>NZ_CP134062.1:0-4800000 GCF_031583025.1 Mycobacterium sp. Z3061 | reverse complement strand
GACCGCCCGTCTGTGGGACGACGGCATCATCGACCCCGCCGATACCAGAACGGTTGTGGGACTCGCACTTTCGGTGTGCGCCCATGCCCCGCTGGAATCGGTCTCCTACGGCGTCTTCCGGATGTGACATGTTTGACACTGTCTTAGTTGCCAACCGCGGCGAGATCGCGGTACGGGTGATCCGCACGCTGCGCCGGCTGGGCATCCGTTCGGTCGCCGTCTACAGCGACGCCGACGCCGATGCCCGCCACGTGCTCGAAGCCGACTGCGCGGTACGGCTGGGGCCGGCGCCGGCCCGGGAAAGCTATCTCGACATCGCGAAGGTGGTCGACGCCGCGGTGCAGACCGGGGCGCAGGCGATCCACCCCGGGTACGGATTCCTCTCGGAGAACGCGGATTTCGCTGCTGCCTGCGACCGGGCCTCAGTGGTGTTCCTGGGGCCGCCGGCGCGCGCGATCGAGGTGATGGGTGACAAGATAGCCGCCAAGAACGCCGTCGCGGCGTTCGACGTGCCGGTGGTGCCCGGGATCGCCCGGCCGGGCCTGACCGATGACGAGCTGATCGCCGCGGCCGACGACGTGGGCTACCCGGTGCTGGTCAAGCCGTCCGCCGGTGGTGGCGGCAAAGGCATGCGGATGGTGCAGGAACCCGCCCGGTTGCGTGAGGCGTTAGTGAGCGCACGACGCGAGGCTGCCTCCGCGTTCGGTGACGACACACTGTTCCTGGAGCGGTTTGTGTTGCGCCCCAGACATATCGAGGTTCAGGTGCTTGCCGACACCCACGGCAACGTGGTGCACCTCGGCGAGCGCGAATGCAGCCTGCAACGACGCCACCAGAAGGTGATCGAAGAGGCGCCGTCACCCCTGCTGGATCCCGCGACCCGGGAGCGGATCGGCGCCGCGGCGTGTGACACCGCCCGCAGCGTCGACTACGTCGGCGCCGGCACCGTGGAGTTCATCGTCTCCGCCGACCGTCCCGACGAGTTCTTCTTCATGGAGATGAACACCCGGCTGCAGGTGGAACACCCGGTCACCGAGGAGGTGACCGGTCTGGACCTCGTCGAGTGGCAGCTGCGGGTGGCCGCCGGCGAGAAACTGGCGTTCGCGCAGGACGACATCGAATTGCGTGGACACGCAATCGAAGCCCGGGTTTACGCCGAGGATCCGGCGCGCGGGTTTCTGCCGACCGGCGGCCGGGTACTGCGGGTCGTCGAGCCGTCCGGCCCCGGCGTTCGCGTCGACTCGTCGTTGTTGAGCGACACGCTGGTCGGCAGCGACTACGACCCGATGCTGAGCAAGGTGATCGCGCACGGGACGGACCGGGCGCAGGCGCTGGCACGGCTGGATACGGCGTTGTCGAAGACCGCAGTGCTGGGTATTCAGACAAACATCGAGTTTCTCCGCTTTCTGCTCGCCGACGAACGGGTGCAGGCCGGGGACCTCGACACCGCGCTGCTGGACGAGCGGCTGGGTGACTTCGAGCCGCTGCCGGCACCCGACGATGTGTTCGCCGCGGGGGGTCTGTATGTCCAGTTGGCCCTGGAACGGCGAGCTCGCGGCAACCTGTGGGCCGCTCCGAACGGATGGCGGGTCGGTGCGGACAGCGCACCGGTGCGCACCGCGATGCGCACCCCGCAGCGCACCGAGACCGTCTCGGTGTGGGGCCTGCCGGATGCGGCCGAGGTTCAGGTCGGGGATGGTGAAACCGTCTCCGCGAGTGCGCGACTCGAGTCCGGCCGACTGAGCGTGGTGCTCGGCGGTGTGCGCCGGGAGTACCGGTGGGCCGAGTCCGACCGGCATCTGTGGATCGCCGACGAGCGGGGTACCTGGCACATCCGCGAGGCCGAGGAACACAAGATTCACCGCGCCGCGGGCGAGCGTCCGGCTGAGGTCGTCAGCCCCATGCCGGGCAGCGTCATTGCGGTGCAGGCGGATTCGGGCACCGAGGTTTCGGAGGGCGACGTGGTGGTAGTCGTCGAGGCGATGAAGATGGAGCACTCGCTGGCGGCACCCGTCTCCGGGCAGGTGGAGGTATTGGTGTCCGTCGGTGACCAGGTGACAGTCGACCAGGTGCTGGCCCGCCTGGTCCCGGCCACCAAAGAAGCAACAGAAAGCAAGGATTAGCGAATCATGACGACAACGATCCCCGCAGGGACCCTTCCGAAGGAATACGAGGACCTCCGCGACACGGTGGCCGACTTCGCGCGCACCGTGGTGGCGCCGGTCTCGGCCAAACACGATGAGGAGCACAGCTTTCCGTACGAGGTCGTCGCCAAGATGGGCGAGATGGGGCTGTTCGGCCTGCCCTTCCCCGAGGAGTACGGCGGCATGGGCGGTGACTACTTCGCCCTGAGTCTGGCGCTGGAGGAGCTTGGCAAGGTCGACCAGTCGGTGGCCATCACCCTGGAAGCCGGCGTCGGTTTGGGCGCGATGCCGATCTACCGGTTCGGCACCGAGGAGCAGAAACAGCAATGGCTGCCCGACCTGCTGGCGGGGCGGGCACTGGCCGGATTCGGGCTCACCGAACCTGGCGCGGGTTCGGACGCCGGCAGCACCCGCACCACGGCCCGCCTGGAGGGCGGTGAATGGATCGTCAACGGCAGCAAGCAGTTCATCACCAACTCCGGCACCGACATCACCTCACTGGTGACCGTCACCGCCGTCACGGGCAGCATCGCCGACGGCAAGAAAGAGATCTCGACCATCATCGTGCCCAACGGCACACCGGGATTCATCGTCGAACCGACCTATAACAAGGTCGGCTGGAACGCATCGGACACCCACCCGCTGACCTTCGACGATGCGCGCGTCCCGCAGGAGAACCTGCTGGGCACCCGCGGCAAGGGTTATGCCAACTTCCTGTCGATCCTCGACGAGGGCCGCATCGCGATCGCCGCGCTGGCGACCGGGGTGGCACAGGGCTGCGTCGACGAAAGCGTCAAGTACGCCAACGAGCGGCAGTCGTTCGGCCAGCCGATCAGCTCCTACCAGGCGATCAGCTTCAAGATCGCCCGCATGGAAGCCCGAGCCCACGTGGCTCGCACCGCGTACTACGACGCCGCGGCAAAGATGCTGGCCGGCAAGCCCTTCAAGAAGGAAGCCGCGATCGCCAAGATGGTCTCCTCGGAGGCGGCGATGGACAATGCCCGGGACGCCACCCAGATTCACGGCGGCTATGGGTTCATGAACGAGTACCCCGTTGCCCGTCACTACCGGGACAGCAAGATCCTGGAGATCGGCGAGGGCACCACCGAGGTGCAGTTGATGCTGATCGCCCGGTCGCTGGGGCTGTCATGACGACGGAGACACCCGCCGAGAGTGAATCTGGCGACGCTGCATCGGCGAGTCGCGTCGCAGATTTCACAGTCGGCGAGTCGAAGCGGATCGTCCAGCGTGGCCTCTGGTTTGAGGAGTTCGAGGTCGGCACCACCTACCTGCACCGGCCCGGCCGCACCGTCACCGAGGCCGACAACGTGCTGTTCACCACGCTCACCATGAACACCCAGTCGCTGCACCTGGATGCGGCCTGGGCGGCCGAACAACCGGGCTTTCGCGGCGAGCGGCTGGTGAACTCGATGTTCACGCTCTCCACGCTGGTCGGGTTGTCCGTCGGGCAGCTGACATTGGGCACCATCGTCGCCAATCTCGGCTTCTCCGAGGTTTCCTTCCCCAAGCCGGTGTTTCACGGTGACACCCTCTATGCCGAGACCGTGTGCACCAACAAGCGGGAGTCGAAGAGCCGCCCCGCCGAAGGCATCGTCACGCTGGAGCACACCGGACGCAACCAGCACGGTGACGTCGTGGCGAAAGCGGTGCGCACCACGCTCGTCCAGAAGCGTCCGTCATGAGCCTGCGTGACGCGGGGCCGGGATGGCTGTTCTGCCCGGCCGACCGTCCTGAGCGCTTCACCAAGGCTGCCGCGGCGGCCGATGTGGTGATCCTTGACCTGGAAGACGGTGTGGCGGCCGCGGAGAAGCCGGCCGCGCGCCAGGCGCTGCGGGACACGCCGCTGGACCCGGAGCGCACTGTGGTGCGGATCAACGCGGCGGGTACCGAGGACCAGGCGCGCGACCTGGAAGCATTGGCGGACACCGCCTATACGACGGTGATGTTGCCCAAGACCGAGTCCGCCGCCCAGGTGGCGGCCCTGGCGCCGCGCGATGTCATCGCCCTGGTCGAGACGGCGCGGGGAGCGTTGTTCGCTGCCGAGATCGCCGCAGCCGAGCGCACTGTCGGGATGATGTGGGGTGCCGAAGATCTGATCGCCACGCTGGGCGGCAGCTCCAGTCGGCGCGCGGACGGTACCTACCGCGACGTCGCGCGTCACGTTCGCTCGACAACCCTGTTGGCGGCCAACGCGTTTGACCGGCTGGCGCTCGACGCCGTGCACCTGGACATCCGCGACATCGAGGGTTTGCAGACGGAGGCTGTCGATGCCGTGGCGGTGGGCTTCGACGTAACCGTGTGCATCCATCCCAGTCAGGTGGACGTGGTGCGCAAGGCTTATCGGCCCAGCGACGAAACGGTGGACTGGGCGCTGCGGGTACTGAAGGCGGCCAAGACCGAGCGCGGGGTGTTCGCGTTCGAAGGGCAGATGGTGGACTCCCCGGTGCTGCGGCACGCGGAGGCGATGCTGCGGCGGGCGGGGGAGCCTCTCCCACAGTGAGCGCCACGGTCCTCTGGGCGCTCGTCGCCCTGGTCGAGTTCGCCTGCCTGATCGCGATGTTCGTCGTACTCGTCGTGTCCCGGAACAAGCTGCGCGGTGCCAGGAATGCACTGGAGCGGATCCGGCAGAACCGGCCACGCCGTCGACGACGGCCGGGAGTCGCCCCACTCGCAATCAGGACGGTGTGGCGCACCACGGATTCGCTGATAACCAAGGGAATCGGTGCAACCGTGCGCAATTCGGTGGAAGACCTCGCGGGCTGGGCCCGGGTGGAGCGCCCTGATCTCGCCAGGATGACAGCCGACGGCAATGTCGTGATCGCCTTCTCCGACATCGAAGGTTCTACCGAGCTCAACGAGGAACTCGGGGACCGGGGCTGGGTGAAACTGCTCGAGCGGCACAACAAGTTGATCTACCAGCACGTCAGCGACTACGACGGTCACGTGGTGAAGACGCAGGGTGACGGCTTCATGATCGCCTTCCCGGATCCGGTGAAAGCCGTGCGTTGCAGTATCGCGGTCCAGCGCGCGCTGCAGTCGGACCCCGAGCGGTGGGATGACATCCGGGTGCGGATCGGCCTCCACATGGGTGAGTCGGTGCGACGGGGGGACGACCTGTTCGGCCGCAACGTGGCGATGGCGGCCCGGGTGGCCGGCCAGGCCGACGGTGGAGAAATCCTGGTGAGCGAGACAGTCCGGGAGGCGGTCTCAGCGGATTCCGACATCGTGCTGGGCACCCCCATGGAGGTCGAACTCAAGGGGTTCCGCGGCAGCCACGAGCTCTACCCGGTTCTTGCGACCTGACTGACCTGCTGAACCCGGTCGCCGATATCGACAATGGCTTGGGGCCGCACCGGCACGTCTTTGCGCGCGAGTGACTTCGCGTTGGCGATCGTCTCGCGCGCGGAAACCGGCTCCGCCAGTTCGGCTTCGAGCATCCGGCTGATCGACTCGTCGATGAAGTCGAAAGCCCCGGCGTCCGCCGGACCGGAGGCGCCGCGGGCGGATCCGGCCAGCGCCGGATACCCGACGTCGGTGGGTGCGAATGTCCGGAACGTCACCGCACGGGAGTACTTCGGTTGGGCGTCAACCACTTTGACACGCAGCTTCTCGGCCGGCAGCTCTCCGATCACCTCACCCGTCTCGGGATCGCGAATCGGGTCACCCGCGGCTGACAGCACCGCGAAGACCATGTCGGGCTGCACGCCGTGCACCAGTCCACGGTTGATGATCAACGTGTACTGATCTTCGACGCGAGCGACGCTGCCGCTGATCAGTCGGCTTCCGTCGAGCGCCTCGACCGGTAGTGCCGAACCCCATTGGGGGGAAACCGGTTTCGCGGTACCCAAGGACAATTCCGTCGCGACCTTGGCGCGCACCACCTCGATCAGCGCGCCGTCGCCGCTACCGCTTTCGAGGTGATTCTGCGCGGCCGAAAGCCGGTCGTCGACGTAGTGGACCGACCTTCGCAACTGCTGGGTTTCCTGGATGGCGGTCTGCGTGACCTTCAGCATGTGCTGGTCGAGTCCCTGGCGGGTGTGCCAGCGAGTTCCGAAGATGCCGATGGCGATGCAGAGTCCGGGGACGAAAGCGATGACGCACGCCTGCCCGATGGGATTGGCGGGGAACGCGAGGGCACCGAAGATGCTGATCGCGGCGAGCCCGCCGAGCAGGGCGAGCTTCTGCGGCGGAGTCGGTTTGACCTCAGCCAGCCGCGCGAGGCGCCTGCCCACCCGGGCCAGCCACCGACCCAGGTGATTCAGCCACTGAGCGAGGTGGGAGAGCCCAGCGGCGAGGTGGCCGGGCAGCGCGGCGAACAGGGTTTTCCACGTTGTCTTCTCGGTCCCGCTCACCGGCGATGCGAGGATGGGTTGCTCGACGGGCGCCGATTGCTCGGGCGCGCCGGCGCCGTCTGAAGGGATTTCGCCGTCAGCCACGTCGTTATCATCCCACTGCGCGGCCGAACCGGGCACTAGGCGCGGTTCAGCTCCTTGTCGCTGCTTCCCAACGGCGTGACCAGTGCCGGACGACTGCCCGAACAAGCACACGCCTGATGCGCATGCTCCACCGCTGAACGGTTTTGAATTTTAGGGTCCCCCGACCCCTGACGTTTTGGTCCCCCGACCTTGAAACGAACACTAGCGGCTCGCTGCTGCGCTCGCAGGGGATTCGCAAAATTCGTTGAATTCGCCGGCCAGAGGCCCAACTACTTGCCACGCCAGCGCAGCACGTCCAGCGCTACGGCGACGTTGACGCTGCTTTCGGCCAAGGGCCGGGGCAGCAGTTCGTCCGCGCGGGCCAAGCGGCGGAGCAGGGTGTTGCGGTGGGTGAACAGCCGCGCTGCGGCGCGGGACGCGTTGCACTGCTCGTCGACGAAAACCCGCACATACTCGTGTAGTTCGCTACCCGCCGCTTCCAGCTCGCCGAGCGCATGGTGGACGAACTCGGTGGCGCGGTCGGTGTCGCCGGTGATCAGCGCCACCAGTTCCACATCGGCGAAAAACGCCACGCGCTGCGGTGACTGCAGACGCGCCATCATCTGTTGAGTGGTGATCGCGTCGAAATGGCTGCGCCGAAACCCATCGATGCCCTCGGCGCACGGCCCGATCGCGACCCGGATGTCGGACATGGCGGCGATCGAATTACCCAGCGCCACAGTGTTTATGGACTTGCCCGGCACCCACACCCAACGAGTCGCGGTGCTGGCGAGGATCGTCAGTGGCCGCACTTTGGCGGCTTGCCCGAGCGCCTCGGCGGCCGCATCGAGGCGGGCCATGTCGCCCGCCGGGTCGTCGCTCCAGATGACCGCCGCGGTATGGGGCCCGGTCAGGGCGTAGCCCAGACGCGCTTCGGCTCTCTTGCGGGTGATGGGGGCGCCATCGAGGATCAGCGCCACGGTTTCGCGCCGCTCGGCGTGGGTCCCACGGGTCAGGTCGTCGAGTTCCTGGTCGATCCGGGTGGCGATGCCCGCCAGCGTGCCGTCGATGAACGCACTGATCGACCGGGAGCACACGTCCAGCAGCTCGTGCAGTTCGGCCGGGTCTGAGGTCAGTTCGAAGGCGATCTCCATCAATCGGCGCCATGCCACGGCTTCACCGACGCGATATGCGTCCAGGGTGAATGCCGTGAGCCCACGACGCGCCACCTCGCGCGCGATGTTCATCGGTTCGGGCCCGGTGTTGGGCGGTACCGGCGCTCCGGGATCGCGGACATTGGCCGCTCCCCAGAAGTAGAGGTTCGCCCGATTGCTGCGGCTGACCGCGGCGGCCAGCTCCGGGTCGGCGGCAATGGCGGGGCTGGCCGCGAGCACCTCGGCGTCGAGTTCCTCCAGCCATTCGGCGCGCGGGTTGACGGTGATCTGCGCACATTGCCGAATCAGCTCCCTGACCGGCTCCGACGGACGTTTCCAGGACATTTAGCCACAGTAATTTAGTGGTGCAATGTGCACCACGGGTTCAGGTGAATTGGGCAGATCTTATCTTGGTTTGAGGCCTCGCGATCGCCACCATGAACACAACAGTTCACCTGCGTCAGGAGCCAAGCTCATGTCCTACACAGCCGTAGACACCGCCATCGAGCACGTCGACGTCCTCATCGTCGGAGCCGGCATCTCCGGCATCGGGGCCGCCTACTACCTGCAGCGCGAACACCCCGCTCGCAGCTACGCGATCCTCGAGGCACGCGCTGCCACCGGCGGCACCTGGGACCTGTTCCGCTACCCGGGAATTCGTTCGGACTCCGATCTGCACACCTTCGGTTACGAGTTCAAGCCGTGGCGCGACGAGGACGCCATCGCAACCGCGGACAAGATCCTCGCCTACCTCCGCGAGACGGCCGCCGAGAACGGCATCGACCGCAAGATCCGGTTCCACCACAAGGTGCACGGTGCGTCCTGGTCGAGTGCCGACGCTCGTTGGGTGGTGGACGTCGAGCAGACCGATACCGGGGCCCGGACACAGATCAGCGCCAACTGGTTGTTCTGCGCCGGCGGGTACTACCGCTACGACGAGGGCTACACGCCGCACTTCGAGGGCCGTGAGCGCTTCACCGGCCAGATCGTGCACCCTCAGCAATGGCCCGAGGACCTTGACTACACCGGTAAGAAGGTGGTCATCATCGGCAGCGGCGCCACCGCCGTGACGTTGTTGCCGGCCATGGCCGAACGTGCCGGGCACGTGACCATGCTGCAGCGTTCACCGACCTACATCATGCCGGTGCCGTCGAAGGACGTCATCGCCAACACGGCGCAGAAGTTGTTCGGCGGCAAGCGCGGTTATGCTCTGGCCCGCCGCAAGAACATCCTCCAGCAGCGTGCGGTCTTCGAGTTCTGCCAGCGGTTCCCGGTCCTGGCGAGAAAAGCCATCCGCTACCTCAACGCCAGGCAGCTCCCGGAGAACTACCCGGTCGATGAACACTTCAGCCCGGCCTACAACCCGTGGGACCAACGGCTGTGCGCGGTACCCGACTCCGACCTGTTCAAAGCGATCAGGAACGGAAGCGCGTCGGTGGTGACCGACCGGATCGCGACGTTCACGGAGAACGGCATCCTGCTCGAGTCCGGCCGGGAACTCGACGCCGACATCATCGTCACCGCAACGGGTTTGAACCTGCAGGCGTTCGGCGGCATGTCTCTGACGGTCGACGGGGCGCCGGTCAACCTGCCCGACCACGTGGCTTACAAGGGCATGATGTTGTCAGACGTACCCAACTTCGCGTACGCGATCGGCTACACCAACTCCTCGTGGACGCTCAAGGTCGGCCTGCTGTGCGAACACCTGTGCCGGCTGCTGGCCTACATGGACGCCAACGGTTTCGACACCGCCCGCCCCGTGCTCGACGACCCGGACATGGAAACCCGGCCGTTGCTGGACTTCGGAGCCGGCTACGTCCAGCGCGCGGTACACCAGTTCCCGCGGCAGGGTGCAGGTCAGCCGTGGCTCACGTCGATGAGTTACTACACCGACGTGAAGACGTTGCGCAATGACGGCGTCGTCGACCCGGCCCTGAGCCTGACCAGGTCGGCCGACGTGCGCAGCCCCGAGGCGGTTCCGGCGTAAGGGGTTGTAACCCACGGCCCTAGATGTTGAGGGGTTCGCGACGGGCGGGCCCATCAACGTGGAGGATCACCGTGACGACCTTGTACAAGCAACCAGCCCTACCGGCGAAACTGTGGCACTGGCTTGCCCATCCGCCCACCGACGCACCCGCGGCGACACTGCTGATCCGGCTGATGGCAGGGGGAGTGTTTCTCTGGGAAGGCATTTTGAAGTTCGTGCTCCCGAACCAGGGCGTCGGGCGCTTCACCAAGATCGGTATCCCGTTCCCGGAGTTGAGCGCGAACTTCGTTGGACTGCTTGAGATCACCGGGGGAGTGCTGCTGCTGCTGGGCTTGTTCACCCGCTTCATCAGCATTCCCTTCATCGTGGAGATGATCGTCGCGATGCTGTCCACCAAGATCGCCATCTTCCTCGGGGTGTCGCCGCTGCCCTTGCCTCCGGTGCCTCCGCAGACGGGGTTCTGGGCGGTGCTGCATGAAGTGCGCTCCGAGTACGCCCAGTTGCTGACGGTGACGTTCCTGCTCATCGTCGGGCCCGGCCGGTGGTCGGTTGACGCGCTGCGCGCACGGCGAAGTGGTCGCGGATCGACCCGTGTCACAGACGTCGCGAAAGAGCCGGCGGGAGTTCGCTGACGGGGACGGCGCGTCGCGGGTCAGCCCGTCAGGGGCGGAATGTTCAGCGCGCGCAGCAGCGTGCCCAGCCCGGTCGTCACCGCGGACACCGCGGTGACGCTGGGCTGGCCGAGGTTGACGGTGAGTCCCGGGTGCAACGACGCGACGTAGGGATAGGTGTCGGGCAGGTATGTCTGCGGCAGCACACCGGCCCACACCAGGTTGGCCTGAACGCCTTGTACGGTTCCCTTGATCAGATAGGTGCCGACGTTGAGCGGGTTGATCACCGGGAACAGGCTGGCCGGAGTGGGCAGGTTTGCGTATTCGGTGTTGACGCCGCCGATATCGCCGTACCCCAGGTCGATCAGCACCCGCAGGGGCGGCTGTATCAGGTTGAGCACGGGTTGTGGCAGATTCAGCGGCCGCAGCAGTGGCAGGTCCTGGCTCGGAATCAGATAGTAGGTGGTGTTGCCGACCGCCCCTGGCGACACCGGCGCGACTATCGCCGACGCAATCTGTGCGGGAGTTAGGTTTTCGTACGCGGGAGCCGGACTCAGGTGGCCGTAGTACATGCCGGCCAGGGCATTGGCGTCGGCCAGCAGGTTGAGCGGGTACCGGGGAAAGTGGGCGAACCCGTCGTACTGGATGGTGTAGATCGAGGTGGGGTAAACCGAATCCGGTGTCGCGCCGCTGAATGTCTCGTTGACGCCGGGAAGGTACATCCCGACGAAGCGCTGGAACAGGCCGCCGTTGGGGTTGTTGGGGTTGCCGGCCAGTACGAAGCTCAGGTCGGACGGGGGCGGCCCGGTGATCGAGCCGTTGGCAATGCCTTTCAGATATTCGGTGATGATGCTGGCGCTTTGGGAGAAGCCGAACGCGACGGTGTGCGCGCCCGGTGGTTGTGCGGCGATCGCCTGCTTCAAGATCTCGAGTCCCCGGGCGACCGACGTGTCGTAGGTCAGGCTGTTCAGGCCGGTCAACGGGAAGCCCTGCTCGGGGGTGGTCAATCCGGTCGGGATGGCCGACTGCGGGGCGATGAGCGGGGCGATGTAGGCGTTGTAGATGTTGTTGAGGTAGGCGGCATTCGGGGTGGGGTTACCGGTGCCGCCCATGATCAAGGTGGTGACGCCGGTACTCAGTGGGCCGGCGAGCGTCGATGCGTTGATCGCCTCCGCGCTCAGGTATGAATTCGACGCCACGCCCAGCGTCCGAACGAAGTGCTGATGAAACGCGTTGGCCCGCTCGCTGAGTGCCTGGAACTCCTGGCCGTAAGAGGTGAAGAACGTGGTGATCGCCGCCGAAACTTCGTCAGCCGCAGCCGATATCAGTCCGGTGGTGTGCCGGGCTGCGGCCGCGTTCGCCGAGTCCAGCGCAACACGGATCATCTCCAGATCCGACGTTGCCGCCGCGAGCGCCTCGGGAGTTACGTTGAGCAACGACACGCCGCCCGGCGACGCCGGCCCGCTCATCGTGACCCCGCTGCATCGGACTCGTCGGGCGCCCAAGTGCTCGGCATCAGCGGTGTGGTTGGGCCACTGCCGAATTCGTCGCCGGCCAGCATGGTCAACCCCGCGGCGTCGGCAGCGACAGCGGCCGGCCGGCGGGCCGTGCCGGTGAAGCCCAGTCGTTCCGCTCCGCGGTCCGAGGCCCTGGTAGGCGTGCTGGACGCGGCGCCGGGACCGTGTCCGGCCTGATCGTCCAGGTCCATGTATTCATAGCCCCGTCCGCGCTCTTCGATTTTGGCGCGCCGCTGCCGGCGCGCTCGCGCCTTCTCCTGCGCCGGGGCGGCCAAAGCTGCAGGGGTTTCGGCGGTCTCGGCGGCCGTAGACTTTCGCTTGATGCCGGCCTTGGTGACTGCGGGAGAATTCATGCCGACCGACCCGCCCATCAGATACGGGAAGGGTCCGGCGGGGGTGCCGCCCGGAGGTGGTGCACCCGGCACGGCGGGTGCCGCGGGTGCGGGAGCGGGCAACGGTGCGGCCGGTGCGAGAGCCGGGGCCACCGCGGCCGGCGCTGGCGCCGGCGCTGTCCCGAGACGTGTGCTCTTCCGATCTCGGGCTCACGACGGGGGCGGTCGGCCCAATCGGGACCGGCTCGGCGCCCGCGTGCACGTGGGCCGCCACCTCCGCGATTCCGACGCTGCCGGCGGCCGCCAGGCCCGCGAGCGCCGGGCCGGCCAGCAGGGGGGCCAGGCCCGCCGCCAACAGCGGGAAGGTCACCAGAAACTGGATGACCTGAATCGTCACGTCGTACACGATGGCCACTCCGCCGAAGGCGTAGGCCGCGGCGATCAGTGCCGGGTTGTTACCGGCCGCACCGACAAGTGCCTGCAACAGGGCCGGGTAGCCGGTGGTTGGTGACGAGGCGACCGAGATGTCGTTGAGAATCAGAGACAGCGGATCCGTCCCGGGCGGGACGCTGAGCAGGTAGTCCAGCAGGGACTGGTTGCCCCCGCCCCCGACGCGGTTGAAGATCTGCTCGACCTGTGTCAGAAACTCGGTCAGCGAGGACAGCGGGTCGGTCGAGGCTGCCGCCGGGCCGGCCCGAACGATGGGCGGGGCCGCCTCGGTGGGCGGGGCTGCGGTCACGGCTGCGGTCGAAACATTTTGGTAGACAGTCATCGTGGTGGCGGCTTGAACCCACATGCGGACGTAGTCGGCCTCGTTGAGCGCGATCGGGATGGTGTTGATGCCGAAGAAATTCGTTGCCAGCAGCACCGTGTGGGTGGCGTGGTTGGCGGCCAGCTCGCCGAGGGTCGGCATCGCCGCCTGTGCGGTGGCGTAGCTGACGGCCGCGGTCTCGTGCTGAGCTGCCGTCGCGGCGGCGTTGGCGGCCGCCCGGGTCAGCCACGCCGCATACGGTGCGTTGGCCGCCGCATACGAGGAGGCGGCAGCACCCTGCCATGACTGCGCCTGCGCGGCGGCCACGAGCGCCGACAACTCTTCGGCGACCGCGATGTACTCGGTGCTCAAGTGATTCCATGCCCCGGCCGCTGCCAGCAGCGGGCCCGGCCCAGGGCCGCTATTCAGCAAAGCCGAATGAACCTCGGGTGGGAATGCCATCCATACCGGCGCGGTCAATGCCAGTTAGACACAATCGGATACCTCCGAGGGAAGAGCCGAATCGTCATAGCGCCACTCAGCTTTCTGCTCGCGCTAACGATGCCGGAGGGCGGAATTCCTGCCGCCGGGCGACCCTAGCAATCTTGCGAAGTGTTTGCATGTAGGACTTCAGGCGCTAGCGTAACCCAGGTGCGACTGACCGCGCTAGCAAAGGTTGCCGCTGCGGACCCGGATGCCGAAGCCGCTGCCGTAGCGCACCATTACGGGTCGGGCCGTAGCAGGTTGGTCGCGACTGAGGAGAGGCGTGCGAGCAGACACTGAACCGAACACCGCTGCACCGCCGGAAATTCTCAGGCCGGCGCGAGCGACACTCGTCGCGTGCGGCCTGTTGTCGGCGCTCAGTTCGCTGGCCGGGATGGCGCCGCTGCTCGCCGTCGTGGAAGTGAGCAGACGACTGCTCGCGGGCGATGCCGACGTGTGGCCGATCATCATCGTGGCGGCAGCGGCGCTTGCGGCAAAACAGTTGGGTGTCTTGACTGCCGGTGTGTTGACCCATCTGGCCGACATCCAAGTGTCGTTTCGGATCCGCCGTGAACTCCTGGTCAAACTCGCCAAGGTCCCACTTGCCTGGTTCAGCGATCGCAACTCCGGCATCGTGAAGAAGGCGGTGGAAGACGATGTGGCGGCGCTGCATCGCCTCGTCGCGCACTCGATCGTGGAACTCAGCGCCGCATCGGTGCCGCCCGTGGTGGCGTTCGTGTACCTGTTCGCACTGGACTGGCGGATGGCATTGGCGACGCTGTTGCCGGTCGTCGCCGGGTTCGCCGCTTATCAACGCGCGATGGCCAGTGCCGGCACCAAGTATCCGGAGTTCATGGAATGGCTGGTTCGCCTCAACAGCGCGGCAGTGGAACTCGTCAACGGCATCGGGGTGGTGAAGGCGTTCGGCACGCCGGGCACGGCGGGACGCCGATTCAGGGACGTGTCAAAGGCTTTCGCGCACTTTTTTCTCGACTGGGCAAAATCCACCAGCGTGGCGGGGGTGACGGCGGAGATCCTGCTCTCGCCACCGAGCATCCTGCTCGTAGTCGCAACGGCCGGCGCGTTTCTGACCGCTGACGGCGATCTCAGGCCGGGAGACTTCATCGCCTTCCTGGTGTTCGGCACTGTCATCACCGCGGGGTGGATGACGGTGCTGATGTCCGTACACCCGCTGGTCACCGCCCTGAAGGTCGCCCGCGGCATCCGCGAATTGCTGGCTACGCCGGAACTTCCGGTGGCAGGCGAACCGGTGGCACCGGATGCCACGACGCCCGGGCCGGTGGTGCGGATGCGCGATGTGTGCGTCACCTTTGGTGACACGTTGGCCCTGAACGGAATCGATCTTCGTCTCGAACGCGGCACCATCACCGCGCTGGTGGGGCCCTCCGGCTCGGGAAAGTCGACACTGGCCAAGCTGCTGCCCCGGTTCGATGACCCCTGCTCGGGGTCGGTCGAACTGTACGGAGTGGACCTGCGGCGGATCGCTGCCGCCGAGCTCTACCAGCAGGTGGCATTCGTGTTTCAGGAGTCACACCTGTTGTCCACCATGAGCATCCGCGACAACATCCGGCTGGGTTGTCCCGGCGCCGACGACACGCAGGTGCGCGCGGCCGCTGCCAAGGCCCAGATCCTGTCGAAGATCGAAGAGTTGCCCCGCGGATTGGAGTCCGTGGTGGGCGAGGATGCGGCGCTTTCCGGCGGCGAACGGCAACGTGTCTGCATCGCCCGTGCGATTCTTGCCGACCGCCCGGTTTTGGTACTCGACGAGGCGACGGCCAGCGCCGATCCGGAGAACGAGGCGCGCATCCAGGAGGCCCTCGGTGAGGTCGCACGGGACCGGACGGTCCTGGTGATCGCGCACCGACTCAGCACCATCCGGGGTGCCGACAACATCGTCGTACTCGACCGCGGCCGGATCGCCGAATCGGGAAGACATGCCGACCTGCTGGCGGCCGGGGGAAGTTACGCCCGGTTGTGGCAGCAGGAAAGAACCGCCGAACGCGGCGTCATCGAGCAACTGGAGGCAGGGCGATGATCACTGTGATCCGCTACCTGCTCGAACTGCTCGACGGCCGTGGGCGGCGCCGACTGCGCACGATGCTGATCCTGCAAGGCGCGCAAGGGATTCTGCAAGGCGTCGGTTTCCTGTTCATGGTTCCGCTCATCGCCGCCGTCGTCGGCCGTCCCACGAATCACGGGCAAGTCTGCTTCGCGGTCGTCGCGATCGGGCTGACGGTGGCGGTCCATCACGTGTTACTGGCCTGGAGCACGACACTGGGCTATCAGGTCGGCACGGACGCACTGACCGGGTTTCACACCAGAATCGGAGACCACCTGGCGAGGTTGCCGCTCGGCTGGTTCGGGCCTGACCGCACCGGGCCGGTCGGACGCTTGGTCGCCAAGGACGCGATCGACATCGCGGACTTCCCCTCCCATCTGCTCCGCCACGTGATCGTCGGGGTGAGCGCGCCGCTGACCCTGATCATCGGCAGCTATCTCAGCGACTGGCGTATCGGTCTCGCGCTCACCGTGGGCGCCGTGTTGTGCGCACTGTCAGTGCGAATGTTCATGGGCATCGTGCACCGCAACGACGGCGACTACGAGGACGATATCGGCGCCACCGCGTCACGGATCGTCGAGTACGCGCGCATGCAACCCACCTTGCGGGCCTACGGCGTCCTGGGCCGGCGGGAGCTGGGCACACTGGAGGAATCCCTTACCCGGCAACAACGTTCACAGTCAAGGCTCACCATCCGCGGTGCATGGGGGCTGATCGCCTGCTTCGGCACCATGCAGCTGGTCGTGACGACCGTCATCGCCTTCGCAGTCATGTTGACGCTGCGCGGCGAGCTGGCGCTACCCACCATGATCGGCCTGCTCATCATCACCCTGCGCATGATCGATCCCATCTCTCAGCTGGGCGACCTCGCCGGGCACGTGCAGGTGACCGCGGACGCGATCGTCCGGGTGCGTGAGCTGCTCGCGGTGCCGGCCCTCCCGGAACCCGAGACCGAAAGTCCGGCACCCCTGGACTCCGGCGTCGAGTTGCGCGGTGTGCGTTTCGGTTACCGCGACGGGGAAACCGTCATTGACGGCGTCGACGCCGTCATTCCGGCGGGCGGTCTCACCGCCATCGTCGGTCCATCCGGGGCGGGAAAGACCACATTGCTGCGACTGATCGGCCGGTTTTTCGACGTCGACGACGGCAGCATCCTGATCGGCGGTCGCGACGTGCGTCAACTCGGCACCAGCAGGGTTGCGCACCTGACCGCCCACGTCTTCGAAGACGTTTACCTCTTCGACGGGACCATCGCCGACAACCTGCGGATGGCTGCTCCGGGAGCCACGGACACCGCACTCGACTGCGTCGCGGCCATTGCCCGGTTGGACGAGGTGATCGACCGGCTGCCCGAGGGCTGGGAAACCCGGGTCGGCGAGGGCGGCTCGGCACTGTCGGGCGGCGAACGTCAGCGGGTCGCCATCGCCCGTGCGCTACTCAAGGACGCCCCCATCGTGCTGCTGGACGAAGCGACCGCCGCGCTGGATGCCGTCAACGAGGCGGCAATCGCCGACGCCATTCGTGAGCTGGCCCACGACCGCACCGTTGTTGTTGTCGCGCATCGGCTTTCGACCGTGATGGAAGCCGACCAGATCCTGGTGCTGGACCGCGGTTGCATCACCGCCCGCGGCCGTCATGACCAACTACTGTCCGAGGGCGGCACCTATGCCCGATTCTGGCGGGAGCGTCTGCAGGCCCGCGGCTGGGCACTGCGGCCCGGGCCTCAGGTAACGGCTCTGAACACGTTGAATTTGTAGGTGTTGACCATCGATGGCATCAGGCGCGCCAATACCGACATGCCCACCCGCCTTGGCCGGGGCCAGGATTCGGCAATCTCGGGCTGCGGGTTCGCCAGCGTGCGAGTGTCGAGCAACTTCAGTCCGCAGGGCTCGACGTCATGTGGATCGTCGCAGACCCAGCGCAGCCGAGCCTTCACCTTCGCCAGCGACCGGTTGCGGTCCTGCCCGGTGACCATTCGGCCGCCGGCGGTGTCGAACACCAGCAAGGACCCTGGAAACCGTTGCGCGAGTTGGGTGAGAACTCGACGCACTTCGTCGTCACGGAGATAGATCAGGACGGCTTCGCTGAGGAACAGGTGCGGTCCGGGGGAGGCGGCCACCACGTCGAACCAGTCGGTGTCCAGCACAGAGCCCGCCAGCATCGTGCACCGCTCGCTGTCTCTGAAGAACCTGCGGCGCAGGGCGATAGTGTCGGGGAGGTCGAGGTCGAACCAGTGGATCCGGCCATTGTCGAGCCGGTCGAATCTGGTGTTCAGTCCGGTGCCGATCTCCACAACCGTGCCGTCCGGGTGCTCGTCGATGAACCGGGCCGCCCAGCCGTCGAAGATCGACGATCGATACACCGAGCCGGACAAGGACGAACCGCCGAATCCGCTGAAGTCGTAGTCGATGGACTCGACGAGTTCGCGCGCCCGGCGGTCGCCGAGCACCGGCCGACGGGATACGGCGTCACAGGCTCGGGCGTAGAGCGGAATCAGCAGTGTTTCCTGGACCTCGCCCAGGTCCGGAGCGGCCCTACTCATGAACTCACCTTGCCAGTTATCGAGCCGGGTATCAGAGGGTGCCGCCCAGGGCGTGCCCGAGAATGCTGATCAGACCCGCGGTCGCGCCGATCGGACCCACCGGAATGGCGGGGATACTCAGGCTCCCGCCGGCGAACTCGTCCGGCGGGAAGAAGCTGAACCGCAATCCCAGAGCGTTGAGCATGGACCCGCCGGTGCCGTAGTACATCGGGCCGCTGGCACCGGTCACCACCTCGCCCGGACTGAACAGCCCGCCGAAGGCGAAGCTGAGACCGTCGAGTCGTTCTCCGCCCGCCGATCCCGACGTGACGAACGGGTCGAACGTCGGAGCGAGCGCATCCAGGTTGAGCGTGGCGCCATTGAAGAAGGCGTCGACGACGTTGGCCGGTGCGTCGATCAGGTGACCCAACGCCGCGACGGGTGAGCCGCCGGTGAGGTCGGCGAAGACGGACCCAGCGGTATTCCACAGCGCCACAGCGGGGCTGACGAACGGACCTACCGCGCCGAGCAGCACACCGCTCGCCGGAGATGCGGCGAAATTGGTGAGGCCGGCCACCAGGGTCTGTTCGAAGCCGGACGAACCGGTCTGGAAATCTGCCAGGCCGGCCAGCCCTTCGTACAGCTGGACATGCACGTCGTTGACGGGAACGATCTCCGGAGGCGTGACACTTCCGTTGGTCGCCTGGGTGACGCCGCCCAGGGTGTGCTGGACGACGGCGGAGGCGACATCTTGGGGTGCGCCGACCAGAAACACGGATTGCGCTGCGGTCCGGAGGTTTCCGAAGAACGCCGCCGGATCGGTGGCCAATTGGCGTAGTCCGGTGGAGACGCCGCCGGCCAACGTGTTCAGGCTGGCCGGCGCGGCACCCAATACCGTCTGGGCATTTCTGGCGGTGGAGTCAAGGGTCGCGGTCCATCTAGAGAGCGGCTCGATGCCACCTGGACTCGCAGCGGCGGTGAGCACCGCACGGGCGTTGCCGGCCTCGGCGCCGGCGTATGCCGCGGCGCCGGCGTTGATCGAGTCGACGAATTCCGCATGGAATGACTGTGTCTGAGCGCTGACGGCCTGGAATTCGCGGCCGAGGTCACGGAACAGGGCGGCGATCGCGACCGATATCTCGTCTTGTGCCGCCGCCGCGATGCCGGTCGTGGGCCCGGCAACGGTCGCGGCCGCGTCGGCCAGCGACGTACCGATGCCGGCCAGCTCGTGGGCCGCATGGTGCACCAGTTGCGACGCGGCGATCACATACGACATATCCGTTGGACTCCTGGCTGCCAGAGGTGACGAGCGTTGGCCGGCGGAACCACATCAGGACTTCTTGCATATGATTCGCATGTAGTAATCTGCTGCGGTCGGGGCGTCTTGTCAAGCGGGAAGTTCGATCGAACGCGTGGCGTTTGCCTCGGCATCCGCGTCGAGGATGGGGCCAACCGCACCGGGTTTCGATTGCGCCGGGCGCTGCCGGTCCCGGCAGAGAAATTCGCCGACAGCCTTGACGTTGGAGAACGTGTTGCACATCGTTTGCAAGTAGTAATTTGCTTGCAGGACGGGTCGACACCGCGTGATGTGCCCGTAACGCCAGGTTCGGAGGAGTCAAGGGATGGTGTTCGTGTCGACCGAAACACCCGAACTCCGGTCCCCTGATGGACAGTGCAAGCGGGATAAGGCCGGACCGCCGACGGATCGGCGCGTCCCCGACGTGATCGCCGAGTGGGTGCACCGGCGTCCCGAGGCCATCGCGCTGCGCATGGTCGACCTGGCAGGGACGGAAGTCTGGACCTATCGGCGATTGTGGGAGCAGGTCTGCCGGATCCGGGACAACGCGTTCGGGGATCTGCCGGTGGGCTCCCGTGTCGTGATGGCCCAGGCCGGAGACGCCGATTACGTCGCCGGTTTCATCGCCGCCATGGATGCCGGGCTGATCCCCGTTCCGCTGTATCTGCCCGCCGCCGACGCGCCCGAGCGCTTCCTGCGACGGGCGCAGCACATTCTGCGGGACTGTGAACCGGCGGCCGTCTACACGAGCGCCGGCCTTGCCGAGACGCTCGACGGTGAGGCGCTGCTGGACGGAATCGCGCTGCGGACGCCGGACTCGAGTGTGCGGATGGCGGGGCGCGCCGTCGCCGCCGGCGAAGTCGCCTTCCTGCAGTACACCTCGGGCTCCACCGGGGAGCCTAAGGGAATCGTCAACACCCACAAGTCGATGCTCTGTCAACGCAGGATCGGATTGGCGCTGTGGAATCACCCGGATGACATCCGAACCGTCAGCTGGTTGCCGCTATATCACGATCTGGGCATCTTCTGGGGGGTGCTCCTCGCCCTGGCCACCGGTGGGACCGCGACCGTCATCCCGCCCTTCGATTTCGTGCGCAACCCGCGCATCTGGCTGCAGACCGTCCATGAGGTACGCGGAAACTGGATCGCCGGACCGGATTTCGCCTACCGGCTCTGCGTCGATGCTTTCGACGAGGCGAGCGCAAAATCTCTGGACCTCAGCTGCCTGCGCCTGGCCGTCAATGGCGCGGAGCCGGTCCGGCCGGCCACGCTGCGCGACTTCGCGGCGAGGTTTCAGCCGGCGGGCCTGCGGGCCGACGTGATGGCTCCGCAGTACGGGCTCGCAGAAGCCGGACTGGCGGTATCGGGCACCACGAGTCCCCGGCCATGGGTGCAGGCGAGCTTCGACGCCGAGCAACTCAACCGTGGCCGTGCAGTCGGGTGCAGCGATGAGCCGGCGGATCGGCGCGCTCGCACCCTGGTCAGTTGCGGTGATAGCACACTGGGTTGGGACGTTCGCATCGTCGATCCGCACCTGTGCGTTGTCCTGCCGGACGGCACGGTCGGGGAGATCTGGGTCGCCGGCGAGGGGCTGCCGGCAGGATACTGGCGGCGGCCGGACCAGACGGCGGAAACGTTCTGCGCCAACACCTCTGACGGTGCCGGACCTTTCCTGCGTACGGGCGACGCGGGATTCCGGCGGGATGGCGAGCTGTACATCTGCGGTCGGTACCGCGACCTGATCATCGTGGGCGGCGGCAACTACTTCCCGAACGACATCGAGCTGACCGTCGAAGAGGCCGGTTGTGGTGTCGACAACGGGGGGGCGTGCGCGGTTCAGCCGGAGGCGTCCGCCGGAGAGTGGTGGCTGGTCGCCGAAACGGGCTCTCCGGCGCAAGACCTCGACGACTTGAGCCGTGTTCTGCGCCGCCGGATTCTGGCCGCGCACCAGACCGCACCGGAGCGTGTCGTCTGGGTACGACAGCGGACGCTGCCCCGGACGACGTCCGGGAAGATTCGCCGGCGCAAGACGCTCGAGTTACTCGCGGCGGGTGAATTGGATGTCGTGCAACAGGTTTCGGCGAATCCCGTACACCCGGTCGCGGCAACGGAGTTGGCGGTGTGCGTCGCGGACCTACTCGGCATGACGGCGGCTGACCTGGCTGGTGATACCGATCTGGTTGCACGGGGCCTGACCTCGGTGATGGTCGCGCAGGTCGTGGAATGGACGGCGCGGCGGTCGCGACGATTGGACTTCGCCGACCTCTATGCCGGACCGACTCTGGACAATTGGCAGCAACTTTACGATGACGCCGCACCGATCAGCCCACGCCAGGCCGGCTCCGAGGGATCGACGACGGCATTGCAACGCGCATACTGGGTCGGCCGCGGCGCCGAACAACCGCTCGGCGGAGTGGGCTGCCAGACTTACTTCGAACTGAGCGGCGCGGCCATCGACCCGGTTCGGCTGAACGCGGCGCTGGACGCACTGGCGCGCCGGCACCCTATGTTGCGCAGCACGTTTCCCGGCCCCGACCGATTCCACACCGCGCCGCAGAACATCCACGCCCCGTTGCGGACACACGATCTGACCGGTACCACCGACCCCAACCGGCATCTCGCCGAGGTGCGCGCCCGGCTGCGCACGCACCGATTCGACATCGAAAGCGGCGACACCTGGCGGGTCGAGCTGACGCGTCTGGATGATCGCTGCATCCTGCACTTCGCCATCGACCTCATCATGGCCGACCTGACCAGCATCGGCATCTTCCTGCGCGATCTGGCCGCGCTCTACCGCGGTGACGAATTGCCAGGCACTCCAGCTACTTTCGAGATGGCGGCACGGATGCCATCGCCAACCCCGGATGATGCCGAGTTGTTGCCCGAAGGCCCACAGCTGCCCCGGGGCGAAGAGCGGGATGTCGTTTTCCGGCGTGAGCAACACGCGCTGGGCCGCGACTCGATCGCGGGCCTGGACGCGGCGTGCCGCGCCCACGGCGTCACCCGGGCCGCAGCCTTCCTTGCCGCGTACAGCCTGGTGTTGCAACGCTGGAGCACCACACACGACTTCCTGATCAACGTGACGACTTTCGGCCGTCCGCCGGGTGTCGCGGACGTGATCGGTGATTTCACCGAGACACACCTGTACCGGACCGGAGGGCATGCTCGAATCCCTTTCGCCGAGCAGGTGCGCAACGCACAGCGAGGCCTGCGCGCCGCGCTCGCCGCCCCCGAATCCACCGATCTGTTGGCAGCCCAACTGCGGGCGGGCACCGGGCACAGCGGGATCGCCCCGCTGGTGTTCACCTACGCGGCGGACACCACCGTCCTGCGGCAGGCCGACGCCGAAACCCTGGGCGCCGTCAGCGAACTGACGTCGATGACCCCTCAGGTGACCATCGACAACCAGGTCGGCGCGCTCGGCGACGGGCTGATCGTGTCCTGGGATTACCGCGCGGGCTGCTTTCCCGGTGGTGTCGTCACCGACATGTTCGCGGCGTACGTCGGGCTGCTGGAGCGCCTCGGCAGCCACGACTGGGCCACCCCGGTCCCGATCGGGCTGCCTAAGCATTCAGCCCTGGCCCGGCAACGCCGTAACGCCACGACGGTGCCTGCGCCACCGGGAGTGCTCTACCAGGCGTTCCGGGAGCACGCGCAACGCAACCCCACTGCGATCGCTTTGTATTGGGCCGCCGATGAATTCGGCCCGGCCCCGGATGCTGATGATCCGATCGC
Source organism: Mycobacterium sp. Z3061 (assembly GCF_031583025.1). Lineage (NCBI taxonomy): Bacteria > Bacillati > Actinomycetota > Actinomycetes > Mycobacteriales > Mycobacteriaceae > Mycobacterium > Mycobacterium pumcae. The sequence goes on along the minus strand of NZ_CP134062.1, from coordinate 4,776,952 downwards.
TGCGGCTCACCCGCACCTGACCTACGGCGCACTCGACGAACTGGCATGCCGCGTCGCCGGCGCGCTGGCCGCTCGGCACGCGCCGGGGTCGATCATCGGAATTCAGCTTCCCAAGGGACCCGCGCAGGTGGTCGCCGTGCTCGGAGTCCTGATGTCCGGCTGCGCCTACCTGCCGGTCGGTGTGGATCAGCCTGGCGAGCGATTCGCCCGCATCTGCGCACTGTCCGGAATGGCGGGTCTGATCCGGTCGGAAGGCCGGGAGAACGGCGCGACCACTGCGGGCCCGGTCGTGTACGACATCGGGTCGATGTTCCGGAGCGCGCCGGCCGAGCCTATCCCGTCGGACCCGCACGACATCGCCTATGTGATCTACACGTCCGGCTCAACCGGTGAACCCAAAGGGGTTCTCACCTCCCACGCGGCGGCGCTGAACACGATCGTCGACGTGAACCGCCGGAACGAGATCGGCGACGCCGACGTCCTGCTGGCGCTGTCGGCACTGGATTTCGACCTCAGTGTGTACGACATCTTCGGGCCGCTGAGCCGCGGCGCCAGCGTGGTGACGATCTCCGAGGCGCACCGGCGCGACGCGTTCCGCTGGAAGAAGCTGATCGCTGAATTCTCGGTGACCATCTGGAATTCGGTTCCGGCGCTGCTGGATATGCTGTTGATCGCGGTGGGAGGCCAAGCCGCCGCGCTGTCAACCCTACGCTCGGTGTTCCTCTCCGGTGACTGGATTCCGCTCGACATGCCACGGCGCCTGCACGGCGTCGCCCCGCAGGCGCGGCTGGTCGCGATGGGCGGTGCCACCGAGGCCGCGATCTGGTCCAACGAGTTCGTCGTCGCCGACCCGGACCCCGAATGGGTGTCGGTCCCGTACGGATATCCCTTGTCCAACCAGGTGTTCCGGGTCGTCGACACCACCGGCGAGGATCGCCCCGACCACGTGGCGGGTGAATTGTGGATCGGTGGAGCGGGTGTCGCGCTCGGCTACCAGCACGCACCGGCCCTGACCGCCGAGAAATTCGTGGCGGACGAGGAAGGGCGGCGGTGGTATCGCACGGGCGACCTCGGATGCTATTGGCCCGATGGCACCCTGGAATTCCTCGGCCGGATCGATGCCCAGGTCAAGATCAACGGTCACCGGGTGGAATGCGGCGAGATCGAGCACGTGCTGCGGGGATACCCGGGAGTCGGTAGCGCCGTGGTGGTCCCCGTCCACGGGAACAGGGCGCTGGGTGCAGTCGTCGTCGCGGAATGCGCTGCCGCGGAGCCGAGTTCCGCCGAGTTGCGGACGCACCTCGAGTCCCGGCTGCCGCAGTACATGGTTCCGAACCTTTTCCTTTTCGGCTCCACGTTGCCGCTCAACGGCAACGGCAAGGTCGATCGCCGCAGAGCTGCCCAGGAAATCGAAGCCGCCGCGCACGCGGCACCGAGCGGTGCGCTCACCCCGGTGGAACAGCTTGTCGCGGAGGTGTGGTCGGCGGTACTGGGTTCACCGATCACCAGCCGCGATGACAACTTCTTCCGTCACGGTGGGGACAGTCTGCGGGCAACGCAGGTGGCCCTGGAGCTGAAGCGCAAGGGTGTGCACGGCGCGGACGTCGGTCAACTGCTCAAACGCCAGACGCTGCGCGAGTTCAGCTCGGTATGCGTCACCGGCCCGCCTCCGCACGCTGCGGGCGGCCACTTCCGAGTGACCCCCGTGGCGGAGCTCCCGCTGACGCGTCTGCAGCAGGCGTACGTGCTCGGCAGCGCGGGACTGAACGGAACCGTCCGCGCGCCAACATACTTCGCGGTGGTGCTGGCGGCGACTGAGCCGGGCGAGGAGATCGACCCGGCCCGGTTCGCCGCCGTTGTCAGTCGATGCGTCGATGAGTTCGACATGCTGCGTTGTGCGCTGGATACCGACACCGGACAACGGGTGCACGCCCACACCGGGCCGGTTGCCGTCACGATGGTCGCCGGCCTCGACCCCGACTCGCTGATGCAACGAATGGCCGGCGCGACTTTCGATCCGCGCGCGGTTCCGGCCGTCCAGTGCTTCGCGCTCACCGGCTCATCGCGCCACATCGGGCTGCTGATCAACTACCTCAGCCTCGATGCGCGCAGTCTGACCACGGTCATCGCGACGATCGTCGCCGACTACCAGCGCGCGCCGCGGCCATTCCAAGTTGATTGCGGCGCTACCGTTTTCGCACGTTTCGCAGGCGAGACACCCCGCAACGGCTATGCGCACGAGCACAGCCCGCCACCGGCGCTGCCATTGTGCGTTGACAGCGCCAGTGACCACAACGCGCGGGTCCGCTTCGCAAGGTCCACCTTCACGCTTGACCCACGCGAGTTCGACTGCCTGCGCGAGCGGGCCTCTCGGCTGGGTGTCACCCCCACCGCGCTGATCTTCGAGGCGTTCGGCGCGGCGCTGTACGCGACGGGGACCGGACCGCGGTTCGCAATCGTGGTGCCGATCTCACACCGTCCCGACTATGCGCCGGCTGACCGCGAGGTGCTGGGCAACTTCACCCGGCTGATGCTGTGCGACCTCGACTACAGCGTCGCCGAACCCGGCTCCCGGGAGGCAGTCTCCGCCGCCCAGGAGCAGTTGTGGTGCGCTGTCGGCGATTCCGGTGATGCGACGGCGTACCTTGCCGCGCTGCGGGCGGCCGGGTCGGCGGGTTATCCGGTCGTCTTCACCAGCACGCTGGGCCTGGTCCCGCAGCACGCCACCGAGTTGTCGAGCCTCGGCACCCTGACTCAAACACCGGGGGTGTGGCTGGATTGTCAGGTGGAAGACGACCGCGGAGGCGCCCGCATCAGCTGGGACGTGGCCACCGGCGTCATCTCCGATGAGGCCCTGGCACAGGCTTTCACCTACTTCCAAAGGGTCGTGCGCGACGGGCGTGTCCCCGAGACGCTCCCGGAGGCCGGGGAGTCCGATTGGCCGGCCGCGGTGATCGCCTCCGCGAGAGGGCTGTACGGCCCGCAGCAGGTACGCCAGGAGTACGCGGCCTTGGTGCGGCGTTGGGAACAAGTGCGGAGCGGCGTCGCTGCGCACCGGGACACCGACCGGGCGGCGCGCAGGCTGGCCGACATCGTGACCGGCGCGGCATCCCCGCAGACGCTGATCGGCGACCCACAACTCGCTCCGGAAGCCCTGCTGCTAGCCGATGAGCGCCTGCGGGTAGCGCTCGACGAGCTCACCGAGCGAATCTTCACGCATTCGCGCCAGGTCGGGCGGCGGCTGCGGATCCTGGAGATCGGCTCGCGGACCGGCTTGATCACCCAGCGGCTCACCGGTCTGATCGGCGCGGTCGCAGACGAGTACCTGTGCTTCGAGCCGAACCCCGTGCTGGCCGCCATCGCCGCCGGACGGAACATACAGTCCGTTGTCCAGCAACTTGATTCACACGCCCAGCTCGCCGCAACCGAGGCGGATGTCGTGGTCTGCTGCGGCTCCCTGCACCAGCTCACCGACGCGGGCACGGTGCTCGACGCGGTCGCCGTGGCCGCGGATGGGTGGCTCTGGGTGGCCGAAGTCTGCGAGGTCACCGCGGCCACTTTGGCCAGCGCAGCCGTGCTGAATCCCGACCTACTCTCGGCGGGGTCGTTGCCCGCCGCGCACGAGTGGTGGCGGTTCCTGGCGCAACGGCACTGGCGCCCGGCCCAGATGACGCAGAACGGGCCCGGCCTGACGATCATCGCTCACCCGCGGCGCGACGATCGGCGGCGCCGGGCGGCGCAGGTGTCCCGGCTGGCGCCGCCGGCGGCGGTCCCGGCGCCCGTCCCGGCCGTGGACCAGTCGGTGCAGGCGACGATCGCCGCAATCTGGCAGCGGCACTTGAACATCGCCGGATCCGCTCTACCCGCCGCCGATGACGATTTCTTCCTGCTCGGCGGTGACAGCCTGGTCGCCACCAGGGTGTACGCCGACCTGCAGAGCGCGGGCTTCACCCGGTTGGCCCTCGTCGACCTGTTCAATTATCCGGTGCTGGCCGAGCTCGCCGAGCACGCGGGCATGCCCACCGCAGCGCATCCAGCGCGGCAGCAGGTGACCAGCGCGGCCGGCGACGAATCGTCGTATCCGCTCACCGTCGTCCAGCAGGCCTACCTGGCCGGCCGGTTCGGTGGCTTCATGCTCAGCGGCGTTGCCGCACACTGCTATTTCGAATTCGAGGTTCCCGAGTTCGACGCGGCCAGGTTCGAGAAGGCCGCACGGCAACTCATCGACCGCCATCCCGGCCTGCGCACCACGGTGCTGCCCGAGTCGTCGCGCTGGAGCGCGGTGGTGCATCCGGCCCCGATCGAACCGGTCGTCCGCAGCTACGACGATGTGCGGACACCGCTGGTCGATCAGGTGATCGATCTGACGACGCGGCCCGGGATCGACTTCGGCGTACAACTGTCCGACGGCGGACGCGCCGTCGTGGGGATCAGCATGGACAACATCATGCTGGACGGCACCAGCATGATGATCGCCCTGGCGCAGCTGGAATACCTCTACCGCGGTGGCGACACCGATGAGTTACCATCGCTCCCAATAACATTCGCATGCTACGTAGCGGGTCACCCGGAATTGTGGCCCGGCGCCGACGAAGACGTCCTGCCGACGCTGGCCGACAGCCGCGACTACTGGCGCGCCCGCCTCCCCGCGCTGCCGCCGGCGCCGCAGCTGGCTGCGACGCAGGTGCTGCTCGACATCGAGAGACCGGTCTTCGAGCGGGTGGAAGCCGCCGTCGGGGCTGCCGACTGGCGACGGATAACCGAGGCGTGCCGCGCCGAACGGGTAACCGCCGCCTCGTTCCTGCTGGCCCATTACGCACGGGTGCTCGGCCGGTGGTCCGGCAACAATCACTTCTGCATCAACGTCACGCTGTTCGACCGCGATCCCGATGTGCCGGGAATCGAACATGTCATCGGCGACTTCACCTCGCTGCTACTGCTGGAATGCCAAGTCGAATCGGCCGCGTCGATATGGGAACAGGCGCGCCGGTTGCAGCGACAACTCGTTACCGACCTGCCGCACCGCGCCGCCGACGCGGTATGGCTGCAGCGTGAGCTGCTGCGCCATCACGGCCAACCGGCCAAAGCGGTGTTCCCGGTCGTGTTCACCAGCGGGCTCGGCCTGATCGGCACATCTCCCGGAGCGCCGTCCGGATTGGGCCGGCCGGTATTCGGCCTGTCCCAGACGCCGCAGACGGTGCTGGACTTTCAGATGTGGGAGAGCGCCGGGGGACTGTCGCTCTCGTGGGACTTCGTCACCCAGGCGATTCCGCGGGAAGCCGCACGGCACAACCTCGACACGATGGTCGACGGCATGCTCGCGGCCGCCGCCTCGAATCCGGCCGCCGCACACCCGGAGGTGCGGGGCGACGAATTCAGCGACAAGGTTCTGCGGACATGCGCGGCAGCGCTCGGGCTGCCGCGTGTTGAACCGGGCGACAACTTCTTTCGGCTGGGCGGGGATTCGGTGACGGCGACCAGAGTGGTCGAACAGCTCAGCCGGGACGTGTCGGCCGCCGCGACGCTGCGACTGTTGTTCGAATATCCGGTGATCGGCGATTTCGTGACACAACTGAGGACGGTCACCGGCGATTCGGACTTCGAAGAAGGCGTGCTTTGAGCGCCGCCGGATTGATCCAGCAGGTGCGCGGCATGGGCGTGCAACTCTGGGTCGACGGTGCAAACCTGCGCTTCCGGGCTCCGCAGGGGGTGCTGGACGCCGAGCTGAAAGCGCAACTGTCCGCGGCCAAGTCGGAGCTCATCGCGGAACTCAACCGCGAGACCGAGGTGCTGCGGGCGCCGCAGGACAGGTTCGATCCTTTCCCCCTCACCGACGTGCAGGCCGCCTATTCCGTCGGGCGCACGTCGGCCTTTCAGTGGGGTGGTGTCGGCTGCCACGGGTACGCGGAGTTCGCCGTCGATCACGCCGTCGCCAGGCCGGACGCCCGGGCGTACCGGAGCGCGTGGCGCAAAGTCGTTGAGGCGCATGACATGTTGCGCTGTGTTGTCCATCCCGACGGCTATCAGACCATCCGCCGTGAGCTTGATGACGGCCTGACGGTCCGGGAGAACGCCGACCACCAGCGAATCCTCGTTGAGCGCGAACGCATCGCGGACGAACTGGCCCACCGGACCTACCCGCTGGGTCAAGGGCCGATGTACGACGTCGTCGTGACGATCGGGCCCCACGACACGGTGGTGCATGTCTCCATTGATCTGTTGATCGCGGATTTCGTCAGCATCTCGATCGTGATGACCGATTTCGGGCGGTTGTTGCTCGCGCCGGAACAGCAGCTGCCCTCAGCCGATTTCAGTTTTCGCGATTATCTGCTGAACGTCGCGCAGCACCGCGCCACGGTGGCCGGCGCCTCGCGCAGGCAGCGGGATCTCGCCTACTGGCAGGCCCGCCTGGGCCAGCTTCCGCCGCCGGTTTCGCTGCCGCTGCGGCCCGCCGGGTCGGCCGGGTCGGTGCTGGAGGTCGCACCGACGTTCACCCGACGGTCGATGCGGCTACCTGCCGACCAGTTCGCCGCGTTCAGCCGCCTCGCGACCCAGCATGATGCCACCGCCAGCGTCGCGATCACCGCGGCATTCGGCAGCGTGCTGGGCCGCTACGGCGATCGCGACCACTTTCTGCTCACGCTGACCACCATGGGCCGCCATCCCTTCACCCCGGACGTCGGCCGGCTGGTCGGGGATTTCACCGGGACCAGCCTGCTGGAGGTGGACGTCCGGGACGGGCGCCCGTTCACCGAGCTGTTGCGGACGATCGGTGGGCGTCTCTTCGAGGACATGGACCATTCTGCCGTCGGCGGCGTCGAGGTTGCGCGCATGCTGGCCCAGAGCGAGGAGAATCGCGGCGCGCATTCACCCGTGGTGCTCACCTCGACGCTCGGTGCCGGCATCGTGCAGGACCTGGGCGCCAACGCGTCGTTCCTGCAACCGATACCGGGGCGTGGTCTGAGCCAGACTCCCCAGGTGCTGCTGGACTGCCAGGTGTTCGAGACCGGCGGTCAATGCGAGATCAACTGGGACACCCGGGACGGGGCGATCAGCGACGAGGTCCTCGACCGGGCTTTCGCCGACTTCCGCGACGTGCTGGGGAGGCTGTGCACCGACCCGCCGGCCTGGGACCACCCCGTGCTCCCGGCGGCGGCCCCGGCGCCCGCCCCAGCGCTGCAGGCCAGCGAAACCACGTTCCTGCATTCGGGTTTCGTACATCATGCCGCGCGCACGCCGGAGGCGGTGGCCATCCGGCAGGGCGATCAGTCGACCACCTACGGTCAGTTGCTGGCCGCCGCCCATTCGGTGGCGGCCGAGTTGGCAGCCGCTGGTGTCGGCACCGGTGACTATGTCGCAATTCGCCTGCCGGAGGGCCGAAGTCAAGTCGCCGCGATTCTGGGTACCCTGCTGGCCGGTGCGGCCTACGTGCCACTCGACGTCGCGTGGCCGGATCAGCGGACGGTGCAGATCACCCGGCAATGTTCACCGGCCGTGGTCTGTGAACCCGGCGGACCGATCGACGACCTCCTCGCCGAACCGACGACCTGGCACCCAGGCGGCACGGCCGTCGGCCCGACGGTCGCAGCACCCGACGACATCGCGTACGTGATCTTCACATCGGGGTCCACCGGAACGCCGAAGGGAGTCATGGTCACTCACCGCGCCGCGATGAACACAGTGGCCGACATCAACGACCGACTGGGCATCAGGCCGAGCGACGCGGTGCTCGCCGTCTCGCAGCACACCTTCGACCTCTCGGTGTACAACATCTTCGGGCTCTTAGCGGCGGGCGGCGCGATAGTGTTCGCCGAAGGCGGCGGGCGTAGCGACCCCCGGGCATGGGCCGACGCCATCTCGAAACACTCTGTCACCGTCTGGAATTCGGTGCCGGCGCAGATGCAGCTCCTGCTGGACGATGGTGAGGGGCGCCGGCTGCCCACGCTGCGACAGATCATGTTGTCGGGCGACTGGATCCCGGTGTCCCAACCCGGACAGATCTCATCAGTGGCCCCGCACGCGTCGATGCTGAGCCTCGGTGGTGCGACCGAGGCGGCGATCTGGTCGATCTGCCACCCGATCCAGCCGCGCCGCTACACCCGCAGCGTCCCGTACGGCACGGCGATGCGCAACCAGACTGTCCAGGTCCTGACCCACCGCGGCGAACCGGCCGCACCGTGGCAGATCGGCGAGATCCACATCGGCGGAGCGGGTCTCGCGCACGGATATCTCGGCGATCCGGCCCGCACCGCGGCGGCATTCATCACCCACCCCGTCAGCGGCGAGCGGCTCTACCGGACCGGCGATTACGGCAGGGTCACCGACGACGGTGTGATCGAGTTGCTCGGCCGTCGGGACAATCAGGTCAAGATCCGCGGGCACCGAATCGAATTGGCGGAAGTGGATTCGGCACTGAGTGCCCTGCCCGGGGTCCGTGGCGCGATGAGTGCCGCCATCGGTACGGCGCCCGACGAACGGATCATCGCCGCGGCAGTGGTCCCGGACCCCGCCGACGACCGGGAGCATTCCGAACGTCACCGCCGCGCAGCGACGGTCCGGCGCGGTCTCGACAAGGCGCACCGCCACCAGATCGCCGATATCGATGTCGACAAGATGCTGCTCTTCGCCTCCGCAGCCCGCTCGACCGCGTTGATGAGCATGTCCGCAGCGCTGGGCACGGCCGTGGCCGCGGGCGAACTGGTCGCCGTCGACGAGCTGGCTCGCCGGCTGTCGCTCCCGGACCACCTGCACCGGTTGTTCCACCGGTGGCTCGACGCGCTCGCCGACGATGGCCGGGTCCGGCTGCAGGCCGGAGCGCGGCTTGAACTGATTGACCGCCAGAATCTTTCGGATTGCGTCGGCGATTGGCAGCGAGTCCGTGAACTGGGCGCGGTGGTCGACTACGGCGACGACCTGCTGGCGTATGTCGGGGAATGCATCGAGCACCTGCCCGGCCTGCTGGCCGGCACCGTCGACCCGCTACAGCTGCTCTTTCCCGAGGGAACCGTCGACACCGCGACGGCCGCCTACCGAGACAACCTGGTCAGCCGGTACACCAATCACGTACTGACATCCGGCATCACCGCACGCGCCGGCCAGGCGACGGAGCAGCGGGCGCTACGTGTCCTCGAAGTCGGCGCCGGTGTCGGCGGCACCAGCGTGGGGTTGATCACCGCGCTGGCGCCCTATCCCGTGCACTACACCTTCACCGATGTTTCACACTTCTTCCTCGCCCGCGCTCGGAACCTGTTCGCAGAGCACGATTTCATCGACTACCGCCTCTTCGACATCAATCGGCCTCCCGCGGAGCAGGGCTTCGCCGCGGGCTCGTTCGACGTCATCGTGTGCGCCAATGTGCTGCACAACGCGGTCAACATCGACCACGCACTCGTGATGCTGGACCGCCTGCTGGCGCCCGGAGGGTCCCTTGTCTTCGTCGACGCCACGGCCGTCAACCACCCGCTGATGATCTCGATGGAATTCAAGGAAGGCCTGCACGGCTTCACCGACGTGCGCGCCGAGACGCACTCAGCGTTCCTCTCCTACGCGCAGTGGCACGACGCACTGCGGCAGTCACCATTGGGTGAGGTGCACAGTTTCCCGCCGCCCAGGCATCCGCTGGGGCTGCTCGGCCAGCATGTGTTCTGGTGTGACTCAGCATCTCCCGGGCAGGCGCTGCGGCCCGCAGAACTGATCGAGGGTGCCCGGCGGGCGCTGCCGGGTCACATGCTTCCCCAGCAGCTGGTCTGTCTGCCGGCATTTCCGCTGACCGCCAACGGCAAGATCGACCGTCGCGCGGTGATCGCCGAACTCGAAACCCTTCGGGCCGCGGCCCGGGTCACCAGCGGTGCGGCGGGCGGACGCCCGGCTGTTCTGGACGGAATGCAATCCCGCATCGCCACCATCTGGGCGTCGGTGCTGGGAATGGATGTGGACCAGTTGTCGCCCACCTCAGACTTTTTCGCGCTAGGCGGTGATTCGCTGCTGATGGCGCAGGCGATCGGGCGGATCCGCCGGGACATCGCCGAAGCCTCCGGGCTGGCCTGGGATGAGCTGCTCCGCGCGATGGTGAGCAACCCCACCCTGGTCGCCGCCGCCGATGCGGTGCGCCGTCCCGCGGCCGACCGCGCACCGGGTGCATCCGGGCCTGTCGTGTCGCCGCTGGTCTATCTCGGTGCGGGCCAGGGCTTTTCCCCCGGCGGCGAGATCGCCGTCCTGGTGCACGACGGCAGCGGGGGACTGGGCCCGTATGCCGAATTGGTTCCCCACCTGCGGGCGGGAGACCGGGTGCCCGACTTGTACGGACTGCGCAGGGTGCCCGGTGACGGCTATTCCCAGATTCCACCCGCTGAGTTGTTCAGCACTCTGGCCGCTCGTTACAGCGAACCGGTTGTCGCCCTTGCACCCGCGAAGGTTCACCTGCTCGGCTACTGCATGGGCGGCCTGCTGGCCGCCGAGATCGCAAAGTGTCTCGAAGAGGCCGGCGTTGCCGTCGAGACGGTAACCGTCGTCAGCTCATACCGGGTACCCATCGATGTCGAGGACGACGACATTCTCGACTACTGCTTCGCCCAGATCCTCGGAGTGTCACCTGAAGTACTCGGGTTGCGCGTGGACGAGGACGCGGTCCGCGGCGCGTTCACGCGGGCCCGGTCCCGGTACGTCGACGTCATACCGGCCGGTGCGCTGCGCAGTGTCGCCGAGCCGGTGCTCGCCGAATGCCTGCGCCGAAGTGCGGAGCCGGGGGACGCCCGGTTGCGCCTGCTGGCGGAATCCGGAGTCCTGGGCCGGTCGTGGGATGTCGACGCGCTGCGTGAATTGCGGTCGGTGTTCGTGCACAGCCTGCGGGCTGTGGTGCACGGGGCGGCCGAACCCTTCCTGGGCGACATCCACTTCCTCCGGCAGCGCGGTGACATCCACTTCCTGCCGACACTGCAGGAAGACATGACCGCCTTCTGGTCGGACTACTGCCTGGGCGACCTGACGGTCAGCACCATCGACGGCAACCATTTCGACTGCCTGACAGGCGAAAACGCGCAATCCGTCGCCAGACTGCTGGCGGACTGCTGGATCACAGACTCGTGAAGGCGCTGCTGTTCGGCGCCACCGGCGCCGTGGGAAGAAGCTGCCTCGACGTCCTGACGGAGGCCGGAAATGCCTCGGTGGTGCTCGCGGGGCGCGACGCTACGCGGCTGCGGGAGGTGGCCACCGGCGCCCAAGGCGACATCAGCATCGCGCGCCTCGACCCGACCAATCTCCGCGTCGCACCGGACTGCGACGTCGTGATCAACTGCGCCGGCCCGTCACACCGACTCAGCGCATCAGCAGCCGCGACCGCCATCGAGGCCGGGATGCCCTATGTCGACCCCGGTGGTGACCAGGCGTTGCTGGACCGCCTCACGGCCGCGGAGCCCGCCGTTCCGGTCGTGCTGCAGGCGGGTGTCCAGCCCGGCCTCTCCGGCCTGCTGCTGCGTGAACTGGCCCGCGACCTGACCGGCGGGAGCGACGGCGTCACCGCATGGTGTGGCGGACTGCAGCAGCTGACGCGGGCGTCGGTGCTGGAATACCTCGCCAGCCTGCAGGACCGGAGCAGCCGCCCCGGTGCAGAGGTGCGCGGCGGGAGGATTCAGCGTGTCGATCGTGCCGACCGCAAAATGCCACCGGGTCAATACTTTTCCGACTCGGTCACGGTGCATCCACACCTGGACGCCGAAACCGTCTTGGCGGCAGCGTATCTCGGTATCCACAATGTCTCGTGGATGAATGTGTTCGACGGTGTGCACACCACCCGGGCGATGCAGGGGCTCGCCCTCGACGGCGGCGCAACGTGCGACGCCGACCTGAGCGCGGTGCTGGCGGCCTCCAAGCTCGATATGTTCGGACGCCGACCCTACTTCGCGATCGTCGGCGTGGCCGGCGCCAGGACGGTCGCCTTCACCTGTCCGGACAGCTATCGCGTCACGGGGGCGGCGGTGGCCTATGCGGCCCGGGTGGTGGCGGAATTGCCGGCGGGTGTCCTGCCCTTCTGGCGCATCGACGAGCCGCGAAGGGTGGTCGATTTCGTGACCGAGATGGTGCCCGACGCCGCGGTGACCTACGGTGATCAGCCGGTTCCGCCGATAATCGAGGAAGGGGCGCTGTGACTCGGTCCAGCCGTCCGCGCGCAATCGTCGTGGGAGCGACGTTCGGCGCGGTCTACGCCGAGGCGCTGGCGGCCGCTGATTCACCGGTTGAGTTGGTCGGACTGGTCTCCACCGGATCGGCGGCATCGGCGGCACTGGCGGATCGCCTGGGCATCGCGCTGTACCCGGACCTGGACGACCTGCCACACGTCGACGTCGCGTTCGTGGTGGTGCGCTCGGGTGTCGTCGGCGGAGATGGTGCCCAACTCAGCGAGCGGTTGCTGACGCGAGGCATCCATGTGATGCAGGAGCAGCCGGTGCATGCCGACGAAATTCTGTCCCTGTTGCGAATCGCAAAAGCGAATTCCGTACGATACGCCGTCAACGACTTTTACAGCCGGGTAGCACCGGTTCGTCAATTCATCGGTGCTGCACGGGCTCTGGCCAGAGTGACACCGGTCCGGTACGTACATGCGCGATCCTCGATCCATGTCGCCTATCCGTTGTTCGCCATCCTGAGCCAGGTCGTCGGGCCGCTGACGCCGGCGCGCATCCAGGTGTCCGGGGAACGTGGGCCGGGCCCCTTCATCGCCGGCCGGCTGGTGCTCGGTGACGTGACCATCGACCTACTGGTGCAGAACGAGCTGTGTCCCACTGACCCCGACAATCACGCGCGACTGCTGCATGCCATCACCGTCGGGTCCGACGCCGGCGAACTCGTCCTCAGCCACACCCACGGGCCGACCCGGTGGCACCCTCGTCCTCGCGCCGAAGCGGCGGTGGAGGACTGGCCCATCTCCGAGTTGGTCGGTATCGAATTCGAGCCGACCACGTCGATCGTGCGAAACAAGCTGTGGCCGGGGGCAGTTCGGCTGGCAGGGGCGGACTTCATCGAGTCGATCGCCAATTCGGCCACTATGATCACCCAGAGGTTCATTCGGGCGACCCGACTGTGGTCGGAGTTCACCTCCGCGATGGGTCCGGTGGACTTGATCGAAGCCAAGATGGCCGATCATGTCTCGGCGGTGGATTTGCTCCCCCCGTGTCCGTCATAAGGCGCGTTCACGCACGATCCGCGCCAGATCGAGGCGGTGAATCCGTCCCACGGTAGGCAACTGGGCCAGCGCGGCAGCGAACAGAATGGCCAACGCCACCACCATCGGTGTCGTCGCCTGCATCTCAAGACGCAGATGGTAACCGAGGCTGTGGTAGGTGGACAGCAGCCGATCCGCGAGCAGCACGCCGCCCAACAGGCCCAGTGGCAGCCCGATCAGCGCGATGCCGAGATTTTCCGCGGCGATCAAGCGGGACAGCATCCCGGCGCCCATGCCTTCAGCGTGCACCGCGCCGAGTTCACCGAGTCGCTCGGATACGTTGGCAGACATCGCGTTATACAACATCGCGGCGGCCATCACCGCAGCGAAGACCAGCATGATGCTGACCAGCGTGTCATAGAGGCTGAAAGCCTGCCGCATGGTCGAGGCGAGCGCCGTCGCCGAACGGTAGGCGACCACTCCCGGCAAGGCGGCTATCCGGTCCCCGGCCACCCGCGCGTCGGACCCGGGACGCAAGGTGATCAGCACGCCGTTGACGGGCAGTGAAACCACCTGAGCTCTAAGGCGATTGAGCGAAATGTAGGCGACCGGTGAGAAAGGTTCGTCGACGAATCCGGCCACTCGCTCGGTGAGTCGCACTCCGGACTGTGGCACCACCACGTCGATTCGGTCGCCCAGCGACACGGCCAGCAGATCGCGGAGGCCCACTCCGAGTAGGACTCCGTCGTCTGACAGCCGGTTCGATCCAGATTCCGTTGGGAAGGAGTGCATCCGGCTCTGTGGAGACAGTCCGATCAACAGGGTCTGGTAGCGGTGCGTGCCGGCGGTGACGGAGACGCCATAAGCACCGTACGGCTCCGCCGCGGCGACGTCGCGGTCTCCGAGCAACTTCTCCGTGACGGCGTCTGCCGAACCGGACACCACCAGCTCACCGTCCTGCTTCGCGATCTGCCCGAACTGGCGATCCACCATGCCGGGCAGGGTGTCGCGCATGCCGGCGAAGACCATCACCAAGATGACGGACACAGCCACGCCAAGCACCGTGAACACCGTCCGGCGCCGGTTGCGCAGTTGCGATCTGAGCACCATCCGCCATCTCGCCGGGATGCGACCAAGCGGCAAGCGGTATCCGGTGATACGGCGGCGGTCCGGCGGCGGGGCCACTCGCATCGCTTCCGCGGGCTGCATTCTCGCGGCGGCATTGGCCGGTGCCACCGCGGCCGACAGCGCGACGCCGACCACCGCGACCGCCGCGACGACGTAGGTGAGTGGATGAATCGAGGTGAGGTGCATCGGCAATGCGATGGCCGCGGTGTACTTCGTCGTAATCCACTGTCCCAGTTGGTAGCCGCCGAACAGTCCGGGCAGGATTCCCACCGCGGCGCAGGCGAGTCCGTACCCCAGGTAGTGCCTGCGTACCGCGCCGGGCGAAAGCCCGTTGGCTATCAGGGTTCCTATGACGGCGCGTTGGGCGGCGACGATCCGGGAAAGCAGCACATAGGTGCCCAGTACGACGGCGGCAAGAAACAGCCAGGGCAGAATCCCGGCGAGGCTCCCGAACTGCATGACGTCATCCCGCAGCGTGTGGAATGACGGCTGCTGCTCGCGCGGAAGAAACTGCAGCCCTTTGTCTGTCGCCAGCGCGCCGACGGCCGTGGTCAGGGCGTCGGCCGCGGAGCGGTCGCGCGCATACACGGCCAGCTGTTCAACGGGCTGCGGCAGCACCCGCAGCAGTTCGTCGTCAGGCAGAAAGACCACACCGAAGTCCTCGGGGGTGGTCAGGACCTCCTGCGGGGAGCGCGCGGGCCACAGGTATTCCGTCGACAGAACCGATCCGGCGATCGTAAAAGGTTGCCAGCCTTGCTTTCCCAACAACTCGACCGTGTCACCAGCAGCGAGGCGATAGTGCTCGGCCAGGTGCTGCTCGATCGTCAACTGGCCGGTGCGGGGCAGGGCACCTGTCCGGACGTCGAGCAACGACACGCTCGGCTGCCCGGAGTCGGGCACACCGATCGCGCGTCCGTACAGCGCGTGGCCGTTCAGCCGGATGCCGAGGTCGGCCTGGTGCCGGATCTCGACGAGCGGACTACCCGCCATCGCACCGACGGCGGCACGCAATCCGGCCGCACCGGGCCCGGACACGATGGCGTCCGGCAACCGCTGGCTGGAGTAGGACCGCTCGAAGGAGCCCTTCAGATTGCGGTAACTGTCGGTGGCGGCGACGAAGACCGCGACGCCGATGGCCATGATCACGGCGATCGCCCCGAACCGCCACCGTGCCCGCCACACATCGCGACGCACCTTGCGGCGCAGCGTGCGGCTCACCAGTCCAATTCCGATGCGTCCACCGGGTTTTCGATCAACTCACTCTTGCTGATCGCGCCCGCATGCAGCCACAGCACCCGATCTGCCATCCGCGATATCTCGGTGTTGTGGGTCACCACGATCACGGTCTGCCCACCACGGCGAGCGAGGTCACTCAGGGCCGCCAGTACTTGACGACCGGTGTTCAGATCCAGGCTTCCGGTAGGTTCGTCGCAGAGCAACAGTGGCGGCTGCTTGACGATTGCCCGGGCAATCGCAACCCGCTGCTGCTGGCCCCCAGAAAGTTGCGCGGGAAAGCGATCGGCGACGTCCCCGACACCCACCCGCGTCAACGCGGCAGCACTGCGGGATCGTGCATCAGGTCCCGTCAGCTCGGCAAGCAGTTCGACGTTCTCGCGCGCCGTCAATGTGGGCACCAGGTTGAAGAATTGGAAGACGAAACCAACCTGCCGGCGCCGATACCGGGTACGGCTCTTGCGGCTGAGCGCGCCGACATTGCGCCCACCGACTTCGATCACGCCCTCGGATGGCTGATCGATTCCGCCAATGATGTTGAGCAGCGTCGTCTTTCCCGATCCGGACGGGCCGAGAAGCACCACGAATTCGCCGGCCCGGATGTCCAGGTCCACCGCGTCCAATGCGATGACCCGGGTGGGCCCGGCACCGTAGGTCTTGCCGACACCGGCCAACCTCACCAGTAGTTCGCCGTTTCGAGGATTCGACTCCGAGCCCGCGTCACCGCCGTCCGGTTGTGCGCTCACGCCCTCACTATTTCATCTCCGTCGTGGCGCGATCGGCACCCACATGACCAGGTGACCGTCGGCGGGTCCACACTTGTGCCATGAATGTCAGTGATTGCACCACCCCAGCCCCTGCGCGGGAGGCGTGATGGCGCCCGCCAGCCCCGAGCCCCGTCGCCCGCTCAACGGCCTCTCGGACGTGCGGGCGTTCTTTCACACCAACACCACACCGCTGTACTTCATCTCGCCGACCCCGTTCAATCTGCTGGGCGTGGACCGCTGGATACGGAACTTCTTCTATCTGACGTATTACGACGCTTTCGAGGGCACACATTCGCGCGTGTTCGTGCCCCGCCGACGGGACCGCCGTGACTTCGACTCCATGGACGAGGTGTGCAGCCACCTGCTGTCCGATCCCGAGACGCTCGACTTCATCGCGGGCAAAGGCCCCGGTGGCAAGTGCTGCTTCGTGATGATGAATGAGGAAATCCAGGCACTGGCGCGGTCGGCGGGCCTGCAGGTCATGCATCCGCCGATCGAGCTACGCGAGCGCCTGGGCTCCAAGATCGTCATGACGCGGCTGGCCAATGACGCGGGTATACCGAGCGTGCCCAACACGATCGGACGGGCCGGCTCCTACGACGAATTGCTGACGCTCGCGCAGGACGCCGGTCTGGGCGATGATCTCGTCATCTCGATCGCATACGGCAACGCCGGCAGTGGGACGTTCTTCGTGCACGGTCAGCGCGATTGGGACCAGCACGCCGGTGATCTGGTCGGGCAGGACCTCAAAGTCATGAAGCGCATCCGCAACGTCGAGGTGTGCCTCGAGGGTGCCGTGACCCGCCACGGCACCGTGGTCGGCCCCGCGATGACGAGTCTGGTCGGTTATTCGGAGCTGACGCCGAGCCGGGGCAGCTGGTGTGGCAATGACATCTGGCACGAGGTGTTGCCGCCGGCCCAGACCCGCGCCGCGCGGGAAATGGTGACAAAGCTGGGCGACGTCATGCGCGGCCAGGGTTACCTCGGCTACTTCGAAGTGGACCTGCTGCACGACCTCGACTCCGACGAGCTCTACCTCGGCGAGGTGAATCCGCGCCTGAGCGGCGCCAGCCCGATGACGAACCTGACCACCGAGGCGTACGCCGACATGCCGCTGTTCCTCTTTCATCTGCTCGAGTACATGGACGTGGAGTACGAGCTCGACATCGACGAAATCAACTCGCGCTGGGAGCGGGGCTATGGGGAGGACGAAGTCTGGGGTCAGGTGATCATCACGGAGACCTCGCCGGAGATCGAGATCTTCACCGCGACGCCGCGCACCGGGGTATGGCGCATCGACGACGACGGTCGCGTCTCCTTCGCGCGGACCGCCAATGACTGGGCCACCCTGCTCGACGGCTCCGAGGCCTTCTACATGCGCGTCGCGGCGCCGGGCGACTTACGTTCCGAGGGTGCCCAACTCGGCGTGCTGGTCACCCGTGGACACCTGCAGACCGACGACTACCGGCTCAGCGACCGCTGCCAGCGGTGGGTCAAAGGTATGAAGGCCAAGTTCAGCTCGACGCCCCTGACGCCCGCCGCCCCGATCGTCTCTCGGCTCGTCGCACGAGCGTGAGCGCCCCGGCCGGCATCTCCCTGGGCAACTGGCTGGCGGCGCCCTACGCGAAGTGGTCGTTCCAGCACGTCGAAGACTTCGTGCCGACCGCGGTCATCTCGCGGGGGAGCGGGCCGGTCGCGCAGTTGCCGGTAGCCGAGGTGCCGTTGGGGGACATCCCGGTAGCCGGCAACGGTGGGGTGGCCACCACCGTCGGCGCCGTGATGCTCGCCACCGCCACCGACGGGTGGGCCGTCGCCCACCGCGGGTCCATGGTGGCCGAGGAGTATCTCGACGGCATGCAGGCGCAGACCCGGCACCTGCTGTTTTCGGTCAGCAAATCTCTGGTGGCCGCCGTCGTCGGCGTGCTGCACGACACCGGTGCCATCGAGCTTGACGCGCCCGTCACGAAATTCGTTCCGGCCCTGGCGGATTCCGGCTATGACGGAGCTACGGTGCGCCACCTGCTGGACATGAGGTCCGGAATCGCCTTCTCCGAGAACTACGACGATCCGGCCGCGGAGATTCACCGCCTCGACCAGGCGATGGGGTGGGCACCCCGCACCGGTCCGGACGCGCCCGCCACGTTGCACGACTTCCTGCTGACCTTGCGACGAAAATCACCGCACGGCGGTCCCTTCGAATACCGCTCGTGCGAAACCGATGTGCTCGGCTGGATCTGCGAGGTCGCCGGCACCCGGCGGATGCCTGAGCTGATGTCGGAACTGTTGTGGAGTCGCATCGGCGCCCAGCGCGATGCCACCATCGGCATCGACGCGGCAGGCACCGGACTGTTCGACGGCGGCATCAACGCCTGTCTGGCCGACATGATCCGCTTCGGGTCGCTGTTCCTGCGCGACGGCGTCTCATTGACCGGTCATCAGGTGTTGCCGACTGCGTGGGTCGCCGACACGCTGCAGGGCGGTCCCGACTCGCGGCAGGCGTTCGCCGCGAACCCCGACAACAACGAGATGCCCGGTGGCATGTACCGCAACCAGATGTGGTTTCCCTACCCCGGCAGCAATGTCGTGCTGTGCCTGGGTATGTGCGGTCAGATGATCTACGTGGACCGGTCGGCAGAGATGGTCGCCGCCAAGCTGTCCACCCAGGCGCACTCGCACGAGCCGCACATGGTGGACACGCTGCGCGCCTTCGACGCCGTAGCGCGCGAACTACGGTGCAGGTAATCGGCTGCACCGCAACACGATCAGCGGCGGGGAATCAGCGGGCTTGATCGCGGTCGATAACGAACCGCCGGTCACCGTTCGGGCGGCATACAATCCGAAGCGAACCGGACCCTTGGTCACGACAATCGCGCTGTGGCCTGATCACCCGCAGGCGAGGTCATGAAAAAGCGCTATAAGGGACAAACTCCGAAGGCTTGGCGCCCCGTCCGGGAAATGCCACGGTGCCCCGGCTATGACTACGCCGTGAGATCCGGTGCCCACGTCCAGAAAGTGCGCGCCGAGTTTCGCGCCCGGTTATTTTTATATCTCTCGGGTTGGCAAGAAGGGTCCGAACAGGGGATCCACTGACGGGTCAGACGACCCCAACTGCGGGAAACGGCTGAATTCCGGGTAAACCATCTCACAGCACCGGAAATTCAAACTGCACCCGCAGCTCGACAGATTGGAGAATAATGACCACCGCCGCATGCGATTCCTTCGCACCAACGAAGTTTCCGTTTGTGAAGAATCTGATTTTGCCGGTGCCGGACGGTAATTGCAAACTCGTCGTATCAAATCCAGCGCTCGACCCTACTTTATGGACCGAATATCTCGACGGCGCGGTTCGTAGCTACACCGAACACGGCGTAGAGCGTACTTTGAATATCGACGCTGTCCGGGATGGCATGGACACCCGATTGTTTTACGCGGCGGTGGACGGCCGGGGTGCTGTCGTCGGGGGTGCTCGCGTCGTAGGCCCGCTGTGGTCGGCCGATGATTCTCATGCTGTGATCGAATGGGAGGGTACCCCCGGAGCGGTCGCGGTTCGGAAGATGATCGACGATCGGGTGCCGTTCGGCGTCGTCGAAGTGAAGACGGCATGGGCGGACAGTGCCTCTCGCCACCGTGGTGCCATCGCGGCGGCCCTGGCACGCACGGCGCTGCCGAGCATGGCACTGCTGGGGGTTCAGTTCGTGATGGCGACGGCGGCCGCCCATGTGCTGGACCGGTGGCGCGCGTCGGGGGGAGTGGTGGCGGCGACGATTCCCGCGGTGGCCTACCCGGACGAGCGTTACCGAACCAAGATGATGTGGTGGGACCGCAGCACCATCGCTAACCATGCTGACCCCAAACAACTCTCGAGAATGTATACGGAGACAGGCGAGCTTATGAGGGACGCGGAGGCGTTGAACGGACTCGGCATGGCCGGCGCGGGCGCCGCCTGGTGACAAACGCGCACGACGGCGAGGACTGCCAAGCGCTCGTCCTGTGCGACGGCGACCCCGAGGACCGCCGTGCACTCGACCGGCTCCGGGCGGATCCGGGTATCCAGTGGATCGACCGGTTCGAAGAACAGCTGGATACGGCACGGCGCTCGCTACCGGCGCCGGACCCGGATCTGCTGAGTGAAGCGAGGCGGTGGGTGTACTACCCGTGGCGCCGCGTGGTGGCCGCCATACTCGGGCCCCGGGCCTTCCGGGCGGTGCGCCTGGACCGCAACCGACACCTCATCACCGCGCAGGAGCAAGATGTTCTGAACGGGCTGCGGGTCGGTGTCGTCGGCGTCAGCGCCGGCCACGCGATTGCCTACACACTCGCTACCGAAGGCGCCTGTGGCACGCTACGACTGGCTGATTTCGATGAGCTGGAGTTGTCGAACCTCAACCGGGTGCCCGCAACCATCCTCGACATAGGCCTCAACAAGGCGACCGTCGCCGCCCGGCGGATCGCGGAGTTGGACCCGTACCTCAAAGTCGAGGTGGTCGCGTCGGGGCTTTCGCCGCAGTCGATCGAGGAGTTCCTCGACGGGCTCGATGTCGTTGTCGAGGAATGTGACTCGCTGGATATGAAAGTGCTGCTGCGGCAAACGGCGAAGGCCCGCGGCGTCCCGGTGCTGATGGCGACCACCGACCGCGGCCTGATAGACGTCGAGCGTTACGACACCGATCCCGGGCGACCGATTCTGCATGGTCTGCTGGGTGATATCGACGCGGGTCGGCTGGGCGGTCTGACGACCCGGGAGAAAGTGCCGTACATACTCAATATTCTGGACAGTCAACAGCTTTCAGCACGTGGCGCGGCCTCGCTGGTCGAGGTCGGCCAGACGTTGGCGGGCTGGCCCCAGCTGGCCGGCGACATCTGGGTAGGTGCGGCGACGGTGGCGAGCGCCGTGCGCCGAATCGGCCTCGGCGAGCCGCTTGGTTCCGGCCGGGTCCGGATCGATGTCAGTGCCGCGCTGGATCGCCTCGATGAGCCCGCGCTGGCCAATGGCACGAAGGCGGTGACGCCGCAGGTGGCGATGGCCACCGCGCCGGACGCGCGACGGCCGGTGAGCGAGGCGGTGGCCGAGGCCGCGACGTACGCGCCCTCCGGCGGCAATGCGCAGCCCTGGCATGTTGTGGCCGAACAGGATTCGCTCACCGTGCGACTGGTGCCAGAACGCACCTCGATGATGGACATCGCCTTCCGCGGCAGCGCGGTCGCACTCGGTGCGGCGATGTTCAACGCCCGGGTCGCGGCGGCGGCTCACCAGGTTCTGGGGCCCGTCGAATTCGACACGAGGCAGCCCGGCTCACCGTTACAGGCGACACTGAAGTTCGGCCGGGGCGAGGACCCGAGTCTGGCCGCCCTCTATCAGCCCATGCTGCTTCGAGCTACCAACCGTTACTGCGGCACGCCCACTCCGCTGGACGCCACGACCGCGGCCATGCTCGAAGAGGTCGCGGCAAACGAAGGCGGGCGGTTACGGATGTTGCTGTCGCGCGACGAGATCGAGCGGGCCGCAGCCATTTTGGCCGCCGCCGATCGCATTCGCTATCTCACCCCCAGGCTGCACGAGGAGATGATCTCCGAGCTTCGCTGGCCCGGGGATCCCTCGGCGGAGACCGGCATCGACGTGCAAAGCCTGGAATTGGAGCCCAGCGAGTTGCGCGTTCTCGAGTTGGTGAGCCGTGCCGACGTCATTGCAAGCCTGGCGAAATGGGATGCGGGTAGGGCTCTCGGGACCAACATGTCCGAACGCGTCTCGGCGAGTTCGGCACTCGCCGTCGTCTACGTCCAGGGCGCCGAACTCACCGATTTCGCCCGCGGCGGTTCGGCCATGCAGGCGGTGTGGATCGCCGCGCAGCAATGCGGCCTGGCTGTGCAACCGGTGTCGCCCGTCTTTCTCTACGGCTGCACGAAGGAAGATCTGCAGAAGGCTGCACCACACTTCGCCGCGGAGCTGCATCGACTGCAGCAGGAGCTGCGCGGCCTGGCCCAACCCGGGGGAGACGAGCACGAGGTCCTGGTATTCAGACTGTTTCACGCCCCGCCGCCGTCGGTGCGCAGCCGCCGGCGCCGGCTCGGAACCAACTGAGAGTCTCGAACTTCGACAATGCACGACTACGCCACCCCGCACCGGCTTGACCAGATCGTCACCGCCGTCGCCAATCAACTCATCGCCGCCGACGCCGGTACCTCAGTCGACGTCAGCCGGCGGGTACTGGCCTACCTCGTGGACCAGCTGGGCGTAGACGTCAGCTTCCTCCGGTACAACGACCACGACATCGATGCGACGAAGCTGGTGGCCGAATGGCCGCCCCGCCACGACATACCGGATCCCGATCCACTTGCGGTGATCTACTTCGCCGACGCCGACCCGGTTTTCGCGTCAGCCCAGCACGCCAAGGAACCACTCGTCCTACGGCCGGACACGGAATCCGACGACTATCAACGGCGCATCCGGGAAGGCCGCCAGATCATGGCCACGTCGTTGGCCGCCGTCCCGCTCATCTCTGCCGACGTCACCACCGGGGTGCTGGGGTTCGTCAAATACGGCGACCGGGAGTGGCACCAGGCCGAGCTGAACGCCCTGACCGCGATCGCCAGCCTGTTCGCTCAGGTCCAGGCTCGGGTGGCCGCCGAAACGCAGCTCCGCCACCTCGCCGACCATGACGACTTGACCGGCCTGCACAACCGTCGGGCACTGCTGGCCCACCTCGACCAGCGGCTGGCCGCCGGGCAGACCGGCCCGGTGGCGGCGCTGTTCCTCGACCTCGACCGCCTCAAGACCATCAACGACTACCTGGGTCACGCGGCGGGCGACCAGTTCATCCAGGTGTTCGCACAGCGACTGCGCACCGCGTGCCTCAGTGACAGCGTGATCGCGCGACTCGGCGGCGACGAGTTCGTGATCGTCCCGCCCGCGCCGATGAGCGCTGACGCCGCGGTGCGGTTCGCCGAACAGCTCAGCGACCAGTTCAAGGAACACGTTTCCATCGGGGGCGAGGTGCTCACCCGCACCGTCAGCATCGGCACTGCCTGCGCGACGCCCGGGATAGACACACCGTCGAACCTCATCCGCCGGGCAGACCAGGCCGTCCTGGCGGCCAAGCATGCCGGCGGCGACGGCATCGCGGCCTTCACCGAAGACATGTCCCAGCGAAGCGAACTGCGCAACGACATCGAGCTGCACCTGCGCAGTGGCATCGAATCCGACGCTCTTCGGTTGGTGTACCTGCCCGAGGTCGACCTGCGGACTCGCTCGATCATCGGCGCGGAGGCCCTGGTCCGGTGGCAGCACCCGACCCGTGGGCTGCTGCCCCCCGATTTGTTCATTCCGGTCGCCGAATCGGTCAACCTCGCAGGCGAATTGGACAGGTGGGTGTTGCGTTCGGCCTGCCGGGAATTCGCGGACTGGCGCTCTGCCGGGCTCGGCCGTGATCTGGTGCTGCGGATCAACGTCTCGCCCGGTCAGCTGGTCACCGGCGGATTCGTCGACTTCGTCGCCGACACGATCAATCGGCACGGCATCGGAGCCTCCTCGGTGTGTCTGGAGATCACCGAGAACGTCATCGTCCAGGACCTGCAGACCGCCCGCGCCACGCTCGCCGGCCTCAAGGACATCGGAGTGCGGATCGCCATCGACGACTTCGGAACCGGATACAGCGCCATGTCGCTGTTGCAGACGCTGCCGATCGACACGCTGAAGATCGACAGGTGTTTCGTGCGGCGACTCGGCACCGACGCCAGCGATCTCGTCATCGTGCGCGGCATCATGGTGTTGGCCCAGGGGTTCAACCTCAACGTGGTGGCCGAAGGCATCGAGACCGAGGCCGCGGCCCGGGTGCTGATCGATCACCAGTGCTACCGCGGTCAGGGGTTCCTGTATTCGCCGCCGGTGACCGGCGCGGCCATGCGCGGCCTGCTCGCCAGCTAGCCGCGGGGTCTCGACCAGCGCATTTCATCGCTGGTGCGGCATTCCTTCATCGCCGTTTGACACAAATTCCCCTGGGTATTCACGCGGCCGCGGTTGAGGAGGGACATGATCACGACCACTGGGCTGCACCGGGCGGCGGCCGTCGCGCCTGATGCGCATGAGCCACTCTCGTCACATCTGTCACTTGAGGCAACAGACGCCCCAGTCGGCGCCCCCGGCACGACTCGAACGTGCGACCTAGGGATTAGAAGGCCCTTGCTCTATCCACCTGAGCTACGGAGGCAATGCGCAGGTCAGTCTATCCAAAGCCGAAAAATCAAGGGGCGCAGGCGACACAACGCGCCGGAAAAGAGTTTGACCGCGCCGGAAATGGGCTATGGTGTGAGCCTCGACACACGTACAACACCGGCCGGTCATCGGCCGTTAACCGCAACGTGGCGTGTGCCTGACGTCGAGGGGTGTGCTTAGCAATGTGTATTGCAAGTGTGACCGCGCGGTGCTCGCAAGCGGGTGCCGAGGCGTTGCGCCAGGGCGCGCAGCTCGCGGCTGACGCCCGGGGCATCTCCCGGGCCAGCGCGGTGCTGCTGCGTGGCTCACCGTTCGCCGTGGGCTGGATTGCCGGCTGGCTGGCCACCGAGTTCCCGCCGCACGTGCTGACCGGCCATGCGCTGTCCCGGGTGGCGCCGCCGGCGATCAACCGGGTCGGCACCACGTGGGCCGCGCAGCGCGCGGACCATGCGCTCACCGCAGCCCTCGAGGCGTCGTTCGGGTCCGACTTCCGTGACCAGGTTTTCCACCCGACCACCAACCCGGCGCTGAGCGTGCGCCGCGGCATCCTGCCCAAGCCCAAGCCCGGCCCGCACCGCCGCTACGCGGCGAAGACGTCGGACATCTCCTACGGCCCGGGTGGCACCGAGCACCTGCTCGACATCTGGCGCCGTCCGGACCTGGCCCCCGGTCACCGGGCCCCGGTGCTGATCCAGGTTCCGGGCGGGGCATGGAGTGTCAACGGCAAGCGTCCGCAGGCCTACACGCTGATGAGCCGGATGGTCGAACTGGGCTGGATCTGCGTCTCGATCAACTACAGCAAGAGCCCGCGCGCGAAGTTCCCCGCGCACATCATCGACGTCAAGCGCGCGATCGCCTGGGTCCGGGAAAACATTGGCGACTACGGCGGCGACTCCGACTTCATCGCCATCACCGGCGGTTCAGCGGGTGGGCACCTGGCTTCGCTGGCCGCCCTCACCCCCAACGACCCGACGTTCCAGCCCGGGTTCGAACGCGCCGACACCACGGTGCAGGCCGCGGCCCCGTATTACGGGGTTTACGACTTCACCGATTTCGAAAACATGCACGAGATGATGATGCCGTTCCTCGAGCATTTCGTCATGAAAGCCAGATTCGCCGACCAGCCGGAACGCTTCACCGCGGCGTCGCCGATCTCCTATGTGCACCGCGACGCGCCGCCGTTCTTCCTGCTGCACGGCGACCGCGACCAGCTGGCACCCATCGGTCAGGCCCGGGCCTTCTGCGCGGCGTTGCAGGGAGCCGGGGCCCCAACGGTTGCCTACGCCGAACTGGCGAACGCGCACCACGCCTTCGACATCACCCCGACGGTGCGCTCCCGGATGGCCGCCGACGCCGTCTCGGACTTCCTGGGTGTCGTCTACGGCCGGCGGGAGAGCGCCCTTATGGGCTCGTTCGCGCTGTCCGCCTCACCCGCCAGCTGAGCCGAGGCCACCTCCGTACGCTGAGAGCACCCTCACTTTCACCACCGCCGCAACCGGACTAGCGTTGGGTGGGCATTCCGGTGGCGGGGCCTGATAGCAGGAGGTTTGATCAGCGGTGAAGGGGTTGACGTGTCGGGTGACCCGGCTTTCGGGGGGTCGTGACCGTGGCTGAGGCCGTGGGGTTGTCCGACGAGCTTGGTCCGGTTGATTACCTGCTGCACCGAGGCGAAGCGAACCCGCGGACGCGCTCGGGGATCATGGCGCTGGAGCTGCTCGACACCACGCCGGACTGGAACCGCTTTCGTTCCCGGTTCGAGAATGCGTCCCGCAAGGTTCTGAGGTTGCGGCAGAAAGTCGTCGTGCCGACGCTGCCGACAGCGGCGCCGCGCTGGGTCGTCGATCCGGACTTCAATCTCGACTTCCACGTCCGGCGCGTGCGGGTGGCCGAACCCGGCACCCTTCGCGAGGTGTTCGACCTCGCCGAAGTCATGCTGCAGTCCCCGCTGGACATCTCCCGGCCGCTGTGGACGGCCACCCTGGTCGAAGGACTTGCCGACGGCAGAGCGGCCACGCTGCTGCACCTGAGTCATGCGGTCACCGACGGGGTCGGCAGCGTCGAGATGTTCGCCGAAATCTATGACCTGGAGCGCGATCCGGAGCCCAGGCCGCTGCCCCCGCAACCGATCCCGCAGGATCTGACCCCCAATGACCTGATGCGCCAGGGCATTAACCACCTGCCCATGGCGATCGTCGGCGGCGCGCTGGGGGCGTTGACCGGAGCCGTATCGGCCGCCGGGAAGGCGGTGCTGGATCCGTTGTCCACGGTGTCCGGGATCTTCGGGTACGCCACGTCGGGGGCACGGGTGTTGAACCGGGCGGCCGAACCCTCGCCGCTGCTGCGCCGGCGCAGCCTGGCCAGTCGCACCGAGGCGATCGACATCCGGCTTGCCGACCTCCACAAGGCGGCCAAGGCCGGTGGCGGGTCCATCAACGACGCATATCTGGCCGGTCTGTGCGGCGCGCTGCGGCGCTACCACGTCGCCCTCGGTGTGCCGATCAGCACCCTGCCGATGGCGGTTCCGGTGAACCTGCGCGCCGAAGGCGATGCGGCGGGAGGCAATCAGTTCACCGGAGTCAACCTCGCCGCCCCGGTCGGCACGGTCGATCCGGTGGCCCGGATCAAGAAGATCCGGGCGCAGATGACGCAACGCCGCGAAGAGCCCGCGATGAACATCATCGGGTCCATGGCACCGGTGCTCAGCGTGCTGCCGACCGCGGTGCTGGAGGGCATCAGCAGTTCGGTGATCGGCAACGACGTGCAGGCCAGCAACGTCCCGGTCTATCCGGGAGACACCTACATCGCCGGCGCAAAAATCATGCGGCAGTACGGTATCGGCCCGCTGCCGGGCGTGGCGATGATGGTCGTGCTGATCTCCCGGGGTGGCTGGTGCACCATCACCGTCCGCTACGACAGGGCGGCGGTGCAGAAGGACGACTTGTGGGCCCAGTGCCTGCTGGAGGCCTTCGACGAGATCCTCGCGCTGGCCGGCGATCCGCCGCCGCACGCGCTGGCGGCATCGTTCGAAGCCAAGCCCGTCGCCTCCGCACGATCGGCGTCGGGCTCGTGAGCGCCGCAGACGAAAAGGACGCGGCGGTCAAGGACCTACGGTTGCCCGGTTCGGTGGCCGAAATCATGGCCAGCCCACCGGGTCCGAAGGTCGGGGCGTTCTTCGACCTGGACGGAACACTGGTGGCCGGCTTCACCGCCGTCATCCTCACTCAGGAGCGACTGCGCCGCCGCGACATGGGGGTGGGGGAGCTGCTGAGCATGATCCAGGGCGCGCTCAACCACACCCTGGGCCGGATCGAGTTCGAGGAACTGATCAGCAAGGCGTCCATGGCGCTGGCCGGTCGGCTGCTGGACGACCTGGACGAGATCGGCGAGCGGCTGTTCAATCAGCGCATCGAATCCCGGATCTATCCGGAGATGCGGGAATTGGTGCGCGCGCACGTGGCACGCGGCCACACCGTGGTGCTCAGCTCGTCGGCGCTGACCATCCAGGTGAACCCGGTGGCGCGATTCCTGGGCATTTCCAACACGCTCACCAACAAGTTCGAGACCAACGAGGACGGTCTGCTCACCGGCGGCGTGATCAAGCCGATTCTGTGGGGTCCGGGCAAAGCTGCTGCGGTGCAACGCTTTGCGGCCGAGCACGATATCGACTTGAAGGACAGCTACTTCTACGCCGATGGTGACGAGGACGTCGCCCTGATGTACCTGGTCGGCAATCCGCGCCCGACCAACCCCGAGGGCAAGATGGCCGCCGTGGCCAGGCGCCGCGGCTGGCCCATCCTGAAGTTCGACAGCCGCGGCGGTGTCGGGTTGCGTCGTCAGATCCGCACCCTGGCCGGCTTCGGCTCGATGGTTCCGGTTGCGGCCGGCGCGGTGGGTCTGGGCCTGCTGACCCGCAACCGGCGGCGTGGGGTGAATTTCTTCACCTCGAACTTCTCCTCGTTGCTGTTGGCCACCTGCGGTGTGCATCTCAACGTCATCGGTCAGGAGAACCTGACCGCGCAGCGGCCCGCGGTCTTTATCTTCAATCACCGCAATCAGGTTGACCCGATCATCTCCGGTGCGCTGGTAAAGGACAACTGGGTCGGCGTGGGCAAGAAGGAACTGCAGCGCGACCCGATCATGGGCACGATGGGCAAGTTGCTCGACGGGGTGTTCATCGACCGCGACGACCCGGACTCCGCGGTGGAGATGCTGCGCACCGTCGAGGACCGGGCCCGCAACGGCCTGTCCATCGTGATCGCCCCGGAGGGCACCCGGCTGGACACCACCGAGGTCGGCCCGTTCAAGAAAGGGCCGTTCCGGATCGCGATGTCGGTGGGAATTCCCATCGTTCCCATCGTGATCCGCAATGCCGAGATCATCGCGTCGCGCAACTCCACCACGCTGAATCCCGGAACCGTCGATGTTGCGGTGTTCCCGCCGATTTCGGTTGAGAACTGGACCCTGGACACGTTGTCCGACCGGATCGCCGAGGTCCGTCAGCTGTACCTCGACACCTTGGCGGACTGGCCCTACGACGGGCTGCCCGAGGTGGATCTGTTCGCGAAGAAGCGCGCGCCTGCCGCCGCCGAGAAGACGCCCGCGAAGAAGGCAGCCGCCAAGAAGGCGCCGGCCAAGAAGGCGCCGGCCAAGAAGGCTGCCGCGAAAAAGGCTGCCGCGAAAGAGGTTCCGGCCAAGAAGGCCGCCGCGAAGAAGGCCGCCGCGAAGAAGGCCCCGGCCAAGAAGGCTGCCGTCAAGCAACCTCCCGAGCCGACGCCCGACGTCACTCCGCACGAATCCAGCGTGGACCCGAAGTCCGTGAGTGAGAGGCGACAAGAGAACTCGGAGCAGTCCGACTCAACGACCTCGCAGCCCTGAGGCCCGCCGTGACCAGACCGGCCGCCGACACCAGCGCACTCCTGACTGCCGAAGATTCGCTGGTGCTCGCGTCCATGGACACACCGGTCGAGATGGAACTGATCATGGATTGGCTGGGCCAGCAGCGGGCCCGCCTGCCGCAGAACACGTTCGACGTGCTGAAACTGCCGGCGCGCACTGCGCCGCCGGGAGCCTTGACCGCGCTGGTCGAAAAACTCGAATCATGCGACGACCGGTCGATCGTTCCGGTCCGTGTCTTCTGGCTGCCCCCCGCCGACCGGGGCAAGGTGGCCAAGGTGGCCGCCCTGCTCCCGGGCCGGGACCCCTACCACCCCAACCAGCGTCAGCAACGGCGCATTCTGCGCACCGAGCCGTGGCGGGCCCGGGTGGTGGCCGGCGAGTCGGCCAGTGTGTCCGAATTGCGCCGGCAATGGCGCGACACCACCGTCGGTGAGAACACCCACGAATTCGCTGAGTTCGTCACCCGGCGGGCGCTGCTGGCGCTGGCCCGGGCCGAGTACCGGATCCTGGGGCCGCAGTACAAGTCCCCACGCCTGGTCAAACCGGAGATGTTGGCGTCAGCGCGATTTCGGGCCGGCCTGGAGAAAATCCCCGGCGCCACGGTGGAGGAAGCCGGGCACATGCTCGACGAACTGGCGACCGGGTGGAGCCAGGCCTCGGTCGACGTGATCTCGGTGCTGGGCAAGATGCTCAGCCGCGGGTTCGACCCGGACTTCGACTACGACGAGTATCAGGTCGCGGCCATGCGTGCCGCGCTGGAATCTCACCCGGCCGTGTTGTTGTTCTCGCACCGGTCCTACATCGACGGGGCCGTGGTGCCGGTTGCGATGCAGGACAACCGGTTACCTCCGGTGCACATGTTCGGCGGGATCAACCTGTCGTTCGGCGTGATGGGGCCCCTCATGCGCCGCTCGGGGACGATCTTCATCCGCCGCAACATCGGCGACAACCCGCTGTACAAGTATGTGCTCAAGGAGTACGTCGGCTACATCGTGGAGAAGCGATTCAATCTGAGCTGGTCGATCGAGGGCACCCGGTCGCGCACCGGAAAGATGTTGCCGCCCAAACTCGGTCTAATGAGCTACGTCGCCGACGCTTACCTGGACGGTCGTAGCGAAGACATTCTGCTGCAAGGTGTTTCGATCTGTTTCGACCAGTTGCACGAGATCGCCGAATACGCGGCCTATGCGCAGGGCGCCGAGAAGACGCCGGAGGGCTTCAGCTGGCTCTACAACTTCATCAAGGCCCAGGGCGAGCGCAACTACGGCAAGATCTACGTCCGCTTCCCCGAAGCGGTGTCGATGCGGCAATACCTCGGACCCCCGGACGGACCGCTGGCAGCCGATCCGGCCGCTAAACGCCTTGCGCTGCAGAAGATGTCGTTCGAGGTGGCCTGGCGCATCCTGCAGTCGACGCCGGTGACCGCGACGGGTCTGGTGTCCGCGCTGCTGCTCACCACGCGCGGGATGGCCCTGACACTCGATCAGTTGCACCACACGTTGCAGGACTCGCTGGACTACCTCGACCGCAAGCACACGCCGGTCTCCACCAGTGCGTTGCGGTTGCGCTCGCGCGAGGGTGTACGCGCCGCGGTCGACGCGCTCTCCAACGGGCACCCGGTGACTCGGGTCGACAGCGGCCGGCAACCGGTGTGGTACATCGCTCCCGCCGACGAGCACGCCGCGGCGTTCTACCGGAACTCGGTGATCCACGCGTTCCTGGAGACCTCGATCGTGGAACTTGCGCTGGCGCATGCCCGTAACGCGACCGGTGACCGGGTGGAAGCGTTCTGGGCTCAGGCGATGCGGCTGCGCGATCTGCTGAAATTCGATTTCTACTTCGCCGACTCGGCGGCATTCCGGGCCAATATCGCCGAAGAGATGGCCTGGCACCAGGATTGGGAAGTCCAGCTTGCCGCCGGGGGAGAAGCTGTCGAGCAGATGCTGTACGCCAAGCGGCCGCTGATGTCGGACGCGATGCTGCGGGTGTTCTTCGAGGCCTACGAGATCGTCGCCGACGTGCTGCGCGACGCCCCACCGGACATCAGCCAGAAGGAGTTGACCGATCTGGCACTCGGGGTCGGCCGGCAGTACGTCGCCCAGGGCAGGGTCCGCAGCAGTGAGTCGGTGTCCACGCTGTTGTTCGCCACGGCCCGGCAGGTCGTCGTCGACCAGGACCTGATCGCGCCGGCGGCGGACCTGACCGAGCGCCGGGTGACCTTCCGCCACGAACTGCGCAACATCCTGCGTGACTTCGCCTACGTCGAGCACATCGCCCGCAACCAATTCGTCGAGCGTGAATTCAAGATGCGTCAGCTGCGCTCCGGAGAACCGGAGTAGCCCCGTCCACAGTGGCGGGTTTGTCAACAGGCGCACCGATCACCGTGCCCGCGCCGGCACGACCCGTCGGTGCCGGCGGGCTCAATGGGTCTCAACACAAGCACGACCCGAGAGAAAGTTGAGCCAATGTTCGAAACATGGATGACCATCGTCGGCCACATCGTCAACGACCCCCAGCGCCGTCGCGTCGGCAGCGAAGAACTGATCAAGTTCCGGGTGGCCAGCAACTCACGCCGACGGACCGCCGACGGCAGCTGGGAACCGGGCAACTCGCTGTTCATCACCGTCAACTGCTGGGGCCGGCTGGTCACCGGGGTCGGCGCCGCGCTGAGCAAGGGCGCGCCCGTGATCGCGGTGGGTCACGTCTACACCAGCGAGTACGAGGACCGCGACGGCAACCGGCGCTCGTCGATGGAGATGCGCGCGACCGCGGTCGGCCCGGACCTGGCCCGCGCGATCGTGCGCATCGAGAAGCCGAGCTACACCGGTCCTCACCCGGTCGAGAATCCGGCCGTGGAGAGCGCCGGCGCGGTTGCCGAACCGACCGAAGTCGCCGTCCCGGGCAGCACGGCCGAGGGCACCGACGGCGCCGCGGCGCTGCCACTGTCGGCCTAGCGCTTTCCCGCGGTGCATAGGATGGTCCGCGGATATCCAAAGACCAGAAAGGCAACACCGCGGCATGGCTGAGTTCATCTACACGATGAAGAAGGTCCGCAAGGCGCACGGCGACAAGGTGATTCTCGACGATGTGACGTTGAGCTTCTATCCGGGCGCCAAGATCGGCGTCGTCGGCCCCAAC
Organism: Mycobacterium sp. Z3061; assembly: GCF_031583025.1. Taxonomy (NCBI): domain Bacteria; kingdom Bacillati; phylum Actinomycetota; class Actinomycetes; order Mycobacteriales; family Mycobacteriaceae; genus Mycobacterium; species Mycobacterium pumcae. The sequence continues at coordinate 4,744,425 of NZ_CP134062.1, read as the reverse complement.
GGGGCGGGCAAGTCGAGCGTCTTGCGGATCATGGCCGGACTGGACAAGCCGAACAACGGCGACGCTTTTCTGGCTACCGGCGCGACGGTAGGCATCCTGCTGCAGGAGCCGCCGCTGAACGAGGAGAAGACGGTCCGCGGCAACGTGGAGGAGGGCCTCGGCGAGATCAAGGTGAAGCTCGACCGCTTCAACGAGGTCGCCGAGCTGATGGCCACCGACTACTCCGACGAGCTGATGGAGGAGATGGGCCGGTTGCAGGAGGATCTGGACCACGCCGACGCGTGGGACCTGGACTCGCAGCTGGAGCAGGCCATGGACGCTCTGCGTTGCCCGCCGCCGGACGAACCCGTCACCAACCTCTCCGGCGGCGAGCGCCGCCGGGTGGCGTTGTGCAAGCTGCTGCTGTCGAAGCCCGACCTGCTGCTGCTCGACGAGCCGACCAACCACCTGGACGCCGAGAGTGTGCAGTGGCTCGAGCAGCACCTGGCCAGCTACGCCGGGGCGATCCTGGCGGTCACCCACGACCGCTACTTCCTGGACAACGTGGCCGAATGGATCCTCGAGCTCGACCGCGGCCGCGCCTACCCGTACGAGGGCAACTACTCGACATACCTGGAGAAGAAGGCCGAACGTCTGTCGGTGCAGGGCCGCAAGGACGCCAAGCTGCAAAAGCGGCTGACTGAGGAACTGGCGTGGGTGCGCTCGGGCGCCAAGGCCCGCCAGGCCAAGAGCAAGGCACGCCTGCAGCGCTACGAGGAGATGGCGGCCGAGGCCGAGAAGACGCGCAAGCTCGATTTCGAGGAGATTCAGATCCCGGTCGGGCCGCGGCTGGGCTCGGTGGTGGTCGAAGTCGAGCACCTGGACAAGGGCTTCGAAGGCCGCACTCTCATCAAGGACCTGTCCTTCACCCTGCCCCGCAACGGCATCGTCGGCGTCATCGGCCCCAACGGTGTCGGCAAGACCACGCTGTTCAAGACCATCGTGGGCCTCGAACAGCCCGACAGCGGCACCGTCAAGGTGGGCGAGACCGTCAAGCTGAGCTACGTCGATCAGACCCGCTCGGGCATCGACCCGAAGAAGACGGTGTGGCAGGTCGTCTCGGACGGACTGGACTACATCCAGGTCGGACAGACCGAAGTTCCGTCGCGGGCGTACGTGTCGGCATTCGGGTTCAAGGGGCCCGATCAGCAGAAACCGGCGGGGGTGCTGTCCGGTGGTGAGCGCAACCGGCTGAACCTGGCACTGACCCTCAAGCAGGGCGGCAACCTGATCCTGCTGGACGAGCCGACCAACGACCTGGACGTCGAGACGCTGAGTTCGCTGGAAAACGCGCTGGTCAACTTCCCCGGGTGTGCGGTGGTGATCTCCCACGACCGGTGGTTCCTGGACCGGACCTGCACGCACATCCTGGCGTGGGAAGGCGACACCGACAACGAGGCCAAGTGGTTCTGGTTCGAGGGCAATTTCGGCGCATACGAGGAAAACAAAGTGGAACGACTCGGTGCCGATGCCGCGCGTCCGCACAGGGTGACCCACCGCAGGCTCACGCGGGACTAATGTCAGTCTCGCCACGGCCGTGCTGAGTGGGCAGTCGGGCAGCACCCGCGACGATGCGGCCGGTAGAAGCCGCTGAGGAGTGGGGCATCAACCGAGCGGTATCCGTCGCGAGTGGGGAGCAATCGGAATGACGATCGATCCCGGGGCCAAAGAAGACGTCGCGGCGTGGACCACGTTCACGCGCGGCGCCGAGATCCCTGACTGGGTGTCGAAGGCCTACCGAGACAGCTATCGGGGACCGCGCGGCGACGGGTCCCACGGCTCGAGCGAATCAGGCTCGGTCGTCACCCCCAGCGTGGTGGATGCGCACTGCCGGCTCGCTCAGCACCGCCCGGCCGGTGAAAGCGCGGTCGCGGTCTACCCGGCCGAGGATGCGGCCGGCTTCGGACCCGCCCTGCAGGTGGTCACCGACCAGGGCAGCATGCTGATGGACTCGGTCACCGTGCTGCTGCACCGCCTCGGCCTGTCCTACACGGCGATCATGACGCCGGTGTTCGAAGTGCGTCGCGACCCGTCGGGGGAGCTGCAGCGCGTCGAACCCAAAGCCGACGACGCGTCGCCCTACGTCGGCGAAGCCTGGATCCATGTCCAGCTGTCCGCATCGGTCGACCGCAAAGTCCTCGCCGAGGTCGAGCGATTGCTGCCCAAGGTGCTCGCCGACGTGCAACGCGTCGCCACCGACGCGGCGGCGATGATCGACACGCTGGGCGAGGTTGCCGCGGCCGTCGACGAGGATCCCGACGGCCGCTATGAAGCACCCGACCGCCAGGAGGTGGCGGCGCTGCTGCGGTGGCTCAATCGGGGCAATTTCCTGCTGCTGGGTTACCAGCGCACCCGGGTGCAGGACGGTCTGGTCACCGGTGACGGCTCCAGCGGCCTCGGGGTGCTGCGGGCCCGCTCAGGCACCCGCCCCCGGCTCACCGACGAATCCAAGCTGCTGGTGCTGGCGCAGGCCGCCGTCGGCAGCTACCTGCGCTATGGCGCCTACCCCTATGCCATCGCCGTCCGCGAGTACGCCGGCGCCGGTGAGGTCTACGAGCACCGCTTCGTCGGACTGTTCACCGTCGCGGCCATGAACGCCGACGTGCTGGAGATCCCGACGATCTCGCACCGGGTTCGCGACGCGCTCACCCTGGCCGGCAGCGACCCCAGCCATCCCGGCCAGCTCCTGCTCGACGTCATCCAGACGGTCCCGCGGCCGGAGTTGTTCACCCTGAGCGCCGAGCAGCTGCTGGCCATGGCGAAGGCCGTCGTGGACATGGGCTCGCAACGACGAGCGTTGTTGTTCCTGCGCGCCGACCGGCTGCAGTTCTTCGTCTCGTGCCTGGTGTATCTGCCCCGCGACCGTTACACCACCCCGGTGCGCCTGCAGATCGAGGACATCCTGGTCCGCGAGTTCGGCGGCACCCGGCTGGAGTTCACCGCGCGGGTCAGCGAATCGCCCTGGGCGCTGATGCATTTCATGGTGCGGCTGCCGGAGGACTCGCAACCGGGCTCGGTCGACGTCTCCGAAGCCAACCGCAACCGCATCCAGGCACTGCTCAGCGAGGCCGCGCGGACGTGGGCCGACCGGCTGACCGCCGCGGCCCCCACCGCCGCCGTCAGCTACGCCGACGCCGAGCACTATGCGACCGCCTTCTCCGAGGCCTACAAGCAGGCCGTCACGCCGGCCGAGGCCATCAACGACATCGCCGTCATCAAGGAACTCAGCGACGACTCGGTCAAGCTGGTGTTCTCCCAGGGCGACGAGCACGGGCTCGCCCAGCTCACCTGGTTTCTGGGCGGGCGCACCGCCTCGCTGAGCCAGTTGCTGCCGATGCTGCAGAGCATGGGCGTCGTCGTGCTCGAAGAGCGGCCGTTCACCGTCACCCGGCCCGACGGACTGCCGGTGTGGATCTACCAGTTCAAGATCCAGCCGCACCCCACCATCCCGCTGGCGGCGACGGACGAGGAGCGCGAGGCGGGTGCGCAACGCTTCGCCGATGCCGTCACCGCGATCTGGCAGGGCCGCGTCGAGGTCGACCGCTTCAACGAGCTGGTGATGCGCGCCGGGCTGACGTGGCAGCAGGTGGTGCTGCTGCGCGCCTACGCAAAGTACTTGCGGCAGGCCAACTTCCCCTACAGCCAGTCCTACATCGAGTCGGTGCTCAACGAGCATCCCTCGACGGCGCGCTCGCTGGTCGCCCTGTTCGAAGCGCTGTTCCACCCGAAGTCCGCGGGCAGCGGCCGCGACGCGCAGACAGCGGCCGCCGCAGTGGCCGCCGACATCGACGCGCTGGTGAGCCTGGACACCGACCGCATCCTGCGCGCCTTCGCCTCGCTGGTACAGGCCACCCTGCGCACCAATTACTTTGTGACACGCGAAGGTTCGGCCCGCAGCCGCGACGTGCTGTCGGTCAAGCTCAACGCGCAGCTGATCGACGAGCTTCCGTTGCCGCGGCCGAAGTTCGAGATCTTCATCTACTCACCCCGGGTCGAGGGCGTGCATCTGCGGTTCGGCCCGGTGGCCCGCGGCGGGCTGCGCTGGTCGGACCGCCGCGACGATTTCCGCACCGAGATCCTGGGCCTGGTCAAAGCGCAGGCGGTGAAGAACGCCGTCATCGTCCCCGTCGGAGCCAAGGGTGGCTTCGTCGTGAAGCGGCCGCCGCTACCGACCGGGGACGCCGCCGCAGACCGCGACGCCACCCGCGCCGAGGGCGTCGCCTGCTACCAGTTGTTCATCTCGGGACTGCTGGATGTGACCGACAACGTCGACCACGCCACCAAAGCCGTCCACCCGCCGCCGCAGGTGGTGCGCCGCGACGGCGACGACGCCTACCTGGTGGTGGCGGCCGATAAAGGCACTGCGACTTTCTCCGACATCGCCAACGACGTCGCCAAGTCCTACGGTTTCTGGCTCGGTGACGCCTTCGCCTCGGGCGGTTCGGTGGGCTACGACCACAAGGCGATGGGCATCACGGCCAAGGGTGCGTGGGAGGCGGTCAAGCGGCACTTCCGGGAGATCGGCGTCGACACCCAGACCGAGGACTTCACTGTCGTCGGCGTCGGCGACATGAGCGGCGACGTCTTCGGCAACGGCATGCTGCTCAGCAAGCACATCAGGCTCGTCGCCGCCTTCGACCACCGGCACATCTTCCTGGACCCCAACCCCGATTCGAGGACGTCCTGGGTGGAGCGGCACCGGATGTTCGAGCTGCCCCGCTCCAGCTGGGACGACTACGACAAGTCGCTGATCAGCGAGGGTGGCGGCGTTTACAGCCGCGACCAGAAGGCGATCCCGATCAGCTCGCAGGTCCGCGACGCCCTCGGGATCGACGGTGACGTCACCGAGATGGCGCCGCCGAACCTGATGCGGGCGATCCTGCAAGCGCCGGTGGACCTGCTGTTCAACGGCGGCATCGGCACGTACATCAAAGCCGAAACCGAGTCCGACGCCGACGTCGGGGACCGCGCCAACGACCCGGTGCGGGTCAACGGGCACCAGGTGCGGGCCAAGGTGATCGGCGAGGGCGGCAACCTGGGGGTCACGGCGCGGGGCCGGGTGGAATTCGACCTGTCGGGCGGCCGCATCAACACCGACGCGATGGACAACTCCGCCGGTGTGGACTGCTCCGACCACGAGGTCAACATCAAGATCCTGATCGACTCCCTGGTCACCGCCGGCAAGGTCGATGCCGGCGAACGCACGGCGCTGCTCGAGTCCATGACCGACGAGGTCGGCCAACTGGTGCTGCACGACAACGAGGACCAGAACGATCTGATGGGCACCAGCCGCGCCAACGCGGCCAGCCTGCTTCCGGTGCACGCCGACCAGATCAAGTACCTGGTGGCCGAGCGCGGCGTCAACCGTGAACTGGAGGCGCTGCCGTCGGAGAAGGAGATCGCGCGGCGCACCGAGGCGGGTCTCGGGCTCACCTCGCCCGAACTGGCGACGCTGATGGCGCACGTCAAGCTGGCGCTCAAAGAGGACCTGCTGAACACCGAGCTGCCCGACCAGGACGTGTTCGCATCCCGGCTGCCGGCCTACTTCCCGAAGCCGCTGCGGGAGAGGTTCACCCCGGAGATCCGGACGCACCAGCTGCGCCGCGAGATTGTGACGACCATGCTGATCAACGACATGGTCGACACGGCCGGCATCAGCTACGCCTTCCGGCTCGCCGAAGACGTCGGTGTCCCACAGATCCACGCCGTGCGCACCTTTGCCGCCACGGACGCGATCTTCGGTATCGACCACATCTGGCACCGCATCCGCGCCGCCAATCTTCCTGTCGCCCTTTCGGACCGGTTGACCCTGGATACCCGTCGGCTGATCGACCGCGCCGGGCGGTGGCTGCTCAACTACCGGCCGCAGCCGCTGGCCGTCGGCGCCGAGATCAACCGGTTCGCGGCCAAGGTCAAGGCTCTGACGCCGCGGATGTCGGAATGGCTGCGCGGGGACGACAAGGCGATCGTGGAGAAAGAGGCCGCGGAGTTCACCGCCCAGGGCGCACCGCCGGATCTGGCCTATCGCGTCGCGGCCGGGCTGTACCGCTACAGCCTGCTCGACATCATCGATATCGCCGACATCACCGAGATAGAGACGGCTGAGGTGGCCGACACCTACTTCGCGCTGATGGACCGGCTGGGCACCGATTCGCTGCTGACGGCGGTGTCGGAGCTGCCGCGCACCGACCGCTGGCATTCGTTGGCGCGGTTGGCGATTCGCGACGACATCTATGCGTCGGTGCGGTCGCTGTGTTTCGACGTACTGGCAGCCGGGGAGCCCGACGAAAGTGGTGAGCAGAAGATTGCCGAGTGGGAACACATCAGTGCGTCCCGGGTGGACCGAGCCCGTCGCACGCTCAACGAGATCCGGGAAAGCGGCGCAACAGATCTCGCGACGCTGTCGGTGGCGGCCCGGCAGATCCGGCGCATGACACGCACCAGCGGTCGGGCGTCGTCGGGATGAGCGTGGGATACGTCGCGGCCGTTCCGGTGCGGTGGTCGGACATCGACATGTACCAGCACGTCAACCATGCCACCATGGTCACGATTCTCGAAGAGTCGCGCGTGCCGTTCCTCTCAGAGCCCTTCGGCGCCGACATCGCGACGATCGGCCTGCTGATCGCCGACGTCCGGGTGACCTACAAAGATCAACTGCGCCTTGTGGATTCGCCGTTGCAGGTGACGATCTGGACGAAACGGCTGCGGGCGGTCGATTTCACGCTGGGCTACGAGGTGCGCTCGGTCAACGCCGACCCGGAGTCCAAGCCGGCCGTCATTGCCGAGTCACAGCTGGCGGCCGTACACATCGAGGAGCAGCGCCTGGTGCGCTTGTCGCCTCATCATCGGGAGTACCTGCAACGGTGGATTCGGTAGCCGAGCGCGGACTGTGGCTGGCCGACCCGGCGCACCGCGCGGACCTGGCCGTGTTCGTCGATCACGCGAGGCGGCTCGACGAGGCCGCGGTCATCCGGATCCGTGCCCGGTCGGCGGGCTTGCTGACCGCCTGGGTGGCAACGGGTTTCGATGTGGTGGCAAGCCGCGTGGTGGTCGGCACGGTCAAACCCGCCGACATGTCGGTGGCCGCCGACGCGTTGGCGCGCGGGCTCGCGGCGGCCGCCGAAACGGGGTACGTCGACCCGGGCTTCGCTATGGATTCGGCGTGGCGGGGCGGGTTGCCGCCGGAATCCGGCTTCACCCACCTCGAGGACGTACCCGCGAAGCTGATGCTGGAGCTGGCGCAGCAGGGGGCGGAGTTGGCCAAGGAGCACGGCGGTGGCCATGGGCCGCCGGTCTCACTGCTGGACCAGGAAGTGCTCGAGGTCAGCTCCGGCGACGTGGTGGTGGGCGTGCCGATGCGTTGCGTATTCGCTTTGACCGCAATGGGTTTCCTGCCGCAAACGATCAGCGACGACGACGAGATCGTCCGCGTGCGGATCTCGCCGGCCTGGCTGCGCATCGATGCCCGGTTCGGGTCGGTTTACCGGCGACGCACCCACGCGGCCCTGGTGGTGCACTGAACGCTTGAAATCAGGCCGAGTTTTTCAGGCCGTCAGGTGCCGTAGACCATCCACAACGGCAGCACGGAGTTCAGGTAATCCATGAACTTCTTCAGTCCCACGCGGTGCTGCCCGTAGCCGTACGGGTCTTCGGCGTACTCCGGGAAAGCGATGCCCAGCCCGAACAGCCCGGGGGCGATGATTCCGTTCTGCGGGTTGTAGTGCAGCGGCCCCCACTGCGGCGTCGCGGGCAGCGTCCGCGGCGCGAAGCCCACGGTGTAGATAGCCCGGTCGCACTCCTGTAGCTTCTCTTCGAATTCCGGGCCCGCAACCCAGTACCGCTCCAGCCGGTCGGGATACACACCGTCGATGTTCTCCCGGGCCCAATCGGCTGCCCGGCCCTTGAGGCCGGTGTCGTCGAAGAGAATCCAATCATCGAGGTAGACAGCGTATTTCAAAGGGCTGCGGTAGAAATTGATCACCTTCGCGACCGGTAACCGCAACAGGTGCGGCAGGGCGATCATCGTCGAGTGCGACGAGCCGAAGACCGCGACGGTCGCCCCGTCCAACTGCTGCGCGGCGAGCTTTTCCGGGTCCAGGGCCACATCGACCGGTATCTCCTCGAGGTGCGGATACGACAGGCTCTTCGGAATCGCGCCGACGGCAAGGACGACGTTCTGCGATTCGACCTCGCCGAGTTCGGTCTCGATCCGCCATCGTCGGTTCGTCAATGTCAGCGTGGTCGCCGTGGTCTGGAAGATGTGGACGCGGTCTCGCAGGTGTCCGGTGACCCATTGCAGCGGGTCGGCGACCAGGGCCAGGGCGCACGTCTCGTCGGGATCCACTTCCTTCAGCGGCAACGGCGGCGCCTCGGAGAACCGAAATGCTTTGGAGCCGTTCAGATACTCCAGGAAGGTACCGACGATGGTGTTGCTCGACACCGCCCGCCACTTGCGGCCCAGGTCCCCCGCGGCGAAGGCCGGATCGATCCACGCGATCTTGTCCTCTGGGACTCCGTGGTCGAGCAGTCGTCCGACGGCGGCGATGCCTGCGGGTCCTGCTCCGATCACTGTCCATTCGTAGGGCGGTGTCATGCATTACGTATATCCGAGGGGGCGGCGGGGGACCAAACCGTCAGAAGCAGTTCGGCAGCGAAATAAGCACGTCAGCGGGACCTGCTCGGCAGGAGCCTTCGTCGCGGCGGCTGGCCACTTTCAGGTCCGGGGCCAACATGCTTCTTCCGCCCTATTGCCCTGCAGTTGAGCGCATTTCGGAGCATGCGCGATACATCTGTGTCGTCAGAGACAATTCTGTATGGCTTCAGGGGATTGCTCGATTGTTCCCCCCCGGCAACTGTCCTCAGATCATAGGATCTGCGTGTGTTCGGAGCTGTTGTGGGTTCGGTCGTGCATTCTGCCGAGGCTGCGAACGATCGATCGGGAAAGGAACCGCGATGACGAGCATGCTGGCGGTGCCTCACATGATGACCGCGGCGGCCGGAGACATGGCCGAGATCAGCGCGGCGCTCAAGCAAGCCGAACGGGCTGCGCTGGGCCCGGCGGCCGGTGTGGCGGCGGCGGCCGCAGATGAGGTCTCAGCGGCAATAGCTGAGTTTTTCAGCATATACGCCGGCGGGTATCGGGCACTGAGTCAGCAAGCGGCGGCATTCCATGACGCTTTCGCGGAGGCGCTGAAAGCGGCCTCCGACTCGTACGCCCAGGCCGAGGCGGTGGCTTCGGCGTCGTTGGCAACGCTGACCGAACCAGCGCAGTTACTGCTTGCAGGTCTTCCTGGGCACGCCACGGCAGCCACGCAAGCACTACTGGCCGTGCCGCCGCCGGTGCCCGTGGACGCTGCGTTGATTCTGAGCGAAAGCGGTGTCCCGACACCGTCGGCCGGGTACATACAGGACGTCTACACCAAATACGTTGTGCCGCATTTCCCGTCGGCGACTGCGCCACAGGGTGTATCGACGCCGAACGGCCTGTATCCGTTCACCGGTATCAAGGATCTGACCTTGGACATATCGATCGCCCGAGGGTCGACGATACTGACGGACGCAATTGTGCAGCAGCTTGCGGCCCTCCCCCCTGGCAGCTCGATCGCCGTGTTGGGGTACTCGCAAAGCGCCGTACTCTCCTCGGTCGTCATGCCACGCCTGTTGGCCGAAGGCGTCACCAATGCGCAAGTCAATTTCGTATTGTTGGGCAATCCGATGAATCCCAACGGCGGTGTCTCCGCGCGCTTCGCCGGGCTTACTTTGCCCAGCCTGGGTTTCACGTTTTACGGCGCCACGCCGGACAACGCCTTCCCGACCGTGAACTACACGCTCGAATACGACGGTTTCGCCGACTTCCCACGGTATCCGATCAATTTGCTTGCCGATCTCAACGCGGTCATGGGAATCGTATTCGTGCACGGCGACTATCAACACCTGACGCAGGCTCAGATCGACACGGCAATTCAACTGCCGACCGAAGGCCCCACCCAAAGCACCTACTACATGATCCCGACGGAGCGCCTGCCCCTGCTGGAACCCGTGCGGTTCATTCCCTACGTGGGTAACCCGCTTGCCGAACTGCTAGAGCCCAACCTTCGGGTTTTGGTGAACCTCGGCTATGGCGACCCATCGTATGGATATGACACCGGCCCGGCTAACGTACCCACGCCGTTCGGGCTGTTCCCGCCGGTGAGCCCGCTCACTGTGTTGGACCACCTGAACGTAGGCACCCAGCAGGGCATTATCAATGCTGTCAACGAGATTCAGTCCCAGGGGCTGCCACCGCTGCCGCATATTGCGCCGTCGGACATCACGAACAACCTTCAATCGACCATGCCATGGTTGAGTAATCCGGGAGCGCTGACCTCCGTGTCACCGGTATCGGCGGCCAAAGACGCGATCCTGGCGCTCCAGGCGGCGAACACTTCGATAAGCGCTGGATTTGTCAAAGCGTATTCGACGGCGTACGCGACTTTGCTTCCGACGGCAGATATCGCCAGTGAAATCGCTTTCACGCTGCCCAGTTATGATCTGAACTTGTTCCTGAATGGAATGATGCGGGTTGTCGATGGTGAAGTAATAGAGGGGCTGATCGAAGCGATCGGATACCCGATTGCTGCCAACGTAGGACTCGTCACACTCGCAGGAGGCTTCCAAGCCATAGTTATTGCGTATGCATTGGACACGATTCTATTTGGAACACCGCACCCTATGCCCTAACTCTGCGGCGCGAGCCTTGGCGTATCGCCCTACGGCCGGCTCAGACCAGCCAGACTGCCGAGTTCGCTGACAACCGCCCAGCCTCTAACGGCCCACTCGACAGAATGAGCTCACCCGCCGGCGGCAGGGTGATCGGCTCCTCGCCGGCATTCAGGACGCACACCAGTCCTCCGGGGCGCCGAAAGGCGACTGCGTGGTCGGACAGGGGCAGCCATTCGATCCCGGTGCCGTTGAATTCTGCACGGGTCCTGCGCAATTCGAGTGCTGCCCGAAAGAACGACAACGTCGAACCGGGATCCGCGCGCTGCTTTTCCACCGTGAGCGGTGCCCAGTCCGCCGGCATCGGCAACCAGGTTTCGGCGTTGCTGGAGAAGCCGAACGGGGGAGCATCACCGGACCAGGGCAGCGGAACCCGGCACCGATCCCGGCCGCGCTCGGTATGTCCGGAACGTTCCCACGTCGGGTCCTGCAACACCTCGTCGGGCAGGTCCACGTCCGGCAGACCCAGCTCCTCGCCGTTGTAGAGAAACACCGCACCGGGCAGGGCAAGCATCAGCATCAGCATGGCCTTCGCCCGGCGCAACCCGATCTCGCCGCCGCCGTACCGGGTGACCTCACGCCCCACATCGTGATTGGCCAGCGTCCAGGTCGGGGTGGCGTTTTCCAGCGCCGCCGCCTCCAGCGAGTTCTGCACGGCCTCGCGGATCTCGGCGCCGTCGAATTCGGTGCGGGTGAGCCGGAAGTTGAAGCCCAGGTGCAGTTCGTCGGGACGCACGTACTCGGCCCACTGGGCGTTGTCGTGCACCCACACCTCGCCAACGGTGACGGCAGTGGGGTAGTCGTCCATGACCGTCCGGATGTCGCGGTGGATCGCGTGCACGTGCGGCCGGTTGAAGCGCGGGTCATCGTCGGTGTGGCGCAGGATCTCGACGTTGGCTTCGGGAGCGTCGGGCAGGCCCGGCGGTTTGGCCATGCCGTGCGCGACGTCGATGCGGAATCCGTCCACGCCGCGTTCCAGCCAGAACCGCAGCGTCTTCTCGAAGTCGTCGAAGATCTCCGGGTTGTCCCAGTTGAGGTCGGGCTGTTCGGTGTCGAACAGGTGCAGGTACCACTGCCCGGGCGTGCCGTCCGGCTCGGTCACCCGTGTCCATGCCGGACCGCCGAACACCGACTCCCAGTTGTTGGGCGGCAGCGTGCCGCCGGGCCCGCGGCCGTCGCGGAAGTAGTAGCGATCGCGTTCCGCGCTGCCCGGCCCGGCGGCCAGCGCGTCCTGAAACCACGGGTGCTGAGAGCTGGAGTGGTTGGGCACCACATCCATGGTGACCTTGATGCCGCGCGCGTGCGCCGCGGTGATCAGCCGCTCGAAAGCGGCGGTCCCGCCGAACAACGGGTCGATGTCCCGCGGGTCGGCGACGTCGTAACCGTGGTCGGCCATCGGCGAGACGGTGACCGGGTTGAGCCAGATCCCGTCGACGCCGAGCTCCACCAGATGGTCCAGCCGGTCGGCCAGGCCGTCGAGGTCACCGACGCCGTCGCCGTCGCTGTCGGCGAACGAACGCGGATACACCTGGTAGAACACCGCCGACTGCCACCAGAGGTCTTTCTCGTCAGCCATCAGAACGCCGAGTTGACCAGGGAGTGGGCGGCCATCTCCAGGTACTGAAGCAACTGCCGACGGTGGTCTTCGTCGAGAGTCTGTGAGTCGACCGAAGCGACCGCGGTGTGCATGCACCGCAACCACGCGTCGCGCTCGATGGGGGTGATCCGGAACGGCACGTGCCGCATCCGCAACCGGGGATGGCCGCGCTGGTCCGAGTATGTTCGCGGGCCGCCCCAGTACTGCTCGAGGAACATCCGCAGCCGTTCCTCGGCGCCGCTGAGGTCCTCCTCGGGATACAGCGGCCGCAGTATCTCGTCCTCGGCGACCTGCTCGTAGAACCGCGCCACGATCGCCTCGAAGGTCTTGGCGCCGCCGACGGCGTCGTAGAAAGATTCAGGTGTCTGGTCCATCGCGCTCCATTGTGGTCCACGGCTGTCCGGGCCGCGATCACTCCTGGTGTTCACCGGATTGACACGGCGCGGCTGACGCAATTGGCGTGCGATCGGCAGCAAATCGTGGTGGACTGTCGGCGGAGGATTTATGGCGCAGCGCAACAAACGCCGCAGCCACCGCAGTTCCGGTGCCGCGGCAAACGGGTCCGGCCCTGCGACCGCTTCGTGCCTGCACAGCATTGACACCCACCCTCCTACCCGCTCGGAGACCGCATCAATCTGGAGTCGCCGGCGGGTGCTGCTGCTGAACTCCACCTACGAACCGCTCACCGCGCTGCCGATGCGACGCGCCATCGTGATGGTGATCTGCGGTAAGGCCGACGTGGTGCACGACGATCCGAGCGCGGCCGTCATCCACTCCGCGACCCGCTCGATCGCGGTGCCCTCAGTGATCCAGCTGCGCACCTATGTCCGGGTGCCCTACCGGGCGCGGGTCCCGATGACGCGGGCCGCGCTCATGCACCGGGACCGCTTCTGCTGCGCCTACTGCGGAGCCAAGGCCGACACCGTCGACCACGTGGTCCCACGCAGCCGCGGCGGCGACCACTCCTGGGAGAACTGCGTCGCGTGCTGCTCGACGTGCAACCACCGCAAGGGCGACAAGCTGCTGACCGAACTGGGCTGGTCGCTGCGCCGCGCCCCGCTGCCCCCGACCGGACAACACTGGCGGCTGCTGTCCACGGTCAAGGAGCTCGACCCGTCGTGGGCGCGGTACCTCGGCGAAGGCGCGGCCTGAATTAGTGGGGTCTAACCTCGCCGGTCGAACCCCTCGTGGGATACGGTTTGCGTCGTGAGCGCAATGGAGATTCACCTCATCTTTATCGGCATCCCGGTGGGGCTGGCCGTCGTCCTCGGGCTGATCTTCCTGACCCGCAAGAGCCCGCACCCCGCGACCTACGACCTGTCACAGAAGTGGACCCACGACCCCATCCTGTGGGCCGCCACCGATGAGGCGGTCGGCGGACACCACGGCGGGCACGGATCGGAGTTCACGGTGGGAGGTGGCGCAAGTGGCACATGGTGAAGTCGCAACAATCGACCCGGCGGACCTGCCCCGAGGCTGGGTTCTCACCACCAGCGGACGGGTTTCGGGCGTCACCGAGCCCGGTGAGCTCTCCGTGCATTACCCGTTCCCGATCAGCGACCTGGTCGCCGTGGACGACGCGCTGAAGTACGCGTCCCGGGCGTCCAAGGCGCGGTTTGCCGTCTACCTGGGCGACCTGGGCGGCGACACCGCGGCGCGCGCGCGCGAAATCCTGGCCAAGGTGCCGACGCCCAACAACGCCGTGTTGCTTGCCGTGTCACCCGATCAGAGCGCCATCGAGGTGGTGTACGGCTCGGAGGTGCGGGGCCGGGGCGCCGAATCGGCGGCACCGCTCGGTGTCGCCGCTGCTTCCTCGGCGTTCGAGCAGGGCAACCTGATCGACGGCCTGGTCAGTACGATCCGGGTGCTCAGCGCGGGGATCTCGCCGGCTTAGTGGGAGTCGATCGACGCGCCGAGTCGCGCGCCGAAGATGCGCACGCCGAGCGTGAAGCCACGGCGCGATTCCGGGCGGATTATCGCCCTGAGTTCACGCTCGGCGCGGCCTGCGGGTTGCGCGCTGAGTGAATCCGTACGAGCGCGCGCTGCGGCGGGCTGACCTGCTGACCGGGCCGCCTCCGGCGGGACATCTGAACAGCTGGCTCGACAACGCCGCCCGCCGGTCGGTCGCGCCGGACGTTTTGGTCGACGTCGCGAGGACAGGCCTCGCCGGTTCCCTGCATCTCCTGCAGGAATACGAGGAGATCACCGACCGGCACGGCAAGTCGTACTTCCTGCTCCCGACATCGGCCGGCGGGGCCGACGCGCGGATGGCGGTGCTGCTGGCCTACGTCGTCAATGCGGGCACCGACTACACAGGCGGCGACTTCGCCGGAACGCCGTACTCTGCCGCCGAGGTGATGCGGATCATGGACCGCCAGCGTGCCAACCACTGGAGCTATGAACGCGACGTCCGGTTCGTCCACCGCAACGGCGGCCGGTTGGCCGCGACGCCGCACGGCATCCTGATCGGATTGGGCGGCAACGTGATTCAGCGGTTGTTCAGCCAGCGGGGTGGCACCACGTGGGGCGACATATTCATGGTCAACACCCCCCGGGTCGACGATCCGGCCCGGCGGCTTCGCGAGATCATCGAGTCGCGCGGGAGGCTCGATCTGGACCGGCTGCTGCACCACGAGGAGATGCACAGCGCGCAGTGGGCCGCGTTGGGCTATACCGGCATGCTTCGGGCTTACAGCTGGGAGCTGTTGCGCGAGTTGATCTTCCGCAAGACCAACCGGCTCGAGTTGGCAGCCGGCCTAAGTGACGGCGGCTACTGCTGACCTAGCCGGCCTCGCCGGCGTCGAACTTGCGGGCGCGCAGCGAGCGCTTCACGGCGGCCTGCCCTTCCGATACCAGTCGGCGCAATGACGGCGGCACGTCGGGGTCGGCCAGGAACGAGTCGGCGGCCTCGATCGCCTCTTCGCTGATGTCCCAATAGGGGTACAGGCCGATCACCACCGACTGCGCGACTTCGCTGGACCGTCGCTCCCAGACACCCGGGATCGCCTCGAAGTAGCGCGCGGTGAACGGCTTGAGCAGCTCACCCTGTCCCGGCGCGCCGATACCCGCGATGATGGCGCGGCCCATGGCATTCGCCAGGGTGTCGTCCTCGACCACCGTGGTGAAAGCCTTCTCCTTGACCTCCGGTTGCGGGCGGGCCGCCGACGCCTGAGCGGCCTGCCGTCTGCCGGCGGCCGTCCGGTCCTGCTGTGCCTCGGCGTCGATCCGGGGCGTCTCCGAACCGTCGGCGTCGATGGCGCCGGCGGTCGCCAACGCGACCACCAGCCGCCAGCGCAGGTCGGTGTCGACATCCAGGCCCGGCAGTCCCTGCTCCGCGGGGTCGCCGTCGAGCAGGGCCGCCAGTACCTCGACGTGGCGCTCCGACAACACCGACGTGCACAACGCGTTGACGAAAGCGAGCTGATGGTCGGACCCGGGCTCGGCGCTACGTGCCAATTCCAGCAGCCGGTCGGCGAACTGCGGCCAGCCGTGTTCGCGCGCCCAACCCGGTTCGGCGTAGGACCCCACCGCCGTCTGCGCCTGCAGCAGCAGCCGTTGCAGCACCGTGACCGCGGTTTCGGCCTGGATGCCGCCGGATACCAGCGACACGAAATCGCGGGCACGCAGCTCGGCCTCCCGCGTCATCTCCCAGGCCGCCGACCACGCCAGCGAGCGGGGCAGCGGCTCGGCGATGTCGGCGATGCGGTCCAGCGCGGTCCGCAACGACTCCGGGTCCAGCCGCAGCGAGCAGTAGGTCAGGTCGTCGTCGTTGACCAGAATCAGCTTGCCGCGCGAAACGCCAACCAGCGCGGGAACATCCGTCGCCGCGCCCTCGACGTCGATCTCCTCGCGGTGCACCCGCACCAATTTTCCGGTCTCGTCATCGTCGTAGATTCCGACGGCAACCCGGTGCACCCTGGTCTCGCCCTTACCCGGCGCCGCACCGCTCTGCGCCACCGCGAACCTGGTGAACTTGCCACCGTCGTCGACGTCGAAATCGGGCCGCAACGTGTTCAAGCCGGTGGTCCTCAACCACTGCTGGCCCCAGTCGGACAGGTCGCGTCCGGATGACTTTTCCAAAGCAGCGACGAGATCGCTGAACGTGGCGTTTCCGAATGCGTGGGCGCGGAAGTAATCCCGCAGTCCGGCCAGGAAGTGATCCAGACCCACATAGGCGACCAGTTGCTTGAGCACCGAAGCGCCCTTGGCATAGGTGATTCCGTCGAAGTTCACCTCGACCGCGTGCAGGTCGGGGATGTCCGCGGCGATCGGGTGGGTCGACGGCATCTGGTCCTGTCGGTACGCCCACGACTTCTCCACGGTCGCGAACGTCGTCCACGCATCGGTGTATTCGGTCGACTCGGCCTGGCACAGCACAGAGGCGAACGTGGCGAAAGATTCGTTGAGCCACAGGTCATCCCACCACGTCATGGTGACCAGATCGCCGAACCACATATGTGCCATCTCGTGCAGCACCGTCTCGGCGCGCCGCTCATACGAGGCGCGGGTGACCTTGCTGCGGAAGACGTAGTCCTCGAGGAACGTCACCGCGCCGGCGTTCTCCATTGCGCCCGCGTTGAACTCGGGGACGAACAGCTGGTCGTACTTGCCGAACGCGTAGGGCAAGCCGAAGTTGTTGTGGTAGAAGCCGAATCCCTGCTTGGTCTCGGTGAACAGCCGCTCGGCGTCCATGTGCGGTGCCAGCGAGGCGCGGCAGTAGATGCCCAGCGGGATCTCGCCGTGCTCGTCGGTGTAGGTGTCGTTCCAGACGGCGTACGGGCCGGCGATCAGCGCCACCAGATAGGTGCTCATCCGCGGCGTGGTGGCGAAGGTGTGGATCCCGTTCTCCACGCTGACCGGGGCCCCGTTGGACACCACCTTCCAGTGCGCGGGCGCGGTCACGGTGAGGTCGAAGGTGGCCTTGAGGTCGGGCTGGTCGAAGCACGCGAACATCCGCTTGGCGTCGGCGGTTTCGAACTGGGAGTACAGGTACGTCTCGTCGTCGACGGGGTCGACGAAGCGGTGCAACCCTTCGCCGGTGTTGGAGTAACGGCAGTCCGCATCGACGACGACGACATTGCGGTCGGCCAGCCCCCGCAAGGCGATACCGGTGGACTCGTCATAGCCGGAGACGTCGAGATCCTGACCGTTGAGGCTGGCGCTGTGAACGGTGTCCGCGGCGATGTCGATGACCGTGTCGGCACCGGCGAGCGCGTCGAAGACCACGGTGGTGGTGGAGCGGAAGGTGCGCTCGCTCGGCGCGCCCGACCCGTCGGTGACGTCGAGGGTGATCTGGTAACTGTGCACGGTGACCAGAGCGGCGCGTTCGGCCGCCTGGTCCCGGGTGAGGTTGGGTAGGGCCACGCGCTCCAACATATCGGCCGGTTCTTCTCGACGCTCGGCGCGGCGGGAACAGTCACGGCAGGGCTACGGTTGTGTGTGAGCGGACCGTCCCGTCCCACCGCCTAGGAGAGGACCGCAGAAATGCCGGAGAACGCCACCGCAAAGAACAGAGCCGACTTCTGGTTCGACCCGCTGTGTCCGTGGTGCTGGATCACCTCGCGCTGGATTCTCGAAGTCGAGAAGGTCCGTGACATCGAGGTGAACTTCCACGTGATGAGCCTGGCGGTGCTCAACGAGAACCGCGAAGGACTGCCCGAGCAGTACAAGGAGATGATGGCCAGGGCGTGGGGGCCGGTGCGGGTGGCGATCGCCGCCGAGCAGGCCCACGGCGCCAAGGTCCTAGATCCGCTCTACACCGCGATGGGCACCCGGATTCACAACGAGGGCAATAAGGATCTCGACGAGGTCGTGAAGTTGGCGCTGGCCGACGCCGGCCTGCCTGCCGAGCTCGCCGAGGCCGCCACCAGCACGGAATACGACGAGGCGCTGCGCAAGAGCCATCACGCCGGCATGGACGCGGTCGGCGACGACGTCGGCACGCCGACCATCCACGTCAACGGCGTGGCGTTCTTCGGGCCGGTGATCTCGAAGATTCCGCGCGGTGAGGAAGCCGGCAAGTTGTGGGACGCCTCGGTGACGTTCGCGTCCTACCCGCATTTCTTCGAGCTCAAGCGGACCCGCACGGAGCCTCCGCAGTTCGACTAGCCGCGTTCGTGCACAATGTCCGGCATGCGCGTCTACCTGGGTGCCGATCACGCCGGCTTCGAGCTCAAGCAACAGATCATCGAGCATCTGAAGAACACCGGGCATGAGCCGATCGACTGCGGCGCCTTCGCTTACGACGCCGAGGACGACTACCCGGCGTTCTGCATCGCCGCGGCCGAGCGCACCGTCGCCGACCCGGACAGCCTCGGCATCGTGCTCGGCGGCTCGGGCAACGGCGAACAGATCGCGGCCAACAAGGTTCCCGGCGCGCGGTGTGCTCTGGCCTGGAGCGTGCAGACCGCGTCCCTGGCCCGCGAACACAACAACGCCCAGCTGATCGGTATCGGCGGCCGCATGCACACCCTCGACGAGGCACTGGCCATCGTCGACGCCTTCCTGGCCACGCCGTGGTCGAAAGCCGAACGGCACCAACGTCGTATCGACATCCTCGCCGAGTACGAAAGAACCCACCAGGCGCCTCCGGTGCCCGGCGCGCAGAACTGAGAGCCCGTGCCCGAAGGCCACACGCTGCACCGGCTGGCCCGGCTACACCAGAAGCGTTACGCCGGTGGCCCGGTGGCGGTATCCAGCCCGCAGGGCCGATTCACCGATGCCGCCGCCGTGGACGGCGCGGTGCTGCGCCGCGCCACCGCCTGGGGTAAGCACCTCTTCCACCACTACGCCCACGGGCCGGTGGTGCACGTGCACCTCGGGCTCTACGGCAAGTTCACCGAATGGGAACGACTCGGCGGCGAGTCGGACCCTGAACCGGTCGGACAGGTTCGGATGCGCATGGTCGGCGCCGGGTACGGCACCGACCTCCGTGGCGCGACGGTGTGCGAGGTGCTCGACGCCGCACAAGTTGACGACGTGATCGCCCGGCTGGGGCCGGATCCGTTGCGCGCCGACGCCGACCCGGCATGGCCGTGGGCGCGAATCAGCAAGTCGCGCAGGCCGATTGGTGCACTTCTGATGGATCAGACGGTGATGGCCGGAGTGGGCAACGTGTATCGCAGCGAGTTGCTGTTCCGTCATCGCATCGACCCGTACCGGCCCGGGCAGAAGATCTCCGAAGCGGAGTTCGACGCCGCCTGGACCGACCTGGTGGCGCTGATGAAGGTCGGGCTGCGGCGCGGCAAGATCGTCGTCGTCCGTCCCGAACACGACCACGGGGCACCGTCGTACGCGCCCGGGCGACCACGCACCTACGTGTACCGGCGGGCCGGCGATCCGTGCCGGGTCTGCGGTGACACGGTACGTACGGCCGTGCTCGAGGGCCGCAACGTGTTCTGGTGCCCGACCTGCCAGACGTGACACCACGCCGACCGTGAAATGCACGACGCGACACGCCGCGGTGGCGTCGGGAGGTTCCCGCTGGGCGGCGCGGCGCAGATCTTCAGCTTCGCTACAGGTTCGGCGGGTATCCGTGGACGCATGAAAACTTCATTACGTTTAGCCGCAACAACTTTGGCGCTCACCGCTGGTCTCGGGGGGTACGGGCTAGGGGTGGCGTCCGGCGCCCAGGCGCAGCCCGGTCCGCTACCGCAGTGGTGCCCTGGTGACTTCTGGGACCCGGGCTGGGGAAACAACTGGGACAACTTCAACTGCCACGACAACTGGCGTGGAGCCGGCCCCGGTGGACCCGGCGGCCCCGGCCTCGGCGCACCGGGCAACCCCGGCGGTCCGGGTGGACCCGGTGGGCCCGGCCAGGGCGGGCCGGGTGGGCCGGGCGGCCCCGGCGGACCGAACGGGCCGGGCGGCCCCGGCGGGCCACGATAAGCCGAAAACAAACACACCCTGCCGCTTGGGCAGGGTGTGTTTGTTTTCGGTGTCGGTCAGTCGACCTTGACCCCGAGCGCGCGGTACACCTCATTGCTCAGGGCGACACTGCGCGGGTCGGCGTTGGCCTTGCTGGCGTCGAAGCGGTTGGACACGTAGCCGTAGCCGATCCGGTGCTCGAGGTCGACGAAGGCAAAGGAGCCGCCAAGTCCGCCGTGGCCGAACATATGCGGGTTGGGTCCGTTGATGCAGCGCTGATTGAGCATGTAGCCCAACCCCCAGCCGTGGTCGGCCACGCGCGGCCCGAGCACGAGATCGGGCTCGAAACCGCCCTGGCACACGCGCACCCGATCCATGTGCTCGCGGCTGAGCAACTTCTCCTGAGCCAGCGCGTTGTAGAACGTCGCCATTCCGAGCGCGGACACTTGAGCGTTGGTGCCGGGGAACTCCAGCTGGCGCCACAGGTGCAGGTTCTCGGTGTCCAGGTCGTCGTCGGCCAGGAACCCCATCGAAATCGACATCCCGGCCTTGGGGTGGTCGTCCAGGCTGGTCGGATCGCTGGGGGCACGCAGTTCGGCCAACAGCTGGCGGCCGGTCGGCTTGTTCACCCGCTCGGCGCAGCGCAGCTGCTCGGCCTGTGTCAGACCGATGTGAATCTCGGCGCCGATCGGGCCCGCGATCTCGGTCCGCAGATACTGTCCGATGGTCCGGCCGGTGACGCGCCGGAACACCTCGCCGAGGATGAACCCGAAGGTGGTCATGTGGTAGCCCTGCGCGGTGCCCGGCTTCCACCAGGGTTCGGCGACGGCCAGTTGCCCGCAGACATAGTCCCAGTCGCAGAGTTGCTCGGTGGTCACCCGGGTGCGCGGGCCGATCACTCCGGACCGGTGGCTCATCACCATGGCGAGCGTGATGTCTTCCTTGCCGGCCTGCCCGAACTCGGGCCAGTACCGCGAGATCGGAGCGTCGAGGTCGAGCTCACCGCGGTCGGCGAGCTGGTGCACGCAGGTGGACGTCAGACCCTTGGTGCCGGACAGCACCGTGGTCAGCGTGTCTTCCCGCCAGGGGCGCCTACCGGCGGCATCGGCATGTCCGCCCCACAGATTGACGACGAGATTTCCGTCGACCCAGACGGCGACCGCCGCGCCTGCCTCCTGGCGCAGCGTGAAGTTGCGCTCGAACGCGTCGCGTACCCCGACGAAGTCCGACGCGCATGAGCCATGAATGATCGCGCTTTTAAGGTCGCTCATGGCGCCTTTCTGTCGAACAAAATCATTAGCTCAGAGCGGGCGACGGGAATCGAACCCGCGTAGCTAGTTTGGAAGACTAGGGCTCTACCATTGAGCTACGCCCGCAAGTATTAGTCGACCGAGACTGTACGTGGTGGCGGAGATCAAATCTAATCGACGCAGTCATGTGACCGCTCCGTGAGCTGTCAGGACCCCGGAGGTCTCTGCAGGCCCGGCGCTGCCGGGCCGTAGGATCGCGTGGTCAGCGCGGGGTGTAGCGCAGCTTGGTAGCGCATCCGCTTTGGGAGCGGAAGGCCGCAGGTTCAAATCCTGTCACCCCGACCAGACCACCGGGCGCACCGCCGCACGCAATAACGACACACCGAGGAGCACGCAGTGAAGAGCACCGTGACGCAGTTGAGCCCGACCAGGGTTCGCATCAACGTGGAGGTGCCGTTCCCCGAGCTTGAACCGGATTTCCAGCGGGCCTACAAGGAGCTGGCCAAGCAGGTTCGGCTGCCCGGCTTCCGCCCCGGCAAGGCGCCGGCCCGGCTGCTCGAGGCGCGGTTCGGCCGTGAGGCCCTGCTCGACCAGGTCATCGAGGACGCCGTGCCCAGCCGCTACGGGCAGGCCCTCACCGAGTCCGACGTGCAACCGATCGGCCGGCCCAACATTCAGGTGACCCACAAGGAATACGGCGAGGAGCTGCAGTTCTTCGCCGAGGTCGACGTCCGCCCCAAGCTGGAGATCCCCGACCTGGACGCGCTGAGCGTCTCGGTAGAGCCCGTCGAGGTGAGCGACGACGAAGTCGACGCCGAACTCCAGTCGTTGCGCGCCCGGTTCGGCACCCTGATCGGGGTGGACCGGCCCGTGGAAACCGGTGACTTCGTTTCGATCGACCTGTCCGCGACCGTCGACGGCGAGGACGTACCCAACGCCGCTGCCGAGGGGCTGTCGCACGAGGTCGGTTCCGGCCGTCTGATCGCGGGTCTCGACGACGCGCTTGTCGGGCTGGCCGTGGACGAGTCCAAGGTCTTCACCGCCAAGCTGGCGACCGGCGAACACGCTGGCCAGGAGGCCGAGGTCACCGTCACGGTCAAGTCGATCAAGGAACGGGAACTGCCCGAGCCGGACGACGAGTTCGCGCAGCTCGCCAGCGAGTTCGACACCATCGACGAGTTGCGGGAGAGCCTCGGCGAACAGGTGCGCAAAGCCAAGCGCGCTCAGCAGGCCGACCAGATCCGCAACGCCGCCCTGGACGCCCTGCTCGAGCAGGTCGACGTCCCGGTGCCCGACGCGATCGTGCGCTCACAGATCGACGAGACCCTGCAGGCCGCGATGAGCGGTCTGAACCAGGACCAGGCCAAGTTCAATGAGGTGCTGGAACAGCAGGGGTCCTCGCGCGCCGAGTTCGACGCCGAAGCCCGTACGGCCGCTGAGAACAACGTCAAGCGCCAGCTGCTGCTCGACGCCATCGCCGACGAGCTGGACGTCCAGGTCGGCCAGGAAGACCTCACCGAGCGACTGGTGCTGACGTCGCGGCAGTACGGCATCGAGCCGCAGCAGCTGTTCGCCTACTTGCAGGAGAACAACCAGCTCGCCGCGATGTTCGCCGATGTGCGGCGCGGTCTGGCCGTGGCGGCGGTGATCGACAAGGCCACGGTCACCGACACCGAGGGCAATGCGATCGACACCAGCGAGTTCTTCGGCAAGCGGCACGCGGACCACGATCACGACCACGACCACGATCACGACCACGATCACGATCACGATCACGACGACCACGATCATGACCACGACGACGACGAAGCCGACGAGGCCGAGGCCGAAGCGGACGCCGGATCGCCCAGCGATTCGGCCACCGAATCTGAGAAGGCCGACACGGCCGACGAACCCACCACATGACGCTGTGAGCGAACGCGCCCGTTTCAGGGGGTCAAAGGACGGGTCCGGTTGGTTAGTGTCGGTGCAACAAGCAATACGAGAAAGCAGGTAACTCAGCGTGACTGACATGCGAGGGAACTCGGTGGGTCTGAACCTCACGGACTCCGTCTACGAGCGCTTGCTCTCCGAGCGCATCATCTTCCTGGGGTCGGAGGTGAACGACGAGGTCGCCAACCGGTTGTGCGCGCAGATTCTGCTGCTCGCCGCCGAGGACGGCGACAAGGACATCAACCTCTACATCAACTCTCCGGGCGGGTCGATCAGCGCCGGCATGGCGATCTACGACACGATGGTTCTCGCCCCGTGCGACATCGCCACCTACGCGATGGGCATGGCCGCCTCGATGGGGGAATTCCTGTTGGCGGCGGGCACCAAGGGCAAGCGCTACGCATTGCCGCACGCCCGCATCCTGATGCACCAGCCCCTGGGTGGTGTGACGGGGAGCGCGGCGGACATCGCCATCCAGGCCGAGCAGTTCGCCGTCATCAAGAAGGAGATGTTCCGGCTCAACGCCGAGTTCACCGGCCAGTCGATCGAGCGCATCGAGGCCGACTCCGACCGCGACCGCTGGTTCACCGCCCCCGAGGCCCTGGAGTACGGCTTCGTCGACCACATCATCACTCGCGCCGCCCACATCAGTAACGGAGAAGCCCAGTGAACCCTCTGAACCCGCAGATCCAGCCGCAGGCGCGCTACATCCTGCCGTCGTTCATCGAACACTCCAGCTTCGGCGTCAAGGAGTCCAACCCGTACAACAAGCTGTTCGAGGAGCGCATCATCTTCCTCGGTGTACAGGTCGACGACGCATCGGCGAACGACATCATGGCCCAGCTGCTCGTGCTGGAGTCGCTGGATCCCGACCGCGACATCACCATGTACATCAACTCGCCGGGCGGTGGCTTCACCTCGCTGATGGCCATCTACGACACCATGCAGTACGTGCGTGCCGACATTCAGACGGTGTGTCTGGGCCAGGCCGCCTCCGCCGCCGCGGTGCTGCTGGCCGCCGGAACCCCGGGTAAGCGGATGGCACTGCCGAACGCGCGGGTGCTGATCCACCAGCCGTCGCTGTCGGGCGTGATCCAGGGCCAGTTCTCCGACCTGGAGATCCAGGCCGCCGAGATCGAGCGCATGCGCACGCTGATGGAGACCACCCTGGCCCGCCACACCGGCAAGGACGCCGCCACAGTCCGCAAGGACACTGACCGCGACAAGATCCTCACCGCCGAGGACGCCAAGGAGTACGGCATCATCGACACCGTCCTCGAGTACCGCAAGCTCTCCGCGCAGAACGCCTGACCGGCCTCACCCGCCGAGCAGACGCAAAATCGCCCCGGAACGCAGTTTCCGGGGCGATTTTGCGTCTGCTCGCGGGACGGGGTCACGGTAGGGTTGCTTCGTGGTACCGCGTCGGGGGGGTCACGACCGCGACACGCCAGAGACACGTATTGCGCGTCTCGGCGAGTGGCGGACGCCGCCGGAGGATATGTTGCATTCACACGAGAAGTACGCATCCGAGTGAGTACCAGCAAATACCAAGGAAGCTATTCGGCGTTATCGGTCGCGACAGGCCGGAACAAACGGGTAGCGTCGTGGGATACACGCGGCAGGCAAGACGAACGGCGATACAGGAAGTAGGCCCTGAGGCATCATGGCGCGCATCGGAGACGGCGGTGACCTGCTGAAGTGCTCGTTCTGCGGAAAGAGTCAAAAGCAGGTCAAGAAACTCATTGCGGGTCCCGGTGTGTACATCTGCGATGAGTGCATCGACCTGTGCAACGAGATCATCGAAGAGGAACTCGCCGACGCCGACGATGTGAAGCTCGACGAGCTGCCCAAGCCGATCGAGATCCGGGACTTCCTCGAGGGCTACGTCATCGGGCAGGACACCGCCAAGCGCACGCTGGCCGTCGCGGTCTACAACCACTACAAGCGCATCCAGGCCGGCGAGAAGGGCCGCGACTCCCGGTACGAGCCGGTCGAGTTGACCAAGTCCAACATCCTGATGCTCGGCCCCACCGGCTGCGGCAAGACCTACCTGGCCCAGACGCTGGCCAAGATGCTCAACGTCCCGTTCGCCATCGCCGACGCCACCGCACTGACCGAGGCCGGTTATGTCGGTGAGGACGTCGAGAACATCCTGCTCAAGCTCATCCAGGCTGCGGACTACGACGTCAAGCGCGCCGAGACCGGCATCATCTACATCGACGAGGTCGACAAGATCGCCCGCAAGAGCGAGAACCCGTCGATCACCCGTGACGTCTCCGGCGAGGGGGTTCAGCAGGCGCTGCTGAAGATCCTGGAAGGCACCCAGGCATCCGTTCCTCCGCAGGGCGGCCGCAAGCACCCGCACCAGGAATTCATCCAGATCGACACCACCAACGTGCTGTTCATCGTGGCGGGCGCGTTCGCCGGTCTGGAGAAGATCATCTACGAGCGGGTCGGCAAGCGCGGTCTGGGCTTCGGCGCCGAGGTGCGCTCCAAGGCCGAGATCGACACCACCGACCACTTCGCCGAAGTGATGCCCGAGGACCTGATCAAGTTCGGCCTGATCCCCGAGTTCATCGGCCGCCTCCCGGTGGTCGCCTCGGTGACCAACCTCGACAAGGAGTCGCTGGTCAAGATCCTCTCGGAGCCGAAGAACGCCCTGGTGAAGCAGTACACCAGGCTGTTCGAGATGGACGGTGTGGAGCTGGAGTTCGCTGATGACGCGCTGGACGCGATCGCCGACCAGGCGATCCACCGCGGCACCGGTGCCCGTGGTCTGCGCGCCATCATGGAGGAAGTCCTGCTGCCGGTGATGTACGACATCCCGAGCCGCGACGACGTCGCCAAGGTCGTCGTCACGAAGGAAACCGTTCAGGACAACGTGCTCCCGACGATCGTGCCCCGCAAGCCTTCCCGTTCCGAGCGCCGCGACAAGAGCGCCTGACCCGCGAAAGGTCCGTCTGCGAAGTCGGCATGACCGCAGGCGAATTCGGGTAATTACACCGGGTGCCCGGTGACGCTGTATCGCGGCGCCTGGCGCGCTCGCTGGACCTGCTGAATCTGCTGCTCGCTGACGTCCGCGACGGCCTGGGTCCATATCTCTCGATCTACCTGCTAATCACCCACCACTGGGATCAGGAATCGATAGGCCTCGTCATGGCGATCGGGGGCATCGGCGCCATCGTCGCGCAGGCCCCGGTCGGTGCCCTGGTCGACAGGACCACGGCCAAGCGGGGCCTGATCATCATCGGCGCGCTGATCGTCACCGCCGGCTCTCTGGCCATGCCGCTGTTTCCGCGCCTGTACCCGATTGCGTTCCTGCAAGTGGTCACCGGAATGGCAGGCTCGATCTTCGCGCCGGCGCTGGCCGCCATCACGCTGGGTGTGGTCGGCCCGCGTTTCTTCGCCCGCCGAATCGGACGTAACGAGTCTTTCAATCACGCCGGCAACGCCGCGGCCGCGGCGGTCACCGGGGGACTGGCCTACTTCTTCGGACCGGCGGTGGTGTTCTGGGTGCTGGCCGCGATGGCGGTCGGGAGCGTGGCCGCGACGCTGTGGATCCCCGGCGACGCCATCGACCACGACGTGGCCCGCGGCATGGATCACCCGCCCGGTGGCCGGCCGCAGCACGTGCAACCGGTGACCGCGCTGCTGCGCAACCGGCGGTTGGTGACGTTCGCGGTGGCCGTCGTGGCGTTTCACTTCGCCAACGCGGCGATGCTGCCACTGGTCGGGCAACTCCTGGCGCTGCACAACAAAGACGTCGGGACCGCGCTGATGGCGGTGTGCATCGTCGCCGCACAACTGGTGATGGTGCCCGTCGCCTACCTGGCCGGTGCCAAGGCCGACGCCTGGGGGCGCAAGCCGATCTTCCTGATCGGCTTCGCGGTGCTCACCGCGCGCGGCTTTCTGTACACGTTGTCGGACAACTCGTACTGGCTGGTGGGCGTGCAGTTGCTGGACGGGGTCGGCGCCGGGGTATTCGGAGCGCTGTTCCCCCTCGTCGTCCAGGACGTGACGCACGGGTCTGGCCGGTTCAACGTCAGCCTGGGCGGGGTCACGGCAGCGATGGGCATCGGAGCCGCGGTGTCGAACTACGTGGCCGGTGCGATCGTCGTCGCCGCCGGATATCACGCCGCGTTCCTGTCTCTGGGGGCCATCGCGGGCGCGGGATTCGCCCTCTATCTCATCGCTATGCCGGAAACAGGGCCGGAAACAGGGCCGGAAACCGGGCCCGAAACGCGGTCTGAAACGCGGCCGGACGCCGCCACGCCGATAAAGTGACCAATACCACAGTTTTGTTTCTGCCCGTACCCGGCGTCACCCTGACATCGGCTTTTACCTGCATACTCGCCGGTAACAAGCATAAGAGCATGACTGTACATCCTTAGAGAAGTGTCATAATTGGTACTGCCAGTGACATAAAACGTGACAGCGGAGACGGCACTTCGGCGCGCGTAATCTGGAGCTGCAGCGGAGTGCCTGTCCGGATACCAAGTTGGAAGGCGGAGACGTGAATCCGAACGGCAACGGCGCCGGGGAAGAGTCTCAGAATGGGTCCAGTCGGCAGCGACTGGAAAATGTCGTCATCCGATTTGCGGGAGACTCCGGCGACGGCATGCAGCTGACCGGTGACCGGTTCACTTCGGAGGCCGCACTTTTCGGCAACGACCTGGCCACGCAGCCCAACTACCCGGCCGAGATCCGCGCTCCGGCAGGAACATTGCCCGGCGTCTCGTCTTTCCAGATCCAGATCGCCGACTATGACATCCTGACCGCCGGGGACCGGCCCGACGTCTTGGTGGCCATGAATCCCGCGGCGCTGAAGGCGAACATCGGTGACCTTCCGCGCGGGGGAATGGTGATCGCCAATTCCGACGAGTTCACCAAGCGCAATCTCACCAAAGTGGGTTATGTGACAAACCCCTTGGAGTCCGACGAGCTCGAGGAATACGTGGTGCACGCCGTGCCGATGACCACGCTGACCCTCGGCGCCGTCGAGGCGATCGGTGCTACGAAGAAGGACGGCCAGCGCGCCAAGAACATGTTCGCCCTCGGCCTGCTGTCCTGGATGTACGGGCGGCCGGTCCAGACCAGCGAAACCTTCATCAGGGAGAAGTTCGCCCGCAAGCCGGACATCGCCGAGGCCAATGTGCTGGCGCTGAAGGCGGGCTGGAACTACGGCGAAACCACCGAGGCGTTCGGGACGACCTACGAGGTGTCCAAGGCCACATTGCCGCCCGGCGAATACCGGCAGATCTCCGGCAACACCGCACTGGCCTACGGCATCGTCGCGGCCGGCCGGCTGGCCGACAAGCAGGTGATGCTCGGCAGCTACCCGATCACCCCGGCGTCGGACATCCTGCACGAGCTGTCCAAGCACAAGAACTTCAACGTCATCACCTTCCAGGCCGAGGACGAGATCGGCGGCATCTGCGCCGCGATCGGTGCCTCCTACGGCGGTGCGCTGGGTGTCACCAGCACCTCGGGCCCGGGTATGTCGCTGAAATCCGAGGCCATGGGTCTGGCCGTGATGACCGAGCTGCCGCTGATCGTCATCGACGTCCAGCGCGGCGGACCGTCCACCGGACTGCCCACCAAGACCGAGCAGGCCGACCTGCTGCAGGCACTGTTCGGCCGCAACGGCGAGTCGCCGGTGGCGGTGCTGGCTCCGCGGTCACCCTCGGACTGCTTCGAGACCGCGGTGGAGGCGGTCCGGATCGCGGTCTCCTACCACACCCCGGTGATCTTGCTGTCCGACGGCGCGATCGCGAATGGCTCTGAGCCCTGGGCCATTCCGGACGTGAGCTCGTTCGAGCCGATCAAGCACATCTTCGCCAAACCGGGTGAGCCCTTCGAGCCGTACGCCCGGCACCGCGACACCCTCGCCCGCCAGTTCGCGGTGCCCGGCACCCCCGGCCTCGAGCACCGCATCGGCGGGCTGGAAGCGGCCAACGGATCGGGCGACATCTCCTACGACCCCACCAACCATGACCTGATGGTCCGGATCCGCAAGGCCAAGATCGACGGCATCCGCGTCCCGGACCTCGAGGTCGACGACCCCACCGGTGACGCCGAGCTGCTGCTGCTCGGCTGGGGAAGTTCCTACGGACCGATCGGCGAAGCCTGTCGGCGCGCGCGCCGCCGGGGCACCAAGGTCGCGCATGCCCACCTGCGGTACCTGAACCCGTTCCCGGCGAACCTGGGCGATGTTTTGCACCGCTACCCGAAAGTGGTGTGCCCGGAGATGAACATGGGCCAGCTCGCAATGTTGTTGCGCGCCAAGTACTTGGTCGACGTCAAGTCGGTCACCAAGGTCAAGGGTGTCTCATTCCTGGCCGACGAGATCGGGCGATTCATCCGGGCGGCCCTGGCCGGCAGGCTGAACGAGCTCGAGCAGGACAAGACCATCATCGCCAGATTGTCGGCGGCCCACGTCGAAGAGGGGGTCAGCGCATGACGGATCGATGCGAAGCGACGAGGAGGACGCGGCGCTCATGACCAGCCTGATCGGCACCGACCTGGGGGTAACCCCGAAGGTGCACAAGAACGACGGGGTGCCTACCCGGTCTGCTGAAGAGCCGCCGCAGAAGGGCAAAGACTTCACCAGCGAGCAGGAAGTGCGCTGGTGCCCGGGTTGCGGTGACTACGTCATCCTCAACACCATCCGCAACTTCCTGCCCGAACTCGGGCTGCGCCGCGAGAACATCGTGTTCATCAGCGGCATCGGCTGCTCGAGCCGGTTCCCCTACTACCTGGAGACCTACGGGTTCCACTCGATCCACGGCCGCGCGCCGGCCATTGCCACCGGCCTGGCGCTCGCGCGCGAGGACCTGTCGGTCTGGGTGGTCACCGGCGACGGCGACGCGTTGTCGATCGGCGGCAACCACCTCATCCACGCCCTGCGCCGCAACGTCAACATCACCATCCTGTTGTTCAACAACCGCATCTACGGGCTGACCAAGGGCCAGTACTCACCGACGTCAGAGGTCGGCAAGATCACCAAGTCGACGCCGATGGGCTCGCTCGACCACCCGTTCAACCCGGTGTCGCTGGCGCTGGGCGCCGAGGCGACATTCGTTGGCCGCGCACTGGATTCGGATCGTGCCGGGCTGACCGACGTGCTGCGGGCCGCGGCCCAGCATCGCGGTGCCGCGCTGGTCGAGATCATGCAGGACTGCCCGATCTTCAACGACGGCTCGTTCGACGCGCTGCGCAAGGAAGGCTCCGAGGAGCGGGTGATCAAGGTCCGCCATGGCGAGCCGATCGTGTTCGGCGCCAACGGCGAATACTGCGTCGTGAAATCGGGCTTCGGTCTGGACGTTGCCAAGACCGCCGACGTGGCCGAAGGCGAAATCGTCGTACACGACGCCCACGCTGACGATTCCGCGTACGCGTTCGCCTTGTCGCGCCTGTCGGATCAGAACCTCGACCACATGGTGATGGGTATCTTCCGCGACATCAGCCGACCCACCTATGACGACGCTGCCCGCTCGCAGGTAGAGTCCGCCCAGAATTCGATCCCATCGGACGAAGCCGCGCTGCAGTCGCTGCTGCGCGGACGTGATACCTGGACCGTGGACTGAGGTGGCGAGTGCCTGAAGACGTTTCACTGGCCGGCGTCGTCGTCGCCGGCGGCGAATCCCGCCGGATGGGCCGTGACAAGGCCACCCTGCCGCTCCCCGGCGGGACGGGCACGATGGTGGAGCGCGTGGTTGACGTTGTGTCGCAACGTTGTTCGCCGGTATACGTGATGGCTGCGCCGGGCCAACCGCTGCCCGCGCTGTCGGTGCCCATCCTGCGCGACGAGGTGCGCGGGCTGGGTCCGCTGCCCGCGACCGGACGCGGACTGCGGGCCGCCGCGGCGGCCGGGGCGCGTTACGCATTTGTCGCTGCGGTCGACATGCCCTCTCTGACAGTCGATTTGATCGAAGAGTTGTTCCGCCTCGCCGTGGAGACCAACGCCGAGGTGGTGATGCCGTGGGATGGTCGCAGTCACTACCTGGCCGCGGTCTACCGCACGGACCTTGCCGACCGCATCGACGCACTGGTGGCCGCCGGCGCGCGCAAGATGAGCGATTTGATCGACGCGTCGGACGCTCAGCAGATCGTGCTGACGGACTCCGAGGCGCTGACCAACGTGAACACGGTGGACGACTTGCGCACCCCGGTCCGCCCGGGCCGCTGAGGGTCTTTCCTTCAACGTTGATGGCGTTGCGCCACAACATCTTTTGCGGCGCCGTTATCGGCTGACGCCGAGACATGGTCATCTCAAAGAGAATTCACACACAAGAAATTTTCCGTGGTCACCGGCGTCCGTGAAATGGGTTGTGACAGCCGCTATTTGATTGGCGAATTGTGTGCCACATCACCTCGCCATCGTTATCTTCACGTGTTGTTGAGCGCGCGTCGATTAGCGAAATCCGGTGGCCCAGCTCACAATATGTGCGTGATTCGGCTCACGAATGCGGTGCAGTCGCGACCGGCCGACCGACGCTCGAAACGGTCTGCTGACCTGCATGAACCAATCCGCTACCGATCCGTGATCGGCTCGTTATCGGTGCCGAATACCCACTCGGTCAAGATGACGAATCCAAATCGTTATCGTACGGTCCTTCTAGCCCGAAAATGGGCACCAATAAGTAATTGGAAAATTGAATCCACGGACCCGCGTGTGAGCGGAGTGGGAGACGGCACTCGGTAAGGGCGCCGCCCCGCAGGCGTTGGCGAGCAGTCGCGCCGGGCAGACCATGTCCTCCGCTGTCGTGCCGAAACGAGACGGCACGCCCTGAAGCGTTCTCAGCGTCCCCTGACGCCCCAAGCAACACCCCGACCCACTTCTGTGGGCTGTCTTCAGCGCGCGCGCAGCGAAAGGAACAGTGTTGAAGAACGTCCGCAAGACGCTCATTGTCGCCGCGATTACCGGGACCCTCGTGACCGTGCCGACCACCGGCATCGCTCATGCGGATGTCCAGGGCGTGGACCCCAATGTCGCCCCCGGCTTCGACCCGGGCCTGCCGGCCCCTGACGCGCCGCCGGCCCCCGAGGCCGTGGCCTTCGACCCGGACGCCCTGCCGGCCCCGGACGCCCCGCCGGCCCCCGAGGCCGTGGGCTTCGACCCGAACCTGCCGGCCCCGGACGCACCGCCCGTCGATGAGCCCCCCGCGCCCGCACCCGTCAAGGCGTACAGCGTGAACTGGGACGCGATCGCGGCGTGCGAGTCCGGTGGCAACTGGGCGATCAGCACCGGCAACGGCTACTCCGGCGGTCTGCAGTTCACCCCCAGCACCTGGCGTGCCAACGGTGGCTCGGGCTCGGCAGCCGGCGCGAGCCGTGAGGAGCAGATCCGCGTGGCCGAGAACGTGCTGCACTCGCAGGGCATCGGCGCGTGGCCGGTGTGCGGCCGCCGCGGCTGACCAAGCCGAAATTGAACTGAGCGCGATCCGAGTGCCGGGCCTTCGGGCCCGGCATTCGGCGTCTGCGGGGTGGGCCGGGCCGGGGCGTACCGGATTGTGGCCCCGGGTAGCGTCAAGCGGGTGACCGAGACGCCACGCGAATTCGACATCATCGTCTATGGGGCAACGGGCTTCGTCGGGAAGCTGACCGCCGAATACCTGGCCAGGGCGGGGGGAGACGCGCGAATAGCGCTGGCCGGCAGGTCCAAAGAACGACTGGAGGCCGTCCGCAAGACGCTGGGCCCCGGCGCGCAGGACTGGGCGCTGGTCGCCGCCGACGCCACCTCCGAGTCGTCGCTCAAGGAGATGGCCGCCCGCACCCGGGTCGTCATCACTACGGTGGGCCCCTACACCCGCTACGGGCTGCCCCTGGTGGCGGCGTGCGCCGCGGCCGGCACCGACTACGCCGACCTGACCGGCGAGGCGAACTTCGTGCGCGAGAGCATCGACCTCTACCACAAGCAGGCCGCGGACACCGGCGCGCGCATCGTGCACGCCTGCGGTTTCGACTCCGTCCCGTCGGACCTGACCGTCTACGCGCTGTACCGCGCAGCGCAGCACGACGGCACCGGTGAGCTGGGCGAGACGAACTATGTACTGCGGTCCATGCGCGGTGGCGCATCCGGCGGGACCATCGCCTCGGGCGTGGAAATCATGCGTACCGCCTCGGATGACCCCGAGATCCGCCGCCAGCTCGAAGATCCGTACACCTTGAGCACCGACCGTGCCGCGGAGCCCGACTTGGGGGCACAACCCGATCTCACCCTGCTTCGGGGTAGCCGGATCGCGCCGGAACTGGCCGGGTTGTGGACGGCCGCATTTCCGATGGCACCCTCCAACACCCGAATCGTTCGACGCAGCAATTCGCTGCTGAATTGGGCCTACGGGCGTACGTTCCGCTACACCGAAACCATGAGTGTGGGGTCGTCGCCGTTGGCGCCTGTCGCGTCCGCCGTGATGACCGGGTTCTCCAGTGCGTTCTTCGCTGCGGGCAGTCGTTTCCTCAATCGGGTGCCGAGCGGGTGGCTGGAAAGGGTGCTGCCAAAATCGGGCAGCGGCCCGAGCGCCAAGACCCGCGAGCGCGGCTACTACAAGCTCGAGACGTACACCACCACGACGTCCGGTGCCCGTTACGTGGCGCGCATGGAACAGCGCGGTGACCCCGGTTACAAGGCCACCTCGGTGATACTGGGGGAGTGCGGCCTGGCCCTGGCAAAAGACCGCGACAAGCTCTCCGACCTGCATGGCGTGTTGACCCCGGCGGCAGCCATGGGCGACGCGTTGTTGGCCCGGTTCCCACACGCAGGTATCGAGCTGCGGACCGAGCGGTTAAATTGACGGACTAGTTGAAATCCGCCTGATCAAAGGGTGTTGATTAGGATCCGGTGGGTCTAGTCTCGTAGCTGCTCACCCCCCATCCCAGCGACGAAGGTGGATCACGATGGCCGGTCTCGACGATCTCTACGCGCAGATTCCCACCTCGGACATCGCGTCGAAGCTGGGGGCGGACCAGGGTGAAGTGGACAAGGCGGTGCACACCCTGGTGCCGGTGCTGCTGAGCGGTCTGCAGCACACTTCGCAGGACCCCGAGCACGCCAGCAGGATCGAGGATGCCGCCAGTGGCCACGCGGCGCGCGGGTTGCTCGACGCCGGCGGCGGCGTCGACCAGGTCGACGAACAGGACGGGCACCAGGCGGTCGCGACGCTCTTCGGCGGCAAGGACACCAACGAAGTCGCTGCCGCACTGGCCGGCGGTGGCGCCGGCAACAGCGACCTGCTCAAGCAACTGCTGCCCGTCATCCTGCCGATTGTGTTGGCGTACATCGGAAAACAACTCAACTCCGGTGCCCCGGCCGAGGCGCCCGCCTCGCAGCAACGCAGCTCCGGCGGCGGGCTGGGCGACATCCTGGGCAGCATCCTGGGCGGTGGCAACGACAAGTCCCTGGGAGGGATTCTCGGCAGTGTGCTGGGCAACAAGGGCGGTGGGCTGGGCGATATCCTCGGGGGCCTGCTCGGCGGTAAGAAATAGGCTGCGCCACAACAGGATTGCGCTCAGGCGCGTCCGGCGCGGTCGCGTCGCGATGTTTTCAGGTCCCGTAAACGCATAGGTATGGAGAGGAAAAATCATGGCAGACAGGCTCACCGAAGGTCAGAAGCTGGTTAAGGGAGAGTCGCTGACGTCCAGCAACGGCGCCTACACCCTGACCCTGCAGGACGACGGCAACCTGGTGCTGGCCGTCTGGGGCAACCCGATCTGGTCCACCTCGACCAACGGCCAGGACGTGGTGCGCGCCGAGGTGCAGACCGACGGCAACTTCGTGCTCTACACCGCCGACAAGCCGGTGTGGCACAGCGACACCAAGGGCAAGAAGCAGGTGCAGCTGGTCCTGCAGGACGACCGGAACCTGGTGCTGTACGCGGCTGACGGCCCGGCCTGGTCCACCAAGACCGAGACCGACGCGCCGCCGCCGCCCGAGCCGGTGGCCGAGGCGCAGAAGTCCGGCTCGGGTTCGGGCCAATCCGGCTGGTGGGGATCCGATGAGCCGTCCGAGCAAGCCGCGGCTGCTGAGCCGGCCGAGGAGGCGGTCGCCGAGGCCGCGCCGGCCGAACCCGAACCCGAACCCGCCGCCCGCACCTACACCGTCGAGTCCGGCGACACCCTGTGGGCGATCGCGGAGCGCTTCTACGGTGACGGCAGTAAGTACCAGGTCATCGCCGACGCCAGCGGGATTCCCAACCCCGACCTGATCCACCCTGGGCAGGTTCTGACCATCCCGTAGTCGCCCACCGCGTTCACCTGCGGGTTCAGGCCCTTTAACGGGCGCGGCCGGCGGTTCCTAGAATTGACCGGTGACCGCCAGCCCCCGCCCTGTCGATGACCAGCTGCCCAAGTCCTGGGATCCGGCCGCGATGGAGGGCGCGATCTACCAGAAGTGGGTAGATGCCGGCTACTTCACCGCGGACCCCGAGAGCACCAAGCCCGCGTATTCCATCGTGCTGCCGCCGCCGAATGTCACCGGCAGCCTGCACATGGGCCACGCGCTCGAGCACACCATGATGGATGCGCTGACCCGGCGCAAGCGCATGCAGGGCTACGAGGTGCTGTGGCAGCCGGGCATGGACCACGCCGGCATCGCCACCCAGAGCGTGGTGGAAAAGCAGCTGGCGGTCGACGGCAAGACCAAGGAGGACTTCGGCCGGGAGCTGTTCGTCGAGAAGGTCTGGGACTGGAAGCGGGAATCCGGCGGCGCGATCGGCGGCCAGATGCGCCGGCTCGGGGACGGCGTGGACTGGAGCCGTGACCGATTCACCATGGACGAGGGCCTGTCGCGTGCCGTCCGGACGATCTTCAAGCGCCTCTACGACGAAGGCCTGATCTATCAGGCCGAACGACTGGTCAACTGGTCGCCGGTGCTGGAGACGGCGATCTCCGACCTCGAGGTCAACTACCAGGATGTC
This sequence comes from Mycobacterium sp. Z3061, assembly GCF_031583025.1. Lineage (NCBI taxonomy): Bacteria > Bacillati > Actinomycetota > Actinomycetes > Mycobacteriales > Mycobacteriaceae > Mycobacterium > Mycobacterium pumcae. Next base: position 4,708,069 of record NZ_CP134062.1, on the reverse strand, counting down.
GAAGGCGAGCTGGTGTCGTTCCGGTACGGCTCGCTCGACGACTCGCAACCCCACATCGTGGTCGCGACCACCCGGGTGGAGACCATGCTCGGCGACACCGCCATCGCGGTGCACCCCGACGACGAGCGCTACCGCCACCTGGTCGGGACCAGCCTGCCGCACCCGTTCGTCGAGCGCGAGATGATCGTCGTCGCAGACGAGCACGTCGATCCCGAGTTCGGTACCGGCGCAGTGAAAGTCACACCCGCGCACGATCCCAATGACTTCGAGATCGGGATGCGCCACCAGCTGCCGATGCCCTCGATCATGGACACCAAGGGCCGGATCGCGGGCACCGGAACGCAATTCGACGGCATGGACCGGTTCGAGGCCCGCGTCAAGGTCCGCGAAGCGCTTGCCGCCCAGGGCCGCGTGGTCGAGGAGAAGCGACCGTACCTGCACAGCGTCGGGCACTCCGAGCGTAGTGGTGAGCCGATCGAACCCCGGCTGTCGCTGCAGTGGTGGGTCCGGGTGGAGTCGATGGCCAAGGCCGCCGGTGATGCGGTTCGCAACGGCGACACCGTGATTCACCCCGCCAGCCTGGAGCCGCGGTGGTTCGCGTGGGTGGACGACATGCACGACTGGTGCATTTCGCGGCAGCTGTGGTGGGGCCACCGCATCCCGATCTGGTACGGGCCCAACGGCGAAATGGTGTGCGTCGGTCCCGATGACACCCCGCCGGAGGGTTGGGAGCAGGACGGCGACGTGCTGGACACCTGGTTCTCCTCGGCGTTGTGGCCGTTCTCCACCCTGGGCTGGCCTTCGAAGACCGCGGCCCTGGAAAAGTTCTATCCGACAAGCGTTCTGGTCACCGGCTACGACATCCTGTTCTTCTGGGTGGCCCGCATGATGATGTTCGGCACCTACGTCGGCGGCGACGACGCCATCACCCTCGACGGTCGCCGCGGCCCGCAGGTGCCGTTCACCGACGTGTTCCTGCACGGGCTGATCCGCGACGAGTTCGGCCGCAAGATGAGCAAGTCCAAGGGCAATGTCATCGACCCGCTGGAGTGGATGGACAAGTACGGAGCCGACGCGCTGCGGTTCACCCTGGCCCGGGGCGCCAGCCCGGGCGGCGACCTGGCCATCGGCGAGGACGCGGTGCGGGCGTCGCGCAACTTCGGCACCAAGCTGTTCAACGCCACCAGGTATGCGCTGATGAACGGTGCCGCCCTGGCGCCGCTGCCCGACGAACTGACCGACGCCGACCGCTGGGTGCTGGGCCGGCTGGAAGAGGTTCGCGCGGAAGTCGATGCGGCCTTCGACAGCTACGAGTTCAGCCGGGCCTGCGAGGCGCTCTACCACTTCGCCTGGGACGAATTCTGCGACTGGTATCTGGAATTGGCCAAGACGCAGCTGGCGCAAGGCCTTTCGGGCACCACCGCGGTGCTGGCCGCCGGCCTGGACACGCTGCTGCGCCTGCTGCATCCGGTGATCCCGTTCATCAGCGAAGCGCTCTGGCAGGCCCTGACCGGCCAGGAGTCGCTGGTGATCGCCGAGTGGCCCGAACCGTCCGGCACCACCCTGGATCCGGTTGCCGCACAACGGATCAACGACATGCAGAAGCTGGTGACCGAGGTGCGCAGGTTCCGCAGCGATCAGGGCCTGGCCGACCGGCAGAAGGTGCCGGCCCGGTTGGCCGGTATCGATGAGGCCGATCTGGCCAACCAGGTTCCGGCCGTGACGTCACTGGCGTGGCTGACCGCGCCGGGCGACGATTTCCGCGCGTCGGCATCACTCGAAGTCCGGCTGAGCACCGCGACGGTCGTCGTCGAGCTCGACACCTCCGGCACCATCGACGTGGCCGCTGAACGCCGGCGTCTGGAAAAGGATCTGGCCGCGGCGCAGAAGGAACTGGCGTCCACCGCGGCCAAACTCGGCAACGCCGACTTCCTGGCCAAGGCGCCCGAAGCCGTCGTCGACAAGATCCGCGCCCGGCAGCAGGTGGCGCAAGAGGAGACCGACCGGATCACCGCCAAACTGGCGGCGCTCCAATGACTTCGGATTCCCAGGACTGGGAGTCGAGCACCCGCCTGGCTCCCACCCCGGACGAGATCGCGGCCCTGCTGCAGGTCGAACATCTGCTCGACCAGCGCTGGCCCGAGACCCGCATCGAGCCGAGCCTGACCCGGATCAGCGCGCTGATGGACCTGCTCGGATCGCCGCAGTTGAGCTACCCGTCGATCCACATCGCCGGCACCAACGGCAAGACGTCGGTGGCGCGGATGATCGACGCGCTGATCACCGCGCTGCAGCAACGCACCGGCCGCACCACCAGCCCACACCTGCAGTCGGCCGTCGAACGCATCTCGATAGACGGCGAGCCGATCACGCCGGCGCAGTACGTGGACGTCTACCGGGAGATCGAGCCGTTCGTGCACATGGTCGACCAGCAGTCCCAGGCTGACGGGGGACCGGCGATGAGCAAGTTCGAGGTGCTCACCGCGATGGCGTTCGCGGCGTTCGCGGATGCGCCCGTCGACGTCGCGGTCGTCGAGGTCGGCATGGGTGGCAGTTGGGACGCCACCAACGTGCTGAACGCGCCGGTGGCCGTCATCACCCCGATCAGCGTCGACCACGTCGACTATTTGGGTGCGGACATCGCCGGGATCGCCAAGGAGAAGGCGGGCATCATCGCCCGGGCGCCCGAGGGGTCGCCGGACACCGTCGCAGTCATCGGACGCCAGGTTCCCGAGGTGATGGACGTGCTGCTCGCCCAGACCGTGCGCGCCGACGCCGCGGTCGCCCGGCAGGACTCGGAATTCGCCGTGCTGGGCCGGCAGGTCGCCATCGGCGGGCAACTGCTGCAGTTGCAGGGACTCGGCGGGGTCTACCCGGACATCTACCTGCCCCTGCACGGGGAACATCAAGCGCACAACGCGGCCCTGGCGCTGGCCGCGGTGGAGGCTTTCTTCGGCGCCGGTGCGCAGCGTCAGCTGGATGTGGACGCGGTCCGGGCCGGTTTCGCCGCGGTCACCAGCCCCGGACGGCTGGAGCGCATGCGGAGCGCCCCGACGGTGTTCATCGACGCCGCACACAACCCCGCCGGCGCGGCCGCCCTCGCGCAGACGCTGGCCGACGAGTTCGACTTCCGCACGCTGGTGGGGGTGGTCGCGGTGCTGGCCGACAAGGATGTCGACGGCATTCTCGCCGCGCTGGAACCGGTGTTCGACTCCGTCGTCGTCACCCACAACGGGTCGCCCCGGGCACTCGATGTCGAGACACTAGCCTTGGCGGCGCAGCAACGGTTCGGGCCCGACCGGGTGATCCCCGCCGACAACCTGCGCGACGCCATCGACGTCGCGACCGCGCTGGTCGACGCGGCCGATCAGGAGGATGAGATGTACTCCGGCACAGGCATTGTCATCACCGGCTCGGTCGTCACCGCCGGTGCCGCCCGGACGCTGTTCGGTCGTGATCCGCAATGACCGCTGAGGTGCCGCCACCGCCCGATCCGTGGAAGAGCTTCGCCGGGGTGATGGCGGGGACGCTGATCCTCGAGGTGATCGTGGTGCTGCTGGCGATACCCGTGGTGGGCGTCGTAGGAGGCGGCCTGACCGGCGCATCGCTGGGCTATCTGATCGGGTTCGCCGTGCTGCTGGTGCTGCTGACCGGGTTGCAGCGCCGGTCGTGGGCGATCTGGGCCAACCTCGGCGCACAGCTGATACTGGTCGCCGGCTTCCTGGTCTACCCGGCCGTCGGTGCCATGGGTGTGTTGTTCACCGCGGTGTGGGGGCTGATCGCCTATCTGCGGGCCGAGGTCCGGCGGCGCCAGGAGCGCTGGACGCCGCCGCCGTCCTGAACCGGAGTTTCGCTGAGGCTGCGGCCAGAGCGGTGACAAGGGACGCGCGGTTGCCCTGAGCCCAGGATCAAAGTCGCAACCACGGGCTCAGTGTTCTGCCGTAGTCCATGATTCGTAGCCTCGATGAGAACCCAGCCCCCGCCGGACGGTGACCGTACGAGCTCGTCCAAGTGCTCGTAGTGACCGTACGAGCTCGTCCCATCTGCGCGCAGTGTGACCGGGCCGGCGATTTGGGAGAATATTCCGATGGCGCGTACGAATCGACCGGGTGGCATAGGCAGTTATTCGGCCGTGGCGGACAAGTTGAAGTTGGATGAAGCGTTATCGGCGCTGCGGCCCAATGATCTGTTGCCCCCGCGACCTGACGACAAGGTCGGAGGAGCGGTTGGAGAGCGCTTCGTGCGCGCAATCGAGCATTCGCTGATCAGTGGCCGATACGAACCGGAAACTGCGGTTACTGTCCCGGTGACGAAGCCGAAGTATGCGACACGACCCGCAGCGTTGATGAACCTAATAGACCAGGTTGTATATGAAGCGCTTGTCGAGCCGTTGCGGTCTCGGATCGAGCGAGGGCTCGTGTCCGACGGAGTGGTTTTCTGGCCACGTGCCTTCGAGACAGACAAACGTTGGCGCGAGTTCGAGGCCTTATCCCAACACGGCGGTAACGACTACATCGTCCGTGCCGACGTTACGGGATTCTATGAGTCTATTGATCACACCGTCCTCCACGACATCTTGGTCAGGTTAACCGGCAGAGTCGATGTCATTGGGGCGTTGATCGATTTTCTCGGTCAAGTGATGGGTGCGCCTCGTGGATTGCCTCAAGGCATTGCAACGAGCGACGTGTTGGCGACGGCTTACCTCAGCGCTGTCGACGCGGAGATGCTTAGGAGCGGTTTCGATTACCGGCGGCACGGTGATGACATTCGGATCGCCGTAGCGACGCACGATGACGGGCGCCGCGCAATTCACAGACTGGAGAGCCAACTTCGTTACGTGAGGTTACTTATTAACTCCGACAAATCGCGAATTCTTCACCGCGATACCTACAACACGCAACTCACCGCAGTCGAGACCACTCGCAAGGGCGTGCACGTCAGGATCTTGAAGGAACGAAAGGAAGCCTTGAGTGAAGCGCCTGACGACGAGATCGAAAGACTTGTCGAGGAAGCTGACCTCGGTGTGGAGACATTGTGGGCGCTCTTTTATCACCGCACGATGAGCCTAGAGGAACTAGCCGAGAAACTGAGCACTCACCTCCAACCGGATCAGGTCACCGTGGCTGTGGGATCGTTCAGCGAAGCGATAAGCCGAATGCCAGGTTCCGGGCCTACCGCTTTGGGGGAAGACGAATTTCACGGGCTTTTGTCTACATCGATGACGATCCTCCTCGCCAAGAAACTGCCCGATGCGATTGAGTCCGCATCATTGCTCATCGGCCAGTTTCCCGACAAAACCGCTCTGGTCGCCGCGTACCTTAGTGGCGTTGCGACGAGCTTTCCGCAGAGAGTTGAAACGGCTACCGTCGAGGCGCTCACCTCTGGGTACCTCACTGGATGGCAGCAAGCATGGCTAATGACTGTCTTGCGCAGAGTTGCTGAGTCAACGAAGTTTACGCACTTCGGGGCAGCGCTGGATGTGATTGTCGAGGTGGCACACGACGAGGACGCCTCTTGGTTGGCCAGAGCGGAGGCTGTCCGGCTGCTTGCGCAAATTCGCAAGCTGGATCACAAGCTCCTACTTCGCGTTTGGAATCGTGCGCCTACCTCCGTCCGCGCGGATCTTACTGCTGCTGCGGCAGTAGTGGCACGGGCCGAAGGAGAGGTGTGGGCTGAAGCCTTCTGCGATTCGATGAAGTCGGATCCACTCGCGGATGTCGTACTCCACCGAGTCACGAATGCGTTGCAGCAGGTAGCAGTCGCGAGTAGTTGACCAGCTGTTTTGCTGCGAAGTCTGCTGCCCTTCTGAGCCTTCTAGTTAAGCCGCAGTAGGGGTTTATTTGTGGGCATTGCAGTTGCGGTCGCGTCGCGCGATGCGGCGCACCGCAGGATCACCTGAGTGAACCCGGCTTGGGTGTAGAAGCCCGGCCCTCTACTCTTGTCGCCGTGACCGAACGGACCCTCGTATTGATCAAGCCCGACGGCGTTGAGCGCCAGTTGATAGGCGAGATACTCAGCCGCATCGAGCGCAAAGGCCTCACCATCGCGGCGCTGGAGCTCAGGACTGTCGGTGAGGACCTGGCCCGCCGCCATTACGCCGAGCACGACGGCAAGCCCTTCTTCGGTTCGCTGCTGGAGTTCATCACCTCAGGACCGGTCGTGGCGGCCGTGGTGGTCGGAACCCGGGCGATTGCCGCGTTCCGCCAGCTCGCCGGGGGCACCGACCCGGTGGAAAAGGCCACCCCCGGAACCATCCGGGGCGACTTCGGCCTGGAAACCCAGTTCAACCTGGTGCACGGGTCCGACTCCGCCGAATCGGCCCAGCGCGAGATCGAGCTCTGGTTCCCCGGCATCTGACCGGGCCGCTCGAAGGGGAGCGTGATCCCTGGAAGTGATGTGGGATACTGACTGCGGGTGAACGTCGTCGAACCGGCGCCGGACACCCGAATGAAGACTTTGGCAAGCGCGACCATCGCCAGTCCGCGGTGCGGCGCAGCATGTCGAGCCGTCATTCAGTACGGCACCGAGTGAGCTCACCATGGGCTGCTCGGGGCGAGACCATCACAAGTCCGGGAGAAGTGACCCGGACCCATAGCGAAGCCCTCGAGTGGCCGCGTCGACTAGGACGACGCGCCCGGGGGCTTGAGGAGAATTCGTGGTAGACGATGCCCCAACTTCAGACTCAACAAGCGAGCCGAGCGGGCGTGAGGACCTTCCTGACCGCTTGAGAGTGCATTCGCTCGCGCGGACTCTGGGAACCACCAGCAGGCGGGTGCTGGACGCGCTGGCCGCGCTCGACGGGCGCATCCGCAGCGCCCACTCCAGCGTCGACCACGTCGACGCGGTCCGGGTGCGGGACCTGCTGGCGGCCCAGCCCGACGCGCCGGAAACCGGCGCCGAGGTGCCGGCCGTCGGCGAGGAGGAGTCGCCGGCCGAACCCGAATCCCGGTTGATGCTGGAAACGGCGGAGGTTCGGGAGACGCACGAGTCAGTGGTTGACCGCCCGCACTACATGCCGTTGTTCGTCGCTCCCCAGCCGCTGCCCGAGCGGGCCGAGACCGGCGACGACAGCACCGCCGACGACTCCGATTACGGCGACGACTCCGACGGCCAGGGCGCCGGGGGCGACGACGACGATGACCAGTCGGACCGTCCCGCCAACAAGCGCCGGCGCCGCGGACGGCGGGGTCGGGGTCGCGGACGTGGTGAGCAGAACGGCGCCGAGGGCGAAAACCAGCCCGGCGATAGCGCAGGCGAAACGGGCGACGATTCCGACGACGCGCAGGATTCCGACGACTCGGACGACAGCGAGAACGGCGACGAGGACAACGGCTCGGGCGAGGGCGCAACCCGTCGCCGCCGTCGGCGCAGGCGCCGCAAGACCGGCTCGGGCGACGACAACGACGACAGCCCGTCGCCCGACGACCCGCCCAACACCGTCGTGCACGAGCGTGCGCCGCGCAACGGCGGCAAGTCCGGATCCGACGACTCCGGTCCCGGCGAAATCAAGGGAATCGACGGATCTACGCGCCTGGAGGCCAAACGGCAGCGCCGCCGGGACGGTCGCGACGCCGGCCGGCGCCGCCCACCGGTACTGACCGAGGCCGAATTCCTGGCGCGGCGCGAGGCCGTGGAGCGGGTGATGGTGGTTCGCGACCGGGTGCGCACCGAACCGCCGCACCCCGGGGCCCGCTACACCCAGATCGCGGTGCTCGAGGACGGCATCGTGGTCGAACATTTTGTGACTTCTGCAGCCTCCGCGTCTCTGGTCGGCAACATCTACCTGGGCATCGTGCAGAACGTGCTGCCGTCGATGGAGGCCGCGTTCGTCGACATCGGCCGCGGTCGCAACGGCGTCCTCTACGCCGGTGAGGTCAACTGGGAGGCCGCCGGCCTGGGTGGAGCCGACCGCAAGATCGAGCAGGCCCTCAAACCCGGCGACTACGTCGTCGTGCAGGTCAGCAAGGACCCGGTCGGGCACAAGGGCGCCCGGCTGACCACGCAGGTGTCACTGGCCGGCCGGTACCTGGTGTACGTGCCCGGCGCGTCGTCGACCGGCATCAGCCGCAAGCTGCCCGACACCGAGCGCCAGCGCCTCAAGGAGATCCTGCGTGAGGTGGTGCCGTCCGACGCGGGCGTGATCATCCGCACCGCATCCGAAGGCGTCAAAGAGGAAGACATCCGCGGCGATGTCACCCGGTTGCAGGAGCGCTGGAACCAGATCGATGCGAAGGCCGCCGAGGTCAAGCAGAAGGCCGCGGGTGCCGCGGTCGCGCTCTACGAGGAGCCCGACGTCCTGGTGAAGGTCATCCGGGACCTGTTCAACGAGGACTTCTCCGGATTGATCGTCTCCGGCGACGAGGCCTGGAAGACCATCAACGAGTACGTGAATTCTGTTGCCCCCGATCTGGTTTCGAAGCTCACCAAGTACGAGCCGGCCGGTGGCGAGGGTCAGCCGGGCCCGGATGTGTTCGCGGTGCACCGTATCGACGAGCAACTGGCCAAGGCGATGGACCGCAAGGTGTGGCTGCCGTCGGGCGGAACGCTGGTGATCGACCGGACCGAAGCCATGACGGTGGTCGACGTCAACACCGGCAAGTTCACCGGGTCGGGCGGCAACCTGGAACAGACGGTCACCAAGAACAACCTCGAGGCGGCCGAGGAGATCGTGCGGCAACTGCGGCTGCGCGACATCGGCGGCATCGTGGTCATCGACTTCATCGACATGGTGCTCGAGTCCAACCGCGACCTGGTGCTGCGGCGGCTGACCGAGGCGCTGGCCCGCGACCGCACCCGCCACCAGGTCTCCGAGGTGACCTCGCTGGGACTGGTGCAGCTGACCCGCAAGCGGCTGGGAACAGGCCTGATCGAGGCGTTCTCGACGTCGTGCCCGCATTGCGCCGGCCGCGGCATCGTGATGCACGCCGACCCGGTCGACTCGGCGCCGGCGACGGGCCGCAAAACAGAGTCCGGCGGACGGCGCAGCAGGCGGTCGAAGAAGCCCAGGACCGAACAGCCGGCCGAGAACGGCGTCGTGGCCAAGGTGCCGACTCATGCGCCGGGCGAGCACCCGATGTTCAAGGCGATGGCCGCGTCGACACGCGATGAGGACGAGAACGGCGAGTCCGATCTCGAGTCCGATGACGAGCTGACCGCCGAGGCGGCCGACGAGCAGACCGAAGCGCTGGTGGCGCCCGACGTCGACGAATTCGAGGACGCCGAGGACGAAGACGTCGATGAAGACGTCGATGTTGACGAGGACGAAGACGACGACGCCGACGAACTCGACGATGACGAAGACCTCGACGACGAGGACGAAGACGTCGACGAACTCGACGACGAAGACGAGGACGAAGACGAGGACGTCGACGAACTCGACGATGACGACCTGGACGACAGCGACGACAGCGACGACAGCGAAGCCGAGAGCGACGACGGCGAAGCCGGGGCCGCCATCGAGGTCCCCCCGGTGGTGATCTCGGAGGTTTCAGCCGTTCCGTCGCGCCGCCGCCGCGCGGCCGGCCGGCCGGCCGGTCCGCCTATCCACGCCGACTGACGGACCAGGGGCCGGTTTGACCCTGTAGGTGCTGGTCACGTACCCTTGGACAGTTGTCGTCAGGGCTCTAGGCAATAAATGTGACCGACGACAGCGGGCCGGCACCGAGCCCGCACCCCAGACCACCACCCGCGCCTGGCTAACCCGCGCGCGAGAAGAGGCAGGAGCAACGATGGCGACCTACGCAATCGTCAAGACCGGCGGTAAGCAGTACAAGGTTGCCGTCGGCGACGTGGTCAAGGTCGAGAAGCTGGAGTCGGAGCCGGGCGCGAACGTCTCGCTGCCGGTCGCTCTGGTCGTCGACGGTGCCAACGTCACCACCGATGCTCAAGCGCTGGCCAAGGTCGCCGTCACCGGCGAGGTGCTCGAGCACACCAAGGGCCCGAAGATCCGTATCCACAAGTTCAAGAACAAGACCGGCTACCACAAGCGGCAGGGACACCGTCAGCAGCTGACGGTTCTCAAGGTCACCGGCATCAAGTAGTAGGGGCGAGCAGACATGGCACACAAAAAGGGCGCGTCCAGCTCACGTAACGGTCGCGATTCGGCAGCTCAGCGGCTCGGCGTGAAGCGGTTCGGCGGTCAGGTGGTCAAGGCCGGCGAGATCCTGGTCCGTCAGCGCGGCACCAAGTTCCACCCCGGCGTCGACGTCGGTCGCGGTGGCGACGACACGCTGTTCGCCAAGGCGGCCGGTGCGGTCCAGTTCGGCGTCAAGGGCGGCCGCAAGACCGTCAACATCGTTCCAGCCGGCCAAACCGCCGACTGAGTGCCGGCGGATGTGCCTGGCGGCATGTCCGTGGCCGATTGAGGGGAAGCCCGATGCCTCGATTCGTCGATCGGGTGGTCATTCACACACGAGCGGGTTCCGGCGGCAATGGCTGCGCGTCGGTCCACCGCGAGAAGTTCAAGCCGCTCGGCGGTCCGGACGGCGGTAACGGCGGCCGCGGCGGCAGCGTCGTCTTCGTCGTCGACCCGCAGGTGCACACCCTGCTCGACTTCCATTTCCGCCCGCATGTCACCGCGCCGTCCGGCAAGCAGGGGATGGGTAACAACCGGGACGGCGCTGCCGGCGCTGACCTGGAAGTCAAGGTCCCAGACGGCACCGTAGTCCTCGATGAGAACGGACGCATGCTGGCCGACCTGATCGGCGCCGGCACCCGGTTCGAGGCCGCCGCCGGTGGCCGCGGGGGTCTGGGGAACGCCGCGCTGGCTTCCCGCGCCCGCAAGGCCCCCGGCTTCGCGCTGCTCGGGGAGCCGGGACAGGAACGCGACCTCACCCTCGAACTCAAGACGGTCGCCGATGTGGGCCTGGTCGGGTTTCCCTCGGCCGGAAAGTCGTCGCTGGTGTCGGTGATCTCGGCGGCCAAGCCCAAGATCGCCGACTACCCGTTCACCACGCTGGTGCCCAACCTTGGCGTGGTGTCGGCCGGTGAGCACTCCTTCACCGTCGCCGACGTCCCCGGACTGATCCCCGGCGCCTCCGAGGGCCGCGGTCTGGGCCTGGACTTCCTGCGCCACATCGAGCGCTGCGCGGTGCTGGTCCACGTGGTGGACTGCGCGACTGCCGAACCGGGGCGCGACCCGATCTCCGACATCGACGCGCTGGAAGCCGAACTCGCGGCCTACACTCCCACCCTGCAGGGCGACGCCGTGTTGGGCGACCTGGCCGAGCGGCCACGGGCGGTGGTGCTGAACAAGATTGACGTGCCGGAGGCCCGCGAGCTCGCCGAGTTCGTCCGCGACGAGATCGCCCAGCGCGGCTGGCCGGTGTTCCTGGTGTCGACGGCGACCCGGGAAGGGTTGCAGCCGTTGATCTTCGGGCTGTGGCAGATGGTCTCGGAATACAACGCCGCGCGGCCCGCGGTGGTGCCGCGTCGTCCGGTGATCCGCCCGGTCCCCGTGGACGAGAGTGGTTTCTCGGTCGAACCCGACGGCGAGGGCGGATTCGTGGTGACCGGTACCCGCCCGGAGCGCTGGGTGGGACAGACGAACTTCGACAATGACGAGGCCGTCGGTTATCTCGCCGACCGGTTGGCCCGCCTGGGCGTGGAGGACGAGCTGCTGCGACAGGGCGCTCGTCCCGGCTGCGCGGTCACCATCGGTGAAATGACCTTTGATTGGGAGCCGCAAACCCCTGCGGGAGGCCAGGTTCCGTTGACCGGCCGGGGTACCGACGTGCGTCTGGAACGCTCCGACCGGGTGGGTGCCGCCGAACGCAAGGCCGCCCGGCGGCAACGCCGCGAGCGCGACAGCTGATGACGCATCGGGAGAGCATCCGGACCGCACGCAGCATCGTCGTCAAGGTGGGTACCACCGCCCTCACCACAGAATCGGGCATGTTCGATGCCGGCCGGCTGGCCGAACTGGCCGATGCGATCGAGACGCGGATGCAGGCGGGCTCCGACGTCGTCATCGTGTCCTCGGGTGCCATTGCCGCCGGACTGGAGCCGCTCGGATTGGCGCGTAAGCCAAAGGATCTGGCGACCAAGCAGGCCGCGGCCAGCGTCGGGCAGGTTGCCCTGGTGAACTCCTGGAGCACCGCTTTCGCCCGGTACGGCCGCACCGTGGGCCAGGTGCTGTTGACCGCGCACGACATCGCGATGCGGGTGCAGCACAACAACGCTCAACGCACCCTGGACCGGCTGCGCGCGTTGCGCGCGGTGGCGATCGTGAACGAGAACGACACGGTGGCCACCAACGAGATCCGCTTCGGCGACAACGACCGGCTGTCGGCGTTGGTGGCGCACCTGATAGGTGCCGACGCCTTGGTGCTGCTGTCGGACATCGATGGCCTTTACGACGCCGATCCCCGAAAGTTCAAGGGCGCCAAATTTATTCCGGAGGTGTCCGGACCGGCGGATCTGGACGGAGTGGTCGCGGGCCAGAGTAGCCATCTCGGCACCGGCGGCATGGCCTCGAAGATGTCGTCGGCGCTACTGGCTGCCGACGCCGGGGTACCGGTATTGCTGGCGCCGGCGTCCGACGCCGCGACCGCGCTCACCGACGCCTCGGTAGGCACGGTGTTCGCGCCGCGCGCCGAGCGGATGTCCGCGCGCCGGTTCTGGGTACGCTACGCCGCCGAATCCACCGGTTCGCTGACACTGGATGCGGGCGCCGTGCGGGCAGTCATCGGGCAGCGCCGCTCTTTGCTGCCTGCGGGCATCGTCGCGGTGTCGGGGAAATTCTTCGGCGGCGACGTCATCGAACTGTGCGGACCGGACGCCACCGTAGTGGCGCGCGGTGTCGTCGCGTACGACGCGGCCGAGCTCGCGACCATCATGGGTCGCTCCACCTCGGACCTGCCGGGCGACATGCGCCGGCCCGCGGTGCACGCCGACGATCTGGTGGCCCTGTAACTCACTGGGTGGTCTTGAGATACAGTGCAGCCCAAACTATTTGGACCAACGTGTCGATAAGTGTGGCGTCGTCGTCCGGCGGTTGCACCGGCAGATTCAGCTGGCAGGCCCGTTCCACCATCAAAGTCAGCGCGCTGGCGGTGGCAGCGGCCGGGATCCCGGGCCGGATCGAGCCGTCGGCCTGGCCGGTGTCGATGACGCGGTGCACGCGCTGCGATATCGCGGTCAGCAGGTCGCGGTAGGTCTGTGCGGTCGAGGGGTCATAGCCGGCCATTTCGCTGAGCGCGGTGAGCACCGGCTGGTGGCGGCGATAGCTGGCGACGATGCCGGCGATCGCCGCCCTGAGGTCCTCGGGGTCGCGCCGGTCGGCCACTGACCACCACCGATCGCCGGCGGCGGCCAGGTCGTCGAACACCGCGGCCGCCAGGCGGCGCAGTAGGTGGCCCTTGTCCTCGAAGTAGATGTAGAAGCTGGCCCGGGAGATGCCGGCCTCACCGGCCAGGCGATCGACGCTGAGTTCGGTGAAGCTGGCGCCGTCGCGCATCAGCCGTTCCGTGGCGTCCAGCAGCCGGCTCTCCATGTGTTCGCGCCGCTGCCGGCGGTCCTGGCGCGCCTGTGGCTTACGGGTGACCGACGGCATTCGTAGAGCATAACGGTGCCGGGGACATATTGACTAGACAATGTGTCTAGTCATAGGGTCACGTGCATGACAGCGACGTGCGCGAACGACCGTACCTACGACGCGATCGACCTGTCCTCGCCACAGTTCTGGGCGACCACCGCGCAGGAACGGGAACGCTCGTTCGCGGTGCTGCGCGCCGAGCGTCCGGTGAGCTGGCATTCCCCGGTCAAAGACACGCTGATGGACGACCCCGACGGCCCCGGTTACTGGGCGGTCACCCGACGCGCCGACATCGTCGCGGTCAGTCGCAACAACGACGTCTTCCGGTCCGGCAAGGGGGTGATGTTCGCCAGCATCCCCGAGGAACTGCTCGAAGCGTCCCAGTCCTTCCTCGCGATGGACCCGCCGCGGCACACCAAGCTGCGCAAGCTGGTCAGCGCGGCGTTCACGCCCAGGCAGGTACGGCGTATCGAGCAGTCCATCCAGGCCAACGCCAAGACCATCGTCGAGGAGCTGCGGGAAGCCGGCAGTGGTGCCGATTTCGTCGAGTACTGCGCCAAGGAACTGCCGATCCGGACGTTGTCGGACATGGTCGGGATTCCGGAGTCCGAGCGCCAGCAGGTGGCGCACGCGGCGGATGCGCTGGTGTCCTGGGCGGACCCGGAGTATCTCGCCGGTCGCGAACCGCTGCAGGTGGTGTTCGAGAACCAGGTGTACCTGCACCAGGTCGCCGGCCAGCTGGCCGCCGAGCGCCGGGAGAACCCGGGCGAAGATCTGTTCAGCGCCCTGGTGAACGCCGAGGTCGACGGCGACCGGCTCTCCGATGCCGACGTAGCCGCATTCTTTGTGCTGCTGGCTGTGGCGGGCAACGACACCACGCGCCAGACCGCCAGCCACGCCCTGCGGGCGCTGACTGACTTTCCGGGTGAAAAGGCTTGGCTGCAAGCGGCTTTCGAGGACCGGATCGGCACCGCGGTCGAGGAGTTCGTTCGCTGGGCCACTCCGGTGATGACCTTTCGCCGCACCGCCGCAACGGATTTCGAGCTGGGCGGTCAGCAGATCCAGGCGGGGGACAAGGTGGTCATGTTCTACGCGTCCGGCAACCGGGACGAAGAGGCGTTCGACGAGCCCGGCCGTTTCGACCTGAGCCGCAGCCCCAATCCGCACCTGGGGTTCGGTGGCGGAGGCGTACACTTCTGCCTCGGCGCGCACGTCGCCCGGGCGCAGTTACGCGCCGTCTTCGGTGAACTGCTCAGCCAACTCCCCGACATCGCGGCGGGCGAACCGGTTTACGTGCCGGGCAATTTCATCCACGCGATCCGCAGCATGCCCTGCACTTTCTGACAACCCGGGCCGACAGGACTACAGTCGCGCACGCTCGTGGCGCACTGTGCCCGGCGGTCGCTTTTGGAAATCCGCTTCTAGAAAACGTTGAGGATTCACAGAGGATCCGCACAGGCGCCTCCGAAAAGCTGCTCGCATCAGCGAAATTAGCCAGACTCGGAGAAGATCATGTGGGCTTTAACGACATCCAACGGCATGCGCGTCGACGGTATCGAGCGGGAGCAGGACGCCGGGCAGGCCGTCTACATGCTCGGTCATCCCCGGATGATCGGCCCGTACTCGTGGCAGGTGGTCGACAACCGGGGACGCCAGTTCGTCGCCGAGGTCAGAAGGGCGCGCTGACCACCAGCTCGCCGGCAAGCAGCGTCAGTATCTCGGAACAACCACCGTCGACCGTCACGCCGGCCAGGTCGTCACCGCGGGTGCGGCCGCGGTTGACGATGGCCACCGGGATGTTGTTGGCCGCGGCGTGGCGCACGAAGCGGTAACCGGAGAACACCGTCAGCGACGACCCTGCCACCAGCAGCGCCTGTGCCTGATCGACCATTGAATAAGCCTGCTCGACAATGTCTTTGGGAACGCTCTCGCCGAAGTAGACGATGTCGGGCTTGAGCATGCCGCCGCAGTGCGGGCAGTCGACGTAGCGGAAGGAGGCGGTATCGGCGACGACGGCGTCCGCATCCGGGGCCACCGCCAGTCCGCCGACAGCTTCGGAACGCTCGATGAATCCGGGGTTGAGCGCTTCGAGCTGTTCTGCCAGCGCGGCGCGACTCATGCGGTGGCCACAACTCAGGCAGGCCACCCGGGCGTAGGTGCCGTGCAGATTGATGACGTTGTTACTGCCGGCCTTGGTGTGCAGCAGGTCGACATTCTGGGTGATGACCCCGTTGACCACTCCGGCACGTTCCAGCGCGGCCAGCGCCCGGTGTCCGGCGTTGGGTTGCGTGTTGTCCATGTGCCGCCAGCCCAGATGGTTGCGCGCCCAGTAACGCTGCCGGAATACCGGGTCCGACGTGAACTGCCGGATCGTCATCGGGTTGCTCGGCGGGGAGTCAGGCCCGCGGTAATCGGGTATGCCCGAGTCCGTGGAAAGGCCCGCGCCCGTCAGCACCGCGATCCGGCGGCCGGACAGCAGCGCGATGAGTTCGGGAGATTCCACTCCATCGAGCCTAAGCACTAGTTGGCACCCCGTCACCCGACCCCGGCGTCGGAAATGCGACAGTAACGCGAGAATGGAGGGCGATGAGCTTTTACTCCGCATACCGACACGGGTTCGTGCGCGTTGCTGCGTGCACGCACCACACCTCGATCGCCGACCCGGCCGCCAATGCCGCGTCGGTTCTCGGGTTGGCGCGCGAGTGCCATGACGACGGCGTGGCGCTGGCTGTTTTCCCGGAACTCACACTGTGCGGATATTCCATCGAGGACATCCTGCTGCAGGATGCCCTGCTCGACGCCGTGGAAGAGGCGCTGCATGAGGTCGTGACGGCGTCTGCCGACCTGCTTCCGGTGCTCGTTGTCGGCGCGCCGCTGCGGCACCTGCACCGTATCTACAACACCGCGGTCGTCATCCATCGCGGCGTGGTGCTCGGGGTGGTGCCCAAGTCCTATCTGCCGACCTATCGGGAGTTCTACGAGTACCGCCAAATCGCACCGGGAGACGGTGAGCGGGGCAGTATCCGGATCGCGGGTGAGGACGTTCCGTTCGGTCCCGACCTGTTGTTCACCGCGGTGGACCTACCCGACTTCGTGCTACACGTCGAGATCTGCGAGGACATGTTCGTGCCGGTGCCGCCCAGCGCCGAGGCGGCCCTGGCGGGGGCCACCGTGCTGGCGAACCTTTCCGGCAGCCCGATCACCATCGGCAGGGCAGAAGACCGCTGCCTGCTCGCCCGCTCGGCGTCGGCTCGATGCCTGGCCGCCTACGTGTATGCGGCCGCGGGAGCGGGTGAGTCGACGACCGACCTGGCGTGGGACGGTCAGACCATGATCTATGAGAACGGCACCGAGCTGGCGTCGTCGGAACGTTTCCCGATGGGCGAGCGCCGTTCGGTCGCCGACGTCGATACCGGGCGGCTGCGTTCGGAGCGGCTTCGGATGGGCACGTTCGACGACAATCGGCGCCACCATCGAGCGGTCACGGACACATTCCGGCGCATCGAATTCCGCGTCGACCCGCCCGACGGTGACATCGGTCTGCTGCGCGACATCGAACGCTTCCCGTTCGTGCCGTCCAATCGCGAACGGCTGGAACAGGATTGCTACGAGGCCTACAACATTCAGGTCGCCGGGCTGGAGCAGCGGCTGCGGGCGCTGGATTATCCGAAGGTGGTCATCGGTGTCTCCGGGGGCCTGGATTCGACGCACGCGTTGATCGTCGCGGCCAAGGCGATGGACCGGGAGGGCCGGCCGCGCAGCGACATCCTGGGTTTCACCCTGCCGGGCTTCGCCACCGGGGACCACACCAAGAGCAACGCCGTCAAGTTGGGTGAGGCACTGGGTATCACCTTCGAGGAAATCGATATCACCGAGACCGCCAAGCGCATGTTCGAGGAGATCGGCCATCCTTTTGCGCGTGGCGAGAAGGTCTACGACGTGACCTTTGAAAATGTGCAGGCCGGCCTGCGCACGGATTACCTGTTCCGGTTGGCCAACCAGCGGGGCGGCATCGTGCTGGGCACCGGAGACCTCTCGGAGCTCGCGCTGGGCTGGTCGACATACGGTGTCGGCGACCAGATGTCGCATTACAACGTCAACGGCGGCGTGCCCAAGACACTCATTCAGCACCTGATTCGGTGGGTCATCTCCTCGGGCCAGTTCGAAAAGGACGTCACCGATGTGCTGCAGTCGGTGGTGGACACCGAGATCACCCCTGAGCTGGTCCCGGCCGGAGAGGAAGAGGAACTGCAGAGCAGTGAGGCCAAGGTCGGTCCCTATGCGCTGCAGGACTTTTCGCTGTACCAGGTGTTGCGTCACGGCTTCCAGCCGTCCAAGATCGCGTTCCTCGCGTGGCATGCATGGAGTGACCCGGACCGCGGCGAGTGGCCGCCCGGCTTCCCCGAAAGCAACCGTCCGAAGTATTCGCTGTCGGAGATCCGGCATTGGCTGCAGGTCTTCGTGCAGCGGTTCTACTCGTTCAGCCAGTTCAAGCGCTCCGCATTGCCCAACGGCCCCAAGGTTTCTCACGGTGGCTCGCTCTCGCCGCGCGGAGACTGGCGGGCGCCCTCGGACATGTCCGCGCGGATATGGCTCGAAGAGATCGAGCGTGAGGTGCCCGAAGGCTGACGGGTGTCCGTCGTCAAGCGGGTTCGTCATCATCGGGGGCGAACAGCTTTTCCGGGTGGTGGAAGGTGTTGATTCGCGGTTGGCCGTGATCCAGATGGGCGGGTGGGAGCCATTCGGTGTCGCTTTTGGCGTTTTTGCGGGTGGTCCAGCCTTTTTCGGCGAGGCGATTATCAATGCCGCAGGCCAGGGTGAGGTCGTGGATGTCGGTGACATAGGTATTCGTCCAGCCCGAGAGGTGATGCGCCTCGGAGTGGTAGCCGGGGGTGTCGCAGCCGGGGCGGGTGCAGCCGCCGTCTTTGGCCAGCAGCATCAGTCGCTGGGCGAGGTTGGCGAAGCGCTTGGCGTGGAACAGGGCCAGCGGCTTGGCGCCGTCGAAGATCGCCAGGTAGTGGTGGGCGGTAGCGGCCCAGCCGATCAGGGTGGGCAGCGGGATGCGGGTGCCGCCGCCAGTGCGGGCTCGGCCGGCCCCGGCCTCAAGGTCTTTCAAACTGGTCGTGACGATGATGCTGACGGGTAGGCCGTTGTGGGTGCCCAACTCGCCGGAGGCGAACAGTTCCCGGATCGCGGTGACCATGGCGTCGTGGTTGCGTTGGGGTTGGCTGCGGGTGTCGGTGTCCCCGTCCGGGACGCCGGCGCCGGGGGCGGCGAGTTTGGCCCAGGCGGCTTCGAGCAGTGCCCGTAGTTCGGGGGTGATCAGGCCGCTGAGCCGGGACATGCCGTCGTACTGCTGGGGGCCCAGGATGAGGCCACGTTTGCGGGCGCGTTCGTCCTCGGTGTAGTCGCCGTCGGGGTGCAGCAGCGCCATCAGCTCGTGGGCGTATTTGGCGACCTGGTCGGGGCGGAAGTCACACGCTTTGCCGGCCAGGTCTTTCTCGGCGGCCTCCCAGGTGCCGACATCCACCGTGCTGGGCAGATGGGCGATGAAGTCGCGGATCACCTTGATGTGGGCATCCCCGACCAGGCCCTGGCGCTGGGCGGCGGCGGTGGCGTTCAGCAGCGGCGCCAACGGCTCCCCCGTCAGTGCCCGGCGCTGGCCGAGGTCGTCGGCCTCGGCGATGCGCCGGTTGGCGTCGGCTTTGGTGATCCGCAGCCGCTCGGCCAGTGCGGCGGGGAGTTTGGCGCCGAGTTCTTCCTCGGTGGCTTGGGCTTTGAGGTGGTTGATCAACGTGTGCTGTGGTGTGCGCATCCGGCGGTGCACCTTTTCCAGGCGCTCCATACCGCGCAGGAACTCCGGGGTGGTCAACGCGTCGAACGTCAAGTCGCACAGGCGATCAACGGCGGCGTCGAGTGCGTTGAAGACCTGCACGATCTCCTCACGCGAACTCGATGCCATACCCGCAATTCTAGGAAAGGGCACTGACAACTTTTCGCGCCAAACCCGCTCAGCAGCCGCCTATTTCGCTCACGGCAGAAATCCCGCTCGGCCCGGCGTGTCGGCGGCATTCGATGCACGCTCACGCCCGAAACGTGTTGATATCACCTGCGATATCAACTTTGACGACCTAGTGCCACCCTGGTCGAGTTACTGATGTGACAGACGAGTAACAGCCGCGTCGATCGCAGCGGCGTCCGGTGCGCAATCACCCGCACCGCGCACCAGCGTCGCCAACGCACCTGCCGCACATGCCCGCCGCAACGCCTTGCGACGTCCGTCGGCAGATCCCGAACCAGCCGGCCAACTCGCGGCCAGAACACCCGCGAATACGTCGCCCGCGCCGGTGGTGTCGACCGCCGCGACGGCCGGGGCAGGTACCTCGAACTCGCCGTCGACACCCAGGTAGCGGGCACCGCGTGCACCCAGCGTGACCACGAAATGCTCACTCCGCCAAGGCCAAAGACGAGCCTCGTGCTCGTTCGCGATCACCACATCGGCAACGCCGGCCAGTTCGGCCATCGCCTCTTCGTCCTGCCCGGCGGGCGACGCATTGACCATCACGACGGCACCGGCCGACCGCGCCTGGCGCGCGGCCGTCAATGCCGTCGGCACCGGAATCTCCAACTGCGTCAAGAAGACATCGCAGTCCGCGATCGAAGTCGGCGACACCGAGAGCGCTGAGTTCGCACCCGGAGCCACCACGATGGTGTTTTCCCCACCGGCGTCCACCACGATGATCGCCGTCCCACTGGGCCCGTGCCGACGGACGACGGCGTCCACGTCGACGGCCGCCGCGCGCAGGTGTTGGATCAACCGATCACCGGCCGGATCGTCACCGACGGCACCGACGAACCGCACGCACGCACCGGCGCGCGCCGCTGCCACCGCCTGATTGCCCCCTTTGCCGCCGGGCGCGTAGGCCAGGGCAGACGCCAGCACCGTCTCGCCCGGACGCGGCAGATCCGCGACGTCGAGCGTCAGATCCCAGTTGATGCTGCCCACCACACAAACCCGCTCGGACATGTCACCGACACTAGATTCTGCTCGAAACTTGGGCACGGTAGCCGCCCCACCCCGGCTACCGTCCCGCCATGGAAAGCTTGACCCCCATGCTGAGCTGGGGCATCCCGGCCCTCGTGTTGTTGTTCATCGGCGTCAGCCTGTATCGGATCAGGAAGCCCCGGTTCACCGGGCCGGCGCTGACCGGAGTAGCGCGGATCCTGTCGGTGCAGTCGACCGGCACGGTGATCAACGACCGGTATGTCTGCAAGATCAGCCTCAGCGTCGAGATCCCGGGCCGCGAACCGTACGAGGCGGCTGTCCGACAGGCGATCCACCCGATTCAGATGGCTTCCGTCCAACCCGGTTCCGTGGTTCCCGTCCAGGTTGACTCCGCGGACCTGGGCAAGGTCCGGATAGAGCCAGCTAGTTCGATCCGCAGGACGACGTTTACTGGATCACCGAATGCCGCGGACCTGGCCGCGGCGTACAACGAGCACAAGCAGCGACACGGCAGCGCGTCAGGCCAATGGGCATCCGCAGCGCAACTACTCGCGTCAGGTCAGCGCGTCCAGGGTGTGCTCAGGTCCTTTGCGCCGACCGGAAACACGTTGCGCAGCTTGGGCAGACAGGCAACCGCGATGCCCGAGCTGCTCGATGCCCCGCAGTATGTCGTCGAGATGGAGCTTCGCTTCCCGAATCTGGCGCCGATCATCGGCCGGAGCGTCCAATCGATTCCGGAAGATCATGTGCCCTACCTTGCGGTCGGGCTCGAACTTCCCTGTGCGGTGGACCCTTCGGACCCGTCGCGCCGGTTCGTGGTGGATTGGGAACGCGCCATCCACTGAAAGGCAGCCGTCACCAAACGGTGAATTCTCGGACACGTGCCGACGTCACTTCCCGCAAAACGCCGATATCCACCGGTCAGAGAGCTAGTGTGCAGCGTGATCGGAGACCCGAGACAAGGCAGAAGGGAAGCCGATTGACGTCGGGTGAGCCAACAGAATCCGAAGCGGAGGCGCAGAGCGCTCCGGGGAAGAAGCGTGTCCACCGCATCCTGCCCCGGATCCGCTTCAAGATCAGCATCCAGTCCAAGATCCTGGTCGCGCTGCTGTTGTCGAGCATCTTGTCCATCGCTGTCATCGGGTACATCGGTGCCATCTCCGGGCGCAATGCCCTGCGCGAAGTCGAGTCCGAGCGACTGATCGAGTTGCGCGAGTCCCAGAAGCGGCAGATCGAGGCGTTGTTCCGCGAGGTGACGAACTCACTGATCGTCTACAGCGGCGGCTTCAGCATCGACCAGGCCGTGCTCGCGCTGACCGCCGGATTCAATCAACTGAACAACGCGACGATCAGCGGCCCGCAACAACAGGCGCTGGCCAACTACTACCAAGACCAGATGATCAAGCCCATTGAACGGGTGACGGGTGAAGAACTCGATCTCAACGCTCTGCTGCCGAAAACCAACGCCGAGAAGTACCTTCAGGCCAATTACACCGCCGCAACGAAGCCCAATACCGACCCGCCGGTGGATCCCGGTGACGGCAGCGCCTGGTCGGCCGCCAATGTTCGCTTCGATTTCTACATGCGCAGCATCGTCAGCCGTTTCAACTACCGGGACGCCCTGCTGTTCGACATGGACGGCAATGTCGTCTACACCGTGGACAAAGGGCCTGACCTCGGCACCAACATCCTGACCGGACCGTATCGCGAATCGAATCTGCGCGAAGCGTACCTGAAAGCGTTGCGCTCCAACGACGTTGAGTTCGTCTGGATCACGGACTTCGAGCCGTATCAGCCTCAGCTCGACGTGCCGACCGCGTGGGTGGTGTCGCCGATCGGCCTGGATGGCAGATTCGACGGCGTCATGGCACTGCCGGTCCCGATCGCCAAGATCAACTACATCATGACCGCCAACAAGCAGTGGCAGGCCGCCGGCATGGGGGCGGCGACCGAAACCTACCTCGCCGGTCCCGACGGTTTGATGCGTTCTGACTCAAGGCTTTTTCTGGAGGACCCGAAGGAATACCGGCGTGAGGTGATCGCGGCCGGCACCGCACCCGACGTCGCGGACCGAGCCATTCGACTGGGCGGTACGACGTTGGTGCAGCCGGTGCGCAGCGCCGGTCTGAAGGCAGCGCAGCGTGGTGAGACCGGGGTGACGATCGGCACCGACTACACCGGCAACAAAGAACTGGAGGCCTACGCGCCGCTTAACATCCCGAATTCCGATCTGCAGTGGTCGGTTCTGGCGACCCGCGACGACTCGGATGCCTTCGCGCGGATCGGGCGGTTCACCAAAGCGCTTGCGGTCGCCGTCGCGGCGATGGTCTTCGTTATCTCCGTGGCGGCCATGGTCATCGCCCAGGCGGCGGTGCGACCGTTGCGCCGCCTCGAGAAAGGCGCGCAGAAGATCAGTTCCGGGGACTACGAGGTCAACATCCCGATCACCTCGC
Organism: Mycobacterium sp. Z3061; assembly: GCF_031583025.1. Taxonomy (NCBI): domain Bacteria; kingdom Bacillati; phylum Actinomycetota; class Actinomycetes; order Mycobacteriales; family Mycobacteriaceae; genus Mycobacterium; species Mycobacterium pumcae. The sequence continues at coordinate 4,685,076 of NZ_CP134062.1, read as the reverse complement.
GTGATGAAATCGGTGATCTCACGGGTGCTTTCAACGAGATGAGCCGGAACCTGGCGATCAAGGAAGAGCTGCTCAACGAGCAGCGCCGGGAAAACGACCGACTCCTGCTGGCGTTGATGCCGGAGTCCGTGGCGCAGCGGTACCGCGAGGGCGAGGGCACCATCTCCCAGCAGCACCAGGACGTCGCGATCATCTACGCCGACATCGTCGGACTCGACGAGATCTCGAGCGAAGTCGCGGGCGACGAACTGGTCGGCATCGTCGACGACCTGTTCCGCCAGTTCGATTCTGCAGCCGAAGCCCTTGGCGTGGAACGGATTCGCACCTTCCACAACGGTTACCTGGCCAGCTGCGGGGTCGTCACACCGCGCCTGGACAGCATTCACCGCAGCGTGGAGTTCGCCCTGGAGATGCGCCGCATCATCGAGCGCTTCAACAACCAGAGCCGGCATGTGCTGCGGCTGCGGGTGGGTATCAACACCGGCAATGTGATCAGTGGACTGGTGGGCAAGTCCGGACTCGTCTTCGACATGTGGGGCGCCGCCGTCAGCCTCGCGTACCAGATGCAAAGTGGCTCACCGCAACCCGGCATCTACGTGGCCTCCCAGGTGTATGAGGCGATGCGCGACACGCGCCAGTTCACGCCCGCCGGCACGATATCCGTAGGCGGAGCCGAGCAGGCCATTTACCGGTTGGCGGAGCGGTAGTGAACTTCTTCAACTCGGATTGGTTCTACTGGGCGATCGGTGTGGCGATCGGATTTCCGGTCTGCTTGATCCTGCTGACCGAGTTGCACCACATCCTCACCCGCCGGGGTAATCGGCTGGCCCGCCAGGTCGGGGTGATCCGCAACTGGCTGTTACCGCTCGGGGCACTGTTACTGATCCTGGTGAAGGCCTCGCAGATCCCGGCGGGCGAGATCCCGGTCCGCATTCTCACCACGGTGTTCGGCTTCCTGGTGCTGGTGCTGCTGCTGTCCGGGCTCAACGCGACGGTGTTCGAAGGCGCGCCCGAAGACAGTTGGCGCAAGCGACTTCCGACCATCTTCCTGGATGTCGGCCGGTTCGCCCTGATCGGGCTCGGACTCGCGGTGATCCTGTCCGTGATCTGGGGCGTGCGGGTCGGCGGGGTGTTCACCGCCTTGGGCATCACGTCGGTGGTGATCGGCCTGATGTTGCAGAATTCCGTCGGCCAGATCGTGTCCGGCCTGTTCATGCTCTTCGAGCAACCGTTCCGGATCAACGACTGGCTGGACACGCAGACCGCCCGGGGGCGCGTCATCGAGGTGAACTGGCGGGCCGTGCACATCCAGACCGGCGGCGGCCTGCGGATCATGCCGAACTCAATGCTGGCGACCACCGCGTTCACCAATCTCAGCCGCCCGGCCGGCCCGCACAAGTGCTCGATCAACACCACGTTCGCGACGTCGGACCCGCCCGACAAGGTATGTGAGATGTTGACCCTGGTGGCCAGCGCACTTCCGCTGATCATGCCGGGGACCACACCGACCTCGGTTGCGCTGGGCGCCGGGGAGTACCGCACCACCGTCCGGGTCCACTCTCCGGCCGACGAGGGCGCGACCCAGTCCACGTTCGTGCGCTGGGTCTGGTACGCCGCGCGTCGCTGGGAACTGCATCTGGACGGCGAGGACGACGACTTCTCGACACCGGAGCGCGTCATGAAAGCGCTGCGCACCGTCGTGGCGTCCGAACTGCGGCTGACGCTCGCCGACCAGCAGTTTCTGGCCCCGTACGCCAGAATCCTGCGGTACGGCGCCGACGAGATCGTGCAATACCCGGGCACGGTGCCTACCGCGATGGCGTTCATCGTGGCCGGCAGCGTGCAATTGACGGTGACCGACGCGGATGGCGCCGTGCTGCCCTTCGCCACCCTCACCGAGGGCTCGTTCATCGGGATCACCGCGCTGACCAGGCAGCCGAACCTGGCCGGCGCCTATGCGCTCGAGGAAGTGACCGCGCTGGAAATCGAGCGCGAGCATCTGGAGAAGATCGTGATGGACAAGCCGATGCTGCTGCAGGATCTGGGCCGGCTGATCGACGAGCGGCAGAACAAGGCGCGAGTGACCCGCCGGGAACGCGCCAAAGCGGCGACCGCGGTCGCGCCCGGTCTGCGAAAGCCCGATATCCTGGGGTAATGAGTCTGCAAGCACCGGCGCTGCCCGATTTGCGCCAAGAGGTGCACGATGCCGCCCGCCGCGCCCGGGTGGCCGCCCGGATCCTGGCCTCGACCCCGACGGTGGACAAAGACCGCGCGCTGCACGCCGCCGCCGACGCACTGCTGGCACATGCCGACCAGATCCTGGTCGCCAATGCCGAAGACCTGGACACGGCGCGGGCCGCCGGCACCCCCGCCGCGATGCTGGACCGGCTGGCGCTCAACCCACAGCGCGTCGACGGCATCGCCGCTGGTCTGCGCCAGGTCGCGGGATTGGCCGACCCGGTGGGTGAGGTGCTGCGCGGTTCCACCCTGCCCAACGGGCTGCAGTTGCGACAGCAGCGGGTTCCGCTCGGCGTGGTCGGAATGATCTACGAAGGCCGTCCCAACGTCACCGTGGACGCATTCGGGTTGACGCTCAAGTCGGGTAACGCCGCGTTGCTGCGCGGCAGCTCGTCGGCGGCGAGGTCCAACGAGGCGTTGGTCGCGGTGCTCCGCGACGCTCTGGTCAGCCAGGATTTGCCCGCCGACGCCGTCCAGCTGCTCTCGTCGGCCGACCGCGCCACCGTCACCCACCTAATCCAGGCCCGCGGCCTGGTCGATGTGGCGATCCCGCGCGGGGGAGCCGGCCTGATCGAGGCTGTGGTGCGCGATGCGCAGATACCCACCATCGAGACCGGTGTCGGCAACTGCCACGTCTACGTGCACGAAGCCGCCGACCTCGACGTCGCCGAGCGCATCCTGCTGAACTCCAAGACCCGCCGTCCCAGCGTCTGCAACGCCGCCGAGACGCTGTTGGTCGATACGGCGATCGCGCAGGAGGCGCTGCCGAGGTTGCTGAACGCACTGGAGACCGCGGGCGTCGCCGTCCACCTGGACCCCGGTGAAGAAGACCTGCGCCGCGAGTACCTGGCGATGGACATCGCGGTCGCGGTGGTCGACGGCCTGGATGCCGCGATCGCTCACGTCAACGAGTACGGCACCGGCCACACCGAGGCCATCGTGACCACCAATCTGGCTGCTGCGCAACGCTTTACCGCGCAAGTGGACGCCGCGGCGGTGATGGTCAACGCGTCCACCGCGTTCACCGACGGCGAGCAGTTCGGCTTCGGCGCCGAGATCGGCATCTCCACCCAGAAACTCCACGCCCGCGGTCCGATGGGGCTGCCGGAACTGACCTCAACCAAGTGGATCGTGTGGGGTGACGGCCACACCCGTCCGGCCTGATTTCCTCAATCAAAAGGAGCCCTATGAGCGTGCCCGCACGGCCCGTGCCGCTGTTCGCCGACATCGCCGACGTTTCGCGCCGGCTCGCTGAAACGGGTTACCTGCCCGACACCGCCACCGCGACCGCTGTCTTCCTCGCCGACCGGCTGGGCAAGCCGCTGCTGGTGGAGGGCCCCGCGGGTGTCGGCAAGACCGAACTCGCCCGCGCCGTCGCCCAGGCGACCGGGTCCGGCCTGGTCCGGTTGCAGTGCTACGAGGGCGTCGACGAGGCCCGGGCCCTCTACGAGTGGAATCACGCCAAGCAGATCCTTCGTATCCAGGCCGGCTCCGGTGACTGGCAGTCGACCAAGGATGACGTGTTCAGCGAGGAATTCCTGCTGCAGCGTCCGTTGCTGACCGCGATCCGGCGCACCGAGCCGACCGTGCTGCTGATCGACGAGACCGACAAGGCCGATATTGAGATCGAAGGCCTGCTGCTGGAGGTGCTCTCCGACTTCGCGGTGACCGTCCCGGAACTGGGCACCATCACCGCCACCCGGACACCGCTGGTCGTGCTGACCTCCAACGCCACCCGCGAGCTGTCCGAAGCCCTCAAACGGCGCTGCCTGTTCCTGCACATCGACTTCCCGACTCCCGAGCTGGAACGGCGCATCCTGCTCTCGCGCGTGCCCGAACTGCCCGAACACCTGGCCGAGGAGCTGGTGCGCATCATCGGTGTGCTGCGCGGCATGCAGCTCAAGAAGGTGCCGTCGATCGCCGAGACCATCGACTGGGGACGGACGCTGCTGGCGCTGGGCATGGACACCATCGACGACGCCGTGGTCGCGGCCACACTGGGCGTGGTGCTCAAACACCAGTCCGATCAGCAACGCGCGACCGGCGAGTTAAGGCTCAACTGATGGCCTCCCGACGCATCCGCCCGTCCCGGCCGCTCGCGCCGCACGGGTTGCCCGGGCATCTGGTCGGGTTCGTGGAAGCGCTTCGGGGAAGCGGGATTTCGGTGGGGCCGTCGGAGACGGTGGATGCCGGCCGGGTGATGGCGACGCTGGGCCTGGAGGACCGCATGGTGCTGCGCGAAGGTCTCGCGTGCGCGGTGCTGCGCCGGCCCGATCACCGCGACACCTACGACGCCATGTTCGACCTGTGGTTCCCCGCGGCGTTGGGGGCCCGGGCCGTCGTCGCCGACGCAGACGCCGCCGGGGATCCCGAAGGTTTGCCGCCCGACGACGTCGAGGCGATGCGGCAGATGCTGCTCGACCTGCTGGCCGACAACCCGGACCTGGCTGACATGGACGAGCGGCTGGTCCGGATGATCGCCCGGATCGTGGAGGCCTACGGCAAGTACAACTCCTCTCGCGGCCCGTCGTTCTCGTCATACCAGGCGCTCAAGGCGATGGCGCTGGACGAACTCGAAGGCAAGCTGCTGGCGGGACTGCTGGCCCCGTATGGCGACGAGCCCACGCCCAGTCAGGAGCAGATCGCCAAAGCGATTGCTGCGCAAAAGATCTCGCAGCTGCGGAAGATGGTCGACGCGGAGACCAAGCGCCGCACCGCCGAGCAGCTCGGCCGCGAACACGTGCAGATGTACGGAATCCCACAGCTTTCCGAGAATGTGGAGTTTCTGCGCGCCTCCGGTGAGCAGCTTCGGCAGATGCGCCGGGTGGTGGCGCCGTTGGCCCGCACGCTGGCGACCCGGCTCGCGGCCCGCCGGCGGCGGTCCCGGGCCGGTTCGATCGACCTGCGCAAGACCCTGCGCAAGTCGATGTCCACCGGTGGCGTGCCGATCGACGTCGTGTTGAAGAAGCCGCGTCCGGCGCGGCCGGAACTGGTGGTGCTGTGCGACGTGTCGGGGTCCGTCGCCGGGTTCAGTCATTTCACTCTGCTACTGGTTCACGCTCTGCGCCAACAGTTTTCCCGCGTCCGCGTTTTCGCGTTCATCGACACCACCGACGAGGTGACGCACATGTTCGGGCCGGAGGCCGACCTCGCGGTGGCGATCCAGCGGATCACGCGGGAGGCCGGCGTGTATGCGCGCGACGGCCATTCCGACTACGGCAACGCGTTCGTCTCGTTCGTGCAGGCGAACCCGAACGTGTTGTCGCCGCGCAGCTCCCTGCTGGTGCTCGGGGACGGGCGCACCAACTACCGCAACCCGGCCGTCGACGTGCTCGCCGACATGGTCAACGCCGCCCGCCACGCGCACTGGCTCAACCCGGAGCCCAGACACCTGTGGGGGAGCGGCGATTCGGCTGTGCCGCGGTACGAGGAAGTCATCACGATGCACGAGTGCCGGTCGGCCAAACAGCTGGCCTCGGTGATCGACGCGCTGCTGCCGGTGTAGCGTTCCCCGGCCGAGCAGACGCAAAAACCCCTAATTCGTGCCGAATTTAGGGGTTTTTGCGTCTGCTCGGCGAGGGGGGGCGCGCTGTCAGTGGGTCTTGCGGAATACCAGCCAGCGCATCTCGATCGGGCTCTTGTCCCGTTCGACGGGAAACACGTCGAGGCCACTGACCCAGTCGGCGTACCAACTGGTGGGCGGCCAGGCGCCGGTCGGCAGGTTCGCCTGCTCGTATTCGTACACCGAGTCGTCGGCGACCAACTCGAGAGGCAGCCCCTCGGAGGCGGTCGACAGCTCCTGCCGGGAAAACATGCCTGTGTACGCTTGCTGGCCGAATTCGCGTGCTGCGTCGTCGATTTCGTAACCGTAGCGCGGGAGGAAGGTGTTGAACACCAACTGTCCGCCGGGTGCCAGGCAGGCCGCGGCGAGTTCGAACAGCCTGCGCAGCTGCTGTGTCGACCGGAAGTCGGGCACCACCTCCGACAGCAGGATCAACTGGTAGTCCTGGCGCAGATCGTCGGTCGTCTCGAAAACGTTGCGCACGATCACGCGCACGTCGAGACCCTCGGCCCGGGCCTGCGACCGGATGATCTCGGCGAACTTCGGCGTCAACTCCACCACGTCGACGGGGTGTCCGCGGCGTCCCAGGGGAAGCGCGTTGCGCCCGGTCCCAGCGCCGATGTCGAGCACCGGATGCGTGCGGGCATCGGCTGCTTCGTTGGCCAGCGCCCACACCCGGGCGTCGGGCTCGGTGCCGAACAGCGGTGGTTCCCGGGTGCTGATCCAATTCTCGTAGGCTTCGGCGACGGTGAACCACCGGGCGTTGACCTGGTAGTGCAAGGTCGGGCCGACCGGTGCGTTATAGCTGACCACGATGTTGGAGCGTTGCGAGATCGAGTAAGCCTCGGCCAGCTGATTCTGCAGCACGGTCCGCAGGTGGGCGAGTTCCTCGTCGTTGAACTGCCTGCCCACCCCGGCGAAGATGCGGCTGCACATCTCCACGTACTCGTCGAGCAGGCTCGGCACCGCCGGCAGCGAAATCTCGCCGCTGACCACTGACCGGCTGTAGAACCGCCGGGTCATGGCGTCTTTCCACTCTTGTTGCTGATCTACGGCCGCCGGCAGCGAATTTTCCACAGCACTCCTTCTACACCATCGTCCGCGCTGGTGTAAGGCCTTGAGGCCAGGCCATCAGATTCTTTGAAGAATTTGCCGGGCGCCGCCGCCGGGCTCTACCCGCTCCGCGCCAGGTAATGCCTGATCGCAGGCTCCAGTAAGCTGGCAAACCATGCAAAAGCAGCTGCGCAGGCTGGGGGTGATGGGTGGGACATTCGATCCCATCCATTACGGCCACCTGGTTGCTGCCAGTGAGGTCGCAAACAAGTTCTCACTCGACGAAGTCGTCTTCGTCCCCAGCGGACAACCGTGGCAGAAGGACCGCCAGGTGTCTGCCGCCGAGGACCGGTACCTGATGACCGTGATCGCCACCGCGTCCAACCCGCGTTTCTCGGTCAGCCGCGTCGACATCGACCGCGGCGGCCCCACGTACACCAAGGACACGCTGCGGGATCTGCGGACCCTCAACGCGGACTCCGAGCTCTACTTCATCACCGGCGCCGACGCGCTGGCGTCCATCCTCACCTGGCAGGGCTGGGAAGAGATGTTCGAGCTGGCGCGTTTCATAGGTGTCAGCAGGCCCGGCTACGAGCTGCGCCACGACCACATCACCGAAGTTCTGGGTGAGCTGCCCCGCGAGGCGTTGACGCTCGTGGAGATTCCCGCGCTGGCGATCTCCTCGACCGACTGCCGGCAACGCGCCCTGGAACGCAGACCGCTGTGGTACCTGATGCCCGACGGCGTCGTGCAATACGTCTCCAAACGACGCCTTTACCGCACCCCCGAGAGGAGCGAGAACCCGGCCGCCCCCAGCGTGGCCGCCGGGAACAACACATGAGCGCAAATCAAGAAGCGATCGACATGGCCACGGTGGCCGCCGCCGCCGCGGCATCGAAACTGGCCGACGACGTGCTCGTCATCGACGTGTCCGGCCAACTCGTCATCACCGACTGCTTCGTCATCGCCTCGGCGTCCAACGAACGGCAGGTCAACGCCATCGTCGACGAGGTCGAGGAGAAGATGCGCCGGGCCGGCTACAAACCTGCCCGACGTGAAGGTGCCCGTGAGGGCCGCTGGACCCTGCTGGATTACCGCGACATCGTCGTACACATCCAGCACCAGGACGACCGCAATTTCTACGCCCTCGACCGGTTGTGGGGCGACTGCCCCCTGGTGCCCGTCGACCTCGGGGACCATCGGGACGGGGCGTCGGAATGAGGGCGCGCCGCCTGGTGATGCTGCGACACGGGCAGACCGACTACAACCTCGGCAGCCGGATGCAGGGCCAGCTCGACACGGACCTGAGTGAACTGGGCCGCGCCCAAGCCGTCGCCGCCGCCGAGGTGCTGGGCAAAGTCCAACCGTTGCTGATCGTGTCCTCGGACCTACGCCGTGCCTTCGACACGGCGACCAAGCTGGGGGAGCAGACCGGCCTGGCTGTCCAGGTGGACCCCCGGCTGCGCGAGACCCATCTGGGCGACTGGCAGGGCATGACTCACACCCAGATCGACGCAGAGGTCCCCGGTGCCCGGTTGGCCTGGCGCGAGAACGCCGGATGGGCCCCGCACGGCGGGGAAAGTCGCGTCGACGTGGCCGCCCGGAGCGTGCCGCTGGTGGCGGAACTGGTTGCCGCCGCACCGGAGTGGGGCGGCGCGGGCGAGCCCGAGCGGCCGATCGTGCTGGTGGCCCACGGCGGTCTGATCGCCGCGCTTTCGGCTGCGCTGTTGAAGATTCCGGTCGCCAACTGGCCGATCCTGGGAGGTATGGGCAACTGCAGTTGGGTCCAGCTGAGCGGTCACTCCGAGGATGCCGCTGGATTTGAGGACATCCGGTGGCGACTGGACGTGTGGAACGCTTCGGCGCAGGTGTCCAATGACGTTCTCTGATTCGGGGGCCAGACCCACCCTTCTGATCTTTGCCGACTCACTGTCCTACTACGGCCCGACCGGCGGTCTGCCTGCCGACGACCCGCGAATCTGGCCCAATATCGTTGCCGCGCAAATTGGTTGGGATGTGGAGTTGATCGGCCGCATCGGCTGGACCTGTCGTGACGTGTGGTGGGCGGCCACGCAGGACCCGCGCGCCTGGGCGGCCCTGCCCAAAGCCGGCGCGGTGATCTTCGCCACCAGTGGCATGGATTCACTGCCGTCGGTGTGGCCCACCGCCGTGCGTGAGCTGATCCGCTATGTCCGGCCCCCGTTGTTGCGGCGCTGGGTGCGCCAGGGCTATGGCTGGTTGCAGCCCCGGCTCTCACCGGTGGCCAGGTCGGCACTGCCGCCGCAACTCACCGCCTACTACCTGGAAAAGACGCGCGGCGCAATTGATTTCAATCGTCCGGGAATCCCGATCGTGGCGTCATTGCCGTCGGTGCACACCGCCGAGACCTACGGCAGGGCGCACCACGGGCGCGAAGGCACCGTCGCCGCGATCACGCAGTGGGCCGACGAGCAGCAGATTCCGCTGGTCGATCTCAAAGAGGCTGTCGCCGAAGAGATCATGAGTGGGCGGGGCAACCCGGACGGGATCCACTGGAACTTCGAGGCGCATCAGCGCGTCGCCGAACTGATGCTCAAGGCGCTCGCCGAGGTCTTGCAGACCAGCACAGTTTCTCCCGAGAAATCGCGCTGACGGTGACCGTCCAGGTCGTCACGGACAGCTCGTCGCGCCTACCGGCCGCCGTGCGGGACCAGTGGGGGATTCGTGAAGTGCCGCTGCATATCCTGCTCGACGGGGCGGACCTGCGCGACGGTGTGGACAACGTTCCCGACGACATCCACAAGCGTCACGCCACCACCGCGGCCGCCACCCCGGCCGAGCTGTGCACCGCCTATCGCCAGGCCTTGACCGAGAGCGGCGGGGACGGGGTTGTCGCCGTGCACATTTCGTCCGGTCTGTCCGGGACCTACCGCGCCGCCGAACTGGCCGCCGAGGAGTTCGGGCGCTCGGTGCGGGTGGTCGACTCCCGGTCGACGGCAATGGGTGCCGGCTTCATCGCGTTGGCCGCCGCTCAGTTGGCTGCGCAGGGTGCCGATCTGGACGCCGTCGCCGGGGCCGCGGCGGCCGCGGTGCGCCGCACCCACGCCTACATGGTGGTGCACCGCCTGGACAACCTGCGCCGCAGCGGCCGGATCGGCGGCGCCAAGGCGTGGTTGGGCACCGCGCTGGCGCTGAAGCCGCTCCTGCACATCGATGACGGGAAACTGGTTCTGGCGCAACGAATCCGGACATCCAAGGGCGCCATCGCGGCAATGGTCGACCAGGTGTGCGACATCGTGGGCGATCGTCAGGCCGCGCTGGCCGTGCACCATGTCGCCAATCCCGACGGCGCACGGGAGGTTGCCGCGGCGTTGGCCGATCGGCTACCCAAGTGCGAACCCGCGATCGTGACGCCGCTGGGCCCGGTGCTCGCGCTGCACGTCGGAGACGGGGCGCTGGCCGTCTGCCTGCAACTGGCCGAGTGACCCGGCGGGCTCAGATCTGCTGGACGACGACCGTCCTGCCTATTCCGTCGGCGGTGTTCTCAAAATAGACGGGCAACAGTGAGAATGGGTACGAGCCGGTGTTGAACACGTAATATCCGGGACCGTACATGGGGCCCGTCGCCGACGCGACAACAAATGGGGTGTTGGCAGCTGTGACCGTCTGCGTGTAGAGGGGCACGCCATTGATCGTGGAGACGGTGATCACCGTTCCCGCCGGCAGGTGGTTACCGATGTTGAGGCCCGGCACCAGTGACTGCGGGACGGCTCCGAGTGCACCCCCGGTATCGATGAATGCGCCGACGGTCTGCGGTAGTTCATTGTTAATCTGAACTTGCACAACGGTTCTCGGGGATCCGCCCATTCCGACGTAAGGCGGCAGCGGATTGGGGCCGAACTGCATCGTGCCGCGCGGTAGGTTGACCAGCACTCCATCGTCCAAGTTGCCGGGTAGGGCATCGATCACCGAAGCGGGGAACGGATAATCGTTGTTCTGGCCCACGCCGAGATAGGCGGGCAGGGTCGACAGATCCACCACCCTTCCGCTCAACGTGGCCGAGGTCGCGACGCCGATGGTGGTTGGTTCCGTGACGATGCCGTTTCCGAAGTTCAGGGTGGTCTGATACGTCTGATAGTTGACCAACAACGAGCCGCCGTAACTGACGCTGCCCGATCCGGTCGGGGCGCCGAGAGTGGCCAGGTCGACGTAGTGCGGCGGCACCACCAGGCCAGAGGCGCCGGAATCGACGATGACGGGCGACGTCGGTCCCCCACCCACCGTGATATTCAGCATCGGGCTGCCGTACTGACCGGGATAGATCAGTGTCTGATTGGGGCCGAGAGCCGTGCTGATTCCAGCGGTGCCGGGCTGCCCCAGCAGCCCGCCGCGACCGCCCGCGCCACCTACGCCGCCGGGACCACTGGCCCCGCCCGTGCCGCCGATGCCGATCAGGCCCGCGGAGCCACCGGCGCCACCGGGCATGCCGCCGTAGAGATTACGGCCCCCGGTGCCACCGTTGCCCACCAATAAGCCGCCGGCGCCGCCTGCGCCCCCGGCCGCCCCGTACCGGACGCTGACGCCGCCGGTGCCGCCGTTGCCGAACAACCAACCGCCGGCCCCACCGGGTGTTCCCACGCCCTGAGCGGTGGTGTACCCATTGGCGCCGTCACCGAACAGGGGACGCCCGGTTGCCTGCAGGACCGGGTCGTTGATGAGGTGGGACACGTTGGAGGCCAGATAGTTGGCGAGTGCCGCCTCTGCTGCGGCGTACTCGCGCGCCGTCTCCAGCAGCCTGACCTGGAATTGCTCATAGGACGCCGAAAACTGTTCGGCCGCTTGCTGATACTGCTGGCCGTGCTCGGCGAAGAAGGCCGCGACCGCTTCGGAGATTTCGTCGGCGCTGGCGGCCGCCAGGTTCCCGGTGGGAATCGCCGCCGAAATATTCATTGACTGCAGGGCAGACCCCACGGTCTGCAGCTTCGCCGTTGCGGATATCAACTGTTCCGGAGACACCAAGACGAAAGACATGGCAGCCCCCAATCGTTACGCGCCGTCTCCGGCAGCAGTGCTCGAACTGTAACTCCGGAGTGTGCGCTCCGACGTTGACCTGGTGTGGGTAGCCGGGTCAGACACCGCCGGGGCCGCCTGTCCCGCCCTTGCCGCCGGTGCCGCCGGTGCTGCCGACAGCGGGACCGCCCGTGACGCCGTCGCCACCAGCGGTGCCTTTGCCGCCGGTACTGCCGGTGCCTCCCGTGCCGCCGGAGCCGCCGGTGCCGCCGTTGGCGCCGGCGCCGCCCGTGCCTCCGACCCCGCTGGTGCCGCCGTCGCCGCCCTTGCCGGCGGTGCCGCCGTCACCGCCCTTCGCGCCGGTGAAGCCCGAGCCGGTCAGGCCGGTGCCGCCGGTGCCGCCGGTGCCGCCGTTACCGGCTGACCCGCCGTTGCCGGCCGTGCCACCGACAAATGTCGAGCCGTTGAAGGTTCCGGCGTCACCACCCCTGCCGCCGTTGCCGCCGCCTCCGCCGGCACCGCCCGCGTTGGGAGCAGCCGTGCCTTTGCTCGAACTGCCGGTGCCGCCACTGCCGCCGGTTCCACCGCTGCCGCCGGTACCGCCGATATTCGTTGTGACGGCTCCTGTGCTCGCGCCACCGGCCCCGCCGTCGCCGCCGCGCCCGCCGAGGCCGCCCTTGGCGGGAATCGACGTGGTGTTGTTGCCGCCGTTACCGCCCTGGCCGCCGCCGCCGCCGCTGCCGCCCGCCGCGGTGAGGTCGCCGATCCCGCCTTCGCCGCCGCTACCTCCGTTGCCGCCGGCTCCGCCCGGCGCAGCGGGACTGCCGTTGCCGCCCTTGCCTCCGGAACCGCCGTTGCCGCCGGTACCGCCGACGGCGCTCAGGGCGCCACCCTTGCCGGCGATGCCCGCGGCGCCGCCGTTGCCGCCGTCCCCGCCCCTGCCGACGTCGTCGCCGAGAGGCCCACCGTTGCCGCCGGTGCCGCCGTTGCCCCCGTGGCCGCCGCTGCCGCTGGCGCCGTTGGTTCCACCCGGGCCGGAGTTGCCGCCGTTGCCGCCTTTGCCGCCGGCGCCGCCGCTGCCGCCCGCGTCAGCAGCGAAAGACGCGCCGGCGTTGATGCCCTGAGCGCCGTTGCCGCCGTTGCCGCCCTTGCCGCCGCCGCCGCCATTCCCGGCCGTGGCGCCGTTGCTGGTAGTGCCGGCACTGCCGCCGTTACCGCCGACTCCGCCGGCACCGCCGGCCGGGGCGCTCACGCCGCCCGGGCCGTTGTCGGTGCCGGCGTTGCCGCCATTGCCGGCGTTGCCGCCGGCGCCGCCGCTGCCGCTGACGCCGCCGGTGCCGGTGGCGTTTCCGCCGTCGCCGCCCTTGCCGCCGTTACCGCCGGTGTCGCCCGCTTTGCCAGTCGCACCGGTGAGGCCGTTGCCGCCGGTGCCGCCGTTGCCGCCGTCGCCGCCTCGGCCACCGCTGCCCTGCGTGCTGCCCGTGCCGGTGGCGCCGGCGTTGCCACCCGTACCGCCGGCACCGCCGGCGTTACCTGCGCCGGCGCCTGTGACACCGGCGCCGCCGGCGCCGCCGTTGCCGCCCGCGCCGCCGCTGCCGGCTTTGCCTCCGATGCTCCCGACACCGGTGGCGTTGCCGCCGTTGCCGCCTGCACCGCCGTTGCCGCCGGCGTCTCCCACGGTGCCCGCCGCGCCGCTGTTGCCGTTGCTGCCCTTGCCGCCAGCGCCGCCGGTGCCGCCGGCTGCGCCGCTGCCGGCAGTCGCACCGCTACCGGCTTTGCCCGCGTCACCGCCATTGCCGCCGGCCCCACCCGAAGGTGCCGTCACGCCGCCCTTCCCGGCGTCCGCGCCGCCGTTGCCACCGTTGCCGCCGTTGCCACCGCTGCCTGCGCTGCCGCCGGTTGTGCCCCCGTTGCCCCCGTTACCGCCGTTGCCGGCCTTGCCGCCGACGCCGCCGACGGCGCCGCTGCCTTCGCTGATTCCGCTGACGCCGCCGGTACCGCCGTTGCCGCCGAGTCCGCCCTTGCCGCCGGTGGTGCCGCCGACGCCGCCGGTGCCGCCGTTGCCGCCGAGTCCGCCGACGCCGCCGTTACCACCGGCCAGGCCCGAGTTGAGGGCCGCATCGCTGCCCGTGCCGCCGTTGCCGCCCGCACCACCGTTGCCGCCGGCGCCGCCCACGCTGCCGGTGCCGGTGGCGGCGCCGCCGACCCCGCCGGCACCGCCGTTACCGCCGCCTCTGCCGCTGTTGTCACCGCCGGCGCTGCCGTTGCCGCCGTCGCCGCCGGCCCCACCTACACCACCCTTGCCCGCCGCGGTGCCGCCTGTACCCGCCGCGCCGGCATTGCCGCCTTTACCGCCGGCTCCGCCGGATGATGCACCGGAGCCGCCGAGGTCCGCGCCGCCGTCACCGCCGCGGCCGCCGGCGCCGCCGTTGCCCGCGTTGCCGGCCTTGCCGCCGGTACCGGAGGCGTTTCCTCCGGCGCCGCCGATGCCGCCGACGCCACCCGCGCCACCATGGTCACCGGCGGCGCCTACGCTGCCGTTGCCGCCGTGGCCGCCGGTACCACCGGTGCCGCCGATACCGCCGGCGGCACTACCGCTCGCCGCGCCCGGACGGCCACCCGCGCCGCCACGGCCACCTGCGCCGCCGGCCGGGGCTGTCGTGCCGCCGGTTCCGGTGTCGGTGCCTCCGGCCCCGCCGTCGCCGCCGCTGCCACCCGATCCGCCGTTGCCCGCTTTTCCGCCGACGCCCGAGGCGTTGCCGCCGATGCCGCCGGCCCCACCCAGACCGCCGGCATCGCCTGTCTTCCCGACGGTGTCGGTTCCGCCTCTGCCGGTGGCACCGCCGCCGCCGTCACCGCCGTTGCCGCCGATGCCGCCGCTGCCCTTGGTGGACCCGGTACCCGCCGTGCCGGCGTTGCCGCCGTTTCCGCCGGCACCGCCCGCAGGAGCAGTGGCCCCGCCGGCGCCGATGTCGGCACCGCCCTTTCCGCCGTGACCGCCGTTGCCGCCATCGCCGGCCTTGCCGCCGATGCTGCCGGTGCCAGTCGCGTTGCCGCCGTTGCCGCCGGTGCCGCCGTTGCCGCCGGCGGTTCCGGCTGCGCCGGCCGCGCCCTCGCTACCGTTGCCGCCGTTTCCGCCCGAACCACCGCTCCCGCCGACGCCGCCGCCACCCGTGACGGCTCCGGTGCCGCCGCTGCCGGCATTGCCGCCGGCGCCCCCGGTGCCACCGCTGCCGCCGTTGCTGCCGGCGCCGGAGTAGCCGTTGCCGCCATTGCCGCCGGCGCCGCCGTCGCCGGCTTTGCCGCCGACGCTTCCGGTGCCGGTGGCGTTGCCGCCGTTTCCGCCCGCACCGCCGGCGCCACCGTTATCACCGATGGTGCCGAGACCGCCAGCGTTGCCGTTCGCCCCTTTGCCGCCGGTTCCGCCGGTTCCGCCGGTGCCGCCGCTGCCTGATGTGGCGCCAGTGCCGGCGTTGCCGGCGTCGCCGCCGTTGCCTCCTTTGCCGCCACCAGCGGCGGTGGCACCGCCCGTACCCGTGTCGGCCCCGCCATCACCACCGGTCCCGCCGGCCCCGCCGTTGCCGGCTCTGCCGCCGATGCTGCCGGTGCCGGTGGCGCTGCCACCGTTACCGCCGGCCCCGCCTTGGGCACCGTCTGTCCCGGCGTGGCCGGCCGCGCCCGTGTTGCCGTTGCCGCCGTTTCCGCCGTTGCCTCCGCTGCCCCCGACGGCGCCGCTACCCGCGATGGCGCCGGCACCGGCCGCGCCGGCGTTGCCGCCGTTGCCACCGACTCCGCCGTTGCCGGCCGTGGTGCCGGGACCGCTCTGCCCATTGCCGCCGTTTCCGCCGGCGCCGCCGTTGCCTGCTTTGCCCCCGGTGCCGGTGACGCCGCCGTTGCCGCCGTTGCCACCGATCCCACCGTCCCCGCCGGTGTCGCCCGCAGTGCCGTCGACCGTACTGGCGTTGCCGTCCGCGCCGTTGCCGCCGGACCCGCCACTGCCGCCGGTGCCACCGCGCCCCGCGGTAGCGCCGGTGCCGGCCTGGCCGGCGTCGCCGCCATTGCCGCCGTTGCCGCCGGACCGCGCCGTGGTGCCGCCGGTGCCTGTGTCGTTGCCCGCGTTCCCGCCGTTGCCGCCGGCACCGCCGTTGCCCGCGTTGCCGCCGATACCGTTGACGCCACCGGCCCCGCCGTTACCACCGGCCCCGCCGCTGCCGCCTCTGGTTCCGCCGCTGCCGGCCGCGCCGTTGCTGCCAATTCCACCGTCGCCGCCGGTGCCGCCGGCGCCACCGCTGGCGCCGCCGCCCACGACGGCGCCGCTACCTGCGACGCCGGCGTTTCCACCGTTGCCGCCGGCTCCGCCCTTGCCGCCGGGTATGCCGGAGTTGGCCTTACCTCCACCGGAACCGCCGTTGCCGCCGGCGCCGCCGTTTCCGGCGTTGCCGCCGGTGCCGGTAAGACCGCCGCTGCCGCCGTTGCCGCCGGAGCCGCCGGCGCCGCCATTGTCGCCGGCACTACCGGCCGTGGTGCCCGCGCTGCCATCGGTGCCGCCGCCGCCGACTCCGCCGTTGCCTCCGACGCCGCCGCGGCCCGCGATCAGACCCGTGCCGGCCTTGCCTGCGTCGCCGCCATTGCCTCCGCTGCCGCCGGACGGGGCGGTGAAGCCCCCACCGCCGCTGTTATCCGAGCCGCCCTTCCCGCCGGCACCTCCGGCGCCGCCGTCCCCGGCGTTGCCGCCGATGCCGGTCGCGCCGCCATCGCCGCCGTTGCCGCCGACACCCCCGCTGCCACCGGCGAACCCGGCCTTGCCGGACCCGCCGTTGACGCCGCCGCTTCCGTCCCCGCCGTTGCCGCCGCGACCGCCGGTGCCGCCGTGGCCCGTTGCGGCACCGGTACCTGCGGCTCCCGCCGCGCCACCGTTTCCGCCGGCGCCGCCTGCGCTGCCGGCTCCGTTACTGGCGCCGGCCTTGCCGCCGTCACCGCCGGCACCGCCGTTCCCGGCGTTACCGCCGATGCCGGTGGTACCCGCGCCACCGGCTCCGCCTGCGCCGCCGTCGCCGCCCTGACCACCGCCGCCGCCTTGCAGACCGGGGCCGGTGGGGGCGATGCCACCGTTGCCGCCGTGACCGCCGGCGCCGCCGACCCCACCGCTGCCCGCGGTGCCGCCCGCTCCGGAGCTGCCACCCGCACCGCCGGCGCCGCCGCGGCCGCGCCTGTGAACCCGGTCGCGCCCACAGCGCCGCCGGCGCCGTCGGCTCCTGCGCCGCCGGCCCCGCCGTTGCCGCCGCGACCGAAGCCGCCGCCTCCGACCCCGGCGCCGCCGGCTCCGGCATCGCCGCCGTGCCCACCCGCCCCGCCATCGCCGCCGGCACCGGGGGTGCTGATGCCCGCTCCGCCCGCGCCACCGACGCCACCGTCGCCACCGGCGCCGGCGACGCCCAGGTTCCCCGCAATGCTTCCTGCGCCGCCGGCCCCACCAACGCCGCCGGCTCCGCCTGCTCCGCCCGCAGCGCCTGCCAGGCCGGCGCCGCCCGCGCCGCCGACGCCGCCCGCGCCGCCGGCGCCCCCGCTGGCCAGGCCTAACATCTGGCTGGCCCCGCCGGCCCCGCCATTTCCGCCCGCACCACCGGCTTGCCCGGCTGCGCCGGGCGCACCGGCTCCGCCCGCCCCGCCGGTGCCGGCGAAGCCGGTCGTTGTTCCGCCGTTGCCGCCGCGCCCGCCGTCGCCACCACGCCCACCGGGGGCGACGGCATTGCCGCCCGCACCGCCGGTGCCGCCGTTGCCGTTGGCGCCGGCATTTCCGCCGGCACCACCCTGCTGGCCTGGCGCGCCCGACCCGCCGTTTCCGCCGTTGCCGGACAACCAGCCGCCGTCCCCGCCGTTCTGACCAGTTCCCGGCGCGCCGTCGGCGCCATTGCCCACCATCGGTCGGTCGGTGATCAGCTCGCTGGGGGCATTGACAAGCCCCATCAGGCCCGTCGCCAGCGGGCTGTCCAGGAGCGGTTGCAGCAGCCCGGCGTTGCCGAACTCGATGCGCTCGTATGCCGCCGCGCCGCGCGCAAATGCCTGAACGAACTCGTCGTTGGCCGCCGCGGCCTGCGCGCTGGCCAGCTGATACTCGTGGCCGAAACCGCCGAACAACCGCGCGATGGCCGCCGAGACCTCGTCGGCGGCCGCCGCCACGATGCCCGTCGTCGGCGAGGCCGCGGCCGCGGTGGCGGCCCGGATCGCTTCGCCGATGTCGAACAGGTTCGTTGACGCCGCCGCCAGGGCCGCCGGTGTTGCAATGACGTAAGACATCGGTACCTCTGAATCAGGCTTCGGTGGACGCGGGGAAGTGTGCTGTGCGGCTGGTCGGACGGGGGATCATCGACGCCTCGTCTAGAACAGCGTGAGCGGGCCGGCGAAGCTGATCGGAATCCGGTCGATCGTGATCGACGGCAGATCGAACGCCGGCAAAGCGCCGGACAGCCCCTGTCCCAACGGAATTCGCGGGATAGTCAGACCCGGGAAGGTCAGCGACGGGATGGTGACCGACAGCGGCAGGCCGAGTTCGATCGGGTCCACCGGGATCGAGAATCCGGGGATTCCCCCTGGCGGGGTCGAGACCGTGAACCAGGGGATTTCCCATGCAGGCGTCGTGCTGGTGCTGGATCCACCGAGATTGATCTGCGGGACGACACCTCCACTGAAATAGATCGCGCCGGTGGTGGTCGCGAGGCCGGTCTTGATCTCATCGAAATGCAGGAACGCGTCGGCGGTCAGCCGGGGGATGCTGATGGGCTGCATCGAGACTGGGCCCGCGGTTGCGCTCGGGTCGAGTCCCAGGTGAACGGGCGGTGTGGAGAAGGACGGAATGGTGATCGGACCGATGCCGCCGCCGAGGTCGAAGCCCAGCGGGATCGACGGAATGTGGAACGAGGGGAGTACGGCGGGGCCGATGCCTCCGTTGGCGGTGACGTAGAGCAGTTTGTATGGCGGCAGCAGGTTGTCCGGGGTGGCCAGTTTGACGATGGCGTCCAAGCTGGCCTGGATGGCGGGGATGGTTCGGGCGGGAATGGTGAAGCCTTTGGGCCCGGCGCCGAGATTGAGGTCCACCAGGTTGTTGGCCGGGAAGGTCAGCCCGTTCGGGAAGATCGTGGCGCCGTCGACACCGCCCGGCAATCGGAACCCCAGCGGGATCTTGTCGATCATGACGGCCGGCGTGTTGAAGCCGTACGTCCCGCCGCTGAAGACTATCGAATACGGATCCTGGGTCGCGCTGCCGAGGACCAGGGGGTTGACGAAGAGCAGGTCGGTCAGCGGTGGCGAACCGATCGATATGTATGCGCCGGTAGGGGCGGGGATCGGGTCCCAGGGCGCATTGCCGCTGGTCCATATGACGAATGGCGATATCTTCGTCACCGCAGTCTTGAACGCGTCGAAATGGACGGTTGCCAACGGGTCGTTGAAGATCGTGGGAATCGCTTGGGACGGGATGCCGATCGGGCCCAGGCCGATGTCGCCGGTGATGTCGATCGGGATGTTCGGAAGCTCGATCGGCGGGATGGTGAAAGCCCCATGACTCAGACCGAAATTGAGGCCCAGTGGAATGGTGGGAATGGGGAGGTCCGGGATCTTTACCGGGCCCATGCCGCCGGAGAACTGGAAATCGACCAGGTTGAGTGACGGAGGAATACCGTCGATCGGATTGAGCAGGGTGGCGTCGAGGTGCAGGTGCAGCGGAATGGGGTCGATCGTGTAGCCATCGGGGAAGATCGTGAACGGCTGCAGGCCGCCGGTCAGCGTGTAAGTGACCGGAATCGGGTTCTGCGGGATGGACAGTCCGCCGGGGAACAGGGTGAAGGCGGGAATGCCGCCGTGGGTGTCGATGGTCAGCGGAATCGGGGAGGTCGCGATTCGCGGAATATTGATCGCTGGAAGGTTCAGCGTGACGGCACCGGTCCGGGCATCGGTGGCGCCGGTCTGGACGAGGATGCCGGCGGTCGGTCCCAGGGTGTTCAGTTGCTGGCTGATCGCGAATTGCCCGAACGACCACGGGGGAAGGTTGTCGGGCTTGTATTGGGCGTTGAAGCCGATCGCCGGAAGCTGCAGCGTCGACCCGGTGCTGGCAGGGATGTTGAGCGGAATCACGATCTGCTGCGCCGGCATGTTGAGGCCCTCGAAGAGGGTGATGGCGGGCAGCGCCACGCCTTGGTGGATTTCCACCGGTATTGCGGGCACGTCGATCTGCGGCACGGTGAAAGAATTGATGTAAATGGTCTCGTTGATGTTGATCGGCAGCCCTGGAACGTGAATAGGGTCGATGTGGACGGGACCGAGGTTCTGGTTGATGTCCAGAAGGGTGATCCCCAGGTTGGGGTCGGCCACATTCTGGTAGTCGCCCGTGAAGAGTGCGCCGATGCTGTGGTCGCCGGAGATCAATATCCCGTCGTTGAAGTCACCCGAATTGGCCAACCCGACGTTGCCGTCGCCGCTGTTGAACAGGCCGGAGTTGACATTGCCGGGGTTGAACGCGCCGAGGTTGGCGTTACCCGCGTTGAAGAAGCCGAGATTGCGCTCGCCCGCATTGCCCAGTCCGCTGCTGAAGTTGCCGGCGTTGAAGAGGCCGGTGCTGCCCAAGCCGGAGTTGCCGATACCGATGTTGTTGTTGCCCGAGTTGAAGAATCCGACGTTGTTGGTGCCGGAGTTGAACAGGCCGATGTTGCCGGTCCCGGAGTTCCAACCGCCGAAACCGTTCTGGTTGTCGCCGACCAGGCCGATGCCGACGTTGCCGGTGCCGGTATTGCCGAAACCGATGTTGCCCGACCCGGCGTTGCCGAATCCGAAGTTGCCCGACCCGGCGTTGCCGAAGCCGACATTCTTGCCCAGCAGGGTGCCTAAAGCACCGTTGCCCCAACCGATGTTGGCATCGCCGATATTGCCGCCACCCAGGTTGTAGCTGCCGATGTTGCCGTTGCCGAGGTTGAGGTTGCCCAGGTTGCCGCTGCCGAAGTTGTACACACCGGCGTTGCCCAGTCCCGCGTTCATCAATTGCTGCTGGAGCCAGGTCGCGCCGGAAGTCACCACGTCGCCCAGTTGCGGCCCGATGCTCCCCGGCAGGGCGAGGTTCGATCCGATCGGGATTGCGGGAATAAGTGTTTCGGGAATAGCGAACTGCGGTATTTCCGTCGCGAAGTTGAGCGGAATCGACTGTGTATAGCCGATGCCCGGGATGGTGGCGGCGGAGACAATGTCCAATGGAATATCGATTGGAATCGACCCGCCCAGCGAAAGCGGCGGAATGGCGATGGGGGACGTCATGAAATCGAGCGGCACCGTCATTGCATCGATACCCTGATTGACGACGAAGGCGAAGACGTTTCCTTCGAGTTGTCCGCCTATCACCGGTATGCCCCGGAGAGTGAACGGTATGGAACCGATGTTGACGTTGATGCCGATTGGTTCGGTGGCAAGGGTTCCGGAGGTGCCGAACGGCGGAATGACAATTGGCTCGTGCGTGACGAACCCGTAGTTCGCGAGGCCGTTCAAGCCCAGGCCGATGGCGGGGGTGGGAATAGTGGGCAAGCCGAGGTTCAGGTTGATGTTGCCGGATCCGCCCGCACGGACCGCCTGAATGAGCGGCGCCGCCGGGATATGGATGGGACCGATGCTCCCGGTGGTGGGCACCGGGGTCGGCGACAGCACCGTGGCGTTGATTTTGAACGGGAATTGATCGATGCGGAAGCCGTCCGGAAAAACGGTGAACGGATCGGAGCCGACGGAGAAATTGGTAAGGCTGACCGAGTTCTCCGGGAATGCGAGGCCACCCGGGAACAAAGTCATGGGATTGATGCCGCCGCCCAGGCCCAGAGTGACGATGTTCTGTGCGGGAATGCTGATGTCGGGCAACGCCAGTGGGGTGGTCGCCAGATTGAGAGTCTCGGGGCCGTAGAAAAGGGCGTCGACCGCGACATTGATGTTTCTCAGAACGAGAGAAGGCAGGCCGCTGCCCAGACTCATGCTGGCGATGTCGATGCGTGCGTTCGGACCGCTGATCGGGCCGAGCTGGAGCTGCCCGGTGAGATTGAGCGGGTCGAGAAGGTTGACCGAGGAAATGGAGTTCTGGGCCAGGGCCACGGTGCCCGTCACGTGCAGCGGTATCTGCGGAATGGCGATCTCGGGAACGGTGAAGCTGCCGATGCTGACGGTCGCGTTGGTGATGGCGGCGTGCGCCTGCGGTATGGCGATCGGTGCGACGTGGACGGGGCCCACGGTGCCATTGGCCGTGATCGTGAGGGGAATCGACGGAAGTGGGAACAGGGGTACCACGCGATCGGCGCGAACGACGGTATCCAATGACGCCGGGATGGCGTCGATGGTAATCCTCGGCGTGCTGAATCCGTCGATCTGGCCGGCCGTGCTGATCGTCAGCGGAATGGCATGCTCGGGCAGGGAGAATCCGGGGATGGTGAAGGCCCCGGTGCCGGCCTTGATACCGACATCGAAGTGCAGCGGGGCATCGGGGATGCTCAAACCGCCCGGGAACAGGGTGAGCGCAGGGGTCGTGTAGCTCAGTTGCGCGGCAATGGGATTGACGTTGGGGTTGATGAAGACGCCCTGGCTCAGGAATAGGGGCCCCGCCCACAGCCCGGACGTTTGTATGCCGCCCGGCACCAGGTTGAATCCGGCAATTGTGATGATCTGGCTGGGGAACTCGATGGCCGGCACCAGGGTGATGGGCGACACCGTCAGGGGGCCGATGTCGATCGGAATGCTGAAGTCCACCAACGGGATTGCCGGGACGTGGATCGGTGGAACGGTCAGCGGTCCCAGCAGGAAGGTCTGGTGGAAGTTCAGTGGGATGGTCGGAAGGATCTGAATCGGTTCGATGGTGATCGGGCCGACGGCTCCGGCGACATTCAGTTCGAGGGGAAGAGTGATCGGGAAGATGTCGAAGCTGGGACCGGTGGCGTTCAGGAAGCCGGTGAGCGGATTGCCCGGATTCAGCAGGCTGAGCAGACCGAGGTCAGCCGCAGCCGCTCCCGCGGCGCCGGCGGCGAGAGTCCGTGCGACACCCGCGCTGACGAATCCCGTGCCCGGCTGACCAAGAATCCCGGGAACGCCGCCCGGGGCGGGCCCCGTACTCGCAACCGGGGTACCGGTGCTGACCGTGCTGCCGCGGCCGCCGGCGATTCCCTGCGCCGCGGCGGCTATTGAGTCGGCAACGGTCGACAGACCGCCGACCCCGCCGAGCAACTGGGCCGGTCGGGTGAAGGGCTGCAACCCCGCCACCAGCGCCGAAGCATTCAGGTGGTAGCCGGCCATGGCCGCCACGTCCTGGGCCCACATCGATTCATAGGCGAACTCGGTGGCCGCGATGGCCGGGGCGTTCTGGCCGAAGATATTGGACAGGGCCAATGAGACGAACTGCGACCGGTTGGCGGCGATGACCCCCGGGTGCACCGCGGCGGCCACGACCGACTCGAAGGCGGCCGCGACCGCCCTGGCCTGCACGGCCGACGACTCGGCGGAAGCCGCCGCGGCGCTCAGCCAACCCGCATACGGTGCCGCCGCGGCCGCCATCGCCGCGGCTGAGGCGCCCTGCCACGAGCCGGACACCAGCCCGGAGGTCACCGAGGAGAACGAAGCCGCGGCGGTCGCCAACTCAGCGGACAAACCCTCCCAGGCGGACGCGGTGGCCAGCAAAGGTTCTGGTCCCGCGCCGCCGAGCAGCAGTGCCGAGTTCACCTCCGGCGGAAGAGCGAAAAAGCTCACCTGTCCACCCCAAATCCGAATCGCAACTAAATCAGCAAGTCACCAAGTTTGGAGGCGAGCTTATATCGGAGGGGGGCAACGTTATTGGCAATTGAGAAAAGCCCCCGGCGCGAAGTCCAAACCACCGATAAACGTTGTGCAATCTGCCTAAACCGACTGTGCACATTGCCTAGTCGGTTGTGTGAACCAGTCAGTCCGGTTTGATGTATGCCGTACATCCGGGGGTAGTGCGGCGTTCATGAGCAAGCAGCTTGTACCTGCACCGACCGCGAGTGGAAATCAGCCTGACCCAATTCAGCGAGCAGTTGCTTTCGCTGGAATGAATACATTGTCAGAACCGCGCGGGTGCACCACTTGCGGCCACCAGAACCATCGTCCCAGCAAAGTCGCGATCGACGGCATCAGCAGCGTGCGCACGATCAACGTGTCGAGCAACAGGCCGATACACACTGTCGATCCGAACTGGCCGAGCACCCGCAGGTCACTACCGAGCATCGACGCCATGGTGAAGGCGAACACCAGACCCGCGGCGGTCACCACCCCGCCGGTGCCTGCCATGGACCGGATGATGCCGGTCTTGAGGCCGGCATGAATTTCTTCTTTGAATCGGGAGACCAGCAGCAGGTTGTAGTCCGAGCCGACCGCCAGCAGGATGATCACCGACAGCGCCATCACGATCCAGTGGATCTTGATGCCGAACAGGTCCTGCCAGATCAGCACCGACAGCCCGAAGGACGCGGCGATGGAACTAGCCGCCGTGCCGACGATCACCAGCGCGGCCACCACGCTGCGGGTGAGCAGCAGCATGATCATGAAAATCAGCGTCAGCGCCGACACCACCGCGATCATCAGGTCGTACTTGGCGCCGTCGTGCATGTCTTTGAAGGTCGCGGCAGTGCCGCCCAGATAGACCTTCGCGTCCGACAGCGAGGATTGCTTCAGTCCCTCCTGAGCCGCGGTGCGCTCGGAATCGACCCGCGAAATCCCTTCCGGCGTCATGGGATCGCCCTGGTGGGTGATGAAGAATCGCGCCGACTTGCCGTCTGGAGACAGGAACATCCGCAGGCCGGTCTGGAAGTCGGGGTTGTCGAAGGCTTCGGGTGGCAGGTAGAAGAAGTCGTCGTTCTTGGAGGCGTCGAAACTCTGGCCCATGACGACGGCGGTGTCACTGAGCGCCTTCATCTGATCCAGCATCGCCGAGAACGTCGCCTGCATGGTCAGCGTCAGGGCTTTGGTCGTCTTCATCGTGGTGATCATCGGCGGGATCAGCACCAGCATCGAGTGCGTGGCGTTCGCCGTGCGCTGGATGTCTTTGGTCAGGAGGTCGAACTGTCCGGCCAATTGGTCGAATCCGTCCAGCGACTCGAACAGGGAACGCAGCGACCAGCAGATGGGGATGTCGAAGCAGTGCTTCTCCCAGTAGAAGTAGCTGCGGATCGGACGCCAGAAATCATCGAAGTCGGCGATGTGGTCCCGCAGCCGGTTGGTGATCTCGGCGGTCTCGGCGGTGGTTCGGGCGCTGTCGTCGGCGGCGTTGGACAGTTCCGTCGTCACCTTGTACATGCGCTCCATGGTCTCGATCATGAACTGCATCTCGTCGGCCATCTTGGTGATGTCCTTCATGCGGTCCTGCAGAAACGCCATGTTCTGCATCGTTGTCTGGCTCTGCATGCTGTTCTGAAAAGGTATGGAGCTGTGCTGGATTGGGATGCCCAACGGCCTGGTGATGTCCTGCACCATGGCGATGCCGACGGTGCGCATCACGTTCTTGGCCACCCGGTCCAGCACCAGCATGTCGGCGGGGTTGCGCATGTCGTGGTCGGCCTCGACCATCAGCATGTCCGGGTCCATCCGGGCCTGCGAGAAGTGCCGGTCAGCGGCCTGCTGGCCGAGGTTGGACGGGGCGGAAGCCGGTAGGTAGTAGCGGTCGTTGTAGCTCGTCACGAAGCTGGGCAGGGCCACCATCCCGACCAGCACGATAGCGGTGCTGACCGCCAGAATCGGTGCGGGCCAACGCACTACCGCGGTGCCGACGCGCCGCCACATCCGTCCCTGCCGGGCGGTGCTCTTCGACTCGAACAGATGGAACTTGCTCCCGGCGAAAACCACCGCGGGGCCGAGGGTGACGCCGGCCAGCACGACGACCAGCATGCCGATCGCCACCGGTGCGCCCATCGTGTTGAACCAGGGCAGCCGGGTGAAACTCAGGCAGTACGTCGCGCCGGCGATGGTCAGACCGGATCCCAGCACGACGGGAGCCACCCCGCGAAAGGTGGTGTAGTAGGCGGTTTCTCGATCCTCGCCCGCGCGCAGCGCTTCCTGATAGCGCCCGATCAGGAAGATGCCGTAGTCGGTGCCAGCGGCGATCGCCAGCATGGTCAGGATGTTGGCGGCGAACGTGGTGAGGCCGAAAACGTTGTGATACCCCAGGACCGCGACGATTCCGCGTGAGGAGGCCAGCGCCACGAACGTCATGAACAACTGGACCAGGGTGGTGACGATCGATCGGTAGACTAGCAGCAGCATGATCGCGATCGCGCCGAGGGTGAACAGCGTGATGGTGGCCAGGCTGGCGTTGCCGATGATGTGCATGTCGTCGGACAACGCCGCCGGTCCGGTCACATACGATTTCACTCCGGGCGGTGGTGGATTGTGCTCCAACACCTTTCGGACGGCTTCGACGGAATCGTTGGCCAACGTGGTGCCCTGGTTGCCGGCCAGGTTCAGCATCACGTAGGCGCCCTTGGCGTCGGCGCTCTGCGCTCCCGCCGCGGTCAGCCGGTCACCCCAGAAGTCTTGGATGTGCTGGATGTGCTCGTGGTCCTTGCGCAGTTGGCGGATCACGTTGTCGTAGTAGCGGTGTGCGTCGTCGCCGAGCGGTTTGTTGCTCTCCAGCACGATCATGACGGTGCTGTTGGAGTCGAACTCCTTGAAGTTGTGCCCGAGTCGCATCATCGCCACCATGGACGGCGCGTCCACCGGCGTCATCGGAGCGGAGTGCTGCTCGCTGACCTTCTCCAGCGTCGGGACGATGACGTTGACCAGGACCGTCAGCACCACCCAGCCGATGATGATCGGCACCGCGAAAATGCGGATGGTGTGGGGGATGAGCGGGCGGTGACCGCGTTCCCGGGTCTCGTTGGGCGCAACCGTGATTGGTGCCGTGTCGTCGGTGGCGGTTCTGTGGTTGAGATCGCTCATGCCGACTTCACCAGGCAGAAGGTCTGGGGATTGACGCCGTCGGACTGCTTTTCTTCCTTCACCACGTTGTCGACCGTGATGCGGCAGCCGATTCGGCTGCCGTCACTCTGGGCCATGATGTTGGCGCTCACCGAGGGCAGCGTCGTCGAGATGGTGAAAGTCCATGGCAGCGGTGCCGCGTTGACCTGGTGAGTGTTGGCATCTGCATCCCAGTAGTTGATGTTCGCGGTGGACCCGGCCGGACCGAAGATGTCGTACTTGACGACCTTTGGGTTGAACTGCACGATCTCGATGCCGGCACCCGCGTTGGCGTTGAGGTCTTCGGACCCGAAGATCTTGTGCAACCGCGACACGACCAGTCCGGAGACGGCCAGCACCACCACCAGCACCAGGGGTATCCACGCTCTCCTGAAGAAGCGGGTAGCGGGACCCGCGATCGCACCAGCCTTCATCGCCACCGCCCTTTACGAGTCTCCCGCCACAACTGACGGGTTGTAACGCCCGACAGTGGAGCTTGCTTCCCGACGCGACAAATTCGGGAGAATGTTTGCTCGGCTAAGTATGCTAACCCTTAGTGGACGCGAACGTTCCTCGGGGTGCCGGTCGTGTGCGCAACGACACAGTCAGCGTGCCACCCGGCCGGTGACCGGCGGCAGGTCGGCGAGCGTCATGATGCCGGGCCTGGCGGCCACCACCGCGGGCACCGCGTTGGTCACCGGCATCGCGGTGTAGATCATGCCCAGCCCCATGAAGCCGGGCTCCGTCCAGTCTTTGGGCGGCAGGCAGTGCAGCACCGTGCGCATATTGGGCAGCCCGAACACCTGGATGACGTGCCCGTGCTCGAGCGGCTTGGGCGGGACGACGTGATCGCCCATGGTCCAGTTGAATCCGACGCTGACGACGTTGCGGTCGCCCTCCCACCCGCGGTGGTATCCGTAGACGCCTCCGACGGTTCCGGCGGGGATCTGCATGAAGCCCAGATCGGTGTCACCGGTGGCAGCGGTGAACGTGACGTCGAAGGTCATCCGGTCCAGTCGGGCGCCGATGGCGTCGGCCATCATCGCGGCCGACTCGGCGAACACTTCACTTTCCCGTCGCACGCTCTCGGCCAGTCCCGGCGTGTCCGGGTCCTGCGAGAAGCCCATCGCCGTCTGGGTTCCCGCCGACTCGTAGGTCGAGCAGTCGACCGACTCGGTGATGCGGATCTCGTCGACCCGCTCGCAGGAGGCGGACAGCACCATGCCGACCATGTTCGTCATCCCCGGGTGCGCGCCGCTGCCGAATATGGTCGAACCGCCGCGTTCGCAGGCCGCGATGATGCGCTCGCGGTCTCGCGGCGTCTGCTTGCCGCCGGTGATCCACGCCGCGCTGGTGCACACGTTGACCCCCGCTTCCAGCAGTCGCACCAGCTCATCGATGTTGGGCCACAACGGGTTATAACAACACGCGTCGGCTCCCAGCGCGATCAGCGCGTCGATGTCGTTGGTGGCCAGCACGCCGGTGGGCTCCGGCCGGCCCGCCAGCTCGGCGGCATCGACACCGACCTTGTCCGCCCCGTGCGCGTAGACCCCGACGAGTTCCATGTCGGGCCGTCCGATGATGGCGTGCAAGGAGCGGCGCCCGATATTTCCGGTCGTCCACTGGATCACCCGCAGGGGACGGTCAGTGCTGGCTGTGCTCATCGGGCTCCTTTGCGCCGGTCGACGGCCGGTTGACGGGAGCCATTATCGCCGCTGCCGTGCGGCGTCAGTGCGGAGCCCGGTTCAGTACGGACATGGCACCGGACAGGATCTGTGAAACCGGATCCGCCCCGCCGCCGAAGGTGGCCTGGGTCGCGGGTGCGGTGACGGCCGCCGGGTCGTAGCCGATGACGGGGTCCACCTGGATGGGAGCCGTCGCCGGGTCGTCGTTGCGCGAGTAACCCGCGTTGACCATCGGCAGCAGCACCGCGTCGAGCTCGTTCAGCGTCTGCTCCGGGACCCCCGCGTACTGGAACGGCAATACCAGCGGAAGGTGCCGCTCGGGAATCAGATAAGTTGTCGTCGTCGCGCCGCGTGAGTTGACGGTCGTCCTGATGTTCTGCGGCGGCACCATGCTCGGGTTGGTGAACGCCACCGCGGTATGCCCGGTCATCAGGCCCGCCAAGGTGTTGGCCAGAGACATCCAGTTGTCCGGCCGGTCCGGGAAGTCGGCGATCGAGTCATAGGCGGAGATGAACATCTTGGTGTCGTACTGGCTCTCGACGGGCGGCGGTACCGGGTAGTCGAGTGCGGGCACGACGCTGCCGACCGGGAACATGGCGGTCAGGAAGCTCTGGCCGAACGCATGGCGCGCGACGGGGTCGCCGAAAGTGGCGAAGGTCAGTTGGTCCGGCGGGGGAGCGGTGGGGTCACTGGCGAGCCGGGCCTGCAGGGCGTCGAGCACCAGCGCACCCTCCGAGAGGCCGATCGTCGTTCCGGGACCACCCCGGCGGATCGCCGCATCCAGGTTGTCGGCCCCGATGACGACCGATTCGCCGACGCTGGGTCCATCCGCGCCCAGGCCGGGAAACATTTCGTCCAACCGGCCGATGCCGGGAAACAGACGCCCCAGCACATGGCCCTGCACCTGGCCGGCGGGGTAGTCGACAATCTGCCGGCGCAGGCCCGGGAACCATTCGGCACCTTCGCGGCGGATGTACTCGTCATACGGGATGCCCAGCACGTGCGCGCCGCCCAGCGCGTAGGCCGTCCCGCCGACGGGTGCAGGGGGGTCGGCCGGCGTTTCGTCTGCGGTGGCCGCCGGGCCGCCGAAACATCCTGTTGCCGCGACAATTCCCAGCGCGGAAATTCCCGCGAGTAGCTTCTTCATCCCCACTCCCTGCCTGATTGGGGGCCTGATCGGGGCCTGATCGGCTTGGTTCCGCGAGTCTCGCACACCCCGCGCGGTCCCGCTAAATCGCTCGTCACCCGGCGCGTCCGGACAGCGACCGCCGCATGCTCGGCCCCCTGCTTAGTTTCGAGGGCCACCAACTGGCCCGTCCGATCAGCGTGGCCACGGCCGGCACCGTGATGGTCCGCACCAGGAAGGTATCCAGCAGAATGCCGACGCCGATCACGAAACCGCCCTGGACCACGGTGCCGATGCTGGAAAACAGCAGGCCACCTACGGAGGCGGCGAAGATCAGGCCCGCGGCTGTGATTACACCGCCGGTCGAGCTCAGGGCCCGGATGACGCCGTAACGCACGCTGCCCGGCGACTCGTCCCGCATTCGGGAGATGAAAAGCATGTTGTAGTCGGCGCCTACCGCGACCAGGACCACGAAAGCCAGCGGCGGCACCGACCAGTGCAATTGCTGGCCGAGCAGGAATTGAAAGACGAGGACGCCCATTCCGACCGCCGACAAGAACGACACCACCACCGAACCCACCAAATACAGCGGCGCGACAACCGCACGCAGCAATGCCATCAGGGTGAATAACACGACGATGAGCGTGACGGCGATGATGAAACGAATATCGTGCTGGTAATAGTCGCGGGTGTCGCGCAGCGAGACGGGGTATCCCGCCATCGAAATTGACGCGTCCGACAATGCCGTGTTCGGCTGGGCGCTGCGCGCGGCGTCGGTGATGGCGTTGACCTGATCCATCGCTTCGGAGCTGAATGGGTTGAGTTTCGTTTGGACCAGGTAGCGAACCGAGTGCCCGTCCGGCGAAATGAATATCCGGGCCGCCTTCTTGAATTCGTCCATGCGCAGCAGCTGAGCCGGAATATTGAAGCCCGCCATCGACGGTTCGGCCGCATCATTTTTCAGAGACAGCAGGAACGCGGCGGCCTCGGCCAGGCCGGCACCCATCTCTTTGACCTGGCCGACGAGTTGTTCCACCCCGTCGGCAACCTGCCGGCTTCCGCCCGCGGCCCGGTCGGCTCCGCGCTGGAGGTTGTTGAGGCCCGACTGCATGCCGCCGGGCTGGTCCAGCCCCATGGCATGCATTGCCTTGGTGAGCCCGTTCAGGGTGCTGCGCAAGCGGTCCACCGTCGCGTTCAGGGTTTGCCGGTCCTGGAACGTCTCCAGCTGGCGGGCCAGATCGTTGATCTCGTCGAGGCTTCCGTCGTTGCGTGCGGCTACCACCCGTTCGAATTGCGCCCGGGTGGCGCTGCACGAGGTGTCGAGGTCGCAAACCGGGTTGCCCTGCAGCGCGATCAGCACCGGCGCCACCCAGGCGAACATGTCCTTCACGGCGGTGAAGCTCAACCCCATGGAGTTGCCGAGCGAATTTATGCTGTTGACGAGCTTGGCCGCGGTCGCAACCTCTTTGACCAGCTTGTCGCCGCCGTACTGGGTTCGCATCGACGAGAACGAGTCGAGCAGACCCTGCATGCCAGACACCATCTGGCTGACCTGGCCCCGCACGTCGCCAAGATTGTCAGCCAGCGTGTCGGCCCCTTTGACCAGCCTGTTCAGGTCGTCGTTGTGGTCGCTGATCACTGTCGACCCTTCGCCCAGCCGCGCGCCGATGGCGCCCGCCTGGTAGGTGGCCCGGAACTCTTCGGGCACCGCCCCGGTAGGCCGCGTGATACCGGTGATCGCCGCGATGTTCGGCAGCTGACTGACCCGGTCTGCCATCCGCTCCAAGTCGGCCAGCGCCCGCGGTGTGCGCAGATCATGCGGCGACTGGACCAGGATGTATTCGGGGATGGACTGATTCACCGGGAAATGCCGGTCCAGCGCGGCGTAGCCGACCGAACTCGGGGCGGACGCCTGCACGGCCTTGCGGTCGTCGTAGTTGTAGCGCACCAGACCCGCGCAGCTCGCCAGGATGATCAACACCAGCACGCTGGCGACCAGGTGGGTCTTCGGCTTGCGCACGATGCGAATCCCGGAACGCCGCCAGAATGTGGCGGTCAGCTCGCGCCTGGGTTTGACCCAGCCGCGCGGACCGGCCACCACGAGGATGGCCGGCAGCAGGGTGACCGCCGCCAGGAACGCCACGCCGACGCCGATCGCCGAGGACACCCCCACCGATGAGAACACCCCCATCCTGGCGAAACTGATGCCGAGGAAGGTGATGCCGACCGTGGCGGCGGACGCGGTGATCACCTTGCCGATGGAGATGAGCGCCCGTCGCACGGCTTCCTCGTAATCGGAGCCCTGCCGCAGATAGTCGTGGTATCGGCTGATGAGAAAGACCGCGTAATCGGTTCCTGCGCCGGCGATCATCGCGCTCAGAAAGACGATCGACTGGTTGGAAACACCCAGGCCGCTCGCCTGGGAGAAGCCGGCGACCACAGCCTGGGCGATCGCCATCGAGATGCCGATCGCCAGCAGCGGCAGCAGCATGGTGACCGGATTGCGGTAGACCATCAGCAACACAAGGAGCACCAGCACCGCGATCGCGAGCTCAATCGGGAGTCGATCCTTTTCGCCGGCCACCGTCAGATCGGCGACGGTGGCGGCCGGTCCGGTCAGGTTCGCCGTCAATGGGCTACCGGCGAGGCTCTGCTTGACCACGCCGGTGACCTGCTTGAAGGCGGCGTAGGAGCGGGGCGTGCCCAACTCACCGGCGAGGCCGACCGGCAGCACCCAGGACTTGCGGTCCTTGCTGGTCAGCGCCGACCGCAGGGGCGGCGTGCTGACGAAGTCTTGCAGCATGACCACGTTGCGGGTGTCCTCACGCAGCGCGGTCACCAGCTTGCGGTAGGCGGCTTCGTCCGCCGGTCCGAGGCCCTTCTCGTTGGTGAGGACCACCAGCAGCAGGTCCTCGTTGCCGGACTCGTGGAACGCCTCGGTCATCTTGCGCGCGGTGACGGCGGACGGCGCGTCACTGGGCAGGATGGCGAGCGGGTGTTTCTGGGACATCTCGTTCAGGGACGGCAGTGTCAGCGGCAGCGCGACCGCAACCGCGACCCAGAGCCCGATCACGGCCCAGGGCCATCGCACCACGAAATCGGCTAACCGTCGCAAATTGCCCCCACCTCAAGTTCTCGCGGTCCGCGCCCGCCGGTCACCGCCGGTCCCACTGCTCAATTATGTGTCGCGCCCGCCGCGACTTCGGGTATTTCACAAAAATAACGTGCATCAAAGAACTCCGAAGTACTCCCACCCTACGTGACACGGCCCCAATGTCCGCTATCGGCGACCCGTGTGCACACGGATTTCATTGCCTCGACATATCGCGCGACCGATTTCTGCGCGATCGGATTGTCCGGGAACATGACCGCCATGGCGGTACCCTGCTCGTACCGGAATATGTAAATGGTCAATTGATATGAATATCGGCGGTCGGAATAAATTCCGATGCTCTTGGCGGCACTCATTTCGGCTGCGGCAATCACGGCGTTCAGCGGGGCGGCGCCGCCGTGCAGAAAATTGGAAACCGGAAAGTTGGGTCGCGGCCAGTCCAGCCACGGCGCCAATTCCAGGACCCGGTAAAACGGT
This sequence comes from Mycobacterium sp. Z3061, assembly GCF_031583025.1. NCBI lineage: Bacteria > Bacillati > Actinomycetota > Actinomycetes > Mycobacteriales > Mycobacteriaceae > Mycobacterium > Mycobacterium pumcae. Next base: position 4,651,861 of record NZ_CP134062.1, on the reverse strand, counting down.
ACCTTCGCCATGTCGAGGCTCGAATCGAATGAATCCTGGGCGGACCAGGCGGCTTCGCTGAAGGACGCCGCGGCAATGGGAATGGTGATAGGCACCAGGCCGGTGAACCAACCCTGGGTCATGAAATTCTCGTCGCTCCGGCGCGAGTCCCGCGGAGTGAGCGCGTAATAGGTCGCCGCTCCGGTGAACTCGTGGTCCACCAGGGCCATGCACGCGAACAGGCCGCCGACGAAGCGCGCGCCGGCTGCGGTGCACGCCGATTCGAATCGGGCGGTCTGGTCGGCGTCCATCAGGCTTTCGGTGACCATGTCGCTGTTGGTCAGCTCCAAAGGGTTGCCCAGCGGAAGTGGAAATTCGGGAAGGCTGCCATTGTTATTCTCGGCGAACTCGATCCATTTGCGGACCTGCGGCGAATCCAGGGTCAGCTCCGAAGTTCGTTCGCGCTCCCGGACGCAGAAGTCGTCGTAGCTGCCGCTGTCGGGCAGCGCCAGGCCACTCTCGCCGCCCGCCATCGCCGCATACACCGCGTTGGACTCCAGCATCGTGATGCCGATCAGGGTCGCGTCACCGTGGACATGGTCGATGCTCGCGTAGAAGGTGAAGTGGTCTTCGTGCTGGATGATCCCGAACGAGAAGCAGCCCCACTGCAGCGGATCGGGCGTCGCCACGACGTGGTCGTGGATTTGGTCGACGGTCAACTCGCCGTGATCGACGGGGACGAATTCGATATCGGCCGGATCCGTCATCGTGTGCCGGATGACGTCGCCGTTGTCGTCGTACTCGAACCAGCTTCGGTAGGTGTCGTGCCGGCGCAAATATGCGTTAAGCGCCTGATTCATGATCGCTATATCGCAATGCCCGGGCGCCTCACAGGTGGCGATCAAAAGTCGGGAAAAGTCAAGACCGGAACTGGTTCGCTGCCGGTAATTCTGCAGATGTTGACCTTGCATGTAACTGACCGGTACCGAACTGACCGGCGCCTGCAGCGCCTTTTCTCTGGCCGCCTGCGTGGGGTGCCAGGAAATGACGGTGCCGGGGCGCACCGTCCAATCCTCGAGTGAACCGATTGTGATTTTCCCGATCTGCAAAATCTTTCCTTCCCGGTCGCCGGCTTTTCCCTGGCTTTCCCCCGTGTGAGTCGGCGCCGATATCACGATAACCGCATCGGCAGCCGCGGCAGCGGCCGCGTGCTAATGCGCGTGGCAGCTCGCATTCGGCCAGCGCCCATGGTAAAGACCGGCACCTGGCCCAGCGACGGCCGCACTACCTGGTAATTTGCGGATGTCGGCGCGCGGCGGATTCGTGCTTGCAATAATCGCGGCGGGGGAGATCCGTCTGCTGCACGACCGGGCCGTGGCACAGCGCGAACCAGTCTCCGCCGGTCGAGTCAGTCAGGAAGGACAGTGCATGGCAACCGCCGAGGTGACGGAGCCGCCAGCCGGTTTTGCGATAGTCGGCTACGCGGCGCGCTTCCCGGGTGCCGGCGACGCGGATGAGTTCTGGGAGCTGTTGCGGCAGGGCCGCGACGCCGTCTCAGAGGTGCCCCGGGAGCGATGGGACGCCGACGAATTCTTCGACCCCGATCCCGACGCACCCGGCAAGGTGGTGACCCGCCGGGCGGGTTTCATCGACGACGTAACCGGCTTCGACGCTCCGTTCTTCGGGTTGTCGGCACGTGAGGTCAGGTTGATGGACCCGCAGCACCGGTTGCTGCTGGAGACGGCGTGGCGGGCGGTCGAGCATTCGGGTATCGCACCGACCGCCCTGGCCAACACCAACACCGGTGTGTTCGTCGGCCTCTCCACCCACGATTACCTCGGCATGGCCTCCGACGAACTGGACTATCCCGAGATCGAGGCCTACATGGCGATCGGGACCGCCGCCGCCGCGGCCGCGGGCCGGATCAGTTACCGGCTGGGCTTGCAGGGTCCGGCGGTCACGGTGGACACGGCGTGCAGTTCATCGCTGGTGGCGATTCACCAGGCCTGCCAGGCGCTGCGATTGGGTGAGTGCGACCTCGCACTGGCCGGCGGCGCCAACGTGCTGCTCAGCCCGGCGACGATGATCACCTTCTCGCAGGCCCACATGCTGGCCCCGGACGGCCGGTGCAAGACGTTCGACGCCGCCGCCGACGGTTACGTGCGCGGTGAAGGGTGCGGCGTCATCGTCGTGAAGCGGCTGGCCGACGCGATCCGCGACGGGGACCGGATCCGCGCCGTCATCCGCGGCAGCGCGATCAACCAGGACGGCGCCTCGGGTGGCCTGACGGTGCCCAACGGCATCGCTCAGCAACGGGTCATCGCCGAGGCGCTGCGGCGCGCCGGCGTGGCGCCGGCCGACGTCGGCTACCTCGAGGCCCACGGGACCGGAACGTCGCTGGGCGATCCCATCGAAGTCCAGGCCGCCGGTGCCGTGTTCGGGGAGGGACGCGACGGTACCCCGCCGCTCCTGATCGGGTCGGCGAAAACCAATATCGGGCATCTCGAGGCCGCCGCCGGCATCGCCGGCGTCATGAAGGTCGTGCTGTCGCTCGAGAACGAGTTGTTGCCGCCACACCTGAACTTCCGGGACCCGTCGCCCCACATCCCGTGGGACCGGCTGGCGGTGCAGGTCGTCAAGGAGGCCACCTCCTGGGAACGCAACGGCCGCCCGCGGCTGGCCGGCGTCAGTTCGTTCGGCTTCTCCGGCACGAACGCGCACGTCATCCTCGAGGAAGCGCCGGCGCAGCCCGAAAAGGCAGACGCGGCAACGGATTCGGCCGGCCCGCGGTTCAGCGTGCTGCCGCTGTCGGCCCGCACCCCGGCGGCGCTGATCCAGCTCGCCGAGCAATACCGCGATTGGTTTAGTGAACATCCCGAGGCCGCCCTGGCCGACGTGAGCTTTTCGGCAGGCGTTGGGCGCGCGCACTTCGAGCACCGCGCTGCCCTGGTGGCGAACTCGACGGACTCGGCGCGGGAGTTGCTCGCCGCGCTCGCCGACGACCGTCCGGCGCCCGGACTGGTGCGTGGCGAATGCGCCGACCCGCCCAAGACTGCGTGGTTGTTCCCCGGGCAGGGCAGCCAGTTCCCGGGCATGGCCCGCGAATTATTCGACAATGAGCCGGTTTTCGCGGAGACGGTGAACCGGTGCGCGGCGGTGGTCGCAGACGTGCTCGAAAGGCCGTTGCTGGAAGTCATTTTCGAGACCGACAGTCCGGACGGCCAAGACATGTTGCGCCAGACGGCGTACGCGCAGCCGGCGCTGTTCGCGGTGGAAATGGGTCTGGCGCGGCTCTGGCAGTCGTGGGGTTTCGAACCCGACGTGGTGCTGGGCCACAGTGTCGGCCAGTATTCCGCGGCGTGCGTGGCCGGCGTGTTCAGCCTCGAGGACGGGGCGTCGTTGCTCGCCGAGCGTGGCCGATTGTTCGGCGATCTGCCGGCCGGCGGTCGGATGGCGGCCGTGTTCACCGACAGCGAGCGGGTCGAGGGTCTCACCGAGGAGTTCCCGCGTCTGTCGGTGGCCGCCTACAACGGCGCAAACACCGTGTTGTCCGGACCTGGCGAGGATCTGGATCGCGCGGTGGCCGGGCTCAAGGCCGACGGCGTCCGGTGCGAATGGCTGGACACCAGCCACGCATTCCACTCCGCGCTGCTGGACCCAGCGCTCGACGAATTCGAGGCTTTCGCCGGCAGATTCGAATACCTTCCGCCGCAACGCATTCTGGTGTGCAACCGGACTGGTGCGGCGCTGGGCCGGCAGGTCAAACTCGACGGCCAGTACTGGCGTCGCCATGCCCGCCAGCCGATCGAGTTCGCCAAGAGCGTCGCCACCCTGGCCGACCTCGGCTGCAAGCTGCTGCTGGAGGTCGGACCGCAGCCGGTGCTGACCGCGGCAGCCCTGCGAGCCTGGCCGGACCCGTCGACCGCGCCGCGGGCGATCGCGTCGATGCGCCGCAACGGCGCCGACCTGCGCCAGATCACCGAAGCCGTTGCCGACGCCTACGTCGCCGGCCACCTGCCCCGCTTCGGAGCTCTACAGCCGGGACGGCCTCGCCAACTCGACCTGCCAACTTATCCGTTCCAGCGGCGCCACTACTGGTTCCGGGACAAGCGGGTGCAGCCGAGCGGAAAATCCGACCGGTCAACAGCTCTGCGCACCGAAGCCGTCCGGTTGCTCGAGGACGGCCGGATCGACGAACTTGCCGCGTTGCTCGACGGGACGGGCGGCAACCAGCAGACCGTCGACGTGCTGACCAGGCTGGCGGCGCAACACAACCAGCAGCGCGAGACGCAGTCCATCGCAGGTGACCGTTACGAGATCCGTTGGGAGAAAGCGGTTTTCGCATCAGCCGGTGCGGATTCGTCCTGGTTGCTGATCGCCGACGACGGCGATGCGGTGGCGCCGTTGGTCGAGGTGCTGACGGCACGCGGGCATCGGCACCGCGTCCACGGACTGCCGGCCTCCGAGGCCGACGAGCAACGACTCGAAGCCGTGTTGCGCGAAGCGGCCGCCGACGAACCGTCGCTGCGCATCGTGGTGCTCTCGGCTGTCGAATCCGACACCACGCCCTCGATGCGGTCGCTGTTGCGGATGCAGCACCGGGTTCTGGGTGGCGCGCGGCGACTCTTCCGGGCCGCCGCGGCCGCCGAGATCCGCAACCCGATCTGGCTGGTGACCTCCGGCGCACAACGGGTTACCGGTACCGACGCGGTATCGCCGGTGCAGAGCTGCCTGTGGGGATTCGGCCGGTCCGCCTCGCTGGAACATCCCCAGCTGTGGGGTGGGCTGGCGGATCTGTCCTCGGGCAGTGCCGACGAGTGGTCGCGGTTGATCGACGCCGCCACGGCCGGCGCTTCGGGAGCGACGGAAGACCAAGTGGCGCTTCGGGATCAGGCGGTGTACGTGCCGCGCCTGGTGCGCCGCGCCGGCGCGCCGGTCGCGACGCCACTGGCGCTACGTGGCGATGCGACCTATCTGGTGACCGGTGGCCTGGGTGCGGTCGGTCTGGAGATCGCCGGCTATCTGGCCGCGCACGGCGCCGGACATCTGGTGCTGACCGGCCGGCGCGCGCCGAACAAGGACACACAGCAGCGCATCGACGCCCTGCGCCAGCAGACCGGCGCCGAAGTCCGGACCGTCGCGGCCGACGTCGCCAACCCGCACGACGTCGACCGGCTGATCGCCACGGTGGCGGCCGAGTTGCCGCCGCTGGCCGGCATCGTGCACGCCGCGGGGGAGATCGGCAGCACCCCGCTGCGCAGCCTGGACGACGCTGAAGTGGATCGCGTTTTCGCCGGAAAAGTCTGGGGCGCTTGGAATCTGAGTGAAGCCACCGCGGACGTGCCGCTGGACTTCTTCCTCAGTACCTCCTCGATCGCCTCGGTGTGGGGCAGCTTCGGTCAGACGGCCTACAGCGCGGCCAACGCCTTCCTCGACGGGCTGTCCAGCCGGATGCGCGAGCAGAACTATCTCAGCGTCAACTTCGGTCCTTGGATGTCCGGGTCGGCGGGCATGGCCGACGAGGAGGCCCGCGCGCAGCTGAAGAAGCGCGGCGTGGTGACCATGGCGCCGGGCGACGCGCTGGCCGGGATGGCCGAGCTCATCGTCACCCATTCGGCTCAGGGCGTGGTGGCCCGCATCGACTGGGAGCGCTTCCTGCCGATTTACCAGCAGACCGGAAGACGCGCGTTCCTGGGTGAACTCGAGCGTGAGATACCCGAGTCGGCGACGGCGCCGACGGCGTCCGGGACCACGAAGCTGGTCGAGCGGCTCACGGTCGCTCCGGTGCAACAGCGCAAGAAGCTGGTCGTGGACTATCTGCGCGAGGTCGTCGCGGAGGTCACGCGGGTCGATGCGGCCGAGATCCGCGACGAGGCCGGCTTCTTCGACCTCGGCATGGATTCCCTGATGGCCGTCGAGTTGCGGCGCCGGGTCGAACACGGGGTCGGCAAAGCGCTGCCCGCGACCCTGGCGATGGACTACCCGCGGCTGGTCGACGTGGCGGATTATCTGCTCACCGACGTGCTGCAACTGAACGCTCCCGCGACGGTGAAGACGGAGACCCCCGCGGCGGTCGCGGTGACGAGCGGCCTCGTCGACGAGCCGATCGCGATCGTCGCGGTGGCTTGCCGCTTCCCCGGCGCCGCCGATCCCGAGGCGTACTGGGAACTGCTGGCCAACGGGGTCGACGCGATCCGCGAGATCCCCGATGACCGTTTCGACGTCGACGAGTACTACGACCCGGATCCCGAGACACCCGGCAAGATCTACAGCCGGTGCGGGGGATACCTCGACGCGATCGACGGCTTCGATCCGGAGTTCTTCGGCATCTCGCCGCGCGAAGCAGTGTGGATGGATCCGCAGCAGCGGTTGATGCTCGAGATCGCCTGGGAGGGCCTGGAACGGGCCGGGTATTCGCCGGCATCGTTGCGCGGCAGCCGAAGTGGGATCTTCGTCGGGGTGGCCGCCAACGAGTATTCGCACCTGCTGACGGCCGAGTCGGTCAACAGCATCGAAGCGCACTTCATCACCGGGAACGCGCTCAACGCCATCGCGGGCCGGGTCGCCTTCGCGCTCGGGCTGGAGGGGCCGGCCGTGGCGGTGGACACCGCCTGCAGTTCGTCGCTGGTGGCCGTGCACGAGGCCTGCGGGGCCCTGCGTTCCGGCGATTGCGATCTGGTGCTGGCCGGCGGGGTGAATGTGTTGCTGAGTCCGGCATCCCTGATCGCCGCGTCCCGCGCCAGAATGCTGTCCCCGGACGGCCGGTGCAAGACGTTCGACGCCGCCGCCGACGGTTACGTACGCAGCGAGGGCTGCGGCATTCTGGTGCTCAAGAGGCTCAGCGACGCAGTGCGCGACGGCGACCGGGTCCAGGCGATCATCCGGGGCAGCGCCGTCAACCAGGACGGCGCGTCCAGCGGCCTGACGGTGCCCAATGGCGGTGCCCAGCAACGACTTATCGCTGCGGCACTGGCCCGTGCGCACGTCGCCGGCAACGATGTCGACTACCTCGAGGCGCACGGTACCGGCACCTCGCTGGGTGACCCGATCGAAGTGCAGGCCGCCGCGGCGGCCTACGGCGCCGGTCGCGACGCGAACCACCCGTTGCTGATGGGGTCGGTGAAGACCAACATCGGCCACCTGGAGTCGGCCGCCGGGGTCGCGGGCCTGATCAAGATCGTGCTGTCGCTGCAGCACGAAATCCTGCCGCAGAACCTGCATTTCGAGAACCCCTCGCCGCACATCCCATGGGATTCCCTACCGGTGCGCGTCGTCGACGAAGCCACCCCGTGGCACGCCAACGGCCGCCCGCGCCGTGCGGGTGTCAGTTCTTTCGGGTTCACCGGCACCAACGCGCACGTCCTAATCGAAGAGGCGCCGGCACCGGAGCCGAACGCGGCAGCAGACGTTCCGGACGGGCCCGTGCATGTGCTGCCGCTGTCGGCCCGGTCCGAGCAGGCCCTGGTGTCGTTGGCGGAGCGGTACGCGTCCTGGCTGGAGGATCATCCGGACGCCGACATCGGTGACGTCTGCTACACCGCGGGCGTCGGGCGTTCGCATTTCGAACACCGGGGTGCCCTCGTCCTGGATTCCGGCGCCACCCCGGTCGCGGGGGCCCGCGACATGCTGGCCGACCTGGCCGCAAACCGGTTGCGCCCCGGCGTATTACGAGGCACGTGCGGCGACCCGCCGACGACGGCGTGGTTGTTCACCGGACAGGGCAGCCAGTATGCCGGCATGGCGCGCGAGCTCTTCGAAACCGAGCCGGTGTTCGCCGAGACCGTTCAACGGTGCGCGGACGCGATCGACGGGATGCTGCCGCGTCCGTTGCTCGAGGTGCTGTTTGCGACCGACCGGGAAATCGGGGAAACGCTGCGGCACACCTCTTTTGCCCAGCCCGCCCTGTTCGCGATCGAGATGGGTCTGGCCCGGCTGTGGCAGTCGTGGGGCATCGAGCCCGACGTGGTGCTCGGCCACAGCGTGGGCCAGTATGCGGCGGCGTGTGTGGCCGGAGTGCTCAGCCTCGAGGACGGGGCCCGGCTGATGGCCGAACGCGGCCGGTTGTTCGGCAGCCTTCCCGACGGCGGGCGGATGGTGGCGATCTTCGCCGACCCGCGCCACGTGGAGGACGTCGCCAACCAGTGCCCGGCGGTGTCGGTCGCCGCATACAACGGCCCCAACACGGTACTGTCGGGCCCCGGTCCGGATCTCGAACGGATCGTCGACACGTTCAACGAAGAAGGCATCCGCTGCACCTGGCTGGATACCAGCCACGCCTTCCATTCGGCGCTGCTGGACCCGGTGCTCGACGAATTCGAGGCGTACGCGGCGCGGCTGGAGTTCAACGTCCCCACGCTGCCACTCGTCTGCAACCGCACCGGTACCGTCCTCACCGCGGAAACCGAACTGAACGGCCAGTATTGGCGCCGGCACTCCCGCCAGCCCGTGCAGTTCGCCGACAGCGTGCGCACCGTCGCGGCGCTGGGGTGCACGGTGCTGATGGAGATCGGCCCGCAGCCGATTCTCACGGCGGCGGCGGTGCAGGTCTGGCCGGAACATTCGGCTCCGCCGCGAGCGATCGTCTCATTGCGCAAGGGCGCCGACGCCCGCCGGCAGATCTCCGAAGCCCTGGCCGCGACGTATGTCGCCGGGCATCGGCCGGACTTCGCCGCGCGCTACCGGCGGCCGGGTCACCGGCTGGAGTTGCCGACGTATCCCTTCCAGCGCCGGCACTTCTGGCCCAAGAGTTCCGGGGTCGCTCCCGGCGACGGTACGGTGGTCGCTGGAATCCTGGGCAGCGCAAAGGATCTCGCCTCCGGCGACGCCGTCTACACCAGCCGGCTCTCGGTCAAGACGCAACCCTGGCTGTCCCATCACGTCATCTACGGCACCGTGGTGGTTCCGGGTGCGACGTATGCGGCGATGGCCCTGGCCGCCGTCGGCGCGCCGGCGCACGTGCGGGACGTCTTCTTCTACGAGCCGATCATCCTGCCGGACAAGAGTTCCCGTGAGGTGCAGCTCACCCTGCATCCGCTCGAGGACGGTGGCGGCTGGACGTTCCGGGTACACAGCCGTCCCTACGGCGTTCGCGAAGCGGAGTGGTCGCTGAATGCGGACGGCACCGTCGTGAGCGGTGTCGAAGAGGAACCGGCGGTCGAGGCTACGGATTCCATCGAAGCCGCCACCGAGCGGTTGAGCCGCACCCAGACCCAGCAGCTGTTCGACACCTTCGCGGACATGGAGTTGGCCTGGGGCCCAACCTGGTCCACGTCGCTGAAAGCGCTGTGGGTCGGCGACGGTGAGGCGATCGGTGATGTCGCCATCGGCGAGGAACTCGCCGAGCAACTCGGCAGCGAGCCGATCCACCCGGTGCTGCTGGACCTGTGCACCGGAGTCGCCTTCCCCGCGTTCCCGGCGCTGCTGGCGGCCGAGCACGGTGTCGCGGATCTGTTCCTGCCGCTGCGGTATGGGCGGGTGATGCTGGCTGAGCGGATGCCGCGACGGTTCTATTGCCGCGCACGTTGGCAGGCGGGCGGTCTGGACAGCGAGACGCAGGTCTTCGATCTCGACTTCGTGGACCGGGATGGACGCCTGCTGGGCGGAATTCGCGAATTCACCGTCAAGCGCGCGCCCCGGGAGGCGTTGCTGCGCGGGCTCGGTGGCGACGCCACCCGGCTGCTGTACACCCTCGGCTGGAACGAGGTGCCCCCGCCGGCAGCGGATGACACCGCCGAAACCGCGGACAACACCTGGCTGATCGCCGGGTTCGACGAGCTTGCGGACGTCGTCCCGGGCAGCCTTCGCACCAACGACATCGTCGACCCGGAGCGCTGGGTGCAGCTGTTCGCCCAGGCGAAGGACGGCGGAGCGCCGATCTCCGGCATCGTCTGGCGCAGCGGCCGTCGACCGGGCACGGATGAGTCGAGCACCGAATTCGCCGGACGGCTGGAGGGCGAGCTCGACCAGCTGCTGACGCTGGTGCGCACGGCGCTCGGGCAGCAGGACCTGAAGCTGCCCGGCGGACTGTGGGTCGTCACCGAGCGGGCCGTGGCCACCGAACCCGGCGAGCCGGTCGACCCGGTACAGGCCGCGCTGTGGGGTCTCGGGCGCACCGTCATCGCCGAGCAGCCACAGTTGCGCTGCCGGCTGGTCGACCATGACGGGTCGCAGGACGCCGTGCAGTGGCTGGCCAGACTGCTCGCCGCGCCGGCTTCACCGGTCGCCGAACCCGAACTCGCACTGCGGCAAGGGAAGTTCCTGGTGTCGCGGCTGCTGCCGTGGGCGCGGGGCGGGCATCTCGCGGTGCCGCGGGGGACCGACTATGTGCTGGCGCCGACCGAACGCGGCGCCATCGACAACCTCCGTCTGGTGGAGACCGAAGTGACGGCCCCGGCTGCCGGCCAGGCGCAGATCCAGGTCGAGGCGGCCGGTCTGAACTTCCGTGACGTGCTCAACGTGTTGGGCCTCTACCCGGGTGACCCCGGACCCATCGGCGGGGACTTCTCCGGGATCGTCACCGAATTGGGCGACGGCGTCACCGGACTCGAGGTCGGCCAACGCGTCTTCGGCTTCATGCAGGGCGCGTTCGCCAGCCGGGTGAATGTGCCGGCACAGTTGCTGGCGCCGGTGCCCAAGGGTCTGGGCGCGATAGCCGCGGCGAGCATACCGGCGGCTGCGCTCACCGCACGCCTGGCCTTCGACTGGGCCAAGCTGCGGCCCGGGGACCGGGTGCTGGTCCACGCCGCCAGCGGCGGCGTCGGCCTGGCGGCGGTCCAGCTGGCACGCCAGTGCGGCGCGACGGTGTTCGCCACCGCCAGCGCCTACAAGCGTGCCGTGCTGCGCGAGCTTGGTGTGGAGTACGTATACGACTCGCGCACCACGGATTTCGCGGACCAGATCCTGGCCGACACGGATGGGGCCGGCGTCGACGTCGTGCTCAACAGCCTGACCAACGAGGGCTTCCTCGAGGCGACCGTGCGGGCGACCGCCCGCAATGGCCGGTTCGCCGAGATCGCCAAGCGGGACATCTGGACGCCCGAGCAGATGGCGGCGGTGCGGCCCGACATCGACTACGAGATCGTGGCGCTGGACGGGACCATCATGTCCGACCCGGAGCACATTCACCGGCTGCTGTGCGAGGTGTCGGACGGCTTGGGCAACGGCGAGTGGGAACCGCTGCACGCTGAGATCTATCCGCTGACCGAGGCGAAGACGGCGTTCCGCCGCATGCAGCAGGCCCGCCATATCGGCAAGATCGTGTTGCAGATGCCGAATCCGCTTGCACCGCGCGGTGATCGGACCTATCTGATCACCGGCGGCCTCGGTGCCCTGGGTCTGCACACGGCGGCGTACCTCGCTCAGCTGGGGGCCGGCGACATCGTGCTGACCAGCCGGCATCTGCCCGATGCGGAGGCGCAGCAGGCGATCGACGCCATCATCGAGCGGTACCGGTGCCGGATCCACGTCTTCGGGGCCGACGTCGGCGACGAGTCTCAGGTCGCGGAGTTGCTGAATCGCATCCGCGCCGAGTTGCCGCCGCTTGCCGGGGTCGCACACCTGGCGGGTCTGCTCGACGACGCGCTGCTACCTCAGCAGAGCCTGGAGCGGTTCCGGACGACGTTGGCGCCCAAGGCGTTTGCGGCGTGGCATCTGCACCGGTTGACCAAGAACGACGACCTGGAATTCTTCATCATGTATTCCTCGATCTCCAGCGTCCTCGGTTCTCCGGGTCAGGCCAACTATGCCGCGGCCAACGCGCTGCTGGACGGACTGGTGGCCGAACGCAATGCCCAGGGCTTGACCGCGACCAGCGTCAACTGGGGTCCGTGGGCGAAGGGCGGCATGGCCGCCTCACACGCCGCGCGCGTCAATCTCGGTGCGCAAGGCCTGATTCCGCTGGATCCCACGGCCGCCCTGAGCGCGCTCGGCGAGCTGTTCGCCGAGGGGACCGGACAGGCAACCGTCATCAAGGCCAACTGGCAGCGCACGGCGAAGGTGCTCGGCGGTTCGCGTCCGGCGATACTCGACTACGTGCTGCCCAGTGCCGTCGCGGCCACGCAGGGCGACAGTGAGTTGCTGCGCCAGTTGCACGAGATCCCGGAGGGGCAACGCGCCGACTTCCTGACCGAATATCTGCAGCAGGAGGTGCAGAGCTTCCTGAGGCTGGCCCAGCCGCCCGCGGCCACCAGCCGGTTCCTGGATCTGGGCACCGACTCGCTGATGGCGGTCGAACTCCGCAACCGGTTACTCGGGCAGTTCGGCGGCCAACTGACGATCAGCGCCACCGCGGTGTTCGACTATCCGACCATCAGGTCGCTCGCCGAGTACCTGGCTTCCCAGCTGCCGGAGTTGATGGCCGAATCGGTCCCGGCTCCGGTCGGCGAGGCCCCCGAGGAGCCTGCGGCAGAGCCCGCCGAGGAGTCCGCCGACGCTTAGTTGCTGATGTCGAAGCCGGCGACGACCTTCGTCGGACGCACCCGCACCACCAGTTCGCCGGGGACCGCGTTGCGGCGGCCGTACTCCTCGGCCCGCTCGGCGCCCATGTACCGGGCGCCGGTGCGGGTGGCGATTTCCAGCAACTCCTGCGGGTCGTCACTCACCGCCGCCACCCCCTGCACCTGCACGAACGAGTAAGGCGGGTGCGGGTCGTCGACGCAGATGACGGTTCGCGAATCCCGGCGCAGCGCGCGACCTTTCGGTGTCTGTTCGTGGGTGGTGAAGACCAGCTCGTCGCCGTCGACGACGAACCAGACCGGCGCCACCAGGGGCCGGCCGTCCGATGCGGCGAACCCGAGCATCCCGGTGCGGGTGCCCGCAGACAGGAACTCCACGACTCGGTCCGTCAGTTCGGCCATCGCGTCGGATCCTGGCTCAGAGCTTTGCTAAGTCGTATTCGCCGAGGTGGTCGATGAGGACCCGTAACTGATCCGCCGTGGAACCCAGCGTCTGATCGATCGCGGTGAGCCGGGCCGTGTAGTGGCCCACCGGGTACTCGGCGGTCATGCCGATGCCGCCGTGCAGTTGGATCGCCTCCTGGCCGATGTGCCGGCCCGCACGGCCGATCTGCAGCTTGGCGCGCGCGGCGATGACCGGGTCGTAGTTGCCGTCGGCGATCGACATGGCGGCGTACAGATTCATGCTGCGCGCCAGCTCCAATGACACGTACATATCGGCAGCCCGTTGCGTCAGGGTCTGGAACTTGTTGAGGGTGACCCCGAACTGCTTGCGGGTCTTGAGGTAGTCGGTGGTCAGCCGAAGCGCTTCCTCCATGGCGCCCATCGCCTCGGCGCAGAGCGCCGACTGGATCCGGATGATGGCGTTGGCGATGGCCTGACCGGCATCGGCGCCGTCACCCAGCGGTTCGGCGGCGGCCTCGTCCAGATCGATCTGAGCGCCGCGCTGGCCGTCGAAGGTGCGGAACGGCGAGCGGGTGACGGTGGTGTTGTCCTGCGAGGCGTCAACCAGGAACAGCCCGGTGCCGCCGTCCGGCAGCGCCGCACTGACCACCAGCGTCTCGGCGCAGTCGCCGGCCAGTACGGGGTTCTTGCGTCCGCTGATAGTCCACGAATCTCCTTGCTGCACAGCGCGAGTGGCCGGTTTCGCCGACCCGCCACGCTGACCCGGCTCCAGGTGGGCGAAGGCCAGCAGCCGCTGGCCCGCGGCGACCTCGTCGAGCAGTTCTTTCTGCGCGGCGTTGCCGAGTTCGGCGATCAGCGAGCCGGGCGCCAGCGCGGCGTGCACGATGGGCTCGGGCGCCAGCCGGCGTCCGACCTCGATGAGCACCGCCATGATCTCGAGCTGCCCGGCCTCTTCGGGCTCGAACCCGAGGCCCAGGATCCCGATCTCCGCGAGCTGGTTCCACACCTCGCGACTCCAGCCCAGCTCGGTGTCGATCGCCTTGTTGCGGCTCTCGGCGTCGTAGCTTCGCGACAGCAGTTCCCGGGTGGTGTCGCGCAGCAGTGCCTGCTCTTCGCTCAACTGAAAGTCCATGACAGCCTCACAATCCGAGAATGGTCGAGGAGATGATGTTGCGCTGCACCTCGTTGCTACCGCCGTAGATCGAGGTCTTGCGGTAGTTGAGGTAGGTCGGGGCGCTGGCCTGCGCCCACTCCGGGGAGGCGATGCCGTCCCCGCCCACCGGCAGCGCGTCGGGACCGGCCACCTCGACCATCAGCTCGGTGGCGATCTGCTGCAGTTGGCTGCCGCGCAGCTTCAGCACGGAGGAGGCGGGGTTGGGTTTGCCGCCCGCGGAACTCGACACCACCCGGGCCTGGGTGAGTTCCAGTGCGAGCACCTCGTTCTCCGCTTCGGCCAGTCGTGCGGCGAACAGCGGGTCCTCGAGCAGGCCCTTCTCGGCGGCGTGCCGCTTCACCTCGGCCAGGCGCACTTTGGTGCGACCCACCTGAGCGATCCCGGTCCGCTCGTTGCCGAGCAGGAACTTCGCGTAGCTCCAGCCCTGATTCTCTTCTCCGACAAGCTGATTGGCTGGGACGCGGGCGTCGGAGAAGAACACCTCGTTGACCTCGACGCTGCCGTCGATCAACTTGATCGGCCGCAGCGTGATGCCGGGGGTGTCCATGGACATGAGTAGGAATGAGATGCCGGCCTGGCGTTTGGGCGCCTGAGGGTCGGTGCGTACCAGGCAGAAGATCCAGTCTGCGTACTGGCCGAGCGTCGTCCAGGTCTTCTGCCCGTTGACGACGTAGCTGTCGCCGTCGCGGACCGCGGTGGTGCGCAGCGAGGCGAGATCGGATCCGGCTTCGGGCTCGGAGAAGCCCTGACACCACCAGATGTCCAGATTGGCCGTCGGCGGCAGGAACCGTTCCTTTACCTCCTGCGAGCCGAACTCGGCGATCACCGGGCCCACCATCTTGGTGTTGAAGTTCAACGGCTCCGGGACACTGGCCAACTGCATCTCGTCGGTCCAGATCTGAAACTGGGTGGGGGTCCAGTCTTTTCCGCCCCATTCGACGGGCCAGCTCGGTACGGCGATCCCGTGCTCGTGCAGTTGCTTGTGAGTGGCGACGATCTCGTCGCGCGTCAGATGTCCGCCGTCGCGGACCCGCTCCCGGATGTCGACCGGGATCTCGGTGGTGAAGAAGGTCCGCAGTTCGTCGCGGAACGCGGCTTCGTCGGGCGTGAGCGCCAGCTTCATCGGCAGCCTCCTGTGTGCGGGGTGGCCGCCGGCGCGGGGGTTACGGCGGTCCTGTACTGCACGTTAGGCGCTAAGCGGCGGCATTCGCCAACCGGGTGGTGGGTTGGCGTTTCTAGCTGCGGGACCGGTGTCGACATCACCCGGTTGGCCACCGCCTTGACCGAGTCGGTCCGGGTGCCGCCCATGCCCGCGCGCCGGAAGAAGTTGGTCTCGGTGGGGCCGGGCATCAAAGCCGTGACGGTGACGCCGCCGCGACGATGAGGTCATAGCCGTGCTCGGCGAACCGCCTGGCCAACTCCAGGCCGATTCCACTCGATGCGCCGGTGATCAGAGCCAAACCCATGGCGTCCGGGCTACCCGCCGAATGGTGCACCAAACATGCTCGGCGAGTGGCCTTTCCACAGCCGCGGATTGATCCACAGCCTGCCCGGCCGGGGCGGCGGCGCGCGCCGCCTGCGACGGTCGCCGGACATACCGTCACGGCATGCGAACCGAACTACCCGCCGAGCGACTGCAGCGACGGCTGGCCGGCGAACCCGATCCGCAACCCGGAGACGCCGAATCGGAACCGGATGACGAGGATCCGAATTCGTTGCTGCCGCGATGGCTTCCCGACGCTGCCGCGCAGCGGAACTGGATGGAGCGCCTGCGTGCCGATCCCGGCCGCGCCGGCGCCATCGCGCTGGCGGTCATCGCCGCGCTCGCGGTGCTGATCACCGTCTTCACCGTGGCCCGCGACCGGCCTGCGCCGGTAACCTCAGCCAAACTTCCTCCGGTGGAACGGGTTTCGTCAAGCGGGCCGAAGGCCTCGGCCAACCCGGGGCCGGACCGGCCGGTCGTGGTCAGCGTTGTCGGCCTGGTGCACAAACCGGGGCTGGTCACCCTGGCGCCGGGTGCGCGGATCGCCGATGCGCTGCAGGCGGCCGGGGGAGCGGTCGACGGCGCCGACACCGTCGGCCTCAACATGGCCCGGCCGCTGGGCGACGGTGAACAGATCGTGGTCGGGCTGGCGCCGGCTCCGGGAAAGCCGCCGGTCCTGGGCAGCTCCGTCGGTGCCGGCGGACCCGCCACGCAGTCGCCCTCGGGCGCCCCGAGCACGTCCGGGAAACCGAAGGCCGGCGCCAGGGAAGCGCTCGATCTGAACACCGCGACCGTCGAGCAACTGGACGGACTGCCCGGGGTGGGTCCCGTCACGGCCGCGGCGATCGTGGCGTACCGGCAGGCCCACGGGAGGTTCACCAGTGTCGATCAGCTGGGCGAGGTGGACGGCATCGGACAGGCGCGGTTGGACAAGCTGCGTTCGCTGGTCCGTGTCTGACCCCCGTGCGCCGGCCGCAGCCCGATCCGGTGGAGCGCCTGGATGTGCGACTGGTTCCGGCCGCGGTGACCGGATGGATCGTGACAGCGGCCGGCACGGTATGGCCGGCCGGCGCCGCGCCGGCCGGCTGCTGCGCGGTGGTGGCCATCGCCGCGGCGGCGCTGTGGCGACGGGCGCGGTGCCGATCGGCGCCGGCCGCGGTCTGCGCCGGGCTGATGGCGGTCGGGGTGGTGGGCGCGGGATACGGGATGGCAATCGCGCTGCGTGCGGACGCGGCCGCTCGCCACCCGATTGCCGCGGCGTTCGGCACGGTGGCGCCGGTGACCGTCGTCCCGAGCGAGACCCCGCGGCCGTTGCCGCGCGGCCGGTTGCTGTTCCGGGCCACCCTGCAACGATTCGGTGACGACGAAAGTTCAGGATGCACAACAGTTTTCGCCGACACCGCGGAATTCGGTGCGGCGGACGAGCTGACGGTGGGCCGGCCGGTGCGGTTCACCGCGCGCATCGCCCGGCCGAACCGTCGCGATCTGACGGTCGCGGTGCTCACCGCGACGGGCCGGCCCGAGTTCGGCCGCGCACCCGCGGTCTACCGGGCCGCGTCTACCGTCCGCAGCCGGTTCGCCGCCGCGGTGCGCCGGGTGTTGCCCGCCGACCAGGCCGCCATGTTGCCCGCGCTGGTGCTCGGTGACACCTCGCGGGTGTCCACGGTCACTAGCGGAGAGTTCCGCGCGGCGGGCATGACCCATCTGACGGCCGTCTCGGGGGCCAACGTCACGATCGTGTGTGCCGCGGTGCTGTTGTCGGCGCGCCTGGTGGGGCCACGGCCGGCTGTGCTGCTTGCCGGGCTGGCCCTGGTCGCCTTCGTGTTCATCGTGCAGCCGACGGCGAGCGTATTGCGGGCTGCCGTGATGGGCGCGATCGCGCTGGTGGCGATGCTGTCCTCACGTCGGCGCCAGGCTGTCCCGGCGCTGTCGGCGACCGTGCTGGTGTTGTTGGCAATAGCTCCGCAACTGGCCGTCGACCTGGGATTCGCGTTGTCGGTGGTCGCCACCGCAGCGCTGGTGGTGGTGGCCCCGGGCTGGTCGTGCCGGCTGGTCGGACGGGGCTGGCCGAAACCGCTGGCCGACGCGGTCGCGGTCGCCGGGGCAGCACAGGTGGTGACCGCGCCACTGGTCGCCGCCATCTCCGGGCGGTTCAGCCTGGTGGCCGTGCTGGCCAACCTGGTGGTGGCACCGGTGGTCGTCCCCATCACCGTGCTGGGTACCGCGGCGGCAGCACTGGTGGTCGGCTGGCCGGCCGGTGCCCAACTGCTGATCCGTTTCACCGGCCCCGAGGTGTGGTGGGTGCTGCGTGTCGCGCACTGGGCATCTGGCGTCCCGGGGGCGAGCGTGCCGGTGCCCGACGGCGTCGCTGGCCTGCTGGTGGTCGGCTGCGCGACCCTCCTGGTCGTCGTGCTGGCGCGCGGCCGTGGTGGTCGTGTCGTGCTGGCCTGGACAACCGTGGGGTGCGCGCTGGCCTGGTCGGTGTCGGAAGCCGTCGTACCTCCGTGACACCATCTTGGGGTGAGCGGGGATTCGTCGTTGCACCTGGTTCTGGGGGAAGAGGATCTGCTGATCGAGCGGGCCGTCGCGCAGATACTGCGGTCAGCCCGGAAGCGGGCCGGTGCCGGCGCGGAATCCGGGATCGCCGACGTCCCGGTCAACCGGATGCGGGCGGGCGATGTCAGCACCTACGAGCTGACCGAGCTGCTGAGTCCCTCGCTGTTCGCCGAGGAGCGGATCATCGTGCTGGAAGCCGCCGGCGAGGCGGGCAAGGATGCGGCCGCCCTGGTGGCCTCAGCCGCCGCGGACCTACCGGCGGGGACGGTGCTGGTGGTGGTGCACTCCGGCGGCGGGCGGGCCAAGGCACTGGCCGCGGACCTGCGGTCGTTAGGCGCCCAGGTGCATCAGTGCGCCCGAATCACCAAGGCCGGCGAGCGCAGCGACTTCGTCCGCGGCGAGTTCCGCGCGCTGAAGGTCAGGGTCGATGACGAGACCGTGACGGCGCTGCTGGATGCCGTGGGCTCCGATATCCGGGAGCTTGCGTCCGCCTGTTCGCAACTGGTCGCCGACACCGGCGGGATGGTCGATGCTGCCGCGGTCCGGCGCTACCACAGCGGCAAGGCCGAGGTGAAGGGCTTCGACATCGCGGACAAGGCGGTGGTCGGCGACGTCGCCGGCGCCGCGGAGGCGCTGCGGTGGGCGATGCTGCGCGGCGAGCCGCTGGTGGTCCTGGCTGACGCCCTGGCGGAAGCGATCCACACCATCGGGGTGGTGATGCCGCTGTCCGGCGACCCATACCGGCTGGCCGGGCAACTCAAAATGCCGCCGTGGCGGGTGCAGAAGGCACAGAAGCAGGCCCGGCGCTGGTCACGGGACCGGCTGGCGGTCGCGTCGCGGGTGGTCGCCACCCTGAATGCGAATGTGAAGGGGGCCGTCGTGGACGCCGACTACGCGCTGGAGTCCGCCGTGCGGCAAGTGGCGGAGCTGGCCTCGAATTGACCGCCCCGCACAGTTAGCGGGAGAAGCCTCAGCCGAGCTTGTTGAGCGAGCGCGCCAGCGCCGACTTCTTGTTGGCAGCCTGGTTCTTGTGGATCACGCCCTTGCTCGCGGCCTTGTCCAGCTTGCGGCTGGTCGCCTGCAGCAGTTCGGCCGCCTTTTCCTTCTCGCCTGCGTGAGTGGCCTCGCGGAACGCGCGGATGGCCGTGCGGAGCGAAGACTTCACCGACTTGTTGCGCAGCCGCGCGCGCTCGTTAGTGCGGTTGCGCTTCTGCTGCGACTTGATGTTGGCCACGCGTCAGTTCCCTATCCCGTTTCGTTTTGGCTTTGCTCGGGGTATCTGCAACCCGATAGCGACTGCTCAGGTTATCAGTCGGTTACGTTTTCGCCCAAAAGCGGAACTCTCGGTCTGCCGGGATGGGGGAATTGAGGCAGCATGACACAGGTGAGTTTTCCGAACCAGATCGAGGCAACCCAGCGGCGGTCGCGCGTCCGTTCCGAGCGCATCTTCGAGGGCTACAACACCTCCGACGCCTATTCGGCAGCCTTCGACGAGATGTTCGACGCCCACGGCAACGTCCGCGGCCCGTACAAGGGCATCTACGCCGAGCTCGCGCCCACCGACGCCTCCGAACTCAAGGCCCGGGCCGACGCGCTGGGCCGGGCGTTCATCGATCAGGGCATCACGTTCTCCCTGTCCGGCCAGGAGCGGCCGTTCCCGCTGGACCTGGTGCCGCGGGTGATCTCGGCCGCCGAGTGGACCCGGCTCGAACGCGGCATCAAGCAGCGGGTCAAAGCCCTCGAGATGTACCTCGACGACATCTACGGCGACCAGGACATCCTGCGCGACGGGGTGATCCCGCGCCGGCTCATCACCTCGTGCGAGCACTTCCACCGCGAGGCGGTGGGAATCGTCCCGCCCAACGGCGTGCGGATCCACGTCGCCGGGATCGACCTGATCCGCGACGACAAGGGCGACTTCCGCGTCCTCGAGGACAACCTGCGCTCGCCGTCGGGTGTGTCGTATGTCATGGAAAACCGGCGCACGATGGCGCGCGTCTTCCCCAATCTGTTCGCCACCCACCGGGTGCGCACCGTCGACGACTACTCCGCGCACCTGCTGCGCGCGCTGCGCAACTCGGCGGCCACCAACGAGGCCGACCCCACGGTGGTGGTGCTGACCCCCGGCGTCTACAACTCGGCCTACTTCGAGCACTCGCTGCTGGCTCGCCAGATGGGCGTCGAACTGGTCGAGGGTCGCGACCTGTTCTGTCGCGACAACCAGGTCTACATGCGCACCACCGAGGGGGAGCGTCAGGTCGACGTCATCTACCGTCGCATCGACGACGCCTTCCTGGACCCGCTGCAGTTCCGGGCCGACTCGGTGCTCGGGGTGGCCGGGCTGGTCAACGCCGCTCGTGCCGGCAACGTCGTCGTCTCCAGCTCGATCGGCAACGGCGTCGGTGACGACAAGCTCGTCTACACCTACGTGCCCACCATCATCGAGTACTACCTCGGTGAGAAACCGCTGCTGGCCAACGTCGACACCTACCGCTGCTGGCTCGACGACGAACGCGAAGAAGTGCTGGACCGGGTGCGCGAGCTGGTGATCAAGCCGGTGGAGGGGTCCGGCGGCTACGGCATCGTGTTCGGCCCGGAAGCCTCCGAGAAGGAGCTCGCCGCGATCAGCAAGAAGATCCGCGACGATCCGCGGGCCTGGATCGCCCAGCCCATGATGGAACTCTCCACCGTGCCGACCCGGATCGAGGGCAGCCTGGCGCCGCGCTACGTCGACCTGCGGCCGTTCGCCGTCAACGACGGCAACGAGGTGTGGGTGCTCCCCGGCGGGCTGACCCGCACCGCGCTGGTCGAAGGTTCCCGGGTGGTGAACTCCAGTCAGGGCGGCGGTTCCAAGGACACCTGGGTGCTGGCGCCGCGCACGTCGGTGGCCGCCCGCGAACTGGGCCGCGCCCAGGTGGTGCGGTCGCTGCCCGGGCCGGTGCCCGAACAGCACCCCGACGGCAACCGGCCGGCGCAGACACAACCCCAGCAGCAGCCGCACCAGCCCCTGGAAGGTTCGCCGAAGAAGGAACAACAACAACAGCAGCAACAGCAGAAGGTGATCGGCTGATGCTCGCACGTAACGCCGAGGCGCTGTACTGGATCGGCCGCTACGTGGAACGCGCCGACGACACCGCCCGCATTCTGGATGTCGCCGTGCACCAGTTGCTCGAGGACTCCAGCGTCGACCCCGACCAGGCCTCCCGGCTGCTGCTGAAGGTGCTCGGGATCGAGCCGCCCGATCACCGGCTCGACGTCTGGTCGTTGACCGACCTGGTGGCGTTCAGCCCCAACACCGAAGGCGGCTGCTCGATCGTCGACGCGATCTCGGCGGCGCGGGAGAATGCGCGATCGGCCCGCGAGGTCACCTCCAGCGAGACCTGGGAGTGCATCAACACCACCTACCACGCGTTGCCGGAGCGGGAGCGTGCCGCCAAACGTCTTGGGCCGCATGAGTTTCTGTCGTTCATCGAGGGCCGCGCGGCGATGTTCGCCGGGCTCGCCGACTCCACTTTGTCCCGCGACGACGGTTACCGCTTCATGGTCCTCGGGCGTGCGATCGAGCGGGTCGACATGACGGTGCGGTTGTTGCTGTCCCGGGTAGGGGACAGCGCGTCGTCACCGGCCTGGGTGACACTGCTGCGCTCGGCCGGCGCGCACGACACTTATCTGCGGACCTACCGTGGCGCGCTGGATGCCGCCCGGGTGGTCGAGTTCATGTTGCTGGACCGGCTTTTTCCCCGTTCGGTGTTCTACTCGCTGAGGCTGGCCGAACACAATCTCGAAGAGCTGCTGCACAATCCGCAGAGTCGCATCGGGGCCACCACCGAAGCCCAGCGGCTGCTGGGTCAGGCGCGCAGCGAGCTGGAATTCGTCCAGCCCGGAGTGCTCCTCGAAACGCTGGAGAACCGTCTGGCGGGCCTGCAACGGACCTGCCGAGATGTCGGAGATGCGTTGGCGCTGCAGTACTTTCACGCCGCGCCGTGGGTGGCGTGGACGGATGCCCGGCAGCGTGACGAGTTGGCCGATGCGCTGGAAACTCAAGGAGAATCCTGATGTGGCGGATGCGGGTGGTGCACACCACCGGGTATGCGTACCGGTCGCCGGTGACGGCGTCCTACAACGAGGCTCGGCTCACGCCGCGCTCCAACACCAGGCAGAACGTGGTGCTCAACCGGGTGGAGACCATCCCGGCCACCCGGTCCTACCGCTACATCGACTACTGGGGGACCGCGGTCACCGCATTCGACCTGCACGCGCCGCACACCGAGTTGACCGTGACGTCCTCCTCGGTGGTGGAGACCGAGCGGCCGGAACCGCCGGCGGAGAAGACGAGTTGGGAGGAGCTGCAGTCGGCGGCGGTCATCGACCGCTACGACGAGGTGCTGCGCCCCACCGACTACACCCCGAACAGCAAACGTGTTGCCGCCGTGGGCAAACGGATCACCAAGAACCATGACCCGAGCGAGGCCGTCGTCGCCGCGGCCCGCTGGGCGCGCAGCGAGCTGGACTACCTGCCCGGCACCACCGGCGTGCATTCCTCCGGCCTGGACGCGTTGGAAAAGGGCAAGGGCGTGTGCCAGGATTTCGCGCACCTGACGCTGATCTTGTTGCGCAGCATGGGAATTCCCGGTCGCTACGTGTCCGGTTATCTGCACCCCAAGCCCGACGCCGTGATCGGCAAGACAGTCGCGGGCCGCAGCCACGCCTGGATCCAGGCGTGGGTCGGCGGCTGGTTGAACTATGACCCCACCAACGACACCGAGATCTCCGAGCAGTACATCAGCGTCGGCGTCGGCCGCGACTACGCCGACGTGTCGCCGCTGAAAGGTATCTACTCCGGGCTGGGCGCGACCGACCTCGACGTGGAAGTCGAGATCACCCGGTTGGCCTAGTGCCGCGTCAGGCCGACGGGCCCAGCAGATCGCGGGCGCCCTGCAGCGACGAGGCGGCGGCCGCCTCGGTGTTGCCGTAGGCGGCGCCGCCGGCGGTCAGTGCCTGGACGAACTTTTCGTGGAACGCCGACATCTGGGCGCTGATGTCCTGGTAACCCTGGGCGTGCGCGTTCCAGAACGAGGCGACGGCCGCGGAAACCCCGTCGGCGGCGGACGCGGGTATTGCTGCCGTCTGCTGAGCGGTAGCCGTGTTGGATTCGCCGATGGTCGACCCGATGCGGGCCAGGTCGCTCGCCGCAGCGGCTATCGCCTCCGGTCCTGCGACAAACCACGACATGCGGCAACCTCGAGTTCGGCGACGATGGGTGACGACGGAAGCCCGCCTTTTCGCCCCGCTAACTATTATTACGCGCTTTGAGCCGTTGCCGCTGCACGAATTTATATTCGCGTGTCTGCTTAGCCGTGCAGTCCGGGGCTGCCGAAAGTACCAGGGGCACCACCGGCCCCACCTGCACCATTGGTGCCAGGTGGCACGCCTACCCCGCCGGGTCCGCCGTTGCCGCCGTTGCCGATGAACTGGGCATCGCCACCGGCCCCGCCCGGACCGCCGGTCGGACTGGTTGCGGTACCGACGCCGCCGGCGCCCCCGTTCCCGGCGTTGCCGATGACCAGTGCCCCGCTGCCACCCTGGCCGCCGAAGCCGCCACCGGCGCCGCCGTTGCCGCCGTCGCCGGCGATTCCGAACAAGCCGACCAGGCCGCCGACGCCGCCGCTGCCGCCGGAGTTGGGGGTCGGTCCGAGGCCACTGCCGCCGTCGCCACCGCCGCCGGCGAAGCCGAAGATGAGCGCCGAGCGGCCGCCGTCGCCTCCGCTGCCGCCAAAGGCGGCCCCCGCTCCGCCGATGCCGCCGTGGCCACCATTGCCGAACCCGTATCCGGCCAGACCACCTTCGCCGCCATTGCCCCCGAAGTCGCCGTTGCCCCCGCCTCCGCCGACCCCGCCGACGCCGAACAGGGCGCCGCCGGCGCCGCCGTCGCCGCCTTGACCGCCCTGCGTGCCGCCCGGGACGAATGCGCCGGAACCGCCGAGCCCGCCGGCACCGCCGTTGCCGAACACTTGCGCGTCACCGCCCGCACCGCCGGCACCGCCCGCGTTCGTGCCGTTGCCCAACCCGCCGGCACCGCCGGAACCGCCGTTGCCGTACAACAGGCCACCCGAGCCGCCGTTCCCGCCGATGCCGGACGCGCTGGAGGCGGTGGCGGCTACTCCGGCGCCGCCCGCTCCGCCGGAGCCGAGCAGCCACGCGTTGCCGCCGCTTCCGCCCGCGGCGCCCGCGGCGCTGGTGCCACCCGCACCGCCGTTGCCGATCAGGCCGGCGGCACCGCCGTTTCCGCCCGGGACGCCCACGAGCGTGCTGTTGCCGCCGCGGCCGCCGTTGCCGTAGAGCAGTCCGCCGGCGCCGCCCGCCTGGCCGATCCCGCCGACGGTTGCGCCGTCCGCGCCGTCACCGATCAGCGGCCGCCCGAGCAGCTGCTGAGTGGGCGCGTTGATGACACCGAGCAGATCCTGCAGCGGCGACGCGGCTGCCGCCTCGGCGTTGGCGTAGGCCGCGCCACTACTGTTCAGCGCCTGGACGAACTGGTCGTGAAACGCCGACATCTGAGCGCCGATGTTCTGGTAGCCCTGCGCGTGCGATCCCCAGAACGCCGCTACCGCCGCCGAGACCTGATCGGCCGCGGCCGCCGGCACGCCGGCCGTTTGCAGAGCCGCGGCGACATTGGCCTCACCGATCGTGGAGCCAACGCCAGCCAGGCTGTCCGCGGCAGCCGCGACTGCCTCTGGCCCCACGGCGAACCACGACATGCGGCACCTTTCGACGAATCGGCAGGAGCGGATAGTACCTCGATGTCAGTGCGAGGACATCCATTTCCACCTGGACGAAGCGTGGCCGTTACCGCCGCGCCGAGACGTCCACACGGTGCAGGTCGTCGCCCAACTCAACTCGTCCGCCGAACTCGGTGGCGGCCAACGCCCGCCACTGCTCCTCCTGGCCCGGCACGACGGCGGGCACATAGTGCGTCATGATCAGGGTGCCCACGCCCGCGCGGGCGGCGGTCGCGGCGGCCTCCTGCACCGACGAGTGGTAGTCGCAGACGTCCTTCACCCGCTGCTGCGGAACGTGGGCCAGGATGTCCTTGCGGATCACCGTGTGCACCAAAGCATCTGCGCCAGAGGCTAATTCGTCCAAGGTGGGGCATGGCACGGTGTCACCCGCCAGCACCACCGACGCGCCGTCGAACTCGATGCGGAATCCGATGGTGGGCGCGACCGGACGGTGATCGGTCGGCGCCACCCGAATCGTCACGCCGTCGCGGTCCCACACCGGCCCGTCGGTGTGCTCATGGACCTCGATCGGCGGCGGTGCGTTCAGGTCGGCGTGGTGGGCGATGCGGTAACCGATGTCGTGGCCGAACGCCTTCAGCGTCGCCTCCACCACCTCCGCGGTTCCCGGCGGGCCGATGATCTGCAGCGGCGGGGGATCGGGCGCGAAGTTGGTCACCCAACTGGTGATGAGCACGTCCCCGAGCTCGGCGATGTGGTCACTGTGCAGATGGGTGAGCAGCAGCGCCGACAGTCCGGCGGCGCCGACGCCCACCGCAGCCGCACGCTGCAGCACCCCGCGGCCACAATCCACCAGGAACACCTGCCCGCCCGCGCGCACCAGGGTGGCCGGTCCGGCGCGGTTGGGATCTGGGATGGGGCTTCCGGTTCCGAGCAGCGTGACCTCGATCATGGCCCCATCCTTGCAAGCCGGCCCGATGTGTTCACCGCAATCGGCCGATTCGGGTGCCCGCGGGACAGGATGTCTCCTTTCCCGTCGGCCGAGTTAGTCGTAGCCTGTGTGAATCAGATCACCACCGACGGGAGGCATTGATGCGGATCGCGGACGTCTTGCGGAACAAGGGTGCGGCGGTGACGACGATCAACCCAGACGCGACGGTCCGGGAACTGCTTGCCGGTCTGGCCGAACAGAACATCGGCGCCATGGTGGTGATGGGCGACGAGGGCGTGGTCGGCATCGTGTCGGAACGCGACGTGGTGCGCCAACTGCACGTGCACGGTGCCAGCGTGTTGTCGCGGCCCGTCTCCAAGATCATGACCAGTGCCGTCGCCACCTGTACGAAGTCCGACACGGTGGACAACATCAGCGTGTTGATGACCCAGAACCGGGTGCGGCACGTGCCGGTGCTCGACGGCCGCAAGCTGATCGGAATCGTCAGCATCGGTGACGTGGTCAAGACCCGCATGGGTGAGCTCGAGGCCGAGCAGCAGCAGCTGCAGTCCTACATCACCCAGGGCTGAGTTTCACCGCCCGTCCCAGGCGCGAGTTCCACCCGCGAGCAGACGCGAAATCGCACCGGAGCAGACGCTCCAATGCGATTTCGCGTCTGCTCGCGCAACCTCAGCGCCAGGAGTACTCGGCACGCAACCGGGCGGCGACCACCTCGAAGGTTTCGCGTTCCAGGATCGCGCCCTCGCGGCGGATGCCTTCCTCCGGCACGTCGAGCACCCGGTCCAGCCGCACCCAACTCGGCCTGCCCTCGTAATCCCAGTCACCCGAACCGATCGCAACCCAGTCCCGGTCGTCGGAGTGGCGTTCCTGGCTGGAGAGCATGAGCCCAAGCAGTACGGTGCGGTCCCGGCCCACCACCAGAACGGGCCGGTCCTTGCCGCGCGTCGGGTCGTCTTCGTAGACGACCCAGGTCCAGACGATCTCGCCCGGATCGGCCCGACCGTCAAGGTCGGGTGCATAACTCACTTTGCGGGCCCGCTGCGCAGTCGGGAAGCTCGTTTTGGTCACCGGCCGGCCGGCGGTGATCTCGGTCGGCGGCGCCGGCAGACCCATCGCCATGATGTTCGCGGTGATCTTCACCGCCTGCTGGATGGTCTTCAGCGTCTCCTGCGTGTTCTGCAGCCGCTGGACCACCTTCGGAGCCTCGTTGACCAAGTTCTCCGCGAACCGCTGGAACGTCTTCCACTGTGACTTGCCGGACGACTTCTTACCCGGTGCCATGCTCGCAGCATAACCGCGTGATTGTGTCCCGGCTGCCGCGCACGGATACGCTGGGCATACTCGTTGACCGCTCGACCAGGAGATTTCCCATCGCCAGTTTCGCCGACAAGACCTTCACCCCGCCGGCGCAGATTCGGAACTTCTGCATCATCGCTCACATCGACCACGGCAAGTCGACGCTGGCCGACCGGATGCTGCAGCTGACCGGGGTGGTCGACGAGCGCTCGATGCGCGCCCAGTACCTGGACCGGATGGATATCGAGCGCGAGCGCGGCATCACCATCAAGGCGCAGAACGTGCGGCTGCCCTGGAAGGTGGATGACACCGAGTACGTGTTGCACCTCATCGACACGCCCGGCCACGTCGACTTCACCTACGAGGTCTCCCGTGCCCTCGAAGCCTGCGAGGGAGCCGTGCTGCTGGTGGACGCCGCGCAGGGCATCGAGGCGCAGACCCTGGCCAACCTCTACCTGGCGCTGGATCGCGACCTGCACATCATCCCGGTGCTCAACAAGATCGACCTGCCCGCCGCCGACCCGGATCGGTACGCGGCCGAGATCGCCCACATCATCGGCTGTGAACCCGGCGACGTGCTGCGGGTGTCCGGCAAGACCGGCGAGGGCGTCGGCGACCTGCTCGACCACGTGGTACGCGAGGTGCCGCCCCCGCAGGGCGATGCCGACGCGCCAACGCGCGCAATGATCTTCGACTCCGTGTACGACATCTACCGTGGCGTGGTCACCTACGTGCGCGTGGTCGACGGCAAGATCGTCCCGCGCGAACGGATCGCGATGATGTCCACCGGCGCCACCCACGAACTGCTGGAGGTCGGCATCGTCTCACCCGAGCCCAAGGCCAGCCAGGGGCTCGGGGTGGGCGAGGTGGGCTATCTGATCACCGGCGTGAAGGACGTCCGCCAGTCCAAGGTCGGGGACACCGTGACGACGGCGCGCAACGGCGCCAAGGAAGCGCTGACCGGCTACCGCGAACCCAAACCCATGGTCTATTCCGGGCTCTATCCCGTGGACGGCTCGGACTACCCGAACCTGCGCGACGCCCTGGACAAGCTGCAACTCAACGACGCGGCCCTGACGTACGAGCCGGAAACCTCAGTGGCGCTGGGCTTCGGGTTCCGTTGCGGATTTCTCGGCCTGTTGCACATGGAGATCACCCGCGAACGCCTCGAGCGCGAATTCGACCTCGACCTGATCTCGACCTCACCCAACGTCGTCTACCGCGTGGTCAAAGATGACAACACCGAGATCGTGGTGACCAACCCGTCGGACTGGCCGGAAGGCAAGGTCCGCACCGTCTACGAGCCCGTCGTCAAGACCACCATCATCGCGCCCAGCGAATTCATCGGCACCATCATGGAACTCTGCCAGTCGCGGCGCGGCGAGCTCGGCGGCATGGACTATCTGTCGCCGGAGCGGGTGGAACTTCGTTACACAATGCCGTTGGGGGAGATCATCTTTGACTTCTTCGACTCGTTGAAGTCACGCACCCGCGGTTACGCCAGCCTGGACTACGAGGAGGCCGGCGAGCAGGAGGCGCAACTGGTCAAGGTCGACATCCTGTTGCAGGGCGAAGCCGTCGACGCATTCAGTGCCATCGTCCACAAGGACGGTGCCTCGGCCTACGGCAACAAGATGACCACCAAGCTCAAGGAACTGATCCCGCGGCAACAGTTCGAAGTGCCGGTCCAGGCCGCGATCGGCTCGAAAATCATTGCGCGCGAGAACATCCGGGCCATCCGCAAGGACGTGTTGTCCAAGTGTTACGGCGGTGACATCACCCGCAAGCGCAAGCTGCTGGAAAAGCAGAAGGAAGGCAAGAAGCGGATGAAGACCATCGGACGGGTCGACGTGCCGCAGGAAGCGTTCGTGGCCGCGCTGTCCACCGAAGCCGCGGGGGATAAGGGCAAGAAATAGGGGCCTATCGCGCTCGCTGCGAATCTAGTTGTAACGGGCCGCTTCCTGTACCAACTGCACCCGGGAACTGAGGTCTAGCTTGGCGTAAACGTGGGTGAGGTGGGTGTGCACGGTGCGGGGTGAGACGAAGAGTCGGGCGGCAATGTC
Organism: Mycobacterium sp. Z3061; assembly: GCF_031583025.1. Classification (NCBI taxonomy): domain Bacteria; kingdom Bacillati; phylum Actinomycetota; class Actinomycetes; order Mycobacteriales; family Mycobacteriaceae; genus Mycobacterium; species Mycobacterium pumcae. The sequence goes on along the minus strand of NZ_CP134062.1, from coordinate 4,622,764 downwards.
TTTGTTGGTGAGACCTTCGCTGACAAGTTTGACGACCTCGTGTTCGGTCGGCGTGAGCGAAGCCCAGCCGGTGCGTGGACGTTTGCGTTCGCCGCGTCCGCGTCGTACGTAGCCGATCGCCTCGTCGGTGCTCATCGCCGCGCCTTGGGCCCAGGAATCCTCGAAGTCGATGTCGCTCAACTTATTTCGGATTTCAGCCAGGGCGCGGTCGTAGCTGTCCTGGTATATCTCGAAGCGGGCGATGCGATGCCGTTCGCGAATTGCCTGCGCGGCACCGTAAATGCGCGCCGCCTGCATGTGGCTGTCGCCGGTGACGGCGAGTTCGGCGAGGCATTCCAGGGCATCGGCGGCGACGAGGATCGACTCGATCTCGCTGCCGATGGCCAGCGAGTCGTGTGCGTCGCGTTCGGCGAGGTCGAGCTCTCCCCGGGCGATCGCGACCCGGGCGCGCTCAACCTGCGCCACCATCCGATGCCACCCGGTGTTCTTGGCGATGGTCTCGTCGGCCCATCGGCGGGCGGCCACCAAATCGCCACTCGCCAACGCGGTCGCGGCGAACGGCGTGAAACTCAGGATGATGGATTCCCGCCCGGGCTTCCGCACCCGCCAGGCCTCCTCGCAGGCGGATGCGGCCGTTGTGACCTCACCGGCCGCGATGGCCGCGCGCGCCCACAACGAATGCGCGACATCCGTGTCGAAACCACCCAGCGTCGCCGACATCTCGAGGGCGGACTCGATGGACTCTCGTGCACCGACAACATCGCCCTGGTACGCCAGCGCCAGACTCAGCGACATCGAGCCGAGGATTTGCGCGATGCCGTCGTACACCGTCTGCGCCTCGACCGCTACGGCGCGGGATTCCGCGGCCGCCGCGCTCAGATCACCCTGAAACAGCAGGGAAAGCGCCCGCCAGGTACGGCACTCACGCGCAGTGAACCCATCCCCGGTGGCCTCGGCGAGGCTCAACCCTTCGTCGGCGTCCGCGCGTGCGCGGATCGGATCACCTGACCCTACGGCGACATATCCGCTCCACATCTTGGTCTGGCCCAGCCGCCATTGGTCACCGAGAACACGAATCAGGTCGAGCATCTCTGGGATATAGGGCGCCGCCGCCGCTGGGTCGTGACATCCGCTACGGCTGGCGAGGGCGCGGAGCAGCAGGGCGGGATCGCCGAGCTCGCGTGCGATCGCCACCGCCTGTTCGGCTTGTTCGCCGGCACCGGGGATCCCATACCAGCCGCCGAGGAAGGCCTGGTCGGCCAGGGCACGGGCATAGGTTTCACGAGCGATGCCGGCGCTCTGGGCCTTCTGGTCACCCAAGACGGCGTCGAACCAGCTGGACGCCTGGGTGAGCCGACCGCGCATGATCCACAGTGGTGTCAACGCGGACGCCAATTTCAGAGCGTGCTCGGGCTCGGCGCTGTCCTGATACCAGGTGAAGGCGGCATGCATGTTGTCGAACTCGAGGTCCGTGTCAGCGACCAGAGCGTCCAGCCGGTTTTGTCCGGGATTGTCGAGTCGTGCGGCCACGGTGGCGTAGTGCTCCGCGTGCCGGGCATGCAGTGCTTCGGCTTCACCGGACTCACCGAGCTTTTCCTGCGCGTACTGCCGAATCGTCTCCAAGAGTCGGTATCGCTTTCTGCCGCTTGCGGTTTCAGCCACCACCAACGACTTGTCGACCAGCAGCGACAGCATGTCCAGAACCTGGTGGGACGCCAAATCCTCGCCCACTGCGACGGCTTGCGCGGCGGACAGGTCGAATCCGCCCATGAACACCGCCAGTCGGTGCAGCAGGACACGTTCGGGTTCACTCAGCAGCGCATACGACCAGTCGACCGAGGCGCGCAGCGTCTGCTGGCGGCGTACTGCGGTTCGCACACCGCCGGTCAACAGGCGGAACCGGTCGTTCAAGCTCGAAGCGATGTCGCTGAGCGAGAGCACCCGCACCCGCGCGGCGGCAAGTTCGATGGCCAACGGGATGCCGTCCAGGCGCCGGCAGATCTCGGCCACGGTCGCGGCTTCGTCACCGGTGAGGTTGAAGGCGGCGCATACCTGTTGGGCACGGTCGACGAAAAGTTGTACCGCAGCGTCGGACAGCGGCAGCGACGGCACTCGCCAGATCGCTTCACCGGCGACACCGATCGGCTCACGGCTGGTGGCCAGCACGGTCACGTCCGGGCAGCGGTCCAGGATCGCGGTGGCCAGATCCGCGCATTCGTCCAACAAGTGCTCACAGTTATCCAGCACGACCATGGCGTGTTTGGAGCGCAGGTGCTCCAGGACGGTGTCGGCAGTGGAACGGGTGCGTCGGTCGGGCAGGCCAAGCACACGGGCAACCGCGATGGGCACGGCCTCGGCGTCGGTGACCGGTCCCAGGTCGACGAACCAGGCGCCGTCACCGAGACTCGAGGCCAAGCGGGCAGCCAATTGCCCGGCCAGCCGTGTCTTACCCACGCCGCCGCAGCCGGTCAACGTGATCAACCGGTGCTGCTGCAGCAGCAGCTGGATCGCGGCCATTTCGGCGTCGCGGCCGACGAAACTCGTCAGTTGCGCCGGGACACCTTGCACTGTCGACGTTTTCGCGGCACGTAACGGCGGGAACTTGTTGTGCAAATCGGGGTGACACACCTGTAGCACCCGCTCGGGACGGGGCAGGTCACGCAACCGGTGGGTGCCCAGATCGGTCAGCCACACCCCGTCCGGCAACCGGTCGGCCACCAATTCCGCGGTCGTACCCGATACCACCGTCTGCCCGCCGTGCGCCAGGTCGCGAATCCGAGCCGTTCGATTGATCGTCGAACCGAAGTAATTGCCGGCGTCGCGCAACTGAACCTCGCCGGTATGCAGCCCGATGCGCAGCATGATCGGCGCCAGCGGGGCGCGCTGCAGATCCAGCGCACACGCCAATGCTTCGCTGGCCCGGGCGAATGCGGCTACGAAACTGTCGCCCTCACCTTGCTCCACCGGGCGTACGCCCCCGTAGGCGACGACGATCTGGCCGACAGTCTGATCCAGGCGCGCCACCGCCGCGGGCATCTCCGTACCGCGCTGTTCCCACAACCGGGTGGAGCCTTCGACATCGGCCAGCAACAGAGTCACCGTGCCGGTTGGCAACAAGCGCCCGACGCCGAGTTCGCTGCCGTTCGCCACAGGCGCACCCCCGACCGGATCCAATGTGGTCATGGTAGCCAGCATGCGTCCGCCCGGACGGTCAATACATCGTCAAATATGCGTATCTACGCCCCCCCCTGTGCAGAAATACGCACTCCTGACGATGGTTCTGCCCCAGTGTCCGTCGGATGGTCGAGTCGTACACCACGACGAGGAGACCACACCATGACATCCGTCGACGGCACCGCAACGGCGGTGCGATCGCTGCCATTGATCCCGAAGAATCCGTTGCCGTACGCCGTACGCTTCAAGGCCGCCCGGCAATTCACCGACGGGCAGATTGCCCTCCATCGCGCCGGCGGAGCGGTTACCCGCAACGTCCTTGGACCAAAATGGCTCACGCCGCCGCTGGTGTTCATCGCGTCCCCGCAGGGAGTCCACGACGTGTTGGCCCGCACCGACGAGGCTGCCGAGCGAGGCACTGCGCCCCACATGGTCGAGATGCGCAGGCTGATGGGCGACAATATCTTGAGCCTGACGCACCGCGATTGGCTCCCGCGTCGGCGCACTCTGCAACCGCTGTTCACCAAACAGATCGTGGCCCGGTTCGCCGGCCACATGTCCGATGCCGCCCGATCGGTCGCCGATGGCTGGGCCGATGGCACCGCCATCGACCTGGACGCTGCGACGCGCGCGATCACTCTGCGCGCGCTTGGCCACTCGGTGTTCGGACTCGACCTCGAGGAGCAGTCCGACGTCATCGGGGCCCCGCTGCGTACCGCCTTCTCGTGGGTGGCCGACCGGGCGTTTCGGCCCGTTCGAGCTCCCCATTGGTTGCCGACGCCCGCGCGGCGCCGAGCCCGTGACGCCAGCGCTGTCCTGCACGGGTTGGCTGCCGGGATCCTGCGCGAGTGCCGGATCGACCCCGACCGCGACGCGCCGCTGGTCCGAGCACTGATGGATGCGACGGACCCAGCCACCGGGCAGCGGCTCAGCGACGACGAGATCTGCCACGATCTGGTCGTTTTCATGCTCGCCGGGCATGACACCACCGCGACGACGCTGGCGTATGCACTGTGGCAACTCGGCCGCCACCGCGACCTGCAAGAGCGGGTGGTCAGCGAGATTCGCGCGCTCGGCGGCGGTCCGATCACCATCGCTGCCGTGCCGCGACTGGGGTACACCGTCCAGGTGCTCGACGAGGCGTTGCGCCTGTGCCCCGCAGCGCCGGCCTTCGGCCGGATGATCGACTCCGACATCGTCGTAGACGGCCACCGTGTCGAGGCCGGCTCGTTCGCGCTCCTGAGCGCATACGCGTTGCACCGAGACCCCGCGCTGTGGGACGACCCGCTGACGTTCGACCCGGACCGCTTCAGCCCTGAGCGTTCCCGGGGCCGGGACCGTTGGCAGTACATTCCCTTCGGCGGTGGGCCCCGCAAATGCATCGGCGATCACTTCGCCATGCTGGAGGCCACCCTCGCCCTGGCCACCGTTGTGAGGTCCGTCGAAATTCGTTCGCTGTCAACCGATTTCCCGCTCGCGGTGCCTTTCACTGCCGTCGCTGCCGAGCCGATCCTGGCTACCGCGCACCGACGGGCCACCAGCTGATGAGGTCAGGCCGCGCTGAAATCACACCGGCGCGTTGGCGGGCTGGAACGTCCCCGAACCATCGGCTTCCTCCTCGGCCCTGATCACGTGCACCACCGCGTTGATCAACGCCAGGTGGGTGAACGCCTGCGGGAAGTTGCCAAGGTGCCGGCCGGTCCGCGGCTCGATCTCCTCGGCGTACAGGTGCAACGGGCTGGCATACGCCAGCAGCCGCTCGCACAGCCGCTTGGCGCGAGCCACCTCGCCGATCTCCACCAGCGCCGACACCAGCCAGAACGAGCAGATGGTGAACGTGCCTTCCTCACCGGACAGCCCGTCGTCGGTCTCGTGCACCCGGTACCGCAGCACCAGGCCCTCCTCGGTCAGTTCGTCGGCGATCGCCAGCACCGTCGCGCGCACCCGCGGATCGTCGGGCGGCAGGAACCGGGTCAGCACTACCAGCAGCAGCGACGCGTCGAGTGCGTCACTGCCGTAGCGCTGGGTGAACACACCCCGGGAGTCCACCCCGTGCTCGAGGATGTCGGCCTTGATCTCGTCGGCGATCTCCCGCCACTGCCCGGCATAGCTCAGCTCACCCTGCTTATCGGCCAGCTTCGCCCCGCGGTCCAGCGCCACCCAGCACATCACCTTCGACGACGTGAAGTGCTGCGGCTCGCCGCGCACCTCCCAGATGCCGCGATCGGGCTCTCGCCAGTGCTTGATCGCCTCTTCCACCTGCTTTTTCAGCACCGGCCACAGCGTCTCGGGGACCTGCTCGCGGGATTTGGCGTGTAGGTAGAACGAGTCGAGCACCGAGCCCCAGATGTCATGCTGCACCTGGTCGTAGGCGCCGTTGCCGATGCGGACCGGGCGCGCGTGGTCGTAGCCGGAGAGGTGGTTGAGTTCTTCTTCGACCAGGCTGCGCTCGCCCCCGACGCCGTACATCACCTGCAGCGGGTGCCGCTCGTTGCTGTTGGCGCCGGACACGTCGGCGATGAACGCGAAGAAGTCGTCGGCCTCGCGGTCCAGACCCAGCGTGTAGAGGCCCCACAGGGCGAACGTCGAGTCGCGAATCCAGGAGTAGCGGTAGTCCCAGTTACGTTCGCCTTGCGGCGTCTCGGGCAGCGACGTGGTGGCGGCGGCCAGCAGGGCGCCCGTCGGGGAGTAGGTCAACCCCTTCAGGGTCAGAGCGCTGCGCTGCAGGTAGGCCCGCCACGGGTGGTCCGGGAAGTTGCCGATGTTGATCCACTGCCGCCAACACTCGGTGGTCTGCCACATTTTGTCGGCGGCCTCTTGGTAGGTCTGCGGCGGCGGATGCTTGGTCCAGCTCAGCGCGACGAACACGTCGTCGCCCTCTTTCATCCGGGTCCGGGCACGCGCCTCGCGGCCTTCCAGCCCGATCCGCAGATTGGTGGTCAGCCGCAGCGTCGGATGCGCGTCGGGCTGCTTGTTGGCCCGGGCGATCGCCTCGCCGTACGCGTTGGACGAGTACTCCCAGGTGGCGCCGAGGCGGTGGTAGTCGAAGGCCGGTTCGCAGCTCATCATCAGTTCGACAGTGCCGCTGACGCAGCGCACTGTCCGAAGCAGAATGTGTTCGGCGTCCCAGTCCATCGGGGTGCGGCGGTGCGTCCGCGACCGCCGTTCGATGTCGTGCCACGGTCCCATCACCAGGGCGTCGCGCACGATCAGCCAGCCGGTATGGGTCTGCCAGGTGGTCTCCATGATCAGGCTGCCGGGCAGGTAGCGCCGCGCTGACGGCACCGAGACGCCGTACGGGCCGAGCCGGAAATGGCCGGCGCTGCGGTCCAGGATGGCGCCGAACACGCTGGGGGAGTCCGGCCGCGGCACACACAGCCACTCCACCGAACCCGCCGGCGAGATCAGGCAGGTCGTCTCCCAGTCCGACAGGAAGGCGTAGTCGGCGATCGGCGGGAACGGGTTGCGCGACGACGAGCTGGACGGGAACGGCAGGGCCGAGTCGATCTCCACTGGCATCGACGGGTCGAACGCTTGAAGCTCGGTGGACGCGGAGATCGTGGGGGCCTCCTCGACCGAATCGACCACCTCGTCGTTAGCTGTATCAGCGGCATCGGGGTGCAAGGCCATCCCGACATCATCGACCGTGGACCCACTTCGCGTCCACCTCCGCAACCGAGGTGTTACGTGGGCGCGTAGCCACCCCGGCCAGGACTAGGGTGGTCACGGTGAACGGCTTCCTGAATTGGTGGGACGGCGTTGAGCTGTGGCTCTCCGGTCTGCCGTTCGTGCTGCAGGCCCTGGCGGTAATGCCGGTGGTGCTTGCCCTGGCGTACCTGCTGGCGACATTGCTGGATGGGTTGCTCGGCCGTGGCATCGAATTGTTGCGGCGCGCCCGGCATTCCGATGAGAGCTCCGGATAATCACAATGCCCCGTTCGCACGTCACCCTCATTCTGGTCGCGCTGGTGGCACTGGTCATCGTCACCTGGCTGGTCACACACTGATTCCCCCGCCAAATTGCCAGCGGCGTGAACTCTGTTAGGCTTCGCGACATGCATGCCGCAGCCACAGTTTTGGAGCGCCGCGTTTCGGCGTTCGGCTGCGCTGATTTCGCCGTGGTGAGTTGCGCCGCGGTTGACGCACGCTGTTGTCGCTGACTCCCTGAACCCGTGCGCGGTCTGGGATGGAGTTTGTGATCTCCGTCGTCACTGACTAATCGCCTTTCCGCAGCACGGGACCACAATCCGACAGTCCCGCACTGAGAGGCAATCAATGTCGCAGAGGTTCTCCGGCATCCGATGGCGCTGGCGCCAGCCCGCTGCCCTGGCGCTCATCACCGGTGTCGTTGCCGCGTGCAGCGGCGGTCCCAGCGATGTCGTTGGCGGCGGAGGACTGGCCGACGCCAAGTCCAGCATCACGCTGGTCGCGTATTCGGTCGCCGAACCTGGCTGGAGCAAGGTGATCCCGGCGTTCAACGCCTCCGAAGAGGGCAAGGGTGTGCAAGTCATCACCTCCTTCGGCGCCTCCGGTGACCAGTCGCGCGGCGTGGCCGAGGGCAAGCCGGCCGATCTGGTGAATTTCTCGGTCGAACCGGACATCACCCGGCTGGTGAAGGGCGGCAAGGTCGCCAAGGACTGGGATACCGGGGCTACCAAGGGCATCCCGTTCGGTTCGGTGGTGACATTGGTGGTGCGCAAGGGGAATCCGAAGAACATCCACGACTGGGACGACCTGCTGCGTCCGGGCGTCGAGGTGGTGACACCCAGCCCGCTGAGTTCGGGTTCGGCCAAATGGAATTTATTGGCCCCGTACGCCGTCAAGAGTGAGGGCGGCCGTAACGGCCAGGCCGGGATCGAGTTTGTCAATCGATTGGTGAGGGAACACGTCAAAATGCGTCCGGGCTCGGGGCGAGAGGCGACGGACGTTTTCGTCCAGGGCAGTGGAGATGTTCTGATCAGCTACGAGAATGAGGCCATCGCCGCCGAGCGGGCCGGCAAGCCGGTCGAACACGTCACGCCGCCACAGACTTTCAAAATCGAGAATCCGATGGCGGTGCTGAGCACCAGCACTCACCTCGCCGCGGCCGTCGCGTTCAAGAACTTCCAGTACACCGCGGCCGCCCAGACGCTGTGGGCGAAAGCCGGTTTCCGGCCGGTCGATCCGTCCGTCGCGGCCTCGTTCCGCGATCAGTTCCCGGTTCCGCTGAAACTGTGGACGATCGCCGACCTGGGCGGGTGGGGCACCGTCGACCCGCAACTGTTCGACAAGAGCTCGGGCAGCATCACCAAGATCTACACGCAGGCCACCGGATGACCGCCGTGACGACAAACCCGAATCCTGAGGCGATCCGGCCCGAACTCGAGGCCGACGCCGAACCCCCCGCCGGCGGACGCGCGGGCAGCACCTCCCTGCGGGTCGGCGTCGCGACCATCTGGCTGTCGGTGATCGTGCTGCTGCCACTGGCCGCCATCGTCTGGCAGGCGGCCGGCGGCGGCTGGCAGGCCTTCCGGCTGGCGGTCACCTCGCACGCGGCGCTGGAATCGTTGCGCGTGACGCTGACGATTTCCGCCGGGGTGACGCTGCTCAACACGCTGTTCGGCCTGCTCATTGCCTGGGTGCTGGTGCGCGACAACTTCTTTGGCAAGCGCATTGTCGACGCGGTGATCGACCTGCCGTTCGCGTTGCCGACCATCGTCGCGAGCCTGGTGATGCTGGCCCTGTACGGCAACCACAGCCCCATCGGCCTGCACCTGCAGCACACGGAGTGGGGTGTGGGGATTGCGCTGGCATTCGTCACGCTGCCGTTCGTGGTGCGCGCCGTGCAGCCGGTTTTGTTGGAGATCGACAAAGAGTCCGAGGAGGCGGCGGCGTCGCTCGGAGCCAGTGGACTCAAGATCTTCACTTCCGTCGTGCTGCCGTCCTTATTGCCCGCCTTGTTGTCCGGTGCGGGGCTGGCATTTTCGCGCGCCATCGGTGAGTTCGGTTCGGTGGTGCTGATCGGCGGTGCGATACCGGGCAAGACCGAAGTGTCCTCGCAGTGGATTCGAACCTTGATCGAGAACGACGACCGCACCGGGGCTGCGGCGATATCCATTGTGCTGCTGTCACTTTCGTTCATCGTGTTGCTCATTCTGCGCGTCATCGGTGGCCGGGCGGCCAAGCGTGAGGAGATGTCCTAGTGGCTTCGTCGCGAACGGTCCGCTACCTGCTCCGTTACACCGCTCTGGCGTATATCTTCTCGCTGCTGCTGGTTCCGGTGCTGCTGATCCTGTGGCGCACCTTCCAGCCCGGGTTGGGCCAGTTCTACGACTGGGTCAGCACGCCGGCGGCGGTGTCGGCGTTGAACTTGTCGCTGCTGGTCGTGGCGATCGTGGTGCCGCTCAATGTGGTGTTCGGTATCCCCACGGCACTGGTGCTCGCGCGCAACCGTTTTCGCGGCAAGGGCATCCTGCAGGCCATCATCGACCTGCCGTTCGCGGTCTCGCCCGTCATCGTGGGCGTGGCGCTGATCGTGCTGTGGGGCAGCGCCGGCGCCCTCGGGTTCGTCGAGCGTGACCTCGGATTCAAGATCATCTTCGGCTTCCCCGGGATCGTGCTGGCCAGCATCTTCGTCACCCTTCCATTCGTGGTGCGCGAGGTCGAACCGGTGCTGCACGAACTGGGCACCGATCAGGAGCAGGCCGCCGCGACGCTGGGTTCCGGTTGGTGGCAGACCTTTTGGCGGATCACGTTGCCGTCCATCCGCTGGGGCCTGACCTACGGCATCGTGCTGACCATCGCGCGCACGCTCGGCGAGTACGGCGCGGTGATCATGGTGTCGTCCAACCTGCCCGGGCAGTCGCAGACGCTGACGCTGCTGGTGTCCGACCGCTACAACCGAGGCGCGGAGTATGGCGCGTACGCGTTGTCGACGTTGTTGATGGGAGTCGCCGTGTTGGTGCTGATCGTTCAAGTGGTGCTCGATGCACGTCGGGCAAAAGCAAGCAAATAGGCCGGACAAGGAGACTGGAGACATGACCGGGACCGACCAGGGCAAGAACGCGATCGTCGTTCGGGACGCCTACAAGCACTACGGCGACTTCGTCGCGCTGGACCACGTGGACTTCGTGGTGCCCACCGGGTCACTGACCGCGCTGCTGGGTCCCAGCGGTTCGGGCAAGTCGACGCTGCTGCGCACCATCGCCGGCCTTGACCAACCCGACTCCGGAACCGTCACGATCAACGGCCGCGAAGTCACCCGGGTGCCACCGCAACGCCGGGGGATCGGGTTCGTCTTCCAGCACTACGCGGCGTTCAAACACCTGACCGTGCGCAACAATGTCGCGTTCGGGCTGAAGATCCGCAAGCGTCCCAAGGCCGAGATCAACGAGAAGGTCGATCATCTGCTGGAAGTGGTGGGGCTCAGTGGTTTTCAGAACCGCTACCCCAATCAGCTGTCCGGCGGGCAACGTCAGCGCATGGCACTCGCGCGTGCACTGGCCGTCGACCCGGAGGTGCTGCTGCTCGACGAGCCGTTCGGCGCGCTGGACGCCAAGGTGCGCGAGGACCTGAGGGCGTGGTTGCGGCGCCTGCACGACGAAGTACACGTCACCACGGTGCTGGTCACCCACGACCAGGCCGAGGCACTGGACGTGGCCGACCGGATCGCCGTGCTCAACAAGGGCCGTATCGAGCAGATCGGTTCCCCGACCGACGTGTATGACGCCCCGCAGAACGCCTTCGTGATGTCCTTCCTGGGCGCGGTGTCAGCCCTGAACGGTGCACTGGTCCGCCCCCACGACATTCGGGTAGGCCGCAACCCCGAAATGGCGATCGCCGGCGGCGACGGCACGGCGGAGTCGATCGGCGTCGTGCGCGCCACGGTCGACCGCGTCGTCACGCTCGGCTTCGAGGTCCGGGTCGAGTTGACCAGCGCAGCGTCCGGAGGCCCGTTCACCGCCCAGATCACTCGCGGCGACGCCGAGGCGCTGGCCCTGAAGTCGGGCGACGAGGTGTACGTGCGGGCCACCCGGGTGCCGCCGATCGCCAACGAGGCGCCGGCGGAATCGACGCTCACCTCTGCGTGATCAGGGCAGGTGCGCCAGCATCCACATCGCGTCGGCGACGAACAACAAGGCGAAGACGATCACCGCGATGATGCTGGTCAGCACCAGCGGGGTGAGGATCCGCTTCGGACGTGGCTGTTCCGCCGACAGTCCTGAGGTCTGTGCCGAATCGGGCGGTGTCGAGCCGGGCGGGACGCCCCCGCCGGGCTCGAGGCCCGGTACCTGAGTTGGATTCGGATCTGGTGGCATAGCCGTCATGGGTGCGCGGGTACCCGGTCGCGCGCGTGTCACACCGGTCGTCCGGCGGCTGGGTTTCATCGAGCCTGCGTTTTTGCAGGGGCGTTCTCGCACTTTGGCTGCAGATTTGCAGGCTGAGCGAGCTACGCGGCGGCGCGCTCCGCGGCGGCGTGGTCGAAGCGGTCCAGCACGGTGTGGGCGACCCATGGGTGTGCGCCCAGCGGCGCGGCCATGGCCACCCCTGCCTCGGCGGCGAAGCGCTCCACCCGGTCCGGTATCCGACCCGGCGCCAGGAACCACGGCGCGACGACCACCCGCCGCGCACCCCGGTCGTGCAGCCGTTGCACCGACTCGGCCAACGACGGCTTCGGATGGGTGGCGAACGCGGTTGTCACTGCGGCCCAACGGGTTCCGGCCGCGAGCCGGGGCGCGACGTCGGCTGTCCGGCTATTGGCGGCGGGATTGGACGACCCGATGGCCACCACGAGCACGCCGAGGGTGTCGTCAAGCCGGGAGACCCCCGACTGCATCACCCGCTGGCGCGCGACCGAGATCAGTCGGTCATCCTCTCCGAGCACTCCGGCCTGACGGACCCGGTCGCTGACGGCGCACTCGGCGATCTGGGCGGGAATGTCGACGCGGGCGTGGTACGCGTCCGCCAGCAGCAGGGGCGTGACGACGGCCTCGCCCGGGCACGTGTTCAGCACCTCCACCAACCCCGGCGCATTGTGCTCGCAGAACGCGACCCGCACGTCCAGGTCCGGACGCAGCCGCGCCACCTGGCGTGCGACGGCCCGGGCATTGGCCGCCGAACGAGGGTCCGCGCTGCCGTGCGCGGTCAGCACCAGCGAGGTGGTCACGACGCGTGCAGACCGCACTCGGTCTTCGACAATCCCTGCCAGCGTCCGCTACGCGGGTCGGCGCCCTCGACTGGCTTGGCCGTGCAGGGAGCGCAGCCGATCGACGGATAACCTTCGTAGACAAGGGGATTGACCAACACGTCGTGCTCGTCGATGTAGTTCTGCATGTCCTCGTCCGACCAGGCCGCCAGCGGATTGACCTTCACCAGCTTGAACGCCTCGTCGAAACTGATCAGCGGGGCGTTGGCCCGGGTCGGCGCTTCCACCCGCCGGATGCCGGTCACCCAGGCCGAATAGCCGCGCAACGCTTTGCCGAGCGGAGCGACCTTGCGCAACCTGCAGCACTCGCCGGGGTCACGGGCGAACAGGTCCTTGCCCAGCAGCTTGTCCTGTTCGGCAACCGTGTGCTCGGGGTTGACGTTGACGACGCGGATGTCGTAGACGGATTCGACCGCGTCACGGGTGCCGATGGTCTCCACGAAGTGATAACCGGTGTCCAGGAACATTACCGGCACACCCGGCCGTACCTTGGCCGCCATGTCCACCAGCACCGCGTCCTGCATGTTGGAGGCCACCACGTAGTTGCACGTCGCCCAGCCGCGTGGTCCGTTGATGTTGCCGAAGTTCTCTTCGGTCCACTTCAGCAGCTCGATGGCGTCGGCGCCGGCGAGTTCCGCCGCGCCGCGCGCCGCCAGCTCGCGCAGCTCGTCTTCGGTCAGTTTGGGCGCCTGGCTCATCGCAAATCGTCCTCCTCGGCCCGGACGGCCCACTGCGCGAAGCGCTCGCCCTCGTGGCGGTGTTTGAGGAAGTTGCGGGTCACCCGATCGATGTAGTCGCCCAGCTCGTCGCTGGTGACCTTGTGCTGACGCAGTTTTCGTCCGAATCCACTGTCCAGACCGAGGCCGCCGCCCAGATGCACCTGGAAGCCCTCGACCGAGCCACCTTCGCCGTCGTCGACCATCTGGCCCTTGAACCCGATGTCGGCGATCTGGATTCGGGCGCACGAGTTGGGGCAGCCGTTGATGTTGACGGTGATCGGCACGTCCAGGCGGGAGTTGATGTCTGCCAGCCTGCCCTCCAGCTCGGGCACCAAAGACTGTGCACGCACCCGGGTTTCGGCGAAGGACAACTTGCAGTACTCGATTCCGCTGCACGCCATCAAGTTCCGCCGCCACTGCGACGGACGCACCTGCAGGCCAAGGCTTTCCAGCCCGGCAACCGTCTCTTCGACTTTGTCGTCGGGAACGTCGAGGAGGACCAGTTTCTGGTAGGGGGTGAAGCGGATGCGGTTGGAGCCGGCGCGCTCGGCGAGCTCGGCGACCGCGGTGAGTATGGTGCCGGACACCCGCCCGGCGATCGGGGAGGCCCCGATGGCATTGAGCCCGTTCTTGGTGCGCTGCACGCCGACGTGGTCGATCGGATGCGCGATCGGGTCGGGTGCCGGGCCGTCGATCAACGGCCGCTTGAGGTATTCGGTCTCGAGAACTTCACGGAACTTCTCGACGCCCCAGTCCTTGACCAGGAACTTCAGCCGCGCCTTGGCCCGCAGCCGTCGGTACCCGTAGTCCCGGAAGATCGACGTCACCGCCTCCCACACTTCGGGCACCTCTTGCAGCGGAACCCACACGCCGAGTCGCTGGGCGAGCATCGGGTTGGTCGACAGTCCGCCGCCGACCCACAGATCCAGCCCGGGACCGTGCTCAGGGTGGTTGACGCCGATGAATGCGATGTCGTTGATCTCGTGCGCGACGTCCTGTAGCCCCGAGATCGCGGTCTTGTATTTGCGCGGCAGGTCGGCGTATTCGGGCTTGCCGATGTAGCGGCGCACGATCTCGTCGATCGCCCAGGTCGGGTCGATGACCTCGTCCAGCGACTCGCCGGCCAGCGGGGAGCCCAGCACCACACGGGGGCAGTCGCCGCACGCCTCGGTGGTCTGCAGGCCCACCTCGTCCAAGCGCCGCCAGATCTCCGGGACGTCCTCAACCCGGATCCAGTGGTACTGGATGTTCTCCCGGTCGGAGATGTCGGCGGTGTCGCGGCCGAACTCGGTGGAAATCTCGCCGAGCGTGCGCAACGCGGCACTCGAGATCGCCCCGCCGTCGCACCGCACCCGCATCATGAAGTACTTGGCCTCGAGCAGATCGGCGTTGTCGTCACCGGTGAACGAGCCGTCGTAACCCTGTTCGCGCTGGGTGTAGAGGCCCCACCAGCGGAAGCGCCCGCGCAGGTCGCTCTTGTCGATGCTGTCGAATCCGTTCTTGGAGTAGATGTTCTCGATGCGTTCGCGCACCTCCAGCGGCGCGCCGGCCTTCTTCATCTCCTCGTTGGGGTTCAGCGGCTCGCGATTGCCCAACGCCCACTGGCCCTCATTGCGGGGCGCCTTTGCGGGGCGTGCTGTCGTCATGGGGCAGTTCTCCTTCGGAACATGCCGGCTGGAACACGCGCGACTCACCGTTGATTCCGGCGGCGCAGATCCGGCAGCCAGCAGGTGGTACGGGTGGGCTGGGTCTACGACGTCAAGGCAGACAGCAACAGCTGCAAACGCGCTTGAGGTCGATATGCCGTCGCACGACCAGTGCTACTCGCAGGTTCGACTTGGCGACGGTCACGGGTGCCATTCTGCCATGGATCAACGCCGCGCTCGTTACCAGGTCAAATTTCTTCTCACAGTGATTAAAACTACGAGCCGTACCTGGGTGCTTCGGTAAACAAACCCGGGAAACTGCTGGGAAACGGCCCGAGCCGGGCCGCCGTGCCAAGATTTGGCATGGTTCCCGTCGAGGTGCCGGTGGAACTGCCGGCCATCCAGCCCACCCCCGGACGGCCGTTCGGCCTCTACGTCCATGTCCCGTTCTGCATCACCCGGTGCGGATACTGCGACTTCAACACCTACACCCCGGCGGAACTGGGCGGAGTCAACCCGGACGCCTGGCTGACGGCGCTGCGGACCGAGCTGGAGCGCGCGGCCGCCCGACTCGGCGGCCCGACGGTGGACACGGTGTTCGTGGGCGGCGGTACCCCCTCATTGCTGGGCGGCACGCGCCTGGCGACGCTGCTGGACATGGTGCGCGATCACTTCACGCTGGCACCCGGTGCCGAGATCACCACCGAGGCCAACCCCGAGTCGACGTGGCCGGAGTTCTTCCAGGAGATCCGCGAGGCCGGATACACGCGGGTGTCGTTGGGCATGCAGTCGGTGGTGCCCCGGTTGCTGGGGGTGCTGGACCGGGTGCATACACCCAACCGGTCCGCCGCAGCGGCCCGCGAGGCGCTCGATCTGGGCTTCGAGCACGTCAGCCTGGACCTGATCTACGGCACCCCCGGCGAATCCGATGAGGACCTGCTGCGCTCGGTGGACACGGCGGTGGAGACGGGTGTCGACCACGTGTCGGCCTATGCGCTGGTGGTCGAGGAAGGCACGGCGATGGCCAGGCGGGTCCGCAGCGGAGAGCTCGAGCCGCCGGACGACGACGTGCTGGCGCACCGCTACGAGTTGATCGACGCGCGACTCTCCGCCGCCGGCATGGCCTGGTACGAGGTGTCCAACTGGGCCCGTCCCGGCGGTGAGTGCCGCCACAATCTGGGCTACTGGGACCGCGGTCAGTGGTGGGGCGCCGGACCCGGCGCGCACAGCCATGTCGGCAACGTCCGGTGGTGGAATGTCAAGCACCCCAACACTTATGGGTCCAGGCTCGGCGACGGCGGGCTGCCGGTGGCCGGCTACGAGCAGCTGGATGCCGACGCCCTGCACACCGAGGAGGTGCTGCTGCAGATCCGGCTGCGGCAGGGGTTACCGGTGGCTCGGCTGAGCGGCGCCGAACGCGAACGCGCCGAGCAGGTGGTCGCCGATGGGTTGCTGGAGTCTGTCGGCGACCACCTGGTCCTCAGCGACCGGGGCCGGCTACTGGCCGACGCGGTCGTGCGCACCGTGCTGGGCTGACGTCCACCTCAGACGCCGAACCACTGCTCGAAGATGCGCGCAATCTCGATGTAGAGCGGAATCCCGACGGTGACGTTGTAGGAGAACGTCAGACCGAGGGACGCGGCCAACGGCAGCGTGGGGCTGGCTTCGGGAATCGCCAGCCGTTGCACCGCCGGAACGGCGATATACGAAGCGGCGCCACACAGCACGGCGAACAGCACGTAGGTGCCGGGCTTGAAGTCGGTGTGGGTGAGGGAGGCGTAGCTGCAGGCGACCGCAATCCCAATCGTGGCAAAGAGATTGGGCGCCAGCAGACCGAAGAAGATGAAACCGAGGCCGGCCGATCGCAGGTCTTTGAGCTTGCGGGAAGCCGTCATCCCCATCTCCAGCAGGAACAGGCACAGCACGCCCTGGAAGGCCAGGACGAAGAAGCGGTCGTCGTCGGCTACGACCTTCTGCCCCTGCATCCCACTGATCAGGCCGATGACGATGCCGCCGATCAGCAGCACCAGTCCGGGGTTCAGGAACACCTCCTGAAACAGCTCGCGGGAGAAGATCGGCATCCGCTTGGCCCGCGGCCGCGGCGGGCTCTGGTCGGGCTCCCAGTCCGGATGGTCCAGCTTCTCCATTGAGAGTTCCCGCTCCAGCTCGGTGGCGCGCAGCGCCGCTCGGTCGGCCTCCTGATCCAGGCTCTGGCCGGGTGCCGGCTTCGCGGGAGTGCCGGGGCCGATCGCGGCCCTGACCGGAGCCGTGTAGCCGGCCTCGTCGGGCATGTAACCCGCGGCGTCCAGGCCGCGGTGCCGCAGGCGCGCCACCAGGTACAAGGCGACCAGACAGCCCGGAATCTCCATGACGGCCAGCATCACCGGCATGTAGGCGTTGAAGGCGATGTTGACCGCGGTCAGGACCGCGACGCAGGTTGCGAAGGTTCCGGCCGAGTCCGACCCGTAGTAACCGGCGACGGTGGCCTTATCGACTGCCCGCATCCCTTTCAGCCTGCTCAGCAGGAGATAGGCCAGCCCGCCGATCGCGAAGTTCAGCACGAAGCCGAGCACCATGAAGCCCACGATGACACCGATGCTGGAGGCGTTGATCTTGGCGAGTTCCTCGCCGCCGTGCCAGCCGATGGCCAGCAGCAGGTACATGGTCAGGCCCTGGTAGATGACGTAGGGGAACTCGAACCGCACCTTGAGGATCGGAATGAGGAAGCCGAAGTAGAAGAACAGCAGCAAAGGCTTGAACAGGTTGTGGGTGAAGTTGTCCCAGAACTCGTGCAGCATTGAGCACCTCTCGAGCATCCTGCGCCGATTCGAAGGAAGTACTGACCGTCATGGCGACCACGTCACATTCCAGATAACGGTGCGAATTTAGCCCGGGCCTATGCCGGGCGCCACCCAGAATGTTGCGTCTAACAGCCGTTTTCGACCCAGTTTTCGTGGTGTTGCGATTGCTGAAACACCGACGTAACGAGCGAAAGGCAGATGTGCGCTGGCTAAGGCGTTTTGGGCCTTATTTGTGTGGGCCAGGTACCAATTACCTGTTAATTCGCTGGGAGATTCCGTGTCGCGTCAGCGAACAGAGGACAGCCGCGATGACTTGACATCCCCGCCAACTGCGACGTCGCGCTTACGGTGGGTCACCGAGAGCCATGCCGCCGGTGAGTAGTGCGTGGTGGTCTCTTCGAACCCGTCGACGGTGCACACGGTGAGCACGCCGGTCTCCTCGTTGAACGTGAGGTTCTCGACGTCGCCCTTGATCTCTTCACCGTCGGTCATTCGGATGACGAACATTTCAGACGATCCTCCCCTTGTGGTGCTGGCCAGGTGACGGCCGCGACGGGCTTCGAACCCCCCCACGGATTCCGTTGAGATGCTAGAAGCGCACGGAGTTGTCGACCCGTCGCGGCGGCGGACACGGGGTGAACGGTGGGGAAACGTTTGGCGTGTACCGGTCACATAGCGCTCGCCGGCCTCGAGCCGTTTTACAGTCCCTACCAGCAGGAACGGATGCCCGCCGGCCTGGGCACGGAGACTGCCTGGATATGAGCAACCTTTAAGTTCGGTATGAGGTGTAAACGGTCCACCAGACGAAAAGTGCCGGGGGTAGCGCAACCTGTAATAGGTTAGGCTACATTTACTTACGTGACGGACGCCGGTGTGCAGACCAGTTCTGTCGGCGCGGCGTCGCTGTGCCTGCCCCTTCCCGCCGGGGTTGAACCGGCCGATCTCGCCGCTGAGCTGGCCGCGGTGCTCGTCGAGCCGGTTGGCGAGGAATACCTGTTGTACGAGCAGGACGGGCAGTGGGAGCTTGCCGCCGGCGTGCAGGCGATGGTGGAACTCGACAGCGACGAACTGCGGGTTGTTCGCGACGGCGTGACTCGTCGGCAACAATGGTCGGGCCGCCCGGGGGCCGTGCTCGGGGAAGCGGTTGACCGGCTGTTATTGGAAACCGACCAGGCATTCGGCTGGGTCGCGTTCGAATTCGGCGTCTACCGCTACGGACTGCAGACGCGGCTGGCGCCGCGCACTCCGCTGGCCCGGGTCTTCTGGCCCCGGCTGCGCATCGCGATCACCCGGGACGACGTTCGGCTCTTCGGTGGTGGAAACCGCGAGCGCGAGGCGGTGGAGGAGTTGCTTGCAGCCGGGGTGCGCGAGGTGCGCCACGCCCGCCCGGTCGATCTGTCCGCCGACCCGTCCGGCTACCGCAACCGGGTGGCGGTCGCCGTGAACGAAATAGCGGCGGGCAGGTATCACAAGGTGATCCTGTCCCGCTGTCTGGAAGTGCCGTTCGCCCTTGATTTTCCGGCCACCTATCGGCTCGGTCGGCGGCACAACACGCCAGTGCGCTCATTCTTGTTGCGGCTCGGTGGTATTCGCGCGCTGGGTTACAGTCCGGAACTCGTCACGTCGGTCCGGGCCGACGGCCTGGTGATCACCGAGCCGCTGGCCGGAACGCGCGCGCTGGGACGCGGTGCCGTGCCCGACAAGCGGGCTCGCGAGGACCTCCAGTCTGACGCCAAAGAGATTGTGGAGCATGCTATCTCGGTGCGCACCTCGCTGCAGGAGGTCACCGAGATCGCGGCGCCCGGCACCGCTTCCGTGGTCGACTTCATGGCGGTGCGCGAGCGGGGGAGCGTGCAGCACCTCGGTTCCACCATCACCGGGCGACTGGACCCGTCCAGCGACCGGATGGACGCGCTGGAAACGCTGTTCCCGGCGGTGACCGCCTCGGGGATTCCCAAAGCCGACGGTGTCGAGGCCATCCTGCGTCTCGACGAAGGTCCGCGAGGCCTGTATTCCGGCGCGGTCGTGAAGTTTTCCGCCGATGGTGCGCTCGATGCGGCATTGGCGCTGCGCGCCGCCTACGAGCACGACGGCCGCACCTGGCTGCGGGCGGGCGCCGGGGTCATCGAAGCCTCGAATCCCGAGCGGGAATTCGAGGAGACTTGCGAGAAATTGTCGACGCTGGCGCCGTATCTGGTGGAAAGCCAGATTTAAGCGGCCGGATAATACGCCCAGGTGCGGCACAATGTGATGTTCGCCACGGGGATTTATCGCCCATGTATTCGTTCGGGACTTTAGCCACTCCCGGTGGGACTTTCGGCTCTATCTGACGGTGGCGTCGGACGGCGAAACTTTTTTCCGCGGCATTCGAAGTCGCGAAAAGAGGAGAAAGGGTCGCCGCGGCGTGAGGGCACTCAAGGCGAGGTCGGTGCGGGAATTCCCGGACGTCGACGTGACGTCCGACGGCCCGGTCAACCTCGCCCAGGCCGAGCACGTGGCGCAAGCGGTCGGTGAGGTCCTGGCCTCTCACGAGATCACCGAGGGCGCTCGGGTACGCCTCAAGACGGGAACGTGTGGCCGCGGCCCGATGGTCATGCAGGTGAACCTGTTGGTCGGCGAACTCCCGGCGCGCATCGCCGCCGTCACCGCCGGCGTCGACGAGTTGTCGCCGGCGCTGGACAGGCTCGACGGCCAGATCCGCCGGATGCTTGCGCCGTGGCGGCCTCGACCATGGCCGGATCCGACGCGGCGGATATTGACGGTGGGCTTCGACGCCTCGGTGGCGCGCCGCAAACCGGTTGCGCTGCAACGCACCACGCCACTGCAGGCGGTAGCGGTGATGGACGGCATGGACTACGACGCGCATCTGTTCACCGACGCCGAAACCGGCGAGGACGCGCTGGTCTACCGGGCCGGGCCGTCGGGACTGCGGCTGGCCCGGCAGCGGCATGTCTTCCCACCGGGGTGGGCCTGGTCGGCGGAGGTGCCCGGACCTCAGGTGCCGCTGATCGTGAATTCCCGTGCCACACCCACTTTGAGCGAATCCGAGGCAGTACGCCGTGCCTGCGAACACAGCCTGCGCCTGCTGTTCTACACCGACCGGGAAACCGGTCGCGGTCAATTGTTGTATCCCCGCCATGACGGCAACCTCGGCCTGTTAATGCCGACCAAGTAACCCTGGAGATGCTTGTGCCCAAGGAACTGACGAATCTGCAACTGCTGCAAGAACTTGAACCTGTCGCCGAGCGCCTGCTCAACCGGCACCTGTCGATGTTCAAGGAATGGCATCCACACGACTACATTCCCTGGTCCGACGGCAAGAACTTCTACGCCCTCGACGGTCAGGACTGGGAGCCGGGGCAGAGTCAACTCTCCGACGTGGCTCAGGTGGCGATGGTCCAGAATCTGCTGACCGAGGACAACCTGCCGTCCTATCACCGCGAGATCTCGATGAACTTCAGCCTCGATGGCGCGTGGGGCCAGTGGGTCAACCGGTGGACCGCCGAAGAGAACCGGCACAGTGTGGCGCTGCGCGACTACCTGGTGGTGACGCGCGCCGTCGACCCTGTCGAGCTGGAGAAACTGCGGATGGAGCAGGTCACGCGCGGGTTCAGCCCGGGCCAGAACCAGCAGGGCAACCTGTTCGCGGAGAGCCTGTTCGACTCCGTGATGTACGTCTCGTTCCAGGAACTGGCCACCCGCGTTTCGCATCGCAACACCGGCAAGGCCTGCAACGACACCATTGCCAACCAGTTGCTCGCCCGGGTCTCAGCGGACGAGAACCTGCATATGATCTTCTACCGCGACGTCAGCGAAGCGGGCCTCGACATCGCACCCAACCAGGCGATGAAGTCGGTGCACCGGATATTGCGCAACTTCAAGATGCCCGGGTACACGGTGCCGGAATTCCGTCGCAAAGCCGTCGTCATCGCGGTCGGCGGCGTCTACGACCCACGTATCCACCTCGAGGAGGTGGTGATGCCGGTGCTGAAGAAGTGGCGGATCTTCGAGCGTGAAGACTTCACCGGCGAGGCGGCGTGGATGCGTGACGACCTAGCGGTCCTGATCAAGGAAATTGAGCAGGCGGCAGAGAAGTTCGACGAATCCAAGCAGCGTTATCTGGACCGGGAGGCGCGCAAAGCCGAGCGGATCACCGCCGCCCGAGTGCTCAAAACCGAAGGGACGCTGACCCTCAGCGGGCACTGACGTCGGGCTCAGCCGCCCGCTCGAGATACTCCGCGAGCAGGCGGCTGACCAGGGTCTCGATGTTCGACTCGATCGATGACGCGAGGGTCGCGGTGACGGTCGCCACCGCCTGGGTGCGGAAGCGGACCAGCATGGTGATCAGTTCGGCGACCTCCGCGTCCGCCGGCAGCGCCTCGCCGGGCTTGATCCGGTCCGCGACGTGTTCGAATCCGGCGCGGACCAGCAGGTCGCTGATCTCGTCGACCTTGGGCAGGATCTGCTCGTGCAGGTCGATGAGCTTGTCGATACTCACGCCGTAGCCGCGGACCTCGTTGAACGCCTCGATGAGCTTCGGTCGGGTGACGGTGGCCTGCTCGCCGTCGACACGGATGACGTGCAGTGCCACCAGCCGGTCGAAAGCCGTTGCGTCGTCGACGAGTTGGCGGGCCTGCGGCAATGGCATGGTCTCGGACTTCTCGGTGGTCCAGGTGCCCACGATCGCGGTTTCCAGCCCCAGGACATCGCCCAGATTCTTGCCTTCCTCCCAGGCGCTGAGCATCTCGCGGACGTGGGCGATGTTGTAGCCGCGGTCGAGCATGGACGTAATCAGCCGGAGCCGGGTCAGATGGGTGTCGTTGAACAACGCGATCCGCCCGACCCGCAGCGGTGGCGGCAACAACCCGCGGTCGCGGTAGACCCGGATGTTGCGCGTTGTGGTTCCGGCCAGCTGGGCCAGTTCCTCGATTCGGTACTCGCCGGACGTCGCGGCGCCCTGTGGGTGGCGCACCGCGGCGTCGAAGAGCTGTGTGACAGCCGTTTCCACGAAATCGCGTGACTGGCGCCGCACGCGCTGCGGCGCCCGCCGCACGTTGTACAGCACGCTGGCGATCGTCCCGGGTTCGGGCCGGGGAGATGTCATGCGCAGACGCGGGTGACCGCGTCGTAATGCTTCATTCGGAAGTCACCCATCTGGCGAAGATACTGGGTCGCGGTTCCCGGGTACATGGACCCGTTGTACCCGTCTTTGGTCAGATACCAACTGCTGCATCCGGAGTTCCACGTCGTCCTGGTCAGCCGGCGCTGGATGTGCTCGTTGTGGCGACGCTGGATGTCTTCGCGCACATCGAGGTAGCACAGGTCGTTGTCCAGGATGGTGGTGATACCGCGCACCGCGTAATCGAGCTGCCCTTCGATGTAGACCAGCAGGGAGTTGTGGCCGGGGCCCGAGTTGGGCCCGGTCATGAAGAACAGATTCGGGTATCCGTGTGCGTTGATGCTCTTGTACGCCTGCGCGCCGCCGGCCCATTCGTCGTTGAGGGACCGGCCGCCGAGTCCGGTGACCGGAAACGGGGGTCCGGTGAGGTGGACGTCGTAACCGGTGGCGAACACGATGCAGTCCAGATGGTGTTCGATGCCGTCGCTGGTACGGATCCCGACCGGACTCAGCGTCGCGATCGGCCAGTCGATCAGCTTGCAGTTGTCGCGCTGCAGGGCCGGGTAATAGTCGCTGGAGATCAGCATGCGCTTGCATCCTGGTGCGAAGTCAGGCGTCAGCTGGCGTCGCAACCAGGGGTCTTTGACCTGGGCCCGGATGTGGGCCTGCCCCAGGCGGGCCACCACCGAAGTCAACGGGGTGTTCCACACCATCGCCGTCGCGGTGGCTTCGTGACCCCAGAACAACAGCTGTCGGGCAAGTTGTTGGGTGGCAGGGACTTTCGCGAACAACGCCTGCACCGCCGGCGGTGTGGCGACGTCCAGCCGTGGCAGCACCCAGCCCGGCGTGCGCTGAAACACTTTGACGAAGTCGGCCTGCTTCACCAGCTCGGGGATGATCTGAATGGCGCTGGCCCCGGTGCCGATGACGGCCACCCGCTTGCCAGTGAAGTCGTATTCGGAGTCCCACCGGGCGCTGTGGATCTTGTGTCCCTGGTAGCTGTCCAGGCCGCGGATATTCGGGAAGCTGGCGTCCGACAGCGGGCCGGAGGCCAGCACAACAGTGCGTGCCCGGAAGCGTTTGCGGTTCTTCGTGGTTGCGGTCCACACTCCGGTGTCCTCGTCGAACGTCAGACCCGTCACTTCATGACCGAACCGGATATTGCGGCGGACGTCGAATCTGTTCGCCATCTCCTCGATGTGTCGATAGATCTCCGGTGCCGGCGAGTAGGTGCGCGACCACTTCGGGTTCTTGACGAACGAGTAGGAGTACAGCAGCGACGGGACGTCGCAGCTGGCACCGGGATACTGGGTGTCGCGCCAGGTTCCGCCGACCCGGTCGGAACGTTCCAGAACCACAACATCCCTGACGCCCTTTTCGGCCAATCGGATCGCCGCGCCGAGCCCGGTGAAACCGGCGCCGATGATGAGCGTCGAGTGGATGGTTGCCATGCTCACGCCGCCGGCTCGTGGGTCAGTTCCCGCGACCAGGTCGGCATCGGCCTCAGCAGTGGCTTGGGATAGTAATCCGAGAGCCACACCAAGGAGTTGGCCAGCAGTTGGTAGGGGTGCCGCGGGTTGACCACCCACATGCCGTGCCGCTTGAGCAATTTGTAGGTCGGTACCCGGCGGGTGCGGGCACCGCGTTCACCGAGCTGCTTGAACCGGTTGACCGCATTGAAAAGCCGCTCTGGTTCCATCCCCATGCCGGCCATCTCGTTGCGGACCCGGTTGAGCAGCGGCACGTACATGACCATCCCGAGGATCAGACCTGGCGACGCGAAGCGGCCGACGAATTCAATCGCCAGCCGGCGCGCGGTAGCGTGACCGATCATCTCCAACACCTCGAAATCCACTGCAATGTGCCGAGATTCGTCATTGTTGATCTTCTCGAACACCTGGTGGCAGACCGGGTCCTCGACGGACTCCAGGAGGAACTTCAACAACGCACCGTCCAGCGCCACCTCGAGCATCGGGATCACGGTGCCCAGCACGGACAGCGGCATGTCGTCGGCGAACGTGTCCAGCCACTCGATGGCCAGCCGGATGTTGACGTTCGGCTCGGGAATCTCGCCGTCCTCGAGCATGCCCCAGCGCTTCATCAGCGCCAGTTCGGCGTTCGCGTGCCGCTGTTCCTCGGCATGGAAGTACCGGTAGATCTCGGCGATGGTCGGGTTGGGCGCCTTCTTGGCCAACGCCGCGAAACCCCGGGCGCCGATGTTCTCGATCCAGCACAGATCGGCCATGAAAGCCTTGAGCTTCGGACGGAACTCGGGGCGGATCGTTTCGGCCCCCGGCGCCTCCCAGTCGATGTCGGCGAGCGCCCACTGGCGATCCTTGATCTTGGCGAGCATGGCTTCCATTTCGATGGCCACAACGATGTCCTTTCAAGGTGGACGGATGTTTCAGTGCCCTGGTTGCAGTGCCCCGACGTCAGTGCCCTACGCGCGACACCAGACCGACCGCGCGCGTATATGCGCCCGGTGCAAGGCGTTTGACATTCCAGCCGAGCTTGGCCTCCAGCTGGGGCATGCAGTACAGCTCGCCGCGATCGTTGGCGTCCAGGCAGATCCGCGCGACCTTCTCGGCGGAGAATCCGGTCCAGCGCATCAGTCTGGTGGCCAGCGCGCTGGACTCCTCGCTGATGCGTCCGGCCTGCAGGCCTGACTCGACGATGTTGGTCTTGACGAAGGTCGGGCACAGCACGGTGACTTTGATTCCGGTGCCGGACAATTCGGCCGCCAATGTCTCCGACAGCGAGAGCACCCCGGCCTTACTGACGTTGTAGGCGCCCATGCCGGGTGCGGCCCCGAACGCCGCCGCCGAGGCGACATTGATGATCGCCTTGGGCTGGCCGGACCCGACCGACTCCCGCAGTATGGGCGTGAAGACGTGACAACCGTGAATCGGTCCCCACAGGTTCACTCCGAGGGTACGCACCCAATCATCCAGTGGGACATCGCCGATCGGCTCGCCGCCGGCGCCCACGCCGGCGTTGTTGATCACCAGTGTCGGCGGCGCGCCGAACCATTCCTGCGCCTTATCGGCCAGGGCGTGCACGTCCTCAATCTTGGACACGTCGCAGCCCACCGCCGTGGCTTCGGCACCTTGCGCGATGAGTTCGTCGGCGGTCCGCTGGGCGGCCATCTCGTCAATGTCGCTGCAGACCACTTTGCCGCCCCGGCGGCCGAGTTCGACGGCGAAGGCGGCGCCGATGCCGCTACCTGCCCCCGTGACGACCGCCAGGGCCCCGTGACTCGGGGTCTTGCGGCCTAGCAGCCTGTCCAATGGCCCCAGCATTATTCGAACGTCCGCTCGGACCGCACCGCGATGTGCGCCATGCAATGGAGTCAATCGCAAATGGTGACATTCGTCAATGGCAGCTTTGTTTGGGCCGATCCTGGCGTCTGGTGCCCGGGGCGGCGAGCGCCCGCGTGTTGCCGCCGCCACGCCGCGGCGGCCGGCGTTTTGGGGACTCTCGCGCATCAAAGCGTTCGGCGTTGCGGCTCGCTGTGACGTTGCCGACATCGCGACAACACATTCCGCTCACATGTGTTGCACAGGACAGCTAGATATCGCACTCAGTGAGGGACCGGTAACCATGGCAACCAACGGCGATCTGAACCAGCTTCGATTTGCGCTGAACAACGGAAGCGGTGACATCCCTGCGCTCGGGTTCGGGACGTCGCTGTCGGACAACACCAAGACTCGGGATGCCGTCAAGGCTGCGGTTGACGTGGGCTTCCGCCACTTTGATGCCGCTGAACGGTACCGCAACGAAGCCGAAGTGGGTGCGGCCCTCGCGGAGTTGTTGGCTGCCGGCACGGTGCGCCGTGATGAACTGTTCGTGACCACAAAGCTGTGGAACAACAATCATCGGCCGCAGCGGGTCGAACCTGCCCTGCGGGCCAGCCTCGACAGGCTCGGTCTCGACCAGGTGGACCTGTATCTGGTGCACACTCCGTTCGCATTCCAGCCCGGCGACGACCAAGACCCGCGTGATCCGGACGGAGCGGTGATCTACGACGACGGGGTCACGCTGGAGGAAACCTGGGCCGCGATGGAATCCCTTGTGGATAAGGGACTTACGCGAGCCATCGGACTCTCGGACATCGACGCGGCAGGCACCCGAAGGATCCTCGAAACCGCGAGAATCAAGCCGGCGGTGGTGGAGGTCGAGTCGCACCCCTATCACCCGCAGTGGGAACTGCATGAACTGTGCGCAAGGCACGGGATCATCCTGTTGGCGTTCGCTTCCCTGGGACATGCACTGGAACCACGAGTGCTCGACGATCCTCTGATCGTGTCGATCGCCCACGATTCCGGAAAGACTCCGGCCCAAGTGCTTCTCGCGTGGGGGATCCAACGAGGCACAGCGGTGCTCACCGCATCTGTGACGCCCGCGCGGATAAGCGAAAACTTTGACGTGAGCCGGCTACCCGAGAGCGCGATCGCAGAGATCAACGAACGCCTTGACACCCGCTATCGATTCAACTCGGTAGTGGACGGGGGTGAACCGGGATTTGCGGAGGTGCCCTCAGGCCGCGGCTAGTAACTAATGGGTGGTTGCTTCGGGGACAGCGGCAGGCGGTCTTTGCCGCAGCGGACGCGCACGCACCAGCGTCGGCCACCAGAACCACGGTCCGAGAATCCTGATGATGCACGGCACTACGAACGAACGCACGATCAGCGTGTCGAGCAGCAGTCCGATGCACACCGTAGAACCCATCTGACCGATGGTGCGTAGGTCGCTGCTGAGCATCGCCAGCATGGTGAATGCGAATACCAGTCCCGCGGACGTGACGACACCACCGGTGCTCCCCAGTGCGCGGATGAGACCGGTGTTTATCCCGGCGTGCACTTCGTCCTTAACGCGCGCGATCAGCAGCAGGTTGTAGTCGGAACCGACCGCCACCAGGATGATGAACGTCAGCGGCAAAATCAGCCAATGCAGGTGCAGGCCGACGAGATGCTGCCAGAAGAGCACCGAAAGGCCGAATGCGCCGGCGTAAGAGAATGCCACCGTGGCGGGAATAACCATGGCGGCGAACAAACTTCGCGTGATCACCATCATGATCAAGAAGATCAGCACGAATGCCGCGATGGCCGCGATGAGCAGATCGTTTGCGGCGTAAGCCTTGATGTCCTTGTCGTTGGATCCCGAGCCGCCGATATAGACCCGCGCGCCGGCCAGCGAGGTCTCTTTGAGGATGGTGGTGATCGCGCCGGGGAACTTGTCGACATGTTCCACGCCTTCGGGGCCCATGGCGTTCCCCTCGTGGGTGACGATGAACCGCGCGGCCTTGCCGTCCGGCGACATCAGCAGCTTCATGCCGGTCTTGACGTCTTCGTTGTCGAAACCTTCCCGGGGTATATAGAAAAAGTCGTCACTGCGGGCAGCGTCGAAATCCAGGCCGACGTTGACCGAGTCGTTGAACGTCTGATCCGTCTGCATAGCCTGCAGGTCCGCGGACCCGTAGGACTTGACCAGGAGCGCGGCCAACGCCTCCGTGTCATCGGCGGTCAGTTTGAGCTGAGTGATGATCTGCGGCACGATCCTGTCGATAGCCTCGATGGAGGCTTTGGCGGCGTTGATGTCTTCGGCCAGCTTGTCGATGTTGTCGAGCGCGTCGAACAGCGATCTGAATGCCCAGCAGACGGGGATGTCGAAACAGTGGCGTTCCCAGTAGAAGTAACTCTTGATCGGCCGGAAGAAATCGTCGAGATTGGAGATCTGCGAATTCATCTGGTCGGTGATCTGCTGCAGATCCTCGACGGTGAGCGCCGTCTGGTGCAGCTGGTCCGACATCTGCTGAAAGAACTCAATTTCCTTGCGCAACACCGCGACCGAGTGGGTTTGGATCTGGGCCTGTTCGTCGGTGTTGGCGTTCTGCTGCATGCTGAACGGGAGCTGTTGACCGCTCCCGCTGCCCTGAGTAGTGAACAGATAGGGAATCTTGGCATGCTCCAATGGCCGGCCCATGGGCCTGGTGATGCTTTGCACCATCGCGACTCCCGGCAGGCGGATGAGACTCCGGGCCACCCGGTCCAGCGAGATGAAATCGGCCGAGTTGCGCATGTCGTGGTCCGTCTCGATCATCAGCATCTCGGAGAACAGCTTGCTCTTGGGGAAGTGCCGGTCCGCCGCCGCAAAGCCCAGGTTGGCGGGTGCACCGGCCGGCTGGTACTGACGGTCGTCGTAATTCTGCCGGTAGGTCGGCACGAAGACCGCCCCGATCATGACGACGGCGGAACTGGCCGCGAGGATCGGCACCGGCCAACGCACGACGCTCGCCCCGATCCGGCGATACAGGGTGGCCTTCGCCTTCGATTTCGGATCGAAGAGACCGAACAGGCTGCCCACGGTCAGAATCGCCGGGCCGAGCGTCATCGCCATCGCGATGGTGAACAGCATGCTGATGGCGACGGCCGGCCCCATCGTGTGGAAGTAGTTGAGCCGCGCGAAAGTCAGGCAGTAGCAAGCGCCCGCGATGGTCAGCCCCGAGCCGATGACGATGGGAGCGACACCCTTGTAGGCGATGTAGTAGGCGTCTTCCCTGCTTTCGCCCGCCTGTCGTGCCTCGTGATAGCGGCCCAGCAGGAAGATGCCGTAGTCCGTTCCCGCTCCCAGAGTCAGCGCGATGACGATGTTCACGGCAAACGAGGAAAGTTCGATATAGCCGAGGTGGCCGAGGGTCGAAATGACTCCTTTCGCGACCAGCATCTCGATCAGTACTCCGGCCAGCGGCA
This sequence comes from Mycobacterium sp. Z3061, assembly GCF_031583025.1. Taxonomy (NCBI): domain Bacteria; kingdom Bacillati; phylum Actinomycetota; class Actinomycetes; order Mycobacteriales; family Mycobacteriaceae; genus Mycobacterium; species Mycobacterium pumcae. Next base: position 4,593,373 of record NZ_CP134062.1, on the reverse strand, counting down.
CCAGCAGGGTGGAGAAGCGGCGATAGACCAGCAGCAACATCGCCAGAATGAGGAAAATCGTCACGATCGTGACGTTGTTCAGGCTCGCGTTCGCGATACTCAGCGTGTCCGAGGCGAGCGGAGCCGCGCCGCTGACGTAAACCTTCAGCCCCGGTGGCGGCGGGTCTTTCTTGATGATGTCCCGGACGGCGTTCACGGACGCATTGGCTTGTATCTGGCCGATGTCGCCTGCCAGCCGAAGCAACACGTAGGTGCACTTTCCATCGACGCTCTGCGCTCCCGCCGCCGTGAAAGGCTTTCCCCACAGATCCATCACGTACTGCACGTGTGCGGTGTCGCGCTTGAGCCGAAGCATCAAATCGTCGTAATAATGATGGTCCTGATCGCCCAGCTGCCGGTCGGCTTCGAACACGACCATAGTCAGGTTGGTCGAGTTGGATTCGCGGAACTTCTCCCCGATGTGCAGCAACGCCCGTTGTGAGGGCGCGTAATGCGGGACCATCGGTCCGGCGAGTTCCTCGGCAACCTTTTCCACCTGGGGCATAAAGGTGTTCGTTGTCACGGCGATGAGCGCCCAGCAGACGATGATCGGGATAGCAAGGGCCCGAACCATTCTCGGGACAAGAGGTCGCTTCAGGCGGTGCTCGCTCATGCGGACTTCACGATGCAGAAGACGTGGGCATCTTGATGGTCATCGGACTGCTCGTTGCGGACAACGCCATCCACCCGGATCCGGCAGCCGAGCTGACCGCCATGGACCTGCGCCGAGATGCTGCCCGAAACCACGGTGAGCGTGGTCGTTTCGGTATGTGACCACGGCAGAGCTGTGATATCGACGCGATGGGGATGCCCGTCGATGTCCGCGTAGACGAGCATCCCTCCGTCCCCGAGGGAGCCGAACAACTCATAGGTGAGCTGTTTGGGATTGAAGTCCGGCGGTGCTTGCGGCCCGTTGACCGTGGGGACAGGGGTTGGCTCGGAGAACTGGTGCACCTTCCACATGGACACCAGGCCGACGCCGACGACGACGACGGCGACCAGCGGCATCCAGACGCGCCGCAACACAGCCCGGCCGGACGCCATCAGGCCGACACCGCTGTGCGCAGAAGTCTTTTCAATCGCCTGCTGCTGAGCATGCGGAGTGCGAGATTGGTGGAAGTCAGCATCGGGATCACTCCGAGGAACGTCCGCTCGGAGGGCCGCGCACCGTGCAGATGCTCCAGGCTGCCGAACACGTAGAAGCACCCGAGCATGAAGATCATGCCGGGAATGGCCAGTGCCATCGGCGACGTGCGCTCTGCGACGATCTGCCTCGCGTACGTCAATTCGTCCTGCGACATCGGTTCGCGTTTGCGTAGTTTGCCCAGAACGACCTGGGAGCTCCCCAGTTCTTCGCTCAGCCGGGTCGACTCCCGGTTGCTCAGCCGTCGCACGTACAGCGAAGCGACTGCGGCCAGCACCAGCATCAGCGCGAGGGAAATCACTGTCAGAGCGCCGAACAGACCCGGAATCATGTGGTGATCCCTTCCCCCTCGTCAGTGAACTTAGAGAACACTACCGTCTGCTATCGACAATTTCCAGAAGCTACCGCAATTGCCCGCGCCGCTTCGAAGCGGGCGGGTCCAGTTGCGTGGAGCTACGAGGTGGTGAGTTGGGCGACGATCGCCTTCTTGTCGACCTTGCCGATCGCGGTGGTGGGCAGTGCCGGAAACGCGACGACTTGATCGAGGCGGGCGTGGCTGGCCAGCCCGCGGCGGTCCAGATGCGCGTTCAGTTCCGTCAAGCCGGCCGGATCTCCGGTGAAAACAATTGCTGCGCAGACCCTTTCGCCGAGATCAGGATCCGGCAGCGGAACCGCCGCCACCGACCAGACGCGCGGGTGGGTCAGCAACTGTTCTTCGATGTCCTGCGCGCCGATGGTTTCACCACATCGGCAGATGACGTCCTTGATCCGTCCGGTGACCACCAGGTAGCCGTCCTCGCGGCGACGCACCAGATCCCCGCTGCGATAGAAGCCGTCGGCGTCGAAGCTGCGTTCGTTGTCGCGTTCGGCGCGGAAGTAACCGTTGATCGTGTAGGGCCCGCGCACCAGGAGCTCGCCTTCGCCACCCGGAGGCACCGCCGAGCCGTCGGCGCCGACGACGCGCACTTCGTCGGCCGGGCTCAGTGGCCGGCCCTGGGTGTGCTCGAGTATCTCGGGCGGGTCATCCAGCCGGGTGAAGTTCAGCAACCCTTCGGCCATGCCGAACACCTGCTGCAGCCCCGGGCACAGCGCCCCGCGCACCAGGCGGGCATCCTCGGGCTCCAGCTTGGACCCGCCGATCTGCAACAGCCGCAACGATTTCGGGGTCACCGGCTCCCAATCACAGGCCTGCGCCCACAATTTGGCCAGCGCCGGGACCACAGCGGTGACGGTGACGCCGTGCCGCTCGATGAGCCCGAAGGCCGCCTCGGGACTCGGGTCGTCACCGAACACCACCGTCGCTCCGACGGTCATCGCACCCAGGATGCCGGGGCACGCCAACGGGAAGTTGTGCGCCGCCGGCAACGCCACCAGGTACGTGTCGGCGCCGGTCATTCCGCACAGCCGGGCACTGGCCGTGGCGTTGTAGACGTAGTCGTCGTGCGTGCGCGGAATCAGCTTGGGCAGCCCGGTGGTGCCGCCCGACACCAGCATCAACGCGGGTGCGGAGGTATCGATCGACCGGGCAGGCGGGTCGGCTCGGCCGGTCAGGGTCGACCAGGGCAGGAACGGACCGGGGTCTCCGTCGACGACGATGTGGCGCAGGCCTGGATGCGCGGCTGTCAGTGCCGCGGCCAGCTGCCGGTAGTCGAATCCGCCCACGACGTCGGGGATGACCGCGCCGACCGCGCCGCTGATGTGCGCGAAATGCGTCAGTTCCGCCAGCCGGTGACCGGGCAGGCACATCACCGGAATCGCGCCGGCGCGCAGCAGCCCGAACAGTGCGACGGCGAACCGGCATGAGTTCGGGAGCTGCAGCAGCACACGGTCACCGGGGCCGATGGGCAGGGTGGCGAACCCGGCGGCCGCCTCGTTGGCGAGTTTATCCAGCTCGGCGTAGGTGAAGCTGCTGGCGGCGTCGACCACTGCCGGCCGATCGGGCCAGTTCGAGGCGGCTTCGCCAAGCACCGATCCCAAGCTCCGGCCGGACCAGTAGCCGGCGGCCCGGTAGGCGGCGGCCCGGTCGGGTGGAAACGCGACGAACCCGTCAAGCGGCGCCGGACCAGAGTCAGAAGACAACTCGACGCTCCCTCGGGCCGGGGGTGTATGCCCCACGAATATAGGGTAGCGTACAGAAAGTTAGGACAGCCTGAGCTAAGCCGGGAGGTGGGGTCGTGGGCGGCGCATTATTCGCCGACGCACTGGCAAGCGGGGGATGCCGCCACCGTGCCTCAGAATCTCGTCGGGTGCACGATGGGTGAAACCCTCGCGATCATCGGGGCCGGAGCGAAGGCCGTGGCAGTGGCCGCGAAAGCGGCGGCACTGCGCGAAATGGGCGTGGACACCCCCGACATCATCGCCATCGAGCGCTCCGGGGTCGCGGCGAATTGGATCGCCGGCGGGGGTTGGACCGACGGGCGTCAGCGGTTGGGCACCAGCCCGGAGAAGGACGTGGGGTTTCCCTACCGCTCGTCGTTGGTGCCCGGGCGCGATACCGAGGTCGACGAGCGGATGATGCGGTGGAGTTGGCAGGCGTATCTGGTCGCGATCGATCAGTTCGTCGGCTGGGTCGATCGGGGCAGGCCCGCTCCCACGCACGACAGCTGGGCGCGGTATCTGCGCTGGGTGGCCGAGATGGTGGATTTGAAAGTCGTTCGCGGCGAACTGATTCAGATGTCGGTGCAGGGGCAGCAGTGGAAGTTGCACACCCGGGATGCGGTGCTGTCGGCGGACGCGGTGATGATCACCGGTCCCGGCCAGCCGCAACGGTCCATCCTCTCCGGTGACCCGCGGATGTTGTCCATCGCCCAGTTCTGGGAGCGCACGTCGTGTCATGACCGCATCGTCGCCGAGAACGTGGCGGTGATCGGTGGCGGCGAGACTGCCGCATCGATGCTCAATGAGCTTTTCCATCACCGCGTTTCGACGATCACGGCGATCTCGCCGCAGGCCACCTTGTTCACCCGTGGCGAGGGGTTCTTCGAGAATTCGCTGTTCTCCGATCCCACCCACTGGCGCACCCTGACACTGTCCGAGCGTCGCGACTGCATTGCCCGCACCGATCGGGGCGTGTTCTCCGCGCGGGTTCAGGAACTGCTGCTCGCCGACGAGAGAATCAAGCATCTGCGCGGGCGGGTCGCGAAAGTCGTCGACCATCACGAGCGCATCTGGATCACCCTGCAGACCGACCATTGCGGTGAATTGCAGGAAAGCGTGCATCATTTCGACCTCGTCATCGACGGCTCCGGCGCGGACGCACTGTGGTTCCTGCCGCTGCTCAGCCAGGACGCCGTCGACCTGCTGGAGCTGGAGCTCGGCGGCCCGTTGACCGGGGAACGGATCGAGGAATCGATCGGTCCCGACCTCGCCGTCACCGGAGTCACCCCGAGACTGTTGCTGCCCAATCTGTCCGGACTGAACGAGGGCCCGGGGTTTCCCAATCTGAGCTGCCTGGGGCTGCTGTCCGATCGGGTTCTCGGCGCGGGGCAGGTGGCCGCCAATGCGCCCAATTCGCCCATCGGGAGAAGCGGTGCATACCAACCCGTTTGACGACGACGCCGGCCTGTTCCGGGTAGTGGTCAATGCCGAGGAGCAGCACAGCCTGTGGCCCAGATACGTGGAGCGCAGTTGGTCCGACATGCGCCCACGAAGCCTGCGCGAGGCGATGAGCTAAGCGTCCAGCTTCGCCAGAACTTCCGCGATCGACGCCCCGCCCAGCAGGTCGGCCACCTCCAGGTCGTGATTCAGCTCCATCTTCACGCGGCGCCGAAACTCCAGAGCCTGCAACGAATCCAGGCCGATCGCCACCATCGGTACCGCGGTGTCGATGGTGTCGGCGCTATCGGCCCCGATCGCCTGCGCCAGCAGGCTCACCAACCGCTGGGAGAGTCCCGACGGGTTTTCCCGCGGCCGGACCGGTGGTTCGACCGGGCGGGGCGCAGCGGAGTCCAGTTGCGACAGCAACGAACCGCGACCGCAGGCCCCGAGCACCGAGCGTGCGCGATCCAGTTCGAACGCGGCCACAATCTTGTTCTCGCGCAATCCCGTCACGTCCACCGCGAGTGCGTCGGCGGGACGCATGGGGACGACGCCGAGGCCGGCCAGCATCGCCGATCCGGATTCCTCGAGATGGACCCGCCAGTGACCCCACTGCACCGAAACACAATTCATTCCCTCGGCTCGGAGTTGATGCGCCATCGCGTCGAGCATCCGATTGCCGGCGGAGTACAGCGCCAGGCCGCGCCCGCCGACCGAGGCCGAGATCGAGGAGCACAGCACCACCCGGCAGTCTTCGCTTCGGGGGAAGGTGTCCAGTACCCGGGCGATCCCCACCACCTTGGCCTGCAGGGCGTGGTCGACATCCCCGACCGTGATGTCCGTCAGTTCGATACCTGAATACTCCACCGCCGCATGGATTATCAGATCGGCGGCCGTGGCTTGTGCGGACAGCGCCGACACTGCCGCGGCGTCGTTGAGATCACACGCGGTGACCCGGATCCGGGCCGGGGTGGCCGAGCGGATGCTCCGCAATCGCTCTGTCACGACGGCCGTTTCACCCGATCGGTTCAGCAAGGTGATTTCGCGGGCGCCACCGCGGGCGAGGTGCTCACAGAATTCGAGACCCAGGTTGCCGGTGCCACCGACGATCAGGACGTGCCCGGCAGGACGCTCACTGGCGCCGGTCACAGGTGCGTCGTCGTCGACCACCCGCTTGGCATACAGGGCGCCGTCACGAAGTGCGAGTTCGGATTCCTCCGCGGTATGCAGCGCCGCGACGATCGCCACCGCTGCGGCCGGGCCGGTAGGCGCTGGGTCCGGGATGTCGAGGTGGCGGAATCTGGCACCGGGGTAGGCGGCACCCACACAACGGAATCCGGCGCTCGCCCCCGCGTGCACCAGATCGGGCGGCGGATCGTCGGTCACCACCGCCTCGCCGCCCGCGGTCACCAGCCAGTAGTCGGTGACACCGGCGACGGCCCCCGGCCACCAGCGCCGATCGGCGAAAAAGGTCGCCAGGCTGTTCACCGCCCCGGCGGCGTCATGGTGCACCGGCTGTGGAAGGAGGATGACACATGTATCGAGATCACCTGGAGCGGTGCGGAACTCGTCGGCACTGAGCGCCCGGGCCGTGGCACCGACGTCACCGGCCGCGACGGTCAGCGCCGCGGCGAGATCGGCGGCGGCGCCGGTGTAATCGATGATGCCGATGGAGCGCGGCGGTACCAGGGAACGCCGTGAGAGCCGCACCCATTTCTCGGTGAGCAGCCGTGGCGCCGCCCGATCTGGGCCGGACTCCGGGTCGGCGGTGATCGGCGCGTCGGACGTCTTGCGTGCGGCCGGTGACAGTCCCTGTTCGTAGGGCATCCACAGCGCGATCTCGTTCATCGGGGTGTTCGGAAAATCAGGCAACGGCAGCGGCGGAGGTCCCTGGGTTTGCGTCACCAGGCCTTCCCACGGGTAGTTCAGATCATGTAGCGCACACCGCATCACATTGATGGTGAAGTCGGTGAGGTCGTCGTCTGTCCTGGTGGACGTGCCGACCACCAGGGCGGCGTGTTCGGCGTCGGCGGCGGTCAGGTTCTCCTGAATCGCCAGTTGCAATGTCGGGTGCTCGGCCAGCTCGATGTAGGTGTCGATGTCCAACGACTGCGCGGCGGCCATCGCCTTGTCAAATCGCACGGTGTTGCGCAGGTTCCAGAACCAGTACCGGTCCGCGGGCTGCTCCGGTGTGATCGGAGCGCCGAGAGTGGCGCCGACGCAGGTGATCTCGCTGTCGGAGAACGCCAGGCTGGACAGCTCGCGACGCATGTCGGCAGACAACTCGTCATGCAGACCGTTGATCAACCCCGTGTGCGCCGGGTATCGCACACCGATCGTCCGGGCGAAGATGTCGCGCGCGGTACACGTGTCCACGATGCTCTGTACCGATACCCGCTCACCCGAGATCGCATGCATTCCAGGCGAATTCACCACCGAGAACTCAGCCCAGCCCGAACAGCGAGCCAGCAGGTCCTCACATGTCTCCCGGTCGGTGGCCAGCACCGCCATCGCGTAATCACCGGCGCCGAGCCCGTCGGCGGCGCGCGCCCGTAGCGCGATCACGCGGACGGCATCTGCCAGCGTGATCCGGCCCGAGACGTATGCGGCAGCAACCTCTCCCTGGCTGTGACCGATCGTGGCGGCGGGCGCTATGCCGAACGAGTGCCACGTCGCGGCCAGACCCGCCATCTGGGTGAATAAGGCGGGCTGGACGGTGCTTGCGTCGTCTCCGACTGAAAACTGGTCGTCCAGCAGGTAATTCAGCGGGGACTGCCCGGTCTGCTCGGCGAAGGCCTCGGCGCAGCGCTCGACCTCGGTCCGGAACGCCGGGCAGGAGTCGTACCAGCGCCTGCCCATGCCGGGTCGCTGGCTGCCCTGGCCTGGAAAGACATAGGCGTGACGCCGGGCCGCCGCGGCGGCGTCCGCGCGCAGCACCAAGCGATGCTCGCGGCCGTCGACGACGCTTCGCAGCGCCTCGATCAGCTCCTCGCGATTGCCCACCAGCGCCAGGGCGCGGTGTTTGCGAGCGACCCGGGTACGGAAGAGCATGGCGGCGATCTGGTGCGGCGTCGCTACGGGGTGGTCGGCCAGGTAGGCGAGCAGGGCGGCGGCATCGACCGGTATGAGATCGGGGGTGTCCGACGTCAGCAGCACGGGGACAACGCCGTTGGGGAGCCGGTAACTGGTCACGTGTCGCCCTCCGCGGGCATCGCGACGATCGCGTGGGCGTTGGCGCCGCCGGCGCCGAACGACGACGCGGCGCCGTATCGAACGCCGTCCTTGGGTTGCCATTCGGTCAGCTTCGTGGCGAGCCGGATGCCGGTCAGATCCCAGTCCAGCTTCTTGGTGGGGTTGTCCGAGAACAGGGTCGGTGGAATGTAGCCGTGCTGGCCGGCGAGGAGGACTTTGATCAGCCCGAGAATTCCCGCTGCCGCCTGCGCGTGCCCGGCGTTGGACTTGATCGAGCCGAGCAGGGCCTCGGATCCCGCGGCGCCGTAGGTCTTGAAGAGGGCCAGCAATTCCACCGGGTCACCGGCCGGCGTCGCGGTGCCGTGCCCCTCTATCATTCCCACATCGGCGGGATCGATGCCGGCGGCGTCCAGCGTCTTGCGCACCACCTGTTCCTGAGCGTGCACCCGGGGGACGAGGATCGGTTTCCCCTTGCCATTGTGGTTGGTGCGGGCGGCCAGGATCCGTCCGTAGACCCGGTGTCCGAGTCGCCGGGCGCGCGACTCCCGTTCCAGCAGCAGCATTCCCGCGCCCTCGCCCCAGACGGTCCCGGTCGCGTCCTCGGAATAGGCGCGGCAGTGTCCGTCGTCGGACAGGGCGTGCAGTTTGGCGAACTCGAAAAAGGCGGCCGGCGAACCTAATACGCAGACAGCGCCGGCCAGCGCCCACTCGCACTCGTCCATCGTGATCGCATTGACGGCCAATTGCAGTGCGGTCAGCGACGATCCGCACGCCGAGTCGATGCACATCGACGGTCCGGTCAGGCCCAGTCCGTGCGAGATCCGTCCGGCCCCACCGAGCTGTCCCATACCGACCGTGCGGTGACCGCTGTAGTCATCGGCGACGGCGGTGCGGGTGCCGTACTCGGTCATCGACATTCCGACATAGCATCCGCCGAATTCGCCCTCGACCGAACCGGGATTGACGCCGGCGTTCTCCAACGCCCGCCATGCGACGCGCATCGCCACCCGCTGCTGGGGGTGCATCACCAGTGCCTCGCGGTGCGTGATGCCGAAGAATGGGGGATCGAAATTCGCTGCACCGGAGAGGAATCCACCCGAGTCGGGGACCCGTCCCCAGCCGTCCGCCTCGGACAGCGACAGCAGATCCTCGATGGGCCAGCCGCGATCCCGCGGAAACGGGGACAGCAGTTCCCGGTGGTCGCATAGGGCCTGCCACAACGCTGCGGGGGTGTCGATGCCGCCCGGGGTCTCGACAGCCAGTCCGGCAACGACGACCGGATCGGTCACCGCGTCTGCTCCTGCTGCGTGCTCCCGGCCAGCAGTTCGGCCACGGCGTCCACGTGATCGTTGATGAAGAAGTGCCCGCCGTCGAACATCGTCACCTCGGCACTGTCGGTGTGCTTGCCCCAGCCGTACAGATCGCCGAGCGTGACGATCGGGTCCTGGTCGCCTCCGAGCGCGTGGATGCGGGCCGCGATCTTGACGTCGTCCGGGCAGGAGTACGCGTCGCAGGCGCGATAGTCGGCCTTGATGACCGGCAGCGCCAGCCGGATCAGGTCCTGGTTGCCGAACACGGCGGAGTTGGTGCCTTCCAGCGCGGTCAGGTGCTGCAGGATCGACTCGTCATCGGTCGGATGTGGTGGCTTGGTGACGGCGTTGCCGGGTGCGACCGCTGCCGAGACGTTGAGTTCGCGCACGTCGATGCCCCTGGATTCGGCGATCCGCACGAATTCGAACGCGACCCAGCCGCCCATGCTGTGACCGAACGCGGCCACGGGGCCGGCACCGCAATGCTCGGACGCCGCGAATTCCTCGAACGCGCCGGCCGCGATCTCCGGCAGCGTGGTCAGCGGCGGTTCGCCGGCGCGGTCCTGACGACCCGGGTACTGGACGAGCAGCACCCGGAAATGCCTGCTCAGCGCCTTGGAGAAGGAGCGGTAGGCCGAGGCGCCCGCGCCGGCGTGCGGGAAGACCAGCAGTATCGGGCTCTCGGGTGAATCAGGTTGGTGAAACTGCCTGATCCAACCAAGCGTGCGCGGCATGCCGCCCTACCTCTCCTCTGCAAACTAAGCGAAGGCTAACATAAGCTGCCCGGACCGGATCGGGCCGATCCGCTCAGCCTGAGTCCCGTGCCCGTATCAGCAGGGCCGCCCGCTTGTGGGGCAGGTCGATGTCCGTGACGTGCCGAAAGCCCGCCAGTGCGGCGACCCGGATGAGGCGCACGTTGGTGGCGTCCGGTTCACCGATCACCCGGGTGGCGAGCGGATCGGCATCCAATTGCCAGCCCGACACCACGCGCAACAGATCCGCGGCCAGTCTGCGTCCGCGGCAGTCGGCGGGACCCAGCAGTAGATGGACGCCGGCATCGTGCTCGCGGGCGTCGTAGTACCGCGCCAGCGGATCGAGATCGGCGCGGTAGAGCTCCCAGTAGCTCATCGGGACGCCGTCCAGTTCGCCAACGTACGGGGTCGAATGCGCGCTGAGTTGCTGTTCGCGCAGGTAGGACGCGATCTGTTCGCGTGGCCAGGCTTTGTTCCAGTAGCGCGCGACTTCGGGGTCGTTCATCCATGAGTGCAGCGCATCGAGGTCGCGGTCCAGATCCAGCGGACGCAGCGAGAAAGTGCCCGGTAGTCCGTCGTGCTCGGGTGTGGCGCGCCGGTGCAGCAGGTCCAGCGGGTCAATCCCCGTTACTTCCGGCACGGAATTGTCCTCTCGCGCGAACACGGCGGCAGGTTCGGCGGTGCTGCCCGCATCCAGCCCCCAACTTAGCGAAGGCTAACATAATCTCCTGGCCGACAGCCGGGGTCCGACGAGGAAGGTCGGCCGGGGCTGAGCGCCCGCCTGGGAGGAGGAGGTGAACCAGCCATGGCCGATGCCAGGACCGTGCAGGAACGCCGGCGCGAGCTGTTGCGTCAGCGGATCGCCCAAAGTGGTTTAGCGACGGCCGAATCAGCCCAACGGACGATGATCTCGGCGGGGGAACGCTACGGTCTGTCCGCCGGACAACGCCGGATGTGGTTCGTGCAGGCCATGAACCCATCGGACGCCACGCTGAACATCTGCGTCGCCTACCAGTTGACCGGCGCGCTCGACGAGGCGCGGCTGCGCGCGGCCTTCGCGACTGTCGTTGCGCGGCATGCCATCTTGCGCACCACCTACGGCGTCGATTCCGAGGGTGAGCCGTACCAGGTCTTCCGCGACGATGTCGACCTGCCCTGGCAGGTGCGGGATGTTCCGGGTGAACGGCAGCAGATCGACGCGCTGGCACGAAGCGAATTCGGTAAGCCGTTCGACCTCACCAGTGAGTTGCCGCTGCGGATGACCCTGGTGCGTAGAGCTCCGGGCGAATCCGTATTGCTGTTGGTGGCGCATCACATCTGCTGGGACGACGACTGCTGGGCCGTCTTCTTCGGCGAGCTGAGTGCGGCCTATGACTCCGCCTTGACCGGTGCCGAACCGCAGCAGTACATCGCGGTCGAGGTCGTGGACCGATCCCCGGACGTCGCCGAAGCCGACGTCGACTACTGGCGCTCGACTCTGTCACCGGTGCCCGATCCGCTGGAGTTGCCCGGCGGCGCCGCGCCGAATCCATCGACCGGGGCCGCACACCGAACGGCGACACTGCCCACGGACCTGTCCTCCCGGATCGAGGGCTTCGCCCGGGAACGTTCCGCGACACCGTTCATGGTGTTGCTGGCGGCATACGGCGCCCTGGTGCGGCGGTACACCGGCGCCGCCGACTTCCTGGTTTCGGTTCCGGTCACCGAGCGCCGGGCCGCGACCGAGGGGGCGATCGGATACTTCGGGAACACGCTGCTGCTGCGCATCCGCGTACGGCCCGAGGATACGTTCACCTCACTGGTCGACGACGTGCGAAACATCTGCCTCGAAGCATTCGCCCACCAGTCGGTCGGCCTCGATCGCGTTGTGCGCGAACTGAACCCGGAGCGCAGCGCCGGACACGACGGGATGGACCGACTGGTCCGGCTGGGCTTCAGCATGCGCAAGAGCGTGACCGGACTCCAATTCGCGGGTGTCACGACCCGACAGCTCGAACTGGGCGCGGTGTCCGCCCCGATCCCACTCGCGCTGGCGGTGGTGCTCGACCCACAGGGCATGTCCGCCGAATTCGAATATCAGACCGACGTGCTGTGCGACGAGCTTGTCGGGCAGTTGCTGCGGCACTATCGGCAGCTGCTCACGAGCGCGCTGGCCGAGCCTGGACGTCGGGTCAACAGGCTGGATCTGCTGGAGCCGGGCGAGTGGGAGGCAGTGCTGACGCAGTCCCACGGCGTCCTGGTCCAGAGGCCGGCGAGCACCGCCGTTGCCGCGCTGGAAACGGCCGCCGCGACCACCCCGGACGCGGTCGCGTTGGTGTTCGAGGACACCGAGCTCAGCTATGCGCAACTGCATGATCGGGCAAATCGGTTGGCGCACTGGCTGATCGGGAACGGGATCGGGCCCGACGACATTGTCGGCCTGCGCATGACGACGTCCGTCGACTTCGTGGTCGCCATGTTCGCCGTGCTGAAGGCCGGCGGGGCCTACCTGCCGATCGACCCGGCCTTTCCCCGCGAGCGCATCGACTACCTGCTCGACGACGCCCGCCCGGCACTGGTCATCGGCCACGACGAGTTCCGCAAGGCTGAGCAGGAGGCCGCCGCGTTGTCGAGCGCCGCGCCCACCGACACCGACCGGCGCCGCCCGCTACGGCCGGAGCACCTCGCCTACGTCATCTACACGTCCGGTTCCACCGGACAGCCCAAGGGTGTGGCGGTCCCGCATCATGCGATCGCCGAACACATGGCCGGGTTCCTCGAAGAATGGAGCCTGACCGCAACGGACCGGCTTTTGCAGACGTCATCGGTGAGCTTCGACGCGTCGGTGATGGAGATCTTCGCGCCGCTGTCCATCGGCGCGCGGCTGATCGTGCCGAAAGCCGATGCCTTCAGCGAGGTTTCCTACGTCGCAGACCTGATCGGCCGCCACGGGGTCACCGTGCTGCACATGGTGCCCTCGATGTTGAGCACCCTGTTGCTGCTGCCGCAGGCGAGCCAGTGGCGGCAGTTGCGGCAGGTGCCGGTGGGCGGGGAAGCGCTGCCCGGCGAGGTCGCCGACAGGTTCGCCGGTCACTTCGATGCCACGCTGCGCAACCACTACGGTCCGACGGAGGCGGTCATCTGTGCCACGCACATGCCCGTCGAGGGCCACCAGGGCCCGGGCGTCGTGCCTATCGGCAGGCCGAACCAGAACGTCTACACCTACGTACTCGACCAGGAGTTGCGGCCGGTGCCGGCCGAAGTGGTCGGGGAGCTGTACCTGGGCGGTGCGCAACTGGCCCGTGGCTACCTCGGCCGTCCCGGGCTGACCGCGCAACGATTCGTCGCCGACCCGTTCAATCCCGGGATGCGGCTCTACCGGACTGGAGATCTGGTCCGGCGCAACCTGGCCGGGAACCTGGAATTCGTCGGCCGCGCCGACGAACAGGTCAAGGTGCGCGGTTTCCGGATCGAACTCGGAGAGGTCGAGTCGGTGATCGCCTCGCACCCGGCGGTGCGGCACTGCCTGGTGCTCGCGGAGGAATCCCCGGCGGGGGCGCGACTGGTCGCCTACGTGGTGCCGGCGGCGTCCCCCCTGTCGGGTCCAACTGAATTGGACGTCAACGACATTCACGCACATGCCGCGGCCGTGCTGCCGCACTACATGGTGCCGACGGCGGCCGCGGTGATCACGGAGATCCCCCTGACCGTGCACGGCAAGCTGGACAGACGCGCACTGCCCGCACCGACCCCGGTGAACGCCCGCAGTTACCGCGCGCCGGTGACGCCGACGGAGCGACGGGTGTGTGCGATCTTCGGCCACCTCTTCGAGTTGGAGCGGGTCGGCGCCGACGATTCGTTTTTCGATCTGGGTGGTCACTCGCTGCTGGCGGCTCGTCTGGTCGCCCAGATCCGCTCCGAGATCGGGGTGGACTGCAGCGTGCGCACCGTTTTCGATGCGCCGACGCCGGCGGGTCTGGCGGCGTTGTTGGTCGAGCAGTTCCGTGCCTTGTTCGGCATCGACCTCGACGACATCGACTTTGACGGTATGGACCTCGATGAGGAGTTCGGTACCGGGGTATCGGCAGGGCCATCGGGCCGTCCGGAACTCGCCGCGACGATTCGCCCCGAGCGTCCGCCGTTGTCCTACTCCCAGTTGGCCATGTGGTTCCAGCACCGGATGCGGGGGCCCAACGACGTCTTCAACCTGGGACTCACGCTGCGCTTCACCGGACCGCTGGATATCGCCGCCCTCACCGCCTCGCTCAACGACGTGGTGGCCAGGCACGAGGCGCTGCGCACCGTTTTCGTTGAGCACGAGGGCATTCCGTATCAGTCGGTGCGCCCCACCCTGAAGTTGGACCTCGCGGTGACCGAGATCAGCGCCGACCGGGCCGACGCGATGACCGCCGAGCTGCGCCGCTACCTGTTCGACCTGACGTCCGGCCCGCTGATCCGGCCGACACTGCTGGTGCTCGACCCCGGCACGCACATACTCGTCGTGCTCATCCACCACATCGTCACCGATCACAACTCGCTCGGCGTCATCTACGAAGACCTCGTCACCGCATACCGGGCGCGTGCGACGGGCCGCGCGCCGCAGTGGGAACCGCTGCCACTGCAGTTCGTCGATTACGCGCTATGGCAACGGGATACCTTCGATACGCCGGGTGAGTGGGCCGCGGCCGAGCTGGCCCATTGGTGCGAGGCGCTGGCCGGGCTGCCCGCCGAAATCCCGATGGCGGCCGACCATCCGCGTCCACCGGTGGTGGGACAACGCGCCGAGGTCGTGACGTTCACGGTGCCGGCGGCGCGGCGTGCCCGGTTGACTCAGCTGGCGGATCACAGCGGCGCCAGTGAATTCATGGTCTATCAGACCGCCCTGGCCGTGTTGCTGCACCGGGTCGGGGGAGCCACGGACATCGCCGTCGGAACTCCGGTCGCGTCCCGCGATGACCTGGCCGTGGCGAAGGTGGACGGACCGTTCGCCAATGTGTTGGCGTTGCGCAACGACCTGACGGGCGATCCCATTCTGCGAGGTGCCCTGGCGCGTTGCCGTGCAACGGCACTCGACGCGTTGTCGCACCAGGAACTTCCGATCGACCGGCTGGTCGAAGCGCTCAACCCGCCACGCTCGAGTGCCCGCAACCATCCGTTTTTCCAATGCTCGCTGCACTTCCGCACCGAGGACTGGGCGCAGGCGCCACGTGATCTGGCGACAGGCGGAACGACGGTGGTGCCCATTCCCATGGAGTTCGAGGTTTCGCTGCTCGACCTCGACGTCAGTGTGAGCGTGCAACCCGACGGGGGACTTGAGGTGCGGTTCCTCGCCAGTGCCGATCTGTATGAACCGCAGACGGTTCGGCATCTGGCCGACGCATTCGGTGCAGTGCTCGACGCCTTCGTGACGGCCCCGGACCGGCCGGTTTCGGAGCTGGAGCTGTTGCCGGACGACGTCATGGCGGCCCTGCTGGCGGCGCCCGCCCAGCTGGAAACGCAAGCCGCGAAGGCCGTCGGCTCCGCCGAGACCGAACAAGCTTTGATCGCCCTGTTGGAGGAGTTGTTGGAGATCTCCGGCGTGGACCGCGAAGACAACTTCTTCGCACTCGGCGGCGACAGCGTCATCGCCGTGCAGATGTCGGCGCGTGCCAATGCGGCGGGCCTCGCGCTGGCTCCGGCGATGCTCTTCGAGCACATGACCCTCGCCGAGGTGGCCGGCGCGGTGGACGCGGCCGCCAACGTGGCTGCGGCGCAGGCGGATACCGGGGAGCGGGACGTCCAGAGCGCGCCGATGAGTGCGTCGGGACTGGATGCCGACGCCCTGGCCGCGCTCAACGCCTCGTGGCAGCAGCAGTAGCGGGCGCCCGTGACTTCCGCCCCGCCGCAGATCGAGGATGTACTGGCGCTCAGTCCTTTACAGGAAGGGCTGTTCGCGTTGTCCCGCCTTGCGCAGGACAGCCTCGACATCTACACGATGCAGATCGTCGTCGACATCGACGGCCCGGTCGACGTCGAATTGTTGCGAGGCAGCGCCGCGGCCATGCTGGTGCGCCACCCGAACCTGCGTGCGGCGTTCTGGGATCGAGACGTGCCCAGGCCGGTGCAGATCGTGCCCGCGCACGCGGAGCTGCCCTGGTCTGAAAGGACCGCCACACCAGCAGAATTCGACGCGATAGCCCGTTCGGAGCGGCACCGCCCATTCGAGTTGAGTCGCGGTCCCGCGCTGCGCGTGGTGCTGCTCACGGTGCCCGGCGAGACCCGGCGCCGGATGATCGTCACCGCCCACCACATTCTGGTGGACGGTTGGGGGCTCGGCGTGTTCTTCACCGAGATGCTCGCGGTCTACCAAGCGGGGGGCAGCGCCGACGGCCTGCCCGCCCCCCGCCCGTACCGCGACTACATCGCCTGGCTCGCAACGCAGGACCGGGCGGCGGCAACGGCCGAGTGGACGAAGTATCTGCGGGGTGTCTCCGCACCGCTGATGCTGGCCGAAAGCACCGCCGCGCCAGGGGTGCCGGAGAAATCGGATCTGCTGCTGTCGGCCGGTGACACGGGCCGGCTGCGGGACTGGGCAGGGCGCAACGGCCTGACGCTGAACACCGCCGTGATGTTCGCCTGGGCGCTCGTGCTCAGCCGGCTCACCGACCGCCGGGACGTCGTCTTCGGCACGGTGGTCTCCGGTCGCCCCGAGCAACTGCCCGGCGTCGAGACGATGGTCGGAATGTTCATCAACACCGTTCCGGTGGTGCACACGGTGCACGGCACGGTGCCGGTGGTGGAACAATGCGCGCGGCTGCAACGTGATTCGTCGGCGATGCGCGGCATCGGCTACCTGAGTCTTTCGGAACTGCAGCGCGCGCACGGTTCCGGCGCCCTGTTCGACACCCTGTTCGTGTTCGAGAACGCCCCGCTGCAAGACGCCGTCCACCCGGTGACCACGGCCGACGGCGCCCGGTTCTTTCCGGTGACCGGCGAGAGCCTGACCCACTACCCGCTGACCGTGGTCTCGCACCTGATCGACGATCGACTGATCGTGGTGGTCGAGGCGATCAGGGAAGCGCTGCCGCACCTTTCGGGCGCACAGCTCTGCGAGCGCCTGGTCGCGGTGCTGCGCCAACTGCCCGGCATCGGCGACCGAACGCCCGAGGCGCTGGACGTGCTGACCGCGGCCGAGCGCGCCGAGTGTGACCGCCGCACCCGGGCAGTGCCGGCGGTCGACGCCACGGTGTGGGAGTTGTTCGAACGACAAACGCGCACCACGCCCGGGGCCGTCGCCCTGACCGCCGGCGACGGCGGCCGCTGGACCTACGCCGAACTGCATGCCGAGGCGGCGCGGCTGGCCGGAGAGCTCAGCGAGCGGGGGATCGGTCCGGAAACCGTTGTCGCACTGGTGTTGTCCCGTTCGGCGCGATCCATCGTGGCGGTTCTCGGCGTGCTGGGCGCCGGTGCCGCCTATCTGCCGGTGGACGTCACCCTGCCGGTCGCCCGTATCGAATCCATGCTGCGCCAGTCGGATCCGGCGTTGGCGATCACCGACGAAGCCGGTTCGGCACTCATCGAGGGCCGGGTCCCCGCCCTGATGCTCGACGACCCGGTGGTGGCTGAGCGCATTTCGCGTCGTGACGCTGTCGCTCCCGTCGTGCCCCGCCATCCCGGGCACAGCGCCTACGTCATCTTCACGTCCGGGTCCACCGGTGAGCCGAAAGGCGTGATCGGCACCCACGGCGCGTTGGTCAGCTACTTCGCCGACCACCGCGACCGCGTCTACCGGCCCGCGGGACGGCGCCTGGGCCGCCCGATGCGCATCGCACACGCCTGGTCCATGAGTTTCGACGCGTCGTGGCAGCCTATGGTCGGGCTGCTCGACGGACACGGGATCCATCTGTTCGACGCGGAGGAGATGCGCGACGCGGACCAGTTATTGAAAGGGATGGCCGATCACCAGATCGACATGATCGACACCACGCCCTCGATGCTCGTCCAGTTGCGGGCCGCCGGACTGCCGGATCACCACCTCGCGGTGCTGGCACTGGGCGGTGAAGCGATCAATAGTGTGCTGTGGCAGCAGTTGTGCTCGCTGCCGGCAGGTGCCGTGTACAACTGCTACGGGCCCACCGAAGCGACCGTGGAGGCGGTGGTGGCCGCCGTGCGGGAGTACCCGGCACCGACCATCGGCACGGTCAACGCCGGAACCCTCGGCTACGTCCTGGATTCGGCGTTGCGCAGCGTTCCGCACGGAGTCGTGGGCGAGCTCTACCTGTCCGGCAACCAGTTGACTCGGGGTTACATCGGTCAGCCGGCGATGACCGCCGCCCGCTTCGTGGCCGATCCGTTCCGGCCCGGACAACGTATGTACCGCACCGGCGACCTGGTGCGTCGCCTGCCGCACGGTGGTCTGGCCTACCTCGGGCGCGGCGACGGTCAGGTCAAGATCCGCGGCTACCGGGTCGAGATCGGCGAAATCGAGGGCGCACTTCGATCCCAGCCTGGCGTCCACGACGCGGCCGTGTCGGTGGTGCGGCGTGCTGGGGGCGCGACGTTGGTGAGTTTCGTTGTCTGGCAGGATGATACGCAGGCTGGGGCGCATGCGCTGCGTGCCGCTCTCGTGGAACGACTGCCCGCGTACATGGTCCCGGCGCGCATCGTGGCGCTACCCGGGCTGCCGGTCAATGCCAACGGCAAGCTGGATAATCACGCGCTCGACCGGTTGGCCCGTGACGAACTCGCCACTGGCAGCCGGGGACCGGTAACGCCGTCCACCGACAGCGAACGAGTGCTGAGCGAGCTGTTCGCCGAACAGTTCAACGGTGTGGCACCCCACCTGGACGACGACTTCTTCACGCTCGGGCTGGACAGCATCGTGGCGATCGGCCTGGTGCACAAGGCCAGGCGACGCGGGCTGGCGCTGAGCCCGCGAATGTTGTTCACCGCGCCGACGATTCGTGAGCTCGCCGCCGCGGTCGACATGGCTGAGTTGGCCGAACCGGCGGTCACCGGTGCCGAATACGGTGAGGTGCCGCCGCTGCCGATCGTGTCCTGGGTCAACGAGCACGGCAACTTCCGGCGCTTCACCAATACGGTCCTGCTGCGGTTGCCCGCCGGCATCGACCGCGTGACCATAGAGCAGCTGCTGCAGCTCGTGCTCGACGGGCACGAGTCCCTGCGATCGATCCTCACCGATAAACCCGACGGTGCTCGTCTGGTCACCCGGGAACCCGGCGTCGTGACCGCTGCCAAACTGCTCTCGCGGGTCGACGTCTCGACCGATACCGAACTAGCTTCGCTGGTGCGAACTTCGGCGCGCCGGGCGATAGAGGAGATCGACCCGCGCGCGGGCGCGATGATTCGCGCGGTGTGGTTCGACGGCGCTGCGGAGCGCCAGATGCTGCTGTTGACCATCCACCACCTGGTGGTGGACGTGGTGTCCTGGCACATCCTGCTCAGCGACATCGCGGAGGGGTGGCGATCGCTGCGCGCGGGCGCCGCGCCGAAGGCGTTGCCGGAGTTCACGTCCTACCGCCGATGGTCGGAGTTGATGTGGGACAGGGCGGTGGCTCCCGAAGTCATCGCGCAGCGCGAGTATTGGGGTGCGCAGCTGCGCGAGGCCGATCCCGCGCTGGGTACGCGCCACCCGGACCCGACCCGGGACACCTGGTCCATGCTGCGGGTCAGCAACCTGGTGACGCCGGTCGACGTCACTGAGCGTCTGGTGGGCACCCTCAACCGCGATGACCGGATGCGCGAAATCCTGTTGTGCGCGGTGACGGTCATGCTGGCGAGCTGGCGCCGGCTGCGGTCGCAGGATCCGTCCGGGGGAGCCCTGATCGCCCTGGACAGCCACGGTCGCGCCGATGCCCTGATGGACACCGACACCACGAACACCGTCGGCTGGTTCACGGCAGCATTCCCCGTTCGGCTCGGGGTGGGGGCGACCGCCGTGGACGTCGAGCGCCTGGAGGCGGCGCCCGAAGTGGCCCGGGCGTTACTGGATTCGGTGACCTCGCAGCTGGGAGCTGTTCCCTGCGACGGCCTGGATTACGGGTTACTCCGATACGTCGCCCGCGTCCCGGAATTGCAGCAGGCGGCCGAGCCGCAGCTGCTCTTCAACTACCTCGGCCGGCTGGACCTCGGGATGGTGACCGAGGAACCGTGGACGCTGATCGACGGACAGGAAATCGATGCGTTGCCAGTTGATCCCGAGCCGGATCTGCCGCTGCGTTTCGCACTCAACATGAGTCTGTTGGTCCGCGGCACCCCGGCCGGCCAGCAACTCGTCAACACCGTGCTGTGGAGCGAGGCGCTGTTCACGCCGGCCGAAATCGATCACCTGACACAGCTGTGGCAGCGCACCCTGGCCGCGCTGGCCGCCGGGCTGGCAGCCACCGCCTGACAAGGGAAGGGTCATCACACGTGCTCGGCGAGGAACAGATCAGCAGGGACGAGATCAAGGCCACGATCGCGGCCCAACTCGGCTGCCCTGCCGAAGACGTCGCAGACCATGACGATCTCATCCAATTGGGACTGAACTCGATCCGCATGATGGCGATGGCCGGCGGCTGGCGTAAACGCGGCGCCGCCATCACCTTTGCCGAGTTGGCGGCCAA
This sequence comes from Mycobacterium sp. Z3061, assembly GCF_031583025.1. Classification (NCBI taxonomy): domain Bacteria; kingdom Bacillati; phylum Actinomycetota; class Actinomycetes; order Mycobacteriales; family Mycobacteriaceae; genus Mycobacterium; species Mycobacterium pumcae. The sequence continues at coordinate 4,572,816 of NZ_CP134062.1, read as the reverse complement.
CCCCACCGTCGACTCGTGGCACGCCCTGCTCGGCGGACGACCGTCGGGCACGGCGGCCCCGGCGCCCCAGACTGAACCGGCGATCGTCGAAGACGCGCCGTTCCCGTTGGCTCCGATGCAGCACGCCTACTGGATCGGCCGATCCGACGAGCAGGAACTGGGCGGGGTGGCGGCCCATCTGTACGTCGAATTCGACGGCGGCGCAATCGACCCGGTGCGGCTGGAGCGCGCGGTGACCGATCTCGTCGCCGCTCATCCCATGCTCCGAACGCGGTTCCTGCCGGACGGAACCCAGCAGACGATGCCCCGGCCGGGACGCCCGGTGTTCAGCGTCGTGGATCTGCGGGGCCGGGGCGTGTCCGCCGCCGAGACTGCGCTGACCGCGCTGCGGGACCGGAAAACGCATCAGCGCCTTGCAATTGAAGAGGGCCAGGTCATCGACGTCACGCTGACCCGCTACGACGAGGACCGCAGCCGGTTGCATTTGGACGTCGACATGCTGGCCGGCGACGCGATGAGCTACCGCGTGCTGATCTCCGAACTGGCCGGCCTGTACCGCGGGGCCACACCGCAGCCCCCGGGCTACAGCTACCAGAGATACCGCGTCGAGGACCAGCAGCGTCACGACCGTGATGAGTTGCGGGAGCGGGATCGCCAGTGGTGGCAGCGACGCCTGCCGGAGATGCCCGGAGCACCCGAACTTCCCGCCGCACCGGCGGGCACCCGGGGGTCGGCCCGGCGGACCGTCCGATACGACCACTGGCTGACGCCGGACGCCAAGAGCAGACTGGTCTCCGGCGCCCACGCTCGTGGCGTGACCCCGGCCGTCGCGCTGGCCGCGGTCTTTGCCGACACCATCGGCGGATGGTCCGCGCAGGACCGGTTCCTGCTCAACGTGCCGTTGTTTCACCGGGAATCGGTGCACCCCGACATCGACCGGGTGATCGGGGATTTCACGTCGTCGATCATGCTCGAGGTCGACGTCGGTGAGAACATGTCGCTGGCCGACCGGGCCCGGGCCGTGCAGCGCAGCATGTACGAAAGCGGCGCGCACTCCGCCTATTCCGGTTTGGAGGTGCTGCGCGATCTGGGTCGGCAGCGGGGCGAACCGGTGCTGGCTCCGGTCGTTTTCACCAGTGCGCTCGATCTCGGCGAACTGTTCGCCGACGCCGTCATCGAGACATTCGGTGAACCGGTGTGGATTATCTCGCAGGGGCCGCAGGTGCTGTTGGATGTCCAGATCACCGAACTGCGCGGCGGGTTGCTGATCAACTGGGATGTCCGGGAATCCGCATTTCCGGCCGGCATGGTGGACGCCATGTTCGCCAGGTTCACCGAGGCGGTCGCGCGGCTGACCGACGGTGCGGCGGGCTGGGACGCCGAAGCCGCGGTGCGGCTGCCCCGCGCCCAGGCGAAGGTGCGGGCGGCCGTCAACGCCACCGACGGCCCGGTGACCGGACGGTGTTTGCACCAGGGCTTTTTCGAGCACGCCGATACCCATCCCGATGATCCCGCCGTGCTCTGGGGACTCGGCGAGGAGGCTGGCGCCTGGAGCTATCGGGAGCTGTCGGAGAGCTCGCTCGCGGTGGCCGGCGCCTTGCGCGCGTGCGGGGTACGGCCGGGCGACGCCGTCGCAGTCCAGTTACCCAAAGGGCGTGACCAGATCCCGGCCGTACTCGGTGTGCTCGCCGCCGGTGCGACGTATGTGCCGATCGGCTACGAGCAACCGGCTGAGCGCCGCGCCAAGATCCTGCAGACCGCCGACATCGTCGCGGCGCTGACCGTCGAGGGTGCCGAATTCGGCTCGGGCATCCGGTGTGTCAGCATCGATGTCGCGCGGAACCATCGGGAACCGTTGCGCGAAGCCGTTTTTCCGGACGCCCGGTCGATCGCTTATGTCCTTTTCACATCCGGATCGACCGGGTTGCCCAAGGGGGTGGAAGTTCCGCACAGCGCGGCGATGAACACCATCGACGCCGTCAACGAGTGGTTCGAAGTCGGCGACACCGATCGGACCCTCGGAGTCTCCGCCCTCGAATTCGACCTGTCGGTGTACGACATCTTCGGCATGTTCTCCGTCGGCGGTGCAATCGTCGTCGTCGATTCCGGGCACCCGGATGCCGCCGATACCTGGGCGGAAGTGATTCGCCGGCATAAGGTTTCGATTCTCAACTGTGTTCCGGGCATCCTGGACATGATCCTGGCGTCCGGCGCGCACGGTCTCGGCGATTCGTTGCGGGCGGTGCTGCTCGGGGGCGACTGGGTAGGAGCGGAGTTGGCCCGAAGATTGCAGGAGGTGGCACCCGGCTGCCGGTTCGCCGGCCTTGGCGGAGCGACGGAGACGGCTATCCACAGCACAGTTTGCGAGGTGGTGGGTGAACCTCCGGCGCACTGGGTGACCGTGCCGTTCGGCATTCCGTTGCGCAATGTCCGGTGTCGAGTGGTGTCACCGTCCGGTCGCGACTGCTTGGACTGGGTCCCGGGTGAACTCTGGGTGGGCGGTGCGAATGTCGCGGCGGGCTACCGCCACGATCCCCGGCGCACCGCGGAACGCTTCGTTGAGCACGACGGCATCCGCTGGTACAAGACGGGTGACACCGCCCGTTACTGGCCCGACGGCACCGTCGAATTCCTCGGCCGCGCAGACCATCAGGTGCAGATCCGCGGCTACCGCGTCGAACTCGGCGAGGTCGAGAACGCACTTCGTAGCCTGCCCGGTGTGCATCAGGCCGTGGCGGCCGTCGTCGGCGCCAACGCACCGGTGCTGGTCGCGGCCATCGCGGGCGACCCGGCGGGTGAGCTCAGCGGGGACCTCACCGCGGCCCTCTCCGTGGCCCTCGCCGACCTGCTGCCGAGTTACATGATTCCGGCCCGCATCGAAGTCCTCGAACGAATCCCCTTGACACCCAACGGCAAACTCGACCGTCGTGCCGTCGTCGCGCTTCTGCAACCGCAACCCGCAGACCACGACACCGCACCACGCACCGATCTGGAGGCCGCGCTGGCCGAGATCGTGGCCGACGTCCTGGGCCTGGACAGTCCGAAATCTGTTGGCGTCCATGATGATTTCTTTGCCCTTGGGGGTGATTCGGTGCTGGCCACCGCCGTCATCGGGCTGGTCCGTGAATGGCTGGACGTCGATCATGCGGTGGTCACCGACATCTTCGCCACCCGCACGGTCGCCGGCCTGGCCGCCCGGCTGGACAACCGCGAGGCGGCCCGGGGCACACCGCAACGACTGGCCGCTATCGCACGTCACTACCTCGACGTCGCGGCGCTGACCGATGAGGAAGTAATGGCGCAGGGCTAGGGAATGCGCGAGCCGACGATGATGCTGCCGACGCTGCACTCCTGGCGCTCGTCGACTCCGGTAGCCGCGGTGAATGCCGCGGTGTCCGAAAACCCTTGCGCGCAAACGCCGAGACCCATGGCGGTGGCCGCCAGGTAGATCGTCTGCATCAGGACGCCGACATTCTTGAGGATGGTGGCGTAGGCGATCTGCTCGTAGGTCCACATCACCCGGCCGCCGCGGGCCGCGATGACGAGCAGGACCTGCGGCTCGGCGCCGCCGGACAGGGTCGCCGCGGCCGGCCTGATGAGTTGGGAGGTGGCGGGCGCATCAGCGGTGGCGACCGGGCGAAGTGCGTGTTCGAACGAGTCGTAGTGGTAGACGCCGGGTTCCAGGCCGGCGACGCTGCGCACCACGGGGTAGATCTCCAGTTCGTAGAGGCCCCCGCCGGCGGGATAGGGCCGGGACAGCAGTTCCTCGCCCGCGTCCACGGCCTGGGTGCTACGCGTCCGCGCGCTGCGGTAGAGCAATTCGCCGAGCTGCCCGGCGTTGATGGGCCGCTCGTCGTCGAATGCCCTTGTGGTGACCCGGTCTTCAACAACGGCCGCCAGGGACGGGTCCTGAGTCCGTCGGGCATCCAGGTCGGGGATCGGCAGTGCGATCGGTTCACCGGGGTAGGGCGTCCGTCGCCCCGGTGGTTGCGGGAACCGGCCCTTGGCCCATTTGGTCGGACCGAAGTCGTCCCATGTGACGGTGCGCTGGCCGAGGGTGCTGCGCCGATGAAACCAAAGGTCGGGTGCGGCCCAGCTCTGCGCCTCGAACGACGTCTCGTCGTCCGGACCTACCAGCGCCCCGGCCCAGCGCAGGTCGTCGATGAACTGTGCGGCGACGGTCGGCGGCAGATCGGGGCAGTCCGGGGCGCGGCCGCCCAGCAATGCGAGCAATCGCGGCTGGTGAATGCGCACATCACACCAGCCCAGTGGATTCTCGAGAACCAGGCCAGTTGAATCATTATGCAGCACAGTAAATTTCGACATCACTGTGGACCCGTCGGGCAGCGGTTCGGGTCGCGGCGGCGGCTGGCCGAACGGAATCAGCGAGTACAGATCCGTCCCGCCGGCGCAGGCCGTGACGGCGAGATAGCCGCGCGCGGCCAGGTGGTCGATCAGCGCGTCGATCTCACGACGCTGGGCACCGGCCCCCGCCAGTTCCGTCGCAGTCGCCGGTCCGAGGTTCAGGGCCTTCAGCGCCGTCAACTGCTGGGCGCTCAACCGGGCCAGCTTTTCACTGTGCGGGGGCTTCAGCAGCACTGCTCCGGCGCCGGTGGTCATGCAGGTGACGCCGGGGCGAAACGCGAATCTCGTTTCCTCCGGGTATCTGCTGGCGAACATTCGGCCCCCGGATTCATAGCTCCCGCACAGCTGCATCACAGCCGCCGCAATCGGGTCCGCGGGAGCGTGGACGTAACATAGACACGCTACCAAACGAAACATCAGTCACAAGATGCACAAACACAACACACGCGGGCGGTGCGGCACACCGATGTCCGGAACGTTCTGCGTGAATACGAGGGGGATCCCATGACCATCAAGTCACTGGCCATCGGTGCCGCGGCCGTCGCCGCAATCGGCGCCGCAGCCGCCGGAGCGACGGCGTTCGCCAGCCCGGTCGCCTACCAGGTGCAGCCCGTCGTCTTCGGTGCGCCGCTCCCGCAGGACCCGGCGCCGGCCGGCCTGCCCACCTCCGCGCAGCTGACCGGCATCCTCACCAGCCTCGCCGACCCGAACGTGCCGTTCGCCAACAAGAGTGATCTGGTCGAGGGCGGAATCGGCGGCACCGAGGCGCACATCGCCGACCACCAGCTGAAGAAGGCCGCCAAGAACGGCGATCTGCCGTTGTCGTTCAGCGTGGCGAACATCCAGCCGGCCGCGGCCAACTCGGCCACCGCGGACGTAGCGGTCTCCGGTCCCAAGCTCTCGCCCCCGGTGACCCAGAACGTCACGTTCGTCAACCAGGGCAGCTGGGTGCTGTCGCGCAGTTCCGCGATGGAGCTGTTGCAGGCCGCCTCACGCTGACCCGCGGCCAGACGCAAAATCGCCCTTTTCGAGCTCGAAAAGGGCGATTTTGCGTCTGCTCGGCCTAGTTCGGCGCCCCCATGTCCATGTCGTAGACCCGGGCATGCAGCACGACCCGGTTACGCAGGGCCGCCCGCACGGCGCGGTGCAGTCCGTCCTCGAGGTAGATGATGCCGCGCCATTTCACCGCGTGCGGGAAAAGGTCACCGTAGAAGGTGGAATCCTCCGACAGCAGGCGGTCCAGCGCCAGCACCGTCGTGGTGGTGACCAGTTCGTCGAGGCGGATCTGCTGCGGTGGTATCTGAGACCAATCCTTGTAGGACAATCCGTGTTCGGGATACGGCTTGCCGTCGCGTACGCCCTTGAAAATCATCGACAGTCGCTTTCGCCTGAGTTTCGCCAAAGGCTATCTGCCGCGCCCGACCGGCGGGCGGTAAGCCTCGGATCAGCCGTTGGCAGGTCAGATCCCGTCGAGACCGTAAAATGGACGCGGCCGGTATCTGCAGATGGGGGTGATAGGCAATGGGTAGCGCTGACGAGCGTCGCTTTCAGGTGTTGCACGCCATCGTCGCCGACTTCGTCTCCACCCATGAACCCATCGGTTCCAAGTCGCTGGTAGAACGCCACAATCTGGGCGTTTCCAGCGCGACCATCCGCAACGACATGGCGGTGCTCGAGGCCGAGGGCTACATCACCCAGCCGCACACCAGCTCCGGGCGGGTCCCCACCGAGAAGGGCTACCGCGAGTTCGTCGACCGCCTCGACGACGTCAAACCGCTCTCGTCCGCGGAACGGCGCGCGATCCAGGGCTTCCTCGAGTCCGGCGTCGACCTCGATGACGTGCTGCGTCGCGCCGTACGGCTACTGGCGCAGTTGACCCGCCAGGTGGCTGTGGTGCAGTACCCGACGCTGTCCACCTCGACCGTCCGCCACCTGGAAGTGATCGCGCTGACCCCGGCCCGGCTGCTGATGGTGGTGATCACCGACTCCGGCCGGGTGGACCAGCGCATCGTCGAACTCGGCGACGTCATCGACGACCACCAGCTCTCCCAACTGCGGGAGATGCTCGGCCAGGCGTTGGTCGGCAAGCGGCTCGCAGCGGCCTCGGTCGCGGTGGCCGATCTCGCCGGACGGCTGCACGGCGGGGACGGACTCGGAGATGCCGTCGGGCGTTCCGCGACGGTGTTGCTCGAATCGCTGGTCGAACACACTGAAGAACGCCTGCTGTTGGGCGGCACCGCGAACCTGACCCGTAATGCCGCCGATTTCGGGGGCTCGCTGCGCTCCATCCTGGAGGCGCTGGAGGAACAGGTCGTGGTGCTGCGGCTACTGGCGGCCCAGCAGGAGGCGGGCAAGGTCACGGTGCGCATCGGCCACGAGACGGAGGCCGAGCAGATGGCCGGCACCTCGATGGTGTCCACCGCCTACGGCACCAACGACACGGTCTACGGCGGCATGGGTGTGTTGGGACCCACCCGCATGGACTATCCGGGAACTATGGCCAGTGTTGCCGCGGTTGCTATGTATATCGGCGAAGTTCTGGGTGCTCGATGAGCGCGCACCCGCTGCAGAATTTTTGGATGGCCGCCTGAGGGGCGGCCACTAACAGCCTAGAAAGGCGAATCGTGGCACGCGATTACTACGGGCTACTCGGCGTCAGCAAAGGCGCCAACGACGCGGAGATCAAGCGCGCCTACCGCAAGCTGGCGCGCGAACTGCACCCCGACGTCAATCCCGACGAGGAAGCGCAGGCGCGATTCAAGGACATCAGCGTCGCCTACGAGGTGCTGAGCGATCCGGAGAAGCGCCGCATCGTCGACCTGGGCGGCGATCCGCTGGAGAACGCTGCCGCCGGCGGCGGCGGGTTCGGCGGCTTCGGCGGCCTGGGTGACGTCTTCGAGGCGTTCTTCGGCGGCGGCGGGGGCTTCGGCGGCGGCGCGGGCCGAGGTCCGATCGGCCGGGTACGGCCGGGTTCGGACTCGCTGCTGCGGATGCGGCTGGATCTCGAGGAGTGCGCAACCGGGGTCACCAAGCAGGTCACCGTCGACACCGCGGTGCTGTGCGACCGGTGCCAGGGCAAAGGCACCAACGGCGATTCCGCGCCGGTGCCCTGCGACACCTGCGCGGGCCGCGGCGAGGTGCAGACCGTCCAGCGCTCGCTGCTGGGGCAGATGCTGACCTCGCGCCCGTGCCCGACCTGTCGCGGTGTGGGTGTGGTTATTCCCGATCCCTGCTACCAGTGCATGGGCGACGGCCGGGTGCGTGCGCGCCGGGACATCACCGTCAAGATCCCGGCCGGCGTCGCCGAGGGCATGCGGGTGCGGCTGGCCGCGCAGGGTGAGGTGGGCCCCGGCGGTGGACCGGCCGGCGACCTCTATGTCGAGGTGCACGAGCAGGCCCACGACATCTTCGCCCGGGAGGGCGACGACCTGCACTGCACGGTGTCGGTGCCGATGGTCGACGCCGCACTGGGCGTCAGCGTCAGCCTGGACGCCATCCTGGACGGAACCAGCGAGATCGTCATACCCCCCGGAACCCAGCCGGGCGCGGTGATCACACTGCGTGGCCGCGGGATGCCGCATCTGCGGTCCAGCACCCGCGGCGACCTGCACGTGCACGTCGAGGTGGTGGTTCCCACCAGGCTGGACCACCACGACACCGAACTGCTGCGCGAACTGAAGAACCGCCGCAACCGCGACGTGGCCGAGGTCCGCTCCTCGCACGCGAACAACGGCGGCCTCTTCAGCCGCCTGCGCGAGACCTTCACCGGCCGCTGACCTGTCGGGGCTCCCGTGGTAGCCACGCTGTTCTACGTCGATGCGCTGCCCGACGTCGGCGGCCTGGCCGTGGTGGACGGCGACGAAGGCTTCCACGCGGCCACCGTCCGGCGGATTCGTCCCGGCGAGGAGTTGGTGCTCGGTGACGGTGTCGGCGGGCTGGCCCGGTGCGTGGTGGAACAAGCCGGGCGCGAAGGACTTCGGGCGCGGGTGCAGTCCCGCTGGACTCTCGGGGACAACGCCCCCCCGGTGACCGTGGTGCAGGCGCTGCCCAAATCCGAACGGTCGGAGCTTGCCGTCGAATTGGCCACCGAGGCCGGTGCCGACGCATTCGTGGCATGGCGGGCGGCGCGCTGTGTCGCCAATTGGGAAGGCGCGCGTGTCGACAAGGGCCTGCGCCGGTGGCGGGCGGTGGCGCGTTCGGCCGCGCGCCAGTCCCGTCGGGCACACATCCCTCCGGTGGAGGGGGTGCTGTCCACCAAGGCGCTGACCGAGCGGGTACACATCGAGGTCGCCGCCGGCGGGGTAGTGCTGGCGCTGCACGAATCGGCGACCGCGCGGATCGCCGATGTGGCTCTTACAGAAGCCAATTCGGTGATGCTCGTGGTCGGACCCGAGGGCGGAATCGCACCGGAGGAGGTCAGCGCACTGACCGGCGCGGGCGCGGTCACGGTGCGGTTGGGCCCCACCGTGCTGCGCACCTCGACCGCCGCGGCGGTGGCGCTGGGCGCCCTGGGCGTGCTGACCTCGCGCTGGGACGCACCACCGCTCGACGGCGGAAGGAACGGTCATGAGTGACGCCGCGCACGATCTGAGCCTGGTTTTCGATGAGCACGTGGTTAGCGAGTTCGTCACCAAGGACGTGGCCGCGACCATGGCGACCATGACGGCCGATCCGTTCGTCAACCACGTTCCCACCATGATGGGTGGGGTCGGCGCCGCGGCGGTGGCCGACTTCTATGCCAGGTACTTCATCGGGCACTGGCCCGAGGACACCGCCATCACGCCGGTCTCGCGTACCGTCGGCGCCGACCGGGTGGTCGAAGAGATGGTCATCTCGTTCACGCACGACATCGCGATGCCGACCTTTCTTCCCGGCGTGGCGCCCACCGGTCGTCCGGTCCGGCTTCCGCTGGTGGTGGTGATGGGCTTCGAAGGGCCCCGGGTGGCATACGAGCGGATCTATTGGGATCAAGCCTCGCTGCTGGTGCAGATCGGCCTGCTGGACGAGACGTCGCTGCCGGTCGCCGGCGTCGCTCAAGCGCACAAGGTGCTGGACAAGGATCTGCCGTCCAACTCCCTACTAGGCCGCTGACACCCGCTCGCGCAATTCGTCGACACCGTCGCCGCTCAGCTTGTCCAGCGCCCACGGACGCCCAGCCAGCACCGACGCCAGATGTGCGGCGGTACCTGTGACCGTCGACGCGCCCGCGCCGTAGGTCCAATCGGTGTCGCTGGCCTGAAGTTTCAGGCCGCGCGCCCGGGCTGCCGCGGGCACGAACGGATTCGGCACCCGCACTTGTGTATTGAGCACCGCGGCCAACGTCGTGAGTCCGATGCCCGGGCGCCGGCCCAGCGCGAGGATGATATCGAGTTCGTGAATCACGTGATCGCCCAACAGCAGAGGTCGCGGAAACACCCGGCCGACGCCCCGGGGTTGGTGGATCAACGTCGCATACCGGTCGACCAATTCGGTCGGACTGTGCCGCCGTGCCAGATCCACGGCCGCCGCGGTGTTCGCCCGATCGAACGAGCAGCGATGGCTGATTATCCCGACGGTCAACTCCCGCAGTGACATTCGGTATCCCAGCACCAGGTGGGCGAGCACCTCGTGATTGCTCCACTCAGTACACAGACTGGGTTGTGCCCACTCAGCGTCGGGCAGGCTGCGGGCCACGTCGAGGAATCGAAGGTCGTTCGCGGACAACAATTCACGCGCCGACATTTCACGCGACATCGAGATGCTCCCGCAGGAATGCGGTCTGGTCGGCGAGCAACTGGCTCAGCAGCGGTGGATGGTAGATCTGGAAATGGTCACCGTCGTAGTGCCGCGCAGTGCCACGCCGGGCGCGGCGGGCCACCTCCTCGGCATGACGGGAATCCATCAGATTCTCCCGTCGCGAGACACACACCAGCAGGGGCGCCGTGATGTTGCGGGCCGCGCGCTTGGCCGTGCTGACCACGATCTCGACGACACTGGACGCGGTGATGCGGTTGTCGAACGTGCCGCCGGGATCCACCGTCGAGTCCCAGCCGTCCTGAGCTCCGGCCACGGTGACCGCGGCGAGACTTCCCGGCGGCCCGACGATCGGGACGTATCGGCGCCCACGTCCCAGCGCGGCCCGGATGATGTCCGCCGCGATCGCAGGCCCGATCCGGAGCGTCGCCGCGAGGCCGAGTCGCCGTAGCGTCGCCGGACCGTCGACGATGGGACACTGCACCACCACCGCGGCGATGTCGCGTCGGTCGGCCGCTACCCGCAGGACGTGCATGGCCCCCAGGCTCGTTCCCCACAGCGCGATCCGGCCCGCGTCGACCTCGGGCAGGCCACTGACATATTCGACCGCTGCCGCGATGTCCTGGCGATGACGGCGCAGGCTGAGCCGCTGCCGCGGGGTGCCGTCGGAGGCTCCGAGATTGCGGTAGTCGAAAGCCAAAGTGGCTATCCCCGCCGCGGCGAAATGCCGCTCGTAGCGAGAGAGCGCCATGGTGTGGTTGGCCCCCAGTCCGTGAGCCAGGATGACCGCCGGATGCGGGCCCGGGCCGGACGGGCGGGTGAGCCACGCAGCGCAGCGTGTGCCGTGCGACAGAAATTCGGTGGGGTTAGTCATGACGGAGCCTCCAATACGTACGATGTACGTGTTGTATCCCACGTACGATGTACGTGTCAATCGAAAGGGAGTCCTCGTGCGGGCACGCTTCACGGTCTCGGACATCGCCGCGGCCGCTTTGCGGATCGTCGACCGCGACGGCTTGGGTGGGTTGAGCATGCGGTCGTTGGCAACCGCCCTGGGCACCGGCCCGATGACGCTCTACAACTACGTCAGGGACCGCGGTGAACTCGAGGAGCTCGTCGCCGAAGCGGTCATCGCCGAAGTGAAAGTCCCTGCGACATCCGAAGATTGGTGCGCCGACGTGCGTGGGATCGCGTTGGCGATCTGGGAGGCGGTACGACGGCATCCCAACGCCGTGCCGCTGGTACTCACCCGCCGCACCGTTTCGGCGTCGAGTTATGTGGCAGCAGACCGGTTGATCGGTGCGCTCAAGCGCGCGGGACTCGCCGACGACGACCTGCTGGCGAGCTTCCGGGCCGTGCTCGGGTTGGTCATGGGCAGCGCTCAGGCCGAACTGGCCGGCCCGTTGTCCGGGGACGGCCGCGAGCGTGAGCAGACCGCGGTTGCGGCGCGCATCGGCGGACTGGCCGGTACCGAACACCCGCACATCGCAGCCTTGGCGCAGGTCAGCCAGAGATCGACAGCGGCGGCCGACTTCGAACGCGGCTTAGCGATCTTGCTGGCGGGCATCAAATCCCTGGGAAGCGGTCACCCGACGGCGGTAGACTGAGCCCGTCGTCTCAACCAAGCCCCATACGCCAGAAAGCAGGCAGCAGAAACCACGTGACGCCCCGCGAGACCCGCGCCGCTGAAACTGGTGTAGCCAGGCAGGCCGACGCCTCAGTTCGCAGCAGCATCGATGTTCCGCCCGACCTCGTGGTGGGCCTGCTCGGCAGGGCCGACGAGAACTTGCGCGCCCTGGAACGCGCCCTCAAGGCCAAACTGCACGTCCGTGGCAACGCGGTCAGCCTGTCCGGCGAGCCGGGCGATGTCGCGCTGGCTGAACGGGTTGTCTCCGAACTCGTGGCGATCGTGTCCAGAGGGCAGGCGCTGACCCCGGAGGTGGTGCGGCACAGTGTGGCGATGCTGACCGGGACCGGCAACGAATCACCGGCCGAAGTGCTGACGCTCGACATCCTGTCCCGCCGCGGCAAGACGATCCGGCCCAAGACGCTCAACCAGAAGCGGTATGTCGACGCGATCGACGCCAACACCATCGTGTTCGGCATCGGGCCGGCCGGTACCGGCAAGACGTATCTGGCCATGGCCAAGGCCGTGCACGCGCTGCAGACCAAGCAGGTCACCCGGATCATCCTGACCCGCCCCGCGGTGGAAGCCGGTGAGCGCCTTGGCTTTCTCCCGGGCACGCTGAGCGAGAAGATCGACCCGTATCTGCGGCCGCTGTACGACGCGCTCTACGACATGATGGACCCCGAGTTGATCCCGAAGCTGATGTCGGCCGGGGTCATCGAGGTGGCGCCGCTGGCGTACATGCGCGGCCGCTCGCTGAACGACGCGTTCATCGTGCTCGACGAGGCGCAGAACACCACGGCCGAGCAGATGAAGATGTTCCTGACCCGGTTGGGGTTCGGCTCCAAGATGGTGATCACCGGGGATGTCACACAGATCGATCTGCCCGGCGGCGCACAGTCGGGTCTGCGGGCGGCCGTCGACATTCTCGAAGACATCGAGGACATCGAGATCGCCGAGCTGACCAGCCAGGACGTCGTCCGCCACCGACTGGTGTCGGAGATCGTCGACGCCTACGCCCGCTACGAGGAGCCCGGCTCGGGCCTGAACCGGGCGGCTCGGCGGGCATCCGGCAGTCGCAATCGTCGATGATTGAGTGCGTGAGCGCCTTATGAGCATCGAGGTATCCAACGAGTCGGGCATCGACGTCTCCGAAACCGAACTGGTCAGCGTCGCGAAATTCGTCATCAACCGGATGGACGTCAACCCGGCCGCCGAACTGTCGATGGTGCTGCTGGACACCGCGGCAATGGCGGATCTGCACATGCGCTGGATGGACCTGCCCGGGCCGACGGACGTGATGAGCTTCCCCATGGATGAGCTCGAGCCGGGTGGCCGTCCCGACGCGCCGGAGCCGGGTCCGGCCATGCTGGGCGACATCGTGCTGTGCCCGGAGTTCGCCGCCGGGCAGGCCGCGGCGGCGGGGCACAGCCTCGGACACGAACTGGCGCTGCTCACCATCCACGGCGTGCTGCATCTGCTCGGCTACGACCACGGCGAGCCCGACGAAGAGCGGGAGATGTTCGCTCTGCAGGACCGGCTGCTCGAAGAATGGGTCGCTGAGCAGGTCGAGGCTTATCAGAACGACCGGCAGCACGAACGGGACCGCCGGCTGCTGGACAAGTCAAGGTTTTTCGACCAGCCGTGACCGGCTTTTATCAGCTGCTCGGCGTGATCGTGCTGATCGGTCTGGGCGGATTGTTCGCCGCGCTGGACGCCGCCTTCAGCACGGTGTCGCTGGCCCGGGTGCAAGAACTGGTCCGCGACGAGCGGCCGGGTGCCCGTTCGTTGCTCAAGGTGATGGCAGACCGCCCGCGATACATCAACCTGGTGGTGCTGCTGCGCATCGTCTGCGAAATCACGGCTACCGCGCTGCTGGCGGTCTATTTCCAGCAGCGCCTGAGCGTGGGCTGGGGTCTGTTCTGGGCCGCCGCCATCATGGTGGTCACCAGCTTCGTGGTGATCGGTGTTGGCCCGCGCACCCTCGGGCGCCAGCATGCCTACACCATCTCGCTGGCGACTGCCCTTCCGCTGCAAGCGGTTTCGTGGTTGCTGATGCCGATCAGCCGGGTGCTGGTGCTGTTGGGTAACGCGCTCACCCCCGGCCGCGGTTTCCGCAATGGCCCATTCGCCTCCGAGATCGAGCTGCGGGAAGTCGTCGACCTGGCCCAGCAGCGGGGTGTGGTGGCCGCCGATGAGCGCCGCATGATCGAGTCCGTCTTCGAGCTCGGCGACACCCCGGCGCGCGAGGTGATGGTGCCGCGTACCGAGATGGTCTGGATCGAGGGCGACAAGTCACCGAGTCAGGCGATGGCCCTGGCCGTGCGCAGCGGGTATTCCCGGATCCCGGTGATCGGAGAGAACGTCGATGACATCCTCGGGGTCGTCTACCTGAAAGACCTTGTGCGGCACATCTTTTATTCGACCGACCGGGGCCGCGGAAGCAACGTGGCGCAGGTGATGCGGCCGGCGGTCTTCGTGCCGGACTCCAAGCCTCTGGACGCGCTGCTGCGGGAGATGCAGCGCGACCGCAACCACATGGCCCTGCTGGTCGACGAATACGGCGCGATCGCCGGGCTGGTGAGCATCGAGGATGTGCTCGAAGAGATCGTCGGCGAGATCGCGGACGAATACGACCAGGCCGAGACCGCCCCGGTTGAAGAATTGGGGGACAAGCGCTTCCGGGTCTCGGCGCGGCTGCCGATCGAGGACGTGGGCGAGTTGTACGGGGTGGAATTCGACGACGACCTCGATGTCGACACGGTGGGTGGGCTGTTGGCGCTGGAACTCGGGCGTGTCCCACTGCCCGGCGCCGAGGTGGTGTCACACGGTCTGCGCCTGCAGGCTGAAGGCGGCCGCGATCACCGGGGGCGGGTCCGTATCGGCACCGTGCTGCTGAGTCCGGTGGAATCTGAGGAGGACATCCAGTGACGCCGAACGTGCACCCACGGCGCCAAAACGCGCCCGAAACCTCCGTACGTTCACGTTCGACGAAGGCCGCGGCGTGAGCGAGTTCCGTTCCGGATTCGTGTGTTTGATAGGCCGGCCCAACACCGGCAAGTCGACCCTGACCAACGCGCTGGTCGGCGCGAAGGTGGCGATCACCTCGATGCGCCCGCAGACCACGCGCCACACCATCCGCGGCATCGTGCATCGCGAAGCCTTTCAGATCATCCTGGTGGACACCCCCGGCCTGCACCGGCCCCGCACATTGCTGGGTAAGCGGCTCAACGACCTGGTCCGCGACACCTACACCGAGGTCGACGTCATCGGCTTGTGCATACCCGCCGACGAGTCGATCGGCCCGGGAGACCGCTGGATCGTCGAACAGGTACGTGCCCTCGCGCCGAAAACCACCTTGGTGGCCATCGTCACCAAGATCGACAAGGTGCCGAAGGACCGGGTGGCCGCACAGCTGGTCGCGGTCAGTGAACTGGTGCCCGAGGCTGCCGAAATCGTGCCCGTGTCAGCGGTTTCCGGAGACCAGGTCGACGTCCTGATCGATGTCCTGGCGGCCGCGTTGCCGCCCGGCCCGGCGTACTACCCCGACGGCGAGCTCACCGACGAGCCCGAAGAGGTGCTGATGGCCGAGCTGATCCGCGAGGCCGCCCTCGAGGGCGTGCGCGACGAGTTGCCGCACTCATTGGCGGTGGTGATCGAGGAGGTCAACCCGCGGGAGGACCGTGACGACCTGATCGATGTGCACGCGGTGCTGTTCGTGGAACGGGACAGCCAGAAGGGCATCGTCATCGGCAAGGGCGGCGCCCGGCTGCGGGAAGTGGGCACCGCGGCGCGCACCCAGATCGAGAAACTGCTCGGGACCAAGGTCTACCTGGACCTGCGGGTCAAGGTCGCCAAGAACTGGCAACGCGACCCCAAACAGCTTGGTCGCCTAGGGTTCTAGCCGACGCGTGCCGGCCACGGCCGATCGAGGTAGCCGGCCGGCGCGGGAATGCCCGCGCAGCACGTCGCCGGTTTGCAGCACATCGAAATCCAGGTTCAGCCGCATCGGCCTGCGCACCGATTGCCGCCAGGTCAACCGCGTGCCGCCGTCCTCGAGCATGCTCGAAATATTCTGCAGCGCAACGGTTTCCTCCTTGTAGGTGGCGCTTCCGGTGAGACCTGACGGCCCCTGGGTGAACACGTACTGCACTTCGAGAGTGCCGATCGGGGTCCTGATCGTGACGTCCCAGTCGCCTTCGATGCTCAACTCAAACCTCCTGTGGTTCCCGGCCGGCATTGCGCCACACGATGCCTCGCCGCTCGTATTCGAAGAGCTCCTCGACGGCATGCGCGATCCGTGGGCCGTACCACCGCTCCAGCAGATGCAGCGCCAGGTCCAGGCCGGACGTCACCCCGCCCGAGGTGACCAGGTCGCCGTCGTCGACCACGCGGGCCGCCACCGCGTTGACCCCGGCCGCGTCCAGTAAGTCCAGGCCCAGGTGATGGGTCACCGCGTGGCGCCCCTCGATCAGGCCCGCCATCGCCATGATCACCGACCCCCCGCAGACCGCTGCCACCGTGATCTCCGGATTTTGAAAGGCCTTGGCCAACAACGGGCTCAGCTCCGTGCCCGCCGCCCGTGCCAGCAACACCGGGATGGTTTGGACGCCGTCATCGGGGTCACCGGCGATCGGACCGGCGGCACCGGGCACCAGCACGCAACCCGCCCGGTCCGGATCAATCGCATCGGTGGCAGTCAGGGTCAGGCCGAGGGTTCCGCTGGTGACGCTGCGGGCTCCCTGCGCCGAGACCAGTGACACCGCCAGTTCACCGCCGACGAACTGGCTGCCCGCGGCGAGCACCTCGAAAGGACCGATGACATCCAGCGGGTCGAACCCGTCGTAGAGCACTATTTGCGCATGCATCCCGGCAATGCTCGCCCGGATCGGTGTTTTGGACCAGTGGCCGGAAAGCCATGATACGACGGTATATTGCCAATTCATGCATGCCGTCGCCGTCCTGGCTGAACCGGACGTCATCGCTTTCGACCTGTCCATTGCGATAGAGACGTTCGGCCGAGTCCGGTTGGCGGACGGCCGACCTGGCTACCGCGTGCGGGTGTGCGGTGCGCAACGCGTTGTCCCCGCAGGGCCGATCGGGATCACCACCGATTTCGGGCTCGACGAGCTCACCACCGCCGACACCATCATCGTGCCGGGACGCAACGACGTCAGCGCCGCGGTTCGCGCCGATGTGGTGAGTGCCCTGAAGGCCGCCCATGGCAAGGGAATTCGGATCGCGTCGATCTGCAGCGGCGCGTTCACGCTGGCTGCCTCCGGGGTACTGGACGGCAGACGGGCGACCACGCACTGGATGGCGGCCGAATTATTCGCGGCTGCCCACCCCGCCGTCCGGCTCGACGCCGATGCGCTGTATGTCGACGAAGGCCAGATCCTCACCTCGGCCGGCGCATCCGCGGGCCTGGACCTGTGCCTGCACATGGTCGCGCGCGACTACGGCTCGGCAGTGGCTGCCGACGCCGCGCGGTTGGCGGTCGCCCCGCTGCACCGGACCGGTGGGCAGGCTCAGTTCATCATCCGTAACCGGCGCGAAGCCAACACCGAACTCGACTCGGTCCTGGCCTGGATCGAGAACAACGCGCACCGGTCTCTGACGCTCGCCGACATCGCGCGTCATGCGTCCACCAGTGTGCGGACGCTGAACCGCAGCTTCAGGCGGGAGACCGGTCAAACACCCATGCAGTGGGTCAACGGGGTGCGGATCCGCCACGCCCAGGAACTACTCGAAGCGACCGACGATGGCGTCGAAACCATCGCTCGCCGAGTGGGATTCACCTCGGCGGCCAACTTCCGCGAACAGTTCCGCAGGGTATCCGGCGTCGCCCCACTGAGTTACCGCACCACGTTTCGGGAACAGCGGGGTGCGGCTGACTCAGCGGCTTGCTAGTCGAGGAACGGGTTCAGTATCGGCGGGATGATCTGGTTGCCGGTCACACCGGTGAGCCGGACGAAGACCTGTGCGGGGATGTTCAGTGCCTGATAGACGCCGGCGCCCAGCCATGAGACCGGTGCCTGCAGGAAGCTGGGCACCGAGTCGACGATGTTCTGTATCGGGTCGAATACCAGGTAGGGGATCGTGGCGGCAACGGTGCGCGCGTCCAGGTTGTAGTTGGTGATGGGGTCTGGGTAGCCCTGGGCGCCGAAATCGGCACTGACCACACTGAACAGGTTCGCGCCAGGATTGACGTAGAAGGGGTCGAAGACGGGGGACGTCAGGGGCGCGCCCTGCATGTAGGGCAGTTGCGGAATCATGAATTGGTCCATGATCGTCGGCGTCGTGCTGACGATCTGCCACGGGTTGTTGATCCAGCCGTTCCTCATGTCGCCGGCTTGATCCCAGATCAGGAATGTCGCTGTCTCATAGGGTGATTGGAAGCCGTGACCGCGGTTGAACTGGTTGGGGTCGATGTGGCCGTGGTCGGTGACCATCAGCACGTCCCACTTCTCGTTGTTGGCGGTCTCCCAGGCCTGCACCGCGCCCATCAGGCCAGTTCCGTTGGTCCGCGAACCAAGGTTGGCATCCATGTTTCTAAGAGCCGCGGCGTACTCGGGAGAGGCGCCGCCGTACGCATGGCCCACCTCATCAACACCGACGAAGTACGAGAAGATGAAGTTGCCCTTGGTCTTGTCGGCGAGCGATATCGCAGTCTGGCTCAACGTGCCGACCTCGTTGTTCGATGCGAACCAGAGCGGGTCGTTCGCCGAGTGCCCGACGAAGGTGATGTTGTCGGCGGGGAACGCGCCGGCGCCGGCGATGTCGGTGATCACGGGCCAGTTGGCGATCACGGTGGTGTCGACCTTGGTGCCGTAGGCTGCCTCGAGTTGGTTGTACACGGTCGGCCAGTTGTCGTACGTCCACGGGGTGAAGACGTTGTTGGTGACGCCGGCCGTCTCGCTCCAGACGCCGGTCTGAATGGTCGTCCAAGACGGGTTGGAGACGCTGGTGTGCCCGACGATCGTCGACGCGGAGGTGACACTTTCGCCCATCAGTTCGCGGAAGTTCACGTTTAGCGGGTCGGCCAGGACTCTGCTCAGGTTCGTGCCGTCGGTCCCGATCAACAGGAAGTTTTCGTCCGGCGTGTTCTGCATCAGCTGAAACGCCTCTTGGGGCGTGACCATCATCAGGTTGTTGTAGTAAGCGCCCGGGCTGCCGGGCGCACCCGGGTTGCCGAACAAGGACAACGACCAGCCGCCGATTCCACCGGTTCCGGCGGGGCTGATACTCCCGCCAATGCCCCCCGTGCCGCCGGCCCCGCCGTTGCCCCACAACAACCCGCCCGTGCCGCCGGCGCCGCCGGTCCCAGTTCGGAGGCCGCCGGTGCCGCCGACTCCGCCGTTCCCGATCAACCCGGCGTCGCCGCCACGCCCACCGGTCTGGCCTATCAGCCCGGCCGAGCCGCCGGCGCCGCCGTTGCCCCAGAGGATTCCGCCGGCCCCGCCGTCCTGCCCGGTGCCGGGTGTGCCGTTGTAGCCGTCGCCGATCAGCGGGCGGCCCAGGAAGAGGTTCGTAGGCAAGTTGATCACGTCAAGGACCCCGTCGACGACGGGCTGCAACGGACCGGCGTTAATGACCTCCGCGGCCGCATACGCCCCGCTGGCCGCGTTCACCGCGAGCACGAACTCCTCGTGGAACGCTGCCACCTGCTTACTGAGCGCCTGGTAGTCCAGGGCGTGGCCGGAGAACAGCGAAGCGATCGCCTCTGATACCTCGTCCGCGGCAGCAGCTGCCAGCGTGCTGGTCGGAGCCAGTGCCGACAGGCTGGCCGCCCTGATCGATGAGCCGATGCCCGCAGCTTCTGCCGCCGCAAACGTCAACACATCCGGTGCAGCGATCAGATACGACATCGTTGTCCTCCAACCCGTTGAATTTTCAACCACCGGAACACGGGGCGCTGCCCATAATTACACGCTTCCAACACGTTTGACCCGGAGAAACGAAAGATTTGTGAATGACATGAACCGGCGAGCCGCCGAGGGTGTCAGACGCGCCCTCAGCCGCCGCCGCCTGCGACCTCCAGCAGACCTTTCTCGCGCACCGCGGCCATCGAAAGAGTCCGGTACCCGAACTCGTCGAAAAGGACGGTGACACGTTCGCGGTCGCCGCCGATGACTAGTCCCGGACCCCACTGGGAATGCCGCACGGCGGTCCCGACGTGGTACGCCGGCCGTTCGGTTCTGACGTCGTCTGGTTGCCCGGCCGCCAGGCACCGGTCGCAGTTGCCACACGGCTCGTCCAGGTATTCGCCGAAATAGGAGAGTAGGGAAACCCTTCGACACGAATAGGTTTCGGCGTAGCCGCGCATCATCTCGACCCGGCTGAGGTCAACGCGCTCACGCAGTTCCATCACCTCCGTGGCCGCGGCGATGACCGCGTCCGGCGATGCCGTCGCCCGCACGAAGCCGCTCCGCGTGGAGCGCACCGCGCCCGCCTCTTCAAGGATGTTGACCGCGCTCGTCAGTCGGCGGCCAGGCACGGCCAACGCGCTGCGCAGGTCTTTCAGTTTCGTCGGCTGCACCGGGTCCAGCACCCCGAACACCGCCCGGAGCAACTGCTCGTCCGGTCGGCCGGCGGTGAAAAAGCGCGCCAGGCCTAGGTCTTCGGGCCGATAGAACAGCAGAGCGTGGGCGTCCTCGCCGTCCCTGCCGGCCCGGCCGATCTGCTGGTAGTAACTGTCCAGAGAGTCCGGAGTCGACGCGTGAGCGACGAACCGCACGTTGGGTTTGTCGATGCCCATCCCGAACGCCGACGTCGCCACCACTACCTCATAGGTGTCATCGCGAAAACCGGCGTGTACCTCCTCGCGCTGCGCCGCGGACATGCCCGCGTGGTAGCACGCCGCGGCAATGCCCTTCTCGCGCAGACTTTCCGCATAGGACTCGGAATCGCTGCGGGTGGCGGTGTACAGCAGGCCGGGGCCAGGTAGCGCCGCGACCCAGTCGATCACTGCGGAGCGCTTGTTCTCCTCGTCGAGGTACCGTTCGACGATCAGACGCAGGTTGGGCCGGTCGAAACCGGCGATGACGACGGTGGGTTCGCGTAGTCCCAGCCGCCCGACGATGTCCCGTCGCACCACCACCGACGCTGTCGCCGTCAGGGCAGCAACCGGAATCGATTGTCCCAGTTGACGAAAGACATCGGCGAGCCGCCGGTAGTCCGGGCGGAAGTCGTGGCCCCACGCGGACACGCAGTGCGCTTCGTCGACGACACACAGCGACAGCCGCGCCCGGCGCAATCTGTCGACCACGTCATCGTTGGCCAACTGTTCGGGCGAGATGAAAACGAAGTCCGCACTGCCGCTCTCGATGGCCTGCCACGCTCGGCGGCGCTCGGCGGCGCGCAGTGCGGAGTTGACGGCCACCGCCGTTCCCGCACCGCTCTCCTCGATGGCGGCGATCTGATCCTTCTGCAATGCGAGCAGCGGCGAGACCACCAGTGTCACACCGTCGGTCAGCAGGGAAGGGATCTGGTAGATAGCCGACTTCCCGGAACCGGTCGGCATGACGGCGAGCAGATCTCGACCGTGCAGTACCGCCCGCATCGCCGCGCGCTGAGGATCGGTGAGCTCGGCCCAGCCGAAGTGACTGCGGGCAACCGCGTCGAGTTCGCCGGTGTCGCCTGCCGATCCATCCATCGCGGTCAACTACCCCACGGGGCAATCGCCAAACCCGAAGCGGTGTCGACGGTTTCAGGCGCGCGGCTCCGGCACGCTGTGCAGCGGGGGAGTGCTGTTGCCGGTGTTCCACCAGACCTTGGGTTGTTTCGACGCCCAGCCGCTGAACGCCTCCAGTTCGGCGGCCAGTGAGATCAGCATGCCCTCACTGTTGGCCGGGCCCATCAGCTGCACGCCGATCGGCAGTCCGTCGGAGGTGAAACCTGCCGGAACGTTGATGGACGGCCAGCCCAATACGTTCCACGGCCACGCGTACGGGCAGGCGGCGATGACGGCCCGGTCAGTGGCGATGCCGCTCAACCGGTCGAAGGCCCGCGCCAGCGGCGGTGGCTGCGCGGTGGTCGGCGCCAGCACCACGTCGACGATGTTGAAAATCGATCCGACCCGGCGCTGATCGGCGGCCTCGTGGCGGCGCGCGGTGCGCAGGGTCGCCTGGGAGAGCATGTGGCCGGTGCGCATGTTGGACAGCGTGCGGGGGTCCCAGTTGACGTTCTCGCCGAGTCGTTCTCCCCAGTCCCACAGCCCGGACATCGATCGGGCCAGGAAATCCCACGACAGCCGCACCCCGTAGTCCGGGTTGCCCTTGACCACGGTATGGCCGAGCAGTTCCAGTTGCTCGCCCACTTTTTGGATGGCGGCCAGGATCTCGGGATGCAGCTTGGCCCGGAAGAACGTGTACGGGATGCCGGTCGACAACGCGATCCGCAGCGGACCGGGCGCGATGCCGACGTAGTCGGACGCCGTGAGCGGGGGCGGCTTGTGCAGGTCGCCCTCGACGTTGCCGGACGCCGCGTCCAGGACGAGCGCCGCGTCGGCGACCGTACGGGCCAGCACACCGTTGACCGTGATGCCGTTGAACGACTCGGGCTCCGGCCAGGTGGAGATGCGTCCGCGTTGCGGCTTGATACCCACCAGATGCGTCCACGCCGCCGGGATGCGCACACTGCCGGCGCCGTCGGAGCCGATCGCCGCGGTCACCAGGCCCGCGGCAACCGCGGCCGCGCTCCCGCCCGACGACCCTCCCGGGGTGTGCCGGCGCGCCCAGGGGTTGCGGGTATGCCCGAAACCCGGCCCGCTGGTGAACGGCCACTGTCCCAGCTCGCAGGTGTTGGTCTTGCCGACGATCACCGCGCCGGCCGCCTTGAGGCGGCGCACCACCTCGCTGTCTGCGGTGGCGGGCCGGACGTAGCCGTCGGTGCCGTACGCGGTGGGGACACCGGCAATGTCGACGTCGTCCTTCACCGCGATCGGGATGCCCAGCAGCGGTGCCGTGTCGCCGGCGGCACGGCGCCGGTCGGCCGCCGCCGCGTCGGCCAGGGCCGACTCGGTGAGCACCACCCGGAACGCGTTCAATGTGGACTGGCTCACATCGATGGCATGCAGGGAGCGGCGGACCAGCTGGGCAGCCGTGACCTTCCTGGTCGCGAGCTGGTAGAGCAGGTCGGTTAACGTGGGCAATCGCCGGTTGTCGGAGCCGGAATCGACCCCAGAAACTGACCCAGAAGCGCTGACCACGGGGTACGAGACTATCGGCGCGGATACCCGCGATGTCGCGGCGGGGTGCAAAACTATTGTGATGCGGCTGTATCGAGACCGGGCTGTTGTGCTGCGTCAGCACAAGCTCGGAGAAGCCGACCGGATCGTCACCCTGCTGACCCGTGATCATGGGCTGGTCCGTGCGGTGGCCAAGGGGGTGCGGCGCACCCGCAGCAAATTCGGCGCGCGGTTGGAGCCGTTCGCGCACATCGACGCGCAGCTGCACCCGGGCCGCAACCTCGACATCGTCACCCAGGTCGTCTCGATCGATGCGTTCGCCACCGACATCGTCAACGACTACGGCCGCTACACCTGTGGCTGCGCGATGCTGGAAACCGCCGAACGTCTGGCCGGCGAGGAGCGGGCGCCCGCGCCGGTGCTGCACCGGCTCACGGTAAGCGCTCTGCGGGCGGTCGCGGACGGGCGCCGCCCCCGCGAGTTGCTGCTGGACGCCTACCTCCTGCGCGCCATGGGCACCGCCGGATGGGCGCCGGCCCTGACCGAGTGCGCCCGCTGCGCGACCCCCGGTCCGCATCGCGCGTTCCACATCGCCGCCGGGGGCAGCGTCTGCGCGCACTGCCGTCCGGCCGGAGCCACCACCCCGCCGTTGGGCGTGCTGGATCTGATGTCGGCGTTGCACGACGGCGACTGGGAGGCTGCCGAGCAGTCCCCGCCGTCGCATCGCAGCTATGTCAGCGGACTGGTGGCCGCTCACCTGCAATGGCATCTGGAGCGGCAACTCAAAACGTTGCCGTTGGTGGAGCGGGTGTACCAGGTTGATCGCACGGTCGCCGAACGCCGGGCCGGGCTGATCGGGCAGGATGCCGAGTGTGGCTAAAAAGGCCGACCGACTGAAGTCCTCTGACTTCCCGCAGCTACCCCCGGCACCCGACGACTACCCGGTCTTCCCCGACACGTCGACCTGGCCCGTGGTCTTCCCCGACCTGCCGCCGGCACCGGGCGGGGGACCGCGCCGGCCTCCGCAGCACATATCGAAGGCGGTCGCACCGCGCATCCCGGCCGCTCAGCTGCCCAATCACGTCGCCATAGTGATGGACGGCAACGGCCGCTGGGCCACCCAGCGCGGCCTGCGCCGCACCGAGGGGCACAAGATGGGCGAAGCGGTGGTGATTGACATCGCTTGTGGCGCAGTCGAAATCGGGATCAAATGGCTGAGCCTGTATGCCTTCTCCACGGAGAACTGGAAGCGGTCGGCCGAAGAGGTCAAGTTCTTGATGGGCTTCAACCGTGACGTGGTGCGGCGACGGCGCGACATCCTGAACCAGATGGGCGTCAAGATCCGTTGGGTGGGCTCCGCGCCGCGACTGTGGCGCAGCGTCATCAACGAACTGGCCGTCGCGGAGGAAGTAACGAAGAACAACGACGTCATCACCATCAATTACTGCGTCAACTACGGGGGCCGCACGGAAATCGCGGAGGCCGCCCGGAGAATCGCCGTCGAGGCCGCGGCCGGCCGGCTCAACCCGGAGCGTGTCAACGAGTCGACGATCTCCCGTCACATGCAGCGACCGGACATCCCCGATGTGGACCTGTTCCTGCGGACGTCGGGCGAGCACCGGTCCAGCAACTTCATGCTGTGGCAGGCCGCCTACGCCGAATACGTCTTCCAGGACAAGCTGTGGCCCGACTACGACCGGCGCGATCTGTGGGCGGCCTGCGAGGAGTACGCGTCGCGCAACCGACGGTTTGGGAGCGCCTGATGACACCTCTGCACGATCGGTTGGCGGCGATACTCGGCGAGATCGTCTCGGTGGAGTCCGAGCCCGACGGAGCGCTCACGCTCCGCCACGACGGCACGTTCGCTTCGCTGCGGGTGGTGCGCATCGTCGAGGACCTCGACCTGATGTCGCTGACCCAGGTGCTGGCCTGGGATCTGCCGCTGACCAAGAAGGTCCGCGACCAGGTGGCCGCCCAGGCGCGGGAGGTCAACTTCGGCTCGCTGACTCTGCTGGAGAAGACCCCCGCCAAGGGCGCCAGGACCGCCAAGACCGGTGACGTGATGCTCCGTTACAACTTTCCCGGCGCCGGCCTCACCGACGACGCCCTGCGCACCCTCATCCTGTTGGTGCTGGACACCGGTGCGCGGATCCGGAGCGAGCTGACCGCTTAGCGAGCGCTCAACCGTTGCGCCTGCAATCCGAGCACGTGCCGAAGATCTCGATGGTGTGGCTGACTTCCGAATATCCGTACTTGGCCGCCACCTCGGCCGCCCAGGACTCGACCTCATGGTCGCCGACCTCGATGGTCGAGCCACAGTTGCGGCACACCAGATGGTGATGGTGGTGCTCCGAGCACCTGCGGTAGACGGATTCTCCGGTGTCGGTGCGCAGGGTGTCGACCATGCCGGCCGCGGCCATCGACTGCAGCGTGCGATACACAGTGGTCAGGCCGATGTTCTCGCCGCGACGCCGCAGCTCGTCATGCAGTTCCTGGGCCGAGCGGAACTCGTCGAGCGTTTCCAGCAGCGTGGAAATGGCCGCGCGCTGACGCGTGGAACGGACGGTGGTTCCTTCGCTGGACGTCACGGCGCGTCCTCACCCGCATGGGCCACCGCGTCGACCACGATGTGGGCCAGGTGATGGTCGGCAAGCCGGTACATCACCTCACGGCCGGACCGCTCCCCGGAAACCACCCCGGCCGCCTTCAGGATCTTCAGATGCTGACTGACCAACGGCTGCGGCACCCCCAACGCGTCGACCAGTTCGTGCACGCAGCGCTGGGACTCGCGCAACTGCAGCACGATCGCGATGCGCACCGGCGCGGCCAGCGCACGCAGCAACTCACCGGCGGCGTCCAGAATCTCGCGCGGCGGTGGCGTCGGGTACGCGGGGTGCGCAGCGACGCCGTCAGCGCTGTGCTCGTGATGACCGGCC
Source organism: Mycobacterium sp. Z3061 (assembly GCF_031583025.1). Classification (NCBI taxonomy): domain Bacteria; kingdom Bacillati; phylum Actinomycetota; class Actinomycetes; order Mycobacteriales; family Mycobacteriaceae; genus Mycobacterium; species Mycobacterium pumcae. Next base: position 4,546,967 of record NZ_CP134062.1, on the reverse strand, counting down.
AGTTCGTCATCAGCGGCGGTAGGGGTCGACGGCGATGTCACCGTGTCGAGTCACCACCTTTGGAGTTCGAAGCATTAGGGCCGACGCGCGGGTCCGGTCGAACCAGCCCCGACTGCCCTCCACTGTCACATGCATGATGATGCATGTCAAAGACCTGACGTCGATCGCTACCATGACGGATGATCTGCGGGCAGCGGTCGTCGCTGCCCGTGTCTGCCGAGTCCCCGGAAGGGAGCGCACACCCCCGTGGCGTCCGTTATCGAAACCGTAGTCAACCTGGCCAAGCGGCGCGGCTTCGTCTTCCCCTCGGGAGAGATCTACGGGGGCACCAAGTCGGCTTGGGATTACGGCCCGCTGGGCGTGGAGCTGAAGGAGAACATCAAAAGGCAGTGGTGGCGCTCGGTCGTCACCGGCCGGGACGACGTCGTCGGGCTCGACTCCTCGATCATCCTGCCGCGCGAGGTGTGGGTCGCCTCCGGCCACGTCGAGGTCTTCAACGACCCGCTGGTGGAGTGCCTGAACTGCCACAAGCGGCATCGTCAGGACCATATGCAAGAGGCGTACGCGGCCAAAAAGGGCGGTGATCCCGATTCAGTGCCGATGTCTGAGATCGTGTGCCCGGATTGCGGTACCAAGGGCCAGTGGACCGAACCGCGCGAGTTCAACATGATGCTCAAGACGTACCTGGGCCCCATCGAGACCGAGGAAGGGCTGCACTATCTGCGCCCCGAAACCGCGCAGGGCATCTTCGTCAACTTCGCCAACGTGATGACGACCTCCCGGAAGAAACCGCCATTCGGTATCGGGCAGATCGGCAAGAGCTTCCGCAACGAGATCACCCCGGGCAACTTCATCTTCCGCACCCGTGAGTTCGAGCAGATGGAGATGGAGTTCTTCGTCGAGCCGTCCACCGCCAAGGAATGGCACCAGTACTGGATCGACACCCGGCGCCAGTGGTACGTCGACCTCGGCATCGATCCGGAGAACCTGCGACTGTACGAGCACCCCAAGGAGAAGTTGTCGCACTACTCCGACCGCACCGTCGACATCGAGTACAAGTTCGGCTTCCAGGGCAACCCGTGGGGTGAGCTGGAGGGCGTCGCAAACCGTACGGACTTCGACTTGTCCACGCACAGCAAGCATTCCGGAACAGAGCTGTCGTTTTTCGACCAGGCCACCGACACTCGCTACACGCCGTATGTCATCGAACCCGCGGCGGGCCTGACCCGGTCGTTCATGGCGTTCCTGATCGATGCCTACACCGAGGACGAGGCGCCGAACGCCAAGGGTGGCGTGGACAAGCGTGCGGTGCTGCGACTGGACACCCGGCTGGCGCCGGTCAAGGCGGCGGTGCTGCCACTGTCCCGCCATGCCGACCTGAGTCCGAAGGCCCGCGACCTGGCCGCCGAGCTACGCAAATCCTGGAACATCGAGTTCGACGACGCCGGAGCGATCGGCCGGCGCTACCGGCGCCAGGACGAGATCGGCACGCCCTACTGCGTGACGTTGGACTTCGACTCGCTCGAGGACAACGCCGTGACGGTGCGCGAGCGCGACGCCATGACGCAGGAGCGGGTGGGGATCGACAATGTCGCCGACTATCTGGCTGTGCGGCTCAAGGGCGGTTAACGGCGAATCTGCCCGTTGACCGGGGCAACCTCGCTTTCGGCATTCCGGCAGCGCCCGGCATTTCGGATTCTTCGACCCCGGCAATTCCAGCGGCGGCAGCGTCGACTTCTCTGATCGAAGACCCGCTTCGGTAACTCGCAGAGCCGTCGACATCGGATTTCTCCAAACGGAGGTAGCCATTCCCGAGCCGCTGACGCGGGTAATTCGGGACCGGCGTCGGTAAAAGATTGCGGTACCCGTACCAGCGCCCGTAGCGACGGCGACCTCAGCGCCGGAGCAGTCGGTCCGGCGAGCCGAGCGGGGATCCGTCCCGGCGCCCCTCAAGGCCGGCACCGGCACCTTCCGCGCGGGTCACTATTGCCAATCGGGCAGCGCCAATTGTGGTTGGCAGAACTCGGGATTCGGTACTTCAGGCGGGGGTGGCCACCTTCGGCGCGCTCAACGCCGGCGACGCGGAATGGCCAACACGTCCTCTCAGCGCGGGCTCGGCGAATTCCGGAATTTCCGTGTTCGGAACCGGGAGTTCGGGTTCGCAAATTCCGGGTATCGGGGTACTCAGAATTTTCAATGCGCCCTGCCGAACCCGCTTGCGGACGTTTCTCGGAACGGCATTTCAGTGCTGTATCGCCGGTAGGATTCCAGAAGTATATTGCAGTGCTGCTGTCGAATTGATGGACAGGGGGCTGGGCAGGCGTCCGGCCCAGCCCGGCTGGGCCCGGCCTTATCAAATACATCAAGACTATTTTCGCGAAACTACAGACTTTTTCTGTGATCTGGCTTACGATCCGCCCAGGGCTGGTTCGCGTCGCGAGCCGCCCGTGACTAGTCGGATCGGTTGGCTGGGGTTGGGGTTGCGATGATTTGGGACTTTGCGTGGTTGCCGCCGGAGATCAACTCAATGCGGATCTTCGCTGGTGCGGGGCCGGGTTCGCTGCATTCGGCGGCGTCGGCCTGGGAGGGCTTGGCGGCGGATCTCGCCGCGTCGGCGTCTTCGTTCAATTCGGTGATCCTGGGTCTGACCAGTGGGCCGTGGGCGGGACCGGCGTCGGCGTCGATGGCGGCCGCGGCACTGCCGTATGTGGACTGGATGACGGCGGCGGCCGGCCAGGCGGACGCGGCGGCGGGTCTGGCGCGGACGGCGGCGTCTGCGTTCGAGGGTGCGTTGACGGCGACGGTGCACCCCGCGCTCGTGGAGGCCAACCGCACATCGCTGACGACGCTGATCAACACGAACTTCCTCGGGCTGAACACGCCGGCCATTTTCGCCAACGAGTTCGACTACGTGGAGATGTGGGCTCAGGACGTGGCCGCGATGCTCGGCTACCACGGGGGTGCGACCGCGGTGGCCGAGAGCCTGACCCCGTTCGCTATTCCGCCGTTTGACCTGGCCGGCCTGGCGTCCAACGTCAGTGCGCAGGTCGCCGGAGTGGCTACCACCGCGTCGGCCGCAGTCAGCCCCGTGGTGGAGGGCGCCGTGGCCGCAGGTGCCGGTTTGGCAACGGGAGCGCAGGCACTCGCGGCGGGATTGCCGATCCAGACGTTGTCCTCGGTCGCACAGCTCGGTGCCATGCCCGCCAGCATGTTGATCGGACCGCTGATGCAAGCGGGACAGTCAGCCACCAGCACGGCCGGTCTTGCCGGCGCAACGGCGGCCGCCGATCTCGCGGACGTTCCGAAGTTCGTCGGCGACATCGCACCGGCCGCAAAGGGCCTGGGCGGTGCCGCGCTCGGCGCCGGAATGGCGGGCGACTTGGGCAAGGCGCACCTGGTAGGCGCGATGTCCGTGCCGCCCACCTGGCAGGGTTCGGTCCCCAAGGGAATGGGCAGCTCGGCGATGGCCGGGTTGGGTGCGATGCCGAATCCGGCAGCTATGGCACAGGCCGCCGGCGGCGGTGGCATGCCGATGATGCCCATGCCGATGGGTATGGGCGGCGGCGGAGGAGGTATGCCCGGCGGCATGATGGGCCGCGGCGGTGCCAGCCCGCACGTGGTGCAGAACCGGCCCAGTGTGATCCCACGGACGGGCGTCGGATAAGAGCGAAATTTGTCCGGACCCGGCTTGAATTCATTAGCAGCATCGGCGTCAGCTGGGCCTGAAGGTCCGGCGGCCGGACGGTTTTGGTGTCCGGGCCCGGTCAGAAAGCGAATACACTAAGCGAGTAACTAAAGCCGCCTCCGCGCGTGAATACCAAAAGCAGCCAGTTTGGCCAAACTCCACACTGCTGCTGGAGGATTGTTTTACGATCTGTAGGGGCGGGCTCGCAGGTTGGGGCAGTAGTGATGGTTGATGCAGTGATGGAGCCGTTGAAGCGGCTGGCTGATTTGGGGATGCGATGATTTTGGACTTTGCGTGGTTGCCGCCGGAGATCAACTCTTTGCGGATTTTCAGCGGAGCCGGACCGGGTCCCCTACACGCGGCGGCGGCAGCCTGGGAGAGCCTGGCGGCGGATCTGGCGGCGTCAGCGTCGTCGTTCAACTCGGTGATCGTGGGTCTCACCAGCGGACCGTGGGCGGGACCGGCATCGGCGGCGATGGCGGCCGCGGCGTTGCCGTATGTGGACTGGATGTCGGCTGCGGCCGGCCAGGCGGACGCGGCGGGGTTGCAGGCGCGTGCGGCAGCATCGGCGTTCGAGGGTGCGTTGACGGGGACGGTCCACCCGGCGGTGGTGGAGGCCAACCGGATCTCGCTGATGACGTTGATCGCGACGAACTTCCTGGGGCTGAACACCCCGGCGATTTTCGCCAATGAGTTCGACTACGTGGAGATGTGGGCCCAGGATGTGGCCGCGATGCTCGGGTATCACGGCGGTGCGACCGCGGTGGCCGAGAGCCTGACTCCGTTCTCTCTTCCGCCGATGGACCTGGCCGGCCTGGCCGCCAACGTCGGTGCTCAGTTCACCGGGCTGGCGACCTCGGCTTCGGCCGCGGTGAGCCCGGCGCTGCAAGGTGTGGTGGCGGCGGCTCCCGGGATGGTGGCGGGTGTGCAGTCGGCCGCGGCGGCGTTACCGATCCAGTCGCTCTCGTCGGTGGCACAGCTGGGTGCCATGCCCGCCAGCATGCTGATCGGTCCGCTGATGCAGGCGGGTACCTCGGCTTCCAGCACGGCCGGACTGGCCGGTGCGTCGACGGCCGCCGGGCTGGTGGACGCGCCGAAGTTCGTCGGTGACGTCAATCCGATGAAGGGTCTGGGTGGCGGCGGGGCCGCTCTCGGTGGCGGGATGTCGGCCGGCCTGGGCAACGCTCGTTTGGTCGGCTCGATGTCGGTGCCGCCGACCTGGCAGGGTTCGGTTCCCAAGGGAATGGCCACCGGCGCGATGTCGGGGCTGGGCGCAAACGCCGCCGAGATGGCGCAGGCCGCTGGAGCCGCGGGCATGGGCGCCGGCGGCGGCATGCCGATGATGCCGATGCCGATGGGCGCCGGCGGTGCCGGAGGGGGTATGCCCGGCGGCATGCTGGGCCGCGGCGGCGCAAGTCCGCACGTGGTGCAGAACCGGCCGAGCGTGATCCCGCGGACCGGCGTCGGATAAACCAGTCGATCGTAGGCGCGGGTGACGCACGGGGGTTGCGTCGCCCGCGCTTTTTTTGCGGACCGATGACTGGGGCGCTGACCAACAAAAGGCGATGGTCGCCGGATTGGGTGGTCAATCCGGGCATCGCGTTTCTGAGCCACGCTCAGGAATATGCGACCCCGTTAATAGTTTTTCGTATGCCCTTGTCAATCCAATTGACAAGGCGCCGCATTCAAATACCTGCGCCGCTTCCGGTGAACGGTGTGATCAAAGGGCCGAACGGTACGGCAGTCCGGCGACGCCGGCGGCGCTGCACTACCGGCGCGAAAGCCGCGCGACCGGGCCGCTCGTCACGAGTCGCCGTAGCCGTACCGGCATGGAAACCGGCTGTGTCTGCCGTGACGGTGTCGTTGGCGGTCAACGGCATTCGATATCGCCAAACCGGGCGCCGTTGCCACTGCCCGAAAGCGCCACGCGGCCCCGTTCCGTCCGCTGCCGGCCGCGGCCGGGTGGCTCCTGGACCGCTTCGGCTCACCCGGATGTCAAGGCGGCGGGTGCCGGTGGTGGGCGGTCAAACCCTGCTGGTGGGGGCGCAGGCACCCGATAGAGCGCTCTAGCGACGGTGAAATCTCGGATTTCGCCCATATTTGTTGCGAGATTGTCTTACGATGCTGGTGCTCGGTGGTGTGTACTTACATGGAGCAAGAAGATGAGATCGGCACTGAAAGGGGACAGGCGTGCTATTGCCTCTAGGTCCGCCCTTGCCGCCCGATTCTGTGGCGGCGAAACGGGGCGAGTCGGGGATGCTGGGCGGACTGACGGTTCCGCTGAGCTGGGGTACGGCTGTTCCACCAGACGACTACGACCACTGGGCGAAGGAGTCTGAATCAGGTGTCGAGGACGTCGTCGTGGTGCCAGGTGCGGTCGATCCGGAACCGATCGAACCGGCCAACGACGAGTGGGATGAATGGGCGGAGTGGAAACAGTGGGAAGCGGAAAACGCCGAACCACGTTTCGAGATGCCACGCGGAAGCAGCGTGGTCCCGCATTCGCCGGCAGCCGGATGAGAGAAAGGGAAAGACTGTCGATGTTTACGGGTGATTAGCGGATCCGGAAAGTCCGGACCCGGTGATCACATCAATCAAACTGGTTGAGTTTGTAGCAACACTTCCACGAACCCAAAGGAGATAGCCAAGATGGCAACTCGTTTTATGACCGACCCGCACGCTATGCGGGCCATGGCGGGCCGTTTCGAGACGCACGCCCAGACCGTTGAGGACGAGGCCCGTCGTATGTGGGCGTCCTCGCAGAACATCGCCGGCGCCGGCTGGAGCGGTATGGCTCAGGCGACCTCGCTGGACACGATGGGCCAGATGAACCAGGCCTTCCGCAACATTGTGAACATGCTGCACGGAGTGCGTGACGGACTGATCCGCGACGCGAACAACTACGAGCAGCAAGAGCAGGCTTCGCAGCAGATCCTCAGCAGCTAGCCCGATGGCGGCGAAAGCCGCTGCAGCTTAAAAACTTTCACAAACTAAGGAGACCAGTTCAATGACCATTAACTACCAGTTCGGTGACGTCGACGCGCACGGCGCGTTGATCCGCGCACAGGCCGCCAACTTGGAGGCCGAGCACCAGTCCATCGTTCGCGATGTGCTGGCTGCCGGTGACTTCTGGGGCGGCGCCGGTTCGGTGGCTTGCCAGGAGTTCATCGCCCAGTTGGGCCGCAACTTCCAGGTGATCTACGAGCAGGCCAACGCCCACGGCCAGAAGGTCCAGAGCGCCGGCAGCAACATGGCGCAGACCGACAGCGCCGTCGGGTCCAGCTGGGCCTGATAGAAGTTCTCGGTTCGCGGCGGCGCATCGGGCCGAAACCCGGTGCGCACGTCGTGAGCCATCTGAACTGAGCAAGACTGCGCACGCCTACCTTTCGGTGGGCGTGCGCAGTTTTTTGTGCGGCTGGGCTGACGCCTGGGCTCAGAACCGACCGCCGCCACCCATGAAGCCACCGCCGGATGACCCGCCCGACGTGCTCGAGGACCCGCCGAACGACGTCGGGCTCCAGCCGCCGAAACCACCTCGCAGGCCCCCGCTGAGCAGATCCCCGATGATGATGCCGCCCAGCATGGCGCCGGTGTCGCCGTCGCCGCGACGCGCATAGGCGCGCTGCGCCGCCTGGACATCGGCGTTGGCCAGCGACTGGGCCTGTGCAGCCAGCGTCGAAGCCCCGTTGGCATACGCGATGGCTTCAGGGAGGTTGGACGACTTCCGGGCGTGCGCGGCCTCCAATTGTCTTTTGGCCTCGGCCAGCCGGGTCCGGGCTTCGGGTCCGATGCTGCCGCGCCGGGTGTCGATGTACTCGGATACCGCATGAACCCGTGATTCGGCGGTGAAGAGCGCCTGCTCGAACGACCGCCGGAGACGTTCGGCATTCGCCTGCTCCTGAGCCACCAGGGTCAGCATCTGATTGAGCTCCGCGTCGGCCTTGGACAGCCGCGCGAAGGCACCCAGTGGGTCGGCGGTGCCGCGATCGCCGCCGGAGCTGTCCAGTGCCCGGGCGGCCGCGTCGCGCGCGGCGATGAGATCGCCGGTGTGCGCGGACTTGTTGCCCTGGGGGTTCTGCAACTGCTCGTTGGCGCGCTTGATGGCCGTTTGAATGTCGGCCAGCACCGACGGCAGATTCGCCACCGCCTGCCGGATGTCGCCGGCCGCGCTGTCGACCGCATCGAGTAATGATCGGGCCTGTCCGAGAGCTGATTCGGCGGCCCGCACGGCATCTACCAGACGACTCTGCTGCCCGCTGACGGCGTGGGCGGCCAGCTCACGCGCCACGCCGATATTGCGGTCGGCGAACTCCAGGCGCTCCTTGGCGGTGGCCACATTGCCCGACACCGGGGTCAACGCGGCGGCACCGAATTCACGGTGCAGTTCGGCCAGGCGTTGTTCGCCCGGATCAACCCGGGCGGTCAGCTCGACGTACTGCTGGGTCAGCGCGTCGAGGCGGGACGGGGCGTTGATCACCAGATCGCGCAACTGCTCGAACGCCTCGGTCTCCGACTCCAGTTCGCGGTCGGCATTGGCAGCCGAGACGATCACCCGGGTAAGCAACTCGCGCCGTTGTGCCGGCGTCTCGGGGGTGGTGTCGTCGAGTTGCTGGCGCACCGTGAAAGCCTGTGCCAGGGCGGCTTTCGCCTTGTTCACGGCCTGGGTGAAGGGCGCGGTCCGCGCTTCACCGAACTCGTCGATCGCCAGCGCGAGCTCGTTGGAACTCGTGCGCACCGCATTGTCGACCTCTACCACTTTGCTCCGGGACAGCTCGTCGAGGATGTCCAGCGGAACCGCGGCCAGTGCGGTCGCATCGGTGGGATCCACCCGCCGAGCCGCAGCCACTGCTTTGGCGCGCCGTCGGCGCGCGCGTCGTCGCATCACGAACAGCAGGATGACCACCGCGAGCACGATGGCGCCGAGCGCGGCCAGCAGCACATAACGACTCGTCGAGCTGGTCGTCTGATTGAGTCCCTCTGCAGCGGCGATCGCCGCGGCGCCCCACTGGGCGTTCCGCAGTGCGGGTTCGATCTCGTTGTGCCGCAGGTTGTCGACCTGACTCGCGGTGACGCCCTGCATCCCGTTGGGCACCAGGAAGGAGTACGCCCGACCACCGGTGGACACTGCCAGCAGCGCGTCGTAGTTGCCCAGTTCGCTGGTTCGGAAGGTGCGCTGACCCCAGTTCTCGGCGCTCTGGCCGGAGAAGTTGTCGACATAGACCACCCAGAGCCGGATGTGCCGGTCGGTGTAGAGCCTGTCGACCGCGGCCGTCACGGCCGCGCGGTCCGCATCGCCGAGGACGCCCGCGTTGTCGGTGAGGTATTCAGACAACCGGAACGGCGGCTGTGCCCCGGCAGGGGGCGCCACCAGCAGCCCCCCGCCCAGCCCCACCGTCACCATCGTCAGGAACACGCCGATCAGGCGAGCAATGCGCATACCGCTAATTAAACGTGGGCGGCCCTCGTTTCAGCGACTGGCCGGTGCGCCAGGGGTGATCAGCTCGACCCGCCGCCCCCGGCGCCCAGGGTGCGCTGCATGTCGCCCTTCATAGCCACCAACTGCGCGTTCCAGTAACCCCAGGCGTGCTGCCCACTGCCGTCGATGTTGAAGGTGGCGTTGTGGCCGCCGGCGGCGTTGTAGGCGTTCTTGAAGTCGACGTTGCTCTGTAGCACCACCTGCTCGATGATCTGGCCCGGCAGGTTGCCGCCGCCCCCGCCCAGTTCCGACGGTGTGCCATTGCCGCTGTAGACCCACAGGCGGGTGTTGTTTCCGGCCAGCCGGCCGGCCTGGACGGTGGGGTCGTGACGCTGCCAGCCCGGCCCGCCGGACGGTCCCCACATGTCTTCGGGGTTGTAGCCGCCTTCGTCGTTCATCGCCAACTTGATCAGGGTGGGCCCGTTGCCGCTGGAGGGGGTCAGGTACGCCGACAAAGCACTCGCGTAAGCGAACTGGCCCGGATGGTAGGCCGCCAGAATCAATGCCGACGATCCGGACATCGAGACACCGACCACCGCGTTGCGGGTCGACCGGACGCCCTTGCCGGCCAGGAAGCTGGGCAACTCGCTGGTCAGGAACGTCTCCCACTTGTAGGTGGCGCCGTTGGCGGATCCGTACCAGTCGGCGTAGAAGCTGGACCGGCCGCCGACCGGCATGACCACCGACATGCCCGAGCCCTGGTACTCGTCGAAGGCGTTCGTCTCGATGTCCCAGCCGTTGCGGTCGTCGCGCGCACGCAGGCCGTCCAGCAGATACACCGCCGGCGCACCGCCCTGCTGGAACTCCACGGTGATGTTGTGGCCCATCGCCGCGGAGGGAACCTGCAGAAATTCGGGCGCCGCCGCTCGCGCGGCCGGTTCAGTGCCGGTGATACCCAGCAGACCGGGCAGCGCCGCGGCCGCGATCGCGGCGGTGGTCAGTCGACGGGTCCAATGTTGTTTGTGCTTGCGCATGGTGACTCCTATTGCCTGGGATGCCGTCTGGCGGGCTCGCCGCGGGTGCCTCTCGCCAACCGAACTGCGTTGCGGGACGAGGCGCTCGTCCCGCCGGCCTTCTGCAACCCTGGATCCGACCCAGTGACTGCTTTGTTACCCACAACCAGGCGGACTAACCGTCGGCAGCACTGCACACACCCGCCAGGTTCGCCCTGGCAGACTGTGGGTCGGTGAGTACCGATCAACACGACCCCTACGACGACTTCGACCGCGCGCGGCGGGTACTTGAAGCGCCGAAAACCGCGGGTCTGCCGGGTACCGAAGGTCAGCTCCGCACCGACTTCGCGCGTGATCGGGCGCGGGTGCTGCACAGCGCCGCGTTGCGCCGCCTGGCGGACAAGACGCAGGTCGTCGGGCCTCGCGAGGGCGACACCCCGCGCACCCGGTTGACCCATTCGCTCGAGGTGGCCCAGATCGGGCGCGGCATGGCGATCCCGCTGGGCTGCGACCTGGACCTCGTCGAGTTGGCCGGCCTGGCCCACGACATCGGCCACCCGCCCTACGGACACAACGGCGAGCGGGCGCTCAACGAGGTCGCCGCCGACTACGGCGGCTTTGAGGGCAATGCGCAGAACTTTCGCATCCTCACCAGCCTTGAGCCCAAAGTGCTTGACGCACAAGGCCGCAGCGCCGGTTTGAACCTCACGCGCGCCGCTCTGGACGCGGTCACGAAATACCCGTGGGAACGGACGCAAGGGGCGCGCAAGTTCGGTTTCTACGACGACGACCGAGCCGCGGCCGAATGGGTCCGCCAGGGTGCGCCCGCGGGGCGGACCTGCCTGGAAGCCCAGGTGATGGACTGGGCCGACGACGTCGCCTATTCGGTACACGACGTCGAGGACGGCGTCGTCTCCGAACGGATCGACCTGCGCGTGCTGGCCGACGAGAACGAGGCGGCGGCCCTGGCCAAGCTGGGGGAGAGTGAGTTCCCCCGGATCAAGGCCGACGAGCTGATCCAGGCCGCGCAGCGGCTCTCGGGGCTGCCGGTGGTTGCCTCGGTCGGCAAGTACGACGCAACCCTGGCGGCCGCCGTGGCGCTCAAGCGGCTGACCAGTGAGTTGGTGGGCCGTTTCGCCACCGCGGCGATCGCTACCACCCGTGCGGCGTCCGGCCCGGGTCCGCTGGTGCGCTACCAGGCCGACCTCCAGGTGCCGGACATGGTGCGCGCCGAGGTCGCGCTGCTCAAGATCCTGGCCCTGCAGTTCATCATGTCCGACCCGCGGCATCTGGAAACCCAGGCCCAACAGCGTGAACGCATCCACCGGGTGGCGCAGTGGCTGCAAGCCGGCGCGCCGCACACCCTCGATCCGGTGTTCGCCGCGGCCTTCAACGCGGCCGCCGACGACGGTGCCCGTTTGCGGGTCATCGTCGATCAGATCGCGTCCTACACCGAGGGCCGGCTGGAACGTATCGACGCCGGCCAACTCGGCGGGCCCGCGGCCTTAGACTGAGCCCGTGGCCGGCCGGATCTCTGATCGTGATATCGCCGCCATCCGTGAACTTGCCCGCATCGAGGACGTCGTCGGCGACTACGTGCAGCTGCGCAGCGCCGGCGCGAACTCGCTCAAGGGATTGTGTCCGTTTCACAACGAGAAGTCACCGTCGTTTCACGTGCGGCCCTTGAACCATCAGTTCCACTGTTTCGGGTGCGGTGAGGGCGGCGACGTGTACGCCTTCATTCAGAAGATCGAACACGTGAGCTTCGTCGAGGCCGTCGAACTGCTCGCCGACCGGGTCAGCTACACCATCACCTACACCGGTCCGGCCACCAGCGTGCAGCGCGACCGCGGCAGCCGCAGCCGCCTGATCGCGGCCAACGCCGCTGCCGCCGAGTTCTATGCGCAGGCGCTGCAGTCCGACGAGGCCGCCCCGGCCCGCAAGTACCTCACCGATCGCAGTTTCGACGCCGAGGCCGCCCGCCGGTTCGGCTGCGGCTTCGCGCCCTCGGGCTGGGAGACGCTGACAAAGCACCTGCAGCGCAAAGGTTTTGAATTCAAGGAGCTGGAGGCGGCCGGCCTGTCCCGGGAAGGCCGCCGCGGCCCGATGGACCGCTTCCACCGTCGGCTGCTGTGGCCGATTCGCACCGCCTCGGGTGAGGTCATCGGTTTCGGCGCGCGCCGGTTGTTCGACGACGACCCGATGGAAGCCAAGTACGTCAACACCCCCGAAACGCTGCTCTACAAGAAGTCGCAGGTGATGTTCGGGATCGACCTGGCCAAACGCGATATCGCCAAGGGTCACCAGGCAGTGGTCGTCGAGGGTTACACCGACGTGATGGCGATGCACATGGCCGGGGTCACCACCGCGGTGGCGTCCTGCGGCACTGCGTTCGGCGACGACCACCTGGCCATGCTGCGCCGGCTGATGATGGACGACAGTTTCTTCCGCGGCGAACTGATCTACGTTTTCGACGGCGACGAAGCCGGCAAGGCCGCGGCGCTCAAGGCTTTCGGCGGCGAACAGAACCTGGCCGGCCAGTCGTTCGTGGCGGTCGCGCCCGACGGCATGGACCCGTGCGACCTGCGGCTGAAATCCGGTGACGGCGCGCTGCGTGACCTGGTGGCCCGCCGAACCCCGTTGTTCGAGTTCGCGATTCGCACCGCTCTCGGCGAAGTGGACCTGGACAGCGCCGAGGGTAGGGTAGCCGCCCTGCGCCGGTGCGTGCCGATGGTGGGTCAGATCAAAGACTCGACGCTGCGCGACGAGTACGCACGGCAGCTGGCCGGCTGGGTCGGTTGGGACGACGTCGCCCAGGTCGTCGACCGGGTGCGCAGCCAGGCCAAGAAGTCGCCGACTGCCGGATCGGCCGGCACCGGCACCAGAACCGCGCGCCGCGGCGCGCAGCACCCCGCTCAGACGGCGCCTGACGCGGTCGGTGCGGCGTCGGCCGCCGCCCGTCCCGACCCGCGTGACCCGACGCTGTGGCCGCAGCGTGAGGCCCTCAAATCGGCATTGCAGTTCCCGGCGCTGGCCGGTCCGGTGTTCGACACCCTGACGGTCGAGAGCTTCACCCACCCCGGCTACGCGGCAGTGCGGGCCGCTATCGAGGCGGCCGGTGGCACCTCGACCGGAGTCAGTGGGGCGCAATGGCTGGACATGGTGCGCCAGCACACCAACTCGGCGCTCACCGCCGGTCTGGTCAGCGAACTGGGGGTGGAGAGCATCAACGCCGAGGACGAGCAACTGCCCCGGTACATCTCCGGGGTGCTGGCCCGGCTGCAGGAGGTCTGGATGGGCCGCCAGATCGCCGAGGTGAAGTCCAAGCTGCAGCGCATGTCACCGATCGAGCAGGGCGACGAATACCACGCGCTGTTCGGCGACCTGGTCGCCATGGAGGCTTACCGGCGCAGCCTGCTGGAACAGGCCAGCGGCAACGATCTCACCGCCTGAGTGCGGTCAGCGCCCGGCGTTCACCCGCGGCGCGACGACCTCTACGTCGTCCACCTCGTCGCCACCTGGCCGGTGCTCCATGACGGAGGTCTGGCTGTCGATCTCGGTCAGCGTCACAAAGCCCGTATCGGGGGAGATCCGGTTGGCGATCTTGCGCCGGCCCCCCTCGATCATCGATCTGGCGACGGGGCTGCCGGTCAGCGCACGGTAGGTGCCGGCGATCTGCTCGTAACGGCGGCGTCCGGCCTTGGTGCCCAGCACGTAGCCCACGCCCAACACGGCGACATACCCGATCAAAGCGATCCCTCCGAGAAGAAGTGCGTTCGTTCCATCCTGCCTTATCCGTCCGGAAAGTGGCGTGCCCGATCCTTGCGGCTGCCCCGACATGGGTCAGCTGGTGCCGGTTGACTGCGGGCGCGGCCAGTACGCTAGAGTCGTCCCGCGGTCAGCACCAGCGTTCGCTGGACTGATAGTCCCCTGTAGCTCAACTGGCAGAGCATTCGGCTGTTAACCGAAGGGTTGAAGGTTCGAGTCCTTCCGGGGGAGCCGACGGTCGTCGTGATCGGTCTTCACAGCCATCTGTTGACCGGGCGCCGCTTGGAAGCTCCGGCGGCGTCTGTGAGGAATTCCTCACCCCATTCGCGCTGGGCGCCCTGCTCTGCCGCCGCACCGGCGGGCTGGGCGTTGGCGTGCCGGCCGGCCAGATTGACCAGGGCTCCGGCCATGGCGAACAGTGGAACCTGTTGTCGTTCGCTGGCGCTCAGCAATTCGCGGAACGCTGTCTGGGTGCTGCAGCGGCGCCACCCGACCAGGATCCCGACGGCCATGTCGATCGCCCGGGTGCTCTGGCCTTCGTCGTTGTGAGCCTCGCTCATGTCTGGACGTCCTGTCGTTGGAGGAGTCAGCGAAAACGTTGCGCTGCAACGTGTTAGAAAAATCGCTGAATTGGCGTCAGGTGATCGGCAGACAACAACACAACAAATCGGCCCCCGGCATCACCCCACAATAGGCCATCCGGGTCGGGGTCAGCACGATCGACCACCTTTGGCGCACCACAGGTTTCTCCCTTGCCAAAGTGGTTCCGCGACCGAGTGATTCGCGTTGTTACGCGGCGGGGGCACGCCGGAATCGGGCGACCAACGGGTACATCTGGCAGCCCAGGCAGATGCCGAAGGCGGCGTTGAGGAACGCGGCGAACAGGGCGAAGGCAGTCGCCACCACGCCGACCAGCTGCAAACCGGCCGCGAAACCGAACACCCCGATGACCGCGAAGATCAGCCCGACGAGCTGGGCGAACTTCAGCGGCGCCACCGGCTCACGTTCGCTGACCGGACTCAGTCGCGGTGCCACCAGCTTGGCGAACAACAACCCGTACGGGCTGTTGCGCGGCCCGCGGACGGCGCTGATCGCGAAGACAACGGCCTGCGCAGCCAGAATCACCGCGGCGGCGCGGGAGCTGACCACCGATACCAAAAGAGTCACCACCAGCACCGTGGTGGTGATCCACGCCGCGAAACGCGGACCACGGACATCTACTTGGCTGATATCGGACGACATCAACTGCTCCTTTCGCTGAAACTCATACCCTCAGTGGTTGCAGGGCCGTCTGCAGGTCGACGGCTTTGGGGACGCCGGCGGTGCGGTAGCGCTGCTGGCCTTGCGCGTCAAAGATGAACGTGGTGGGCAGCGACAGCACCGACAGGCGTTTGGCGGCGGCCGGGTTCGCGTCGATGTCCAGTTCGACGTGCGTCACGTCGGGAAGTTCGGCGCACACCTGGTCGACCACACGTCGTACCGCGGCGCAGGGCCCGCACCAGTCGGCACTGAAATGCAGGATCGTCGGACCCGTCTCCGACAGACCAAGGTCGGAATGGTCCTGCTCGGCACCGTCTTTGGCCTCTCGCAGCACACCCGAGCGCTGGTTCACCAGGCAGCCGATCAGGCAGGCCGCAACCAGGGCCGCAGCGATTGCCAATCCGGCGATGACGACAGAACTCACGAGCGCACCAACACTTTTTTCAACCTGATATTCCCTAGATGAACCCGACGGCCCTAGATGGAGAAGTCCTCGCCGTACCAGACGCCCGCCTCCGGCGGACGGATGACACGGTCGGTCGGTGCGCCCGGCTGCTGGCCGTTCGGCGCACCGGACTTGCTGCCCTCCAGCCGGGCCACCCTGGTGAGCAGCGACTTCAGGCTGACACCCACCAGGTCCGGCAGCTTCGATTCGTCCTCGCTGGTCGGGCCCGGACGGCTGACGATCTGTCCCGGAACGCCGACCACCACCGCGCTGGCCGGCACCTCCTTGACCACGACGGAGTTCGCGCCGATCCGGCTGTCATCACCAATCTTGATCGCGCCGAGCACCTTGGCTCCCGCACCGATGGTCACCCGGTCACCGATGGTGGGATGGCGTTTGCCGCGATCGCGGCCGGTGCCGCCGAGAGTGACGCCGTGGAAGATGGTGACGTCCTCGCCGACCTCCGCGGTTTCGCCGATCACCACGCCGGTCGCGTGGTCGATGAACAGTCCCGGGCCCAGCGTGGCCCCGGGGTGGATCTCGACGCCGGTGAGGATCCGGGTGAACTCCGCCAACGTCCGCGCCAGTAGCCGCCTGCCGCGCTGCCACAGCCAGTGATTGATCCGGTGGCCCCATACCGCGTGCACACCGGGGTAGGCGAAGATCACCTCAAGTGCCGTGGGCTCGGCCGGATCTCGCTCCCTGGCCACTCGAATGTCGCGCCGTATCGCGTCCAGCATGGTTAGTCGCTCAGATCGGAGAACAGGACGGTACTGAGATAGCGCTCGCCGGATGAGGGCAGGACGACGACGACGAGCTTGCCCGCGTTCTCGGGCCGCCGTGCCACCTCCAGGGCGGCCGCCACGGCCGCTCCCGAGGAGATGCCGACCAATAGTCCCTCCTCGGCGGCCAGCCGCCGGGCCAGGGTCAGGGCGTCCTCGTTCTCGACGGTCACGACCTCGTCGACCAGCCCCATGTCCAGCACCGGCGGAACGAACCCGGCGCCGATGCCCTGAATCGGGTGCGGCCCCTTCGGGCCGCCGGACAACACCGGCGACGCGGCCGGTTCCACGGCGACGAACTGCACCGATGGCTTGCGTTCCTTGATGGTCTGCGCGACGCCGGTGATGGTGCCGCCGGTTCCGACGCCCGCCACGAAGATGTCGATCTTGCCGTCGGTGTCTTTCCAGATCTCCTCCGCCGTGGTGACGGCGTGGACGGCCGGGTTCGCCGGGTTCTCGAACTGTTGCGGCATGAAGTAGCGCTGGTCGCTCTTGGCGAGCTCCTCGGCCTTGGCGATGGCCCCGGCCATCCCCTCGGAGCCTGGCGTCAGCACCAACTCGGCACCGTAGGCACGCAGCAGGATCCGTCGCTCGGTGCTCATCGTCTCGGGCATGGTCAGCACGCACTTGTAGCCGCGCGCGGCGGCCACCATGGCCAGCGCGATGCCGGTGTTTCCGCTGGTGGGCTCAACAATGATGGTGTCGGGCTTGATCAGGCCCGCTTTCTCGGCGGCGTCGATCATCGCCACGCCGATGCGGTCCTTCACACTGCCACCGGGATTGAACGACTCGAGCTTGGCGACCACATCGGCCACCGCGCCGTCGGTGACTTTTCGCAATCGGACCAGCGGGGTGTTGCCGATCAGTTGTGTGATGTTCTCCGCGATGGTCATCCACATTCTCCAACGACGTCGGGGCAGGGCTGGTCGGCATTCCAGGTGATGTCGAACTCAATTGTCACGCGTGTGGGGGTGGTCAGGGCAACCGGCGTCAGACGGTGGGATGGCCCAGCTAGCGCGACCCCGGTCACGACCCGTCCACTGAGTAGATCGGACGTGGTTGCCGTCAGTCTTATTCCCGGGCTACCCGGAGTGAAACGTAGGTAGAAGTCGGTCCCTGGTTCGATCGTCCCGGAGATCGACGCTCCGTCGGCGTCGACGAGCGCGTGCTCGCCGGTGGCGCTTACCGTCAGCGGGACGCTGACCCGGAAAGGGCCGACGAGGTCGTGGTCAACCACCGCGGCAGTGTCGATCAGCGGTTCCCGGGTCGCCCGCAAAGCCGTGTACGCGCCTGCCAACAGGTAGTTATAAAGGTGCACGGTGCGGTCGCTGTTGCGGTAGTGCCCGGTGCCGGTGAGCCAGAAGTCGACATGGTCGATCGCGGGTGCGCCGGCAGCTTCAGAGCTGATGAATCGGTAGTACCGGTAGCCGCTGCTACCGCGGCCGTGGCTGCTACTGGACAAGGTGCTGCCTACACCCAGGGTGCGCTGGTAGCGGCCCCTACCGGCGTCCACGGCCAGCTGCGAACCGGACACGTCCTGCCAGGCCACGCCGTCTGCCGATTTCTGCAGTCGGACGCTGAACGGGACCTCTGATGAGGACCACAACGAAAAGCCACCGAGCTGCGGTTGTCCCTGAAACTCGAAGGTGAGCACCCCGCGACCGCGGTGGACCGCGATGGGTGCGTGCAGGGGTCGGGTGTCCAGGGCCAGGCCGTTGGTGAAGTGCCAGATCGCGGCCTGGGTACCGGCGATGGCTTCGTGTTCGCTGATGTTGGACGCGCCGAGCGGGTAACCGGCCTCGCGTAACCGCCGGCTGAGCTCGACGGTGGAGCGCATCGGGAAGGAGTGCCGCAATATCCATTCGACCTCGGCCTCGCAGCCGCGGGTGCGTAGATGCGGCAGCGCCGACCAGGTACCGAGCTGATAGGGCGACGGGTGGTGCGGCGCTATGCCGGCAAAGTCCAGGGAGTACGCCTGCAGGTTGGGATTGAGCCTGATCAGATCGGTGCGGGCGGTGCTGCCGTCGGTGAAAACGATCTTGTCGACCGTGTGGGAATAGGTGCCGCCGCGGTACCGGGTCATGCGTGGCGGCTCGGCCGCCGGGCGTACCCGCACACGTTTGCGGGTCGCCACCGGCGCCGAAGTACGAGTGGGTATCGACAAAACAGTCATAGATGGTTGCTCTTCCTGAGGGCAGATAGCGCGCGACATCACCGAATTACGGCGGAGCGCGGTGATTTCTGGACGGTCAGATTTCGTCAGGAATCAACAGGAACAACAACAACAACAGTTCATGGCGGAACAGCGCGTGCGGACAAAACGCAGCTGGACGGCCTGTTGCATGGGGTCCATTATAAAGCATGCGCGAAATGTCGTGGTTCGGCTCAGTCGCGTTTTTAACCCTTGGCGGGTGCGCACGCGCCTACGTAGGCTCGGCGCGCATTCGCGCAACTGGTGCGGCATGATGGCTTCTCTGTTTTAGAGGCCTTGCACTCGGCGCGTGTCCGACCACAGACGGAAAGGACGACCATGACTTCTTCAGCTCAGGGGCCGCAGAACGAGTCTCAAGCGCTTGGTGACCTCGCGGCCCGCCAGCTCGCCAACGCCACCAAGACCGTCCCGCAGCTCTCCACCATCACGCCGCGCTGGCTGTTGCACCTGCTGAGCTGGGTGCCGGTGGAAGCCGGAATCTACCGGGTCAACCGCGTCATCAACCCCGATCAGGTCGCCGTCAAGGCCGAGGCCGGCGCCAGCGTCGACGAGCCGTTGCCCGAGACGTACGTCGACTACGAGACCAGCCCGCGCGAGTACACGCTGCGGACCATTTCCACGCTGCTCGACATCCACACCCGGGTCTCCGACCTCTATTCCAGCCCGCACGACCAGATCGCTCAGCAGCTGCGGCTGACCATCGAGACCATCAAGGAGCGCCAGGAGTTCGAGCTGGTCAACAGCCCCGAGTACGGGCTGTTGGCGCAGGCGACGCCGGAGCAGACCATTCAGACGCTGGTCGGTGCGCCGACCCCCGATGACCTGGACGCTCTGATCACCAAGGTGTGGAAGACGCCAAGTTTCTTTCTGACTCACCCGCTGGGCGTCGCCGCGTTCGGCCGCGAAGCCACCTACCGCGGCGTGCCCCCGGTTGTCGTGAGTCTGTTCGGCGCCCAGTTCATCACCTGGCGTGGCATCCCGATCATCCCTTCCGACAAGGTGCCCGTCGAGGACGGCAAGACCAAGATCATCCTGGTGCGCACCGGTGAGGAGCGCCAGGGCGTCGTGGGTCTGTTCCAGCCGGGCCTGGTCGGTGAGCAGGCCCCGGGACTTTCGGTGCGGTTCACCGGTATCAACAAGTCGGCCATCGCGACCTACCTGGTCACGCTGTACACGTCCTTGGCCGTGCTCACCGACGATGCTCTCGCTGTGCTCGACGACGTCGCGGTGGACCAGTTCCATGAGTACAAGTGAGTACCGCTCGGTAGACGCCGAAAGCGACCTGCCGATCAGCGCCGCAGAGCTGGCGGCGCTGGCCAGCCAGCTGTACGCGGCCAGCATCCGGCCGGGTCCGGACAGTCCGCCGCAGTCGGTGCCCGTCGCTCCCCGCGGGAGTGTCCCGGATACCACAGCTGCCACGTCGGCGGGAGCGACGGCTTTCGGGACGTCCGATGCGCTGCCGAACCCCGTTCCGTTCATCGGCGTCTCCAACATCTATCTCCCGGCGCCGACGTCGCCCGGCCCGGAACCCCTCCCGCCGGAGACGGTGCCGGTTGCGCCCCGCGGGAACGTTCCGGACACCACCGCCGTACCGTCGGCGGCACAAGCCGCCGCGTCGGTGGCGGACCCCTTCCTGCCCAGTGATCTCAGCGTCTTCGCCGTGCCGACCTCGGGCCTCGTGCCGACCGTCCCCGGGGTGCTGGCCGGCGGGCCGCCCGCCGCCCCGCCCGCGCCGCGGGGTTCGGCACCGGGGTGGCCGCGGGAGGCGCCGTCGGTCGCCGATCTGGGCTGGTCCGATGTGCCCGCCGCCGAGCCGGTGGGCGACGAGGCGAACTATCAGTTCCTCACCGTCTCCGAGCCGGTGCCGCAGTTGCCGGACGAGCACGAGGTGTTTGATGTCAATGCGGTGCGGGCCGACTTCCCGATCCTGCGGGAGACGGTCAACGGCAAGCCGCTGATCTGGTTCGACAACGCCGCCACCACCCAGAAGCCGCAAGCGGTCATCGACCGGCTGTCGTACTTCTACACTCACGAGAACTCCAACATCCACCGCGCCGCGCACGAGCTGGCCGCGCGGGCCACCGACGCCTACGAAGAAGCCCGCGACACGGTACGGCGGTTCATCGGTGCGCCGAAGTCCGAGCAGAACATCTTCGTGCGCGGCACCACCGAGGCGATCAATCTGGTCGCCTATGCCTGGGGCGGCAAGCACCTGAAGCCGGGCGACGAGATCGTCATCACCCATCTGGAGCACCACGCCAACATCGTTCCCTGGCAACTGGTTTCGCAGCAGACCGGCGCGGTCCTCAAGGTGGCGCCGGTGGACGACGCCGGCAACCTGCTGCTGTCGGAATTCGAAGACCTGCTCGGCCCGAAGACCAAACTCGTTGCCGCGACTCAGGTTTCGAACGCCCTGGGCACCGTGACGCCGGTGGAGAAGATCGTGGCGCTGGGTCACCGGTACGGCGCGCGGGTGCTGATCGATGGCGCGCAGTCGATTCCGCATCTGCCGATCGACGTCGCTGAGCTCGGGGTGGACTTCTTCGTGTTCTCCGGGCACAAGATCTACGGCCCGACCGGTATCGGGGTGCTGTACGGGAGCGAGGAGGCGCTGGCCGAGACGCCGCCGTGGCAGGGCGGCGGCAACATGATCGCCGACGTCACGCTGGAACGCTCGCTGTACCAGGGTTTGCCCAACAAGTTCGAGGCAGGCACCGGAAACATCGCCGACGCGGTCGGTCTGGGCGAGGCGCTGCGCTACGTCGAGAAGGTGGGCATCGAACGCATCTCCGCCTACGAGCACGCCCTACTCGAGTATGCGACGCCGCGACTGGCCGACATCCCGGGTGTGCGCCTGGTGGGTACCGCGGACGAGAAGGCGAGTGTGTTGTCGTTCGTGCTGGCCGGGCATGAGCCACTCGAGGTGGGCAAGGCCCTGAACGCCGAAGGCATCGCGGTACGTGCCGGACATCACTGTGCACAACCGATCCTGCGCCGCTATGGTCTGGAGGCGACCGTGCGTCCCTCATTCGCGTTCTACAACACCTATGAGGAGATCGATGTATTTCTGCGCGCAGTGCGCCGTATTGCCGAAGGCGGCACGACCGTAGGCTGAATCCCGCACGCATTCCACAGTTGATTTCCCGCTGATTGCAAAGCTGGGATCCATTTCGGGTTGCTCGTAAGCTGGCGTCGTGATTCTATCTGCATTCAGGCGGCGCGACGTGGCTCCACTCTCGGATGCTGTTAAGTTGTTGCAGGCCAAGGGATTACAAGACAAACCGGATTTTCCCTGCTGCTCGGCGTAATGGATCCGAGATGAGCCTTTTGCAACTGCGGATTGACCTGGGGGGGTGCAGACCGTGACGACCGCATCGACCATCGCCAAGCCTATGAATGCGCTCGGCGAGTTCTTCAAGTTCTGCGCCGAGACTTTTGTCGTCCTGGTCCGGCGCTCCTGGAATTGGCGCGAGATTCTCGAGCAGATCTGGTTCGTCGCCCGGGTGTCGATTTTCCCGACCATCATGTTGTCGATTCCGTACACGGTGCTGATCGTGTTCGTGCTCAACATCCTGCTCGTCGAGATCGGCGCCGGCGACCTTTCCGGCGCCGGCGCGGGACTCGCGTCGGTGACGCAGGTCGGTCCGGTCGTGACGGCGATGGTCGTTTCGGGGGCCGGCTCCACCGCGATGTGCGCTGACCTGGGCGCGCGCACCATCCGCGAGGAGATCGACGCCATGAAGGTGATCGGGATCAACCCGATCCAAGCGCTGGTGGTTCCGCGTCTTATCGCCGCCACCTTCGTCGCGGTGCTGCTCTACTCGGTGGTCGCGGTCACCGGACTGGTCGGCAGCTACATCTTCGTGGTCTACGTCCAGCACGTCACACCCGGTGCGTTCGTGGCCGGGATGACCCTGCTGACGGGGCTGCCGCAGGTGGTGATCTCGCTGATCAAGGCGACGTTGTTCGGAATCTCCGCGGGCCTGATCGCCTGCTACAAAGGCCTCTCGGTCGGGGGCGGCCCGGCCGGTGTAGGCAGCGCGGTTAACGAAACTGTGGTGTTCTCGTTCATGGCGTTGTTCTTCATCAACATCTTGACCACCGCGCTCGGTGTGAAGGTGACCGCGAAATGAGCGTGGATGCGCCCGCCGCGCGCCACGGGATATCGCCGCCCGCTGAGCCAGGGCGAACGGCGCAACGCAAGGAAGCCGTCGTCGATGAGCCGTCGTGGCTGTCTACGCTGGGGCCCCGCCTGACCGCCGCCACCCGACAACTGGGTGAGCAGACCGCGTTCTACGGGCGGGCACTGGCGAATATCGGCGAAGCGGTGCGCCGCTACCCTGGCGAACTACTCCGCCTGATCGCCGAAATGGGCATGGGCACAGGCGCATTGGCGGTGATCGGTGGCACCGTCGGCATCATCGGTTTCCTCACGCTGACCACCGGTGCCCTGGTCGCCGTTCAGGGCTACGACACGTTGTCCAATATCGGCGTCGAAGCGATGACGGGCTTCCTGTCCGCGTTCCTCAATGTGCGGATGATCGCGCCCTGCACGGCGGGTCTGGCCCTGGCGGCGACCATCGGTGCGGGTGCGACGGCTCAACTGGGCGCCATGCGCATCAATGAGGAGATCGACGCCCTCGAAGTGATGGGTATCCGGGCCATCACCTACCTGGCATCCACGCGCATCATCGCCGGTGTGCTGGTGGTTATTCCCTTGTATGCCGTCGCCGTGCTGATGTCGTTCATCGCGGCGAAGTTTCTGACGATCTCGGTGTACGGCCAGTCGCGTGGCGTGTATGAGCACTACTTCGGCACCTTCCTGCACCCCAACGACCTGTTGTGGTCGTTCCTGTCGGCGCTGACGATGGCGACCGGTGTGATGGTCGTGCACACCTACTACGGTTTCACCGCTTCCGGCGGTCCGGCCGGGGTGGGAGAGGCCGTCGGTCGCTCGGTGCGGTCATCGATGATCGTCACTGCCTTTGTCTGCCTGATGATTTCGCTGTCCGTCTACGGGCAGCACGGCAATTTCAACCTGTCGGGTTAGGTTCTTCGAGAGTGAGCAACCAATACCCCAGCGGCGCGTTCCGCCCCAACCGGGTCCGATCAGCCAAGATCGATCCGATCTGGTACGCGCCGATCCTGTTCATCGTCGTCGCGGGCCTCATCGCCTTCACCACCGGCGCGTTCTCGGGCAAGTTCCAGCAGACGATCCCGCTCACCCTGGTCTCGGACCGGGCGGGGCTGGTGATGGAGCAGGGCGCCAAGGTCAAGTTGCGCGGCGTGCAGGTCGGGCAGGTCGCCTCGATCGGTACCGACGTGAAAGCCGCTCAGCTGCAACTGAAGATGCAGCCTGACGCGTTCAAGTTCTTGCCGAGCAACGTCGAGGCCGAGATCAGGTCGACCACCGCATTCGGGTCCAAGTACGTCGACCTGATCGTGCCCGAACACCCCAGTCCGGTAGCCCTGAAACCCGGCGCGGTGTTGCACTCCCGCAATGTGACCGTCGAGGTCAACACGGTCTTCGAGAATCTGCAGTCACTGGTTCAGGCCATCGACCCCGCCAAGTTGAACGCGATCCTGTCGGCCTTCGCTCAGTCGGTGCGCGGCAAGGGGGATCGGATCGGCCAGGCCATCACCGATTCCAACAACCTCCTGTTGGCCGTCAATCCCCGGCTGGAGACCATCCACAAGGACTGGAAACTGTTCGGTAAGACCACTGCGGTGTATTCGGCTGCAGCGCAAGACATTCTGTCGATCCTGGACTCGGCGTCCACCACCAGCGTCACCATCACCGAGAACCAGCAGTCACTGGACGCGCTGCTGATGTCGGCGATCGGCTTCAGCCAGACCGGCATCGGGGTCATCGGCCGCAACGAAGGCAACATCGTGCAGGCGATCAACCTGCTCGACCCCACCACCAGGCTGCTGGACATGTACTCGCCGACCTACACCTGCCTCTTCCAGGGCGCGCAGTGGTACGTGGAGCACGGCGGCCGACACACGTTGGGCGGCAACGGTTACTCGTTCATCATGGACGCCGGCCTGCTGTTCGGCGACGACCCGTACCGTTACCCCAAACACCTGCCGAAGGTGAATGCCACCGGAGGTCCCGGTGGAAAGCCCGGGTGTGGCTCGCTGCCCGACCCGAGCGCCAACTACCCGGTGCGTGCGCTGGTCACCGACACCGGATGGGGTGCCGCGCCCAACGAGATCCGCACCAACCTGGCCGTCGGAAATCCCTGGTGGTCCAACTACTTCCCGACCACCAAGAACCCGCCCGAGCCGCCGCGTTACTTCTACCGTGGAGGACAACCGCCACCATGAGTCCAGAAGGAAGGCCGAGCACCTTCAAAATTTGGGCCAGGGTCGCGCTCTTCACCGTCGTCTGCCTGGTGTTCACTTTTACGCTGATCGCGGTGTTCGGGCAGCTCCGATTCGAGGACCGCACCGGATACCACGCGGTGTTCACCAACATCTCCGGGCTGAAATCCGGCAACTTCGTCCGCATCGCCGGAGCGGAGGTCGGCAAGGTCGGCGACATCAATCTGCACCGCGACGGCACGGTCAGCATCGATTTCGCGATCGACAGGAGTGTGCGACTCACCGAGGGCTCCCGCGCCGTCGTCCGGTACGAAAACCTGATCGGTGACCGGTATCTCGCGCTCGAACAGGGCGCCGGCTCACCGCACCGGTTGGCGCCCGGCGCGACGATACCGCTGTCGCGGACGGCGCCGGCCCTGGACGTCGACGTGCTGATCGGCGGCTTCCGTCCCCTGTTCCGCGCACTGGATCCCGATCAGGTCAACGCGCTGTCCGGCCAATTGCTGCGTATCTTCCAGGGGCAGGGCGGCACCCTGTCCTCGGTCCTGGCGCAGACCGCGACGCTGACGTCCACGCTGGCCGGCCGCAGCCAACTGATCAGCGAGTTGATCACCAACCTGAACACCGTGCTGCACACCTTCGCCACCCGGGATCACGAGTTCGCCGACGGGTTGGACAAGCTGTCCGAGTTCGTTGACGGGCTGGCACAACGGAAGAACGACATCTCGACGGGACTGGCGTATGTCAACGCCGCCGCCGGATCGATATCCGACCTGCTCGTGCAGGCACGCCAGCCGATCAAGGACGTGGTGCACGAAACCGACCGCGCATCCGGCCAGATCCTCGCTGACGGGCCATACGTGGACAACCTGCTGCACAGCCTTCCCGACGTGTATCAGGTGCTGTCCCGGCAGGGACTCAACGGCGACTATTTCGGCTTCTACTTCTGCGAAGTGTTGCTCAAGCTCAACGGCAAGGGGGGCAACCCGATCTACGTCAAGCTGCTGAACCAGCCCTCCGGGCGGTGCACACCGCAATGAGCCGCTTCAAACGCACACCGGGGAAGGGCCGCAGCTCGGTCCTGTTGGGAGTGATGGGCACCGTGCTGGTGACATGCGCGGTCATCGTCGCCTTCCAGTACGACAAACTGCCGTTCGTCAACGGCTACGACAACTACGCCGCGTTCTTCTCCGAGGCCGGCGGCATCAAACCCGGGAATCAGGTCCGGGTTTCCGGTGTGGGCGTCGGCAGAGTCTCCGATGTCCGGTTGGAGGGCACCAAAGTCAGGGTCGGTTTCACCGTCCGCAAGAGCGTCGAGCTGGGTGACCGGACCGAAGCGGCGATCAAGACGGAGACGATCCTGGGCTCCAAGATGCTGGAGCTGACGCCGCGTGGCGAAGGCCGGCTGCGGGAAACCATTCCACTGCAGCGAACCACTTCGCCCTACGATCTACCCGATGCGCTGGGCGATCTCACCACCCAGATCAGCGGCCTCGACACCACCCAATTGTCCTCATCTCTAGCGACTTTGGCCGATACATTCAAAGAGACACCGCCGAATCTGCGGCCTGCGCTCGAGGGCGTCGCCCGATTCTCGGACACCCTGAACAATCGCGACGCCCAGCTGCGCAGCCTGTTGAGCAACGCCAACAGCGTGTCCGGAGTGCTCGGACGGCGCAGCCAACAGATCGCCACGCTGGTTTCGAATTCCAATGCCCTACTGGTGGCCCTGCTGCAGGAGCGCGATTCGATCGACGCCCTGATGAACAACATCACCGCGGTGTCGCATCAGATCTCCGGATTGGTCGACGACAACCGCACTCAGCTCAAACCGGCACTCGACAAGCTCAACGGCGTGTTGGAGATACTCGACAACCGCAAGGAAGACTTGCAGCGGACATTGCCTAAATTCAAAAGGTACGCAATGTCTTTCGGCGAGGTGCTGGGCTCCGGGCCGTTCTTCAAGGCCTACGTGGCGAACCTGGTTCCCGGTCAGCTCAGCGGACCCATTCTCGACTCCCGGATGTATGACCGCTATCTGGACCCCAACCAGGGCCTGCCGTCGGAGTCGGTCGACCCGCCGACGGGAACCCCTCCCGTCCCGCCGGAGGCCGCGCCGGTGCCGCTGTGGTCGCAGCCACCCTCACCCGGACCCGCGCCGGGTCCGCCGCCTGAGCCCGCTGAAACGGGGGGCCGATGAACATCAATCGCGGCATCGTCCGCAAGGTGACCGCGGTCAGCCTGGCCGTCACCCTCGTCGCCGCTTCGTTTCTGGTTGGCCGGAATCTTTGGAAAGAAGTGGAAACCAACACTTATTCCGCGTATTTCGTCAACGCCAACGGTCTGTTCGCCGGCGACGAGATCCGCATCCTCGGCGTCGGTGTCGGTACCGTGGACCGCATCGAACCGCAGCCGGCCAGCACCAAGGTCGTCTTCTCCGTCGACAAGCAGTACGCGATTCCCGCCGACGCCCGTGCCGCAATCCTGTCGCCGTCGCTGGTCACCTCGCGAGCCATTCAGCTCGTCCCGGCCTACTCGGGTGGTCCCAAGCTCGCCGCCGGAGCGTCGATCCCGCTGAACCGGACCGCGGTACCGGTCGAGTGGGACGACTTCCGCAAGCAGTTGGAGAAGCTCACCGAAGCCCTGCAGCCCACCAGTCCGGGCGGCGTGAATTCGATTGGCGAGCTGGTCAATTCGACGGCAGAAAACCTGCGGGGTGAGGGCGATACCGCTCGCGACACCATCATCAAACTCTCCGCTGCGATCTCCGCTCTCGGCGATCACGCCGACGACATCTTCAGCACTGTGCGCAACCTGCAACTACTGGTGTCGGCCCTGTACTCCAGCAGCGACCTGTTGGCGTCGTTCAACCGCAACCTGGCCAGTGTCACGACGGTGCTGTCCAACACCCCCAATGAGGTGGCCAATGCGGTGCAGGGCCTCGACGGGGCCCTGGCGGACCTGCGCGGCTTTCTGGCGGAGAACCGGGAGTCGATTGGCGTCACCTTCGACCGATTCAGTTCGATCACCACCGCCCTGAACGACAGCCGGGCCGATATCAAGCAGATCCTGCACGTGGTTCCCACGGTGTTCCAGAACTTCACCAACATCTATCAGCCGGCGCAGGGCGCGATGACCGGCATCATCGCGCTGAACAACTTCGCCGACATCCCCCAATGGATCTGCAGCTCAATCGAAGCCGCGTCCCGTCGGGGCCTGGACCGGGTGTCGAAACTCTGCCTGCAGTACGTCGAGCCGATCATCAAGAACCGCATCTACAACTACGTCCCGGCGGGGCTCAACCCGTTCGTCGGGCCGCAGGCCCGCCCCAGCGAGATCACCTACAGCGACGACCGGCTGCGCCCGGATTATCAGGCCCCGACGCCACCCGAGCCGCTGCCGGCCGAACAGCCCGCACCCGCTCAGGCCCCGACCGTCGTCGACCCGAGCCTGGGTCTGCAGGGCCTGATGGTTCCGCAGGGTGCCGGTTCATGAGGCGCGCCATCGTTGCCGTGCTGAGCATGGCGTGCGTCGCGGTGCTCCCGGGATGTGGGAGCGACTGGCACGGCCTGAATTCACTGACGCTGCCGGGCACTTCCGGCGGTGGGCCGGGCTCCTACACGATCCAGGCGGAACTGCCTGACGTAGTGAACATCCAGGAGAACACCCGGGTCCGGGTCGACGACGTCAACATCGGCAACGTCACCAAAATCGAAGTGCAGGACTGGCATGCGCTGGTCACCATGAGGATCAACGGCGACGTTCACCTGCCGGCCAACGCCACCGCCAAGATCGGGCAGACCAGCCTGCTGGGCTCGATGCACATCGAACTGGCGCCGCCCAAAGACGAGCCGCCGGTGGGGCAGCTCAAGAACGGGTCGGTCATCCCGTTGTCGCACGCCAGCATGTATCCCACCACCGAGCAGACACTGGCATCGGTCTCGGTGCTGCTGAACGGCGGCGGGCTGGCCCAGCTGCAGGAGATCACCCAGTCGATCGCGAAGGCCTTCGCCGGCCGCGAAAACGACATGCGCAGCCTGCTGCACCAGCTCGACGAGTTCATCGCCGGGACGAACAAGCAAACCGACGACATCATCGCCGCCTCCGAAAACCTCAACGCACTGGTGGGACAGTTCGCCGC
The DNA here is from genome assembly GCF_031583025.1 of Mycobacterium sp. Z3061. NCBI lineage: Bacteria > Bacillati > Actinomycetota > Actinomycetes > Mycobacteriales > Mycobacteriaceae > Mycobacterium > Mycobacterium pumcae. Next base: position 4,517,918 of record NZ_CP134062.1, on the reverse strand, counting down.
CAAGGACCCGGCTGTCGACCGGGCGCTGATGACCGTGCCGAAAGCGCTGGCGGTGCTGGCCAGGGAGCGCGGACAGATCGCGGATGCGATCGATCAGCTCGGCAAGTTCAGCGCCATCGCTGCCGATACCGTGCGGCAGAGCAAGGAGTCTCTGGTCAACAATCTGCGCCAGATCGCGCCGGTGCTGCGCCATCTCGCGGATGCCGGCCCAGCGCTCACCAAGGGTCTGGACGGCCTGGCCACCTACCCGTGGCCGACTTCGACGGTCACCAACTGGTTCCGCGGTGACTACGCCAACCTCACGATGATCGTCGATCTGACGTTGAGCCGCATCGACACCGGAATCTTCACCGGCTCCCGGTGGGAAGGCAACCTCACCCAACTCGAGATGCAGTGGGGACGCACCATCGGCATGCAGCCCAGTCCCGCCACCGCGGGCAACCCGCTGACCTTCCCCTACCACGACGGGGGATACTGATGCTGCGCCTGAACCGCAAGACCTGGATTCAACTGGCAGTGTTGACCCTGGTGACCATCGTTTCCTGTGGCGCAATGGCTTTCAACTACATGAAGTTGCCCGAGACGCTGTTCGGGATCGGCGAGTACAACGTCACGGTCGACCTGCCCCAGTCCGGCGGGTTGTATGAGAACTCGGTGGTGACCTATCGCGGCACCGACGTCGGCCAGGTCAAGTCGGTCAACGTCACCGCCAATGGGGTGCGCGCGGTGCTGGCCATGCGATCCGGTGTCAAGGTGCCCGCCGAAGTGCAGGCTTCCGTGCACAGCCGTTCGGCAATCGGTGAGCAGTTCATCGAATTGACTCCCCAACCCGGCAAGGGGGGAGAAAACGCCCGGCAGTTGCGTGCCGGCGACGTCATCCCGGCCGGCCAGGTCGACGTGCCGGTCGACATCGGGCGGTTGCTGGACATGACGAACCGTGCGCTGCAGGCCATTCCGCGGGACAACCTGCGCACGGTGACCGATGAGGCGAACCGCGCCGTCGGTGGCCTCGGCCCGGAGCTGTCTCGGATAGTCGACGGCTCAACGGCATTGGCCATCGCCGGGGGACGGACCATCGATCCGCTGGCCACGCTGATCGACCAGACCCCGCCCGTGCTGAACTCGCAGGTCCAGACGGCCGATGCGATTGCCACATGGGCAGCGCGGACCGCGGCCATCACCGCGCAGTTCCAGGCACAGGACGCCGCGTTGCGCGACCTGTTGACGCAGGGCAGTGCCGGGCTGGAGGAAGGCCGCGCGATGCTCAACCGGGTCGCGCCCGCGGTCCCGGTGTTGTTCGCCAACCTGGTGAGCCTCGGGGACATCGCCTACGTCTACCGCCACGACATCGAACAGATTCTGGTGCTGCTGCCGCAGGGGATCGCCGTCATGGCCGGTTCCCTGGTACCGAATGCCGGCACCAAGCAGGACTACACCGGCTTCTATCTGGACTTCAACCTCAACATGAACCTGCCGCCGCCCTGCACGACCGGCTTTTTGCCGCCGACCCAGCGCAGATCGCCGGCCAGCGTTGACGCCCCCGACCGCCCGGCCGCCGAACTATATTGCCGGCTGCCACAGGATTCGGAGCTCAATGTCCGTGGCGCACGCAACATTCCGTGCGAAACGAAGCCCTGGAAGCGGGCTCCCACCGTCGAGATGTGTGAGAGCGACGAGGAGTACGTGCCACTCAACGACGGTTACAACTGGAAGGGCGACCCGAACGCCACCACCAGTGGACAGGGTGTGCCCCAGTACCCGCCGGGACAGGATCCGCGGCTCCCACCACCGCGCGGCACCGCACCGGCGCCTCCGGCGCCTCCACCGCCGCCACCGGTGGCGGTCGCCACCTACGACCCGTCCTCCGGTGAGTACATCGGGCCGGACGGGCACCGCTACACCGAGGCCGACCTGGCGCACCCGCGTGCCAAGAACTGGCAGTCACTGCTGGTGCCGTCCTCCCCGTAAGCCTCGTCCCGTAAGACAAGGAGCAACATGGCCGAAGAACCTGATACCCCTGACCTCGATGAGGTGACAACCGACATCGAGGACGTGAAAACCGAGGACGCCGACACCGACGAGGACGCCGAGGCCGACGAGGACACCCCGGCCGGCAAAACCCGCCGGCGGTTGCGGATCAGCAGCCGGCTCTCGCAGCCCGCACGCGCACTGGTGGCCGGCGCGCTCGTGGTGGCCGCACTGGCCGGATTGACCGGCTGGCTCGGCTACCGCGCCTACCAGGAGCGGGAAGCGCAGAGGCAGCGCGATCTGTTCGTGCAGATCGCACGCCAGGGCGCGGTGAACCTCACCACCATCAGTTACACCGAGATCGATTCGGACGTGCAGCGGATCCTCGACCTGGCAACCGGAGCGTTCCGCGACGACTTCGAACACCGGTCCAAGCCGTTCATGGAACTCGTCAAGGCGGCACAGTCGGTGTCGGAGGGCACGGTGACCGACGCCGGTCTGGAGTCCCAGCAGGGCGACTCCGCGCAGGTGCTCGTCGCGGTCGCGGTGAAGTCACGCACGGCGGGCGGCGAAGAGGCGCCCCGGGAATGGCGGATGAAAATCGAGGTCAAGGCGGTCGGGGACGATGCCAAGATGTCCAATGTGGTGTTCGTGCCATGACGACACTGAGCGAAAGGGCCAGCGAAAGGACGGAGGACACCATCACCGAAACGCCTGACCCGACCACCGAAGACGAGGCCACGCAACAGGATTCGGAGGTCTCCGAGGTCAGCGACACCAGCGAGGTTGCCGAACTCGACGCGTCCGATGACCAGCCCGACGAACCGGAACCGAAGAGGAAGCCGATCGCATGGTCGCGAGTGCTTGCGTACGGCGTGCTGCCCGGTCTGGCCTTGCTGCTGGCAATCGCCGCGGGCTACTTCAAGTGGGTCGCCGTGTCGGGGACCGACGTTGCGAAAGCGCGCACCGAGTCGATGCGCGTCGCCAGTGAGGACGCAGTCGCCCTGTTGTCCTACAGCCCCGATACCGCCGAAAAGCAACTCAGCGCCGCCCGCGACCGGCTCACCGGCGATTTCAAAGACGCCTACACCGCGCTGACCCGGCAGGTCGTCATTCCGGGTGCGAAAGAGAAACGCATCGCGGCGGTGGCGAAAGTGAATGCGGCGGCGTCGGTGTCGGCAACGGCCACGCACGCCGTCGTGCTGTTGTTCGTCGACCAGACCGTGACGATCGGCGACGGCGGCACCCCCACCGACACCCAACCAGTAGTCCGGGTGACACTGGAGAAAGTCGACGGCCGATGGCTGGTTTCGCATTTCGACCCGGTATGAGCAGGAGCGTGTTGTCAGTCGCCGTAACCCTTGCGGCGGCAGCAATATTGGCGGTCCCGTCCGCACACGCCGACAACAAGCGGCTGAATGACGCGGTGGTCTCCGGCGTCTATACCATTCAGCACCAAGCCGGCTGCACCAACGACGTCGTGATGAACAACTCGCTCTACCTGGCCGCCCAGTGGCACGCCGACGACATGATGAGCAACCGAAACATCAACGACGACATCGGATCCGACGGATCGACACCGCAGGACCGCGCCAACGCCGCCGGCTTCCGCGGCCGGGTCACCGAGACCGTGGCCATCAACCCGGCGCTGTCGATCAGCAGCTTCGAGCTGATGAACCAGTGGTACAACAACCCCGACTACCTGGCCATCATGCGGGATTGCGCCAACACCGCGATGGGGGTCTGGTCCGCCAACAGCCTGGACCGCACCGTGGTGGTGGCCCTGTACGGGCAGCCGGCAACTCCGGCCCGCTGACGATCAGTCGTATACGGGCGACCACATCCGGTCGAGCACGGCTTGCCTGACATCGTCATAGGTCTTGGTGGCGACCCCGTCGTCGACCGCAGCGTGATACACGGCCTCGGCGACCTTCGCCGAGATGTCGCGCAAACCCTGCACATCCGGTAACAAGGAATCCCCGGGCGCAACCGGATCAGCTTGTTGCGCAACGGCCTTCGCCGAAGCGTGCAGCATCGATTGGGTGAGTCGGCGGGCGCCTGCGACGATGATGCCCAGCCCGATGCCCGGGAACACCAGCACGTTGTTGGCCTGGCCGATGGTGTACGTCGTCCCTTCGTGTACGACCGGCGCCATCGGGCTGCCGGTGGTGACCAGCGCCCGGCCGTCTGACCACTGCACCAGGTCGGCCGGCATGGCCTCCATCCGGGAGGTCGGGTTGGACAGAGGAAAGATCATCGGCCGCTCGCAGCGGGCGGTCATCGCGTCGACGGCCTCCCGGGTGAACGCACCGTGCACCGCCGAGCATCCGAGCAGCACGGTCGGCGCGGCGAGCTTGATCGCATCGACCAGGCCGACGTGCTGGTCCGCGGCCACGCCGAGGCGGTCGCGGTTCTTGGCGTAGGGCACCTGGAAGTCACGCAGGTCTTCCATGTCGTCGAACAGCAGACCCTGGCGGTCGATCGGCCAGATCTGTGACGTGGCCTGCTCGGGAGTGGCGCCGTCGGCGATCATGGCGTCGCGGATCTGGTCGGCGACGCCCAGCCCCGCGGTGCCGGCGCCGAACACCACGATGCGCTGGTCCCGCAACGGTGACCCGGTGACTCTGCAGCCGCCGTAGACCGCGGCCAGGACCACCGCGCCGGTTCCCTGCATGTCGTCGTTGAACACCAGGTAGTTCTCACCGTAGGTCTGCAGCACCTTGCGTGCGTTGGCCGGACCGAAGTCTTCGAAGTGCAGAATCGCCTGCGGGAAGAACCGGTGAGCCGTCTCGATGTAGCGCCTGATGAACTCGTCGTACTGGTCCCCGCGACGGCGGGCGTGCCGGTTGCCCAGGTAGAACGGGTCCTGCAGCAACTGCTCGTTGTCGGTGCCGACATCCAGGGACACCGCCAGGCAGCGCCGCGGATCGATGCCGCCGCCGGCCGTGTAGAGCGCCAGCTTGCCGACGGTGATCTGAATCCCGCCCACGCCCCAGTCACCGATGCCCAGAATCGCCTCGGCATCGGTGCAGACGATCAGGTCGATGTCGTCGGGGCCCTGCCCGAGCGTCGCGAAGGCGTCGGCGATCTCGTCGGGCTCGTCGATGCTCAGGAACAGTCCGCGCTGGCCGCGGTACTCGTCGGAGAAGCGCTGGATCGCCTCGCCGACGGTAGGCGTGTACACCACCGGCATCAGTTCGGGAAGGTGATCGGTGAGGACCTTGTAGTACAGCAGTTCGTGGCGGTAGTGCAGCTGTTCCAGCAGTAGATTACGGCCCAAATCGGTTGCCATAGTTTGCAATTGGTGCCAGACGCGGTCGGCCTGCTGGTCCAGGGTCAGCACCGCCGACGGGAGCCTGCCGGTCAGCCCGAGCCGGCGCCGCTGTTCGTGGGTGAATCCCACGCCGCGGTTCAGGCTCGGGGTCGACAGTGCTTCCGGGAACCGTGGCACGCAGGCGTCACTCATCGCCAGCTCCGTCCGTGACTAGGGAGATGTCAGGTCACGTTAGCGCTGAATGAGTAACTGGGGGTTACCAGCCGGAGGCGGATTTGCGCGTGTCGCGGTTGAGGTCCGAGTGCTCCGCCAGGTCGCAGATGCACATCTCCTGCGCCCGGCGACGGAAGCGGCCGGCGCGTTCGAATTTCAGGTGCTGGGCGTAGACCTTGTCGCGCTGGTTCTGGGAGAACGCCAAGTCCAGGTTGACCGGCAACCCGGCCCAATCGACCTGGTCAACCGGTGCGTTGGTGCCCTGGCGGGTTCGGCAGTGCCGGGGGCAGACAGTGCGCACATCTGTCCCAGAGGTCCCAGACTTGCCTTCAGGCTCCCGAGCCACGCGTACGACCCTCCCTCGAGTGCACGTTCTCTTGGGTGAATGGTGCGACGCCCATGTTTCAGCGAAAGGCGTGTGACGTTTCCGTCAAATTAAGCGATTACCCAGTAGTTGCGCTCAGTACACATCGCGGTGGTAGCGCTTGGCAGTGCTCAGCGCCTGCACGAAGGCCCTGGCCGCCTCCGCGTCGAGTTTGCCGTGTTCGGCCGCGATATCGCAGATTGCCTGGTCAACATCCTTGGCCATCGGGTCGGCGCTACCGCATACGTATAGCTGGGCACCGTCTTGGAGCCAGCTCCACAGCTCGGCACCGCGCTTGCGCATCAAATGCTGCACGTACACCTTTTCCCGCTGATCACGGGAGAATGCCAGGTCGAGCTCGGTGAGCAACCCGTCGGTGTGCATGGCCTGGATCTCATCGCGGTAGTAGAAGTCGGTGGCCGCGTGCTGCTCGCCGAAGAACAGCCAGTTGGGTCCGGTGTGGCCCAGCGCGCGCCGCTCCTGCAGAAATCCGCGGAACGGGGCGATCCCGGTGCCGGGGCCGATCATGATCATCGGAGTTTGCGGGTCGCTGGGAGGCCGGAAGTTCTTCGATGTCCGTACGTAGACCGCGATGCGGTCACGGGGGGCGCGGTCGGCCAGATAGGTTGAGCACACCCCGCGCCGCGGGACGCCCTGGAAGTTGTACCGCACCGGCGAGACTGTGAGGTGGACCTCGCCGGGATGCACTTTGGGGCTCGACGAAATCGAATACAGCCGGGGCTGAAGAGGTTTGAGCACGCTCAGCCACTCGTCCACCGACGCGTGCACGGGCGCCTGCGCCAGCAGGTCCACCGCCTGGCGTCCCCAGGACCAATCCGCCAGCGCCGCTTTGTTTTCCGTTCTCATCAGCTCGCTCAGCCGGGCGGCCGCGCCGGCGTCGACCGTTCGCTGCTGCACAAAGCGCAGCAGGTCGGGGCTGATGTGGGCGATCTCGAAGCGGTCGGTCAACGCCGTGCGCAACGACATCGCGCCGTGGTCGGCGACCTCGACCTCGGTACGTCCGTCCAGTCCGGTGATGGTCAGCCATTCGTCTACGCACTGCTCGTTGTTGTGTGGCCAGACTCCGAGCGCGTCGCCGGCCTGATAGTCGACCGTCTCCTCGGGCAGGTCAAAGACCAACTGGCGGACGTCCTTTGCCGACTGCGGCCGGCTCAGTGTGATGTTGCGGATCACATCGGTGACCAGGGGCCGCTTTTTGGTGTAGTACTGCGTGCTGCTGGTGGCGGTCGCGGGCTTGCGGACGGGTGTGTCCGACAGTGCGCCCAGCATGTCGTCGAGCCAGCGGGCGGCGGCGTCTTCGTAGTCGGGCTCGCAGTCGACGCGGCCGGTGATGCGGGTCGCGCCCAGTTCGGCGAGCCGCTCGTCGAGCCTTCGTCCGTGGCCGCAGAAGTCGTTGTAATTGGAGTCGCCGAGGGCCAGAACGGCGTAGCGGGTCTCGGCCAGCCGGGGCGCTTCCTGGCCCGAGAGTGCCCGCCACAGGGCGGCGCCGTTGTCGGGGGGATCGCCGTCACCGGTGGTGCTGGTGATCAGCAGTAACTCGCTCGTGCCCGGCAGGTCGCCGACCGGGAAGTCGTCCATCGCGTGCACGGCCACCGACAGTTCGGCGTCAGCAAGGCGCGCGGCCACGCCGGCCGCGAGTTCCTCGGCGTTGCCGGTCTGGGAGGCCCACAGCAGCACGACGGCGGGCCGGCCGGCTGCGGCATCGGGCTTGCGGTGGGTGTCGATTTCCGCGGCCGGCGCAGGGGTGCGTGAGCACATCCCCGCGATCACGCCGTCCAGCCACATCCGGGTGCGGATGTCGAACGGTGCGCTGACCGGCAAAGTGGGCAACCCGGTCATCGGCCGGCCGGCCTCGACCCGCAGCCCGGCCAGCAGCCCCGCCAGGTAGGCGCGACCGTTCGGGTCGAACTCGGGCGCGGGTTCGGATGCCACGCCCAGGAACTCGGCGATCGCGTCGATCTGGGACAGGCTGACGAGAGGCGCCGGGTGACCGGTGTCGGGTGTCTGCGACTCCTGGGGCGGCGTCGCGGTGCGGCCGGCGACCTTGGTCAATGTGACCGCGCAGGCCTTGTACTCCGGCTGGCGCGACACCGGGTCTACGGCGTCATTGGTGACCGCGTTGATCGACAGGTATTCGCCGAAGGTGTCGTTCCAATGGAACGGGGCGAAGCAATTGCCGGGCCGGACCCGGTCGGTGACGACGGCGGGCAGCACGGCGCGGCCGCGTCGGGAAGCGATCTCAACCCGGTCGCCGTCGCAGATATCCTGGCGGACAGCATCTTCCGGGTTGATCTCCACAAAAGGCCCCGGGTTGAGCTTGTTCAGCTTGGCGACCTTGCCGGTCTTGGTCATGGTGTGCCACTGGTGCGGCAGGCGCCCGGTGTTGAGCAGGAACGGGTAATCGTTGTCCGGCATCTCCTCAGGCGACAGGTGCGGACGGGCGAAGAACACGGCCCGCCCGTGCGGAGTCGGGAACGCGAGCCGGGGTACGTGCCCGCCCTCCCGGACCAGGCGGGTCTGGCTGACCCCGTCGTTGAGATAGCGGATCGGGTTGCGGTCGGTGGTGCTGTCGGGCGGGCAGGGCCACTGCACCGGCGTCTGGCGTAACCGCGGGTAGCTGATGCCACGGATGTCGTAGCCGGTCCTGGGATTGGCGAACCGCTTGATCTCCTCGAACACCTCCTCGGCGGAGGAGTAGCCGAACGAGTCGGAAAAACCCATCGCGCAGGCGATTCGGGCGATGATCTGCCAGTCCGGTAAGGCCTGCGGCGGTGGATCGACCGCCTGTTGGAACAGGGTCAGGTTGCGTTCGGAGTTGACCATCACGCCGTCGGACTCCGTCCACAGGGCGGCCGGCAGCACGACGTCTGCGTATTCGTTGGTCTCGGTCTCCAGATACGCGTCCTGGGTGATCACCAACTCGGCCCGCTCCAGACCGGCCAACACCGTTTTTCGATTAGCAACGGTGGCAACGGGATTGGTGCAGATGATCCAGCACGCCTTGATTTGACCGTCGGCCATGCGGGTGAACATGTCGATCACACCGTCGCTGACGTCGGTGCGCAGCGACCCGCGGGGAATGCCCCACTGGTCCTCGGTGAACTCGCGGTCCTCGCTGCTGGTCACCGCGCGCTGGCCCGGCAAACCCGGTCCCATGTAACCCATTTCGCGCCCGCCCATGGCGTTGGGCTGGCCGGTGAGCGAGAACGGTCCGCTGCCGGGTTTACAGATCGCACCGGTGGCCAGATGCAGGTTGCAGATTGCGTTGGTGTTCCAGGTGCCGTGGGTGCTCTGATTGAGTCCCATCGTCCAGCAGCTCATCCAATTGGCGGCTTCGCCGATCCATTGTGCCGCGGTGCGGATGTCTTCGATCGGAATGCCGGTGATTTCACTGACCCGCTCGGGGGAGAACTGTTCCAGGAAGCCCGGCATCACCTCCCAGCCGGTGGTGAACTCAGCGATGAAGTCCGGGTCGGTGTGCCCGTTGCGCACGATCAGGTGCAGTAACCCGTTGAGCAGCGCGAGATCCGAGCCGGGAGCGATCTGCAGGAAAAGGTCGGCCTTGGCCGCGGTCGCGGTGCGGCGGGGATCGACGACGATCAGTTTGGCACCCGCCTTGACCCGTTCCATCATGCGCAGGAACAGAATTGGATGGCAGTCGGCCATATTGGCGCCGATGACGAAGAACACATCGGCGTGGTCGAAATCCTGGTATGACCCAGGCGGTCCGTCGGCTCCCAGCGACAACTTATAACCGGAACTGGCCCCGGCCATACACAGCCGCGAATTGGATTCGATCTGGTTGGTGCCGATGAAACCTTTGGCCAGCTTGTTCGCCAGATACTGAGCTTCCAGCGACATCTGCCCCGAAACGTACAGGGCTACGGCGTCCGGTCCGTGCTTGTCGATGATGCCCCGTAATCGCTTGGCGGATCGCATGATCGCGGTGTCGGTTTCGATGGGTTCAAACGGCTGACCACGGTCGGTCCGTACGTATGCCGATTCGGCCCGTCCCGAGGCGGCCAGAAAGTCAGCCGTGGTCGTGCCTTTGGTGCACAATCGGCCGAAGTTGGCCGGATGATTCTCCTGCCCAACGGTTTTCGCGATGTGACGGCGGCCGCTTTCCGGATCCGTGGTGATCTGCAACACCATTCCGCAGCCGACGCCGCAGTAGGCGCACATGGTGCGCACGGCATCGTCGGGGGACCGCATGGTGATTTCCGACCTCTCCTCTCGCCCACCGGGAACTGTCCTGATCGTCCGGTAACGATGTTTCGGTACCGCGCACCCGAGGTTTCAGCGGCTTTACGGACTTCTCGCACGGGGTAAGGCCCCGTGTGCGGTCGGCATGAAATTCGGGTGGCGGCGCGTGCCGCCGTCGACGCAACACCGGTCCTCGTCGACCAGTGGTCTTCGCCGAGGTTACCCACGCCGAGCCGCGCTTCAGGCCTTGCACCTGGGGTTTTGACCAAACCCGACGGACATTCACAGAGTGTGCCCAGCTGCGGCGGCCGGTGGCCGGCCTCTTCGCTAAGCTCGCCAGGTGCGGTCTCGGTTCGGCGCTGCCCTGCTCATGCTGGGGGTGGCGGTGGCAGGTTGTAGTGGCCATTCGTCGTCGCCGCCGCAAGCGAAACCGGATTCCTGCAAGGAGTCCGACAGCCCCACCGCCGACACGGTACGACGGGCCATCGCCGCCGTCCCGGTCGAGGTGCCGGGGTCCGCCTGGGTGGAAATCGCCCGCGGCCACACGCGCAAATGCCGGCTGAACTGGGTACAGATCATTCCCACCATCGCCTCGGAATCGACGCCGCAACAGCTGTTGTTCTTCGATCGCAACAACCCGTTGGGTTCGCCCACCCCGAACCCCAAGCCCTACATCACCGTGCTGCCTCCCGCCGACGACACCGTGACCGTGCAGTACCAGTGGCGAAACGGCAGTGACGAAGAATGCTGCCCCACGGGCAAGGGCACGGTGAAGTTCGAGATCGGACCCGGCGGCAAACTCAGGGCGCTCAGCCCCATCCCGCATCAGCCGCCCGCCTAGACCTGCGGTTTTCGCCTCTTTCAGCACTTCTACAGCACACCTACAGCAGGTTCCGGCTGCTGGTGACGTGCTTGACTCCGGTTCGCCTGGCACGCTGAAGCTTCCGTACCAGACACCGGGTCAGGACGCAGTAAGGAGGGTCATGCACCAGCAAACGCTGCCGCCAAGGGTGCAGCCTCGTGACAACGTCGCAAGCGGTCGTCGTGGCCCGCGTCACATCTCCCACTGGGATGCCGAAGATGTGGCCGCGTGGGAGGCCGGCAACAAACTCATCGCGCGACGGAATCTGTTGTGGTCGATCGTCACGGTTCACCTCGGCTACTCGGTGTGGACGCTGTGGCCGGTGATGGAACTGTTCATGCCGCAGAACGTGTACGGGTTTTCCACGGGCGACAAGTTGCTGCTGGGCATGACCGCGACGTTGGTCGGAGCCTGCCTGCGGATGCCTTACTCGTTGGCCACCGCGGTCTTCGGCGGACGCAACTGGGCGATCCTTTCGTCGCTGGCCTTGCTGGTCCCCGTCGTCGGCACGATGGTGCTGTTGCTGCACCCGGGTCTGCCGTTGTGGCCGTACCTGGTCTGCGCGGCGCTCACCGGATTGGGTGGCGGCAATTTCGCGGCCTCGATGAGCAACGCCAATGCCTTCTATCCACACCGGCTCAAGGGTTCCGCGCTCGGATTGGCCGGCGGTATCGGTAATCTCGGCGTGCCGACGATCCAGCTGGTCGGGTTGCTGGTCATCGCCACCGCAGGCGACCGCAAACCGTATCTGGTCTGCGGAATGTATGCGGTGTCACTGGTGATCGCGTCGATCGGGGTGACCCGAGGCATGAATACCGTTGCGCAGCATCACGTCAGGCCCGCACGGCTGCGGCCGATCATCGCGGCGATGTTCGCGTCCCGCGACACCTGGCTGCTCTCGCTGCTCTACCTCGGTACCTTCGGCTCGTTCATCGGCTTCTCCTTCGCGTTCGGCCAGGTGTTGCAGACCAACTTCGTGGCGAGCGGGGAAACTGTGGCGCAGGCCAGCCTGCACGCCGCCGAACTCGCCTTTCTGGGCCCGCTGTTGGCTGCGGTGGCAAGGGTTTACGGCGGCCGGCTGGCCGACCGCATCGGTGGCAGCCGCCTGACGCTGATGGTGTTCATCGGCATGGCGATCACCGCGGGGCTACTGATCAGCACCAGTGCGCATCAGCACCGTCATCACGGCGGTACCGCCATGGCAGGCTATTTCGCCTGTTTCATCACACTTTTCGTATTGTCCGGGTTGGGCAACGGATCCGTCTACAAGATGATCCCGACGATCTTCGAGGCGTGCAGCCGCACGCTCGACGTCGGCGAGGCCGATCGGCGGGAATGGTCGCGGATCATTTCCGGCGTGGTCATCGGGTTTGTCGCCTCCATCGGCGCACTCGGCGGGGTCGGCATCAACCTCGCGCTGCGGGCGTCGTATCAGAGCACCGGGGCCGGGACCGAGGCATTCTGGATCTTCATGTGCTGCTATGCCGCTGCCGCCGCGCTCACCTGGCAGGCTTACGCCCGCAGAGCTGTCACCCCGGTGGTGCCGTCGGCGGAACTCGTTGTGGGCAAGGCTTAGTCGGGCAGATTCTCCGGGTGCAGCATCTCGGCGTAGCGCAGCGGCGCCGGAATGCCGAACCCGTCGACCAGCGTCCTGGCGTGCGGGCGCAGCACCCGGCACCGGTCGTTGATGCCCCGGGTGACGGCTTTGGCGCGCTCGGTCGACAGGTACCGGTGCTCGATGAACCAGGCCTTGTCCTCTTCGATGACCGTCAACGCGTACAGGTCGCACACCACGCCCAGCAGCTCGCGTGCCTCGCGGTCCCGGCATGACTCGATCCCGGCGACAAAGGCTTCCAGCACCACAGTGTCGATGTGCGCTTTCGCCGCGTGCAGCACGTGATCCTGCACCGCGTTGAACGCGTCGAAGGCCGACATCTCCTTGGACTTGCCCTGCAGCCGGCGTGCCACCGAGGACAACAGATATTCCTCGCGGTCTTCGAACATCTGCACCTGGGTGCCGCGGTTGAACAGGCTGCCTTCCTCCTCGTTGTCCTGCCGCGAGTCGACGATGCGCTGCATGATCGCTTCGGCCGCAGTGCGTTTCTTCACCCGGTCGCCCACGGTGTTGGCCGCGAAACGCACCCACTCGACCGGGCTCATGCTCTTGATGTCGTCGGCGTAGGCGGTCAGCAGTTCCTTGGCCACCAGCTGGGTCAGCACGTGGTTGTCACCTTCGAAGGTGGTGAACACGTCGGTGTCGGCCCGCAGCGCGATCAGCCGGTTCTCGGCCATGTAACCGGCGCCGCCGCAGGCTTCGCGGGCCTCCTGGATGGCCTGGGACGCATGCCAGGTGTTGGCCGCCTTCAGCCCGGCGGCACGCGCCTCCAGCTCCCGCTGCTCCTCGGCGTCCACTACGTCGGAGGTCTGCAGGTCGTGACACTTGGACACCAGTTCGTTCTGAGCGAACTGCAGCGCGTACGACTTGGCGATCAACGGGAACAGCCGCCGCTGGTGCACCAGGTAGTCCATGATGAGCACTTCGTGGTCGTCGTCTCCGGGCGCGCTGAACTGCCTGCGCTGCAACGCATAACGGGTCGCGATGTCCAGCGCGACGTGGGCCGCGTTGCCGGCGCTGCCACCGACGGTGACCCGGCCTCGGATCAGCGTGCCGATCATCGTGAAGAAGCGCCGGTTGGCGTTGTCGATCGGCGAGGTGTAGGTGCCGTCCGGTTCGACCTCGCCGTACTTGTTCAGCAAGTTGACCCGCGGCACGCGGACGTTGTCGAACATGATGCGGCCGTTGTCGACACCGGGCAGGCCGCCCTTGTAGTGACAGTCCGAGGTGGTCACGCCGGGCAGGTCGTTGCCGTCGGCGTCGCGGATTGGGACCAGGACGCAGTGCACGCCGTGGTTGACCGGCTTGCCGTCCTGATGCGTGATGAGTTGGGCGAAAACCGCTGCGATGGTTGCGGTTTCGGCCGCGCCGCCGATGTAGTCCTTGCGCGAGGTCGGGGTGGGGGAGTTGACGACGAACTCTTCGGTCTCGACGTCATAGGTGGCCGTGGTCTCCAGCGACTGGACGTCGCTGCCGTGCCCGGTCTCGGTCATCGCGAAACACCCGAGCAGATCCAGGGTGATGATGTCCCTGACGTAGGAGGCATGGCGCTCGGTGCCCAGATTCTCGACGGCACCGCCGAACAGGCCCCACTGCACGCCGGCCTTGACCATCAGCGAAAGGTCAGACATCGCCAGCATCTCGATCATGGTGACCGCCGCACCGACGTCGCCGGTGCCGCCGTGCTCCTTGCGGAACCCTTCGTCCGAAACGCCGGCGGCCGCCATCATCTGCATCTGCTCGGCGACCTTGGCGCGCGCGATGACCGTGTTTGGGGTGTGGTGCGGACGGAAAGCCTCATGCGAGAGCTTGGCCCGCGTCTCGTTCTTCACGTCGCGCCAACGCCCGTCAAGCGCGTCGCGGATGTAGTCGGCAGTGCTTTTGTTGTCTGACGCCATTCCCCGACCGTAGTCGTTCGAATGCCCGGCAGGAACAGGTCGGCCCTATGAACACAGTGTGTCGCAGAAATCTTTCAGTCGTTACGTGCATTCTCGTGTTGGTCGTAATCCGCGGCGCGGGCCCAGGGCATGCTGATTTGGTTCCGGCACAAGGGAATTGCCGGGCGCTATGACCGTCGGCGCATTTTCGCCCGCGCTCCGCGCACGATGCCGGATTCCCCCTCGCTGGGCGCAACCGCCGCCGCCCGAGGCCGTCACTGCCGCCGCGGCGGAGCCGGCCTAGGGGCACGTGCAATGCCCCGCCGATTATCTCTCCAAATTGTGACGAACCTCCATCACAGGGTTCCTTCACCATCGAAACGGAGGCGACTTTAGTCGGCTGGGAAATTGATGCGTCAGGTGGATCAGGCACCGCCGAAGGTGATGGAAATCGCGGAATTGGTGGGGTAATCCGTCTCCCGGACTAGGGGCACATGAAGCTGATCGGCGGGCATTCCCTTCTGGTGATCGCCTCGATCGGCGGATTGTCACCGTCCCAGATCGAGATCGGGCTGCCCTGCGAGGTGACGTTGCCCATCCCGTAGTTGGTCGGATACCAGGTGTGGCAAACGCCCCAGTCCCAGTCGATGAACTGGTTCACAATGTAGGGCGGCTGCTTGGGGTTACCCGGACACCACTGGTGCGGCGCAAACGTCTCCGCGTGGGCAACGCCCGCACCCCACCCCGCAAGTGCGGCCGACCCCGCGCCAGCAGGGTTGCTGTCAGGACTTGCTTTGTTGCGTGGGCCAGTCGCACGATGACCCTCCTTTCCGCAGGCAGAAAACAGGTGCGCACCGAAGTTCGCGGACGCGATTCGCGTGCCGCAGTATCCGCACCATTTCCATTCTTGAAATGGCATTGATTGCAGTCGGGCAGAGATTAGCTCCGGGGACTTGCGGAATTCTTGTGTGCGGTCCCGCCGCTACCGGTCAAGGTCGCGCAATTTCCTGCTTCTCGCGAGGCAGCGGCGCTGCCGTCGGCGGACGCAATCGGTAGCGGACAATCCCGAGCCACACCGCGCCGAGGACCCCGAGCATGAGCATGTCGAATACCCACCAACCCGAGTAGTGGCTCCACATCGCGTTGTGGTCCGCCAGCTTGTCAATCCGGCGCAAATCCACCGTGGCGGCCGCGGCCGCAAAACCCCACTGGGCCGGAATGAACCACGAGACCTGGTCGTAGCCCCAGGTCCCCCCCAGCGAGGCCAACCCACCCGCGAACAACAGCGAGGCCAGCAGCGCCGGGATCAACAGCGGCACCACCTCGGCTATCGACTTGCCCAGCGACGACAGCGCCAGGCCCACGATCGCCGAGACAATGGCCGTCGCCGCCACGCTGACGTAAAGCTCGATGCCCGCCGCCAGTGGGGACGTGCCGAGCAGCGCCGCGCCGTGTTTCGGCCCGCCTTTGCCGACGATGACGATGGCGGTCAGAACGGCGGCTTGCGCGGCGGCGACCACACCGAATACGGCGAGTTTGGCGAGTAGGTAGGGCGATGCCGACAATCCGATTCTCTGTTCCCGCCGGAAGATCCGGCGTTCGGAGACGAGGCTGCCAATGGTGACGGTGGTGCCCATGAGCACCGCGGCGAAGTTGAGCGCGGCCAGGATCTCGATCGCTTCGTGCGCGTTGGCAGACGACGGGCCGGGCCGGGTCAACCCGGAATTGCCGGGGATCAACAATGTCAACGCTCCCAACACGAAGGGGAGCGCCAGCAGGAAGAGCGAATACACCGGGCTCGACGACAGCAGTCGCAGCTGACGACGGACCAGCAGCCGGAACTGCTGCCCGAAGCCGGGGACGGGCGCGAGCCGCTGCGGCCTGGCTACCGACGGCGGCGTCGGCGAGACCGAAGACTGCTGTCGCATCAGGAAGGCGTGGTGGGCGCCGTGCGGGTCCGCGCTGATTCGCCCGAAGATTTCGAACCAGTCGGTGGTGCCCAGCGCCGAGTCGATATGCGAGGGCGGCCCGGCGAACGCCAACTGGCCTGCGGGGGTGAGCAGTAACACCTGGTCGCACATGTTGAGGTAGACCGGCGAAGTGCCGGCCACCACCACCACGCAGCCGAGGTCGGCCTGCCGGCGCAGCAGCGCCATGACGTGCTTCTCCTGCACCGGATCCAGCCCGGCTCCCGGCCCCTCGACCACCAGCAGCGACGGCCTGGTGACCAACTCGACCGCCAGCGACACGCACCGGCGCGCTTCGGGGGGCAACTTGGCGACCCGGGTCGTGCGGTGCGGGGTCAGCTCGAGCTCGTCGAGAACCTGATGGACGACCCGGTCCCGGTTCTCCGGCGAGGCGTCCGGCGGCAACCGCAGCGCGGCCGCGTATTCCAGGGCTCGCTCCACGGTGAGCCGGGGATGCACCCGGTTGTCGCGCGCCACCGCACCGATTCGCAGTCGCTGCACATCGGGCTCGGCGTGCACGTCGTGGCCGTCCACTGTCAGTAGACCTGAGGTCAGCCGGCGGGTTCCGGCGAGCAGGCCGGTCAGTGCGAAATTGCGCGCTGCCGTCGGCCCGACGACCGCGATCAGTGATCCCGGGGGTGCCGTGAACGTGACGTTCGACAGCAGTTCGTGGCCATCGACGGTGAGACCGAGCTGGTGACCGGCCACGCCGATCGTCCGCGCGCCCGGCAGCAGCGGCAACCGGCTGGTCTGGGGCGGGAGCTCGTCGAGTGGGTTGTCGTCGCCGCCGGGGAGCATCCTGCGGCCCGCCTCGGTCATCCGCTCGACCAGCCCAGGCAGCTTGGCCGGGGCGTCGTGCGGAGGCGGCAGGACGGGAGGTGCGTCCGCCGGGACGTACCGGAACGGCCTGGTGGGTCTTTCCAGCGGGGAAGGTTCGACCGGGCCGTACCCCGCCGCGGGTTGGGCCGGGATGCTGGTGGTGGCGGGTTCGTCGGCGGGTTGGGCCGGGATGCCGGTGGTGGCGGGTTCGGCCGGGAATTCGGTGGGTGGGGCGGGGATGCTGGTGGTGGCGGGTTCGTCGGCGGGTTCGGCCGGAATGCCGGTGGTGGCGGGTTCGGCCGGGAATTCGGCGGGTTGGGCGGGGATGCTGGTGGTGGCGGGTTCGGCCGGCAATTCCGCGGGTTGGGCGGGGATGCTGGTGGTGGCGGGTTCGTCGGGGATATCGGGCGGCGCCGGGACGGGTGGAGGCACCGGCGTCCTCACCCCCATCGGATCGGTGGTGGGCGGTGGCGCGTCGTCAGGAGCGGTGACCTGGAAACTCAGCCGCGGTCCGCGCTGCGGGTCGCCGATCGCGATCGTCTGACCGTCGCGGATGTCGATCGTCGACATCCGCATCCCATCGAGGAACAGGCCTCGGTGGCTCTGATCGACGGCCAGCCAGTGGGTGCCGGCGAAGCGCAGCACCACGTCGGGGACGGGTTCACCGTCAAGTCCGGGGCCATCGGGGTCCAGTCGGACGTCACAGTGTCCGCCGTGTCCCACGATCACATCGCGGCCCGGCGCGAAGACGTACCGCACCGATCCGACCCATACGGTCAACGGGGAGACGTCAGGGATGGCCGTCACCTTTCATCGTGGAGTGCTGACTCAAGTGTCTACCCGTTCACCCGGTCCCTCCACCCGCGCTGAGCCGATCAGAGTGTGTGGCGGCCCGGCGCGTTGGCGGCGTTCTCGAGCAGACGCCGCAATACCTCGACGGCATCGGTCAGCACCTGACGGTCGGCGGCATCGAGGCGCGCGAGTTGCGGTTCGATGGCGGCGGCCCGGTCCCGGCGCACCGCGTTGAGCGTGTGCACACCCTTCGGCGTGATTTTGATGCGGACGGCGCGGGCGTCACCCGGGTCGATGGTGCGCGACACGAGTCCGGCGTCCTCGAGTCGGCGCACCTGGGTTGTCATCGTCGGCTGGGAACAGTGGTCGACGGCGGCCAGGTCGCCGATGCGGGCTTCCCCCTGAGCTTCGATGGTTGCCAGCAACCTGGCCTGCGCCGACGGCAACGGCATCTGGATGCGCTGGGTGGCCAGCCGGTTCAACCGCGCGACCACTGCCAGCAGGTCGGCTCCCAGACCGTGCGCGACGCCGGCGTCTTTAGCCGCGGCGGACGAAGTCATATGTCCATCGTTGCATAGCTTTGCTATGCGAGACCAATCGTGAAGGCCGTCGAGTTAAATGCCCGAGGGCCTGCGTGCTGGTCATCCTGCGGCGAGTGGACCTGGCAGAATCGGTCGAGTGAGCGAGATCGGGCCACCCCCTTCGCGCGCTCGGGGTGGACCGCTGCGACCGAGTGAGTTGGCACAGGCGTCGGTGATGGCCGCGCTGTGCGCGGTGACCGCCATCATCTCCGTCGTGGTGCCGTTTGCCGCGGGACTGGCGCTGCTGGGCACCGTCCCGACCGGGTTACTCGCGTACCGCTACCGCCTGCGGGTGCTGATCACGGCGACGATCGCAGCCGGCGTCATCGCCTTCCTGATCGCCGGCGGTGGCGGGTTGATGGGCGTCATCCAGAGCGCCTACATCGGCGGGCTGACCGGAATCATCAAGCGGCGGGGCCGCGGCACGCCCACGGTGGTCGTCTCGTCGGTGATCGCCGGACTGGTGTTCGGGGCCGGCAACGTCGGAATTCTGATGGTTCTGACGCGCCTGCGTCACCTGATGCGCGACGCGATCAGCGCGAACGTGAACGGACTGGCCTCCTTCTTCGGGCGGGTGGGTCTGCAGGATGCCGGGTTCTGGCTGAAGAAGGTGTACGCCGGGGCGCTGCACTACTGGCAGCTGGTGCTGCTCGGCAGCGTCGCCGTTGGGGTTGTCTTCATCTCGCTGATCGGGTGGTGGGCACTGTCTCGACTGCTGGAGCGGATGCGGGGCATCCCGGACGTGCACAAGCTGGACGCCCCCATCGGCGACGTCGCCGATGCCACCGTCGGCCCCGTTCCGGTGCGCCTGGACCACGTGCGTTTCCGCTACCCGGGCGCCGGCCAGGACGCGTTGCGCGAGATCAGCCTGGACATCGGTGCGGCCGAACACGTCGCGATCACCGGCGCCAACGGCTCCGGCAAGACCACGCTGATGTTGATCCTGGCCGGACGGGAGCCGACTTCGGGCACCGTGCAGCGCCCGGGTGCGGTGGGTCTGGGCAAGCTCGGCGGCACGGCGGTCGTCCTGCAACATCCCGAAAGCCAGGTGCTCGGCACCCGGGTCGCCGACGACGTGGTGTGGGGGCTGCCGCCGGGCACCAAGACCGACGTCGACACACTGCTGCGCGAGGTGGGGCTGGAAGACCTAGCCGAACGCGACACCGGCAGCCTGTCCGGCGGTGAACTACAGCGGCTGGCGCTCGCAGCGGCGTTGGCGCGTGAGCCCGCCATGCTGATCGCCGACGAGGTCACCACGATGGTCGACCAGCAGGGCCGCGAGGGCTTGCTGAACGTGCTGTCCGGTCTCACGAAACGGCACCGGACGGCACTGGTGCACATCACGCATTACAACAACGAGGCCCAATCCGCGGACCGCACAATCAAACTCAGCGATTCCCCGGACAACTCCGGAATGGTCCAGCCCGCCGGGGACGCACAGATGCCGACCGTGGGAGTGGGCGGAACGCGTAGCGGGTCGACGCTCGAACTCGTCGGCGTCGGCCATGAATACGGCGTCGGGACCCCGTGGGCCAAGACAGCGTTGCGCGACATCAATTTCCAGGTGGAGCAAGGCGACGGCGTGCTGATCCACGGCGGAAACGGTTCGGGCAAGTCGACATTGGCGTGGATCATGGCCGGTTTGACGACACCGACGAGTGGTGTGTGCCTGCTCGACGGGCGTCCCACCGATGAGCAGGTGGGCGCGGTGGCTCTGTCGTTCCAGGCGGCCCGGCTGCAGCTGATGCGCAGCCGCGTCGACTTGGAAGTGGCCTCAGCGGCCGGTTTTTCGCACCGGGACCACGAACGGGTCATCGCGGCGCTGGGCGTCGTCGGACTCGACCCTGCGCTGGCCGGCCGTAGCATCGACAAACTCAGTGGTGGTCAGATGCGTCGGGTGGTCCTGGCGGGGCTGCTTGCCTGCCAGCCCAAAGCCTTGATCCTCGACGAGCCGCTGGCCGGACTGGACGCCGAAAGCCAGAGCGGGCTGCTGCGCCTGCTGGAGGATCTGCGCCGCGAGCGGGGTCTGACCGTGGTGGTCATCTCGCACGATCTCGTCGGGATGGAAAGCCTCTGCCCGCGCACCCTGCACCTGCGTGACGGCGTGCTGGAGACGGCCTCGACGTCCGGCATGCGCCCAGGGGGTGTGTCGTGACGACGACATCGCACCCGAGGCAGCGCGAGAACCGTAAGCCCGGTCGCCCGGTGGTGTTGCTGGTTCCGATACCCGGCAGCTCGCCCATCCACGACCTGTGGGCCGGGACGAAATTGCTGGTGGTATTCGGCATCTCGGTGCTGCTGGCGTTCTACCCGGGCTGGGTGACGATCGGGTGTGCCGCGGCCTTGGTGCTGGCGGCGATCTGGACCGCGCACATCCCGCGTGGCGCTCTGCCGTCGATACCGCGCTGGTTGTGGATCGTCATCGGTATCGGTGGTTTCACCGCGGCGCTGGCCGGTGGTGATCCGCTGGTCTCGGTGGCGGGTCTCGAGGTTGGGCTCGGCGGTCTCTTGAACTTTCTGCGGATCACCGCGCTCACACTGGTGCTACTGGCATTGGGCGGTCTGGTGTCCTACACCACCAACGTCGCCGAAATCGGGCCTGCGGTGGCCACTTTGGGCCGGCCGCTGCGCTTGTTGCGGCTGCCGATCGACGAATGGGCGGTGGCATTGGCGTTGGCGCTGCGCGCCTTCCCGATGCTGATCGACGAGTTCCAGGTGCTGTACGCGGCGCGCCGGCTCCGGCCGAAACCGGCGCCGCGCAACCGTAAAGAGAGGCGCCAGCAACGCAGGCTGGAGGTCATCGACCTGCTCGCGGCCACCATCACGGTGACCCTGCGCCGCGCCGACGAGATGGGCGATGCGATCACCGCCCGCGGCGGCACCGGCCAGCTGTCGGCCCACCCGCGGCGGCCCAAGCTGTCGGACTGGGTGGCGCTGACCATCGCCGTCCTGGTCTGCGGCGCGGGCGTGGCGATTCAGACGATCCTCACGGCGCGCTGACTGGGTGGCGGCCCGGTTACGGCCGCATCCGGTCGATCAGGTTGGACAGGACCACGATGCTCTCGCTGCGCTCGATGTCGGCGCTGGAGCGGATGCGTTCCAGCGCGGCCTCCAGATGCCGCATGTCACGCGCAAGCACGTGCAGGATCGCGTCCGAGGTGCCGGTCACGGTGGCCGCGCTGACCACCTCGGGAATGTCCACCCACGCTTCGCGCAGCTTCTCTGGCGCAATCCGGCCGTGGCAGAACACCTGCACGTACGCCTCGGTATTCCAGCCGAGCGCATTGTGGTCGACGACGGCGGTGAAGCCCCGGATCACCCCGCTGTCGAGCATCCGGTCCACCCGGCGCTTCACCGCCGGCGCGGACAGATTCACCTTCTGACCGATCTCCGCGAACGTGGCCCGGGCATGCTCGGCGAGTTCGACCAGGATGCGCTCGTCCATCTCGTCCAGGCGGTCCAAGAGGCACCTCCAACCGGTTCACGCAACAAATCGCCGCTGTGGAGAGTCTAGCGCAACATATCAATGGTAAATGCGCAATATACATCGTTTGCTTGCGCCAGAACCGGCCAATAGCGTTGATATTTATGACGGACAACTATGTTGAGGCTCGGCTTGTGCCTGGGTTGCGGCACGCCACGCGGGCCGAACGGACACCGACCGCCCGCCACTACGTGATGACACCGCCGGCCTTCTTCGCCGTCGAGTACGCCATCAATCCGTGGATGGACCCCACGGCGGCGGTCGACCTCGGCCGCGCGAACGCGCAGTGGGAGCGGCTGCGCCAGACCTACATCCGGCTCGGCCACCGGGTGGACGTGGTCGAGCCGGTGACGGGCCTGCCGGACATGGTGTACGCGGCCAACGGCGGCTTCATCGCTCAGGACATCGCCGTCGTCGCCAGGTTCCGGTTCGCCGAGCGCGCCGAGGAATCCCGTGCGTACGCGAGTTGGATGTCCTCGGTCGGATACCGGCCGGTATCCACTCGCCACGTCAACGAGGGGCAGGGCGATCTGCTGCTCATCGGCGATATGGTGTTGGCGGGCTACGGGTTTCGCACCGACCAGCGGGCGCACGCCGAGATCGCGGCGGCGCTGCGGATGCCGGTTGTGTCGCTCGAACTGGTCGATCCTCGTTTCTACCACCTGGATACCGCGCTGGCCGTCCTGGACGAGCGCACGATCGCGTACTACCCGCCGGCGTTCAGTGAATCGGCCCAGACCCAGTTGCGGGCGTTGTTCGCCGACGCGATCGTCGTCGGCACCGCCGATGCCTACCTGTTCGGGCTCAACGCCGTCTCCGACGGCCGCCATGTGGTACTGCCCGCTGCGGCAACTGGTTTCGCGCACCAGCTGCGTACCGCCGACTTCGAGCCGATCGGGGTCGACCTGTCCGAACTGCTCAAAGGTGGCGGTTCGGTGAAGTGCTGCACATTGGAGGTGCACTCATGACGGTATTGGCCGACCTGACCGACACGTCCATCGCTCTGGTGGAAAGGCATGCAGCCCATAACTATTCACCGCTTCCGGTGGTGGCATCCAGTGCTGAGGGGGCCTGGATCACCGATGTGGACGGCCGCCGCTACCTGGACTGCCTGGCGGCCTACTCCGCGGTCAACTTCGGTCACCGCCACCCCGAGATCATCGCGACGGCGCACGCCCAGCTCGACACCGTCACGCTGGTGAGCCGCGCCTTCCATTCCGACCGCCTCGGCCCCTTCTGTGCGGCGCTGGCCGACCTCTGCGGCAAGGACATGGTGTTGCCGATGAACTCGGGCGCCGAGGCCGTGGAAAGCGGTCTCAAGGTGGCCCGCAAGTGGGGCGCCGAGGTCAAGGGCGTCCCGGCGGGGCAGGCCAACATCATCGTGGCGGACAACAACTTTCACGGGCGCACGATCAGCATCGTCAGCTTTTCCTCGGATCCGGTGGCGCGGGGCGGGTTCGGCCCGTTCACGCCGGGATTCCGCTCGGTGCCCTTCGGTGACGCGGCAGCGCTGGCCCGGGCGATCGATGAGCACACCGTCGCGGTGCTGCTGGAGCCGATCCAGGGCGAGGCGGGCATCATCGTGCCCCCGGACGACTACCTGCCCGCGGTGCGTGCGTTGTGCAGTGAAAACAACGTGCTCCTGATCGCCGACGAAATCCAGTCGGGGCTGGCGCGCACCGGCTACACGTTCGCCTGCGACCGGTGGGGGGTGGTGCCCGACGTCTACCTCCTCGGCAAGGCGCTGGGCGGTGGTGTGGTTCCGCTGTCAGCGGTGGTCGCCGACCGCGACGTACTGGGCGTGCTGAATCCGGGTGAACACGGCTCGACGTTCGGTGGCAACCCGCTGGCGGCCGCGATCGGCACCACCGTGGTGGGCATGCTGGCGCGCGGGGAATTTCAGGCCCGGTCGGCCGATCTGGGTGCGCACCTGCACGAGGGGTTGGGTGCGCTGATCGGCCACGGGGTGACCGCGGTGCGCGGATTCGGCTTGTGGGCCGGCGTCGACATCGACCCGGGACTGGGCACCGGAAAGCAGATCAGCCTGCGGCTGGCCGAGCGCGGCGTTCTGGTGAAGGACACTCACGACTGGACACTGCGGTTCGCACCGCCGCTGGTGATCACCGCCGCCGAGATCGAATGGGTGGTGGAACACTTCGCCGATGTGCTGCGAGAGGCCATACTGAGCTGACACAGCGAGGGGAGCGCAGTTGCCGGCCACTTCGATCAGCCTCAAGGACCAGATGCTGCGCCGCCGCCCGGTAGGTGGCGCACCCGTCGCTCAGGGAGCCGCTCCCGAACTCAAGCGCAGTTTCGGCACCTTCCAGCTGACTTTGTTCGGGGTCGGCTCCACCGTCGGCACCGGGATCTTCTTCGTGCTCTCCCAGGCGGTGCCCGAGGCCGGGCCCGGCGTGCTGGTGTCGTTCCTGGTGGCCGGCATCGCGGCCGGGCTGGCCGCTATCTGCTACGCCGAATTGGCCTCGGCCGTACCGGTTTCGGGTTCGTCGTACTCGTACGCCTACACCACACTGGGTGAGGCGGTGGCGATGGTGGTGGCCGCGTGCCTCCTATTGGAGTACGGGGTGGCCACCGCCGCGGTGGCCGTCGGGTGGAGCGGTTACCTCAACAAGCTGCTGCACAACCTGTTCGGAGCCGAACTGCCGCACGCGTTGTCGGCAGCGCCGTGGGACAAGACACCACCGGGTGTCTCCCACGGGTGGGTGAACCTGCCGGCGGTCATCCTGATCGTCATGTGCGCGCTGCTGCTGATCCGTGGCGCCAGTGAATCGGCCAAGGTAAACACCATCATGGTGCTGATCAAGCTCGGTGTTCTGGGCATGTTCGCCGTGATCGCCTTCACCGCCTTCAACGACGACCACCTCAAAGACTTCGCGCCGTTCGGTGTCGCGGGCATCGGCACTGCGGCCGGAACCATCTTCTTCTCCTACATCGGCCTGGATGCCGTCTCGACCGCCGGCGACGAGGTGAAGGACCCGCAGAAGACCATGCCCCGCGCGCTCGTCTCGGCTTTGGTGGTGGTCACCGGGGTCTACCTGCTCGTCGCGCTGTCCGCGCTCGGCACGCAGCCATGGCAGGCCTTCGGCTCCCAGGAGAACGCGGGACTGGCGACCATCCTCGACAACGTCACCCACAGTCGGTGGGCCGGCACGGTGCTGGCCGCGGGGGCGGTGATCTCGATCTTCACCGTCACCCTGGTCACCATGTACGGCCAGACGCGCATCCTGTTCGCGATGGGCCGTGACGGGTTGTTGCCCACCCGGTTCGCGACGGTCAACCCGACAACCATGACCCCGGTCAACAACACCGTGATCGTCGCGGTTGCCGCGGGCCTGCTGGCCGCGTTCGTCCCGCTGGACAAGCTGGCGGACATGGTGTCCATCGGCACCCTGACCGCGTTCATCGTGGTGTCGCTTGGTGTCGTCATCCTGCGGGTACGCGAACCCGACCTGCCGCGCGGCTTCCGGGTGCCCGGTTACCCTGTCACGCCGGCGCTTTCGGTGCTGGCCTGCGGGTACATCCTGGCCAGCTTGCATTGGTACACCTGGCTGGCGTTCAGCGGTTGGATCGCGGTGGCGCTGATCTACTACTTCGTGTGGGGCCGGCATCACAGCGCCCTGAACGAGAATCCGCCGTGACCGTCGTCGTCGGGTACCGCGCCGACAAGGTGGGGCTGTCGGGCCTGTACCTGGCCGCCGGCATAGCCCGCACACTGCACACCTCGCTGACAGTGGCGACCATCGTGCCCAAAGCCTGGCCCGCACCGTCATTGGCGCGCGTCGACGCCGAATACGAGTACTGGGCCGCGCATCTGGCGGAGAACTCGGCTGATGAAGCCCGCAATTACCTCGCGTCGTTGGCCGGGGATCTGGAGGTCAACTACCGTCACCGCGCGCATCGGTCGGTGCCGAGCGGTTTGGCCGAAGTGGTCGAAGAAGTCGGAGCCGAGATCCTGGTGCTCGGGTCGTTGCCCAGCAGTGGGCGCGTGCACATGGTGGTCGGTAGTACCGCGGATTCGCTGTTGCACTCCTCTCCGGTTCCGGTGGCGATCAGCTCACCGGGATACCATTCGCGCACCGGCAAATTGACCCGGCTCACGTGCGCGTACTCGGGGATCGCGCAGTCAGTCGACGTGGTGCGCCGCAGCGCCGAATACGCCGAGCGGATGGGTGTGCCGCTGCGGGTGATGACCTTCGCCGTGCGCGGACGCACGATGTATCCGCCGGACGTAGGGCTGAACGCAGAGGACACGATCCTGCAGGCGTGGGCCGAACAGGCACGAAACATATTGGAATCGTTGAAGAGTGACGGCGTCATCGGCGAAACCGTTGCGCTGCGCGTGGTTACCGGTCACAGCTGGCTGGAGGCGCTGCACCGAGCGGATTGGATCGACGGTGAGGTTTTGATGCTGGGTACGTCGCCGGGCGGTGACATTCGCCGGGTGTTCCTCGGGGTGCGTAGCGGCCAGATCATCCGTCACAGCCCGGTGCCGGTAGTAGTGCTGCCCGGCTAGTGCCGGGCGCTAACGCATCCCCAGCCGATACACGTCGACAGGTTCTGACAGGCCCTTGAGCTGTTGCGGGCCAAGGCTTTCGAAGACGAGGCTCCGAGCCCGCGGACAGATCGCGCACGGTGCGGCCGGCGAGCACCTCACCAGAGCCGGCCAATGCTCCGATGCCTGCCCCGATGTGGACCGCCAAGCCGCGCATCTCTGAACAGATCAGAAAATTGGTGCACGAGTTGAACAAATCAGCTGATATGTTCATTGCAGACGACGACGTCACCGGGGGCCTGACGATGAGCTGAGGAGGTTCGCAGTGACGACCACTGCAGAGACGAGTTCCGGTGCGAGTGTCGCGCAATGGCGTGACCGCAAGCGTTACCTATGGCCGCTGGGCCTGATACTGCCCACGTCCCTGCTGGTGGCAGTGGGTGTGGCCTGGTTGTTCGGCAGGCTCGGGTGGACCGCTGCCACACCGGTCCTGTGGTGGATCGGGCCGATCCTGTTGTACGTGTTGCTGCCGATCCTGGACACGTTCTTCGGCGCCGACGACCAGAACCCGCCGGACGAGGTGATCGCTTACCTGGAGAATGACAGGTACTACCGGTACTGCACCTACGCGTTCATTCCCTTCCAGATGGTCAGCCTGATCGTCGCGTGCTACCTCTGGTCGGCCGACGATCTGAGCTGGCTGGGGATCAGCGGCGGCCTGGGGCTGATCTCCAAAATCGGTGTGATGGCGACGATGGGTGTCATCGGTGGGGTCGGAATCAACACCGCTCACGAAATGGGTCACAAGCGTGAGGATCTGGAGCGCTGGTTGTCCAAGGTGACGCTCGCGCAGACCCTCTACGGGCATTTCTACATAGAACACAACCGCGGCCACCATGTGCGGGTCTCCACGCCGGAGGATCCGGCCAGCGCACGGTTCGGTGAAAGCTTCTGGATGTTCCTGCCGCGCAGCGTTTTCGGTTCGCTGAAGTCGGCGTGGGAATTGGAGAAGACGCGGATGGGGCGACTCGGCAAGTCGCCGTGGAGCATCCAGAACGACGTGCTCAACGCGTGGGTCATGTCCGTCGTGCTGTTCGGTGTGCTGACGGTTGCCTTCGGCTGGCAGGTGCTGCCCTTCCTGATCATTCAGGCGGCCTACGGCGCCTCCCTCTTGGAATCGGTGAACTACCTCGAGCACTACGGTTTGTTGCGGCAGAAGACGTCATCTGGGCGGTACGAGCGCTGCGCGCCCGTGCACAGCTGGAACTCAGACCACATCGTGACCAATGTCTTCCTCTATCACCTGCAGCGCCACAGCGACCACCACGCAAATCCGTTGCGGCGCTACCAGACTCTGCGCAGTATGGACGGGGCGCCGAATCTGCCGAGCGGATACGCATCGCTGGTAGGTCTGACGTATTTCCCGCCGGTCTGGCGCAAGCTGATGGACCACCGGGTTATCGAGCACTATGACGGCGACATCACCAGGATCAACATCGACCCGCGCAAACGCGACAAGATCATCGCTCGATACGGAGCCCGGTGATGGCCGCCTACCAGTGTCCGAACTGTGACTACGTGTACGACGAAGCGACCGGCGCACCGCAACAGGGCTATCCGCCCGGAACCAGCTGGGACAGCGTCGAAGACGGCTGGCCCTGCCCGGACTGTGGCGTCCGCGAGAAGTTCGACTTCGATCCGAAGCGTGTCCGCTCGAAGACAGGAGCCGAGCGAGATGCGCACTAGTCTCGGCTGGATGGTGGAGCCGAGTTCGCCGCGAAACCGCAGCCCGTACCAGAACAACGCCTTTGCGCTGATGCGCGAGGGGGTCCTCGACGCGATGCAGCGGCTGCTGGTCGAACGCAAGTGGTCGACGATCACCATGGCCGACGTCGCCAAGGAAGCCGGGATCAGCCGGGGCACGCTCTACAACGAGTTCGGGACGCGTCGCGGACTGGCACGCAGTTATGCCCTGCGGCTCACCGACAGCATCGTCACCGGCATGGAAGCCGCGGTCGAAGCCCACCGTGGTGACTGCTACGGCACCCTGCGGTCGGCATTCAGTGAGTTCTTCGCCCGCGCCGACGGCGATCCGCTGGTGCGCGCACTGCGAACCGAGGACGCGCCCAATGATCTGCTCCGAATGATCACGGTGGAGAGCCAGTTCATCGTCGACTACGCCGGAGAACACCTGACGGCGATTTTCGAGGGAAGCTGGATAGGGGCCGATGCCGCCGACGCCCACGTGCTCGGCCAGACCATCGCCCGGGCCGCGCTGAGCTTTCTCGCACTGGCGCCGGTCGGTGCGGAGGACGCGGCGACCACCATTGCGCAGGTATTGGCGCCGTTTCTCAGCGCGATCCGGCGAGATTAGGCCACGTCAATTCACGCCGCGACGGGCCTCGAATTATCGCGCGATTGAAGGAGGTGATACGAGCTCGCTACATTTCGCGGGTCGCGCCGCGAATCTTTTGAATCCGTTTTCCTTGCGGCCGTCAGCAAATAAGGTGGGGAGCGGAGGAAGTGCACCATGCCGATTTGGAGACGTGAGATGACCACATTCGCCACGCGATTTTCTCGTCGCCGGAACGCGGTCACCGCGGCGATGATCGTCGGATCTCTGGTCGCACTAGGCGCCGGGACCGCTAGCGCGACAGGTCCGGACGACAAGTACCTCGCCGACCTCGATCAGGTGAACGTTCCCTACCAAACGCCGGAGCAGGCAATAAAGCTCGGTAAGAGCGTTTGCCAAATGATGGAATCGGGGGTGTCAGGGAGTATGAGCTACGACGCGATTCGCGGCAAGGTCATCAGCAATCTCCAGAACACTGGCCTCAGTGGCATGGAGGCTCACCAATTGATGGGGATCGCGGTGGCCAACTATTGCCCGCAATACTTTGACGTCGCAGGCGACTGAAGGGAGTCGATCGGTGTGGCTTACGAGCTTTAGCTTGTGAGCGCGGGACGCTGATCGTCGAGCCGCTGGCTGGTGAGCACTATAAGCGACTGGGTTGAATGTTGATCCCTAAAGCCACAAATAAGCATCATAGTTCGCGGTGACGTGGGATCGCCTGACCTAGGTCGCGGAAGCCGGACCGGGCGCGCGCCCAGATGGGGCCGCGGTCCCAATGGCCGACGAGGTTCGTCGGGCTGCGGCGTTGTCGATCAGTCACAGCTTCGATTGTTCGGAGTCCTGGATCTAGCAGCGGCTGCTCCTACCGGGAGGCGGCGGCGTTGGCGGCGTCCTGGGCCCGCTGGAGCGTGGTAGCGATGTCGCCTCGGCCCAGGAACATTTCGTCGAAGAAGGGTTGCAGGGCCTCGTTGCCGGCGGCGAAGCCGGCGCCGCCGGGCGCCGGGATCCGTGGTCCGCGTATGACCGCGAAGAACGGCCCGACGTCCACGCCCTTGGTTTTCCAGTACGCGAAGTAGCCGGGCTGGGCCGAGAGAACCGCCGGGATGGCAGCGCCTTCACGGCCCAGATAGGCGTTGCCCGCGCTGCTGCCCATCCAGGCCAGTACCTGGCGGACCGCGTCGGGGTGCTTCGATGCCGAATTGCCTGCCGCGGCAATGCCGTTGGTCACGCTGACGCGGCCCTTCGGCCCGCTCGGCATCATGGCCACCCCCCAGTGGAAGGTGGCATCGCGCGCCACGGCGGCCAGGCTGTAGGTCCCGGACTGGAAGAGTGCCATTTTGCCGGCCAGGAACTGGTTGCGGGAGAAGTCCCCGTTGTCGTTGGTGTCGGAGGCCGGCGGCGCGACGTGGTCGCTGTTGATCAGGCCGACCAGGTATTGGAAGGCTTGCAGTGACTCGGGGTTGTCGAAGGCGAATTCGTTGCCGCGCTGGAACACTCCGCCTGCTGAGCCGATGTAGTTGAGGTAGATGGCCTGCGGGTCGTTGGCGGCGTTGTATCCCCACTGGCGCACCCGTCGCGGCTCGAAACCTGTTGTGCCGGCCAGGTGTCCGTCGACGTCGACGGTCAGGCGGGCCAGCAGCGGCCGCAGTGTGTCGTCGCTGCCGGGGCTCCAGCGCAGGGTGTCCAACACGGCAGGATCGACGCCGGCCGCAGCCAGCAGGTCGGCGTTGTAGAACAGCGCGATTCCGGCATCGGTGAGTTGGGGTACCGCCCACAGGATGCCGTTGCGGGTGAACTGCTCGGTGACCGCCGGGTCCCAGCCCTGGTCGGGGCCCTCGATTCTGATCAGGCGGCCGCTGTTCGCGTACGCGTCGAGGTAGGCGTTGGACACCCAGAAGATGTCGTCGGCGCTGCCGCCGGCCACGTCGGTGCGCAGGGTGTCGAAGTAGTTCGAGAACGCCACCATGTTGGTGCGCACCTCGATGTTGGGGTGCGTGCGGGTGAATGCCCGGAACGACTCTTGGTAGACCCGGGCGATGGGTTCGGCCCATAGTCGCACCGTCACCACGATCTTGCCGTTGTCCTCGGAGCGGCCCATCAGCATCGCGGTCGTCAGCAGCAGCGCCGCCGTCAGCGCGAGCGCGGCGGCGAACAGCGTCGAGAAGCGGGGGCGTTTCACCTCAGCCCCCTTGCGCGTCGCCGAGGTTGCCGTGAGGGTCGTGGATCGCCGTCGTTCGCAACCCTGGCGGCAATCTCGGCGACCCCCGGCCCGTTCACTTGAGCCCCGAAACCAGAATCGAGGACACGATGTGGCGCTGGAACGCCAGGAACAGTACGACCAGCGGCACGATAGCGACGGTCGTGGCCGCCATCACCAGCGTCCACTGCGAGTTGTACCGGGACTGCAGGTCTGCCGTGGCCACCGTCAGCACCCGCCACTTGCGGCCGCTGGTGATCACCAACGGCCACATGAAGTTGTTCCACTGCGAGACCACCGTGATCATGGTCAGCGCGGCCAGCACCGGCTTGCTGGACGGCAGGATCACGTGCACCAGCACGTCGAGGGTGTTGGCGCCGTCGAGGTGCGCGGCGTTGATCAGGTCCTCGGGGATGAGCCGAAAGTGCTCGCGCAGCAGGAAGATCGCATACGGCGAGCCGAACATGAACGGAATCACCAACGCCCAGAACGTGTTCCGCAGACCCAGCTGAGCCATCATCAGATACAGCGGCACCACCGTCACCGTGCCCGGCACCATCAACGTCGCGACATAGACCCAGAACAGGGCGTTGCGCCCGGGAAAGTGCAGGCGCGCGAACGCGTAACCGGCCAGCACCGAGAATGTCATCTGGCCCAGCAGGATCACCGCGGTCATCAGCGCGGTCACCGCCGCGGCGCGGCCGAACCCGGTACCGATCAGGTCGGTGTAGTTGGTCAGGGTCGGCGGACGCGGCCATTGCAGCGGCGAACCGGTGGCGAACTGGTGCTCGGAGGTGAACGAGGTCAGTAATCCGAGCGCGAAGGGAGCCAGGGTGATCAACGCGCCGGCGACAAGGCCCCCATAGATCAGGCCCAACGACGCCCTAGACGAGGTCATAGCTGATCCGCTTCCGGAAGTACAGGTGCTGAACGAATGTGACGCCGACCAGGATCACGAACAGCACGACGGCCATCACCGCGGCGCGGCCGATCGACGCCGCGCCGAACGCTTCGGCGTAGATCTGGTGGGCCACCAGGTCGGTGCTGCCCTCGGGGCCGCCGCCGGTCAGCGCGTAGACGGTATCGAAAACCTGTGCGGTGCTGACGATCCCGGTGACCAGAACGAAGAACGTGGTGGGCCGCAGCATCGGCAGGGTGATGCGCCAGAACCGCTGCCACACGCCCGCCCCGTCGGTGCGCGCGGCGTTGTGGACGTCTTCGGGGATGGCCAGCAGGCCGGCCAGAAACGACAGCGACACGTAGCCGACGTTGGTCCAGATGACCACTGCCGACACCATCGGCAGCGCCAGGTCGGGGTTGGTCAGCCACTCGATGCGGCGGCCCAGCAGGGTGCTGACCGCACCGTCGGTGGGGGCCAGAATCCAGCGCCACAACACCGCGATCGCCAGCGGCGCACAGATCCACGGCAGCACGTACAGCGTCCGGAACAGCCCGCTGCCCGGAAGCCGCGGGGCCAGCAGCAGGGCCGCCAGCAGTCCCAGCGCCGTCTGCGCCGGCACCACCAGCGCGACGAAGATCGCCGTGACCGCCAGCGAGTCCGCGAAGTCGCCGTCGTGCAGCACCGAGCGCCAGTTCGCGAACCCGACGTAATGCAGCGGTCCCAGCAGGTCCCAGCGGTACAGGCTGAGCCACACCACCACCAGAATCGGCAGCAACAGGAACGCGACGACGCCGAACAGGCTGGGCGCCAGCAGCGCGTAGGCCAGCGCGGTGGAGCGGCGTGGCGCGTCGGGCATGAATGTATTAAAGCCGGTCGTTACGGTGTACCCGTGACAGCGAACCGGGGAATCGACGCCGACTTCCTTGACCTGCCGCGCCGTCAGTTGGCGGACGCCGCGTTGTCCGCGGCGAGGGCGGCCGGGGCCAGTTATGCAGACCTGCGGATTCACCGCATCAGCACCGAGATCATCCAGCTGCGCGACGGCGAACTCGAGACCGCCGTCCTGTCCCGCGACATCGGGCTGGCGGTGCGGGTGATCGTCGCGGGCACGTGGGGCTTTGCCTCCCATGCCGAGCTGTCCCCGGATGTGGCGGCCCGCACCGCGCGTCACGCCGTGCAGGTGGCCACCATCCTGGCGGCGCTGAACACCGAACAGGTCAGGCTCGCACCCGAGCCGGTGTACGCCGACGCGATGTGGGCTTCGGACTATCGAATCGATCCGTTCGGACTCCCTGCTTCGGACAAGATCAGTGTGCTGGAGGACTACTCCCGCCGGCTGCTGGACGCCGACGGCGTCGATCACGTGTCGGCCACCCTGAACGCCGCCAAGGAGCAGACCTTCTACGCCGACACCTTCGGATCCTCGATCACTCAGCAACGGGTGCGGCTGCAACCCCAACTCGAGGCGGTGACCGTCGATGCCAAGGCGGGCAACTTCGAGTCGATGCGCACGCTGGCGCCGCCGGCCGCACGGGGCTGGGAGCTGGTGGCCGGCGACGACGTCTATAACTGGTCCGCCGAGCTTGCGGAGCTACCGGACCTGCTCTACGAGAAGGTGCATGCGCCGTCGGTGGTGCCCGGCCCGACCGACCTGGTGATCGACCCCACCAACCTGTGGTTGACGATCCACGAATCCATCGGCCACGCAACCGAATACGACCGCGCTATCGGCTACGAGGCCGCCTACGCCGGGACGTCATTCGCCACTCCCGACAAACTGGGCAGCATGCAGTACGGCTCGCCGGTGATGAATGTGACCGCCGACCGGACGGTCGACTTCGGTTTGGCAACCGTCGGTTACGACGACGAAGGGGTCGCCGCGCAAAGCTGGGATCTGGTGCGCGACGGGGTGTTCGTCGGCTACCAACTCGACCGGGTGTTCGCGCCGCGACTGGGGGAACCGCGCTCCAACGGGTGCTCTTATGCCGACTCGGCTCACCACGTGCCGATCCAGCGGATGGCCAACGTGTCGCTGCAGCCGGGACCGGAGGATCTGAGCACCGAGGATCTGATCAGCCGGATTGACGACGGCATCTACATCGTCGGCGACAAATCATGGTCGATTGACATGCAGCGCTACAACTTTCAGTTCACCGGCCAGCGTTTCTACCGAATCCGGGACGGCCGCCTCTACGGGCAGCTGCGCGACGTGGCCTACCAGGCGACCACTACTGACTTCTGGAATGCGATGGAGGCGGTCGGTGGCCGTTCCACGTGGCGACTCGGTGGTGCGCTCAACTGCGGCAAGGCCCAACCCGGTCAGATCGCGCCCGTCAGCCACGGCTGCCCGTCGGCGTTGTTCCGCGGCATCAATGTGCTCAACACCCGGACCGAGGGCGGCCGATGATCACACCTCAGCACGTCATCAACATCGTCCTGGACGAGGCTGCCAAGATCGGGCGCGCCGACGAGACCATGGTGCTGGTGACCGACACGGTCGAGGCATCGTTGCGCTGGGCGAACAGCACGATGACCACCAACGGCGTCGCGGTCACCCGTAGCATCGCGATTATTTCCATTGTCCGACAGGGTGATAGCGCGTATGTCGGCACGGTGGTCACGGGCGAGGCGGACCCGACGGTGCTGCCCCAGCTGGTCGCGTCATCGCAGGATGCGGCCCGCTCCGCGCCGGAGGCCGGGGACGCGGCGCCGCTGCTGGGCGACTCCGGGGAGCCGGCCGACTGGGATGCGCCGGTGCCCGGTACCGGCGCCGGGGTGTTCAGCAGCATCACCGGTGCGTTGTGCCGGGGTTTCCGGGGCAGTGACCGGTTGTACGGCTATGCGCACCACAGCGTTTCGACGACGTTCCTGGCGTCGTCGACCGGGCTGCGCCGGCGTTACACCCAGCCGACCGGGGCGATCGAGGTCAACGCCAAGCGTGGTGAAGCCAGCGCCTGGGCCGGGATCGGAACCTCGGATTTCGTTGACGTGCCGATTGATTCGCTGCTTTCGGATCTTTCGACCCGCCTGGAGTGGTCGTCGCGGTCGGTGGAACTGCCGGCCGGCCGCTACGAGACGATCATGCCTCCCTCGACGGTCGCCGACATGATGATCTACCTGGCCTGGAAGATGTCCGGTCGCGCCGCCCAGGAGGGCCGCACCGCGCTGTCGGCGCCGGGCGGTGGGACGCGGGTAGGGGAGCGGCTCACGGGTCTGCCGCTCACCCTGTTCTCCGACCCGATGGCTCCGGGCCTGGCATGCACGCCGTTCGTCGCGGTGAGCAACTCCTCGGAGACCGTGTCGGTGTTCGACAACGGCATGGAGATCAACCAGGTCGACTGGATCCGTGACGGCGTGATCAACGCGCTGGCCTACCCGCGGGCCACCGCCGCGCGGTTCGACGCCCCGGTGGGGGTCGCCTGCGACAACATCATCATGACCGGCGGGACGGTCGAGCTCGCCGATATGATCGCCGCCACCGAGCGGGGACTGCTGCTGACCACGTTGTGGTACATCCGCGAGGTTGACCCGACCACCCTGCTGCTGACGGGGCTGACGCGTGACGGCGTGTACCTGATCGAGGACGGCGAGGTGACGGGGTCGGTCAACAACTTCCGGTTCAACGAGAGCCCGCTGGACCTGCTCAGGCGGGCGACCGAGGCCGGTGTCAGCGAGAAGACGCTGCCGCGCGAGTGGGGTGACTGGGCCACCCGGGCGGCGATGCCGTCGTTGCGGATACCCGACTTCCATATGTCCTCGGTGAGCCAGGCGCAGTAGCGTACGAAAGATGCCGCTTCCTGCTGACCAGCTGACCAGGCTGGTCGCGTTCTCCGACGGGCGTCTGTCCGGCCTGGTGCGCCGGGTGTGCGCTCAGACCATGTCGCTGCCGCCGTTGCCCAATCCCGTCGCCGTCGATGCGCCCGAGTCCGAGGCTGAAACCGTCGTCGCCGAGTTCGCCGAGCAGTTCAGCGCCGACGTCTCGGCGATCACCGCCGAACAACGATCTTTGCTGTTGAAGACGTTGGGGAGCAATGCCTTTCGGGTCGTCGTCGGGATTTTTATCGCTGACTTCGTGCCGCGGGTGCGGGCCGGGTTCGAGGCACTGGGTGTCGGCTCGGAGTACCTGAAATGGGTTGATGGGCCGATCAAGTGGGACGACGCGCGCGATCCCTCGGATGAGTTGTTCAGTCGGTTCCTGCCGAGGGTGGCCCGCGAACGGGCCGTGGACCCGGTCACCTCGGAGCTGGTGCGCCTGCGCGGTGCCGCCGCGCACAACTGCCGGCTGTGCAAGTCGCTGCGCGAGGGACACGCCCTGGACGCCGGTGGTACCGAGTCGCTGTACGACGAGATTGCGCAATTCGAGAACTCGGTCGTACTGGATGAACGCGCAAAAGCAGCGCTGCGGTATGCGGATGCGTTAATTTGGACGCCTGCGCACCTCGCCGTCGACGATGCCGCCGAGGTGCGCTCCCGCTTCTCGCCGGATGAGGCCGTGGAGTTGACGTTCGACATCATGCGCAATGCCAGTAACAAGATTGCCGTGTCGCTGGCTGCGGACGCGCCGCGGGTGGAGTCGGGGACCGAGCGGTATCTGATCGACGTCGATGGTCAGACGGTTTTCAGCTGACGCGCTCGCTTATCCAGCGCGTCGACAGCCAGCAGGATCGGCATCGAGGCAAGTGCCACGATCCATCCCCACAGCGGTGGGTTCCACTGGCCCAGCAGCCGCGCGATAGGTGGCACCCACAGTTCGAGCAGCGAGATCACCAGCCCGGTGAGGGCCGCTGGGACCAGCAACCGGTTGGTGAACCACCCCAGCGCTCCCGGCCAGCGGGACGATGAACGGCAGGCGAAAACGTTGGCTGTCTGGGCCAGGACGACGGTGATGAATGCCGCGCCGGATGCCGCGGCCAGCGCGTGCCCGGTGGGGAACGGGTTCCCGGGCAGCCAGCCCAACGCCAGTAGGGACACGACGAAGGCGGCGAGCGAGAGAAACGCTTCCAGCGGACCCAGCAGACCGAAGGCCCGGCGCAGCACCGTGCGGTTCATCAGCCGCCCATGCACGGGCGGTCCCTCCAGCAGGTGCTTGGCGGGTGGTTCGGCGCCGAGCGCGACCGCGGACAGGGTGTCGGTGCCGAGGTCGAGCGCGATGATCTGCAGGACACCGAGCGCCAGCGGAAAGTATCCGCCGGACAGCGCCCAGACGAGAAACGGCGCCAGCTCGGCGACGTTGTCGGTCAGGTGGTAGGTCAGGAAGCGTCGGATGTTGACGAAGGTCGCGCGTCCCTGCTCGATGCCGGCGACGATGCCGGCGAAGGAGTCGTCGAGCAGGACCAGGTCGGCGGCCGCGCGGGCGACATCGGTGCCTGAAAGTCCCATGGCCACACCGATATCGGACTCGTGCAGTGCCGGAGCGTCGTTGACCCCGTCTCCCGTCATCGCCACCACGTGGCCGCGGGAGCGCAGCGCCCGGGCGATCCGAAGCTTGTCCTCCGGCGATACCCGGGCAATGACCGCACCGTCGTGGTCCAGCAGAGCCGCGAGCTGGCGCTCATCTTCGGGTAGGTCGGTCCCCGACAGCACCGGTGAGTCGGGGAACCGCAGGCCCACCTCGTCGGCGATGGTCGTCGCGGTGGCCGGATGGTCGCCGGTCACCATCGCCACCTTCACACCGGCCGCGCGGCACGCCCGCAGCGACTCCGACACGTCGTCACGCGGCGGATCCTGCAGTCCGATTAGGCCGAGCAGTCGCAGCCCCTGATCGCAGTCGGTCTGATCGCGCGGGGTTCGGCCGTTCCTCGCAGCGGCGGCGACGGCGAGTACCCGCAGCCCGCGCGCGGTGAGTGCGTCCATCGCCTGGTGAGGCGCCGGGTCGTCACCGCAGAGCGGAAGGACGGCGTCCGGCGCGCCTTTGACCACGATCTCGTCGGCCAGCACGACCGCCATGCGGCGCAGTCGGGGGTCAAAGGGGAACCGTAGTTCCGCCGGCCCGGCGCGGCGGTCCTCGACCGTGTCGACACCGAGGCGTCGGGCCAGGGCGTCCAGGGCCGCCTCCATCGGATCGCCGTGCGCCCGCCATTGCCCGTGGACTTCTTCGGCGTAGCCGGTGGAGCAACGTTCGGCGGCCAGGGCCAGGGTGCGCGCGGCGTCTGTTGCGGCGGGGGAGGACGGTGTGAGAGTTGCCGTTGGCCCGTAGCCGGCGCCGTCCACGCTGACTGTGCCGGCGGGCGTCCATGTTTCGACGACGGTCATCTGGTTCCGGGTCAGTGTCCCGGTCTTGTCGGTGCAGATGAAGGTGGTCGAACCGAGCGTTTCGACCGCCTCGAGGTTGCGCACCAGGATCTGCCGTTTGGCCATCTGCTCCGAGCCCCAGGCCAGCGAGAGTGTCACTGTCGGCAGCAGTGCCTCGGGAACCAGTGCGACCGTCACACCGATCGCGAACACGAAGGCCTGCTGGACCGGGTTGCCGATGAGCAGGCAGACAAGGAGGAACAGCGCGCCGACGCTGACCGAGATCGCGGCGGTGAGCCGCACGACGCCGTTGAGGCCGCGAGTCAAGGGCGTGTCGGGCTTCGCGGTCGACGTCGACAGCCGGGCGATCCCGGCCAGCCGCGTGTGTTGGCCGATCGCCGTGACGCGGGCGCGGGAGTCGCCCTCGACGACGAAGGTGCCCGCAAAGAGCGCTTCGCCCTCGGCGACGGAATTGGCCTGGCTCTCGCCGGTGAGCATCGACGAGTCGACCAGCAACCGATTCTCGGCCAGCACCACGGCGTCGGCCGGCACCCGGTCGCCGCTTTCCAGCAGCAGCACGTCGCCGACGACGACGTCCTCGGCCTCGATCAGACGCCGCCGGCCGTCGCGGAAGACTGTTACGCGCGTTGGCAGCATCTCCTGCAGTCGGTCGGCCGCGCGATCCGCCCGAGCCTGCTGAATCAGCGCGAAGACCCCGTTGAGCACGATCACGGCGATGATCGCGACGCTGAGTTGCGGGAGCTTCGCGAAGAAGGCCAACGCGGCGGCCGCCCACAGCAATACGGCGAAAAAGTGCGTCAGCTCTCCGAGCAGGCGGCGGAAGACGGAGGGTCGCTTGGCCGCGGGCAACGTGTTGGCGCCGTCCCGCGCACGCCGTGCGGAGGCTTCCACAGTGGTCAGGCCTGCTGCCGTCACATCGGCCATGTTCTCACCCGGGGGCGGTTACCGTGGTCCTTGCTCGCGGTAGCGTTAGCACACTGAACAAGCCTGCAGCAGGAGCAGCAGCGAGGGGTCATGGCGGTTAGAGCGCTTTTCGCCATCATGGTGGCCGCGGTGTTCGCGATGACCGGCTGTTCTGGCTCCGGCGATAAGCCGGCGCGGCAAACGCCGACCGGTCACGACAATCCGTCCCGGCTGCCGCCGATCTACCCCGGGACCACGGTCTCGTTTCCGCCCTCCACTTCCGTGTCGTCGTCTTCTACAACCCCGTCGTCTTCGGCGCCGGTTGCTCGCACCATCCCGGGTGACGGGACGTTCCGGACCGGGGTGGACCTGGTGCCGGGCACCTACCGGTCGCAGGGCGGCGACTCCTGCTACTGGGAACGGCTGCGCGGCTTCGGCGGGCAGACCGCCGACATCATCGCCAACGGCGCGGGGATTCTGCCCCAGACGGTCACGATCGCGCCGACGGACGCCGGGTTCCGGTCGCAGGGCTGCGCTCCGTGGACCTTGGTGACGGACGGGTTGACGACGACTTCCACTTCGGTGGCGCTGCCGGCGGGTGCGCAGGCGTGTCCATCGACGTCCGGACCGGCCGGCGGGTTTGCGCATTCCGCGGTCGGGTCGGCGGACACGTCGTGTCCGTTCGCCGAGCAGGTTCGGGTTGCTTACGGCGCGGGCGGGCCGGCCAGCGTGACGCCGCGCCAGGTCGAAGCCGACAGCCCGGTGACCGGCCAGCACTACACCATGACCTGTGCCGCCAACGGTTCCATGGTGGTGTGCAACGGCGGCAACGGGGCAGTTGTCTACGTGTATTGAGTTGCCTGCCGGCGGGTACCGTTTGGGCATGCCGTTTCTGCGCGAGAGTCCCATCCGTGGCCGGCGGCTGCGGCTCCACGAAGCTCTGGGGGAGCGGCTCGCCATGAGCCGGCTCGGATCCCAGCTCGGGATGCACCTGGCGCCCCGGATCGACAAGGTGCTGATTCCCCGGACGAATGGGCGGCTGAGCACGGCCGGTCCCAACCGGACGGGCCTGGTGACGACGACCGGCGCCAAATCCGGCAGGCCGCGCACGAATCCGCTGACGCTGATTGAAGATTCGGATGGATTGCTGGC
Source organism: Mycobacterium sp. Z3061 (assembly GCF_031583025.1). Lineage (NCBI taxonomy): Bacteria > Bacillati > Actinomycetota > Actinomycetes > Mycobacteriales > Mycobacteriaceae > Mycobacterium > Mycobacterium pumcae. The sequence continues at coordinate 4,477,610 of NZ_CP134062.1, read as the reverse complement.
GATCGGCTCCAATTACGGGCGCCCTTCGCACCCGGGTTGGAGCGCGAATCTGTTGGCCCATCCCGAATGCACGGTCGAGTACAAGGGGCCGCCGCGGCAGTATCGCGCCGAGTTGCTGAGCGGGCAGGATCGCGCTGATGCGTGGGCCAGGGCGGTCGACTTCTTCATCGGGTACGAGAACTATCGCGCCAAGTGCGCGCCGCGCGAGATCAGGGTGTTTCGGCTGCGGCCTTGCGGCGCGCCCGGGTGAGCGCGGTCTTCAGTCCGCGGCGGCGACCGGTAATTAGCTTGGCGTCAACGGGCTTGAGGTGGGCGAACATTCGCTCACTCCGGGTTTCCGGTGCGTCGTCAGCGGTGGCCCGCAGGAATTTGTTCGGCAGCGACAACTTCGCGATCGTTCGCCACGTCTTGCCGTACTGAACGGCGAAACTGGCTGTGGTGTAGGGCAAGTCGTACTTCTCGCACAATGCCCGGACCTTTACCGAGGCTTCGCGCAGCCGGTTGCTGGGCAGGTCGGGGAACAGGTGGTGCTCGATCTGGTGGCACAGGTGGCCGCTCAAGAACCGCAACACGGGCCCGGCCTCGAAGTTGGCGCTGCCCAGCATCTGGCGCAGATACCACTCGCCCCTGGTCTCGCCGGCCATGTCGGTCGTGGTGAATTTCTCTGCGCCGTCCGGGAAATGGCCGCACACGATGACCGCGTGTGCCCAGACGCTGCGGATCACATTGGCCACCGCGTTGGCTTTCAGGGTCGAGGTGTAGGTGGCGGCAGGTGAGAGCGCGGTGAGGGCGGGAAACGCGACGTAATCCTTGACGATCTGCCGGCTGACCTTGGTGACGAACTCGCTTGTCCGCTGGCGGGCGATGTCCCCGTCGGGACCATCCTCGAAGTACTTTTCCAGGTCGACAGTCTGCAGACCGATCGCCCACTCGAACGCGAGCGCAAGGATGAGGTTGTAGGGCAGATTTCCGAGGTTGTAGGGCTGCCACGGTTGGTCACGGGTGACTCGCAGGATGAAATAGCCGACGTCGTCATCCATGTCGAGGATGTTCGTGTACTTGTGGTGCTGGAAGTTGTGGGCGTTGCGCCAGTGCTTGGACGCGGCGTTCATGTCCCATTCCCACGTGGTGGAGTGAATCTCGGGATCGTTCATCCAGTTCCACTGGCCGTGCATGACGTTGTGGCCGATCTCCATGTTCTCGATGATCTTGGCCAGGGCGAGCGTCGCGGTTCCCGCCCATTTGACCGGGCGTTTTGCACTGCCGGCGAGCATGACCCGGGCGGTGAGTTCCAGGGCACGTTGAGCGGCGATGGTGCGGCGGATGTAGCGGGCATCGCGCGCACCCAGGGACTCCTCGATGTCGCGCCGGATGGCGTCGAGTTCTGTGCCCAGATTCTCGATGTCGGCATCGGTCAGGTGGGCGAACGCCGCAACGTCCGTGATCGCCATGTGTTTCCCCCGGTTGGTGTCGTTTGATGCCGCGCCTGACGATCGGCCTTGCGCGGCCTGATCGTTGCGGGCTAATCGCGCGTCGAGGACGTGACGCTGCACTGCGTCCAATGTCTCTGCACGCCAATCTTGTTCGTCTGTCGAGCCTAACTGCCGCTAGATGAGGTGGGCGTGGGTGACACTTAAGTAGCGGCTTTGTATGTAGTGGCACCGCCGTCACAGGCCCCGTTTGACCAGGCTAAGCGGTGGAGGCGCGGATGTCGCGCCGGGACACGCGTGCGCTGACGCCCGGGTCGCGTCGGGTGGCGTGTCGTCACTCGCGGTCGGCGGGGAAGCTAAGGTCTAGGTCGTGCTCGGCGACGTTGAGGCGTCTCGGGGCGGTAGCTCAGTTGGTTAGAGCCGCGGACTCATAATCCGTTGGTCGCGGGTTCGAGCCCCGCCCGCCCTACTTCAAAGTTTGTATGACGTCGGGTGATGCTTGACGTTTCTGTTTCGGGTGATGCCTGACAGTGTTTCGGCTGATGCTTGACAGTTGTTTCGGTTGATCCTTGACACTCCCTAGATGAGGGAGTTAACCGTGGCCGAGCAGCGGTATCAGGCCGTGATGTCAGTGATTGCCGATGGGTTGTCGATTAGTCAGGCAGCGGAGAAGACGGGGGTGTCGCCCCACTTCAGACGGTATTTCAAGATCGGATCTTGAGGATCATCGTTTATTCATGGTTTGCGAGGTTTGTGCAGGTCGTGATGCCCGCATCCACGCAACGCGAACGACCGTGAGCGCCTCGGTGGCCGAGACGCTTAGGCGGGTCTGGCCGGCCAACTGCGCCTGCCATTGGGCGTCGGACGGCGCACGGGTGAACATGTGCGGCGCTGGGTTCTGGTTGGTGGGTCCGTGTTGTCGGAACAGGGCTGCCGCGTGCGCGTCGATCGCGCCGAGCCCGCTCAGAGCCCACAGGTCCCAGAGGTCACGTGGCGCGAGACGGTCCGCCCACGTCGCGGTCTTCGATGCTGCGAACGCGGGAAGCGTGGGCACGATTAGTTCGGCGGCGGGAGCGTCGGTGTAGCGCTGGACCAAGCGCCGACGTTCGGTCGGCCATACGGTGCGCTCGCGTGCCGAGAGCAGCTGCAGTCGGACGGGTCGCCCTTGTGTGGGGCGCAGGACCGCCGCCGTGACGTTCGGTGTGGCGGCCAGCGCCGGTTCCACAGTGAGTCGGCCGTGGGTGCGCGCCAGGGCGCGCGGGAGCGCCGCGTCGAGCGCGTCCGCGACGTCCTTGCGGCTGCCGACGGCGATGAGGTCGATGTCCTCGCTGAGGCGGCCGTCCGGCAGATGGGTGCGGGCCAGGGCGGTGCCGCCGATGAAGTGGATTTGGTCACCGAAGTCTCGGCTCAGGAAGCCCAGGAGGTGGGAGATCAGGTGGTCGCGCTCGACCTGTTCGGCGGAGACGCCGAACTGTGTTGCAACGGAATCGCGTTCGTCAGGATCCATTGGCGACCCCGGCCCACTCCTCGGCGCGGCGCATTGAGGCCACCAGGCGCTGTTCCGTGGCGAGTTCTTCGAGGTGCTTTCTGTCGCTGCGGGCGTAGAGGGTCGCGACGGCGGTCGGTACGTCGGCTTCGTTGTCACCGAGGGTGGGGCGGTGGGCCAGGTCGAGCACGGTTTGTTCGGGAGTGGTCACCAACACCAGCCCCAGTTCGGTGCTGATGCGTTCCGCGTCCAGGCCGCGGGTGTCGCGCTGGACGAATTGCACGACGGCGGGCCGATCGGTCAGTGCGATGCGATGGTGTCGGCGTGGCACTGCCACGATTGCGGTTGCTATCGCCCGCGGAAGGGCGCCGTGCAGGCGTGCGGCACTGGGCCCCATGACAACTACGTCGTGGTGCCCGTAAATCGTGGTGGCAATTCCCGCGGCGGCGGCTTCGAGCTCTGGGATCCACCTGCGCCCCACCAAGTCCTGGGGGACGACGACGTAGTAGCCGTCGGCGAGTCGGTGCAGGAGACCGCGATCGGCAAGCCGTACGAGCTGGGTCCGGGGGTGGGCGTAAACAGCGCCGGCATCGCGTGGCCGCACCGTTCGCAGGGGCGCCCGTGCCAGTGCGGCAGGAAGCGGAGTGCTGCGGTTCTGTGTCACCTTCACTCCTCAGTACGCATTTCGTACTTTTGGAGAGTACGAAATGCGTACTCACTCCGCAAGCTTAGTTCGAGCTCTTTTCGTCATCGCCTTCGCGCACGGTGCGATCGAGCAGATCGGCCACTTGGGTATGGATGCGGCCACGGCTCATGTAGCGGTCTGGTTCATGCTCACATAGCTGTGCCCGAGATGTTCGGCGCCGATGCGGGCAGAACGGTCCGATGAGAAGTCTGTTCGGCGCACCACCTGAGGGCGGCGAGGAGACACGCCCGAGATGGTTGCTCCCGGTCAGTGATGATCGGACTACATTGTGCGACAGGCGAACTCGTCTGATGCCCCCGTTATCTCTGAATATCCGATGACCGAAATGCGCCCGGATACCACGGGGTACTTGGCTCATCGTGGCCGCACTCGTTCGACCGCGACCATTTGACTCCTAGTCGGTTGAGCGTGGCTGCGCAGAGGTATCAGGCCGCGATGGCTGTGAACGCCGATGGGGTGTCGATTCTTCGGTCGCCGCCGGGTCACCCGCTCTCAGAACTGACCGTTCAGGCCGCCGCCCCCACCGAACCATTTGGCGCCGGCACCGCCTTCGCCTCCGGTGCCGCCGACACCGACGATGGCGCCTTTGCCGCCGCGGCCTCCCATGTTGATATCGACGCTGTTGCCGGTGGCCCCGCCCGCCCCGCCGGCGGCGCCGTCGGTGCCGGCTCCGCCGTTGGCAACCCCGGCGCCAAGGAACGCGTTTATTGCGAAGGCGCCGCCACCGCCGCCGCCGCCGGTGCCGGCTCCGCCAATTCCGGGGTTGCCGCCCTGGCCGGTTCCGGGCGCGACACAGGTGGCCCAACCGCCCAGACCGCCTGTGCCGCCGACACCTCCGGCCGTGGCGGCCCCGCCGCCACCACCACCGCCGCCGCCGGTAGCGATGCCGTTATCCGTGACACCACCGCCACCACCGCCACCGCCGGCACCGCCGAAGCCGCCTGTGCTCCCGGAAGCGGTGGCACCGGCGCCGCCGCTCCCGCCGTGGCCGCCCCCCGCCGCCAGTCGGAAGGTCAAGCCGTCGACTTCGAAGGCACCACCTCCGGTGCCGCCGACCCCGCCGGTGCCGCCGGTACCGCCACCTCCACCGCCGCCGGTGCCGCCAGTGCCGCCACTGCCGGCACGGCCGCCGACCCCGCCTCCGCCACCACCACCGCCGATGAGCACGTCGCCGGTGCCCGAGACACCGATGTTGTAGCCGCCGGTGCCGCCCGCGCCGCCGGCACCGCCCCCGCCACCGGTGCCGTTGATACCCGTGCCGCTGGAGTTGCCACCGAAGCCGCCGGCGCCGCCGATGCCACCGTTGCCGCCGGCGCCGCCGAAGCTGAACCCGGTGTGGGCGTTGCCCGCACCGCCGGTGCCGCCGGCGCCGCCCGCACCGCCGGTACCGCCTAGGCCGCCGCTGCCGGGGTGCCCCAACAGCATTCCGCCGGCGCCACCTGCACCTCCCGCTCCGGCAGCACCGCCAGCCCCGCCGGTGCCACCATTACCAGCCACGAGGTGGGCTGCGTCTGGCGTCGAGCCCGCACCACCCGTCCCGCCGAGTCCGCCTGTGCCGCCTGTGCCGCCGGCTCCGCCGGATCCGCCCAGCAGCGCCTGGTTGGCGCCTCCGGCGCCGCCTTGACCGCCGGCACCGCCTACGAAACCGGTACCGCCGTTCCCTTGTGCCACGGTGCTGTCGACGCCGGCATGGCCGGCCCCGCCGTTACCACCGGCCCCGCCGGTACCACCAGTGCCGTTCAACGACAACAGCTGAATGTTGGGCCCGCCGACTCCACCGTTGCCGCCGGGTGCGCCAGTCCCACCGGTGCCGCCGGGCCCGCCGGCACCACCGTTACCGCCTCCGATCCACCCATTGGCACCCCCGGCCCCGCCGTTACCGCCGATCCCTCCCGACGAGCCGCCGATTCCCCCGGCGCCACCATTGCCGCCGTGGCCCCAGAGGCCGGCCGCGCCGCCGGCCCCGCCAATACCGCCAGCGCCGTTGCCCGTGCCTGGCTTGCCCGAGCCACCATTGCCGCCGTTGCCGATCAGCCACCCGCCGGCCCCGCCGGCTTGTCCGGTACCTGGCAGTCCGTTGGCGCCGTCACCGATCAGCGGGCGCCCGGTCAGCGTCAGGAAGGGTGCATTGATCGCGCCCAGCACCGCGTCCTGCGCAGCCTGCAGCGGCGAGGCGGCGGCGGCCTCCGCGCTGGCATACGAACCGGCGCTTGCGGCCAATGCCCGGGCGAATCCGTCATGGAACGCGGTCGCCTGGGCGTTGAGCGCCTGGTACTCGCGGCCGTGAGCGGAGAACAGCGCCGCGACCGCCGCTGACACCTCGTCCTCGGCAGCCGCCAGCACCTGCGTCGTCGACGTTGCTGCGGCCGTATGTGCGACCCGAAGCACCGACTCGATACGGGCCAAATCCGCTGCGGCCGTGGTCATAAAATCCGGCGTTACGATCACGAACGACATAACGACTCCTTCGGCTCGTCGGCCCAGTCCCGTTCCAATGTTTGGTCTGCGCGCGAACGTCGCCAGTCATGCGCTTGCATTCGAGGTTGTTGACGCTTCGCGGTCATGGCGTCTTCCTCAGTGTGGCTGGGCGGTTACGCGCACGACCCAAGCGTTGCCCTAAGCGACGGAGGTGACTTAGGTAGTCCACTACTTCAATCGCCGCAGACTTAACCTCACCGATCCACACGTAAGACGAGTTGACACCCCCGCGGATATTGGGCTCGCGCTCATCGAATATCTGCGGACCAAGCTCGGCGGATAACTTGCCGGGGCCGCCGCCTGCGCGGCCAGACCCTCTCAGAAAGCCGTGCCGTTTTCGTGCCGGCCACCAACTCCGGGTCCGATTCGTGCAGGCGCGGAGTTGCCGGATGTCTAATCCTCCCGGTATGGATCACACTTCGTCGGGGGCGATCACGGAATAAGAAGGTGCGGTGCACTGTTCTCAGTGGCCTAGCGCGCGAATTCGGTCGTCCCAGCCAGCGCCAGTCCCGGAGGTGCCATGACCACCGCTGTCCTCCAGAGCCGCCTTGCGGCCGTCAAGAACGTTGGCCACTTCGACGCAACTGCCGTAGACAGCTTTGCCCGCTACATCGCCGAGGCGCCCGACGAGAAGCTCTTCCGAATGAACCCCTATCGCTACGCGAGGGAGACGGGCACGCCTGAGCGCTTGGCGGTAGACCTGTTCCTCCATGCGGCGCATGCGGGGGTGGTCGAATTCAGTTGGGGGGTAATCTGCCCGGCCTGCGGGTCGTTCATCACCACCGACCATGCGCTGCGCGCGCTCAGCGAGGACCGCTTCTGCACGATCTGCGAGATCGCCGTGCCGCCGGTGATCGACGACAACGTGGAGGTCACTTTCAATGTCGCGCCATCGGCGCGCGTGATCCGCTTCCACGACTCGGAGAAGCTCGACTTCCTACGCGACAGCCTCACACTGTTCTTCTCGCCAAGCGTCGCTGACAGAACGCACATCGACCGCGCCGTGGAAAAGCCCGTGTGGTTCGGTACCGCTCCGGCGGGCGCGAAGCTGGAGACCGAGACGTCGCTCGCGCCAGGGCATTACGTGCTGGCGCTGCCGCAGTACCACTCGTTGCGACGCTTCACGGTCGAAGAAAAAGCGGGCGGTTCGACGTTGGACTACGAGGTCCTCGCCGGGGGCGAGCTCGTCCAGGATGGTGACCGGCTTGCGGCCGGCCAAGTGCACATGACACTGCACAACCGGCTCAGCCGGCCAGTGGTCTTCGGAGCCTTCACCGACCCGCGCCCGTCCTCGCCGGAGGCGCTCGCCGCGAAACTCGATTTGTTGGCTGGGCAATCCGGCGAGAAGTTCCACCGGTTCTTTTCGGTCAAGGAGCTGGTAACCACTCAAGCGTTCCGGGATCTGTTTCGCGCCGAGAGCATTCCGGCGCAGGGTGGCCTGGCGCTGAAGAACCTGACCGTGCTCTTCACCGATCTCAAGGGCTCGACCGAGTTGTACTCGCGCATGGGCGACATGCGTGCCTACGCCCTCGTCGGCGAACACTTCGGCATTTTGCGCGAGGTGGTCGCCGCTCGCGGCGGCGCGGTGGTCAAGACTATCGGCGACGCGGTGATGGCGAGTTTCCCGACGCCGGCGCCGGCGCTGGAAGCGGCCATGGTGATGAACCGCGAAGTCGGCAGGGTTGGCGATCTCGAGCTCAAGATCGGCCTCCATGCCGGCCCGTGCATCGCGGTGGACCTGAACGAGCGCCTCGACTATTTCGGCCAGACGGTGAACATCGCGGCGCGCGTGCAGGCGATCGCGGACTCGCGCCAGATCGTCTGCACCGACGATGTGCGCGACGCGCCGGGTGCGGCCGAGGTGATAACCGAACTGAGCCCAGTGGGCGCGCGCGAGATGGCGGCTCTCAAAGGGGTCGACGGTCACGTTGGCGTCTGGCGCTATCGGTAGGTCGGCACCGCCAAGCACGCCGCATGTCTCGAATTTTGGAGCCCCACTAGGTATTTCATCACCCGATTGGCCCCGCCAAACCTCAGGACTAGGCGGGCTTGCGCGCCGAATCGTCCGCGCTGGCTGCGCCCGCGGCGAGGTGCTTCAGCAGCTCGGCCTGGATCAGCCGGCGCCCGGGCGCGAGTCGGTGCGAGAGCCCGTTGAGCAGGATCAGCGTGCGCCCGACGAGCGCGAAGTCCTCCGGGATCTTGCGCAGGCTCGTCTCGCCCAGGATCTCGAAGAAGCCGGCCTCGGTGTCGCTGTCGCCGATCGTCATCAGCATCAGCGTGCGCAAGTTGTCGGGGCTCATCGAGGCGACGTCGAAGCCGAGCTGCTCGGCCGCGGCGAACGCGGATCGCGAGTCGCCGATCATCGCGGAGACCATCATCGTCGCGACGAGCCGCGCGAATCCTGGTGGCAGCTCCTTGGCCAAGCCGAAATCGAGGAGGCCGATGCGGCCGTCGGGCAGTATCAGTAGATTCCCGGGGTGCGGATCGCCGTGGAAGAAGCCCTGTTCGAAGATCATGGTGCCGTAGAGCGCGCCGATTTTGCGCGCGATCTCCGCGAGCTTGTGGCCTGCCGCGACAAGCTCTTTCGTGCGCGCGACCTGAATGCCTTGCAGGTACTCGAGCACGATCACGTTGTCGCCGCACAGCTCCAGATGGACGCGTGGGACGACCACGAACGGGACGTCAGTGAGATTCTTCGCGAGCCGCTCGGTCGAGCGCACCTCGCGCCGGAAGTCGAGTTCAAGCTCGATGAAGCGGGTCGTCTCGGTGGCGAGCGCTCGCAGGTCGATGCGCCGCTGCACGAGCATGACGATCCTGACGACGCGGCGCAGCATGCCGAGGTCGAGCGGAATGATCCTCGGGATCTCGGGATAGCGGATCTTCAGGACGACCTGGCTGCCGTCGCGCAGCGTCGCGCGGTGCACCTGCGCCAACGAAGCCGCGGCGAGGGCCCGGCGGTCGATCGTCGCGAAGACCTCGTCAAGGGGCCGGCCGAGGTCCCGCTCGACGAGCGGCCGCAGGGTCTCGAAGGGGCGCGGCGGCACTGCGTCGTGGAACTGGCTCAGTTCCTCGATGAAGGGCGCCGGGAAGAAGTCGGCCCGCGCTCCCTGGATCTGGGCGGCCTTCGTGAAGGCGCCGGCCAGCGATAACGCGACGCGCTTGATCTCGCGGGCCGCTGCGCCGTGCGCGCGCTGCCAGTCGGCGTCGTTCGTCGGCCACAGCGCGGTGCGATCGCGCGCCAGAAGCAGCAGGTAGCGGGGCAGGACACGCATGACCGCAAGCGCCACGCGCAGGACTCGGACAATTCGGAAGTGCCGGATCACGAAGCCGCAGCGCGCCTTTGCTATCGAAGTACAGACAGGGGAGGCGCTACGCGCGCGCTTGAGGCGATCGTCGGCACGGTGTTATTGTGGCTGGTCAGTCGGTCATTCTCAACACTGTGCTCGCCCAGAGGAACCCGCCATGACGTCTCGTGTCTGGCAGCGCTCGGCGCCCTCTCGCCACCGGTCGGCACCCCTTCCTTCTGCGGACGCCTCCGCTGATTTCGACCTGTTCCTGCCGCTGCGCAGCGCCGGCTCGCTCGAGAACCCCTACCCGATGTACTCCGTGATCCGCACCGTGCGGCCGGTGCTCGAGGTGCCGGTCCCGAACTACTCGGGCCCCGGCGTGTGGATGCTCACGCGCTACCACGACGTCCACTCGGTGTTGCGCGACCCGCGTTTCTCGGTCGAGAGGCTGCGGGCGCCGCTCATGCGCGACAACCTCGACCGCATGCCGGAGTTTCTGCGCCAGAGCGCAACTGGCATGCGCTCGATGCTGGTCATGGACCCGCCTGACCACACGCGCGTCCGCAAGCTCGTCCACAAGGCCTTCACGCCCAAGCGCGTCGCCGCGCTGCGCGGCCACATCGAGGCGATCGTCGGCGAGCTCGCCGACGAGGCGCAGGCCAAGGGCACCTTCGACCTGATTCACGACGTCGCCGAGCCGCTGCCGGCGATCGTGATCGCCGAGCTGCTCGGCGTCCCGGCGGAGGACCACCGTCAGTTCCGTCAGTGGTCGAGCACGATGATCAACGGCTTCGCGTCGCCAAGCGCCGAGGCACGCGCAACCGGTGCGGAGGCCGGGCGCCAGGTCTTCGACTACCTCGCCGGTATCATCGCCGCCCGCCGCCGCGCCCCGCGCGAGGACCTGATCAGCGCCATGATCGCGGCCCAGGAGGAGCGCGACGCGCTCACCGATGCCGAGCTGCTCGCGACCGGCAACCTGCTGCTGCTCGCCGGCCACGAGACGACGACGAACTTGATCGGCAACGGCACGCTCGCCCTGTTGCGCGAGCCCGACCAGTGGGTGCGGCTGTGCAAAGAGCCCGCTCTGCTCCCGACTGCGATCGAAGAGCTGCTCCGCTACGACGGGCCCGTGCAGGCGACGGTGCGCGTCGCGCTCGAAGACGTCGCGATCGACGACCAGGTCATCCCGGAGGGCTCGCTCGTGCTGGTGAGCATCGGCTCGGCGAACCACGACCCCGACATGTTCAAGGACCCAGACCAGCTCGACCTCGCGCGCGTCCCAAACCCGCACCTGGCCTTCGGGTTCGGCACGCACTTCTGCCTCGGGGCGCCACTCGCGCGGCTCGAGGCGCGGCTCGCGTTCGACGCGCTGACGAAGCGTTTCCCAGGGCTCTCGCTCGTGGATGACCGGCCGGTGTACCGGACGAATCCGGTGCTACGCGGGCTCACCAGCCTGGACGTGGCGGTGTAGCGCAACGCATTGCGGCCGCCCCTACTCAAATCGTGTACGGCGCCGGCTTATGGTGACATCGGGATCCGTAGGTGCGTGGCGAGTACCGTCAGCTCACGTGGAGATCTCCTGCGCGTTCGCGACGTCGTCGACCACTCCCAACCACGTCGAGCTGGCTGAAGAGCTGGGCTACAAACGTGCGTGGCTCTACGACTCGCCGGCACTGTACCCCGACGTGTGGATGGTGCTGGGCCGGTGCGCCGAGCGCACGACTCGCATCGGCCTCGGTCCAGGGGTGCTTGTCCCCAGCCTGCGACATCCGATGGTCAACGCCGCTGCGATCGCCGAGCTCGCGGATCAGGCACCCAATCGTGTGGCCGTCGCGATCGGCTCGGGGTTCACGGGGCGCTTCACGCTGGGGCAGCGACCGATGCCGTGGCGGCGGGTCGCTGAGTACGTCCGCTGTCTCAAGGCGCTACTGGCAGGCGAGCCGGCCGAGTGGGACGGCGCCACGATCCGGATGCTGCAGCTTCCCGGCTTCGGCGCGGGGCGGCCGCTCGATGTGCCCATTCTGATCGGCGCGGACGGTCCCAGAGGGTTGGCGGTCGCGGCCGAGCTGGGCGACGGCGTCTTCTCCGCGGCCGTCCCTCAGCCGGACGCCGTGCGGGCGGCCGACTGGCGCGCGTTGCTGGCGTTCGGCACCGTACTGGACGACGGTGAGGATCTGACGTCGCCGCGGGTGGTCGCGGCCGCCGGCCCGGCCGCTGTGGTGCTCTATCACGCGATGTACGAACGGGGCGGCGCGGCGGCGGTCGACACGTTGCCCGGTGGACGTGACTGGCGCGAAGCGATTGAGGCTGTGCCCCAACACGAACGGCATCTTGCGATCCACGCCGGCCATCTCGTCGAGGCGAACCCGCGGGACGCACCTCACGTCGCGGGCCTGATCCCGATGGCCAGCTCGATGGCTTTGACGGCGACTCGTGACGCGCTGCCGGGCAAGATCGCCGCTTTAGGCGCATCGGGCGTCACCGAAGTGGCGTATCAGCCGGCGGGTCCCGATATCGAGCGCGAACTACGTGCGTTTGCGTCGGCTGCCGGCCTGACCGGCGTCGGCACCTAGCGGCAGTCTGTGTGGGCTGACGCCAGTCACGCACTGCCGCAACGTAATGCGGCCCGCCGTGCCGAACGCGGCCTACCGCACATCCAGTCGCTCGGTCGGTCCGGCGGTAATGTGGCACCGATGGACGGTGTTGCAGAACTGGTACCGGTGCTGCCGGCGCACCGCTTTGATGAGGCCGCCCTCGCACGGCACCTGCGCGGCCAACTGCCAGGCTTCGACGGTCCACTGAGGGTTCGCCAGTTTCAAGGCGGACAGAGCAACCCGACATTCCACCTGCACACCGCCGAGGGCGAGTACGTCCTTCGCAAAAAGCCTCCAGGAACGCTGTTGCCGCGGGCGCATGACGTGGAACGCGAACACCGCGTGATGTCGGCGCTGCGCGACACCGATGTGCCGGTGCCCCGCATGCGGCTGATGTGCAACGACGAATCCGTCATTGGCACAGCTTTTTTCATCATGGATCACGTCCCCGGACGCATCTTTCACGACCCAGCCCTGCCGAACAGCAGTCCGGCGCAGCGGGAGGCGATCTACGAGGACCTTGCTCGGGTGCTTGCCGCGCTGCATGGTGTGGACTGGCGTGCGGCAGGACTGGAGGGGTTCGGCCGGCCGGAGGGATACCTGCAGCGTCAGGTGGCGCTGTGGACGCGGCAGTGGCAGGGCGCGCGCGTGGAAGACATGCCGGCGATGGACATGCTGGCGCAATGGCTGCCAGAACACCTGCCATCGGACGATGAGCCGGCGTGCATCGCGCACGGCGACTACCGCCTGGGTAACGTCTTGATTCATCCGAGCGAGCCGCGAATTGTCGCCGTCTTGGACTGGGAACTGGCGACCATCGGCCACCCGTTGGCCGACGTCGGCTATACCTGTCTGACCTACCATCTTTCGCCGGAGTTCAGCGGCACCAAGGGCGTGGCGGGCCAGGACCTCACGGGCACCGGCATACCCGATCAGCAAGCCTTCGTTGCGAGCTACTGTCGGCATGCGGACCGGGAGCCACCCCGGTCGCTCGACGCCTTCATCGTGTTCTCCATGTTCCGCCTTGCCTCCATCACCGCCGGCGTGTGGCGGCGCGGGCTCGATGGCAATGCGGCCGACTCCCGGGCCGGCACATCGGATGTCCGGGACCGCTACCGCGCCCTAGCGCGAATGGCGTGGGCTTTGGCGCAAAGACTTTCGGACGGGTGATGTGAGCCCGACCCGCCATTGCTGCGTTCGGCAGCCTTGGCTACGCCGGACCCGAGGGCGCGGCCATGAACGGCGACGAGGAAACTGTTTCCCAGCGCCTCGACGAACTGGCCGCAGCGGGCGTCGTCTTCGACCCGTGCCGAGAGGTGCGTGAACGGAGCGTTCGTTGCTGCGAACAAGGGACCAAGTGCCCAAAACGGACCTGGGAAGGAGCTGGCATGACAGCAGAAACCGGGACAGCGTTGCGGATCTGCCCGCTGTGCGAGGCGACCTGCGGCCTGACACTGACCATCGTCGACGGCCGGGTGGTCGGTGCTCGCGGCGACCGTGATGACGTGTTCAGTGCGGGTTTCATCTGTCCGAAGGGCGCGAGCTTCGGCGAGCTCGATAACGATCCCGACCGGTTGACCGGGCCCCTCGTCCGGCGTGAGGGAGTGCTGACCGAAACCAGCTGGGAGGAGGCCTACGCGGTAGTCGCAGACCGCCTGGGTGAGGTTATTCGCGAGCACGGCGGCCAATCCGTCGGTGTCTACTTCGGTAATCCGAGCGCACACACCGTCGCGGGTAGCCTGTACTCTCCCTTGGTCATTCGCGGTCTTGGCACCCGGCAGGTGTATAGCGCGAGCACGCTCGATCAGATGCCCAAGCACGTCGCGCTCGGCCTCATGTTCGGCAGCCCGGTCGCGTTCACGGTGCCCGATTTCGATCGCACCGACTATCTGGTCATCATCGGTGCCAATCCCTTGGTGTCCAACGGCAGTTTGGCTACCGCCGCCGACTTCCCCGGTAAGCTGCGTGCGCTGCGTAAACGCGGGGGCAAGCTGGTCGTCATCGATCCCGCCCGCACGCGGACGGCCGAACTGGCTGACCGCCACCTCGCACCGCGGCCCGGCACCGACGCCGTATTGCTGTTCGCCATCGTGCACACGCTTTTCGAAGAGGGCCTTGTCGCAGAGGATCTGGGCGGAATTGCGCAGCACGTCAACGGCGTCGACGAAATCCGCGCACTGTCCGATGAATTCGCGCCGGAAGCTGTCGCTTCGCACTGCGGAATATCCGCTGATGACATTCGCGTGCTGGCCCGCGAGATAGCGGCGGCGCGGACTGCGGCCGTGTACGGCCGAATGGGTACCTCCACAGTGGAATTCGGCGCGGTTGCCAGCTGGTTGGTAGACGCAATCAACATCCTGACCGGAAACCTCGACCGACCGGGCGGAGCAATGTTCCCCCTCGGCGCGACGGCGCCCGCACCCCGCCCGCCGAAGCCGGGCCGAGGGTTCCGAATCGGGCGTTGGCACAGCCGTGTCTCGGGCCACCCCGAGGTGATGTCGGAGCTTCCCGCCGCCGCGCTCGCCGAGGAGATCGACACCGCGGGGGAGGGTCAGATCAAGGCGATGATCACGATCGCCGGAAACCCCGTGTTGTCGGCGCCCGACGGCGATCGGCTCGACCGCGCGCTCGACAGCGTTGATTTCATGCTCAGCATCGACCCCTACCTCAACGAGACCACGCGTCACGCCGACGTGATCCTGCCGCCGCCCCCGCCGGCGCAGAGCGCCCACTTCGACTTCGCGCTCAACAACCTGGCGGTGCACAACAACGTGCGCTACTCACCGCCAGCTCTGCCGCTGGACGCACGGCCCGACGAGCCGGAGATCCTGTCGCGCATAGCGCTGATTCTCTATGGCCTGGCACCGGACGGCGATGTCGCGTTGGTGGACGATCAGGTGATCGCGACGACGTTGACCAAGGAGGTCACCGACGCGAACTCACCCGTCGCCGGGCGCGCGGTCGACGAATTGACCGCGATGCTCGCCCACGGCCCCGGCTACGAACGACGCCTGGACATGATGCTTCGGCTTGGGCCGTACGGCGACGCCTTCGGCGCCAACCCCGACGGGCTCACCCTGGAACGGCTCAAGGCCGCGCCGCACGGCATCGACTTAGGTCCGTTGCAACCACGGCTTCCCGAGGTGCTCCGAACCCCAACGGGGCGAATCGAACTCGCGCCCGAGCCGCTGGTCGCCGACGTGGCGCGGCTGCGCGACTCGGTCGGCCTTCGCGAGGACCGGTTCATGCTGATCGGCCGGCGCCATCTGCGCTCCAACAACAGCTGGATGCATAACGTGCCGGCGCTGTTAGGCGGCACCAACCGCTGCACCCTGCGGATCCATCCGGATGACGCCGCCGACCTCGGGCTCGGCGACATTGCGGTGATCAAGGGGCCGGGCGGTGAACTCATTGCTCCGGTCGAGGTGACCGATGAGATGCGGCGGGGCGTCGTCTCGCTGCCGCATGGGTGGGGACACGATCGCGACGGCACGGGACAGAAGCTCGCGGCAAGCCAGCCCGGTGTCAACGTCAACCAACTCAACGACGGCACTCATCTCGACCCGCTGTCAGGCACCGCTGTACTCAACGGCATCCCGGTCGACATTGCCCCTGCGGGCTGATCGATAGGCCAGTCGGTGGTTTGGCGGGCCGCTTGGAACTGGCTGCGTGGCGCGGCGGCAGTGGTCGTCGCCGAGACCCTTCGAGCGCCTCAGCTCATCGAAAACAGCTGCTGCATTACAACGACGCTCGCCACCCGCTGCAGACCACCCTCCACCGCGATGCGCTGATCGTCCGGGGACTCGAGCAGTTGATCGAGCGCCGTGGCGACCTTCTTCATGTCGTAGATCGGCTGGTCCTTCGCCGCTTGCGAAGCGAACGTATCCCGGTAGAAAACGAGCATCGGGTCGCTCGGGTCGCGTGTCGGCGGCGTCGTGAACGGATGTTTCTGGCGGTCATAAACCTCCGGTATCAACACGTCTTTCGCCGCCTCGCGAAGGACGTGCTTCTCGCGAATTCCCTTGACTTTCAAGCGGACCGGCACGCGGGCCGCGGCCTCGGCGACACGATGGTCCAGGAATGGCACGCGGCCTTCGATGGAGTGGGCCATCTCCATCCGGTCGGCGAGGTAGTTCAGGATGAAGTTCGGCAGGACCGTTTTCGCGTTGATGTACAGCATCTGGTTGAGGTGGTCGCGGCCGGTGACGCGCTGCGCGATCGGCAGGCGATCCAGCGCGCAGATCAGCGGCTGAAACTCTCGGACTGACGGGGGAAGGTCGTCGCGCAGCAGTGGCGCTACGATATTCGTCTGCGCCGCACCGACATTGAGCGTCGCCGGCAGCCAGCCGAGCCTGCGCTCGACCGCCCGCATCTCGGAACTGCTGACTTGATCCGGCATCATCAGCGCGCGGGTCGCAGCATTGGCGCCGAGCATCTCATCGAGAAGTGCCGCTCTCTCGCCGGCGCCCAGCGTCGCGTCGTTGTTCAGCGCGTCGACGCGGTAGTACGGATAGCCGCCCAGCATCTCGTCGGCGCCTTCGCCGGTGAACACCACTTTGATGCCGGCGGCCCGGACGGCACGGCTGAGTAGGTATTTGGCGACGCCGTGCCCGTTGAACATCTGAGTTTCGGCATGCCAGACCGCATCTGCAAACGCGTCCGCAATCTCTCGCCCGGTGATCGGTATGGGGTGGTACGTGGCGCCGACCCGGTTGGCCTGTTCTTCGGCGACACGGGCCTCGTCGTACAGCGGGTTCTCGAAGGTCAGGGTGAACGCGCGAATCGGCCGGTCCATCTCCTGTTGGGCCAGTCCGAGGACGGCACAGGAGTCGATGCCACCACTGAGATACGACGCGACCTCGACATCGGCAACCAGCCTCTGCCGCACCGCATCCCGGAGAACCTCACGAAACTCGGCGACGATCTCGGCGTCGCTTCGGGTGTCTGCCCGCATCTGATCGGCAGTCGGGATCTCCCAATCCCAGTACGGGTAAATGCGAACACCACCGTCTCGCGCTATCGCATAGCAGCCCGGCGGGACGGTACTGATTCCGGCGAACTCGGTTTTCTCGTGGGATCTTCCGAACCCTCCGGTAGCGCCCTCGAGGTCCCATTTAGCAGGCACCCCGAGCGCCAACAGAGCTTTGATCTCGGAGGCGAAATACACATCACCGTCTACCGCCGCGTAGTAGAGGGGTTTGACGCCGAAGCGATCGCGTATCGCGTACATCGCGCGTTGGCGTTCGTCGGCAATGATCACCGCGAACTCGCCGCGCAGTTGCGCCGCGGCCTGGATGCCACGCTCGGCATAGAGGTGCAACGCGATCTCGCTGTCGCTGGCTGTGGAAAACTGGTATCCGCTCGCACGGAGTCGCTCACGGATCTCGCGGTAGCCGTAGAACTCGCCGTTCACGACCAGGTGCACCGCGCCGTCCGGACTCGTCATCGGCTGAGTTCCGTTGTCCAGACCGATGATCGACAACCGGGTGTGCCCGAGCGTCCACAGCCCATCCCGCGACGTCCACGTGCCGCAGCCATCCGGCCCACGATGCTCCAAGAGCTTGAGTGCGGTATCGCACCGTTCGGTCGGAAGACCCCGGCGCGTCATCGCAGCGAATATCCCGCACATCGTTGTGCCCTCCGCAATCTTTCACGCTCATTGCGCGCCGACCTCTAGCTTCGGCACGCTCGCACGCCACCGGACTGGCAACGCGGCTATTCGAGCCTAACGCGTGGGCTATGCGGCCCTGTCTGACGGCTCGCGACGATCGGTCTGCCTCGAATGCATGGTCGCACAAGTCATTTGGCAAAAGCGAGCCGATGACGCTTTGCGATTCAGTGCGGCTAGTTGCCCTCCAGCCCGTATTTCGGTGCCACCTCGATCAGTTGACCGGCGGCGAGGAGGTCTTTCACTCGGGTGTTACCGAGGAAGTACTGGATGCCGCCGCCCGGCTGCCCGGCGAAGTCCTTGATCTTCCCGGACTGCACGGTCAGGTCCTTAACGACGCAGTAGACGTGGTAGTTGGCTTCCGGAGAGCCCTTGTAAGTGTTGAGTGACGACGGCGGCAAAGCCCGGGCGGCGAACGGCGTGTGCTTCTCGTTCGCAAGGAAGTTTGCTTCATCGGGCTGCCCGAACCGGTCGAACAGATGCCCCTTCTTCATCGTGAACGGCGTGGCGGGTCCGTCGAAGCCGAAGTTCGTCGGCCACTTCCAACCCCTGTTGGGGTCGTAGTACGTGTCGAGGAATGCCTTGGGTTGCAGTGCCGGCGTTCCGAGTCTCTGGTAGTTGGTCAGCAGCTTCTTCACCGGCCCAGTGGGCAGGGTGTTCGGCCCCAGCAAATTACCGCTGTACGGTTCGGGGACGGGGAAAGGCTGGGAGTTCTCCGGTGCGGCTTCCCCGGTCCCAGCTTCCGGGCATTGCTTGTCCGCGTTGGCAGTGACTGGAAACAAAAGGGACAACACCAGCGCGACCAGCGCGCTGATAATAAGAGACTGGCGCCGCATCGGCGGACTCCTTCGAGGTGCTGTTGAGACTGAAAAGCACCCTAGCAAATCGCTATCCGGCCGTCTCGGAATTGACATTCGGGTAACACCCGTGCGTCGGACGACGCAGAAAACGTGGACTGCCGCACGGAAGAACTTACGTAGTCAACTACTCAAGCCCTCGGTGACCGGCCTGGATACGTTCGGATTTCGACCTTGTCGAAGGAGAGCGTGCAACGATGTCATACGTATTTGCGGTACCGGAGTCGGTGGGTTCGGCGGCCGCGGACTTGGCGCGGATCGGCTCCATCCTGCGCGCCGCGCATGCGGCGGTGGCGGCCTCGACCAGCACTGTGCTCAGCGCCGCCGACGACGAGGTCTCGGCGGCGATAGCCGAGCTCTTTTCGGGCTACGGACGGGAGTATCAAGCGCTCAGTGCTCGGGTCTGGGCGTTTCACGACGGGTTCGCGGAGGCTTTGACGGGCGCGGGCACCGCCTACGCCGCGGCCGAAGCGGCCAATGCAAACCCTTTGGAAGCGTTCACGCAAAACGTGCTGAACGTGATCAATGCCCCCACCAACGCTTTGCTGGGCCGCCCGCTGATCGGTGATGGTGCCAACGGCGCGGCCGGGACCGGCCAGAACGGCGGCGCGGGCGGGCTGTTGTTCGGCAATGGCGGCAACGGCGGCTCGGGGATTGACGGCGGGGGAACCGGCGGGCGAGGCGGCGATGCCGGGCTATTCGGAAATGGTGGCCGCGGCGGGGTCGGCGGAACCGGAGCGATCGGGATTCAAGGAGTCGACACCGTCACGCGCAACGGGGGCGTCGGCGGGACCGGCGGCCGCGGCGGGGCCGGCGGCGCGGGCGGGTTGTTGTGGGGCAACGGCGGCGCCGGTGGCACCGGCGGCACCGGCGGCTGGGGCGGCTACGGCGCCACCGCTCCGAACGCCCTCGTTGCCGGCGGCACCGGTGGCACCGGCGGTGCCGGGGGTGTGGGTGGTGCCGGCGGGGCCCACTTATCCCTGTTCGGCCAGGACGGTGCGCTCGGTCAGACCGGCGACGGCGGCCGCGGCGGCAACGGCGGCAGCGGCTCAATCAGCGGTGGCGCCGGGGGCCTCGGCGGGGATGGGGGAGTCGGCGCGACGGGTGGTCGCGGCGGCGACGGTGGCAGTGTCTCCATCCAAACCAGCGGCATCAACAACACAAGCGTCGCGGGCGGTAAGGGCGGCCACGGCGGCATCGGCACCGCGGGCGCCGGCGGTGCGGGCGGCAACGGTGGCAGTGCCTACATCTGGGCCGGCGGAGGCACCGGAAACGCCGTCGGCGGTCAGGGCGGTGACGGCGGCACCGGTAGCACCGTGGGCGGAGCCGGCGGTGACGGGGGACCCGGCTCACTCATGGGATACAACTATGGCCCCGGCGGGGGCGGCGGCTATGCCATCGGCGGTGGGGGTGGTACCGGTGGAACCGGGCCGACCGGTGGCCATGGCGGTGACGCCGCCTACGCCTTGAACTGGGGAAGTGGCACCGCCACCGGCGGCAACGGTGGTTACGGCGGCACCGGCAACGCCGGTCACGGCGGTAGCGGCGGTGACGGCGGCGACGCCGAGGCGACTACCCTGGCCAAAGCTTCCGCAGGCTTTGGCGGTCTGCCCGGTACCGGGGGAGGCGGCTCAGCCGGCAAGGCCGGAACGGCCAGCCAGCTCTAGGAAAGCGTATGCCGCTGACAGGCCGCTTCAGCGGCTGTGCGGCTGTTCGCGCCGAAAGCCGAACTCAGTTGCCGGCGACGGCCTGCACCAGCATGGTCGCAGATGGGCTCGACAACACCCAATTACCGTTCTGGTTGACGAACATGAGGGGCTTGGTGACCGGTGCCGGGAGCTTCGGCCCCGAGACGGCTACGTCGGACATGACCGTGGCCGGGCCGTTCTGCTGAATGTTGGAGACGGCAAACGACAATGGAAGCTGCCCGTTCCGATAAGCCACTCTCAGCTCGTGATCCATCTCATGGCCCTCGCCCGACCCGATACCGCCTTCGACCAGACCGTCTTTGGTCCGGTATGACACGCCCGGATTGGAAAGGTTATTGAGGATGCCGGTCAACTGATCGGGGGTCGGCAGGTTCAGCGTCGACGCGGGTTGCGGGTCCTGCGGTAGTGGCGCGCCGGTTGAAACCAGGTGCACCTGAGGCAGATTCGAAGGCGCGATGCCGGATGCGCTGGATGCCAGCCCCGCGGCGCCACCGCCAACGACGGCCAGTGCAGCCGCGCTGAGAGCAATGGACTTGATGGATTTCACGGTTCCCCCAATTTGGGCATGAGCGTGCGGGACCGTTTCCCGCATCTGAATGCCGGCAATTTCTGCTGGCCACATCGTGCATCAATATGAGGGCTCAAAACCGTTCTGCAGCAACCGGTATCGATCTGTTAGCCAACTGTAGTGAACGGAACCGCCGCAATTGGCCGGTGCGCCGACGTCAGGGCTGACCGGCGCCCCCGTCGTTGCTGTTGGCAACCGCGCCGTGCCCGCCGGAGCCGCCGGCGGCGGTGGTGCCGGCGTCACCCCCGGCGTTGACAAAAGCACCACCGTTGGCGCCGAGGCCGCCCGTCCCTCCGCCGGCACCGTCTGTGCCGGTGCCACCGGCGTAGCTGTTGGGAGGGATAACGACGCCGCCGCCACCCCCACCACCACCGGTGCCGCTGCCGCCACTACCCCCGGCACCAGCGGCGCCATTCAGGTTCAAGGGGAGGTGGACCGCGGAGCCACCTCCGCCTCCGGTTCCCGCGATGCCTCCGGCGGTAGCGGCTCCTCCGCCGCCGCCTCCGCCGCCGCCGGCAGCTCTGTTCTGTAGCGCGGCCACCGCGGTGCCGCCCGCGCCGCCGCCGCCCCCGGCACCGCCAGACCCGCCGGGGGCACCGGCCCCGCCGCCGCCGCCGTCGCCGCCGGACCCGGAGACCACGGTGTTGCCGCCGGTTACGGTTGTGGCGGTGCCGCCGGTGCCACCGGTGCCGCCGGTGCCGCCGGTGCCGTCGCCGCCGGCGTAGGCGCCGCCGCTGCCGGCGTGGCCACCACTCCCGCCCGCGCCGCCACCACCCCCGCCGCCGGCGAAGACCGCGTTACTGCCGGCTGCGTCGGTCTGGCCGGAACCGCCGTGACCGCCGGTGCCACCCTGACCCCCGCCTCCGCCGGCGCCGTTGACGCCGCTGCCGCTGGTGTTGCCGCCGGCCCCACCTGCGCCGCCGTTGCCGCCGTGGCCACCCTGGCCGGCGTAACCCTTGGCGATCGCGCCGTCGGCGGCGCCGCCGGTCCCGCCAGTGCCTCCGCCGCCACCCGTCCCGCCCGCGCCACCGGCGCCGGCCTGTCCGAGGAACCCTTGAAGGAACCCGCCGACGGATCCGTTCGCGACGCCGCCGGCCCCACCAGCACCGGCATCACCGCCATCGCCACCGACACCCCCGCTGCCCCCGGCCAGGGTGGGTAGGTTGTTGACGCCGTCTGCGCCGGTGCCGCCGTTGCCGCCCTGGCCACCGTTGCCGCCGATGCCACCCGCCCCGCCAACCCCGCCGAGCAGTGCTTGGTTCGCGCCGCCGGACCCTCCGTGGCCGCCGGCTCCGCCATGCCCGCCATCCGCACCGGCCCCGATCACGAGGCCGGAAGGCAGCGTTCCGCCATACCCACCGGCGCCACCCGCACCGCCGGCACCGCCGGCGCCGCCGAATAGGGAGATCAATTGCCGGTTAGCTCCGCCGGACCCCCCGTCCCCGCCATGCCCGCCACCCCCGAACGGGGCGGTGATGCCGTTGCCGCCGGCCCCGCCTGCCCCGGGTGCACCGCCGCCGAGCCACCCATTGGCCCCTCCTGCTCCACCGTTTCCGCCTGCGGGGCTGGAGAGCGGCTTGCCGTTTCCGCCGGCGCCGCCGTCACCGCCGTGGCCCCATAGGCCCGCCGATCCGCCGGCCCCGCCGGCTTTCCCGAGCGCGCCGGACCCCCCATTGCCGCCGTTGCCGATCAGCCATCCGCCGTCGCCGCCGTTCTGCCCGGTCCCTGGCGCCCCATCGGCTCCGTTGCCCAACAGGGGGCGACCCGTCAGCAGCTTGACCGGGTCGTAATTGAATAGCCCCGTGCCTTGGATTTGACCGACCAGGGATGTCAGCGGGTCCGCCGCCGCCGCTGCTGCATTGGCCGTCTCGGAGGTCGCATACGCCCCCGCTCCCGACGTCATCGCCTGGACGAATTGCTCGTGAAACAGCGCCGCCTGCGCGCTGAGAGTCTGAAATTGCTGGCCGTGGGCTTCGAACAACGCAGAGACCGCTGCCGAAACCTCATCGGCACCCGCCGCCAATACCGCCGTCGTCGAGCCCGACACCGCCGACCGGGCAGCTTGAAACGCCGACCCGATACTGGCTAAATCCCCTGCGGCCGCACCCAGCAGCTCCGGTGCCACGTTCACAAATGACATCGTTCTAACCCCTTACCTCGGCGCGACAAACACAGATGGCCGACATTTGCCAGCCCGCTAGTGATCTGATGCTGTCGGACCCGCCGCGCGTGCGGCAGAGGCCGAAATACCCAATTGCCGTCGACGGCCATCGCGTGGAATTCGCCGAGCCAGGACGGACGCGGTTAGCGCGTCAGCAAAGCCGCCAAGTCACCTTCGAGTGTTGCGGTGGCCAAGGCTCAACGCCGGTTTGGAAGCTCCGTGGGGGCAGCCGCTTCCCTTGAATTACGGGCCGAGGTCTCAATTGCCGCCGTTGCCGCCGGTGCCGCCGCCACCCCCGCTGCCGCCATTCTCGTTGTTTCCGCCGGTTGGGCCGCCGCCGGGACCACCGGGGCCGCCACCGACGCCGGCACCGCCATTGCCGCCCACGCCGCCGGTGCCACCACCACCGCCGCCGCCGCCATTACCGCCGGTGCCCCAGTTTGCCTTGCCACCGCTCGTGTTACCGCCGCCGCCGTTACCACCTGTGCCACCGGAGCCACCTTTAGCGCCGGAGATGCCGGGCATGGTTCCGGCTCCGCCGGTGCCGCCACTTCCGCCGGTGCCGCCGGTTCCACCGTTGCCGTTGGTGCTGAGAATGTCGTACCCGCCGTAACCGCCATTGCCGCCGGTGCCACCGGACCCACCCGTGCTGGGCGTGCCGCCGGCGCCGCCATTGTCAGCCTTACCGCCGTTACCGCCAGTGCCGCCACTGCCGCCGCTGCCGCCGCCCCCGCCGTTATAGCCTCCGTCAGTCGAGTTGCCTTCGCCTCCGTTGCCGCCGTTGCCGCCGTTGCCTGCGGTGCCGGCGTTGCCGCCGTTGGCAAAGTGGCCGGTGCCGCCGCTGCCGGCGTTGCCGCCTTTCGCGCCGCTGGCGCCGCCGCCACCGGCCTGGCCGACGCCGAGGGTGCCGCTGCCGCTGCCGCCGTTGCCGCCGTTGCCGCCGGTGGCACCGCTGCCTCCGTTACCGCCTTGACCGCCGAGCAGGCCCCCGTCGCCGCCGTTGCCTCCGCTGCCGCCCGCGGCGGCGCTGCCGCCGCTGCCGCCGTTGCTCAAGGCGGCGGCTGTTCCGCCGGTGCCGCCGCTACCACCGACGCCGCCGTCGCCGCCGTTGCCGCCATCGGCCCCGCCGCCGGCAAAGCCGAGGGCGAGGCCGCCGTTGCCGCCGACGCCGCCGTTGCCGCCGACAGCGCCGCTGCCGCCTGTATAGGTACTCAGTCCGCCCTTGCCGGCGCCGCCGCCGCTGCCGCCGGTGCCGCCGTTGCCCGCCGAGCCGCCGGCGCCGGCCTTGGCGCTGCTGCCGTTGCCGCCGTTGCCGCCGTTGCCGCCGCCGCCGCCGGTGCCGCCATTGCCGCCATTGTGGCTGCTGTTGCCATTACCGCCGCCGCCGTTGCCGCCGTCGGCGCCGTCGCCGCCTCTGCCGCCTCTGCCACCGCCCGAGCCACCGTTGCCGCCGTTGCCGCCGCTCCCGCCGGTGCCGGCGGCACCGCCGTCGCCTCCGGTTCCGGTATCGCCTTTGCCGCCTCCGCCGCCGTTGCCGCCGACGCCGCCATCACCGCCGCTGCCGGCGTCGCCGCCGCCGCTCAGAGCGATGGCCGTGCCGGTGGCATTGAACGCACTGCCGCCGCTGCCGCCGACGCCGCCGTTGCCGCCGCTACCGCCCTTTCCGCCGTCGTCGGCGGTCCCGACTAGAGCTCTGGCGCCGTCGCCGCCGGTGCCTCCCGCGCCTCCGTTGCCGGCTTTGCCGCCGGTGCCCGCTATTGCGCCGTAACCGTTGCCGCCGGTGCCACCGTTGCCGCCAGTACCGCCGTTGCCGCCGGCGCCGCCGTTCTGGCCGGCGAGGCCGCTGCCCGAACCGCCCAACCCGCCGGAGTTGCCATTGCCGCCACTGCCGCCGTTCCCGCCCTTGCCCCCGCCGAGTCCGCCGGTGCCGCCGTTGCCGCCGGCGCCGCCGTTGCCGCCGTTGCCGGCGGGTCCTCCGTTACCTCCGAGACCGGGTGTGCCGCCACCGCCGCCGGATCCAGCGTTGCCGCCATCGCCGCCGCCGCCGGCGTTGCCGCCACCGACGCCGCCGAAGCCGTTTCCGCCGTTTCCGCCGCTGCCGCCCTTGCCGCCGTTGCCGCCGAAGCCGCCGGCATAACCGTCCCCTCCAACTGCGAAATCACCCTTGGCGCCGTTTCCGGCGTTGCCGCCGTTGCCGCCAAAGCCGCCGGCGCCGGCGATGCCGCTCAGGCCCTTAGTGCCGCCGGGGCCGCTGCCGGCTTCTCCGCCTAGGCCCGCGTTGCCACCGGCACCGCCGTTTCCTCCGTCTCCGCCGTTGCCGCCGTTGGCTCCGGCCCCGGTGCCAGGGTCGTAGGTGGGACCTTTTGCGCCGTCTCCGCCGTTGCCGCCGTTGGCTCCGTTGCCGCCCTGCCCGCCGCTGCCGGCGGTTCCGCCATTGGCGGCGCCGCCCTGGCCGCCTTGGCCACCGTTGCCGCCGGCACCTCCATTGCCTCCGGGTTCGCTGTTGCTGAGGCTGAAGTTGTCGACGCCGTCGGCGGCGGTTCCGGCGTTGCCGCCTTTGCCGCCGTTGCCGCCGGTGCCTGCCGTCCCGACGGTTCCCGGGGCGCCGGCGCCGCCACCGGCCAGACCGGCTTTCCCGGCGCCGCCGCCGGCGCCGCCCTTGCCGCCGTTGCCGCCGTTGCCGCCGGCGTTGCCAGAGTCGGGAAGGCCGGTACCGCCAACGCCGCCGAGTCCGCCGTTGCCGCCTTGGCCGCCGCTTCCGTTGGTGCCACCGGCGTTGGCCTTGCCACCGGTTCCGCCCTGTCCGCCGTCCCCGCCGCCGCCAGCGGTACTGCCGTTGATTTGGACGCCCGCGCCGTCTTTTCCAGCGGCGCCGTTGCCGCCATCCCCGCCAAGCCCGCCGTTGCCGCCGTTGCCGGATGTGCCAGCGCTGCCCCCGGCGCCTCCGGACCCCGCGAGGCCGGCGATGCCGGAATCGCCTCCGGTACCGCCCATGCCGCCGGCCCCGCCGCTCTTGCCCAGGGTGACGGCGGTGCCGCCGGCCCCGCCGGTGCCACCTTTTCCGCCGCTGCCGCTGTTGCCGCCGCTGCCATTGATTCCGCCGGGGCCGCTGTTGCCACCGGCACCGCCGTTGCCACCCGCCCCGCCCGAGGGACCGGGGTTGCCGTCCACCCCGGCGCCCACTGCGGCGCCGGTGCCACCATTGCCGCCGTAGCTGCCGTTGCCGCCGTGACCGCCGCTGCCGTAGCCACCCGCGGTCCCGCCGATGCCGCCGACGCCGTTGCTGCCGCCGGCACCGGCGTTACCGCCGTCGCCGCCGTTACCACCGTTGCCGCCGGAGCGCGCCGGTGGCATCGGCGCCGTGACCGCCGTCGCCGCCGGCGGCGCCGCTACCGCCCGACCCGCCGTTGCCATTGATGGCGAAATTGCCGCCGTTGCCGCCCAAACCGGCGGCACCACCGTCACCGCCGCGACCCCCGCTGCCGCCGCTGTGGGCGCTGTTTGCCGCCACCCCGCCTTTGCCCGCCGACCCGCCGCCGCCGCCGGCACCGCCGTTGCCCGCCGCCGCAGTGATTCCGGTAGCCGCTCCGCCCAGGCCGCCGTGACCGCCGGCGCCGCCATTGCCGCCATTGCCGGCCCCCAGGAGGGCGGTGTCGTCGCCGCCGGCCCCTCCGACACCGCCCTGACCACCGGCCCCGCCGTGGCCGCCATCGCCGCCCAGCCCGAGCAGGGGCGCTTGACCAGACTGCCCCCGGCCCCGCCGTCACCACCGGCCCCGCCGCTACCGCCGAGCTGCCCACTGGCGCCGGCACCGCCGTCACCGCCGGCTCCACCGGCACCGCCGAGCCCGCCGACCCCGCCAATGCCTATTACGCCGGGGTTGCCGCCGGCGCCACCGGCGCCGCCCGATCCGCCGGCGACACCGTTCGCCCCGGTGCCGCCACCAGCCCCGGCACTGCCGATCCCGCCGGCACCTCCGGTGCCGCCGACACCGATGAACTGCCCGCCATTACCACCCACACCGCCGTGGCCGCCCGCGCCACCACCCGGCCCGCCCATACCTCCGGCACCACCGATGCCGCCATAGCCGATCAGTGGGGACACCCCGCCGGCCCCGCCGGCCCCGCCGGTACCCCCGGCCGTCGTGCTGTTGCCGCCGGCCCCGCCGGCCCCACCCGCACCCCAGAGCTGCCCGCCGGTCCCGCCGGCCCCGCCCGCGGCACCCGCACCTCCGGCGCCACCGGCACCGCCCGCGCCGAGCAAACCGGCGTCCCCACCGGCGCCGCCGACCTGACCCGCCGCCCCCGACCCACCGTTACCGCCGTTACCCCACAGCAGCCCACCCAGTCCGCCGGCCTGGCCGGTGCCCGGCGCCCCGTTTGTGCCATCGCCGATCAGCGGACGCCCCAGCAGTTGCTGAGTCGGAGCGTTGATCAGATCAAGCACCATCTGCCCGACATTGAGTGTTTCGGCGCGCGCATACCCGGCCCCACCGGCCGCCAGCGTCTGCACAAACTGTTGATGCAGCACCGCGGCCTGCCCGGCCAGCTCCTGATAACCCAGCGCGTGCCCGGAGAACATCGCCGCGATCGCGTGCGAGACTTCGTCGGCGGCCGCGCTGGCCAGCCCCGTGGTCGACTGTGCCGCGACCGCATTGGCCGCAGAGATCGTCGAACCGATACCTGCCACGTCCGAAGCCGCAGCCGCCACCATCTCCGGTGAAACCAGCAAAAAAGCCATCAGCGACCTCGCCGTCCCTCAGAGCAACCCGAATAACCCCCCGAAACAACCGAAGAAGACACCCACCGCGCCCGGCCGCGAGCATGAGTCGACGCGTTCACTCGAAAGCCCGTCCTTTCTCCTGCTCCGGCATTGGGACTAGGTAGCACCGCTACCGCCGGTGCCGCCGCCGCCCCCGACACCGCCAGTAACGTTCGTATTTCCGCCAGTCGGGCCGCCGCCGGGGGCGCCGTTGGTTCCGGCGTCGCCGGAATTTCCGTCGAAGGAGTTTCCGCCCCTGCCGCCCGTGCCGCCGGTGCCGCCAAAACCACCGGTGCCGTAGAGGTCAGCGCTGCCGAACTGGTCGTTGCCGTTGCCGCCCTTGCCGCCGTTGCCGCCGTCGCCGCCGTCGGCGGCATTGCCGCCAGCGGCGGTTGGGCTGCCACCGGTGCCGCCTACGCCGCCGCTGCCGCCGTTGCCCCCGTTGCCGTTGCGGCTACCGATAAGTTGACTTTCTCCGCCGAAACCTCCGGTACCGCCGGTACCACCGTTGCCGCCGGCGCCGGCGTCGCCGCCCAGACCTTTCCCGGAGACGCCGCCTCCGAGGCCGCCGTTTCCGCCTGCGCCGCCGGTGCCGCCGGTGCCGCCGTTGTAGCCCGAGGAGACAAGGGCGACGTCGGTAGCGTGGCCGCCGGTGCCTCCCGTGCCCCCGTTGCCGGCAGTGCCGCCGGCACCACCATCCGCCCCGTTGCCCTGGCCGCCGTTGCCGGCGTCGCCGCCGGCGCCGCCGTTCCCGCCGGCCCCTCCATCCCGGCCGAGGTCACCGCCTTCGCCGCCGGTTCCCCCGGTGTTCCCATTGCCGCCGCTGCCCCCGGCGCCTCCCTTGCCGCCGCCGAATCCGCCGTTGCCGCCGATGCCGCCGATGCCGCCGCCGCCGCCGACGCCGCCGGGGCCGCCGTTACCGCCGATGCTCGCGGTGCCGCCGCTTCCGCCTTTACCGGCCAGACCGCCGTTGCCGCCCTTGCCGCCGTCGCCGCCACCGACGCCGGCGACGCCGTTGCCGCCAAGACCTCCGGCACCGCCCTGGCCGCCGCCACCGCCGGCGCCACCGTTATAGCCGTCACCGGTGATGCCGCCCGCGCCGTCGGCGCCATTGCCGCCGATGCCGCCGTTGCCGCCGTCACCGCCTTTGCCCGCGACGCCCGCGACGCCCGCGGTGCCGGCGATGCCACTGCCTTTCGTGCCGGCCGCGCCGCCCGCACCGGCGTTGCCGCCGGCGCCGCCGGTGCCGCCGATGCCGCCGTCGCCGCCAGGCGGACCGTCGGAGCCATCCGGCGGCGGCGGCCGCACGCCGGCGACGCCGTTGCCTCCTGGCCGCCCTACCACCGTTGGCGCCGTTGCCGCCTGCCCCGCCGCTGCCGGCGGTTCCGCCGTTGCTGGCGCCGCCATTGCCGCCTTGACCGCCGCTGCCGCCTTTCGTGCCGTTGCCGCCGGCTCCGCCGT
The DNA here is from genome assembly GCF_031583025.1 of Mycobacterium sp. Z3061. NCBI lineage: Bacteria > Bacillati > Actinomycetota > Actinomycetes > Mycobacteriales > Mycobacteriaceae > Mycobacterium > Mycobacterium pumcae. The sequence goes on along the minus strand of NZ_CP134062.1, from coordinate 4,448,444 downwards.
CGGTGTTGAAGTCGTTGGTGCCGTTGCCGCCCAACGCGCCGTTGGCGCCGTTGCCGCCGTTGCCGCCGATACCTGCCTTGCCGGCGGTTCCAGCGGCGCCCGGACCCGTGCCGGCCAGACCGGCTTTCCCGGCGGCGCCGCCGTTGCCGCCGTTGCCGCCGTCCCCGCCATCGGTGCTGGCTGTGCCGGCGAGGCCGAGACCGCCGTTGCCGCCTTTGCCGCCGTTGCCGCCGTTGCCGCCGCCACCATTGGTGCCGCCGGCGTTGGCTGAGCCGCCGGTGCCGCCTTGTCCGCCGTCCCCGCCGCCGCCACCGGTGCCGCCGTTGATGTTGCCGACGATGCCCGCGGGACCGGTGTCGCCGACACCGCCGTTGCCCCCGAGTCCACCTTTGCCGCCGTCGCCCGATATGCCGTTGCTACCTCCGGTGCCTCCGGTCCCCGCGAGGCCGGCGGTACCGGCGTTGCCACCGGTCCCGCCCATGCCGCCGTTGCCGCCCTTGGTGCCCACAACGACGGCTGGGCCGCCGTTGCCGCCGGTGCCACCGACGCCGCCGTTGCCGCCATTGCCGCCGGTGCCGTTGACGCCACCTGGGCCGCTGGCGCCGCCGGCTCCGCCGTTGCCTCCGGCCCCGCCGGCGGGCCCGGGGTTGCCGTCCAGTCCGGCTCCGCCGGCGGCCCCGGCCCCACCGTTGCCGCCGTAGCTGCCGTTGCCGCCGTGACCACCGTTGCCGTAGGCACCTGCGGTTCCACTGACGCCGCCGGCACCGGCGGTGCCGCCGGCACCGGCTTTGCCGCCGGCACCGCCATTGCCGCCCTTGCCGCCCGCCAGAGCGCCGGTGGCGTCGGCGCCATGACCGCCGTCGCCGCCGGCCCCGCCGCTGCCGCCCCCCCGCCGTTGCCGTTGACCGCATTGCTGCTGGCGTTGCCGCCCGCACCAGCGGCCCCACCGGCACCGCCGTTACCGCCGCTGCCGCCGTTGTGGGCGATGTTTGCTGAGACCCCGCCTTTGCCGGCCGCGCCGCCAGCACCACCGGCACCGCCGTTGCCCGCAACCGCCGCCATCCCGGCGGCCGCCCCGCCGGCGCCGCCGTGCCCGCCTGCACCACCGTTGCCGCCATTGGCCGCCGCCAGGACCGCGGTGTCGTTGCCGCCGGCCCCACCGGCGCCGCCTTGACCGCCGGCCCCGCCGTAGCCGCCGGCGCCGGACGGCCCGATCAACGGTCCTTGACCCGCCTGACCCCCGGCCCCGCCGTCACCGCCGGCCCCGCCGGAACCGCCGAGCTGCGCCGCGCCGCCGGCACCACCGTCACCGCCGAGCCCACCGGCCCCGCCGAGCCCGCCGACCCCGCCGGCTCCCAGCACACCGGCGCCACCGCCGGCACCGCCCTGGCCGCCGAACCACCGCCGACACCGTTTGCACCGGTCCCGCCGCCCGCGCCCGCGCTGCCCGCCCCGCCGGCACCGCCGGTGCCGCCAGCACCGATCAATTGCCCGCCGTTGCCGCCCGCACCGCCGCTGCCGCCGTCACCACCATTAGGCCCGCCCATACCGCCGGCACCGCCGGCGCCGCCGTAGCCGAGCAGCGGAGCCACGCCGCCGGCACCACCAGCACCACCGGTGCCCCCCATCGTCGTACTGGCGCCACCGGCCCCGCCGGCGCCGCCCGAGCCGTACAGCCACCCCCCGGCCCCGCCGCGCCCACCGGACGCACCGGCACCTCCGGCGCCACCAGCACCGCCGGTACCGATCAGACCCGCGTCGCCACCGGCGCCCCCAGGCTGTGTCGCCCCACCCGACCCGCCGTTACCGCCGTTGCCGAACAACAACCCACCGGGGCCGCCGGCCTGCCCGGTGCCCGGCGCCCCGTCGGTGCCGTTACCGATCAACGGACGACCCAGCAGCTGCTGGGTGGGCGCGTTGATCAGGTCCAGAAGCGGCTGCAACGGGCCGACATTGAGCGCCTCCGCGCGCGCATAACCGGCCCCACCGGCAGTCAGGGTATGCACAAACTGTTGGTGCAGTACCGCGGCCTGCCCGGCCAACTCCTGATAGCCCAGCGCATGTCCGGAAAACAGCAATGCGACCGCGCGTGACACTTCGTCGGCGGCCGCGCTCGCCAGCCCCGTCGTCGACTGCGCCGCGGCCGCATTGGCTGCAGAGATCGTCGACCCGATACCAGCCACGTCCGTAGCCGCAGCCGCCACCATCTCTGGTGAAACCACCATGAACGTCATCAGCGACCTCGCCACCTCATGACAACCCGACAACCACCAGCAACGACCAGCGCAGTCAAACACGGTAGCCCACCGTGGTCGCACCGTTTACGTTTTCGACCGAATGGCGTAAGTGTTGTCCACGTCGCCGAGCAAACCGGTGGTGCACCGAAAATTGAATTCATTCGGCGCGCGAAAAATTTGCGCCGAATGTGTGTGAAACCGTCCGTGAAGCCGCAGCCGGGCTTACGGTAGGTGCCGTTATACGCCGGTTGATGAGAAACTGACCGCCACCCCGGTGGGGGTTACCCGCGAAGGACAGCGTATGGATTTTGCGGTATTGGCACCCGAGGTCAACTCGGCGCGGATGTTCCTTGGCGCGGGGTCAGGATCGATATTGGCCTCCGCGGCGGCCTGGGATGGGTTGGCCGCCGAATTGGCCTCTGCCGCAGCTACTTTCGGCTCGGTGACTTCCGGGTTGCTGGATTCCGCGTGGCAGAGCGCGGCGGCGGTGGAGATGGCGGGCGCCGCCGCACCATATCTGGGTTGGTTGAGATCGGCGGCGGCGCAGGCCGGCGAAGCGGCGGGCCACGCCCGGATAGTCGCGGCGGCGTTCGAGGCGGCTCAGGCCGCGACGGTGCATCCGGTGGTCGTGGCTGCCAACCGTGCTCAACTGGTGTCACTCGTGCGGGCGAACCTGCTGGGGCTGAACGCGCCGGCGATCGCTGCCATCGAGGCACAGTACGAGGGCATGTGGGCGCAGGATGTGGCCGCGATGTTCGGCTACTATTCCGGGGCTTCCGCCGTGGCGTCGGGCTTGACGCCGTTCATTCTGCCCCTGGCCAACCTCGCACCCGGTCTGGCGGACGTGGCGGGCCGAGCGGTGAGCGCCTCGAGCGCCCTTGTCGCAGCGGCGAATGCGGGCGGCGCTCAGTTCGCGGGCGCGGTGTCGGTCGGCGGTGCAACCGCGGCCGCTGACGGCTTCGGCCCCCTGCTACTCACCATCAACGTCGGTTTGGGGAATCTCGGCGTCGGCAATCTCGGCAACGCGAACATCGGCAATTACAACGTCGGTGGCGCGAATATCGGGTCCGGGAACATCGGGTCGGCGAACCTCGGTTTCGGGAACTTCGGTTTCGGAAACAGTGGTCCGTCGCTGACGGCGGCCATCCACAACATCGGCTTCGGCAACACCGGCAGCAACAACATCGGCCTGGGAAACACCGGCAGCGGCAACATCGGCTTCGCCAATACCGGCAACGGCAACGTCGGCATCGGGCTGACCGGCGACAATCAGTCCGGGTTCGGCGGACTGAATTCCGGCAGCGGCAACAGCGGTTTGTTCAACTCGGGCACCAACAACACCGGCTTCTTCAACTCGGGGACCGGAAACTTCGGTCTCGCCAACTCCGGCCTCTTCAACACCGGTTTCGGCAACTCCGGGACCGCCAACACCGGCTTTTTCAACTCAGGCATAGCCAACACGGGCATCGGTAACTCGGGCAATTACAACACGGGCACCAATAACTCCGGCAGCGCCAACACGGGCGGCTTCAACCCCGGCAGCTACAACACCGGCTGGCTCAACACCGGCAATTACAACACCGGCCTGGCAAACGCCGGCAATGTCAACACCGGCGCGTTCATCACGGGGGATTACAACAACGGCCTGTTCTGGCGGGGCGACTACCAGGGCCTGATCGGCGGATCCCCGGGCATCGGCAACTCGAGCACCCTGCCTTCGTCGGGGTTCTTCAACAGCGGTGACGGCAGCGCTTCGGGCCTTTTGAACTCCGGGGGCAACGTCTCGGGCATCTTCAATTCGTCGTCGGGAAGCCTGGGCCTCTCGGGTTTGATCAACACCGGCATGGCGGCCTCCGGTTTGATCAACACCGGCAACACCATGTCGGGCATCCTCAATAGTTCCTATCCCGAGAACCTCACGACGCCCAATTATGTGTCCGGTCTGTACAACACCGGCCCAAACGTTGCGGGCCTGTTCGGCGGCGGCTCGGACCCCACCAGCAACACCGGCCTGGCCAACGTCGGCGTCAAGAACACCGGCTTCGCCAACGTCGGCGACCACAACATCGGCATCGGCAACGTGGGCAACGGAAACACCGGAGGCGGAAACTCCGGCCAGGACAACATCGGTTTCGGCAACTCGGGTACGTCGAATACCGGCATCGGCAACGTGGGCAACCAAAATCTCGGCAACGGAAACCTGGGCGACTTCAACAAAGGCCTGGGAAACCTCGGCGACTACAACATCGGCCTGGGGAACCTGGGCAACAACAACAATGGATTCGGCAACAACGGCTTCGGCAACATCGGACTCGGGAACACCGGCAGCGGAAACATCGGAATCGGCCTCAGCGGAACGGGCCTGGTCGGCTTCGGAGCCCTGAACACCGGCAGCGGAAACCTCGGCCTGTTCAACTCCGGCACCAACAACATCGGCCTGTTCAACTCGGGCACCGGAAATGTCGGGATCGGAAACGCAGGCACCGGTAACTGGGGCATGGGCAACCCCGGCATCCTCAATACCGGCTTCGGTAACGCCGGCAGCTTCAACACGGGCTTCCTCAACACCGGCATCGCCAACACCGGCTTCGCCAATCCCGGCAACTACAACACGGGCTGGTTCAACGTCGGCAATATCAACACTGGTGCCTTCAACCCCGGCGACTACAACACCGGCGGCCTCAACCCCGGCGACACCAATACGGGGTTCCTCAATATTGGCAATTACAACAACAGCATTCTCGCCGAAGGCGATAACGCGGGCCAGATCGCTATCGACCTCAAGGTGACCATTCCCAGCGTGACGTTCGACCAATCGATGGTCATCCCCGTCAACGAGGTGTTGCAATTCGGCGGAAATGTGTTCACGTTGCCGGGCGGCACGCAACAATTCTCAACCTTCCTTTCGCCGCCGCCCGACCCGATCACGTTGACTCTGGGGCCCGTCAACATATCGAGCTCCACCCTTAATCTTCCGTTGCTGACGCTCACCATCGGCGGACCGAATACCAGCGTGGGTATCGGTATCACCGGCGCCTTCGAGGGTGGCACCATTCAGCTGCTCAAAGTCAACCCGATGCCGGGATTCGGCAATGCGACCACCCTGCCGTCGTCGGGTTTCTTCAATGCCGGCCCCGGCCGCGTGTCCGGCCTTTTCAACCTCGGCGCGAATCTGTCCGGCATGCAGAACGTCGGCGCGCTGTCATCCGGCCTGGCGAACGTCGGCAACACGGTCTCCGGCATCTACAACACCAGCACGGTCAATATCGCGACCGCGGCCAACATTTCCGGGTTGGGGAACGTCGGCACCAACCTGGCCGGCGCCGTTCGCGACAGTGCCAACGGACTCGTCATCAACCTGGGCCTGGGCGATCACGGTCAACTGAACTTCGGCAACGGGAACTTCGGCAGCGGGAACTTCGGCAGCGGAAACATCGGCGGCGCGAATATCGGCTTCGGCAACATCGGCAGCACCAACCTCGGCGCCGGCAATATCGGCTTCGGCAACATCGGCTTCGGCAACAGCGGCCCCGCGTTGACGGCGGCCATCCACAACATCGGCTTCGGCAACACCGGCAGCGACAACATCGGCTTTGGCAACACCGGCAACGGCAACATCGGGTTCGGCAACACCGGCAACGGCAACATCGGGTTCGGCCTCAGCGGCGATCGCCTGCTCGCCTTCGGGGACTGGAACACCGGCAGCGGCAATATCGGCTTGTTCAATTCGGGCACCAACAACGTCGGCTTCTTCAACTCGGGCACCGGGAACTTCGGCATCGGCAACTCGGGTAGCTACAACACCGGTTTCGGCAACACCGGCGGTACGAACACGGGCCTTTTCAACACCGGTTTCGTCAACACCGGGATCGCCAATGCGGGTTCCTACAACACCGGCAACACCAACATCGGCAGCTTCAACACCGGACTCGGCAACCCGGGCAGCCACAACACCGGATTCTTCAACGCCGGCAGCTTCAACACCGGGCTGGTGAACTCGGGCAACTTCGACACAGGTGCCTTCATCTCGGGCAATATGAACAACGGCTTGTTCTGGCGGGGCAACGAGCAAGGCCTGATGGGCGGGAATTACACAATCCATATTCCGGAAATGCCGGGACATCTCACCGTGAATGTGCCGATCAACATTCCCATCACGGCGACAATAACCAGTGGCGTCTACAACGGAATCTTTATCGACAGCATCCCCTTTGACATCACCTATGGATTGTTCTCGGGAATCACCCTGGTTTCCGGGACCATCAACTCACTCACGATTCCGCCGATCACGTTCAACCTCTCGCTGTTGAATGTCAGCATAGGCAACCCGAACGGCACGACAGCCCTCTACGTGCCGGCCACCTTCAGCATCGGCCCCGCCGACTGGACGGTCTACAACCAGCCGTTTGCCCCAGGCTTCTTCAATTCCAGCATCGGCCCCTCCTCCGGATTCTTCAACGGCGGAATCGGCGGCAATTCGGGGTTCGGAAACTTCGGCGTCAACAACTCTGGTTTCCAGAATGTCTCGGCCGGGATTTTCGGAAACTCGGGCTTCATGAATTACGGCTCCCTGCAGTCGGGCATCGAAAACTTCGGCAACACCGTCTCGGGTTTGTTCAACACCAGTGCACTGAACTTGGCGACGCCGGCTCAGATCTCCGGCATCTCCAACGCCGGCAGCAACCTGGCGGGCCTTTTCCGCAACACCTTCGACGGCACCATCGCCGGCAGCACGAACTTCAACCTGGGCCTCGGAGACGTAGGCGGACTCAACATCGGCCTGGGGAACGTCGGGGACCTCAATATCGGCCTCGGAAACCTCGGCAGCCAGAACTTCGGCAGCGGGAACCTCGGCAGCCAGAACTTCGGCAGCGGGAACATCGGCAGCTTCAACATCGGGTTCGGCAACAGCGGGCCCGGGTTGACGGCGGCGCTGAACAACATCGGGTTCGGCAACACCGGCAGCAACAACTTCGGCTTCGGCAACTTCGGTGACGGCAACATCGGCTTCGGCAACACCGGTAGCGGCAACATCGGTATCGGGCTCAGCGGCAACAACCTGCAGGGCTTCGGGAACTGGAACTCCGGCAGCGGCAATGTCGGCCTGTTCAACTCGGGCACCGACAACGTCGGCTTCTTCAACTCCGGCACCGGCAACTGGGGCATCGGCAACTCCGGCAGCTACAACACCGGTATCGGCAACACCGGCAGCACCAACACCGGCCTGTTCAACACCGGGCTGGTCAATACCGGGATCGGCAACGCCGGCCACTACAACACCGGCAGTTACAACATCGGCAACACCAACACCGGAAACTTCAACCCCGGTAACTACAACACCGGCAGCTACAACACCGGCGACTACAACACCGGCCTGGGCAACTCGGGCGACGTCAACACCGGTGCCTTCAACACCGGCAGCTACAACAACGGCATCGGCTGGCGGGCCGACTATCAAGGGCTGATCGACTTCAACGCGACCACGATCATCCCCGACGGCGCCATTCCCATTAAGTTCGACGTGCCGGTCTACCTGTCGGTACCGATCGGCGCCGTACTCCCGACCATCACGATCAACAGTTTCACCATCCCGTCCTTGACCGTTGACGCGTCCACCATCCTGGGTGACGCGAACCTCGGCCTCACCTCGATCTCTTTCCCGAATCTGACGATCGGTCTGCCCTTCATCGGGATCAACATCGGCACGCCGGTGGGGTCGACCGGACCACTGATCGACATCACCGGCAACGGTGGGCTGCTGCCCATCGCCTTCACCGGCGTCAACATCCCGCCGATGCCGGGCTTCGGAAACTCCACCACGAGCCCGTCCTCGGGCTTCTTCAACTCCGGGAGTGGCCGCTCCTCCGGCTTCATGAACGTCGGCGGCAACGCATCCGGCTTCTTCAACCTGGCGTCCGGCATGTCGGGAATCTCGGGCTACAAAGGCTTCGGCGAACTGATGTCGGGCGTGTCGAACCTGGGCAATACCGTCTCGGGTCTCTTCAACACCAGTTCCGCCGTCAATCCGTTCACGACACCGGCCAATCTCTCCGGGATCAGCAACATCGGCACCAACCTTGCGGGCATTCTGCGCAGCAGCGCGAACGGGTCGCTGTTCAATCTGGGCCTTGCCGACATCGGCCAGTCGAACCTGGGCAGCGGGAACATCGGCGATTTCAACCTGGGCAACGGCAACATCGGCAGCCAGAACTTCGGCAGCGGGAATATCGGCAGCCAGAACTTCGGCAGCGGGAACATCGGCAGCTTCAACATCGGCTTCGGCAACAGTGGCCCGGGCTTGACGGCCGCCCTGAACAACATCGGGTTCGGCAACATCGGCAGCAACAACTTCGGGTTCGGCAACACCGGTGACGGCAATATCGGCTTCGGCAACACCGGCAGCGGAAACATCGGCATCGGGCTCAGCGGCAACAACCAGTCCGGCTTCGGAAACTGGAACTCCGGCAGCGGCAACATCGGCCTGTTCAACTCGGGCACCGACAACGTCGGCTTCTTCAACTCCGGCACCGGAAACTTCGGCATCGGCAACTCCGGCAGTCACAACACCGGCTTTGGCAACGCCGGCAGTTCCAACGCCGGCTTCTTCAACACCGGCAGCGTCAACACCGGCATCGCCAACGCGGGCAGTTACAACACCGGCAGCTACAACACGGGCAACACCAACACCGGCAGTTTCAACCCGGGCAGCTACAACACCGGCAGTTTCAACACCGGCAACATCAACACCGGGGTGGGGAACTCGGGCAACGTCAACACCGGCGGCTTCAACGCCGGCAGCTACAACAACGGCTTCATCTGGCGCGATGACTACCAGGGGTTGGTCGGCTTCGACTACACCCTCACCGTCCCGGAATTCCCCGCCGTCAACCTCGACGTCAGCATTCCCCTCAATATCCCGCTTGACGTCAACCTCGGCACCCTGCGGGTTTACGGCTTCAGTCTGGCGCCGATCAACCTCACTTTCTCGGGCCCCTTGTGGTCGAACGTCAACGCCACCGTCAGCTCCATTCAGATCCCGTCGATCACGGGCACCCTGCCCACGATCACCGGAAACATCGGGAACCCGGACGGTTCAACGGCGGTCAACATCTCCATCCACAGCACCGCCGGCCCCATCCGTGTCCCGCTCATCCACATCCCGGCGGCTCCCGGCTTCGGAAATTCCAGCACCACCCCGTCGTCGGGCTTCTTCAACAGCGGCGCCGGTGGCGTATCCGGCTTCGGGAACCTCGCCGCCAATACGTCCGGCCTGTTCAACTGGCAAGCCCTGGGCAGCTCGGGCTACAACAATGTCGGCACCCTGGTGTCGGGCTTCTCCAACTTGGGCAACACCGTGTCGGGTCTGTTCAACACCAGCTCCGCCACGAACCTGTTCACGACGCCGGCCAATCTCTCGGGCCTGTCCAACCACGGCACAGACCTTGCGGGCTTGTTCCGCAACGGCCCGACCGGGTCGACCTGGAATTTCGGTCTGGGCGACATCGGGCAGTTCAGCCTGGGCGGCGGAAACATCGGCGACTTCAACCTGGGCAACGGAAACCTGGGCAGCCTCAACATCGGCAGCGGCAATGTCGGCAGCCAGAACTTCGGCAGCGGGAACATCGGCAGCTTCAACATCGGGTTCGGCAACAGCGGCCCCGGGTTGACCGCGGCGCTGAACAACATCGGGTTCGGCAACACCGGCAGCAACAACTTCGGCTTCGGCAACTTCGGTGACGGCAACATCGGCTTCGGCAACACCGGCAGCGGCAACATCGGTATCGGGCTCAGCGGCAACAACCAGTTCGGCTTCGGCGCCTTGAACTCCGGCAGCGGCAACATCGGACTGTTCAACTCGGGCACCAACAACGTCGGCTTCTTCAACTCGGGCAACGGCAACTTCGGCATCGGCAACTCCGGCAGCTACAACACCGGTATCGGCAACACCGGCAGCACCAACACGGGCCTCTTCAACACCGGACTGGTCAACACCGGAATCGGCAACGCGGGCCACTACAACACCGGCAGCTACAACATCGGCAACACCAACACCGGCGACTTCAACCCCGGCAGCTACAACACCGGTTGGTTCAACACCGGCGACTACAACACCGGCCTGGGCAACTCGGGCAAGGTCGACACCGGCTTCTTCAACACCGGCAGCTACAACAACGGCCTGTTGTGGCGGGGCGACTACCGGGGCGTCCTGACCGGCGGCTACTCCATCACGGTCGACGAAATCCCCATCAACTTCGACGTTCGCGCGCCGATCAATATCCCGGTCACCGCCACCATCACCAGCGTGAATATGTCCGCCATCAACATTCCGCAGATCTACATCAGCGGCACCGCCGAAGTCATCGGCATCGACGCAGCCAATTTCAACATCACCATCGGCCCCATCACCGTGCACGGCGGCCCCGCCAACGCCCCCTTGACGACACCCATCACGGTCGACTTCGGCAGCCAACCCCCGATCAACACGATCTCGTTCAACATCGGCGCCCTGGATAACTCGACCATCCTCGCCGTGGTGGGCAACGCGGGAGTCGGTCCGATCAGAATTCCGATCATCGACATCCCGGCATCACCGGGCTTCTTCAACTTCACGTCGAGTCCGTCCTCCGGCTTCTTCAACTCCGGCATCGGCTCCATATCGGGCTTCGGCAACTTCGGCGGCGGCAGCTCGGGTTTGTTGAACTACGCGACCGGACTCCTTGGCAACTCGGGCATCCAAAACTACGGTTCGCTGCAATCCGGCGTAGCCAATCTCGGGAACAGCATCTCGGGTCTGTTCAACACCGGATTGAGCCCGATGAACGTGCCGGCCTATCTGTCGGGTTTCAGCAACGTCGGCACCGACTTGTCCGGGTTGTTCCAGAACGCCGCCACCGGAAAGACCTCCTTCAGTCTCGGCCTGGGCAATCTCGGTTCGCTCAACATCGGCAACGCGAACATCGGCGACTTCAACTTCGGTAGCGGCAACCTCGGCAGCTACAACCTGGGTAACGGCAACGTCGGCGGCAGCAACTTCGGCGGCGGCAACATCGGCAGCCAGAACTTCGGCAGCGGCAACATCGGCAGCTTCAACATCGGCTTCGGCAACGCCGGACCGGGATTGACCGCGGCCTTGAACAACATCGGGTTCGGCAACACCGGCAGTAACAACTTCGGCTTCGGCAACTTCGGCGACGGCAACATCGGCTTCGGCAACACCGGTAGCGGCAACATCGGTATCGGGCTCACCGGCAACAACCAGTCCGGTTTCGGTGGCTTGAACTCGGGCAGTGGCAACATCGGGCTGTTCAACTCGGGCACCAACAACGTCGGGTTCTTCAACTCGGGCAACGGCAACTGGGGCCTCGGCAACTCCGGCAGCTTCAACACCGGCATCGGCAACACCGGCAGCACCAACACCGGGTTCTTCAACTCCGGGCTGGTCAACACCGGCATCGGCAACGCGGGCAACTACAACACCGGCTTGTACAACGTCGGCAACACCAACACGGGCAGCTTCAACCCGGGCAGCTACAACACCGGCGACTTCAATGCCGGCGACTACAACACCGGCTGGCTCAACACCGGCAATTCCAACACCGGCATCGCCAACTCCGGCAATGTCGACACGGGAGCATTCATCTCGGGCAGCTACAGCAACGGCTTCTTGTGGCGGGGCGACTACCAGGGCCTCTTCGGCGCCAACTTCTCCTACACAATCCCGGAAATCCCCTACCACTACGACGTGCCGCTCAACATCCAGATACCGATCACGGGTGTTATCGATGCCGTCACGGCGGGCGCGTTCACGTATTCGATCCCGATCCACATTCAGGCCAGCACGATTCTTGGGATTCGAATCACGGACTCCGACAGCAACATTGGGCCCGTCACCTTCAACATCAACACCGTTCAACCGCAAACCCCGATCGATTACCTGTTCACCAACGTCACCAATCTCGCCGGCACCGGTGTTCTGGGGCCCTTCACAATCGGCTCCGGCTTCCAGTCCGGCCCCGGCTTCTTCAACACGGGTCCCGGTCCGTCGTCGGGCTTCTTCAATTCCGGCAACGGCGCATCCGGCTTCTTCAACACCGCCTCTGGCGCCGTGTCCGGCTTCGCGAACCGCTTCGCCCAGACGTCGGGCTTGTTCAACGCAGGTGGCATCGACATATCGGGCATCCAGAACTTCGGCGCGCTCGAGTCGGGTTGGGCAAACCTCGGCAACACGGTGTCCGGCCTGTTCAACACCAGTTCCCTGAACCTCGCCACGCAGGCCTTCGTCTCCGGCATCGGCAACTTCGGCGCCCAACTGTCCGGCCTGCTCAGTCAATAGCGGTATCCGGCCCCGGACGGCGGTGACCGGGCCTACATCACGCTTGCGCGGCTGAAGTGCGGGTATCCGTCTGGGCACGATGACAGGAACATTCCACCGACGCGACGACGAACTCGACTCTTGTGTGCGGGTCTACCGGACATGGGTGCACAATCTGCGAGGTGTCGACGTCGTAGCGCCCCGTGACGCGCTGGTCGTGTTCACCGGCATCTCCGGATCCGGCAAATCGTCGTTGGCCTTCGGGACCATCTACGCCGAGGCCCAGCGCCGCTACTTCGAATCGGTTGCCCCCTACGCCCGCCGCCTGCTACTGCCGGCCGGCGCACCGAAGGTCGATGACATCACTGGTCTGCCGCCCGCCGTCGCCTTGCAGCAGCGCCGCGGTTCGGCGACGTCGCGGTCGACGGTCGGCACTGTCACTACCCTGTCCAACCTGCTGAGGATGTTGTTCTCCCGCGCCGGAACGTACCCGCCTGGGGCCACGGAACGACTGGACTCCGATGCGTTCTCCCCGAACACCGCGGTCGGGGCGTGCCCCGAATGCCACGGATTGGGACGAATCCACCGGGTGACCGAACAGACACTGGTACCGGACCCCTCTCTGACCATCCGCGACGGCGCCGTCGCCGCATGGCCGGGCGCGTGGCAGGGCCAGAACCTACGCGACATACTGGTCACGCTGGGATACGACATCGACAAGCCATGGCGGAAACTGCCCAAGCGTCAACGTAATTGGATTCTTTTCACCGATGAGCAACCTACCGTCGAAATCGATCCGAGCCGGCATCCTGTGCAGGCCGATTACTACTACAACGGGACGTTCTCCAGCGCCGAACGTCACGTGCGCCATACGTTGGCCAACTCCCACAGCGCGATGATGCGCCGCCGCGTGCTGCAATTCGTCGACACCGTCGACTGCCCGGTATGTGACGGTTCCGGGCTGCGACCGGAAGCGCTGAAGGTCACATTCGCCGGGCGCACTATCGCTGACTATGCGGGAATGCCGTTAGCCGAGCTTGCTGACACGTTGCGCCCCACGGCTTCTCGGACCGATGCCGCGACGGCGTACGAGTCAACGGAGTCCGGTGAGTTGACGGAAGTGGCGACCAGGATCGCCGCCGACCTGGTCGCACGCCTGCAGGTGCTCGTCGATCTCGGCCTCGGCTATCTCACGCTCAGTCGCCGCACTCCGACAGTGTCGCCCGGCGAACTGCAGCGGCTGCGGCTGGCCACTCAACTGCGCGCCGGCTTGTTCGGGGTGTTGTACGTGCTCGACGAGCCGTCGGCTGGATTGCACCCCGCGGATGCCGAACCGCTGCTGGACGTTCTTGATCGCCTACGGCTGGCCGGCAATTCGCTGTTCGTGGTCGAGCACGACATGGACGTGGTGCGCCGTGCCGATTGGATCGTCGACGTCGGACCCGGGGCGGGGGAGCTCGGCGGGAATGTGCTTTACAGCGGACCGGTGCCCGGTCTCGCCGACATCGAGGAATCGGTAACTCGCAGCTACCTTTTCGAGGAGGGCAGTCCGCCGCCGCGCCAACCCCGGACGCCGTCCGGGCAGCTGCGGCTACGCGGGATCTCCTTCCATAATCTGCGAGACCTCGACGTGGACCTGCCACTCGGTGTGTATTCCGCGGTCACCGGAGTGTCCGGCTCGGGCAAGTCGACCCTTGTCGTGAAGGTCCTCGGCGACGTTGTGCACAGCCACCTCGGCACGGGACGAGCTGGCGAGCCGGCCGCATCCGGTGACGACGAAACCGAAAGCGAGATCGTCGATCTCGATCACGACGCGAGCGTCGGGGTAGCGGTAGAAGGTGTCGGGGAGATCAAACGGCTGGTATCGGTAGACCAGCGTCCGATCGGACGCACTCCGCGTTCGACACTGGCGACCTACACCGGCTTGTTCGACGCCGTGCGCCAGGAATTCGCCGCCACATCGAAGGCCCGTCGCCGCGGCTGGACAGCGGGCAGGTTCTCCTTCAACGTGTCCGAAGGCCGATGCCCCACCTGTCAGGGGGAGGGCTTTGTCTCCGTCGAATTATTGTTTCTGCCAGGTACATACGCCACCTGCCCGGCGTGTCAAGGAGCGCGTTATTCCGACGAGACACTCGAGGTGCGATACCGCGATCGCACGATCGCCGACGTGCTCGCGATGACCGTCGATGAGGCCTCAGACTTTCTTGCCGATGTCACGAAGGCGGCGCGGAGCCTGACCACGTTGCAAGAGGTCGGGCTGGGATATCTCCGCCTCGGGCAGCCCGCGACCGAACTGTCGGGCGGTGAGGCGCAGCGGATCAAGCTCGCCTCCGAACTTCAACGACCCCGCCGAGGGCATACCCTTTACCTCCTGGACGAGCCGACCACGGGGCTCCACCCCGCGGATGTAGATCTGCTCGATCGTCAGCTGCACCGCCTGGTCGACGCGGGCAATACCGTGGTGGTGGCCGAACACGACATGCGGATGGTCGCGGGCGCCGACTGGGTGATCGACCTCGGGCCAGGAGCCGGCAACGACGGTGGCCGGATTGTCGCGGCGGGCGTGCCGATTGACGTTGCGCGTGCGAAAGGCAGCCGGACGGCACCGTACTTGGCAAAACGGTTGCCGCAGTATGCTTCCCGATGATCAGTGTCCTGAATGTCGACCGCGCGATGAACGCGAGATGCACCCGGCGTGACAATTCGGCGTGCTATGGGTGATTCGCGTGCGGACCTGTCCGGCTCAAGCTATGAAACCACCGTGAGCAACCACCACGTGAACCTGACCCTGCAGGAGACTTCGCTGATCGGCCAGAGCCATGGCGACGCCTTGGAGCGTATGGACGAGAAGCAGCTGAAAGATCTGCAGAGCCGGCTCAGGACCGCGCGGGAGAAGAACTTCAGCCTGTTGCGGCGCCAAGCTGCGGCCCGGGTCGAGGCCGAAGGCGCGCGCGGCGCCGCCCAGCCGGCCAGCGAACGGCGAAGTGAGAAGGTGGCCGTCTTTGACGAGGCGCTGGCCAGGGTGAACCAGCGCCTCGATTCCCTACGTGAGATCAGCTGACATGGTGGGTTGGCCTTCTAGGCCGTACCCCAGTGCCGGTGCCCGGCACGCGCGGGAATGATCGATAATTCCCTCTGACTGTTAGACACAAATAGCGATTCCTCTCGCGAAAACCGCAGGTCCAATCCCGTCGACGAGACTTCGCACGGCGGGTGCCGTCACGCGTTTGTCGCAAAGTGTTCGACAGTGTTGACCTACGGGCAATTGGCCGGTAATCCTCTTTCGAGGATTTTGCGTCGACTGGGTTGCTGGAGGTGCGGAATGGCGTTTGTCACTGCGGTGCCGGAGCTGGTGGTCACGGCGGCCTCGGATCTGGTGGTGATCGGCTCGTCGGTGACGAAAGCCAATGCAGCAGCGGCGAATTCGACTACAACGCTGCTGGCCGCGGGTGCGGACGAGGTCTCGGCGGGGATCGCGGCCCTACTGGGCGAACATGGGCAGGCTTATCAGGCGATCAGCGCGGAAATTGCGACTTTCCAGCAGCGGTTCGTGCAGGCCCTCAATTCGGGAGCCGGCGCTTATGCCGCCGCGGAAGCCGCCAGTGCGGTGTCGTTGCAGTCCATCGAGCAGAGCATCCTGGATGTGATCAATGCGCCCTTCAACATTTTGTTGGGGCGGCCGCTGATCGGCAACGGCCGAAACGGAGCCGCAGGGACCGGTGAAGCCGGCGGGCCCGGCGGACTGCTGTGGGGTAACGGAGGCGACGGCGGTTCGGGGGCAGCCGGGCAAACCGGGGGTGCCGGGGGTGCAGCAGGCTTGTTCGGTCGGGGCGGCACCGGTGGCGCCGGCGGCGTTGGGAGCACCGGCACCACGACCAGCGTTGCGGGACAGCAGGGCGGCGCCGGCGGCACTGGCGGAGCGGGCGGGGTCGGCGGTCACGGCGGGCTGTTCTTCGGCACTGGCGGCACCGGCGGTGCGGGCGGAGTCGGCGGCACCGGTGGGATCGGAGGCCCGGCCGACGCCGCGGGAAACTTCGGCGCCGGCGGTCCCGGGGGCACCGGCGGCCTTGGTGGCGCCGGAGGCGCGGGCGGATTTTTGGGCAGCCCCGGTCAAGCGGGTCTCAACGGAGCCAACGGCCTCCCTGGCGGATTTCGTGTCGGTCCTTTCATCAACAACACGGGTTTGAGCAACAGCGAGATCTACCTGACCCTGCTCGGCCAGACGACGCCCGGTCAGTGGTCGTGGGTCGACCAGAACGGCATGGCCCACCACATCGATTCCAGCGCGGCCAACGCTCCTGGTCATCTCACGTACAACGGGGTGAATTACGCCAACATGTCGTTCACCCTCGACCAGACAGGCAACCTCGCCATACCTTCGGAATTCCAGGGCGGCCGGATCTTTGTGTCGATGAAGAACCCGCTCTATATCGGGATCGCCGCGGACAACTCGGGCTGGGCGGGTCTCGACCCCGCGAACCCGTCCGATCCGAACTACAACACGGTCTACGACTGGTACGAGATGACCTACAAGTACGGTGCGGTCGCCTTCGGGGGTAACACCACGCAGGTGGACCAGTTCGGGTTGCCGTTCTCCTACACGCTGGGGCAGGACTCGACCGGGTTTAGCGGAACCCGCGGTATCACCCTGACGCGAGACCAGGTGTTCGCGCAGTACGCGACCTCGGTCCCGGCTGAGTTCCAGGCTCTGGTGCTACACGACGGCTCCGGCGACCCGCTGCGGATTCTGGCCCCACGGACCGCCACGCCCGGCGGCCTGGTCAGCTGGCTCGACCAACCGATCAACGACTTCTGGTCGAATTATCAAACCCACCAGTTCGTTTACGACGGCCCCGGCTACACGGTGACGGGAAACATCGACGGCAGCGGCCTCTTCCACTACACCGTTACGCCGGACGGTAAAGCCGCATCGACGTACACGATGGTAAAGCCGACGACGGCACAAGTTTTCGCGTCCAACGGCCCATTCGTCGGCACCGACCAGCAGGGTGCGTTCCTCGCCGAACTCAACGCGGCGTTCAACCGCGGCGTGGCGATTTCGCCGGATCAGTGGGCCAACGTCGCCGCCTACTATCCGACTGGAGGGCGGTGGAACAACTGGGCCCAGTTCTTCCACGCCAACAGCATCAACAACCTCGCCTACGGCTTCCCCTTCGACGACGTGAACAACCAGAGTTCGGTGCTGATCCTCGCCAACTCTCAGCCGCCCACCCGTCTTTCATTCGTCCTCAACTAGCCCGCCGCGTCTCGCGG
This sequence comes from Mycobacterium sp. Z3061, assembly GCF_031583025.1. NCBI lineage: Bacteria > Bacillati > Actinomycetota > Actinomycetes > Mycobacteriales > Mycobacteriaceae > Mycobacterium > Mycobacterium pumcae. Next base: position 4,430,621 of record NZ_CP134062.1, on the reverse strand, counting down.
GCGGCGGCCGGACGTCGTCACCGTACTGATGTTTACTCGTGCGGACGCGGCGGCCGGACGTACTCTGAACGCCGTTGGTTCAGTAAGGCGTGATTGATTCTGTTGTGACACAGCGAATTTCAACAGCCGAGCGGGACACGCATCGTAGCGGACACCGTATAACGCAGCGGCACTAGACAGCGACGACCTCGCCGCCAGTGATGCTTAGCCCGCACCAGGTCCCCGACCTGTATTGGGTTCCAGCGCGCGGCCGCCAATCAAGCTAGTTGGTGGTGGGGGGTGGTTTGGGTTGGAAGGGGGTGTACCACTTCCATTGGGCGCGTTCGCCGGTGGGCCCGGGGTAGGGGGCGACGTCGGGTGGGGGGCTGGTGGGTGGTCGGGCCAGGGAGCCGGGGAGCAGGATGTCGCCGTCGCGGTCGGTGATGGTGAGGTGGTCGGCGTCCCCGGAGATGGTGATCTCGCCTCGGTGGTGTAGGCGGTGGTGATAGGGGCACAGCAGGATCAGGTTGATCAGTTCGGTGGGGCCGCCGTGTTCCCAGTGCCGGATGTGGTGGGCGTGCAGGCCGCGGGTGGCCCCGCAGCCGGGCACCGCGCAGCAGGGGTGGCGGTGCTCGAGCGCGCGGCGCAGCCGCCGGTTGATCGTGCGGGTCGTGCGGCCGGCGCCGATGGGCTGGCCGTCGCGTTCGAACCAGACTTCGCACGTGGCATCGCACGTCAGGTAGTGGCGGTCGCCCTCACTCAGGAGCGGGCCCAGGTGCAGCTCGGCGGCGTGCGCGTCGACGTCGAGGTGCACCACCACCGTGGTGTGCGCGGCGTGCGGGCGGGCGGTGGCCTCGGCGTCCCAACCGGCCTCGACCAGCCGCAGGAACGCATCCATGGTGTCGGGCATCGGCGGCGCGGACTCCGAAGCAACCTCGGGGCGGTCGTGTTTCCACTGGGTGATCAGGGCCTCGCGATGGGAGGCCAGTGCGGCCTCGAATTTCGCCGCTTCGGTGTGCGGCAGGGTGATGCGCCAGCACGTGGAGTCTTCGGTGCTGGTCTTGGTGATCGCCGGTGGCGGGCGCCGATCGGGTTTCGGGCGCGGTTCACACTTGATTGCGGTGCGCAGCTGGCTGACCGTGGCGACACTGGCCAGCTGCTCGTAATGGGCATCGGATCCGTCGCCGGCGCGGGCGGCGATGACCCCGACCTGATCCAGCGACAGCCGGCCCTGCCGCAACCCCGCCGCACACCGGGGGAATTCCTGGGCCCGCCGCGCCACCGTGGTGATCGTGCGCGCATTGCCCGCGGTGGTGCCCAGCTTCCAGGCCACCACCGCCTCCACCGAGCGCGCCCCGGTGGACCCACACAACCCGTCGCGATCCATCTCCGCGACGATCTCGACGATCCGCCCGTCGATCGCGTTGCGTTGACCCGCCAACTCCGACAATTCCTCGAACAACACCTCCAAACGCTTGACAGGAGGTTGCTCGTAAGAGGCCACCGGGAAGGTCACCGACATAACCCCATCCTCCCAGCAGGGTCTGACATCTAGTCTCGGCGTAAATCGGCGGGGCAAGTCCGAGGCCGGCAGCGCTCCGGGATCCGAGTTTGAGGCATCTGCCCCATGATCCGACACCAGTCCCCGGCGAACAATCAGCCTATGAAACGTTATGTGACAACTCATTACGACGGTCAGCGGGCAAAACTTGTGGCGGTCAGCTGGCTGATTAGTCAGATCTGACTATCGCCGGGTGCCGGGAAAATGCCTAGTTGTGGTCATGACGGGCACGATCTCACCTCATAGCGTCGAGACGTGACCAGTCAACTGCCGCAGACCTTCTGCGGCATCACGGACAGCGGTTGAGGGAGCCGAGCCCGGCACCGCTGTAACACCAAGTCCTTTCAAGAGCTCACCAGATCGACAGCGGTCTGGCGATCAAACCACCCGTCAGGACCGTTCGGTCGTGACTCGCAGGAAGGTGTCGAAATGTCCTATGTCATCGCGCTGCCGGAGTTGATAGACACGGCTGCAACAGATTTGGCCGGTATCGGCTCCGCGCTCCATTCGGCTAACGCTGCGGCGGCGGTGCATACGACGGGTCTGCTGGCCGCCGCCGAAGATGAGGTCTCGGTCGCCATCGCCGAACTGTTCGGGACACTGGGCCAGGGGTATCAGAGCGTGAGCGCGCAGGCGGCGACGTTTCATCAACAGTTCGTCCAGGCGTTGACCGGGAGCGCAAACTCCTACGCGATGGCGGAATCCGCTGCGGCACAACCTTTACAGAGCCTGCTCGATGTGGTCAACGCGCAATTCGTGGCACAGACCGGGCGCCCGTTGATCGGCAATGGTGCCAACGGCGCGCCGGGAACGGGACAAGACGGCGGTGCCGGCGGCTGGCTGATCGGCAACGGCGGTGCCGGCGGGTCGGGAACCTCGACCGCGGGCGCTGACGGCGGCAAGGGTGGCGCCGGCGGCGCGGCGGGACTGTTCGGAAGCGGTGGGGCCGGCGGGGCCGGTGGTACCGCCACAACCGCGGGCAAAGCCGGCGGGGCCGCCGGATCGGGAGGCAACGCCATGCTCGTCGGCGCGGGTGGCGCCGGCGGGGTGGGAGGTTCCTCTACAGACGCCGGAGGCGCGGGCGGCGGGGCCGGCGGGCGCGGCGGCAACGCCGGTCTGCTCTTCGGGGCTGCCGGGACCGGCGGCGCGGGCGGATTCACCTTCGGCAACGCCACCGGCGGGGCAGGGGCGCCGGCGGCAGCGGCGGGCTGTTCACCGACGGCGGGGTCGGTGGGTCCGGCGGGGCCGGCGCGTCGGGCGGGGCCGGTGGCGCCGGCGGAGACGGGGGAACCTTCGGCGCCGGCGGTACGGGCGGGGCCGGCGGCACTGGTACGTCCACGACCGCCGGGACGACTGGCGGTGCCGGGGGTGCCGGTGGTGCCGGCGGAATGTTCGGTGCCGGAGGCACCGGCGGGAGCGGCGGCTCGAGCCTGGGCAGCACCGGCGGGGCCGGTGGAACAGGCGGCAACGCCGGCATGTTCGGCTTCGGCGACGGCGGCGCCGGCGGCGCCGGCGGGGAAGGGCTCAACAACGGCCAGACGGCCGGCGGGGCGGGCGGGGCCGGTGGGAACGCCGGCCTGCTCACCGGCAACGGCGGTGCCGGCGGTGCCGGCGGCCTGGGCCGCACCACCGGAGGCACCGGTGGCATCGGTGGCAATGCCGGTCAACTGATCGGCTCCGGCGGTACCGGCGGCAGCGGTGGGGCCGCTGTCACCACCGGCGGGACCGGCGGGGCCGGCGGCAAGTCCGGAGTGTTCGGCAATGGCGGCAACGGCGGTAACGGCGGGGCCGGTGTGACCACCGGCGGCAACGGCGGGGCCGGGGGCAGCGGCGTGCTCATCGGCAACGGCGGCAACGCCGGTAGCGGCGGCACCGGCGGGGTGACCGCGGGCAAAGCCGGCCTCGGTGGCATCAGCGGGCTGCTGTTGGGTGCCGATGGCTTCAACGCGCCCCTGAGCACCAATCCGTTGCATGTCCTGCAACAAGATGCGCTCAACATCGTCAACCAGCCCGTCCAGGCCTTGACCGGACGGCCGCTGATCGGCAACGGCGCCAACGGAACTCCAGGAACCGGAGCGGCCGGCGGGGACGGCGGCTGGCTGTTCGGCAACGGCGGCAACGGCGCGCACGGCGCGACCAACACCGCTGCCGGTCGGTGCCGGCGGCGCGGGTGGGGCCGGCGGGGCAGGAGGCATCTTGTTCGGCACGGGTGGCGCCGGCGGCGCGGGTGGCATCGCCAACGGAGCCGGCGGGATTGGCGGCGCCGGCGGTGCCGGCGGCTCAGCCCTGCTCAACGGCGCCGGTGGCACCGGGGGTGACGGCGGTCAGGCCATCAACGCCGGCAAGGGTGGGGCAGGGGGACGCGGCGGCAACGCCGGCTTCTTCTCGGGCGCCGCCGGTACCGGCGGGCACGGCGCGGGACCCGGGGCCACCGGTGTGGGCGGTGCCGGCGGCAGCGGCGGACTGTTCAGCAACGGCGGAGTCGGCGGGGCCGGCGGGCCCGGAGCCGTGGGCGGGGCCGGCGGCCAGGGTCTGGTGTTCGGGGATGGCGGCACCGGCGGGTCCGGAGGGCTCGCCGGCAACGGTGGGACCGGCGGGACAGGCGGGCTGTTCGGCGCCGGCGGCACCGGTGGCTCCGGGGGATCCGGCGGCAACACCGGCGGAGCCGGGGGCACCGGGGGCAACGCCGGCGCACTGTCCTTCGGCGCCGGTGGCGCCGGCGGCAGCGGTGGGGCCGGCACCCAGACCGGAGGGGCCGGCGGAACCGGCGGCAATGCCGGCCTCCTGTTCGGCTCAGGCGGCGCGGGCGGCAACGGCGGCCACGGTGGCGCGGGCGGAAGCACCACCCAGCAGGGCGGTGCCGGGGGCGCGGGCGGCAACGCCGGCCTCCTGTCCGGCTCGGGCGGCGCCGGCGGGGCCGGCGGGTCCGGTGCAAACGCCAACGGCAACGGCACCGGCGGCGCAGGCGGAAACGGCGGCAAATCCGGCGCGACCGGCAGCGGCGGTGACGGTGGGGCCGGCGGATTCGGCGCCACCACCGCGGGCAAGGGTGGGAACGGTGGCAACGCCGTGCTCATCGGCGACGGCGGCAACGGTGGCAATGCCGGCAAAGCCGGCGGCACGGCCGGCACCGGCGGCACCGGCGGACTGCTGCTCGGCAACAACGGAAACAACGGCAAGGCGTAGCCGCCTCCGGTGCGGTGGCCACCCCAGGGTGACTCACACCGGCAACCTCGGCGAGATCCGAAAACCCCTCGGACACAAGCCCTTAGCTGTTCCGCCTTGTCAGCCCCGCCAGATGAGGCCGTCGATCGCCTCGGTGCCGAAGTCCTTGCCGATCCGCAGTTCAGGATTGTGCTCGGGTTCCCCGGCATCGGGTTTGCCCTGCGTGCTCAGGATGTAGAAGCCCTTGTTCGGTGCCGCGGATACGACCGCAATGGACTGCTGAAACATATCGTTTTGAGAGATGTTGTCCTTGACCAGTTTGAAGACGTTCGTGTCGAGGTCGTTGACCCGCACGATTCGGTACACATGGCCCATCACGACATACAGGCTCGAGTTCCACTTCGACAGGTCCGTCGGGATCCCCTTGAGGCCGTTCAGGTCGTTCCTGGCCTGGTGCTGAAGGCCGGTGAGATGGATGTGCAACTGATCCTGCTTGCGGCCGTGGAAAGAATTGATTCCCAACATGATGTCAACGCCCTGGAACCGCTTGACCGCCTCATCCCAGGCGGGCTTCCAGAGGTTGAAGGCCTTCGGGCCCCAGATCTCCGGGCACTCGACACCGGTGACGCGGGCCCTCGGGATCGCCAGTAGGTCGTGTTTGCCCTGTCCGCCGTCCTTCAGGGCCCATGAATCGTTCACGAAGATGTTGGGCGCCGGGTTGGCCGGCGGGGGATAGTGGTCCTTGACGGACTTCCAGAGTTCGAGTCTGGGTCCACTGTCGTTTGGGGATCCGCAGTTGTCAGGCGGGTGGAAACCCGGGTCGGCAAGAGCCGTCCATGATGAGATCCCAGCGCGCGGGAGACCGACGCCGACGAGGCATGCAGTGATGACGACAACCGCCCCGAACAAGCCTGAAGCAAGACCCGTACGTGTCTTGCCGATGCCCCTGACCATTGAATCCCCCATAGTGACTGCTCCTTGACCAGAATCAGAAGGCTTGCTGAACCAGCAATATAACTTTCCTCGACGTCTACCGGCCTCCCGCCGTCGCGCTGCTCTGTTGGCGTCGCCTGACCGTCGGCGGCATGATGAGCCGAATACACGTGTCGAGGAGCCGAGAAATGAAGGTCGCCGTCAAGATCTTCATCGTGCTGGCGCTGTCCTCGCTGTCATTGTGTGCGGCGGCGTACTCGCCAGTCGCGACTCACGTTCTGTCCGCTGCACCGGACCGTCTTGAGCTGTCGAGCAATTGGACGCTGTCTCCCGCGAAAACGACCTCGATGAACGGCGATGTCCTGTCGGTGACCGACTACGACGCCACCGCCTGGTACAAAGTCGCGCGTATGCCGGCCACCGTGTTGGAGATACTGCGGGAGAACGGCGTCTACCGAGATCTGTACAGCGGCAAGAACCTTCGAGACCACGTGCCGCAGGATCTCTATCGGCAGGATTGGTGGTACCGGACCGAGTTCACCGCACCACAGGGCCGAACGACCTACGTGTTGGGGTTCCCCGGCATCAACTACCGCGGCGAAATCTGGTTGAACGGACACCTGGTGGCCGATCGCACGCAAGTCGTCGGTATGTACGTGACGCATGAGCTGGACGTGACGCCGTGGCTTCGGCCTGGACAGGCAAACGTTCTGGCGGTCAAGGTGACACCTGAGCGTGCTCTTCAGGACGTCGACGGTGTTGAGCTGGCGGACAGTTGGAACGACTGGATCAACTGGGACTACCTCGGCCTCCCTGCGCCCGATGGCGACCCCGACCGGCGCGGAACATCATTCGTTGCCGACCGCAATGCCGGCATCTGGAAGCCGGTGTACCTGAGATCGGTCGGCGACGTGGGAATCGGTGCTGCGACGGTGAATTCGGAACTTCCGCTGCCCCGCACCGACAATGCGCGGCTGACGATCCACACCGAGATCCACAACTACCACACACAACGGGAGCGCGGCATCCTCCGGGCCACGATCACCCGCCCTGACAGATCCACGGTGCACGTCGAGCAGGCCGTCACCCTCGGACCCGGAGAGAATCGCCGAATCACCCTCACGCCAGATCAGTTCGTGCAGTTGAACCTGCAACATCCGGACCTGTGGTGGCCGTACACCATGGGGCGGCCCACCCTGCACGACGTTCGCTTGGAGTTCCGGATCGACAATCGGCCAAGCGATGTCAAAGAATTCCGGTTCGGCATTCGCACCGTCACCCAACATCGCGACGAAGGGTTCTCGGGCGACGGTGGAGACTTCTATCTGCAGGTCAACGGCAAGAACTTTCCGGTGCGCGGCGCCGCGTACACGCCCGATCTGCTGTTCCGGTACGACCCGGACCGGGAGACCGTGATCCTGCAATACGCAAAAGATCTGGGTCTGAACATGTTGCGGCTCGAGGGCAAGATCGCCAGCGAACACCTCGTGGAAAAGGCCGACGAGCTCGGTATCCCGCTGATGGCCGGCTGGATGTGCTGCAACCAGTGGGAGAAATGGGAGCAGTGGGACCCCGAAGACGACCGTGTGGCGATGGCGAGCCTGCGCTCACAGATCCAGTCCTTCGGATCCCACGCATCGGCGTTCATCTGGGCGAACGGCAGCGACGGCTTGCCGCCGCCCAACATCCGCGCCCGATACCGGTCGATACTCGATGAGTTGCATTGGCAGAACGCCACTGTCGATACCGCCGCCATCCAGGCGCGCGACGGCGACGGCAATGCGCAATGGGATGGCATCGACATGGCGGGACCGTACACCTGGCGACCGCCCACCTTCTGGTTCAGCGGACGCTACGGTGCCACCTGGGGCTCATCCGCCGAACAGGGCAGCAATGAACAGATCCCGCCGTTCGCCAGCCTGAGAAAATTCATCCCGCCCGACCAGCTGTGGCCGATCAACGACACGTGGTATTTCCATGCCGGTGCCCAGCCGAAGAACGCCGCGTTGCTCAGCGCGCAGCGGTCGATCGGTCTGCGCTACGGCCCATCCGACAGTGCCGAAGTGTTCGCAGCCAAAGCTCAGATGGCTCAATACGAATCTGCCCGTGCGCAATTCGAGTCGTTCGCGGCAACGGGATGGGACAGCCACAAGATGACCATCTACTGGATGCTGAACAGTCACTGGCCGTCCTTTTTCGGCCAGCTCTTCGATTACTACCTGCGCCCGGGCGGTGCCTACTTCGGCGCCAAGAAGGGGCTACGCCCCCTCTCCGCCGTATTCGATTCGTACGCCGGCGGCTACGGCAGCCCGGCGCGCATCAGGGTCGTCAACCAGACTCAAAATGACGAATACGACCTCCGCGTCCGCGTCCGTGTCTACGACCTGCAGGGAACACTGCAGGCCGATCGAATTTCGCAGCGCACCAACGTGTCTGCGGGCGGCGCCGTGGAAGCCATGACGTTACCCCGTGGGCTCAGCAACTCGCCCGTCTTCTTCGTTCGGTGTCAGTTGACCCGGGATTCCGGTGAGGTCGTTGCCGATAACGTCTATTGGCAATCCCAACAGCCGGACGACGTGGGCGATCCGGACAATGACCGCGCGTTCGACTCGATCCAGGCGAGCTGGGCGGACATGACAGCTTTGAACTACCTGCCGCGCGTGCCGCTCGATATCGCGGCGCAGTCGACCGATCAGAGCGTGTCCATTCGGCTGCACAACCCCACGCCGAACGTAGCCTTCTTCGAACGTGCCGAGGTCTTGTCATCGCGCGACGGCGACGAGATCCTGCCGATCGAGTACGACGACAATTACGTGACGGTGTTTCCGGGGGAGACGGTCGAGATACGGGCATCCGTCCCGGAGCGGGGTTCGTCGGCGAACTGGGTGCGGGTGACCGGACAGAACACGGCGCCGATCACCGTCGCCGTGTCATAGGGCCCACGCGTGGTCAAACCCGGCTGCGCGCAAGGGAAAATCGCTCAAGCTGCACAGGCGGCCCGTCTGCCGACGGCGGCGGCACCAGAGCGGCGACACCATCGATCACGCTCGAGACTGTGCGGCTCCGACGGTCGACGTTCAGGGTGCCGTGTTGGAAGTTCTGCGCGGTCCACTCGGGTTCCGGGATTTCGGCGCTGGTCGGCAACCCCAGCGCGCTGTGTTCGTAGCCCAGAGCGCCCCAGGCGGCGTAGATGGAGCCGGTGACGGGCTGGGCTCCGGTAACCGGGGACCAGTACATCGCGCCCCTCTCGAAGATGACGTACCGCGCGCTTCCCGCCGCTTGCGATTCCGGTGACTTCGGTGCGCCCAGTGCGCTGTTCATGCCGCCCATCGTCTGCCACCGGTCATAGATGGCACTACCTTCCAGTGACTGCGCCAGGTCCGACGGGCTCGGGCGCTTGGTGAACTGCGCGGCGATGTCGCGAATCTGACCCATCAACACATAGCCGAGTTTGCCGGGGCAATCGGTGTCGCTGACGTCGCGGTGGGCGAAAATGCTCGGCAGGCTCACGGCGGTGGCGCGGGGGACTCGGGTGTAGGGTCCCCCGTCCGACGTCAACGTGGTGCTGCCGCGGGGATCGATGCCGTCCAAGGCGAGCCGCCACCCGAGCAATCGCCCGACGGTCCGCACCTGAATGGGAGTGGGACCCATCGCATCGAACTCGCCGATCATGCATACCGCCCAGGTATTGCGATTGAACCCGCCGGTGTGGGTGCCCTGAACCGGCCTGGCCATCCCGCCGAATCGCCCCTCGAAGACCTGACCGTACTTGTCGACGAGTGCGTTGTAGGCGATGTCCGGCCAGCTCAGGGTGCGGGTGTGGTACGCGTAGATCGAGCGCACAATCGCCGCGGAATCCTGTGGTGCGTAGTCATTTACGGTGGCGGTGTGGTGCACGACGCCGGCCTTGATTCCGTTGTCATACACCGGTGGCCGGGTGCGAAGCGACTCCTCGGCGCCCCACTGCGCGCGGCTGATGATGTTGGGCGGCTGCCCGGGGACTTCGACCGCGGCAACCAGCACCGGGTCCGCCGCCGCCGTCGCAGGTTGTGCGAGTCCGGATACAAGAGTGCCCAGACCCAGCGCGATCGGGGCGGCCGCAACGTATCTGAGTACGTCACGACGTGAGACAGCGGGTTTCGCGGAGCACCCGCACCGATCCGGCACGGCAACAAGGTAACTCGCGTCGCGCATAATAGTGATGCGACCCGCCGCAGCGGAAGTCCTTTGGAGCGCAGTGGATTCGCGGCGCTGCCGGCTGGACTTCAGGCCGGAGGAGTGAGCAGTTTCGTTATCAGACCTTCGGTTGCGCTAAACGGCCGGCCGACCACGGTGCGCAGTCCCCGGGAAAGCGGAAGGGCCAAATCCCCGGTCTTTGTGCTATAGCAAAGTTATGGGGTAAGCGTTGCGGCTCTCAGAGAGGACACCCGATCATGACCTTTTCACGACGCATTGTCTCTGTCGCCGTGCTCGCCGGGTGGTTAGCCGCCGGGTCGGCCGGTATCGCCTCGGCTGATCCGACGATGAGCGGCCACTACGTCTCGACGGTGACCTCGGCATCCGGTGAGACCACCACAAGCGACTGGTACTTCACCCCCTGCGGTGCGGGATGCGCATCGGTAGCCAACACGCCGGGCGGCCCAGGCTTCGGGGAGGCGCGGTTGTTCAACGGGCAATGGACACTTGCCTGGCACTCTGACGCATTCTGTCCCTCGGGCACGGCGGTTCCCGGCGCGTACGCCAGCTACGCGACATGGGATCCGAACACCCTTTCAGGCAAGAACGAATCCGGCATTACCAGGCCCGTATGCGGATCAGACAAAGGGTTGCCGCGCGTAACCCAGCATTTAGAGCTCACGCAACTGGGATAGGGCGGGACCTCAACGTTTCAGCGTGCATTTTTGAATCCAAAAAGGCCCGGTCGCGATCTCGCACGGCGAAACGGGTGACGCAAGCAATGGCGATGTAGGTCCGTGCCTGATCTTTGCCGCCTGACCAGTACGTTTACGGCAGACCTCGGTGGCGGCGGCGATCCAATTCTGAGATTGCTAACCAAGGACACCAGAAATTCGCAAGAATGCCGGGATACCTTGCCAGGAAATCGCTGACATGCGATCTATACCGAAACGAAGGAGATGAAAAATGCAGCGAATCATTGCCGGAGCGATGCTCTCGGCGGCGCTCGCGTTGGGCAGCCTGGGTTTCGCCGCAGGCAGTGCACAGGCAGACCCGGGGACGGGCATCTGTAACCAGTTGGCGATGTGCAGCCGCATTTGGTGCCCCGGCAGCCCCCTGCCCATGCCGGACGTGGTCTGGGATATGAACACCTGCCACCACTACTACGGCGGGAGCCTCGGACACCCGGGAACCGAGGGCGGCATTCAAGTCGGTGCGCACATCCTCGAGGGAGACCCGTCGCCGGCGAACACCTGCGGCGGATCGCCCATCTGTCTGCCCGGTCTGTGAGAGCGCCTTGGGCGCGAGTCGTCATCGACACCGTTGCCGGCGAACCATCGCTGATTAACCTGCACCACAACACCCTTCGCAGGCTTGCCGGAAGTTCCCGATAGCCTGCGCCGTCAAGGGTGGCCGCAACGAATGCTCATCGGGGCGGCCACCCGAAGGCGTCCACACCCTCGTCGATCTGCTTGGGTGCGCGGTTGTCCACGTCCGTCACCACCAAGTGTTTCCCGGAATCGACGTAGGCGAGGAGGTCCCCCGGTCCCCAGACGGGGCCGGGGCTATCGGCCGCCGCGTTCCCGACGATCGTGCGGGCCATCGACGCGTGGGCATCCAGCACCTGGATGCTCTTGGACGATCCGTCGGCACTCGTTTGGGTGAACGCCGCGGCGCCGGAGGAAAGCGCCGCAACATCTCCGTACAACGCCTGCCCCTTGATGAGTGATGTCGGCGCCCCCGGCGGATTCGCGCCCGCTCCGCCGGGGGAGGCGATGGAGTAGATGCCGCCGTCGCGGAATGAGAACGGGATCCCTTCGAACATTTCACCGGTTGCGTTGCCATTTGCGAACCAGATCGACTGACCCGCAACGTCGTACGTCACGGAGAACGCGTTGGTGGCCCGCAGGACGGGCGTCGAGGTATCACCGACCGTCAGTACGTTGACGTCGACGGGGGACACGTCACTGCGTCCGCCCGTCCAGGCGATGTGCTGGCCGTCAGGAGCCCACGCATAGTTGTCGTCGGCAAACATCCGCTGTCGGTGCGGTACGGTCTGACCGTTCTGGGCGTCCGCGACCAGCAGTAGGCCACCCCCTTCGCCGGCCTCGAGGAAGGCGATGCGGTTCCCGGTGGGGGACCAGCGGGGGCGCACGACTCGCCTCTGCGCGTCGCTGAATTCCGGGTCACTGAATTTCGGTGGAAGAGCAGCCGGGTCGACGAGTCGTCGCGGGGCGCCAACGGGTGTGTGCGTCGGCGAAAGATCGAGAAGCCATAGCTCACCGCCATAGTCGGCGGAATCCGCCTTGCGGATGTATGCGACATGCGCGAGGTCAGGTGATGGTGCCGGCTCGGTATCGGCCGGTCCATCGGTGAGCTTGCGGCCCGGCGTACCTACGGGGTCGCTGACGTAGAGCGAACCGGCCTTGGAGTAGAAGAGCGCGCTCTGCGGGCCGCGCGAAAGGCTCGGCGCCACGGGTGTCGGCGGAGTTTTGGGGGACGAGGTGCAAGCGGCGACGGTCAGGACTGCCGCTGTCGCCGCGATCCAGCGTGCGCCCACACCTACGCGGCATCGGCGGTATCCGGGGTGCAGGCGGTCGGGCTTCACTGCGATCGTCCCTGGTAGGTCCCGTCGACGTAGTCGTCGCAGTGGTCTTTGAAGCAGCAGTTCGAATAGTAGATTTCGGCGTCACCGTGCCACGCCGTGTACCTGCCGCCGGCGGCGGCGCAGTCGCTTTCGATCTGTGGCCCTCTGACCCAATTGAACAGGCCGGCCGGATACAGCTGACCTTCATACCTGACGTATGCCACGCCGAGGAAGTGCTCGGCGTTACGCGTCCACGCCAGGGCTCCGTCCCTGGGCTGCCAGTCGGCGCCTTCGCCGTGCGCGCAAGCGAAGAACCCCGCCTGTTTGCCGTCCGATCCCAGCACGGCAGTGGGTTCCGACGACTGCTTGCCGGGGCATGGTGTGGCAATCCACGGGGGATTTTTCAGGCTCTGGGTGAAGGCGTCATACATTCCCGTGTAATCGCGGAACAGCGAATAGGTCGCAAACGTCGGGCCACCGGGCACCGAATTGTCACGGCACTCCACGGCGGCCAGTGCGCCCGGTGAACTGGCAGGTTTGCAGGAGCTGCTGCTGTAACCGGACGGCAGCATCCTCATCAGATCGGCCAACGGATCCGCGCCGGCCCGTGGAGCCGCGCCGAAGGCGGCCAGCCCGATGCCGGCAGCAACAAACGTCGCGCGAAGCATGAAGGTCATGTTCGACCCCCCGCGGTCCCCGCGACAGGGACTTTCTACCCTGACGCCCGCGGCTTAATGCCCTACGCCGAGCAAAACCGCGGGCCTACCTTCTGGGTCTGTGGAATTCTCGCGTGAGGAGCCTTCGATGATTTCGACAACTGTCGCCCGGTTGGCGCTTGCATCAGTCCTGCTCTGGCCGACCGGCGTTGTCGTTGCCGGCACAGCGGCGGCCGAACCGCAGACAACGCCTTGCGTGAGCACGGGGGAGGGAAACGACCCGACTGACGTGTTTCCAGCCCCTGACTCACCGTCACCCAGCTGCGACAGCCAGAAGCAGGCCTGTATGTCAGCCGGTGTGCAGATAGGCATCTACGGGGAGCGTTATGTGCCGCCCGATGTGGTAGCGCAGTGTATGGCGGCATACCGGTCCTGCATTGCCAACCAATCTGGGGGATAAGGATGCGGGAGCCGTTGTCGCGCAGTGGATGCAGCGCTGCCTCAGCGGCGGTTGGCCCGGTGCCGGGAGCTGGTCTGAAGGTGGACCCAGAGCACCAGAACCCCCGCCAGTACGATCCCCGCAAGGTTCACTCCGAGCTGGATGGCGGACTGCTCGGCAACCTGCCAGTCGCCCACGGTGGCGGCGACCACCGCGAATCCGGCCGCCGGGACCGTGGTCACTGAGATGAAAACACCAACCAGCGCAGCGGATTTCGCGGAAACCAGGGAAAGCATGCCCGCCGCGCCGGCGAGCAGTGCTACCACGAACGACAGCGGTCCGACCTGAAAGATGAAGTCGACCTGGTTGAGCTGCCGAAGGGTTCCCAGCTTGATCCAGCCGATCGTCTCACCGCCCAACACGGCGATCGCCGTCACCAACATCGCGACCGGGAAACCCACCACCAGGGCCAGCACCGCCCGCCGGGCGAGGTAACCGCGGCGCCGCACGATGGAGACCGCGAGCGCAGCGAGCGGCCCGAACTCCGGGCCCACCACCATCGCACCGACGACCGTCACCGGCGAATCCGTCACAACACCGACTGCCGCGATGAGACAGGCCAGTGTCAGGAACGTCAGGAAGGTGGCGTTCAGGGTGGATTCCTCGCGCGACCTCCCGGCCAACTCGTCCCAGACGACCGCGTCGGCGGGATCGCCGTCGGCCTCGTTCTCGGCGCGGTATGCCGCGGTGGACACCACCGTGTCGACCACATCGAGGGTGATGGCGCCGCGCCGCTTGAGCCCGAGCGCTTTGAGCTCGTCGACGACGTCGTTGGCGCTTTCGCGTGCGATGTCGGCCGTGATCTCGTCGCCCGGCGGTTCCAGCGCGGCGTCGCGGTGCACGACGATGTGGGTCACCCCCACCTCCCGGCGAAGGACTTCGAGCACTGAATCGCTGGACTCGGACGGCGCGATCACCCGCAGATGGAGCATTCACCGCACATTAGCGGCAAACTCGACGGCGTAAACGCCACGCCGCCTATCGGGGCAGTACGGCCTCGATGGCGCTGATGACCTCGGGCGCGTCGGGTTCGGTGCGGGGACGGAACCGGTTGACCACCGAGCCGTCGGGAGCCACCAGGAACTTCTCGAAGTTCCACTGAATGTCGCCCGCCTTGCCGTCGGCGTCGACGGCCTTGGTCAGCTCCGTGTAGAGGGGGTGGCGGTCGTCGCCGTTGACATCGCTCTTGGCGAGCAGGGGGAACGTCACCCCGTAGGTCGTCGAGCAGAACGTCTGGATCTCTTCGGCCGTACCCGGTTCCTGGCCCATGAACTGGTTGCACGGGACGCCGACGACGGTCAGGCCACGGTCGCCGTAGTCCTTGGCCAGCCTTTCCAGCGCTTCGTACTGGGGTGTCAGTCCGCACTTGGAGGCCACGTTCACGACCAGCGTTGCACCGTCGGACAATTCGGCCAGCGTCACCGGTTTGCCGTCGAGGGTGGTCAGGGCGATGTCTTTGAGGGTCACGCCGTCGACGCTAACACTGCGGCTGTTTGTCCGATTTGTTCATGACCGCCGCAGCGGCCGCGATCTAGCGTCACACCAATGGACAACCAACTCATTTCTGCCGCGGTCGGGATCGTGGCCCGCGACCTGGCGCGCTCCCTGGACTTCTATCGCCTACTCGGTCTGGCGATTCCCGAGACGGATGCCCCGCACGTCGAAGTCGAACTGCCGGGTGGCAATCGCCTGCTGTTGGACACCGAGGAGACGATCGCGAGCTTCCACCCGGGCTGGTATGCCCCGACGTCGCCGGGGCGAGCGACGCTGGCGTTCGGGCTTGGCACGCCCGCTGAGCTCGACATGTTGTTCAGCCGGCTCAGCGCTGCCGGTCACCCCGCAGTCGTGGAACCCTTCGACGCACCCTGGGGACAACGGTATGCCACGGTCGCCGACCCGGACGGGATCTCGGTCGATCTTTACGCCCCGTTGCCGAGCTGACTGGCACTGATGCCGGCCAGCTCACGCACCTGCCGCGACATGTGCGACTGGTCGGCATACCCGGTCATGACGGCGGCATCAGCGGCTGACATCCCCGCGTCCAGCAATCGTACTGCCCTGCGGAATCGCAGAATCCGCCGCAGCGTCGCCGGGCCGTAACCGTACACCGCGACACACTGTCGCTGCAGATTCCTTGCCGACCAACCGATTTCCGCGGCCACCGAGTGCACTGCGGCTCCGCTGCCCAGCCGTTCGGTGACACGGCGCAGCACGGCAAGTTGCCACGGTGCGGTCTCGCGGGAAGTTTCGTGCTGTAACAGGCGGGCGGTCAATGACATCAGCGGCACGCCACCGACTTTGGGGCACAACGATTCCAGGTCTACCCGCGCGTCGCGCACTTCGACGGCCGGGATCCCCAGCAGTCTCGGCAACGCACCCGGGCGAAACCGGATCCCCCTTGCGACGGCACAGCTTTGCTCGCTGATGAATGCCGCGGTGTCAGGTCCGGCCACCAGCACACGATCGTCCATTTCGATGAGGTCCATGCACCCGTCGGGCAGGACCCTCGCGCGCCGTGGCGAGTCGCTGACCCACGTGCACTCCACCAGATCCCGCAGCGGTGCGGGTGCCGGCAACTCGCGGTAGCTCACCTCACCGAGTCTAATTCGCGGGCAAGAGCCCGTGGCGCTCCTGCTGCTGCCGTTTGTGCGTCCCGGGGATGTGCAGGCGCCCGCTGGCGCCGATGTGCTCAGCAGAGCTCGTAAGATTGCTGATCCCTTTGTGTTCGGGTAGTCGAGGCCTGGCTGCTCGCGTACTCGAGGGACAAAAGGCCCTAGTGAGCGCGCCGGCCTGTTGCTTTGCTTGCTTCGACGCTATGTCGATATGGGGCAGCAAGGGGCGGATAAGAATGTCAGCTGTGATCGCCGCGCCGGGAGCTGTGGAGGCAGCCGCAGCAGATCTGGCGACTGTCGGTACCACCCTCGACGCCGCGCACGCCGCGGCGGCGGCGCCGACACTCACGGTGGAACCTGCTGCCGCCGATGAGGTTTCGATTGGCATAGCGCGCCTGTTCTCCAGTTACGCGCGTGACTGCCAAATGGTCGCGGCTGAGGTGGCGACGTTGTATGAGCGGTTCATCAAGCACTTGACCGCGAGCGCGGTTTCGTATGCGGCTGCCGAGGCCGCCAATGTGGCGATGCTGATGCAGCCGGTGGCGGGGGCTGCGGGCTCACTCGCCGTCGCCGCCGCGGCCTTCGATCCCCTCGTCTATTTGAACATGATGGCCGGCCGGCTCGGCACCGTGATCAATGGCACCCCGGCACTGATTGCGGGTTTATTCCAGCTTTTCCTCACCCGGTCGGAACCCTCAACTTGCTGCCGCAGTATCTGACCGTTCTTCCCGCGCTGGAAGCACTCTTCGTGCTTGCGCCGTTGGTGCCATTCGCATTTGACTTCTGGCAGGCTTTTCCTGAGCTGGGAATGCTGCTCAACGACGCAACTAACAATTACCTGCTCTGGTTGCAGAGCTGGCGGCCGTTGCTGGGGCCCGCCTTGTTTCCCGTTCTTCTCAATCTCGCCTACCTGCCGATCATTTTTGCGGTAGCACCTTGGGGTCTCCTGCTCCTGCTCTACTACGGCACCGGGGGAGTATTGCTCTAGCCGACTGACCCCCGGCGCCGGCCGGGGTCGGCAACCGAATCGCCCCCGCGTCGCGTCAAGAACTTTCCAAGCGGTGCTGTCCAGACTCTGTCCATCGACATGTCCGACACGACAGCTGAGAGATCCATGACCGCCGCCACCGTATCCGCCGCATCACACCGCGCCGCTTGCGACGAGCCACGCCGTGTGCAACCGTCGGGCACTGGCCTACGGGACGGCGTGGTCATCTGGATATTGGTGGCCCTCAGCACAATCGCTTTCTGTGGCTTCACCGGCATACAGCATTTCGGCGTCTTCGGAACCCTGGCGAAGGCGGCCCCGTCACCCGTCGTCCGGGCATTGGCGACGGCGGCGCACGTCGACCTGGCAGCGTCCGGTCAGGGCTACGTCGAGCGCGTCGAGTGGACCAGGGTCGGGGACACGGCCAGCTTGCGGGTGTACCCGACGGCCGCCGGCCGGCAGGCGTCGACCCGTCTGGTCGGGCCGGACCAGGCCTGGGGGGAAGTGCTCAGACTTGCACCGGACGCCGACAAGCCGGGAATGCGCGACCAATTCGTGTGTCATTGGCGTTTGGCCGAATTCGCCCAACCGGGCAAGGTCAGCTGGAACCTGGAACCGTGGCGGCCCTCGGTAGGCGCGGTCGCGATGATCACCTCACGCTGCAATCCTGGTGGAACCGAAGAGTCCGCCTGAACCGTCAGCGCCGCACGCGGGGTAGCAACATCGGCACGCGTCCCTGGTAGCCGCGGTACTGCTCACCCAGCTCCCGGACCAGGTCGCGCTCTTCGAATTGGACCGCGATCATGATGTAGACGGTGTTGGCCGCGGCGAACAGCAGATGCCCTGCCGTCATCGTCGGCGCGGCCCAGAACGCGATCAGGAATCCGAGCATCAGCGGGTGACGCACCAGCCGGTAGAGCAGCACGACGCGGAAGCCTTTCTGCACGAGGGGCTTTGACAGCAGGTTGTGCAACACCTGCCGGATGCCGAAGAGCTCGAAGTGGTCGATCATGAACGTCGAAGCCAGCGCAATGAGCCACCCGAGTGCACCGGCCGCATACACCGCTGTCCGAGCCGGCGCGGAATCCAGCTGCCAGATGGTGCTGTCTATCGAACGCCACTGCCAGAACATCAGCACGAAAGTCGCGTTGGACACCAGCACGTAGGTGCTGCGTTCGATCGGCGCGGGCACGAATCGGGTCCACCACCGCTTGAAGGCGGGCCGGGCCATCACGCTGTGTTGCAGCGCGAACAACAGCAGCAGACCGAGGTCGATCACCACGGCCTGCCCGACCGGCGCGGCGATGGCGTGGTCGACGCTGCGGGGCACGGCGACGTCGACCACGAAACCGACCAGATACAAGAAGACGCCGAAGAACACCAGGTAGTTGAGACCGCCGTAGAGCAACGCTAGTACGCGGAGGAACCTCGCATCGGTCGCAGTAGGGGTCCCGGCATGGTGGAGCACCGGGCACCCCATGCCTGTATTGTCTTTGCTGACAGAGTATTTCGGTGTGTTGGTCATGGTCGCGGTCACCTCGCAGGCACGATGTTCTGGTTGATACGGAAGATGTTCTGCGGGTCGAACTCCGCCTTGATCTCGGTGAGGCGGCGGTAGTTCGGCCCGTAGGTGGCGCGGACGCGTTCTTGACCTTCCTCCATCATGAAGTTGATGTAGGCGCCGCCCGCGGAATACGGATGAGTGGCCTCCCAGTAGTCGGCCGTAAACCGCCGCAGCGCAGGGCCGTTGGCCGGGTCAGGGTCCACACCGACGATGACTTGCGAGAAGTTCACGTCGCGGTAGGACCACGCGGTCTCGGTCTGCCCGACCCGGTGCACCGCCCCGTCGATCGGGTAGAGGTGCATCGCGGAGTGCATCGTCGGCAGTTCCTCGACGAAGCGGGCGTGCGCCCGCACCGCGCCGTCGTCGATCGTCCGGAAGAAGTCACCGCGCCAGTACCACTGCAGCCCTTTGGGATACAACCCGTCGAAGGTCGACTGCAGCGCCGGGTACGGCGCCGCACCGATGCCGTCGAAGGCCGGTTTCATCTGCCGAACCGGCGCGAACACCTCGTCGGCTCGCGACGGGTCGCCGGTGTAGCACCAGACCACGGAGCAGGCCTTCTGCAGGTGGAACTCCGCCGGAAAGGGATCTCCCGGCGGAACCGTCATCGTCGCGAAGAAGCCGTACAGGTCCTCATCCTGAGCCGGAATGAAGTCGCGGAACCAGGAGAGGATGTCGGCGGTCGCCGCCGCCGGCCAGGCCGTCGGGCCACAGATGACCGACTGGACGGGATGCAGCCGGAACGTGAACGAGGTGACCACGCCGAAGTTTCCGCCGCCGCCGCGCAGCGCCCAGAAGAGGTCGGGGTGATCCGACTCCGAAGCGATCACCACCCGCCCGTCGGCCAGCACCACCTCGGCTTCCAGCAGATTGTCGATGGTCAGGCCGTACTTGCGCGACAGGTAGCCGTGGCCCCCGCCCAGGGTCAGCCCCCCGACACCGGTGCTGGCGATCACGCCGGACGGTGTGGCCAATCCGAAGGCGTGGGTGGCGGAGTCCACCTGGCCAGATGTCGCTCCACCCTGCACCCGGACGGTGCGTGCGTCGGCGTTCACGTCGATCCGTGCCATCGGCGACAAGTCGATGACGATGCCGCCGTCGACGGTGCCGAACCCGGGACCGCTGTGACCGCCCCCGCGCACCGCGACGGCCAGGCCCGACGTCCGCGCAAACGCCAGAGAGGCGATCACGTCGTCGACGGACCCGCATCGGGCGATCATCGCGGGCCGTCTGTCGATCATCGCGTTGTACAGAGCGCGGGCATCGTCGTACTCCGCGTCGTGCGGCAGAATCACGCTCCCGCCCAGCAGATTCGGCTGGCCGACCGCACTTGCAGTGGACATGTCGTCACCTTCCGGCGAGTTCTGGAATCGATGCGGTGACGCTACGTCGCGCCGGCGCCACCCGTCATGACCACAACGAAGCATTTCGCTTGCCGTCCAGCAATGGTCATATCTGACTATCGACGGGGCGACCGCGGTGCCGTTACCTTGGGCAGATGGCGCAGTGGGTGCCGCCACCGCTTCCGGCCGAAGTCGTCGTACGTCGCCGTGGGTCTTTCGTGGGCCGCGCCGGTGAACTGGCCGCGCTGGAGCAGGCCTGGGAGTTGGTCGAAAAGGGGGACCGCCAGGCGATTTTCGTGGGCGGGGAACCGGGTGCAGGCAAGTCACGTCTGGTCGCCGCCATCGCCGGATCCCTGGCCGATCACGGAGTCGCGGTCCTGATGGGCAGCTGCACCGCCGATGCCGGCGTTCCGTACGAACCGTTCGTTGAGGCGCTCGACCGGCTGCTGTCGTCAAATCCTGCCGGAGCATTCGCCGAAACGCTGGCCGAGGCGGGACCGCAGCTGAGCCGGTTGTCGTCTCATGTGCAGCGGCACAGTGCGGACACGGCCGTCACCGAACATGCAGGCACCGGCCGGCGGGTGCTGCTCGATGCGCTGACCGGATTCCTGCGCCGGTTGACCAGAGACCGCCCGATCGCGCTGATGCTCGACGACCTGCACTGGGCGCAGCTCCCGACGCTGGCGATGTTGGAGCATGTGCTGGCCGGCTGCGCCGACGTTCGCATGCTGGTGGTGGCGACGTTTCGCACCACAGCACCGGACCGCTCCGACGAACTGGTCACCCGGATGGCCGAAATGCACCGCTTCGACGGTGTGCGACGACTGGACCTGGACGGCCTCGACACCGACGCGATCGCTGAATTCGTCTGCAGCACCCAGCGATTGGCCCGCTCGGAGCTGCGGACCGCGGCGGCTCTGTTGCGGGACAAAACCGGTGGCAACCCGTTCTTTCTGACCGAACTGTGCAAAGACCTGGAGCGGCGCGGCGGGGTGGCCGCGCTGAGCTCACACCGATCCGTTCCCAGCTCGATCGGTGACGCCATCGCCGGCCGGCTGGCCGGTCTTGGAGCAAGCGTGCGGGAGATCGTCGAACAGGCCGCGGTGCTCGGTGAGACATTCGACCTGCCGGCGCTCATCGCCGGCAGCGAGGCCGACCTGGCGGTGACGCTGGCAGCCGTCGATTCGGCCGAGGGCGTCGGCCTGATCAGGGCGGTGCAGGGATCCGACGTCGACTTCTCGTTCGTGCATGCGCTGACCCGAGAGGCCGTGGTCGCCAGGATGGCGGCGTCGCGGCTGCGAATACTGCATGCCCGAGCGGCGAAGGCCCTGGAGGGGCGGGCCGATCCCTCGGTCATCCCGCGCCTGGCCAATCACTATCTGTTGGCCCACGTGCTCGGTTACCACGAGCAGGCCCTGCGGTACGCGCAGGAGGCGGCCCGGATCGCCGAGCACAGCCTGGCCTATGAGGACGCGGCGACATGGTACGAGCGGGCCGCATCGCTACCCGAGCTCAGCCGCGCGGAGCGGGCCGGGATGCAGCTCAGTTCCGCTGCGAATCACGTTCGCGCCGGGGACTTCGCGCGCGCTCGCGGCATGTACGAGAACATCAATGCTTCCGACGACCCGCTGGTGCGCCTGCAGGCGGCCATCGGCTACGAAGACGCCAACTGGCGTCCCGGGCTGGCAGATTCCAAGGCCGCCGACCTGCTGGCCGCAGCCCTGGAGACGTGCGGTCTGGACGCCACTGACCCGCGCTATGTGCGGGCGCTGGGCAGCTTCGGCCGGGCACTGGCGTTCGCCGGTGAGACGGCGCGTGCCAGGGACGTCAGCAGCCTGGCCATCGACCGGGCGCGGGCGGGCGAAGACCCGGCGGTGCTCGTGCATGCTCTGGAGACAAGTCTTTGGCACGGTCTGACGCCGGATATGTGTGAGCACCAACTGGATCGGTCCACTGAACTGTCGCGGGTGGCGCTCGCCCGGCGGGACTACGAGGCCCTGGGCTCTGCGTCACACTTCCGGGCGCTGGCCAGTTATCAAGCGGGACGGCCGGATGACTTGTCGGCGGCGACGGGGGACATGGAGCGCGCCGGCCTGACGTCCGGGCAACCCTTCTTCAGCTTCGTCGGCGCCTGCGCCCAGGGCGGGATGGCCTACCTGCGTGGCGATTTCGAGGATGCCGAGCGATGGGCGGAGATCGCCGTGCGCACCGGGGGACTGCTCGGCAGCGACACCACGGAAGGCTCTTACGGAGTCCAGATGTTCATGATCCGGCGCGAGACCGGTGCCCTCAGGAGATTCAGCACATTCGTAGACGGCAGTGAGACTTTCGCCGGCCGCTGGTTGCCCGGGCTGCTGGCGCTCTATACCGAATTGGACTGCGAGCGGGGCATGAACCGCGCCCTCAATCAGCTACTCAGCCGCAACCTCGGGGAGCGGACCGAGGCGGCGCGGTGGCCGATGGAACTGATCTTCATGCTGGAAGCGGCGCTGGCGCTGGGCAACCGGGAAGCGGTTCATGCGCTACGCCCGTTCGTCACACGCTACGAAGGCAAGAACGTCATGGCGGGCCAGTTCGTCGCGTTGTTCGGCAGTGCGGACCGCTACCTCGCCCGCATCGCGGCTCTCAACGGCGAAACCGGCGCTGCTGAAGCGTATTTCACCTCTGCCCTGGAGATGGACCGGCGGATGGGCTCGGTGGTGCACGTCGCTGAGACGCTCGCCAGACGGGCTCTGTTCGCGCTCGCGCACGGCAGTACCGAGCGGGCCGTGCAGTGGGCCGGAGAGGCTCGCGCCGTCGCCGCGCCGATCGGCCAGACTCGCGTCTTGAACCTCCTGGACCCCGTGATGACCGCCAACGGGCCGGACGGCCTGACGGAGCGAGAAGTCGAGGTATTGCGGCTGCTGGCCGAGGGACTGAGCAACCGGGCGATCGGTGAACGTCTCTACATCAGCTCGAACACTGCCGCCAACCATGTGCGCAGCATCCTGCTCAAGACAGGCGCCGCCAACCGCACCCAGGCCGCCATGTACGCCGCCGATCACGAATTGCTGGGATAGCGATCAGATCTCAGCCATTCCTCCGGTCGGTAGGACCCGGCCCGAGACTTCGACGATCACATCTGCTGGAAGGCCGGCCCGCACTGCCGCGGACCTGATCGCCTCGGGCGTCGGTGCCTCATAGAGGCAGTACGTCTTGCGCTTGTCGGCCGACAGAAAGGAGTACAGCCAGCGAACGCCCTCCTGGTCGTTGATCCGCGCGATCCCGTCGGCCGGTACCAGGCTGGGCTCGAGCTCTTCGGCGTAATTTCGTTCGACCATGAATATCGGCATTGCGGTCTCCTTCGCGCATGGCGGTCGAACCCCCCGCCACGGCTCCGATGAAAACGAAGCCGTGCTTTCTCAAGATAGCCGCTCGCGGCGGGCTAGATTACCCGCATGCGCATTGTTCGCCTGTTCGGAGTAGTCCTGTCGGTCCTCGCGGCGAGTTTGCTGCTGGCGACCCCCTCGGGCGCGCAGCCGCCGTCCAAGCTCACCGACCACATCACCGACACCACCGGAGCGCTGACGAATTCCGATCGGGCGGCGGTCAGTTCGGCTCTCGATCGGCTCTACCGCGACAAGCACATTCAACTGTGGGTGGTCTATGTCGACAATTTCTCCCGGTTCAAACCGGAAAACTGGGTCGACCGGACCCGCGAGGCGACCGGTATGGGGGGCAACGACGCGTTGCTGGCCGTGGCGACCAACACCAAGCTGTATGCGTTCAGCGCGCCGGGGGTCGCGGCAGGCGAGTTGAGCAGTCTACAGAGCACGCAGATCGGGCCCGCTGTGAGCGCGAAGAACTGGAGCGGCGCCGCGGTCGCCGCGGCCGATGGGCTCAACAACACGATGACCTCATCCCAGGCCTCGTCGAAACGGATCTGGCCGCTGGTCGCCGTCGGCGTCGGCGTAGTCGTGCTGGTGGTGCTGCTTCTCCTGCTCTACCGCAGGCATCGCCGGCGGCGTGCCGGGCGGGGGATCGAAGCCGGCAGTGGTCAGGTGAATATCGAGGGACCCGTCAATTCGGCGGGTCCGGCGCTGTCGACCGCGGACGCCAGATTGCGACAGATCTCCGATTACGCCGCCAAACACCGTCAGCACATCGGGGCCGACGCCAAGGCGCGGTTCGAAGATGCGAAACGGCACCTGGCCGCGGCACACGCCAAGGCGGCAACCAACGAGCGCGAAGCGGTCGCCCATGCCAACCAGGCATCGATTCTGGCCGCCCAGGCGCAGACGCTGGCCAACTGCGATGTGCTGGCTGCGCACCGGACCCGTGGACCCCGCGGCTCCGCATCCCGGTAGTGAGCGGTGGGACCACCCCACCCCTGCGGCGCGCCACCGAAGCGCGCAGCGTGATCGCTTACCGTAGCCTCAAGCGAGACGGCCCTACCGCGAAGGGCCGGACACCCAACTGAGCCTGGCTACGATCGTCGAAATAAGCACCTGGACACCGACATCCGCCTCGGCAGCCTGTCCACCGTGAAACCGAGGACCTGATTTATGCCCGCAGCAACCGCAGTTCACTTCTTCCTCGAACTCGCCGTCATCCTCGGCACGTGCCGGGTGGTGGGGCTGCTGGCAAGACGCATAGGGCAACCACAAGTGGTCGGCGAAATGATCGCGGGTGTCCTACTCGGACCGTCGCTGTTGGGAAAAATCGCTCCGGGAATACAACACCACCTATTTCCTTCAGGTCAGGCGAATACCGTGCTGTACACCCTGGCGCAAATCGGTCTGGTGCTTTACATGTTCCTCATCGGCCTCAATTTCGACGTCAACCTGATCAAACACCGAGCGGGCACCGCGGTCGCCGTCTCTGCTGCGGGGATTCTCACACCGCTGGCTCTGGGTGCGGCCCTCGCCATGCCCTTGCTGGCGCAGGGAATCTATTTCGACAAAAGCGTCACCCTTGTCATGGCGATGATGTTCCTGGGCGCGTCGATCGCAACCACCGCTTTTCCCATGCTGGCCCGGATTATTTTCGAACAACGGCTGTCCGGCACCCCGTTGGGCACGCTCGCCCTGGCGTGTGGCGCGGCCGACGATGCTCTCTCCTGGTGCATCCTGGCGATAGTCCTTGCCGTCCACCGCGGTAATCCCGCCCTGGCCGCCACGGCGATAGTCGGTGGCATTCTTTACAGCGTGCTGCTGCTCACTGCGGGGCGGCGGGCATTCAAGGCATTGGGCACGATTTCCGAACGTCGCAACACGATCACCGCGCCTGTGCTGAGCACGGTCCTCATTCTGCTCATGACGTGCGCCTGGTTCACCGACACCATAGGTATCTACGCGATATTCGGCGGGTTCATCCTCGGCGTGGCAATGCCGTCGGGTTTTTTCGCACGAGAACTCACCGCCCGACTCGACCCACTGGTGACCACCTTCCTGTTGCCGCTGTTCTTCGTCTACTCGGGACTGAACACGCAGATCGGCCTGTTGAACAGTCCGATGCTGTGGGCGGTGACATTGGGGATTCTGATCGTGTCGATCCTCGGGAAAGGTGTCGCGTGCACGGTTGCGGCGCGCCTGAATAAGGTTCCCTTTCGCGAATCCGTAGCGCTCGGTTCGTTGATGAACGCCCGCGGATTGATCGAACTCATCCTGCTGAACATCGGACTTCAAGCCGGCATCATCACTCCGACGCTTTTCACGATTCTGGTCCTGGTCGCTATCGTCACCACGCTGATGGCCACACCGATATTCGAGTTCGTTTACGGTCGCCACCGAGTCGATGAACCGAGCGAGTTGCCCGAGCCCGCGACTGTGCCCGCCGACGGCTCCGCGTAGATCAGAGTCCTGATGGAGGGCGGTTTGCGGCCGCCCGGTGCCGCGACTGCGCGGCGAATCTGACCTTCATTTCGTGTAACCTACTTAACTATTAACTAACTTCGCCAAACGCACTTGCGAAGGGGGACGTGTGGACGTGCGAGCGCAGCTGTCGCATCTGAGCGCGGAGGCACGGGAGGCCCTCGCGCAAAAGATAAAAAGCCAGCTCTCCGGTGGTGAGCTCACCGCAGCGGACTACGACGTCGCGATCGTGGGGGGCGGCATCGCGGCGCTTACGCTGGCTCTGGAACTCCACCGGGCCAGGCCGCAAACCAGACTGCTCATCATCGAGGCCAACGGGCACCCGGCTCCGGAGATCACCCACACGGTCGGTGAGTCGACGGTCGAGATTTCCGCGCAGTACCTGCGGGATCGCCTCGGACTGGCCGACCATCTCAACACCGCACAGATTCGCAAGATGGGTCTGCGCATGTTCTTCACGCACAACGGAAACACCGATATCACCCAGCGAATGGAACTCGGCAGTTCCTCGTTCACGCATCAGGTCACATACCAAATCGATCGCGGCAGGCTGGAAAACGAGCTCAACCGACGATGCGTGTCCGCCGGCATCACCGTTATCACCGGCCGGGTTCGATCCGTTGAATTGGGTTACGGAAGTCGTTCTCACACCATTTCCATCCAGGATGGCGACATCATCACCCAAAAGACCGCTCGTTGGGTCGCTGACGCGTCGGGGCGAAATCGGGCATTGCCCCGGCAACTGGAGCTGAGGCGGCCCAACGAGCACAACTGCAACGCCGTGTGGCTGCGCGTCGCGGCGGAGATCGATATCGGTAAGTGGAGCGACGATCCGAGTTGGCAGGCGCGTCTGGTCGAAGGCGACCGGGCAATGTCGACCAATCATCTGATGGGGGAAGGCTACTGGGTCTGGCTCATCCGGCTGGCATCCGGAGCCACCAGCGTCGGCATTGTGGCAGACCCGGCATTTCATGCATTCAACGATTTCAACACGCTTGCCAAGGCGAAATCGTGGTTGCGTGAGCACGAGCCGCAATGCGCCGCGGTGCTGGCCGATATCGATCACCTGATCAAAGACTTCAGAGTGATGAAGAACTACAGTCACGGTGCCAGCCAGGTATACGACGGACGCGACCGGTGGTGCGTCACCGGAGACTCGGGAATTTTCCTGGATCCGCTGTATTCATCCGGACTCGACCTTGTTGCAATCGGCAACGGCCTCATCACCGACATGATTGTCCGTGAACTCGACGGCGAAGATGTCGTCGGGAGGGCCGGAATCAGCGATTCGTTGTTTCGGTCCCTCACCGAGATGTGGCTGGCTATTTACTGCGACCAGTACATTCTGATGGGCTCACCTGCCGTCATGGCCGCGAAGGTGATCTGGGATATCGCCTTCTACTGGGGATTCTTGGGACTTCTCTACAGCAACGACCGATTCGTCAGTGTCGCTGACGACCCCGGCGTAGTGCCCTATTTGGAGGGACTTATCGCGCTCAGCAACCGGATGCAGCAATTCTTCCGGGAATGGGCCGCAATCGAGGGCGCGCGTCCCGCCGGGGGCTTCGTCGATCTCTATGCTCCGCTGAACTTCATGGTCACGTTGCACAAGGCCATGATGGGACGGGCCGCGGACTTCACCGCCCGGTTCGACGCGAACGCGCTGTTGCTGCGCCAGATAGCGGGCCAGTTGGTCGAGACAGTAGTTGCGGAAAAGTGCGAAAGGTTTTCCGATGACGATGTCATGCGGCAGGTCCAGGCTTGGCAACGAGATTCGCTGTTGCGCGAACTCCGCTCCATCTACCGCCGCGAGCAGGCCACCAATCCGATCAGCCACGAGTGGATCGTCAGCAGCGCACCTGCATTCGAATTCAGTTAGCCCCGACGAAGATTCACGCATCACGCGGTCGCGCCGCACACTGCCGCTGAATCACCGAACAAGCTCCTGGCAGCGGTTCAGCGGTACTCGCGAACTTCTCGTCAGCGGGAAAGGATGAACATGCGCGCCGAGCACGGCATTCGAAAACCCTTGGCGATAGTAGGAATCGGGTGCCGCTTCCCAGGTGGCGCGGACAGCCCGGACGATTTCTGGAACTTGCTGTGCAGCGGAACGGACGCCACACGCGTCGTCCCGGAGACACGATGGAACGCCGCGAAGTACTACGACCCGAACCCGGCGAAGGTCGGCAAGATGGTCACCCGCCGAGGTGGGTTCCTCAGCGAGATCGACAAGTTCGACCCACAGTTCTTCGGCATCTCGCCACGCGAGGCGAACCTGCTCGATCCGCAGCAACGACTGATGCTGCAGGCCACGTGGGAGGCGCTGGAGGACGGCGGCCTACCTGCCGACAAGTTGGCGGGTACGGACGTCGGTGTGTTCATCGGCGGCTTCACCCTGGACTACCAGCTGCTGCAGAATCAGGGCCGCACCAGTCGCTACCGTTTCAAAACCCATTCCGCCACCGGGATGATGATGACGATGCTGGCCAACCGGATCTCCTACACCTTCGACTTCCGCGGGCCCAGCATGACGGTGGACACCGCCTGTTCGAGCTCACTCGTCGCGGTACACCTTGCGGCCCAGAGCATCTGGAACGGCGAGTGCAACCTCGCGCTGGCCGGCGGCGTGAACATCATGGTCGGCCCCAACACGGCCATCGCCGAGTCCAAGAGCGGGTTCCTCAGTCCGGACGGCCGCTGCAAGGCGTTCGACGAGTCCGCTGACGGTTACGCACGCGGAGAAGGCGGCGCCGTCGTCGTCATCAAACCCCTCGAGCAGGCACTGCGCGACGGCGACGAGATATACGCACAGATCCTGGGCACAGCGGTCTCGCAGGACGGCCACACCGACGGCATCACCGTCCCCAGCGAAGAGGCGCAACAGGCGGCGATCACCACCGCGCTGCAACGCGCGGGCGTCCGTCCCGGCGAGATCGGCTACGTGGAGGCGCACGGCACCGGAACCCCCGTCGGTGACCCGGTCGAGATGCGGGCGCTCGCCAACGCGCTCGCCGCGGACCGCCCGGCGACCGAGCCACTGCTGATCGGGTCGGTCAAGACCAACATCGGCCACCTCGAAGCCGGCGCCGGCGTCGCCGGTCTGATCAAGACCGCGCTGGTGCTCAAATACGGGCACATCCCGGCGAACCTGCATCTGAAGAATCCCAGCGGGTCAACCCCGTTGGCAGAGCTGAAGATCGACATCCCCCGCAGCGGCCGGGAGTTTCCCGCGAGCCCCCGGCGGCTGGCGGGGGTCAACTCCTTCGGCTTCGGCGGCACGAACGCTCACGTCGTGCTGGCGCAGCCACCCGCCCCGAGCGTGGCGCCCGCCCAAGCTCAGCACCTACCGCTGGCTCTGCTGCCCATCTCGGCGCGCAACGAAGAAGCCTTGCTGGCGACCGCGGATAAACTGGCCCGGCACTTGCGCGCCCATCCCGAGTTGACCCTGCCGGATCTCGGTTACACCCTCGGCCAACGACGCTCGCATCTGAACTATCGCCGTGCGCTGGTGGCGAGCAGCGTCGCCGACGCCCGCGACCAACTTCAGGCGCTGGCCGACGGGGGACAGATCGCCGCGAACCGCACCCAGCCGACCACGCCGAAACTGGCTTTCGTCTGCACCGGCATGGGTCCGCAGTGGTGGAAGATGTGCCGGGGACTGCTCGACGTCTATCCCGCCTTCACCGAGAGCATCGTGCGCAGCGACCGCGAACTGTCGCGCTACGCGGACTGGTCTTTGCTCGAGGAACTTCGCCGCGACGAGGCGAGCTCCCGTATGGCCGAAACCGCGATCGCGCAGCCGGCCAACTTCGCCGTCCAGGTAGCCCTGGCCGCTCAACTCGCACAGTGGGGGATTACACCCGACGCGGTGATCGGACACAGCGCCGGCGAAGTGGCGGCGCATCACCTGGCCGGACTGCTGACCTTCGAGCGGGCCATTGAGGTGATCTACCACCGCAGTCGTCTTCAACAACGCACCAGCGGACTCGGCCGCATGCTGGCGGTCGGCCTCGGCGCCGACCTGCTGCTGCAGACGCTCGACGACAAAGCGCGCGACGAGATCGGGCGGCGGGTGTCCATCGCAGCGATCAACAGTCCGTCAGCGGTGACCATCGCCGGCGACAGCGACGTCCTGGACGACATCGCCGGCCAGCTGGAGGATGCCAAAGTCTTCAACAGGTTCCTCAACGTCCAGGTCCCGTACCACACCCACTACATGGACGCGGTGAAAGACGACCTCTGTAGCGCCCTGCAGGGGTTGTCCTCGGATCTGGGGACGGTCCCGCTGTACTCGACGGTGACCGGCGAACTGTTGGACAGCTATGCGGCCGGCGCCGCCTACTGGTGGCAGAACACCCGCGCCACAGTCCTATTCGAACCCGCGGCCCGCCGCATGCTCGAAGACGGATACACCCACTTCGTCGAGCTGGGTCCGCATCCGGTGCTGGCGTCGTCGATCATCGAGATCGCCGGCAGCCAGAACAACGACATCGTCGTCATGGCCGCGCAGCGCCGCGACGACGATGATTCGCGCACATTGATGAATTGTGTTGGCGCGCTGCACTGTCACGGACACTCCATCGCATGGGATGCGCTGTACCCGCGCGACCGGTCCCGACTGCTGAAGCTGCCGAACTACCCGTGGCAGTCCAAGCGCTTCTGGAACGAAACCCAGGAAGCGGTGGAGGATCTGCACTACAACCCGGTTCACCCCCTGCTGGGGCAACCGGTGAGCGCCGTGCACCCCACCTGGGAAGTCGAGTTGAGCACCACCATCGCGCCCTTCCTCGCCGACCATCAGGTGCAGGGCAGCACGATTGTGCCCGGCGCGGTGTTCATCGAAATGGCGCTGGCGGCAGGCAGAGAAACCTACGGTTCCACCGACCACCGGGTCGACAACCTCGAGCTCAAACGCGCCCTCATCCTCGACGAGACGTGCGATCCCGTGCTCCGGACCACGCTGAACCAGGACACCGGCGCCCTGGAATTCGCCGCGTTCACCGCAACCGCCGACGGCGAACTCAAGTGGACGATCACCGCGACCGCCGAACTGAGCACCCGGCCCAGGTCGTCCCGGCCCGACGGCCCCGACACCCACCACGACGGTGAACTCGTCACCACACTGAGCGGCGACGAGTTCTACGACCGCACCCGTGCCATCGGATTCGCCTACGGGGAGGCGTTTCAGACCGTCGCCAAGCTCACTTCCGGGGACGGCTGGGCGGCCGCTCAGATCGCCGTTCCGGCACCGATCGCCGGCGAACTCGACCACTACCGATTCCACCCGGCGCTCATCGACGGTGCCTTCCAGACACTTTTCGGCGCCGACATCGCCGGACAGGACTCCGACGAGAGTCCGTACCTTCCCACCCGGATCCGGCACAGCGCCATCTACGGTCCGCCCCGGCAGAACATGACCGCTCACGTACGCGTCGTGTCGGCGACCAGGGAACAGATCGAGAGTGACATCACGATCACCGACGACCTCGGAGAGTTGCTCGCGGTCTTCACCGGCTTCACGGTGGAATCCCTGAGTGCCTCGTCCCGGATGTCGCCCGAACGGATCGACAAGGGCCTCTACGAAATCGCCTGGGTGGCAAGCGAAGAAGATCATCAGCAGGACGCAGGCGAGGATCGCGCCTGGTTGGTCCTGGTCGACGATTCCGGCATCGGCACCGCGGTTGTGGAGGAGTTACGACGCCGCGGCCAACGTGTCCGGGCGGTCGCACACCGACCCGTCGCCGCGCTGACGGAAGACGACAAAGGGTATGCCGCCGATCCTCGTCGGCCCGACCAGCTACGCCAGTTGCTCACCACCCATCTGGAACGAGAAGGTGATCTCGCCGGGGTGATCGACTGCTGGCCGCTGGACATCGCCGAGGAATCCGAAAAAGACTACGAGATCGGCGTTCTCGCGGTCCTGCACCTCGTCAAGGCCCTGGCGGAGCACGACTCCGCCCAGACCCGCCTGTACCTGATCACCGGTAACGCGCAACCGGCGCCAGGCACCACAACACTGGCCGTCGACCAGGCCCCGCTCTGGGGACTCGGCCGGGTCATCGGGCACCAGGAAGTCGCCAATCACTGGGGCGGGCTGATCGACATCGATGACGCCGACGACCACGATCAGCAGGCTGCCCGGATCTGCGGGCACGTACTCGGCGACGCAACCGAGGACCAGATCGCGATACGCGGCGACACCACGTATGTACCGCGGCTTCGGCTGTGCACCGGCCTGACGAAGCCATTCCCCACCAAGCTCACCAGCGACGCGACCTACGTCGTCACCGGCGGTGCCGGTGCGCTCGGCCGCACCGTGGCCGGCTATCTCGCCGAACGCGGAGCACGACACATCGCGTTGCTGAGCCGAAGCCCAATCCCGCCGCGGGAGCACTGGCCGATGCTGGCCGAGGACAGCGCGCATTACGCGACCATCAGCACCATCCGCAAGGTGGAACGCCTTGGCGCCCAGGTGATCACCGCCAGCGTCGACATCACCGACGCCGACCAGGTGCAGTCGTGGCTGAGTGACCACACCCGGGCCGGGGGCCGTCCGGTCCGCGGCATCATCCACGCCGCCGGATCCGTCGACGACCAGCTGCTGGTGAACATGAGCGAAACCGATTTCACCACCGTGCTGGCTCCCAAGATCACCGGTACCCGAGTGCTGCACAAGGTATTTCACGAGCTGGAGTTTTTCGTCATGTTCGGCTCCGCGGGGTCGGTCATCGCCTCGCCGGGTCAGGGCAACTACGCCGCCGCGAACGCGTTCCTCGACGCCTTCGCGCACTACCGGCAGGCCCGGGGGCTGCCCGCGCTCACCATCGGGTGGGGTCCCTGGTCGGTAGGCATGGTCGAAGAGCTCAAGCTGGAAAAGGTCTATGCGCAGCGGGGAATCGAGCTCATCACACCCGCGGCGGGAACCCGGATCCTCGATCGCCTGATCAATCAGCGCACGCCCAACGTCGTCGCCATCAGCGCCGACTGGAGGCGGGCCCGCAGCATCGGGCTCGGCGGCCAACTGCCGCCGATGTTCTCGGAACTCGGCACGGCCGAGACCGCGGCGGACCCCGGCGATTCAGAATCCTCCGTGCTCGAGTTCCTCGCGGCGATTCCGGAAGCCGACCGACTCGACGCGCTGGCCGCCCAGGTCCGCCAGATCGCCTCGGCGGTATTCGATCTCGCGGTCACCGACATCGGCACCGACGACATCCTCAACGACATCGGCCTGGACTCGATGATGGCCATGGATTTCCGGGTGCGGGTCAACTCCATGTTCGCGATCGATCTGCCGGTGCTCGAACTGCTCAGAGGCGTCAGCGTCAACTCACTGGCCGCCCGCATCCTCGCCGAGCTGGCGCTACCCGGTGCCGAGGCGGACGCCGTCGACGACCGACCAGCGGAACCAGCCGCACCCGAGGACGATGTCGACCGGCTTCTCGAACAGCTTTCCGAGGCCGAACTGCGCCAGCTGCTGGCCGAGCTCGAAGGCCAACCCACCGGGCAGGAGCCCGCCGGGGGGCCCGCGTGAGCGCTGCCCCATGCGAGCCCGCCTGTGCGGTGCACGTCCGCGGTCTGTCCAAGGCATACGGGCAGATCCACGCGGTCCGGGACCTGGACCTCGACGTCGGATACGGCGAGATCTTCGCAATCCTCGGGCCCAACGGCGCGGGCAAGTCGACCACCATCGAGATCCTCGAAGGCCACCGCAAACGCGATTCCGGCGAGGTACGCGTACTGGACGAAGATCCGGGCAGCGCGGGCAGGTCCTGGCGCGCGAAGATCGGTATCGTGCTGCAGGAGGCCAGCGACTTCGGGATGCTCACCGTGTCCGAAACCATGCATATGTTCGCGAAATGCTATGGGAAAGCCCGTGTTCCGCAGGAGGTGCTCGAACTCGTCGGGCTCGGATCGGTGTCGGCTTCAAAGGTGCGGACCCTGTCCGGCGGGCAGCGCCGCCGGCTCGACGTCGCACTCGGCATCATCGCCATGCCCAAGGTGCTGTTCCTGGACGAACCGACGACCGGATTCGACCCGGAAGCCAGACGACAGTTCTGGGATCTCATCAGGCTGTTGGCCGACGACGGCACGACCATCCTGCTCACCACCCACTACCTCGAGGAAGCCGCCACCCTGGCCGACCGCGTGGCCGTCATCGCCGACGGCAGAGTGGTCGCGCTCGACTCACCGGCTAAATTGACCGAGTATGTGAACTCGGCTGCAACGGTTCGCTGGATGGAGGGCGACCGGGTCCACGTCGAGCAGACGGATCATCCGACGGACTTGATCCGGCAGCGGTCCAGGGACGGGGCGGAATTGACTCAGCTGACCGTTACCCGACCCACGCTCGAAGACGCCTACCTGCAACTCATCGGCCACGCATGATGGCCATCGATCACACGAGAACCACCCGGCCGACGAAACACCGCGCGGCTGCCCCGGATTCAACGCTCCCGTCGCCGGTGCGCATCGGGCTGTCGCGGGTCATCCCCGAGCTGAAGATGTTCTACCGGCGGCCCGAGCAGGTGGCGCTGACGTTCTCGATGCCAGCGGTCATCTGCATCCTGCTGGGTTCGATCTTCTCCGCGAAACTGCCCGACAGCGATACCAGCACCGGCGCGGTGATCGCGGCGAGCATGCTCGCCTACGGCATCCTCTCGACATCGTTCATCAACCTCGGTATCAGCATCGCCGCCGATCGTGACACCGGCGCCTTACGGCGACTTCGGGGGACGCCCACGACCGCGTCCTCGTACTTCATCGGGAAAATTCTGCTGGTCGCCATCGCCAGCCTCGCCGAGGCGGTGGTGCTGCTGTCGGTGGGAGTCTTGATCTTCAAACTGCGGCTACCCACGACGGTATTCGGGTGGTTCACGCTGACCTGGGTGTTCGTCCTGGGCATCGTCAGTTGCTCCTTGCTGGGCATCTTCATCAGCAACTTCGCGAGCAATGCGGTTTCGGCGGCCGTGCTCACCAATGGCCCGGCGGTGGGTTTGCAATTCCTCTCCGGAACCTATGTTCCGTTGATGGTGTTGCCGCCATGGATGTTGACCATCGGCTCCGTCTTCCCGGTGAAATGGATGGCTCAGGGATTCCGGTCAGTGCTGTTGCCGCCGAATATGGTGATCTTCGAACCGGCCGGCAGCTGGGAGCACTGGCACACATTCTTCGTCCTGACGGCGTGGAGCGTCGGCGGTCTGATCGCCTGTCTGGCCGTTTTCCGGTGGTCCGACAAGACCTGAGGCAACAGTCGGTGCTGCGCAGGCTGCACTCAAGAAAGGGCATTTCGGCCCCTTGAACGAGGTTGACATCTTCGTTCCGCAGCGTCATAAACTAACGAACTGCGCGTCGTAAACGATGGAATAGACGGAATTGCCGTGCCGATTCACTCGAGGGAGCCGAAATGAGATTCAAGCTTGTTCGCTGCGGCGCCGCGATATTGGGTTGTGCTGCGGCACTTGCCTTTCCCACGGCGATTGCCAGTGCTGACCCACCCGACCCGCACCAGCCGGACATGACAAAAGGCTTCTGTCCCGGCGGGCGGTGGGGTTGGGGCAACTTGGCGGTATGCGACGGCGACAGGTACCCGGACGGGTCGTACTGGCATCAGTGGATGAAGACCTGGATGGTCGGTCCGCAGTTCTACTACGACTGCGTCAGTGGCGACGAGCCGATGCCCGGTCCGCCGCCGCCCGGTGGCTGCGGCGGCGCGATTCCGCCCGAGGGAGCCGCGCCGCCGAACTGACCGCCCGCGCTCACGGCAGCTGATCGAGTTCGGCGATTGACGGCAGCGGCCGCCGCGGGTCGTCGGTCACCACCGTCAACAGCTTTTGCAAGCGCCCGACGATGGTCTCTACGGCCTCGGGAGTGAACACGGAGGTGCGATATTCAACGACGCCGCTGATTCCGGCGGCTTCACCGGTATCCGTGAAGTGTTCCGCCAGCGACAACAGGAAGTTCATCCGCGCGGTCCCGGTGTGCACCGGGACCGGCGTGATATCGAGATCGCCGAGCGTCAACTCGGCGGGCTTGTTGTTCTGCCACGCCAGCATGACCTGCGTCAACGGCCCCGGCGGGAACGAACGGGCGGCGTTGATCCGGTCGACGAGAATCCCGTAAGGCATGTCCTGGTGATCGAATGCCTGCAGGCTGCGCGTCCGCACCTGTTCCAGCACATCCGCGAAGTCTGTGTGGTCGGTCAGCTCGATGCGCAGCAACACGGTGTTGACAAAGATGCCGACCAGGTCGTCCAGCATCGGGTGGCGGCGCCCGGCGACCGCGATGCCCACGACAACGTCGTCGCTCGCGGACAGTCGAGAGAGCAGCACGGTCAAGCCCGCTTGAACGACCATGAAGCTGGTGGCATGGTGCTCACGCGCCAGCTGGTTGATCTGGCGATGCAGCGCCGTGGGCCATTGCACGGCCGCCGTATCGCCCTGGTTGTCGTACGAAGTGGACCCGGCTTCGACAAGAGACAACCGGGAAGGCGCGGGCATGTTCGCGAGAGTTCGCTCCCAGTAACGGAGTTCGGCGTCAATCATGCTGTCGGCATCCGCCGGGTCGCCCAGGTATGCCCGTTGCCACAGCGCGTAGTCGATGTACTGGATCGGCAGCGGCTCCCAGACCGGGGCCTGCCCGGCGCTTCGACTGCGGTAGGCCGCGCTGAGGTCGGCGGCCAACGGGGCCAGTGACCAGCCGTCAACCGCGATGTGGTGCAGCACAAGAGCCAGTATGTGCTCATCGTCAGCCCGGCGGTAAAGCCGGGCCGACACGGGGAGCTCGGCAGCGACGTCGAAATTGCGGCGAGCTTGGGAGGCAACGGCTTCG
The DNA here is from genome assembly GCF_031583025.1 of Mycobacterium sp. Z3061. Taxonomy (NCBI): domain Bacteria; kingdom Bacillati; phylum Actinomycetota; class Actinomycetes; order Mycobacteriales; family Mycobacteriaceae; genus Mycobacterium; species Mycobacterium pumcae. The sequence goes on along the minus strand of NZ_CP134062.1, from coordinate 4,393,879 downwards.
CGGATCTTCTCCGGCGTCCATCCGGTGGCATCGATGACCTCGCAGCGCAATTCGGCCTCTCCGGCCGGTAGGACCACCTGGTGCGGTACGCCGTCGACGGCGGGGTAGATGGTGCGCAACGGCTCGTGGCGATGCACCAGGTCGGCCAAAGCCAGTACCAGCGCCTGCGTGTCGAGCTGCCCCCGCAACTCGAACACCCACGGGATGTTGAACACCGCCGACGGCCCCTGAACTTGGATGACACTCCACATGCGTTGTTGGGCAAGGGATAAGGGGACAGTCTCGGGGCGCTCGACCTGTGCAAGCGCTATGGACGGCGCGGTTCCGGTGTGGATGTGCGGCGTCAGCTCAGCGACGGTCGGGGCGTCGAACAACGCCCGCACCGACAGGTCCGCGGCCAGGGCGGTGTTGACCGCCGCGACGACGCGCATCGCCAGCAGCGAATCGCCGCCCAGGTCGAAGAACGATTGGTCCGTGCCGACGCGCCTCAGGCCGAGGACGCGCGCGAAGATTCCGGCCACGATTTCCTCCACCGGTGTGGCCGGGGGCCGATACCCGATGGTGGTGTAGTCGGGCACGGGCAGTGCCGCGACATCGAGTTTGCCGTTGACGGTCAGCGGCAACCGGGGCAGCGCCACCACGGCCGACGGCAGCATGTAGTCGGGTAGGCGGTCCCGGAGGCCGGCGCGGACCGCGTCGGGGTCGGCCTCGCCGGTGATATAGGCCACCAGGCGTTTCACGCCGGGACTGTCTTCCCGGGCGATGACGACCGCGTGCTCCACCCCCGTCGACCGGGCCAGCGCCGCGGTGATCTCGGCCGGCTCGATGCGGTAGCCGCGAATCTTCACCTGGTCATCGCAGCGACCCTTGTACTGCAGCTGCCCGTCAGGTCCCCAGCAGGCCAGGTCGCCGGTGCGGTACATACGACCTCCCGACGCCGCGGTCCCGGCGAACGGGCACGCCACAAAGCGCGACGCCGTCAATCCCGGTCGGCGCCAATACCCGACGCCCACTTGGCTTCCCGCGATGTACAGTTCTCCGACGACGCCCACCGGCACCTGCCGCAACCACCGGTCCAACACGAACAGTGCCGTCGACGGCAACGGTCGTCCGATGGGCGCCACTCCGGAACCGGCGATCAACGGTGCGCTGATGGACACGCAGACGGTGGATTCGGTTGGGCCGTAGGCGTTCACCATCATCCGACCGGGGGCCCAGCGGTCCACCACCTCCGCGGTGCAGGCTTCACCGCCGACAACCAGTGCCGTGCCGGTCAAGGTCGGCAACGCCGCAACCGCCGATGGCGTCTGGGTCAGGGCGGTGACGTGTTCTGCCACCAGCAACGCGTGAAAGTCGTTGGGGGAGCGGGTGACATCCTCGCTCACTACCACCAGTCGCCCGCCGTGCAGCAGCGTGCTCCAGATTTCCCACACCGAGAAATCGAACGCATAGGAATGGCACTGGGTCACCGCAGATTCCGCCCGGTCATTGAGCGGGGTCTGCGCCATCGCGAGTTGCGCGATGTTGAGATGCGTGATCGCCACACCTTTGGGCGTCCCAGTGGTGCCGGAAGTGTAAAGCAGATAAGCGATGTCGCCGGCACCCGGCGCCGGCGGAGCGGTATCGGGCTGCGCGGCGATAGCCGGATCGTCGACGTCGATGACCGGCACGTCATACCGATCCACAAGGTCGCCCAGCTCGGCGGTGGTCAGCACGGCCGCCGGCCGGGTGTCCTCCAAGAGGAGGGTGACGCGGGCCTGCGGGTGCTCCGGGTCCACGGGCAGGTAGGCAGCTCCCGCTTTGAGGACTGCGAGGATCGCGACGATGGCCCGGCGGCTGCGGGGCAACAGCAACGCCACAACATCGCCGGGCCCGATACCGCGTCCGGACAGTAACGAGGACAGCCGGTTGCTCGCGGCGCCGAGTTGCCGGTAGGTCAGCACCCCGTCCGGGGACGTCACGGCGACGGCGTCCGGTGCCGTGCTGGCTTGGGCGGCAAACAATTCCGGTATCGAAGGAAAGGAGGTGACGGGGCGAGCCAACACGGCGCGGTTGCTCCACGTCACGATCGAGCGGTCCGCCCGCGGGTCCAGCAGATCGATCGACGACAGGTGCCGCCCCGGATCGGCCGCCATGCGGGTCACCAGCCCGGCCAGGCGGTGGGCCAGCGCGGCACCCACGAAGCCCTTCGAGGGCGCCCCGAGGCCGGCGGTGCTGACGAGCAGCCGTTGCCCTTCGTTCATGAAGAACAGCCCGAACCGATCCCCGCGGCCGAAGTTGGTGTACAGCAGCGACACCGGTGCATCGCCGAACGGCGGCACGCTCGTCGGCGGAAAGAGGTTCAGCGCGACTCCGCGGTTAGGTCCGCTGAGGGTCTGCACCGGAAACCGTTGGTGCTGCACGATTCCGCGTATCTGCGAGTCCGCGTGCAGGCACAGATCGGCGACGGACGACGTCGGCGCTGTCGTCAACGTCAGGGGAACCACCCCGGCGACCATCCCCGGGATCGTCTTCAACGTCGCACTGGTGCGCCTGGCTACCGGGAAATCGAGTACCACCTGCGGTCCGCCGCCGCCCTCCCAGCCCTGCACGAGAAGCCCACATGCCGCCGCGATGACCGATGATCGCCTGATGCCCAACACCCTTGATAGCTCGTCGATTTCGTACACGACGACGGGGTCGATTTCAACCGGCTGTGCGGCGACGTAGTAATCGTCACCGTCGCCGGCATCGGTGCGCCGATATTCCACCGGGTCGTGACGTGGCGGAAGATTTTCTTCCCAGAAGTCCAGGTCTTTCCGGTAATCGCTGGACGCTTCGTACTCCGATTCGATACTGACCAGCTCGCCCAGCGTGCCGAAGGGGGATTCCGGAACGGGTGTGCCGGCGGCGAGGGCGGAATAGACGGCGGCAATGCGGTTGACCAGCAGCACGGTACTGAAACCATCGACAACGATGTGGTGCAGGCAGACGAACAGGAAGGATTGCTTCGGGCCGGTGCGGAACAGTGCGAATCGGAACAGCGGGCCGGCCCACGGCATCGGCTCGCGCTGCAGCAAGGATGCGAGCCGGTAGGTTTCCGCGACCGGGTCCTGCGAGCCACTCACGTCGAGGAACGGGACCGGAACAGCCGGGTAGTCGACAAGCCTCTGGAAGACCTGCCCGTTCGCCTCGAAGATTGCGGCCCTGAGCGCTTCGCAGTCGCTTATCGCGCGATGGACCGCCCGCTCGACCAGTGCCGGCTCGACCGCACCGCCGATGACCGCGAAAAAGCTGGCCTGCCAGGGTATTCCCGATCCGCCGGTCTCCTGGTCGAGCCAGATGTCCAGCTGGCTCCGCGTCAGTGGCAGCGGCTGCTCGTCACCGGCCATGTCGTGGCGTTCGCCCGTCAACTCCGGCATCAGGTACCGTCATGTCGCCGAATGGCCAAGACGCGACACCTATCTCTCGTGTGGGTGCTGATAGGTTACCCGCCGCAGTTCGGAACTCATCGAGTTCCCGTGTCCCCTGATCGGGGGACGTCGCTGTCCTCCTCCTAGTGGAAGAACCAACCCACCGGATTGACGGCTATTCGGGGGATGTCTCGTTTCCCGAGAATCGGCAGACTTCATGTCGAAGGATGGCAAGCGCCTCCGACAGTTTCAATCACAACCACTAGAGGAGACGTTTCCATGGCACACGAGATCCTGTTCTGCGAGGCAGAGGCCGTTTACACCGCCCCCGCTTTCCACGCGGAAAACGTCGTCGACTGACTTCAGCACCACACCAATAGGAGTTCCATCCGCCTGGATGGGACTCCTATTGTCGTCAGCGGCTTGTCGTCAGCCGCCCCGTGACGATTTGATGGTCTGAGCATCCGCCGCACTACAGGAATGAGGCACCCGCCATGACCGCAGATCTGCCCGGCACCGCGCTCGAACTGCGTTCCCTGGTGAGTTCGGATGGCACGCTGCAACTTTCGCTGCAGGACGTCCCGGTGCCGACGCCCGGCGCTGACGAGGTGCTGGTCCGGGTGGAGGCCGCACCGATCAATCCGTCAGACCTTGGTCTGCTGGTGGCGACCGCCGACATGTCCAAGGCGACCGCGGCGGGAACGCCCGAGCGTCCCGTCGTCACCGCCCCGATCGGACAGTCTGCGCTGAAAGGGCTCGCCGCGCGACTCGGCCAGTCACTTCCGGTGGGCAACGAGGGCGCAGGCACCGTGGTGGCGGCCGGCTCGTCCGAGGCCGCCCAGGCGCTGGCTGGAAAGACGGTGGCGATCGCCGGCGGCGCGATGTATTCGCAATACCGGGCCGTTCCCGCGTCGGCCTGTCTGGTCCTGCCCGGGGGCGCCACCGCGCGAGACGGGGCGTCGTCCTTCGTCAATCCGATGACCGCGCTGGGAATGACCGAAACCATGCGCCGCGAAGGACATTCGGCGCTGGTGCACACCGCCGCCGCGTCGAACCTGGGTCAGATGCTGGTCAAGCTGTGCCGGCGGGACGGGATACCGCTGGTGAACATCGTCCGTAAGCCCGAGCAGGAAGATCTGCTGAGATCGCTTGGGGCCGAACATGTCTGCAATTCTTCGTCGGACTCTTTCGCGGCCGACCTCGGTGCGGCACTCAGAGCGACGTCCGCGACGCTGGCCTTCGACGCCATCGGTGGCGGGACGCTGGTGAGCCAGATCCTCAACGGCATGGAGGAGGCGATCAATGCGACGGCGGCGCAGTACTCGCGCTATGGCTCGAGTGTCCACAAGCAGGTCTACATCTATGGCGCTCTGGACACCAGTCCCACCGTGCTCACCCGGAACTTCGGGATGTCCTGGGGCGTGGGCGGGTGGCTGCTCACGCCGTTCCTGCAGAAAGCCGGCGGCGAAACCTTTGCGCGGCTGCGGGCGCGGGTTGCGGCGGAGCTCAGCACCACATTTGCCAGTAAGTACACCCGCGAGGTGTCACTGGCCGGAATGCTCGCGCCCGACGCGTTCAACGAATACGTCAAGCGCGCGACCGGTGAGAAGTTTCTGGTGACTCCGCACGGTTAGTCGCCTCGGTCGGTGAAGTCGATACGCACCGACACCGGCGTCGTCTCCAGCGCCTTGACCACGGTGGCTCCCAGTCGGCCGAACTGCCGGCCCCGCGCCACCACATCGTCGTCGGGTCTGAAGGTTGCCACTCCGGTGCGCCACCGATTGCCCTGACGCACACGAACATCGGGGTTGTCGACGATGTTGCGGCCCCATCCGGAGCGGGTGCCGTGCTGGCAGATCAGCCACGCCCCGTCGTCGTCGAACCGCACGGACACCGGAACCCGGCGCAGCCGGCCCGTCTTGCGCCCCACGGTCTCGAGTTCGGTGGCCAGTGCGGTGCGCACACCGAGTTTGCTCAATCCCTTCACGACCGGGTTGAGCACGTAGCGTCCGAGAGCGCGTTCCCGGCGGAACTTCTGCAAGGTCTTGTTGTCGTTCGTGTTCGTCATGGCGCTCTCCGTGTTATACCGATTGGTCTACCAAACGTTAGTAGACCAATCGGTATACTGCAACCGATGAATCGACGGAGGAGACGATGACCGCTCGTGAGCGCCTGATTGACAGCGCCATCGAGATGCTGCGCCGGCACGGGGTGGCCGGTACCGGTCTTGCCGAACTGCTCGAGCACAGCGGAACTGCCCGCCGGTCGGTGTATGTCAACTTCCCGGGCGGGAAATCGGAACTGATGACCGAGGCGACCCGGACGGCCGGCCGGCTCATCGACTCGACACTCACGGTGCCGGACGGCGACGTCCGGGCCGCACTGGCGGCGTTCGTCGAGTCGTGGAAAGACACGCTGCGCACCAGCGACTACAAAGCGGGATGCCCGGTGGTGGCGGCCGCGCTCGGACGCAGCGAGTCGCCGGCGGCCGCCGATGCCGCCGGTGAGGTGTTCACCGCCTGGCAGCAGGTCATCGCCGACCGATTGCGGGACGAGGCGGTCGCAGTCGACGAGGCCGAATCGGTGGCCACCACCATCGTGGCCGCCGTCGAGGGCGCCGTCATTCTGTGCCTGGCCGCCCGGTCGACCGACCCGCTGGACCGGACCGCACGGATGCTGGACCGGCTGGTGAATCGCGGTTAGCTGCGCGACGCGACGCGACGCAGGAACACCACCGGGATCTGCCGGTTGGTCCGCTGCTGGTACCCCGTGAAGTACGGGTACATCTCGACCAGCTTCTGCCACAATTCCGCGTGCCGATCTGCGGGGGCGAGCTCCGCTTCGACATCGAATCGCTGATCGTTCACCTGTGCCACGGCGTGCGGATTGGCCTGCAGATTCAGCCACCACGCCGGGTCGGAGTCGCTGCCGGCATAGGCTGCCGCGATCACGAACCGCTCGTCGTCTTTGATGTAGATCAGCGGAACCGTCTGCGGCTTACCGGTTCTGCGGCCCGTCACGGTGAGCAACATGGTCGGGTACCGGGGGTTCTGGGCTCTGCCCCGGGTCCATCGGTACATCGCCGCGTGCAGATTGCTGAACGTCCGGGTGACCGGCCGCATCGCGGGTCGGCTGAGTAGGCGTCCGGCAGCGGAGAACGCTGCGGATGTTCCGGGCTGCCGAGTCATCGACGAAATCTCCTCTCTGGCCGAACACAGCCTAAGGTCGTTGTCAGGTGATACGAAGCCGACCGACAGGGGCAGCGGATGAAATTCGGGATCTCCACATTCGTCAATGACGACAGCATCGACACGGTGTCGCTGGCCCGGGCGATCGAAGAGCGCGGTTTCGAATCGCTGGTGATCGCCGAGCACACGCACATACCCGCGAGCCGCGAGTCCGCTTATCCGCTCGGTGGGGAGTTGCCGAAGATCTACTACCGCACCCTGGATCCGTTCGTCACGCTGGCGGCGGCCGCGGCCGTGACGACCACGATCGAGCTCTTCACCGGAATCGCGTTGCTCATCCAGCGCGACCCGATCATCACGGCCAAGGAGGCCGCGAGCATCGACCTGATCTCTGGCGGGCGGTTCGTGTTCGGTGTGGGCGCCGGATGGAATCTCGAGGAGATGCGCGACCACGGCACCGACCCGAAGACGCGCGGCGCGCTGCTGGACGAGCGCATCGAAGCGATCAAAGTGCTGTGGACGGACGAGCCCGCCGAATATCACGGCAAATACGTCGACTTCCCGCCGTCCTACATCCGGCCCAAGCCGGTGCGCCGGCCTCATCCGCCGATCTACATCGGCGGCAACTCCGACGCCACGATGAAGCGCGTGGTGCGGCATGAGGCCGGCTGGATCTCCAACCCGTTCCCGATCGAGGAAGTCACCCGCCGCGTCGAACAGTTGCGCGGCCTCGCCGGCCATGACGTTCCGCTGGCGATGTTCGGCACCCCCAACAACCTCGAATACTGGCGCGCGGCAGAGGACTTGGGCTTCGGCCAGCTCGCGTTGCTGCTGCCCACCAAACCGCGTGACGAGTCGTTGCGGTTGCTCGACGACTACGCGGCCCGGGTCGCCCAGTACCGCGGCTGACGTCTCCACCGCGAGCAGACACAAAATCACCCCGGAGCAGGCGTTCCAGGGTAACTTTGTGTCTGCTCGCCAGCAGGGGCGCGCAGAGCGAGTGACGGGATTCGAACCCGTGTGTACGGCTTTGCAGGCCGCTGCCTAGCCACTCAGCCACACCCGCGCGAAGCCCTACGGTGCCAGTACGGACGGGTTGCGGCCCAGTGTTTACCTCGGGCAGATCGCTATCTATCGGCGTGGCCGGTCGATCTCGGTGACCGTCCCGTCCGCGGAGACCACGATCGATCCGCTGCGGCGGGTGTTGTCCGAGACGTGGATATCGATGTACAGACTGCCGTCCTTGCGGCTCTCGACCGCCAGGAAGGTCTGCGGCGCGTCGTACAGCTCGAGGGTCTGCGGAGCGTCGTGCAGCACTCCCAGCACTGCCTGCACGTCGAATTTGCCGAGGTCGCCAACACCTGAGCCGGAGAAGGCGGCGGTGCTGGGTCCGCGGTTCGACCAGCTGCCGTCGCGCAGAATCCACTCCACGACGACGTGGGCGTTGGCGGTGTCGGGCCGCAGCACCACGACCTTGTCTTCGTAGATGTTGAGTTGGTAGCCGAGCGTGTCGCCGAATTGAGTGCGCATCTGCGCCAGCACGCCGGTCACCCCGCTCAGCGTCAGCAACTGCGGGGGCGCCGCGGGAGTGCTCGGCGGCGGCGCTGACGAAACGGTGATCGCCGCACTTGGTGAGGACGTAGCTTGCGAGGTCCGCGGCGCCGACGGGGAGTCGCTGCCGGACAGCCCCCAGGCGAGCTGGATGCCGGCCGCGACGACCGCCAGCCCGACCAGCGCCAGCACCACGCGGCGTTTGTTGATCGACGTCGACGTGGACGTTCCGGGGGCCGCGGGACGGATCTGCAAGTCCGTTACCAGGGCATGCAGCTGGCGCAAAGTGGTGGCCTTGGTCGCCGAGCTGACCCGCTGCCGGTGCTCCTCGGCCGACAGCTGGCCGTCGTCGAGCGCCGCGTCGAGCACCTGACAGGTGTCGTTGCGGTCCTTGTCGGTTGCACGCGTGTTTTCGCTGACCACGCCGAACATCGTAAAAGGGGCCAGGTATCTACCGGTCGCAAGTTTGACGGCCCGCACGGCCCGCGGAGCACCACCCCGGCCGAGTTTGCGGACCGGTGTTGGCGGGTAGGGGAGCGGGTGCTGTGATTGAACGTGCGGCACACGGGCACGGCGCACAACAACGGAACCCGACGACTAGGCGCGAAACTATGAACAACGACCGGCAGTCATCAGGCAGCGCGGGCGCCGGCTGGTGAGCGCAATCGACGAACAGCTCGACGAGCTGATAGCGGCTCGCGACCAACTGCAGCAATTGGTGCGGGTCATCGTCGAGATCGGGTCCGATCTGGACCTGGACATGACGTTGCACCGAATCGTCAACGGGGCGATGGAACTGACCGGCGCCAGGTACGGGTCGCTGGGACTGCGGGCGAGCGACGGCTCGCTGTCCTCCTTCATCTACGAGGGGATCGGCGGCACCACATCTCAGCGGCTCGGGGACCTCCAGGTCGGCGAGGGCATCCGGGTGGATGATCTGACTGCGTTTCCCCAGTCCACGGCTCTTCAGGCGGACGATCCGCCGATCCGCGCGCTGCTGGCGATACCGATCACCGTTCGGGCCGCCGATTTCGGCAACCTGTATCTCGCTGACGACCGCCCCGGCCGGGTGTTCTCCGACTCGCAAGAGGGCGCGGTGCGAGCACTGGCCACGGCCGCGGCCGCCGCGATCGACAACGCGCGGCTCTTCGAGCGGGAGCGCGAAACCGCGAGGTGGACCAATGCCAGCCGCGAGATCACCACGGCGCTGCTGTCGGGTGATCCCCAGACCGGGCCGCTGCAGCTCATCGTCAACCGGGCGCTGGAGTTGGCCGATGCCGAACAGGCGATTCTGTTGGTGCCGGGCGAGCCCGGTCTTCCCGCTTTCGAAGTGAACACCCTTGTCGTGGCCGCCACTGCGGGCCGGTACACCTCGCAGGTCGTCGGTCAGCAGGTGCCGATGGATGCCTCTACCACGGGCGGTGTGGCGCGCCGGGGCCTACCGCTGATCACCGACTCCTTCCAGTACCCGATCGAGGGGTTCACCGATGTCGGTGAGCGCTCGGCCATCGTCATACCGCTGGTCGCCGACGAGGCCGTACTCGGTGTCATCGCAGTCGCGCGCGGCCCTCAACAACAGGCCTTCGGTAGTGACTACCTCGAGCTCGTCAGTGATTTCGCCCAGCATGCCGCTATCGCGCTGGCACTGGCGGCCGGACGCCAGCACGCGCTCAATCAGGAACTGGCACAGGCGGATTCGGTCGATGACGCGGTGCACGCGGCTGCCGAAGAACTGCGCCGGTTGTGGCGGGCGCGCCGCGTCCTGGCCGTCACCTTCCCGGCGCGCAGCGACGCCACCAAGTCCGTCGCCTACGGTGCGCCGCTGGTGGTCTCGGTCGGCGAGCCGGCGCGATGGGCTGACCTGTCGCCGGAGGAGCGCGAGTTGCTCACCGCATTGCGTGACGGTGACCTGCTCACGCCCGACATCACGAAACCCGGGACGGCCGGCATCGCGCTGCAGCATCCCGAGGGGGTGCTCGTCGTCTGGATCGAGCTGTCCGAGCGACGGCCGTTCACCCTCGAGGACCAGACCTTGCTCACCGTGCTGGCGGGCCGCCTCGGCCAGGGCCTGCAGCGGGTGCACCAGGTTGACCAGCAGCGGGAAACCGCCCTGGCGCTGCAACACGCCATTCTGGGACCGGCGGAGTTGCCGCACGGGTTCACCGTCCGTTATCAGGCCGCGAGTCCGCCCCTGCAGGTGGGCGGAGACTGGTACGACATCGTCGAACTGGACGACGGACGCATCGCGTTGATCGTCGGGGACTGCGTCGGCCACGGCCTGGCCGCCGCAACCGTGATGGGGCAGGTGCGCAGCGCGTGCCGCGCGTTGTTGTTCGACAACTCCAGCCCCAGCGCCGTACTCGCCGGGATGGACCGGTTCGCCGCCCGGCTGCCCGGTGCACCGTGTACCACCGCCGTCTGCGTGGTGCTCAACCCCGACACCGGTGAACTGGTGTATTCCAGCGCCGGCCACCCCCCGCCTATTGTCGTCGACGCCGACGGAACCATCCGGAAACTCGACGACGGCCGCACCATCGCCCTGGGGATGCGGCCCGGCTGGCCACGCACCGATGCTCACGCGACGATGCCTGCACGCGCCACGCTGGCCCTCTACACCGACGGCCTGGTCGAACGGCGGCGCGTGCCGATCGAGAGCGGTATCTCCCGCGCCGCCGGCTTCATCCAGGACGGCCGCGCCAGCGAACTCGACGGACTGGCAAACCAGATCATGTCCGGTCTCGCCCCGAGCGACGGTTATCAGGACGACGTCGTCCTCATGCTCTACCGCCATCCGGCGCCGCTGGAGATGACGTTTCCCGCCGACCCGGAGAACCTCGCGGCGTCTCGCTCCGCGCTCCGCAACTGGTTGTCGCGCGCCCGGCTGGACCAGGATCAGGCGGCGAAGGTGCTGCTGGCCGCCGGAGAGGCGGTCGCCAACGCCATCGAGCACGGCCATCGGCACAGCCCGGGCGGCACCGTGACGCTCGGTGCGACGGCACTGGACGACCAAGTGCAGCTCACGATTACCGACAGCGGCTCCTGGAAGACGCCGGATCCGGATTCCTACCCGCGGCGTGGCCGAGGGATCAAGCTCATGCGCGCGCTCATGCACGAGGTCACAATCGCCTACGACAATGCCGGAACCACGGTTCATCTATCCGCGAGGATCTCCTGATGCCCACGTCACTCACCCTGGACACCGCCCGCGGCAACGATGGCGAATTCGTGCTTTCGGCAGTGGGTGAAATCGATTTGAGCAATGTCGACGCGTTCGACCGGGCGCTGACCACCGCCGCGAACGAGGCGGCGGGCCGGGACCAGAAACTCACCGTCGACCTCAGTGCCGTCGAATACCTGGACAGCGCCGCAATCAACGCGCTGTTCAACCAGGCCGACCACATCCACCTGATTGCGCATCCGCTGCTGATGTCCATCCTTTCCATGTGCGGGCTCACCGAACTGGTCACCACCGAACCGGCACCGGCAGGGCACTGACGCTCCTAGCGCCTCACCAGAACGCTATGTGGATTCCCATCTTGGTGATGGCTCTGGCAGTGAGCCTCGAACCGTTCCGGATCGGCATGACGGTGTTGATGCTGAACAGGCCCAGACCGCTGCTGCAGTTGGGGGCGTTTCTGTGTGGCGGCTTCTCGATGGGCGTCTCGGTGGGTCTGGTCGTCATTTTCGTCTTCCGGCGGCGGCTGGTGGCTTCCGCGCACCTCACCCTGCCCACCGTTCAGGTCCTGATCGGCGGGCTGGCGGTCGTGGTGGCCGCGGTACTGGCTGTGCGGGTCGTCGTGGAGCGCTTCCGGCCCGGGCGCCCGGTGGCCGGCGACCCAGTCGAGCGCGAAACCTATGTCCGCCGGCTGCACATGTGGGTTCGACAGCTGCTGACCGGACGGCAGTTGTGGGTCGCCGCGTTGGCCGGTCTCGGGATCGCGCTCCCGTCGGTGGACTACCTGGCCGCGCTGGCCGTGATCCTGGCATCGGGTGCGGCGGCCGCCGACCAGGTTGGTGCGCTGCTGCTCTACAACGTCGTTGCCTTCGCCTTGGTTGAGGTTTCGCTGCTCGCGTATCTGCTGGCTCCGGGTACCACGCGCCGATCTCTGACCGCCCTGAACACCTGGGTCGGCTCACGGCGCCGAGTGGAAGTCGCCGCCCTGCTCCTGTTCGTCGGCCTGGTCCTGATCGGCGCGGGCGTCGCGGGCTCCTGATACGCCGTTGGCCCGCCTCATTGATCGAGCACGCCTTCGAGCAAGTCAACGTAGCGGCCCGGGTCGGAAAGAACGGCGGCGTGCCCGAGTTGTCCGAGGCTGACAACCCGTGGACGGCGTCCGAACAACCGCTCATATTTCGGAATGTCGCGGTCGCTCTGCGTCGGATCGTTCTCGGCGCTCAGGACGATCACCTCGCCGTGCCACCCGCGCAATGCCGCCGGATTGAGCGTGCCGGACCGGATCAGATCCGCGGCGACGGCGAAGTGGGACACCACATCGGCCCGGCACAGCTTCTCGCGCAGCAGGAAGCGAATGGTTCCTGCCAGCTGGGCCGCTTCCGCGGGCGGCAGTTGGCGAGCAAGTCTGCCCAACCCGGCGGCCAGTAGGTCCTTCAATACCGGTTCGGGCAGCACGCGCGCGAGCAGTGTGGCCACTCTGGCGGCCACCAGCCAGGGGCGGGCGTACGTTGCGGGACCCGAACTCGAGAGCACGAGTCGCGTGACGGCCTGCGGGCGGTGAGCCAGATACGCCTGCGCCAGCATGCCGCCGTACGACTGGCCTATCACCGTGACGGCCTCGACGGCTTCGCTGCGCAGCATCTCGTCGAAGGCAGCCATGAAATCGGCGATGGAAAGGGCCGGGGCATAATCCGGCGCTATGACGGTGTGACGTCCGGCAAGTTGCTCGAGAAACGCCGAGGCCACCGCGGCCCGGCGCAGACCGCCGGTCAACCAGAGCACCGGTGTGCCCGCACCGAGCCGGTAGTAGGACCATGGAATATCCCGGACCACCACGTGCTTTCCGTGTCGGCGTGCGAAGCGCTCCATCTCGTCTGAAACGGTCATGGGTGCCACCAATCATGCTGCGCGGCAGCGCTGTATCGCAACGCCGAGCGCCGGCTCACTCCACCGGGATGTTCGGCACCACCGGCTCACCGATGGCCGCGTTGTACTGCGGGCAGTACGCCAGCGTCGCCGCATTCACGATGTTCAACGCCGTTCCCTCGTCTCCGGTTACCGAGCCGGTACCCAGACCTATGGTCTCGACCCCGTTGCCGGCCACCACGATGTTGGCGGCCTGCATGTCGGTCTGGCCCTGGGCCCTCGCATCGCAGACCTGTTGGGCCAGCGGGATTATCGCCCGTGCCGCGGCTTCTGACGTCGGGGGAGTGAATACGCGCGTCATGTAGTCGACGAAGAAGGTCTCGCCGCTTCCCGGCCCCGGTTCGGCGGATGCCTCCGGGGCCATCGCGATCGCCACCAAAGCCAGACTCGCTACAAACCCGTTCACTCTGCCCGACACCGCGCCTCCAGCTGTCTCTGCACAATTGCCAGGCGAAAGTAGCACCGCGGGCCCGATGAGCGGGCCGATTCGCGCTGCATTAGGGCCTCACGCGCCGGTGAGATAGACTGTCGTCAACGTTGGCCTTCCATCAATACCGCCAACACGTCGTGGAACGTTCCTCATCCCCCCGGCGCCGGCCCGAAATTCGCGGCTCAGCGCGTCGCGTCCAGATGATCCGTGCATGAAGCACTACGGTCTCGCGGCGATCGATTTTGCCCACCGGCAATCTCGCCAGCTTGTGCCGGCTCTGCGCGAACTCCTCGCGACGATCCGGGACACCCGATGCCCGAAAGGCACCGAAAAATGAATCCTGACAAGACCTTTGCCGACCTCGGCGTGAGCGCACCGCTGATCGGCGTGCTCGCCGCCGCCGGCATTACCGCCCCTTTCCCGATCCAGGTCCAGACCCTGCCCGACACGCTCGCCGGGCGGGATGTGCTTGGACGCGGCAAGACCGGCAGCGGAAAGACGCTCGCCTTCTCGATTCCGTTGGTCAGCAGGCTCTCTCCGGCCAACCGGCGCCCGTCGCGGCCGTCGGGTTTGGTGTTGGCGCCCACCCGTGAACTGGCGACCCAGATCACCGCGACGCTGGAACCCCTGGCCGCCGCCCGCAAATTGCGCGTCACCACCATCTTCGGCGGCGTATCGCAGAACCGGCAGGTAGCCGCCCTGCAATCGGGCGTCGACATCGTGGTGGCCTGCCCGGGCCGGCTCGAGGACCTGATGAAACAGCGGTTGATCAACCTGGACGCCATCGAGATCACCGTCATCGACGAAGCCGACCACATGGCCGATCTCGGGTTCCTGCCCGGTGTCACCCGCATCCTCGCCGCCACACCGGCCGGAGGCCAGCGCCTGCTGTTCTCGGCCACCCTCGACAACGGCGTCGACAAACTGGTCAACCGGTTCCTGCGCGATCAGGTGCTGCACTCGGTGGACGAGTTGAACGCGCCGGTGTCCGCGATGACCCACCATGTGTTCCATGTCGCCGGCGCCGAAGCCAAGAAGGAACTAGTACACCGGCTGGCCTCGGGCAGCGGGCGCCGAATCCTGTTCATGCGCACCAAACATCACGCCCGACGGCTCGCCAAACAGCTCACCGATTCTGGTATCCCGTCAGTTGACTTGCACGGCAACCTTTCTCAGCCGGCACGCGACCGCAATCTCGCCGCTTTCACCACCGGTGAGGCCAGGGTCCTGGTGGCCACCGACATCGCCGCGCGCGGCGTGCACGTCGACGAGGTCGAACTGGTGGTGCACATCGATCCGCCCGCTGAGCACAAGGCCTATCTGCATCGCTCGGGGCGCACCGCAAGGGCCGGCAACGCGGGCGACGTGGTCACTCTGGTGTTGCCCGAGCAGCGCACCGACACCCGGGCGTTGCTGCGCAAGGCCGGTATCCGGGTCGAGCCTCGGCACGTGACCGCCGACTCCGCCGAGGTGCAGGCGTTGGTGGGAGAGGTCGCGCCCTACCGCGCTCCCGCTCCGAAAACCACTGCGCCGCAACCCGCTAAGCCGGCCAGGCGACGCGGGTCGGGTGCTGCGGGGCAACGACGTCATCGCCGGTCGAGCGAGCTGCAACGAACTGCTCGCTGAACGGCGATGGTCTCGGGGATCAGGCGGGCTCGCACTCCGGGATCGTGATGTTCTTCAGCTTGAGCTCGTCACAGTAGGCCTGAAAGTCCCTGCCCTGCTGCTCGTCTTCGGCGATCTGGTTCTCCAGGCCGCAGGTGTTGTTCAGCAGGCAGGGATCCTCCGGCGTCGCCGTGATCGAGGTCGGCCCACCGCCGAGCGTCTGGGCCTCCACTGCGCCGAAACTGACTGCCACGCCACCGATCACCGCGGCAACCCAGATCAACCGGATCGGCCGGCGTGCGCGCCGAAGGCGCGACTGCGCAGGTGCTGACTTTTCCTCGAACATCTACCACTCCTTGATAGTGACGGGCCAATCTGGCGTTTCCAGACGAGTCGGCGTCGCCGCCGCGGCACCAACTTTCGGGATCGTAGCTGCTCAGGCGCCAAACCGCCTGTCATAATCGACCCATGTGCAACTATTGCACAAGGCACTAATTGCGGTCAAGGACGACTTCCCCCCGGGTCGGCATCAGCGGAGCCTGTCGACCAGACATCGCATCGACTCTGCCGCGTGCACCGTTGCGCGGGCTAGAGTCGCAAGTCCCTTGATCGCCCGGGTCAGAAGCGGATCAGCCCGCGCAGGTTCACTCCGGCGTGCATGTCCGCATAGCCCTCGTTGATCTCCTCGAGCGTGTACTCGCGGGTCACCAGTTCGTCGAGCTTCAGCCGCCCGGCCCGGTACAGGTCGAGCATCCGGGGAATGTCGCGGCGCGGGTTCGATGAGCCGAAAAGTGAACCGCGCACCTGCTTTTCGTACAGCGTGAGATCGAACAGCGACATGGCGACACTGGTGTCGGTGGGGTGGGGGATGGCGGTCATCACCACCCGGCCGCGCTTGCCGACCAGGCTCAGAGCCTGTGCCACATAGGCGCCCTCGGCCGAGTCGGTGCTGACCACGCAGACGTCGGCCAGCTGCCCGCGGGTCAGGTCGGTGACGAGTGCCAGCGCTTCGTCGACGGTCGCTGCCGTGTGGGTGGCGCCGAATTCCAGGGACCGGTTGCGTTTGTACTCGACCGGGTCGAGCGCGACGATGACGCGGGCGCCGGCAATGCGGGCCCCCTGAACGGCGTTCATGCCGATACCGCCGACCCCCATGACCACCACGGTGTCGCCGTCACCCGCCTCACCCGTGCGCACCATGCTGCCGTAACCGGTGGTGACCCCGCATCCGACCAGCGCGGCGGTGTCCAGTGCGGTGCCGGGGTCAACCTTGATGACCGAGGCCATCGGGACCACCGTGTACTCGGAAAAGGTTCCCAGCACGCACATCTGGCCCAGCCCTTGACCTCTGGCGTGGAACCGGAAGGTGCCGTCGAGCTGCGGCCCGGCGATGATCGCCGCGCCCAGCACGCACAGGTTGCTCATCCCGCGGGCGCACGGTTCGCACCGGCCGCAGGCCGGAATGAAGCTCAACACCACCGAATCACCTTCGGCCACTTCGGTAACGCCCGGGCCGACCTCGACCACCACCCCGGCGCCCTCGTGCCCACCGACCACCGGCAACTGCATGGGCATGTCGCCGGTGATCAGATGATCGTCGGAGTGACACAGTCCGCTGGCCGTCAGCTTGACCAGAACCTCGTTCTCCCTGGGCCCGTCGAGGTCGACCTCTTCGATCTCCCACTTCTGGTGCAGGCCCCACAACACCGCTGCTTTGGTCTTCATCGTTCCGGCGTCCAGGTCGCGGGCAGGCTGTTGATGCCGTTGATGAAGTTGGCCAGCGCATACTGCGGCTCCGGCGCCGAGATGTCGGGGATGCGGGTGTAGACCTCGGTGAGCAGCGCCTTGAGCATGGTGCGGGCCAGCGCGGCGCCGAGGCAGAAGTGCGGACCACCGCCCCCGAAAGCAATGTGCGGGTTAGGGTTTCGCAGGATATTGAAGGTGTGCGGATCGTCGAAGACGTCTTCGTCGCGATTGCCGGAGTAGTACCACAACACCACCTTGTCGCCGGCCTTGATCTCCGCGTCGCGCACGGTGATATCGCGGGTGGCGGTGCGGCGCATGTGGAGCAACGGTGATCCCCAGCGCAGCACCTCCTCCACCGCGGTGCCGACACGTCCCTCGACGTCCTCGGCCAGCAGCGCGCGCTGGTCGGGAAACTTGGACAGGGCGGCGATCGCGTGCGCCGAGGCATGTCGGGTGGTGTCGTTGGACGCCACGCCCATCAGCACGAAGAAGGCCCGCAATTCGTCGTCGGTCATCTTCTTGCCATCGAACTCGGCCTGCACCATCCAGGTCATCAGGTCGTCTCCGGGATTGGCCCGCCGTTGCGGGATCAGCTCGGACGCCACCGCATGCAGATCCAGCACGGCCCCCATGAACAGTTCCAGTTCGCTCTGCTCGCCGCGAATGTTCGGGTCGGTCCACCCCACCAGTCGCTGGGCGGCGGTGACGGCCTTGTCGCGCAGATCGCCCTCGGGCAGGCCGAAGAAACTGCCGAAGATGCGGCCGGGCAGCTTCACCGACACCAACTGGACGAAATCACCTTCGCCCAGGTGAGCCATTTCGCTCACCAGATCGTGGGCGTGGCCGCGGATCCAGCCCTCCAGTCGGCGCACGTTCTTGGGCTTGAATGCCTCGGTTGTGATGCCGCGCAACTGGGTGTGCCGCGGCGCGTCCATCGCGATGAACGACTGCGCGATTTCGACCGCTTCGGGGGCGAAGTCCTCCATGGTGATGCCCTGGGCTGAGGAGAAGATCTCGGGGTGGCGGCTGGCCATCCGGATGTCGTCCTGCTTGGTCAGCGACCAGAAGCCCCGGTTGTTCAGTTCGGGAGGCAGTAGGTCCGATTCAGCCGGCCGGCTCCAGGGCACCGGGTTCTCGGCACGCAACACGGCGAATGCCGCGTCGCGCTCTTCGGGCGGTTTGGCCCAGAACGCACGCGCGCTCAGGTCGATGTCCTTGTGCGTGGGGTTGGTCGTGGGTGCGGTCATCCGAGGGTCCCTTTCTCGCCCGATAGACCCAATGGTGGTCAGCGGGGGGCGGCGGCGGCACCGGCGCGCGTGCCAACTAGTGGCCTGCGTGGGCCAACGAGTCAGACTGCCGGCGCGCGGAAGGTGGCGACGAGTCCGCCGCCGGCGCGTGCGGCGAAGTCGACCCGCCCGCCCATCGCCTCGACGATCTGCTGGACGATCCACAGGCCGAGGCCCGCGGTACCGCGCTGGCCGCCCCGACTGACGTACTTGGTGGTCAGCTCGCCCAGGCTGTCGGCCGGGATGCCCGGACCACGGTCGGCGACGGTGATGACCAACTCGTCGCCTTCGTGTGTGCACCTGACATCCACCGGTTCGTCGCGGCCGTGCCGGGCGGCGTTCTCGAGCAGATTGGTCAGTACCCGCCGCAGCGCCTGTGCGTCCACCGAAACGGCGCCGACGTCGGCTTTCACCTGGAGGCGCGGCGGCCCCAGTCCGACGGAGTCGGCGGCGGCGAGGATCAGGTCGGCGATGTCCACGCGACGTACCCGGCCGGTCGAGAACGTGGGGCGGCGGCTCAGCGCGACGTCGGACAGGGCGTCGAGCATGTCGCCGAGGTGGCGCACGTGCCGCGCGACCAGGTGCAGACTGGCCTCCCGGTCACCCTCGGACATCGGCCGCGGGGAGGTGAGCGCTTCGGTGAGTGCTTCCAAAGACGTTACAGGCGTGCGGAATTCGTGAACCAGCACCTGCAGTCCGTCCTGCTGAGATTGGTAGGAGCGCAGCAGGCGCGCCCGTAGGTCGCGTTCCTCTTCGGCGGCGGCATGCTCGGCTTCGGCTTCGACCAGGGCCGTCACCCGGGAACGGTGCTCGCGTTCGGCGAGCTCGGACAGACCGGCGGTGATGATCGCTACGAACAACAGATAGAGCGCCGACCAGCCGGCCAACAGCGCCGGTGCGGCGGTCACCGGCTGCCGCGGTGACGCGGTCAACGCCACCGGGACATAGGCCGCCCCTAAAAGCACTGCGGCAAGCAGGGTTTCGATCAGCGACAGGCGCGCCGCGGAGGCGATGACGGCCAGCGCCAGCACCGACACCACCGGGCTGTACACGCCACCGCTCAACGCGATGAGCGCGAGGGTGAACGCCGAGTCGAAAGCGGTGACCAGCCAGGCGTACCGGGTGCGGCGGACCTCCAACTGCGGATAGGCCATCAACGCGGCCGCATAGGCCATCGCAGCGCCGAGCACCACCACCGTGGCCGCGGCGTGCTCCCGTACCCAGTACGGTCCGATCGCCAACAGCGCACCGATCGAGATCACCACGGCCACCCGTACCGCCACCACGGTGCGGGCCAGACCGTAGTCCTGGCCCCCGAAGTCCGTCCTGAGTCGATCGAGCGGTCTCACCCGGCTGACCATAGGGTTTGGTCTAGCATCACGGCAATGACCCGCTCGCCGTATGTGGTGGTCATCGTCGACGACCACGAGCTGTTCGCGCAGGGCCTGGCCCTGTTACTGACCCGCGAGTGGGGTGAACTGTTCACCGTCGGCGGCCAGACGACGTACGTCGAGGAGGCCGCCGCCCTGGTGGCGCGGTGCAAGGCTGACGTGGCGATCATCGACCTGTCCATGCCGCCGCTGGGGGGCGTGGCCGCTATCCGGCACATCAAGGACCGCCAACCCGGCACCCGGATTCTGGCGCTGTCCGGGACGGACGATCTCGGCCTGGCCGAGGAGGCGTTGCGCGCCGGCGCCGACGGGTTTCTGCCCAAGACCGCGCGTCCGGAGGCGCTGGCCGGGCCGCTGTGGACGATCGCCGAAGGATTGCGGGTGATCGACGGCGTGTTGCTCGATGCGCTGCTGAGCAACACCCGCAAGCCGCCGCCGGCGCTGCTGAACAGTCTGAGCGCCCAGGACCTTCGGCTCTGGACGCTGCTGGCGACCGGTATGGAAACCGGCGATATCGCCCAGCGCATGCTGGTCTCCGAGCGCACCGCCAAACGCATGGTCGCCGCGCTGCTGCACAAACTGGGTGTCACCAACCGCATTGCCGCTGCCGCGCTGGCCGGACGGTTCGGGGTCCTGGACGAGTCCGCCGAAACCGACCGGCTCAGTTGAGGATTCGGATCGCCTGCGCGGGGCACATGGCGGCGGCTTGAATCACCAACGCGCGCTGGGCTTCCGGCGGATCCGGGTCGAGCACCACTACCTGATCGGCGCCGTCCGGAAGATCGAACACCTCCGGTGCGGCCAGCAGGCACTGGCCGTGGCCCTCGCACACCTGGTAGTCGACAGTGACGTGCATGAACACCTCCGGATCTCACTGACTGCCACCGAGTATCCGCGCCGCAGCCGGTGCGGTGTACGGTCCGTCCGCGCCAGAAGTGGCCTGTGCGGGCCAGATAACCCGAAACCTACGACCGTGAGTTCAGCAGCTCGTTGATCTTCTTGAGCCGCTTGGTCACCAACGTCCCGATATCCACCGAGCGGTCCGGCGAACAGGTCACGATCTCCGAGACGACGTTGGCTTTGGCCAATACCGCGAATTGGCAAATCCATTGCTGGCCAGACAGATTCGTCGACCACTGGGCAGCCTCGGGCGGACTCTGGGTCAACGGCGCCGGGTTCACCGTCATCTTGTGGCCGTCGTCGCCCCAGGCGGTGACCGGATGCTGACACCCCGACACCGCCTTGCGGACCGAGTCCAGGAATGCCGCGGCGTCGAAGCTCGCGGGATAGGTGGCCGACACCTCCAGTAGCTGGTGCTGGTCGGTCCGGTGGTCCTGCTGGGTGCGGGCCTCGCGGCCGGTGTAGTTCGTCGGGAACAGGGGATAGCGGCCGAACGCGACGACGCCGTGGCACTCGGCCGGATCGGCGCCGATGAACAGCGCCGACTGCATGTCGTCCTCAATCAGCGGGCTACCGGCCACTGCCGAATACGATCCGGACGGCGTCAGCAGATCTTCGAGTTGGGACGGCTGGATAGGCCCGCCCGACGACGGCCCCCTCGCCGCCGCCCTCGGACTGCCGTCGACAACGCTGGTGCAACCGGAAAGTGCCACGCAGCAGGCAACCAGCAGCCCCATCGCAGCACCCGAGCCGGCGTCACGCACCATCCCAGCATCCCCGAACCGTCGGCCGCCCGCGCGGGAAGCTGACTCTCGATCGTCAGAAATCGCCGAAGTTGCTCAGGCTCGTCACCTGGTGGGCCGCATCGATCAGCTTGGTGTTTCGTTCCTGCGAGAGGCGTTTGAGCAGTTCGAAGGCCTGTACGGCATCGATGTTGAACCGGGCCATGAGGATGCCCTTGGCCTGGCCGATGATGTCGCGGCTGGCCAGCGCACTGAGAAAATGGTCCTCGCAACGCACCGTGTCCCAGGCCAGCGCGGCATGGGTGGCCAGGACATAGCCGATCTCTTCGGCCGCCTCGTCGAAGGCATAGGGCTTGTCCGATTACAGATTCAGAGCACCCATCGTGTGTTCGGAGGCGAACAACCGAAACGACAGAATCGACACGATGGGCGTGGCGGCCAGCGCGTCACGCCGGTAGTTCGGCCAGCGTTTGTCTTCCTTGAGATCGTCGATCCGGACGGTGTGCTGGTGCCAGGCTGCGATGAAACAGGGGTCTTCTTGGTAGCGCTGGACGTCCGTGCCGCGAGCGTGCTCAGTCAGCTCTCATCCCCTGGACAAATGTCGTTCACCCCGAAGATATCGCCGGAGACGTTGCTGGTGGGGCCGCTATGCGAAGGCAAGCGTGACTTTTGGCTTCGCGTAGCGGACACTGGGAGACACGATCGGCTCAACCACGATGCCGTGTGGTGATTTGCCGACTGAATGGAACGTCCGATGTCTACCGTTCTCCTTGATACCACCGATCTCACCGAAGCTGTGAATGGCATTTGTGCGGCGTATGAGCGAGTGCAGCTCTTCCGCCATCCCAGCAGCGAGGTCGGCCGCACGTGCATTCGCCGAACCTCTCTGGGTTCCCTCGACGTCGACGAGGTCCGGCTGGGTTGTGAACTGGGGTTCCGTTCGAATCCGCCCGACCGGATCTACGTGGCCCGCATGCGCTCCGGAACCTTCGTATATGAGTGGATGAAGAACGGGCAGTTGATCTTTGGGCCCGACGACGTCGCCGCGTACGACAGCCTGGAAAACGGGCCGTTCACCGGCTGGGCCGGCCGTACGCACTGCGACGTGCTGTCCATCGACCGCCGGGCGCTCAGCGAGGTCGCGACCGGCCCGAAAGACACACCTGTCCGGCTGACCGGGATGTCGCCGGTATCGCCGGAAGCCAAGCGGCACTTGGTGCGCGCCGTGGACTATGTCTGCCAGAGTGTGTCCGACGATCTGGGTGTTGTCCGAGATCCGTTGATCAGCAGCAGCATTCAGCGTTATCTCGCGGCGAGCATGCTGGCGGCTTTCCCCAGTACCGCTGTGCTCGATACCAGGCTCGGGGACCGTCGCGACAGCACCCCGCAATTGCTGCGCCGCGCAATGGCTTTCATCGACGACAACGCACATAACGACATCTCGCTGGCCGACATCGCGAGTGCGATCTTCGTGACGCCCCGGGCACTGCAGTACATGTTCCGCAAGCACCGTGACTGCACACCCACCGAATACCTGCGGCAGGTGCGTCTGCACCACGCCCACCTCGAACTGGTGGCTGGCACCCGTGACACCACGTCGGTGGGTGACGTCGCCCGCAAATGGGGGTTCGGCCACATGGGGCGGTTTGCTGCGTACTACCGGCAGCAGTACGGCCGCAGTCCGCACGTCACACTGCTCGACTGAATCCGTGTGGGGTGAACATTGACAGTGTCACCCTAACAGTGTCAGTATCGGATCCATGCCGGAACAGGCGGCCTGGACATTGGACGAGTTGGTGGGGCGGGTCTCCGCCGCCCTGTCCAGTGCGGCGTATCCGGGATCGCCGAATGGACGGGTGCGCGAGCTGCCTGACCGGCGGGCCGTGCGGTGGTACACGACGACCGGACTGGTCGACCGGCCGATCATGCAGGGGCGCAATGCGGCTTACCGCACCCGGCACCTGTTGCAGATCGTCGCCGTCAAACGCCTCCAGGCTCAGGGCCTTTCGCTGGCTGAGATTCAGGCGAAGTTGGTCGGGGCCAACGACGAAACGCTACGGCGGATCGCCGATGTGCCCGATGAACTGATCACTGCCGAGCAGAGCCTGCGCCCGCCGGCTGCGGCCGCAGGCCGCAGCAGCCGATTCTGGGCCGAGCCGCCTCCCGCCGAGCCCACTACCGACAGCGCTGACACTGTCACCGCGCTCGCCGCGGTGACCCTGCCGGGTGGGGCGATGCTGCTGCTGCCGGCCCGCCCCGACGACGGCGACATCCATGCGATTCGTTCGGCCGCCGCGCCGTTGCTCGAGTTACTGGCCGACCGCGGCCTGCTGTCCCTGGATGATCGGAGCCCGCTATGACCGCCCGCATCACGTCGACGACCGACGCGCAGACGCAGCGCCATCCCGGTGAATCCGGTCTCGGCGCGTTGCGCACCGAGCGCGGCAGTCTGCCGCTCGATCGCATCGACATCCGGGCCGACATCATGGGACTCACCAGTCGGGTCGAGGTGACCCAGGACTTCGTCAACACCTTCGACGTACCTCTGGAAGCCAGCTATGTGTTCCCGTTGCCGGACCGGGCCGCGGTGACCGGGATGCGGATGACCGCCAACGGCCGTGTTGTGGTCGCCGCCCTGGCCGAACGCGAAGCCGCGCGCCGGGCTTACGACCGCGCGGTCACCTCGGGCCGTCGGGCATCGATCGCCGAAGAGGAGCGGCCCGACGTCTTCACCATGCGGGTCGGCAACATTCTGCCGGGCGAAAAGGTCAGCGTGGCAATCACCCTGGTGAACCCGTTGGCCTATGCGGACGGTGAGGCGACGTTTCGCTTACCGCTTGTCGTTGCGCCGCGGCATATCCCGGGTCAACCCCTGGACGACGTCGCCGTCGGAGACGGTTATGCCGAGGACACCGACGCTGTCCCCGATGCCTCGCGCATCACCCCGCCGGTGCTGCTGCCGGGCTTCCCGCATCCGATTGCGCTGACCATCGACGTCGGCATCGACCCCGCCGGACTGACCTTGTCCGGCGTCCGGTCCAACCTGCCCACCGAACCTGCCGGTGACGGACGCATCCGGGTGCTGCCGGGTCGGCGGGCCGACCGGGATGTAGTGCTGCGCCTGCGTTATGCGCCGGACGACTTCACCGACACGCTGCTGCTGGTCCCCGACGCCGACGGCGACGAGGGGACCTACCAGCTCACGGTGCTGGTGCCGGAGTCGACAACCCCGCCGCGCCCGCGCGATCTGGTGTTGCTGCTGGACCACTCGGCGAGCATGGGCGGCTGGAAGTTGGTGGCCGCACGCAGGGCGGCGGCCCGCATCATCGACACGCTCACCGATGCCGACCGGTTCGCGGTGCTCACCTTCAACGACCGCATACAGCGCCCCGCCGGCCTGCCCGACGAGCTGGTCGAGGCCACCGACCGCAACCGGTTCAGCGCGGTGGAACATCTCGCAGGTATCGAGTCCGACGGCGACAGTGAGCTTTTCGCGCCACTACGCGCCGGGCTGGCCCTGCTGGGGGAGAGCGGCGGCCGGGACGCGATCCTGATCCTGGTCACCGACGGTCAGGTGGGCAACGAGGACCAGTTGTTGCGCGGACTCGCCGCGGACTTGCGCCGGGCCCGGGTGCTGGCCATCGGAATCGACCAGGCGGTCAACGCCGGATTCCTGACCCGCCTGGCCGGTGTCGGCGGGGGGCGTTGTGAATTGGTGGAAAGCGAGGATCGGCTCGACGAGGCGATGGAGGCGATTCACCGCCGCGTCGTCGCCCCGGTCGCATATTCGTTGGCGCTGCGCGCCGAAGGGCTGGAGACCATCGAGGACACGATGACTCCGGCCCGGCTGCCGGATGCGCTGCCCGGGGTTCCGACGGTGGTCAGAGGGCGATACCGGGGCACCGACGAGGGTTCGATCGTCCTGCGCGGCAGCGACGGTGGCGATGGCCACTGGTCGGTCGCCGTCACCGGCCGGTGTCGCGAGGCGCCGGTGGTGACCGCCGCATGGGCGCGGGCGCACCTGCGCGACCTCGAGGACCGTTATGCCGCGGCGTCGGGAACCAGTTCGGCGGCGGCGCTGGCGAAG
The DNA here is from genome assembly GCF_031583025.1 of Mycobacterium sp. Z3061. NCBI lineage: Bacteria > Bacillati > Actinomycetota > Actinomycetes > Mycobacteriales > Mycobacteriaceae > Mycobacterium > Mycobacterium pumcae. The sequence goes on along the minus strand of NZ_CP134062.1, from coordinate 4,368,459 downwards.
CGCATCGTCGACACGTCGTTGCGCTTCGGCGTGCTGTGCCGGTTCACCGCTTACGCCTCGGTCGACGGGCCGGTCGTCGCCACGGGCGGACTGCCACACCGGGTCATGCAGCCCGTCGAGGTGCCGGCCGGCTGGGATCCGGGCCCGGCCGACCCGGCTCCGGTCGGCACCCAGGCCCACGTCGAGACCGCACAGGCGCGAATGGTCAAGCTGCGCAATGTGATTGTGGTGGCGGCGGTGAGCGTTCTGGTGCTGGGCGGAGGCTGGCTGTGGTCGCTGGGACGGGGTGGTCCGTCGATGGCGATCCGCGATGGCGTGGTGGGCAGCAAGGTGACGGAGTCGCCGGAGCAGAGCCGGTCCCGGCCGAGCGGTCAGATTCCGGCGACGATGGGCGGCGGCATCGCCGACCAGACCACCGTAAATCCGGCGCCGCTGGCCCCCCCGCCAGACAACAACTTCAAACGTGACATCGTCACCAACGGATCGCTGCATCTGGTCGTCGGCGATCCGGGCGCCGTGGCCGACCGACTCGTCACCGCGGTGAATGACGCGGGCGGACGGGTGGATTCGCGGTCGGAGCGGTCGGGGCAATCGTCGCCGGTGGTCGATCTGGTGGTCCGCGTGCCCGCGGACAAACTGGACGGCGTGCTGGCCGACACGAAGAAACTGGGGACGGTCGAGTCGATGTCGATCAGCCACACCGATGTCACCACCCAACGCGTCGATCTCGACGCCCGCATCGACGCCCTGCAGACGTCGGTCAAGCGCCTGCTGGAACTGATGAGCAAAGCCGGCGACGTCGCCGACCTGCTCGCCGCGGAATCGTCGCTTACCCAGCGGCAGGCCGAATTGGATTCACTCAAGGCGCAGCGCAGCACGTTGCATGACGAAATCGACTACGCCACAATCACTGTCAACATCTCCACGCAATCGACGGTGGCCCACCCAGGATTCTTCGGGGAGCTGGCACGCGGATGGCACTCGGTGCTGGCCGCCGCCGACACCGGCGTGCTGGCAGTGGGTTTCCTGCTGCCCTGGCTGCTGCTGTTGGCTCTGCCGGTGTTGGGGCTGGTGCTGGTTATGCGGCGGCTGTCCCCGCGGAGGGCGGCCGCGGGCCCGGTGGCGGAGGAAGGCTGACCCGCCGCCGGTCTGTTTCAATTGTTTCAATTGCCGCGGCGGGGGATAGAATGTCGGTATGTCTCCCGTCAATGCGCTCGTCAGCCAGGTCGAGGAGCGCGTCCGGCGTGACCCGGATTTCGCCAAGCTCCTCGACGCGCTGCTGGACGTGCCGACGGTGCCCATGGAGGAGCTGGAACGCGTCGCCGCCCGCAAGCTCAACAGCGAGCGGCGCGACGGCGTGTTGAGCGATTTCCGGGCCGGCGCCCTGCCGACGCGGGAGGTTCAGTCGCGGCTGGGCTACGAGACACCCCAGGCGGTCCACGAACTGCGCCGGCGCGGCAAGGTTCTCGGTGTCACAGTCGGCAACAACACGTGGTTTCCGGCCTGGCAGTTCGACGGTGGCCGGTTGCGTTCCGACCTTCCGCAGATCCTGGTCTTGCTGGCGCGGTTCACCTCCGACCCGGTGGTCGCCGATCGCATCATGCGGATCAAGCGCGAGGAGCTGGCGGGTGCGTCCATCTCCGAGGCGCTGCGCCGCAAGAAGACCGCCAACACCGCCTGGCAGCTGCTCAACGCCGTCGGTGCCTAGTCTCCCCGGCGGCTACCGGCGTTCGCTGCCGTTGCGGCGCCCGGCGGGCCTGGCAAGCCGAACGGTGCCCGCCGGTGTCGAGTTGTGGCGAGTCGAAGCCGCCGCGCCGGCCGACTGGACCTGGAACGGATTTCCGCAGCCGCGCTTCCGGTTCGACCCGGTGTCAGGCGCATTCCGTACCCGTTATGCCGCAACGGCTTCCGAGGGCGCCTTTCGCGAGCGCTACCGGGATACCGGCCGCACCATCCCCGCCGACCACGCATCGCAGTACCTCATCCGACTGGTCTCGACCAGGCCGCTGCGGATCTTCGACCTGCGGACCCAGCGCAACCTCGATGCTCTCGACGTCGACGACCAGGTCAGCACCGGCCAGCGCGCGCGGGTGTGGCGGCAGTGCCACCACCTCGCCGACGCCGCCAGGCGTTGGTGGCCGGATCTCGACGCCATTGTGTACCGGTCGCGCACCACGCCGGAAACCTCGATCAATTACGCGTTCTTCGCCCACGACGCATTCACCGCCGACTCGTGGGAACTCGCGAGCCGCACCGACGTCCTCGTCGACCTGGTGCTGCGGCATGACTTCACCGTCAATTGGGAGATCTGACCCGGGAGCGACGCCAAAGCCGGGTACCGTGCACGCACAGCCGTTTTGGTAGGAGTAGATGTCCGAGACAGAGACGCCCGAGGCGCCCATGCAGGCGCGGGTGCGCACCGCGTTGCGCGCGCTGGCTCGTGCGTCGGCCCCCCGTCCCACCGCGGCCCGGCGGGCCGCCAGCGACTTCGAAAAGCCACTACTGCCGGCGGTGGGCGCCGAGATCCGTTGGGCCTTCCATCCGCCACGCACCTGGTTGTCGGGCGTCATGACCAACCTGGTGCTCGCGGCGGCTTGGTTGTTGGTCCAGCCGTTGTCGGTCGTGCACAGCAACCACATCACCCGCCACTTCCATCACAATCAGCTCGACTGGGTGGTCCTGGTCAGCACCTACTTCTCGTCATTCGTCCTCGCCGATGTGACCACCACCAATCTGCTTGGCGGTGACCACTATCGCGTCACCCAGGGCCTGTCGGCCGGTGTGCCGCTGTGGCGGGTGCTGGTGATCAAGAACCTGGCGCTGGTCGTGATCGTCGGGCTGCCCACCCTGGCGGTGGCTGCGGCGCTGACGATGTGGAAGGAAGGGGTACCGCAGATGGCCATGACCATCCCCAACGTCGCGGTGCCCCTGGTGTCCTGGCTCGGTGTCGGCAATGTCATTTCGGTGCTGCACCCGGTGGGCGCTGAGCCGCTGCTGCGGCGGTGGCGACAGCGGCGAAACCTGCGTCGCACCGCCGGCTGGCTGGTGGCGATCACCCTGCCCTACGCCCTCTATTACGTCGCCGATCCGATGGGCGGGATCGAGCACCGGGTCATGTGGACCCAGATTCCCGCGGCCATCGGGCCGGTGTTCGGCCGTGACACCAAGAGCTTTGTGCATCTGGCCATGGCACTGGTGGTCTGGGTCATCGGAACCGCCGTGGCGCTGCTCTGGGCGCGTAAGCGCGGGCTGCGGTTCGGTTAGTCCGGCGAACCACTACCTGCGCACGCCCTCTGGTAGCACAATCGATCTGGCGTCCGGGGATCGCCGGACGATGACACAGGGGAGGCGTGCAATGGTCAGATTCCTCCGGCATTGCGCTTTCGGCGCGATCATTCTGGCGTCCAGCGTGTTACCGGCATTCGTGGTGCCGGCAGTGAGTCGGGCAGACGACTGCGCCCCCGGCTGGGCGTGGAGTGTCCAGTTGAACGAGTGCGTGTTCGTAGCTCCCGCCGCGAACGGACCCGGGGGCCCCGGTGGGCCCGGCGGCCCCGGCGGCCCTGGGGGCCCGGGCGGGCCCGGCGGTCCTGGGGGCCCGGGCGGCCCCGGCGGCCCCGGCCGCTAGCGCCGCAGAGCGCGAGTGAGCTGCTTCACACCTGCGTCCCCGCCCGGGTCATTAACCTAGCTAAGTGTTAAACTAGCTAAGTATCTTTGAGTCGGACATGGGAGACGCGCGTGCCACGTACGGAAAACGACACCTGGGACCTGGCTACCAGCGTGGGAGCGACGGCGACAATGGTGGCCGCTGCCCGCGCGATCGCGACGAATGCGGACAACCCGGTCATCAACGATCAGTTCGCCGAACCGCTGGTTCGGGCCGTCGGAGTGGATTTCTTCACCCGATGGGTCACCGGCGACCTCGCGGCCTCCGACGTTGACGACGAGGAGTCGAGCTGGAAGCTGGCGCATATGCCCGCCGCGATGGCCGCGCGGACCCGCTTCTTCGACTCGTTCTTCCAGAATGCGATTCAGTCGGGCATCCGGCAGGCCGTCATCCTCGCCTCCGGCCTGGACGCCCGCGCTTACCGCCTGAGCTGGCCGGACGACATGACCGTCTTCGAGATCGACCAGCCCGAGGTGATCGCCTTCAAGACGTCCACGCTGGCCCGACTGGGCGCGGCGCCCAAGGCGGACCTGCGCACTGTCGCCATCGACCTGCGGCAGGACTGGCCCGCGGCCCTGCGGGACGCCGGCCTGGACCCTGGCCGGCGCACCGCGTGGATTGCCGAGGGGTTGCTCGGGTACCTGCCGCCCGAGGCGCAGGATCTGCTCATGGACAACATCACCGCGCTCAGCGCCGAGGGCAGCCGGTTGGCGGTTGAAGCCCTTCCGCCACAGCCGGAGCGGGATATGGAACAAGCGCGCGAGATGATGCGCCGGTCCACGGCCAAGTGGCGCGAGCACGGGTTCGAACTCGACTGGGACGAACTCGGATTCGAGGGAGAACGCAAGGATGTCGCCACCTACCTCGATGAGCTGGGCTGGCGTTCGACCGGCACCCCGATGAGTCAGCTGCTGGCCGACAACGGACTCGAGGCCGTCCCGCAGGTTCACGACTCGGTGTCGATGGCCGACACCGTCTACTACGCGTCGGTTCTGCATAAGTGAGCGCCCCGCGCCGCACGCTGAACAGCGCGGTCACGGGGATGTGGAGCCTGTTGTCCCCGGCCTACGACCTGCCGTTTCTGCAGCAATGGGTCTATCGGCCCCCGCATGACGAGGTGATCGCCCAGCTGCGTGCCCACCAGTCCCGCAGGATCGCCGACATCGCTTGTGGGACGGGTGTTCTCAGTTCCCGGATCGAGCGGGAACTGAATCCCGACGAGATCTACGGCGTGGACATGTCCGACGGCATGCTGGCCCAGGCTCGCGCGAAATCTGATCGGGTGCACTGGTTGCGAAGCCCCGCCGAACAGCTTCCGTTCGACGACGGCGCACTGGACGCGGTCGTGACGACCTCGGCGTTTCATTTCTTCGACCAACCGGCGGCGCTGCGCGAGTTTCATCGCGTGCTCGCGCCGGGTGGTCTGGCGGCCGTGGCGACCCTCAGCGCACGCCGGCACCTGGTGCAGGTTCCCAGTCGCTGGAAACCGCAGCACAACCCGCCACCCGGGGAGATGCGAACCCTGTTCGAGGACGCCGGTTTCACCGTCAGTGACCAGCACCGCATCCGTCGCCCGATCTGGACCCAGATCATCTCGGACCTGATCACGGTGGGCACGAAGAGCTAGGTTCGGCGTCACGCGGCGGTCACAAAAGCACGACGAGTCCCCAAAATCTATGGGGGACCGATCACATCAGGTGTATCCGCGGAAGCATTCGGGTAGCCGACTAGCCGTGAGCGGTTCCACGTCAAATGATCCCGTCGGCATCGGAGAGGCCGACGAGATTTGGCATGCGCACACCGGCACCGCCGATGCGCGTACCGTGGCGACCTTCCGCCGCTCTTTCGGCGAATGGCTGGACCGGCATCTGGAGCTCGGGGAGGAGCGGATCGCCGATATCGTGCTGGCCACCGACGAAGCGATGTCCAACTGCGCCGACCACGCCTATCGCGTCGTCGGCGATGTCGGCACCATGACGCTCCAGATCGGCTACTACCCGGCCACCACCGAGCTGCAGGTGCATGTCGTCGACCACGGACGCTGGCTGGAACCGGATTTCGAGGTCTCCAGCATGCGAGGCCGCGGCATCCTGTTGATGCGCGCACTCGCCGATGACTGCGCCATAGACGGGGGTGGCGACGGCACCACCGTACGTCTCCGGTTCTACGGATGTCCGCCCAAAAGCTTCGTCCTCAGCCAGGCAAGTTGAAGCCGGGGTTTCAAGCGCGCCGAATACGGCTAATCCTCGACAGGTTCCAGACACGGGGCCGCCAGCCTCCGTCCACGCAGTGGGTTCTGATACCGAGGAGCGCGTCATGAGTCTTGCCGCCACCGAAGTGTTTGCCGCTCCCTTAAGGTTGAGCGCAAAGCTGGTCTCCGAACTGGGCGCCGAAACCAGTACCCTGCGGGCCGCTGTCCAGGGCTTTGATGCCGCTGTCATCGTCTACGTCGGCGGCGAGATCGACGCGTTGAATGACGACACCTGGCGGTTGCTGCTGACGGAGGCTTCGGCGTTCGCGAGCGCTCCGCAGCTGTTCATGGTCGACGTCAACAGCGTGGACTTCATGTCGTGCTCCTCGCTGCTGACGCTGGCCGAAGAGGCCAACCGGTGCCGGGAGCGTGGCATCGAGATGTGCCTGGTCAGTCTGCAGCCGTCGGTTGCGCGAACCGTCGCGGTGTGCGGACTCAGCGACGTGCTGCCCGTGCACGAGACGGCGCCGCAGTGCCTGCAACTGGTCGAACAGGGGCGCGTTCAGGCCAGCTGAACGGGCTCGTGACCCGCTTCGCCCGGCTGCGCCGCGGGTCTCAGGGCCGGCGCAGCGCGACGACGGTCACGTCGTCGTCGATGTTGTCCGAGGCCATCTCGGTCCAGATCCACGAGGCCGGCGCGGTGTCGCCGCGGCCGAGGGTCCGGGCCAACCGATCCAGACCGTCGTCTATCGACTCACCGCGGCGCTCCACCAGACCGTCGGAGTACAAAACCAGCCCGTGTCCGGGCTCGACGGTGAACACACTCGGTTCGTAGCGCACACCTTTGATGCCGATGGGCGGCGACAGCTGAATCGGTGCCTGAAACGCGATCGGTGAGGAGTTCGTCAGGTAGGGCTTCAAGTGGCCCGCGCAGGCGGCCTCGACCCGTCCCGAGTCAAGGTCGACCCGGGCGGCGACGACGGTGGCGAACGCGCTGGGCATCATGTGCAGGCAGAAGTCGTTCAGCTGGCCCAGCGCGTCGGCAGGCGTGGCACCGGCGAACAACTGGGCCCGCAGGGCGTTGCGCAGCTGCGCCATGGTGCCGGCCGCGGTGATGCCGTGTCCAGCCACGTCGCCGATCAGCACGACCAACCGGCCGTCACGCAGTTTGAACGCGTCGTACCAGTCGCCGCCGACGTTGTCGCCCGCCGCAGGTTCGTAATGGGCCGACAGATGCCAGTCCGGCAGCGCCGGGATGCACTCGGGCAGCAAGCTTCGCTGTACCCGCTCGGCCACCCGCAGGGCGCCCCGGGTGCGCCGGTACAGCGACTCCACCAGGTGGCGCCGCAAAGACTCGGCGGATTCCGTCTCGCTCAGGGTCCAAGGATCGCTGCGCTCGCGGACCACCTCGCGCCAACGGTCAAATGACTTGCGGGGGCTCAACCGGATCTCGTCACCCTCGCCTTGGATGATCGTCTTGTTGTGCGGGTCGCCGCCCCAATCCACCGAGCGCAGCACCTCCCGGCGGAACCAGATGGCGCACTGCCCGTCGGGCAGATTCAGCGCGAGCGCGCCGGCGGCTAACTGCTGATCGAGGTTGAGTTCGGGCAACTCGTGGGACAGGCAGTCGGTGCTGGCGATCTCGTCTCCGGCACCGCGTGCCCAGGCCGCGACGGCGGACACGATCTGCGGCGGGGGAACTGAGCCGTGGGTCCGGTAATCGCCCTGGATGTCGACGATCACACCGTCGGCAGGCACCAGGTCCAGCAGGTCGGGCGCGCCGAGCAGTGCCGCGGAAAGCGGTTCCCTGTCATCCAGGGCAGCTGCGGTCAGCTTGGCCAGCACCGCTTGGGCGGATAGTCGCTTGTGCAGTTGGTCGCCTTCGAACCGGTCGACCAGCCGGAGCGACAGGGTCGACCCGAGGAACTCCGCGGCCGCGCGGGTGCCGAACGGTGGCAGATGCGCACCGGCGTAGTGGTGGCAGGCGATGAGCCCCCACAGCCGGCCGTGACGTAGCAACGAGATCGACATCGACGCATGCACGCCCATGTTTTGCAGGTACTCGATGTGAATCGGGGAGACGCTGCGCAGGGTCGCGTGGGTGAGGTCCAGGGGCGCACCGGAATCCGGGTCCATCGCCGGCACCAGTGGTGCGGGTGTGTAGTCGACATCGTCGATCAGCCGCAGCCAGTTCTTCTCGTACAACGCGCGGGCCTGGGCCGGGATATCGGTGGACGGGTAGTGCAGACCGAGAAACGAATTGAGGTCGTCGCGCTTGCATTCGGCGACCACCTCGCCGTTGTAGGCCTCGTCGTAGCGGTAAACCATCACCCTGTCGAAGCCGGTGAGGTCGCGGACGGCGCGCGCGGTGATCGCGTAAAGGTCTGCCAGCGTCTCGGCCCGGTTGAGCTCCTCGACCGAGCTGCGGACCGCCTGATAGGTGTTGGGGAAGGAGAACGGCCGCTCGCCGTAAGCGACCTCGATCTCGACCAGCAGCACGCCGCCGGGTCCCCGGTGCAAGATGGCGTCGAACGCCCGTGGCTGCCCGGCGACGTCGATGTCGCATTCCAGCGGGTTGCGCTGGCTCAGATCGCCGAATGTCGACGCCGCCTGCTCGACTCGGCTTGCCTGTTCGGCTCCCATCAGGGCCGACAGGGGCCGGCCCACCACATCGTCTACCGCGCGACCGAGCAATTCTTCGACGTTGGCGCTGACCTGGCGTACTTCGAAATCGGGTTCGCGCACCACCGCGAGCACCCCGCGGGGCTGAATGCTGCCGGGGATGTGTATGGGTTCGCGGGCGCAGTTGTCCAGGTCAATAGGCGTACCGGCCGGGAGCAGGTCGGGTACTGACTGACCGTCCGGCGCCGAGAGCGCGAAATGCCTCTGACTGCCGGTCACGGCGCTGCCGAATCGGTTCTGGTTACCGCCTGCTCGGCAGGAGGCCGACGCACAAGCACAAATTACTCCCGCGGCCCGCGAAGGGGCATCGCTTTGGTCGGCGGAAAACAATTCGGGCGGACGCCCGCATCCGAGAATTCAATCCGCGCAATATCGACGACAGGCTGGGAACTCAACCTATAGACAATCTACGCATATGCACCCGTTCCCGCCACGCAGCCCATCGGCGTTGCGCCCCTTTCGGGCGGCGATTGGGCGCGCCACCTCGGAACTCGCGGCGCCGCAATAGTCGGACAAATACTCTGCGGATCAATGTCTTTCGCCGTCTGCCGGCGAATCCGTGGTGGATTCAGACGCTTTCCGAGGTCCGGCGGACCGTCGGCAATCTCACAGGACTGCCCGCACCGGTCACCGCCGGCGCGCACCCAAACCGGCGAACTGCCGCAGCCAGTCGAACCATGCCGTCATGCCCTCACCGGTGCGTGCGCTCACCGGCAGGATCATGGCGGTCGAATTCACCTGCCGAACGTGGTCGATGTATGTGTCGACATCCACGTCCAGGTACGGGACCAGGTCGATCTTGTTGAGCAGCACCACGTCGACCGACCGGAACATCACCGGGTACTTCAGCGGCTTGTCCTCGCCCTCGGTGACGGAGTAGACCATCGCCTTGGCGTGTTCGCCGACGTCGAACTCGGCCGGGCAGACCAGGTTGCCGACGTTCTCGATGATCACCAGGTCCAGTTGCGGCAGGTCGAGTCCCTGCAAGGCGCGGTTGACCATCGGGGCGTCGAGGTGACACTCACCGCCGAACCCGTTGTTGGTGTTCAGCAGCGACACCTGGGCGCCGCGGCCGCCGAGTTTGGCGGCGTCGAGGTCGGTGGCGATATCGCCCTCGATCACGCCCACAGCCAGGTCGCCGGCCAGTTCGTCGAGGGTGGCGGCCAACACCGTGGTCTTGCCGGAGCCCGGTGAGCTCATCAAGTTCAGCGCGCGGATGCCGTTGCTTTCGAAGGCGTTGCGGTTGATGTCGGCGCGGGTGTCGTTCTCGGCGAAGATCGACTCCAGCACCTCGATCCGCTGCGAGCCGGTCGAATAGCCACTGTGGTCCCCGTGATCGTGATCGTGATCGTGGTGGTGGTCGTGCCCGTCGTGCTCGTGGCTGTGCACCGTGCCGTCGTCGTGCCGGTGGAATCTACCCATTTGCCTGACCTTTCATGACACCAGAACCGAGGTGACCAGGAACTCGTTGCCCCGGACCACCTCAACATCGGCACTCTCGCACTCCGGGCAGCACACCGACCATCGAGACTCGATCTCCGAACGTCGTCCGCAGCTCCGGCACTGCACCTCGGCGGTGACGAACTCGAGTTCCAGCGCGGTATCGACCATCGTGTCGTCGAGGTGCTGACACACCAGTGACCAGCAGAATTCCAGCGACTCCGGTACCACCTGGCGCAGGGCGCCGACCTGGACCCGGACCACGTCGACGTGACGACCTGCCGCATGCGGCTTGACCACGCCCGCGATGGCATGGCAGAGCGACAATTCGTGCACTACACCATGCTGCCCTGTCGGAGTTATCGGTGTCGCGAAGATTGGGTGCGGAAAAACGCAGACTTTGTGTGCGAAATTGTGATTGTCGGCACATTTGGGCAGGTCTAGCCTGAGCGAGACCGCCCGTGCCGCCAGCCCTGTAGGCACGGGGGTCCTTGCTGCTCAGGAGGTTCGGGTGGGCAGTCGGAGTGGCACGGTGACAAGCGTGCGGTTGCGACTCGACATCGCGGGCGTGGTCCAAGGCGTTGGATTCCGCCCCGCCGTCGCGCGCATCGCCGCGCGGCACGGCCTGTCCGGCTGCATTTACAACGACTCCGGGTCGGTGCACTGTGAGTTGGAGGGCCCGCCCGACGCGGTCGATGCCGCGGCGCTCGAGATCGGCACCGATCATCCTCCGATGGCCCGCATCGATTCGATCCGGACCACCCCGGTGGCCCCGACCGGCGAGTCGGGATTCCGGATCGTGGCGAGCCGCAGCGGCGACGACCGCCGCACCCTGGTCCCGCCGGACATCGCAATCTGCGACGACTGCCTGCGCGAACTGCGTGACCCCGACGACCGCCGCTACGGCCACCCGTTCATCACATGCACTAACTGCGGGCCCCGCTACACGGTCATCACCGACCTGCCATACGACCGTCCCGCGACCACCATGGCGCCTTTTGAGATGTGTGCGCGGTGCGCGACCGAATACCGCGACCCGCTGGACCGCCGCTTCCACGCGCAGACCATCGCCTGCCCGGACTGCGGGCCGGCCCTGTCATGGCATGGCCCCGGTGCGGGTAACGATCCGCTGGGGGCTGCGGCTGCCGCGATCAACGACGGCCTGATCGTCGCCGTGAAGGGTATCGGCGGCTTTCACCTTGCCTGCCGCGCCGACGACGCTGCCGCGGTGTCCGAGCTGAGGCGTCGTAAAACCCGGCCGGCCAAGCCGTTTGCCGTCATGGCCGCCGATGTCGCTGCCGCCCAGAGCATCTGCCGGGTTGACGGGGAGACCGCGAACCTGTTGCGGTCGCCGGCGGCGCCGATCGTGCTGCTGCCCGGGCGGGACGGTCACGTGCAGGCTGCGGTGGCTCCGGGGCTATCGGAAATCGGTGTGATGCTGGCATATTCGCCGCTGCACCACCTGCTGTTCGACCGGTTGGGGCGGGTGCCGCTGGTGATGACGTCGGCCAACAGCGGCGGATCCCCGATCGTCTTCCGCGACGGTGACCTGGGCTGGATCGACGGCCTCGCGGATGCGGTGCTCACGCACGACCGTCCCATCCACGTCCCCTGCGAGGACTCGGTGCTCGCCCTGGACGGCGACGGCAGCGTGGTTCCGATCCGGCGTTCCCGCGGTTACGCGCCGCTGCCGGTCTCGGTGCCTGTTACGACGACGCGCGCGCCGATTCTGGCCACCGGCGGCGACCTCAAGACCACGTTCTGCCTGATGTCTCCCGACGGCCATGCGCACATGTCGTCGCACCTGGGTGACATGGCCGACCGACGCACCCAGTCCTGTTTCGAATCCGCACTGGACCATCTGGCGTTCATGACCGACAGTCGTCCGGGTCTGGTCGCCTGTGACCTGCATCCGGCTTACGCGACCACCCACTGGGCGCGCCGCCAGGGGCGGCCGGTGGTTCAGATCCAGCATCACCACGCCCACGCCGTGTCGTTGCTCGCCGAGCACGGACGGCTCGGCACGCCGATGCTCGCGGTCGCCTTCGACGGCACCGGCTACGGCACCGACGGATCCATCTGGGGTGGTGAATTCCTGATGGTCACCGACCCGGCGTCGTTCACCCGGATGGGACACCTCGCGCCCTTCGCGCTGCCGGGTGGCGACGGGGCGGTGCGCCGGCCCGGCCGGATCGCACTCGATCTGCTGCATCGGGCCGGAATCGAATGGGCACCGGGGATTCCCGCGGTCGACCATATGAGCGATAACGAACGCCATGTGCTGGCCCAGCAGATACCGCGGGGCATCGGGTGTGTGCAGACCAGCAGCATGGGTCGCTTGTTCGACGCGGTGGCCAGCCTGCTCGGCGTCTGCCAGGATGTGACGTACGAAGGGCAGGCGGCCGTCGAACTCGAGCACCTGGCCCGTCGCGGTCATGCCGTGCCGCTGGAATTCGGTCTCACCGCAGGCGTTTTGGATCCGGTGCCACTGGTGGCGGCGTTGGTGCGCGGGTTACGCAATGGCACTCCGGCGGCCGATCTGGCCGCGGGTTTCCACGACGCGGTGATAGCGGCGACGGTGCAGGTGGTAACCCAGTCGGCGGCGGGGACCGTCGGGCTGACCGGTGGTGTCTTCGTCAACCGGCTGTTGCGCGAGGGGCTGCGTGATGAGTTGGCCGGCTTGGGGTTTGAAGTGCTGACACATGCTGTGCTGCCGTGCAACGACGGCGGTCTGGCGTTGGGTCAGGCCGTCATTGCGGCGCAGCAACAAGAAAGGGGGACCAGCGTATGTGTCTCGGAATTCCCGGCAAGGTAGTCGACACCTGGGAGGAGGCGGGCACGCGGATGTGCACCGTCGACTTCGGTGGTACCACCAAGACCGTGTGCCTGGCGTACCTGCCGGACATGCAGGTCGGCGAATACACGATCGTGCACGCCGGATTCGCGATCACCCGCCTCGACGAGGCTTCGGCGCAGGAGACCCTGCGGATGTTCGAAGAACTCGGCGTTCTGGACGAGGAGTTGTCCGGCGACCAGGGACAGGTCAGGAGGGAGCCGGCATGAAGTACCTCGACGAGTTCCGCGATCCGGTCGCTGCCCGCACGCTGGTGGACCACATCAAGAAGCGCGCAACTAAGACCTGGACCATCATGGAAGTCTGTGGCGGACAGACGCATTCGATCATCCGCAACGGGATCGACCAGTTACTGGACGGTGCGGTGGAATTCATCCACGGACCCGGTTGCCCGGTCTGTGTGACGCCGCTGGAGATGATCGACCGGGCCCTGGAGATCGCGGCGCGCGACGACGTCATCTTCTGTTCCTTCGGCGACATGCTGCGGGTGCCCGGGAGTCGCCAGGACCTGTTCGGTGTCCGGGCCCGCGGCGGTGACGTCCGCATCGTCTACTCGCCCCTGGATGCGACCCGGGTCGCGGCGGACAACCCCGACAAAGAGGTGGTGTTCTTCGGAGTCGGCTTCGAGACCACCGCACCGGCCAACGCGATGGCCGTGGTGCACGCGCAGCGCCTCGGGCTGGCCAACTTCTCGATGCTGGTCTCGCATGTGCTGGTGCCGCCGGCCATGACGGCAATCCTGAGTTCGCCGACCAACCGGGTCGAGGGTTTCCTGGCGGCCGGGCACGTCTGCACGGTGATGGGCACCGGTGAATACGGGCCGCTGGTCGAGGAATTCGGCGTCCCGATCGTGGTCACCGGTTTCGAACCGCTCGACCTGCTCGAGGGCGTGCGCCAGGCGGTGGATCTGCTCGAGGCCGGAACGCCGGAGTTGCGCAATGCCTACCCGCGAGCGGTGACCGCCGTGGGCAATACCGTTGCCCAACAAACCCTTTCCGAGGTCTTCGTGGTGACCGACCGGCAGTGGCGGGGGATCGGCATGATTCCCAAGTCAGGGTGGACCCTGTCACCCCGCTACGCGCAGTTCGACGCGGAGCTGAAGTTCGGCGTGGGACACCTGCGGGTGTCCGAGTCTGCGGAATGCCACAGCGGGGAAGTGCTGCAGGGACTGCTGAAGCCGAACGAGTGCCCGGCGTTCGGCAAATCCTGCACACCGCGCACACCGCTGGGCGCGACCATGGTGTCCAGCGAAGGCGCCTGCGCGGCCTACTACCAGTTCCGGCGGCTGGAAGCGTCCGCGCATGCCTGAGCCGCCCGTCGCGATCGATCCCGCGGACTGGGTGTGCCCGTTGCCGTTGCGCGAGACCAAACGCATCGTGCTGGGCCACGGTGGCGGCGGGGTGCTGTCCGAGGAGCTGATCGAAAACCTCTTCCTGCCGGCGTTCGGTGGGGCAGCCGGTGTCGCGCGTGACTCGGCGCTGCTCGACGTCGCCGGCGGGCGTATCGCACTGACCACGGATTCCTATGTGGTGCAACCGCTTTTCTTCCCCGGCGGCAACATCGGAGACTTGGCCGTCAACGGAACCATCAACGACCTGGCCTGCAGCGGAGCACAACCCGTCGGTCTGACGGCCGGATTCATCCTGGAGGAGGGGCTGGAACTCGACGTGCTCGGTGCCGTCGCCGAAACCATGGGCAAGGCGGCCGCGAGTGCCGGCGTCGGCATCGTCACCGGTGACACCAAGGTGGTTGCAAGGGGCAGTGCAGACGGGCTTTTCGTCAACACGGCAGGAGTCGGAGTGGTCCCGCCGGGGGTGCACATCGGACCGGAACGGGCCCGCCCCGGTGACCACATCATCGTGTCGGGCAACCTCGGTGAGCACGGCGTGGCCATCATGAGCGTCCGCGAAGGCATCGACTTCGGCACCGTGGTGACCACGGACAGCGCGCCGCTGCACCATCTGGTCGCGGCCATGCTGGCGGCCGGGGGAGCCGCCGTGCATACGCTGCGCGATCCGACCCGGGGCGGGCTGGTGGCGTCGGTCGTCGAGATCGCGCGCGCCGCCTCGGTGGGAGTCGAGCTGGATCTGGCTGTGATCCCGGTGCCGGAGACGGTGTCGTCGGCCTGTTCATTCCTGGGACTGGACCCGCTGCAAGTGGCCAACGAGGGCAAGATGGTGGCGTTCGTCGACCCGTCGCACAGCGAGGCCGTGTTGGACGCGATGCGGGCCCGACCGGAGGGCGCCGACGCGGCGATCATCGGTCGCGTAGTCGCCGAGCACCCGGGCATGGTGGTGGGCAAGACGCCGTTCGGCACCACCCAGGTGATCGAACGTCAACTGGGCGAACAGCTTCCGCGGATCTGCTGAGCACCCGGACCGCGCCTGGGCCGTCGCAGCGGTAGCGCCAGGTCGGTGGCACAAGCCGCGGAAGCTGATAGCGCCGGTGATATCAACTTTTTTGAGGCGGTGTGTCCGGAAAATGAGGCGCTGGCGATCCAGATAGCGACAGCGCCATAGATCGGGCGCGACTAGGAGCGCGCTGCCCACCACCGGTCGTGCACGTCGCGGCAACCATCGGCAAACAGTTGCGCGGGCCGGTCGAACCCCGGTCGCACCGCCGCCGCGCCGGTGAAGTCCTGGCCGACGGTATACCCGTTGGTGACCACCAGCGTGGCCAGCCCGGCCGAATGCGCCGCCCGCAGGCCGATAGCCGAATCCTCGACCGCCAGTACATCTTCGGGCCGCAACGCCAGCCGGGCCAGCGCCGCCAGGTACGCCTCCGGGTCGGGCTTGAGCCGTTCGACGTCGTCGCCGGTGACGATCACCTCGGCGACACCGTCCCCGACGACGTGCCGGACCAGTGGCTCTACCCAGCGGCGGCGCCCGGTCGTCGCGATGGCCACCCGGACACCGGACCGGTGCAGGTCGACGATCAGCTTCGACAGTCCGGGACGGGCGCAGATCGCGCCGTTGAGGACGCGCATCGTGAACAGCGCCGTCTTGGTCCGGTGCACGTCCTCGGCCAACCGGCCGGCGCGGGTGCCGAATCCCCGCTGTCGCAGATCATGCGTGATGCGGCGGCGCCCACCGGCGATCGCCAGCAGCCGACCGTAGGTCTCGGGCGTCCAGACGATGTCCAGTCCGTGCTTGGCGAACGCGTCGTTGAACGCCAGCCGATGACCGTTGCGCTCGGTGTCGGCCAGCGTTCCGTCGACGTCGAAGATGACCGCTTGCAGCACGATTGCTCACCCGGATGCGCGCGCGATGGAGTGCAGTGCCGCTTCGGCGACCGCGGACGCGGTCAGGCCCAGATGCGCGGCCACCTCCGGCCCCGGTCCGCTCGCGCCGAAGCACTCGATGCCGATCACGGTGTCACAAGGTCTGGCCAGCGCCCGCCAACCGATGCCGACCCCGGCCTCGATCCACACCACCGGCAGATCCGGCAACGCCGCAATCCGCTCCCGCCACATCACCGACACCACGATCGCCGCTATCCCGCGCTCGCCCAACAGCTCTGCGGCCTGCATCGCCAGCGCGACCTCGGACCCGCTGGCCGCCAGCATCACGTGCGGGGTGTCGGCGACCGGCCGCACCACCCGCATGCCGTACTGGCGGACGTCGTCGAGGCCGGCGCCGCCGAGCTCCGGCAGGTCCTGACGGCTCAGCACCAGAACCGTTGGGCCGTCGGTGTTGTCGGCGGCGATCTGCCACGCCAGTGCGGTCTCGGCGGCATCGGCCGGTCGCAGCACGGTCAGTCCCGGGATGAGCCGCAACGACTCCAGTTGCTCGATGGGCTGATGCGTGGGACCGTCCTCACCGACATGCACCGAGTCGTGGGTGAACACGTACACCACCGGTAGCTTCATCAACGCCGACAGCCGCAGGGCCGGCCGCAGATAGTCGGCGAACACCAGGAAGGTGCTCCCGAACGGCCGCAGCCCACCGTGCAGGGCGATACCGTTCATCACCGCCGCCATGGCATGCTCGCGGATTCCGAAATGGATTGTGCGACCGCTGAAGTCATCCGGTGCGACGTCCCCGCCGGGGATGGCGGTGTTGGTCGAGGCGGCCAGGTCCGCCGACCCGCCGACCAGACCCGGGTAGACCGCCGCCAGCGCGTTCAGCGCCGTGCCGGAGGCCTTGCGGGTGGCCGACTTTCCGCCCGCGGCGGCCCCGTCGGCCAGCGGTGTCAGCACCGACAGGTCGTCGGCAACCGGGATGCAGTCCAACGGGAAATCGGTGGACAGCTGCGGGTGGTCGACCTGCCACGCCGCGTGCGTCTGCGCCCACTGTGCGTGCGCCGCGGCCCCGCGCGCGGCGACGACCGCCGCGGCCGCACCCACCGCGAGCGGCACGTGGAACTGCTCGTCGGGCCAGTCCAGGCGGGCGCGCATCGCCTGGAGCACAGCCGAACCCAGCGGGCTGCCATGGGCTTTCGGCGTTCCCTCGATTCCGGGAGCGCCGAAGCCGATGGTGGTGCGAACCCGGATGAACGTCGGGCGTCCGTCACCGTCGGTCGCTTCGGTGAACGCCCGGTCGAGGGCAGGCACGTCGTTGCCGTCGGCAACACTGAGCACCCGCCAGCCGTACGCCGCGAACCGGCCCTCGACGTCGTCGGCGCAACTCTGCGACGCCGGTCCGTCGATGGTGATGTCGTTGTCGTCGAAGATGGCGATCAGCTTGCCCAGCCGCAACCGGCCGGCCAGCGAGGCGGCCTCGTGGCTGATGCCCTCCATCAGGTCGCCGTCGCCGGCCAGCACCCAGGTGCGGTGGCCGACCACGGTGTGGTCGTCGGTGTTGCAGCGGGCGGCCAGCATCCGTTCGGCCAGCGCCATGCCGACCGCGTTCGCAATGCCCTGTCCCAGAGGTCCTGTCGTGGTTTCGACGCCGGGCGTGTGGCCGTATTCGGGATGACCGGGTGTTGCCGAGCCGAGCTGACGGAACCTGCGCAGCTGGCTGACCGGTAGGTCGTATCCGAAGACATGCAGCAGGGCGTACAACAGCATGGAGCCGTGGCCGGCGGAGAGCACGAACCGGTCCCGGTCGGGCCAGCGCGGGTCGGCGGGGTCGTGGCGCAGATGCCGCGACCACAGCGTCCAGGCGATGGCGCTGGTGCCCAGCGGCAACCCCGGGTGCCCGCTGTTCGCGGCCTGCACGCCGTCGGCGGCCAGGAACCGCAGCGTATTTATCGCAAGGTGGTCCAATTCATCTGTGCGGGTGGATGATTCGTTGGCGAGCGGCGCGATGGTCATTGGGTCACCAGTCTTCCATTGGTTTCACAAGCGGCGGAGCGGAGCGCCTCGGCGCGCTCAGTCATAGGGCCGGCGAACAATGCGGACCCGGCGCAGAACACGTCGGCGCCGGCGGCCGCGACACGGCCGATCGTTGACGGTCCGATGCCGCCGTCGACTTCGAGTTCGATATCCATTCCTCGACTGTCGATTTCGGCTCGGGCGGCCGCGATCTTGGGTTCCATGCTGGCCAGATACCGTTGCCCGCCGAACCCTGGATTGACGGTCATGATCAGCAGCAGGTCGGTGATGTCAAGGACGTCGACGACCGCGGCCAGCGGAGTGGCCGGATTGAGCGCCACGCCGGCGCGTGCGCCGAGGTCGCGGATGGCCGACAGGGTGCGGTGCAGGTGTCGGCACGCCTCGGCATGCACGATGACGATCCCGCAGCCCGCCTCCACCCAACGCGGCAGCATCGGGTCGGGGTCCTCGACCATCAGGTGCGCCTCGAACCCGATCGTCACCAAGTCGCGGCAGGCGGCGATCACGTCGGGGCCAAACGTCAGATTCGGAACGAACCGGCCGTCCATGACGTCCCACTGAATACGGTCGACGCCGGCGTGCTCGATCTCAGCGACGTCGCGGCCGAGCTCGGCGAAGTCGGCCGGTAACACCGACGCGACCAAGACTGGGTTCGTCACCTCACACCTCCCTTCAGTGGTCAACCTAAGACGGCTCGGTGGTAAAGAGATCCCCATCGTGGGGGTAATCGGGGGGTACCGCGGCGACGACTGTGGAATGCACGACGGCGCCTCGGCGTGTCGCGTCGTGAAATTCACAGTCGGCGGAATAAAAGGTTGCTGTTGCCTTTATCGTTAATGCATGACGGTGGTAACCGCGACACCCGTTCGCGTCGTATTGGTCGATGACCACGAAATGGTGATCGAAGGTCTCAAAGCCATGCTCGCGTCTTTCAAGAACCGGGTACGGGTAGTAGGGGAGGCGGTCGGCGCCGAGAACGCGATCGGGGTCATCGACAGCCTGCGGCCCGACATCGTGCTGTGCGATGTGCGCATGCAGGGCGCCAGCGGGCTCGACCTGTGCCGCACCATCCGGGAGCGCAACCCAGCGTCCAAGGTGATCCTGCTGTCGGTCTACGAGGACGAGCAGTACCTCTTTCAGGCGCTGCGGGTGGGGGCATCCGGTTATCTGCTGAAGGGCATCAGCAGCGACGAACTGGTGCGTCAGCTCGAGTATGTGCAGGGCGGTTCGACGGCCATCGACGCCGGCCTGGCCGCCCGCGCCGCTGACACCGCCGCACGTCTGCAGCGCGACGAATTCTGGCCGGGAGCGCGTCAGGGCCTCAGTCAGCGCGAGAGTGAGATTCTGTCGTTCGTGGTCGCCGGGCTGTCCAATCGCGGCATCGCCGGCAAACTCGTCATCGGCGACGAGACGGTCAAGAGTCACCTGCGTTCCATCTACCGCAAGCTCGGCGTCAACGACCGCACCGCCGCGGTTGCGGTGGCCCTGCGCGAGGGGATCTACCAGTGAACGTGCGCGGCCTGGTGGACGCCGACCGCGAGGTGGCGCTGCTCCTTGACATCGTGGCCGCTACCGGCAGCGGGCCGGCGGTGGAACCGGTGGCCGCGGCTGTCGCCCGGCTGATCACCACCGCCACCGCGTCCGACGTGTGCTTCGTGCACGTGCTCGACGACTCCGGCGGTTCGCTGACGCTGGCCGGTGCCACGCCGCCGTTCGACGAGTACATCGGACAAGTCCAGCTGCGGCTGGGCGAGGGGGTCTCCGGCTGGGTGGCCCAGCACCGCGAGCCCGTCGTCATCACCAGCGGCAAGGACGAGGACCCGCGATATGTGCCGATCGCGGCGCTGCGCGGCTCGGATTTCACCTCGATGGCGTCGGTGCCGATGGAGACCGGCCTGGGCCGGCTCGTCGGCGTCCTCAACGTGCACACCGTGGCCCGGCGCGAGTTCACCGAACGCGACATCCAATTGCTGCTGGCCATCGGCCGGCTGACCGCCGGCGCCCTCGACCAGGCCCGGGTGCACCGGCAGCTGGCGGCCAAGGAACGGGTGCACGGAAACTTCGCCGAACAGGTGATCGCCGCTCAGGAATCCGAGCGCAGGCGACTGGCCGGCGACATCCACGACGGCATCAGCCAGCGGCTGGTCAGCCTCAGTTACCGGCTCGACGCCGCCGCCCGTGCCGTCGAGATCGACGACTCCGCCGAAGCCACCGAGCAGCTGGAGAAGGCCCGCGACCTGGTCGACCTCACGCTGGCCGAAGCCCGATCGGCGATCGGCGGCCTGCGCCCGCCGGTCCTCGACGACCTGGGCCTGGCCGGCGGCCTGGCCAGCCTGGCGTCGACCATCCCCGAGGTCGACCTCGATCTCGAGTTGGCCGACGAGCGGCTCTCCGAACATGTCGAGGTGGCGCTGTACCGCATCGCCCAGGAGTGCCTGCAGAACGTGGTCAAACACTCCAAGGCGATGACGGCCATCGTCCGTTTCGCGGTCTCCGACGGCGAGGCCCGGCTGCAGGTCTCCGACGACGGCGTGGGTTTCACGCCGTCTCCAGGCCGGGCGCCGACCAGTTACGGGATGCTGTCGATGACAGAGCGCGCGGAGCTGGTCGGCGGTCGGCTGGCGGTCCGGTCCACCCCGGGATCGGGGACCACGGTCACGGTGACCGTGCCCCTGCCGGCTCAGGCCGGCTGAAGCTCACCGCGCAGCCGCAGCGCCGCGGCATTGGCGTTCACGTGACTGGACAACGCATCCTGCGCGGCACCGATCTTCAGCTCGTCGCCGCGCCACGCCATCAATGCCGGCGACACCAACGCCCGGCCGAACGAGAACGTCAGCGGCCATGGCGTCTGGTGGGCCTGCAGCGCGGTGAGGTTTGCCGTGGCGCGCTCCGGGGACTGGCCTCCGGACAGGAAAGCGACGCCGGCCAGGTCGCCCGGCCAGGCGCGCAGCACCGACACCGTCGCCTCGGCCACCTGTTCCGCGGTCGCCTGGACCGGGTGGCCCTCGCCCTCGATCACCATGTTGGGTTTGAGCACGATGCCGGCCAGGTCCACCCGCAGCAGGCCGAGTTGCTGGCGGACGGCGGCGTGCACGCTGGCGGTCACCTCGGCGCAGCGCTGGATGCTGTGATCGCCGGTCATCAGCACCTCGGGTTCGACGATCGGCACGATGCCGGCCTCTTGGCAGGCGGCGGCGTAGCGGGCCAGTGCGTTGGCGTTGCACGCGATCGCGCCCCAGCTCGGGGTGTTGTCGCTGATGGTGAACACCGCGCGCCACTTGGCGAACGCCGTTCCCATCGCCGCGTAGCGGGCGAGCCGGGCCGGCAGGCCGTCCAACCCTTCGGTCACCGTTTCGCCGGGGAGGCCCGGGCACGGCTTGGCGCCGGTGTCGACCTTGATGCCGGGAAGCATGCCGAGGTCGCGGACCGCCTGAGCGAACGGCCGCCCGTCGCTGAACACCTGGGCGAGGGTCTCCTCGCAGAAGATGATTCCGGAGACTCCGTCGGCCAGCCCCGGCGTGCTGGTCAGGATCTCGCGGTAGATGCGTCGACTATCCGCGGTGGCGGTGACGCCGGCCTGCTCCAGTCGGCTGGACATCGTCGCGATGCTCTCGTCGGCGGCCAGAATTCCTTTGCCGGGCGCGGTCATGGCCTGGGCGATCTTCCTGCATGTGTTCATGGCGCACACCGTAGAAAAACCCCCGACACCTGGTCCTCACCCGAATGGTGGAACCGGAGGGGGTGGCAGGCAGACTTAACTATTTACTTCAGAATTGATGGCCTATTCTCGATAGACAACTTCAGTATCACGATGCCACGATTCGAGCCATGACAGAGAGATGGAACGCGGGAGTCATCCCGTATGCAGAAATGGGCTACTGGCAACCGGACTACGTGCCGAAGGACACCGACGTGTTGTGCGCCTTCCGGATCACACCGCAGGAGGGGGTGCCGCCCGAGGAGGCCGGCGCTGCCGTCGCCGGTGAATCGAGCACCGCGACCTGGACGGTGGTGTGGACCGACCGGCTCACCACGTTCGAGCACTATCAGGCCAAGTGCTACCGCGTCGACGCGGTGCCGAACACGCCCGGGCAGTGGATCGCCTGGATCGCCTACGACCTCGACCTGTTCGAGGAGGGGTCGATCGCCAACCTGACCAGCTCGATCATCGGCAACGTGTTCGGGTTCAAGCCGCTCAAGGCGCTGCGTTTGGAGGACATGCGGATCCCGACCCACTACGTCAAGACCTTCCAGGGGCCCGCGCACGGGATCGTGATGGAACGCGAGCACCTCGGTAAGTTCGGGCGGCCGCTGCTGGGCGCCACCACCAAGCCGAAGCTGGGACTCTCCGCGCGCAACTACGGCCGAGTGGTCTACGAAGCCCTGCGCGGCGGTCTGGACTTCACCAAGGACGACGAGAACATCAACTCCCAGCCGTTCATGCGCTGGCGCGACCGCTTCCTGTTCTGCATGGAGGCCGTCAACCGGGCGCAGGCCGCGACCGGCGAGATCAAGGGCCACTACCTCAACATCACCGCCGGGACCATGGAGGAGATGTACGAGCGGGCAAACTTCGCCGCCGAACTGGGCTCGGTGATCGTGATGATCGACCTGACCATCGGCTACACCGCGATCCAGTCGATGGCCAAGTGGGCCCGCGACAACGGCGTCATCCTGCACCTGCACCGCGCTGGGCACGGCACCTACACCCGCCAGAAGACCCATGGTGTCAGCTTCCGGGTCATCTCCAAGTGGATGCGGCTGGCAGGCGTCGACCACATCCACGCCGGCACCGTCGTCGGCAAACTCGAAGGCGACCCCAACACCACCGCCGGCTTCTACGACACCCTGCGGTTGGACAGCGTCAAGGCCGACCCGGTCAAGGGCCTGTACTTCGACCAGGAGTGGGCATCGATGCCCGGCGTCATGCCGGTCGCCTCGGGCGGTATCCACGCAGGTCAGATGCACCAGCTGATCCACTACCTGGGCGAGGATGTGGTGCTGCAGTTCGGCGGCGGCACGATCGGCCACCCGATGGGCATCGCCGCCGGCGCCGAGGCCAACCGGGTCGCGCTGGAAGCCATGATCAAAGCCCGCAACGAGGGCCGCGACTACTACCAAGAAGGCCCCGAGATCCTGAAGAAGGCCGCCTCGCGCAACCGCGCGCTGGACACCGCACTGGCCACCTGGGGCGACATCACCTTCAACTACGAATCCACCGACACCCCCGACGTCGTCGCGACACCGACCCGGGTCTAAAGGAGCTCAGCCATGCGAATCACCCAGGGCACCTTCTCGTATCTGCCCGACTTCACCGACGAGGAGATCACCGCCCAGATCAACTACGCGCTCGACCACGAGTGGCCGCTGTCGGTGGAGTTCACCGACGACCCGCACCCGCGCAACATCTACTGGGAGATGTGGGGCCTGCCGATGTTCGACCTCAAGGACGCCGCAGGCGTGCTGCTCGAGGTCAACGCCTGCCGGGCGGCCAACCCGAACAGCTACATCCGCCTCAACGCCTATGACGCGAGCTTGGGCCGGCAGACAACGGCACTGTCGTTCATCGTCAACCGGCCGGCCGACGAGCCCGGATTCCGGCTGGACCGTGCCGAGCGGGCCAACCGCCAGATCGGCTACAGCACGTTCGCCTACGCCACCGAGCGACCAAGCGGGCAGAGGTACGAGTCGTCATGACCGCGTTCGGCTACCGGCCGGCGCCCGTCGAACCGGACCCCGAACCCGAGCCGGAGATCCTGGACCCGGATGCCGTCGTCGACCTGGCGGCGGCCCGGGCCAGCTCCGGGGTGGACGAGGTGCTGTCCGGGCTGGACCGCGAGCTGGTCGGCCTCGAGCCGGTGAAGACCCGCATCGCCGAGATCGCGGCCCTGTTGCTGGTCGACCGGATGCGGGAGCGGTTCGGTGTCCAGGCGGCCCAGCCCACGCTGCACATGTGCTTCACCGGCAACCCGGGCACCGGCAAGACGACGGTTGCGATGCGGATGGCCGACCTGCTGCACCGGCTCGGTTACCTGCGCCGCGGGCATCTCGTGAGCGTCACTCGCGACGACCTGGTCGGCGAATACGTGGGCCATACCGCGCCGAAGACCAAGGACGTCATCAAGCGGGCGATGGGCGGGGTGCTGTTCATCGACGAGGCGTACTACCTCTACAAGGTCGAGAACGAGCGGGACTACGGCGGCGAAGCCATCGAGATCCTGCTGCAGGTGATGGAGAACAACCGCGACGACCTGGTGGTGATCCTGGCCGGCTACGCCGACAAGATGGACCAGTTCTTCTCCGCCAACCCCGGCATGCAGAGCCGCATCGCCCACCACATCACCTTCCCGGACTACACCGTCGGCGAACTCGAGGACATCGCCGGGCTGATGGTCGACGGGCTGGGGTACCGGTTTTCCGATGAGGCCCGGGCGGTGCTGCACCAGTATCTGCACCGCCGCCGGGACCAGCCGTGGTTCGCCAACGCGCGCAGCGTGCGCAACGCGCTGGAACGAGCGCGGCTGCGGCACGCGCGCCGATTGCTGGCCGATGCGGACACGCCGGTCGGCTTGGCCGAGCTGACCACGATCGAGGCGGTAGACCTGTTGGCCAGCCGGGTGTTCGAGACACGGGAGAGCGCATGACCACCAACGCACGTTTGCGGGCCCTCGTCGAAGTGGCCGATACCGGCTCGGTACGCGGGGCCGCGGAACGCCTGGTGGTCACCGAGTCGTCGATCTCATCGGCAATACGCGCGCTGAGTCAGGACATAGGAATCACGCTGGTCGACCGCCACGGGCGGGGTGTGCGGTTGACGCCCGCGGGCTTGCGCTATGTGGAGTACGCCCGCCGCATCCTTGGCTTGCACGACGAGGCAATCCTTGCCGCCCGCGGCGAGGCGGATCCGGAGAACGGATCGATCCGGCTGGCCGCGGTCACGTCGGCCGGGGAGCTGCTGATCCCGGCCGCGCTGGCGTCGTTCCGCGCCGAACACCCCGGGGTGGTGCTGCACGTCGAGGTGGCCGCGCGCAGCGCGCTGTGGCCGATGCTGTCCCGGCACGAAGTGGACCTGGTGTTTGCCGGACGCCCACCCGAGGATCTGCGCAAGAAGGTGCGGGTGCGCGCCATCAGCCCCAACACGCTGATCGTGGTCGGCTGTCCGTCGGTTGCCGACGGGTTCGTCCCGGCGGCGGCCACCTGGTTGCTGCGCGAGCAGGGGTCGGGCACCCGCTCGACGCTGATGACGTTGCTGGAAGACCTCGACGTCGCACCGCCGCAGCTGGTGCTGGGATCGCACGGCGCGGTGGTGTCGGCGGCGGTCGCCGGCCTGGGCGTGACCCTCGTGTCGCGGCAGGCGGTGCAGCGCGAGCTGGACTCCGGCGCGCTCGTCGAGTTGCCGGTGCCGGGCACGCCGATCAAGCGGCCCTGGCATGTGGTCAGCCAGTCGACCCCGCCGATGGCCACCGAGCTGCTGATTCAGCATCTGGTGTCGCACCCCGAACTGGGCTGGCGGCAGGTCAGCGCGGTGCGGCGGGCGTCATAGGCTGGCTCACCCCCGGGCCTTGCCACGGCCACGGCCCCGGCCCTTGCCGCGCGACACTGACTCCACGCACACGACACGCCGCGGCGGGTATGCGTGGTGTCAATCTGGCGGCGCATGGGGCAGTACAGCTAGCGTCGCAGCGTCTCCGACGGCGCCTCACCCCACCGCTTGCGGTACTCCACGGCGAAACTGCCCAGGTGGTTGAACCCCCAGCGCTCCGCGACCGCGGTCACCGTCACGCCGTCCGACGGCATGGCGTCCATCAGCTCCTCGTGAACCCGCTCCAGTCGGCGCTCCCGGACGTAGGTCATCGGCGTCATGTTCAGCTCCTCGCGGAATCCCTGCTGAATCGACCGGACGCTCATGTGCACCGCCTTGGCGAGGTCGTCCATGGTGATGCGCTCGGCCAGGTGGTCGTCGATGTAGTTCATCGCGTCGTGCACCACCGCCCGGCGCGGATCGGGCTGCACCGGCTGCAGGAACTCCTCGTAGTAGTTGGACGGCTGCAACTGCAGCAGCGTGCTCATCACCAGCTCCTCGATCGCGCCGATGCCCTGTCCGCGCTGGATCAGCGAACCCGGGTGGAACACCTCGCTGTGGATCAGTTGCACCACCGTGTGCCAGCGCATCGCGGCTTCGCTCGCCAGGTCGAACTCCGGGTCGAACTCCAGCGGCTTGGTCAGACTGCGGCCCAGCAGCCGGGTCAGGTGCGCGGCCATCGCGCGCTGCTCGATCCGGATCAGCAGCTGGGGCGAGTCGTGGTCGAACTGGATGCGCAGGGCCTCGCCGGGACTGGTCACCAGCGCCCGGATGGTGTTGGACTCGAAGCTGTGCCCACGATGGTCGACCAGGGCGCGGCCGTTCATCGGCATGTGCACGCCGAAGTACTGACCCAACGCCGGGATGTCGACGGTCGCGGCCACATGGACGTCGAGGTACAGCATGCTGACGTTGCGTAGCCGCACGCCGTGCATCGTCGCAGCAAACCCCTCGACGTCCTCGGGACCCACATGCAAAGACAGCGGGGCCAACGCCTTGGCCATCAGCCGCACGGCCTCGGTCGGGTTTTCCGTATAGAAGATCTCGTTGTCCGCCAAGGCCGGCGGGACACCGCGCGAGCGCACCTTGCGGCGCACCGGATGAGCGGTCCGGCGGACGTCGATGTACCCGAGTCGGGTCAGCCGCGACATCGCTTCGAACCCCGGTAACCGGCAGGTAAATCCCCTGGCAGTGGCCACCGTGAACGTGAGGCGTTCACTAAAGAATCGGTGGCGATCATGCAAGCCTCTCGGTCGGCCAGCGCGCGCCAACGCGCTTAACTGTTCGCAATCCTGACAGCTGCTGCGCGAAAGCGATAGGCACAGTCCGAAGCGGCGGCTAGTTTGTGATCGAGGCCACAGTCCCTGTCGAATCGGGACGCAGCCCTCTCGATTCGCTTAGGAGGTTCCCATGTCGGCAAACGGTCAGGTTGTCGCCTTGTCGCCGGGCGACCAGCTGCGCGACCGGCTTGACGACCCCGCGATCGCCGCGTCGCTCAACAGCCTGCTGGACCACGCCGACCTGTTGGCGATCCTGGTGACCGGCCTCGACGGGTTCGTGCGACGCGGTGACCAGATCAGCGAGTCGGTGGCCTCGGCCGTCGGGGAGATCCGGGGTGCCTCGTTGACCGTGCCGGGCTTCGACCAGGTCAAGGCCGAGTTGGGGTCGGTGGACGTGCAGGCGCTGGCGGCGACTCTGGCCTCGCTGGCGTCGGCGCTGGTGGCCGCTGCGCCCACGCTGAACAAGATCCTCAATTCACCGCTGGTCGACCCGCAGGCCGCCGATGTCCTCGCCGAGTTGGGGGAGGCGCTCGTCGAAGGCAAGGCGGCGGCGGCCGCATACCCGGGCGGCCCCAAGGGCCTGTTCGGGCTGTGGCGGGTCAGCAAGGACAAAGACATCAACCGGGGCCTGGGATTCCTGATTCAGGTAGCCCGGGCATTCGGCCGGCAATTGCCTAAATAAAAAAATACTTTCCAGCCCAATATCAACGTGGTCGCGCCCTCGGCCGCAATTCGAGAGGAGTTCCTATGGCTTCCGTTTTATGGTTTCAGGGCGGCGCGTGTAGTGGCAATACCATGTCATTCCTCAATGCCGAAGAGCCCAATGTCGTCGATCTGATCGTCGATTTCGGGCTCGATCTGTTATGGCACCCGTCGCTGGGCCTCGAACTCGGGAAGAACGCTCAGAAGGTGTTCTGGGACTGCGCCAAAGGCGAACGTCCGCTGGACATCTTCGTGTTCGAGGGCACCGTCATCGAGGCGCCCAACGGCACCGGCCGGATGGACATGTTCGCCGACCGCGCGATGAAGGACTGGGTCACCGACCTGGCCGCCGCGGCCCAGATCGTGGTGGCCATCGGTGACTGCGCCTGCTTCGGCGGCATCCCGGCCATGGAACCCAACCCGTCGGCGTCCACGGGCCTGCAGTTCCACAAGCGGGAGAAGGGCGGGTTCCTGGGCCCGGACTTCCGGTCCAAGATGGGCCTGCCGGTGATCAACATCCCGGGTTGCCCCGCCCACCCGGACTGGATCACTCAGATCATCGTCGCGCTGGCCACCGGCCGGGCCGGCGACATCACCCTCGACGAACTGCACCGGCCCGAGACGTTCTTCAAGACGTTTACCCAAACCGGTTGCACCCGAGTCCAATTCTTCGAGTACAAGCAGTCCACGATGTCGTTCGGCGAGGGCACCCGCACCGGTTGCCTGTTCTACGAGTTCGGCTGCCGCGGGCCGATGACCCACTCGCCGTGCAACCGCATCTTGTGGAACCGCCAGTCCTCGAAGACCCGGGCCGGCATGCCCTGCCTGGGCTGCACCGAACCGGAGTTCCCGCACTTCGACCTGGCGCCGGGAACCGTGTTCAAGACCCAGAAGGTCAGCGGCATGATCCCCAAGGAAGTGCCCGAGGGTTCGGACCACCTCACCTACATGGCACACGCCGCGGCCGCCCGGATCGCGGCCCCGCAATGGTCCAAGGAAGACATGTTCGTGGTCTGACGACCAGCACGCCAACAGCCCTGGTAGTGCACGAAATCATTTGGGAGGATTCATGACCGCGCTCGACCTGTATGTCAGCCCGCTGGGCCGTGTCGAGGGAGACCTCGACGTCCGCGTCACCGTCGAAGACGGTGTCGTCACCTCGGCCTGGACCGAGGCGGCGATGTTCCGCGGCTTCGAAATCATTCTGCGGGGCAAGGACCCGCAGGCCGGCCTCATCGTCTGTCCGCGCATCTGCGGCATCTGCGGTGGCAGCCACCTGTACAAATCTGCGTACGCGCTGGACACCGCATGGCGAACGCACATGCCGCCCAACGCAACCCTGGTGCGCAACATCTGTCAGGCGTGCGAAACGCTGCAGTCCATTCCGCGTTACTTCTACGCGCTGTTCGCCATCGACCTGACCAACAAGAACTACGCCAAGTCCAAGCTGTACGACGAGGCGGTGCGCCGCTTCGCTCCCTATGTCGGCACGAGTTATCAACCGGGCGTCGTGCTTTCGAACAAGCCCGTCGAAGTTTATGCGATCTTCGGCGGCCAGTGGCCGCACTCCAGCTTCATGGTGCCCGGCGGGGTGATGTGCGCGCCCACGCTGTCCGACGTCACCCGCTCCATCTCGATTCTCGAGCACTGGAAGGACAACTGGCTGGAGGGCCGCTGGCTGGGCTGCAGCATCGACCGCTGGCTGGAGAACAAGACCTGGGAGGACGTGCTGGCCTGGGTGGACGAGAACGAGTCGCAGTACAACAGCGACTGCGGGTTTTTCATCCGCTACTGCCTGGACGTCGGCCTGGACAAGTACGGCGCCGGCGTGGGCAACTACATCTCCACCGGCACCTACTTCGACCCCTCGCTGTATGAGAACCCCACCATCGCCGGGCGCAACGCCGCGCTGATCGGCCGGTCCGGCGTGTACGCCAAAGGTCAGTGGCACGAGTTCGACCAGGCCAACGTCCGCGAGGACGTCACGCACTCGTTCTACGAGGGCAGCCGGCCGCTGCACCCGTTCGAAGGCGAGACCATCCCGATCGACCCTGAACAGGGCCGCAAGCAAGGCAAGTACAGCTGGGCCAAATCTCCCCGCTACGCGGTCGGCGACCTGGGCAACCTCCCTCTGGAGGCCGGCCCGCTGGCACGCCGGATGGCCGCCGGCGGCCCCAACGCCGCCGCGCACCAGGACAACGACCCGCTGTTCGTCGACATGTACAACAAGATCGGGCCCAGCGTCATGGTCCGCCAGCTCGCCCGCATGCACGAAGGGCCGAAGTACTACAAGTGGACCCGTGAGTGGCTGGACCAGCTGAACCTCAAGGAGAGCTTCTACTCCAAGCCCGTCGAGCACGCCGAGGGCATGGGTTTCGGTTCCACCGAGGCTGCCCGCGGTGCGCTGTCGGACTGGATTGTGCTGGAAGACAACAAGATCAAGAACTACCAGGTGGTGACACCGACGGCCTGGAACATCGGGCCGCGGGACAGCTCGCAGGTGCTCGGCCCGATCGAGAGCGCTCTGGTGGGCTCGCCGATCGTCGACCCGGAGGACCCGGTGGAACTCGGTCACGTGGCGCGCAGCTTCGACTCGTGCCTGGTGTGCACCGTGCACGCCTACGACGGCAAGACTGGACGAGAACTGTCCAAGTTCGTCATCAACGGGATGGTGTGATCCTGACTGCTTACGACTGCGGACTAGGCGCCCCCGACGACACCCAGGACCTGGCCCCGCCCGGGTATGACGTCCTGGTGGTCGGCTGCGGGAACCTGCTGCGCGGTGACGACGGCGTCGGGCCGGTGCTGGTCCGGCACTTGTGGGAGCGCGGGGTTCCGGACGGGGCGAAGCTGGTCGACGGCGGCACCGCGGGCATGGATGTGGCATTCCAGATGCGCGGCGCCCGGCGAGTGGTGATCGTCGACGCCGCGGCCACCGGCTCGGCGCCCGGCACCGTCTTCAAGGTGCCCGGCGAAGAACTGGCGGACCTGCCGCCCCTGCAGGGCCTGCACACCCACTCGTTCCGGTGGGATCACGCCATCGCCTTCGCCCGCTGGGCGCTGGGCGACGACTGTCCGACGGACATATCCGTCTACCTGATCGAGGTCGCCGGCGTGGAACTCGGCGCCGAGCTGTCCGAATCAGTGGAGGCGGCAATGGAACTCGTCATCGACCGGATCGAGGCCGAGTATCTCGCCGACCTGCGGCCGGTACCCGACACTTCCGTCACCGTCGAGTTCACCGCCGACGGCTACCTGCGTCTGGACGCGTCGCTGGCCGCCAGCCGGTTTCCGTCCGACGCGGTGGTCGCCGTGGTCCGCGACGGTGATCTCTGGTTGATCCCGCTGCGGGGCCCGCGCAGCGGCGGATTGCTGCTCAAACAGCGCAACCCCGCCGGCGACCGCTCGCTGCTCATCCGCGAAGTGATCGAAGGCAGGGTCGGCGTGACTGGTGCATTCTGGGACGATGCACAGAAGTCGCTGCGGATTCCCTTGGGTGAAGAACTGCGTGACGCGCCGGAGCCGCCGGGGTGATTCTGATGGCTGAGCGTCCGACCGTGGGGGGGCAACAGGAGGAGCCGGAGCGCCCGCCGACGGTGGTGCGCGCCGACAGCGCGGCCGACGAGGCGCTGGACGTTCAGACCGTAGTCGTGGAGGACCACGGCCGGTGGGCCGTGGAAATCGTCGTGGTGTTCGCCGATGGAGTGGTTCGCCGGCGCATCGAGACCCACCACACCAAGCGGCGCGCCGAGATCTCGGCGAGCCTGATCAAGCGCGCCGCCGAGCGCAATATCCGAGGACCGATCAATGGGTGAACGTCATGACCACAGCGCCTGAACTGGCCCGGGGAGCGCTCGCTACCCGGCCGCAACCGCTCGGCGCCTTCCCGCTGCCGCTGGGCTATCTCTTGGTTCCGCCGGGTGCCGACGATGTGCGAGCAGCGCTGCTGGACGGTAATGAGCCGGAGGTGTGGCCGGAAGACCTTCGCGCGCTTGAGCTTGCGCATGCCGGCGACGTCGACGCCGCACTGGAAAACCTCACCGACGACGATCCTGTCTCCCGCTACAACCGGTTCGTGCTGCGCCCCGAGGGCGTCGACACCGACACGTTGCGCGCTGACCTGGGGGAGTTCGGAGTGCTGGTCGACCTGGTGCTGTTCACCGTCGGTCACCGGGACACCCCGCCCGACGCCGACGGGACCACCGGTGAACTGGCCGCCGTCACCCTGTCCGCGCAGGCGAGTCAGGCTCTGGCCGAGGACAATCCGCTGAAGGCCCGGGCGCTGCTGGAGCGCGCCGCGGAGGCCGCCGCGACGGTGTCGCGGTGTCTGGAGGGCACGATGATCGCGGCGGCCGGATCGATCTGCCGCGACCTCCGCGACCCGTCGGCCCAACAGCATCTCGAGCGGGCGCTACGGCTTCTCGACGGCGCCGAGGGCCTGCGTGTCGCGCGCGCCGAGCTGCACCTCACCGTCGCAGGGATCATTCACGAACGCGCCCAGGACAATCCGGGCCTGCTCGCCCAGGCGATTCCGCACTATCACTCCACGCTGCAGTTGGTGCTGCGGGAAGAGGCGCCGCTGCTGTGGGCCTCTGCGCACGCCAACCTCGCGACCGCCTACCTCACCATGCCGATGGTGGAGGCCTCCGGACAACTGCGCCTCGGTGTGGCGGCACAATCGCTGCGCTCCGCCCTGAAGGTCTACACCCGCGAGCAGTATCCCGAGCAGTGGGCCAGCGTTCAACTGAATCTGGCCAACTCCCTGGTCTACACGCCGTCGAAGCACCAGGCCGAAAACCTCATGGAGGCAGTGGAACTCTACGAAGGCGTGCTCGCCGCACGGGGCCGGGAGACCGACCCGATGGGCCGGGCCAGGGTGTTGGCGAACCAGGGCAACGCGCTGGCTCACCTGGGAATCTTCGACCAGGCCAAGGCCAAGCTGTATGAGGCCCGGTTCCTGTTCGAGGAACAGCAGGACGACGACTCCGTGCGGGCCGTGCGCGGCGTGCTGGACGAGATCGCCCGACAGGTCGCGCTGTCGCGCACCGGGGATACACGATGACCACCGTGTTCGAACCCGGCCTGGAGGAACTGGCCAAACGGGTCGACGACGCGGTCGCGGCTCTGGCCGACCTCGACCCCAAAGCCCGCGCCGTCGCCGAGGAGCTGAAGTCCGCGCTGGAAGCGGTGCACCGCGCCGGTCTGGTGACCATCGTGCGCCGGATGCGTGAGGACGACGGGGCGCGGGCGGTGCTGTTCGAGTTGGTGGACGACCCGGTGGTGCACCTGCTGCTGTCGTTGCACGAGATCATCCGGCCGGACCCGGTCACCCACGCCAACCGGGTGCTGGTCGGCGTGCGCCCCCAACTGCAAAGCCACGGAGGCGATGTCACCCTGGTTCGCGTCGAGGACGGTACGGCATACGTGCGGCTGGAAGGAGCCTGCAACGCCTGCTCGATGTCATCGGTGACACTGCGCAACCTGGTGCAGGAGGCACTGGTCGAGGGCGTGCCATCGATCACCGCCGTCGAGGTGCTGCCCAATGAGCCGTCACCGACGCTGATCCCGCTGGAGGCGCTGCGCATCGGTCCGGCCCGGGACGGCTGGGCCAGGCTGGGACCGGCGGCCGACGTGGCCGACGGCGACCTGACCGTGCGCAGCCTTACCACCGACGCCGGCGAGAGTGCGGACGTTCTGGTGATCAGCGTCGAGCACCGGCTGTCGGCTTACCGCAATGAATGTGCCCATGAGGCAATGCCTTTGGACAATGCGATCCTCGACCTGGACAACGGCACCCTCACCTGCCCGTGGCACGGTTTCTGCTACGACGCCTCCTCGGGAGAATGCCTCAGCGCGCCCGGGGCGCAGCTCGAGCAACTGCCGCTACGGATTGACAACGGAGACGTCTGGGTCCGAGTGCGCGGATGAGCCGCTACACCGTCCGGCACAATATCGCCGCACTACCACCGCGCGTTGATCCCGTCGCCACCACCGACCTCACCGGCGGGTGGTCACCGGAGGTGTGGCTGGGCGCACCCGCACCCGGCGGCCTGAGCCTTCCGGCGGCCAAGCCCACGATGGCGTGGATGTATTCACCTCGCGGTGTGTTCCTGGGCGACGAGCACCTGGTGGTTGCGGACTCCGGCAATCACCGCGTGCTGATATGGCACGGAATCCCCTCCGACGACGAGCAACCGGCCGATGTGGTGCTGGGCCAACCGGACGGTGAGACCGAAGGCAGGGCGGCCGGCGGCCGGGGACCCGAACGCGGCATGAACCTGCCCACCGGCGTGCTGGTCCACGACGGGCGGCTCATCGTCGCCGATGCCTGGCACCATCGAATCCTGATCTGGGACAGCGTCCCGCAGGCCAACGACGTCGCACCGGACGTCGTCCTCGGGCAAGCCGACGCGTCCGCCGTGGAGCCCAATGCCGGCACCGAATGCTCCGCCTCGTCCTTCTACTGGCCGTTCGGCATCGCGATCATCGGCGACACCTTCTGGGTCGCCGACACCGGCAATCGACGGGTGCTCGGTTGGCGCAACGGGATTCCCTCTCCGGGCCGGTCGGCCGATGTGGTGCTGGGCCAGCCGAGTGCGTCCCACCGCGAGGAGAACAGGGGAGCGGTGCCCGGTCCCGCCAGCTTCCGCTGGCCACATGACATCGCGGGACGCGAGGATCTGCTGTTGATCGCGGACGCCGGAAACCACCGCATCCTGGGGTGGTCGCCCGCACCCGACATTGACCGCCCCGCCGACATCCTGCTTGGGCAACCGGATTTCACGAGTGCGGAGGAATGGCCGTACGGTCCCCACACCGGTGACCGGTTCCGGTTCCCCTATGCGATCGGCCTGGCCGACGGCCGGCTGGCCGTCGCCGACACGGCCAACAACCGAATCCTGTTGTGGGACAATGTTCCTGATGATGGACGTGGGGCCGATCACGTTCTCGCCCAGCCGGGATTCGGCGCCAACGGTGAGAACCGCTGGACGTCGGTGCAGCGCGACACGCTGTGCTGGCCCTACGGTCTGTCATTGCACGGTGACCGGCTGGCGATCGCGGACTCCGGCAACAACCGCGTCGTGATCTGGCGGCGACGGTGAGACCGCGAATCGTCCAGTCCGACGGCCAGATCGGGTTCTTCTGGGCCACTCCGGCCGGCAGGCGCACGTCCCTGCAGGCCTTGGTGGTCGGGGACGACGAGCCCGACAGGCTGGTCGCCACCCACCTGGAAGCCCTCGATGACGCGTTGATCATCGCCGCGGAGCGGTTCGGCGAGATACTGGGCGGCGGCAGAGGTCCCGCGGACGCTGACGAGCGCGACGATCTGGTCGACCTGCACCGCACCCTGGACCGGCTGTGCTTCGAGTACGCCGCGGCCATCGAATCGACCGGTGTGGCGCCTGACCTGCGGGCCGGGAAGATCATCGGGACGGCCGCCCTGTTCTCCATCTGCGCCCGCCAGCCGCTCGGCCTGCTGGGCCCGGCGCCCCTTGACGGCCAACTCGACGAGCCGACACTCGGCGTGGTGGGCGGATTCGGCGAGCTGCAGCAGGTGGATCCGGACCGCCCCTGGCTGGGTGGCCGGTGGGTGGTGCGAACCGAAGCGGGACAACGTTTTCCGCTGACGCTGTCGATGCTCATGTTCGACAGCTCGGGGGTGAACAAGGATGCCGCCCGCAAGGAGCATCTGGAAGCTTTGCGGTCGGTCGTCGCGTCGGCGCAGCGCGCGGAGGCCGACCCGCTGGCCGTCACCTGTGCGGTGGACTGGCTGCTCTACGACTGGCTGATGGCGCACCGCGACGGGCCGGACAGCGCCGAAATCGTCTTCCCCAAAGGCCATGAAGCCGACGCCGGCGTCGTGGTTGCGGCGGCCGCCACTTCGGTGACAGCGCGGGCGACGTTTGATCCGGGCCTGGTGGGATTGGGCTGAGCCCGTATCCCATTCACCTTGCAATTCCCCCGAATCGGGGTGAAGGCGATCCATCGCATCGCGCAGGCTATCCGGTGTGAACTTCTCCGTTGTGATCATGGTCGTGGTGGCCATCGCCGGCGCGTACGGGTGCGAGGTGCT
The DNA here is from genome assembly GCF_031583025.1 of Mycobacterium sp. Z3061. Lineage (NCBI taxonomy): Bacteria > Bacillati > Actinomycetota > Actinomycetes > Mycobacteriales > Mycobacteriaceae > Mycobacterium > Mycobacterium pumcae. Next base: position 4,332,715 of record NZ_CP134062.1, on the reverse strand, counting down.
GGTCGAGTTGGCCATCGCCGTCTTCGCCAAACTGAGGGACTGAGCGCGGTGGCCGTGTGGTGGTTGATCGCGCTGCCGCTCGCCGGTGCGGCGGTGCTGTTACTGGGTGGGCGATGTGTCGACGCATGGGGACATCTGCTGGCATGTGCGATGGTCGCGGCCTCTTTCTGCTGCGGCGCAATACTTTTCGTCGACCTGTCGCGGCGCGCGGCGCCCGACCGGGTCATGCACGAAACGCTGTTCACCTGGGTGCCCTCGCTGCAGGTCGACTTCGGGCTGCAGCTCGACGCCCTGAGCGCGTGTTTCGTGTTGTTGATCACCGGTGTGGGCGCATTGATCCACGTGTACTCGATCGGCTATATGTGCAAGGACCCCGGACGCCGTCGTTTCTTCGGCTACCTCAACCTGTTCGTGGCCGCGATGCTGCTGCTGGTGCTGGCCGACAACTATCTCGGGTTGTACTTCGGCTGGGAGGGCGTGGGTTTGGCGTCCTATCTGCTGATCGGTTTCTGGTCACACAAGCCTGCGGCCGCGACCGCGGCCAAGAAGGCTTTCATCGTCAACCGGGTAGGCGACGTCGGACTGGCGCTGGCCCTGATGATCATGTTCACCCAACTTGGAACGCTCTCCTACGCAGGGGTTTTCCCCCGTGCACCGGGAGAGTCCGAGGCCACGGTGACCGCAATCGGTTTGGCCCTGTTGCTGGCCGCCTGCGGCAAGAGCGCGCAGGTGCCCCTGCAGTCCTGGCTCGGCGACGCGATGGAGGGCCCCACTCCGGTCAGCGCGCTGATCCACGCGGCCACCATGGTCACCGCCGGGGTGTATCTGATCGTGCGTTCCGGCCCGTTGTTCAACCAGTCGCCCACCGCACGGACGGCGGTGGTGGTCGTCGGGGCGGTCACCCTGCTGGTCGGAGCAATCATCGGCTGCGCCAAGGACGACATCAAGAAGGCCCTGGCCGCATCGACAATGTCGCAGATTGGCTACATGGTGCTGGCCGCCGGCCTGGGGCCGGCGGGATATGCAGTGGCGATCATGCACCTGTTGACGCACGGGTTCTTCAAAGCCGGACTGTTCCTGGGGGCCGGATCGGTGATGCACGGCATGAACGACGAGACCGACATGCGCCGCTACGGCGGTCTGCGCACGGCCATGCCGATCACGTTCGCGACCTTCGGGCTCGGCTATCTGGCGATCATCGGGGTGCCGCCATTCGCCGGCTTCTTTTCCAAAGACGCCATCATCGAGGCCGCCTTCGCCACCCATTGGGCGCTCGGCGCGGTGACACTGGTCGGCGCCGGCATCACCGCCTTCTACATGACCCGGGTCATGGTCATGACCTTCTTCGGTGAAAAGCGTTGGCAGCCCGGCGCTCATCCGCACGAAGCCCCGGCCGTCATGACCGCGCCGATGCTGGTGTTGGCCCTCGGTTCGCTGGGCGGCGGGGCGGCACTGGCCGTGGGTGGCACCTTGCAACGCTGGCTGCAACCCGTCACGAACCCCACCGACGCCGCGGAGCCACAGCACGCCATGTCCGGAGGGGCGCTAACCGCGCTGACCCTGACCGTGGTGGTCGCCGGCATCCTGGTCGCCGTCCGTACCTACGTCGCCCGGCCGGTGCGGAGGATCGCTTCGGAATGGGCCTCGGGCGCGGTGATCGCCGCGCGCCATGACCTGTTCGGCGATAGCGTCAACGAGGCGGCGTTCATGCGGCCGGGCCTGCGCCTGTCGCGGGCGATGGTCGAGGTGGACCGGGCGGGCATCGACGGTGTCGTGGAGGGCGTAGCCCGGCTGATCGGTACGGCCTCGACCGGTGTCCGGCGGATGCAGACCGGGTTCGCCCGGTCGTACGCGTTGACGGTCTTCTTCGGAGCGGCCGCGTTGCTGCTGAGCGTCGCGTTGGTGGGTTCGGCATGATCTTGACCGCATTATGGTTGGCGCCGCTGGCCGGAGCGATGATGGTGGCGGCGGTGCCCGCCGGCCGGCCGCTGGCTGCCAAGTGCACCGCCCTCGGCGTCTCGGCCGGGGTACTGGTGATCGTGGGTGTGCTGGTGGCGGGTTTCGATCCGGCGGACCCGCAGTACCAGTTCGTCGAAAATCAGTCCTGGATAAGGTCATTCGATGCCGGCTACACCGTCGGGATCGACGGCGTCGCACTGGTGCTCATCTTGTTGACAACTGTCCTGATGCCCCTGCTGCTGCTTGCCGGCTGGAATGACGCCGGCCGGCCCAGCGGCTACCTGGCGCTGATGCTGGTCGTCGAGTCGATGATGCTGGTCGCTCTGGTGGCGTTGGATGTGCTGCTTTTCTTCGTGTTCTTCGAGGCCATGCTGATTCCGATGTACTTCCTCATCGGCCGGTACGGGGGAGCCGGGGCGCCGCGGGCGGCGCTGAAGTTCCTGCTGTACAACCTTTCCGGTGGACTGTTGATGCTGGTCGCGTTGATCGGTCTGAATCTGATCTTCGGAACGTTCGATTCGCGCGCCATCGCCGCCGGGATGTCGTCGGGTGACATGACGGCCGATCCGGACGTCGTGCATCTGCTGTTTCTCGGGTTCCTGCTCGCGTTCGCCGTCAAGGCGCCGCTGTGGCCGCTGCACACCTGGCTGCCCGCGGTGGCCGCGGAGTCGACGCCGGTGACCGCAGTGCTGATGATGGCCGTCGTCGACAAGATCGGCACGTTCGGGATGCTGCGGTACTGCGTGCGACTCTTTCCCGACAGCGCGGTCCTGTTCCGGCCGTTCGTGATCGCGCTGGCCGTGGTCGCAATCATCTACGGCGCCCTGGTGGCGATCGGGCAGAGCGACATCATGCGCGTGATCGCCTACACCTCGATAAGCCACTTCGGCTTCATCGTGCTGGGCATCTTCGCGATGACGAGCCAAGGCCAGTCCGGCGCCACGCTCTACATGGTCAATCACGGGCTGGCCACCGCCGCGCTGTTCCTCATCGCCGGGTTCCTGGTGTCACGCCGGGGAACCCGGCTGATCGCCGACTATGGCGGGGTGCAGCAGGTCGCGCCGGTGCTGGCCGGGACCTTCCTGGTCGCCGGCATGGCGTCGCTGGCGCTGCCCGGCCTGGCGCCGTTTGTCAGCGAATTGCTGGTGCTCATCGGCACTTTCAGCCGCTATCCGGTTGTCGCCGTGCTGGCCGCGACCGGACTGGTCCTGTCCGCGGTCTACATTCTCTGGCTCTACCAGCGGATCATGACGGGCCCCAGGAGAGACGCGGTGCGCGACCTGGTGCCCCGGGAGCTCAGTGTCGTGGTGCCGTTGCTGGCGATGCTGATCGTGCTGGGGGTGTACCCGAAGCCGGCGCTGGATGTGATCGACCCGGCGATCGCACACGTGGTCGCCGGCAAGTAGCCGCATAGTCACATCCGTCACTTCAGTATCGGAAATGCGAGGCACAATGCCGTCAGAAACGTGATATCGGATGCGCTATCACGTTTCGTAACAGAGTGGGTCGACTCCGGCAGGGACGGCTGTGACTGATGTGACTGACAGCGCCGCGCCGACCCCCGCCAGTGCTAGCGCGCCGCCGCCAACAGCGCCCGGCGACGCTCGAGCAGCCGCAACACCATCGGGGTGAAGATCAGCTGCATGGCCAGATCCATCTTGCCGCCCGGGCACACGATGGTGTTGGGGCGTGACATGAACGAATCATGAAGCATGGCAAGCAGATACGGAAAATCGATACCGTGGGGGTCGCGAAAGCGGATGATCAGCATCGATTCGTCGGCGGTCGGGATGGACCGGGCGATGAACGGGTTGGACGTGTCCACCACCGGCACCCGCTGAAAGTTGACGTCGGTGTGCGAGAACTGGGTGCACATGTAGTTCACGTAGTCGGGCATCCGGCGCAGGATGGTGTCGGTCACCGCCTCAGAGGTGTAGCCGCGGGACACCTTGTCGCGGTGCAACTTCTGGATCCACTCCAGGTTGATCACCGGCACCACGCCGATCCGCAGGTCGGCATGTGCGGCGACATCGACCTCGTCGGTGACGATCGCGCCGTGCAGTCCCTCATAGAACAACATGTCGGTGTCCTCGGGGATCTCTTCCCACGGGGTGAAGGTGCCGGGCTGCTGCCCGAACGGCTCGGCTTCCTTCTCGTCGTGCAGGTAGCGGCGCACCTTGCCGGTTCCGGTCTCACCGTAGGTCGCAAAGAGGTCCTGCAACTCCTCGAAGAGATTCGCCTCCGGTCCGAAGTGGCTGAAGGTATGGTCACCGCGGGCATGGGCGTCGGCGATCGCCGCCTTCATCGCCACCCGGTCATACCGGTGAAAGCTGTCGCCCTCGACGAACGCCACATTGATGTCTTCCCGGCGGAAGATCTGGTCGAAAGTCCGCATGACGGAGGTGGTTCCGGCTCCCGAAGAGCCGGTGACGGAAATGATCGGGTGCAGGCGTGACATGTGCTGTACTCCTTCCGGCTCAGCCGGCCACGACGCGGTATAGGCCCCGCACGCCGTACAGCGGCGAGCTGGACGGCCGGACATAGTCTTTGCGGTGGTATTCCTCGATCAGCTCGACCTCGTCGGCCGCGCCGAATATCAACGGCACCCGCTGATGCAATCCGGTCGGAACCACGTCCATCAGCCGCGCACGCCCCGTGCTGGCCAGGCCGCCGGCCTGCTCGACCAGAAACGCGATGGGGTTGGCCTCGTACAGCAGTCGCAGGCGTCCCGGCTTGGCCGGGTCCTTGGCGTCGCGCGGGTAGAGGAACACCCCGCCGCGGGTCAGGATCCGATGCGTCTCGGCGACCAGCGATGCGACCCAGCGCATGTTGAAGTCCTTGCCACGCGGCCCCGTGCGGCCCGCCAGGCATTCGTCGATGTAACGCTGCACCGCCGGCTCCCAGAACCGCCGGTTCGACGCGTTTATCGCGAATTCGCCAGTCGTGCTCGGAATCCGGATGTCAGCACGGGTCAGAATGAATTCACCCAGCGCCGGGTCCAACGTGAACGCGTGCACGCCGGTGCCCACCGTGAGCACCAGCATGGTCGACGGGCCGTAGATCGCATAACCCGCACACACCTGCTGTGAGCCGGGCTGCAGAAAGTCCTCGACGGCCGGGTCGACACCCGGCTCGGGAGCACGCAGAATCGAAAAGATACTTCCCACTGAGACATTCACGTCGATGTTGGACGAGCCATCGAGCGGGTCGAAGATCAGCAGGTACTTTCCGCGCGGGTAGTGCGCCGGCAGTTGGTAGGGCTCGGCCAGCTCTTCGGAGGCCATCCCGGCCACCTGCCCGCCCCATTCGGTGGCCCGCAGGAAGTAGTCGTTGGCCAGCACGTCGAGCTTCTGCTGCACTTCGCCCTGCACATTCACCACGTCAGCGGCGCCCAGCACGCCACCGAGCTCGCCCTGGGCCACCCGGGTCGAGATGGCCTTGCAGGCCAGGGCAACGTCGAGGATCAACGAGTTCAGTTCACCGCTGGCATCGGGGTGACGGCGTCGCTCCTCGATGAGGAACTTCACCAGCGTCGTGTGGTGGGTGAGCATGCGCGGTACCTCCAATGGGCAGCAGAAGACCTCGTCACATGGTCTGATCGGGGCGCCCACAGCTCATCCCCCGGTTGGGTGGTCCGCTGGGGGTATCCGCGCGCGTCCTCTGCCGGGCACACCGAAGCTGCCCTAATGTCACTCCCGTGACCGTGCGTGCCGTGGTGTACAGCGACGACAACAGCCTGCGCCGCTACGTCGTCGGTTCTCTCGGCAGCACAACGCGCCTGGAATTCGTGGAGTCGCATCCGGCGCTGCTGGCGCGCATGACTATCGGGGGCGTCGACCTGGTGATCCTCGACGGTGACGCCACACCGGCCGGCGGCGTCGATGTCGCTCGGCAACTCAAGGACCGGATCGGCGCCTGCCCACCGATTCTGCTGGTGGTAGCTCGCGCCGCCGATGCCTGGTTGGCCCTGATGTCGAGAGCCGACGCTACGGTGGGACCGGGGCGTGATCCGCTCGCACTGGCTGCAGCCGTCAGCCGGTTGGTGACACGTTCAGGCCCTCGACCCGCAGCCTGAAAATCACTCCGCGCCAGGGTGTTCCGGAAGAGATCGGCGCAAAGGCCTGCAGCCGATGCGCGGTGTGTGACCGTTCGCCGCGCGCAACGCCGCTACGAGTGAGCCGTTTCCGGGGACCAGACCGCGCTCGGTGGGTAGCCTGACATCGAGGTTGGTTGCCACCCAACGGTGAAAAATCTACTCCGACAATAGTTCCGGCCTCAGCAACATGCGGGCCAGGGCGTCGGCCAGCCACTTCTCGTATTGGTCTGGTGACCGTCCCAAATCAACGGTAATCAGGGAAAACAGGTAGGGCGCCATGATGGTGACCAGGATGTCGGCAGCGTCGTCTTTGGTCAGGCTCGGGCGCAGTGCCGGCCCCAGTTGCTCCACCCATGACGCACAGTCAGCGCGTATCTCGTGAGTCACCCTCATGCGCAGTTCGTCGAGGCCCGCCTGCAGCATCACCTGTATCAACGGTGCCACCCGTTCGTGCAGCTCCCGGGCGAAGTGCGCTGCGGTCGCGAAGAACATGCTCTTCGGCACGCTGGACATATCGGGGAGCGGCGGCATTCGATCAACCAACGTTTCGGGCCCGTAGTCACCCAGGACTGCGACGTCGATTGCCTTCGAGAGCACACCGGCCTTCGATCCGAATGCCGCGTAGACCGTTTGCGGCGAGACGCCTGCAGCTTGCGCGATCTGGTCGATAGACGTCGCGGCGAAACCCTTTTCCACGAAGAGAGCCGTCCCCGCCGTGACGATCCGGCGTTGACGAGACTCGGCATCGGCCTGCCGACGGCTGTTGTCATATGTTCGCCGCGATTCGCGTTCAGGCGTTGACACCCGCATCCCAACTTCCATATAGTTGACTCTATTCAATATAGTTAACTCCGTCTAAATATTACTACAGGAGGTTAAGCGCCATGCAAACCACGCGCGTACCACCGGTTCGGTTGGTGAAACTGGTTGACCGCCTGCGGTACAGCGTCTATCGCTTCCATCAGCGACTTGCGCCACCCCCAGTCGTCATGATTGAGCTCATTCTGGCGGGCTGGGTCTCGCAGGCGATAGAAGCAGCCGCCGAACTGGGTATCGCGGACGCGCTCGCAGCGGGGCCGCTTAAGCCCGACGATCTTGCTGCAAAGGTTGGTGGCGACCCCGACGCGGTAAGCCGACTTCTGCGGGCGCTGGAAGGTCGTGGCATATTTCGTAGGCACCGAGATGGCGCCTACGGCCTCACGCCTCTCGCAGACACGCTGCGGACAGACGCTCCGGGGTCGATGGCTGCGGCAGCGAAGTTCTACGGATCGCCGCAGCATCGCGAGCACTGGAGCATGCTTGCGGAGTCGATCAGAACCGGCAGGGCGAGCATTCCACGCCTTCGCGGCAAGGAATTCTTCGATTACCTCGGCGACGACCCCTATCTGGCAGAGCTTTTCAACGGTGCCATGACCAGTATTTCGGAGATGGCGGAGTGCCCCATGGTTGCCGCCTATGACTTCACCCCATACCAAACGATCATGGATGTCGGCGGCGGACACGGCCGCTTGCTGGCCGCAATCCTGGCGGCTGCGCCGACCGCTCGCGGTGTGCTGCTGGAAATCCCAGACGTTGCCGCCGGGGCGCTTCCACTGCTGCGGAAACTGGGTGTGGCAGAGCGGGTTCGCATCGAGACAGGGTCGTTCTTCGATGGAATCCCCGCAGGGGCCAACCTGTACGTCCTGAAGAACATCATTCACGACTGGCCCGATGAGAAGGCTGAGGCTATCTTGCGCAACCTGCGTACCGCGTGCGGTGCGGACTGCACCGTTGTCCTGGTCGAACTCGTGATACCGGAGCACAACCGCGACTTCGTCGGCAAGTGGGCTGATCTCGAAATGCTATTGGGTATAGATGGCAGCCGCGAACGCAGTGCGGAGGAGTACAGTGCGTTGCTCGCGAGGGCTGGATTCAGGATGACACGGGTGATTCCGACCGCTTCGCCGTTCAGTCTTGTTGAGGCGAAGGCGTGCTGATAAACCGGGAGGCTGGCAGTCGTTTTCGCGTGCGAGCCGGAGTAGCGGCCAGCCAAGCTGACCGCTAGGTTGTCGCCCGGTCATTCGTGGCCGCCCAGGCGACACGCTCGACCCGCAGTGAGTCGCTGTCTGCGTTGATTCCGCTGAGGTCCGGCGCGACGTAGGTCGGTCGTTGCGCGGGCGGCGCGGCCAATGCCTCGGCCGCCGTCGTCACTCCGCTGAGCACCAGCAGGCTGGGCAGCCCGGCCGAGTTGGCGCCGGCGATGTCGGTGTCCAACCGGTCGCCGACCACCAACGGCCGGTGAAAGTCACCCCGTGAGAGCGCGTTCCGGAAGATCGGTGTATACGGTTTCCCGACCACGCGCGGGGTGCGGCCGGTAGCCGCACACAACGCCGCGATCAGCGAGCCGTTTCCGGGGACGAGGCCGCGCTCGGAGGGCAACGTGAGATCCGGGTTGGTCGCCACCCAGGGTGTGCCGGCGCGGATCGCCAGCGCCGCCTCGGCAAGGTCGTTCCAGCAGATGTCCGGGGAGAACCCCTGCACGACGGCGACCGGATCGTCGGCCCACCGACGTACCGGTCGCAGGCCGATCCCGGCCACCTCGGCGGCCAACGCCTCTGAGCCGACTACCAGAACCGCTGCGCCAGAATTCAATTCATTGCCCAAAGCCTCTGCGGCGCACTGGCCACTGGTGATGACGTCGTCGGCGTCTGCGGCAAACCCCAACCGGCACAGATGATCTGCAACCTGGACAGCGCTGCGCGATGCGTTATTGGTCAGAAACAACGCGCGCGAGGTCAGGCCGGAGAGTGCCTCGACGGCGCCGGCGATCGGTCGCGAACCCCGGAACAGCGTGCCGTCGAGATCCAGCAAGAGGCAGTCGTGCAGGGCGGCCAGTGTCACCTGTTTCTCCCGACGTCCCGGACAATTCCGAGACTCTACGGCGCAATCGCACGCCAAATCATCCCCCCGGCGGGGGAGCCTCAGCGGAAGACTCCCGGCCCCGCGCGTCGCGGTGTGCCACGGCGTGGCCGGCGCGGTCGGTGCCGCCGAAATTCAGCAGCGTGATCGGCCGGCCGGACCCGAGGAAATTGCGCCACCACGACTTTCCCTTCGGTGCGGCCACATTGATCAGCACGCCGCCCGCCCGGCGGCGGTAGCCCACCGGTATTTCGAATGTCTTGCCCGAGCGGCGGCCCTCGTAGCGGATCACGACAAGACCGCGGCGAACCACGCCCCCGATTACCGGCGCATTGATGAACGCGACGGCCAGAGTGTTGACGGTCCGGACGAATGCCGAGTCGGACATTCCGGAAGCCATGGCATTTCCTTCGGCGCGCGGGATACGACACCAGGCTAGCTATCGGGCGCTCCGCCGAAACCACCCCGTCACATCCCATACCCGCGGATCACGGCAGATTCCCGTCTCGCTAAATTCAGGACCGGTCGCCCTTGCACGGGCCGAGTACGTCTCAGGAGGAATCTCATGAACGCGCAGGTCGAGCAGCTGGAATTCCAGGCAGAAGCCCGGCAACTGCTGGATTTGATGGTCCATTCGGTCTACTCCAACAAGGACTCGTTCCTTCGGGAGCTGATCTCCAACGCCTCCGACGCGCTGGACAAGCTGCGCATCGAGGCGCTCCGCAACAAAGAGCTCGAGGTGGACACGTCCGACCTGCACATCGAACTCGAGATTGACAAGGAAGCCAGAACGCTCACCATCCGCGACAACGGGATCGGCATGACGCGCGCCGAGGTGGTGGATCTGATTGGGACGCTGGCCAAGTCAGGCACCGCGGAGTTGCGCAAACAACTCAAGGACGCCAAGGACGCTCAAGCGTCCGAGGAACTCATCGGCCAGTTCGGCATCGGCTTCTACTCGTCGTTCATGGTGGCCGACAAGGTCGAACTGCTGACCCGCAAGGCCGGCGAGAGCGAAGCCACCAGGTGGGAATCCAGCGGCGAGGGCACCTACACGATCGAAGCGGTCGAGGGTGCCCCACAGGGCACGTCGGTCACCCTGCACCTCAAGCCCGAGGACGCCGAGGACGAACTGCACGACTACACCTCGGAGTGGAAGCTCAAGAGCCTGGTCAAGCAGTATTCGGACTTCATCGCGTGGCCCATCCGCATGGAGGTGGAGCGACACATCCAGGTCCCGGTAGAAGAAGGCTCCGAGGAGACCAACGAAGAAGTCGTCATCGAGACCGAAACCCTCAACTCGATGAAGGCCCTGTGGGCCAGGCCGAAGGACGAGGTCTCCGAGGAGGAGTACAAGGAGTTCTACAAGCACATCGCGCATGCCTGGGACGACCCGCTCGAGGTCATTGCGATGAAGGCCGAAGGCACCTTCGAATACCAGGCGCTGCTGTTCCTCCCGTCGCAGGCGCCCTTCGACCTGTTCAACCAGGACGCCAAAGTCGGCGTGCAGCTCTACGTCAAGCGCGTCTTCATCATGGCCGACTGCGAAGAGCTGATGCCGGTCTATCTGCGCTTCGTCAAGGGTGTCGTCGACGCGCAAGACTTGTCGCTCAACGTTTCCCGCGAGATCTTGCAGAAGGACCGGCAGATCAACGCGATCCGCCGGCGGCTGACCAAAAAGGTGTTGTCGACGATCAAGGAGATCCAGGCGGAGCGGCCGGACGATTACCGCACCTTCTGGACACAGTTCGGCAAGGTCCTCAAGGAGGGCCTGATGTCGGACTTCGACAACCAGGAAGCCCTGCTGTCCATCTCCTCGTTCGCCTCCACCCACAGCGAGGAGGAACCCACCACTCTGGCCCAGTACGTCGAGCGGATGAAGGAAGGCCAGACGCAGATCTTCTACGCCACTGGTGCTTCCCGTCAGCTCCTGGAGAAGTCGCCGCACCTGGAGGCGTTCAAGGCCAAGGGTTACGAGGTGCTGCTGCTCACCGACCCGGTCGACGAGGTCTGGGTGGGCGTGGTCAACGAGTTCGACGGCAAGCAGTTGCAGTCGGTGGCCAAGGGTGAAGTGGATCTGGACTCCGACGAAGAGACCTCGGAGGCGGAGCGCGAAGAGCAGCAGAAAGAGTTCGCCGACCTGCTCACCTGGCTCAAGGAGACCTTGAGCGAACACGTCAAGGAAGTGCGGTTGTCCACCCGGCTGACTGACTCGCCGGCCTGCCTGATCACCGACGCCTTCGGCATCACCCCCGCTCTGGCCCGCCTGTACCAGGCGTCCGGGCAGGACGTTCCGGTCGGCAAACGGACCCTGGAACTCAATCCGAACCACCCGCTGGTCACCGGTCTGCGGCAGGCTCATGCCGACCGCCCGGACGACACCTCGGTCGCCGAGACGGCCGAATTGCTCTACGGCATAGCCCTGCTGGCCGAGGGTGGTTCGCTGGACGACCCGGCGCGCTTTGCCGGGCTGTTGGCCGACCGGCTGACGCGTACCGTGTAGGTCGCCGACACGCCTGCCGCGAAACTGACGCTGCGCACACGGGCCGCGGCGTGTCGTGTGCGCACGTTCAGTGTCGCTGTCCGGATCAGGTGCGGGATCGGCGATTGAAAGCCGGCCGGAACGGATATCCGCGTCTCATGACTGTGTTTCGGGCCATCGATCCGCACGGTGTGATCGTCGCGACCAGGAATTTCGACAGTGCCGAGGACGCGCACCGGTGGTTTGCTGATACGGTTTCCGGCCGCTATCAGCTGGGATGGCGTATGGAAGTGTGCGACGACGGGCAATGGGCCGGCTTCGACGACACCGGCGGCTTCACCGCCCCGTTGAGCCGCCGCCGCGTCTCCCGCTGACCTATCGGCCGAGTTTCTCGCGTACCAGGTCGGTGAGGAAGCGTCCGGTGGACGCCGGCTTGAACGCGCGTGCCGCTGCGGTGAGCGCGTCGCGGGACTCGGTGGGCAACTCGACGTCGGCTGCCGCCACGTTGAATTCCAACTGTTCCACGCTGGACGCGCCGGGTATGGCGACCACGCCCGGCAGGCTGATCAACCAGGCCAGCGCCACCTGTGCGGGCTGGGCGCCGACGTCGGCCGCGACGTCCCGCAGCGTTTGAAGCAGCGGTTCGATGCGGCGCAGGTTTTCGGTGCCGAACAGCGGGTTGACCGCGCGAACTCCGCCCGGACGGTTGTCGACGCCGTACTTGCCGCCCAGCAGGCCCTGAGCCAGGGGGCTGTAGGCGATCACGATGCGGTTCTCGCGTTCGGCGAAAGGAACCATGTGGTCCAGAGCGCGCGGGTGAGCCAGCGAGAAGTGCACCTGGTTACTGATGACTGGGCGCCCGAGCGCGGCATCGGCCTGCTGCCACCGCGACAACGAGTAGTTCGAGACACCCGCGGCGCCGATCTTTCCTTCGTCGAGCAGATCACGCATACCGGGCATGATCACCGAGTCGGGGACCACCGGATTGGGCTGGTGGACCTGGTACAGCGGAATGCGCTCCAGTTGCAGACGCCGCGCGCTGGCACGTTCGCGCTGCTTGATGATCGCCGGGAATGGTGCGACCGGGAAGATCTTGCTGGCGACCGCCACCTCGGCGCGCTCATCGCCCAGCGCTTCGCCCAGGATCCGTTCGCTCTTGCCCAGGCCGTACACCTCCGCGGTGTCGAACAGGGTGACGCCGAGGGCGCGGGCGCGCTGCACGATGTCGCGTGCGGCACCGGAGGCGTAGTTGTCCCCGTAACCCCACTCTCGCGAGCCGAACTGCCACGTGCCCAGGCCGATGCGACTGACCTGGCCGACACCCTCGACCTGAACGTATTTCATAGGCCCACCGTATACGGGCCCTGCCCGGCGTGCGGCCGTGGTAGAACTTCGTGGGTCGACCCGACGAAGGGGCAGCCTGTGAGCCGAATATTCGGCAGTGTCAACCAGCTTGGCTATGTGGTGCGCGACATCCAGGCCGCCATGGACCGCTGGATTCGGCACGGCGTGGGTCCGTGGTTCTACATCGAGAACGTCATGCCGGAGTACTTCCGCTATCGCGGAACGGATTCCGACCTGAGAATGAGTGTGGCCCTGGCCAACTCGGGGGACCTCCAGCTCGAACTGATCCAGCAACGCAACGACGCGCCGTCGATGTACAAGGACTTCCTCGATTCCGGCCGGGAGGGGGCTCAACACATCGCCTACTGGACCACCGACTACCAGGCCCTGTACGACCGTGTCCTGACGGCCGGCTACACGGTGGGCCAGGAAGGTGACATCGGCGGCCGGTTCGCCTATCTGGACACCGAGCAGGAGCAGGGCACCGTGATCGAGATCAGTGACATCAGTGGGCCCAAGGGGCACCTGTTCGCCTACGTCCGGGAGGTAGCCGCCGAATGGGATGGCGCAGAACCGATCCGGGTGCTCGGATGAAGGTTCACCATCTCAACTGCGGCACCATGAACACGCCGGGGGCCCGCATGGTGTGCCACGTTCTGCTGCTGGAGCTGGACAACGCACTTGCCCTGGTGGACACCGGCTTCGGCGTGCAGGACTGCCGCGATCCCGGTCGGGTCGGGCTGTTTCGCCATGCCATCCGGCCGGTGTTCCAGACGAGCGAAACGGCCGTGCATCAGATCTCGGAACTGGGATTCCAGCCTTCCGACGTGCGTCATATCGTGTTGACCCACTTCGATTTTGACCACATCGGCGGACTCGCGGACTTTCCCGACGCGGAGGTGCACGTGACTGCGGCCGAGGCGCGTGGCGCCGTGCATGCCCCTTCGCTGCGGGAACGGCTCCGGTACCGCAGTGTGCAGTGGGCGCACGGGCCCAAGCTGGTCGAGCACGACGCGGCGGGCGAGTCCTGGCGCGGGTTCGCCTGCGCCGAACCTCTCGACGCGATCGGCGAAGGTGTGGTGCTGGTGCCCATGCCCGGGCACACCCGCGGGCACGCCGCGGTCGCCGTCCAAACCGGTGAGCAGGCCGGTGAGCGGTGGGTGCTGCACTGCGGGGACGCCTTCTACCATTCCGGGACTCTGGACGGGTCGGGTGTGCCGTTGATGCTGCGCACCTACGAAGGGATGTTCGCCTTCGATCGCAGGCAACTGCGCGACAACCAGGAGCGGCTGGCCGAACTCTACGAGCGTGGCGAACCCGGATTGACCATCGTGTGCGCGCACGATCCCGGACTGTTCGAACAGGCTCGCCGCTGAGTCCGTTGAACAATGGCATGCTCCATAACCGGTAACCCCGTTCTCATCGGGTTCCGGTGGTGTGACATGCTCGGCGGCGGAGGTCGCTATGGCAAGAACAGTGGTGATTGGAGCCTCGAGCGGGCTGGGACGCTGCATCGGTGTCGGCTTGGCCCGGCGCGGAGACCAGGTTGCGCTGCTCGCTCGGCGTCGCGAGCGGATCGAGGCTGCCGCGCAGGAAGCGGGACCGGGCGCGTTCGCCATCGAGTGCGACGTCACCGACCAGTCGTCGGCCCGGTCCGGCATCGACGCGGCCGCCAAAGCGCTGGGCGGTATCGACAACCTCGTATATTCACCCGCGATCAGTCCGCTGGTCCCGCTGGCCGAGACCGATGCCCAGACCTGGCGGCGCATCTTCGACACGAACGTCATCGGGGCGTCGCTGGCGACGGCGGCGGCGGTGCCGCATCTGTCAGCGTCAGGCGGCAAGGTGATCTACCTGTCGTCCGACGCCGGTACGTTTGGGCCGCCCTGGCCCGGTCTGGGCGCCTACGGGGTCAGCAAGGCGGCGCTGGAACGGCTGGTCGAGGCGTGGCGGGCCGAGCATCCCGGCATCGGCTTCACCAATCTGATCGTCGGCGAGTGCGCGGGCGGCGAAGGTGACGCGCAGACGGGGATGAACGCCGGGTGGGACCGCGACCTGGCGATGCAGGCATATCCGTTGTGGGTGTCGCGCGGCTGTATGCCGGGCAAGCTGATGCCGGTCGAGGACCTCGTCGAGGTGGTCCACACCATCCTGTGCACCAACGCATCGACGTCGATGCCGGTCGTGGTCGCCAGAGGCGCGCCCGCCGCCGGAGCAGCGGTGCTCGAGTACGGTAAGCGGCCTTAACTCCCCGGACCGACCACGAAGCAGCGGCCGCTGCTGCTGTCGAACAGCACTTCGGCGACGGTGGACTTGTCGATTGCCGGGAACTCGAATCGGTGCACTTGCTGGCCGGCTTCGATTGCGGCGACCTGGGTTTCGGTGCTGCCGTCCTTCTTGCGGACCACCGCGGTGACCTGGTCCGGCGTCGACATGTTCTGCGGCTCATGGAAATACCAGACCTCGATGCCGGTGCCCGAGGAGATGGCCTGCCAGCCATCGGAGTAGAAGCACGCCGGGTTCCCGTCGGCGTCCGGTGGCGGGGGCGGGCAGATGGAGAGCCCGACGCAGTCCGGCGCACTGGTGGACGGCGTGGTGGACGGTGGTGTCGGCGCGGCGGGCTTGGTGGCGGACACCATGGGAGTGGCCGGCTTGGCGGAGGTGCCGGAGGAGGTGGCCGGTGCGGCTTGTGGGGACCCGCATGCCGTCAACCAGCAGGTTGCGAGGACGGCCAGCAGCCCGATCATCTTCGTCATCGACGGATCATAGGGCCGCTGCCCGCTCAGCCGCTCAGATTCCGCGGATGAATGAAGATGCCTTCGGCGGACACCATGACGCCCGCGGCGCCGCTGATCTGACCGACCGCAAACGTCTTGACGCCCTCCACCCGGTCCACCCACGCGTCCGCCCGCAACGGCTCCAGCAGCGGGGTTCGTTGGTGGTACCGCAACGTCAACGTTCCGGTGTAGGCCGGCCGGCCGGGCCGGTGCGCGGTGGCTCCGAGTATGTGATCGAGGATCATTGCCGAGACACCGCCGTGCACGTGGCCCATGGGACCTTCGAACGCGGCGCCGAGAATGAACTCCGTCCACACCGATCCGTCGTCCTCATGGTGAACCACCAGCGGGGGAGCTGACGGATTGCGAACGCCGACAACGACATTCCCTGAGGCAATGCCCTGACCGTCATCGATTCCGCGTTGGCCGAACGTGCCGGGCATCAATTCGGCGCTGAGTTCCGCTGTGACACCGTCGATCTTGGCGGCCGCGGCGGCGATGACCTCGTGGTCCACCTCGGTGCGTATCGTCGCGTCGATCAACCGCCGCACCGACGCCGCCAGCGACTCGTACACCGGCAACGAATCAGTCATCGACTCAAACGAATCCACCATGTCCGTCACCCTAGAGCAGTCACCGATGTCCCATTGAGCGGTCCGTCATCAGTCAACTCCGACCTGCGGGTTGTTAATCTGGCGGCGTGAACCCGCCCAGCGACAAGGTGAAGTCGGCACTCGCTGCCACCAGTTGGGCGTTGCTCGGAATGATGTCCTACGAAGAGGAAGTCTCCGGCTACGACCTCAAGAAATGGATCGACTGGAGCGTCGACCTCTACTACTGGAGTCCGTCCTACAGCCAGATCTACACCGAGCTGAAGAAGCTGGAGGGCCTCGGGCTGGTGACCTCGCGCGTGGAACGCGACGAAGGCACCCGCAGCCGCCGGCTCTACAGGATCACCGAGGCCGGCATGGCCGCAATCATTGACTGGACCAACAACGCGCCCCTGGATCCGCCGGTGCTCAAGCACAGCATGCTGCTGCGGATCACGTTCGGCCATCTCAGCAACCCGGCCCGGCTCAAGGAGCTACTACAGGAATACGTGGCGTACGTCGAGGCCCGGCACCGCAAGGCGGTGGAGGACGCCGAGGGTGCCGAGGCCGAGCCGGGCTGGGCGTACTCGGTGATCGCCCTGCGTTGGGCCGCAAAGCATTACGCCGCCGAACGCGAGTTCGCCCTGGAACTGATGAAAGAGATCGACGAGACCGACGCGATCCTCGCGAAGGCCGGCAAGGGAAGTTTCGGCAAGCCGCGCCCCGCCCCGGGTTACTGGCGTGAGGTGGAGAGGCAGATCGAGGCCAAACGCACGACCTAGTGACTAGCTCGCCGCGTCGTGCGCCGCAATGTACCCGTACACCAGGCCCTGCGCGATCGTCGCGCCCGCGCCCGGGTAGGTCGTACCGAACGCATTGGCCGCCGTGTTTCCGACGGCATAGAGCCCGGCGATGACGCTGCCGTCTTCGCGCAACACCCGGGCCCGCTCGTCGGCCCGCAGCCCGCCGCAGGTCCCCAGGTCGCTGAGCACCATCCGCACCGCATAGAAGGGTCCGTTGAGCAACGGGCGCAGGTTGGGATTGGGCTTGACGGTGGGGTCGCCGTAGTACCGGTCATAGGCGCTGCGCCCCCGCCGAAACTCGGGATCGATTCCGGCAGCGGCGTTGTCGTTGAACCGCGTCATCGTCTGCGTGAATTCTGACACCGGAACGCCGATCTGCGCGCCCAGATCCGGCAGGTTGTCGGCGCGGGCGGCGATGCCGGCCGCATACCAGGCCTGCGGTACCCGCATCCGCGGAAATAGTTCTGCGCCAAAGACATAGCTATTACGGTACTGCTGGTCGAAGATGATCCACATCGCCTCGACGGCGTTGCCGGACCGCTCCAGCTCCAGCAGTCGCTGACCGAACGTCATGTAATCGGAAGCCTCGTTGGCGAACCGGCGACCATGCTGGTTGACGATCAGCGAGCCCGGCAGTGAACGTTCGGCCAGCATCACCGCGGGCGGCTTGCCGGGCAACGGGGCGATGGCCGGGAACCACCACGCCTGATCCATCAGACCGATGTCGGCCCCGGCCTCCTGGCCCACCCGGATCCCGTCGCCGGTGTTGGAGTCGGCACCCAGGCTCAGGTTGGCACCCAGCGACTCCGACTGGAACTTCCACCGCATATCCATGCTGTGGTCGAAGCCGCCGGTGGCCAGCACCACCCCGCGGCGCGCCGTCACGGTCACGTCGTGGCCGGCGTGTTCGACCACCGCGCCGGTCACCCGGTCGCCGTCAATCACCAAATGCCGCAGCGTGGTGTCGGTCCATATCGGGATGCGGGCTTGCAGCACACCGGCGAACAGGCCCGCGGTCAGGCCCTGCCCGCCCGCTGCGTAGAGCCGTCCGATCAGTAACCCGCCGGCCCCCTGGGCGATGCGTTTGGCGAACGTCGGAATTCCCTTGCGCGGTACCCGGGCGACCAAATTCATCCAGCGATAGTCGGCACCCGTCGTCGGGATGGCGAACGCGGCTTCCAGCACACCGGGCCGCAACCGGCTGCGGTACTCACCGAGCTTCGCGGTGTCGAACGGATAGCACTCACAGGTACGGCCGTCCGCGCTACCACCAGGCTCCTCCGGGTGGTAATCGGAGTACTCACGGGCCCAGAAGAACCGCAACGGTGTGGTGCGGCGCAACATCTCGACCGTCGCCGACAGGTTCTGAACGAACCCGGCCGATCGCTGCGGCGGCGCCGACCCCGCGACCACCGCGTCCAGGTAAGTGGCGGCCCTGGCCGGTGAGTCGCCCGCAGCGGCCTCGCGCAACACCGGACCGGCGGGCAACCACAGGGCGCCGCCGGAGCGGGCGGTGGACCCGCCGACGTAAGACGACTTCTCCACGATCAGCACCGAGAGCCCAAGCTCCCGTGCGGCCAATGCCGCCGCCAGCCCGGTGCCCGAGCCGACCACCAGTAGGTCGACGCTTGTGTCGATGACGGGCAGACCCGACGGGATCGTGGTGCTGTGCTGGCTCACGCCTGATAACGGTAGGCCGGTGCGGCACCGTCGCGGAATACTTCTCCTGGTCAGTGGAACGGTTGAGGGCACGGGCGGTGGGAGAAGCGTTCAATGGTCGGTATGGGGACGCAATCCGAGGCCGGGGAAATTCGGTTCATCGAGGCACAGGCCGCGCCGGCCAGGTTCGCCCGCGGCTGGCACTGCCTGGGCCTGATCAGCGACTTCGGCGACGGTAAACCACACGCGGTCAACGCATTCGGTCAGAAACTCGTCGTCTTCCGCAGCGGGGACGGCAAGATCAATGTGCTCGACGGGTACTGCCGCCACATGGGCGGGGACCTGACGAAGGGTGAGGTCAAGGGCGACGCGATCGCGTGCCCGTTTCACGACTGGCGCTGGGGCGGTGACGGCCGCTGCACAAAGGTGCCCTATGCCAAGCGCATGCCGCGGCTGGCGCGTACCGCGACGTGGACCACGCTGGACCAGGACGGCATGTTGTTCGTCTGGAATGACCCCGAACACAACCCGCCGCCGCCGGAGGTCACCATCCCGCGCATCGAGGGCGTCGCCAGCGACGAGTGGACCGACTGGCACTGGTACACCACGGTTGTCGAGAGCAACTGCCGCGAGATCATCGACAACGTCGTTGACATGGCGCACTTCTTCTACATCCACGGGTCGCTGCCCACCTACTTCAAGAACATCTTCGAAGGGCATGTCGCCACGCAGTACATGAACGGTGAGGGCCGGCCCGACATGGGCAGCGAGGGTGCGAAGATGCTCGGCACCACCTCGGTCGCGTCGTACTTCGGCCCGTCGTTCATGATCGACGACCTGACCTACCATTATGCGGCCGGCGACCAGCAGACGGTCCTCATCAACTGTCACTATCCGATCGATGCCAATTCCTTTGTGCTGCAATATGGCATCATCGTCAGGAAATCGAAGAGCCTGCCCGCCGAGGAGGCCGTCAAAGCCGCCACCCGGCTCGGCGACTACGTCAAGCTGGGCTTCGAGCAGGACGTCCAGATCTGGCGGCACAAGGCCCGTATCGACAATCCGCTGCTGGTCGAGGAGGACGGGCCGGTCTACCAACTTCGGCGCTGGTATGACCAGTTCTACGTCGACGTCGGCGACGTGCAGCCAGACATGGTGGACCGCTTCGAGTTCGAACTGGACACCAGTAGGCCCTATCAGGCGTGGATGAAGCAGATCGAGGCGAACATGGCGGCGAAAGCGGCCTCGGTGTCATGAGCCGGGCCGAGCGGGCCGACAACCGTCTTGCGGACATGCCGATGGCGCCAGTGGACTGTCATCGGTGTGGTGGGCAGGTGTTGGTCCGCAAGAGCAGCTGGAACCAGACCAGCGTGCAGTGGAACGCCCGGGCCAGCACGTCATGCCTGGAACGTGCGCAGGCTCTCGCGGATCAGCACCGGGGGTTGTTCCTGGCGTGTTCGGCGTTGCGTGAGTCCATCGAGGCCGCCGTGGCGGCCGGAAGACTGGCCGTCGTAGACACCGGTTAGGGTTGCTGGCGATGCGAATCGCGGTGACCGGCGGCACCGGCTATGTCGGCGCCCATATCGTGCACGCGTTGCTGGCCGCGGGCCACACCGTGCAGCTACTGGCCGAGCCCGGCTGGTCCAACGACCTGCTGCTGCACCGGTTGCAGTCGGTCGGGGAGGTGTCGGTGCTGCGCGGGGACCTGCGTGCACCGGAGGTTCCCGACGGGCTGTTGGACGGGTGCGACGCGGTCATCCACGGCGCCGGGGTGGTAGGGACCGACGACCGCCATGAGCAGTTGATGTGGGATATCAACGCCTATGCCGGCGAACGGATCATGCTGCGCGCTGTCACGCTCGGGCTGGACCCGGTGGTGTTGCTGTCCAGCTACAGTGCGCTGTTTCCGCCGCCCGGGCCGGTGATCGGTCCCGATTCCCCCACCGCACAGGGCAAATCCGCCTACGCGCGCACCAAGTCCTACGCCGACCGGGTGGCGCGGCGGCTGCAGCGCGATGGCGCTCCGGTCGTGGTCACCTATCCGTCCAGTGTCGTCGGACCGGCGATGTACACCGCGCCGGGCATCACCGAGCAGGGCTGGGGCACCATCGTCCGGTTCGGGGTAGCGCCCAAGGTCGCGCATGCGGGGATGATGATGATCGATGTCCGCGATGTCGCCGATGTGCATGAACGGTTGATGCGGCCGGGGCGGGGTCCGAAGCGTTACCTGTGTGGCGGCCAGTTGCTGACGTTCGACGACATGATCGCGGCGATCGAGCGCGGCAGTGGACGGAGTGTCCGGCGGATTCCGCTGAGTCCCAGTGCGTTTCGTCTGGTGGGCAGGATGTCCGATCTTGCCGCGTCGGTGCTGCCGCTGGGCAGCGGCTTCAGTTATGAAGCAGCGCAACTGATCACCGCCGCGGTACCGACCGACGATTCCGAGACGCTGCGGGATCTCGGGCTCACCTGGCGGTCGGCTCGGGACGCGATCGTGGCGACGTTTGCCCAGCCACTAGTCTGACCGCATGAGCGGTCGAGTTGCGGTGGTGACGGGAGCAAGCCGCGGTGCCGGACGTGGCATCGCCGCCGCATTGGCCGCCAAGGGATGGCGGGTGTACGCGACCGCTCGCAGTATCTCCGAGGCGCCGCCGGGTGGCGTCGCGGTTCGGGTGGACCACGCCGACGACGACGCCGTGGCGGGGCTTTTCGAGCGGGTGGGCACCGCTGAAGGCCGGCTGGATTTGCTGGTCAACAACGCCGCCGTCGTATCTGATGAACTGGTCAACCCAAAGCCATTCTGGCAGAAGCCGCTTGCGCTGGTGGATGTGCTGGATGTGGGGTTGCGCTCGTCTTACGTCGCATCGTGGTACGCGGCTCCATTGCTGGTGGCCGGCGGGCGGGGCTTGATCGCCTTCACTTCCTCCCCGGGATCTGTGTGCTACATGCACGGTGCGGCCTACGGGGCGCAGAAGGCAGGGGTCGACAAGATGGCCGCCGACATGGCCGTGGACTTCCGGGGCACCGGAGTTGCGACGGCATCGATCTGGATGGGCATCCTGCTGACCGAGAAGCTGCGCGGTGCATTCGCCGGTAATCCCGAGGCGCTGGCAAAGACCGCCGAGCATGCCGAAACACCGGAATTCACCGGCATTTTGATCGACGCGCTGTTCCACGATCCGGCGTTGCCCGAACTGAGCGGCCAGACGTTCATCGGTGCCGAACTGGCCGAGCGCTACGGGATCACCGATGAGGGTGGGCGTCGGCCGCCGTCGCATCGCCACCTTGGTGTTCCGCGTGAGCCGAGCACGGTCGTCATCAGGTAGTCAGACATCACACTCGTCACTCAGGCACCGGGAATGCGAGGCATGATGCCGGTTAAAACGTGATAGCGCATGCGATATCACGTCCCTAACCGGTGATCAGACCCCACAGTCCGCCAGCACTGGCATACAGGGCCGAGTCCGTCACCTTCTCGTCCCAGTACCGCAGGGAACCGAACTCCGAACGCCAGGCCAGCGCGGCACGGGTGAACTCGTGCAGCCGATGCTCACGGGTGGTGCCGATCGCGCCGTGCACCTGATGGGCATTCCGCACCACCACCGACGTCGCGTGTCCGGCGCAGGAACGAGAAACGGCGACAAGGAATTCCAGATTGTCAGCCGACCATTGGCTGGTGACTCCGAGGGTGAGTGCCGCTTCGGTGGCCGCCCGCGCGAGGGCGGCCTCGGCGGCGACATCGGAGATCAAGTTCTGCACCGCCTGGAATTTCGCCAGTGGGCGGCCGAACTGGATGCGGGAGCTCACATGCTCGATGCACAACTGCAGGATCCGGTCCAGCACGGCGCACACCTGGATCGATCGCACCAATCCTGACTTCAGCCTCAGCTGGTTGATCAGGGCCAGGGTGACTGGTGTGCCTTGCAGGGCGGCGAGGTCGGCGCTCACCGCGTCGCGCGGCTCGTCGATCATGTTGGCACCCGGGGTGATTGTGACGTCCCCGGCCGCGACGTCGGCGACACGGAATCCGCCCTCGGCCCGCCAGACCAGTACTACGCGCTCGGCCGCGGAAGCCCAGGGCGCGTCGGTCGCGTGTCCGTGCTTGTCGAGCATGCACACCGTACGTACCGCATCGTCGACCGGCACCCCGGCGGCTTCCAGCAGCCAGCAGGCCAATAAATCGTGCTCGGCCAACGGGATTCGTACCCCGTGCCGGGCGGCGGCGGCGAGTAGCTCCGCGGCCTCGAACCATCCGGCGCCGCTGCCGCCCTGCTCTTCGGCACCGGTGAGCCGCACCAACCCGAGCTCACCGAGCTGCTGCCAAAGATCGGCCCTGGGGGATTGCTTCTCGCGGTGCTCCGCGAAGACGGCGTCCATCATCTCGACGAGGTCGGCATCCACGGCCGGTCCGGACTTCATCGCATGCCCAATCCACGCGCCATGACTCCGCGCAGTACCTCGTTGGTGCCGCCGCGCAGGGTGAAGCCCGGCCGCTGATCGAGGGCAGTGCGAACCAGCTCGGCAAAGATCGAGTCGGGGGAGTCCTGCATGTCCGCGAACTCGGCGATGTCGCCCTCGGTGGTGGTGCCCAGAACCTTGACCACGGCGGCGGGGACATCCGCGGCTTCGTGCCGTTCCAGTGCCCCGGCTACCGCGGTGGACATGTGATGCAGGCCGGCGACGCGTGCTACCAGTCGGCCCAGGTTGGGGTCGCGGGGGATGGCGTTGGCCGCCATCCGGTCGGCGCAGGCAGCCAGCAGGACGAAGGTGGACAGGAACCGCTCGGGGCCGCTGCGTTCGAACGCGAGTTCCGACGTCACCTGTCGCCAGCCGTCGCCGATCTCGCCGAACACCATGCCGTCGGGCACGAACGCCCCGTCGAAGATCACCTCGTTGAAGTGGTGCGCGCCGTTCATCGAGATGATCGGCCGGATCTGGATGCCGGGCCCGTGCAGGTCGACGAGGAACTGGCTCAGGCCGGCGTGCCGGTGCTGCGCGTCCACCGGAGCCGTGCGGGCCAGCGCGATGAAGGCGTGCGCGAGGTGGGCGCCGGAGGTCCAGACCTTGGTGCCGGACAGTGACCAGCCACCGTCGACGCGCTCGGCCCGGGTGCGCACGCTGGCCAGGTCGGAGCCGGAGTCCGGTTCGCTCATGCCGATCGCGAAGAAGCATTCGCCGCGCACAATTCGTGGGAGGAAGTGTTGCTTCTGAGTCTCGGTGCCGTACTTGAGCAACGACGGCACGATCTGGCGGTCGGCGATCCAGTGCGCGGCCACCGGCGCACCGGCGGCCAGCAGTTCCTCGGTGACGACGAAGCGCTCCAGGAAGGACCGGCCGTGTCCGCCGTACTCGACCGGCACGGTCATGCCCAGCCAACCTTGCGCCGCCAGCGCCGCGGTGAACTTCTCGTCCCACCGCGACAGCCAGGCGTCGACGGACGGTGTGAAGGCGCCCGCGGCGAGTTGTTCGGCGACGAACGTGCGGACCTCGTCGCGGAGCGCGCCGGTCGCCTCGTCTTCGATTCCGGCGGGCGGGACCAGTCGTGGCGCGGCCATCAGGTCGTCCGCCACTTGGCGATGCGCTGCTCGTGCTCCGGGTCGCGGTGGGCAAGCGGCTGCATGGCCGCGGCCATCCCCAATGTCGACTCCAGCGAGCCGGTGC
Source organism: Mycobacterium sp. Z3061 (assembly GCF_031583025.1). NCBI lineage: Bacteria > Bacillati > Actinomycetota > Actinomycetes > Mycobacteriales > Mycobacteriaceae > Mycobacterium > Mycobacterium pumcae. The sequence goes on along the minus strand of NZ_CP134062.1, from coordinate 4,308,449 downwards.
GCGATTCCTGCAGCAGCCGCTTGGCCATCCGCAAGGCGTGTGACGGGTTCTTGGCGATGCGTTCGGCGAGTTCCTCTGCTGCGGCGAGAAGCTCGTCGTGCGGCACCACGCGGCTGACCAGACCCCACTCAAGAGCCGTTGTGGCGTCGACCCGGTCGCCGGTGAGGGTCATCTCGGCGGCGCGCTGGTAGCCGACGATCCGCTGCAGAAACCAGGTGCCGCCGTCGCCGGGGATGAGCCCGAGTTGCACGAAGCTTTCGGCGAAAGATGCACGCTCCGAGGCGATTCGGATATCACACATCATGGCCAGGTCGCATCCGGCGCCGATGGCGGCGCCGTTGACGGCAGCGATCAACGGGACTTCGAGTCGTGACAGTGCGCGCGGGATCCGCTGGATGCCGTCGATGTAGGCGTAGCGCTGGTCGAGTGCGCTCAGGCCGAACATGCCGGACTGGTCGGCCATCTCTTTGACGTTGCCGCCGGCCGAGAAGATCTTGCCCTCGCCGGTCAAGATAACGGCGCGGATTGCGGTGTCAGCGTTGGCGCCGTCGACCGCGTCTTCGAATGCCGCGATGACGTCCTTGCCGGTGATCGCGTTCCCGACGCTCGGCAGGTTGATCGTCCACGTCTGGATCGGTCCGGCACCGCTGATTTCCAGAGGATTGCTCATGCAGGCCACTGTAGGGAGTCCGCGCCAGCGGGTAGTCGCGCGGGTGAAGTCCGCGTCCATGGGTGGCGACGTCAATCGGGTTCGTCGTCATCGGGGGCGAACAGTTTCTCCGGATGGTGGAACGTGTTTATTCGCGGTTGGCCGTGATCCAGATGGGCGGGCGGTAGCCACTCGGTGTCGCTTTTGGCGTTCTTGCGGGTGGTCCAGCCTTTTTCGGCGAGGCGGTTATCGATGCCGCAGGCCAGGGTGAGGTCGTGGATGTCGGTGACATAGGTGTTCGTCCAGCCGCTGACGTGATGGACCTCGGCGTGGTAGCCGGGGGTGTCGCAGCCGGGGCGGGTGCAGCCACCGTCCTTGGCCAGCAACATCATTCGCTGAGCCAGGTTCGCGAAGCGCTTGGCGTGGAACAGCGCCAGCGGCTTGGCGCCGTCGAAGACCGCCAGATAGTGGTGCGAGGTGGCGGCCCAGCCGATCAGGGTGGGCAGCGGGATGCGGGTGCCGCCGCCGGTGCGGGCCCTACCGGTGCCGGCCTCGAGGTCTTTGAGGGTGGTGGTGACGATGATGGAGACCGGTAGGCCGTTGTGGGTGCCCAGCTCGCCGGAGGCGAAGAGTTCTCGGATCGCGGTGACCGTGGCGTCGTGGTTGCGTTGGGGTTGGCTGCGGCTGTCGGTGTCCCCGTCCGGGACGCCAGCGCCGGGGGCGGCGAGTTTGGCCCAGGCGGCTTCGAGCAGTGCCCGTAGTTCGGGGGTGATCAATCCGCTGATGCGCGACATGCCGTCGTACTGTTGGGGGCCCAGGATGAGGCCGCGTTTGCGGGCGCGTTCTTCTTCGGTGTAGTCGCCGTCGGGGTGCAGCAGGGCCATGAGTTCGTGGGCGTATTTGGCGACTTGGTCGGGGCGGAAGTCACACGCTTTGCCGGCGAGGTCTTTTTCGGCGGCTTCCCAGGTCCCTACATCCACCGTGCTGGGCAGGTGGGCGATGAAGTCGCGGATCACTTTGATGTGCGCGTCACCGATCAGACCTTCGCGTTGGGCGGCGGCGGTCGCGCCCAACAGTGGTCCTAATGGTTCGCCTGTCAACGCCCGTCGTTCGCCGAGGTCGTCGGCTTCGGCGATGCGGCGGTTGGCGTCGGCTTTGGTGATGCGCAGCCGCTCGGCGAGTGCGGCGGGGAGTTTGCCGCCGAGTTCTTCCTCGCTGGCTTGGGTTTTGAGGTGGTTGATCAGCGCGTGCTGGGGTGTGCGCAAGCGGCGGTGCACCTTTTCCAGGCGCTCCATGCCGCGCAGGAACTCTGGGGTGGTGAGCGCGTCGAACGTCAAGTCGCACAGGCGATCAGCGGCAGCGTCGAGTGCGTTGAAGACCTCGATGATCTCCTCACGCGTACTCGATGCCATGCCCGCAATTTTAGGAAAGGGCACTGACAACTTTTCGCGCCAAACCCGCTCAGCAGCGGCGTATTTCGCCCACAGCAGAAATACGCTATGAGCGTGCACAGAATTCCATCACGCCCGGCGTGCCGGCGGCATTCTATGCACGCTCACGCCCGAAACGTGTTGATATCACCGGCGATATCACTTTCCACGGACTGGTGCCGCCCAGCTGACGTTGCGCAACCGCCTAACCCGCTCAGCAGCGGCTTATTTCGGCCATAGCAGAAGCGCGCTGCGAGCGTGCCGGCGGCATTCTATGCACGCTCACGCCCGAAACGTGTTGAGATCACCGGCGATATCACTTTCCACGGACTGGTGCCGCCCAGCTGACGTTGCGCAACCGCCTAACCCGCTCAGCAGCGGCTTATTTCGGCCATAGCAGAAGCGCGCTGCGAGCGTGTCGGCGGCATTCTATGCACGCTCACGCCGGACTGGTGCCGCCCAGCTCAGGTTGCGCGACGGCCTAACCCACAGCAACGCAGATCATCCAGCCGAACCGACCACCGCCGCCAGCTGTGCGCACACCCGCTCCCGCGCTTCGCGCGCGATATCCAGCGTCGGAATGGACATGAAGCCGTGTATCGCGCCCTCCAGGTAAATCCGCGTCACCGAGACTCCGGCCGATTCGAGCCGCGCAGCGTAGGCAAGTGCCTCATCCCGCAGCGGATCATGACCGGCGATCAGCAACACGGCCGGCGGCAGTCCGCGTAGATCGCCGTGCACCGGCGCGACGTACGGGTGCACCCGATCGGCGACGGTCGGCACGTACTGGTCCCAGTACCACTGCATGGCCGGCTTCGGGTTGTAAAAGCCACGGCCGAACAGGCGGTAGGACTGGGTGTCGAAGTCAGCCGCGATGACGGGATAGATCAACAATTGTGCCGCCAGCTCAGGGCCACCGCGATCACGCGACATCAAGGCGGTCACCGCGGCCAGGTTCCCACCCGCGCTGTCACCTCCGACCACGAGCCGGCCCGGATCTCCGCCAAAGGTCCCGTTCGCCGCCACACCGGCAATCGCATACACATCCTCGGCCGCCGCCGGCCACGGATGTTCGGGCGCCAGCCGATACCCCACCGAAACCACCACGGCTGGAATCAAATTCGCGATGCTGCGGCACAATCCGTCGTGGCTGTCCAGATCGCAGAACACGAACCCACCGCCGTGCGCATAGATCAGGACGGGCACGTCGTCACCGGCAGGCCGATAGATGCGCACCGGAATATCCCCACCGGGTCCGGGAACCACCTCGTCGAGAATTTCAGCGACCGGTTCCGGCTCATCCGGCAGCACCAGTCGGGAACGGATGACCGCCCGCGCCTGCGCACCCGTCATCGTGTGCACCGGAGGGAAACCGGCGTCCAGTGTGTCGAGCAGCGCCGCGACCTGAGGGTCGAGCTTCACGCGTACTGCAGTGCGGGGCGCAGCGGACGCAACGGCTGCAACGTCGGCGCCACTGAGTCGCCCTCGAGGTTGCGCCAGATGCCCATCGCGGTCATGCGTACCGGCGCCGTCAGCCGTTGGTCGAATCGCATGCGATTCATCGGGCCGCATACCGAGACGGCAGCGACGGCTTCGCCGGCATCACCGATAGGTGCTGCGACACAACCGAACCCGAGCAGCGACTCCTCTCGCTCGAACGCGACACCGTGCGCGCGCACCTTCGCCAGTTCGGCCGCCAACCGCGAACTGGTGGAGATCGAGTACCTGGTCTTGCGGACACCCAGATCGACCTGGGAAGCGTCGTCGCGGTACGCGAGTATGGCCTTGCCCACCGCGGTGCAGTGCGCGGGTTGACGGCCGCCGACGCGGGTCGGAAGCCCATTGCAGACCCGGTCACCGATCTTGTCCAGGTAGACCACGTCTGAGCCATCGAGCACCGCAAGGTGCACGACAAGTCCGGTGGCACGGTGCAATTCGCCCAGGAGCGGCTTGGCGGCACGCACCAGGCGGTCCTGGTGGACGGCTAGCGATCCCAGCTCGACCAGGCGCATGCCCAGCTCATAGTCTCGGCCGCTGCGGCGCAGCCAACGCAGTTGTACCAGCCGTTCGAGCATCCGGTGTGCCGAAGACCGGGGCAGGCCGGTGCGTCGCACGATCTGCGCGAGCGTGAGCCGTCCCGGTCCGTCGAACGCGTCGAGGACAAGAGAAATGCGGTCGATGACGGCGCTGGGGGTGGTGGTGTCGACGCTGGCTGTCATGGATCCTCCCGGGCACTCGGCATATAGTCCTAATAGGAATATGCCTACTTGTATCACACCGCTGTGGCCCCTGTCACTCACCTCTCCTGCCGAGCAGACGCGAAATCGCACATTTCCGCTGGGAAATGTGCGATTTCGCGTCTGCTCGCGGGGGGTAGCCTTGCCTAGATCAGTGCGCGCAGCGGACCCATCGGAGGCTCGACGCCGAATGAGCTCAGCGCGGCGGCATGGTAGGTGGAGCCGGGCACATGGATCGCGTGCATCTGACCGACGTGCACGTCGCGCCAGTAACGCTGCAGCGGCTTGTCCATCCGCGAGGCGTTGCCGCCGGACCGGGCGAAGATCTCGTCAACGGCCGACACCGCGCGCCACACCGCCCGCACCTGGGTGCGGCGTCCGGCCGCACGGTCGGCGAACGACACTTCCTTCCCGGCGGCGACCATGTCGTAGATCCGGTCGGCGTTGGCGAGGAGCTCCTGGCGGGCGGCATTGATGTCGGCGGCGGCTTCCCCGATTGCGTACATGACGTAGGGGTCGTCCTTGATCGCGGTCCCGGTGGCCCCGACCCGCTCGCGTTGGTAGTCCAGGTGGGCGGCCAGCGCGCCCTCGGCAATCCCGATGGTCGCCGCCGAGATGCCCAGCGGGAACATCGTCGACCACGGCATCAGGTACAGCGGCTCGGTCATGCCGGCCTCGCGCTGGGCGGTGCCGTCCATGACCTTGGTCGCGTTCATGGTCCGGTAGGTGGGCACGAACGCGTCTTTGACGATGACGTCCTTGGAGCCGGTGCCGCGCAGGCCCACCACGTTCCACGAGTCGTCGACGATCTCGTAGTCCTTGCGCGGCAGGATCATGTGCAGCATCTGGGGCGGCATCAGCGGCACGCCCTGCGGGTCAGCGAGCATCGCGCCAAGGATGATCCAGTCGCAGTGGTCGGTGCCCGAGCTGAACTGCCAGCGGCCGTTGAAGACATACCCACCGTCCACCGGCCGGGCCACACCCTGCGGCGCGTAGGGCGAGGCCATCCAGGTGTCGACGTCGTCGGCCCAGATCTCGGCGGCGACCTTCGGGTCCGCATACGCCAACTGGTACGGGTGCACACCCACCACGCCGACGATCCAGCCGGCGGCCGGGTCCAGCGCCGCCGTCGCCATCGTCGTCTCGGCGAACTCCCGGGGGTGCACCTCGAACCCCTGGTACTGCTTGGTTTGCAGCAAGCGGATCAACCCGGCCGCCTTCATCATCTTGACCGTGTCGTCGGTGAGTCGGCCGATGCGCTCCGCCTCCGGCGCCTGCTCGCGCAGTTGGTCCGCCATCTCCACGACCCGGTCGAGTACCCGCTCGCTCATGCTGTCGTCCTAACGTTCTGTGGGGCTGTCTACTGGTCTACCGCAGTCGGTGCTCAAAATCGCCCCTACGGCCCGATGACCGGGATTCTGCTATCGACGGATGGCCGAGACGCCCTAACGTGGGTCCTTGTGAGTGCTGAGCAAGCGACGGATGTGGTGGTGGTGGGTGCCGGCTTCGCCGGTCTGTATGCCCTGCACAAGCTTCGCGCCCAGGGCTTGCGGGTCCGGGTGATCGAGGCCGCCCCCGAGCTTGGCGGCACCTGGTACTACAACCGCTATCCCGGCGCCCGTTGCGACGTCGAGAGCGTCGACTACTGCTATTCGTTCTCTGAGGAGCTTCAGCAGGAGTGGGACTGGACCGAGAAGTACGCGACCCAGGCCGAAATCCTGCGCTACCTGAACTGGGTTGCCGACAAGCTCGACCTGCGCCGCGACATCGAGTTCCAGACCCGAGTCATCTCGGCCAGCTTCGATGAGGACGCGCTGAACTGGACCATCAGCACCCACAGCGGAAACCAGCTCACGACGCGGTTCGTGGTGATGGCGACCGGCCCGCTGTCGGATGCCATGACGCCGCAGTTCCCCGGACTCGACACGTTCGCGGGTGAGATCTACCACACCGCGCACTGGCCGCACGACCCCGTCGACTTCACCGGTAAGCGGGTCGCCGTCATCGGCACCGGATCCTCAGGCATTCAGTCGATTCCGATCATCGCCGAGCAGGCCGCGCACCTGACCGTTTTCCAGCGCACCCCGAATTTCAGCGTCCCGGCCGGCAACCGACCGCTGTCCGCGCAGGAACTCGACGAGATCAAGCGCGGTTACCCGGAGCGCCGCCGCCTGTCGTGGCGCAGCGGTGGGGGATCACCGCACATCACCGCGGCCAAGCCGGCCATGGAGCACAGCGCTGAAGAGCGGCGTGCCGCATTCGAAAAGCGTTGGCAACTGGGCGGAGTGCTGTACTCCAAGACGTTTCCCGACCAGACCATCGACCCGGCCGCCAACGAAGCCGCCCGCGAGTTCTACGAGGGGAAGGTTCGCGCGGTCATCAGCGACCCGGCGGTTGCCGACCTGCTGATCCCGACCGACCACCCGATCGGGACGAAGCGAATATGCACCGACAGCAACTACTTTCAGACCTTCAACCAACCCAACGTGACACTGGTGAGTGTGCGTGCCACCCCGATCGAATCGGTGGACCGCAGCGGCATCAACACCACCGAACAGCACTACGACCTCGACATGATCGTTTTCGCAACCGGTTTCGACGCACTGACCGGGGCGCTGGCCAAGATCGACATCGTCGGGCGGGACGGCGCCAGACTGCGCGACCGGTGGGCGCGCGGGCCGCGCAGCTACCTCGGCCTGGGCATCGACGGCTTTCCCAATTTGTTCGTGATATCGGGGCCTGGGGCGCCGGCCGTCCTGGCCAACATGGTGTTGCACGCCGAAGCGCAGGTGAACTGGATCGCCGACGCCATCGGATACCTGGACAGCCACGGATATTCCGCAATAGAAGCCGGCGCCGAAGCGGTGGACAGCTGGGGCGCGGAATGTGCGCGACTGGCCGACGCGACGCTGTTCACCAAGGCGAACTCGTGGTACATGGGGGCCAACGTGCCCGGAAAGCCAAGGGGTTTCATGTTGTTCATCGGCGGCTTCGCCACCTACAACCAGATCTGCGCGGAGGTCGCCGACGCCGGCTACAAAGGGTTCGAGCTCGTCAAGAAGCCCGGTACGAAATGACCGGGATCGAAGACCTGCTCGGCCGCATCCGACGACTGGAGGACGAGCGCGACATCGCCCGGCTGATCGCCTCCTACGGCCCGGCGGTCGACGCCGGTGACTCCGGCGCGACCGCGCGCCTGTGGGCGGAAGACGGTGTCTATGACGTCGACCTGATGCGCATGGAGAGCCGCGACGAGGTGCGCGCGATGGTCGACTCCAAGGCGCATCAGAAGATGGTGGCGCACGGGTGCAGCCACTTCCTGGGCCCGGCTGTGGTGACGGTCGACGGCGACACCGCAGTGGCGGTGTGCGAGTCGCTGGTGCTGGTGCGAGACGGCGACGGCTATCGCGTATGGCGGGCTACCGCAAACCATTTCGCGCTGCGGCGGATCGACGGGCAGTGGCGGATCAGCGTCCGCACCAGCCGCGTGCTGGACGGCAACCCCGAGGCACACGCCTTGCTGATCCGGGACCTCTAGCTCGAAAGGCGCGAAAGAAACGCCAGGACGGTGCTTTCGAACGCCGCCTTCGCCTCGATCATCGCCCAGTGACCGCAGTTGGGAAACACATGCAGTTCGGCGTTGGGGATGGTGCGCATCGGGATGATCGCCATGTCCAGGGGGCTCACCCGGTCGTCGCGCCCCCACGTCAGCAGCGTGGGGGCGACCACCTTGTGCATGACCGCCCACGGCATCGGCCGGTCGGTCGCACCCATCGCCGCGATCATCGCCGCGTACGCGGCCTTGCCGTACATGCGACGGGCGGAGGCCAGCGTCTCGGGGTCGGTGGCCAACTGCCAGCGCTCCTCGATCAGTTCCTCGGTGACCAGCGACTGGTCGTAGACCATCGACTTGAGCCAGTCGACCAGCCGTTGCCGGGTGGGGTCCTCGGTGAACTCCTGCAGCAGCCGGATGCCCTCGCTCGGACCGGGGCTGAAGGTGTTGGTGCCGATGCCGCCGATCGTGACCAACCGGTCGATGCGGTCGGGGTAACGGATGGCGAAGTTGATGCCGACGCCGCCGCCCATCGAGTTGCCGACGATGTGCACGCGGGCCACCCCGAGTGCGTCCAGGAACGGCGCCACGACCCCCTGGGCGGTGATCATCGGGTGACCGCCGAAGTCGTCGGTGACGCCGAAGCCGGGGAATTCCAGGATCAGGCACCGGAAGTGCCTGGCGAACGTCGGCAGCACCCCACGAAAGTTGCGCCAGCCACTGACACCGGGACCCGATCCGTGCAGGAACAACACCACCGGTCCGGTGCCGCCGGAGTCGTAGTAACGCAAAGTGCCTACCGGAGTGTCGATTTCACGCAGGTTGTGCTCGGCTGATTCACCACTGTTGGACACGGCGTTCACTGTGCCACGTCCACACGGTGAGCGGCAGAGGGTTTGCCGCGCAGAGGGTAAATAATCGACGGGTGAGCATTAGGAAATTCCGGTGGATGGCACTGCAGCGCCAAGTCTGATAGCGCGCTTACGCCTGGTGTTCGGGCCGCTCTTGACCGTGTTCGTCGTCAGCGCCCTGGCGCTCGGCGGCGCCGCCTGGCTGGCGGGCTGGCACACTGTCGCCGACGCGTGCTGGATCGCCGGCACCATTGCCGCGACCGGACCGGCACTGTTCTGGGTCTTGGTGGCGTTGCGCAGGGGCCGTGTCGGCGTCGACGTCATCGCGGTGCTGTCGCTGGTCGGCACGCTGTGGGTGCGCGAGTATCTGGCCGGCGCGCTGATCGCGGTGATGTTCGCCGGCGGCCGGGCGTTGGACTCCGCGGCCGAGCGCCGGGCGACTCGCGACCTGAGGGCGCTGCTGGACCGCGCGCCGCGTTTCGCGCGGCGCCGGGTCGGAACGCAGATCAGCATGATCGACCTGGCCGAGGTGGCGGTCGGCGACGTGCTGGTGGTCGGGCCCGGTGAGGTGGTGCCGGTGGACGGGCGGGTCACCGACGAGGTCGCCGTCCTCGACGAGTCCGCGCTGACCGGTGAGCCGCAGCTGGTCGAGCGTGCGACCGGTGAAACGGTGCGCAGCGGTGTGGTCAACGCCGGCAACGCTTTCGAGTTCGAGGCCCGCGCCACCGCCGCTGACAGCACCTACGCGGGAATCGTGCGGCTGGCGCAGCAGGCCGGTGCGCTCAACGCGCCCATCGTCCGGTTGGCCGACCGTTTCGCGGTCTGGTTCCTTCCCCTGACCTTGGTGGTGGCCGGTGCCGCGTGGCTGGCCAGTGGGTCGGCGGTGCGCGCCGTCGCGGTGCTGGTCGTGGCGACCCCGTGTCCGTTGCTGCTTGCCGCGCCGGTGGCGATAGTCTCGGGGTTGTCCCGGGCTTCGCGGGCCGGGGTGGTGATCCGGGGTGGGGGAGCGCTGGAAAACCTGGGTCACGCCAAGACTCTGGTGATGGACAAGACCGGCACCCTGACGATGGGACGCCCGACCGTGGTCGACGTGGTGGCCGGACCGGGGCGGGACGCTGCCGAGATCCTGCGGTTGAGCGCCTCGGTGGATCAGTTCTCTCCCCACGTGCTCGCCGAGGCCATCGTCACCGAGGCTCTGAGCAGGAAGCTGGAGCTGTCAGTACCCGCTGACATGGTCGAGCAGCCGGGGCAGGGTGTGACCGCGACGGTGGACGGGCATCGCGTGATGGTCGGCAAGGTGCCCGCCGGCGAGCTGGCCGGCGGATGGACCACATCGGTGATCAGTCGCGCCCGGCTGGACGGAGCCGGGATCGCGTGGATCAGCGTCGACGGCGCCGCTGCGGGAGCGGTGTTACTGCGGGATCCGCTGCGCCGGCACGCGCCGCGGACGGTGCGCCGGCTGCGCGAGGCCGGACTCGAGCGGCTGCTCATGCTCACCGGAGACCGCGCCGAACCCACTCGCGACGTCGCCAACATTCTGGGACTGGACGAGGTCCGTGCCGACCAGACGCCCGAGGACAAATTCGCCGCCGTACGCGAGGAGAGCGAACGCGCGGTGACGGTGATGGTCGGCGACGGGATCAACGATGCGCCGGCACTGGCCGCGGCCACCGTCGGCGTGGCGATGGGCGCGCGGGGAGCCACCGCGTCCTCGGAGGCCGCCGACATCGTGCTGACCACGGACCGCCTGGACCGGCTGGCCGACGCGATGGACATCGCCCGCTGGTCGCGCCGCATAGCCGTGCAGAGTGCCGTCGTCGGCATGAGCCTGTCGCTGATCGCGATGGTGATCGCCGCGCTGGGCTGGCTGCCCCCGGCCGGGGGTGCGCTGTTGCAAGAGGGCATCGACGTCGCGGTGATTCTCAATGCGCTGCGGGCCCTGCGCGGCAATCCGGCCAGCGACGTGCAGGTGGACGCGCAGACCGAGCAAATGCTGCTCCGCTTCGCCGCTGAGCACGACGCCTTGCGGGACACCATCGGCCTGCTGCGCGACAGCGCCAATCGTCTGGCGAGCGGGACGGACGCGCTTCCGCTGGAGTCTCTGGCCGCCGTGCACACCCTGCTTGTCGACCGGATCCTGCCGCACGAAGAGGCCGAAGAGACCCAGCTGTACCCGGCTTTGGCCGGCCCACTCGGCAGCAGCGAGGCGACCGCCACGATGAGCCGCACCCATGCGGAGATCAAACGACTTGCCGATCGCATCGGCACCCACCTGGCCCAGGCGCAGGCGGCCGGCGCGATACAGCCCGATCAGGTCGACGACCTGTTGGCGTGCCTGTACGGGCTGTACACCCTGCTGCGGCTGCACTTCGTCCAGGAGGAGGAGAATTACTTCACTCTCGCTGAGGACGATTCCGTTCCGGAGGAGTGAATCGCCTTACGCCGCGTGTCGCAGATTCCGCGGCGCCGCTTCGGCTTTCGGCTCCGGTGCTGCCGGAACCGGGCGCCACCCGACGTAGGTCAGGTACAGGCCGGCCACCGCGAGCAGGACGCTTGCCGTCATCCACATGCCGTCCATGCCGATCGTCGCGTCGGCCGCTGCCTTGAAGGCCTTCGGGAAAGCCAGCAACAGCATTCCGCGCAAGGTCATCGCCCAGCCCAGCACCGACACGGTGATGGCCGCCGCGCCCCGCCAGTACGGGTGCAGTCCCACGGTGATCAGGCCGCAGATGAGGACCAGCGCGCCGGTCACCCAGAACCACACCGGGCTGGACTCGAAACCGGTTAGCAGCGTGCGCATTTCGGATCCACGTGCCACCGTCGTGATGCCGATGATCGCGAAGAAGGGGCCGAGCACGCGGGCGAACTCGCGCGTGCGTGGCTGCAACTGTGAAGTGCTCATTGCAATACCTCCGATTGGAGACGCTCGTCTCCATACCACCATCTGAGCACTTCGGCCGGCCCGGCGGGAGGGACCGAAGTCCTGAATCGACCGGGACATTCGTCCAGCTTGGTGACTTAAGCCTCACGACCGGCACTCCCCGGGCGGCTAGCGTTCTCCAGGGGTAAGGGAGTACGGAATGAAAGTCAGGCAGCGCGGTCGTCGTGCCACCGCCGCGCTCGCGTCCGAACGCATCATCCTGCGGACGGACCGGCGGGCGGCGCGGTTGGCCAGTTCGCTGCTGCTGGCCTGCGTGCTGAGTTGGCTGACGATATTGACGGTCCACGAACACCCGGGCGCGAATTGGCATGCGGTGGGCCGGTTCGGCTGGTCGCTCGCGCTGCTGGCCGCCGTCGTCCTGATCGCACGCGGGGTGTTCGTCGGGCGACCGGTCACCCCGCGGCACACCGTGGGCGCTGCGGCGCTGCTGTCGGCCGGGATCTTCGCGCACTTCCTGGACTTCGGCGGCTGGGGCAATGTGCTGGTCGGGGCCAGCGGGCTGGCGCTGATGTGGCCGACTTCGGCTGAGCCGCAACCGGAGTTGCTGCAGCGGGTGTGGGCGCTGGTCGATGCCACACCGAACGATCCGTTGGCGCCCTTCGCGATGCATTCGCTGAAAAGCTATTACTTCAACGCCGCTGGCACGGCGGCGATCGCCTACCGCACCCGGCTGGGGTTCGCCGTCGTCAGCGGTGATCCGATCGGCGACAGCGCGCAATTCGAGCGATTGGCAACCCAATTCGCTGTCATGTGCCGGTCTCGCGGCTGGCGGATCGTCGTGTTGGCGGGTGCGCAGCGAAACCTTGGTCTGTGGACCAGGGAACTGATCGGTCAGGCGATGCTGGCGGTCCCGATCGGGCGCGACGTGGTGGTCGACGTCCGGCACTTCAGCCTGGCCGGTCGCCGGTACCGCAATGTGCGTCAGGCCGTGCAGCGCACCCACAATCGCGGTGTCATAACCGAGATCGTCGACGAACGCGATCTGGACGCCGGCCTGGTCGCCGAACTCAGTGAGGTGCTCTACGCCTCGCACGGCGGGGTGCGCACCGAGCGCGGGTTCTGCATGAACCTCGACGGCGCGCTGCAGGGCCGTTGTCCCGGCGTCAAGCTCGCTATCGCCCGCGACAGTGCCGGGCGGGTGGTCGCTTTTCACCGCTACGCGAGCGCTGCCGGCGGCTCGGAGATCAGCCTTGATGCGCCGTACCGTCGGCCGGACGCTCCCAACGGGATCGACGAGCGGCTCAGCTTGGACATGATCGCTGCGGCGAAAAGCAATCATGCACAGCGTCTTTCGCTGGCCTTCGCGGCGTTCCCGGAAGTATTCGACGCGGCGCACCCTACTCTTCCGCAGCGCCTCGCCTATCGGTTGATCCATCTTCTGGACCCGCTGATCCGGCTGGAATCGCTCTACCGTTACCTGCGAAAGTTCCACGCGCTCAACGAGCGTCGGTATGTGGTGCTGTGCACGCACCACATTCCGAGCGCGCTGGTGGTGCTGTTGTCGCTGGAGTTCGCACCCCGGCGCCGCCGGTTACGGCCGGCGCATCACCGCGCTGAGGCCGGCGCGTGAGTCTCGACGTAGCCGACCACGTCTGACAGGGTGCGCAACGACGCGTAGTCGGACTCCGGTATGTCGACGTTGAACCGCTTGTGGATGCCGAGCAGGAAGTTCAGCCAGTCCATCGAATCCAGGTCGACCTGGTCGCGCAGCAGGTCGTCATCGGTGATGTCGTCGGCATCCACTTCCGGCGCGATGGTGGTCAGGACCGACAGGACCACGCTGCGAGTGTCTTCGCTAATTGTCATTCTTCACTTCTCCAGTACGTCGGGTTGTTGCAGCAGTTCGTTGATCGCGGCCAGGAACATCGCGCCGCGGTGTCCGTCACTGGCCCGGTGGTCGGCGGCCAGGGTGCCCTGTACGGCATTGACCACGCGGATACCGCCGTCGATCACGCACACCTTCTGCGTGGTCTTGCCGAAGCCGACCAAGGCGACCTGCGGCGGGTAGATCACCCCGAACACGGTGTCGACGCCCTGATCGCCGAGGTTGGTGACGGTGAGGGTGGGGTCGGACATCTCCGAGCTGCGCAGGGACCCGGCGCGCGCCCGCGCTACCAGGTCGGTGAGGTCGTTCATCAGCTCGTCGAGCTTCTTCTCGGCCACGTCGTGGATGGCGGGTGCCACCAGACCGCCGCCGCGCAACGAGATGGCGACACCGACATGCACAGCGGGCGCGGGCTGGAAGCCGTCTTCCCGCCAGAAGCCGCTGAACTCCTTGAAGCGCTGCGCGGCCAGCGCGACGGCCTTGAGTTGCAGGACGGCCGGCAGCACGCGTTCGGTGATGGGCCGCTGCGCATTTCGGGCGGTGAGCCAGGTCAGCGCGGTGTCCATCAGGATCTCGTCGGCCAGGTAGTAGTGCGGTATCTCACGCTTGGACCTGCTCATGGCGGCCGCGATCGACTGCCGCATCGCGGCGCCCCGCTCGGCCATCGACATGCGTTCGCCGGCGGGTTTCGGTGCCGGCTTCTTGACCGGTTGCCTTGTGGCGGCGGCGTGTTCGACGTCGACGATGGTCACCGCGCCCCCTGGGCCGGTGCCACTGACCCCGTCGAGGTCGACGCTCAGGTTGGCCGCCAGCCGCCGCGCGGCGGGGGAGACCCAGCGGCGGTGCTGTGGCCCGGACGGTCGCGCCGGCGCCGGCCTCCCGGGCGGCGACGCCGCCGCGGCCGGCTTGGGCGCCTTGCGCGGTGCCTTCGCGGCGCGTTTGCGGGGTTCCTTCTTCTCCGGTTTCTCGGCGGCCACCGGGGCGGTCACCGGGGCGGTCGTCGGGGCGGGCGCAGCGGCCGTCTCGCCCGCCGCCAGCAAGGTGGCCAGAACCGTCCCCACTTCCACTGTTTCGCCGACCGGGACCACCAACTCGTCGATGATGCCTTCCTGCCAGCACTCGATCTCCACCGCGGCCTTGGTGGTTTCGATGACGGCGACAACCTGGCCGCGCGTGACCTTGTCACCCGGCTTGACCAGCCACTCGTTCAGCGTGCCTTCGTCCATGTCGGAGCCCAGCGCGGGCATTTTGAACTCGATCATCATCGATCCCCGAACAGTTCGTGCACGGCGGCGACGATCTTGTGCGGCTGCGGAAGTGCAGCTTCCTCAAGGTGTTTCGCGTACGGGATCGGGACCTCTTCGCTACACACCCGGCCCACCGGCGCGTCCAGATCATAGAAGGCGCCCTCCATGATCACCGCGGAGATCTCGCCCGCCAGGCTGCCGCTGCGCCACGCCTCGTCGATGGCGACGGCGCGGTGAGTCTTGCGGACCGATTCCAGGATGGTGTCGGTGTCCAGCGGCCGCAGCACCCGCAGATCCACCACCTCGCAGTCGATTCCGGCCAGGGACAGCTCGTTGGCCGCGTCCAGTGCCTTGCCTACGCATCCGCCGTACGCGATCAACGTGACGTCGTCGCCTTCCCGGCGTACCGCTGCCCGGCTGATGTCCGTCGGCTCCAGCGTGTCGATATCGGTGGAGGTGTTGTAGAGCTGGACGTGTTCGAAGATGATCACCGGATCCGGGTCGGCCAGCGCCGGTCCGAGCATGCCGTAGGCGTCCTCGACCGTCGCCGGTGCCAGAACCTTGATCCCCGGGATGTGGGCGTACCACGGTTCGAGACTGTGCGAATGCTGCGCGGCGAGTTGCCGTCCGGCCCCGGTGGCCATCCGCACCACGATCGGCACCGAGAACTGGCCGCCGGACATATGCCGCAGCGCTGCCGCGGTATTGACGATCTGGTCGAGCGCCAGCAGGCTGAAGTTCACTGTCATGACCTCGACGATCGGCCGTAACCCGTTGAGGGCGGCGCCGATACCGATGCCGACGAAGCCGAGTTCGGACAGCGGGGTGTCCCGAACCCGTTCCTCGCCGAATTCTTCCAGTAGCCCTTTGGACGCCGCGTAGGTTCCGCCGTAGCGCCCGACATCCTCACCCATCAGAACCACGCGCGAGTCGTCACGCAGGGCGTCGCGGATCGCGTCGTGAACGGCGGTGCGGTAGGTGGTTTTCATCGGGCCGCCGCCAGCGGGGTGAGCACGTCACGGGCCAGGTCGGCTACGTCTTCCCGGGTTCCCGCGTCGGCGTAGGCCACCGCGTCGGCGATCTCCGCGGCGGCCGACTCCTCGATGTCACGGACGTCGTTGTCGGTCAGCAGTCCGTCGGCCTTACGTCGCTGCACGAACAGATCGATGGGGTCTCGCTCGCGCCAATGCTCGACTTCGGCCTTGGTCCGGTACAAGTCGGGGTCGAACATCGAGTGAGGGCGGAACCGGTAGGTGCGGAATTCGATGAAGAACGGGCCGCCGGTGCTGCGCACGTGCTCGACGCCTTTGCGGGCGGCTTCGTAACACGCCTCGACATCCATCCCGTCAACGGCCAGCGCATCGACGCGGTAGGCGGCCGCTTTCGCGGTCAGGTCGGTCTGCGACTGGGCCCGATCCAGTGCGGTGCCCATCGCGTAAAGGTTGTTCTCGCAGAGGAACAACACCGGCAGGTTCCACAACACAGCCATGTTCAACGACTCGTGGAAGGCGCCCTCGGCGACCGCTCCGTCGCCGAAGTAACACGCGGTCACGCGCTTGCGCTTCAGCTGGGCGTCGGCGAGCGCGATGCCGACCGCCAGCGGCAGTCCACCGGCAACGATCGCGTTGCCGCCGTAGAAGTGCCGGGAGGCGTCGAAGAGATGCATCGATCCGCCGCGACCACGGGAGCAGCCCTCCTGCTTGCCGAACATCTCGGCCATGATCCGGGTCATCGGGATGCCGCGCAGCAGTGCGTGCGCATGCTCGCGGTAGGTCGCCACCACCGCGTCATCGTCGGTCAGTGCGCGCAGGGATCCCGCGGCCACCGCCTCCTCACCGACGTAGAGGTGCAGAAAGCCGCGAATCTTGGCCGCGCTGTACAGTTCCGCGCACTTCTCTTCCATGCGGCGCACCCGCACCATGTCTGATAACAGCGCGTGAGTCAGGTCTTTTTCCGTCACAGCGACGCTCCTTGAGGTTGATGGTCATGCGGATGTTCGATGGTGGAGGTGTCGCCCTCGGGCAGCCCGAGTTCACGGGCCTTGAGCAGGCGGCGCATGATCTTGCCGCTGCTGGTGTGCGGCAAAGAGTCGGCGAACTCGATCTCCTTGGGCGCCACGGCAGGTCCGAGGCGTTTGCGGGCATGACCGAGCAGCTGCAACCGGAGTTCCTCGCTGGCCGTATAGCCGTCCTTGAGGGTGACAAAGGCTTTGATGACGGAGCCGACCGTCGGGTCGGGCTTGCCGATGACGGCCGCCTCGGCCACCGCCGGGTGATCGGTCAGCGCGCTTTCGACCTCGAACGGGCCGATCAGGTGCCCGGCGGACTTGATCACGTCGTCCTTGCGCCCGATGAACCAGAAGTAGCCGTCGGCATCCCGCTTGGCCAGGTCACCGGTGAGATAAAGCCCGTCGCTGAAGCACTTTCGGTATCTCTCTTCGGCGTGCAGGTAGCCGCGGAACATCGACGGCCAGCCCGGTTTGAGGGCGAGTTCGCCCTCGACATCCGGTTCTGCGATGACGGTGTTGGTGCCGTCATCGTTATTGCGCACGATGCATGCCTCGACGCCCGGCAGCGGCCGGCCCATCGAGCCGGGCTTGATGTCGAAGGCCGGCGTGTTGGCGATCATGATGCCGCCGGTCTCGGTCTGCCACCAGTTGTCGTGAATCGGTAGGCCCAGTACCTCTTTACCCCACCACACGGCTTCGGGGTTGAGTGGTTCGCCGACGCTGGCGATGAACCGCAGGTGCGGAAAGCTGAACCGGGCGGGCAGTTCTGGACCGGCCTTGATCAGCATCCGGATGCCGGTGGGCGCGGTGTACCAGACCGACACCTGTTCGTCCTGCAGGATCCGGTACCAGCGTTCGGCGTCGAACTCGGTCTGGTCGACGATGGAGGTCACCCCGTGCAGCAGTGGGCTGATGATCCCGTACGAGGTACCCGTGACCCAGCCGGGATCCGCTGTGCACCAGTAGATGTCGTCGGGATGAAGGTCCAGCGCGTACAGGCCCGTGACATAGTGCATGGCGACGGCGCCATGCACGTGAATGGCGCCTTTCGGGGTGCCGGTGGTCCCGCTGGTGAAGTGCAGCAGCGCCGGATCGTCAGCCGTGGTGGGCTCGACCGGGGCGTGCTCATCGGCGAGGTTCATGCAATGCCAGAAGTCGAGCGTTCCCGAGGGCGGCTCGCCGTGCGTGCCGTCGTCGACCACGATGACGTGTCGCACCGAGGTGAGCCGGCTGTGGATCTTGGCGATCTTGCGCTGATAGAGCGCCCTGGTGGTGACCAGCACGTCGGCCTGTCCGATGTCGACCCGGGTGGCAATCGGTTCCGGCCCGAAGGCGGAGAACAGCGGTGAGACGACGCTGCCGTTGCGCAGCGCACCCAGCATGGTGATGTACAGCTCGGGGATGCGGCCCATGATGGCGAAGACCCGGTCGCCCTTGCCGATGCCCAGGGCGCGCAGCACGCCGGTGAACCGGGTCACCCGGTCGCTCAACTCGGCATAGGTCAGTTCGTGCGACCCGTCCTCGGTGAGAAAACGAAGTGCGGTGTGCGTGCTCTCCGGTCCGCTCGCGTGCCGGTCGACGGCGGCGTAGGCGATGTTGCATTTCCCCTCGCCCATGCCTTCGCACAGCCGTCGCACATCGGACCATTGGAAGTGCGCCCGGGCCTGCTCGTAGTCGGCGAGATTGGGTGAGACGCGGTAGTCGCGGGGGGTCTTGTGAATCACATCCATGTGCGGGTCCTCATCCCCAGGGGGTCTGGCTCCTCAAAGCCTCTTGCGCAGACACCGGGCGCAATAGGGGACAAGGTCACTGATCACCGTGGCCGGACGTCGTTTGCCCGTGCCCTATGGCGTGACGATGGTGACCAAGGACCCTGGCACCGGAGTGTCTGCATGGCGCACGGTCGTATGAATGCAAGACGTCGTACTCAGAGCGGAAAGGTGGGTGCGATGACGCGAACGCTGGTCGAAACTGCGGTGATCACGAACGCAGTGGAGTTGGCGTGCCACGCTCCTTCGCTGCACAACACCCAGCCGTGGCGGTGGGTGGTCAGGGGCGCGACCGTCGACCTGTTCGTCGACCCGTCCCGCATGGTGAGCTCGACCGACGCCTCCGGCCGGGAGGCCGTCCTCAGCTGTGGCGCCGTCCTCGACCATCTTCGGGTGGCGATGGCCGCCGTCGGCTGGGACACCCACGTCGACCGCTTCCCGAACCCGAACAATCTCGATCATTTGGTTTCGGCCGACTTCACGCCGATGGCATATGTGGGCCGGGCCCGCCGCGACCGCGCCGAGGCGATCACCGTCCGTCGCACCGACCGGCGCCCGTTCCGCGCACCCAACGACTGGCCTTCACTGCAGCCGCTGCTGCGCAACTGTGTGAACCAGGACCTGGTGGGGCTGGAGGTGCTGAGCGACGACGCGCGCCCCCGGCTGGCCGAGGCCACCCGGCTCAGCGAGGCCCTGCGCCGCTACGACGACAGCTATCACAACGAATTAAGTTGGTGGACAGCGCCTTCCAGAGAATATGACGGTATACCGCCAGCCGCTCTGGTGACTGGCGCCGAGGCGCGCGGAGTCGGTGTGAACCGGGAGTTCCCCGCCGGTGCCGACAGCGATCACGCCAGCAGACACGATCAGGCGAAGATCGTGCTGTTGTCGA
Source organism: Mycobacterium sp. Z3061 (assembly GCF_031583025.1). Lineage (NCBI taxonomy): Bacteria > Bacillati > Actinomycetota > Actinomycetes > Mycobacteriales > Mycobacteriaceae > Mycobacterium > Mycobacterium pumcae. Next base: position 4,289,047 of record NZ_CP134062.1, on the reverse strand, counting down.
CGGCCGACAACACCCGCGCCGACGCGCTCAACTGTGGCGAAGCGCTCTCCGCGGTGCTGCTGGAATGCACTGTGGCGGGCCTGGCGACGTGCCCGATCACGCACGCCACGGAACTACAGCCCGGTCGTGACATCCTTCGCGAGCTCACCGGTGGACGCGCGGCCGTTCCCCAGGTTCTGATCCGGGTCGGCATCTCACCGTCGGGTCCGATCCCGGCGGCGACCCCGCGGCGTCCGCTGGATGAGGTGCTCGAGGTCGTCGACTGACGCGGAAAGCGGCTCAGTAAATGGCCTATGTCAACCTCATGCCGGGACTTCGGTCCCTACCGACCACACCCGGGGATTGGTCGAATGAGGCATTGCTATTGGGGGCAATGTGAAATCTAGGAGGGCGTCATGACTAGTGCAGCCGAAGCCGGCCGGCCCGCACCACGGCGGGTGTTCCGCGACCGCCGCGAAGCCGGCCAGGTGCTGGCGAACCTGCTGAGCGCCTACCGCGACAACCCGGACGTGATCGTCCTCGGCCTGGCCCGCGGGGGATTGCCGGTGGCCTGGGAGGTGGCGGCGGCGCTGCGTGCCCCGCTGGACGCCTTCATCGTGCGCAAGCTCGGCGCGCCCGGCCATGAAGAGTTCGCCGTCGGCGCGCTGGCCAGCGGTGGCCGGGTGGTGGTGAACGACGATGTGTTGCGCGGGTTGCGCGTCACGTCCGCGCAGTTGCGCGACATCGTCGAGCGGGAGGGCCGCGAGCTGGTCCGGCGCGAGGCCGCCTACCGCGGGGGCCGCCCACCGGTGCAGGTGACCGGCCGGACGGTGATTCTCGTCGACGACGGATTGGCCACCGGCGCAAGCATGTTCGCCGCCGTACAGGCTCTGCGCGACGCCGAGCCGGCGCACATCGTGATCGCCGTGCCCGCCGCCCCGGAATCGACCTGCCGGGAGTTCGAGGGCTTGGTCGACGAGGTGGTCTGCGCCTCGATGCCGACACCGTTTCTCGCTGTGGGGGAGTCGTTCTGGGACTTCCGTCAGGTCAGCGACGAAGAGGTGCGCGAGCTGCTGGCCAAGCCCACCACGGGGCTTGCGCTGATCAAGCCGGCCGCACCGACAGCGGCCGAGATGATCGCCGACGTGGCGATCGATGCGCCGCAGGGCGTTCCGCCGCGCGAGATCCTCGAGCAGGTCATCGGTGACGCGCGCGTCGTCCTGATCGGTGAGAGTTCGCACGGCACCCACGAGTTCTACGAGGCGCGTGCGGAGATCACCAAGTGGCTGATCGAGGAGAAGGGCTTCTGCGCCGTTGCGGCCGAAGCCGACTGGCCCGACGCCTACCGGCTGAACCGTTACGTCCGCGGCCTGGGCAAGGACACGACGGCCGAGGCGGCGCTGAGCGGGTTCGAGCGCTTCCCGGCATGGATGTGGCGCAACACGGTCTGTCGTGACTTCGCGGACTGGCTGCGCGCATACAACCAGCGCGCGCAGCGGCAGGCCGGGTTCTACGGGCTCGATCTGTACTCCCTGCACCGATCGATGCACGAGGTGATCAGCTATCTCGACACGGTGGATTCCGCGGCGGCGGCGCGGGCCCGGGTCCGGTACGCGTGCTTCGACCACCCCGCGGGCGACGATGGACAGGCATACGGCTACCAGGCGGCGTTCGGTGCGGGACCCAAGTGTGAGCGCCAGGCGATCGAGCAGTTGGTCGAGTTGCAGCGCAATGCGCTCGACTATCTGCGCGCCGACGGCCTGCTCGCGGAGGACGAACTGTTCTACGCCCAGCAGAACGCGCAGACGGTCCGCGACGCCGAGGTCTACTACCGCTCGATGTTCAGCGGCCGGGTCTCCTCGTGGAACCTGCGGGACAAGCACATGGCGCAGACCCTGGAAGCCCTGCTCAACCACCTGGACCGGCACGGCGATGGTCACCCCGCGCGAATCGTGGTGTGGGCGCACAACTCCCATGTCGGTGACGCCACCGCCACCGAGGTGTGGGCCGACGGCCAGCTCACGCTGGGGCAACTGGCACGGCAGCGGTATCACGGCGAGGCACGCCTGATCGGCCTGAGCACCTACACGGGTACGGTCACAGCCGCCAGCGAGTGGGGCGGAATCGCCGAACGCAAGGTGGTCCGGCCGGCGCTTCCCGGCAGCGTCGAGGACCTGTTCCATCAGAGCGGCAAGGACGCCTTCCTGGTGTCCTCGCGGATCAACCAGAAGGCAGCCGAGCCGATGTCGGCCGTTCGACTCGGCCGCGCCATCGGCGTGATCTACCAGCCCGCCACCGAGCGGCAGAGTCACTACTTCCACGTCCGGCCCGACGACCAGTTCGATGCCATGATTCACATCGACACCACCCGTGCGCTGGAGCCACTCGAGACGACGAGCGTCTGGATTGCCGGCGAGACGCCGGAGACCTATCCCAGCGGTCTCTAGTCCCACTAAAGTCCGACGAGCGGAGTTCACAATGCACGCCGGTTTCGCACCGGGGCTACCGCGGATCGTCACGTTGACGATGAATCCCGCGCTCGACATCACCACCAGCGTGGAGGTGGTGCAACCCACCAGCAAGTTACGTTGCAGCGCAACGCGTTACGACCCGGGTGGGGGCGGTGTGAACGTGGCGCGGATCGCCCACGTGCTCGGCGGGTCGGCGTTCGCGGTGCTGCCGGCGGGAGGCTCCCACGGCGGAATGTTGACCAGATTGCTCAGCGATGCGGGTGTTCCCTTCGGTGAGATCCCGATCGCCGGGGCCACCCGGGAGAGCTTCACCGTCAACGAGACCAGCACCGGACGGCAGTTCCGGTTCGTCTTGCCCGGACCGGTGCTGACCCCGGCCGAACAGGCCAGGTGCCTGCAGGAGCTGCGGATGGCAGCGCGGTCCGCCGACTTCGTGGTGGCCAGCGGGAGCCTGCCGCCCGGCGTTCCCGCCGACTTCTATCAGCGGGTGGCCGACGTCGCGCGCGATGTGGGCGCCCGGCTCGTCCTGGACACCTCCGGTGGTGGACTGCGCGGTGTCTCGTCCGGGATCTTCCTGCTCAAGGCGAGCGTGCGGGAGTTGCGCGAATGCGTGGGGCGCGAACTGGCCACCGAGCCGGAACAGATCGTCGCCGCGCGTGAACTCGTGGACAGCGGCCGCGCGGAGGTCGTCGTGGTGTCGTTGGGCTCGTCGGGCGCGATGCTGGCCACCCGGCAGACCTGCCAGCGCTTTGCGGCGGTGCCCATGGAGGCCGGCAGCGGCGTGGGTGCCGGTGACGCGATGGTGGCGGCCATCGCCGTCGGTCTGACCCGCGGGTGGCCGTTGGCCAAGTCGGTGCGCCTGGGGATCGCCGCCGGCGCGGCGATGCTGCTGACGCCCGGAACCGCGGTATGCGAGCGCTCGGACGTGGAACGGCTTTTCGAGTTGACCGGCGAGCCGGTGGAGGTGGGCGACGGTCCGCCGGGGACGAAGGGCAGTGCAAACTCAGGCCAAACGACCCCTGCAGAAACGGCTGACCGCGCCATAGATTGATGGTGAGCGAAAGTCAGGAGCCGACATGAACCAGCTGGACGCGAAGTCGGTGGTGGTGGGTGTCAACGGATCGCAAGCCGCGGTCAACGCGGCCAAGTGGGCGATCGACGAGGCGCTGAGCCGCCAGATGCCGCTTCGCCTGGTGTATGTGATCGCCGGCGGGGACGCGGGGCAGGCTTCCGAGTGGGAGCTCGAACGCGCCGACATGGTGCTTTCGCAGGCGGAAAGCGCAGTACTCAGCGCCGCGCAGGCCCAGGGAAAGCCGGTCGAGATCGAGACCGCCATCCGCTCCGGGGACCCGGCACAGGCCCTGATCAACGCATCTCAGGACGCGGCCCTGGTGTGTGTGGGTACCTCCCGTCGCGGCTGGGCCGCTGACGGGCTCCTGGGCCCGACGGCGGCCGCGCTGGTCACCCACGCGCACTGTCCGGTCGCGGTGATCCGCACCAACCCTGACGGGTCGCCCACCCAGGTGGGGGTGATCGCCGTCGTCCTCAACGACGACCCCGACAACGACGAAGTGGTCCGGCTGGCGATGGAGGAAGGGCGACGCCGGCACGCGATCGTGCGGCAGATCGACCGCCGCCTGGACAGCTGGGTCCGTCGCTACCCCGACGTGCCGGTCCAGATCGTCGCGTCCGGAACCGGCGCCCGGGCAGTAGACGAGAATCACAGTCGGGCAATCGATCTCGCGATCGTCGGCGAGTCCGAGGCGGCTGAACTGCCGGGCCTGGCCACCCCGAACTGCCACCCGATCCTCGGGTATCCGGACTGCTCGGTATTGCTGGTCCGGCACTAAAGGTCTAGCCGACCTCGATCGTGCTGCCCGGCAGCAGCCGGTGAATCCTGCCACGGCACTCGACGTCAATCGGCCCGGCACCGCCGGATTCCGCGGTCAGTGTCGCACTGCGCCCGCTGAGTTCCAGATGCAGGCGGTGACCCCGGTACACGAACGGAAACTCGATCGGCCCAAGGCCTTCCGGCCACTGCGGGCTGAGGATCAGCCGGTCGTCCCGGGTCTCCAGGCCGGTGAAGCACCGCTGCAGCAGATCGATGCTGCCCGCCATGGCCGCCAGGTGGATCCCTTCGGCGGTGGTGCCGCCCTGGATGTCGGTGATGTCGGAATCGAGCACCTGCTGGAAGTACTCCAGGGCGTTGGCGCGGTTGGCGCGGGCCAGCACCCAGGAGTGCACGACCGCGCTCAATGTCGACCCGTCGGAGGTCCGGGCCAGGTAGTAGTCGACCGTCTTGGGAATCTGCGCGGGCGCGAAGTGGTAGCCGAGCCTGCCGAACAGGCCGAGCAACTCTTCGGATGACAGCAGGTAGAACAACATCAGCGCGTCGGCCTGCTTGGACGCTTTGTAGTTGTTGACGCTGTCGTTCTCGGCTTCGAGAATGCGGTCGAGTCGCTGGATATTGTCGTACCGCCGGCGGTAGCCCTCCCAATCCAGCTCGGCCAGTTCGGAATAGCCTTCGAACTGACTGATGACGCCGTCGTGGAACGGCACGAACATGCGACGGCTCACGTGGTCCCAGCGCTCCCGCTCCTGGGTCGTCAGGCCGAGCTTCGCGACGAGTTCGAGCCGGTCGCGCAGTGGCAACAGGTCCAGCGCCTCCATCGCCCGCACGATGACCCAGACCGCCATCACGTTGGTGTAAGCGTTGTTGTCGATCCCGTCGTATTCCCGCCCCGGGTAACCGGAGTGGAACTCGTCGGGCCCGATGATGCCGCGGATCGTGTAGCGGCCGAGGCTCGCGTCGAAGTTGGCCAGACCCACCCAGAAACGCGCGATCTCGACCAGCATCTCGGTGCCGTAGTCCACCAGGAACTGGCGGTCGCCGCTGACCTGATAGTTCTGCCAGGTGTTGTAGGCGACGGCGAGCCCGACGTGGTGTGCCCGGGCACTGGCGTCGGGAAGCCAGCGACCCGACTGCGGGTTGAGATGGACTTCCTGACTCACTTCACGTCCGTCGCTGCCCGACTGCCACGGAAACATGGCGCCCAGATGGCCGGCGCGGCGCGCCGCGCGGCGAGCTTCCGGGAGGCGCCGATACCGGTACAGCAGCAACGAGCGGGACACGTTGGCCATCCGCAGGCTCAGCACCGGGGAGATGAAAAGTGCGTCCCAGAACACATGTCCGCGGTAGGCCTCGCCGTGCAGTCCCCGGGCCGGGACGCCGGCGTCGAGTTCGGCGGTATGCGGCGAGAGGGTCTGCAGGACGTGCACCAGATGCAGACGCAGGATCCGCAGCGCGCCTTCCCGGTCGGAAAGGCCGATGTTGCACTGCTCCCACAGCCTCGCCCACGCCCGCGCGTGCGCCTGGTGCAGCTCGTCGTAACGCCCGGCGGCGTCCAGGCTTTCGGCCGCGGCGCCGACCGGTTCGGCGATGGCGGCGTCCCGGCCGGTGAAGATGGTCACGATCTTTTCCAGCGTCACCGGACGGCCCGCCGACACCGCGACTTCGATGTGTTGGCCGCCGCGATTGTGCTCGCGGATGGTCTCCGAGCGTGCGTCGGCCGGGGTGTCGCCGTGCCACGCACTGCTGCGGGCGGCCAGCGCGATCGCGATGCGCGATTGCGACGTCTCGGTGCGCAGTACCACGCCGTTGGGCGCGATCTCGTCGATCACCGCTTCGGACAGGTGCGCGCTGGACAGCGGCTTGTAGCGCTCCACCATGGTGTTGCGTACGGTGGCGTCCACCAGCGACTCGAATTCGACCGTGCCGGACCAGTTCTCGGGGTGGACCGTGGTCTTCATGGCCAGCAGGTGGGGATCGTGCATCGACGCGAAGCGCTGCTGTTCCAGTGTCGTGATCCGGCCTGCGCCGTCGGTGAAACGGACCCGTCGGGACAGCGTGGCATGGCGTAGGTCGAACACCTGCCGGTAGGACAGAATTTCGGCCTGGTCGATGTCGAACCAGGGTCCACCGTCGATGCGCAAGGTGAGGGACAGCCAATTGGGCAGGTTGACCAGGCTCTCGTTCTCGATGGTCCGGCCCGCGATCTGGTCGGCGAGGATGTTGTAGACGCCGGTCGCGTAGGTGCCGGGGTAATGGTGCTGCGACGCGGTGGCTTCGGCGGCGCAGCCGCGGGTGGCGACGTAGCCGTTGCCCACGGTGCACAGCGTTTCGCGCAGCCGCTCGCTCGCCGGGTCATAGTGGTCGTAGACGAGTTCCCACGCATCGTGCGGAGCCTGCGACTCCTCTTTCAGGTCGTCGGCCAGTCGTTGCAGGAATTCGGATACTGCAGCCGGGTTTTCGAGGCTGAAGCTCGCGGACGACGGCCGGTCGCCACCCTCGAGGTGACGAACCGCGATGCCCATGCCGTCGAAGCGAATCGCGTCGAACGCGTCCTCGTCGCTGATGTCGTCGCCGATGAAGATCGGCAGGGCGGTGGTGGATGCCGAATCCTCCTGCGCCGCCAGGTGTTCCAGGATCCAGTGCAAGGCTCTGCCCTTGTCCCAGGCGACGTTCGGGCGCAACTCCACCAACTTTCGTCCGGTGGTGACGCGCAGCCCCGTCGCACGCCCGAGGCGGCGCACCGCCGCGATCACCTGATCGACGGCCTGCGGATCGGTGTTGCGGTAGTGCACGGCCACCGCATAGCGTTTGCGTTCCACGATGGTGCCGGGGATGTCTTTGAGTTCTTCGGCCAAATGTGTTGCCGCACGGACCAAGACGCCGATCGACGCCGCGGCGTCGGTGTTCTGGTGCAGCGTGCCGTCGGGTGCGACGAGTTCGAAGCCGTGACTGCCGGCGAACCACAACCCGTCGACGTCGACCTTGTCGCGAAGGTCGGCCAGGTCCCGGCCGCTGATCACCGCCACCGGGCACTGCCGGCTCAATGCCCGCAACGCTTCGGCGGCGCCGGGCACCAGCTTCGCCGAATCCGGCTGGCCGACGATGTCGGCCAGGGTGCCGTCGAAGTCGACGAACGTCACGGGCTGGCGGGCCGTGACGAGTTCCTTGAGCTGGCTGTAGACCTGCAGGGCGTCGGTGATGGCCGAGATCACCGCGTCCACGTTGCGCACCGAGATCTCGGCAAGGTCCGCGATGACCGCGTCGGCCCCGTGCGCCGTGAGTTCCTCGCCGCCGTGGTCGAGCCCGATCACCAGGCTGAAACCCGCGGCGCAGGCGTCTTCGACCGCGGCGGGATCGTGCTCGATGACCGCGCAGCGGTCCGGGCGGACCTTGAGCCGGGCCGCGGTCCGGGTCAGCACCGACGAGTCCTGCTCGTCGGCGAGCTCGACCGCGTCGACGTCGACCAGTTGATCGATGATGCCGGCCGACAGTTGCGCCCCGCCACGGTTGGTCGAGTAGACGGCCGTGCCGATCCCGGCGTCGCGTAACCGGCGCAGTAGCGGTCCGGTCGAATCGGAGGCCTGAAAGCCGCCGGAAACGGCCGCGGAGACTAACCCGTCGAGGCTGAGGATCACTGCATCGTGGTAGCGCCGGTCAATGGTCGCGGGCCATTCGGTCACGTCAGTGACGATGCCACAGCGCGGCCCCCGTTTGGCCGCCGAAAAGGCAATGAAGGTCGCACGTCCCTGTACTTGGTGACTAAAGCCCCACGACCCAGGTCGGTTCGCGCAATAGCGTTTTCGGTAACGGAGGGAGAATGGAATGGACGCGATGGCTGACCGCCACGGCATCCTCGTCGCGGTGGACGGATCGGAACCATCGAACGCTGCGGTGGTGTGGGCCGCGCATGAGGCGGCGCTGCGCCACGTTCCCCTGACGCTGGTTCACATGGTGGCCGCGGCCGTCCCGATGTACCCGGAGATGCCGCTGTCGATGGGCATGGGGATATGGCGGGATGAGGACGGCCGGCGGGTGCTCAAACACGCCGTCAAGGTGGCCGAAGACATCGTCGGTGCAGCCACCCGGCCGGTGCCGATCTCCACCGAACTGAAGTGCTCGCCACCGGTTCCGACTCTGGTTCAGCTGTCCGCGCAGGCGGAAATGCTGGTGGTGGGCAGCCACGGGCGCTCGGCGTTGGGGCGCGGACTGCTCGGGTCGGTGAGCTCGTCGGTGGTGCGACGCGCGAACTGTCCCGTGGCGGTGATCCGCGACGAAGACACCCGGACGGGAGCCCCGGTCGTCGTGGGGATCGACGGGTCGCCGGCGTCCGAACTGGCGACGGCGATCGCGTTCGAAGAAGCCTCCCGGCGCGGGGCCGAGCTCAGAGCGGTGCATGCGTGGAGCGACATCGAAGCGGTCGAACTGCCCGGCCTGGACTGGACGATCTTCAAAGAGGACGCGGATCTGATCCTGGCCGAGCGACTGGCGGGATGGCAGGAGCAGTTCCCGGATGTGACGGTGCACCGCGTGGTGGTGTGTGACCGGCCCGCCCGACAGCTCATCGAGCAGGCGGAGTCGGCGCAGCTCGTGGTGGTGGGCAGCCACGGCCGCGGCTCGGTGGGCGCCATTCTGCTGGGGTCGGTCAGCAACGCGGTGCTGCACTCCACCAGCACGCCCGTTATCGTCGCGCGACCGGTGCAGGCCCCGTCCCGTCGACTGACAGTCTGAAGTCATGGAGTTTGCGATCACCGCCGAACGGTCAGCCGATGCCACTACAGCCCCGTTTCTGGATGTCCGGGAGACGCACACTGGCGTGGTGGTGCTGGCCGGAGACCGGGCGTACAAGGCCAAAAAGCCGGTGCTGACCGATTTCGTCGATTTTCGCACCACCGAGCAGCGCGAGCATGCCTGCCGGCGGGAGGTCGAGTTGAACCGCCGCTTGTCGCCCGAGGCCTACCTGGGGGTGGCCCATCTGTCCGATCCGGCCGGAGGCGCCGATGAGCCGATCGTGGTCATGCGCCGCTATCGGGATCAGGATCGGCTGGCATTTCTGGTCACCGGCACCGGGCCCGGCGAATCAGCCGAGAGCCTGCTGGACGCTGTCGCCGCCGTGTTGGCGGAGTTCCACGAGGGGGCCGAGCGCAGCCCGCTGATCAGCACCCAGGGCGAGGCCGGCGCGGTGGACCAGCGTTGGCGGGCCAACCTCAAGGAACTGCACCAGTTCACCGCGATTCCCGGTGTGACGCGGGAAGTCATCGACCGTATCGAACGTCTTGCCGCGGAATACATCGCCGGCCGGGGGCATCTGTTCGCGAGCCGGATCGACCAGGACAACATCGTCGACGGCCACGGCGACCTGCTCGCCGACGACATCTTCTTCGTCGAAGGCCGCCCGGCACTGCTGGACTGCCTCGAATTCGACGACCAACTGCGTCATCTCGACCGGATCGACGACGCCGCCTTCCTGGCCATGGACCTGGAATTCCTGGGGCGCAAAGACCTCGGCGACTACTTCCTGGCCCGCTACGTCGCGCTGACCGGCGACAACGCGCCGTCCTCGCTGCAGCACTTCTACATCGCTTACCGCGCGGGAGTACGGGCCAAGGTCGATTGTGTCCGGTTCCTGCAGGGCAGGGCGGAGTCGGCCGACGACGCCGCCCGGCACCTCGAGATCGCCGCGGATCACCTCGCCGCCGGAGCCGTCCGGCTGGCACTCATCGGCGGAAACCCTGGCAGCGGGAAGTCCACCGTGGCCCGGGGACTCGCCGAACAGGTCGGCGCGCATGTCATCTCCACCGACGATGTACGCCGGGAACTGCGGGATTCGGGCGCCATTTCCGGGAGTCCGGGCGTGCTGGACTCCGGTCTCTACAGCCCCGACAATGTCGCCGCCGTCTACGAAACCGCATTGCGGCGGGCCCGCATTCACCTGGGTGAGGGGCAGTCGGTGATCCTCGACGGAACGTGGCAGGACCCGGGTCTGCGCGCGCAGGCCCGCCGGATGGCCGCCGAAACCCATTCGTGTGCAGTGGAAATCATGTGCGCCGTGCCGGTGGAGACGACGGCCGGCCGAATCGAACAGCGGGCGGCGGGAAACTCCGACGCCACCCCGGACATCGCCGCGGCACTGGCTGCCCGCCGCGACGCCTGGGAGTCAGCAGTCCGGCTGGACACCTCTCAGCCGCTGAAAGCTTCGGTGGCACAGGCATGTAACGCCTGGCGCCAGGTTACCGACGTCAATCTTCTGCACCGAAAGGAACGCGCATGACCACAACCGACAGCTACGTCGCCGATATCTCGGCGCTGCGTTTGACCGACGCCGAGGAGGCCGGTGGTAAGGGCGCCAACATGGGCGAACTGGTCGCCGCCGGCCTGCCGGTTCCACCAGGGTTCGTCCTGCTGCGCGGCGGCTACCAGGCGGCGATGCGGGCCGGCGAGGTAGATGCCGAACTGGCCGCGCTGCACCGCGAAGCGCTGGCGCAGGTCGACAACAGCGCCCGGTTGGCCGAGCTGTGCCAGCGGATGCAGAAACTGGTGAGCAAGGCGGGCGTCAGTGACGACGTTCGCGCGCAGCTGCTCGACTCCTATGCCAAGTTGGGATCCAACTGCGTTGTGGCTGTTCGCTCTTCGGCAACAGGTGAGGACGGCGCCGACGCATCATTCGCCGGGATGAACCGGACGCTGACCAATATCACCGGTGGCGAAGACTTGATCGACGCCGTCACGCAGTGCTGGGCGTCGCTGTTCAGCCCACGCGTCATCACCTACCGGTCCAGCCGCGGATTCACCGCCGACCCGGCCATGGCCGTCGTCATCCAGCAGATGGTCGCCTCGGAGAAGTCCGGCGTCGCGTTCAGCGCCGACCCCAGCACGGGGGAGCGAGACCACCTCGTCATCGAGGCCGCGCTGGGTCTCGGCGAGGTCGTGGTGTCCGGGAAGGTCCAGCCCGACACCTACGTCGTCGACAAGAAGACCCTGCAGGTGCGCGACTTCTCGATCGGGTACCAGGCTTTCAAGATCGAACGTGGTGCCGATGGGCACGACGTCATCGTCGAACTGACGCCCGAGCAGGCGCAGGCGCGCGTTCTCGACGACGACGCGCTGCGCCGGGTCGCCGAACTCGTGGTCGCCACCGAGAATCACCACGGCTGCCCTCAGGACGTCGAATGGGCGATCGCCGACGGCAAGACCTGGTTGGTGCAGGCCAGGCCCATCACCATGCTGTACGACCACGAATCGGAGGATTCCGGCGAATCCGGTGTGTTGGTGCGGGGGCTGCCGGCGGCGCCCGGCGCGGCGTCCGGGCGGGTCCGGGTGCTGCGCACGCCCCAGGAGGGTAACCGGCTGCAGGACAACGAGATTCTGGTCGCGCCGATGACCAACCCGGACTGGCTGCCGGCGATCCGCCGTGCGGCGGCGCTGGTGACCGAGACCGGCGGGATGACCTGTCACGCGGCCATCGTCGCGCGCGAACTGCGGGTGCCCTGCGTGGTCGGCGCCCGCGACGCGACGACGATCCTGCACGACGGCCACGTGGTCACCGTCGATGGCGCCCGCGGCACCGTCACCGCCGGAGCCGCCGCCGCGCCGGCGCAAGTGGTGGCGGCCACGCCCGCCCAGACCACCACGGTCAGCGAAGCCACCGGCACCAAGATCTACGTCAACCTGGCGATCCCGGACACCGCCGAGGCGGTCGCCGCGCAAGATGTCGACGGAGTCGGCCTGCTGAGGGCCGAATTCCTGCTCACACAGGCTCTTTCGGGACGGCACCCGCGCGATCTGATCGCGCGGGGCGAGCAGGCCGGCCTGGTGGACGCGATGGTGGCCTCGATCGGCCGCATCGCCGCCGCGTTCGGCCACCGGCCGGTGGTCTACCGCGCCACCGACTTCCGCAGCAACGAATTCCGCGGCCTGCAGGGCGGCGAGGCCTACGAGCCGGTCGAGCACAACCCGATGATCGGCTACCGGGGCTGCTACCGCTACGTCAACGAGCCCGACCTGTTCGCCCTGGAACTGGAGGCACTGGCGCGGGTGCGGGAACGCAACCCCAACGTGCACCTGATGATTCCGTTCGTCCGGACGCGGTGGGAGCTGGAATCCTGCCTGGCGCAGGTGGATGCGAGCCCACTGGGCAAGCAGCGCGGCCTGCACCGGTGGGTGATGGCCGAAGTGCCGTCGGTGATGTTCTGGTTGCCCGAGTACATCGCGATGGGCATCGACGGGGTGTCGATCGGCAGCAACGACCTCACCCAGCTGGTTCTGGGCGTCGACCGCGACTCCGACATCTGCGCCGAGCTGTTCGACGAATCCGACGGCGCAGTACTCGATGCGATCGGACGGATCATCTCGACGGCCCGCAAGCACGGCATCACCTCATCGCTGTGCGGCCAGGCGCCGTCGACCAACCCGGCCTTCGCCGAACACCTGGTCCGGATGGGCATCACCTCGGTGTCGGTCAACCCGGATGCGGCTGCGGCCACCCGGCGTACCGTCGCGGCCGCCGAACGCCGGCTGTTGCTGGAATCGGTGCGCGGTTGACGAGCTAACCGTTCCGCACGCAAGGAGGTACCGCCATGACACGGCACTGGCTGGTGATGGAGACCGACGGGCAGGGCGCCAGGGCGCCCTACGTCAGCAGGTTGGCGGGCGCCGGCCGGCACCTCCCCGAAACCCGCTTGACCACAGACGATTTGATGGCATCCACCCGCCATCACACCCACATCGACCTGGAGAAGCTGACCGGTATCCGCGAGCGCCGGGTGTCCACCGGCGAGGAGGATTCATTGTCCCTGGCCACCTCGGCGGCGCTGAACTGCCTGGCCACCGCGCAGCAGGATCCCGCGGATATCGACGTGGTGGTCAGTTGCAGCATCACGAAATTCCGCGACGGCCTCACCCAATGGCTGGAGCCCACCATGAGCGGTGCGGTGGCCCGCAACGTCGGGGCAAAGCGGGCGATGACCTTCGACGTGTCCAACGCCTGTGCCGGAATGCTCACCGGTGTAACGATTCTCAACAACTGGATCCGGCAGGGCATCGTACGGCGCGGACTGGTGGTCAGCGGCGAATACATCTCGCAGCTCAGCCAGAACGCGGCCAGGCACATCCGCAACATCATGAGCAAGGAACTGGCGTGCCTGACGCTCGGTGACGCCGGTGCGGCCCTCTTGCTGGAACGGGCCCCGGCCGGCTCCGCGGGTATCGAACTCGCCGGGTTCACCACGGTCGCCGATTACAGCCGACTGTGCCTGGCTTATCCGCAGGGCCACGACCCGGGCGCGCGGATGTTCACCAACTCGCGCGCCATTCAGAAGGCCGCGATCGCCAACACCCCGTTGTTGCTGCACGAAGTGCTGGATACGGTGGGCATTTCGATTCACGACATCGACCACGTCATCACCCACCAGACGTCTGCCCGCGCCATCCGCAAGGGCATGACGCGTATGAAGGAGTCGTTCGGTGACAGCCCGCAGCACGATGCGGTGATCACCGTCGACCGGTACGGCAACACCGCCTCGACGACGCACACGGTGGCGCTGGTGGAGGAACTGGAGGCCGGACGGATTGTGGCCGGCGAGCGGGTGGCGCTGCTGGCGTTGGCTTCCGGCCTGGAGATCGGCGTGGTCTTGTTGACCCTGGACGAGGATTTGGTGAGCCGCTATGGGCACAGTGATTGACCGGGTCGACGTCGCGCGTCCACGGCTGCGTGGCCGGCACAGCGCCCTGCATCTGGCCGTCGCTGCGGCGAAAGACTGTCTACGGCACGCCGGATGCGAACCGCACGAACTGGATCTGGTGGTCAACGCGGGCATCTACCGCGACAAGAACCTGGGTGAGCCGGCGCTGGCCGCACTGATCCAGGACGATATCGGGGCCAACCCGGAGGATCCGCATTCCGACGCCCACGGAAATGACGCCCACGGCACCTTCTCCTTCGACGTGGCGAACGGCGCGTGCGGCGTGCTGACCGCGCTGCAGATCGTCGACGGGTTCCTGCGGACCGGAAGCGTGCAGCGCGCGTTGGTGGTGACCAGTGACGCCGACCCCGGTCACGGAATGAGTGAGAACTTCCCGTTCTCCGCTACCGGGGCGGCACTGCTGTGCGGCTGGACCGATGCCGACTACGGTTTGAGCGACGTGTCCTGGGCCAATGCCGGCGATACGACCGATGATGTCGAGACATCCTCTGCAACAGTCGGATTCGACGACGGGCGCAATGTCCTGCGGTTCCGCCAGTCGCCCGACGCGGACGATCGTTTCGCGGCGGTGGCCGCCGAGGCGGCGCGGTCCTGCCTCGAGCGGCAGGGCGTGCCACTGGCCGAGGTCGACCTGATCATCGCCGCTCCGGCGCGCCCGCGATACCGGGAGGCGCTGCGCACACTGCTGGGGTTGCCCGCCGAAAAAGTATGCGTCGCAGACGATCACCGCATGCATACCGCGGCGCTCGCCGCGGCATTCGAACAGCAGAGTCTACGTCCCGGCAGTCAGATCCTGTTCGTGGCCGCAGGCGCGGGTGTCGTGGCCGGTGCGGCACTCTATCGCCAACCACCCGCGCACTAGCCGTTCACCCTGGCAGGACCCGATGTTCACATAGTCGAGGACTTAAGGCCCACGACTGAGCGGCGTTCGCGCAATAGCGTTTTCGTGAGTCGAGCGCTAGGAGAAGGAAATGACGACATCGAAGTTGGGCCTCGTCGTCGGAGTCGACGGGTCGTCGGCGTCGAACGCAGCGGTGGCATGGGCCGCCCGCGACGCGGCGATGCGGAACGTCCCGCTGACCTTGGTCCATATGCTCAGCACGTACGTGCCGACGTTTCCGCAGATTCCGCTGCCCGGCGGCGTCGCGGTCTGGCAGGAAGAAGACGCGCGGCTGGTGCTCGAGGAAGCTGCCAAGCTGGCGCGGGAATCGGCCGGCGGCTCCGTCGTCATCGGCACCGAGCTGAAATCGTCGCCGCCGATACCGACGCTGGTGCAACTGTCCGAAGACGCCGATATGGTCGTCGTAGGCAGCCACGGGCGCGGTGCGGTAGGCCGGGCGCTGCTGGGTTCGGTCAGCTCGGGGGTGCTGCGCGGCGCGGCCTGCCCGGTCGCCATCATCCCCGCCGATGAGCCCGACATCCGCGAGGACGCCCCCGTGCTGGTGGGCATCGACGGGTCCCCGGCTTCTGAGCTCGCCACGGCCATCGCGTTCGACGAGGCATCGCGTCGCGGCGTCGATCTGCGAGCGGTGCACGCGTGGAGCGACGTCGAGATCCTCGACCTCGGCGGCCTGGACTGGCCCGCGCTCCAGGAGGAGTCGGAGCAGATCCTCGCCGAGCGCCTCGCCGGCTGGCAGGAACGCTATCCCGACGTGGCCGTGCAGCGACTCGTGGTGTGTGACCGGCCGGCCCGCGAGCTGGTCAACCAGTCGAAGTCCGCGCAGCTGGTGGTCCTGGGCAGCCGTGGCCGGGGCGGCATCGCCAGAGTGCTGCTCGGCTCGGTGAGCAACGCGGTGGTGCACTCGGTGCACACGCCGATCATCGTGGCCCGGGCGGTCGATTAAGAAGCCAGAGCGCTGCGGTCGCGGCGCCGGACCGCCCGGGTGCTCAACAGCGTGCCCCATGCGCGAGCGGCGTTGTGGCGCATGGCATCAGGGTCACCGGTGGTGAGAAACACCTTACCGGCGGGCTCCGTCGCCCCGGCCGCTTCGGGATAGCGGTAGGCGATCGCCGTGGCCAGGTGCTCGGCCGGATCGATCAGCCGCGCGTCGGGCAGGGCGGCCGCGAACCACCGACTCGCCGCGGGGTAGTGCGTGCAGGCCAGCACCAGCGCCTGCACCCGTCGCAACGGGGCGACGATGTCGGCCAGGTCGGCATGGAACTGCGCGGAGCCGGTGCGGCCCGCCTCGATGTGCGCGGACAACGGCTGCGCCACCCTGGCCAGCACCTGCCGGCCCGGTCGGGCCAGGCCGCGCTGATAGTGCCCGGCGTCGATGGTGCGCTGTCCGCCCACCACCCCGATCGAGGTGAGGTCTTCGGGCACGGAGGCCAGTCCGTGGGCGATGATGCCCTCGACCAGCACCGGCGCCGCCCCCAGCTCGGCCACCACCGTGCTGGCCGCGTTGCAGGCCAGCACCACCTCCGTCGCGCCGCGCTCGGCCAGCGCGGTGACCACCCGCATCAGCCGGTCGGTCAGTTCGTCGGCACTCATCCGTCCGTAGGGGGTGGCTCCGGCGTCGGACCAGTACACCACCGGCAGTCCGGGGACCAGTCGGTCCAAGGCGTTGACCAGGCCTACGCCGCCGATGCCCCAGTCGATGATGCCCAGGCAGGCTTCGGTATCCATGGCGGTCACGGGTAGGACAGCGGGGTGGTCTGCCCCTTGGCCAGTGGACCGGAATCGAACGCCACCACGCGGGCCGACCTGGTGGTGGTCAGGGTTTGCAGCTCCCGGTCGGGGAAGCGACTGCCGAAATACCAGCGGTATTCGTGTTCTGCGCGGATCGGGTTGTGCTGCAGCATTTTCCGCCATTCCGGGTGGTTGGTCAGGGTGGCCAGGTCGTGGGCGAACTGCGGACGCCGGCGACGGCTGCGCAGGTGCGCGACGGCCGACCGGGCCAGTACGGGCAGTTCGCGGATGCGCAAGGGTCGCTCCACCATGTCGACGACCCACAGCCGGCCGCCGGGGGCCAGCACCCGGCGGATCTCGGCCATCACCGGGTCCCAGTCCAGGTAGCGGAAGGACAGGAAGGAGATCACCACGTCGACGTGGTTGTCGGGCACGTCGAGGACAGGCCCGTTCACCATGCCGAAGCGCAGCCGGGACCGGTCACGGCTGCGTTCGCGAGCCCGGGCGAGCATCCCGGCGGAACTGTCCACGCCGACGGCGAAGTCGATATCGCCGTTGTCATCCAGTGCCCGCAGCAAAGCCCCGTTGCCGCAACCGATTTCCAGCACGCGCACCCGGCGCCCGAGGTCGGCGTGGACAGCGGCCAGCCGGCCGGCCACCCACTTCCATTCGGCCTCCCGGACACGTATGTCGGCGTAGGCGCGGTCGTAGAGATCGGCGACGCGATCGTAAGAGCGTTCGTGTTGTGTTGCAGCGGGGCGGCTTTCGACCATCGGTTCGGCGGCGCAACCCAGATACTTGCGCACGCTGCCGGTCAACCCGTGCGATTTCCGGCCCGGAGCGGCGATCAGATAAAGACTCGGGCGAGCCGTCGGTCGACGGCCCGCCCACGCAAACCGGTCCTTGCGTGCGGACACGGTCGTGTAGTTGTGGTTGCCGAAGGCGGTGACGCCGAAGACGTCGGCGAAAAACGGCGTGAACCAGCGCGCCGTCCGGCAAGCGTGGAAGTACGCCTGGCCGTCCGGGGCGAAGGGGATCGTCATATCCCGCCACTCGTGCGGCGAGAACTGTTCGGGCCAGTCCGTCGACCCGAACATCGGGCCGTACATTCCCGAGTGGCTGATCAGGTGCAGCTGGCTGACCACCCGGCCGGACGCGGCGAACCCGGCCAGTTCGGCGGTGAAGTCGGCCTTGCGGTGCAGACCGGAGACCACCACCTCCGCCTCGGGGTGCGCGGCGGCCAGTTCGCGGCCCATGGTGGCCGCGGCCACGGCGAATTCAGCCGATCCGCCGCGGTATCTGGTGGTGTGAGCCACCCAGATCAGCGGCTTGTGCGGCGCGAGAGCGGCAAACGGGATGCGCGGGTGCTCACCCGAGGGAATCCAGGCACCGTAGTTGCCGACAAGTTCGAGCACCTCGGCCCGTTCCAGGTCGAAAACCCGCATGCCGGCCGGCGGCGGGCTGTAGAGATGCAGCGACAGCCCGCCCGACGGGGCGGACATGTCGTGAATGACATCGCGTGAGATCTGAATGGCGCTACCCTGTTGGCGCGCAATCTGTTCGGTGACAGCCAACCCTGTTCCCGCCCAGCCGAACCGGCGTTCGCTGAACTCGCCTTCGACCGCGATCACGAAACCCCCCGCGCCGCCGTGGTCATGCGGCGCGCAGCCGTGGCCCGGACGCCAGCGGGCCAGCATGATCTCGACCTGATCGTCGACCCGCAGGATCGAACGCGAATACGGCTCACCGTCACCGGGTTCGCCGGCCAGGGCCGACAGCGCCGGACCGGCCGCCGCGGCGCGGGCCGACAGTTCGGTGTCCGGCGCCTGGCCGCGCACCGCGACGGCTGCCAGGGCGTCCAGCAGTGGAGCAAGCTCCGCGAGGTAATTGCGCGTGGCAGCCGTCAGTCGGTGCGCGGTGTCGGTCATGTTCTTCCCCCTTTGACGAGCCTGGCCGGGGTAGCCGCCGTGCTGGTGTCGGTTTGGTAACCAGACGGTCTCGCTCGGCTCTTGGAGGATTCTTGGAGGATTCTTGGAGCCGGGGTCGAGCCCGGGTCAGCGCTCCCCGGCCGCGTGGGCGTCGAGCGGGTTGAGCCGGTTGACGATCAGCGGGTCGGCGTTGGTGAACGGGAAGTCGGGCAGGTCGTCGACGTGGGTGTTGAATGTCGCCGCGAGCACTTCGCGTGAGTAGGCGCTGACCGATGCCCGGTAGCCGATGTCAGCGGGAGTGGGCTGGTCGAAGAAGATGCAGAAGTGCATCTCCGGGGCGTCGAAGACCTCGATGTGGTGGGGGTAGGCGCGGGGGATGAAGTACACGTCGCCCTGGCGCAGGTACCACGTGTCCAACTCACCGCCCGGCCCCATGACGGTCATGCGCGCCGCGCCCTGGTTGACGTAGCCCATCTCCGCGGTGACCGGGTGCCAGTGCGGCTCACGCATCCCGTCCTCGCGGATGCGCAGGGAGTACATCGACAGGTCCTTGAGTGCCGGCCAGTATTGCAGCCGCGCGGTCCTGGCGGAGCCCACCGCGATGCCCACCGGCGGGGCCATCGCCTCGACGGCGAATTTGTGCGGGTCGTTGAAGAACGCCGAGGCCGGCACGTCCGGCGCCCCGGTGCGGGCCGCCAGTGCCCGATCGGTGGTGCTGCGGCGCAGCGCCGCGAAGTCCGAGGCCGGCAGGTCGTAGGTGTTGCCCAGCACGGCGTCGGTCATCGCGCCGAATGCGGCGCCCAGGCCGAAGTCCTCGGGCTGTTCGCTGCGGAACGCGATGATGAATTCGGCGACGTCGGTGCCGATGTTCTCGATGTGGTGCAGCGAGCCCGAGTCGATGTGGAACATCTCACCGGCGCGCACCACGAAAGAGCTGAATTGGCTGCCGGTGTCGAGCACCGAGACCAGGGCGGTGCCCGAAACGCAGTAGGTGAGCTCGTTGGCGTTGGCGTGCCAGTGCGGTGTCCGCATGGCGCCCGGGTTGATCAGCAACCGCTTGATCGACATGCCCTGCAGGATCGGGAAGTTGTCGGCCGTCAGCCGCTGAATCGAACCCAGGTCGGACTCTTCCACGACCTCGCCGTTGATCAGTGATGCGACGTGTGTGCTTGTCTGCGTGAGCATTTCGTCCTCCTCTTGATTTCGCCGTAATGTGCTGCCTTCAGCATCCAGGCGGGGCCGGCGTGCCGTCCAACACCCGTTTTCGATGCGTTGATCGGCGGTGGTTATCAAGCGGCCGCGAGCGCGGTGTCAGACTCTTCTCATGTCCGACATCGAATTCACCTCGGCGGCAGCGATCGTGCCGGTACGCGACCTCGACGCGGCACTCGACCGATACCGCCGGCTCGGGTTCGACGCCCGTGGCTACGAGGGTCCGGAACGCTACGGCTTCGTCGACCGGGGTTCCGTTCAGCTGCATCTCACCGAATGGTCCGAGCATGACCCGTTGACCACGTCGTCCAGCGTGTACTTCTACGTCAGCGACGCCGACGCCCTCTACACGGAATGGAAGGCCCTGCCAGGTCTCGGCGGTCGGCTGCACCCGCCGCACGACACGCCTTACGGGCTAAGGGAATTCGCCTACGTCGACCCGGACGGCACCCAGCATCGCGTTGGCTCTCCGCTCTAACTGGTGCGGTAGACCTTGATCGCAGCCGTGATCATCGGGAACTGCAGCGGCAGGCGGGCCAGCGCCAGGATGCGCATCGGCCACGGCTTGCCCCACCACAGCCGAACCATGTTGAGGTTGCCCGGGTACACCCCGATGAACAGCGCGGCCGCTGCGGCCGCCGCGGGTCGCCGGGTGCCGCGCGGTAGCAGCAGCGCCCCGATCACCAGCTCGGCCACCCCCGAGGCGTAGGTGTAAAACCGCGCGCTGAACGGCAGTTCGGCCGGGATGATGTCGTCGAACGGCTTGGGTGCGACAAAGTGCAGGGTGCCCACGCCGAGCAACATCGCCGCAAGGCGGTAGGCCGTGGTCTGGGCGGGGGCGCGTTCGGCGAGCGATTCGGTGGTCATGGCGCTAATCATGCCCTGAGCGTTCATCGCCACGGCGTGCACATCAGACCTGGCAGGCGCGTTACCATCCCGGAGTGTCTACTCGGCCGGGGGGAGCGGAGCGGCGTGTGGCCGGCTGGCAGCGGGCGCTGCGGTGGGCCGCGTGGCTGACGTTCCTTGGCCTCGCGGTTGTCAACTCCGACCGGGCCGCCTTCGGTGCCGTGGAATTCCTGAGCCTTGCGGTGGCGGTCGGCGTCAGCATCTGGTGTCTGGCCCGGCCGCTGGGTGGCCCGAAAGTGGAGATCGACGACGCGGCACAGGTATCCGGCACGTTCGTGTCCCGGACGAGCTGGGGGCTGGTGCTGCTCGGCGCGTTGCTCACGATCGGTGGCGTCGGCGCGATCGGCGCGATCGTCTACGACCTGAGCAGCGGCCGCGCCACGGTACGCGACGTGCTGCACGACATGGCGATCTTCGTCGAAGGCTGGACGGCCGAGCTCCTCACCAACTCCGCCTACGACGCGGAACTGGAGAAGACCCACGCGTATGCGCTGTTCGTGTTGATCGTGCCCGGGTTGCTGCTCGTCAGCGCCAACCTCGTTCCGTTCATACGGCGCGGCCGCGAGTTCCGGGTTGAGCCCGATGCCATTTCGGTCCGCGACAAGCAGGGCTGGTCGCCGCTGCTGGACTACGAATACTCCGCCGTCGCCGCGGACGGAACCACGATCCGCTACACGCCGGCCTCCGATGCGGCGGCGCCGGTCGTCCTCCCGCAGGCCCGGGTTTTCTGCCGGGACAACGGTGCGCGGTTGCACCGCGAGGTCAGCGGCCAGTTGTTCGCGCAACGGCTGGCGCGGCGCGGCTTCACCGTCGACGACGTCGATGCCAAGCACGGTCGTTTCCGTGCCCGGCGCGGCGTTTAGCATGAGACCTCATGGTTCAGATTCACGTGCAGCGAACGATCGCCGCACCCGTGGAACAAGTCTTCGACTGGCTGGCCGATCCGGCCAATTTGGTTGCGGCGCCGCTGGTTTTGAAGTCCGCATGGACGAAGGACACCGAGGGGCCCGGTGTCGGCGCCGTTCGTGAGGTACTGGGCACCGGCATGTGGTTCCGGGAGGACATCACCGCCTATGACCGCCCGAACAGCTATACCTACCTGATCGTGCGGTCGGTCCCGGCCTTCGATCATGACGGCGGCACCCTGACGTTCACTTCGTCCGGGGACGGCACCCACGTCGACTGGCTCACCAATTACACCCACCCGGGCTATGCGGGAGGCAAGTTGATGGAGAAGGTCAGCCGACCGCTGCTGCGATGGAACTTCCTCGCCATCCTGGCAGCTTGCGACAAAGCGCTTGTGAGTTAGCTGTGAAAGTGCATTTTCGGTTGGAAAAACTCGAAACCTCGCGGGGATGCGGTGTAGGACTACCCCTACCTGCCCAATGCGATTGCCGAGGGGTCAGCCGTATTGGCAGGACAGCTCGGGAGCGCCAGTGAGCGCCCAACGCGCCCAGGGGCGCACTTTTGTGGTGACCGGCGCCGCGTCGGGCATCGGCCTCGCGACCGCCCGGCGACTGCTGGACGAAGGCGGCACCGTCATCGGCGCCGATCTGGCGTCGGCGCCGGATCTGGGTCCGCGATTCCACTTCGTGACCGCCGATGTCAGCGACGAGACGGCGGTCGCCGCGATCTTCGCCGCGGTACCCGACCGACTCGACGGCGTGGTGCACTCCGCGGGGGTGGCCGGCGGGGGTCCGGTGCATCTGCTTCCGCAGTCCGAATGGGACCGCGTCATCAGGATCAACCTCACCGCCACGTTTCTGGTGGCCAAAGCCGCGCTGGCCACCATGATCGGGCAGCCCCGGGTGGACGGCGAACGCGGCTCGATAGTGACGCTGGCCAGCGTCGAGGGCCTGGAAGGCACCGCCGGCGGCAGTTCGTACAACGCGGCCAAGGGTGGCGTCGTGCTGCTGACCAAGAACATCGCACTCGACTACGGGCCGAGCGGCATCCGGGCCAATGCGATCTGCCCCGGTTTCATCGAAACACCGCTTGCCGAAAGCGTTTTCGGCATCCCCGGGATGGAGGGCCCGCGGGCGGCGATCACCCGGGAACACGCCCTGCAGCGGCTGGGCCGACCCGAGGAGGTGGCGGCGATGGCAGCTTTTCTGTTGTCCACCGACGCCTCGTTTGTGTCGGGCCAGGCCATCGCGGTCGACGGCGGCTACCTGGCCGGCCGCGACCATGAGGTGGTCAAGTTGTTCGGCCTGCCCGACTGATCAGTCGCCCTTCGGGCCCTTCGGCTTCTTGCCGGGTTTGCCGGGGGGCGCCTGCGGCGGCGGCGCGGGTTCCGGCGTGCTGGCAATCGCCGATGTCTCGGTGGTCGGCGGCGGCAGCGGCGTCGTCGTGCCGACCGGCGTCGGCGGTGGTGCGGAGAAGGGTGCGCCGAGCGCCATCAGCATGATCACCAGCAGGAGCACGGCGACGATAGCGGCAGCCCACAACTTGCGACTTACCCGTGTCGGCTCGGATTCCACCGGGATATACGCGGAGGTGCCCGCCGCCGTGGGCATGACCCGCGTGCGATTGGGTATCGGTGCGGGGCGGGGAGCGGGGGCGTTCAGTGCCTCGCGCATGGCGCCCGCCTGGTAGAACCGCGCCGCTGGATTGCGCGTCATCGCCCGCTCGAACACCGCCGCCAGTTCCGGGCGCACATCGGGGCGCAGCGCGGCGATCGGCGGTGGCGTTTCATGCAAGATCGCGTTCGCCAGCGCCGGGAACGCCTGCTGAGGGAACGGCCTGCGCCCGGTCAGAGCCTCGTAGCCCACCACGCCGACGGCATAGAGATCGTCGGCCGGTGTGGCCGGCTTCCCGGCCAGCCGGTCCGGGCTCAGGTACGCCATGGTGCCGACGACATGGCCCGTCATGGTATGCGCGCCACCGGCCGTCTTGGCGATGCCGAAATCTGCGAGCTTGGCTTCACCGGCGGCGGTGAACAGGATGTTGCCGGGCTTGACGTCGCGGTGCAGAATTCCGGCGTCGTGTGCCGAGGCGAGCGCGGCGAGCACAGAGTTGAGCACCGTCTGAACGAACGGTTGCGGGAGCGGGCCGCGCGCGATGTGGTCGGCCAGCGACACACCGGGCAGCCGCTCCATCACGATGAACGGCAGCCCCTGGTGTTCGCCGACATCGTGGACGATCACGATGTTCGAACTGCTGAGAGCGGCGGTCGCCCGCGCCTCCGTCTCAAATCGCAGCCGAGTGTCAGGCCCCTCCTCGTCGCCTGGACCCGACTGCAGCAGCTTGATCGCCACCGGGCGGCTCAGCTTGAGGTCCCAACCTTCGCGGACTTCGGACATGCCGCCACGGCCCAAGACCTTGCCCAGTTCGTAGCGACCACTGAGCACGCCGAGCGGCTGAGTCAGCGTTTCGCGATACTCCATCGTCATTTCTCTTCTCAAATAACCACGGATGTTCGAGCCGAAACTTGTGGCGTACGGTCGACGTGTCGTTAGTCGGGGCCCGGCAGTGGTCGGCATTCGCGATGGGAAATCACCAATGACGTCGACAACCGAGGTAGGTGGTCAGGTCGTCTCACTCGCTCGCGGCATGCGGGATCTGGTGCGGGCCGAGGCGGGTGAATCCGAACAGCTGCGCACCCTGACCGGCGCCGTGGTCGAGGAGATGTGGGACTGCGGGCTGATGACCGCGCTGAGCCCCGCCGAGGCGGGTGGCATCGAGCCCTCGCTCGCCGAGATGATCGATACCTGGATCGAGATGGCTTGGCAGGACGGCTCTTTCGGATGGATCGGGATCGCCAACCTGCCGTCCAGATTCGCCGCGGCCAGCTACCTCAACGACGACGGTTTCGCCGAGGTGTTCACCGCGCACGACAACCACGTCACCATGGGCGGCCAGTTCTTCCCCAACGGGCAGGGCGTCGTCGTCGACGGCGGGTACCGGCTGAGCGGATCATGGAGCTTCGGCTCGGGCACCGGCCATTCGCAGTACGTGGCCGCCGGTTTCTTCCCGATGGACAACGGCGAGATGCGCTGGGTCAGCGAGGGCATTCCCGACATGCAGGTGGCCCTGGTGCCCCGGGAGGAGATCCAGTTCAACGACGGTTGGCACGTACAGGGCCTCAAGGGCACGGGTTCCTACGACTACAGCGCCCAGGACGTGTTCGTACCGGGCAGCAGGACGTTCGGGCTCTTCGACCGCCGGCCCTACCGGGGGAAGTCGCCGGCCGCGCACATGGGATTGATGCCGGTGACCGCCGCCGGTCATGCCTCGTGGGCGCTGGGGGTGGCCAAGAGCATGCTCGACGACGTCGCGGAACTGGCCGCGACCAAATACCGGATGAGCGACATGGCGTCGTTGGCCAGCCGCCCGACCTTTCAGAAGGGTCTGGCACACCATGTGTCGGCCTGGCGGGCGGCCCGGCTGCTGGTGCTGGACGCGTTCGGCGCCGCTGAGGCCGCCGTCGCGGCCGGCGACGAACTCAGTCCGATCCTGCGGGCTGACATGCGTGCCGCCGCCGTCTTCGCCACCGACATTTCGCGCGAGTGCGCGGAGTGGGCGCATCTGGTGGCGGGGACCAGTTCGATTCGCGAAGGCAGTCGTCTGGAACGGGCCTTCCGTGACATCTACACCGGTACGCAGCACGCCTTCATCAGCGAGAAGGTCGCTATGGACTCGGCGCAGATCTGGCTCGGCATCATCGAGGACCAGTTCGGGCTCTGAGTTGCCGCTATCCGCGCCGAGCCGGGTTCACCGCCAGGCCAGGACGCGTTCGGCGAGTTCCGGTCCGCTGTCCTCCTGAATGAAGTGGCTGGCGTTGATCCGGGCGTGCGGCTGCCCCTTCGCGCCGGGGATGTGCTCGATGAGCGGACGGTCGGCCTTTCCGAGGATCGGGTCGCGATCTCCGAAGATGGCCAGGCACGGCTTCTCCCACCGGCCCAGCGCGTCCCAGGCGGCCCGGTTGGCGGGTATCGCCGGATCCTCGGGCGAGGTCGGCACCAGCTGCGGGAACGCGCGGGCGCCGGCCTGGTACTTCTTGCCGGGGAAGGGTGCGTCGTAACCGGCGCGCACGCGGGCCGGAACCTTGCGGACGGTGCCGACCGCGACGATGCGGCCCGCCGACAGCATCGGGGTGTAACGGGCGAACGCGCGCCAGATGTAGAACGCGGGCGGTGTTCGCCGGGTCGCGGTGGGCAGGAACCCGTTGGCCACCACCAGTCGGGCGATGCGGTCGCTCTGTTCGGCGGCGATGCGCAGCCCGATCAGCGATCCCCAGTCCTGCACGAACAGCGTCACCTCGCGCAGGTCGAGCTTCTCGAACCACGACGTCACCCACTCCACGTGCCGCAGATATGTGTAATCCGCTCTGTTCGTCGGCTTGTCGGACCTTCCGAACCCGATCAGATCCGGTGCCAGCACGCGGTGCCCCGCGCCGGACAACGGCGGGATCATGGTGCGATACAGGTAGCTCCAGGTGGGTTCGCCGTGCAGCAGCACGATGGGGGAGCCTGTCGGCGGCCCCTCGTCGACGTAGTGCATGCGCAGCGACGGGGTGTCAGTGGCCGTGACGTCGACGTAGTGCGGCGCGAACGGGTAGCCCTCCAGATTCTCGAAGCGGGAATCCGGGGTTCGCAGGACGTCCATGGCGTTGCTCCTTTGCGTTGACCGCGCGTGTTCACCACCGGTGATATCGCACCATGCGTAGCCGGGTAAAGTCGGTTAACGTAGCCAACATTTCCCCGGACAGGTGAGGGACCCGCTTGCCATGAATGACCATGCACTGGCCGCCCAGTTGGCCTCCGAAGCCGGCCGGCTGCTGCTCGGGGTTCGCGCGGAGTTCGCCGAAGCCGACGCAAGCGAGCGTAAAGCCGCGGGGGACAAGCGATCTCATGACTTTCTGATGGAGGCGCTGGGCCGGCAGCGCCCGGACGACGCGGTGCTGTCCGAGGAGGGCGCCGACGACCCGGTGCGGTTGCGCAGCGAGCGGGTGTGGATCGTCGACCCGCTGGACGGCACCAGAGAGTTCTCCGAGCTCGACCGCGAGGACTGGGCGGTGCATGTCGCGCTGTGGGAGTCCGGCGAGCTCGTCGCAGGCGCGGTCGCGCTGCCCGCGCAGGGGGTCACCCTGGCGACACCGGACGTGCTGCCGCCGCCCGAGGCCTCGGACAAGCCGCGCATCGTGGTGTCGCGCACCCGCCCGCCCGCGATCGCGCTGGCCGTTCGTGACGCGCTGGACGGGGAATTGGTCGAAATGGGCTCGGCGGGAGCCAAAGTGGCGTCCATCGTGCAGGGACTGTCAGACGTCTACGTGCACGCAGGCGGCCAGTACGAGTGGGACTCGGCCGCACCGGTCGCGGTCGCGCGGGCCGCGGGACTGCACACTTCCCGCATCGACGGGTCGCCGCTGGTGTACAACAGGTCCGACCCCAAGCTGCCCGACTTGGTGGTGTGTCGCCCCGAACTCGCCGAGTCGGTGCTGGCCGTCACCCGCCGGTCCTGAGCGGCGTTCTGCGGATTGCGAAGGAAGGCAACGGGTTCCGGTCAGAGTGACGACCGCGGCGGCGACGACGACCGTGACCCAGGGCAGCGCCGACGGCAGGTGCGCCGAGGCGGCCAGTGCGGAACCGGCGCCGCATACGGCTATCCCCATGGCCTGGCCGACCTGACGTGCGGTCGCCGCGAAGGCGCCGCTGGCACCCGCGTACTCGACCGGCAGCTCGGACATGGCCAGTGCGTTGGTCGGGGTGTTGGCCATCCCCATCCCCGCGCCGAGAACGGCGGCGACGGCGCTGACCAACGCGGTGCCGGCACTGATGGCGACGAGCACGGCGACCGCGGCGCTGGATGCCAGCATGAGTAGCCCGGCGGCGATGACGGCCTGAAACGGCCCGTACCGAGCCATGATGATCGGTGAAACCCGGGCGCCCAGTGCGTATCCCACCGCCAGCGGGACCAGGGCCGCGCCGGCTGTCAACACCGAAAGATGCCGGCCTGCCTGAAAATAACTGGTCGCCAGCAGAAAGATGGCGCCGCCGACGCAGAAGTAGTTGCCGATCGCTACCGACATCGCGGCCCGGAATTCGCGAGAGTGGCAGGCCTGCTGCGGGATTGGGAAGCGGCCGACCCGTCGGCGCCGTATCGCCAGGCAGGCCGACACCATGGTCACACCGACGAACAGACTGGCGGCCATGCCCAGATGGCGCTGCCCGACGGCGATGAACCCGCCGATCATTCCGAACATCACCACACCCAGTGCAGCGATGCCCGTCCAGTCGTGGCTCGGGGAATTGCGCACCGGAGTGGACGGCAGGAACGCGACGGCCAGCACCGCGAAGACCGCGGCCAGGAGCGCGGTTGCCAGGGGCAGTATGCGCCAGCCCATGGTTCCGGAAATGAACCCTCCGGCCAGTGGCCCGCTGGCCATACCGAGACCGACGACCGTGCCCCAGGCGCCGGTGAATCGCTGCAGTTCCCGCGGAGTGCGAGCCAGCACCCGGACCATGGCCAACCCGACCGGCACCAGGATCGACGCGCCGACTCCCGCCACCACCCGCGCCGCGATCAGCGCAATGGCGTTGGGCGACATGGCCGTAAGAACCGATCCAACGATGTAGACGAGCAGTCCGGCCACCAGCAGATTTCGTTTGTCGAGTCGATCGCCGAGGGCGCCGGCCACGAAATAGAGGGCGGCCAGTGTCAGGATGAAACCGTTCAGGACCCATTGGCCCTGGGCGAGGGTGGCCGGCAGAGTGTCGCGAATCTGCGTCAAAGCCACCTGATACGCGGTGGTGTCGATGTTGATGATGAACGTCGACAGACTGCAGACGGCGACCGCGAGGCCCCGATGACGGATGCTGATCATGATGCGGTAGCTCCCACCGGTTGGCCCTCGACGGTGCGGGACAGGGTGTCAAAGCCCATGCGCCGCCGCACCGTGCACTTGTCAGCGAGCACTTCGGACCCGCAACTTTCCACCATTGCCTTCACCTGATGGGCCAGTCCGAGGTTGTCGGTCAAGGTCACTTCGCCGGCGGGCGTGACGATGTAAGGGGTGTCTTCCATACCCGACCGGATCACGTCGACCTCGCTGTCGGCCTGAGCGGCATAGCAGGCCAGCCGTTCCATCGGACCCGCGAGTTGCCCTTTACGCGAACCGAATTCGAGTGCCTTGACATGCGCCTGCGCGTGCTGCGGCAGGACGGCGGCACCCGCGGAGATGGTGACGTTGCGAACCCGTCGGCCGGACAGGTCGTACTCCAGCGACTTGGCCAGCGACACCGCCCGGCGGAATTCGGCGTAGTTCTCCGGGAAAGGGAAGCGCGGTGAGAAGCCGAACAGCAAAGTGATGTTGAGCTGACCTTCGGAGCCCAGTCCGATCAAGGGATTTTCGGTGGCAAAGCGGGTCATGGCGTAACTGCGGTCCAGCTGGACCCATTCCACCTCGTGCAGCAGGTGTAGCCGACGACGTGCGTCTATGGCTTTGCGGTACACCTCGAACTGGGTGTGCGGCGAGGTGCTGCCGTAGTTGGCGCCCCCGGAGGTGGAATGCACGTCGAGCCCGGCTTCGCTGTCCCGCGTCGACGGGACATGATGACGGACCAGGCGCGCGAACTCGGGCCGCGATGCCGCCTCGATGCCGATGCCGTGGCCGTTGCGCTCCATGTCGAGAACGACCTGCAGCTCCACAGCGGCCTGACTGGTCACGAAGTGGGCGCCGCCGAGGTGCAGCGGCAACGCCGCCTGACTGATGCGCTCCCACTCCCCGTGCCGCTGGATAGCCTCTTTGACTTCGACTCCGTTGCGGCTGGCGCCGAAGCTGATCAGCATTCCCGGCAGCCGGTCCTGAACCGCGAGGCTCACCTCCGAGTAGAGCGAGTTGGCGGTGCTCTGCTCCTGCGTCACCGGGTTACGCGCGTGGTAGTGGTAGTAGCGGACGCCGATGTCGAACAGTGCGGCAGCCTCAGCGACGAGTTGGCCCACGTCGGACTTGATGGTCTGCCCTTGGGAAACCAGATCGATGAACGGGTTCCCGGTCTTGGCATGGTTGCGCGGAGTGAACTTCGCGCCCGTTACCGCTGACCCGAGGATGATGTCGCCTCGCATCGGAATCTCCTTAATATTCAGGTAGTAACTACTGGTTGCCGGAGTGCTCGATTCGTCAGATCTTGGCGAGGATTCCGGACACGACGCTGCCGCCCGCGATCATCGCGATGGCCACGGCGACGTCGATCGATCCGGTGATCAGCCCCACGACTCCCGCGGTGACGACGAAACCGGGCAGCCAGTCGATGATCTGCAATACCGAGGGCACATCCGCTTCCTCGCCGTTGTCGAGGGCGAACATCGCCGAGGCGTAGTCCGGATAGAACTCGGTGAACGCGACGGCGAAGAAGATGGCCGCCAGTTGCAGGATCCAGCCCGTCCAGAAGTTCTCGGGGTCGTGCAGGATCCAGTTGCCGGCCAGGCCGATGCCGGCGGCGAAGGTGAACGCACCCGCCCATACGCCGGTGATCACGTTGTTGATCCGCTTGAACAGTGGGCTGTGCCAATGCTCCTCAGGTGTGCTGTCTTTGGCGTAGGCCAGCGTGAACGGCCGGCCGATTAGCAGAGTCAGCCACGCGAACATCGCCAGCGCGACGTTGGTCAGCTCGCCGGACCACATCTCCAGAAATCGGATCACCGCCGCGTCGGCTAACAGGCCGACCACGGCCAGCGCCGCGAAAACCACCGCGCCGAAGACTTCCAGTGCGTGAATCTTCACGCCGCGAAGCAGCCCCACCAACATCACCAGCACCGAGAAGCCGAGGGCGGACAGCACCGCGATCTCGAAGTGGCCCGGCGTGGCGAGGATGGACAGCAGCGCCCACGGTGCAATGCCGGCGAACGGTGACGTGAGGAACCCATCCAGGATGCGCGTGATGCGGTTCGTGCTCTTCTGCGACGGCTGCGCGCCGCGGTTGACGTGTGCTGGCTGTGTCATGGTCAGCTCCTTGATCTTGACATTCCTAAATTGACATGTCGATACTGACATGACGGTCAGTGACATGTCAATTGTGGAAGGTTAAGATGGGTCTTGTGAGTTTGCGACATGCTGCGCTGGGCCTGCTGTCCCAGGAGCCGGGAAGCGGCTATGACCTGCTAAAACGGTTCAAAGAGTCGATGGACAACATGTGGCCGGCAACGCAGAGCCAGCTGTACGGCGAGCTCAACAAACTCGCCGCCGCGGGGCTGATCACCGTGTCCGACCTGGGGCCACGGGGCCGCAAGGAGTATGCGATCACGGATGCGGGGCGTGCGGAGCTGCATCGGTGGATGTTGTCGCCGGAGGAGGATCCGCCGATCCGCAACGCCGCATTGTTGCGGGTTTACCTACTCGGCGAACTGAAGCCGGATGAGGCACGTGAGTACCTGCAATCGTTGCTGTCACTGTCCGAGCGCGAGCATGCGCACTATGCCTCGATCCTCGAGGCGCACGACTGGACGGCCGACGACGCCTTCTTTGCCCGTGCCGCGCTCGAGCAAGGGCTGCGCTGGACGCAGCACGAGATTGAATGGGCCAACTGGGTGATCGACGGCCTGAACAAGCGCGGACTCAAGTCCTAGACAGGGCATCGCCCAACGTCCAGACCGCGACACCCAGCAGCACAACATCTTTGAGTAGAAACTGACCCGGCTGGGCCGTCAGCACAGGCACACCCGCCGCATGCGCGGCGACCAACCCTGGCGCGGTGAACAGGAAACTCAATGTGCCCAGGAACAATGCGATTGCCAGGGCGCTGCCCACCGCTGAAGTTCTCGGCCACACCGGGCGGACCGCAATAAGCACTGCCGCAACGATTTCCAACGATCCCAACGTCCGCGCGACCGTCGCCACGCCGGCGTAGTCGTAGATCCAGCTCATCAACGGGCTGTGCTCGATCAGCACGCGGGATTCCATCTTCACGTACTTGCCGAACCCGATCCAGGCCAACACCAGTACCAGTCCGTAGCGACTGATCAGCGCGCCGACATGTTCGACTCGGGAGCCGCGGCAGGTGGAGTGCACGCTGTCGTAGACGGAGTACGGGTGCCGCGGGTTCAACGTTCGGCGGCGTCCCGGTCGGTTAGCGATTGCTGCATCCGCAGTACGGCCTCGGTCAGAATCGCCTGGGAGGTGGCGAAGTTCAGGCGCACGTGTCCGGCGCCGCCGGTGCCGAACACGTGGCCGGAGCTGAGGGCTACCCGAGCGTGATCGCGAAACCAGCGGGCCGGTCCGGACAGGTCTGATACCACCTTGATGCCCTCGACGTGCTCGTCGTCGAAGCCGAGTTCGCGGCAGTCCAACCATGCCAGATAGGTGCCCTGCGGGCGCAGCAGCCGGACGCCGGGAAGATGATTCTGCACCAAATGTTCTAGTAGCGTGCGGTTTTCGTCGAGGCCGAGCAACAGCGCGTCGAGCCAGTCCCCGGCGTCGCGGAAGGCCGCGGTGTGGGCGATGAGACCCAGATGACTGGCGCCGTGGCCGACTTCTTCTGGCATGCGCCGCAATTCGGCCGCGGACTCCGGACCCGCGATGGCCAGCGCTGCCTTGAGCCCGGCGAGATTCCACGCCTTGGACGCCGACGTCAGCGCCAACGCGTTCTCGGCTCCGGGGACGCTGAGGTACGGCGTGAAATGGGCGCCCGGCAAAACAAGTGGCGCGTGTATCTCGTCGGAAACGACTCTGATGTCGTACTGTCTGGCCAATTCGGCTATGGTTTGCAGTTCCTCGGCGGTGTGCACGGCGCCCGTCGGGTTGTGCGGATTGCACAGCAGATAGCCGACTTTGCCGTTCGGACCGGCCTGGGTGCGGGCCCGGATGAAGGCATCTGTCAGCGCGTCGAAATCGATTCGCCCGTCGGCGCCCAGCGGGGCTTCGGCGACGGTCCGGCCGTCATGGGAGACGAACGCGTAAAACGGCGCGTAGACAGGCGAGTTGACGATGACGGTATCGCCACGATCGGTGACCAGGCGCAGCATCTCGACGACACCCAGCATCACGTCGGGGACCACCCGGGTGCGGCCGACCGACAGACCGTCCCATTGCCAACGCCGCGTGGCGAATTCGCTGACCGCCTGCGCGTAGCCCTTGCCGTGCGGGTAGCCGGTGTCGCCGGCCTCGACGGCGCGGTTGATGGCCTGGGCCACTTCGGGTGCGAGATTGACGTCCATCTCGGCGACCCACAACGGCAGCACATCTTCCGGGTACGCGCGCCACTTCATGCTGGTGCGGCGGCGCAGTTGTTCGAGCCCCACCTCCTCGAGCGGGTTCCCTTCCCTGCGCGAGCAGTCGCAAACTCGCACTGTTTCGTCGCCCATCATGCGATTTTGCGTCTGCTCGGCAGCGGTGTCCACAGGGGTGACTGGCCGGTTCGAAGTGGTCTGAGCATGCTCACGCTGTGCTTGCCGACGCGATGGCGCTCCTGGAGCAATGCGGGGGATTTGCCACCACAGCTCAGCTCTTGACGACGATGACTCGCCAGCAACTCGACGTTGCGGTGAAAGCGGGCCGCATTCACAAGGTCTGGCACGGGGTCTACGCGGCGCAGGACCCAAATCTGTTGGAGCGCTTGACCGCACTGGATCTCTTCGCCGGACGGCGGGTGGTCGTGTGTATGGGCACTGCGGCCGGCTTGTACGGGTTCGATACCGAAAACACCTTGAAGATTCACGTGCTGGACCCCGGCATTCGCATGCGTCCCACTGTCGACCTGATGGTTCATCAGCGTACCGGGGCGCGGCTGCAACGGATCTCCGATCGTCTGGCAACGGCACCGGCTTGGACGGCGGTTGAGGTCGCCCGGCAGTTGCGGCGCCCGCGGGCGTTGGCGACGCTGGACGCCGCATTGCGTTCGAGGTACTGCAGTCGCGAAGACCTCGAGTGCGCGGTTGCCGAGCAGAAGGGCCGCCGCGGCATCGTCGCCGTGCGCGGCCTGTTGCCCTTTGCGGACGGACGCGCCGAGTCAGCGATGGAAAGCGAGACCCGGCTGGTCATGATCGACTACGGGTTACCGCTTCCCGAACTTCAGTACGAGATCCGTGGCGTCGACGGCGAGATCTTCCGCGTCGACTTCGCCTGGCCCGAATTCCGGCTGGCCGCCGAATACGAAAGCGTCGGCTGGCATTCGGGCCGCACTGCGATGCTCAGGGACAAGGAGCGGTGGGGCCTGGTCCAAGAGGTTGGATGGACGATCATCCCGATCGTGGTCGACGACGTCCGGCTGTATCCGGCGCGCCTCGCCGAGCGGATCCGCAGCCACCTCAACCGCGCGGCGTAGCGTCGGCCGGCGAGCAGTCACAAACTCGCACATTTTGCGGACAAAACGTGCGAGTTTGCGACTGCTCGCGCAGCCCGCGCGCTACTTCGCGCAGCCCGCGTTGCCCTGTGAGGGCCTCGGGGCGTGCCATTGCCCGGAACAAAGGTTAGGTTATGGTGCAGTGGTGTCTAAGCGCGTCGTCGTATGGTCCACCGGGGGTGTCGGGTCCAACGCGATCGAGGCCGTGCGGGCTCGGCCCGATCTGGAACTCGTTGGCGTGTGGGTGCATTCACCGGACAAGGTGGGCAGGGACGCCGGTGAACTCGCCGGCGGCGAGCCGCTGGGGCTCCTTGCGACAGATGACGCCGAGGAGCTGATCGCTCTGCAACCGGACTGCGTGATCTATGCCGCCAGCGGTCCCGAACGCGACGCCGCCGCGATACCCGACTACCTGCGGCTGCTGTCCGCCGGCATCAATGTGGTGTCGACGTCGTCGACGAGTCTGGTGTACCCGCCGTCGTACTTCTCTCCGCAGTGGCGCGATGAGCTGCAGCAGGCGGCGCTCGCCGGTGGGGCGTCGTTCTATGCCTCGGGCATCTTTCCCGGCTTCGCCTCCGACCAACTCGCTCTGCTGTTGACCACCCAGTCCAGGAGCATTCGCCGCATCACGGTCAGCGAGGTGTCGCTGAATGACCACTATCCGGTCGCCGATGTGATGGTGAACGGCATGGGTTTCGGCCGCCCGCTGGATTTCGAGCCGATGCTCAAGACGCCCGGGTTCATCGAATTGGCTTGGAAAGCACCGCTATACCTGATCGCCGAAGGATTGCAGGTCGAGGTCGAAGAGGTGCGTGGCACCCTGGACCGCCGGCTGACCGCCCGCGATATCGAGGTCGTGTTCGGCACCATTCCCGCGGGCACCTGCGGCGCCGTGCGGACGCGGGCCGCCGCGGTGGTCAACGGCCGGGAAGCGATCGTGATCGAGCACGTGATCCGGATGGCGCGCGATGTCGCACCCGACTGGCCGGCCTCGGACAGCGACGCCACCTATCGCGTCGACATCGAGGGCGATCCCGACGTGCACTGCGTGCTGACGCTCGGCGCGGCCGAAGGGCATGGTGCCGGGCATGCGGCGATGGCGGCCACCGCCATGCGCGTGGTCAACGCCGTCCCGTACGTCGTCGAGGCGCCACCCGGTCTGCTCAGTTCGCTGGATCTGCCGCCGACCCTGCCGCGGCACGTGGTCGCGTAACCCCGCCCAGCAGACGCAAAGTCGCCCTGGAACAGGCGTTCCAGGGCGACTTTGCGTCTGCTCGCCAAACTCAGGCGAGCTGGACGCGGCCGGTGATCAGGTCCATGATCGCCTTGCCCGGAGCGAACGACCCGGTGATCGAGGCCATGGCGTGACCCTGGTCGACGTTCAGCGTGATCCCGTTGACTGACGCCGCGGCATCACTGTTGAGCATGATCATGGCCTTGCCGATGTCTTCGGGCGTCAGCGTCGCGCTGCCGGTGTCATCGCGATAGTCCTGGGCGAAGGTCAGCCACAGGTCGGCGTTCGCCCGCGCCAGCGGGGTATCGGTCGGCCCAGGGCAGACGGCGTTGATCCGCACACCCTTCTTCTGGAACGGATAACCCTGCCACGCGACGTAACCGTTGATCGCCTTCTTGCTGAACCCGTAGTGGATGATGCCCTGCGGTTCGCGCTCCGCACACCAGTCGTGGGCGGACTTGTAGTCCGGCGCGGCCAGGAAGTCCTGCACGAGTTCCAGGTCGTTCTCC
The DNA here is from genome assembly GCF_031583025.1 of Mycobacterium sp. Z3061. NCBI lineage: Bacteria > Bacillati > Actinomycetota > Actinomycetes > Mycobacteriales > Mycobacteriaceae > Mycobacterium > Mycobacterium pumcae. The sequence goes on along the minus strand of NZ_CP134062.1, from coordinate 4,253,352 downwards.
CAGCCCATTCCGGCGACCGACGAGATGAAGCAGATGGCCGCGCCGCGGGGGAGCAGGTCCTTGTCGAACAGCCGCTCGATCAGATGCCGGTGCCCGATGAAGTTGACCCGCATCAGTTTTGGCCCGTCGGCCACACCGGCGGCGGAGAACAACTTGTGCACCGGCCCGTCCAGCTCGTCGACCGCACGGTCGATCGAGTCCGGGTCACTGAGGTCGAGCGAGATCACGCGATCGACGTCGAAGTCCACCGGCGCGAAGTCCATCACGGTCACGTGCGCTCCGAGCGACTTCGCGATCTGCGCCGCCGCCGCGCCCATCCCGGTCGCCCCGCCGACCACCAGGACGCGCTTGCCCTCGTAGCCCAATAAGTCTGACGCCGTTGTCATCTTCAGCCCCTTATTCCCTGGTGGTTCGTGCAACGACGTTACAGTATCCGGACAAGATGTAAGTTTCAATCGCGGTGGTTGACCGCTGTCGCGGATCCCACGTAGCCTACGTGGGACAAATTTTAGGTCAGGCGGAATCAGCTGTGTTCACCCTGCGCTTCGACATGCGGGCTCCGGCTTTCGGGGCCGATCCGGCGGCCTTGTACGCCGCCGCGCCGGAGATGTGCGCGTGGGCCGAAATCCACGGCTGCCTGGCCGCCGTCATGTGCGAACATCACGGGTCGCAGGACGGCTACCTGCCGTCGCCACTGCTCCTGGCGTCGGCGGTGGCGGCGCGGACGCAACGGCTGGCATTGAGCCTCATCCTGATTCTGCCGTTCTACGATCCGGTGCGGCTGGCCGAGGACATCGCGGTGCTCGACATCCTCAGCGCCGGGCGGGCCTCCTACATCATGGCGCTGGGCTACCGGCCGGAAGAATACGAGATCTTCGGACTGGATCTCGGCGACCGTGGTCGGCTGGCCGACGAGAAATTGGGAATGCTGCGCCGGTTGCTGGCCGGGGAGACCGTGATTCAAGACGGCAGACGGATTGCGGTGACGCCTCGGCCGTTGACCGAAAACGGGCCCGCAATGATGTGGGGCGGCGGCAGTCTGGCCGCGGCCCGGCGGGCCGGAAGGTACGGGATGGGCATGCTGGCCAACGCCAATGTGCCGGGAATGCGGCAGGCCTATGAGGATTCGTGCCGTAAGCACGGCCATGAGCCGGGGCCGGCGTTCTTTCCCGACCGCGGCACGCCGTCGGTGTGCTTCGTCGCCGACGACGTCGACGAAGCATGGGCGGAGTTGGGGGAGTATCTGTTGCACGACGCGCGCACCTATGCGGCCTGGAATCCGGGCAACGAGGTGTCGGCGGGATTCACTCATGTCGACACCGTCGGCGAGCTGCGTGAGGCCGCGGCGTCGCACGTGATCTACTCGGTGCCGGAGGCGATTTCGCGGGTGCGTGCCGGCGAGATGCTGGCCATGTCACCTTTGTGTGGCGGGTTGCCGCCGGAGATCGCGTGGCCGTATCTCGAGCGGGTGGGGAAGGTTGTGCTACCGGGGGCTTCCGGGTCTGCCGAGGGCGCCCTCGGCGAATTGCTGTCGAACAAGAACGGGTGATTGATGACTGGGGCCAGCACCACCGAGATCTATTACGACCCTTTTGATTTCGATATCGACGACAATCCGTACCCGATCTGGAAGCGGATGCGCGACGAAGTTCCGTTGTATTACAACGAGAAATACAACTTCTACGCGCTGAGCCGCTACGAGGACGTCGCCCCGGAACTGACGAACTGGGAGACGTACCGCTCGGGCCGGGGTACCACCATGGACATCATCATGAGCGGGATCCAGGTGCCGCCCGGGGTCATCCTGTTCGAGGACCCACCCCTGCATGACCTGCATCGCCGTTTGCTGTCCAGGGTTTTCACGCCGCGGCGGATGGAGGCGATCGAACCGCTGACCCGCGACTTCTGCGTGCGTGCACTCGACCCGCTGGTGGGTACCGGCCGGTTCGACTTCATCGAGAACCTCGGCTCGACGATCCCGATGCGCACCATCGGCTACCTGCTGGGCATTCCGGAGGAGAGCCAGGCGCATATCCGGGACCGTGGTGGACGCGCCATCAACCTCACCGAGGGCACCTTCCGGGCCGTCGAGGAAGACCTCTTCGAGAAGAGCTACGAGGTGTTCTCCGACTACATCGACTGGCGGACCGAACATCCCTCCGACGACCTGATGACGCAACTGCTCAACGCCGAGATCGACGACAACGGGGTGACCCGGCGCCTGGATCGCACCGAGGTGCTGATGTACACCAGCATGATCGCCGGCGCCGGCAACGAGACGACCACCCGGTTGATCGGGTTCATCGGCCAGTTGCTGGCCGAGCACCCCGACCAGCGCCGCGAGATCGTGTCCGATCCATCGCTGATCCCGATGGCCATCGAGGAGGTGTTGCGTTACGAGGCGCCGTCCCCGGTGCAGGCGCGCTACGTCGCCCATGACGTCGAGTGTCGTGGCACGCTGATTTCGGAGGGGTCAATCATGTTGTTGCTCAACGGATCGGCCAACCGCGACGAGCGCCGGTATGTCGACGGGGAGCGGTTCGACATCCACCGCGGCGGTGCACACCTGAGCTTCGGGCACGGTCTGCACTTCTGTCTGGGCTCGGCGCTGGCCCGCATGCAGGCGCGGGTGGCGCTCGAAGAAGTGATCAAACGCTGGCCGGAATGGGACGTCGACTACGACAACGCCGTCAAGGCGCACACCAGCAGTGTGCGGGGCTGGGCGAAACTGCCTGTCATCACGGGGTAATGTCGGCCGGTGTCCGCCAACCGGTTGCCAGCCACCGAGCTGATAGTGGTAGCGCTCGCCGTTGCGGCAGCGGGGTGCAGCCATTCGAGCCCGGCACCGAGGAGCAGCAACGCGGTCAAAGTGACGATGTCCAACAACGGCGGCAGCAATCGCTGCGTGCTGGACACCACGACCGTTCCGGCCGGCCCGGTCACCTTCACGGTGTCCAACGCCAGTGCACTGGGCATCTCGCACGTGGAACTGCTCAAAGACCAGCGCGTCATCGGCGAGAAGGAGAGCGTGGACCCCGGCGAGGAGCCCGTGTCCTTCACCGTCAGCCTGGACGGTGGTGCCTACCAGATCTATTGTCCCGCAGCGGAGATCGAATACCAGACTCTGACGGTGACGGGACGCCTGCCGGCACCGGCCACCGGACCGGTCGCGGCCACCTTCGCCCGCAGCGCCAAGGACTTCGCGCCGTACGTCGTCAATGAAATGGGTCACCTCAACGAAGCGGTGAAGGCACTCGATGCGGCCGTGCAGTCGGGCAATGTCGACGGCGCCAAAGCGGCCTACGCGCAGGCGCGTCCGTTCTACGAACGCATCCAGTCGAGCGTGAACGGCTATCTGCTGCCGGGCTTCACCGTGGGTGACAACAGGGGGAACCTCGACTACCTGATCGACATGCAGGAGGCCACCCCCGTCGACCCCAAGGTCGGCTGGAAAGGCTTCCACGCCATCGAGCGGGACCTGTGGCAGGCCGGTGCGATCACCGCCGCCACCAAGGCGCTCAGCACCGAATTGGTCAGCAACATCGGCACATTGACCACCACGGTGACCACCGTGCAATTCCGGCCCGAGGATGTGGCCAACGGCGCCGCCGATCTGATCGAGGACGTCTACAACACCAAGATCACCGGCGAGGAAGAAGCGTTCAGCCACCTCGATTTCGTCGACTTCGCCGCCAACGTCGAAGGCGCACAACACGCCTACTCTTTACTGCGCTCGGGCTTGAACGACATCGACAGCGGCCTGGTGCAGCAGATCGACCAGCAATTCCAGGACGTCCTGGCCATGTTGGAGCACTACCGCGACCCGACGAAGCTGGGCGGCTACCGGATCTACACGGCCGACGTGCGCGAGCGCGACACTCCCAAGCTGACCGCCGTGATCCAGCCGCTGCATCAGAGCCTGTCCGCCATCGCGCAGAAGGTCGTCACGGCGAACTGACCGATCTAAGCCTGATCCACCAGGACCGCGCCCTCGGGCCGGTCCCCGAGCGTCTGCAGTTGCAGCGCAAGGCTTTCGCCCTGCGCGGTGAGCCGCACGATCTGCGCCAGCTCCGCGGGTGCGTCGCACTGCATGTAGTGGTCGGCGCCCGGCACCACCCAGTAGCGGCTGCGGCCCGGCATGCCGCGCAGATACTTCTGCCACACATGGTTCGCGACCCGCAGCGGGGCCACCGTGTCGTGCAGGCCCCACACCAGTGTGACGTTGACCGGAAGCGTGGAAAGCCGCTCAAGCCAGTTCTTTTCATCCGCGGCGCGCTCATGCAGATACTGAATGGTGTCCGGCAGCACCCGCATCCCGTCGTTGAACGCGAAGCACTTTGCCAGGGCGGCGATCTCGGGGTTGTCCGGGGTGCGCCGCGGCATGAACGTGGTGAACCCGAGGCCGGCGGCCAGCAATTCCGGCGTCGTCTCCGCAGCGGTGGCCCGGGCCGTCTTGTCGTTGAGCAGCGCGGTCTGGAATGCGGTGAGGTTCGACAGCGGCAGGTAGATGTTGCCGTTGGTGAGGATCAGATCCTTTGGTAATGCCGACGTTTCGGCGAGCAGCCCCACCGCGATCATGCCGACGCTGCAGCCACGGTCGTGCGTGATCATGTGGTAGTCGGTCAGCTTCCACACCTCGGTGATGGCGTGCACGAGCAGACGCGCATCGTCGTAGAGGGAGTAGACGTAGGGTTGGGGCGGCTTGTCGGATACGCCGTAGCCGGGGAAGTCCAGCGCGAAGATCTCGAACTCGTCTTTGAGCTCACGCGCCAGCGGGAAGTAGTCGATGCTGGATGTCGGAAAACCGTGCACGCATACCAAAGCCGGTTTGCCCGGCGTGCCGTAGCGGCGCAGGAACACCGTGACCGATTGCCCGTCGTTGGCTTCGGTGGTTGAGCGCCAGCGCAATTCCGTTCCGCCGTTGTTCCATTCCACGAAGATGTCCATCGCTGCGGCCTTTCTAGGTTTGCGGGAACGTCACGACGGCCAGCAGAACCGGTAACTGGTTGCCCTTGAGTTGAGGGGTCGCCAACATGTCCGGGCCGAAGAACGAGCCGCTGAGGTAGTTGTCGGCATTCCACACCTGGGCTGGGTTGACCTGGCCCTGGTAACTGAAACCCTCGATCACGTAGGGCTGGCCGTCGGCCTCGAACAGCGAAGGGCCGTTCATCAGCTGAAAGTGCAGGTGCGGGGCGTTGGAGTTGCCGGTGTTGCCCAGCTTGGCGATCTGCTGGCCCTTCTTCACCTTGTCCCCGGGTTTCACCAGCAGCGAGCCCTGGATGAGGTGGGCGTACATGGCGTAGAGGCCGTCGCCGATGTCCAGGATGATGTGGTTGCCGTCGACGTTGTCGACGGTCAGCTTGGCGGCCAGGACGGGGTCGGAGGCCGGCAGGATGCCGGGCACGTTGGCTTCGACGTTGTCGAGGGTGGACACCACGGTGCCGTCGGCCACCGCGTAGATCTCCGACCCGTAGTCGATGAAGCTCTCGTTCTTGGTCTGATCGCCCGCGTAGAAGTTGCCCTGGTCGTTCATCCGCATCCAGTCGATCGCGAAGCGCTGACTGTTGTTCAGCTTCATGTTCAGCGGCAGGATGGCGTCGCGGTGCGCCCAGCCCGGGTCGCAGCAGCCGTTGAACGCCACCCAGTTGTTGCCCTTCAACGGCGCGGCGATGATGCGCGGCATACCGGCGGAGATGTTGAACGGCGCGCCCAGGGTGTCGAAGGGGCCGGGCTCTTTCGAGGCCGGATTGGCGACGCCGTTGCCGTGGAACCGCAGCATCACCGCCTTCGGGAAGTCGGACAGGTTGTCCTGGCGGAAATCGATGAGCAGCGACCGCGAGGTACCCGGTGCGATGGTGAAGTCGGGCGCCGGGGCGGCGGGCAGCACGCGCAGCCGGTTGCAGTTGCCGTAGTTGCAAGCGGGATCGACCAATTGGGTGCCGGAGAACGTGGCGAGGACCTTGTTGGGGTCCTTTCCGTCGACCACGTCGACGGCGTCCAGCGTGGCGGGCTGCGCGCTGGAGTTGGTGACCTGCATGTCGAACGCCAGGTGATACTTGTCGTCGGAGCCGGGGAACGGGAATGTCGGCCGGCTGATCGGAGCGACCGTCAACGGTGTGAACGCGTTGGGCACCGTGACGCCATTGAGCGGGTCCGCGGCGACGGGTGCACTGGTGGCGGCGGGTTGCTTTGGCGATGACGAACACCCGGCGAGGACGAGCACGCAACCAAGGACCGCCAAACTCCGCCGTTTCGCCATCGGGTGAGCATAGTATTCCCGCTCGGCATTTCGGCTGCTTACCATGCTGGGCATGTTCAACACGCGGGTGATCGGGCTTGCGGAATACCGGATCAGCGCCGGGCAGCCCGGCGTGCTCACCGCCCGCTATCTCACTGCCGGGTCGCGGTCGCTGGGCTCCGGGCGCGCCGTCGGGGACACCACGGCCGGCTTTGCGGGGCACTACCGCGTTCAATACTTCGATGGCGCAGGCAAATTCGCCGGGGATCTCGATCTGCAGATTCAGCGGGCCGGCGAAGGTCATCGACTGACCTGGCGGCACCGCCCGGAGAATGTGCGGCTCCCGGTGGCTGTCGGGGAGGTGGTCTACGAGGGCATCGGCTTTCTGACGAGCGAGGACACCATGGCCATCGCGTACTGGATGGCGGAAAAGCCGACGTCGGCGATCGAGCTTCGGCCCTTGTTGTGAGGGGAGCGGATGACATCGTCGCGTAACGGCGGGAAATCGCTAGTCCAAAAATACGATAACGATTCTCTGAGTGCCGGCCGTGTCGCGCGAAAATCATTCGTGAAGTGCACCAGCCACGCCCATGAGATAGGGGGATCGTGTTCAGACGGTTCCGCGCTGCTCTGGTTGTGGCCGTCGCATTCTGTGTCGGAGGTGGCTTGGCGACGGCCGATCCCGGAGGTCTGCGGACCGTGGTGACGTCCGCTTGCGAGCAACGGACACTGGTGCTGTCGGCTTTCCCCGCCGAAGCCGACGCGGTGCTGGCCCATACCCTGCTCGAACCGAATCCCGTTGGGGTGTATGACAGGCAGTACTACTACCGCGGTTCGATCGCGGGCAAGAAGGTGCTGGTGGCGATGACGCGTATCGGCCTGGTGAACGCGACCACGGTCACCGAGGCCGCGCTCAGCCGCTTCAACTGCGCATCGGGCATTTCGATTGGTGCAGTGGTGTTTTCGGGGGTCGCCGGCGGCGCCGGGCGAACCAGCGTCGGAGACGTGGCGATACCGGCGCAGTGGACGCTGGACAACGGTGCCACGTACCAGCCGGTGGATCCGGGCATGCTGGCGGCGGCGCAGACGCTGACCGTCCAGCTCAGCAACGTCAACAATCTGGGCAATCCGATGTGCCTGTGCCGGCACGTGCCCACCGTCAAGCTGAACGAGCTGCCCCGCCAGCCGCAACTGTTCGTCGGCGGCAACGGCTACAGCCACGACGCCAACAACGGGCAGGCGTTTCCGTGTGTCCCCAACGCCGGTGACGTCTTCGGATGTCAACCCTGCAGCCCACCCGGCCGCTCGCTGCTCTACACCGGCAACTTCTTCCAGGCCATCGGTCCGTGGCTGGCCAAGGGGTTGCTGAGCAACTTGAACATTCAGACCGCCGATAACCCGGCCTACGATGCGGTGGACCAGGAGACGGCCGCGTCCTTGGCGGTCGCGACCGTACACGGGGTGCCGTTCCTGGGAATCCGTGGGATGTCTGATGGGCCGGGCGATCCGCTTGGCCTGCCCGGGTTTCCGTTTCAGTTCTTCTTCTACAAGCAGATCGCCGCGGAGAACGCCGCGCGGGTGGTGGAGGCGTTCATGGCGAGCTGGGCGGGTCCGTGACGCGCCAATGTCGGTGGTGGGAACTGCTCGTCTCGCAGCGGCAACTATTCCGCCCCGCGCGCCACCGGCCGCGCGGGATCCGAGCACCACTCCGACCATGACCCGGGATACAACGCCACTTGCCGGCCCGCGGCGGCGAACGCGGCGACCACCACGGCCGCGGTGACACCGGACCCGCAGTAGACCCCGACGGGACCGTCGGGCAGCAGGTGATCCTCGGCGGCCAGCGTGCCGTCCTGCGTCAACACCCTCCCGAACGGCAGATTCTTGGCGCCCGGGATGTGACCGGCCACCGGGTCCAAGGGTTCGGCCTCGCCGCGGTAGCGCTCGGGCGCCCGGGAATCGAACAGAGCCACGTCCGTCGTCTGGTCCGCGGTCAGCGTGGGCTGCGCACCGGCATACAAATCGTCATGTGCAACAGTGACATTGCCCGGACTTGGCTCGACTGGACCAGTCTCCACGCTGCCGCCTGACGAGCGCCAGGCAACCAGTCCACCGTCCAGGATGCGCACATTCTCCAGGCCCGCCGCGGTCAGAACCCACCACGCCCGCGCCGACCCGACCCGGTTCCAGTCGTCGTACACCACGACGAGTTGATCGGAGCGAACGCCCCAGCGCCGCAACGCTTCTTGCAATCGATCACCGGGCGGCAACGGATGCCGGCCCCGCCCGGTCACCGTATGGTCGCTCAGGTCGTCGTCGAGCGACACGTACACCGCCCCGGGCAGGTGGCCGTCCAGGTAGGCGGGGTGGCCGTCGGGAGCGTCGAGCCGCCACCGCACGTCGAGAACCGTGACCGGTTCGCCGGACTGAAGCAGGCCGGCCAGTTCGGCGGCCGTGATGAGAACTTGGTCGCGCGTCGTCACCCGTTCACCCTATCCTCGACTGATGGTGCGATGGTCCCTCGCGTACTGGGCAGCGGGTGCGCTAGCGCTGAGTCTGGCGACGGCGAGCCCGGCCGGTGCCGTGCCCAACACGAACTGCACGCTCACCACGCCGGTGCGGGAAGTCCAGCACGTGTCCGAGCTGCCGGCCGAGCTGCGTGGCCTGCTGCCGCCGATTGCCGATATCGGTGCACCCTTCAACAGCACCGATTCGGTCAATGACCCGAACCTGCCGTTCCGCCGGCTGATTCGCGCCGGCAGCCGCGGCAGCGACTGGTTCATCTGGTACGAGCACGGCGGGATCGGCTACTTCTGGCAGGCCGTGGTCGCGCGCGTCACGCCGGGTGGTCAGCCGACCGTATTGGCCAATGCGGGAACGATTTCCGACACGCTGTGTTCGTTGACCGACGGCGTCTACGCCGGCAAGGTGCCGCCCTATCCGCCGGGCGCGTGGGAGGCCGGCGACTTCTAAGCCGGCCAGGCGTCCCACCTGATCATGCTGCGCAGCGGGCCGGCGAACAGCGGCCGCACGGCTCCCGATCGCCAACGCTCCTCGATCACCGGCGCCAGGGCCGCGCTCACAACCAGCGGGTCGTCATCGAGATAGACCACGGTCACGTAGTGGGGTTCGGTGCGCCACCCCCGCGGCGCGGGCGTACAGACGGAGCCGTACGTCCACACGCCGGCCACGCCGGCGCCGGCGAGCAGGGCCGGATAGTGCTCGGCGCGCAGCCATTCCAGCCAGGCGTCGGGCCGCTCGCCCACCGGTTCTTCGAGGATCAGCAGCACGCCGCGGTGCGGCCGGAACGGCACCACTTCGGCCGACACTAACGCCTGGGGTGCCGAATCCCATTGCAGCAGAAAAATACCGGAGATCTGCAGCAGCGGACGCATGGCCGGCATGCGGCCGTTCTCCCGCAGCACGCGGCCGAGTTCGACGAAGTCGCGCAGCGTTTCGGCGACGGGTTCGCCGACCAGGTAGTGGACGACGTTGCCGATCTCGCCCAGTGGTCCGTGCGCGGCGATCCGGTGCGTGGGATAGTCGCCGTCGGCGATCCAGCGCAAACCGTGCACGATGCCGGGCAGCTGATACTGCTCGGGCATGTGGTCGAGCAGATGCCAGCGCAGATACCCGTCGTCAGCGGGCGCCGCCGCGGTGAGGCTGAAGACGCCTGCCCTGACCCGGTTCATCCGGCGTTCAGTTCGGCGAGTGCGTGCAGGTTCTCCAGGTAGTGCTGCAGGGAATCGTGCCGGAAGGTGGCGCTGACGATGGTGGCACCGTGTGCCACCGTCTCGGCGATCAGGTCGCGGGCGCGATCGGGCTCGTTGAGCGGATCCAGCCGGTGCGCCGGTCCCAGCACCACGTCGAAGTCGGGTGGACGGTCGCAGCGGTCCAGCCATTCCCGCGCCTGGGGCAGGCTCACGTTGAACGGCGCCCAGCCGTCGGCCAGGTTGACGGCCCGGCGCAGCGACCGCAGCGTGCGGCCGCCGATCCACAACGGCACCCGAGGCTGCACCGCACACGGGTCGACGACCATGCCGTCGAATGAATAGAACTCGCCGTGGTAGGCGGGCTCGGCCACCGACAGCGCCGCACGAAGCGCCCGCACCGCGTCGTCTCCGCGCGCGCCGCGGTCCTCGAACGGGGCGCCGATCAAGTCGAACTCCTCTTTCAGCGAGCCGACGCCGACACCGAGGATGAGGCGGCCGTTGCTGACCTTGTCCAGGGTGCCGTAGCGCTTGGCGATCTCCAGCGGATGGTGGTAGCCCAGCACCAACACGTTGGTGGCCAACCGGATTCGCTGGGTGCGGGCCGCCAGAAAACCGAACGTGGCCAGCGGGTCCCAGTAACGCGCGCCGCGGCGGGCCTGCTCGGCGGCGGGCAGTGCGATGTGCTCACTGCACGTCAGATGGTGATAGCCGAGTCGGTCCGCCGCTTCGGCGACTTGCGCGATGTCCTCGATCGACGCATCGACCTCCCAGTCGGCGCTCACCCCGGGGAACATCGTCACCACGGGCGTGGAGATGGACAACTTTGCGGGCAGCGTGCTCATCGCGCTAGATTCTAACAGTGCTCGAATTGATTCGAACATGGCTCGAATGACGGCGCGGCGCGCCTACGGCGAGCTGGACCGCACCCAGGTGGTGTCCTCGCTGCACACCCTGGCGCGGCGCGTTGGGGTGCAGCAGGTGACGATGCGCGAGCTGGCGGCCGAACTCGGCGCCGCGGTGCCATCGGTCTACTACCACGTGCCGGGCAAACAGGCTGCGCTGGACCTGCTCGCCGAGTCGGTGCTGGCCGGCATCCCGATGCCCGAGGCCGGACCCTGGGACATCCGGCTGGCCGAACTCTATTGCGCGGCACGCGAAGTCATGCTCGGTGTGCCCGGGATAGCGGGCATCCTGCAGACCCGCGGCGGCGGGGAGCGGGCCCGCCGCCTGGACCGGCTCAGCCGCTCGCTGCTCGCCGAAGCGGGGCTCGCCAAATCCGTTGCCGCGGCCGCGCACACGGTGCTCTACACCTACCTGCTGGGCTCGGTGAGCCTGGACGAAGCCCGCGGCAAACCGTCATCCACCAAGCGTTTTCGGGCCGGCCTGGACGTGATCATCGCCGGCATCAAGGCATCCGAGGGGGAGTCATGACCGTTCCAAAGCTGGGGTCACTGGTGGTGGAGAACCAGGAAACGCAGGCCGATCGCGACGCCGCGGCGGTGCTGAACCCCGACACGTTCGTCGCCGGCGCCCCGTTCGACGCGATGACCCGGTTGCGCGCGGACGCGCCGGTGCACCCGGTGCAGATGTCCGGCCTGCCCCGGGCGTGGCTGTTGACCAAACACGCCGACGTGCGACTGGTCAGCCGCGACACCGACACCTTCACCAGCAGCCGGGGCAACACCCTGGTCGAGGTCGAGGCCGGGCCCACCTCGGCGATGCTGCCGGGCATCGACCCGCCACGACATGTGCACTACCGCAAGCTGATCAACCAGGGCTTCACGGCCCGCAACGTGCTGCGGCTGGAGCCGCACATGCGCCAGGTCGCCCGCAACATCGTCGCCGACATCACCGAGAAGGGTGAATTCGACGCCGTGCCGGACATTTCCGCGGAGATGTCGCTGCAGGTGATCGCCGACGTGCTGGGGGTGCCGGCCGAAGACCGGATGGAGGTGTTCCGGTGGAGTAACGCGATCGGCACGCTGGGCATCGAAGACCCCGACTACGCGCCCACACCGGAGGCACTGGGGCAGGCGGCCGCCGAGATGTTCCGCTACTGCGGCGAACTGGTCAAGCACCGGCGCACGCACGGGCCGACCGACGACATTCTGTCAGCCCTGCTGGGCGCCGAGGTGGACGGCGAGAAGCTCAACCGCGACCAGCTCAACGAATTCTTCCTGCTGCTGGCCATCGCCGGCAACGAGACCACCCGAAACACCCTCAGCCACGGCATCTTAGCGCTGTCACAACACCCCGAGCAGCAGGCGCTGCTGGCCCGCGACCCCGATGCCGTCAAGCCGGCGGTCGAGGAACTGCTGCGCTGGGCCAGCCCGGTGATGCACTTCCGCCGCACCGTCACCCGTGACGTCGAGATCCGCGGGCAGCGGATCCCCGCCGGTGACTGGGTGCTGATGCACTATCTGTCCGCCAATCGCGACGAGGAGGTGTTCGACCGGGCCGACGAATTCGACGTCACCCGAACGGATGCCGGGCATGCCGCGTTCGGCGGTGGTGGAGTGCACTTCTGCCTGGGCGCCCAACTCGCCCGGCTGGAGCTGCGGGTCATGCTCGAGGAGCTGTATCCGAATGTGCCAGGGCTGAGCGTGACCGGCGAGCCGGACCGGCTGAGGTCGTCGTTCTTCCATGGCATCAAACGACTTCCGTGCAGTACCGGTTAGCTGCCTTCGGCTTTCGTGATCTGATCGCCTATGTCGTCCGCGGACAACCGCGCCTGCAGGAACGCGCCGGAGGTCGGCAGGCTGAGGTGCAACTGGGATGCTCCGCTGACGGCGACGTCGCCGCGCTCCAGCGTGAAATCGAGCACGTGGCCGCCGGCGGTGCGGTCGTCGTTGAGGAAGTGCAGGTGATAGCCCGCGACGGAAATGCCCTGTTCGAAGTCGGGGGTGCGAAAGCCGACCAGGGTGCCCGACACATCGGTGAACCGGGTTTCGGCCTGGCCTTCGGTCGCTTCGGTCAGCGGTGGATACGGCTGCTGCTGTTCCATCACGGTGCGGGTGTGCAGGTCGGCGAAATGGCCGGTGACCCTGATCGCGTAGATCAGGTTGGTGCTGGCGATCCGCTGGTCGATGGCGGCGATCACCGCGGCGCGGTCGGTGCGTTCGGTGATCGCGATGCCGAAGTCGCGGTGGAACCGGGTGATCGCCGCGAACGGTGTGCAGTCGGTTTGCGCCGCGCGAGAAGCGGTTCCGTCCGCGCGCAACCGGTAGCAGACCCCGTCGAGGATCACCATCTCGCCGTCGAGGTGATTGAAGGTGCCCAGCCCGAAGTCGCCGTGCTGCAGGATGTCGGCCACGGTGGCCTCACCGTCGTACACGCCGTCGAGCAGTGCGCCGATGGTGGAGTACTGATACACCTCGGCATCATGGCCGAGAAGGGCTGTGGCCCAACGGCGGAAGTGCTCGCGTGCGGTGCTCATTCGAACGTGTCGTCGTGCAGGTGGGCGGCCAGATCGACGTTGTGGCTGTAGTCGACCGGGACGTCGATCAACGAGGGACCGGGTTCGGCCAGCGCCTGTCGCAGGACCGAGCCGAATTCTTCGAGGCTGTGTACCCGGTAGCCGCGTGCGCCGAATGCCTTCGCGTAGGAGACCACGTCGTAGTCGCCGAGCTGCACTCCGGACTTGCGGCCGTACTTGAGCTCTTCCTGGAAGCCGACCATGTCGTAGCTGTTGTCGCGGAAGATGATGTGGGTGAACGTCAAACCGAGCCGGGTGGCGGTCTCGAGTTCCTGCGCAGAGAACAGGAAGCCGCCGTCGCCGGACACCGAGACGACGGGCGTGCCCGGCCGGACCAGGCAGGCGGCCATCGCCCAGGGCAACGCGACCCCGAGAGTCTGCTGGCCGTTGGAGAACAGCAGTCGGCGCGGCTCGTAGACGCGGAAGTGCCGGGCCATGTAGATGTAGACCGAGCCGATGTCACAGGCGATGGTCGCGGTGTCGTCGAGCTCTTCGCGCAGCCGCAGCACCACCGCGACCGGGTTCAGGCCCGGGCCGGCCGGGGGCTGGTCGCGCGCGGCATTGTCGATGTGCGCCAACGCGTTTCGCTGGACGGCGATCTCGTTCTGGTAGTCGCTGGCCGGCGCGAACCCGGTCAGCGAGTCCGTCAACGCGGTGAGTGTCGCCGCGATATCGCCGCGCAGTTCCACCGTCGGCAGATAGTGGTTGTCGACGTCGGCGGGGATGGAGTCGATGTGCACGATCGTGCGGTCGACATTGTTGTTCCACAGCACCGGGTCGTATTCCACTGCGTCGTAGCCGATGGTGACGATGACGTCGGCGTGGGCCACGATGACGTCGCCGGGCTGGTTGCGGAACAGTCCCACCCGGCCCAGGAAGCAGTCCTCCAGCTCTCGGGAGATGACGCCGGCGGCTTGGAATGTCTCCACGACGGGCAGTCCGGTCGCGGCCACGAAACCCCTTAATGCGGTGCAGGTTTCGGGATCGGCGCCGCGGATGCCGACCAGCAGCGCCGGTCGCTGCGCGGTGCGGATCAGCTCGGCCGCCCCCGTCACCAACCCCGAGGGGGCCGCCGCGAGCGGGGGAATCGGCAACGCCGTGGCGATGCCGGCGGTGGTCGGGGCGGCCAGCACGTCGGCGGGCAGGACAACCGCGGCCGCACCACACGGTTCGGTCAGCGCGGCGCGGAACGCGGACACGGCGGCCTCGGCGGCGTTGTCGGGATGGTCGATCTCGCCGGTGTACTTGGTGACCGTGCGCAACAGCGCGGCGGCGTCCATCGACTGGTGGGTGCGTTTGAGCCGGTCCTCGCGCTGCACCGCGCCGCAGAGCGCCACCACCGGATCCTGTTCGGTGTTGGCGGTGAGCAGGCCGGTGGCCAGATTAGCGGTGCCGGGCCCGGAGGTGACCAGCACGACGCCGGGAATGCCGGTGAGCCGGCCGACGGCGGCGGCCATGAACGCGGCGTTCTGTTCGTGCCGGCACACCACCACGTCGGGGCCGCCGTCGAGTAGCGCGTCGTAGACGGCGTCGATCTTGGCGCCCGGCACCCCGAAGACGTACGGCACACCCTGCGCGGACAGCACGTCGACGATCTTCTGGGCGCTGCGCACGGACGTCACGCCAAGGACGCTACCCGAACCAGCGGCGCAGCGCCCTCTGCAACGCATCGTCTGACGCGAATTCGTCTGTCGCTCAGGCGATTAACCGAACCCTACTCCACGTCGGCCGGACCGAGCAGCCGTACCTCTTCCAGGTCCATGGTCTCCTGGATCTCGCGCAGCACGATGTCGTCGATCTGGCGCTGGTTGCGCAGTTCGGTGATGGCCTGGCGTTTGCGGTCGAGCACCCGCAGGTGCACCTCGCGGATCTTGTCCCGCGCCTCGGTCAGGTGGTTGCTGTCGTCGGAATCGTCGCCGTCGGCTTCGGCCAGTCGCGCCTTCTCTTCGTATTCCTTCTGCAGGCGGGCCATTATCTTGGGCCCGACTCCGACCTCGGCGGCGACCTGCGGCAGCACTTCCAGCGCGACTTCGGCGCCGCGGGTGCGAGCCAACTGCACTTCCTCGGCGCGGGCGACGTCTTCGGGCAGCCGCGCCCACCGGACCACCAGGGGCAGGGTGCTGCCCTGGATGAGGACTGTCGTCAGGATGACGACGGTGACCACGAAGATGATCAGGTTGCGGTCGGGAAACGGTGCGCCGGTGTGGGTTTCCAGTGGGACGGCCAGCGCGGCGGCCAGCGAGACCGCACCGCGGAAACCGGCCCAGCTGGTGACGCTGCGCTGGCGGAAGGGAACGTGACGGGTGTCCCGGTGCGCGGATTTGTCGATGGCCAGCCCCAGGACGGTGGTCAGTTCGACCCAGAGGAAACGCGTCGCGATGACCACACCGCACACCGCGAAAGCCAGGTAGACGGCGTGCCGGATTCCGCCGTGGACGTCGGCGATTCCACGCATGGCGTTGGGGATCTGGACGCCGACGAACACCCACAGCGAACCGTTGAGCAGGAATGTGGTGATGTCCCAGAACGCATACGACTGCAGTCGTGAGCGGGCCCGGATGACCCGCGGGCTGACGTAGGTGAGCATCAGCGCGGACACCAGGACCGCGACCACACCGCTGCAGTGCGTGGTCTCGGCGAGCAGGAACGCGGCGAACGGTGTGAGCAGGCTCAGCGCGCCCTCCTCCAGCGGTGCGTCGATGCGGCGGCGCAGCAGCGTCACCAGTCCGCCGACGATCAGCCCGGCGAGGATGCCGCCGAGGTAGGAGTAGATGAACCGCAGCGTGAGTGCCAGCGGGCCGACCTCGCCGCCGCCGACCGCGACCGACACGGTCACCCCGAACAGCACCAGCGCGGTGCCGTCGTTGATGAGGCTCTCGCCGCGCAATATGGTCAGCGACCGGCGCGGCAGTTTCTTCGCGAGGCCGGCCACCGCCGCCGCGTCGGTGGGCGACAGTACGGCGCCCAGCACCGCGGCCGCGTGGGATTCCATGCCCATGGCCCGGGCCGCCGCGGACACCGCGAAGGCTGTGGCGATGACCAGGCCGATGCTGGTCATCACGATGACCCGCATGTTGTTTTTGATCTCGCGGAAGCTGGTGTTCAGGCTCTCCCAGTACAGGATTGCCGGCAGGAACAGCAGCAGCACCAGTTCGCCCTCGATGTGGACGTGTGCGAAGCGGGGGATCAGCCCGAGCAGCGCCCCGAGGAAGATGAGCAGGACCGGGGGACCGACCCGGAACCGCCGGCCCAGGAGGGTGCCCAGGACCACGGTGGTAACGAGCGCAACGATGAGAACAAGCGCAAACACCTGTCCCATCTTTGCGCAGGATTAAACAGTCGGCCCGACTGGTGCTGCTTCAATTGCAGTCGCAGCAGTCTCCGCAGTCGCAGCAGCAGCTGTCGCCCTCGCAGCAGGTGTCGCAGCAGCAGTCGCATTCGCACTCACAGCAGCAGGCGTCGGTGCAGCTGTCCCAGCACCCTCGTTTGGGTTTGGGCTGCATTTCCGGCGGCAGTTCCTCGGGCGCTCCGGGGTAGTTGCCGAAAGCCTGCGGGCCGAAGTTGATGCCGTCCTGCTGACCGTGCGGGGTGCCGTCGGGGTAGTTGCCTTTGGGGTCGAAGGTGCGCGAGACGGAGCGCCGGAGTTCCTTGGTCAGCAGGCGCTTCGGCAGCCGGCCGTCGGTGAAGTCGACGTCGGCCAGCGCGAGCTGGATGCCGAGCACCGCGTCGTCGCACAGCGTGCGCGCCTCGGCGAGCGTTGTGCCGGTGGCGGCCAACGGATTCCACTTGCCGCGTGCCACGTCGTCGCGGTAGTCCTCGACGGCATCGAGCAGATGCGCGACCCGTCCGAACAGCTGCCCGATCTCGCGCAGGGGCGCCTCGTTAGCCGGGCGGCCGGCCAGCACGGCGGTGTGGGCGAAGGCGGCGGCGACGGCGGTCTCGGTGGGTTCGGTGACCGTGAGCAGGGAGCTGCCGGGGCCCGCCGATGCTTCCAGTTCGGCTTGGCGGTCCATCGCGGCGACCAGTACGCCGGCGTCGAAGCCCAACGCGTGACCGGTGTCGGTGCCGCGGCGCACCCAGCGTTCGGCGATTCGCCGCGCGGTGGGACGCACCGCGGCCACTCCGACCAGGCCGTCGCGGTCGTCGACGTGGTCGCGGACCTTGGCCGCGGCCAGCGCCAGCGACACCACGGCGGCCAGTCGCACGCACTCGCCGGTCGCCACGTCCGCGCGCTTCATGCCGCGCAACGGGCAGGGCCCGGCCGTGCGGCGCGTCGGCTTTGCCGTCGACTGCGCTTCGACCAACAGCGAGACGATCAGGCCGTCATAGTTGGTTGCGATTCGCGCGGCCTGACCGTAGTCGTCGCGCAACGCCAGACACAGGCCGCAGAGTTGGGCGCGCCAGGCCGCGGTGAGTTCGCCGCCGAGCCGATGACGGCAGGGCCGAATGATGCCAAACACGCATTGAAAGTACCGGACTGTTTGCTGGTGTGCGGGTATTGCCGCTTGTTTCGGGTGCGCGTGTGCGGCGCGATTTCGGCGAATTATGGGTGGCAGGCGCACGCTCGAAGCAGTCAGCGCACACTCGGTCCGCGGAGGACTATGGTGCACTGATGAAGGTCAAGCAGCTGGCCGTCCTCGTCCTGTTTTTCGTGCTCGTGGGGTGTTCGAGCCCGAGCAAGGCGGCGACCAAAACCATCGACGTCCCCATCGACGACGTGCTCAATCAGAGCTCGATCACCCGCGATGTCACGCTCGCGGTCGGTGACACGCTCAAGGTTTCGCTGGGCGCCAACCACACCACCCCCTACCGCTGGACAGACGACCCGAAGATCGGTGACGCCGCGCTGCTCAAGCAGGCCAGTCACGAGTATGTGCGGGGCAACACCGACCGGATGGGCGCACCCGGCACCGAGGTGTGGACGTTCACGGCTTTGAAATCCGGCAGGACGACAATCGTCGCCAAATACGGCAGCGTCGTCGGGGATGCCGCGCCGACGTGCACCTTCACCGCGAACGTGACGGTGCAGTAGTGCTGCGCTGGCCGAGGTTCTCCAATGTGCCGGGGGACTTGCGGGCCGAGCTCGAGGCGGAGGGCGTCATCTTCCTGGCAGCGCGGGTGCCGGTGCGCCGCAGCTTCAGCGGTCACGTGCCGGGCGTCTACTCGGCCGCGGGTGTGGCGCGCTATCGCGGCATGTTCGCGTTCACCGAGCGGCGGATCGTCGCCACCTTTCCGACGGGCGCGGACCCGAATCTGCGGTCCATCGATTGCCCGTGGGACACCGATCCCGGGCCGGCCATTGCGACGATCTCGGGGCATGGCTTGTCGATCGAGATCGATCTGCGCCAAGTCGACCACGCCTTCAGCGGAACGATGAAACTGAGCTATCGGCGGGAGATTCCCGACGAGGTGCTGCAGCGGCTGCCGGCCGCGACGGTGAAGTACCGGCTGGAGCCGATGTTCGTGTACCGCGCGGCCGGGGTGCGTCCCCGCGTATAGAGAGGAGCCCAGCGATGAGCACGGTTGATTTCCACTTCGATCCGATGTGTCCGTTCGCCTACCAGACCTCGGTCTGGATCCGGAACGTTCGCGAGCAGGTGGGCATCACCATCGACTGGCGCTTCTTCAGTCTCGAAGAGGTCAACCGCGTCGAGGGCAAGAAGCACCCGTGGGAACGTGACTGGTCTTACGGCTGGTCACTGATGCGCGTCGGAGCGTTATTGCGCCGCACCGACATGGCGTTGCTGGACCGTTGGTATGCCGCGATCGGTCACGAGCTGCACGATCTGGGCGGCAAGCCGCACGATCCTGCGGTGGCACGCCGGCTGCTTGGTGAAATCGGTTGTGACGCTGAAGTTCTGGATGCTGCTTTAGCGGACCCATCGACCCACGACGACGTCCGTGCCGAGCACCAACGAGTCGTCGACGCCGGCGGGTACGGGGTGCCGACGTTGTTCCTGGACGGCCAGTGCCTGTTCGGGCCGGTGTTGGTGGACCCGCCGGCCGGCGCGGACGCGCTGAAGCTCTGGGATGTGGTCACGGGCATGGCGTCGTTGCCGCATGTGTACGAGTTGCAGCGGCCCAAGTCGGCGGCCGACGCCGAACTGATCGGGCGCAGCCTGCGCCCCTATCTGGACGGGCGCGACTGGGTGAGCATCAACCGGGGTGAAGTGGTGGATGTGGATCGGTTGGCGGGGCGGGCGTAGCGGGCCGCGACCGTCCAAATCCTCTGCTTGTTGGGGCCTTTGGTCCCTTCTATACACATCGCCCGCCTCCCTAGCATCTGCGCTGGGGTGACTCGATTCCTTTCGGGCATGGCCGCATCGGGGCGGCCGGGAATCGGTAGGAGGTCAATCATGGTGAGTTTTCCTATGCTGCCGCCGGAGATCAATTCGTTGCGGATGTTCAGTGGTGCCGGTTCTGCGCCGATGGTGGACGCGGCGGCGGCGTGGAACGGATTGGCCGAGGAGTTGGGCACGGCGGCGGATTCGTTCTCCTCGGTGACTTCAGGCCTGACCGGTCAGGCATGGCAGGGCCCGGCCGCGGCGGCCATGACCGCCGCGGCCGCGCCGTATGCCGGGTGGCTGAGCGCGGCGTCGGCGAGTGCTGCGGGTGCGGCGGCGCAGGCTCAGGCGGTGGTTGGCGCGTTCGAGGCCGCGCAGTTGGCGACGGTGCATCCGCTGCTGGTGGAGGCCAACCGCAGCGCGTTCGTGCAGCTGGTTCGCTCGAATTTTCTGGGCATCTTCGGGCCGGCGATCGCTGCTTTCGAGTCCGACTATGAGGCGATGTGGGCCGCCGACGTCACCGCCATGACCGAATACCACGCCAGCGCAGCAGCGGCCGCCGCCGGGTTAAACCCGTTCGAGCAGCTGTTGCAGGCTCTGCCGTTCAACCTCGGCATCGGGAACAGGCCGGGCAGTAACGGCAATATCGGCAACGGCAACAACGGCAACGCCAACCTCGGTAGCGGAAACACGGGAAGCGGAAACCTCGGCGGCGGAAACGGCCGGGTTGGGCTGGCGGCCAATGGGAACATCGGCAGCGGGAACCTTGGCAATAACAACTTCGGCAGCGGCAACCGGGGCAATGACAACATCGGCTTCGGCAACCTTGGCAACCCCGCCACCAGCACCAACCCGGGCGCGAACTTCGGCTTTGGGAATTTTGGCAACGGAAACTTCGGCATCGGGAACCATGGCGACCTCAACGTCGGCGCCGGGAATACGGGCAATGGCAACGTCGGCTTTGGTCTCACCGGCAACAAGTTGGTCGGTGTCGGGGGTATCTACTACGACTCGGCGACGGCCCAGTTCGTGTTCAACGGCCTGAATTCGGGCGCCGGAAATATCGGCTTCGGTAACTCGGGCACCCACAACATCGGTTTCTTCAACTCCGGTGACGGCAATGTCGGCATTTTCAACTCCGGTTTCAACACCATTCCTGCCGATGTGGGCAAGATTCAAGGCATCGGCATCGGACAATCCGGCTTCGGCAACATCGGCATCGGGAACGCTGGCAACGGCAACTTCGGGCTGGGCAACTCGGGGGCGTTGGACACCGGCTTCTTCAACGCGGGTCAGGTGAATACCGGCTGGGGGAATGCCGGCGGCACCGCACTCGGCGGCAACACCGGATTCTGGAATTCGGGAAGCACTAACACGGGTTGGGGAAATTCGGGAAGTGCGAATACCGGCTTGTGGAACTCCGGCAGCCTGAACACCGGCGTAGGTAGCGTGACCGACCAACCCGGCCCGAATTCGGGCTTCGGCAACACCGGTACCGGCTCGTCGGGCTTCTTCAATACGGCTGCGGGAGGAACGGGATTCAACGGACGCAACTCGGGCTTCTTCAACTCGGCCAGCGGCGGCAGCCTCGGGGACGGGCAGCTATCCGGGTTCTTCAACACAGCGGTGACGAGCGCCGCCAACCCCAACACCGCCAGCCTGGTCACCGGCTTGCTGAACACCGGCAACCGGGTCGCGGGTCTGTTCAGCATCGTGTCGCTGTTGAGGCAACTAGGCGCGTAGCGGGTCGCCTCAGACCATCGCGGTCGGCGGGATCTTGAGCCCAATTGCCAAGGCGCCGGACAGTTCTCGGCTGGTGTCGTAGTCGAAGATCACGTGCCCGCTGATCACGTCGACGTCGCGCTTGGTCCGTTGCAGCGGGTTGTCGAGGAAGTGGGCGCTGGCGCCCGATGCTTCGAGGAGATCCGCGATGACGCCGCGGGATTCTTTGACGATGTGTGCGGCGGCCAGGCGGGCGTCGGCGCGCACCGCGCGGGGCACGTTGTTGCCGCTGGCCAGGATGTCGTCGATGCGGCCGGTGGTGTCCTGCAGTAGGCCGTGCAGGGCGCGCAGCCGGACGCGGGACTGGCCGAGGCGGGCCTGGGCGGCGGGCTTGTCCTTCTGGCTGGTGCCCTCGTAGGCGATGACGCGTTCGCTGAGGCGCTGCGTGTAGATCTCCGTGACGCGTTCAGCGGCGCCGAGGGCCGGCATTGCGGCGGAGAGCGCGAGTGCGGGCACCAGGGGCCAGCGGTAGACGTCCGCGTCGTGCAGCCGGGCGCCGGGCGTGGTGCCGGCGTAGATGTCGGTGATCTTGACCAGGCGGTGCTCGGGGACGAAGACGTGGTCGGCGACGATGTCGTTGGATCCGGTGGCGCACATGCCGTCGGTGTGCCAGACGTCGACGATGTTGATGTCGTCGGCCGGGATGAGCGCGAGCGCCGGGTAGATGCCGTCGTCCGGGCCGCAGAGTGCGCCGACGATGGCCCAGTTGCCGTGCATCACGCCGGTGGCCCATGACCAGCGTCCGCTCAGGGTGACCCCGCCGTCAGCGGGTGTGCCGCGGCCGGTGGGGGCGAGCGGGGCCGACGCGAAGAAGGGCTGCGTCGCGAAGCCTTCGGCCTGGGCCTGCTCGTCGAACAGGGACAGCATCCACGTGTGCAGGGTGTAGAACGCGGCGGTCCAGGCGGTGGAGGCGCAACCGTGGGCCATCCGGCGGACCGGGTCGAAAATGGCTGCGAATTCGGCTTGTTGGCCGCCGTAGCCTTTGGGCTTGAGGAGCTCGGTGAAGCCGGACTCGCGGAGTTCGTCGACGGTGGCGTCGGGGAGCCGGCGCAGCCGTTCGGCTTCCTGGGCGCGCTGCTGGAGGCGGTCGACGAAATCGTCATTGATAGCCGTCATGGTTTCACCATACCTTTGGGTATGGTCGTGCTTACGGGCGGAGCAGGAAGTCCAGGAATTTCTCGCGCTGCTGCTTTTCCGGTGTGCCGACCGAGAGATGCAGCAGGCCGATGCCGGCGGCGAAGGTGGTTCCGGCGCGCAGCGCGGCTTCGTCGGCATCAAATCCGAAGTCGCGGAAGGCGCGTCGCACCTGCTTGAACAGCCGGCCGTCGGCGGCGCGGATGGCGGCGGCAATGTTCTCGTCGGATCGCGCCCACTCGCGCATGGCGCGTTCCAGAGTCCAGTGGGTCGGCTTGATGAGCAGCGCGATCATCTGGGACAACCGTTCGCGTGGTTCGGTGTCGCCGAGTTGCTCGATCTCGCGCAATTCGTCGTCTTTGAGCCGGGTCCAGGATTCGATCAGGGCCTTGCGGTAGGCCGCCATGTCGGCGAAATGCCAGTAGAAGCTGCCCTTGGTGACGTTCAGGCGCGCGCAGAGCCGGTCGAGTTTGAGGGCATTGAGGCCTTCGTCGGCCACCGTCGCGTAGCCCGCCTGCAGCCAATCGTCCACCGTGAGACGGCTGCTGGTCGCCATAGACCGCAGCCTACGTGTGGAAGGATCGGGTGATGACTTCGCCGCGTGGCGGGTCGCGTGTCGGGACCCGATTCGGACCGTACGAACTGCGATCCGTGCTGGGCACGGGCGGTATGGGCGAGGTGTACCGGGCCTTCGACACCGTTCGCGGGCGGATGGTGGCGCTGAAGCTGCTGCGCCCGGATCTGGCCGCCGACCCGCAATATCAGGAGCGGTTTCGGCGGGAGTCGCAGATCGCGGCGCGGCTGAAGGAACCGCACGTCATCCCGGTGCATGACTTCGGCGCGATCGGCGGAGTGCTGTTCATCGACATGCGCCTGGTGGACGGCGGCAGCCTGCGTGACATGCTGCAGGCTCGCGGTCCACTGGCGCCGGCGGATGCGGTGGCCATCGTCGCTCAGGTGGCGTCGGCGCTCGATGCCGCCCACGCGGACGGCTTGGTGCACCGCGACGTCAAGCCCGAGAACGTGTTGATCAACGCGGCCGGATTTGCCTATCTCGTCGACTTCGGCATCGCCCGCGGCGGCGGGGATCCCAGTTTGACGGGCGCGGGGTTGCCGATCGGGTCGTATCTGTACATGGCGCCGGAGCGCTTCAACGGAGACTGGGTCGGGCCGGCAACCGACGTCTACTCGCTGGCCTGCCTGTTATACGAATGTCTGACGGGCAGAACACCTTTCGACTTTCCCGAACCCGCCGCGGTGATGAGCGCGCACCTCTTCTCGGCGCCGCCGCGGCCGAGCATCATGCGCCGCGGCGTTTCTCGGGCTTTCGACGGGGTGATCGCGAAGGGGATGGCCAAACAGCCTGCGGCACGGTTCGTTTCGGCCGGCGAGCTGGCCCGGTCGGCCGCGGCGGTGCTGAACCCGCCGTCGGGCACGCGGCCATTCGCCACCGATTACCCCAATCCCGAGGACACCGGTTTCAGTCCGTATCCTTCACCGGCTCCTGCGCCGGTGGCTTCGCGGCGAAGTCGGCTGCCGTTTTTGGTGGGCGGCCTTGCGGCGCTGATGCTGGTGATCGCGGCCGTGTTGGCGGCGGTGTTGGCCTTCGGCGGCCGGTCGGGTCCGTCGGCGCAGTCGGCGTTGCCGGGTAGTTCTGTGGCCCCGTCCTTGTCCCGGCCGGTGGATGGCGCCGACGCGTTGGGCTTCGTCGGGCATACGGCGCGGTGTGACCCGGGCAGTCCGCCCGCGGCGGTGCTGCGGACCGCGAAGTCGTTGGTGGTGGTGTGTCAGGCTGGCTCGGACAGCTTTTACTACCGCGGCGAGCGGATCAGCGACGGCGCGCATATCGAATTAAGCGGTGCCGTAAGGGCTTCCGGCGGGTTCGACGTGGTGAATCCGGCGAACGGGGTGCGCTACCAGATTCGTCCGGAGATGCTTACCATTCTCAGTGGTAGTCATGTTGATTCGGCGGAGCCGGCGTTGCAGTACGCCGGGGCGGGTTGAGGTCCTGCGGGTTCTTGCTCGGCGGCGGATCAACTTTTGCGGGTGGAGGTCGAGTCATGATCAAGCACATTCTCGGCGCTGCTGCCGTGTCCTTCACGGTTGTCGTGACAGTCACCGTGGCCCCGGTGGCGATGGCGGACACCTACTGCGGCAAGTCCAGTCGCGGGGCGTCGGTCTACGCCGGCAACTCGGACACCTCGTGCGAATTCGCGTTGAAGACCGCGGAGACTTATCACGCAATTGGTAATGGCTCGGCGCCGTTCGACGTCTACAGCCCAGTGACCGGCCGAACGTATTCGATGACGTGTACGGCCGCCGGATCCGTATGCCAGGGCGGTAATAACGCGTTGGTGTACTTGCGCTAGGCCTCGTGGATAGTCACAGGATTCACGGACCACACGAGTCCTTGGTAGAGTTGACAAGTCGTCTGCCCGCGTCTGCGCGACCACGCTATTGGCGTCCCCATCGCGGGCAGGTCGGAGAACCGGATCCGGCGGCACGGGACCCTCTCCGTCGTCGTTATCCCTGACTGCCTACGGTAGTCGCGCGGTGATGTGAATACCCGATGGCGATCGACTTGCGATATGGCGCCAGTAGCGCCAAAATGGCGCCATGCCCAGCGTGCAGATCAAGGATGTTCCAGAAGACACTCACCGAGTGTTACGAGAACGCGCGGCCCGGGCTCATCAATCACTGCAGGAGTACCTTCGAAGCCGCCTGATCGACGAGGCAAACCAACCCACGTTGGAAGAGGTCTTCGACCGAGTGGCGTCCCGCCGCGGCGGTCGGGTATCGGCCAAGGCTGCCGTCGAACACGTCCGGGCCGAACGTGATCGTCGTTGATGCGAGCGTCCTGGCCGTAGCACTGGGTGACGACGGAAACGACGGTGACCGTTACCGGGAGCGTCTGAGCGGGGAGGTTCTGACTGCACCTGAACTCATCGACCTTGAGGTCGTTTCGGTGTGGCGCCACCAGGTCACCGCGCGACTGATGACCGCTCGAAGGGCCAAAGGCGCGGTCGAAGATTTGTTGGATCTACCGCTAAGACGTTGCTCGCATCAGCCTGTGTTGCAGCGCATATGGGAGCTAAGGCATACGGTCACGTCCTATGATGCCGCATACATCGCGCTGGCCGAGACGCTGGCTGTTGCCCTGGTAACCGCCGACGCACGCCTGTCGCGTGCCTCGGGCGTCCGTTGTGCGATCGAGACGCTCGGCCGTTGACCCTTACTCCCCGAACACCACCCCGGGATTGAGAATGCCTGCCGGGTCGAAGCTTTCCTTGATCCGTCGCATCAACGCCACCTTCGCAGGGTCTTCCAGCTTCAGGTAGTACGGCGTCTTGGCGCGCCCCAGCCCGTGCTCGCCGGAGATCGCCCCACCCAATTCCATTGCCAGCGCGAAGATGTCGGTCATCAGCTGCTTGCGGGCCACCTCATCCTTCAACAGGATCGCCAGGTGCACATTGCCGTCGCCGGCATGCCCGCAACCCGCCACACCACCGCCGGCCGACGAGGCCAAACCGCGCACCGTAGAAAGGAATTTCGGCATCGCCGAACGCGGCACCACGGTGTCGATGATGTCGTCGGCCCCGATCGCCTTGGCCGTCCAGAACGCCTTCTCCCGCGCCTCGATCAACCGGCGCGCCGATCCGCCCTCCAGCACGTAAGCGTCCACCGCACCCAGCTCGGCCAGCAGCTCACCGGTGCGCTCGACGTCCTCGTCCAACCGATCCGACGTCCGGTTCTCAAGGCCCACAACGAGATACGCCGCACAACTGTCCCGCACGCGGTCGGGGATGCCCAGCTCCAGATTCTGGGTGTGGATGATTGCGGCCATCGTCAGGTTGTCGATGTACTCGAGGATGTAGGGCGCGAGCCCGGCGGCCAGCACGGCGGGCACCGCCGTCATCACCTGGTCGAAGTCGGCGAACGGCGCCACCACCGTAGCGCTGTGGTCCAGCCGCGGGTACAGCTTGACGATCACCTCGGTAGCCAGCGCCAGGGTGCCTTCCGAGCCGACGATCAGCTGCGTCAGGTCATAGCCCGTCGACACCTTGGCGATCTTGCCGCCGGTGCGGATGATCTCGCCCGTCGGCAACACCGCCTGCAACCCGAGCACGTTGTGCCGGGACACCCCGTACTTGACCGCACGCATCCCGCCGGCGTTGGTGCCGACGTTGCCGCCGACGCTGGCGGACAGCTCGCCCGGGTAAACCATGTAGCGCAGCCCGTACTCGTCGGTGGCGGCGTCGAGTTCGGTCAGCGTGATCCCGGGCTGCACGACGGCGACCTGGTTGGTGGTGTCGACCTCGAGGACCTTGTTCATCCGCTCGAAGGAGATCAGCAGCCCGCCGGCGGCGGGGCGCGCGGCACCCGACAGGCCGGACCCGGAGCCGCGGGCCGTCACCGGAACCCCGTGCTCGGAGGCGGCTTTGAGCAGTTGCGCGACCTCCTCGGCGGTGGCCGGCTTCGCAACGTAGGCCGGCTGCACCGGCGACTGCGTCAGCTCCTCGTCGTGGGAGTAGTCCTCGGGGACCCCGTCGCCGGCCAGCAGGTGCTCCGCGCCGACGATCTCGGCGAACCGCGCTGTCATGTCGCTCATCGGCATCAATCTATCCTTCGTTCGGCCCTGAAAGGTGAGGACTTCTGACTCTCACCAGCGCACCCGTTGGGGCGGATAGTAGCGGCCATGGAGCATCTGACTGCCCTCGACGCGGCATTCCTCGAAGTCGAAGACTCCGACCCACACGTCAGCCTGGCGATCGGCGGGGTATCGATCATAGAGGGGCCCCCGCCGACCAACGAGGAGTTCGTCGAAGCCTTCACCGAACGCGTGCAATCCATTCCGCGCTGCACACAGGTGCTCAAGACCCATCCGCTCGACATCGGTCCACCGGAGTGGGCGGACGATCCGCACTTCGACATATCCCGGCACCTGCACCGGCTCGCGCTGCCGCAACCCGGTGGCGACACCGAATTGTTCGACGTGGTGGCCGACGTGATGGAGCGCCGCCTGGACCGGGAGCGCCCGCTGTGGGAGTGCTACATCATCGAAGGCCTCAGCGATGACCGGTGGGCGGTGCTGACCAAGCTGCATCACTGCATCGCCGACGGCATCGCGACCACGCAGCTGATGGCCAAGTTGAGCGACGAGGGCGGCGGCGAGTCCTTCGCCACCGAGATCCACGGATCCCAGGAGCCGCAGCGGCGGTGGCTGGGCTTGCCGAAGGTGAGCCTGAACCCGGTGAGCTGGGTGAGCGGTATCGCACGGGGCGCCGTCAGCGCGGCGTCCGCCGTCCAACATGCCGCCCTGGGTGCAGCCGAATTGACGGCGAGCATGCTCACCCCGGCTCCGGACACGTCGTTGAGCGGCTCGGTCACCACCAGGCGCCGCTACCGGGCGGCCCGGGTTCGGCTGGCCGACCTGCACGAGGTCGGCGACGCGTTCGACGTGACGGTCAACGATGTCGCGCTGGCCGCGATCACCGCCAGCTACCGGCAGCTGCTGCTGGACCGCGGGGAGAAGCCCGGACGCAACTCGCTGCGCACGCTGGTACCGGTGTCGGTGCGCGGGACGAACCATTTCAATCTGACCGACAACGAGGTGTCGGCGATGTTGCCGCTGTTGCCCGTCGACGAGGCCGACCCGGTAACGCAGCTGGAGCTGGTGCACAAGCGACTGCAGCATGCCAAGGGCAGCGGGCAGAGTGAAGGTGGCACCGCGATGCTGGCCGCGGTCGGCACCGTGCCATTCATGTTCTCGGCGTGGGCCGTTCGACTGCTCAGCCATCTGCCGCAGAAGGCGGTGGTCGCATTGGCGACCAATGTCCCCGGCCCGCGTGCCGAGCAGCGACTGCTGGGTCGGCGGGTATTGGAGATCCTACCGGTCCCGCCGATCGCACTGCAGTTGCGCACCGGCATCGCGATGGTCAGCTACGCCGAGCATTTCGTCTTCGGCATCACCGGCGACTATGACTCGGCTCCCGACCTCGAGGCGCTCGCGTCGGGCATCGAAGATGGGGCGGCGCGGCTGCTCGAGATGAGTCGGGCGCTTCGGGTCAAGCGCCGGAAGGCGCGTAAGGCGTTGGCCTAAGCGACTTTCGGGGCGAACGTGACGGGCAGCTTGCCGAGGCCGGTCATAGCGGGGTTGCCGAGGTAGAAGTCGACTCCGTCCTGGTCGACGTTGTAGTCGGGGATGCGGTCGAGGACGGCTTTGACCATCACTTCGGCCATGGTTCTGGCAAGGTGCGATCCGATACAACGGTGGGGTCCGAGGCCGAAGGCCAAATGGCGGTTGGGGTTTCGGTCCAGCACGATCTCGTCGGGCCGGTCGAACTCGTTTTCGTCGTGGTTGGCGGCCAGCCAGCTGATGATCAGTTTGTCGTTTGCCTTCAGGTGCTGGCCGTTGAGGGTGACGTCTTTGGTGACGGTGCGGCTCAGTTGCTGGTTGACCGAGAAGTAGCGCAGGAACTCGTCGGTGGCGGTGCGGTAGAGCTCGGGGTGTTGGATCAGTTGGCTTTTGAGCTCGGGGTGCGTCCCCAAATGCAGCAGCGTCAGTGAGGTTTGGGAGGTGGTGGTGTCGACGCCGCCGCCGATGAGGTTCCAGATGATGTTGAGCAGTTGCTCGTCGGTGAGTCTCTGGTTTTCGAACTCGAATTGAAGCAGGAAGCTGGTCAGGTCCTCTTTCGGGTCGCCGCGTCGTAGGGCGGCGTATTCGAGCACCCCCTGCATCATCTCCGGGACCGCGGCGATGGCTTTGAGGTATTCCGGACTGTCCTGGGGGACGGCCATGACGGCGTGGAACAGGTTGGCGTAGAGGTGCCAGTTGTCGTAGGGCAGGCCCATCAGCTTCATGGTGAGGATGGCCGGGACGGGGCTGGCGAAGTCGAGCACCAGATCCATGTGTCCCTCGGTGATGTGCTGGTTGAGGAACTCGTGCGCCTTTTCTTCCATGAACGGCCGGAGTTTGTCGACGGCGCCGGGGGAGAAGAACGGGGCGAGGGCATGTCTCAAGGCCTGGTGGAAGGGGCCGTCGATCTCGCCGATGCCCAGGGCGGGTTGGCCTTCGGGGCGCGGGACGCCCATCTCGCCCTGGTAGTCGATACCGTCGTCGGCGTTCGGTTCGTATTTGTGCGCGAAAGTGTCGCCGTCTCGGGCGGTTTCGCGGACGGCCTCGTAGCTGGTGAGGAACCAGAAGCCTCCGTAGTTCTCGTTCCAGGCGACCGGGCATTTGCGTCTGAGCTCGGCGTTGATGGCGAGCTCGTTGAGGTTGAACTCGTCGGAGTGGTGATCGAAGTCTGTCTTGACATCGGCGGGGATGTCGGGCCGGGCTGTCACTTGTATGTGCCTCTCGGAGTGCGGGGCGGAGTGCGCGGCGCTTTTTACGCTATCTTTGCATTATTACGCATTAGGGAGGTGTGGGGCCATCGAGGACTGGGCTGCTGGGGCGACGATCGGCGGGCAGGTGATCCCGGCGCTGCCCGATCTGGCCCGCATGCGCCGGGAGCGTTTCGGTCGGTTGCAGGCTGGTTTGGCTTCCAGCGGCTTGGACGGGTTGGTGTTGCTCGGGTCCAGTGCGGTGTCGTATGCGACGGGGGCGTTGACGCCGTCGATGGACGGTGACACGGCGGCGTTGTTCCGGGCGGTGGCGGTGGTGGTGACGGGGGAGTCGGCGCCGCATTTGTTCACGATGTTCGCCGACGGGGCGCCTTCGGACGTCTTGGTTCATGGGCCGTTGTTTCCGGATCTTGACGATGGGGTGTTTGCGTCGGAGTTGGCTTCTCTGTTTGGTGCTGGGTCTCGGCTGGGGATTGACCACTTGTCGCACGCCATGTTTCGCGGTCTTCGCGGTTACGAGTGGGTGGACGCGTCGGGGGTGCTGGGTGCCGCGCGGGTGTTGAAGACGGTCGACGAGGTGGCGTGTATTCGGCATGCGCAGCTGCTGAATGAGCTGGCGATGGAGGACGCTTTAGCCTTGCTTCGGCCGGGCGTGCGGCAGGTCGACCTGAGTGCGGCGTTTCTGCGGCGGGTGTTCGAACTCGGGGCGTCGGCGGGTGGGATCGATCCGATCTGGCAGGTGATGGCTCCTTGTCGTTCGGCGGGCCCGTGGACCGTGCATGGTGACTTGGCGTATCCGACGGTGACGTCGGACCGGTTTCTGCGGTACGGCGACGTGATCTGGGTGGACGCCGGAATCATGTACGAGGGGTATGCCTCGGACTACGGCCGGACATGGGTCGTGGGTTCCTCTTTGAATGGTGTGCAGCTTTCGCAGTTTCGGCGGTGGCGTGGGGTGGTCGATGCGTGCCTGGACGTGTTGCGGCCGGGCGTCTCGGGTTTGGAACTGTGCAAGGTTGCGGTGGCGGCCAACGACGGGGTACGGCCGTGGATCGAGCATTTCTATCTGGCACACGGGGTGGGGACCGACAGTGCGGAGATGCCATTGATCGGGACGGACCTCGGCGAGGATTTCGACTCCCGATTGGTGGTCGAGCCCGGGATGGTGATGGTGTTCGAGCCGGTCATCTGGGACGAGGGTTCGGGGGGATATCGGGCGGAAGACATTGTGGCCGTGACGGATAACGGGTGGGTGAAGTTGAGTGGGGATTCGTACTCGCCGTATGGGGCTGTTGAATGAGTCCGGTGGCGCGGGATTCCGGTGTGCGCGTTGGCGTCATGGCGTTGGAGGACTCGAGTCGGGTTGACTTCGCTGCGTTGCGGGCTGAGCGGCGGGCGAAGGTGTTCGCCGGCATGGAGGTTTCTGGCCTGGACGCGTTGATGCTGGGTGGGGCCGGCAACGTGCATTATGTGTGCGGCGCGCGGCTGTTGGGCCGGGCCGGGGTTTTGCCGTTCGCACCAGTGTGCGTGGTGGTGCGGTCGACGGGGCGGGTGCATCTGCTGTCGACGTGGGATGAGGGAGTACCGCCGGAGATCGAGCGGGAGGATCTGTATCCGCTCAGCTGGAACCCCGCCAATCTCATGGCGTCGGTGGGGGCGATCCCGGGGTTGCGGGACGCGCGGCGGATCGGGACCGATGGGTTGACTGCTTCTACTGGGGCGATGATCGCTTTATTGGCTCCGGGCGCGGAGCTGGTGGACGGGGGAGCTGTCCTTGAGGCTTGCCGACGGGTGAAGACGGACGCCGAGATCACGTGTCTTGAAGTGGCCGCGGCGATTTCGGAGTCGGCATTGAGTGCGATGGCTGCGGCGCTGGGGCCGGGGGTGTCGGAGCGGGAGTTGCTGGGGGTCTACTCCGAGCACGTGGCGCGGTTGGGGGCGCCGGTGCCGCCGTCGGAGAATGTCTGCTTTGTTGCCTCCGGGGCAGTTTCGCGTGGGCATGTGGCGTCGGATCGGGTGGTGGGGGACGGGGAGTTGGTGGTGTTGGCGCCGGGGGCGTTGTACGCCGGGTACGAGGCTGGGTTGGCGCGGACGGTGGTGGCCGGCTCGGGTAGTTCGCGTGCGGCGGCGTTGGGTGAGCGTTGCGGTGCTGGGATGGATGCGTTGGTGGGGGCTTGTCGTGCCGGGGGCGCGGGGGCTGATTTGTACCAGGCGTGGGAAGGCTGTGGGTTCGGCGCGTCTTCAGTGGTGCTGGCCCATGGGTTGGGATTGGGCGCTGAGCCGCCGGTCATTGGGTTGGGGCGTGGGCGTGACGCGGTGCTGGAGGAGGGGATGGTGTTGAGCGTGCAGTCGTGGGTGGTCGAGGAGGGCGTCGGTGGGTGTCTTCAGCGTGAGACGGTGGTGGTGGGCTCTGGTGAACCCGTGGTGCTGACGCGATACGGGAGGTTGTAATGGGTTCGCAGCCGGTCGTTTTCAATCATGTCGGGTTGTGCGTGCGGGATCGCTTGGTGTCGCGGCGATTTTACGAAGGGCTGCTGGGGTTTCAGTTTTGGTGGGAGTTGGATGCGCCGGAGGAAAGCACGGCTGCGCTCCTGCAGTTGACGCGGCCGGTGGGGTTGCATGCGACGTATCTTGTGCGGGACGGGCTTGTGCTCGAGTTGTTGGACTACTCAGGTCGGGCTGTGTCTGCCGGCGGCGAGCGGGTGATGGATCAGGTTGGGTTGACGCACATTTCGTTTTCGGTGTCGGATCTTCGTTCGGTGTTGGAGCGGGTGGGGGAGTTTGGCGGGAGTGTTGTGGAGGGGACGGTTTCGGAGGGGGCGGCGATGGTGCGGGATCCGGATGGGCAGTTGTTGGAGTTGTTGGCGGATGGGTGGTTGGGTGGGTTGCCGGCGCGGCCTCAAAGTTTATGAGTACGGGCGATTAGAGGTTGAGCGCAGGGCCAAAGTTCAAGCGCGGAAGCCGTCGCAGCCCACCACATCAGCGGGGTGATAGTGGTGAGCTGTGAAGCCATCGATCGCAATGCTTAATGCCGACGGTGGGAATGACAACGATTAAGGATTTTCCGGCGCTCAGGCACCGTATGCGGACGAGCGCAGAAGAGCGAGTGTCTACATGGTGTAACGCCTGTGGGCTCTAATGCCCGGTCAGGTTGTCCCGCGGCTTCAGGTTTCGACTATCGACGCTGCGCGGACGACGTCCCACCAGGTCGCGACAATCGGCGCCCCGTCACGCGCCTTCGCCGTCAGAAGCGCCAGGTCGATCGAGTCGGCCCATATGGGCAGGTGTTCGACGAACTCGAGGTCAGCCACAAAGTAAAGCGCTCCACTGGGGTTGGGGTACCCAGTCGCAGTCAAGTCAGCGGCCGTTGCTGGTCGCCAGCGCGTCACTTTTGCCGCGCGAACCGGCCACAGGGCGCCGTTTCGATTCTCGTACAGGAGAAGCAGTGGGGCGCCCAGTTCTCTCCCGCCGATTTCGACAGCGCCCGCTCGGTCCCCGGCACGAATGTTGTATTGCTCCAACCGTTCTATCCATACTCGGTGCTCAACACTTCGGACGAAGCCCAGAAGCACGTCCGTATCGGCGGGAGGTTCGTCCAGGAACTCCGTTGTCAAAGATGACTCGAGGATGGGCTCGCCAGGTCGATGGATGGTCGCGGTCCAGAAGCGATGCCTCTCGTCACGCGTGACCTGGCTGGCGACATGTGTGAGCACGTCGCTCAAAAACTCGTCGAGCGCCTTCGATGACGACGGCAGGCCATCGCTGCTCGGCCTGAGCGGGAAGGCGCCGAGCCCGGGCAACAATTCCTCGAAGCCCGGATGCCGTCGAATGTTCATGATCTCTGTTCCCGGATACAGCACGTACGCTCCTGCCGTTCGCGAGATCGCGTCTCGATACGCGTGCATCTTGAGCAGGTCGTCGCGCTTCGCGCCGCCAAATGTCGTTGATTCTCCAGAAAACTCGTCAAAATCAGTGGTAGATGTCAGCTGTGCAACAAGATTGTCGACGCGATACTTCGCATCGAAGTGCAGCCAAACCTCTAGCTCTTGAGTCGAGACCAGCGATGGCGTGCTGCCTTCTGGTCGAATGCGCACCGAGCAGTCGGGGCGCATCGCTTGGCTCCATGAGCCTCGCCGATCATCTTTGCCAGCGAAGGTCCGGTTGAAGTACGCCTCGACAAGAAGTGTCCGCCTTCCTCGTTTGACCGACCACAACAATTTCGACTCGTCGCCTGACCGCAGGGTCATGGAGGTGCCATCACCCGCTACGGTGAAGGCGCGATCCGTCTGGTCTTCACCGCACACTCGCCCGAGTGAATCGACTAACGCAAGAAAGCACCAAAACTCATACAAGGTTGCTACATTGCGCTGCGACGCCGCGAAAATGTCTGTCATATCTGGCCGATCAAAGCAAAGGATGGGGCCCGCCTCAGTCATCGCGAACGTTCGAAAGACTTCGCGGTAGCCCGCGCGTTTAAGTAACACCTGGTCCGAGGTTGGCATTCTTGTCAGAGGGCCGACCTCTCGGAAGAGCGGGTGCGCCAGATATTCGTCCAGTTGAGCACCCACGTCCGTCGCGATTTGCCAACCGCGACGCAGCGGTCCGGACGCGACTTTCTGCAGATCCAAAGAGAGCAGGTTGAGCAATTCCAATGCGACGGCTCGCCAACGCTCCAATCCAAACTTAACGAACTGGTTGGCCGAGTTGTCAACACTCGATTCGGCGCGATCGCGGATCAGGGTGGCAGGCAAAGATGCGAGTGTGGTCGGGCCGCCTTCCCACGGCACCCGCTGGCCCGGCGCACACACTGCGCGGCGGAAAGCTCCCCCTGCTGGAAAAGGGGATCCGACCCGACGGATCTCTTGCTCCGACACCCAAGTGCGGTGTGGCTGCGAGGTGACACGCGCAATTGCAGCCTCAAACGCTGGATCCTGCAGGTATGCCGAGATCATCGCGAAGCGAAGGTAAAGCAATTCGACAGGAAGCTCGCTCGGAGCCAGGTCCAAGAAACTTGGTGCAAATCCCTGCAGCACTGCTTCGGCAGCGAAAGACGCTATGTCCGTGAGCATCTGGCGATACTCGGTGTCGTGGCTCAATTTGGCGGCGAGAACGTCGACATCGGTCGTCCCGATTCGCCCCGTGGCGCGATCAGCGACTTGGATCCGCAGACGTCCAACGGTTTGACCGGGGCGCAGCCGGCCACTTTTCCAAGTCGCGTCGTCAGGATCGAACAACTCGCGTGGCTCAACTTCCACGGACGTTGCGTCGGGCAACAGAGCGATTTCGTAGCGGTAGATCCCAGCCTCCCGCAAAGCGACGTCAGCGCGCGCGGAGAACGTAGTGCCTTGCCGGTCTGGAAGATTGGCAATCCGCATTTTACCGACGACGTGGCCTTCTTTGCTCTGAAGCGCCAAGTGCATCGATTCCACGGGCATGGCTACTCGGCGAAGCTGACGAACTGGTTAGCCCGAACAGAGTCGATCATGCGGCCGATTTTGTGATGCGTGACAGGCAACCGCGGATCCGGACCGGCTCCTCGAGCCAACGCGGCTAGCTCAATAAGAACCGGCTCAACTCGCCGCCGCGACCCGTGCACCTTTGGAAGAACCTTCTGAACTATCGCAAGGTCGAGTGCGGTGTCCCCGTCGGAGTCCCCAGTCGCTGCGAAAAATGCGCAGAAGCGCAAAATCTCGTAGAGCGTTCGATGCCCGAACTCTTGATTGGCACGAGCCAAGATCGTGTGCGCCTCTCGAAGTGTCGAGACAATCTCATCGCGAGCCGGATGAGGGTGCTCTCGCTGCCAATCGTCCCTTTCGGCCAGCGACGCGAAGGTACGCACTTGCTGATCCTCGCCCGCCGGCGCGGCGGTGGGCCGACGCAGCTCGGCGTCGAGCTCGTCAGACGTTACTCGGAACTCAAACGTGAAGGCTCTGTCAAGCACTTTCGGCGAGAACATGTATGTGGTTTCGTCCACGTTGACAGTGCCGACAACGAAAAGATTGCGTGGCAACGGCAATCGTTGCGCTTCTACGTCTCGTAGGACCCACTGGCGAGATTTTTGATCGAAAATCAGATCCGGTAGGACCGGACGTCGCGATTCGATTCCCGAGAGAAAGTCCGAGAAGTACCGTTCTACGTGGGCCAAGTTCATTTCGTCCAGTATTAGTAAATACGGGTGCTCGGGATCTTCCGCCGCTCGGAGAACAAACTCGAACGCTTCAGGAACAAACCACACCGGCGCCCCAGACGCGGATCTACGCAGCGCATCCTCGTACCCGAAGATGGATTCCGGGCCCGTCCAATCAGGCCGCACAGGTACAACGAGGTGGCGATGACGTCCGTGTTCAGCTGCGCCGAACCACTCACCAAGCCTCATCGCGAGTTGAGTCTTGCCTGAACCCGCGAGTCCGGTCAGGATCGCAAAGGGCTTGGCAAGCAGACTGCACACAAACGATCGGACAAGGTTCGAGCCTGCTGGGAACCGCAGCCCCGAGACTTCAACAGCGACGGCGAAGTCATTAAATAGTTCGTCGGGCATCAGTGCCTCCGCCGACCGTGGAGCAGGGCGTTGGATCGAAGGCAAGTGATCGGCGAGCTCGGAGAACCGCTGGGCCAGCTCATATACGAACTCTTCCTGGAGGCGGACCAGATAGACCTGCTGCACAGACCCGGCGGACGTAAATGGTGAACCTTGCCTGATGCGGGCACCCTCATCGATGGCGGCCAGTGCGACAGGCTCATTAAGCTCCTTATACTGCGTCTCGACCAACCGGCCTGCCTCATCCCAGGATTGGTCGTCGAGCGGATTCGGGGCCGGCCTCGCGGCTGCGCTCACATGGCTTGCTGCTCGCAATGCGCCATTGCTGTAATGCAGAACAACGTCACCTTCGCGAACCTTATCCATGGTGTCCCAGTGGTATTGCGGGCGGCCCGCCCTATTCAGCATCGGAGCCCAAAGAAAACCGCCGTCGCGCTCCTTCGTGTACGTCGCGCCCTGATTCACCCACCAGACCGAAGGCTGTCGCTCACTGAAGGCTGCCCCAGGCGCGGTTAGTTTGCCGCTTCTATCGATGAGGCCGGCCTCTACCAGTAGCTCTCGGTAGCGAGCACCCTGTGATTCGAAGGTCCGATCCGCTTGCCACTGATCAGATCTCACATGCGCCATTAGGGCTCGTCCAAAATCGTGATTAGAGAAGCCAGCGGGCAGGCCATGCGCAACTTGGAGGGAAACCCGAGCGTCCTTCGCGAGCTCAGCGTTGTGCGCAGATAGCCGACCACGAAGGACACCAGCCTGGATCTCGTTGACTATCCAAGGGTTGCTTATGTCAATATTCTCGGCGTACGTGATCCCTGCTTCGGTGAGGTGCCACCTGCGCTCGTCCTCGACCACGAGATCGAGCATCAGCGCAAACCGCAGACAATCACGAGCGCGTCGCTCCGGGTTCTCGAACGGACCCTCGGACTTGAAAAGTCGTGCAGGATCATCGCCGAGGAGTTCCTCGATATTGGCCGCGCCAAGCTCGTGAAGGTGGGCGAGCAGCAGATTGCCATAGCTAAACTTTAGGGTCGGGATGGCCAGCACGGATCCCAGGTTAGTTGGAAAGGCCAGCGGCGCCCAGCATCCGAGGTGGATCTGCACCTGTGGAATTGAATTGTGCACTTGTAATCCGAGGACTCGGACGATTGCGAGGGCGTCGCTGTGCCTTGGTGCTCGTTGACCGGGCTCGATGCGGTGATCGCCGAGGTGTCCGGCTGAACGTGGATTGCTGAATTCCGTTGGTCGGACAACTGTTCTCAGGCCGCTCGCAGTCGTACCGCCTGTCCGGTTCGGCGCAGGATCGTTGACCTCCGCCATCTAAACCTGCGGGCGGAATATCAGGAGGCCGCCTGTTAAGCCACTAATTCCTCGCGTGTTGTTACGCTACCTCGCGTTCGCCGGAAACGGCCGCGAGCCTCCTCTCAACTCGATCCGACATCTGTACCAATCAATCTCTCGCCAAGGAACCGCGAGACCGACGGACTCCCAATCGGCGCCATTTCACCGTCACCGGCATGCCGCAACCACTCCTGCTTATTTCGCTCAACCACGACTACATGAAGGGCGTCCTCACCTATTAACATGTTGCGCTTCAACAGCATCCGCCCATTTTGCCGTGCCTCCTTTCGAGTCACTGGCCGCATGTTGGTGCAGGCAGGGCACAGCCACAGGTCACGTTGCTGCTGCGCGACGCAGGTCTTGCAAATGGCAACGTCGCAACAGTCGCAGGAAACAAGCCCGGCAGAGCAGACTGAACATAACCTCGCTTGACAGTAAGCGCACCGTGCACCCTCGTGAACAAAGTGTCCTTCTCGATCGAGGACACCTGCATCTAGGGGGAGCGTCGTTGTGCTGCAGATCCGGCGCGCGTCAATGCGACCGGGGCTTAGTGCCACTTCGTGTCGCCACACCACGCCATTTTCGACAGTGACCGTCTCGTCCACGCGGCCGCTGATCGCCAATGAGGTTCGAGCATTTCGGCCCGACCACTGCTGCTGCAACTTATCTGCGAGTTCTGCAGGAAGCGAACGAATTTCGGGCTCGCGAACCTGCGCTGCAGGCATCCAAGCCTGAAGCGCAGCAGTCGTGACGTCAGGCCCGTCCTTGACCCGTGGCAATACTGAAGCGACCGCCCGCACGCTGCGGCTAACTTCAGTTGCATTCATCACCGTCGACACTCGCAGCTCGTTGGGGTCCACGAAATCACTGACTAAGTCGGCATCCTCGGCTCCTAGCCACCGCGCGAGCATGGTCGCCGCAGCGGCGCTAGGTGAGCCGGCTATTGCATACCAATCAGTACGCTCGTCGACTTGAACTCCGAGCGCGAGTAAGGATGCCAGGCTGACGATCACCGCCGTCGTGTCTTCACACTGGGAGTAAGCACGGATCTGGGGCAGTGGATTCCACGTTGCGGCAATCCAATCGAAGCTCACTTCGGACTGCGCCCATGAACTTACAGCGTCTTCGACGATCGACTTGTCGATATTGCGGTCGAGGATTCCGGCCGCGGTTATTGCGATGTCCCGCCCGACCCGATTCCACCGCATCTTCAGCTCGATGCGAACTACCGGCGTCGCTCTCGCCAGTGTCTGCTCGACGTGGGTGGGTACTGATTCGACTCTAGTCGGCAACCTAGTGAGTGTTGGAAACTCGGAAGCCACCAACTGAGCGAGGTCGGTGTCCGGTGACGAATGCCATCGCGTGCTATGCCGCTCGTTGGAGTCCCCCACCGACCAGGACGGGTAGTAGAAGCGCTCCGACCGCACGACCAAATGTGGTCCTGGAATTGGTGTTTCGGCATTCAGTAGTTCGGTGATCGGGCGCACCTGGCCGTTGAATTTTCGGCTCGCCGCCAATCGCAGACGGTAGGCGTCGTCGATTTGGTGACTGCCGAAAACCACCCATCGGTCTACTGCACCCATTCGAATCACCACTTGTTCGGCGATGCCGCCCCGGTCAAGCAGCAGCGTCGTAGCGTCGCTGTCAGAGCCGATGAGCGCGGCTGCGCCAACGGCGGCCAATTCTGCGGGCAGGTGGTAGACCTGCTCGGGGGTGGCAGGCGCCAGTTGGCTACACGTGCGGCACAAGTCGCCGACTCGGCATGTCGTGCACATCTGCCGGTCGCAAATCGGGCACGGTTGCACCTCCGGATCTCGACCACAGCCTTGGCACGCTACGTCGCCGCAGAGCACGCACTGTATGCCTGGTACAGCGTGTTCCACTGACAAGCAGCGGCCGCAAGCGGACGAGGAGCACCGAGGGCACGGAATCGTCGCCCAGTCGTCGGCGAAGTCGCAGGCGCGACAAGCCCACGTGTTGCAGGCACCACAGAGTGCCGACGTTCCCACAGCATAGAAGTGACCGTCGCGGCAAACGCCAAAGTCGTTGTCCCGAAGCTCGGTATCATCGAGCGTCGGCGCGATGGGCAGCCCATCCCACGTTCGGTATTCGTGTGTCGCGGTCCCGTGTCCGCGCCACTTTTCGCGGATTTCGAATCCGTTAGCCACCATGGTGGAAAACGGTCGTGACGCACGCTCGATCAGAGCTCGCCCCAGTTCGGCGGGCACACGGTCGACGGCTTGTGGTCGCTTCTTGGGCAAATTAATGTTCAACGCCACAAGAGATTTCCGGTCCGCGGGTGCTAGTTCGACCCCAGGTTCCGCTGCGGCAACCTGAGCCACAGGATCGATGTGGCGATCCACTAGCTCGCATTCTGACGGCGTCGGAAAGGAATTAACGACGTCCGGCGCCTCTCGCGTGCGTCGGCCCACGCGACCTCCTGGCGTATTAAGCGAGCGGAGGACCTCGTACCACGCGAACTGGTCCTCGTCGGACGCGTCTTGAGGAAGCGCAAGCCATTGCGATTTCGTCCATATACCTATATCGGACCACGTAGTAACTAGTACCGCATCGTTTCTGCGCTCCAATGAAACTCTCAGACCTGCAAGCTCCGCCTCGCCAAGTTTGGCCTCTTCAGCTGCGAAGTTTCGCCAATCGATCGGTGAAGATTGCTCTTCAACAAGTTCTGGCAAGCCGTCATCGCCGATGGTCGTAATACGTTGAACCAGGCGATCCACTTCGAGGTGGAGATCGGTGAATGTAGAGCGGCGGGTAACGAGCACGCACGGTGGTGGCGGCGGCGGAACCGCGGCGCGTAGCTTCGACAGAAGCGCAGCAAGCTGCACAGCTGATTCGCTGTGAGCGCGAGGCGCGTTGAAAGTCGGCAGATCATCAATGGCGTCAGCGTCAATCGTTGAAGCGTGTTCGCCCGCCGTCGTGAGCTCGATCCCGATGGCAGTAGACGTGCGCAGCAGGAGGCGGGTTGGGTCCTGGGCCTGCAGGCGGTCGGTGAGATCACGAAGCTGTACTCCGCTGTCAGCAGGAAGCTCATTTTGGATTGCGTACGAACGCAGACGAACTCGGTTGCTATCGTTGGCGTCTTCGTCGCGAACGATCATCAGTGGCGATGTGTGGCCGGCCCGTGCAAGCTCGGCTGTTCTATCACCAACGTGCAGAATCACCCCTCTATTGAGGCGCCACGCGATCGCAAACTCCCGATCGAGCTCCGGTGCCCGCTCGGGCGATCCGCAGCCTAGGCACAACCCGCCTGTCGTCGCGCGGCAAGTGGCGCAGCTCGATAGGCCGCAGGCCACGCAGTCCGCGAACACCGCTTCGTCGCCGCAGGCGCTGCAGAACCCGTCGTCACACGAACCGCACAATTGGCATTCGGTTTCGTCCAACCAATGGCCATTGGAGCAGAGAGCCAGAACCTCAATCGCCTTTTGTGACGCGTCACTTAGTACCACCGGCGGCTCGCTAGGGTCCCACTCGTAGGTGAGGGTTCCCCCGGAACCTCCTGGTCCCTCCCATGTTTCTTCAACGAGCCAGTCGTCCTCGTCCAAAGTAAGGGCAAGAATTTTGGCGCGAGCGCGGATGTCTGGTCGGCGCCCAAGTCTCTGTTCTTCGGAGGCTAATGCGCGCTGTAAACGCACTTTGTCCTCATAGGCTGCTTCACGAATTTGCGCGTTATATCCGGTTTGGATGCG
Source organism: Mycobacterium sp. Z3061 (assembly GCF_031583025.1). Taxonomy (NCBI): domain Bacteria; kingdom Bacillati; phylum Actinomycetota; class Actinomycetes; order Mycobacteriales; family Mycobacteriaceae; genus Mycobacterium; species Mycobacterium pumcae. The sequence continues at coordinate 4,211,799 of NZ_CP134062.1, read as the reverse complement.
GCTTAACTCGCGAGCGCGGTCGCTCCCGACTTCCTCCTCACGTCCGCGGCGAAGCAATTCGAGTTGCTCGGTGGCAGTCCGCTCGAAGGCGGAGATGATCTCAACCGGGTCATCGAAAGCGGCCGTCAACGATTCGCCGTCTTCGAGCGGACGCCTGGGCAGCCGAACTGCGTTCTTGCCGTTGATATCTGCGGTGATGATGTGCTCGGTTGTTTCAGCCTCGCCGACTGTCGCTCGAAAGGTCGCTTGGCCGCTCCAGGTACCGGATGGGATAAGCCTCCTCCTGACCAGCGTGGTGGTCGGACTAGCCGTTAAAGGGCTGGGTCCAGGATCGTCGGGTATCACGGGAACGGTCGCGTGCATGTCGCCCCGCATCCGAAGGAGACCCAGGAGTTCGTCGAATACCGGGGATCCGACAGCGCATAGCTCCGCCTCGGGATGGTGGTCCATGCCCTTCCTGTCGAAGGCGATATGAATGAGCGTCCGGTCCCCGAGTTCGTCGGCGAGTTCTTCGTCGAACTGAACGGTGAGGAAAGCACCCTCGCCTTCCCCGGTGTCATGAAGGGTATGTGCACCAAGCGCTTCGAGTACCCGACGTACCCACGTCTGCAACCGTCGTTGCCGAATGCGGGCGCGTTCGGCGATCTCGGGTGCCAGTTCGTTGCTTCCTGCTTTGGTCAAACCCTTGCGGTGTTCAAACGCCGATGCCATCCACTTGCTCAAACCACTGTCCGCTTCGATGAGCGTAGATGCCCGCTCGCGAGCGTCGACAAGTTCGGTGCCCAGTTGCGACAGCAGATTCTGCATACGGGTGTCGTTCGGCGCGAATAGTGCTTCCAGGACCCGTGATTCGAAGGTTGCGGCTTTCGAATCGTCGAGTTCACCCAATATCGTAGTGACCTGGCCGAACAGCAGCTCGAACATGCGCAATTTCTCGGCCAGTAGACGATAGACATTCTCGTCGACCGTGCGGCGCGCGTAGAGGTTGGCTATGAACACCTCGTCGCAGGGCTGGGTGAGGCGGTCGACCCTTCCGATGCGCTGCTCGATGCGCATTGGGTTCCAGGGCAGGTCGTAGTTGAGCACGCAGTTGCAGAATTGCAGGTTCTGTCCCTCGGCGCCGGCGTCGGTAGAGATCATGATCGGTGCATCGCCCGAGCGGAAGGCGGCCACGGTGGCAGCACGCTCAGTCGGTGACATCGAACCGTGGAATGAGCGAGCGCGCAGGCCCTCCGCCTCCATGCGGCGCAGTAAACCCGTGACGGTATCGGTGTGTTGGGTGAAGATGAGCACGCGTCCGTGGTCTTGGACCCACTGCCGCGTGATCCGCAGCGCGGTGTTTTCACGCGCAGACCCTTGGATGTCCATGGCGAGGTGTGCCATGTCGTTGAGTGCTTGGCGCACCCGCCCGTCCGGATGCCTCTCGGCCATTCGAAGCGCAGTGGTTCCCATAGAGAACGGACTTGCAGTCAGACGGAGTGCGAGACTGCGTCTGCGCATGGTATCGCTAGGGCTTCTCATGATGTTGCGGAGGAGATGGGTGCTTAGCGCATAGAGTTCCTGCTCGCGGCGCCCCAGGTCGATCGGTACGTCTTCTGCTCTCCGCGTTACGCGGTCGACGCCTGCCTGTCCTCGCGTGGTCCGGATCATCGCGCTGCTGATCAAGCGTCGCAGTGCGGCAGGATCATTCGGTGTGCGAGGATCGCTGCTTCGCATGTATTGGCTCTTAAATGCGCTGACCGAAGTAAACGTCCCCGGGCGGAGAAGTTCGATGAGTCGATACAGCTCGAGCAGGTCGTTCTGAATCGGAGTGGCTGTCAGGAAGAATGCGTAGCGGCATGCCGTGGTCAAGGCCGTGATGAGTTCCCGGCGCTTGCGGGCGCCGGCTCCTGCGGCACGGTGCGCTTCGTCCACAATTACGATATCCCAGGGCCTTCTAGTGAGCTTCTCAATTTGAGAGGTGCCCAGCTGCAGGCTGATGATCAACTTGTCCTGATCGGCTACCTCTGCCCCTCGGTACGCGACGGCGAAAGCCATGTCGAACTTAGTGTTCATTTCGTCCCGCCACTGGTCACGCAGCGGTGCGGGGCAAAGGATGAGCACCCGCTTCGCGAGGCCGCGCAGAGTCAACTCTTTCACCGCGAGTCCGGCCTCAACCGTCTTACCTAGTCCAACCTCATCGGCGAGCACTGCGCGGCCGCGAAGCCTGGAAAGTGCATGTCGCGCAACGGCTTCCTGATGTGGCATCCGGTCGACGTTGGAGACGTCGACGGCTAGCAGTTCTTCAAAATTGTCGAGTGTCGCTAATTCTTCGCCCTGCAGGCGCAACTCCACCAGTTCCAGTGCGTCAAATCCGGCAGCCTTGAGTTGTTCGCTGAGAAGTTGCCTCGCCGCAGTCAAGAAACCGATGTTGTGTCTTCCGTTGGAAGCACCCCAATGATATTCGGCGTCAGCGTGGAACTGTCGGTCGACGGTAGCTCTGCGCCGCGCAGCCTTGTTTCCGATCGATGTGCGCGTGACGCGGACAGGTGGCAGCCAGTCCTTGAATTGCATTGTTGTACCGGGCGGCAACAGTTGCAGGCGGTAGGTTTGGTCGACTGCGCGCAGTCGCAATAGTCCGTCCGCTTGGCCGTAGTCCTGAATGCGCTCCGTGAGAATTTCGCCAGTGAGTTTGCGGCTTCGTCCACTCCATTGGGCGTGGAAAGTTTCGCCTTCAACGTCGACTGTGATCGTGGTGCTGTGCTCGGGCAGCAGCAACGCTTCGCGTTCCTTCGGCGTGAGCACGAGCTCTCCGGAATCGAGCAACTGATGGGTGATTCGCTTTTCAATCATTGTGTTTGAAGGGAACTCCGAGTGTTTGGGCGCCGACAGCTGTCAGGCCGATGGTTTGGTACGAGGGACGTGTTGGGTCGCGCTGGACGCTGCGTCGCTCGAGCAGTCCTTGTTCCAACAGTCGGTTGACCGCTGTTTCCCAACGCTTCTCGCCGTTGCGGACATGTCGCAGCGCGCCGAATTGTGGGCAGCTGAGCACGCCCTGACCAAGCGGTCGTCCTGGGCCAAGAGACTCCATCCCTAACACGGCGGCGCGCAGGCTGGTCTCTCCGTAGAATCCGTTACGAAACGCCGATGCCCATCCCGCTGCTTGCAGAACGATGAGTTCAGCATTCACCAGCAACTCTGGATCGGCCACGAGGTGGTCGGGGAGTGCAGACCAAGGCGGTGACTGTCCACCACAGACATCGCAATGTGTGATGCTGCGGGCGGTGCAATCGGCAACCTCGTCCCCGAAGTGCCGCGCCACGACAACCCGGCGGCACTCCACTGTGCCTTTGGCGTAATCAATCATTGCCTTCAGGCGACGGTGCTGCCAGCCTGTCCATCGTGTCGACTCCATGACCAACTCGCCGCGGGATGCTTTGCGGGAGAACAGTTCGACGCGGCGGAGCCTGCGGGAACTGGAGAACGTGACATATCGGTCAAGCGTCCACTCGATGAGTTGTTGTTCGATCTCGTCCGGGTCGTAACCCCGTTGTTCCTTCAGCTGTTGAAGGTCGATCTGAATGCGCACATTTGGCCTAGCCCGATGGGCTTGGTAGAAGAGCTCGCGGAACAGACGCCGCTCATGCTCGTCCTCTGGTTCCCGGAAACCAACGTCGACCGTTCCGCGAGCAGAACAGTCGAGCCCCTGCTTGAGTGCTCCTACCCGCTCGAGTCGGGAGAGGTAAATGTTGAGGTCATCATCGTCAATAGCGAGGGCGTCGGCCACCTCGTCGACATCGAACACCCTCGTTGCGCCGCGTACGGTGCACGTCCAGAGTTTGTTCAATAGGCGTTGTGCGAGATCGGCATCGGCTGCGGACTCGTGAGATTCGACTAGGTGCGTCCGAAACGCGATGTCTCGCTTGGTGTATAGCAGTACACAGTCTCCGACGAGATTCGGACTACGGGCCGCCCGTCCCGCTTCCTGCGCGTAGCCGTCAAGTGAGTCGGGCAGATCGTAGTGTACGACCCAGGCGATGTTCGGCTTGTTGATTCCCATGCCGAATGCCTTTGTAGCCACGATGATCTGCGCGGTATCTGAGTCAAAATCTTCCTGTACCGCATCGCGTTGTTCTGGGACCATGCCGGCGTGGTAGGGGCGCGCCGCGTGCCCGGCGCGGCGCAGGAGTGCGGCTATCTCTTCTGAGAGGGCGCGACGCGTCACGTACACGATTCCGGGCTTCCCCGCCGCCCATGTCACGAATCGGAGAAGCTCGCGAGTCCGCTCTCTGTCGTTGCCGCAATGAATAACTCGGAAACGCAGATTTGGCCGGTCACTTGGCTCGCGCACGACGACCGGGTCGTGCATCTGTAGCGACCCGTTGATGTCCCTTTCGACTTCCACCGTCGCTGTAGCTGTGAGTCCTGCCCGGGGCGGACGACTGTCGAAAGTGGCAACTGATGCTGGCACTTGCCGAAATTCAGGCCGAAAATCATGTCCCCACACCGATATGCAGTGCGCCTCGTCCACAACCACGCGGTTGAGCTGCTGTCGCCTCAAAGCTCCGCGTAGCACCGGATCCCGGGCCAGCCGCTCTGGTGATACATACAGCAGGCGCACACGGCCTTCCGCAGTATCACGAAGGATCTCCGTCTGTACCACCCTCGATGTGGTGCCGGTAATGCCCTGAACGGGTCGAATGCCACGGCGGCCGCGGAGGTCATTCATCTGATCTTTGATTAGGGCGATCAGGGGGGAGACGACCACCGTTGCGCGGTTCTCGGGAGCCAACAGCGCAGGCAATTGGAAACACAATGACTTGCCGAAGCCCGTCGGCAGCACAGCAAGGAAATCCCTGCCCTGCAGGAATGCTCGCATCACATCTAACTGCTTCGGATGGAGATTACTGATGCCGAACAACAACTCGGCCGCCTCGATGAGTTTTGCGGTGGGATCCTCGCCGACGCGGATGCGTAAGCGTTCGAGCAGCTCTGTGACGTCGTCGCGTCCGAAGGTGATTGCGGCGGATAGATCAGGCACGGAACCGGTAACGAATTCAATTGCTCTGCACCATGCGTCGTCGCGGTCGGTGGCTTCGTGAACGCTAGGCTCTGGAAGTGATCCGAGGATCACGCGCTGCGCTTGCGTCGGCGCGTGCAATCTACGGTCGCATACGAACGCGGCGCCCCGGTCGTCCTCGGAACGGATCAGCCGACCAAACCCTTGGGTGAATTGCATCGCGGTCATGGGCAATACGTAGTCGATGAAGGGGTCTCCGCCTCGTTCTGCGATTGCACGTTGCCTGGCGGCAATTAAGGGATTGTCCGGATGTGGGTATGGAGGCTTTTCGAGGAAGAGGTAGGAGAGTGTCTCGCCTGGCGCGTCGAAGCCTTCCCAGTAAGATTTCAAGCCATACAGAACAGTTCCGGGTTCGTTTCGGAATCGGTGGGAGATTTGCGACCGGCCTTGCTCATTCTGGACGAGCAGCGCGACGCCTCTTTCCGCCAATTCGGCTGTCCACGTCCTCACCTGTGCCGCTATGCTCTCCATACGCACTCGCGAGGTGAAAAGGCTGAGAGTCTTGCCGCCGGAGAGGGATAGAAATCCAGTTTGGTCCGCCGCCATCTCCTCACAGAACTCCCGCTCATTCGAGGGGATCGGCACGGGCAGATGATTGGTCAATATCACCAAGGAGTTCTTCGCGTAGTCGAACGGAGACCTCAGCGTCAGAGCTCGGAACGTGCCCTCGGCGGGCTCGGGGTCGATGCGGATTCCTAATCTGGATGCGAGGTAGTCGAAGCGGTGTTGGACCGTCAACGTCGCGGAGCACAGGACAGTTGAGTGGGTGCGATCGACTACTGATTGCTGAAACTGCGGAAAGACTTGGATGGGCAATCGCTCATAAGTCCACGCTTCGGGATCATCCGGCTCCGCAGTAACGCGGTACACCCACAAGTGGTCGTCGGGCAGCTCATGCAGAGTGTCAAGCAAAGTTATCGCGGCATCTAGGCGGTCGGCGTATCCGTGAAGGCGACGCCGCGCCGAGCCTGTCCCTGCGGCGTCACCAAGCGAATGACGAAGGGTGGTGACTGCTTTCGCGAGCTGAATCAGCCCGATACGCACCTGAGTTGCTGCCTGCCGGAGGCCTCTGAATTCAGGGCGATTGTTCACGATGCCGGAACGCAGCACGACAGAGTCCGACTTGCCGGCGTATTCGTGCAGATAGGTGCTGATTGCGTGGGCGAATTTCGTAGCACTGGTGCGTAATTGTCCGGTTGCGATCCCGAGAGCCTGAATGGCTTGAGGCGCATGATCACTCCCTCCGGTGCGCGAACGAACCTCACGCATCAACTTCGAACGCAGCGACAAGCCGTTGGCGAGTATCTGGAGTTCTAACGCATCGACCCTCTCGGTCCAGGCGGCGGTCAAGCTGTCTTCTAAGGCGTGCGCCTCGTCAAAAACGAGATCCGCGCGCCCGTCGGCGAGAACGTCGCCAGGGACGCGAGCACCGGCTCCCTGGTTACCGACCCAACTCGCAATAAGTGCATGGTTGACCGAGACCACCCCGGGGGTCTTGTCAATGCCCTTGATCTGCTGCATAAGCGGGCAGACCTCTGCCCAGGTGCAATGCGTTCTATCGCACCCGCCCGCATTGGTTCTAACGCGAGCCCGTGTCCGCGCATAACGCGCATCTCTGAATCGGACGATGTCGTCGGTGACGTCATCCCAGGTCCCGGTCGGGGACGAAGCGATTGCCCGTATTGCGACGGCCAGCGCCAGACCGGAGGAGTCCCGGTCGGAAAGGGCGTCCTCGAGTTCGCGTGTGCATACATAATTTCCCACGCCCTGGATCTGCCGGAAGGGCGCTCTCAGCCGACCTTCTCGTTGAAGGCGGCCAGCTTCTTCGCGGAGTTGTCCCTGCAGCGCCTTGGTTGCCGTCGCGACGATGACCGGCTGGTTGGGGCGGGATGCACGAGCCAACGCTGGCAGCAGATAGGCCAGCGACTTACCCGTTCCGGTCGGTGCCTCGACCGCGAGGAGCCCGCTCCCATCGAAGACTTCGGCTACAGCTTGCGCCATTTCACGCTGGGCGGGTCGGGCTCGGAGCCCGCGTCCCTCGCGAAGGAAGGCAAGATCGTCGCGCGTCGCTGACCATGCATCAGGGGCTGCCGGTGACGACGGCGCCAGCAGTGGATCGACCTCGCGGGTCAGCGTAGCAAGCTCCGGAATCGAGGCTAGCGGTGGCATCAAGGCGATGAGGGGATGATCAAATGCTTCCAGAACACCAATGGCCAGTTGCCAATTGGCCTCGTTGACGTCGATGCCTTCAATTAGCCGGCGGACAACGGCGGCCGTTGCCGTCGCGTCCGCGAGCGCTCGATGGGCATCAGGGTTTTCGATGTCGAATTTCAATGTCAAATCCGCGAGCGAGCGATTCGGCATTGAAACGTCGGCTAGTACCGCAAGGTGGATGCTGTCAACGCATGCCGGCGCCCGTAGCTGGTCGGCTTGGGCACGTTGCGCCGCTTCTCTCAAAAACGGCAGGTCGAATCCAAGCAAGTTGTGACCTATGACAACGTCGATGCTCCCCATCGCCGCGTTGAGGCGGTGTATGGCCTCACTGACACTGAACGCGAGTTCTGGCTTTTCGCTTCGTATTTCGGCACTACCGGGGAACTGCACTGCAAAATGGATGATGGGCTGGCCGTCCAGGCGGACGAGGGCAACCTCGGAGATGAAGTCCTTCGTGGGGTTGAGCCCTGTAGTCTCGAGATCCAGCACAGCGATACGGTCCGGATGGACTCGGCTCACCGTTGTCGGCGTGTACCAGTTGGATTCATGAGGTTGTTCCTCCAAATTGTCCTCGGTGTTGCGCCCTCCAACGGATGCGAGGGACAGCAACCCCTCGGCAGTCAGACAAAAGTGGCTGGGGAACCGGTCGGAGAGTTGGCTCAGTCGTTCGATTGGTTGATTGAAGCCGACTGACCGGAGCCGTTCTCGGAGCGTGACTGGGGGCAACGGTCCGAGTTCCGCTAGCAGACGGTGTACGGCCTCGGCAGCAGGAGGTAAGCGCACGTGTGACTCGGTCATGAGCTCCTCCGTTCTTCGCGTTGGCCGGCACACGGAAACCCATCGGCCGCTTGCGTAAACCTCCGCAGACAAGTTGATGTCAGGTGTACGCACGCCCGACGATAACGAAAGGAGACGACAAGTTGAACCGATTCTTACCGTGGGAGGCACCGAACGTACGACACATATGAATTAGGTTTGTACCACGTGCAAGATGATGCGCAGGCAGGATGTGTCGTGTTATTCAGATGTCCGGGTTGATCCGCGGTCGGAGACGGGCTGAGGTCTTCGTTTTGCGGCTTGTCTTTCGCTAGAGCACGAGTTCTGTTGGGGCAGAGAGGTGTACCGCTACGTGAGGGAATGAGCTCCTGGTACGACCTCTTTGAGGCGCCAACTCACACGACGATTCACGGATGCGACCATCTCGTTCGGTCTCCCTACGAAGCTTCCGGGTGAGGGATAAACGCTCGTGGAGGGGGCGGGCCCGTCAGCCGCTTACACCCGTTGGCCCCACTCGGACAACACCTTCGGTGGACGCAACTAAATGCTCGTCGGGATCTTGGCATGGTCGCAACATGATTAATGCGCCAGGCGTGGGTCCTCAAATCCCGAACGTCAGTTGATCTCCGAGCGCCTCCGTCTTCTCGGCTGGGGGCGCAACGGATTCGTGCAGCAATTCACCGAGGCGGTTGACGTCGGACAGTTCGGTGGCACCACGTTGGACGAGGACACTGTTGCCCGGGCCACTGCCCGGCCCGATCCACGAGGCAACGCGACCGTACCCATTCCTGAGGGCGTCGGTGGCACCCGCCCAGGTACCACCCGTTTCGTGTTCGCTGGCAACCACAATCGTGCAGCGCGACAAACCGTAGATGATCTTGTTGCGCCCCATCGCATTGCTAACAGAGAACGCCGCGCTGGGCATGTATGGCGTCACCAGGCAGATTTGACCGCCAGCCACACCGCGCCGGGTGCCGCGGCGGGTAACAGCGCGCTCCAGGGCGTCCGCGAGTACGCCAACGACCTGGCCGCCCGCCTGGAATGCGGCGTTCATCGCGTCCCCGTCGACGCCGCGTGCCGCACCGGAAACGACGGGTAACCCCGATTGCACTGCACTTTGAGCGATTTCCCGGGCGACCTGCGAGCCGTCGGCCGAGATATCCCGGGAGCCGACCACGCCGACACCGTCGGTGTCGAGTATTGAGGCGTCGCCCACGCCGTGCAGCACCGCAGGTGCGGAATCACGAAGCCGGGTTCGCAGCCGCTCGGGGTAGCGTTCGCCGACCCCGGTGATCGTCCAGATCCCAGAGTGGTCCAGCTTTTCGAGCGCGATTGCGAGGCCAGCGGCGCGGTCGAACAGCCTGGCGATCCGCTCGGCGTCATCGCTGGGCATTGACAGCTCGGCGGCGATCTCGGTCGCGGTCATTCCATGCAGCGTCGATGGTTCAGCGACTCGGCGCAGCGCCCAAAATTCCCGTGCGGATAGAGGTTTCGTTGCCGACTCGACCAAGCGGCTGGTCAGTGCCAGCGCGGCGAGGTCTTTTTCGTCGAGCATTCTCATCCCTTTGTCTTGCCCACGGTGAACGGATAGATGGGCCCGCTACCCGCTGCCAGCAGCAGGCCACCCAGTACGGTCATTGTCCACCGTGAGTCCACCACGTCGTCGACAAGCAAGATCGGACCGGTCGGTGCCTTCCCACGGATCCCGAATACACCATCGACGTTGCGGAGCTGTTGGGCGCTGTTCTCCATCAGCTTCTGGGGAGCGTTGTGGCGCAGCTTGACCAGGCAGTCGGAAATCCGCACGTGGAGGAGTTCGGCTAGTCGGCCCGCGAAGTTCTCGACCAGCGTCCGGTTGGGAACGAGACTGGGCACGCCGACAACGGTCCCGTTGAAACCCGGTATCCATTCGTCGATGAGCGCGGCTGAGGCCTCGACAAGCTCATTGCTGAGCGGCCGATCGCCGCGCTTGGCCTCAACCAACTGGTCGCCCCAGCCTGGGTCGGTGAGATAGCACAAGGAGCGGCCGGGCTCGAGAAGATTTCCGATCCTGCCTCGCCGATGTCCCACCCAGGCCTTGCGAGGCTCGATGACGATCGGTCGCCGCCTGATGAAGCTCAGTGCTTGCCCGACCAAATTCGCATCCGTCTTTCGGTCGTATCGGTTACCCGTGCAGTTATCACACCGGCCGCAAGGACTGACGGCGTTATCGTCGAGTACATTTCGCAGGAAGGCCATGCGGCATCCTGACGTGGTCGCGTAATCCCTCATGGCTTGCTGCTCCGCCAGTCGAGCCTCCCTGACCCGCTCGATCCGCGCGGTATCGAAAGTCCACGGGCGTAGCGTGCGACGGTACTTTGACCGTTCCTTTTCGACGGCACCTTCGACATCGAGCACCTTGAGTAGCCCGGCGATCCGCGAGCTGGGCATGTTGACGTTCAACTCGATCTCACGTTGTCCGACCCAATCGCCTTCTGCCTCTAGATATTCGACGACCTGCTCGGCATGCCATTGGACAGGTAGTCCATGCTCGAGAAAGTACTGCCAGATGTCCTCATCTCGCTCACTCCACAGCAACACCACTTCGGCATGCTCAACGGCGCGGCCCGCGCGTCCCACTTGCTGGTAGTACGCCACGGGGGAGTCGGGTGACTGAAAGTGAATCACGAAGGCCAGATCGGGTTTGTCAAACCCCATGCCGAGCGCCGAGGTGGCCGCGACAACCTTGAGGTCATTCGACTTGAGTTGCTTCTCGATCTCCAGTCGTCGTTCTGGATCTGTCTCACCCGAGTAAGCCGCGGCTGGAATTCCCCTGCTGTTCAACCACTCTGCTACTCGCGCGGTGTCTGCGACGGTAAGGCAGTAGACAATGCCGGACCCTGACATGCGCGGTATCCAGTGAGCAAGCCACGCCAGCCGTTCCACAATCGTGGGGATCCTGACCGCAGACAGCGACAAGCTCTCGCGGTCGAGGCTGCCGCGGATCCACTTGAGGCCGGCACCCAGCTGATGGCGAATGTCGTCGACCACGCGGTCATTCGCGGTCGCGGTTGTGCACAGCACAGGAAGTCCGGGTGGCATGAACTCGAGCACTCGGACGAGACGGCGGTAGTCCGGGCGAAAGTCGTGACCCCAGTCGCTGATGCAGTGCGCCTCATCGATCACGAGAAGTCCGGCGCTGCGGCTCAGCGGCCCGAGGAGCCGGTCCCTGAAGTCGGCATTGTTGAATCGTTCTGGGGACACCAACAGCAGGTCTACCGCTCCGCGCAGCAGGTCCTGCTCGATTCGATCCCAGTCTTCGGTGTTGCTGCTGTTGATCGTCACTGCGTTCAGATGCAGCCGAGAGGCCGCCTCGATCTGGTCGCGCATGAGCGCCAACAGCGGCGAGACGATGATGGTGGTGCCTGCACCCCTATCCCGCAGCAAGCGGGTGGCGACGAAGTAGACCGCGCTCTTGCCCCAGCCGGTGCGCTGCACGACCAGAAGGCGGCTGCGTTGTTCAACCACGGCCTCGATGGCGTCCAACTGGCCGTCGCGGAACTCCGCTGAAGGTCCCAGTGCCTGCCGGAGGACCGCCGTCGCAGCATCCTCGAAGCCAGTGGTCACGTCCTCCGACCTTTCCGGGCGAGCCGTCGTTGACCTGGGGAGCGTAGCGAACGGGGGGAGACACAGGTTCGATGAAACCGCACCCGCATGGCCCAGATAGCGCCTTGGCTAGCTCGGCTCGTCTAGACCCTCACGCCGGACCGGTATAGCCGTTCCCACGTGCCCAGGCGACAACCAAGGACTTGGTGTCCGGACACAAGTTGTTCACGGCCGCGGTCAGGATGATCGCCGCCTCGGTCGGTGCGAAACCCGTCCTGCGTAGCTTGCCGAGCACCAAGGAAGGTGACACGTCGTTTCGGAGGTCGTGGCAGAGCTCCTTGCCGATACCGATCATGTCGGTGATCGACGCATAGCTCACCCCCGAGTTGTCCAGCTCGGAGATGAAGTCGTACTGGTCGGCCCGAGCCGGCCCCGACAACGCCAATGTCCCGCATGTTGCGAGCACTCCCGCAATAACCCCACGTCCGCGCATTTTTCCCCCTCGCATTGCGCCGAGGAGCAAAGAATACGATTGGCCACCGACAAGAAAATCCCGACAGCGAAAGGCGCAGGGGTCGGCGAACGAGGAAGTCGAACAGCTGTGCAGGGGTTTGCTGCCCGGATTACACGAATCCTTCATCGACCAGAATCGCGCCTTGCGTCGTGACCACATGTGCCTGTCCCGAACCGCCCACAACGCGGCACCAACTCTTCACATCGAGACGGTTCTGCACCAACGTGATGTCGAAGCCCCCGTACATCCCGGGCACGGGGAACCATATGCGTTGGCCCGGTACCTCATGCAAGATCTCCACGGGAGGGTATCGCAGGACTCGTTGCGGATCGCGGCCGTCGTAGAGCACGCCGCAGATGCGGCTGTCGATGACTTCGGCGAGGTGCCACTCGAGCGCGCGGACCTCGTATCGCGCCAGGGGAGAAGGCGGTGGCTTGAGATAGCGCGTGCGCAGAATGAGCGATTTGCGCTGTTGTGCGGCAATGTCTTTGGGGTGATCCGCCTTGAGGTCCCGTTCGCACCGGATGTCGTGGGCGGTGCGTCCCCGTGCGTCGGTGAGTGACTTCAAGGCGCCACGTTGGATTAGTTCGGCGGCGACTTCGTTGGGTGCGCCGTGCCAAGCGGCTTGGTGCAAGACGGTGAACCAGGTGGTCCCGCCGGGCCGCCACCCATTGATGTCCACGTGTAGTTCGTCGTCGTCGAGCAGTTCGAATACTGTTGCCCAGTCACCTACTTTGGCCGCATCGGCACATTCATGACTCGCCGACACGTCGTCGTCGAACAACAGGTCAGGGTCGAGTATCCCGCGCCACACGAAGGGTTCGTCGGTCGGTGCGTTCTCTGGCACAGTCATGACGTTCCCTCCTTCCGCGAAGTCATCGAGTATCTGCGAGGCTAAGCCAATTCAAGGTTCGGGCAGCCCTGCCCCGCCGAGAAATACCGTCGGTGCAAATCGTCCCGCCTTTTATGTAGCTCGCCATGCATAAGCGGGGTTGTCCGCCGGGGCGGCGCGTATGGGCCATGTTGCGCATTTCCGTGTCACCCGGTTCTTCACGGCCACGTGCTGGGTGGAAGTCATCAGCAGCCCCGCCCCGCCTTCAGGTGAGTGGAAAGACCTGACAGCTTCCGCCGCGGGCGGCGCAACAAAGTCGGTGAGCCAACTGAGCCAGCGAGTTGCGACGACGGTGCTAGTGCGAATCTTGACTACATGTCACCGCTACGTTGTTCAATCGTGGAATGGCGGAAACTGAGTCGACGCGGCCGCGGGCCCCAACCCCGCGCCTGCTTAATGGCGCCGAGCGCTGCGTCTACCACACGCTGACCGACCAACTGCAGCCTGACGACCTCCTGATTCCCAACCAGCGCGTCACCGACCATCTCAAGGACCACGAGGTCGACTTCGTCGTCGGTATCGAGGGCGCCGGCATCGTCTGCCTGGAGGTCAAAGGCGGTGAAGTCTGGCATGACGGTGAAGGCTGGTGCCAGATCCGCGGCGCCAAGCAATTCAACATTGAGCCCGTTCGCCAAGCACGTGAAGCGTGTTACGCGCTGCGCAGCTACGTCGAAAGCGACCCACGCTGGACGCAGGCCCGAATGCGTTGGGACCACGTCGTCGTTCTGCCCAATGTTGAACTACCGAAGGACTTTTCACTACCGGAATGCCCCCGCTGGAAGATCATCGACCGCACCGACCTCCCCACGCTCGTCCACAAACTGCGAAACATCCTCATCCGTCAGGAACTAGACCGGCCGCTAATCACCGAGGATGGAATCAGCCAACTCGGTACCGTGTTGAGCGGCAGGGGATTACCGCAACGCGACGTCGTGGCCCGTGCGCTGGCCAACGAGGACACCGCCGACACCCTCACCGGACACCAGTCCGTCATCCTCGACGCCATCCGCCTCATCAACCGGGTGGAAGTGCGCGGCGGTGCCGGCAGCGGCAAGACCTTTCTGGCCATCGAGCAGGCCCGCCGGCTTGCACAGCAAGGTCAACGGGTGGCACTCGTGTGTTACTCGCATGGCCTGGCGTCCTACCTTGAGCGCGTCAGCGCGGCCTGGCCCCGGCGCCAGCGACCCGCCTACGTCGGCGAGTTCCATGCCCTCGGGGTGCTGTGGGGCGCACCGGAGGGCCCGGACGAATCGTTGCGCACCGAGCAGACCGTGCAATTCTGGGAACATGACCTGCCGCAGCAGATGGCCGAGCTGGCAGGGCAATTGGCGCCCGGCCACCGCTATGACTCGATTGTGGTCGATGAAGCGCAGGACTTCGCCGACGCCTGGTGGGACCCGTTGCTCGCAGCGCTCAAGGACGAGGAATCAGGCGGACTTTACGTGTTCAGCGATGAGGGGCAGCGGGTTTTCAGCCGGCATGGTTCCCCACCGGTTCCGCTGGTCCCGCTGATCCTCGACCACAACGTCCGCAACACCAAGCAGATCGCCAATGCCTTTCAGCCGCTCGTCGATCACCCGATGCGTTTCCTCGGCGGCGATGGCCCCGCCGTGAAGTTTGTGGCCTGCTCGCGGGACGACGCGATGGATGTCGGCGACGACGAGATCGACCGACTCCTGGACGAAGGATGGCGCCCAGAAGACGTTGCTCTGTTGACCACCGGCAGCCGGCACCCCGAGCAGAAGGAGCGACAAGCCGCGGGCAACGCCGCCTACTGGGACAGCTTCTGGGATGCAGAGCAGGTCTTCTACGGACATGTGTTGGGCTTCAAGGGACTTGAGCGACGCGCGATAGTGCTCGTCGTCAACGAGCAGGCAGCGTTCGAGCGCTCGCGGGAACGGCTCTACGTCGGGCTGTCCCGCGCCCGCGATCAACTTGTGGTGTGTGGGGACCCAGCTTTCATCCGAGACGTGGGCGGGCCTGATCTCGCTCGCAGACTGCAGCTTCCTGGGTAGTACAGCCCCGACATCGCTATCGAAGCCGTTAACCACCAAACGCATCGGGGTGATGGCAAGAACGAAGCGGGTGGCCCGCGTTGGACGAGGACTCTGTTGGCCCGCCGCTGCCTGGCCCAATCGACGAGGCAATGCCAACGACGCAGTACATCAAGACCTGAGCCGATTGCGGCTTCTGGTGGGATGTATTGCTCTGCGCCTCAAAGGGATCGCGCGATGATCTCTTTCATGATCTCGTTGGTCCCGCCGTAGATCTTTTGCACGCGGTTGTCGACCCAGACCCGCGAAATCGGGTATTCGGTCATGTAGCCGTACCCACCGTGGAGTTGCAGACATTCGTCGGCGACGGACATGGCGCGCTCGGTGGTCCACCACTTCGCCATTGCCACCGTCGGGATGTCGAGTTCGCCGCGCAGATGTCTTGTTATGCAGTCGTCGACGAAGATGCGGGCGATCTTGGTTTCGGTGGCGACCTCGGCGAGTTTGAACTTGGTGTTCTGGAAGGCGAAGATCGGCTTGCCGAAGGCGTGCCGGTCCTTGGTGTAACGGATCGTGTGTGCCAGGGCCGCCTCCATGCCGGCCACTGAGCCGACGGCGATGATCAGCCGCTCTTGCGGAAGTTGTTGCATCAGCTGGATGAACCCCTGGCCCTCGGTGGTGCCAAGAAGATTTGAAACCGGGATGCGGACTTCGTCGAAGAATAGTTCCGCGGTGTCCTGCCCCCGTTGGCCCAGCTTGTCCAGCACTCGCCCGCATCGGTAGCCCGGTCGATCGGACTCCACCAGTACCAGCGAGATCCCGCTCGCGGCCTGGGTGGTATCGGTTTTCACAACGGCGATCACTAAATCGGCCTGTGATCCATTGGTAATAAACGTCTTCGACCCATTGACGACGTATTCATCGCCTTCGCGGAGGGCCTTGGTTCGAATATTCTGCAGGTCGGATCCGGTGCCCGGTTCCGTCATTGCGATCGCGCTCACCACTTCGCCGGCGGCCATAGGCGGCAACCACCGCAGTTTCTGGTCCTCGGTACCGTAGGCCAGCAGGTAGTGCGCCACGATTGCGTTATGGAGGCTCACCCCCCACGAGGTATCAAAGGCGCGAGCCTGCTCCTCGATCATTATCGCTTCGTGCGCGAACGTACCGCCGCCGCCGCCGTACTCCTCGGGTATCGACATGCACAGGAGACCGGCCTGACCGGCCTTGGTCCACAGATCCCGGTCGACATGGTGCTGCCCGATGAATCTGTCGATGTTGGGCGTGACTTCCTTGGCGAAGAAGTCGCGCGCAAGCTCGCGCACCGCCTGTAACTCATCGGTCATCCAGTCTGGGCGGGACTGCGTCATCAATACTTCCTTTCAGGAAAATGGGAGTTGCTCGCCGCTCCCGAGGTTGCGGTCGGTTTTATTCGGTAAGTACTGGCGCACAAGCCCGTTGGTGTACTCGTTAGTGCCGCGTTGCCCGGTGAAGGGCGGGTCTGCGAAGTCGATCTTCAGCCGGTTGCCGCGCCGATACGTTCGTGGTGAATGTCGGGTTCGTAGATGAGTTCGGCGACTCGGCCTGTCGTCGACGTGTTGGACGGCCGGGGTGACGAACGTGTCGAAGTCAGCCAGCGACGGCGCCACCAACTCCGCGGTTTCGCCGTGCCCAGAAAGATCGACGGCGACCGCGCGGCGCTGCCGGACCCTAAGCGTTGGATGACGGGAACCCGGGTGTGCGCGGAATCGGTGTACCCGTGCAGTAGCAAGCCCACAGGACCACGCCCGCGGCTGGCAACCAACCGTGTCGGAACGCCATCGATCACCGCACGCCCGCATGCGACGCTGCGGTTGCGCGGGCTCACGATGCGCGACCGAAGGTGTAGTCGTCGAGGGGGAAGAAGCGGCTGTGCCACACCACTCCGGCGGTGGTTGCGGGACGTAGGGCGACGTCGCCGTTCTTGTCGAAGTAGTAGCTGTGCGAATTCGAACACGGCTGATTGCGGAATACCGATGTCGCCTGCTTTTGGAGCTGGGCGGCGAAGTATCGGAAGTTCGCTTCGTCTTTGACTTCGATTCGGCCCGCGCCGACCTTTCGTGCCTGCTTGAGGCAGCGCACGATGTGGTGGGTCTGTGCCTCGATGAGCGCAAAGTACGACGAACCGTTGTAGCCGTACGGGCCGAACACGGTGAAAAAGTTCGGGAACCCCGGAATCGACACGCCGGCATACGCCTGCAGCCGGTTGCGGTCCCAGAACTCTGACAACAGTTCGCCCCGTACCCCCAAGAGGTCATAAGTCGGGATGTTGTCCGCTTCCATCACCTTGAATCCCGTGGCGAGGATGAGCACATCGAGCTCGTGAAGTACACCGTCTCTGGTACGCAGACCGGTCGCGGTGACCTCGCTGATCGAGGTCGTCTCCAGCGCTACGTTCGGCCGGTTATAGGTCGCGAGGTAGGAATTGTGGAAGCTCGGGCGCTTGCATCCAAGTCCGTACTGCGGCGTGAGCTTGGCCCGCACCGCCGGATCATCCACCTGCTGGCGCAGCCACCACTTCCCGACCGCCTCGCCGTATTTCGCCGCCGGGAAGGTGGTATGGAAATGCGCCGGGAACGGGAAAGTCGCTTCGACGAACGTCTGGCTCAAGAGCCTGGTGAGTGCGCGCGCACCGGGTATCCGCATTCCGGCGCGAAGCGGAAGCGGCAACGGAATGTCCGGTTTCGGGAAGCACCAAATCGGGGTGCGCTGGAAAACGGTCAGTTTGGCGACATCCGGTGCGATTGCGGGGATCACCTGGATGGCCGAAGCGCCGGTGCCGATGATGCCCACGCGTTTGCCGGCGATGTCGATCGAATGATCCCAGCGGGCGGTGTGCAGCATCGTTCCCGTGAAGGTGTCCAATCCCGCGATGTCAGGGAGCTTCGGGGTCGTGAGCACACCGCTGGCGTTGAGGAGGAATCGAGCCGAGTATCGGGTGCCGTCACCGAGGTCGATGCGCCAGAGGCGCCCGCCCTCATCCCAGCTCGCACGGGTGACGCGGCTATTGAAGCGGATGCGGTCGCGAATCCGGTACTGGTCGACGAGGTCGTCGGCGTAGCGCTTGAGTTCGCTGCCGGGGGCGTAGGAACGAGACCAGTCGGTGCGCTGGGCGAAGCTGAATTGGTAGCTGAAGGACGGAATATCCACGGCGACACCCGGGTAGGTGTTCCAGTACCACGTGCCGCCGACACCGGCGCCGTCCTCGAGGATCAGCCAGTCGTCGAACCCGGCTTCAGACAGTTTGATCGCGGCGCCGATACCGGAGAATCCGGCGCCGACGATAATGGTGTCGATCGTTTGCTTCATTTCTTGCGTTGTCACAGCCGTGCCACCAATCCACGTAACCGCTCGGGAAGCAGCTTCATCGCGTAGTAGCCGAGATGCGATTCGAGGCCGACCGGGACCACACCATGGTTGTTGGCGGCGGCGCGGACGATAGCGCCGGCGACGATCTGCGGCGAATGCCCATGCTCGAATAGCCACAAAAAACGGTCATGTTCCCTGGCCGACACCCCGCCAAGGCGCGACGCCTCCAGCAGCGGTGTGTTGATGACACCGGGGCAGATCACACTGACGCCGACACCGTGGCGAGCCCAGTCCGAACGCAGGCATTCGGTGAGCATCATGACCGCCGCCTTCGTGGCGCAGTACTCGGCCGTCCGGCGGCTCGGGACGTAGCCGAGGCCGGAGGCGATGTTGACGACCTGACCGCGCCGACGCTCCATCATGGCCCGGCCGAACGCGTGACACCCGTTGACGACACCGTCGAGGTTGACCGATCGAATCCAGGCCCAGTCCTCAGGCGAATGGTCGAGGAAGTCGCCACCGAGCCCGACGCCGGCGTTGTTGACCAACACTTCGACCGGACCTAACTGCGATTCCACATCGGCCGTCAGGTCGCGGACCGCTGCGGCGTCGCCGACGTCGCAGACCCGACCGGTGCTCTCGCCGCCGCACATCGTGGCGGTTTCCTTGGCGGCCGCTTCATTGATGTCGACGCACACGGCGGTGGCGCCGCGCTGAGCGAAGGCGAGCGCGGTGGCGCGCCCGATACCGCTGCCGGCTCCGGTGACGACCACTAAGGCAGGTGCGGCGATGCCACTCATCGAGATTTCTCCTCTCGGTCGTGGACCGGGCAACCGGCCACCAAAATGGCCGGCTCGGCGTCGGCAGATTTCGAGCATGCCGGTGTCGCAACCGCAGCGTCAGGGATCATCTCGACGGGCGGGCGTCGCTTGGCGACCATCCAAAGTCCGTGCAGCGGGCGCAGGGTCAGTGACTGGGCCGGCTCGACCGGGTGGCCCGGGGCGATGTCGAACACGAACCGCTGACTCATCGCGGCCGCAATGGCGACCATTTCCATGAGCGCGAAACTCTGACCGATGCACACGCGGCGGCCACCACCGAACGGTAGGTACGCGAAGCGGTGGAATCGGGGCGCGCCGGGCAGGAATCGGCGCGGGTTGAATTCCTCCGGATTTTCCCAGAAGTACTCGTCGTGATGAATCGCATGGATCGGGATGAATACGTTCGTGCCCTTCCGCACCCGATGTCCGTCGATCTCGTCGTCCTCGAGTGCCGTGCGCACGATCATCGGGACCGCGGAGAAGTAGCGCTGAGATTCCTGCACGCATGCCGTGGTCCACGGCAGGTTGCTCAGGGCGTCGAGGTCGACGCGCCGCCCTTTCAGGACGGTGTCGATTTCATCGAGCATCCGGTCGCGGGCTTCGGGATTGATCGCCATCAGGTACCAGAACCACGACAGCGCGTTGGCCGTGGTTTCGTGTCCGGCGAGCATGAATGTCAGCGCCTCGTCGCGTACGCGCTGGCGCGGCCAGGTTCCCTCCTCGGCATGGAGGAGCATGTTGAGCAGGTCCGGCGAGCGAGTCGGATTCGCGATCCGGTCGTCCACGATGTCGTTGACCGCCTTGTCCAGACCTTGCGCGATCTCTTGAATCTCCGCGAACGGCGGCGGAGTGGGGAGTCTTGAGTACGCCGTGGCAATGAGGAGGCGCCACATCGGTCGCGGCAGCGCTCCGACCAGACCGAGCCGCAGCAGCACCTCGGTGATGCGCATCCCGCGCGTCACCATGTCGTGCATATGTTCGACAACCGCACCGAAGTCTTGGCTGAAAAGGCTGTTCGCGACGACGCGCAGCGTCATCTGCACCATTTCTTCGTGCATGTCGAAGGTCAGGTATCCCGACTGGGCCGCGCGGGTGGTCACCATGTCTTCGATCGGATCGACCATGAGACCGATCAGTTGGTTGAGGTGACGTTTGGCGAACATCGGGTTGAGCACCTGTCGGTGCAACGCCCATGACTCGCCCTCGTCGGTGAGTAGGTTGACGCCGGCGGCGCCACGGATGGGCTCGTACTCCGTCGACTTGACGTAGTTGAGACGATTTCTGACCAGGATGTATTCGACCACCTCTGGATGACGAGCCACTACGAACCGGCGCATGCCGATGCGGAATTCGCGCAGGTTCGTGTTCAATGCGCGTGGCAGCACACCCCGGCTGATCGACAACCCAACTTGCAGAGCCTGGATGGCAGCGCGCAATCCTCCAACTTGCCGCTCGACCGTGCGATCCGCCGAGGATGCGGCGGTGCTGGTTTCGCGTGTCAACGCAGTCGTCATGGATGACTCCCTTGTCGCTCTCGACCGCGGGAAAACCCCGGATCTGAATCCGACTTCAACGCTAGGGTCCGACTCCAGCCCCCGTGAATGACCCAAAAGGACAAGTTGTTGACATATCAGGACATCGGATGCTTGGCTGCGGCCAAGGCGCCGGCTGCGGAAAGGAGCGGGCATCGAGATGGATCTCTACACCCAGCCGTTGCGACATCCGATCGTCGCGACGCGACATCTGTGCGGGGTAGCGGTCGACCATGGACTCTCCGCAGGCGAGGTTCTCGCAGGAACGAGAATCAGCGAATCCGCGCTCGACGATCCCGACGCCGACGTTTCCGACGCCGACGAATTGACCGCGATTCGCAATATCGCGCACCGATTGCCAGCCGACCCGGCCTACCTGGGAATGTTGACCGGGCTCCGATTCAACATCACCAGCCTCGGCGTGTTCGGGTTTGCCGTGATGTCATGCCCCACACTGCGTGACCTCATTTCGTTAGCGCTGCGGTTCTTCGCGCTGACGTCCTTGCAGATCAAAGTCACGCGATCCGAGGACGACACCTCGTTGAGGCTGGACTTCGACGCCACACACCTGCCGTCGGACGTTCGATCGTTCCTCGTCGCCCGTGATACCGCAGCGCTCGCGATGACACTCGCGCCGTTCCTGGGCGCACTGATCGAGGAGTACGCCGACGACATTCAAGTCGAGGTCTCCGAAGAGGATCGGCACATCAGCGAGTCGATCGCACTGCTCCCTATCGTCAACGTCGCTTTCGACCGACCGAGAAACCGCGTCATCATGCCACTGGCGATGGCTGACAAAGCCCTGCCGCAAGCCGACACCCCGACCATGCGTCTGTGTATCGAACAATGCGAAACACTCGTCCAACGGCGCAGTCAACGGGCAGGCACGGCGGCCGCGGTGCGGTCCCATCTCCTGAGCAATCCCGCCGGCATGCCCAGCCTGGAACAGGTGGCCGAATCGCTGTATCTGCATCCACGCACACTGCGGCGACGACTTCTCGAAGAGGGAACTACCTGGCGCACCCTGATCTCCGAGATTCGCGCGACACTCGCCATAGAGCTCCTTCAAGTCGGCATGCCCGTCGCCGATGTCGCCAACCGGCTCGGCTACAGCGAGACATCAGCGTTCACCCGCGCATTCACTCGATGGTTCGGGGAACCGCCCACCGAATACCGCGGTCGCTCCGGTGCACACGTACTGCACATGAGGAATCGGCGGGGGCTCGTCCGATGACCGAAGCCACGCCGTCACCGCCGTCGACGAGGCGGCGTCGCTGTGCTCAGTCACGGACCAGATCGGCGTTGTCGGACCCGCTACCTCCTCGGCAGTGCGCCCGTTGAACGGGCGTCACGGTGTTTAACTGGATCGCTCTGTCGCCATGAACATCTCGTCGACAAGCGTGACCACGCCGTCACGCGGGTGTCGACCTTGGACGGCACTACGTGGTCGACTGTTTGCGCTCAGCGCGCCGCCGCAGGACCTCGTGTTGCGAACGTGACTCAGGGACGGGAATGTGCGACTTCCTGGTGTTGCATCGCAACTCCTTGAGTCGGGCGATTGTCGCGTCGTAATCGAGTCCCTTCTCGATGAGCCAGCACCCGACCACGGTGGAGGTGCGACCGCGCCCTCCCCAGCAGTGAACGTAAACAGTTCTGCCCGAATTGATTTCGTCGTTGATTCGCGCCAGGATGTCGTCATAGCCGGCGTCGTCGATGACGTGGTTGTCGGGGATGGGGTGGCGGTAGCGCCGGATCGATCGGCCGTTGCCGGCGGTGATTTCGTCGAGCAGGTTCGAATACGGCTCAAGACCGTCGACGTCCTCGGTGAGGTCGATGATCGTGTCGACGCCCGCTTCGTCGAGCATGCGGAGTTTCGCGGCGGCCTTCGCGCGTGTCAATGCGCCGGGGTACTCGCCCGCCAGCAGCTGGTTGGGCTTGACCCACCAGGCGTGGAAAGTCTCATCGTGGGGTCACGTCATGTGGGCTCCTTCCCGTTCCATTGATCGATAATCGCGCGGACCGAAGCATTGGGCTGGCCGTAGCTCACGATCCGGACATCGAGAGCGGCGTGCTCGACTATTCGCAAGGCGCGCATCATGGCGTCGTCAATCCAGGCGTCGTCGTTTCCGAACGCTCCGCCACCGAGTCGAGTCAGTAGCACTGTGTTGGCCCCCCCGGTTGATGCTTGTTGGGATGCCGCCAACAACGTTGCTTCGTAGGCGCTTTCGAGCACCAAGCGGGCGAATGCTGCCCAGTCGCCGTTGGACCGGTAGTAGGCGACTGGCAACGCGGAGCAGTATGCCTGTGACACGAACTGGTCCTTTGATCGCACATCGGTGACTTCGACGTTGCGGTGAAGTCCGATGGCGAGAGATCCACGCAGGGCGTCACGCTGCTCGGCGGTCGCGCCGTCGAGCAGGTTGGTGATGGCGCGCAGTCCGGCCCCGGTGCATGCCGCGTAGCCGTTGCGCATCGTCCACAACTCCGACACCGGAACGGCGAGCGCGGCGGAAAGGGCGGAACCCATGTGTGCCAATGCATCCAGTTGATGCGTCGCGGTTTGACCGGTCCGGCCGCCGAAAGCCACGCCGTAATTGCGATAGATCGTTGCGGCGCCGGCGGCGATCGCACAGGCCGGACCTTGGGTATGGTCGCCGGCGTACCGGGTTACCCCGTGCTCCGGCGTCACCGTTGGGCCAGTCATCTCCAGCAGATTGAACTGTGATGCCACCTGGAACAGCGCACCCCGCAACGCGGGATCGGCGTGAAGTCTGCGTACGTCGCCAACGATTGACGTGACGGTGGTCCGTGGTCCGGGCGGATTGGGTGCGCTGGTCCGCAGTTCGGCGAGCGTTGGAAGTGACAGTTGCCCAATGCCGTAACTGTTGCCGTTAACAGTCGACGTGAGGGTGTCACCCTCGACGACAAGTCGGCGTTGGGTGGTGAGGTAGTCGGACTCGCTGAACCCCGTCAGCTGCTCAAACCAGTTCAAAGTCATGAGTGTGCTCGCTTCCTGCAAATGAAAGGCACTGTGCCGCAACGTAAAAGTGAGGTAGATGGCGTCTACGAGGCGCGGACCAATTCGTGTCGCGGGTTGAGCACACTGGTGTGTACATCGCGGCCCCGCCAGCGCAATAGAGAGACCGAGGCGTCGTCATTCGCGCCGGCGAAGGTGCTTCCGGCACCGGCTCGCGCGGTGCGGTGCACGTGAACATTCGTGGCGCCGGCGATGAAGCGCCGAGCCCGCCGCGACGGCGTGACCTCGGCGGGGCGCCCGACTGCGTCCATCGCGGCCGCCGCGACGATCGACGAAAACTGTTCGGCCAGCGTCAGGGGAGAGTCGAACAGCTCAGCGGACACCGGATAGCCGCTGATGGCGATCACTACCCCGATCTGTCCGGGGAACGGCCGCAGTCCCCGGACGAGCGGGTCGACGCGCTCGGCGGCTCGATGGGCGTGCTCGACGAACGATGACGTGGCGTTTTGTCCGTAGCGGGCGTCGTACTCGGAGACCCGCTTCCATACTTCGCTTTGTCGATCTCCGCCGGCGCGCAAGCCGGCTTGTACCCGCGCAGTCGCGCGCCGGTGAGCGTCCCCGTGCTGACTCTGGCCGTTCCAGCGTCCGGCCTCAACGCACACGACGCCGACGGCGAGTTCGTCTCTCGGCGCGACGATTAGCGACCGGGCAACCATCCGGTTCTGCCATCCACCTTCGAGCACCTGCCCCTCCAGGAGTAGCAGGGGGCGATCGGCGGTATTGGCCACCATCAGGGTCGCGACATCCGGCTGGGCCTTCTCGATGACCCGTGCATCCGAGAGGGCGGTGCTGTAGTCACGTGCTACCTCGACCTCTCCCCATACGGGGAATACCCCCAGCGCGCCGCGCGTGGTGCCGCGTCCTACGTGAACATTTTCCATGATGACCTCCCGGTTGTCGCAGAGCTGAGATTACCTCGAGGTTGTCGCATATGTCAAACGACCCGGTTATCGCACGAGTCGAATATGCTGTGCGGGTGATAACCAGTTGCCTACTGCGCGGGCGTGAGGGGCGTGTGGCTTCACCCTGGCGGGTACGGGACGTGGGACCGGGCCTCGGCTTGGTCGTTCCTAGAACCGTGCGCGCTGAATGGGCAAGGGCCGCTTCGCGAATGCTCAGCGGAACAGGGCGTGCCAAGCAACGCGCGCAAGGACTTGAGGACAGGAGGAACGGGGGACCGGGTCAGCATCGCGGACGCCGCACCCGTGGTTGCAATGGCTGAATTTGACAAATACCTCGGTCCCAACGTGGCCGTCGATATTGCCGTGCTCACTCTTGATGAGGGCGGCTTAGCTGTGCTGGTCCAGGACCGCACCAAGGCTCCGCGCGGCAAGGTCTTGCCGGGCCGCTTCCTGCGCAAGGGTGAGACGGTCGGCGACGGCCTCGGTGCTGCGCTGATCAAGGTGGGCCTGGATATTGGGCCGATCGATGCAGCGCTGGACGGCGTTGCTGGCGAATCTCATCCGATCGGCACGCCGAGAGTGCACCTGGTCGGAGTGTTCGACAAGCCAGGGCGCGACAAACGCAGCACCTGGTCAATGTCGCTCGCGTATTACTTGGTTCAGCCGCGAGATCGGTTGCGCGAGGTGGAGGGTGAGTTCGTGCCGGTCGGACCTGACGGGTCGATCAAAGCCAAGTTGCTCTTCGACCATGAACCCATCGTGAAGAAGGCTGCAGCCGAACTGCGCGCACAATACGAATTGACCCCAGATCCGGAGAACCTTTGCGGCACAGATGAAATCACCCTCCCACAACTCCAAGCCATCCATCAGTCTGTCCTGGGCGAAGATGTGCGGACCGACACCTTCCGTCGCCGCATGGAAGCGATGCTGATTAAGGTTCCCGCCCCGGATGATCCAACGGGAGCCCGACAGAAGACTTGTCCCAGCGGAGATAAAGGCGGGCCGCCTACGCGCGTCTGGAAAAGACTCCCCGCGAAAGATGGAACACCTCGAGAGTCACATCGACTTCTCCAATTGCCGCGAGACCCTAACCCCAGGCGCAGGGCGAGTGGTCTTCAACGGTAACTGCACTCGGCAGAACGACGCCGACTGACGCGAGATACTGAGCCGGCTTGGTCTACCTGCATCGGGCAGGCTCTCACGTGACGTCCCGGCTCGCAGAGCCGCCCCGATCATGTGGGCGTTTCAGAGTCCTCAGTGCGATTTGTCAGCCGAGCGCCCAAGCGAACGAGACCATGGCCGGCAGCCGCGAGTACATGGGTTGTGGTGTTTGTGACCACTCCGATGGTCGCGACGGCGGCGTCGAGCACGCTCGGAATGTGGAAGTCCTCCCAGGCCTCAACCTGGTGGTGGCGGGCCTTCGCGAAATTGTCGAGCTCGTCGCGCAGGGCTAAGCGCTGGGCGGCCAACTCTCGCACCGAGTTGAAGCGGAAGCCGTCGATGGCCTTGGACTTGCCGAACCGGTCGAGTATTTCCTTTGCCTTCCGGTAAATGTCGACGTCTTCAAGCAGATGGTGGTTGACGAGCTCGCGAGCCTCATCGATCGCCCGTAGCAGGTGTTCTGGTTGCGTCGAGGCGACTCGCGCGAGGCTCAGGCGCTGCCATTTGTGCAGCGCTTCTTCTGCGATCACCAGCAGGCTCAACGTGTCACCAAGTCGGTTGTCGTTGAGCGCATTTCGCAGCTTCACGGCACGCTGCTGCACCGGCAAGCCGTCATCGAAGGACGCCAGGATGCGGCCGACATGGTTGCGCAGTTGCTCGACGGTGACGTTGAGCGCCGGTCCGAGAACAGCCACCGAATCCCAGTACGCATCGGGTAGCGACCCGTACCTTTCCAAGGACGCGACCATCCGCGAAAGGGTCAGGTTATTGCCGAGCACGTCGCCGGCGCGCTGTGCCCTGGCGACTTCGAGCACTAATTCGACCTTGTCCTCCACGCGACGGACGGCGTCTTCCACCTGAGCGATCGCGGAAGTCAACGCCAGCTGTACCGCGATCATCTGCGCCGACACCATCGCTTCCGGGCCGAGGCCCGCCGGTCGCCACTGAAGTGGGGCCGGTAACTGGCCATCGCCACCGGCATTCATCAGCCGGAAAAAGCCGTCGGCGCTGGGAACTAAATTGGCGGTTTTCAACGCGTCCAGGCTGGCGGGCTGCAACTGAACGTACTTGCCGGAGTTAGCGAGTACCGACAACAGCCCTGCGAGCCTGCTCGCCGCGTTCGCGAGTGAGGCGCCGTGAGTCCCAGCGACCCGGATGGCTCGCCCAGCGTTCGCCTGCAGCTGAGTGAGGTAGGACTCGACCGCGGCAGGACCGCCGCCGATCAGCAGGACCTCGTCGTGCAACGCCACCACGACCTCGTCATCGATGCTCCCCGACACGTCGGACATCTCGTATTCGCTCACGGCACCCCCGTCGGCAGGTAAGCGAGCGGGCCGAGAGTTTGCAGGCGCGCGTCGGCTGACGAGAGCGGACACTACACGCGTGCCGCCACCCGAGAACTCGGGTTTGGCGTCTATTGGGCAGAAGTTCACCCAGCACGAGAAGTAGTCGCAGCCGTCGGCCGGCCGCGGCATAGGCTGTCGCCGTGGTGGAGGCGTTAGACGCGAAGCGGACCCTTGCGAGAATTCTGGCCGATCACGGTCCATTGGACGACGATGACATCGCGCGACGGCTGCGGGACAGCGGAGTGGCCGATCCGGAAGCCGCGATGGACGAAGTTCTCGACGAAATCCAGTTTCCAGCAAGGCAGTTGGTCGACGATCGGTGGATGTGGCTGCCGACTGTGCTCGCCGGGCGGGTGTTCACGCACCGACTCGGCGCAGCCGAGGCGGCCTACGACATAATCACTGTGACCCCAGACCTGGACCCGATCACGGCGCTCTGCGAGTACGAGGAGTATGCGCGGTTCGCCGACGGGTCGCCGGCGCAGGTCGTGCTGGAAGAGTTCGACGACGATCTGCTCGAGCAGCGGGGCATCCCGCCCGAGGTGGTCGACCCGCTCGGGGCGCTGCTCCTGATGCCAGGCACGCTGGAGGCGTTGGGCGTCGCCGAGGGCGATCTGCTCGGGGTGCGGCAGACCGAACTTGGACTCGCGTTCGAGCGGGTCGCAGCGCCTTCGCACACCGCCGTAGGCGCCCGGCTGGCGGCGACGCTCGACGCCGACGAGCCGGCGTACTTCGATGCGGCGGTATGGACGGCGTGTGTCGAGGACCCGGCGGCGTTCACCGAGCCGTTGCCGCCCTTGAGCGAGATCGTCGACGACTACGGTTTGGCGCGTCGCGGCGAGTGGCTTGCTCCTGAGGGCTTCGATTTCGATCATTGGGAGTTCGAGCGCGGGTGCGCGAGGCTGGCAGAGCGACACGACCTCGACCCCGACGACGCGTTCGTGCTGTTCACACTGGTCAAGCTGTATGACCAGATCTCGCAGCTGCTGATCGACGCCGCCGACGCGGAGGAGCCGCCGGAGTTGACCCCAGCTCCCGAAGGTGCGACCGAGCCCCACACAACAGAGCCCGAGGACGACCAGTTCCTCGACATCGTCGGTGAGCTGGGGGTCGCGCTCGCCGATCCGGTACTGGCCGAGCTGCTGTTGGCCGAGACGGTCGGCACCGGTCGCGACGGCGCTCCCGCACTGGGCATGTTCGCCGAGGTGCTGGAACCGAAAGTGCCACCCGCGGCACGGATAGCGACTCGCTGGCTGCGCGCGGTGGCGCTGGAGCGGATCGGCGACATCGAGGCGGCCGAACACGAGCTGCTCGCGGCCGAGTCGATGGATCCGGACTGGCCGCTGCCGCTGCTTGACCTGGCCCGCTTCGCCTCCGATCGCGGCGACGTCGAGCGCGCATTGTCGTTGCTGCGCCGCGCCGACGCCGAGCCGGACCACCCGCTTATCGACTTACTCACGCGCTGCCGCGCCGAGCCGCGCAGCGACGTCGGCCGAAACCAGCTGTGCTGGTGCGGGTCCGGCCGCAAGTACAAGAAATGCCATCTCGGGCGCGAGCAGCTGCCACTGGCCGAGCGGGCGGCGTGGTTGTACGCGAAGGCGGCCCAGCACGCAGAGCTGAACGGCTGGAACGAGCTGTTGATCGAAGCGGCCTTCGAACGCTCCCGCTACGCGGTCGATGATCCCGACGCCCTCGACGAGGCGCTGGACGATCCGCTGGTGCTGGACGCGGTGCTGTTCGAGGGCGGCGCGTTCGCGGAGTTCCTCCAGATACGCGGGTCGCTGCTGCCTGACGACGAGCGGCTGCTGGCGGAGGAGTGGCTACAGGTGGACCGATCGCTGTTCGAGGTCGAGCACGTGCAACCCGGCCAGGGCGTCACCGTCCGCGATGTGCGCACCGGCGACACGCACGAGGTGCGTGAGCGGGCGGCAAGCCGCCAGCTGAAGCCGGGGCAGCTGGTGTGCGCACGTGTGGTGCCTGCCGGGGACACCATGCAGTTCTTCGGCGGGCTGGAACCGGTCGCGCTGCATGAGCGCGACCCGCTGATCGACCTGCTGGACGCGGAGCCGGACGCGGTGACGCTGGTGGCACAGCTGAGCCGCCGGTTCACGCCGCCGACGCTGGTCAACACCGAGGGCGATCCGCTCGCGATTTGCGAGGCCACTGTGCATGTCGGCGACCCGGCCGGGATCGAGGCCGCGCTCGACGACACCTACGACCGGGTCGACGGCGACGAGCCGCCGCGGATGATCCCACCCGACGCGGCGACCTGATCAAACTCCTGGACACCTTCCCCGCCGGTGAAGCCGCCCGCGGCGGCATGGACGCCGACCGGCTGCGCGCCGCGCTCGGTCTGCGGTAGCCCCCGATCCGTGCTCGGCCCCGATCCTCGGCGCCGAACTCAGCTGCGAAGTCACGAAAGTCTCTGTCAACGAGCATGTTTCGAAGCGCCCGCTTCTTGGGTCCTGTTATGCGACTGGATCTCGAACAGGAGATCATTGCGGCGCAAGCTCAACTCGATCTCGAACAGGTCTGGGACTACGCCTGCCGCTGCTGGGATGTCGAGCAGGCCGACGAGTATCTGCGTGAATTGCAGCGCGCTATCGAACTCGCCGCAGTGAAACCCCGGATCGGCCAGGCCTGCCAGGAGATCCGCCCGCTATAGCAAGCTCGCCGCCGGATCACACATCCTTTACTACAGGGTCATGCCCGACGGCGTCGTCGATGTCGTGCGCGTACTACACCAGCGCATGGACGTCGACCGCCACCTCTGACCGTGGTGACTTCCCTGATTCCTAACAAAGGACCTTGTCCTCTGGCCGCACAACAGCACTCGTCGGACACTCGGCAGTTACCAGGAATAGCCCCGCTCACCGACCGAAGGAGCAAGCAAGGAATGACCCAAGCCGATCCAACAGTCGTCCGGCACCCAAGCGGAGCATTGGTATCCACGCTGCCGCAAGCCTTCCAAGAGACGGCAGCCGTAGCGCCGGACTCGGTGGCCATCCGGACGGTCGGCGACGAAGCGGTCATCACCTGGCGTCAGTACGCCGATCGAGTCCGCAACATCGCAGCCGGCCTTGCCGCCCTGGGGGTCGGACACGGTGACACGGTCGGGATCATGCTGCGCAACCGTCCGGAGTTCCATCTGGTGGACACCGCCGCCATGCATCTGGGCGCAATCCCGTTCTCGATCTACAACACCTCGGCGCCGGACCAGATCCGGTACTTGTTCAGCAATGCCGGGAACAAGGTCGTGTTCACCCAGCAGGAGTTCCTGCCCGCCGTGGAGGCGGCCGGGGGCCAACCCGAGCACGTGATCGTCGTCGACGGCGACCCCCACGACTCAAGAAGCCTCGAAAACCTCGAATTACTTGGAGCCACGACCGATTTCGATCTCAGTAAGGCTTGGCCCGCGGTCCGGCCCGACGACGTCGCCACGCTGATTTACACCTCGGGGACCACCGGCCCACCTAAGGGTGTCGAGCTCACCCACGCCAACGTGATGGCCGAATTCTCGGCGATCATTGACCTCATCGAATTGCAGCCGACCGACCGGATCACCTCCTACCTGCCGCATGCGCACATCGCTGACCGGGTCACCGGGCACTACGCCAACATGGTTCTGGGAGTGCAGGTTACCGATGTCGCCGACATCCACGCGATCGCGGAGGCGCTGCAGGATGCTCGCCCCACGGTGTGGCTGGGCGTGCCCCGCGTGTGGCAGAAGATCAAGGCCGGGATCGAGACGAAACTCGAGACCGAGGCGACCGGCCTCAAGCGCCGATTGGCGTTGTGGGCCATCGACACCGGAGTACGCGCAGCCCGTCTCACACTGGCCGGTGAGTCGGTGCCCAAGTCACTTGCCATCCGCCGCACGATCGCTGATCGCCTCGTGCTGGCCAAGGTGCGTCAAGCACTCGGGCTGGACCGGCTGCGTTGGGGAGTGACCGGTGCTGCCGCCATCCCGGTCGAAACCATCGAATTCTTCTGGGGCCTGGGCGTTCCCGTCTATGAAGTGTGGGGGGAGTCGGAGTGCGTGGGCGGCGCGACCTCGAACCGGCCCGGTAGGAACCGGGTCGGTTCGGTCGGGCCGGCGCTGAACGGCGTGGAGGTCTCGGTGGCCGACGACGGTGAACTGCTGATCCGCGGGCCGATCGTGATGCGAGGCTATCGCCATCAGCCGGAGCAGACCGCGGAAGCGGTCGACTCCGACGGCTGGCTGCACACCGGTGACATCGGCACGATAGAAGCAGGTTTCGTGACGATCGTCGATCGCAAGAAGGAGCTGCTGGTCAACGAATCCGGCAAGAATCTCTCCCCGACGAACATCGAGATGGCGATCCGCGCCGAGTCCCCACTGATCGACCAGGTCGTGGCGTTCGGCGACGCACGGCCCTACGTGACGGCGCTCATCGTCCTCGATCCCGAAGCCGCCGCCGCGCAGGCCGCCGCGCTCGGCATGGCTGACGAATCACCGGCCGCCGTCGCCCAGCATCCCGAGGCGCGCGAAATGCTCACCGCCGCAGTCATCGAGGGCAATTCCAAGCTGTCCCGCGTCGAGCAGATCAAACGGTTCCTGATCCTCGGCACCTCGTGGGAGCCCGGCGGCGACGAGCTCACCCCGACGATGAAGCTCAAACGCAAGCCGATCGCTGCGAAGTATGCCGCCGAGGTCGATAATCTCTACTCCGCGGCGCCCGGCCCCGACGTCATCAACCTGTCCAAGTCGCCATGAAGCGGTTGTCGAACCTCGACGCGACGTTCTGGTTCGCCGATACTCACGAGTGCCCCCTGCACGTAGCGGGATTGGCGATCTGCGACCCTACCAAGGTGCCGGACTTCGGCTTCGACATGGTCAAAGATCTTCTCGTAGAGCGCCTTCCGGAGCTCCCCGTGCTGCGCCACCGGGTGAAGGGCGCGCCTTTTGGTCTGGACAGGCCGTGGCTGGTCGAGGACGCCGAACTCGACATCCACTATCACATCCGCCAGATCGCGGTGCCCGCACCGGGCGGACGTCGCGAGCTCGACGAGCTGGTCGGCCGGCTGATGTCCTACCCGCTCGACCGCGACAGGCCGCCGTGGGAGATGTGGTTCATCGAGGGGGTCGAGAACGGGCGGGTCGCAACCCTGACCAAGATGCACCACGCCCTGATCGACGGAGTGTCCGGCGCCGGGCTGACCGAGATCATGCTCGACGCAACGCCCGAACCGCGCCGACCGGACGTCGCGGCCGACCCAGAATCTAGGTCCGGCATGCCCGGATTCGAGCGACGCATGCTCGGCGCGCTTTTCAACGTGGCGGTCAAGACCCCGTACCGCGTGCTGCGAATCGCCCAGCAAACGCTGTCCCAACAGTGGGCGGTGCGCGGGCTGGCCAACAAACCGCCGCACTTCTTCGAGGCACCCACGACGCGATTCAATACCGACCTCACGCCCGAGCGGCGAGTCGCCACGTGCAGTCTGCCGCTGGATCGACTCAAAGCGGTAAAACGAGCCCATGAGGTGAAGCTCAACGACGTTGTGCTCGCGCTGGTTTCGGGCGCGATGCGCCGCTACCTGCAAGACCGCGGGGAGCTACCCGAACGTCCGCTGGTGGCCCAGGTCCCGATCTCCACCCACCACGGCGGCACCGACCTGGGCAACCAGATCACCTCTACGACGATCAGCTTGGCCTCCGACGTCGCCGAGCCGGCCGAGCGGCTGAAGACCATCTACGCCAATTCCCAAGGCGCCAAGGAGATGACCAGAACTCTGACCGCTCATCAGAGTATGGGGCTCACAGACACCACACCGCCCGGTCTGGTCGGGCTGGCGATCCGTGCCTACACCGCAAGCCATCTCGGCGGACACCTCGCTCCGATCAACCTGGTCATCTCCAACGTTGCCGGGCCCGACCACCCGATCTATCTGGCAGGAGCGGTCGTCGAGCGGCTGCTGCCGGTGGGACCACTGATGCTGGGCGTGGGATTGAACATCAGCTGCTTCAGCTATAACGGACTGATCAATTTCGGCTTCGTCACCACACCGGAAATCGCCGACGACATCGACCAACTCGCCGACGCCATGGAGCCGGCACTGCAGGAGCTGGAAGCGGCCGCGGGCCTGAAGGCGCCCTGATCGGTAACGACGAGCCAAGGTGAGACTGCAACCAGTGACGACCTTCGAAGGAAAGGGCCTCAAGGGCGGCGTACTCGGCCTGCTATCCGGTGTGGTGGTCGGATTGGCTTCCACGGCGCCGGCGTACAGCCTCGCCGCAACGTTGGGTCTGATCGTGGCCAGTGGCGGGGGGCAGCTTGCCGGCGTCAAAGCCCCTGGCGTCGTCCTTATCTCGTTCATCCCGATGTACTTGATCGCGGTGGCCTACCGGGAATTGAACAAGGCGGAACCGGACTGTGGCACCACGTTCGCGTGGGCTTCGCGCGCATTCGGGCCCGTCGTCGGATGGCTCGGCGGCTGGGGAATGATAGCCGCGGAAGTGATCGTGATGGCCAACCTGGTCGAGATCACCGGGGCGTACTCGTTCAGGTTCGCCGGCGTCCTGGGCTGGCATTCGGTTGCGGACCTGGCCGACAACAGGTTCTGGTCGACGGTCGTGGGCGTCTGCTGGATCGCGTTGATGACCTATGTCTGCTATCGCGGCATCGAGGTCTCGGCCAGGGTGCTCTACGCTCTGCTGTCCATCCAAATCCTGATGCTGATGGTGTTTTCGGTCGTGGCGCTGGTCAGGGTGTACACCCATAGCGCCCAGGCGAATTCACTGCGTCCGTCGCCGTCCTGGTTCTGGCCGGACGGACTTGACTTCGGGACGGGTATCGCCCCGGCAGTTCTCCTGGCCATCTTCATGTACTGGGGCTGGGACACCGCTGTGACGTTAAACGAGGAGTCCGCCGACCCCGCCCGCACGCCGGGCCGCGCCGCCGTCATCTCGACGTTCCTGCTGCTGGGGACCTACGCCCTGGTGACCGTCTCGGCCGTCGCGTTCGCCGGTGTCGGCACGACGGGAATCGGGTTGGGGAATCCGCACAATTCCAAAGACGTCTTCGCAGCTATCGGTCCGGAATTGTTCGGCAACAGCGTCTTCGGCAAGATTGCACTGCTATTACTGGCTTCGTCGATTCTGATGTCTGCCGCCGCCTCGACGCAGGCGACGGTCTTGCAGACCGCGCGCACCACTCTGTCGATGGCGGCTTTCCACGCGCTGCCTGACTCGTTCGCGAAGATCCATCAGCGCTACCTCACACCGACCACATCCACCATCGTGATCGGTGTGGTTTCGGCCCCTTGCTACGTCCTGTTCACCCTCATCAGTGCCAACCTGCTCACCGCGCTGATTGGATCGGTCGGCTTGATGATCGCGTTCTACTACGGGCTCACCGGGTTCGCGTGTGCGTGGTACTACCGCAAGGCCTTCACCAGGTCGTTGCGGGACTTCGTGATTCGTGGCGTCGTTCCGCTGTTGGGTGGTTCGGCCTTACTGATCGTTTTCGGCTACGGGCTCATCCAGTACGCGAGGCCCGGCTGGTTGACCGACGACGGCGGCAACAACGTCACGATCCTCGGGTTCGGCGCGGTCGCGGCGGTGGGTATCGGCGCGCTGGTGCTCGGGGTAATCCTGATGGTCATCTGGTGGCTGATCGCCCCCGGCTTCTTCCGCGGCCGCAACCGGCTCTTGCCTCGCGGATGAGGTCTTAAGGCTCTACCCCTGTCCGCCCGGTAGCCGGTTAGCATTCTCGCACTCGTAAAACGGCGGCCCTGTTGCGGTCGACTCCAGCGGGTCGGACAGGAGGTCGGGCATGGCGAAAATTTCCCTTCGGCTGGCAGCCGTCAGCGCAGCCGCTCTCGCCCTCTACGTCCCAGCCTTCGGGGTGATCGGCTCGCCGCGGACCTGCCGGAGCACCGCGGCCACTGCAACCGCCGCGCCTTCACCGACCTGTGGCAGTGACCTCCGCGAGTGTCTACGCATGAGCGCAGACATGAGGCAAACCACCTTCGGCGGCAGGTTTGTCACCGCTGAGGATGTGGCCCGGTGCACGGAGATCTTTAACGGCTGCATCCACGGTGGGGCCGGCGCCGGCGGAACCCCGATTCCATCCACCACTTCGACCGGTGGCGGTGGCGGCAGAAGGGGCCTGCCGCAACACTTCGGGATGAACTATCAAGGAGCACTCATCGGCGACTGCCGAATCAACGGTGACGCGGTCACGTGCAAGTCTCTCAACCCGAACGGGCTTGCTGAGGGACAGGACTCGTGGACTGGCACGATAACCGGGACCCTCTCGGGTATGACGATGACTGGCCAACAGACTTTTCGCATCGAAGGCCATTACTCGGGTGAACCAGGTTGCTCCTATACGGAAGAGGGCAGCGGAACGATCACGCTAGTCTTCGACTCCAGCGGAACCGTATCGATACGCAGTGGACCACTCCCGTGGCACAAGACAAATCACGGCAGTTGTTCAGGTGGCAGTTCAGAGACGATTCCCCCGAATGAGGTGACGGCCTCGTGGTCCGGGCTGGGGTAGGCACCGTGATACCGATCGTCGCCCCGCTACTGTCGGCGGCGCGATGTCACATGGCGGGCGGGTGTGACGGCGTGGCGGCCGCCGCACCATCCCCGGCACACGGTGGCAATCTACGAAAGTACCTGCGGCACAGTGCGCAAACCGGCACGTATGGGCCCGGGTACGTCACCGCCGACGTCGCCAAGTGCACGGGAGCCTTCGAATGACTGGGCGAATGCCCAAGTGGCAGGTTGCCGAGCGGGTAGCAGCGAGAAACGAGAAGGTTATGCGCACAAATGCTTTCAGGATTGTCGCTGGGTCGATGGTGGTGATCGCCGCCCTGGGCAGCGCGGGTTGCGGGTCGAAGAAGCAGCCCGTCGACAAGCCGCCGGTGGCCGAGATGGGCAACACCATCAACGACGGCACATTCGGCAAGACCGACACCCTGGATTGCGCTGAGGGCAAGGGGCTCAACATCGGCGGATCCAAGAACACCCTGACCGTCAAGGGACGCTGCGGTTCGGTGGTCATCGGCGGCGACGAGAACAAGGTCAGCTTCGAGAGGGTGGACACCGAGATCATCGTCGCGGGGTTCAACAACACCGTCACCTACCGCGACGGCGCCCCCAACGTCCAGGACCTCGGCACCGGCAACACCATCACCAAAGGCTAAGGCCGGCAGATGATTACACGCCTGATCCCCAAGCTCGCACTGGGCACCGTGGCGGCCCTGGGGTTTTACCTACCAACGTTCGGGCTGCCTATACCGGGTTCGTGCCTGCATCCCATCGGCATCGCCGGAGCAACCCCGTCCGCGTCGTGTGGCGGCGACCTCCGCGAGTGTCTACGCATGAGCGCAGACATGAGGCAAACCACCTTCGGCGGCAGATTTGTCACCGCCGAGGATGTGGCCCGGTGCACGGAGATCTTCAACGCCTGCATCCACGGCGGTGCCAGCCGGGGCGGAACCCAGGTTCCTCCCCCCGATTCACGTTCGCCCCAGGGCGGCAGCACCTCCACTTCAACACCGAAAGGTACCCCCGGCACAACCGGCGGCGGGACTCCGGTTCCTCCCACCTCTACGTCAAAGAGCGGCGGCGGCAACCAGGCGCTCCCCAAGCACTTTGGAATCATGTACGACGGGACTGTCGCCATGGATTGTGTGAAGACCGGCGACGAGGTCACGTGCACGGACGCCCCGACACCTTTGCCTCCAACGATGGATTCGCGGACTGGTCAGGTCAACGGGCAACTGTCCGGCTCGACCCTGACCGGCACTCGGAAAATCAGAACTCAGGCCCACTACACCACAGCTCCAGGCTGTGTGGAGGTCGGCGTGGGTTCCGGACCCGTCACCTATGTCTTCAGATTCGATGGCACGGTTTCGATGAGCGAGGGGCCGATGAGTTGGCAGACGACCCGCAGCGGCGACTGTTCGGGGAGTGACTCTCGAACGAATCCGGCGACCGAAGGCACCGCCACGTGGTCCCCGCTGGGATAGCTGGCCCTCTCGGGATGGGGATGCTCGTGGTGTTCGCGCTTCCTTGAATCAGGTAGACCCGCGCCCGAACGCACGGACCAGCCGCCCGCCGAGCAGCACGACCGCGAACAGACCGCCGATGGTCCCTGAAACCAGCAGTGGCAGTTGGCCGTTCGAGCCCCAGAGGAAGCCCGCCCATAAACCGGCCACCAGGACGCCCAGGCCGGTGCCGCCCTGGAATACGCCCTGCGCGCTGGCCTGGTACTCCTGGTCGACGAGCCCTGAGATCCAGGCTTTGCCCACGCCGTCGGTGCACCCGGTGAACAGTCCGTAGGCGCCGATCAGCAGCCACGCCGTCACCGTGTCGGTGGTCAGTCCCAGCCCGACATAGCCGATGGCGAAGAACGCCAGACCGAAGCCGAACAGAGCCGGTCTGCCGATGCGGTCGGCGAGCGCTCCGGCCGGGTAGCTGGCGAGGGCGTAGACCGCGTTGTAGCCGACGTAGGCAAGGATCACCTCCACCACCGAGAAGCCGATCTCGTTGAGCCGCAACAACAGCAGGGCATCGGGGAAGTTCACCACGCTGAAGGCGATCAGTAGCGCGGTCACCCGCCAGTACGGCCGCGGCAGCGTGCGCACACCGGCCCACATGGACTGCCGCTGTGCTCGCGCAACGGGACGGCTGCGCTCCCGCACCAGGAACATGAGCGCCACGCTCAGGACGGCGGGCACGATCGCGACATACAGCAGCGGCTTTATCTTGTGGTCGAGCAGCTCGTAGCATGCCAGGCCCAGCAGCGGACCGACGACGGCGCCCAACGTGTCCATCGCACGGTGGAAACCAAACACGCGGCCGCGCAACGCCTCGTCCACCTGGTCGACCAACAGCGCGTCCCGCGGTGCGCCGCGAATACCCTTGCCGAGCCGATCCACAACGCGACCCGCGAGCACACCCGGCCATGCCACGGCCACCGCGATGATCACCTTGCCGAGCGCCGCCATCCCATAACCGGTGGTGATCAGTGGGCGTCGCGCAAACCTGTCGCCCAGCGGGCCGGCCGCGAGTTTCGTAAGTGAAGCCGCACCCTCGGCCACGCCCTCGACGGCTCCCACCACGGACGGGGGAGCACCCAGCACGGCCGTGAGGTAGATCGGCAGCAGCGGATACAGCAGCTCACTGGCGCTGTCCTGCAGGAACGACACCGCCGAGAGCACCCGTACGTTGGGGGTGAGCCAGGTCGGTCCCGAGCGTGCCGGTCGGGTCGCATCTTCCTGGTTCAACGCCCGCTACGACCAGAACCCATTCAGCGGCGTCGCATACTTGTCATTCATCGTCAACGGCGCCAACGGAACTCCCGGCGCCGGACCCAGCGCATACTCGATTGTCGACATCAAGCTGTACTGGTCGCCGTAGCCATGCGTCACGAACTGCCCGGACAGCATCCCCGACGTGATGGCGCCCTGGTTGGGGATGACGATCATGGGAACGTGGTTGCCCTGGTTGCCGATTCCCAGTCCCAGGTTGTTGAAGTCCTCGTCCCAGGTGATGATGATCGCGTCGCGCTGACCCGCGGTGTTCCAGGCGGTGGAGTTCTGAATGAGCGAGACCTGCTGTTGCAGGAACTGGTCGCCGGCGGCGACGTTGTACTGGTGGTTGGTGAGCTGGCTGCCGAGGAAGTTGACGATGCCCAGCGGCGAATCAACCGGCCCTTCCATGTCATTGGCGTTGTTGGCGACGATCCAGCTGAACCGCGGGGTGGTGCTCGCGTTCTGCAGATCGGTACTCAACTGCGTCAGCGGAAGTAGATGCTGCTGCTGGTAGGCCACCGTGTTGTTGAAGACGTAACTGTACTGAGCGGCGGGAATCTGGAACGTGCTGTAGTCACCCGAGGACACCAGCGCGCCGGGGTACGGCATGCTCTGCGCGTAGTTGGCCCACGAGATGCCTGCGCCATCCATCTCCTGCATCAGGCTGGGTGCGTTGATGGAGGGTGGGTTGGGGTTGTAGGTCAGTCCGAAGTCCGAGCCGCCGAGGACCCGGAAGTAGTTGGGGGCACTCGGGTGGCTGTTGGCGTAGTAGTTGTCGGCCGACCCGTAAGTGCCGAGCAGACTGTTGATGTACGGGGCGTTCACACTGCCGACGATGTCGGTGAAGCCGTGATTCTCCATGTAGATCAGGAACACGTGATCGAGTTGGCCGACGTTGGACGTCGGTACCGTCAGCGGCGCCGGGCCCAGGCCGGGAGCGCCGACGGTGAAGGACAGGTTGTCCGCGTAGGCGTTGTTGTAGTGGTTCGTGATGGGGTTGCTGTCATTGAAGGTGGCGGTGACGACCGCAGACGTGGTGCCCACCGGGATGGTTCCGGAGACCGATCGTGGCTGTAATCCGGTGATCCCCAGACGATCCAGCGCCGAGACCGTTGTCGTCGAACCGGTGCCCAGTACCGCTCCGCTCGAGTTGAGGAAGGTGACCTGCAGGGCGGTCGAGGACGGGTCGATGAGCGCGCCGCCGAGCAAACCGCTGAGCGTGTAAGGCGTTGTGCCGGTGTTGATCTTGGCGGTCGCGGCGCTGAGGTCGACTCTTTGGCTGATGCTGGAGGTGGCCACGGGTCCGCCGCCGCCGAAATTGGCGCCGGCCCCCGGCGGCGCCGTGCCGGGGAAGCCCAGGAAACTCGGCAGATCCGGGAAGGGGAACGAGACTCCCAGCACGTAACTGACGCGCGGCGTGCCGTAGGCGATGATGGTCGGGGTGCCGCTCACCGACCAGCCTGGGTAGGTCACCGAGCTGGTGCCCGACGGTGACGGGGTCGCGATCTCGAAGTTCCCGTTGACCAACAGGTTCGGGCTCATCGGCAACCCGGGAATTCCGTTGACGCCCAACAGAAGCCCGCCGCTGCCGACGGTGCCCGGCCCGCCCAGTAGATTCAACATCGCGGCGTTGCCGGCGTTTCCGCCGTTGCCGCCGGTACCGATCAATTGGGCGCTGCCGCCGACGCCGCCGTCTCCGCTGAAGGAGCCCGGGGCAGCTTCGGCGCCGGTACCGCCGGCGCCGCCGTTGCCCAACACCGCGCCGCCTGCCCCGCCGCGGCCGCCTGCCCCGCCGATACCCGAATCGGAGTAGCCGCCTGTCCCACCGGCACCGCCGGAGCCCAGCAAGCCCGCGTTGCCGCCGAGGCCGCCCTGACCGCCGGGGACCTGCGTGACGAGCGACACTCCCGCCGCGCCGCCGGTGCCGCCGGAGCCGCCGGAACCCAGCAAGCCGGCGGTTCCTCCGCCGCCGCCGAGACCCCCACCGCCGCTACCGACTAGGGGGGCCAGCACCGAACCGCCAGCCCCACCGGAGCCGCCGGCGCCCGCGAATTGTCCACCCGCGCCGCCGCTTCCGCCCTGCCCGCCAGTGCCGCCCAAACTGGCGCCGCCGTCGCCGCCGGCCCCGCCGGCACCGACCACGGAGCCGCCAAGGGTGCCGGCACCGCCGCCGAAGAGTGAACCGGCGATGCCGGCTGCCCCGCCTGTTCCGCCCGCACCTCCGGTGAACCCGGCGCCGCCGACCCCACCGGTACCGCCGCCGGCACCGACCAGCCCACTCAGCGCCCCACTGGCGCCGCCGGACCCTCCGGCGCCGCCGGACACACCGGGGATCGCGAAGTTGGCCATCCCGCCGGTCCCGCCGGAACCACCGGAACCGAAGATCCCGCCGGTTCCCCCGGCTCCGCCACCGCCGCCGTTGCCGTCGGAGCCGGCCGCGCCCGCTCCGCCGCCCCCGGCGTTGCCGAAGAACAAGCCGCCGTTACCGCCCTGACCGCCCGACCGGCCGACACCAGCAGCCCCGAGCCCGCCGGCACCGCCGGTGCCGCCACTGCCCAACAGCCCGGCGGCCCCGCCGGGTCCACCCGGCACACCGTTGGCGCCGGACCCGCCAGATCGGAAGAGCGTCGCCGTCACCGAGCAGCCAGCCGCCCGGGCCTCCGGCGGCCCCGCTGCCGGCCGCGCCCGGGGCGCCGTTGCCGATCAGCGGGCGTCCGGTCAGCAACACACTGGGCGCGTTGATCACGTTCAGCGCCGCCGCCGGCAGCAACAGCCCGTTGTCGCCGGTCACACCGTTGGCACCGGACGGGGTGCCCTGTCCGCCGACCCCACCGGTCCCGCCGAGTCCGAGCAGCGTGGCCTTGCCGCCCGCGCCACCGGCTCCGCCGGCGTAGGTCGGGGCGCCCTGGGCGCCGGCACCGCCGGCTCCGCCGCTGCCGAACACCAGGGCACCCGCGCCGCCGTTTCCGCCGGCCCCGCCGGCTCCCGCCGGGGCGAACCCGCCGACCCCACCGGCGCCACCGAAACCGAACAGTCCCGCGTCACCACCGGCCCCACCGTGGCCGCCGGCGCCGGCGCCGGAGTTGCTGCCGCCCGCCCCGCCCTCGCCGCCCGAGCCCAGCAGCCAGCCCGCGTGCCCGCCGGTCCCGCCGGTTCCGCCGTGACCGCTGAAGCTGCTGCCACCGGTTCCGCCGGCGCCGCCGTTTCCGAACAGCGGACCGGCAGCGCCGCCGGCCCCTCCGGTGCCGCCACCGCCGGGGCCCCCAATCCTCCGGTGCCGCCACTGCCGCCGCCACCGAACAACAGGCCACCGGCTCCACCGGCGCCACCCGTGCCTCCGGTGTCACCGACCCCGCCAGCGCCGCCGACCCCGCCGCCGGCACCGACCAGCCCACTGAGCAGGCCTCCTGATCCGCCCGCCCCGCCGACCCCGCCCGCACCGGTCGCCGCGAACCCGCCGGGCCCACCGGCGCCGCCGCCACCGAACAACCCGCCCGTTCCGCCTGCCCCGCCGGCCCCGGCGGCCCCGGTCGCCGCGAACCCGCCGGCGCCGTCCGATGCCGCCGGTGCCCAACAGCCACCCACCGCGCCCGCCCGGACCGCCGGCCCCGCCGATCCCTCCCGCCCCGCCTGCCCCTCCGGTGCCGATCAACCCCGCGTCCCCGCCGGCCCCGCCGCCGTAACCGAACGGAGGACCGGCCGCACCGGACCCGCCGGCCCCGCCGTCACCGATCAACCACCCGCCGGGCGCGCCGTTCGCGCCTGTCCCGGGAGCACCGTTGGCGCCGTTGCCGATCAGCGGGCGCCCGGTCAACGCCATCACCGGCACATTCACCGTGTCCACCACTTCGAGCAGCGTCTGACCGACAGTCTGCTCAAAAGCCTGCAGCGACAATCCATTTGCTGCCTCGGCAGACGCGTACGTGCCCGCGCTCGCAAGCAACGCCTGCTCGAACTGCACCTGGTACGCCGCGACCTGAGCGCCCAACGACTGATACGACTGGGCGTAGCCGCCGAACAACCGGGCGATCGCCGCGGACACCTCATCGGCGGCCGCCGCCACGATCCCGGTGGTCGGCGGTGCCGCCGACGCCGTGGCCCGCTTGATCGCCTCCGCGATTCCGCTGAGATCTGCTGACGCTGTGGCCAAAGCCTCGGGGGCTGCTATCACGAAGGTCGGCATCTGCGGCTCCCTTGATCCACGGGGCGACTCGTTCGGCTAACTCTATTCACACGGTCTTCAAATGTGAACAGACATGTCGCGGTGTCGGGGATCTTTGTGCCGCGGCACCGAAAGCCCGCCGCGGCCGCGCCTGTGGAGCGGTCGCTCCGTCGGCCGAACCGCTATGGATTCAAAGTGCCTGTCGGAGAACAGCTTACGAGAGGGCCGCTATGACCAGAAGTCGTTCATCGGCGTCGCGTACAGGTCGTTGTTGGTGAGCGTGGCAAGGGGAGTTCCCGCCGTGGGACTCAGCGCGTACTCGATCGTGGACATCAGGCTGTAGTGGTTGTAGTAGCTGTTGGTCACGAAGTGTCCGGACAGCATCCCCCCGGAGGTCACGGCGGCCTGATTCGGGATGACGACCATCGGAATGTGGTTGCCCTGGTTGCCATTTCCGGTCGACAAGTTGTTGAAGTCCTCGTCGAAGGTGATGATGATGACGTCCTTGGAGCCGCTGTTCCAGGTCGGCGAGTTCATGATGGTCGACACGTTCTGTTGCAGATACTGGTCGCCGGCCGCGACGTTGTACTGGTGGTTCGTGAGTTGGCTGGCAAGCCAATTGGCAATGTCAGCAGGAGAACTCACCGGACCCTCCATGTTGGTCTCCTCGGACCCGCACAGCCATGCGAATCTCGGTGCGGTGAGCGGGTTCAGCAGATCGTCGTGCAGTTGTGTTATCGGCAGCAGGTGCTGCGCCAG
This sequence comes from Mycobacterium sp. Z3061, assembly GCF_031583025.1. NCBI lineage: Bacteria > Bacillati > Actinomycetota > Actinomycetes > Mycobacteriales > Mycobacteriaceae > Mycobacterium > Mycobacterium pumcae. The sequence continues at coordinate 4,168,407 of NZ_CP134062.1, read as the reverse complement.
GTAAGCGGGGCTGGCGTTGTAGACGTTGGTCAGCCGGGGGAACGGCAATTGGTCGACGCTGTAGTCACCCGATGAGACGATGGCGCCCGGGTAGGGCATGTTGGGCGTGTAGCCGGCCCACGATATGCCCGCGTTGTCCATCTTGTCGACGAGGTTGGGTGCGGTGACGGTGTTGGCGGTCGGGTTGTAGTCGATCCCCAGATCGGTTCCGAGCAGGATCCGCAAGTAGTTTGGCTCGCTGGGGTGGCCCAGGGCGTAGTAGTTGTTGGCGTAGCCGTAGGTGTTGATCAGGCTGTTGAGGTAGGGGGCGTTGACGCTGCCGAGGATGTCGGCCGCGCCCTTGTTCTCCATGTAGAACAGGAACACGTGGTCGAGTTGGCCGACGTTCGACGTCGGGACGGTGAGCACCGGCGCGGTCAGGCTGGGGTCGCCGACGGTGAACGACAGGTTGTCGACGTAGGCGTTGTTGTAGTTGCTCAGGATCGGGTTGCGGTCGGCGAGGGTCGCCGTCACGACCGCGGAGGTGGTGCCGACCGGGATGGTCCCGGACACGTCGCGGGCCTGGAAACCGGTGCCGCCCAACCGATCCAACAATGCGACCTCGCCGGTTGCGCCGGTGCCCAGAACCGCGCCGTTGGCATTGAGGAAGGTGACTTTCAGTGACGCCGCGGAGGGGTCCAGCAGGTAGCCACCCAGCAGTCCGCTCAACGTGTACGGGGTGGTGCCCGTGTTGATCTTGGCGGCCGCGGCGGTCAGGTCGACGGTTTGACTTATGGAGCCCGAGCTCACCGGTCCGCCGCCGGCGAAATTGTTGCCCGCACCCGGCGGCGCGGTGCCCGGGAAGCCCAGGAAGCTGGGGAGATCGGGCAAGGGGAATGAGAACGGCGAGGGGTAAGCGCGCCCCGTGCCGTAGCTGATGATGGTCGGGGTGCCGCTGACGGACCACCCTGGAATCGTCACCGAGCTGAAGCCTGAGGGGGAGGGGGTGGCGATTTCGAAGCTGGGATTGACGAGCAGGTTGGGGCTCATGGGCAGGCCGGGGATCCCGTTGTGGCCCAGCAGCCAGCCGCCCGTGCCGATGGTGCCGGGGCTGCCGACCACGGCCGGCGGCACTCCGTCACCGCCGTTGCCGCCGTTGCCGCCGTTGCCGATCAGTACCGCGTTGCCGCCGGTGCCGCCGCTGCCGCCGAACCCGAATTCCGTCTGGGCGCCGGCTCCGCCGGAACCGCCATTGCCCAGCAGAGATCCGCCGGTACCGCCCTCGCCCCCGTTCCCGCTGATGGCGATGACAGCAGAGAATCCGCCGGTTCCTCCCACCCCGCCGTCACCGAACAGGCCCGCGGCTCCGCCGGCGCCACCTTGGCCACCTCGGCCTTCGGCGGGCCCGCCGACGCAGATCGGAAGAGCGGCGTGTAGGCACCGCCCGGGCCGCCCAGGCCGCCGCTGCCGGTGACGGCCGTTCCGCCCGCGCCACCGGAGCCGCCGCTGCCGGCGAACTGACCGCCGGCCCCGCCCGGCCCACCGGGCCCACCATCGCCGGCCGCGCCGGCACCGCCGTCACCGCCCACCCCACCGGCACCGATCAGGGAGCCGCCGACCGTCCCGGCCCCGCCGCCGAACAGCGATCCGCTGATCCCGGCCGGGCCGCCGGCCCCGCCGGCACCTCCGCTCTGACCGACTCCGCCGACTCCGCCGCCTCCGCCGACGGCGCCGACCAACCCGCTCAACGCGCCACCGGCTCCGCCGGCGCCCCCGACCCTGCCAGGACCCCTGCGGCCAATTGACCGGCCATGCCGCCGGTGCCGCCACCACCACCCCCGCCGAACAACCCGCCGGTCCCGCCGGCTCCACCGCCCCCGCCGTTGGCGTCGACCCCGGTGGGCGTCCCGGTCCCGCCGGCCCCACCGCCGCCGCCGTTGCCGAAGAAGAGGCCGCCGTTGCCGCCTTGGCCGCCGGCGCGCCCGACACCGGTCGCGCCCCACCCGCCGGCTCCGCCGGTTCCCCCGCTGCCCAACAGCCCGGCGGCCCCGCCCGGCCCGCCCGGGATGCCGTTGGCGCCGGACCCGCCGACTCCGCCGTCGCCGAGCAGCCACCCGCCCGCGCCGCCGGCAGCCCCGCTGCCTGCGGCTCCGGAGGCTCCGTTGCCGATCAGCGGCCGTCCGGTGAGAGCCACACTGGGGGCGTTGATCACGTCGAGCGCGGCCGCCGGGAACAGCAGGCCGTTGGGTCCGCCCACGCCGTTGGCGCCGGCGGGGTGCCCAGCCCGCCGACTCCGCCGTTCCCGCCCAGGCCCAGGAGCACCGCCTTGCCACCGGCCCCACCGGTGCCACCACCAAACGTCGGGGCGCCCTGGGCCCCGGCGCCGCCGGCCCCGCCGTTGCCGAAGACCAGCGCTGCGGCCCCGCCGGCGCCACCGTCTCCGCCGGCTCCGGCGGTGGCGGACCCGCCGATCCCGCCGGCGCCGCCGAACCCGACCAGACCGGCACTCCCGCCGGCCCCACCCGGACCGCCGTCGCCCGCTCCGAACGCGGCCCCGCCGGCACCGCCGGCCCCGCCTGACCCCAGCGCACCGGCATGTCCGCCGGTTCCGCCGGCGCTGCCGTGGCCCAGAAAGCTACTTCCCCGGCGCCCCCGGCGCCGCCGTTGCCGAACAGCGGACCGCCGGCTCCGCCCGTCCCACCCGCACCGCCGGTGTCGGTGATGCCCAAGCCGCCAGTGCCACCGGCGCCGCCCGCACCGAGCAGCGGCCCCCGGCCCCGCCGGTCCCGCCCACCCCGCCGACATCTCCGGGGCCACCGATTCCACCGACCCCTCCGCCGGCGCCGACCAGGCCACCCAGTAGCCCACCTGCCCCGCCCGTCCCGCCGCTCCCGCCGGTTCCGGCGTTAGCGAAACCACCGGTTCCGCCTGCCCCACCCGCGCCGAAGAGCCCGCCGGCCCCACCGACTCCGCCGGTGCCGGCGACCCCGCTGAAGATGTACCCTCCGGTACCACCCGGCCCGCCGGTGCCCAGCAGCCAGCCACCGGCGCCACCCGCGCCGCCGGTCCCACCGCCGGTGCCGCCGGCGCCGCCTGCCCCGCCGTTGCCGATCAGCCCCGCCGCACCACCGGCCCCACCGGCCGAACCCGCCGCACCCGACCCGCCGGCCCCGCCGTCGCCGAGCAACCAGCCGCCGGCCCCGCCGGCGGCCCCGGTTCCGGGGGCACCGTTGGCGCCGTTGCCGATCAGCGGCCGACCGGTCAACGCCAGGACGGGACCGTTGATCGGGCGCAGCAGCCCTTCCAGATTCACCGCCTGCAGCACCGACAGATTCACCGCCTCGGCGCCGGCATAAGCGTTCGCGCTGGTGCCCAACGCCTGCGCCAATTGCTGCTCGAAGGCTGCCGCCTGCAGGTCCAAGGCCACAAAGCCCTGCGCATAGCTGCCGAACAATCGGGCGATCGCCGCCGACACCTCGTCGGCGGCCGCCGCCGCAACCGTGGTTGTCGCCGGCGCCCACGACGCCGTCGCCTTCCTAATCGCCTCCCCGATCCCGCTCACATCGGCCGACGCGGCGGCCAGAGCTTCCGGTGCTGCGATCAGAAACGTCGACATCAGCGGCTCCCATCGACGGGACGAATCGAACGGCTAAATGTATTTCAGAAGGGGACGATTGTGAACCACCATTGAAGGGCTCGTGCCGCCGCCGCGCGCGCCTAACCGAAAAGTCTCAACTACAGGTTTACCCTTCTGTCCGTGATGGTCGGGGAGTGCCTACTGCTGCCGGAGATGGATGTCCTCTCCGCGCTGGATTTCGATACCGAGATTCCATGCATCTGCCGGAAGTTCTGCGACGAGGCGGATCATGCGGCGGACTGGTGGATCACGCTGTCGTGTGGCTGCCGATACCCGTTCTGCAGCAAGGCATTACGGATGTCGAAGCTACGATTGCGGATCCGGCCGCTGACGTGCCGGCTCTGCTCGAGCCATGACATCGTGATCAGCAGGGTCAAGCGCACGTAGGCGCGGGTCAGTTGTACGCCGTACTCCCTGCCACCGGATGCGTCGTGCTCACGATCTTCGCGATGCAGTGATCCCGGTCGAAACCTTTACTGCTGCACCACATCAGCGCGCCCCTGGCGTCGGCGAACGTGATCCCCGCGATCGTCACCCAGAAGTTCGGCTCGGAGAACGTCGACCAGTCACCCGACCACAGCAGCTTGGCGTTGTACAGCTTGCGGAACTGCAGGTGCTCCTGCAGCGCCATCGCGTTATCCCAGACCACCCCGTTGTCGCGGATACCGGGGCGCTTGGAGCTGAGCTGCGGAACCCACTTGTCGGCGGCCTCCGTCGCGACGACGGAGCGGTCGAGGTTTACGTACTGCCGCAACTGCTGCTCGGCGTCCGGGGCGGTGGATGCCGTCGTCGTCGGTAGCGCCGCGGGCCGTGTCGTCGACGGCGTCGTCGTCTGGTACGTCGGCTCGGCGCTGGTCTCGTACGACGGCTGGTACGTGGGTCGTCCCGACGTGGGATAGGCAACCGTCGGAGTGTCCGGCCCGGACTTCTGGTTCCCGACGACAACGACCACCAGGACAACTGCGACGACGACCAGCGCGGCCGCCACCGCGACCAGCGTCGGCACCAGGTAGCGTCGCGAGTCATCCCGCTGCTGACTCGGGGGAACCGTTGGGGGAGAGGGGAAGTACTGAGGGGGCGGCCGGTATTGCGGCCCGTACTCCGTATCGGCGGAAGCCGAAGCCGATTGAGCCAGCGCACGTTTGGCCGCGCGCGCCAGGGCACCGGCGCTGCCGTACCGGTCGTCGGGATGCTTGGCCATTCCCCGGGCGATGACCTGATCGAGGGCCGACGGAACGCCCGCGCGAGCGACACTGGGCCGCGGCGGCGGGGCCGTCAGGTGAGCCGCAATGATCTGCTGGGTGTCACCGACGTAGGGCCGTCGACCGGTCAGCGCCTCGTACAGCACGCACGCCAGCGCGTACACATCGACCGCGGACGTCGCCGGCGCATCGCTGTCGAGCCGCTCCGGCGCCATGTAGGCAAAGCTGCCCACGGCGTAACCCGCCATGGTCAGATGCGCTTCGCCCCGAGCCTCGGCGATGCCGAAGTCGACGAGGTATGCGAAATCGTCGGGCGTGATGATGATGTTCTGTGGCTTGACGTCGCGGTGGATCAGCCCGTTGGCGTGCGCCGCGTCCAGGGCCGCGGCGACCTGACCGACGATCTCGACGGCCCGCTCGGGCGCCAGCGCCCGCTTGGCCAGAATGTCGTGCAGCGTCTCGCCGCGCACCAGCCGCATATCGATATACAGCGTGTGGTCGATCTCGCCCCAGTCGTGGATCGGAATCACATGCGGCTCTTGCAGAATCGCCGCCGCGTGGGACTCGCGCAGAAACCGCTCCCGGAAAGTCTGGTCGTCGGCGTACTCGTCGGGAAGCACCTTCAACGCGACCGCGCGACGCTTGTCGGTGTCGAACGCCTCGTACACCTCGCCCATGCCGCCCTTGCCGAGCAGCCGGCTGACTTCGTATTTGCCAAAGGTTTCACCGACCAGTGACTTCATGGCAACCCTGCCTTCCTCCCTGTCGTCAGTATGCGATGGAGGTCCGACAAGAGGCGGGCGTTTTCGGGGAATGGATCGGGCCCGTCATGAGAACGTCCCAGTCCACTTGTCATCCCGCCGGGGTCACGGCCGCCGAACCGCCCGCCAATGCCGGCTCCGAATCATTCCGCTAAACGAACTAGCGATACGCGGCGCGAAGTCGGCCAATCCACGAGAACGGTTGGGTTTCAAAGCAACAGAACTGTGAACCCCAAGGGAAGCGGGCGCCCCTCAAACGCGTCCCGCCCTCAATCGGAAGGACTTTCCATGCCATCACGCAGCACCGTCATTCGCTCGCTTCACGACCTCGGCGCGGCCGCCTGGTTCGGCGGATCACTCATGGGAGCGATCGGACTCAACGGCGCAAGTGCTGCCGTTCGCGACCCCCAGGACCGCGCCCGGGTCTCGGCCACCGGCTGGGCGAAGTGGGCGCCGGTCAACGCCGCCGCCATCGGCGCTCATCTCCTCGGCGGCGGAGCGATCCTCTACAACAACCGCAAGCGCGCCAGGTACCAGAGTGGCGTCACGTCCAACACCGCCGCGAAGCTTGCCGTCACCGGAGCCGCCCTCGGTGCCACCGCCTACAGTGGCGCGCTCGGCGCCAAAGCCGCTCAGGGAGACGGGCATCCCGCGGAGGGGGCAACCGAGCCGTCGTCGTCAACCCCGGACCAAGCCGCGACCGCCCAAAAGCAACTCCGGTACCTGCAGTGGGCGCTGCCGGTCCTTACCGGGACGATCCTCCTTCTGGGTGCGCAGCAGGGCGAGCAGCAACGTCCCAGCCAGATGATCTCCGGGTTCGGCAACAAGCTGGCGCGCAAGGCGAGTTGACAGCTGCGGCCCTGTCGAAGGGAGGGTCATGACGGTCCAGGTTGTTACCTGGGCGGCTGAGCCAGTTTATTTGTGCCGCAACGCCACAATCTTGTCGTTGCGCCCACCGACGTACACGGTGCCGCTGTTGTCGACCGACAAGCCCCACGGATAGTCGAGGCCGGTGAAGGGCAACTCCTCCTGAGTCGAGGATCCCACCGCGAGTTTCAGCGTGCGGTTGTGCCCTGTGTCGTTCAGGAAGACGTTGCCTTTAGAGTCGAGTGTCAGGCCACCGGGTTGTTTCAAGCCCGAAAAAGGAAGTTCCGCTTGCTTTTTCGTCTCCACCGGCAGAATCAGCACCCGGTTGTTGCCGCCGTCGGCCACGTACACGGTGCCGTTGCCGGTGACCACCAGGCCCGTCGGATTGTTCAGGCCGGTGAACGGCACCTCGCTGATGGTGGTCGAACCCGCGGGCAGCGCCACCACGTGGTTCCTGCCGGTGTCGGCGACGTAGACCGTGCGGCTGCTGTCCACCGTCAGCCCGGTGGGATTGACCAGGTCGGTAAACGGCAGTACCTCTTGGGTTTGCGAACCCGGCCGCAGCACCAGCACCCGCTTGTTGCCGGCGTCGTTGACGTAGACGGTGCCGGTGTTGTCGGCGGTCACGCCGGTCGGCAGATTCAGGCCGTCGAACGGCAGCGTGTGGGGCTCGGTGGCGCCGGCGAACAGCGCCAGGATTCGATTGTGTTCGGTGTCAGCGACATACACCGTCCCGCCGATGTCCACCGACAAACCTTGCGGGTCACGCAGACCGGAAAACGGCAGTGTGACTTGTTCGTAGTCGCTCTTCGACCCCGAGTTGCCCAGCAGCACAACGGCAACCACGGTCATGATCACCGCGAGCACGGCACCCACGGCGACGGCCTTCCGGCGCCACCACGGACGGGCCGGCGCTGGCGGCACCGCGGCCGGCCGTGGAATAACCGGTTCCGGCTGGGGGACGACGACCGGCCGCGCCATCGTCGGATGCACGTTCTGCGGGGGCGGCGGGGGCGGCGTCGGCCGTTGTTGTTGCGGCGGTGGTTGCGGGGGCGGCGGCTGCCGCGGCGGCGGAGGCGGCTGCGGGGGTTGGCGCCAATTGGTGTCGGGGCGGGGCAGCGGATTGGTGTAGGCGGCAGGGGCCGGCTGCATCCTGATGGTCGGAGTCACCGTCGTCGCGGTGAGCGCGCTGTGGGCGTCGCGCGCGAGTTCGATAGCCGTGTCGTATCTGTCGCCCGGGTTTTTGGCCATGCCGCGCGCGATGACCATGTCCAGGCTCGCCGGAATGTCCGGATTGGTGTTGGACGCTCGCGGCGGCGGTGCCATGCGGTGGCCGGTGATCTGCTCCTGCAGCGTGTCACCGGGAAACGGCGACTGCGCCGTCAGGCACTCGTAGAGCACGCAAGCCAGCGAGTAGATGTCCGAGCGGGAGTCCACCGTTTCCGCGGTGAACCGTTCCGGGGCCATGTAGTGGTAGGTCCCGATGAAGTTCCCGGTCGCCGTCAGCGACAGGTCGTCCGCGGCGCGGGCGATGCCGAAGTCGATCAGGTACGCGAAGTCGTCATGGTCGAGCAGGACGTTCGACGGCTTGACGTCGCGATGCAGGAGGCGCTCCCGGTGCGCGGCATGCAGGCCCTTGGCGACCTGGTCGATGATGGCTACCGCTCGGGCCGGCGACAGCGGTCCCTGGTTCAGGACCGCCTGCAGGTCATAGCCCTCGATCAGTCGCATGTCCACGAACAACCGGCCGTTGATCTCGCCGTAGGTGTGGATGGGGATCAGATGGGGGCTGTTGAGCCGCGCGGTGGCGTGTGCCTCGCGCCGGAAACGTTGCTGGAACACCTCGTCGTTGGAAACGGCGGAGGGCAGGATCTTCAGCGCGACGACACGGTCGGTGTCGGCGTCATAGGCGCGCCATACTTCGCCCATGCCGCCCCGGCCCATCAACTCGATGAGCCGGTATTTACCGAACGAAGTCTCCTGCAACAACGCCTCCCACAACCGTCACCGCTGGCCCGACTGTAACGCGAGCACCTGTGACCAGTCACAGCATTTCACTGGGCCCGCCGTCGCGCCAGGTTAGCTGCGCGTTTGCCGTCCGTTAACCATTTTGGCAAACCGCGCGGGATCTTGGGTCCGGTAGCTGGCTCATGTGTATTCCTACCCCGGTAGTACCCGGGTAGCATTGTCGGATGAAGTTGAGTGTCAGCCTGTCCGAGGACGATGTCCGCGTGTTGGACGAGTACATGCAACGCACGGGGTTGCCTTCGCGATCAGCCGCGGTTCAGCGGGCGATTCGCATGCTGCGCCACCCGTCGCTCGAAGAGGACTACGGCAAAGCCTGGGCGGAGTGGTCGGCGGGCGACAGCAAGCTCTGGGATGACGCCACCGGGGACGGGCTGGGCGATGCTGCGCGGTGAGGTTTGGCAGGTCGACTTCAACCCAGTTCGCGGCAGCGAGGCGAACAAGGTTCGTCCGGCAGTCATCGTCAGCAATGATCGGGCCAATGCGACCGCATCCCGACTGGGGCGTGGGGTTGTGACGGTCGTGCCGGTGACGAGCAATGTCGCCACCGCCTATCCGTTCCAGGTCCTGCTGACCGCCGGCGCAACGGGTTTGGCGGTCGATTCCAAGGCCCAGGCCGAGCAGATCAGATCCGTTGCGGCCGAACGGTTCCGGCGTCGGCTCGGCCGCATCTCCGCGACCGAGCTTTCGCAACTCGACGATGCGCTCCGGCTGCACCTCGACCTGTGACCGTCGACCCGCGAACAGACACAAACTCGCACACTGAGGCGCAAAATTGTGCGAGTTAGTGTCTGCTCGCGAGGGTCAGCCGAGCTTGAAGGCGTCTCGGGAGACCTCGAAGAAGTGCCCGCTGCTGCTGTCAGTGCACTTCACGCCGGACTCCTGGCTGATGCAGCTGAGGGTTCCGGCTGACGCGGTCTGGCCGTAGTTCAGGGTCCGTTCGCCCGGTACGGCCAACGTGTCGCCGTGGCAATGAATCGCAGCGGGCTTGCCTACGTCGAGAACGAAGCGGTTGCCCCACGCGATGTGCTGGGCGCACTCCGGCGGTGGCGGCGGGGTGTAGGTGTACTCGTTGATATCGCACGCCGCGCCGGAGCTGTCCAGTGTGCAGACGATGTTGCCCGACGGGGTGCGGAAGTTCTGTGGGTCGGCGTGCGCCGTGGCCGGAAGCGCGAGGGCGGCAGCTGCCGCAACAGGCGCGAGCATGAGGATTCGCATGGTGTGGTCATAGCACCTTCGGCGCGGCCTGGCTGGGCGAACAGACGCAAAATCATCCTGGAACGGACGCTCCACGGTGATTTCACGTCTGCTCGCGCTGGTTAGCGACCCGCTTGCTGGGCGAGTTGGACACGCGACGTCACCCCGAGCTTGGCGTACACGTGCGTCAGGTGCGTCTGCACCGTCCGCGGTGAGATGAACAGCCGCGAACCAATGTCCCTGTTGCCCAGCCCTTCCTGAACCAGGCGCACCACGTCAAGCTCCATCGGTGTCAACGAGCCCCAGCCGCTCGACGGACGCTTGCGTTCGCCGCGTCCGCGTTGCGCGTACGCGGTCGCCTCGTCGAGGGACAGCGCGGCGCCCTCCGCCCACCAGGTTTCAAAATCGTCGGGTGGCAGAGCCTCCCGGGCCGAGGCCACCGCAGTGTCGAAGTCGCCCTGGTACATGGGAAAGCGTGGGTGCCCGATGCGTCGCCGCTGCGCGTCGGCGGCACCCAACAGGCGTACCGCGTACGCGTGATTTGCTTCGGCGGCCGCAAGGATGGCGAGGCACTCCAGAATGTCGTCCACCCGTATGAAGGCCTGGGTATTCGCGGCAACGGTCAGGGCTTCCTGGGCGTCGCGTTCGGCCTGTTCTGGTTCACCTTGTGCCAGAGCAATATTGGCTCGTGCCAACAGAGCCAGCATGCGATAGCAGCCCGGCACCACCGCCAGAGTTTCGTCCGCTGAGCGCCGGGCGGCCTGCAGATCCCCGCAGGCTTGCAACGCTTCAGCCATCGGTGTGATGCATTTGGTGAACAATTCGCGCATGGGATTGCTCTGTCGATAGGCCATTTCGGCCGCAGCCCGGGCCGCCGCGGCGTCGCCGGCCGCGAGGGCGGCAGAGGCCAATACCGCATACATCGCGTCGTCGAAATCGGCACCCATCGCGTCGGCTGTGTCCAGCGCAGCCTGCGCCGCCGCGTGAGACGCTTCCGGCCGGCCGTGGTAGGCCAGCGCCTGACCGAGGGTGACATAGCCGAAAGCCGTCGTAATCGGGTCTCCGGCGGCCTCGGCTTCGCGGGTCATGGACTCGGAAATCTCGATGCCGCGGGCGGGGTCGCCGTGCAGTGTCAAGGCGACGGACTGCCACGCACGGCAGTTCTGTGAGAAGAACTTGTCGCCGATCGCATCGGCGAGTTGACGTGCTTGTTCGTTGGCCGGGATCGCCAGACCCGGTTGCCCGGCCATCACAGCGGCGACCCCCTGGGCGCTGTAGATTTCGCACAGACTCCACTGATCGTCGGCTGCGCGGGCCAACTCGACCGCTTCGGTGAGGTAGGGCTCGGCCGCGCCCGCCGCATAGAGCGCGATCATTCCGCAGCCGTGCAGGGCCTTCCTGAGCAGTGCGGGATCGCCGATGTCGCGCGCGACCGCCAGCGCCTCCTGTGCCCGGCTCAACTCCATTGGAAATCCGACCCACGCAGCCAGAATGGCGTAACGCGCCACCGCGCCCGCCCACACCGCGGGTGGCAGTTGCGAGTGATCCTCGGCCAGGATTGCGGACAACCCGAGTAGCGCCTCCTGAGCGCGGCCGCCGCGTAACCATAACGGCCGCAACGACACTAGGAGTTGCAGCGCCGTCTCCAGCTCCCCGTTCTCCCGACTCCACGCGAAAGCGGCTCGCAAATTGTCGATTTCGATCTCCGCCCAAGACAACAGCTGCTCATCGTAGGAGTGGCCTCGCGCCTCCTTCGCGGCTGCGGTCTGCGCGTAGTAGTCACGGTGCCGGGTGCGCACCCGGTCGGCCTCGCCGGATTCGCCGAGTTTTTCCTGCGCGTACTGACGCACCGTCTCCAGCAACCGGTATCGCATTCCGTCGCCGGTGTCATCGGCGACGACCAGTGATTTGTCGACCAGCAGGCTGAGTTGGTCAAGCAATTGATAACTTTCGACTTCGTTGCCCGCCCCGACGGCCGCGGAGGCGTCGAGGTCGAATCCGCCGGCGAAGGCCGCCAGCCGGCGAAACAACACCTGCTCGGGTTCGGTGAGCAGCGCATGGGACCAGTCGACCGATGCGCGCAGGGTCTGCTGTCGGCGCACGGCCGTGCGCGCGCCGCCGGTCAGCAGCCGGAACCGGTCGTGCAGGCTGTCGGCGATCTGCTGCAACGACAGCGCCCTCATCCGAGCCGCGGCCAACTCGATCGCCAACGGCATGCCGTCGAGGCGGGTACAGATGTCTTCGACAAGGCGGCGATTCTGTTCGTCCACAACGAAATCCGGGCGCGCGCGCCGTGCCCGGTCTTCGAACAACTCGACGGCCCCGTCGGCGATGCCGAGTGAGGGCACTCGCCAACCAAGCTCGCCGGGCACGCTTAGTGGTTCACGGCTGGTGGTCAGAATGGTCAGCTGCGGGCAGGCCGTCAACAACTCGGCGACCAGGTTCCCGCAGGCATCGAGCAGGTGCTCACAGTTGTCGAGAACCAACAGCATGTGCTTGTCCGCAATGAATCTCACCACCAGGTCCGTATGGGAGCATCCGGGTTGGTCGATAAGTCCCAGCGTGCGCGCCACGGTGACCGGCGCGAGAAGCGGATTGGTGACGGGGGACAGATCGACGTACCACAGCCCGTCGCCGAATTCGGAGGTCAGGCCCGCCGCGACCTCGACCGCGAGTCGGGTCTTGCCGGCGCCCCCGGCGCCGGTCAGGGAAACCAACCGATTGCTCGTCACGAGCTGCCGCAGCTCCGCCATCTCGTTAGCGCGCCCGACGAAACTCGTCAGTTGAGCCGGAAGATTGTGCGCGGCAACGGCGGTGCGGACCCGCAGCGGCGGGAACTCGTTGCGCAAGTCGGGGTGGCACAGCTGCACCACGCGTTCGGGGCGCGGCACGCCGCGCAACGGGTAACTGCCCAGATCGGTGAACCACACGCCGTCGGGCAGGCGGTCCATCACCAGCGACTCGGTCACGCCCGACAACACGGTCTGGCCGCCGTGGGCGAGGTCGCGTAGCCGGGCGGTGCGGTTGATGGTGGGACCGGCGTAGTTGGCGTCGTCGCGCAGCTGGATCTCGCCGGTGTGGATGCCGATGCGTACCCGGATCGGGGCGAGCGGAGCCAGCTGTATCGCCAGCGCGCAGGCCACCGCGTCGGAGGCGCGGGAGAACGCGGCCACGAAGCTGTCGCCTTCGCCCTGTTCGAGCGGGCGCACCCCGTCGTGGGCGGCGATGGTCTGGTTGACGGTGCGGTTGAGCTGTGCCAGCGCGGCGGTCATCTGCTCGGGCTGGGTTTCCCACAACCGGGTGGAGCCTTCCACGTCGGCAAGCAGCAGCGTCACCGTGCCGGTCGGCAGCAACTCGGTCATGCCCAAATCGTTCCAGGTCAGCTCCACGTTTTGGCTCATGTTAGCCAGGATCGTCGCTCGTGCCGCTCACTACATCGGCGCAATCGCGCAGAAACGCCGCACGCGTCGCGTAGATGTTGGGATCGGTAGCGAGCCGGACCACATTGACTGGCCGAGCCCGACGACAGGAGTGGCCGTATGAAGAGGTTCACCTCGCTGGCGCTTGCCGCTGTCGCGACGACGATCGCCGTGCCGGGCACGGCGCATGCCGACGCGAGCTATGAGTTCCAGTCACCGTCGGGAAACATCCGCTGCATGATGTACACCTCGGTCGGGGCCGACAGGCCACATGCGTTATGCGAAATCGCCGATCACACCTGGGTGGCACCGACCCAGTCGATCTGGGGCTGCCCGCTGGCGCCGACCGCAAATCAGTTGAGGCTCAACGAGGGCGAACAACCTGGCTTTGCCTGCGCGACTCAGCACATGCCTCCGAGCGACCGGCCGGTGCTCGACTTCGGCCAATCCCGTACCACCGGTGCTCTCACGTGCGAGAGCGAGCCATCTGGGATCACCTGCCGCGACGCCGGCACGGGTCACTTCTTCCAGGTGTCGCGGGAATCGTACGAGCTGGGCTGAGGCCCCATGACGTCGCGCCGACTGATCGCCCTTCTCGCCGCGCTGGTGTGTGCGGCCTGTTCGGCACACCACCCGGTGCCGCGACCCACCGTGACGGGGGCTGCGGGACCGAAAACCGTGCAGCAGCTCTGCGATGCGCAGACATGGCCCCTCCCGGTGCCGAATGTCGTTGGGCGCCTTCTGTATCAGGCCAAGGATGGGGTCCTGGAGTGCTACCAGCTCAAGTCGGTGGCGCCGGATGGTCACGACCCCCTCAACCATCCGGCCCGGCCCGCCGAAAAGACGTACCGCATCGTCGCGGTATCGCCCGCGACCGGAACGCCGGTCGGCCGCCGTGACGCGGTCACCGTTGAACTCGTCGAAGTAGACCCGACGGAACCGCCGGCATTCCGGCCGTGTGACTGGGTGACCGCGACCGAGGCCGCAGACATCATGGGCGGCCCGGTGAACGCCGAACCTCTGGGCGCTGAACCCGGTTCGGTCGACATCGCGTGCATCTACGACAAGCCACAAGACGTCGGGGATGGTGTGGAAGTCGACCTGCAGACCTCGGGCGCGTTCGCCGTCGATGCGCCGTCCGAGTTCGCGCTTGCCACCAGCACCGGCGAAGCGGTCGGTGGCATCGGCCTCAAGGCCGCCTGCGTTAATGAACTCACCACCACACCGCCGTCCACCACGCTGGTGGTCTTGCTGAGTGGCGAACGGATACTCCGGGTCACCCAGGGGTTTGGATCGTGTGCAAATCTGAAACGGTTCGCCCAAGTTGCGATCGGGCGGATCGACTGAGTTGTCGGTGGCCCGCAGTAGCTTGCGTGCCATGGAGCGCGGCGGTTTCGGCGCGGTGTTCGGCGTGGTGCTGGTCATCGGCCTGATCATCAAATTCATCTGGTGGATCCTGGGCGCAGCGGCCCTGGTCGGCCTCTTCTTCCTGGCCCGGGCCATCGCCCGTTGGTACACCGAACGCGAGGCCGAGTACGCCCGCAACCGTGCCGCTCTGACCGCGCGCGCCGACCAGCAGCACCGCTGGGTGCTGCAGGGCGACGACCGCGGTGTCTACGGCGTCGAAGGAGCCAAGCTGATGCGCCAGGTGCGCCGCCACAGGTGAAGGGCGCCGAGCCCGCCAAGGTTGTTACCATCGCGCGGTGAGACGATATCCCAGGCGCGACGTGCTGAAATACGCCGCCGCAGCACCGCTTCTCCTCGCCGCGATGGTCACCGTCCCGCCCGCCTCCGCTGCCGGCATCGCCGGGATGAGCGTCTTTCTCGACCCGGGCCACAACGCCGTCGCCGACGCGTCGATCAACCAACAGGTGCCCAACGGCCGCGGCGGTACCAAGCCGTGCAATACCTCGGGCACCGCGGCCGGCGACGGCTACCCCGAGCACGCGTTCACCTGGGACGTCACCACCATGGTCGCGGCCAACCTGCAGAACCTGGGCGTCGCCACCGCGCTGTCCAGACCCGACGACGGCTCCGTCGGCCCCTGCATCGACGAGCGCGCCGCCCGCGCCAACGCGATGCACCCGGATGCGATCGTCAGCATCCACGCCGACGGCGGACCCGCCTCCGGACACGGATTCCACGTCAACTACTCCAGCCCGCCACTGAACGACGCCCAATCCGGCGGTGCCATGCAACTCGCCAACGCGATGCGGTCCGCCCTGATCTCCGCCGGCTTTCAGCCGTCGAACTACATCGGCTCCGACGGCCTCTACGGTCGCGCCGACCTTGCCGGGCTCAACCTGGCCCAATACCCGGCCGTCCTCGTCGAACTCGGCAACATGAAGAACGCCGAGGACGCCGCCCAGATCGAAAGTGCCGACGGCCGAGCGAAATACGCGTCCGCCGTGACCCAAGGGATCGTCGCCTATCTACAAGCCAAGGCGGGCTAGCCTCCGCACCGCGATCGCGGTCTTCGCAACATTGGTTGTGGCGGCCGCGATCGTGACCTTGACCGCCGTCTACACCTACCGGCACGCCCCCGCTCCGCAAAGGCCACCGATGACGTCCCCCCGAAGCGCACCGCCGCCACAGAACGCCGACCTCGCTGCGGAATTCGCGCAACTGGCCGCCCGCCTCAACGCCACGATGGGACTGGCCGTCACCGCCGTCGGGAGCAACGAACCGCCCACGATCTATGGCGACTGGCCGCCGGGCCCGGCCTGGTCGACCATCAAGGTGCCGCTCGCGATCGCCGCCTACCGTCAGCAACACCAGGTCACCGCCACTATGAAGGCCGCCATCACCGAATCGGATAACGCAGCGGCCGAAGCGCTTTGGCAGCAACTCGGCGATCCGGTCACCGCGGCAGGCAAAGTGCAAGAGGTGCTGCGGGAAACCGGTGACCCGACCACGGTCGAATCACGAAAGCTGCGACCGGAATTCACCGCATTCGGCCAGACCATCTGGTCGCTGCCGAATCAGGCGCACTTCACCGCGCGGGCATTCTGCGACAAGCAGAACGACCCGATCTTCGCGTTGATGGGACAGATTGCGCCACAACAAAGTTGGGGCCTCGGCGCGCTGCCCGGCGCGCAGTTCAAGGGTGGCTGGGGTCCGTCCCCGGCCGGCAGATACCTGGTGCGCCAGATCGGCGTCGTCAACTCGGGACGACTGGCGGTCGCCATCGCGGCGGAGCCGGCGTCGGGAACTTTCGAAGACGGCACCCGCGCCCTCGACGAAGCCACCGTCTGGCTGAGCGCCCATCTCCCGCAGCTGCCCGCCGGCCAGTGCCCGGGAAACCCTTAGACATCTCGCCACGGTGCCGCATAATCCCTACGGAGGAGGGCTCAAGCGGTGGACCAGCGCGTCGGCACGACTTTCGGCAAATACACGATCACCGGTGTCGTCGGTAAGGGCGGCATGGGCGAGGTCTACGAGGCCTACGACAACCAGATCGGCCGGACCGTCGCCCTCAAGATCATCAACACCCAGTTCGCCAACGACCGCAAATACCGCACCCGCTTCGAGCGCGAATCGCACGCCGCGGCAACACTTCAGGAACCCCACGTCATCCCGATTCACGGCTTCGGCGAGATCGACGGCTCGCTGTTCATCGACATGCGCCTGGTCCGCGGCAAAGACCTGGAGGGCCTGCTCGCCAACGGTCCGCTGGAGCCCGCGCGGGCCGTTGCGATCGTCGCCCAGATCGCCGCGGCGCTCGATGCCGCCCACGCCGAAGGGCTCGTGCACCGGGACGTCAAGCCACAGAACATCCTGGTCACCCCGGCGGACTTCGCCTACCTGGTCGACTTCGGCATCGCCGAAACCATGGGGGAGCACACCCGCCTGACCGCGGCCAACATGCGCGTCGGCTCCTGGGCTTACATGGCGCCGGAGCGGTTTTCCGACCGGGACATCACGCCGTCCGCCGACATCTACTCGCTGGCGTGCGTGCTGTACGAAGCGCTGACCGGCCAGCTTCCCTTCCCCGCCGAGTCGCAAGGCGGCTTCGTGGCTGCGCACCTGTCGGCCCCACCGCCGCGGCCCAGCCTGACGAACCCTCGGGTTCCCGCGGCGCTGGACGAGGTCATCGCGCGCGGCATGGCGAAGGAACCCGACGATCGGTATGGCAGCGCCGGCGCATTCGGGCGGGCGGCCGAGCGGGCGCTGCGCAGCGGGGTGCGCACCGCGGTCGACCCGACGGACGAGTCGCCGACCCGGCCGGCATCCTGGCCGCCACCGCCCCCGCCGCAGCCGCCTCAGCAGCCGCCGACAGTCCAGCAGATGTACCCGCAGACCTTCCCGTCCGGACCCCAGCCCGTGGTCCCCAGCACAGCTCCGACGCCGGCAGCACCGCAGCGTCGCTGGTTGGCTCCCGTCGCCATCGGCCTCGGCGCGGTGTTGATACTCGGCGGCATCGGCGTAGCGGTCGGACTGCTGGCGAAGAAAGAAGACACGCCTGCGGCGTCGACAGCGACCGTGCCGCCGACCATCCCGCCGTACTCGGGTGAGACGTCCACGGTGACGCCGGAGCCGATCCCTCCGCGGCCGACCAACGCGGCGCCGCCGCTGGTGACCGGGCCCGACCAGAGCGCCAGCCACCAGAGTTGCGATCAGGGCTTCCAGATGAACGTCACCGGGTACGGCTCACACGGCGGGCGCGGTTCGCCGCAGACGTCGTGCTACTTCGCCAACGCGGTATTGCATGCGTACTGGAACACCTACAACAACGCCACCAACGGCGCGCGCACCGTCTCGTCGCCCGGAGCCGTCGACTGCTTCACCGTCCCCGGCGCGAACTGCGACCCGAAAAACGCGGCGAACTTCCTGCTGCAGTGCGCCGGCGACGGCACCAATCCGTGGATCAGGTGCACCGGCGGCAAGGACGCCGTCGTCTACCTCTGGTAGCCGAAAAGCGTTACAGCAGTTCGGCAATCGCGGTGGTGACGGTCAGCACCAGGGTTGCCAGCCCGATGACGTACACCTGCCGGCGCGCGGTGAGCGGCGTCGGCAACGGGCGTTGGGTCAGCGTGTGCTGGCGTCGCAGCGCAATCACATAGGTGACCGACGCGGCGAGGCAGGCCACCCCGGCCGGCAGCAGCGCGCCCAGCCGGTGCCCGGCGCCGTGAACGTCCTTCAGCGCCAGCAGCACTCCGTTGACCAGAAACGCGAACGATGTCCGGGACCAGGCCAGCGTCGTACGTTCGGCGGGCCCACCTGGGCCGGTGGGGCCGGTCAACCCAGGAATACTTTCGCGATCACCATGCTCAGTGTGATCACCCCGAGCACGATGAGCCCGATCGCCAGTAGGCCGGGGGACGGGTGCCGCGGTAGTGGCTCCCCGCGGCGCATGGCGCGGTCGGCCTGGCGCCAACGCTGTAGTCCGGTCCAGCTGGTCGAGATCGCGAGCGCTGCCAATCCGATGCCCATGATTCGCCGCGCCCCGACCACCACCAGTTCCGGGACGAAGTTCACCAGCGCGACCGCGGCCGCGAGCAGGCCGAGCGCGGTGCGCTGCCAGGCCAGAAAAGTTCGCTCGTTGGCGAGGGTGAAACGGTAGTCGGGCTCTTGTTCTTCGATGACGTCTTCGGGGGGACAGTCGCTAGCCACGGTGCACATCGTAGATTCGGTCGGGTGCTCAAGGCGCTGTTATTCGATGTCCAGGGAACCGCGACCGACTTTCACTCGACGGTGTGCGACGAGGCGCGCCGCATCAGCGCCGGCCGCGACTCCGGCGTGGATTGGCCCGAGGTCGTCCGCAGTTGGCGGGCCGGCTACTTCGCGGCCTTGGAACGCCGGCCCAAGCAGGACACCTGGGTTTCGGTGCACTCGATATACCGGGACGTCCTCGACACCGTGCTCGCCGACGCCGGCTTCACCGACCTCACGGCCGCCGAGCGTGACGACCTCGCCCTGGCCTGGCAGCGGCTGCGTCCGTGGCCGGACGCGGTGGCGGGGCTGACCCGGCTACGCCGCATCTATGTGCTGGCGACGCTGTCGAATGCCGACGTCAGCGCGGTGATCAACATGTCCAAGCGGGCCGGCCTGCCCTGGGACGCGATCTTCACCGCGGAGATGGCCGGGGTGTTCAAACCCGATCCCGGCGCCTACCGGATGGCCGCCACGTATCTCGGCCTGCCGCCCGGCGACATCATGATGGTGGCCAGCCACAAATACGACCTGCGCGCCGCCGCCCAACTCGGATTCCGGACCGCCTTCATCGCGCGACCGCTCGAATTCGGCGCCGACGGCGTGGCCGACGTTGCTTATTCGGACGAGTTCGACGTCAACGCTTGTGATTTCGTCGATCTCGCCGGCCAGCTCGTAGGGTGAGGCACATGCACTCTCTCTCCAAGGAACAGCTGTGGAGGCAGCGCACCGAGTGGCCGCTGGCCGTGGTCGCCGTCGCCTTCCTGATCATGTACTCGGTGCAGATCCTGGCCAGGCCACACGGGTCCGAGGCGCGCATCCTGTGGTTCCTCTGCTGGGTTGCCTGGGCCTTGTTCGTCGGGGATTACTTCGCGCGCCTGGTGCTGGCGGACAACCGCCGCGAATGGTTCCTGCTGCACATCGTCGACCTGCTGATCGTCTTGCTGCCGTTCCTGCGTCCGTTGCGGATGGTGCGCCTGATTGTGCTGCTGGGCGTGTTGCAGAAGGCCGTCGGTCACGCTGTGCGGGGGCAGATCCTGATCTACACGGTGTCCGGGGTCCTGCTGCTGGTCTATACGGGTGCGCTGGCGGTGTTGGACGCCGAACGTCAACAGGTCGGCACCACCATCAACAGCTTCGGTAAGGCAGTGTGGTGGGCCATCACCACGGTCACCACAGTGGGCTATGGCAACCTCTATCCGCTCACCGTGACGGGACGCGTGGTAGCGGTCCTGCTGATGATGGGCGGCATCACCCTGATCGGTGTGGTTACCGGATCGCTGGCCTCCTGGATCGTGCAGCGGGTTTCCGAAACCGACACGGCCAATCAGGTGGCGACCGCGGCTCAGATCGACGAACTGCGCGGTGAGATCCGGGAGCTGGCCGAACAACTGCGGGTGACTCGTGCTGAATCGGGCGCCCAGGCCGCCCATCCAGCGGGCCGGTGATATCGCCGGCGCTATCACGATCGCGACCGCATCATGCCTTGGTTTGCAGAGACGGGAGTGACGGATGTGACTCAAGTCCACTGCACCTCGGCGCGGGTTTCAGACAGCCGGACTCGTCACATCAGTCACTCGCGTCCCGGCGGAGCTCGGCATGACTGCCGCCGGAACGTGATATCGCCGGCGCTATCACCTGGTCGAGAGATGTCCCGCGCGTCTCCGGCAGCCGATAGGTACACCAGAGGCTCAGCACCACCAGCACCGCCAGCATGAGACCGATGCTCCAGCTGCCGTAGCGCACGCTCAGCGGTTCGGCGATCAGCGGTGGAACGGCGCCGCCGAGAATGCCGGAGATGTTGATCGCCAACCCGGCGCCGGTATAGCGGTGCGACGTCGTGAACAGCTCAGGCACAAAGGAAGTCATCGGAGCGTAGGCGAACGCGGCGATTCCGTACGTGCCGGCGATCGCCACCGCGAACAACGTCGCGTTGTCGGCGTCGATCAACGGCAGCACCGCGAAAGACCACGGCAGGCCCAGCGCCCACCCGGCCAGGATGACCGGTCGCCGCCCGACCCGATCCGACAAGCCCGCCGAGACCGGCACCACCGCCGTCCACACCAGCCCACCCAGCAACCCGGCGAACAGGATTGCGTTGCGGGACAGGCCCAATTGGCGGTGGGCATAACCCGTCAGGTAGGTGCCGGCCATGAACACGAACGCAAACAGCGCCACAAAGCTGCCCGACGCCAGCAACACGGTGCCCCACTGCTGTCGCAAGACTTCCGCGAGTGGCACCCGCGGCGGCGCGGCCTGGGCGGTGAACACCGGGGTCTCTTCGATGCTGACCCGTACGTACAACGCGAAAGCGACCAGCAAGCCGCTGAGCAGGAACGGAATTCGCCATCCCCAACTGAGAAACGCCGGACTCGTCTCGCCGACGGTGGCGTTGACGAGCAGGAAGGTTACGCCGGTCAGCACCATCGCGATCCCGGCGCCGACGGCTGTGAAGATGCCGTAGCGGCCGCGCTGATCCGCCGGTGCGTATTCGGCTGCCAGCAAAGCCGATCCGGCCCACTCGCCGCCGACCGCGATCCCCTGCAACAGGCGCAGCATCAGCACGGTCAGCGGCGCCGCCACACCGATCGTCGCCGCACCCGGGGTGAGACCGACTGCCACGGTGGACAAACCCATGATCAGCAACGTCGCGACCAGCGTCTTCTTGCGCCCGATCCGATCGCCGAAGTGACCGAACACCGCTCCGCCCAGTGGCCGTGACACGAAAGCGGCGGCGAATGTCCCCATTGAGGCGACCGTCGCCAGGGCCGGGCTCAGGTTCGGGAAGAAGACGGTGGGGAACGTCAAAGCCGCGGCGGTGCCGTAGATGTAGAAGTCGTAGAACTCGACGGTGGTCCCCACCATGCACGCGAACGCAATACGCCTGACGTTCACGGCGCCTCCTTCCACGCGCAATCGCTGCCAAGGTCACCGTGCTAGTTTTGGCCGAGATGTTCCGCCGCCGCCTCTCCGAAGCCCAGCATGTCATGCAGCCCGCCGCACGGTTACACGAGCAAGCCCGCGAAAAGGCTAGAGCCCTCAAGGGGTACGTCGCAGAGGGCGACAGCGTGTTGGACGTCGGTTGCGGCACCGGGCTGCTGTCGGTCTATCTGCGCGACATGTACGGGGTGGCGCCGAAAGGCATCGACGTCAGGGACTTCCGCAAGACCGACATCCCGTTCACCGAATTCGACGGCACCTCAATCCCTTTCCCGGACAATTCGTTCGACCACGTCATCCTCAGCGAGGTGCTGCACCACAGCCAGGACCCGGTCAGGCTGACCGCCGAATGCGAACGCGTCGCGCGCAGACGCATCCTGGTGTTCGAGGACATGCCCGAGGGGCTGGTCGGCAAGCTCGCGTTGCAGGCGCAGGTGCGGGCGTTCGCCCACCACCACCGCTACCCGTTCCGCCCGGCGCGCCTCGACGAGTACCGCCAGGCACTGGCCTGGCTCGCCACGAAAGCCGTTAGTGTGCAACGGATTCCGCAACCACCGCAGTGGCTGACGGTCTACCCGCGGGTGCTGATCGTCTACGACCTCACCAGGTGACCGGCAGCACCTTGATGCCGTGAATGAACTGCGACAGCAGCCGCCGGGGCTCTGCCGTCGCTACGATCTCCGGCATCTCGCGGCGCAACTCGTCGAACACCACCCGGATCTCGCGGCGGGCCAGGTTGGCCCCGAGGCAGAAGTGCGCACCGCCGCCACCGAACCCGACATGCGGGTTGGGGTTGCGCGCCACGTCGAACCGCCACGGGTCGGCGAACTTCGCCTCGTCCCGGTTGGCCGAGCAGTACCACAGCGAAACCTTGTCGCCCTCAGCCATTTTGGTGCCGCTGAGCTCGAAGTCACGGGTCAGGGTGCGCCGCATGTACACCACTGGTGAGGCCCACCGCACGATCTCCTCGGTCGCCGTGTGGGCCAGGCCGTCGTAGTCCGCCCACCACTTGTCCCGTTCCTCGGGGAAGCGGGACAGCGCCAGCACCCCGTGGCTGATCGCGTTGCGGGTGGTTTCGTTGCCGGCCACCACCAGCAGGATGAAGAACATCGCGATCTCCGACGACGACAAGCGCTCGCCGTTCACCTCGGCCTGCACCAGCGCGGTGGTCAGGTCGTCGTGATGATCCGCGCTCGAACTGCGACGGTCCTCGGCCATCTTGGTCGCATAGGCGCCGATGTCCATCGAAACCTGAAGAAACTCACCGAAATCGGTGGCCAGGTCGGGGTCGCCGAAGCCGAGAATCACGTTGGTCCAGTGGAAGATCGTCTGGTGGTCTTCTTCGGGGATGCCCATCATGTCGCAGATGATCTGCAACGGCAGCGGCCCGGCGATCTCGCTGACCAGGTCGGCCTGCCGATCGGGGTGGTTGGCCATCATCGAGGTCACCAGCTGGTGGGCGCGATCGCGCACCGAGGCCTCGATGCGGGCCACTACCTTCGGCGTGAACGCCCGGCTGACGATGGAACGCAGCCGCTGGTGCCGCGGATCGTCCATCACGATCATCGACCCGAAGTACTCGGCCAGTTCCGGTGTCTGATCGTTGATGGTGATGTTGGGGCTCGAGCTGAACACCTCCGGATGGCGGCTGGCGAAGAACACGTCGTCCAGCCTGGTCAGCGCCCAGTGCCCGTTGCCCCCGGTGAACCCTTCCATTTCGATCGCGGGCCAGAACGAGATGGGCGCTTCGCGCCGCAAGGTGGCGAAGGCGCCGTCGCGGTAGTCGTCGTCGAGTGCCCAGAAATCCAGCGAGCCCAGCGCGATGTCGGCCAGCGGTATCTCGGGCGGAGGCGTCCCGTTCGCCCTCGGCCTGAGTCCCGATCGCGCGTCAGTCTTGAGGTCCATGCATCCTCCTTTGCCTCCTCATCGTTGAGGAGGTGCCACCGGCGAGCTTAGGCCGCCTCAGTGCGAGACCGCGTCAGTGCGAACACATCGTGTGTCCGGGCGTCCCCGTCGAGTGCGCGTCATTGACCACGTTGCCGTCCACCACGATCTTGCAGGCGATGGTGCCCTGCCCCTGCGCGCTCAGCACGTAGACCTGGCCACCGAAGCCCTGGAAGTCCGTCGACCACGGCAGCGGCACATTCACCGCTCGCTGCTGACCGTGCTGGGTCTGGTACGAGATGTACTCGGCCATGCCGGTGCCGGTGACTTCGTAGTGAACCTGGGGGAATGCGCCCGGGGGAAGGAAAGGATCCGCGTGCGCCACACCGTAGGTGGCGCCGAAGGCGGTGCCGGTGGCAATCAGGATCGAAGCTGCACGACGACTGGTCATGGTTGTCATCGTGTCATCACCCGCGGCGCCACACCAGAGTCAGTCCCGGTACCGCTCGTACGGTCTGATGCTAGATGTCACTTCGCCGCACGCTTAGGGTGAAGCGGATAACCGAAAGAGGTGGCTGATCGATGACGCAGAGTGGCGTTAAGCGAGTGGTGGTGTGGGGCACCGGCTTCGTGGGCCGGATGGTGATCCCGGAGATCGTCAAGCACCCGCTCTTCGAGTTGGTGGGTGTCGGTGTCAGCAACCCGGACAAGGTGGGCCGCGACGTCGGTGAGATCTGCGGCCTGGATGAACCGGTCGGCGTCACCGCCACCGACGACGTCGACGCGCTGATCGCGCTCAAACCCGACGCATTGGTGCACTACGGACCGACCGCGATGCACGCCAAGGACAACATCTCGCTGATCACCCGCTTCCTGCGCGCCGGTATCGATGTGTGCTCGACGGCGATGACGCCGTGGATCTGGCCGACCATGCCGCAGAACCCGCCCAACTGGATTGCCCCCATCACCCAGGCCTGCGAGCTGGGGGAGGCGTCGTGTTTCACCACCGGCATCGACCCCGGCTTCGCCAACGACCTGTTCCCGATGACCCTGATGGGCCTGTGCTCGGAAGTGAAGCGGGTACGCGCCTCCGAGTTGCTGGACTACACCAACTACGAGGGCGACTACGAGCGGGAAATGGGCATCGGCCGTGAACCCGAGTTCAGCCCGATGCTGGAAAACCGCGACGTGCTGATCTTCGCGTGGGGCGCCACCGTGCCGATGATCGCGCACGCCGCCGGCATCATGCTCGACGAGATGACCACCACCTGGGACAAGTGGGTGACGCCCACTGACCGCAAGTCGGCCAAGGGCGTCATCAAGGCGGGCAACGTCGCCGCCGTCCGGTTCACCATCAACGGGCTCTACCAGGGCGAGACGCGGATCCAGCTCGAGCACGTCAACCGCATCGGGCTCGACGCCGCCCCGGACTGGCCGACGGGCCACGACAACGACGTCTACCGGGTGGACATCGAAGGCACGCCCAGCATCTTCCAGGAAACCGCGTTCCGTTTCACCGACGGCTCGGGCCGGGATGCCGCGGCCGCCGGATGCCTGGCCACCGGCCTGCGGGCGCTCAACGCCGTTCCGGCGGTCAACGAGCTGTCCCCGGGCTGGGTCACCGCGCTGGATCTGCCACTCATCCCGGGCGCGGGTACGATCCGCTGACCAGCGCTCATACAGTCGGCGCATAGCCGATACTGAGAATGCCTATAGGTTTTACCGAGAAAATGAGTCGGGGGACACGGGGGTGAGTCCAGATGGCAGATGGAGCTAGGCCCGCGCTGGGCCTGTCGATCGGTGCCACCAACCTCGCCGCCGTCACGCCCGACCATGCCCTCACCCGCAAACCCGTCGTGACCCTGTACCGGCAGCGTCCGCCCGAGGTCGGGATCCCCTCAGAGAATCCCCGGCTGGACGAGCCCGGTCTGGTGATTACCGACTTCGTCGACCGGGTGGGCGACCGGGTCGGCATCGTGGCGGCCGACGGTTCGGTGCACCGCAGCGAAGCCCTGGTCGCCGACGGGTTGCGGGCGCTGGCCTACGCGGCCACCGGGGGCCGCGCGCTGCCAGACAACGTCGCGGTGACCTATCCGGCCCACTGGGCGCCGACGGCGGTCGACGCATTGGGCGGCGCGGTGAGCCGGGTGTCGGAATGGTCGCACCAGGCCACGCCGGTCACCTTGATCCCCGACGCGGCGGCCGCGTTGTTCGCGGTGCGGGCCAACCCGGGTATTCCGGCGCGCGGAACCGTCGCGGTGTGCGATTTCGGCGGCAGCGGAACCAGCATCACCCTGGTCGACGCCGGCGCCGACTACCAGCCGCTGGGCCCCACCGTCCGGCATCACGACTTCTCCGGCGACCTGATCGACCAGTCGCTGCTGAGCTACGTCATGTCCGAGATGCCGGCCACGGGCTCCTTCGACCCGTCGGCCACCGCGGCGATCGGTTCGTTGACGCGGCTGCGCGCCGCCTGCCGCGCCGCCAAGGAGCGGCTCTCCGCGACGACGGCGACCACACTCGCCGAAGAGGTGCCGGGACTGCGCGGGGAGATCCGGCTGACCCGCAACGAACTCGAGGAGACGATCCGCGGTTCGCTGGCCGGGGTTATGGAGGTCCTCGAAGAATCGTTGCGCCGCAACGCAACCGGCCTGGTCGCGATCGTCACTTTCGGGGGCGGCGCCAACATCCCGGCGGTGACCACCTCGCTGTCCGGTCGGTTCG
The DNA here is from genome assembly GCF_031583025.1 of Mycobacterium sp. Z3061. NCBI lineage: Bacteria > Bacillati > Actinomycetota > Actinomycetes > Mycobacteriales > Mycobacteriaceae > Mycobacterium > Mycobacterium pumcae. Next base: position 4,142,120 of record NZ_CP134062.1, on the reverse strand, counting down.
GAGTGCCGGTGATCACGACGCCGCGCCCGCAATTGACCGCCGCCATCGGTGGTGCGCTGCGCGCGGCGCGCGGCCCCGCCGACGTGAGCGCGACGACGTTGACGCCGGCCGCGCCGCCCGCGCCGTTGGCTGCGGCGCCGGAACCGCCCCCCGTGGAGGAATTCCAGGACGTGCCCGCCGCGGCTCCGGTGTCGGCAATGCAACCCGCGCTGGCCTGGTCGGAAGCCCAGGACGAGTCGCGGGTGATGCCCGCGGTTTCGTCGGGTTCCGGCTCCGGATCGGGCTACACGGCCGCCCGGCCGCAGATGAAGTTCGAGCACGAAGAGCGACCCGAACCCGAGCGCAAGGCCTCTCCCATTCCCTGGTACCGGCTGCCGGCGGTGATCATCATCAGCACCATCGTGGCGGTGCTGCTGGTCGGCACCGCGGTGGCGATCGGGTTGACCTCGCACGGCAGCAAAGGCACCAAGTCTCCCGGCGTTAACACCACGCCTCGCAGTTCCGCGCCCGCGGCCACCGAGAGCCCCAGTCCCGAGCCGCCGCCGGCCTCGACGCCCGAACCGGCGCCGACGACACAGGCGCCCGCGCCGCCCCCGCAGACCCAGGCTCCGGCACCGGTGCAGACCACTCAGGCACCGCCGCCCACCACCGAAGCGCCCGCACCGGTGACCACCACGGTGCCTCCGCCAGTGACCACCCAGCCGCCGGTCACCACTCAACCGCCGGTGACGACCGCGCCGCCGGTGCCGCAGATCCCGCAGCTGCCTGGACCCGCCAACCCGAATCCGCCTGCGCCACCGGCTATTCCGCAGCTACCGCAGATTCCGGGGCTACCGCAGATCCCCGGAATCGGCCACGTGCCGAAGGTCGGCTGACCCGTTTAGGTACCGGCCTTCTCGCGGTCCTCCCGGTCCTGCTTGGTGGCCTCGATGATCTGCTGGTTGAATTCCTTGTCTTTCTCCATGTTGTCTTTGACGCGCTGCTCGGCCTCTTCCTGCAGCTGCTCGACCGACTTGTTCTCGTCCTCGGCATTTTCGTCGGCGTCGGCCGCCCGCTCGCTTTCGGCGGTGTTCTTCGCGCGGCTTCCGTCATCGTTGTCGCCGTCTTTGCCGCTTTGCTCGGCGGGCGCGTCGTCGGTCTCGTCGGTTTTCTTGTCGCCGGCCTCGGACGCCTCTGACTTGGCCTTGGCCGCAGGCGAATCGTCGTCTTCGGCGTATTTGGGGTTGCCGTCGTCGTCGAGCCATTCGTTGACGGCGGTGCCGGTGATGGTCTTGCCGGAACCGGGCATCACCAAGGTGGGCTTGTCCTCGTAGGCCGTCATCATCTCTGCGGCCTTCTCTTTGGCATCCTCGTCCGGCTCCGGCTTCTCGCCCGTCTGCTGGACGCCGTCGTTGCTGTCGTCGTCTTTCTCGTCGGCCTCGGCCGTACTCACGGCACCGTCATCGGTCTTGCTGTCGTCCTGACCAGCCGATTCTTCCTCGTGCGCGCTCATACGTGTGGCCCCCTTAAGGAGTTGCTATGCGACCCGACCCAAAGTGAGGGTTACCACATCGGCGTGGAGCCGAAACTCCCGTTACTGCCGCTTTGCCAATACGAGGGATGCAAGCGGAATCCGCATCGGCTCGGGCGCCCTGGCCAGACGCCCGGCGACACCGGCCTCGAGCTGCTCGATGAAATCCATGCCGCGCGGGTCGTCGAACCCGCCGCTCAGGCCCGCCCGCAGGGTCGGAAACAGGGCGGCCCGGGCAAACGCGGCCCATTGTGCGCCGAAAGCTTCTGCGTCCGAGTCCTTTTGGTATCTGGCCCAGAACCGGTCGTCGGCGTTGAACATGTCGAGGTGCTCGATGGTCAGGCCTTCGAACCAGCCGCGCGGTGCGAACGGGGCGCGGAAATCCTTCTCGGTGCGGGCCACCACGGGAATCACCATGCGCCGCACCTCTTCCCGGCGCACCAGACCGTGTTCGGCCAGCTCTTCCAGCGACGCCATCAGTGCCTCGTTCAGCGGGCGGTAGCCGAACTCGCCGTCCTCATCGAGGGCCATGGTGAGCACCACCAACCGGCCACCCGGACACAGTTCCCGGCCCCGGAAGGCGACGAAGTCATTCCAGTCCAGCGCCGATCGGTGCTCGTAGGCTCGCCGGGCCTCGGTGTTGCTGCTGAACGCGACCTGCACGTGGTCGGCGACCTCCGGGGCGCCCTCGGGGACCCGGCTCAGCCACTGGATCGCCCACGACGACCACCCGAGGTTGACCGTGCCGGTCGGCAGGATCTGCTGGTAGAAGGACCGGCCGATGGCGGAGGTGAAACTGGCCGCGTCGTTATTCAGGTAACTGTCCGGGTCGTCGGCCAGGGTGTGGAACAGGGCGGTGAAGTCGTTCTCCGGCACATCGGTGTGCGCCACCAGGATGGCGTGATCGTGGCGGGTGCGGCCGCGCAACACCTCGACCGCGGTGGCCATCGGCCTCAGCGAATTATGGCCCGTGGCAGCGCCGTAGTCGGCGACGACGACCGGTTGCGGGGGTTTGGGCAGGGGCACCTGTTGTGCCGCCTGTTCGAATAGCGCGACGGCGGGCAGCAATCCGGCCGCCTGCAGCCGCGACGACTGGGTGTAGGTCGCCGATTCCATCGGCTCGGGCCGCACCACCACACTCGATTCGGGCAGGCGGACCTTGCGCTGCGGCTCAGTTCGGCGCGGGGTAGCTGACACCGGTGAGCCTCTCCGAGATCTCCCAAAGTCGTTTGCAGTCATCATCATTGGCGGCACGCTTGGGTATCTTGGCTTCGGTGACCCCGCCGCCGGCGGCCTCGGCGAAGCCGCGCGGTCCGTAGAACGCGCCGCCCTCGGCGCCGGGGGTGACGGCCGCGTACAGCGCCGGCAGGATGCCTTCGTCGATCTCCTGCCACAGGAATGGGGCGTACTTCCAGGACGTCGTATACAGACGCTGCATCAGCGCCGGCTTGTCCCGGCCGTGTGACGGTCCGCTGATCTGCAGGTTGGTCTTGGTGAGCCCGGGGTGCGCCGCGTTGGACGTGATGCCCCAGCCGCCCTGGCGGCTGCGCCGGTCCAGTTCAAGGGCGAACATCAGCGTCGCCAGCTTCGACTGCCCGTAGGCCGCCATCGAGGCGTAGGACTTCTCGAACTGCAGGTCGTCGAAGTGGATGCGGCCACGGCGCGCGGCGATGCTGCTCAACGACACGACGCGGGGGGCCTGCGCCGCGCGCAGCAGCGGCAACACTTGCCCGGTGAGCGCGAAATGCCCGAGATGGTTACTGCCGAACTGCAATTCGAAGCCGTCCGCGGTGGTGTCGCGCTCGGGTGGCGTCATGACACCGGCATTGTTGATCAGGATGTCGATCGGCCGGCCCTCGGCGTTGAGTTGGGCACCCAGGGCTTGGACGGAGTCCAGCGATGACAGGTCCAGTGGCTTGATGGTCAGGCTGGCGTCGGGGACCGACTTGCGGATCTCTTCGATGGCGGCCTCGCCCTTGCCCTGGTTGCGGATGGCCATCACGACGTCGGCACCGCCCGCGGCCAGGCGCTTGGCCAGGCCGAAGCCGAGGCCGCTGTTGGATCCGGTGACAACCGCCAGCTTGCCGGTCAGATCGGGCACCGTGGCGACGAGATCGTTGGCCATCTGAGAACTCCTTCTCCGGTTGCTGCGTCTGGGGTCGCAAACAGTGTCCCCTGTCGCTGCCGTGCGTGACACACTGCCTGGATGAATAGCAGACGGGTCGCCAAGGCTTCGTTGATCCTGGCGATTGTGACGCTGGTCGTGTCGGTCGCCGGCTTCATCACGACGCTGGTGCTCAACGTGTTCTTCCTGGACGACTACGACGCCTACGGTGAGGTGCCCGTGCCGGGATCCGGGAGCGTGCATCTGCCTGCCGGGCAGGCGACCGTCAGCCTGCATACCCTGGTCATCGGCGGGACCGACGGCGGCGGTCTACCGGTGCCGCCGATGCGCATCTCGATCACCCCGCCGGATGGTGTGCCGCAGCCGGAGGTCACCGAAAGTATCGGCAGCACAACGACAGTCAACAACGACGCGCATATCCGGGTGTGGAACGTCCAGGTGCCTGCCGACGGCACCTACCAGGTCGTGACCGATGGCCAGGTCAACGGATACATCAACCCGCGACTGGCTTTCGGGCATCAGAGCTCGTACGGGTATCTGGTCTGGGTTTTCGTGGCGCTGTTCGTCGTCGGGTTGGTCGACCTGACGCTGTCGATCATGTGGCTGGCGCGGGTGCGCCGGCGGCCGGTGCCTTCTGCCGGCGGCGGGTTCGCCGTCGTCGCACCGCCGGCGGCCTACGAGCCCTCTGGTGAGGGCGTGCGGGTCGAGCGCCTGAAAACTCTTGCCGCGCTGCGGGACTCGGGCGCGTTGACTGAGGAGGAGTTCCAGGCGGAGAAGCGGCGGGTTATGGAGGGGCTGTAGCTTGGTGTCGTCGGCGAGCGTGCGCAAATGTACAGCGACACTCCGGTACGGCTGGCATTGAGTGCACGCTCGCGGGTGAAAGCAACCGACCTAGTGCCCGCGCTTCACCCACTCCTCGTAGTGCACGATCTCGTCGCCGATCGTCGTGCTATCGCCGTGGCCAGTGTGCACGACGGTATCCCCGGGCAGCTTGCCCAGGCGCTCGGAGATCGACTGCAGAATCGTGGGGAAATCCGAGTAGGACCGGCCGGTGGCCCCCGGCCCGCCGGAGAACAGGGTGTCACCGCTGAACACCACACCCAGATCGTGGACGTACCAGCACACCGATCCGGGGGAGTGCCCCGGGGTGTGGATGGCCCGCAACTCGGTGCCACCCACCTTCAGCGCGTGCCCTTCGGAGATCGGCTCAAAGTTGCTGTCCGGGTGCGTCATCTGCCACAGCACTTCGTCAGCGGGGTGTAGCAACACCGGCGCGTCGAGCTCCTTACCGAGTTCCGGAGCCACCGTCACGTGGTCGTTGTGGCCATGCGTGCAGACCACCGCCACCACGTGCCGCCCGTCGACGGCCTCGATGATCGGCGCCGCGTCGTGGGCCGCGTCGAACACCACGACGTTGGAGTTGTCGCCCACCAGCCAGATGTTGTTGTCGACTTCCCAACTGCCGCCATCGAGTTCGAAGGTGCCGTGCGTGACCAACCGGTCGATGACCACCATCAGAGAATCACCACCGAACGCAATACCTTGCCGTCGTGCATCTTGTGAAAAGCCTCCTCGATGCCGTCTAACCCGATTCGCTCGGAGACAAACTTCTCCAACGGCAGCCGGCCCTGCAGGTACAGGTCGATCAGGGTGGGGAAGTCGCGCTCCGGCAGGCAGTCGCCGTACCAGGACGACTTCAGCGAGCCGCCGCGGGAGAAGAAGTCCACCAGCGGCATGTCCAGGCGCATGTCGGGAGTCGGTACCCCGACCAGCACCACGGTCCCGGCGAGGTCGCGGGCGTAGAAGGCCTGCTTCCAGGTCTCGGGCCGGCCGACGGCGTCGACCACCACGTCGACCCCGAAGCCATCGGTGAGGTCCTGAATGGTCTCCACGACATCGAATTCGCGGGCGTTGACGGTGTGGGTGGCGCCGAACTTGCGGGCCCACTCCAGTTTCGCGTTGTCGGTGTCGACGGCGATGATCTTCTTCGCCCCGACCAGCGCGGCACCGGCGATCGCGGCGTCACCCACGCCGCCGCAACCGATCACCGCAACCGTGTCGTCACGCGTGACGCCGCCGGTGTTGATCGCCGCGCCGAGGCCCGCCATGACCCCACACCCGAGCAGGCCCGCGACGGCCGGGTCGGCCTCCGGATTGACTTTGGTGCACTGCCCGGCCGCCACCAGCGTCTTGTCGGCGAACGCCCCGATGCCCAGTGCGGGGGTGAGTTCGGTGCCGTCGGTCAGCGTCATCTTCTGCTCGGCGTTGAAGGTGTCGAAGCACAGATGCGGCCGGCCTCTCCGGCAGGCCCGGCACTGCCCGCATACCGCGCGCCAGTTCAGGATCACGAAGTCACCCGGCTCGACGTGGGTCACGCCGGGGCCGACCGCTTCGACCGTGCCGGCGGCCTCGTGCCCGAGCAGAAACGGGTACTCGTCGTTGATGCCGCCCTCGCGGTAGGTCAGGTCGGTGTGGCACACACCGCACGCGGTGATATCGACGACCGCCTCGCCCGGTCCGGGGTCGGGGATGACGATGTCGACCAACTCGACGGGTTGCCCTTTGCTCCGCGAAATGACGCCGCGCACTGTCTGACTCATGGCCTCCAAACTACGGTGTAGCGTCGCTTCGCATGACGGCACCCGAGACCGGCACCGAAACCGTAGAGGCCTTCACCGACCGGATGGTGTCGACGATCGACAACGCGAGCCTCACGCTGCTGCTGAGCCTGGGACATCAGACCGGGTTGCTGGACACCATGGCGGCACTGCCGCCGTCCAGCAGCGCGGAGATCGCCGAAGCCGCGCACCTCGACGAACGTTATGTCCGAGAGTGGTTGGGCGGCATGACAACCGGCCGCGTGGTCGACTACGACGCCGAGACCGGGACCTACACATTGCCGGCCCAGCGCGCGGCGGTGCTGACCAGTGCGGCCGGGCCGAACAACCTCGCGCTGGTGGCCCAGTTCGTGCCGTTGCTGAGCGAGGTCGAGCAGAAGATCCTCGGTTGCTTCCGGGCGGGCGGCGGGCTGCCCTACAGCGAATATCCCCGCTTCCACACGTTGATGGCTCAGCAGAGTGGTGTGGTGTTCGACGCCGGGCTTGTCGATGTGGTGCTGCCGCTGGTGGACGGTCTTCCGGAGCGCCTGCGATCGGGTGCCGACGTCGCCGACTTCGGTTGCGGCAGTGGACATGCCGTGAACGTGATGGCTCAGGCGTTCCCGGCCAGCCGGTTCACCGGTATCGACTTCTCCGAGGAGGCGATCGCAGCCGGCCGCGACGAGGCCGCGCGGCTCGGTCTGTCCAATGTGACCTTCGAAAGCCACGACCTGCCCACGCTGGACAAGGAGGCGGTCTACGACGTCATCGTGGTGTTCGACGCCATCCACGACCAGGCCCAACCGGCGCGCGTGCTGGAGAACATCCACCGCGCGTTGAGGCCGGGCGGCGTGTTTCTGATGGCAGACGTCAAGGCATCGAGCCGGCTCGAGGACAACGTCGACGTACCGATGAGCACCTATCTCTACACGGTGTCCCTGATGCACTGCATGACGGTGTCGCTGGCGCACGGCGGCGCCGGGCTGGGGGCGGCCTGGGGGACGCAACTGGCCACCTCGATGCTGGCCGATGCCGGCTTCGGCGACGTGGTGGTCGCCGAAGTCGAGTCGGACCCGATCAACAACTACTACATCGCGCGCAAATGAGCGCACTGAGCGTTCTGGACGACTGGCCCGTCCCCAACGCCGCCGCCGCGGTCGTCGGCCCGGACGGAGTGCGGGCCACCCACGGTGACACCGCGCGCGAGTTCGCGCTGGCGTCGGTCACGAAGCCGATCGTCGCGCGGGCCGCACAGATCGCCGTCGAGGAAGGCGTCGTCGAACTCGACACCGAGGCCGGCCCGCCCGGGTCCACCGTGCGTCACCTCCTTGCGCACGCCTCCGGACTGGCCATGCTTTCCGGTGGCGTGCTGGCGCGGCCCGGGGCCCGCCGCATCTATTCGAACTACGGGTTCGCCGTGCTGGCCCAGACCATCGAGCGCGAGTCGGGCATCGAGTTCGGCCGCTACCTCACCGAGGCGGTGTGCGAGCCGCTGGGGATGACCTCGACGCGACTGGACGGGGGCGCCGACACCGCCGGCTACGGCGCGACCTCGACGGTCGACGACCTGGTCCGGTTCGCGGGTGACCTGCTGCGCCCGGCGACGGTTTCGGCGCAGATGCACGCCGACGCGACGTCCGTGCAGTTCCCGGGTCTCGACGGGGTGCTGCCGGGATACGGGTCGCAGCGGCCCAACGACTGGGGGCTGGGATTCGAGCTGCGGGATTCGAAGTCGCCGCACTGGACGGGCGCGGGCAACTCGGTGCGCACCTACGGTCATTTCGGCCAGTCAGGCGGGTTCATCTGGGTGGATCCCGATGCTGACCTGGCGCTGGTGGTGCTCACCGACCGCGACTTCGGAGAGTGGGCGCTGAAGCCCTGGCCGGCGCTTTCGGACGCGGTTTTAGCTGCGTACGCCGGAAAGGAAAATGCACACTAGCGCAACACAGGTATCACGAGGCACAATAGACACGCAGGACACAAGAAAATATATCGCGCAGTATCTCTTGATCGGGTTCACCAGGTCGTTGGGGAAGACGTCCCTCGTGGAACCGAAGGAGCAAGAAGATGCGTGCGTCGAATCAGTTCGCCGACGTGACGGCTGGTGTGGTGTACGTCCACGCCTCGCCAGCGGCGGTGTGCCCGCATGTCGAGTGGGCGTTGTCGTCGACCTTGCAAGCCAAGGCGAATTTGGTGTGGACGCCGCAGCCGGCCATGCCCGGGCAGTTGCGCGCGGTCACCAACTGGGTTGGGCCGGTCGGTACCGGCGCCCGCTTGGCGAACGCGTTGCGCTCGTGGTCAGTGCTGCGGTTCGAAGTGACCGAGGATCCCAGCCCCGGCGTCGACGGGCACCGGTTCAGCCACACCCCGCAGCTGGGGTTGTGGAGCGGGCCGATGAGCGCCAACGGCGACATCATGGTGGGCGAGATGCGGTTGCGCACGCTGATGGCCCAGGGCGCCGATACCCTTGCCGCCGAGATGGATTCGGTGCTGGGCACCGCCTGGGATGAGGCCCTCGAGCCGTATCGCGACGGCGGCGACGCCGGCGAGGTCACCTGGCTGAGCCGCGGAGTCGGCTAGCGTTCGCCCCGCGAGCAGACGCAAAATCGCCCTTGGAGCGCACGCTCCTGGGCGATTTTGCGTCTGCTCGGCGGGGTTAGGTGACCGGACCGGAAATGGGTTTGGCGGACACCGGCATATCGACATTGCCCTGACACGTGCCGCTGGCGATGTCGGTGTGGAAGACGCCGGTGAGAATGCCGTATTGCCCTGGGGTGTAGACCGTTATCGACTTCGCCGGGTCGTACTCGATGGTGCCGTCTGGCAGCAGGCAGTCCCATTTCCACGTCATCTCGCGCACCCACTGTGACCCGTTCCAGGTGAATTCGATTGTGCGCGGCATCGATTCGTTCTTCGGCGCGGGCGGGTTGTCGACCGTCGCGACGCAGACACCCGCGGCGCAGTTCGAGGTGAACGAGACGGTGGACCGGTGCGCGAACTCCGGTTGACCGGCCGCTACGCTGGTGCCGGACTTAGCGTTGGCGCCCAGCACGACGAGGTATTCGCCGTTCCAGGAAGCGACTTCACCCGCGTGGGCCGCCGGAGCTACGCACAGCGGAACCCCCACAGCCACTACCGCGGCCAACCCGGTCTTGACGAGCACTGACATGCTGAACATGTCGCATCGCGTGACCGGTTCGTTACACCTTGTGGGCCGGTCGCAGCACCTGCAGCGCGGCCGGTACCGCCGAGATCTCGGCCGGCAGCGGACAGGCGTAGTCGCCGTCGGCGTACACGTTGATTCCTGGGCATTCGACTTCGACGGTCTTGGCCCGTGCGGTGGTGACCTCGTCGAGTCCGATGTGCGTGCCCTTCAAAGCGGTGGGGAAGAAGCGGATGAGCTTCGTCCGCGACTCCGATCTCACCATGGTGAGGTCGAGCAGGCCGTCCGACCGATCGGCGTTGGGACAGATCAGCATTCCGCCGCCGTAGCTGCGGGTGTTGCCGAAGGCGGTCATCGTCAGGTCGGTTTCGATCACCTGCTGCCCGTCCAGCACCAACCGGAACGGCAGCAGCCGCAACTGCGACAGTTCGGCAAGCATCGCGATGTAGTACCGCATCCGCCCGTGCGGCCAGGTCATCCGGTTGGCCCGGTCGGTCACCAACGAGTCGAATCCCGTTGCCGCCACAGTGCCGAACCACTTGTTGACGCCGTGCTGGTCCTTGATGCGGCCCAGGTCAATGGTTTCCGTCCAGCCGTCCACCACGACATCCGCGGCGGCCTCGGGATCCTTGGTGGGAATCCCGAATTCGCGCGCATGGTCGTTTCCGGTGCCTGCCGGGATGACGCCCAGCGGCACATCGGTCTGGGCCAGCACCTGCAGGGCGTTGGAGATGACGCCGTCGCCGCCGGTGACGACGACGGCGTCGGTGCCCTTCTCCAATGCCGCGGCGACCAGGAAGCGGGCGTCCTCGGCGCCGTCACCGATGATCTCGACCACCTCGATCCCGCGCTTGTGGAAACGGGCGATCGCACGTTGCGCCGCCTCGATCGCGGCGCCGTGCCCAGAGAGGGGATTGGTCAGCGCGGTGATCTTCGCGATCTCGCGCCGGCTCAGGACGGGGGACTGCTGCGTCACGGAATCAGCTTGCCGGGGTTCAGAATTCCGGCTGGATCCAGGGTGGCCTTGGCCGCGCGCAACAGCTGCACACCGAGGTCACCGACCTCCTCACGCATCCAGGCCCGGTGGTCGGCGCCGACGGCGTGGTGGTGGGTGATGGTTCCGCCGGTGGCCATGATCGCGTCGCACGCGGCCTTCTTGGCCGCCCACCACTGCTCGAGCGGATTGCCGCGCTGCCCGGCCACGATGGTGAAGTACAGCGAGGCGCCGGTCGGGTAGACGTGCGACACGTGGCACATCACCAGCGCCGGGGTGCCCGACTCGGCGAGTGAACTGGTCAGCGCTTCGGTGACGGCGGCCTTGAGGGCGGGGATGTTGGACCAGTCGGTGGCGGTTTCCAGCGTCTCGCACAGCGCACCGGCGGCCAGCATCGAGTCGCGCAGGTAGGGTGCGCTGAACCGGCCGTGCTCCCAGGTCCTGGCCGGTCCTTCGCCGAGCGAGGTGCCGCCGCTGGCTTCCAGCAGCGCGCGGGTTTCGGCGTGCCGGCTCTCGGCGTGCTCCTTGGTGCCTTCGAACAGCGTCAGGCCCAAACATCCTCCGGCGTTCTGGTTTTCGCCGATCGTCTCGTGAGTGGCGAGGTTGACCCCGGTCTCCGCCTCATCGGACAGGCGGACGACGGTCGGGCCGGTGCCGGTCTGGGTGATGGCCCGCAGGGCCGCGACTCCGGTCGCGAAATCCGGGAAGGACCACGCCTCGTAGCGGGTGGTCTCCGGGACCGGGTGCACCCGCAGCCGCACCTTGGTGATGACCCCCAGAGTGCCTTCCGAACCGATCGCCAGCTGACGCAGATCCGGGCCGGCCGCCGAGGCTGCCACCCGGCCCAGGTCCCAGATGCCGACCGGGGTGACCATGCGCAGTCCCACGATCATGTCGTTGAACCGGCCGTAGCCGGCCGAGTCCTGTCCGGACGAACGGGTCGCCGCAAAGCCGCCGATGGTGGCGTACTCGAAGCTCTGCGGGAAGTGCCCCAGGGAGAAGCCCTGTTCGCCCAGGAGGCGCTCGGCGTCCGGACCGGTGACGCCGCCACCCAATTCGGCGATCCCGGACACCTTGTCCAGCGAGTGCAGTTCGTCGAAGCGGCGCAGATCCAGCGAGATCACCGCGGAGAACTGGCCGCGGGTGGGGTCCAGTCCGCCGGTGACGTTCGTGCCGCCGCCGAACGGGACGACCGCGATGCCGTGGTCGGAGCAGTAGCGCAGGATCTCCAGAACTGTGTCGTCATCGGCGGGCAGCAGCACCGCGTCGGGCGCGTCCTGGACGCCGCGGTCTTTGCGGCGCAGCATGTCGGGGGTGGACTTGCCGCCGGCGCGCAGCAACCGGTCCCGGTCGGCGGTGCGGAAGAATTCGCCGCCGACGATCTTGGCGAGCCCGTCCTGGTCGGCCTGCGACAGGGCGCACGGGCGCAGCTTCACCTCGTCGGGCTGCAGCTCGGCTTCATCCGAATCTGCAAGGCCCACAACCTGCTTCAGCAAGCCGCGGACCCCGTCGGAAAGTGGCTTGGCCGCGGCGGGATCCCCCCACGCGTTCCATTTCATTGGCGGAAGGAGTTCCTCGAGGTGCGTCATGCGTTACAGTATTACACATGGTGTCAATGAGTAATGAACCAAATTTGGATACCGGGGACCGAATATTAGCTGCCGCGGCGAGCTGCGTGGTCGATTTCGGCGCGGATCGGGTGACGCTCGCCGAGATCGCCCGCCGGGCGGGGGTGAGCCGCCCGACGGTCTACCGCCGATGGCCGGACACCCAGTCGATCATGTCCACGCTGCTGACCGACCACATCACCAACGTGATGCACGAGGTGCCGTTCGAAGGCAACGACCGGGAGGCGTTGGTCAAGCAGGTGGTGGCGGTCGCCGACCGGTTGCGCCGGGATGAGCTGATCATGTCGGTCATGCACTCAGAGTTGGCGCGGGTCTACATCACCGAGCGCCTCGGTGTCAGCCAGCAGTTCCTGATCGAGGGACTGGCACAGCGGCTCGCCGAAGCGCAAAGTGCGGGCAGCGTCCGGCCCGGTGACCCCCGCCAGTTCGCGACCATGATCCTGCTGATCGCCCAGTCCACCATTCAATCCGCCGACATCGTCAAACCGATCCTCGACGACGAGGCCCTGGCCACCCAACTCGCCTACACACTGAACGGATACCTGTTCTGATGGAGAACCTGACCGCTCTCAATGCTGCCCGTCGTACCGCGGACCTGACCGCACTGGCCGATGGCGCCGAGGTGGACGTCGTCGTGATCGGTGGCGGCATCACCGGCGCCGGCATCGCCCTGGACGCCGCGTCCCGAGGCCTGCGCACGGTGCTGGTGGAAAAGCACGACCTGGCGTTCGGCACCAGCCGGTGGAGCTCCAAACTGGTGCACGGCGGGCTCCGTTACCTGGCCAGCGGCAATATCGGCATCGCCCGGCGCAGCGCCATCGAGCGCGGAATCCTGATGTCGCGCAACGCCCCTCACCTTGTTCATGCCATGCCGCAACTGGTTCCGCTGTTGCCGGCGATGAACCACTTCAACCGCGCCCTGGTGCGCGTCGGCTTCCTGGCCGGCGACGCGCTGCGGGTGCTGGCGGGAACGTCGTCGTCGACGCTGCCGCGGTCGCGGCGGATCTCCGCGCAACGGGTGGCGGAGTTGGCGCCGACCGTCCAGCGTGACGGCCTGGCGGGCGGGCTGCTCAACTACGACGGGCAGTTGATCGACGACGCTCGGCTGGTGGCGGCGGTGGCGCGTACCGCGGCCCAGCACGGCGCCCGGATCCTCACCTACGTCGCAGCCTCCGATGCCACTGCCACCTCGGTGCGGCTGACCGACCAGCGGACCGGGGAGTCGTTCGAGGTGAAGTCCGGCGCGGTGATCAACGCCGCGGGCGTTTGGGGTGGTGACATCGACCCGGCATTGAAGTTACGGCCAAGCCGGGGAACGCATCTGGTGTTCGACGCGGCGGCGTTCGGCAATCCGACTGCGGCGCTGACCATTCCGATCCCCGGCGAAGTGAACAGGTTCGTGTTCGCGATGCCCGAGCAGCTCGGCCGGATCTACCTCGGGCTGACCGACGAGGACGCGCCCGGTCCGATTCCCGATGTGCCGGAGCCGTCTTCGGCGGAGATCGCATTCCTGCTCGAGACAGTCAACACGGCGCTGGGGACCACCGTTTCTTCCGCGGATGTGGTCGGCTCCTACGCCGGGCTGCGGCCACTGATCGACACCGGTGAAGGGCGCACCGCCGATGTCTCGCGCGATCACGCCATCTTCGAGTCGCCGACCGGGGTGATCAGCGTGGTGGGGGGCAAGCTCACCGAATACCGTTACATGGCAGAGGATGTGCTCAACCGGGCGGTCAAGGTCCGCCAGCTGCGGGCCGGGGAGTGCCGGACCCGTAACCTCCCGCTGATCGGGGCCGCGGCCAATCCCGGGCCCGCCGCGGGCCCGGGTAGCGTGCCGGCCTCCATGGTGGCGCGGTACGGCGCCGAGGCGGCCAACGTCGTCGCGGTGGCCACGTGTGAGCGGCCCACCGAGCCGGTCGCCGACGGGATCGACGTGACCCGCGCGGAGTTCGAGTACGCGGTAACCCACGAGGGTGCACTGGAAGTCGGTGACATCCTCGACCGGCGCACCCGCATCGGGCTGGTGCCGCGGGACCGCGACAAGGTGGTCGCCGTGGCTGAGGAGTTCCTGGGAGCCCTGCGCTGACTCTCGCGACAACCGTGCGCGAGTTGTAGTTTCGTAACCGTGACGGGGGAGGACCCTCGGGTATTGATCGTCGGAGCCGGGGTGGGTGGCCTGGCGACGTCGGCGTTGCTTGCCCAGCACGGCGTGCGCTCGCTGCTGATCGACCGGCGGCGCGAGACGTTCATCTACCCCAAGGCGCGCAATCTGAGCTTCCGAAGCCTGGAAATCCTGCGGGGGCTCGGTCTGGGCGACGAGGTGCACGCGGTGGCCGGTCGGGTGTCGACCATGGTGGTCAAGCCGACGCTGGCCAGCACGGTCCCGGGGCACCCGGCGATCGACATGGACGCAATCTTCGGCGGGCTGGACGCGGCGAGTCCCGAGCCTGCCGCACAGTACTGTCCGCAGAGCGAGTCCGAGCCGATGTTGTTGCGAGCGACGCGAAGTCGCGGCAGCGAGGTCCGGTACGGTATCGAGCTCGTTTCGTTTCAGGCGGACGACCAGGGTGTCACCGCCGTTCTGGCGGAACGGGATTCGGGCAGCACGCAGACTTTGCGAGCCGAGTATCTGATCGCCGCCGACGGCGTGCACAGCCCGATCCGCAAAGTGCTGTCGATCCCGACTTCCGGGTACGGGGCGCTGCCGATCTTCGTCGTCTTCATCTACTTTCGGGCCGCCTGGCGCACCTTCGCGCCCTACGTCAACACCGGCGATGCCGTGCAGATCAGCAGCCCGGCCGCGCCGGGAATCTTCCTCGCGATCGACGCGGACCGCGGCATGTTCATCACGACCTACTTTCCCGCCAAAGGCGAGACAGCCCAACAATTCACACCTGACCGGTGCGCCGAGTTGGTGAACGCGGCGATCGGCGAGCAGGCCGAGGTGCAGATCATCGAGATCGCGTCGTGGCAGCCCTACGAACAGGTGGCCGATGAGTTCCGCTGTGGCCGTGTCCTTCTGGTCGGCGATTGCGCGCATACCATGCCGCCGTTCAAGGCCGGGGGAGCCAACACCGCCATTCAGAGTGCGCACAACCTGGCCTGGAAGCTGGCTGCGGTGCTGCACGGACGAGCCGGGCCGGCGCTGCTGGACACCTACCACCGCGAGCGGCACCCGGTCGGCCGGTTCGCTGCCCACCAGTCGCTGAGCGGCCCGACGCTGGCCGCGCTCGAATTGGGCGACGAGCGGCCGCAATTGGCGCCCGACGAAGAGTGCTCGATGTTCGAACTGTTGATCGGCTACCGGTACCGCTCGGCTGCAGTGCTGACCGACGACCCGGACTCCGGCAACCTCGAGTTGGTACCGGAATTGCGGGGGCAACCGGGCACGCGTGTTCCCCATGTGTGGCTGGACCGCGACGGTCGGCGGGTTTCCACACTCGACCTGTTGGGTCCCCGGTTCACGGTGCTGTCGGCCGACGAGCGCTGGCGTGCCGCGGCGGCCGGTCTCGAGGTCGCCATGCACCGCATCGATGAGCCAGAGTGGTTGGTCGTCAACGGTTTAGGCGCGACGGGAGCGCTGCTGGTGCGCCCCGACGACTTCGTGGGATGGCGGGTCGAGGAGCTGCCGCCCGACCCCGCTGCAGCACTGCAACAGGCGCTCGGAAGGATCCTGGCTCTGGGGTGAGGGGGTGAGCAGACGCAAAGTCGCACGTTCCCGAAGGGAAACGTGCGACTTTGCGACTGCTCGCGGGGGAACTGTTACAGCGGGATGTTCTTGTGGCGTCCGCGGCGTGCCGGCGCCTGAGCCAGCGCCTCGGTGAGCTTGCTGCGGGTGTGCGAGGGGTCGATCTTCTCGTCCACCACGCCGATGTCGATGGCGCTGTCCACCCCACCGGCGATGCGCTCGTGCTCGGCGGCCAACTCGTCGTGCAGTGCCTCGCGCTCGTGGTCCGGGGCGGCGGCCAGCTTGCGCTTGTGCAGGATGCCGACGGCGGCCTTGGCACCCATCACCGCAACCTCGGCGTCCGGCCAGGCGAACACCTTCGTCGCGTTGAGCGAACGGGAGTTCATCGCAATGTAGGCCCCGCCGTAGATCTTTCGCGTCACCAGGGTGACCCGCGGAACCGTGGCCTCACCGAAGGCGTGCAGCAGCTTGGCGCCGCGTCGCACCACACCGCCCCACTCCTGGTCGACACCGGGCAGGTAACCCGGCACGTCGACGATGACCACCAGTGGAATGCCGAACGCGTCGCACAGGCGCACGAAACGCGCGGCCTTCTCTGCACTTTCGGAGTTCAGGCAGCCGCCCAGACGCAGCGGGTTGTTGGCCAGCACGCCGACCGTGCGACCCGACAACCGGCCCAGGCCGACCACCATCGACGGCGCCCACTTGGCCTGGAACTCCTCGAAAGGAGCCTCTGCGTCGAGCACCGCGGTGACGATCGGGTGCACGTCGTAGGCCCGTCGCGACGACTCCGGCAGCAGCGCCCGGATGTCGGTGTCGCCGGCCTCGGCCTTGCTGCGGTCGAAATGTCCCTGCTGGCAGAACAATCCGACCAGCCGGCGACCGCGTTCGTAGGCGTCCAGCTCGTCGTCGGCGACGATGTGGCACACCCCGGACTTCTTGTGGTGGGTTTCGGGCCCACCCAGGGAAGCCATGTCGACGTCCTCGCCGGTGACGCTACGAACCACGTCCGGCCCGGTGACGAAGACCCGGCTTTCCGGCGCCATCACGATGACGTCGGTCAGGGCCGGCCCGTAGGCGGCGCCGCCGGCGGCGAAGCCGACGACCACCGAGATCTGCGGGATGTAGCCGGACGCCCGGATCATGGCCTCGAAGGTGAGACCCACCGCGTGCAGCGCCTTGACGCCTTCGGCGAGCCGGGCACCACCGGAGTGCCAGATGCCCACGATCGGGCACTGCTCCTCAATGGCGGTGTCGTAGGCGTTGACGATGTGCGCACAACCCTCGACGCCCATGGCGCCACCCATCACGGTGCCGTCAGTGCAGAACGCCACTGTCCGTACGCCATTGACGGTCCCGGCCGCGGCGAGCACGCCCGAGCGGTCCCGCTCGTGCAGCAGCTCGATGCTGCCGTCGTCGAGGAAGTTGCTCAGACGCAACAGCGGATCGCGGGGGTCGAGCGACTCGCCAACCGCCTCGGGGGCCATGATTGTCATCGCAGATCTCCTAGTTCGCCTGTGGTGCTCTGGGTTTATCCCGTGATCCTTGGAGCTTTCTAGTAACGCCCGAAAGCGATCGCCACGTTGTGACCGCCGAACCCGAACGAGTTGTTGATCGCGTACTCGTAATTCCCGGATCGGGGCTTGCCGGCCACCACGTCCAGGTCGATCTCGGGGTCGAGGTTGACCAGGTTCAGTGTCGGCGGGATGACCTGATCCCGCAATGCGAGCACGGTCAGGATCGACTCGACCGCGCCGACCGCACCCACCGAGTGGCCCAGCGCACCCTTGGGTGCGAACACCGCCGGGTGGTGGCTGCCGAGCGCGTTGTTGATCGCCCTGCCCTCGGCCACGTCGCCGACCTGAGTGCCGGTGGCGTGAGCGTTGACGTGGCTGATGTCGCTCGGCTGCAGACCGGCGAGCTGGATTGCCCGCGTGATCGCGTGCCCGGCCCGGATCCCGTTGGGGTCGGGCGCCACCATGTGGAAGCCGTCCGAGGTGATGCTCGCGCCCATGATGCGGGCCAGGATGTTGGCACCCCGGGCCTTGGCGTGCTCCTCGGTCTCGATCACCATCAACGCGGCGGCCTCACCGAACACGAAACCGTCGCGGTCCTTGTCGAACGGGCGACAGGCGCCCTGCGGGTCTTCGTTGTTGGTGGACATCACGATTCGCATGTTGGCGAACCCGGCGATCGGCACCGCCTCGATCTTGGTCTCCACACCACCGCAGATCGCGATGTCGGCCTCACCCAGCGCAACCTGCTGCCAGGCACGGGCGATGCCCTCGGCCCCGGACGCACACGCCGAGATCGGGGTCATCACCCCGGCCTTGGCGTGCCGTTCCAGGCCCACCGCCGCGGCCGCGCCGTTGGGCATGTACTTCTGCACGGTCAGCGGGGAGATCGCACGGAAACCGCGCACCCGCATCTCGTCGTACCCGAAGACGAGCTCTTCGGCCGAACCCAGCCCGGTGCCGATGGAGACCATCAGCCGGTTGGTGTCGACCTCCGGTGAACCGGCGTTCTCCCACACCCGCCGTCCCAGGATGGTGGACATCCGCTGCAGGTAACCCGTGCGGCGCAGCTCGATTCGCGTCAGTTGACTGTCGAACTCCTCCAGCAGGTGCCCGCCGATCTTCACCGGCAGGTCGAACTCCTCGACGAAATCGTCCTCGAGGACCCGAATGCCACTTTGCCCGTCGAGCAGACACTTCCATGTGTTCTCGGCGTCGGTTGCCAATGCGGTCGTCATGGCAATGCCGGTAACGACAATATTCGGGAAAGCTTTCCCGGTAACCAGCTCTGTCATGGCTTGTGCCACGTTCCTTCCGTACTTAACAGCGCCACTCAGTAGCGTCCAAAAGCGAGCGCCACATTGTGGCCGCCGAACCCGAACGAGTTGTTGATCGCGTAGCGGTACTCGCCGTAGCGAGGCTCACCGGCGACCACGTCCAAATCGATCTCTGGGTCCGGGGTCTCATAGTTCAACGTCGGTGGTATGACTCCGTCCCGAAGGGTCAGCACCGTGAGCGCCGATTCGAGTGCGCCAACGGCGCCGATCGAGTGCCCGAGCGCCGATTTCGGCGCATAGACGGCGGCGTTTTCGCATCCGGCGACCCGGATCGCGTTGGCCTCGGCAGTGTCACCGATAGGTGTCGCGGTGCCGTGCGCGTTGACATGGTCGATGTCGCTGGGGGACAAGCCCGCCAACTCCATCGCCCGTCGCATTGCCCCGCCGGCACGAGTGCCGTCGGCGGCAGGGGCGACCATGTGGAAGGCGTCCGAAGTGATGCCGGCGCCCATCAGGCGGGCCAGTGGCTTGGCGCCACGTGCCTTGGCATGCTCCTCGGTCTCGATGATCATCATCGCTCCGGCCTCGCCGAACACGAACCCGTCCCGGTCCTTGTCGAACGGCCGCGACGCCCGCTCGGGCTCGTCGTTGCGCGTGGACATGGCCCGCATCATCGAGAACGCCGCGATGGGCAGCGCTTCGATAGGTCCTTCGACGCCGCCGCACACCGCGAAGTCAGCGTCACCCATGACGATCTGACGCCACGCGTGGGCGATGGCCTCCGAGCCCGACGAACAGGCCGACACCGGCGTGATCACGCCGGCGCGGGCACCGAGTTGCAGGCCGACCACCGCGGCGGCGCCGTTGGGCATGATCATCTGAACGGCGAGCGGCGACACCTTGCGGGGGCCGCCCTCGTTCATCAGGTCATAGCTCTCGACGATCCGCTCGGCGCCACCCAGACCGGTGCCCACCACGACGCTGAAGCGATCGGGATCGACCTCAGGGCTGCCGGCGGACTCCCACAACTGGCCGCTCAGCCACTTGGCGAGCCGCTGGACATACGACATGCGTCGCATGTCCAGCCGGCCCATGTGGATGTCGACCGGTTCCTTGAGGTGTCCGCCGATCTTGGCCGGCAGGTCCCATTTGGAGACGAAGTCGTCTTCGAGAGTGTGGATGCCGCTTTCGCCGGCCAACAAGCCCTTCCACGTGCTCTCGATGTCCGGCGCGAGGCATGTCGTCGCCGCGACGGCGGTTACCACAACGCTGGGGTAACCGCCATTAGCAGTGGAAGGCTTGGTCACTTGCTGTCCGCTTCCAGCCTCGCCTTGACGTTGGCAGCAGCCTCGGGGTTGTCCGTCTCCAGCTTGGCGCGCAGCGCCTCGGCAGCCTCGGGGTTCTCTTCCTCGAGCTTCTGGATGTAGGCGACGACGTCACCGACGGTGCGCAGGCCGGCGAGGTCCTCGTCCGGGATCTTCACGCCGTACTTGTCCTCGGTCTGCACGGCGATCTCCACCATCGACAGCGAGTCGATGTCCAGGTCGTCGACGAACGACTTCTCTGGGGTGACCTCCGACGGCTCGATACCGGTGACCTCTTCGATGATCTCGGCGATACCGGCGATGATTTCTTCCTGACTGACGGCCACAGTTAGTTCCCTTCGTAATGTGTTGTGTGTAAACCGATTTGACGTGCTTATTGGGCTCTGGAGTAGAGCAGGCGACTAGCTGTTCGCCAACTCGTCCAGATCTGCGGGTGACTTGACGGCTCGCGTCGGAACCCCCCGAAGTTCGCGTTTGGCGATACCGGTGAGGGTGCCCGCGGGCGGGAACTCCACGATCGCCGAGACATTCTGCTCACGGATGTAAGCCGTGCACAGATCCCAGCGCACCGGCCGGGTCAGCTGAGAAACCAGGGCCTGCATCGCCGAGGCGGCAGAGGTCACTGGCTTTCCGTCGTAGTTGGACAGCAGCGTGGCCGTGGGCTCGGCGGTCGCGATGCGAGCCGCGGCCGCGGCGTAGCCGTCCAGGGCCGGCGCCATGAACTCGGTGTGGAACGCTCCGGCCACACCCAGCGCGCGGACGCGGGCCTTGGCGGGCGGGTCCTCGGCAAGCTTCTCCAGCGCGGTCAGCCGTCCGGCGGCGACGATCTGGCCGGCGGCGTTGCGGTTGGCAGGGACCAGGTCGAGTTGCTCGAGCCGGGTCAGCACCTCCGACTCGTCGCCGCCGAGCACGGCCGACATGCCGGTGGGCTCGGCGGCACACGCCTTGGCCATCTCGGCGCCGCGGGTGGCGGCCAGCATGACGGCGTCATCGGCGGCCAGCACACCGGCGATCGCGTAGGCCGCGATCTCACCGACGGAGTGGCCCGCGACGATGAAATCCTGACCGGACAGCAGCCCGCGCCGGGTCAGCTCCTGGTGGGCCAGCAGGGTGGCCGCAACGATCAGGGGCTGGGCGATGGCGGTGTCGGTGATCTCCTCGGTCGACGCCGTGGTGCCCAGGCGCGCCAGGTCCAGGCCGCTGGCCGTCGACCATGCCGAAATCTGGTCCGCTGCGCCTGGCAGTTCCAGCCATGGCGACAGCATTCCCTCAGTTTGAGAGCCCTGTCCGGGCGCAAGCAAAGCGATCACGTGTCTAAGAGAACACTGTGAAGACGGTTTTGCGGGGTGTAACAGATTATGAACCTGGTCTTAGGTTTTTGTATACCTCCTACAAAATAGCTCCGTAAGCTACGTGTTTGAGATACACCCGCTACCTGTCATCTAAATCACTATCGGCCGGAAACGGCTCCGGAACCCCCTCTGACCGGCGACGGAAGCTGTGGCACCGCGTTGTTGGCGGCGCTGGGACTCTGCGTCGGGTAGTTCAGCTGGCCCACCGTCGCCGCCACCCGCAGGACGTACGCGTCCCGTGGTTGGGTGGGATCGCGCCCGGTGAAGTCGGTGATCCGCTTCAACCGGTAGCGCACGGTGTTTGGATGAACGAACAACTTCCTGGCACAAGCCTCAATAGCGCCGCCCGAATCTAAGAAAGCGTCCAGGGTTTCGACGAGCGTCGGCCCGGCGTCGGCCAGGGGCCGCATGACGTCGGTGTGCAGCGCCACGATCGCCGACGCGTCGCCCATCAGGGCCCGTTCCGGAAGCAGTTCCCGGGCCAGCACCGGACGCGGGGCCCCGCGCCAGCCGGCCACCGCGTTCATCCCCGAGATGGCCTCGCTGGCGCTGTGATAGGCCGCGGTGAGCATGGGTGCCGTCGGCCCGATCACCACCGGTTCGTCGGCGAAGGCCACCAAGATGTCCTTGAGGAACTTGTCGGTGAGCGACAGCTGACCGGAGACGATGGCGACCAGCCAGGTGCCGTGCACGTCGGTCAGGGCCGCCCGGCCGTGTCGGGTGGCGATGTCGCGCAGATCCTGGCTGGCGCGCTCACTGCCGGCCTCGCCGTCGGCGCGTCCGGGTGCCGGGGTTCCCACGATGACGGTGGCCGGCGCGGTGGTGTCCCAGTTCAGCGCCGCCGCCCGGGAGAGCAGTTCCGGGCCGGTGTCACCGCGGACGACTGCGTCGACGACGCTGGCCTCCATCCGGCTGTCCCAGGTGCCCCGGGCCTCGGCGGCGTCGGCGTAGGCGGTGGCGGCGGTGAACGCCAGATCGCGGCTGTACTTGAGGATGCCGACGGTCAACGCGGTCAACTGCTCTTCGGTGCGGGCCAGCAGCGGCACCACTTCCTCGAAGAACTCCATGGTGACCCGCACCATGTCCACGGTGTGGCGCAGCGCGATGCGCCGGGTGAGGTCCTGAGGCACCAGTTCGAAGGCCTGCGCGGTGTAGCTGACGTCGCTGTGCGGGTCCTGCATCCACTCCACGAAGTGGACCACGGCCGTCTGGACCACCAGGGCCACGCTGGCGCGCTGGGAGGCTTCCAGATCGGCGAAGAACGGCAGGCGCTCCTGCATGGCCGAGACCGCTTCGGTGGCCAGCCGGCCCGAGTACTGCTTCAACCTGCGCAGCAGGGAGTCCGGCACGGTGTCCAGCAGCTCCAGCGGCGACCGGGGACGCCCGAGCTGCTGCGCCAAGTTGTTGTCGCCCACTCCTAAAAGCTACGCCCTTTTTCTGTCGGAGTCCGCTAAAGGGCTGGTCGCCGCCAGCGTGAGTGTGCGGCTAGCTGCACACTCGGCACCGAGGGTGCGGCGGGCCGCACATTCGACGAGAGAACCCGCAGGCCTACGCCACGCCGGGGTCGGACGTCTGCTCGGGAGCGGCCTGGACGTCGTCGATCTTGTACTGACGGGCGGCCGTGACAGCCACCGACGGGTCGATCTCCCCGTCGCGGGCCAGTGCCTCGAGCACCGCCACCACGGTCGATTCGGCGTCGGTGTTGAAGTAGCGCCGGGCGGCGGGCCGGGTGTCGGAGAAGCCGAACCCGTCGGTACCCAACGTCACGTAGGTGCCGGGCACCCACGGCCGGATCTGCTCGGGGACCGCGCGCATCCAGTCCGACACGGCCACCACCGGGCCGCGCGTGTCCTTCAGCGCCTTCGTAATGTATGCCTCGCCCGCCGGCTTGTCGGGATGACGCAGCCGCTGCTTCTCGATCTCCACGCCGTCGCGGTTGAGCTCGCCCCAGCTGGTCACCGACCACACGTCGGCGGCTACGTCCCACTCCTCGGCGAGCATCTCGGCGGCCTTGAGCGCCGAGGGCATCCCGACGCCGGAGACCAGGATCTGGGCCGTGCTGGAGCGCTTTTCCTTCGCCGCGCGGTAGCGGTAGATGCCGCGTAGCAGGCCTTCGGGGTCGAAGTTCTCCGGTTCCGGCGGCTGTGGGTAGGGCTCGTTGTACAGGGTGATGTAGAAGTAGACGTTCTCCGGGTCCTTGCCGAACATTCGCGCCAGGCCGCTCTCCACGATGTAGGCGATCTCGTAGGCGAACGCCGGGTCGTAGGACACCACGGCGGGATTGGTGGCCGCCAGCAGCAGCGAATGCCCGTCGGCGTGCTGCAGGCCCTCGCCGACCAACGTGGTGCGTCCGGCCGTGGCACCCAGCACGAAGCCGCGGGCCATCTGGTCGGCCGCGGCCCACAGGCTGTCGCCGGTGCGCTGGAACCCGAACATCGAATAGAAGATGTAGAGCGGGATCATCGGCTCGTCGTGGGTGGCATACGAGGTGCCGACCGCGGTGAACGAACCCACCGAGCCGGCCTCGTTGATGCCTTCGTGCAGGATCTGGCCCACTTCGCTTTCCTTGTACGCCAGCATCAGTTCGGCGTCCACAGCGGTGTAGAGCTGGCCGTTGCGGTTGTAGATCTTCAGCGACGGGAACCACGAGTCCATCCCGAAGGTGCGGGCCTCGTCGGGGATGATGGGGACGATGCGGTGGCCGATCTCCTTGTCCCGCAACAGTTCTTTGAAGGTGCGCACCAATGCCATGGTGGTGGCGACCTCCTGGTTGCCGGACCCCTTCTTCAGTGCCTTATAGGTGTCGCGGCCGGGCAGCTTGAGCACCTTGGCCTTGGTCCGGCGTTCGGGGACGAATCCGCCCAGGGTGCGCCGGCGGTCCAGCAGGTAGCGGATCTCCGGGGCGTCCGGGCCGGGGTGGTAGTACGGCGGCAGGTACGGGTCCTCCTCGAGCTGGGCGTCGGTGATGGGGATCCGCATCGCGTCGCGAAAGTGCTTGAGGTCTTCAGCCGCAAGCTTTTTCATCTGGTGGGTGGCATTGCGGCCCTGGAAGTGCGCGCCCAGCGAGTAGCCCTTGATGGTCTTGGCCAGGATGACCGTGGGCTGGCCCTTGTGCGCGACGGCGGCGTGGTAGGCGGCGTAGACCTTGCGGTAGTCGTGACCGCCGCGCTTGAGGTTCCAGATCTCGGAGTCGCTCATCTTCTCGACGAGCGCCTTGGTGCGCGGGTCGCGGCCGAAGAAGTGGTCGCGCACGTATGCGCCGTCATTGGCCTTGTATGTCTGGAAGTCACCGTCGGGCGTGGTGTTCATCAGGTTCACCAGCGCGCCGTCGCGGTCGGCGTGCAGCAGCGCATCCCACTCGCGGCCCCACACGACCTTGATGACGTTCCAGCCGGCCCCGCGGAAGAAGGACTCCAGCTCCTGGATGATCTTGCCGTTGCCGCGCACCGGGCCGTCCAGACGCTGCAGGTTGCAGTTGATGACGAAGGTCAGGTTGTCCAGCGCTTCGTTGGCGGCCACCTGGATCAGCCCGCGGCTTTCCGGCTCGTCCATCTCGCCGTCGCCCAGGAAGGCCCACACGTGCTGATCGGAGGTGTCCTTGATGCCGCGGTCGTGCAGGTAGTGGTTGAACCGGGCCTGGTAGATGGCGTTCATCGGGCCCAGCCCCATCGACACCGTGGGGAATTCCCAGAAGTCGCGCATCAAGCGTGGGTGCGGGTAGGACGGCAGGCCGCCGCCGGCGTGGCTGTGTTCCTGGCGGAAGCCGTCCATGCGGTCGCTGCTCAGCCGGCCCTCGAGGAAGGCGCGGGCATAGATGCCGGGGGAGGCGTGCCCCTGGATGAAAACCTGGTCGCCGCCGCCGGGGTGCGATTTGCCGCGGAAGAAGTGGTTGAAGCCGACCTCATAGAGCGCCGCGGAGGACGCATATGTCGAGATGTGGCCGCCGACGCCGACACCGGGCCGTTGCGCGCGGTGCACCATGATGGCCGCGTTCCACCTGATCCAGGTGCGAAAGCGCCGCTCCACGTCCTCGTCGCCGGGAAACCACGGTTCCAGTTCGGTGGGGATGGTGTTGACGTAATCGGTCGACGTCAGCGCGGGGATCGAGACCCGCTGCTCGCTGGCGCGCTCGAGCATGCGCAGCATCAGATAACGCGCCCGCGCGGGCCCCGAGCGCGCCAGCAGGTCGTCGAACGACTCCAGCCACTCGGAGGTTTCCTCCGGATCGATGTCGGGCAGATACGACGCGACACCCTCCCGGATCACCCGAACGCGATCGGGTTCGCTTGTGCTGCTTGAGGTTTTGGCCAGATCGTTGCGGGCGAACTCGGTGGTCAACTTCCGCTCCTGTAGTCGGCATGGATGATGCTCGAGGGATCGTCCCTCTATCGTGCCGCACCGGCGTCTCCGGCGGGTACCCGTGTTCCGCTCGCGGGTGCCACACCGAAGTCGGTGCTAGTGGGGCAGATGGGATCGGGACCCGGTAACGTCAGATCCCGTGCTCATCGGATGGCGTGCCGTCCCGCGCAGGCGCGTGGGGGCGTTCCCCAGGCGAGGCGCCCTGGCTCTCGGGTCCATCGCTGTGGTGGCGATCGGCATTGTCGGCTGTACCAAGGTGACCGAGGGGTCCGGAGCGCCGGACACCAATGTCGCCCCGGCGTACCGGTCCTCGGTGTCCGCATCGGTGTCGGCGTCGTCGGTGACGTCCAGCGTCCGGGAATCCCAGCGCATCGCGTCGGTCACCACCAGGGCGATCCGCACCTCGTGCGACACGCTCGCCACCACCAGCAAGGAAGCGATCGACAAGGTCAACGCCTTCGTCGCGGCCTTCAACGGCGGCAAGAACACCGGACCAGCCGAAGGTCCGGCCATCGACGCGCTCAACGCCAGCGCCTCGGCGGTGGAGAACAGTTACAGCGACGCGCTGCCGGGACAGCTGCGCGACGCGATGAACACCTATAACGACGCTGCCCGGCAGGTGGCCAACGCGATCGGCACCCACGCGTCCACCGGTGAGTTCAACAGGCGGGTCGACCGGCTCAACGACGCCAAGACCAAGGCGTTGAAAATGTGCGTGGGTTAGCCGTATGAAGCTAGTAGTGCCTGTGCGACGATTACGTTCGTCGCTCTCGGTTGTCTCGCGCTCGGTTGTTTAGGAGGTTCCACGGTGGTCGCGGCGGATCACGCTCGCAAACTGGGCATCCAACGGGACCAGGTCGTCCAGGAATGGGGCTGGGACGAAGACACCGACGACGACATCCGCGCTGATGTCGAGGATGCCTGCGGCAGCGAGTTGCTTGACGAGGACACCGACGAGGTCGTTGACGTCGTCCTGATGTGGTACCGCGACGGTGACGGCGACCTGGTGGACCTGCTGATGGACGCGATCAGCCCGCTGGCCGAGGACGGCGTCATCTGGGTGCTGACGCCCAAGACGGGCCGGCCGGGTCACGTGCTGCCCGCCGACATCGCGGAGGCGGCCCCCACCGCGGGCCTGATGCCGACGTCATCGGTCAACCTGGGCAACTGGGCGGCCAGCCGGTTGGTGCAGCCGAAGTCGCGGGCCGGTAAGCGCTGATGCTCGACGTCGGAGCCACCGCCCCCGACTTCACGCTGCGCGACCAGAACCAGCAACCCGTCACGCTCAGCAGCTATCGCGGCGCCAAGAACGTGCTGCTGGTGTTCTTCCCGCTGGCGTTCACCGGCATCTGCCAGGGCGAGCTGGACCAGCTGCGCGACAACCTGCCGGAGTTCGAGAACGACGACAGCGCGGTGCTGACCATCTCGGTAGGGCCGCCGCCCTCGCACAAGATCTGGGCGGTGCAGAGCGGCTTCCTGTTCCCGGTGCTGTCGGACTTCTGGCCGCATGGCGAGGTCAGCCAGGCGTACGGGGTTTTCAACGAGGTGGCCGGCATCTCCAACCGCGGCACCTTCGTGGTCGACAAGGAGGGGTTCATCCGGTTCGCCGAGATGAAGCAGCCGGGCGAGGCGCGGGATCGTGCGGTGTGGACCCAGGCGCTGGAGGCGTTGCGCGTTTAATTTTGGGTGGTTGGGCTTTCGGCGTGTAGCCTGCGCCGGGGCACAAGGGCGCGTAGCTCAGTGGTAGAGCTCTGGTTTTACACACCAGCGGTCGGCGGTTCGATACCGTCCGCGCCCACTTTTCCCATGGCGAGCAGACGCAAAGTCATCCATTTCGTGCCGAAATGAGGTGACTTTGCGTCTTCTCGCGCAGGGTAGTGGCCCAGCGGTTAGTTCACGGCGCCGCGGGTTACCTGCGGGCCGGCCGCGGCGCGATGCCGCGACAAGAGGCGCGCGGCTTGGCCCGGTGCACCGAGCTGGAGCATTGCGGCCAATGCTGTTTCGAGGACCACTTCCTGTTGCACCCGGCTGCCGCCGATCGATGGAAGCCCGGGGAGCGACTCGAGGAGATAGTCGAGCGCGGCGCGCGGATCGCCCGCCGTCAGCGCGATGAGGCCTTCGCCGATCAGGCGCAACGTCGTTGCCTGTTCGTCTGTCGCGCCGGGGACACCGATGGCGCGGATCGCGGCCGGGTCGTTCGCCGCGGCCAGGAGAAGCAACGCGTGAAACGCGATGAACGGCGTTTTCGGCGCATAGGCGAGCGAGCCAACCTCTGCGAGTACCGGCATCGGATCTGGGGGTGTCACCCAGTCCGGATGCATGCGCGCCCGCCAAGCGAGCGAACCGGCGTCCACCAAACAGCGCACGTCCCTGGAATGGGGCGGCGCGAGAGACGTCGTATACCGGCGCGCTGCCGCAGCGGCGTTGCCCATGGCGAGTTCGTGCAGCGCGGCGTGCCACTGGAAGTGCGGGAGGTAACGCTGTGTGCTGCCGTGCCCGGTGATCCATTCCGTGAGCCATTTCAGTCCGGCACCGTGCGCGTCGGTCTCGTAGTGCACGTGGGACAGCGCGTGCGCGGCGTTGCCGTTGCCTGGATCGAGGTCGAGCGCCGCATCGGCGAGATCGGCTGCGTCGTACCAAAGGCCCTGTTCGGTTCGCCCGAACGCGCGCAATCCGAGATACCAGGGCGCCTCGCCATGCACGCCGGTGAACCGCTCGACGTACTGCCACGCGTTCGGCAATGCATCGCCGGCCCCGGCGAACGCGATCGACGGTGCGAGCACCAGCAATGCGACCGCGTCGTCCGGTACGCGGTCGAGATGGTCAATGAGTGCTTCGGTGCCTGCGGTGTTCCCTTTCTCGCACCAGGTCGCGATCGCTTCGACGTGGCTGCGGTCCTCGGCGCTGCCATGTGCGAGCGCCGCCCGCGCTCTCGCGAGATGGCCGTTGACCGCGTCGCGACCGCCGGCCCGGTCGGGACGTTCCGTCGCGATCATTGCCAGCGCGACATGCGCACGCGGGTGGTGGGGATTTTCCGCGACCGCGGCGGCGAAAGCGACTGAGGCGCCGTCCTGGACGGCGAGCAAGCGACGCACACCCTCGGCGTAGCAAGCATCGGCACCGCTCACTGTCGGGGTGGTGGTGATCCGGCGTGGGGCTCTCGTCGGACGGTCGCGCGTGTCGTCGGTGAGAAATTGCGCTATGTGGGCGGCTTGGGCACGGATCTCGGGGATCGCGGTGGTTTCCCACTCCTCACCCTGACGGATCGCCCCGATGCAGACGATGCTCTGGACCGTGGCGCCGGTCTCGTCGATGAGGCGGCCGTCGGTATCAAGGCGAACGCCGATGCCGCAGGGGTGCATCGACGCGACACCCGAAGCCAGCAGGTTCGCCCACAGCGGGGAGCGTTGCAGCGATCGCCGGTCCCACGCGGTCCCGGTTGCGGCGACCACCGCGTCACCCCGTCGACGAACTGATCCCTCGCTGGTCGCGACGACCAGTTCGACGCCACTTCGCCGCAGCGACACATCGGCCACTTCGCCCGCCTCGATAATCAGTTGGCCACTGCCGATCGCGGCATCGATTGCGGCGGCGGTCGTCGGCGGCATGCGGTGGCGCAGGACCTCCCACTGCCGCAAGTCCTCGCGCAGGAAACGGCGTTGGTCCTCCCACCCCAGCGAGCGCCACAGCCGAGCGGTGCGCGGCCGCATTGCATCGATCACTTGTCGCCAGTTCAAACTGGCTTCACGAGCACGGGCGAGATCCGCACCGAGGGCGGCACGCACCTGCTCCAGCGTGTTCGCGTCACCGAGCGAATCGACGTGAGGCAGCTCTGTCGGCGCTCCCGTGTCGACGAAGCAATGAGGGAGCGTGCCGTGGCGCGACAGCATGGTGACCGTGGCGCCGCGCGCGATCAGATGCAGCGCCACGTCGATGCCCGTGAGTCCAGAACCGATCACCAAGACGTTGTGGGGCCGACGTGAACCGAGAGCCGCGAGCGCGCCGGGCGCCCACGGATCCACCACAACCTTGCCGTCAGTGCCTGCGGCCAACACCGGAGCGAAGGCGCGTTCCAACGAGTCGGGCAGGCCACCTTCGGGACGCCCAGACGCAAGCACCACCACGTGCGCCGATAACGAACGTCCGTCGTTCAGCTTCACCTGCGTGAACGCGCCAGGCACCAATCCGACGACCTCGGCAGTCTCGATACGCACATCGGCGCCCGCCAGTAGCTCCCGCAGGTAGCGGCCGTAGGCAAGTCGTGGTGCGAAGCTCTCCGCCGGCGTGACAGCTCGTTCGTCCAGCCAACGACAGAAGTGGTCGGGATCGTCCGGCCAGGCCGACATGCGATGCGCAGGAACGTTCAACAAGTGGGTCGGGTCGTTGGTGCCGTACGCCGCGCCGGTGCCGGGACGGCCGGATGCGTCGGTCAGCGTGATCTGCGCTTCCGGTTTTTTCCGGCGCAGATGTACCGCGGCGAGCACCCCCGCGGCGCCCCCACCCACGATCACGACGCGGGACATAGCGGAAGGTTATCCCTTGCGAGTGGGTTGGGGAACTCAATCGCGCTCACGATTTACAGGTGCGCATGCGTTTGCTCGCGCGGGTCAGCGGGGGTCGAATGCCAACGGCAGCGTCATCGGACCGGATATCCGGATATTCCGGTCATGGGCTTCCACGGCCCGGGGAGCTTCTTGATCGCGAAAACGCTGAATTAGACCCGCGACTTAAGAAGCGCGGTAAGGGTCAGTTTCGGAAGCGCCAGACCCGGCTTTGTCATACCCCGCGACGTATCCGCAGCGACGTCGATACCAATGCATGCACACTTCAGCAGGCTCAGTCGAGCGGCCGAGGCCGTCGACAGCTGCCCGGGCTGTGCCGCCGGTGCCAGCGGCGTCGGGGAACGCGAGGCGATCAGTCGGGCAATGGAGGTCGACTACACGGGACTCCGCGAGAGCGAATGGGCATTACCGATTCGATCCGCAGCCAGGCCGGTCGGATTGCAGTGCAAGCGCAACAGCATTGCTCATCAAGAGGGGGCGAAGGACCCTTTTGCTGGATCACCGAGACATTGAGGCTGGTGGCATCGACATTCGGGGTCGTTGAGGGGACGGATTGACGGAGGGGACCTGCGCCCTGGCGTTCGTCTGGGCACTCCATGGAAGGAACACAACCATGACCATCCGAACTATCGCCAGATCCTGCGCCGGACTGCTGGCCGCATCAGCGTTGCTCTGGCCGGCGACAGCAGCCGCCGAGTACTACGACATCCAATCCCTCAACCTGGTCTGCGCGGTCGCACCCGATCCCACCTTGCAGGGTGACGAGGTTGTCTGCCAAGGAGAGTTCAAGCAAGCACCGCCGACTGGCGGGAGCCCTGTGACAGCCGGGGATGGGGCATTCCACTGGGAACTGGGAAACCTTGACGTCGGGCAACCCATAACCGCGATGGCCTACGGGCAGACCTACCACCACGGAAATTGGACGATCTACCCCGCCGAGACCGGCATCCGGTTCGTCAACGACCGCACCAGTCATGGCATGTTCGTGAGCTTCGAGAATGTGTATTCGTTCTGAGCGCAGGGGGTCTTGGGCTACCAAAGGCCGCGCCGGTACGGGTCGAAATACCCTGCTGCGTGCCGCACCCCCGGCGAGACGATTGACGTCGCGCTAACGATCCTGTTCCGGCAGAGAACTGGACTGAGCTAGGGAGGGTCGTCGTGGAGAACGGGGCGGGTGCCCCCCGCCGGTGGTGGCGGCGCAAGAGCCTCCTGATCCCCGCCGTCCTGCTGACCGTCGCCATCGTCGTTGCCGTCACCAGGCTGATCATCAGCACCACCGAGCCTTCGTCCGGTGCGCAGTCAGTGGTCCCGTTCACCGGCCTCAAACACCCCTCCGGGGTGGCGGTGGACGGCGCGGGCACCGTGTACGTCGCCGACCGGGACAACGGTCGGGTGGTGAAGTTGGCGGCCGGATCCAGCGCCCAGACCGTGCTGCCGTTCACCGGCCTCAAACACCCCTCCGCGGTGGCGGTGGACGGCGTGGGCACCGTGTACGTCACCGATACCGACAACGCCAGCGGTGCAGTCGTGAAGTTGGCCTCGGGAGACAGCGCCCAGACCGTGCTGCCGTTCACCGATCTCCAAGACCCCACCGGGGTGGCGGTGGACGGCGTCGGCACCGTATACATCGTCGACAGGCTTCGCGATCAGGTGGTGATGCTGGCGGCCGGATCCGGCACGCAGAACCGATTGCGGTTCCATGGCCTCAGCGACCCCGCCGGGGTGGCGGTGGACGGCGCGGGCACCGTGTATGTGGCCGATCACTACCACGGTCGGGTGCTGAAGCTGCCGGCCGGATCCAGTACCCAGACCGCGCTGCCTTTCGCTGGCCTCGAATACCCCACCGGGGTGGCGGTCGACGGCGCGGGCACCGTGTACGTCATCGACAGCCTCAACAATCAGGTCGTGACGCTGCCGCCCGGGTCCAGCACGCAGAACCGATTGCGGATCCGTGGCCTCGACGACCCCGCCGGGGTGGCAGTCGACGGAGCCGGCACCGTGTACGTCGCCGACGCCCGCAACGATCGGGTGGTGAAGCTGGCGACCGGTTCACGATGAGGTTTGGCGCATTCAGTCCTACCGACGAGCGGTGCTGAACCCTATCGTCGTTCGATCACCGATACGGTGTCATCGCTGTTGTTGGCGACGTAGACGGTGTGGGTGGCCGGATCCACCGCCACGCCGTCCGGCCACCGGCCGACGGGAATGGTGGCGATGACCCTGTGCGTCGATCCGTCGATCACCGACACCTTGTTGTCCAAGCTGTTGGTGACGTAGACGGTGTGGGTGTCCGGGTCCACCGCCACCCCGTTCGGGTACTTGCCGGCATCAATGGTGGCGGTCACCTTGTGCGTCGATCCGTCGATCACCGAAACCCTGCCGCCTTGAAGGTTCGCGACGTAAACGCTGTGGGTGCCCGCATCCACCGCCACCGTGTTGAACTGGCGGTCGTTCCACTCGCCGACCTTTAGGGTGGCGGTGACCGTGCGCGTCGACCCGTCGATCACCGATACCGTGCCGTCGTAAAAATTGGTGACGTAGACGGAGTGGGTGCCCGGATCCACCGCTACCCCGCTCGGCTGGGGGCCGACTTTCACCGTGGCGGTGACGGCATTCGTGTACCCGTCGATCACTGACACCGTGACGTCTTGATAGTTGGCGACGTAGACGGTGTGGGTGGCAGGATCCACCGCCACGGCGACGGGGTTCTTGCCGGCGTTCACGGTGGCGGTGACCACATGCGTGTTCCCGTCGATCACCGACACCGTGCTGTCATGAAGGTTGGCGACGTAGACGGTGTGGGTGCTCGGATCCACCGCCACACTGGTCGGATAATCGCCGACGAATACGGTGGCAGTGACGGTCCGCGTCTTCCCGTCGATCACCGACACCGTGTTGTCCTTCGTGTTGGTGACGTAGACGGTGCGGGTGCCCGGATCAACGGCAACCGCGTACGGGCCGTTGTCGACCTGCACGGTGGGCGGTATGACGGGTTTTGCCGCCTGCGACCGGTAATAGAGCAGAGCAAACAGACCCACGACCGCGACCACGCCCGCCATCGCCAGTATGCGCACGAGCCGTCTTCGGGTTCGGTTGAGTTGCTGACTGGCTTGTGGCGGGTGCGGGGGCGGTTCGTGTGCCGGCGATTGGGCGTCGGCCTTCATCCGCGTGGTGGAGACGAAAAAGTGAATCAAAGGGGCGGCGAACACCGGCATCAACCACAGACCGGCCGGTCCCAGATCGAGGTGGAAAGGCGATCTCAGTGCAATCGCGATCGCTGCGGCACAGGAAAGTGATCCCAGCGGAATCAGATAAATGATTACGAACAGCAACGTGGTGATTTTCCAGCTCTTCGCTGATCTCTGGAGGCCCGCCGCTTCGCCCAGCCAGCGCATCGCAACACAGAACACCACCGTGGCGACCATCTCCGCGGCATTCACTAGCGAGAAGAAGAGTGCAATTGCCGCAGGGGTGTCATAAATGAAATGGGCGTGGATCGCATCCACGAGCGAAAAGACCGCCGTGATTTTCACGAAGCGCAGGGCAGATCGGTATCGATCGTGGACCCGAATTCTGGCCAGTCGGGATGTTCCCCACAGGATGATCAACACCCCGACCGCATCGTTGGCGAAATCAAACTTCCATCCGACACCATTGACCGTTTTGCTGTAAGTGAGGTCGATAAGACAAATCAAGGCACCCCAGAAAATCCAGCGCAGCGGCGAGATCGCCGACTTGGTGTCGGGTACGGGTGTGTCTGCAACGGCAGGTGGACTGGCGGGCGAATTCATGCGGTATTCCGATCAAACGCTGCCGTCCCAGTAGCGCTGCCCGCTTGCTCCACCCAGATCCGGATACCGACCGGGCGGTAGCGGTGGTGTGGTCGTAAGCCCCTACCGGGTTCATTGCGACACGTCACATAGTTCGTCAGGATTATCACCAATTCTCGTGGTCGATGAGCAGCATGTGCCCGCCCGTCATGGAAGCCGAGGCGCAGGCCTTGCGGGCGGGTGTCGACCGCGCGCCGACGTGACCAGGTGGCGTCGATCAGCCTGGGTGCCATGTCATTCCGGCCGAAGGCAGTCCGGGAGTTGCCGACCGGCGTCCGGCCTCTTGCCGTTTGACGTAGTCGATGGCGAGCACCAGGCCCAGCACTAGAATCTCGTAGCGGGGATCCGGCACCTCAACCCTGTACTGGTCACGGATAGACCATCGCTTGTCGATTCGCCCGATGACGGCACCACCACGCCGGATTTCAAAATTCATGCCCCAAACATTGCCCACGACTTCGACGCCGTAAGCATCGATGCTGTACTTGGGCTTAAAAAAACTGAACTTTTTCTGAATGGTCGCCACCTGCACGTCGCCAATTTCCAACGTAAAACGCGGCATCAACGAAATGATAGTGTGAGTGACTCTGGCCAGGTCGCGACCTTGGCCGTCGTAGATGCGAAATTCCTTCGGAATTCTTAAAAAACTTCCTTTGACCTGATAGCGAGGATATCCGGCCTCGTCCGTCACCCAGAATTCGCCACTCACCGAGAATATCTTTTCGTTGATAATCAAATTACTCAAAGTAACTCTCCGATTTCGCCGTGGCGCCAATGTGTCGACAGTTGCGGCTTATGTTTGTTCACAGCGAACCATCCGGCGGAATTGGCAGGCCCGGGCATGCCTCGATGTGGTCGATGTCGGGTGAGACCCATTGGCACCATTGCTTATGGCTCATATTCGTGGAACATCCTGTTCTTCGCAGGTGACTTTGGGTTTCGGTCGGGTCTTCCACCGAGTTCTCCTTTGCGGCACATCTTTGCAGTTTCGAAGACATCACCGGGGTCCGCGCTTGCCCTGCGATGCTGCGGCGCCATCGGCTGGAATTTGCAGCCGTCGCCAACGCTCCGATCCTGACTACTCAGTCTCAGTGATCGAAAACTGCTCTAACTAGTGTCTTTTGACCCTCATATTCGGGACTCTTCTTGCGGCTTGAGGCGCGCACATAGGGGCGTAAGCAGAAGATCTGATCAACGGACGCCTCGGGGCATGTACACGCGTATCGGCGTCGGCCGTAAGGTCCGAATGACGCGATATGTCTTGAAGGAGTCCGATGACCACACGCCACGATCACAGTGACGCTGGTGCCGCCCTTGAACAGCAGACCTTTCGCACCGACTGCTCGTCGCAGAACTGGGGCGCGCTGAGCGTCTGGCTGCGTGGCCGCGGGATGGCGCTCGACGCCGATGAGCCGCGCCAGTTCGCCAACGGTCTGGCGAATCTGAATTACCTGATTTCGGTCGACGGCCGGCCCGTGGTGTTACGCCGGCCACCGGGTGGACAGCTGGCCGAGGGTGCCAGCGACATGGCACGCGAATTCCGGGTATTGAGCCGACTGCACGCGCATTACCCCCGTGCCCCGCGGGCAGTGGCCTTCTGCGAGGACCCCTCGGTACTGGGCAGTCCCTTCCAACTGATCGAATACCGGCCCGGCACAGTCGTGTCGGACACCATTCCGGAGCAGCTCGCCACCATCCCGACCGCCCGACTCGCCGACGAATTCGTGACTGCCCTGGCAGACCTGCACTCGATCGACCTGGACACGCATCCCGAACTGGCCGAGCTCGGGCGGCCCGGCGGATTCATCGCACGACAGATTTCCGGCTGGAATCGGCGGGCGCACAACGCGTTCGACGGATCACCGCCGGCGACGGTCGAGCACATCGTGTCCTGGCTGAGTGCCACCGCACCCGACCCGTCAACGAAACCGACGGTGCTGCACAACGATTTCAAGTTCGACAACGTGATCTTCGATGCCACCGGCGCGGCCACCGCGGTGATCGACTGGGACATGTCGACGCTGGGGGATCCACTCTTCGATCTGGGCGTCACGCTGTCCTACTGGGCGCAGGCCGACGACGCGGACGTCATTCGCGAACTCGGGTTGTCCCCGTCACTGCAGCCGGGTTTCCCGGACCGAAAAGAGCTCGCGGCCAAGTACTTCGCCGCGGCTGGACGCGAAGCGGTGCCGGTCGGCTTCTATCTGGCGCTGGGCCGGCTGCGGCTCGCGATCGCCTGGCAACAGCTGTACGTGCTGCATCAACGCGGGGCGCTCGTCGGCCCGAAGTACGCCGCGTTCAACCGCATCGCGACGGCCGTCCTGGCGGCCACCGCCGATTCCCTCTCGACAGAACACATCTGATCACCCACTACCCAAAGGATGGCTCCGTGATCGACTTCTCCGTACCCCCGGAACTGACGGCACTCGGCGAACGGGTCCGCAGATTCGTCATCGACGCGATCATCCCTTACGAGCGCGATCCCCGACTCACTCAGCACGGCCCCAACGACGAGTTGCGGCAGGAGCTGGTCGAGTTGGCCCGCAAGGAAGGGCTGCTGACCCCGCAGGCGTCTACCCGGTTCGGCGGCAAGGGCATTTCGCACATCGAGCAGTCCGTGATCTACGAGGCGGCCGGATGGTCCACTCTCGGGCCCGTCGCGATGAACTGCGCCGCGCCGGACGAGGGGAACATGTTCCTGCTCGACAAGCTGACGACCGACGAGCAGGCCGACGTCTTCCTGAAGCCCGTTCTCGACGGCACCGTGCGATCGGTCTTCGCGATGACCGAGCCCGGGGGAGCGGGTTCGGATCCGTCGCAACTGCTCACCGAGGCGCGACGCGACGGCGACTCCTATGTCATCAGCGGCCGCAAATGGCTCATCACGGGCGCCAACGGGGCAGGCACCTGGATCATCATGGCCAACGTGGTCGGTGACGAAAACCCCGGTGGACCAACGCTTTTCCTGGCCAAGGGCGGTGAAGACGGCATCGTCATCGAGCGGGTGATGAACTCGATGGACCGCAACTATGTCGAAGGACACGGCGTCGTCGTATTCGACGACCTGCGGGTGCCTGCGTCCAACGTGCTCGGCGAAGTCGGTGAGGCCATGCGTTACGCGCAGATGCGTTTGGCCCCCGCGCGTCTGACCCACGCCATGCGCTGGTTGGGTGCGGCCTCACGCGCCCAGCACATCGCCTTGGAGCATGCGAAAACCCGCACCGCGTTCGGCGCCCCGATCGTCGACCACCAGGGCGTCGGATTCCTGCTGGCGGACAACGAAATTGCGCTCACGCAGTGCCGCTTGGCGATCTGGTACACGGCCTGGGTCCTGGACCAGGGGCACAAGGCGCGACACGAGAGTTCGATAAGCAAGGCCTTTGTGTCCGAGGAGCTGTTCAAGGTCGTCGACCGGTGCATACAGGTGATGGGTGGAATCGGCGTCACCGACGAAACACCGATCGAGATGATCTTCCGCGACATTCGTGGATTCCGGCTCTACGACGGGCCCACGGAGGTGCACAAGTACGCGATCATCAGGCGGATGAACCACGTCGGCTCGGCAGCGGCGCGCGTGCCGGGATCCGACACCGTCTGAACCGTCGGTGCAGCAACCGCCGCTTTTGTCTGCGGCGACGCGAGGTTTACGCCGGATGGGGCAGCCGCGGGCAGGGCGCCAAACTTCGTTCCTGACTCATTCCTGCTTGATCCATGGTGTGCAGCCGTGCGTAATGAACTGGGCGACCACGGATGCCGAAATGTTTGCGGTCAGTGTCTTGCCCGGAGTGACGCTGTCGCCATTGATGAACTTCCCATCGCTGGTCCACGTGCTGAACGAGCAGGCTGGCGCAAAGTCGCGCATGTCCGCACCCGCGGTGTAGATGCCGTGGGGCAGTTGGCCGGGCACCGTGTAGGTACCGGGCCCATAGCTCGTTTCGGCCCGGGCCGAAGGGCATGCAACGCAGCCGACAAGCAGCACCGCCACCACACTCGCCGGGAAGAGCGTCGCGCAGCGGATGAATGCAGACATGGCAGCCGGACGCGCCAATTGCGTTGTTGAGCCGCTTATTTCAAGAGGAGCCTGGATCCGTCGCATCAGCTTTCCCATTCATCGGGCCCGAAATCAAGAATCGCGTGCCGGTGCTCGGGCGTACCGCAATCACCCATCCACCATTAAGGACGATAGGTTCTCCGACTCGCGCGGGCCACCGCGCGGGCGAAGTCGATACGGCAACTGTCGCCGCACCCCTGCTCGGCTGGGCGCCACCCAACTACGCGCGGCGACCGCGTCGCATGGAGCCGGGGCGCCGCGGCTTTCATCGCCTCGGGCCGGGTTCCTCACATCGCGTCGAACCCTCGACGTCGGCCAGCGGCAAAGTCACCCTTCCGGCGGTCTAGCATCCTGTGACGTGCGACGACTCCTGGTTTTGACCGTTGTGATGGCGCTGGCGACGATGCTGCCCGGCTGCGGACACAAGTCCGACGAATCCGGCAAACACCCGGCCTCTCAGGCAGTGGTGATCGTGTCCGGCGGAGACGCGACCAGCCCGTTCACCACCCCCGACCAGGCCTGCGCCACCGGTTTGGCCGCCGGCAACACGGACACCGCGATCCGCGAATACCTGCTCAAGCGGGGCTACACCGCCTTCACCTCACCGGCGATGGCCGGACGGGGGCAGGTGGTCGACCAAACCGGTTTCGGCCCATTCGGCGTCTGCCCGGTCACGCTGCCGGAGAACATGACCGTTGACTCCACCGGAAGCATCGACACCGCCGGTGAGCACCTCGCCCGGTTCCTCAACTACCTGCACACCGACAAGGGTGTCACCGATGTCGACGTCGTCGCCCACTCGATGGGCGGACTGTACTCACGAGCCGCGATTCGCGTCCTGGCCACCACCAACGCGCCGGTGCACATCCGCTCGCTGACCACGATCGGCACGCCCTGGCAGGGCTCATACCTGTCCGACTACGCCAACGGCGTCGTCCCGCTGACCGACTGCGTCGGTGACACGTTCTGTGAAAACGCGATGAAGGGATTCAAGGACGAGGTCCTGCGCCTGATGGCCGGCTCCGGCCGGGAAGTCAACCAGGCTTTCCTGATGGGCAAGAACGGCTGGAACGACTTCCAGTCGGGTGTCCTCGACAAGATCCCGGTGGTGCTGATCGGCGGCAAGAAATTCGCCAAACCGGGTCAGGTCAACCCGGCAGTGTGGCCCAACGACGGTCTGGTGGCGCTGCAGAGCGCGCTGGCCAAGGACATCAGCGATCCGGTGTTGCCGCACCGGCGCTGCTACACCTTCGACGACACCCACAGCATCTACGTCTCCAACGAAGCCAAGCTGGACTGGAACACCGCGCTGACGTGGGATCCGCAGGTGCTGGACACGCTGAACAAGGCGATCGAGGACGCGCCCAAGGCACTCGACGGGGCCAACCGCGAGGGTTGCCCGGCCGGCTGAGCTCACGTTCGCGCTACCGTCGTTTCAATTTCAGCCACGCGCGGCGCGGCTGAGCCGCCTTGACCTCGCGGATCTGCGGGTAGCGGGCCTGCACGCTGCGGGTGATCAGGTCGCCGAGGGTCCGACCGCTCAGCGGGCAGCCCAGGCAGGCTCCGGTCAGCTCCACTGTGAGGACACCGTCGTGCACCGAGTGCACCGTGATCGCACCCCCGTGTGAGGCGGCTACCGGCGACACCTCCCTGGCCAGAATCTCGTCGATCCCGTCGCGCAACTCTTGTTCGCTGACTTCGGCGGGCTGAGCAGACAGCGCATCGAACAACGCCGAGCGCACCCGAGGTCCGTCGACATCCCAGGATCGGTTGGCGCCCAACCATGTTCGCACCTCGCCCGGACCCACTTCCGCCTGTTCCAGCACACCCTCATCGATCAGGGCGTGCACTTGCGGCGGCACACCGGACAGTTGCCGGGTCCCGATCAGCCACCGCATCAGGCGGGGGTCATCGGTGGCCTGCGGGTGCAGCAGCGGAACCGGCACGCTCAGCCCGTCAGCCACATGGTTATGTGCCGCGCCGCGAAAGCCGCCACCCAGGCGAGCACGAACATGTACGCCCACGCCGTCAGCGGCCAGCGCCACGAGTTGGTCTCGCGGCGCAGCGTGGCGATGGTGGACATGCATTGCAGGGCGTAAGCGAAGAACACCAGCAACGCCATGATCGTCGGCGCCGTGAACACCAGCTCACCGTGGTGCGGGCCGGAGGTGAACACCGCCGAATGGGTGGCCGAGACCAGGTCACCCGATTCGCCGGTGGCGAATATCTGTCCCAGCGTGGCCACGAACACCTCGCGCGCGGCCATCGCCCCGATCAACCCGACGCAGACCCGCCAGTCGAAACCCAGCGGCGCGAACACCGGCTCCAGAATTTTGCCCAGGCCGGCGGCGAAGGAGTGGTTGACGACGTAGGCCGTGGCCGCGGCCTGGTCCATGCCGGCGGTCTCCGCGGTGCGCACCGGCAGGTTGAGCAGGAACCACAGCACGACGGAGGTGCCCAGGATGATCGTTCCGGCCTTGCGCAGGAACACCTTTGCCGAGTCCCACACGGTCATCACCACTGACTTGACCGACGGGAAGCGGTAGGGCGGCATCTCCATGTAGAAGGGCAGCAGATCGCCGCCCAGCACCACCGATTTGAACAGCCAGGCGGTGAGCATCGCCGAGACGCCGCCCAGCAGATACATCCCGAACATGACCACGCCCTGCAGCGAGACCGGCCCCCACCGGTCCTGCGGGCTGACCAGCATCCCGATCAGCAGGATGTACACCGGCAGGCGGGCCGAACAGGTCATCAGCGGGGCGGCCATGCAGGTGGCGAGCCGGTCGCGCGACGACGGAATGGTGCGGGTGGCCATGATCGCGGGCACCGCGCAGGCCAGCGACGACAGCATCGCCACGAAGGCCCGCCCGTCGAGCCCGGTGGTCGCCATGATGCGGTCCACCAGGAAAGCGGCGCGCGTCATGTAGCCGATGTTCTCCAGCAGTGAGATCAGCAGGAACATCAACACGATCTGCGGGATGAAGACCAGCACGGCGCCCACGCCGCCGATCATCCCGTGCCCGAGGAGACCCGCGACCGCACCGTTGCTGACGTTGTCGTCCACCAGGGTGCCCAGCCAGCCGAACGACTTCTCGATCGCATCCTGTAGCGGTGCCGCGAGGGTGAAGATGATCTGGAAGAACGCGAACATCACCGCGATGAAGAACAGCGATCCCCACACCGGGTGCAACAGCACCCGGTCGATCCGCGCGCTGCGCAGGTCCGGTTCGGGCGCCCGGTATCCTCCGGCATGCAGGATCGACGCGATCCAGCTGTTGTATTCGGCATCATCCGAGGGCGGTGGGATGGCGACCCGCTGCCAGGTCTGCGGCGCCGCCAGCAGGGCCCGCAGCGGTTC
Source organism: Mycobacterium sp. Z3061 (assembly GCF_031583025.1). Classification (NCBI taxonomy): domain Bacteria; kingdom Bacillati; phylum Actinomycetota; class Actinomycetes; order Mycobacteriales; family Mycobacteriaceae; genus Mycobacterium; species Mycobacterium pumcae. The sequence continues at coordinate 4,100,784 of NZ_CP134062.1, read as the reverse complement.
GAACCCTTTGCCCCGGCTGCCGATGACGCTGACCACCGGGACCCCGAGCGCGGCGGCGAACTGCTCGGTGTCCAGCTGCCCGCCGCGGGCCGTCAGTTCGTCTCCCATGGTGAGGATGACGATCGTCGGCTTGCCCAGCGCCAGGACCTGAGACACCAGAGACAGCGACCGCTCCAGCACGGTGACATCGACGACCACCGCGAGGGCTTCGGGCGCGGGGATGTCGGGCAATTCGCCGCGCAACAGGTCGGCCACCACCTGTTCGTCCGGGCTGACCGGTTGCAGGCTGTAGCACCCCGGGACGTCCTCGATGATGAACGTCTTCGTCTCGTCGTCGGTGCGGAACCGTCCGGTGCCTACCCGGCGGGCGACGGTGACACCTGGATAGTTGCCCGTGCGCGCCCGCATGCCGGTGAGGTGGTTGAACACGGTGGTCTTGCCGGCGTTGGGGCTGCCGATCAGGGCCGTGCGCGGTTGGCCGGGTGGCGCCGCGACCGCGCCCCCGTCGTCATGGCAGGACGCGGTCATGGCTGGTCGGCGATCTCGATCTGGGCGGCTTCGCTCCTCCGCAGGCAGGTGTCGTAGCCCAGCAGGCGGTACACCGAAGGGTCGCCCAGTGGGGCGGTGCGTAGTTTGGTGACCTGGATGCCGGGACGGAAACCCAAGTGGCGCAATCGGTTTGCCACGTCTGCCGAGATGGCCGGAGCGAACGCGACGATCTCTGCGCCAGTGCCCGGAGCCAGGTCGGCCAGCGTCGACCGGCCGTCCTGACCAGGCCGGGACTTCGGCGCTGATCGTTCCAACCGGCTGTTGGGCATCGTTGGTACCTCCGCATCGCGGCCACGCCCGCACGTGGGTGATACCCAAGAGTATCCGGAGTTAGGTCAGCCTCACCAAGGGCAACGGTGGCAGGGCCGCCGGACGGGCGCTCGGCTCAAGTCCGGAAGCAGGCCGACGTGCCAACCCCCCTCGTCGCGGTTAGCATTACCGATGCCCCGCGCGGGTTGTTGTGGGCCCCCGGCCGCGTGAACCAACGTCCTCCCGAGGCCACACTGAATAGGCGGGTGCACGATGAGCAAACACTACGGCCTGATCGCGTTCACCGATGACGTTAGAGCTGTCCAGCATCAGTACGGCAGCTACGCCTTCTACGACCGCAAACGTGTTCAGGCCAAGGCTGTTTCAGGCCCCGACCCGCTGACCGATGACGAGCGGGAGTATCTCGCGGAACGCGACAACTTTTTTCTGGCCAGCGTCGGAGCCACGGGCTGGCCGTACGTCCAGTACCGCGGCGGGCCCCCCGGCTTCCTTCGCGTCATCGACGACCACACCATCGGCTGGGCGGACTTTCGCGGCAACCTGCAATACATCAGCACCGGCAATCTCGCCGGCGACAACAGGGTCGCGATCATCGCACTGGATTACGCGCACAAGCGGCGCCTGAAAATCTTCGGCCGGGCCCGTGTCGTCGCCGCCGCCGACGACCCCGCCCTGATGGCCGATCTCGCCGAAGGCAGTTACGACGCGGTCGTCGAGCGCGCCGTCGTCGTCGACGTCGAGGCCTACGACTGGAACTGTCACCAGCACATCACCCCGCGCTTCACCGCCGCCGAACTCGAACCGCATCTGGCCTCGTTGCGCCAACAACTGTCAGCGCTGCAGGCCGAGAACGCGGAGCTTCGAGAGCAGCTGCGCCTGGGCCAGTGACCCGCGGCTAGCAGCGCCCCTTTTGGACGTGTTCAGCGTGGTATGGCACGCTCGACACCGTGGGTGACCTACCTGGTTCTCAGAGCGACAGCGCAGCACGGAAGACATCGGGGCCGCCGGTGCGGCCGTTGTCGTCGGACCAGCAGCCGGCCACCAAGGCCGACCTGTATGCCGCGGTGGATGCCATGCGCGCCGACATGCGTGAACTGCTCGAGCAGATCAGCACGCTGATCAAGGACGCGACGCAGAAGTAGGGTCGAGCGGGTGAAGCCGTTTCGGATCGACGTTCCCGACGACGTACTCGACGATCTGCGCGCGCGCCTGGTGCGCACCCGGTGGCCGGAAGCCGAGTGCGTGGACGACTGGAGCCAGGGCATCCCGTTGCGCTACACCCGCGATCTGGCCGCCTACTGGGCCGACGACTACGACTGGCGGGCCCGCGAGGCGGCGTTGAACCGCTTCGACCACTTCACGGACCAGTTCGACGGCCTGGACATCCACTTCATTCATCAGCGCTCCCCGCACGACGACGCCTTCCCGCTGCTGATCACCCATGGCTGGCCCGGGTCGATCGTGGAGTTCCACAAGGTCATCGAGCCGCTGACCAACCCCACCGCGCATGGCGGCCGGGCGCAGGACGCCTTCCACGTGGTGTGCCCTTCGCTGCCGGGCTACGGATTCTCCGGCAAACCCGGCCGCACCGGATGGGGTGTGGAGAAGATCGCGCTGGTGTGGGAAGAGCTGATGACCCGCCTCGGATACGAGCGCTACGGCGCCCAGGGCGGTGACTGGGGCGCGGCCGTCACCAGCCAGATCGGCCGCAATGAGGGCAACTGCGTGGCGATCCACCTCAACATGCCGCTGGGCATGCCCACCGCGGAGACCATGGCCGATCCCACCGCCGAGGAGCAGTCGGCCCTGGCGGCGCTGGCCGAGCACCGCAAGAACGGAACCGGATACTCCAAGCAGCAGTCCACCCGGCCGCAGACGGTGGGCTACGGGCTGGTCGATTCCCCGGTGGGTCAACTCGCCTGGATCGTCGAGAAGTTTCAGGCCTGGATGGACTGTGACGGCCACCCGGAGAACGTGCTCACGCGAGACGAGTTGCTGGACAACGTGATGATGTACTGGGTGACCGAAACCGCGGCATCCTCAGCGCGGCTGTACTGGGAGAGTTTCAAGAAGTGGGGCGACACCACCCGGGTCGAGTTGCCCACGGGCGTCGCGTCTTTCCCGAAGGAGATCCTGCGGGCGCCGCGACGCTGGTGCGAGCCGAACTTCAACATCACCCATTGGACGACCATGCCGCGTGGCGGGCATTTCGCGGCGTTCGAGCAACCGGAGCTGTTCGTGGCAGACGTGCGGAAGTTCTTCGCGACGGTGCGCTGACGCGGTTGCCGCCGACTGTGACTTGGACGACGGGACACGCCGGTGAAATGTCGTGGAGTTCCCGCTAAACCACCCGCCAGCCGCGGCGCGCGCGAAACCTCATGTCCCACAGATAAATCCGATAGATCAGGATCCAGGTCCGGTGCGGTATCAGCCGGTCGGCCACCCGCAGCGCCGAAAGCAGCAACTCGAACCGGGCCTGCTGGGATTCCGACCAGTCCAGCCGCATCATCGCGCGGAATTCCGGCGCCAGAAACCCCGTCGTCGCGAACAGGTTGAACGGGCCGGCCAGCACGCGCAGGGGCCAGGGCAGGAACGCCATCGAGGCCACCCCGCGCAGGTGCTCCCGCACCGGCGGGTCGATCCGCAGTTCGTCCAGGGATCGCTTCCAGTACTCGTCGAAGGCGACGCGGTCGGACGGCCACATCCGCTCGGGCACCTGCAGGGTGGTGCCCAGTCGTTTGGCGTCCTGATAGACGGCGTCGGCCGCCGCATCCTCGAGCGGCCCGTGCAGAAACTCGTGCTGCTCGACGTAGTAGCGGTACAGGCAGCCGGCGACCCACAGCTGCAGCGCGGGATCGAAGGCGCGGTAGGCCACCGGACTCGACGGCGTCGAGCGGACCTGACGGTGCGCGACGTCGACCGCCTTTCGGATCAGTTTGCGGTCGGCGTCCGTGCCGATGGTCGCCACCGCCAGGTAGGTGCCGGTGGTGCGGGCCCGCTTGAAGGGATGCTTGTAGACGTTGCCGCTGTCCACCGGGCTCTCCAGCACGCCGTAGCCGACCCCCGGCAACGACAGCTGCATGATCACGTTCGCCGCAGGCAGTAACAATGCCGCCGGGTTCAGCAGGTCGGCAACCCTGGTGACCGGCCGCTTCATTGCGGTTCTCGTGTCATGGTCCGAGTAGACCACATCACATGTGACCGACTTCACCGCGGATGAAGGTTAGACCGGCTAGAAACGGGCATCTTGCACACATGTCGATCGAACCGTCAGTCGGCGAGCCCGATGTCAGTGCGGCCAAGTTGACCAATCTGTTCCAGATCGGGCGCTCGCAGGCCGCCTACCGCTACGTCCCCGAGATGTGGTGGATGCTGGCGGCACAGTTCATCGTCCTGATCACGTTGCTCGTCGTCGTGGTGGTGATCTAGCCGCCGGCCACTGCCGGTGTGAGACGCTGCCCGGGTGTTCTCGACGGCGGGGCAGGCCCGTTTTCTCGGCGTTGTCGCCGGTTATCTGGCCGACCTCACGTTCGCCGACCCGGCCCGAGGCCACCCCGTTGCCCTGTTCGGCAGGGCGGCGGCCGAGGTGGAACGGGTCAGCTATCGAGACAGCAAAGCCGCCGGAGCGCTGCACGTCAGCCTGCTGGTAGGCGGGGCCGGATGGCTCGGTGCGGCGCTGCAACATCGCGCCGGCCCGGTCCCGGCCACTGCGCTGGCGACCTGGGTGTCGCTGGGTGGAACCTCGCTGGCCCGTACCGGTAGTCGCATGGCCTCGCTGCTGGACGACGGCGACGTCGACGGTGCCCGAGCCCTGCTGCCGTCATTGTGCGGGCGCGATCCGGCCGCCCTGGATGAGGCGGGCCTGACGCGCGCGGCGCTGGAGTCGGTCGCCGAGAACACCTCCGACGCGCAGGTGGCGCCCCTGCTGTGGGCCGCGGCGGGCGGCGCGCCCGCGGTGTTGGCGTACCGGGCGATCAACACCTTGGACGCCATGGTCGGCTACCGGTCCCCGCGCTACCTCCGATTCGGTTGGGCCGCAGCACGATTGGACGATCTGGCGAACTACGTCGGCGCGCGGGTGACTGCCGGGCTGGTGGTGGGGTGCGCCCCGCTGGTCGGGGGCTCACCCGGCGGTGCGGTGCGGGCATGGCGACGCGACGCGAGCCGGCATCCCAGTCCCAACGCCGGCGTCGTCGAGGCCGCCTTCGCGGGAGCGCTCGGGGTACAGCTCGGCGGTCCCACCCAATACCGCCACGAACTGCAGATCCGGCCGACGCTGGGCGACGGCCGGACGCCCACCGTGGGCGACCTGCGCCGCGCGGTGCGGCTGTCGCGGACGGTGCAGGCGGCCGCCGTCACACTGGCCGCGCTGGCTTGCGTCGCACCGAACATGTTCTCAGGGCGGGGATTTCGCGATTTTCCCGCCCTCAGATCACGCTCGGCGACCAGGCTCTAACGACGGCGGCCGTATCGGTCGGCGAGCTTGTCCTCGACGGTCATCGTGGGCGGTTTCTGCTCGGCAGGCGCCTGTGGGCCCTGCTTGTCCCGGCGCCGCGCACGCACCTCGGAATACACGAAATAGCCCAGCGCGATCGGCGCCAGCACGCCGAACAGCACCCACTGGATGCCGTAGGAGAGATACGGTCCGGCGTCCAGGTGCGGCACCCCGATGACGCCGAGACCACCCGGCTGGTTCTCGACCAGCTGCAGATATGACCCCGCCAGCGGCACGCCGATGAGGGCCGCGACCTGGCCGGTGCTCACCGAATACACCTGCTGATAGCCGTCCCGGGTGAACGGGTCCTTGCCCTGCACCACCGGCTCCGAGTCGCGCAGCCGCGCGGTGATGGTCACCGGCTGCGTGGGCGGCGCCGGGATCGGCGGCACGTGCGAACCCTGCTCGGGCCGCACGAAGCCGCGGTCGACCAGCACGGTCGGCCCGTCGTCGACGGCGAACGGCATCAGCACCTCGAACGCCTGCTCGCCGTCCACCACCCGCAGCCGGGCCAGCACCCGGACCTCCGGCAGGTAGTGCCCGGTGGCGGTCACCTGCCGCCACTGGGCGCCGGGCGCGGACGAATCCTGCTGAGGCAGAAGGGTTTTCAGAGCAACGGGCGGCGTGTTCAGGGAGTCGGCGATCTGCTGGTTCTCCCGCGAGGTCCTGGTGTTCTTACCCAGCTGCCACGGTGCGAGCACGGTGAAACACAGGTAGGTGAACGCGACGCACACCAGAATCAGCGCCACCCAGCCCGGCCGCAGCAGGAACCGCAAACGCCTGGCCATCAGCCGTACCCGTTCTGCGCGAGTCTCTCGTCGACCCAGTCGTGCAGACCCGGCAGCGCGGCCTCGATCACGACGAACGCCGTCTCGAAATCGCTGTGGTCCCCGTAATAGGGGTCCTCGACGTCGGGGGTGTGGGCGCCCGAGCGGGGGTCGAACGAGCGCAGCATCCGCAACCGGTCGTCCTCGACCCCGAGCTGCCGGAGCAAGCGCTGATGATTGCGCCCCAGGGCGATGACCAGGTCCGCGGCAAGGTGGTCGTCGTTCACCTGAGCCGCGCGGTGGGCGGTGGGGTAGCCGTGGTCGCGCAGCACCCGCTTGGCCCGCACGTCGGCTCCCTCACCGGCATGCCAGCTGCCGGTGCCGGCGCTGGTGACGCGCACGAGGTCGCCGAGACCGCGTTCGGAGATCTGATGGGCGAACATCTTCTCGGCCATCGGCGAACGGCAGATGTTGCCGGAGCACACGAACGTCACGTGCAGCCGTGGATCAGACACCTAACGCCCTCCGCAATTCGTCGATCGTTTCGACGTGGGTCACCCCGGTCAACGTGATCGGTTCGGTGAAGTCGCCCCGCCCGTAACCCCAGCCGACCACCACCGTGTCGATGCCGTGCGCGGCCGCGCCGTGGACGTCGTGACTGCGGTCGCCGACCATCAGGACACGCTCGGGCAGTGGCTGGAGCTGCGCCAGCGCGTGCGCCAGGACGTCGGTCTTGGACTTGCGGGTGCCGTCGGGACTGGCGCCGGCGATGACCTCGAAGTGCTGGTCGAGCTCGAAGTGGGCGAGGATGCGCCGGGCCGTCGGCTCCAGCTTGGAAGTCGCCACCGCCAGGCGCACCCCGGCGGCCTGCAGGTCGGCCAGCAGCGGCGCGATGCCGTCGAACAGGCTGTTCATCGCCCAGCCGCGGCTGCCGTACTCGGCCCGGAAAGCTGTGAACGCCTCGTCGGCGCGCCCGTCGAGTTCCATGGCGTGGAACGTCTCGTCCATCGGGGGGCCGACGATGCGGGCGGCGAGATCGCCGTCGGGAATCGGGGCACCGATGTGGGTGAGCGCATGCCGGAAGCTCGCCACGATGCCGTCGGCCGAATCGGTCAGCGTGCCGTCGAGATCGAAGATGACCAGTTCGGCCTTCGCGGCGTTTATCGAGCCTGTCACGTGTTCATTGTCGTTGATCGCGAAGTTCGGACATGGCGGGCACCGGTTTGTCACAATCGGTGTCTCAAGACGCGGGGGCCGGCTTCGGAGGTGCCCCGCAATGACACTGCTGACCACGCAACCTCAGGTGATGACAGCCGCGACCGCTGAGCTGGCCGGAATCGGCACGGCGATCAGTGAGGTCAGAGCGCTGGCGGCCGGTCCTACCGTCGACCTGGCGGCAGCGGCGGCGGACGAGGTGTCGGCGGCCGCCGCGGAACTGTTCGGTGCGTATGCCCGGGAAGCGCAGGCGGTCCTCGCGCGAGCGGCGGCCTTCGGCGACGTGTTCGCGGCCGTACTGGCCGCCGGCGCACGCGCCTATCTGGACGCCGAGGCGGCCAACGCCGCTGCGGTGGCCGGCCCCGCCGCGCCGCTGCTGGGGCCGGCCAAGCCGCTGGTGTCGCTGATCATGGGTGGCACCGGCGACCCGAACCCGCCGAACAGCTACGTCGACGCCGTCAGCAAGCTTTTTATCAGGCAGGACGGCGCCGTGCCCCGGGTGGTGTTCACACCCGAGCAGCTGTACCCGCTGACCGGGGTGCGAAGCCTGACGTTCGACGCGTCGGTGCAGCAGGGCGTGGCCATCCTGCACAACGCGATCCTGCAGCAGATCGGCGACGGCAAGCACGTCACCGTCTTCGGCTACTCCCAGAGCGCCGAGATCGCCTCGCTGGAGATGCGACAGCTCGCGGCGCTGGGCGCGGGCGCCCCGAGCCCTGCCGATCTGGACTTCGTGCTGATCGGCGACCCGATGAACCCCAACGGCGGCCTGCTGCAGCGCTTCGTGGGGTTGAGCCTGCCGTCGGTCGGCGTGAGCATGGTCGGAGCGACCCCGGACAACGTGTACACCACCACCATCTACACCCGGGAATACGACGGGCTGGCCGACTTTCCCCGCTACCCCCTCAATCTCGTGTCGGACCTGAACGCCTTCTTCGGGATCGGCGCGGTGCATTTCGGTTACCCGCACCTGACCCAGGATCAGGTCGATACCGCCCTCACCCTGGGCACGCAAGGCCCGACCATGACCACGTACAAGATGATTCCGACCCCCAATCTGCCGCTGCTGGACCCGCTGCGCATCATCCCGTTCCTCGGCAATCCGCTGGCCGATCTGCTGCAACCGGACCTGCGGGTCATCGTCAATCTCGGCTACGGCGACCCCGCCTACGGTTGGTCGACGACCCCGGCCAACGTGCCCACTCCGTTCGGGCTGTTCCCACCGGTGAGCCCTGGTCAGGTTGCCCAAGCCCTGGTGGTGGGCGCGCAGCAGGGCGTGCATGACTTCCTGGCGGATCTACGGAGCATCTCCGCGACACCACCCCCACTCACGCCCCTGTGGCCCGACTTGTTGCCCGCACTGCTGGGGCCGACGCCGGGCCCGATCGCGCCAACACCGGCGAACATCGTCAACACGGTCGCGTCGATCATCTCCACGGACTACGCGGTCCTGCTTCCGACGGCCGACATCGTCACCGCAGCCACCCTGAGCCTGCCGGCTTACGACGCCGGGTTGTTCGTGAACGGCCTCGCGCAGGGCAGCCTGGTCAAAGCGATCGGCGACCCGATCGCGGCCAACACCGCGATGCTGACGATGGCAGGGCTGCTGGAAGTGCTCACCATCGCCGAAGCGGGGTATCTCAACGTCGCGGATATCCAGAGTCTGTTGCGTTGACGACTGGAGGTACTCGGCGCTGGGGCAATACCCGCGCGCACTAGTGTTTCAGTGATGGCGGGTCTTGATCCGAGCGCGTCGAGTCGTATTGTGCGCGCGCGTTATCACGGCGATCAGGACGCGGCGCCCGGCATGCTGGATTTCGCGGTCAACGTCCGTCGCGCCCAACCGCCGCCGTGGTTGGTCCAGCAGCTGAGCGCCCGGCTTCCGGACCTGGCCCGCTACCCGAGCGCCGCCGACGTGCTCGCGGCGCAGGAAGCCGTGGCCGCACGGCACGGCCGGGCCCGCGACGAGGTGTTACCGCTGGCCGGGGCGGCCGAGGGTTTCGCGTTGCTGAGCAACCTGCGTCCGCGACGCGCGGCGATCATCGCGCCGTCCTTCACCGAACCCGAGGCGGTGCTGTGCTCGGCCGGTATTGCCGTGCAGCACGTCGTCCTTCGACCCCCGTTCACCCTCGAGGCGGTGGAGGTGCCCGAGGATGCCGACCTGGTGGTGATCGGGAACCCGACCAACCCGACGGCGGTGCTGCACACGCGTGAGCAGGTGTTGGCGCTGCGCCGGCCGGGACGGATCGTGGTGGTCGACGAGGCGTTCGCCGACTCCGTTCCCGGCGAGCCGCATTCGCTGGCCGGTGACGCGCCGCCGGACGTGCTGGTGCTGCGCAGCCTGACCAAGACCTGGGGACTGGCCGGGTTGCGGGTCGGCTACGCGCTGGGCGCGCCCGGTTTGCTGGCCCGGTTGACCGCCCAGCGTGCGCACTGGCCGGTGGGCACGCTGCAACTGACCGCCATCGCCGCCTGCTGCACCGAGCGGGCCGTAGCCGAGGCTGCCGCGGATGCCGCCCGGTCGGTGGCCATGCGGGCCGCCATGGTCGCGGGCCTGGAATCGGTGGGCCTCGAGGTGGTCGACGGCCGCGCCCCCTTCGTGCTGTTCGCCTGCCCCGATGCTGATCGGGCCAGAAAGCGATTGCGCGACAAGGGAATTGCTGTTCGCCGATGCGACACCTTCGTCGGCCTGGACGAGCGTTACCTGCGGGCGGCGGTGCGACCCGAGTGGCCGCGGCTGGTCGAGTCGATCGCCCTGGAAGGCGTCCACGGCGGGAGCCGCCGATGAGCGTGCGACTGGCCGACGTCATCGAGGTGCTGGACGAGGCGTACCCGCCGCGGCTGGCCGAATCGTGGGACTCGGTGGGCCTGGTGTGCGGTGATCCTGCCGATGAGGTCGAGTCGGTCACCATCGCGATCGACGCGACGGCCGAAGTGGTCGACGAGGTGCCCGACAACGGGCTGCTGCTGGCCCATCACCCGTTGCTGCTGCGCGGCGTCGACACCGTCGCGGCGAGCACGCCCAAGGGTGCGTTGATCCACCGCTTGATCCGGTCCGGCCGTGCGCTGTTCACTGCCCACACCAACGCCGATTCGGCGACACCGGGTGTGTCCGACGCGCTGGCCGACGCCCTCGGCCTGACCGTCGAGGCCGTCCTGGACACCTCGCCGAGCGTTTCCGATCTGGACAAGTGGGTCATCTACGTCCCGGTGCAGAACGCGGAAGCGGTACGGGAAGCGGTCTTCGCCGCCGGCGCCGGACACATCGGCGACTACTCGCACTGCAGCTGGAGCGTCACCGGCACCGGCCAGTTTCTGCCCCACGAAGGTGCTGCACCGGCAATTGGCAGTGTCGGTGCGGTCGAGCACGTCACCGAGGACCGGGTCGAAGTCATCGCGCCCGCCCGGGCACGTGGTGCCGTCCTGGCCGCGATGCGTGCCGCGCATCCCTACGAAGAGCCGGCGTTCGACATCCTCGCGCTGGAGCCGCCGCCGTCCGGGACAGGATTGGGCCGTATCGGCACGCTGGGGCGCCCCGAGCCGTTGCGCGACTTCGTCGCACGCGTCGGCGCCGCTTTGCCCCGAACGTCCTGGGGGGTGCGCGCCGGGGGTGACCCGGACCTGCCGGTATCGCGGGTGGCGGTCTGTGGCGGGGCGGGAGACTCGTTCCTGGGTGCGGTAGCCGCGGCGGACGTGCAGGCTTATGTCACATCCGACCTGCGGCACCATCCCGCCGACGAGCATCTGCGGGCCTCACCGGTGGCGCTGATCGACGTCGCGCACTGGGCCAGCGAATTCCCGTGGTGTGCCCAGGCGGCAGATGTGCTGCGGTCCAGATTCGGATCGCTGCCGGTGCGGGTATCCACCGTCCGCACCGACCCCTGGAACCTGAGAACCGAGTGCTGAGAAAGAGACCTGGAGAGCAGTGATGAAGGCCGATGTAGCACAGCAGCGTTCGCTACTGGAACTGGCGACGGTGGATGCTGAGCTGTCCCGGCTCGCGCACCGCAGCAGTCATCTGCCTGAGCGCGCCGCCTACGACCGGGTGCGCGGCGAGCACACCGCAGCCAGTGACCGGTTGGGTGCCGTGCGAATCGCATTGGAGGACTTGGACGCTCAGATAACACGGCTGGAGGCCGAGATCGACGCGGTGCGCAAGCGGGAGGACCGGGACCGCTCGCTGCTCAGTTCGGGGGCCACCGACGCCAAGCATCAGGCCGACCTGCAGCACGAGTTGGAAACGCTGCAGCGCCGCCAGACCAGCCTGGAGGACTCGTTGCTGGAGGTGATGGAGCGCCGCGAGGAATTGCAGGCGCAGCAGGACGCCGAGTCCGGGACCGCCGATGCCTTGCAGGCCGAATTGACCGCCGCGCAGCAGGCTCTCGACACCGCGCTCGCCGAGCTGGAAACGGTCCGAGCGGAACACACGTCGCGGCGCGACGCTCTGGCCGCCGGGCTGAACCCCGATCTGTCGGCGCTCTACGAGCGGTTGCGCGCCGGGGGAGGGCCGGGAGCCGGGCAACTGCAGGGTCACCGGTGCGGCGCGTGCCGGATCGAGATCGGGCGCGGCGAATTGGCCCGCATCACCGCCGCGGCCGAAGATGAGGTACTGCGGTGCCCGGAGTGCGGCGCGATTTTATTGCGCGTCAAGGTTTTTGAGCAGTGAAAGTCGTCATCGAGGCCGACGGCGGGTCGCGGGGTAACCCGGGACCAGCCGGGTATGGGGCGGTGGTGTGGAGCGCGGACCGCCGGACGGTCCTGGCCGAGACCAAACAGGCCATCGGACGCGCCACCAACAATGTCGCCGAGTACCGCGGTCTGATCGCCGCCCTGGATGACGCTCTGAACCTGGGTGCCGTCGAGGTCCAGGTGTTGATGGACTCCAAGCTGGTGATCGAGCAGATGTCGGGGCGCTGGCGCGTCAAACACCCCGACCTGGTGGAGTTGCACGGCCAGGCCCGCTCGCTGGCGGCCCAGTTCCGCCGAATCGGCTTCTCCTGGATCCCGCGCGAGCAGAACGCCTACGCCGACCGGCTGGCCAACGAGGCGATGGACGCCGCGGCCCAGACCGACCGCCGGGTCGACAAGGTCGCCGTGCCGGTCACCGAGTCCGCCCGCAAGGCCGCGGCGGAGGAGGTGCCGACCGACGCCAACAAGGGGCCCGGCTGGACCGGCGCCAGCGGCAACCCCACCCGGTTCCTTCTGTTGCGGCACGGGCAGACCGAGTTTTCGGCGCAGCGTCGCTACTCCGGGCGGGGCAACCCGCCGCTGAACGAAATCGGTTGGCGGCAGGCCGGTTTGGCGGCACGATACCTTACCCAGCGGCGCGGGATCGCGGCGGTGATCTCATCGCCACTGCAACGTGCCTATGACACGGCGACGACCGCGGCCCGGGCGCTGGGCTTGGAGGTCACCGTCGACGAGGACCTGATCGAGACCGACTTCGGAGCATGGGAAGGCCTCACCTTCACCGAGGCCGCCACCCGCGACCCGGAACTGCACCGCCGTTGGCTGTACGACACCGGTGCGCTGCCGCCGGGCGGCGAAAGCTTCGACGACGTGCTGCGGCGAGTGCGGCGCGGCCGCGACCGCATCATCGCCAACCATCCCGGCGCCAATGTGCTGGTGGTGTCCCATGTCACGCCCATCAAGTCGATGCTGCGGATGGCGTTGGACGCCGGATCGGGAATTCTGTACCGGCTGCACCTGGACCTGGCGTCGCTGAGCATCGCCGAGTTCTATCCGGACGGCGCCTCGTCGGTGCGCCTAGTCAATCAGACGGGTTACCTCTGATCGACCTCGACCTGCGGGTAGGACTCGACATACTGCTCACCCGCCGCGCTCGCGTAGGTGCAGGTGCGGCCCGACAGATCGACGTCGTAGTTCACCACGCCGGCCTCCCAGCAGGATCGGGTGAACTGCGAATAGCTGGTGTCGCCGGCCTGGTCGGTGCGGATCGCAGCGATGAGGGCATCCCGGTTCCACGGCGCGACGTCGACCATGCCTGAGACGACCGGGTCGGCCTGCATGACCACGGCGCCGGCATCGGTGAGATAGAGCGTGGTACCCGACGGGATCGAGTGGTGATATCTGCTGACCCCCGCCTGGCGCAACACCTCGGCCACCAGGGGAAAGCCGTGTGCCCGGGGTCGTAGTTCCGCTGCCCGTTCGTGGGCTGCCTGAAGCTTTTCGATTGCGCTGCTCACGTATGTGCTCCAATCTATTTCAGACATCATATTGCTAAAACGACAACATATTGTCAAAGGAGCCTGATGGCTGACGACATCGCCCTGTTGGTAGCCGATATCTACGAGGCCGCGGGTGCGCTACGCAAGTCCGGAGAGGCCGTCGCCAAGACCGAAGGGCAGACCCAGGCCCGCTGGCAGCTGCTCAGCGTGATCTCCGGGGATGCGACGTCGGTGCCGCGCGCCGCGCGCCGACTCGGAGTCTCCCGGCAAGGCGTGCAGCGCATCGCCAACAACCTGGTCGACGACGGTCTGGCGCAGTGGCGGCCCAATCCCGACCACCGCTCGTCGCCGCTGCTGGCGCTGACCGCCACCGGCCGGCGGGTCTTGTCCTCCATCACCGACCGGGCGTCCGCCGCGCAGCGCTCGCTCACCGCGGACATCGAGGCCGGCGACATCCGAACGGCACGAAAAGTGTTGCAGCGTCTGACTGCTGCGGTTCGACAGCTCGAGTGAGTCAGGCGGCGTCGTGAAAGATCAAGCCCAGCGCATACCGTTCGCCGCTGCGCACGGTCGAAATGCCGTGGCGCACAGGCGCAACCGACCAGCCGCGGCTGGAGTGCACCGGCCGGTCCCGGGTGGTGAAGACGTAGCCGTGGCCCTGTGGCAATTGTGTTGCGGTGCCGCGGGATTGCGCCCGAAATCGTTGTTCGACGAGCAGGAACTCACCGCCGGTGTAGTCGACACCGGGGTCACTGAGGTTGATCACCACCTGGAGCGGAAAAACCAAGTCTCCGTAGAGATCTTGATGCATTGCATTCCAGTCGTCGGCGCCGTAGCGCAACATCAGCGCCGTGGAGCGCGTCTGGCCGGCGCGGTGGCACGCTGTCAGCCACTCGTCGAGGCTGTCCGGCCACGGCGTGGCGCGGCCCAGCCTGGACCACCAGGCGCGGGCGATCGGCAGTAACCGCGGATAGAGGGCCTGCTTGAGTTCTTCGATCGGCGCGGGATAGGGAGAGCTGAAGTAGCGGTACTGCCCGGAGCCGTAGCGTTTCGGGCCCATGTCGATCGTCTTGCGAAACAGGCTGTCGTCGGCGTAGAGACCGCGCAGCCGAGCCGCCTCGCCGGCGGTGACCAGCCGTGGCAGCAGCGCACCGCCGTACTCGTCGAGTTCGGCGGTGATCGCGTCCCAGTCTCCCGAGTCGACGCGGGTGTCCCACCGGGTCATGCGGCCGCCTCCCGTCCTTGCTGGCGCTGTCCACGATAAGAGACCGGACCTGGCTTGTGCCCTGTTGTGCGGGTACCGTGTTCGTCGCGGACGAGTTGGCTGGACGGCCGCGGCTCGAGTGGGTCCGAGAGGTGCCGACTTGAGTCGAGGAAAGTCCGGACTTCACAGAGCAGGGTGATTGCTAACGGCAATCCGAGGCGACTCGCGGGAAAGTGCCACAGAAAGCAGACCGCCACCCGTGTGGTGGTAAGGGTGAAACGGTGCGGTAAGAGCGCACCAGCATCCCGGGTGACCGGGGTGGCTCGGCAAACCCCACCCGAAGCAAGGCCAAGAAGGCCGCACCGAAAGTGCGGCCGCGCAGACGTTCGAGGGCTGCTCGCCCGAGCCTGCGGGTAGGCCGCTCGAGGCACCCGGCAACGGTGTGTCCAGATGGATGGTCGTCGCCGTGCCGCCGTGGATTAAAGCCGCGGCGGTGGGGAACAGAATCCGGCTTACAGGCCAACTCGTCCGCCTCTGCTCTCAGCGGCGGCTTTTGTGCACCGCCTTGTCGAGCTTGCGCAGCACCGAATCCAGTTGCTCCCGGCTCGATTGCGCAATCTCGTTCTCCTGCTGGTAGAGCAGGCCGTAGGTGAAGGTGTCTTCCCCCGCCAGGTGCGCCGCCTGGGCTTGCGCCAGCAGGTGTTCGCGACTGACCACGCTGTCCTGGTGATCGCCGAGCAGGGTCTGAATGGCCTTCGCCTGCTGCGCCACCCGGCTCGCACCGGTGGCCGCCGCGGTGTAGCGGAGTCGTTTGGCGCGCTTGCGGATCACGTGCAGCGTCTCGTCGGCGTCCTCGGCATGCGCCGCTTCCGCCGCGCGTGCGGCCTTGGCGGCCTTGCGGACGCGCTTGTAGGCGGCATCGATGGTAACCGGGCGCGGTTCCTGACCTAATGCGGTGACCGGCGGCTCCGCGACCATCGCATCGAGTGCGTCCAGCAGGCGGAAGTAGCGCTTGGACCGCATGGCGGCCAGCGAGCGTCGCAGGCCGAGCTGGTAACGGCGCTGAGCGCCGTTGACGAGACGTTCGGTCACCGGCCCGCGAACCAGCTCGGGAGCCAACTGACTCAGTTCGCGCTCGTAACGCTCGGCGAGCACCTCGGCATCGCGCGCCACGCCCAGGATCCCGGCCAGCTCGCGCAGTTCGTCGAGAACCCATGCGCCGTCGGCCAATCCGAACGAGTCCTGGGAGTCTTTGAGCAGGCTGCGGATCTTGCGGATGGTGACCCGCATCTGGTGCACGGAGTCGTGGGCGTCCGCGCGCACGGCACGGTCCCAGACCAGCAGCTCCTCGACCTGCTGGGCCACCGCGCGGTGTACCGGGTCAGCCGGGGGAGTGGGCGCCTGCTTGGCCGGAGCGTCGGAGTCCAGCACCCGGCTCAGCTTCGAGCCGTGTCCAGCGGGGGAGGCGCCGGCGTCGAGCAACCGGTTGCTCAACCGGTTCAGCAGCTCATGGCCGGCCTTGTGTTTCTTGTCGGAGTCGATGTCGAGGACCTCGACTTCCCACTCCCGCCAGCGCTGCTCGTCGGATCCGTCGGACGCCGACCACGCGGTGACGTGGTCGTTGGAGAACTCCGCCAGCGCGCGGCCTTCGGCGTCGTAGAGGACCTGGCTTTCGCGCCGGGTGGTGATGCGTGCGACGGGCGCGACGGGGCGGTCGCGGACGATCGCGAGTATCACGTCCAGTAAATCGGCCGGTACCGCGTCGTCGTCGGCGGACGCGTCGATCGCGGCATGGATCTCGGTGCGGGTGTCGGCTCCGGCGGGCAGCTTCAGGTGCCAGCCGGCGTCGTGTCCGCCGGTGCGGCGGCGCAGGGTGATCCGGTTTCGGGCCAGGTCCTGGGTCGCGGTGTCGAAGTACACCGCGTCCAGTTCCTGGACGGGGGATTTGTCGACGCGGGCCACTGCCGCGATGCCCTCGAACGAGGGTGACACCGTCGACTCGACCACGTCGAACTTGCGCTCGACCTCCAGATGTCGCGCCGTCTTTGGCGCTTTAGCAGGCATTTTCTTCTCCGTGAGAGCGCGTCGCTGCCGAGCAGGGTGGTTTGAGGGCGTCGAACGGTAGGCCCCCATAGCGTGCCACACCAGGGTTACCGGGCCGCCTACGGCATGTTCCTATCGAACGGTCCGGCCGCACCACTTATGGTGTGCGAATGTGGTACCGGCTCTCGGGGCGCCGGTCGGAAGTACGGAGGAGTCGTCCATGTTGAACACGCGCGTGATCGCCGGCGCTATCGTTGCCGGCGCGGTAAGTGGCGCAATGCTTTTCGGTGCCGCGGCACCGGCCGGGGCGGACCCGGAGCCGGCGCCGCCGAACTGTACCGCGGCGGACCTGGCCGGCATATCCTCCGGCGTGGCCGCAGCGACCTCCGCATATCTGTTCGCCCACCCGGACGTCAACGACTTCTTCACGAGTCTGAAAGGGCTGAGTCGCGAAGAGATGGGCAACCGGTTGCAGCAGTACATGGACGCCAATCCGGACGTGCACGCGGATCTGCAGGGTATTCGCCAACCGGTGACCGACTTCCGGGCTCGGTGCGGGGCTCCGGCGCCCACACCCTAGGTCAGAAGCGGTCCCAGGTCAGAAGCAGTGCTCTTCGGCCGGGAATGTCCCGGTGGCCACTTCTTCTGCGTATTGCCTTGCAGCGCGGCCTAATTCGGCGCCGATGGCGGCGAACCGCTTGACGAAACGGGCGGACTTGCCGCTGCTCATTCCGGCCATGTCCTGCCAGACCAGAACCTGACCGTCACAGTTGGGCCCGGCGCCGATCCCGATCGTCGGGATGGTGAGCTTGCCGGTGATCTGGGTGGCCAGTTCGGCCGGCACCATCTCCATCACCACGGAGAATGCGCCGGCTTCGGCGACGGCAATGGCGTCGGCGATGGTCTGCTCGGCGGCGTCGCCGCGCCCCTGAACCTTGAAACCGCCCAAGGTGTTGACGCTCTGCGGGGTGAAACCGATGTGCGCCATGACCGGGATGCCGGCCGCGCTGAGACAGGCGATCTGCTCGGCGACGCGCTCGCCGCCCTCGAGTTTGACGGCGTGAGCGCCGCCTTCCTTCATGAACCGGGTGGCGGCGGCCAGCGCGGCCGCCGGTCCCGCCTCGTAACTGCCGAAGGGCAGGTCGGCGACTACCAGCGCGTGCGGCGCGCCCCGCACCACGCCACGGACCAGTGGGATTAGCTCGTCGATCGAGATCGGCACCGTGGTGTCGTAGCCGTAGACGACGTTGGCCGCCGAGTCGCCGACCAGCAGCACCGGAATGCCGGCTTCGTCGAACACCCGCGCGGTCGAGTAGTCGTAGGCCGTGAGCATGCCCCACCGGTGGCCTTCGGACTTCCACTTCTGCAGGTGGTGGGTGCGAATTTTCGGCCGTGGCGCCGACTCGGCGGCAGGGCTGGAACCGTAAACGTTCTCAGACATCATTGTCCTCAGTGATGGTCGGGTCGATCCTCGTGGCCCACAGCAGGGGTCCCCGGGTTCGTCTGACCTTCCCAGTCTGCCATCTTGTCCAGATCGATGCACCGTGTGGTGCGCCACGGGGTTGGATCTCAGCCGGCCGGACGCAGCCGAGAAAGCCCATCCTCGGCACGGGTTGGTCAACGGAGGAGCGGCAATCCGGTTCGAAATGTCGGCCGTTTTCGTTGTCGGCCCGGCGTAACGGGTGATATAAGAGATTCGCACCAGAAGCCCGCATGGCCGGTGCAGAATGGAGAGTCGCTACCGCGCCGCTTTGAATACATACGTCTGAGTATCTGCTGGTTGGTTCTTACGCCGCCGCTCAGGGGGAAACGCCTTACTCCGGCCTGTCTGTTCTCCGGACTTGGGCGTAAAAGCGAAATTTGCGCGAAGCTACCCGCCGGGAGTCTTTTCGGCACGACCGCATCAGTCGGTCGCACAGTTCTGTCGCCTGGCTTGCTGCAATGTGCAGGTAGTAGCCGCCGATCAGAATTGCATGATGAGGGGAGGAAGTGCCCTCTTCCGGTTGATTACCTGCCATTATCGAAGCCAGCGGCATTTGCATAGCGATATATGGGCTGGGCTGACTGAATAGTCCGTTGCAATTGTATTTATAGGCACGAAAGCGCAGGCCGGAGTGGCCTATCTTCGATCTTGGAGCTCGCACGTACGGGACGTCCGACTCGAACAAATTAAATTGAATGTTCCTAGCATCATTTGTCAGTTCGTCGAGTAAAGTCCCGACTCGGTTGAGAATGTGCTCGGCGCTGCGCTGAGCCTGGCGAAGGGAAACTCCGGATGACGTCATTCGTGTTGGCCGTGCCCGCAGACATCAACGCGGCATCCGCTGATCTGACCCGCGTCATGACGACGATCGGGCAGGCCAAAGCGGCGGCGGCCAGCTCGACTACGCAGATCGCCGCTGCGGCACAAGATGAGGTGTCTGCGGCGGTCGCGAACCTGTTCGGCGAATTCGGTCAGGAGTTCCAGGCGCTCAGTGCGCAGGCGACTTTATTTCATGAGCGATTTGCGGCGGCGGTGAACTCTGCAGGGCTGGCCTACGCGGGCGCCGAGGCCGCCGCGGCATCGCCGCTGCAGACCTTCGAAGACGTCATCTTGGGGGTGATCAATGCGCCGACCAACGCCCTGTTGGGACGTCCGCTCATCGGCAACGGCGCCAACGGCGCGCCGGGTCAGCCCGGTGGCACCGGCGGCCTGCTGTACGGCGACGGCGGCAATGGAGGTGCCGGTGCCGCGCCGGGGCAGGCCGGCGGTGCCGGCGGGGCGGCGGGGCTGTTCGGCAACGGTGGCGCCGGTGGGGCCGGTGGCAGCGGCGCCAGCGGGGGAGCGGGCGGCTCCGCGCTGCTCTTCGGCAATGGTGGTGCAGGTGGTGCTGGTGGCGCCGGGGCGAGCGGCGGCGCCGGCGGGGCCGGAGGCAGCGGGGGCGTCGGCGGATACCTGGGCGGTTTCGGTGGAGTCGGTGGTGTCGGCGGCGCCGGTGGCCCGGGCACGGGCCCTACGGGTGCCGGGGGTACCGGCGGAGCGGGCGGCGCTGGTGGTGCCGGCCGGACACTGATCGGTTGGGGCGGCGGTGGGGGCGGCGCGGGTGGCGTTGGCGGAGGGGGCGCGTTGGGCAATGCAACGACCGGCTTGGCCGGTGGCGTCGGCGGTGCTGGGGGTCAGGGTGGCGCCGGTGGCGGTGAATTCGGGTTGTTCAGCACCGCCGGCGCGGGCGGCGCAGGCGGCAACGGTGGTCTGGGCGGCGACGGACTTGCTGGCGTCAACGGTGCCGCATTCGGAATACCGGGCGGCGTTGGTGGCAACGGCGGAGCCGGTGGTGACGCCGGCCTGGGTGGTGCGGGCGGGTCCGCTGTCCTGGGGTCCGCGGGCGCGGCAGGTTTGGCGGGTATCGGCGGGAACGGCGGTCACGGTGGAGGCGGTGGCGCGGGTGGTACGAGCGCCACGGGTGTCGCACTGGATGGCGGTAGAGGCGGTGACGGCGGCGCCGGAGGAGCCGGCCGGATTGGCGGTACCGGCGGTAACGCCGGTGACGGTGGTGCCGGGGCGGCCGGTCAGAACAGCGGTGTGAAACCTTTCGGTGGCATCGGTGGTGACGGTGGAGTCGGTGGCAAGGGGGGCAACGCATTTGCCGGCGGAACAGGCGGTACCGGCGGCAACGGCGGCGGCGGTGGTCAGGGCGGGGCCGGCGGTGACGCGAGCCCGGCAATCACTACCACGTTCAGCGGCGACGGCGGTGATGGCGGTAACGGCGGGGCAGGAGGTGCCGGCGGCGGCACACCTAACGGCGGGACCAACGGTACTGGCGGCATCGGCGGGAGTGGCGGTAACGGCGGCAGGGGTGGCGACAATTACGACCCGACGATATCCATCGTCGCCGGGGGCGGTGGTGGCGGCGGCGCGGGTGGCATTGGCGGTAGCGCGGGCACGGGTGCCGGCGGTGGCGGCAGCAGCGGTCTGGGCGGTGGCGGAGGCACCGGCGGCACCGGCGGTTCAGCGCTTGTCAGCCTCCTCGGCAATACGAGCTTTGCCGCCGGCGGCGCCGGAGGCACCGGCGGTAGCGGAACCCTTACGTCTGGCGGGACCGGTGGCGGCGGTGGCGGCGGCGGTGTGACTCAAGGCACCGGGAGCATGGTCGCCGGTGGCGGCGGCGGTGGCGGCACCGGCGGCATCGCCGGCAACGGCGGAGAAGGCGGCAATGTTCAAACGGCAACCAAGACCTATGTCGGCGGCGTCGGCGGAACCGGCGGAAACGGCGTTGGTGGAGGCGGCGGGAGCGGCGCCTTCGCTGGCACATTCAGCAGCAATGGTGGTCTTCCGGGCAAGGATGGATCGGTGGGCGGGGCAGGCGGTCTCCCCTCTGGTCCCGCCCAAAACCCCGGCGGCAACGGCGCCACAGCCGGTAACGGAGGTAGCGGCGGCGGAACGGTTTCCGCCCTGGGAGGCAAGGGACACAACGGGCGGTCGTGATCGGAGTCTGCCGATTTTCCGCGGCAACGGCGCGCCAGATCTGATGCTGGTCGCGACCTGCTAATCGGCCGCTAACCTGCGTCTTGTGTCGGCTCTGGCAGCATATGGTGCCATGTGCCTGACTCGCCGCGACAAGTTCGCGCGCATGCTGTTGATCTGGACCGCGCTGTCCGCCGTGGTGCTGGTCCTGGCGGGCTGTGTGCGCGTCGTCGCCGGCAAGGCGCTCATGTCCGAGCCGCGGCTGGGTCAGCCGGTGGTGTGGACACCGTGCCGCAGCTCCAATCCGAACGCGAAGATTCCCGGGCACGCCATGTGCGGCAAGCTCGCCGTCCCGGTCGACTATGACCATCCCGACGGCGACGTGGCGTCGCTGGCATTGATCCGGTTCCCGGCCAGTGGCGAGAAGATCGGCTCGCTGGTCATCAACCCCGGCGGTCCCGGCGAGTCCGGTATCGAGGCCGCACTCGGCGTGTTCCAGAGCCTGCCCAAGCGGGTGCACGAGCGGTTCGACCTGGTCGGGTTCGACCCGCGGGGCGTGTCCAGTTCCCGGCCGGCTATCTGGTGCAACTCCGATGCCGACAACGACCGCCTGCGCGCCGAGCCCCAGGTCGACTACAGCCAGGCGGGCGTGGCGCGGATGGAAAACGAGACCAAGCAGTTCGTGCAACGCTGTGTGGACAAAGTGGGCAAGAACTTCCTGGCCAACGTGGGAACCGTCAGCGTCGCAAAGGATTTGGACGCTATCCGCAAGGCGCTCGGTGACGCGAAACTGACCTATCTCGGCTATTCCTACGGCACCCGCATCGGATCGGCCTACGCCGAAGCGTTCCCGCAGAACGTGCGGTCGATGATCCTGGACGGCGCCGTGGACCCCAACGCCGACCCGATCGAGGCAGACCTGCGGCAGGCCAAGGGATTTCAAGACGCGTTCAACGACTATGCCGCCGACTGCGCCAAAGATTCCAGCTGCCCCCTGGGCAACGACCCGAACAAAGCCGTGGAGGCCTACCACAACCTGGTCGACCCGCTGGTAGACCCGGACAACCTGGCCGTGAGCAGGCCGGCGAAGACCAAAGACCCGCGCGGCCTGAGCTACAGCGACGCCATCGTCGGCACCATCATGGCGCTGTACTCACCCAACCTGTGGCACCACCTGACCGACGGTCTCAAAGAACTGGCCGACGAGCAGCGTGGCGACACGATGCTGGCACTGGCCGACATGTACATGCGCCGCGATTCCAAAGGCCACTACAACAACTCGACCGATGCCCGCGTGGCGATCAATTGCGTTGACCAGCCGCCGATCACCGACCGCGCCAAGATCATCGACGAAGATCGCCGGTCCCGCGAGCTGGCGCCGTTCATGAGCTACGGCAAGTTCACCGGCGACGCTCCGTTGGGCACCTGCGCATTCTGGCCGGTGCCACCCACCAGCCGCCCGCACGTCGTCTCCGCGCCCGGACTGGCGCCGATGATCGTCGTGTCGACCACCCACGACCCGGCCACGCCCTATCAGGCGGGCGTCGACCTGGCCAACCAGCTCAAGGGTTCACTGCTCACCTACAACGGAACCCAGCACACGGTCGTCTTCCAGGGCGACAACTGCGTCGACGACTACATCACGTCCTATCTGATCAACGGGACCACGCCGCCCAGCGGCGCCACCTGCTGACTTGCGCGATGGCGCGTCGGACTGTCTCGTCGTGGGATTCACAGTCGGAGCGACGCGCCGTCCGTATCGATTAGTGACCAAGGCGTAATCGTTCCGCGTCCAACCCGGCAATTTGAAGTGAGACGATTTCCGCCATGTTGCGCCTGAGACTGGTGAGCTCGGCGCTGTTGTCGTCCGGACTGGTGCTTCTGCAGTCGGCGGCACTCCCGCTCGCCGCCGCGACCCCCGAACCCGACACCGGCACCGGGGGGACCCAGGTCCCCGCGGCGTCCGTCGCGACGCCCCAGAGCTGGGTTCCCTGCAACGGCTTCATCAGCGACACCTCCGACATTCCCACCGCCCGCTGCACCACGGTGTCGGTTCCCGTCGACTACGACAAACCCACTGGGGCACAGGCGAAGTTGGCGGTGATCCGCGTTCCGGCGACCGGTCAGCGGATCGGCTCGCTGCTGGTCAATCCGGGCGGGCCCGGGGCATCGGCCGTCGACATGGTGGCCGGCATGGCCCCCGACCTCAAGAACTCCGAGATCAGCCAGCACTTCGATCTGGTGGGATTCGACCCAAGGGGAGTGGGGCATTCGACACCGGCGCTGCGCTGCCGCTCGGACGCGGAGTTCGACGCCTACCGGCGCGATCCGATGGTCGATTACAGCCCGACCGGGGTCGCCCACATCGAGCAGGTGTATCGCGAGTTGGCCCAGCACTGCGCCGAGCGGATGGGGCTGCCGTTCCTGGCCAATACCGGCACCGCGTCGGCCGCACGCGACATGGACATGATCCGGCAGGCCCTGGGCGATGAGCAGATCAACTACCTCGGCTACAGCTACGGCACCGAGCTGGGAACCGCCTACATCGAGCGGTTCGCCCCCCACGTGCGGGCCATGGTGCTCGACGGCGCCATCGACCCGACGATCGGCCCGATCGACGAGACGGTCAACCAGATGGCCGGATTCCAAACGGCTTTCAACGACTACGCGGCCGACTGCGCCAGATCGACGGCCTGTCCGCTGGGCACCGACCCGGCCCAGTGGATCACCCGCTACCACACCCTGATCGACCCGCTGGCGACCCGCCCGGGCAAGACGTCGGACCCGCGCGGCCTGAGCTACGCCGACGCGACCACCGGCACCATCAACGCGCTCTACACCCCGCAGCACTGGAAATACCTGACCAGCGGACTACTTGGCCTGCAACGCGGAACCGACGCGGGCGACCTGCTGCTGCTGGCCGACGACTACAACGGGCGTGACAAGCAGGGTCACTACGACAACGGTCAGGATGCGTTCAACGCGATTCGATGTGTCGACGCGCCGACGCCGACAGATCCGGCTTCCTGGGTTTCCGCCGATCAACGGATCCGGCAGGTGGCTCCGTTTCTGAGCTACGGGCAGTTCACCGGCGCCGCTCCGCGCGACATCTGCGCGCTGTGGCCGGTACCGCCGACCTCGATACCACATGCCGCCGCGCCCGCTCCTGCGGGCAAGGTCGTCGTGGTCTCCACCACCCACGATCCGGCCACTCCGTATCAGGCCGGGGTGGACCTGGCCCGCCAACTGGGCGGTTCGCTGGTGTCCTTCGACGGGACGCAACACACCGTCGTGTTCGACGGCAATCAGTGTGTGGACACCGCGATCGTGCGCTATTTCGTGGATCTCACCCTGCCGCCGCCGAACCTGCGGTGTCAGGCCTGACTATCCGCAACGTGTCTGGCGTGGCATCCGTAACATCGATTTAACAGAGCGTGCCTAGTGTGCGGGTATGGATCGGCAGAAGGAATTCGTCCTCCGCACGCTGGAAGAGCGCGACATCCGTTTCGTCCGGCTGTGGTTCACGGATGTACTCGGGTTCCTCAAGTCCGTCGCGATAGCGCCGGCCGAACTCGAGGGCGCATTCGAGGAGGGCATCGGCTTCGACGGGTCGTCGATCGAGGGGTTTGCCCGGGTTTCGGAGTCCGACACCGTCGCCCACCCTGACCCGTCGACCTTCCAGGTACTGCCGTGGGCCACCAGGGCCGGCCACCACCACTCCGCGCGGATGTTCTGCGACATCACCATGCCCGACGGCTCACCGTCGTGGGCGGACCCGCGGCACGTGCTTCGTCGTCAGCTGCAGAAGGCCAACGACCTCGGCTTCTCCTGCTACGTCCACCCCGAAATCGAATTCTTCCTGCTCAAGCCCGGCGCCGAGGATGGCGGCGAGCCCGTTCCGATCGACAACGCCGGTTACTTCGACCAGGCGGTGCACGAGTCCGCGTCCAAGTTCCGTCGCCACGCGATCGAGGCGCTGGAGTTCATGGGCATCTCGGTGGAGTTCAGCCACCACGAGGGCGCGCCCGGTCAGCAGGAGATCGACCTGCGGTTCGCCGACGCGCTGTCCATGGCCGACAACGTGATGACCTTCCGGTACATCATGAAAGAGGTTGCGCTGGAAGAAGGTGTGCGGGCGACGTTCATGCCCAAGCCATTCGGCCAGCACCCGGGCTCGGCGATGCACACCCACATGAGCCTGTTCGAAGGCGACGTCAACGCCTTCCACAGCGACGACGACCCGTTGCAGCTTTCGGACGTCGGCAAGTCCTTCATCGCCGGGATTCTCGAGCACGCGTCAGAGATCAGCGCCGTCACCAACCAATGGGTCAACTCCTACAAGCGGCTCGTGCACGGAGGCGAGGCGCCCACCGCCGCGTCCTGGGGGGCGGCCAACCGCTCGGCCCTGGTCCGGGTGCCGATGTACACACCGCACAAGACGTCGTCCCGGCGCATCGAGGTGCGCAGCCCGGACTCGGCGTGCAACCCCTACCTGACGTTCGCGGTGCTGCTGGCCGCCGGACTGCGCGGGGTGGAGAAGGGTTACGTGCTGGGGCCGCAGGCCGAAGACAACGTCTGGGACCTCACCCCCGAGGAACGCCGCACGATGGGCTACCGCGAGTTGCCGTCGAGTCTGGACAACGCCTTGCGCGCCATGGAGGCTTCGGAACTGGTCGCGGAGGCGTTGGGGGAGCACGTCTTTGACTTCTTCCTGCGCAACAAGCGCACCGAGTGGGAGAACTACCGCAGCCACGTGACGCCGTTCGAGCTGCGTTCCTACCTGTCCCTGTAACCCGGGCGGCCAGCGCGCCGGAGCGCTTGCGCTACCGTCAGTAGCGTGACCAAGCCCGCCACGCAGCGACCCAAGTTGCCCAGCGTCGGCCGGCTCGGCTTGATGGATCCACCCGCCGGCGACCGGCTCGCACAGCTGGGTTGGGATCAGCACGACGACCAGGCGCACGTCGACCTGCTCTGGGCCCTGTCGCGCGCCCCGGATGCCGATGCCGCTCTGCGGGCGCTGGTCCGGCTGTCCGAGAGCCTTGACGCCGGCTGGCGTGAGTTGAACGCGGCACTGCTCACCGAACGCAGCCTGCGCGGGCGCCTGTTCGCCGTGCTCGGGTCATCCCTGGCCCTGGGGGACCACCTGATCGCCAACCCACAGTCGTGGAAGTTGCTGCGGGGCAAGGTCAAACTGCCTACCCGCGAGCAGTTGCAGCAGACCTTCATGCGCTGCGTGGAGGAATGTTCGGGCGCCGCAGGCACCATCGTGCACCGGCTGAAAGCGGTCTACCGCGACCAGCTGCTGGTGCTGGCCGCACTCGATCTGGCTCCGACGGTCGAGGACGAGCCGGTGTTGCCCTTCGCCACTGTCGGCGCCCAGCTGGCGGACACTGCGGACGCCGCTCTGGCGGCGGCGTTGCGGGTGGCCGAGGAGTCGGTGTGCGGCGACCGCACCCCGCCGCGACTGGCCGTCATCGCGATGGGCAAATGCGGTGCGCGCGAACTGAACTACGTCAGCGACGTCGACGTGATCTTCGTCGGGGAGCGCGCCGACGCCATCACCACCAGGGTGGCCAGCGAGATGATGCGGTTGGCATCGTCGGCGTTTTTCGAGGTGGACGCCGCGCTGCGCCCCGAGGGACGCCATGGGGAGCTGGTCCGGACGGTCGAATCGCACGTCGCCTACTACCAGCGTTGGGCGAAGACGTGGGAGTTCCAGGCGCTGATGAAGGCGCGCGCCGCGGTGGGTGACGCCGAACTGGGCCGGCGTTACCTCGAGGCGCTGACGCCGATGGTGTGGACGGCTTGCGAGCGTGAGGATTTCGTCACCGAGGTGCAGGCCATGCGGCGCCGGGTGGAGCAACTGGTGCCCGCCGACATCCGCGGCCGCGAACTCAAACTAGGTAGCGGCGGCCTGCGCGACGTGGAGTTCGCCGCGCAGTTGCTGCAGCTGGTGCATGGACGCGGTGACGAGTCACTGCATGTCGCGTCGACGGTCGATGCGCTGGCCGCGTTAGGCGAGGGCGGTTACATCGGGCGCGAGGATGCGGCGAACATGATCGCCTCCTACGAATTCCTGCGTCTGCTCGAGCATCGGCTGCAGCTGCAGCGCCTCAAGCGCACCCACCTGCTGCCCGAGCCGGACGACGATGAGGCGGTGCGCTGGCTGGCCCGAGCCGCCCACATCCGGCCCGACGGCCGCCACGACGCGGCCGGGGTGCTGCGCGAGGAGCTCAAACACCAGAACGTCCGGGTGTCCCGGTTGCACGCCAAGCTGTTCTACCAGCCGCTGCTGGAGTCCGTCGGCCCCGCCGGGCTGGAGATCGTCGGCGGTCGCATGACCTCGGAGGCGGCGGAGCGACAGCTGGCCGCGCTCGGTTACGAGGGCCCGCAGACGGCGCTGAAGCACATGTCCGCGCTGGTCAATCAGAGTGGCCGGCGTGGCCGGGTGCAGTCGGTGCTGCTGCCGCGACTGCTGGACTGGCTGTCCTATGCACCGGATCCCGACACCGGTCTGTTGGCCTACCGGCGCCTCAGTGAGGCGCTGTCCTCCCAGAGCTGGTACCTGGCGACGCTGCGCGACAAGCCGACGGTAGGCAAGCGCCTCATGCATGTGCTCGGCACCTCGGCCTACGTGCCGGACCTGCTGATGCGCGCACCCGAGGTCATCCAGAACTACGGCGACCGCCCGAGCGGGCCCATGCTGCTGGAGGCCGAACCCGCAGCGGTGGCGCGGGCACTGGTCGCCTCGGCGGGCCGCCACGCCGATCCCGCCCGGGCCATCGCCGCCGCGCGCACCCTGCGCCGTCGCGAACTGGCCCGCGTCGGATCCGCCGACCTGCTGGGCATGCTCGAGGTCACCGACGTGTGCGCCGCGCTCACCTCGATCTGGGTGGCGGTTCTGCAGGCCGCCCTGGATGCGACGATCCGGGCCAATCTTCCCGGGGACGGGCGTGCCCCCGCGGTCATCGCCGTGATCGGGATGGGCCGCCTCGGTGGCGCCGAGCTGGGCTATGGCTCGGATGCCGACGTGATGTTCGTCTGCGAGACGGCCAACGGCGCCACCGACTCCCAGGCGGTGAAATGGGCGAACACCATCGCCGAGCAGGTCCGAAAGCAGCTGGGGCAGCCCAGTGTCGATCCGCCGCTGGAGGTGGACGCCAATCTGCGCCCCGAGGGGCGCAACGGTCCGCTGGTCCGCACCCTGGCCTCCTACGAGGCGTACTACACGCAGTGGGCGCAACCGTGGGAGATCCAGGCGCTGCTGCGCGCGCACGCGGTGGCCGGTGACCCGGTGCTGGGTCAGCGCTTCCTGCTGACCATCGACAAGACCCGCTATCCGCCCGACGGCGTCTCGGCCGAAGCCGTGCAGGAGATCCGCCGCATCAAAGCGCGCATCGAGTCCGAGCGGCTGCCACGGGGCGCCGACCCCAACACCCACACCAAGCTCGGACGCGGGGGGCTGGCCGATATCGAATGGACTGTGCAGTTGCTACAGCTACGGCACGCCCACGAGATCCAGGCCCTGCACAACACCTCGACACTCGAGTCGCTGGACGTCATCGCCGAAACGGGACTGGCCGACCAGGAGGAGGTCGACCTGCTGCGCCAGGCATGGCTGACCGCGACCCGGGCCCGCAATGCGCTGGTGCTGGTCCGCGGTAAGCCCACCGACCAGTTGCCCGGGCCGGGGCGCCAACTCAACGCGGTCGCCGTCGCGGCGGGCTGGCACAACGACGACGGTGGGGAATTCCTGGACAACTATCTGCGGGTGACAAGGCGGGCGAAAGCTGTGGTGCGCAAGGTGTTCGGAAGTTGACTCAGGATGCCGGTGCGCTGGGCGCCCTGTTCGAAGTGTTGAGCGCGCCCGAAGCTGACCGGGTGACCGCCCTGTACGCACCGCTCGCCGACGCCGTCCGCGACCTGATCGACGCGACCGTCCGCACCGAGGTCGACGACGTTGTGGTCGCGCAGGCACGAGCCGCGATCCAGAGCGTCACCGAGTCGCTGCGGCAACGCACCCGGCCCGTCGGGGTGAGCTATCGCGTCGACGGCCGTCCCCTGCCGCTGGGCAACGCTGTTGTCGGCGTGTGCAATCCGATCGCCCCGCCCCTGGTCGTGCACCACGACGGCGGACGGTGCTGGGCCGACTTCATGCTCGGCTCGGCGTACGAGGGTCCGCCGAAGCTGGTGCACGGCGGCGTCAGTGCGCTGGTGCTCGACCACATGCTCGGCGAGGCGGCCAGTGAGGGGCTCTCCAAGGCGCGGTTCACCGGAACGATCACGGTGAAGTACCTGCGCGGCACCCCGCTCGGACCGCTGCGCTCCGAGGCCTGGATAGACCGCAGGGAGGGCGTCAAAGTGTTTGCGCGCGGGTTCATTTCGGATGCCGAGGGGATCACGGTCGAATCCGAGGGAGTCTTCATCGAACCGGCCTGGGCGCGCGACGGCGGGAACGGACAGTGAAGTTCTACGTCAGCAGCGCCTTTCTGGACACCCCGGACATCATCGAGATCGCCAGGGCCGCAGATGAACTCGGCTACGACGGGCTCGGAATACCCGACCACGTCGTCAACCTGGAGACGCTGCAGACGCCCTACCCGTACACCAAGGACGGGTCGCGTCGATGGCAGCCCTTCACGGACTGGCCGGATCCGTGGGTACTCGTCGGTGCCCTCGCCCAGGTCACCACGCGGCTGAAGTTCGTGACCACGGTTTACATCCCGGCGATGCGCAATCCGTATTCGGCGGCGAAAGCGATTGGCACCGCGGCGCTCCTGGCCTCGGGCCGGATCGAACTCGGCATCGGCGTGGGCTGGTGCCGCGAGGAGTTCGAGTTGATGGGGGAGCAGTTCGCGGCCCGCGGCAAGCGCACCGAGGAAATGATCGACCTGATGCGGGAACTGTGGTCGCCTGGCTGGACGGAATTCGACGGCACTTTCTACCACGCGCCGCGCCTGGAGATGCAGCCGACGCCGCCCCCGATCCCGGTGTACGTCGGCGGGCTCAGTGATATCGCGTTGCGCCGCGCGGCCCGCTACGACGGGTGGATCGGGGACCTGATCAATACCGAACGCGCGATCGAGGCGGTGGACAAGCTGCGGAAGCTGCGCGCCGAAAACGGGTTGTCCATGGACGGTTTCACCATCCTGACGCCGCTGACCGACGCGTTCACCGTCGAGCACTACCGGCGCGCCGAGGAGGCGGGCATCACCGGCATCATCACCATGCCGTGGATGTTCTACGCCGGCCCGGATGCGACCCTGGCGGAGAAGATCGACGGGCTGCGTCGCTTCCGCAAGGACCTCGCGCTCGACGCCTGACGCTGCACGAGATAATTCCAGCATGGCTTTCACGGTCGTTTTCGCCAACGGAGAGGCCCGTGACTACGGCACGCTGGACGCGTTCGAGGTGACCGACGCCGGCGTCCTGATCATCTCGATGAAGCGTGAAGACATCAGCCGGCACTTCGTAGCGCCGGGCGCCTGGCTGGAGGTCGTCGAGGTGGTGGACGGGACGCCGGTGTGGATGTCGCGCGGAATCATCGCGCACCGGCCCAAGTTCTGAGGTCACTCCCGCCGAATCGCGGTCGCGACGGCCAGCCAGTCGTCGTTGGCGAGCCGGCTGGTGTTCGCCGGGTCGTAGCGTTCGAGCAGTGCGGCTACGCCCAGGTGTTCGCCGGGCTGGAAACCGTGAGCGGTGAGGACGGCGTCGAGCCCTTGCCCGGTGAAGTCGCTGCGATAGGGCTCCCCGCGCCGGGCCACCAGCCGGGCGATCCGGTCGGCGCCCGGCCACGGTGTGCGGGCCGCGACGACACCGTCGCGGATGTAGTCGACCACCAGGCGGCTGCCCGGCGCGCAGAGCTGCGCGAGGTCGGCCAGCGTCGCGTCGATCGCGTCGCGGGTGAGGTACATGCTGACGCCGAGCCAGACGACCAGGCTGGGCCGGGCCGGGTCGAAACCCGCCCCGAGTAGCCGGTCCCGCAACCTGTCATGCTCGAAATCACAAGGCACCCAAACGGTTCGGTGACTCGTCGCAAGCCGCTCGACCACCGGGCGTTTGTGCGCCTGGGTGGTGGGCGCATCCACCTCGAACACCGTCACCGCCGGATCGCCGATCCGCAGGCTGGAGGTGTCGAAGCCGGCGCCGAGCAGCACCAGTTGGCCGACGCCCGCGGCGATGGACGCAGCGCAGGCATCGTCTGCGTAGCGCACCCGCAGCGCGATGTGCGCGTGCAGCCCACCCCACACCCGGTCGAATACCCGCAGCGCGGCGTCGGCCGACCAGGGGTGAGACAAGACAGCCCGCAGCGCCGGGTGCTCGACGAAGTGGCGGGACTGCGGGTCGTCGAGCAGTCGCCGATCCGGTGGGCGCATGGATTCCGCGGCGCGTTGGGCGGCGTTGACCTGCGCCGTCAAGCTCGCGGTGCGGTCAAGACGCCGGTGTGTCGCGGTGGGAGCCGTCATTTTTCCGACCTTACGAAGAAACCAGTTCATAGATAAGGTCCAATTCGATGATTGTTTCGTGTACCAGTGACGATGCCGGTCTGGATCTGCACCTGGAGCTTCCGCCCGGTCGTGGACGCCGAGCGGCACTGGAAAGTGCTCTGCGGCAGGCGATCCGGGATGGGAGATTGGCGCCGGGGCAGTGGTTGCCCTCATCGCGGGCGCTGGCCGCGCAATTCCAGATGGCCCGCGGCACCGTCGTGGAGGTGTACTCCCAGTTGGCGGCCGAGGGATACCTGCGAACCCGGCCGGGTGCTGCGACCGAAGTGGCGCACGGGCCGCTGATGCCGCCCCGCGTCTCCGCCCAGGGCGCCACCGCGCGCGTCGTCGCGGATTTCCGGCTGGGCCGTCCGGACCTGAGCATGTTCCCCCGCCAGGAATGGCTGCGTGCGCTGCGGCGGGCGCTACAGGTCACCGCGCACGCCGAACTCGGACCCGGCGATCCACGCGGGTCGCCGCGCCTGCGCGCGGTTCTCGCCGACTATCTGGGCCGGGTGCGCGGCGTGCTCACCAACAGCGAGCACATCGTGATCTGCAGCGGATTCACCCAAGGTTTGCGGCTGGTCTGCGACGCGCTGGCCGCCGGCTCGCCCGGTTCGACAGCCCTGGAGAATCCGTGCCTTCCCGACCACCGGGCGATCGTCGAAGCTGCCGGGCTCACGGTTCATTCGCTGGACGTCGATGCCGGCGGTGCCCGGCCGGACCGATGGCCGTCGACGTCGGTCGCGGCGGTTCTCACGCCGGCGCATCAAGCTCCGCTCGGTATGACGCTGGATGCCCACCGGCGCAGCGAGTTCACCCGGGTCGCGGCCGCGCGCGGCACATATCTGATCGAGGACGACTACGACGGGGAGTTCCGCTATGACCGCCATCCCGTCGGGGCGCTGCAGGGCCTGGCGCCCGAGCGGGTCATTTACGCCGGAAGTGCCAGTAAGAGCCTGGCTCCTGGTCTGCGGCTCGGCTGGTTGGCCGTACCACCCGGTTTGGTCGACGAGGTGGTCGAGGCCAAGCGACGGGCCGACCGCGGCACCGATGTGTTGGCGCAGTTGGCGCTGGCGGAACTGATCGAGTCAGGGGGCTTGGACCGGCACGTCCGGCGGATGCGGCGCCGCTACCGCGGTCGTCGCGATGCGCTGGTGGAGACCCTGGATCGCTACGCACCCGAGGTTTCGGTCCAGGGCATTTCCGCGGGACTACACGCCGTGGTGTCGCTTCCTGACGACCGCACCGAGGCCGATGCCCTGAGCCTCGCGCGCGACCGCAACCTCGCGCTGACCGGTCTGGCTCCGTTCTGGCACGGCACCGCTCGGCGCAGCGCAGGAATCGTCGTCGGCTACGGAACGCCGGCAGAACACGAATACGCCGGCGCACTGGACCATCTCGGTCAGCTGATGCGCGCACTCACTTCTTCGTGACTTGCCTCAAGTGCGCAATCTCGTTGCCCCACACCGAGCGTGCGCCCGTGTCACCGATCCGGTAGATCTGAATCATCGACGCGACACCCACCACTACCGCGAGGACCGCGACGACGGCTTTGGCGATCCGCCGCGGCTCGTCCGAATGGCGCTCGGCGACGTGCAGGGCGGCCAGTGCGACTGCCATCACCAGCAGGGCCACCGCGAAATAGGTCATCCAGCCGCCCCGTTCGGCATGCTGCTGCAGGATTGGATCGGGGTTGCGGCGTAGATCGTAGAGCCACTCGCCGGCTTCGACGGTGATCGGGGTCAGCACCATGATCACGGTCGCCAAGGCGAGCGTGAGCCAGACGATTTGTCCGCGGCGTACGGCCGGCCACACTGCGCAGAGGATTTCGAGCAGCGCGGTCAGTGGTACCAGGACGACCAGGAAATGCACGAACAGAACGTGCGTCGGCAACCCGCTGATGACGGTCATGGGACTCCTGCCGCTAGGGTGTGGCTGCCCCAGATCCTGTCAGCCGCCGCTGTGCAAAACCTGTGCGGGGTCCAGTGCGTGACTTTGGACTCTTTGCGAGCCTTGCACGCCCGCGGACGATTGATCTGCCGGCTGGAACCCGGCTGGAACATTTTTGGCGGGAGGAGTGGCCAATGAATCGTGAAGCGTGCAAATTCTTATCGGGCTTCTTCGGGGCATTGGGCTGGGCGCACGCGGGGTATGCGGTGGCAACCTCGGTTGGCATCGTCAACGAGCCGACTTTCCTCGGAAGACGGTGGGGTGTCGGGTACATGTGGACCGAGGCCGCTGTCTACACCACCATCGGCGTTGCCCTTGGATGCGCCGGCTGGTTGGCTGCGCCTCAGGATGCGCTGTCGAAACCGGCTGACGAGTTGGCTAGGACCCATTAGCTCCTATCCGGCGGCGCTGTTGGTCAGCAGCTTCCTGCACAGGAATTCGGTTTGGGCGGAGGTGATTTCGTCAAACCTCGATCCGAGGTAGACGTCGAAGTGCCCGACCGGGTAGTGATGGATCTCCACGTTCGGCATGCGCGTTGACACTTTGGCGGCAAACGAGGCCGAGGTCTGCAAGTCTCTATCGGCGAGACACATCAGCACCGGCATGTGCAGGGCTTCCGCGGTGCCTTTGCGATAGCGAGGTAGGTCGAAGATCATCCGAGGCGCCAAAGCGTTTCGCCAGCCGGTGGATTCGCCGCCGAGTGCCTCGAACGCTGCTTTGGCGTCCGGCTCGGTGAACACCGCGATACGGCCGGGTTCGGCGACCACCGGCACCAGGTAGGGTGCCCATCCGGCCCGTTCGTGAATCACATCCCGCAGCGCCGCCGCGGTGAATTGCGCGGTGCGCCAGGCTATGTCCCAGTGGAGTCGCTCGCGTAACCCACGGCCACGATGCCAGCCGTCGATCAGGGGCACTTGCGCGACCACAGCAGCTACGGCCGGATCCTCAGCGGCCACCGCCAGGACATGGCCGCCGCTGAGGGAGGTACCCCATAAGGCGATCCGCTGTGGGTCGATGCCGGAACGGCTCCGCACATAGCGCAGCGCCGCCCGATAGTCATCGTGCTGCCCGGCGCAGCTGATGACCTGCCGGGGTTCGCCCGCGCTGGCGCCGAAGCCGCGGTAGTCGAACGCCAAGACCGCCAAACCGGCCGCGGCGAACCGTTCGGCGTACTTCGGCAGTCCCAGGCGCTTGGTCCCGCTTCCACCGTGTCCCATCACTACGCAAGGCACCAGTACGTCGTCGGAATCCGGGGGGTAGAAATCAGCGGCGCAGCACACGCCGCCGGATTCGAAGAAGACTTCCTCAGGCATCCGCAGGTCCGTTCCAGCCGCGCTTGGGCTGTGGCGACCCACTGGTCGCCGGCGCCCTTACCTGAACTGTACTGCGCTCTGCAGTGTCAACTCGGAAATTTCGGAATGGCTCTTCCCGCCGGTGGTGCCCAGGGTGCTGATCCAGAAAACCACGAAAGTTGTTGGCGTAGAGGATGTTACGGGGATCACATGATGGCCGGGTGGCAACGCGGCAGGCGCGCTGAGTTCGGTGGTGTCGCTGAGTCTTGCCGGCGTCGCGCTTGCTGATGCCCGGATCTGCACCACCGTGCCGGAGCTGTTCAGGTCGACGGCGACCGCGCTCAGCGACGTGGGCTCGGCCAGCTGCAACAGGAGTCCCACACCGTCCTTGAACTTCGGGAACGGTGCGGGGTCGAAGTAGGTGTCGGTCGACCAGGCGGTGCCGGGGTCACCGTCGATCGCCAGTCCGGCCGAGCCGGGGTTGTCCGGCGCACCGCCCGGCGAGAATACCGCGGCTCGGAGCACCTTGACCGTTGCGGGATTGGCGGCCACCAGCGACGGACTCGGTGAGGTCGCAGCCGGCTGAAGTCCGAGCTTGTCGCCGTTCATCGCCACCTTGGTGTCGAAGGTGCCGACCACGTGGCTGATCGTCGTCGCAAAGGTGGTCAGCAGGACCAGGACCACTGCCGCCGCACTTCCCAGACATGTCTTGACGAGCTGACGGCGCGCGTACTCGGCCCGCTCCGCGGGTCCGAAATTGCGGAAGGCGGCGTACTGGCCGGGGGGCGGCAGAGCGGGCAGCTCACGGGTTCGGTGCGGATCCGCGGAGTTCTTCGCCTCCCCGCTCGCCTCGCGCAGCAACGTCGTAATGGTCTTGGCGCTGCGAATGTTCTCGCCATCGCGGACCAGGGCTGTCGCAGTGGACGACACGAGGAACGGAATGCGCGGGTCGAAAGCCGCCGGCTCCTGGATCCGGCCCCGGGCGTCGGTCTCGGCGTTGTGCCAATCCTTCCGCACCGCTTGGTTTTCGAAGGGCCAGCGGTTGAGCAGCAGCGCATACATCACCGCGCCGATGCCCCGAAGATCATCGCGCGCAGTCGCGTCCGGCAAGGTCGCCGGGAAGGCCAGGACGGCGCGCCCGTCGAGGCTGACCCTGATCCGGGCAGGGTGGTCGATCGACAATGTCAGGCCCGCCCGGTGACCCGCTTCTGCCGCCTCGGCCAGCGACAGCACCGCGTCGGCGACCCCGATGGGCGACGGACCGCTGTTGGCCACCTCTTTCAGCGTGGCGCCACGAATCCACTCCGAGACCACCACACCGCCGCAGTAATCACGGCCCACGTCGATCACCGTCGCCACCGACGGTGAGTCGATACCGCGCAGACGTGCGGTGCGGGAAAGGATTGCGTCGACGGTCGCCGTCGGCAGCGCGTTCTCGGCGTCGACGACGGTGACAGCCAGGTGCTGCCCGGTCACCGTGTCAGCCGCCTGCCAGAACTGGAGGTGCGTCAACTCGCCATAGAACAGCAGCAGCCGGATCCGGCCGCTGGCAATGGTGGCGCCGGCGATGAGTGGGTTCGCTGCGCCGCTCGGCGAACGCGGCTCGGTCCACAGATAGGGGATGTGTGCCGTCGCGACGTCCGGCGCGTTGGGTTGGCTGGCGGTCATCTCGTCGTCTCGCTCCCCGGCAGAGCACCGACCGCATCGGGACAGACGCGACCGGATGCTGACACTGGTCGCCCATCAGATAACCGCGCAGGGGCGCGGTCAAACCCACGACGGGCGCAGTTCAGGTGCCGTGTTCGAGTTCTCTTCGCACCTGGTCGATTTGGTCGCAGGCGTAAGTCACCATGGCGGTGACGGTCATCAGTTCACCCGTCCGGGCGAGCGATTCGAAGGCTTGTTCACCGAGGAGCTCGCGTAGATGTCTGGTCAGCGCCGCGAGCTCGGGCAAGGACACCGCAACCATGGGATTGCCCGCTGCGAAACCGGCGATGGTGGCCGCCGGTTCGTAGCGTCCGAGCCGGTCGAGAACCAGGGCCAGGGTGGCCATGGGGTTGTGCATCATGCCGATGTTGCCGGATTCGTGGTTGGTACGGATGGCCACGGCGAGGTAGCCCAACGTCGTCACCGGGTCCCCGTGCTCGGCCTCGACGCCGCACCTCCAATACGAGAATTGTGATTCGAAGAATCGGTTACCGCTGTCGTGCGAGACGAGGACGCCCCGGCGAAACGCGTCGATCGCGCGACCCGAGTCGATATCACGGAAGGCAAAACCCCACGCGAAGAGCGCGTAGGCCAGCACCCAGGGATTGCCCGTCGCTTCAGCGGCATCGATGAGGCCCGTCGCGGCCACTGTCGCTTCGTCCGTCGAACCGGCCGCGGCCAATGCGAACACCAGGTTGGCTCTCGCGAATGTGTTCGCGTCGCCGGTACGTGCCAGCTGCGAGCGACACAGCTCCACATACCGGTCGGGCCGGCCGACAAACAGATACGCACTGCCGAGCCAGGGCTCACCGAAGTACGCGACGGCGTCGCCGGCGGTCGCGATGACCTGCTGGCCGATCTCGCTGTAGCGCACAGCATCTTCGAAGCGTCCGACGAGCACGCACAGCGATGCCCCCACACAGATCGCCGCGAGTCGGGGATGGGCTAGGTCGCGTAGTCTTGCGACGAGTTCTTCGGCCCAGGTGATCGGTTCGTAGTTCTCGAGGAAAGGGCCGAGCAGCGCCGCGTAGGCCGCGATGGCAGCTGCCGTGTCCAGGTCGCCGTGTTCGGTGGCCCACCGGAAGGCAGTGCGCAGATTGGCCAGCTCGACCGTGAACCAGTCGTACGCCGCGCGCTGGTTCGGGCTGTCCCACACGGCCATGATGTCGGTTTCCCGTCCAGCGAAATACTTCGAGTGGGCGGCCCGGATCTCGACGGACGTTCCGCCGGCGACCAGGTGTTCCTCGGCGAACTGGCGGATCGTCTCCAGCATCGAGAAGCGGGTGCGCGAAGCAGCGTGGTCAGCGATGAGCAGCGACTTGCGCACCAGCGCGTCGAGTAGCTCGAGAACGGCGTACTCGTCGAGGTCGCCGGATCCGGCTACCGCGCAGGCGCTGCGCAGGTCGAAACCGCCTGCGAAGACCGAACAGCGGTTGAGCACCGACCTTTCGCCGTCGTCGAGAAGGTCGTAGGACCAGGCCACGGCGTGTCGCAGCGTGTGGTGACGTTCCAGGCCCCGACGGGAGCCGACCAGCAGCTGGAAGCGGTGGTCGAGACGGTCACGCACCTCGCCGGCGGTCATGGACGCCATCCGGGAGGCCGCGAGTTCGATGGCCAGTGGAATGCCGTCGAGGCGCCGGCAGATCTCACTCACCGCGGCGGCCTCGCCGGGGTCGGCCATCGAGAAGTCCGACGCGATGCTTCGCGCACGTTCGACGAACAGGGTCACCGCCGCCGACTGGAGTCCCGCTGCGGTGTCCAGGGGGCGCACCGGCAACACCTGCTCGTCGGGGACTCCGAGGCCTTCGCGGCTGGTGGCGAGGATTCGTATCGTCGCCGAAACGGCGAGTATGGCTTCGATCAGGTCGGCGGCGGCGTCGAGAACGTGCTCGCAGTTGTCGAAGACCAGCAACCGGATCCGCCCCTCCAACGCGTCGGCCACCGACTCGGTGACGCTCTTACCCGGTTGCTGGGTGATGCCGAGCACGGACGCCACCGCATCGGGTACCGCCACCGGATCGGTGACCGCGGCCAGCTCGAAAAGCCAGACCCCGTCCGGGAACGCCTCGGCCAGGTGTGTCGCGACGTCCACCGCGAGGCGCGTCTTACCGACTCCGCCCACGCCGGTCAGCGTCACCACCCGGTGCGTCTTGACCGCCGCCTCGATCGCGGCCACCTCGGCGCCGCGGCCGACCAACCGGGTGCCGACAGACCGCAGGTTTCCCGGACTCGTATCGAGCGCCCGCAATGGCGGAAACTCCGTGCGCAGACCCGCGGCCCGAACCTGGAACACCCCGACCGGCACGGGGACGTCGCGCAACCGTCGCGGCCCTCGATCGAGCAGATCCACTCCGCTCAGCAGACCTGCCGTCGACTCGGCCAGCAGGATTTGACCGCCATGACCGGCGGCCATCACCCTGGCCGCACGGTTGAGTACCGTCCCGAAGTAATCAGCCTGCCGCAGTTCGGCTTCGCCGGTCGCCAAGCCCATCCGCACCGGCAACTCCAGCTGGAGTTGTGCCGCTACCGCGGCATCCACGGCCGCGCGGGGCGAGGCGAAGGCCGCGCACACGCCGTCACCGGTGTGCTTGAACAGGAAGCCGCCGTGCGCCTCGATCGCCCCGCGCAACACCTCGTCGTGGGCGGCCAGAGCGGCCCGCATCGCGTCGGCGTCGGCCTCCCACCGACGTGTGGAGCCCTCCACGTCGGTAAAAAGAAAAGTCACCACCCCCGAGGGAGCAGCCGCCGGTGACACATCGGCAGAATCTCACAACCGACGCCCCGACAGAAACCACCCGCGCAGCGATCAGCGATGCGATCGCGGCGCGGGTGGCTCGGATCTGTCCGGGGCTACTCGGCCTTTAGACGTCCTTTAAACGTCGTAGTACAGCGCAAACTCGTACGGGTGAGGCCGGATCTGGACCGGCAGGATCTCGTTTTCCCGCTTGAAGTTGATCCACGTCTCGATCAGGTCGGGCGTGAACACGCCACCCTCGGTGAGGTACTCGTGGTCCTCCTCGAGCTTGTCGATCACCGCGGACAGCTGAACCGGTGCCTGCGGGATGTTCGCAGCCTCCTCCGGGGGCAGCTCGTAAAGGTCCTTGTCCACCGGCGCCTGCGGCTCGATCTTGTTCTTGATGCCGTCCAGGCCGGCCATCAACATCGCCGCGAACGCCAGGTACGGGTTACCCGAGGAGTCGGGGCAGCGGAACTCCAGGCGCTTGGCCTTCGGGTTGCTGCCGGTGATCGGGATACGCACGCACGCCGACCGGTTGCGCTGGCTGTAGACCAGGTTGATCGGAGCCTCGTAGCCGGGCACCAGACGCTTGTAGGAGTTCACCGTCGGGTTGGTGAACGCCAGCAGCGACGGGGCGTGGTGCAGCAGGCCGCCGATGTAGTGGCGGGCGGTGTCCGACAGGCCGGCGTAGCCGGTCTCGTCGTACATCAGCGGGCTGCCGTCCTTCCACAGCGACTGGTGGGTGTGCATGCCGGACCCGTTGTCACCGAACAGCGGCTTGGGCATGAACGTGACGGTCTTGCCGTTGGCCCACGCGGTGTTCTTGACGATGTACTTGTACAGCTGCATGTCGTCCGCCGCGTGCAGCAGCGTGTTGAACTTGTAGTTGATCTCGGCCTGCCCGCCGGTGCCCACCTCGTGGTGGCCCTTCTCCAGGCTGAAGCCGGCCGCGATCAGGTTCTGCAACATCTTGCTGCGCAGGTCGACGTAGTGGTCGACGGGGGCCACCGGGAAGTAGCCGCCCTTGGGGCGCACCTTGTACCCGCGGTTGGGGCTGCCGTCGGCCTCGGTCGCCGAGCCGGTGTTCCACCAGCCGGAGATCGCGTCGACCTCGTAGAACGAGCCGTTGGTGCGCGAGTCGAAGGCCACCGAGTCGAAGATGTAGAACTCGGCCTCGGCACCGAAGTACGCGGTGTCGGCGATGCCGGTGCTGATCAGGTAGTTCTCGGCCTTGCGGGCGACGTTGCGCGGGTCGCGGGAGTAGGGCTCGAGGGTGAAGGGGTCGTGCACGAAGAAGTTCAGGTTCAGCGTCTTGGCCTGGGTGAACAGGTCGACCTGCGCGGTTTCCGGGTCCGGCAGCAGCAGCATGTCGGACTCGTGGATCGACTGGAAACCACGGATCGACGACCCGTCAAAGGCCAGGCCGTCTTCGAACACGCTCTCGTCGAAGAACGAGATCGGAATGGTGAAGTGCTGCATGATGCCGGGCAGGTCGCAGAAACGGACGTCGACAAACTCGACGTTTTCGTCTTTGGCAAGTTTGAAGACGTCGTCGGGCGTCTTATCCGTCACAGAAGGCTCCTTTACTTGGTGATTCGCGGCCGACGCTAGAAAGCTCTTGTTGCCCGTCGGTCAACCCCGTGTTGCGCAGAGGTTACGTACCACAGCGGCTGCAACAGCACCCGGCTGACCGCCGGGCCCTATTGTGAAGACCATGGCCCGCAAGATCGTAACTGGTCGACCGCCGACGCTGAATGGCCGATGCCAACGGCGGGCGCACGCGGTCACCGGACATCCCCGATGACACCGCAATCACCAGCCGGTTACCCCGGTGAAACGCTCGGCCTGCCGCGGACCGGTCCGGGTTCGGTGGCACCGATGGGCCGCCGTCTGCTGGCGTTGCTGGTCGACTGGTTGATCGCCGCCGGGCTGGCGCTGCTGGCGCTGACCTTCGGGGCGATCTCCGACGCGTTGTTGTCGACGGTGCAAGCGGTGATCTGGCTGGTGATCGGTGCGGTGTCGGTGCGACTGTTCGGGTTCTCGCCGGGTCAGCTCGCACTGCGGTTGCAGGTGGCGGCGGTGGACGGCCGTCTGCCGATCGGCATCGGCCGCGCCCTGGTCCGCGGTTTGTTGATCTTCCTGGTGGTCCCGCCGTTGTTCACCGATACCGACGGGCGAGGTTTGCAGGACCGGTTGACCAGGACCGCGGTACTACGCCGCTGACGCTCAGCCGTTGGCTCCGGCGCTGCCGGCGGTGCCGGCCAGCGCGCTGCCCTGGCCGCCGGCACCCCCGGTGCCGCCACCGGCGCCCGCGTTGAGGCCACCGCTGCCGCCGTTGCCGCCGAAACCGATGCCGGAGGCGGCGCGGCCGCCGTTGCCGCCATTGCCGCCCTTGATGACGCCGGCGTCGCCGGCAAAACCGTCACCGCCGGCCCCGCCGTTGCCGAACCACATCCCGGCGTTGCCGCCGTTGCCGCCGGCACCACCGAGCTGGCCGCCGCCGCCACCATCACCGCCATTGCCCCACAGCGTGCCGCCGTTGCCGCCGTCACCGCCGTGCGCCCCGCCGGTGAAACCGAAGCCGCCCAGCCCGCCGTTGCCGCCGTTGCCGATGAGCCCGACCGCTGCCGCCGTTGCCGCCGGCGCCACCGACACCAGCCGCACCGCCCGCGAGTCCGCCGAGTCCGCCGTTGCCGCCGAAGCCGAAGAGCAGACCGCTGGTGCCGCCGGTACCACCGGCACCGCCGCTGCCGAAGACGCCGTAGCCGCCGACCCCGCCGGCTCCGCCGTTGCCGACCAGCGCGACCGAGTTCCCGCCTGCCCCGCCTGCCCCGCCGGTGCCACCGGGGCTGGTAGCGGTGCCACCGTTGCCGGCCAGGCCGCCATTGCCGAACAGGCGCCCGCTGCCGTCCGCCGCCGCCGGTGCCACCGGTTCGGTGGTGGTGGCCCCGCCGGCGCCGCCCGCTCCGCCGTCGCCGATGAGCCCCAGCACACTGCCGCCGCGACCGCCGGCGCCGCCCGCGCCGCCGAGGGTGTTGTACCCGCCGGCCGCACCGGCTCCGCCGTTGCCGAACAGCAGGCCACCGGTGCCGCCACTGCCGCCGGCCGCCGCCTGGGCGAGCGCGGAAGCGCTCTGTCCGCCGACGCCGCCGGCGCCGCCGTCGCCGATCAGGCCGATGGCGTTGCCGCCGTTGCCCCCGGCTCCACCGATTCCCGCGGCGCCCAGGCCGCCGGCCGCGCCGTTACCGCCGAAGCCGATCACCAGACCGCCGTTGCCGCCGTTGCCCCCGGCTCCGCCGCTGCCGGCGACACCGTTGCCGCCCAGTCCGCCGGACCCGCCGTTGCCGATGACGGTGAGCGCGTTGCCGCCGGCGCCGCCGGCCCCGCCGGTGCCTCCGGCTGCGGTCGCCATGCCGCCGTTGCCGCCGCTTCCGCCGTTGCCCAGCAGGTGTCCGCTGCCGCCGCCGGCGCCTCCCGCCCCGGCAATGCCAGTCGTGGTGTACCCACCGGCGCCACCGGCCCCGCCGTCGCCGATGAGGCCGAGCACATTGCCGCCGGCGCCGCCGGCGCCACCCGGGCCCCCGAAGATGTTGTATCCGCCGGCGCCACCGGCCCCGCCGTTGCCGAAGAGCCACCCGCCGGTGCCGCCGTTGCCGCCGGCGGGTGCCGCTGCGGCCCCGTCGGCGGTCTGGCCGCCATAGCCGCCGGCACCGCCGTTGCCTATGAGCCCGAAGACGTCGCCGCCGGCCCCGCCGGCCCCGCCGACGCCGCCGGCGCCCACTCCGCCGGCCCCGCCATTGCCGCCGACACCGAACAGCACCCCGCCG
The DNA here is from genome assembly GCF_031583025.1 of Mycobacterium sp. Z3061. Taxonomy (NCBI): domain Bacteria; kingdom Bacillati; phylum Actinomycetota; class Actinomycetes; order Mycobacteriales; family Mycobacteriaceae; genus Mycobacterium; species Mycobacterium pumcae. The sequence continues at coordinate 4,057,609 of NZ_CP134062.1, read as the reverse complement.
CTGCCGCCGCGGCCACCGGCGCCACCGACGTTGCCGAGTCCGCCGGTTCCGCCGGCACCGCCGGTCCCGATGAGTCCGGTCGCGTTGCCGCCTGCGCCGCCCGCGCCGCCGGCCCCGGGCAGGCCGAGCCCGCCGATTCCGCCGGATCCGCCGTTGCCGTACAGCCACCCGCCAGTGCCTCCGGCGCCGCCGTTTGCGCCGGTTCCGCCGGCGCCGCCGGCGCCACCGTTGCCGAACAGCCCGGCGGCTCCGCCGCCACCCCCGTTCTGACCAGCCGCTCCGGATCCGCCATTACCCCCGTTCCCGAACAGCAGGCCGCCGGCTCCGCCGTTCTGGCCGGTGCCGGGCAACCCGTTGGCGCCGTTGCCGACCAGCGGGCGGCCGAGCAGTGTCTGAGTGGGGGCGTTGATCGCGCCAAGCAGGTTCTGCTCGATCGTCTGCAGTGTCGCGTTGACCGCATCTGCGCTGGCGTAGGAGACACCGCCCGCGGTCAGGATCCGCACGAACTCGTCGTGGAATGCCGTCGCCTGGGCGCTGACGGCGCGGTACGTCTCGCCGTGCCCGTTGAACAGCGCCGCGACGGCGGCCGACACCTCGTCGGCGCCTGCGGCCAACAGTTCCGTCGTCGAACTGGCCGCCGCGTAGTTCGCCGCGCTGACAGCCGACCCGATGCCCGCCAGATTCGACGCCGCCGCTGCCACAGTCTCCGTCGACACGATCACAAACGACACTGCTGTCCTCCCACCGCCGAGACCCGGCTCACCGACGAGTCGCTTCGAATTGCCCGAAATATCAGGCGCAAACGTACGGGGAATTATGACGCGATTCACACATGTTTATCAAAACGTTATAAAGAAATCTTTTAACAGCGGCGTCAATGTGAAGCGGTTATACAGAAAGGCAGATATAGCAATTTTCCGCAGCCATTGTAAATCGGCTTTACAAAGCGATCATTATCCGAACCGCGCGGAACATGCTGGCAGCGCGGTTTAGGCGCCCGAGCAGCACTGGCACCGATGCAGAAACCGGACCGAGCTGCCGCATTTCAGCCAGGCGCGGCCTATTGAATTCAAATCACCCGAATTGCCGGGCTGTTCTCGAGATGCGGCGCTTATTAACGGCGGCGTACGGTCCGCTGGACACCGCGCATCTTGCCGGAATTGGGTAGCGGGCCTTTGGGCATCATCGCGGCCCCGGCTCGCGAACCGAGGGCGGCCAGCCGCGATTCCAACGTGTCCATCTGCTTGACAGTGATATTGGCCGGCAGGCGATTCAAATGGCGCTCCAGCTTGGCCAGCGCGACCTCGCCCTCGCCATTGCCGACGATGATGTCGTAGATCGGCACCTCACCGACCACTCGCGCCGTGCGCTTCTTCTCCTGGGCGAGCAGCGGTTTGACGCGGGTCGCCGAACCCTCGCCGACCAGGATGACGCCGGGCCGGCCGATCACCCGGTGCACCGCATCGAAGTGTCCGGTCGCGGCCACCCCGGGGGTCACCCGCCACTTGCCCCGCAGATTGTCCAGCACCCACGCGGCGGCTCCGGTCTGGCCCTCGGCCTGCTGGAAGACGCTGCGCTGGGCCCGGCGGCCGAAAATGATGAACGCCACCAGCGCGCCCAGCAGCAGACCGATCGGGATCATCATGATCATGGTCAGCCCGCCGGCCCACACCCCGACCGCCACACTGACCGCCACGATCAGCACGAACGCGCCGATCATGTACGGCAGCAAGCGCTTGTCCTGCTTGCGCTGCATGTTGAACGCCTGCCACAGCTGAGCGCGGCGTTGTTTGGAAGCAGCCTTGCGGGCGGCCGCCGCCTCGGCCTTGGCGGCCTTGTTTTCCGCAGCAGTTCGGGATTTCGCCATAGTCACTAAGGATACGTATGCGCGGGTTATCCGGGCGCCGAGGTTCGCGCCGTGCGGGCCTGCTCATAGAGCCGACCGGCCCGGTAGGAAGAGCGAACCAGCGGCCCGGCCAGCACCCCGGCGAAGCCCAACCCTTCGGCGAACCCGGCGAACTCGACGAACTCATCCGGGGTCACCCACCGTTCGACCGGATGATGACGCGCTGTCGGCCGCAGGTACTGGGTGATGGTGACGATGTCGCAGCCGGCGGCGTGCAGGTCGGCCAGCGCGGTGCGCACTTCCTCGGGCGTCTCACCCAGACCGAGGATGAGGTTGCTCTTGGTGACCAGGCCGAATTCGCGCGCCGCGGTGAGCACATCGAGGCTGCGCCGGTAGGTGAACGCCGGGCGGATCCGCTTGAAGATGCGCGGCACCGTTTCGACGTTGTGCGCCAACACTTCCGGACGGGACTCGAAGACCTCGTCGAGTCGGTCGGGCTCGCCGTTGAAGTCCGGAACCAACAGCTCGACGCCGGTGGACGGGTTGAGTTCCTTGATGGCCCGCACCGTCTCGGCGTACAGCCAGGCGCCGCCGTCGGGCAGGTCATCGCGGGCGACGCCGGTCACCGTGGCGTAGCGCAGGCCCATCGTCTGCACGCTCTCGGCCACCCGGCGCGGCTCGTCGCGGTCGAGCTCGGCGGGCTTGCCGGTGTCGATCTGGCAGAAATCGCAGCGCCGGGTGCACTGGTCGCCCCCGATCAGGAAGGTGGCCTCCCGGTCCTCCCAGCATTCGAAGATATTGGGGCAGCCGGCTTCTTCGCAGACGGTGTGCAAACCCTCGCGCCGGACCAGACTCTTGAGTTCGGTGTACTCCGGTCCCATCCGGGCCCGCGTCTTGATCCAGGGTGGCTTGCGCTCGATCGGAGTCTGGGCGTTGCGCACCTCGAGGCGCAGCAGTTTCCGACCCTGAGGAGCGACAGTCACGTATTCGATGCTACGCGGCCGGCCAAGTGATCCCGTACCGGCAGCAACCCGTCCAGGGCATCGCACACGGCATCGGCGACGGCGGCACGCACGTCGTCCACCGCGACACGCCGGCCGAGTTCGGCGGACAGCGACGTGACTCCGGCGTCGGTGATGCCGCACGGCACGATCGCCGAGAATGACGCCAGGTCGCAGTCGCAGTTGAGGGCGAACCCGTGCAACGTCGTCGAGCGAGCCACCCGCACTCCGATCGCGGCGACCTTGCGGGCCGGCCGGCCCGGGACCCAGACCCCGGAGCGTCCGTCCACCCGCGCAGTTTCCAGGCCCAGATCGCCACACACTTTGATCAGTGCCTCCTCGAGCCGCCGCACGTAGTTGACGACGTCGAGGGGCTCGGCCAGCCGGATGACGGGATAACCCACCAGCTGCCCGGGGCCGTGCCAGGTGATCTTGCCGCCGCGATCGGTGTCGACGACGGGAGTCCCGTCCAGCGGCCGTTCGTGCGGTTCGGTGCGGCGGCCGGCGGTGAAGACGGCGGGATGCTCGAGCAGCAGCAGGGTGTCGGATCCGCCCGCGACCCGGGCGTCGGCCAGCTCACGCTGCAGCTGCCAGGCGTCCTGGTAGTCGAGGGTGCCGAGCTGCCGTACGTCGATCGATGCGGGGCTGGACCGGATTGAACCCGTCACGTCAGCGACGTTACGCGAAGCACCGGTCCGACGGTCCCACCAGCCGCTAATCTGCCTGCCATGAATCTGCTGCAGATCGTGGACCACGTCGGCTCGGCCATCGATGTCGCAGGTGTTTCGGTGATCGTGGTCGGCTGCCTCATCGCCTGTTCGCTGTTCCTCCTGCATGTGGCGCGCGACGCAGCCCAGGCCTATCGCGACCTGCGCAACAACCTGGGACGCGCGATTCTGATCGGACTGGAATTCCTGGTGGCCGGCGACATCGTCAAGACGATCGTCGTCACGCCCAACACGCAGCACGTCGCCGCACTGGCCGGGGTGGTGGCCATCCGGACCTTCCTCAGCCTCTCGCTGACCGTGGAGATGACCGGGAAATGGCCGTGGCGGGAAGCCGATTCGAAGGCGGCGGCCGCGTGAGCTAACCGCCGCTGCGCGAACAGTCGACCGATCGCATCTCCTGCATCAGCGCCATGTTCGCGTGCGGGTCCACCGGTGCGTCGATGATGTGCACTCCGCCCGCCGCGGCAGCCTCCTCGAGCAGGTCGCGGAAGTGTGCCGGGTCTGCCAGGCGATGCCCGGTGGCGCCGTAACTGCACGCCAGCGCAACGAAGTCGGGGTTGTCGAAATCGACGCCATACCGTGGGTAGCCGTCGGCGACCTGCTTCATCGCGATCATGCCCAGACTCTTGTCGTTGAACACCACCACGATCAGATCCAGGCGCAGCCGCACCGCCGTCTCGAGATCCTGGATGTTCATCGCGAATCCACCGTCGCCGGTCAGCACCACGACTGTGCGTTCGGGATGCACGAGCTTGGCCGCGATGGCGGCGGGCAGGCTGATCCCCATCGATCCCAGCGCGTGGTCGATCAGCATGGTGTTGGGTCGGCGCGCGTTGAAATTCCTTGTCGCCCACATCATGTGGATTCCATTGTCCAGGGACAGGATGTCGTCGTCGGCCATGAAGTCGCGCAGCGTCGCAATGAGATGGCCCTGCTTGGCCGGGAACGACGTGTCGGTGGCCGATCGGGCGACGCTGTGCCGCATCTGCTCAGCCAGTCGCCGGAAACCGTCGTGATCCCAGGCGGGATTCGGGTCCAGTTGCTCGGTGAGCCGGCACAGTGCGTCGGCCATCTCGCCGACGATCTGTGCCTGCGGGAAGTAGCTGTTGTCGCCACGGGCGGCAAAGGGATTCAGGTGAATGACGACTTGGGTGCCGTCGGCCCGCATGAAAAACGTGGGTTTCTCCATGACGTCATGGCCGACATTGAGGATCACGTCGGCCGCCTGGATGGCGCAGTTCGGATAGTCGGCGGGCATGATCGAACACCCCACGTAGAGCGGGTGGTCCTCGTCCGCGACGCCCTTGCCCATCATCGTTGCGACAAAGGGGATCTGGGTCCGGTCGATCAGCGCGCGCACGGCCGCGGCGACTTCCGGCCGGTTGGCACGGGTGCCGCCGCCGACCATGATCAGCGGGCGGCCGGCATGCCGGATCAGGTCCGCCGCGGCGTCGATGCTGTGTTGGGTCGCGACGGGGATGGCGCTGTGGTGACATGGAACCGACGGACCGAGCTCGGTGTCGCGGGCCACGTCGTCGGGCAGTTCCAGGTGCGCGGGGCCCTGGCGGTCCTCGAGCGCCGACATCATCGCCTGGCGCACCAGCGATCCGGCCATCGGGCCGGATGGGATCTTGGCCGCGAACTTGGTGATGGGGCGCATCACATCCACCACGTCGACCAGCTGGTACTGGCCCATCCTGTTGTCGCGCACCGCCTTCTGGCCGGTGACCACCAGCATCGGCATGGCGGCCAGATACGCGTGGGCCACCGGTGTGGTCAGGTTCATCGCCCCGGCGCCCAGTGTCGACATGGCGACGGCCAGCTTGCCGGTGAGCCGCCCGTAGGCGGCCGCGGCGAAACCCGCAGCCTGTTCGTGCCGGAACAGGATGAAGGTGATCCGGCCGTCCTTGCGCAGCGCCTCCATGAAGTGCAGGTTCTCATCGCCCGGAATGCCGAAGACGTATTCGACGCCTTCGGCGGCCAGCGCACTGACCAACTGTTCGCTGGTGTTGGCCGGCGCGCTCACAGTTCGCCGCTGCCCTGACTGAGCACGGTCTCGGGGTCTTCGTTCTTCAGGCTTTCCTTGGCGGCATCCATCTTGTGCATGATGTTGCGCGCCCTGGTCAGGACGGCTTCGGCCTCAGCACCCGGAATCACCACGGCGGTAGACCCTTTGGCGAAGATGACATCACCGGGTACGACAGTAACCCCGCCGACGGCGATCGGGACGTCGGCCAGGTAGGGCTGGACCTCGTTGCCGCCCGCGCGCACCGTTTCGCCGCGGCTGTAGGTGGCGAACCGGTAGGTGTTCAGCTCTTCGTAGTCGCGCAGCCTGCCATCGGCGAGAATGCCTGCCATGCCCAGGTTTTCCACCCGAGAGAGCTTGGTGCCCCCGCCCAGCGACGTGTGCGGGTAGCCGTTGGAGGCCATCACCAGCACCGCCCCGGCGGGATCATGTTTGGCGACGGCCCGGTAGATGGCCGGCCCGAGGCTGTGCTTTTCGGGATCCATCAGGTCCTTGCGCACCGGCAGATACGAAATCGTCACCGCCGGGCCGACGAGTATCCGGCTGGGATCGGGGCTGTCGAGTTCGATGATGTGGGCGCGGTGCGCATGCGTCATCGTCATCGCGTCGACCACATCGGCGACTCCGAGACCGGCTACCAACTCGGTCAGATTCATGCTTTCACCTCTCCAATCAACGGATATCTTCTCGGGGACCATCGGGCAGCATCCGAAGCAGCAGAGTGACAATCGGAATCATGCGCCCCATCGCGTGGGGTACCAGCCGCTCGAGCGAAGCCCGCACGGCCACCGCCGTAGAGGCATCGGGAAGGCCGGTGCGGCCCAGGGCGCCGCTGACCGCGACGCCCCGCCGTCTGCCGTCTGCGACCACGGAGTCGACGGCGGCCAGCAGCGCCCCGCTGTCGTGCAGTGGCTGCAGGGCCGCGTAGTAGAGCACCAGCATGCCCGGCCAGCGGGCCAGATTTCTAGGCAGGCTCACCTGCACGGTCTGGCCCTGCTCCCGGGCCCCGATCAGGTTGACGCTGCGCACCAATTCCGCCACATGGTCCGGCATCTGGTCGAAACTCAGCGGGCCCGGGACGGGCTGCGCTGACAATGGACGCGACGGTGGACGCGACGGCGGGCATGGCGGTGGTGCCGCTCCGTGCAAGCGGGCCAGGACCGCGCAGAACGCCACGGTGTTCAACGGGTTACCCCGATCGTATCCGAAAAGTGTTGCTCTGATTGTATTTTCGTGATCAGCGTCGATCCCGATCGAGCGCAGCGCCACGGTGGGCAACCGGGGGACCGGTGGCAGATCCGGTGTGGCGCGCAGCGCGTCGGCCGCCGAGTACACGGCGCCGTTGGCGTACAGCGGCTTCATAGTCGCCCAGGTCCAGGCCAGGGCGCCTGGGATCGAGGCGAGGTGTCGCCACACCAGGTTGACGAACGACATCCCGAGCGTCTGGCGGATGTCTTCGAAGAGTTCGGCGATGTGCCCGGTCGCTTCGGTCTCGCTGATACTGGGGAGGGGATCGCCCTGCATGGTTGTGTCGCTGAGCCGACGCGCGATCAATCCGGCATGTTGTCGCGCATGTAGCTGATGGCAAGGTTCATCGCGGCCGCCTTGACTTCGTTGCGCTGCATCATTATTGCGTTGTGCCGTGCGATGTTGATCGTGTACGGATTGTCCCGCAGCAGTTTCGCGCCGAAGAGCAAATTGAGCGCGGTCAGTTCGGCGTTGCGCCGCACATACGGCGACAGTTCGCCGCCGGCCTCGATATAGCTGGCTCCCGGCCCGGCATCCCCGACCCAGTAGAGATCGGTGTTGGGCGGCACCGTCACCCCGAAGTGCAGCAGGTTTGCGAAGGTGTTGGCGACGCAGTCGTGGCTGCCGTCCTCATTGCCGGTGACCACACACCCGGCCACCGTTCCGTAGAGCGGAAACTGGCCGGTGCGCTCGCACATCACCGTCTTGGTGGTGCCGTCCAGCCGCTCGATCACCCGCTGCATCACCGAGGAGCGCACCCCCATCCAGATCGGCATGGCAGGCACGATGATGTTGCAGCGCTTGACTTTTTCCAGGATGACCGGCCATTCATCGCCGTCACCTTCGTCGTTGCCGATGCCGGGTCTAACGTCGTAATCGACGACGCGGACGATCTCGGTTTCGATGTCGGGTTGGTGGGCTCGCAGTCGTTCGATGAGCAGATTGCACAATGCCTCGGTGTTGGAAACCTCCGGCCCCTTCTTCAGGGTGCAGTTGAGGAAGAGTGCATACAGCGGCCCCTCCTTTTTCACGTCATGAAAAACCGAGGCAGTCACTGGTCTCCATTGGTCTCACTTGGTTCGTGGCGCCGGCACATAAGCGCCGGAAGCAAGATACCGCAGAAGTCGCTGGTGCGAAATGGGTTCCGTAAGGGTATTCAATCCTGCTCACGACGGGCCGTGGCGTACCCGAGTGCCTCGCCAATTGTGTTGTGGTGGAACTGAAAACCCGCTTGTTCCAGGGCCGTCGGAATGGCGCGCTGACCCGTGAGCAGACCCTCGTCGGCGAATTCCCCGAGCGCCGCGCGCACCGCGAAACCCGGCACGGCCATCGGCGTCGGGCGGTTGACCGCGCGGCCGAAGGCGGTGGTGAACTCCGCGTTGGTCACCGGTGCCGGTCCGGTCAGGTTCACCGGTCCGGACAACGTCGGGTGGGAGATGGCGAACAGTAGCGCGCGGACCTCGTCCTCCAGACTGATCCAGGACATGTACTGACGGCCGCTGCCCAGTCGCGCGCCGAGTCCCACCGAGAACACCGGCCGCATCATCCGCAGCGCGCCGCCCGAGGGGGCCAGCACCAACCCGGTGCGGGCCAGCACCACCCGGACGCCTTCGTACTGTGCCGGCAACGTGGCGGCCTCCCAGTCCACACACAACTGGGCCAGAAAGCCCCGTCCGGCGGCGTCGGCTTCGTCGACCACGCGCTCTCTGGTGTCGCCGTAGTAGCCCACCGCGCTGGCGTTGATGAGTGTGCCGACACCGGCGTCGGCGACGGCGGCCGCCAGCACTTCCGTCGGCGCCAGCCGGCTGTCGCGCAGGCTCTGTTTGAACGCACCCGACCACCGGCGCTGGCCGACGTTCACGCCACACAGGTTGACCACCACGTCGACGTCGGCCAGCGCGTCCGGGTCGAATTCACCGCTCTCCGGATTCCAGTGCAGCTCTTCGGAATTCGCCGGGGCGCGACGCACGATGCGCAGCACCTCGTGGTCGGCCGCGCGCAGCGCGGCAGTCAGCGCCGAACCGATCAAGCCAGACGAACCCGCAATCGCGATCACCGCTTTGGCCACGGTTCGGGAGTCCTCCTTACAGCCCCAGGTCGGCCTCGAAGGCTCCCTCTTCGAGTCGGTGCTTGATCGTGCTCACGAATCGTCCGGCGTCCGCGCCGTCGATGAGTCGGTGGTCATAGGTCAGCGGCAGATAGCTGATCGACCGGACACCGATGGACTCGTTGCCGAATTCGTCGACGATGACCCGGGGACGTTTGACGATGGCACCCGTACCCAGCATGGCGGCCTGCGGCGGCACCAGGATCGGGGTGTCGAACAGCGCGCCCTGGCTGCCGATGTTGGTGATGGTGAAGGTTCCGCCCGACAACTCGTCGGGTTTCAGGTTGCCCGACCGTGCCCGGGCGGCGATGTCGGCGATCGCGCGCGCCAGTCCGGCCAGGGACAAGTCGCCGGCGTTGTGGATGACGGGGGAGAGTAGGCCCTGCTCGGTGTCGACGGCGAACCCGAGGTGCTCGGCGTCGTAGTAGGTGATCTCCTTGGTTTCCTCGTCGTAGCTGGCGTTGACGTTTGGGTGGATCTTGAGGGCGTCGATGGCCGCCCGCGCGATGAACGGCAGGAAGGTCAGGTTCACCCCCTCACGCTCGGCGAACGCGGCCTTGGCGCGGTTGCGCAGCGCCACGATCTTGGTCATGTCGACCTCATGGGTCTGGGTGAGCTGCGCCGTCAGCTGCAGCGATTCGCGCGTTTTCTTGGCGGTGATCTGTCGGATCCGGTTCGCCTTCTGCTTGGTTCCGCGCAGATGTGCCAGTGACGGGGCCGGAGCGGCCGCGGCCGCGGGCTTGGCCGCGGGAGCCGAGGGCTGGGCGGCCGGCTTGGCCTCCTCCTTCGGTTGCTGCTTCTTCTCAGCTTCCCTTTCAGCAAAAGCCAGGACGTCCTGCTTGCGGATTCGGCCTCCGACGCCGGTGCCGCTCACCTCGGACAGGTCGACGTTGTGTTCGGCGGCCAGCTTGCGGACCAGCGGCGTCACGTAGGGGCCGCCGTCCGACGCCGCGTCGGGTTCCGGTTGTGGCTCAGCCTTCTTCGGCTCGGGCTTGGGTTCTTCCTTGGGCTCGGGCTCGGGCTCGGGTTCCTTCTTGGCCTCAGGCTCAGGCTCAGGCTCGGGTTCCGGCTCGGGCTCTTTCTTGGGCTCGGGCTCGGCCTTTTCCTCGCTGGGTTGAGCCTTGGGCTTGGAAGTGGAGGACCCGCCGGAATCGGAACTGCCGACCTTGGCCAGTTCCCCGCCCACCTGAACCACGTCGTCTTCTTCGGCCGTGATGCTGACCAGCACACCCGCCACGGGTGAGGGGATCTCGGTGTCCACCTTGTCGGTGGACACCTCGACCAGCGGCTCGTCAACCTGGACGGAGTCGCCGACCTTCTTGAGCCACCGCGTCACGGTGCCTTCGGTCACCGACTCGCCCAACTCCGGCATCAGCACCGGGGTCGCGTCGCCGCCGTCCCCGCCGCTGGACTTCTCCTGCGTGGGTTCGGGCTCGGATTCCTCCTGCGCCGGCTCCTCGGCTTCGGAGGGCTCCTCCTGGGCCTCCTGCTGGGTGGGCTCGGAGGAATCCTGGCCGCTGTCTTGGCCCTTCTCGTCGTCCGAGCTGTCGTCCGAGTCGTCGCCGGAGTCGCCGATGACGGCCAGATCACCGCCGACCTCTACGGTGTCGTCTTCCTGGGCGATGATCTTGGTGAGCACGCCCGCGGCCGGCGACGGGATCTCGGTGTCCACCTTGTCGGTTGAGACCTCGACAAGTGGCTCGTCGACTTCGACCGTGTCGCCTTCCTGCTTGAGCCAGCGGGTGACCGTTCCCTCGGTGACGCTCTCACCAAGTGCCGGCATCTGGACGGAGAAGGCCATCTGAGTTGACTCCTCGAACGGTCGTCGGATCGGCGCAGGTCGACCTCTGGCTTACCACACCGTAAGGAACCGGGTGGGCAACCCATGTCGAGGTCAAAACTTATCCTTTCACTCTGCCACCGGCCACCCACATTCAGGGCGCGGCGACTTCGGTTGCGTGTCGTGACGGTCGCTCTTGCTACGGTGTGGCCACTGAATCCCGACGACAAGTCGCAGGTGGCGGAGGTTTGATGCCGGCAACACAACATGCACCCCAGCAGTTCGTCGACAGCGCGGACGGTGTCCGGATCGCCGTCTACGAGGAGGGCAACCGCGAAGGACCGACCGTCGTGCTGATGCACGGCTGGCCGGATTCACATGTGCTGTGGGACGGCGTGGTGCCGTTGCTGGCACAGCGGTTCCGGGTGCTGCGGTTCGACAACCGCGGTGTCGGCCTTTCCTCGGCGCCCAAGCCGGTGTCCGCGTACAGCACCGCCCGGCTGGCCGACGACTTCGCAGCCGTCATCGGCGAGTTGAGCCCCGGACAGCCGGTTCACGTGCTGGCCCACGACTGGGGCTCGGTGGCGGTCTGGGAGTACCTGAGCCGGCCCGGCGCCGCAGATCGGGTCGCGTCGTTCACCTCGGTGTCCGGCCCGGCCCAGGATCAGCTGGTCGGGTTCATCTTCGGTGCGCTGCGCCAGCCGTGGCGGGTCCGCAAACTGGCCCAGGCGATCAGCCAGGTGCTTCGGTTGACCTACATGGCTTTCTTCTCGATCCCGTTGCTGGCGCCGCTGTTGTTGCGGTTGGCGCTGTCGAGTTCGGCGGTGCGGCGCAGCATCGTCGACAACATCCCCGTCGAGCAGATTCACCATTCCGAGAAGTTGGCCAGCGACGCGGCCACGTCGGTGAAGACCTACCCCGCCAACTACTGGCGCTCGTTTTCCGGGAAGTTCCGCCGGCAGGGTGTGCGAGTCATCGACACGCCGGTGCAGCTCGTCGTCAACACCAGGGACAAGTACGTCCGGCCGCACGGGTACGACGAGACCGGCCGCTGGGTACCACGGCTGTGGCGGCGCGACATCCGGGCCGGTCATTTCTCACCGATGTCGCACCCACAGGTGATGGCCGCCGCCGTGCACGACTTCGCCGATGTGATCGAGGGCAAACAGCCGAGCCGGGCGATGCTGCGGGCGCAGGTGGGCCGCCCCCGGGGCTACTTCGGCGACACGCTGGTATCGGTGACCGGGGCGGGCAGCGGCATCGGCCGCGAAACCGCGATCGCGTTCTCGCGCGAGGGCGCTGAGCTGGTGATCAGTGACATCGACGAGGCCACCGTCAAGGAGACCGCCGCCCAGATAACCGCCTTTGGCGGCACCGCCCACGCCTACGTGCTCGACGTCTCCGACGCTGACGCCGTCGAGTCGTTCGCCGAGCGGGTCTGCGCCGAGCACGGCCTGCCCGACATCGTCGTCAACAACGCCGGCATCGGCCAGGCGGGCGGATTTCTCGACACCCCGCCCGAGCAGTTCGACCGGGTGCTCGACGTAAACCTCGGCGGGGTCGTCAACGGTTGCCGGGCGTTCGGCAAGCGCCTGGTCGAGCGCGGCACCGGCGGACACATCGTCAACGTGTCGTCGATGGCGGCCTACGCCCCGCTGCAGTCGCTGAGCGCTTATTGCACGTCCAAGGCGGCGACGTTCATGTTCTCCGACTGCCTGCGGGCCGAACTCGACGCCGCCGACGTCGGCCTGACCACGATCTGCCCCGGCGTCATCGACACCAACATCATCGCCACCACCCAGTTCAGTGCCGGCGGCAAGGACGACGAAGTCGTCGACGGCCGGCGCGGACAGCTGGACAAGATGTTCGACCTGCGCAGCTACGGGCCGGACAAGGTCGCCAACGCGATCGTGTCCGCGGTCAAGAAGAACAAGCCGATCCGGCCGGTCACCTTCGAGGCCTACGCGCTCTACGGGGTGTCGCGGGTGCTGCCCCAGGCACTGCGCAGCACGGCGCGGATGAAGGTGATCTAAACGTCGACCGGCGCGCCTCGGGTGCGCCGTACCAGCAGCGCCCCGGCGACACCGACGATGCCGATCACCGTCAACGGGATCGTCCACATCCGCCGGCTCGACACCGCGGACTCACACTGAGCCACGAAGTCGGTGTGCGGAATGATCTGGTTAAGGATCGGGATGTTGGCGCCATTGCGGTCATTGGCGGCCCGGGCTCCGGAGAGATCCGTGGCCAGCCCATTGCCGCAAGACACCGTTCCGCCGTTGCTGTTGGACACCTGGACGGGCACCAGCAACCCGATCACGCCGGCTACCAAGAGCACGGCACTCACCGCGATGATTAACCGTCGTACAGTCACTTTTCGGCCTTTCCCGAGGAGGATCTTGCTGGTGCTGTAGTAGCCACGACGGTTTCGAGCTAAACGCTGCAATGTTTGCCAGGACCCGTTAGCGGTACTTTCCGGCGGCCGGGGTACTCCGCGGTGATGATTCCAACGCGGAAGGACTTGTCATGACTTTGACGAAGGAATTGACCACCATCCGAGACGTGTCGGCGTCGCGGCAGGCGGTGTGGGACGTCATGGCCAACGGCTGGACCTACACGCAGTGGGTGGTCGGAAACAGCCGGACCCGGGCCGTCGACTCGAACTGGCCGGAGCCCGGCTCGGCGATCAACCACTCGGTCGGGGTGTGGCCCCTGGTGATCAACGACAAGACGGAGGTCGAAAGCTGCACGCCGGGTGAGGAACTGGTGTTGAAGGCCCGGGTCGGATTGTTCGGGGCCGCACGAATAACGCTGCGGCTCAGCGATATTCCGGACGGGTGCCGGATCGAAATGATCGAGGTGCCGGTCACCGGGCCGGCCCGCCTGCTGCCCGACCAGATCGCGCTGGTGGCGGTCTATCCCCGCAATCGTGAGTGCCTATGGCGCCTCGGGGCCCTGGCCGAACGACTCAAGCCCAGCCAGGTCAGCTAGCCATGGACGCGGTCGAAGCGGTGGTGATCGGCGCCGGGCACCACGGCCTGGTCGGCGGCTACCCGTTGCTGACGATGTCTTCGAGCACCGCGAACATGGTGCGGGTGGGTACGCCGGTGGCGCCTTTGGGCGTGCATCCCCACGGGCTGCCGGTGTTGTAGGCCGGGCCGGCGACGTCGATATGCGCCCACTGCACCGACTCGGCGACGAACTCGCGCAGGAACACCCCGGCCACCAACATGCCGGCGAACCGCTGACCGCTGATATTGGACAGGTCGGCCACCGTTGACTTCAGGTCGTCCTTGAGCTCGTCGGGTAGCGGCATCGGCCAGCCGTTCTCGCCCACCCGCTGCGAGATCGCGGCGACGCGATCGCGGAACTCCTCGCTACCCATCACCCCCGGGATGCGCGCACCCAGCGCCACCGTCTGCGCGCCGGTGAGGGTGGACGTCTCGATCAGGTAATCCGGATTGTCCTCACACGCCCGCACGATGGCGTCGGCCAGGATGAGCCGGCCCTCGGCGTCGGTGTTCTGCACCTCGACGGTGATGCCGCCGTACTGGGTCAGCACGTCGCCGGGGCGCTGCGCCGTCCCGGACGGCATGTTCTCGGCCATCGGCACCGTGGCGATCACATCGATCGGCAACTGCAACTGGGCGGCCAGCGTCACCGTCGCGATCACGGCGGCCGCCCCGCCCATGTCCGAGGTCATGTGGTGCATCGACGCGGCCGGCTTGATCGAGATTCCGCCCGTGTCGAAGGTGACGCCCTTGCCGACCAGGGCGACCTTCTTCGCTCGCTTCGGGTTCTTGGCCAGCCGTGACCCCCGGTGGATCAACCGCACCAGCCGCGGCGGCCGCGAGGACCCCTGGCCCACCCCGATCACCCCGCCGAAGCCCGCCTTCTTCAGCGCCTTGTCGTCGAGCACCTCTACTTCGAGGCCGACCGATTCTCCCAAAGTCTTTGCGCGCGTCGCGAATTCGGCCGGGAAAAGATGACTCGGCGGGGTGTTGACGAAATCGCGCGCGGTGGCCACCGCGGTCGCTACCGCCGTCCCGTGCGCGCTCTGCTTCTTGGCATCCCGGGCGGTCGACAGCACGGTGAGCTTGCGTAGCCCGGCGTCCTTGGGAGCGGTCTTGGCGCTGCGGAAGGCGCTGAACCGGTAGCTGCCCAGGATGAGGCCTTCGACCGCGGCCTCACAGGTGCCCTCGCCAGGCAGGTCGGCCAGTGTGGTGATCACGGCTTCGGCGGTGCCGAGCGACCGCGCCGCGACCCCGGCCGCCTTGCGGATCGAGTCACTCGCCCATTCGTCACGCTGCTTGCCCAGGCCGATGGTCAGCACGCTGGCCACCGGCAGCGACGACACCACCAGTCGGTGCACCTGCTCGGTCGCGCCGGTGGCGCCCAATGCCTGTAGGCCGGCCTCGATTTCGGCTACGGCCTCGGCGGGCAGCGGGACGGTACCGGCGGCGACGGCGGCGCCCGGTGCGTCCTTGCCACCGGTCGACACGACCGGTACCAGCAGGACCGAGGAACCCACACCGCGTTTGGGCAGGGAGGTCGCGACATTGACGGTGGGAGCCTGGTAGCCCGAGGAAGTGGTGGTCACGACGAATAACCCTAGTCGGACGACGATCTGGCTAACTACCGCAGCGCAGGCCGGACAGGCCGGCGTCCTCAGCGGCGCCGCCGGCGCGCAACTCGAACGCCGGCACCGGCTCGTCAAAACCCTTCAACGCCAACGGGCCGTGCGGTTTTGCGGGCCAGGTCGGCAGCTGCTCGTGCAGCGTCTCATCCATCAGGATCTGACCCGGCGCCGCGGCTGAAACCAGGCGCGCGGCCAGATTGACCGCGTTGCCGAAGTAGTCGCCGTTGATCGCCAGGACGGTGCCGTAGGCAAGGCCGGCGCGGACCTGCAGTCCCTCCGCCCGCGCTTGCGGATGCTCGACGAGATCGACGGCTGCCTGGGCCAATTGCCCGGGGGCCGCGCTGACCCACATCACCTCGTCACCGATGAACTTCACCACCCGGCCGCCGTCGGCATGGACCACATCCGACACCGCTCCGGCGAACTCGTTGAGCAACTCCGACAACTGGGCGGGGTTCAACGCCTGGGTGAGCGCGGTGAAACCCGACAGGTCGGCAAAACCGATGCCGCACACCACACTCGACGATGTGTCGCGGATGACGCCCTCGAAGTGGGTGCGCGCGCTGGTCAGGTGGTGACGGTGCACGATGTCGATCAGCGCACCGATCCGCGGGACGAACTCGGCGACCGAGCGATACGCCTGCGCCGTGGCGAACTCGTCGTGGGTGTGGGTCATCTGGATATCGGGCGTGCCGGCCCGGATCAGCGTCGACTCGGCCTCGGCCAGCCGGGCCATCGCGGCGCCGAGGACCCGCAACAAACCCAACGCGCCCTCCTCGCCGACCACCGCCTTCAGCGCCACCCAGGTCGCCAGGGCGTCGACATCGGCCTGGCTGAAGGCCGGAACGTCCGGACCGGCGAAGGTCAGCCCTAGCAGCCCCCAGGCATGGGCGACCTGCTCGGCGGTCAGCCCGAGTTGCTCGGCCGCGGCCGCCACCGTGTAGATCGGGGCGCCCGACCATTGCAGAACGTCCCCGGCCAGTCCGAACAGCCGGCCTCGCCGCTCGGCCTCTGCCATCTGGTCGAGGGTGAAGCCGAGGTCGTCCAGGTACTTGATCAGGTCGGCGCGCTCGCGCGGGTTGGCGATTCCGGCGGCCTCCATCGCATCCCAATCGAACACCTGCCCAAGTGTGCCAGCCGCGACGAGCATTAGGGTGGGACGCCGTGACCGATGCTCCGGAGTTGCTCAAGGGCCCACTGGAAGACCGCCACCGCGAACTGGGTGCGAGTTTCGCCGAGTTCGGCGGCTGGCTGATGCCGGTGTCGTACGCCGGAACCGTCGGAGAACACAACGCCACCCGCAACGCCGTCGGCCTGTTCGACGTGAGCCACCTGGGCAAGGCCCTGGTGCGCGGTCCGGGTGCGGCGGAGTTCGTGAACTCCGCGCTTACCAACGACCTGCGCCGCATCGGCCCTGGCAAGGCCCAGTACACGTTGTGCTGCACCGAATCCGGTGGCGTCATCGACGATCTCATCGCCTACTACGTCGGCGACGACGAGATCTTCCTGGTGCCCAACGCCGCCAACACCGCCGCGGTGGTGGCGGCGCTGCAGGCAGCCGCCCCGGCCGGTCTGACCATCACCGACCTGCACCGCGACTATGCCGTGCTGGCCGTCCAGGGACCGCGCTCCACCGAGGTGCTCGCCGCACTCGGGTTGCCGACCGAGATGGACTACATGGGCTACGCGGACGCAACGTATTCGGGTGTGCCGGTGCGGGTCTGCCGCACCGGTTACACCGGAGAGCACGGCTATGAACTGCTGCCGTCCTGGGATTCGGCGGGAGTCGTGTTCGACGCGCTGGTGGCGGCGGTCTCCGAGGCCGGCGGGCAGCCCGCGGGTCTGGGCGCGCGCGACACCCTGCGCACCGAAATGGGTTACCCGCTGCACGGCCACGAGCTGTCGCTGGACATCTCACCGCTGCAGGCCCGCTGCGGTTGGGCCATCGGCTGGAAGAAGGACGCGTTCTTCGGCCGCGATGCGCTGCTGGCCGAGAAGGAAGCCGGCCCGCGACGGCTGCTGCGCGGACTGCGGACCACCGGCCGCGGGGTGCTGCGGGCGGGGCTGACGGTGCTCGACGGCGACAAGCCGGTGGGTACCACCACGTCGGGCACCTTTTCGCCGACCCTGCAACTGGGCATCGCGCTGGCGCTGATCGACTCCGACGCCGGGGTGCAGGACGGCCAGCAAATCACGGTCGATGTCCGTGGCCGCGCGGTGCAGTGCGAAGTGGTACGTCCGCCGTTTGTCCAACTGAAAACGCGTTAGCCGCATATGCGCGTGGCAAAAACCCGTTCGCGCAAGGTTATAGAATCAGCCCCATGACCAGCGGCCCTCTCGAGTTCACGGTTTCGCGCGCGGCGCACCCCGCCACCGAGGCCGAGCGGGTAGCGATCCTGGCGGACCCCGGTTTCGGCAAGTACCACACCGACCACATGGTCTCGATCGATTACGTCGAGGGTCAGGGCTGGCACAACGCGCGCGTCCTCGAATACGGCCCGATCGAGCTGGACCCGTCGGCGATCGTGTTGCACTACGCGCAGGAAGTGTTCGAGGGGCTCAAGGCATACCGGTGGGCCGACGGTTCCGTGGTCGCGTTCCGGGCCGACGCCAACGCGGCCCGGATGCGTTCGTCGGCGCGTCGGCTGGCGATGCCGGAGCTCCCGGACGACCTGTTTCTCGAGTCGTTGCGCCAGCTCATCGCCGTCGACAACCAGTGGGTGCCCAGGGCCGGCGGCGAAGAGGCACTTTACTTGCGGCCCTTCATGATTGCCACCGAGCCCGGCCTGGGCGTGCGGCCCGCCAAGGAGTACCGCTACCTGTTGATCGCATCGCCGGCCGGAGCGTATTTCAAGGGCGGCATCAGTCCCGTCACGGTCTGGGTGTCCACCGAGTACGTGCGGGCCAGCCCGGGCGGCACCGGAGCCGCCAAATTCGGCGGAAACTACGCCGCCTCGCTGCTCGCCCAGGCTGAAGCCACCGAGCACGGTTGCGACCAGGTGGTGTGGCTGGACGGCGTGGAACGCCGCTTCGTCGAAGAGATGGGCGGGATGAACCTGTTCTTCGTGCTCGGCAGCGGCGGCTCGGCGCGCCTGGTCACCCCCGAGCTGTCCGGTTCGCTGCTTCCCGGGATCACCCGGGACTCGTTGTTGCAGTTGGCGATCGACGCCGGTTTTGCGGTCGAGGAACGCAAGATCGATATCGAGGAGTGGGAGAAGAAGGCCGCCTCCGGTGAGATCACCGAGGTGTTCGCCTGTGGCACCGCCGCCGTCATCACCCCCGTCTCACGGGTGAAATACGGCGACGGCGAGTTCACCATCGCCGACGGTGAATCCGGCGAGGTGACCATGGCGCTGCGCGACACGTTGACCGGGATTCAGCGGGGCACATTCGCCGACACGCACGGCTGGATGTCGCGGCTCGGGTAGTCGCTGGTAGCTAGTAGCGCCCCAGCGTGAAGCTGGCTTCACGCTGGCGCACGAACGTGAAGCCAGCTTCACGCTCGGCGCGAGCGGCCCCGACGTCAGAGGCGCACCAACCCGGCCAGCGTCACCGCGCACACCGTCGTCGTCAGCTCGATGGCGGCACCCAGCACATCGCCGGTGATGCCGCCGAACCGGCGCACACAATGCCGCACCAGCACCGCGCCGCAGCACACCGCCACCGCCACGGCGACCGGTCCCTGCCAGGGCCGCGGGCCGGCCGGCACCGAGACGGCGAGCAGGACGACCAACCAGGCCGCCACGACCGCGGTGGGCTGGGACCCGGCGACCTGGACGCCCAACGTGCTGCCGTCGCCCGCCGGGACCGAGCGCCGGCCGGCCAGCACCGCGCTGACCCGGCCGGCGAAAACCGCCAGCACGATCGCCGGCGGGCTCAGCGCCGTGAACGCGGCGCCCTGCAGGGCGATCACCAGGACGACGGCCGCGACCCCGAACGGGCCGGACGAACCGTCGCGCATCACCGCCATCGCCCGCTGCGGCGGTCCGTAGCAACCCAGCCCGTCGGCCGTGTCCGCCACACCGTCAATGTGCAGGCCGCGGGTGGCCAGCAGCAGGGCGGCCACGGCGAGCAGTCCCGGCAGCACGCTGGAGTGACCGAACGCCGCCGCGGCGCCCCACGTCACGGCGGCCGCCAGCACGCCGAGCGCGGCGCCGACCACCGGTAGCGCGGTCAGGGCGCCGCGACCCATCGGGCCGGTCTGCGAGTGGGGGACCGGCAGCACCGTGCCGAAGGCGAAAGCTGTTGCCAGTGACCGGATCACGAGGTGGCGGGGTCCGGCGGGGTGATCGCGCCCGACACTCCGGCCTCGGCGAACGTCGACATCGAGGACAAGGTGGCCACCGCGGCCCGCAGCACCGGCAATGCCACCACGGCGCCGGTGCCCTCGCCCAACCGCATGCGCAGGTCCACTATCGGCTCCAATTCCAGCGCCGCCAGCGCCAGCGTGTGGCCTGGCTCGGTGGACCGGTGGCCGGCCTGCCACCATTGCCGCGCGCCCGGTGCCAGCCGTTCGGCGACCAGCGCCGCGGCCGTCACCGCCATGCCGTCCAGCAGCACCGGCGTACGCCGGACGGCGGCCTGCGCGCAGAAGCCGGCCATCGCCGCGAAGTCCGCGCCGCCGCAGCAGCGCAGCAGCGCCACCGGGTCACCGGCGATCGGCTGCGCCCGGTACAGCGCATCGCGGACCACAGCGGTTTTGCGCGACCACGCGGCGTCGTCGATTCCGGTCCCGAAGCCGATCACCGCGACCGGTTCGGTGTTCGTCAGCGCGGCCACCAGGACCGCGGCCGGGGTGGTGTTGCCGATGCCCATGTCCCCGGCGATGAGCAGGTCGGCGCCGGCGTCGACCTCCTCGTCGGCGATCTGCTGACCGGCGGCGACAGCCCTCGCCGTCTCCTCGTCGGACAGCGCGTCCTCGACCGCGATGTCGCCGCTGCCGCGGCGGATCTTGTCGCTCACCGAATCTGCCTGGTCTTCGCAGTCCACGGCCAGGTCGACCACCCGTACCGTCACACCGGCGACGTCAGCCAGCGCGTTGATCGCAGCTCCGCCGGCGGTGATGTTGACGACCATCTGCGCGGTCACCTCCGGTGGGTACGCCGAGACCCCGGACCTGGCCACACCGTGGTCACCGGCGAAGACCACCACCCGTGCCCGGTCGAACTGGCGGGGCGGGCACTGCCCCTGGCAGGCCGCGACCCACACCGACAGATCCTCCAGCCGGCCCAGCGCGCCGCGTGGCTTGGTCAGGGTGTCCTGACGGGCACGGGCCGCGGCCCCGGCGTCCGCGTCGGGCGCCGGCACCGGCGCGAACCCGGTCACGCCGGTGCCTTGATCGTCAGGGGTTGCCCGGCGACCACCAGTACCACCTGCTCGCACAGTGCCGCCACCCGCTGGTTGAGACTGCCGAGCTCGTCGGCGAACCGGCGCCCGGCTGCGGTGGCCGGCACGACGGTCAGCCCCACCTCCGGACTGACCAGCATCAGCGTCGACTCGAACGCGCGCACCGCGCCCAGCAGCCGCGACACCGGTTCGTCCACCGAGCCGCCGTCCCAGCCGTGATTTCGATCCAGCGCCCCGGTCAGCCAGGTGCCCAGGTCGTCGACCAGGGTCGGTACGGCGGGCGGCTGCTGCAGCACGCGGGCCACATCACCGGTTTCCTGCGTCGTCCAGTGCCCGGGACGACGGTCGCGGTGCTTGGCGATCCGCGCCATCCATTCCGGGTCGGCCCGGTCCAGCGGCCCGGCGGCCAGGTAACGGACCGGCTGATCTGGTGCCAGCGCGGTTGCGATTGCGTCCTCCGCCCACCGGGACTTGCCCGACCTGATGCCGCCGAGTACCAGCGTGCGCACGTCAGATCAACGGGTCATTCGACATGGGCGCCACGCTCGACCTGAGGCCGGGGAGCGCGCATCCGGCGCATCTGGGAGGCGCGTCCAGCGGCGTAAATGCCCAGCTTCCAATGACTTTCGGTGTTCTTCGGGAACTTCGCGTCCACCAGCCGGCCCACCTTGCGACCCAGGATGATCCCGTCGATGGTCATCAGCGCCATCAGCGCCAGCATGATCGGGGACATGTAGAACTGCAGCTGAGGCAACGCGAACATGAAGGCGAGCAACGCCAGGGCCGAGGGCATGAACAGGCCGAGCACATTGCGTCGGGCGTCCACCACGTCGCGGACGTAACGGCGGACCGGCCCCTGATCGCGCGGCAGCAGGTATCCCTCCTCGCCGGCCATCATCCGTTCCCGGCGCTCCGACATCCGGGCGCGGCTGGCGGTGCGATCGGCGCGGCGTTCCTCGCGGCTGAGCTTCGCTTTGGCCATCGACTTGCGCCGGGCCCGCGCCTCCGATGCTGTCATCGGCGCCGGCGCAACCGGCCCCTTCCTGCCGCGAGCCTCGCTGCGCTTGGGCGTGGGACGGCCCTTGGGGCCGGTCCGCGCCCCACGGGCCGCCGTCTCGGCCGCCACGGAACTCGGCTCCGGCGTGGCCGGAGCGTCGTCACCCTCGTCATGACCCTTGTTGCGGCCCAGCAGCTTCACAGTCGTCAGGTTACTTCGCTTGTGTGAGCCTGCTTAATTGCGGCTGTATTGCGTACGGCGAACTGCGTGTACACCTACGCTGGCCAGTGATGAACGGGGCGCAGGCGGGGGGTGGTGCTGCCGGTGGCTTCGGGCCCGGCAGGCTGCAGCTGCCTGCGATGCGGGTGCTGGTGGCTCCGGACTGCTACGGCGACAGCCTGTCCGCGGTAGAGGCGGCCGCCGCGATCGCGACCGGCTGGACCCGGTCCCGGCCCGGTGACTCCTTCATCGTCGCGCCGCAATCCGACGGCGGACCCGGGTTCGTCGAGGTGCTGGCCAGCCGGATCGGGGGACTGCGGCGGCTGCGCGTGTCCGGGCCGCTGGACACCGAGGTCAATGCCCGGTGGGTGTACGACGAGCGGTCCCGGACGGCGTACCTGGAATGCGCACAGGCCTGCGGTCTGGCGCTGCTGGAGGGCCCGCCGACGCCCGAGACCGCGATGGCCGCGCACAGCAGGGGCGTCGGTCAACTCATCGCCGCCGCTCTGAAGGCGGGCGCCGTGCGCATCGTGGTCGGGTTGGGCGGCAGCGCCTGCACCGACGGGGGTCAAGGGATGATCCACGAACTGGGTGGCCTGGACACGGCCCGCCAGTGGATGTCGGGGATCGAGCTGATCGCCGCCTCGGACGTGGAATATCCGCTGCTGGGGCCGTGGGGCGCGGCCCGGGTGTTCGCGCCGCAGAAGGGCGCCGATGCGGCGACGGTCGCCAAGCTGGAAGAACGGCTCGAGGCTTGGGCGCAGGTGCTGGACACCGTCGCCGGACGGGACGTGAGTGCCGAGCCCGGCGCGGGTGCCGCCGGTGGGATCGGGGCCGGCCTGCTGGCGCTGGGCGGCCGGTGTGAATCCGGCGCGGCCATCTTCGCCGAACTGACCAACTTCGGCGATGACCTGGAAGACGCGGACATGATCGTCACCGGTGAGGGCCACTTCGACGAGCAGTCACTACACGGGAAAGTGGTCGGCGAGATCGCGGCCGCCGCCCGCCACCTCGGTATCCCGGTGATCGTGCTGGCCGGGCAGGTGTCGGTGGACAAGTCCACCACGCGCGTGTCCGGCATCATGTCCGCCCTGGCCATGAGCGAATACGCAGGTTCGGTGCGGCTGGCACTGGCTGACGCGGCCAATCAGCTGATGGGACTGGCCTCGGAGACTGCGGCGCGACTCGGGAATAGCGGCCCGCCGGGGTACCGTTGACGTAGTGGGTTCCTTGAGCAGGCCCCAGAATCACAGCTGGACAGGCCCACCCGGACAATGAGCATGTAGGAGAAGCAATGACGGTGCAGAACGAGCCGACCACCTCGACGCACGGCGTGATCCTGACCGAGGCCGCCGCTGCGAAGGCGAAGTCCCTGCTGGACCAGGAGGGACGCGTCGACCTGGCACTGCGGATCGCCGTGCAACCGGGCGGATGTGCCGGCCTGCGTTACAACCTGTTCTTCGACGACCGCACCCTGGACGGCGACCTGACCGTGGAATTCGGCGGTGTGACGCTGACGGTGGACCGGATGAGCGCCCCCTATGTCGAAGGTGCGTCGATCGACTTCGTCGACACGATCGAGAAGCAGGGCTTCACCATCGACAACCCCAACGCCACCGGTTCGTGCGCGTGCGGGGACTCGTTCAACTGATCGGTCAGTACTGACCGGCGGTGCGCAGCACGTAGGAACACACCAGGATCTGCCCACGCTGGAACAACAGCTGGGCGATGCCTTGGACCTGCCCGCGTGACGGCCCCCCGGCGGCCGGCGTCACCTGCATGCTGAACAGCACCTGAGCCTGGTACTGCGAGAGGTAGACGATTTTGTCAATCGCCGTCACCTCGACCTCGGAGAACTGTTTGCGGAACGCGTCGCTGCTGAGTTTGGCCAATGCCTGGTCGGAGCGCTTGTCCTTTACGGCGTCATAGAGGCCGCACAGCGTGTTTCGCATGATGTTGTCGAGGTCTTTGTGCGCCAGCGCGTTGAGGTAGCTCTGGACCGCCGTCTTGGCCGAGGTCTCCGAGACCGCGCTGCCGGTGTTGGCGCCGTTGGTGCGCACCCCGTACACGATGGCGGTGGTCAGCGCGGCCACCAGGGCTACCGCCAGCAGCACTCCGATCAGCAGGCGCTTGTGCCCTCGCTTCGGGCGGGGCTGGGGACCGGGGTAACCGGCCGGCGGTCCTGCGGCGTTGCCGGGCCCGAAGGCCGGTTCGGTGTGCGGGAAGTCCACGGTTGCGTTGGGCCCGGCTTTGGGATACGGCCGCGATGGTTGAGGCCCATCGGCACCCACGGCAGGGTTCGGTGGGTGCGGACCGGCCATCGTTGTTCTCCTACGCTGGGGGACGAGGCGACGAGCGGGTTGCCGTACGAATGTCCAGCCGCGGCAACCGGGTGAGTCTCTAGGCAGGCTAGCGCAAGGGGAGCGGGCCGCCTCGAACGTCGGCAGCGTTCGGCGTCGGCTGACGTTCGTGAGAGGCTAGACGACTGACAAACGAAGGGTGGATTTTTCGTGACCATCGCGGTGACCGGTTCTATTGCCACAGACCATCTGATGCGCTTTCCCGGCAAGTTTTCCGAGCAACTGCTGCCCGAGCACCTGCACAAGGTGTCGTTGAGCTTCCTGGTCGACGACCTGGTGGTGCATCGCGGGGGAGTGGCCGGCAACATGGCCTTCGCCATCGGAGTGCTGGGCGGTGACGTTGCGCTGATCGGTGCCGCCGGCGCCGACTTCGCCGACTACCGGGACTGGCTGAAGTCCCACGGCGTCAACTGCGACCACGTCCTGCTTTCCGACACCGCACACACGGCGCGCTTCACCTGCACCACTGACGTCGACATGGCCCAGATCGCGTCGTTCTACCCCGGCGCCATGTCCGAGGCCCGCGACATCAAGCTGGCGGACGTGGTGACGGCTGTCGGTACCCCGGAGCTGGTGATCGTCGGTGCCAACGACCCCGAGGCGATGTTCCTGCACACCGAGGAGTGCCGCAAACTCGGCCTGGCCTTCGCCGCCGACCCGTCCCAGCAGCTGGCCCGACTGTCGGGTGAGGAGATCAAGCAGCTCATCGACGGCGCCGCCATCCTGTTCACCAACGACTACGAGTGGGACCTGCTGCTATCCAAGACCGGCTGGACCGAGGCCGACGTGATGGCCCAGGTGGACCTGCGGGTCACCACGCTGGGCGCCGACGGAGTCGACATCTTCGAGCGCGACGGCGCCAAGGTGCACGTCGGCGTGGTGCCGGAGACCAGCCAGACCGACCCCACCGGCGTCGGCGACGCGTTCCGCGCCGGCTTCCTGACCGGACGCAGCGCCGGCCTGAGCCTGGAGCGGTCGGCGCAGCTGGGTTCGTTGGTCGCCGTGCTGGTGCTGGAGTCGGTCGGGACCCAGAACTGGGAGTGGGACCGGGCGAGCGCGGTCGCACGGCTGGCCGGCGCCTACGGTGACGAGGCGGCCTCCGAGATCGCCGCGGTGCTCGCCTAGGTCTCGCGAGCAGACGCAAAATCGCCCGGGAGCATATGCTCCCGGGCGATTTTGCGTCTGCTCGTCAGAGCTCGACTCGTCAGAGCTCGACCGGGTAGACCGGCTCGCTGATCTGCGGCACCACGCTGTGCTCGATGAAGATCGCGTGCCACAGCATGAAAATCAGCATCGTCCACAGCCGGCGGCTGTGATCGCTGGTGCCCACCCGGTGCTCGTCGAGCATCCGGCGGACTGCGGCCAGGTCGACGAGGTGGCCGGCCTGCGATTTGTCGACCAGCTCGTAGCCCCACTCCAGCAGCTCGCCGGCGCGCAGCCAGTGCCGGATCGGCACCGGGAACCCTAGTTTGGGGCGGTTGAGCACGTGCGCCGGCACGATCGGCTCCAGCGCGCGCCGCAGCGCGTACTTGGTCGTGGTGCGGGTGATCTTGGCCTGGTAGGGCAGCCGCGAGGCCACAGCGAACACTTCGGGGTCCAGGAACGGCACCCGCAGCTCCAGTGAGTTGGCCATCGTCATCTTGTCGGCCTTGACCAGGATGTCGCCGCGCAGCCAGGTGAACAGGTCGATGTGCTGCATCCGCGCCACGGGGTCCCAGCCCGCCGACTCGGCGTACACCGGCGCCGTGACGTCGGTGTGGGTCCAGTCCTCCCGGAATCGGGGCAGCACGTCGCGTAGCTGAGCGTCGGAGAAGCTGCGGGCGTTGCCGTAGTAGCGCTCTTCCAGCGTCAGCGAGCCCCGGTGCAGCAGGCTCTTGCCGCGCATCCCCTCCGGTAGCGGCTTGGACACCTTGCCCATCGACCGTCGCAGCGACCGGGGCAGGTAGTCGAACGGTTTGAGCGACAGCGGCTCGCGGTAGATCGTGTAGCCGCCGAACAACTCGTCGGCGCCTTCGCCGGACAGCACCACCTTGACGTGCTTGCGCGCCTCGCGGGCGACGAAGAACAGCGGCACCAGCGCCGGGTCGGCCACCGGCTCGTCGAGGTACCAGACGATCTCGGGTAGCGCGCCCACGAACTCCTCGGCGCTCACCACCTTCGCGATGTGCCGGGCCCCGATCGCCTCCGCCGATGCTACCGCGACGTCGAGTTCGGAGAAGCCCTCGCGCTCGAAGCCGGTGGTGAAGGTGATCAGGCGCGGGTTGTGCCGGATCGCCAGTGCCGCGATGGCCGTGGAGTCGATGCCGCCGGACAGAAACGACCCGACGGTGACGTCGGCGCGCATGTGCTTGGCAACCGAGTCCTCGAGCACCGCGGTGATCTCGTCGTAGCGGGCCTGTTCGGTGCCCGACGTAATCGGCACCGCGGCAAACCGAGGAACAAAATATCGCGTGACCGCCGGCGCCGACCCCGGCCGGATCCGGGCGTAGCAGCCCGACTCGAGCCGGCGCACGCCGCGGTGCAACGTCTCGGGTTCGGGCACGTACTGCAGGACGGTGTAGTGCTGCACCGCGCGTTCATCGATCCCGGAGCCCCCGGCGTCGAAGCCGATCAAGTCAGCCAGGTCGAGCAGGCATTTCTTCTCGCTGGCCACCGCGGTGCCGCCGGCGCCGGTCGCCATGAACAACGGCTTGATGCCGAACGGGTCGCGGGCGCAGAAGAGCTCCCGGGTGACGGTGTCCCACAGCGCGAACGCGAACATGCCGCGCAAACGCTTGAGCAGGTCGGTGCCCCAATGATGGAAGCCCGCGACGATGGCTTCACCGTCGCCGTCGGTGGCGAATACGACGCCGTGCTGGGTGCGCAGTTCCTCGCGCAGCTCCAGGTAGTTGTAGATCTCGCCGTTGAACACCAGCACGTAGCGGCCCGGCGCCTCCGGCGGTCCCCAGCTCAGCGGCTGGTGGGAATGCGCGATGTCGATGATGGAGAGGCGGTTGAAACCGAAGACCACCGAACCGTCCGCGTCAGGGTCGGCCCAGGTGCCCGGTTCGTCGGGTCCGCGATGGCGCATCAGGTGCGATGCGCGCGCGATCGCGCCGTCGGCCTCGGCGGCATGCGCTGCCGCGGCATCGGCTCCGGCAGGCCCGTCCAAGCCCGGGGGAGCGGCGACGAAGGCCAACAATCCACACACGGCGCCCCAGTATGCCGCAGTCCGGAAGACCATGTCGGGTCGCCGTCCGCGCGGCGCCCGGCGGGTCGCGGTGACCAGGCAGTCGCCCGGGGAAGCGGTGTGGTCTACGCTGCGTAGTATTCGACATCCGAGTTAGCCGACTCGGCCGAAAGCCGGCCGGCCCAGCTTGCGATACAGGAGGCGTCAACGTGGCACGTCGCGGGCACGATAGTTCGCAGAGCTTGTCGCAGAGCAGGTCTCGGCACCGTTTCGGAGAGGCGCGGGGCCTGTCCCGTCGTCTCCGCCCGATCGCGATGGCAGTGACGCTGGGCGTGCTGGCGGTCACCCTGAGCGGCTGCTCGTGGGAGGACGCGCTCGCGCTCGGCTGGCCCAAGGGCATCACCCACGAAGGCCACCTCAACCGCGAGCTGTGGATCGGCGCCGTCATCGCCTCGCTGGTCGTCGGCGTCATCGTGTGGGCCCTGATCTTCTGGGCCTGCACCTTCCACCGGAAGAAGAAGGGCGACGACGAGTTCCCCCGCCAGTTCGGCTACAACATGCCGCTGGAGCTGGTGCTGACCGTCACACCCTTCCTCATCATCTCGGTGCTGTTCTACTTCACGGTCGTGGTTCAGGAGAAGATGACGCACCTGGCCAGCGATCCCGAAGTCGTCATCGACATCACGTCGTTCCAGTGGAACTGGAAGTTCGGCTACCAGCGTGTGGCCTTCAAGGACAACACGTTCAACTACGAGGGCGCCGACGCCGCCAAGAAGAAGGCGATGACCTCCAAGCCGGAGGGCAAGGACCGCCACGGGGAAGAACTGGTCGGACCGATCCGTGGTCTCAACACCGAAGACCGCACCTACCTGAACTTTGACAAGGTCGAGATCCTGGGCACCAGCACCGAGATCCCGGTCCTGGTGTTGCCCGCCCACAAGCGCATCGAGTTCCAGATGGCCTCGGCCGACGTGATCCACGACTGGTGGGTGCCGGAGTTCCTGTTCAAGCGCGACGTGATACCCAACCCCGAGGCCAACCACTCGGAGAACCGTTTCCAGGTTGAGGAGATCACCCAGACCGGCGCGTTCGTCGGCCACTGCGCCGAGTTGTGCGGCACGTACCACGCGATGATGAACTTCGAGGTGCGGGTGGTGGAGCCGAATGACTTCGTGGCCTTCCTGCAGCAGCGCATCGCCGGCAAGACGAATGCCGAAGCGCTACAGGCCATCAACCAGCCACCGCTGGCGACCACCACCCATCCGTTCGAAACCCGCCGCGGCGAATTGGCCCCGAGCCCAAGAGGTTAGGACAACTCATGCATATCGAAGCCAGGTTGTTCGAGTTCATCGCCGCCTTTTTCGTCTTGGTGACGGTGCTGTACGCGATTCTGACCGCAATCTTCGCGAACGGCGGCGTCGAGTGGGCCGGCACCACCGCGCTGGCGCTGACCGGTGGGCTGGCGCTGATCGTCGCCACCTTCTTCCGGTTCGTGGCGCGCCGCC
Organism: Mycobacterium sp. Z3061; assembly: GCF_031583025.1. Lineage (NCBI taxonomy): Bacteria > Bacillati > Actinomycetota > Actinomycetes > Mycobacteriales > Mycobacteriaceae > Mycobacterium > Mycobacterium pumcae. The sequence goes on along the minus strand of NZ_CP134062.1, from coordinate 4,028,638 downwards.
TCGACACCCGTCCCGAGGACTACGAGGGCGCTGAAATCAGTGATGGCGCAGGGGAATTGGGTTTCTTCAGCCCGCACAGCTGGTGGCCGATCATGATCGCCCTGTCCGGATCGGTGTGTGCCGTCGGGATCGCTCTGTGGCTGCCGTGGCTGATCGTCGCGGGTGTCGTCTTCATCCTTTCCTCGGCGGCCGGGCTTGTCTTCGAGTACTACGTCGGACCCGAAAAGCACTGATTGCATCCGCAAAGGTCACAATCTGGTCACCAGTTGACCGGTGGGCAGTTTGCCGTGGGACCTGTGCACCGGCCGGTTGGGTAGGGTTTGCCGAGGCACGATGAGTTCTCACAGAGTGCACGGATGCAGCCGCGGATCCCCGCGCGCTGGCTGGGCAGTTGGACAGGGTAGGCAGACATGAGCGGGCCGAATCCGCCGGGACGGGATCCAGACGAACCCGACCCTGTCAGCGAGCCAGACGACCTGGAATCCGGCAGCGATGAGTTGAGCGACGGCGATGGCCTCGAGCCGCTCGACGGCGGCGATGTGGAGCCGCCAGCCGAGACGGACGCCTATTCCCGGGCCTACTCGGCGCCCGAGTCCGAACTGTTCAGCAGCCCGTATATGCCCGGCGATCTGGCCCTGTACGACTACGACAGTTACGACGAGGCCGACCGCGACGACGAGCGGTCCCCGCGTTGGCCGTGGGTCGTCGGGGTGGCCGCGATCCTGGCGGCGATCTCACTGGTGGTGGCGGTGTCGCTGCTGGTGACGCGGACCGGGACCAGTCAGCTGGCCAACCCGGCGACCACCACCACGCCGTCGGCGCCGCCGGTGCAGGACCAGATCACCACCACCAAGCCGCCACCCTCGTCGGAGCCGCCACCGCCGTCCTCAGAGCCGCCCCCGCCGCCCCCGCCGCCCGAAACGCCACCTCCAACGGAGACGCAGACAGTAACCGTGACGCCCCCGCCGCCACCACCACCGCCGCCCGCGACCACGGCCGCGCCGCCGCCTGCGAGCAGCACCACCGCCGCGGCACCACCCCCGGCAACCACGACGCCGGCCGGGCCACGGCAGGTCACCTACTCGGTGACCGGCACCAAAGCCCCCGGTGACATCATCTCGGTGACCTACGTCGACGCCTCCGGCCGGCGCCGGACGCAGCACAACGTCTACATCCCGTGGTCGATGACCGTCACACCGATCTCGCAGTCAGATGTGGGTTCGGTGGAGGCGTCCAGTCTCTTCCGCGTCAGCCGACTCAACTGCTCGATCATCACCAGTGACGGAACGGTATTGTCCTCCAACACCAACGACTCACCGCAGACGAGCTGCTGATGGTCGGCAAGTATTCGGCATACCGGCGTGGCCCGGACCCCGTGGTCAATCCGAACATCATCGACCGCGTCATGATCGGCGCCTGCGCCGCGATCTGGCTGGTGCTTGTCGGTGTCAGCGTCGCGGCGGCGGTCGCGCTGGCCGATCTGGGCCGGGGCTTTCACAAGATGGCGCGCACCCCACACACCACCTGGGTGCTCTATGCCGTCATCGTCGTCTCCGCGCTGATCATCGCCGGAGCTATCCCGGTGTTGCTGCGGGCCCGCCGGATGACGCAGGCCGAACCGGTGGTGCGCTCGCGAGCCCTGCAGGGCGGGGCCGTCAGGCCCGCCAAGCAGGTCAGTCGCTCGGGGTCGCGCATCCCGATCGAGCAGTCACGCCGCGAGTCGGTCAAAGCCTATGGCGCGCTTGATGAATGGTCCGGTGCGGTGGTGGACCGGATCTGGCTGCGCGGGGCACTGGCACTTACCAGCACTATCGGGACGTCGCTGATCGCCGTCGCGGTGGCCACCTATCTGATGGCCGCCGGACACGAGGGCGCGTCGTGGGTCAGTTACGGGTTCGCGGGCGTGATCGCCGCGGGTCTGCCGGCGATCGAGATCCTCTATGTGCGTCAGCTCCGTCGCGGCCAGGTAGCGCACTGAGTTTCGCGGTGCTCTTGTTGGTGCGCGCGTTCTGGTGTGCGTCGACGGGTTCGAGTGTGCAGCGATGGCGGGATTCTTAGCGCGAGGCCGCCTTCGGCGCACACCCGACGCCCGGGGCGCACCACGGAGAAAGCAAAGCCGCCGCCCCCGGAAAACGGGAGGCGGCGGCTGTGCGCTTCGCTGGGCTGTTGCTAGCCGTGCCCGTTGGAGTGTCCGTTGGAGCCGTTGGAGGAGCCGTTAGAGTCCTCCTGGTGTTCCCGCAGGGCGGTCAGGGCACGTACCTCAGAGGCGTGGCTCGCCTCGCGCAGCGCCGCGTCCTCCGACGCCGGGTCGGCGCGCAGGAAGCTACCGCTGCCCGGTGAGCCGGCCGAGCCCAGCTTGTTCATCTTCTTTGGCAGTGCCGCGCCTTGGTACTCCAGCGGCAGTGGGTGGCCGTGGTCGTCTACCGGTCCCAGCGGCTGGTGCAGCTCGATGTAGGCACCGTGCGGCAGCCGCTTGATGATGCCGGTCTCGACGCCGTGCTCGAGCACCGAACGGTCACTGCGCTGCAGCCCCACGGCCCACCGGTAGGCGATGAAGTAGACCAGCGGCGGCAGGATCACCATGCCGATACGCCCGATCCACGTCGTCGCGTTCAGCGAGATGTGGAACTTGAACGCGATGATGTCGTTCATCGCGCACAGCGTCAGCACCATGTAGAACGTGATCGCCATCGAGCCGATTGCGGTGCGCACCGGAGCGTCCCGCGGCCGCACCAGCAGGTTGTGGTGCGCGTAGTCCTTGGTGAACCGCTTTTCCAGGAACGGGTAGACGACCAGCAGGCCGAACACCAGCCCCATGATGATCGCGACCCACACGACGGCCGGAATAGTGTGGTGCCAGAAGTAGAACTCCCATGGCGGCCAGATACGGGCCAGGCCTTCCGTCCACATCATGTAGAAGTCTGGCTGCGAGCCCGCCGACACCTGAGATGGCTTGTACGGACCCAGGTTCCAGATCGGGTTGATCTGCAGCAGTCCGCCCATCAGGCCCAGCACACCGACGATGCAGGCGAAGAACGCACCGGACTTGACCGCGAACGTCGGCATGACGCGCACGCCGACCACGTTGTGCTCGGTGCGGCCCGGGCCGGGGAACTGGGTGTGCTTCTGGAACCACACCAGCGCCATGTGTGCGCCGATCAGGGCCAGGATGATGCCCGGAATCAACAGGATGTGCAGGGCGTAGAGGCGGGGGATGAGGATCGTGCCGGGGAAGTCGCCGCCGAACAGCGCCCAGTGCAGCCAGGTACCGATGATCGGCATGCCGAGCGTGATCGACGACAGCGCCGCGCGCAGTCCGATACCGGAGAGCAGGTCGTCGGGCAGCGAGTAGCCGAAGTAGCCCTCGAACATCGACAGGATCAGCAACAGCGACCCGATCACCCAGTTGGCCTCACGCGGCCGGCGGAACGCGCCGGTGAAGAAGATCCGGGCCAGGTGCACCATGATCGACGCCGAGAACATCAACGCCGCCCAGTGGTGGATCTGACGGACGAACAGGCCACCGCGGACTTCGAAGGAGATGTTCAGCGCCGTCTCGTAGGCCCGCGACATCTCCACGCCGCGCAGCGGCTGATAGACGCCGTTGTAGGTGACCTCGGCCATCGACGGGTCGAAGAACAACGTGAGGTACACGCCGGTGATCAGCAGCACGATGAAGCTGTACAGCGCGATCTCGCCCAACAGGAACGACCAGTGCGTCGGGAACACCTTGTTGAGCTGACGGCGCACCGCCGCTGACGGGTGATACCGGGAATCCACGGCCTCGCCCTGGCCGGCCAGGACATCACCGATTTTCGGGGGACTCAGTTTTGGACTCATGTTGTTGTGCGCTCCCAGAATGCCGGTCCCACGGGTTCGATGAAGTCACCGTTGGCGACGAAATACCCGTCGGAGTCGATTGTGATGGGCAGTTGCGCCAACGCACGGGCCGCCGGGCCGAAGATCGGCTTGGCGAAGTGCAGTGCGTCGAACTGCGACTGGTGACACGGGCACAGGATTCGGTAGGACTGCTGCTCGTAAAGCGATGCGGGGCAACCCAAGTGCGAGCACACCTTGGTGTAGGCGAAGAACTCGCCGAAGTTGAAGCTCTCCTGGCCCTGACGCTTGACCACGCGGTCCACGTCGCCGGGCTTGATCCGGATGAGCATCACGGGGTTGCGCACACCCAGCGAGATCGCCGACAACTTCTCGTGCGACTCGACGGTGGTCCCGTCGCCGTCGGACTCGCGCCAGGGGAAGACCGTCTCCATGCCGCCGGCGTCCATGTCCTCGGGGCGCATCTTGGTGTACGGAGGTCCGTCGTGGGCCCCGGTCGCGCGGGCCAGGTAGATCGTCTCGCCCTTGAAACGCGGGGTCCAGCCCGACGTCCACAGCACCGCCTTCATACCCTCGGCGGTGGGAACGACCGGCTTCCACGGGTTCTTGATCAGGCCGCCGGCAAACGCGACCAGAGTGCCCAGGCCGAACGCGCCCAGGCCGATACCGAGCGACGCGCCGATCAGCTTGCGGCGTCCGACCGTCGAACCCTCGTAGGCGTCGGCCAGGTTGGCCACCACCGTCTTGCGATCGATCTCCCGGGACGCGCCGTCGTGGCGGTCCTGAATCGTGATCTCTTCGGGGATAAAGCGTTTCTGCAGCAGCACCGCGCCGATGGCGATCGACAGGATCGACATCCCGAAGGTGAAGCCATACAGCGGGGTGGCGAGCGAGTAGAGGAAGTTGCCCGAGCTGCCGGTCGGCTTGTACTCCCACGGCCAGAACAGGAAGACCAGCAACAGCGCCAGCCCGAAGAAACCGCCCAGCAAAAGCCAGTTGGCGACGCCGCGCGCGGCGCGCTTCTCGGCCTTGGTGCCCTCGACGGGCCAGCGCGGCTCCTTGTAGACGATTTGGACGCCGTCCATCTCGCTGCCGAGTGCGAGCAGTTCCTCCCGGGACATGCCGGCCAGCGCCGCGTCGTCGGGCTCGGTCTGACCCGCGTGCGTGGTGGTGTCGGTGTCGGAACCGGTCTTCGCGGTTTGCGTCACTTCAGACTCGTCGCTCATGCGCGCGCCCCAATCCACAGTGCCAGCCCGATGGCAGCGACCATGCCGATGATCCACATCGCCATGCCCTCAGGTGCGGGTCCGAATCCACCCAGTCCGTAGCCGCCCGGGGAGCGTTCCTCGGCGGCGGTCCGCACGTAGGCGATGATGTCTTTCTTCGACTCGAAGGACAGCTGGCGGTCGGAGAACTTCGGCATGTTCTGCGGGCCGGTCAGCATCGCGGTCAGAATCTGCTGCTCGTTGGCTTCACCCAGGTCGGGCGCGTACTTGCCCGACGACAGCGCCCCGCCCTTACCGGTGAAGTTGTGGCAGGAAGCGCAGTTGAGCCGGAACAGGTCGCCGCCGCGGCCCAGGTCTGAGCCGCGCAGCGACTGCATCGCCAGGCTGCCGTCGGGGTTGCGTACGACGGTGGGGCCGCCACCGTTGGACTGCACGAAGGCACCGATCGCGTCGATCTGAGCCTCGTCGAAGATCGGCTCCTTGCGCGGTGCCTGAGCCTCGCCGCGCATGGCGGGCATCCGGCCGGTCGATACCTGGAAGTAGACGGCTGCCTCGCCGACGCCGATCAGGCTGGGCCCGTGGTCGGGCACGCCCTGCAGGTTGGCGCCGTGGCAGGACACGCATGACGTGTCGAAGAGTTGCTTGCCGGTCCGTAGCAACGCCGAACCCGACTCGTCGGCGACCGCAACCTGCGGCGTCGGCGTCAGGACGGCCGCCAGCCCGCCGGCAATGGTGAGCGCGATCAGCAGCAAGAGTCCGCCGGACAACCGACGGTGCAGACGCCGCCGGGACCGGTCGCTCTTACCGGCACCGAATCGGGTGAACCCCATTTTCTTCAACCGAGCACTCCTGTTCATTGGTGTATTCGGAGCCGCGGGCTCATCGGATGAAATAGATCACGGCGAACAACGCAATCCACACGATGTCGACGAAGTGCCAGTAGTAAGAGACGACGATGCTGGCGGTGGCCTGCGCCGGAGTGAACTTGCTCATCGTGGTGCGGACCAGCAGGAAGATGAACGCGATCAGACCGCCGGTGACGTGCAGGCCGTGGAAGCCGGTGGCCAGATAGAACACGCTGCCGTAGGCGCTGCTGGGGATGGTCGTCCCGTGCGTCACCAGGTGCACGTACTCATAGGCCTGGCCGCAGATGAAGAACAGCCCCATCAGGAAGGTGATCACGTACCAGCGCCGCAGACCGAAAACGTCGCCGCGTTCGGCCGCGAACACGCCCATCTGGCAGGTGAACGACGACGCGATCAACACCAGCGTCACCGGCACGGCCTGGTACAGATTCAGCTCGGTCGGCGGCGGCGGCCAGTTCCCGCCGGCCTGCGCTCGCGCCGTGAAGTAGAACGCGAACAGCCCAGCAAAGAACATGAGCTCGCTGGAAAGCCACACTATGGTGCCAACACTGACCATGTTGGGGCGGTTCAGCGAATGGACTCGCGACGTAATCGCGGTACCCGAGGTCCCTACAGCACTCGTCACATCCGCAAGTATGACGCTTTGTAGTTGTCGAAGACTACCCGGGTCACAAATTTCTGAGATTTCGTGTCGCGCGGGGTCTTCGGCGCTTCCGGGCGCGTGGTTGGGAGCAGGTGAGATTCTCGTGGGACCATCGGCGACGTGGCTGCGTCGTCTGAGGATTATTCGCCCGCCGCGCCGTCCTGGCCGCGGGTGCTGGGGCGCCTGACGAACCGGCAGAACTTGCTGCGGGGTCAGGCTGCCTGGGCGATGGACCAGATCATGACCGGCGCGGCGCAACCGGCCCAGATCGCGGCGTTCGCGGTGGCGATGAAGATGAAGGGGCCGACGTCCGACGAAGTCAGCGAACTGGCCGGCGTGATGCTCGACCATGCCCGTGCGATGCCGGCCGGCGCCATCCCGGACGACGCGGTCGACATCGTCGGAACCGGTGGCGACGGGGTGAACACGGTGAATCTGTCCACCATGGCTTCCATCGTGGTGGCGGCCGCGGGCGTGCCGGTGGTCAAACACGGCAACCGGGCGGCGTCCTCGTTGTCCGGCGGTGCGGACACCCTCGAGGCGCTCGGGGTGCGCATCGACCTGGGGCCCGAGGAGGTCGCGCGCAGCCTCGCCGAGGTGGGGATCGGGTTTTGCTTCGCACCTCAGTTTCATCCGTCCTACCGCCACGCGTCCGTGGTGCGCCGCGAGATCGGGGTGCCGACGGTGTTCAATCTCCTTGGGCCGCTTACGAATCCGGCCAGGCCGCGAGCTGGACTGATCGGTTGCGCGTTCGCTGACCTGGCTGAGGTGATGGCCGGGGTGTTTGCTGCGCGCCGGTCCAGTGTGTTGGTGGTGCATGGCGACGACGGACTCGACGAGCTCACCACCACCACGACGAGCACCATCTGGCGGGTGCAGGCGGGCACCGTGGACAAGCTGAAGTTCGATCCCGCCGGATTCGGGTTCGCGCGCGCTGAGCTCGACGAGCTGCGCGGCGGTGACGCCGCGGCCAACGCCGCTGAGGTGCACGCGGTGCTGGCCGGCACTCGGGGGCCGGTGCGCGACGCGGTGGTGCTCAACGCCGCAGGGGCACTCGTCGCACACGCCGGGCTATCCAGCCGCGCTGAATGGTTGCCGGCGTGGGAGGACGGGCTGCGGCGGGCCGCCGCCGCGATCGACAGCGGGGCGGCCGAACACCTGCTCGCGCGATGGGTGCGGTTCAGCCAGCAGGTCTGACTGCTTTCCGGCCTGGCGGCCGGCCAGCCGCGCGGACCTTGCGGTGGCAGCCCACTCCGCCCACGCGCCCGCCGCGCCCAGCGGCGACGCCCAGCCCGTATCGCCGTCGCTCACCCGCACGATGCGCACCCCGGGTGCGGCCAGCCAGCGCGCGATGAGCGCCGTTTCCTCCACCAGTGCACCACCCAGCGGAGCCTGCGCCGGCAGGACCGTCTGGGCGCCGGCCTGGATCGCCTCCACCACCGGCATCGGGGGCACGCCGCGCCGGGCGCCGCCCGCGGCCGCGAGCTGGCCGTGCCGGATGACCGCGAACTGGTAGCCGCCCTCTCCGTCGGGTGCCGCGGCGATCAGCTCGGGCAGCGCGCTCAAGGCCCGCAGGCGCTGCCCCCGCCACAACGCCTCGACCGCGGTGGCGACGTGGTCGCGCAGCCGGGCCGCGCTCTCGTAGAGGTGCCGTGCGGCCAGGGCCGCGACCTCGTCGACGGCGGCGGCCAGCGGGGAGTTGTCCGACCCGTCGATCAACGCCTGGGCGCGCCGCGTCGCGTCGCCGTACTGCGCGGCCGTCACGTCGCGCGGCGCGGGGCAGGGTGCCAGCTCTACCTCGGGGCAGACCGGACCGTGCAGCGCCGAACGGGCCAGCCGTCTGGTGCACGTCCGTACACCGGTGAAGCGGGCCAGCAGTGCCGCGGTGTCCGCTGCGTCGGTACGCGACCGGAACGGACCGATGGCGCGCTCGTGCCGCGGATTTCGGATCACCGAGAACCGGGGGAACGCCTCGTCGGTCAGCACTACCCACCACCAGCGGTGCGGGAACTTCGAACGGCGGTTGTAGGGCGGGGCGTGCGCGGCCAGCAGTCGTAGCTCGCGCACGCCGGCTTCCAGTGCGTGCGCGCACTCGACGTGGTCCACGCCGGTCGCGAGGCCCACCATTTCCTTCATCCGGCCACGTGGGTCGCTGCCGTTGAAGTACTGGCTCACCCGGCGGCGCAGGTCCACCGCGGTGCCCACGTAGAGCACTTCACCGGCCGGGCCGCGGAACAGGTAAACCCCCGGCCGGCGCGGCAGCCCGTCGGCCAGGACGCGCTTGCGGCGCTGGGCGGGTGTGACGTCGGGCAGGTACGAGCGCAGGTCGGCGTAGGTGTGGATGCCCTGGTTGCCGACCCGCTCGATGAGCGCGTGCAAGACGTCGACGGTGGCGCGGGCATCGTCGAGAGCGCGGTGTGTGGGCTGGGTCGCCACGGCGAAGATGCGCGCCAGCTCGGCCAGCCGCACGCTGGGTGCTTCTTCGCGACTCAGCACCCGGCGAGCCAGCCGGACCGTGCACAACACCCGGGGTCGCGGCCACTGCAGCCGGCACCGCTCGGCGGCGGCGCGCAGGAAGCCGATGTCGAAGCCGGCGTTGTGGGCCACCAGCACCGAGTCGCCGGCGAACTCGAGGAACATCGGCAGGACGGCCTCGATGGTCGGGGCATCGCAGACCATTGCCGTGGTGATCCCGGTCAGGCGGACGATCTGCGGGGGGATGCTGCGTTGCGGGTCCACGAGTGTCGCGAATTCACCGAGGACCGCGCCACCGCACACCTTGACCGCGCCGATCTCGGTGATCGCGTCCGGGGTGACGCCTTCCCGGCCCTTGGCGCGGCCGCCGGTGGTTTCGAGGTCGACGACGACGAACGTGGTCTCGCGTAGCTGCGATTCGTCGGGGGCGCGCAAGTCGTCCAGCCCGGCGAAGCTGAGTTGATTCCCGCCGGTCGCACCCATGGCGGTGACGTTAGGCATCCGCACTGACACCCATCGGTTCCCACGCCGGGTGTTGTTGTCGGTGCCCGGCGTTACCGTGCGGTGCAGTTCGACTCAAGAGTTGAAGCGCTAGGGAGAGGACCCAGCCAGATGGCACACAGCAGCGGAACCGAAAGGACCGGGGGCGCGGCGGCCAGGCCGGGGGAGCCGGTGGTGATTGATTGCGACGATTGCGCGGTCCGCGGCCCCGGGTGCCGCGAGTGCGTGGTGAGCGTTCTGCTCGGGGTGCCCGAAACCCTTTCGTACGACGAACAAGTCGCGCTGGAGACGCTGGCCGAGGCCGGGCTGGCGCCGCGGTTGCGCCTGGTGCCGATCCGGCGCGAGCGCACTGTGTCGCCTAAGGGAGTGGCCTGACGGGTCGTGTATGGTCGAGCACGGCCAGACACCCTGTCTCACATAGAAATGACATAAATCTACCTAATTTCTTAACTCCCCCCTTTGGACAAACGTCGATATCGTTTCGTAACCTGTTTGAGACCTAAACCCGCTCGGCGCATTTACGTCGATGGCAGTTTAAGGAAGCAAATCTTGAGGCTCGACTGTAGGCATTCGATCGCGCGCGTGTTCAAGCGGTTCGCCATCGGTTCGTTCGCGAGCTTCGTTGTGTTCTCGGGTATTACAGCGGCCGGCGCGTTCGCCGATCCTGCCGATGACGCACTGGCGAAACTCAACGAGCTTTCCCGGCAGGCCGAGCAGACCACCGAGGCGATGCACAGCGCTCAGCTGGACTTGAACGAGAAGCTGGCGGCCCAGCAGGCGGCCGAGCGGAAGCTGACCGACGACCAGGCCAAGCTGGAAGCCGCGAGAGCTCGCCTGGCCAACTTTCAGGGTGCGGTCAACAAAGTCGCCGCCGCGACGTACATGGGCGGTCGCACCGACGGCTTGGACGCCATCCTGACCGCCGCGTCGCCGCAGTCGCTGATCGACGGGCTGACGATCCAGCGGGTGATGGCGGGACAGATGTCCTCCCAGATGGCCAGCTTCAAGGCCGCCGGCGAGGAGGCCGTCAAGGCCGAGCAGGCTTCCGCCAAGTCTGCCGCCGACGCCAAGGCCGCCGCCGAGCAGGCCGCGGCTGTGCGGGCGAACCTGCAGCACAAGCAGAGTCAGCTGCAGGTACAGATCGCCGTCGTCAAGTCGCAGTATCAAGCACTGACCCCGGACCAGCGCACCGCGCTGGCCAACCCCGGGCCGGCGCCCGACCGGGTACCGGACCGTGGCCCCGGTGCTCCCGATGCACTGCCGCCCGGCGCGCCGGTGCCGCCGGAAGGTGTCCCCGGTGAGATGCCGGCGCCCGGCGGTGCGTCCAACGTGCCCTTCACGGGTGGCGGTGGCAGCGGCGACCGTGCGGTCGTTGTGCAGGCTGCATTGACCCAGATCGGCAGTCCCTACGTGTGGGGCGGTGCCGCTCCCGGCGGATTCGACTGCTCCGGGCTGGTGATGTGGGCGTTCCAGCAGGCCGGCATCTCGCTGCCGCACTCCAGCCAGGCGCTGGCCCACGGCGGTCAGCCGGTGTCGCTGGGTGACCTGCAGCCCGGCGACGTGTTGACGTTCTACTCCGACGCATCGCACGCCGGCATCTATGTCGGTGACGGCATGATGGTCCACTCGTCCACCTACGGCCAGCCGGTTCGGGTGGTCCCGATGGACTCGTCCGGCCCCATCTACGACGCCCGGCGCTACTGACGGCTCCGCCCACGCGGCGTCGGCTCCACATACTGCTGGCGTGTGTCTTCACTGCTGAGCTGATCGCGCCGGTGCTGTTGCCGCCGCACGAGGGTCCCGCAGCGTCCGCGCCGACGATTGTCCGCGCCGACCCGGCACCGAGGACGTCGCTGATCGGTGATCGCACGGTGCGATTGGTCAACCTGGGCGGTCCGGGCGCCGCTCAGCTGCTGACACGGATAGCCGCTGGTCTCGGTAATGCCATCGATGCCGTGGTTGGGTTCTGGGGGCCGGACTGGACGCGTGACATCGTGGTGGTGGCCGCCGGGTCGGATCAGCAGTTTGAGCAGTCCGCGGGTGGTGGGCCGGCCTCGCAATGGGCGGATATCGCGGCCGTGACGGTAGCCGAGCGGGTCGACCCAGTGGCCCGGACGATGGTCGACGCCCGGATCGTGTTGGCTCCCGGCGCGGCGCACATGACGAAGGGCGCACTACGAATAGTGCTGAGCCATGAGCTTTTTCACTATGCGGCCCGAGTCGACACCGCGCTGGACGCGCCGCGCTGGCTCACTGAAGGAGTGGCCGACTTCGTCGCCCGGCCGCCGACGGCGCTGCCCACCGGTGCGGCCTCGTCCGTTGCGGCGCTACCGACGGACGACGATCTCGACGACCCTGGGCCGCAACGCTCCCTGGCCTATGACCGTGCGTGGTGGTTCACCCGGTTCGTCGCCGACACCTACGGGCCGGGGAAGCTGCGCGAACTCTACGTGGACGCATGTGGGGTCGGGCACTCTGATCTGGCCACCGCCGTCGGTCAGGCGCTGGGAATCGACGTCGCCGGTCTGCTCCCGCGCTGGCAGCGGTGGATGGCCGGGCACGCTTGACCCCGTCTCACCGCGAGCGTGCGTGTCTGTACAACGACACGCCGTGGCGACTGGCATTCGGCGCACCCTCGTCGCCGGCGCGGCCCGGCCTCCTCAACGCGCCGCTCCCGCGGCGCGCGTCGTCGCCCGCTAACCTCACCCTGTGAGCCGGGTCCTGCTGGTAACCAACGACTTTCCCCCGCGGCGCGGAGGGATCCAGTCTTATCTGGGAGAGTTCGTCAACCGACTCGTCGACTCCAAGTCCCACAGCGTCACCGTCTACGCACCAAAGTGGAAGGGCGCCGAGGCTTTTGACGAAGCGGCCGAGTCGGCGGGCTATCGGGTGGTGCGCCACCCGACCACGCTGATGCTGCCCGTGCCCACCGTCGACACCCGGATGCGCCGGCTGATCGAAGAGAACCACATCGACACCGTGTGGTTCGGCGCGGCCGCCCCGCTGGCATTACTCGCACCGCGCGCCCGGCAGGCCGGCGCCAAGCGGGTGCTGGCCAGCACCCACGGCCACGAAGTCGGCTGGTCGATGCTGCCGGTCGCTCGGTCGGTGCTGCGAAGCATCGGCGACCACACCGACGTCGTGACCTTCGTCAGCCGCTACACCCGGTCTAGATTCGCGCCGGCGTTCGGGCCAAAAGCCGCACTGGAATACCTCCCGCCCGGCGTGGACAGCGACCGCTTCCACCCGGACCCCGCCGCGCGCGCCGAACTGCGCCGACGCTATCGGCTGGGCGAGCGGCCCACCGTCGTGTGCCTATCGCGGTTGGTGCCCCGCAAAGGCCAGGACATGCTGATCCAAGCCCTGCCCGCGATCCGGCGGCGGGTCGAGGGCGCCGCGCTCGTCATCGTCGGCGGTGGCCCTTACCTCGAGACCTTGCGCAAGCTGACGCGCGACTGCGAGGTCGAGGACCACGTCACCTTCACCGGCGGCGTCCCCGGCGATGAGCTGCCCGCCCACCACGCCATGGCCGACGTGTTCGCGATGCCCTGCCGCACCCGCGGCGCGGGTATGGACGTCGAAGGTCTCGGCATCGTCTTCCTGGAGGCATCGGCCACCGGCATACCAGTGGTGGCCGGCGACTCCGGCGGAGCCCCGGAAGCTGTGCAGCACAACAAGACTGGCTTAGTGGTCGACGGCAACTCGGTGGAAGAGATCGGCGAGGCAGTCACCGAGCTGTTGATCGATCGCGACCGTGCTGCCGCCATGGGCGCCGCCGGCCGCGAATGGGTGCGAACGCAGTGGCGCTGGGACCTCCTGGCCGCGCGGCTCGCGGGCTTGCTGGACGGCGGGGCCTGAGCCACCCGCTATCAGTCCTTCGAGTAGATCGCCTCGATGTCGGAAGCAAACTTCTCAGCGACCACGTTGCGCTTGACCTTCATCGTCGGCGTCAGCTCACCGGTGTCCTCGGTGAAGTCGACCGGCAGGATGCGGAACTTCCGGATCGACTCGGCGTGAGACACCTGCTGGTTGGCTTCCTTGACCGCCGTGTCCACCTCGGCGAGCAGGTCCGGGTCCGTGGCCAGATCACCAACCGTCGCAGCGGAGGCCTTGTGATGGTGCTGCTTCCAGCCCTCGATGGCTTCGGGGTCGATGGTGATCAGTGCGCCGATGAACGGCTTGGCGTCCCCGACGACCATCGCCTGACTGATCAGCGGGTGGGCCCGCAGTTGATCCTCCAGCACCGCGGGTGCCACGTTCTTGCCACCCGCTGTGACGATGAGCTCTTTCTTCCGGCCGGTGATGCTGACGAACCCGTCTTCGTCGACGGCACCGAGATCGCCGGTGCGGAACCAGCCGTCGGTGAAGGCCTCCGCGGTGGCCTGCTCATTGCGCCAGTAGCCGGTGAACACCACCCCGCCGCGCACCAGCAGTTCCTTGTCCTCGGCGATACGCAGGCTGTTGCCCGGCACCAGCTTGCCCACAGTGCCGATCTTGAGGCCGTTGATCTGGTTCACGGTGATAGCCGCACTGGTCTCGGTGAGTCCGTACCCCTCGTAGATGGTCACTCCGACACCGCGGTAGAAGTGCCCCAGCCGCGCGCCCAGCGGAGCCCCGCCGGATACCGCGGCGTGGCACTCACCGCCGAGCGCGGCGCGCAGCTTCCCGTAGACCAGCCGGTCGAACAGCGCGTGCTTGGCCCGCAGTACCAGCCCTGGCTTGCCGTCGTCCTGGGCGCGGCTCCAATCGACCGCCGTCTGCGCGGCCGCCTTGAAAATAGGGCCTTTGCCATCATTGGCGGCATTCTGCTCAGCGGTGTTGTACACCTTCTCGAACACTCGCGGAACCGACACGACCACAGTCGGTTTGAACTCGGCCAGCAGCGGCAGCAAGTTCTTGATGTCACTGGTGAATCCCACGGTCACTTTGCTGGTGAAAGCCGCCAGGGTCAGCGCCCGGGCCAGGACGTGGGCCAACGGCAAGAAGACCAGCAGCCGCTGACCCTCGCACAGAAGCGTGGGCAGGCACTCACTGGTGCCGCGGATCTCGTGCAGCAGATTCGAATGGGTGAGTTGGCAGCCTTTCGGTCGTCCCGTGGTGCCAGAGGTGTAGATGAGGGTCGCGGGCGCGTCGGCGCCAAGCCCCTGCTGCCGCGCCGTCAGTTCGGCCGCATCGACCGAGGCGCCGGCCTCCACCAACTGCTCCAGCGCTTTCGGGCCGGAGCCGTTGATATGCAGCACCCGGCGCAGGGCGGGCAGCTCGCCGGTGAGCTCGGTGACGATCGCGGCGTGCGCATCGGTCTCGGCGAACGCCAGCACCGCTTCGGAGTCCTGCAGGACCCAGCGCACCTGCTCGGCCGACGATGTCTCGTAGATCGGCACGGTCACCGCGCCTATCGACAAAATCGCCAGATCCAAGATCGCCCACTCGTAGCAGGTGGCCGAGAAGATCGAGACCCGGTCGCCGGCCTGGACCCCCAGCGAGATCAAACCCAGCGCGGCCGAACGAATTTGGTCAGCGGCTTCGGCGCAGGTGACGTCCGTCCAGACCCCGTCGACCCGCCGTCGGTAGATCACATAGTCGGGGTCGTCCCGCTCGTGCTCGTACACCACGGCCGCGACGTTGTCGTGGTCGTAGACGGAAAAGCGGGCGGGGACACTGTACGAACGCACTCTCTTTACCTCGCTTGACCTAGGGGTGGTCTTTGTATGCCGGCGGCTTGCTGTCACCCAGCCTATCGGGGACATTCGCGCAGTATGGCCACGGCCGGTGGACGTCGGGCGCGATTGCGGGAGAGGCCGAGGGCTGCACTGATCCCGCTCGCGCGGGTATGTGAAGCTGAGGCGATGAACAGCATCCAGATCGCCGACGAAACCTACGTCGCCGCTGCTGGCGCACTGGTCGGGGCCGCCATCGCAGATCGCTCGAAGTGGAGCCGGTGGTGGCCGGACCTGCACCTGCAGGTCACCGAGGACCGTGCCGAGAAGGGCATCCGGTGGGCGGTGAGCGGCCCGGTGACCGGCACCATGGAGGTCTGGCTGGAACCGTCGATGGACGGGGTGATCTTGCACTACTTCCTCCACGCGGAACCGACCGGCGTCCCGGCGTCCGAGCTGGCCAGGCTGAACCTGGCCAAAATGACGCACCGTCGTCGCGTGGCGGGCAAGAATATGGCGTTCGAGGTTAAAACGACCCTGGAACGCCAGCGTCCCGTGGGAAGTTCTCCGGTAGTTTAACCGGGTCAAGACAGGCATCAAGACAGGCGAGAGAGAGTACCGTTTCTGCCGGGAGATTTGGGGCACTCCCGCAATTGACCGGGGTTGACCGGGAAAGGGAAGCAGCCAAGTGGCGGACAAGACGAACCAGACGATCTACATCGACGCAGACCCGGCCGAGGTGATGAAGGCGATCGCCGACATCGAGTCCTACCCGGACTGGATCAACGAATACAAGAAGGTCGAAGTCCTCGAGGCCACCGACGACGGCTACCCCAAAAAGGCGCGGATGCTGATGGACGCGGGGATCTTCAAGGACACCCTGATCATGAACTACGAGTGGCCCGCCGACCGTGAGTCGCTGAGTTGGACGCTGGAATCCAGCTCCCTGCTCAAGTCCCTGGAAGGCTCGTACCTCCTGGCGCCCAAGGGTTCCGGCACCGATGTGACCTACGAGCTGGCGGTAGACCTGGCCGTTCCGATGATTGGCATGCTCAAGCGCAAGGCCGAACGCCGGCTGATTGACGGCGCCTTGAAGGATCTGAAGAAACGAGTCGAGGGCTGAGTGATTCCGTTCCGCCTACCCCGGCGCGGATCAGCCTCTTTGTCGGCAAGGGCGGGGTAGGGAAGTCCACTCTGGCGTCTGCGACCGCGGTCGGCGATGCCAGCGCCGGGCAGCGCGTGCTGGTGGTCTCCACCGACCAGGCCCACTCGCTGGGCGACGTCCTGGGCATCCCGATCCCGCCGACCGGTCACGGCGAACCCGTCCGCGTGCATGCCGACGACTCGGAGGCCGGCGGCGGCTTTCTCGACGCCCTGGCCCTGGACACCCTGGCCCTGCTCGAGGACCGCTGGCGCGACGTAGTAGCCGCCCTCGATGCCCGGTTCCCCGAGTCGGAGCTCAGTCGCATTGCGCCCGAAGAACTTTCGGCGTTGCCCGGGATTCAGGAAGTCCTCGGACTGCACGCCGTCGGCGAGCTTGCGATGTCGGGCCGGTGGGATCGCATCATCGTCGACTGCGCCTCGACGGCCGACGCCTTGCGGATGCTGACCCTGCCGGCCACATTCGGCCTGTACGTGGAACGCGCCTGGCCGCGACACCGGCGGCTGAGTATCGGCGTGGAGGACCCGCGCTCGGCCGCGGTGGTGCAACTGCTGGAACGCACCAGCGCCGGCGTTGACCGGCTGAGCTCGCTGCTGACCGACGGCGACCTGCTCAGCGCGCACCTGGTGCTTACACCGGAGCGGGTGGTCGCTGCAGAGGCCGCCCGCACGCTGGGGTCGTTGGCGCTGATGGGAGTGCGGGTCGAGGAGTTGCTGGTCAACCAGGTTCTGGTGCGCGACGAGACCTACGAGTACAGCAGCCTGCCCGACCATCCCGCGTTCTACTGGTACGCCGAACGCATTGCCGAGCAACGCGCGGTGCTCGAAGAACTCGACGCCACGATCGGCGACGTCGCATTGGTTCTGGTGCCGCACCAGGCGGGGGAGCCGATCGGCCCCAAGGCCCTGGGCGGGCTGCTTGACAGCGCCCGACGGCGGCGCGGTGCCGCCCCGCCCGGGCCGCTGCACCCGGTCGTCGATCTGGAATCCGGGACGGGCCTGGAGTCCGTGTACCGGATGCGGCTGTCGTTGCCGCAACTCGACGCCGGATCCCTGGCCCTGGGCAGATCCGACGACGACCTGATCGTCAGCGCCGGCGGTGTGCGGCGCCGGGTTCGGCTAGCCTCTGTGCTGCGCCGTTGTACCGTGCTTGACGCGCATCTGCGGGGCAGTGAATTGACTGTTCGTTTCCAACCCGATCCGGAGGTATGGCCGAAGTGAGTACGGGTCATACCGAGATCGGTCCCGAGTTGCGCAGGCTCGCCCAGGCGATCCTGGACGGCATCGACCCGGCCGTGCGGGCGGCGGCCACCATGGCCACGGGCGGCACGCCCGGTAAGTGCCAGCAGGTGTGGTGCCCGGTGTGCGCACTGGCCGCGGCGGTCAATGGTGAGCAGCATCCGTTGGTGACGGTCATCGCCGATCACAGTGTCGCCCTGCTGGGAGTGATTCAGGCCATCGTCGACGACATCGATCGCACGGCGACGCCGCCCGAGGACGTGGCCGGCAACGCCGAACCGCCCGCCTCGCGGACCAACGGCAAGGCCGCCGCCAAGACGGGTTATCAGTCCATCCCCGTGACGGTCCAGGAGTGACCCGGCGCCGCGGCAGCGCTCGCGAGGTGGTCGGACTCAGCGCGGGTGGGTACAGTTGGCGCAGTCACCAACGGGTGTGGGCGAGAGGGAGGGCCAATGTGGTACTACCTGTTTAAGTACGTCCTCCTCGGTCCGTTGCTGTCTTTGATCGGCCGTCCCAAAGTCGAAGGGCTAGAGCACATTCCCAGTTCTGGCCCGGCGATTCTGGCCAGCAACCACTTGGCGGTGATGGACAGCTTCTTCCTGCCGCTGGTGGTGCGTCGCCGGATCACCTTCCTCGCCAAGGCCGAGTACTTCACCGGTACCGGCATCAAGGGCAGGTTCAACCGCTGGTTCTATACCGCTGTCGGTCAGGTGCCGATCGACCGTACCGATGCCGAAGCCGCTCAGGCCGCTCTGACGACCGCGGAGCGGTTGCTGGGCCAGGGCAAATTGCTGGGCATGTACCCCGAGGGCACCCGCTCACCGGACGGGCGGCTCTACAAGGGCAAGACCGGCCTGGCGCGACTCGCCCTGCAGACGGGCGTCCCGGTGATCCCGGTGGCGATGATCGGCACCGATGTGGTGAACCCGCCCGGTACGACGCGGCTGCGGTTCGGCCGCGTCACCGTCCGTTTCGGCAAGCCGATGGACTTCTCCCGGTTCGACGGCCTGGCCGGAAACCACTTCATCGAGCGCGCCGTCATCGACGAGGTGATGTATGAGCTGATGGGCCTGTCCGGTCAGGAATACGTCGACATCTACGCCGCCACGGTCAAGGACGGCAGTGCCGAAGACGGTGACACAAAAGATTCCGACGCGGAATCGTCAGTCCCGGCGCGGATCCCGGAGACCGCGGTCGGTTGAAGCGCTGCCGCGTCAGGCGGCCGCGACCGGCGTGCGCTCGCGGGGTGTCGAGCGCGTCGGCGCGATCGCGGCGGTGACCGTGAGGCCGGCCACGACGATGACGGCCAGCGCCCACCAGACGTAGGACATTCCGACTAGCTGGCGCCACCAGTTCGCCGTCGTCTCGTGATGCTTGGGCAGCAGGTCAATCGGCGACCAGTGCATCAACGCCAGCCCCGCGGCGGTAACGACGCCCAGTGCAACGTTGCGGCGACGCCAGGCCAGAATCCCGGTCACCAGCACCGCGGGCAGCATCCACACCCAGTGATGCGACCACGACACCGGGGAAACCACCAGCCCGAACAGCGCCACACAGATTATGGCCAGCGTCGGTTCGCCGGCCTTGAGCACTCGGCGCATCGCCCAGACGGTCGCGGCCAGCACCAGCAGACAGGCGAGCACCCACAGCGGAAAACGCTCGTGCTGGTCGAGCCCCAACCGGGCCAGCGAGCCCGCGATGTTCTGGTCGGTGTTCAGGGCCGCCTCGCCGATGCGGTCGGTGTGGGGCAGCGTTTCGGTCCAGTACTCGCAGGAGTCTCGCCAGGCGAGCACGAAGCCCAGTAAGGTCGCGCCCGCGAACGACGCCAGCGACGTCAGCGCGGCCCGGTTGTCCCGGCGCAGCAGGAAATACAGCAGGAACACCGCCGGGGTCAGCTTGAGCGCAATCCCCAGGCCCAGCAGCAGACCGCGCGGCCAGGGCGTGCGGCGCGGGAAACAGTCGGCGATCACCAGCGTCATCAGGATGGCGTTGATCTGGCCGAAAGCGAAGTTCGACGCGATCGGCTCCAGCCAGATCGACGCCGGCGCGACGATCACGACGGCCAACCACCCGCGGCGCAGCCAGGCCGGACCGGGCAGCAGCGTCGACTCGCCCCACACGTCGAGGCGGCTCAGCACGATCGTCGTCGACACCAACAGCACCACCAGCGTCAGCGCGGTGATCACGACACTGGCGACGGGCATCCCCATCCAGGCGAACGGGCTGAACGCGATGGCGGCCAGCGGGGGATAAGTGAACGGCAGATCCACGATGGGTGTGTGGAACATCACGTTGCCGGTGTAGAGCGGGCGCCCGTCCAGCCAGGCGCGGCCACCCATCTGATAGACGTCGATGTCGATGCGGTACGGAATGTGGCCGAACAGCTGCCAGCACGTGTAAGTCATCGCCAGGGCGGCAAGCAGCCAGAGCAGGCACCATAGCGAAACCCGCCCGAGTTGACTGCCCACCCCGGGCGACCGCCATTTACTCATGTCAGGGAACAGCCTAATCGTTATTTCGGCTTGTCTTGCCCGAGCAGCGCGGCTTACGGGTGTCGCGTGCCACTGCGGCGTAGCTTTTTTGTGGTGCACCACTGGCTGCAGCACGACATCATCGACCGCGGCCGGTTGCCGTTGCTGTGTTGCCTGGTCGCCTTCATCTTGACGTTCTTCGTCACACGGTCCTGTGTGCGCTTCATCCGGCACCGGACCGATCGGGACCGGCCGGCGCGGTGGTGGCAGCCGCGCAATATTCACGTCGGGACCGTGCACATCCATCACGTTGCGTTCGGGGTGGTGCTGGTGATGCTGTCCGGGCTCACCCTGGTGACCCTGGCGGTCAACGGCCAGGAACCCCAACTCACCCTGGCGGCAGTACTTTTCGGAATCGGCGCGGCGCTGGTGCTGGACGAGTACGCGCTGATCCTGCACTTGTCCGACGTGTACTGGGAGGAAGACGGCCGCAGCTCGGTGGATGCGGTGTTCGCCGCGGTCGCGGTGGCCGGGCTCTTGATGCTGGGTCTGCACCCGCTGATGTTCGTGCTGCCGATCCGCTACGACGGTGACTGGCTGACGCTGCAGAGCACGCTGGCCTCCGCGCTGGTGGTTACCCTGCCGCTGGCGGTGATCGTGCTGCTCAAGGGCAAGGTGTGGACCGGTTTGCTCGGCATGTTCATCGTGGTGCTGCTGATCATCGGGGCGGTCCGGTTGTCACGTCCGCACGCGCCGTGGGCGCGGTGGCGTTACACAGCCCGACCGGCGAAGATGCGGCGCGCGCTGGCGCGCGAACGCCGATGGCGGCGCCCGGTGGTGCAGGCCAAGCTGTGGCTGCAGGGCGCGATCGCCGGAACTCCGCGGCTGCCCGATGAGCGCACCGTCGATGCGCAACTGGACCTCGAGGTGCACCCCGCGCCGCCGCCGGACACCGGGCCCATCCTGATCGGTGGGTAACTGCCGCAACCGCGAGCAGACGCGAACTCGCACTGCGGCGCGCCGCAGCGTGCGAGTTCGCGTCTGCTCGCGCAACTGAGGCGAACTAAGCTGCGGCGGTGCGGTACTTCTACGACACCGAATTCATCGAGGACGGCCGCACCATCGAGCTGATCTCGATAGGCGTGGTCGCCGAAGACGGCCGGGAGTACTACGCCGTGTCCTCCGAATTCGACCCTGGACGAGCCGGCAACTGGGTGCGATCTCACGTCCTGCCGAAGCTGCCGTCGCCGTCGTCGCAGCTGTGGCGCTCGCGGCGGCGGATCCGCGCCGACCTGGAGCAGTTCCTGGGCGTCAACGGCTCAGAACCCATCGAACTGTGGGCCTGGCTTGGTGCTTACGACCATGTGGTCCTGTGCCAGCTGTGGGGGACGATGCCCAATCTGCCCAGGGCGATCCCCCGATTCACCCGGGAGTTGCGACAGCTGTGGGAGGACCGCGGATCTCCGCGCCTGCCGCCCAGGTCTCCCGATGCGCACGACGCGCTGGTCGACGCCCGGGATCAGCTGCGCCGCTTTCAGATAATCGCCTCGGCAGACGAAGCGGCCCAGCGCCGTTCGCCCTGATCAGCCGCGAACGGCCACAGTTACCATGGACCGATGAACTGGACCGTCGACATTCCGATCGACCAGCTGCCGCCGTTGCCGCCGCTGCCTGCCGATCTGCGGGCGCAGCTGGACGCCGCGCTGGCCAAGCCGGCCGCCCAGCAGCCGAGTTGGGACGCCGACCAGGCGGCGGCGATGCGCAAGGTGCTGGAAAGCGTGCCACCGGTGACGGTGCCGTCCGAGATCGTCCGGCTGCAGGAACAGCTTGCGCAGGTGGCCAGGGGCGAGGCGTTTCTGCTGCAGGGCGGCGACTGCGCGGAGACGTTCACCGACAACACCGAGCCGCACATCCGCGGCAATATCCGCACCCTGTTGCAGATGGCCGTGGTGCTCACCTACGGCGCCAGCATGCCGGTGGTGAAGGTGGCCCGCATCGCCGGGCAGTACGCCAAGCCGCGTTCGGCCGACATCGACGCGCTGGGCCTGAAGTCGTACCGCGGCGACATGATCAACGGCTTCGCTGCCGACGCCGCGGTGCGGGCACACGACCCGTCGCGGCTGGTGCGGGCCTATGCCAATGCCAGCGCCGCGATGAACCTGGTGCGGGCGCTGACCTCGTCCGGTTTCTCCTCGCTGCATCTGGCGCACGACTGGAACCGCGAGTTCGTGCGCACCTCGCCGGCCGGCGCCCGGTACGAGGCGCTGGCCTCCGAGATCGACCGCGCGCTGCGGTTCATGAGCGCCTGCGGGGTGGCCGACCGCAACCTGCAGACCGCCGAGATCTACGCCAGCCACGAAGCCCTCGTGCTGGACTACGAGCGCTCGATGCTACGGCTGTCCGATGACCCCGATGTCGAAGGTGGTGAACCGAAACTCTACGACCTCTCGGCGCACACCGTCTGGATCGGTGAGCGGACCCGCCAACTCGACGGCGCCCACATGGCGTTCGCCGAGGTGATCGCGAACCCGATCGGCGTCAAGATCGGTCCGACCATGACCCCCGAGCTCGCCGTCGAATACGTCGAGCGCCTGGACCCGCACAACAAGCCGGGCCGGCTGACCCTGGTCAGCAGGCTGGGCAACAACAAGGTGCGCGACGTGCTGCCGCCGATCATCGAGAAGGTTCAAGCCGCGGGCCACCAGGTGATCTGGCAGTGCGACCCCATGCACGGCAACACCCACGAGTCGTCGACGGGCTACAAGACCCGGCACTTCGACCGGATCGTGGACGAGGTGCAGGGCTTCTTCGAGGTGCACCGCGCGCTGGGCACCCACCCGGGCGGGATCCACGTCGAGATCACCGGCGAGAACGTCACCGAATGCCTTGGTGGGGCACAGGACATCTCGGACACCGACCTGGCGGGGCGTTACGAGACGGCGTGCGATCCGCGGTTGAACACCCAGCAGTCGCTGGAGCTGGCTTTCCTGGTCGCGGAGATGCTGCGCGATTAGAGCAGCGTGCTGAGGTGGACGCCGATCGTCCAGGCCGCGGTCGCGACCATCCCGGTCAGGGTCAGCACCACGGCCACCCAGATCAGCACCATGCGTCGGCCGTGTTGGCGCGCCCAGACGAATTCGTCCATCGGGATCCCGGCGAATTCGCCGGAGTCGGCGACGTATTCCTCTTCATCGTCCAGCTCGTCGAAGACGTCCGGTTGCGCTGCAGGCGCGGGTGCGGACTCGCCGGGTTCGCGGGTGAACTGTCGGGTCGGGTGGGGAGCCGGGGACGGGGCGGGACGCTCGGTCATGCGGCTGTGCTCGAGTGCCCGGTGCTGAGCTGAGTTGCGCGGCGCCGGAACCCGGAAGTCCGGCAATCCCAGCTCCTCGACGATCGACGCCAGATCAGCGGCCATCTCGATCGCGTCGGCGTACCTCTGCGATGGGTCACGGGCCGTGGCGCATGCCACGAACTCGTCGAACTGTGTTGGCACACCGTCGATTACGGCACTCGGTGGCGGCACATCGTTATCCAGTCGCTGATAGGCGACCGACAACGCGGTGTCGCCGCTGAACGGTGTCTGTCCGGTCAGCATTTCGTAGGTGAGGATCCCGGCGGAGTAGACATCGCTGCGGGGACCGGCGTTGCCGTCGCGCACCTGCTCGGGCGACAGATACGCCGCGGTGCCGAGAATGACGCTGCTGGACGTGATTCCGGCCGCAGCGACGGCACGGACCAGACCGAAGTCGGCGATTTTGACCTCGCCGTCGTCGGAGATCAGCACGTTCTCCGGCTTCACGTCGCGATGGACCAGCCCGGCCCGGTGCGCGGCGGACAGCCCGCCCAGGACCGGGCGCAGCACCGCGGCGACCGCGTGGGGTGGCATCGGACCCCGCTCGGTCAGCAGCTCGCGCAGGGTGCCGCCCTCCACCAGCTCCATCACCAGAAACGGGTGCCTGCCGTCCTGTCCCTGGTCGTAAACCGCGACCAGGCCCGGATTCTTCAGCCGGGCGACGGTGCGCGCCTCGAGTTGAAAACGGTGCAGGAACTGCTGATCACCGGAGTAGCGGGAATCCATCACCTTCAGGGCGACGGGACGGTCCAGCCGCGTATCCACGCCCCGGTAGACGGTTGAGGTGCCACCGCTGCCGATCTTGGCCTGCACCAGATACCGGCCATCCAGCAAGGTGTTCTCCAACGGGTCCCCTCCAACCACTGGGCCATCGTAGGTGGGCGGCGCAATTCGATCCCGGAACGCGCACACTTGGCCGCCCGGCAAGTTCTAGACTGACGTCGTGGGCAGCATCCCGGCCGGCGACGATGTTCTGGATCCTGACGAACCAACCTATGACCTGTCCCGGGTCGCCGAACTGCTCGGCATCTCGGTGAGCAAGGTTCTGCAGCAGTTGCGGGAAGGCCACCTGGTAGCGGTGCGACGCGACGGTGGCGTAGTGGTGCCGCAGGTCTTCTTCACCAGCACCGGCCAGGTGGTCAAGAGCCTGCCCGGCCTGCTGACGATCCTGCACGACGGCGGCTATCACGAGACCGAGATCGTGCGCTGGCTGTTCACCCCGGACCCGTCGCTGACCGTCACCCGCGACGGCTCCCGCGACGCGCTGAACAACGCCCGCCCGGTTGACGCGCTGCATGCCCACCAGGCCCGCGAGGTGGTACGGCGCGCCCAGGCTATGGCGTACTGACCCCCGGTGTACTGATCGCCACCCCGTCCTCGTCCTGGTCCTCGGCCGGCTCCGGCTCGCGGTACAGCGAATACCACGCCAGCACCGCGAATGCGGTCGCGAGCCCGACATGCAGCCAGGAATACATGCCGTGGGACCCGTCGGGCTTGAAGATCACCATGATCCACGTCGAAAATCCCGCGATCACCGCCATCGCCCGGCGGGACTGGGCCAGCGGGGCGAGCACCGCCAGTGGCCACGAGTAGTACCACGGCAGCGCGGCGGGGACGAACAGCACGACGACCAGCATCACCCCGAAAATGCCGAGCAGCGCGTCCCGGTCGTCGCGGCGGAATCGCCACCACAGCACCGGCAGCGACACGAGGATGACCAGGATTCCGACCAGCCGGGCGACCCGCAACACGGTGTAGAACTGCACCGCGAAGAAGCCGCTGCTGAAAGCGTGGATGATGTTCGCCGCGGCCGTGGGGATGGTCAGCCAGTTGATGATCTTCACCGAGCCGGCCAGCGCGGTCAGCCAGCCGAGCCCGACCCCGGCCACCAGCGACAGCACCGCGAACCCGACGACGCAAATCACCGACGACGCCAGCGCGGCGGTCAGGAACGCGCGGACGGGCCGCCAGCCGCGATCCTCGCGCAGATGACGCATCCAGACCCAGCACAGGAACGGCAGTGCCAGGCCCGCGGTCGCTTTGACCGCGATCGCGATGGTGAGCAGCGTGATCCCCGCGACGTGGTGACGTTGCAGAGTCAGCGCGATGCCGGCGGCCATCAGGCCGACCATCAACATCTCGTTGTGCACCCCGCCCATCAGATGGATGAGCACCAGCGGGTTGAGCACGCAGATCCACAGCGCCTTGGCGCCGTCGGTGCCCAGGTGGTGCGCCAGCCGGGGAGCGGCCCAGATCAGCAGCGCCAGGCCGGGCAGCATGCACAAGCGCAACAACATCGTGCCGGCGACCACGTTGTTGCCGACGATCATCGTGACCAGCTTGGCGATCAGGATGAATGCCGGACCGTAGGGAGCGGTGGTGATCGTCCAGATCGGGGAGACGTCGTCGAGCAGCGAGTTGGGGTTACCGACCGGGCCGACCGCGTAAGGGTCCAGGCCGTCGCGCAACAACGCGCCCTGCGCGAGATATGAATAGGTGTCGCGACTGAACACCGGCACCGACAACAGCAGAGGCGCGAGCCAGAACGCGGTGGTGGCCCGCATGGTGAATTCGGAGGCCGCGCCGGCCAGGCACTGCCGGCCCAGCCGCAGCCAGGCGATCAGCATCAGACCGACGCCGATCCACAGCAGGATCGAGGACAACACCAGCCCGTGCCCAAAACGCAACCAGGACAGGTGAATCGACTCCAGCAGTGGGTCGTGCTGCCGGGTGCTGCCGGCGCCGAGGCCGCCGGCGGTGATGAGCACCGCCCCGAGGAATCCCAGTCGCGCGGGTGCGCCCTCGGCAGCGGTGGCGAAGGTGCGCAACCGGGAAAGACGCTGCCGGTAGCTCTGTTTCGGCGCGGCGGGGGTCGCGTCTGTCATGGTCAGGCGGTCCGATCGGTGGCCAGGCGCGCCAGTTCGGACAATCCGGCTTTGGCCGTGGCGCTGATCGGCGCCGCGGACAGTGTCGTCAAAGCACGCTGGGTAAGGTCGGTGATGCGGTTCTCCGCGGCGGCCAGGGCACCCAGATCTTCGATCACCGTGCGCAGTTCACGCACCTGGGCATCGGTCAACTCGGTGCCGACCGAGGTGCGCAACAGGTTGGCCGCCACCGGGTCTGACTCGTCGGCCAGCTGGGTGGCCTCGGCCAGCAGCACGGTGCGCTTGCCCGAACGCAGATCGTCGCCGGACGGTTTGCCCGTCACCTCGGGATCGCCGAACACACCCAGCACGTCGTCACGGAGCTGGAACGCCACCCCGAGGTCGGTCCCGAATTGGTTGAAGGCCGCCATCACCTCGGGCCGGTCGGCGGCGGCGGCCGCCCCCAGTTGCAGTGGCCGGGAGACGGTGTAGGAGGCGGTTTTATAGGTGGCGACGGTCATGGCCGCTGCCACCGCTTCGGCGGCAGAAGCCGGCGTCGACGCCTCGGCGACGATGTCGAGGAACTGCCCGCCGAGCACCTCGGTCCGGATGTCCGACCAGACACCCTCGACGCGCCGGCGGGCCGCGGGGCACAAACTGGCCCGCGAGATGATGTCGTTCGCCCAGGCATGGGCGATGTCACCCAGCAGGATGGCCGCTGACAAACCGAACTGCTCCGGCGCGCCACGCCAGTCGCGGTCGCGGTGCAGGGCCGCGAAATGCATGTGGGCGGTGGGCCGTCCGCGACGCGTAGCGGACGCGTCGATGACGTCGTCATGGATCAGCGCGAAGGCGTGCAGCAACTCCAGCGCGGCGAACAGCAGCAGCGCATCCGCATCGGGTGCCTCGGCGCTCACCGCGTCCCAACCCCAGTAGGCGAACACCGGCCGCATCCGTTTGCCGCCGCTGAGCACGAAGTCTTCGAGCCAGGCGGTGAGCGTGTCGTAGTCGGCGCCGAGGAAGGCGGATTCGCTGCGACGGTCATGCACGTACCGTCGCAGTTGCTCGGTGATGGCGCCGGCCACCTCGACGGTCGCCGATGCTTCCAGGCTCACCGGAGGTGCCCCTTTCTGCTCGGCGTGCTTCTGGCCCGACAGTGTATGCCGCCTGGATGCCGCCGGCCCGTCGGCAGTCCCCAGCGCGCTGAGGTGACCGCATCGGCCGCCCCTATGCTGTCGTGGTGGCCCGGCACGGGGAGTCGGGGCAGTCGCAACAGGAACAAGAGGAAGAGAGGAGCCGAGTGACGCTCAACACCATCGCGCTGGAGCTGGTGCCGCCGAACGTGGACGGGGGTCGGGAGAAGGCGGCAGAAGACGCGCAGAAAGTGGTGCGTTACTCGGCAGAATCGGGGCTCGACGGCCGCATCCGGCACGTCATGATCCCCGGCATGATCGCCGAGGACGACGATCGTCCGGTGCCGATGAAGCCCAAGATGGACGTCCTGGACTTCTGGTCGATCATCCGGCCCGAGCTTCCCGGGATGCGCGGCCTGTGTACCCAGGTCACCGCGTTCATGGACGAAGCATCCCTCGGTGAGCGACTGGCCGAGTTGACCGATGCCGGCATGGAGGGAGTGGTGTTCGTCGGAGTGCCGCGCACCATGAACGACGGCGAGGGTTCCGGCGTCGCGCCCACCGACGCGTTGTCGATCTACCGCGACGCGGTGACCAACCGCGGGGTGATCGTGATCCCCACCCGGGAGGGTGAACAGGGCCGCTTCAACTTCAAGTGCAACCAGGGCGCCACCTACGGCATGACCCAGTTGCTGTATTCCGACGCGATGGTGGATTTCCTCGCCGAGTTCGCCAGGGAGACCGACCACCGGCCGGAGATCCTGCTGTCGTTCGGTTTCGTGCCGAAGATGGAGACCCGCGTCGGTCTGATCAACTGGCTTATTCAGGATCCGGGCAACGCGGCGGTGGCCGGGGAGCAGGAATTCGTCAGGCAGTTGGCCGCCAGCGAACCCGAGCAGAAGCGCCGGCTGCTGGTGGACCTGTACAAGCGGGTGGTCGACGGAGTGGCGGATCTGGGCTTCCCGCTGAGCATCCACTTCGAGGCGACGTACGGCGTGTCGGCTCCGGCGTTCGAGACGTTCGCCGAGATGCTCGCCTACTGGGCCCCGGACCGCGGCTAGCCGATTGTCGCGACCCGCAGCGACCGGCTACGCCGCTCTTGCGATCGCGATTAGCCGGAACTTGTCTTATCGCCCGAGGCGGTGAACCGGGGTGAGCGGTCCCGGCTGACCCAGGCCAGCAACGCCACCACTCCGGCCGCCGCGAACGACGCGATGCCCAGCCAGATTCCCGCCCCGGTGAACGACCGGGTGTTGGGATCGGTGTAGCGGGCCTGCGCCGTCATGGTGCTGACCACCCCGGGTTTGAGCTTCCACTGCACGACTTCGGGCTCGATCCGGTCGCCGTTGGTAGAGGTGACCGTGCCCGGGAAAGCGACGGTCAGCTCGACGTCGGCATCAGGGTCGGTCAGCGAGGTCAGGTCGGCCCGGCCTTCGAGGATCACCAGGTTGCCGTTGCGGCGCAGCGACAGGTTGACGCCGGCGGCGTCGGGGTTCATGTGGGCCAGTTGCGGCAACTCGGCGAACGTCAGGTCGGAGAAGACTGCCTGGGAACCGACATAGCCGTCGCTGTCGTAGTTGGAGACAGCGACCTTCTGGCTGAACGGCAGGTTCGTGTCCAGCTGCGGCCCGGTGTCCTTGTTGTTCTTCGGTTTTGCCGCGGCGATGATCTCGCCGGACACCTGATCGTCGGGCGAGATCGTCAACGACGCCCGCACCCGCAGGCAGCCGGTGGCCAGCGGCACCAGCATCAGCAGCATCAGAATGGCCAGTACGCGGCGCCGCCGGGCAGTAAATCCGCGGGCTGGAAGCGGGGGAGAGCTGGCTCGCACCAGGTCATCGTGCCAGACCCGGTGCCACCCATGGGCGAGCCGCCCAATTACAGGGGCAGTGCGCGGCCCAGAATCGCGAAGGCCCGCGGATCCCCGGCGAAGTAGTAGCTGCGGATGACGTCGGTGAAACCGAGCCGCCGGTACAGCCGCCAGGCGCGGTTGGCCTCGCCATTGTTCTCCGGAGTGGACAGCAGGACGTTGTTCTCGTCCCGGCCCGCGAGCAGGCGCCGGGCCAGGGCCTCACCGAGACCACGCCCCTGAGCGCGCGGGTGGATGTGCAGCTCGGTCAGTTCGAAATAGCTGTTCATCAGCCGGTCGATGGCCTGCGGCGGGAAGCCGCTGCGTTGCAGGCCCAGGACGACCTGCTGTTGCCACCACTGGCCGGGTGCCCCCGGGTAGCCATAGGCGATGCCGACGAGCGGCGCGCTGCGCAGCTCGGCCTCCGAGCCGGGGGTGGCCGCGTCGTCGGCGACCTCGACGGCGGCGACCGCCTTCCAGCCCCGCCGCCGGGTGTGCTCGAGCCACATGCCGGCCCGCTGATTCTCGGTGCCTCTGGGATAACGCATCGCATCGACATAGACACTCAGAGCGTCGCCGAGGCGGCGCTCCATCTCTTTGGCCGGCAAATCGATGAGGAATGTCGCCAAGGTGCGGGTGTCCTTTTCATCGTCTGCGGAAGAGTTCCGGGTCGTTCCAGTATCGGACGAAGCGTTCGGGCAGCCACGACTGGGCGCGGGACGGCCCGGTGTGACGGGTCGGGTTGCGGCCGATCACGTCGCACTGCCGCAGCCGAGATAGAATCGCCTGCGAACCAGTGGTACGGCGCAGATTGACCTCGTATCATTGTGGTTAATTGCCCTAACAAGGGGCCGGGCTACCGGTGGTTACGTGACAGTGTGTCGGCAAGGAGGGACGAATGCCACTCTCCGATCATGAGCAGCGAATGCTCGATCAGATCGAGAGCGCTCTCTACGCCGAGGATCCCAAGTTTGCGTCAAGTGTGCGCGGCGGCGGTTTTCGGGCGCCGACCGCACGCCGCCGCCTGCAGGGCACGGCGTTGTTCGTCGTGGGACTGGGCATGCTGGTTTCCGGGGTGGCTTTCAAGGCCACGATGATCGGGAGCTTCCCGATCCTGAGTGTGCTCGGCTTCGTCGTGATGTTCGGCGGCGTGGTGTATGCGGTCACCGGCCGGCGGTTGTCCGGCCGGCCGGACACAGCGGGACCGACGGCGGGTTCGTCGCGGCAGCGTCGTTCCAAGGGCTCGGGCGGCTCCTTCACCAGTCGCATGGAGGACCGCTTCCGGCGTCGTTTCGACGAGTAGGCCCACGCAGTAGGTTCGTCACGGGGTAGCCCTTTGGGCTGCCCCGTTTTTGTTTGTGCACTCGGCAGCTGACACGGTTGCAGACCCGGCGGCGCCGACACGCCATCCACGCCGGGTGACGCCGTCTCGTGCCCCACTTGTAGCGCATCTGTGTCCATTGCGCCCCACTGCGCCCCACCTGCCCCCCGAAGCGCCAAATATGCCCTGTGACATCGGGTTTCAGGTAACCCGAGCGGTGTGCCGGGTACCTCTGAAACGACCGCTGGCCCGGACGGGGTGGGAAAACGCCACTCCGGGACGCGCGGAGGGGGTGTTTATGGGGCGAAGTGGGGGGTTGTGGGGTATGGTGGCCGAAGTGTTTGGGTGAGAAGCAAGTTGGAGGTGCCCCAGTGTTTCTCGGCACCTACACGCCCAAGCTCGACGACAAGGGGCGGCTCACGCTGCCGGCCAAATTTCGCGACGCACTGGCAGGGGGGTTGATGGTCACCAAGAGCCAAGACCACAGCCTCGCCGTCTACCCGCGGGCGGAGTTCGAGCAGCTGGCGCGCCGGGCGAGCAAGGCGCCGCGCAGCAACCCGGAGGCGCGCGCGTTCCTGCGCAACCTCGCCGCCGGCACCGACGAACAGCATCCCGACGGACAGGGCCGGATCACTCTGTCGGCCGACCACCGTCGTTACGCCGGCCTGTCCAAGGACTGCGTGGTGATCGGCGCCGTCGACTACCTCGAGATCTGGGATGCGCAGGCGTGGAACAACTATCAGCAAATTCATGAAGAGAACTTCTCCGCGGCCAGCGATGAAGCACTCGGCGACATCTTCTGAGGTGCATGCCTGTGCACCGTGGTCTCTGCCCGAACCGACCCTGGCGTACTTCCCCAACGCCAGGTGCGTCTCGGACAGGGGCCTCGGTGCACGGACATCACGGCAAGCAGCCCCTGGCGGCCTGAGCGGGAGAGGTGTCGCGGTGCCTGACTCCGATTCCGGCGCAAGCGATTTCGGACATGTCCCGGTCATGGCACAGCGGTGTCTCGAGCTGCTCACCCCGGCGCTGACCCGACGCCACTCCGATGGCGCCGACGCGGTCCTGGTCGATGCCACACTCGGCGCGGGCGGGCATGCCGAGCGGTTTCTGACGGAACTGCCGGGCCTGCGCCTGATCGGACTCGACCGCGACCCGAGTGCTCTGGACATCGCCCGCGACCGGCTGGCCCAGTTCGGTGAGCGGGTCACCCTGGTGCACACGCGGTACGACGGCATCGCCGCCGCGCTCGACGAATGCGGTTACGGCACAGTGGAATCGGTCGACGGAATCCTGTTCGACCTCGGGGTGTCGTCGATGCAACTCGACCGCGCCGAGCGCGGCTTCGCCTACGCCAAAGACGCGCCGCTGGATATGCGGATGGACCCATCCTCTTCGCTGACGGCGGCGGACATCGTCAACACCTACAGCGAGGCCGAGCTCGCCGACATCCTGCACCGCTACGGCGAAGAGCGGTTCGCCCGTCGTATCGCCGCGCAGATCGCTCGCCGCCGCGCCCGTACCCCGTTCACCTCGACCGGCGAACTGGTGGCCCTGCTCTACGAAGCGATACCGGCCCCGGCCCGGCGCACCGGCGGGCACCCGGCCAAACGCACCTTCCAGGCGCTGCGCGTCGCCGTCAACGACGAACTGGAATCCCTGCGCAACGCCGTTCCCGCCGCACTGGAGGCACTCGTGCTGGCCGGCCGCATCGTGGTGATGGCCTACCAGTCCCTGGAGGACCGCATCGTCAAGCGTTTGTTCGCCGACGCAACCGCCTCCCGGACACCGCCGGGCCTCCCGGTGGAACTTCCCGGCCACGGGCCGCTGTTCCGGTCGCTGACTCACGGAGCGGAGAAAGCGGACGCGGCCGAGGTCGAACGCAACCCGCGCAGTGCCCCGGTCCGGTTGCGGGCCCTGCAACGAATCGAGCACGCGAGGGGGAAGGCACAGGCATGAGCACAAAGCGCGAGGCAACGAAACGCCGCGAGAGCGAGCGGCGCGGCCGGCGAGCCGCCGCCGCTCGTCCCGGCACCATGGACGCACCGGCACGCCGGGGTCGGGGCCGATCCGGGAAGCCGCCGGCGCCCAGCCGTGAGGCCCGGGTCCCGCGGTCCGGTCCGCAGACCAGCCCGATGACCCGGCCGGTCGACCGGCCGGCGCGCGCCAAGAACACCAGTCAGGCCAAGGCCCGGGCGAAGGCGCGGAAGGCCAAAGCGCCCAAAGTCATTCGGCCCAAGCTCACCGAGCGACTGGCCACCAGGATCAGTCAGATCGATCTGCGGCCGCACACCCTGTTGAGCAGGATCCCGTTCGTGGTGTTGGTCATCGGGGCGCTCGGCATCGGGCTGGGCCTGACCCTCTGGTTGTCCACCGATGCCGCCGAGCGTTCCTACAAATTGAGTGACGCCCGCGAGCGGACCCGCATGCTGCAGCAGCAGAAGGAGGCGCTCGAACGCGATGTGCGGGAGGCGGAGTCCGCGCCGGCACTGGCCGAAGCGGCCCGCAAGCAGGGCATGATCCCTACCAGGGACACCGCCCACCTCGTTCAGGCGCCCGACGGCAACTGGGTCGTGGTCGGCACGCCGAAACCGGCGGACGGCATTCAGCCGCCGCCGCTGAACGCCAAGCTGCCCGACGAAGCACCGCCGGCACCGCCGAAACCGGCTGTGACTCCGCCGGAGGTGGCGGTGCGGGTGCTTCCGCCGTCCGGTGACCCGACTCAACCGGGCCGGGGAGGCCCGCAGGTGCTGCTTCGCGGGCCCGACGGTTCGGCGACGCTGAATCCCGGCCTGCAGGCGCCGGTGCCGGGTCAGGTTCCCACCGCGCCGGGTCAGGTTCCCGCGGTGCCGGGTCAGGTACCGGCGGTGCCCGGGCAAGTCCCCGCAGTGCCGGGACAGATCCCCGCGGTACCGGGTCAGGCCGCGACCGTTCCCGGTCAGGTCCCGACCGCGCCGGGTCAGCTGGACGTGCACGGGCCGTTGTTGTCCTTCCCCGATCAGATGCCGGCTCAGTTGCCTCCACCATTGCCGCCCGCGGCGACGGTGCCCAACCCCGTGCACGACGCACCGCTGGCTCCGGGAGTACCGGCGCCACCGCCGGCTAACACCGAACAACCCGCTCCCATCGCACCCCCGGCGGCGCCGGCGGTTCCGGGGATACCGCGATGAGTCGCGGCGAACCGGGGCGCGAGCGTCGTCGGCCGCGCGAGGACCACCGCCCGGCCAAGCGCCAGCGCGGCCGGTCCGCCGCCGACGTACCGGGAGTCAAGCGATCCCGGAAACCCAAGGAAGCCAACAAGTCTCGTGCAACCGCACGGCCTGAGATGGGGCACTCGGCGACTCAGCGACGCACCCGGCAGGTGGTGGAGGTGACCAGCCGCGGTGCGTCGTTCGTCTTCCGTCACCGGGCGGGCAACGCCGTGATCCTGGTGCTGATGGTGGTGGCCATCACCCAGCTGTTCTATCTGCAGGTGTCCAACGCCTCGGAACTCAACGCACAGGCGGCCGGTCAGCTCAAGGTCACCGACGTCGAACGGGCGATCCGCGGCGCCATCATCGATCGCCACAACGACCGGCTCGCGTTCACCATCGAGGCGCGCGCACTGACCTTCCAGCCCAAGCGGATTCGCCAGCAGCTCGAGGACGCCAGAAAGAAAGTCCCGAGTGCCCCCGACCCGGACCAGCGGCTGAAGGACATGGCCAAAGACGTGGCGGGCAAGCTGAACAACAAGCCGGACGCCGCCACCCTGCTCAAGAAGCTGCAGAGCAGCGAATCGTTCGTGTACCTGGCCCGTAACGTGGAACCGGCCGTCGCTCATGCCATTTCGGCGAAATACCCCGAGGTCGGTTCGGAGCGTCAGGATCTGCGTCAGTATCCGGGCGGGTCACTGGCCGCCAACATCGTCGGCGGCATCGACTGGGACGGCCACGGGTTGCTCGGCCTGGAAGACTCCCTGGACGCCATGCTGGCCGGCACCGACGGTTCGGTGACCTACGACCGCGGCTCAGACGGTGTCGTCATCCCCGGCAGCTACCGCAACCGGCACAAGGCGGTCCACGGTTCCACCATCCAGCTGACCCTCGACGACGACATCCAGTTCTACGTTCAGCAGCAGGTGCAACAGGCGAAGAACGTGTCGGGAGCCCACACCGTCTCGGCGGTAGTGCTGGACGCCAAGACCGGCGAAGTGCTGGCCATGGCCAACGACAACACCTTCGACCCGTCGCAGGACATCGGTCGGCAGGGCGACCGGCAACTGGGCAACCTGCCGGTGTCCTCGCCGTTCGAACCCGGCTCGGTCAACAAGATCATCACCGCGTCCTCGGTCATCGAGTACGGCCTGTCCAACCCGGACGAGGTGCTGCAGGTACCCGGGACCATCAACATGGGCGGCGTCACCGTGCACGACGCCTGGGATCACGGCGTGATGCCGTACACCACCACCGGTGTCTTCGGAAAGTCCTCCAACGTCGGCACTTTGATGCTGGCGCAGCGGGTGGGCCCCGAGCGCTTCTACGACATGGTCCGCAAGTTCGGGCTGGGCCAGCGTACCGGCGTCGGTCTGCCCGGTGAGAGCGCCGGCCTGGTGCCGCCGATCGACCAGTGGTCGGGTAGCACCTTCTCCAATCTCCCTATCGGACAGGGTGTTTCGATGACGCTGCTGCAGATGGCCGGCATGTACCAAGCCATCGCGAACGACGGGGTGCGGATCCCGCCGCGGATTCTCAAGGGAACCATCGCCGCCGATGGCTCACGCACCGACGAACCGCGTCCGGAGGGCGTCCGGGTGGTCTCGGCGCAGACCGCCCAGACCGTGCGGCAGATGCTGCGCGCGGTGGTGCAGCAGGATCCGATGGGTTACCAGCAGGGCACCGGACCGGCGGCCGCAGTGCCGGGTTATCAGATGGCCGGCAAGACCGGCACCGCCCAGCAGATCAACCCCGGCTGCGGTTGCTACTTCGACGACGTCTACTGGATCACCTTCGCCGGCATGGCCACGGTCGACAACCCCCGTTATGTCATCGGCATCATGATGGACAACCCGCAACGCAACGCCGACGGCACTCCGGGGCACTCCGCGGCACCCCTGTTCCACAACATCGCCGGCTGGCTGATGCAGCGGGAGAACGTGCCGTTGTCGCCCGATCCGGGACCGCCGTTGACGCTGCAGGCGATGTAGGGCGGGCCGCAGCTCATTTCGCTGAGTGGATCTATGGGTTTCGGCGAAAACCCAC
The DNA here is from genome assembly GCF_031583025.1 of Mycobacterium sp. Z3061. NCBI lineage: Bacteria > Bacillati > Actinomycetota > Actinomycetes > Mycobacteriales > Mycobacteriaceae > Mycobacterium > Mycobacterium pumcae. The sequence continues at coordinate 3,992,806 of NZ_CP134062.1, read as the reverse complement.
CCGAATTCCCGTGGACTTTGCATACTGTCAACCGCTTACTCGTGGCCGGGCAGGAGATGTCGGATGTCGTTTGTGATCGTTACCCCAGAACTGCTGGAGACGGCGACGCAGCAGTTGGCGCGTCTCGGGACCTCGTTGCACAGCGCCAATGCCGCTGCGTCGGCGACGACCACCGAAATCCTGTCAGCCGGTGCCGACGAGATCTCGGCGGCGGTCACCGCGATCTTCAGCGGTCACGGCGTGCAGTACCAATCGTTGAGTGCCGTCGCCGCGCAGTTTCACCAGAGCTTTATGCAGACGCTCAATGCGGCCGGTGGCGCGTACGCGGCGGCGGACGCGGCAAGTGCCTCGCCGTTGCAGGCAGTGCAAGACGGCGTCCTGAGTGTGGTGAACGCGCCGACTCAGGCGCTGTTGGGCCGTCCGCTGATCGGGAACGGCGCGAACGGCACGGCGGCCAACCCCAACGGTGGGGCCGGTGGCCTGCTGATCGGCAACGGGGGCAACGGGTTCAGCTATAACAGCGGGCTGAACCTGCAGAACGGTGGCAGTGGTGGCGCGGCAGGATTGATCGGTAATGGTGGGGCGGGTGGGGCCGGCTTCCGCGGCGGGGTTGGCGGCGCGGGCGGCAACGGTGGCTGGTTGATCGGCAGCGGCGGCACGGGTGGCGTCGGCGGAGAATCGGTGCTCTTCGGGAGTGGCGGGGCGGGCGGCGCTGGTGGTAACGCCTCAGTCGTCGGGTGGGGCGGAGCCGGTGGTGCCGGTGGTAACGCGGGCGGCGGAATCGGTGGAGCCGGCGGCGCCGGCGGTGCGGGTGGAAGGCTGGTCGCCATCGGAGGCGCTGGCGGTGCAGGCGGATATGGCTTTATCGGTGGGGGCACCGGCGGCGTCGGCGGCGATGCCGGCGGTGTGCTCCTTGGACTGGGCGGTGCCGGCGGTGCCGGCGGAACCGGCTTCACGTTGGGTGGTACCGGTGGTGGCGGTGGCGCCGGTGGCGGCTACCTCTTCGGACTCGGCGGTGCGGGCGGGGCCGGCGGAACGGCCTTCGATGCTACCGGCGTCGGCGGTGCTGGGGGTGCTGGTGGTGCCGCCGGTGTGCTGGGCGGCTACGCGCAGGGGGGTGTCGGTGGAGCGGGTGGATCTGGCCCTGCCGGTGGCGGTGCGGCAGGTATGGGCGGCACCGGCGCCGTGGTCCTGGGCGCAGGCGTCGGAGGTGCCGGCGGAATCGGCGGCGCGGTGGATCCGGCCGGGCCAGGGGGTGCAGGCGGTGGCGGCGGTACCGGCGCGGCGATCCTGGGCCTGGGCGTCGGAGGTGCCGGCGGTGCGGGCGGATTCAGCAACAACGGTGTAGGTGGTGTGGGCGGTGCTGGCGGCCAGGGCGCCAATGTCGCGGGCCTTGCTGTCGGCGGCACCGGGGGCGCGGGAGGCGGCAGCGTTGGGCAGAGCGGTAACGGCGGTGATGGCGGCGACGCCGGCGGCCTGTTCACTGTTGGCTTCGGCGGAAACGGCGGCAACGCCGGATTCGGCAGTGGCGCTGCCGACGGTGGCGCGGGCGGCAACGTCGGGGCGTTCACCCAGGGCTCCTTTGCCCAGACCTTCTTCGGCAACGGCGGTGACGGCGGCAACGGTGTCAACGGCGGCGCGGGCGGCGCCGGCGGCAGCGGCGGGCTGATTCTCGGCAAGCCCGGCCAGAACGGATCGTCATAGTTCCGTAGCGCTCCGCGCGGGCGCGGCTCTACGCGGTGACCGGGCGCCTCTCGATAGGGTGTCAGGGCCGATCATGGCGATCCCTGACCATCTGCGCTTGGACGGAGGTGCTGCCCGTGGCGGAGTCGACGCCCGCTGGGCTGCGCCCGCACGTCGTCACCGGCGTTGCGCTGTCCACGCTGGCCGCGCAGATCGGCGCGCCATCGCCCGCCGGGCCCGATGTGACGGTGACCGGCGTGACGCTGCGCGGCCAGGACGTCCAGCCGGGCGACCTGTTCGCCGCGCTGCCGGGATCGACTACGCACGGCGCCCGGCATGCCGGCGACGCTATCGGGCGCGGAGCGGTCGCGGTGCTCACCGATGCCGACGGGGTCACCGCGATGGGTCCGCACGCGGCGGCAGTGCCGGTTCTGGTGCATCCGGCACCGCGCAGCGTGCTCGGAGGACTGGCCGCGACCGCGTACGGCCGCCCGTCGGACCGGGTCACCGTCATCGGCATCACCGGCACTTCCGGCAAGACCACCACGACATACCTGGTCGAAGCGGGTCTGCGGGCCGGCGGACGGGTGGCGGGCCTGGTCGGCACCATCGGCATCCGCATCAACGGCGCGGACATCCCCAGCGCGCTCACCACGCCGGAGGCCCCGGCGTTGCAGGCGCTGTTCGCGGCGATGGCCGAACGCGGCGTCGACACCGTCGTGATGGAGGTGTCCAGTCACGCGCTGGCGCTGGGCAGGGTGGACGGCACCGAGTTCGCTGTCGGTGGTTTCACCAATCTGTCGCGCGATCACCTGGACTTCCACCCGACCATGGCGGACTATTTCGAGGCAAAGGCGCTGTTGTTCGACCCCGCCTCGGCGCTGCGCGCCCGCAGGGTCGTGGTGTGCGTCGACGACGAGGCCGGTCGTGCGATGGCAGAGCGTGCCGGGGACGCCATCACCGTCAGTGTCACCGGGGAGCCCGCGCACTGGCGCGCCCGCGACGTCACGCCCTGCGGTCCGGCCGGCCAGGAATTCACGGCCGTCGATCCCTCCGGCGCCGAGCACCGCATCGGCATCAATCTGCCAGGCCATTACAACATCGCGAATTGCCTTGTCGCTCTGGCACTTCTGGATACGGTCGGGGTTTCGCCCGCGCAGGCCGCACCGGGTCTGCGGGAAACCCGGGTCCCGGGGCGCCTCGAGCAGATCGACCGGGGACAGGACTTCCTCGCGCTGGTCGACTACGCGCACAAGCCGGGTGCGTTGCGCGCGGTGCTGAGCACCCTGGTGCGGCCGGACCGCCGCCTGGCGGTGGTCTTCGGTGCCGGTGGCGACCGGGACCCGGGCAAGCGGGCGCCGATGGGTGCGGTGGCCGCCGAACTCGCCGACCTCGTCGTCGTGACCGACGACAACCCCCGAAGTGAAGATCCGGCCGCCATCCGCCGCGAAATCCTCGCGGGCGCAGCTGAAGTGGATTCCAAGACCGAGACCGAGCTGGTCGAGATCGCCGACCGGCGCGAGGCGATCCGTTACGCCGTCGGCTGGGCCCGCCCCGGAGACGTGGTGCTGATCGCCGGCAAAGGCCACGAGACCGGCCAGCGCAGCGCCGACGAGGTGCGTCCGTTCGACGACCGGGTGGAACTCGCGGCGGCTCTCGAGGCCCAGGGAGGCCGGCCGTGATCGACCTGACCGTGGCCCAGATCGCCGACATCGTCGGCGGCACCCTGACCGACATCAACCCGGAAGTGGCCGCGACCACCCGCGTCACCGGGACGGTGGAATTCGACTCCCGCGCCGTCGGCCCGGGCGGCCTGTTCCTGGCCCTGCCCGGCGCCCGCTCCGACGGGCACGACCACGCCGCATCCGCCGTGGCCGCCGGCGCGGTGGCGGTGCTGGCCGCCCGGCCGGTCGGCGTACCCGCGATCGTCGTACGGCCGGAGGCCGCAGCCGACGATCGGGCCTCGGTACTCGAGCACGACGCCGACGGCTCGGGCGCGGCCGTGCTGGCGGCGCTGGCCAGGCTGGCCGCGGCGGTGGCCGCCGAGTTGACGGCCGGTGGCCTGAGGATCATCGGGATCACCGGCTCGTCGGGCAAGACGTCGACCAAGGACCTGGTGGCCGCGGTGCTGCGGCCGCTGGGCGAGGTGGTCGCACCACCGGGTTCGTTCAACAACGAACTGGGTCATCCCTGGACGGTGTTGCGGGCAACGCGGGACACCGATTTCCTGATTCTGGAGATGTCGGCCCGCCACCCCGGCAATATCGCCGCGCTGGCCGATATCGCGACCCCGTCGATCGGCGTGGTGCTCAATGTCGGCACCGCGCATCTGGGCGAGTTCGGCTCCCGGGAGATCATCGCCCAGACCAAATCCGAGCTGCCGCAATCTGTTCCGTCATCCGGTGTGGTCATCCTGAATGCGGACGACCCGCTGGTGGTGGCGATGGCCGACGTGACCGCGGCCCGGGTCGTCCGGGTAAGTCGCGACGGCGCCTCCAAGACAGCGGACTTATGGGCCGGGCCGGTGACACTCGACGAGCTGGCCAGGCCTCAGTTCACGTTGCACGCGGGCGCCGAACAGGCCGAGGTTCGGCTCGGTGTCTACGGCGAGCACCAGGTCAGCAACGCGCTGTGCGCGGCCGCGGTCGCGCTGGAGTGCGGCGCGAGCGTGGAACAGGTCGCGACAGCGCTCGCCGCAGCGGGCCCGGTGTCGCGCCACCGCATGCAGGTGAGCACCCGTGCCGACGGCGTGACCGTCATCGACGACGCCTACAACGCCAACCCCGAGTCGATGCGGGCGGGTCTGCAGGCACTGGCCTGGATCGCCCACGGTGAGACTCATCCGCGACGCAGCTGGGCGGTGCTGGGTGAGATGGCCGAACTCGGCGAGGATGCAATAACCGAGCACGACCGCATCGGCCGGCTCGCGGTGCGATTAGATGTGTCTCGACTCGTTGTCGTGGGAACCGGGAGGTCGATGAGCGCCATGCACCAGGGTGCGGTGATGGAGGGCTCGTGGGGGGAGGAAGCCGTCATGGTGGATGACGCCGACGACGCTCTGGCCCTGCTGCGCGCCGAGCTGCAGCCTGGAGACGTGGTGCTGGTCAAGGCGTCCAACTCGGTCGGGCTCGGGGCGCTGGCCGACGCACTGACCGCCGAGGGCGCACGCCCGTGAGGCAGATCCTGATCGCCGTCGCCATCGCGGTGACCGTGTCCATCCTGCTGACTCCGGCGCTGATCCGGCTGTTCACCCGGCAGGGGTTCGGTCACCAGATCCGCGAGGACGGCCCTCCCAGCCACCAGACCAAGCGGGGTACGCCCTCGATGGGCGGGGTGGCGATTCTGGCCGGCATCTGGGCCGGCTATCTCGGCACGCACTTGTTCGGGCTGGCCTTCGACGGTGAAGGGATCTCGGCGTCGGGCCTGTGTGTGCTGGGCCTGGCCACCGCACTGGGCGGCGTCGGTTTCATCGACGACCTGATCAAGATCCGCCGGTCGCGCAATCTGGGCCTGAATAAGACGGCCAAGACGGTCGGGCAGATCACCGCGGCCGTGCTGTTCGCCGTGCTGGTGCTGCAGTTCCGTAACAACGCCGGCCTGACGCCGGGCAGCGCGGATCTGTCCTACGTGCGCGAGATCGCCACGGTCACCTTCGCCCCCGGGCTGTTCGTATTGTTCTGCGTGATAGTGGTCAGTGCCTGGTCGAACGCGGTGAACTTCACCGACGGGCTGGACGGCCTGGCCGCCGGTTGCATGGCGATGGTCACCGGCGCCTACGTGCTGATCACCTTCTGGCAGTACCGCAACGCCTGCGTCACCGCGCCCGGCCTGGGTTGCTACAACGTGCGCGACCCGCTGGACCTGGCGCTGATCGCGGCCGCCACCGCGGGCGCCTGCATCGGTTTTCTGTGGTGGAATGCCGCGCCCGCCAAGATCTTCATGGGCGACACCGGGTCGCTGGCTCTGGGCGGCATCATCGCCGGGTTGTCGGTGACCAGCCGCACCGAGATTCTCGCCGTCGTGCTGGGGGCGCTGTTCGTCGCCGAAGTCACCTCGGTCGTGCTGCAGATCCTCGCCTTCCGGACCACCGGTCGCCGGGTGTTCCGGATGGCGCCCTTCCACCACCATTTCGAGCTGGGCGGCTGGGCGGAAACCACGGTGATCATCCGGTTCTGGCTGCTCACCGCGATCAGCTGCGGCCTGGGCGTCGCCCTGTTCTACGGCGAGTGGCTGTCCACGATCGGTGCCTGACGTGCTGGATCCCCTGGCGCCGGGTGCGCCCGTCCTGATCGCCGGCGCCCGGGTGACGGGCCGCGCGGTGCTGGCCACGCTGACCCGGTTCGGGGCCGTGCCCACGCTGTGCGACGACGACCCGGCGATGCTGGCCCCGCACGCCGCGGCCGGCGTCGCGACCGCCGACCCCGCGACCGCCATCGATCACATCGGCCGGTACGCGCTGGTGGTCACCAGCCCCGGATTCCAGCCGAGCACCCCGGTGCTGGCGGCGGCCGCCGCGGCCGGTGTGCCCATCTGGGGCGATGTGGAGTTGGCCTGGCGCCTCGATGCGGCCGGCCATTTCGGGCCGCCGCGGCGGTGGCTGGTGGTGACCGGCACCAACGGCAAAACCACCACCACCTCGATGCTGCACGACATGCTGACTGCCGGGGGACTGCGCAGCAAACTGTGCGGGAACATCGGCGACCCGGTGCTCGACGTGCTGGACCAGCCGTCCGACGTGCTGGCCGTCGAGCTGTCCAGCTTCCAGCTGTACTGGGCGCCCTCGCTGCGGCCGGAGGCGGGCGTGGTGCTCAACATCGCCGAAGACCACCTGGACTGGCACCACACCATGGCCGACTACACCGCCGCCAAGGCCCGGGTGCTGACCGGCCGGGTCGCCGTCGTCGGACTGGACGACAGCCGGGCGGCGGCGCTGCGCGACAGCGCCCCGGCAGCCGTCCGGGTGGGCTTCCGGCTCGGTGAACCCGCGCCCGGCGAGCTCGGCGTGCGTGACGGGCAGCTGGTCGACCGTGCCTTCGCCGAGGACCTGCCGCTGCTGCCGGTCACCTCGATTCCGGTGCCGGGCCCGGTGGGAGTGCTCAACACGCTGGCAGCCGCCGCCCTGGCGCGCGCGGTCGACGTGACACCCGAGCCGATCGCCGCCGCCATCGCGGGATTCCGGCTGGGCCGGCACCGCTGTGAAGTGGTGACGGTCGCCGACGGCATCACCTACGTCGACGACTCGAAAGCCACCAACCCGCACGCCGCCCAGGCGTCGGTGCTGGCCTACCCCCGGGTCGTGTGGCTGGCCGGTGGTCTGCTCAAGGGCGCGTCTCTGGACGCCGAACTGGCCCGCATCGCGTCCCACCTGGTCGGGGCGGTCCTTTTCGGGCGGGACCGCGCCGAGGTTGCCGAGGCGTTATCACGACACGCGCCCGATGTCCCCGTCGTACAGGTTGTTACAGGCGAGGATGTTGAGATGCATGCGACTGGTGTGGTTTCTGTTGCTGATGTGACACAAGTTAATAACGAGGATATCGGCGCCCGCGTGATGGCCGCGGCCGTATCCGCGGCCCGTGACCTGGCAAAACCCGGAGACACGGTGCTGTTGGCGCCGGCCGGCGCATCGTTCGACCAGTTCACCGGCTACGCCGCACGCGGTGACGCCTTCGCGGCCGCCGTTCGCGCCGCGGTCCGGTAGGCGGTGTGGGTATCGCAGTGACCCGGCTCTTCCGCCGGGACAAGGGGGAGACGTCGGCCGCCGCAGAGGTGACGGACCCTGCCGAGCAGATTGACGCTGCTACCGCCGAGGAGAAGGCCGGCACGCCCAAGGCGGGGCTGAGCGGGCCGCGCACCGCATTCGGTGCCTGGCTGGGGCGGCCCATGACGTCGTTCCATCTCATCATCGCCGTCACCGCGCTGCTGACGTCGCTGGGCCTGATCATGGTGCTGTCCGCGTCCGGCGTGCACTCTTACGACAACGACGGCTCGGCCTGGACCATCTTCGCCAAGCAGGTGCTGTGGACGGTCGTCGGGCTTGTCGCCTGCTACGCCGGGTTGCGGATGTCGGTGCGTTTCATCCGGCGCATCGCGTTCACCAGTTACGCGATCACCATCATCCTGCTGGTCCTGGTGCTCATTCCGGGCATCGGCAACCTGGCCAACGGGTCTCGCAAATGGTTCGTCATCGCAGGTTTCTCCATGCAGCCGTCCGAGCTGGCCAAGGTCGCGTTCGCGATCTGGGGTGCCCACCTGCTGGCGGCCCGGCGCCTGGAGCGGGCCTCGCTGCGCGAAATGCTGATTCCCCTGGTGCCGGCCGCGCTCATCGCGCTGGGACTGATCGTGGCCCAGCCCGACCTCGGCCAGACGGTCTCGCTCGGCATCATCCTGCTGGGCCTGCTTTGGTACGCCGGGCTGCCGCTGCGGGTGTTCGTCAGCTCGCTCGGCGCGGTGTTTGCCGCCGGCGCGGTGCTGGCGATGTCCGCCGGCTACCGCTCCGACCGGGTGCGGTCCTGGCTGGATCCCGAAGACGACCCGATGGACACCGGCTATCAGGCCCGGCAGGCCAAGTACGCGCTGGCCCACGGCGGCATCTTCGGCGACGGCCTGGGGCAGGGCGTGGCCAAGTGGAACTACCTGCCCAACGCCCACAACGACTTCATCTTCGCCATCATCGGCGAGGAGCTGGGCCTCATCGGAGCCGTGGGCCTGCTGGGGTTGTTCGGACTGTTCGCCTACACGGGTATGCGCATCGCGCGCCGGTCCGCCGACCCGTTCCTGCGCCTGCTCACCGCCACCACCACGCTGTGGGTGCTTGGACAGGCATTCATCAACATCGGCTATGTGATCGGCCTGCTGCCCGTCACCGGTCTGCAGCTGCCACTGATTTCGGCTGGCGGAACATCAACGGCGGCAACACTTTTCATGATCGGAATCATGGCGAACGCGGCCCGGCACGAACCCGAGGCGGTAGCCGCGCTGCGCGCCGGGCGCGATGACAAGGTGAACCGGCTGCTGCGGCTGCCGCCGCCGGAGCCCTACGTGCCCAGCCGGATCGAGTCGTTCCGCGACAGGAAGCGTCCGCAGCCGGCACCCAAGGCGCCGGCCGCCCGCCGCGCCGCCGGACCGCCGCAGAAGTCGCAGCCGCGCACCAGTCGGCGGTCTGCGGGAAGCGGCCACGGGCGGGACAGGCATCATAGATCTGGCCAGCAGTACGCCGGCCGGCGCCAGACACGGCGCGTAGGTGCATTGGAAGGTCAGCGTTACGGGTGAACGACAAGGTCACGGAGTCGGCCGGCGGGCGAGGGGACAGTCCCCTGCCCGCCGGTGGTGCGTTCTCGGTCGTGCTGGCCGGCGGCGGGACCGCCGGCCATGTGGAGCCCGCGATGGCCGTGGCCGACGCGCTGACCGCGCTGGACCCCGGGATCAGGATCACCGCGCTGGGCACGGCGCGCGGCCTGGAGACCCGGCTGGTACCTGAGCGCGGTTACCAGCTGGAGCTGATCACCCCGGTGCCGCTACCCCGCAAACCCAGCGGCGACCTGGCCCGGCTGCCACCGCGGATCTGGCGCGCCGTCCGGGAAACCCGCGCGGTGCTCGACAAGGTCGCCGCCGACGTCGTCATCGGCTTCGGCGGGTACGTCGCGCTGCCGGCCTACCTGGCTTCGCGCGGCAGGCCGGGGCGCCGCCGAATCCCGGTGGTGATCCACGAGGCCAACGCTCGCGCCGGGCTGGCCAATCGGGTGGGCGCCCGCACCGCCGACCGGATCCTGTCCGCGGTGCCCGACTCGGGGCTGCGACGCGCCGAGGTGGTCGGCGTGCCGGTCCGGGCGGCGATCACCACGCTGGACCGCGCCGGCCTGCGCGCACAGGCGCGGGCCCACTTCGGCTTCGCCGACGACGCCCGCGTCCTGTTGGTATTCGGCGGTTCCCAGGGCGCGGTGTCGCTGAACCGGGCCGTCTCCGCCGCGGCCGCCGACCTGGCCGCCGCCGGCGTGTCAGTCCTGCACGCGCACGGACCCAAGAACACTCTCGAACTCCGCACGCCGGACCCCGGTGACCCGCCGTACGTGGCGGTGCCGTATCTCGACCGGATGGACCTGGCCTACTCCGCCGCCGACATGGTGATCTGCCGCTCCGGCGCGATGACGGTGGCCGAGGTCTCGGCCGTCGGGCTGCCCGCCATCTACGTGCCGCTGCCGATCGGCAACGGTGAGCAGCGGCTCAATGCGCTGCCGGTGGTCAACGCCGGGGGCGGCATGATCGTCGCCGACGCCGCCTTGACACCGGAACTGGTGGCCCGCGAAGTGTCCGGGTTGCTCAACGACCCGCCGCGGCTCGCGGCGATGACGGCGGCGGCCACCCTGGTAGGGCACCGCGACGCCGCCGAGCAGGTGGCCCGGGCGGCGCTGGACGTCGCCCGGCAGATGCGGGGAGCGCGCCGGTGACCGGCGAACAGTTGCCGCCGGAGTTGCAGCGGGTGCACATGGTCGGCATCGGTGGCGCCGGCATGTCAGGCATCGCCCGCATCCTGCTGGACCGCGGCGGGATGGTGTCGGGTTCGGACGCCAAGGAGTCGCGCGGCGTGCACGCCTTGCGGGCGCGCGGGGCGCTGATTCGCATCGGCCACGACGCGTCGTCGCTGGATCTGCTGCCCGGCGGGGTCACCGCCGTCATCACCACCCACGCCGCTATCCCCAAGACCAATCCGGAGCTGGTCGAGGCCCGGCGCCGGGGCATCCCGGTGGTGTTGCGGCCGGTGGTGCTGGCCAAGCTGATGGCCGGGCGCACCACCCTGATGGTCACCGGCACACACGGCAAGACGACGACGACGTCGATGCTGATCGTCGCGCTGCAGCACTGCGGGCGCGACCCGTCCTTCGCGGTCGGCGGCGAACTGGGTGAGGCCGGCACCAACGCCCACCACGGCAGCGGCGACCTCTTCGTCGCCGAAGCCGACGAGAGCGACGGCACGCTGCTCGAATACACGCCCAACGTCGCGGTCGTCACCAACGTCGAGTCCGACCACCTGGATTTCTACGGCAGCACCGAGGCCTACGTCGGGGTGTTCGACTCCTTCGTCGAGCGGCTGGCGCCCGGCGGGGCGCTGGTGGCGTGCACCGACGACCCGGGCGCGGCCGCGCTGGCGCGGCGCACGGCCGAACTGGGCATCCGGGTGCTGCGCTACGGGTCGGGAGACGGGTCGCTCGCCGCCCGCTTGTTGTCGTGGGAGCAACACGGCACCGAGGCCGTCGCCCACATCCAGCTGGCGGGAGAGCCTCAGCAGCGGGTGATGCGGCTGTCGGTGCCGGGACGCCACATGGCGCTCAACGCGCTGGCCGCGCTGCTCGCGGCGGTCGAGATCGGCGCGCCCGTCGACGAGGTGCTCGACGGGCTGGCCGGCTTCGAAGGAGTGCGGCGACGCTTCGAACTGGTCGGCACCGCCAATGCGGTGCGGGTGTTCGACGACTACGCTCACCACCCGACCGAGATCGGCGCCACCCTGGCGGCCGTGCGTTCCGTTGTCCAGCAGAGCGGCAGTGGTCGTTCGCTTGTCGTCTTTCAGCCCCACTTGTATTCGCGCACAAAGGCATTCGCGCAGGAATTCGGGGCAGCGCTAAACGGCGCCGACGAAGTCTTCGTGCTCGACGTCTATGGCGCGCGCGAACAACCACTGGCCGGCATCAGCGGAGCCACGGTCGCCGAACATGTCAGCGTCCCGGTGCGCTACCTCCCGGACTTCTCGGCGGTGGCCGAGGAGGTGGCCGCCGCCGCGGCACCCGGCGACGTCATCGTCACCATGGGCGCCGGTGACGTGACGATGCTGGGACCCGAGATCGTCAACGCGCTGCGGCTGCGGGCCAATCGCAGCGCGCCCGGCCGCGGGGTGCCGCAGTGAGCGAACCCGACGAAAGTCGGCCCGCCGACCTGGCGGGTGAAGGTCCCGACTCCGCCGACACCGCGGTCACGGAACCGATCTCGACCGAAGAGCCCCCCCAGGAAGCCGAAGAAGAAGAGGACTTCGAGGGGCCCCGTCGGCGTGCCCGGCGGGAACGCGCCGAGCGCCGGGCCGCCCAAGCCCGGGCCACCGCCATCGAGGAGGCCCGCCGCGAGGCCAAACGGCGCGCCAAGGGCGCAGTGCTCCCCGAGCCCAAACCGGTTGCGCGCGGGGTCGTTCGGGGCTTGAAGATGCTGCTGGCGACGGTGCTGCTGGTGGTGGTGGGGGTCGGGCTCGGCCTGATCCTCTACTTCACCCCGGCGATGTCGGCCCGCAACATCGTGGTCACCGGCACCGGCGTCGTGACCCGGGAGGAGGTGCTCGACGCCGCGCAGGTGCGGGTCGGGACGCCGCTCCTGCAGATCAACACCAACCAGGTCGCCGACCGGGTCGCCGCGATCCGGCGGGTGGCCAGCGCCCGGGTGCAGCGGCAGTACCCGTCGGCGCTGCGCATCACGATCGTCGAGCGGATCCCGGTGGTGGTGAAGGATTTTCCGGACGGGCCGCACCTGTTCGACCGCGACGGCGTCGACTTCGCGACCGACCCGCCGCCGCCCGCGGTGCCCTACATCGACGTGGACAACCCGGGTCCCACCGACCCCGCCACGCTGGCCGCGTTGAAGGTGCTGAGCACGCTGCGTCCCGAGGTCGCCGGGGAGGTGGGCCGGATCGCCGCGCCCTCGGTGTCGTCGATCACCCTGACGCTGACCGACGGCCGGGTGGTGATCTGGGGGACCACCGACCGTGCGGCGGAGAAGGCCGAGAAGCTGGCGGCGCTGCTGACCCAGCCCGGCCGCACCTACGACGTGTCCAGCCCGGACCTGCCGACAGTCAAATAGTTTCGCTTACTGCGGCGAATGTGCGGCTGCCCGCACGTTCGCCGCCCAGTGTGCGGCCAGCTTCACACTCGGCGAAAGAGAAAAATGCGTGCCGCGCGTCGGCGCGCCTGCACGGCTAGTGCCCGTCGTACCCATACGGTTCTGGTTACGCGGAACTACTTGACATAACTCTAACTCTATGGTTGAGGTTGAGGGTTTTGCAAGGAGACACACCGCAGGCATACCCACGCATTACCGGGGAACTGAAAGCCCATCAGGGAGGAAGACGAATGATGACCCCCCCACACAACTACCTGGCCGTCATCAAGGTCGTGGGCATCGGTGGTGGCGGCGTCAACGCCGTCAACCGAATGATCGAGCAAGGCCTCAAAGGTGTGGAGTTCATCGCCATCAACACCGACGCGCAGGCGTTGCTGATGAGCGATGCCGACGTCAAGCTCGACGTCGGCCGCGACTCGACCCGCGGCCTGGGCGCCGGTGCCGACCCGGAGGTCGGCAAGAAGGCCGCCGAAGACGCCAAGGAGGAGATCGAGGAGCTGCTGCGCGGCGCCGACATGGTGTTCGTCACCGCCGGGGAGGGCGGTGGCACCGGTACCGGTGGCGCGCCCGTCGTCGCCAGCATCGCGCGCAAACTCGGTGCGCTGACCGTCGGCGTCGTCACCCGTCCCTTCTCGTTCGAGGGCAAGCGGCGCAGCAACCAGGCCGAAAACGGCATCGGACAGCTGCGGGAGAGCTGCGACACCCTGATCGTGATTCCCAACGACCGCCTGCTGCAGATGGGTGACGCGGCGGTGTCGCTGATGGACGCCTTCCGCAGCGCCGACGAGGTGCTGCTCAACGGTGTCCAGGGCATCACCGACCTGATCACCACACCGGGCCTGATCAACGTCGACTTCGCCGACGTCAAGGGCATCATGTCCGGCGCCGGCACCGCCCTGATGGGCATCGGCTCGGCCCGCGGCGAGGGACGCTCGCTCAAGGCCGCGGAGATCGCGATCAACTCACCGCTGCTGGAAGCCTCGATGGAAGGCGCCCAGGGCGTGCTGATGTCGATCGCCGGTGGCAGCGACCTGGGCCTGTTCGAGATCAACGAGGCCGCCTCGCTGGTGCAGGACGCCGCCCACCAGGACGCCAACATCATCTTCGGCACCGTGATCGACGACTCGCTCGGCGACGAGGTGCGCGTCACCGTGATCGCGGCCGGCTTCGACGCCGGCCCTGGCCGCAAAGCCGTCAGCAGCAACGAAGCCGGTGGCGCCCACCGCATCGAGACAGCCAAAGCGGGCAAGCTCACCTCGACGCTGTTCGAACCGGTCGACGCGGTCAGTGTCCCACTGCACACCAACGGTGCGACCCTGAGCATCGGCGGTGACGACGACGACGTCGATGTGCCGCCCTTCATGCGCCGCTGAGGTCTCAGTTTGCTTGCCACTGCGCGACAAACCGGCCTCGAAACATGGTGGCCCGACGTCGATGCAGCCTGACAGGCGACAACATCCAGATACTGGGGACGTGAGCGTTCGGATCCGTCGGGTCACCACGACTCGGGCGGGCGGCGTTTCGAAACCGCCGTTCGACACTTTCAACCTCGGCGACCATGTCGGTGACGACCCGGTTGCCGTGCGGGCCAACCGGTCCCGGCTGGCCAAAGCCATCGGCCTGCCCGGCGACCGGGTGTTGTGGATGAATCAGGTGCACGGCACCCACGTCGAGACGGTGGCCGGTCCGCGGCGCGAGGCCCTGCCTGACACCGACGGAATGGTCACGGCGACAACAGGATTGGCGTTGGTCGTGGTGACGGCTGACTGTGTGCCGGTGTTGCTCGCCGACGCGCGGGCCGGTGTCGTCGGCGCGGTGCACGCCGGCCGCGTCGGCGCGCAGCACGGCGTGGTGCCCCGCACGGTGGAGGCGATGCTGGAGCTGGGGGCGCAGATCGGCGATATCTCGGCGCTGCTGGGCCCCGCGGTCAGCGGTCGCAACTACGAGGTGCCCGAGGCGATGGCCGCCGAGGTCGAAGCCGTGTTACCCGGCAGCCGCACCACCACCCCCGCTGGCACTGCGGGCCTGGATCTGCGCGTCGGCATCGCCGGCCAGCTCCGTCGGCTGGGGGTGACCTCCATCGAGGTCGACCCGCGCTGCACCGCGGCCGACCCCGCACTGTTCAGTCATCGGCGCGACGCGCCGACGGGTCGACTGGCGTCCCTGGTGTGGATGGAAGCACCGCGATGACCCAGACGGATGCCGCCCAGGGCGAGCGCCAGTCGGAATTGACCCGCGCGTTGGCGTCGGTGCGCTCCCGGCTCGCGGCGGCTGCGGAGGCGGCCGGGCGCAACGTCGGTGAGATCGAACTGCTCCCGATCACCAAATTCTTCCCGGCCTCCGACGTGGCGATTCTGGCCCGACTCGGAGTGCGGGCCGTGGGCGAGTCGCGGGAGCAGGAGGCGTCGGCGAAGGTGGCCGAGGTGGCGCGGTTGCTGGGCGCATCAGGGGAATCCCGGCAGATGCAGTGGCACATGGTCGGCCAGATCCAACGCAAGAAGGCCAAGGCACTGGCGCGCTGGGCGCACACCGCCCATTCGGTGGACAGCGGTCAGCTGGTGACCGCGCTGGAGCGGGCGGTGGCCGGCGCCCTGGCCGAACAGCGCCGCAGCACGCCGCTGCGGGTCTACGTTCAGGTCAGTCTGGACGGCGACGTGTCGCGCGGCGGGGTCGATATCGCCGAGTCCGGCGCGCTGGATCGGGTCTGCGAACAGGTGGAGGGCGCCGAGAGTCTGGAATTGGTCGGTTTGATGGGCGTTCCGCCGCTGGACTGGGACCCCGAACAGGCCTTTGACCGGCTGCAATCCGAGCACTGCCGGGTGCGCCAGGCGTTCCCCAATGCGACGGGGTTGTCGGCCGGCATGTCGGGCGACCTCGAGATTGCCGTCAAACATGGATCGACGTGTGTGCGTGTCGGTACCGCGCTTCTGGGTGAACGGCGGTTACGGTCACCGTGAATAGTCACTCGAGTCACACCTTCATCACAAACAACAAATATCCCAGGCTAGAAGGGGTCGCACGATGAGCACTCTCCACAAGGTCAAGGCCTACTTCGGTATGGCTCCGATGGAGGATTACGACGACGAGTATTACGACGACCGCACGCCGTCCCGGGGTTATTCGCGGCCCCGATTCGATGACGAATACGGCCGTTATGAGGGGCGCGATCGCGAATACGACGAGCCGCGCCGGGACCCGCGGGGCGACCTGCGTCCCGAGATGCCCGCCGACTATCCGCCGCCGAGCAGCTACCGCGGCGGCTACCCCGAGGAGCCGCGCTTCCAGCCGCGCGAGTTCGACCGGCCGGACATGGCCCGGCCGCGTCTGGGCTCGTGGCTGCGGGGCTCCACCCGTGGCGCTCTGGCGATGGACCCGCGCCGCATGGCGATGATGTTCGAGGACGGCCACCCGCTGTCGAAGATCACCACGCTGCGGCCCAAGGACTACAGCGAGGCGCGCACCATCGGCGAGCGGTTCCGCGACGGCACCCCGGTCATCATGGACCTGGTGTCGATGGACAACGCCGACGCCAAGCGCCTGGTCGACTTCGCCGCCGGCCTGGCCTTCGCGTTGCGCGGGTCGTTCGACAAGGTGGCGACCAAGGTGTTCCTGCTGTCGCCCGCCGACGTCGACGTCTCGCCGGAGGAGCGTCGCCGCATCGCCGAAACCGGTTTCTACGCTTACCAATAGGCGAAATCTCCGCTGCACAGCCCGGTAGGTCACAGGGTGGCCGGCCGGGCTGAGCGCATGTCGGCCGTCCCTCGTGACAGGAGTGCCGCAGTCGGGTCGGTAGGCTTGCTGGTGCCGCTACGGCGGCGCGGACATTCCTCTCATCGTCATCGTTAAGGTCGGGCTCTCGTTGGTGCTGTTCTTTCAGATCCTTGGTTTTGCGCTGTTCACCTTCTGGCTGCTGCTCATCGCGCGGGTCGTCATCGAGTGGATCCGCTCGTTCAGCAGGGACTGGCGGCCGACGGGTGTGACCGTGGTGATCCTGGAGATCATCATGTCCGTCACCGATCCACCGGTGAAGTTGCTGCGCCGGCTCATCCCACAGATCACCATCGGCGCCGTCCGTTTGGACCTGTCCATCCTGGTGTTGTTGCTCGTGGCATTCATCGGGATGCAGTTGGCGTTCAGCGCTGCGGCGTAGCGGCCGCTTGCCACGGACTGAACGTAGCTAGGAGACGGTTCGGCCACGATTCGGCGACAAGTGTGATGCGCGCGATTTTTCTCATCTAAGAAATGTGATTTATTTGCCTTAGAGATTGAAATTGCTCCTTATTTATTAGTCCAATCGGCAACCGCCGAGTCTGGTGTGACAGGATGGGCGGCAGTTGCCAGACGGCTACCGCACCGTTTTAGACTCTCCAGATCGCTTGACCGTCCAGGAACTTTGAGGGGACAAAGAATGCCGCTTACACCTGCCGACGTCCACAATGTGGCGTTCAGTAAGCCGCCCATCGGCAAACGCGGGTACAACGAAGATGAGGTTGACGCCTTCCTCGACCTGGTGGAAAACGAGCTGACCCGGCTGATCGAGGAGAACTCCGATCTGCGTCAGCGCATCGCCGAGCTGGACCAGGAACTGGCCGCCGGCGGTGGTGGCGGTGCCGCCGCGCCTACCGTTGCTCAGCCCGTTCCGACCTTCGAGCCCGAGCCCGAGCCGGTCAAGCCGGCTCCGGTGGCCGCTCCGGTCGCGGCGCCGTCGGCCAGCAACGAGGAACAGGCCATGAAGGCCGCTCGGGTGCTCAGTCTGGCCCAGGACACCGCTGACCGCCTGACCAGCACGGCCAAGGCAGAGTCGGACAAGATGCTGGCCGACGCGCGCGCCAACGCCGACCAGATTCTCAGCGAGGCCCGCCACACCGCCGAGACCACGGTGTCGGAGGCTCGCCAGCGGGCCGACGCGATGCTCGCCGACGCCACGTCGCGGTCGGAGACGCAGCTGCGCCAGGCCCAGGAGAAGGCTGACGCCCTGCAGGCCGACGCCGAACGCAAGCACTCCGAGATCATGGGGACCATCAACCAGCAGCGCACGGTGCTGGAAGGCCGGCTCGAGCAGCTGCGGACATTCGAACGCGAGTACCGCACCCGGCTCAAGACCTACCTGGAATCCCAGCTCGAAGAGCTTGGCCAGCGCGGGTCCGCGGCTCCGGTCGACTCCAGCGCCGATTCGGGCGGATTCGACCAGTTCAATCGCGGCAACTGACGCTCTGCGGGGGGCCGGACACGCGCGGGCTGCCGCTTGGGCGCCGTCGACCCTGGTAGGTTGGGCAGTCGCACCGCGCCGGCCGGAGGATGACCAATGTTGATCATTGCGCTCGTATTAGCCCTGATCGGGCTCGTCGCCCTGGTGTTCGCCGTGGTGACCAGCAATGAGCTGGTGGCGTGGGTGTGTATCGGCGCCAGCGTGCTGGGGGTCATCCTGCTCATCGTCGACGCAGTCCGGGAGCGCCAGCAGCGGGAAGCGGCCCAGGACGACAAGGACGAGAAGGACCAAGAGGAGGACGACGGCGAACCCCTCGACGCCGTCGACTACCCCGAAGAAGCTGACGAGCCGGCCGCTGAGAAGTCCGAGGCCGGGGAGCCCGCCGAGGAGCCGGCGGTCGACGAAAGCTCCAAGAAGTAGCGCGCTCTCAGTGGCGCGGGGCGTCGCCGGCCGGTGTGGCCAGCAGCGCCCGCACCTCATCGTCGGTGACCTGATGGAAATCGGCGTAGACCTGCCCGACGGCGTCGAAGTCGACCGGCATCGTGGCGCATACCACGTCATCGGCTTCGGCCGCGAGTTGGCGACAGGCTGAGCGGGGCCCCACCGGCACCGCGACCACCACCGACCGCGCTCCGGCGGCGCGCACCGCCTGCACCGCCGCCAGCATGCTCGCTCCGGTGGCGATGCCGTCGTCGACGAGCACCACGGCACGGCCGCGCGGGTCGGCTTCCGGCCTGCCGCCGCGGTAGGCGAGTTCACGCCGGCGTAGTTCGGTCGTCTCGCTCTCGATGACCGAGCGCACTTCGTCGTCGCCGATATGCAGGCTGGACACCACGTCGTCATTCATCACCACCCGGCCGCCGCTGGCCAGTGCGCCCATCGCCAGTTCCGGCCAGCGCGGAACGCCGAGCTTACGCACCAGAAACACGTCCAGATCGGCGTCCAGGGCCGCGGCGACCTCCCACGCGACGGGCACGCCCCCGCGGGCCAGGCCGAGTACGAGCAACCCGGGCGTTCCTCGGTAAGACGTCAGCTGGGCCGCCAGCACGCGACCCGCTTCCCGTCGGTCGCGATACCTGCGGGCCGGCATTCGCCGGAGAAATCCCCTGGCTGGGGTCATGATCACCCTCCCGACTGCAGGCCTCACCCAGCCTACGACCCCGCGCACCGCACATCGAGCCTGCGGTGAGGGTGTCAGTTGTCGAGAAAAGGCGGCCCTCCGCGCAGTCTGAACGCCGTTGGCGCAGACTCGGCAACGGGGCCTTGTCGCATGGGTGTCCGAGGGGGGACTTGAACCCCCACGCCCATTAGTAGGGCACTAGCACCTCAAGCTAGCGCGTCTGCCATTCCGCCACTCGGACTCGACCAACCACATGAGTTGGCAGCTAAGGCTATCGGATCGATTCGCGTCGGCCCAATCGGCCTCGCGCGGGAACCTGCCGCTGCGCGTCACCGCCATCTCGCAGGCGTGGTAGGAAAGGTGACTGTGACCGGTGCGAGCGCGGCTGAACCCAACAACCCATTCAATCCGGCAGACGACGTGGCCGAAACCGTGAGCCGGTTGATCCGGTTCGACACCAGCAACACCGGCGAACTCGAGACCACCAAGGGCGAGGCCGAGTGCGCGCAGTGGATCGCCGAGCAGCTCGCCGAAGTCGGTTACGAGACCGAGTATGTCGAGTCCGGGGCCACCGGCCGGGGCAACGTCTTCGCCCGCCTCCCCGGCGCGGACCGTACCCGCGGCGCCCTGATGATCCACGGACACCTCGACGTGGTCCCGGCCGAACCCGCCGACTGGAGTGTGCACCCGTTCTCCGGCGCGATCGAGGACGGCTACGTGTGGGGCCGCGGCGCTGTCGACATGAAGGACATGGTCGGCATGACGCTGGTGCTGGCCCGGCATTTCAAGCGAGCCGGCATCGTGCCGCCGCGGGACCTGGTCTTCGCGTTCGTCGCCGACGAGGAACACGGCGGCAAGTACGGGGCGCAGTGGCTGGTCGACAACCGGCCGGATCTGTTCGACGGCGTCACCGAAGCGATCGGCGAGGTCGGCGGCTTCTCGCTGACGGTGCCGCGCCGCGACGGCGGAGAGCGGCGGCTGTACCTGATCGAGACCGCCGAGAAAGGCATCCAGTGGATGCGGCTGACCGCGCGCGGACGCGCGGGGCACGGCTCGATGGTGCACGACAACAATGCGGTCACCGCCGTTGCCGAGGCCGTGGCCCGGCTCGGCCGTCATCAGTTCCCGCTGGTGGTCACCGACACCGTCGCCCAATTCCTGGCCGCCGTCAGCGAGGAGACCGGCCTGCCCTTCGACGTCGACTCACCGGACCTCGACGGGATGATCGACAAACTCGGCCCGATGGCGCGGATGCTCAAGGCCGTCCTGCACGACACCGCGAACCCGACGATGCTCAAGGCGGGCTACAAGGCCAACGTGGTCCCGGCCACGGCCGAAGCGGTGATCGACTGCCGCGTGCTCCCCGGCCGCCTGGCGGCCTTCGAAGCCGAGGTGGACGCGCTGCTCGGACCCGACGTGCAACGGGAATGGATCCGGAGCCTGAGCTCGTATGAGACCTCGTTCGACGGCGAGCTGGTGGACGCGATGAACGCCGCCGTACTGGCGCTGGACCCGGGTGCCCGTACCGTGCCCTACATGCTGTCCGGTGGCACCGACGCAAAATCGTTCATGCGCCTGGGAATTCGGTGCTTCGGCTTCAGCCCGCTGCGGCTGCCGCCGGACCTGGACTTCACATCGCTGTTCCATGGCGTCGACGAGCGGGTACCCATCGACGCGCTGAGGTTCGGCACCGAAGTGCTGGCGCACTTTCTCACCCACTGCTGATGACACGAGAGGACTGACCATGACAGTGCCCAACCCCTACGACGCGCTGCCCGACCTGCCGTCGTTCACCCTGACCTCGGAGTCGGTGACCGACGGACAGCCACTGTCCAACTCGCAGGTCAGCGGAATCATGGGCGCCGGGGGCGAGGACGTCAGCCCGCAGCTGAGCTGGTCGGGCTTCCCGGCCGAGACGCGCAGCTTCGCTGTCACCGTCTATGACCCCGACGCCCCGACGGCATCCGGATTCTGGCACTGGGCGGTGGCCAACCTGCCCGCCGACGTCACCGACCTGCCGGCCGGCGCCGGCGACGGCAGCGAGTTGCCCGGTGGCGCGCTCACCCTGGCCAACGACGCCGGGCAGCGCCGCTACATCGGGGCCGCACCGCCCCCGGGCCACGGTCCGCACCGTTACTACATCGCCGTGCATGCGGTCGATGTCGACAAGTTGGATCTGCCGGAGGACGCCACCCCCGCGTACCTGGGCTTCAACCTGTTTCAGCATGCGATCGCCAGGGCGGTCATCCACGCGACATACGAGCAGACCTAAGAGTCAGTCGTGCGCGCCTGCGTGCTCGTCCTGCCCGGCGGCAAGGTGCGCAGTGACGAGCCGTCGCGCTGGTGGCAGCCGGCGAACCTCCGGATGATGTTGCTGGCACGCGCCCTGCGGCGCCGGCTCGGGTCGGAGGCCGTCGTGCGACAGGTCCAGTACCGGTTGCGGGGATGGAACAGCCCGCGGCGGGATCCGGTGCTCGATGCCGACGCCGTGCTGCGCGCCTGCCGGCGGGAGTGGCAGCCGGAAATCGTTGTGCTGGTTGGGCATTCGATGGGTGGGCGGGTGGCCGCGCAGCTCGCGGCCCACGGAGGCATCGCGGCGGTGGTGGCCCTGGCGCCGTGGTGGGCGGGGGACAAGGGCGATCTGATTCCGCAGGGCACCCGGCTACTGGTCCTGCACGGCACCGCTGACACCAGGACCGACCCCCGTACTTCCTACGAACAGACACGGCGGGCCGGCCGGCGCGGGCTGGATGCTGAGTGGGTGGGTGTCGCGGGTGCGGGACACGCCATGGTTCGCCACTGGCGTCAATGGCACGGCCGCACGGCCGATTTCGTCGCCGATTCGGTAGCCGGAAATCATCGCCACGGGCGGTCTGGGCAGCAACAATGAGGAGGCGCCCGTCCGTGCCCGTCGGCGGCTGGGCGGGGACCGAGGAGCTTCGTCGAGAGCGCATGGAGAGCCGATGACCACCACCGACCGCGTCACCGTCGTCGTAGCCGACGATCACCCGGTAATGCGACAAGGCGTCGTGCGGGCGCTCAAGGCCAGCGGCCGGGTCGACGTGGTCGCGCAGGTCGGCGACGGGCGTGCGGCATTGGACGCCATCAGGAAGTTCCGGCCGACGGTCGCACTTCTCGACTACAAGATGCCGGGCCTGGACGGCCTCGAGGTCACCCACGCGATCGCCCGCGACGGCGTGCCCACCAGCGTGGTGCTGCTGACGGCTTTCGATGACAGTCCGGTCGTGTTCAAGGCTCTGGCCGAGGGAGCATCGGGTTTCCTGACGAAGGAATCGGACGCCGACGAGATCGTGAACGCCGTGCTCCGGTGTGCCGGCGGGGAGTCGTACCTGCCGGCCGGGGTGGCGGGTGGCCTGGCCGGGGAAGTCAGACGGCGCGGCAGGGGAGCGACGACCTCGCTGACCGAGCGTGAGACCCAGGTGATCACGATGATGGCCGAAGGCATGTCGGTGCCCCAGATCGCCGAGCGACTTCACTTGGCGCGCAGCACAATCAAGACGCACGTGCAGACCCTCTACGAGAAACTCGGCGTATCCGACCGCGGTGCGGCCGTCGCCGAGGCGATGCGGCGTCGACTGCTGGAGTAGGCGGTCAGGCGGACACCCGCTCCGGCGCGACACTGGCCCGCAGCGGTAGTTCCACCCGCAGGTGCGCGCCGCCGGGTTCGTCGAGGACCGTCAGAGCTCCGCCGGCGGCCTGAACCCGCGCCCGGTGCGAGGCGAGACCGATGTGCCCCTCGGCGAAACGGCGGGCGGCGATGTCGCTGGCGATCCCGATCCCGTCGTCCACCACGTCGACGCGCGCGACGCCACCGTGCACGGCCAGTTTGACCGTCGCCGAGCTGGCCTGCGAATGACGGGCCACATTGGACACCAGTTCACGGATGACCCCGAACAGGATCGGGTCGACCGGATCGGGGTCGGGGTAGTCGATGTCGGTCGAGATCGCGATGCCGGAGCGGGCCGCGGCAACCGAGACCAGCTTGTCCACCGCCGCGGCCAGACCCACCTGTTCCAGCAGTGCCGGGTGCAATTCAAAGGTGGCTTCGCGCAGCAACTGTGACGCTTCCCGCAGACTGTCCAGGGCCTCTTCCAGCGGCGCGTCCGGGGCGACCTTCAGGAACCCGGCGAGGTCACGACGGGCCGCCAGCACGTCCTGCAGCGGTCCGTCGTGGATGAACTCCGAGATCTGGCGACGCTCGGACTGCGAGGCGGTCATCGTCTGAGCCAGCAACTCTTCCCGGGAGGTCGTGAGCCGGGCCATCTCGTCGACGTTGCGCAGTCGGAAGATGACCATCAAAAATGCTGTGGCACAAACGAACCCGTACATCATCACGATCAGCGCCACTTCCCAGGCGCCGACCCGCGGCATGATCACCGGGTCCTGCAGCAGCGACGCGGTGAACACCGCGAGGCTGGCGGCCAATACGGCTCCGGCGCGCCGCAGCGACAACTCGGCGGCCACCAGGCGCGGCAACAGAGCCATGATCAGCAGCGGCATGTAGCCGCCGGGCGAAAGCAATTTGAAACCGAAGACGGTGGCGACGTCGGCCAGGCCCAGTGTCATCAAGGCGGTGTCGTCTTCGAAATGATGAGGACCGAGGAATGCGACCAACAGCGCGGCCACGGTGACTACGCCGTACATGCTCAGCAACAACGCCTTGGCCGGCAGCCGGGCGGGATCGCCGGCGATCAGCATCGCAACGATCATGATGACGAGAACACCGACACGAAGCAGTGATGAGCCCTGTAGTGACCGCAACCGCTGTCTGCGCAGGACCTGCTCGATATCTGGGCTTCTCATGGGGTCACCTAACGTAGCCGCGCACACTGCCTTTGCGAAATGTACAACGGCCTGGCGCCAATTCGCTCCGGTGAAACCCGGATCAGACAGGTCCACGGCTCACCGCGACAAGAAGTTGTTGAAGAATCCGGACAGCTCGGTGCCCACGTTCCCGACACCGGAAAGGGTGTCGCCGATATTGACCATGCCCGACGCCAGTCGGCCGTCGTTCAGGTAGCCCGAGTTCCCCGGTCCTCCGTCGTTGCTGAGTCCTGAGGTGTCCGCGAAGTCATTGAACAGGCCGGACGCCGCGCCGTCGGCGGAGTTGAAGAAGCCCGATGCACCCCCACCGCCGGAGTTGAAGAATCCTGACGACGGGTCCGTCGAGGTGTTGAAATAGCCCGGATTCTGTTGGTAGGCAAAGCCGAAGGTGTAGGGGCCAACCGTGCCGCTGCCCGGGAAATCGAAGGTCTGGCCGAAGGTTTCGGCTATCTCGGTTTCCGAGAGCAGCGTGGTAGGGCTGATCGTCCAGCCGCCGATGCTGTCGTTGTAGACCGTTGTGGTCACCGTCGAGCACCGGTAGAACGGGTACTCGTACCACGGGTAGCACACCGTCTGCTGCAGCTGCACCTTGATCGGGATCTCGGAGATGTTGAACTCGTCGAGGGTGATCGCGTTGATGTGGCCCGTGACCGGTACCTCGAGGGGCGCGTTCACGTCATAGTGCCAGGGGACCGCGGGAATGGTCGAGGAGTAGCCGACGGAGGCCAGGCCCTGGTAATCGCCTCGCCACAACAGGCCGTTGCTGTAGCTGCCGGTGATGAAGGCGCCGGTGTCGACATTGCCGGCGTTGGCCAGGCCGGTGTTGGAGTTGCCCGTGTTGAACAATCCGGTATTCAAGCTGCCGGGATTGAACAGCCCGGTGTTGTAGTTGCCGGGGTTGAAGCTGCCGGTGTTGGTGGAACCGGCGTTGTAGCTCCCGGTGTTGTAGTTGCCGATGTTCGCGACGCCGGTGTTGGCGGTGCCGGTGTTGAGCAGGCCGGTGTTGTAGTTGCCGGAGTTTGCGATGCCCCAGTTCCCGTCACCGGAGTTGAAGAAGCCGACGTTGTTGTCGCCCGAGTTGAACAGGCCGACGTTGTCGCCGCCGGAGTTCAGTGGGCCGAAACCGATTTGGCCGGTACCGGTGAGCCCGATGCCGATGTTGCCCTGGCCGGTGTTGCCGAATCCGATGTTGCCCGTGCCGAGGTTGCCGCCGCCCAGGTTGTGATCACCGAGGTTGCCGCCGCCCAGGTTGTGGTCACCGAGGTTGCCGTTGCCGACGTTGAGGTCGCCGACGTTGGCGAAGCCCAGGTTGTAGTCGCCGAGATTGGCTGCGCCCACATTGAGTTGGCCGCCGTTCGCCAGGCCGACGTTCAGCACCGTGCCGGTGGTGCCGTCGCGGAAGATGCCGGCCAGGTCGGTGCCGACGTTGGCGATGCCGGAGACGTTGGCCGGCGCCGCGGTGTTGAAGATGCCCGAGACGGTGTTGCCGAAGTTGAGCAAACCCGATTGCAGCGCGCCGGCGTTGCGGTAGCCGGAGACATCCCCGGACGAGAGGTTGCGGAAGCCGGAGCTGTCGACGCCGACGTTGCCGAAACCCGATGCGGAGCCGGTGCCGGAGTTGAAGAATCCGGACGACGGAGTGGTGGTCGAGTTGCCGAACCCGGGCCCGGCGGGTGCGTTGACCAACGGGATGCTGATGGGACCCACCCCGCCGGATGCGTTGAGCCCCAACACCGTCGAACCGTCCGGGTTGCCGACGTTGATGGCGATCGCGGGCTGGTCACCGAAGCTGATGAGGATCGGGTCGCCCTTCTCGGCGCCGTAGACACTGATCGGGCCGATGTAGCCGACGACCTCTCCGCCCAGACCGTCGTCCAGGCCGCTGAAGGAGATCTTCGGAATGGTGACCGCGTTGATTTGAATATCATTGAGGCTCAACGTCATTGGGATGTTGAGCGGGACATCGACCGTGAGGTACGCGGGGATCTCCGGCACCGTGATCGCGTAGTAGGCGCCGGTTTGGCCTTGGTTGTCGGCGCGCCAGAGTAGTCCGTTGTTGTTGGTGCCGGTGTTGAACAGGCCGGTGTTGGTGTTGCCGGGGTTGGCGGTGCCGGTGTTGTAGTTGCCGGGGTTGGCGGGTCCGGTGTTGTGGTGGCCGGGGTTGTAGTTGCCGGTGTTGGTGTCACCGGTGTTGGCCAGGCCGGTGTTGTTGTTGCCGGTGTTGGCGATGCCGGTGTTGTTGGTGCCGGTGTTGAACAGGCCGGTGTTGGTGTTACCGGGGTTGGCGATGCCGGTGTTGTGGTTGCCGGAGTTGGCGATGCCCCAGTTGCCGTCGCCGGAGTTGAAGAAGCCGATGTTGTTGGTGCCGGTGTTGAACAGGCCGATGTTGTTGGTGCCGTTGGTCAGCGGGCCTAGGCCGAGTTGGTTGGTGCCGGTCAGGCCGATGCCGATGTTGCCGGTGCCGGTGTTGCCGAAGCCGATGTTGTGGGTGCCGGTGTTGGCGCTGCCGAGGTTGTGGTCGCCGGTGTTGCCGCTGCCGAGGTTGTGGTCGCCGAGGTTGCCGTTGCCCCAGTTGAGGTTTCCGGTGTTGCCGAAGCCGGTGTTGTAGATGCCGGTGTTGGCCAGGCCGGCGTTGATGGCGGTGCCGGTGGTGCTGTCGCGCAGGATGCCGGCGAGGTTGGTGCCGGTGTTGAGGGCTCCGGAGACCTGGCCGGTGGCGGTGTTGTAGAGGCCGGAGACGGTGGTGCCGTAGTTGGCCAGGCCGGATTGCAGGGTTCCGGCGTTGCGGTAGCCCGAGACGGTGGTGGTGGCCTGGTTGCGGAAGCCGGAGGTGTCGGTGCCGGTGTTGGCGAACCCGGAGACCGCGCCGGTGCCGGAGTTGAAGAATCCCGAGGACGGGGTGGTGGTCGAGTTGCCGAACCCCGGAGCCGCCGGAATATCGAGGAAGGTGATGTCGATCGGTCCGATTCCGCTGTTGATGGCGATCGGAATGGAGGTGTCCGGACCGCCAATCGAGGCAGTGACGACCGGCAGGACTCCGGTGATCGCCGGCACGGAAATGGTGCTGAAGGTGACGCTGAGATACGACGATCCCAGCACGCTGATCGTGATCGGTTTGATGGTAACGGGATTGACGACGACGTCTGCGAGTCCCACAGTGATGGGAATATTGACCGGAATCTCGAAATCCAGGTCCAGCGGCGAGAATTCGGGTATGTGGATGCCGGCGTGGAAACCGTAAAGCCCTTGGTAATCGCCTCGCCAGAAGAACCCGTTGCTGTAGTTGCCGGCATTGAACGCACCGGTATTGACGTCGCCGGCGTTCAGCAGACCCGTGTTGTAACCGCCGGGGTTGACGAAACCGGTGTTGTAGTCGCCCGAGTTGAAGCCGCCGGTGTTCGCGCTGCCGAGGTTGTAGCTGCCCGTGTTATAGCTGCCTGGGTTGGCCAGCCCGGTGTTGGCGGTGCCGGCGTTGAACACCCCCGTGTTGTAGTCACCAGGGTTACCGATGCCCGTGTTGCCGCTGCCGGGATTCCACAGGCCCGCGTTGTAGCTGCCGGCGTTGTCGATGCCGTGGTTGCCGATGCCCGCATTCCCGATGCCACGATTTACGTTGCCGGAGTTGCCGATTCCGATGTTGCCGGTGCCGGAGTTGAACAGGCCGACGTTGCCGGTGCCCGAGTTGAACAGCCCGAGATTTCCGGTGCCGGAGTTCAGCGCACCGAGCCCGACTTCACCGTTGCCGGTCAGGCCGATGCCGATGTTGCCCTCGCCGGAGTTGGCGAAGCCGACATTGGCGTTGCCGGTGTTCGCGAAACCGAGGTTGCGGTCGCCCGCGTTTGCGAACCCGCGGTTGTGGTCCCCGACGTTGGCGGCACCGAAGTTGTGCTCACCCAGGTTGCCGGAGCCGACGTTGTGCGTCCCGTGGTTTGCGAAGCCCAGGTTGAAGCTGCCGATATTCGCGCTGCCGACGTTGTGGCTACCGAGGTTTGCGCTGCCGACGTTGTAGTCGCCGACGTTTCCGCTGCCCAGGTTGATGCTGCCGTCGTTGGCGAAGCCGAGGTTCGAGACCGCGAACTCGCCGAACAGTCCGGCCAGGTCGCTGCCTCGGTTGGCCACGCCCGAAATGTCGGCTGCCGTGTTGAGGTCCAGCGTGCTGGTGTTGAACAGGCCTGACATCGTGTTTCCGAGATTCGCCATGCCCGAGATCAGGTCGCCGACGTTCTTGACGCCCGAGATGCCGGCACCGCCGGATCCGACATTGAAGAAACCCGAGTTGTTGGCGCCGATGTTGGCCAGTCCCGAGGAACTGCCGGTGCCGGAGTTGAAGAAGCCGGACGACGGGACACCGGTCGAGTTACCGAATCCCGGGCTCGCCGGGATGTCGATCAGCGGGATGACGACGGGACCGATCGAACCCGTCCCGTTCAGGCTGATGGCGGTGGTCGGCCCGCCGAGAGTCACCTCGATGGCGGGAAGGGAGATCGCGATATTGCCGAACGTGATCGGGCCGACGCTCAGAGCCTGCGTTTCTCCGGTGCTCAGGACGTTGATGTCGGCGGTGTATTTGGGGATGGTGAAGCCTTGGACGGTCAGGGTGCCCAGGGTTGCGCTGACCGGGATGTTGATCGGGATGGTGATGCCGGCGTCGACCGGAATGGCGGTGTCGGGCAATGACAGGGTGTAGCTGTAACCGATCAGCCCTTGGTAGTCACCGCGCCACAGCAGCCCGTTGCTGTAGTTCCCGGCGATGAACGCTCCGGTGTTGACGTTGCCCGCGTTGGCCGCGCCGGTGTTGTAGTGGCCGGTGTTCGCCAGGCCCGTGTTGTAGGAACCGGGGTTGAAGCCGAGCGTGTTGAAGCTGCCGGTGTTGAAGCTGCCGGAGTTGTAGTCGCCGGCGTTGCCGAAACCGGTGTTGACCGCACCGGTGTTGACGGCGCCGGTGTTGATGTCGCCGGCGTTGAGCAGTCCGGTGTTGAGGTGACCGCTGTTGCCGATCCCACAGTTGCCGTTGCCCGAGTTGCCGAGTCCGACATTGCCGGTGCCGGAGTTGAACAACCCGGTGTTGCCGGTTCCCGAGTTGAACAGGCCGTTGTTGGCGCTGCCGGAATTCAGTGCGCCGAAACCGATTTCACCGTTGCCGGTGAGTCCGATGCCGATGTTGTTGTTGCCGGTGTTGGCGATGCCGATGTTGAAGTCGCCGCTGTTGGCGATGCCACTGTTGAAGTTGCCCCAGTTAGCGAATCCGCGGTTGTGGTCGCCGATGTTGGCCCGGCCGATATTGTGCTGACCCAGGTTGGCCGAACCGAAGTTGTGTGCGCCGAGGTTGCCGAAGCCGGCGTTGAGGTTGCCGACATTGGCGCCGCCGAGGTTGACGTCCCCGCGGTTGCCGACGCCGAGGTTGTAGTCGCCGACATTGCCGAAGCCCGCGTTGAGCGAGCCGACGTCGGCCAGGCCCAGGTTGTATGACGTTGTCCCCGTGACGTTGTCGCGGTACCAGCCGGCGATGTCGGTGCCGAAGTTGGCCACTCCTGAAACATCAGCCGGCGACCCGACGCCGGTGTTGACGACGCCCGACATGGTGTCGCCCAGGTTGGCCACACCGGACAACAACGAGCCGACGTTCCGGAAGCCCGATACGTCGCCCGACGCGAAGTTGCGAAAGCCGGAACTGCCCGCGCCGACGTTGGCAAAACCCGATGCGGCCCCAGAGCCGGAGTTGAAGAAGCCCGACGACGGACTGGTCGTGGAATTGCCGAATCCCGGAGCGCCGCCGAAGTCGATTAGTGTCAGGTCCGCAGGCCCGAGACTGGCATAGGCCGGTATGACGATCACGGTGGAGCCGTCGGTGTTTCCGATCTGAATCGCCGGGGTGGGCCCGGTCGCGTACACGGGCGGAATGGTGAGGGAGTTGACGGTGCCCTCGAGCACCGGGATGGGCCCGAGCGCGACGGTGGTGCCGAACGGGATGTCTTCGATCGTGATGCCGTGGTAGACGGTGGTCGTGAAGCTGCCGCTGACCGGCACATTCACCGGAATGGTGGTGGTCAGATTCAACGCGATCTCGGGGACGTGAATCGCGTAGTAGGCGCCGGTTTGGCCTTGGTTGTCGGCGCGCCAGAGTAGTCCGTTGTTGTTGGTGCCGGTGTTGAACAGGCCGGTGTTGGTGTTGCCGGGGTTGGCGGTGCCGGTGTTGTAGTTGCCGGGGTTGGCGGGTCCGGTGTTGTGGTGGCCGGGGTTGTAGTTGCCGGTGTTGGTGTCACCGGTGTTGGCCAGGCCGGTGTTGTTGTTGCCGGTGTTGGCGATGCCGGTGTTGTTGGTGCCGGTGTTGAACAGGCCGGTGTTGGTGTTACCGGGGTTGGCGATGCCGGTGTTGTGGTTGCCGGAGTTGGCGATGCCCCAGTTGCCGTCGCCGGAGTTGAAGAAGCCGATGTTGTTGGTGCCGGTGTTGAACAGGCCGATGTTGTTGGTGCCGTTGGTCAGCGGGCCTAGGCCGAGTTGGTTGGTGCCGGTCAGGCCGATGCCGATGTTGCCGGTGCCGGTGTTGCCGAAGCCGATGTTGTGGGTGCCGGTGTTGGCGCTGCCGAGGTTGTGGTCGCCGGTGTTGCCGCTGCCGAGGTTGTGGTCGCCGAGGTTGCCGTTGCCCCAGTTGAGGTTTCCGGTGTTGCCGAAGCCGGTGTTGTAGATGCCGGTGTTGGCCAGGCCGGCGTTGATGGCGGTGCCGGTGGTGCTGTCGCGCAGGATGCCGGCGAGGTTGGTGCCGGTGTTGAGGGCTCCGGAGACGTGGCCGGTGGCGGTGTTGTAGAGGCCGGAGACGGTGGTGCCGTAGTTGGCCAGGCCGGATTGCAGGGTTCCGGCGTTGCGGTAGCCCGAGACGGTGGTGGTGGCCTGGTTGCGGAAGCCGGAGGTGTCGGTGCCGGTGTTGGCGAACCCGGAGACCGCGCCGGTGCCGGAGTTGAAGAATCCCGAGGATGGGGTGGTGGTCGAGTTGCCGAACCCCGGAGCCGCTGGGATATCGAGGATTTCGATGGTCCCGCCCTGCAGGGCGCCGACGACAGCGGCGCCGATCGAGGTGGTCGGGCCGCCGATGACCACGGTGACCGTCGGGGCCGTGAGGGTCGACGACGAGATCTCGACGGGTCCCACGTAGAAGGCGCCGTCGGCGAAGTAGGTGAGGGGATATTTGTAGCCGGGGATGGTCCAGTCCTGGCCGCCCACCACCAGGGTCTGGTTGACCGGATTGTTCGATGCGATGTCGATGGGAATGGTCGGGATGTCGATCGCGATGTGGGCGCTGATCTGGCCCTGGTTGTCACCGGTGACGAAGAGGCCGTTGCTGTAGTTGCCGCGGATGAAGGCGCCGGTGTTGACGTTTCCGCTGTTGTAGTAGCCGGTGTTGTAATTGCCGGAGTTCAGGCCGCCGGTGTTGAAGCCGCCCGAGTTGTAGCTGCCGGTGTTGGTGTTGCCCGCGTTGAACAACCCGGTGTTGTAGTTGCCGGTGTTGCTCAGCCCGGTGTTCACGTTGCCCGCGTTGAAGAAGCCCGTGTTGTAGCCGCCGGTGTTTCCGGTGCCGGTGTTGCCGGCACCCGGATTTGCGATGCCCCAGTTCCCGGTGCCCGAGTTTCCGATGCCGACGTTGCCGGTGCCGGAGTTGAACAGGCCGACGTTGCCGGTGCCGGAGTTGAACAGCCCGAGATTTCCGGCGCCGGAATTGATTGCACCGAAGCCGATCTCGCCGTCGCCGGTGAGCCCGACGCCCAGGTTGTTGCTGCCGGTGTTGGCGAAACCGATGTTGGAATTCCCGGCGTTCGCGAAGCCGACGTTGGCGCTGCCGGCATTCCACCAGCCCCGGTTGCCGGCGCCGACATTGCCGGACCCGATATTGCGGTCACCGATGTTTCCCAGCCCGAAGTTGCCGACGCCGACGCTTGCCAGGCCACGGTTTCCGTCACCGACGTTTCCGCTGCCGATGTTGGCGTTGCCGATGTTCGCAGATCCCAGGTTGAAGTTCCCGATGTTGGCGCGCCCGATGTTGCCCTGGCCCAGGTTGGCGAAGCCCAGGTTCGCAAAGCGCGGGTCGGCGGCCGCGGCCGCACTTCCCGAACGCGTTGGCGCGAAAGGATTCAGCGCCGCGGCGATGGTCGAAGCCTCGCCGTGGTAGGCGAACAGCGCGGACACGTCCTGCGCCCACATCTGCTCGTATTCGGCCTCGATCGCGGCGATCGCCGGCGCGTTCAGCCCGAGCGGGTTCGAGGTCACGAGTCGGACGAGCGCGGCACGGTTCGTCGAAATGATCTGCGGGTGTACGGTTGCCGCTCGTGCGGCCTCGAAAGCGCCTGCCGCCAGCCGGGCTTGAGTCGCGGCCTGCTCGGCGTCCGCCGCCGCCCCGCTCAGCCAGCCCACATAGGGCGCCACCGCGTCCAGCATCGCCGCGGCTGCCGCACCCTGCCAGGATGACCCGGTCAGCCCGGAGGTCAGCGTGGACATCGCCACTGCGCAGGAACGCAATTCCGCGCCAAGACCCTGCCAGGCCGCCGCGGCGGTCAGGATGGGGCTCGGTCCGGGACCGGCAAACATCCGCCAGGAATTGTGCTCCGGCGGAAACCTCGCGAAATCCATCACATCTCCCTAAGCCGCAGCTGCGCCGAGCGGAATCACCGCAATTCGAGGCGAATCCGGCGCAATCCGCAAACGGCTCCCGGCGCGTTTGTCTGCACCTGACCCGGCGGCGGACCGGCTCGTGCCGAGGCGGCAAGCGGAACTGAAATATGTTCATGCACAGCGACTTTGAACTTGATATCGACACCGGACGAGGCGCCTGAGGTGGTGGGAGAGCGCGGCCGATCCTCCCCCAATCGGTGGAGGAAAGTTCATCCCGCAAATCGACCAGCCGACCGAGGGTAGTGCGGCCCGAATCGGTCGAAGGTGATCAGTGGAGCACGGACGTGCCGGCGAAACGCAATCGACCACAAGGGATTCAATGATGTCCTTCACGATCGTCAGTCCAGAAGCGTTGGCCGCGGCGGCATCCGATGCGCTGGCAATCGGCTCCGAACTGCGCTCGGCGAACGCCGCGGCGGCCGCGTCGACGACCCGCATCCTGGCCGCCGCCGCCGATGAAGTCTCGGTCGCCGTGGCATCGTTCTTCGCCCACCATGGCCGGGACTACCAACGCCTCAGTGCCCACCTGACCGACACTCACGAGCAGCTGGCGCGAGCCCTGAGCTCGAGCGGCCGAACATACGCCACGGCCGAAGCGGCGAACGTGGCGCCGTTGCACACCGTGCTTGACGTGATCAATGCGCCGACGGAGGCGCTGCTCGGACGGCCATTGATCGGTAACGGCGCAGGCGGGGCCAATGGTCCGGTCGGGCAGCCCGGGCAGGACGGCGGCATCTTGATCGGCAATGGCGGCAGGGGCGGCAATAGCAGCGACGTGAACGCCCCGGGCGGGGCGGGCGGTTCGGCCGGGTTGATCGGCCGCGGTGGCACCGGCGGAACTGGCGGCTCGGGCGGGGCCGGCGGCACCGGGGGCACCGGTGGCTGGCTGCTGGGATCTGGTGGTGCGGGCGGAACCGGTGGGGCGGGCGGGTCCGGCGGCCAGGGCGGTTCGGCACTGTTTCTCGGCAACGGGGGCCAGGGCGGCACGGGCGGTGCGGATCCCCTCGGCAGCGGCGGGCACGGTGGCAGTGGCGGCAGGGCTGGGACGTTGTTCGGTGTCGGCGGCGCCGGGGGTGCCGGCGGGGTCGGCGCGGTGGGGGGTACCGGCGGAGACGGCGGCACGGCCGCCCTGGTCGGCGTCGGTGGCGCCGGTGGTACTGGTGGCGCCGGAGCGGCGGGTGCGGGTGGCACGACCGGCGGTACGGGCGGGATCGGCGGTGCGGGCGGCACCGGAGGCGTGTTCGGGTTCGGTGGTCACGGCGGCGTCGGCGGTGACGGCGGAGCCGGTGGCGCGGGCGTCGCTGGTCATCAGGGCAGCGCCGGAGCTGAGATCGGAAGAGCACACGTCGGGCGGGCGCCGGCGGAGCCGGCGGTCAGGCGCTGATCGGCATCGGCGGCCCGGGTGGAACCGGTGGCACCGGAGGCATGGGCGGAGCCGGCGGCGCCGCGGTGGGCGCGGGGGCACAGGCCGGGCAGGGCGGCACGGGAGGCGCCGGAGGTGCGGCCGGTGTGGGCGGCAACGGCCTTGTGGCGGCCGGCAGCGCGGGCCGGGGCGGTGTCGGCGGGACCGGGGGCACCGGGGGCGTGGGCAGCACCGGCACAGTGGGGAACAGCAGCGCGACCGCTCCCACTTCCGGCCTGCAAGGCGGTCTCGGCGGCGCCGGCGGACAGGGTGGTGCCGGCGGTGCGGGTATCGGCGGAGTCGGGGGTGGGCAGGGCGGCCAGGGTGGAGTCGGCGGCCAGGGCGGTAGCGGGGGTGACGGCGGCACTAACACCGGGAGCAAAGCCGGGATGGGTGCCGCGGGTGGTCAGGGCGGCACCGGTGGTGCCGCAGGAGCGGGTGGCTCCGGAACGGACGGCGGAGCGGCCGGGTCGAACGGTCTCGGCGGAAAAGGCGGCACCGGGGGTACCGGCGGCGCCGGAGGCAGCGCGCAGGCGGGCACGTCCGGCAGCACGCCCACCGCCGGCGCGCAGGGCGGCCAGGGTGGCGCCGGCGGGCAGGGCGGTGACGGAGGTGCCGGGATCGGCGGCGTCGGCGGTGGTCAGGGCGGCCAGGGAGGTATCGGCGGGCAGGGCGGGTCCGGTGGTCCCGGCGGATCCGATACCGGCACCAGCGCAGGCAGCGGCGCGGCGGGCGGACATGGCGGTACCGGCGGTGTCGCCGGTGCTGGGGGTCGTGGAACCGACGGCGGCGCGACCGGCGGGATCGGCACGGGCGGTACGGGAGGGGTCGGGGGAGTCGGCGGTGCCGGTGGCACCGGGCAGGCCGGGACTTCGGGCAGTGCGCCGACGGCCGGTGTGCAGGGTGGCCAGGGTGGCGCCGGCGGGCAGGGCGGTGACGGAGGCGCCGGGATCAACGGCGTCGGCGGTGGCCAGGGTGGCCAGGGCGGCATCGGCGGTCAGGGCGGTAACGGCGGCACCGGCGGCAACAACACCGGCACCGGAGTGAACGCGAACGGAGCCACCGGCGGCAAAGGCGGAACCGGTGGCATCGCCGGCGCCGCGGGCACGGGAACCGACGGCGGCGCTGCCGGGGTGACCGGTAGCGGAGGCAAAGGCGGCGTGGGGGGAATCGGCGGCACCGGCGGCACCGGCCAGACCGGCGTCTCCGACACCACACCCACCGCGGGCGGTCAGGGTGGCGCCGGCGGTGCCGGAGGCCAGGGTGGCGACGGAGGTGCCGGTTCCAACGGCCTCGGCGGTGGTCAGGGTGGTCAGGGCGGGGTGGGCGGCCAGGGCGGCAGCGGTGGCGCCGGCGGTGGCAATACCGGCACGGGGGCTAACACCACCGGCGCCGCCGGCGGCAAGGGTGGAACCGGCGGCGTCGCCGGCGCCGCGGGGACCGGAACCGATGGCGGCGCTGCCGGGGTGACCGGCAGCGGAGGCACCGGCGGCACCGGCTGGAGCCGGGGGCACCGGCGGCACCGGCCAGGCCGGCGTCTCGAGCTCCGCGCCCACCCCGGGCAATCAGGGCGGTGCCGGCGGCGCCGGCGGTCAGGGCGGCGACGGTGGCGCGGGTATCGGCGGTGTCCGGGGCGGGCAGGGCGGTCTGGGTGGTCTGGGCGGTCACGGCGGCACCGGTGGCAGCGGCGGCAGCAACACCCTCAACATCTCGGCCGGTGGGGCCGTGGGTGGAAAGGGCGGTTCGGGCGGTATCGCCGGTGCTGGTGGCGTGGGCGGAGCCGGCGACGGCGGCGGCGGTGCCGGCGGGCAGGGCGGCACCGGTGGCACTGGTGGTACCGGCGGCAACGGCAGCGTCAGCGGCGCCGGCGCCACCGGGGGAGCAGGGGGTTCGGCCGGCGTGGGCGGGGTCGGCGGGTCGGGTGCCGGCAGCGGGGCCGCGGGCAACGGCGGGATCGGTGGCACCGGTGGTGACGGCGGCGGCGGCGGCAGCGGCGGGCACGGCGACGGCACCAAGAACAGCCGCGGTGCCGGCGGCAAAGGCGGTGATGCCGCAGTCGGGGGAATCGGCGGAACCGGCGCCAACTCGGTCTCCGGGGCCGGCGGCACGGGTGGGACCGGTGGCAGCGGCGGCCAGGGCGGCACCGGCGGCTTCGGCAACACCTTCGGCAGTGCCGGCACCGGCGGGGGCAACGGAAGCCCCGGAAGTCCCGCCGTCGGCACCACCGGCGGCAAGGGCGGATTCGGCGGCAGCGCGGGCACGGGTGGGGCAGGCGGTCCGTCCGGCGCCGCGGGCCCGGCCGGCGGCGGTGGGGGAGCCCCCGCCGGTTAGTCAGCCCGGGGGCGTCTCCCGGTTGCCGACCGCGGACCCGACGGCCTCGCTGAGCGACGCGAACCCGCCTTCGTGCAACCGGCGGGCGATTCCGTCGTGAATCTCTTTGGCCCACAGGCCTCCGCCGTAAATGAAGCCGGTGTAGCCCTGCAGCAGGGAGGCGCCCGCGGTGATGCGCTCCCAGGCGTCGTCTGCGGTCTCGATGCCGCCCACGCTGATCAGCACCAGGCGATCGCCGACCCGGTCGTGAAGCCGGCGCAGAATCTGCACGGCGCGACGGGCCACCGGTGGTCCGGAGATTCCGCCGGCGCCCAGCGCGTCGACGCCCGGAGTCCGCAAGCCGTCGCGCGAGACGGTGGTGTTGGTCGCCACGATGCCCGCCAGGCCCAGTTCGACGGCCAGGTCGGCGATTTCGTCGACGTCGGAGTCCGACAGATCCGGGGCGATCTTGACCAGCACTGGTGTGCCGGACGCTTCGGCCAGGACGCCGGACAGGATCGGCCGCAGCGACTCGACTGCCTGTAGGTCGCGCAGTCCGGGAGTGTTCGGCGAACTGACGTTGACCACCAGATACGACGCCAGCGGCGCCAATAGCCTTGCGCTCCAACGGTAATCGTTTACCGCGTCCTCCGGTGGGGTCTTCTTGGTCTTGCCGATGTTGACGCCCAGGGGGATGTCGGGGACGTGCTGTGCGAGCCGTGCCGCCAGGGCGCCGGCGCCGTGATTGTTGAAGCCCATCCGGTTCAGCAACGCCCGGTCCTCGGGCAGCCGGAACAAGCGCGGCGCCGGATTGCCCGGTTGCGCGTAGGCGGTCACGGTGCCGATCTCGGCGTACCCGAAACCCATTGCGCCCCAAACGGACAAGCCGATTCCGTCTTTGTCGAAGCCGGCGGCCAGCCCCAGTGGTCCGGGGAAGCGCACGCCGAACACCGTGCTGGCCAGCACCGG
The DNA here is from genome assembly GCF_031583025.1 of Mycobacterium sp. Z3061. Lineage (NCBI taxonomy): Bacteria > Bacillati > Actinomycetota > Actinomycetes > Mycobacteriales > Mycobacteriaceae > Mycobacterium > Mycobacterium pumcae. The sequence continues at coordinate 3,955,735 of NZ_CP134062.1, read as the reverse complement.
GTCCGTCGGTCCCAGCCACCTGCCCATCCGGCGGCGCACCGGCCCCGCCGCAGTGGCGCCGCGCAACCCCGCGAAGACCAGGGTGTGGGCGCGCTCAGCCGGCACCGCGAACAGCAGGCTGCGCAGCAGCCCGTACATCGACGTCACGATCCCGGCTGCTCAGACAACCGGTTCTCCATGCGAGTCTTCTTGCGGCGCAACAATACTCGCCTGCTTCCATCGGTATAGAGCCGGACCCTGGTCAACTCCCAGCCGCGGTACTCGGCCTCGATGGACAGCCTGGTGGACGCGCTGAGCCGGGTGACGTCCGGCGGTAGCCGCAGCGGCACCCACTCGTACTCGTCGGACATGTCGGCTTCCCAGCCCGCCGGCAGCCGGCTCCACTGTGGCGCGGGCCCCGGGTTCACGGCCTGCCTCCCGCATGCTCGATGGTCTGCACCCCCGCACCCGACCCCGACACCACGTACAGGGTGTCCGACGCCTCGTCGAAGGCCAGGGAGTTCGGTTGCTGCACGGTTGGGTAACGCACCTTTTCCACGGGTATTCCGGTGCTCAGATCGTAACCAATGACGGTGTTGGTTGCCGTTTGGGACACCCAGGCCAGTTCACGGGACCCCGCCAGGCCGTAGGGCGCCTGCCGTACCGGAAAAGCCTGGCGCAGGATCAGTGGGTCGACCCCGTACACCAGCAGTTGGCCCCCACGGGTGTCGGCGACCAGAACCCTGCCCTGGGGGTCGGCGGCCAGGGTGGTGGCGCCTTCGCCGGCCCGCAACGACTGCGCGGCGCGGCCGTCGGCGCCGATAGTGGTCACCGAAGTCTGCCCGCGATCCAGCACCACCGTTGTATTTCCCTGGGCCGCAAGGGCATCCACGCGCGCAAAGATCTTGTTGCGGTTGGCCACCGTCCCGTCGGGGGCCAGCGAGTACACCGCCCCGTCCGCACTGCCCAAAACCAGCCTGCCGTCGGCGCGGCGCGCGATGGCGGTGAAGTCCTGACCGCCGGAGACCGTCGTCCCGGTGCTCTGGCCGGTGGCCAGATTGACCGTGACGTAGCCGCCGCGCCCCGCCACGTAGACCGTGCCCTGCCCGTCGCCGGTCACTGCGGTGGCAGGCCCCGGCAGGGTGATCACCCGCGCCGCACCCTGCGCACCCAGCACGGCGATGCTCGCCGGTCCCGCAGCGTCGACGGCAGGGGACAGGACCACCAGTTGCCGGGAGCCGGTGTCGAACAGTGCGCTCTGCGGGCGACCCCCCAGCGGCCGCACCATGCCCGCGGGGTTCTGGGCGGGAGGCGAGACCGCCGGCTGGGCGGGTTCGATCGTGGGCGGTGCGGACTCGAGCGGGTTCGATGAACACCCCGAGACGGGCGCTGCCAGGACGAGCAAACTCACAACTACGACAAGGCGCTTGTGAAGCGCAGTCAGGCGTGCTGTCAGCAACTCTTTTCTCCCGTATCTTGCAGACGCATATCAAACTCTAAGGAACGTTATCGCGCTCAATTTCGCCATGTTCGCCGTGTAAACCGGTGCAGCGGAGGTATTCTCACCGCATGACCGTCACCGATGACCGGCCTACCGCAGACCAGGAGTTTGCTGTCGAGGACATGACTCCCGGCATTTTCGCCAGCGGTTATGGACACGTCGGAGATGGGCGCACTTTTTCCTTTCACATCGAACACCGGTCACTCGTCGTAGAAATTTACCGGCCGCGCCTGGTGGCGCCGGTTCCCCAGGCCGAAGACGTCGTCGCGCGCGCTGTTCGCGGCGTTCGCGACATCGACCTGACCGATGAGCGCAGCCTAGCTGCTGCGGTGCGCGACGCGGTGGCCCGCGCGGTGCCCGTCTCGCGCTAGCGCCAGCGCGGCCCGGCCGCCCCGCAGTCCGACGGGGTACGGTCGTCGTCGTGTCTGCGGTAGCACCGATGTCCTGGGGGCAAGTCGTCGTCTTGTCCGTGGTGCAGGGTCTGACCGAGTTTCTGCCGGTTTCCTCCTCCGGGCACCTGAACATCGTGTCGAGGATTTTCTTCAGCGCGGACGCCGGCGCGTCGTTCACCGCGGTGAGCCAACTCGGCACCGAGGCCGCGGTCCTGGTCTACTTCGCGCGCGACATCGTGCGCATTCTGCGCGCCTGGTTCAACGGCCTGTTCGTCAAGTCGCACCGCGACGCCGACTACCGGCTCGGCTGGTACGTCATCATCGGCACCATTCCCATTTGTGTGCTGGGGCTGCTCTTCAAGGAGGTCATCCGTTCCGAGGTGCGCAACCTGTGGGTGGTCGCCACCGCGATGGTGGTGTTCTCGGCGGTGATCGCGCTCGCCGAGTACGTCGGGCGCCGCAACCGCGACATCGAGCAGCTGAACTGGCGCGACGCCGTCGTCGTCGGCAGCGCCCAGTGCCTGGCGCTGGTGCCGGGGGTGTCGCGCTCGGGTTCGACGATCAGCGCGGGGCTGTTTCTCGGACTGGAACGCGAACTGGCCGCTCGCTTCGGTTTCCTGCTGGCCATCCCGGCGGTGTTCGCCTCGGGGTTGTTCTCCCTGCCGGACGCGTTCAAGCCGGTCACCGAAGGGATGAGCGCCACCGGCCCGCAACTGCTGGTATCCATCCTGATCGCGTTCGTCATCGGCTTGGCGGCGGTGACGTGGTTCCTGCGTTTCCTGGTCCGGCACAACATGTTCTGGTTCGTCGGGTACCGCGTCATCGTCGGCAGCGCGGTACTGATCCTGCTGGCGACGGGGACGGTCGCGGCGACATGACCGTCCTGCTGTTGCGTCACGGCCGGTCCACCTCCAACACCGCAGGCACACTGGCCGGCCGGTCCGAAGGTGTCGACCTCGATGACAAAGGTCGCGAGCAGGCCGCCGGCCTGATCGACCGGATCGGTGACCTGCCCATCCGCGCGGTGGTGTCCTCGCCGCTGTTGCGGTGCCGTCGCACCGTCGAACCCCTGGCGCAGGCGCTGTGTATCGAGCCCGTAATCGAGGATCAGCTCGCCGAGGTCGACTACGGCGAATGGACCGGCCGCAAGCTCAGCGAGTTGGTCAGCGAGCCGCTGTGGCGGGTGGTGCAGGCACACCCGAGCGCCGCGGTGTTTCCCGGCGGTGAGGGCCTGGCGCAGGTTCAGGCCCGCGCCGTGGCGGTGGTTCGCGAGCACGATCGGCGACTGAGCGAGGAGTTCGGCGGCGACGTGCTGTGGGTGGCCTGCACCCACGGCGACGTGATCAAGTCGTTGATCGCCGATGCGTACGGCATGCACCTGGACAGCTTCCAGCGAGTCAACGCCGACCCCGCCTCGGTGAGTGTGATCCGTTACACCCCGTTGCGACCATTTGTGCTGCACGTCAACCACACCGGTTCGCGGCTGTCGGCCGGCCTGCGCGCCGCACCCGCACCCGCGCCGCCCGAGGCCAAGGAGCAGTCGTCCGGCGACGCAGTGGTCGGCGGGTCGACCGACTGAGGCTTTCGGCGCGAACGTGCACTCCGGCACGCCGACACGCCGAAGATTCCGTACTTCCGCGCACCTTCGCGGGGCGGCCAACGGAGTACGAGTAGTACGCCGGGGTCAGCTGCACGGTATTTTGGAAGTGCCATGGCCCGCGCAATCCACGTATTCCGTACACCCGACCGCTTCGTGGCCGGGACCGTCGGGCAGCCCGGAAATCGCACCTTCTACATCCAGGCGGTGCACGACGCCCGGGTCGTCTCGGTGGTCCTGGAGAAGCAGCAGGTCGCGGTCCTGGCCGAACGTATCGGCGCGCTGCTGCTCGAAGTGAACCGCCGATTCGGCACCCCGGTGCCGCCGGAGCCCACCGAGGTCGATGACCTCAGTCCGCTGATCATGCCCGTCGACGCCGAATTCCGGGTCGGGACAATGGGGCTCGGCTGGGATTCGGAGGCTCAGACGGTGGTCGTGGAACTCCTGGCCGTCACCGATGCGGAGTTCGACGCCTCGGTGGTGCTCGACGACACCGACGAGGGCCCCGACGCGGTGCGGGTGTTCCTGACTCCGGAGTCGGCACGACAGTTCGCCACCCGGTCCAACCGCGTCATCTCGGCCGGCCGCCCGCCCTGCCCGTTGTGCGAGGAACCGCTGGATCCCGAAGGGCACATCTGCGCACGCACCAACGGCTATCGGCGCGAGGCGCTCTTCGGGTCCAGCGATGACGTCGAGGAATGACCGACACGAGGCGCTGCGCGACGGCGAGCTGACTGTCCTGGGGCGGATCCGTTCGGCGAGCAACGCCACCTTCCTGTGCGAGGCAGCGCTGGGCTCCCAGAGCGTGCACTGTGTCTACAAACCCGTCTCCGGCGAGCAACCACTGTGGGACTTTCCCGACGGTACGCTGGCCGGCCGTGAACTCGCGGCGTATCTGGTGTCGCGGCAACTTGGCTGGAACATCGTGCCGCACACCATCATTCGCGACGGACCGGCGGGTCCGGGCATGTTGCAGCTGTGGGTGCAGCAACCGGGTGACGCCGCGGACTCCGATCCGCGGCCAGGTCCCGACCTGGTCGATCTGTTCCCGACCGGCAAACCCCAGCCCGGCTACCTGCCGGTGCTGCGCGCCTACGACTACGCCGGCGACGAGGTCGTCCTGATGCACGCCGACGACGGCCGGCTGCGCCGGATGGCGGTGTTCGACATCCTCGTCAACAACGCCGACCGTAAGGGTGGGCACATCCTCTACGGTCTCGACGGCAACGTCTACGGGGTCGACCACGGGGTCAGCCTGCACGTCCAGGACAAACTGCGCACCGTGCTGTGGGGGTGGGCGGGCAAGCCCATCGACGACTCCACCATGGAGCCGGTGGCCGAGCTGGCCGCCGCCCTGCGCGGCCCGTTGGCCGCCGAGCTCAGAGGCCTGATCACGAGCGCTGAGATCGCGGCGCTGATTCGTCGTACCCAGGCGTTGCTCGAGGACCCGGTGATGCCCGGACCCAACCGCAGTCGCCCCATTCCCTGGCCGGCGTTCTGAGCCGGCGTCCGCCGTCGGCGATACTGGGGCGGTGAACCCGGCCGCGCGTGACCTGACCGATGCCGCGCTGGCCGCCGACCTCGCCGCCGAGGCAGGGGAGTTGCTGCTCAAAGTGCGCGACGAGGTCGGCTTCGACTACCCGTGGGAACTGGGCGACGCCGGAGACCGCCTGGCGAACGCCCTGATCCTGCGCCGGCTGCAGGCCGAGCGGCCAGGAGACGCGGTGCTCAGCGAGGAGGCGCACGACGATCTGGTCCGGCTCAAGTCCGACCGGGTGTGGATCGTCGACCCGCTGGACGGCACCCGCGAGTTCTCCACCCGCGGGCGCGACGACTGGGCGGTACATATCGCGCTGTGGCAGCGTCCCCGGAGCGGCCTCATGGAGGGCCCTGCCGCCGGCGCACGGCAGATCACCGATGCGGCGGTGTCACTGCCGGCTCGGGGCAACATCGTCTACCGCAGCGATACGGTGACCTCCCTGGTGAAGCCGGCCGCGCCCAACGGCAGCCCCATCCGGATCGCGGTCAGCGCCAACCGTCCGCCGGCGATCCTGTACCGCATCCGGCAGATCCTCGACATCGAACTGGTGCGCATCGGCTCGGCGGGCGCGAAGGCCATGGCGATCATCGACGGCGTCGCCGACGCCTACCTGCACGCCGGGGGCCAGTGGGAATGGGATTCGGCCGCGCCGGCCGGCGTGGTGCAGGCCGCGGGGATGCACGTGTCGCGTCTGGACGGGTCGCCGATGATGTACAACCAGCTCGACCCGTACCTGCCCGACTTCGTGATGTGCCGCGCCGAGCTGGCGCCGATCCTGTTGGACGCCATCCGTCAGTCCTGGTGGTGATGCTCAGCGGCCGAATCTGCGCCGCCAGTCTTTCGCCGACAGTGCTCTGACGATTTTTTCGACCGCGCGGCCCTTCCTGGGGCTGTAGGGATACCACAGCAGCTCCTTTTTCATGGCGACGCGGTCGGCGACGATGCTCTTGGTGCGGCAGTACTTGCGGATCCCCTCGGCGCCGCCCGAGCGCGAGCCGAGTCCGGATTCGTGCCACCCGGCCATTGGGACACCGAACTGCAACAGGCCGGTGATCACGTTGTTGATGTTCACCGTCCCGGTATTCCATTGCCGGGCAAGTGCATTGGCTTTGTGTCTGTCGCGGGTCCACACGCTGCCCGACAAGCCGAAATTCGAGTCGTTGGCTTTCGCTATGGCCTCGGCAGCGTCACGCACTTTCATGACCGGCAGGGTCGGGCCGAAAGTCTCCTCACGCATGCAATCCATCGTGTGATCGACGTCGACGAGCACGGTCGGCTCGTAGAAGAGGCCGGGCCCACCGGCCGACTTGCCGCCGATGAGCACCTTGGCTCCCTTGCTGACGGCATCGTCGACATGGCGGGTCACGATGGCGAGCTGCTGTGCGTTGGTCATGGCGCCGATCTCGCAGGAGTAGTCGTGCGCGGCGTCCATACCCTGGCGCAGCTGCGCTGTCCTGACCACCAGCTTCTGCACGAACTCGTCGTAGACCGGCGCCTCGACGTAGACCCGCTCAACCGAGATGCAGACCTGACCGGAGTAGGCGAAGCCGCCCCAGACCGCGCCGTCGACCGCTCGGTCGATGTCGGCATCGGCGCAGACGATCATCGCGTCCTTGCCGCCAAGCTCCAAGTCACATGGGATCAACCGCTGCGCGGCGCTCACAGCGATGCGGCGGCCGGTGTTGACCGAGCCGGTGAACATGACGTAATCGACCACGTCAACCAGGGCCGCACCGGTTTCGCCGTAGCCGAACGCCACGTCGAGCACGTCCGGGGCTCCGATTTCTTTCCAGCCGTCGACGACCAAATGCCAGGCGAGCGGCGCGAACTCTGAGGGCTTGGACAGCACGGCGCAACCCGCCATCAATGCCGCTGGGACGTCAAGAAGCGGCACCGAAAGCGGACCGTTCCACGGGGTGATCACCCCGACGAGTGGGTACGGCTCGTAGGCGATCGTCAGCTTCTTGGCCGCGTTGGCCGCGCCGTAGGGTCGCACCGCCCGTTCTGCCAGGAAGGCGTCGGCGTTGTCGATCCAGTAGTTGATGATCTGCACGGCGGCGATCTCGACGCCGGCATCCGCCCACGACTTACCCGTTTCCAGTTGCAGCAGCGTCAGCACCTGGTCACGGTGGTCCAACATCCAGTCGCGCCACCTGCCCAGCCAGTGGGCGCGGCCCCCGACACCGAGATGTCGCCAGGCGGGCTGGGCGTCTCGCAGCCGTGCCGCCGTCGCCCGTACCTGATGCGGCGTCGTCACCGAGACGCTGCCGACCGCTTCCCCGGTGGCCGGGCAGGCGACGACCACCTCGTCGGGTTCGTGACGCTGCTTCCGGTCTGCGACGCCCGCTCGATCTGAGCGACGAGTGATGTCGGTCGTCATCGGTCCTCCTGTGGTCGCGGTGCGAGTCGATGATCCTGCACCGCGCCCACAGACATCATCGGCAAAACCGCGTAGGTTTCCGGCTGAAGACAAACGGAAAGCGGTAACCAGCCGTGCGCGGTGGCGGATTCGGAAGGTGCTAGCCACGCCGACCGTCCTGAGTCGGCGCGCACGAGCGAGACGTGGACTCGGCTCTGACGAGGTGGAGCGGTGTGAGTGGGCTTAGGCCGACCGGAACGGTGACCGTGCTGTCGGCTGACCACATTGCTTCCCAACGGGCCAGCCGTATCTTTGCTGAGGCCTTCGCTGACCACGATGGTGTGCAGCTGCCCGACCCGGACGTGGAGCCGGCCCTGACTGCCGTTTCGGTGGCGGCCTTCACCCGCGCCAGTGATGCAGTGGCAGCCGCTCTGCGCTTGGGCGCTTCGGCCAAACTTCAGGTTCGCATCGGGATACACACCGGCGAGGTTCATCGTTGCGACGCAGGTGAATACGCCGCGCCGACCCTGCGGGTCGCTGCGCGGCTGCGCGACCTCGCCGGTGATGGCCAGGTGCTGATATCCGCAGCCACCGCGGCGTTGGTGCAGGATCGACTACCTGACGCGGCGTGGCTGAGCGATTTGGGCGCTCACCCGCTCGTGGACTCTGCCAGGCCAGAGCGGGTGGTGCGGCTGTGCCACCCCGAACTCGCCGACGGCGCCCCACCCCGCGTCGCATCGAATCCGCGCATGCCTCGGCAACTTCCAGTTCAAACGAGCAGCTTCGTGGGTCGTACCGCTGAGCTTGCCGAGGTGAGGCGCTTGCTGCAGACCCACCGCCTGGTGACGTTGACGGGCGCGGGCGGAGTGGGAAAGACCCGGCTCGCGATCGAGGTAGCCGCACAGGTGGCCGACGAGTTCGGCGACGGGGTTTGGTTCGTGAACTTGGCGCCGGTCAGCGAGCCGGGCATGGTGCCGATGGTGATGGCGCGCGCACTGGGACTACCCGACGCGCCGGACAGCTCGACCACGACTGCGATATTGGCTCAATTCATCGGCGAGCGCTGTGCGCTCGTGATTTTGGATAACTGCGAGCACCTGCTGGACGCCAGCGCATCGCTGATCGCCGCGCTCGCGGCCGCGGGAGGCAGATCGAGGGTGCTCACGACCAGCCGCCAACCGCTGGGCGCAGCCGGCGAAGTCAGCTGGAGGGTGCCGTCGCTCGCGCTGGGCGACGAAGCGGTCGAACTGTTCACCCACCGTGCCGCTGAGGCTCGCGCGGGGTTCACGGTGACCGCTGAAGATGCCGATAGTCTGGCCGAGATCTGCCGCCGCCTCGACGGCATACCACTGGCCCTGGAGCTGGCAGCGGCCCGGGTACGGGCGTTATCGCTGGCCGAGATACTGGACACGTTGCACGATCGCTTCCGGCTGATCACCGGCAGCGCCCGCGCGATCGTAGGCCGCCACCAGACGTTGCGCGCGTCCGTGGATTGGTCGCACGAGTTGCTGACGGAGCGGGAACGAATCCTGTTTCGCCGCCTGTCGGTGTTTCACGGCGGCTTCGATCTCGGCGCCGTCCAGGCGGTCGCATCGGGAACCGAACTGCCGCGCGACCAGGTCTTGGAACTCCTGATTCTGCTCGTCGACAAGTCGCTGGTGCTCGCGGATCACAGTAGGCGACAAACCCGCTATCGGCTCCTGGAAACGGTGCGGCAATACGCCGCGGAGAAGTTGGGCGAATCCGGCGAGACGAACATGCTGCGCGAATGTCACCGCGACCACTTCACCACGCTGGCAACGGTGTCACCGGAGCCCGGACTCCGCGACGACGAGCGCCTCATCGAGTGGGCTGACGCCGAAATCGACAATCTCCGTGCGGCATTCACGTGGAGCCGGGAAACGTCCGACGTCGAGTCGGCGCTGCGATTGGCCTCCTCGCTGCAACCGCTGTGGCGCGGGCGTGGTCGCGCCGACGAGGGACGTGCCTGGTTCGACGCCATCCTCGAAAAAGGCGACGACGATCCGGACCGGGCGCTGTCGGTGCGGGCCCGGGCGCTGGCCGACAAGTCTGTGCTGACCGCCTACACCAGCGGCCACGACAGCCTGGCGCAGGCGCAGCAGGCCCTGGCGATCGCTCGCGACCTCGATGACCCGGCCCTACTGGCGAATGCGCTCACCGCTTGTGGCTACAACACCGCCCACCAGACGCAGATCGCTCAGCCGTATTTTGCCGAAGCTACCGCGATCGCACGGACCATGGACGACCGCCGAATACTTGCCCGCTGCCTCACGGTGCAGGCTTACGGAGCGGTCATGGCGGGAGATCCGAAGGAAGCGGGGATCGCCGCCGAAGAAGGCAGCCAACTGGCCGACGAGATCGGAGACCGGGTCGAGTCGCGCCGCTGCCGGACGTGGCTCGCCTGGTCGATGATCATGCGCGGGCAGCTGGACCAGGCTGCCGCGCAGCTGCGAGAAGTGCGGGTCGAGGCCGAGATCGCCCAGGACAAGATGTATGTGGTGCTGAGCTTGATGGGACTGGCTCATGCACTTGCCTACCAGGGTGATGACCGCGCAGCTTGTGCAGCCGCTCGTGACGCGGTCACCGCCGCGGCTGAGCTCGGGGGCCTGTCCGAGAGCGCGGCCGGTGTGGCCCTGGCCGTCGCCGCCATTGCTGCGGGTGATGTCGCGACCGCACAGGACGCGGTCGATTTGGTCCAGCAGCGCATCGGCAGCAGCGGGCAGGGACCGATCAACGTTGTGCCGATCGCGCAGGTCGCCTACCTCGCCGGTGACCTGTCGGCCGCACGATGGTGGGCGGACAAGGCGGTTGCGACGACCGCGGGCTGGCACCGGCTGCAGGCGTTGGCCACTCGTGCCGTCGTCGCGCGGTCGGAAGGTGATTTCGAACAAGTCGGACGCGACGTCGACGAGGCATTGGCCTACGGCGCGGAAAGTGAGGCGATGTTAGGGATTGCCCACGTGCTCGAATGCAAAGCCGAGTGCAGTGCAGATGGCGGCAATTACCGGGACGCGACGCGCATGTTCGCTGCGGCGCATGCCCTGCGTCGGCGAACCGGCGAAAACAGCTTCCCGTTGCGCCGTGCCGACCACGAATCTATTCTCGCCGAGATTCGAACGTTGATGGGTGAGCCGCACTTCGATGCCGCTTGGGCTGCGGGCGTCAATTCCCCGACCGCCGAGGTGATCTCGTACGCAGTCCGGGGCCGGGGCGGGCGAAAACGCCCGACCACGGGGTGGGCGTCGCTGACCAGGACTGAGCGCGAGGTGGTCCGGCTCGTGAACGAGGGACTGACCAATAACGACATCGCGGAACGGATGTTCATCTCGCCGCGAACGGTGCAGACCCATCTGACACACGTCTACGCCAAACTGGGCCTTGCTTCTCGCGCCCAGCTCATCCGGGAGACGGCGCGTCAGGATGGCTAGCCCGTCGTCTCGCCCGGCTTGATTGCCCGCCTCGCCCCCTCGCCGCTTCGCGGCTGGGGGACCCCCACCGCGCCCCGCTGCGCGGGCCGCATCGTCACCGGGCCTAAAGTCGACGCATGCGGTCGTGGTCTTCTCCGCCGGTCCCGGCGTTACCCGGACGCGGCCCCGAATTGCGGCTCTACGACACCGCCGACCGGCAGATCCGTCCCGTTACCCCCGGCCGCCAGGCCACGATGTACGTCTGCGGCATCACACCGTACGACGCAACGCATCTCGGCCACGCCGCCACCTACCTGACCTTCGACCTCATCCACCGCCTGTGGCTGGATCTCGGCCATGACGTGCAATACGTGCAGAACGTCACCGACGTCGACGATCCGCTGTTCGAACGTGCCGACCGCGACGGAATCGACTGGCGCGAACTGGCCGACCGGGAAGTCGCGCTGTTCCGCGAGGACATGACGGCGCTGCGGGTGCTGCCGCCGCACGAGTACGTCGGGGCGACCGAGGCGATCCCGGAAATGGTGGAGCTCGTCGAAAAGATGGTCGCCTCCGGGGCGGCCTACGTCGTCGACGGCGAATACCCGGACGTCTACTACCGGGCCGACGCCACCCTGCAGTTCGGCTACGAATCGGGCTACGACCGCGAAACCATGCTGGACCTGTTCGAACAGCGTGGTGGTGATCCGCACCGGCCCGGCAAGACCGACGGACTCGACGCGCTGCTGTGGCGCGTCAACCGGCCCGGGGAGCCCAGCTGGCCGTCCCCGTTCGGAGCCGGTCGCCCGGGCTGGCACGTCGAATGCGCCGCCATCGCGCTCAGCCGGATCGGCAGCGAAGTCGACATCCAGGGCGGCGGCAGCGACCTGATCTTCCCGCACCACGAGTTCACCGCCGCCCATGCCGAATGTGTCAGTGGCGAGCGCAGATTCGCCCGCCACTACGTGCACGCCGGGATGATCGGCTGGGAAGGGCACAAGATGTCCAAGAGCCGGGGCAACCTGGTGCTGGTATCGCAGTTGCGCTCCCAGGGCGTCGACCCGTCGGCGGTGCGGCTGGGTCTGCTCGCCGGGCATTACCGGGCTGACCGGTTCTGGAGCCGGCAGGTGCTCGACGAGGCGCACACCCGCCTGGACCGCTGGCGTACCGCGACCTCGCTGCCGGCCGCACCCGACGCCACCGACGTGCTGGCCCGGGTCCGCCGCTACCTGGCCGACGACCTCGACACGCCGAAAGCGATTGCTGCGCTTGATGGTTGGACGACGGACGCGCTGGAATACGGCGGCCACGACGAGACGGCGCCCGGGTTGGTGGCCACCGCCGTCGATGCGCTGCTGGGAATCGGCCTGTAAGCCTGCGGTGGTACCTTTTGCGCCATGACATCGGTGCAGGACAAGGTCATTTTCATCACCGGCGCCGGGCGCGGTATCGGCGCCGAGGTCGCCCGCAGGCTGCATAACAAGGGCGCCAAGCTCGTCCTGACCGACCTCGGCGAAGCCGAGCTCAAGTCGATCGCAGCCGAACTCGGCGGAGACGGACGGGTGCTGACCGTCGTCGCCGACGTGCGTGACCTGAAAGCCATGCAGGCCGCCGCGGACCAGGCCGTCGAGAAGTTCGGCGGCATCGACGTGGTGGTCGCCAACGCCGGCATCGCCAGCTACGGCTCGGTGCTCACCGTCGATCCCGAGGCGGCCAAGCGGGTCATCGATGTCAACTTGATGGGCGTCTTCTATACCGTGCGCGCCACGCTGCCCTCGATCATCGACCGGCGCGGCTACGTGCTGATCGTCTCTTCGCTGGCCGCCTACGCCGCCGCTCCGGGAATGGTGCCCTACGACATGTCCAAGGCGGGCAACGAACATCTGGCCAACGCGCTGCGGCTGGAGGTGGCCCATCTGGGTGTCAGCGTCGGGTCGGCCCACATGGCCTGGATCGACACCGCCTTGGTGCGCGACACCAAGAGCGACCTGCCGGCCTTCAGCGAGCTGCTCTCCAAACTGCCTCCGCCGCTGAACCGGACCACCTCGGTCAACAAGTGCGCGGCTGCGTTCGTCAAGGGCATCGAGGGACGCAAGACGCGGGTGTACTGCCCAGGTTGGGTGGCGGTGATGCGCTGGATCAAGCCGGTCCTGTCGACCAGGCTTGGCGAGTCCGCGGTGCTCAAGACCGCGGCCGAGATCATGCCCAAGATGGACGCCCAGGTTCTCGCGCTCGGCCGCTCCACCAGCGCGTACACCCAGGAGCTGGAGAAGTAGCAGCCGAGCGTGAAAGTCGTCGTTTGCGGCGCGGGCATCGCCGGGCTGGCCACCGCGGAACGCATGTCCTCCCTCGGCGCCGAGGTGGTGCTGCTGGAACGCGCCTCCGGTCCCCGCGCCCACGGCTACCTGATCGACTTCTTCGGGGCCGGCTTTGATGCGGCCGAGGCGATCGGCGTGCTGCCGGCCATCCGGGATGCCGGATACAACTTCGACGAGGCCGGCCTGGTCGACGAACAGGGTCGGCGCCGCGCCGCCGTGTCATACGTCAAGATCGACCGGGCACTGCGCGGCCGCCTGGTCAGCGTGATGCGCCCCGACCTGGAAAAGATCCTGCGGGACAACCTGCCCGACGACGTCGAGTTGCGGTACGGAGCCACGGTCACCGGCGTCGATGATCACAGCGACGTTGTCACCGTGACGCTGGACGGCGGGGAAACGCTGGAGGCCGATCTGCTGATAGGCGCCGACGGAATCCACTCGACCGTGCGTTCTCTGGTGTTCGGCGACGAAGCGGACTACGTCCGCTACCTCGGATTCCACACCGCTGCTTTCGTTTTCGACGCTCCCGCCATCCGCGAGGCGGCCGGCGACGACGTCGCCCTGACTGACACCATGGATCGGCAGATCGGCTTCTTCGCGTTGCGCAACGGGAAGGTGGCCGTTTTCGCCGTGCACCGCGCGCCGGATCGGCAACTGCCCGCGGACACCCGGGCGGCAATACGGGACACCTACGCGGACATGGGCTGGGTGGTGCCCGAGGCATTGCAGCGCTGCCCACCCCCGCAGCAGATCTACTACGACGAGGTCGCCCAGGTCGTCATGCCGCAGTGGCGCAAAAACCGGGTGGTGCTGATCGGTGATGCCTGCTCAGCGGTGTCGTTGCTGGCCGGTCAGGGTGCCTCGCTGGCCGTCGGCGCCGCCTATGTACTGGCCGAGCAGTTCCGCCGCACGTCATCGGTGGACCGGGCGCTGGACTTCTACGAACAGCTCTGGCGCCCGGAGATCGAGTACACGCAGAAAGCGGCCCGCGACGCGGCCAACCGATACCTGCCGTCGTCGCCTTTTCAGCTGTGGAAACGCCGCACCATGTTGCGGCTGGGATGGCTTCGATCGGTTAACCGGCGGATCACCGCAGCCATGGTCGGCCCTCCGTCACCCGTGGTCGCCATGTTGCGCACCGGCTCGGAGGAGCTTCCCTAGTCCCGAAAGTCCGCAAAATGCCGCGTATACCGGTCGCCCGGCCGGGTGCCTGGGTCAGAGCCCGAACCCGGGCCGGCGGCGCCGCAGATAACGCTCGAACTCCGCGGCCAGCGCGTCGCCGTCGATCTTGCCGAGCGCCTCGTTGACGTCCACCGCGGCGTCGCCGTGCTGCTCGAGGGACTGCACGTACTCGGCCAGCTCCTCGTCGTCGGCGGCCATCTCGGTGATCTCCTGCTCCCACGCCTCGGCCTGGGTCGGCAGATCGCCCAGCGGCACTTCCACATCGAGCACTTCTTCGACGCGCCGCAACAGCGCCACGGTCGCCTTCGGGTTGGGCGGGTGCGAGACGTAGTGCGGCACCGCCGCCCAGAACGTCACCGCGGGGATGCCGGCGGCCACGCAGGCGTACTGGAACACCCCGGCGATGCCCGTCGGGCCCTCGTACCTGGTCTCTTCCAGTCCGAACATGCGCGCGGAGTCCGAGGAGTAGGCCGCGCCGGAGACCGGCACCGGCCGCGTGTGCGGCGTGTCGGCCAGCAGCGCCCCGAGTATGACGACGGTGTCGACGTTGAGCTTGTCGATGACCGCCAGCAGCTCGTCGCAGAAGGTACGCCAGCGCATGTTCGGCTCCACGCCGTGCATCAACACCACGTCGCGGTCGCTGTCCGGCGGTCGGCAGTGCGAGATGCGCATCGCCGGCCACTCCAGCTCCCGGGTGACGCCGTCGACCTGACGGATGACCGGGCGATTGACCTGGTAGTCGTAGTACGCCTCGTCGTCGATCTCGACGATCGGCAGTGCGTCCCAGATCGCCGCCAGGTGGGTCACCGCGTCACTGGCCGCATCGCCGGCGTCATTCCAGCCCTCGAAAGCCGCGACGACGACGGTGTTGTGCAGCTGGGGCAGCATGTCGTCGTCACCCGGCCCGCGATCCGGCAAAGTCACCCAGTAAGCCTACGGCGTGGTGAAGCGGCGCCAATGCGGGTGTGGCTGTGCCGGAAGCGTCACCATCGTCGACTTCGCCGCAGCGGTCGTGCCTGAAGTCCTGCTGGCAACCGTGGTGGCAATCTCGCTGGGCTGCCCGAAACCCGCAGATCCATAGCCCGCCTAAATTTTTTGTGTGACGGCGGCAGGATGTGAAATAGGTCTGGTTGGAATCTCGTTTACCGTGGTAACTACGAGATTGCCGACTAGATTCGCTGGCTGGCGCCCAAGGATGCCGCGTTCGGCGAGCGGGTCGAGTCGATCTGGGCGTCCAGGTGTCGGGTGACGACGTAGACTTTTTTGGTCGAGAGGCGTTGCAACGGATTTCCGGTTAACCCGGCATCCGCCACGCTCGGCAGAGTTAAGGACGCCTTCCGCTATGGAAGGAACGTATGTGAGTGCCTCTGACACCGACACCTTCGTGCCGAACATCCGCCCCGACTGCACCGATGAGCTGACGGCCGCGCTAAGCCAGCGGATCGTGGTGATCGACGGCGCGATGGGCACGGCGATCCAGCGGGACCGCCCGGACGAGGCCGGCTATCGGGGTGAGCGGTTCAAGGACTGGCCGAGCGATCTGGTCGGAAACAATGACCTGCTCAGCCTGACGCAGCCGCACATCATCGAGGGGATCCACCGTGAGTACCTCGAGGCGGGCGCCGACATTCTGGAGACCAACACGTTCAACGCGAACGCGGTCTCACTCGCCGACTACGACATGCAGGAACTGAGCTACGAGCTCAACTACACCGGCGCCGCGCTGGCCCGCAAGGCCGCCGATGAGTACAGCACTCCGGAGAAGCCCCGCTACGTCGCGGGCGCGCTCGGACCGACGACGCGGACCGCATCGATCTCCCCGGACGTCAACGACCCCGGGGCCCGCAACGTCTCCTACGACCAACTGGTCGCCGCGTACCTCGAAGCCGCCAACGGCCTGGTCGACGGTGGCGCCGACATCATCATCATCGAGACGATCTTCGACTCGCTCAACGCCAAGGCGGCGGTGTTCGCCGTCGAGACCCTGTTCGAGGACCGCGGACGGCGCTGGCCGATCATCATCTCCGGCACCATCACCGACGCTTCCGGACGGACATTGTCCGGTCAGGTCACCGAAGCGTTCTGGAACTCGATCAGGCACGCAAAGCCGCTCGCAGTAGGCCTCAACTGCGCCCTGGGTGCGCCGGAGATGAGGCCCTACATCGCCGAGGTGGCACGGATCGCGGACACCTTCGTCTCCTGCTACCCGAACGCCGGCCTGCCCAACGCCTTCGGCGAGTACGACGAGTCTCCGGAGCGTCAAGCCGGTTACATCGCCGATTTCGCCGAAGCCGGCCTGGTGAACCTGGTCGGCGGTTGCTGCGGCACGACGCCCGCGCACATCGCCGAGATCGCGAAGGTCGTCGAGGGCAAGCCGCAGCGCAAGTTGCCGGAGATCCCGGTGGCCACCCGGCTCTCGGGCCTCGAGCCGCTCAACATCACCGACGACTCCCTGTTCGTGAACATCGGAGAGCGCACCAACATCACCGGTTCCGCCCGGTTCCGCAACCTGATCAAGGCCGAGGACTACGACACCGCCCTGTCGGTCGCCCTGCAGCAGGTCGAGGTCGGTGCGCAGGTCATCGACATCAACATGGACGAGGGCATGATCGACGGCGTCGCCGCGATGGACCGGTTCACCAAGCTGATCGCGGCCGAGCCCGACATCAGCCGCGTCCCCGTGATGATCGACTCCTCCAAGTGGGAGGTCATCGAGGCGGGCCTGAAGAACGTGCAGGGCAAGCCGATCGTCAACTCGATCTCCATGAAGGAGGGCGAGGAGAAGTTCATCCGCGAGGCACGCCTGTGCCGCAAATACGGCGCCGCCGTCGTCGTGATGGCCTTCGACGAGCAGGGGCAGGCGGACAACCTGGAGCGCCGCAAGGAGATCTGCGGGCGCGCCTACCGGATCCTGACCGAAGAAGTCGGTTTCCCGCCCGAGGACATCATCTTCGACCCGAACTGCTTCGCGCTGGCGACGGGCATCGAGGAGCATGCGACCTACGGGATCGACTTCATCGAGGCCTGCGCCTGGATCAAGGAGAACCTGCCCGGGGTGCACATCTCCGGCGGTATCTCGAACGTGTCGTTCTCGTTCCGGGGCAACAACCCGGTCCGTGAGGCGATCCATGCGGTGTTCCTGTTTCACGCCATCAAGGCCGGCCTGGACATGGGCATCGTCAACGCCGGTGCGCTGGTGCCCTACGACTCGATCGACCCGGAACTGCGGGAGCGGATCGAGGACGTCGTCCTGAACCGTCGCGAGGACGCGGCCGAGCGTCTGCTGGAGATCGCCGAACGGTTCAACAGCAAGGAGACGACCGATGACGCGGTCGTCCAGGAATGGCGCAACCTCCCGGTCCGCGAGCGGATCACCCACGCCCTGGTCAAGGGCATCGACGCCCACGTTGACGCCGACACCGAGGAACTGCGCGCCGAGATCGCCGGCGCGGGCGGCCGCCCGATCGAGGTGATCGAGGGCCCGCTGATGGACGGCATGAACGTCGTCGGTGACCTCTTCGGCTCCGGCAAGATGTTCCTGCCCCAGGTCGTGAAGTCGGCCCGGGTGATGAAAAAGGCTGTCGCCTACCTGCTGCCGTTCATCGAGGCGGAGAAGGAAGAATCCAACGTCACCACGAAGGACACCAACGGCACGATCGTGATGGCGACGGTGAAGGGCGACGTCCACGACATCGGCAAGAACATCGTCGGGGTCGTCCTGCAGTGCAACAACTACGAAGTGATCGACCTCGGGGTGATGGTGCCCGCGAGCAAGATCCTCGACGCGGCGAAGGAGCACAACGCCGACATCATCGGGCTGTCCGGCCTGATCACCCCGTCCCTGGACGAGATGGTCAACTTCGCCGTCGAAATGGAACGCGAGGGCCTGGAGATCCCGCTGCTGATCGGTGGCGCGACCACCTCGCGGGCCCACACGGCGGTCAAGGTGGCGCCGCGTCGTAGCGGTCCGGTGGTCTGGGTCAAGGACGCTTCCCGCTCGGTGCCGGTCGCTGCCGCGCTGCTCGACGACAAGCAGCGCCCGGCGCTGCTGGAGGCCACCGAGAAGGACTACGCATCTCTTCGCGAGCGGCACGCCCAGAAGAACGAGCGGCCGATGTTGCCGCTGGGTAAGGCCCGCGCGAACCGGACGCCGATTGAATGGGACGGCTACACGCCGCCGGTGCCCGCTCAGGGGCTCGGCGTTCGGGAGTTTCACGACTACGACCTGGCCGAGTTGCGCGAGTACATCGACTGGCAGCCGTTCTTCAACGCCTGGGAGATGAAGGGCCGGTTCCCCGACATCCTCAACAACCCGGCCACCGGCGAGGCTGCGCGCAAGCTGTACGACGACGCCCAGGAGATGCTCGACACCCTGATCAAGGAGAAGTGGCTGACTGCCAACGGGGTGATCGGCTTCTTCCCCGCTAATGCCGTGGGTGACGACATCGAGGTCTACACCGACGACACCCGCACCGAGGTGCTGACCACGTTGCACAACCTGCGCCAGCAGGGAGAGCACCGCGACGGCATCCCGAACCGGTCGCTGGGCGACTTCGTTGCCCCCAAAGAAACTGGGCTCACTGACTACGTCGGCGCGTTCGCCGTCACGGCCGGGCTCGGCAGCCAGGAGAAGATCGTGGAGTTCAAGGCTGCCCTTGACGACTACAACGCGATTCTGCTGGAGTCGATCGCCGACCGGCTGGCAGAGGCGTTCGCCGAGCGGATGCACCAACGGGTCCGCAAGGAGTTCTGGGGATTCCAGCCGGACGAGGAGTTGGACAACGAGGCGCTCATCGGTGAGAAATACCGGGGGATCCGTCCTGCCCCCGGTTATCCGGCCTGCCCGGAGCACACCGAGAAGGCGACGCTCTGGAAGCTGATGGACGTCCAGGAGCGGACCGGTATCGAGCTGACGGAGTCGATGGCGATGTGGCCCGGAGCCGCCGTCAGCGGCTGGTACTTCTCGCACCCGCAGTCGCAGTACTTCGTGGTCGGCAGGATCGCGCAGGACCAGGTCGCCGATTACGCGAAGCGCAAGGGCTGGACCATGCAGGAAGCCGAGCGCTGGCTCGCCCCCAACCTCGGCTACAACCCGGAGGACTGAGCCCTACCCGCGGCCGGTTGCGCCGACGTCTGAAACAATCGCTGGTCGTGAAGACCTTCGAGGAGCTGTTCGCCCAACTCGGTGAACGTGCCCGCACCCGGCCGGCCGGCAGCGCCACGGTCGCCGCGTTGGACGCGGGCGTGCACACACTGGGCAAGAAGATCCTGGAGGAGGCCGGCGAGGTGTGGCTGGCCGCCGAGCACGAACCCGACGAGGCGTTGGCCGAGGAGATCAGCCAGTTGCTGTACTGGACGCAGGTGCTGATGATCTCCCGCGGGCTGTCCCTCGACGACATCTACCGGAAGCTGTGAGCATGCTGCGCATCGCGGTGCCCAACAAGGGCGCGCTGAGCGAACCGGCCAGCGAGATCCTCTCCGAGGCCGGCTACCGCCGTCGCACCGATCCCAAAGACCTCACCGTCATCGACCCGCTCAACAACGTCGAGTTCTTCTTCCTCCGGCCCAAAGACATCGCCATCTATGTCGGCTCCGGGGAACTCGACCTCGGGATCACCGGACGGGATCTGGCGCTGGATTCCGATGCGCCGGTTCGCGAGCGGCTGGCGTTGGGCTTCGGGTCCTCCAAATTCCGTTACGCCGGACCGGCCGGGCGGGACTGGACTGTCGGCGACCTGGCGGGCAAACGGATCGCCACCGCCTATCCCAATTTGGTACGAAAAGACCTGGCCGCCAAAGGAATTGACGCCACAGTGATCAGGCTCGACGGCGCGGTGGAGATTTCGGTGCAACTCGGGGTCGCCGACGCCATCGCCGATGTCGTGGGTTCGGGCCGCACGCTGAGCCTGCACGATCTGGTTGCCTTCGGGGAGCCGCTGTGTGATTCGGAGGCGGTGTTGATCGAACGCGCGCAGGACCAGACCAGCGCGGCCCGCGACCAATTGGTGGCGCGGGTGCAGGGCGTCGTTTTCGGTCAGCAGTACCTGATGCTCGACTACGACTGCCCGCGTTCGGCGCTGGACCAGGCCACGTCGATCACGCCGGGACTCGAGTCGCCGACGATCGCGCCGCTCGCCGACCCGGACTGGGTTGCCGTCCGGGCACTGGTGCCGCGCCGCGGCGTCAACGGCATCATGGACGAACTCGCCGCCATCGGAGCCAAAGCGATCCTGGCATCCGACATCAGGTTCTGCCGTTTCTGACCCTGTGCCCGGCCCGTAGCTGTGTTAGCGTCCCGCTGGGACAGCTGTGATGGGTAAGGGCTTTCCCGTTATCGTCGCCAGGCTGTACGTCTGTCCCAGGAGGGATCGCTGTGACGCAGGTTCTCGTTCTTCTTCTCGCTCTGTTGATCGGTGTCGTCGCCGGGTTGCGGTCGCTGACCGCTCCGGCCGCGGTCTCCTGGGCGGTCTTCCTCAGCTGGCTCAATCTGCACGGCACCTGGGCGTCCTGGGTGGGAAACCTGGTGACGGTGGTGATCCTGAGCCTGCTTGCAGTCGCCGAACTCGTGAACGACAAGCTGCCAAAGACGCCGCCGCGCACCGCCCCGCCGGTCTTCGCCGTCCGCCTCATCATGGGTGGGTTCGCCGCGGCGGTCATCGGCACCGCCTGGGGACACAAGTGGGCGGCGCTGGGCGCCGGAATCGTCGGCGCGGTGCTGGGCACGATAGGCGGGTTCCAGGCTCGCCGCGCGCTGGTCGCCAAGAACGGCGGCCATGACCTGCCGATCGCGCTGCTGGAGGACGCCGTCGCGGTGCTGGGCGCCTTCGCCATCGTCGCTGCGGCAGCCGCACTGTGACAGAAACCCGGCGATTCGACGCAATCATCGTCGGGGCCGGTCAGGCTGGACCGCCGCTCGCAGGCCGGCTAAGCGCTGCAGGGCAGCGGGTCGCGGTCATCGAGCGCCAGCACGTCGGCGGCACCTGCGTCAACTACGGCTGCATCCCGACCAAGACGCTGGTCGCCAGTGCGCACGCCGCGCACCTGGCACGCCGGGGCGCCGAGTACGGCGTCGGGACCGGGCCGGTCACCGTCGACATGGCGAAAGTCAAGGCCCGCAAAGACGACATCATGCTCAAGGACCGCCACGGCGTCGAAAAATGGTTGGACGGCATGGACGGCACCACCTTCTTTCGCGGGCACGCCCGCTTCGAGGACCCGCACACCATCAGGGTCGGTGACGAGCTTCTCCGGGGCGACCGGATCTTCCTCAACGTCGGCGGCCGGGCCGTGATACCGAACATCCCCGGCCTCGACGAGGTCGACTACCTGACCAACGTGACGATCATGGATCTCGACACGGTGCCCGAGCATCTCGTCGTAGTGGGCGGAAGCTACATCGCGCTCGAGTTCGCCCAGATGTACCGCAGGTTCGGTGCGCGCGTCACCGTCGTCGAGCGGGGGCCCCGCCTCGCCTCACGTGAGGACGAGGACGTCTCGGCCACCATCCGGGAGATCCTGGAGGGTGAGGGTATCGACGTCCTCACCGGCGCTGACGATGTGCGGATTGCCAAGACCGATAAGGGTTTTGAGCTCACACCGGCTTCCGGGGCGGAGCCCGTCGCGGGCAGCCACCTGTTGCTGGCGGTGGGGCGCCAGCCGAACACCGACGACCTGGGCCTGGCGGCGGCCGGCGTGCAGACTGACGCCCGGGGCTACATCGTGGTCGACGATCAGCTCAAGACCAACGTCGACCACATCTGGGCACTCGGTGACTGCAACGGCAAAGGCGCCTTCACCCACACCTCCTACAACGATTTCGAGATCGTCGCGGCGAACCTGCTCGATGACGATCCGCGCCGGGTCAGTGACCGCATCACCACCTATGCGCTCTACATCGACCCGCCGCTGGGGCGGGCGGGCATGACCGTCGAGCAGGCCCGTGCCGCCGGCCGCAAGGTGCTGGTGGGCAAGCGGCCGATGACCCGTGTCGGGCGAGCGGTCGAAAAGGGTGAAACGCAAGGGTTTATGAAGGTCGTCGTCGACGCCGACACCGACGAGATCCTGGGCGCCGCCATTTTCGGCGTAGGTGGCGACGAGGCCGTGCACTGCGTACTGGACGTGATGTCGGCGAAGGCGCCCTACACGACGCTGTCGCGCACCATGCACATCCATCCCACGGTCAGTGAGCTGATTCCCACGGTGCTGCAGGAGATGTCACCGCTCGACTGATTCTCCATCGTTTGATGGTCATCGCCTCACGCAAACGAAGTGCTCTGCCCGGCAATCAAATTGGGAACGGCTGTCGGCTCACGCCGCCGGCTCGGTCGACCGCCGGGCCGGCTGAGGCGTGAACTGCGGCCAACCCGGGTAGGGCGGGGGTGTTCCGCCGAAGGCCGGGCAGTGCGCATGGTGTGGGCACCAGTCACACAATCGCGACGGGCTGGGCCGGAAGTCACCGGTCTGTCCGGCGGTTTGAATCGCACGCCAGATCGCCATCAGCGTCTTCTCGAAGCGCAGCAGTTCGTCGTGGTCGGGAGCGTAATCAAGCACCTGGCCGTCGGCCAGATAAATCAGGCGGAGCCGGGCGGGCAGCACGCGCCGGGAACGGAGTAGCGCCACCGCGTAGAACTTCATCTGGAACATCGCCTTGAACTCAGCCCTGGAATCGAACCCAGCCCGTGCGGCCGGCGGCGCTTTGCCGGTCTTGTAGTCCACTACGCGCAATTCGCCGGTGACCGCGACATCGATCCGGTCGATGTAGCCACGAAGCAGCGTTCCGTCGGCGAGTTCCACCTCCACCCGCTGTTCACAACATTGCGGCTCGAACCGCGTCGGGTCTTCCAGCCGGTAGTAGCCCGACAGCAGGGCACGAGCCTCGCTCAGCAGCTCGGCGCGCAGTTCAGGGGGCAGGTCGGCCGCCAGCTCCGGCTGGCCGGAGATCACCCGCTCCCATGCGCCGTCGAGCAGCGCATAGGCGGCGTCCGGGCCGCGTTGTGGCGCGGGCAGCCCGTACAGCTGCTCTAGGGCGGCGTGTACGACCGAGCCGCGCAACTGTGCCGTCGACGGCGCTTCCGGCAACCGGTCGATCGCCCGGAACCGGTACAGCAGCGGGCACTGCTTGAAGTCGGCGGCCCGCGACGGCGACAGCGCCGGTCTGGCGCGTGTCTCCGGTTGGTCCGTCATATTCGCAGCCTAGGACTGGGCTACGACAAATCATGGTCAACCCCGACCACTGGCTTCGGCGCGTCGGCTGGCACGCTGTACGCCGTGTCAGCAACCGGTCCGTTCACCGTCGGAGAGCGCGTCCAGCTCACCGACGCCAAGGGTCGTCACTACACGATCACCTTGACGCCGGGCGCCGAATTCCACACTCACCGCGGCCGGATCGCACACGACGTCCTGATCGGCCTGGAGCAGGGCAGTGTCGTCAAATCCAGCAACGGCGCCCACTTTCTCGTGCTGCGGCCGCTGCTGGTCGACTACGTCATGTCGATGCCGCGCGGACCGCAGGTGATCTACCCCAAGGACGCCGCGCAGATCATTCACGAGGGGGACATCTTTCCCGGCGCCCGGGTGCTCGAGGCCGGCGCCGGATCCGGTGCGCTGACCCTCTCCCTGCTGCGTGCGGTCGGGCCGCAGGGCGAGGTGGTCTCGTACGAAGCGCGCGCGGACCATGCCGAGCACGCGCGGCGCAATGTCTCGAATTTTTACGGTCAGGCGCCGGAGAACTGGCAGCTGATCATCAGCGACGTCGCCGATTCAGAATTGCCTGACGCCTCTTTCGACCGGGCGGTGCTGGACATGCTGGCGCCGTGGGAGGTCCTGGACGCGGTGTCGCGGTTGGTGGTCGCCGGCGGCGTGTTGTTGATCTACGTCGCCACGGTCACGCAGCTCTCGAAAGTGGTCGAAGCGGTGCGGGCCCAGCAGTGCTGGACCGAACCGCGGTCCTGGGAGACGATGCAGCGCGGGTGGAACGTCGTCGGTCTGGCCGTGCGGCCTCAGCACACGATGCGCGGGCACACCGCATTTCTGGTGGCCA
Organism: Mycobacterium sp. Z3061; assembly: GCF_031583025.1. Taxonomy (NCBI): domain Bacteria; kingdom Bacillati; phylum Actinomycetota; class Actinomycetes; order Mycobacteriales; family Mycobacteriaceae; genus Mycobacterium; species Mycobacterium pumcae. The sequence goes on along the minus strand of NZ_CP134062.1, from coordinate 3,931,400 downwards.
CCCGCCGGCTGGCCCCGGGTGCGGTCGCGCCGGCGCCGCTGGGCCGCAAGCGCGAGGGGCGGGACGGCTAGTCAGTCATCGCTTCGGTTCAGCCCCCGCCGCACCGACAGCAACTCGAACTCCGGGTGCGCCGCGACCAACCTCTCTGCCGCGTCGAGGACGTCCACCGCGTGGGCCCGGTCCCGCGACACCATGGCGACGCCGATGCCGGCGCGCCGGTGCAGCTCGTGCGAATCGGTCTCCGCCGCCGAGACGCTGAACTTGCGCTGCAACTCGGCGACGACCGGCCGGATCACCGACCGCTTCTGTTTGAGGGAGCGCACGTCGCCCAAGAGCACGTCGAATTCGAGCCAACCGATCCACATGCGCTCAGGGCGTCGGCGACGGCGTCAGTGTTGGCCCGGCCGCCGGGCCGGGGGACGCAGGAGAACTCGGTGACGGGACGGGCGATGGGGCCGGAGCCGACGACGAGGCCGTCGAACTGCGGGAGTTCTGCAGAGCCAGCAGCATCTCCGCGGTCTTGCGGGACAGCTGCCAATTTCCCTGGTTGGGGACGAACTCCATCGGGAAGGTGAATTCCCGGCGGTCGGGATTCGCGGTCGTGACGACGACGGTGGCCAGGACGCAAGACGGATCGGTGGCCGACCATGCGACGTTGTTCGCGGTGAACGTCATGGGCAGGTAGCCGCCGTCGCGCGCGGCATTGGTGAACCTGTCCAGCGCCGCGGCCGCCTCCGGCGTCGAGCCTTGCACGAGGTTGAGTTTGTTGCTCCCCGGGACGGCCGGGTCGGCGAGGCGAACCAGCACATCGGTAAGGGCTTCGGGCGCTGGCAGGGGAGCGCTCGGTGGAGCCGCAACGGTGATCGAGGACGGTGGTGGCCCCGGCGTCTGGGACGAGTCCAGCTGCCGCGCCGTGTTGTGCGAGCAGGCGGTCGCCAGCACCACCACCGCCGCCGTGACGGCGGTGCGCAGCGTTACGCAGATGTTGCCGGACATCCGGGACAGGCTCAATCGCAGGCTGTGGAGCCGACTGCGGTGCAATTCACATCGGGGCCCACCACGGGGTCGAACGTGAAGGTCAGAACGGCTGTGGCTAGGGATTTCGTGGTCACAGAAGTCCTTTCGCTCGCCCCGAATAGAAGCCGAGATTACCAGCGTGACCCAACTTGTAACTTTCAAACGGCATTTGACTGCGCACATCGATCGTGGTTGACCGGTAGCGTTGGGGGTATCCGCCACACCTATTCCTGGTGCGGGAAAGGAGCGCAACATGGGTGACTCAGAGCGTTCTGAAGCATTCAAGACCCCTCGCGATATCCCCCTGTCCAGCGACGACGCTGCCGAACTTGAACAGCTGCGGCGTGAGGCCGCGGCCCTGCGCGAGCAACTCGATAACGCGGTCGGCCACCAGAGCCCCGCGCGTTCGGCGCGCGACGTGCATCAGCTCGAAGCTCGAATCGACTCGCTCGCGGCTCGCAATTCCAAATTAATGGAAACTCTTAAAGAGGCCCGCCAGCAGCTATTGGCGCTTCGGGAGGAAGTCGATCGGCTGGGACAGCCGCCGAGCGGCTACGGGGTGCTGTTGGGGACTCACGACGATGACACCGTCGACGTGTTCACCTCCGGCCGCAAGATGCGGCTGACGTGCTCACCCAACATCGACACCTCCGTCTTGAGGAAGGGCCAGACGGTCCGGCTCAACGAGGCGCTGACGGTGGTCGAGGCCGGGACATACGAGTCGGTGGGCGAGATCTCCACGCTGCGGGAGTTGCTGGCTGACGGTCACCGTGCGTTGGTGGTCGGCCACGCCGACGAGGAGCGCATCGTGTGGCTGGCCGAGCCGCTGGTCGCCGAGGATCTGCCGGAAGGCCACCCCGACGCGCTCAACGACGACACCCGGCCGCGCCGGCTGCGCCCGGGCGACTCGCTATTGGTCGACACCAAGGCCGGTTACGCCTTTGAGCGCATTCCCAAGGCCGAGGTCGAGGACCTGGTGCTGGAAGAGGTGCCCGACGTCAGCTACGAGGACATCGGTGGTCTGACCCGCCAGATCGAGCAGATCCGCGATGCCGTCGAGTTGCCGTTCCTGCACAAGGAGCTGTACCGCGAGTACGCCTTGCGTCCGCCCAAAGGCGTGCTGCTCTACGGCCCGCCCGGTTGCGGCAAGACGCTGATCGCCAAGGCCGTCGCCAACTCGCTGGCCAAGAAGATGGCCGACCTGCGCGGCGACGACGCCCGCGAGGCGAAGTCGTACTTCCTGAACATCAAGGGCCCTGAGCTGCTCAACAAGTTCGTCGGCGAGACCGAGCGGCACATCCGGCTGATCTTCCAGCGGGCCCGCGAGAAGGCCTCCGAGGGCACCCCGGTCATCGTGTTCTTCGACGAGATGGACTCGATCTTCCGCACCCGCGGCACCGGCGTCTCCTCCGACGTCGAGACCACCGTGGTCCCGCAGTTGCTCTCGGAGATCGACGGGGTGGAGGGGCTCGAGAACGTCATCGTGATCGGCGCCTCCAACCGTGAGGACATGATCGACCCGGCCATCCTGCGGCCCGGCCGTCTGGACGTGAAGATCAAAATCGAGCGACCGGACGCCGAAGCCGCACAGGACATCTTCTCGAAGTACCTGGTCGAGACGCTGCCAGTGCACGCCGACGACCTGGCCGAGTTCAACGATGACCGCGGTGCCTGCATCAGGGCGATGATCGAGAAGGTCGTCGAGCGCATGTACGCCGAGATCGACGACAACCGGTTCCTGGAAGTCACCTACGCCAACGGCGACAAGGAAGTCATGTACTTCAAGGACTTCAACTCCGGGGCGATGATCCAGAACGTGGTCGACCGCGCGAAGAAGAACGCGATCAAGTCGGTGTTGGAGACGGGCCAGCCGGGTCTGCGCATCCAGCATCTGCTCGATTCGATCGTCGATGAGTTCGCCGAGAACGAGGACCTGCCCAACACCACGAACCCCGACGACTGGGCGCGGATCTCGGGCAAGAAGGGCGAACGGATCGTCTACATCCGCACCCTGGTCACCGGCAAGTCTTCGAGTGCGTCGCGGGCCATCGACACCGAGTCGAACCTGGGCCAGTACCTGTAAAAGCGGCGGTCAAACACCGCAGCTGGATCGCGAGCCGTCAGGTCACCAGCGAATAAGTGTTGGTCAGGTCGTCCTGCAGCACCTCGGCGGCCTGCGTGGTGGTGTCCACGCGCAGTGTCTCGGGAAGCACCCGCGAGTGGTAGGTCCATCCCGCCGGCAGGTTGAGACGGTCGCCCAGCTTAGGGAGGTCGGCCCGCGACAGCGTGGGGTCGACGACCTGACTCCAGGTCTGCATGACCCACTGCCGCCCGTGCGGGTCCTGAAGTTCGTAGATCTCCTGGCCGGCGTCGAAGACGAACACAGTGTTGCGGCTGACCTGGTTGACGGTGTACGGGTTGGGGTTCATCGACGAGAGCAGGACCGTGGCCTGCAGGATCATGTCGATGCCGCCGAAGTTCTTGATGATCTGGGGGCCCTGCTGAGTCTTTTCGATGCTGTTCATCAGCCAGTAGCGCGGGCCGTTGAGCAATGCCGTGGCGGCACCGTGCTCGGTCGCGATGGCGTGGGCGTCCAGCGCCGACCACAGCTCGGCGGGGCAGTCGTTGAGTGGAAAACTGTTGTAGACGGTGGCTTGGGGGCCTGCCTCGCCAGGCGTTACGAGAAGCACTTCGCCGTAACGTTTTCCGGAAAGGTCGCCCGAATCTTGGTGGGCTGCTGAGGGAGATTGAGGGGCTGACACCAGGGTGAACCTAATCACCCAGGTCAGCGGCGTCAACACTGGTCACCGGCGGGTTTGCCACCCTGTTGCGGTAGCGGTTGCGGGCGGTCAGCGTCGCGTGCAGATCGTCGATCAGCGGGTCGACGAAATTCGAGCGGTAATCGTCGTCGCCGGCCGCCCGGGCACTGATGTACATGAATGTCAGCGCGCCCAGGAACAGACACAGGTGGATCAGCGAATCGGGCACCGGCACCGTCAGGCCCAGCATGGTCGCGTTGTAGTCGGTGGTGTGCGCCCACTCTTTGAGCAGGGCGGGCGTCAGCACGATCAGGCCGAGCAGCACATAGATCCCAGCGGTAAGCGCCGCGACCACAGCGATCTGTGCCAGCTGCGACGCAGCAAGTACAAAGATGACGTTGACGCGCTCGGCCCGGGTCAGCGGGGGCCGGCCGGGCGGGTCAGCCATTGTCTCGAAGGGTGTACCGGCAAGGCGCTCAGCGTCTTTGGGCGCCACCGCCGATGACCGAAGCATCGGTTTCACCCGCTCCGCGGTCGCGGAGACCACGAACGCGGCGGCGATGCCGACGAGGAAGAGCACCGCCAAGGCCAGACGGTCGCCGCTGATCGTCGCCGACATCAACCAGACGTTTCCGTTGAAGAACACCAGCGTCGTCAACAACACCACGGGCAGGGCCCGGACCGCGAGGCTGCCGATCGAGGCAAGGTGCGACAGCGTCATGCGCGTCGTCCAGCCGACTACGGAACCGACGCCGCAGCCGGTCAACACCATGAAGACGACCGCGGTGACCACCGTGTCCGGAAGATGGGCCGCGCCGGATTCGATGACGACGACGATGCCCACGATGGTGACCGCCGCCGTCGCCGCCAGCGCACGGTACCGGCGATCGGCGATGCGGGACACCGACCACCCGGCAGCGGCCATCGCCACGGGTGCCAGTCCGATGAGCCCGAGTAGCGCCCACTCACGGGCTGAAGGAGTCCCCTCGATGACGATGTCCTGCCTGCCGTCGGCGAGGAAAAACACTGGCAGGCTCCAGCAGTGCAGGCCCGCATAGGCCGCCAGGACGGGCGCCGACCGCGACCACAGCCGCCGCCACCTGCCTCGCGTCGTCAGCACCGAGGGCAGACCGCGCTGCAGAAACCAACTCTCAGCGTCGTCGGTGACCGTCGCCCGGCGTGCCCGCGAGCGCAGTGAAGGGCTCATGGCGGCTCAGATTAACCGGCAATGGCCGGGTCGATTTCGGTGCGAGGCACCCACTGCTGATCGGGGGCCGTAGCGGGACCGTAGTCTTTAACTCATGCAACGGATTATCGGGACGGAGGTCGAGTACGGCATCTCCTCGCCGGCGGACCCGACCGCCAACCCGATCCTCACTTCGACACAGGCAGTGCTCGCGTACGCGGCCGCCGCGGGCATCCAGCGCGCCAAGCGGACCCGCTGGGACTACGAGGTCGAGTCGCCGCTGCGCGACGCCCGCGGCTTCGATCTGAGCCGCTCGGCCGGGCCGCCCCCGGTCGTCGACGCCGACGAGGTCGGCGCGGCCAACATGATCCTCACCAACGGCGCGCGACTGTACGTTGACCACGCGCACCCGGAGTATTCCGCGCCCGAGTGCACGGACCCGATGGATGCGGTGATCTGGGACAAAGCCGGCGAGCGCGTGATGGAGGCCGCTGCCCGGCACGTGGCCAGCGTCCCCGGCGCGGCGAAGCTGCAGCTCTACAAGAACAACGTCGACGGCAAGGGCGCGTCCTACGGGTCGCACGAGAACTATCTGATGTCGCGGCAGACACCGTTCTCGTCCATCATCGCCGGGCTCACCCCCTTCCTGGTGTCCCGGCAGGTGGTGACTGGCTCCGGGCGGGTAGGCATCGGCGCATCGGGGGACGAGGCCGGCTTCCAGCTCTCACAGCGCTCGGACTACATCGAGGTCGAAGTCGGCCTGGAGACCACCCTCAAGCGCGGCATCATCAACACCCGTGACGAACCGCACGCCGACGCCGACAGGTACCGCCGGCTGCACGTCATCATCGGCGACGCCAACCTGGCCGAGACATCGACCTACCTCAAGCTGGGCACCACTGCGCTGGTTCTCGACCTGATCGAAGAAGGCATCGATCTGGCCGACCTGGCGTTGGCGCGCCCGGTGCATGCGGTGCACGCGATCAGCCGCGACCCGTCGCTGCGTCAGACCGTGGCGCTGGCCGACGGCCGGGAACTGACCGGGCTTGCGCTGCAACGGATCTACCTCGATCGGGTGGCCAAGCTGGTCGACAGCCGGGACCCGGACCCGCGCGCGTCGCACGTGGTGGAGACCTGGGCCGAGGTGCTCGACCTGCTCGAACGTGACCCGATGGAGTGCGCCGAGTTGCTGGACTGGCCGGCCAAGCTGCGGCTGCTCGAAGGTTTCCGGCAACGGGAGAACCTGAACTGGTCTGCCCCCCGCCTGCACCTGGTGGACCTGCAGTACTCCGACGTCCGGCTGGACAAGGGCCTGTACAACCGGCTGGTGGCGCGGGGCTCGATGAAGCGGCTGGTTACCGAGCCTCAGGTGCTGGCCGCGGTCGACAATCCGCCGACGGACACCCGGGCGTACTTCCGTGGCGAATGTCTGCGCCGGTTCGGGGCCGACATCGCAGCGGCGAGCTGGGACTCGGTGATTTTCGATCTAGGTGGCGACTCGCTGGTGCGGATCCCGACGCTCGAGCCGCTGCGGGGCAGCAAGGCGCACGTCGGTGCGCTGCTCGATTCGGTGGACAGCGCGGTCGAACTGGTCGAACAACTGACCAGCTGAGCCGGGAAACGTCGGTGCTGACCGGTAGGGTAGAGAAAAGCCATCGGGCGAATGGACACACGCCCGCGGCGCACGACGAAGCAGGAGGCGGCGATGGCGCAGGAGCAGACTAAACGCGGTGGCGGTGGCGGCGACGATGACGACATCACCGGTGCGACGGCAGCAGGCCAGGAGCGTCGCGAGAAGCTGACCGAGGAGACCGACGATCTGCTCGACGAGATTGACGACGTCCTGGAAGAGAACGCCGAGGACTTTGTGCGCGCTTACGTCCAAAAGGGCGGCCAGTGACCTGGTCGTTTCCCGATCGCCTGTCCCTCAATTCAGCTCAACCCGGATCCGTAGACCTGTCGTCGTTCGCTGACTTCTTGCGTCGCCAGGCCCCTGATCTGCTGCCCGCGAGCCTCAGCAGCGCGACCGTGGGTGACCAGTTGCCGCACGGCACCACAATTGTGGCGCTGAAGTATCCCGGTGGTGTCCTGATCGCCGGCGACCGCCGCTCGACGCAGGGCAACATGATCGCCGGCCGCGACGTCCGCAAGGTCTACATCACCGACGACTACACCGCCACGGGCATCGCCGGCACCGCGGCGATCGCGGTCGAGTTCGCCCGGCTCTACGCCGTCGAACTCGAACACTACGAAAAGCTCGAAGGCGTACCCCTGACCTTCGCCGGCAAGGTGAACCGCCTGGCCATCATGGTCCGCGGCAACCTGCCGGCCGCGATGCAGGGCCTGGTGGCGCTGCCGCTGCTGGTCGGGTACGACATTCACGCCGCCGATGCCGAATCGGCCGGCCGCATCGTCTCCTTCGACGCCGCGGGCGGCTGGAACATCGAGGAAGAGGGATATCAGTCGGTGGGGTCGGGGTCGATTTTCGCGAAGTCGTCGATCAAGAAGCTGTATTCCCAAGTGTCCGACGCGGATTCGGCACTCCGTGTGGCGGTAGAGGCGCTCTATGACGCCGCCGACGACGACTCCGCCACCGGTGGACCGGACCTGGTTCGCGGTATCTACCCGACCGCGGTCACCATCGACGCCGACGGGGCGATGGAGATCCCGGAGCGGCGAATTGCCGAGCTGGCCCGGGGAGTCATCGAAACTCGTTCGCGCGCAGATACTTTCGGCCCTGACGGCGGTGAGAAGTGAGCTTCCCGTATTTCATCTCGCCTGAGCAGGCGATGCGCGAGCGCAGCGAGCTCGCGCGGAAAGGCATCGCCCGCGGCCGCAGCGTCGTCGTCCTGGCCTACTCCGGCGGCGTGCTGTTCGTGGCGGAGAACCCGTCGCGGTCGCTGCAGAAGATCAGCGAACTCTACGACCGGGTGGGGTTCGCCGCGGCCGGCAAGTTCAACGAGTTCGACAACTTGCGCCGCGGTGGAATCCAATTCGCCGACACCCGCGGCTACGCCTATGACCGCCGCGATGTCACGGGCCGCCAGCTTGCCAACGTTTACGCGCAGACGCTGGGCAGCATCTTCACCGAACAGGCCAAACCGTACGAGGTTGAGTTGTGTGTGGCCGAGGTGGCGCACTACGGCGAGACGAAAGCCCCTGAGCTTTACCGGATCACCTACGACGGGTCGATCGCCGACGAGCCGCATTACGTGGTGATGGGTGGTACTACCGAACCGATCATCAACGCGCTCAAGGAGTCCTACACCGAGAACGCCGACCTGGGCGATGCGTTGAAGGTGGCGGTCAACGCGTTGCGGGCCAACAGCAGCGACAACGCAACCAACGGCCAGTCCTCTCTGGACGTGGCCAGTCTGGAAGTCGCGATCCTGGATGCCAACCGTCCGCGGCGGGCATTCCGCCGGATCAACCGGGCGACCCTGGAATCGCTGCTGCAGGACGGGGAGTCCGGCGAGGCGGCGGCCGAGGAGTCCTCAGAGGGTGCGGAGCAGCCGGAAAGCCCGGAGAAACAAGCCGAGCCGAACGGCGACTCGTCGGCTTAGCCTCCGCTACCGCCAGTTGCTCGGCAGCATCGGCGTGGTCGGGCCATCACCGAATTCGCTGTCGCTCAGCCTCGCCAAGCCGGCAGCCTCGGTTGCTGTATCCCGGCTGACTGTGCCGGCCAATCCGAACCGCTCAGCACCGTGATGTGACGCCGTCGAGACGACGCTGCCGGGCGGTTCGTCCCAGTCCGGGTCGACGTCGACGCCCATATCCACGTACTCGTCGCCGGGTTGACGCTGGGTGGTGCGCGCGCGTTGCCGCGCCCGCGCCCGACGGCGTTCTGCGGCCCGGGCCGCATCTGCCACTGGCGCCTGCTCCGGCTCGGACGCCTTTTTCCTGGCGCTCGCGCCGGCGCTCGCCGGCATTCCGGAACCGAATCCGAGACCAGGAGGTGCCACCGCATAGGGAGGCGCGAAGCCGGCTCCCGGCGCGGGCGGCGTGGGGGCCGGCGAACCAACGGATGCGGGGCCGTTCGTCGGGGCAGGAGCGGGCGCCGGTGCACTCGTCGGTGCCACACTGACAGCTGTTGGCGAAGTACTCATCCCGGCCGCGGGCCAGGCGCTGGGCGCAGCAGGCCCGGGCAGTGTGACGGGAGCGGAAACCGACGGAGGTGCCGCGGTCAACCCGGCCAACCCGGCCAACCCACCGGCCGACGCGGCCGGTACCACCATTGCGCCGCCCGCCGCGGCCAGCAATAGCGGGGATTGGCTGATGGCAGTGCCCAACTGCGCTATGTGAGTGGGCCAGTCGAAGATGGCGAGCGCCACCATGTACTGCAGCGCCTGCGCCGGGTTCTGCGACATCTGCATCGAGTCGCCGATCAGTTCGAGGCCTCGAGCGAGGTACCACATCGGTTGCGTGGCGTCGGCGTAGTACTCGTAATCGAGTCCGTTCAGCATTCCGGCGGCGGGGTCCCAGTACACGCCGAAGTACTCCAGAACGTCTGCGATGAACGAGGTGACGACGTTGGAAACCAACGGATTGCGAATCAGCGGGTTGATGCCGAAGCTGTTCAGGACCGGTTCGAGCGCGTTGAGCGCGACCCGCACCGGATCGAGCGATGCTGCGGGTTGAGCTTGCGCCGCCCCAGCAGAACGCAGGATTTGCGGGGCAGGCACCGGAAGTGGGGTCGACGCGACCGACGCGGCCGAATCGGCTTCGTAGACGGTCATCGTGGTCGCGGCCTGGATCCACATCCGGAAGTAGTCGGCTTCATTGAGCGCGATCGGGATCGCGTTGATCCCGAAGAAGTTGGTCGCGACCAAGGCGGCATGCATCAAGTGGTTGGCGGCCAGTTCCGACAGGGTCGGCATGGCGGCCAAGGCCGCCGAGTACGCCACCGCGACCATCTCGTGCTGCGCGGCGCGCGCGACGCTGTCCGCGCTGGCTTGCAGTAACCACGCCGCAAAAGGCGCGTGGGCCTCCGTCCATGCTTCGGCGCCGGAACCCTCCCACCCGCCCGGCCGCGTGGCCATCAGGTCGCTGACCTCGTCAGCCGCGGCGGCGTATTCGGCGCTCAGGGACTGCCACGCTGCCGCGGCCGCCAACATCGGCCCCGGCCCCGGCCCCTGGCTCAACAGCGCGGAGTGCACCTCGGGTGGGAGGGCCATCCATATAGCCGCCGTCATTCAGCCAGGCCTCCGAAGACTCGGTGAAAGTTTCGGACAGCCTAACTTTTAGATTCGCCCTGGCGATACCAGGGTGTGCGGTTTCTAGTGGGCGCTGATAGCCAGCAGGGCGATGTCGTCCTCCGGTCCTAGCTTGGGGATCAAGGTGGCCAGTTCGTCGATCAGCCCTGCGGCATTCGGTCCGGCGTGCTCGGCGGCGAAGGCTGCCAGGCTGTCCTCGTTGAACGGGTTCGCGCCGCGGCGGGCCTCGACGATGCCGTCGGTGTAAAACAACAGCGTCTGGCCGGGGTGCAGGATGACGTCGCAGGTGTGGAATTTCGCGTCCGCTCGCAGCCCGACCAGGGTTCCCTCGTCGGAGCGCACTTCGGCCGCCGTGCCGCTCGTGGGGTCGAGCAACAGTGCCGGCGGGTGACCGCCGGTGGCGATGGTGATAGAGAAGCCCCGGTCGTCGGGGCGCCGCTGAAAGGTTCCGAACAGGACCGTACAGAAACGCCGTGGATCCAGCTCGCGCAGCAGCACCGCGTTGAGTTCCACCAGCCCGTCAATCGGGTCGCTGTAATGCAGAGCGGCAGACCGCAACGTATACCGGATCAGCGATGTCACCACCGCGGCGTCCACCCCGTGGCCTTCGACATCGCCGATGAAGAAGGCCCACCGGTCGTCGCCGAGGGCGAACACGTCGTAGAAATCTCCGCCGACCCGGCGCGGGGACGCCGGGTGATAGTGGGCGGCCAGGGAAGCGCCCTCGACGGTCGGCAGCATCGGTGGTAGCAACGTCCGTTGCAGGACCGCCGCATACTCCTCGGTCAGGTCACGGTCGAACTCTGCAATGTTGCGATCCCGGATCGCGACGTCGCGATCCTGACGCGCATCGTCGCGCTCCCGCTGGGCGGTGTCCCGGGCCTCCTGAGCGCGGTAGCGCTGGAACCGTGCGTCGTCGCGAGCGTCCTCGGCAGCGCTGCGCAGACCGCGTTCCACCCCGAGCTCATCCAGCGAAGCCAGGCGCAAGTCGAGTTGCTCCATCACGATCGCCGCCAGATCCTGCAACACCGAGAGTTGGTCGTCCGAGACCGTGCGAACCTCGGTGTCCATTACGGCGACCGCGCCGAGGCTGAATCCGTCGAAGGTCACGATGGGAGCGCAGGCGTAGAACCTGACCCGGTTTGCGCGCACGAACCCGTTTTCGGCGGTGCGGCCATCAGAGGTCGCGTCGTGCACGACGTACGGGACGCTGTTCATCACAGCTGACGCGCACAACCCCTGCTCCCGCGGGATGTGCCCTACGGCCGGTAGGCCGTGCGTGGCCATGAGGAAAATGTCGTCCTCACCGACGATCGACACTGCCGCCATCGGCGTGCCGAGGGACCGAGCCGCTAGACCGGGTATACGTGCCACCAGCCGATCTGGCGGCATGTCGAGCACGTGATAGCGCTGAAGCGCTTCTAAGCGCAGGTTCTCTGAAATGGTTCGTCACATTCCACACCGGAGGATCATCTGACGCCCCGATTGCCCGAGGGGGCATGCCAATCATATCCAATGCCCACCCCGGCAGCTGCCGGTCTCAGCGACCCGTCACCACCCACGGGCGTGGCTTGCGCACCGCGGCAATTCGACAACAAGTACCCTCGATTACGTGCAGCGACGAATTATGGGCATCGAGACTGAGTTCGGTGTCACCTGCACCTTTCACGGGCATCGCCGACTGTCTCCGGACGAGGTGGCCCGCTACCTTTTCCGGCGGGTGGTGTCGTGGGGTCGCAGCTCAAATGTTTTCCTGCGGAATGGCGCACGCTTGTATCTCGACGTGGGCAGCCACCCCGAGTACGCGACCGCCGAATGCGACAGCCTGGTCCAGCTGGTCACCCATGACCGCGCCGGGGAGTGGGTCCTCGAAGATCTGCTGATCGACGCCGAGCAGCGCCTCGCCGATGAGGGCATCGGCGGCGACATCTACCTGTTCAAGAACAACACCGACTCGGCGGGCAACTCCTACGGCTGCCACGAGAACTATCTGATCGTGCGGGCCGGCGAGTTCTCCCGCATCTCCGATGTGCTGCTGCCGTTCCTGGTCACCCGTCAGCTCATCTGCGGGGCAGGCAAGGTGTTGCAGACTCCCAAGGCCGCCACCTTCTGTTTGTCGCAACGCGCCGAACACATCTGGGAAGGCGTCTCGAGCGCGACCACCCGCAGCCGGCCGATCATCAACACCCGTGACGAGCCGCACGCCGACGCCGAGAAGTACCGACGTTTGCACGTCATCGTCGGCGACTCCAACATGTGCGAAACCACCACCATGCTCAAGGTGGGCACGGCGGCGCTGGTGCTCGAGATGATCGAAGCCGGGGTCGCATTCCGCGACTTCTCCCTGGACAACCCGATCCGCGCTATCCGCGAGGTCAGCCACGACACCACCGGTCGCAGGCCGGTCCGCCTGGCCGGCGGTCGTCAGGCCAGCGCCCTGGACATCCAGCGCGAGTACTACAGCCGCGCCGTCGAGCATCTGCAGACCCGCGAACCCAACGCGCAGATCGAGCAGGTGGTCGACCTGTGGGGCCGCCAGCTCGACGCCGTCGAGAGCCAGGATTTCGCGAAGGTGGACACCGAGATCGACTGGGTGATCAAGCGCAAGCTGTTCCAGCGTTATCAGGACCGATACAACATGGAGCTGTCGGACGCCAAGATCGCTCAGTTGGACCTCGCGTACCACGACATCAAGCGGGGCCGCGGCGTGTTCGACCTGCTGCAGCGCAAGGGGCTGGCGGCCCGGGTGACCACCGACGAGGAAATCGCCGACGCCGTCGACCGTCCGCCGCAGACCACCCGTGCCAGGTTGCGTGGCGAGTTCATCAGCGCCGCGCAGGCTGCCGGGCGCGACTTCACCGTCGACTGGGTGCACCTCAAGCTCAACGACCAGGCGCAACGCACCGTGCTGTGCAAGGACCCGTTCCGGGCCGTCGACGAGCGGGTCAAGCGACTGATCGCGAGCATGTAGCTGGCCAGCCCGCCGACAGTGGCCCCGCGTTAGCAGTGACCGCTATCGGCGACCCGGCCGCCCTCTAGTTGCTGTTGCCCGCCTGCGCCGCGAGTTGGTTCTCAATGGCGCTGGTCGCGCCGGTGCGGTCCTTGTTGTTCTGCTCGTAGCGCAGCAGGTTGGTCAAAGCGGCCGCGTCGGTAAGTTGCTGGACCTCAGCGGTGACCTCGCCGACGGTGAGTTCGTCGTAGTTGGCGACGGCCAGCTCGTCCTCGTTGAGACCGCCTGCCGCAGCTCGGGCTCGGTGCAGGGTAGTCGCAGTGGTGCGTGCACCTTTTCGAGACGCGATATGTTCGGCTTTGTCGAGTCCGGCGTCGCGGCCGGCGGAGAGGGAATCGACGGTGGCGTCGGTGACGGTTTCGACATGCGAGCGGGTGCGAGAGAGTGCCTCGGCGGCTTCGTTGATCCGCGCTGCAGCCCACCGTGCCGGGGAATAGACGACCCTCGTCAGTCGACCAATCGCCATCTGTACGGGCGTAGGTCGCACCGCAGTGGGTTCTCCCGCGGCTTCCTGGGCGAGTACCGAGTTGATCCAGTCGACGGTTTCTTGATGCGCGGTCTGCAGGCGTTGGGCCAGCAGACGGGTGTCCGTCTGCCCATCCGCGTCAGCAAGGGCCTCGAGATAACATGCACGCTCGATCAGCTGGTGCTCAAGGGCTAGATCACTGAACAGTGCGCCAGCTAGGGGTTGGCCTTGCTCGACTAAGGCCTTGGCCAAAGCGGTGACGCGCCCCAGTGCGGGGGTGATCACGTCGGGCACACCGCCGAGTTCCCGTAATGCCGCTGCGATCAGCTGTGCGCGTTCTTGCGCATTAGCCGCATTTGTCATGAGTTCTTGGCGCACGCTGTCGTCGCGGGCCTGCATCAGCCGGGTTTGCGCGACCTGAATTTCGGTGTTGGTGAGTTGATGCAGTATGCGAAGTTGGGCGATCAGCCTGGCGGCTTCGGGGTGGGTCACGTTGTCTTCCTTCAGGTTTGGGATGTTTTGGCTCGGTGGCGGGTCGCCGCTGGGGCGGCAAATCATCTTGCTGCGTATGACTTTGGCATGCGCTGGACAGAGAAGTGGCCTGCCGCCGTAGTTGGCGGCAGGCCACGAAAGGATCGCCTACTTGAAGACGTCCTTGACGTTCTCGCCGGCCTTCTTCACGTTGGACTTGGCTTGGTCCTTCTTGCCTTCGCCCTCGGTGTCCTTGTTGCCAGTGAGCTTTCCGATCTGCTCTTTGGTCTTGCCGGCGGCGTCCTCAGCGGCATTCTTGACTTTATCGATGATTCCCATTGGTGGATCCTTTCTCTGTGGTCACCCGCGCACTGCGGAGTGACCGTGCGGCGCCGACGCGTCCTGGCGTCGGCGCCTAACCTGTGCGCGTTGCGGCACGAGGGGTAAAGATATTGTGCTGCTTGTGATTTACGCGTCGCCGTGATGGCGGCTGCCACATTTCGCCAAGCCGCGGCTGACCATGTAGCCAATGCTGAGCAGGACGACGAAGAACCAGGCCCGGTCGGCCAGGAAGTAGTCGGCATGCCCATCAGTCGTCTTGACCAGGTACGACGCGAGCAGGACGCCTACAACTGCAAGAACGTACACCGCGAACTCGGTGGTCTTGAACGACGCTTTGGTCTCGTTTCCGCGCTGCGGGCGTACTCGGTTGACGTCGGTGTTCTCCGAGCTGTAAGCGGTCGGTGCGTCGGCGCGGTGTCCGGTGGTGGTGTCATTGATAGTCATTTTTTCCCTTAGTGGTGTCGAGTCGGCAGACTGTCGAGCGATCCGATTTGGCGCGCGACTCTGGCCGACATTTGATGAAATACGTTGGTAAACAGTCTTTCCCGCACTGACAAGATCGGTGCGTTCGACAAGCGCATCGCCAACCCCGTATTTTGCGGCGCTTTTGTCGGGCGACTTAACGATGTTCGGTATGAGCAGAATGCTCGCGGCTTACGACTTAACCGATCCGAATCAAATGATGAACCAACAAGTGCAACGTTACGCCATAACAGCACATTTCGCCAGTCCGCTAGCCACCCCGCCTGCGGAATGAACCTGCAATGTTCTGCGCCGATTGGGATTTCGCAATGTGGGTATCCCCTCGGCGCGGATTACGGGATCGAGCGGTCACTCGCAGCCACTAGAGGCGATGACTACGGCCGGTTTTGAACGATCCCGGTTTTGGAGTTCTAGCAATGGCTTTCGCAGTTAATCGACAATGTCGCACCAAAACCCTGGGCTCAACGCGTGAACACCGGATGAGGCAGAGGGAGGGCGTACGGCCCCGCCGGCGCAGCAGGGCGAATGTCGATTCTTCTTTCCGCTCGTCGGGCAATCATGTTGTGCACGTAGAAAATTTGTCGTGCCGCGCCGCGCCGGCCCGACCTGTATTCAGGTGCGCGATGTGACGATCTATGACCAGCTGCTCGCGGCCGTTGGCGGCGAACGCAGGTTGGAGGCTGCCGACCGTCTTTGCCGCGCCTGCGTGACGCTACTCGAGGTCGATGCCGCGGCGATCTCGTTGGTCTTCGACGGGGCCAACGCCGGAACGTTGGGATCAAGCGGACCACAAGCACGCATTTATGACGAGCTCCAATTCACCCTGGGAGAAGGGCCCTGCTTGGAGTCGGTGAAAATTCGGGCTCCGGTCCTGGTTTTCGACCTCGCCGACCCGAAAGATGCCCGATGGCCTGCTTACGGGTCCGCCATGCTGGCGCACCAGATCCGCGGTGTGTTCGCGATCCCGGTGCTGGTGGCTGGCGAATGTGTCGGAGCGCTCGACATCTTCTGCGCAGCGCCGGGCCCATTGCGCAGCGGGCAGTCAGCCGGTGCTGTCGCGGCTGCGGATCTGGCCGCCATGCCGGTACTTGATCTCATGCACGCAGACCTGCAAGCCGCGGTTGACGATCCCAACAGCAATGTGTGGGCTGAACTGAATATGCTCTCTCGCGTTGAGGTCAGCCAGGCTACCGGGATGGTGATGGCACAGCTGGACGTCGACGCAGCAGAGGCGCTCGTCCGGCTGCGGGCGCACGCATTTGCCAACGGACGCAGCGCCATCGATGTGGCGCGCGACATCTTGAACCGTCGTCTGCGACTGGAGAAGGGTTGATGCCTCGAGATTCCGGGTGTGATGGCCACGATGCCGCGCCGTCGGCCTTTTACCCTCGCGTTGGGTCACGGGTCACGGGTCGCGGTGGGCGGTGGCGTGTCGCACCGAGTCGTCGATGAGTCGCTCGGCGGTGACGTTCAGTTTGGTGTTCGTGGACCGGCTGAGGTTGACTAACCGTCCCAATGCGTCCTCGGCGCTGGCTCCGGACCTTCCGCGGATGATTCCGACCGCCTGGTCGATGGTCGATCTGTATGTCAACCTGCGCTGCAGCTGGTCGGCCTGATGCTGTGCCTCCAGCAGCAATCGTGCGTTGTGGACTGCAACCGCCGCAGGTCCCGCGAATCGTGTGCCCAGCATCATGGCGTGCTCGGCGAAAGCATCGGGGTTCGTTGCGTAGGCGCAGATGGCACCAATTGCTTCCTCTCCAATCATCAACGGCACAGACAGTGCAGACTGCACGCCCAAGTGGGCAGCCGCCGGCCCGAAGCGCGGCCAACGTCTGTCGTGATGGATCGCCCCGCTGACACACGGCCGCCCGGTACGCAATGAGGTGATGCCCGGACCCTCGTCGTGCACGTCGTACTGAACGCTGTCGATGTGGCGGACGAAGTCGGCCGTCACTGCCCAAACGCGTATGCGAGATCGCGCCTCAGACGGGTGGGCCAGCGTCACACCGACGGCATCGACACCCGGAATCGCTTGTGCCGCACACTCGCCCACGCGGATGAGGAGGTCTACCACACTTCGCGGACCAACGACGATTTCGGCTAGCGAGTCAAGTCCGGCCTGCAGATCGGTGTCGGCGGTGACTCGCTCTCTGCCGGTGGGGACGGAGACCCGCGGCCGGGCGCAGTCGGTATGGCGGTCGTAAGCAGCCACGACACCCCCAAGCACTTCTGTCTATAGCTAATCTGCCCTATGCCAACGATCCCCCGAGCTGGCGAGCAGCGCTTCGATGATCACGCAGAGTTGCCTGCAACTCCGTCACTCAAACCAGATCTGGGCATCATCAGTCGCCCGACGGCGGTAAACGGTCCAGCTCATGGCGGACTCGGCCGCGGCGTACCGACTCCGTCACCACTTGCGCGGCGATGATGTTTAGCTTCGTATTGGTGGATTGACTGATGCGGACCAGTCGGCCGAAGGCATCCTCGGCGCTGTCTCCGGACTGGCCGCGAACGATGCCGATGGCCTGGTCGATGACCGACCGGCTGACCATGGCGCGCTGCAAATGCTCGGCCCGCTGCCCAGCGTCCGTTAACAACTGGGCATTGAACAGCGACACCGCCGCCGTCGCGGCAAACCGGGCGCCCAGTTCCACGGCGTGGTCCGCGAAGGCGTCGTAGCTGAACGCGTAGGTGTCGATGATTCCGATCACCTGGTCGTGAACCATGAGCGGCAGTGCAAGGGCGGAGTGAACGCCTTGGCGGGCGACGGCGCCGCCAAAGCGCGGCCACCGGTCGTCAGTACTGAGCGACCCACTCACGGCGGGCCGCCTCGTCTGCATCGAGGCGATGGTCGGTCCTTCGTGGTGGACCTCGTACTGCAGTGCATGAATGCTCTGCACGAATGCGGCAGTTACCGCATTGGCTTGGATGCGCGCTGACTTGGCATTGGCATTTATCACCGCCACGCCTGCGCCATCGGCGCCCGGAACCGCATGTCTGGTGAAATCAGCCAGCTTCGCGATCAACTCGTCGATGCTCAGGGCGCCGACCACGATTCCGGCCAGTCCGCGCAGTCCGGCGTTCAAGTCTTCTTCGTCGGCTGCACTTTGTTTGCTGCTCCGCGACTGCGCCGTGGCACGGCCGCGCTGGGAGTCGTATTCGACCACGCCGCACCCCGTTTCCTCAGGCGCTGCCGCGCCCAGTTCCTCCCGGCGGCGGACCCGCTCCTCGGACCAGCCTCTGCATCGTTGTCAGCGGGTTGACGTGAATCCTCGCGCCCAAACTCGAGGCGCGACCACGGAGCCTCCAACCAACGAGACGCTACCCCCTAAGCTGCTAGGGGTGGCGACCTCGAAAGTCGAACGACTGGTCAATCTCGTCATCGCCCTGCTGGCCACCCGTGGCTACATCACCGCCGACAAGATCAGGTCAAGCGTCGCGGGATACGCCGACAGCCCGTCGGCGGAGGCGTTTTCGAGGATGTTCGAACGCGACAAGAACGAGTTGCGTGACCTGGGCATCCCGCTGGAAGTCGGCAAGGTCTCCAACCTGAATCCCGCCGAGGGCTACCGCATCAACCGCGACGCCTACGCGCTGCCGCCCGTCGACCTAACTCGGGAGGAGGCGGCCGCGGTCGCGGTAGCCACCCAATTGTGGAAGTCGCCCGAGTTGATCACGGCCACCCAGGGGGCGCTGCTCAAGCTGCGTGCGGCCGGCGTGGATGTCGACCCCGTCGATACCGGGGCGTCGGTGTCGATCGCGTCGCCGACCGGCGTGCCGGGGTTGCGCGAATCCGAAGAGGTCCTCGGAATCCTGTTGTCCGCCATCAATTCTCGGCAGGCCGTACAGTTCCCGCATCGGCCGTCGCGCTCGGCGCCCTACGCCACGCGCACCGTCGAACCATGGGGCGTCATCACCGACAAGGGACGCTGGTACCTGGTTGGCCATGACCGCGACCGCGACGCCACCCGGACCTTCCGGCTCTCCCGCATCGGCGCCGACGTCGCCCCGATCGGCGAACCCGGCGCGGTCACCGTCCCTGACGACGTCGACTTGCATCAGGTCGTCGCCGACGCGGTCGCCGAGGGGCCGACCGGAGCGCTGGCCACGGTGTGGGTTGCCGAGGGTCGTGCCACAGCACTACGCCGCGCGGGACGATCCACCGGGCCCCGGCAGTTGGCCGGCCGCGACGGCGAGGTGCTCGAACTGGACATCGGATTCAACGACCGGCTGGCTCGCGAGATCGCGGCCTACGGAGCCGACGCGATCGTGCTGGAGCCGGCGTCGTTGCGTGAGGACGTGCTGACCAGGCTGCGGGGAGCGGCAGGGGAGCGCTCATGACACCCGTATCCGACCGGCTGGTCCGGCTGCTCAACATGGTGCCGTACCTGCAGGCCAACCCCCGGATCACCAAAGCCGAGGCGGCCGCTGAACTCGGCGTCTCCGAAGACCAGCTGCAAAAGGACCTCGAACAGCTCTGGATGTGCGGCCTGCCCGGCTACGACCCCGGCGATCTCATCGACTTCGAGTTCTCCGGTGACACGGTCAAGGTCACGTTCTCCGCCGGCATCGACCGGCCGCTCAAGCTGACGTCTCCGGAGGCCACCGGACTGCTCGTTGCGCTGCGGGCGCTGGCGGACATTCCCGGCGTGGTCGATCCGGAAGCGGCGCGCAGTGCGATCGCCAAGATCGCCGCGGCGGCCGGTTCCGCCGGGCACGATGACGCCGCGTCCGCCGTCGACGAACCCGCCCCGCTGGAGAGCCGAGCGATCGCGACCGTGCGCGCCGCCGTGCGCGACAAGCGAGCCCTGACCATCGACTACTACGCCGCGTCGCACGATTCGCTCACCAGCCGCGTCGTCGACCCCATCCGCGTTCTGCTGGTCGGTGACCACAGCTACCTGGAGGCCTGGTCACGCGAGGCGGAGGGGGTCCGTCTTTTCCGCTTCGACCGGATCGTCGACGCCGCCGAACTGGGCGAGCCGGCCGCGCCCCCGGAACCGGTGCTGCAGTCGCCACCCGATACGTCGTTGTTCGACGGCGACCCCGCGCTGCCGGCGGCGACGTTGCGACTGGCCCCGTCGGCGTCGTGGATGTTCGAGTACTACCCGCTGCGGGATGCCCGGGAGCTGCCCAATGGCTCCTGCGATGTCACCATGACCTACGCCTCCGAGGACTGGATGACCCGGCTGATTCTCGGTCTTGGTTCGGCCGTGCAGGTCCTGGCGCCGGAGTCGCTCGCGCAGCGGGTGCGCGCGGCCGCGGTGGCGGGCGTCGAGGCCTATCAAGCTGTACAAAACAGCTCTGAACAGGCCTGACGGCGCGGACCGAGCGGCGCGCGGCGCTGCAAGCGTTCGCACGTCCCGGACAGGCCCTCGTGCTGCGGTAGCATCGGGTGAACGTCTGGAGGTAATCAAAGTGGGCAGTCTTCAACCGTGGCACTGGCTGATCCTCGCTGTCGTGGTGATCGTTTTGTTCGGTGCCAAGCGGCTTCCCGATGCGGCGCGCTCGCTGGGCAAGTCGCTGCGCATCTTCAAGTCCGAGGTCCGTGAGCTGCAGAGCGAGAACAAAACCGACTCCTCGATCGAGACCCCTGCTGCGGCCCCCACCCCGGTGCAGTCTCAGCGTGTCGAGCCGCCAGCCCCTGCCGAGCAGGGCCACACCGAAGCGCGGCCGGCGTAGTCCGTCCCCACTTCTGACCGAATGTCGTGAAAGGTCCCAGGGTTTCAGCGCGCGCTTTTGGTCCTCTCAAACGCCTCAACCCGCGCAATCGGCGCAGCCGGGTCAACCCTGACGGGACCATGTCCCTGGTCGACCACCTGACCGAACTGCGCACCCGGTTGCTGATCTCTATAGCAGCAATTTTGGTCACCACCGCGTTCGGCTTCATCTGGTACTCGCACCCGATTTTCGGGCTGGAAAGCCTCGGTGAGTGGCTACGGCACCCCTATTGCGCGTTGCCGCAGTCGGCGCGGGCGAGTATCAGCGCGGACGGCCAGTGCCGGCTGCTGGCCACCGCGCCGTTCGACCAGTTCATGTTGCGGCTCAAGGTCGGGATGACGGCCGGGGTCGTCTTGGCGTGCCCGGTGTGGTTCTACGAATTGTGGGCGTTCATCACGCCCGGCCTCTACAAGAAGGAGCGCCGCTTCGCGGTGGCGTTCGTGATCCCGGCGGTTTTGCTGTTCGTCGCGGGCGCCGTCCTCGCCTACCTGGTGCTGGCCAAGGCTCTGGGCTTCTTGCTGACCGTCGGCAGCGACGTGCAGGTGACCGCGCTGTCGGGCGACCGGTACTTCGGCTTCCTGATCAATCTGCTGGTGGTGTTCGGAGTCAGCTTCGAATTTCCCTTGTTGATCGTGATGCTCAACGTCGCCGGCATGCTGACCTACGAGCGGCTCAAGGCCTGGCGCCGCGGGCTGATCTTCGCGATGTTCCTGTTCGCCGCGGTGTTCACGCCAGGGTCCGACCCGTTCTCGATGACCGCGCTCGGTCTGGCCCTGACCGTGCTGCTGGAATTCGCCATTCAGATCGCCCGGATACACGACAAGCGGAAGGCCAAGCGGGAAGCCGCCGCAATCCCCGATGACGAGGCATCGGTCATCGAACCACCTTCGCCGATACCGGCGCCGTCGGTGATCGGCGGAACGCATGACGACGTCACCTGAGATCGGCCTGCCCGAGCTGGCCCGGTTCGCGGCCGAGCTGGCGTTTCCCCTTGACGACTTCCAGCGGCGGGCCTGCGCCGCCCTGGAAGGCGGTCACGGGGTGCTGGTCTGCGCGCCGACCGGTGCGGGCAAGACGGTCGTCGGTGAATTCGCCGTGCACCTGGCGCTGGCGGGTGGCGGCAAATGTTTCTACACCACGCCGCTGAAGGCGTTGAGCAACCAGAAGCACACCGACCTGACGGTGCGGTACGGCAAGGACAAGATCGGGCTGCTGACCGGTGACCTGTCCGTCAACGCCGACGCGCCGGTGGTGGTCATGACCACCGAGGTGCTGCGCAACATGCTCTACGCGGATTCGGCTGCGTTGCAAGGTCTTTCTCACGTGGTGATGGATGAGGTGCATTTCCTGGCCGACCGGATGCGCGGTCCTGTGTGGGAGGAAGTCATCCTGCATCTGCCCGAAGAGGTGCGTCTGGTCAGCCTGTCGGCGACGGTGAGCAACGCCGAGGAGTTCGGCGGCTGGATACAGACGGTGCGCGGCGACACCACGGTGGTTGTCGACGAGCACCGACCGGTGCCGTTGTGGCAACACGTCCTGGTCGGCAAGCGGATGTTCGACCTGTTCGACTACCGCTCCGACGGTGCCGCCAAGGACAAGCCGCACGTCAACCCCGAACTCCTGCGCCACATCGCAAACCGCCGTGAGGCCGACCGAATGTCGGACTGGCAGCCGCGCCGGCGCAATCCCGGACGCCCCGCCCGGCCGCGCTTCTACCGGCCGCCGGCGCGTCCGGACGTCATCGCCGCCCTGGACTCGGCCGGGTTGCTGCCGGCCATCACCTTCGTGTTCTCCCGGGCCGGCTGCGACGCCGCGGTGCAGCAGTGCCTGCGCTCGCCGCTGAAGCTGACCACCGAGCAGGAACGCGCGCAGATCGCCGAGGTCATCGAGCACCGCTGCGGCGATCTAGCCGATGCCGACCTGGCCGTGCTCGGCTACTACGAGTGGCGCGAGGGATTGTTGCGCGGCATCGCCGCCCACCACGCCGGCATGCTGCCGGCTTTCCGGCATACCGTGGAGGAGCTCTTCACGGCCGGGTTGATCCGGGCGGTGTTCGCGACCGAAACGCTGGCGCTGGGCATCAACATGCCCGCCCGCACGGTCGTGCTGGAGAAGCTGGTCAAGTTCAATGGTGAGCAGCATGTGCCGCTGACCCCGGGGGAGTACACGCAGCTGACCGGGCGTGCCGGGCGCCGGGGAATCGACATCGAGGGCCACGCGGTCGTGCTGTGGCACCCGGACGTCGAGCCGTCGGAGGTCGCCGGCCTGGCATCGACCCGCACGTTCCCGCTGCGCAGCTCGTTCGCGCCGTCCTACAACATGACGATCAACCTGGTGCACCAGCTGGGTCCGGAACAGGCGCACCGGCTGCTCGAGCAGTCGTTCGCCCAGTATCAGGCGGACCGTTCCGTCGTCGGTCTGGTGCGCGGCATCGACCGCGGCAAAACGATGCTCGACGAGATCGCGGCCGAGTTGGGCGGGCATGAGGCTCCGGTCCTCGAATATGCCCGGTTGCGGGCACAGATCAGCGAGGTGGAACGGTCCCAGGCCCGCGCGTCCAGACTGCACCGACGGCAGGCTGCCAGTGATGCCCTGGCTGCCCTCAAGCGCGGTGACATCATCAACATCAACCACGGGCGGCGGGGTGGGCTGGCGGTGGTCCTGGAATCCGCACGCGACCGCGACGACCCGCGACCCCTGGTGCTGACCGAACATCGCTGGGCCGGCCGCATCTCCTCGGCCGACTATTCGGGTACAACGCCCCCGGTCGGGTCGATGACGCTGCCCAAGCGGGTCGAACACCGCCAGCCGCGGGTGCGCCGTGATCTGGCCTCCGCGCTGCGCTCAGCGGTGGAGGGCCTGACGATTCCGGCAGGCCGGCGTCCGAAGGACGATTCCCATTACGACCCGGAGCTGACGTCGTTGCGCGAGCAGCTGCGCCGGCACCCTTCCCACAATTCGCCCGGTCTGGAGGAGCAGGTCCGCCAGGCCGAACGCTACCTGCGCATCGAACGCGACAACGCGCAGCTGCAGCGAAAGGTGGCCGCTGCCACCAACTCCCTGGCTCGCACCTTCGACCGGATCGTCGGACTGCTAACCGAACGCGAGTTCATCCAGGGGCCGCCGACGGACCCGCACGTCACCGACGATGGCCGGTTGCTGGCCCGGATCTACAGCGAGAGCGACCTTTTGGTGGCAGAGTGCCTGCGCACCGGTGCGTGGGCGGGGCTGAAGCCCGCCGAGTTGGCCGCGGTGGTGTCGGCCGTGCTCTATGAGGCCCGCGGCGGTGACGGTCCGGGGGCGCCCTTCGGCACTGACGTCCCGACACCGCGGCTGCGGCAGGCGCTCGGGCAGACCGCGCGGTTGTCCGCGGCGTTACGTGCCGACGAGCAGACCCATCGGATCGGTCAGACCCGCGAACCCGACGACGGCTTCGTCCAGGTGATCTACCGCTGGGCGCGTAGCGGCGACCTGGCCGCGACGCTGGCGGCCGCCGATGCGTACGGGTCGGGATCTCCGCTGTCAGCCGGAGATTTCGTGCGCTGGTGCCGCCAGGTGCTCGACCTGCTGGACCAGGTGCGCAACGCCGCGCCCGACCCTGACGTGCGGTCGACGGCCAAGCGCGCTATCAATGACATTCGGCGCGGCGTCGTCGCAGTTGACGCCGGGTAGGCTAGGCCGGAGCTACGGTTACATCCGGAACGCGTGCAGGGGCCACCAGGGGCCGACGGTGGCGAGGATAAATCAGACTGAGGAGCAACGATGAGTGGACCGCAGGGGCCAAACCAGTCATGGCAGCCGCCAGGGGGTTCCTCGGACCCGACCGTGGCGGGCTCGCCATGGCAGCAGCAGCCGGGGGGGCAGGACGCGACCTGGCATGCCCAGTCGTACCCCGCCGCCGAGTATCCCGGATACCAGCAGCCGGCTGATCCCGCATACCCGCAGCAGTCGCCTGGGTATGGCTCAGACCTCGGTTCGCAGGCAACCCAGTACGGCGCCACCCCGCAGTACGGTCAACCGCAGCAGTACGGTCAGCCACAGCAGTACGGTCAGCCGCAGCAGTACGGTCAGCCACAGCAGTACGGACAGCCGGGACAGTACCCGCAGCAGCCTTACGCTCAGGCGCCGCAGGGCAAGAAGCGTTCCAAAGCCTTCCTTGGCGCCGTGATCGGCGGCATCGCGCTGCTTTTCGTGGTCGTCATCCTGGTGCTCGGTTTCGTCGTGCCCGGGTTCTTCGTCACCACCAAGCTCAACGTCAACAAGGCCAATACCGATGTGCAGTCGATTCTGACCGACGAGACCAACGGCTACGGCGCCAAGAACGTCAAGGACGTCAAGTGCAACGGCGGTTCGGACCCGGTCGTCAAGAAGGGCGGCACCTTCGACTGCACCGTGAGCATCGACGGCGCCAACAAGCACGTGACGGTGACCTTCCAGGACGACAAGGGCACGTACGAGGTCGGCAGGCCTCAGTAACTCACAGGGCGTCGAGCGCCTTTTGCAGGCGAGAGATCGAGGATCCGACGCCGTACCGGGTGGCAAGGTCGGCGGTGCGCTTCGGGTCGGCCGCGTGCAGCGGCAGCTCGTCGGTAGGTGTGGAGATGGTGACCGGCGCGTCCGTGGCCACGCGCACCACCTTCTCAGCCGCCTCGATGTAGTCGGTCGCGGACTTCAATTTGGTGCGTAACCCTTTGGCCATCTTGGACTTTGGGTCTTCGGCCGCCGCCACGATCTGCTCCAGGGAGCCGTGCTGGGCGAGCAGCGTGGCCGCGGTCTTCTCGCCGACTCCCGGCACGCCCGGCAGGCCGTCGGACGGATCACCGCGCAGCAACGCGAGTTCGGCGTAGGCCGGTCCGGCCCTGTCGACCGGTACCCCATACTGTTCGGCGACCTGGGCGGGTCCGAACAAGGTGGCCTTGGACAGGCCGCGGCCCAGGTAGAGCACCTTCACGGGGACGGGTTCGTCGGCGACCACCTGCAGCAGATCGCGGTCTCCGCTGACCACCACCACCGGGTCGTTGCGTTCCTGGGCGGCCAGGGTTCCCAGTACGTCGTCCGCCTCGAAGCCCGGAGCGCCGGCCGTGGGGATTCCGAAGGCGTCTAGCAACTCCATGATCATGTCGACCTGGGGGGTGAGGTCGTCGGGAACTTCTTCCACGTCAGGTTCGCCGGCCGGTTCTTCTTCGGCGACGCGGTGCGCTTTGTAGGAGGGGATGAGGTCCACCCGGAACTGTGGGCGCCAGTCCAGGTCCAGGCACACGGCCAGCCTGCTCGGCTTGTGCTGGGTGATCACCACTGCCATGGAATCGATGAATCCGCGCACGGCGTTCACTGGTCTGCCGTCGGGAGCCTTGATGGATGAGGGCACGCCGAAGTACGAGCGAAACCACATGCTGGCGCCGTCCAGCAACAACAGGGGTGCGGGCATGCTGACAATCCTGCCAGGCCGTCCGGTTAGCCTGGCTGCCATGGACGCTGACCGATTCGAGGCCGAGGTGTACGCCCGACGGCTGGGTGCCGCAGCTTCGCTGGCGGCGCGGGCCGGCTTGGCCGGGCTGGTGATCACGCCGGGTTATGACCTGCGCTATCTGCTCGGGTCACGCGCGGAGACGTTCGAGCGGTTGACTGCCTTGGTGGTCCCTGCCGTCGGCGAGCCGACGGTGGTGCTGCCGCGGCTCGAGTTGGCGTCATTGAAGGATTCGGCGGCCTTCGAACTGGGTTTGAGCGTGCGGGACTGGGTCGACGGGGAAAACCCGTATGCGTTGGTTTCCGGTGCTCTGGGCGGTGCTGGCGCGGTTGCGGTGGCCGACGGGATGCCGGCCTTGCACCTGTTGCCGTTGGCTGCCGAGTTGGGTGTTTTACCCGTGCTGGCCACCGAAGTGTTGCGGGAGTTGCGGATGGTCAAGGAGACGGCCGAGATTGACGCGCTGCGGGCGGCCGGTGCCGCGATTGACCGCGTGCACGCGCGGGTGCCCTCGTTCTTGGTGCCCGGCCGGACCGAGGCCGAGGTTGCCGCTGATATCTCGGAAGCGATTGTCGCAGAGGGACATTCGGAGGTGGCGTTTGTTATCGTCGGGTCAGGCCCGCACGGCGCCGATCCGCATCACGGGTATTCGGATCGTGTGCTGGCAAAGGGTGACATCGTCGTCGTCGACATCGGCGGTGTGTACGCGCCCGGTTACCACTCGGATTCGACCCGCACCTACAGCATCGGCGAGCCGGATTCTGCTGTTGCTCAACAATATTCGGTGTTGCAGCAGGCTCAGCGCGCCGCGTTCGAAATGGTCCGCCCGGGTGTGACGGCGTCGCAGGTCGATGCTGCGGCCCGCGACGTGTTGGACGAGGCCGGCCTGGCGGAGTATTTCGTGCACCGCACCGGGCATGGCATCGGATTGGGCGTGCATGAGGAGCCCTACATCGTTGCCGGCAACGAACTGCCGCTGGCCGCGGGTATGGCGTTTTCCATCGAGCCGGGCATCTACTTTCCGGGGCGGTGGGGTGCTCGCATCGAGGACATCGTGGTGGTGACGCCGGACGGGGCGGTGTCGGTCAACAACCAGCCGCATGAGCTCGTCGTGGTGCCGGTCTCGTAGGCCTCAGCCGTCACATCTGTACCGGAATTCCGGGGCATGACTCCGGCTGAAAAGCGATATCGCATGCGATATCACGGGCTTGTGACCTGCGCCTGAAGGAACCACGCGAGGTGGTAATTGGCGGTCGCCCTGTCGCCGCCCACCAGGGCGTCGATAGCAGCGAGTAGTTGCCAGTTGCCCACTTGGTGGGCGTCGACGTGGTCGGGATAACTGTCCAGGACGCACTTGCTTGTTGTTGCCAGATGCTCGCGCAGAAGGTCGATCTCAGAGTCCAGCACGCCGGTGCCGGCTGAGGTTGCTTTAGCGAGGGTGTGTGCCAATCGTGGTAAGCCGTCGCGCCACTGGGTGGCTTGGCTGAGTTCCCAGCCGAGGTCGGTGACGTCTGGGACGGACCGGGGTCGCGATGAGGTGGGGTTCGGTTCAAAGTCGTCGGGCAGGAGATGGACTGGGGTGTAGCTGGCGGTGACGGTGGCGTCGCCGAGTAGGGCTTCCAAGTTGCCGCGGCGCCGTGCAGGCGGTAGCAGGGTTACCGCCGACGGCAGGTCGATGCCGGGAGGGATCCATCCGCTGGCCAGATCGGTCACCAGCAGGGTCGTCTTATCGGCGCGGTCTCCGGCAGCCCAGGCCAGGCGAGGTTGTTGACGGGCGACGGCGTTGATCAAGCGCTGCAATCGTTTTCGCGCGGTGGCGTCGGCCGAAGCAGCTCCGACTGCGGCTCCGGTTGCAGTGGCGGCGGCGGCCTGGGTTCCTTGCGCTGAAGGGGGCAGCGGGGGACTGGCGGGGGCGGTTTGACGCACGACAGCCGGCTGGTTGGCGGGGGATTGGCTGGCAGAGGGCGTCACTGGCGCGGAGGATGGCGTGGCCGACGGGGGTAGCGGTGCGCTCGGTGGTGGCGGCGGGGTGATCGTTGTCGCGACGGGAGGCCGTAAATCGGAGCCGTAGGTCGGCAGCGGACCTACGGCCTGCGGAGTTACGGGAGGCGAAATTGGTTGTGGTGCAGCGACTATCGGAGTAGGCGGCGCTTCAGCGGGCGGCGCGTGGTGTACCGGCGGCGGGGAATCGACTACTGGAACGTGCACCTGTGGATTCGCGACCGCGGACGGGATTGTCTGCGCGGCATGGGATATCTGCGGTTCGGTCGATGTGATCGGAACAGACGGCGTTGCGTGCGCGGCTGCCGAGAATGGCGCGCCCGACTCCATGCCTTTGTTGAAGCTTTGGGCTAGTTCGGTGGGGGAGATGGTTGGCGTGGGGGCGTTAAACCGCACGTCGGAAAAACTAGACAACGAAGACACTTGGCCCGGACCCGGAGATTTCGGCAGTTGGGCTGCGGGCGGCGGTCCAGGCGGTACTGGCAGGACCGGTGTCGAAGGTACGGGGGTTGGCGACAACGTATGAGACGTGCCTAGGGGTCCCCTTGCTTCCTGGCGAGGGTTGCGGCCGCCATGAGCCGTGGCTGTCAACGAATCTGTCATCGCAACCGTATTTGGTGCACGCGTTGAGGATGGGTTCACCTGGGGCACACGGCCGGCTTCAGCAAGCGTACTTAGCGAATCACCTCCGTTTGGTGATGGTCCTATCGCTGAAGGCGGGTTCCGAAAAATCGCTTGCGAACCGGCAAGTGTCGATTGCTGGCGTAGCGTTTCTTCAACCTGCTGATCTAAATTCTTGACGGGGCGGGGCTGCCGGAACATATTTTCGAGAAAGGCTCCGTGCTGCTGACAAAATTGGCGTGCCGATTGAGCGGCGCCCTCAGAGTCCAAGATTTGTTGAATGGCATCAACAACGTTGCCTCCGTACTTTGCAGCAGCGAGGTTTGCCAAGGTCTGGTATTTTGTTATGATTGCAGAGATTCTCGATATTTTCACCGCTGATGCTTCAGTGGAAATCTCGATGGATTCGATTTCTCTGTTGCCTTCTTCTGCGAGTGCGGTGAGATCGTGTTGAAGACTCAACATCGCATGGTAAGCGATCTTGTAAGAAGTCTCCTTTGCGCCACTTTTCTCTGCCAGGCTGAGTGAGAGTTCCTCTCCCTGTCGAAACGTCGTACGCAAGTCGTCGATGGTGATGCCATGTTGATCACCTAGTGGGCCCGTTCGAGCACTACGCAAGATTTCCGCGAGCCGTAAGTACTGAGCCCTCAACTTGCCGCGATTGAGTGCGGCGCCGCTCAAGACGGCCAAGTCTTGGTCGCCTGGCCACTGGTGGCCGATAAGCATCATCGACCACCTTCCGGCAGGGAATGCTGTCACATCTGGCCGCCTTGCCACGTTGCGTCGGCACGCGCAACACTGACGACCCCTCGGCGGTCCTCGCAACTGCCGTTAAGTAATGGCAAATCCTTATTGGCACATGCTCTCATCTGCAGAGATTTCCTATGTGAAGAGTAGCTTCGTCGCCTATGTGGACAGTCTGATTAACCAATGGTTCGGGAGTATCTGATAATAATTGAATTGTGAGTAGCTGATACGCGTCGATGAGTTGGCGAACTTCAACGGCAAGCTCAGAGGGCGTGGCCGGAAACCTGTTTAGATGTGTCGACAAATATTGGCTACCCGCCAACAAAGATTGCCGCGCGTTTATGGCGGACGCGAGTTGTGTCGCGTAATCAGGGCCCTTATCTCGTGCACTTGCGACTTTCACCGCCTCTCGCACGTTGTCGAACGCAGCGCACACCTTCGACTTCGCGTCCGCGACCTCCTGACTCGAGTACGTCGGCGCCCGCGGAGGCTCATTCTTCGGCAGCGGCCGGAACCAGGCACCTATAGCGATGCCGATCGCCACGAAAGCAATCACAAGCGACACGATCGCGAGCCCGCGCGAGGGACGGCTACCTGCAGACGACGGGGCTGCCGCCCACGCTGGTGGCGCAGGCTGCGGGGGAGGCACATTCGACACGCGTGGATCGTAACGTTCCTGCGAGAATTCGCCAGTCAGGATTTGCTGACGCAACAAGCGCCAAGGCTGTAAAATGCAGATAAATCCCAAGAAACCATCGACGAATATTTGCTGACAGCGCCGTCAGCGCCCCTCGTCGTCGCGCTTGACGTCCGGCAGTGCAATCCGCCGCGTCGCAACCGGCTTGCCGTCAACATGCTTGGTCACCGCCGGCGCGGGCGGCGGAACAGTAATGCGTCCCTGCACCGGCGCCCCGTTTTTCACTGTCGGCCCCACGATGCGCTTGGTGTCAGGCTTGGCCTCACTGCTCGCCCCACCCGCCCCGTGCATTCCCCCCGGCGACATCATCGGCATCGCGCCCATCGCTCCGCGCGAAGCCGGCGCCGGCTCAGGTGCGGCAGCATGCACCGATGTCACACCCTGCGATGAAGCCGGCACGGTCCCGGCCGAGGGTGTCGGCGGGGGACCCAGCATCGCCGTTGGCGTCGTCCCCTCGATACTTCCGCCGCCACTGCCGCTACCGCCGCCGGCTCCTGAGAATTCACCACCCGCGCCGCCCAATCCGTCTTCGGCGCCGCCAAGCTCCTCGGGCGCGTCTCCGGCCTCCCCGGCGCTGTGCTGCATCATGCCCATCCCAGCCTGCATGGCCTGCTGACCGGCTTGGGCGAGCTGTTGGGGGATCTGACTCAGTGGTTGGAGCACACCCCCGAGCACACCCGCAATACCCCCGGCGATACCGGAGGCCATCTGCGGCATCTGCTGCAGCATCTGGCTCATCTCACCAGAGCCGCCGACTCCGGCCAGTTGCGCGGCGGCCTGCTCCTCATTCGCCGGAAACTTGGTCAGCGCATCGGAGGTCTTGGCTTCGCGTTCGTTGTGCCCGGCCAGCGCCTCGCCGTAGTCGTCGGCGTCGCCAGCATTGGCCGCTGCACCGAGGGCACGCAGCAGTTGGCTGATGCTCGACGCCCCGGAGGCCAACTGATCGGGGGTGATCATCGGCGGCGGCGGAATCCCCAACAGCTGTGACAGCTGGCCGAGGATGATCCGCAGCTGGTCGTCGTCTCCGCTCATCGCGTCCTTCCGAGTGCCTGACCTGCGTCAGGGCGGCGGTCAGCCAGTGGCGCGTTCGGCACGTGGGGGATGCTATCGCCGTTCGCGGGTTTTGGTTACTCACCCTTCGCGAGGTGCAGCGGCCTAGCGGCCCGGCGGACTCGAATCCTTCGCGAACTGGTTGTAACGGTTCATCATGTCTTGGTCGGGTATGAATGGCCGGCCCGGAGCATCGCCGAAACCCTGCGCGAAAAGTTCGGTCAAAGCCTCGTTGAGAACGTGGTCGTAGTGAGCCGACGTCAGATTCGAGATCCTGCCGGCCAATTCGTCCGGCGTGCCGATCCGGCCATCTATCAGGAAACTGGGCTCGATGGCGACCCGCTGCCCGGAAGCGATGACGGCGTTCAACAGTTCGCGATCGGCCGAACCAATGGACATGTACGGCATGGAGTAGTCGCTCGGGGACGACGCGGTGGGGGCCGGCCCGAGGAAGTCTTTTTCGGCAATGATGGCAGCGACCCCGAGCCCCGTGCCGATGACGGGACCGCCCTCAGGTACCAGGCCCACTGCGCCGGTAATCGCCCGCGCGGCGGCTTCATACGCGGTCTTGCGCTGGTCGTAGGAAGCCTGCTGGGCCGCGTCTTGGCTCACGGCGTGGTTGTCCACCTCGGCACGGGTTGCGCTGTCGATGCCGAAGTTGACCAACCCGCGCAACGTCATGGCGTTGTGCAGGTTTTCGTTGTAACTGTTGAGATCGGTTGCATGACTCGCTAATTCCTGAGCATAAGCTGCCTCGGCGAGCAGAGCCTGGCGATCGGCGGCACCGTTGAAGTAGTCCGACGCCACCTTGTCCGTACTCAGAACCGAAAAGACACGCTTGGCGAAAGGCATCTTTCCGCTTTCCACTTCATTCGGAGAGTCGTGAAAGTTGCCGAAGTCCGGCGAACCGCCCGGCACGCCTGCGATATTGCTCATATAAGGCGTGAGCCCGTGTGCCATGCTCCGCACCAGGTGCGGGCTCACCTCACCGATCGAATGACCACCGGGAAGACGCATCAGGTCGGCACCGTGCTCACCCAGATACAAGCCGTAGCACCTGGCTGTTTCGGCGGCGAGTTTCGCCTCGGGTCCCCGCGCAGCACCCTCAACCCAGTCGAAGAGTGAGGCGGCGCTCTTCCCCCCGTCCGACCAGAAGTGCCGAGACATATTGTCCAGGAATGCGTTTCCTTCCGACCCGGTTATCGTGTCGTGCACTACGGGGTGATCTGCCGATACCGCCGTGAAGAGATCTGCGACAACCGATCCCATGATTCGGTCGGTCTGTTGGTGACCATCGGTGCCAGCGAGGTCAAGTTGCCACGGCAGTAGGTTCATGACCTCGCCCGCGTGGCGAATCATTCGCCGGTCGAGGTCTGTATTCGTCTGGAACACCGGATTGCCTGCTTTCATGATGTTCGCGATCAGGCCGAGCTGCGGAAGGTAGGCCGGCCACGCCCAATTCAGGCCTTGCACATACTCCGGCAACTGCGCCTCACCGCCCCTTGCCATCTCGTGTCCCTGCACCGCGCCGGGCTTGAGGTCGGTCCGGGGGAATGCAAGAGCGGGGTTGCTCATCAGCTGCCATGAATTGGCGATCATCTCCCGCTGGTCACCGAGACGTTGCTCAGCAATCCACAGCGCGTTGATCGACATCCCATGCTGTTGCGCCTGCAACTGGCTCAGCACCGAGGCCTGCTCCGGCGTCAGCGGCTCTTGGCCCGATCGCTGCTCGGCGGTAATCGAATTCAGCACGGCGTTCACCCGCGATGCCGCCGACTGGTCGCCGGCAAGTGCCGCGTGAACGTCTCGTTCGGCTTGCATCGGTGATTCCGGCGACCTGGCTTCGGTACCGTCCAGCGCCTCGACGGCCCCGTCGTAACCACCCTGCACACGCATCCGAGTCTTCAACCGGTTCAACAGGTCCGAATACATCTCCCGGATGTGCTCGATCTGGCGCAGGGCCGCCGCAGTTTCGTCAATAGCCTGCCGCTCGAGTTCACCGACGATGTCACCAAGGGCCATCTCGTGCGACATGGGGAGGCGGTGGGAGTCCAACAGCTGGTGAGCTTCGCCAATCTCGCGATCGACGGCCTCCAACTGAGACTCCAGCACCCGGATCAGTCCTGCTGATGCGCGCTGTGCCTCCGCCAGAATCGCCGCCACACGTTCCAAATCGATTGCTATCTCTGGTAATTGCGCAGCCTGCACGCCCAGCGAAACCGTCGCGCGTTGAACTTCGGCCGCATCGTTAATCGGGTGATCGCCGTTCTCGCGGTTCCACGCAGCCTCGAAACGACGCCGTGCTTCACTGAACGCCGACTCGGCTTCGCCCGTCAGCTGCCCGGCATCATGGAAAGCTTGGGCCAGAGCCGAAATCTGCGCCGGGCGACCGCGATGAAGGCTACTGCTGACTGCCCATGGGTCGCCGCCTGCCTCGGCGACCAGATGCGCCACGCTCAGGTAGCGGAGTCGCACCGCACCGTCCGCACGGTCTCCGCGTTGCTCTCGTCCATGCCCGTGAAGCCCTCGGCAGCCACCGCGGCACCACTGCCGGTGTTGTCCAGTAACTCACTGTGCTGCAACAGGAGTCGTGCGTGGTGAACCTGGACCGAACCAGTCGCCGCGTAAAACGACTCGGCGGCGGCGAAGTCGCCGAACATGCCGGGTGGCGACTCTGCCCGCGAAAGATGTCCTGCTGCTCGATGCGCGTGGTCACCTGCCTGCCGAGATTGATCACCCCCCGAGCGCAGCAGACCAGCGTCGACGAACATCGGCACTCCCTCCTGGTCGTTGGATCGTGGTGAGGCTAATCCGGCCCGAAGTGGCCGGCAATTCACCGCGAGTTGTCGCGCAAAGGCGGGCGAAAGTAGTGCCGCCGGCTCCAGGGGCTGGTGATACCCAAGTGGCTCATGGTGCTCGACAAACCAAAGAGAGAAATGTTAACGAAGTGATTTCAACACACCCACAGTTCGACAACATTTCTCGTACCAACGACCCAGCCGTGTCAATCTTTCGCGCATGTCAAGCGCCCCATGCGCCCGGTGGCTGCAGTCCGCCGTCGTGATCTGCGCAGTCATGCTGGCCCTCGCGTCGGCGCCACCGGTCACCGCCGACGTCAACGACGTCCCGACACCGCCTTCACCGACGGCACCCTGTAATGCCATCACCCCCTTCGCCTTTCCATGCGTCGGAACGGGAAAGTTCGCCGACGCGGTGGCCGCGGAATGTCGTCGTGTCGGGGTCAACGACAACCTCTGCCTGGTTCCGCTCGCCTCGAAGGTGACCCAGGCGGCAACCGTTGCCTACCTGCAGTCGTGGGTACATCGAACGGCGCAGTTCCAATACGCTCTGGGCAACCCGGTTCCCTTCAAGGACGCCCAGTGGATCGGCACCCACAACTCGTTCAACAGTCTCGTCAGCCAGTTCACCCCGTCCCACGCCGACTCCAACCAGCAGCTGTCGATGCCACAGCAGTTCGAGATCGACGCGCGCAGCATCGAATTGGACCTGCACTACATCCCGCAGATCGACCAGCTCGGCAACCGTGCCGTCACGGTGTGCCACGGGCGCGGGCCCGATCAAGCGAACCTAGGATGCACGACCGAACCGGTGCTCACCAAAGTGCTTCCGGCGATTACTGATTGGCTCAACGCCAATCCGAACGAGGTCGTCCTGATCCTGATCGAGGACCAGTTGAAAGACGCCAAGGCTTACGCTTCCGCGCTGGATACTCTGGAGCGACAGCTGCGCCGGCCCAACGGCACCAGCCTCATCTACCATCCCGCGCCGGGCGACATCACCGCGAATGGTTGTGCCGACTTCCCGCGGACCATCTCGCGTGATGACGTGCGCACAGCGGGCGCTCAGGTCGTACTCGTCGGAGATTGTGTGCCGAGTTGGGGGACCACGGTCTTCAACTGGGACGGCCAGGAAGTGCAGAGCGGCTCGACCTTCGACTACCAGCCCTATCCGAAATGCGACGCCACGTACGGCCCCGCCATCTATGCCTCGAAAATCGTTCGCTACTACGAAGACTCGACCTTCATCTCGGCCCTGATCAACCCGAGCCGACCGCCCACCAACCCGGCGGCCCTGACCCCGCCGAAAGCGCAGTCGATGACGAACTGCGGCGTCAATCTGTTCGGCTTCGATCAACTGCTGCCCGAAGACGGACGCATCCAGGGCACGCTGTGGAGTTGGGCGCCGGACGAACCGCGCGCGGGCATGGGCAATTGCACTCTGCAGGGCGCGGACGGCCGTTGGGTGGCGGCGCCGTGCGGTGCGACTCATCCCGCCGGCTGTCAGAACGCGTCCGGAACCTGGGTCGTGACCGGCGCGGTGACGTTCGCTGGTGCTCCGGCGGCCTGCCCGCCCGGCTTCAGCTTCGGCCTGCCACGAACCGGCGTGCAGAATTCCAGCCTGCACAGCCTTGCCGGGCCGGCCGGCGGGGCATGGGTGAACTACGCCATCCCGTGAGTCGCGAAAGCTAGCCCCGGTCCAGCAGATCCGACGAGCCCAGCACCCGCTCGATCTGGACCTCGATCACCACCCGCCGGGGATTGGCGCGCGGCGTCCGATAGCGCTGGGCATAACGAAGCTCGGCGTCGCGGACCGCGTCGAGTTCCTTATTCACCAGCGCCCGGCCCTCCAGGGAGAGCCACCGCGCCCCGTCCACCTGGCTGAGCACCGCCACGCCAGCGCGCTCGGCATTGAGTGCCTTCTGAGATCCGCCGGTGGTGATCACCCGGGCGATGTGAGTCTTGGGGTCGAAGGTGAATCCCACCGCCACCACGTGCGGAGAGTTGTCGGTGCGCAGCGTGGTCAACATGGCCAGATGGCGTTCGGAGAGGAACGCCAGCGCATCGTCGGTGAGACGGGTCGTGGTCTTGGCCATCGCCCTTCACGCTAGCGCAGGCAATAATCACAGCCGTGGACGACACCCGCGTTGGTCCGGTGGTAATTTTCGGCGGTCGCAGCGAGATCGGCATTGAACTCGCGCGCCGCCTGGCGCCAGCAGCGACCGTGGTGCTGGCGGCCCGCAATGCCGACCGGCTCGAGCATCAGAAATCCACGCTGCTCGCCGCCGGCGCCAGCGCCGTGCACACCCAGGAATTCGACGCCGACGACGTGGCCTCGCACGGCCCGCTGGTGAAGACACTGATCGCCGAACACGGCCCCATCGGCACCGCGGTCCTGGCGTTCGGAATCCTCGGTGACCAGGGCCGCGCCGAACACGATGCCGCGCACGCCGTCGCCATCGTGCATACCGACTACGTCGCCCAGGTCAGCCTGCTCACCCATCTCGCGTCAGCCATGCGCACCGCTCAACGGGGGTCGCTGGTGGTGTTCTCCTCGGTGGCTGGGGTGCGCGTGCGTCGCGCCAATTACGTCTACGGCTCGGCGAAGGCCGGTCTGGACGGCTTCGCCAACGGACTGGCCGACGCGCTGCACGGCAGCGGGGTCCAGTTGTTGATCGCCCGGCCCGGGTTCGTCATCGGCCGCATGACCGACGGCATGACGCCCGCACCCTTGTCCAGCACTCCCGAACAGGTCGCTGCCGCCACAGCCCGAGCGTTGGTCAAGGGCAGGCGCACCGTCTGGATTCCGTGGGCGCTGCGACCGATGTTCTTCGCGCTGCGACTGTTACCGCAGCCGGTATGGCGCAGGATGCCGCGATGATCATCGTGGTCGGCATCGGCGCCGATGGAACCGCCGGCCTGTCCGCGGCCTCCAAATCCGAATTGCAGCGGGCTGCAACCATTTACGGGTCCAAGCGGCAGCTCGAACTGATCGACGACACCATCGCGGCGCCGCGCCTGGAGTGGCCGTCCCCGATGCTGCCCGCGTTGCAGGCCCTGCCGGTCGACGGGCCGGACATCCACATCGTCGCCAGCGGTGACCCGCTGCTGCACGGCATCGGCGGCACGCTGATCCGTCTCTTCGGTGCGGAAAAGGTACGGGTCATGCCGCACGTATCGTCGGTCACCCTGGCGTGTGCGCGGATGGGCTGGAACGTCCAGGACACCGAGGTGATCAGTCTGGTCACGGCCGAACCACACACCGCCATCCGGCGCGGCGGCCAGGCGATCGTGTTGTCGCGCAACCACACCACACCGAAGACCCTGGCCGCGGCGCTGGACGCCTACGGTCGTGGCGACTCCGAATTCACGGTCCTGGAACTGCTCGGCGGGCCCGACGAACGCCGCCGCGACGGCACCGCCCGCACGTGGGCGCACGACGCCGGCGACGACGTCGACGATCTCAACGTGATCGCGATCCGTTACCTGCCCGACAGTCGTAGGGCATCCCTGCCTGACGACGCCTTCATGCACGACGGACAGATCACCAAGCACGCAATCCGGGCGGCGACACTGGCGGCCCTGGACCCGCGGCCGGGCGGGCGATTGTGGGATGTCGGCGCGGGCTCGGGCAGCATAGCCGTCGAGTGGTGCCGCAGCGCGCTGGGTTGCACCGCGGTGGCGTTCGAACTCGACGAACGTCGCCGGCTCAACATCGGATTCAACGCCGCGGCCAACGGCGTGAGCGTCGAGGTGCGCGGGGCCGCGCCCGACGAGTTCGCCGGGGCGCCGCACCCGTCGGCGATCTTCGTCGGCGGCGGTCTGACCCGCCCGGGCCTGCTCGACGCCTGTCTGGAACACCTGGCCGCGGGCGGGCACCTGGTGGCCAACGCCGTCACTGTTGAGTCTGAAGCTGTTCTGGCGCAACAATATTCGAGACTTGGCGGCGACCTCCGGCGGTTCCAGCATTACCAGGGCGAACCGCTGGGTGGTTTCACCGGC
Organism: Mycobacterium sp. Z3061; assembly: GCF_031583025.1. Lineage (NCBI taxonomy): Bacteria > Bacillati > Actinomycetota > Actinomycetes > Mycobacteriales > Mycobacteriaceae > Mycobacterium > Mycobacterium pumcae. The sequence continues at coordinate 3,893,352 of NZ_CP134062.1, read as the reverse complement.
TGGCGGCCCCAGTATCCCGTCACGCAATGGTCGGTGACCAAGCAGTGACGGTCTACTTCATCGGCGCCGGGCCCGGCGCCGCGGATCTGATCACCGTGCGCGGCCAGCGGCTCCTGCAACGCTGCCCGGTGTGCCTGTATGCCGGCTCCATTATGCCCACCGACCTTCTCGCGCAATGCCCGCCCGACGCCAAGATCGTCGATACCGGCCCGCTGGCGCTGGATCAGATCATCGCCGAGCTTGCCGAGGCCGACGCCGCCGGCCACGACGTCGCGCGGTTGCACTCCGGTGACCCGTCGCTCTACAGCGCGCTCGCCGAGCAGTGCCGGCGACTCGACGCCATCGGCGTCGGTTACGAAATCGTGCCGGGCGTACCGGCTTTCGCCGCCGCGGCGGCCGCGCTGAAGCGGGAATTGACCGTCCCCGGAGTCGCGCAGACCGTCACCTTGACCCGAGTCTCGACCCTGTCGACCGCCATGCCGCCCGGCGAAGACCTCACGGCCCTTGCCCGATCCGGCGCCACGCTGGTTCTGCACCTGGCCGCAGCGCAAATCGACAACATTGTCCCGCAGCTCCTCGCCGGTGGCTATAGCGCTCAAACCCCCACGGCTGTAGTCGCTTTCGCTAGCTGGCCCAAGCAGATTGTGCTGCGTGGCACGTTGGCCGACATCGCCGGGCAGATGCATCAGGCCAACGTCACCAAGACCGCCGTCATCGTCGTCGGCGACGTGCTGGGGGCCGAAGGCTTCACCGACAGTTATCTGTATTCGGTAGCGCGGCGCGGCAAAGGGCCACACTGATGCGGGTTTTGCTGCTCGGCGGTACCGCCGAGGGGCGCGCATTGGCGAAAGCCCTGCACCCGGGTGTCGATATCGTCAGCTCGCTGGCCGGCCGGGTTCCCGACCCCGCGCTGCCGGTGGGCCCGGTGCGTATCGGCGGCTTCGGCGGTGTCGAGGGACTGCGCCGGTGGATGCGCGACGAACGCATCGTCGCTGTCGTCGACGCCACCCATCCGTTCGCGGCCACCATGACCGCGCACGCCGCGCGGGCGTGCGCCGAGTTGCGGGTTCCGCACCTGGTGCTGGCCCGCCCGCCCTGGGATCCGGGTTCGGCCACCGTCGTCGCATCAGACACCGCAGCAGCGAAAGAAGTTGCCGCGCGACGCTATTCGAGAGTCTTTCTGACGACCGGACGATCCGGCGCCGCCGCCTTCGCCGACAGCGACGCCTGGTTCCTGATCCGCGCCGTCACCACTCCCGATGACACCGTGATGCCGCGACACCACCGGTTGCTGCTCTCCCGCGGCCCGTACCACTACGATGACGAACTGAAGATACTCGCCGAACACCGCATTGACGCGCTGGTGACCAAGAACAGCGGTGGCGAGATGACCCGCGGCAAGTTGGATGCCGCCGCGGCACTAGGGATTCCCGTGGTGATGGTGGAGCGACCGCCGTTACCCCAGGGAGTCAGGACGGTCAGCACCGTCGCGGCAGCCGCGCGCTGGGTAATGGAGGTATGTACACCGTGAGCTCGCCCCGATTCCGCCGACGCGAATTGTTGACGACGGCCGCCGTGCTGCCGCTGGCGGCGTGTGCCAACGGTCCTCGTCGCGCGCAACCGACAGCCACCTCGAGCCCAGCGCCGGACCTGTCCAATCGGTTCGCCGAAATCGAGCGACGATACCGGGGCAGGGTTGGGGTCTACGTGCCTGTCAGCGGCACGACTGCGGCGATTGCCTACCGCGCCGACGAACGGTTCGCGATCTGCTCCACGTTCAAAGCGCCTCTGGTGGCGGCGGTGTTGCACCAGTATCCGCTCGCCTACCTGGACCAGCGCGTGACTTTCACCAAGGCCGACATCACCTCGCCGTCGCCGATCGCCGAGCAACACGTCGACACCGGGATGACCGTCGGCGAGTTGTGCGATGCCGCCATCCGCTACAGCGACAACACCGCCGCTAACCTGTTGCTCAACCGGATCGGCGGACCCGCGGGCTTGACCGCCTACCTGCGCAGCCTGGGGGACAGCACGAGTCGACTGGACCAGGCGGAGCCGGAGCTCAACGGCAACCCGCCAAACGATGAGCGGGACACGACGACGCCGCGCGCGATCGCCGGTGTCTTCCAGCAGCTGGTGCTGGGCGACGCACTGCCGCAGGACAAGCGGACGCTGCTCATTGACTGGATGGCCCGCAACACCACCGGCGGAAAGCGGATCCGTGCCGCATTCGCGGCCGACTGGAAGGTGAGCGACAAGACCGGGTCGGGCGACTACGGGCGAGCCAACGATGTCGCCGTCGTATGGTCGCCGGCCGGCGTTCCCCACGTCATCGCGATCTACACCGATATGGCCGCCGGCGGATACGACGCTCAGCCCGACGAGGCATTCGTCGCCGACGCCGCGCGCATCGTGGCCTCCGCTTTAAGGGACTAGCCCGGATAAGTGCGGGGCGTGAACACTCGGTCGCCGGAATCCGTTGTATGCCACTGTGTTTGGGACGAACCGATGATCAGCAGGCAGCGCATGTCGACGTCGGCGGGGTTCAGGTCCGCCAGCCGCACCACGCGTACCTCCTCGTCCGGCCCGGACACGTTGCGGCCGATCACCACCGGCGTGCCCGGTTCACGATGGGCCAGCAAGAGATCCCGCATGGCGCCGACCTGCCAGGTCCGCGACTTCGACGCCGGGTTGTAGATCGCCAGCACCAGATCGGCGGCCGCCGCGGCAGCCACGCGTGCGGCGATGACGTCCCACGGCTTAAGCCGGTCCGACAGTGAGATCACGGCATAGTCATGGCCCAGGGGCGCGCCCACCCGGCTGGCCACCGCCTGGGCGGCGGTCATCGCCGGGATCACCCGGACCTGCACGTCCGGCCACTGCTTGGCCTCCTCGAGAACCGCAGTGGCCATCGCGAACACACCCGGGTCACCCGATGACACCACCGCCACCGCGTGCCCCTGCTCGGCCAGCGAGCAGGCCAGGCGGGCGCGGGCCGGTTCGTCGGTGTTATCGCTGGCGTGGCGCCGCTGTCCTTCGCGCGGCGGGACGCGGTTGAGATATCCGGCGTAGCCGATCAGGTCGGTGGCGCCGGCCAATTCGCGCCGGCTCTGCGGTGTCATCCAGTCGGTGCCACCCGGCCCCAGTCCCACCACGGCGACGGAGCCGGTCGCACTACGGCGGCGCCTGCCGCCCGGGAGCATGGCCAGTGAAAAGTACGGCACGCCGGTCTCGTCGACGTCAGCGGCGGGCAGCACCCGCTGGCCCTTGGTGCTCGCCCGCTCCACGTAGAACGTGTCGCCGAGCTGTCCGGAAGCCGAAAGTGCCTCGCGCACATTGTGATAAGAGCGACCGAGTTTGAGTATCACCGCCGCGTCGGCATCGGCGAGCCGGCGGGTCAACTCGGCTACCGGCAGCGTGCCCGGCAACACCGAGAGCACCTCGTCGCCGGCCACCAGGGGAGTGGCGATGGCGGCCGACGCGGCGCTCACCGACGTGACGCCCGGCACGATCACCGCGTTGAACCGCTCCGTCAGACGGGTGTGCAGATGCATGTAGGAGCTGTAGAACAGCGGGTCGCCTTCGGCCAGCAGTGCCACGTTGCGCCCGGCGGTCAGGTGTGCGGCGATCCGCTCGGTGGCCGCGACGTAGAAGTCCTCCAGCGCGCCCGCATACCCCCCGGGATGGTCGGTCGTCTCGGTGGTCACCGGATACACCAGGTGCTCTTCGATCTGACCGGGCCGCAGGTACGGTTCGGCGATGCCGCGCGCGATGCTGCGACCGTGCCGGGCGCTGTGATAGGCCACCACGTCTGCCTCGCCGATGAGCCGCGCCGCCTTGACCGTCACCAGTTCTGGATCGCCGGGACCCAGCCCAACCCCCCATAGCGTGCCCGTCATTCGCGCTCGTTCGCTATCGCGTTGACGGCCGCGGCGGCCATGGCACTGCCGCCGCGGCGGCCCAGCACCAGCAGATAGGACATGCCGCGCGGGCGCTCGATGAGCTCCTGCTTGGATTGGGCGGAGCCGACGAAACCGACGGGCCCACCCAGTATTGCCGCGGGCGGGGCAACCCCTTCGTCGACCAATTCCAACAGGCGGAACAGCGCGGTCGGGGCGTTGCCAATCGCGACCACGGCGCCGTCCAACTCATCGGCCCACAGATCGACGGCGGCCGCCGAGCGGGTGGTTCCCTGCTCGGCGGCCAGCTTGGCCGCGCGTGGGTCGGCGACCAACGACACCACCTCGTTGCCCACCGGCAGCCGCGCCTTGGTGATTCCGGCAGCCACCATCGACGAGTCGCACAACACCGGCGCGCCGCCGCACAGCGCGGCGCGGGCCCGGGTGACCACATCGTCGGTGTAGGCGACGTGCTCAGCGACGTCGACCTGGCCGCAGGTGTGGATCAGGCGGACCACCACGCGTTCGACGTCGGCGGGAAATCGGGTGAGGTCGGCTTCGGCGCGGATGGTCGCGAACGACTGCCGGTAGATCTCCGCGGCGTCGCGGATGTAGTCGAGCACTCGCTCACCTTAAGACCTCAGCAGCCGGTACCCCGTGCCGGTGGCAACCAGCACCTCACCGTCCACCGGGCTGCCGCACGCCCGTTCGCAGCCGACGAAGTGCCGGTGCCGGGGGTAATCGGCGTCCAGTGCTTGCGCGGCGTCTGCCCGCACGTCTGCCGCGGAGTGGGCGCAGCCGGGGCTGCCGGTGCACGCGCTGACGGCCAGCCAGGGGGAGTTCTCGTCGAATATCAGACCCAGCGGCGCCAGCACGCGGAGTGCGACGTCCGCGCGTTCTTCGGGGAGGTCGCACACCAGCACAGACCGCCACGGTGTGATCAGGATCGGTGCCTCGATGGCGGCGAGGAATTCGGCGACGCGGGCGGCCAGCACTCCGAGAGGCACGGCGGCTCCCAGCGCGACCCGACCGTCGTCCTGCGGGATCCAGCCCACCGGCGCCTTGCCGAGTGGGGGCAGGGCGGGACCCAGCTCGGCGCCCGGCAACAGATCACCGAGATCATCGAGTTCGGTTACCCGCCAGGCCTTTCCGCGGATCTTGACAAACTCGAGCGCCACGTCGATCAAGCTCTGGCAGACATCGGTGACGGGGATGCCGGTATCGCGACCGGCCAGCAGCAGTCTGGGGCCGTCCGGAAACACGTGCACCCCGACATCGGCGTGCAGACCCGACACGTCACCGCGGCCGTCGTCCAGGCTGAACCAGAACCGGCCACCTAGCCCGGCCAGGCCGGGTTCCGCGCAGAGCGCCGCGTCCAGGTCGGCAACCCAACCCCGCAGATCGGCGTTTCCACCGAGCCGGCCGGACAGCGGGGACGCCACGATGTTGCGGACGCGTTCATGAGTGGGTGAGGGCAGCAGCCCGGTTTCGGCGATGGCCTCGGCGACCTTGACGACGTCGGTGACCGCGCGTAGCTGAACGTTGCCCCGTCCGGTGAGCTCCAAGGTCGCCGACCCGAAGTCGGCAGACAGGCGAGCCAGCGTCGCCAATTGCGCGGAGGTGAGCGTGCCGCCTGGCAACCGAACCCGTATCAGCGGGCCATCTGCGGCCTGGTGCACCTGCAGCGCGCCCGGGCAGGCGTCGGAGTCGCGGAGTCGGGCCACCTGCCCAGATTACTGACAACCCAGTGCCGGTCCCGAAGTCCGAGCAGACGTCGCCCGGACTTCGGGATCAGCGCTCAGTGGATGTGGCCCTCGTGGTCGTGCGGGACCGTCTGATGCAGCTGCGAATACAACGCGTCGCAACCGGACAGAGTCGAAGCGGCGAAAATCGCGGCCGCCGCAACGACCACCACCCTCGCCGTCAGCCTGAATTTCCTGGACGCCGTGCGCATCTGGTTTGATCCTCTCGTTTCAGTGACGGCCAAAAGTTATTGAAAATGATTGTCATTAACAAGTGGGTGGCGCTGACTCAAAGAATGTGCACATGTTTCGCACCGCCCCGCCGGGCATGGTTTGTCGACACGATCCGCGGGCAACCGGTGTCTGTGCAGACGCTCGAATACGCCCCGGGAAGGTCGGTCGATGTCTTCGGCGACCAGGCGCAGCCAACCATCCTGCTGTGGCACGGCATGCAGAGTGACGCGCGCGCTGCGGTCCGGCCCCTTGCGCGGCGGCTGGCCGAACACGGTGCCACCGTCATCGCGCCGGACTGGAATTCTCACGCCGACGATGGCGGGCGCGCAGACCTGCTGCGCTCGGTCGACTTCGCCCGTGAGCGGGCAACCGGCAGCATCGTGCTGGTGGGATGGTCCATGGGTGGTGCCGCCGCGGCGGGCCTGACGCTGGATGCGCAGCGCCACAACGTGGCGATCGCGCACACCGTCTGCCTGGCCGGTGCCTTCATGGCCTACGACCCGATCTCGGGACGTGCCGTCACCGAACTCCTGTCCGGCGACCAGGCGCATTCTCCCTTCACCCTGCTGCACGGTCTGGCCGATGATGTCGTACCGCCCACTGCGAGTGAAGAATTCGCGTCGGCGCTGCAGCATGCCGGTTGGCCGGTGGAGGCGGTGACACTGGCGGCCGATCACGGTTCGATCGCCGGCGCCGACTACGACGCGGCCGCCGATCGTTACGTGCCGGGCGAAAGCGATGGCGCGCAGCAAATGGCCCGCGACGTCGCGGAGCGGATCGCAGTGCTCGCCCGCGCCGAATTTAAGTAGTCGACTACTCTAAGCGCCCGCTCGGCGCCGCAGCACACTTCGGAGCAGTCCATCGAAAAGGAGTGTGCAATGGTGCGACGCGGTGGTCATGCGGTGGTGCTGGGTGCCAGCATGGGCGGCCTGTTGGCGGCCCGGGTGTTGGCCGACTACTACGACCGGGTGACGGTCGTCGAACGTGACGTCCTGCCCGACGATCCGGTGAATCGCCGTGGGGTTCCGCAGGGGCGGTTGATCCACGCCTGCCTGGCGCGGCTGACCGGGGTGCTCGAAGAGCTCTTCCCCGGCATCCGGGACGATCTGCTCGCTCAGGGGGCCACCACCTGGGACGACGGGGATTTCGCCAAGCTGGACTGGTCGTTCAACGGGCATGCGCTGGTGCGCTCGGGCCGGTCTGCGGCCGCACCCCAGATCGTGTCACCGAGTCGTCCGATGCTGGAATGGAATGTGCGACAACGAGTTCGGATGATTCCGAAGGTGACCTTCTGTGAGCAACACGACGTCGTCGGTCTGACCGCGACACCAGATCGCCGGCGTGTCAACGGGGTGCGGGTGATCGACCGCCCAGCCGACCATGAGAAGTCCCTCGCGGCTGACCTCGTCATCGACGCCACCGGACGCGGGTCCCGCACGCCGGTCTTCCTCGAGCAACTCGGCTACGGACGCCCACCGGAGGACGAGGTCAAGGTACAACTCGCCTACGCCAGTCAAGTCGTTCACATACCGCCCGGCATCATCAAAGAACACATGATCGCGCACTTCCCGCGACCGGGCCGGCCGCGGATGTTCGCAATGATCGGATACGAGAACAACTCCTGGATGATCGCTGCCGGCACCATGGCCGGGCTCGAACCGCCGCGCAATTACGCCGAAATCCTCTCTTACGCAGCAGAATTTGCGCCCGACGTCGCGGCGGCGATGCGCCACGCTGAGCCGGTCGGCGACATCGTGCACCATCGAGTGCCCTCCAACCGGTGGCGGCGCTACGACAAGATGCGGCGGATCCCCGATGGTCTGTTGGTCCTGGGAGACGCCGTGTGCAGCTTCAACCCGATCTACGGGCAGGGCATGACGGTCGCCGCCGTCGAAGCCACGGTGCTGCGGGACTGCCTGCGACGCGGCGGTCATCACCTGGTCCGCCGCTTCACCCACACTGCCGCGAAAAAGGTGCGGGTCGCCTGGCAGACCGCCGTGGCGTCGGATCTCTCGCTGCCAGAGGTGCCGGGGCCGCGACCGCTGTGGATTCGCTTCAACAACGCGTGCCTCGAGCCGGTGATGACTGCGGCGGAGTCAGACCCCGTCGTCGCCGCGCAGTTCATGCGGGTTACCGCGATGATCGACCCGCCGGCTCAGTTGCTGCGGCCCGCCATGTTGCTGCGGGTCGCGCGGGCACAACACCGCCGGACGGACGTGCGGTCCGTCCTCGAGGGGTCCGGCGGAGTTGTGGGCACCCGCGAATCTCTGGGGACGCCGGCCCGATCGGCGTAACGTGCACGTCAGCGAGAACACCGGGAGGCTGTCATGCAGCAACGTGCACTGAAGGTCGCGATCATCGGCGCCGGTATGTCCGGCATCTGCATGGCAGCCAAACTGCAGGATGCCGACATCGAATCGTTCACCATCTTCGAGAAGGCGGACGACGTCGGAGGCACCTGGCGCGACAACACCTATCCCGGACTCACCTGTGATGTGCCGTCGCGTTACTACTCGTACTCCTTCCGGCCCAACCCGAACTGGTCGCACTGGTTGCCGCCGGGAGGGGAGATCCAGCGCTACTTTCAGCAGGTGGCCGACGAACGTGGTATTCGTCCGCACATCCGGTTCGGCACCAACGTCACCCGGGCCGAATACGACGACGGAAAGTGGAGACTCACCACCGAGGCAGGGCAGGAGACGTTCGACGTCCTGGTCACCGCGACCGGGGTGCTGCGGGTGCCGCGCTACCCAGACATCCCCGGCCGCGACTCATTCGCCGGGCCCGCGTTCCACTCGTCGCGCTGGGACCACTCGGTGTCGTTGCCCGACAAGCGGATCGGTCTGATCGGTACCGGATCCACCGGAGTGCAGATCACCGCGGAGCTGGGCGGCACGGTGCGGCAGCTCAAGGTCTTCCAGCGCACTGCCCAGTGGGTCTACCCGCTGCCCAATCCCCGTTACTCGAAGCTGACGCAGGCGCTGCTGTCGCGCTTCGCGGGGCTGAATCGGTTGCCCTACTTGTTCTGGGGTTGGTTCTTCCGGTTGATCTTCGGCCGCGCCCCGATCCAGCCGGGTTGGCAACGGCGCCTGGCCACCGCCGAATGTCGTTGGAACCTGCGGCTTTCGGTGCGCGACCCGCAATTGCGCGCCAAACTCACCCCGAACTACCAGCCGATGTGCAAACGGCAAGTGATGGCCGGGCGCTTCTACAAATCCGTGCAGAAGCCAGGCGTGGAAATCATCACCGACCCGATCGATCACATCGAGGCGCGCGGCATCGTCACCGCGGACGGCATCCTGCACGAACTTGATCTGCTGGTGTTCGCCACCGGGTTCGACGCCCGGGCCTATGTGCGGCCGATGGAGATCATCGGGGAAGGCGGGTTGACCCTGGACGAAGCCTGGGCCGACGGCCCGATGGCGTACCGGTCCATCGCTGTACCGGGCTTCCCCAACCTGTTCATGATGATGGGACCGCACTCGCCGATCGGCAACCAATCTCTGATTCCCATCGCCGAGGACCAGGCGAACTACGTGATGTGGTGGATCGAGCAGTTGCGTGCCGGGCGGGTGGTCGCGGCCGCGCCCACGGAGGCCGCTACCAAGCAATACAACGAAGACATGAAAGCCGCAATGCCGCAGACTATTTGGGTCAGCGGCTGCAACAGCTGGTATCTCGGCAAAGACGGCTTGCCGGAACTGTTCCCGTGGACGCCGGAGACCCACCATGAGCTGCTGCGGCAGCCCGAGCTCGCCGACTTCGACGTGCGAAGGGCCTGAACCCGGCTACACGCGACGGGGCACGCTGCCCAGTTCGCGCAGCCAGCCCTTGCGGGCGGCATCGTGCCATTTCAACGCCGCGGGTACGGCGCGCCATCCCTGTCTGATGGTCGCGCGCACTGCGCGGTAGCTGGTCTCGTCGACGCCGGACCAGCCAATCCCGAAGCGCTCGCGCACAATCGGGGGCAGGCCGCCGAAAATCACCAGACGCATCGGCGGCGCCAGCGCGGTGCGCACGGGCATGGTGGGCAGCAGAACGTCCATGATCGGTTTGAGCAGGGGAGTGCTCGGATAATCCGGTGACGCGCTCATGTCGGGGATCGCGGTGCGTTGGATGAACTCGATCAGAAAGTCCGAAGCCGCATTGGGTTGTAGCACTTCTGCGCAGTAGCGCTCATATTCACGGTTGAACTCGCTCAATGTCGGTGGCAGTACCGATTCCGACATGCCGTAACGCCGGTACCACTCGCAGCCCTCCTGGTAGAGCTGCTCACGCTCGCGGTCGGTGAGGCGGTGCACATCCCAGTACTCCGCGAGGCGGTGCACCATCACCTGGAACGTGGCGTGCGCCCACCAGTACGTCTCCGGCTTGAGGGCGTGATAACGCTCTCCGCCGGGCATCTCTCCCTTGATGTCGCGGTGAAAATCCCGCACCTTGAGCCCGGTCTCGTCCGCCTCGGGTCCGTCGTAGATGGTACCGAGAATGCCTGGCAGGGAACGGAATACCCGATCCACGGGATCGTCGAAGAAATTCGAGTGGTCAATGAGCCCCTGGCCGATGGCGGGATGCATCGTCTGCATCAGGCCGGCCGTACCCCCTTCGAACGCGATCCGCATGTCGCCCGCCCAGCGCCACAGCAATGACCGCGGGCCCAGGTCGATGCGAGTGCTCACAGCGGTAACTTTCCCACGTCGTGGGCCTGGTCGCCGAAGTATTGGCGCAGCACTTTTCGCCGAGACTTGTCGCCCCACCGCTGGACGTAGACGGTACCCCACCGGGTACGGGTAAGTAATTGATAGCGAACGACATTGGCAGCCAAGACCGGCAGTACCGCCACCGGCAGTGCCGAGGGCAGCTCGAGATCGCGCATTCCTTCGGCACGCAGAAAGTAGCGCAGCATGCTGAGCAGCCGGGCGCGCGCGTAGGCCCCGCGCACCCGGCGCAGGTTGGGAAAGTGCAGCCCGCGCTGCGCCTCGACGATCGCATTGGCCAACGGCGGACCCGCAGAACTCACATCGGACTGCGTCAGCAGCAGGTGGTAGTTGAGCCGGTGCTGTTGGCGCTCGGTGTCACAGAGCCAGTCTTCGTCGACCCCCATCAGCCATCCGACGTACTTCCACAGATGCATGATGGCGAGGGAATCGTCGCGGGTCACCCGGACCCCGAGCAGTCGAACGCCCAGCAGCAGTGCCCCGTTGAACAGCCCCAGGGTTGCGGCCTGGTCGGCCTGGTTGATCGGCAACCCCCATTGCCCGGCGTCCCATCGTCCGTTGGTCTCGAAACGCTGATTGACCAGCGCGTGCATCAGCCGGACATGCACGGTGAGCTTGAATCCCGGTTGGTCGCGGCGCATGCCGTCCGGTGCCGAGATCGCGACGGCCCACTGTTGGGTTTCGGCAAGTCGGCGCACGGTGGTAGATCCGGTCAGGCCGCCCGTCTCGACGAGCAGGTCGGTCGGCCCGCCGAACCGGTATCCGCCGATCAGCGCCAACTGCAGCATGACGTCAGCGGCGTTGCTGCCCAGCCGCCGGTAGGCCGCGGCGCCACGGTTGAGCAGGTCGAAGTCGACCCAGTCCGGCGTGCGCTCGACGACGGTGAAGAACGCGCGCAGCGCCGCAGGGCAGTCCGGCACCGCACCGACACCGGACTCCAGCGCGAGGTTGAACTGGCCCATCGACACCTCGCCGGCTCGCATCGCCTGCACCAGGGCGGCGCCGCACTCGTCGCGCTGCATCAGCCGGCGGCCGATGCGCTCGATGAGCTCGGTGTCGGGCTGTGTGGTTCGGGTGAGGAGTTTCAGAGGTCGCCCGAGTCGGCGGTTACGGGCCTCGGCGCCGAGGAAGCGTCGTGGATATCCGGCGTCCTCGGTGGGGTTGAGCTCCGTCTTGAGCAGAACCTCGGGGTGTGCCACCATGACGACAATGCTGACACGAGCTTTTATTCACGTTCAATTCGCGTTCTGATGGCCAGAGCCAACAAGGGTGGCGCGCGAAGAACGCCCAGCCAAGACCGTTCCCGGACCATGGTGGAACGGATCCTGAACGCGGCCCAGGAGGTTCTGATCGCCCACGGATACGACGGGGCGTCTACCAACCGCATCGCCGCCGCCGCGGGGGTCAGCCCGGGTTCGCTCTACCAGTACTTCCCGAACAAGGACGCCATCGTCGCCGCGGTCATCGACCGCTACAGCGACGAGCTGGCAGCGGCGGTCGCATCCACGCTGGCGCAGTCGCTGGATCAACCTGCGCCCGATCACGTGCGAAGTTCGGTAGCTGCGCTGCTGGATGCGCTCGACGTGCACCCGGAGTTCCTGCGTGCGGTGATCGAACAGACTCCACGCCTGGGTTCCAGTGGCAAACTGGTCGCCTTCGAGCAACGCATCAGCGAATTGACCATGGCGTACCTGATGTTGAACCGGCGTCAGGTGCGCCCGGATGTCCGCTTCGATACCGCGTCATGGATGTTGGTGCGGATGGTCGAGCATCTCACCATTCGCTACATCCTCGACCGTCCGGACATCTCCCGAGACGAGTTCCTCTCAGAGATAACGACTTTGGCCCTGAACTATCTCCGGGTTCAGGAGAGGCCGGTCCGCCGGGTGTAAACGTCATGCTGCTCGCGTTGCAAGTCGCTGGTGAAGACGCGCCCGGTGCCCAGGGCGCGGCCGAGGGCCTCGGCGACACCCAGCGGCATCAGACGCTGAGCCCACACCGTGAGCCCCAGCGAACGAGGGATGGCCACCCGTGGTTCCGGTTTTGCAATTACGCCGACGACCGCCCGTGCGACGTCTTCCGGTTCGGCGTTCTTGAAGCCCTTCGCATGCCCGACGCCGGCGACCATGTCTGTGTTGGTGAGCGTCGGCATGATCACGGTGAAATGGACACCCCTGCCGCGGGTCTCCATGCGGACCGCGTCGGTGTAACCGAGCACGGCATGCTTTGTCGCGCAATAGGTTGCGATGCCCTCGGTGGGCAACACGCTGCCCAGCGACCCGATGTTGACGACGTGGCCGCGGCGGCGGGGCAGCATTCGTTGCGCGGCCAATTTGGTGCCCAGGATGACCCCATGGACGTTGACGTCGAACAGGCGTTGAGTGGCCTCATCGGTTTCCTCGACCGCGCTGCCCACCGTGATCAGGCCGGCGTTGTTTACCACGACGTCGAGTGGGCCGAGTTGATTCTCCGCGGCATCCAGGAACTCGGTGAACGACGAGCGATCGGTGACGTCCAATCGCGTGGCGAGTGGCAACCCGAGGCGCTCGCCCGCTGCCTTGGCGCCGGCTTCGTCGATGTCCCCGATGGCGACTTTGGCGCCCGAACTGTGTAGCGCGCTGGCAATGGCCAGGCCGATTCCGCGAGCGCCTCCGGTGATGGCGACGACTTTTCCGGCAACCGAAGATGTCATCGCTACACGGTACGACGTCGCGACCCCCGCCGTACCCCCGATCCCTTGGCTGATTTGCGATAGGCAGCGCATCCTCGCGCCGATAACCGGCGGTGACGCAAAGATTTCTTGAATTCAACTGTGCTACAGCCTTTTACATCGCAGTCGCGGCAAAGCGGTAGAGTAGCGCCGGTGGTCGCCGCCTCATCGAACGAACGGATGCTTGCCGGGGTCGCGGCGGCATCCGTCGCCCTCGGCGTCGCCCAGTTGGTCAGCATCCCGTTCGGTGGGCGGGCCGATGCCCGGACTGCCGTCGGCACTGCAGTCGTCGACCTGACACCCGGACCGGTCAAAGAATGGGCTATTCAGACCCTCGGAACACTGGACAAGCCGTTCCTGGCCGTCGTGGTACTCATCGTGATCGCGACACTGGCGGCGATCGCCGGGACCCTCGAGACCCGGCGCCGTCCGGTCGGCAGCGCGGTGATCGTCGCGGGTGGTGTGCTCGGATGCCTTGCCGTGCTGTCGCGGCCGGGTGCGACAGCACTCGACACGATCCCCACCATTGTCGGCACCGCCTGCGGTGTGGCGGCCCTGCGCCTGCTCACTCGTCGAATCACGCCTGATCCCGAGCACCCCGACGAGAGCAACGACCAGACGGATGCGGGCAGGCGCCGGTTGCTCGTCCTGGGCGTGCTCGGATTCGGAATCGTCAGCGGTGTCGCGGGCGCCGTCATCGCTCGGTTGGCGCAGTCGGTGGCGGCCGACCGCAGAACTTTCGTCCTCCCGCCACCACGGTCGTCGGCACCGCCGATACCGGCGGAGGTGCAACCGAAAGACGTTGCGCTCCCGAGCTTCATCACACCCAGCACCGATTTCTACCGGATCGACACCGCGCTCAGTGTTCCCCAGATCAGTCACCGCGACTGGCGCCTGCGCATCCACGGCATGGTCGACCGCGAAACCACATACAGCTTCGACGACCTCGCCCGTTTCAACATCGTCGAAACGGTGGCAACGCTGACCTGTGTGTCGAATCCAGTTGGTGGAAAACTGATTTCAACGGGCATCTGGACGGGGTACCGGGTGGCGGACCTGCTGGCGGCGGCCGGTGTGCACAAGGACGCCGATATGGTGCTCTCGACCTCGATCGACGGCTTCACCGCCGGCACGCCGGTGCTGGCCCTCACCGATGGCCGCGAAGCGTTGCTGGCCGTCAGCCTCAACGGTCAGCCGCTGCCGGTCGAGCATGGCTACCCGGCCCGTCTGGTGGTGCCTGGACTCTACGGCTACGTGTCGGCCACCAAGTGGGTCGTCGAGCTCGAGCTGACCCGCTTCGACAAGGCGCAAGCCTATTGGACGCGGCAGGGGTGGGCCGCGCAGGCGCCCGTCAAGACCGAGTCCCGAATCGACGTGCCGAGGAGAGGTCAGCAGGTGCCTCTCGGGCCGGTGGTGTTCGGCGGGGTGGCCTGGGCGCAGAACCGTGGCGTGCGTGCCGTGGAGGTCCGAATCGGCGACGGGGCGTGGCAGCCCGCCGAACTCGGCGCCGCCTACTCCAACGAGACGTGGCGGCTGTGGAGCTTTCCGTGGCAGGCGAAAAGCCCTGGCAAGCAGACCATTACCGTGCGCGCCATCGACAACACGGGCGCCGTCCAGACCGAGCAGCGAGCCGACCCGGTCCCCGACGGCGCTACCGGCTGGCACAGCGTGAGTTTCTCCGTGACGGAAAAATGAGGCTACTTCGAAGACAGCTTCCGCCAACTGAATACCGCGATCGCCACGCCGACCAGCGCCGTGATCGGACCGATGACGGACCAGGTGGTGGTGTTGCTCATCGGGCTGCCGCCGAGCACTCCGAATCCCTGCAGGGCCCAGATCAGACCGAACAGCGCGATGATCAACCCGACCGCGAAGGTGACGATGAAACCCCTGCTCATACCGGAACCCTACGTGCCGATTCGGTAGCGCGACCGCGCTGCGGTACGAATGAGGGGTGGCTGAGCCGACCGTTCTGTTGCTGTCGACGTCCGACACTGACCTGATCAGTGCCCGCTCCAGCGGAAAGAACTACCGGTGGGCGAACCCGGCACGGCTGTCTGAGGTGGAGTTGCCGGACCTGCTGGCCGACGCGTCAATCGTGGTAGTTCGGATCCTCGGCGGGTATCGCGCGTGGGAGGACGGCATCGAGACGGTGCTGGCCAGCGGGGTGCCGACGGTGCTGGTCAGTGGCGAGCAGGCCCCTGACGCGGACCTGACCGGCCGCTCCACCGTCGCGGCGGGCATCGCGGTGCAGACGCACATCTACCTCGCGCACGGGGGCGTGGACAACATCCGCCAGTTGCACGCGTTCCTGTCCGACACGGTGCTGATGACCGGGTTCGGTTTCTCGCCGCCGGTGGCGACCCCGACCTGGGGTGTGCTGGAGCGAACTGCGGCGCCGACGACGGGTCCGACCGTCGCAGTGCTGTATTACCGCGCTCAGCAGCTGGCCGGCAACACCGCGTACGTCGAGGCACTGTGCCAGGCGATCGAACGCGCGGGCGGCAAAGCGTTGCCCGTCTACTGTGCGTCGCTGCGCACCGCCGAACCCGAATTGCTGGCGACCCTCGGTGCAGCCGATGCGATGGTGGTCACCGTGCTGGCTGCGGGCGGTGTCAAGCCCGCCGCGGCGTCGGCCGGTGGGAACGACGACAGCTGGAACGTCGAACATCTTGCGGCGCTGGATGTTCCGATTCTGCAGGGGCTTTGCCTGACCAGTTCCCGGGCACAGTGGAGCGACAACGACGACGGCCTGAGCCCACTCGACGTCGCCACTCAGGTCGCGGTGCCCGAGTTCGACGGCCGCATCATCACAGTCCCGTTTTCATTCAAGGAGATCGACGACGACGGGTTGATCTCCTACGTTGCCGACCCGGAGCGCTGCGACCGGGTGGCGGGTCTGGCGGTCCGGCACGCGATGTTGCGCCGCATCGCCCCCGCCGACAAGCGCGTCGCGCTGGTGTTCTCGGCCTACCCCACCAAACACGCGCGCATCGGCAACGCCGTCGGCCTCGATACCCCGGCCAGTGCGGTCGCACTGCTGCGGGCCATGGGTGACGCCGGTTACCAGGTGGGAAATCTGCCCGGCGTTGAAGCCGGCGACGGCGACGCACTGGTCCACGCCCTGATCGAACGCGGGGGACAGGATCCCGACTGGCTCACCTCGGAGCAGTTGGCCGGCAACCCGATTCGGGTGTCGGCCGCCGACTACCGCAAGTGGTTCGCCACCCTGCCCGCCGAACTGACCGATGCGGTGACCCGGCACTGGGGTCCGCCGCCCGGGGACCTGTTCGTCGACCGCAGCAACGACCCCGACGGTGAAATCGTCATCGCCGCAATCCAATCCGACAACCTGGTGCTGATGGTCCAGCCGCCGCGCGGCTTCGGCGAAAACCCCGTCGCCATATACCACGATCCCGACCTCCCGCCCAGCCACCATTACCTGGCCGCCTACCACTGGTTGGATGCCGGGTTCGGATCGCACGCGATCGTGCACCTGGGCAAGCACGGAAATCTGGAATGGCTGCCCGGCAAGACGCTTGGCATGTCGGCGGCCTGCGGATCCGACGCCGCACTGGGCAATCTGCCGCTGATCTACCCGTTCCTGGTCAACGACCCCGGCGAGGGCACCCAGGCCAAGCGCCGCGCGCACGCGGTGCTCGTCGACCACCTCATCCCGCCGATGGCCCGGGCCGAAACTTACGGGGACATCGCGCGTCTGGAGCAGCTGCTCGACGAGCACGCCAACGTCGCCGCACTCGATCCCGCCAAGTTGCCCGCCATCCGCCAGCAGATCTGGACCCTGATCCGGGCGGCCAAGATGGACCACGATCTCGGGCTCACCGAACGTCCCGAAGAAGACACCTTCGACGACATGCTGCTCCACGTCGACGGTTGGCTGTGCGAGATCAAAGACGTCCAGATCCGCGACGGCCTCCACATCCTGGGCCAAAAGCCCACGGGGGACGGTGAACTCGATCTGGTGCTGGCCATCCTGCGGGCCCGTCAGCTGTTCGGCGGCACGCACGCGTTGCCGGGCCTGCGCCAGGCGCTGGGCCTGGCCGAAGACGGCACCGACGAACGCACCTCCGTTGACCAGACCGAGGCCGCCGCACGCGGGTTGATAGCGGCGATGCAGGAATCCGGCTGGGATCCGTGGGCGGCGGATCGACTCACCGACAACGCCGACGTCGCGGCCGTGCTGCGCTTCGCCGCCACCGAGGTGGTGCCGCGGCTGGCCGGCACCGCATCAGAGATCGAGCAGGTGCTGCGTGCGCTGGACGGACGGTTCATCCCCTCCGGCCCCTCAGGGTCACCGTTGCGCGGGCTGGTCAATGTGCTGCCGACCGGGCGTAACTTCTACTCGGTCGACCCCAAGGCGGTGCCATCCCGGCTGGCCTGGGAAGCCGGTGTGGCGCTGGCGGATTCGCTTCTGCAGCGGTATCGCGCCGATCACGGACAGTGGCCGCAATCGGTCGGGCTGTCGGTATGGGGCACCTCGGCGATGCGCACCGCGGGTGACGACATCGCCGAAGTGCTGGCGTTGCTGGGCGTTCGACCGGTGTGGGACGACGCGTCCCGGCGCGTGGTCGACCTCGCCGCAATCTCGCTGCCTGAATTGGGCCGGCCCCGCATCGACGTGACCGTGCGGATTTCCGGTTTCTTCCGGGACGCATTCCCGCACGTCGTCACCATGCTGGACGACGCGGTCCAGTTGGTCGCGACGCTCGACGAGCCGGCCGAGGACAATTACGTCCGCGCCCACGCGCAGGCCGACCTGGCTCAGCACGGTGACCAGCGACGCTCCACCACAAGGATTTTCGGATCTAAGCCGGGCACGTACGGCGCCGGACTGCTGCAGCTGATCGACAGCCGCAATTGGCGCGACGACGCCGATCTCGCGCAGGTGTACACGGCCTGGGGCGGATTCGCCTACGGCCGCAACCTGGACGGCCGCGAAGCCGTCGACGACATGAACCGGCAATACCGGCGAATCGCGGTGGCCGCCAAGAACACCGACACGCGCGAACACGACATCGCCGACTCCGACGACTACTTCCAGTACCACGGCGGCATGGTGGCCACCGTGCGCGCGCTCACCGGCCAGGCTCCTGCTGCCTACATCGGTGACAACACCCGGCCCGACGCCATCCGCACCCGCACCCTGTCGGAGGAGACCACTCGGGTATTTCGCGCCCGGGTGGTCAACCCACGCTGGATGTCGGCGATGCGCCGGCACGGCTACAAGGGTGCGTTCGAAATGGCCGCGACGGTGGACTATCTGTTCGGCTACGACGCCACTGCCGGTGTGATGGCCGACTGGATGTACGAGCAACTCAGCGAGCGCTACGTGTTGGATGCGGAGAACCGCAAATTCATGAACGAGTCCAACCCGTGGGCGCTGCACGGCATGGCCGAGCGACTGCTCGAGGCCGCCGGCCGGGGCATGTGGGCCGAGCCCCAAGCTGACACGCTCGACGGATTGCGCCGGGTGCTGCTGGAAACCGAAGGCGACCTCGAGGGCTGATTTCGCCTGGCGAGCAGACGCAAAAGCCCCCAAAACCAATGGTTTTTGGGGGCTTTTGCGTCTGCTCGCACAGGGGCGGCTACCGGAAGAATCCCGAGGTGTTGTCGCTGTCGTTGTAGCCGCCCGAGTTGTAATTGCCCGAGTTGCGGTAGCCCGAGTTCCAGGTGCCGGAGTTGGCGTAGCCGACGTTGTAGTTGCCGGTGTTCTGGAACCCCGTGTTGACCATTCCCGCGTTGCCGTATCCGACGTCGCTGAAGCCTGTGTTGGAGATTCCCACGTTGTACTGGCCGGTGTTGAAGAAACCCACCCCGTTGGTACCCGTGTTGAGGAATCCCACATTCGGGGACAGGTCCGGGGTCAGCATCATCGAGCCGCCCTGCCCGTTCCCCTTGTTCTCGAACCCGTAGTTGTACTCGCCCGCATTGCCGTAGCCGGCGTTGTAACTGCCGATGTTGTAGAAGCCGGAGATGTGGTCGCCCGAATTGCCGAAGCCCGAGACGGTGCCGGCCTGCGTGACCGCGCTGCCGAAGCCGGTGTTGACGCTGCCGCCGTTCCAGAACCCGGTGTTGAGGTTCCCCGAGTTCGAGAATCCGGTGTTCAGGGCACCCGAGTTGAAGAAACCGACATTGCCGCCGCCGACCGTGAGCGTGTTCAAGTCGACACCGCCGGAGTTGAAGGCGCCGGCATTGCCGAAGCCCGAATCGAAGATCCCCATGTTCGAGTAGCCGGCGTTGTAGATGCCGAAGTTCGTGTAGCCCGCGTTGGCGAAGCCGGAGTTGAACGTGCCGGAGTTCTCGATGCCGACGTTGCCGGTGCCCGGGTTGAGCAGGCCCATATTGCCCTGGCCCGCGTTCAGAGCACCGAAGCTGAACGAGCCGGTGTTCAGAACTCCCGTGTTGTAGCTGCCCGCGTTGAACAGGCCGGTGTTGTGGTCGCCGGCGTTGAACAGGCCCGTCTCGAAGCTGCCCCCGTTGAACACACCGGAATTGGCTGTGCCCGAGTTGAAGAGACCCCAGTTCTGACCGCCGCCGAAGTTACCGCCGCCGGAGTTGAAGAACCCGGTGTTGTTGGTTCCGGAGTTGAACAGGCCGGAAGTGCCCGTCCCGGAATTGAATCCGCCGAAGCCGACCTGATTCTCACCGGTCAAACCGATACCGATGTTGTGGCTTCCGGTGTTGGCCAGCCCCCAGTTGCTGTCACCGGTATTGGCGAAACCGAAATTGAAGCTACCGCTGTTGGCCAGCCCGATGTTCCACCCGCCGCTGCCACTCCAGTTGAGCCCACCGATGCCGATCTGGTTGTTGCCGGACAAACCGATGCCGATGTTGCCGGTGCCGATGTTGCCGAAGCCGACGTTGTTGAGGCCGTTGTTGCCGACGCCGAAGTTGCCGTTGCCGAGGTTGCCGAGACCGAGGTTGTTGTTGCCGACGTTCGCGTCACCGAAGTTGTAGGTGCCGAGGTTCGCACTGCCGAAATTGATCGACGAGATCTTGTTTTCCAGAGCCGCCTGAGCCAGGCTCCCGTTGCCGAAGCCCACGTTGAGATAGCCGGCATTGCCCAGACCGAAGTTGAACAGACCGAGGTTGCCCAAGCCCAGGTTGTTGCTGCCCAGGTTGCCGCTGCCGAAGTTTCCGCTGCCCAGGTTGCCATCGCCGAAGTTGTAACTGCCGGTGTTGCCGCTACCGAGGTTGAGGTCGCCGACATTGCCCAGGCCCAGCAGGCCGACGCTGGGCGCCATCCCCAGAAGCGAAGCGCCGGCCGCCTCGGCCGAGGCATAATTCGCGCCGGCGCTGTTCAACAGCTGAACGAATCGGTCCCGGAACGTGGCGGCTTGGATGCTGGCCGATTGGAACTCGAGGCCGTGCCCGGCGAACAGCGCCGCCACAGCCGATGACACCTCATCGGCCGCCGCCGCCAGCACCCCTGTCGTGGCCTGGTGTGCCGCTGCGCCGGCTGCGCTGACCTGCGAACCCAGCTGGGTGAGATCTGCTGCTGCCAGAGACATCAACTCGGGCGCTGCAAGCACATAGGACACGTGATTTCCTCCATGGATCAGTAGTGCGTAGCTCGTTCGTGCGGGAACTGGAAAGCTTGCGGCGGAGGCAGATCGCGCGCACAGACGACCGCGGGCAATCCCTCACACGGAAGAAGTCGGCTCGAACCACCCAAAAGTTCCGGGGAATGTGACCCCGGTTCACTGGCCGGGCGGTCTCCTAGATGAAATCCGACCCGCCGTCTACGTTCACGGTCGCCCCGGTGACATATCCGTTGCGGCGAGACGCCAGATACGCGGTGATGGAGGCGATCTCCTCGGGCAGCCCGGCGCGTCCAAGGTCACAGGGGTGGTGGAAGTTCGTGTCGATCCACTTCATCACGTCCCACGGGTTGGTGGCATCGAGCCCGTCGGCGGCGAGGATGTCCTTGAGGTTCTCGGTGAAGCTGGCCGTCACAATGGTCCCCGGGCACACGCAATTGACCAGAATGCCCTCCGCGGCAAGGCTTTTGGACAAGTTCTTGGTGACGCTGGCCAGCGCCGCCTTGGACGCGGTGTAGGCGACCAGACGTGGGCTCTGCCGTTGGATCGAGTGCGCCGCCAGGGTGACGATCCGTGCCCAGTCGGCGGACCGCAGCAGAGGCAGCGCGGCGCGGATTGATCGCACCGCCGACATGGTGCCCAAGGCAAACGCCGCGTCCCAGTCGGCGTCGTCCATCTGCTCGAAATAACCGTCAGCGGGTCCGATGGTGTGCACCACGCAGTTCAGTCGCCCCCACCGTTCGCCCACGGCGGCGAAGCCCGCGGCGATCGAGTCGGCGTCGGCCATGTCCACGCTGATCCCTACCGCGTCCCGAGCCCCGGCTGAGCGCAGCGACGCCACCGCCGCATCGAGTGCCTGCTGACCCCGCGCCATCACGGCCACGCTGGCTCCTTCGGCCGCCAGTGTCTCGGCGATGGCCAGGCCCATCCCTTTACTGCCGCCCGTGACCACCGCGGTCGATCCCGCAAAGCCCAGATCCATGCAAGCTCCTCCGTCGCTCAGTGTGCGATTGTGCCTTGGTCCACCACCTAGCCCCGCGAACAGACGCGAAATCGCACCCGGAAGCCCTTCCGGGTGCGATTTCGCGTCTGCTCGGCAGGCCACGGCCAGGTAAATTGACACCCGTGACACCCACCTTCGCCGACCTGGCCAAAGCGCAATACATCCTGCTCACCACCTTCACCAAGGACGGCCGGCCCAAGCCGGTCCCCGTCTGGGCCGCTTTGGACAAGGAGAGCGGCGACCGCCTGCTGGTCATCACCGAGGGAAAGTCGTGGAAGGTCAAGCGAATTCGCAACACGCCGCACGTGCAACTGGCGATCTGCGACATGCGCGGTCGCCCCAAGAGCGAACCGGTCGACGGCACCGCGGCCATTCTCGACAAGTCGCAGACGAAGCTCGTCTATGACGCGATCGGGAAGCGCTACGGCATCATCGGCAAGGTCTTCAATCTTTTCAGCAAGCTGCGCGGCGGCATGGACAACAACGTGGGCCTCGAGCTGCGAGTGGCATAGCCAGAAGCACCAGCGACTCAACCCGTTGCGGCGCCGTAGCGCTGCCACCACTGGTACAGCTCGCCGAGGTCCGGCCCGCCGTCGACCGTCGCCAGCAGCAGCTGGGAGTCGCGGGTCCAGGCGACAACCGGCTGATCCTCGACGATTCCGCATACGACCTTGCCGCCGGGACTGGCTAGGTGCGGTCCGTAATTCCAGGTGCCCGGCGAGGCATTCGCACCCGGGCAGGACGACACCGACATGCTCCCCACGCTGGCGTAGAAGTCGGCCGTCAGCGCGTCCAAAGAGTCATACAGCGTGAAGCGCGCATAGTCCGGCGTATCGGTGTGCAGGTCATCGGTGCAGTCCAGGCTCGCGATCCCCGCCGCAAAGGCATTGTCGGCCCGGCTGCACGAGGCAGCGCTGTACCCGGGCGGCAGCACTGCGATGACCTGCTGCTCAGCAGCGGTGAACTGCTCGGCGTCGGCCCGGCCGTGGGCGACCGCGACCAGGGCCAGGGCCAGGGCAGCCGAGCAGGCACCGGCCCAGCGCACCCGGGTCATCCCAGGTGCTCGCCGAAGAATGCGAACACCCGGCGCCAGGCGTCTTCAGTGGCGGCGTCGTCGTAGCCGAACCCGGTGACACGCAACAGTGGCTGGGCGGGCAGCTGGTTGGCGAAGCTGTGCCCGGCGCCGCGATAGGACTTGATGTCGGCGGTGATGTTCTTGGCCGTGGTCACTTTGCGCAGTCGCTCCGCCGCGCCGACTCCCAGCGGGTCGCGGCTGCCGAAGCTGGCCACTATCGGGCAGGCGCCGTCCAGTGTCTCACTGAGCTTGCGCGGCAGCGGCGTCCCATAGAACGGCGCGGAAGCACCAAAACCCTTGGGCGACAGTACAAGAGCAAATTGGCCACCCATGCAGAAGCCGGCGATGCCGACCCGGCCGGAGCATTCGGGCATGCCCAGCAAATGCTCGCGCGCCGCCATGACGTCGTCGATGGCCGGACCGTGTTTGGTGAGCACGTCCCGCATCACCCGGGTGATGCACCGCGCCCGGCCGCCCCGCGCATAAAGGTTCGGCGTGAGCGCCACGTAGCCCGCGCGAGCCACCCGCTGCGACACCGCCTCGTTATCCGGTGCGTAGCCGATCGCGTCGTGGACTATCACCACTCCCGGCCACGGCCCCTCACCGGAGGGAACATTCAACAGCGCATCGATTGGTCCGGCGGGTGTGTTGAGCTCAATCGTCGTCATAGCGTCATCTAACTGCAGCCGGGGCGCGACCGTTCGAGGAACTCCGGCGTGCACCGCGGACGTTGGCGTCTCATGGTTGGACGGCTGTTTCTCATCTATGCCGTCGTCGAGCTCATGGTGACTGTCGGGCTGGCGGCGGCGATCGGCGTCGGCTGGACCGTTGTGGTGCTGCTCGGCACCCTGGTCCTGGGACTGGGCCTGGGGGCTCCGATGGGCGGGCTGCAGCTCACCCGGCAGTTCATGCAGCTGCGGTCCGGTGTGCAGGAACCGCGTGCCGCGCTCAGTGACGGTGCGCTGACCGCGCTGGCGACCGGGCTGGTTGTCGTCCCCGGATTGGCCACCACGCTGCTGGGGCTGTTGCTGCTGGTGCCGCCGATCCGGGCGGCCGCACGTCCGGCCCTCACCGCCGTCGCCCTGCGCGGATTCCTCCGGCGCGTCCCGCTGGTGGGCGCCACCCCGGCCGACATGCCGCGTCGGGACTACATCGACGGTGAGGTGATCGACGTCATCGACGGCGAGCCGCCGACCCTGACCCGCGCGCCGGGCGCGGACCAGCCGCCACGGTAGCTATTCAGGCTTTCCGCCCGCCATCTAGGGTTTTGCCGTGACGTCTACCACGCTGCTCGTGAACGGCCGGGTGCACAGCCCGAGTCATCCCGACGCCACCGCGATGGCCGTGCGGGGTGATGTCATCGCGTGGCTGGGCAGCGATGAGGTGGGTCGTCGACAATTCCCCGACGCCGACGTCCAGGACCTCGCCGGCGCGTTCGTGGCCCCAGGCTTCGTGGACAGCCACATCCATTTGAGCGCAACGGGTTTGGCCATCAGCGGGCTGGATCTGCGGGCCGCCGGTTCCCGGGCGCAATTTCTGCAGATGGTCGCCGACCATGCGGCGGCTCACCCGGGTCGGCCGGTGTGGGGCCATGGCTGGGACGAGTCGGCGTGGCCGGAGAACACCGCGCCCAGCACCGAGGACCTCGACCGGGTCCTCGGCGACCGTCCTGCCTATCTGACCCGCGTCGACGTGCACTCCGCGCTGGCCTCTACCGCTCTGAGGCGGCTCGTGCCCGGCCTGACCGCGGCGGCCGGGTTCGCCGCTGGGCAGCCACTGACCGGCGATGCGCATCACCAGGTCCGGGCGGTCGCCCGCGGCCTGTTGACCGACGATCAACTCGCCGAGGCCCGCCTGGCCGCACTGCAAGCGCTGGCCGCGTCGGGCGTCGTCGCAGTCCACGAATGCGCCGGGCCGCAGATCGGCGGGCTCGACGACTGGCACGCCCTGCGTCGACTCAGCGAGGGCGTCGAGGTCATCGGGTACTGGGGTGAGCCGGTGACCACCGCCGCCGAGGCCCGCGCCCTGATCGCCGAGACCGGCGCCCGGGGGTTGGCGGGCGATCTGTTCATCGACGGTGCATTGGGGTCGCGCACCGCGTGGCTGCACGAACCCTATGCCGACGCGCCTGGTTGCACCGGCACCCGTCATCTCGACCCGCAGGCGATCGAGGCTCACGTCCGCGCGTGCACCGAAGCGGGTGTGACTGCCGGTTTCCACGTCATCGGCGATGCGGCGGTCACCACGGTGGTCGACGCCTTCACGCGGGTCGTGGACGACCTCGGGGTGGCTGCCGTCGCTCGGTGCGGACACCGGTTGGAGCACCTGGAAATGGTCACCGCAGAACAGGCCGCCAAGTTGGGAGCCTGGGGCGTCATCGCCAGTGTCCAGCCCAATTTCGACGCGCTGTGGGGCGGCCGGGAAGGCATGTATGCGCAGCGACTCGGCCCCGAGCGAGGTTGCCGGCTCAACCCGCTGGCGCTGTTAGCATCGCAAGGCGTGCCCCTCGCCTTCGGCTCTGACGCGCCCGTCACCGGTTTCCAGCCGTGGGCCGGTGTGCGCGCCGCGATCCACCACCGCACTCCCGGCAGCGCGGTGTCGGCACGCGCGGCATTCGCCGCGGCAACCCGCGGCGGCTGGCGGGCCGGTGGCGTCCGCGACGGAGTGTCCGGCACCCTGGTCCCCGGCGCGCCGGCCTCCTACGCGGTGTGGGACGCGGGCGTCCTCGACGTCAGCGCGCCGCGCGACGCCGTCCAACGCTGGTCCACCGACCCGCGTTCCCGGGTCCCCGCACTACCCCGGCTGGACGACAACGACACCCTGCCGCAGTGCCGTCAAACCGTGCACCGGGGTTCGGTCATCTATGGCTGACGGCACGCCGGACCAAGAGCAAACGACGAGTGATTCGCTGGAGACCGAACCGGAGCAGTTGCCAGCGGCTCGGCCCAGCGTCCCGGCCCGGCTCGGCGGGCTGGCCCGCCGCGGGATGGCGCGGACCCCGGCCGCCTGGGACCGGCTGCGCCCGAGGCTGACGCGACTGACCGCCACGCTCGCCGGCGGGCTGCTCATGTATGCGAGTTTCCCGCCGCTGAGTTGGTGGTGGGCCGCCGTGGTCGCCATCGCCCTGCTGAGCTGGGTGCTCAAGTATCCCACGACCACCCCGGCGGGTGGGCTGGGCTACGGCTTCCTGTTCGGTGTCGTGTTCTACCTGCCGCTGTTGCCGTGGATCAGCACGCTGGTGGGTGACATGCCGTGGCTGGTACTGGCGGCGGTGTGCGCAACCTACCCAGCTCTATTCGGCCTGTGTGCGGTGGTGGTGCGGCAACTGCCCGGATGGCAGATCTGGTTCGCGGTGCTCTGGGGCGCCCAGGAGTGGCTCAAATGCACTTTTCCATTCGGCGGATTCCCGTGGGGAGCGGTTGCCTTCAGTCAGGCCGAAGGCCCGCTACTGCCGCTGGCTCAGCTCGGCGGCGTCCCGCTGTTGTCGGTTGCGGTGGTTCTGATCGGTGCCAGCCTCACGGCGATCGCAATCGAGATCGGGAAGTGGTTTGGAGCCGGCCGCGGCACCGCCACGCCCCGAGACCAATCCCAACCGCCGGCCGTCATGTTGCCCGGCATCACGATCTGCCTGGTGTTATTGGCCGCCATCCTGGTCTGGCCGCAGGTACGGCACGCGGGCGTCGGGTCAGGCGGTGAACCGACAGTCACCGTCGCCGTCGTGCAGGGCAACGTGCCCCGGCTCGGCCTCGAATTCAACTCGCAGCGCCGCGCAGTGCTGGACAACCACGTCAGCCAAACGCTGCGGCTGGCCGAAGACGTGCGGGCCGGCCTGGCGCCGCAACCCCGGTTCGTCATCTGGCCGGAGAACTCCTCGGACATCGATCCGTTCGTCAACCCCGACGCCGGACAGGAGATCTCCAAGGCCGCCGACGCCATCGGGGCGCCGATCCTGATCGGCACGCTGCTCGCGAAGCCGGGCAGCACGAACGACAACCCCGAGTACACCAACACGATGATCGTCTGGAACCCCGGCACCGGGCCCGCTGACCGGCACGACAAGGCGATCGTGCAGCCGTTCGGCGAGTACCTGCCGATGCGGTGGCTGTTCCGGCATCTCTCCGGTTACGCCGACCGCGCCGGCTACTTCGTCCCCGTGCCCGGTACCGGCACCGTGCACATCTCCGGCATCCCCGTCGGCGTCGCCACCTGCTGGGAAGTGGTCTTCGACCGCGCGGCGCGCAACTCCGTCCTCAATGGCGCGCAGTTGCTGACCGTGCCCAGCAACAACGCCACCTTCACCAAGGCGATGAGTGAGCAACAGCTGGCATTCGCCAAGGTCCGCGCCGTCGAGCATGACCGGTACGTCCTGGTGGCCGGCACCACCGGAATCAGCGCCGTGATCGCCCCGGACGGAGCCGAGCTCAAGCGCACCGACTTCTTCACTCCCGACTACATCGATATCCCGGTGCGCCTCAAGACCAGGCTCACACCCGCCACCCGGTGGGCTCCGATACTGCAATGGGTGCTGGTCGGGGCAGCTGGCGCGGTGATCGTCTTCGCGATACGGCACAATAGTTCTTCCTCCGGCTGGTTCCCACGTCCGAGGCGCCCTCGGTTGCGAAGGCGGTCGGGGCCGGCGGGCGAACCTGACAATTCCGATACGCCGTCAGCTGAAACGGACAACGAGGAAGTTGCGAACGAATCAGCGACGGCACACGTTGAGACTGCGAACGAAGGCCAGTCCGACGAGGGCGACAGAACGTCTATCGGGCGAAATGAAGGAGCTACATGACCACCGGCCAGTCTGGGCCCGAGGTTGCGGGCAACAGTCCCAGCCAGCGCGTCCTGGTGATCATCCCCACCTACAACGAGCTTGAGAACCTCCCACTGATCCATCGGCGCGTCACCGACGCCTGCCCCGACGTTCACGTCCTCATCGTCGACGACAACAGTCCCGACGGCACCGGCCGGCTCGCGGACGAGCTGGCCGCGGCCGATCCCGATCGCATCCATGTGCTGCACCGCACCGTGAAGAACGGTCTGGGCGCGGCATATCTGGAAGGTTTCGCGTGGGGTCTGAGCCGCGGTTACCAGGTCCTGGTCGAAATGGACGCCGACGGCAGCCACGCGCCTGAGCAGCTCTACCGGCTGCTGGAGGCGGTCGAGGCCGGCGCCGATCTGGCGATCGGCTCACGCTACGTACACGGCGGTGCCGTACGGAACTGGCCGTGGCGCCGTTGGGCCCTGTCCTGGACCGCCAACACGTATTCGCGCCTCGCCCTGGGCGTCGGGGTCCACGACATCACCGCCGGTTACCGGGCCTATCGCCGCGAGGTGCTCGAGACGATCGACCTGGCCAGCGTCGACTCGAAGGGCTACTGCTTCCAGATCGAGATGACCTGGCGAACCGTGAACACCGGCTTCGTCGTCGTCGAGGTGCCGATCACCTTCACCGAGCGTGAGATCGGTGTGTCGAAGATGAGCGGCTCGAACATCCGCGAGGCGCTGGTCAAGGTTGCGCAGTGGGGCATCGAGGGCCGACGCAACCGCACCCGGTCCAGCCGCGCCCACACGTGATTTGACGGCGGCGACCCGCTTCGCCCGGCTCGCTAGCCGCGGCGCTTGGACCGGATCAGTTCCAGGCGCTCCTTGAGCAGCTCTTCGAGCTCCTCGACCGAGCGGCGCTCCAGCAGCATGTCCCAGTGCGTCCTGGGCGGCTTGACCTTCTTCGGCTCGGGCAGGTCACCTTCGATCAAGGTGCCTTCCATGCCGTTGCGGCACAGCCACGTGCCGGGAATTTCCGCGTCATCGGCGAACGGGACCTCGAACTCCTCGCCGTTCTCGGTGCGGTACCGAGCGATCTGGCGCGGCGCGAGGTCATGATTGCGGTCGGTCTCGTAGCTCACGGCTCCGAGGCGACTACCTCGTAGGACACGATCAGCCATTGGTGCTGCTCCTTTGGGTCCGGCGAGCTGCTGGTGCTCCCGTAATTCTGGATCTGTCTAAGCAAACGTTAAGACCGTCTGCACAAGTTCCCGGTTTTCCACGTTGCTGCGCGGTGCGCGACGCGACTGTCCATGATACCGGGATCACGGCCGGTATCGGACTAAAGTCGTCAGGCGTGAGTCGTCGCCTTCGGCCCCAGCCCTGTCGCTGGTGTGGTCGTGATGTGACCGACGTCGGAATGGGCCGCCGCCGCCAGTACTGCCGGCAGTCGTGCCGGCAACGGGCTTATGAGCAGCGGGCGATGATTTCCCGCGGGGAAACGGCTGCCCTGCCCGTCGACGCCGTGGTGTTGTCCGCCGACGAGGCCGCTGACCTTTCGGATCGCGTCTATCAGGTCAGATGTGCCGCGGAGGACGTCGTCACTGCCCTGGATGAAGGCGCGGCGGCGACCGAACTGCGCGAATTATGTGACGAGTTGTTGCGCGCGGCCAGGGCCGCGGACGGCTGGCGTCGCGTGGGAGTCTGACGCGCTCGCGGAACGCCGGTGCCGCCCGGACCGGTACAGTCGCGCCATGAACGGCGGGCCGCGTGTACAAGGGAGTGCAGAAGGCTCACGGTACGCGGGGTGCCCGGCCGGCCTTCGGCTAGCTGCTGGGAGTATCCGACGTTTTTGAAATCCTGCCGGAGTTGGCGATACTCACGAGCGAGATTCTTGGGTCGGAATGCTGCACCAAGGCATCGCCTCGCGCAGCAGTTTCTATGACTCGGCGAGAGCCGCATCCGGCGGGTCAGAGACGACCAAATTAGGCGAGGGGTTAGTAATGAGTGATCAGCTCCAGCATGCGACTGAAGCATTGCGGAAAGCGCTGGTCCAGGTTGAACGCCTGAAGAAGACCAACCGCGCGCTGCTGGAGCGGACCAGCGAGCCGATCGCCATCGTCGGAATGTCGTGCCGGTTCCCGGGCGGTGTCGACTCCCCGGACAGCCTGTGGCAGATGGTCGCCGAGGGCCGCGACGTCATCGCGGAGTTCCCCACCGATCGGGGCTGGGATGTCGGCCAGCTGTTCGATCCCGACCCGGACGCGCAGCACAAGACCTACGCCAACACCGGTGGCTTCGTGGACGGTGTGGCCGACTTCGACGCCGCCTTCTTCGGCATCGCACCCAGCGAAGCGCTGGCGATGGACCCCCAGCACCGGATGCTGCTGGAGCTGTCCTGGGAGGCCCTGGAGCGGGCCGGGATTGATCCCGGCGGGCTGCGGGGCAGCGCCACGGGTGTGTTTGCCGGAATCATCGCCCAGGGCTACGGAATGTTTGCTGAGGAGATCGAGGGCTACCGGCTCACCGGTATGACGTCCAGTGTCGCCTCCGGCCGGGTGTCCTATGTGCTGGGCCTGGAAGGGCCTGCGGTGTCGGTGGACACCGCGTGCTCCTCATCGCTGGTCGCGTTGCACATGGCGGTGCAGTCGCTGCGGTCGGGAGAGTGCGATCTGGCGCTGGCCGGCGGCGCGACCGTCAACGCCACCCCGACGGTCTTCGTCGAGTTCAGCCGGCACCGAGGCCTGGCTCCGGATGGCCGGTGCAAGGCATATGCGGGCGCCGCCGACGGAGTGGGATGGTCTGAGGGCGGCGCGGTCGTTGTGGTGGAACGGCTTTCGGACGCCCAGCGGTTGGGACACCCGGTGCTGGCAGTGGTGCGGGGAACCGCGGTGAACCAGGACGGCGCATCCAACGGGTTGACCGCGCCCAACGGTCCCTCCCAGCAACGGGTGGTGCGCGCCGCGCTGGCCAACGCCGGGCTGTCGGCGACCGACGTCGATGTGGTCGAGGGCCACGGCACCGGCACCACGCTCGGCGACCCGATCGAGGCGCAGGCGTTGTTGGCCACCTACGGGCAGGGACGCGCGGAGTCCGGACGGCAGCCGCTGTGGCTGGGGTCGATCAAGTCCAACATGGGTCACACCCAGGCCGCCGCCGGCGTCGCCGGCGTGATCAAGATGGTCCAGGCCATGCGCCACGAGGTGTTGCCGGCGACGCTGCACGTGGATGTGCCGTCCCCGCACGTGGATTGGTCGGCGGGGGCAGTGGAATTGTTGGCCCAGCCGCAGCCCTGGATCACCGAGTCTGCCCGTGCCCGCCGCGCGGCGGTGTCCTCGTTCGGGATCAGCGGCACCAACGCGCACGTGATCATCGAGTCGGCGCCGGCCGCGCAACTGCGCGAAGCCGGCCCGCAGCGCCCGGCGGTGCCGTGGACGATCTCGGCCAAGTCGGCCTCGGCTTTGACGGCGCAGGCTGCCCGGTTGGCCGAATACATCGGCGGGCGTGACGATCTGGACATCGCCGATGTCGCCTGGTCGCTGGCCGGCCGCACCTCGTTCGAACACCGGGCGGTCATCGTCGGGGGAGACCGCGACAGACTACTGGCCGGATTGGCCGCCCTGGCCGACGATGAACCGGGAGACTTCGTCCGCGGCGTAGCCCAGCCGACCGGCAAGACCGTCTTCGTCTTCCCCGGCCAGGGCTCCCAGTGGCCCGGCATGGCCGTCGAATTGTTGGACACCGCACCGGTATTCGCACGGCAGATCGACGCCTGCGCGGAAGCCTTCGCTGAGTTCGTCGACTGGTCGCTGCTCGACGTGCTGCGCGGCGCCCCCGGTGCTCCGGGGCTGGATCGCGTGGACGTGGTGCAACCGGTGCTGTTCGCGGTGATGGTGTCGCTGGCCGAACTGTGGCGGTCGATCGGGGTTCGCCCGGATGCGGTCATCGGGCACTCCCAGGGTGAGATCGCCGCGGCCTATGTCGCCGGCGCGCTGACGCTGCACGATGCCGCGAAGGTGGTGACGCTGCGCAGCAAGCTGCTGACCGGGCTGGCCGGGCCGGGCGGAATGCTGTCGATCGCCTGTGGCGCGGAGCAAGCGCGAGAGTTGTTGGCGCCCTTCGGTGGCCGGCTCGACATCGCCGCTGTCAACGGCCCGTCGGCGGTCGTGGTGTCCGGCGAAGGGGCCGCGCTCGACGAACTCAGTGCGCTCTGCGTCGAGCGGGAGCTACGTGTTCGCCGTATCGACGTCGACTACGCGTCGCACTCGGCGGAGGTCGAGGCTATCCGCGGCGAGCTCACCGAGGTGCTGGCCGGACTGGAGCCGTCCTCGTCGCGCATCGCCTTCTTCTCCAGCGTGACCGGAAGTCGTTTGGACACAGCGGGTTTGGATGCCGAGTATTGGTACCGCAACATTCGCCAGACCGTGCAACTCGACCAGGCGGTGCGCAGTGCCTGTGAGCACGGCTACCGGGTGTTCATCGAATCGAGTCCGCATCCGGCCCTGATCGCCGGTATCGAGGGCACCGTCAGCGCGTGCGACACCGAACCTGTCGTGGTCCCCACCCTGGGTCGCGAAGATGGCGGACTGCAACGGTTCCTGTCCTCGGCGGCGGCTGCCTTCGTCGCCGGGGTGGCCGTGAACTGGCGTGGAGTGCTGGACGGTGCCGGGTTTGTCGAGTTGCCGACCTACGCGTTCGACAAGCGCCGGTTCTGGCTGTCCAGCGAGGGCACCGGGGCTGACGCCTCCGGTCTGGGGCTGACCGCCAGCGAACACCCGTTGCTGCGCGCAGTGGTGGAGTTGCCCGACTCGGGCGGTGTCGTCCTCACCGGCCGGCTTTCTGCGAGTGCGCAGGGATGGTTGGCCGACCACGCGGTCTCCGGCATGGCCGTCTTCCCCGGCACGGGCTTCGTCGAACTGGCGATCCGCGCCGGGGACGAGGTCGGCTGTTCGGCGGTCGACGAGCTGACGTTGCGGTCACCGCTGGTGATCCCGGCTTCGGGATCGGTTGCGGTACAGGTGATTGTCGGGGCGGCCGCCGACGAGACCGGGCAGCGGGGCGTGTCGATCTACTCGCACGCCGACGTCGACGGCGGTTCGGTGTGGGTGTGTCACGCCGAGGGCACATTGCGTCCGGGCTCCGTCGAGCCCGGAGCGGATCTGTCGGTCTGGCCGCCGAAGGGCGCTGTCGCCATCGATCTGGCCGGCGGTTACGAGCGGCTGGCCGAGCACGGCTACGGGTACGGTCCGGCGTTCCGCGGGTTGACGGCGTTGTGGTCCCGGGGTCAGGAGTTGTTCGCCGAGGTGACGCTGCCAGAGGCGGCAGGCGGTTCGGCGGCCTACGGGGTGCATCCGGCGCTGCTCGACGCTGCCCTGCACGCCGCGGTACTGGCCAATCCGGCAGCCGAACTCATGCTGCCGTTCGCCTGGCAGGGCGTGACGCTGCACGCCGCGGGCGCTTCCGGGGTACGGGTGCGGATCGCCCCCGCCGGCGAGTCCGCGGTTTCTGTCGAGCTGGCCGACGGCCTGGGTCTGCCGGTGCTGTCGGTCGCTGCCATGGTGGCCCGCCCGGTGAACGAAAAGCGCTTGCGCGCGGCACTTTCCGGATCCGGACCGGACCGGCTGTTCGAACTGGTCTGGACGCCGGCAACCGCCACCGGCGGTGCCGCGATGACGCCGTATGAGATCTTCGAATCCGTCGCCGGTGACGAGGATCCGGTCACCGCAACTTACGAACGTACGCACCGCGCGCTGGCCGCGCTGCAGTCGTGGCTGACCGAGCACGAGACGGGTGTGCTGGTGGTGGCGACCAGGGGCGCGATGGCGCTGCCGGGCGAGGACGTCACCGATCTGGCGGGCGCCGCGGTCTGGGGCCTGGTGCGCTCGGCGCAAACCGAAAACCCCGGTCGTCTGTTGTTGATCGATTCCGATGCCCCACTGGATGATTCGCTGCTGACAGCGGCACTGGCCGTGGGCGAGCCGCAGCTGCTGGTGCGCGCCGGCCAGATCTACACCCCGCGGGTTCGCGGCAGCCGCGCGGTCGATCACATCCTCGAACCGCCCGGCGACGGGCCGTGGCGGCTGGGCCTGAGCAGTGCGGGCACCTTCGAGAACCTGCGGTTAGAGCCGGTGCCCAACGCCGACGCGCCGCTGGAGCCCGGTTACGTCCGCGTCGCCCTGCACGCCATCGCGGCCAACTTCCGCGACATCATGATCACGCTGGGCATGTTCACCCACGAAGCGTTGCTGGGTGGCGAGGGCGCCGGCGTGGTGGTCGAGGTCGGACCCGGCGTCACGGAGTTCGCGGTCGGCGATTCGGTGTACGGCTTCTTCCCCGACACCAGCGGCACCCTGGTCCCCGGCGATGTCCGGTTGCTGCTGCCGATGCCGTCGGACTGGTCATACGCCGAAGCGGCGGCCATCTCAGCGGTTTTCACCACCGCCTGGTTCGCGTTCATGGACCTGGCACCCGTCAAGCCGGGGCAGCGGGTGTTGATCCACGCCGCCGCCGGTGGTGTGGGGATGGCGGCCACCCAGCTGGCCCGGCATCTCGGGTTGGAGGTGTTCGGCACCGCCAGCAAGGGCAAGTGGGACACCCTGCGCGCCATGGGTTTTGACGACGACCACATCTCCGACTCGCGCAGCCTCGACTTCGAGGAGAAATTCCGGACCGTTACCGGCGGGGCGGGCATGGATGTCGTCCTGGACTCGCTGGCGGGCGAATTCGTCGACGCCTCCCTTCGTCTGGTCGCCCCCGGTGGGGTGTTCCTGGAGATGGGCAAGACCGACATCCGCGACCCCGGGGTGATTGCCCAGCAATACCCGGGTGTGCGCTACCGCGCCTTCGACCTGTTCGAGCCGGGGCGTCCGCGCATGCACCAGTACATGCTCGATCTCGCCGAACTCTTCGACGCCGGGGTGTTGCGGCCGTTGCCGGTGACGACGTTCGACATCCGGCGCGCGCCGGCGGCGCTGCGCTACCTCAGCCAGGCCCGCCACATCGGCAAGGTCGTCATGACCCTGCCGGGCCTGTGGGCCCGCGGCACGGTGTTGATCACCGGCGGCACCGGCATGGCCGGTTCGGCGTTGGCGCGCCATGTCGTGACCCAGCACGGCGTTCGGCATCTGGTGCTGCTCAGCCGGCGCGGCCCGGACGCACCCGGTGCCGCCGAGCTGGTGGCTGAACTCGAGGCCGCGGGTGCGCAGGTGCAGGTGGCGGCATGTGACGCTGCCGACCGCCCAGCGCTGGCCAAGGTGATCGCCGACATCCCGGTGCAGCGCCCGCTTTCCGCCGTGATTCATGCCGCCGGCGTGCTGGACGACACGGTGGTCACCTCGCTGACACCGGACCGGATCGATTCGGTGCTGCGGGCCAAGGTGGACGCCGCGTGGAACCTGCACGAGCTCACCCGGGACCTGAATGTCTCCGCCTTCGTGATGTTTTCGTCGATGGCCGGCCTGGTCGGCTCTTCGGGACAGGCCAACTATTCGGCAGCCAACTCCTTCCTCGACGGGCTGGCCGCACACCGCCGGGCACACGGGTTGCCCGCAATCTCGCTGGGTTGGGGACTGTGGGACCAGGCCAGCGCCATGACCGGCGGACTGGACGAAGCGGACCTGGCCCGGTTGGGGCGCGAAGGCGTCCTGGCCCTGTCGTCGCGCGAGGCACTGGAACTGTTCGACACCGCGCTGATCGTCGACGAGCCGTTCCTGGCGCCCGCCCGGATCGACCTCGCCGCGCTGCGTGCCCACGCCGTAGCGGTGCCGCCGATGTTCCGGGACCTGGTCAACGCACCGACACGGCGACAGGTCGACGAGTCACTGGCGGCGGCGAAGTCGAAATCGGCTCTCGCGCACCGGTTACACGGGCTGGCGGAGGCCGAGCAGCACGCCCTGCTGCTGGACCTGGTGCGCTCCCACATCGCCACGGTGCTGGGCAACGTCGCGCCCGAAGCGATCGATCCCGACAAAGCGTTCCAGGACTTGGGCTTTGACTCGCTGACCGCCGTCGAGATGCGCAACCGGCTGAAATCCGCGACCGGACTCTCGCTTTCACCCACGTTGATCTTCGACTACCCGACGCCGAGCGGCCTGGCCACCTACATCCGGACCGAACTCGCCGGATTGCCGCAGGAGGTCACCGACGTACCGGCCGTGCGGGTCACCGGTGAGGACCAGATCGCGATCGTGGGCATGTCCTGCCGCTACCCCGGTGGCGTGTACTCGCCCGAAGACCTGTGGGACATGGTGATTCAGGGCCGCGACGTGCTCTCGGATTTCCCGGCCGACCGGGGCTGGGACCTGGCCGGGCTGTACAACGCCGATCCCGACGTCGCCGGCACCTGCTACACCCGCACCGGCGGTTTCGTGGACGGCGTCGCCGACTTCGACCCCGCCTTCTTCGGAATCGCACCCAGCGAAGCGCTGGCGATGGACCCGCAGCAACGCCTGTACCTCGAATTGTCCTGGGAGGCACTGGAACGGGCCGGCATCGAGCCGGGTTCGCTGCGGGGCAGCGCCACGGGAGTGTTCGCCGGGGTGTACACCCAGGGCTACGGCATCGGCGCCGCGCAGGCCGCGGAAGGCTTCCGGTTGACCGGGCAGTCGTCCAGTGTCGCCTCGGGTCGCGTCGCCTATGTGCTCGGGCTGGAAGGGCCTGCGGTGTCAGTGGACACCGCGTGCTCGTCCTCGCTGGTGGCGTTGCACATGGCGGTGCAGTCGCTGCGGTCGGGGGAGTGCGACCTGGCGCTGGCCGGCGGTGTCACGATCAACGCGACGCCCGACATCTTCATCGAATTCAGCCGCATGCGGGGCCTGTCGGCCGACGGACGGTGCAAGGCATTCGCCGGCGCCGCCGATGGCACCGGATTCTCCGAGGGCGGCGGAATGCTGGTGGTGGAACGGCTTTCCGATGCGCAACGGCTGGGGCACCCGGTACTGGCTCTGGTGCGCGGGTCGGCCATCAACCAGGACGGCGCGTCCAACGGATTGACCGCTCCCAACGGTCCCTCCCAGCAACGGGTGGTGCGCGCCGCGCTGGCCAGCGCGGGCCTGACGGCCACCGAGGTCGACGTGGTCGAGGGCCACGGCACCGGCACCATGCTCGGCGACCCGATCGAGGCACAGGCGTTGTTGGCCACCTACGGGCAGGGCCGCACCGAACCGCTGTGGCTGGGGTCGATCAAGTCGAACATGGGCCACACGCAGGCCGCCGCCGGTGTGGCCGGAGTGATCAAGATGGTGCAGGCGATGCGTCACCAGGTGTTGCCGGCCACGTTGCACGTCGACGCGCCGAGCCCGCACGTGGACTGGTCGACGGGATCGGTTGCGCTGCTGACCGAGCCGCAGCCCTGGCCGGCCGAAGCCGCCCGTGCCCGGCGGGCCGGAGTCTCGTCGTTCGGGATCAGCGGCACCAACGCGCACGTCATCATCGAATCCGGACCCGCCGCGCCCGCAGTCGAAACTGCAGGGCCAAAACCTGCGGTGCTGCCCTGGGTCATCTCCGCCAAGTCCGCCCCGGCGTTGCGCGCCCAGGCGGGCCGGCTGACCGAATACCTGGGCCGGCACGACGAACTCGACGCCGCCGACGTCGGCTGGTCCCTGGCCGGCCGATCATCCTTCGAGCACCGCGCCGTCGTCATCGGCGACGACCGGGACCAGCTGCTGGCAGGGCTGTCCGAGCTGGCCGACGACGATCTGGGCTCCGCCGTCCGCGGTGTTGCACAACCGGGCGGCAAGACCGTCTTCGTCTTCCCCGGCCAGGGTTCCCAGCTGCTGGGCATGGGCATGGGCCTGCACGCGACCTACCCGGTGTTCGCCGAGGCGTTCAACACCGTCGTCGGCGAACTGGACCGCCACCTACTGCGGCCGCTGCGTGAGGTGATGTGGGGCCACGACGAAAGCGTGCTCAACACAACCGAATTCGCTCAGCCAGCGCTGTTCGCGGTGGAAGTCGCGTTGTTCCGGCTGCTGGAATCCTGGGGAGTGCGGCCCGACTTCGTGATGGGGCACTCCGTCGGCGAGCTGTCGGCCGCACACGTTGCCGGCGTGCTGTCGCTGGAGAACGCCGCGGTCCTGGTCGCCGCCCGCGGGCGGTTCATGCAGCGGCTGGAGGCCGGCGGCGCGATGGTCGCCGTGCAGGCCACCGAGGAGGAGGTGCGGCCGCTGCTGACCGCCGAAGTCAGCATCGCCGCTGTCAACGGCCCGGCGTCGCTGGTCATTTCGGGTGAGCAGCAGGCCGTGCTCGAGGTCTCCGAGCGACTGCGGGCCCAGGGCCGCCGGGTGCACCAGCTGGCGGTTTCCCACGCCTTCCATTCCCCGCTGATGGATCCCATGGTCGACGAATTCGGCTCGGTCGCGGCCGGGCTGCCGATCGGACAACCCGCGATTCCGGTCATCTCGAACCTGACCGGGCAACTGGCCGGCGACGACTTCGCCTCGGCCGCCTACTGGAAGCGTCACGTCCGGGAAGCGGTGCGTTTCGCCGACAGCATCCGTTACGCGCAGTCAGCGGGCGCGACAAGGTTTTTCGAGGTCGGTCCGAACGGCGGCCTGACCGCGTCGATCGAAGAGTCGCTGCCCGACGTCGCGATCACCACCGCCTCCGCGCTGCGCAAGGACCGGCCCGAACCGGCCACGCTGACCACCGCGGTGGCTCAGGTGTACGTCGCGGGTGCGGCGGTGGACTGGCGTGCCGTCCTGGGACAGGCGAACTTCGTCGAATTGCCGACGTATGCCTTCGAACGACGCCGATTCTGGTTGTCCAGCGGCAACGCCGCCGTCGATGCCGAGGGCCTGGGCCTGGCTCCCGGTGAGCACGCCCTGCTGGGGGCGGTTGTCGACCTGCCGTCCTCGGGCGGGGTGGTGTTGACCGGCCGGCTGTCGGGCGCGACGCACGGCTGGTTGCGGGACCACGCGGTGGGTGGCGTCGCCATCTTCCCGGGCGCCGGATTCGTGGAACTGGCCATCCGTGCCGGGGACGAAGTCGGCTGCACGACGGTCGACGAACTCACCCTGGCTGCGCCGCTGATCCTGCCCGAATCCGGTTCGGTCGCCGTGCAAGTCGTCGTCGATGCCGCCGACGAATCCGGCTCGCGCGGCGTATCGGTGTTTTCACGGGCCGAGAGCGGCTGGCTGCTGCACGCCGAAGGTTCGGTGAGTACCGCTGCCGCACAACCGGTCACGGATCTGTCGACCTGGCCGCCGGCGGGTGCGAGCCCGGTCGACGTCACCGGAACCTACGAGCGGCTGGCCGAGCGCGGGTACGGCTACGGCCCGGCCTTCCAGGGACTGACCGCCATGTGGCGTCGCGGCGACGACCTCTTTGCGGAGGTCAATCTGCCCGACACGGCGGGCTTGTCGCCCACGGGTTTCGGCGTGCACCCAGTCGTACTGGACGCGGCACTGCACGCGATCATCGTGGGCGCCAACGACAGTCTGGAGCGCGCCGACGGCGTGCTGGTGCCCTTCGCCTGGCAGGGCGTGTGCCTGCATGCGGCGGGCGCGTCGGCGGTGCGGGCCCGCATCACGCCGACCGGACCGTCGTCAGTGTCGGTCGAGTTGACCGACGTGCTGGGGTTGCCCGTCCTGTCGGTGGCCTCGATGGTGGCGCGTCCGGTGACCGAGCAACAACTCAAGGCCGCGCTGTCGGGCTCGGCCGGTGACCGGCTGTTTGAGGTGAACTGGTCGCCCGCACCTGCCCTGGCCACCGGTGGAACCCCGCCATACCAAGTCTTCGCGTCCGAACCCGTCGCGGGCGACACCCTGGCCGGGGTGTACACCGCCACCCATCGCGCGCTGGAGGCCGTGCAGGCCTGGCTGGCTGAGCACGACTCGGGAGTGCTGGTGGTGTCGACGCGCGGCGCGATGGCCCTACCCGGTGAGCGCATCACCGACCTGGCCGGAGCCGCGGTCTGGGGTCTGGTGCGTTCGGCGCAAACCGAGCACCCCGGCCGAATCGTGTTGGTGGACACCGATGTGCCCATCGCCGAAGAGGAGGCGGCAGCGGTCCTGTCGGTCGGCGAGCCACAGGTGTTGTTGCGCAACGGCACCCCGCACATCGCGCGCGTACACGGCAGCCGCGCGGTGCGCGGGCTGCTGGCGCCCCCGGGCGACGTTCCGTGGCGACTGGGCATGAGCAGCCCGGGTACGTTCGAGAACCTGCGGATGGAGCCCATTCCCGACGCGGACGCCCCGCTGGGCCCGCGGCAGGTGCGCATCTCGACTAGTGCCATGGCCGCCAACTTCCGCGACGTCATGATCGCGCTCGGCCTCTATCCCGACGAAGCTGCG
Source organism: Mycobacterium sp. Z3061 (assembly GCF_031583025.1). NCBI lineage: Bacteria > Bacillati > Actinomycetota > Actinomycetes > Mycobacteriales > Mycobacteriaceae > Mycobacterium > Mycobacterium pumcae. The sequence continues at coordinate 3,853,358 of NZ_CP134062.1, read as the reverse complement.
GCCATGGGTGTCGAAGCGTCGGGAACGGTGATCGAAACCGCCTCGGATGCCGGTCTTTTCCAGGTAGGGGAGCGGGTCACGGGACTGTTCCCGGAGGGCACCGGGGCCGTGGCGACCACCGACGAGCGGCTGCTGATCAAAATTCCGGCCGGGTGGTCGGACACCGACGCCGCCACCGCGCCGGTCGTCTTCGCCACCGCCTACTACGCGTTGAAGGTGCTGGCGGATGTGCAGCCCGGACAGCGGCTGCTGGTGCACGCGGCTGCCGGGGGCGTGGGTATGGCGGCCGTCCAGCTGGCCCGGCACTGGGGTGTCGAGGTTTTCGCGACCGCCAGCAAGGGTAAGTGGGACACGCTGCGTGCCATGGGCTTTGACGATGCACACATCGGCGATTCGCGAAGCCTGGACTTCGAGGACTCTTTCCGCGCCGCCACCGGTGGACGTGGTGTGGACGTGGTGCTGGACTCACTGGCCGGCGACTTCGTCGACGCCTCCCTGAGGTTGGTGGCACCGGGCGGGGTGTTCCTCGAGATGGGCAAGACCGACATCCGCGACGCGGCGGAAATCGCCGAACAAGGGGTTCGCTACCGCGCTTTCGACCTGTTCGAAACCGGGCCCGACCACATCCAGCGGATGCTCGCCGAACTGGCCGAACTCTTCGACGCTGGCGTGCTGAAGCCGTTGCCGGCCACCGTGTTCGACGTGCGCCGGGCGGCCGCGGCGCTGCGCTACCTCGGCCAGGCGCGCCACGTCGGCAAGGTCGTGATGAGCATGACCTCCGGCGTGGGCGAGGGCACCGTGCTGATCACCGGCGGCACCGGGATGGCCGGATCGGCCTTGGCCCGGCATCTGGTGCACCGGCATCAGGTGCGCCGGCTGCTGCTGGTGAGTCGTCGCGGCCCGGATGCCCCGGGCGCGGCGGAGTTGGCCGCCGAACTCAAGGCCGCCGGCGCAGACGTTCGTGTGGTCGCCTGTGATGCGGCCGACCGGGCAGCGCTGGCCGAGGTGATTGCCGATGTCCCGGCGCAGCATCCGTTGTCGGCGGTGATCCACGCCGCCGGAACGCTCGACGATGCGGTGGTCACGTCGTTGACTCCCGAACGCGTCGATGCGGCGATGCGGGCCAAAGTGGATGCGGCGTGGAACCTGCACGAGTTGACCCGCGACCTCAAACTGTCGGCGTTCGTGATGTTCTCGTCGATCGCGGGCCTGGCCGGGGCTTCCGGCCAGGCCAACTACGCTGCGGGTAACTCGTTCCTGGACGCACTGGCCCTGCACCGCCAACAGCACGGGCTGCCCGCCGTCTCGCTCGGATGGGGACTCTGGGATCAGGCCAGCAGCATGACCGGAGCGCTGGGCGCGGCCGATCTCGCCCGGTTCGCCCGCGACGGGATCGTGGCGATGGGGTCCGAGGAAGCCCTCGAGTTGTTCGACACCGCTCTGGTTGTCGACGAGCCGTTCTTGCTCCCGGCACACATCGACCTGGTGGCGCTGCGCGCCAAGTTCGACGCCGGAACGTTGCCACCGATGTTCGTCGACCTGATCAATGCGCCGGCGCGCCGTCAGGTGGACGACTCGCTGGCTGCCGCCAAGTCCAAATCGGCACTGCTGCAACGGCTGGAAGGCCTCGACGAGGAGGAACAGCACGCCGTTCTGCTGGATCTGGTGCGGTCGCACATCGCCACCGTGCTGGGCAACACCACACCCGAGGCCATCGACCCCGACCGGGCGTTCCAGGAACTGGGCTTCGACTCGCTCACCGCCGTCGAGATGCGCAACAGGCTCAAAGCCGCAACCGGGCTCGGGCTTTCGCCGACGCTGATCTTCGATTACCCGAACTCGGCGGCCCTGGCCGGCTACTTCCACCAGGAACTGCTCGGCGCGGCGCACCAGGATGCACAGCCCGCGGCGGCGCCCGGCGAAGAAGAGCTGCGGCGCGTCGTGGCGTCCATCCCGGTCAAGCGGCTGCGGCAGGCCGGCGTGCTGGAGCTGCTGCTGGCGCTGGCCAACGAGAGCGACGGCGACCGCAACGGCGCTGCCGGCGCGCCGCAGGACGAGTCGGTCGGCAAGGACCTCGCGGACATGGACCTCGACGACCTGGTCAACGCCGCCTTCATGGACGACGACGAGTGAGAATCACCGTCACCGGCGCGGGCGGCGTGCTCGGCCGCGGCCTGGTTGCCAGACTGCTCAGCGAGGGTCACGAGGTGACCGGTATCGCCCGTCGGCGCCCCGAGAGTTGGCCCAGCGCCGCCCGTTTCGTCGCCGCGGACATCCGGGACGCGGACGCGGTCGGCCGTGCGATCACCGGTGCGAACGTCGTGGCGCACTGCGTTGCGGCACGGGGCGACGACCACATACAGGGAGCTGCCAACGTGCTCGCGGCGATGGCCGGAAACGGCGGCGGGCGAATCGTTTTCACCTCCTGCGCGCAGGTTTACGGGGCTGCGTCGCGGCCGGCGACCGAGGACGACCCGCTGAACCCCACGACGTCCGACGGGCTGAACGCGGTCCGGGTAGAGCGGATGCTGGCGGACTCCGGATTCGAATGGGTAGCCGTCCGTTTACCGCTCGTGGTGGGCCGCGGCGTCGACAACCGATTGCGCACCCTTGCGGCTCTGCCGGTGCTGTTCACCGGATCCGCCGATCACCGCATCCAGGTCGTGCACACCGACGATGCACTGCGGCTGCTCAACCAGGCCATTCTGCAAGACGAGATCATCAGTGGCGCAGTCAATCTCGCTGCAGCGGGGGCGCCCACCATGCGGCAGGTCGCGGCGGCGCTGCGGCGACCGATGGTGCCGGTCGGGCCCAGGTGCGCGGTTCCGCTGATGGACACCGCGCGGCTGCGCGACGAGTGGCATTTCGGACCGGCCTGGACGGCGCAGGAATGCTTGGAGGACTTCTCGCTCGCGGTGCGCGGGCGGGTCGGGCTGGGCAGCCGGGTATTCGCACTGCCCTGGCGGCTGGCGCCGATCCAGGATCTGCCGGCCGTCGACACTCCAGCCGACGACGGCGTCGAGCCGAAACTGGCTGGGCCAGAAGCCGAGAACGGCGAGTTCGACACTCCGATCGACCCGCGCTTCCCCACCTTCCTGGCCACCAACCTCTCCGAGGCGTTACCCGGCCCCTTTTCGCCGTCGTCGGCGTCGGTCACCGTGCGGGGCCTGCGCGCCGGCGGAGTGGGCATCGCCGAGCGGCTGCGACCCGGCGGTGTGGTGCAGAAAGAAATCGCGATGCGCACGGTCGCGGTGTTCGCCCACCGGCTCTACGGCGCCATCACCTCGGCACACTTCATGGCCGAGACGGTGCCGTTCGCCAAGCCCGCGACCATCGTCAGCAACAGCGGGTTTTTCGGTCCCAGCATGGCGTCGCTGCCGATTTTCGGTGACGAACGTCCGCCTTCGGAAACCAACCCCGTCCGCAGGCGGTTGCGCACCGTCCGCAACATCGGCGTCTTCGGGGTGAATCTGGTGGGCCTAAGCGCCGGTTCTCCGCTCGACACCGGCGATTACCGCGGCGATATCGAACGACTCGAGCAACTCGTCGGCGACGACGTCACCCGCCTGGACGACCGCCGGCTGCGGAGCCTGATCCTGCTGGCGCGCGACCACGTGGTGCACGGGTGGCTGCTGGCGTCGGGATCATTCATGCTGTGCGCGGCCTTCAACGTCCTGCTGCGCGGGCTGTGCGGGCGCGAGACCGCGCCGTCGGCCGGACCGGAACTGGTGAGTGCCCGGTCGGTGGAAGCCATGCAGCGGCTGGCACTGGCGGCCCGCCGGGACCCGACCGTGCTCCGGGTGCTCGCCGAACCCGGCGAGCGCCTGGACAAGCTCGCCGTCGAGGCGCCGGAGTTTCATCGTGCGGTGCTCGGCGAACTGGCACTGATGGGACACCGCGGTCCGGCCGAGGTGGAGATGCTGTCGACCAGCTACGCCGACGATCCCGAGCTGCTGATCCGCATGGTCACCAAGGCGCTGAGCGCCCCGCCGGCCCCGGAGCCTCGCCATGCTCCGATTCCGTTGCGCGCCAAACTTGTTGCGCTGTTGGCGGCGCGACAACTACGCGACCGGGAGGTGCGGCGCGACCGGATGGTGCGCGCCATCTGGGTGCTGCGCGGACTACTGCGCGAGTACGGCCGCCGGTTGACCGACTCCGGCGTGTTCGCGGCGGTCGACGATGTGTTCTACCTGTTGGTCGACGAACTCGACGCGTTGCCCGCCAACGTTTCCGAGCTGATTGCCCGGCGCCGGGCCGAACAGCGCCGACTGGTGGCCGTCGTCCCGCCCACCGTGTTCAGCGGTCACTGGGAGCCCACCACGTCGGCTCCGGTGGTCCTGGGCGGTGGCGACACCCTACGTGGCGTCGGCGTGTGCGGCGGGCGGGTACGCGGCCGGGTGCGGATCGTGCGACCCGAGACCATCGACGACCTGCTGCCCGGTGAAATCCTGGTCGCCGAGGTCACCGACGTCGGTTACACGGCCGCGTTCTGCTATGCCGCTGCGGTGGTCACCGAACTGGGTGGACCGATGTCCCATGCCGCCGTCGTCGCCCGCGAGTTCGGCTTTCCCTGTGTGGTCGACGTCCAGGGGGCCACCCGGTCACTGCCGCAGGGTGCACTGGTCGAAGTCGACGGCGCCACTGGCGAAATCCGACTGCTGGAGCCCTGACCGCGATACCCTGTGCTTCACATCGGGCCGGGCCCGGGGGAGGTGCGCAATGTCGTCTGTACTGGTCATACCGGAGATAATCGTCTCTGCGGCAACAGAGTTGACGGCCATCGGATCAGCGGTCAACGCCGCCAACGCAATTGCCGCAGTCCCGACCGTCGAGATTCTCGCCGCCGGCGCTGATGAAGTGTCTGCCGCGATTGCCGCACTGTTCGGCCGCCACGCGTCGGGTTACCAGGCGCTGGGGACGCAGGCGCAGGCTTTGCACACCGAGTTCGTCCGGGCCCTCGCCGCGAGCGCGGCAACCTATGCCGGTGCCGAGGCCGCCGGCGCGGCTGCCCTGAGCCCCCTTGACGATCTGCTCAACCTGATCAACCTGCCCACCCAACTGTTGTTGGGTCGCCCGCTGATCGGAAACGGCGCCGATGGTGCCGCGGGAACCGGCGCAGACGGCGGGGCCGGTGGCTTGTTGTTCGGTAACGGCGGGTCCGGCGGATCCGGCGGTGGTGCCCACCCAGCGGGTGGAAGGGGCGGCGCCGCAGGGCTGTTGGGCAATGGCGGAGCCGGCGGTGCCGGTGCCGCGGGCGCGGTTGGCGGCACCGGGGGCAACGGCGGCTGGCTCTTCGGCAACGGCGGGGCCGGCGGTGCCGGCGGTGACGCGCCGACTGGTACCGGCGGCCTCGGCGGTGCAGGCGGTCAGGCCATCCTGCTGGGCGCGGGTGGGGTCGGTGGCGCCGGCGGGCTCGGTGCCACCGGCGGTGGTAACGGCGGCGCGGGCGGCTGGGGCGGGTTGCTGGCCGGTAATGGCGGCACGGGCGGTGCCGGCGGCGGTGCGGCCACCGCCGCCGGCAACGGCGGGGTCGGCGGGGCGGGCGGTAACGCCTGGCTGATCGGGGACGGCGGAGCCGGCGGGCAGGGCGCGGCGGCCACCGCCGCGGCCGCGACCGGCGGACTCGGCGGCACTGGTGGGGGCGGCGGTAACGGTGGGCTGTTGTTCGGCAATGGCGGCAGCGGCGGTGGTGGCGGATCCAGTGCCGCCGGCGGCACCGGCGGCACCGGCGGGTTCGGCGGCAACGCCGGACTGATCGGCGCCGGCGGCGCAGGCGGATCGGGCGGTCTGGGCGGTGGTCACTTCAGCGAGACGGGCGGAGCCGGTGGCAACGGCGGCGCCGGGGGCTGGGTGTTCGGTAATGGCGGTGCCGGCGGGGCGGGCGGTGGCGCGCTGGCCGAGGCGGCCGGTGCCGGCGGCGCCGGCGGTGTGGGCGGAAATGGGGGCGGCGCAAGGCTGTTCGGTGACGGCGGCGTCGGCGGGGCGGGCGGGACCGGGGGACGGGCCGACGGCGCCGGCGACGCGGGCGGAGACGGAGCCGGGGGCGGCCGCGGCGGGCCAGGGGCTGGCTGTTCGGGAACGGTGCGGCGGGCGGGCGCGGCGGTGCCTACACGACGCTCTTCCGATCTACCGGCCCCGGCGGTGCCGGCGGTGCCGGCGGTGCCGGCGGATCCACCACCTTGATCGGGACCGGCGGCGACGGCGGCAGTGGCGGCAACGGCGGGCCCGGGACTCCGGACGGTTCCACCGGAGCCGGTGGCGCAGGCGGTCTCGGGGGACTGCTGTTCGGCAGCAACGGCACCGCCGGCTGAGCCGAAAACCTCAGAGCGGCCAACGAGCTGCCGGTGAGTTGGTGAGCGCGGCGTCGGTCACGGACAGTTGAATGCGATGCCGACGGCGTCGGGCGGCGGCACCGGGCGCAGGCATCCGTACGGCTGGACACCGGCCGCACTGAATCGGGCAGCCGACTGGTGGGCATAGTTGACGCAGAACAGGCCCGCCTGGTCGGCGCGACAGCGAAAGTCGCCGAAAGACAACGAGTCCCCGTCGGCCAATTGCGTTCCGGTGCCGGCAAGGAACGGCCCCGGGTCGGCGCGGGCTGAGCCCACCTGCAGATTGGTGCCGTCGAAGTCCGCCCAGCCGCCTTTCCACTCGCCGTAGGCAGTGTCGGGCCGGGGCGGGGGATTGGTCAGGTCGACCAGACACGACAGCAGCCCGGCAGTGTGCTTGGCGTCCGTCGTGCACTTCGCCTTGCCGGCAGAGGCGCTGAACGCGACATTCGCGTCGAGCTGATAGCGCGCCGGGTCGGCGGGATGGGCTGCCTCTATCCAGGTGATGACGGCAGCGATCGGAGCCCCGGCGGCCGGGGCGCCGGATGCCTGGGGCGGCTTGGTGGCCGGGGTCGACGATGAGCTCTGACTTGAGGTAGGGCCGGCGCCGCCACCGGTGTGCGAGCACCCGGCAATCAGTATCGGGATTGCGACCAGCGCGGCGATCCGCATCCCGTCAGGCTAGCCGCCGCGAATCGGATTTTGGCGCTGCGCACGCCGTCCCGTCGGTGCGTCGGTTAACGTCGAGTTATGCATGAGCGCATCGTCCGCGCCCGCACCACCGCCGGAACCGTCGAAGGCTTCACCCGTGACGGGGTGAATCGGTGGCGCTCGATCCCGTATGCCAGGCCGCCGGTAGGTCCGCTGCGCTATCGCGCCCCGCAGCCCGTCCAGCCGTGGTCAGGCGTGCGGCACTGCCACGGATTCGCCAACTGCGCCCCTCAGCAGCGCCGCTACACGATGCTCGGGGTCGGGCGCTATCAGCTGATGAGCGAAGACTGTCTGACCCTCAACGTCGTCACCCCCGAATCCGGCGCCGCCGAGCCGTTGCCGGTCATGGTCTTCATCCACGGTGGTGGCTACATTCTCGGCAGTTCGGCCACGCCGCTGTACGACGGCGCCGCGCTGGCCCGCCGCGGTTGCGTGTACGTCTCGGTCAACTACCGGCTCGGCGCGCTCGGCTGCCTGGACCTGTCGTCGCTGTCGACCCAGGACGTCACCATCGACGGCAACCTGTACCTGCGCGACCTGGTGATGGCGCTGCGCTGGATCAAGGAGAACATCGCCAACTTCGGTGGCGACCCCGACAACGTCACCATCTTCGGTGAGAGCGCCGGCGCGCACATCACCGCCACGCTGCTGGCCGTACCCGATGCGGCGGGCCTGTTCCACCGGGCGATCTCGGAGAGCCCGGCGGCCGGGATGACCCGGTCCACGGAGGTCGCCGCCGAATTCGCCACCCGGTTCGCCGAACTGCTCGGCGCGCGCAGCAGGGACGCCGCACACGCTGTTATGAAGGCCTCGGCGGCCCAACTGATCGAGGCCCAGCACCAGTTGATCGACCAGGGCATGCAGAAACGGTTGGGCGCTTTCCCGATCGGCCCCGTCTTCGGTGACGACGTGGTGCCGATCGACCCCGTCGAGGCGATGCGGACCGGCCGGGCGCACCAGGTACCGCTCATCGTCGGAACGAACGCCGAAGAAGGGCGTCTATTCACCCGCTTCCTGGGCATGTTGCCCACCAACAAGGCGATGGTCGAAGCGCTGCTCGCCGAGGTGGAACCCGCAGCGCGCGAACGTATTACGGCGGCCTACCCGAAGTACCCGAAGCCGGAGGCCTGCATCCAACTGGGCGGCGATTTCGCGTTCAGCGCAGCGGCCTGGCAGATCGCCGAGGCGCACACCCACCACGCGCCGACTTACCTCTACCGCTACGACTACGCCCCGCGGACCCTGCAGTGGTCGGGCTTCGGGGCCACCCATGCCACCGAGTTGTTCGCGGTCTTCGACATCTACCGCACCCGGTTCGGCGCCCTGCTCACCGCGGCAGCCGACCGGGGGCCGGCCCTGCGGGTCAGCAACGACGTGCAACGACGGTGGCGCTCGTTCAGCCGCTCGGGCGTCCCGGGTGACGACTGGCCGGTCTACACCCACGACGAGCGTGCGGTGATGGTCTTCGACCGCAAGTCGCGCATCGAATTCGACCCGCATCAGCATCGCCGGTTGGCCTGGGACGGCTTCACCCTCGCGCGCTGACCTGGCACGCTGACCCCCATGGTTTCCAACACCGACCAGGCCGTCGAGCGCCCTGGCGACCTCACCCCCGAGTGGCTCACCACAACCGTCAGAGCCGGCACCGTCTCGCATTTCACCGCCGAACGCATCGGCACCGGCCAGATGAGCGAGTGCTACCGCATCGGGTTGAACTACGCCGAACCGGAAGCCAAGCCCCGCCCGTCGTCGGTGGTGCTGAAGGTCGCCGCGACCGACCCGGTGAGCCGGCAGACTGGGCTGGCGCTGGGTCTCTACGAGCGTGAAGTCCGCTTCTATCACGACATCGCGCCCCGTCTGGGCGGAGCGATCGCACCGTGCTACCACGCCGCGATCAACATCTCGACCGGCGTGTTCGACCTGCTGCTCGACGACGCCGGACCTGCCACGGTGGGCGACGAAATCGCTGGCGCCACAACCGAACAGGCGCTACTCGCGGTCACCGGGCTGGGCCGCCTGCACGGCCCCCTGCTGGGCGACACGGCACTGGCCGACGCGCCGTGGCTGAACCGGGAATCGCCACTCAACCAGGCGATGATCACCCCGCTGTACGCCGGCTTCATCGAGCGGTACGCCGACCGGATCACCCCGGCCCATCGCACCGTCTGTGAGCGCCTGATCGGCGCATTCGACGGCTATCTGGCGCAGGAGGCAACCCGGGGCGGCATGCAGGGGCTGGTTCACGGGGACTACCGCCTGGACAACCTGCTGTTCGGGGCCGCCGGCGCCAGCCGGGCACTCACGGTGGTGGACTGGCAGACGGTGTCCTGGGGGCCCGCCTTCACCGACCTGGCGTACTTCCTGGGCTGTGCGCTGCCGGCGGCGGACCGGCGCGACCAGTACGACGGGTTGCTGCACGCCTACCATCAGGCGCTCGGGCCGAAGGCTCCGGTGAGCGCGGCCGACGTCCGCGAGGGGGTGCGGCATCAGAGCTTCTTTGGGGTGATGATGGCGATCGTCTCGTCCATGCTGGTCGAGCGCACCGAGCGGGGCGACCGGCTGTTCATGACCATGCTGGAGCGGCACTGCCAACACGTGCTGGACATCGACGCGCTGGCGATATTGCCGGCCGCGGCCGCTCCGGAACCGCTGCGGCCGCAGCCGGAGGATGAAGGATCCCACCCGGCCACCGACGAACCGCTGTGGAGCGAGAGCTGGTATGCCGACTTCGTGGACGCCGCAGAGGGATTGGGCGGCTGGTTCCGTATCGGCCTGATGCCCAACCAGCAGATCGCCTGGATCCACGCGCTGATCTGCGGACCCGATGAGGCCACCATCGTCGCCGATTACCAGATACCGCTGCCCGCGGATGCGTGGGCGGCGCACGCCGACGGCCTCGAACTCGCCCACGCCAGCGACGCCCCGCTGCGGACTTACCACGTCGACATCGAAGCCAAAGCCCAGTCCTACCAAGACCCTTCGGCGCTGCTGCGTGGTGAACCGGGCGAGCCGGTCGACCTTGCGCTGAACCTGGTGTGGACGACCGACGGCATCCCGTATCAGTACCGGCTGACCACCCGCTATGAGATCCCCTGCACGGTATCGGGTACTGTCACCGTCAAACATGCCCGCTACCAGATCAATTCGGTACCTGGTCAGCGTGATCACTCGTGGGGGGTGCGCGACTGGTGGTCCATGGACTGGATGTGGACCGCGCTGCACCTGCAGGACGGCACTCATCTGCACGGCGTGCGGATCCAGATTCCGAACACTCCGGCATTCAGCATCGGCTACGTCCAGGACCGCACCGGCGATATCACGGATCTGACAGCGGTGGAGATCCGGGAAGCGTTCAGCGGCAACGGTTTACCCGAGAATCAGACGCTGCAGCTCACCCCTGCTGAGATCACCGCTGACGTGCGGATCCGCGCGCACGCGCCGGTTCGCCTGGTCGGCGCCGACGGGAGGGTGAGCCACTTTCCCCGGGCCTGGGTCGACGTCACGACCACCGACGGGCGCACCGGCGTCGGCTGGATGGAATGGAACCGCAGTCAGGTCGACCAGGGTCAGTGACCCGCGCGGTCGTGGTGATCGGGGTGTCCGGGTCGGGCAAGTCGACGATCGGTGCCGCCTTGGCCCGGCGGCTGAAGGTGCCCTTCCAGGACGCCGACCACCTGCACCCGCCGGCCAACATCGCCAAGATGGCGGCCGGCGAACCGCTGACCGACGACGACCGCTACCCCTGGCTGGACAAGGTCGGCGAATGGCTCGCGGCGCACCCCAGCGGTGTCATGAGCTGTTCTGCCCTCAAGCGGGCATATCGGGACCGGCTTCGACGGCACAGCCCGTCGGCTTACTTCCTGCACCTCCGCGGCCGACCAGAGATCATCGCCGCGCGCTTGGCCGCCAGGCCCGGTCACTTCATGCCCGCGACCCTGCTCCAATCGCAATTCGACACGCTGGAACCGCTCGGCGCCGACGAGCCCGGCATCGCCGTCGACATCGACGACCGCAGTGTCGACGCGGTCGTCGATGCCTTCCTGAACTGGGGCGGCTAGCGTCCCCAGCGCTTACGGGTGCTGGTGAGCTGGTCGTCGAGGCGGTCGCGTGCCGTCTCAGCCAGCTCGTTGCCGCGGGTCACCGCCGTGTCGGCGAGCCGGGAGCCGCGTTCACGTGCGGTTTCGGCGAGCTCCAAACCCCGGTCGCGGGCGGTGTCGGCCAGCTTCTCGCTCCGCTTGCGCGCGAGTTCGGCGTAGTCGGCGCCGCGGTCGGCGGCCTTGTGAGCCAGTTTCTCGCCGCGCTTGCGGGCCTTCTTGGCGTACGGCCTGCTCTTCTCGGCCGCGGTGGTGGCCAGTTCGCGGCTGCGTTCCAGCGCGGCTTCCGCGTACGGCGCGCTGCGTTCGGCTGCAGTGCTGGCCAGTTCGCGCCCGCGTTCGAGGGCCGCTTCGGCGTAGGGGGCGCCCTTCTCGGCGGCGGTGCTGGCCAGTTCGCGACCACGCTCGGCGCCGGCGTGCAGGCCGTGCACGATCTTTTCGCCCAGTTCGGAGTCCAGCACGTCATGCGAGGAACCCGGCAGTGCCCCGGAAACCTTGTCGGAGAGTCGCTCGGCGGCGCGGCGCCCACGCCAGCCCAACGACGGCTTGCCCGCGGTGTCGGCGGACGCGATCAGCAGTCCGCCCAGCAGGCTCACGTCGGCCAGGAATGCGCGTCGCTTCTCGGCCTTGCGCTCCGGGTCGGGCTCGCTCCAAAACATATGTGTGCCAAGGTTTCCCGGGATCACCGTCAGCGCCAGTGCGGCCGAGGCCAGCCGGGGCAGTTTGCCGGCGGCCAGCAGCACCCCGCCGCCGATCTGAACGGCGGCATTGATCTGAGCGAACGTCTCGGCATCGGCAGGAATGTTGCTGCTCACCGAATCCGGCAGTGACTGCAGGCCGCTCACCGTCGGTTGTGCCGCTTGAGCTGCGGGTTTCGGGTTGAGCAGGGCGTCCACTCCCTGGCCGATAAAGACAGCTGACAACATGGGTCGGGCGATTCTGCGGATCAACATGGCCGCTGTGTTCCCCGGCCGGCCAGCACACAAACCCGCCGGATCCTCGGTAATTCGGCGATATGGTGTACGGCGTGCGAGCGTTGATCATCGTCGACGTGCAGAAGGATTTCTGTGAGGGTGGCGCGCTGCCCGTCGCCGGTGCGCAGGCCCTGGCCCGCTCGATCAACGACTATCTCGCCAGTGATCCCGGTTACCACCACATCGTGGCCACCACGGATTTTCACATCGATCCGGGCAGCCACTTCGCGCCCGAGCCCGACTACTTCTCGTCGTGGCCGCCGCACTGCCGAGCCGGCAGCACCGGTGTGGACTTCGCCCCCGGCCTCGACGCCGGCAATATCGAAGCCGTCTTCCGCAAAGGCGCCTACGGCGCGGGGTACAGCGGGTTCGACGGGGTGGACGAGAACGGGACGTCGCTGCTGGACTGGCTGCGCCGCCACGAGGTCGACACGGTCGACGTGGTGGGCGTGGCCACCGACCACTGTGTGCGGCACACCGCACACGACGCGGCCCGGGCCGGCCTGGGAACGCGGGTGCTGCTGGACCTGACGGCCGGCGTATCTGCCGAGTCCACCGCCCAGGCACTGGATGAGATGCGAACCGCCAATATCGAGTTGATCGGAAAGCGCCCATGACGACATCGCACAGAGATGACCTGCTGGCCGCGGTAGAGCGCTCACCGCAAGCGGTTTCGCTGCACGACCGCGACGGGTGGGTCCAGGTTTTCACCCACGACGGCCGTGTCGAAGACCCGGTGGGCTCGAGCCCGCACGTCGGGCACGACGAAATCTACCGCTTCTATGACACGTTCATCGGCCCCCGTGGCATCACCTTCCACCGCGACGTCGACATCGTGTCGGGCACCACCGTGCTCCGCGACCTCGAACTCGAGGTGGCGATGGGGGACGCCGTGACGATGTTCATACCGGCGTTCCTGCGCTACGACCTGCGAGAGGTGGACGGGGAGTGGAAGGTTGCGCACCTGCGCGCCTACTGGGAGTTGCCGGCCATGATGGTGCAGTTCCTGAAAACCGGCTCCCGGGCGTTGCCACCCGGACTCCAACTCGGCAAGGGACTACTCGGCAATCAGGGTCCCCGGGGGGCCCTCGGCTTCATGGCCGGGTTCCGCCGGGTGGGTGCGCGGCACAAGAGATTGGTGGAGGGCTTCCTGCGGGCGGCCGGCCGCGGCGATGAATCCGCCAGCGAGAGTCTATCGCCTTCTGCCACAATAACTTTGGGTGACAGCGAACCGCTGACGCTCGCCGAACTGGGCGAGCACCTGCGCGGTGCCAACTGGGCCAAGGTGATCGCCGCGGGATCTACCGTTGTGGTGTCGGTGGCCTCCGGTCACGGACGGGGCATCGTATTCGCCGATGTCGCCTGGCGCGGGAACCAGATCAACGCCGTGCGCTACTTCTCCGCCTGATCAGTGGGCCGCCGATAGCGCCAACGACAGAACGGACAACAGCAGGTAGCCGCCGGGGAAGGCGATGTTGGAAAACACGCGTGCCCGTACATGCACCATGACGGCGCCCACGAAGTACAGCACCAGCCCGACGGCGGCCGCAATTCCGATGTGGCGCAAGCCAAGAAGTCCGACGAGCAACCCCCCGGCCCCGGCCAGCTTGAGTACGGCCAGCGTCGGCAGCCAGGAGCGGGGCACACCGACCCGGGCCGAATTCGCCAGCACGAATTGCGCGGGGACCAGATCGGGTACGGCGATGGCCACGGTCGCGGCGATGGTCGTGACGACGACCGCCACGTGGGCGGTGTGCATTAGAGTCATGGCAAAGGTCTCCTTGGCAGGTCGAACAGATGCGGTCAGCTTCTTGACGATCTCTGCCCCGGAAAGGTGACCCCCATGAACGTGGACCTTGTCGATCTGGCCCAGCACTTCGAGGCGGATCGTGGGCGTCTGAAGTCGGTGGCTTTCCAGCTGCTCGGTTCGCTGTCGGACGCCGAGGACGCGGTGCAAGCCGCCTGGCTGAAAGCCAGCCGCTCCGAATACACCGCCGTGGCCAACCTGACGGCCTGGTTGACCACCATCACCGCACGTGAGGCGCTCGACCAACTGCGCAGCCGTAGGCGCCGGGCCGAACAACCCCTGGACGAGGCCGCCGTCGCCGACCGATTCGCAGTGGCCGCTGCCGACGAAGACGCGCTCCTGGCGGAGTCGGTGAGCCGAGCGCTGCTGGTGGTGCTCGATCGGCTGCCGCCCGCGCAACGCGTCGCTTTCGTGCTGCACGACGTCTTTGCCGTGCCTTTCGAGACGATCGCGGACCTGCTGGACCGCTCACCGGCGGCCGCCAAGAAGCTGGCCAGCCGGGCGCGGAGGCGACTGCACCCGGCGCCGGCCGCAGCCCCGCCGCAAACCGCTGAGCACCTCACGGTGGTGCGGGCTTTTCTGGCGGCATCCCGCGGTGGTGACATCGATGCCCTGGTGAAACTGCTGGCTCCGGACGTGGTTCGCACGGTCGACCCGTCCCTGGTGCCCGCCGATGTGCCCACCGAAATGCGCGGCGCCAGAGCCGTTGCGGAGGAGACCCGGCGGTTCACCAATCGGGCGCGCGCCGGGGCTGTGGTGCTGATCGACGGGCACCCGGGCATCGCCCTCGCCCCCGCCGGGCGGCTGGTGGCGCTGCTGCGCATTGCCCTGGATGCGGACAACCGGATCCAGGTCATCGACATCACCGCTGACCCCGAACGGCTCGGCAACGCCGTCCTGACCTTGCCGCCGGCCCTGCCGTCCTGAGAATCACCTCAGGGAAGTCGCGCATCCCAGGCAGAGCACAGGACTGTCGGCTATGAAGAACATCAGACACTCGGGAGGGCGGCAACGGGTTGGTTCCGGGAGCACGATGATCGACAGGCCGTTTGGACGGCGCAGCCTGCTGCGGGGCGCCGGGGCGCTAGCGCTGACACCGTGGGCTGCAGCTTGCGGTTCTGACGACGACGACGCGCTGACCTTTTTCTTCGCCGCAAATCCGGACGAGATCCGCCCACGGATGAGGGTGGTCAACGAATTCCAGCGCCGGCACCCCGACATCAAAGTCCGCGCGCTGCTGTCGGGACCCGGCGTGATGCAGCAGCTCTCGACGTTCTGCGCGGGCGGCAAATGTCCGGACGTCCTGATGACGTGGGAACTCACCTATGCCGAACTCGCCGACCGCGGTGTGTTGCTGGACCTCAATCCGATGTTGGCCCGCGATCAGGCCTTTGCCGCACAACTCAACGCGGACAGCATCGACGCGCTGTACCGGACGTTCACCTATAACGGCGGGCAGCACGCCCTTCCGGAGCAGTGGTCGGGAAACTACCTGTTCTACAACAAGGCCATGTTCGAGGCGGCCGGGGTGCGTCCGCCGCCGGGCACCTGGCAGCAGAGTTGGAGCTTCACCGAATTCCTGGATGCGGCACGGGCTCTCACCAGGCGCGAGGCGTCGGGCCGGGTCACGCAGTGGGGATTCGTCAATGCCTGGGTTTCGTTCTACTCGGCCGGTCTGTTCGCGATGAACAACGGCGTGCGCTGGTCGTCTCCGCGAACCAACCCGACCCACCTGAACTTCGACGACGACGCCTTCGTCGAGGCCGTGCAGTTCTACGCCGACCTGATCAACAAGCACAAGGTCTCACCCGGCGCCTCCGACCAGCAATCCATGTCCAACGCCGACCTCTTTTCGGTGAACAGGGCCGCCATCGCACTGGGCGGGCATTGGCGCTACCAGACTTTCGACCGGGCCGAAGGCCTGGACTTCGACGTTGCGCCGCTGCCGCTCGGTCCCCGCGGTCATACCGCCTGCTCGAACATCGGTGTCACGGGCCTTGGGATAGCGGCGACCAGCAAACGCAAGGAGCAGGCGTGGGAGTTCCTCAAGTTCGCCTGCGGACCCGCCGGCCAGGCCCTGATCGGTGAATCCCGACTGTTCGTGCCGGTGCTGCGATCCGCGATCACCTCACCCGGATTCGCCGACGCGCACCGCAGGGTCGGTAACCTCGCGGTGCTCACCGACGGGCCGGCGGTGTCCGAAGGCCTGCCGATCACGCCGGCCTGGGAGAAGGTGGTCGCCCTGATGGATCGCAACTTCGGACCGGTACTGCGCGGCGCGCGGCCGGCGACTTCACTGTCCGGGTTGTCGCATTCGGTCGACGAGGTGCTGCGGAATCCATGAGCGCAGTATCCGCACCCGCCCCGTCCCCGACCCGCCCGTGGCGCCGACGAGCCTGGGCCGGAAGGCTTTTCGTCGCACCGAACCTGGCCGCGGTATTGCTGTTCATGCTGTTCCCGCTGGGCTTTTCGCTCTACATGAGCGTGCAGAAATGGGACGTGTTCACCCCGGCCAAGTTCGTCGGTCTGGCCAATTTCAATCAGCTGTTCACCTCCGACCCGCTGTTTCTGATCGCCATGCGCAACACGGTGATCTACACGGTCGGAACCGTGCTGCCCACCGTGTTGATCAGCCTCGGCGTAGCCGGTGTGCTCAACCGGAAAGTGAAGGGGATCGGCGTCTTCAGGACGATCGTGTTCCTGCCGCTGGCGATTTCGTCGGTCGTGATGGCGGTGGTGTGGCAATTCGTGTTCAACACCGACAACGGGTTGCTCAACATCATGCTCGGCTGGGTCGGAATCGGCCCGATACCGTGGCTGGTCGAACCCCATTGGGCCATGGTGTCGTTGTGCATGGTCAGCGTGTGGCGCAGCGTCCCGTTCGCCACGGTGATCCTGCTGGCGGCGATGCAGGGCATCCCGGAAACGGTGTACGAGGCCGCCCGAATCGACGGTGCGGGCGAGATCCGGCAGTTCATGTCCATCACGGTGCCGCTGGTCCGTAGTGCGATGTCGTTCGTGGTGGTCATCTCGATCATCCACGCGTTCCAGTCTTTCGACCTCGTCTACGTGCTGACCGGCGCCAACGGCGGACCTGAAACCGGCACCTACGTATTGGGCATCATGCTGTTTCAGCACGCCTTCTCGTTCCTGGAATTCGGTTATGCCTCCGCGCTGGCGTGGGTGATGTTCGCCATTCTGCTGGTGCTGACGGTGCTGCAGCTACGTATCACCCGCCGCCGTACCTGGGAGTCCTCCCGTGGTCTCGGCTAAGCGCGCCGTCTTCCGCGCCGCCGCGTCCTACGCGGCGCTGGTCTTCGTCGCCTGGTGCGCGTTGTTCCCCATCCTGTGGGCGATCTCCGGATCGCTGAAGAAGGAGGGCGAGATCAGCGAACCGCGGTTGTTGCCGTCGAATCCCCGATGGTCCAACTACACCACCGTGTTCGACCTCATGCCGTTCTGGCGGATGTTCTTCAACACCGTGCTGTATGCCGGATGCGTCACGGCCGGCCAGGTGATGTTCTGCTCTCTGGCCGGATATGCGTTCGCGCGCTTGGATTTTCGTGGCCGCGATACTTTGTTCCTGTTGTATCTGGGCACCTTGATGGTGCCCCTGACGGTGACGGTGATCCCGCAGTTCATCGTGATGCGGACCGTGGGATGGGTGGATACGCCCTGGGCTATGATCGTGCCGGGTTTGTTCGGCAGCGCGTTCGGCACCTACCTGATGCGGCAGTTCTTCCGCACCCTGCCGACCGATCTCGAGGAGGCGGCGATTCTCGACGGATGCTCGCCTTGGCAGATCTACTGGCGCATTCTGCTGCCGCACGCCAGGCCAGCGGTGATGGTGCTCGCCGTGCTGACCTGGGTCAGCGTGTGGAACGATTTCCTGTGGCCGCTGTTGATGATCCAGCGCAACAGCCTGGCCACCCTGACGCTGGGTCTGGTCCGGTTGCGCGGCGAGTACGTCGCCCGCTGGCCTGTGCTGATGGCGACCTCGATCCTGATCCTGCTGCCGCTGGTCATCATCTATGCCTTCGCCCAGCGGTCCTTTGTCCGCGGCATCGCCGTGACGGGGATGGGCGGTTAGCGCAATGGCTTCGGTGAGTTTCGAGCGGGCGACCCGGCGCTACGCGGGCAGCGACCGGGCCGCCCTGGACAGCCTGGATCTCGTGGTCGGCGACGGCGAGTTCATGGTCCTGGTAGGGCCGTCCGGGTGCGGCAAGACGACGTCGCTGCGGATGCTGGCGGGTTTGGAAACGCTGGACTCCGGGCGCATCCGGATCGGCGATCGCGATGTCACCAACCTCGATCCCAAGGATCGCGACGTCGCGATGGTCTTCCAGAACTATGCCCTGTACCCGCACATGACGGTGGCGCAGAACATGGGCTTCGCGCTGAAAGTGGCCAAGACACCGAAAACCGATATCCGCGAACGGGTGTTGGCGGCGGCGCGCATGCTCGATCTGGAGCAGTACCTCGAACGCAAGCCCAAAGATCTCTCCGGTGGGCAACGACAGCGGGTGGCGATGGGTCGGGCGATCGTGCGTCGCCCGCAGGTCTTCCTGATGGACGAACCCCTGTCCAACCTGGATGCCAAACTGCGCGTGCAGACCCGCAACCAGATAGCGGCACTGCAGCGCCAACTGGGCACCACCACGGTCTACGTCACCCACGATCAGGTCGAGGCGATGACCATGGGGGACCGTGTCGCGGTGCTGCGCGACGGACTGCTGCAACAGTGTGCGACGCCACGGGAGCTCTACCGCAACCCCGGCAACGTGTTCGTCGCGGGATTCATCGGATCGCCGGCCATGAACCTGTTCACCCTTCCAGTCGTCGATTCCGCTGTCTCGCTGGGCGATTGGGATATCCCGGTGCCACGTGAGATCGCCGGTACGGCTGCGGAAATCGTCGTCGGAGTCCGCCCCGAACACTTCGAACTGGGCGGCGGCGTCGGCGTCGAGATGGAGGTCGACGTCGTCGAGGAGTTGGGCGCCGACGCCTACCTGTACGGCCGGATCACCGGGGCCGACACGGTGATCAGCAAGCCCATCATCGCCCGGACCGGCGGTCAGGACCCGCCCGGGAAGGGCAGCCGGGTGCACCTGCATCCGCAGCCTGGGCACCTGCATTTCTTCAGTGTCGATGGCCACCGAATATCCTGATGGACAACCAGTTTCGCGCGTTGTCAGCGGCGCGCCGCGTAGCTGATCCGGGTGCCGGCTCCCTAGTATGGCCGGGTGGTTGATCGCTATGGAACCGATGTCCTGGCCGGCGGCGGGCGGCGCAAGCCTCGTTCGGTAGAGCACCCGGTAGAGCTGGGGATGGTCGTCGAGGACGCGCAGACCGGTTACGTGGGCGCGGTGGTCCGGGTCGAATATGGGCGCGTCGAGCTGGAGGACCGGCACGGCAAGACCCGTCCGTTCCCGTTGGGACCCGGCTATCTGATCGACGGTCAGCCGGTGATCCTCACCCCACCGCGCCGATCGGGGCCTGCTGCCCCGGCACGCACGGCGTCGGGATCGGTCGCCGTGCCCGGCGCCCGGGCCAGGGTCGCCCGCGCCGGGCGGATCTATGTGGAAGGCCGCCACGACGCCGAGCTGATCGCCCAGGTCTGGGGCGACGACCTGAAGATCGAGGGCGTCGTGGTCGAGCATCTGGGCGGCGTCGACGATCTGGTAGGGATCGTCGCCGAGTTCCGGCCCGGACCGGGATGCCGGCTCGGGGTGTTGGTCGACCACCTGGTGCCCGGATCGAAAGAATCGCGCATCGCCGCAGCGGTGCGACAGGGACCTGGGGGAGCGGACACCCTGGTCGTCGGGCATCCCTACGTCGACATCTGGCAGGCGGTCAAGCCGCAGCGACTCGGCCTGCAAGCCTGGCCGACGGTCCCCCGGCAGGTCGAATGGAAGCACGGCATCTGCGCTGCTCTTGGCTGGCCGCACGCCAACCAGACCGACATCGCCACGGCGTGGCGCCGGATCCGGTCGAAGGTACGCGACTGGAACGACCTGGAACCCGCGCTGATCGGCAGAGTGGAGGAACTGATCGACTTCGTCACTCAACCGTGTGACTGAGGTCACCGTCACGTTTGTCGGCGCAGTCGCACTAACTCCTTGACCGAATCTTCGGAGAAATGGAGGAAGTGCATGACCGACGCGCTCGTCATCGACGCTCAGGGGCTGGACCGGCTGTCTTGTAACGCCAAGGCCGACCCCGCCACCGGCAAGAAGACCCTCAAGGCCAAGACCGTGTGTGAGTCCGGCTTCCGCAACATGACCTATGTGCGCGATCTTGCCCCGATGCTGGTCGGCGAGCCGCCGGCGCTGCTGGGTGACGACTCGGCGCCCAACCCTTCGGAGACCTGCCTGGCCGCCCTGGGATCGTGCATCTCGGTCGGCTTGCTGGCCAACGCCACCCATCGCGGCGTGACCCTGACGAAGATCGAGGTCGAGATGGAAGGCGACATCGACATCTCGGCGGTGTGGGGCGTGGGCGACACCCCGGACGGAAAGGTCCTCGGTTTCACCGCTGTGCGGTGCAAGGTGGCTCTGGCCGGTGACGCCGACGACGCGACGCTGAAAGAAATCCACGACAACGCTGTCGCATGGTCGCCGGTGGTTAATACATTCACGCGTCCTGTAACTGTCGACTCCGCACTGTCGATCGGCTAGGCAGGACAGGATGACCACGACGACCGATGCCGTGATCGGCTTGCTCGATTCGGAGCTGATAACAGATATTCGTGCCCACGCCGGTGCCCTGGACCGCGGCGAGGCCACGGCCCGCCGCAGCTTTCCCGGTCTGGGGGCCGCGGGTTTGTTGGGTGTCGGTGCCCCCGGCAATGCAGACGGCCGGCTCGCCGAGATGGCTGACGTGATCAGGCTGATTTCCGGGGAGTGCATGAGCACCGGCTTCGCGGTCTGGGCGAATCGTATGGCTTTGGAGTATCTGCTTACTGCCGCAACACCTTTCAGTCTCGCAGCGGCGGACCCGCTAGCGGCCGGGACGTCGTTGGGGGTGACCGGGATGGCGGCCGCCTTCAAAACGTTGGCCGGTTGCGGTCAATTGGAATTGACCGCTTCCCCGGCACCGGGCGGCTACAAGATCGGCGGTCCGATCCGCTGGGCATCCAACCTGTACGACGATTCGTTGCTGGTCACTGCGGCCGCTACCGAAGACGGCGCGAAGGTGATCGTGGCACTGCCCTTGAGTAGCCCCGGGATCACGGTGGGTGATCACTTCAAATTGTTGGCGATGGACAGCACGGCTTCGTCCTATTTGGAATTGAAGGACGTTTTCGTCCCCGACGGGCAGGTGTTGTCCACCGACTTCGAAGGCTTTCTCGGTGCGGTCCGGCCCACTTTCCTTGTGTTGCAATCGGCCATGTGCGTCGGCCTGGCCGAGACGACTGTGAAGCAGGCCAGGACCGGACTCTCCGGTGTGAACTCGGTTTTCGCTGCTGAGGTCGACGACATCGCGGAGAGGCTGGTCTGGGCGCAAACCACGTTGGCGCGTCTGGCCGGCGCGGTCGGGGGACAGCAACCGCCCGGTAAGAAGGAGTTGCTGTCGCTGCGGCTGACTGCGGCCGAGATCGCCAGCGCCAGCGCCGCATTGGAAGTTCGCACTGCCGGCGGCAAGGGATACGCGAGCAGGACGCCAGCCAGCCGTCGCTACCGTGAGGCGGCGTTCATCCCGGTGCAGTCGCCGTCGGAAGCCCAATTGCGTTGGGAATTAGGCGGATGCGCTTGACGCCATTGGCGTCGTTCGAGGGTGCGGAGCCCGAGCGCCTGGTTGGTGGGGTTCCGTTGGCCGCGCTGGTTCGCGACTACCACCGGCCGATGGTGAATTTCGCTCGCACGATGGTGAATTCACCGGCGCTGGCCGAGGAGGCAGTACAGGAGGCGTGGGTACAGGTGCTCAAGTCCTCCGCGGCCTTCGAGGGTCGATCCTCGGTGGCGACCTGGCTGTTCGGGATCGTCAAGAACACCGCCTCGCGCCACCGGAGCCGCGAGTCGCGGATTCGCGAACACGAAGTGTTGTCCACCGGG
Source organism: Mycobacterium sp. Z3061 (assembly GCF_031583025.1). Taxonomy (NCBI): domain Bacteria; kingdom Bacillati; phylum Actinomycetota; class Actinomycetes; order Mycobacteriales; family Mycobacteriaceae; genus Mycobacterium; species Mycobacterium pumcae. The sequence goes on along the minus strand of NZ_CP134062.1, from coordinate 3,831,389 downwards.
GACGCCGACCCGCTGGCAGGACGGATGCATCCGCCCGGCCACCCGGATGCCGGGCACTGGAGTGTGCCGCCGTCGCAGCGATTCCTCCCGGAAGACCACACCGTGGCAAGCGAATTGGTGGGCTACGTGCGCGCCGCACTGGACGCGCTACCGGCACGGCAGCGACAACTGATCATCCTGCGCGATCTCATCGGCATGTCTTCGGAAGAAGCCTCGGAGGTTCTGGAACTCTCCCCGGACGCACAGCGGGCGTTGTTGTACCGCGCCCGGGGAAACCTGCGAAATCAATTGGAAAGGCGGTATCGACAATGACCGTCTACGACAACGCCGTTCCCGCCATCGACTGTGTCGAGTTCGTCCGGCTGGTGGACGAACTCGTCGATTCCGACCCAGGGCAGTGGGGAGCGATCGTGGCCAAACACCTTGAAGACTGCCCGCCATGCCTGGTGTACCTGCAGCAGATGCTCGACCTGAAGGTTCTGCTGAACCACGTCTTCGATGGCGAAAAACTCAGCGAGGGCCAGATTTCCGGGGTGATCGATGCGGTCGCGACGTTCCGCGACGGTGAGGCGTGAGCCGAAAACTGTGTCAGTAAACGAAGACTTCACGCAATCCTGCCCGTAGCTCTCGGCGCCGTCGTTAATCTTCCTCGCGCACAGAGGAGGTGCTTTTTTCGATGACGACTCGCATTTTCCCGGCCGCCGTGGCCGCTCTGGGTGTGCTCGGGGCCGGCTTCGGCGTGACCGTCGGCGCGCCCACGGCCCAGGCGGACCCGCCTTATGCGAACTGCAAAGCGGCGGCCGCCGATGGGCGTTACAACATTCCTCGGGGGGACCCGGCATATGCGCCCAAGCTGGACCGTGACGGTGACGGAATCGCCTGCGAGTCAAAGTAATACATCAGCTGTGAGCTGAGGTCTTGCGTCAGGGACGCTGCCTTCATCCACAATTGATACTTTGTCCACAGGTCGGCCTTTCCGTGCGGCGGGCGTCGGTGCCGGCGACTATGATTCGAAAGTATGTTCGACGATGTGGCTCAGGCTGACGACGCCGCGGTGGTGGCGTTCGTGGCTGCGGCCACCCGCGATGAGGCTACGGCCGCAGCACGCCGGTTTTCCGCGATCGCCGAACTGGTCGTTCGCCACGCGGTGGGCGCCACCGACCGCGGACGCTGGTCGTGCGACAACTGGGACGCCATCGCCGCTCAGGTCGCGGCGGCGCTGAATATCAGCCACAACCTGGCGTCGCATCAGATGTATCAGGCGGTGGCCCTGCGCCAGCGCCTTCCCGCGGTTTCAGCTCTGTTCGCCCAGGGCAGGCTGAGTTTGCGGCTGGTCGCCACGATCATCTGGCACACCGAGTTGATCCAAGACCCCGCCGTCATGCGGGTGGTCGACGCCCTGCTGGCCAACGACGCCCTTCGCTATGGGGCGCTGTCGCAGCCCAAAACCGCCCGCGCCATCGATGCCCTGATCGAGCGCTACGACCCCGCCGCGGTGCGGCGTGCCCGGGCCGGCGCACGTTCCCGCGACGTGGTGATCACCCCCGCCGAAGACGGCTCGGGCACCGCCCAGTTGTGGGGCACTTTGCTGGGCACCGATGCCGCGGTGCTCGATCGCCGGCTTTCGGAGATGGCGCGCCGGGTATGTAACGCAGATCCGCGGACGACGGCTCAGCGCCGCGCCGACGCCCTGGGTGCCCTGGCTGCCGGCGGGACTCACCTGGCCTGCCAATGCCCGGACCCCGGCTGCGCCGCGCGGGTCCCTGATGCTCGTGCCAGTGCGGTGGTTATCTACGTGATCGCCGAGCCCGCCACCGTCAACGCCCCCCTGGATAACTGCCTCAACGGGGAAGAACCCCGGCGGGTGGACCCCGCCGACCCGCTGCGCGAAATGCCCGACCCCGACCCGCCCGCGATCTGCCTGCCCCCTGCCCAGATCCTGGGCGGACACACCATCCCCGCCGCCCAATTGGCCGCGCTCATCGCCGCTGGATCCCGCACTGCCGACCTCGACTACTGCCCCGAGCCCACCCCGGGTTACCGGCCCAGCGCGGCGCTGGCCCGCTTCATCCGCGCCCGCGACATGACCTGCCGCTTCCCGGGATGCGATTGCCCCGCCGACTTCTGCGACATCGATCACGCGATCGCCTACCCGTTCGGGCCCACCCACCGGGCCAACCTGCGCTGCCTATGTCGAAAACACCACCTGCTCAAAACATTCTGGGGCGGCCTCCGCGGCTGGCGTGACCGCCAACTACCTGACGGCACCATCATCTGGACGGCGCCCACCGGCCATACCTACACCACTCGCCCCGGCAGCCGACTGCTCTATCCCACCCTCAGCGGACCCGACGTAGCTCTGCCGGCCGGCCCCACACCACCGCAGTGTCAATCCCGCACTCTGATGATGCCTACCCGCACCCGCACCCGCGCCCAAGCTCGCCAAACCCGCATCAACGCCGAACGTGCCCACAACCTCGCAGAACTCGCCACGCCCGAAACGACCGCCCAGGCCCCCCAGCCTCGGCGCACACCCTCACCCGAAGACCCGCCGCCCTTCTAGCGGAAGGACCAAAAGCATTGTGCACCACAGTATTAACAGCCAAATCCCACACGGCGGCGCCCTGCGACGGGCGTTGCGCAACCCGAAACGTAGAGTCTTTAGACCTCTACACCGACGACGTAACGACTCGTAGGATGAGGTCTGCAACGGCAAGGAGCATGGAATGTCAGCGGAACCAACAAAATACGGAATCCTGGTGGCGGTCGACGGCTCGGAGGAATCTGATGCGGCGATAACCTGGGCAACCCACGAGGCCGCTCTGCACCGGGTGCCGCTCACCCTGCTGCATGTGGTCGCCCCGATCGTGGTCGGCTGGCCGGTCGGGCAACTGTACAAAGACATGCCGGACTGGCAGCAAGACATCGCGGGCAGCGTCCTTGCGCACGCCCGCAAGACGGCGTCGGAAAGTGCCGAGGGATCCGAAGCACCCGAGGTGCGCACCGAATTGGCTTATGCCAACGCGGTTTCCACACTCATCGAAGCGTCGAAGCAGGCGCAGCTGGTGGTGGTGGGAAGCCAGGGGATCGGCGCGTTGGGCCGCCTACTGTTGGGCTCGGTCAGCTCGGCACTCGTCCAGCACGCCCATTGCCCGGTAGCCGTCATCCGTTCGGGAGAGGACGCCGTCCCCGACGCCGGTAAAGCGGTGGTCGTAGGTATCGACGGGTCACCCGCATCGGAAGCCGCTACGGCCTGGGCGTTCGACGAGGCCTCGCGGCGAGGTGTCGACCTCATCGCGTTGCATGCCTGGAGTGACGTCGGAGTGTTTCCGGTACTCGGGATGGATTGGCAGGACCGGGAAAACCAGGGTGAAGAGGTGCTCGCTGAACGCCTGGCCGGTTGGCAGGAGCAGTACCCGGACGTGCACGTGCAGCGGTCGCTGGTGTGTGACACTCCCGCGAAATGGCTACTCGAGGCGTCCGATCAGGCGCAATTGGTGGTCGTCGGAAGTCGGGGTCGCGGGGGATTCCCCGGCATGCTGCTGGGTTCGGTCAGTTCTGCGGTGGTCCATTCGGCCACCGTGCCGGTGATCGTGGTTCGTTCGTAGGCGACAAGGGCCTTTGGTCCCTGCCGGAAAGTGGCTTTCGACCGACGCTAACGGTGGCGCACGCTTTATAGCGTGGACGCATGACCTATGTGATCGGCAAGGAATGCCTGGACCTGGCTGAAAAGTCATGCGTGCAGGAATGCCCCGTTGACTGCATTTATGAGGGCGACCGAACGATGTACATCAACCCGGAAGAGTGCGTCGACTGCGGCGCATGCAAACCGGCATGTCGCGTTGACGCCATTCACTGGGAAGGCGATCTCCCGGAGGATGAACTGCAGTTCCTCGACGAGAATGCCGCCTTCTTCCAGCAGATTCTCCCGGGCCGGGACGCTCCGCTGGGAACGCCGGGCGGCGCAAGCGCTCTCGGGCGAATCGGCGTCGACACCCCGCTGATCGCGGCAATGCCGGCGAACTGCTCCTGACCGGAGGTAAAGCGAAATGACTTCAGCAGCAACAGGAGCCGACAAGAGCCTGGGCATTCTTGTCGGTGTGGACGGATCACCCGCCTCCAACGCTGCCGTCGTCTGGGCGGCCCGGGACGCCGAAATGAAGCACCTCCCACTGACGGTCGCTCACGTGGTGAATTCGGACGTGGCTACCTGGCCACCGATGCCGTTCCCGGAGACCTGGGCGGTATGGCAGGAAGACGAGGGACGCAAGGTCGTCGCCGAGGCGGTGAAGATCGCCGAGGAGGCGGTGTTGACCGACCGCAAACTGACCATCAAGACCGAGCTGGTGCATTCCACTCCGGTGTCCGCGATGATCGAGATGTCCAAGGACGCAGCCATTCTGGTGCTGGGATCAGCCGGTAGGGGAGCGGTGGCGCGGCTGCTGCTCGGGTCCGTCAGTGCCAGCGTGGTACGGCACGCGGACTGCCCGGTGGCAATCGTCCACGACGAGGACCCGTTGATGCCCCACCCGTTACGGGCTCCCGTGCTGCTGGGCATCGACGGTTCACCGGCGTCCGAGGCGGCCACGGCGGTGGCGTTCGACGAGGCTTCGCGCCGAGGTGTGGAGCTCATCGCACTGCACGCGTGGAGCGACCTGGAAGTTGTTGAGCTACCCGGTTTGGACTGGGACAAGGTGAAGGCGGAAGCCGAAATTACCCTCGCCGAGCGCCTGGCGGGTTGGCAGGAGACCTATCCCGACGTCAAGGTCTGCCGCGTGGTGGTCTGTGACCGCCCGGCACGCCAGCTCGTGACGCGCTCCGAGTCCGCGCAGCTCGTCGTGGTGGGCAGCCACGGTCGGGGCGCTCTGTCCGGCGTGCTGCTCGGCTCGGTCAGCAACGCGATCGTCCACTCGGCCCGGATGCCGGTGATCGTCGCGCGCGCCTAGCGGGGTTGAAAAACGGCCGTCGGGGAAACCCAGGACCCATGGCTGAATACAGAGTTATCGACCCACGGGGCGAAGTCGTTGCCACCAAAGAGATTGAAAGCGCCGAGGACGCGCACGCATGGTTCGTCGACTCCCGTGCCGACAACTCCGAGCTCGGTTGGCGCATGGAAGTGAACGCTGACGGGGACTGGGCGTTCTTCGACGACACCGAGGGTACGTCGAACTAGCGCCCATTCACCCGGGTATGCGCCGTCAGCAATAACTGGTCGAACTCCGGCTGCGCGGCAACGGCATGCCGCACGGCGCGGAAATCCTCGGTTATCTGTTCGGCCAGTGGCCGCAGCTTGACATTGGACTCCTGGGACAACCACTTCAAAAGCTTGAAGGCGGCGTCGCCGTCGATGTCGTAAACCAGCATCAGCATGCCTTTGGCCTGTTCGATCCCGGCGCGGTTTTCGGCGATCTCGGCCAGACGTTCGGTGACCGCATCCTGATCGGGTGTGGCCGACACATCCACGTAGAAGCCGTGCGTCCCGATCACGGCTCCGTGATCATCGACGATGCGGTCGCCGACCACCACCACGTGGTGCACCCGCCCACCGGTGTCGATGATGCGGTGACGAGTGCTGAAGGCCTTGTGGGTGTGCAGGATGTCGTTGATGGTTGCGGCCACCTGACCGCGGTCATCGGGATGCTTGTGCGACAGCACCAGGTCGGTGGTCGGTGTGACGCTCCCGGGTTCATACCCGTGCATCCGCTCGACCTGCTCAGACCACTCCCAACGCTGATCGGCGAAATAGAACCGGAACGATCCCACCCGCTGCGGAGCACCGCCGGCCAGGGCTTCTTCGACGGCGGCCGTCTGGCCGTCGAGATCCCAGTTCATCGTGCATCGGCCTCCTCGGGTAGGTCCCGTTGCTCAACGCGGTACGAGGCGGACGGCCGCGGCGCATACCAGCACCGCCGCGGCCGCCACCCGCTCACCGCCGGTCAGGCATTGATGGCTTCGCGGCTCTCGCTGCGACCGACGGAGATCTTGCGGGGCTTCGCCTTTTCGGCCACCGGCACCCGCAACCGCAAGACCCCCTCGTCATAAGAAGCGGCGATTCGCTCGGTGTCGAGGTTCTCACCGAGCACCAATTGGCGGCTGAACACCCCCCGGGGCCTCTCCGAGGCCAGCATCTCCCGGTCGGGGTTAACCCCCGGTCGTTCCGCGCGGACTGTGACCACATTGCGTTCGATGTCGATGTCCAGCGAATCGGCTTCGATACCGGGCAGGTCGAATTCGACGACGAATTCCTCCCCTTCGCGCCAGGCGTCCATCGGCATGACCGCTGGGCGTGCGGCGGTCCCGAGCACTTGCTGGGCGAATCGGTCCAGTTCGCGGAACGGGTCGGTACGCATCAGCATGGCAGTCACCTCTAACTCCAATCTTCTATCTGGTGGCTTGGTTTCCTATGTCTGCTGACATAGATTTTATATAACACTGTCGACACTTCAGCGCAAGTATGGTAGATAGGTTTTCTAGTAACAGCCGAGGAGATGCCCGATGACCGACCGTTCAGGCGACGTAGACCCGCCGGCGTCTGATCACGGCGTGTACGGGATCTCGGTAGCGGCGGAACTCTCTGGCGTCGCCGTGCAGTCACTTCGCCTCTACGAGCGGTACGGACTGCTCACGCCGGCTCGCAGTAACGGGGGGACGCGGCGCTACAGCGCCGATGACCTGGCCCGCCTGCGCCGCATCAGCGCGCTGGTCGACGCCGGCGTCAACCTCGCCGGCATCGCCCGGATCCTCAGCCTCGAGGACGACAACGCCGAGCTCTCCGCGGCCAACAGCGATCTTCGGTCTGCCAACCGAACTTTGCGGGGCTCCGTCAAACACTCCGCCGTGCAGGAGAACTCGAAGACTCCGGCGCGAAAACCCCGGAAGGCTTAGTCCACCACGCGGAACTACCGTGCCGTCGGATCGGCCGCGGTTACGGCATGATCCGCTCAGCAGCGAGCCGGCCTGCGGCCTCCGCCGACGGCGCCATCTCGGTTCGCATACCCGGTTTACCGGTCCCTATGCCGGGTATGGATTTCCCATGAGTGATCAGTCCCTGCGCGCCGTCGGCCTGGTGTGCAGCCTCAAACCCAGTTCATCGCCTTCGAGCAGCGCTCTGATCGCCGAACACGTTGTCGGCGAACTGAAGAAGGCCGACGTCGAGTGCGAACTGATCAGGGCCGTCGACTACGACATCGCTCCGGGCGTCGAGGACGACATGGGTGCCGGTGACCAGTGGCCCGACATTCGGCGCAAGGTGCTCGACGCGGACATCCTGCTGATCAGCACCCCGATCTGGCTAGGGCACGCGTCCAGCGTGACCCAACGCGTGCTGGAACGCCTGGATGCCGAGTTGTCCAACACCGACGACGACGGGACGCCCGCCATGGTCGGCAAAGTCGCCATTGTCAGCGTGGTCGGCAACGAAGACGGCGCGCACAAAGTGGTCGCGGATCTTTTCCAGGGACTCAACGACATTGGCTTCAGCATCCCTGCGCAAGGTTGCACCTACTGGGTGGGTGCCGCGATGGAATCAACCGACTACAGCGACCTCGGCGAGGTGCCTGAACAAATCGCCTCTGCCACTGCCGCTGCCGCGCGGAATGCTGCTCATCTGGCCCGCACGCTCAGGGCAACGGGCTATCCGCCATACGAAGCCTGAATCATTCAGCCGCAAGGAGTTTCATGACCGAATTGACCAAGGAAAAGAACGGCGCGGGAGTGGCGGACCGCGCTCGGCAGGAAGCCGCGGAATATCGCGGCGACAATCCGCGCCCGCTGGGTGGATACTTCGCCGTGCTGGTGATCTACTGCTCGCTGGTAGGCGCCACGACGCTGGTGGCGGTGGTCACCGGGCGCCGGTTACCCGTGCGGTGGAACGTGCAGGATCTGCTCACCGTGACGCTGGGCACCCATAAGTTGTCCCGCACTCTGACCAAGGACGCCGTCACCAGCCCGCTACGGGCGCCCTTCACCCGGTATGCCAGTACCGGCGGACCCGCCGAGGTGCACGAGGAGACGCGCAACGAGAGCCAGTTCCGGCACAGCATGGGCGAATTGCTCACATGCCCCTTCTGCCTCGATATGTGGGTGGCGACGGTGTTTGTGATCGGATTGGTCTTCGCGCCCCGGTTCACCCGCCTGGTAGCCGGCACGTTCACCGCACTGACCGGCGCCGATTTCCTCCAGCTCGGTTACGCGATAGCCCAACAGTGGGCCCAGAATCCCCGAGGTTCCTAAAGTCCGGAGGTGGTGTCATGCCGAAGACGACCAAGAGCGGTGCCGCGAAGAAGGACGAGTTGCCTGGCACGCTGAGGCGTTCCAGCGCAAAGGCGCAACGTACTTTCGCCAAGGCCCACGACGCGGCCGCCGAGCAGTACGGCAGCGAGGAGCGTGCTCACCGCGTCGCCTACGCCGCTGTGAAGCACAGCTACGAAAAGGTCGGCGACCACTGGGAAGCCAAGGACGACAAGGGTCCCTCCGACGCGCACGCCGAACGCGGCGGCCTGAACAACCCTGTGCCGACGCAGGAGGGTGTCGACGCCAACGCCAGCAAGCAACACCTGATGGAGATCGCGCGCCGGCTTGATGTGCGCGGCCGGTCGACGATGACGAAATCGGAACTGGTGGAAGCCATCAAGAAATACAATCGCCGTGCGCAAAGGCGCTGAGCAACCCGGCGCACAGCAGTATGTGCCGGCTGACCGACGGCTGAGTTCGCTACAGCGGGCGGCAGGCGAATGCCGAGGCTGCACATTGTTCGAAGACGCTACCCAGACCGTCTTCGGCCAGGGCAAACCCGAAGCGCCTCTGATGCTGGTCGGTGAACAACCAGGCGATTACGAAGACCAGCAGGGAGTGCCATTCGTAGGACCTGCGGGACGGTTGCTGACTCAAGCCCTGCGCGATGCCGAGATCGACCCGGCGTTACACGAGAAGCCGGGCCGCATCGAGGTTGTCGCATGCCGGCCATGGTTGATCGCCGAGATCGAGTCGGTACGGCCGCAGGTCGTCCTGTGCCTGGGTGCCACCGCAGCACAATCGTTGCTGGGCAGCGCATTTCGTGTAACCGCGCACCGCGGAGAATGGTTGCGATTGCCCGCGCCGCTGCACTTGGAGCCCGAACCGATGCTGATGGCGACGATTCACCCGTCGGCGCTGCTGCGTGATCGCAGCGACCGGCGCAAGGAGAACTACGACTCGTTCGTCGAGGACCTGCGCCTGGCAAGCACCGGTCCGGCGGCCATGTTTCGGGAAAACCAGCCTGGGTAGTCGCAACTGATGAGTGTGCGCAGCGAAGAAACCACCCAGGCGGGCAGGGCAACACCTGCGCCGATGGCTGAACCCGCGCACGGCCGGGGTCGGCGGGGCGTGGTGAATTGGATACTGGCGGCGCTGACCGTGCCGGCCGCCGCGTTGGTCATGATCTTCGCGGTCGGCGCTGCGATGAGCATGGCCGCGTGTAGCACCGCACAGTGCCCCGACCTGGGGCCGGACGGCGTGCTGTACGGGGTGCTCTTCTACGGCGCTCCCGTGATCGCCGGGTTGACGATAATCGCCTCCTTCTTCACCGCGCTGCGGCGTCGAGGCTGGATCGTTCCCGTGGTCGCGCTGGCCCTGCTGGCGGCCGACTTCGCTACTATCGCGATCCTGTTCTGACGTTGAGCGCCAACGGACTTCAGGCCGCGGTGTTGTTCGACATCGACGGCACGCTGGTTGACTCGAATTATCTGCACATCGACGCCTGGCAGCGCGCGTTCGGCGAAGTCGGCATCGACGTAGAGACGTGGCGGATTCACCGGTCCATCGGCATGGACGGTTCGACGCTTGTTAGGTCCTTGTCCGACGACGCGCCAGAGGACACCCAGAAACGGTTGAAGGACTTGCATTCCCGCTACTACCGGGAAGTCGCCTCACTGCTGCATCCCTTGCCTGGTGCCCGCGAGCTGCTGCGCCGGGTCGCCGATATGGGCCTGAAGGTCGTATTGGCAACGTCGGCGCCCGACGATGAACTGGAGTTGCTGCGCAAGGTCCTGGACTGTGACGATCTTGTTGCCGCAGTCACGTCGTCAGCCGATGTGGACACCGCGAAGCCCAAGCCCGACATCATCGAAATTGCGCTGGAACGTGCCGGCGTCACCGCGGAGCGCGCCGTGTTCGTCGGTGATGCCATTTGGGATGCCGAGGCCTGCTCACGTGCGAAGCTGTCCTGTATCGGGGTGCTCAGCGGCGGAGTGTCGGCCTCGGAGTTGCACGATGCCGGAGCGGCGCAGGTTTTCGAGAACACCGAGAAGCTGCTTGCCAATATCGAGCAGACGCGGATCGCGACGCTGGCGAGGGAGTAGTCGCGGCGCAGTGGTCAATCGTGTCAAGGGCAAGCGAATGGGCCCAGTCCGTTACCGGTCTGGGCCCATTCTCGCATCAAGCTACTGGTTGGCCTTCTGGCGCTGCTCGGCTGCCTCGGCACCGCCACGGGCGGCTTCCGCTTCGGCTTCCTTCTTGGCTGCATCACGCTGAGCGTCGGCCTTGTCCTGCTGGGCCTGACCCTCGCGCTTCACGTCGTCACGGCCCGTGACTGCACCGATGACTTCCTTCGCCTTGCCCTTAACGCCCTCGACGACGCCCTCGACGCCCTCTTGCGGGCCACTCTTGTCCGACATGAATTCCTCCTGCATAACTTGCTCGCTTGCATTGCGACCTAGCGCTGCGCTCTACTGCGCTCGGCCAACAGGGGTCAGGACCAACTTCCGCGTCGTTCCAGAGAGCCCCCCGCAGCGTCAGAGTTTCCGAACCACCGACTCCTCAAACCTGTGGGCTGGCTCACGCCACAGCGCGAACTTCGTTTAGCGTCCAGGGATTTCGCTCGTGTTTGAGCCCAGTTATAACGGGCATACCCTGGTGCTACCAGCGCGCGAGGAGAGACGGATGATCACCGGCCACACCATTGCGAGGATTGTGAATTTCGCGCGCGCCGGATATCCCAAAGGCGTGCCGGCTACTGACGCCTTTGCGGTGTTGGCAGTGTTACCGCCGACGCGGCCACCAGTGCCGGGTCGCGACCGGCACGCATAACCGTCCGATCCGGACGTATGAGCGCGGCCGAGGCGTGCCCGTCGCGCAGCCACGCCGCCAGTTCGCTGCCCGGGTCGGCTTCGATGACGGGCACGTTTCGCTCGCGCAACATCTTTCCGGTAACCGGCGGCAACGGAGCCCGGGTGACCACCGAGAACCCGGCGCCGGCCGCGTCGTCCAAGCGTTTACCGTTGGGCAGCAACGGATTCGGGCAGAGCTTTCCGGCGAGCTGCCGGGGCCCGCGGGATTTGTGTATCAGAGCGGAGCGGCGCAGCGCGGGCGTGGCGGAATCCACGATCTTGTTGCGCAGCCCGGGAATGAGTCCGGCCCGGGGCAGGACGGTGCGCCGGGTGAGGTCGCCGAGCCGGCCCCCGCCGGTCATCGACCAGCCGACGGTGAGCGCCAAACGAATCAAGGCGCGGCAGTGCGGTTTACGCTCCTGTTGATAGCTGTCCAGGACGTCCGGCGGCAGCGTGCCGTGGCACACCGCGGCGATCTTCCAGCTGAGGTTCATCGCGTCGCGCAGACCGGCGCCCATGCCCTGGCCGATGAAGGGGGGAGTGAGGTGTGCGGCGTCACCGAGAATGAAGATGTTGCCACGGCGCCATCGATCGGCGATCTGGGCCCGGAAGGTGTACTCGGCGACGCGCAACAGATCGAGTTCGCTGTCGTCGACGTGACGGGTCCAGGGCGAGATGAGCGGACGGAGCGCACCCAGGGTGTCGAAGTCGCGGGCGCTTTCCCCGTCCAGCAACCGAAACTCCCAGCGGTAGCGGGATTCTCCGATACGCATATAGGTGCCGGCCCGTGCCGGGTCGCATATCTGATAGACGCCTTCCCACTGCCTGAGGTCTGCCTCGGTAGCGACATCGACGACCAGCCACCGCTGTTCGAACTTCAAATCGCGCATGGCAGAGCCGATGTGGCTTCGCACCACGCTGTTCGCGCCATCGCAGCCCAACAGGTAGTCGGCATCGACCTGTTGAGTGGTTCCGTCGGTCCGGTCGGTGTAGGTGATACGCGCACCGTTGCCGCGGGCCGAGATCGCCGTGACGTCGGCATTTCCGCGTAACTCAGCGTTCGGGTAGCGCTTGAGGTTGGCCCGTAGCAGCCCCTCCAGCTCTGGTTGGTCGAACATGTTCGCCTGGGGGTAACCGTGCGCGCTGTGATCGGGATTGCGATGAAATTCCGCGAAGACGTTGAACTTGTTGTCCAGCAGTCGAAGTCCGAGCGTCGGCCGCGAGATGGCCGCGAACTCCTCAGCAATGCCCAGGCGTGCGAGAACGCGGAAGATCTCGTCGTCGAGGTGCACCGCCCGCGGCTGTGGGTACACCCCGGGCCAGCGTTCGAGAATCAGGCTGTGGACTCCGTACTGTGCCAACAGCGTGGCGGCGGTGATGCCCGTCGGCCCGGCCCCGACGATCACCACGGGGACGTGCCGAATCGCGTTGGCGTTCATGCGTATCGAATGGAATTGCGCTGCGTCCCCAGATCGATGGACCCGTCATCGGTGGCGACCGACGCTTCGACGACGTCTCCTTCCCGCAGATACTTCGGGTTGCCGGATTGACGCTTGAAGAAGGCCTTCCATTTGACGGCCGGCGGCAACAGGTTTCCGATGATCTCCACCGGCTTCGGCGGTGCGCTCAGGGCGGTGCCCATGGGTGTTCCGGTGAGGATCAGGTCGCCCGTTGCCAGTTCCTGAAACTGAGTCAGCGACTGCAGTGCCTGAAGTGGGCGGTACAGCATGTCGCCCTCGACGAGCGCGTTCTGGCGCTCCGCACCGTTGACCCGCAGCCGCAGTCGCAGATCCCCGAAGCGCTTCAGCTCTTCGGCGTCCAGCAGCACCAACCGCGGGCCGACCGGTGTGAACGTCGGATAGGACTTGGCTTCGTAGAACTGCGTCTGCGGCAGCTGGATGTCGCGCGCCGACACATCGTTCGTGACGACCAGACCGGCGACAAAGTCGGCGAGGTTGGCGTCGGAAATGCTGGTGCCGATCGTGATCGGGCGCCCGATCACCAAGCCGATCTCCACCTCGTAGTCGAGCAACTGCACGTGCGCGGGCTTGACGATGTCGGCGAACGGACCACAGATCGAAGCAGACGCCTTGCGGAAGAAAGTCAGCGGAATCGACGTGGGGTCCATGCCCGCATCCCTGACATGGGACTCGAAGTTCGTCATCTGCGCGACCACCCGGCATGGCCTCGTCACCGGTGAGAGCACATCCAAGGTGTCCACGGGGACGCGGTCGGTGGTAGCCGCGGCCGCCTCGATCGCGGCCCGTTCGGAAAGCAGTTGCGCGGTGGTGGTGGCGTCGGTGGCGATCTTGGCGGCGCCGGCCGCAGTCTCGACCCACCAGCCGTCCGTGGTGTGCAGTACCGAGATGGTCATGAGACAGACACTTTCAGTAGGCCGATCAGGCGGTTGAAGTCGAACTCGTTACTTTGACGCAGCGCGCCGATCATCGAAGTCACCTCGTGGCGAGCCGATTTCGGATCAGTGCCCAGAAAGTCGCGGGTGGCGGGAGGTCCCCACTGGGCCAATCCCGAGGCGGTCAACGGCGCCCAGCCCGGTTCCAGGGTGTTGTCGAACATGTCCCCGTCGGTGAAATGTTCGACCAGGAAACCGTCCGGGTCGCGCCAGTAATCGAAGATCTGGCTGCCCTGGATGTGCCGGCCGATTCCCCATGAGCGCAGATAGCCCCGCTCTTTGAGGAACTCGCCGCCGGCGGCCAGCGCGTCGAGATCGCTGACCTGATAAGCCGAATGCAGGTAGCGGTTGACCGGGCCGAGCGCCAACGCCAGCGTGTGGTGATCCGCCGGCGTCGACCCGCGATCGCACCGGATGAAGCTCATGGTCGGCCCCCGGTCGCGCTGCCCAGGGAAGTACTGGAAGTCGCTGACGATCATCCCCAGGTTGTCCAGGTACCAGTTCAGCGACTGCAGATACTTCGTCGACTGCAGCACCAGGTGTCCCAACCGTTGTATCCGTGCCGGCACCCGGGGCGGACGCTGAGTTGCGTTGGTGCGCAACAATTCGTGCCCGAAATTGAAGACCGGAGGCTGTTGGCCGGGCAGCTCGGGTAGCTCGTGCATCCCGGCTACGACCCGCACTCGCGTGCCGGTGGGGTCCGACAGATCGACCGCCATGCCACCGATGGCTTCCGGCAACGGATGAGCGGCGGCGCCGGACTTGTCGGCCAGTCGCAACACATCCACCTCGTCGCAGGCGCGAAATGCCACGGCGGTGAATCGTGACCGCGGGCCACGTCGCACGATCACGCACGGTGCGCCTGCGTCGGTGCCGCGCAACGTGATCTCGTCGGGTCCGTGGTGTGCGGTCTGGAATCCAAAAGCACGCGCGAAGGCCTCACAACGGGTGAGGTCGGGCTTCTCGAACTCCAGCCAGGCGAGGTCGGCGACCTTGATCACCGGATTGCGGGATCGGCCGCAATGCTCGTCGGGTCGGGCGCCCTGCTCGCTGTGCAGGTCGCGGTGCGCTTCCGTCGGGGAGCCAAGCACATCCATCACCACCTCTCGTGAATAACTGACGAAATCGTCACATACACCGGGACTCGCAGTCAAGGAGTTCTGACGAAATCATCAAATCTGAGGCATACTGCTCAGGTGGGGATGTCAGATGACGGCTCCAGCCGCTTGGACCGACGCAAACAACGCACCCGCTCGGCACTGGTCAAAGCCGCGCAACGACTGATCGCCGAGGGCAAAGTCAACGTGCCCGTTCTGGAGATCACTCAGGCCGCCGACGTCGGAATGGGGTCGTTCTACAACCACTTTGACAGCAAGGAGCAGCTGTTCGAAGCCGCGGTGGCCGACGTGCTGGACGCCCACGGAGCGCTGCTGGACCGGCTGACCGAGTCCATCGAGGATCCGGCTGAGACGTTCGCGACCAGCTTCCGGCTCACCGGCCGGCTTTTCCGTCAGCGTCCGCAGGAGAGCGAGATCCTGCTGGCGAACGGACCGACGCTGCTGTGGTCGGATCGTGGTCTGGCGCCCCGGGCGCTGCGGGACATCAAGGCCGCTGCGGCCGCCGGCCGGTTTAAGACCGACGATCCGGAATTCTCGCTGGCCATCGCCGGTGGTGCGCTGCTGGGCCTCGGGGCGTTGTTGCGCAACGACCCGGAGCGGGATGGGGCGCTGGCGGCCGACACGGCCACCGAAAACGTGCTGAGACTGTTCGGAATGACCGCCGAGGAAGCGCACGCCGTCTGTCAACGGCCGCTGCCGGACTTCGCCGCTGATTAACCCTCGCGCCGGTCGCTGACCCGTGGCATAGTCCGGGCGTGCCGATCATCACCACTCGCGATGGCGTCGAGATCTTCTTCAAGGACTGGGGGTCGGGTCAGCCGCTGGTGTTCAGCCACGGCTGGCCGCTGTCGTCCGACGACTGGGATGCCCAGCTGCTGTTCTTCCTCGGGCACGGCTACCGGGTGATCGCCCACGATCGACGTGGGCACGGTCGGTCAGCCCAAGTGGCCGACGGGCACGACATGGACCACTACGCCGACGACCTCGCCGCGGTGGTCAATCACCTCGACCTGCGGGACGCCGTGCATCTCGGACACTCGACCGGGGGTGGCGAGGTGGTGCGCTATCTGGCCCGGCACGGCGAAAGTCGCGCGGCCAAAGCGGTTCTGATAAGCGCGGTCCCGCCGCTGATGGTCCGGACCGACGCCAATCCGCTCGGCTTGCCCAAGGAGGTGTTCGACGACCTGCAGGCACAGTTGGCGGCCAATCGATCCGAGTTCTACCGGGCGTTGCCCTCGGGCCCTTTCTACGGTTTCAACCGGCCGGGCGTCCCGTCATCTGAAGCGAGCATCGCCAACTGGTGGCGCCAGGGGATGATGGGTGGCGCCAAGGCGCACTACGACGGGATCGTCGCCTTCTCCCAGACGGATTTCACCGAGGACCTCAAGAAGATCGCCGTGCCGGTCTTGGTGATGCACAGCAAAGACGACCAGATCGTGCCTTATCAGGCTGCCGGCCCATTGTCGGCCGACCTGTTGCGCAACGGAATTCTGAAGACCTACACGGATTTTCCGCACGGAATGATCACGACGCACGCCGACACGATCAACGCTGACGTGCTGGAATTTCTGCGAGATTGAGCTTCGCCGGGCTGTGGCCGACGATGCCTCGCCACCACGACCGGCACGGGGCTTGGCGCCAACACTTCGACTGTGCGGGCTTTCCGCCGAGGAGGCGCACGCCGTCTGTCAGCGGGCGCTGCCGGATTTTGCCGCAGATTAGCCACGATTCCCGGATTGGCCCGCGAGACCGCGAGCGGCCATTCGGCAATTTCTGGAAAACGCCAATTATGACTTAAAGCAGCATGCTCAGGAACCCTACAAAGATTACCCATTGACACCGGTATTCGGTCAACGCAAGAATTTCGCAAGATACCGGAGGCAAAGTGGTCGACAGCAACGAAAGGAGTGTCAATGACGCATTGTCACACAGGGAAAAGAGCTGTCGCCGGAGCGCTGCTGTCGTTCGGGGTCGCGGTAGGTGGTCTCGCAATGGGCGCAGGTACGGCTCAGGCCGACCCCTCCTCGACATATGGCCCACATCGTTGGTGCCCAGGGCAGTCGATGGAGTGGCCGACGGGGCCATGGAACATGGTCGAGTGGGATATGAATGTCTGCCACACCTGGTACGCCGTTGGTCGCGGGCAGGGCAACGTGCAGATGAAATACGGTACTCCCAGCTATGTTTACGAAGGGAACGACCCACCGCCCAACGACTTTCCCGATTGCCGAACCGCGTCGTTTATCGGGTGCTGAGGACAGGTCCGGGAAGCATTAGTAAATAAATTCAAATGTTGCGTTAACGATGTGGGAGATCGCCACTGGATTGGCAACCACGCTGCCGATTCCAGGCCGATTTCAGCGAGAATTGTCGATCAGGTGCGCGCTCTGGCCGGCGACGTCCTGACGACGATAATCGGCACGCCGGTCACCGCGAATCCGGAGGTGATCTGGCTGCTCACCACCACAAGCTGAGCTTTCGTGGCGTGCTCCACCATCTCCGGCGCCGGATCGGCCAGCGCGGGCACCTGCTGCACCGTGATATCCGGATGCCGGTCGGTCCATCCGGCAATCGCGGCCAGAGTCTCGTCCAGCCCATCAGGGTCTTGGCAGGCACGCACGGCTATCAGTCCCACTCCGCGCGAGGACGCTTCGAAGACCGCGATCTCCATCGCCAACTCGGCCTCTGGCGATCCGTCGACGCCCACCAGCACCGGCGCGGCGAGACTTTCCGGGCTGAGTTGGACGTCATCGTGGATGACGACGACCGGGCAATGCGCATGATGGACCAGCGTCGAGCTGACCGAACACAACTGATATTCGGGCGTTGCGCCGCTGCCAGGGCAGCCGACCACTACCAGATCGGCGTGCTCCGACAGGTCGGCCAACGCAAATACAGGTGTAGCGCAGGGCATTTCGCATCGAATCCGAATCCCGGTGCCGACGGTTTGAAGAGCCTGGTCGAGCACCTCCTGCCCGCGCTGGCGTTGGCTGCGGGTCCGGGCGGCGTGAACCAGGGTGAGCGGCACCTCCCGCAGCGCCGCATCGTGGGCGGCCCACTGAACGGCGACGGTGGAGCCGCGCGAGCCGTCGACACCCACGACGATCCCGAGATGCGTACTGCGGTCCGCCATGCCACCGCTCCTTCCGCTTCGCCTCGGAGGGTAGGTATCCGATGACGTCCGCGGATGGGCCATTGGTCACTGATGTAGTGGTCTTCTGGCCCTAACGGCGACCAGGGCCGCTCCGAAGGCAAACACCAGCGCGCGCAGCCAGGGAAAGCGCCCGTCGGGAGCGAAACCGTCCGCCGCGAAGCACGCCAGGGCATAGGTGGTCATCGTCGCTCCGACCAGCAGCACGGGTTCGGCCCAGCGTTCCGGGATAGGCACGTTCAGCGCGGGCAGGGCTGCGGCGAAAAATCTTCGCCCCCAGAACAACACCGTGATTTCGGCACCGGTGACGACGATCAGGATGCCGATCCACTCGAGACGGAACAGCCACCAGTCCGCCGTTCCCTCGGCCGGCTGCGGAAACAGTCCGGCCGGATAACCGACGACGGCCACCAGCACGACAGGCACCATGTGCCACAGGTACAGCGCCATCACGTTGTTGTTGACGACAGACACCACCCGCCGCGCTCGCGAGGGGCGCAGTGCCCGGTTGAGGGCAGGAACCAGCGCAGTGCCAATGCCTATCTGCGTGCAACCGAACGCGAGCAACGCCACGGTCGGTGGCGTCGTGTTCTGCACCTGCTGGCCGGGCACGCCGATCATGCTGACTGGGTAATGCCCCCGCCACACCAGGAGCGCCAGCACCGTGCCCGAACCGGCGGCCAGCAATACCGGCCGCAGGCCCGCCAACTGACCGGCCTGCCAGGCGATTCCGAGTTGATAAAACGCGCCCCAGCAGAACAGGTAGTTCAGCAGTCCGAGGTGGGGAACGTGGTACGTCATCGTGGCGGCGTCGACCAAGACGGCCGCGGCGGCCAGCGCCACCGCTGCCCACAGGCCCCAACGCCGTTGGGCGGCAAGCGCAATGGGTGTCGAAGAAACCACCACCACGTAGACCGCCAGGAACCACAACTGCATCGCCACGGCCCAGCCCGCGTACTGCACCACCGAGCCGGCCTGGCCGGTCATCCGAAGCACGGCCACCACGGTCAGGATCACTGCGACGTAGACCGCCGTCGGACCCAGAACTCGCGCCAACCGGTGCCGCAGCCAGTTCTGGCGCGAGAAGCCCTCATCGTCGCGCCGGTGCGCCCAGGACACCGCTGTGGCGTAGCCGGCCACCATGAAGAAGGTCGGCACGGCCTGGAAACCCCACGTCAACCATTGCGTCCAGGGCTGATCGACGAGCGGGTTCTGGCGGCCGAACCGTCCGTCGTGGTAGGTCACCGATGACGCCAGCCAGTGCCCCAGCACGATCAGGATGACCCCGGATGCCCGCAGGAAGTCGACCGCGACGTTGCGGGCGGGTCGAGTGGTATCCCGATGGTCCATCAGCGCGAGGTTACCCGGCACAATGAGCGCATGAGACCCGCGCGCCTTGCAGATCTGACGGTCGGACGGCTCGGGCTGGGCGCCATGGGGATGTCCGTGGCGTACGCCGGAGCCGGTAGCGACGAGGCCGAGTCGATCCGCACCGTTCACCGCGCCCTGGACCTTGGTGTGACCTTGATCGACACCGCCGAGGTGTACGGCCCCTATGCCAACGAAGAACTGCTCGCACGGGCGCTGCAGGGCCGCCGGGACGCGGTGGTGCTGGCGAGCAAGTTCGGCATGATCTCGCACACCGGCCGCAACGGCCTCGACAGCAGTCCCGCCAATATCCGCATCGCCGTTGACGGTTCACTGCAACGCCTGCAGACCGACCACATCGACCTCTACTATCAGCACCGCCTGGACCGCGACACCCCGATCGAAGACACGGTGGGGGCTCTCTCAGAGTTGGTGCAAGCCGGCAAGATCCGGCATATCGGGCTCTCCGAGGTAGGTGTGCGGACCATCAGGCGTGCCCATGCCGTGCACCCGATCACCGCCGTGCAGTCTGAATACTCCTTGTGGACGCGCGATCCCGAAGATGCGGTACTCCCGGCACTGCGTGAACTGGGCATCGGGTTCGTGGCCTATTCCCCGCTGGGACGTGGTTTCCTCACCGGGGCAATCCGTTCCGCCGAGGGGATACCCGACACCGACTTCCGCAAGACGAATCCCCGCTTCACCGCAGACAACTTCGACCACAACCTGCGCAGCGCCGACGAGTTGCGGAGCATCGCCGGCGACATCGGGGCCACGCCGGCGCAGGTCGCATTGGCCTGGCTGCTGGCCAAGGGACCCGACATCGTGCCCATCCCGGGAACCAAACGCGTTGCGCGCCTTGAGGAGAATGTCGGGGCCGACGCTGTGCAGTTGTCCACGGAACACCTGGCCAGGCTCGACGCTCTCACGCCCGCGGCGGGGGAGCACCACAGCGCGGCGCAGCTGCAATGGATTGACCGCGACTAGATCTTGCGGACCAGGGCCGCTGCGCGTACGTCCTCACCGACGGTGAAATCCATGCGCACGGCGTCACCGCTGCGTTCGGAACGGATGGTCAGCGCCTCGCCGTATTTGATCGGACTGCGGTACTCCAGCACCGCGCGGTACGGGTTGTTCTCCAGCTCGGGGAACTCGGTGAGTACCTCGTGTACGCCATGCCAGTAGATGGTGTTGTTGACGTGCTCGAAAAGGTCGATATCGGTGCGGCGCAGCGGAAATGGAGTATCGGCACCGGCCTGGACGTGTTCGGCGATCCACGGGCGCCACTTGAGCCGATGGTTGTCGGTGGTGCTGCCGAAGCGTTCGACGCAGTCATCGGTGAGCCGCGACGGTGTCAACGTGTCCTTGTTCATGCAGATCCAGAAACCTTGCGTCTCGATGCGCCCGCCCTGGTCACCTTCGAGTTGCACCCGCATGTCACACCATCGGCTGGACAGTCCCGCGCACCAGCGGCGCAAGGTGATCTCGCTCGGGATTTCGATAGGTTCCAGAACATCGATAACCGTGCGCAACACGATCCAGTGCGGATGGACCTCGGCCAGCCCGGCATCGGCCAGATGGAGGGCGCCCGCCTCCTGGATGTAGCGGGCGACACCGTCCAGCCGCAGCCGGCGGTGCTCGTCGATGTCCGATGTGGCCAGCCGCCAACCGGTTTGGAAGACGTAACCCTCGTCGGGGACTGCCACCAGCGGCGCATCGGCCTCGGGGTTGTGGGGCACGGGTTCTCCTTGTCAGGCGTCACTGAGCAGCTTTTCCAGCTGCTCGCTGGCCGTGTCCAGCTTTTTCTGAAACATCGACACCACCCGGTCACGCAACCGTGGTTTGTGCGACAACGGCGGCAGCAACTCGGCGAGCAGATTCAATCGCGCCGAACTGAGCCAGTCGGTCAGCTCCGGGTCGTCGAGCCAGCGAGCGAAATTGCGGAGGTCGGAATGAGTCAGGCGCAGCCAGTCGACATCGCGGTCGGGGTGCGGAATCGGTGGGCAGAGTTCGTTTTTCAGCGCGTCACCGGCGTAGGCGAACTCGACGTGCGCAATGAACGCGGCGCTGAACACCTGCTGACAGCCACGCACCGCCTGCAGGGTCATCCGGTCGCCGTCGAAGACGGGCACCGCGGGTCGCTCCGGGGCGCCGTCCGCCGTGCAGTCGATGTAGAGGGCCGACGGCGAGGAGGTGATGGATCCCTCGTCCAGCACGACGGCGGTGGGCTCGATGCGCTGGACGTGACCCATCCTGACCACATCGTCGATGCGGCGCA
Source organism: Mycobacterium sp. Z3061 (assembly GCF_031583025.1). Taxonomy (NCBI): domain Bacteria; kingdom Bacillati; phylum Actinomycetota; class Actinomycetes; order Mycobacteriales; family Mycobacteriaceae; genus Mycobacterium; species Mycobacterium pumcae. The sequence continues at coordinate 3,809,977 of NZ_CP134062.1, read as the reverse complement.
GCTGGTCGAACTCCTGCTCTGACACCGTCGCGCAGCGATACATGCGCGGGCGCACCGAGGGGTCCAGACGAAGCAGCGTGCCGGCCGCCTCCAACCGGTCGAAGAGGTCCTCGATCGATGTGGCTGCTTCGATCGCCTCCAGAGTCGCGCCGTAGTTGTCCCGGAACCGCTTGATGAAAGACGGTCCCGGCTGCAGCGTCGCGCGGTCCATCAGCCACGAATCCCGCGGTTTGATCCAGGTCAGTCGGCCGGCGTCCACGCCGTGTCGCAGCAACCACAGGCATACGTCCATGCCCGTCTTGCCGGCGCCGACCACCACGTAGCGCTCCCGCGCGCCGAATTTGGGCAGGTCGTTCGGGGGAATACAGTCGATGCCCGGGGCCACGGCGTAGGGGGCCGGGCGCATGGACGGCACGATGGCACGCAGATAGCTGGCGTCGACGATGCGGCGCTGCACGTTGACGGCGTACTCGGCGCCGGCCAGGGTGCGGAAACGGCCGTCGCCCAGATACTCCGACATCGGAAAGTATTCGACGCGGCCCGTGGGCAGGAATTGCTGCTGCATGACTGCGTCGAAATAGGCGCATACTTCGCCGACGGGGGCCAGTTCGTTGAGCCCCTGATTCCAGCCCACCGAGTCGATGGTGTTGTTGCCCAAAGCCCTTGAGTTGACCCCGTAGTAGGCCGACGGCTGGTGCAGTCGCACAAAAGGGTAGGCCGTGGTCCAGTGTCCACCCGGTTGATGGGCCCGGTCGACGATGACGACCCGCGCTTCGGATTCGGTGATGACTGTGTCGGTGAACGCCATCCCCATGGCGCCCGCACCGATGACGAGGTAGTCGGTGTCCAAACTGTGGACACTCATTGCGGCTGCTCTCTCATGCGCCCACGATAGTGCCTGTCAGATGGACCGTGATCAACCCGGTAAGTTCGCTGGGATGGGAGTCGATCTCACCGTCGCAGTCGCCGATGGGGTCGCGCTGCTCACCCTCAACCGGCCGGAACGGCGCAACGCCTACACCGCGCAGATGGGCGCCCTGCTCAACCAGGCTTACCGGGACTGTGACGCCGACGACGGGGTGCGGGCGATTGTGCTCACCGGTGCCGGGGACGCGTTCTGCGCGGGGGCCGACTTCGCTGCGGCGGCAAGCCTTTTCGATTCGCCATCGGGGGATGAGTTCACCGCGTCGCCGACCGATCCCGCGGCATTCGAACTGCGCACCCCGGTGATCGCGGCGGTCAACGGGCATGCGATCGGGATCGGGCTGACCATCGCGCTGCAGGCCGACCTCCGGATCATGGCGCAGGACGCCAAATATGCTGTGGCCCAAGTGCGTCGGGGCGTCATCGGAGACTGCATGTCGCACTGGACGCTGCCGCACCTGGTGGGTGGTGCCGTCGCGGCGGAGCTGTTGCTGACCGGCCGCACCTTCGACGGGCACGAGGCGGTTGCTCTCGGTGTCGCCTCCCGTGCGTTGCCCGGCGCGCAGGTGCTGGAGCACGCGATGACGATCGCGCGTGACATCGCCGTCAACGTGGCACCCATGTCGGCGGCCCTGAGCAAGCGACTGCTCTGGGACACGATGAGCAAGGGTTACACGCCTCGCCAGGTCGCCGACCTGGAGACGCAGTTGCATCACCGGGTGATGGGCACCCCGGACGCACGCGAGGGCGTCGAGGCGTTCGTGCAGCGCCGTCCACCCCGGTGGACCGGGTCAAAGGCAGAGGAGTGCGACCGATGACCAGCTGGAGGAGCCGGGCCATGCCCCTATTGCTTCACCTGACCGGCAGGCACCGCCCGTACGCCAGCGCGGACGCCGCTCGGGCGCACATAGAGCAGCGCGCCGCGCACCCGCAGCCGTTCGGGCCGCCGCCCCGGTTACGGCCCAAGGTGGACATTGCACTGCAGCATCGTTCGAGTTGGCCGATCTATACGCTGACACCACTCGCCTCGGCACCTGACCTCACGGTGATCTACCTGCACGGCGGTGGCTGGGTGAATGAAATAACAAGTCAGCATTGGCAATTGGCGGCGCAGATCGCGCACCAGGCCGCTGCTACGGTGATCGTCCCGATCTATCCGCTGTTGCCGTCCGCCACCGCCGTCGACGTCATACCCACGATCGTCGAGATGGCGGCCCAGCACAGCGATGTCTACCTGGCCGGCGACTCGGCCGGCGGTCAGATCGCCCTGTCCGCGGCGCTGCTGCTGCGCGACGAGCATGGCCTGGACGTTGCGGGCACGGTGCTGATCTCGCCCCTGGTGGATGCGACGCTGAGCAACCCGGCCATCGCAGCCGTCGAGCCGACAGACCCGTGGTTAGGGCGCGAAGCGCTGCGGGTCTTCGCCGACGGCTGGCGCGGGGAGTTGCCGCTCGACGATCCGCGGGTCAGTCCACTGAAGGCCGACCTGAGCGGGTTGGGCCCGATGACGGTCTTCAGCGGAACCCGCGACATCTTGAATCCGGACGCGCAGTTGCTGGTCGACAAGGCCGCTGCCGCGGGCGTGGACGTCGAGTATTACCAGGAGCCGGGACTGCTGCATGTGTACCCGTTGACTCCCACCCCGGAAGGCCGTGCCGCGCGGCGGATTATTGTCGAGCGGATCGGTGGCGCAAGCGGATCGACGAGGAGGTAGTCGGCTCATGAACATTCCCGACCGTCAGCAGGCCATGGTGATGAACGGGCCCGGCATTGCGCCGGTGGCCGTGGAAAGGCCCGTTGACCAACCCGGACCGGGGCAGGTGTTGATCAAGGTCAACGCCTCGAGCCTGAACTTCCACGACAACGTCAACCTGATGGGTCTGCTACCCGGGCCCTGGCCGCGGGTGCCGATGAGCGACGGGGCGGGCGAGGTGGTCGCCGTCGGCCCCGACGTCTCGGATCTGCGCGTCGGGCAGCGCGTGATGGGCGCCTTCAACCCGGGCTGGCAGGACGGCCCGCCGACCCCGGAGAACAAGCGCGACCTGCCGGGTGACAGTTGCGACGGATGGCTGCAGCAATACCGCGTCGCCGATGCCACCGGTGTGGTTCCGACGCCCGAGCACCTCACCGATGTCGAGGCCGCCACCATCCCGTGCGCGGCGGTGACGGCGTGGGCCGCGCTCAAGGAGGCCAATATCGGGGCGGGCGACGTGGTGGTGACGCAGGGCACCGGTGGCGTCTCGCTCTTCGCCGTTCAACTCGCGCAGGCGTTGGGCGCCACCACGATCCTCACTTCGTCCTCGGACGACAAGCTCAAGATCGGATCCGACTTGGGCGCAACACATCTGATCAACTACCGCACTACTCCGGGGTGGGACGCCGAGGTGAAGCGGCTCACCGACGGGCGCGGCGCCCATCTGGTCGTCGAACTCGGTGGGCCCGCCACGTTGGCGCAGTCGCTGCACTCGACGCGGATGGCCGGCACGATCGCGGTGATCGGGGTGCTGAGCGGGTTCGACACGACGCCCATCGCCGTCGCCGAAGTGATGCTGAACAATCTGCGCATCATCGGGATCACCGTCGGCAGCGTCAGTACCCACCGCGAAGTGTGCGACGTGATCGCGAAGTCTGGGATCAAACCGCACATCAGCCACGTCTTCGGCTGGGAGGACCTCGATGAGGCATTGCGGGTGATGCGCGCCGGCGAGCACGTCGGCAAGATCGCCCTCACCATCCCGTGACCTCCGAGCGGCCGTACTTCGACCTCGGCGGCTATCACCGGCCGGTGGAAACCGTTGCTGCGCAAGCACAAACCTGGTTCGATCGCGGCCTGGTCTGGGCGTACGCCTTCAACCACGAGGAAGCGATCCGCTGTTTCGAGCGCGCCCTCGAGCACGACCCCGATCTAGCCATCGCGCGGTGGGGGATCGCCTATTCGGTGGGGCCCAACTACAACAAGGCGTGGGAGGCGTTCGACCCGGTCGACCTGGCGGCGTCGCTGTCGCGCGCGCGTACTGAACTCACGCTGGCCACCCAGGGGCGGGCCACCGCCGTCGAGCAGGGACTGATCGCGGCCTTGCGCACGCGGTTTTCGGACGACCTGGACGCCGGGCGCATTGCCTACGCCGGCGCGATGACGGCACTGGCCGCAGTCCATCCCGACGACATCGACGTGCAGGCCCTGGCCGCCGACGCACTGGTCAACGTCACCGCCTGGGCGCTGTGGAACACCACCACCGGCGAGCCCGCTGAAGGCTCGCGGGCGCTGGAGGCTCGGCGGATCCTCGAGGGCGCGCTGGCCGGGCCGCAGGGCCCTACCCACCCGGGGATCCTGCACCTGTACCTGCACACCATGGAGATGTCGTCGACTCCTGAAGTCGCCCTGCCGGCGGCGGATCTGCTGCGCGGCCTGGTGCCGGATGCGGGCCACCTGCAACACATGCCAAGCCACATCGACGTGCTGTGCGGCGACTACCGCAGCTCAATCGAGGCGAATAGTGCTGCGGTAGAGGCAGATCGGCGCTTCGTCGAGCGTGCGGGCCCGCTGAACTTCTACTCGCTCTACCGCGCGCACGACCTGCACTTCATCGTGTACTCGGCGATGTTCCAAGGACAGTCACAGATCGCCCTCTCGGCCGCCGACGAACTGGCCGCCCAGCTGACACCCGAATTGCTCGCCATCGAGTCGCCGCCGATGGCCGACTGGCTCGAGGCGTTCGTTCCGTTGCGAACCCACGTGCTGGTGCGGTTCGGCCGGTGGGACGACCTGATCGCACAGCCGTTGCCGGCCGACCCGGATCTGTACTGCACCACCGCGACGACGATCCACTACGGGCGCGGCGTCGCCTTCGCTGCGACCGGTCAACTCTCCCGCGCGCATGCCGAGCGCGCCGCATTCGCCGACGCCTACGCGCGGATCCCAGCCTCCCGTTATCTGTTCAACAACACCAGCCGCGACATCCTCGCGGTAGCCGCCGCCATGCTCGACGGCGAGATCGCCTATCGCGAAGGGTCTTTCGACGAGGCGTTCACCCATCTACGGCGGGCCGTCGAGATCGACGACGGGTTACCGTACGACGAACCGTGGGGCTGGATGCAACCCACCCGGCATGCCTACGGCGCGCTGCTGCTCGAGCAGGGTCACGTCGAAGAGGCAGCCGCGGTGTACGCCGCCGACCTCGGTCTAGACCCCACCCTGGCGCGGTGTTGCCAGCATCCGGGCAACGTGTGGAGCCTGCACGGCTATCACGAGTGTCTGCAGCGGCTGGGGCGTACCGCCGAGGCGACCATCATCGGCCAGCAGCTCGCCCTGGCCGTCGCGCGTGCCGACGTGCCAATCCGTGCGTCGTGTGCCTGTAGACTCGGGAGCGTTTAGCCGACGACTCACCGGGGCAGCTGTGTAGGCATGACGGACAACTTGAGCAAAGAACCCACGCCCGACGAGGCCGAAGACAACGCGTTCTTTCCGTCGCCGTATTCGCTGAGCCAGTACACCCAGCCCAAAACCGACTTCGACGGGGTGCAGCACCAGGGGGCGTACACCGGCGGCCGGTGGAAGGTGCTGGTGCTCGCGACCGAAGAGCGTTACCTCCTGTTGAAGAACGGGATGATGTTCTCCACCGGCAATCATCCCGTCGAGACGTTGCTTCCGCTGCACCATCTGATGGAGACCGGTTTCGAGGTCGACGTCGCGACGGTTACCGGCTATCCGGTGAAGCTGGAATTGTGGGCGATGCCGCGCGAGGACGAAGCCGTGTTGGCCACCTACGAAGCGCTCAAGCCAAAGTTCAAGCAGCCCAAGAAACTTTCCGAAGTGGTGGCTAGTGAGCTGGGTCCGGATTCCGACTACCTTGCCGTGTTCATCCCCGGCGGGCATGGCGCGATGGTCGGCCTGCCGGACAGTCCCGCCGTGGGGGCGGCGCTGGAATGGGCGCTGACGAACGACAGGTTCATCGTCACGCTGTGCCACGGCCCGGCGGCGCTGCTAGCGGCCGCGCTGGACAAGCAGGAGTCGCCCTTCAAGGACTACTCGGTGTGCGTGTTCCCCGACGCGCTGGACTCCGGTGCGAATATCGAAATGGGTTACCTGCCAGGAGAATTGACGTGGCTTCTCGCTGACCGGCTGAGTAAGCAGGGACTGACCATTCTCAACGACGACATGACCGGCAGGACCCACCAGGACCGTCGACTGATCACCGGCGACAGCCCGCTGGCCGCCAACGAACTCGGCCGCATCGCCGCCGATGCGCTGCTGGAGGCGGCTGGTAGTTGAGGTTGTTGCGGCTAGAGTCCTAACGCATGTCAGAGGAGTCAGCGCGCAACTTCGTTTCGCTGCCGGAAGGGTCGCAGGGCCCGCTGTCCGCACCCGCTGGGCGGCTGCTGGTCACCGGCGTCGACGCCGCCGGCCGGTCGTGTGCGGAGCAGGACGGTCCGGTCACCTTGGAGGGGTTCCCGGGTTTCGAGGGGATATTGTTCTCCGTGCTCTACGCGACGCCGGCGGCACCCGCATTATCGGACGGGGGCCGCAGCGCCGACACCCTGGACCTGGGGGTCCCGCCCGGCACCATCAACTGGAAGATCATCGATTACGGCCCTGGCGTGGCCTTTTCGATGCACCACACCGACACCGTGGACCTCGATCTCGTACTGTCCGGTTCGGTCGAACTGCTCTTGGACGACGGCGCGCATCCCCTGGAAGCCGGTGACGCCGCCGTCGTCACGGGCGTCGATCACGCCTGGCGCACCGGACCGGAGGGGTGCCGGCTCTCGGTCATGTCGGTCGGCGTCGCGGCAGAGACCAGCTCCACCGCCACATAGCCGGAGTGGTCCAGGACGAGCAGTCCACGGCGGGGCCGGTCGCCGTTTGTACGGCACCGCCGACGTTACAATCGTGCCTGCAACTGTATCGCGATGCGGATGGGGGCGACGTGGCCGATTCACCGTCGAAGATGATCGATGCGCGGATTGCGGAACTGGGGGACTGGCGTGGCGAGATGCTGGCGCACATCCGGGCGCTGATCAAGCAGGCTGTCCCGGACGTCACCGAAGAATGGAAGTGGCGGGGTGTCCCGGTGTGGTACCGCGACGGAATGATCTGCACCGGCGAGACCTACAAGAACGCGGTCAAGGTGACCTTCGCCAAAGGTGCTGCGCTGCAGGACCCGTCGGGCATGTTCAACGCCAGCCTGGACGGAAACACACGTCGCGCCATCGATTTCCACGAGGGCGACACGGTTGACGACGAGGCGCTGACGGCGCTCATCCGGGGTGCCGTGGCACACAACGTGTCGAAGAAGGCCGGAAAATGAGCGGTCAACCCCGAGACATCCGGGAGTTGATGGGCGACGCTGAGGCCTACCGGGACGAGCTCTATCGGCGCTGGACGGGCCTGTTGAGTTACCGGTATATCGGACGCAACCACTCGTCGATGAACCTCGGCGAAGCCGACAACACGGTGACCATCCGCCGCGACATGCGCAACGAGGCCGGCGGCATAATGGTTGCCGCGCTTGCCATCTCATCGCCTGAGGGGTGCCAGACCGACATGGTGGCGGTGCCCAATCCGGTGATCGCCTCGGTGCAGATCATCGACCCCGGCTACGACGTCGCCCGGGTCGAGATCGTGGGTTCGGGCATCGTCCACCAGGGCCGCACGATGGGCTACGGGCGGTGCAAGATCGTTGACGCCGACAATCCGGACCGGGTGATCGCCTTCAACGAAGGGCAGGGCGCGATCATCGGCATCCCGCCGGAAGGCCTTGATCGGATGGATGTTTCGGGCACCGAACTCATGATCGAGGATTCACCCGATTTGCCGCCGCTGTGGGCGGCTTTCGGGGCATCCAAGCGCGACGACGGGCACTGGGTTCTCCCCGCGTTGAGTGCCGAATACGCCTCGCCCGACGCCGCCCTGCACATCGGGCCGCAACACGTCGTCCTGGAGACCGCCGCGACCGACCTCGCCGCTGAGGTCGCCGGGACGCGCCGGGTGCAGGTCATCAGCTGGCACGTGATGTTCATGTCCCGCGGCAAGGTGGGCCCGTTCCGGGTGGAAGGCTCGGCCTACCCCGGGGGACCCAGACGGGTCGGGGTGCGGATGCTGCTGCACGACGAGGGGAACGGGGACAAGGCCGTCACGTCGGCAGCGGCGGTCTTTGACGTCGTGGGCTGAACCGGGCGAGTGTGAACCGCACGACGCGACACGCCGGTGAGGCGTCGCGATATTTCCACTCGAACGCGTCAGACCGTGGTCAGCGCATCCGTTTTGGCTGAATCCTCGCTGTGCTTCGGCCACGGGGACGGCTTCGGCCGCTGCCGGACGCGTTGCGGCCACCAGAACCACTTGCCCAGCAGCGCGGCGATCGACGGCGTCATCAGTGATCGGACGATCAAGGTGTCGAAGAGCAGACCCAAACCGATGGTCGTGCCGACCTGCCCGATCACGATCAGCTCGCTGACCGCCATCGTCATCATCGTGAAGGCGAACACCAGACCCGCGGAGGTGACGACGGACCCAGTGCCACCCATGGCCCGGATGATGCCGGTGTTGAGGCCGGCATGGATCTCCTCTTTGAACCGGGACACCAGCAACAGGTTGTAGTCCGCCCCGACCGCCAGCAGGATGATGACCGACATCGCAAGCACCATCCAGTGCAGCTCGATGCCTATCAGATGTTGCCAAATGAGCACCGAAAGCCCGAAAGACGCACCCAGCGAAAGCAATACCGTGCCCACGATCACCGCCGAGGCCACCACGCTGCGGGTGAGAATCAGCATGATGATGAAAATCAGGCACATGGAGGCGATTCCAGCGATCAGCAGGTCGTAGTTGCTGCCCTCCTGCATGTCCTTGAAGGTCGCCGCGGTGCCGCCGAGCAGAATCTTGGAGCCCTCCATGGGCGTGCCCTTGAGTGCCTCGTAGGTGGCCTTCTTGATCGCGTCGATGTGCGAAATGCCTTCTGCCGACATCGGATCACCGTCGTGGCTGATGATGAAGCGCACGGCGTGGCCGTCGGGGGAGATGAAGTTCTTCATGCCCTTCTTGAACTCAGGGTTGTCGAACGTCTCCGGCGGCAGGTAGAAGGAGTCGTCATTGCGGGACGCGTCGAATGCCCGGCCCATGGCTGAGGAGTCACGCTGCGCCCGCTGCTGCTGTTCCAGCAGACCCTTCTGGGTCGAATACATGGTCAGCATCATCGTTTTCATGTTCTTCATGTTCGCGATCATCTCGGGCATCAGCGCAACCATCTTCGGCATCAGCGTGTCGAGGTGATCCATCACCGGCAGCAGGCTCTGGATGTCGTCGGTCATCGTGTCGACCCCGTCGAGGGCGTCGAACACCGACCGCAACGAGAAGCAGACCGGAATGTCGTAGCAGTGCTTCTCCCAGTAGAAGTACGAGCGGATCGGCCGGAAGAAGTCTTCGAAATCGGCCATATGGTCCCGCAATTCGGCGACGTCGATCGTCATCGCGTGCATCTTGCCGACCATGACGTGCATGTCCGCGGCCATCTGCGTGGTGATGCTCTGCATCTGCTCCATGCTGTTGATGGTCGTCTGCATCTCGTCGGACTGCTTGAGCATGTCCGCGATCTGGTCTTCCTGATACTTCTGCGTCATCTGCTGGGAGACGCCCTGCATGCTGATCTGGAACGGGATCGACGTGTGCTCGATCGGCTTGCCCTCGGGGCGCGTGATGGCTTGTACCCGACTGATTCCGGGCACCCGGAAGATCGCCTTCGCGATCTTGTCGATCACCAGGAAGTCCGCGGAGTTGCGCAGGTCGTGATCGCTTTCGATCATCAGCAACTCGGGGTTCATCCGCGCCTTGGAAAAGTGACGGTCGGCGGCCGCGTAGCCGGCGTTGGCCGGCAGATCCGCGGGCAGGTAGTTGCGGTCGTTGTAGTTGGTTCGGTACCCCGGCAGCGTCAACAGGCCGACCAGCGCGATGCCGATCGTCATGACCAGGATCGGACCGGGCCACCGCACGACGGCGGCGCCGATCTTGCGCCACCCGCGAATTCGCTGGGCGCGCTTGGGTTCCAGCGTCTGACGGAAGCGGGTGGCCACCGCGATAACCGCGGGGCCGAGCGTCAGGGCCGCGAGCACCACCACGACCATGCCGATGGCCAGCGGCACGCCGAGGGTCTGGAAGTAGGGCAGGTTAGTGAAGTGCAGGCAGAAGGTGGCGCCGGCGATGGTCATGCCCGACCCGAGCACGACGTGCGCCGTGCCGTGGAACATGGTGTAGTACGCGTCTTCTCGCGACTCGCCGACCGCCCTGGCTTCCTGATATCGGCCGATGAGGAAGATCGCGTAGTCGGTCGCGGCCGCAATGGCCAACGTGACCAACAGGTTCGTGGCGAACGTGGAGAGTCCGATGATTTGGTGGTAGCCGAGGAAGGCGACCACGCCGCGGGCGGCAGCCAGTTCGAAAACCACCATGCCCAGAGTGAGCAGCACCGTGACGATCGACCGGTAGACCATCAGCAGCATCGCGATGATCACCACGAAGGTCGCCGCCGTAATCAGTTGCAGGCTGCGGTCTCCGGCCAGGTGCTGGTCGGCTTCCAGTGCCGAGGGGCCGGTGACGTAGGCCTTGACGCCGTTGGGCGGCTTGGCGCTGTCGACGATGTGCTGAACGGCCTCGACCGAGTCGTTGGCCTTCGTCTCGCCCATGTTTCCGACGAGATAGACCTGCACGTAAGCGGCCTTGCCGTCGTTGCTCTGCGCGCCGGCGCCGGTGAGGGGGTCACTCCAGAAGTCCTGGACGTGCTCGACGTGCTGCTTGTCGGCCTCGAGCTTGCGGACGATCTGGTCGTAATACGCGTGCGCGTCGGCGCCGAGCGCGTTCTGGCCCTCCAGCACGATCATCACCGAGCTGTTGGACTTGTACTCCTTGAACACCTCGCCGACCCGCTTGGTCGCGATCACCGACTGCGCGTCGTCGGGACTCATCGAGACCGAACGCATCTTGCCGACCTCGTCGAGCTGCGGGACCACCGTGTTCAGGACTGCGATCAGCGCGATCCAGCCGATGATGACGGGCACCGCGAATTTCCGCAGGAAACGCGGAATCGCCGGGCGCGCCGCGTGTCTGGGGATGGGAGCGGTGTCGGCCCGGCTGTCTTCGTTGTCCGGCCGTCGGTCTTCGAGGGTGGTGCTCATGCGGATTTCACCAGGCAGGAGGTCAGGGCGTGCACACCGTTGGAAATTTTCTCGTCCTTGACTTCGTCGTCGACCGTGATGCGGCAGCCGAGGTAATCGCCGTCGCTCTGCGCCGAGATGTTGGGGAACACTGAGGGGGCGGTGGTGCTCAGGACCAGAGTCCAGGGCAGCGGCGCGTCATCGAGCCGCCGCGGCTCAGCACTGAGATCCAGGTAGTTCACGTTGGCGCTGGCCGCCGAACCGAAGATCTCGTACTTGACGACCTTGGGCTTGAACGGCTTTGAGTCATCCACCTTCGGGCTGGTCAACGTGTCCGCGTTCTCCGCGGTGAAAAACGACTTGACCCGGTGCACGGTGAACCCGCCGATCGCTACGACGGCCACGATCAACAGCGGCAACCAGGCGTTACGCACTATCTTCGCCATCTGCTACGTGATCCCTTCCCGGCTGGGCGATCCGATCTGCTGACTCGAGTTGCGTTGCGCCGCAGGGGGTTCGAACGACAGATGTCTCGGCCGGGCTCCCAGCAGCGCAAAACGGCCCGACGTGAAACGGGCGGAAGTCTCGATCAACCGAGGCATAGTCGAGTTCCGCCGCCGGACCATGGATACATAATCTGCACTTTTTGCAGATGATGCAAGTTTATGTGTTTCTGGTCACTTCGTTCACTTGGTGAAGATGCTGTTGACCAGTGCGGCGGCCCGCTCGACGTAGGGCATCGGCGTGTCGTCGGCGTCCTCCGGCACGCCGCTGGACCAGCGCTCGATGCCCGAACGCACGGCCGTCAACGCCAGCGCGGAGATCAGCGCCGGTATCTCGTCGTCGGACGGCATGCCCTGGCGCTTGGCGACGATGTCGGTCAGCTGGCTCTGGAAGCGCTCCAACTCCGCTAGGAACGACGCCAGCACCGCCGGGGTGGTCTTGGCCAGGTCCAGCATGCAAACGGCCTGTTCGCGCTGCGGCGGCATGTCGCGCAGATGGTGTGCGGCCAGCGTGATCAGATCCGCCAGGACCACCGACAGTGGCGCGGGGCCGGCGGCGACGAACTCATCGGCCAACTCGGCGGGCAGGTCCGAGGGGCCGTAGGCGATGGCCGCTTCCTTGTTGGGGAAGTAGTTGAAGAACGTGCGGGTCGAGATGCCCGCCTGGACGCAGATCTCCTCGATGGTGACCTTGTCCCAACCGCGTGCTTGTGCCAGGCGCACGGCGGCTCCGCGGATGTCCGCGCTGGTCTGGCGGCGGCGACGCTCGCGCAGACCCATGTGATTCGCCATGTGCACATATTTGCACAAACTGCACACTTTGCACGCAAAACGAGGTGTGGGCCACCCGGGGTCAGCGTTTGCCCCAGTCCCATGGCGGAGTCGTCAGCAAACTCTGTCCGGTGATCCGGGTTTCGCCGAAATCCTTGTACAGCTCGATCTGCGTCCCGTCGTCGAGCGCCTCCCGCAATGAGTCGGAGTGGGTGACCACCACGACCTGAGTGTGCTCGGCCGCGACCCGGATCAGCGCAGCCAACGGACCGACGAGGCTCGGATGCAGCGAGGTCTCCGGTTCGTTGAGCACCATCAGTGAAGGCCGCTGCGGGCTGAGTAGCGCGGCGGCCCACAGCAGGAAACGCAATGTGCCGTCGGATAATTCGGCTGCGCGCAGCGGCCGCAGCATGCCGGGCTGCTGCAGTTGCAGATCGAACAGGCCGTTGTTGACCTCGACGGTGACGGTGGCCCCGTCGAAGGCGTCGGCGACGATCCGGCTCAGGTCGTCGAACCCTGCTTCGATGATCGTCTGGATCGCGGCGGCCAGATCATTGCCGTCGTCGGAGAGAACGGGAGTCCGGGTGCCCACCTGCGGTAGCCGGGCCGGGGCGGCGGCGTCGACTCGGAAGCCGTCGTAGAACCGCCACCCCCGCAGGCGTTCACGCACCGCGGCGAGCTCTGGAAGTGCTTGCGGGTGTGCGTATTCGGTCAGCACGCTGCGGTAGGACGGCAGGGTCCGGCTCAGCTCGTCGAAGCCGGAATCACCGCTGACTTCCGCGAAGTCGCGGGTTCGGCGAACCAGGGTGGTGGCACGCCGCAACACGGGGCCGGCGAAGATCGCCTCGCGCTTGATCTCCGGATCGCGCGAGAAGGCCGAACGGTAGCCCGCCATCTGCGGGATGCCGAGATCGACGAGGTAGCCGAAATCGTCTGCGGCGAAACCGAGTTCGAGCGACAGCGGCCGGGTGCGGGCGGTGCCCTGCGCCTTGCCCTCCCGGCGGGCTCCGGCCAGTTGCTCCGGACCGGCCCACAGCACCGATTCCAGACCGCCCTCGCGGGCCAGTGAGCCGATGATTTCGCCGCGGCCGCAATCGGCCAGAAGGCGCAGCGCGCGGTACACCGATGACTTGCCGGTGCCGTTGGCCCCGGTGACGACGGAGAGACGGCCCAGGGGAAGCACGATGTCGCGCAGCGAGCGGTAGCCGCGCACGGCGATCGTCTGGAGCATGGACGCGACTTTAGTGGCGGGGGGTGACAGGGGTGAAATTAGTTGGGGGGCAGAACAATCCGCCAGGCTAGGTGTTAACGACCGTAGTTCCTACACCGCCGGGGCTGTAGCTGGTGTACATCGGTTGGAGATAGAAGGGCAGGAAACCGGTATTCATCAGGCCGGACGAAATGACCGTCGGGGTGTAGTCGTTCGTGTTGTACGAGTAGAGGAGGTTGGTATTGCCGGGTCCGCCATAGACCGTGATGTTCGTATTTGCTGGCAAGCTGCCAGCGCCACCGATCACCGACGACGGCATAGTGCCCAGAACACCGCCGGAGTCGACGATTGAGGGCACGGCTATTGGAGTCCCGCCATTTACGGAAACGTACAACGTCGTGATCGGAGAGCCGTTGAGCGAGAAGTTGACCGGACCCGGGTTCGGACCGAATTGCAACTTCCCGCCGGCCATGTCGATGAGGGCGCCCTGGCTGAGGTTGCCCGGCAAATACTGGTTCGGAATGGTGGGGCCCGGACCCACCGCGTTCGGGCCGAGGCCCCAGACCCCGTCCACGCCGGCGGTCGCGAAGTACGCGTCGAACGGGGTGACGAACGGGTTCTTCAGGAACTCGGTGAAGTAGGCCGAAATCGCGAACGGTGATGTCGGAATCGAGAACAACACGACATTGACGGCGGTCGGCGCGGTCACGAGACCGTTGCCGAAGTCCACCGACGTGGGGTAGCTGGCAAAGAGGTAGGTCAGCCCGCCGCTGTAGCCGCTGATGTTGATTCCGTGCGGAATGCCCAGCTTGAGCAACCCCGGTAGCCCGCCGATGTCCTTGATCTGCATGACCAGGCCGGCGGATCCGGTGTCGACCAGAATCGGTCCGCTGGTGTAGCCGTTGACGGAGAGGTTGACCACCGGTTCGGTGGTCTGAATGGTCGGCATGGAGATGGTCTTGCCGTCCCAGCCCGCGCCGCTGAAGCCCTGGCCGCCCCAGATCGCGCCGCCGTGGCCACCGGTGCCGCCGTAGCCGAGGAAACCGCCTTGCCCAAGCCCGCCGGCACCGCCGTTGCCGCCGGTACCTAGCAGGTAGCTAACACCGCCGGCTCCGCCGACTCCGCCGCCAGTGGGGCTAGCCGGTAACGCGCCCCCAGTGCCGCCCCAGCCGCCGTTACCGAACAACCAGCCGCCGTTGCCGCCGGCCCCGCCGGCTCCACCATTGGCACCCGTGCCGCCGGCCCCGCCATTACCGATGAACCCGGCGGAACCGCCCGCGCCACCTGCCCCCGCGACCGTCTGCGAGTACCCAGCCCCGCCGTTGCCCCACAGCAACCCGCCGGCCCCGCCGTTGGGCGACGCCGCGGTGCCGGCCGCCCCGTCACCGATCAGCGGACGTCCGAGCAGCAGTTGGGTGGGCAGATTGATCACGCCCAAGACCGGGTCCAGCACCGAGGCGGCCGTCGCCTCCGCAGAGGCGTACGACCCGGCGGAACTGCCCAGCAACAGGACGAACTGCTGCTGGAACGCGCTGAGCTGGGTGTTCAGCGCCTGATATTCCTGACCGAACCCGGCGAACAGCGCCGCGATAGCGGTCGAGACTTCGTCGGCCGCGGCGGCCGCAACGCCGGTGGTCGGGAGCGCGGCGGCCGCATTGGCTGCGCTCAGCGCCGAACCGATGTTCTCCAGATCCGCTGCCGCCGACGTGACCCAGTCAGGAGCCACGGCTAGAAACGACACGTCGCCCCCTAAGCGTCAGTCACCGGTGATGTGCGCCAAGCGTATCGAGTTCCCCGCCCGGCTTCCGGGCTTTCGGCACACCGGTTCGTCATCACATCGAATACTCACACGGATGGGTCGCCGCCGCAGCGCGAAGACAGTTAGCCCCGCGAGATGGCGGTGGTGGTTGTGCTTTGTCGGCGATCGGCGACCGCAGCGGCAATCTCGCTGACCAGCCGGCGCCGCCGCACGCAAGCGCGAAGACAGCTCGCCGCGCGACATGGCGGTAGTGGCTGCGCTTTGTCGGCAAACCGCGACCGCAGCGGCAATCTCGGCGAGCCAACCGCCGTCGTCCCAGCGCGAGTGAGGCTAGAGCGCCGCGAGGATCGCCTCTACCCGGTCGCGCGCATCGCCGAACAGCATCGCGCTGTTTTCCCGGAAGAACAGCGGGTTCTGCACGCCGGCGTAGCCCGAGGCCATCGACCGCTTGAACACGATCACGTTGTCGGCGTCCCAGACGGTGAGAACGGGCATGCCGGCGATGGGGCTGCTCGGGTCTTCCGCGGCGGCCGGGTTGACCGTGTCGTTGGCGCCGATGACCAGGACAACCGCGGTGTCGGAGAAGTCGTCGTTGATCTCGTCCATCTCCAGCACGATGTCGTAGGGCACCTTGGCCTCGGCCAGCAGCACGTTCATGTGGCCGGGCAGGCGTCCCGCGACCGGGTGGATGCCGAACCGGACGTTGACGCCACGAGCGCGCAACTTGCGGGTCAGATCGGCCACGGCGTTCTGGGCTTGGGCGACAGCCATCCCGTATCCCGGCGTGATGATCACTGAATCGGCCGAAGTCAGCAGCTCCGCAGCTCCCTCGGCAGTGATCTCCCGATGCTCGCCGTAATCCTTGTCCTCGGCCGGACCTGCCTCGATGCCGAATCCTCCGGCGATCACCGAGATGAACGAGCGGTTCATCGCCTTACACATGATGTAGGACAGGTACGCACCGGAGGACCCGACCAGGGCGCCGGTGATGATCAGCAGGTCGTTGCTCAGCAGGAAGCCGGATGCGGCCGCCGCCCATCCCGAGTAGCTGTTCAGCATCGACACCACGACCGGCATGTCCCCGCCACCGATGGACGCGACCAGATGCCAGCCCAGCAGCAGCGCGAGCGCGGTCACGGCGGCCAGCAACCAGATCGTCGGGTTGATCACGAACCACACCGTCAGGGCACCGAACAGCACCAGCGCGCCGACGTTGAGGAAGTTCTTGCCGGGCAGCATCATCGGCGCCGACTTGATTCGCGCCGAGAGCTTCAGGTTCGCCACGATCGAGCCGGTGAAGGTCACGGCGCCGATGAAGACGCCAATGACGACCTCGGCCGAGTGAATGCCACCCAGGCCCTCCGCGCGCAGGGTGGCCGCCTCGGCGCCACCGGGGTTGTGCTCGACGAACAGGTAGCCGTTCCAGCCGACCAGCACGGCGGCCAGGCCGACGAACGAGTGCAGCAGCGCGATCAGCTCGGGCATGCCCGTCATCTCGACCACCCGGGCACGCCACAGGCCGATCGCGGCGCCGACGGCCACGGCACCGGCCAGCAGGGCCACGCCCAGCGACTCGATGTGCCCGTTGATGGCCAGCGCGATGGTCGCGGCCAGCGCTACCGCCATGCCGAAGATGCCGAAAGTGTTGCCGGCTCGGGACGTTTCGTGCTTGGACAGCCCGGCCAGCGCCAGGATGAACAGCAGGGCCGCGACGACGTATGCCGCTTTGGCGGCGGTTTCTATCGTGAACAAGGGATGATCCTCCGATTGGGTGCGCAGGCTCAGCTGCGGGAGAACATGGCCAGCATGCGTCGCGTCACCGCGAAGCCGCCGAAGATGTTGATGCTGGCCAGCAGGATCGCCGCACAGGACACCACGGTGATCGGGAGGTTCTCTTTTCCGATCTGCAGCAGGGCGCCCAGCACGATGATTCCGGAGATCGCATTCGTCACCGACATCAGCGGGGTGTGCAGGGCGTGATGGACGTGGCCGATCACGTAGTAGCCGATCACGATGGCCAACGCGAACACCGTCAGGTGCACCTGCAGGGCGGCCGGTGAGATCGCGATCAGGCCGAACAACACCGCGGCGGCGATCAGAGTCGTCGTCAGCCGTCGCTTGTTGGACATCGGCTGCTTGGCGTGTGACTCCTTGGCTGGCGCCGCCGCCGTCGGGACGGCGGGGGCTGCCGAGACCTGAACCGGCGGCGGAGGCCAGGTGGATTCGCCGTCGCGGACCACGGTGATGGAGCGCTGGACCACGTCGTCGAAGTTCAGGACCAGCTGTCCGTCCTTCTCGGGGGTCATCAGCTTCAGCAGGTTGACCAGGTTGGTGCCATATAGCTGGGAGGACTGAGCGGGTAGCCGTCCGGCAAGGTCGGTGTAGCCGATGATGGTGACGTCGTTGTCTGTCACGACGAGCTGGTCTTTGACCGTTCCCTCGACGTTGCCGCCGTTTGAGGCGGCCATGTCGACGATCACGCTGCCCGGGGTCATGGCCGCCACCATGTCCCCCGTGATGATCCGCGGCGCCGGTTTGCCGGGGATCAGTGCGGTGGTGATGATGATGTCGACGTCCTGGCACTGCTCGGCGTAGAGCTGCGCCTCGCGGGCCTTGTAGTCCTCGCTCATCTCCTTGGCGTAGCCGGTGGCGGACACTTCGGCCTCGCTGTCGTCAACCGAAATATATTCGCCGCCAAGCGATTTCACCTGATCGGCGACCTCCGGCCGCGGGTCGGTGGCACGCACGATGGCGCCCAGGCTGCCGGCCGCCCCGATCGCGGACAGGCCGGCCACCCCCGCGCCCACCACGAGCACCTTGGCCGGCGGCACTTTGCCGGCCGCCGTCACCTGGCCGGTGAAGAACCGACCGAAGGCGTGCGCCGCCTCGATGACCGCGCGGTAGCCGGCGATGTTGGCCATCGACGACAGCACGTCCAGCGACTGCGCCCGCGAGATGCGGGGCACCGCATCCATGGCCAGCACGGTGATCTTGCGGGTGGTCAGTTTCTCGACCAGCTCGGGGTGCAGGCCGGGGGAGATGAGGCTGACCAGGGTCGCGCCGTCGCGCAGGGCTGCGATCTCGTCGTCGTTCGGGGCGTTCACCTTCAAGACGATGTCCGCGGTCCATGCCTGCTCAGACGTTCCGATGTCGGCGCCGGCCTCGATGTAGGCGCTGTCCAGGAAGCTCGCGGCGGCGCCCGCTTCGGATTCGACGACCACCGAGTAGCCGAGCTTGGTGAGTTGCCCGACGGTCTGCGGCGTGGCGGCAACACGCGTCTCCCCAGAGAGAGACTCGCGCGGTATTCCGATGATCACTTGCTTGAAGTCCGTTCGGTTGGTCGAGCGCCAAGGGGTGCGCGTCTGCGTTCACAAATCGCCGCAAAGCCTACGGCACCGGTAGCCAAACCTAAGAAAACGGCTAGACCGAACGGGCTGTTCGGCGCTGCGGTTAGCCTTGCATGACCTGGTTCCGACGTCGGGGGAGAGTGGTGTCAGCGATACCTGTGATCGCGCTCACCGGTCATCTCGGGGCCGGCAAAACGACCCTGCTGAATCATTTGCTGCGCAGCCCGGGTACGCGGATCGGGGTAGTGGTCAACGACTTCGGCGAACTCAATGTCGACGCCGCGCTGGTGGCCGGCCAGGTCGACGAGCCCGCCTCGATCGCCGGCGGATGCATCTGCTGCCTGCCCGACGACGGTGGGCTCGACGACGCGCTCGCCAAGCTCGCCGATCCAGCCCGCCGACTGGACGCCATCATCGTCGAGGCCAGCGGGCTGGCCGATCCGGTGTCGATCGCGCGGATCATCGGCTTCAGCAAGTTGTCCGGGGTCCGAAGCGGCGGCCTGGTCGATGTGGTCGACGCGGTCAACCACTTCGACACCGTCGACCGCAGCGAACTGCCGCCGGTGCGCTATGGGGTGGCCTCCCTGGTGGTGGTCAACAAGCTCGACCAGGTGCCCGAAGAGGAGCGGTCGGTGGTGCTGCAACGCGTGAGGGAGCGTGTGGCGCAGCGCAACCCACGGGTTCAGGTGGTGGGCACCACGGGTGGCCGCGTCGACCCCGCGTTGCTGTTCGACCCGCTGGAGTCGCAGGAGGAGACGGGGCAACTGTCGTTTCGGGAGTTGTTGCTCGACGCCGAGCACACCCACGACCACGTGCACGCCGATGCCGTCACCGTCACCAGTACCGGCTGTGTCGACCTCGATGCGCTGTTTGACCTGGTCGAACAGCCGCCGGACGGGGTATTCCGGCTCAAGGGTGTGGTGGGGGTGCGGCACGGGCGGTCGACCCGTACCTATGTCCTCAACCTCGTCGGTAGTGCCATCCACATCGCGAAGGCACCGCCGCGGGCCGTCGGGAACTCTCTGGTGGCGATCGGCATGCATCTCGATGTCGCCGCAGTGCGCGCCGAACTGGTCCGAGCGTTAGAACCTGTCACCGCTGCGGCGTCGGCGGCGGCCCTGCGGCGGCTGCAGCGTCACCGCCAGCTCAGCTGCTGAGCCTGGCCGGGTGGCGATCGGGCAAGATACGGGGCGATGTCATCCTCTCTCGGCGATGTGCTTGCCACCATGGAGTTGGCCCGCGTCGAGCCGTGGCTCTTCACCGGCCGGCAGCTGCCTGCTCCGCACAACCACATCCTCGGTGGGCATATCTCAGCTCAGGCGTTGCTGGCGGCGTCCTACACCGCGCCTGGCCGCGCGCCGCACAGTGTGCACACCTATTTCCTGCGCTCCGGTGACGCCAGCCGGACGGTGGACTTCGAGGTGGTGAATCTGCAAGAGGGACGGACTTTCTCGGCGCGCCGGGTGACCGCACGCCAGGACGACAAAATCCTGATGGAGGCGATGTCGTCGTTCAAGGTCGCCGATCCGGCGTCTGCTGCGGTCGTCTATCAGCCGCCGATGCCAGCGGCGCCCGAGCCGGAGACGTTGCCCTGGGTAGCGCCGCACCTCGCCGAGTCCGACCCGAACTCGCAGGGGCGGTACGCAAGCCTGCGCTGGTTCGAGCGGCGCGTCATCGACAGTGAGCATCTGCCGCCGGCGCGGTCGGCGATGTGGTGGCGACCGGATGGCGAGGTTCCCGACGATCCGGTGCTGACTGCCAGCCTGGTGGCCTACCTGTCTGCGGTGACACTGACCGAGCCGGCGTTCGCCGCATACGGGGGAGTCGGTGAGTCGTCGCAGCGCGACCATTCCGTCTGGTTCCACTCATCCGCGGCGTTGTCGGATTGGCTACTCCTGCAACGGTCTTCGCCGAGTAGCGCCGACTCGCTCGCGTTGGCGAACGGGACGATGTTCAACCGCAACGGCGAGTTGGTGTGCACGGTGCGACAGGAGATGTACTTCCCGGCGCAGCGGGCTTAACGAGGCAGAATCGTCACCTGCGCGTAGGTTCTGCACGCTGCTGCTGAACCCTCCGGCGCATTATCTGACGCTGCTTACGCCGGGGGATTAGCGTCTAGGCAGGTATTGGGCAAAATGCCTACCGTCGTCGTCCAAAGGAGGGCAAGCGCGTTGGCCATCCCATTGATCGCTTCATCCAGCGCAGTGCTCGGCGCGTGTGCGGTGGCCTTCGCGCCGATCGCTCACAGTCAGGGCGGTAATGTTCCCGCGCCGAGTTCGCCGTGTAATTTGCCGATTTCGAGTGGTTTTATTATCTGGCAACACGCACCCGGAGTGCCGGACCGTTCCGTCTTCGCCAACGAGGCTGACCTGTGCAACTGCCGACCAACCCTGGACACCTGGCGAGCGAATCAGCCGGCCGGCCCTGGTTACTGCTCCAAGATCGCCTGGTCTGCCGACAATCCCGGCTACATACCTTCTGTCAAGCCGGCCGCTCCATTGAAGAAGGTCATCGATCAGGTGGGCAACTGCTGAATTCCCGCTGCGCACTGTGGCCGTCCCGTCCTGAGATGTCCGCCTGCCACAGCGACTTCACGTGCTCCATCGAATTGGTGTCAGAGCCTGCGTACTGGCCTCCCGCATCGAGCTGTTTGGCAAACATATCGCGCATTTGTCGCACAAAATTCACTTAACGGTTCGACTGACTTCGTTCGGGGGTCGCGAAAAATCTGCCGTTTCGGCCTGACCGTACCGACCATTTTCCCGATGCAGCGAATATCTTCCGGCACACGCGCTTACCGGGCGGAAATCCAGGACTTTCAACTCAGGGAGATTCTGGCAGCTGACGCCTGTTTTCACCCAGATTTTTTGATATTTTCGCAGTATGCAGTCGTTTTGTGGTGTAGAAGTGATGACTGCTAAGTCGACCCAATCCGATACACAACAAAGTGCACCGTGTTTCCCCGACGGACTGTGCACTATGCACTGTGCACGAAGCATGCGCGTTCTAACCGTATATCGTTCCGGATAGCCCGCCAATGAGCAATTGAATTCAAAGCCGTGAGGGAGTGTAAGTGTCGTCGTATGTAGTCGCAGTTCCTGGTGCCCTTGCCGCAGCGTCAGCCGATCTATCGGTGATCGGGGAGTCGATCAGGTCGGCCGCCGCGACGGCGGCACCCTCGACGGTCGGTATCGCCGCGGCCGCCCAGGATGAGGTGTCGGCGGCGATTGCCAGATTGTTCGGCGGTTACGGCCAGGCGTTTCAGTCGCTGAGTGCGCAGACGGCGCAGTTCCATGATCGTCTGGTGTGGGCGTTGAGTGAGGGCGAGGCGGCCTATGCCAGGGCCGAGGCTTCTAACGCGTCGCCGTTGGGAGCGTTGGTCAATGACGTGATGGGTGTGGTGAACGCGCCGACCGAGTTCTTGCTGGGTCGTCCGATTTCCGGCGACGGCGCCAACGGTGTGGACGGGACAGGTCAGAACGGTGGCGACGGCGGGATCCTCTTCGGTAATGGTGGCCGGGGCGGGTCGGGTGCTCCAGGTCAGGCTGGCGGCAATGGCGGGGCGGCCGGCCGACTGACCGGCAACGGCGGCGCCGGCGGGGCGGGCGGCAATGCCATCACCCCGGGTGGAGCCGGTGGCAACGGGGGTAACGGCGGTGCTGGGTCACAAGCAGGGGTGGCTGGGGCCGGCGGGGCCGGCGGAGCGGGCGCAGCCGGCGCGCCCGGCCAGGCTGGTGGGGCCGGCGGCGCCGGTGGGGCTGGCGGGGTTGACAACGATCTGGTGGGCGGTGTCGGCGGTGCCGGCGGTGCGGGTGGTCACGGTGGAGCCGGCGGGGTCGGGGCCAGCGGTGGTGCGGGTGTGGCCGGGGGCACCGGTGCCGCCGGCGGGGCGGGTGGCGCGGGAGGTGCCGGCGGTAGCGGGCAGAGCCTATTCGGCGGGACCAACGGCTCCGGTGGGGCTGGCGGTGACGGCGGAGTGGGTGGTGTCGGCGGTAGTGGCGGGGCCGGGGTCAACGGTGTGGGTACGGTCGGCGGTGCCGGCGGGGTCGGTGGCAATGCCGGGGCCGGTGGTGCGGCGGGCATAGGCGGGACCGGGGGTGCCGTGGGCGCGTATGGCCACGGCGGTACGGGCGGCGGCGGTGGTGATGGCGGGGCCGGTGCTGCCGGTGCTGCCGGTGTGGCCGGATTCGCCGGCGGCGTTGGGGGTGCCGGCGGCAGCGGCGGTAACTCCGGACCCGGTGGGGTCGCGGGTAACGGTGGGGCCGGCGGTAGCGGCGGCGCAGGGGGCAATGCCGGAGCTGATACGGGCACGGGCAACGCCACCGCCCCGGTCGGTGGCACCGGGGGTGCCGGTGGTGCCGGTGGCAGCACGGGCAGCGGTGGCACCGCAGGCAACGGAGGAGCGGGCGGGACCGGTGGGCTCGGGGGCAACGGCGCAAACGGCAACAACGGAACCGGAATCCTGGCCGGCGACAACGGGGGTAACGGCGGCGCCGGCGGCGTGGGCGGTCGTGGCGGGGACTCGGGGCCAGGTGGCGTCAACGGGGCCTCGGGTGCCGGCGGCAACGGCGGCAATGCCGGTAACGGCGGCAACGGCACCAGCGGCGGCGGCGCGGGCAACGGTGGCGATGGTGGAGCCGGTGGGGCCGCCGGCTCATCAGGCCATGGTGGGACAGCGAGTGCGGCCGGTGGGGCCGGCGGTAACGGCGGTAACGGCGGGGACGGCGGCACGGCCGCGGCAAACTCGTCCTTCGTTGGCGGAAAGGGTGGCAATGGCGGCGCCGGCGGCGCCGGCGGGTTCGGCGACAACGCCGAGCGAGCCGGTGCCGGGGGTAATGGTGGTAATGGTGGGAGCGGCGGCGGCTGGGCGCAGAGCGTGGCGCCGCAAGCCACCAGCAACGGAGGCGCCGGCGGGGTCGGCGGCAATGGCGGATCCGGTGGCGCGAGCACCGGCGGCATTACGACCAACACCGCAGGGGCCGGTGGTAACGGTGGACTCGGCGGTGTGGGTGGAGCTGGCACCCCCCTCGGCGCGACCGCCAAACAGCCGCCAGGTAATGGTGGCGCCGGTGGGGCCGGCGGTAACGGCGGTGTCGGCGGAGCCGCCGGAAGCGGTGGCACGGCGGGTTGGGGCGGTAATGCCGGGGCTGGCGGTGCAGGTGGTGCGGGTGGCGATTCCAACTCCGCCGACCTGGGCATCCCCGGTGGCACCGGCGGTGCAGGCGGTGCAGGTGGTACGGGCGGCAATGGTGGCGCTGCCTTCAGCCAGCCCGGCACTGTCGGTGGCAACGCCGGCAACGGCGGCGCCGGCGGCCAGGCCGGTAGCGGTGGGATGAACGGCGGTAGCGGCGGTACCGGCGGCATCGGTGGTGACGCCGGTAAGGCCGGCACAGGTACCACCCTCGGCAGAGGCGGCATCGGCGGTAACGGCGGGACTGGCGGCACCGGCGGCTCTGGGCTCAAGGGCCCCGACGCCAATCCTGGCTTCTCCGGTGGCAATGGCGGGGCCGGCGGAGCGGGTGGCAACGCCACCGGCACGGGCAGTGTCGGGGGCAGCGGCGGTGCCGGTGGCATCGGCGGCATCGGCGGCGACGGCGGCAACGACACCGGGCAGGCCTCCGGGCTCGCTCCGGCCGGCGGTGCAGGCGGTAACGGCGGCATCGGCGGTAACGCGGGCACTGGTGCCACCGCAGGCAATGGCGGCGCGGGCGGGGCCGGCGGGCACGGCGGCACCGGCTCGGATGGCTTAGCCCGAAGCTTCCAATATGTCAACGGCGGTGGAGCCGGCGGCACGGGTGGCACCGGTGGCAACGGCGGCAACTCCGGGGCCGGCGGCACTAATGGTGCCAGCGGCGCTGGCGGCGACGGGGGTACCGGCGGCAACGGTGGACCCGGCACCGAGGCTCCGTCCCGCGCCCCCGGCGCTGGCGGTGACGGCGGCGACGGCGGCAACGCCGGTAAGGCCGGCACGGGCGGGGCGATCAGCGCCGTCGGTGGCGCCGGCGGCACCGGAGGCCGCGGCGGCGATGGCGGCTCGGCCGACACGTTCCGGGACGGCGGCGCTGGGGGCAACGGCGGCGCGGGTGGCAACGCCGGCGTCGGTGACGCCGCGGAGACAGCAGGCAACGGCGGTAACGGCGGTGACGGCGGGACCGGTGCCTACAGCAATAGTGCCGGCGGCGGGGCCGGTGGGGCCGGCGGCACCGGCGGCGTCGGCGGAAGCAGCTCCGGGGGCTCATCGACGAATATCGCCGGAGCCGGCGGCACCGGCGGAGCCGGCGGAAATGGCGGCAGTGGCTATGCCGGTAATGGCGGAGGTGGTGGTGCCGGCGGCGGTGGCGGTGCGGGCGGTAGTGCCACGGGTGCCGGCAGCGTCGGTGGCGATGCCGGCGACGGCGGCACCGGTGGTGTCGGCGGAGACGCGATCACCAGTGGTAACGGCGGCAACGGTGGCAACGGCGGCGATGCCGGGAAAGTGGGTACCGGTACCACCATCGGCAAGGGCGGTATCGCAGGTAACGGCGGCAACGGAGGCGACGGAGCCAATGGCGCCGACGGCGCCGCGGGCGGGAACGGCGTGAACGGCGGTAGGGGCGGCATTGGCGGCAACGGCGGCAATGCCACCGGCACCGGCAGCGTCGGCGGTAACGCCGGCAACGGTGGCAATGGCGGCAACGGTGGCGACGGCGGCGCGGACATCGGCGCTCCGGACGCTCCGAACGGTGGCAACGGCGGTAACGGCGGCAACGCGGGCAGCGCCGGGACTGGTGCCACTGCGGGAATCGGCGGCCATGGCGGTAACGGTGGTAACGGTGGCGACGGCACCACCGGCGGCGACGGCACTATCGGAAACGTCGGAATCCATGGAGGCAACGGCGGCAACGCCGGTGACGGTGGCACCGCCACCGGCACCTTCGGCGCCGGTGGCAACGGAGGCAGTGGCGGCAGTGGCGGCGGCGCCGGTAACGGCGGTGCCGGCGCTGCCGGCGGCGGCGGCGGCGAAGGCGGCAGGGGTGGCTCCGGCGGTAACACGTACGGTGCCAACAGCCAGGCAGGCAATGCCGGATCCGGCGGCAACGGCGGCAATGGCGGCAACGCCGGCGCGAGCACCACGACCGACGTCCCCAACGGTGGCGGCGGCGGCAGCGGCGGCAACAGCGGCGTGGCCGGTCTGGGGTCGGGTGCCGGTGCAACCGACGGTAAAGCCGGCATCGGCGGTAACGGCGGGAACGGCGGGAACGGCGCTGATGCCCAGACCGCGGGACCCGACCTGCGTGGGTTGAACGGCGGCCGCGGTGGTGACGGCGGCGGCGGCGGCAATGGCTTCGGAACCGGCAGCCTCGGGGGCAACGCCGGCAACGGTGGAGCAGGCGGTCGCGGCGGCGACGGCGGGGCCAACACGGTTCCGGCCCTTGCCACGGCCCCCTCCGGCGGTAACGGCGGCAGCGGCGGGGATGCCGGCCGGGCCGGTAGCGGCGCGACCGCAGGCAATGGCGGCATTGGCGGCGACGGCGGGGACGGCGGCACCGGGTCGTCGGGTCGTGACGGCGGTGCGGGTGTCAACGGTGTCAACGGCGGCGCCGGGGGCACCGGCGGAAACGGCGGCAAGGCCACCGGTACCGGCGGCATCGGCGGTAGCGCCGGCAGCGGCGGCAGCGGCGGTGACGGCGGCAACGGTGGACTGAGCAACGGCAAAGCCGCCGTTGCGCCCAGCGGCGGCAATGGCGGCAACGGCGGCAACGCTGGGCAGGTTGGCGCTGGTTCGGCCGGTGCCACAAGTGGCAACGGCGGCATCGGTGGTGACGGTGGGAACGCCGGCAACGGCGCCCTGGGCAGCACCGGCGCCGCCGGCACCAACGGCGTCAACGGCGGCGCAGGAGGCAACGGCGGCAGCGGCGGCAACGCCACCGGGACCGGCAGCATCGGCGGCAACGCCGGTAGCGGCGGCGCCGGTGGAGCGGGCGGCAAGGGCGGCGTCGACACCGGCACCGGCGGCTCGGCCGCGCCCAACGGAGGCAACGGCGGCGCCGGCGGGGACGCGGGCTCGGTCGGCACCGGTGAGACCGCGGGCGTCGGCGGTACCGGCGGTGACGGAGGAGCCGGCGGCAATGGCGCCAAGGGCAATGACGGAGCCGCGGGCAAGGTCGGAGACGACGGCGGGCGGGGCGGATACGGCGGTCGCGGTGGTAGCGGGACGGGCGCCGGAGCCGCTGGCGGCAACGGCGGTGCGGCTGGGAACGGCGGCGACGGCGGTAACGGGGGCGCCGACACCGGGACCGGTGGCGCTACGGCGCCCAGTGGCGGCAACGGCGGTAACGGCGGTTATGGCGGCCAGGCAGGTAGCGGGGGCCGCGGTAGCGGCGGCGCCGGCGGGGCCGGGGGCGACGGCGGGTCCGGGACCGACGGCAACAACGCTACGGTCAACGCTGCCGGTGATGCTGGCGGTGCGGGCGGCAACGGCGGCGTCGGCGGCAATGGTGGTAGGGCCGCTGGCGGTCTGGGTGGCGCCAGCGGGGCAGGCGGCAACGGCGGAAACGGCGGCAATGGCGGCAACGGTTTGGGCACGTTGGGCAACGGTGGGGCCGGCGGAAACGCCGGCAACGGAGGCAACGCCGGTACCGCCGGCGGCAACGGCACAATAAGCCCCGTCGGTGGGGCCGGCGGCTATGGCGGCATCGGCGGCGACGGTGGCAACGCCGCTTCGAACGCACTCAACGGCCTGCCCCTGCAGGGCCTGACTGGAGGTACCGGTGGTAACGGCGGCGCCGGCGGCAACGGCGGCACTGGCGACGCCGTCGAAACCGCCGGTCGCGGCGGCTTTGGCGGCGGTGGTGGGAACGGCGGCAATCTGACGGTGACCTTCAGTGGGTCCCCGGCGGGGGGCGCCGGAGGGGCCGGCGGCAACGGCGGTGCCGGTGGTGCCAGCACGGGCGGGCTGTCCCAAAACATCGCCGGAGCGGGCGGTCAGGGAGGCTACGGAGGGGACGGCGGCAGCGGCACTGCGGGTGCAATTCAGGGTGTCGTCAATATCGGACCCGGGGGCGGTGGCGCCGGCGGCGCGGGTGGTAACGGAGGAACCGGCGGAACCGCCGCTAACGCCGGGGCTGTCGGCGGGTTCGGCGGCAAGGCCGGCGACGGGGGTACCGGAGGCGCCGGCGGCAACGCGGCGTTGCAGTCTGGTTTCCCCGGCGCGACCGGCGGCACCGGTGGCACCGGCGGAACTGGCGGAACTGGTGGCGATGCGGTGGGTGGCACGGCCGGCTTCGGCGGAAGCGGCGGCTCTGGCGGCACCGGCGGTAACGGCGGCAACGGTTCCGGCGGAGGCGCCGGAGGCGCCGGCCCGGCCGGTGACAACGGCGGCAACGGCGGCGCACCTGTCGGTGGCACCGGCGGTACCGGTGGCACCGGTGGTGATGGAGCACTAGGCGGCAAAGGCGGGAGTTAGGCCCTACCGCACCGGCTGAGGTTCCAATTGGAAGTCGGACCTGCCGCAAGGTGGTGAATCTGCAAGAGGGACGGACGTCTCGGCGCGCCGGGTGACCGCACGCCAGGACGACAAGATCCTGATGGAAGCGATGTTGTCGTTCAAGGTCGCCGATCCGGCGTCTGCTGCGGTCGTCTATCAGCCGCCGATGCCGGCGGCGCCCGAGCCGGAGACGTTGCCCTGGGTAGCGCCGCACCTCGCCGAGTCCGACCCGAACTCGCAGGGGCGGTACGCAAGCCTGCGCTGGTTCGAGCGGCGCGTCATCGACAGTGAGAATTTGCCGCCGGCGCGGTCGGCGATGTGGTGGAGACCGGATGGCGAGGTTCCCGACGATCCGGTGCTGACCGCGAGCCTGGTGGCCTACCTGTCCGCGGTGACACTGACCGAGCCGGCGTTCGCCGCATACGGGGGAGTCGGTGAGTCGTCGCAGCGCGACCATTCCGTCTGGTTCCACTCACCCGCGGCGTTGTCGGATTGGCTACTCCTGCAACGGTCTTCGCCGAGTAGCGCCGACTCGCTCGCGTTGGCGGACGGGACGATGTTCAACCGCAACGGCGAGTTGGTGTGCACGGTGCGACAGGAGATGTACTTCCCGGCACGGCGGGGATAGCGAAGCGGAGCCGGCTCAGCCGGCGGTGTGCACGGCTATGTGCTTCTCGCCCGCCGCTGCCTGTTCAGGCACACCCACCGAGACGGTCAGGATGCCCTTGTCGTAGGTGGCATTGATGTCGTCCTCGTCTGCTCCTGGCGGCAGGGTGACCGAGCGGGCGAATGAGCCGTAGGAGAACTCTGACCTGCCTTTGCTTTCTTTGCGCTCGGTGCGTTCCGCCTTGATCGTCAACCGACCGTCGCGAACCGTGATGTCGACGTCCTTGTCCGGATCGATGCCGGGGATTTCAGCGCGCAGCGTGTAGCGGCCGTCTTCCATGTCGTCCTCGAGCTTGATCAGGTTGCCAGGATGCAAAGCGGTCAGTGACGAGGGGAAACCGGTGAGTAGGCCGGACCAGAAATCCGGGAGCCACCCTCGAGACTGCTGGCGGACGGGGAGATCAGTCATGATGTCCCTCCTTTGGTTAACAGGACTTGCCGTTCCGATTGTCGAGCCCGCTCGGTCGAAGCAATAGAGACCGAAGTCCCTTTCGCGGGAGGATATTTCTCGTGCGGAACCAAGCCGTCCGGCCCTTGGCGTCAACAACTTTCGTTTTTCGGCGCACTGCCTTGCCGGCCGGCTCAACGGCGGCCGGCGGGTTGATCCGCAGCTGCAGGCTCGCTCAGGCCAGCGCAGATGAGATCGATGCTCGATCAGTGACTGGTGAGCGCCTTGGGGGAGCAGATTGCTTTCACGAAGTGCGCAATTTCGTGCTCGGGCAGGTGGCGGGCGATGTCGGCTTCGCTGATGATGCCCACCAAGCGGTGATCTTCGATCACGGGCAGGCGGCGCACCTGGTGCTCTTCCATCATGTTCAGCATTTCTTGAATATCGGCCTGGCCACTGACATGGTAGGCGCTGCCTTGTGCGAGTTCGCCGACAGTCGCGGTCGACGGATCCGCACCGGCTGCAAGACATTTGACGACGATGTCACGATCGGTGATCATTCCGTGGAGCCGGTCGTCATCTCCGCAGATCGGCAGTGCGCCGACACCTAAGTCCCGCATGTGTTGAGCTGCAGCGGTAAGGGTTTCGTGCTCGCCTACACAGGCGGCACCGGCATGCATGATGTCGCGAGCGGTGGTCATGATTGTTCTACTCCTGTTGCGACGGATAATTGCGCCTTCAAAGGTAGGCCGATTGCGGCCGGGCCTTCTAGGGTCGTTGGGCCCTAGGTGGGTGTCGGCGCGACGGGTCAGGACAGAATCGCCACTTCAGCGTGCAGGTGCTTGATCTCATTTGTGAAGTGAGTCAATTCTTCTCGGGTAAGCCCGTCGCCGGCAAGGACAAGTTCGACTCGGGGTACTGTGCCCGCCGCGCTCACCCTCACGTCCTCGACCCGGCGGAACCCCTGGGCGACCGCGACGACTTTGTTGGCGGTCTCGGTGAAGTCAGCTGTGTCGTATCGCGACGCCTTGAGCACTCTGCCTTCGATATGTGAACGACCCAGTAGGGCCGGCCATTTCAGGATCTCAGCCCCTGCGGCGAGGAACTCGGCGCACCACACTTCGCCAACCCGACCAGACCAGCCGGGCAGCGCAGGGTCGGAGGGCGAATTATCCAGTGCGACAATAATCAGGGGCCCGAGCACTTCGCCGAATACCGCGGCGTACGGGGAGTCGCGATCTGAGTTCTCCGGAGTCGCGATCCATGGCTCGAAGACACTCGCCAAGTCCCGCTTCCCGCTGCGTTGTGACGCAAGGTGTTGCCCCACCGCCAGTGGCGCCACCGGTCGGCTCACAACACCGGCACGCTCGAGGGCCTTGGTGCCTTCGTCTGAATTCCGCCGGGCTTCCACCTCGCGGAGGTCGAGTTGGCATGACGCCACTCGCCGATAGTCGGACGCCATCTGCTCCAGGAAGAGCTGTGCGGTCATCTCCGGGTTCGCGCGCTCTTCAGTCAGCGCACCCGACGGCAGCAGCGGACGAGAGAAACGGTCGACGCGGTCGAACTGGCCATCCCAGGCCAGCGAGGCGGCCGAGACCACGCGGACCATCTCCGACTCCTGCGGGTCGCGCGTTGAGGGGAGGTGTTTGACGATGCCGGCGCGCAATCTGCGCACCTCGTCCTGCAGTGTCCGCGGCGGGTCTTCCGGCGTCATTCAAAGTCCCAGGATCGTTGAAATCGCGGCAGCCAGGTCAGGCAGACCGGCCCTGAGAAAGTCGAGCTGATCCTCCTCGCGTTGATCTGCCTTGTCGGCCAACGCATCTGATGCGACACGCAAGACAAGCACGCGCTCACACAAGCCCAGCGCGCGCATCGTGGACGCGATACCGAAGGACTCCATATCGACGAGTATGGGCTTGGTCGTCAGTTGCGAGTGGAGCGCAAGCGCCAGCGAGTAGGTCCAATTCTCCTTGGCGTAGACGGGACTGCCCGAGGGCGAATTCAATGGCGCCGGTGCGACACCCGGCGAAATCTTGATCACTTTGTCGGTGGCGAGCACGTGAGCGTCGGGAACGTCCAACCCCCATACGGACCCGGGAGCGCCCGCTGCCCCTGCCCGCAACTCGATGGCCTCGAGCGGGGCTTGCTCGCTGGGTTGCGTACGCACAATCCATTTGTTCTGCAACTGCACGACTTCACCTTCGGCCGAAGCGGCCACCACTCCCAACGACAGATAGGACACCTTCTCCGCGCGGAATACCTTGCCGACCAGCCTGCGGTCGAGGGTGCCACAGCAGCCGTAGAAGACGTAGTAGTCGGCCCGATTCTCCCGGGTCGATCTGCTGAGAGCGGCCGCAGCGACGACATTCCCCTGGGCGCTCAAGGCATGGTGCTCGAGCCGGGCGGACCTGCCGTCAGAAAGGCGGCCCTCCAACGCTTCGTCGCCCGGTCCGGCCTGCGCCCATATGGAGGTCCCGAACGTCGGCAGGTCGACGCAGAGGCGCGCCAGCAACTCCGTCACCGCGGTCGCTTCGTTCTTGGTGAAGGTGAACAGCGCCACCGTCACATCCGCCACGGCGTCATCGTAAACCCGCTCGAATAGCCGTTTGCTGGTGAACTCCGGGGTCTAACCTGGAATCCGGAGTGACTTCCGACAGGTCAGAAAAGAGGGCAGTCGAATTGTCCGTTCCAATGAGGTCTGTATCGGCTGCCTTGCTCGCCGCATGTGCGCTGGCCGTCGCGCCGCTTGCGCATGGCGACATCATCCGGATTCCCGTGCCCGAACTGCCTTGTGATCTGCCGGTCTCCAGTGGCTTGATCATCTGGCAGCACGGTCCCGGCGTGCCGGATCGCGCGATATTCGCCAACCCAGCAGACATCTATAACTGCCGGCCGACGCTCGATACCTGGCGGGCGGGCCAGCCGACCGGACCCGGTTACTGTTCCAAGATCGCTTGGTCGGCCGACAATCCCGGCTACATCCCAGGCGTCACGCCGGCCGCGCCGTTGAAGAAGGTCATCGACCAGGTGGGCGACTGCTCCTAGCGTCGGGTCGCAATAGCATGCGGGCGGGCCTTAGCTATTAGCTGGCAGTTTGTTGTGGAGTTGCTGTCACCCCTTGCGGTTTGACCGCCGAAGACCCTCCGAGTAGATACCGTCAGCCCGGCAGTGTGGTTCGGGCTGCGCTGTACTCAAAGGGGTCGCAATGTCTTTTGTGGTATTCGAGTCAGCAATCTTGGCGTCGGCGGTCCCAGAACTGGCGGGCATCGGTTCGGCCATTGCGTCGGCGAATGCGGCGGCACTGGCCCCGACGACGGAGATACTGTCCGCTGGCGTCGATGAGGTATCGACTTCTGTCGCTGCGCTATTCGGGTCGTATGCGGAGACATATCAGGCGCTAAGTTCGCAGGTTTCGGCCTTCCACAACGACTTTGTGCAGAGTCTGAACGCCGCTGGTGTCGGTTATACGAGCGCCGAGGCTGCCAACGCTTCGCCGTTGCAAGTCCTTCTCGGCGCGGTCAACGCGCCGGCGCAGGCGCTTTTCGGGCGCCCGCTGATCGGCAACGGCGCCAACGGCGCGCCCGGTACCGGGGCAACCGGTGGGGCCGGCGGCATCCTGTACGGCAACGGCGGGGCCGGAGGTTCGGGAGCGGCCAATCAGGACGGCGGCGCCGGTGGGGCAGCGGGGTTGTTCGGCAACGGTGGCTCCGGTGGAGCGGGCGGCAGCGGCGGACCTCTCAATGGCAAGGGAGGCAATGGTGGAGTCGGCGGCGCTGCAGGCTTGTTGGGAGGCAACGGCGGCCACGGCGGAGCCGGCGGACTCGCGTCCGGCTTCAATCCGGGTGGCATAGGCGGCGCTGGCGGCGCCAGTGGTCTGCTCTGGGGCAACGGGGGCGCCGGTGGGGCCGGCGGCGCAAGCGGCAACGGAACTGCCGGTGCAGGCGGAGGCGGCGGAACCGGTGGACTTCTTCTGGGCGCCGGCGGTGCGGGCGGCGCCGGCGGAGCGGGAGAGCTAGGCAACGGTGGTGGTGGGGGTGCCGGCGGTGTTGGTGGTCTACTTGCCGGTGCCGGCGGGGCGGGTGGCAGCGGCGGCGGGGGCACTGTCAACGGCGGGTTCGGTGGCGCCGGCGGCACCAGCGGGCTGTTGTTCGCCAGCGGCGGCGATGGGGGCACTGGCGGGGTGGGTCTGACGGGTGCGGGTGGCGCAGGCGGAGACGGGGGCAATGCCGGCATGCTGATCGCTAACGGTGGTCACGGCGGTGTTGGTGGAGGCGGCGCCACGGTGGGCGGCGTTGGCGGGACCGGCGGAACGGCCGAAACACTGATCGGCAACGGTGGCGCCGGTGGAAACGGTGGCGCGGGTGCCACCGCCGGGGCCGGTGGGCTCGGCGCCGCGGCCGGAATTCTTGCCGGCAACGGCGGAGCCGGGGGCAACGGCGGGGATGGATTGGGCATGGTCACCAATGGCGCGGTCGGCGCGGCCGGCGGTAAGGCGGGGCTGCTGTTCGGTAATGGAGGTGCCGGCGGGTCCGGCGGAAGCGGCACGCAGAGCGCCGGTGCGGGTGGGTCCGGTGGCAACGCGGGCGTGCTCGTCGGCGACGGTGGGACCGGTGGCCAAGGTGGCCTCGGTGGCCTCCTCGGCGGCAAGGGCGGTGCAGGTGGTGCTGGCGCCTCGTTGATCGGCAACGGTGGCGACGGTGGCGACGGCGGAAATTCCTTCCAGAACATTGCCGGAGACGGCGGCAACGCTGGAAACGCAGGACTGATCGGCAACGGAGGAACCGGTGGTGCCGGTGGCACGAGTGGCACTGCCGGCGGCCCCTCGGGCCCTGGAGGGAGAGGCGGCGCCGGCGGCAACGCCGTCCTGGCCGGCGACGGTGGCAACGGTGGCAACGGCGGGCTCGGCGCGACACCTGGTGCCCCGGGGACCGCTGGCACCGGCGGGCTGTTGTTCGGCCAAGCAGGGAATATCGGAGTGACCTGACTGATGCGAATATCCTTGTCGCGCAGCCTAATTCGTCACTGTGACGCTTTAATGGGTCAGGGCTGGGTGTTGGATAGGGGTGTTCGCCTGGCGGGTCTGATTCATTCTGGGTGAGCAGGGCGACTGCTGTTGGCGGAGCTCGTTCCAATCAGCTGGAAGAATTTGTGGGATGGATCATCCGCACCAGGGCTGCCCGTGGGCGTATCACGGGTCATCGGGTGCCTGAAGTCGACGACGGAGGGGTTGTTCACCTGAGCCCAGTCGGTGACGATCTGGCGCTCCGTGATTTTCCAAGCGCCGAACCGCTTCTCGTACTTGTCGAGATAGCGACCACCGATCACCAAGTCGGACTTTCCCTTGCCGGTCGCGAACGTATGCGTAGCGATGCTATAGATCTCGCCCTCCGCGTAGCTCCCGCTCACCGCGAAATTTGTCGTGGTGACGTGATGCTGCATTGACACGATGAATCGGCGGGAGTCCGCAAGTGTCTGAATGAAGTCGGCCACCGAGCCCGATGAGAACGCACCATGTTCGTCTTGAGCGTCGTCGTGGTAGAGGCTTCGCAGCGTCTCCAGATCGCCGCGGTCCACCGCGCGGCAGTACGCGTGCACAAGCTTGTTTAGTGCGTACTCGTCGAGCATCGTGGCAAGAAAATCTTCAGGTGGTGGTATCGACATAAGCGTGTGTCCATTCTCTATAAACGTGGGGCAGACTTCGTTCGCTGACCTGCGGCGCCCACATTGAATGAGAATCTCAGCCCGCGTTTCTCTCATCGAATCCGGGGCAACCGGGGCCTTAGTGCGGGTAATTCGGGCCATCGCGAATGACCGACGCAAACCATAGGTGAGGCCGTAGTTATTCTGCGGAAATTCGTTGAGCAGTCGACGGAGCCCCGGGGCCGCGGCCTAACATTTCGTCACAGTGACGTTTAGTGTCGTCGAGGCGTAAGCCGAAGTGGCGGACGATTGCCCGAGTGGGCCGGCCATCCGGGTGCTCGTGTGCGGGGCTGCACTGAGTCGCCGAGCGTATGGTTCGGGCGCCCGAGCGCTTGCGCGTTGCCACTCGAGGGATAAGGCCCCGAGGCCTTCGTTGCCCGGATTCGGGCAAATGACGTGCTCATGCCGGTTGAGGCACAGGGTCGACCCATAACTCCGGTTCTCCGTTTTGCCGATAAGCGACATTATGTCAACTAAAGTACGCCGTTTTCACCCGGTGAATCATGTGGCATCTGCATTCTTTTCGGGCTTGTGCAGCGGGTGCTGACGCCCGACTCATCGCTTGACTCCTGGACCGTCCTGGGCCAGACGGCGGACCGCACATCCATTGGCTATCGCGGCCGCCCGACGCTCATAGATCGAGGACGATGCGGAGTGCCGCATCAACGCGGCGCATCTCATCGAAGCTTAGGAATCCGACGCTCGTACCGAGCCGGCCCGGGTCGACTGCGGCGGCCTGTTCGGCAAGCACGCGGGTGTTCACGCCGCCGATTTC
Organism: Mycobacterium sp. Z3061; assembly: GCF_031583025.1. NCBI lineage: Bacteria > Bacillati > Actinomycetota > Actinomycetes > Mycobacteriales > Mycobacteriaceae > Mycobacterium > Mycobacterium pumcae. The sequence continues at coordinate 3,774,322 of NZ_CP134062.1, read as the reverse complement.
AACTTCGGGACGAAAGCTGGCGGCACGTGCCGACGTGGATGTTGGTGCAACCAGCCATGTCGACAGAGGCAGTTGATCTGACTGGACTACTACAGCGTAGCGGGAACCGGACTGCTCGTGACCGCGATTCCCCCGCGGGGCACGCAACTGAAAGACCTCACCACGCACGCAACGTCTCCATGTCGCGCAGCACCTGCATGGCCTCAGCGCGGTCGGACTCGTCTTCAGCAAGCCTTTCCGCCTCGGCACGAATCGCCGCGCCGGCCTTCCGCCGTGCGGCATCGATAAGAGCAGACCGAACGGCTACGGACACGGCGGTTCCATCTTTGGTCAAGACCTCCAGCGCCTTCGACGTGTCTTCGTCGGGCCTGAAGGTGATTGTGTCAGCCATTGCAACAGTGTACGACGTTTTGTAAGACAACTGCTGGATACACATGAGCGTTTTTCCACTCAGCCGCGGCAACCCCAGCGCGTCTGAACAGTCGCGGCCATCGCTCTCATCGGCACCCCTAGCACTGTAAAGATCAGGGGCTCGAGTCCTGCCCGGCGCTCGCGTTGCCGCTCAATTCAGGTGGAATACGGCGGAATCGAATACGGCGGGTTACCAGTAAAGCTTCGCCGTTTTCATCCGAGGAATCATGTGGCATCCTGGGTGCCCTCGCCCCCGCTTCGAATGGATATGGCCATAGCGCCTCGACACCTAGCCGGACGTGTGGTCAGCCCCGACAGGTCCGGAAATCATTTCCGCAAGTCCCTGCGTCAGGTCAACGTCGGGGCTATAGCCCAGGTCCGCGCGGGCGGCGGTGATGTCATAGCTGCGGTCGTGGCCCAGAAATGTGACCAGCCAGTTGGTCAGCATCGGCGGACTGGGCCGGCGCAGCAACCGGGCGCCGCCATCAAGCGCGGCTCCCAGTGGCGCGGCGACCCACAGTGGGACATTGCGCGCCCGGCTCACGTCGACGCCCTGGGTTGCCAACAGCGGCGTCATGAAGTCGCGTATCGAGATTGGCCTGCCGTCGGTGATGTAGTAGATGCCGGCCGCTCGCCCCCGAGTCAGGGCGAGGTCGGCGGCCGCTGCCAGGTTGTCGACGTGGACGAAGTCCATGACATGACGACCCCGATCAATCCACGTCCACCCACCGGCCCGCGCAAGATCGGCCAGCTCGGTCACCGTGGTCATCCCGGCACCCCAGATAAACGGCGGGCGCAGCACCACGGTGCTCATCGTGGGTGTATCCGCGGACAGCACGGCCTGCTCGGTAGCGAGCTTGACGCGGCTATATGCGGTGTTGGGCCGGCCGTTGTCGGTGCCTTCGTCCACCACCGCTGCGCGCTGGCTGCCGCTGGAGACGCTGGCCGCACTGATCAGTACGAACCTGCCAACCCCGGCCGCGGCGGCCGCCATGTGCAGGGCAACCGTGGGCACGTAGTTGTCGCGGCGAAAGCCGGCGTCTGGGCCCCAGAACTCCATCCGCGCTGCACCATGAATTACGGCGTCGCATTCATTGAGGACACCTGTCCACTCGGCCTGTTCGCCGTTGGGTGCCAGGTCGGCCAGATCGCCCTTCACCGGTCGCCCGCCGGCAGCCGAAATCAGCTCGGCAGCGCGGCCGGATCGCGCTAGCCCCAGCACCTGATGCCCCTCGGTGGCCAGGCGGCGCACCACGTGCTGACCGACGAAGCCGCTGCCGCCCGTCACGAAAACCTTCATGCCCAACTCCTATCACGCCAAACTGTTTGATATCAAAATATTAGATGGCTTGATATGCTGCGGTCAACGACAGACGGGAACTCAATGGCCACACAGCCCACTGACCAGGCGAGTCATTTGCCGGGTGAACTGGCCGACGCCTTCGGCCGGGCCGGCAAGTCGGTGGTGCGGGCCTTCGATGAGCGACTCGGCGAACATGGAGTGTCCACGCCACGCTCCAAGCTGCTCGCCGAGATTCAGCGACTCGGTCCGGTTCGGCTGGCTGACCTTGCCCGCGCGGTTGGCGTTACCCAAGGGACTGCGTCAACGCTGGTCGAGGCGCTTGTACGAGATCATCTTGTGGAGCGAAGTGTCGACGCCAACGACCGCCGCGCCATCCGGCTCTCCGTCACCCAGAGCGGCGACGAGCAGGCCCGCCGCTGGCTCACCGACTACCTCGACGCAGCGCGGGACATCTTCGCCTGCTTGGACTCCGCCGAGCAACGCGTCCTCGCACAGCTGCTCACCAACCTTGCCGACACGCTCGAAACAGCGCCTGGACAGTAGGCCGCACTCAACCTTCCGGCACCGCTAAGCTGCAGCTCCGTTCCGCGTCGACGCTGTACCTGTCAGTGCGCTCCCCTAATGCCGGCCAGGTGCACGACGCAGAGGGAATGACGACGGCGACGCAGCGCTACGGCAGATGCTCGCCTTTGCGGCCGAACACACCGGCGACCCCTACAAGAAACAAGCCATCGCAGACTTTCGACAGACATTGCAGCCACTAGCAGGTCGCACCAAAAAGACGAAGCCCTCATTGAAACATGTTCCTACATAATCAGTTTGGGCCGCTTTGGCTGCGAAATCGAACAGCTCACCGGTTCCGGCGTGCGACTGCGATCCCCCGGGCCGTCTCCAGACATTCAGCCTGCACGGTCGCTGCACAGGGAATATGCACGGATCGGATTTGCAGCCGCATATAGGTAGGCCGCTACTGCAGCCAGGGTTGTCGGCTCGTGTGAGGCTCGATTCGCTGGCGGTTTGCGCGCTGTCGGCCTCGCCCGAAGTGAACGCTGGAAGTGATAGGTCAGATATGTCGAACGTGAGCGTGGTGCCTGAGATCATGACCGCGGCAGCAGCGGATTTGGAAAAGATCGCGTCCGTACTCGATGAGGCCCACCGATCGGCGGCCAGTGCGACTCTTGCGCTGAGCCCCGCTGCGGCCGACGAGGTGTCGGTGGGCATCGCGCAGCTCTTCGCGCAACACGCGCAGGACTATCAGGTGGTGACCCGGGAGGCTGCGGCATTTCACGAGGAATTCGTCACTAAGCTGACGGCAAGCTCCTCGGCGTATGCCAGCGCCGAGGAATTGATCGCTTCGTTGTTGCGGGAGTCCGGTCCGAGAGCGGCTGACTCAACAAGCGCCTGGCAGAACTTGAATTACTTTGTCACTTACTTTCCCGTCTTGGTACTTCTTCTGGCCGTCATCCCTCCTCTTTGGGTGTTCTTTCCCTTCCTCCCCTTCTTTTTCTTTTGGCAAATAGTGACCTTCCTCTTCGAAGGTATTACCGGGCTGCCCCTTTCCTAGTTCGTCGTTGGGCCGCCTTAGGTACGAAGGGCTTGAGTGCGCTCCGCACCTCATCCAGTCGTAGGCTCGCGGCGTGCACGATGTCACCCTTGCCAGCGCCGCCTCAACAGCAGCGCTCACGGTTGGGCTGGCGGCCTACGCAGCGTTGATCCTGGCCGGCATCGCGGTGGCGATCTACTACGTACGCCGGCACCGACGCGGCCGGGCGATCGCCGCCGCGGTGATGGTCGGCGTGCTGACCCTGCTGAGTCTGGTTATCGCGATCGTCAGCAGTGTCGCGTGAACCGCTATAACGGCTGACGACGAACGAATGGTTGGCCGCGTCCGGCGAATTGTGTTAGCAGATCCCCGTCGGCGCCGAGTACCGGCGCTTGGCTGGCACATCGGTATACGCGACGGCTGGGAACGCGATGGCGCTGATGTCAGCCGAAGGTAGAACCGGCAGCGGGTCAATCGGCGGCGGTTGCCAACGGACAGGATGGATTGACGGCCTGCGCTCGATGGTCACGCGTCAGCACACTGGGACTTGAATGATCGCCGATTCAGCCAAGATTGGTGATGCCTGGACACCAGGGGCGCCGCGCCTTGCCAACCGTTCCCCCGACGTCACGATGCCGCATAGCAGGGCTGGCACATTTTTCTCGGTGTCGCTTCGACATGGCTGCCTCCTGCCCAAGCCCCCAATTGCCGACGGTAGTCCGGTTCATGGCGGGCGGGTAGCGAAAACGGTCAGTGTGCGTCTCTTTGTAAGACACGCACTCGATCCGCCTCTAAGAGGTTTTGGATCAGGCCCAGGCGCTGCTAACCCATCGTCAAGATAGCGCCCGCGGAGAGGGCCATCAGCACCGTGAGGAACACCAAAATCATGGTGATCGCCGCGCGCACGATCTCTTCTTCGGTAAGTCGCCAGCGCGGCTTCGATTCGACGGAATCTGTGTCCCCTCTACCGCCAATTGCGTTGATGCTTGCAACCGCCGAGATGAAATCGTCATGCTCATAGGCCACGTATTTCTCGATCGGGTTGTACGTGCCGATTGCGGTGGTCATAATTCCAGCCCCCCAGGCTTGCGGATGCCGATAGGCGTGATGGTGGGTCGAGCGCTCCTCGTATGTCCAAAGATAAGAGCGCGAAGTCGCGATTGCGGTAACGATCCCTAACGGTCACAGCACAGAGTCGCGCCCCCTGACCATCGATAATCGGCTGGCAGATCCCCCCATCCTGCGAGCTTGCCCTCCGGTACGCTCCGGCGGTGGACAACGAGACCCTGCCGACCGACCCGTCCGGCCTGGTGCGCACGCTCGAGCCGCCGCCCGACCAGTTGGTGCTCGACGGTCGCTACCGGTTCGGCACCTACAACGGCCGGATCGCACGGATCAACCCGCTGGACGTCGTCACCGCCACCGGAGCTCTCGGTCGCCTACAGCGCGTCGCGCGCAGCGCCCGACTCAAGGAGTGGGAGGCATTCCAGCTCGGTGACGACTCGGTGTTCGTGCTTGGCGCCGTGTACGACACGAAGTCGATCTCGCTGCTGCAAGTGCTGGTCGTCGACAAGCAGGCGGCCACGATCCGTCGGTGGGAGCAGAAGGTGCCGACCTCGATGGTGCACGTCGCTCGCGGCCTGGACCACACCCGGTCCCACGGTCACGTCGGACGCTTCTCGCTGCAGGTGTCCAACGAGATGGACTCGGGCCTGGTCGCGGTGGACGCCAGCCACCCTGGGCGCGAAGCGCTGCCGCCGCTGGAGTTGCACGGCGCCGGGCGCTGTGGCCCGGGAGAGGCGGGCCACTTGGTGATCTGTCACCCCTTCGCCGACGATCGTGCGCTGTACTCGCACAAAACGATGATGCCGTTCGCCGGCACGCTCCGCGTCGGCGCCGAACAGACAGTTCTTGACCCCAACCGTTCCTTCATGATCCTCGACGACCATCACGGGGACTACCCCTCGCCTATGCGTTATGACTGGGTGACCGCAGTGCGCCGCAGCGATGAGGGCCGGATCGAGGGTTTCAACCTGACCGACAACCAGGTGCGCGACCCCCAGCGCAATAACGAGAACGCGGTCTGGCTCGGCGACCGGGTCCACCGCCTGCCCGCCGTCCACGTGAAACGGCCCGACGGGCCTTGGGGTACCTGGATCGTGCGGGATGCCGACGGGTCGGGGCAGATCGAGGTGCGGTTCACGCCGACCGTCCGCTCCGAGCTGCACGCCGGCCCGCGCCGCTCGCTCGCCGAGTATTACGGCCCTTTCGGCTGGTACGAGGGACGCATCCACACCGACGACGTCGACCTTTCGGTCGATGGCATGTTCGGCATGGGCGAACAGAAGTTCATCCGCGTTTGAATAAGGGCCCGTGATCAGCGGTCGTGGCCGGCTCCGTACGGGTGCTCAGCAAACGACCCCGAGCAGACGTCGAATGTCATCGAACCCGCCCTCCCACCAATAGTTCGAGGGCCCGGAAGCTTCCGCCGCAATCAGATGCCCGCCTGGGCGTAAACGTTCTTGTGGATCGTCTCGCAGATGTCCTCGAGCGGGAGATCGTTCGCGTCGTCCCCGAAGGGGCTTTCGATCTCGACGCCGATTTCTTCGATGCCGAAGAATGTGTAAGCGATGATCAGGACGTCGACAATGGTCGTCCAGCCGAAGGTATCGACCATGGCGAAAGGGAGGGTAAAGCAATAGAGCACAAGCGCTCGGCGCAGGTGAACGGCGTAAGCGAAGGGCATCGGCGTTTTGTGAATTCGTTCGCAGCCGCCGAGGTAGTCGACTAGGAGCTGAACGTTCTGGTCCATCGACGTGAGCATGATGTCAGAGATCAGGCCGCGCTCGCGCGCCTCCCGCAGGCAACCGGACATGTTGGCGGCGACAGCGAGAGCGGGATGCTGTGCATCCATCGCCGCCTGCGCCTCGGCGGGCGGAAGCTCGTTGACCTGTGGCCCAAGGCCTTCGGTACCGCGCAGCCTGTGCATGGCCGCCCAGGGAAAGGCGGCTGTCCATCGGGTGAGTCGAGCGACCAGCGCTGGATCCGCCGTGATGTACACGCTGGCGCTGCGGACGAGGTTCCGTGTTTCATTCACGATGCCGCCCCATAGTTTGCGCCCCTCCCAGAATCGGTCATAGCTGGAGCTGGTGCGGAAAACGAGAAGGAGACCAAGGGCGAGGCCCATCAGTGTGTGCAGCTGGATTGGCATGCCGACCGGTGCGACATAGTTGTGAAAGGCGACGACCGCCGCCGACCAGGCGACGCAGAGGGAGACTCGACCGATGATCTCCCGGACCAGCGAACCGCGGATGTCAAAAAAGTGGTCCAGCCATTTGTGCGAATCGTATTGGATCATCATCAATTTCGCGTAGTTGGGATTTGTAGGTTTTGTTGGCGATTTCCGGCGTTAATTTGACACGGGGCGATGAACTCCCTGACCTGTGATAGGTCGGATGGTCAGGAGGCGTACTGGTTCGTCGGGGTGATCGGCCCCCAAACGCCGTGGGAGACCAACTCCCCTACCAGTTGCTGATACTGCGGGGCCGGAATGAACTGGCTGCGCGTCAGCACGTAGCCGCTGAACCCCGTGGGATCGCTGACCAGGACCCAGCTGTAGTCGGGGGCGCGCGCGACGATGATGTAGTTGCCCGTCGGCGCGCTGAGACTGAACGGCAGTTTGAACGGCAGGAAGCTGACGTCCAGCGCCGTGTTGGTCGCGTTGAGCGGCACCGCGGACCCGGTAATCGCCGACAGCGGGCCGCCGTTGAGGAAGTAGTTGCCCGAGTTCTGGACACGGATCGTGCCGTCTGGGTTGAGGCTGTACGTCGCCTTCGTGTTGACGAGGCCGAGCGAGAAGAACTGCTTGACACTGCCCTGCTCGTAGTAGGTGCCGGCGAACAACGAGGGGTCGACCGGTACCGAGGAGGGCACCGGCCGCGGGCCGAAGATCGGTGGTAGGTGCAGCGCGGCGGTGGCCGCCTGCAGGTGGCCGACGATCGCGGTCTCGGCGGCCGTGTACTGCTGGCTGGCGTTAGTCAGCGCCTGCGCGAACAGGTTCTGAAACGACGCAGCCTTCGCGCCGAGCGCCGCGAAGGCCTGCCCGTGCCCGGAGAAGAACTCGGCGATCGCCGCGGACACTTCGTCCTGCGCCGCGGCCAGCACCGATGTGGTCGCCGGCGCCACCGCCGCGTACACCCGGTCGAGTGCCGCGCCGACGCCCGCCACATCCTGGGCTGCAGCCGCCACCACCTCGGGCGAGACATTTAGTGACGGGTTCACCACAGACAATGACTTCTCCCCTGCCATCGACGGCCCGATATGACCCCTCAGGTTAGTGGAGACCGCCCCGGACTGTCGCGGTTTGAGTAGGCGCACCGCACGGACGCGAGTGCTACGTCCGCTTCAGCTGGGCCTTGACCGCTTTCAGCGCCTGCGCAGCCTCGCGGCCGGCCCGGCGGGCTTTTTCGTAGCTCCGCTCAGCGTTGGCTACCGCGCGCTCCGCCTTGCTCAGGACTGCCGCTGCTTCGTCACGGCGCGTGCGGGCCGCGTCACGTTCGGCTCGCCGGTCGGAGACCACACTGTCGGCTTGCGTCGCTGCCCGCTCAGCGGCAGCTACCGCTGCCGTCAACTTCTCCCGCTCCCGCCTGATGGCCTCGGCTCTCTGGTCGCGCTGCGGCGTCTTCGACAGGGATGGTTTGGGCGCTGGCGCGGTTCGCTTCGGCACCGGGGTCGCTGACACCGCCGCAGTGTCGCCGACGTCGCCGAAGCCTGACCAACGTTCGGCCTTGACCAGGCGGCCCAGGCGCGCCCTCACTTCGGGGTCGGCGATCGCGGCTTGCAGCGTGCCCGCGACATCGTCACGCACCGTCGACGACGGGTTTTTGACCTCTGCCGCATCGAAGGCGGCTTCGGTCAATTCCTTGATGAGATGGTGTTGCTGGGCGGACAGCTCCCTGATGTGCCCGCCGTCCACCGCGGCGTGCGCGGTGCGCAGGCTGTCACCCAGCTCGGCCAGGCGGAGCCGTGCCTCCCGACTTCCGATCATCAACCGGTTGACGATCCACGCCGCTGTGGTCGGTTTGCGGGCCGCTGAGATCCGTTTGCTCGCAGCGGGATCGCCCCGCTGTTTAGCCGCTGCGGATAACTTTGTGCGTTCGGCAGTGAATTGATCCGGAGGGACCCAGTACAAGGTTTCCAGCTCGTCGTCGTCGGCCATCAAGCCATGATCTCTCGGGTTAGGGTGAGTCACGCAATGGTTTGAAGCCCCACGCCGTTGGCTAATTCACTTGCGGTGACAGCCAACATGCTTCCTGGCCGGCGGCGGCGCCAGTTGCTATCCGTGCTCGTCGTGCTTGGAGTGTTCGGCGCCGCGGCGCCGGCGTGCTCTGCGCGCCATTCACTGGGCGACGCGCCCAAGGGGCCGGCGCAGGTAACGATCACGCCGGGTCCGGATGCGCGCGATGTCCAGCCGACGACGCCGGTGCAGGTCAAAGCCGACACGGGAACGTTGGTCGCGGTACGCATGGTCAACGATGCGGGCAAGCCGGTCGACGGCGTCATGACGCCAGATAACACGGTATGGAAACCGACGGGCCCGCTCGGCTACGCCCATACCTACACCCTCAATGTCACCAGCCGCGGGACCAACAACGTTGAGAAATCCCAAGTTTCGTCCTTCTCCACGTTGCGGCCGTCCAACCAGACCAAGGTCTCGTTCACGATGACCTCAGAGGCTACGTTGCGGGAAGGCGGCACCTACGGGGTCGGAACAGTCCTCGTCGCGCACTTCGATGAGCAGATCGCTGATCGGGCCGCCGCCGAACGTCAGCTGGCGGTGACCACCAATCCCCCCGTTCCGGGATCCTGGTTCTGGGTCAACTCCCAAAACGCCCACTGGCGGCCCGAACATTACTACGCGCCCGGCACCACGGTGACGGCCGACGCCAAGATTTACGGTATTGCGCTGGGTGGTGGCATATTTGGGCAGGAGGACAGCCGGGTTTCATTTCGCATCGGCGATGCGCACGTCGCTATTGCCGACGACGCGACCAAACTGGTGAGCGTATTCGACAACGGGAAACTGGTTCGGACCATGCCCACCTCCATGGGGATGGGTGGCACCGAGACCGTGGGCGGGCGGACTTTGTCGTTCTGGACTCCCCCCGGTGCCTACACCGTGCTCGACAAAGGAAACCCGGTGGTGATGGATTCCTCGACGTTCGGTCTGCCGAAGAATTCCCGGCTCGGATACCGCGAGACGATCAATTACGCCACCAGGATCAGTATTGACGGCATCTATCTTCATCAGCTCGATTCGACGATCTGGGCTCAAGGCAAGACCGACACGTCGCACGGCTGCTTGAACCTCAACGGCGACAACGCCAAATGGTTTTACGACTTCTCCGTGCCCGGCGATGTCGTGGAAGTGCACAACACCGGTGGGCCGCCGCTGAAGATCGAGCAGAACGGCGACTGGACGCTCAGCTGGGACGAGTGGCGCAAAGGTAGCGCGCTGCCGCGATCCTCGTAGTTCGTAGCCTTTCGCCTCCTTTCGGCATGGCAATGCCGTAGGCGCGGATAGCTTTGCGCGTTAGCATCTGCCTGGTCAGGTGATCGCTCGACAAAGCAGAGGGTCCGTTGCAGCATCGGAGAAAACTCTTCTTCTCGATATGGGCTGCGCTTTGTGTCGCGATGTCAGCCGCCGTCGGCTGTCTGCCCGCAGGCCTGGCCAGAGGCGGCGAGTGGTCTTATCCGTTCTCCTGTACGTGGACCTCACTGACGGCAGATTTCGCCGCCCGAGACGGACTTCCCCAGTCTCGCGAGCCCGCTGCCGAGTGGTATCGGACCGACGCCGAGGGCCACTACCTGAATCACGGGTGGGGACCAGCAGCCGACGCCTTGCCCACACCGGCTATCCCCGAAGGCGCGCAGTGCGGTTCCACAACGTGGAAGCAGGAACGGATTCTCGCCGTTGCCATGCGCTACATCTACACACCCGGCAACCCACTGGGGCTGCAGTACCGTCACCATCACATCCCCGGTTGGGACCCGTCGGCTTCGACGTATGCCGGTGCGGCCGCGGACAATCCCGACACCGATGACCCGCACGGACCAACGGCGTGGGATGCCGGAAAAGGCTTGGATTGCTCGAATTTCACCGCGTGGGTCTACAACTACGGCCTCGGTATCAAGTTCGGCGGTGACGTTCACCGGCAGGCGGACGGGACGGCTGGCCCGATGGGTCGCCGCATCCCCAAAGAGGGCCCGTTTCTGCCCGGGGATTTGCTATATCTGCACCCAACCGGAGATGCCGGCCATGCCTCGCACACGGTGATCTACATCGATGATCAACACATCCTTGACAGCCGTGTCAATGCGCAGAGCCGGATCGGGGTCCAGGTCCGGGATCGGGCGGGCTGGTACCGGGAAGCTGTTCTCGGTGCCTGGCGGCCGATTGGCTGACGCCAGCAGCAAAGCCAGGGTTGCGGACCCAATCGCCGCTAGCTGCAGGGCAATTGGCCGTTGAGCACGCAGTTCGACGGCGCCGTATAGGTACCGCTCAATACGCCTCGCATACCGCCGGTGGCCGTGCCACCGGGCGCGATTACGCGATTCCAGTTTGCGGGGGTGATAACCCAGTGCGTGCCGGACTGCGCAGCGGAACTGTTCCACGTGTGGATGACGGACTGCCCCGCCGGCATGTCGAAATCCAGCCTCCAGTCAGAAAGCGGCGCCATGCTCATGTTCGTGATGGTGAAGCTGGCGATGAAACCGGTCTGCCAGGTCGATGTCACCCTCAGCGTGGCCACGGCCGCGGCCGCATGAGCTGTCGGGGCGACCGCGAGTGCCGCGACGGCAACCATCAGCGCTGACACGGTCACGTGCAGCGCTGCGCGCCAACGCTTCACGCGATTGCCCAATCCGGCCATGCTGTCAACGCTAAAGCCCGCCGGTCCTTGCCGGCCCTCGCCACGGGGTAAGCTGCGGTACCTTTGCTCAACTGAAACCGTCATGAAATCTTCGCCTCGATCGGCCAGCGTGGAGCCGTTGCGAAGCCCGCCGACGAGTGCGAACGGGAACACAGTGAAGTCTGAGTTGCTGCGGAGCCAGTGCTGGTTGTTCGCGATCGGCTCGTCGCTGTTCGCGATCGGCACGGCACCTGGATTCGCACTGCTGGGGGGCGCCGGTGCCACCAACCTGCTGTGTTTCGTCGGCGCCTGGTTCTTCACCAGCGCGGCGCTCATCCAATTGTGGCTCAGCCGACCGTCCGCGGGCCGGACATGGGCGACGCCGACCATACGAGCTGAATGGCTCTCGGCGGCAACACAGTTCGTGGGCACCCTGTGCTTCAACGTCAGCACCGGCGCGGCGTTGTGGGCGCATCGACTTCCGGCCCGCCGGCATTTCGTGTGGGGGCCGGACGCGGCGGGTTCGGCCGCCTTCCTAGTCAGCGGGGTGTTGGGGGTTGTGGCCGTCACCCTGTCGATCGGATTCGTACAACCGAAGTCGCGCGAGTGGCTGGCGGAGTGGACGAACTTGGTCGGATCCATCGCTTTTGGCGTCTCGGCCCTCGGGGCCTTCATCACCAAGAAGGGTGTCACCGAAGACGCCTGGCTGGCCAACATCGGCACCTTCGTCGGCGCGCTGTGCTTCTTGCTGGCCGCTCTCCTAGTGCTGCCTGACCGCCGCTCGGTGCGACCGGCACGGTAGCAATCTGCTACGGTAGTTTCATATTGCTACACGAGTGAGGTGCCGCCATGGTTAACACCGCAGACCGGGTCACGCGCTTTGCCGCCGATTTGATGGACAGCGCCGCAGCAGAGGGCGCGCGTCAAAGCCGTTCGGCCAAGCAGCAGCTCGATCACTGGGCCCGCGTCGGCCGAGCCGTGTCCGCTCAGCAGACGGCGGCCCGCCGCAAGGTGGAGTCCGCGCTGGCCGGTGATACGCCACTGCGCGACCTGACCCCCGAAGAAGGCGTGGTGTTCAACGCCGAGATCGCGGCCGCCATCGAGGAGAATCTGGCAAGCACCGATTACGGCAAAACGCTTGGGGCGCGCGGGATCACCACCGTGGCGCTCAGTGATGACGGGGAGCTGCTGCAGTACCGTCCCGATGGCACCTCGACGGTGCTGCACGCTCAGTGAATCGACTTGACCTGGTCGTCGGGTGCAACGGTGCCGGCAAGTCCACCTTCGTCGAGCTGACGCTGGCGCCCCTGCTCCCGGGCAGCGTCGTCGTCAACGCAGATGAGATCGCGAAGCAGCGCTGGCCCGATGATGCGGCCGGTCATGCCTATGAGGCCGCACGGATCGCGGCACGAACGCGGGCGCTGTTGATCAAACAAGGCGTCTCGTTCATTGCCGAGACCGTCTTCTCGCACCCATCCAAGCTCGAACTCATCGACACCGCACATGCCGGCGGCTACACGGTAGTTGTTCACGCGGTGCTGATCCCCGAGGAACTTGCCGTACTTCGGGTACACCACCGCGTCGCAGCGGGCGGACACCCGGTCCCCGAAGTCAAAATTCGTCAGCGCTATCAGCGACTTTGGACGTTGGTCGCCCAGGCGGCGGCCCACGCGCACTCGGCGACGTTTTACGACAACAGCGGTATCCGGGGGCCGCGCATCGTGGCACAACTGGCGGGCGGGTTCATCGTCGGCGCCCCAACCTGGCCCGGGTGGGTACCGCCGGATCTGGTGGCCCGTTGGCCGGTGGCCGGCACACGATGACCCGACGGTCGGCGAGCTCCAGCGCGTAGCCTCACCTCCGTGACGGTTCGAGGGCAGGGTGACTCCGGACGTGCTCCGTCCGCGGCGGAAGCAGCACGCACTATCGCCGCCGCCACGAACGCCGCGACGCTGGCTACCTTGACCGCCGGCGGCGACCCTTGGGCGTCCCTGGTGGCCTATGGACTACTCGGGGGGACGCCGGTTCTCTGCGTGTCGGACCTCGCCGAACACGGCCGCAATCTCGCCGCCGACCCCAGGGCAAGCATGTCGATCGTGGCGCCGACCAGCGACAACGACCCGTTGGCCGGCGCCCGCGTCACCTTGGCCGGCATGGTCACGCGTCCCGCGGCACCAGAATTGGACGCGGCTCGCCGGGCATACCTGGATGCGGTGCCGGGCGCCGACTCCTATATGGACTTCACCGATTTCACGCTGTGGCTCTTCAAAGTCCAGCGTGCGCGTTGGGTGGGTGGATACGGCCGTATGGAGTCGGTCACCGGTGAGCAATATGACGCTGCCTCGCCAGATCCGGTAACGCTCGGATCGGCGCGTGCCATCGCGCATCTCAATGCCGACCATGCCGACGCCCTGGTCCACATGGCCCAGGCTTTCGGCGGCTATCCGGACACCGAATCCGCGGAGTGCGTCAGCATCGACCGCTACGGCCTGCACCTGCGGGTGCACACGGCTCGCGGCGAGGCGCGCGCTCGGGTGGAATTTCCCTCGCCACTGGACTCCCCTGGTCAATTGCGTTCGGCGACAGCAGACTTGGCGCGGGCCGCGCAAGTCAGTTGATCGCCGGCGGCTCCCCAGTGGCGCTTGAGACAATGACTGCATGACGGATCAGAGTCTCTGGATGCAGAAGGTCGCGGCAGACCCCGGGCACTCGCACTGGTACGTCGAACGCTTCCGCTCAATGGCGCGCGCCGGCGATGACCTGGTCGGTGAGGCTCGCCTCGTCGATGCTCTGGCACCGCGCGGCGCGCGCATCCTCGACGCCGGGTGCGGCCCGGGACGCATTGGCGGGTATTTGGCTTCGCACGGCCACGACGTCGTCGGTGTCGACGTCGACCCGGTGCTCATCGAGGCTGCCCAGCAGGACCATCCCGGGCCGCGCTGGCTGGTGGCCGACCTGGCCGAACTCGACCTGCCCGCACGCGGGATCACCGAAAAGTTCGACGTGATCGTCTCCGCGGGCAATGTCATGACCTTTCTCGCACCGAGTACCCGGGTCCGCGTACTGGCCCGCTTACGTGCGCATCTGGCAGGCGGCGGGCGAGCGGTGATCGGCTTCGGTGCCGGTCGCAACTATGAGTTCGGCGACTTCCTCGACGACGCGCAGGAAGCTGGGTTCACGCCGGACCTGTTGCTGTCCACCTGGGACCTGCGACCGTTCGGCGAGGATTCGGACTTCCTCGTCTCGATCCTTCGGTGAGCGTTCAAGGCGGCTTCTGTACCGTGGCAGCGGTGAATCTTTCTCGGGTGTCTCCGACCCTCGCGCTCGCCGCCTGCGCCGCTTCACTTCTGACGGTCACCGCGTGCGGCTCCCCCACGAACACGTCGTCTTCGTCGTCGAGTACGGCATCGATCTCCGACTTGTACACGCGCCCCTCCGCGCCGGCGACAGCGGCGAACGTCGGCGCCTGCCCAACGGTCGCGCCGCAGAATGGCGGCACACCCGAGTGGACGTTGGCCGGCACCACCGGCAGCGTCGCGGTGACCGGTTCTACGGATGCGACCGCACCGCGGGTGACCGTCACGGCGCCGTTCAGTGTCGCTCAAACGCAGGTGCACACCCTGCGCGCCGGAGATGGTCCGGTGGTCTCCAATACGGCTCGGGTTTCCGTCTGCTACATGGGCGTCAACGGGCGGGACGGGTCGGTGTTCGACACGACGTACGAACGCGGCGCCCCGGTTGACTTCCCGCTCACCGGGGTCGTGCCCGGGTTCCAGAAGGCCATCGCGGGCCAGAAGGTCGGCTCCACGGTCGCCGTCGCCATGACGTCGGCGGACGGCTATCCGGACGGTCAGCCCAGTGCCGGCATCCGGCCCGGC
Source organism: Mycobacterium sp. Z3061 (assembly GCF_031583025.1). NCBI lineage: Bacteria > Bacillati > Actinomycetota > Actinomycetes > Mycobacteriales > Mycobacteriaceae > Mycobacterium > Mycobacterium pumcae. Next base: position 3,759,277 of record NZ_CP134062.1, on the reverse strand, counting down.
GACACGCTCATCTTCGCCATCAAGATCCTCAGCGCCTCGAGCTAGACCGGCAGATCCACCCGCAGGGCCAGGTGCTCGTCGAGGATCCGGCGCAGTGCCGCGTCCATCGGATGAGCCGACGCGAGGTCGCGCTCCATCCGGTTGTCCACCAAAACCGTTGTTTCTGATGGCAATTCGGCAGTGTCGACCTGGTCGACGAACGAATCGAACAGCCCGTGCGGTGTTGCCAGGTAATACAGCGCCCGCCGGGACTCGGTCAGCCGGGCAGCGTACATCAGTCCGTGCTGGGTGGTGACGAACAGTTCTGAGGCGATTCTGGCGTTAGGGGTCTCGGCCCTCCCCCACGCAACTGCGGCGCAGCGGCTCTGCGCCAGTCGGTCCGGCACATCGTCAGTCAGCGACAGTAACTTCCCGACGAGGGCGCGTCCCTTCCGCGGATAGGTGTCGATGGCGGGGATGAAATACCGGCGGAAGATTTCGCCGAAAAAGTCGTACAGTGGCTCGCTCATCGCGGCTCCCCAGATCAAACGGACACCCCAATTGTGCGCCGAAGTTTCAGCTGGGTACAGGGTTCGGCCGGGATGGGCTGACCGCGTCAGGCGCAGGGTGCGTCGCCAGGTGTGTAGTACGGCACACCCTCACGGGTGTAGCACGGCGGCCGACCCTGCCAGCGCTGTCGCGCCTCGTCCAGCGCGTCCGCCGCAGCGATGCTGCCGATCGGGCAGTCGGCAAGATTGACCGAGGCACCGTTTTCGGCGGCGGGACAGATGTTCGCGTTAGCCGAGGGCGCGACCGCCAACTGCAACGCCGCAGCGGTGGCGGTGGCCAGGAATGCAACCGTGAGCTTGTTCACGGCGGTAACTCTATCCAGCCTCGTGTCAATTCCGGAGCGCATCGCGCAGACGGCCACCCGCCCGGTTCAGCCGGATGGACGCCTCGGCCGCGCCGACGCCGGCCAATAGCGCGACGATCGCGGTCTTGGCGTGACCTCCGGCGGCCTCCAAGGCGACCGCTGCGACATCCTCGTCGACCCCGGCCGCGTCGCGGACCATCCGCACCGCACGGCGGCGCACTTTCTCGTTGGTCACCCGCACATCGACCATCCGCGGTCCGTAGGCCTTGCCAAGAGCGATCATCACACTCGTCGACAGGGCGTTGAGCACCACCTTCTGTGCAGTTCCAGCGGTCAGCCGCGTGGAGCCCGCCAGCACCTCCGGGCCGGTGAGCACTTCGATCATCAGGTCGGCAGACGCTTGGGCGCCCGGATTGTTGACGACCGCGACGGTCAGCGCACCAAGCGATCGCGCGTACCCGAGCGCGCCCAGCACGTACGGGGTGCGGCCGGAGGCAGTGATCCCGACGAGGGCGTCGGCGGCTGTCAGCGCGGCGAGATCGGCCGGATCGAAGGTGTCCTCGGCGCCCTCGATCGCGTCCGTCAAAGCCCTTGGCCCGCCGGCAATTACGCCACGCACGAGGTCGGTGCCGAACGTCGGTCCGCATTCTGCCGCGTCCAGCACACCGAGCCGCCCGGGTGTCCCCGCGCCGGTGTAGAACAGCCGGCCGCCCTGCCCCAGCCGTGCGGCGATCATCTCGGCGGCCGCCGAGATCTGCGGGACTGCGGCTTCGACCGCACTGTGGGCCTCGCCTTCGGAGTGGATGAGCAGCGCGACGACCTCGCCAATCGGCCGAGTGTCGAGGTCGTCCAGGCCAGGCTGTGCAGCCTCGGTGCTGAGCGTGTCGAGCGGGTGCCGGACGCTGGCTGCCCGCAGGGAGATGAGATGCGGTTCGTGGATCTTGCCCAGTCGCAGTGCACCGTCGAGAGCGTCACCGGCGGCTGGTTGGAGATCGAGCCCGTCGCGCAATGACTCGAACCCGGCGAGTCCCCCGACCATGGCTACCGGCCCATCGCCGACCGCGCGGGCGGTTGCGGCGAGGGCTTCGGCCGCGGCGTTGACAATCGCCAGCGCGGTGGCGTCGTCGTTGCCGGCGGCGAGAACATCAGGCGCGAAAGACGCCAGGCTTGCAGCGTCGGTGAGCTGCGCGGGCCAGGACTGCGGTGCACCGAACCTTGCGCGGGCGGCGTCGAGCAGGATGGTTGCCGGTCCGCGACCGTCGTGGGCGCGCAGCGCAGCCCGCAGGCCGGCCGCACCGATCCACGCGCCACCGCCCTCGTCGCCCAACCACGGACCCCAGCCGTCAGCGGTCCGCAGCGTACCGGCGGCGCCGATGGAGAGTGCCACGGCACCGGTGCCGACGACCAGCACGACGCCCGGCCCGCCGTTCAGCGCGCCGGCATGGGCGAGCACGGCGTCGCTGGTGACTGTGACGCGCTTCGCCGACATCGAGGTCAGCAACGCGGAAGCCAACGCCCGTGCGGCATCTGGTGCCGTCAGCGCGCCGGCGGCACCCACTACCACCTCGTCGACCGGACTCAGTTCGCGAGCGACCGTCAGGATCGCGGACTCGGCGGCCCGCACCCCGCCGGGCGCCGAAAGCCCCGGTGCGCCGGGCCCGACGGCAGTGCGGCCGCGAACCGCAGCTCGGCACGATGTCTTGCCGAGGTCAACGGCGAGGATCACCGCGCCATTCGGTTGTCGCCTCACGTGCCTCCCCGCCTTGGTTGAGCTGTGGGCGAATCCACCACCACCGCAATGGAATTCGACCATAGGACGCGGCGGACTGTCAGCCGGCCCAGACTGTGATCCACCGCTTACCCATTTTCGGCCATCTTTCCTGATCATCTTCGGCGGAATTGCGCCGAAATCGCGTTAGGCTCCACCACGTCATGATCACCGTCGATCAGGAGCCGGCAATGAAGGACGAGGACGAGGAACTGCAGCGCGACATCGAGCGAGATGTCCGGCGTCTGCGCGAATTCAGTACGTTCGAGAAGTTCTCCGATGCTGATCTGGAGCGTCTGGTCCGGTCGGCACGCCACACGTCGCAGTCCAACCCCTGGCCCCTGATCCGTGAGAAGACGCCGTCGGACGCCTGCTTCATCCTGCTCAGCGGTGAGGCCGGCGTGTATGTCGGTCAGGACCGCGTCGCGGTGGTGGGCCCTGGTGAGGTGATCGGCGAATCTGTCCTTCGCCGTGGGCAATTGCGTTCTGCGACCGTCACCACAATCGGCCCCTCCGAGGTGTTGCGGATCGACCGCGACGATCTCGCGCGTCTAGTCAAAGAGTTGCCCGCGCTGAAGGAAACGATGGACGCGACGGCGGCGCGGCACGTGGCGGAGGCTCCGCCGGCCAAGCCCAGGCCGACGCATTCGAAACTGAACGTCACCGTTTCGGCCGACGTGCTCGACCGGTTCGAGCAGGCTGCCGAAGCTGCCGGCGTCGGAGTTCCGGCGGCGGCGGAGGACGCACTGTCCCAATGGGTCGAACGGCACAGCAAGGCATAGTCGGGTACGGCGCCGTCGCCGCACTTATTCTTGGCAGGTGCCCTGGCAGGTGGACCCTCAGCCGTCAGCGGGGCGCTGGCATGTCATCGGTCTGGCGGGATACCTCGCCATGCTGGCCATCTACGCCGCCGGCGCTGGTACTCGGCTGCGTTGGTGGCTCGCCGGCGCGGCCGTGCTCGGGGGTCTTGCCCTGTTGGCCGGGTGGTTGCTCGGTTGGCGGGAACGACGCGGGTTGCTCCTCGGATGGTCGGTGGCGTCGCTGATTGTCACGGTCCTGGCTGGGGTGATCGATTCGCACGCCACCCGCGACTTCCCCGGAACGATCACCATTGCCTTCGCTTTCATCGGACTCACCTGCAGGCGCTGGTGTTCGCTTGCGCTCGTCCCACTGGGCGTGGTGGCTTTTGTGATCGGGGGCTCGAAGCATCTTCCGGCCGACCTGCCGAAAGTCGTTCTGACCGCGATCATGTGGGTACTGGTCGCGGAGGTCCCTGCTTGGCTCATCGCCAGGCTCGAAGCGCAGAGCGCCCTGCTCCAGAAGATCGCACAGACCGATGCCCTGACCCAACTCCTCGACCGGAGCACACTCGGGCCGCGGCTGTCGATGCACGCCAGTGAATCGGCTGTGGTGTTGCTCGACCTTGACCAATTCAAGCGTTACAACGACCGCCATGGGCACGAAGCCGGTGACGAACTTCTAGTCGACTTCGCGGATGCGCTGCGCTGGTCGGTCCGCAAGGACGACATCGTCTTCCGCATCGGCGGCGACGAATTCCTGCTCATGCTGATCGGCGCCGATCGCACCGTGGCCGAACACGTCGTCGAGCGCCTTCGGCGTTACTGGGCCGACCGCGGCGGCCCGGTAGGGTTCAGCGCGGGCATTGCCGCAGGTGAGGACGATTTGCTGCGTCTGGCAGATGAACACATGTATGCGGCGAAGAGGGCTCGCGGTCTGCCGTCCGACTGACCGGCCTCACCTGGTGACACGGAATCGCTTCAGCCGGGAGGTTGCTCCGGAAATTAGCTCGATTCGGCTCCGCGGCACGTCAAGGTAAGCGGCCAGCACGCGGGTGACCGCGTCGTTGGCCTTGCCGTCCGCCGCCTGCTCCCGGACGTAGATAGTCAGTTGCCCATCCGTCCCGACTTCGACGCGGGGACCTTTGCGGCTACCGGGCTTGACCTTGACGACCACGGACTCGGTCATCCGCGTAAAGCTCCGTCCACGGGAGGGCTCATATCTGAGAGAAAGCTTAGAGCACCTGAGAGGAACCTTACGGCTACGTGAGCAGATCGTATGTATCGGTAAATCGCATACGAAAAGGCATGTAAAGCGTTTCGCCATCGGATAGATTCGCGCATCACAAGCGAAAGCGGCCTCGCGGACTGGCCGACAGTGGCGAGAAAGGCACAGGTAGATGAACTTTTCGGTGTTGCCCCCCGAGGTCAACTCGTGGCGAATGTTCACGGGCGCTGGTTCCACTCCGATGCTGGAAGCTGGGGCCGCCTGGAGCGCCCTGGCGTCGGAGCTCGACTCCGCCGCATCGTCCTTTTCGTCTCTGACGTCGGCCTTAACGGCCGATGCCTGGCAGGGTCCCGCGGCTCAGGCGATGATGGCAACCGCCGCCCCGTATGCGGGTTGGTTGAGCGCCGCCGCAGAGCAGGCGTCGGGCACCGCGGCGCAGGCACAGGCGGTGGCGGGCTCTTTCGAAGCTGCCCTGGCGGCGACAGTGCATCCGGCGGCGGTAGCTGCCAACCGTTCCGGACTGGTGAATCTGGTGCTGTCCAACATCTTCGGCCAGAATGCTCCGGCGATCGCGGCGGTCGAGAGCCTGTACGAGGAGATGTGGGCTCAAGATGTCGCAGCAATGGTCGGCTACCACGCAGAAGCGTCGGCGGCGGTGGCGCAACTGGTGTCGCCGGCCGCTGCGGCGCTGCCCAGCTTCGGGTACGGCAATGTCGGCGAAGGCAATATCGGGTTCTTCAACGAGGGGACGCTGAACCTCGGGATCGGCAATGTGAGCCCGCACTTCACTCCGACCGATCCGATCAGCACTTTCGGTGGGTTCGGGATCGGCAACCGCGGGTTGGAGAACGTGGGGTTGGCCAACATCGGCTCGCAGAACGTGGGCGCCTGGAACAACGGCAGGCTGAATCTGGGTCTGGCCAACACCGGCGTCGGCAACTCCGGTCTGCCCCTGGGGCCGTTGCAGTTGTTGGGGATCGGCAATGCGGGCAGCTTCAACCAGGGCCTGCTCAACACCGGCAACTACAACATCGGGATCGGGCTTACCGGCGACAACCTGATCGGCATCGGGCCATTGCACCTACCGAGGACCGGTGGTCTGTTGCCCGCCGCGGCGGCGGCGTTGCCGAACTTCGGTTACGCCAATGTCGGTGAGGGCAATATCGGGGTGCTCAATACCGGGACGTTGAATTTGGGGTTCGGCAATGTGAGCCCGCACTTCACTCCGACCGATCCGATCAGTACCTTCGGTGGGTTCGGGATCGCCAATGACGGCATCGAGAATGTCGGGTTGTCCAACACCGGCTTTCAGAACGTCGGGGCCTGGAACAGCGGCTCACTGAACCTGGGTCTGGTCAACCAGGGCATCGGCAACAGTGGTCTGCCCTTGGGGCCGTTGCAGTTGTTGGGGATCGGCAACGAAGGCAACTTCAACCAGGGCCTGCTCAACACCGGTGACTACAACATCGGGATCGGGCTGCGCGGGGATCACCTGATCGGCATCGGGCCGCTGCACATCAGCAGCAGTGCTTTGCCGGCTGCTGCGGCGGCGGCGTTGCCGAACTTCGGTTACGCCAATGTCGGTGAGGGCAATATCGGGGTGCTCAACACCGGGACGTTGAATTTGGGGTTCGGCAATGTGAGCCCGCACTTCACTCCGACCGATCCGATCAGCACCTTCGGTGGGTTCGGGATCGCCAATGAGGGCATCGAGAATGTCGGGTTGTCCAACACCGGCTTTCAGAACGTCGGGGCCTGGAACAGCGGCTCACTGAACCTGGGTCTGGTCAACCAGGGCATCGGCAACAGTGGTCTGCCCTTGGGGCCGTTGCAGTTGTTGGGGATCGGCAACGAGGGCAACTTCAACCAGGGCCTGCTCAACACCGGTGACTACAACATCGGGATCGGGCTGCGCGGGGATCACCTGATCGGTATCGGGCCGCTGCATATCAGCAGCAGTGCTTTGCCGGCGGCTGCGGCGGCGGCGTTGCCGAACTATGGCTACGGCAATGTCGGGCAGGGCAATTTCGGGTTCTTCAATGACGGCACGCTGAACGTCGGGTTCGGCAATGTGAGCCCGCACTTCACCCCGACCGATCCGATCACCCTGTTTGGTGGGATCGGCATCGGCAACAATGGCCTGGACAATCTCGGGGCATTCAACACCGGCAGTGTAAATATCGGGATTGGCAATGTGAGTCCGCACTTCACCCCGAGCGACCCGTTGAGTACCTTCGGCTCCTTCGGAATCGCCAACAACGGGATGCAGAACGTTGGAATAGCCAACGTCGGGACCGGTAACAGTGGATTGCCGGTGCCGTTGTTGGGCCTGCTCGGGGTGGGCAACAACGGCAACTGGAACGCCGGGTTGTTCAACACCGGAAACTACAACATCGGGATCGGATTGACCGGTGATCACCTGATCGGGATCGGGCCGCTGCACATCAGCCGTTAGTCGCCTGCAGCTCGGTGATCAGATCGGCCAGAGCGAGGATCCGCTGGGCGTCGCGCACGTGCAGGTTTTCGATCATGCGACCGTCAACCGTGATGACGCTGCGTCCAGCGGATCGGGCCTCCTCGTAGGCCGACACGACTTTGCGGGCGTGCGCCAGCTCCTTCTCCGACGGGCCGAACGCGTCGTTGGCCGGGGCGATCTGCGACGGGTGGATCAACGTTTTCCCGTCGAAGCCCATCTCCCGCCCCTGCCGAGCCTCCGTCACGAAGCCGTCCTCGTCGGTGATGTCGTTGAATACTCCGTCCAGGACGACCTTTCCGGCCGCTCGGGCACCGAGTACAGCCATTGACAATGCCGGCAGTACGGGACCGCGACCGGGAACGTGCAGGCCGTGCAACTCGTTCACGAGGTCGTTGGTGCCTACCACCAAGGCCGCCAAGCGATCGCTCGCCGAGGCGATCTCCTCGATCCGCAGGAAAGCCCTGGGTGTTTCGACCATCACCCACAGCTGCAGCGATTCCGGCGCCCCCAGGGCGCCCAACGCGGTGACCAGATCGTGAACCTGTTGGCGTGACTCGACTTTCGGCACCAAAACCCCATCGGCATTGGTACGCGCCACGGCGGCCAGGTCGTCATCGTGCCAGTCGGTGTCCAAACCGTTGATGCGCACCACAACTTCGCGGGGTCCGTAACCTCCGGACAAGACGGCCTCACACACGGCGGTCCTGGACTCGGTCTTCGCGTCGGGGCCGACGGCGTCCTCGAGGTCGAGGATCAACACGTCCGCCGGCAGCGTTCGCCCCTTCTCCAAGGCCCTGCTCTTGTTGCCGGGCAAGTACAGAACGGATCGGCGGGGTCGCAGTGTCGGTGCCATGGTGCCGACAATCATGTCATCCGGCATCGCCGGTGGACTGCCAGGCCGGCGCACCGCAGCTACGCTGAGCAGGGTATCGACACGGCCGGCCGGGACGGGAGCAGCGGATGTCATCGTTTGGTTCGGCGCGCGCCGATGGGGACAGTTGGGACCTCGCATCCAGCGTCGGGGCCACCGCGACCATGGTCGCGGCCGCCCGGGCGCTGGCCTCCCGGGAACCGGATCCCCTGCTGAACGATCGATTCGCCGAACCGCTGGTGCGCGCCGTCGGGCATCCGTTCTTCACCCGCATGCTGGACGGCGAAATACCGCTCGAAGACGACGAAATGCCGATGACGTATCAACAGCGGCGCGAGCAGATGACGGTGCGCACGCGGTTCTTCGACGACTTCTTGACTGCCGCAACCAGGGATGGCATACGCCAGGCGGTGATCCTGGCCGCCGGACTCGACGCGCGGGCCTACCGCTTGTCCTGGCCGGAGGGCACGGTGGTGTTCGAGGTCGACCAGCCCGAGGTCATCACCTTCAAGAGCCTGACCCTGGCCCAGATCGGCGAAGAACCGGCCGCCGAGCGGCGTCCGGTTGGCATCGACCTCCGCGAGGACTGGCCGAAGGCCTTGTGTGACAACATGTTCGACACCACTGAACCGACCGCGTGGATCGCCGAAGGGCTGCTCCCCTATCTCCCGCCGGAAGCTCAGGACCGGTTGCTGGACAACATCACCGCACTCAGTGCACGGGGCAGCCGGCTGGCGACGGAGAACATCAGCGACATGAGCGTCTTCACCGACGAACGTGCCCGGAACATGCGTGCCGGCTGGCGCAAACACGGGCTGGATATCGACGTCGCCGAGCTGGTATGGATGGGCGAGCGTCAGCAGGCCGCGGACTACCTGACCGCCGCCGGCTGGTCAGTCACCCGTTACCCGACCGAGCAGGTGTACGCCCAGTACGGTTTTGCGCTGCCGGACAATGAGATTCTGGCGCGGTTTCGCGACACCGTGAGCTATATCAGCGCCGAACTGAGCTGACTGCGAGCCACATCTCTCTCCCGCGGTGTTGAGTTCTGGCCAGAAGTGGGCATCCCCTCCAGCGATCACCCGAGAGACCAGGAGGCTGGAGCATGAGCACTGTCCCGTCAATCACGCTCAACGACGGGAACTCGATCCCGCAATTGGGTTTCGGTGTCTTCCAGATCGAGCCGGATCAGACAGCCGCGGCAGTGCGCGCCGCACTCGAGGTCGGCTATCGGCACATCGACACCGCTGAAATGTACGGCAACGAAAAAGAGGTCGGCCAGGGTATCCGTGACGCCGGCCTCGACCGCGGCGAGGTGTTCATCACCAGCAAGCTCAACAACGGTTTTCACCGGCCCGACGACGCGCGCAAGGCGTTCGAGGCGACACTGTCGGCGCTCGGGTCAGACTACGTGGACCTATTCCTCATCCACTGGCCGTTGGCGACGCTGTACGACGGTGACTTCCTGTCGACCTGGAAGACACTCGAGGAATTCGCCGCCGACGGACGCGCCCGTAGCATCGGCGTCTCGAATTTCCAACCGGCCCATCTGGATCGGCTCGCGGACGGCTCACAGACCGTACCCGCCGTCAATCAGATCGAAGTGCACCCGTACTTCACCAACGAGGACGTGCGGTCTTACGGCAAAGCGCACAACATCGCAACCGAGGCATGGTCTCCGATCGCCCAAGGCAAGGTCCTCGACGACGAGATCATCACGGGCATCGCCAAGGCGTTGGGCAAGACCTCTGCCCAGGTCGTGTTGCGCTGGCACATTCAACGCGGTGACATCGTCTTTCCGAAGTCTGTTTCCGCCGAACGGGTGAGGTCGAACTTCGAGCTCTTCGACTTCGAACTCTCCGATCAGCATGTCGCTTCGATCAGCGCGCTGGATCAAGGCGAGAACGGACGCACCGGGCCCCACCCGGACAAATTCGATTACATCCCCGACTGAACGGACCCGAATCGCTCAAGCCTCGGTTCGGCGTTCGCGCCACTCCCGTTCGAACGGCAGACGCCACGCATTGGGCGCGATCAACTGGTGGATGGCATTGGGACCCCAGGTGCCGGGCTGGTACAGCTTGGCCGGCGGCGGGTCATCGAGCAGGTCCTGCGAGCGCTCCCAAAGAGATTCGATGCCTTCGGCAGTGGTGAACAGCGTGTGGTCACCGCGCATCGCATCCAAGATGAGCCGCTCGTAGGCCTCTAACACATCTGCCGCGGAGTCGATTTCCTGGGTGGAAAACTGCATCGAGAGCTTGTCGAGCTTCATTCCCGGGCCCGGCCGCTTTCCGTAGAAGGACAGCGACACTTTCGAGTTGTCGGCGAGATCGAACGTGAGGTGATCGGGACCTTGCGTTCCCACTCCGGACCCGGGCGGGAACATGGTTCGTGGCGCTTCTTTGAACGCGATCGAGATGATGCGGATCCCTTCGGCCATCTTCTTGCCCGTGCGCAGGTAGATCGGCACCCCCGCCCAGCGCCAGTTGTCGACCCCCACCTTGAGCGCGATGAAGGTCTCGGTGTCGGAATCCTTTGAGACGCCGTCTTCTTGGCGGTATCCGCTGTACTGACCACGCACCACATTCGAGGTCTTGATCGGCAGCATCGACCGAAAGACCTTGTTCTTCTCTTCGCTGATCGCGCGCGGTTCCAGGGCCGTCGGCGGTTCCATCACGACGAACGCCATCACCTGGAGCAGATGTGTGACAACCATATCCCGGAAGGCACCGGTGTTTTCGTAGAAGTTTGCCCGCTGGTCCAGGCCGAGGGTTTCGGGAATGTCGATCTGAATGTGGTCGATGAAGTTGCGGTTCCAGATCGGCTCGAACAACCCGTTGGCGAAGCGAAACGCCAGGATATTCTGGGCTGCCTCTTTCCCGAGAAAATGGTCGATGCGGAAAATCTGGGACTCGTCGAAGGTTTCGTGCACGAAGTCGTTGAGGGCCACCGCGCTGTCGAAGTCGGTGCCGAAGGGTTTCTCCATCACCACTCTCGATCGGTCGACGAGGCCGGCTTCGCGCAGCATGTCGATGACGTCGTGCGCCGCTTTGGGGGGAACCGAAAGGTAATGGAGCCTTCGCACGTTGGCGCCAAGAGTTTCCTCGGCTTTCGCCACGGCATTCGCAAGCGCCTCGGCTCCGGCGTCTTGCGGAACATAGGTGAGTATCTTGGCGAATTCTTCCCACTGTTCGGGCGTCAGTTTGTGCGCGCCGAACTCGTCGATCGCACCTTTTGCGATCTCGCGGAATTCGTCGTCGGACAGATCTTCGAGTGACGTCGCGATTATCTGAATATTCGGAGCGAGATCCGACTGGTCCAGGTGCGCAAGGCCGGGGATCAACTTGCGTTTAGCCAGATCACCTGTCGCGCCGAACAACACGATGACGTGAGGTTCCAGCGGTGCATTGTCGTGACGGTGCGGACGCGCCTCGGGCGCCGGGTACGAGATGGTCTGCGGTTTTTTGGTGGCCACTTACGCGATACTTCCATCGCGCAGCACGATCCGCACGCGGCGGTCCGGGTGGCGGCGCAGATCTGCTGTCAGGTCCGCTCGCGGGCAGCCTCAATCGCTCGATAGATGCGTTGTTCGCTCACCGGACGGGGGGTACCGAGCTGCTGAGCCCACATGCTCACCCGCAGCTCCTCAATCTGGCGGCCGATGTCGCGGACGTCGGTCGCCGTCGCCCGGCCGGCGGGCAAGGTACGCAGCAGTTCATCGAAGGCGTCCTGTACGCCGTGCACCCGCCGCATCCGATCCCGGTCCCCCTGTAGCGCTTGCGGCAGCTTTTCCAGCCGCCGGTTGATTGCCGTCAGGTAGCGGGCCAGGTCATCAAGATGTGTGGCGCCGGTGGCTGTGACCCAGCCAGGTGGCAGAAGCCGATCGAGTTGCGCCCGCACGTCAGAGATTGCTTCGGACTGTGCCGCCGGCGGCTCATCGGGCAGCCGCAGTTGAATTTCCTGCGCGGCCGATAAGACCTTGGCGCTACGCCCTACGATGGCGACGGTCGTCCGCACCAGGTCCGCCGCCACCCGCTCCCGCAGCGCGGTGAACGCATCGCGCGTCCACACCGGCCGCGGCGTCAGGGCATCGGCCGCCGCGTCGGCACAGTCGTCGAGGAGGGCGGACAGCGACCCGTCCGGGTTCGTTCCCAGGATCAGCCGGGTCCGTGGATCGATCTGGCGTTCAACCGATTTGATCGGCGACGGCACACTGAGCCGAACCAGTCGGCGGAGGCCGGGACTCATCGCGCTGTCCTGCTCGACGGTGCTGGTGAACACGCGTAGGTCGACAGCAGTGCCCGCGTCGACGAAGGCGGGAAAGCCGCGTACGGAGCGTCCGTCGACGGCACGCTCGACGACCCGGGGCAGTTCTGCCATCTCCTCGGGCCAGGAACGCAACCCGGTCCGTTCCAACTCGCCGGCGACCGCGTGCGCGACGGCTTGACGCGCCGGCGCCGCAAGTCGCTCCTGCAGCACGTGCAGATCCTTTCCGCGTGCGACCTCGGTGCCGTCCGCGGACTCGACGGCGAATGTCACCCGCAGATGGGCGGGCAGCTTCTCCAGGTCGAAGGCCTCGATCGGCACCACGACACCGGTACGCCTGCGCAATTCGCGCTGTAACGCCGTGAGTAACGGCTCGCCGGCTGGGTTGATGCCGGCCAGTACCGCCCGGGCGGTGTCGGGAGCGGGAACAAAGTTGCGCCGCAGATCTTTTGGCAGTGAGCGGATAAGGGCCGTCACCAGTTCCTCGCGCAATGCGGGCACCTGCCAGGCGAATTCGTCACCACCGAGGCGGGCCAACACGTCGATCGGGACATGCACGGTGACACCGTCGTCGGTGGCACCCGGTTCGAAGCGGTAGGTCAACGCGAGCGCGGCGTCGCCGGTGCTCCAGGTGTCCGGGCGATCGTCGTCGGCGCCGTTGTCGTTGGCGCGCAACAAATCCTGGCGGCTGAAGGTCAGCAGCTCCGGCGTCCGGTGCCGTTGTTTCTTCCACCACCCGTCGAAGTGCCGCGCGGACACGACGTCAGCGGGGATGCGGGCGTCGTACCACGCATAGATGTCGTCGTCACCGATGAGCAGGTCGCGGCGGCGGGCCCGCTCCTCCAGCTCCTCGAGTTCCGTACGGAGCCGCGCGTTGTCGCGGAAGAAGTGGTGACGGGTCTGCCAGTCGCCTTCCACGAGCGCGTGCCGGATGAACAGTTCCCGCGCCAGCGCCGGTTCCACCCCGGCATACCCGACTCTGCGGCGCGCCACCAGCGGCAGCCCGTAGAGCGTGACCCGCTCATAGGCCAGCACCTCGCCGCGTTTGGCGTCCCAGTGCGGTTCGCTGTACGTGCGCTGCACAAGCTGGCCTGCGACTCGCTCGACGATCTCGGGCTGGATGCGCGCGGCGGTGCGGCCGTACAGGCGGCTCGTTTCCACTAGTTCGGCCGCCACGACCCACTGCGGAGGACGCTTGGTCAGCACCGAGCCCGGCGCGAGCACGAAACGTGCGTTGCGTGCGCCCAGGTACTCGCGCGTGTCCTCCCGGCGCATACCCACATGCGACAGCAGCCCGGCGAGCAGCGCCGCGTGAACCCGGGCCGGATCGGCCGCTTCGTCGGACTCCACGATTCCCAGGTCTCGGGCGATGCTGCGCAGTTGCCCCACCAGATCCTGCCACTCCCGGATGCGCAGATAGTGCAGAAACTCCTTTCGGCACATCCGCCGAAAAGCACTGCCAGACAATTCTTTCCGCTGACTGCGCAGATATCGCCAGAGGTTGAGGTAGGCAACGAAGTCGGAATGTTCGTCGGCGAAGCGGGCATGGCTCTGGCGAGCCGCCTCCTCACGGTCGATGGGCCGTTCGCGTGGGTCGGGAATCGTCAGTGCGGCTGCCAGTACCAGGATTTCGCGCACGCAGCCTTCGGTGTCGGCCTGCAGGATCATCCGGCCCAGCCGGGGGTCGAGGGGCAGCCTCGCGAGTCGACGGCCGAGGTCGGTGATGACGCCCTGCTCGTCGAAAGCACCGAGTTCCTGCAACAGCTGCACCCCGTCACGGATGCTGCGCCGATCCGGTGGGTCCAGAAAAGGGAACTGCTCGATGTCCCCGAGTTGTAGTGCTGCCATCTGCAATATCACCGAAGCCAGGTTGGTCCGCAGTATTTCCGGTTCGGTGTAGCGGGGGCGGAGGGAGAAGTCCTCCTCGGAGTAGAGGCGGATACACACCCCGGGCGCGACCCTCCCGCATCGTCCGGCGCGCTGCGCGGCGGAGGCCTGCGAGATTGGTTCGATGGGCAGTCGCTGAACCTTCAATCGGCGGCTGTAGCGCGAGATCCGGGCGTTGCCCGGGTCGACGACGTAACGGATCCCGGGCACGGTCAGCGATGTCTCGGCGACATTGGTCGCCAGCACCACCCGGCGTCCGGTGTGGGGCGCGAAAACCTTCTGCTGCTCGGCGGTAGGAAGCCGGGCGTAGAGCGGAAGCACTTCGGTATGTTTCAGCCCGGCCAATGCCTCTGCGGTATCCCGGATTTCGCGCTCACCGGAGAGGAACACCAGAACGTCGCCAGGTGGCTCTGTCTCCAGTTCTGCGATTGCGTCGGCGATCGCCTCGATCTCATCACGCGTTTCCGTGCGGATGACTTCATGATCCGGGTCGTCTGGATCATCCTGTGCGCTAAAGGAAACGGGCAACTCCAGGGGCCGGTAGCGGATTTCCACCGGATAGGTCCGCCCGGACACTTCGACAATCGGTGCTCCGGCGAAATGCGCTGCGAAGCGCTGCGGTTCGATGGTCGCCGAGGTGACGATCACCTTCAGGTCGGGCCGGCGGGGCAGCAGCTCGCGCAGGTATCCGAGCAGGAAGTCGATGTTCAAGCTGCGTTCGTGTGCTTCGTCGAGGATGAGTGTGTCGTACTGCTGCAGGCGGCGGTCGCGCTGGATCTCGGCGAGCAGGATGCCGTCGGTCATCAGCTTGATCAGGGTGCGGTCGCTGACCTGGTCGGTGAAACGGACGGTGTAGCCGACAACGTCACCGAGTGGGCTGTGCAGTTCGTCGGCGATACGTTGCGCGACGGTCCGAGCGGCCAGCCGGCGGGGCTGGGTGTGGCCGATGGTGCCGCGCACGCCCCGGCCGACATCGAGGCAGATTTTCGGCAGTTGGGTCGTCTTGCCGGAACCGGTCTCGCCGGCGACGATGACCACCTGGTGCCTGAGTATCGCTTCGCCGATCTCCTGGCGCCGCTCGGTGACAGGGAGGTCGGGGTAGCCGACCGTCGGCACCGCGGCCCGGCGGGCAGCCACCAGCGACTCTGCGGTGGCCATCTGCGCGGCGAGTTGTTGCAGTTTCTCGGGCTTGGCGCCGCCGCGAAGATTCTGCAGACGCCTGCGCAGGCGGGCGGCGTCGCGGATCGTCAGCTCATCGAGACGCCTGCGCAACTCGCTGACGGTCGGATCGGCCACTCGGGCCAGAGTAATGGGCGCCGGACCCGGGCTAGGTTGGTCTGATGGCTCCAAAAATAGCGACAGCGGACGTAGTGGGCTTTTCCGAGTTGCTGGATTTCATCCGCACCCGACACCGGATGATATTGACCACGTTTCGCGCTGACGGTTCGCTGCAGAGTTCGCCGGTCACCGGTGGAGTTGACGCGGAGGGCAGGGTGGTGATCGCGAGCTATCCCCAGCGTGCCAAGAGCGTCAACATTCGCAGGACCGGCAGAGCGAGCGTCGTGGTGTTGTCCGACGAGTTCAACGGCGCCTACGTTCAGCTCGACGGTGACGCTGAGGTGATCGACGGGCCCGCCGCGGTTGAACCCCTGGTCGACTATTACCGAGCGATCGCCGGAGAGCACCCGGACTGGGATGAGTACCGCCGGGCGATGCGTGACCAGAAGAAATGTCTGCTGCGCATGACTGTGCGCCGGTGGGGGCCGGTAGCCACGGGTGGCTTCCCGCCGCAGCAGCGGTGACTACCCGGCTGGTGGTATCACGGGCGGCCGGCAAACGTTGGCCGCCGGGTCCCACCACCAACCGTTTTCGCAATTGAGTGGCTGCGGCCCGACGCCCAGGGGGCGACATACATTGGCCGTCGGATCCCACCACTGACCCGCCTCGCAGTCGAGCGGCTGGGGCCCAACACCCAAGGGGCGGCACACTTTACCGGTGGGATCCCACCATTCGCCGTCTGCGCACTGCGCCGAACTGACGGCGGGTGTCGCGATCGTCACGACCGCCATGGGTGCCAACACCATGGCGGCGACGGATATCAGCCGACAGATGATCGTCCACATTTCACACCTCGTATCACGCGAGCGAACTCAAAGCCCGTCTTCCCCTTTCGAGGGAGATCCCAAACTCACTAATCGGAGGAAACCGACCGGCTCGGTGAACCCTTTGAGCGCCACCGTTTCACGGCATTGGGGTACGTTTTCCACTACTTCGCGCACCGCCGGATCGGATGCGATCGCCTCGGACAGCACGATGTCCGCACCCCAACTCTGCCCTTGCAGGCGCGCAGCCATGTTCACGGTCGAGCCGAAATAGTCGAGGCGGTCATTCAGCGTCACTACGACGCTGGGGCCGGCATGCACGCCCACTTTCAACACCAGTTGCTCGGTTCCGTGCGGCGACGAGGCGATCCGGGCCTGCATCGCCAGGGCCGCGCGTACCGCCTGCGCGGGATCGTCGAACGACGCCATCACCGCGTCACCAATCGTCTTGACGACCGCGCCGTCATGCTCGCGCACGACCGCGGCAAGCAAGGTGAAGTGCTCGCGGACCAGGTTGTAGGCCGTGGCGTCGCCGACTCGTTCGTAAAGCTCAGTGGAACCCCGTAGATCGGTGAACAGCAACGCGACCTGGCTGACGCCGGCATCGTCGCCGGGCCGCAGCGTCGCCTCGGCGAACATATCGCGAAAAGCTTGCAGTGAAATGACTTCCGGTGCGGTCAGGGCCTGGCGTGTCCACGTCCGTTCTTCGATCAACGCCGCCAGTTCGAAGCCGGCATCGTTGACGAACGTCACCGTTTCCGGTTCGTCGTCCCGATCCGGCGCCGCGAGCAGTTCCACACCGGACCCTGTGACGCGCAGACCGGGAAACGCGCCGCCCGTGTGTTCGACATCGACGGCGACGCCCGGGTGCAAGGTGCGCACGCGGTAGGGACCGGCAGGCAGGTCGACGGCAATCGTGCGTCGCTCCCCCGGACTCAGCAGGACTTGCACCGCCACGTGCTGGGTGCTCATCGGCCCGGACAGGCAGAAGTCACCTTCGCGCAGGGGGCGCACGGTCGGCGAGGGCGCGAACGTCAGCTCCACATTGCGTTCGAATTCACGGTCGTAGTCGATGTTGCACGATGAGCAGTGCGCGCCGTGTGGGAGGTCGGCAAGCGACGGCACACTCACCTTGGCTCCGCGACAGTTGGGGCACAACAGATCCCATCTCATGCACAGCAGGCCGGTCTGCACCGCGGTGAAACATGCCTCGGTCATGGCGCGCGGCGGCACCCCGAGCTGGTTTGCCAGGACTTTGGGCCGCATGCGCTGCAGATCGGCGGCCATGGCGTGCAGCACCTGGTCGGCGATGCGGTCGCCGAGTCCGTTGCCGTAGGGGCTGCCGTCGATCTGACGCGCCATCGCGGTGGCCCGTTCGCGTGCGCCGTGGGGCAGTATCGGCTCTGGAAGCACGAACGGTGTCACGCGGCTAGGACCCTGGTCGCCCCGGACGAACGCGACCGCCTCCAGGACTCGCCGGCGCACGTTCTCCCCCGCCTGCGCCGCAAGTCGCGCGCCGAACAGGCGGCCCGCCATGTTCAGTGGCTCCCACTCCAGCGCGTAGGAGACCCGCGAGCCTCCGCGTCCGTCCGGCTCGACTTCGAAGACCGGGCCGAAGCGACGGAACGGCCCCTTGCTGAAGACCCGGGACTGGCGAAAGTGCCGGCCCGTGACCCACTCGTACGGCTTCTCCTCCCATTCGAGCGCAAAACCGGCGGCTTTGCCCCGACCCCGGCGCAGGACCGTGCCGTTGGGTTGCGGTGTTTCGTCGAGCGTGTACGGCGGCAGGCCCAGGGCTTCGTTGAACCGGTTCGTGTCGGCCAGAACCGGCCAGAGCTGATCTGGTGGCAGGTCGAATGTCCAGGTCCACGCGCGACGCATGGATTGGAACTTTAGACCGGTCGGTCGGACTGCGGGACCGCAAAAGGCCAGTTCATCCGCAACGCATACACTCAAGTATATAATGCTTGACTGTATACGATACGTTGATGTAGCCTTTTGTTACGCAGGGAGCCCACCCGCGTCGATCCGAACCCTCCCCCCAACTCACCGAGAGAACTCGATGAAAGTGCAAAGTGCGCCTACGACCGAATGGTTTTCCGTGGTAGATAGCAAATTGTCGCCTCAAGTCCGTGAGCTGATCCGCCAAGGAGCCTGGATCGCTCTCAACCCGTCACCGGAATGGCTCGAGGAGCTCGATCGCGCCACCGTGGCCAGCAGCTCCGCGATCATCGGGGATCCCACCCTGGCAGCGGCGGTCAGTTCCTCCAACCGTGCGAGCCTGGTGCATTTCGCTACCAGCCACCTGCGGGACCCCGGTGGCGTGGTGTCCCCGTACCTGGGGCCGGAGCCGCTGCGCATGGCCCGCATTCTGGTGCGCCGCGGCCTTGGCGCATCGGCGCTCGAGGTCTACCGCATCGGCCAGAACGTGGCCTTACAACGGTGGACGGACATCGTCTTCGACCTCACGTCCGATCCCCACGAGTTGCGCGAACTACTCAATGTGGTCACCCGCTCGGCCAGTGATTTCGTCGACGTCACTCTTGCCGCCATCTCCCGGCAGATGAAGTTGGAGCACAACGAGCTGGCTCAAGGAGCAATCGTCGAGCGACGCAAGATCGTTGAATTGATCCTCGAGGGCGAGTCGATGAATCTCAAGCGGGCGGAAGTGCGACTGGGCTACGCGCTCAGTGGATCTCACACCGCCGCCATTCTGTGGTGCGACGAGGACGACGGCGACAACCGCCTGCTTGACCGGGCCGTCGTCAGCTTGGGCCACGCCGTCGGATGCCCGCAGCCCTTCACCGTGATCGCCAGCGAGGCGACCCGATGGTTATGGCTCAAGGACATCGCCGATGTCGACAGCGAACAAGTCCGTCGGGTGCTCGAGGAAACGCCCAAGGTGCGCATCGCAATTGGAGTCAGTGCTCGAGGCATCGACGGTTTCCGCACCAGTTACGAGCAGGCCCTGACTGCCCAACACATGATGGTGCGACTGCGGGCACGGCAGCAACTCGCATTCTTCGAGGACATTCAGATGGTCGCGCTACTCACCCAAAAACAAGAGCAGGCAAACGATTTCATCAATCATACCCTCGGGTCCTTCGCCTCGGCCGGCTCGGTGTTGCGGGACACCTTGCTCACCTACATCAACGAGCAGTGCAATGCCGCCCGTGCGGCTCAACAGCTCTACATCCATCGCAACACACTGTTGAGTCGGCTCGATGCCGCGCAACGACTGCTGCCGCGGCCTTTGGAACGCACCACCGTTCGCGTCGCGGTGGCACTCGAGGCCTTGAAATGGTTCGGTAACCACGATCAGGACCCCGGCTCGATGGCTGATTGAACGGCGCCGGGCGGGCGATCCGGTGGGTATCTGAGCCGCCGGCTACGCCGTCGCCGCCGGTATGTCAGGATCTGGGGCATGACAGCACGCAGCCTTGCACGTATCGCCAGTGTCCTCGTCATGACGACGTGGGCTCTGCTGAGCGTGCCCATCGCCAGTCCGGGCAACGCCTCGGCCGATCCCTGCGCCGACGTGTCGATCGTCTACGCCCGCGGCACTCACCAGGAACCGGGGCTGGGCAATGTCGGCCAGGCGTTCGTCGACTCGCTCACGTCGCAGTTGGCCGGCCGCTCCGTGGAGGTGTATGCGGTCAACTACCCCGCCAACGACGACTACCACAACAGCGCGACCAGCGGCGCTGACGACGCGAGTGCCCACGTCCAGGGCACTGTGGCCAGTTGCCCCAGCACCAAGATCGTGATGGGCGGATATTCGCAGGGCGCCACCGTGATCAACCTGGCCAGCACCCAGATGCTGGCCCCGGTTGCCGACCATGTCGCCGCGGTCGCCTATTTCGGCGAACCGTCCAGCGGATTCTCCAGCGCACTGTGGGGCGGTGGCCCACTGCCGACGATCAGCCCGCTCTACAGCGGCAAGTTGATCAGCCTGTGCGCCACCGATGACCCGATCTGCACCGGCGGCGGCAACATCATGGCGCACGTCTCCTACATCGAGAACGGAATGACGACCCAGGCCGCGACCTTCGCTGCCAACCGCGTCAAGTAGCGCTGCTCGCGCCACCCTCGCGCCAGGTAGGTGACCCTACTGCGGGAGCAGGCGTTGCTTCTGCTCGGTGAACTCCTGCTCGGTGAGGATTCCGGCGTCGCGCAGCGAGGCCAGTTCACGCAGTTCGGCGGCGATGCTGGTGATCGGGCCGCCGGGCAGTGCTGGCGGCGGCTTAGCGGACTCCTGGCTCGTCTCAGCGGCGACCGGCGTACCGCGCTTGGCCACCCCGACCCGCTCTTTGGTGCGGGCGCCGCCGGACCCGCTCGTGCCGACGGTGCCGGCCATGGCCCGCCCGGCCATGCCCGCCACGGCCATCTGGCTGAACAACGCTCCGGCCCCTTCCGCGGAAGCCTCCGCCGCGGCGCCGACACTGGCGGCCGGCGACGTCAGTGCCGCCAGCCGGAAGCCCGGCGCGGCGGTCGTCCAACCCGGCGGTACCGACAGTCCGCCGACGGACCCGGCTTCACCCAGGCCCGCCGACACCGGGGAGCCGAGGTTGGTGATGACCGGAAATTGGGTCGGGGGCACCGGCGCCGACCCGGGCCAGCTCTCGATGCCCGCCCAGCCGCTGACAATGTCATCGGTGTGAACCCCGATGTGGTAACCGCCGATGTCGTAAGGAAGGGCAGTCGTCCCGACGATTCCGTCCAAGGTGCCGCTGATGAGACCCGCGCCGAAGTCGAGCAGTGTGACGATGTCGAACGGCGAAACGGCCGCGGCGGGAGCCGGGGTTGCCAGACCGGCCAGCGCCGCCGGCACCGCCGACAGCGCCTGCTGCGCCGATGAGACGAGGCTCTGCACCTCTCCGGCGGCGGTCCCGGTGGCCTGGCTGACCGCGGCCGCCTGCGCCGGCAACCCGCTCGAATCGGTGATGGAAGCGGGCTCGGCGAACGGCGTCAACGTGGTCGCCGCTGCCGAAGACGCCGCGTAGCTTTGCATGGCCGCGGTGTCCTGTGCCCACATATCGGCGTACTGGGTTTCGGTGAGTGCGATCAGTGGCGTGTTCTGGCCGAAGAAGTTCGTCGCTATCAACATCATCAGCAGGCTGCGGTTGGCGGCGACCACCGGCGGCGGAACCGTCTCGGCGAACGCGGTCTCATACGCCAGAGCCGCCGCTTTGGCCTGGTCGGCGGTGTGCTCAGCCTGCAGCGCGGTGACTTTCAGCCACGCTACGTAGGGGGTGGCCGCGGCAGCCATGGCAGCTGACGCCGGACCGATCCATGGTCCGGCGGTCAGGCTCGTGATCACTGACTGATAGGAACTGGCGGTTGCGTACATCTCGGCGGACAACTCGTCCCACGCGGCGGCAGCCCCCAGCATCGGTCCGGAGCCAGGGCCGGCATACATCAGCGCCGAGTTGATCTCTGGTGGCAGCAACGCGAAGTCCATCACGCTTCCTCCGATCGGTGTGGTCGGCTGGCAGCCGCACTCCGGTGACGCTCAATGCACGCTCGGCCCGGATCCTCCGTCGGAGCCTGTGGCGGACATCACCTCGTAGCATTACGCCAGACAACAGCTCGTTGCCTGCTGTTTGCACAGCCTTTACCAATAAAGCACATATTCAGCCCGCGACTGAAATGCCGGCCCGCCGGGCCGGCACCCCGCAGTGCTATCTCTCGAATTCGAGATAGTGCCGTATTTCCTCGGCCGCCGCCTCGAGATTACGAGAGACCAGACCACGTCCCAGCCATTCGCTGAGCCGTGCGACACCCAGACCGGTGGTGGAGAACGTCAGGGTCAGGGTGAGGCGGCTGCCCTCGCCGTCCGGTTCGATGAGCGCCGCGAACGAGTGCCGCGTTCCCTGGACTGCCCGCCACTTCAGCAGGCTGCCTGTCGGAGGTGTGATCAGCACCCGGCCGCCGAGCTGGATGGTGCCACTGTCCATGTAGACATCCCACAATTCGCCGTCGTCGCGCGACTTGACGAAGCGGCACCGGCTGAATGTGGATACCTGGGGAAAGAGAGCGTGCGGGTCGGTGATGAAGCCGCCGCTGGTTTCGAGCGGGCAGTCGATATGGCGGGCGACGGTGACGGTCTGGGTCATCTCACCGGACCATCGGGACGATGGTCTTGCTGGCCAGCTTCGACAAGCCAACCTGCATGACGCTGGTCACGTAGGCCAGTGCGCGATCCCAGTCCGGATCCTCGCCGAACCTGGCTCGCACATCGATCGGCTCGAGCACCTGCATGCGGATCTTCGCCGGAAGGGGAAAGTGCGGCAGCGGGAGCGGCGACAGCCCCCACGGGATGCTCAGCGTCATGGGCATGCTCTTCACCCGCGCCAATTTGTCCAATCGCAGCAGTTGCGCGGTGCGCCGACCGTCGTTCAGCACGATCAAGGTGTCATGGCCACCGGTCGCCACCACCGGCACGATCTTCACATTGCACTTGTGCGCCAGCCGCAGAAAGCCTTTACGGCCGGAGAAGATGATCTTGTTGCGATCCCGCCACGGGCGCAGGGCTTCCACGTCGCCGCCCGGATAGACCAGCGCCGAGCCTCCGCTGTCGAAAATGCGCTCGGCAAAGGAATTGGCCGCCGGGACCACGCCCAGCTTGCGGGTCAGCCCGCCGATGACCGGCGCGGCGGTGACCGTGTCGTGCGCCAGCGCGTAGAGAGGACGGCCCTCGACGGTGAAGTAGGTGTTGTAGGCCAGCAGGAAGACGAACGTGTCCGGGGTTGCGCCCCCGCCGCTGTGGTTGCCCACGAACAGCACCGGCTCATCCGGCACGTTCTCGAAGCCGAGTACCTCGGCCCGGAACCAGACGGTCGAGGCCAACCACAGCGGAGGTAGCACGGCGCGAATGAACTCCGGATCGCGATGGCGAAGTTCTTTGGGGAGACGTTGCCGAGTCATCTCGATGAGACTAAACCGATTTGGCGCGTTTTTACCGTAGTGTCAGCGAAACCGAAATCCCGCGCGGCATTCACCGGTGCAGCGATCGGAGCGGGTGGGTTCGCGCTGCTGCCGTGGTTGTCGTAGCTTGAGACGGGATTGTCGTAGCTTCGGCCGGTTCAGCAGAGCAGCCGGTATCGAGCTCGAATCGGGAGCGTTGTCATGCGCGGGTGCCGCGCCGTACTCAGCTCCCCGATCGGTCTGGGGTTCGATGCGCACCGTGACAGCGGGCAGCAGTGATCTGGTGGGGGTGCGTTTGCGTCAATTAGCTGACCGAACTATAATCTGGACACATGTCCAGTTTGCTGTCCCGTCGTTCGCGGGTGCGTTGACAGCAATGAGATTGGCGCCTTTCCCCCCTTTCCGCGGTCGATCGCTGGCGGCGAAGGGTTGAGAATGCGAATTGCTCTGCTGTCCTATCGGAGTAAGGACCACTGCGGCGGACAGGGTGTCTATGTGCGGCATCTTAGCCGTGGGCTGGTCGACCTCGGTCACGAGGTGGAGGTGTTCTCTGGGCAGCCTTATCCCGAGCTGCTCGATCCCCGGGTTCGCCTGACGAAGGTTCCGAGCCTCGACCTGTACCGCGAGCCGGACCCATTCCGGGTGCCCCGGCCGAGCGAGATTCGTGACTCGATCGACCTGCTCGAGTTGGCCACCATGTGGACGGCCGGGTTCCCCGAACCCAGAACCTTCACGCTGCGGGTGGCGCGGTTACTGGCGGACCGGAAGGCCGACTTCGACGTCGTGCACGACAATCAGAGCCTGGGATCGGGACTGCTCACCATCGCCGGTTCCGGCATGCCGGTCGTGGCCACCGTGCACCACCCGATCACGCGTGACCGGTCACTCGATCTCGCTGCCGCCCGATGGTGGCGAAAGCCGTTGGTACACAGGTGGTATGGGTTCTCCAGCATGCAGAAGCAGGTGGCCCGGCAGATCCCCGACCTGCTGACCGTGTCGTCGTCGTCGGCCACCGACATCGTCGCGGACTTCGGCGTCTCCCCCGATCAACTGCATGTGGTGCCGTTGGGGGTCAATACCGAACTGTTCAGGCCGGCTTCGTCACCGCGGCGACCCGGCCGGGTGATGGCGATCGCCAGCGCGGACACCCCCCTCAAGGGCGTCAGCACCTTGTTGCACGCCGTCGCCAAACTGCGCACCAGCCGCGACCTCGAGTTGCGGTTGGTCGCCAAGGTGGAAACCAACGGTCCGACCCACAAGCTCATCGCCGAGTTGGGGATCTCGGACATCGTCCACATCGCCAGCGGCCTGCCCGACGCTGAGCTCGCCGCCCTGTTCGCCTCGGCCGAAGTCGCGTGCATTCCTTCTCTCTACGAAGGCTTTTCATTACCCGCTGTGGAAGCAATGGCGAGCGGGACCCCGATCGTCGCCAGCCGTGTCGGTGCGCTGCCCGAAGTACTCGGGACAGACGGTGCTTGCGCCGAGCTGGTGGCGCCCGCCGACGTCGATGCCCTCACACATGCGATCGGCAAGCTCCTGGATTCGCCGGAGCGGCGCCGCAGCCTGGGCGAGGCCGGGCGCAATCGGGCGGTCAACGTGTTCAGCTGGGACGCGGTGGCCGCTCAAACCGTGCGGATCTACCAACGGGCGATTGAACGACGAGCCGCCGAGGGCGGGCCGCGATGCTGACGGTCGATTTCGAGCGGCTCGGGATCGGACCTGCCGCCAAGGTTATCGACGTGGGTTGTGGCGCCGGCCGGCACGCCTTCGAAGCCTATCGGCGAGGTGCGGATGTCGTCGCGTTCGACCAGGACGCCGCCGAACTCCGGTCGGTGGACACCTTGCTGCGTGCAATGGCCGAGACCGGGGAGGCGCCGCTGTCGGCCTCCGCGAAAGTGGTTCGTGGCGACGCGCTCAATCTGCCCTACGCTGACCAGACTTTCGACTGCGTGATCGCGTCGGAGATCCTCGAGCACATACCCGAGGACGA
Source organism: Mycobacterium sp. Z3061 (assembly GCF_031583025.1). Classification (NCBI taxonomy): domain Bacteria; kingdom Bacillati; phylum Actinomycetota; class Actinomycetes; order Mycobacteriales; family Mycobacteriaceae; genus Mycobacterium; species Mycobacterium pumcae. Next base: position 3,734,112 of record NZ_CP134062.1, on the reverse strand, counting down.
TGCCGCCATCGCCGAACTGATCCGGGTGCTCAAAGTCGGTGGCACCCTGGCGGTCAGCGTGCCGCGGTGGCTGCCGGAGCGCGTCTGCTGGTTGCTGTCCGAGGAGTACCACAGCAATGAGGGCGGCCACGTGAGGATTTACCGGGCCAGTGCACTGCGTGACAAGATCGCCGGTCGCGGAATGGAATTGACGCATACTCACCACGCCCACGCCCTGCACTCGCCGTTCTGGTGGCTCAAATGCGCTGTGGGACCGTCGAACAACGACCACCCTGCGGTCAGCGCCTACCATAAGTTGCTGGTGTGGGATCTGATGCAACGGCCGAAGATCACTCAGCTTGCCGAGCACGCCCTGAATCCGCTGGTGGGCAAGAGCGTCGCCATGTACTTCACCAAGCCCGAGTCGGCTCAGACCAGTCCAGCGCAGAGGTATTCAGTTGCATCGGGATGACAACGCGCCGGGTGTCGCCGGCGTGCTGACCCCCGAGCAGTGCCGGCAGACTGCGATGTCCATAGCGGCCGCCCAAGAACCATCGGGGGCGATCCCCTGGTTTTCCGGGGGACACACCGATCCGTGGGATCACGTGGAAAACGCCATGGCTCTGACGGCGGCGGGTCTGTTGGACCCGGCGCGCGCCGCCTTCGACTGGTGCCGTCGCATGCAGCGCCCGGACGGCTCCTGGCCGATCCAGATTCGCGCGGGCGTCGTCGAAGACGCCAACAGCGACAGCAACTTCTGCGCTTACATCGCGACCGGTGTCTGGCACCACGTGCTCATCACCGGCGACCAGAGGTTCGCCGCCGTGATGTGGCCGGTAGTGCAGAAGGCGATCGACTTCGTCATCGACCTGCAAGTCGGTTACGGTGAAATTTGTTGGGCCCGAAGCCAAGCCGGGCCGCTACCGGAGGCGCTGCTGACCGGTTGCGCCAGCATATTCCACAGCATCCGGTGCGCGCTGGCGCTCGCCGCAATGATCGGGGAACCCCAGCCGGAATGGGAACTGGCGTTGGGCCGGTTGGGTCACGCGATCGCCGCCCATCCCGAGGCGTTCACCGAAAAAGACCGCTACTCGATGGATTGGTACTACCCGATCCTCGGGAGTGCGTTGCGCGGTCCGGCCGCCGCGGCACGAATCCGGCAACGTTGGGACGAATTCGTGGTGGGTGATCTGGGCATTCGTTGTGTGGTCGACCGGCCCTGGGTCACCGGAGCCGAAACGTGCGAACTGGTGCTGGCATTGGACGCCATCGGTCACCGGTCAGCGGCGCACCGGCAGTTCGGAGCGATGCAGCACCTGCGTGAAAGAGACGGGTCCTATTGGACCGGTTTGGTTTTCGCCGACGGTAAGCGCTGGCCGGAGGAGCGCACCACGTGGACGGGCGCGGCGATGATCCTGGCCGCCGACGCGTTGTCGGGCACGACGCCGGGCAGCGGGATATTCCGGGGGCACGCGCTTCCGGTGGGTCTGCAGACCGACTTCGACTGCGAGTGCGTTACGGCTGGGCCTGGCCGCTAAGTCTCGACCGGCTCTCCGGTCCGGCCGCCGGTGCGTTCCAGCACCCGCAGCGAACCAGTCGCCCCGACTTCCCGGAACTGACCGGAAGCTAGTGCGCGACAATAGATCTGGTATGGGGCGCGACCCCCGTCGTTGGGGTCGGGAAACACATCGTGAATGATCAGGCCCCCGCCCGGGACCACCCACTTCGCCCAGCCCTCGAAGTCGCGGGCAGCGGCGGCCTCGGTGTGGCCACCGTCGATGAAGAGGAACTGCACCGGCGAGCGCCATCCCCGGGCAACGACCGGTGACCTGCCGACGATGGCCACGACGTGGTCGTCGAGGGCGGCGGCGTCCAGCGTGCGGCGGAACGTCGGCAGTGTATCGAAAAGCCCGGTCACCTCGTCGACCAGCGACGAGTCGTGGAACTCCCAGCCGGCCTGATGCTCTTCGGACCCATGATGATGATCGATCGTGTAGAGCACGCTGCCGCTCCGCTGCGCAGCTGCACCGAGCAGCAGCGCTGACTTGCCGCAATACGTGCCGATCTCCACGCCGACGCCGCCGTCCAGATAACGCAGCGCGGCGTCGTACAGCGCCTGCCCTTCGTCGCTCGGCATGAAGCCCCGCACCTGCTCGGCAAGCGCGAACAGACGCGCGGTGGAACCCGTGTCGTCATCGCTCATCCGCTGAACTTATCGGGCGCTGAAGTGTCGCCGACAACCCGGTCGGGGTCCTTGCTGGATTGCCGCGGGACCGGGTCCTGCTGGACAGCCGTCCGGCCGGCCAGCAGGACCACCCGGTCAGCCGTGCGGGGCCTCGGAGATCTTGCTGTCCGGCTTGCCCAGCGTCTGGCAGTACGTCTGCGCCGAGAGGCGGGTTGCGTTGATCTCCAGTGAGCTGGGCTCAGCGCCGTTCTTGTCCTTCAGCATCTTGCTGACTTCTTCGCTCTGCTTCTTCTCGTCCTGCGTGGTGAAGTCTTTGCACTTGGTGTCGCCACCGGTATTGATGACCTTTGAAGCCGAACAGCCGCTGAACATCAACGCCGCGATGACAATTGCGGCAGGTGCGAGGGGTTTCATTGAACTAGCCCTTTCTGAGGTCGGAGACATAGCTATCTGTACGACGTAGCTATCTATACACCGCAGCGCGCATTCCCAAACACGGGTCTAATTGCACACCGCGAAACCGAGCAAGCGAACCGGGCAGGGGCCTATTTTTCCAGGGTGAACTGATTGACGTCTATATACCCGGTGCGGAAATGATCGGCGCAGCCGGTCAGGTATTTCATATATCGGTCATAGACCTCTTGGGACTGAATTGCCACGGCTTCGTCGCGCCTTGCCCCGAGCGCTGCGGCCCACCGATCGAGGGTCATCGCGTAGTGCTGCTGCAACGACTGACGCCTGGTCAGCGTGAAACCGGCCGCTTCCGAGAACCCCGCCACCATATCCGTATCCGGCAACTGGCCGCCCGGGAAGATCTCAGTGAGAATGAATTTCACGAACCGGATGTGATTCATGGAGATGGGCAGACCAGTCTCGCTCAGTTGCTGGCGAGTCAATCCGGTGATGGTGTGCAGCAGCATCACACCGTCGGCCGGCAGCAGTTTGTAAGCCAGCGAAAAGAAATCCTGGTAGCGATCGCGGCCGAAGTGCTCGAACGCGCCGATCGACACAATGCGGTCCACCGGCTCGGTGAACTGTTCCCAGCCTTGCAGCAGCACGCGACGGCTGCGTGCCGTGTCCATTTCGTCGAATGTCTGCTGCACGTGCGCGGCCTGGTTCTTGGACAGAGTCAGGCCGACGACGTTGACGTCGTATTTCTCGATGGCCCTGCGCATGGTCGCGCCCCAGCCGCAGCCGACGTCCAGCAGCGTCATTCCGGGTTGCAGGCCCAGCTTGCCCAGCGACAGGTCGATCTTGGCGATCTGCGCCTGTTCCAGCGTCATGTCGTCGCGCTCGAAGTAGGCGCAGCTGTATGTCTGGGTCGGGTCCAGAAACAGCCGGAAGAAATCGTCGGACAGGTCGTAATGTGCCTGCACATCGTCAAAGTGCGGCTTGAGTTCCTGGGACAAGCGGGTGTTGCCTTTCGTGGCGCCTGAGCTCAGACGGGAGTCCGGCATGAGATACGCCGGCGGGTGACTAGTTCCCCGTCGGCGGCACGGGAAAACACTGCTCCCGTCACACCGGACTCCGGCGGTGAGTTTCGGGACCGTCGCGGGTCATACCCAGAGACCGGACACATCACAGAAGAAGGTGGACCCAATGCTTGAAGCAAAGCCGCCGATCGTCGATCAGCAGACCTGGCGCGCGGAGCTCGACGAGCTGCGCAAGCGCGAGAAAGCCGCGACCCGGGAACTGGATGCGATCGCCGCCCAGCGGCGCCGCCTGCCGATGGTGCGGTTGCCCGACTACACGCTGATCGGCGCCGACGGCCCGGTCCGCCTGGCCGAAATGTTCGGCAGCCGCTCTCAGCTCATCGTCTACCACCACATGTGGTCGCCCGGAGCGGAGTGGCAGTGCGCCGGCTGCACCGGGTTCACCTCGCAGTTCACCCGGCTCGAGTTCCTCGACAACTACGACGCCCGCTTCGTGATCGTCACCAACGGACCGATCGACGAGGCGCTCGCGTACCGGCGCAAGGTCGGCAACCAGATGCAGTGGTACTCGTCTTCGGACAGCTCGTTCGGGGCTGACATGGACGCTCCGCCGGGCGGCGGCTTCGCTGTCAACGTGTTCCTGCGCGATGGTGACAGCGTCTACCGCACCTGGCACACTAATGGCCGCGGAACCGAGCAGCTCAGCCATACTTTCGCGCTGATCGACATCCTGCCCTGGGGGAGGCAGGAGGAATGGCTCGATTCGCCGCCAGGGTGGCCGTCACGGCCCACCTACTCCGGGTGGTCCGGCTCGCCCGATATCGCGCGCGCCTACGGATCGGAGGACGACGATGAATAGCGAATGCTTCACGGTCAGCCGAACCATTGCGGCCCCGCCGACGACGATTTTCGCGATGTTGGCCGACCCGAGCCGTCATCGCGAAACCGAGCCCACCGACTGGGTTCGCGACGCCGTCGACGCCCAACCGATCACCGGTATCGGCCAGATCTTCAGCATGAACATGTATCTCGAGGCCGCCGGCGGCGACTACGTCACCTACAACCTGGTTACCGAGTTCGAGAAGGACCACGCCATCGCCTGGATGCCGGGCCGGCTCGACGACGCAGGCAATCATGCTGCGGGCGGCTGGTTCTGGCGCTACGAACTGGCTCCGAACGGCGACCGCACTGACGTCACGCTCACCTATGACTGGGCAGCCACGTCACCGGAGTTCCGGGAACAGATCGGCGGTATGCCGCCTTTCCCCGAGGATTATCTGGGCGCCTCGCTGGTCAGTCTGGAGCGCTCGGTGACCGGTTGATGCCGATGCGTTGCGCGAGTTGGGCAAAGGCGTCCCGTACCGCGTCGGGTCGCTCTATCCACGGAAAGTGGCCCGCCTCGGGTATGACACTCCAGATCACGTTGTGAGTGTGAAAGCGGTCGGGCTGCCAGAGCGTCTGCGTGACGATCCTGTCTGCTGAGCCGCTCACGATCAGAGTCGGCAATGTGGTTGGCCACCAAGCCAATTCGTAGTCACGGTCGAAATGACGGTCCGACCACTGCGCGGCCCTTACGTTGTAGGGCATTCTTCGCAGTAATTCGGCACCCGTGGCGAGGCTACTGGCCGGAAAATTCCACGGCGCGGATTGCACGGCGAGTTCGCGCAGGTTCTCGTTGGTGGGATCCGCGTCGTAACGGGCGGTGGCCTCTGCGACGCCAGGCAACGGGTTGTTGATGGTCATCTCTTCGTAGGCCGGCATCCACGACGCGTCAGGAGCGGTGCTGATCAGGACGATGCCTTCGAGCATCCCGTCCAGCGCGGCCGTCGCCAGCAGATATTCGCCGCCGGTGGAATGTCCGACATAGACCGGACGGTCGACAGCCTGAGCCGCTTCGAGTGACACCTCTGGCCACAGGCGGTAAGGATCAGCCGGCGCGCCGGGAGCGTTGGTGTTGGAACCGTCGCCGGGCAGGTCGACGAGCCAAGAGCATCCGGGCACGGCCACGGCGTCGACGAGTTCCCGCAGGGATTCCGAGCCGATGCCCGGGCCGCCCGGCAGGAAGAGCCAATTCACATCGCCGTCGTGACATCGGTGCAGACGCAACCGGACGCCCGACGGCGTCCAACGGACATGTTGGGTATCCATGGACCTCTGCGAAGTCGAGGGGCCGCCCGCATGTCGGCCGCGGGTCTCAAAAATACCTGTGCTGCGTCGCATTCGATGCCGCAGAGTCTTGACTGACTCCAGATAAGTGCGGAGTATGAGCATGTGTCCTCGGACCACGCCGAGCAGTTGCGAACGGCCGATTTGCGGGTAACGCGGCCACGGATCGCAGTAATGGAAGCTGTTCATGCTCATCCGCACGCCGACACCGACACGATCTTCTCCGCAGTGCGGCTTGGATTGCCCGACGTGTCCCGACAAGCCGTGTACGACGTGCTCAATGCGCTGACCGCGGCCGGCCTGGTGCGGCGCATTCAGCCTTCCGGCCTGGTCGCGCGATATGAATCACGCGTCGGCGACAACCATCATCACGTCGTGTGCAGATCCTGCGGGATCATCGCAGACGTCGATTGTGCCGTCGGCGATACGCCGTGTCTGACGCCGTCGGACGACGGCAACGTCTTGGATGGGTTCGTCCTCGATGAGGCCGAAGTCATCTATTGGGGCTTCTGCCCCGACTGCTCGAGTACTGATTCCTGATCACAACCGTGATCACAGCCCGTTTCAGATAACCCGGAAGGAATGCTGTGTCATCCGATACATCCGATAGCCGACCTCCTCACGCCAACGACTCGGCGAGCAAGAGTGAGAGCGAGAACCCGGCCATCCCGTCGCCCACCCCGAAGTCAGACGCGCCGCGAACCAACCAGGACTGGTGGCCCAACCAGGTCGATGTGTCGAGGCTGCACCCGCACTCGCCGCAGGCCAACCCGCTGGGCGACGATTTCGACTACGCGGCCGAGTTCGCCAAGCTCGACGTCGACGCGCTCAAGGCCGACCTGGTCTCGGTGATGACGACGTCGCAGGACTGGTGGCCGGCCGACTACGGCCACTACGGGGGCTTCTTCATCCGCATGAGCTGGCACGCGGCCGGCACCTACCGCATCTTCGACGGCCGCGGCGGCGCCGGACAGGGCTTGCAGCGGTTCGCGCCGCTCAACAGCTGGCCGGACAACGCCAGCCTGGACAAGGCGCGCCGGTTGCTGTGGCCGGTCAAGAAGAAGCACGGGAACAAGATCTCCTGGGCCGACCTGCTGGTGCTGGCCGGCAACGTCGCCTTGGAGGACATGGGGTTCCAGACGTTCGGCTTCGCCTTCGGCCGGGAGGACGTATGGGAGCCGGAGGAAGTCCTTTTCGGCGAGGAAGACGAATGGCTGGGCACCAACAAGCGCTACTCGGGTGAGCGTGACCTCGCACAGCCCTACGGCGCCACGACGATGGGGCTGATCTACGTCAATCCCGAAGGGCCAGAAGGCAAGCCGGACCCGGTCGCGGCGGCGCGCGACATCCGGGAGACGTTCGGCCGGATGGCGATGAACGACGAGGAGACCGCCGCACTCATCGTGGGCGGCCACAGTTTCGGCAAGACCCACGGTGCCAGTGCCGACCCGGTGGGCCCTGAGCCGGAGGGAGCCCCGATCGAACAGCAGGGGTTGGGCTGGAAGAGCACATTCGGCACCGGCAGCGGCAAGGACGCCATCACCAGTGGCCTGGAAGTGGTGTGGACGCCGACTCCGACGAAGTGGGACAACACCTTCCTGGAGACGCTGTACGGCTACGAGTGGGAGCTGACCAAGAGCCCGGGCGGAGCGTGGCAGTTCACCGCGAAGGACGGGGCCGGCGCGGGCACGATTCCCGACCCGTTCGGTGGACCGGGCCGCAACCCCACGATGCTGGTCACCGACGTGTCGCTGCGCGAGGACCCGATCTATCGGCAGATCACGCAGCGCTGGCTGGAGCACCCCGAGGAATTGTCCGAGGCGTTCGCCAAGGCCTGGTACAAGTTGCTGCACCGCGACATGGGACCCATCAGCCGTTACCGCGGCCCGTGGATTCCCGAGCCGCAACTGTGGCAGGACCCGGTGCCGGCAGTCGACCACGAATTGGTCGACGAGAGCGACATCGCGTCCCTGAAGGCCAAGGTGCTCGGGTCGGGGTTGTCGGTTCAACAGCTGGTGAAGACGGCATGGTCGTCAGCGGCGAGCTACCGCAACACCGACAAGCGTGGCGGCGCCAACGGGGCCCGGCTGCGACTGGAACCGCAGAAGAACTGGGAGGTCAACGAGCCGTCCGAACTGGACAAGGTGCTGCCGGTTCTCACCCAGATCCAGCAGGACTTCAACGCGTCCGCTTCCGGCGGCAAGAAGGTCTCGCTGGCCGACCTGATCGTGCTGGCCGGCTCCGCGGCCGTGGAGAAGGCGGCCAAGGACGCCGGGTATGAGATCTCGGTGCACTTCGCACCGGGCCGTACTGACGCCACTCAGGAGCACACCGACGTGGAGTCGTTCGCGGTACTCGAGCCTCGGGCAGACGGTTTCCGCAACTACTTCCGTCCGGGCGAGAAGGCCCCGCTCGAGCAGTTGCTGCTCGACCGGGCCTACATGCTGGGCGTGTCCGGGCCCGAGTTGACGGTGCTCATCGGCGGTCTGCGCGCCATCGGTGCCAATCACGGCGGCAGTAAGCACGGTGTGTTCACCGACAAGACCGGTGTGTTGACGAACGACTTCTTCGTCAACCTGCTCGACATGGGCACCGAGTGGAAGCCGTCGAAGAACTCCGAGAACGTCTACGAGGGCCACGACCGGGCAACCGGTGAGCTCAAGTGGACCGCGACCGCGAATGACCTTGTGTTCGGCTCGAATTCGGTGCTACGCGCGCTCGCCGAGGTGTACGCCCAGGATGACAACCACGGGAAGTTCGTCGAGGACTTCGTCGCGGCCTGGGTCAAGGTGATGAACAACGACCGGTTCGACTTGAAGTAGTCCGCTTCGGTCCGACGACACCCCGCGAGCCAGGCGCTCGCGGGGTGTTCGTCGCTTAGGTGGCCCTTCAAGCAGCTGCAGTCACCACGATCGAGTCTCCCCCGGTCTGCCACGCTGCGGTGAAGGTCGCGATCGAGACGCGTTCGTCCGCATGGTCGGCCCCGGGGTCATTGAGGTGAACGACTTCGGCGTTGGTGTCGATACCGGTGACTACGAGGAAGTGATCGGCGGCGGTGCGCTGGTCGCTGGTGTTCCAGATGACGGCGGAATTCACCCACGCAATGATTTTGCGGTTTTCGGTGAGGTACCGCTCCAGCGCGGGCAGCCCGGTCTGATCGGGATGCGTTGTGGCGTCGGTCATCACCGACTTGACGCCGTAGCGCTCGAGCAGCACCACTTCGTCAGCCATCTCGATGCCACCCGTCCCGTTCGCGTGGCTCGGGTCGTTCACCGGCGCGTAGATGGGACCGGGGTTGGTCCCGGACGGGGTGTTCACCGCCAAGGCGATCACCTGCTGTTCGGTCGGCGCGTGCCCGGTGATCTCTCCCACCACGTCGGCCACCGAAACCAGCCCACAATTGTCTTCCAGAGACTGCTGTTGCCAGTATTTGGCGGCCGCCGCGGGATCGCCGTAAACGCCCGCACGGCCGGTCCTCGTCGATGTGGTGTTCGACTGCGCCGCGGGGATGGTGCTGGATGCGGCGCTGGTACTCCCCTGCGACTGCGGCGACGCCTTGGTCGGCGGAGTCACCGGACCGCAGGCCGACAGCGCGATGATGCCGACCGAGCCGATCAGTGCGGTTAGCGGGCGAGATCCCATTGCCCGTAATCGGCTGCGAGGACATCATCGATGTCAATCTGCACACCCGCGAGCAGCGGACCGTTGACCACGCCCTGGTACAGCACCGCTGCCGGTTCGCGATCCCCGTTGGACCAGGACCTGGTCTGCCAGGCCCACCGGTGACCGGGCGTGGTCGACTGCCCGATCACGTTGTCGCTGACCGCCCAGGAACATGCGCGGGAATGCCCGTAAATCCCCGTGCGGCCCACGCCGAGCACCGAGTTGATTCCCCGAAACCACGGCAGCGCAAGGCTGTTCCAGGTGCCCTGGTCGATGTTGTCGTCCACGCTGAAGAAGATCGGGGCCGAGGCGCTTCCACCGGCCGCGTTGTGTAGCGACAGCGCTGTTTGCGCATCGGCCACCCCGCCGTCGTAACCGCGGGTGAAGTCCGACGGCGCGGATCCGCCTGGCTTGCCGTACTGAAAGTTGCTGACGATATGCAGACCCGCAGCGCGCAGCGCGTCGGCGTACTGACGGGTGATCGGCTTCGCTTCGAAGTTCATGCCCGGCCGTGACTCGGACACGTAGTTCACCACGCCGTCGTAGCCGGCCGCTTTGATCTCTTCCGGCGGGATTCGCTGCAGTGCGAAGTCGATCAGTTGACCACCGGCGGCTGACGCTCGAGGCGCCTCGGCAGTTGCCGCGAGCGCTCCGAGCAACACCGGCGCGAGGGCGTAGCCGAACGCTGCGCGCCGTGACAGGTGACGAGGTCCGCGGGGTGTAGCAGATTCGGGCACGGCGCGATGGTAGCAACCGCGCGTTTGCGATCGTCGAGAATTCAATTTTGGCCCCAGCTGGCGGGGCTGCCGATGATCGGGATGTCCCGCTGGGCAGTCGAACGGGGTAACTGGTGGGCATGGGTGTCCGTGTGCAAATTATCGAGACGTCGAGTCTGGGCGACCGCAGTTATGTGGTGGCCGACGACCATGCAGTGGTGGTCATCGATCCCCAGCGGGACATCGACCGGGTGACGCAGCTGCTCGGTGAGCGTGCCACACGCATCACCCATGTCCTCGAGACGCACCTGCACAACGACTATGTGACGGGCGGGTTGGAACTGTCCCGTTCGACGGGTGCCCAGTATGTGATTCCCCAGGGTGACGACGTCGGGTATCCGGCTCGCCGGGTGGAAGACGGAGATGTCATCGAAGCCGGCGGCTTCCGTCTCCAAGTCATCCACACCCCGGGGCACACGCTGGAGCACGTGAGCTACGCGCTCAGCGATGAATCCGGGCACGTGGTGGGTGTGTTTACCGGTGGTTCAATGCTTTTCGACACCACCGGACGCACGGATCTGCTCGGTGCGGAACATACCCACGGGCTGTCCATCGATCAGTTCCGCTCGGTGCGCCGCCTGGCCGACGAACTTCCCGACGAGGCGCAGGTCTATCCCACTCATGGTTTCGGCAGCTTCTGTGCGGCCGGCGGTCAGGGCCGCGATGCGTCGACGTTGGGTGAGCAGCGAGCGTCCAATCCGGCCCTGACGCAGGATGAGCAAACGTTCGTCGACGAGTTGCTCGCCTCGCTGTCCGCCTATCCCGCCTACTACGAGCACATGGGCGTGGTCAACCGTGACGGCCCCGCGCCCCTGGATCTGTCGGCCCCGGCGCCGGTGGACCCGGTTGAACTCAAGCGCCGCATCGATGCGGGAGAGTGGGTGATCGACTTACGGTCCCGCACCGCTTTCGCGGCGGGCCATCTGGGAGGGTCCTACGGTTTCGAGTTGTCGGATTCCTTCATCACCTACCTCGGCTGGCTCTACGCATGGGGCGAGCCGTTGACCCTCATCGGAGATGATGCCGACCAGATCGCGACCGCAAGAAGGGAATTGGTGCGTATCGGTGTCGACGACGTACGCGGCGCGGCAAGCGGCGACATCGACAAGCTCGCCACGGAGTCCGGGCTGAGCTCCTATCGGGTCGCCGACTTCGCGGCGCTGGCAGCGGAAATCGACCGTGCACAGGTGGCCGTCCTCGACGTGCGGCGAGAGGACGAATTCCGGGACGGTCACGTGCTCAAAGCGCTCAACGTTCCGATCCATGAACTGACACGTCGCCTGCACGAGTTGCCCGACCGCGAGATCTGGGTGCACTGCGCCAGCGGATACCGGGCTTCGGTAGCGGCCTCGATCCTGGACAAGTACGGGCGCACGGCGGTGTTGGTCGACGACAATTACAGCGCCGCTGAAGAACTCGGCTTGACCTCGCAGTGATGACGCCAGTGAGGCGCTACCGGTCGGTGCGTAACGCCGAAACGATGGTCTCGACGTCGGACTCAGCGCCACGGTTGTACGGGAGTTTCGCGAGGCCCGTGGCCATCGCGCAGGTGTCGGTGACGGCCGCAAATGTCAGTCCTCCACCGATGGCGGCGGCCAGCCACTTCAGCCTCGGTAGGGCGATACTCCCCAGGATCGAGGACAACACAATCGACCCCGCGATGAGTCGCACCTGGCGTTCGAGCTCCCATCGCTGTTCGCCGCGGTCGACCGCGTACCCGTTGCCTTCCCATGCAGTCAGGCCGCTTTCAAGCACCTGTGCGGCCGGCTGACCAGCATCACGCAGCAGCCGTGCGGCCTTGGCGGCTCGCTGCCCCGATTTGCACACCAGCACAACGTCTTCGGGCAGATGCGGGGCTATCGCGGACCGGTGTTTGTCAAGCACATCGAGCGGCACGTTGTACGAACCGGTGATATGTGCGGTCTCGAACTCGGCAGGAGTTCGGACATCGACGACACGTGGTGGTGCTGGTGAGTCGAGGCGGCGCCCTAGCTCGGCAGCGGTGATCGTTTCTGCAGCTGAGGTTCCCATGTAGATACCGATACCCAAAGACGGGCACTCGGGCCTCGTTTGAATCGTGGGGACTCGAACTCGGGACCAATGGGCCTTGTTGTCTTCGTAAGCGACCCACGGTTGCGGATCACTCGCTACCATGATGTGCTGTGCGCCAACTAGTTACCCGGAATTCGGTAGGACGCGGTCTGGCGGCGATCGCGACCGGTGCCGCGCTGCTCGTCGCCGGTGTGGTGTTGCCGCCAGGTACTCCGGGGGCGGTCGGAGTGGCGGGTGCGGCCAACTGTCCGCAGGTGGAGGTCGTCTTTGCGCGCGGCCGATTCGAATCGGCGGGCCCCGGCGCGCTCGGCAATGCGTTCATCAACTCGCTCAGCTCGAAGATGGGCGGTCGGAGCATGGGCACCTACGCCGTCAAATACCCGGCCGACACCGAAGTCGACATCGGCGCCAACGACATGAGCCGGCACATCCAATACATGGTGAACAACTGCCCCAACACCCGCCTGGTGCTGGGCGGCTATTCGCTCGGCGCGGCGGTCACCGATGTCGTACTGGCGGTGCCGCTGTCCGCGTTCGGATTCGACAGCCCGCTTCCCGACGGCACCGATCAGCACATTGCCGCGGTCGCCCTGTTCGGTAACGGAAGCCAGTGGGTCGGGCCCATCACCAACTTCAGCCCGCTGTACAACGACCGGACCATCGAGCTGTGTCATGGGGCCGACCCGATTTGCAACCCGGCCGATCCCAACACCTGGAAAGACAACTGGCCGCAGCACCTGGCCAGCGCCTACATTCAGGCCGGAATGGCGAACCAGGCCGCGGACTTCGTCGCGGGCAGACTGTAAAAGCAGCGCTACCTGCGCCGCAGCGGCCGCCGTGCGGGACGACCGCGAACAGCTGCGAATGCGGGCAGTGCGCGTTGCGCAGTCAGCATCCGCTGCATCCGGCGGGCTACCACCAGCACGACCAGGCTGGCGGTGAGCCTGCCCAGGGCGACTCGCGAAGTCCGCTTCCGCCACGACGGCTGCCGGGAGCCGCTGCGCCGCCCCAGCTGGAACCCGGTGCACAGGGCCATTATCAGAGCGAGCCCAATCAGCACCGTCATAAGAGAAGAGCCTGCTTCGCCGCCGTCGCGGTTCGGTCACGCGAGAGCTACGCCTCGGCCACCAAATCCGAACGTGCCGGCAGCTGCCCGGGGCTGCGGCGACGCCGGGATCCGGGTAAAAATCATGCTGAGCATTAGGGTGGAACCAAGACCTTGGGGTTCCGTTATTCCACATCGCAGAGATATGTTCACGGTGAATTTAATCGCCGGGTGGCGACATTCATATGATTAGCCAGCGCAATAGTATTTAGTGGGACTTGATAGTCGTGATAGCCGGACCCGTCCAGCGGTCGTTGTCGGCGGGTCGTGCGCGTGGCGGGAAATTTTCAGCGCTCCGTTATCGGCTGTCGGGAAACGTTCAGGCGGGTGGGTACCGCGAACGAGTCGGTTGGCCAGCGCTGGCGTCGGTATGCGAAAAACACTGTCAATCAGATCTTTTGGCGCCGGCTACAGCATTTGGGTGAGCGCCCCGGCAGGGCCTGCCCACCGCCGGCGCGGAGCCGTCCGGTCGGCGCGGCGTCAGCGCGGCGATTATGCGACCCCTTACTGCACGGATGCTGCGCAGATTCTATGAAGATCGTGTGACTAAAAATCAAGGTGAATGTTGGCTAAACATCAAGATCAGGGTCCATTCAGCGGTGTTAGCCGCTTTGAACCGGTGATGGCACGGTCAATACCGTACCGAGATAACGGCAGCACATTGACGTGTGAGAACCGACCCCACAGCTTGTTCGGAGGAAACTATGTCTTTCGTACGTACTTATCCGGAGCACCTGGCAGCCGCCGCCAGCAATCTGCAGTCTCTGGGTGCTGCCCTGAACGTGGGTAACGCGGCCGCCGCCGTTCCCACGACCGGTGTTGTCCCTGCGGCAGCGGACGAGGTTTCGATCCTGACGGCAGCGCAGTTCGCTACGCACGCGGCGCGCTTCCAGGAACTGCAGGCGAAGGCTGCCCAGATCCAGGCTGCATTGGCGGCGACGCTCGGCACGAGCGCGGGCTCGTACGCGGCGACCGAAGCAGCCAACGCGGCTTCCGTCTGAGCTTTCACTAGAGACTTAGGGGAACAAAACCAATGGTTGACTACGGCCTGTTGCCGCCTGAGATCAATTCCGGGCTGATCTACGCCGGCCCGGGTGCGGGCTCATTGCTTGCCGCCGCCTCGGCATGGAGTGGACTGGCCGCCGACCTGCAGGAGGCCGCGTCGGGTCACCGGTCGGTGATCACCGCGCTGACCAGCGGTCCGTGGCTGGGGCCGGCTGCGGCGTCGTTGACTGCCAGCGTCAGCCCGTTCCTCGCGTGGCTGGACAACAGCGCCGAGCAGGCCGCCCAAGCGGCGAGCCAGGCGACCGCCGCGGTGAACGCCTATGAAACCGCGTTCGCGGCCAGCGTTCCTCCGCCGTTGATCGCGGCCAACCGGGCCTTGTTACAGGAACTGATCGCATCCAACCTGCTCGGCCAGAACAGTTCGGCGATCTCCACCCTCGAGGCGCAGTACGCGGAGTTCTGGGCTCAGGATTCCGGGGCTATGTACTCCTACGCCGGCAGTGCAGCCGCGGCCACCAAGCTGGCCGACCTACCAGCGCCGGCTGAGGTAGTCGACCCCTACGGACTGGCCGACCAGGCCATCGCGGTCTTCAAGGCGCAGTACAACACGGGCTACACCAACGTGATGAATGTCGCGTCGCAGGTCAACCCCAGGGTCTCCGATGTGCTGAAGACGCTGTCTTCGCCGATCAACGGCACGGCGATCGACCAGTTCCTGGTGGCGAACACGCCCCTGGACGACGTGGTGGCCCTCTACAGCAAGTACCTCTCCCCCTACGTCAACTCCCTGGCGGCGATGATCCAGTCGACGCAGTCCTTCGGCCAGGTCAGCAACGGTTTGACCGCCATGGCCAACTTCGCCAAGCCCGCGGCTTCGGCGGCAAAGGCGGCCGAGGGCGCAGCATCGGCTGCCGGTGCTGCCGCGGCCAGCGCGGGCCAGGCCGCGGCCGGCGCCGCCAGCAACCTCGGCGGCGTGGCGGCGGGTCTGGGCAAGGCGATCCCGATCGGCGGCCTGTCCGCGCCGGCGAACTGGGTGCCGTGGCACGCCACCACCAATCCGGGCATTGCCACCGCGATTCCGGCCGCCGCCGAGGGCAACAGCTTCCCGATGGCCCCGCCGTTCGGGCAGTTCGTCAACGGAGGCTATGGCCGCAATCAGCCGACGTACGGGTTCAAGCCCTCTGTCATGGCCAAGCCCCCAGCCGCCGGTTAACGGCCGCAGCAACAATGGTCGACTACGGCGTTTTGCCGCCCGAAGTCAATTCGGGCCGCATATATACCGGTCCGGGGGCGGGCCCGATGCTGGCCGCTGCGGCGGCGTGGAGTGGACTGGCCGCCGACCTGCAAGCCGCAGCGTCGGGTCATCGGTTGGTGATTTCGGAGCTGACCAGCGGTCCTTGGCTGGGTCCGGCTTCGGCGGCGATGCTCACGGCCGCTACGCCCTTCGTCAGCTTCCTGGACGGCAGTGCCGCGGAAGCCGAACAGGCGGCAAGCCAGGCCTTCGCCGCCGCTGCCGCCTACGAGGCCGCGTTCGCGGCATCCATCCCGCCCCCCGTGATCGCGGCCAACCGTGCCCTGCTGGCGGTGCTGGTCGCCACCAATTTCCTCGGGCAGAACACCGCGGCGATTGCCGCGACCGAGGCGTTGTACGCGGAGTTCTGGGCTCAGGATGCCGCGGCGATGTACAACTACGCGGGCAGTGCGGCGGCGGCGACCCAGTTCGGGGAGTTGCCCGAGCCGGCCGAAGTGGCCGATCCCTACCAGCTCGCCGACCAGGCCGTCGCAGCGTTCAAGGGTCAGTACAACAACGTGTTCAGCAACGTCATGAACATGGCCGGGCAGGTCAACCCCAGGGTCGCCGACGTGCTCAAGACCCTGTCGACGCCGATCAACAGCACCGCCATCGACCAGTGGCTGATCGCCAACACGCCGCTTGACGACATCGTTCCGCTGTACAGCAAATACCTGTCGCCCTACGTTTCGACCATCACCGCGGTATTCCAGTCGGGGCAGGCCTTCGGCCAGGCCAGTAGCGGTTCGATTGCCATCACCAACTTCATGAACAACCTGGCACCTGCGGCCAAGGCGGCCACGGGTGCGGCCCAGGCCGCGGGCGCGGCCGGTGCCAACCTCGGGACGAAGGTCGGCAGCGTGACCGCAGGTTTGGGCAGGGCCGTCCCGCTCAGCGGATTGTCGGTGCCGGCGAGTTGGACCTCCGCGGTCGGCACCGCGACGGGTCAGGGAGCGACGGCGATCAGCAACGCCACCGCGATCCCGGCCGCGGCCGAAGGCGCTGTCGCCGGAAACACCCCGGTGGCTCCGCCGTTCGGGCAGTTCTTCAACGCCGGCAACGGCCGCAAAACGCCCGCATACGGGCATCGGCTGACGTTCATGACCAGGCCGCCCGCAGCCGGATAGCCGGTCGTGAATTTCCGCGCGCCTCGTCGTGGCTGCTAGGGTGCCTTGCTAATGCTCGAGATTGATCGTCGCCGCATGCTCTTGATGACAGGCCTGATGACCGGTGCGGCCGCTCTCGGGGCGGCCCCCGCTCCGAAGGCCCAGGCAGCTCCCAGCGGTGCAACAGGCCCGTACATATTCCACGACGAATTCGACGGACCGGCGGGCTCTGCGCCTGATCCGGCGAAATGGACGGTGTCCAAGGCTCGGGAGACGATCAAGGACCCGACCTACTGGGAACTGCCCGAACACGTCGGCCAATACCGTGACGACCGGCAGAACGTCTTCATCGACGGAAACTCGAACCTTGTCATCCGCGCCGCCAAGGACGGCCCCACCTACTACGGCGGCAAGGTCTTCAGCCCGTGGCAGGGCGGTATCGGACACACCTGGGAAGCCCGCATCAAGTTCGACTGCCTGACCCCCGGCGCCTGGCCAGCGTTCTGGCTGTCCAGCGACGCCCAGGGCGAAATCGACATCGTCGAGTGGTACGGCAACGGCAGTTGGCCGTCGGCAACCACCGTCCACGCAAAAGCCAACGGCTCGGAGTGGAAGACCCACAACCTCGCCCTGGACAGCGCATGGCACACCTGGCGGGTCCAGTGGGACGACGCCGGAATGCGCTTCTGGCAGGACTACACCGACGGCGCGCAACCGTATTTCACCGTGGCGGCCAACTCGCTTCCGGACTGGCCGTTCAACAACCCCGGCTACCAGGTCTTCCCGATTCTGAACCTGGCGGTCGCCGGTTCCGGCGGCGGTGACCCCGGACCGGGGCACTATCCCGCGCAGATGCTCGTCGACTACGTGCGGGTCTGGTAGCTACTACAGTTCGGGCATGAATGCCGCCCCAGGGCCGCTGATCACGCGTTACGCCCAGCGTTTCTGCCGGTTGCACGCCGGTCGGCACTCGGTGTCCTCGCCGCTGGGCGCCTGGCTGTTACTCGCTCTGGCCGCACCGCTGGCCAGCGGATCGGTCCGCCACGACCTCGAGAACGTGCTGGGCGTCGACGTCAAGCGTGCGCGACGGGCACTGGACGAGTTGCTCAGCGATCCACCGGAAGTCATTCGCAGCGCACTGGCCGTGTGGGGCGTGCCCGCCTGGCCGGGCGAACTGTCCGCCGCGGTGGAAACTGGTCCGGTTCCGACCCAGGCGCAAGCCGACGCGTGGGCGGCCCACCACACCGACGGCATGATCGACCGCTTTCCGGTGGACGTTTCGGAGATGACGGCGGTGCTGGCCAGCGTGCTGGCCACCCGCATCGCCTGGCTGCGGCCCTACGACGTCACCGGAGCCGCCGAGTTGCGGTCCCCCTGGAGCACCCAGGTCGCCGAGGCGCTCAGCGGTGCCGACGGGTACTTCACCGACGTCGCAGGGCTGGGCACTGTTGCGGTGCACACCGCCGTCGGCGGTGACTGCCTGCAGGTGACGTCGGTGATCGCGCGCGAAAGCGTCCCCGCCGAGTCGGTTCTTGCGGCCGCACACGATATCTCGCAGACCACCGGCTCGACGCCGCGACGGCGCAAACTGTCCGACCTTCCGCTGGGCGACGGTCCGTTCTGGACGATCACCGAGGACCGGCGACCGGGTGGGGATCAGGTGCGGGTGGTGCTGCCGGCCTGGCAGGCGTCCTCAGACCACGACCTCACGGCCGATCCGGAACTTGGGTTCGGCGCGTTGGGACGGGCGCTGTCCGAAGCGCTGCCGGCGACACCGGACATGCAGGCCCGCCAGTCGGCGGTCGCTCGCTATAACCGGTGGGGTTTCGAGGCGGCCGCGGTCACCGCGGTCGCGCTACGCAGCGCGATGATGCCGACGGGTCTTTCGCGCACCGCGGTGCTGCGCTTCGGGCATCCGTACGCGGTGGTCGCCAGCGTCGGCAAGCGGCCCGGTCGGAACCGGCGCGATCCGTGGGCCGGCGTTCCCGTCTTCGCGGCCTGGGTCGCTGACCCGGCGAACGTCGACACCAGCCCGCCGCACTAGCCGGAAGCTATTCGGGTCTCTGGCGCCACTCGCTGATCTTGCGTCCCAGAGAGTCGGCCGCGCTCGTCGCTGCGCGTCCCACCCCGTCGACGATCCCGCCGAGCCCGTCGCGCATGCCCTTGATCAGCGGGTCGTCGGATTGATCGAAACCGTCCTTGTAGTGGCGCGCGGCTTCGCTGAGGTCGTCCACGAAGGATGCGCCATCGTCGTCGGCTCGTCGCGGGTAGTCCCCCGACATCACCCTGGCGTAGCCGCCGGTATCCACCCACTGCGTCAGCGCCGCGGCTCGCAGCACTGAGAATGGATGAGTCTGGAGCTCCAGATTGAGCAGCTTGAGCACCCCGTCGCGCATGTCCCCGGACCGTTCGTACTCGCGAGCTTGAGCGAGGAACGCCTGCGAGTCCAGCTTGTCCAATCGGCTTCCGCCCGCGAGCTTCATCTCCACCCGTATCGCGGTGTCCAGATCCTGACAGCACAACAGCCCGGCGCGGTCACCCGACAACTCTGACTTGCGCTGCCATTCCAGCAGCGCCGCCACGATCGCGCGCAAAGCCCAACCACCGATCGGCATGAATCCGAATGAGTCCGCCAACCGCATGAGGTGCATCATCATCGTGCGGTATACGGCGTGGCCGGACAGCGCGTGGCCGAGTTCGTGCCCTACCACGAAGCGCATCTCGTCATGGGTCATCAGGTCATACAGACCGGAGGTGATGACGATGAACGGCTGGTCCATGCCGATCGTGTAGGCATTGGCAATCGGTGACTGCGTCACGAAGAGTTCCGGCTTTTCCGGTGCATCGAGTACGTCGACGCACTCCTGGAGCAGCGCATCGAGGTCGGCGAACTGGCGCGGGCCCACCCGCGCACCGCTGGCCAGGTATAACAAGCGGTGTTGGCGCTCGCGCAGCATGCCGGACAAGAGCTTCAGAATCTGGTCGAACCCCTTGAGCCGGCGTAGCGCAGACAGGGCGGTCCGGTCGGCCGGATGCTCCCACGCCCGTGAACTGATCTCCGGGAAGACGGCCCGCGTGGTGGCAGGTGTTTGAGACATGTCGGCCCCCTTATTGTCCGTTTCAGGATAAGGCGACCGCGCTCAGAAAATATGGCAGCAAAACAACCGCACGCTGTGACGGTGCGTGCGGGTGATTCGCGATCGGGTCAGGAGCTGAATAAACCGTTTGTCGTGCGAAAACGTCAAGCGGGAGCGTCGGCGGTGGAGTACCGGCCGAAGCCGCGGTGGTCGGTAGAGACTGAACCGCCCATGGCCGCGGCACGCTGCCTGGCGATATAAGCGGGGTGCCGGCGCATCGCCTCTTGGAGCTGACGTTCTCGCCGGTGTGCTGCCGTCCACTTCGGGTGGGATTGGAGATAAATTACGTTCGCCTCTGATTCATTCGCCACGATTGTCAACTCCTCTCCGATTACTGCGCAAAAGCTACAACCATGTGGTTTGACGCTCTGTTCCTGAGGATGCCCAGCAAAACTGTGACCTAACCGTGTCCCAAGGTGAGAATTTGCCGTGAATTCGCAACCGGGCCATGACCTGCGTCACATATGGCCAACACCGGCTGACCGAGCCAGCAGCGCGACCGCGCTCCACGGTTTGCGGCCGGGCCGCCGCGGATCCGGCTGAGGTAGCCAGGCGGCGGCGCGCATCAACATCGGCAAGCGATGGAAACGGCGGGCGGCGGCGAAGAGCGATTCAGCCTCGACGACCTGCCAGCCGAGGTTTTCGAAATACGCAAGCCCATTTTCCGGCGCGAATCTGAACGGCGCATTCTGCAGCAGTCCGTCCATCTTCCGGTTCATCATCTGCTTGAGGCCGGGTCCCGCGAAATCCAGCATCCACCAGGCCACCTCGGGTCGGTTGAGTGCGCCCGAAAGTGCGGCGACGTCACCATCTTCGAGATACATCAGCAGTCCTTCGGTGAGGACCAGCGCCTTGGTGGCTCCGTCCAGCGCTTCGTTGAAGAAGGTGTCGCGAGCACTCGGGTCGGCCAGGTCGACAGCGGTCCGGGTCAACCGGCATCGCGGTTCCTGGTCGGCGAGCAGACGCGTCTTCTCCTCCAGCAGCTGTGGCAGGTCCGCCTCCACCCAGGTGAGATCGGCCGGCAGCGGCAATCGGTAAGGGCGGGTGTCCAGGCCGGCAGCCAGGTTCAGCACCCGGTCACAACCGTCGCCGATCGCCTGCAGAATGGCGTCGTCGATGATCTTCGTGCGCGCGACCAGCCACCAGCCGTTGCGCGTCGACCGTGGCACCCGGGCGACGATGGCGTGTCCCTGCTCGCCCGCCAGCCGCTCGGCGAGCGGGTCCTTGAAGAGCGCGTCCGGGCGTGCTGACTCGGTCGCCCGGTGCAACGCCGTCCACCGCGCGGTATCGGAAACATGAGTGATGACGTGGTTGGTGCCGGCCATACCTGCGTTATAGCACCGGCCACCGACAGGGGTACGGTTCGCTCATGGCTGACCGAAACCGCCGCTTTCTCCTGCACGAACGTCCGACCGGACGCATCGGGCCCAGCACATTCGAACTCAGCGAGGAGCCGATCCCCGAGATCGCCGACGGGGAGGCGCTGGTCCGCGTCGACTGGATCTCACTGGACCCGACCAACCGCATGTGGATCACGGAGGCGCCGACTTACCTCCCCCCGGTCGGAATCGGCGAGGTCATGCGCGCGGGTGGTATCGGCGAAGTGGTCGCGTCGAACAACCCCAATTACCCGGTCGGCCAGATCGTGCAGGGCCTGCTCGGCTGGCAGGAATACGTGGTGGCATCCGATCAGAACCCACTGATGCCGGTCCAGGTCGCCGAGGGCGTCTCGCCCAGCGCCTACATGGGTGCGCTGGGCATGACGGGACTGACCGCATGGATCGGCATCCGCGACATCGGTAAGCCCAAGCCGGGCGAGACGGTTGTGGTGTCGGCCGCGGCCGGAGCGGTCGGTTCAGTGGCCGGCCAGCTGGCCAAGGCGGACGGCGCCCGCGTTGTCGGGATCGCCGGCGGCCCCGAGAAGTGTGCGCTGCTGACCGAGCAACTCGGCTTCGACGCGGCCGTCGACCACAAGGCGCAGGACTGGCACGCCCAATTGGTCGCGGCCACTCCCAACGGCATCGACGTCGACTTCGAGAACGTCGGTGGCGACATCATGGACGCGATCTTCGCCCGCCTGAACATCAATGCGCGCGTTGCGCTCTGCGGTCTGATCTCCGGTTACAACGAGGCCGACCCGCCGCCGGGGCCACGCGCGTTCGGCAACCTGCTGATTCAGCGCGCCACGGTGCGGGGGTTCATCGTGCTTGACCACTTCGGCCGCGCACCGGAGGCTATCGGCGAGATCGCCGGCCTGATCGGCGAGGGCAAACTCAAGCCGCTGGAAACCGTGGTCGAAGGTTTTGAGCAGCTGCCGACGGCCATCAACATGCTGTTCGACGGTAAGAACGTCGGCAAGTTGATGGTGAAGGTCACCTAGGAGCGGTCACCGGCGGGGTGGCTCAGGTAACCCGCGATGAATTCGTGCAGCGCCGGCGCCAGGTCGGCAATGGTCGAGCCGTGCAGTTTCGCGAGCAGGATCAACCCCTGGTAGTGCGCGAACAGGGCATGGGCCAGTCGGTTCGGGTCGACGTCGGCACGCAGCGTGCCGTCGGCGGCGGCATCTCGGCAGATGCTCGCGAGATGCTCCTCGAGCGCGGCCAGTCGGGCCGCCAGGTGGCTGCGCACCGCCTCGTCGGTGGTTGACAGTTCCGCAGCCAGGTTGCCGAAAGGACATCCCACGAACCGGCCGAACTGACTGTGCAGTCCCGACTGGATACCGGCGATCGCCTCCGGGATTGCCGAGAGCCGCTCGGCCGCAGTCGTCCCCGAACTGCTCGCCAACCGAGCCTGGAACACCGCCAGGTGCAGGTCGACGACCGCTTTCGCCAGATCCGCTTTGGATGAGAAGTAGTGATAGAAGCTGCCTTTGCGGACGTCGGCCACAGCGCACAATTCCTCGACTCCGACGTCGTGGTAACTGCGCTCCAGGAACAGGCGGGCCGCCGTCGACACAATCCGGTCGCGGGCGTCTGAGGTACGCGGCATAGGTCGATCGTAATTGATAGTTGACTGGTCGGTCAAAAATATCTACGTTGAGATCCGGCCCGCAGAATGAACGGAGATCCCGGCAATGAGCCCGAGCACCCCAGAAGTTTTCCGCACTCCCGACTCTCGTTTCACGGACTTGCCGGGTTACGACTTTGCGCCGAACTACCTGGACGTCGACGGGTTGCGGATGCACTATCTGGACGAAGGTCCTCGCGAGGGCACGCCGGTGGTGTGTTTCCATGGCGAACCCAGTTGGGCCTACCTCTACCGCAAGATGCTGCCGCCACTGGTCGCGGCCGGGCATCGGGTGATAGTGCCCGACCTGGTCGGCTTCGGCCGCTCCGATAAGCCGACCGACCGCCGGTGGTACACCTTCGACCGGCACAGCGAAATGATTGCCCGACTCCTGGGTGCTCTTGACCTGCACGGCGCAACGGTCGTCGTCCAGGATTGGGGCGGTCCGATCGGTCTGCGATGGGCAACCGAGAACGCCGACCGGGTAGGCGCCCTGATGGTCATGAACACCGGACTGTTCACCGGCCATGTGTCCAAGGGCTTTATGGCGTGGCGCAACTTCGCCGAGAAGAACCCGGATCTGCCGGTCGGGTTCGTCATACAGGGCGCGACCACGACGCAGCTCTCCGAGGATGTCGTCGCGGCTTATGACGCGCCCTTCCCGACCGCCGAGTCCAAAGCCGGCGCGGCGCAGTTCCCCCTGCTCGTTCCGATCACCGAGGATGCGCCGGGCGCGGACCGGATGCAGGCGGTCAGCGATGAGCTGTCGCGTTGGAATAAGCCTGCGGTGGTTGCCTTTTCGGATTCCGACCCGGTTTTCCCGTATCCCAGGGCGGGCCAGTTGTTCTGCGACCTGATCCCCACCGCGGGTGAGCAGGTGCGCATCGAGGGCGCGGCGCACTTCCTGCAGGAGGACCGCGGTGAGCAGCTCGCGGACGTACTGCTTTCCCGGCTCGCCGTGGACAGCGCGTAAGGGCTAGAGCGGCGCGACGACGAGAACCTTGGAATAGTCCCGGGGATCGACGCGTATCGGCACTTGCGCGTCGATCGCGATGTGCGGCGCAGACGAAAGTTCCAGGGCGACCCGACGGGTGGCGCGGTATGGGTCCTGGCCGGACAGTTGAACGTCAAGTTCCAGTTCGTGCCAACGGCCCAACGAGGTGGTCGCGACGTTCTCGCGGATGCCCACGATGGTGGCGACGCCCGCTAACCCGTCGCGCAGCAGCCGCTCCCGCTCGGCGTTGAGCGCGGCGAGCTCGGCCAGCGTATCGGCCGCCTGTTGCCTGTCGGCACGCGTGACCCGCTGGCCCGCGCCGGCTCTTCTGACTCGCTCGAACCAACTCACGCGCTCAGCGTACGGGACCGTGAATTCAGTTGTTGCCAAGGTGAGTTGGATAATCCGCTGGGCAACTGGTAGGAATTCGTGCACCGATGGATTACGGTGCCCTCATGTTCCGCATGACCGTTCAGGATGTGTTCTCGATCAAGGGACGTGGGACCGTGGCGACCGGCCGGGTCGAGTACGGGCAACTGAGTGTCGGCGATGAGGTCCGGATCAACGACGGGCCGTCAGTGCGGGTCGATGCGATCGAGGCATTCCGCAAGAAGCTTGATACGGCTGCGACCGGCGATAATATCGGGATCCTGTTCCGCAAGCTCGCGAAGACCGATCTGGCCGCGGGTGACGTGCTCACGTCCGGCGGTGTGTATCTCGCCTAGCATGAATGATCAACTGTTTCAACAGCATTGCGCACATCCCGATGGCCGGCTGTTGGCTGATCCGCCCTGACTCGGCCTCATCCCGCGAAAACACCGGCAGCGCAGGGACGTTGCACCTAAGGTCGTGACCATGGTGCGCCCCGATGTCGGCTGACGAGCACGACGCAGCCGCCGTCCGGCACCTGCATCGCGACCTCTCGAACCGCCAGATCCAGCTGATCGCCATCGGCGGCGCGATCGGCACCGGCCTTTTCATGGGGTCGGGACGCACGATCACCCAGGCAGGACCAGCGGTCCTGGTGGTCTACGCGGTCATCGGATTCTTCGTCTTCTTCGTGTTGCGCGCGATGGGTGAGTTGCTGCTGTCGAATCTGAACTACAAGTCTTTCGTCGATTTCGCGGCCGATTTGCTGGGGCCCGCAGCTGGTTTCTTCGTCGGATGGTCCTACTGGTTCGCCTGGGTGGTCACCGGTATCGCCGAGATCGTGGCAATCGTCGGCTATTCCAAGTACTGGTGGCCCGCCCTTCCCGACTGGATCCCGGCGCTGGTGACCGTGCTGGTGGTGTTGGCCTTCAACGTGTTCAGTGTGCGCAACTTCGGGGAGATCGAGTTCTGGTTCTCGTTGATCAAGGTCGCGGCGATCCTGGGACTGATCGTGGTCGGCATCGCCCTGGTGGCAACCGGCTTCGTCTCCCCGCACGGCGACCGCGCGGCGCTGGAAAACCTGTGGCAGGACGGCGGCTTCTTCGCGACCGGTTTCAGGGGAATGGTCGGTGGCTTCCAGATCGCGTTCTTCGCCTTCGTGGGTGTGGAACTCGTCGGCACCGCCGCGGCGGAGACCGCTGATCCGCACCGCACTCTTCCGCGTGCCATCAACGCCGTCCCGATGCGGGTGGCGATCTTCTACATCGGCGCACTGCTGGCGATCCTGGCCGTCGTGCCCTGGCGGCACTTCGCCGGGGGCGAGTCTCCGTTCGTGACGATGTTCGCTCTGGCCGGCCTCGGTGCCGCGGCGTCACTGGTGAACTTCGTGGTGATCACCTCGGCGGCGTCGTCGGCGAATTCGGGGGTTTTCTCCACCGGCCGGATGCTGTTCGGGCTGGCCGACGAGGGCAGTGCTCCGTCGTTGTTTCGCCGGCTCAACCGCTCCGGTGTGCCGGGGTCTGCCGTCCTGCTGACCGCTCCCCTGCTGTTGATCTCCGTTCCGCTGCTCTATTCCGGTGTCTCGGTGATCGGTGTCTTCACGGTCATCACCACGGTCGCGTCGCTGTTGTTCATGTTCGTGTGGACGATGATCGTCATCAGTTACCTGGTTTACCGCCGCCGGCATCCCGGGCGGCACGCCGATTCGCACTATCGGATGCCGGGCGGCGTAGTGATGTGCTGGGCGATCCTGGCGTTCTTCGGATTCGTCATCTGGACGCTGTCGACCGATCGGGAAACCGCCTTGGCGCTGGCCTGGTTCCCGGCGTGGTTCCTGCTGCTGGCGGCGGGTTGGCTGGTGGTCCGGAAACGCCCCGGGCGCGCCGAGCAATATCGGATGTTTCAAGCTGAGATGAACCACCCGCAGACAGGAGTGCCCGAGTATGGCTGATCGTCCTGATGTTTCTGGAAATTCCGAGATTATCGAGGAGTTCCGCGCCAACGGCGGAAAGGTCGGTGGTCCGTTCGAAGGGGCCACCTTGTTGCTGCTGCACACCACGGGCGCCAAGTCGGGCAAGGAGCGCATCAACCCGGTGATGACATTCGACTTCGACGGGAAATTGCTGATCGTCGGCTCCTACGCCGGCGCCGACGTCGACCCCGCCTGGCTGCACAACCTGCGCGCCAACCCGGTCGCACACATCGAAATCGGAACCGACGCCTACGACGTACGGGCCCGCGAACTGCCGGACGACGAACGCGACGCCGTGTACCCGCGGATCGTCGAGCAGGCGCCGGGATTCGGTGGTTACCAGTCAAAGACCGACCGGGTGATTCCGGTCATCGAACTGCAGCGCGTCTGAGGTTTTTGGGATCGGTAGCAGTGCGGCGGCTGTGTACTTCGTGCAACGACGACGCCACCGAGGCGGCGCGCCACGAAAGGAACACCGCACATGAACATCGTCCCCGCCGGCATCCAGGAACAGATCAACCGTGTCGACCGGCAGTGGAGCCTGTGGATCGGCGTCAGCCTGGCGCTGACGGCCGCCGGTTCCCTCTTCCGGTTGGTCTGGATGCTCTTCATCTCCGCGGCGTTCGGCGCGTTCGCACCCACCATGGTGGTGACCATCGTCTTCACGCTTGTGATCGGCGCTGCAGCGGCGGTTGGGGCGGTTGGTTTCCTGACCCGCTACCACAAAGGCGCCGAGGCCGAACGACTCTGACGAGCTGAGGCAATCGAATGGTCCCGAGTCATCGGGACCATTCGTCGTTTGAGGGGCGTTAGGCTCCCGGGATGGGGATCAGCCGTTTCGGGGTGCCGGCACGAGTTGTCTGGCCGGCTTTGGTCGCAGCACTGACGATCGGTATCGGCGGTTGCGCCAGTTCGCAGCAGTCGGCACCGAGTGCGTCTACCACCACTAATTCCGTTGTGGCACAACAGGTAGCGTGCGAAACCTTGCATCTTGCCGCGCAACCGAAGCTCGCGGATCAGCACGTGCGCTGTGTGCTTGCGATCGACGACCTGACCCTCGACGTGTCGAGCGATCCGGCCTGGTCGTTCACGCTGCGAAACCGGGACAACCTCCTCCAGCAGTTCCAGGAGCCCACCACCGAAGTGGGTCAAACCGGGGCCGCGCCGCTGCTGCAGGACGTCGACGGCAGTGGAACGCCGGTGTTGCTGGTGGTCACCGGCCGCGGCGGGACCGGCGGTGAACCGATGGCGGTGTGGCGATTGAACGCCTCACGCACCCGGTTTGTACACGCCGGCGAGATGTTCGGCTTCCGGCACTTCTACCGGACGGCCGAGGGCTTCTTCGGTAACTACGCGCATTCCAGTGCTGCGTCGGGAACCGTGACCCTGTACCGCTGGGCTGACGACAAGTTGGTGACCGTTGCGGTGCTGGACACTCAGGCGGCCGGAGCTCCGGG
This sequence comes from Mycobacterium sp. Z3061, assembly GCF_031583025.1. NCBI lineage: Bacteria > Bacillati > Actinomycetota > Actinomycetes > Mycobacteriales > Mycobacteriaceae > Mycobacterium > Mycobacterium pumcae. The sequence continues at coordinate 3,706,416 of NZ_CP134062.1, read as the reverse complement.
CGATGAGTCGCGAGCCTGGGTGCGCAACGGCGATGTGCTGTGCGCGCTGAGCGAGGACGACGATCCGCCCGGGGCCAAGGCGCAACGGACCGCCGCGCTGCAGGCCGCCGGGATAGACCCGGCGGTTGCCCAACAGCGGCTGTGTACGCAGCCGTGGGTCGCATCGGTCTATCGGGGAGGCAGTTGATGCCTGCCCGCGTTGCGGTGGTGACCGGCGGCGCGTCGGGAATCGGTGAGGCGACGTGTCACGAATTGGGCCGGCGCGGCCACCGTGTCGCGGTACTGGACATCAACGGCGACGCGGCACGGCGGGTCGCGGCCGATCTGGCAGCCGCGGGCGTCGCGGCGACAGGTATCGAGGTGGATGTGCGGGACCGCGCCGGTGTAGAGCGCGCCTTCGCCACCGTGAGAGAGGAATTGGGGCCTGTTGCCGTGCTGGTGACCAGCGCGGGAAAGGCGGCGTTCTCGCCATTCGCGGACATCACCGTGGAATCCTGGGCCGAGATCATCGACATCAACCTGACCGGAACCTTCCACTGTTGTCAGGTCGCGTTGCCGGACATGGTTGCCGCCCGGTGGGGACGGATCGTGATGATCTCGTCGTCGAGCGCGCAACGGGGATCACCGCGCATGGCTCACTATGCGGCGGCCAAGGGCGGGGTCATCACGCTCACCAAGTCGCTCGCCAACGAATATGCGCCGCATGGGATCACCGTCAACAATGTGCCGCCGTCGAGTATCGACACGCCGATGTCACGGCAGTCGCAGGCGGCGGGCCGGCTCGGCTCACCCGAACAGCTGGCAAAGCTTATACCGGTGGGCCACATGGGTTCTCCCGACGACATCGCGGCCGCGGCCGGGTTCCTGTGCTCGGACGAGGCGGGTTTCATCACCGGCCAGGTGCTCGGCGTCAACGGCGGCGCGGTGATGTGACGATCAGAGATCAGGCACTGACCAGTTCGGGGTGGAACTTGGCGGCCATTCGGCGCAACCCGTCTCGCCAGTCGACAGTGCTGCCGGTACCGATGAGTTGATGCAGCCGGCTCACCTCAACGGGGTTGCCGCGCAGCGACTGCGGGCTCTCGTCGAACACCGGCTCGCGACCGATCAGCGTGCCGAGGTAGGCGCACCATTCCTGGATGCTGACCACCTGGTCTCCGGCCCAGTTGACCGTCGTCGCCGGAACCGAGCCCGCCGCAAGCAGTTTGGGGATGGTGGCGATGATGTCGTCCTGGTGGATCGGGTTGTAGCGAGCCGGATCACCAGGCGGCACCGGGATCGGGATCCCAGCGAGCATCATCTCCATGTGGTAGAACATCCATCCCCCGTTGTCGCCGTAGGGAACATTGAGCCGGGCGATCGTGGTGGGTACTCCCAGCACGCGCGACATCGAACGGGCGACGGCCTCCCCGGCGATCTTGGAGATCGAGTAAGTGGGGAACAACGGCTTGTGGTTGTCCCCCAGAGCGCTGCTCTCAGAACGGATTTCATCGTCGGGCGGATCGTAGACGGCCGCTGAGGAGCAGTGCAGAAAGGCCTGTGCGCCACGACAGTGCGCCATCAGAAGGCCTACCGCGTCGGCGTTGGCCGCCAGGTCCTTGTCCCACTTGCCGCTCTTGGCGACCGCGAGGTTGAGGACATAGTCGAAGTCGGACGGCAAGCCGCGGAAATCCCCGCCGGCGAGGTTGATCGTCTCGCAGCGCACGCCTGCTTGCTCGAGAGCGGTACGCGCCGCGGCGTCGGTGAATCGGGCGACGCCCCAGACTTCGTTGTCGGCAGCCAGTGCGGTGGCAACCGGCGTGGCAACCTGTCCGGTCACCCCGGTGATCAGGATCTTCGAGTCGCGCATGCGCCGATGGTAACCATGCCCTGCCGTCGCAATGTGCGGCAGATGCTGCTGACGGTTTTGCGCATTCTGCTCATACCCCGTGGTAGGGTCCCTGCATGCCCACCCGGGGTCGCATTGACCTGCGGCTTGCCAGCCGGGTGCTGTTGCTGCAACTGGTCGTGGTCACACTCACACTGATTGTGGCTTTCGGGTTGTTCGCCGAGTTCAACCGTCATCGGCTGGACCTGCAATACGGCGTGCACGCAATGGATATCGCCCGCGTCGTGGCGTCTTCGCCGACCGTGCTGAACAACATCGGGCGCTATGAGGACATCCCGCTGACCCCGACCGTGACCGCGCCGCCCGCGCTGACCAACGAACTCGCCACCGGGCCACTGCAGTCGGTGGCCTCCCGCGTCGAACAACGCACTCATGTGCTGTTCGTCGTCATCACCAACACGCAGGGCATCCGGCTCGCCCATCCCCGGCGCGACGAATTGGGTCTGCGGGTCAGCACCGATCCCTCGAAAGCCCTCAGCGGTCAGGAGGAGGTGGTCCACCAGTCGGGCACGCTGGGACGGTCGATCGTCGCGAAGGTGCCGGTGGTGGAACCGGGGACGAACCGGGTGCTGGGCATGGTCAGCGTCGGCATCTCGACGAAGGAGTTCGACGAACAGTTCTCCCAGAATCTGCGGGTGCTGGCTCCGCTGGGCGGCGCGGCGCTGCTGATCGGCGTGGTGGGATCGGTAGCGCTGGCCCGGCGGTGGCGAGGGATGACCTTGGGCTTGCGGCCGGCCGAGATGGCCGAACTGGTCCGCACTCAGGCTGCGGTGTTACACGGCATCGGTGAAGGTGTGCTGGCGGCAGATGAGGCCGGATGCATCACCTTCGTCAACGACGAAGCCTGCCGGTTACTGGAGATCGGCACCGAGCTCGGCGGGCGCGTCGACGAAATCGGTTTGACACCAAGAGTTCTCGATGTTTTCCATGCTGCCGATTCGGCGCCGGCGCTGGCCACCGTCGGCCAGCGCACCGTCGTCGTCTCGGCCCGCAAAGTGCAGCGCGAAGGCCGCCCGCTGGGCACCGTGCTGGTGGTACGCGACCGCACCGATGTCGAGTCATTGACCAGACAACTCGACGCCGTGCAGGTGATGAGCACCGCCTTGCGTGCCCAGCGTCATGAATTCGCCAACCGGTTGCACCTGTTGAACGGGTTGTTACACACCGGGCACGTCGAGGAGGGACTGCAGTACCTGGAGGAGTTGCTCGGATCCGGGCCACTGGGTTCGGCCCTGCCGGGCATCGATGCCATCCACGACAACCACCTACAGGCGTTTCTGGGGGCCAAGGCCGCGGCCGCCCGGGAAGCCGGCGTGACGCTGAAGATCGGCGAAAACACCTGGGTGTCCGGCAGACTCGAGCTACCCGTAGATGTCACCACCGTCGTGGGCAATCTGCTCGACAACGCGATCGACGCCGCCCGGACCGGTGGGAGTTCCACCAAGGAGGTGGAAATCGAACTCCTGCAGGAGGGTTCGACCTTGCATGTCACTGTGGCCGACAGCGGTGACGGCGTCGCACCCGAGTTCGTCGAGCAGTTGTTCACCGAGGGCACCACCACCAAGCCCGATTCCGGCATACCCGGTGGGCGCGGCATCGGACTTGCCTTGTCGCGCCAGATCAGCCGAGCGCTCGGCGGTGAACTCCGGTTGTCGAGTCCGGGTAACCCCGCCGCGCAACGGGGACTGGTGGGTGCGGAGTTCATTGCCCGCCTGCCCGGTGTGATGACCGAGGAGGAGCAATGGGTGGAACAGACCTGACTGTGCTGGTAGTCGACGACGATTTCCGCGTCGCCAACATGCACGCCGGCATCGTCGATGCAATGCCGGGTTTCACAGTGGTCGCCACCGCCAACACCCTTGCCGCCGCGCGCCGGGCCGCGGCCGTGGACCTGGCACTCGTCGATGTCTACCTGCCCGACGGATCCGGCATCGACTTCGTCCGTGAATTGCGGGGTGACAGCATGGTTTTGACGGCGGCAACCGAAGCCGACACCGTCCGGGCCGCCATGGCCGCGGGTGCGGTCAGCTATCTGGTCAAGCCGTTCGCGACTACCGAACTGGCGGCGCGGCTTGCGGGCTACGCGCGCTACCGGAAGATACTCTCCGGTCCGAACCTCAGCGCCGCCGACGTGGACTCGGCGCTGGATGCGCTGCGCCCGAAAGTCGTTGCGGTTCAGTCCCCCACCACGGTGGCCTCGCCGACCAAGAAACTGGTGTTGCAGGCGTTACACGGGTCGGAGGCGCCGATGTCGGCGGCCGAGGTGGCCGGTGCCATTGGAATATCGCGGGCGACGGCGCAGCGGTACCTGGCGTCGCTGGCCACCACCGGGGAGGTCAGCGTTGGTTTGCGGTACGGGACGACGGGCCGGCCGGAACAGGAGTTCACCGCGGGTGATCCCGCAGCGCGATCACGGCGTTGATCGCGGCCACCAGTTCGCTTTCCCGATGATCGCAGCCAGAGCGGGCACCGTGACGGTACGCACCACGAACGTGTCGATCAGCAAGCCCATGCCGATGATGAACCCGGTCTGCACCATGATCGAAATGCTGCCGAACAGCAGTCCGAACATCGAAGCGGCGAAGATGACCCCGGCCGAGGTGATCACTCCCCCGGTGGAGCGGACGGCCCGGATGATGCCGGAGCGGACACCGACGCTCGACTCTTCCTTGATCCGGGTGATCAGCAGCAGGTTGTAGTCGGCGCCCACCGCGACCAGCATGATGAAGGCGATCGCCGACACATTCCAATACAGGGGTTGGTGGCAGACGAACTGGAAGAACACCACACCCAGACCGACCGCTGACAAGTACGAAATCACCACGGAGGCAATGAGGTACAGCGGCGCGACGACTGCACGCAATACCGCGACCAGGATCAGGAACACCACCAGCAGCGTCACGATGACGACCAGCCGGATGTCGCCGTGGTAGTAGCTGCGTGTCGTGGCGTACATCGCGGTGGTGCCGGCCACCGAGATCGCGGCGTCGGCGAGGGAAGTGCCGTGCTGCTCGCTACGGGCCGCGTTGAGGATCGCGGTGTCCTGATCCATAGCCGCGGCGCTGAACGGCGCGAATTTCGACTCGACGAGGTAGCGCACCGAATGCCCGTCGGGCGAGATGAACATTCTGGCGGCGTTCTTGAATTCCGGCGAGGCCAGCACTGCAGGCGGGATGTACATGCCGGCCATCGACGGTCGTACGGCATCGTGCTTCATCGACAGCAGCAGATCGGCGGCCTGGTTCATCCCCGTGCCCATCTGCCTGGTCTGGTCGACCAGTGTGCGCACGCCCAGGGCCAAGCGCTGGCTGCCGGCGGCCAGCGCGCCGGCGCCGTCCTGTAGTCGGGTGATGTCGCGCTGGATGCCGACCGGGCCTGTTGCCTGGGTCAGTAGGGCGCTCAGCCGGTCCAGGGCGGCCTGCAACTGCTGCAGCACCGGAACCGTCTGTTTCGCCGTTCCGCTGTTGTGGGCGGTGACGAGCTGCTCAAGCTGGCGGCGTCCGCTGCGGCAGCGGCTGTCGGCGTCGCACTGAGCGCTGTTGTTCAGCGCGTCCAGCATCGGACCGGTCGCGTCCAGCACTCCGGTGAGCGACTCGGAACCAGGCCCGGAATTGATCAGTCCGCGCAGCGTCCTCAAGAGTCCGGCGGCGACGTCGAGTTGTTGCTGAGCCTGGCTCAGCGTGCTCGAGAGTGCGGTCGCCGGCCCTTCGGCAGCCTGAACCTGATCACGGACCCGGGCCAGATTGTTCGCAAGCTCGTCAGCGCCGGTGCTCAAGGCAGTGAGATCGGTGTTGCGGTCCGAGATCTGGGTCGACACGGTCTGCAGTCTGGTTCCGACCTCGCCCGCCTGGAAGCTCAGCTCCGTCTGGGTGAGGGGTGCTCCGGCGGGCCGTGTGATGCCCCGAACCGCGGCGATGTCCGGTAGTGCAGACACCCGTTGCGCCATCTGCTCGAGGTCGGCCAGCGCTTGCGGGTTACGCAGGTCCCGGGGCGAATGCACGTAAATGTACTGCGGCAGTAGTGTGCTCGCGCCGAAGTGACGTTCCATGGCTGCGAAGCCGAGGTTGCTCTCCGCCGATGCCGGCAGCTGGGAACGGTCGTCGAAGGTCGGGCGCAGCAGCGTCACGCAGCCGGCCAACGCGACGAGAACCGAAAGGCTCACCAAGAGATGGACTTTGGGCCGCCGAACGATCTGCGCCGCCGAGCGTCGCCACAACCGGTCGGTCAGGGGGCGCCGCGACGCCACCCATCCTCGCCGGCCTGCCAGCACCAGGATGGCGGGCAGCAGCGTGACGGCGGCGCCGAACGACACCACAATCGAAACCGCAAGAGCCGGGCCGACACACGTGAAAGCCGGCAGTCGGGTGAAGACCATGGAGAAGAACGTGACGGCCACGGTGGCTGCCGAGGCGGCGATGACCTTTCCGATCGAAGTCAACGCAGTGGTAACGGCGACATCGGAGTCCATGCCGGACCGCAGGTGCTCGTGATACCGGCTGATGAGAAAGACGGCGTAATCGGTTCCGGCGCCGGCGATCACCGCGGTCATCATGACGATCGTGAGCGCCGAAACTCCCAGGCCGATTTCGCTCAGGCCGGACACGACCCGCTGTGCGCAGACCACCGAGATCCCAATGGTGACCAGCGGCAGCAGCACGGTGACGGGACGCCGGTAGATCACCAACAGAATGGTCAGCACCAGTAACGCGGTGGCGATCTCGATCAGGTGCATGTCGTGCTCGGTGACGATCGACAGATCGCCGAGCACGGCGGGCTGTCCGGTCACATCGGCGCTCAGCGAAGTACCTGCGCCGGCTTCCCTGGCGATTCGCGTAATCCGTTGGTAGGCCTGTGAGGATTGCGGTGAGCCGGTCGGCGCACGCAAGGTCACCGCCAGGAAGAACGCCTTGTGATCCGGGCTGACCATGACCTGGCGAAGGGCAGGAGCGCTGTACATGTCCTGCACGGCGGTGACGTCGGCGGTGTCGTCGCGCAACACGGCCGCCAGCTTGCGGTACGCACCGTCGTCGGCGGGTTGTAGGCCGCGCTCGTCGGTGAGCACTACCACCAGGGTGTTCTGTGCGGATTCGCCGAAATCTCTGGCCATCTGCTCCGCCGCGGCCATCGCCTTCGGTGGAAGTGGCTGTACCGTGCGGCTTTCCACCACCTGGGTCAGGGGTGGGAACGCCACGAGCAACACGGCGAGCCCAGCGAGCCAGGCGCCGATCACCAGCCACGGCGCGCGCACCAGTATCCGGCCCAGCACCGTCATGCTAGGCGGCCTCATCGACTGGGCCGGGGTGTGGCCAGTCGCAGCTGGCGGTCAGGGCGAACTCCTGCAGTGTTCTCAGAACATCTCGTCGCAGAACGTCATTCGAATTGAGCCGGTCGGGTTGGTAGGCAAGCACCGAGATGAACAGTCGACCGTGCACTCGTCCGGAAGCCAACGCAAGTCGTCCGCCCGTGCTGTTCATCATCGATGTCGTCACACCGGGGAACAACGACATCATGGCGAAGCAGTCGGCCGGGGTGCCGTCGGCGTGGGTGACCGCGGGGTCCATGGCTCCGACGTTGGATGTGACGACGGTGCTCGGGGTACCGGCGGCGACCCCGACCAACTTCTTGACCAGTCGTTTCGGCAGGAAGGGTACCAACGGCATCAGGGCCCATCGCTCGTTGGGAACTTCGTTGTGGCGGATCAGCGCTTCCTTGATCGTCGACCGCATCTCGCGCAGGTCGTTCGCCGGAGGCACCCGCGGGACGATGATGTCGGCATTGGTCACCGCGTTTGCCCGGGTGTCGCCGGGGATGCGCTCGTTGACTGGCATGGCCAGCACTAGTGAACCGTCCGCGGCCACCCGTCCCACCCGCTGCGCGAGCCGGGCCGCCACCGCGGCGAACAGCGTGTTGGTGGTGCCGCCGATGGCCTGCGCGCGGGCATCCCACTCGTCGCCATCGAGGAACACCGTCGTCATCGGCATCGCGATCGGTTCGTCCTTGACGGGCCGCCCCGTTGACGCCGGCCCGGCGGTGCCGCGCTCCCGCCACGCTAACCGTGCGACGGCGCCGACGGCTCGGCCGGAGGCAGGAAGGTCGCGGGCCGTTTGGCGAATGTCGGCGCGCAGCACCCGCGAGCGCCGGCGTGACCGGGCCGCGGGCCAGCGGATGGCGTCGTCGCGGCCGGAAGCGGCGTCGGCCAGCGCTTCGCACAACCCCAAGCCGTCGGCCAGGCAATGGGAGAGCACCAGGCTCACACCGGCGCCGCCCTCGGCGAACGGAAGCACCGCGAGATGCCACGGCGGCCCGTGTTCGGCGTCCAGAGGAGTGTGAGCCTGCTCGACGAGCCAGGCATCGAACTCCGCACGTGGCCGGGCGGCCGCCACGATCTCGATGTCCGAGAAGTGCCGGGGAGTCACCCACCGATGGCGCCCGAACGGCAACGGCGAGCGTTCGATGCTGCGCCGCAGGCGTCCGTGCCTCAGGTGCTGGTGGAACGTCCGCAGTCCATCGAGGTCGATCGTGCGGTGGTAAACCCACGCGCACTGCAGGAGGCCGGTGGCTCCGGTGGCCTGCTCGCCTAGGAACATGGCTTGGTCAGCGAGATCAATAACGTTGTCGACGGTTTCGCCGGAATTGCAATGGCTGCGCATTTGTGACTCCTTGTTTTTGGGAAATGTCGGGTTTATTCGCCAGCCCACGGATTCGACATCGGAAGCGCACTGATAACCACGGAATCAGCCGCCGACCGGTCGACGTCGGTGTAGGTCTGCGCGATCTGTGTGAAAGCCGTGCCGGTGCGCACCAGTTCTTCCTGAGCGGCTCTGTGCAACTCCAGCATCGACGCTGCTTCTTGGTGGAAAGCGGCCACGGCCTGCACTGATACGTCGTCGGCGCCGGCAGGTGCCAGGCCGGTGATCGACAGCTGCGCGTGCTCTCCGGCCTGCAGGCTGCTGATGCCGATCTGCACCACTTGTGCGCCGATGTCGCCGACCACCGGGTCGAATGTCATGGGTTGCATCTGGTGTTCTCCTCGTATCTGCGGTGCTGGATCTGCGACCGCATTTCGCGTGATGAACGGCGTTGTTGAGAGCGAACCTAGGGCGCGATGGCCGCCGTGTCGCCGTTGTGGGCGATAGTCGGAGTAAGCGACGATTTCGTGCTTTTGCGCATTGTGCTCATCGTTGGTCCGGCCGCGTCAGAAAGTGCTTCGAGGGCCCCCTCGGGGACCTTAGAATTGAGGTGTTGTCCAGCGCGGCTGGACGGGCGGGTTCGCCGGGTAGCCGCGCACAAACACAGGAGCAGCACGCAGATGGCAATGGATTCCATGTCCCACGATCCGGCCGCGGGCGACATCGGTTCGCAACTCGTCGACATGGGCAGCCAGGGCGTCAGCGCCGGTTCGACGGCGGCCATGTCGGTGTTGTCGGGACTGATACCTGCGGGAGGCGAAGAGGTCTCGATGCAGGCGGTCATGGCGTTCGCGCAGGAGGCCGCCACGATGCTCGCCTCAAACGCCGCGGCTCAGGAAGAACTCATGCGGGCCGGGAGCACGTTGACCGACATCGCGCGAATGTACGGCGAATCCGACGATTCGGCGGCGGGTGCGCTGGCGTTCAGCACCGCCACCATGTCGCGGTTCGGGTCGGCAAGCGCGGCCAGCGTCGGCGGTGGCGGCCTGGGTGCCGCGGCGTTGCAGAGCGAACTCGGCGCGGCGGCGAGCAATCCCGTGGTCGCCGGATTGGCGGCTGAGGCGGCGTCGCCGGCGACGACGTCCGCGGTCGCCAACGCCGGCTCCTCAGCGATGAGCGGCGCGGCCCCGCTGGGCAGCGGTATGAGTGGCGCCGGCGCATCCGGCGGCGTCTCGAAAGCGAGTCTGGCGTCGTCTACCGCACCCGCGGACGACCACGATGAGCGTCAGCGCGACGGCGAAGACGACCAGGCCGGGCAGCGGCTGCTCTGACTTTCTTTCCGTCGAGGGATCTACGCTAACGCGTGACACTCGACGTGAAGGAGCGCTGTTGTGACCGACGAGCCCGAGATGGCCACTGTGCTGCGGCAGATGAAGGTCCCCGAGCGGATGAAGGGCAGTCAGGCGCTGCGGGATTTTCTGCTCATCTACGTCGACGACGAGGAGTCGGTTGCCGCCAATCCCGAACGCCTCAAGCAACTGAACGGCCTGATGATCCTGTCGCAACTGGAAATCATCAACGCGCTGGGGGCTCTGGAAGAGAGCGCCCAGAACTACACCAGGACCACCCGTCGGCGTCGGTGGTTCTGAGCTTCGCCGTATCGAGAGTCGTACCGTGAGGTGTGCGGTGGATCGTCGACGGGATGAATGTGATCGGGAGTCGTCCGGACGGCTGGTGGAAAGATCGCCAGCGCGCCATGGTGGTACTGGCGGAAAGGCTGGACCGGTGGGCTCACGCTCAGCAGGCAGCCGTCACGGTGGTGTTCGAGCGCCCGCCGTCGACACCGATCGGCTCGTCGACGATCGAGGTGACGTACGCGCCCAGGGCTGCGGCCAACTCAGCGGATGACGAGATCGTCCGGTTGGTCCGAGCCGATCCTCGGCCCAGTGACATCCGGGTCGTGACATCAGACAGAGCGCTGACCGAGCGGGTCCGGGGCCTTGGGGCGTCGGTGATCCGCGCTGAGGGTTTCCGCGACCTGATCGACCCGCGCGACACCAAACGTGGAGGGCCCCATGCCGATTGATCAGACCAACCGGTTGTGTGCGCTGGCGGGTATCGACATCCCGATCATTCAGGCGCCGATGACCTACATTGCCGGTGCGCAACTGGCGGCGGCGGTGTCCAACGCAGGGGCGCTCGGCATCATCGAGACCACCTCGGATCAGGGCCGTGCCGATGTGCAGCGGGTGCACGAACTGACCGACCGCCCCGTCGGAGCCAACATCGCGCTGCTCTTCAATCGCGACCCGGCGGTCGTAGATCTGTTGGTTGCCAACCATATTCGCTTCGTCACCACGTCGGCCGGCGACCCGGGGCTGTTCACCGCCCGACTGCATGACGCCGGCATCATTGTTTTTCATGTGGTCGGCACGTTGGCGGCCGCGAGGAAGGCCGTCGACGCCGGCGTAGACGGCGTGGTGGTCGAAGGGGTTGAGGGAGGCGGGTTCAAGAACCGCTTCGGAGCCTCGACGATGGTGCTATTGCCGTTGGTGGCAGCACATGTCAACGTGCCGATCGTGGCGGCGGGCGGCATCTGCGACGCCCGATCGATGGCCGCCGCGTTGGTGCTGGGCGCTGACGGGGTTCAGATGGGCACCCGCTTGCTGGCCTCCGCGGACTCGCCGGTGCACGGCAACCTCAAGCAGGCGGTGGTCAGCGCCGACGAGACGGGTACAGTGCTACTGCCCCTCGACGGTAGGCGGATGATGCGGGTGATCCGGACAGCTGCCGCTGAAAAGCTGGATGCTGCACGGTCTTTCGAGGAGGGCGGTGCGGCGCTGCAACGGGTGCAGCGGCTCTACTTCGACGGAGACATGGACGCCAGCGTGGCAAATACCGGTCAGGTGGCCGGACGTATCGACGATCTTCCGCCCGCCGCCGACATCATCGCGCGGATGTGGACCGGGTGCCGGGAGGTGTTGGCCGCCACCGCAGATCGGCTGCCTAACTAGGTCGGGAGTCGACGTCGTACAGCACCTGCTCGCCGTCAACCTTGATGACTCGCATGTGCGCGGTGTAGGGCTTGCCCTCCGGCCCAGTGAAGTGACAGTCGAACTGTTGGCCCACTTTGGCTTCCACGCCCGACGGGCAGCTCACGTCCGTCGGCCGGAAACCGCTGCGCTTGACGACGACGTCGACGACCGATTGTGCGGCCCCTTCGGGCTTGATGGTCGACTTGCTGCTGCACGCGGCCAAGGAGAGTGTCGTCAGACCGGCAAGCAGGCCTGCAGCCACGCGGGTGGAAATGCTTGTCATCGGCGAATCTCCTTCGCATTGGCGGCGAGTTGTTGCGATGAGCGTAGTGGAGTCACGGCACGCCAACGTTCCTGAGCTGTAAACCCAGGGCTCTGACTTAGTGCGGACGGTCAAGCGGGTTCGTCATCTTCTTCGTTGGGGTCGGGTGCGAACAGTTTCTCCGGGTGGTGGAACGTGTTTACTCGCGGTTGGCCGTGATCCAGATGGGCGGGCGGTAGCCACTCGGTGTCGCTTTTGGCGTTCTTGCGGGTGGTCCAGCCTTTTTCGGCGAGGCGATTATCAATGCCGCAGGCCAGGGTGAGGTCGTGGATGTCGGTGACATAGGTGTTCGTCCAGCCGCTGACGTGATGGACCTCGGCGTGGTAGCCGGGGGTGTCGCAGCCGGGGCGGGTGCAGCCACCGTCTTTGGCCAGCAACATCATTCGCTGAGCCAGGTTCGCGAAGCGCTTGGCGTGGAACAGCGCCAGCGGCTTGGCGCCGTCGAAGACCGCCAGATAGTGGTGCGAGGTGGCGGCCCAGCCGATCAGGGTGGGCAGCGGGATGCGGGTGCCGCCGCCGGTGCGGGCCCTACCGGTGCCGGCCTCAAGGTCTTTGAGGGTGGTGGTGACGATGATGCTGACGGGTAGGCCGTTGTGGGTGCCCAACTCCCCGGTAGCGAACAGTTCACGAATGGCGGTGACCGTGGCGTCGTGGTTGCGTTGGGGTTGGCTGCGGGTGTCGGTGTCCCCGTCCGGGACGCCGGCGCCGGGGGCGGCGAGTTTGGCCCAGGCGGCTTCGAGCAGTGCCCGTAGTTCGGGGGTGATCAATCCGCTGATGCGCGACATGCCGTCGTACTGTTGGGGGCCCAGGATGAGGCCGCGTTTGCGGGCGCGTTCTTCTTCGGTGTAGTCGCCGTCGGGGTGCAGCAGGGCCATGAGTTCGTGGGCGTATTTGGCGACTTGGTCGGGGCGGAAGTCACACGCTTTGCCGGCCAGGTCTTTTTCGGCGGCCTCCCAGGTGTCGACATTCACTGTGCTGGGCAGGTGGGCGATGAAGTCGCGGATCACCTTGATGTGGGCATCCCCGACCAGGCCCTGGCGCTGGGCCTGCGCGGTGGCACTCAACGTCGGGGCCAACGGCTCCCCCGTCAGTGCCCGGCGCTGGCCGAGGTCTTCGGCCTCGGCGATGCGCCGGTTGGCTTCGGCTTTGGTGATGCGCAGCCGCTCGGCCAGTGCGGCGGGGAGTTTGCCGCCGAGTTCTTCTTCGGTGGCTTGGGTTTTGAGGTGGTTGATCAACGTGTGCTGGGGTGTGCGCATCCGGCGGTGCACCTTTTCCAGGCGCTCCATACCGCGCAGGAACTCCGGGGTGGTCAACGCGTCGAACGCCAAGTCGCACAGGCGATCAACAGCGGCGTCGAGTGCGTTGAAGACCTCGATGATCTCCTCACGCGTACTCGATGCCATGTCCCCGATTTTACGAAGGGGCACCGACAGCTTTTCGCGCCAAACCCGCTCAGCAGCCGCCTATTTCGCTCACGGCGGAACCGCGGTGTCGAGAATGCACACAATGCCATCACGCTCGGTGTGTCGGCGCGATTCTATGCACGCTCACGCCCGAAACGTGTTGATATCACCGGCGATATCACTTTCCACGGCCTAGTGCCAGCCGCTTCATGTTACGCCTGTGACACCTGGGACGCTGCGAAGAAACTGATGTGATTCCCCGAAAAGCCGATCCGACGACTGCCGACTTACTCCGGCGGTATTCCCGGCGGCGGGTTCACGCCACGCAGGATCCACGGAAACCAGTCGACGGCGTACTCGATCTCGTCGGTGGCGTCGTAATCCGGTCGAGGATCAAGGGGAACGTTCTCCTGCACGGGCACAACGGACGACGGCCTGGACGGCGGGACCGCTGCCCCATCCGGTTGCCCGTAGACCGCGACCACGACCGTCCGATCCGGACTGTTCTCCGACCACACGCCGATCTGACTGTTGGCGCAATTGGACATGATCGCGAAATACGCCGGGTCGTAATACCATTGGTTGATCAACTCGACGCCGCTGATCGACATTGCGGGATTGATCGCCACCGTTTCGGCGACCTTCCCGCGATAGCCGGCAGCGGCTGCCCGGTCCTGGGGCGCGGATCCGTCGGTCCCGATATCGCCGTTCAGGTTTCGGTTGTTCAGCACATCGAGCGTGTGCCATTGTGCGGCCAGCTGCAGCTGCGGGTTGATCCTGACATCGTTGGTGCAGCCGGCCTGGTGCTGGACGGTGAAAACGTTGGCGACCAAGCTGTCGTTGAGGCGCTTATTGTCCGCGTGCGCGCAGGGCACCCCCGCCACGGCGGCAAGAGACAGTGCTGAGAGTGTGAGCATGAGGCGCCGCATGTCAGTCTCCAATCCGATAGTTGGCCGCGGAGTTTCGCAGCTGCCAAATCAGCGCGGGGCACAACTCGTTGACAGCCTGACTCAGTAGATAAGACGCCTGGAATCCGTCGGTGGTATTGAAGTCGGTCTTGATATCGCCGATCAGCGAAGCGTAGCTGCGTCCCTCGGAAACCCTGTCGCACAGACTGTTTCCATACCTCAGTGCGTCATCGGCATTGGCGAAGCCGTAGCCGGTACGCATGGTGACGTTGACCAGGTAGGCCACCGCATCCGCGTTGGCACGGGGTGCCGCGCCTGCGAGGAACAGAGCTCCCACGAGTATGAGAAGACCGGACCGGCGCATCGACATCACCTCAGACCGGGTCGAAATGCGAAATCAGCCAACGCCCGTCCCGCTTATCGAGGGTCACCCGCACGTTGGATGCGGTGCTGGTCGGGGCGTCCTGGCCCACCGTGACCGTCTGGCTCACGAACAGCAACACCACGGCATGACTGTCGGTGGCCGAAACCGATGCGGCTCCCCCGACGGTCGCCACCGCTGAGATCTGCTTTTGTTTGGCCCCGGGAATCACCACGTCACGGGTCAATTGGCGGTAAGCATCCAGGAAATTACCGGTCAACCTGGCGCGTGCGGCATCGAGATCCTGCTGGACGGTGTCGGGCTTGTAGGACAACAGCGCGACGGTTCCCTCGCTGGCGGCGCGCGTGGATTCCGCACGTGCCACAACCGCGTCGCGCACGGAGGTGTCCTGCCATTTCAGCCAGCCGGCAGCGGCTGCCAGCGACAACGCCAGCGCCGGCAGCAGCCCATAGCTGAGCACCCGCGACCACTTGATCGCGCTCATGGCACGAATCCTACGTTGGAAACCTTGACTTGATCGCCGATCTTCGCAACTGTGATCCGCATTCGCCACATCCGTGGAACCGGTTCGGCTTCACCGGCATTTGACGTCCGTACCGAGACCTCCACCAGTGCTTGCGCAGAATCGGTGGCCTGCGACTCCAGCCCGGCCTCGGTGATGGTGCCGACCGTGCTGGCCTTGGCTTGCGTCAGCACCTCGATGAACGGCCCTGACCGCCGGGCGAAGTCGTTGTAGAACTCTCCCGTTGCGCCGTCCAGGATTCGCCGCACGTCGACGTCCGCGTGCTGCCAATCGATGGTCGTCAGGTTCAGCGCACCCTGCCTTGCCACCTGCAGGAACTGATTGCGCTGGGCCTGAGCCTGCTGCGACTGGTGAGCGCGGAAGCCGAGCCAGGACGTCAGCGTTGCCAGGACGACGACCGCGACCACGCCGAACGCCGTCGCCCATCCGTGGGGAGACAAAGACCTCCCGGCCCGGATCTTCAGTTGCCCGGCGGCAGCAGCATCGATTGCCATGTTCTGTCCTTCGGCGCGGGTTGAGCCAGATCTGATCGGGTGTACTGGCGCCCATCGGGTCCGGTGTAAGTGCCAGTGGCGGGGTCGTATTCGGCGGTGGCTATCGGAAGTGGCGTGGGCAGCGGCGCGGCCGCGGGTGGCAGCTGTGGAATCCCCTGCCCGGACAGCGTCGCGTTGGGGTCGCCCTTCCAATTGAAGCCGTCGTTGAGCGGCACGTACTGCTCAGTGCTCTCGCACAGTTTCACCGTGGGCGCGCGTTTGCCGGGCACCGTTTCGCACGGGATGTTCCGTGCGCCACGCACATTGAGCGGCGAGTCCTGGGGCACCCGGCAGTAGAGATCGCCGGCCGGGCGGCCCGGGTAGTCCTCGAAGGTCGGGACGCGCTGCTGCTGGGCCGGCAGGAATCCGGTGGTGCACGGCGGCGGCAGGTTGAGGTTCAGGTTGAAACTCAGATACTGCCCACGATATCCCTGCTTTGTGTTCAGATTGGCCAGGATGCCTGCCTGTTCGGCCTCGATAGATCTCGGGAACACGACGAGCAGTTGTTCGATGTCGTTTTGATAGGTGACTGCCACCTGGCCGATGCTGACCAGGTTGGCCAGCAGGATCGGCAGCGTCGGTTGCACACGTTCGATCAGCTGACGCACTTCCTGTAGGGCCGGACCGCCGCGGTCGATGACGCCGGCGACCGCGCCGTCATGTGCCTGCAGGTCCGCGGTGACGGTGGCCAGGTGCGATGCCCACCCTGCGATCGCATCGGAGGTATGCGTCTGGGAGTCGAGCACCGGTGGCGCCCGGTCGATCAGCGTCAGCAGTGGATCGAGGTTCTTGCGGGCATCGATGGCCAGGGTCGTCGAACCTGTGACCAGCCGGGAGAGTTCGGGGCCCAATCCGCCTACGGCCGTGTAAGACTCGTCGACAACGGTCTGCAGGTTGTCGCGTGGTATCGCGGCTATCGCAGAGTTCGCGGCGCTGAGCAAGCCGTTGATATCAGGTGGCACCGAGGTGTTGGCCAGCGCGATTACGTCACCGTCTTTCAGCGGCGGCGAAGTGGCGTTGCGGGGCAGCAGTTCTACGTACGACTCACCGATCGCGGTGTGGCTGTGCACCTCCGCCTTGAGATCGGACGGGATATCGATGCCCGATTTCAGTGACAACACCGCTTCGACGCCGGCGTCGGTGAGCCGCACGGATTCCACCCGGCCCACTTCGAAGCCGCGGTATGTGACGTTGCCGGTGCCGTAAAGACCGCCGGATTCCGGCAGTTGCATCGTCACCGTGTATCTGCCGACGCCGAACAACATCGCCGGCAACTTGACGAAGTGCAGGAACGTCACGGCCAGCACGCTCAGCGCAATCACGCCGAAAACGGCCAGCTGGACGATGATTCGCCGCGGTAGGTGTAACACTAGGGTCCCTGCTCGAAGTGGTACGGGGCCGTCAGCGGATTGCCCGGGGTGCCCCGGAAGCCTCCGGTGCACGGACTCGGGAACTGGCCGATGGTACGGCCCCACTGCAGCTCCAGCTGGGTCAGATGGCACTCCCACCGGGTGCCGGTGAAGATCCCCTGGTCGATCCGGCTGAGCGTGAGGTCGACGATCGCCGTCAGATTCGCGTAGTCGCCGCGCTGAAAATTCTGGAACGTCTCGTTCGGGAACGGAAAGGTGCCCAGCAGGGACAGCGATCGGGTCAGGCTCGGACCCGCATCGGCCAGCGACTCCAAAACCGGTCCCAGTTGCGCCAATTCACTGAGAACGCTGGACTTGGTCTTGTTGACCGAGTCCGCTGTCAAAGCGCTGAACTTGCTCAACTGATCGGCGGCCTCGACGAGTTTGCCGCGCTCCTCGTTGAGCACCGCGAGCGCGTCGGGGATGGTCGCCAGTGCGCGCTCCAGGACGGGTTGCTGAGCGGCGAACTTGCCGACGAGTCGGTTCAAACTCTCGGTGGCGGCGATGATGTCGCCGGATTGATCGTTGAGGTAGGCGGAGAACTGGTCCAGCTGACCGATCAAGCTCCGGACGTCGTGCTCGCGCCCGCGGAAGGCGGTACTCAATGCCTCTGTGATGTCCTGGATCTGGCCCAGACCGCCGCCGTTGAGTACCAGCGACAGCGCGGCCAACGTCTGCTCGGTGCTCGGATAGGCGCCGCCGCGAGACAGCGGGATGACCGATCCGGCGCGCAGCTTCCCTTGCGGTGGTTCGGCTTTCGGTGCCGACAGCTCGATGTGATACGAGCCGAGCAGGCTGGTGGTGCCGATCTTGGCCGTGGCGTTCGCCGGCAGATCGACTTCGCCGTTGAGTCGCATGGTCACCAGGGCATGCCAGCCCTGGCGCTCGATCCTGGTCACGTGGCCGACCGTGACGTCCGCGACGCGGACCCGCGAGTTGGCCTGAATGTTGTTGACGTCGGGCATCTGTGCCGAGACCAGGTAGGAACCGGACCCATTGCCTTCCGTGCCGGGCAGTGGCAGCGAGTTCAGTCCGTGCCAGGCGCAACCGGAGACTGCGAGGGAGAGCGCCACCACGAGGGCCACGAGCCTGTTCATGAGCCGGCTCCGGGCGGCAGCATCAGACCGGGCAGGCCCGCCGCGGGGTCGGGGTGGACCGCCGGCCCCGGCGGGACGAAGTCAGGGCGCATCCAGTCCTCGCTGTAGGTGATCTCATTGGGTCTGGCCTGCGCGCCGACGAACAGGTTCTCCCCCAGCGGCGGGAAGTTGTACTGGCGGTTCTTGACGATCGGAGCCATGTACTGCGCACACAGCTTCGCGGCCTGTTCGCCGCCCAGCCGCGATGCCGCCTGAATTGCCCCACACAGGAACGCAATTGGATTGGCCATGTTGGTGCCGGCCAGCGCTCCGGTCAGCGATCCGTTGGCCGGCTCGAAGATGTTGTTGAAGTTCTGCAACACGGTCGGGCTGATGTGCAGGGTCTGCTTGATGTCGTCGAGGCTCGCGACGAGCGTCTGGGTGATCGACGAGAGTTTGTCCGAGGCGGTGCCGATGGCCTCGCGGTTGTCCGCGGCGAAGCTCTGGACGTCGGCGACGACGGCGTTGAGGTCCTCGGCCGCCGCGGCAACCTTGTGCGGATCGTCGGCCAGTAGCGACGAAACCGAGGCCAGGTTCTGGTTGAGGTGCTCGAGCAGATCCGCGCTGTCGTGCAGTGCGGTCACCAGGGTCGACAGATTTTTCAGGGTGGCGAAGATGTCGTTGCTGTGGTCGCCCAGCGCGGAAACCGCCTGGGACAGTTTGATGATGGTGTCGCGGATGGTGGTGCCCTGACCTCGCAGGTTGTCCGCCGCGGTGTTGATGAGAGCACCCAGTGTGCTGACGCCACCGGGGCGAGTGGGTTTCAGCAATTCGGTGAGCCGCTGCAGCTGGTTGCGCAGGTCGTCCCATTCGACCGGCACCGCGGTGCGGTCCTGCGGGATGACCGCGCCGTCGGCCATGGCTGGTCCGCCGGAATAGGGCGGCGTCAGCTGGATCGCCCGGCCGGTCACCAGTTGCGGTGACAGGATCGCCGCCTTGGCATCGGCGGGAACCTTGTGCCGGGGGTCGAACCAGAACGTGATCTTGGACCGCAGTGGTTGCGGTTCGATCTTGATGATCTTGCCCACCGGCACACCACGGATGCGGATGTCGTCACCCGCGAACAGGCCACTGCTGTTGTCGAAGTAGGCGACCACCACGTTCCGATCGGTTTCACCGGCGGTACGCATCGCGACGATCACCCCGGCGACGAACACCAGCGCGAGGGTGGTTGCCAGCACCGAGCGGGCACGGCGCAACCTGGCCGTCATGGAGTGCCCCCCGGTTGCCGGGCCGGCGGCCCGGGCGGTGGCCCGCCGGGCGGCGGGGCCGGCGGCTCCGGACGGTACGGATAGCGCGGATCCCCAGGGTTTCCCGTGATCGCGTCGGGCAGGTTCAGCCGCGGTTCGCCGCCCTGCCCCGTGCGCGGGTACGGAACCGGCAACGCCGGCGTGCCCGGCTGGCCGGTCGGGGGGTCCGTCAATTGCGACGGCAACAAGGTGGCCGGATCCAGTCCGAGATCGGAGAAGGCGGCGCTGATGAACGGCTGGACGAACTGGCCGGGCAACAGGTTGACCACATAGGCCTTGAAGAACGGACCCGATGACAGCGACTCGCCGAGCGACATCACGTAGGAATTGAGCAGCGGAAGGGCCTGCTGCACGCGCTCTTTGCGATTCTCGACGATGGCCAGCACCCCGTTTACCTTGTCCAGTGCCGGGCGCAGCTGCTGGCGATTCTCGGCGATGAAGCCTTGCAACTGCTTGGACACCGCCGAGATGTTCGTCCAGAGCTGATCCAGCGCCGCGCTCTGGGTGCGCAGTTGGGCAAGCACCGCGTTGGTGTCACGCACCAGGTCGACGATCTGGTCTGTGCGCTTGGCCAGCACCCCCGTCGCCTTCGCCGCATTGTCGAGCAGGCTGCGCAGCTGAGCGTCTCGCTCGTCGAGTGTCTGCGCGAGCCGGGCCACCCCCTTGACCGCGTTCCGGAAGTCTGCCGGTGTGTCGGCAAAGGTTTGCGACAGCATGTCCAGCGACGCGGACAGCTGGCTGGTGTTCAATCCGCTGATGGTGGTGGCCAGATCGCCCAGGGCGTCCGGCAATTGGTAAGGCGACATGGTGCGCTCGATCGGGATCGGGCCGGTGAGCCGGCCGTCGCCCCGCGGTAGGACGTCGAGGAACTTGCTGCCCAACAGGCCCTTGGTTTTGATCGCCGCCTCGGTGCGGTCGCCGAGCCGAACTTCGGTGTCGATGTTGAACTTGACCAGCACGCCCGGTCCGTCGAGTTCGATGCTGGACACCTTGCCCACCGGGTAGCCGGACACCTCGACGGTGTTGTCGGTCCGCAGACCACCCGCATCGGCGAAGTAGGCGGACACGGTCTTGCCGTGGTCGAAGAACGGTAAATGCTGATACTGCAGGGCGCCCACCACCGCCGCGGTGACCAGGGCGATGCCCGCCGTCCCGATGACCAGCCGGTTGCGTTCGGCGAAGCTTTTCATTTCGGCGCGCACCGTCCCGTCGGCTGCCCGGCCACCTTGACGTACACCGGTTGGCCGCCTTTGCCGTTGACCTTGAGCACCACGTCGCACAGATAGAAAGCGAAGAAATCTCCGTACATGCCTTGGCGCACCAGCGCCTGGTATCTGTCGGGCAGCGTGTTGAGCAGGTTGTCGAGATAGTCGTGGTCGGCCAGCGCGATGCCGGCGACCCGGTCGGTTTCGTGCAGCACCTTGGTGAAGGGTGCCCGAGCCTGTGACAACAGATCGGCGATGGATCCCGACGCGGCGTTGGTGTAGGCCACCGCATTGGAGATGTCCGTCTTACGTTCGGCCAGGCCGTGCACCAGTTGGGAGAGGGCCACGACCGCCTGGTCGAGCCGATCGCTCTGGCCGCCAAGCGAACCCAGGACGACGCTGAGGTTGTCCACCACCTGTCCGATCAACTGATCGCGGTCGGCCAGCGTGTTGGTCAGCACGGCGGCCTGATCCAGAAACGAGCTGATGGTGGGTCCCTGGCCCTGGAACGCTTGCAGCAGCTGCTCACTCAGCGCGTTGACCTGGTCGGGGTTCAGGGCCCGGAAAAGTGGTTTGAAGCCACCGATCAGTGCGTCCAGATCCAGCGCGGGTTTGGTGCGCGCCAGCGGAATCGTCTGGCCGGGGCGAAGAACGGCAGGGCTCCCGGCGCCCTCCTCGAGCGCCAGATAGCGGTCGCCGAACAGGTTGTCGTAGCGGATGACGGCCCGGGTGCCTTCGGTGAGCGTGACCGAGTCGTCCGCGGTGAACTCGACGCGCACCGTTGCGTCCGGATTGATCGATATCCTGGTCACCTTGCCGACTTCCACGCCGGCAATGCGAACCAGCTTGCCCTGCCGCAGGTTTGAGACGTTGGTGAACTCCGCGTAGTAGGACTTGCCGTCGGCGAACCGCACCTCTCCGAAGACTGCGATCAGTACGAACGCGGTCAGCAGGCAAACGGCCAGAAAGACGCCGAGGCGCAGGACTACGCCCCTCAGACTGTCCCGCATGGATGTTCTCCTGCTCTGGTGGTTGCTTCTTGGATCACGGCGGGCCCTCCGCGGGTGGTACTCCGGGCCACAGCGGCACTCCCCCGGGCCCGTATAGCGCCGCCCCGTATGGCGGCCCGCCCGGGTTCGGGCCGACGGCCGGACCAGGGAGGCATTGCCGGATCGACGGTGGCTCGGGTACGGCGCGGGTCACCGGGAAGTAGTCGGCCCAACATGGGTGTCCGAGGCCGGGATTGGGGCGGATGTCGATGCCGGTGCCCCACCCGGTGTTGGTGACGAGTTCGCGCACCGGGAAGTTCTTGCTGGCGTCGGGCAGTGACCCGCAGCCGGGTCTGCCGCCGGGACCTCCTTTAGCGGCCACCAGCGGCAGGTTGTCGGGAAATACGTACGGGTCGTTGCCCAGTAACAGGGCCACATCAAGTTGAAGTGTGCGGCCGTCTGCGCCACCCCATGCCTCGTAGCCGCCGTTGTTGAGGTACCAGGTGACGCCCTGCAGGAAGCACGTGTATTCGGGGCTGTATTTGCCGAGCAGCCGGGTGGTCGGCTCCAGCAGGTTGACCGACGCGACCAGATCGTCTCTGCTCCTGCCCAGCAGGGTGGTTCCGGAGCTCGACAACCCAATGACATTGAGCAGCAGGGAATCCAGCTCCTTGGCGTGGCTGACGACGGTGGTGCTGGTGGTGCTGGCGGAGTCCAGGATGGTCAGGATGTCCTGTGCCGCGGCATCGTAGGTGTCGGAGAAGTTCTTCAGCGACCTCCAGTCCCGCCGGATGGTCTCGCTGCGGGCGTTGAGTGCCGTCAGGACTTCGTTGAGATCCGTGGCGGCCCGTCCGATCCGCTCACCCTGTCCGCGCACGGCATCGGCTACCGCGGTCAGCACCGCGTTGAGTTTGAGCGGGTCGATCACGTTGAGGAGGCTGACGACGTTCTCGAAAACAGTGTTGATCTCCGTGCTGACATTCTTCGAGTGCAGAACCGCCCCGGCGGCCAGCCTCGCACGACTCGGATGCTGCGGCGCGACCAGTTCGACGAACTTGGCGCCGAATGCGGTGGTTGCGCTGATCTGCGCCTCGACATTGGCCGGGATGTAACGCATTTGGTCCGGCTCGAGTTGCAGGACGAGCCGGGTGCCCGACTTGTCGTCAGCGATCTGGCTGACCCGGCCTATCTGCACACCGCGCATCATGACCTTCGCGTCGGTGTCCATCACCAGCCCGGAACGGTCCGCGGTCAGCGTCACCGGTACATACGAGCGCAGGGTTCCGTCGAAGGACACCGCCGTCACGAGCACGACGATTCCGATGGTGGCCAACAAGATCAGCGTCCACCACCCGTCGTGCAGACGGTGCCGACCCGGGCCACGGTTCATGTCGACTAGCTCGCCAGGTGGAAGTTCGGGGACTGGCCGTAGATGGCCAGCGTCATGATGACGATGGCGATCGAGGCGATGACCATGGACGCGCGTACCGCCCGGCCGACGGCCTCACCCACCCCGGCCGGTCCACCGTGCGCGGTGTAGCCGTAATAGGTGCACACCAGCCACAACCACGCCCGCCAGTACGCGCGTGCTCGCAAGGTAACTGACGCTGCGGATGCCGATCACCTCGAGTGCGTCGATTTCCTCGTTGATCCGCATCGCTCCCAACTGCGCGGTGGCACCGGCGCCGACGGTGGCCGCCAGCGCGACCATTACCGTTCCGGGCTGGATTTCGCGGGTGTTGAAGAACGCGGACGCAAAGCCGGTGAGGGCCTCCACGCCCACCGAGGCGAACTGGTTGTAGCCCTGCACCGCGACGATCGCGCCGGTGGTCATGGCGAGGAACCCGACGATGACGACCGTGCCCCCGATCACTGCGAGAGTTCCTACGCCCAAACCCATCTGGGCGATAACCCGGAGCAACTCGCCGCGATAGTGCAGTACCGCATCGGGGATGCCGGTCAGCGTGCTGACATAGAACCGCATCTGGGATCCCAGCCGATTCCATTCGGCCGCAACGCTTTGGGTCATCGTCATGGCATCACCTCACGACACCATGAACGGCATGCCGACCGCGGTGACGATGATGTTGATCACGAACAGGACGATGAAGGCGAACACCACCGTCTCGTTGACCGCCCGGCCGACGCCGGCGGGGCCACCGCCCACCGACATGCCCTTGTAGCAGGCGATCAATCCCGCCATCAGGCCGAACAATGTCGCCTTGATCATCGAGATGATGACGTCGATGGTGTGGGTCAGTGTGGTGAGCCCGCTGACCCAGGCGCCCGCCGAGACGTGCATGAGGAAGACCGAGCAGAAGAAGGCGCCGATCAAACCGGTCGCGGTCACGATCGAACTCAGGGCCAGCGAGATGGTGGTGGCGGCCAGGACGCGGGGAACCGCAAGTGCCTGAATCGGATTGATGCCCATTACGCGCAGCGCATCCAGCTCCTCGCGGATGGTTCGCGCACCGAGGTCGGCGCACATCGCGGTGGATCCGGCGCCGGCGACCACGAGCACCGTCACGATGGGGGCGCTCTGATCCACGGTGAAGATCGCGCAGCCCGTTCCCGAGAAATCCGCGGCGCCGATGTCGGTCAGCAGGACATTGAAGAGAAAACCCGAAATCACCGCCCACGGGATGGTCATCAAAATGCCTGGGAGCGTTGACACCCGGGCGACGAACCAACATTGCAGCAGGTACTCCCGCCAGGCGAACGGAGGCCGGAACATGGCCAGGAAGGTGTCCAGCGACATTGCGAAGAAGTCGCCGATCGCGCGGACCGGCTTAGCCGCCTGGCCGACCGCGATCACCATGTCGCCGCGTACCCCCTGACGCCGACTCTCCGTCGTCGCTTGCGGTAGGTCACGCTGGCCCCCGGACAAGTCGAAGTGGATGTTTGACATTCGCGAGGGTACGCGGGGCGACACCATCATGTCCATAGACGATACGCAAAACTGCACGCTTCGATTGCGTAAATAACGATGCAAACCCCCACTTATGTGTGATGATGTATCTAGCTAGTATCGGCATGATGCGGCGGCAAGCCCCTAGCTGCGGCATGGTGGGCAGCCGCGTCACGGCACCAGCTGTAGTGCCCCCGAGGGGCACAGTGTGACGGCGTTTCGCGCCCGGCGCTCCTCCCCCGCGCGCACCTCCTGCGAGACCACCAGGACGATGCCGTCGGCGTCCTGGCTGAACACGGCATCGGCCGTCATCACGCAGATGCCGGCGGAAATGCAGATCTCGCGGTTGGCCATGACTCTCATGCGCTGAAAGCCTCAAGGGCGAGAGCGGAATTCGCGAAGTCGCGAAAGTACAGCCAGCGGCCCTCCCGCAGCGTGATGATGTGCGCGAATTCCGACTCCCACTCGTGGCCGGTGGTGCGCCGGCGGAAACGTTGCCGGCCCCAGGTAGCCAGATCGTCACCCTGCGCGATGAATTTCCACGGCTCCATCTCGATGATGTCGATCACCTGCCCGACCTTCTCGAGGAAGGAGACCGCTTGCTTGATGCCCTGGAAATCGCCGGCGTACGGAATCCTCTCGGTGCCGTAATAGGTGATACGCACGTCAGGGTCCAGGTGAGCCAGCACGGTGGGTAGGTCACCGATCGGCACCGCCCGGTAGATCGCCTCGGTCGCGGCGATATTGCGTGACGCGCTCATGAAAGGTGAAGGGGCAGGCGGACATAGGCGTGGGTCAGCAGGCTCGCGGTCTGCTTGGTGCCCGGATCGTCGGTGAGCGCGATCCGCTGATAGCGGTCCAAGACGGCGTTGAGCACCGTCAAGACCTCCAGACGCGCCAACGATGCGCCGAGGCAGAAGTGCACGCCGTGACCGAGGGAGAGTTGCTGGCGGATGTTGGGACGGTCGATGTCGAGGCGTCCGGGGTCAGGAAACACCGCGGGATCGCGATTGGCCGAGCCGAAGAACAGCGCCACCCAGTCGCCTTTGCGAATCAGCTTGCCCGCCACCTCGACGTCGCGGGTCGCGATGCGGAACAGCCGCTGCGGCGGCCCGTCGAGCCGAAGCTCTTCTTCCACGAACAGATTCAGTAGCGTGCGGTCGGTGCGAATCCGCGCGGTGAGCTCGGGTTCGCGCGCCAGCGCGTGCAGCAGATTGCCGATCAGGAACGTCGTCGTTTCGCTGCCGGCGACCACGAGCGTGACGCAGAACCGGACGATCTCCGCCGGCGTGAGCCGCTGCCCGTCCACCTCGGCGCGCAGCAGCGCGGCGATCAGGTCCTCCGCGTCCTCGACGTCCTGACTGCTCGGGCATCCGGCTCCTTCTTCGGCCAGATGTTCGGTGCGCTCGGCCAACCGCGCCGCGAAGGCCGCCACCATCTCCTCGTTGCTGGCGATGCGTTCTTGCGGGGTCAGCGACGAGGACAGCATGAATGCGTTGGCCCAGCGCCGGAAGCGCACGTGGTCGCCGTCCGGTAACCCCAGCAGTCGCACCATGGCTCGGGTGGGGATCTCGGCGGCGAACTCCATGACGTCGGCAGCGCCGCCGCGGGAAGCCTCGTCAAGGTCGGCGAGCAGGCGCGGGACCAGCTCGGTGAGCCAGGCCTCCAGCCGCTTGACGCGGCGCGGAGAAAACGCCTGGCTGACCAGTTTTCGTTCCACTTCGTGCTGGGGTGGATCGGTATTGACCAGCATCAGGCTCGGTGCGGACGAGGCCTCCTGCAGCGGATCCCGGGACGAGAAGGTCGCGCTGTCCCGTGCGGCTTGGAACACCTGGTCGTAACTGAACAGCGCCCACGCGGTGACGGGTTCATCGGCGCCGGGCACCGTCCCGGGTGGCCAATCCCGGTATCCCGCAACGGGTGAGAGTGCCCTGAGCTGGTCATAGAGCGGATAGGGGTCGGCGATGCCTTCGGGCGTTGTGAGCAACTGCAGGGCTTCGTGTGCTTCGGGGGTGCGTGCGGTGTCGGGAACGGTCGCAGATGACATGCCGACCAGCCTGGGCCCGCGGCGGTGGCAAAGCGATCCCCCGTTGGGGAGGACTCCTGCCCCCAGAGGAGAGGAATTTGCATTTTTCGCCGCACTACGGCAGCCCTGGGAGGACAGTGAGCACGTGATGGTTGTCAGCGGCACGCCCGATCCCGCCCCGTTCGCGACCCTGGCCGACGGAGACCACCCAGGTTGGGCGTCCCGTCCGGCGAGGGAGACCGAGGCCGCACGCCAGTACCGGGAAGCCTTCCAGGGATGCGCCGTGGATCCGACCGACGACCCGATGGCGGTGGTCGCCGAGGCGATTGATGCCAAGGCGGCCGTCGTGCGGGCCGCCCTGGAGTCGCTCGGCGACGTGCGCGCGCTCAATGCGCTCGAGGCGGTGCTGGACCTGTCCTCGCTGGAACGGGACCTGCTCGAAGATGGTGCCAGGCGGCGCACCTTTGCGCTGTTGCAGGTCCAGGAAGGCCTGAGCAAGCTGCGCGCCGTCGAGGATGTCGCGGCGATCGTCGACCGGGCACCGCGAGAACTGGTCGAGTCGTGCGGGTTCGACCGCGCTGTGCTGTTCCGCGTCCACGAGGGCCGGATGGTGATGGAGTCCGCATATTTCGGTGACGACCGTGCCGGTGCGGAGAAGATGGTCGCCTTTGCCCAGTCGGTGGCACCGCCGCTGGACCATATGTTGTTGGAAACGGAGATGATTCGCCGGCACGCGCCTGCGATCGTGCGGGACGCCCGCACCGACCCGCGCGTCAACCGGCCGATCATCGATTTCTCGCTGACCCATTCCTACGTGGCCGCGCCGGTCATGCCTACCGGGAAGGTGATCGGCTTTCTGCATGCCGACCGGCTGTATTCCGGCCGCGTGGTTGACGAGATCGATCGCGACACGGTGTGGGCGTTCGCCGAAGGCTTCGGTTACGCCTACGAACGCACGGTGCTGCTGGAGCGGATGCGTCGCCAGCACACGGAGGTGCGGCGTGCGCTGGCGTCCGCAGACGAGGCCGCCCGCGCGCTGCAGGACGCCGATTTGGACCTGCGCAAGATCGAGCCTGTTGAACGTGGTCCTGCCGCGAGGTCACTGGCCGAGGTCGAGACGAAGGTGATGGCCGTGCTGACCCGCCGTGAGGTCGAAGTACTGCGGCTGATGGCGGCGGGCCGTACCAACCAGCAGATCGCCGACGAGCTGGTGATCTCGTCGGGCACGGTCAAGTCACATGTCAAGCGAGTGTTGCGAAAGCTGCATGCGACGAACCGTGCCGAGGCAGCCTCGGCCTACGTGCGCCTGGCCACGGTATCCGAATTAGGTTGACTTTCAAACTGTCCCGGAGATCGCCGACGGATGTGCCGCCAGCGGCGTCACGTTAATGGTCAGGAAGGGAAAGAGCGGCAACCCGGAAAGCAGTTGATGCAGTTCATCAGTCGATTCAACATCGAAGACGGAGAAGTTGGCGTACTCGCCCACGATGCGCCAGAGGTGTGGCCACTTGCCGGCCCGCTGCAGCTCTTGTGAGTAGTCCTTCTCCTGAGCCACCAGGGCTGCCCGCCGCTGCGGGTCTAGGTCATGCGGCAGGTGCACGTCCATGCGTACGTGGAAAAGCATTGATCCTCAGTACTTCTCGGGGTCCAGGACGAAGTCGTAGACGACTCTCTGCGAACCGTCGGACTGGGTCCGGGGCTCGAGCAGCAGTTCGGGCTTGACGGCGGAGGCAATGTCATCGTCGTTGTGCGGATCATCGGGAAAGTACAACTGCGTCGTCAGCTGCTGATGGCCGGCGGCCGAAACCTTGACGTGCAGATGCGCCGGGCGCCAGGCGTGCCAGCCTGCGGCGGCGATCAGCCGCCCGCACGATCCGTCGGTCGGGATCTGATACGGGGCGGGCCGGATCGTGGTGATCTCGAATGTCCCGTCGGGATCGGCGGTAAAGGTGCCCCGCAGGTTCCACTCGGGCAGGTTCGGCGCGAATTGGGAGTAGCGGCCGTCGGCATCGGCGTGCCACAGTTCGATGCTGCCTTGCAACGGGGTGCCGTCGACGGAGGTGATCCTTCCCGCCCAGCGCAGTGGGACGCCGCGCTCGTCGGCACGCATCGGAATGGTTGCGAACGCACCGCATTCGGGAGACCCCGGCACGTAATACGGGCCCTCGATGGTGCCCTTGCTGCCGTTGCGATGGTCCGTGGCAACCTCCTCGACGGCATGCTCGACCCAGACATCGAGGAACAGCGGCCATTCGCCGTCGGCCCCTACGGCGATCAGCCAGGCTTTGAGCGCGTTGTACTCGTGATAGGTCACCCGGTGCCGTCGTATGGTGTCGTGCACCGCCGAAAGGACCTCGCGCGCAAGCTCACTCACACGGTCCTTCGGGCTGTCCCGGACTGCCTGGAACGGCGACTTGTCGGTGCGAAACCGCGCGGTCGCCGCTGCGCCCGACGCGGCGGCGCTCGGTTCGTCGATAGTGATCATCTGGCGTTGCCTTTCTCTCTTACCGATCCGTGCGGTAACGGTGGAGCTTGTCCGGATCGATCTGGACGCCCAGCCCTGGACCGGGTGGCACCTGCAGTTCGCCGTCTCGTATGCACAGGGGTGCGGCGAGCAGATCGTCGGACATGTCCAAGAAGTTGGACAGTTCACCGGCTCGTCGTGACGTCAGCTCGAACGCGGCGCCGAAGCTCACGGCGCATGCCGTGCCGAGCTGACCGTCGAACTGGTTGCCGATCACCACCTCGAGGCCCAGTCCTTCGGCGAGGTGATGGACACGTTGCGAGCCGGTGAACCCGGTGCGGGCCGTCTTGATGCTGATAGCGGTGGCCGACCCACCGAGTACCTCGCGGGTCACGTCGGCCGGTGTGGGAACCGATTCGTCGGCGATAAAGGGTATGTCGATGTGCTGCAGCAGCCATCGTCGGCCCAGCACATCGTCGGCCGGGCACAGTTCTTCGGCGAAGAGCAGGTCCAGGTCGGCCATCTCCTTCATCGCGCGCAGCGACTCCGACGCCGTCCATCCCCGGTTGCCGTCGACGTAGAGTTCGACGGTGGCGCCGAAGCGTTCGCGCAGCGCTCGCACCACGGCGGTATCCACGGCGACCGGCCTGCGTCCGACCTTCACCTTGAAGGTGGTGATGCCGTATTCGCCGACCATGCGCTCGGCCTCGGCCACGACCGCCGACGGCGTGTCGAAGCCGAGCATGTGGCTGACCCGCATGCGGTCGGTGAATCCGCCCAGCAGCGCGCTCACCGGTAGGCCGAGGCTACGCCCCAGTGCATCCCAGGCTGCCATGTCGATCGCCGCTTTCGCCGTCGGGTTGCCTACGGTACGTGCGAGCCTGTCGGTGATGACCTCGCGTTCGGTCAGCGTCAGTCCGACGATCTGGGGCGCGAAAACGCCCCTGATGACCGCGAGGATTCCGTCTCGCGTCTCGCCGTAGGTGTACGGGCGCGGTGGTGCTTCTGCCACGCCGACGACGCCTTCGTCGGTGTGTATCCGGACCAGCACGTGCTCGGCTGCCCGCACCTGTCCCGAGGCGAACTTCGCCGGCTTGACGTAGGGGATCGTGAACGGGATCGCCTCAACGGCAGCGATTTTCACCGTTCATTCCCGGTCTGCCGACGGTAGGCGCCGGATTTGTCCATGACAAAGACATAGGCAGCCGGATATTCAGCGTCAATATCTGTCGATCAATGGCCTAGTCAGCACTAGCCAAACGCCCAGTGTGACCGCGGCTGCCCCGATGCGATGGTGCAGACCATGTCCGCGAGCTGCTCCCTGACGCAGGTGGCCTCCGTCCTGGCCGATGCGGTCATCGATGATTCCGAGGCCGGAGTGTTCCGCGTCAATCGCCGAATCTTCACCGATGATGACGTTTTCGAACTGGAGATGAAGCACATCTTCGAAGGCAACTGGGTCTATCTGGCCCATGACAGTCAGATTCCCAATCCCGGCGACTACTTCACCACCCACATCGGTCGCCAGCCGGTCGTCATCACCCGCGACAAGGACGGCCGGCTGCACTGCCTGATCAACGCCTGCGCACATCGTGGCGCGATGATCTGTCGCCGCAAGACCGACAACCGGATGACGCTGACCTGCCCGTTCCACGGATGGACGTTTCGCAACGACGGGAAGCTGCTCAAGGTCAAGGACCCCGACGAGGCCGGGTATCCGCAGACGTTCAACGTCGGCGGTTCGCACGACATGACCAGAGTCGCCCGCTTCGACGATTACCGCGGATTCCTGTTCGCCAGCCTGAATCCCGACGTTGTCGCCCTTGCCGAGCATCTGGGTGACGCCGCCAAAGTGCTCGACATGCTGGTCGACCAGTCCCCCGACGGAGTGGAGGTGCTGCGCGGCTCGTCGACCTATGTCTACGACGGAAATTGGAAGGTGCAGGCCGAGAACGGAGCCGACGGCTACCACGTGACCGCGACGCATTGGAACTATGCCGCTACCACCAGCCGGCGCACCGCCGGACAGTCCACGAACGACACGAAGACGCTCGACGCGGGCAGCTGGGGCAAGTCCGGCGGCGGCTACTGGTCGTTTCCGCACGGCCACCTGTGTCTGTGGACCTGGGCGGCGAACCCCGAGGACCGGCCACTGTGGGACAGACTCGACACCCTCAAGTCCACGTTCGGCGACGCCAAGGGCGAGTTCATGGTCAAGGGCTCACGCAACCTCTGCCTGTATCCGAACGTGTATGTGATGGACCAGTTTTCAACCCAGATTCGGCATTTCCGCCCGCTCGCGCCGGATCGGACCGAGGTGACCATTTACTGCATCGCGCCCAAGGGAGAGGCCGCGGCCGCGCGGGCGAAACGCATCCGTCAATACGAAGACTTCTTCAACGCGTCGGGCATGGCCACGCCCGATGACCTGGAGGAGTTCCGTTCCTGCCAGTTGACGTTCCGGGCGCGGGCCGCCAAGTGGAACGACTTGAGTCGTGGTGCGGCGCACCGGCTACCGGGCCCGGACGAGGTAGCCGCGTCCCTCGCCATGCACAGCGTCATCTCGGCCGGGATCAAGAACGAAGATGAAGGCCTTTACCCCGTACAGCATGGTTTCTGGCTGGAATCGATGCGCAGAGCCCTGGACAAGGAACAGGAGCGGTCTCCATGACTACAGCGAGTCCCACAGCGGCGGCGTCCACGCTGATCACGCAGAATGCCATCGAGCAGTTCCTCTACCGCGAGGCTCGCTATCTCGATGACCGCGAATTCGAGAATTGGCTGGACTGCTACGCCGAGGACGTCGTGTACTGGATGCCCGCCTGGACGGACGACGATCAACTGGTGGACGATCCCCAACGGGACATCTCGCTGATCTACTACCCGAACAAGGGGGGGCTGGCCGACCGGGTGTTCCGCATCCGCACCGAGCGGTCGTCGGCCACGTCGATACCTGAACCACGAACCAGTCACAACATCACCAACGTGGAAGTCATCGAGCGTCGGGGACAGCTGGTCGATGTCCGATTCAATTGGCACACCATGTATTTCCGCTACAAGACAGTGGACGCCTACTACGGGACATCCTTCTGCTCCATCGACTTCTCCGGAGCGAACCCGGTCATTCGGCGCAAGACGGTGGTGCTCAAGAACGACTACATCCACCACGTGGTGGACATCTACCACGTCTGAGATGACTGTCGTGTCAGCACCCGCCTTTTCGGTGGCGCTCTCGTTCGAGGACGGTGTCACCCGGTTCATTACCTGCCGAACCGATCAGACGGTGGCTGACGCGTCCTACCAGCAGCGGATCAACATTCCACTCGACTGCCGCGACGGTGCCTGCGGGACCTGTAAAGCGTTGTGCACCAACGGCAGCTATGACGGCGGCAACTACCTCGACGACGCGCTGACCCGCGCTGAAGCCGCCGCCGGCTACGTCCTGCCGTGCCAGACGCGGCCCCGCTCCGATCTTGTCATGCTGATTGCGGGCACCTCCGAAACCGCCAAGACAACGGCCACCACGTACGCCGGCACCCTGACCCGGCTGGAACCGCTGTCGGCCACCACGGTCAAGCTCGGCATCGACCTACCCAACCGCAACGAACTGGAGTTCCTGCCGGGTCAGTACGTGAACATCGCCGTACCGGGCACCCATCAGGTGCGGTCGTATTCTTTCAGCAACTCCCCCCGGGCAACCCGACTCACGTTCCTGATCAAGCTGACCCCGGGCGGAGCGATGTCGCAGTACCTGACGCACCGCGCCGCTGTCGGTGACCGCATCTGCTTCACCGGCCCACACGGCTGCTTCTTTCTGCGGGAGGACGACCGCCCGTTGCTGCTGCTCGCCGGCGGCACCGGCCTAGCGCCGATCCTGGCGATGTTGCGCACCATGGGCGCCACCGGCGACCCGCGCAGAACACATCTCATCTACGGCGTCAGCACCGACGACGACCTCGTCTGCCTGGACGAGATCGGCGAAATCGCCTCGGGGTTAACGACGTTCACATGGGACTACTGCGTCTACGATCCGGCCAGCACCGCACCGAACAGAGGACCCGACCGCGGCGTCGTAACCAGTCTGATTGCGCCCCAACACCTCAACGACGGCGACGTCGCCATCTACCTCTGTGGTCCCCCGCCGATGGTGGATGCGGTGCGGGGATATGTCACGAGCGCGCACGGCGCACCACCGGACTTCTATTACGAGAAGTTCACGCCGGCGCTGACACCGTCCAGTGCACTCGACCGTGACGATCCGCACCTGTACGAGTCGGGTGCCCGGTGCATCGCCGGTCAATTGGTGTTCCAGCCGAGGCAGCCGTGAACCACCAGTCGTTCATCACCCCTGGCCGCTTTGCCGGCAAGGTCGTCGTCGTCACCGGCGCGGCGCAAGGCATCGGCGAGCGCACGGCCCGGCGGATTCATGCCGAGGGCGGCGCACTCGTGCTGGCCGATCGGTCCGAATCGGTCAGCGAAGTCGCCGACGAGTTGACTGCGGACACCGGCCGGGTGGCATCGGCGACGGTGGACCTCGAGCACTACGAGGGCGCGGAAGCGCTGGTGTGCCAGGCTATTCGGGTCTTCGGCCGGATCGACGTGTTGATCAACAACGTGGGCGGGGCGATCAACTTCAAACCGTTCACCGAGTTCAGCGCCGCCGAGATCCGTGCCGAGATCGACCAATCGCTGATGACGACGTTGCATGCATGCCGCGCCGTGCTGCCCAGGATGGTCGAGCGCGGGCGCGGCGTCATCGTGAACGTCTCGTCCGCCGCCACCCGGGGTATCCATCGGATTCCGTATTCGGCGGCCAAGGGCGGAGTCAACGCGCTCACCGCATCATTGGCTATGGAGTACGCCGACGCGGGTATCCGGGTGGTGGCCACCGCGCCCGGTGGCACGACGGCGCCGCCGCGGCGGATCCCGCGGGGTACGCCGGTGCCGGCGAACGCCGCCGAGCAAGCCTGGTTCGATGCCCACATCGAGCAGACGATCGCCTCGTCACTGATGAAGCGGTACGCCACTCTGGACGAACAAGCCGCCGCAATCTGCTTCGTGGCTTCCGACGAAGCTTCCTACATCACCGGCACAATCCTGCCCGTCGCCGGTGGCGACATCGGCTGACCGCCATGACGCCGCAGCCGAGCTGGGCAGACCGGCAGCACTTACGATGATGGACGTGACCATCGCGCCCGTCGCGTTCGTCGGCCGCGCAAGCGAGTTCGACGATCTGTCCCGGCGCCTGACGGCCCGCGGAACCGACGGCCTCGAGGTCATCGCGGTGACGGGTCAGCCGGGCGTCGGCAAGACCGCACTGCTGCGCCGGTTCGCCGAACGCCACCCGGCCAGCCGGTGGGCCGCCGCGGCCTCCTGGGAGAAATCACTGGTCGGGGGTGTGCTGGCCCAGCTTTCGCAGACCCCCGCGCCTCCTGATCCCGTGTCCGCGGCCACCGGATTGGCGCGCGAGCTGGCCGGCCGAGGACCGACGCTGCTCGTCATCGATGATGCCCAGCACGCCGACACGCTTTCCCTGCAAGCACTTTCGACTCTGACGCGACACCACCGGGATCTCCCCCTGCTCATCGTGATGATCAGCGACGGCCGCGCTTCAGCGGCGCAGGACCTGATTGCCGGCGAGCTCCGGCTGGCGGGGCTACCCCCGTCTGATGTCGCCGACCTGGCCTCCGCTTACGGCCGGAGCCTGCATCCCTCGATGGTCGACCGGCTGACCCGCCACACCGACGGGAACCCTGGACACGTCCGTGCCCTGCTCGACGAGCTACCTCCGGAGACGTGGGCGAAGCTGGACTCGGACCTGCCCGCACCGAGGCAGGTGACGATGCGGGTCGTCGA
Organism: Mycobacterium sp. Z3061; assembly: GCF_031583025.1. Lineage (NCBI taxonomy): Bacteria > Bacillati > Actinomycetota > Actinomycetes > Mycobacteriales > Mycobacteriaceae > Mycobacterium > Mycobacterium pumcae. The sequence goes on along the minus strand of NZ_CP134062.1, from coordinate 3,671,550 downwards.
GCAGTTGAACGAGGCTGAATCCGAGGGGAGGACACTGGCTCTCGCGCTGGCCGTGCTTGACGGGCAGGCCACCCTGGCCGATGCCGCACGGTTGGCCGACCTCGGTCGGCCTTTCGCCGCGGTGGAAGCGGCCACCCGCGCAGGACTTCTCGCGACCGGCGACCCCCTGCTGCCCCGGTTGCGCGACGGTCTCACCCGGGCAGCGGTGCTCGATCTGGCCGGACCGCAAGCGGTCGCCGATGCCCACCAGCGCGCTGCCGGCATTGTCACCGACGCAGCGGCACGGTTGCGACATCGCGTTGCGGCCACACCGCTGCCCGATCCGGTGCTGGCCGATGAGGCCGATGCGCTTGCCCGCGAATGCGGCGCGGACGGCGCCTGGTCGCTGGCCGCCATCCTGTTCCGCGATGCGAGCCGCCTGACCGCCGACCCGCTGCTACGTGATCGGCGCCTGACTCATTCGGTCGACGCGCTGGTGGCCGCCGGGGATTGCGTCGGCGCCGGCACACTCGTGCCCGCGGTGCAGAGCTTGCGCGAAACACCGCTGCGCAACCTGGTTTTGGCTTATCTGGCGATACTACGGGGCAGAGCGACCGAGGCCGAGCTGAGACTGCGGCGGGCATGGGACATCGTCGACATCGATTGCGAGCCCGAAACGGCCGCGTTCATCGCCCAGCGGCACGTGCTGCACGCCCTCGTGCACTGTCAGGGTGAGCAGGTGGTGCAGTGGGCCGACCGGGCGGTGCAATTGGCCGGTCGCGATTCTTCCGCGGGAATCGAGGCCGCGGCCATCCGCGGTCTCGGTCTCCTCGCCGCCGGCCACCCCGAGCGCGCGGTGGCCGCCTACGAGGACCTCAGGAGACGAGTTCGCCACGGGGCCCAGGCGCAACGGGTGGTGATGGGCCGCGGGTGGGTGCAGTTGATGTGCGACGACATCGAAGGGGCTCGGTCGAGCCTGGAGAGCGCGGTGGCGTCGGCCCCCCTCGGCGGGTCGACGCGAATCACCTTGTGGGCGTGGGCATGGTTGGCCCGGGTGCAGTTTGTGATGGGCGAATGGGACAACGCCCTCGGCAGCGTCGAGCAGGGCCGCACGCTGGCCCGGTCGAGCGGGATCGTCTTGACGACACCGCTGTTGGAGTGGACGGCCGGTCAGATCGCTGCCTTGCGCGGGGATTGGGTGGCGGCCGAGTCTGCGGCGTGTGCCGCCTCAGCGAACAGCGGCGAGTACGAGATGATGCGTATCCCGACGTTGCTGCTGCGCGCTCAGATCGCGGAGGTGCAGACCGATTACGCCACTGCCCGTCGGGTGCTCGAGCCGCTGAACCAGATCGCTGCGGGCACGTCACTCCTGGAGCCGGGTTACTGGCCGTGGGCCGACGCGATGGGAAACGCCTTGGTGCTCAACGGTGAACTCGAGGCCGCCGACGCGTTCTTGCGGCCCCATGAACAGCGCGCGCGGGCGCGCAAGCATCGCAGCGCGCAGGCCCGTCTGGGGTGTGCGCGGGGCCGGTTGCTCGGTGCGCTCGGCGACATCGCCGGAGCCCGAGCGGTTTTCGAGGAATCTCTGACACTGCTCGACGGGCTGGGGTTGCGCTACGACGCCGCGCGGCTGAATATGGCCTATGGTCAGACGCTTCGGCGAGCCGGTAAACGCCGCGCCGCGGACGCTGTGATCGGCACCGCGCGTGAGCTCTATGCCGCGCTGGGCGCCGTCATCGACGTCGCTCGGTGCGATCGCGAACTGAAAGCCGGCGGACTTCATCAATCTCGTGACATGCGAGACAGCGCCGAACTGACTCCGCAGGAGGAGGCGGTGGCAGTGCTCGTGGCCAAGGGATTGTCGAATCGTGAAGTGGCTGCCGAGTTATACGTGTCGCCCAAGACCGTCCAGTACCACCTGAGCCGTGTCTACGCGAAGCTGGGCGTGCGTTCGAGGGCGGAGTTGGCGGCGCTGCGCCGCTGACGGTCACGGGTGTTGCAGGTGGGCCACGATCGCTGTGGTGACCTCAGCGGGTCGTTCGGCGTTGGCCAGATGCGCGGCGTGATCGACGACCAGTAGTTCCGAGTCGCTAACACCGGCGACGATCTCTTGGAGCCTGGCGGGCGGGGTGGCCGGGTCGTCGGCGCCGGCGACGGCCAGCGTCGGTGCGATGACGCTCGACAATGTTGCCCGCAGGTCAACCGCGGCGATCGCCTCGCAGCAGGCCGCATACCCTTCGGCAGGCGTTGCCGCGACGATACTTTCGTGCGCGGCAGCGACCTCGGGGTGGGCTCGCAGATAGTCGCCGGTGAACCACCGCGCCACCACCGAGGGCGCCACCGCGGCAGTCCCCCGCGCGCGCACCAGGGCCGCTCGCTGCGTCCATGCGCCGGCAGGCGCAAGCTGCACCGCGGTGCACAGCACGACGATTCGGTTGACCCGATCAGGGTTTCGCGCCGCCAGATTCAGCGCGGTCATCCCGCCGAGCGACAAGCCGACGACATGGGCGCGTTCGATGCGGAAGCGATCGAGCAGCGCGACGAGGTCGTCGGTGAGGGCTTCGATGCCATAGGGGCCGTCGGGCACCGGCGAGGCACCGTGGCCGCGGGTGTCGTACCGCAACACCCGAAAGTGGCGTTCGAGGGCGCCGATCTGGGCGTCCCACATGCGGTAGGTCGATCCCAACGAGTTCGACAGCACCACGACGGGACCGTCGCGGCGTCCGCTGTCGATCGCATGCACCTCGACTGCGCTCATACGCGGCCCAACTTCATCGGTATGTCCATGAACGATATGTAATACGAAGCCCTAGCTGGCAACCAAACAGCATGTAATGGCCGATTTTCCCTCAATGATGTATTTTAACAATTCGATCATGTTTGATCATGGTGTACTCTGCGCAACCCGAGGAGGGGCGATTCGGATGACCGACACCAAGGAAGCCAGCGAGCAAGTCGTCCGCGATTTCCTCGGATCCTGGGAGGCGCGCAGCCTCGACACTATCTGCAGTGGTTTCGCCGACGACGCGGTCTATCACAATGTGCCGGTCGCGCCGATCGAGGGCATTGCCGGCATTCGCGGGATCTTCGAGGCTTTCCTGGCCGCGTTCTCCGATGCCAAGCTCGATATCGTCACGCTGGCCGCTGAGCCCGGGCGAGTGCTCGTTGAGCGCGTCGACTACTTCACCATGAACGACGGCCGCAAGGTGGTGTTACCGGTCACCGGCGTGTTCGAGGTGAAGAATGGCAAAATCACGCGCTTCAGCGATTACTTTGACCTCGCAGACTTCGAGGGGCAGAGCGGTATGAAGCTTTAGACCGTGTTCGGCAGGATGTTCGGCTCCGGATCGCATGAAGGGGGGCGAGTTGACGGAGACATCGCTTCAACCCGTTAAGCGCAGACCCAAGGACCGAAAGCAGCAGATTCTCGAACAAGCCGTCGGGCTCTTCATCGAGCGCGGCTTCCACTCCGTCAAGCTGGAGGACATCGCCGAGGCCGCCGGGGTCACCGCCCGTGCGTTGTATCGCCACTACGACAACAAGCAGGCACTGCTCGCTGAGGTGATCCGAACCGGGCAGGATCAGTACCAGAGTGCGCGTCGCCTCACCGATGGGGAGGCCGGGCCGGAACCTCAGCCGTTGCATGTCGAACTGCCCAACCTCATCGCGGCGGCCGTCGAGTCCCGCTCCTTGATGGTCCTGTGGCAGCGTGAGGCGCGCTATCTCAACGAGAACGACCGCGCGGAGGTCCGGCGCCGCATCAACGCAATCGTCGCGGGCATCCGGGACAACGTTGTCCTGGAGGTGCCTGGTCTTGGCCCGCAGCATGCGGAACTGCGCGCGTGGGCGGTGTCGAGCACGCTGACCGGGTTAGGTGGGCACAATCTCACCCTGCCGGCCGACGAACTCGAAAGGTGCCTCTCCCAAGCTTCGCTGGCCGCGGCGCGCACCCCTCCGGTGAGCGAGCTACGGCCGCTCGACCCCGCCACCGACGACGACGGCGACGTGCTCTTCTCGCGCTACGAAACACTGCTGGCGACCGGTGCCCGCCTGTTCCGTGCGAAGGGCTACCCGGCCGTCAGCACCAGTGAGATCGGCAAGGGTGCGGGCATCGCAGGTCCCGGGTTGTACCGTTCGTTCTCCTCCAAGCAGGCCATTCTGGACGCGCTGCTGCGCCGCCTCGACGAATGGCGCAGCCTGGAATGTGTCCGGGCGATCCGTGCGAATCACGATGCGGCGCAACGATTACGCGGTCTCGTCGAGGGACACGTCCGGCTCAGCCTGGATGCGCCTGACTTGGTGGCTGTCTGCGTGACCGAACTGTCGCACGCCTCCGGCGAAGTTCGCGACGGCTACCTACGGAACAAGGCCGACCGCGAGTCGGTCTGGACGGACCTGATCATCGCGCTGAATCCTAAGACGACGATCATCGAAGCGCGCCTGCTGATCGCCGCCGCGGTCACCCTCATCGAAGACGTTGCCCGCACCTGGCATCTGACCCGTTATTCCGGGGTTGCCGACGAGATCACCGCGCTCGCATTGGCGATTCTGACCAGCCGGTCCTGAGGTTCGGTGGCGACCCGCAGCGCCCGGCTACGCCGCGCTCGCGATCGCCGCGGAGGTTCACCACAGCGCGGCAACGGTTCCGCCGTCCGCGATCTGCGTGGTTCCGGTGATCATCGACGCGTCGTCGGAGAGCAGGAACGCCACAATGCTCGCCATCTCCTCGGGCGCGGCCATCCGGCCCTGCAGACGGGCGATCATCGTCCGGGCGCCGCCCTCGCCGAGAGCTTCGTCGAACATCGTCATCGCCGTCTGCTGCATCGGGGTGTCGACGAAGGCCGGCAGCAGCGCGTTGGCGCGGATGTTGAATGAACGCAACTCGGCCGCGGTGATCCGGCTCAGATGGCTGATCGCGGCTTTGGACATGCCGTACGCCCCGGACCCGCCGACCGCGATGTGCCCCGCCAGCGACGACATGTTCACGATGGCTCCCCCGCCTCGCTTGATCATCTGTGGCGCAACATGTTTGGTGCACAGCCAGGCGCCGCGCAGGTTTATTCCGATGACACGGTCGAAGTCCTCGACGGACGTGTCGATGAGCGAAGCGAAATGAACGACCCCGGCATTGGCGACCAGTTTGTCCACGCCGCCGAACAGCGTGACACACGCCTGCACCATGGCGATGACCTGTTCTTCATCGCTGACGTCGGCCTGGTGACCGACCGCACCGCCACCGATCTTGGTCGCAGCCGTTTCGGCTGCCGCGGAGTCGATGTCCGCACACAGCACCTGGCATCCCTCACCGGCAAGTCGCTGCGCCACCGCCAGGCCTATGCCGGCCCCGGCCCCGGTGACGATCGCGGCTTTGCCCGCCAGGTCTTGATGCGTCATATGCCCACTCCGATTCTCAGCCAGCAACTGCCCACGGCTGAGCATCCACGCCGTGCTCACGGATCGCCCCGAACAGCACCAGACCAAATCCTGGCATGTCGTCGGCGAGTTTGAGGGCATACACCCCGAGATCGCGGAGCATCCAGGCGACGGTTTGGGAGTCGGGTTCACCGGCGTCGCCACGAGCGAACAGGCCGCAGGCGCGTGGCGGTCCGGCGGGGCGCAGGTACAACACGACTCCGCTGCCCAGCGCGGACATTCTGTTCAATGCACCGTTGAGCTCGCCGCTGCAGCGACAAGCCTTGGAGCCGAACACATCTCCGCTAAGGCACTCGACATGGACATGCAGCGGCACCGGCACGCCCGCATCGGCGGCGCCGATGATCACCGCCAAATGGTCGCCGCCGTCGTGCACGTCGCGGAAGCCGATCACGCGCGAATTCCCGGCCCAGGTCGGCAGCACCGCTTCGGCCAGTCGAACCACCTGGGGTTCGGTCCGGCGCCGATAGGCCACCAGCTCGGACATGGAGACCACTGCGAGCCCATACTCGACCGCGAACTCGATCAACTCGCCACCGCGGGCTACCAGCACCGGATTGCGGCGCGAGACGATCTCACACAATCCCGCGGCCCGTCCCCGGCCGGCCAGCCGTGCAAGGTCGGTGGCGGCTTCGGCCACCCCCCGTCGTTCCAGCACCCCTCCGGCGCGGGCCTGCACCGGGACGACGTGGCCCGGGCGCTGCAGGTCCGAGGCGACGGTGGCGGCTGACCCTAGTGCCGCAATGGTTTTCGCGCGATCTGTCGCCGAGATGCCGGTTCCCGTTCCGTGCACGTCGACCGAGACGCAGTCCGTGTTGTCGCCGTGGCACATCGGCGGTAGCTCCAGTCGCGCACATTCGCTGCCCGGCAACGCCACCCGCACGTAACCGGAAGTGTGGCGGACGGTGAAGTGAAGCAGGCTGGGGGTGGCGGCGTCGGCCGCGAAGACCAGGAAACCGTCGCCGTCGGCACCGTCGGTGAGAACGACGGCCTGCCCGGTGCGGATCGCGGTGATGGCGCGCCGCACCCGGACATCGGTGGTCTTCACGCGGGCTCCCAGGGGGTGAGTCGGTGGAAACGGCTCCCGTGGAAGACCAGTGGCGGGGCGTCGGGATCGGCCTGCAGCGAGCATATTTCGAGCAGGGCGATGAGGTGGTCACCGGCCGGGATCTCGTCGCGCAGGCGGCAGTCCAGCTGGGCCGTCGATCCGTGCACGACCACCGCGCCGCCCGGCCGCTGGGTCCAGGTGACTCCGGCGAACCGGTCTCCGGTCTTGCGCGACAGGCTGATACACGCTGCGTCGTGTCCCTCGGCGAGCACGCTGACGCCCAGATAGGGCCGCTCCCGTAACCGTGGCCACGTCGTCGAACTGTGCTGGATGCACACAGACACCAGCGGCGGGTCGAGGGATACCGCCGTGAAGGAACTTGCGGCCATGCCGACCGGGACCCCGTCAAGCACAGCGCAGACCGCGACCACCCCGGACGGGAAACATCCGAATGCCCGCCGAAGCGCGGTCTCGTCGAGACGATCGGTCGCCAGCTCGACCATGACTAGCGGACCCCGTCAAGGAAATTCAGCAGCAGCCGGTTGGTTTCCTCGGGTGCTTCCTGCTGGATCCAGTGGCCCACGTCGGCAATCATGTGCGTGCCCCGGTAATTCGACATCACCTCGCCGGCACGCTCGACGGCTTCTGCTCCCCACGTGGTGCCCACGTCGTACTGACCACCGATGAACAGTGCGGGCGGCGTGAGCGGTTTTCCTTCCTGGTCTGCCAGGTCGTGCCAGTCGTTGTCGATGTTGTGATAAAAGCTCAGCGGTCCGCCGAACCCGGAGCGCTCGAATTCCGCCGCGTAGAAATCGGCGTCGGCGTCGGTGAACCAGGACGGCATGGTTTCGGGATATACGAACGCGTCCTTCAATTTCGCGCCCTGTGCCATGCAGAGCGGGCCGGCCCGGATCACGTCGATGGGGTCCATCGCGGCGAGGTCCACGCCGGCATCGACGGCGGCCTTGGTTGCCGCGATCATCCCCTCACCCGACACCGTGTAGGTCAGACCCACCAGCCAGGACCGCACGTCCTCTTCGATCTCGGCGATGATGCCGTCCTGTGCGGAAAAGTAGTCCTGGTACCAGACCCGGCCCTCACCGGCCAGTTCCAGGTGGTAATCGTTCGGGCGGTGTTCACCGAAAGGACTGCCCGGCAGTCCGATAACACCGCGGCCGGCAAATGGAACGCTGACGCCGACCACACCGGCGCAACGCTGCGGGTGCAACCAGGCGAAGGTCCAGGCAACCGGGGCACCCCAGTCGTGCCCGATGACGAATGCCTGGTCCTCGCCGTACGCGTCGACCACACCCACGATGTCGCCGACGAGTTCCTTGATGCGGTAAGCGGAGTTCAGGAAGTACTTCGACGACCGCCCGTAGCCGCGCTGATCTATGGCGACCACCCGGTAGCCGGCGGCGGCGAGCGCCGGAATCTGGTGGCGCCAGGAGTACCACGACTCCGGAAAGCCGTGGATGAGGATCACCAACGGCCCGTCACCCTCTTCGACAGCGTGGATGCGGGTGCCGCCGCAGTTCAAGATCCGATGAACCATGTTCCCTCTCCTCAGCGTCCGTCACCGGCGGCCGCACCCACCAGTTCGTCGGCGGGTTGCGTTGGTATCGAACGATTCTCGTAGTTGCGGGCGATCAGCGTCTTCTCCCCCGACAAGCGGGTGCGCGCCCACTTGCCGATGACCCGCCCGGCGATGCCGGGTTTCATCAACGCGGAGGGTGGTTTGACCAGGTGTACCACCGCGAGGAACTCGCGATAGGCGTCGAGGTCGTCGTGCACCAACTCCAGCAGGCGGTCCATATACCAGGTGAGCACACCGAAGTAGAACGGGCGCTTCTTGTCCACGTCTTTCATCCAGTCGAACCGCAGGTTCTGTTCGCGGATCACGAACCAGGCGGTGTCGGCCATTTTGGCGATCGACCGGTAGTAGCGGCGGGGCAGATCGCGGTGCCCGGGACCGTACTTGGCCAGCAGCACCTGCATCTCCCGAACTTCCTTCAGCGCCAAACTCATTCCCAGACCCGACACCGGGTCGGCGCTGGTGTAGGCGTCACCGACGGCCAGCAGGGCGCGCGGCAGATTGCGCTTCTTCTCGTAGTGCAGGCGCAGCATGTTCGGATAGCGGAAGTTGTAGATCGCGGACGCCGGCTCCAGGCCGTCGATGTTCTCCCCCACCACCGGCGATGGCATCAGGTCGGCGAACTCGCGGAACTCTTTGGCGGTGCGGGGCGGCGAATAGCAGTTGTAGGCCACCAGCGAGGTGGACAGTAGGGTGCGGGAGCTGTCGGTGTAGTACTGCGCCGCGTAGGTGTCCTCGAATGGGCGGTAGGCATAACAGATCACCATGACCTTGTCCTGCCATTGCCGTTCGGGCGGAACATGGTGCTGCATCGTGGAATAGAAGCAGTTGATGATGTCCTGCTCGACCTCCGGAGCGCCAATGCCGATGCGGTCCAGGAACTCTGGGACACGGGTGTTCTTGCCGGACGCGTCGACGACGAATTCTGCCGGGATTACCTCGGATTCGTCGCCCACGGCGACCCCGACGACGGAGTTGTTCTCGCGGTCGAACACCAGGTCGGTGACCTCCGACTCGTAGCGGAAGTCGATGCGTGGTTCGTCGTCCAACCGGCGTCGCACGCACCATTCCAGTAACGGCCTGCCGGCGCAGACGATTTCGATGTCGCTGGTGCCGGGCTTTTTCCAGGACCCGCCCAACCGGATCCGGTACTGGGCCGCCATGTCGACCTTGAAGGCGCCCTCGCGCACCATGTCGTCGACGATCCCCGGGAAGAAGCGCTCGAGCTCGATCTGCCCGGCGGTGAGAAGGTGGTGCAGATGCCAGCCCTGTGCGGCACCGGGCCTGCCTTCCCGGCGTCGGTGCGGGTCGTCCTTCTCGAGAACGATGACGCGTTCAAAGGTCTCGCTGCACACCTTGGCCGCGGCGATGCCGGCGATGCTGCCGCCGATCACGACGGCGGTGCCGCGACCGCGCCGGCGCACGTCACCGATGTCCACCGCCGAGTAGTCGACGCGCGACGGGGTGCGCGGGCGTGCGGCGCCACTGGGGACGAACTTCTCGTAGTACAGGCCCACGCGTTGGAAGCCGTTGTTGTCCAGCCATGTTCGGGTCGCCTCGACCATCGCCGCCGGACCACACAGGTAGACGTCGGCGTCGCCACCGGCGAGCATCCGCCCGTCGAGCAGATCGGTGACCAGGCCGGTGCGCCCATCCCAGCCGGCGTCCGGGTTGGCCACGATGACGTGCACCTCCAGGGCGGCGACGCGGCGCCGCAGTGCCGTCAGTTCCTCGAGCTTGCACAGGTCTTCGGCCGCGGTGACCCCGTAGAGCAGATAGACCGGTTGGCTGGTGTCGGCAGTCAGGCTCGCCGCCATGGCCAGGATCGCCGACAAACCCGTGCCGCCGGCGACCAGGATGACCGGCCGCACGACCGGACGAAGGTAGAAGCTGCCTTTACTGCAGCGCATGGCAACTCGGTCGCCGGGCTTCGCGCGGTCGCGAAGATAGTTCGACATGACGCCGTCGGGCAGCAACCGGATGATGAACTCCAGTTCGGTGCGACCGTCGGGATGGGCGTAGGAGTAATTGCGCCAGGTCTCGGTGCCGGGGACCTGCAGCTGCGCGAATTGACCGGCCTTGAAGCGCAGCGCGGTGCCCAGACCCGAGACGTCGAGCTTCAGGATGGCGGTGCTGGGCGACACCAGCTCGACCTCGGTGACCACACCGTCGCCGGTGACGAGGAGAGCGGCGTTGTCGTCGGCCGGGTACTGCAGCTCGATGCGGCAATCCGTGGTGGGGAAGGTCTGGCAGGTGAGGATTTTCCGGGCCTCGCGCTCGACGTCGGACAGGCCCTCGGTGCGGCCCATCTCGTACCTGCCCGAGGCGCAGGTGGCCACGCAGGTGCCGCAGATGCCGCTCTGGCATTCGTTGACGATGGCGACGCCGTGTTCTTCGGCGGCATCCAGCATCGACTGGTCCGGCCGAACCGGCATCGTCCTGGCTGTTCCGTCCGAGTAGCCGACAGTGACTTGGCGAACCGACATTTGTTGCCCTTCCTCGAGTGCGCTAGACGACCAGGGCGACCGGTTTCTTGGCGATGCGGGCATTGAGCCTTGGCATGACCTCCTCGGCGAGCAGGCGCAGCGACTCCTTCCACGGCCCAGGGTCCTCCCGGTAGTCGAACCCGAGCACGAGCAGGTGGCCGAACCCGCCGACCTGGTCGTAGGTGGCTTCGAGTTTGTCCACCACCGTCTCCACCGAACCGACGACAAAGGTGTTCTCGGCCAGGTATTCCGCGGTGACGTCGTCGTCGGCCACCGATGGGTGGTGTTTGTAGAACTTGGTCATGCCGAACATCCGGAAGGTGGGCAACGTGTACTCGCGCATGGCCCGGCCCATGGCGCCGTCCACGGCGTAACGGAATGCCTGCTCATCGGTTTCGGCCACCAGCACCTCACGGACCAGCCGCCAGTCGCGGCGGTCCGGGGTGCGGCCGCTGCGCTCGGCTCCCTCCAGCACCGCGTCCCAGTGGGTGGCGACGTATTCGGTGTTGAGATCCAGACTCATTGGCAGATAACCCCGTTCGCCCGCCAGCTTCAGCGTCTCGGAGCCGGCGCTGAAACCGGTGACACCGATCGGCGGGTGCGGACTCTGGAACGGCTTGATGTGGCGCTTCATCAACCCTTCGAACATCGGCGCAATTCCGTTGGCGTTCCAGTACTTTCCGCGGTGCTCCCACGGCTGGTCCTCGGTCCAGATGCGCAACATGATTTCCAGCGCCTCACGGGTCATCTCGCGGTGCTCGCCGTTCTTGCCGTCGACGTCGTACAAGGCCCAGTCGCCGGGGATGCCGCTGGCGCCGACCCCCAACATGAAGCGGCCCTGGGCGAGATGGTCGAAATACGCCACCCGGTGCGCCAATTCGACCGGGTGGTGGTACGGCAGCAGGTGAGCCCCGGGTGCGAGCTTGATGTTCTTGGTGCGCAACAACGCCTGGGCCAGCAACAGATCGGGGGCGCAGATCGGCTCCCACGGCACGGTGAAATGTTCACCCACCCAGGCTTCGACATACCCGAGCTGGTCGGCCAACTCGATGATGTCGAGGTCCCACTGGGTCGCGTCGAACAGAGTGCGCTCCGGTGGATGGGCCGGCATGAGGAAGATTCCGATCTCCATCGTTAACCCTTCTTCGTCGTAGGTGCCCCGGGCCGGGATTCCGGCGCGCTGCGGTTGGCTCGTCCCTAGGTATACACAGTACTAGCAAGATACTTCGTTGTACACAAGATGCTTATTTCTTGGTGATTCGCCGGGTAGGTCTGGCCAATATGGCGTATCGGCTATGGACATAATGACGAACTTCCGCGTAACCTCGCACACGTCACCCGTTCTGCGCGGCAGTCGGCAGCAAGGAGTAGCCATGAGTGTCACCGGGGTCGGTCCGGTCGATCACCGGTCCAATGGGGAGCGTCCCGCGGGAGACTTCCAGTTCATCCGCTACGAGACGCTCGATGACGGGCTAATCGCGATCATCACCCTCGACCGCCCGAAGCAGCGCAACGCGCAGACCCGCGGACTGCTGGTGGAACTGGGCAGCGCCTTCGAACTCGCGGAAACCGACGACAGGGTTCGAGTGGTCATCCTGCGCGGGGCCGGGCCGGCTTTCTCGGCCGGTCACGACCTCGGCTCGTCCGACGACGTACGCGAGCGCACGCCGGGTCCCGGGCAGCACCCCACCTATCAATGCAACGGCGGGACCTTCGGCGGGGTCGAGTCGCGCAACCGCCAGGAATGGCACTACTACTTCGAGAACACCAAGAGGTGGCGAAACCTCCGCAAAATCACGGTCGCCCAGGTACACGGCACCGTCTTGTCGGCGGGCCTGATGCTGGCATGGTGCTGCGATCTCATCGTCGCCGCGCAGGACACCGTGTTCGCCGACGTGGTGGGCACGCGGCTGGGCATGTGCGGTGTCGAATACTTCGGCCATCCGTGGGAGTTCGGGCCGCGCCGGGCCAAGGAGCTGCTGCTCACCGGGGACTCGATCGGAGCCGACGAGGCACACGTGCTCGGCATGGTCAGCAAGGTGTTCCCGGCCGACGAACTGGCCGACAGCACCATCGCATTCGCGCGGCGGATCGCGAAGGTGCCGACCATGGCCGCGCTACTGATCAAGGAGTCGGTGAACCAAACCGTCGACGCCATGGGATTCACCACCGCGCTGGACGGATGCTTCAAGATCCACCAACTCAACCATGCGCACTGGGGTGAGGTCACCGGCGGAAAGCTCTCCTACGGAACCGTCGAGTATGGACTCGAAGACTGGCGCGGCGCCCCGGAGATCCGACCCGCCGACAAGCGGCGACCCTGACGCGAGGTTCGGCGTGGATGTCACCTACCCGCCCGAGGCGGAATCGTTTCGCAGCCGAATCCTTGCCTTCCTGGCCGAACGGCTGCCTCCGGACTGGCGCGGGCCCGGCGCTCTCCCCCCGCGGGAACGGGAAGAGTTCGCGGCCGACTGGCGGCGGGCCCTGGCCGCGGCCGGCCTGGTCGCGGTGTCCTGGCCCCGCGCGTACGGCGGAGGTGGCCTGTCCCCACTCGAACAGGTGGTGCTGGCCGAGGAGTTCGCCCGCGCCGGCGCCCCCGAGCGCGCGGAGAACGATCTGCTGGGCATCGATCTGCTGGGCAACACGCTGATCGCGGTCGGTACCGACGAGCAGAAGGCTCGCTTCCTGCCGCGCATCCTCTCGGGTGAAGACCGTTGGTGTCAGGGCTTTTCGGAGCCGGAGGCCGGCTCAGACCTGGCGGCGGTACGGACCCGCGCCGTGCTCGATGAAGACGGGTGGGTGATCAACGGCCAGAAGATCTGGACTTCTGCCGGCACCACGGCGAACTGGATATTCCTGTTGGCGCGCACGGACCCCCGCGCGCCCAAACATCAAGGCCTGTCGCTGCTGCTGGTGCCGATGGATCAGCCCGGTGTCACGGTCCGGCCGATCCTCAACGCCGCCGGTGACTCGTCCTTCAGCGAGGTTTTCCTCACCGACGCCCGCACGGCGTGTGGCAATGTGCTGGGCGGCGTCGGTCACGGGTGGCCGACCGCCATGACCCTGCTCGGTTTCGAGCGCGGATCGGCGGTCACCACCGTGGCGATCGAGTTCGGCCGCGACCTGGACCGACTGTGTGCGCTGGCCCGACAACGCGGTGTGAATACCGAGCCGCGCATCCGAGATGCACTGGCGTGGTGCTATTCCCGTGTCCAGATCATGCGCTATCGCGGGTATCGGGGCCTCACCATGACGCTCGGTGGGCAGCTGCCCGGCGCCGACGCCGCGATCAGCAAAGTCATCTGGAGTGAATACTTCCGCCGCTACACCGATCTGGCCGTCGAGATCCTGGGACTCGACGCGCTCAGCCCGTCGGGACCCGGCAACGGCGGCGCGCGCGTCGTGCCGGAGGCGGGCACGCCCAACTCCCCCTCGTGCTGGATGGACGAGCTGCTCTACTCCCGCGCCGCAACGATTTACGCCGGCAGCTCCCAGATTCAGCGCACGGTGATCGGCGAGCGCCTGCTGGGGCTGCCGCGGGAGCCACGCCGGGAGGCGGTGCGCTGAGATGGATTTTCAATACAGCACCGAACACGACGACTTCCGCGCGGCGCTGCGTGGCTTCCTGCGGGACCACGTGCTGGACCTGCGCGCGGCCGACGGTCACGCCAGCAGGCTGTGGCGGCGCCTGTGCGCAGAACTGGAATTGCCGGGCCTGCACATCCCCGCGGAGTACGGCGGCGCGGGCGCCACTCTGGTGGAGACCGCCATCGCCTGCACCGAACTGGGCCGCAGCCTGGCGCCGGTCCCCTTCGTGGCCAACGCATTCGCCATGGAAGCGATACTGCGAATGGGCGACGAGGAACAACGTAAATCGCTGTTGCCCGGGCTGCTGTCGGGTGAGCAGGTGGCGGCATTCGCTGCTTTCGGCCCGTCAGTGGCCGACGCCGCCGGCAACGGCAAACTGACCGGCGAATGCAGCCCGGTTCTGCATGGTCATGTCGCCGACCTGTTCGTCGTGCCGGCCGGTCGCAACGGCTGCGTCACGCCGCACGTCGTGCGAGCCGACGCGCCGGGAGTCCGCGTCGAGCGCTTGCCCTCGTTCGATATCACGCGACCCGTCGCCGCGTTACAGCTTTCCGACGCCCCCGCCGAAGCGCTGGCCGCGGGTGCTCCCGGTGCCTTCGACCGGGTCACCGACGTCGCGCGGGTGTTGCTGGCGGCGGAGATGTTGGGCGGGGCCGAGGCCTGCCTCGACATGGCGGTCGACTATGCCTGTCGCCGAACGCAATTCGATCGGCCGATCGGTTCTTTCCAGGCCGTCAAACACGCCTGCGCCGAGATGATGATCGAAATCGACGCGACCCGCGCGGCGGTGATGTATGCCGCGATGAGCGCAACCACCGGGGAAGATTTGCATCTCGCTGCGCCACTGGTGAAGGCACAGGCCGCCGACACGTTCGTGCAGTGCGCCGGCACCGCCATCCAGGTCCACGGCGGTATTGCGTTCACCTGGGAGCACGACCTGCACCTCTATTTCCGGCGGGCCACCACCGGTGCGGCACTGTTCGGCAGTAGCGCGCACCACCGCGCCCTGCTCGCCGACCGTGCGGGTATCTAGGCGTGGGTTCCTACGCTGCCGGCCCGGTCGATGCGCCACTGCTCGAGCAGACCATCGGCGCCAATTTGGAGTGCACCGCACACGTCCACGCCGGCACCGAGGCGCTGGTTGACGTCCCGAGTGGCCGGCGGTGGACCTATGCCGAATTCAACGCCGAGGTCGATCGACTGGCAATGGCCCTGCTGGCCAGCGGAATCGAGCGTGGTGACCGGGTCGGCATCTGGTCACCCAACTGTCCGGAATGGAAGATCCTGCAGTACGCAACCGCCAAGGTCGGCGCCATCCTGGTAACCATCAATCCGGCATACCGCAGCCATGAGTTGTCTCATGTGTTGCGGCACTCGGGTACGCGGCTGTTGGTCTCGGCGGCCGCGTTCAAGACGTCGGATTATCGGCGGATCGTTGACGAAGTTCGTTCTGAAGCAACGGATCTGGATGACGTTGTGTTCCTGGGCGGCGGCGACTGGGATCGACTGCGCCGGCGGGCGGCCGGCGTGCGGCGCACGGTTTTGCGGGACCGGATGGCGACCCTGCGTCCGTCGGACCCGATCAACATCCAATACACCTCGGGCACAACGGGTTCACCCAAAGGCGTGACGCTGTCGCACCGCAACATCCTGAACAACGGGTTCTTCGTCACCGAGCAGATCGGCCTCGGTCCCGGTGACCGGTTGTGTATCCCGGTGCCCTTCTACCACTGCTTCGGCATGGTGATGGGCAACCTCGGCTGCACCAGCCACGGTGCCACCGTGGTGATCCCGGCGCCAGGTTTCGACCCCGCGGCGACTTTGCGGGCGATCGAGCAGGAACGCTGCACCGCCGTGTACGGCGTACCGACCATGTTCATCGCCCTCCTGGGGCACCCCGACCGTGCCGATCGGGACGTGTCGTCACTGCGCACGGGAATCATGGCCGGTGCGTCCTGCCCGGTGCAGCTGATGAAGCGCTGCATCGACGAACTCCACATGGCTGAGGTGTCGATCGCCTACGGCATGACCGAAACGTCGCCGGTGTCCTGCCAGACCACGGTCGACGATGACCTGGAGCGCCGCACCGAGACGGTGGGCCGGGTGCATCCACACGTCGAGGTCAAGGTCATCGACCCGGCGACCGGCCGCGTCGTGCCGCGGGGAGAGCCCGGCGAACTGTGCACGCGCGCCTACTCGGTGATGCTGGGTTACTGGCGCGACCATGAGCGGACCCGCGAGGTGCTCGACGACGACGGCTGGATGCACACCGGCGATCTGGCGGTGATGCGTGACGACGGCTACTGCGTGGTGACCGGCCGCCTCAAGGACATGATCATTCGCGGTGGCGAGAATTTGTCGCCGAAGGAGATCGAGGACTTCCTGCACACCCACCCCGACATCCAGGACGTGCAGGTGATCGGCGTGCCCGACGACAAGTACGGCGAGGAGGTCTGCGCGTGCATCCTGATGCGTCCCGGGCGGACCGCGCTGGACGCCGACGCGGTGCGACGGTTCTGTGCGGGGCGGATCGCACACTACAAGATTCCGCGCTATGTCCAGATCGTTGACGAATACCCGATGACGGCGACCGGAAAAGTACGCAAAGTCGACTTGCGTGTACACGCGGCCCGGCTACTGGGCCTGGAAAAGGCAGTGTCCAACTGTTAGACAACGTCGCGAAAATGTCTGTACAACAATAGTTTTCGCTATGAAAGACTTCCCGTCGCCGCATTTCGGCGCTAATCTCGTCGCCATTGCGATATTCGCCGGCCTTGGAGCAAGCCATGAGTGACAGGAACAGAGTGCGCACGGTCCGCGCGGTGCTGGCCCTTTTGATGACCGTGATGGGCGGGATGATGCTGGCCGGGTGCCCGGTCAGCGCTCACCCTCCCCTTGCGCCGCGCGCGGCGGACACCGTGATGGTGCCCGGCGGCGTCCCCGGCAGCTAGCTACCCCAGCGCGGCGAGCGCGGCGTCGTAGTCGGGCTCCTGCGCGATCTCGGGCACCAACTCGGTGTGGGCAACCTTGCCGTCGGCTCCGATCACGACGACTGCCCGGGCCAGCAGGCCGGCCATCGGACCGTCGACGATCGTGACGCCGTAGTCCTTGCCGAAGCTGTCCCGGAACGCCGACGCCACACTGACGTTCTCAATGCCTTCGGCACCGCAGAACCGCTTCTGCGCGAACGGCAGGTCGTTGGACACGCACACCACCGACGCGCCGCTGTCCGCCACGCGTTCGTTGAAGGTCCGCACGCTGGCCGCGCACACCGGGGTGTCGATGGACGGGAAGATGTTCAGCAGCACCGGCTTTCCGTCGAACTGATCGCTGCTGAAGGGGCTCAGATCGCCGCCGGTCATGCTGAAGGCGGGGGCCGGAGATCCGACGGCGGGAAGCTCGCCGACGGTGTTGATCGCATTTCCGCGCAAGGTTATCTGTGCCATAGGCACAGTCTGCCAAAAGCCCTCGCAACGACTTGCGCCCAGGTCCGATGTCCTGATTCGTGGGGTGCATGGCCTAGACGACACGATGCGATGTGGCCAACACTGTGTTCATGGCTCGCACAGTCGTGATCGCCGGCTTCCCCGGTGTCCAGGCGCTCGACCTGGTAGGGCCCTACGAAGTCTTCACCGGTGCATCGTTGCTCACCGAGGGAGGATACGAGGTGATCGTGGCCGCCAACGGCGGACAACCGATCGCCACCGCGGGGGGCCTGGCTCTTGGCGCCGTACCGCTGCCCGACCCGCGCGACGAGGTGGACACCGTGGTGCTCCCCGGCGGCTTCGGTGTCGAAGCAGCGCGGGCCGATGCCGAACTGCTGGAGTGGATCAGAGTGGTCGCCCGCGGGGCCCGACGCGTCGTCACCGTTTGCACGGGTGCGTTTCTAGCTGCTGAAGCGGGGTTGCTCGACGGACATCGCGCCACCACGCATTGGGCCTTCGCCGAGCAGCTGGCCGCGGAGTTCCCGAGCGTCGAAGTCGATCCGGATCCCATTTTCATCCGCAGCTCCGAGCGGATCTGGACGGCCGCCGGCGTCGCCTCCGGTATCGACCTCGCGCTGTCACTCGTCGAGGACGACCACGGCACCGAGGTCGCCCAGACTGTCGCCCGGTGGCTGGTGCTCTATCTGCGCCGCCCCGGCGGGCAGACCCAGTTCGCGGCCCCGGTGTGGATGCCGCGCGCGAAACGCCCGTCGATCCGCGACGTGCAGGAAGCCATCGAAGCCGAACCGGGCGGCGTGCACAGCATCGACGAACTGGCCCGGCGGGCGGCCATGAGCCCGCGCCATTTCACCCGGATCTTCACCGAAGAGGTCGGTGAGGCGCCCGGGCAATACGTCGAGCGCGTGCGCACCGAAGCGGCCCGCCGCCAGCTGGAGGAAACCGACGACACCGTCGTGGCCATCGCCTCGCGGTGCGGCTTCGGTACCGCGGAAACCATGCGGCGCAACTTCATTCGCCGCGTGGGCATTCCACCTGACCAGTACCGAAAAGCATTCGCTTAGAAAGGAAAACCACCATGCCCCAGATCGCCTTCGTGGCCTACCCAGGTTTCACCGCGTTGGACATGATCGGCCCCTACGAGGTGTTGCGTCAGCTGCCCGACGCCGATGTGCGGTTCGTCTGGCATGAGGTCGGGCCGGTCACCGCCGATTCCGGCGTGCTCGTCCTGGGCGCGACCCACTCGTTCGCCGAAACCCCTTCTCCCGATGTGATTCTCGTGCCGGGCGGGCCTGCGACTCCGGTGCATGCGCGCGACGAGACATTGCTCGACTGGCTCCGGCAGGCCCACGGAACGGCCCAGTGGACCGCCTCCGTGTGCTCCGGGTCGGTCATACTGGCGGCCGCCGGCCTGCTGCGGGACAAGCGCGCCACCTCGCACTGGATCGCCCTTCCGGCGCTCAAGGCGTTCGGCGTCACTCCGGTCGGTGATCAGCGGATCGTGCACGAGGACAACATCATCACCAGCGCCGGCGTCTCCGCCGGACTCGACCTCGCGCTGTGGCTGGCCGCACAGCTCGGCGGCGAAGGCCGGGCGAAGGCGATCCAGCTGGCCATCGAGTATGACCCGCAGCCGCCGTTCGACTCGGGTCACATGTCGAAGGCGTCGGCGACTACGAAAGCCGCCGCCACCGCATTGTTGTCCAAGGACAGCCTCAAACCGGCCAACGTGAAGGCCACCACGCTGCTGGCGTGGAAGCAGGCGCTGTCGGCGGCGCGCTCCCGGCGGCGCAAGCGGCAGCCCGTCAGCGTTTAGGCGCGGGAATCGCGTCGGTGGCCAGCTTGCCGCCGGCCTGAATCCAGGCCCCGACCACCCGAGGTGCGTCGCGGTTGGGGTTGTAGATGTCCTCCTCGCTGGAGAACAGGCCGTCGCCGGCGTACACCAGGCGGGTCCAGTTGGGGAACCAGAACGGCTCTCCGTGCGGGTCGGTCGGGTGGTCGAGCAGGTTCTTGATCATGATGACGACCGCGTCATTGGCTTCGTCGTAAGCGGTCCAGTCCGACGGAAACCGCATGTGCGGAAACGGGGCCATGACGTCGACGATCCACTGCCGCACCTCCTCGCGACCGTGGAAGACACCGTAGTGGTGCTCGGTGTAGACGACGTCCTCGGTGAACAGGTCGGCGAACGGGCGCCAGTCGCCCGAGGCGCTGCAGCCCTCGACGACGGTGGTGTAGTGCCGGACGGCGTCTTCGATCTCTGCTTTCGCGAACTTGCCCATACCGGACACACTAGAGGCATGAGCGTGTTGGATCTCTTCGATTTGCGCGGCAAGAAGGCCCTGGTGACCGGGGCGTCCAGCGGCATCGGCAGGAAGGTGGCCCTGGCCTACGCGGAAGCCGGTGCCGAATTAGGTCTTGCTGCAAGGAATTCGGATGCCCTGGGTGCGCTCGCCGAGGAGATTGCGGCGACCGGCGGCAAGGCCGTACCCATAGTGTGCGACGTGACCCGCCAGGACCAGGTGTCTGCCATGGTCGACCGGATGACCGCCGAGTTGGGCGGGATCGACATCGCGGTGTGCAACGCCGGCATCGTCTCGGTGACACCGATGCTGGACATGTCGGTGGAGGAGTTCGAGCGAATCCAGAGCACCAACGTGACGGGGGTCTTCCTCACCGCGCAGGCGGCGGCCAGGGCGATGGTCGCTCAGGGCCGGGGCGGGTCCATCATCACCACCGCGTCGATGTCGGGCCACATCATCAACATCCCGCAGCAGGTGGGTCACTACTGCACGTCCAAGGCGGCAGTGATCCACCTGACCAAGGCGATGGCGGTCGAATTCGCCCCGCACAACATCCGGGTGAACAGCATCAGCCCCGGCTACATCATGACCGAGCTCGTCGAACCACTCGCCGAATACCACCGGCTGTGGGAGCCGAAGATCCCGATGGGCCGCATCGGCCGCCCGGAAGAGCTCAACGGGCTGTACCTATACCTGGCCAGCGCAGCGTCGAGCTACATGACCGGTTCGGACCTGGTGATCGACGGTGGCTACTGCCTCCCCTGAATTCCGCTGCGCGATCTGCGGCGAGGTGGCCGGTCACGTGCGGTGGGTGACGCCTGCCGACGCCGTCGCCGAAACGTCCGACCCCGCTCTGCAGGCACTGGCCGAGCTGGACGTTCTGGAGCGTCCGGCCGATCAGGCCGCCGTGGCGGTGCAAACCTTCTTCGGAACTGCCAGCGTGCCCGTGTGGCCGGAGTGGATCGAACCGGTGAGTCGCGCGATCGCCGACGCCGACGCGTCCGCGTTGTATCGCCTCGGCTACAGCTATGCGCCGTTTCACTGCCCGGATTGTGCGCTGACTTACTGTGGCGCGCACTGGAATTGGAGGACCTTCGAAGACGACCCCTACACCGGCATCGAAGGTGACTGCCCCCGCGGTCACTTCCACGTGCTGGCCTACTGATCCGGCGCGAGAGTGAATGACGCGACGCCGCCGCGGCGTGTCGCGTCGAGGACTTCACACTCGGCGACGGATCACTGAACCAGGCAGGGCCGACCGAAATAGGTTTGCACACCCGGCGAATACAGTGCCCGCAATCGGTGACCGGCCGGCTGTACCCCCGCCGCGTCCACCAGTTCGTCATGCAGCTCAGAGATTTCGGCCTCGTGCAACGGCCATACGTCGTGTTCGTTGGGGACCCACCAGGTTCGGCCCGCCTTGCGGGTGTGTGCACCCCAGCGAGCGGTGAGCCAGATCTCCAGTGGGGTCGGCTCGATGACATCGCCGACCGTGACCGTCATCAGGCTGCGCAATCCGCGCCGGGGCCAGCGCCGCACGCTCTGGTAGGTGATCTGGCGGCCGGACCGGGTCATCCGCATCCTCGCCCAGGTGTACGGGACGCCAAGCCCGATCCGGGTCACGGGCACAACCGCCAACCGCGCCGTTTCCAGGGACCGGAACAGCACCCCATGGCGTCCGGCGTCGTCGACCGAGTACAGCCGGACATTGGTCTCCAGGAAGCGGCCGAAGTACGGAAGTGGAAGTGCCGTACCGAGTTTGGTGTAGGACATCGCGAACGGGATCAACCCCACATAGGTGATTCCGTCGGCGAACACATCGGGACGGGTGCCGGGTGGGTACAGATGCGCGACAGTCTCCGGTGCCACCGGCCAGTGCGCGAAGGTCACGTCCCTCCAGTACTGGTCGAACGTGACGGGACGCGGCAGCAGCGGCGGTGTCACCGGGTAGCCGGCCAGCGCCGGGTCCCTCTCGGCGCCGGTACCCGGCAGGTCAGGCAGGGCAGTCACCGGACCATGGTGGCACGCGCAGTTGATTACGCGCCATCGACAACCCACTGCCGCGCCCGGTCCTGCTCACCGGCGGGAAAGTGGCGAATCTCGGCTGACACGAAGTGCGACGCCAGATGTTCGGCCACATCACCGAGGTGCGAGTCGGTCACCACTGCGACTTTCTTGATGTGCTTCTGATGATCCCGAACGAAGCGGAAATGAGTGACCAGCGCTCCGAAGCTGTCCCACCCCGGGAATTTCGCCGCGCTGATGACCAGACCGTTGAGGTCGCCGTTCGCCTCGATGTGCGGGTCGACGACCTTGGCAAGTGCGGCGAAATCGCTCTTGTCCAGAGCAGACTCCGGGTGTACCAACAGCACGGATTGAGCCGCGTCCAATTCGTAGGTGATCATGGTGCGCTCCTCGATGATGGGCTTCGGTAATGGTCGCGCCCTTGACACCGGCGGATAAGAGGCCAAAGTCATCCATATGCCGGTGGATATTCGTTTGTCTCGGGACTCGCGACGGCACCTGTTCGCAGCGCTGACTCTGGCCGGGTGCATGTTCGCGCCGGCCGGCCATGCTGCCGCCGACTCGGGATGCGCCAACGGGCAACCCGACGCCCGGCCCGTCGGTAAGGGTCAGCAGGTTCTGGTCGACTACTTCAGCGCGGTCAACAGCAAGGATTACCTCACGGCTTGGGGCTATCTGGGCCGGCAGGTGCGTGCCGTGTATGGCGCGGGGGCACCGGAACAGGATGCGGACGGGCTGGCCAGCTTCTCCTCGATCATGCGTCAGCACGTGAAGTGCGTGCGCGTCACCGCGATCGCAAGCGCCCCGACCAACGACCCGGATGTGTCGGCGTCGCTCGGAATTCAGTGGTATCAGGTGACATTCGACGCCGAATATCTCACCCGGTTCGAGGCCGGCGCGGGGACCCTGCCCCCGTTCTACAAGACGCAGGCCGACCCTCACGCAGGGATTGGGCCACCACCGCTGATCATCAACCAGGGAACCAGTCCCTGACGGTGTCAGACGACAAGCGGCCCCACGTCAAAGGGCGTTAGTCCCTATCCCGTGGACACGGCGGGTTGTGGAATGGTGCCAGACCACGTGAAGGGACCGTCCATGACCACCACCGAGAGCTTCCCCGCGATCGTCGGAATGCCCCGTATCGGGGACCCGGCGCCGCCGTTCACCGCCGTCACCACGCAGGGGTCGATCAACTTTCCGGCCGACTATGCCGGCAAGTGGGTCATCTTCTTCTCTCATCCGGCTGACTTCACCCCGGTGTGCACCAGCGAATTCATCACCTTTGCCTCGATGCAACAGCAGTTCGCGGCCTACAACACGATGCTGGTGGGGTTGTCGGTCGACGGGCTCTACAGCCATATCGCATGGTTACGCACGATCAAGGAGAAGATCTGCTTCCGCGGCATGCACGACGTGGAGGTCACCTTCCCGCTGATCGAGGACGTCTCGATGGAGGTCGCGCGAAAGTACGGGATGATCATGCCAGGTGAGGACTCCACCAAGGCGGTGCGCGCGGTCTTCGTCATCGACCCGGAAGGCAAGATCCGTGCCGTCATCTACTACCCGCTGAGCCTGGGCCGCAACTTCGATGAGTTGCTGCGGGTGGTCAAGGCGTTGCAAACCGCCGATCACTTCCACGTCGCGACGCCGGCCGATTGGCACCCAGGAGACCGGGTGATCGTGCCACCCGCGGGTTCCTGCGGCACCGCCAAGGAGCGGATGGACGGCCACGCCGAGGGCATCGAGTGCGAGGACTGGTTCTTCTGCACCAAAGAGATCAGTGCCGACCAGGTCGAGTCCGCGATCCGGGTCGGTGGCCATCCGCGAGCGGGCTGACACTTACAGGATTCCAAAGCACTTAAAGGATCCCGAAGCCGCGCAAGGCTTTCAGCCCGAACCAGATCCCGAAGATCAACCCGACCAGGACGACGATGGGCTGGTTCTTGTCCTGCAGCCAGCGCAGCATCCGGTCCAGCACGGAACGTGACCGGTCGCCTAAGAGTGCCGCGGCGCCGATGATGATCAGGTTCACGCTTGTCGCGAGCAACACGAAGGCGATATACGACGTCATATGTCCGACGTGGCCCATCTCCGCACTACCGATCACTCCGATCGCCGCGAAGGTGAAGACCCACGCCTTCACCGACACCGTAACGACACCCGCCCCGATGAAGAACGCCTTTGTCGGCGTCGCCGACATCAGCACCGCCATCCATTTCGGTGGCGGCGCATTCGGGTCGTCGTCGCTCAGCAACTCCCGCGCGGCGGTCACCAGGAACAGCACTGCAACGACGAGCAGAACCGTCGACACCACCCAGTGATAGGCGTGCTTCGAGTCGCCGCCGCGGGCTCCCCAGTGCAGGATGGTGCCGAAGACGAGGCCCTGCAGCAGCCTGGTGCCGACATGCCCGGAGATCCAGGCCCCTGCCGCCCGCAGGCGAGCGGGCGTGCCCAGCAGCATGATCGTGATCATGATCTCGATCGGTTCCAATGCGCCGCCGAGAATCAGCGGGACCAGACTTTCCCACATCGCTACTGCGAACCCATCGCCGAGCGCATCTCCGCCTCGGCCAGCGCTGCCGCCAGATCGCCGGGCCGGGGGTCGATGGTCGCTTCGATCCGGTCTATACGCCCGGTGAACCGGAAGGCCTGCCCGTACGGCGCCACCGGTGAACCGGTGTCGACTCCCACGTCCAGCGTTTCACCACTCATCGAGAAGCGGAACGGGACGGTGCGCTCGATGCGGCCACTGGCCACGCTGCGCTCGTCGACCAACAACGAGACCGTCGCCCCCCTGCCCAGTCCCCCGCCGTCGTAATCGAACGAAAGGCCGACGATGGCAGGGCCTTCCGGAAGCGGTTCCAGCCCAGACACCGTGGTGAGTTCATGACCGAGATAGTTGTAGGTGAACATCGGTACGCCGTACTGCAGATACAGGCTCCATCCGGCCATCGCGCCACCGATACAGATCACCACCCCCTGCGCACCACCCGCCGGGATCACCACGTGCGCCCGCAATCGAAACGATGTGCTGGTGTAGGTCAGTGTCGCCGTCTCGGGGATCCGCACGTGGCTGGGGTAATACGTGACCGAAGTGCGTTCGCCCAACAGGTTCGGCCGGTTGACCGGCAGCGCCCGCGCCAGCGTGGCGTCGCTGAGCGGGTACACGTCGTACTTGCGGGCCTCGGAGTCGAAGACGGCCTGCAATTCGGCTAGTTTCTCCGGGTACCGGGCGGCGAGATCGACACCCTGGCTGAAGTCGTCGGCGAGATGGTAAAGCTCCCAGCGTTCGCTGTCGCCGAATGGATGACTGCCGGTACGCACCCAGGGCAGCCGGCCGTGAAAACACGACGCGATCCAGCCCCGATGATATATCGCGCGATTTCCGAATATTTCGAAATACTGTGTGGGTCTGTGACTTTCGGCATCAGGGTCATCGAAGGAGTACTGCATGCTTACTCCTTCGACTGGTTTCTGCTCGACGCCGTTGACGCGCACCGGCATCTCGACACCGGCCGCCTCCAAGATGGTCGGCATGACGTCGATGACGTGATGGAACTGACTGCGCTGCTCGCCCTTGGCCTTGATTCCGCGTGGCCATGACACGGCGAACCCGTTGCGGGTGCCGCCGAAGTGGGAGGCGACCTGCTTCATCCACTGAAACGGAGCGTCGAGCGCCCATGCCCAGCCGACGTTGTAGTGGTTCTCGCACCGTGCTGTCCCGAAGTCGTCCAGATGGGCGAGCAACCATTCGGGATCCTCGGGCAGACCGTTCTGGAACGAGGGTGAGCTCCAGGCGCCATGGATGGTGCCTTCGGCCGAGGCGCCGTTGTCACCGCAGATATAGATGAACAGCGTGTTGTCCCATTGGCCCAGATCGTCGATGGCGTCGATGACCCGTGCGATCTGCGCGTCGGTGTGGGCCAGGAAGCCGGCATAGACCTCCATCAGGCGGCGGGCCACCGGTTTGTAGCGGTCGTCGTAGTCCGTCCACGCCGGAATCTGTTCTGGTCGTGGCGTCAGCCGGGTGCCGGCCGGAATGATGCCCAGCTCAATCTGGCGTTGATAGATGTCCTCGCGCAACGCATCCCAGCCGCTGTCGAACTGACCTGCGAACCTGTCCGACCACTCCGGCCATACCTGGTGCGGACTGTGCGTGGCACCGGGAGCGAAGTAAAGGAAGAAGGGCTTACCGGGCGCCGAGGTTTGTTGGCGTTGCATCCATTCGATAGCGCGGTCGGCGAGATCTTCGGTGAGGTGATAGTCGTCGCGGCCCAGATACGGCTCGACCGGGGTGGTCTGGTCGAACAGTGCCGGCTCGTACTGGGACGTGTCGCCACCCAGGAAACCGTAGAAGCGTTCGAAGCCCAGCCCGGTGGGCCAGCGGTCAAATGGTCCGGTCGGCCCCAGTTCCCAGGTCGGGGTGAAATGTGCCTTGCCGAACAATGCGGTGTTGTAGCCGTTGTGCCGCAGGATCTCCGCGACCGTGGCGGTGCTCTCCGGCAGCACGCTGTCGTAACCCGGGAAGCCGTAGGCGATTTCGCAGATGGTGCCCATGTGCGCGCTGTGATGATTGCGTCCGGTCAGCAACGCGGCGCGGGTCGGCGAACAGAGCGCGGTGGTGTGAAACTGGTTGTAGCGCAGACCGGTTCGGGCCACCCGGTCGAGGGCGGGCGTCGGCACCGGCCCGCCGAACGTGGCCGCCGCTCCGAACCCGACATCGTCGAGCAGGACGACCACGACGTTGGGAGCACCCTCGGGTGGGTAGGTGATCGTCGGTTTGACCGGGGTGGACTCAGCGGCCGACGGCCTGATCACCCCGGCGAACGGTTCGGCTGCGCGCGGCAGGTCAACCACTGTGCCTCCTTATTGCCCGATGGCGTGGATAGTCTCACGCGCGAGGCCGGAATCGGAGAGAATTCCGCTATGCCTGTCAGCTCATTCGACGAAGCCGGTGCTTTTCACCGTGCGATGCGCAACCTCGCGGCGACCAAGGCGGGGCGGGTGCTTTTCCGCCCGACGGCGCACCGGCTGGACCAGCTGCTCAGCAAGCTCACCCGCGGCAAGTACAGCTTCGCGGGCGTGGCGGCCGGCCTGCCGTCGGTGATCCTGACGACTACCGGCGCCAAGTCGGGCCAGCCGCGCACCGTCGCCCTGCTCGGCATCCCGCATCCCGACGGCGTGGCTGTCGTCGCGGCGAACTACGGCGACGAGAAGCACCCCGGCTGGTACTACAACCTCAAGGCGAACCCGATCGCGACGGTGGTGATCGAGGGAGACAACTGGACAGCAACGGCGCGACTGGCGACTCCCGTTGAACGAGAAGATATTTGGTCCAGAGGCGTTGCGATCTACCCCGGTCTCGCCAAAGAGCAGGAGTGGGCGGGTGACCGTCGGATCGAGGCGTTCGTCCTGCAGCGCCGTTGAGCGTGAGTCGTCAACGACGGCGGCCGACCCAGTCACACTGCGTCAATTGCGCCGACAGCTCCCAGAGCTTCCGGGCCAGCACCGGGTCGCGGGCTTTGCGCATTGGAACGGTGACCTTCGGTTTTCCCCACTGGTTGAACCGCGGCGCCAGGTAGGTTCCGCTGGGCCGATCCGTGGCCAGCGCCTCGATTGTGGCCCGCGCACCGTCGGCGGCGCTTTGACCGAGGTACTCGAGCAAATGCTCACCCAGCCAATGCAATACGCCGGAGCTGTCTCGAGTGATGTCGGTATACGCCATACCCGGGTCGGACACGTACGCGCGCATGCCACGCCGGGCCAGCTCCTCGGTGAACAGCATGGTGGCCAGCTTGGACTGGGCATAGGCCGGGAACATCGCGTATTCGCGCCGGCGCCAGTTCAGATCGTCCAAGTCGATGCGACCGACGACGTACAGCGCGCTGCCCACCGAGATCACCCGATCGGCGATCTTGTCTCCCAGGGAGCAGGTCAACGCGAAGTGACCGAGATGGTTCGTGCCGATGTGCGCCTCGAAGCCATCGACAGTTCGCGTCAACGGCAGCCCTAACACTCCGGCGTTGTTGACCAGCACGTCAACGGTGTCCACTGAGGCCGCAAAGGCGCGGATACTGCTCAGGTCAGCCAGATCGAGGTGCCGCACCTCGACGTCGCCGGGCATGCCGGCGGCGGCCTGCTCCGCTTTTGGCAATGTCCGGCAGGCGATTGTCACCTGGTGGCCCGCCGCGGCGAAGGCTGCGGCTGTTTCCTTTCCAAGCCCGCTGCTGCCCCCGGTTACGACGATTCGCACCGATTGAACCTATGAGGCTGATCCCCGGTTTTCAATGAACGCCGAGGGTGCCCTCGAGATACTCGGCGCGGCAGGCCACCCGCGCCAACTTGCCGCTGGTGGTGCGCGGAATGGCGCCGGCGGGCAGAAACCGCACGTCCGTGACGGACAAACCGTGCCGTGCCAGCACCGCCGCCCGGATGGCCTCGATCGCGGGTTGGGGGTCGGCGCGGCTGGTACCCGTGGCGCGCTCGGCGATGACGACCAACCCAGCAGGCACCGCAAAGGCCGTCACATATCCCCGTCGCACCAACGGCGACGCTTCGGCGACGGTGGCCTCGATGTCCTGGGGATAGTGGTTCCGGCCGTCGATGGTCACCAGGTCCGCCATCCGCCCGGTCACATACAACTCGCCGTCGAGGTAAACGGCCAGGTCGCCGGTTCGCAACCAGTCGCCGTCGATCTTGGCGCCGGCGGCATGGCTGCCTTCGCCGAGCGTTGCGCTCAACTTGGCGCGGAACGTCAGCCGTGTCTCCTCGGGCCGCTCCCAGTACCCTCGCCCGACGTTGTCGCCCTGCAGCCACGGTTCGCCAACGTGACCGTCGGGCAACTCGGCGCCGGTTTCGGGGTCCACGATCACCGCCCACAAGCTGCGTGCGACTTGACCACATGACACCTGGCCGACGGCGTTGGGCGCGTCGGCGGCAACCGGCACCGCCCGGCCCGCGCCCAACTGCTCGCGATCGAGGTAGATCACCGACGTCTCGGCGGCGTGGTCGATGGTGGCGATCATCAGGGTCGCCTCGGCGATGCCGTACGACGGTTTGAAGGCCGTGCGCGGTAATGCATAGGGCGCGAACGCTTTATTGAAGTTCGCCACCGCGTCGATGCTGACCGGCTCCGAACCGATGATCAGCACCACGTTGGAGAGGTCGATGTCGTCGCCGGCCGCCGGTAGTCCGCGCTGCGCCGCCCATTCGTAGGCGAAGTTCGGCGCGGCGGTGACCACCTGGCCGATTCGCGAGCTGTCAGACAAGGCCTGGATCCAGCGCAGCGGGCGGCGTACGAACGCCGTGGGTGACAGGAGGGTGGTGTGGCCGCCGTACACGGTCGGGAAGCCGATCATCGACAAACCCATGTCGTGGTAGAGGGGCAGCCAGCTGACGCCGTGGGTGTTCCGGTTCAGCAGGTCGATCGACAGGATCATCTGCGTCAAGTTGGTGGCCACGGCCCGGTGGGTGATCTCCACCCCGATCGGGGGCCGGGTCGCTCCCGAGGTGTACTGCAGATAGGACACGGCGTCCATGTCCAGATGGACGGGCGTGAACAGCCGCTCCGCCTCGTCCGGTATCTGGTCGATCACGAGCAGCTGCGGTCGGTGCAGTTGAGGGTGGGCAGCCAGGAACTGTTCGATCTCCTCCCTGGCCGCTGCCGTGGTGAGGATGACCGCCGGCTGCGAATCGCGCAGCGCCGTGTCGAGACGTTCGGCGTGGCCGGGCAGTTCCGGTGCGAACAACGGCACCGCAATGGTTCCGGCTTTGATCGCCGCGTAGTAGCCGACAACCCAATCGATGCTCTGGGGTGCCAGGATCGCGACTCGGTCACCGGGGCCGGCGAACCGCTGCACGTGGGCGGCGACGGCTCGTAAGCGGAGTCCGAACTTGGACCAGGTGATTTCATCGGCATGCCCCTCGCCGGAGCCGCCGTAGTTCAGGAAGCGGTAGGCGACGGTGTCGCCGACGTACTTGATGTTGCGGTCGATCAGCGAGATCAGCGTGGTGTCCGGCGGTAGGACGATGTTGCCGTCAGCGTCCAGGCAATCCTCGATCTGCAGCAGCCCGTCAGGTGCCGCGGGCGTCGACCCGGTACCGCGATTCATGCGCGCATTCTATAAACCGGCCTGCGGCGTTCCTGGCAAGCTGCGGTGTGGTCCTGGCCACCTGGTCCGCATGGCGTCGTGTTCCGGGTGTGCCGCATGTTCGTGCTATGAACGCGAAATCGCTTGAGCGATGCGGCTTTTTCGGCTAACCGATTTCGCCGGACAGTGGTAGTTTTGACGTCGGACCAGGTGGAAATCTCCATACGGGAGGCGTCCAATTGAGCACAGCAGCGGAGCGCGCGGCGCAACTGGCGCTGGTTTCCCGGCTCAAAACGATCTATCCCGAGGTTTCGGAGTGGCCGGCCCCGGACGAGATCACTCACGATCACTGGCTGGCGTATATGAAGACCAGCCACGACGTCGGCGGTGAGCTTGACTACCCGCACCTGTACGAGAACAAAGAAGAAGAGCAGTGGGAGTTAATGACCTACGTGCTCTGCGAGGTTCTCGGCATGCGCGGCATCTGGGTCTCCGAGGAGCGGCGGCGGCTGGGCAACGTCGATGTCGGCCGCGCCATCTACCTGGGCCTGCCCTACTACAGCCGCTGGCTGTGGTCGGTCGGCCGGCTGCTGATCGAGAAGAAGCACATCAGCTGGGGTGAATTGACCGACCGGCTCGCGGAAGTCCAGGGGCGGTACGCGGGCGGGTTGCAGGGGCGCCGCCCGGAGGCCCGGCCCAAGTTCGAAGGCGACGGCGCGAGTGTCCCCCGCAATAGGCATCACATCGAGGCCGCCGGCATCGGCGATCCGCAGCGCTTCTGCGGTCAGGCGGGTGAGGCGAAGTTCCAAGTCGGACAACGTGTTCGGGTGCGGGAGCTGCCGGCGATGTTCTACACCCGCACCCCGGAGTACGTCCGCGGTGCGGAAGGTGTGATCGCTGAGGTCAGCTACGAGAGCCCGGCGCCCGAGGACGAGGCGTGGGACCGCGAGGACGCCAAGCCCGAGTGGTTCTACATCGTGCGGTTCAACCAGGCGCAGCTGTGGGACAACTACACCGGGCACCCGAACGACACGTTGCAGACCGAGATCCCCGAGCGCTGGCTGCAAGCCGTGGGTTGAGAGGAGCGCGATCCGATCATGACCGACCACGACCACGAACGCACCGTCAAACCCATGGTCGACGAGATCACCGACTTCGAAGTGCTCGAAATCGCGCTACGCGAATTGTGCATCGAGAAAGGATTATTCACCGCCGAAGACCACCGGGTCTTCACGGAGTACGCCGAGCAGATCGGCCCCACGCCCGCGGCCCGGTTGGTGGCCAAGGCGTGGCTGGACCCGGCGTTCAAGGAACTGGCGGTGACCGACGCGGTCGCAGCCGCCAGAGAGGTCGGCGTCGAATGGCTGGATCCGACCGGTTTCGGCACCCCCAGCGACTTCGTGGCGTTCAAGATCCTGGAAGACACCCCGGCGGTGCACCATGTCATCGTCTGCGCACTGTGCTCCTGCTACCCACGTCCGATACTGGGCAACTCCCCCGAGTGGTACCGCACCCCCAATTACCGGCGGCGCATCGTGCGCTGGCCACGGCAGGTGCTCTCCGAGTTCGGCCTGCAACTACCCCACGACGTCGAGGTGCGGGTGGAGGACTCGAACCAGAAACACCGGTTCATGGTGATGCCGATGCGTCCTGCGGGAACCGAGGGATGGAGCGAAGACCAGCTCGCCGAGATCATCACTCGCGACTGCTTGATCGGGGTCGCATTACCCAAACCCGGGGTGACGACCAACGTGACTCCCCTGGTGCGCCCCGCCGTCCGGCCCGTCGAAGCCTGACCCATGCCGGACGAAATCTCATCCGCTGCAGGTGAATTCGCAGTCCTCGACGAGATCGCGGAGCATCGGCAGACCTGGCCGGTGCTGGCGGCCAAATACGGCGTCGATAACCCGCTGCCGCCGTGGAAGACCAGCCTGGACGGGTTGTGTGACGTGCTGGACCGCTCGTGTTACGGCGACGGACGGTCTGCCCTGACGTTCAAAGAACGCCGTGATGAAGAAGACGAGCTGTCGGCCAACCGGTACGCCGGTCTGCCGTTCCCGGAAAATCAGCTGGTCGCCTTGGCCTACTCGCTGCTCGCCCGCGGCATCGTCAGCGAAGACGAGCTGCGTCAACGGCTCGACACGGTCCGCGCCCGCCTCGAGGCTTAGACCCGCCGACTGGGCATTCTTTCGCCGAACCGCTAGATTCGGCGGCGGCCAAGCGATGGCTTGTGAAAGTTCACGGACGCTCGCCACCACACACGCATCGACCGCAGGAGTAATCCGTGGACGCAATCGACCATCCGGTCACGACGCGCGACGCCGCACTGGCCCGGGTGTATGCCAATCGGGAGCGGGCCCGCGCCCGGCCCGCGGCGGTGCGTGTCCTGCTGGCCGTGCTCGGGAGCCTGTTGCTGGTGGCGTCTGTCCCGCTGATCGTGGTGCTTCCCGAGGCGGGTATTCCGGCGCTGCTCATTGCGTTACGCCTGATGGCGGTCGAAGCGGACTGGGCCGCGAGAGCGTACGCGTGGACCGACTGGCGCTTTGTGCAACTGCGCCACTGGTTTCAGGGTCAGTCGCGGCTCATCCGATGGACAATCATGGCCGTTTTGCTGCTGGTCGCGGTGGCCTTGGTCTGGCTGCTGATCTACGAGCTGTGAGCTGATCGCGCAGCGCTCCCCCGGCTCGGTCTGGTTTCGTTTGGCGCCGTTCTGGCTGCTGCCGGGCGCCGCGGTCCTCAGCCCTACGCACGTGATCTCATAAGCCGATGCAGTCTGTCGACTATCTCCACGCGGTGCGGCGCGACGGCGATCGGATCATCGCGGTGGCGGGGGCGGGGCTGCACCGCGGCGTGCCGAGCTGCACCGGATGGACGGTCGCCGAATTGGTCTGGCATGTCGGCAACGTCCACACTTTCTGGCGACAGGTCGCAGCCGGCTCTGTCACCGGGCCCGAGAGTTACCGCGAGCCTGCGCGACCCGACGAACAGGGCCTCGTGCAATGGTTTCGCGACGGTCTGATGGAGACCGTCACCACGCTCAGCCGCATCCACCCCGAAGCCCCCGCGTGGACCTGGGGGCATCGTCAGAATGTGGGATTCGTCCAACGTCGCCTCGCGCATGAGACCGCGATCCACTGCTGGGATGCCGTCGGCGCGCTGGGTCGGGACGAGGCGGTGGAACCGCGGCTGGCCGCCGACGGTGTCGCGGAGTTCCTTGAGGAGGTGCTGCCTGGCATGTCCCGCGATCTCGACGGCCCGGTCCAGTCGATCCGCCTGCAGTGCAACAACATTGATGGTGACTGGACTGTCCGCACCGGCGCCGGCGCATGCCGGCTGGTGCCAGACGGTCGCGTAGATGCCACCGTAAGTGCCACGGCGTCCGAGTTGGTGTTACTGCTCTGGGGGCGCTGCCCGGTCGAGCGGCTACGCGTTGACGGAGACGTCGGGGCCCTGCGGCGTTTCCTGGCCCGCGGGGCCTTCTAGGACTCGCGCGGGAGTATTACTCGCCGGCCGCTGGCTCGTAGTCGCCTGTGTCCTGGTACGTCGCGCCGAATTGCGGCACCTCGAGCGGGCCGTCCTTTTTTGCGGCGTTGACCGCACTGGTCAGCAGCGGCGCCAGTCCAGCGAACGAGCCGACGTCGAACAGCAGCAGCGTCAACAAGCGGTTGTGCACGTAGCCGAACGAACTGCCTGACTCGGGATCCGCCCAACCGACCGTCCCACCCAGGCCGATGTGTCCGTATCCCTCCAAAAATCCTGGCACCGGCGATGATTGGTAACCCTGGTGATAAGTGAAGGGCAGCCCCAGATTGAGATCCGGCCACAGCTCGGCCTTGCCCCTCATGCCGGCCACAGCCTCCGACGACAGCAGCCGCGTGTCGTCGATGACACCGTCGTTCGCCAGCACCGCGTAGGTTTTGGCCAAGGCCCGCGCAGTGACCACGCCGTTGACTGCCGGCAGTTCGCCGTCCAGGAACGGCATGTCGTCCTGGAGCATCCCCATGATGCCGGGGAAGTAGATCGAGCCGAGCAGCCCGGAGAACGACAACCCGGCCACCTTCGGCGCAATGAAGTCCAGCAGCGGGGTGGGGATCTTTGCCTGCGGCAGCAATGTCTGCGCGGCCTTGGTCGGCGAATCGGCGGGCGGCCGGCCGAGGTGCAGTCCGTCGGTGTTCAGCGGGCGGGCCAGGTCTTCGCGGAACAGTTCGCGCATGCCCTTTCCGGTGACGGCGCGGGCCAGACCCGAGAGCAACCACCCGTAGGTGATCGCGTGGTACGCCGTCTTGCCGTGGGCGTGATCGACCGGGGCCGCCGCCAGTCGCTCCTCCATCTGGAGGTGATCCATGATGGTGTGCTTGTCGACACCCTTGAGGTGGGACAGGCCGGCGCGATGCCGCAGCACGTCGCTCACCGTGATCTCGGACTTGCCGTTGGCGCCGAACTCGGGCCAGTACTCGGCGACCGGGACATCGTAGGCCAGCAGACCGCGGTCGACGAGCATGTGAATGATGGTGGCCGCCAGGCCTTTTGTCGCGGAGAACACCATGGCGCCGGTGTCCTCGGTCCAGGGCACCTTCCCCTTGCGATCCGAGTAGCCGGTCCATACGTCGACGACCGGTTTACCGTCGATGTATACCGACAGACCGCCACCCCCGAACATCTTGCCGGGGTAGAGCCCGGCGAACGCGCGAATGACATTCAGGAAGTGCGGATCGCACGCTCCCTGCACGCCGGACGGGAGGCCATTGTCGGTGGTGAGGACGGTCGCTTTCGCCATACCGTGCATGATTGCAGCCTCAGGGGCGCCCGGCGCACAGGATCGACAATTTTCTGTCCGCGCCGTTACATCCAGATGCGGTCCAGCGCGTCGGCCAGGGCTTCGGGATCCTGTTTGTCGACATTGCAGCTGATCGCCACCGACGTGCGCCGGTCGCTGCTGACACGGAATGCGGTGACGAACCCGGCCCACGCCCCGTCGTGGTCGAGCATCCCGTTGGCCAGCGAGTAGATGCCCGCGCCGTAGCGGTCGCCGCTTCCGGGCTCGGTCGGTACCGCTCCGGAGAGCTGCGCATCGAGGAGGCTCGGGCCGCCCACCTTGCCGGTGCGGTAGTTGTCGGCCCAGCGGACCAGCTGGCTCGGGGTGGTCTGGATGCCGCCGTCGCCGACCTGCTCCCACTTGGAGTCGGCGGCCTGGTACCCGCCGCCCTGAGTTTCGGTGTAGGACAACGCTTTGGCGGGGATCTTCGCGTTCGGGTCCATCACCATGGTCAGGCTCAGCGGCGTGAAGATTTCCGAACTCAGGTAGTCCGGGAGTGGTTTGCCGGACAGCCGGTGCACGATCTCTCCGAGGAGCAGGTAGTTGGAGTTGGAGTACTCGAAGCGGGCGCCGGGCTTGAACACCAGCTCCGGCGCGCCCGCCAGGGCCTGCAGGGCCTGGGCCTCGGTGGTGCGGTCGGCGTAGCTGAAGCCCTGCTCCTGCAGCAGGCCGACGTAGTCGGGGATCCCGCTGGTGTGGTGCATCAGCTGCGCGAGAGTGACATTGGCGGCCCACGGGGGCATCTCCGGCAGGTACTGGGCGAGTGAATCCTCGACCGTCAGCTTTCCCGCGGCAGCCAGCAACAGGACGGCGGTAGCCGTGAATTGCTTGGATACCGAGGCGATGTCGAACACCGTTTCCGCGGTGATCTTCGCGCCGTTGTTGATGTCGGACAGTCCCGCCACTCCGGTCCAGGCAACCTTTCCCTCGACGCCGACCGCGGCCGAGCAACCCGGCCCGTCGGCTTTGACGGCGGTGTCCAGCACGTTCTGGCTGCTACCGGCCTTGACGACCGAGGTTGTGGTGGTAGTGGAACCCCCCTTGGGGCTGGACCCGGGGTGTGGATCAGTGCACGCGACCAGCGTCAGCGACAGGAGCAGCGGGGATGCCACCGAACAGAAAATCGTTTGCATGCCGTGGGCCAGAGTTGTTAGGAATGCAGCCATGGACGGGAGCAACGACATCTCAGCGTGAGCTTCGGCTCGCATTCCGTTGTCACATTCCTTCCGCACCTGAGGATCCGTCCATGTCTGTTTCGTGTTCGAATCTGTCTTTTTCGTGGCCGGACGGCACCAACGTTTTTCAGGACGTCTCGTTCGCTTTCGACCACGGCCGCACTGGTCTCGTCGCACCCAACGGTGCGGGAAAGACTACGCTGCTCAAGCTGATCGCCGGCCGCCTTCCACCGGACCGAGGCAGCGTGTCTGTGCGCGGCGTGACCGCCTACCTTTCCCAGGACTTGCCCTACACCCCGGAACTCACGGTGGCCGAGGTTCTCGGCGTCGCCCGAGTGCTGGCGGCACTGGACGCGCTGGACGGCGGCGACGTCCGTGACGAGGTCTTCACCACCGTCGGTGACGACTGGGACATCGCCGAACGCGTTGCCGCCGAGCTGGATCGCTTTGGGCTGGGCCATATTACGCTGGACCGACGGCTGGACAGCGTTTCCGGCGGGGAGATCGTGGCGCTGGGCCTGGCGGCCCAGCTGTTGCAGCGGCCCGATGTGCTGCTGCTGGACGAACCCACCAACAACCTCGACCAGGCCGGTCGCCGCCGGCTTTATCGCGTCCTCGACGACTACCGCGGTTGTCTGGTGGTGGCGAGCCACGACCGGTTGCTGCTTGAGCGGATGGACCGGATCGCGGAGTTGTCCCCGAACGAGATCCGCTGCTATGGAGGGAATTACACGTTCTATCAACAGGTGTTGCGGCAGCAGCGGGATGCCGCCGAACAACAGCTGCGCAGCGCCGAACTCGACCTCAAGCGCCAACAGCGCGACCGGCAGAAGGCCCGCGAACGTGCCGCCCGGCGCGCCGGCAATGCGGTGCGCAACCGCCAGCAGCTGGGACTGCCCAAAGCGTTGCTGGACAAGCGCGAAAGCAGTGCCGAGCAGTCCGCCGGGAAGTCGGATCACCTGCACGCGGCACGCGTGGAAGCGGCCGGCGTCCGTGTCGACGAGGCCAGTCGTGCGCTGCGTGAGCAGTCGCGGATCGTCGTCGATCTGCCGGATACCCGGGTGCCTGCCGGCCGGACGATCTTTACCGGAACCGCCATCCAGGTTCGGCGCGGCGGCGCGCCGCTGTTCGCCGGCAACGGCGTCGACCTCACCATCCGAGGTCCGGAACGTCTCGCCCTGACCGGGCCCAACGGCGCCGGAAAGTCGACCTTGTTACGCGCGATGGCCGGCCAGATACCCGCGCAGGGCGCTATGAGCGGGCACGGTCACATTGTGTACCTGTCGCAGCGGCTTGACCTCCTCGACCCGGATTCGTCCGTGGCCGACAACCTCGCCGGGTTCGCGCCGGGCATGCCACAGGCCGATCGGTTGACGCGGCTCGCGCGCTTTCTGTTCCCCGGCGTGCGGGCTCATCAAACGGTGGCAACGCTGTCAGGTGGCGAGAAGTTGCGTGCCACTTTGGCCTGCCTGCTCAGTGCAGAACCGGCGCCCCAGCTGCTGCTGCTGGATGAACCGACCAACAATCTGGACCTGCCCAGTGTCGCCCAATTGCAGAGCGCGCTGGCCTCCTACCAGGGCGCCTTCGTCGTCGTCAGTCACGACCGTCGGTTCCTGGACGAGCTCAACCCCGACCGCTGGTTGCGACTGTCCGACGGCCAACTAACTGTCGGAGCGCAGCAGCCGTCCGACGAGTGACCGGTTCGGGTCGGCTTCGCGCTCGGCGAGCATCAACTCGATGCCGTGTTCGACCGCCGCCGCGGTGCGTTCGCGGACCTTGCGTGCGGCGTTGTCGTTGGCTTCCTGCCCGCTGAATTCCGTGGTGTCGATCGGGTCCCCGAACCAGTAGTACTGGCGCTCGGGCCGGGGCACCGGCGTCAATCCGACACCACGAACCAACGGCGGCCCGTCGGGCGTGCCGAGCAGCTTCTCGGTCAGGAATTTCATCGGCGCCATCAACGGCGACTCGTTGTCCAGCACAATATCGATCCCGTGCTCGGCGCCCACCGAGGCGAACGGGACGATCGGATATCCGAACTGAATGGCCAAGCGCGCGAAGCCGAGTCGGTTCTTCCAGACCAACTTGTATTGCTCGTTCTTGAGTTTGTTGACCTCGCGGCCACCACCGGGGAACACCATCACCAGCTCGCCGCGGCGCATCAGCTCGGACGCGTTCTCGCGGGTGCCGTCCACGACGCCCATCCGGGTCAGCGCATCGCCCCAGCCGGGGACTTTGAAGTGCGCGTGGTCGCCCAGGGATCGGACCATCCTGCCCCGCTCCCACAGCTCGGCTGCCAGCAACGGAGCGTCCACCATGCCGAGCGTGTTGTGGTTGCCCACCAGCAGGGCACGTTCGGTAGGTACGTTGTCGATGCCGTAGACCTTGGGCTTGATCAGCTTTCGCAGCGGCTTGATCAGGTTCAGCGCCGCTGCGACGTCGGCCTTGGTGGGGGTGGGCGGAACGGATACGGTGTCGGCGTTTGGCACACCGAGAGTATGCCTCCGTGCGGGGTTGTGCGGAATCGTTTTGGCCGGTCAGATCCCCGCCGGGAAAGGCGCGCACCGGCCCGGTAGGGTACCCGGCAGCAGAGTCTCGGGCAGTCGTCACGGTGGGAGTCAGGCATGTCGGGTCGTAAGTTCACGTTCGAGGTCAACAAGACCACCAGCGCTCCGCCTGCGACGGTGTTCCGGTTGGTGGCCGACGGCGGCAACTGGTCGTCCTGGGCGAAGCCGATCGTTGTTTCCTCGAGCTGGGTACGGCAGGGAAACCCGGCGCCTGGCGGGGTCGGCGCGATCCGAAAGCTGGGCATGTTTCCCGTGTTCGTGCAGGAGGAGACCGTCGAGTACGAGCAGGATCGTCGACACGTCTACAAGTTGGTGGGCTCGCCGCAGCCCGCGAAGGACTATCAGGGCGAGGTAGTGCTCACCCCGACGCCGTCGGGTGGCACCGACATCCGCTGGAGCGGGTCGTTCACCGAGAAAGCCCGCGGGACCGGGCCGGCGGTACGGGCAGCGATGGGCGGCGCGGTCAAGTTCTTCGCCGGCAAGCTGGTGCAGGCCGCCGAGCGTGAAGCCGGTACTGCGCGATAAGCGTTCGAGCGCAGACCTTTTCGTCGTTACTTCGCGCCGAGCTCGTCCTGGTACTTCTTGGTCATGTGCTCGATCGCCTGCAGCTGAGTGGCAGCCAGGTCGTCGCGCATCTCGGTCGCGCGCGTGGCGGCATCGATCGTCGGCTGTGCCTGGCCCTGGAAATGCGGCATCACTTCGGCGGCGAACAGTTCGGCCGAGCGCCTGGTCGCGGCAGGATTCGCCCACTCGTGGCCCATCTGCAGCATGCAGCCGAAGCCGCCTGACTGATCCCACAACCGCTGCACCTGTTCGCGGGCCCGCTCGGGCGTGCCGATGACCCCGGCGCCGTTGTCGTTGATCATGTCGATCATCTCGTCGAGACGATCCCCCGGCATCGTCATCTGCGGGAAGGCGGCGACTTTCTGGAAGTAACGGAACCAGGGCTCGATGCCGAATTTGACGTCGGCGCGGGCCTGTTCGTCGGTCTCGGCGATGTGCATCGGCCCGACCAGGCTCCAGTTGCTCCGATCCACCTGAGTGCCGAACGCTTTGGCTCGTTCCTCCACGATTCCCCAGTGGTAGGCCAGCGCGTCGAAGCCTTCGATCGTCAGCGTGGCGCCGATCGACAGGAGGCCGATGCCGTGCTTGCCGGCCAGCCGGGCACCGGTCGGCGATGCGACCGCCGCCACCGCCAGCGGAATCCCCCCGGCGGAGTACGGAGCTAGCTGCAGTTTCGCGTCGTAGAGCTGATGGGTGGCGGTTTTGGCGGAGACGGTCTCCCCCGCCAATAACCGGACGACGATGTCGAGGTTGGTTTCCAGTAGCTCGCGGGTGTCGGTGGGAGTGAGCCCGATCATCGACGAATCGGTGGGTAGCGAGCCCGGCCCGACTCCACCGATGATGCGGCCGTGCGTGAGGTGGTCGAGCAGCATCAGCCGGTCCGCAACCCACAGCGGGTTGTGATACGACAGCGAGATCACGCCGGTGCCGAATCGAATTCGCTTGGCGCGCTGGGCCGCTGCGCCGATGAACACCTCCGGCGAGCTGATGATCTCGCTGCCGGCGGAGTGATGTTCGCCGATCCACGCCTCGTCGAAACCGAGAGCGTCGAGGTGCTCGACGAATTCCAGGTCACGTTGCAGGGCTAGCGTCGGGTTGGTGCCGGCCCGGTGGAATGGGGCGATGAAGTATCCGAACCTGAGCTTCGTCATTGGGGCTCCCTTGCGATCGGTTCTTCCCGAACACTAGCCCGATGACGATGCGCGCCGGAACGGTGGGCTGAGGAGTCGGGCAGTGTGACCCGCCGGACCAAAAACGAGGACCGGGGTGCCCCGGTCCTCGTCTGGAATCGTTCTGTTGTGATGTGCGATCAGGGAATGCTGCCGCAGATGTTGCCTACGCAGCCGCCGCCGCCGCCCGGTCCGCCGCTGCCACCGCCGACACCAGGGATGGTGCCGCCGCCGCCACCGGGACCACCGCCGCCGGTTCGGGCCGCCCGGGATGCTGCCGCCGCCGCCACCGGGACCGCCGCCGCCGGTGGGCCCACCGGGGACACTTCCGCCGCCGCCGTTGGGCCCGCCGGTGCCGCTCGGTCCGGGTGCGCCGCCGGGCTGGGTTTCCGAAGGCGCCGCACCGCTGGAGGGAACGGTGCTGGACACGGTCGTCTGAGTCGTCGACGACGACGGGGTTGTGCTGCTGCTCGGCCCCTTGTTATCTCCGCCGCCACACGCGACAGCCATGACGAGCATGGCTCCACCGCCGAAGGTTGCGAGGGCAGTTCTAGCTCCAGTTCTCATCAGCGTTACCAATCTCCACTCTCGTCTTGCAGGGATGCCTGAGCCGCATACCCCGTAACCAGCGGGTGGAAACTGCTTGGGTGACGAAGGCTCGGCGCCGAGTCAGCAGGTGCGCGGTGGTTCCGGGTTTATGCGACGGCATGCGAATCCGATCAGCCGTGTGTGGGAATTAGGTGTGAATCAGTAATGTGGAACGTTTTGGTTCCTGTATGTGATATTCTCGCACACGCCGGTGCGTCGGTAGATCGACCAAAAGCGTTTGGCGCCAACAGAAGACAGAGCTACCGCGTGTAAGTTCCCTGGACAGGGGCACGGCCAGCATTCGTCCGGACTCCCCTTTGTCAAGCACGTAGTCATCACACGTGATTTTGTAATCACGGAAATATAACAATCTGAAAGATCATCCGTACGGCAACAAATGTCTGATCGTGGTCGCTGCTCTTCCGTTACATAACACGACGACATCCGTGCGGCGGGGGCCTGCGGGCGTCGAGAGTGAGCGGATCCCGGTGCGGGTACCGACTCAAGCCCGCTGAGCGATGCGACCTGAGAGGTCGACGATGAACTACGCGTTGATGCC
Source organism: Mycobacterium sp. Z3061 (assembly GCF_031583025.1). Classification (NCBI taxonomy): domain Bacteria; kingdom Bacillati; phylum Actinomycetota; class Actinomycetes; order Mycobacteriales; family Mycobacteriaceae; genus Mycobacterium; species Mycobacterium pumcae. The sequence continues at coordinate 3,630,126 of NZ_CP134062.1, read as the reverse complement.
CCCCGAGGCGAAGTCGGCTCTGATTTATGCCGGTGCCAGGTCGGAACCCACGTTGGCAGCCGCAGGTACCTGTGCGCGTGGAACCCCAATACCGGTGCATTGGTCCTGGCCCTGAGCAGCTCCGCCTTAGGCATCACCAACGCGGGCAACAACCCGTCGGTCTTTTCTTTCGGGCCATCGTCTAAGCCCCAGCAGGGGCCGGGCGCACGTCCCGACGCGCGTCTCTGCTCTTTGCCGTGTTTTCGCCTCCTGTGCGCCGCGATCGCTGTAGGCTGCGGAACCGGGGCGGGGGGTTCCAGCGCCGACGCGGAAATCCGGTGCGTTGCTGTTTTGCGGTACTGGACGGGATTTCCGCCTATACGCGACGGTCCAATCGTGCGTATGAGCCATTCTGTGAACAGCGCGTGCCATTTTGTCGCGCTGCCCGCCAACGACATGTTGTTCTCGAAAACTCTTTGGCCTCTGAGAGTCTCGAGCCCGCGGCTTGACATCAAACTTCTGATAACTGCGGCGAGGTGCTCGTGTAAAGCAAATTGGCAATCGCCGGATACAAACATAACGAAAAGATAACGTTTTCATCACGCCTGGATAAATCCGATATCTTGGCCCATCCGGCGTCCGCTAGCTTGACCGCTACGAGACGAGTTTGACAGCAACCGCGGGGTTCGGGCCCTTGTCGGTTGTATCGCTCCTCGTTGGCGAGTTGCCAACTTTAGCGATGCCCCCTGAGAGGTCGGACCATGAGTTTTTTTGTGCTGCCACCAGAGATCAACTCCGCGTTGATATTCGCGGGCGCGGGAACAGAGCCGATGCTGGCCGCCGCCTCCGCCTGGGAGGGCCTGGCCGACGAGTTGGCCTCGGCCGCAGATTCTTTCAAAACAGTGACCTCGAGTTTGGTCAGCTCGTCATGGCAAGGTCCGGCAGCATCCGCGATGGCCGCCGCCGCTGCCCCTTATGCGGGCTGGCTCAGTGCGGCGGCCTTGCAGGCCGGAAAGTCGGCGGCGCAGGCCGGCGTGATGGCGGCGGAGTTCGACGCGGTTCGATCGGCGATGGTGCATCCCGAGTCGATCGTCGCCAACCGCAATCAGTTTGTGTCGCTGGTGATGTCGAACATCTTCGGCCAGAACGCTCCCGCGATCGCGGGCGCGGAGGCGCTCTATGAGGAGATGTGGGCGCTGGACGTGTCGGCGATGTCGGCCTACCACGCCGGTGCCTCGGCGGTGGCGTCCGCGTTGGCGCCGTTTGCTCAGCCGCTGCAGGCGCTGGCCGGCGGCATTCCCGCCGCGGCTGCAACGCCGGGGGTCACGCTGGACACCTTCCTCAACGCCAACCTCGGCCTTGCCAACCTCGGCGCCTCGAACGTCGGTAACGGGAACTCCGGCCAGAACAACGTGGGTGGCGGCAACCTCGGAAATCTCAACTTCGGTTGGGGCAACGCCGGTGTCTCGAACCTCGGCCTCGCGAACCTCGGTAACGGCAACCTCGGCCTGGGCAACCTGGGCAACAGCAACTTCGGCTTCGGCAACCTAGGTACCGGCAACTTCGGCTTCGGCAACAGCGGTGCCGGCAATATCGGCATCGGACTGACGGGTACCGGCCAGATCGGCATCGGCGGATTGAACTCGGGCATCGGAAACCTCGGCCTGTTCAACTCCGGCAACGGCAACATCGGCTTCTTCAACTCGGGCAACGGCAACTTCGGCATTGGCAACGCCGGCAACTTCAACACCGGACTGTGGAGCCCAGGCTCGGCCAACTCAGGCTTCCTCAATGCCGGTTCGTTCAACAGCGGAATCTTCAACGTCGGCGACGCAAACACCGGCAACGTGAATATCGGCAGCTTCAACATGGGCAGCTTCAACCCGGGCGCGTCCAATACCGGCTCGTTCAACACCGGCGGAATCAACACTGGTTTCCTCAACGGCGGCAGTCTCAACACCGGCATTCTGAACATCGGCGACATGAACAACGGCCTTTTCAACACCGGCCAGGCCAACAACGGTGTCTTCTTCCGAGGTGTTAACCAAGGCAGCTTTCACGTCGCTATCACCACGCCCGATCTGACGCTGCCGCCCCTCGAGATCCCCGGATTCTCGATCCCGGCCTTTGATCTGCCGACGGCCAGTTTGCCTGGAGTGACAATCCCCTCGTTCTCGATTCCGGCGGGGACGGCGTTGGGGGCGTTTGACTTGCCGACGTTGAGTATCCCGTCGCTGAATGTGCCGTCGTTCTCGATTCCGGCGGGGACGGCGTTGGGGGCGTTCAATCTGGGGACATTGAGCATTCCCTCGGTCACGGTGCCGTCGTTCTCGATTCCGGCGGGCACGGCGCTCGGTGCATTCAACCTGCCGACGCTGAGTGTCCCGGGGATCGACATTCCCTCGTTCTCGATTCCGGCAGGGACGGCGTTGGGGGCGTTCAACCTGGGGACGCTGAGTATCCCTTCGGTCACCGTCCCGTCATTCTCGATCCCCGCGGGCACCGCACTGGGGGCCTTTGACCTGCCGACGTTGAGTATTCCGTCGTTGAGTGTGCCGTCGTTCTCGATTCCGGCGGGGACGGCGTTGGGTGCGTTTGATTTGCCGACGTTGAGTATTCCGTCGTTGAGTGTGCCGTCGTTCTCGATTCCGGCGGGGACGGCGTTGGGTGCGTTTGATTTGCCGACGTTGAGTATTCCGTCGTTGAGTGTGCCGTCGTTCTCGATTCCGGCGGGGACGGCGTTGAGTGCGTTCAACCTGCCCGCGCTGAGTATCCCGGGGATCGACGTTCCCTCGTTCACCATTCCGGCGGGGACCGCGTTGGGGGCATTCAACCTGCCCACCTTGAGCGTTCCGTCGGTCACCGTCCCATCGTTCTCGATTCCGGCAGGGACGGCGTTGGGTGCTTTTGACCTGCCCGCTTTGAGTATTCCGTCGTTGAGTGTGCCGTCGTTGACGATTCCGGCAGGGACGGCACTGGGTGCGTTCAACCTGCCGGAGTTGAGTATCCCATCGGTCACCATTCCGTCGTTCACGATTCCGGCGGGCACGGCGTTAGGCGCGTTTGCCTTGCCGGCCCTGACAATCCCGTCACTTGGGATTCCGTCGATCGCGATTCCTGCGGGCACGCAGATCGGTGGATTCGACCTACCTAGAATTGAAACTCCGCCCATGACGATCGGCGGCATAACGACCGGGACTTTCTACACTCCCGGTATCTCCACCGTCGCCGACACCGGTGTCATCACCTTGCCGTCGTTCACGCTGAACGGGCTGCGGATAGACAATCTAGTCTTGTTCTTGCCCAACAACTTCGCCGCATTGCAAACCGGAATCGGTGGGGTATATCCGCAGATCGGCGGCACCCGCATCATCGCCTGGCTGCCTCCCATACCTCCGATTTACGACAGCACGCCCGCCTATGTGAGTACGGGCGACATCCGTATCGGTGGTGGTCAGATCAATGGCTTCGGGTTCTCACTCCCCAGACTGGCGGTCGACGGCTTCACCCTGCCCGAGTTGAAAGTCCCTGGCATCGTTATCAACCCGATCCATGTCGACGGATTCGCCTTGCCGAGCATCACCACACCAGCATTCAACACCCCGACTCTGAATATCGGCCCGATCGCAGCAGGGGCCTTCAGCCTGCCGAACATCACGACGCCGACGTTCACCACGCCGCCGTTGACGATCAACCCGGTCGGTGTCGGGAACTTCGCCTTGCCGGATATCACCACGCCTGCCTTCACTACCCCGCCGCTGGAGATCGGCCGGATCGGTCTGAGTGGGTTCGCTTTACCGGACATCACTACGCCGACATTCACCACGCCGCCGCTGGAGATAGGCCAAATCGGCCTGGGGGCGTTGACGCTTCCGGATATCACGACGCCGGCGTTCTCCACACCGCCGCTGAACATCGGCCGGATCGGACTTGGCGCGTTTACGTTGCCGGATATCACGACGCCGGCGTTCTCGACGCCGCCGTTGGAGATCGGTCGGATCGGCCTCGGTGGGTTTACGTTGCCGGATATCACGACGCCGGCGTTCTCGACGCCGCCGTTGGAGATCGGTCGGATCGGCCTCGGTGGGTTCACGTTGCCGGATATCACGACGCCGGCGTTCTCGACGCCGCCGTTGGAGATCGGTCGGATCGGCCTCGGTGGGTTCACGTTGCCGGATATCACGACGCCGACCTTCACCACGCCGCCGTTGGAGATCGGCCGAATCGGGTTGGGTGGCTTTACGTTGCCCGATATCACGACCCAGGCGTTTTCGACGCCGCCGCTGGAGATCGGCCGGATTGGGTTGGGCGCGTTCACGTTGCCGGATATCACCACACCGGCGTTCACTACCCCGCCGCTGGAGATCGGCCGGATCGGACTGGGCGCCTTCACATTGCCCGACATCACCACCCCGGCGTTCACCACCCCGCCGCTGGAGATCGGCCGAATCGGCTTGGGCGCCTTCACCCTGCCAGACCTCACCACGGTTCAGTTCTCGACGCCGCCGATCACCATCCCGCCAATCAGTCTCTCGGCGTTCAACACTCCCCCGCTGGTCATCCCGAGTATCCACCTGCCGAGCACGTTGATCACCGAGTTCAACATCCCCCCGGCACCTGGCTACCTCAACTCGAGCATCGGGCCGTCATCGGGTTTCTTCAACTCCGGCGCCGGCGGCAACTCCGGGTTCGGCAACAACGGTGCAGGGCTGTCTGGTTGGTACAACTCGAATGGTCCGGGCCTGACGGGTGGCTCAGGTTTCCAGAACTGGGGCGGCCTGATCTCGGCCGTCAGCAACTTCGGCAGCGGCGTATCGGGCTTCGCGAACACCGGCGTCCTGGACCTCGCAGTGCGCAGCTTCGTCTCAGGTTTTGCCAATGTCGGCAACAACCTGTCGGGCCTGTTCTTCCGCGGGACGACGTAAAGGGCTTAAGACGCAATTCGCGCCTGTCCGTTCGGGCAGGCGCGAATTGCGTTGTGCGGAAGAGGGACTCGGCGGGTGTCAGTCCTCTTTGAGGACCAGCTTCCGCAGCGCCACCCGATCCGGGTTCAGCAGCTCCTCGATGCGCGGCTTGTTGACGTCGGCGACGATGATCTCCCCGACCTCCTGGTAGACCTCGCTGAAGATGCCGTGCGACTTCATCTTCTCGGTCTGGTACTGATTGTCCTCGGTCGGCGTCACGTAATACACGGCGTCAGCCTTGAACCGGTGCACCAGCCAGAGATGGATCAGGGTCATCAGCCGCTTCTGCCGCAGCTTCTCAGCGAAGGTGTTCTGGTCGCGCACCTGCAGGATGCTGCGGCCATGCCGGTCCTTGATCGGGTCGACGACAACATTGGCCAACTGCTCGTCGCCCTCGCCATAGATCCCCAGCTCCAGCACGTCCGAGCCGGCGCGGCGGGGCCGCAGGGTGACCCGCAACTTCTCGCCCAGCTGGTAGTGCTCGCTCCACAGCGCCAGCCACTCCTCCAGCAGCTTCTTGGGCACCTCGGTCTGCACCAAGTGCTGGTGTTGGGTGGAGCCCTTGCCCATGGACTTCGTCGTCGCCGTGCGACCCGATGACGCAGCCAGCGCCGCGTCGCTGCGCGGTCCGCCGACCAGCGTCTGCGGGGTGCGGTAGGGCGACTCGACCAGACGCATCTTGCGCTGTAGGCGGGCCAGTGCCAGCATGCCGTCCTGCCTGAGGTTGGTCGCGAACTCCTCGGCCGCGACGCCGTCGATCTGGTGCCCGCCGTAGGTGATGAAGTTGAAGACGAAGCCCATTTTGCCGAGCTCGACCGGGAACTGCCGCATCTCGTCGTCGGTCATCCCGGTGGTGTCCCAGTTGAACGACGGCGAGAGGTTGTAGGCGAGCATCTGATCGGGGAACACGGCATGGATCGCCTCGGCGAACTGGCGCGCGTCGGCCAGGTCGGCGGTCTTGGTCTCCATCCAGAGGATGTCGGCAAAGGGCGCGGCGGCCAGGGACTTGGCGATCGCGTAGGGAATGCCGCCGCGGATCTGGTAATAGCCCTCGGGAGTCTTGGCCAGCTCGCAATCCCAGCTGGCGTCGGCGCCGAGTTCCTTGGCCTTGGCCCGCGCGGCGTAGAGCGATGCGGTGGCGGCGAATTCCCGCCATTCCGCGGGGCTCATGCCGGAGGGTTCGCCTTCGCTCTCACCGAACTCGAGTTTCTCGGCCACCGCTTCGCCGTAGGTCATCACGCCGGCGGCGTCCTCCCAGGCGGCGACGAACTTCGACTCGACCTCGTCGTACACGTCGTCGATCGACAGGTCTCCGCTGTCGCGCCACTTGTTGATGGCGTCGGCAACGAGGTCCAGAATGCCTTGGCGGTCCAGCCAGGCATTGGCGGCCGCGTATTCGCCGTCGCTGAGCGCATACAGCAGATGGCCGTTGATCTCCTCGACACCCGAGTCGTAGAAGCGTCGCATCATCGCCAGGAAACAGCTCTTGTACGACGGGATGCTCAGGTTGGTCGCACCGAGCAGGAACGGCTGGTCGCGCTCGTCGCCGCGGCTGTCGATGAGGTTCGCGGCTTCGGCGTCGGTGCGGGCCACAATGATTCCGGGCACCCGCATGATGTCGAGCTGGAAGCGGGCGGCGTTGAGTCGCTTGATCTGTTCGTCCGACGGCACCAGAACCTTGCCGCCCTGGTGTCCACACTTCTTGGTGCCCGGGCGCTGATCTTCGATGTGATATCCGGGCACGCCGACTTCGACGAAACGCCGAATCAGGTTGCGCACGTGCGGATCACCACCGTGGCCCGTGTCGGCATCGGCGATGATGAACGGCCGGAAGTCGTAGCGGGTGGCCGTCGCCCGCTGCCGCTCAGTCATGTTGAGCCGCTGGTACTCCTGATTGCGGTCGGCGGTGAGCAGCGCACGCACCAGCACGGCGGCATCGTCGGGCACCTGGCTGAGCGGATAGCTCGCCAGGTCGGGTCCCGGGTCCTCGGTGGTGGAACCCTTGGCGGAGGTGGCCCAGCCGCCGAGGTAGATCCCCTCGATACCCATCCGCTTCATGCTCACGGCCTGGCCCGGTGAGTAGGGGCCGAAGGTGGTGATGCTCTTCTGCTCGGCATACAGCTCGCGCAGGCGCTCGAAGAACGCGGCGGCCGCCTCGCGTGCCACCGTGTAGTCGGTCGGGATCGTGCCGCGCTGCTCGACGACCTGCCGGGCGGTATAGAGACGGGTGATGCCCTTGAACCGCGAACTCTCGAAGTACCGCTGGGTGGCGGCGACCTCCTGCTCGAACGGTGATTGGACTGCGTTGTCCGTTTCAGCGATGGCCATGGCCTTCCGCTCCTCCTAAGCCCCGGTTCCCCTGACGCAGTGAGTGTATGCCCACCGGGAGTGAGCTAGATCACCGGCTGAGGCCTGGACAGCCCGGCCGCCGGCGGTGCCGAACGGGTCGGTAGGTGCCACTGAGGACGCCACCGTGGATCCGGCCCTGAGTCAAGACCGAAGCCGTTCTCGTGCAACGGATTTTGTATTCAAAACCGGCGGTCCGGGAAACCCTCGCCGGGTCGGCCGGTCAGGCGTACCGTCACATCTGTGCAGACAGAATTGCGCTTTGACCGGTGGTATCGACCGTTGGCGGTAGCCGTCGGACTCGGACCCAAGAACACCGAACTGCGGATCGAGGGCGGCAACCTTCACGTCAAGATGGGATGGGCGTTCACCGCCGACATTCCCTTGTCGTCCATCAAGACCGCCGAGGCGAGCAACGAGCGGGTTTTCACCGCCGGCGTGCACGTCATGGGATCTCGCTGGCTGGTCAACGGCTCGCGCAAGGGTCTGGTGCAGCTGACGATGGATCCTCCGGTACCAGCCAGTGTCTGGTGGAAGTCGATCACCCTGAAAGTACTGGTGCTCAGCGTCACCGATCCGGACGCTCTGATCACCGCGTGTACCGCGCCTGCGCGTTGACCCGCACTCTCTAGGCGTTCGTCCGCAACCAATCGCGTTGACGGAGGACGAACGCTGCGTCGACCACCTGCCCGTGACCGGGCACGAACTTGGCGTCGGGTCCCCCGACCGCCAACAGCCGGTCCAGGGTGTCCGGCCACGCCTCCAAATCCGAATCGGCATCGACCGCGGGGTCAGCGGACTCCTCCACCAGGTCGCCGGTGAACACCACGGCCGGTTCACCCGGCCGGGTCCCGGGAACCACCACGACCAGATCCGATCGGGTGTGGCCCGGGCCCAGGTGAGTGATTGTGACCGAGCGGCCACCGAGATCGATCACCTGCTGCGAGATTCCGTATTGCGGCACCCGCAAGGCCGCAATCGCCTCGTCAACCGCCGCCGCGTCGGCGCCATGCGCCAACGCGTCGGCCCGCAGCCGATCGGTAGCCGACGACAGATAGTCGGCAACCTCTGGCGCACAGTAGATCTCGGCTCCGGTGAACACCGAGGATCCCAGGACATGGTCGAAGTGCTTGTGGGTCAACACAACATGACTCACCGGCCGGGCGGAAAGCCGGCGGGCATCGGCCTGCACGGCCCGGGCCTCTTCGAGCGTGGTTCCGGTGTCGACGAGCAGTGTCGCGCTTTGTCCGCAGACCAGGCCGACCGTGACGTCGCAGAAGGTCAGCCGGCATCGAAATACGTTGTCGCTGATTCTTTCCCAATTGAGATACATCAGGCCGGCTGCAACACGGCCGAGCCATACCAGTGGCAGACGAACAACGCTAGTTCGACGTCGGCCCGATCATCTATCGGGCGGCCGCGGCGCATCACCGCGCGCTCGACCCGATGCCTCAGGTCGTTGAAACTGACATTGAGCTCCCGCGCCGCGGCTTCGTGCGTGGAGCCGCGGTGCAGGAACACCCGCAATGTCTCGCGCAGGACCGCGTCGTCCTCGGTGGCCGACGCCAGATCCCCCAGCACGTCCGCCACCCAGCCGCGGACCTCGCCGATACTGCCGCTCAACAACGCCGCCGCCATCACCGCGGGATCGGTAGCCGCGACAAGCACTCGCCTGGACGCCTGTGGCCGGCGCTCCCCTGCCAGCGCGGCTGCCCGTGCACGCTGCGCCTGACGGTGGGATCGCCGGAAACCCTGAACGCCGGAACCCAACGCGCCCATGGCGATGTTCAGCAATTCCGGACGCGCGTTGGTGTAGTCGCGGATCTGGCCGGTGAGTTGACCGGGTGCGGATTCGAAAGGCAGCCAGACCCAGGCGCCGGCACGGTCGACGGCGGCGAAGAGTGGTCTCGCCGAGGTGCCCACCGCCGCAGCCAAGTCGTCGATGAACAGTTGCAGCTGGGCCAACTGATCGTCCGTCGCGTGCCAGATGATGAGCGCCAGGTGTTGTTGGTGCAGGGGGTAATCGATCGCGGCAGAGGCGGTATCGATGGCGATGGTGGTGTCGTCGCCGAGCAGGTCGCGCACGCGCATCGCCCTGATGCTGTTCTGATGCTCCAGCCATTGCACGTGCTCGCTTTCGTACGCCCCGACCAGGTGCTCGGAAACCCAGTCGACGTACTCGAAGACCACGGTGGTGATCGCCTCGATCGCCGCCACCCGTGTGGTCGGTTCGATCTGCAGGCTTTGCAATTCGGTGAACACCAGCTCGGTCATGTGACGCTGCCCGAGTCGGTAGGCGCGCACCAGTGTGTTCACCGGGACGCCGTGGCGGGCGAGGCGGCGGGCGTAGTCCATGGCCAGCCCGGGGACAGTGGTTTCCCCGACCGGGACATCGTGCAGCAGCGCCTGGAAAATCGTGTCCAGATTGGCCGCGACGCCGGCGTCGAGCATCTCGAACGGACGGTCCTCGCCGCACAGTTCCGGCATCTCGGCGACGAGCGCCGTGCAGATCGCGAAACTGATCTGGTTGACCTGCTGCTGCAATCGGGAGGCGATCGAAACGACGCAGCCGTGGACGTCTTCGGCTGCCGCGTCGTCGGTCACATGTTGAGACCTTAGATGGCTTGTGGGTGGGTAGCCACCTCATGTCGGAAGAAGTTGACATGTCGGGAATTCCCGACATATAGTTCCTGGGTGGCCAACCCCGATCGCATCTGTGATCGCATCTTCACTGCGTTGGCAAACCCGGTGCGTCGCAAGCTTCTTGAGATCTTGAGCTGCCAGTCCCTGTCCGCCGGAGAGCTCAGCGAACGGTTCGATCTCAGTCGGCCTGCCGTCGCCGAACATCTCAAGGTGTTGCGTGATGCCGGGTTGGTGGCCGACGAAGCGCAGGGCCGGCGGCGCATCTACCGGCTGACGGCGGAACCGCTGGCCGAACTCGGCGACTGGCTGCACCCGTTCGAGAAGTTCTGGCGGGCAAGGCTTGCCGCGCTCGCCGAGTCAGCAGAGGAGCTGGAATGACGGAGCGGCAGGCTATCGAGGTAGACCAGTTCGTGGCCGCAGCGCCGGAGAAGGTGTGGCGGCTGCTGACCGAACCACAACTGCTGCGGCTGTGGTGGGCAGAGGGTGACGTGGCACCGATCGTGGGCCACGAATTCAGCCTCGACATGCCCGGCTACGGCAGGCAGCCGTGCAAGGTACTCGAGGTGGATCCGCCGCACCGCTTCGTCTACAGCTTCACCGAGTCCTGGACACTCGCCTGGCGCCTCGAGACAGAGGGTAATGGAACCCGGGTTTTCCTGTCGCACACAGGATTTGACCTCGGTGACAACAGGATGGCCGACGCTTTCGGTCGCATGGGACCGGGCTGGCGTGAGGTGGTTCTTCCCCGGATGGCCGAGGCCATCGCGGTAGCCGGCTGACCCGAACGCAACCACGAGAGGAAAGACAATGCGCGCAGTCGTCATCACCAGGCACGGCGACCCATCGGTACTGCAGGTTCAGCAACGGCCGGACCCGCCGCCTCCGGGCCCGGGCCAGCTCCGGATCGATGTCCGGGCCGCCGGGGTCAACTTCGCCGACCACCTCGCCCGCGTTGGCCTGTATCCCGACGCACCCAAACTTCCGGCCGTCGTCGGATACGAAGTCGCCGGCATCGTGACCGCCGTCGGCGACGGCGTAAATCCGTCGCGTGTCGGTGAAAGAGTCTTGGCGGGAACACGTTTCGGCGGCTACGCGGAAATAGTCAACGTCGCCGCCGCGGACTCCGTGACGCTGCCCGACGCGGTGAGCTTCGAGCAGGGCGCCGCGGTCCCGGTGAATTACGCGACCGCGTGGGCCGGCCTGCACGGCTACGGGTCGCTGCGCGCCGGCGAGCGGGTGCTCATCCACGCCGCCGCCGGGGGTGTCGGCATCGCGGCCATCCAGTTCGCCAAGGCCGCCGGCGCCGAGATTCACGGCACCGCATCACCGGGTAAGCACCGCAAGCTCACCGAACTGGGGGTGGACCGTGCGATCGACTACCGCCAGGACAACTGGTGGAAGGGCCTGGAGCCCTACGACATCGTCATGGACGCCCTGGGTGGCACCTCGCTGCGCCGGTCCTATCATCTGCTGCGTCCCGGCGGACGGCTGGTGGGCTACGGGATCTCGAATATGCAAGAGGGCGAGAAGCGTTCGCTGCGCAGGGCCGCGCCACACGCCTTGGCGATGCTGCGCGGCTTCAACCTGATTGACCAACTCTCCGAGTCCAAGACCGTCATCGGGCTGAACATGCTCAAGTTGTGGGACGACCGGGGCACTCTGGAACCGTGGATCACTCCGCTGAATGAAGCGCTGCACGACGGTACGGTGTCGCCGATCGTGCACGCGGCGGTGCCCTTCGCCGAGGCGCCGGAAGCCCACCGGATCCTTGCGGCCCGGGAGAACATCGGCAAGGTCGTGCTGGTCCCCTGACCGGATGGTTTCAGCGGGGTCCGGCGTGGTTATGTTTGCGGCATGGCTGTCACCGAGTCCCGTGAGGTCGTCATCGAGGCGACGCCCGACGAGATCATGGATGTGTTGTTCGACATCGAGACTCTGCCGGACTGGTCGTCGGTGCACCAAAAGGTCGAGGTTCTCGAACGAGATGACCAGGGTCACCCGCTCAAGTCGCGCCAGGTCGTCAAACTCGTCGGTTTCACCGAGGAGCAGGAGCTGGCCTACACCGTGCACGACGACGGGGTGGGCTGGAGCCTGGTCAAGGCCAAACAGCAGAAGGCGCAGAACGGCCGCTACACCCTGACCCCCGACGGCGACTCCACCCGCGTGCGCTTCGACCTGACCGTCGAACTGAGCATGCCGGTGCCCGGATTCTTTGTCAGACAGGGCACGAAGGTGTTGATGGACATGGCCACCAAAGGCTTGCGTAAGCGCGTCCTCAAGGTGAAAAAGGGCGGTTAACTCGCGTCTTCGAGAGCCTGGTGGGCGGCGTTGTACCCAGGCGTGAAGGTGATGCCAGGCCCGCCATGGCAGCCGGCACCGCCGAGATAGAGACCGGTGATCGGTATCGGGAAATCCAGGAAGCCCTTGGGCCCGGGGCGGTTGGGCCCCATCAGGTCTGGGTGCAGCAGGCCGTGGCAGAAGTCGCCGGCGGGGGCCGCGAACATGGTGTTCATGTGATAGGGCGCGAACGTGATGTGGCGGATCACGATGTCCTTGAAGTTCGGGGCGAACCGGCTGATCTTGTCGATAACCCGTTGCGCCATCTCATTTTTGAGGTGTCCGTGCTGGTCGCGGGCAACCTCCACGGGGAACGCGTAGGCGTAGGCGCTGGCGGCATGCTTGCCGGGCGGTGCGAGGCCCGGGTCGTGCACCGACGGGATCTGCAGGCCCATCGACGGGTTGTCCGGGACGACGCCGCGGCGGCAGTTCTCCCAGTGCCGCTGCTGCTCCTCGGGTGAGCCGAAGATGCCGACCGACATCTGCATGCCCTCATCGTTCAACAACTCATAAGGTGGCGCGAACTCGGGCAGTCCGTCGAGGGCGAAGTGCATCTGAATGAAGGAGGCGCGGTGGTCGCGGTCGGATACGCGCGAAATGAGTTCGGCGGGAACGTGTTCGGGATCGATCAGCCCGGTCAGGGTGAGGTCGGGCGCCAGGTTTGAGACCACGATCGGGGCGGTGATCGTCGAGCCGTCGCGCAGCCGAACCCCGGTCACCCTGGCGTGATCGACGAGTATCTGCTCGACCTTGGACCGGAACCGGATCTCACCGCCGTGCGAGACGAAGAGCTCGCGTAGATGTTCGGTGAGCGCGCCGATGCCGCCCTTGAGCTTGGTCATCATCGAGGTGCTGTTGTCGGGCACCGCCAGGGCGAAGGCCAGGCAGGTCGCGCTGCCCGGCGTATACGGGCCCCGGTAGGTGGAGTTCACCGCCAGGAAGGCCAGCATGCCGCGCATCACGGCGTGCTTGTCCTTGTCGGGCAGATAGCGGTCGATGACGTCCATCGCCGATCCGAACAGCATCTCGTGGATCGCCCGTCGTTCGGCCTGGTTGGCCGCGCAGGCGTACATCTCGTCGAGGGTCTTCGGCGGTTTACGGACATCGAAGCGGCCCAGCGCTTTTGCCGGCCCCTGACTCCAGCCGATCAGCTCGGCCATGCCGGTGACCGCCTCGAAACCGTGCTTCTCCCCCAGGTGGGTCATCAGCTGCATCGGGTCGCGGTAGAAGACCATCGGCTCCTCACCGTTTTCGCCGATGTTGGTGGACATCACTTCTGGTTCCACCGTGGGTAGCGTGTCCAGGCCGAGATCTTTGGTGATCTGGCTCGCGGTCGGGAACTGGACCGATCCGGCGATCTCGTATCGGAAGCCGTCGATCAACTCGACGGTGGCCGCCATGCCTCCGGCGTAGGTGTTGGCTTCCAGGCACACCGTGCGCAGACCCGCCCGCTGCAGGATGGCCGCGGCGGTAAGTCCGTTGTGCCCCGCTCCCACCACGATCGCGTCGTAATCCGTCATCTGACCTCCTCGCCGAAGTCCGCATGGCAAGAATATGTCAGTACTGACATAATCGGAAGATGTCAGTACTGACTAGTCTTTCCCGCCGAGCAGACACAAACTCGCACGCGCCAGGGCCGCTTGGTGCGAGTTTGTGTCTGCTCGCGCGAGACTGGTGCGATGAACGGTCATGAGGTCCGTCGCCGGTCGACGCACGAGGCGCTGCGACTGGCGGCGCTGAAAAGCTTTGCCCGCGAGGGATTCGCGAACGTCACGGTGACGGAGTTGGCCCGCGAGGCCGGGGTCACCGAACGAACCTTCTTCCGGCACTTCCCGACCAAAGAGGCGGTGCTGTTCCAGGACTACGAGACGCAGCTGGAATGGCTGGCCGAGGCGCTGGCCGGGCGGCCGGCTTCGGAGTCGCTGTTCGACGCGGTGCTGGCCAGCGTCGCCACCTTCCCGCATGATCTCGAAGTGGTGCGCCAGGCGGCGACCGCCCGTACCGAGTTGATCAGTGCCGAACGCATCGCCGGCCACCTGCGGGTGGTGCAAGCCTCATTCGCTGCCGTGCTGACCGATTTCGTCCGCGTCCGGCATGCCGAAGTGCCCGACATCGACCTGGTCGCCGAAGTGGCCGGCTCGACGTTGGCCGCGGCTCTGGTTGTGGCCGTGGAGAATTGGGGACGCAATGGCTGCTCCGGCGATCTCGGCGAGTTGGTGGCCAAGAGCCTGGATCTGGTTCGCTCCGGGCTGGCGCCGCTGGCCTGATCGGGCCCGGCTCACCGGCCGGCGCTGACGACGGCCGCTTCCACGAAACGACGCAACGTCGCGTTGCGAGCGCGCGGCAGGAACGCCAACGAGACAGAGCTGGGCGGCGCCCCTCGCAGCGGAATGAACCTCACACCCGGGTGGATGTTGCGCCGTACCGCGACGTCGGGAATGACGCCGACACCACGGTCGGCAGCGACCGACTCGATCCATTCATCGAAGTTCGTTGTCTCTATTACCGTTTCGGGGCCTTCGCCGGCCGGCCAGGACCACGGCCCGGTGGTGCCGCTGGTGGTGTTGACGACGAGTGGCAATCGAGGGATCTCCGCCCAGTCCAACTCCGATCGCCGCGCCAGCCGACAGCCGACCGCGCACACCGCCACCCGCGACTCGTCGAACAGGTGCACCACCTGCATGGCGGTCGCCGTGACCTCACCGCGCACCACAGCGACCTCCACCTTGCCCTGCTGCACCGCGGCCAGCGCATCGTCGGTGCGGACCAGTTGCACCGTGGTGCCGGTGTCGCTCTCGAACCGGGCTACCGTCTGCTGCGCCCAGGGATCGGGCAGCAGCCAACTGAAACCCAACCGGATGCTCGCTTGTCGCCGCACCGCGTCGAAGCCACGGTCCAACTCGGCGAGGACTCGCTCGGCATGCTCCAAGAACGTCTGTCCGGCCACGGTCGCCGCGACGTGCCGCGAACTCCGGTCGATCAAGGGGACTCCCAGCGCGTCCTCCAGCTGCGCAACCGTTCGGCTCAATGCGGGCTGGGTGATGCTCAGTTCGGCCGCCGCGTTGGTGAACGACTGCAGTCGCGCCACTGCCTCGAACGCCCGCAAGTGGCGCAGCTCCACTCGGCCGCGCGACGCATCCGTCATGCCTGAAAAGCATAGATGTCTCGCGACAGGCATTTCACGCCCGGATTGCCTTGGCCTGGCTTGATGTTGACTTGGGCAGGAGAACGGAGGACACCATGCCACTGCTGTACATCGACCTCATCGAGGGCCGCACACCGTCGGAGGTGCGCTCGCTGCTCGATGCCGTACACGACGCGGTCGTCGAAGCGTTCGGGGTGCCCCCACGCGACCGCTATCAGGTGGTGCGCACCCATCCGGCGCACGAAATCATCGCGCTGGATACGGGCCTCGGCATCGACCGCAGCCCGTCGCTGGTAATCGTGCAGATGGTGAGCCGGCGCCGCCCACCGGAACTCAAGCAGAAGTTCTACGACCTACTGGCGTCGAACCTCGCCTTGCGATGCGGACTGGACCCAGCCGACCTGATCGTCTCGGTCACCGAAAACCAGGACGAGGACTGGTCTTTCGGCAACGGCCGGGCGCAGTTCGTCACCGGGGAACTCGCAACGGAGGCAGCGCGGTGACGCTTTCGACGATGCTGACAACCCGCCTCACCAAAGCCCTGGCCATCCGTCATCCGGTCCTGCTGGCGCCGATGGCCATGGTGTCAGGCGGCCGGCTGGCGGCGGCGGTCACCGCCGCGGGCGGCCTGGGCCTTGTCGGCGGCGGCTACGGCGACCCGGCCTGGCTGCGGTCTGAGATCGCCCAGGCCCAGGGTGCTCCCATCGGGTACGGCTTCATTACCTGGAGCCTGGCGCAGACACCGGATCTGCTCGACACCGTGCTGGCGCAGCAGCCGCCGACGGTGATGCTGTCCTTCGGTGACCTGCAGCCGTTCGCGGACCGCATCCACCGCGCCGGCGTTCCCCTGACCGCCCAGGTGCAGAATCTTGCCCAGGCACGCCGGGCGCTGGATGCGGGCGCCGAGATCATCGTCGCCCAGGGCAGTGAGGCGGGCGGGCACGGCATGAGTGTCCGCTCCACATTCGCGTTGGTGCCCGAGGTCGTCGACCTGGTCGCCGAACGCTCACCCGAGACGTTGGTGGCGGCCGCCGGAGGTGTCGCCGATGGCCGCGGCCTGGCCGCGGCGCTGGCGCTGGGCGCCGACGGGGTGTTGGTCGGTACCAGATTCTGGGCGTCCGACGAAGCGCTGGTATCGCGCGCAGCGCACCGGCGGGCCATCGCGGCTGACGGCGATGAGACAATCCGCACTGATGTCTTTGACGTTGTGCGGCAACGGGATTGGCCGGAAGGCTACGATTTGCGGCTGGTGAGCAACGCGTTGGTCCAGCGCTGGCACGGCCGCCGGGACGAGCTGCTGGCACGGCTGCCCGAGGCCGTCAGCAGCTACCGGGAGGGCGTCGCCGCCGAGGACTTCGAGGTCGACACCGTGTTGGTCGGCGAGGCGGTGGGGCTCGTCCGCGATGTTCGGCCGGCCGCGGACATCGTGACCGCGATGGTGCGTGACGCGGCGCGGATCCTCAACCGGGCCGGCGATTAGGAACGTCGGCAGATCAGCTCGGCCAGCAGGCGGCGGTCCACCTTGCCGGTCGCGTTGTAGGGGATGTCGTCGACGACCGCCAGCCGTTCGGGCAGCTTGAAATAGGCGACCAGGTCCCGGCAGTGCGCCCGCAACTCCTCGAGCGTCACCGGCGCCCGGGCCACCACCGCGGCACCCACCCGCTGGCCCAGTTCGTCGTCGGACACTCCGGCGACCGCGACGTCGCTGACCGCGGGATGTGACCGCAGCGCCTCCTCCACCTCGACGGGGCCGAACTTCTCACCGCCGCGGTTGATGGTGTCGCGCAGTCTGCCGCTCGGAAAGATGTAGCCGTCGGCATCCACCCGGCCCAGATCGCCGGTCCGTAACCACCCCGCGACGGTGTTGACCGGCGAGTTCACCCACAACTCCCCGACCTCTCCAGGCTGCACGTCGGCGCCGGTGGCCGGATCGACCACCCGCACCTGCACCCCCGGTAGCGGCCGGCCGACCGATCCCGCCCGGGCCGGATCGTGATGGTCCTGCGGTGTCAGATTGGCGTAGGTGCCCAACGTCTCCGTCTGCCCGAAGACATTGGTGAAGGCCACATTTGGCAGCGCTGCTATCGCCTTGCGCATCAGCGCGGTAGGTGCGGCGGCGGCACCGTAGGTGATGGCCGCCAGCGAGGACAGGTCGGCGGCGGCGAAGTCGGGATGCTCCAGAATCCGGTGCAGCATCGTCGGCACCAGGAACATGCCGGTGACCCGGTGACGCGACACCAGGCGTAACCATTCGCCGGCGTCGAACCGTTGCTGCACCACCAGCGTATTGCCCGAGTACAGGCTGGCGAGCAGCCCCAGGGAACCACCCACGTGGAAGTAGGGCACACACATCATCACCGTCACGGGCGGCGTTTCGGGCGCAAAGGGCCGCGAGGTCCTGTTCAGGCGCGCCGCCAGTTGACGAGTGCCGATTTCGACGGTTTTGGGCAAACCGGTGGTGCCGCTGGTGAACAGGACCATCGCGGCGCGATCGGCGTCGTCCGGGGCGGCGCCCGACGGCACCGGCGCATCGCCGGCGACGAGATGGGTGGCCGTCAGTGCCGTCGTCGACCCGGGAAGCCGGGCTACGAACGCCTCCCCTGCCACCGCCACTGGGCAGCAACCGGCGTTGTCGAGCAGGGCCCGCACCTCCGCGGACGTCAACGCGGGGTTCATCAGGGCCGCGGTCGCCCCGATACGCGCGGTGCCCAGCAGCGACGCGATGGACAGCACGCTCGCCGTGTCGACGACGGCGACCCGGTCTCCAGGGTTGACCCCCGCGGCTGTCAATGCAGCGGCGCAACAGTGCACCGCCTCATCGAGCGTCCGGTAGCTGATTGCTTCACCGTCGATGATCAGGGCGGTCCGCTGCGGATCGGCGACCGCGGCGGCGTCGATGATCGTCCCGAGGTTCATGGATCCTTAGTACAGGGGCGACCAGGTGGAGGTGCGCAGCAGCCGGCTGGTCCACTGGTCGCGCAGGTCCAGCGCGTCGTGCAGCCAGGTTCCGGGAGTGCGGTACTCGGCCGGGATGTGGGTTCGGAGCAGGTCGAGCAACGCTTCGGGCCGGCTGATCCGTTGCATCAGAATGACTTCGCGGCGCAGATGGCTGCCCAGCGCCGGCTGAAACGAGGCATCCATCTTCAGCATGGACGACGGCTGCTCGAGACTGCGGGCGTACACCTCGCCGCACCGGACGATGTACTCCTCGAACTTGTCCTCATAGGGCCACATGGTGTCTTCCATGTAGAGGCTCATCTCGTGTTCGCGTCCGTCGACCGGCACCTCGTCGAAGCTCACGTGTTGCATCGGCGACCACGGGAGCGGCACCAGCAGTTTGGCGTCGACGCCGTGGCGCAGTTCGTCGGTGTGATGCATCCAGTCCCGCAGGTCCCCTTGCTGAACCCGCTTGGTCAGCCGCTCCCAGGCCGCTCCGTCGCGCACCGCGGTCATGGTGATGACGGTGTAGGCGGGTCCACTGCCCTGGGCCTGGTTGGTGTACCAGAGCAACCGCGCCTCGTCGCCGGCCGCCAGCATGGGCATCCAGCCGTCACGGAAGGCGGCCTCGAACTCGTCCTCGGAGCGACCTCGCACCGTGTGGACTTCGTGCATGAAAAGCAACGCCCAAGACCTCCCACGCGGCGCTGCCTTCTGAACGCCCGCTCGCTCTCTTACTGGCAGGACGTTAATAGCAGGAAATCATCCTGTCCACGTGGGGCCGACGCCCGCGTCAATTTGTGCCTTCGCGGTACTTTCAGACACGGACTGGCTGGCTGGTGAAAGGGACCGGATGGATATCGCTTCAGTCGACGAACTGCTCACGACGACCCGGGCGGTACGCAAGCGTCTCGACCTGACCCGGCCGGTTAGCCGTGAGGTGATCATGGAATGCATCCGCCTGGCGATGCAGGCGCCCACCGCCAGCAACGCGCAGGACTGGCGCTGGGTCGTCGTCACCGATCCCGGCAAGCGCGCCGCGATCGCCGAAATCTATCGCAGCGTCGGCGCCGAATATCTGGTGCACGCGGAAGCCAACGCCGAGGATCCGCAGACCCGCCGCGTCTACCGCAGCGCGTTGGGCCTGACCGAAACGTTGGCGCAGGTTCCGGTGCATGTCATCCCATGCCTCCTGCAGCCTATCGACGAACGCAATCGGCTGGTCGCCGCGTCGGCCTGGGCGTCGATCATCCCGGCCGGCTGGAGCTTCCTGCTGGCGCTGCGGTCGCGGGGTCTCGGCTCGGTGTGGACGACGATGCACCTGGCCAGGGAACGTGAGGTCGGCGAACTGCTCGGGATCCCCAGCACCGTCACTCAGGCCGCGCTGTTCCCGGTGGCCTACACCATCGGCACCGAATTCCAGCCTGCCGCAAGGCCTTCCGCGGAATCGATCACCTCCTTCGACGGATGGGGCGAAACCTGATGCAGTCCTACACCGTGCGCTTCCACGTTGACGCCCCGCCGGCCAGGGTCTGGCGGGTGTTGCATCCCCCGGTTCCGCCGGACTCCCCGCGGCCACGCGTGTTGAGCTGGCCGACGGGCAGCATGGAAATCCTCAACGAGGGCGACGAGGCGGGTGAGGGACTGGTGCGCACCTGCGTATTTCCGGTGCCGAGGTATCTGCTGTCCGGTGGTAAGGGGCGGTCGTGGGAGACCGTCACCGAGGCGAAGATCAACAAGTTGTCGAGATATGTCGCCATCGGCAAGCCGTTGTGGTCTCGGGCCGAGGGTTACCACCAGCTCGACGAGCAGCCCGACGGCACCACCGTGCTGACCTTTCACGAGACCTACCACGCGTACAACCCGGTGCTGCGTCTGCTGCTC
The DNA here is from genome assembly GCF_031583025.1 of Mycobacterium sp. Z3061. Classification (NCBI taxonomy): domain Bacteria; kingdom Bacillati; phylum Actinomycetota; class Actinomycetes; order Mycobacteriales; family Mycobacteriaceae; genus Mycobacterium; species Mycobacterium pumcae. The sequence goes on along the minus strand of NZ_CP134062.1, from coordinate 3,609,891 downwards.
GAGCGTCCGGTGCATGCACGGATCTCGCGCGACAATCTCGACACCTACGAGCACGCGCTCGGTTATGCCGGCGCGGTGCGCCGCCTGAGCTGATCTGCGGACAGTTCGAAATCCGCCGCCCTGCCCGGTAGGCTCGTTAGTTATGGGCTCTAAGCAATTAGCGGTTCGCGGCGGCGCCGCAGCGCTGATGGTTGCCGGATGGTTCGGTGCCGTCGGTATCGCCGCCGCCGACCCCGACCCCGACCCGACGCTCGCCCCGGCACCGGCCCCCTCCCCGAGCGCGGCCCCGGCTCCGTCGGCGGCACCGGCGGGAGCACCCAAGACGACCATCGACCACGACGGCATCTACACCGTCGGCACAGACATCGCGCCCGGCACGTACAGCACGGCCGGACCTGTCGGCACCGGTACCTGCTACTGGAAGCGCACGGGAAACCCAGACGGCGCGCTCGTCGATAACGCGATGACGAAGAAGCCACAGATCGTCCAGATCGAGCCGACCGACAAGACCTTCAAGACAAGTGGCTGCCAGCCGTGGCAGCCGACCAGCGACGCCCCGCCGCCGAACACTCCGGGGCCGCAGGTGCAGGCCGGCCTGGGAATCCTGAACGGACTGCTCGCGCCGCACGGCCCCTGATCTAGGCGGGTGGCGCCAGCGCCGTCTCGACGGTGGTGTACATCGGCAGCAGGCGGCGCAGACCGCACGCTGCGATGGTGCGGGCGACGATCAGCTGATTGCTGACCAGGCGCAGGTTGACGCCACGACGGCGGCAGCGCACCGATTCCTGGGCGAGCACGGCGTACGCGCAGGACCCCAGGAAGTCCAGTTCGCGGATGTCGATCACGAACGGACCCGGTGCGATCGCGATTGCGGCGCTCCGGTTCACCAGGCGCTGCCAGATGACTTCGTTACTGGCGTCGATGTCACCGCCGACGTGAACGACCACCGCTGACCCGGTGCATTCGGTGACGGCCCGCAAACCGCTGTTCGGATCGCCCAGTTGTGAACTCAGCCGCGTCGTCGAAGGAGCTGGCGATGATCCGATCGCGACAGTCTTCATTCGGCAGTATCCCGTCTTCGTGTGGATCGCGTCGTGAGCACGGCGTAATCAGCATATGTGTAACAGGGGCTGACAACATAGGATGTCCACACGAATTTTCCGGTTGAGCGACCCGGATTTACCGGCGGTTCCGGGTGGCCCGGCGGGTCAGCAGCGACAGCAGCCAGCTAACGATCGACAACAGGATCGCCGCCCAGATCGCGGTCCACCAGAAGTGGTCGATCTGCAGACCCCAGTGGGTGGTGTCTTTGGTGATCTGCGCCGTGATCCACAACATGAATGCGTTGATGACGATGTGGAAAAGGCCCAGGGTCAGGATGTACATCGGAATCGACAAGATCTGCACGATCGGTTTGACGATCGCATTGACCACTCCGAAGAGCACCGCGACGACGAAGATGATGCCGACCCGTTGCAACGTGGTGTTACCGCCGACGAATGTCAGCCCGGGTACGAAAAGGGTGACGACCCACAACGCGAGTCCGGTCACTGCCGCGCGGAGCAGAAAAGCCACCATGCGCCGATCCTGCCACCGAACGAGCGCCGGAATGCCTAATTCAGCCCATAGAAGCGTTGCGCGTTGAGCCCGCCGATCTTTTCGCGTGACTGCTCGCTGATATCGGGCCGGTTCCGCAAATGCTTGGTGCTTTCCGGCCACTCCCCGTCCCAGTGCGGGTAGTCGCTGGCGAACATGATGAAGTCGTCGCCCAGCACGTCGATCACCCCGGGCAGGATCGGCTCCTCCGGTTCGCACGTGACCCAGATGTTGCCGGCGCGCAGGTACTCGTTCGGATCGCGGCGCCAGCCACCCTCGATCCAGTCACCGCGCTTCTCGTAGTGCTCGTGCAAGCGATCGATGAAGAACGGCACCCAGCCGGCACCGGCTTCCAGAAAGGCGACTCGCAGTTCGGGGTGGCGTTCGAACACGCCGCCGGACACCAGGGCCGTCATCGCGGTCATCTGGTCGAACGGGAAGCTGATGCAGTGCACCTGGATGTAGTTGGTGAAGCGGTCGACGCCGATCTTCGGTAGGTGAATGCCGGGCGCGCCGTGAATGCCCAGCGGCATGTTCAAATTCACGGCGGCGGCGTAGAAATCGTCGAGGTCGGGGTGGTCGAGGTTGCGGGTCTTCAGCGCCGGCGGAACCAGCGTCGCGACCAACCCCAGCTCCTTGGCCTCGGTCATGACATCGATGGCCACCTCACCGTGTTCGATCGGTGTCACGGCCACCCCGCGTAGCCGCCCGTGCGTCGGCTCGCAGAAGTCCGCGATCCACTGGTTGTAGAGCCGCGCGAAACCGGCGGCGAAGACCGGATCTTCGAGACTCGGCACGCAGAGCCCGAGGCTGGGATAGAGCACCATCGTGTCCAGATGGTCGCGGTCGGCGTCAGCCAGCACACCCTCGGCGCTCGAACAGTTGATGTCGGGGGCCTTGGTGATGCCGTGCTCCGGTGGGCACCCGGCACCCGGGCCGGTGTCCTCGGGATAGTTACGGCCCTCGATCGTCAGGCGCGGCCGCCGGTCGTTGCTCAGCTGCACGTGATCCGGCCAGCGCTTTAAGGCTTCGAAGGCGAGCGTCGAGTTCTCGGCGACGTGTCCATCAGCATCGATGATCCGCATATATCCGGAACATACCCGCTCGCGCGCCGGACTCGCGGTATGGCGACACGTAGGCCACGATGCTCTCGTGACCAGACAGCGGTTGACCAGCGATCAGCGCAACTCCTTTTTGGCGGCCTTCCTGGGCTGGACCATGGATGCGTTCGACTTCTTCATCGTCGTGCTGGTCTACGCCGACATCGCCGAGACGTTCCACCGCAGCAAGACCGAGGTCGCGTTCGTCACGACGGCGACGCTGGTGATGCGACCCGTCGGCGCGTTGCTGTTCGGGCTGTGGGCCGACCGGGTCGGCCGACGCCTCCCGCTGCTGGTTGACGTGCTGTTCTATTCGGTGGTGGGCTTCCTGTGCGCGTTCGCCCCGAACTTCACGGTGCTGGTGATCCTGCGGTTGCTCTACGGAATCGGCATGGGCGGCGAGTGGGGACTGGGTGCGGCGCTGGCCATGGAGAAGGTTCCGACCGAGCGGCGCGGCTTCTTCTCCGGCTTGCTGCAGGAGGGCTATTCGTTCGGCTACCTGCTGGCGAGCCTGGCTTCGCTGATCGTCATGAACGGGTTCGGCCTGTCCTGGCGCTGGTTGTTCGCACTGAGCATCATCCCGGCCATGATCAGCCTGATCATCCGCTATCGGGTGGAGGAGTCCGAGGTCTGGGAAGCCGCACAGGACCAGATGCGGCTGACCCAGACCCGGGTGCGCGATGTGCTGCGCGACGCCAAGGTCATCCGGCGTTTCGTCTACCTGGTGTTGCTGATGACCGCCTTCAACTGGATGAGCCACGGCACCCAGGACGTCTACCCCACGTTCCTCAAGGCGTCCGTCGACCACGGCGCGGGGCTGTCCAGCGCGACCGCCCGCTGGATTGTGATCGTCTACAACATCGGCGCGATTGTCGGCGGCCTCATATTCGGCACCTTGTCGCAGCGGTTCGGCCGCCGCTACACGATCGTGTTCTGTGCCGTGCTGGCGCTGCCGATCGTGCCGATCTTCGCTTACTCCCGTACCGCGGCGATGTTGTGCCTGGGCTCGTTTCTCATGCAGTTCTTTGTGCAGGGCGCCTGGGGTTGCATCCCGGCGCACCTCACCGAGATGTCCCCGGACGCCATCCGCGGTCTGTATCCCGGTGTGACCTATCAACTCGGAAACCTGTTGGCGGCGTTCAACTTGCCGATCCAGGAGCACCTGGCCGAAACGCACGGCTACCCGTTCGCGTTGGCGGCGACGATCGTGCCGGTGCTGGTGATGGTGGCGCTGTTGACCCTGATCGGCAAGGACGCTACCGGAATTCGGTTCGGCTCCTCGGAAAGTGCGTTTCTGCCGGCCAACAGCTGAGTCGCCAAAATAGTTGTCTGCGTTCAGGATTCGAGTTCCAAAGGGTGATTCCAGCGCAGTCGCTGGAAGCGTGCGAATCCACGGTCCGCGCTCAGCCACGTCGCATTGTTTTCCAGTGCGTAGGCGGCAAGGTAAGCATCGGCAACATCGTTGCCACGTGCGTCGATATCCGCGGCGAGCCGCCGGAATAGACCCCAATGGCGCTCGCCAGGTTTCAAGTGCATGGCCGCGGGGGCGGCCAGCAAGGCTTCGACCGCTTGCCAGGCCTCATCCGCCGTCGTCGGCTCGCGAAAGATTCTGCGGTTGGACACAACCCGCACGAAGCCGCTCAGGCTGAGGTCGGGTAAGCCTAAGGGCTGGTCGTCGTTAGCCAGCCGCTCGAGCAGCCGTCGATACTCCGGGTTCTCCGGCAGGTCCTGCCGGTGCGCGTACACCAGAACATTGACGTCAACGCAGAGCATCGAGTGCGGCGCCTTCACCCATTGCCTCGGCGACAGCCGAGTTCGACGACAGGTCCACACCAGTTCGGAGTCCTCCGCTACCGGAGGTCCTGACTATGTAGGCGGCCTCGTCTCGTCGTTCAGTCGGATGGAGACCGCGGCGCACCGCATCCTCGAGGACAGCCGCCACGGTGCGCCCCGTCCGAGCAGCCTGAGCTTTGACCTGGCGGTAGAGCTCGTCGTCGATGCGGATAGTGGTGCGCATGTGTCACCTTAGCATCACCGCCAGTCATCAAGATGCTCGCTCCTGATGGTGCCCGCAGCCTCAAGCCGAACTTGACTCGCCCAGCGCGCGCAGCAGCATGTGCATGGCCACGGTGGTGGAGCGTTCCCGAACGTCGGAGCGGTTGCCGGGCAGTCTCAGCGTGCGGGTGACGTTCGGACCGTCAGTGCGTGCGACGGTGAAACAGACTGTGCCGACCGGCTTTTCCTGGGTTCCGCCGCCCGGGCCGGCGATGCCGGTGATGGCGACGGCGGTATCGGCGTCGAACCGCTTGAGCGCGCCCGCGGCCATCGCCTCGGCCACCGGCTCGGAAACCGCGCCGTGTTGTTCGATGAGTGCGGCGTCCACTCCGAGCAGTTCCACCTTCGCCTCGTTGGAGTACGACACGACGCCGCCGGTCACGTAATCGGAGGATCCGGGGCGGTCGGTCAGCCGCGCTGCCAACAGCCCGGCCGTGCAGGATTCCGCCGTCGCGATGCGGCGTCCGGCCAGCAGCCGCGCCACCAGGTCGTCGACCTGCGAACCGTCTTCGGAGAACACCTGGTCGCCGTGCCGCTCGCGCAGCAACTGGGTCAGGTGCGCGTAGGTCTGCGCGGCGTCGGGTTCATAGCGGGTCACGATTTCCAATTCGCCGCGTCTGAGGCAGGTGGTGATCTCCAGCGCGGCGAAGCCGGGGATGGCAGTTTCGGCCTCGCGCAGTGTCTCGGCCAGTCCGGACTCCGGCAGGCCGAACATCCGCACCATGTCCTGGCGGTAGACGGTGCGGCCGGCGATCGCGTCCTGTACGCCTTCGGTTTCAATTGCCTTGTGCCACATGGGTTGTAGCTCACGCGGTGGTCCGGGCAGCACCAGCACCGCGGGCTTGCCGGGCACCACGACGCCGGGCGCGGTGCCCACCGGGTCGAGGATCTGGGAGCCGACCGGAACCATCGCCTGCTTGCGGTTGGCCGCCCTTACCGATTCGAACTTCCCCGGTTCCATCAGGGCGGCGAACGCCGGGTTGCGCGCCATCAAGGACTTGAGGATCTCGGCGATCCGGTTCTCCAGGGCTTCATCGAGCTTGAGCTCGCGGCCGCAGAACCGGGACACCACCTCGACCGTCATGTCGTCTGCCGTCGGGCCCAGGCCACCGCTGGTGATGATCAGGTCCACGCCCTGCTCAGCCAGGAATCGCAGCTGCGCCTCGATGTCCGCGGGGCGGTCACCGCAGATGGTGATGTGGGCCAGTTCGACACCCAATTCCAGCAGCCGGTCGGCGAGCCAGGGACCGTTGCGGTCCTGTACCCGTCCGGTCAGAACCTCGGTGCCGGTGACCACGATGCCTGCGCGTGCGCTCACGGTGCCGAGCCTACGCAAGTGTCAGACGACGGTTCCGTTGGCGCCGTTGGTTCCCTTGCTGCCGAATACTCCGCCGTTACCGCCGATGCCGCCGACGCCGACAATCGCGGTGCCGGAAGAGCCTATATGCGCATTACCTCCATTACCGCCGTTGCCGCCGTTGCCGATCGCGGACGAAGCGTCTCCGCCGAACCCGCCATTGCCGCCGATACCGGATCCGGTACCGGCGGTGGAGCCCAGACCGCCCTTGCCGCCCGCTCCGCCTGCGCCGCCATCGCCGCCGGCTCCGCCGACGCCACCGGTCGCCGCAGCGGTTGACGTGGTGAGCGTGATGATTCCGTTTCCGCCGGACCCGCCGTTGCCGGCGGCGCCGGTGCTGCTGGCACTACCACCCGCGGCGCCACTGCCGCCCTTGGCCGACCCGAGACCCTGATTCGTCGCGTTCCCGCCGTTGCCACCGTTGCCGCCGTTGCCGCCGCTGATGCCGCCGGGGGCACCGGCGCCGCCGTTGCCGCCGGTGGCGCCGCCGACAGAAGTGGCGCTGGTGACCTGAGCGTCACCACCGATGCCGCCGGCCCCACCGCTTCCAGTGGTCGAGCCCTTGTTGCCGGCGCCGCCGTTGCCGCCGATCGCACTGCCGGTGCCGCTGTTGACGGCCTGCCCGCCGTTTCCGCCCGCCCCGCCGACGGACGTGCCCGTTGCGCCGTTGCCGCCGAGGCCTCCGACGGCCGTGCCGACGCCCGAGTGGGTGCCCCGGCCGCCGTTGCCGCCGGTTCCGCCGACACCATTGGTGGCCACGCCGCCGGCTCCGCCGGTACCGCCGACAGCCGAAGTGGTGCCGGTGGTGCTGTTGGTCTGGGCGTTTCCGCCGTCGCCGCCCCGTCCCTGGACCGCTCCGTTGCCGGCGCCGATGCCGCCGACGCCGCCGGTGCCGCCCTTGGCGGTCGCGAAAGAGCCGGTGTTGGATATGACCGCGTCGCCACCGCGGCCGCCGATCCCACCACCGGTGGTTGCGCCGGTCCCGTTGCCGCCGGCGCCGCCGGTGCCGGGATTGACGCCTCCCAAGCCGCTGGTAGTGGCTCCGCCGCCCGCCCCGCCGTTCCCGCCGGTGATTCCGGTGCCACCAGCCCCGCCAGTGCCGCCACTAGCGGGCGCCGCAGAGCCGGTGTGGGTGATCGTCGCCGCGCCTCCGTCGCCGCCGGTCCCGCCGGTGCCTCCGGTGCTGATTCCACCCGCCCCGCCATCGCCTCCGGTGCTGATACCCGCGCCGGCATTGGTTGCGGAGCCGCCTCTGCCGCCCGCTCCGCCCGCGACGCCATTGCCTCCTACGCCGCCTTTGCCGCCGGCGGCGTTACCGGTCGAGGCGCTGGTGAAGACCTGCGCGTCACCGCCGGCGCCGCCGGCACCACCGGCACCGGCCTTCCCATCAGCACCGGCAGCTCCGGCACCGCCCGCGGCCGCACCGGTGCCGCCGTTGATGGTCGCCGTTCCGCCATTGCCGCCCGCCCCGCCGTTAGGCCCTGCACCGGCGGCACCACCGGTGCCGCCAGTGGCGCTGCCGGCACCGGTGTGAGTTGCCAAGCCGCCGGTGCCACCGGCCCCGCCGGTGCCGGTGGCGCCCGTGGCCGTGCCACCGGCTCCCCCGGTACCGCCGACGGCCGCCGCCGTCACGATGTTGCTGGAACTCTGCCCCGAGCCTCCGTCGCCACCCCGGCCGCCGCTGATGCCGGCGCCTCCGGCACCGCCTGCTCCGCCCTTGGCGGTAGCGGTGGACGCGGCGTTGGAAATGTTCGCGTCGCCGCCTTGGCCGCCCTTCCCTCCCACGCCCGTAGCGCCGGTTCCGCCCGCGCCGCCGGTGCCCGGGGTGACGGTTCCCGTTCCACTGGTGACTGCGGCGCCGCCGGACCCGCCATTGCCACCGCTCGCGCCGTTGCCGCCCGCTCCGCCATTGCCCCCGGTCGCAGCAGCCGAGGAGTTCGGGTTGCTGACGTTGGCGGTTCCGCCGCCGCCGCCCAGTCCGCCGGTACCTGTGGTGCCGTTGCCGCCGGAGCCGCCGGCTCCCGCAACCACGCTCCCCTTTCCAATGGAAGAGGCCCCGCCGCCCAACCCGCCGGCACCGCCGCCGGAGCCGTCGCCGCCGCTACCACCCTGACCGCCGGTAGCGGTGGCGTTCGAACCGTTGTTGTTGACTTGCGCTGCGCCACCGTTTCCGCCGGCGCCGCCGACGCCGACGGTTGTGTCGGTTCCATCAGCGCCGGCACCGCCAACGGCATTGCCGGTTCCGCTGTTGATGCCACTGCCGCCGTTGCCACCGGCTCCGCCGCCGCTGGCACCCTTACCGCCGGCTCCCCCGTCGCCGCCCGTAGCGGTGCCGGCTCCGGTGTGGAACCCGGTACCGCCGCTGCCGCCGCTGCCTCCGAAGCCGGTAGTGGCCGTGCCGCCGGCGCCGCCCGTACCGCCGACGGCTGCCGTCGTGGCGCTGCCGCTGTTCGATTGACCGGTACCGCCGTCGCCACCGCGTCCTACGCCGCCGCCGTTGGTCACGCCGGTGCCGCCGGCGCCGCCGGTCCCGCCCTTGGCCGTGGCCGAGGAGTTGATGTTGGAGATAGTCGCGTCGCCGCCTCGACCGCCCGTCCCGCCTCCGCCGGTGACGGCGCCGGTGCTGTCGCCGCCCGCCCCGCCTGTGCCAGGGGTGACATTGCCTAATCCGCTGGTAGACGCAGAGCCGCCGACGCCACCGTTACCGCCGGTGGTGGCGCCGGTGCCGCCGGCGCCGCCGGCGCCACCGGTAGCCGTTGCGGTCGAGTTGTTGCTGGAGATGTTCGCGGCCCCGCCGTTGCCACCCGTTCCGCCGGTGCCGGTGGCGCCCTTGCCGCCGGCCCCGCCGGCGCCGGAGTTGACTCCGCCTGCGCCGTTGGTAGAAGCGTTTCCGCCCGAGCCGCCGGACCCGCCGACATTGCCGTTGCCGCCCGCTCCGCCCGTGCCGCCGGTAGCGGTAGCCGATGAGGCGCCGTTAAATATCTGGGCGCTGCCCCCGGTACCCCCCGACCCGCCGGTATTACCGGCCGTGCCGCTCGCACCTGCCCCGCCGGTGGCGTTTCCCGTTCCGGTGTGCGTTACAGAACCCCCGGCACCGCCGGACCCGCCTGCCGCGGGTCCCTGACCGCCCGCCCCGCCACCGCCGCCGAACGCGTCGCCGGCTCCGTTGCTCACAGCGCCGCCGCCGGCGCCTCCGGCGCCCCCGGCCCCGCTCAGCGTGTTGCCGCCGGCCCCACCGGTACCTCCGGTCGCGATCTGCGACGAGGAGGTGCTGATGATTCGCGCGGTGCCACCGGTGCCGCCGGCGCCGGCAGCACCGGTGGTGCCGTCGCCGCCTCTGCCGCCGGTGCCGGCAGCAACGCCGCCCGTTCCATTGTTGATCGCATCGCCGCCGGACCCGCCCCGGCCGCCGCTGGTGCCACCGGCACCGGCGCCGCCGTTGCCGCCGGTGGCCTTTGCGCCGGACGCGGGGTTACTGACCTGTGCTTGACCGCCGCTTCCGCCGGCGCCACCGGTCCCGCTGTTTCCGCCGCTGGTGCCGTCAGCACCTACGCCGCCGACGGCATCACCGGATCCGCCGTTGTTCGCCGACCCGCCGTTTCCGCCGGCCCCGCCGCCGCTGGGACCGGTACCACCCGACGCGGCGACGCCGCCGATGGCGGTGCCTGCTCCGTTGTGGATCCCGGCGCCGCCGGTGCCGCCGGAGCCGCCGGTACCCGACGTCGCGTTGCCGCCGACTCCGCCGGTGCCGCCGGTCGATGTCGTCGTGGCCTTGCTGCTGTTGCTTTGGGCGGTACCGCCGGTGCCGCCGACGCCCTGGAAAGCGTTGTTGACGCCGGTGCCACCAGCGCCGCCCGTACCGCCGACGACGTTGACGGTCGAGTCGGGGTTGGTGCTCGTAGCGCCGCCGCCGCCACCGCCGTTGCCGCCCCCACCGGTCGTACCGGTGCCGCCGGTGCCGCCCTTGCCGGCGGTGACGTTGCCGGTGCCGTTCGTGGTCGCCGTTCCGCCGAAGCCCCCGCCTCCTCCGGTGGTGCCGGCACCGCCCGAGCCGCCGCTGCCGGAAGTAGCAGTGGCCGTTGAGTGGACATTGAAGATCTGCCCGCTGCCCCCGTTGCCACCGAATCCGCCGTTGCCGGTCGAGCCGGCGCCGCCCGAGCCTCCATCGCCGCCGGTTGCAGCGCCCAGCCCTCGGTTTAACGTGAAGCCACCGCCGCCACCAGGCCCCCCGGTGGTACCCCCGGCACCAACACCACCGGCGCCGCCGACCGCAGTCCCGGTTGAGGCAGAGTTGGTGATATCCGCCCGGCCCCCGAATCCACCGGCCCCGCCGGTTCCGGTGGCGCCTCCGCTGGTTCCGTCAGCGCCGGCCGCACCGATCGCGTTCCCGGTCCCGCTGTTGCTGGCGGCTCCGCCGTCCCCGCCGGCCCCGCCTCCGCCGGGACCCGTGCCGCCCGCTCCGGCGGCACCGCCGATCGCGGTGCCGGCGCCGCTGTGTACGCCGGTGCCACCGAGGCCCCCGTCCCGCCGGTGCCGGTGGTGGCGTCGCCACCACGACCGCCGGTGCCGCCGGTGGCTGTCGTGGTGGCGCCGCTGCTGCTGGTTGTGGCAGAGCCGCCGGTGCCACCCCGCCCGCCGAACGCGCCGTTGTTGACGCCGCTGCCACCGGCGCCGCCCGCACCGCCGACCGCGTTGGCCGTCGAATCAGGATTGTCGATATTCGCCGAGCCGCCCGCGCCGCCGAATCCGCCGAAACCGGTGGTCCCCGTACCGCCGTCGCCTCCATTGCCGGGTGTGACGTTGCCGGTGCCCAACGTGGTCGCCGTTCCGCCGGATCCTCCGGCTCCGCCGTTGGTGCCGGTGCCTCCGGCTCCGCCGTTGCCCGCGACGGCAGTGATTGCGGAGGTGTTGTTCTGGATGGTTGCGCTGCCGCCGTTACCGCCTTGGCCGCCGGCGCCAGTCGTGCCGTTGCCACCCGCGCCGCCGGCGCCGGCAACTACGGTGCCCGTTCCGCCGTTGGTTGCCCCGCCGCCGCTCCCGCCCGCCCCGCCGGTGGTGCCGGCGCCGCCGGCACCGCCTTTGCCGCCCGTGGCGCTGGGACCCGAGTTCACGTCCGCATTCCCGCCATTGCCGCCGGCTCCGCCGCTGCCGCTGGCGCCTCCGCCGGTGCCGGCGGCGCCGTCGGCGCCGGTGGCACCGCCCGTTCCGAAGTTGGCCGCAGATCCGCCGTTGCCGCCGCCTCCGCCCCCGCCCGGTCCGGTACCGCCCGCTGCTGCGACCCCGCCGATGGCGGTACCGGCGCCGAATTGGATACCGTTGCCGCCGGAACCGCCGGTTCCACCCTTGCCGTTGGTGGCGTTCCCGCCTACCCCGCCGGTACCGCCGGTCGATGTCGTGGTGGAGTTGCTGCTGATGGTTTGGGCGGTGCCCCCATTGCCGCCGCGCCCCGCGAACACGCCGCCGTTGTCGATGCCGGTGCCGCCGGCTCCACCGGTGCCGCCGACCGGGCTCACGGTCGAGTTCGCGTTGGTGACCGTCGCGTTCCCGCCGCCGCCGCCCGCTCCGCCGGCGCCGACAAAGCCGTCGCCGCCCCGGCCACCGACACCGGGATTGACCTGCCCGGTTCCGCTGGTCGTCACCGAACCGCCGATGCCACCATTTCCGCCCGTGGCGGCCTTGCCCCCGGCCCCTCCGTCGCCCGCGGTAGCGGTCGCGGTGGAGGTGCCGTTGGAGATGGTCGCAGTGCCGCCGTTTCCGCCGGATCCACCGACACCGCCGGTGCCTTCTCCGCCCGCGCCACCAGCGCCCGACGTCGCGCTGCCCGTGCCCGAGGTCGAAGCTCCGCCCCCGTCGCCGCCGCGCCCACCGCTCGTGCCGAAGCCGCCGGCTCCACCGTTGGCACCGATGGGGGCAACGCTCGATGTGCTGTTGCTGACCTGCGCGTTGCCGCCGGCCCCGCCTGCCCCGGCCGTCCCGCCGAAGCCAGCGCCGCCCGCACCACCGGCGGTGGGAGTCACGGTCCCGGTGCCCGCGTTGAACGCTGATCCGCCGTTCCCGCCGGCCCCACCGTTGATACCGTCGCCGCCGATGCCGGCGACGCCTGCGGTGGCCTTCGCCGTAGAGAGCGGATTGACGACGAACCCGCCCCCACCGTCCCCGCCTCTGCCGCCGTTGCCCGTAAGGCCGGCGCTGACGCCGTCGGCCCCGGCGCCGCCGGTCGCATTTCCAGTTCCGTTATTGGCTGCGGCGCCGCCGGCACCGCCGTCTCCGCCTCCGGCGGCACCGGTACCGCCGCCTCCGCCGGCGCCGCCGGTGGCGTCCCCGGCGCCGTTGCTGGATGCCAGACCACCGCCCCCGCCGTTGCCGCCGCGACCGGCGACGGCGTTGCCTCCGGCACCTCCGGCACCTCCGACCGCCTGTCCGGTGCCGCGGTTGGAGGCATCGCCGCCGACGCCGCCGTTGCCGCCGTTGCCAGTGCCGGCGCCGTCGCCGCCTGCGCCACCGGCGCCACCGACGCCGCCGAACAGACCGCTATTGCCGCCATAGCCGCCGTCACCACCGTTGCCGCCGGACGTGGCGTTGCCGCCCGCCCCTCCGGCTCCGCCGCGTCCATAGCTGCCGCCGGAGCCGCCGTGACCGCCCTTGCCACCAGAGGTACCCGGGGCAGCCGACGGGTCACTGGCGGCGTCATAACCCTGGCCGCCGGAACCGCCGGCACCGCCGTTACCGGAGACGACGGTCCCGGTGGCACCGCTCGCGCCCGCGACGGCACCGAATCCGCCTGCCCCGCCGATGCCTACGGCGCCGGGGCCGCCGCCATTGCCTCCGTATCCACCGGTGGTGACCAGGGCGTTGCCGGCACCGCCGGAGCCGCCATCCCCAGGTGCGCCCGCGTTGCCGCCGGCCCCGCCGACCCCGCCGTTACCGTTGGCTCCTGCGGCGCCGAAAAGCGCCGAGCCACGACCGCCGGCCCCGCCGTTCCCGCCGTCGCCGCCAGCGCCGCCGGCACCGCTGTTGCCTCCGTTGCCGCCGTCGGCACCGGCTGTGGTCGCGTTCCAGCCCGCGCCGCCGACTCCGCCTGCTCCACCTGCTCCGCCGGTGCCGCCATCGCCGCCGGCCCCGCCGGCACCGAAGACCAGCCCGCCGTTGCCACCGGCTCCGCCCGCACCGGCGTTCCCGCCACCACCGCCGGGACCGCCGGTTCCACCGGCCAGGGTCTGGGTGCCTGGGTCGCCCGGGTTCCCGATCGTGCCGGCCCCGCCGGCTCCCCCGGCGCCGCCGACCCCGCCGTTGCCGAATAACAGAGCGCTGCCGCCGGCTCCGCCGGCGCCACCGTTGACACCTACCGCCCCGGTACCGCCTGCCCCGCCCGCACCGCCGTTGCCCCACAGCCATCCGCCGGCACCTCCCGCACCGCCGGTGCCCCCGCCGACTCCCCCGGTGCCGCCGACCCCGCCGGTACCGAGCAGTCCGGCCGCCCCGCCGGCACCACCGACTCCGCCGGGCGCGCCCGAGCCACCGCTGCCGCCGTTACCCCAGAGGAGACCGCCGCCACCACCGTTCTGTCCCGTGCCCGGCGCGCCGTCAGTGCCGTTGCCGATCAGTGGGCGTCCCAGCAGCAGGTTGGTGGGCGCATTGATCAGGTCCAGGATCGGTTGCAGCGGCGACGCGTTAGCCGCTTCGGCGAGCGCATAGGAGACCTCGGCGCTCGTCAATGCCCGGACGAACTCGGCCTGGAACGCTGCCGCCTGCCGGTTGATTACCTGATACGCCTGCCCGTGGCCGGCGAACAGCGTCGCAATCGCGGCGGACACTTCGTCCTCGGCGGCAGCCAGCAACTCCGTCGTGGGCACCGCAGCAGCCGTATTCGCCGCGCGTAATGACGAGCCGATGCCCGCCACATCCGCTGCCGCGGCTGCCAATAAGTCTGGTGTTGCCATAACGAAGGACATAGAGATGCTCCCGCCTGGTGGATTTGCGGTGCCGGCAAGCAATGCGCGCGGTGATGAGTATTCCGAATCAATCTGCAATTCGTAAGCCTTCGGCGCGATTTAACGGCCTCGACTTTTCGCATTTGAGGGCGGCGTGCTGCACGGTGCGGCGGGCGAGTCAGATCCTGTGAATTAGAATGGAATTCGCCGAGTACCAGGCCTTGGCGCGGGCCGATCCAGGCGGCGTCAAGGATGAATTCAATTGCCTGAGTAATGCGGGTCACGGCCTCGACAATGCAGGTCCAACATCAAAATATGTATACATGTCGTGCTTCTGCATCAGTTCGCGATAAACACCCGGTCCTGCGGTATGTCCGCGGCCGACAAAATTCTCGCTTTGTGCAACCGATGAGCAGTCTGGTGGCGGCCCCGCTCGGTAAATGCCGGTCTTACGTCATTGACATGAATTACCCTGTGCCAGTGGTGCTGGCTCCGCGTACCCGATACGCCCGCTGCGGCGATATGGATATCGCCTATCAGGTACTCGGTGACGGTCCGCGGGACTTGCTGGTACTGCCCGGCCCATTCGTTCCGATCGACTCGATCGACGACGAGCCGGCTCTGTACCGCTTCCACCGACGCCTGGCTTCATTCGCCCGGATAATCCGGTTCGATCTCCGCGGCGTCGGTCTCTCATCGCGGACGCCCGCCCTGGACCTGCTGGGGCCGAAGAAGTGGGCCGAAGACGCGATTGCGGTGATGGACGCGGTTGGGTGCGAACAGGCCACCGTCTTTGCGCCGAATTTTCATGCGATGACCGGTCTGGTTCTGGCGGCGGACTATCCGGAGCGGGTTCGCAACCTGGTTGTCGTCAGCGGCACGGCTCGCGCGTTGCGGGCACCGGACTATCACGTCGGCGCCGAACCCAGGCTGCTTGATCCGTATCTGACCGTCGCGCTCGAGCATGACGCCGTCGAGCAGGGATTCGACGTGTTGCGCATCGTTGCGCCGTCGGTGGCCGGTGATGACGCGTTCCGGTCCTGGTGGGATCTGGCCGGCAATCGGGCAGGACCTCCGAGTATGGCCAGAGCAGTGGCAAAAGCGTTGGCGGAGGCCGACGTTCGCGAAGCTCTTGCTCGGATCGGTGCCCCGACACTGGTGTTGCACCGGGTGGGTGCGACCTTCATCCCGATCGGGCAGGGCCGCTACGTCGCCGAACACATCGCCGGGTCCCGCTTCATCGAGCTGCCGGGTGCTGACGTCCTGTACTGGGTGGGCGACGCCGGGCCGATGCTGGACGAGATCGAGGAGTTCGTGACCGGCGTGCGGGGCGGCGCCGAATCCGAGCGGGTGCTGGCCACGATCATGTTCACCGACATCGTCGGCTCGACGCAGCGTGCGGCTGAACTCGGCGACCACCGCTGGCGCGACCTGCTGGACAATCACGACCAGGTGGTCCGCCATGAGATCCAGCGATTCGGCGGCCGTGAGGTCAACACCGCCGGCGACGGGTTCGTGGTGACTTTCAGCAGTCCCAGCGCCGCTCTGGCTTGTGCGGACGCGATCGTGGGCTCGGTCCGCGTGCTCGGCATCGACGTGCGCGTGGGCATTCATGCCGGGGAGGTGGAAGTGCGCGGCACCGATGTCGCCGGCATGGCCGTGCACATCGCCGCACGGGTGTCGGCGCTGGCGGGAGCTGGTGAGGTGTTGGTGTCGTCGACCCTGCGCGACATCGTGACCGGATCCCGGCATGCGTTTGTCGAGCGCGGTGAGCACGAACTCAAGGGTGTGCCGGGGGTGTGGCGGATGTATGCGCTGGCGACTTAAGGGATACGTCTAATTCGGCGGACCCTCACAGCTGACTTAACCGGCCCGGCCTGGCTCCCCCGGCTGACCCGGCTGTCCCGGCTGACCGGGCTGCCCCGGTTCTCCTGGCTGTCCCGGTTCACCACCTTGGCCCGGTTCACCGCCAGCCCCGCCGGCGCCACCCGGTCCGCCCGCGCCGCCACGACCTCCGTCACCGCCGCGACCGCCGTCACCGCCTCTGCCTCCGGCACCGCCACGGCCGCCGGCGCCACCGGCACCGCCCGCGCCCCCGCGACCACCGGCACCGCCCTGGCCACCCCCGTGAGCACCCTCTTCGGTCTGGTCGGTCATGAGATCCGCACCGGTACGCGTGCCGACGACTTCAACATTGGGTGCCTCCTGCTGGTTCGCTGTGTGCGATCGGGTTTACGCTACGCGCATCGATCGAGCGATCGGCACTCCCATCCGGCCGATAGTGGGAGCAGGTCGCGTCGGCCGCCGCTGAGTGCGGTCGGCAATGCCTCATGATGTCCCTATGATCGAGGTCGAGGTATTGCAAGCCGACGTCACCAAACTCGACGTCGACGCGATCGCCAACGCCGCCAACACCTGGCTGCGGCACGGCGGCGGGGTCGCCGCGGCCATCGCCCGCGCCGGCGGTCCGGCCATAAACCGCGAATCCCACCAGAAGGCACCGATCGGGCTCGGCGAGGCTGTCGAAACCACCGCGGGTGACATGCCCGCCCGCTACGTAATCCACGCTGCGACGATGCAACCGGGAGGCCCTACCTCAGCCGAAATCATCAGCCGTGCAACCACATCCACATTGCAGAAGGCCGATGAACTGGGTTGCCATTCGCTGGCCCTGGTCGCATTCGGGACCGGGGTGGGCGGCTTCCCGCTCCACGACGCGGCCCGCCTGATGGTCGGTGCAGTCCGTCAGCACCGGGCGAAAACATTGCAGCGCGTCGTCTTCGCCGTCCACGGAGCGGCCGCTGAGCAGGCATTCAAAACCGCCATACAGCCCTAGCCGTCAGACAGGTACCGCTCGACCGACTCAACCTTGTGCGTCATCGCGTCCGTTGTCCCCGCGCGCATGTCGGCCTTGATCACGGTGCTGACCCGGGGTGCCCGCGCCGCTACCGCCTCGACCGCCCGCTGCACCACGGTCATCACTTCCGCCCAGCTGTCGCCCTCGATGACGGTGAACATGGAATCCGTCTTGTTGGGAAGCCCAGACTCGCGAACCACCCGGACCGCCTCGGCAACGATCTCGCCGACGGCCTCCCCCACGCCCATCGGGGTAACCGAAAACGCAACCAGCACAGACACCTCACGAGCCTACCGAGCCGGCATGGCAGCATCGACGCCCATGCGGGTGCTGGTGCAACGGGTCTCCTCGGCGGCGGTGGTGGTGGACGATCAGGTGGTCGGCGCCATCCGGCCGCCGGGGCAGGGCCTGCTCGCCTTCGTCGGCGTCACCCACGGCGACGGCCCCGACCAGGCTCGCCGTCTGGCCGAAAAGCTCTGGACACTAAGGATTCTCGACGAAGAGAAGTCCGCCTCCGACGTCGGCGCGCCGATCCTGGTGGTCAGCCAGTTTACCCTCTACGCCAACACCGCCAAGGGCCGTCGCCCGTCCTGGAATGCGGCAGCACCCGGACCCATTGCCGAGCCGCTGGTGGCCGCGTTCGCCGACGCGCTGCGCGCGCTGGGCGCACACGTCGCGACGGGGACCTTCGGCGCGCACATGCAGGTCGAGTTGACCAACGACGGGCCGGTGACCGTTTTGCTGGAGTTGTGACGGGTACGTTCGCTCTATGACGACATCTGATTTCGGGTCCCTCCGTTCCGACGACGACCAGTGGGACATCGTCAGCGGTGTCGGGTATACCGCCCTGCTGGTTGCGGGTTGGCGCGCGGTGCACGCCCTGAGTGCGCGGCCGCTCGTGCGCGACGAGTACGCACAGCACTTCATCACCGCCACCGCGGACCCATATCTGACCGGATTGCTGAAAAACCCCGGCACTTCGGAAGATGAAACCACCTTCCCCCGCCTGTACGGCGTGCAGACCAGGTTTTTCGATGACTTCTTCACCAACGCCGGCGAAACGGGCATCCAGCAGGCGGTGATCGTCGCCGCCGGCCTGGACTCCCGGGCGTACCGCCTCGACTGGCCCACGGGGACAACGGTTTTCGAAGTCGATTTGCCGAAAGTGCTGGAGTTCAAAGCGCGGGTGCTGGACGACCTCGGCGCGAAACCCAGGGCGCAGCGGGTCGAGGTCGCGGCGGATCTGCGCGGCGACTGGACCGCCGAACTCATCAAGGCCGGCTTCGACCCCCAAGCCCCTGCCGCCTGGTCGGTGGAGGGGCTGCTGCCCTACCTGACCGGCGATGCCCAGGAGACGTTGTTCGCTCGGATCCACGAAAACAGCGCACCAGACAGTCGGATTGCCACCGGCGCCCTGGGGTCTCGCCTGGATCACGACCAGCTCGCTGAACTGGAACGGTCGCACCCCGGTGTCAACATGTCCGGGGACGTCGACTTCTCCGCGCTCACCTATGACAACCCGGCGAATCCGGCGGACTGGCTCCGGGAGCACGGGTGGTCGGTCGAGCCCGTCCGGAACACTCTCAATCTGCAAGCCGGTTATGGGCTCACTCCGCCGCCCGTGGACGTGAAGATCGACAGCTTCATGCGGTCGCAGTACGTGACGGCCACCCGCTGACCCGTCAGGACGCGGCGACGTGCCGTCGGTAATAGTGGCGGCCGTGCAGGCGTTGATAGTGCCATACCGCCGCCGGCAGCGCCCCTCGGGTGTGCAGCCAAAAACGTTCAGGCACATCTGAACTCGGTGCACACCGCCCCGTCGAGACGTCCGCCACCACCACCCCTTCACCCTCGCCCGCTACTGCCAGTACCGTGCCGTCGGCGGCGACGATCATGGTGCCGCCCTCGAAGCGGCCCTCATATCCCAGCGGCAACCAGGGCATCCGGCACCGCACGGTGCCTGCGTGGGCCGCGTGCAGAACCGGCGCACCCACGTAGCCCGCGAACGACGACGCCGCCAGCCGGGCGGTCAACGCGTTGCGCCGTTCCATCCGGCGAAAAGCCGCCCGCGGCCACCAGTCGGGGATCGACCACCAGCCTGAGCCCGTCATCGCCAGATCAATGCGGCCGCGCAGTCGACGCACGGTCTGGGTTCGCATCAATTCCCAGCACACCGCCGCGCCTACCGTGATGCCGCCGACGTCGATGACGCCGTCGTCGTGGCCGCCGATGTAGAAGGCGTTCTCCCACATCGTCGGAAGGTCTTTGTCGTGGCGGCCGGCAACGCCCTGCGATGTCACGACCAGATACGCGTTGCGCACGTTTCCGTCGGGGTCCCGGATCAACAACGAACCGCCGATCATCACCTCGTGGTGGCGCGCCAGCGCGATCAGTAGTTCGGTGGCCTTGCCGTCGGCGGGCAATGCGGCATCGGCCAGTTCCGGCCAGAAGCCGACGCCGGTGGTGAAGAACTCCGGCAAGGCGATGGTCTGTGCGCCCGCTGTGACGGCATCCTCAACCAGACGTTCGACGGTGGCCAGGTTCGCGTCGACGTCGGCCGGGACCGCCTCGAGTTGGATTGCGGCACAGCGCATAGAGGCCATGCTGCCAGATCAGGGCCGCAACAGGACCTTGACGGCGTCGCCGGAACGTGCCGCGGCGGTCGCGTAACCCTTGGCCGCCTCGTCGAGCGGCAGCGTCGTGGTGAAGATGCCGTCGACGTCCAGGCGCCCCGACTGAAGCAGCGGGATCAGTTCCGGCCACGTGCGCTGCACCGGGGCGGTGGTCCATCGCACCGTGATGCTGCGGATCAGGCATGCCAGTGCCGGGAAGGGGAACGGCTGCAGGTCGTGCACGCCGACCACCGATACGGTGCCGCCCGGCCGCACCGCGTAGAGCGCGTCGGTCAGGGACGCGTCGCTCGCGACAGCGTCGATCACCGCGTCGGCACCGCGGCCACCGGTGGCGGCCAGGATGGACTCCACCGTCGAGGATGCGACTGGCGTCGCGCCCCAATCCGCTGCCCGCTGCAACCGCCCCGGCACCCGATCGACCGCGAAAACCGTTGCCGCGCCTTGGGCGAAAGCGCTACGCAGCGCGCACAAGCCGACCGCACCCAGACCGATTACCGCCACCGTGCCGCCCAGCGGAATGTCGGCGCGCTGGGCCGCCGCCCAACCGGTTGCCAGGTTGTCGGTGAGCAGCAAGGCCTGTTCGGTGCCGATGCCCTCGGGGATCTTGCGCACCTGGAAGTCGGCGGCGTGCACCGCGAGCAGATCGGTCTGAGCGCCGGGAAGCGCGCCGCCGCCGAAGATCTGCAGGCCCGAGTGGCACATCACCGGGTCGTTGGTGGCGCAACCCGGGCACCTGCCGCAACCGGCCACCGAGGACACCAGCACTTCGTCGCCCACTTTGACGGTGCGCACGTCGGGCCCGGCCTCGACGACGGTGCCGATGGCCTCGTGGCCCAACGGCACCGGCTCGGTCAGCGGATAGTCGCCCTCGTAGAAATGCAGGTCGGATCCGCAGATGCCGGCGGCCCGCACCGAGACGATCACGCCGTCCGGCCCGGTGAGGGCCGGGTCGGGCCGGGTGTCCACCCGGATGCTGGCGGGCCCGTCGATGACTACCGTGCGCATCGGCTCACTTCTCCTGTCGCAGAACGAAATCGAACCAGTCCGGTTCGCGCACCGCGGACCAGTATTCGTTGAGCCGCCACGGGCTGACCGTGTGGATCTCGCCGTCGGCGTTCTTGAAGTACGAGTGCTTGACGGCGGGGTGCGACCACACCATCTGCTTGATCTCGGCCTGGGTCCGCTGATGCCACTGCTCGGCGGCTTCGGCGGTGGGCTCCAGCGCGACGAGGTGATGTTCGGCCATGTGTTTCAGGCACAGGTTGATGTACCGCATCTGCAGTTCGGACTGGAAGATCAGGCTGCCACCGTGCGCGAGATGCGTGCCCGGCCCGTAGACCAGGAACAGATTGGGAAATCCAGGCACGGTGATGCCCAGGTGCGCATACGGCCGGCTCCCCCACCGCGCGTGCAGGTCAGTCCCGTTGCGGCCGAGGATCTTCAGCGGCCACAGCACGTCGGTGTGCCGAAATCCGGTGGCGTACACGATGATGTCGACGTCATGTGTCACCCCATCTTCGGTGACGATTCCGTCGGGCGTGATCCGTCGAATCGGCGTCCGGACCAGGTCGACGTTGTCGCGCTGCAGCGTCTTCAGCCAACTTCCGTTGTCCTGCAACGTGCGCTTGCCGGTAGCGGGGTAATCGGGCATCACCTTGGTCAACAAGTCGGAGCCCTCGTCAACCTGGCTGGTGATCCACTGGCTGAACATCATTCGCGCGGCGGCGTTGATATCGCTGACCGCGTAGTCCTGGTCGGCGTAGTTCGGGTCGCCGCGCGCCGCATCCAGGCCCTTGTCGGCGCCTGGCCACAGCAGCAGGAAGCGATACCAGCGTCCGTAGTAGGGCAGGTGCCGCATCGCCCAGCGCACACCGTCGCCGACCTCGTCGTGATACATCGGGTTGGGGAACATCCACTGGGCGGTGCGCTGGAAAACCGTGAGGTGCTCCACGATTCCGGCGATCGCCGGAGCGATCTGAAATCCGCTGGCGCCGGCACCGACGAGGGCGACGCGTTTGCCGGATAGGTCCACCGAATGATCCCACGCCGCGGAGTGAAACGACGGCCCCGCAAAGGTGTCGGCGCCCTCGATTTCGGGGATATACGGCCTGTTCAGCTGACCCACCGCTGTGATGAGCGCGCGTGCCCGAATGCTGGTTTCACCGTCGGCCCCGCGGAGGAAGACATTCCATACTCCCGCCGCGTCTTCCCATTCCGCCCCGAGAACTTCGGTGCCGAAACGCACCCGCTCGAACAGAGCATGCTTGGCCATCACCGCGGTGAAGTAACTCTGCAGCTCCGGCTGTTCGGCGAAGAAATGCGTCCAGTCGTTGTTGGGTTCGAAACTGTAGCAATAGAAGTGGTTCGCGACGTCCACCCGGGCGCCGGGATAGCTGTTCTCCCACCAGGTTCCGCCGGGGCCGGCGTTCTTCTCGATGATGGTGAACGGGATGTTGGCCTGTTTGAGCCGGATTCCGGCCAGGATGCCCGATTCGCCGCACCCGATCACGACAACCGGGAAGTCCGCCACTGACTCGGCCGGCAGTCCCGCCGGCCTACGTGGGTCGACACCCTCGAGGTCCATCTCCTCCCGCGCCAGCGGCAGGTAGTCATCGGGAACGTGTTCGCAGGCGGCCCAATCCATCATTTCCCGAATCAGTTCGTCGCTCAGCAGCGGCGGTTCCGGGCAGCCGCGGTCACGGTAGTCGGCGATTACCGCCAGCGCCTCGGCCCGCGCCCGGGCCTTGTCCTCCTCGGACATGAAGCCTTGTACCTCGTTGAGGAACAGGCCCATCTGTTTGAAGTCTCGGATGAAGCGGGGATCGCCGGTGATGTGTACCAGGGACAGCAGCAACGTCGGGATGCTGACGTCCTGTAGTGCGGCTGCGATTTCCGCGGTGGGCGTGGTGAAGGGTTCTCCGGCGTACCGGCTGCGCATCGAGTGCGGTCCTTTCTGCAATTACGCTACTATTCGTTTCGTAATTGGGCAGACCTACGGTACCCGCGGTGCCGCGCCGTGAGCAAGAGTGTGCTGGTCGACCATGGCGAGGCGTGCGAGGATCTCCGCGTGACTGCGCGCCGCACCGGTGAGACTGCTGTAAAAGTGGCGTTGCTGACCGGGATCTGCATGGGCGTCGCGGCCGCGTTGACATCGGTGTTTCCGGCCAGCGCCTACTGGACGCAGGCGTTCGTTTGCCGGGGCGGGTACGAATTGGCCTACCGCACCGCGCGGTACACCCAGTCGTCCAAGCGAACGAGCACCAGCGTGCACTTTCAGTGCGTCGGTGCGGCGGACGGGTACGACGCGAATGTCGTGCTGATCGGAGCGTTGCAGACGGTGTTGGTGGCAGTGGTGTTGAGCGCTGTGCTGTTCGCCGCGCGGGTGAGAGCGCGACGGCAGGAGCGGCGCTGACGATTGGCGAGAACGCGTTCTCGTCGGCCGCGGCACTGCCCCGAGAATTTGACGCGACGATCGGAGGCGGAGTGCGATGACACCACTGCTGACGGCCTGCAGTGGTTTTCTGCTGGCTGTGCTGTGGATGGACCTGATCTTCGACGTGCAGGTGTTCAAGCACGCCGAGGCCGAGTTGTCCGAGCCCGTGCTGGCGTCGATCGCGGGCTACTACCGCCGCGCCACCACCACCTCCCGCCCGATGAGCCGGTTGATCGCATTGGTGATGCTGATCTTGTTGGGCGCGCTGGCCTTTCAGGCAGCAGACGGTCGCGACCCGGTGTGGCTGCTGGTGATATCGGGTGGCGCCGCCGGCCTTCCGGTAGCTCTGGCCTTGATGCGCACAGTCCCGAATGCGATCCGGTTGGGCAGCCGCGTCGACCCGCCGGCCCAGCAGAGCCGCCTCGCTCGTGCGGTCTGCCGAGACCACCTGATCTGCTTCGCCTGCATGCTGGGTTTCCTGGCGTTGTGGCTCACCCGCGGCCTGCAGATCTGAAGGGGCCTAGTTCGAACAAACCGGACCAGGCTGGCCTCGTCGGCAATACTGGTATTAAACTAGAACACGTTTCAATTTTTGGCATCGGTCCCGCGCCCCACAGGAGTAGGCATGCACACCGCGCTATGCGATCAACTCGGCATCGAGTTCCCGATCTTCGCTTTCACCCACTGCCGCGATGTCGTCGTCGCTGTCAGTAAAGCCGGCGGATTCGGCGTGCTGGGCGCGGTCGGCTTCACCCCCGAGCAGCTGGAGATCGAGCTGAACTGGATCGACGAGAACATCGGCGACCACCCCTACGGCGTGGACATCGTCATCCCCAACAAGTACGAGGGCATGGACGCGCACCTGTCGGCCGAGGAACTGGCCGACACGCTGCGCAAGATGGTGCCCCAGGAACACCTGGACTTCGGCAAGAAAATCCTTGCCGACCACGGCGTTCCGGTCGAAGACAGCGACGGGGACAGCCTGCAGCTGCTGGGCTGGACCGAGGCGACGGCCACCCCCCAGGTCGAGGTCGCGCTCAAGCACCCGAAGGTGACCATGATCGCCAACGCGCTGGGCACTCCCCCGGCGGACATGATCAAGCACATTCACGCCGAGGGCCGCAAGGTGGCGGCGCTGTGCGGTTCGCCGTCTCAGGCCCGCAAGCACGCCGACGCGGGCGTCGACATCATCATCGCCCAGGGCGGCGAGGCCGGTGGTCACTGCGGCGAGGTCGGCTCAATTGTGTTGTGGCCCCAGGTCGTCAAGGAGGTGGCGCCGGTCCCCGTCCTGGCCGCCGGCGGCATCGGCAGCGGCCAGCAGATCGCCGCGGCGCTCGCGCTGGGTGCGCAGGGCGCGTGGACCGGTTCGCAGTGGCTGATGGTCGAGGAATCCTCGAACACCCCGGTTCAGCAAGCCGCGTACATCAAGGCAGGCAGCCGGGACACGGTGCGCAGCCGCTCCTTCACCGGCAAGCCGGCCCGGATGCTGCGCAATGACTGGACCGAGGCCTGGGAGCAGCCGGACAACCCCAAGCCGCTCGGAATGCCGTTGCAGTACATGGTTTCCGGCATGGCGGTGCGGGCCACCAACCGGTACCCCAACGAGTCGGTCGATGTGGCTTTCAACCCGGTGGGGCAGGTCGTCGGTCAGTTCCAGAAGGTGGAGAAGACCGCCACCGTCATCGAGCGGTGGGTGCAGGAATACCTGGATGCCACCACGCGGCTGGACGAACTGAACGCCGCCGCCGCGATCTGAGGTCAGTCCAGG
This sequence comes from Mycobacterium sp. Z3061, assembly GCF_031583025.1. Taxonomy (NCBI): domain Bacteria; kingdom Bacillati; phylum Actinomycetota; class Actinomycetes; order Mycobacteriales; family Mycobacteriaceae; genus Mycobacterium; species Mycobacterium pumcae. The sequence goes on along the minus strand of NZ_CP134062.1, from coordinate 3,585,161 downwards.
TCGAGGTCGTCGTCTTTACCGGTGAAGACTTCCTTCACCCGGTCGACGGCGTGCGTGCCGATCTCGATCGAGTTCTGCACGATGCCGCTGGCGCCACCGGCGATGTCGCCGCGGATGATGTCGCTGGCGTGCTCGACGATGTCCGACGCCTTCTCGACAGCGTTGGTGGCGATGTCGCGGACGGCGTCTACGGCATCTTTGGGATCGAAGGCCATGGCGGATCTCCTGTTCGTTGGCGGTTGGGTATGACTGTAGGCGGCGGCGTCAGTAGTCGACGAGGGTGCGCCAGTAGTCCTCGGGAATCTCGCCGCCGGAGCGCAGCACCCGGGCCAGTCCCGCGGCCATCGCGATTCCGAGAAGACCGAGCCACAATCCTGCCAGTCCGATAACCCACCACAGCACGGTGGTCACCGCCGGCCAGGGCGACACCACGGCCAGCACGGGGGCGAAAAAGAACCCGGTGCCGATGTACCACGCGGAGCCGGCCCGGTCAGACGCCAGCACAAACCGCAGCCACCGCGGAATCGGGGCAGCCAGCGCGGACATCGGGATCAGCCGGGATCTACGGCTCGGGCGGGAAGAAACCGGCTCCGGTGAACCAGCCCTCCTGCCAGCCCTGCGCGCCCAGGCACAGCATCGGCAGTCCGGCCGGCGACTGGGCCGCCACATTGGGAGCCGGACACGGCGCACCGATCTGCTGGACACCGCGAAGCGGGTAGGAGATGACCCAGTATCCGGTGGTCGCCGCCGGGAACTGGTTGGGTGGCGGGAAGTGGCAGGCCTCGGCCTGGCCGCTGGGGCCGCGCCCGAAGATGAAACGTTCGTAGTTGTCACACGGCGCACCGAGTGACGCGTCGTAGTTCATCCCCGGAACGTCACCCTCCCAACGTCCGTTGTCGGCACCGGCGACCGGCGCTACCCCGATCATCGAACCCGTGATCGCAGCGGCGGCGAGTAATTCGCGAATCATGTCTTCCGCTCGTCCTTTCCTGGCACCGGTGCCTTGTTCCTCAAGAGCATATCGTTTGCTGCAGTCGCCACAAGGGCGTATCCGCAGCCCAATTCCACGGCCGCCGGCTTAGCCATTTTCAGCGCCACATTCGGGCCCGACGGGCCGGGCCGGAAGCGTGACTATGCGAGAGTCAGGCAGCCGTTCACCGGCGGGATCAGATGCAGCAGCGATCCCAGCGCACAGCTCAGCACGGATAGCCCAGTGACGCTCGGCTGGCCAAAGCTCAACGACAGTCCGGGATTCAGGGACGGAACGTAGGGATAGGTGTCGGGCAGGTACGACGGTGGCAACAGGCCGATGTCGACCAGGGCGGCCTGTGGTCCCTGGACCGCCCCCTTGGCCAGGTCGAAGGTGACGGTGACGGGGTCGATCACCTGCCACAGCCGCGCCGGAGTGGGCACGTTCGGGTAGTCGGCGCCGATGCCGATGTTGCCGTAACCCAGATCGACCAATACCCGCAGGTCCGGCTGTATCACGTCGGCCAGCGCCGGCCCCAGCAAGGGAATGTCGCGGATCGGCTGCACCAGGGGCAGATTCTGGGTCAGAAGCATGTAGTACTGGGTATTGCCGATGTATCCCGGAGCCGTCGGCAGCAAAAGCGCGCTAGCGACCTGGGCTGCCGTCAGGTGCTGATAGGTGTCGTGCAGATAGAAGTAGCCCATGATGGCGTTCAGGTCGGACAAGACATGCAGCGGGTATTGCGGGGCGTTGGCCACCCCTTCGTACTGAATCGCGTACATGCTGGTCGGATAGGGGCTGTTCGGCGGGGTTGCGCCGGTGAACGGCACGTCCAGGAACGGGATGTAGAAGCCGGGGAACCGCGCGAGGATGCCGCCGTCGGGAGTGTTGGGGTTGCTCGCCAGCACGAAGGACAGTTGGCCCGCATACGGCGCGCCCACCGCCATCAGCGCGTTGATCTCATTGGTGGCGATCGCGGCGCTCTGCGAGTAGCCGAACACGACGACGGAGTTGCCCAGCGTGTTGATCTGATGATTGATCTCGTTATTCAGCAGCGTGACGCCCTGGGTGACGGACTGGCCGAACGTCAGGTTTCCGGTGACGGGCCAGAACTGCTCGGGCGTGAACAACCCTTGTGGCAGTGCCCCCGGAAAACGGGGCTGGATATAGGCGTCATTGATAGCGGCCACGTACTCGGGAATCGGCTGCGGATTGTCGGTGCCCCCCATGATCAGTGCCACCAGCGGATCCGCGCCGGCGGCGTGCGAGAAGCCGGCAATAAGAGACGCGTTCGCCGCCTCCGTCTCCGCATACGATCTCGCGGCCCACGCGAGCGCCGCGCTGAACCGGGCGTGAAATGCTGCCGCCTGATCGGCAATGGCCTGGTACTGCTTGCCGTACAACGACATTGCGTTGGCGATGGCTACCGAGACCTCGTCGCCGGCCGCGGCTACCACGCCGGATATCGGTGCCGCCGCGGCAGCATTGGCGCTGTCGATCGCCGCTCGAATCTCGATGAGATCCGCGGCGGCGGTCGTCAACGTCTCCGGAGCGCTCAGCGCGAACATGTCAACCTCTGTCGAATCGGCACTGAGGTAAATCAAACGGCCGGCGTGGTGGCGCTGCTAGTGCCGAAAGTCCCCGTCCGCGTGCGCGGCCCGGTGGGAACGCTGAACACGTTCCAGTTCGGCTTCGACGTCTTTTGTTCCCAGGCTTCCCAAGTCTGGTGTAGCAAGGAATTATTGGCACGGGATGCCCCTGTGAACACGGTTACGAGGAGTAGGCAATTGTCAACGACGCCAGCCGAACCGCAAGCAAAGCCGAACCTGCCGCCCGGGTTCGATTTCACCGATCCGGATATCCACGCCGAGCGTCTGCCGGTCGAGGAACTCGCCGAGCTACGCCGAACCGCACCGATCTGGTGGAACGAGCAGCCCTACGGGGCGGGCGGTTTCGATGACGGCGGTTTCTGGGTGGTCACCAAGCACAAGGACGTCAAGGAGATCTCCCGGCGCAGCGACGTGTTCTCCAGCCTGGAAAAAACTGCACTCCCCCGTTACAAGGACGGCACCGTCGGGGAGCAGATCGAGCGCGGCAAGTTCGTCCTGCTCAACCAGGACGCCCCGCAGCACACCCACCTGCGCAAGATCATCTCGCGCGGCTTCACGCCCCGCGCCGTCGAACGCTTGCGCGACGACCTCGCCGAACGTGCCCGCCGCATCGTCGAAGTGGCGGCTTCGCAGGGTTCCGGCGACTTCGTCGAGCAGGTGTCCTGCGAGCTGCCGTTGCAGGCGATCGCCGGCCTGCTGGGTGTTCCGCAAGAGGACCGGATGAAACTGTTCCACTGGTCCAACCAGATGGTGGGTGACCAGGATCCCGAGTTCGCCACCAACGACGCCATCACCGCCTCGGTCGAACTGATCATGTACGCCATGCAGATGGCCGCCGATCGGGCGCAGAACCCCGGCGAAGACATTGTCACCAAACTGGTCCAGGCCGACGTCGACGGGCACAAACTCACCGACGACGAGTTCGGCTTCTTCGTCATCCTGCTGGCTGTGGCCGGCAACGAGACCACCCGCAACTCCATCACGCAGGGCATGATGGCCTTCACCGACTTCCCCGACCAGTGGGAGCTCTACAAACGGGAACGTCCGGTCACCACCGCCGACGAGATCGTCCGGTGGGCAACCCCGGTCACCTCCTTCCAGCGCACCGCCCTGCAGGACTACGAGTTGTCGGGTGTGCAGATCAAGAAGGGCCAGCGAGTGGTGATGGTCTACCGCTCAGCCAATTTCGACGAGGACGTGTTCGACGACCCGTTCACCTTCAACATCAAGCGCGATCCCAACCCGCACGTGGGATTCGGTGGCACCGGGGCGCACTACTGCATCGGCGCCAACCTGGCCCGCATGACGATCGACCTGATGTTCAACGCGATCGCCGACGCGATGCCCGATCTGGAGTCGGTCGGCAAGCCGGAGCGCCTGCGGTCGGGCTGGCTCAACGGAATCAAGCACTGGCAGGTTGATTACCACACCGACGGAACAGCTTCCGGCCAGCAATGCCCGGTAACCCACTGATCGACAGAGAGCGACATGCCCACTCATAAGGCCGTACACGTTCAGTCCGCGGGCGCCCCGCTCGAGCTCGCCGAAGTCGAGACATCGCCTCCCGGTCGCGGCGAGGTGCGTATCACGGTGACCGCCTGCGGCATCTGCGGCACCGATGCGCACTTCGTCAACGGCGGGTTCCCCGACATGTCATGGCCGCTGACACCCGGCCACGAAATCGCCGGGACCATCGCCGAACTCGGGGACGGTGTCGAAGAATTCGCGGTGGGTGACCGCGTCGCCGTCGGCTGGTTCGGTGGCAACTGCAATCACTGCGACCCGTGCCGCAAAGGCATTCTGATCCACTGCGCCAACGGAAAGGTGCCGAGCTGGCAGTATCCGGGTGGATACGCGGAATCGGTGACCGTTCCGGCCACCGCACTGGCCCGGATTCCGGACGGGCTCAGCGATGTCGAGGCGGCCCCGATGGGGTGTGCCGGCGTCACCACCTACAACGCCCTGCGCCACACCAGGGCGCTGCCCGGTGACCGGGTCGCGATTCTCGGTGTCGGCGGTCTCGGGCACCTGGGTGTGCAGTGGGCCCGTGCGATGGGATTTGAAACGATCGCCATCGCGCGAGGCGGCGGCAAAGCCGAGGACGCGAAAAAACTGGGCGCTCACCACTACGTCGACTCCACCGCCGTGAACGTCGCCGAAGCTCTCCGCACCCTGGGTGGGGTCGCGGTTGTGCTTGCCACGGCGGGCAATTCGCAGGCCATGGCCGATACGGTCGGGGGGCTGCTGCCGCAGGGCGAGCTGGTCACGATCGGGGTGACGCCAGAGCCGCTACCGATCAGTCCGGTTCAGTTGATCACCCCCGGGCTCAGCATCATCGGCCATCCCTCGGGGACCGCGAAAGATGTCGAGGAGACAATGCATTTCGCGCTCCTGTCGGGTGTGCGCGCCTGGATCGAGGAGTTGCCGCTGTCGCAGGCCGCCGACGGCTACGCGGCGCTCGAGCAGGGCCGGGCACACTACCGCACCGTCCTCACCGTCTGACTCATGGCCACCGACGATGACGCCGTATGGACCTTCGATGCTGCCGACGGCGAGTTGATTCTGCATACCGGAGTTGCCGGCCGCGCGGCCCGGATGGGCCACCGGCTCACCATCGCGATGACCCGGTGGCAGGCGAGTGTTAATTGGGTTGGTGGGCAGCCTGATACGGCGAACCTCGTGGTCGAGGTGGATTCCTTCGAGGTGCTGAGCGGCGAAGGCGGCGTCAAGGGGCTGTCCGGCCCGGAGAAGACGCTGGTGCGCTCCAATGCACTGAAGTCATTGTCCGCCAACAAGTTTCCCGAGATCCGTTTCGACGCTGACGCCATCGACAAGACGCCCGAGGGCTACCGACTGAACGGGACCCTGCAGATCCGGGGCAAGCAGCGCGAACACGTCGTCGATCTGCACACCGAGGAACTGGACGACTCGTGGCGCCTGTCGCTGCAGTCCACGGTTCGCCAGTCCGATTTCGGCGTCAAACCCTATTCACTGCTGATGGGATCGCTGCAAGTCGCCGACGACGTGACGGTGTCCTTCGAGGCGACCCGGCGCAAGGCCTGAGCGGCTACTCCGGCGGGCGCCCCGGCTCCGCGAACGTGCCGGGGATGTGTTCGAGCACGCGGCTGAGCCGCAACGGGCCATCGGCGGGTTCCGCGGGATCCGGCTCGGGCACGATCGCCGTCGGCGCGCCGCCCGGCGCCGATTCCCGAACCTGCTCGCCGGAGGTGAGTCGCACCGGCTCCTGCTGCACCGGAGGCGCGACCGGAGCCGCTTGCGCGGGGGGCGGCACGGGTGCGGGAGCCACCGCCTCGGCCATCGGCGGGGTGGACTTGTGCGCCGGCCGGGACGGAGCGGAATCCTGACCCGGAGCGAGCTGCAGGCCCACCGCCAGCGAGACCGACGCCACGAATGTCACCGCCGCGGCTGCCAGGGTGGTCGCCGCCCCGGCGAACTGGCGCGAGCGCACGGGTACGGCGGCGACGGGCGCGGCGGCGCCGGCGGCCACCAGTTCGGCGTCGGTGAACTCCGTGCTCTGCGCCGCTGCCAGCGCTGCCCCGCGGGCGACGGTCACCTGCGCCATGGTCTGGGAGAACACCGGGACCGGCAGCGCATTTTCCAGCTGCCAGGAGAAATCGCTGACGTCGTGCTGGGAACCGACCACCACCACGCCGCCCGGGCGCCAGGTGCTGCGGTCGAACATTCCGGTGAGCCAGGACGTCAACCCGTCGTAGCCGCCACGGACGTGCTTGACGGCGGTCTGAGTCTCACCGTCGTGGGTGTCCACCATGACCACGGTCGCCCACTCGCGCTCGAGGATGCACACCGCGGTCTGCTCGTAACCGATCACCGGCGCGATGGCCTGCGCCAGGGTTTCGACGGCGGCGAGCTGGCGGACGGGCACGACGTTGTCGAATCCCGCGTCGGTGAGTGATTCCAGCAGCAGGGCGGCCTGGGCCGAGGCCTCGTCACTCCAGGTCACTCCGACGACCCGCAACCGGTGGTCGTCGGCTTCGGCAACCTCACGGGCCCGCAGTACTTCGGTGGTCACCTGCTGTGCCGTGCTCACGGCACGCACCCCGTGGCTGTGCTGCGAACCGTCCTGCAACTGCACTTCACGGTGGTCAAGGATGGCGCCGTCGGCTCCGTGCCCTTCAGCAAGGACCCACCCGACCGTGGTCGGCGTCACCGATAGCCCAAGTACCGTATCCAAATCTCGCACCTCAATCATTCCCGGAGCCGGCCGCGCGCTCAGCCGCGTTACAGGCACCAAGGGGCTAGGTGCTGGGGCGCGGGAGTGCCGGAATTGCCCGGGATAGCTGTCTGCAGTCGGATTGCTCCGAGCGAGCCTACGCGCTCGGAGCACGTTCGTCTTGGCCGGTGTTGAACTTGCCGGGAAACCCGCAGGTGACTCTCAAATACCCGTGATCTGCGCAATCGGCACCCCGAAAACTGCCCCCACGGGTGGCGGTAAACCGGGCGATGGTTGCTCGGCGCGACGGCGATCACACCGGCGCAAAACCGGTCCGCGCCCTTGCGCGCTTGCGACTCCACCCGATTTCAACTGCGTAACGCCTGCATAACGCAGCGGCGTGTGTCGCGTTCGGGCGTGTCGGCCGCGGGCTATAACGAATGCGGTGATCCAACGAGGGTTCCGGTAACACAGTTGCTGTATCCGCGGCGGTAACCGATATGGAACTGAAATGTGATTGCGTCCGAATCGACATTCGGCCCAGTCACGCGGTAAGTTCTGCCGGGAACAAAAGACATAAGGACAAGGGGCACAGGTATGACAGACGTGAGCGGGAAGATACGGGCCTGGGGTCGCCGACTCCTGGTCGGTGCGGCTGCGGCCGCGACCCTGCCGGGCCTGATCGGACTCGCCGGCGGTGCGCCGACCGCGGGAGCATTCTCCCGGCCAGGTCTGCCGGTCGAGTACCTGCAGGTGCCGTCAGCGGCGATGGGACGCAGCATCAAGGTGCAGTTCCAGAGCGGCGGCGACAACTCTCCTGCGCTGTACCTGCTCGACGGCCTGCGCGCCCAGGACGACTACAACGGCTGGGACATCAACACCCCGGCGTTCGAGTGGTACTACCAGTCGGGCATCTCGGTGGTCATGCCGGTCGGCGGCCAGTCCAGCTTCTACAGCGACTGGTACAGCCCGGCCTGCGGCAAGGCGGGTTGCTCCACCTACAAGTGGGAGACGTTCATCACCAGCGAGCTGCCTGCGTACCTGCAGAGCAACCGCAGCGTCAAGCCGACCGGCAGTGCAGCGGTCGGGTTGTCGATGGCGGGTTCGTCGGCGATGATCCTGGCCGCCTACCACCCCGCCCAGTTCATCTACGCCGGCTCGCTGTCGGCACTCCTGGACCCGTCGCAGGGCATGGGGCCGTCGCTGATCGGCCTGGCCATGGGTGACGCGGGCGGCTACAAGGCGGCTGACATGTGGGGTCCGTCCAGCGACCCGGCGTGGCAGCGCAACGACCCGACTCTCCAGATTCCGACGCTGGTGGCCAACAACACCCGCCTGTGGGTCTATTGCGGCAACGGCAAGCCCAGCGAACTGGGTGGCGCCAACCTGCCCGCCGAGTTCCTGGAGAACTTCGTCCGCAGCAGCAACATCAAGTTCCAGGACGCCTACAACGCGGCCGGTGGACACAACGCCGTCTTCAACTTCCAGAACGACGGCACGCACAGCTGGGAGTACTGGGGTGCGCAGCTGGTCGCCATGAAGGGTGACCTGCAGGGCGCCCTGGGCGCCAGGGGCTGACCCGCACGACAATTGCTACTACTGCGCCTGACGGCTTCGGCCGTCAGGCGCAGTAGTGCGTTCAGGGGATATCCGCGCGGTTTTAGCCGCTGATCTCGGCGGTGACGTCCACCCACCCCGTGGTGTCGGTGCGGTGATCGCTGGTGTTACGGCATTCGCCGTAGATCCGCGCCACACCCAGGCTCGCGTTGTCGTCGTCGCGGTAGATCAGCGCGGTGACCTGGCTCTTGGACACCGACTTGCTGTACGGGTGACCGCCGGGTGACAGGCCCTCCACCCAGCCGCCGGCGGTCAGCGCCTTGGCGACGGCCGGCAGGTAGACGTCGGCGCGGGTATCCGCGGGAATCGTGAAGGTCAGGTACACCGCGCCCTGGTACGGCGGGTTGTCGCGGTCCCGGCACGACATCAACAGATAGCCCGCCGTCGTCGTGCGCAGCTGCGCGGCCGAGACGACGTCCCGGGCGGCGCCCACGGCCTGGGTCCGGCTCTGTTGGTCCGACAATGAGGGCCCGGGACGGTGAAGGGCGTCGGCGGGCGTGGCGTGCAGTTGGTCCACGGCCAGGAAGGCACCTCCGAGCAGCAGCGAGGTTGCCAGGGTGGCGGCGAGCAGAGACCGGGCCTGGGTCGAGCGCAACCAGTCTGCACGCATGCCACCATTGTTCGTCAGGACCTGAACACTCGACGAGGGAGGGCCGCGATGCTGCATGCCGCGTCCCGCACCGCTCTGGTCGCGGTTGCCCTGGTGCTCGCCGGTGGCGCCGCGCCGCCGAGCCGGGCCGATAATGCCGGCCCGCTGACCGCTCTGGTTGATGCGCTGGCTGAGCGGCTGGCGATCGCCGAGCCGGTGGCCGCCTACAAATGGGGCGCACACGCCGCCATCGAGGATCCGGTTCGCGTGCAGCAGGAGCTGGTGACGCTGCGCGAGGACGCCGCCTCGGCACAGGTCGACCCGGATTACGTCGCCCGCGTGTTCAGCGATCAGATCGCCGCGACCGAAGCGATCGAGTACTCCCGGTTCGCGGACTGGAAGCTGGCGCCGGCCGCCGTGCCTCCCGCTCCGGCCGATCTTGCCGCCTCACGGGCCGCTATCGACGCGTTGAACACTAAGATTTTGTCTCACATATCACTTAACTGGGGTTTGCTGAACTCTCCCGCATGCCCGGGTCTGCTGCGGAACGCCCGCAGCGAGGTGACGCGACTGCGCGGACTGGACAACCTGTATCAACGTGCGCTTACGGCGGCAACCGCCGCCTACTGCCAGGTGCAGCCACCCGCCTGAGGCACCCGCCGAAACGGCGTTTGCGCCAATCTCATTGCGGTAGACAACTGATCTCATAATTTTTTCTAGTGGGTAACGCTTTGAACACGCTCGGCGAAATGCCGGGCATGACGAACATCACAAAGCCCCTCATCAAGTCCGCCATCACCGCGGGATTCATCGCCACCGGCATGTCGCTGTCCGCCGGCACCGCCGACGCCGACGCCATGAACTGGGAGGCCGTCGCACAGTGCGAATCCGGCGGCAACTGGGCCGCCAACACGGGCAACGGCGCCTACGGCGGTCTGCAGTTCAAGCAAGCCACGTGGGAGGAGTACGGCGGCGTCGGAAACCCCGCGAAAGCCTCCAAGCAGCAACAAATCGCCGTAGCGAACAAGGTTCTGGCCGGTCAGGGACCGGGCGCGTGGCCGAAGTGCGCCAGCGCGGGTGGCATGGGTCCGGGGATCGCGCAACTGCCCAAGCCGGGTGGCACGCTGACTCAGACCATCAGCCAGATCATCGGGATGTTCACGCCCAAACAATGATTATCGGCGGGGCGCCGCGTTTCGTTACATGCGACGTGATTGGATCCTCCTATGGAGGGTTCAGCAACGGTTCATATGGCGGCGCCGGCAGACAAGATCTGGGAATTAATTGCCGATATTCGAAATACCGGGCGCTTCTCACCGGAAACCTTCGAGGCCGAGTGGCTCGACGGCGCGACCGGCCCCGAACTCGGAGCGCGGTTCCGCGGCCACGTCCGCCGCAACGAGATCGGCCCGGTGTACTGGACCACCTGCGAGGTGACGGCCTGCGAGCCCGGTCGCGAATTCGGGTTTGCTGTGCTGGTCGGCGACCGGGTGGTGAACAACTGGCATTACCGGCTGGAGCCGATTGGTGACGGGACGGACGTCACCGAGTCTTTCCGGCTCGCTCCATCGCCGTTCAACAACGTCTACCTGGTGTTGGGAGGCTTCTTACGTAAACGTCGCAACATAAGAGACATGACGAAGACGCTGCATCGCATCAAAGATGTGGTCGAAGCAGGCTGAGGGGCTGGGCGGAGATCACCTCGATGAAGACGATATTCATCACCGGTGCGGGCAGTGGGATGGGCCGGGAAGGCGTCAAGCTGTTCCACGGCAAGGGCTGGCGCGTCGGCGCCGTAGACCGCAATGACGACGGCCTGGCCGCGCTCAGTGTGGAGTTGGGCGCCGGCCTGTGGACCCGGGTGGTCGACGTGACCGACAAGGCGGCGCTGGATGCGGCCCTGGCCGACTTCTGCGCCGGCAACGCCGGCGGCGGGCTCGACATGATGTGGAACAACGCCGGTATCGGCGAAGGCGGCTGGTTCGAGGACGTGCCGTACGAGGCCGCCATGCGGGTCGTCGACGTGAACTTCAAGGCCGTGCTGACGGGCGCCTACGGGGCACTCCCCTACCTGAAGAAGGCGCCGGGCAGCCTGATGTTCTCGACGTCGTCCTCCTCGGGCACCTACGGCATGCCGCGCATCGCCGTGTACTCGGCGACCAAGCACGCCGTCAAGGGACTGACGGAGGCGCTGAGCGTGGAATGGCAGCGCCACGGTGTGCGGGTCGCCGACGTGCTGCCCGGCCTGATCGACACCGCCATCCTCACCTCGACACCTCAGCACTCCGACGGGTCGGAAACCCAGATGACCCACGACGAGTTGCGTGCTGCCGCGCCCAAGAGGGGGATGTTCCGGCTGATGCCGGCCTCCAGCGTCGCCGAGGTGGCGTGGCAGGCCTACCAGCATCCGACGCGGCTGCACTGGTATGTGCCCGGCAGCATCCGCTGGATCGACCGGCTCAAGGGCATCAGCCCCGAGTTCGTCCGAAATCGCATCGTCAAAGCATTGCCCAGGCTGGACCCGAAGCAGCAATAATGTCCTGGTGCAGAACCGGATGGTGGTAACGGCAGGAATCGCATTGGCACTCACCGTGTCCGGCTGCGGCGGCACTCATATCATGCCCCGCAAGGCCGCGCATCTGACCCTCGACGGCTCCGCGCACACCACGCGCCCGCCGGCGTGCAGTCAGATGCAGGCCTATCGGACCATCGACATTCGCGATCGCGACGGCCAGGTGCAGGCGGTGATGTTGATCAGCGGCGACCGGGTGATTCCGCAGTTCGTCAAGATCCGCAATATCGACGGCTTCACCGGCAGCTACTACGAGGGCGGGGTGGGCGACGCGCACGTGGACGTCAACAAGAACGCCTTCACCATCACCGGCAGCGCATCCGGCATCAACAGCAACAACCCGAACAAGGTCGTCACGACGGACTTCAAGATCAGCGCCGAGTGCTGACCGGTGAAGGACAGACTGCACTGGTTCGCGATGCACGGCGTGGTCCGCGGGGTGGCCAAACTCGCGGTCCGGCGGGGTGACCTGCAAGCCAGGTTGATCGCCGACCCGGCTGTCGCCGACGACCCGGTGCCGTTCTATGACGAAGTACGACGTCGCGGCGGATTGGTGCGCAACCGGGCGAACCTGATGACGGTCGACCACCGACTCGCCCACGATTTTCTTCGCTCCGACGATTTCCACGTCGTCAACTTCGGCGATAGTCTGCCGAAACCGTTGCGCTGGTTGGAACTTCGTACCCGTGACCATCGCCTGCACCCGCTGCGGCCGCCGTCGCTGCTGGCGGTCGAACCGCCCGATCACACCCGCTACCGCAAGACCGTCTCGGCGGTGTTCACCTCGCGGGCGGTGAACGCGCTGCGCGACCGGGTTCAGCAGACGGCGGACGAACTGCTCGATCGGCTCTCCGACCGGCCCGGCGGGGTCGACATCGTCGGCCGGTATTGCTCCCAGCTACCGATCACCGTCATCAGCGAGATCCTCGGGGTGCCGGAGTACGACCGCCGGCGTGTGCTGGAGTTCGGCGAGTTGGCCGCCCCGAGTCTGGACATCGGGTTGCCCTGGCGGCAGTACGTCCGCGTGCAGCGGGGTACGGCAGGCTTCAACGCGTGGCTGGTGCAGCATCTGCGTGAGCTGCAACGCAACCCGGGTGACGACCTGATGAGTCAATTGATTCAGACCGCCCAGAGCGGCAGCGAGGACAGCTATCTCGACGACATCGAGTTGCAGGCAGTCGCAGGGCTGGTCCTGGTCGCCGGCTTCGAGACCACGGTCAACCTGTTGGGCAACGGAATCCGGATGCTGCTCGACCATCCCGATCAGCTGGACAAGCTGCGGGAGCGGCCCGAGTTGTGGCCCAACGCGGTGGAGGAGATCCTGCGGCTCGACTCGCCCGTGCAGCTGACCGCGCGGGTGGCCGGGCGCGACGTCGAGGTGGCGGGGATGCCGATCTACCGCGGCGAGGTGGTGGTCGTCTATCTGGCCGCCGCCAACCGGGACCCCGCCGTATTCGCCGACCCGCACCGCTTCGATGTCGAAAGGGTAAACGCGGGAAGGCATCTCGCGTTCTCGACGGGACGCCACTTCTGCCTCGGTGCGGCGCTGGCGCGAGCCGAGGGCGAAGTCGGGCTGCGCACCTTCTTCGAACGTTTCCCCGACGTCCGGATCGCAGGTAGCGGGAGCCGGCGCAGTACGCGGGTACTGCGCGGCTGGTCCACCCTGCCGGTGCAACTCGGACCGGCCCGTTCGATGGCCGCGCGATAGTCGGGCCCGCATGCCGCCGCGCCGTGGTTGACACCCGTGCGGCGGCCTAGTTAATTGACGGGTATGACAGAAATGATCACCGCCGAGAGTGTCGTGACCGGAATGTGGCAAGCGCTCTCGCGGCGGGACTGGGAGGCGGTGCCGACATTCCTGTCCGACGACTGTCTCTACGTCGACATGCCGGTCCCGGCCGTGTCGGCTCGTGGTCCGGAGAACATCGTGACGCGGCTGAAGATCGGGCTGGAACACCTGGCCGGATACGAGAATCACGACGGGGTGTTGGTGTCCAACGGTTCCGACGTCATCTACGAGCACTCCGAGACGTGGACCTTCCCGACCGGGGAGCGGGGCGTCCTCAGGTTCGTCACCGTGCACAAGGTCGTCGACGGCAAAATCGCTGTGTGGAAAGACTATTGGGACATGAACAGCCTGGTGGCCTTCGCGCCGCCGCAGCATTTCGAAAACCTCGCGGGCGGCGACACGTCCTGGATCTTCGACGCCAGCGCCCTGGTGTAGCTACTGCTCACCAGGTGGTCGGGCCGCGAGGGTCGCCGCTGGCGAGACGGTAAATGCGGGCGGCGTTGTGGTGGGCGATCAAGTCGACCACCCGGATGGCGTCCGCCTCGCTCCAGTCGTCGGCGTCGACGAAGCCGTGCAGCACGCGACCGATTGCGTTGCGCCACAACGCGGATCCCAGATAGTGGAGTTCGGCCGGCCCGTACCCGTCCGAGGAGTACAGAATCTTGCGGAACGGCGCGAGTTCGAGCATTCGTGCGACGAACGCCGGCGCCCGGGCGCCCAGCTGGTTCACGGTCAGCCCGCCGTCGATGTACACGTTGTTGAGGGCCTGAGCCAGGTAACCGGCCTGACGTTCATAGGGATAGCAGTGCAGCAACACGATAGGGGTATCCCCTGAGTTGCGCAGGAAGTCAAGCAGATACAGCGGGTCGGTCTTGTGCAGGTCGCAGTCGCGATCGCCGAGGCCCACGTGGAACTGCAGCGGTTTGCCCAGCCGCAATGCCTGATACAACCCGAACCGCAGCAGCACCCGGTCCTGCAACCGGACGCCGCCTGCGTCGCGCCAGTGTTGCGCGGCGGTCCTGACTTCGGCCGCGGACGGCTCGCTGAGGTCACCGTCGAACCCGCCACGGTAGGCAAGGATCGATTTGGTGCCGACCGCGCCGGCGGCGCGGCGGGCCAGGATCTCTTCGAAGGCAACCGCGTAATCTCCGTCTGCCTGTGCCGCCTCCTCGGCCACCTGTTCCAGGCGCACCACTTCGTAGGTGCGGCGACCGGACAGCTCGCCGAAAGCCGCGACATCGGTGACCCCGTCGGCGAATCCGGTGTCGATCAGCCAGTTGCTCACCCCGGCGGCCGACAGGAACCGCCGCGCCAGATCGGACTCGCTGAACTGGCTGCGGCGCTCCCAGTATTCTTGCGGGTCAACATGTCTGGGTAGGCCGAGGACGGCGGCGCAGTGGTTGCGCACCGCGAAACCGAGTTGGGTGTCGAAGCCGGAGTCGAAAGCGGCGAGGGGCTGCGTGTTGGCTTCGTTGAGCGCGTTCTCGAAACGCCGCCGGTCACCGGCTGACGACCAACACCCGTGCGCGTGCTGGTCGATCAGCGCTACCCGACTAATATGTTGTGCCAGCGCGGAATCCGGGGTCATAGGCTCCAGGCCATCCGGAACTTGTCGGCGAGCACCGCGGGTTCGAGGTCCGCGTACCGGTCGTGCTCCATCCGGCGCACCGCGGTCACCGTGTCGACCACCGGATCACCCAGCAGTTTACGCATCAGCGCCGAGTCATCCAGTGCCGCAAGGGCTTGCGCCTGATCGTCGGGCAGCAGCCGGGTTCCGGCGTCGTCCCGTTCCGCTTCGGAAAGCTGTTCGGGGTCCACCGTAGTCTCCGGCGGCAACGTCGCGCGGCCGGTGATGCCGTCGAGTGCCAGAGCCAGTATCGCCGCGGTAGCCAGGTAGGGGTTGGCCGAAGGATCGATGATCTTCACTTCAACGTTGGCGCCGTGCGGATTTCCGGGACCACCTTCGATGAATCGCACTGCGGCCTCCCGGTTCTCGATGCCCCAGCAGGCGTAGGCGCCGGCCCAGTTGCCTGGCCGCATCCGCAGGCCGGAGACGATCGACCCGGACAGAATTCCCTGCGCCTGCGGCAGCCCACGCAGTACACCTGCCACCGCTGCCTGTCCCGCCATTGTCATGCCGCCGGGGCCGTTGCCTCCGGAGAACAGCGGACCCTCCGGGGTGACCAGTGAAAAGTGTTGATGTGCACCCGATCCCACGCTTCCGGCGAACGGCACCGGCGACAGGCTGATCCGCATCCCGTGGCGGCGGGCGGCGCGGCCAATGATGATCCGCATCAGCACCAGCTGGTCGGCCGCGGCCACCGGTGGCTGGGGCGCCAGCGAGAGCTCGAACTGATTGGGTCCGTACTCGGGATGGAACTGCTCGATCACGACTCCTGCGGAGGTCGCACCGGCGATCACATCCCGAACGAATGCCTCGTGTTCGAGGACTCCGGCCAGGCCGTACTGCGCCCACAGCGTGGTAGGCAGCCGGCCGCCGCCGGAATCCACCAGCAGGAACTCGATTTCGTGGCCGACCGCGGCCTCGATGCCGGCGTCGGCCAACGCGGCCTCGATGCGGCCCAGGGTCCCCCGGCTGCAGGCCGGGACGGCAGTGCCGTCCTGTTCGAAGAATCCGGCGGGTGCCCATGCCAGCCCGTCGCCGATGATGCGCAATGCGGAAAGGTCGATGCGCAGGCGCTGGTCCCCCACCACGGTGACGTCATCGGTGAACGCGATGCCGGTCTGATCGATGGCGAAGGCATGCCAGGTCGGACTGGCACCCAGGCCGGGATCGGCGAACGTGTTCGTCCGGCGAATCGGTACGGTCTTGGCCAGGGTGAGCCCGGCGGGGTTCACCACGGTGCCGATGACGGTGTCTACGCCCTCGGCCTCGAGTTGGGCGATAGCCGCAGCAGCAAGCGGAGTGGCGGTCATGGCAGCCATTCGGCGGTTCCGGCTGATGTCCGCCTGGGTCAGGCCCGGCTGGGCAGCGTCAGCTTGCACGCCTGACCGATGTCCAGGGTGCGCAGTACCCGGCCCATGCCCACCCACAGCGCACACGAGATCGCCAGGTCGGCCAGCAGTTCATCGGAGAAATGTTCGGCGGCGCGGGCCCAGAAGTCCTCGTCGTCGCGCAGTTCGGTGTGATCGGTGGAGAAGCGGTGCGCGAACTCGGCCGCCAGCCTCTCCTGCTCGCTGTACCCCGGCCAGGTCCGCCACTCCGTGGCGTGGTGGTACAGATCTTCGTCTACTCCGGCCGCCGGGCCGTCGGCGTCGCGGGTGTTGGCGCACACGATGCATTCGTTGTTGTCGGCGATCACCGCACGCGCAATCTCGCGGGTGCGCAACGGAAGCCGGTTGCTGGTGTAGACCGCTCGGCTGAAATTGGCCATGGCGCCGCCGAGTTCAGGGGACTTGAGGACCCAGCCGGCAACGTCGTCGTCCGCGAAACTTCCGATTCGGCTCATGGCGAGATGGTACGCCCGGCCGATCCGCTCTTGAACTGAACACCACCAAGGAGCTACTTTGGTGCAAATGAAAATCATGTTCAAAACATGTCGTTCTCATAGAAGGCCTGGTGGGGCCACGTCATGACGGGTTTCAACGGGTGGATGGCCGCACCGCCCGAGGTGCACTCGGCGCTGTTGAGCAGTGGCCCGGGGCCGGGCCCGCTACTCGCCGCCGCGTCGGCGTGGTCGGCACTCAGCACCGAATACGCCACCGTCGCAGACGAACTCGTCGCGGTGCTGTCCGGCGTGCAGGGCGGGGTCTGGGCGGGACCCAGCGCGCAGGCGTACGCCGCGGCGCACCTGCCCTACCTGGAATGGTTGACACTGGCCGGCCAGATCAGTGCTGACAACGCGGCACGTGAAGAGGCGGTGGCCGGCGCCTACCTGACGGCGCTGGCCACGATGCCGACGATGGCCGAGCTGGCCGCCAATCACGCTGTGCACGGGGCGCTGCTGGCGACGAACTTCTTCGGTGTCAACACCATCCCGATCGCGCTCAATGAGGTCGACTACGCCCGCATGTGGACTCAGGCCGCGGCCGTCATGAGTGGCTACCAGGCCGCATCCGACACAGCACTGGCGGCGGCGCTCCCGGCCGATCCGGCGCCGCAGATCCTGCAGAACCCGCTGCAGGCATACCAGGACTTCATGAGCAACCCCCAGCTCAATCCGTTCACGCAATTCGAGAACCTCATCAACAACCCGCAGCTCGACGCGATCCTTCAGCAGTTCGGTATCGGGAACGACACGATCGCCCACGATCCGCTGGTCGACAACGCCCTGGATGACTTCGTCGCCAACATCCTTCGCAACTTCGGCTACGACTGGAATCCGCTCGACGGCACGCTGAACGGGCTCGAATACGACTACTACACGGATCCGACCGTGGCGGCCTTCTGGGTAGCCCGGACGTTGGAGCTGGGCGAGGACTTTCAACAGTTCTTCGTCTACCTGCAGACCAACCCGGTACTGGCCGTCCAATACCTGGTCAGCCTGGAGCTGTTCGACTGGCCGACCCATCTGGCTGAGGTTTTCACCTTGACCAGCCAGCCGGCTGCGCTTGCCGCGGCCCTCCCGGTGGCTGCCGCCCCGCTGGCTTCGGTGGGCGGCCTGGCCGGATTGGCCGGGCTGGCCGCTCTGCCGTCACCGGTTGCGGCGCCGGCGCCGGTGCCGATGGGTACGCCGCCTCCGTTGCCGGCGGTGGGGCTGTCGTCGGTGACCGCACAGATCGGAAGAGCACACGTCGGCGCCGGCGCCCGCGCCCAGCAGCACCGCGGGAGCCCCGCCTCCCTCCCCTTCGGCACCGGCGCCGCCCGCCGGGGGTGGAGCCGGTTTCACGCCGCCCTACGCCGCGGCCCCGCCCGGGATCGGATTCGGTTCCGGGCTCAGCGCGAAGGCGAGTAACGCAGCGAAAAGGCAGGCGTCAGAGCCCGACAGCGCCGCCCAGGCGGCCGCTGCCGCGGTTCGAGAGCAGGCTCGGGCGCGCCGCCGCAAGGCCGCCAAAAGCCGTGGGTTCGGCGACGAGTTCCTGGACATGAATGTCGACGTCGACCCGCAGTGGGAAGGGCCGCCGACCACCGAGGCCTCCGAGCGGGGTGCGCAGCCGATGGGTTTCGCGGGCACCGTGACCGACGAAACCGCCGGCGCCGCTGCCGGATTGACCACGCTGGCCGGTCCTGGGATGAGCGACGGACCGCGGCTGCCGCTGCTGCCCGGCAGCTGGCATCCGGTCACCGACTCGCAATAGCTTCCGTCGCGGTGTCCTCATTCCAATCCCGCTGTGCGATAACGCGATACGCGACCCGGCCCAGTGCGTCCTCCACCTGTGCGCGATCGGGGCGGACGGCGAAACCGGGCGACCGGGACAGCTTGTCGATGATCCAGGCCAGCAGCAGTGAATACACGTACTGCACCTGCTCCACGCCGGCGGGGGTGAGCCACAGCCGGTCCCCGTCGCGCATCACGTATCCCGCGGCGACCAGCCGGTTGAAGGTGGGTTCCAGCACCTCGAAAGGTATCTGCAAATTGTCGCCGATATCGGTGAGCCGGGCGGAGCCGAAGAATTGCGTGTAGCGGTTGACCCGCAGCAGCGCCCACAGCGCCGCGACGTCGAGCCGGCAGTCCGGCCGCATCGCGATGCTTCGCAGCCGCACCCCCGGCTCGCCGCGCAGCATGCGCGCAATTGCGTTCTCCAACAACTGCTCCGGAGTATCGGTGCTCGGCATGCCGAACCCGTCGCCGAGGTCGACCGCGCTGTTGTGGATGTCACGCAACGGCACTTCGCGCAAGAACAGCGCGAGCACGAAACCGGCCGCGGCGACCGGTGCCGCGCACAGGAAAACCTGGGACAACGAATCGGAGTAGGCATGCACGATCGGCGCGGCCACGGCAGCCGGTTGCCGGTGCAGCGCGGCCGGGGAGCTCACCGCGTCCCGCGGAGCGCCGCTCGCAGCCAGGGCGGTGGCCAGTCTCGAGCTGAGGAAGTTCACGAACAGAGAACCGAAGATGGCCGCCCCGAATGAGCTGCCGATGGTGCGGAAGAAACTCACTCCGGAGGTGGCTACCCCGAGGTCCTCGAAATCGGAGGTGTTCTGCACGATCAGCACCAGCACCTGCATGGACAGTCCGATGCCGGCGCCCAGGATGAGCAGGTAGACCGACTGCAGCAGCGCAGAGGTCGACTTGTCCATGGTGGACATCAAGACGAAAGCGACCGTCATCAGCGCGGTGCCGACGACGGGGAAGATCTTGTAGCGCCCGGTGCGGCCGACGATGCTGCCGCTACCCGTCGAGGTGATCAGCATGCCGACCACCATCGGCAACGTACGCAGGCCCGACGTGGTGGCCGAGACACCGTTGACGTACTGCATGAAGGTCGGCAGGAACGTCATCGCGCCCAGCATCGCGAACCCGACGACGAACGACAGTGCGCAGCACACCGTGAAAACCGGACTGGCGAACAACCGGATCGGCAGAATCGGCGCGGTCGCACGGTTCTCCACCCACACGAAGACACCCAGGGCGACGGCCGCGCCGACGAACAACCCGATGATGGTCGGCGAGCCCCACGCGTAGACGGTGCCACCCCAGCTGGTGGCCAGGGTCAGGCCGGCGGCGCTCAGCCCGATGAAGACGATGCCGGCGTAGTCGACCACGGGTTTGGTGGACGCTTTCAGCGCCGGGATCGCCGCGGCCGCCACGCAGATCACCACCAGCGAGACCGGCAGGTTGATCCAGAACGCCCAGCGCCAGGTCAGGTAGTCGGTGAAATAACCGCCGAGCAATGGCCCCACGACCGTGGTGACGCCGAATACTGCGCCCAGGATTCCCTGGTAGCGGCCGCGCTCGCGCAGCGGAACCACCTCGCCGATCAGCGCACTGGCAGTGACGGTGATGGCGCCGCCGCCGATGCCCTGCAGGGCTCTCGATCCCACCAGCATGGTCATGGACTGCGCCAGCCCGCACAGCACCGATCCCGCGACGAAGAAAAGCACGGCGACTTCGAAAACCCGTTTGCGGCCGTACAGGTCGCCGAGTTTGCCGACCAGCGCGGTGACGATCGTCGAGGCCAGCAGGTAACTGGTGACCACCCACGATTGACGACCGGCATCGCCGAGGTCGGCCACGATGGTCGGCAGCGCGGTGGCGACGATCGTCTGATCGAGGGCCGCGAGCAGCATCCCGAGCGCGATGGCGGCGAAGATGAAGTTGCGCCGCCCAGGGGTGATCATCGCGCTGCCGGACCCGGTATCGGCAGGCGCGGCAACTGTCGTGGTCGTCATTAACGTCTTTCGGTCGGCGCGCAGGCTGAAGCGCACCCTGGCCACGCGGCGGTGCGGGCAGGGCGGCAGCTGTGTGAATGCCCCCGATGGGGCTGATTCAATCCAGCGTGCGGCGCCGGCGAGCCGTACCGCTTACTTGGGCGGACGGGAGACGCACTGGGCCGAGTAGAGCTCCTCGCCGAGCTTGTCCATCAACTCCAGCTGGGTCTCGAGGTAGTCGACGTGTGATTCCTCGTCAGCCACAATCCCTTCCAGCAGAATTGCGCTGGTGCTGTCCTGCTTCTCGCGGCACATGATGATGCCCGGCTTGAGCCTGTTGAGCACTTCGTATTCGATCGCGAGGTCGGCCTCGAATTGCTCGCGCAACGTCTGGCCGATACGCAGGGAGAAGATGCGCTGGTAATTCGGCAGCCCGTCGAGCAACAGGATGCGGTCGGTGATCGCCTCGGCGTGCCGCATCTCGTCGAACGATTCCGCGCGCGTGTGCGAAGCAAGTTCGGTGAACCCCCAGTTGTCCTGCATTTTCGAGTGCAGAAAGTACTGGTTGATAGCCGTGAGCTCGCTCGTCAGCTGCTCGTTGAGCAGGCGCAGCACGTCTGGATCGCCTTGCATGGTCACTCCTACGGTGTGAAGGCTGTCAGTCAATCCGCGCGGGCGCGCCGGGCTGGAGCACGCCGTGCGGGGTGGTGCGGCACCGTCGGGTGCCGATTTCAATCTAGTGCAGTTAAGGCAAGTGAGCCCACGCTTAACTGCGCCATCGGCGCGTCCCGCCGCGGCGCAATCGTGATCACCGGTTTTAACTTAGGTTAGACTCGGCTAACTGACTTAGGTTAGACTCCACTAATATGAGCACACACTACGCTTCCACCGCATCTGCGGGTGGTGTCTGCTGATGTACGTGTGCCTGTGCGTTGGAGCCACCAATCAAACGGTGTGTGAAGCCGTCGCACGGGGCGCGTCGACCTCGAAGGAAGTCGCCGCATTGTGCGGGGCCGGGGGCGACTGTGGGCGCTGCCGGCGCACGCTAAGGGCCATCATCTCCGCCGCGCGCGTCAACCAGGCTGAACTACAGCCCGCTTCATCTGCCTAGCGCCGGCGGTTCCCGAAATCCGCGAGCGCCGCAGCGTTGGCCTGCGCGCCCATCAGTTCGGCGAAGTGCGCATTTTCCCGCGCCGTCGCCGCCGCGATCTCCGGACGGGTCGGTTCGACCATCGTGTGCTTGACCGCCATCAGGCTCGAAATCGGCCGCGCGGCAAGGACGTCGGCGTGCCGGCGGGCCTCGGACAGTAGCTCGTCGGGCTCACAGACCCGCCACACCAGTCCCATCCGCAGCGCCTCCTGGGCGTCCACCCACTCCGACGACATCAACAGCCACGCTGCGTTCTGCCGGCCGATCAACTGCGGCAACAGATACGAAGACGCCGCTTCGGGGGCCACACCCAAGCTGGTGAACGGGCACTTCAACCTGGCGGTGGTCGACATGAAGGCGAGGTCGGCATAGCCGAGGACGGTGGTCCCGATGCCCAGCCCGATGCCGTTGACGGCGCAGATCAGCGGCTTCGGAAAGGCGCTGAGCGCCTCGATCAGGCCCCGGAACCCGTACTTTCCAGGCACGAAGGCGGGGTCGGAGATCATCGCCTGCATATCGGCCAGGTCGGTACCGGCGCTGAACGCGCGGCCCGCACCGGTCAGCAGCACGACGGCGACCTCGGGATCCGCGGCGGCATCCAGCAATGCCTGGGCGGTGGCGTCGTACAGGGCTTCGTTGAACGCGTTGAGGGCCTCAGGCCGGTTCAAGGTGAGAGTGCGGACCCGGTTGTCGTCTTCGATCAGCAGCGTCACGAACAGGAAGCCTATCGGTTGCTGTACACGCGGGTCGGACCGATCAGCACCACCGCGCGCCGCTCCTCGGCCATGACACGGTCGTACTCGTCCCAATCGTCGTGGGTGCCACCGGCCGCCGTGAAAACGTCGCGCAGCAACAGCCTCAACTGGTCGGGATCGGACAGCCAGCTCTGCGCGTCGTCGGGGCCGACCACTTCCGCGCGCCCTTCGACGGTGGCCCATTGCCACCCGTTGCGGAACGTGACCGCCAGCTGTGGCCGGGCCCGCAGGTTGGCCAGCTTGACCTTGCCGTAGGTGGTGAACCCGAGCACGGGCTCTCCCCCAGCCGGGTGGGGCAGGAGTCCGACATTCACCAGCGACGCCTGCACGCTGCCGTCGGCGCGGACCGTGGAGATCACCGCTAGTCCACTTTCGGACGCCGCCAGCGCCACCGCATCCTGAACTGTCGTCATCTGCTTCACCCTTCCCGGAACGGCGTCCTGACCACGTAGCGACTGGTGGGCACCGTGTCGATGTTCTGATTGGCGCCGAAGGCGGAAGTGCTGGCCACCATCCGGCCCACCCGGTGCTGCAGGTCGTCGTCGTCGGCGGCGCCGAAAAACGCTTTCAAATCGGAGACCGCCTCCAGCGGGAACAACTCCTCGACGATGGCGGAGATTCCCGGAGCGTCCGGGGTGAGCGCCCGCACCACCCAGTTCTGGGTGTAGCCGAAGGTGGACTGGGTCTCGATGGCCACCTGGGTATGGTTCAGTTGCCACCGGTCGAGCCAGGTCGCCTGATCCAGGTCCGGCGGCCGCCGCAGCAGCGCGATATTCGCCAAACCCGGTGTGCGGTGCCGTGATTCGACCACCGGCCCCGGCATCGGAACCGACTCGGTGACCAGGTAGGCCGCAAGTTGCCCGCATTCGGCGGCCAATACCCGCAGGGCCGCCGACATCTGCTCGCCGTAGCATTGCTGCGTCCACACGCTCACCACGGCGGCAACCGGCGGGTCCAGAGTCGTCAGCGTCATCAGCGAGTCGCGCACCGCACTGTCGCGGACGTTCACCGTCAGCCCGGGCAAGTCCAGTGCCGACAGTTCGCTGGAAACCGGCCCGCGAAGGCGCGCGCACCAGTCGTCGTCGTATTCGGCCCGCCGCAGCACAGCGATGACTTTCTCCATCAGGCGAACCTAACCCCCGATCAGTTCGGCGATGATCCCGGCCAGCCGGCGATAGGACTCGTCGCGGCCAGACGTGGAACGAAACACCAGACCGATCCGCCGGTGCGGGCGCGGTGCGGCGAACCGGGCGAGACCGACACTGCTGCGCGCGGTTTCGACCGCGACGGCGGTCTGCGGGATCAGTGTCACGCCCAATCCTCCGGCCACGCACTGCACGGCCGTCGCCAGCGAAGCCGCCCGGGTGTCAACCGGCTCGGCGCGCACCCCGGCCTCCCGGCATGCGTCCAGCGCCTGGTCGCGCAGACAGTGGCCCTCATCCAGCAGTAGCAGCGGCATTTCCGCCAGCACCGCGGCGGGCACCCGCTGCCGGCCCGACAGTGCATGTCCGGGAGGCAGGGCCAAGACGAAATCCTCGTCGTACATGGCAATGGCGGTGAGGCCCGCCGAGCCGGCGGGCAGCGCGATCAGCGCCGCGTCCAGCGCGCCGTCGCGCAGCAGGCCGAGCAGGCGATCGGTCTTGTCCTCGACGACCCGCAGTGTCAGGTCGGGCAGGCGCCGCGGCAGCCCGGCCAGAACGGCGGGCAGCACGTAGGGCGCCACCGTCGGGATCAGGCCGAGCCGGATCGTGCCGGCCAGCGGATCGCCGGCACCGGCGGCGGCGCGGGTGAATGATTCGGCCGCGTCGACGACGGCGCGGGCCAGCGGCAGTAGCTGTTCACCTTCGGCCGTGATGCGAACCCTGCGGGTGGAACGCTCGACGAGGTTGGTGCCCAGCCCGGTCTCGAGCGTCGCGAGCGCCTGCGATAACGTCGATTGGCTGACGCCGAGAGTCGTTGCGGCGCTGCCGAAATGCTGTTTCTGCGCGACCGCCACGAAGGCCCGCAGGCCGGCCAGCGTAGGTTGGAAACTCTTATCGGTCATACCTATCAGTGTAGTGCGACAAATCACCTTTACTTCAAAGCGAACCCGGGGCACCATGGTGGCAGACCACCTAATCTTGAATGAATCCAGATAAGGAGCGATATGTCTTTGTTGACGATTGGCCAGCAATTCCCGGCATACCAGTTGACCGCACTCATCGGCGGTGACCTGTCCAAGGTCGACGCGCAGCAGCCGGGCGACTACTTCACCACCATTACCAGTGACGACCACCCGGGCAAGTGGCGCATCGTGTTCTTCTGGCCCAAGGACTTCACCTTCGTGTGCCCCACCGAGATCGCCGCCTTCGGCAAGCTGAACGACGAGTTCGAGGACCGCGACGCGCAGGTGCTGGGCGTCTCGATCGACAGCGAGTTCGTGCACTTCCAATGGCGGGCGCAGCACGAGGATCTCAAGAAGCTGCCTTTCCCGATGCTGTCTGACATCAAGCGGGAACTGTCGCAGGCCACCGGGGTGCTCAACGCCGACGGAGTCGCCGACCGCGTCACCTTCATCGTCGACCCGAACAACGAGATCCAATTCGTCTCTGCCACGGCCGGTTCCGTGGGGCGTAACGTCGACGAGGTGCTGCGGGTGCTGGACGCGCTGCAGTCGGATGAGTTGTGTGCGTGCAACTGGCGCAAGGGTGACCCGACGATCGACGCCGGCGAGCTGCTGAAGGCTTCGGCGTAAGGAGGCCTGATGAGCGTCGAGAATCTCAAAGCCGCCCTGCCCGAATACGCCAAGGACCTCAAGCTCAACCTCGGCTCCATCGTCCGCACCACGGTGCTGAACGAAGAGCAGTTGTGGGGCACGCTGCTGGCGTGTGCCGCGGCGAGTCGCAACGCCCAGGTGCTGGGCGAGATCGGCGCCGAAGCGGCCGACACACTCTCTGAGCAGGCCTACAACGCCGCCCTGGGAGCCGCGTCCATCATGGGAATGAACAACGTGTTCTACCGTGGCCGCGGCTTTCTGGAAGGGGCCTACGACGATCTGCGCGCGGGGCTGCGGATGAACATCATCGGCAATCCCGGTGTGGACAAGGCCAACTTCGAGCTCTGGAGCTTCGCGGTGTCCTCGATCAACGGCTGCGGTCACTGCGTGGTTGCCCACGAGCACACGTTGCGCGAGTCGGGAGTGAGCCGCGAGGCCATTCTCGAGGCACTCAAGGTCGCCGCTATCGTTTCCGGTGTGGCACAGGCAATAAGCGCGGCCCAGACACTGGCGGCAGTCGGCTGATCACCAAGGTGACCGGACCCTCCTGGATCGAGCACTCGATCTGGTGGCAGGTGTATCCCCTGGGCTTCGTCGGGGCCTACCCTTCGGAAGCCCCGCCGGACCCGGGGGAACACCGGCTGCGCCGGCTCGTCGACTGGTTCGACCACGCGATCGCGCTCGGCGCATCCGGCGTCGCACTGGGACCGATCTTTCACTCGCGCACCCATGGCTACGACACCACCGATCACTTCCGGATCGACCCGCGCCTAGGTGACGACGCCGACTTCGACTATCTGATCGAGCAGGCGCGGCAACGGGGCTTGCGCGTGCTGCTGGACGGCGTCTTCAATCACGTCGGTGCGGACTTCGCGCGCTATGGCGACCCGGAATCGGCGCACTGGTTCAGTGGCGACAACTTCGAGGGCCATGCGGAGTTGATCACCCTCAACCACAAAGACCCGGCGGTCGCCGACTACGTCACCGACGTCATGTCACACTGGCTCGAGCGCGGTGCCGACGGTTGGCGTCTTGATGCGGCTTACACCGTGCCGCAACGGTTCTGGGCGCAGGTGCTGCCCAAGGTCCGCGAGCGCCAGCCGGACGCGTGGTTCGTCGGCGAGTTGATCCACGGCGACTATGCCGCGGTCGTCGAGTCGGCGCGGTTCGACTCCGCCACCCAGTACGAGCTGTGGAAGGCCGTCTGGAGCAGTCTCAACGACGGCAATTTCTTCGAGCTGGACCATGCGCTGCAACGGCACAACGACTTTCTGGAAACCTTTGTGCCGCAGACATTCATCGGCAACCACGACGTCACCCGGATCGCCAGCCGCCTCGAAAACCCCGCTCACCCGGCCCACGCGCTGGTGATCCTGCTGACCATCGGCGGGGTGCCCACCATCTATGCCGGCGACGAATTCGGTTTCCGCGGGGTCAAGGAAGAACGGTACGGAGGTGACGACGCGGTACGTCCCGAGTTTCCTTCTCCCACAATCTCTTTGGACCAATCCGGGGCCGAAGTCTGGGCTCTGTACCAGTACCTGGTCGGATTGCGCCGCCGCCACCCCTGGTTGCACCGGGCGACGACCAGCGCCGTGCGCCTGGAAAACAAGCATTACGTTTACAAAACCCGCAGTGGCCAGGACGCGCTGCTGGTCGCCCTCAACATCGACAACGAGCCGCTGCGGCTGTCGCTACCGAAGCTCGGCACGCCACGCGCCCGCCTGATCGCGGGCTCGACGGCGCCTCCCGACGAGGTCGTCGACACCGTGGAGATCGAACCGCACGGCTGGCGGATTCTGCGTCCCTAGCCCAAGCGCTCCAGCGTCAGCGGATCCTGCTCCCCGCCGTAGTACTTGTCGAGCAACGCCAGGAAGTCCCCATTGTCATCGGTGGCGTGGGCGAACAGCGTCACCGACGAACGCAGCTTGAGGTCGTCGGGCCAACCGAAGACCTGCTCCGCCGAGCGGCCTTCGACCGCGTTGACCAGAGCCACGCACTCGCGCAGTCGTGGCCCCAGCACCGAGTGGTCCAGGTAGGCCCGTGCTTCCGCGACTGAGGCGATTCCGTAGTGCTGGGCGGTCGGGCTGCTGCCCAGTCCGCGAATCTGCGGGAACACGAACCACATCCAGTGACTGCGTTTGCGCCCGGCCCGCAGTTCGTCCAGCACGTTGTCGTACACCCGGTCCTGCGCGTCCACGAAGCGCTGCAAATCAGACATCTCTCCACGGTCGCACACTGGTTAGATGAAGCGATGACGGTCAAGCGGCAGGTGCCCAGAGTGCGGGACCTGGCTCCGTTGCTGCAATTCAAGAAGCCTCAGTTCGATCGCACCAGACGGCGCCTGGACGCCGCGCTGACCATCGAGGACCTGCGCCGTATTGCCAAGCGGCGCACCCCGAAGGCAGCCTTCGACTACACCGACGGTGCCGCCGAGGATGAGCTTTCCATCGCGCGGGCTCGACAAGCGTTCCGCGACATAGAGTTTCATCCGACCATTCTGCGCGACGTGACCAATGTGACGGCAGGTTGGGACGTGCTGGGCCAACCGGTGGCCCTGCCGTTCGGGATCGCACCGACCGGATTCACCCGCTTGATGCACACCGCGGGTGAGATCGCCGGGGCCCGGGCCGCGGCCTCGGCCGGCATTCCGTTCTCGCTGTCCACGCTGGGGACTACCGCGATCGAAGACCTGGTGGCCGCCGCCCCACAGGGACGCAAGTGGTTTCAGCTCTACATGTGGCGTGATCGCGAGCGGTCGATGGAGCTGGTGCGGCGGGCGGCCGACGCAGGCTTCGACACGATGCTGGTGACGGTGGACGTTCCGGTGGCCGGAGCCAGGTTGCGTGATGTGCGCAACGGCATGTCGATCCCACCGGCGTTGACGGTGCGCACCGTGCTCGATGCCGTCCCGCATCCGCACTGGTGGTTCGACCTGCTGACCACCGAACCGCTGTCGTTTGCGTCTCTGGACCGGTGGTCGGGCACCGTCGGCGAGTACCTGAACACCATGTTCGATCCCAGCGTCACTTTCGACGACCTGGCCTGGATCAAGTCCAAGTGGCCGGGCAAGGTTGTCGTCAAGGGCATTCAGACGCTCGACGACGCCCGCGCTGTCGTCGACCGGGGCGTGGACGGGATTGTCGTGTCCAATCACGGTGGGCGCCAACTTGATCGGGCGCCGGTGCCGTTCCATCTCTTGCCCGCGGTGGCCCGCGAACTGGGCGGCGACACCGAGATCCTGATGGACACCGGCATCATGTCCGGCGCAGACATCGTCGCGGCGATCGCCCTGGGGGCGCGCTGCACGCTGGTTGGGCGCGCCTACCTCTACGGGTTGATGGCCGGTGGTGAGGCGGGTGTCCGGCGGGCGATCGACATTCTGCAGAGCGGGATCATCCGCACCATGGGGTTGCTGGGTGTGACCTGCCTGCAAGAACTTTCGCCAAAGCACGTCACTCAGCTGAGACGACTGGCGCCGCGATAACGCGGTTGCGAACCAGGTCGTTGAAGGCCTGACCCGGCCCGACGTGGTCGAACAGAGCCGGCGGATAGTGCGTGACGTACATGGTGCGCCGCCCACCGGCGCCGGTCGGCTCGGGTGAGGCGTGCATCAGGTCCTGGATGTGTACTGTCACGTCACCCGGCGCGGTGTCGATGCTGACCACCGGAACCCGATCGAGCCGCTGCTCCCACCGGTAATGGATGGCCTGGCCGTGACTGCCGGGTACCACCTGCAAGTTGCCGGTCGAGGAGTCCGATCCGGTGAGCTGGATACCGACGCTGACCGCCGGGCACATGATCGCGTGGCCACCCATGCCGCAGTCCTGGTGCCACGGAATGTTGGACAGCCCACTGGTTTTGCCCGGCACTTTGAGCAGCACCGCGCTGCCTTCCATCCGATCGGGAGCCGCGCGCAGCGCGGGGTCGATCAGGGTGCCGAGCCTGCGCACCCGCGGATCATGTTCCAGCGCGGCTAGTGCCGGTGAGCGCAACGTCGCGTACACCAACCGGCACAGCACGCTCACCCCGTCGCCGGCGGTCACCCACCAGGACTCGTCGTCTCCCGGCCGGGCTTGTGCCGCCAGCCGGTCCACCTCGTGGTTGGCCGCCCGCATCTCGTCGGCACTGAACACCGACTTGACGTGCAGATAACCCATGGTCCGCAGTTGGGCGGCCAGTTCGGCGTCATCGGCGTCGAGGGTGAAGGTGGCGCCCGGGTCGCGACCGTGAAAGTCGGCGCGGGCCGGGTCGTAGGGCGGTACCCCGGCGTGCAGGTACCGCAGGATCGGGTCCCAGTCGGCCAGCTGCTCGAATCCTCCCCGCTCGAAGGCGAGTTCATTGCTCAGCAGCAGGTTGATGGCGGTGCGAACCTGGCCCACCAGGTCGGCCCAGGCCTGCCGCGACAGGCGAACCACCACAGGGCTGTCCGCCGTTGCCGCATCGACGCGGATGGTCTTATCGGCGACGGAATAGGTCACCGCGTCGTCGCCGACCAGGAAGGTAACCGCAGCCTTCGGGCCGAGCTCTCTCGCTGCCGATTGGAGGATCTCGGGGTCAGGTGTGAGCGGCACCACCCGATTATCGCGCGGTGCGGCCCCGCATTCGGAACAAATCGGCGCCCGCCTGGGTTTAGCGAAGCAGACTCAACTTTTGGAGGATTGATGGCTGAAGCCACATCGGTTCCCGTGCTGTTCGTTACCGACACCATCGTTTTGCCCGGGATGGTGGTGCCGATTGCACTGGACGAGGCCGCACGAGCGGCAATAGACGCTGCACGGGCAAGCGATTCGGGGCAGTTGCTGATCGCGCCCCGGTTGGACGACCGGTACCCCTCGCACGGGGTGATCGCGAAGATCTTGCAGGTGGGACGGATGCCCGGAGGCGGCAGTGCCGCCGTCGTGCGAGGTGAGAATCGCGCGCAGATCGGTGCGGGCGCATCGGGTCCCGGCGCGGCGCTGTGGGTCGAGGTGACCGAGGTCGCCGAAACCGAGGTGACCGACGAGGTCAAGGCGCTGGCAGCCGAATACAAGAAGGTGCTGCTGGCGATCCTGCAACGCCGCGAGGCCTGGCAGATCGTCGACTACGTCAACAGCCTGACCGACCCGTCCGCGCTGGCGGACACCTCGGGATACGCCTCATACCTCAGCGATGTGCAGAAGCGGCAATTGCTGGAGACAGTGGATGTCGCCGAGCGGCTGCGCGTCCTGATCGAGTGGACCGGCGAGCACCTGGCCGAGACCGAGGTCAACGACAAGATCGCCGAAGACGTCCGCGAAGGCATGGAGAAGACGCAGAAGGAGTTCCTGCTGCGCCAGCAGCTGGCGGCCATCCGCAAAGAACTCGGCGAGGGCGAGCCGGACGGGTCTGAGGACTACCGGGCCCGCGTCGAGGCCGCCGAGCTACCCGAGAAGGTGCGCGAGGCCGCGCTGCGCGAGGTCGGCAAGCTGGAGCGGGCCAGCGACCAGAGCCCGGAAAGCGGCTGGATCCGCACCTGGCTGGACACCGTGCTCGACCTGCCGTGGAATGTCCGCACCGAGGACTCGACGGACCTGACCGGCGCGCGGGCGATTCTGGACGCCGACCACCACGGGCTGGACGACGTAAAGGACCGCATCGTCGAATACCTGGCCGTGCGCACCCGCCGTGCGCAGCGCGGTCTGCAGCTGGTGGGCGGCCGTGGCTCCGGCGCGGTGATGGTGCTGGCCGGTCCCCCCGGGGTCGGCAAGACCTCGCTGGGCGAAAGCGTGGCGCGTGCTCTGGGACGCAAGTTCGTGCGTGTTGCCCTCGGTGGCGTCCGTGACGAGGCGGAGATCCGCGGGCACCGGCGCACCTACGTGGGCGCGCTGCCCGGCCGCATCGTGCGGGCCATCGGTGAAGCGGGCTCGATGAATCCCGTTGTGCTGCTGGATGAAATCGACAAGGTCGGCTCCGACTACCGGGGCGACCCGAGTGCGGCGCTGCTCGAGGTCCTCGACCCGGCGCAGAACCACACCTTCCGCGACCACTATCTGGATCTGGACCTGGACCTGTCCGACGTGGTGTTCCTGGCTACCGCCAACGTGATCGAGAACATCCCGTCGGCGCTGCTGGACCGCATGGAGTTGGTGCAGATCGACGGGTACACCGAGGACGACAAGGTCGCCATCGCTCGCGACTACCTGCTCCCCCGGCAGCGGGATCGCGCGGCGCTGACCGAGGACGAGGTCACGGTCACCGACGCCGCGCTGCGCAAGATCGCGGCGGACTACACCCGCGAGCCGGGAGTCCGGCAGTTCGAACGCCTACTGGCCAAGGCGATGCGCAAGGTGACCACCAAACTCGCGGCCGATAGTGAGCCGATCACCGTCGACGAGCCGGATCTGGTCGGCTACCTGGGCCGCCCGCGCTTCACGCCGGAATCGGCCGAGCGCACCGCGGTGCCCGGGGTGGCCACCGGCCTGGCCGTCACCGGCCTGGGTGGCGACGTCCTGTACATCGAGGCCGGCGCCACCGATGGTGAGCCGGGTCTGCAATTGACCGGTCAATTGGGTGACGTCATGAAGGAGTCGGCGCAGATCGCACTGTCCTACGTGCGCTCACACGCCGCTGAGTTGGGTGTCGACCCGAAGCTGCTGGACCGCCGCATCCACGTGCACGTGCCGGCCGGCGCGGTGCCCAAGGACGGTCCGTCGGCGGGAGTGACCATGGTGACCGCGCTGGTCTCGATGGCCACCGGGCGCCAGGTGCGCTCGGATGTCGGGATGACCGGTGAGGTGACGCTGAACGGCCGGGTGCTGCCGATCGGCGGTGTCAAGCAGAAGCTGCTCGCCGCCCAGCGTGCCGGGCTCTCGACGGTGTTCATTCCGGCGCGCAACGAGCCGGATCTGGACGACGTGCCCGCCGAAGTCCTCGGAGCGCTCGACGTGCGGCCGATGACGGATGTCGCGGCGATCGTCGCGCAGGCCCTGGAAGAAGCACCCGCGCAGGTGACCGCGGCCTGATCGTAACGCCGGGCGTGACAGTGACGTCACGTCCGGCGCTACTGGTGCCGCGCAGCCTCCTGTACCAGCTGCACGCGCGAGGCCAGGCCAAGCTTGGTGAAGACGTGCGACAGGTGGGCCTGAACCGTTCGCGGCGAGATGAACAGGCGCGCGGCGATCTCCTTGTTGCCCAGCCCCTCACACACCAACCGCACCACGTCGAGTTCGGCCGGTGTCAGCGAAGCCCATCCCGAGTCGGGACGTTGTCGCGCACCGCGCGCCCTGGTCTCCCGGGCGATCACCTCATCAACGCACATCACCTCGCCCTCGGCCCAGGCGCAGTCAAATTCGTTGGCCGGCAATGCTCCTCGCAGCTTGTCGGTCAAACCGGCGTAGCCGGCCTGGTAAATTGCGAAGCGCTTCGCCCCACTACCCCGCCGGATCGCGTCGGCAGCGCCCAACAATCGCGCGGCGTCGCGGTGTACGCCCTGCCCGCAGAGAGTGGCAGCCAAACTCTCGAGGATATCGGGCACCAGCAAGTAGAATCCGTTGTCGGCGGCGCTCGAAAGGGATTGCCGCGCATCATGTTCCGCTTCTGCGGGCCGTCCGCGCAGCAGTGACACGCGGGCACGTACCACGAGCCCGCAGATCACGCCCCAGCCGCTGGGCCGGGAAATGGCCTCGTCAGCCCAGGCGAGCGCCGTGGCGTCATCGCCCATGGCGAGCGTGGCCTCGGCGCCGCGGGCGCGCTGACCGGCCGCGAGGGTCATTTGAGGGCTCATCTCACGCAAGGCCGCGTCGCTGGCCGACCGGGCGGCCGCGGCATCTCCCGCAGCCAATTCGGCCAGCGTGAGTGCAGAGTTGCCGATACCTTGCATCGGCCCGCCCACGTCGGTCTCAGCTCCAATCGCGGCGTACGCCGCGGCGCGTGCGTCCGCCACCTGCCCGGCATAGGCCAGCGCCGACCCGAGGCCATGGAGACACGCCGGTGCCAGAAACAGGGCCCGCGCCGCCTGTGACTCCGCCAGCAACTCGCGAAACTGCGCGACAGCGCCGGCGATGTCGCCCTCCATCAGCTGTGCCCAGCCGACGCCCAACCGGCACTCCCGCGAATCGGGCGCATTGCCGATCGATTCGGCGATGTCACGTCCCTGTTCCGCTGCGGCACGCACCGCCCGCGCGTTACCCGAACTGATCGCGGCGAACGACTGCCAGGCATAGATCTGGCTGAGTCGCCAGAAGTCACCGAGTTCCCGGGCGAGGCGGCCCGCCTCTTCGAAGCAGGCCTGCGCCTCGGTCGCGTTAGCCGAACTGTAGCCGGCGATCAGTCCGTAGGACGTGAGTGCGCGAGCCAGTAGGGCCGGCTCGTCGACCTCGCGGGCGATCACCAGCGCCTGCTGGGCGTATTCCATGCTGCAAGCGGCCCCGAGCCAGGTGCCCAACGTCGCGGCGTCGGTAAGTGCCCGCGCCCGTACCGGAGGATCGACCGGCGGCTCATCGTCGGGCGCCATGTCGGCGAACACCGTGTCAAACCAGGCCTGGCCCTCGCGGATACGCAGCCGTGAGCGCCACAACGGGACCAGTGCGGACGCCAGAGTCAACGCGCGTTCGACGTCATGGGTTTCCAGACACCAGCCGAGCGCGGCGCGCAGGTTGTCCATCTCAACTTCTACCTGGTCGAGGCGGTGCTCGTAGTCGGTGCGCTGGGGCGCATCGAGTGCGGTGGCCATTGTCAGGTAGTGGTCGCGGTGGCGGCCCCGCACCGCGTCGGCGTCGCCCGATGCGGCGAGGCGTTCCTGGGCGTACTGCCGGATCGTCTCGAGCAGCCGGTACCGCGTTCCCAGCCTTCCTTCCTCGGCGACGACCAGCGACTTGTCGACCAGTAGGGTCAGCTGATCAAGGACGTGGAACCGCTCTGCCTGCCCGTCGCCGCACACGAAACACGCTGCGTCCAAATCGAACCCACCAGCGAACACCGCAGTGCTATGAAATAGCGCCCTCTCCTCGTTGGTCAGCAGGGTGTGCGACCAATCGACTGACGCGTGCAATGTCTGCTGGCGGCGCACGGCCAACCGGGATCCGCCGGTCAGCAGCCGGAAACGGTCGTTGAGGCCCGCGACGATCTCCGGCAATGACAACGCGCGCACCCGCGCGGCGGCCAGCTCGATCGCCAGTGGCAGGCCGTCGAGGCGCCTGCACACCTCGCGCACCACGCCGACGTTGTCGTCGCTGACGCGGAAATCCGGACGGACGCGCTTTGCGCGATCGGTGAACAGGGCCACGGCGTCGTCGTCGACGGACAACGACGGGACCCGCCAGCTCACCTCGCCGGCAACCCCGAGTGGCTCGCGACTGGTGGCCAGCACCTTCGCACTCCGGCACCGGCCCAGCAGATCGGTGACGATCGAGGACGTTCCGTCGAGCATGTGCTCGCAGTTGTCGACGACCAACAAGACGGCCCGGTCGCTGATGAACCGCACGACGTTGTCGACGGTGGACAGGCCCGGCTGATCCGGTAGGCCAAGCGCGAGGGCGAAGGTCACCGCGAGTACGTCCGGATGCGGAATCGGCGCCAGGTCGACGTACCAGGCGCCACCATCGAATTCGCCTGCCGCCGCCATCGCCAGTTCCAGCGCCAACCGGGTCTTACCCACCCCACCGGCTCCGGTCAGGGTCAGCAAACGATTGTCCGACAATATCGTTCGCAGTTCCGTCAACTCGTCGCGCCGGCCGATGAAATTCGTCAATCGCGGGGGAAGCGAGCCTACGGCGACGTCATCGGTCACCCGCAGCGGCGGGAACTCGATCGTCACGTCCTGATGGCACAGCTGCATCACCCGCTCGGCCCGCGGCAGGTCCCGCAACCGGTGCGTACCGAGGTCGACCAGCCATGCGTCGGCCGGGAGAGCGTCGGCAGCCAGCTCCGCGGCGGCGCCCGACAGCAACGTTTGACCGCCGTGCGCGAGATCGCGCAATCGGCCGGCTTTGCTGATGGTTGCTCCGATGTAGTTTCCCTCGTCGCGCAACTGCACGTCCCCGCTGTGCACACCGATGCGTACCTGGATGGGTGCCAGTTCGGCACGCTGGATGTCCAGGGCGCAGGCGACGGCGTCGGCGGCGCTGGTGAACGCCACGACAAAGCTGTCGCCTTCGCCCTGCTCGACGGGCCGCACGCCGCCGTGTTCGGCGACGACCCGGCTCAGGGTTCGATCCAGCCGTGCGATCGCGTCGGCCATCTCATGGGGAGCGGTTTGCCACAGCCTCGTCGACCCCTCGACGTCGGCGAGTAGGAGCGTCACTGTTCCGGTAGGCAACATTTCAGGCAGGCCCAGCTCCAGTTCATTGATCTCGCTCATGCTAGCCACAATCCACCGCGCCGCTACCGCATTCATCAGCCAAAATGCCGACCGATCAGGCCGGGCTCGATTCCCTCGCATAGGCAATGCGGCCGATGACCGACGCAGACTTTCGACCCGAAGTCTGTCAAGTGGCTGGGAGCTTCCTGAAAAAAATCTGCGCGAAGACGTTTTCACCGTTCTGCGCCGGGTAACTCACAGGGCGGTGGGGGAAACAATTGAACAACACGTCAACGCTGTTGCGCTGCCCGCGTGGCAGTTTCACCGCAGGACAAGGAGTTCACACATGAAGCTCAGCAGGATTGCAGCCACCGCCGCAATGACCGGTGCTCTCGGGTCAGCCGCCCTCGGAATCGGTGCCGGTTTCGCGCAGGCCGACCCGTCGGGACCGGGTGGACCCGGACCGAACGTGCCTGGCCCGAACATCCCCGGGCCCAATGTGCCGGGACCGAACGTGCCCGGGCAGCAGCCGGGACCGGGCTACATTCCGGGTCAGCCGATCTGTAGCGGCGGACCGGGTGTCAACTGCAACGGTCCGGGCAGCCCGCTTCCGCCTGGGCAGAACGGGTTCCCGCCGCCGGGCCAGTACAACGACCCGGGCCGGTACGGCCTTCCGGCGACCTGGATCGCGCCGGGCACCGACGTGGCGCTGCCAGTCGTGTTCAACGCCGAAGTGGGGGCGTGGGGCGTCTACACCACCACCGGTTTCGTCGCCATCAACACGTAGATCCCGCAACGAGACAGCCGCCTCCATCGGGGGCGGCTGTTTTCGTGTTGCGCGCGCTCGGGGTCGCGGTGGCAAAATCACCGTTGTGAGCCTGAAACGGCAGTTCGTGCACCGAGTTCAACGGCTGGTCGTCAACCCGCTGGCCCGCAAGCTGCCGGTCACCATGCTGGAAACGACGGGCCGTAAGTCCGGGCAGCCCCGGCTCACCGCGGTGGGCGGCGCCGTGGTGGACAACCAGTTCTGGCTGGTGTCCGAGCACGGCGAACATTCGGACTACGTCCGCAACCTCAAGGCCAACCCGGCCGTCCGGGTGCGCATCGACGGCGAGTGGCGCGCCGGGACCGCCCACCTGATGCCCGATGACGACCCTTTGCGGCGGTTGGGAAATCTGCCTCGGCTCAACAGCGCCGTCGTGCGCCTGATGGGCACCGAGCTGCTGACCATCCGAGTGGATCTGGACTGACGGGGCCGTGGCCTACGACACCGTCCTCGCCGACCGGATCCGTGAGTTGCTGGCTCCGGAGCCAACCGACGAGATGCGGATGTTCGGCGGGTTGGCGTTTCTGATCGGCGGAAACATGGCGGTGGCTGTCAGCAGTCAGGGTGGCCTTTTGGTCCGCGTCCCGCGGGAAGACACCGACAAGCTGCTCGGACACGAGCACGTCAGCGCCATGGTGATGGCCGGGCGGGAAACCCGCGGCTGGCTCCGCGTTGCCCCCGAAGGCGTGAAAACCAAACGCCAACTTAGCAGTTGGGTAACCCGCGGAGCCGATCTTGCGAGAAGCCTGCCGCCCAAGTGACGGCCGGCGTTTGCCCGTTGCCGATGCGGGTACGCCGCCGGTATGGACGCTGCAGAGCAGCGGGTAGCGCGGCTGCTCGAGGTGGCCGGCACCACCTACGCGGAGCAGGCCGGTATCCGGCTCGCCGACAAACCGATGCCGCTGTTTCAGCTGCTGGTGCTGTGCATGCTGGCCAGCAAGCCGATCGACGCCGCGATCGCCACGAGCGCCGCGAAGGAACTCTTCAAGGCAGGCCTGCGTACGCCGAAGGCTGTGCTGGCGGCCGACCGGCGCACCATGATCGAGGCGTTCGGTCGCGCCCACTACGTCCGTTACGACGAAAGCTCCGCCACCCGGCTGACCGATATCGCTGAGCACGTGCGCGATGACTTCGGGGGCGACCTGCGCCGGATCGCCGCCCGATGTGGCCACGACCCGCAGCGCGCGACCCGAATGCTCAAGCAGTTCAAGGGCATTGGTGACACCGGGGCCGACATCTTCCTGCGCGAGGTGCAAGACGTCTGGACCTGGGTGCGCCCGCACTTCGACGACCGCGCCACCGCCGCCGCCAAGGCGCTGCGGCTTCCCACTGACCCGGCCAAGCTTTCGGGGTTCGCGCCGCGAACCAACGCGCGGTTGGCGGCGGCACTGGTGCGTGCCTCGCTGGATGACGACGTGCGCCTGCAGCTAACCGGTTGACGGTTCGATGACCGTGCGGATCGGCACTTCCGGGTGGTCCTACGACCACTGGGCGGGGGTGCTGTATCCGGTGGGCCTCCCCTCCGCGCGGCGGTTGCACCGGTACGCCGAGGTCTTCGACACGGTCGAGTTGAACGCAAGTTTCTATCGCTGGCCTAAGGATTCGACGTTCGCCGGTTGGCGCGATCAACTGCCGCCCGGGTTCACCATGTCGGTGAAGGCGCATCGGGGCCTCACCCACTATCGGCGGCTGGCCACCGCCGGACCGTGGATCGAGCGGTTCGAGCGCTGCTGGGAGTTGCTGGGTGACCGGCACGGGGTACTGCTGGTGCAGTTGCATCCGGACCAGCAGCGCGACGACGCCCGGCTCGACGCCTTCCTGGCCGGTGTGCCGCCGTCCATCCGGACCGCCGTGGAGCTGAGGCACCCGTCGTGGAACGATCCCGCCGTCTTCGAGTTGCTGGAGCGCCACCGTGCCGCGTACGTGGTGATGAGTGGGCCCGGGCTGGCCTGCATCCCCCGCGCCACGACCGACCTGGTGTATGTCCGCATGCACGGCCCCGCCGGGGACGCCATGTACACCGGCTCCTACCCGGGCGACGAACTGCGGTGCTGGGCCGATCGCATCGCCGAGTGGACCGGTGAGGCCCGCGATGTGTGGATGTACTTCAACAATGACCTGGGCGGGCACGCGGTGCGAAACGCGTTGTCGTTGCGGGAGATTCTCGAAAACAGGTGAGGAGTGATCATGACCTCGACAGTGTTCGTCATCGTCGGCGGTGGACTCGCGGCGGCCAAAGCGGTGCAAGCCCTGCGTGACAGCGGATTCGATGGGCAGATCGTGCTGTTCGCGGACGAGGAATACCTGCCGTACGAACGGCCGCCGCTGTCGAAAGACTTTCTGGCAGGCGACAAGTCGCTGGTAGATTTCACAGTGCAGAACTCGGACTGGTACCGGGAGCGTCGCGTGGACCTGAGGCTGAACACCCGGGTGGATGCGCTGGACGCCGCCGCGCACACTGTCGCTTTCGACGACGGCGTCACGCTTCGGTATGAAAAGCTGTTGCTGGCAACCGGTTCGGCGCCGCGCCGACCTCCGATACCCGGTCATGACGCCGACGGAGTGCACTACCTGCGCAGCTACCCAGACGCCGTTTCGCTGAATTCCGTTCTCGTCGAGGGCTCTTCGCTCGCCGTGCTGGGCGCGGGCTGGATCGGCCTGGAAGTCGCCGCCGCCGCCCGCCGGCGCGGCGTGGACGTCACCGTCGTCGAATCCGCGGAACAGCCACTGTTGACCGCACTGGGCGCCGAGGTCGGTGCGGTGTTCGCCGACCTGCACCGAGACCACGGTGTGCGGCTGCGGCTGGAAACCCAGGTCGACCGGATCACCGTCCGGGATGGCAAGGCCACCGGCCTGGCACTGTCCGACGGATCCACCGTCGCCGCCGATGCGGTGCTGGTCGCCGTGGGTGCCGAACCCAATGTCGAGTTGGCCGAACAGGCCGGGCTCGCGATGGCCGACGGCGGGGTGCGAGTCGACGCTTCGCTGCGCACCAGCGATCCCGATATCTTCGCCGTCGGCGACATCGCCGCCGCCGAGCATCCCTTTTACGGCGCGCGGATCCGCACGGAGCACTGGGCCAACGCGCTCAAGCAACCTGCCGTGGCGGTGGCGGGAATGCTGGGCAGCCCAGGCGAATACGACGAGCTGCCCTACTTCTTCACCGACCAGTACGACCTCGGCATGGAATACGCCGGATACGCGTCGGGCTCCGAAAAGGTGGTGTTGCGTGGCGACGTCGCCGGCCGGGAATTCGTCGCGTACTGGCTCGACGACGAGGACCGGGTGCTGGCCGGCATGAACGTCAACATCTGGGACGTGCTCGACGACATCAAGGAGCAGATCCGGTCCCGGACCCCGCTTGATCCCGGCCGATGATGTCGGGCGGATGCTGCGCCTGTAGGCGTTCCCGCTCGGCACGCCGGCGCTTGATCCGAAGCCGGGCGTCGACCGGCATGGTGACGAGTTCGTCGCACAACAGGTAGTACGTGTCGTCCACGGAATCGATCAGATCCGCTGCAGCCCAGCGAGATCCCAACTCGCGCAATGTCATTCGAAGCTCATGGGTGAAACGGATGGTGGTGTCGTGGGCGAGCTCGCGCGAGTTGCGGGCACTGTCGGCCAATCGCTGCGCCAGCGACCCGGGAGCTTGCGGCGCCTCGGGTTTGGCGGCGGCTTCGGCGGCCACCTCCAGCAGTAGCCCGGGGTCGTCCCCGAACGTCGGATTGGCCAGCTCAGCCTCCCCGCGGCCGCGGTGCCCGAGGGCGGCGACGGCCGCGTCGAGTGCGGCGGCTGCCGCCGGGGATAACGCGCGGATGCTGCCGACGTTGCCTTCGGCGGCCAGCGCGCACAACGGCGGGTCGGCTCGCAGCACCGCCGCCAACGCCTTGGTTTCGGCCGCGATGCGGTCGCTTTCCATGATCACGCCGACCCCTGAGATGCCGGATCTCACGCGGGTGCGCTCCAAGGCCGCCGCGGTGATCCCGGAGTCGATGACCCACAGGCCCGTCAGGACCCAGCCCTGGTGAATGCGGTCGCGCAACAACCGGATTCGGACTTCCAGTGCCGCATCCGGCAGCGCGGCCAGCGCCTCCGCATCGAGATGTTCCCGGCCGGCGGCGGCGACGTAGGCCTGGGTGTCGGCGCGCAGGTGGCGCAGCAGGGCCAGCGACCGCGCCGTTACGACCGCCTTGGCCACCGAGCCACGTGGGCCACCGGTCAGTTCCGGTGGGCCGAACGGCAGCAGCTCCGCGGCGGGCGGCTCGGCACCGAGGGTGCGCCGGGCCACCGCGTTTTCGTCCCAGCCGGGCAGTTGGGCCGCGGCCACGATATTGGCGGAGACCCCCACGTAAGGTCGATGGCCGAATACCGCAATGGCCCGCTCGGCCCACTCCTGCGCCACCACGTCGCCCAGCGCCAGCACCCGCCCCATGGCCTGACCGGCGGCGCGCAGGCCGCTGCACTGGACATCGAGCGTGATCGGCGTCAGCGGGCCCGGCAGCGCCTCGGCGAGGCTGGCCGTGCTGAAGACCGGGAAGCGCGGGTCGATGCGGTCGTCGAACTCCCCCTCCAGTCCCTCGGGCGCGGCGCTGCGCAATGATTCGTCGCCCGGGGCCGGACGCGGCAGGGGTTCGACCGGTAGCGGGAGCGGGCCCGCCCCGGTGGTCGCGCCTCTGGCTTCGAGCTTGCGCCCGACCAGCCCGCGGCCGGTGTCCACCACCGCGTCCAGTGCCAGCCAGCCGTATTTGAAATTCCAATCCTCTTGTGCTGCACTGATATCCAAGTCCGGGACCAGGTTCTCCCAGCCGCGGACGCCGTGCAGGCGCAGGCGGGGGTCAACGGATCGCAGCACCCGCCATGCGGTGATCAGGTTGGTGGTGTCCGGAGTGGCCAGGTCGACCGCTCCGCAGCGGTCGGTGCCCAGCGCCTCGACCAGGAACCGGACCAGGTCCTCGATGTGCAGCACCCGGATGGGGCGTGCGGAAACCTTGGCGCGCATCAGCGTGGCCACGGTGCGGCAGGTCATCCAGTCGAGCTGCCGGCCGAGCAGTGGCGCGATGCGGACGACCAGGCTCGGCGCCCAACCGGTGGATACCAGTGTCTCGGCCGGACGGTAGAGCTCGGGCCGACCGGCGGCCTGAGACACGAACAGCAGCCGGGCGCCCGCCCGTGCCGCCGCGTTCGCCACGTGCGCGACACCGGTGATGCCGGCCCCGCCTGGGGCGCTGGTATCGACTGGGGCCAGATGGATCACAGCGTCGGCCTCGGCGGCCAATCGCATCAGTACCGGGTCGTCCAGGGGTGCGCACGCGAACTCGACGTGCGGGTCCAGGTAGTCATGCGGGTAGGGGGCGATGCCGCTGACCGTGTGGCCGGCCGCGACCAGCTGGCGCGCGACCAGCCGCCCGACAGTGCCTGAGGCGTCGGTCAGCAGCACGTGCACGTGGCGTCACCTCCCGGGTTATGCAAACGACAATAAGCACGCGGGCCTGACTTGCGCACTTTTGAGTCTGTACCGTGACCCGGCCGGTTACTGCAGTTTCGCGGTGCCGTCCGCGGCGACGGAGACCTTGGCACCGGCGATGTCGTCGCGCACGGTGTCCGCCGCGGCAGCGGGATCGGTGATCACCGCAAGGACGCGCGCGTCGTCGGGCGTGCGGACAGCCAAAAACGCTTTTTCCGGCTGGCCGTCCCGGTCGAACGGCGTGGTCCACGATTCGACGGTGCCGGTGCCTTCCCAGTCCACCAGACCGACGGTGGTGGGTTCGGAGTCCACCGCGGATTGAACGTCCTCCCAACGGAATTCATCGGCGCCGGGTTCGGTGCCGTACACACCGAAACTGTGCTTGGTCAGGTATCCGCCGTTCGCGGTGATCAGGCCGCGCCGTCCGGGGTTGGCGGTGAGCAGTTCGGCCATGGTCGCGATGGAGTGCGTGACGTAGTTGCTCCACGGGCCGCCGGCGAAGGTGAGACCGCCGGTGACGGTGAGCGGGCGGGCGGGGTCGTCGGTGGCCAGGCCCAGTTCCGCCGCCGCGACCTGGACGGCCGACGGGAAGCACGAGTACAGGTCCACGTAGTCGACGTCGTCGATGGCCAGCCCGGCCAGTTCCAGTGCCCTGCGTCCACCGATCCGGATCGCCGGGGACCGGTG
Source organism: Mycobacterium sp. Z3061 (assembly GCF_031583025.1). NCBI lineage: Bacteria > Bacillati > Actinomycetota > Actinomycetes > Mycobacteriales > Mycobacteriaceae > Mycobacterium > Mycobacterium pumcae. The sequence goes on along the minus strand of NZ_CP134062.1, from coordinate 3,542,654 downwards.
CAGTTCGCCGCGCTCGGCGATCGCCGAGGTGTCGTGGGCGTCGGTGCCGGCTTGCGGGTAGACCCAGCGGTCTTCGGGCACCTGCAGCTTCCTGGCCTGCTCGACCGACGTCAGGATCAGCGAGGCGCCCTGGTCGACCATGTTGTTGGAGTTCATCAGCTTGGTGTACGGCCAGCTGATCATCCGGTTCTGCGGGCTGGGCTGCTGGATCTCCTCGGCGGTGTGGCGTCGGCGGATCCACGCGTGTGGGTTGTCCGCCGCGACAGCGCTGAACCGCGCCCACAGCTCGCTGACCCGCTTGCCGTGCTCTGCCACGGATTCACCCGCGGCGATCCGCAGCGACTGTTCGAACAGCGGATACACGAAGGCGGGCCGGTCCAGCTTGATCTTGATCTCGGCGTCACCGGCCATCGGCACGTCGTCGCCGGCGACCTCGGGCATCGGAACGGAATTGTCCTGCTCGGTCCACACCAGCCGGCGGCCCTGCTTCTTCAGCGCGTTGCGGGTGCGCCAGGTTTCGGCCGCCGAGATCAGCACGACGCCTGCGCGGCCCTGCTGGATGTCCAGGCATGCCTGGTTGACCAGCGACTGCGGCGTGTTGCCCCCCACGCTGCTGTAGCTCGCGGTGAACTTCGTCAGGCCCAGGCGTTCGCCGAGCAGTTGCCCCGGGTTGCGGTAGTGCGCCGACAGCATGTGCACAACGCGGATCGAGTCGACCGCCTCGACGACGGCGGCTTCCGCAGCGCGCCGAGTGGCGGTGACCATCAGGTCGACCGGCTCGATGGACGGTTCGTTGGGGTCTGGGTCGTCGCGGTGGTTGACCTGGCCGTAGCCGATCAGCACCGGAGTCCTGGGGTCCACGGGCATAGCTCGAACCTATCGCGGCGGGGTCAGGCCGTACCGGTCTGGTAGATCGACTTGAGCGTCCGGTAGGCCTCGAGGCCCTCGGGGCCCAGCTCGCGGCCCATCCCGCTGGCTTTGACGCCGCCGAACGGGGCCCGCACGTCCAGCGCGTAGTCGTTGACCCCGATGGTGCCGGTGTGGACGCCCCGCGCGACCATGGTCGCCCGATCGACGTCGGTGGACCAGACGGTGCCGGCCAGACCGAACTCGGTGTCGTTGGCCAGCGCCACCGCCTCGTCGTCGGTGTCGTAGGCGCTGATGGTCAGGACCGGGCCGAAGATCTCCTCGCGCGCCAGCCGGTCGGAATTGTCGACGTCAGCGAACACCGTCGGCGCCACGAACCAGCCGCGCGGTTGCTCCCTGGGAACCGACCCGCCGGCGACCAGTCGCGCGCCACTGCTCTTGCCGACCTCGATGTAGCCCAGGACGCGCTCGCGTTGGCGCGAGCTGACCATCGGACCGATCTCGGTGCCCGGATCCAGCGGGTCGCCCACCGCCATGCTGTCGGCCAGCGCCGCGACGGCGTCGACGATCTCGTCGTAGCGGGATCTCGGCGCCAGGATGCGCGAGCTCAGGTGGCAGGTCTGTCCGTTGTTCACGAAGGAGGCGTTGCGCAGTCCGCGCATGGTGGCGTCCAGGTCGGCGTCGTCGAGGATGATCGCGGCAGACTTGCCGCCCAGCTCGAGGGTGACCGGTCGCATCAGGCGACCACAGGTCTCGGCGACCAGGCGCCCGGTGGCCGTCGAACCGGTGAACGCGACCTTGTCGACGCCGGGGTGCGACACCAGGCCGGCGCCGACGGCCGGCCCACCCGACACCACGTTGAGCACCCCGGGCGGCAACCCCGCCTCGACCGCGGCCTCGGCGAAAACCAGTGCATCCAAGGCGGTTTCGGGTGACGCCTTGAGGACGACGGTGCACCCCGCGGCCAGCGCCGGCGCCACCTTCATCGCGGCCAGCGCCTGCGGGTAGTTCCATGGCACGATCGCGCCGACCACCCCGACGGCCTCGCGGCGGACGATCGTGTGTCCGGTCACGCTCGGCCGGATCTCTTCGACCGGAACTTCGGTGACCAGTTGCGCGTAATACCGCAGCAGCAACGGCGGGAAGGCGCCGTTGGCACCGCGCGACAGCCGGATGGGCATGCCGTTCTCGCGGGTGACCAGCTCGCTGGTCGGCTTGGCTCGCGCCTTGAGCGCGTCGGCCATCGAGTTGAGCAGCCCGGCACGGTGCTCGGGTGAACTGTTACGCCAGTCCGGCAGGGCCCGGCGCGCGGCGGCGACCGCCGCGTCGAGGTCGGATTCGCTGACGACGGCGCCGGCGCCTAGTGGCTCGCCGGTCGCGGCTTCCACCACCGGTTCGGCGTGGTCGGCGGTGCGGAACTGGCCGTCCACGAAAAACTGTGCGGCTGAAGATGTCACGGGCCTGCCTCCGGTTCCTCCGCTGCGAACAGTACGCCTTCGTCGATCCACCGCTGCACTTCGTGAGGACTCATGCCGAGCAACTGCTCGCAGATCGCCCGGGTGTCCTGGCCCGGCTGCGGCGCCGGACGTTGCGGGGCCGGCGGGATGTGGCGGAACGGAGCCGGGCCGGTTTCGGCGGGCAGCGTGCGCGCAATGAGCGGATGAGTCATGTCGCTGAACAGGTTTCGGTGCAGCAGTTGCGGATCTTCCAGGATGTCGGGCGGCCGGTTCATCGGGCCCGCGGCCAGCCCGGCGTCCTGCAGTGCCTGAGCCGCCTGCTGCGGGGTTCGGGTGCTGGTCCACTGTTTGAGTGCCGCTACGAGCCCGGCGCGGTCGGATTCACCCAACAGCGCTGCCACGGATTTCCATTCACTGTCGGTGCCGATCGACACGACGCACCACTCGTCGTCGCCGGCGCACGGGCAGACGGCATGCACGCTGGTGTCGTTGCGGACATCCGCGACGTGGGCGGCCAGCGCGGCCTCGGTGACGAACAGCGTGTCGAGTTGGTTGACTACGACCTCGGCCTGCGAGACGTGCACGTGGGCGCCGTGACCCGCGCGGTCGCGGCGGATCAGCGCGGCCAAAGCCAGGGTGGCGGCGATACGGCCCACCACGTGGTCGGGGAAGATCGTCGTCGCGTCGTAGAACGCGTGCCGGGCACCCTCGGTGGGGGCGTCGTCGGACGTCCACACCCGGGTGGCGCCCGTCGTCGCGCGCACCAGGGGGCCGTAACCCAACCGGGTGCTCCACGGGCCCGTGTTCCCGAACGCGCTGCTGCCCGCGAGCACGATCCGGGGATTGAGCGTGACCAAAGTGTCGTAGTCAAACCCAAGGGAGGCAAGGGTTCCCGGCTTGAAGTTGGCGAATACCGCGTCGGCCCCTTCGACCAGACGGCCGAAGATCTCCCTGCCGGTGGCGCTGCGTAGGTCGATGCCCAGGGCGCGGTGATTTCGGTGGGTCCAGGCGAAGGATTCGCTCATCGCGTCGCCGGCCCTGACCTGCCGCAGACCGTCCGGGTACTCGGCCGATTCCACCTTGATGACGTCGGCGCCCAGGTCGCCGAACAGCCGCCCCAGTTCGCCGCCCGCGACGATGATTCCCAGGTCGAGGATCCGCAGCCCCTGCAACGGATAGCCGCCGACGGCGCCCGCCGGTGGCGGTACTGGCGGCGGATCGGCCAACCAACGCGGTTCGTCATGTCCGACCGCAGGCGCAGGTGTCCGGAAGCCGCAGTGCTCGCCGTCGACGACGAAATAGCCGGTGGGCACCCGGGTGTGCACGCCCGGCACGAGTTCGGCGTCGGTGATCGCGCCCACCTCGTTGAAATGCTCGGACTCCAGGATTCTGGCGGGAGTGAGCACCGCGGCGATGGGCACCCCGTGGGCCTGCCCGGCGGTCACCAAATCCTTCATGGTCTTTCCGGCGAACAACGCCTCCACCAGCGCACTGATCTGTGGCCACGCCGCGAATCGCGCGCCGATCGCCTCGTACTTGGGATCCTGGAAGTCCTCCGGCTCCCCCAGCCAGCGGCGCAGCCCACGCCATTGGCGCGGCGCCATCACGCACAGCCGGACGTAGCCGTCCTGGCACGGATAGATGGGATATGCGTCCTGGTTTCTGGGGCGACCCCGCCACCGGCTGCCGCTGCGGACGCCGGCAGCGGCCTGCCCGTGCGAGCCGAACGCCGGGTCGAGTGCCATGACCACCGCGTCGAACCGGGAGAAGTCGATGTAATCGCCTGTGCCACAACGTAATCTGTTGTAGTAAGCGGCCAGGGCGGCCCACGCGGCCTGCGCCGCCGCCGTCGCCGAGGCGATCCCGGTCGGCGGTAGCACCGGGGTGCCGACGGTAGGGCCGGTGCGGGACAACGACCCCGACATCGCGTACAGCACCGCGTCGGTGGCCCGCCAGGACGAGCGCGGGCCCGTCGCGCCGAAATCGCTGACGGACAGCACGACCAGGAGCGGGTAACGGTCGGCCAGTTCGGCCCCGGACGTTCCGTAGTCGGCGGCGCGGCCGGTGTCGACGAGGATGTCCGCCGCGGCGGCCAACTCGTGTAATCGCAGGCGGTCACCCTCGTCGCCGGGGTCCAGCACCGTGCTGCGTTTGTTGGCGTTGTGCACGGCGAACGGGATGGCGGCACCGGCCAGCGTCGGCAAGCTTGTGCGCGCCGGGCTGCCACCGGGCGGTTCCACCTTGAGAACGTCCGCCCCCAGATCGGCCAGCAGTCTGGTGACCCCGTCGGCGTCACCTACCGAAAGGTCCAGGACACGGACCGCCTCGAGGAGCTTCTCCGGCATGGCATCACCGTAGTCAAGCCAGTGTGCGGCGGTACCGAGCCTCCTCCACCAGCGTGCCGCCGTAGACCCGGGTGCGCCGCGCGCCGTCGGGAAGCCAGCCGTCGCGCTCATAAAACCGTCGCGCCCTGGTGTTGCCGCGGAGCACCCACAGGGCGGCGCCGGCGAAGCCGCGGGCCGCCAACCGCTCCCGGGCGGCGCCGATCAGCAAATGACCAACACCGCTGCTCAGCGAGCCTGGATCCACGTAGATCGCCATCAGCTCACCATGATCGGCGAGATCATCGTCGCGGCACAGTCCCACACTGGCAAACCCATGAACGGTGGTATGCCGGACGGCGACCAGAGTGGACGGTACCCGCAAACCCCTCCGGCCGAAGTCGTACCTGCGGACCCACGCCTGCGGCGTGAGGCCGTCCAGATAGTCCTGGTCGATCAGGCCACGGTAGGCCCACCGCCACGATCGCACGTGTACACCGGCCACCTGGGGGGCGTCGGCCGGGACGGCGTCGCGCACCTCCGTCATGGTTGCAGTATCCAGCCGCCTAACGTGTCTGGCATGACAGATTCGGGATCGGTCGGGTTGGGGCGTGCCGCGAAGGTCGGCGGCAAGGTCATCGTGGTCACCGGCGGCGCACGAGGCATCGGGTTGGCGACGGCGACGGCACTGCACAAGCTGGGTGCCAAAGTCGCCATCGGCGACATCGACGAGGCGACGGTCAAAGAGTCCGGCGCCGACCTCGGTCTGGAGGTGTACGGCAAACTCGATGTCACGGATGCGAATTCGTTCGCCGAGTTTCTGGATCAGGTCGAGCGCCAGCTCGGGCCGATCGACGTCCTGGTCAACAACGCCGGCATCATGCCGGTCGGCCGCATCATCGACGAGCCGGATGCGGTCACCCGGCGCATCCTGGACATCAACGTGTACGGCGTCATCCTGGGCAGCAAGCTGGCGGCCCAGCGCATGGTCCCCCGCGGCCGGGGCCATGTCATCAACATCGCGTCCCTGGCCGGTGAAATGCACATCGTCGGGCTGGCCACCTATGTCGCCAGCAAGCACGCGGTGCTGGGGTTCACCGACTCGGCGAGGCTGGAGTACCGCTCGGCCGGCGTGCATTTCTCGTCGGTGCTGCCGACGTTCGTCAACACCGAGCTCGTCGCGGGTACCTCCGGGATGAAGGGCTTCCGCAACGCCGAACCGGCCGAGATCGCCGACGCCGTCGTCGGCCTGATAGCGCAGCCCAAGCCGCGGGTGCGGATCACGAAGATCGCCGGCGCCATGGTCACCTCCCAGAAGTTCTGGCCGCGCCGCGCGGCCGAGGCGCTCAACCGCCTGATCGGCGGCGACCATGTCTTCACCGACCAGATCGACGTGGAGAAACGGCGCGCCTACGAGGCCCGCGCACGCGGCGAGGAATGAGCCCGTAAGACGGAGTTCATTTGAGGGCTCGACAATCGGGTAGATGAGCCCCATGAGACTTTCCGACGACGAGTGCGCTCTGATCGACGCCTACTGGCGAGCCGCGAACTACCTCTCGGTCGGTCAGATCTATCTGCTGGACAATCCCCTGCTGGCCGAACCGCTGGCCGCGGAGCACGTCAAACCCAGGCTGCTCGGCCACTGGGGTACCACGCCCGGGCTCAACCTCATCTACGCACACCTGAACCGCGTCATCCGCAACCGCGATGCCAACGTCATCTACATCACCGGGCCCGGGCATGGCGGGCCCGGCCTGGTGGCCAACGCCTACCTTGAAGGCACCTATAGCGAGGTGTACACCGGGATCGAGGAAAACACGGAGGGCCTGCGCAAGCTGTTCCGGCAGTTCTCTTTTCCCGGTGGGATCCCCAGCCATGTGGCCGCGCAGACGCCGGGCTCGATCCACGAGGGTGGTGAACTCGGCTACGCACTGGTGCACGCCTACGGCGCGGCGTTCGACAATCCCGATCTGGTGGTCGCCTGCGTGGTCGGCGACGGCGAGGCGGAGACCGGGCCGCTGGCCGCGAGCTGGCATTCCAACAAATTCCTGAACCCCGCCGTCGACGGCGCGGTGCTGCCGATCCTGCACCTCAACGGCTACAAGATCGCCAACCCGACGGTGCTGGCGCGTATCCCGGAGGCCGAGCTCGAGTCGCTGATGCGCGGCTACGGCTACCGGCCGATCACGGTGGCCGGGGACGACCCGGAGAGTGTGCACCGGCAGCTGGCCGCCGCCCTGGACGACGCGTTCGACGACATTGCGGCGATTCAGCGTGCCGCGCGGTCCGGTGCGCCGGGTGAGCGACCCGTGTGGCCGATGATCGTGCTGCGCACACCCAAGGGCTGGACCGGTCCCAAGGAGGTCGACGGTCGCCACGTGGAGGGCACCTGGCGCTCACACCAGGTACCGCTAGCCGCGACACACGAGAACCCCGAGCATCGCGCACAGCTGGAACAGTGGCTGCGCAGCTACCGCCCCGAAGAGCTGTTCGACGGCGAAGGCAGGCTGCGGGCTGAGCTGAAAGCGGTTGCGCCACAAGGGGATCGCCGGATGAGCGCCAATCCGCACGCCAACGGCGGGGTGCTGCTGCACGATCTCGACCTGCCGGACTTCCGCGACTACGCGGTGCCGGTGGAGCGACCCGCGGCCGCTACGCACGAGGCCACGCGCGTGCTGGGCACGTTCCTGCGCGACGTGATCAAGCGGAACCCCGACCGGTTCCGGCTGATGGGTCCCGACGAGACAGCCTCCAACCGTCTGGACGCGGTGTTCGGGGCTACCGATCGGGTGTGGGTTTCACGCACGGAGCCCGACGACGACCACCTCGCTCCTGACGGGCGTGTGATGGAGGTGCTGTCCGAGCACTTGTGCCAGGGCTGGCTGGAGGGCTACCTGCTGACCGGCAGGCACGGGCTGTTCAACTGCTACGAGGCGTTCGTGCACATCGTCGACTCGATGCTCAATCAGCATGCGAAATGGCTGGCCACGACTCTGGACCTGCCCTGGCGGCGGCCGATCGCGTCGTTGAACTACCTACTCAGCTCGCATGTGTGGCGTCAGGACCACAACGGCGCGTCCCATCAGGATCCCGGTTTCATCGACCTGGTCGCCAACAAGCGCGCCGAGCTGACCCGGGTGTATCTGCCGCCGGACGGCAACACGCTGCTGTCGGTGGCCGACCACTGCCTGCGCAGCCGCAACTACATCAACGTCATCGTCGCGGGCAAGCAGCCGGCGCTGTCCTACCTTTCGATGGACGAGGCGGTGCTGCACTGCACCCGGGGCCTGGGGATCTGGCCGTGGGCCAGCACCGCCGCCGCTGAGCCCGATGTGGTGCTGGCCTGTGCCGGTGACATCCCGACGCTGGAAACCCTTGCGGCGGCGGACATTTTGCGGCGGGAATTGCCGGACCTGGCCGTCCGGGTCGTCAACGTGGTGGACCTGATGCGGCTGCAGCCGGATTCGGAGCACCCACATGGCTTGCCCGATAACGAATACGACGCCCTGTTCACCCGGGACAAGCCGGTCATCTTCGCCTATCACGGCTATCCCTGGCTGATCCATCGCCTGACGTACCGGCGCGCCGGACACCACCACACGCACGTACGCGGCTTCAAGGAGCGCGGCACCACCACCACCCCGTTCGACATGGTGATGCTTAACGACCTGGACCGGTTTCATCTGGTGATGGATGTGATCGATCGGGTGGACGGCCTGGCCAGCAGCGCGGCCGGGTTGCGCCAGCGGATGGTGGATGCGCGTTTGTCGGCCCGCAACTACACCCGTGAGCACGGTGAGGACGACCCGCAGATCTCGGGCTGGACCTGGCAGGCTGAGTGAAAGCCCTAGAAGGGTGGGGGTTCGTCGTCGGGTGGGCCGGTGGCGGTGGTGCGGGCGTGGTGGTTGGCGCGGCGTTCGGCGGCCACGCGGGCGGCGCGGTCTTGGGTGCGGGTGCGGCGGCGGGTGGGCATCATCGCGGTGCGCTCGGCGCAGTAGTCGGTGGGTGGGGTTTGGGCTTCGGGGGCGGGCATGCCGCCCACGGCGTGACACAGGCTGGGAAACAACAGCGCGGAGCCGGGGGTGGTGACGTGGGTGTCCGCGCCGGGGCTGGTGAGGATCAGGGTGCCGTCGGCGAGTTGTTTCTCAGTCCAGCCCCAGAAGGTTTTCATCAGATGATGGGTGCGGCAGTAACACTTCATGTTGCCGGCGTGGGTGGGCCCGCCCTGGGCCCAGGGGATGGTGTGGTCGAGGTCGCAGTGGGTGGCCGGCACGTCGCAGCCGGGCCAGCGGCACGTCAGGTCCCGGGCCCGCACGAAATCGGCCAACGCCTGCGAGGGGTGGTAGTGGGGTTCGGGTGCGGCGTAGCCGGGGTGGATCAGCGGAACGTGTTTGGCCGTCAACGCCAACGCGGCCAGCAGGTCGGGGGTGATCAGGTCCTCCCCACCGAGCAGGCACGCGGGGCTGTCGCTGCGCCCGGCCAGGGTGGCGGCTTCGGCGATCACATGGATCACCACCGGGCTGGCCGGCTTGTTCCCGGCGGCGGTGCAGTCCGGGCGCGCGCACTCACAGCCCAGCCGGGTGCCACCGGCGGCCAAGGCCCCCAGGGCGTCGGCGCGGCGCTGCGCCAGGGTGCGTGGATCGTTCGGGCAGACGGTGGCCGCCAGCGCTGACAGCCGCGCATCGATGGCCTGGGCATCGGTGGCGCGCAGGCGTCCCTCGATCTGCGACAGCCCGTCCTGGGGCGGGCTGATCCACACCTCCCGCTCGGCCTGAACCACCTCTGTGCGGCGGCGCAGCGCATCGGCATCGGCGCGGGCCACGATCGCATCCACCTTCGCCGAGAGCCGCCCCCGGCTCAGCGAGGGCCAGCGCGTCACCCGCGCGGCGACCGTGGCATCCACCGCCGCCAGCACCTGGGGGTCCTCGATCAGATCCGTGCGGTACACGATCGTCGTGAATGCCTCATAGTCGATGTCCCCGGCGCAGAACACCGCCGCCACCGCAGGCAGGCGCTCACGCATCGCCCGGGCATAACGCACCTTGGTCTCCGCGCGGCCCTGACTGATCCGCAACCCCGCAGCCACCTCCCCCGCCACCGCCTTGACCGTGTCGATCGCCCACTGCCCCCGCTCCCCACCGCCCACCAAACGGTGAGCGAACAACGCCCCGATCCCCACCAACTCCGCCGCCGCACCCTGATTGACCACCCGCGCCGCCCCACCAATACGCGCCACCCACCCCACCGACTCCTCGGTCTGTTCCAGCAGCGCCCGCCGGTGAGCCACCACCTCCGCCAGGTAGCCGTCATATTCCGCCAACCCACACGGAAGGCACGGCAATCTATCGAACATGTGTTCGAGTCTACCCGATGCCGCCGACACGACTCGGTGTCATCTCTCAAGACATCGGTGACAGTTCTGGGTCGTTGGTGTGCCCGCCGGCAAACGCCTGACACCGCAAGAGGCTGACCCTGACGCGGACCAATTCCGGTTGGTCAATCCCTCCCGCGCAATACGCAAGCAGGTGTCACACTTGGCCGCATGTCGTCCGACAAGTCTCCGGTAGTCCTGATGCACGGCATCCTCATGTCGGGCAACGGTTGGCAGGACGTCGTGCCGCTGCTGTCCGACCAGCACCGCGTGCACACGTTCACCACTGCCGGGCACCGCGGCGGGTCACCGGCTCCGCCGCGCCCGGCCACGGTCAGCGATCTGGTTGACGACGCCGAGCGCTACCTCGACGAGCGTGGTCTCGAGAGACCACACGTCGTCGGTCTCTCGTTGGGCGGTTGGATGGCCATCGAGTTGGCCCGGCGTGGACGCGCGGCAACCGTGTGTGCGTTCGCCCCGGCCGGCTTATGGTCGTCCGGGGACAGGGCACAAGCCCACGTGCTGAAGCAGATTCACAAGTTCGTGGCGATCGGGCGCGTTGCGCGGCCACTGCGACCGGTCGTCGCCCTCGCGATGAAGTCGGCGACAGTGCGTCGCCTCGGCTTGCGGGACGCCGCGTGCCACGCGGATCGAATCTCCACGGCGCAGAGCGTCGACGCGATCGACGACATCATCGGCTGCACTGTCGACGTCGACGACTTTCTCGGTTCCGGTGAGCAGATCGCGCCGTTGGATCCCCTGCCCTGTCCGGTGACCATCGCCTGGTCGGGAAACGACGCAATCGTTCCAGTCCCGCTGTGCGACAGGATCGCTCGCGAGCGACTACCCCAGGCGTCGTTCACGACCCTGCCCGGCGTCGGGCACGTGCCCATGGTCGACGACCCTGGCCTGGTGGCCCGGACCATCTTGGCGGTGACAAGCGCGGGATAAGCGCGGGACGACGGGTCGCAATCCCGACACCCGGTTACCCTGACCAGATGCCGAATGTGCGATCTGTCAACGTCGCCGCGGCCCGGCCCAATCCCGACCCGCGAGCGCGGTCGAAGGTCACCGGCATCTACAAGGTCTCCACCGCCGGGGCCGTCATGGTCCAGGCACCGGGCAAGACGGGCAGCGGCCTGGCCGGTGACGCGATCGGCAACCCCAAGTTCCATGGCGGCGACGATCAGGCTGTCTACGTCTACGCGCGGGAAGACCTCGACGACTGGGAAGCCCGGCTGAACCGCACCCTCACCGACGGCATGTTCGGTGAAAACCTCACCACCGAGGGCGTCGACGTCACCGGAGCGCGGATCGGCGAACGCTGGCGCATCGGCACCGACGGTCCGGTCCTGGAAGTCTCCGCGCCCCGGACGCCGTGCCGGACCTTTGCGGCGATGCTCGAGCAGCGCGGCTGGATCAAGACCTTCACCCAGGCCGGCGTCCCGGGCGCCTACCTGCGCGTCATCTCCCCGGGGCCCGTCCGCGCGGGCGATGAGATCACCGTCGAACATCGTCCCGACCACGACGTGACGATCGGGCTGGTCTTCCGTGCGCGGATGTCGGAGCCCGAATTGCTGCCCCGGCTGGCGGTGGCCGGTGCGCTCTCAGCTGAAATCAAGGCCGAGGTCGCGCAGCGGACCCGCAGGTAGACTCGCGGGGATGCCCGACCAAACCCAAGCCCTGCCGACCGCGAACCGGCTGCGCCTCCATGCCGACATCGCCGTGGTGGTCGCCGTCCTGGTGCTGACCAACCTGGTCGCCCACTTCACCACGGCGTGGGCGAGCATCGCGACAGTCCCGCTGGCGGCGATCGGCCTGGTGGTCCTGGTCCGCTGGCGCGGGCTGGACTGGGCGGACCTCGGTCTCGGTCGCGAGCACTGGAAGTCCGGCCTGTTCTACGCGCTGGCCGCGGTGGCGCTCGTGGTGTCGGTGATCGCGGTCGGTGTGGCCCTGCCGGTCACTCGCCCTATGTTCCTGAACAACCACTACGCGACCATCTCCGGCGCCCTGATCGCCTCGATGGTCATCATCCCTTTGCAGACCGTCATCCCCGAGGAACTGGTGTTCCGCGGCGTGCTGCACGGAGCGCTGCACCGGGCCTGGGGTTTCCGCGGAGTTGCGCTGGCCGGGTCGCTGCTGTTCGGCCTGTGGCACATCGCCACTTCGCTAGGTCTGACCAGCAACAACGTCGGATTCACCCGGCTGTTTGGCGGCGGAGTCTTCGGCATGCTGGCGGGCGTGACGATGGCCGTGCTGGCCACCGGCGCTGCCGGGTTTGTCTTCAGCTGGCTACGCCGGCGCAGCGGCAGCCTGATCGCGCCCATCGCGCTGCACTGGTCGCTGAACGGCGTCGGCGCCCTGGCCGCAGCGCTGGTCTGGCACCTGTCGGCCTAGGGCCCGACCTACACCAGCAGCACCGCGGCACCCGCGATTTCGCCGGTGCTCAGGTCGGTCAGCGCGCGATCGGCCTCGGCCAGCGGGTATTCCGGAGTGGTGACCTCGATGTGATGCGCGGCGGCGAAGTCCAGGAAGGCGCGGGCGTCGGCCCTGGTGTTGGACGTGACCGACCGGATCTGACGCTCCTGGAACAGATGCCGCTGGTAGTTCAGCGTCGGGATGTCGCTGAGATGAATTCCCGCGACCGCGAGCGTGCCGCCGCGGTCGAGGGCTTCCATCGCCGGTAACACCAGGTCACCGACCGGCGCGAACAGGATCGCCGCGTCCAGCGGCACCGGCGGCGGATCGGCGGCGCCCTGCGCCGAAGCCGCCCCCAGTTCCAGCGCCAGCTCACGAGCCCGGGCACCGCGGGTCATCACGTGCACCTCCGCGCCCTGGGCCAGCGCGACCTGCGCCGTGATATGCGCGCTGCCGCCGAAACCGTACAAGCCCAGGCGGCCACCGGCGGGTAGCTCGGCCCGCAACAGCGATCGATAACCGATGATGCCGGCGCACAGCAACGGCGCCAGCTCGCTGTTGCTGTAGCCGGCCGGCAGGGGGTGCGCGAAAGCCGCGGGCACCGTGGTGAATTCGGCGTAACCACCGTCGGCGTCCCAGCCGGTGTAACGGGACTGCGGGCACAGGTTCTCGTCGCCGCGGCGGCAGTACTTGCACACCCCACAGGTGTGGCGCAGCCAGGCGATCCCTACCCGGTCGCCGACGCGGAACTCGTCGCCGGCATCGGCGCCGACCTCGACGACCTCCCCGACCACCTCGTGACCCGGAGTCACCCGGTCCCGGTGGACAGGAAGGTCGCCTTCGGTGACGTGCAGGTCGGTGCGGCAGACCCCGCAGGCCAACACCGCAACCAGCAATTCGGCTGGACCCGGCCGCGGGACCTCAGTCGTGACCCGTTCCAGCGGCCTGCTCGTCATCGGCCCGGGCTGACGCACCTGCCAGGCGGTCATGGTTCGGGCGGACATCACCCCATCATGCCGCGACGTGCCCCGCCGCTACAGAGTCCGGGTGCGCGACGTGGCGAATTTGTAGATCAGCAGGAGAAGTACCGCGCCGACCAGCGCTCCGAGGAACGAGTGGTTGATGGGCGGAGTGATGGTGAACTGGTGCGGCGGGAAGACCACGCTGCCCAGGGTGCCGCCGACATAGGCGCCGACGATGCCGAGCAGTGCGGTGGCAATCCAGCCCATCGGTTGCCTACCTGGCACGATGAGTCGCGCAATCAGCCCGACGATCAGCCCAAGAACGATCATTCCGATGATGTGCAGGATCATGACCAGCTCCTTCGGGTATTAACTTGTCGAGGGGACTTGGCAGTAATACCCGGTGCGGGTGCGGTAAACCGCGAATTCAGCGCCGCTGCACCATGCCCACGAGCCAGAGCAGGATCACCGAACCCAGGATCGCGGTGAAGAAGGTGAACCACCAGCCGCCCGAAGCGGTGTCGAAGGCGAAGCTGAGCAGGAAACCGCCGATCAAGGCACCGACGATGCCGATCACGATGTTCATCAGAATGCCTGATCCGGCGCCTTTGACGATCTTGCCGGCGATCCAGCCCGCCAGCGCGCCGATGATGATGTAGCCGATCCAGCCCACGCTGGTCAGTGTGGTTGAGCGAGCGAGAAATTCGGTGCTTGCGACGACGTCCATCAGGGGTTCCTCTCCGCTGGCAGGCCCAGCTCAATCACCGGACCGTGCTATCGGTATACGCCCTCCGCGTAACAAATGGAGTGTCGATTTGGTGCCGACGCTCAAACAACGCCGGTCAAGCCGGTTGATTACCGCGCGGCTGGGTGGACGCCGGAGTTCCGGCGGCCGGAGCCTGAGCGGGAGCCGGGGCCGGGGCACCAGGCTCGGCGGGCACTGCCGGCGCAGGCGCCGGAGCACCCGGGACCGCTTCCGGAGGCGGGGCCGCCGGAGGCGCCCAGGGTCGGATCGACTCGGCCAGCGCCTTGGCCGCATTCTTGTCCACCGGGTTGTTCGATGTGCCCAGCCACACCACGAACCACCGCTGCGGCGGTCCGGCGGCAGGCGTCGCGCCGGCCGGGGTGCCGACCACACCGGTCCAGATCTGCCCATTCGGCTTGCTGGTGTCGCTGAATTTCACTTCGTAGTACGACGCGCTGCCCGAGACGCCGTTGGCGTTGAGCGGCACGGTCTCCTGGTTGACCCGGGTGCCGGGGTACGGCATGAAGAACTCGCCCATGTCCGATCCCAGCCGCACGGCAGCCTTGGGGTTGGTGGCCTCGGCGCTCGCGTAGAGCTTCTGGTCCAGCCGGCCCAGCACGATGCGGGTGTCGTTGGCCACGGGCTGCGGCTGTCCAGGCATCGGAGCCTCACCTGCCGCCTTACTCAGCAGCGCGGAGCCGTAGTCCAGGTGGGACGCGTCGGACTCCACCCAGCCAGGCGGAACGATGAAGCTGAACCCGCCGATGGCGTTGGTCACCCGTCCGGCTTCCACCGCGTTCGGGTCCGGCGGCGGTGGTGCGTTGGGGTCGGCCGGCGGTGGTGCCGCGTTGGGGTCACCCGGCGCAGGCTGAGGGGTCGGCGTCGGGCTGGCGCCGGGCGCGGGCGAGGCCGACGGGCTGGGGGTGGCCGCAGGGGCCCCCGCGGCCGGTGCCGGGGATGCCGGAGTAGGCGACGCAGGCGGCGCGACGGTGGGAGTCGGCGACGGCACCGGCTCGGGGTCGGCGAGGGCAGTTGCCGGCAACGCAATGGTGACGGCGGTCGCCGCGGCAATGGCCAGCGACGCCACTAATCCCTTGCGGCGTGACGGGTTCGGGTCCACCTGGTACATGGCGACGAACCTACCGTGTCAGCGCCCCGAAGCAAGGAAGGCCTGGCTTTCGCGAAAGGTATGTCTGCGAGAAAGTCAGCACCTCGCGCGTCGTTCGGGCGCCGGATGCAGTGACACCTCGGCGGCTTTCACGCTGAACCACACCCGGTCGCCCGGGGCGAGCTGCAGCTCTGCCGCGGCCTCGACAGTGATGCTGGCGGCCAGGCCGGGCGCTCCGTCCGCCTGGTCTCCCCCGCGTACCAGGACCGCCGCGCCACGGGTGTCCAGCTCCGCCACCGTCACCTCGACAGTGTTGCGTGGACTGCCGTGCGGCGGCTCGGAGTAGACGGACACACTCGCCGGCGCGAACACCGCAACCGCCCGCTGACCTGCCGCGAACCGTACCGCGGCGCTCCCGTGCCAGCGCTGCCCCGACCGGCTGTGCAGCGCGCCATCGGGGCCGATGGTCCCCACGACCAGGTTGACGCCCGCGATCCGGGCGCCGAAATGACTCCTCGGCGCCGCCAGCACGTCTGCGACCGGTCCGATTTCGGCGACCTTTCCGGACTCGAGCACCAGCACCCGATCGGCCAGGGCGAACACATCCAGTAGGTCATGGGTGATCAGGATGACCGCGCAGCCGGTGCGACTGACCACGTCGCGCAGCACCGCGCGGATCGACGCCGCCGCCGCTACATCAAGCCCCGTCAGCGGTTCGTCGAGCAGCAACGCTTCCGGTTCGGCGGCCAGTGCCCGCGCGATGGCCACGCGCTGGGCCTGACCTCCGGACAGCCGGCGCGGCCTGCGGTCGGCCAGATCCTCGGCACCGACTTCCCGCAGCCAGCGCAGCGCAGCCTCCCGCGCCGGGCCGGACGAAAACATGCCGCGACGACTGCGCGGCCCGAATGCCACGTTCGCGGCCACGCGCAGGTGCGGAAACAACAGCGAGTCTTGCAGCAGCAACCCCACCCGCCGGTCATGGGTGGCCACCTGTATCCCGGCCGAGGTATCGGTCAGCACCCGCGAACCCAGCCGCACCACGCCGGAGTCCGGCCGCAGCAGCCCGGCGATGACGTGCAGAGCCGTCGACTTGCCCGCGCCGTTGGGGCCGAGCACGGCCAGCACCTCACCGGCGGCCGCCGAGAACTCCACGTCCAGTCCCCGGTCGCTCAGCACCGCGCGCAGGTGCAGGTCACTCATCGCGCGTCGGTTCCGGTGAGCCGGCGCGCACCCAGTCCCAGCACCACCACGGCGGCCACCGCCACCAACAGCAGCGACAGAGCCACCGCCGCGTCCGGGTCCCCGACCCGCTGCAGGTAGATCTCCAGCGGCAGGGTGCGGGTCACGCCCTGCAGGGACCCGGCGAACGTCAGCGTCGCACCGAACTCCCCCAGCGACCTGGCGAACGCCAGCACCGCTCCGGAGGCCAGGCCCGGCGCCAGCAGCGGCAGGGTGACCCGCCACCAGATCGCGGTCGGCCGCGCTCCGAGCGTCGCCGCCACCACTTCGTAGTCGGCCCCCGCGCTGCGTGCCGCGCCTTCCAGGGAGATCACCAGAAACGGCAGCGAGACGAACGTCTGCGCCAGCACGACCGCCGTGGTGGTGAAGGCGATGCTGATGCCCGCCCCTTCGAGGTAGCGCCCGATCAGCCCGAGTCGGCCGAAGGCATAGAGCAGCGCGATGCCGCCGACCACCGGCGGCAGTACCAGGGGCAGCAGGATCACCGGCCGCAGCGCTCGGACCAGCCACAGCCCGCTACGGGCCAGCACCAGTGCCATCGGAACCCCGACCAGCACGCACAGCAGCGTGCTGGCCGCGGCGGTTCTCAGGCTCAGCAGCAAGGCCGTGGTCGCGGATTCACTGCTGATCAGCGACCAGAAGTGCGGCCAGTCGACCTTGATCGCGACGGCCAGCAGCGGGAGGCCGACGAACAGCGCCCCCACCGCGGCCGGCAGATAGACCCAGCGAGGTAGGTGGGAGGGCGGGCGCATCGGGGTCAGGGCTTGGCGAAGCCGGCCCGGTCGAGGATTTCCCGTCCGGCCGGACCTGTGACCGCAGCCTGGAACTTCTGCGCCAGCGCGGCCTGCGGGGCCTTCTTGAGTACCGCGATCGGATAGACGTTCACCGCTTGCGCGGCCTCCGGGAACTTGACGGTCGTCACCTTGCTTCCGGCGTTCGATGCGTCGGTGACATAGACCAGTGCGGCATCGGCCTGCCCGGTGGTCACTTTATTCAGGGCGTCGCTGACGCTCGGTTCTTCGCTGACCGGGTGCAGCCGCACTCCGCTGGCGTCCTCGATGCGGTGGGTGGCAGAACCGCACGGCACCAGGCGTTGGCACACCACCACGCTGAGCCCCGGACGGGTGAGGTCGGCGAAGGAGCCGACGTTCTTCGGGTTGCCCGGGGCTGTGACGATGACCAGGGTGTTGGCGGCGAAGTCGGTCGCGGCACCGGCCAGCATTCCCGCCTGAGCCACCTGGTCCATCTGCGCGGTGTCCGCGGAGGCGAAGACGTCGGCGGTGGCGCCCTGGGTCAGTTGCGTCGCCAACTCCGAGGACCCCGCGAAATTGAACGTCACCGTCGCACCCGGGTTGTCCGCCTTGAACCGCTCGCCGATCGAGGTGAAGACCTGCTTCAGCGAAGCGGCGGCGAATACCACAATCGAGTGCGAGTCCTGCCCCTGCCGGGACCCCGAACTACACGCCGTCAGGCTGCCGACCAGCAACGCCGCCACAAAAGCGGCCAGCACCTGAGTACGACGCATCGATCAAACCTAGCGCCGCGACGGCGCGGTCGAATAGTTATGCAATTGATCAGCGCGCCGCCGCGGCGCGTGGTTTCGTCGAATAGCTACTGTCCAGTAACATGGACCGCGCTGACGCCATAGCACGAGGAGGTCGTGGCAGTGGAGGTTGTGGTCACCGGTGGAGACACCGATCTGGGACGTGCGGTAGCCGAGAGTTTCCGTGACGACGGGCACAAGGTCACTTTGGTGGGTGCCCGCGGCGGCGACCTCGAGGTCGTCGCCAAGGAACTCGACGTCGACGCGATCGTCTGCGATACCACCGACCCGGCCAGCCTCCAGGAGGCCCGGGCGTTGTTCCCGCACCACCTCGACACCATCGTCAACATCCCCGCTCCCACCTGGGACGCCGGTGACCCGCGCACGTATTCGCTGTCCGACACGGCCACCGCATGGCGCCGGACGCTGGACGCGACCCTGCTGTCCGCAGTCCTGACGGTGCAGTGCGTGGGCGATCACCTGCGCTCCGGCGGCCACATCATCACCGTGCTGGCCGAGAACCCGCCGGCCGGCAGCGTCGACGCCTCGATCAAGGCCGCCGTGTCCAGCTGGGTCACGGGGCAGGCCGAGGTCTACGGCACCCGCGGCATCACGGTCAACGCGGTGGCAACCGGCCGCAGTGTCCAGGCCGGGTACGACGGCCTGTCGCGCACACCGGCGCCGGTGGCGGCGGAGGTCGCCCGGCTGTCGCTGTTCCTGACCACTCCGGCGGCGCGCCACATCACCGGTCAGACGCTGCACGTCAGTCACGGCGCGCTCGCTCAGTTCGCCTGAACCGGGTCTGCGGCCGGACGCTACGGTAGAAGCCGTGGCTATTCGGCTTGGATTCCAGATCCCCAATTTCTCGTACGGAACCGGCGTAGAGAACCTGTTCCCCACCGTCATCGCGCAAGCGCGCGAAGCCGAAGCAGCAGGCTACGACTCGCTTTTCGTGATGGACCACTTCTATCAACTGCCGATGCTGGGTACCCCGGATCAGCCGATGCTGGAGGCGTATACGGCGCTGGGCGCGTTGGCCACCGCGACCGAGCGGATGCAACTGGGCACGCTGGTGACCGGCAACACCTATCGCAACCCGACTCTGCTGGCCAAGGTGATCACCACCCTGGATGTCGTCAGCGCCGGCCGCGCGGTGCTGGGTATCGGGGCCGGCTGGTACGAGCTCGAACACCGGCAACTGGGTTTCGAGTTCGGCACCTTCACCGACCGTTTCAATCGGCTCGAGGAGGCCATGCAGATCATCGACCCGATGATCAGGGGCGAGCGGCCGACGTTCTCCGGGCAGTGGTACTCCGCCGAGTCGGCGATGGCCGAACCGCGCTTCCGCGAACGCATTCCGGTGCTGATCGGGGGTGGGGGCGAGAAGAAGACGTTCGGTATCGCCGCGCGTTACGCCGACCACCTGAACATCGTCGCGGCGTTCGACGAACTGCCCCGGAAGATGGACGCCGTCAAGGCGCGCTGCGCGGAGGTGGACCGGGACCCGGCCACGCTGGAGACCAGCATGATGCTGACGGTCATGGTCGACGAGAATGCGAAACCCGAACAACTGCCCGAGAATCTGACGGCTCGCATGGCGATCGGGAGCCCCGCCGCGATAGCCGACCAGGTGGAGGCCAAAGTGCTGGCCGCCGGCCTGGACGGCGCCATCATCAACATCCCCGGCGGGCACATCCCTGGCGTCATCACCAGCGTCGCCGAGACGCTGCGCCCGCTGCTCGGCGGCTAGCGAAAGCCCGGCCACAGAACGCAATTCGCTGAGTGTGGCTAATTACACAGGCTCGTGGTTGGGTTTGTGCGGGTGGGTTGACTAGGCTTTGGGTATTAGCTAACTGCAGTCGCCCGTCCAAGGAGACCCCGTCAGGAGCAGCGAGAGATGAGCCCCCAACAAGAACCCACAGCTGAACCGCGTCAACGGCATCGTGTCGTGATCATCGGATCGGGGTTCGGCGGACTCACCGCGGCAAAGAAGCTCAAGCATGCCGACGTCGACATCAAGTTGATCGCGCGCACCACGCACCACCTGTTCCAGCCTTTGCTGTATCAGGTGGCCACCGGGATCATCTCCGAGGGTGAGATCGCGCCGACCACCCGTGTCATCCTGCGCAAGCAGCGCAATGTTCAGGTGCTGCTGGGCAATGTCACGCACATCGACCTGACTCGCAAAGTCGTCGTCTCGGAGTTGCTCGGCCACACCTACGAGAGCCCGTACGACAGCCTGATCGTCGCGGCCGGAGCCGGCCAGTCCTACTTCGGCAACGACCAGTTCGCCGAATTCGCCCCCGGCATGAAGACCATCGACGACGCCCTGGAACTCCGCGGCCGGATCTTGAGCGCTTTCGAACAGGCGGAACGGTCCAGCGACCCGGAACGGCGAGCCAAGCTGCTCACCTTCACCGTGGTCGGCGCCGGTCCCACCGGTGTCGAAATGGCCGGGCAGATCGCCGAATTGGCCGAGCACACCCTGAAAGGCGCCTTCCGGCATATTGATTCGACGCGGGCACGGGTGATCCTGCTCGATGCCGCGCCGGCCGTGTTGCCGCCGTTCGGTGAGAAGCTGGGCGAGCGGGCCGCCGCGCGGCTGGAGAAGCTGGGCGTGGAGATCCAACTGGGTGCGATGGTCACCGACGTGGACCGCAACGGCATCACGGTCAAGGACGCCGACGGCACCGAGCGACGGATCGAATCGGCGTGCAAGGTGTGGTCGGCCGGCGTGGCCGCCAGCCGGCTGGGCCGCGACCTCGCCGAGCAGTCCGACGTCGAATTGGACCGGGCCGGCCGGGTGCAGGTGCTTCCTGACCTGTCCATCCCGGGCCATCCCAACGTCTTCGTGGTCGGCGACATGGCTGCGGTCGAGGGTGTGCCCGGCGTGGCGCAGGGCGCCATCCAGGGCGGCAAGTACGTCGCCAACAACATCAAGGCCGAACTCAAGGGCGCCGACCCGGCCGAGCGGGAGCCGTTCCAGTACTTCGACAAAGGCTCGATGGCTACGGTGTCGCGGTTCTCTGCGGTCGCCAAGATCGGTCCGCTCGAATTCAGTGGGTTCATCGCGTGGCTGATGTGGCTGGTGCTGCACCTGGTCTACCTGGTCGGTTTCAAGACCAAGGTCGCCACGTTGCTGTCGTGGATCGTGACCTTCCTGAGCACCCGGCGCGGCCAGCTGACCATCACCGACCAGCAGGCGTTCGCGCGAACGCGCCTGGAACAACTCGCCGAGGCGGCCGCCGAGGCGCAGAGTTCCGGGGCCGTCACACGAAAAGCCAGCTAGCCGGACCGGGGAGCCGCTGTCAGGCTCCCAGGTTCTGCAGGCGCACCTGGCCCCGCGCCACCACGCGGTCGTCGTCGTCGGTGATGGTGACCAGCCAGAGCTGCTGCAGGCGGCCACGGTGGATGGGCTCGGCCTTGCCGTACACGGTTCCCGACTTGATGGCGCGCAGGAAGTCGGTGCTGTTGTTGACGCCGACCACGTTTCCGCCGGCGCCGTTGGTGTTGAACCAGGTGTAGGCGGCCACGCTGGCCATGCTCTCGATCATCGAGCAGTAGACGCCGCCGTGCACGATGCCCATCGGCTGCAGCAGTTTCGGCTTGACCTCGAGTTGCGCGCGGGCGCCGTCGGGGGTCAGTTCGGTGAACTGCAGACCCAACTCGCTGTCGAAGGGTGCGACGAATTCCTGATCAGGCACTGATGACACGTCTTGTGTCTACACCATGGGCGGACCGGTCCCGGAAAACAGGCGAGCCCCGTACGCGTGGCACGGGGCTCGCCGATCGAGGAGGCGCGGGGTCGCTGCAGCCCTCAGGACTCTCCGCGGCCGTCTTCGCTCGACCGAATTCAGCATAGGCAAGGCTGCCCTAATTTTGCAAGACTGCGAACACGGTAATGCGTGCCGTGGATCCCGAGTAATCTGACGGCCTTAACACCAGATCCCCCAGTTTCGGGCTCGAGAGGGATGGTCGCTATGGCTGCTGCGTCGCTGCTGGTCTCAACAGAGGCATTGGTTGCCGCGGCCACGGATGCGGCTGGAATCGGGGCGGGTCTGGAGGCCGCGCGAACGTCGGCGGCGGGCGCGACTACGCAGGTGGTGGCGGCGGCCGAGGACAGTGTGTCCGCCGCGATCGCTGCGGCTTTCACCGAGCACGGGCAGGCATACCAGGCGGTGGGTGCCCGACTGGCGGCATTCCACCAGCAATTCGTCGACACCCTGACGGCCGCCGGCAGCGCATACGCGGGCAGCGAAGCCGCCAGCACCTCGCCGCTGCAAATCCTGGAACAGGATCTACTCGCCATTGTCAATGCGCCCACCCAGACGCTCCTGGGGCGGCCGTTGATCGGCAACGGCACCGACGGGGCACCAGGGACTGGCCAAGACGGCGGGCCCGGCGGCCTGCTGTTCGGCAACGGCGGCAACGGCGGCTCGGGCGGCGCTGGTCACGGCGCCGGCGGCAACGGTGGTGCTGCCGGGCTGTTGGGCAACGGCGGATCCGGGGGCCAGGGCGCGCCCGGCGCGGCCGGCGGCAACGGAGGTGCGGGCGGTCTGTTGCGCGGCGACGGCGGCGCCGGAGGAAACGGTGGAAACGCCGTCCTGGCAGGAGGTTTCGGCGGTAAGGGCGGCTCGGGCGGTGGAGCGGTCTGCTGGGGCCAAGGCGGGGCCGGCGGAGCTGGCGGTGCCGGCGCTGCGGGCGCCGACGGCATCAACCCCAGCCCGCCGCTGCTCAGCCCGGCGGCACCGGGCACTAACGGAGGCAACGGCCCGGCCGGCGCACCCGGCGGACCGGGCTCTAACGGAACCAGTATCGGCCAGCCGGGCGGAATCGGCGGCACCGGCGGCGCCAGTAGCGCGGAGAGCGTTCAAGGAGGTAACGGCGGCAACGGGGGCGCCGGCGGAGTCGGCGCCCCCGGCGGGGCGGGCGGCCTTGGTGGGCTGGGCGGTCCGCCCGACGTCGTGGGGAGAGGGGGTCCCGGCGGGACGGGCGGCACCGGCGGAACCGGCGGCTTGGGAGCTGCCGGGGGCACGGGTGGCACCGGCGGATTAGGAAGCACCGACACCGGCGGCGCCGGAGGAGCCGGCGGGACCGGCGGCGTGGGAGCTGCCGGCGCGCGCGGCGGTTCCGGTGGCGCGGGCGGTGCCGGTGGTCACGGCGGACTGCTCTTCGGCAATGGCGGCATCGGTGGCATCGGTGGCGGCGCCGGTTCGGGCGGAACCGGCGCCTCCGGTGGCACTGGTGGCACCGGCGCCATCGGGGGATTCGGGAGGCCCGACCATCCTGGTGTCGGCGGCAACGGCGGAGCCGGCGGGACGGGCGGAAACGGGGGCGACGGCGGCGACGGCGGCGCTGGCGGCCAGGGCGGCGCCGGCGGTCTCTTCGGTCAATCGGGGGCCGCGGGCTTGGGTGGCACCGCCGGCGCGGGGGGCGGCGCTGGCAGCCCCGGCAGCCCCGGCAGCGGGGGCGCCGGGGGTCTTGGTGAAGCTGCGAGTGGCAACGTTGGCGGTCCCGGTCAACCGGGCGTTGAGGGCGCGGCCGGCGTCGATGGTCTGCCCGGGTAGATCGCTGCTGATTCGGCGAGTGCCGGGTGGCCCACGGTCGATCTGATCGGTGGATGTGATGACCGTCACCATGACGTTCCGCTCCCGGCGAGCGACTAGTGGGGTGAGAGAGCAACCCACTGGGTACGACACTCGGTAGTAAGCCGGAGTACGCTTGATTCAACGCTCAGGAGATGAACTATGGCCAAGCTGACGCGGCTGGGGGATTTAGAACGCGCCGTGATGGACCATCTGTGGTCGACGGCGGAGCCGCAGACCGTCCGCCAAGTCCACGAGGCGTTGTCGGCGCACCGCGACCTTGCCTATACGACCGTCATGACCGTGCTGCAGCGGCTGGCGAAGAAGAACTTGGTGTCCCAACTCCGCGACGACAGGGCTCACCGCTATGCGCCGGTGCACGGCCGCGATGAACTGGTGGCCGGTCTGATGGTCGACGCGCTCGCCCAGGCCGAAGACTCCGGCGGCCGGCAGGCGGCGCTGGTGCACTTCGTCGAGCGGGTCGGCGCGGACGAGGCCGATGCACTGCGCCGCGCCCTCGCCGAATTGGAAGCCAACCAACGCAATTCGCTATCTGCTGGACCTCCGGCCGACGACTGAGGGAGACTATCAGCGTGTGTGCGCTGGCCTTCACCATCCTTGCGGTGCTGCTGGCTGGCCCTACACCGGCGGCACTGGCACGGGCGAAGTGGCCACTACGCGCTCCCCGGGCCGCGATGGTGCTCTGGCAGGCCGTTGCTCTCGCCGCCGTCCTGTCCACTTTCAGTGCGGGTATCGCCATCGCCAGCCGGCTGCTGATGCCCGGCCCGGACGGGCGGCCGACGGCCGGCATCGTCGACGCCGAGAGTCGCCTGGGGTGGCCGCTGTGGGCGGCCTACGTCACCGTCTTCGCGTTGACCGTGCTGGTCGGGGCGCGGCTGATGGTGGCCGTGGTGCGGGTGGCCATCGCGAACCGGCGGCGCCGGGCGCACCACCGGATGGTCGTCGATCTGGTCGGGGTGGGCCACGATTCCGCGCGCAGCCAACCGTGCGCCCGCACCCGCGACCTGCGGGTGTTGGACGTCAAGCAGCCGCTGGCCTACTGCCTGCCCGGGGTGCGCAGCCGGGTGGTGGTCAGCGAGGGGGCGCTGGCCACGCTGGCCGACACCGAAGTCGCGGCCATTCTGTCGCATGAGCGGGCTCATCTGCGGGCCCGCCACGATCTGGTGCTGGAAGCGTTCACGGCCGTGCACGCCGCATTCCCGCGCCTGGTGCGCAGCGCCAACGCCCTGGGTGCGGTGCAGTTGCTGGTGGAGTTGCTGGCCGATGACGCCGCGGTCCGCACGGTGGGGCGCACTCCCCTGGCCCGCGCCCTGGTGGCCTGTGCCTCCGGTCGCGCTCCGTCCGGCGCACTGGCCGCGGGAGGCCCCAGCACCGTGGTGCGGGTCCGGCGGTTGTCCGGCCGGGGCAACAGCCCGCTGCTGTCCGCGGGCGCCTATCTGACCGCGGCGGCGGTGCTGGTGGTGCCCACCATCGCGCTGGCCGTACCGTGGCTGACGGAGCTGCACCGGTTGGTCACCGCGTAGGCACCGGGCCGGGCGCCCTGGAATGCCGGGGAACGCCGGCGCGGCCGTTGTGCGACAGTATTTCCCAGGTTTCCTGAACCGCTGGGCCCGACTGAGAGGCAGGACATGAGTTCGTCGGATTCGAAGACTGCGACCGCACAGATCGGGGTGACCGGGCTGGCCGTGATGGGCTCGAACCTGGCCCGCAACTTCGCCAGGCACGGCTACACCGTGGCGCTGCACAACCGGTCGGTGGCCAAGACCGACGCGCTGCTGGACGAGCACGGCTCTGATGGCAACTTCGTGCGAAGTGAGACGATCCCGGAATTTCTTGCGGCACTGGAAAAGCCGCGCCGGGTCATCATCATGGTCAAGGCGGGCGACCCCACCGATGCCGTCATCAACGAGCTCGCCGACGCCATGGAAGAGGGCGACATCATCATCGACGGCGGCAACGCTCTCTACACCGACACGATCCGTCGGGAGAAGGCGATCCGCGAGCGCGGCCTGCACTTCGTCGGCGCCGGCATCTCCGGTGGCGAGGAGGGGGCGCTGAACGGCCCGTCGATCATGCCGGGCGGCCCCGCCGAGTCCTACGAGTCGCTCGGCCCGCTCCTCGAGGAGATCTCGGCGCACGTCGACGGCGTGCCCTGCTGCACGCACATCGGACCCGACGGCGCGGGTCACTTCGTCAAGATGGTGCACAACGGCATCGAGTACTCCGACATGCAGTTGATCGGTGAGGCCTACCAGTTGCTGCGCGACGGGCTGGGCAAGTCGGCGGGTGAGATCGCCGAGGTGTTCGACGAATGGAACAAAGGCGACCTGGACAGCTTCCTGGTCGAGATCACCGCGCAGGTGCTGCGCCAGACCGACGCCAGGACCGGCAAGCCGCTCGTCGACGTCATCGTCGACGAAGCCGAGCAGAAGGGCACCGGCCGGTGGACGGTCAAGTCGGCGCTGGACCTGGGGGTGCCGGTCACCGGTATCGCCGAGGCCGTGTTCGCGCGGGCGTTGTCGGGTTCGGTGGCCCAGCGCAAGGCGACGACGGGACTGGCCTCCGGCGATCTCGGTGACAAGCCCGGTGATGCAGCGCAATTCACCGAGGACGTCCGGCAGGCCCTGTACGCGTCGAAGATCATCGCCTACGCCCAGGGTTTCAACCAGATCCAGGCCGGCAGCGCCGAGTACGACTGGGGAGTCACGCCCGGCGACCTCGCGACCATCTGGCGCGGCGGCTGCATCATCCGGGCCAAGTTCCTCAACCGGATCAAGGAAGCCTTCGACGAGGACCCCGACCTGCCGACGCTGATCGTCGCCCCGTATTTCCGCAGCGCGATCGAAGCGGCCATCGACAGTTGGCGGCGCGTGGTGGTGACGGCCACGCAGTTGGGTATCCCGATTCCGGGGTTCTCCTCGGCGCTCTCCTACTACGACGGGTTGCGCACCGAACGGCTGCCCGCCGCGTTGACCCAGGGCCTGCGCGATTTCTTCGGCGCGCACACCTACGGGCGCACCGACGAGGAACCGGGCAAAAAGTTCCACACCCTGTGGAGTGGAGACCGAAGCGAAGTTCCTGCCTAGCGAGAGACGATGAAGTTCCTGGACGGGCACCGCCCGGCATTCGACCTGACCTACAACGACGTGTTCATCGTGCCCAACCGGTCCGATGTCGCGTCGCGGTTCGACGTGGACCTGTCGACGGTTGACGGTTCGGGCACCACCATCCCGGTCGTGGTCGCCAACATGACCGCGGTCGCGGGCAAGCGGATGGCCGAGACGGTGGCCCGCCGGGGCGGGATCGTGATCGTCCCGCAGGATCTGCCCATTCCTGCCGTGCAGCAGACGGTGGAGTTCGTCAAGAGCCGCGACCTGGTGCTCGACACCCCGGTGACGCTGGCACCCGACGATTCGGTGTCAGATGCGATCGCGCTGATCCACAAGCGGGCACACGGGGTCGCGGTGGTGGTGTTCGAGGGCCGCCCCATCGGGTTGGTCCGCGAAGCGGCGTGTGTGGGCGTGGACCGGTTCACCCGGGTGCGCGACATCGCCGTCACGGATTTCGTCACCGCACCGGCGGGCACCGAGCCGCGCAAGGTTTTCGATCTCCTCGAGCATGCGCCGATCGGCGTGGCGGTCCTCACCCACACCGACGGGACCCTGGCCGGGGTGCTGACGCGCACCGCCGCGGTCCGCACCGGGATCTACAGCCCCGCTCTCGACAGCACGGGGCGACTGCGGGTCGGCGCGGCAGTCGGCATCAACGGCGAGGTCGCCTCCAAGGCGCAGGCGCTGGCCGAGGCGGGTGTCGACGTCCTGGTCATCGACACCGCGCACGGGCATCAGGTCAAGACGCTGGAGGCGATCAAGATGGTCGCCTCGATGAATTTGGGTGTGCCGCTGGTGGCCGGGAACGTGGTGTCGGCCCAGGGAACCCGGGACCTGATCGAGGCCGGCGCCGGCATCGTGAAGGTCGGTGTCGGGCCCGGTGCGATGTGCACCACCCGGATGATGACCGGTGTGGGTCGCCCACAGTTCTCCGCTGTAGTCGAATGCGCCTCTGCCGCAAGAGAACTGGGCGGACACGTGTGGGCCGACGGTGGTATCCGGCACCCGAGGGATGTGGCCCTGGCGCTGGCCGCCGGTGCGTCCAACGTGATGATCGGGTCGTGGTTCGCCGGCACCTACGAGTCCCCGGGCGACCTGATGCGCGACCGCGACAACCAACCGTACAAAGAGAGCTACGGCATGGCGTCCAAGCGGGCGGTGGTCGCCCGCTCCGGCGCCGAAAGCCAGTTCGACCGGGCCCGCAAGGCCCTCTTCGAGGAGGGCATCTCGACTTCGCGGATGGGTCTGGACCCCGACCGCGGCGGGGTGGAGGACCTGATCGACCACATCACCTCCGGCGTGCGCAGCACCTGCACCTACGTGGGTGCCGCGAACCTGGAAGAGCTGTATGAGCGGGCGGTGGTCGGGGTGCAGTCCGCCGCCGGCTTCGCCGAGGGGCATCCGTTGCCCACCGGTTGGTGAATGACCCATGAACCACTCCGGCACCTTGCTCAGTGTGCTGGCCATCCTGGCGCTGACCTTCGGCACCGCGGTCTTCGTCGCCTCCGAGTTCTCCCTTACCGCCCTGGACCGTAGCGCCGTGGAAGCCAACGCGCGCAGTGGCGGCCGCCGGGACCGGCTGATCCGGCGGGCCCACCGCAGGCTGTCCTTCCAGCTCTCGGGCGCGCAGTTGGGTATCTCGATCACCACCCTGGCCACCGGTTATCTGACCGAGCCGTTAGTGGCCAACCTGCCGCATCCGTGGTTGGACGCACTCGGCGTCTCCGACAAGCTGGCCGACACCATCACCGCGGCGTTGGCGCTGGTGGTGGTCACGTCGGTGTCGATGGTGTTCGGCGAGCTGGTGCCCAAGTACCTGGGTGTCGCGCGGCCGCTGCGGACCGCCCGGGCCGTGGTGTTGCCACAGTGGCTGTTCTCGGTGGTGTTCACGCCCGCGATCCGGATGACCAACGGGGCGGCGAACTGGATCGTGCGCCGGCTCGGCATCGAGCCGGCCGAAGAACTGCGCTCGGCGCGCACTCCCCAGGAACTGGTCTCGCTGGTGCGCACCTCGGCACGCCGGGGCTCCCTGGACGACGTCACCGCGTCGCTGATGCGCCGCTCACTGCAGTTCGGCACCCGAACGGCCGAGGAGCTGATGACCCCACGGTCCAAGATCGTGGCCCTGCAGACCGACGACACCGTCGTCGACCTGGTGGCCGCGGTCGCCGCAACAGGGTTCTCCCGGTTCCCGGTCGTGCAGGGCGATCTGGACGAGACCGTGGGCATCGTGCACGTCAAGCAGGCCTTCCAGGTGCCGGCCGCGCAGCGGGCGCACACCCTGCTGCGGACGGTGGTCAAACCAGTCGCGGTGGTGCCCTCGACGCTGGACGGCGATGCGGTGATGGCTCAGATCCGCGCCAACTCGCTGCAGACCGCGATGGTGGTGGACGAGTACGGCGGCACGGCCGGCATGGTCACGGTCGAAGACCTGATCGAAGAGATCGTCGGTGACGTGCGCGATGAGCACGACGACGCGACCCCGGATGTGGTGGCCTCCGGCAGCGGCTGGCGGGTGTCGGGCCTGCTTCGTATCGACGAAGTGGAGACCGCGATCGGGTACCGGGCGCCGGAAGGGCCGTACGAGACGATCGGTGGTCTGGTGCTGCGCCAGTTGGGCCACATCCCGATGGCGGGCGAGACTGTCGAGCTCCCCGCCCTGAACCGAAACGGTCTGCCCGACGAAACGATGCGCTGGGAGGCCAAGGTGGTGCGGCTGGACGGGCGCCGGCTGGACCTGCTGGAGCTCAAGGAACTGCCCCGATTGAGCAGGGACGAGCGATGAACTCGATTGTGGCGGCACTGCTGGCGATATTTTTGATCGCCCTCAACGCCTTCTTCGTCAGCGCCGAGTTCGCGATGATCTCGGCCCGCCGCGACCGCCTGGAAGCGCTCGCCGAGCAGGGCCGGGCCAGTGCGGTCACCGTCATCCGCGCCGGCGAACAGCTACCGGCCATGCTGGCCGGCGCTCAACTGGGTGTCACAGTGGCATCGCTGCTGCTCGGGCGGATCGCCGAACCTGCGGTCGCCTCGTTGCTGCAGTCCGCGTTCGAGCTGACCGGAATTCATCCCGCACTGGTGCACACCCTGGCCTTCATCCTGGCGTTGGGCCTGGTGGTGACGCTGCACGTGCTGCTGGGCGAGATGGTGCCCAAGAACATCGCGCTGGCCGGTCCGGAGCGCACCGCGATGCTGTTGGTCCCCGCCTACCTGCCCTATGTGCGCGCCGCGCGCCCGGTCATCGTGTTCTACAACAAATGCGCGAACGGGATACTGCGGCTGCTGGGTGTGGAACCCAAAGACGAACTCGACATCACGGTGTCCACCGCGGAGCTCTCGGAGTTGATCGCCGAATCGCTCTCCGAAGGTCTGCTCGACAAGGAAGAGCACGTCCGCCTGACCCGCGCACTGCGGGTGCGCACCCGGGTGGTCGGAGATGTCGCGGTTCCGCTGGCGAAAGTGCACGCGGTCCCGGTCGCATCGGCGAGTTCCGGGCCCACCATCGGTGCGGTCGAAGAGGCCTTGGCACAGACCGGCTACTCCCGTTTCCCGGTGGTCGACCGCGACGGCAACTACATCGGCTACCTACACATCAAGGATGTGCTCGCCCTCGGTGACAATCCACACACGGTGATCGGCCGGGCGCTGGTGCGCCCACTGCCGACGATTCCGCAGGCGCTGGGGTTGCCCGATGCACTGTCGCGGATGCGCCGCAGCAACAGCCATCTCGCGCTGGTGACGGCCGATGACGGGGAGGTGGTGGCGCTGGTGGCGCTGGAGGATCTGGTCGAGGACCTCGTCGGCAGCATGCGCGACCGCGCGCCCCGAGAGTGATCAACAAGCCCGTATGATCTGAGCGGCCGCGGGTACCAGACAAGTGCTGTAGGGAACGAAATCCCATGTGTCCGCGTTGCCAGAAAGCGATTCACATGGCCCGCCGCGTTGCTGCGGGCGAAGCTGTCAGCGCGCCGTGACCTGGCATTGAGGATCGGCCGGGCTAGGCTCGTCGAGCTACCCATCGGTAGTCTGACGGTAGCTAGTCGGCGGGTCCGGAGATGGTTCGGCGAGGTTGGTGAGGGGCCGGTAAGGCCATTACGGAGGAGAACGATGACTGATCGGGTGACCGAAGGCAACCTGCGCGTGGCTCGCGTGCTCTATGACTTCGTGAACAACGAGGCGCTGCCCGGCACCGGTATCGACCCGGACAGCTTCTGGGCGGGTGTCGACAAAGTCGTCACCGACCTCACGCCCCGCAACCAGGAACTGCTGGCGACTCGCGACGAGCTCCAGGCCCAGATCGACAAGTGGCACAAGCAGCGGGTGATCGCCCCGGTCGACCAGGACGCCTACCGCCAGTTCCTCACCGAGATCGGCTACCTGCAGCCGGAACCGGATGACTTCACCATCACCACGTCCGGCGTCGACGACGAGATCACCAGCACCGCGGGTCCGCAGCTGGTGGTGCCGGTGCTCAACGCGCGGTTCGCGCTCAACGCCGCGAACGCGCGGTGGGGGTCGCTGTACGACGCCTTGTACGGCACCGACGTCATCTCGGAGGAAGACGGCGCCGAGAAGGGCTCGGGCTACAACAAGGTGCGCGGCGACAAGGTCATCGCCTACGCCCGCAAGTTCCTTGACGGCGCGGTGCCGCTCGCGTCGGGCTCCTGGGCCGACGCCACCGGCGTGAGCATCGACAACGGCCAGTTGCAGGTTGCGCTCGGATCCGACTCGACCGGCCTGGCCAGCCCGGAGAAGTTTCTGGGGTACTCCGGTGAGCTGGGCTCGCCCAGCTGGTCGGTGCTGCTGGTCAACAACGGCCTGCACATCGAAATCCTGATCGACCCCCAGTCACCGATCGGTACGACCGACGCGGCCGGCATCAAGGACGTGATCCTGGAGTCCGCGATCACCACGATCATGGACTTCGAGGACTCGGTGACCGCGGTCGACGCCGACGACAAGGTGCTCGGCTACCGCAACTGGCTCGGCCTCAACCGGGGCGACCTGTCCGAAGAGGTGAGCAAGGGCGACAAGACCTTCACCCGCGTGCTCAACCCGGACCGCACCTACGCCACCCCCGACGGCGGGGAGCTGACGCTGCCCGGACGCAGCCTGCTGTTCGTCCGCAACGTCGGTCACCTGATGACCAACGACGCCATCGTGGACGCCGACGGCAACGAGGTGCCGGAAGGCATCCAGGACGCGCTGTTCACCGGCCTGATCGCCATCCACGGGCTGCGCACCGGCGACGACAACGGTCCGCTGCAGAACAGCCGCACGGGGTCGGTGTACATCGTGAAGCCGAAGATGCACGGCCCCGAAGAGGTCGCGTTCACCTGCGAGCTGTTCAGCCGCGTCGAGGACGTGCTCGGATTGCCCCAGGCCACCCTCAAGGTCGGCATCATGGACGAGGAACGGCGTACGACGGTCAACTTGAAGGCGTGTATCAAAGCCGCCGCCGACCGCGTCGTGTTCATCAACACCGGGTTCCTGGACCGCACCGGGGACGAGATCCACACGTCGATGGAAGCCGGCCCGATGATCCGCAAGGGTGCGATGAAGAACAGCACCTGGATCAAGGCCTACGAGGACGCCAACGTCGACACCGGTCTGGCCGCCGGGTTCAAGGGCAAGGCCCAGATCGGCAAGGGCATGTGGGCGATGACCGAGTTGATGGCCGACATGGTGGAGCAGAAGATCGGCCAGCCCAAGGCCGGCGCCACCACCGCGTGGGTGCCGTCGCCGACGGCGGCGACCCTGCACGCCATGCACTACCACCAGGTGGATGTCAGCGCCGTCCAGGACGAACTCGCCGGCAAGAAGCGGACCACCCTCGACGAGCTGTTGACCATCCCCCTGGCCAAGGAGCTGGCCTGGGCGCCGGAGGAGATCCGCGAAGAGGTCGACAACAACTGCCAGTCCATCCTGGGTTACGTGGTGCGCTGGGTCGAACAGGGCGTCGGTTGCTCGAAGGTGCCCGACATCCACAACGTCGCGCTCATGGAGGACCGCGCCACCCTGCGCATCTCCAGCCAGTTGCTGGCCAACTGGCTGCGCCACGGCGTGATCACCAGCGAGGACGTGCGGGCCAGCCTGGAACGGATGGCGCCGCTGGTCGACAAGCAGAACGAGGGTGACCGGGCCTACCGGCCGATGGCGCCGAACTTCGACGACAGCATCGCGTTCCTGGCCGCCCAGGAGCTGATCCTGGCCGGTGGTCAGCAGCCCAACGGCTACACCGAGCCGATCCTGCACCGCCGGCGCCGCGAGTTCAAAGCTCGCGCCGGCGCGTGACCTGACCGCGGCGACCTGACCAAGATTCGAAGGAGAGGACGCAGACACCCGCATGGGTAGGCACAGCAAGCCCGACTCCGGGGATTCCCTGCCCGATCCCGAACCCGAGCCGTTCGACGAGAATGTCGACGAACCCGAGCCCTGGGGTGCCGGGCCATTCGGAGACGAGTACGGCCAACCAGTTGGCGATGACTATCCCGAGTTCGGGTTCCGCGCGGCCGACGCGGAGCCGCCGGCCGACCACGAGCCGACGGCCGGAGAGCCCCCGGCGGCGGCTCCCCCACCGCCGCCGTTCCGGGCAAGCCACCGCGGGCTCCGGGATTGGCAGGGTGGACACCGCAGTGCCGGTGGCCGGCGCGGTGTCAGCATCGGCGTCATCGTCGCCTTGGTCACCGTCGTCGTGGTGGTCGCCGGGGTGATCCTGTGGCAGTTCATCGGCGACGCGCTGTCGCACCGTTCGCACACGGCCGCCGCGAACTGCGCGGGCGGCAAGGACGCCGTCGCGGTCCTGGCCGACCCGTCGATCGCCGACCAGGTGAAGGAGCTCGCCGACGGCTATAACAAGCAGGCGGGCCCCATCGGCGACCGCTGTGTCGACGTCACCGTCAAAGCCGCCAACTCCGACGCCGTCATCAGCGGCTTCATCGGCAAATGGCCGGCCGAGCTGGGTGCCCAGCCCGGCCTGTGGATTCCGGGAAGTTCGATCTCCGCGGCCCGGCTGTCCGGTGCCGCCGGGCAGAAGATCGTCAGTGACAGCCGTTCGCTGGTGACCTCGCCGGTCTTGCTGGCGATCCGGCCGGAGTTCAGTCAGCCCCTGTCCAAACAGAACTGGGCGGCACTGCCCGGCCTGCAATCGAATCCGACGTCCATGGCGAACTGGGGGTCGCTGCGACTGGCCCTGCCGGTTGCCGGCAACGGAGATGCGTCATTCCTGGCCGGAGAGGCCATCGCCGCGGCGTCGGCACCCGCCGGCGCGCCGCCGACGGCCGGTAGCGCCGCGGTACGCACCCTGGTGAGCGGGCAACCCAAACTGCCCGACGACTCGCTGAACGAGGCGATGAACGCGTTGCTGAAGCCGGGTTCGAAGGCCGAGGAGGTGGCCGCCGCTCCGGTTCACGCGGTCGTCACCACCGAGCAGCAGCTGTTCGCGCGCGGCCAGTCGCTCTCGGATGCCAAGAGCAAGTTGGGATCCTGGACCCCGCCCGGCCCGGTCCCGGTGGCCGACTACCCGACGGTGTTGCTCAGTGGCTCCTGGCTGAAGCAGGAACAGACCACCGCCGCCAGCGCCTTCGCGCGGTACATGCACACCCCCGAGCAGCTTGCGAAGCTCGCGAAGGCGGGATTCCGGGTCAACGGTGTCAAGCCGCCGAGCAGCGCGGTGACCAGCTTCGCGGCCCTGCCCGCCACTTTGTCGGTCGGCGACGACGCCCTGCGCGCCACGCTGGCCGACACCATGGCCACCCCGTCGGCGGGTGTCGCCGCCACGATCATGCTCGACCAGTCGCTGCCGAACGACGATGGCGGCGGCAAGACCCGGCTGGCCAACGTCATCGCGGCGCTGGACGGCCGGATCAAGGCGTTGCCGCCCACGGCGGTCATCGGGCTGTGGACGTTCGACGGCCATGAAGGACGCGCCGAAGTGCCGGCCGGGCCGCTGGCCGACCAGGTCAACGGCCAGCCCCGCTCGGCGGCGCTCGCGGCGGCGCTGGACAAGCAGTATTCCTCCGGCGGCGGGGCGGTATCGTTCACCACACTGCGCATGATCTACCAGGAGATGCTGGCCAACTACCGTGCCGGCCAAGAGAATTCGATTCTGGTGATCACCGCCGGGCCGCACACCGACCAGAGTCTGGACGGCCCCGGTCTGCAGGACTTCATCAAGAACAGCGCCGACCCCGCCAGACCCGTGGCGGTCAACGTCATCGACTTCGGCGGGGACCCGGACCGGGCCACCTGGGAAGCGGTCGCCCGGCTCAGCGGCGGCAACTATCAGAACCTGGCGACCTCCGCTGGGCCCGATCTGGGCACCGCGGTCAGCAATTTTTTGAGTTAGGCCTGTATCAAGCGATGAGCGTGGACTTCACCCCGGATCCCGAGCTGTATCCGTTCGAGTCACGCTGGTTCGACAGCTCGCGGGGCCGGGTCCACTACATCGACGAGGGTGACGGCCCGCCCATCCTGTTCTGCCACGGCAACCCCACCTGGAGTTTCCTCTACCGCGACATCATCAAGGCCCTGCGGGGCCGGTTTCGTTGCATCGCACCGGATTACCTCGGCTTCGGCCTGTCCGAGCGACCGGCCGGCTTCGGGTACAAGGTCGACGAGCACGCACGCGTCGTCGGCGAGTTCGTCGACCACCTGGGTCTCGACGGATTCGTGACGATGGGACAGGACTGGGGTGGCCCGGTCAGCATGGCCGTGGCGGTCGAGCGTGCCGACCGGATCCGCGGTGTCGTATTGGGCAACACCTGGTTCTGGCCGACGGATGTGTTGACCACCAAGATCTTCAGCCGGGTGATGGGCAGCCCGCCCCTGCAATGGGCCATCCTGCAACGGAATTTCTTTGTCGAGCAGATGATTCCGGCGGGGACGACGCGCAAACTCAGCCCGGCGGAGATGGAGCACTACCGGGCGGTGCAGCCGGACCCCGCTGCGCGCAAAGGTGTCGCCGAGATGCCCAAGCAGATCCTGGCCGCCCATCCCCTGCTGGAACGACTGAGCCGGGAAGTGCCGGCCAAGCTCGGCGGCAAGCCCGCCCTTTTCGTCTGGGGCATGAAGGATTTCGCGTTCCGCCCCGGACCGTCGCTGCCGCACATGCGGGCGGCGTTCCCCGACCATGTGCTGGTCGAGTTGCCCACGGCCAATCACTTCATCCAGGAGGATGCCCCCGGCGAGATCGCCGCGGCCATCCTCGACCGCTTCGGCTGAGCCTGGAAGCCCCTTAAGCGAACGCTTCGACCGGCGGGCAGGAGCAGACCAGGTTGCGGTCGCCGTAGGCGCCGTCGATGCGCCGTACCGGGGGCCACACCTTGGGCCGGAATGCCTTGCCCAACGGGTACGCGGCTTCCTCGCGGGTGTACGGGTGGTTCCACTCCGACGCCACCAGGCACTCGGCGGTGTGCGGGGCGCCGCGCAGCGGGTTGTCGTCCACCGGCCACTGTCCGGAGCCGACGCGGTCGATCTCCCCCCGAATGCCGATCATCGCTTCGCAGAACGCGTCCACCTCGGCCAGGCTCTCACTCTCGGTGGGCTCCACCATCAGTGTGCCGGCCACCGGGAAGCTCATGGTCGGCGCGTGAAAGCCGTAGTCCGCCAACCGCTTCGCGACATCGTCGACTGTCACGCCGGTGGCCTTGGTGATACCGCGCAGATCCAGGATGCACTCATGGGCGACCATCCCGTTCTCGCCGGTGTAGAGCACCGGGAAGTACTCGTCGAGGCGCCGCGCGATGTAGTTGGCCGACGCGATCGCGGTCAGCGATGCTGCCCGCAGCCCGTCCCCGCCCATCATCCGGATGTAGGCCCAGCTGATCGGCAGGATCGACGCTGACCCGTAGGGTGCCGCGGACACCGGATGCCCCTGGGGAAGTTCGGGGGCGTGCGGGTGGCCGGGCAGAAACTGCGCCAGGTGCGAGCGCACCGCCACCGGGCCGACGCCCGGGCCGCCGCCGCCGTGCGGGATGCAGAACGTCTTGTGCAGGTTCAAGTGGCTGACGTCGCCGCCGAACTTGCCCGGCCGGGCCAGGCCCACCAGCGCATTCAGGTTGGCGCCGTCGACGTATACCTGGCCGCCGGCGTCGTGCACGGCCGCGCAGATGTCGGCGATGTCGTGCTCGTAGACGCCGTGGGTGGACGGGTAGGTGATCATCAGCGCCGACAGCCGGTCCGCGTGTTCACCGACCTTGGCCCGTAGATCGTCGAGGTCGACGTCGCCGTTCTCGTGGCACCCGACCACTACCACCCGCATGCCGGCCAGCGCGGCCGAGGCGGCGTTGGTGCCGTGCGCGCTGGACGGGATCAGGCAGATGTCGCGGTGCGGTTCGCCCCGGCTGGCGTGGTAGTCGTGGATTGCCAGCAGCCCCGCGTACTCGCCCTGGGAACCCGCGTTGGGTTGCAGCGAGACGGCGTCGTAGCCGGTGATGGCGACCAGCCAGCTTTCCAGGTCGGCGATCAATTGGCGCAGGCCGACGGTGTCGGACGCCGGGGCGAACGGGTGCTGACGCCCGAACTCCGGCCAGGTGATGGACTCCATCTCCGCGGCCGCATTGAGCTTCATGGTGCAGGAGCCGAGCGGGATCATGCTGCGGTCCAACGCGATGTCCTTGTCGGCCAGGGTGCGCAGGTAGCGCATCATCGACGTCTCGGTGCGGTACCGGTGGAAGGCCGGATGGGTAAGGAATTCCGATGTGCGCGTTGCGATATCGGTTCGCCGCGGCTCAGCGGCCGGCACGCCGAACGCGTCCAGTACCCCCGCGACGTGAGCGTCGGTGGTGGCTTCGTCGCAGGCGATCGACACGTGGTCGGCATCGACGCGCCACAGGTTGATTCCCCTGTCTTTCGCCGCGGCCACCACCTCGTCGGCGCGGCCCGGCACGTGCGCCAGCACGGTGTCGAAGAAGTCGTCGTGCACCAGCGCCTCGCCCAGGGCGCCGGCGATGGTCTCGGCCTGGGTGTGCACCCGGCGCGCGATGGCGGTCAAACCCTCGGGGCCGTGATAGCTGGCGTACATGGCGGCCATCACGGCCAGCAGCACCTGCGCGGTACAGATGTTGCTGGTGGCCTTGTCGCGGCGGATGTGCTGTTCACGGGTTTGCAATGCCAGGCGGTATGCGTCATTGCCGTCGGCGTCTTTGGACACCCCGACCAGGCGTCCTGGCAACTGCCGGGCGTGCTTGGTGTGCACCGCCAGGTAACCGGCGTGCGGGCCGCCGAATCCCATTGGCACGCCGAACCGTTGGGTGGTGCCGAAGGCGACGTCGGCGCCGATCTCGCCGGGCGGTGGCAGCAAGGTCAGGGCCAGCAGGTCGGCTCCGATGGCCACCAGCGCCCCGCGGTCGTGCGCCTGGCGCACCAGCGCGCTCCAGTCCGTGATCCGCCCGCTTGCCCCGGGCAGCTGGGCGATCACCCCGAAGAAGTCGCCGTCGGGCAGCCCGTCCCGCAGGTCGGCGGTGACGATCTCGATGTTCAGCGGCTTGGCCCGGGTGGCCAGGATCGCGGCGGTCTGCGCGAATACGTCGACGTCTACGGCGAGCCGGTTCGCCGGCCCCCGGTAGGCCCGGTGCATCAGTGTCATGGCCTCGGCGGCCGCGGTGCCCTCATCGAGCATCGAGGCGTTGGCGATCTCGAGGCCGGTGAGGTCGGTCACCATCGTCTGGAAGTTCAGCAGCGCCTCGAGGCGGCCCTGGCTGATCTCGGGCTGATACGGGGTGTACGCGGTGTACCAGGCCGGGTTCTCCATGATGTTGCGCAGCAGCACCGGCGGGGTGAGCGTGTCGTAGTAGCCCTGCCCGATCATCGACACGGCGATCGTGTTGCTGTCCGCCAGCGCCCGCAGCTCGGCCAGTGCCTCGGCCTCGGTGGCGGCCTGCGGGAGGCCGTCCAGGCCGGGGGCGAGACCACTGGCGGTCAGTGTGTCGAGGATGCCGCTGGGCACTGCC
This sequence comes from Mycobacterium sp. Z3061, assembly GCF_031583025.1. Classification (NCBI taxonomy): domain Bacteria; kingdom Bacillati; phylum Actinomycetota; class Actinomycetes; order Mycobacteriales; family Mycobacteriaceae; genus Mycobacterium; species Mycobacterium pumcae. The sequence goes on along the minus strand of NZ_CP134062.1, from coordinate 3,503,956 downwards.
TTGGCGGCCAGTTCGTCCAGCGAGTCGACGCCGATGACGTCAAGCATTCTCTTGACGGCCGAGCTGTCCAAGCCGATGTGCCGGTCTGCGAACGTGAAATGGTCGGACACGCGAAGATCTCCTGACGTAGGGCACCACTGAGTGCGGGGCCCTCTCCCTCTGTCTTCACCCGCACATCGGGCGCCTGAGAGATTCGGCGCGGCAGGCGCCTTTCCCCATCGGCGGACGGTGACCAATATGGGTCGCCGTCACTTTCCAGAGGCATCGTTGTCTCGGGCGGTCCGGGTGCCTGAGAGGTTGACGGAGAGGTATTGCTCCTTCGGCGTCCGTAGCTGGCGGCCACGGAACTCTCCCGCGCGAGGGCGATGCGGAGACCAGTTTACGCCGCCGGGCAGCTAGCCGATCTTGCGGTCGCGGTGCTTGCGCCGGGAGGCCAGCTCGTCCTCGGGTGCCGCGATCGATTCGCCGCCGTCGGCGCGCTCACCCGGGAAGTCGGCGATGACGCCGGTCAGCTCGCGCATCGCGCCCGAGACGGCGATGCCGAACACGCCCTGGCCGCCCTGCAGCAGGTCCACGACCTCTTCGGCCGAGGTGCACTCGTACACGCTGGTGCCGTCGGAGAAGAGAGTGATGTTGGCCAGGTCCTGCACGCCGCGCTGGCGCAGGTGGTCGACCGCGACCCGGATGTTGTGCAGCGAGATCCCGGTGTCCAGAAGTCGTTTGACGATTTTGAGGACCAGGATGTCTTTGAACGAGTAGAGCCGCTGGCTGCCCGACCCGGCCGCGCTGCGGATGGAGGGCACCACCAACGAGGTGCGGGCCCAGTAGTCCAGCTGGCGGTAGGTGATGCCGGCGATCTGACAGGCACTCGGTCCGCGGTAACCGACCAGTTCGTCGGGCACCGAATCGTCCGGGAACAACCCGGGCTGGACAGGTTCGGCGGCGCTGTTGTTGGCTTTCGGCGCGGTGGCCGGGTTTTCAGCAAGATCCAGCTGTCCTTGACGTGGCTGCTCGCTCACGGTGCGTCCTCTCGCCGATCGCGCTGTTGTCACTAGCTGCGGCACTGGCTGCCCCAACAGCCACGTTATCTCAGGTTCGAGTGTTTGAGAGCATACGCTGTTCGGTGGCCGCTGTGCTGTGGTCGATCATCAACTCGTCAACAAAGTATGGCTGCCGCCCGGATCAGTCGGGGATATCTGCCAGGCGTGTCGACAATCCGTTGTGTGATATGAGACGCATCCGTGACATGCGGGGGGTACCCGGTCCACACGGGCGTATGCCGGTCAGGTCGCCTTGAAGTCGTCCGGGGAGACGCTGTCGAGAAACTCCTTGAACTTCTCCACCTCGTCCTCACGGACGGCACTGCTGGACTCTTCGTCACCCTCGTCGGGAATCAACAGGCCGGCCTGGGCGAGAACGTCCTCCTCGACGTAGATCGGGACACCGACCCGCAGGGCGATCGCGACCGAATCCGACGGCCGGGCCGACACCTTGATGTCGCGGTCGAAGATCAGGTCGGCGTAGAACGTGCCTTCCTGTAAATCGACGATGCGCACCTCTTTGAGCGAATGCCCAAGTGCGGCAATGAGATCCCTGATCAGATCGTGAGTCAGCGGACGGGGTGGCTCCACCCCCTGTTGCTCGAGCGCGATGGCCGCGGCCTCCGACTGGCCGATCCAGATCGGCAGATAGCGGTCACCGTTTGCCTCGCGCAGCAACAGCACCGGCTGGTTCTGGGGCTGCTCGACGCGAATGCCGACAACACGAACTTCACCCATCTGTGTCTGCCCTCCGCACGCGCTGCTGTGACTCAATTCGCCGAATACCAGCTGTCGAACGAAGTCTAGTCCTCAGCGGTGCAGTACGTCGCGGACGGCGGACTTGATCAGTGAGGTGTGCAAGGTGATTGCCAGCGCGGCCACCTCTCGCGCCAAGTCGTCGGCACGGTCGCGTGCGCCGGCTTTGTCTGCCTTGACCAGCGGACCGGCGATCTGGGCGATCAGGTCCGACTGGCGGTCGGCCGCGGAACGGAACGCCCGCAGATGTCTGGGTTCGACGCCGTAATCGGCCAGCGCCCGCGCACATTGAAGAATCACCACGGCGTGTTCGTCGAAAAAACCGGCCGGGCCGGTGGTGATCACGCCGGCCTTCAGCAGGGCCGTCAGCAGCTGGTCGTCCACCCCCGACCGTTCCAGCAGGTCTTCGCGACTGAGCCGGATACGCGGCGGCGCCACGGAATCGGAGACCGCTTCGGAGCCGGCGCCGTCGGCGGCCGTGACCAATCGCGGTACGCCGTAGGGAGACCCGACCGACGGCAGTTCCCCGTCGGGCAGCGCGTCCAGCTGAGCCCTGATCACCTTCAGGGGCAGGTAGTGATCCCGTTGCGCGGTGAGGATGAAGCGCAGCCGCGCACAGTCGTAGGCCGTGAACCTCCGATAACCCGACGCCGCGCGTTGAGGCGTCACCAGCCCTTCGGCCTCCAAGAATCGAATCTTGGAGATTGTGACGTCGGGAAAATCAGGTCGCAGCAAGTCCAGGACCGCCCCGATCGACATCCCGGCGAGCGCAGGGCTATCGGGCGCGGTCACTGGCCCCCGGATCCCCCGTCGTCGTCACCCTTGGGGCCGGTCAGGAATACCAGACGGAACTTGCCGATCTGAACTTCGTCGCCGTTGGCCAGCACGGCGGAGTCCACCGGCTCGCGATTGACGTAGGTGCCGTTCAGGCTGCCCACGTCGACGACGCTGAACTCGCCGCCTTCCAAACGGAATTCGGCGTGCCGGCGGCTCACCGTCACGTCGTCGAGGAAGATGTCGCTGTCGGGATGCCGGCCGGCGGAAGTGATGGCCTGGTCCAGCAGGAAGCGGGAACCGGCGTTGGGTCCGCGTTTGACGACCAGCAACGCCGAGCCCGCCGGGAGGCCCTCCACCCCGGACACCGAACTCTCGGTACCCGACTGAGCGGGCGCGTCCAGTTCGTTGAGGAAGTCGGCGCGGAAGACCGAGGTGGTCTCCACGGTCACTTCATCACTCTGGTCGTTATCCATTCCCGTCACCCGCTGCTCCTCACTGGCCGCTGTGGCGTTGTCTGACCGGGCCGTTCGGCCGGTCGCCCACTCGGATCTACCGCCTGTACTGCGCTGCTGTCCACTGCTTGAAATAACCGATGTCTTGACCGTACCGCGCACGGGTCGGCCGTGTGCCGACCCCTGCAGGATCCTAAGCCCGACATCCCGGCTTCTCCTAGATCTACCGAATCCCCCGACCGGTCCCGGATCCTGCCACGCAACGCTTTCGGGACCTTAGCAACCGTCATTCGGTCAGCGTGCCGCGGTACGCCTCAGCGTCGAGCAGTCCCGCGATCGCCGTGTCCAGTTCGCCGGCGTCGGCGCTGTCGACCTGGAGCTCCAGCAACCATCCTTCGCCGTAGGGATCGGAGTTGAGCAACTGCGGTGTGCTCTCCAGCTCGCCGTTGACCGCGGACACCTTGCCCGAGATCGGGGCGTAGAGATCGGACACCGACTTCGTCGATTCCACCTCACCGAACGAGTCGCCGGCACTGAGCTCGGCGCCCACATCGGGCAACTGAACGAACACGACGTCACCCAGCGCCGACTGAGCGAAATCGGTGATCCCGACCCGGACGGTGTCTTCCGCGCTGCGGCGAACCCACTCGTGTTCGGTGGTGTAGTGCAGATCGGACGGGATATCGGTCACGGTGATCCTGTTCTGGTCGGTGTTGGTTCACTTGCCGGGCTGAGCGTATTGGTGCGGTTTTGGTTGTCGCAAGGTGGTCACCTCGATGCGGTCGGCCTGCTGCACCGACATCCGGCCGCCCACCCGCTTGACGCTGTCCTCGGCCCCGCCCGGGATGTTCATGGCCGCGGCCAGTGTGGGCGGATCACCAATCGCCAGAATCGAATACGGCGGCGAGAACGGCTTGCTGTCGATGGTGAGGGCACCCGCCGAGCCGGTGACCCAGGTGTCGACACCGACCCGCACGGACTGTCGGGTGTCGTTGATCTCGACCGCCTCCGCGCCCGCCGCGCGCAGCTCGTTGATGACGTCGAGCATCACTTCGGGTGCGACGCCGGGCCCGGGATCATCGATCTTCACGGTGACACCCGGACCGGTCGCCCCCACCGCGCCGGCCAGGATGGACAACGCGGCCAATCTCGCTTGCGCGCTCTCGATCGCGGCCTGGTCGGTGTTGCCCGAGGCCTGCAACGCGTTCAGGGTGTTCTGCAGATCTGCCACCTCTGTGCTCAGCGTCGCCTCGCGCTGCCGCAACGAGTCCAGCAGGACCAACAGGTCGGCGGGACGGGCCGTCTCCAGGGAATCGCCGGATTCGTTCTGCCGCACCTGGGTAACGATCGCTATGCCCAGGACCAGGCACAGCAACACCGCCAGGCTGCCGAACACCAGTCGGGACCTGCCGCCGGTCAGTGCCGCCCGCAGACCGGTCCGGCCGCCGTTCGAACGCTTTGCCGGCAGCTCGTGCCGCCCGTGCTGGACGGGCTTTTCGTCCTTCTCGTGGGGGTTCGGCTCGCCGTCGGACATCTCGTCACGCTCCGAACAGCCGGCGGCGCAGCGCGGCCGCGTTGCCGAAGATCCGGATTCCCAGCACCACGATGATCGCCGTCGACAGCTGGGTGCCGACGCCCAGTTGGTCGCCGACGTAGACGATCAGTGCCGCGACCAGGACGTTAAAAACGAACGAGACAACGAAAACTTTGGGGTCGAAGATCCGCTCCAGGTAGGCGCGCAACCCGCCGAACACCGCGTCGAGCGCGGCGACCACCGCGATCGGCAGATACGGCTGGATGACCTCGGGAACGCTGGGATGAAACACCAGCCCCAGCACGATGCCGATGACGAGCGCGGCGATACCGATCACTTGGGCCCAATCTCTCTGGCGAACTTGATGTCCCGGATCGCTCCGGCCGGCAGAGCCAGGCTGTCGCCGAGGTTCACACTGACGCCTACCCCGTAGGAGGCCTCCAGCAGCCTAAGCCGACGCAATCCGGGACTGCGATCGAAGGTGTCCCGCATCGCCTTCGACGGGCCGACCGCCAGGATGGTGTACGGACTGGTGGTCGGGTTGTTGTCGACCAGGATCGCGCCCCCGGCCTGCCGGATGGTCACGTTGGGCCCGATTCTGGCACCGTCGACCGAAATGGCTTCCGCGCCACTGGCCCACAACGAATTCACGACGAGTTGCAGGTCGCGGTCGAGGATGATCTGCTGACTGCCGCTGACCCGTTGCTTGGACGCGTCGGACAGGTTCGGGCCGGCGCCGGGGTCGGTCACGGTCACCGTCAGGCCGGGCCCGGTCACCGGCGTGCTGGCCGCCGCCAGGCTGAGCGCGTCCAAACCGTTCAACAGCCGTTGGCCTTCGGCGTCGTCCGCCAGAGCGAGGCGCTGCACCTGATCGAGCTTGGCCGCCAGCGCGCTGCGCTGCTGGGCCAGCCGGGTTGCCGTGGCTTGCGTCAGGCGCACATTGGAGGCCAGCAGCTGCTGCGCGGAGCGAACCCCGGGAGCGACCGAGCGGGCCTGGGCGACGGCGGCCGCGAACACGGCCGCCACCAGTGTCGCGGCCAGCGCCTGCCACAGCCACCCGAACGCGCGCTCGCGCCTGCTCTCGGGTTCCGCGCGGCGCTGGCGTTCGGCGGCCGCCGCCGCGTAGCCGGGGTCGAGATGTTCGGACAGCAGCGCGCGCAACAGTGACGGCACCGGGATCCGTTTGGGGCGGGCCGCATCGTGGGTGCTGAAGCCGGCGTTGGGGTCGTAGCCTCCCAGCAGCCGGTCGGGCTCAGCCACGGCTGACCTTCGGCATCCGGCGCATCACCAGGACCATCTGCACGATGTAGAGCACGAACGCCCACAGGTACATGTACAGCCCCCAGATCAGAAACGCCCAGCCACAGGCCAGCACGACGCGGCTCCACAGCGCGTCCCACTGCCCCAGCAGCACCAGCGGGAAACCGGACATCAGCGCGAACGTCGCGGCCTTGCCCACATAGGAGACCGGCAGCGCCGACAGCCCGCGGCTCCACAGCAGCGGCAGGGTGCCGGCCAGCGCCGCGTCGCGGGCCAGCAACGCCAGCACGAACCACCACGGGGCGATGCCGCTGATCGCGAAGACGATCGGCACGGTCACCATGTAGAGCCGGTCGACGGCCGGATCCAGCAGCATGCCCAGCCGCGACTGCTGATTGAGCAGGCGGGCGATCTTGCCGTCCGCCCAGTCGGAGAACCCGCTGAACATCAGGATCGCCACCGCCCAGCCGAGGGTGTGAGTGACGAGCATCAGGTAGACGAAGACCGGGATCAGGCCGAGGCGGACGACGCTCAGCACATTGGGCACCGTCAGGACCCGGTTCTGCGCGAGCACTGGCTCCATGTGCCGTGACATTAGCCCGGTGACGATGTGGTCCGCACGGCGGACGGGACCTAGCGGAAGACCCCCGGCAGGCTCAGGGTGGACAGCGTGTCGTCGGACAACGGGTTGTCATTGACCATGTAGGTCCACGTCGACGTCGGGCGGGCCAGCTTGGACAGGTCCAGACCCGGCTCGTCCTCGAGGATGTTCGCCGTCTCGAAAGTCTGCTGCGCCGCCTCGATGGCGTCGGCGGCCAGCGACGCGAACGCGTCCACCGCCATCCGGTGGAACTCGTCGAGCGGGTTCTGGCGCCCGAGCGCGCGCAGGTGGATGCTCTCCCGGATGTCGGCCAGGTAGGCCAGGTGATCGGCCCAGCCGCGGTCGAGGTGATACAGCATGATCAGCCGGCAGATCTTCTCCAGGCGTTCCTCGGAGATCTCCTCGCGCAGTTCCTTATACCGCTTGGGCGCCAGCTCTTCCAGCTCCTCGCGCGCAGTCGGCGTGCGCAGCAAGGTGTTTCGCCGATCGACGATGATGGCGCGCTGCTGGGCGATGAGCTGGTTGTAGCGCCAGGTATTCGCGTGCACATCGAGCAGCCGGCCCTCGGCGACCCGCTGTGCATGGTCGAGCAGAGTGTTGGTCTTCGGGCTGAGAATGCGGCCGTCCTCGTCGGTTTCGGTGGGCAGCTTGTTGCTGTCGAGATTGGCCGCCACCACGTCGTCTTCCCAGCTCGAGAAGAACACCGACGACCCCGGGTCGCCCTGACGCCCGGCTCGGCCGCGCAGCTGATTGTCCAGACGTTCGGTGTGGTGGCGGCCGGTGCCGACCACATGCAGCCCGCCCAGCTCGGCCACGCGGTCGTGGTCGGACTCGTCGGAGCCGCCCAGGCGGATGTCGGTGCCGCGTCCGGCCATCTGGGTGGACACCGTGACCGAGCCGTAGGTGCCGGCCTCGGCGATCACCTGGGCTTCCTCGGCGTCGTTCTTGGCGTTGAGCAGCACCGCGGGGACATTGCGCCGGGTCAGCCGCTCGTACAGGTCCTCGGATTCGGCGACGTCGCGGGTTCCGACCAGGACGGGCTGCCCGGTCTCGTGTACTTCCGCGATGTGCTCGACGATCGCGTCGTTCTTGGCGGCGGCGGTGATGTAGACGCGGTCGGACTCGTCCTCGCGGATGTTCGGGGTGTTGGGCGGTATCGGCGACACTCCGAGCTTGTAGAACTGGCGCAGCTGCTCGCCGGCGGCCAGCGCGGTGCCGGTCATGCCACAGACGGTGGTGTAGCGGTTGATCAGCGCCTGCACGGTGATGGTGTCGAGGACCTCGCCGGTCTCGGTGGTCTCGATCCCTTCCTTGGCCTCGACGGCCGCCTGCAGGCCGTCCGGCCAGCGCTGCAGCTGGGCGATGCGACCGCGGGACGAATTGATGAGGTGCACCGCGTCGTCGCGCACGATGTAGTGGACGTCGCGCTGCAGCAGCACATGGGCGTGCAGAGCGACGTTGATCTCGGTGAGCGTGGTGCCGACGTGTTCCTCGGAGTACAGGTCGATGCCGCCGAGCGCCTTCTCGAGCTTGCGGGCGCCCATCTCGGTCAGGTGCACGTTGCGGCTGTCGGCGTCGGTGGCGAAGTAGTCGTCGGCGTTCTTGTGGTGGACGAGCTGGCCGACCAGCTTGATGATCTCGAGCCGCGGTGTCTCGCGGTGGGTGGTGCCGGCGAGTACCAGCGGCACCAGTGCCTCGTCCACCAGCACCGAGTCGGCCTCGTCGATCAGCGCGACGTCGGGGTTGGGCGATACCAGGTCGTCGACGTCGGTGACCAGCTGGTCGCGCAGCACGTCGAAGCCGATCTCGTTGACCGACGCGTAGGTGACGTCGCAGCCGTAGGCCGTTCTGCGTTCCGCGCTGGTCGACTCGGCGGTGATCCAGCCGACCGTCAGCCCCATCGCCTCGATCAGCGGCCCCATCCACTCCGCGTCCCGGCGGGCCAGATAGTCGTTGATGGTCACCACATGCACGTGCCGCCCCGCCAGGGCGTAGCCGGCCGCGGCGATAGCCCCGGCCAGCGTCTTGCCTTCGCCGGTGGCCATTTCGATCACGTCGCCGGCCAGCATCCGCAGCGCCCCGAGCAACTGCACGTCGAACGGACGCAGGCCGGTTGCACGCTCGCCCGCTTCCCGGGCGATCGCCAGGAACTGCGGGATGTCGGCGGAGTCCGCCAGATCGTCCAGGTTGAGCAGCCCGGCGGCCTTACGCAGCTTCTCGTCGGTGAGGTCGGCGGCTTCCTTCTCGTACTCTTCGGAATCGGTCACCACGGCCATCGAGCGGCTGCGGTTCTTTTCCGTCGTGGCGCCGAGCAGGCGCCAGAAGCGGCTGCTCAGCCGTCCGGGCTGGGAGCGGGTGGTCTTCGGCACAGCCCCACGGTACGCGGTTGGCATCAGGCCAGGTTGGATCGGCGCGGGTAGGCGACGCTCGGGTCGGTGAGCACGTTGACCACGGCGGGCAGCCCGCTGGCGAAAGCGCGTTCCAGGGCCGGGCGCAGCTCCGCGGGCGCCGCCACCAGCTCGCCGTGGCCGCCCAGCACGCGCGCCACCTCGTCGTAGCGGGTTCCCGGGCGCAGCTCGGCCACCACCGAATAGCCGTACAACGCCTCCATCGGGTGCTTCTCCAGCCCCCAGATGCCGTTGTTGCCCACCACCGACACCACCGGCACGCCGTGCCGGACCAGGGTGTCCCACTCCATGCCGCTGAACCCGAACGCGCCGTCGCCCTGCAACAGGACCACCTGACGTTCGGGGTGAGCCAGCTTGGCCGCCAGCGCGTAACCGGGGCCCGAACCCAGGCACCCGAAGGGACCGCTGTCCAACCAGCAGCCGGGTTGGTAGCTGTCGATCACCCGGCCGGCGTAGGACCCGAAGTCGCCGGCGTCGATCACGACGATGGCGTCGCGGTCCAGCAGCGGAGCCAGTTCGGCGTATACCCGCATCGGGTGCAGCGGGATGCGGTCCTCGGCCAGTTCGGCCCGCTCCAGGTCCCGCGCGGCGGTCTCGGCGGTGCGCAGTCCGTCGATCCACTCCTGGTGCCCAGGCGTGCCCGATCCGGCCAGTGCGGACAAGATCGCGGTGAGGTCGCCGTACAGCTCGGCCGCGACCGGACGCGGATGGGCGCGCCCGGGTCGGGCGCGGTCGACCACGACGAGCTGGGTGTCCGCCCCGAAGACCCCGCCGAAGCCGAGCCGGAAATCCATCGGCACCCCGACGATCAGCGCGACATCGGCTCCGCCGAGGGCCCTCGAACGCGCCCGCGAGAACGCCAGCGGATGGTCGGCGGGCACCACACCGCGGGCCATCCCGTTCATCAGCACCGGGATGCGCAGCTGTTCGGCGAGCCTCAGCAGCGCGGTTTCCCCGTGCCCCCACCACACGTTGGTACCGGCCATGATCACCGGACGCTCGGCTTTGGACAGCAGGTCGACGGCCCGATCCAGAGCGTCGGCGTCGACAGCGGGCGGCTCGGGCAGGTCGCTCAGCGCGCCGGGGCGGCCGTCGTCCTCGGACACGGAAAACACGTGATCCATCGGGAAATCGACGAATCCGACGCCCGATGGGGCCCCGACCGACGCCCGCAGCGCCTCATCGAGGAGCGAGCCGGCGTCCTGCGCCGACTGTGCGGTGGCGGCGAAGCGGGACAGCGGCGCCACGAACGGCACGTGGTCGATCTCCTGCAACGAACCCATCCCCCAGCGACCTGCCGGTGCCCGGCCGCCGAGCACCACCAGCGGCGACTGGTTCTGCTGCGCGGCAGCCATGGCGCTCATGCCGTTGGTGATGCCCGGGCCGGCGGTCAGGGCGGCCACCCCGGGGACCCGGGTCACCTTGGACCAGCCCTCGGCGGCAAATGTTGCCGTCTGCTCGTGGCGGGTGTCGATCAGGCGGACACCCTCGTCGCGGCAGCCGTCGTAGATCGAGAACAGATGTCCGCCGGAGAGCGTGAAAAGCGTGTCGATGCCGCTCGCCCTGAGCCGGCGGGCGATGAGTCGTCCGGCGTGCACGGTTTGGGCTGGGGCGGCTTCGGTGGTCATATTCGCAGCCTATCCATCCGCTTCGGGTACCTTCGCCGGAGGATTTCTGTTGCTCAGCCGCGCAGAACACCTCGACCGTGAGGAGACAAGGCCGTGGGTCCGAAGCCGTTTACGCCGTCGATCGACTGGTCACACGCACTCATTGATTCGTTGCGGTGGACCGCCATCGCATGGTCGATCAGTGCGGTCGCCCTCTTGTTCGCGCTCGTGCTGTTCCGGTTCATCACGCCGTGGGGCCGGCAGTTCTGGCGGATCACCGGCGGATATTTCACCGGTCGCCACAGTGTCCGGGTCTGGCTGATGTTCGGTGTGCTGCTGCTTTCGGTGGTGCTGGCGGTACGGCTGAATGTGTTGTTCAGCTACCAGGGCAACGACATGTACACCGCCCTCCAGAAGGCCTTCCAGGGTGCCGCCGGCGACAACGATGTCGTCAAAAACTCTGGTGTGCATGGCTTTTGGATGTCGATCGGGATTTTCAGCATCATGGCCGTGATCCACGTGGCCCGGGTGATGGCCGATATCTACCTGACCCAGCGGTTCGTCGTCGCCTGGCGCGTCTGGCTGACCGACCACCTCACCGGGGACTGGCTCGCCGGCCGCGCCTACTACCGGGACCTGTTCATCGACGAAACGATCGACAACCCGGACCAACGCATCCAGCAGGACATCGACATCTTCACCGCGGGAACAGGCAACGGGCCAAATCAGCCGGGGACCGGAACGGGAAGTATTCTGCTGTTCGGCGCGGTGCAATCGGTGATTTCAGTCGTCTCGTTCACCGAAATCCTGTGGAACCTGTCCGGCACGCTCACCATCTTCGGGATCTCCTTCCCCCGGGTGATGTTCTGGACGGTGATCGTCTACGTGCTCATCGCCACCATCATCTCGTTCATCATCGGTCGTCCGCTGATCTGGCTGAGCTTCCGCAACGAAAAGCTCAATGCCGCTTTCCGATACGCGTTGGTGCGGGTGCGCGACGCCGCCGAGGCGGTCGGCTTCTACCGCGGTGAGCGGGCCGAACGCACCCAGTTGCGTAAGCGATTCACCCCCGTCATCGACAACTACCTCAAGTACGTCAACCGCAGTGTCGGCTTCTATGGCTGGAACCTGGCGGTGAGTCAGGCGATCGTGCCGTTGCCGTGGTTGATTCAGGCCCCTCGATTGTTCGCCGGCACAATCGATTTCGGTGACGTCAGTCAGACGGCGTCATCATTCGGCAATATCTCGGACTCGTTGTCCTTCTTCCGTAACGCTTACGACTCGTTCGCGTCGTACCGGGCGGCCATCATCCGGCTGCACGGCCTGGTCGAAGCCAACGAGCAAGGGCGGGCACTGCCGTCGGTGTTGGCCCTGCCGAGCACCGACGGTTCGGTGCAGATCGACAACGTCGAGGTGCGCAAGCCCGACGGCGACCGGTTGATCGACCCGTTGGATGTGCGTCTGGAGACCGGCGACTCGCTGGTGATCACCGGCCGCTCCGGATCGGGCAAGACCACCCTGCTGCGCAGCCTCGCCGAGTTGTGGCCGTTCGCCACCGGCACCCTGCACCGCCCCGGCGGCGACAACGAGACGATGTTCCTGTCCCAGTTGCCCTATGTGCCGCTGGGTGATCTGCGTTCGGTGGTGTGCTACCCGCTGTCGACCGAGGATGTCTCCGAGGCGGAACTGCACGACGTGTTGACCAAGGTCGCTCTGGCTCCGCTGATCGCGCGTCTCGATGAGGATCAGGACTGGGCCAAGGTGCTCTCGCCCGGTGAGCAGCAGCGGGTTGCGTTCGCCCGGATTCTGCTCACCAAACCCAAGGCCGTCTTCCTCGACGAGGCCACCTCGGCGCTGGATCCGGGCCTGGAGTTCGCGCTGTACAAGCTGGTTCGTACCGAGCTGCCGGACACCATCCTGATCAGCGTGAGCCACCGCCCCACCGTCGAGCAACACCACAAGCGGCACCTGGAACTGCTCGGCGAAGCGCAGTGGCGGCTGGGGCCGGTCGAAACCAAGGCGGCCCCCTCGGAAGTCACCTAGTCGGCGTCTGACAAAGCTCAGTGCTTCGTCAACTCTTGAGCGAGCATCACGATGATGCCACTGGGACCGCGGACGTAACTGAGCTTGTAGGTGTCTTCATAGGTCGCCACGCCGCGCAGCGGATGGCATCCGTGCCTCGCTGCAATCTCCAGAGCCTGGTCGATGTCGTCGACGGAGAACGCGACGCGGTGCATACCAATCTCGTTGGGAAGGGTGGGTTCAGACTCGATCGCTGCCGGGTGGATGTACTCGAAGAGCTCAAGGCGGCCGTGACCGTCCGGGGTCTCGAGCATCGCGATGTTGGCGTGGTTGCCATCGAGGCCGACGGCGGTCTCGGTCCACTCACCACTGACCGTGTCACGGCCCACGACCGTGAGACCGAGATCGGTGAAAAAGGAGATCGTCGCTTCGAGGTCGCGAACGGCGATGCCGACGTTTTCAAGTTTGATGGCCACGTGCTGAACGTTACGACGATGGCCTGCTGCCCGACGGGCCGCCTGCACCCCGACCGGGTCTGACGGCGCCTACGCGCCCGCCGCCCGACGGGCCGCGTGCGCTCCGGCGCGGCGCCCGAAGAAGGACCCCTCCCCCAGCTGCGTTCCACTGGCATAACCCTTGCCGTCCTGAGCGATGTTGGAGGCACAGGCTCCGGCCGCATAGAGCCCGGGGATCACACTGCCGTCAGCCCGCCGCACCTCACCGTCGATGGTGACTGTCAGGCCGCCCATGGTGAATCCGGAGTACATCGCCCGCCCGAGCGACAGATCGAACACCGCCCAGGGGCTTTTGTCTTGCGGGGCAAGGTATTCGGGCTGCTTGTGGAAGTCCGGGTCCGCACCCTTCGCGGCGAATTCGTTGTAGCGCTGCAGCGTTTGCGCAAGGTTGCCCATAGGGATGCCCAGTGCGGTCTCTATTTCGGCAACTGTCTCATACCCGTCCAGAAACTTGATCAGCGGCAACTCGGGCATCTTCATGTGCGCCTCGTCGACAATGAGATACGCGGTCTGCTCGGGCTGCTCGAGCACGAACGCCGAGGTGCGCGAGTGATAGGAGTCCTCGGCGACGAAACGTTTGCCTTCCTTGTTGACGATGAGACCCGTCAGCAGGATCTCCGGCGGATAGGCCGCCGCCGTGATGAACAGCTCGTCCATGTTCTTGGTGACGCCGCCCGCCGACACACCGAGCCGAATGCCGAGTCCGTCGTCGTGGGGGTTGCCCAGGATGTAGGGCGCAACCAGACCATGGTGTTTGGTGCGCCGCGGCTGACCCAGGGCCGGAGTGTGCTCGGCGACCATCTCGGGGTTCATCGCGAAACCGCCGGCGGCGATGACAACAGCCTTCGCTCGCACGGATCCGGTCTCGGAGAACCGTTTCCAGCTCGCGCCGACGACTGCGCCGTCGCCGTCGACGACGAGGTTGGTCACCCCGGTTTCGTACTGGACCTGCACGCCGAGTTCGTCGGCGCGCTTGACGAGCAGGTCGATGACCATTGCGGCACCGCCCAACTCGCCGGGCACCGGCACGGAGTGCCCCCGCGGCGCCGGCTTCGCCTGCTCGCAGTACGGCCACACTTTCTCGTTGCCGGTATAGCTGAGCCCCTCGGTGCCCGGTGGCACCACAACCTTGCCGGGGTAGTAGCTGCGCTCGAACTGAAAGCCAAGTGCCTCAAGCCAATTGAAGTGCTCGACGCTGTCGTCGCAATAGCTGCGGATCTTGTCGAGTTCGGGCTCGCGGGACACCGCGACCAGGTACTTATACATCTCGTCGGGCGAGTCGTCCTGATTGGTCGCCTGTTGTACGGCGGTGCCGCCACCCAGGTAGAAGTGCCCGCCGGCCATGGAGGTGGTGCCCCCGGCGGCCGCGGCGCGTTCCAGAACCAGCACCTTGGCACCCGCGGCGGCGGCGCTGACCGCCGCGCACCCGCCGGCGATGCCGAAGCCGATCACCAGCACGTCGACCTCATCCGACCAGGACTCGACCGTGTCCGGGCTGACCGTCGTGGGAATGTCGGTGCTCACCGCTGCTCCTGTTTTATGTAGTCGTAGAACGCTTTGATCTCGGGCGAGAGGTACGCGATCTCCACAAACGGGACCCCCGCCTGCGGCGCGCTGACATAAGCGAAGTGGATGCCGCCGGGCATCACGCCCTGCTGCACCACCTCGGCGTCGTGACGGGCCGCGTCTGCCAGTGCGGCGTCGAAGGCCTCAAGCGATTCGGCCTCCATGCAGATGTGGTGCAGACCCGGGCCGTGGTCGCGCAGAAACTCACTATAGATATTCTCCCCGCGGACCGGAGCGATCAGCTCCAGCTGCATATCCCCGAGGTAGCTCAGCGAGATGCCGGCGACGAAATCGGCCGGCTCACCCCGCAGCCGGCAGGTGTCCGGCGAGAAGTGGACATCGGGTATCCGCACCCACTTGCGGGCACCTAAAAGCCCGGTGAGGGCCGTTTCTGTGGCATCGAGGTCCGGCGTCACCCAGGCGATCTGGATCGGTGACGCAGCGAGAAAGTTCATCGTCTCGCAGACTAGCGCAGCCCGAGGTCAGCTGAAAGAACGGGGAAAGACTTTGCCGTGGCCGTCTGTGCCCGGTCCGGAGCGGCTGGCTGAACGTGTTCTAATTCGGCTGGCCGAACAGGCCGATCAGCAACCGGACCTGGGTGTCGAAAACGCTCCTGGGGTCGGTCACGGTATCGGCACCGTACTGCTCGAAGACCTCCATGCTGATCGCACCCAACACGCCGGCCCACAGCAGAAAACACCTGGCCATCACGCGATCGTCGCCCGGAAAGCCGAACTCGTGCCGAATCCGTTCGAAATCCGACGACATCGGTTGCGGCGCAGCATCACTGGTGAGCATGATGTCGCCGGTGGTGATGCCCGCCGCGATCGCGTCGAACAGATCCGCCACCACGCGGGTGCCCACTCCCACGGTCCGCTCCGGCGGCGCGTGATATCCAGGCACCGGGCTGCCGTACAGCAATGCCCATCTCGCCGGGTGCGCGACCGCCCAGGCGCGCACCGCGTGCGTGATGGCCAGCACGTCCTCGCTCCACGAATCGCTCTGGGTGCTGTCGCGGGCTAGGCGAACCGCCTCGGCCAGGTCGGAATAGGCATCGACCAGCAGCAAGGTCAACAGCTCGTCCCGGTTGGCGACGTAGCGGTACACCGCCGAGGAAACCATGCCCAGTTCGCGGGCGATGGCCCGCAGCGACAACCCGGCCGCGCCGTGCTCCAGCAGATGGCGGCGCCCGACTTCGACGATGTTCGCCTCAATCTGTTCCCGCGACTCCTGGCGCTTGCCCACGGCGTCAAGTGTGGCAGGACCGAGATCACCGCTCTTGCTTTTCGGTCACGGTTGTGACACGGTAATCGACAAGTGAGAGCACTGCTCTCGTTTGGGCCTGGGAGGCAGTGATGACCACGCAGTATCAGCAACCACATCGCGTCGCGCAGTATGCGAACACCGTCATCCGCTGGCTCGCGGAATCCGGCGTCAGCATCGCCGGCACCCAGGCGCTGCGGGTGCGTGGGCGCAAGACCGGCCAACCGCGCAGCGTGGTGGTCAACGTGCTGGTCGCCGACGGCGCCGAGTACCTCGTCTCACCCCGCGGCAATACCCAGTGGGCCCGCAACGTCCGGGCCGCGGGGGAAGTCGAGACCGGCCCGCGCTGGCGGCGTCGGCGCGCCACCGTCACCGAGGTTGCCGACGACGACAAACCCGAGATTCTTCGCAGTTATCTGCAGCGGTGGTTTTGGCAGGTGAAGGACTACGTCGGCGGCGTGACGCCACAATCCGGCACCGAGGAGTTGCGCGCTGCCGGGACCCGGATTCCGGTGTTCGCGCTGGCGACTACGGATTGAACCCCGTGTCCTCGCGGACCTGCTGGGAGACCGACGCCCAGAGGACCGCCGCGGGCAGGGTGCCCCACACGCTGTTGAAGATCCCCACGATTTGGCCGGATCCATCTCCCGCGAGGTAGATCGGTCCGCCCGAGTCACCCTGCTGGGTCTGCACTCCGTTGGTCATGGTGAACCAGCCGTTGTTGACGCTTTCCACCGTCCCGCAGGTCTCGCCGGTGATGATGCCGAAGTGGCAGACCGCCTGACCCGGACTCACCGTGCCCGGCCCGGACCGCAGCTGGCGGCCACCCGGCAGCGCGTTGCTCACCGTCACGTTGTCCGCCAGGGCAATCGCCTCGTAGTCGGCGATCTGCTGGTCGGTGGCCACCGTCGAACCGGTCGGCGTGTTGTCGCGGAAGGTCGTCATGTGCCCGATGACGTTGTTGGCCTGGTCGGTGACGGCGCCGCCCCCGCGGCAGTGCCCGGCCGTGTACGCCGTGTGCATGCGGACGTCGACGAATCCCAGGGTGCAGACCCGATTGTCCTGGTGGATCTCCATCCCGGGATACACGACCGTGGGGTCTGCGCTGGCGGTTGCCGGCGCGAGCGCCGACACCGACGCCACGAGCATCAGGGATGCGGTAACTGAACGCAACACCGTGCGGCGCACCATCGGACTCCGATCCATCTCGGGCCGACACAGTGCCGACCTCCCCTATCGAGGTTACGGATTGATAACCCCGTATAGGTCATCGCCCGGGAACCGCGCTCCGTTACCGCGATGTGGCAAGTGGCGCGCTTTTGCCGGTCTGGTCGGCCGTGCGGGGCGCCCACCCGGGGGGCCCGAAGACGTAGCCGAACCGGTCGCGCAGCCGGGTCGCCGAGCGGACGTCGCGCGCAATGGCCACGTATTCGTGTGTTTGCAGCTTCCAGATGTTGAACGTGTCGACCTGCTTGGTCAGGCCATAGTGCGGCCGGAACGTCTCCTTCTGGAAGCTGCCGAACAGGCGGTCGAAAAGGATGAAGATGCCGCCGTAGTTCTTGTCCAGGTACTCCGGGTCCATGCCGTGATGCACGCGGTGGTGGGACGGGGTGTTGAAGATGAACTCGAACCAACGCGGCAGCTTGTCGATGCGCTCGGTGTGCACCCAGAACTGATAGATGAGGTTCAGCGACCAGCTGAAGAAGATCAGCCACGGCGGGAGCCCGAGCAGCGGCAGCGGCAACCACATCAGGATCTCGCCGCTGTTGTTCCACTTTTGCCGCAGCGCGGTGGCGAAGTTGAAGTATTGGCTTGAGTGGTGCGCCTGGTGGGTAGCCCAGATGAGCCGGATGCGGTGGGCGACGCGGTGGTAGGCGTAGTACAGCAGGTCTACGCCCACGATTGCGGCGACCCAGGTGTACCACTTTGTCGCAGGGAGGTGCCACGGGGCGAGGTAGGCATAGATTGCGGCATACCCGAACAGCGCCAAGGTCTTCCAGGCGGCAGTCGTGGCAATCGACACCAGACCCATCGAGATGCTCGCCATCGAGTCGCGGGTCAGGTATGCCCCTGACGACGGCCTGTCCTTCGACGGGTTCTTGGCAGCAGCGGCATCAAGCTTCTCCAGCTTGCGGGCCGCCGTCCACTCCAGGGTCAACAGCAAGAGGAAGAACGGTATGGCAAACAGCACCGGGTCCCGCATCTCCGGGGGCAGCCCCGTGAAAAAGCCCGCTATAGCACTCACGGCAGCCAGATTACTGTCATCGCGGTCGGAACGTACCGGGTTCTCGCACGGTAGGCACCAGTGATAACTCTGACGCGCCCGGTGCACAAACCGCACGTGACCCAGCGTCTGCTCCGCGCGTCCGGCATGCGCAACCGGATGTTCCCGCCGGCGAAGCTGGCGAGCTGGGCCGCCAACCCCCGTCCTCCCTACTGCGGGATGCCGTCCAAGCTGGTCCAAAAGAAGATCGAGGTCGTTCGCGAGGACCTCAACGGCCGTCCGGTCTACCAGGTCACCCCACGTCACATTGACGTCCGCGACCACACCGGTCACCTGATCTACCTGCACGGCGGCGCCTATGTGCTGGATCTGCTCCCCCACTTTCACTGGCCGGCCATTGCCCGGCTGGCGACCATGTTGAACCGCACCATCACGGTGCCGATCTACCCGATCGCGCCCGAAAGCAACTATCGGCAGGTGTTTCCGTTCCTGCTGCAGCTCTATCGGAGCATCCTGGAGACGCGTGAACCGGAATCCGTGGCCTTTATGGGAGATTCGGCCGGGGGCGGGATGGCGTTCGCGCTCTGTCACGCCGTGCGGGACGCGGGCCTGCCGAAGCCCACGGATGCTGTGCTGCTCTCGCCCTGGATGCATCTAGGGCTGCCGGACCCGGACGTGCCCAACGTCGCCAAAATCGACCCTTTCCTCAACCTCGATGACCTGCGAGCGGCCGGAATCCGCTACGCCGGCGGCGATCCGCTGGACACTCCCCTGCTCAGCCCCAGCGTGGGACCGCTGGACGGGCTGCCGAGATTGACCGTGTTCACCGGGACCCATGATGTACTCAACCCCGACGCTCGCGCTTTTCGCAGGCGTGCGACGTCCGAAGGCCTGGACATCGGCTGGTACGAACTCGAGGGAGGCATGCACACGTGGATGCTCCTCCCCGGCCACAAGGCCAAGGCGACGCTGGGCCAGATCCGCGACGTGCTGGCGGGTCAACCCGGGTCCTGATCATCGGTTCCGGTTTTGCCGGACTGTGGGCGGCCCTGGGTGCGGCGCGCCGTCTCGACGAACTCACGGTCCCCCCGGGGACCGTGGAGGTCACGGTGCTCAGCGCCCAACCGTTCCACGACATCCGGGTGCGTAACTACGAGGACGACCTGAGCGCCTGCCGCATCCCGCTCGCCGAGCTGCTCGACCCCGTCGGCGTCGCGCATGTCACCGCCGAGGTGACGCACATCGACGCCGATGCCCGCACCGTCACCACCTCGGCCGGTACGACGTACGGATACGACCGGTTGGTGCTCGCGGCGGGCAGCAGGGTGAACAAACCCGACCTGCCGGGGCTGCGCGAATTCGCTTTCGACGTCGACACCTACGACGGTGCCGAGCGCCTGCGCCACCATCTGGAAGCGTTGTCCGCCGAGCCGGCGACGGGCACCGTGGTGGTGGTCGGGGCCGGGCTGACCGGGATCGAAACAGCCTGCGAGCTGCCGCACCGGCTGCGCGAACTGGGGCTGACTCCGCGGGTGGTGCTGGTCGACCACAACCCGCTGGTCGGTTCGGACATGGGCGCTTCGGCGCGGCCGGTGATCGAGAAAGCCTTGGCGGACAACGGCGTTGAGTGCCGCACCGGCGTCGGCGTGACGGCTGTGGGGCCGGCCGGTGTGTCGCTGACGTCGGGCGAGCAGCTGGACACCGCCACCGTGGTCTGGTGTGCCGGAATGCGGGCCAATGCGCTGACCGGGCAGTTGCCGGTGACCCGTGACCGATTGGGGCGCGTTGCGGTCGACGACTACCTACGGGTGATCGGGGTCCCTGCGATGTTCGCCGCCGGCGATGTGGCCGCGGCCCGCATGGACGACGAGCACCTGTCTGTCATGTCGTGTCAGCACGGCCGGCCGATGGGACGGTACGCGGGATACAACGTCATCAGCGATCTGTTCGGCGAGCCGATGCTCGCGCTGCGAATCCCTTGGTATGTCACGGTTCTCGACCTCGGTCCGGCGGGTGCGGTGTACACCGAAGGGTGGGATCGCCTCGTGGTCGCTCAGGGCGATCAGGCCAAGGCCACCAAACAGACGATCAACACCAAGCGGATCTATCCACCCCTGACCGCCAGCCGCGCGGACCTGCTCGCCGCCGCCGCGCCGGAGCTGCAGGCGCGACCCTGATCAATCGGGTTGGCCGGTGGGCAGCATCGGGCTGTTCTGCTCGCCGGCGTACCAGTGCACCGCATAGATGCCGGGTTGCAGCGACAGCTCGGCCACCAGCCGTTCCAGTTTGGCCGCGGAATGACCGCCCAGCAGCACGTGCGCGGTCAGCGCGGCATTGTCGTCGGACTGTCCGGTGTGGATACCGCGCAGGATGATGTCATTGCTGCGAGTGTGCTGGACGATCTGGGCCCGGGCATACTGCGCTGACTTGGGCCGGCAGACGACCTGGACCTGGAACGGTTCGAGGCCCTCGTCGTCGTCGCCGGTGTCGTCGTGGTCGATGAGCCGGCCCAGCGGGCGTCCGAACAGGTGGATGACGATCACCGTGCCGGTGGCGATCAAGGCGAACACCAGGTGTCCGGAGGCCGCCAGCACGCCGACGGCGGCCGAGCACCACAGGGTGGCCGCCGTGTTGAGCCCGCGGACGTTGGCGCCCTGGCGCAGGATGACACCGCCGCCCAGGAATCCGATGCCGGAGACGACGTACGACGCGACCCGGGTGGGGCTGCTGTCCTCGGTCGCAGCGGCGTAGAGCACGAACAGCGTCGCACCGGTCGCCACGAGCGCGTTGGTGCGCAAACCCGCCATGCGGGCCCGCCACTGGCGCTCCAATCCGATCAGGGCGCCGCACCCCACGCCGACGGCCAGGCGGAGCGCGAAGTCGGCAGTGGTCAACGTCTGCACGGCGCAACCCCTTTCCTCATCGGAACCGATACGGCAGCCAATCAGAATCGGGTTAACAAGCGGTGGCGTCCAGGCGAACCGGGCCTGCGCTAGAAATAGCCACCCTCGGGTTGGCCCAGGTGCTCGGGGCAGTAAGTGTTCGACGCGATGGCCGTGAACAGGGCCGCCCCGTCCAGGGTCAGTCCGGGATTCTGGTTGCGCACATCGGTGAGGACCTGCAGACCGGTCTCACCGTTGCGCATCAACCCGCAGACGGCCTGCGCCGACGTGATCGCCCGGCTGGTGTCAGGGACCGTGATGCCGGCGTTGGCGAGTGCGGCCAGGAATGCGGCGTCGTCCCCCGCGGGGTCGCTGTGGGCGGGGGCGGCAAAACCTAGCGCCGCGGCCGCGGCGGCGAGGACCGCTGACAACAGCCTCATCAGCCGCCCTGCCCCGACTCGGGCAACATGATCTTGGGCTTGTCACTGTTGGAGACGTGCACGGCATGGATACCGGGTTTCTTCGACAGTTTCTCGAGGAGCCCGTCGAGCCCGGCCTTGTCGACGTTCCAGTGTTGCACCGCGTCGGGCTCCTGCTGCAGCTTGGCGATGACCTTGTCCAGCTTCACCGGTTCCACCGGGCCCTGTCCGCCGTTGGCGCGGGCCCGGGCACCGCTTCCGCTGTAGACCTGTGCCCCGACCGTGCCCGCGGCACCACCGGTCAGACTGCCCAGCGCCGCCTGGTTGACGAGGTCGGCCGGAAGCGCGGCTGCGGGCGCCGCGGCCATGCTGGTGGCGGGCAACGCGGTGGAGACCATCCGGATCGCGGGGGTGGCCGAGGCCCAGCTGGGCGGCACCGACAGCTTGCCCACCACGTTGGCCCCGCCCACGCTCGCCGACGTCGCGCCGGCCGATGTCGCGCTGCTCAGGCCGGCGGAAGTCGGGGCCATCCCGAGGCCCGCTCCCAGCGCCGACTTCGGGATGTCCTCGAGTGGCGGTTTCCAGAACAGCTTGAACTCCGTCATGCCCAGGTTGGGACCGCTCATGGAGTCGTTGGCCACCGTGCTGAAACGGCCGATGTCGGCCAGGATTCCGAAGCTGTTCTCCCACGTGGAGGCGGCCAACGGAGTCCCGGTCAGGGCGTTGAGCAGCTGGCCCATGGCCTGGATGTACGCGGTGCCGCCGCTGCCGAGAGCCTCGAAGACCTGCAGGACGATGTCGAACGGGAAGATCGGCGCCGCGGTTGCCGCGGCGGTTGCCGCCCCGGTGCCGGCGGCCAGGGCACTGGACTGTCCGACCGCCGCTTGCTGGCTGCTCAGACCGGCCGCGTTGGTGACCTGCGGTGGTTCGGTGTAGGGAGTCAGCCTGGCGGCGGCCGCCGACGAACTGGCGTAGCCGAACATCGCCGCAGAGTCCTGGGCCCACATCTCGGCGTACTGGGCCTCGAGGGCTGCGATCGCGCCGGTGTTCTGCCCGAAGATGTTCGTGGCCACCAGCAACGCCAACTGGGCGCGGTTGATCGCGATCTGCGTGGGTGGCACCACCGCGGCGAAAGCCGCCTCGTAGGCGCTGACGGCCGCTTTCGCCTGATCGGCGGCGGCTTTGGCCTGGGCTGCGGTAGCTGACATCCAGGTCACATACGGTGCCGCTGCCGCGGCCATTGCGGCAGCCGAGGGACCGGTCCACGATTCGTTGGCCAACCCGTCGACGATCACGCCGTATGCCGATGCGGTGGCCTGCAGTTCGGCCGCCAGGGTGTCCCAGGCCGTGGCGGCCGCAATCATCGGACCGGCACCCGGGCCGGAGTACATCAGGCCGGAGGTGATCTCCGGCGGTCGCACCGCGAAGCTCATGACCCGGACCTTTCCGCTACAGACATCATCGGTCAGTCCGCCGGTATCACGATGATGGTCGCCGTGGCAGCGACGTCTTCGGCGGCCGCCGCGCCTCCCGAGGCCCCGGCCGTCCCGTTGCTGACGGTGCGCACGGTGGCCCCGGCCAGCGCGCGTCCGGCCAGGCTCGCCATCGCCATCTCACCGAACACGCCACCCTCGGCCGCCGCGGGCGCCGCCGCCAGTGCCTCGGGGGTGGCGGCGGGCAGCACCGAGGCCATGGTCCTCATCACGGGAGCCGCCGTGACCCAGCCCTGTGGCACGGACAGCGATCCGACCAGTGTGGAGTGCCCCATCGACCCGGCTACCCCGCCGGCGGGCCCGACCGAGGCAACGTACCCCCCGCGTAGTGGCGACAGGCCGGCCAGCGGCTTTCCGCCGGTGCTCAGCAAAGATGCGACACCCGGGGCGTTCTGCGACAGACCGAGGATCTGCAGGGCGAAGAGCCACCAGCCGCCGCCCAGGACGATGCCGGCGATCGGGCTGTAAGCGCCGGTGATGGCGGCGAAGAAGGGCCGGACCGCCACGACGAAGGGGTTGATGGCGTCGATGACCGAGGACACCGGTGTCGCAGCCGCGGGTGCCGCTGCCGCCGGGCCCACCGTTTGCAGCGCGTTGGGGACGACGGTCATCAGCTGGGCCAGCTGGGACTGTATTTCGGTGGCGCCCACAGCCTCAGCGGTTGCGGCGCTCTGTCTGGCCATCCCGGCGGGATCGGTGGTCTCCGGAGGCTCGGTGAACGGCGTCAGCTCCGTCGCGGCGGCCGACGATGCCGCGTATGCATACATTGCGGCGGCGTCCTGAGCCCACATCTCCACGTACTGCGCCTCGGTGGCAGCAATCGCGGCCGTGTTCTGACCGAGCAGATTGGTGGCGATCAACGCCATCAGCAGGCTGCGGTTGGCCTCGATGACGGGCGGCGGGACGGTCGCCGCGAACGCGCTTTCGTATGCCGCCGCGGCGAGTTTGGCCTGCGCTGCGGTCTGCTCGGCCTGAGTGCCCGTCGCGTTGAGCCACGCGACGAACGGCGCCGCCGCGGACAGCATTGACGCCGCCGCCGGGCCGTGCCATGACCCGACGGTCACGCCCTGGATCGTCGAACCATAGGAGGTCGCGGTGGTTTGCATCTCGGCTGCCAGCGCATCCCACGCCGCTGCGGCAGCCAGCATCGGCCCAGATCCCGCCCCCATGTACATGCGTCCCGAGTTGATTTCCGGCGGCAACGCCCCGAAGTCCATCTATTCCCTCCGGTCCCCATTGTGGGCGCCATGGTAATCGCCGGGGTGCCGTTGTGCGGGGAGGTCCGGCGGATCTCATATGAAGTCCACCAGATGCCCCAATGACACTCCGCGCAATTCCACGTATTTGCGGGTTTGGGTACCGGTTATGTGAAAGTCGAGTGAGTTTCTGTCAGCTCTTCGAGAGGTGTTGGGGGCAGTAGAACTTCGAAGAGATGACGGCGAACTCGGCCGCGGCATCCAGATTGAACGCCGGGTTGTGGGTCTGCACGTCATGGACGAGCTCAAGACCCGACTCGCCGTTGTTCAGGCAGGTGCACACCGCCTTGGCGGACCGCACGGCCTGGGCGGGCGAGTTGTAGCCGATGTCGGCCGTGTGCAGGGCCGCGAGGAACCCTGCGTCGTCCCCACCGCCATCGTCTGAGGGGTCGGCGTACGCCGGGACGGCGAAGCCGATTGTGGCAGTCACGCCGATCAGCGCGAGAAGCAGTTTCATGTCATACCCTTTCTTGCTCCGGGGGTCGTGCTATCCCAATTGCGCGTCTGAAGGCACCACCGCCTTATCGCCTTTCGACAGGTGCACCGCGTGGATGCCTGGTTTCTTGGCCAGTTGTTCCAGCAAGCTGTCGAGACCTTCCTGATCGACCGTGTGGTGCTGAACGCTGTCCGGCCGCTCCGATATCTGGGCGACCATCCGCTTGAGCATTTCCGGTGACTTGAGGTCTTTGAGGTCCTTGACGGGTGTGAGGCGGCTGCGCGTGCCCGTCCGGCCCGACGGTGCGGGCAACCCGGCGCCGAGGGCGGCTCCCGTCATACCCGCCAGCGACATCGAGCTGAGCAACCCGCCCTGACCGAGTTCGGCGGCCGGGACGGCTTCGGGCCCGGCCGCGGAGAGCGCGGCGGCCACGGTGCGGATGGCCGGGGTGTTCGCGGCCCAACTCGGGGGCACCGTCAACGCCCCGACCAGGGTGCCCCGTCCGAAGTTGGCGGCTGGCGCCGAGGTGGCGCCGGTCAGCCAGCCTCGACCCCAGTGCGGTGCTGCCAGCCCGCCGCCCAGCGCGTCCTTCGGCAGCTCGCTCAAACCTGCCGCCGAGTGCGGACCGAATTTCAGGAACTGCGATACGGGGAAGTTGATCAGCAGGCCGATGTCGTTGAACTGGGTGGTGAAGCCCAGCGGCACCTTGAGGGCGGAATACAGCGTCGTGTAGGTCGACGCCCCGGCCGGCCCGAACATGCCGTTCAGCAGACCGTTGATGGTGGCGGTGTAGTCGGTGCTCAAGTTCGCCAGCGTCTGCAGTAAGCCCGACGCTGGGTCGCCGGTCGCCAGGATCGATTGCGCGACAGTGCCGCCCGATGTACCTGCCGACTGCGCGGCCGCGGCGGCCTGGTTGACCAGACCGCCCGCGTTGACGACCTGCGGCGGCTCGGTGAACGGGGTTACGCGGCTGGCGGCGGCCGACGAACCCGCGTAGGTGTCCATCGCGAGCGCGTCCTGCGCCCAGAACTCGCCGTACTGAGCCTCCGTGGCAGCGATGGCCGCGGTGTTCTGCCCGAACAGGTTGGTGGCCATCAGCGCCGC
Source organism: Mycobacterium sp. Z3061 (assembly GCF_031583025.1). Classification (NCBI taxonomy): domain Bacteria; kingdom Bacillati; phylum Actinomycetota; class Actinomycetes; order Mycobacteriales; family Mycobacteriaceae; genus Mycobacterium; species Mycobacterium pumcae. Next base: position 3,478,341 of record NZ_CP134062.1, on the reverse strand, counting down.
CAACTGGGCACGGTTGGCCGCGATCTCCTCCGGCGGCACATGCGCGGCGAAGGCCGTCTCGTAGGCGGCCGCCGCCGCCGTGGCCTGGTTCGCCGTCTGCGCGGCCTGTGCTGCGGTGGCGCTCACCCACGTCACGTACGGTGTCGCCGCCGCAGCCATCGCCGCCGCCGACGGCCCTATCCACGGTCCGCTGGTCAGGCTGGAGACCACCCCGGTCAAAGACGCTGCGGTGGACTGCAGTTCAGCGGCGACGCCGTTCCAGGCCGCTGCTGCCGCCAACATCGGCCCCGCGCCCGGACCGCTGTACATCCGGCCGGAATTGATCTCCGGCGGAAAGGCTGCGTAAAACATGTCGGTCTACCCCCTGCCCCGAGGACACATCTGAATCGTTTGCGCCGGAATGTGATTCGTTGTTGCTGTCACGGTTTCATTCCTCCAGCGCCGGGAGGACGAAGATCATCGCCGCTGCGGGGTCGGCTTCGGCGACCACGCCACCCAGTGATGCGGCCGCCGCGCCACCGCTTCCCGAGCTTGCCGTGGTGGCAGCCAGAGCGCGTCCCGCCAGGCTGGACAGTGCCATCTGACTGAAGACGCCGGACTCCCCCGTCAGGGTGGCCGCCGGCGCGGCCGCCAGATTGGCCGACAGCGTCGCGGCGACCGTTCTGATGGCCGGCGCGGCGGTGGTCCACCCCTGCGGCACCGACAAGCTCCCTACCAGTGCCGCGCGTCCCATTGCACTGGAGGCCCCGACCGGGCCGGCACCGGTGAGGTGCGGTGGAATCGACTGGGCGATGGGCGCAAGTGCGCCGGTGATGGGCTGCGACGGCGCGAAGAAGGATGCCAGGCCCTGCCCGTTCTGACCATAGGCGTAGACCTGCCCGAACGACAGGAACGGACCGCCGGGGATGGAACTCAGACCCTGCAGCGAGAACGGCCCGGTGAGGGTTCCCATGATGGTGTTCCAGTTCGCCAGGTTCGTCGAGAGCCAGGGCGGCAGCGACGCGGTGGCTATCTGCGGCACGGCCAGCCCCTGCAGCAACGACGTCGAGCCCGTTGACGGTGCGGCGCCGACCGTTGTCGCGAGGTTCTGTAGCGCCGTCGGCACGGAAGTGACCAGCTGGGACAGCTTCGCCGCCACATCGGAGCCCGTCGATGCGCCGGTGGCCTGGCTGACAGCGGCCGCCTGCAGGGTCGGTCCCGAGGTGCTGGTGGTTTGCGGAGGTTCGGTGAAAGGTGTCAATTGCGTTGCCGCCGAGGATGATCCGGCATATCCGTACATGGCGACGGCGTCCTGAGCCCACATCTCCAGATACTGCGCCTCAGTGGCGGCGATGGCGGGTGTGTTCTGCCCGAAGATATTCGTGGCGATCAGCGACAGCAGCAGTGCGCGGTTCGCCGCGATGACCGGCGGCGGAACCGTTGCGGCAAAGGCGGTTTCGTACGCTCCGACCGCGATCTTTGCCTGCGCCGCCGCTTGATCGGCCTGGGCGGCGGTGGCGGAGATCCAGGACACGTAGGGGCCTGCCGCGGCCGCCATCGCGATGGCCGTCGGTCCTCGCCAGGTACCGGCGGTCAGGTTTTCGATCGCGGCCGCGTATGAGGCTGCGGTGGAATGTAATTCGGCTCCCAGAGCGTCCCAGGCCGCGGCTGCGGCCAGCATCGGGCCCGGGCCGGGCCCGGTGTACATGCGACCGGAGTTGATTTCGGGTGGCAGCGCCCCGTAATCCATAGGTGTTACCTCTTCATCCCCTCGATGACTGCCCGGGCAGAGCCACGGCGGCGGTCATTCACTCCCTGATTAAAAGGTTTGGTAAGCGCGGAGCGCTTGGCAGATACAGGCCCCCCGTCTCATTCGAACACCATCGTCAATGAAACTTATTGTCGGCGCGTTCCCGTACTGTAATCGCAAGGTAAACAAGAACTCTCACTGGTCAGAGATGGCGTGTGATATTGAAGTGCAGCTATATGCACTGACAGGATTAATACTGCTCAGAGGCTTGCGAAAACTACGCAGCAAAATACCCTTGAAGGGCTTAAAAAGGCCACAAATGGTCTGAATGAATTCTTCAGGGACTACCCAATAAATGTGGCGAGGTGGGTCGTCAGAATAGCGACCGAGTGTTGTGAGAAGGGCGCGAATATCTCGCGCTCAAGCCGAGGTGGTCATCCGAACCGTTTTCGTCTGCGGAACGTGTCATGGGCCGGTTGCGGTCTGGGTCGACCCGAATCGGCCGAGCGCGCCCGGTCGCCGTCGACCTTCGTGTGAGGGAGGATGTCGCCTGGTGCCCGCCCGGCCGTCATGAGATGTTCTCCTAGCATTAGGAATCAACCTACGTAAGACGTTAGGGAACGGGAGCCAAGAACACCTGTATCGTGACTGCACCTTTCCTGACGATTTCCTGAAAGGGCATTTCTCGCAGGTCAATAAGTCTTCGTCACCCGGCGGCGGGTGGTCGCGCGACGACGGTGGGGCGAAAGCCGTACTGCGGGACGGCCCGGCCGTAAGGTTGCCCGGCGACGTTGCCCATTGGAACGCCCGGCATTCCGGGCGCTCCCGCCGGCGGCGGCGCCACCATGGGGGTACCGCCCAGTGCGGAGTGCAGCGGGCCGGTCAGCGGAGTGGCCGCGGTCCAAGCCGGTGGCACCGAAAGTTTGCCAACGCCAGCCGCATTGCCCGCACCGGCGGCCACGATGCCGGCAATGCCGCTCGTTGACTCCACCGAACCCGAGACTGCGTTACCAGCCGCTGCCGCGGTGCCTTCCGTCGCATCGGTTGCGGCACCGCCGGTAAGCATGTCGAGGAAGGGGCCAAAGGTGCTGCCGGGCACTAACAGTCCGGTGGAGGCAATGGTGTTCCATACATTGGCGTTGGGTCCCCAGTCGGCCCAAAAGCTCTGTCCTGCGGGCCCGTTGCCTCCGGAGAGTCCCTGCAGGGCGCTCGGGACCGCCGAAATCAGTTGAGGCAGCCCGCTCTGCTGACCAGAAGAAGCTGCCGCCTGGGTGACCGCGGCCGCCTGTGCGCCCAGTCCCCAGGCATTGGTGCCTTCCTGCGGTTCGGTGAACGGGCTCAATTGTGTGGCGGCGGCTGATGATCCGGCGTAGCTGTACATGGCGGCCGCATCCTGCGCCCACATCTGGAAGTACTGCGCCTCGGTGGCGGCGATCGCCGGGGTGTTCTGGCCGAGGATATTGGTGGCGACCAGCGCGGCCAACTGCGCGCGGTTGGCCGCGATCAGCGGAGGTGGCACCGTGGCCGCGAAGGCCGCCTCGTAGGCGGCCGCGGCGGCCTCGGCTTGCGCAGCGGTCTGCTCGGCCTGCGCAGCGGTCGCACTCATCCAGGCGACCTGCGGCATGGCCGCCGCTGCCATGGATGCCGAAGCGGGACCGAGCCACTCATCTCCGGTCAACGTCGACAGCACGGCGTCGTAGGACAACGCGGTGGCGCGCAACTCGGCGGCCAGCCCGTTCCACGCGGACGCGGCGGCGAGCATCGGACCGGAGCCCGGCCCGATGTACATCCGCGCAGAGTTGATCTCGGGCGGCAACGCTGCAAAATCCAGTGCGGCAGGCATCGGTCGCCTCCTTGGCTGACTGTTTTCCGGCAGGACAGAATTCCGGGCAGCATTGATCGCAATTCGCGCAGCGCTATTCCGCGCAGGTTGAATGGCGCGCTACTGGGAAATCAGCGCGCGCGAGAAACTATCGGAAATTCCGACTCAAAGTGCGAACATGGTGCCCGGGTCGGATCGAAACGAAATGGTCGTCGATCTCGGATAGGGACTGTCGTCGGGACTCACTCCGCTCTCACCTCCTCTGGGCCGGGGCACGCAGGGGTGCCGGGTGCACGCCACAGAGATGAGACCAGCGGGAAAACCGCTGGGCCAGCACCTCTCTCGACAGAGCTTTGGCACCACACGGCGTATCCGACAGGTGCCGGAAGCCACTTGGGCTCAACCCTTAAGCCGGGAAGAGCTGTCCTGACCCTGGGCGTCTTTCGACGTTCGAGGTCAGTGGCCTGTGTCCGTGCAGACGCCTCACCTAGCGAGGTGCATGCAAAGTCATCGTGGCACTCGACACGATAAGAGTCAACTCAACGCCCGCATTTTCCGCCAATTCGCAAGAATTCGGGTGGACGAAAATTCTTATTTGACACGGTGGCAATTATTACGTCGGCGCGGCCCGCGTCAGCCCGCCGCCACCGGCCGCGGCATTATCGTCAGCTTGAACCCGTATCGAGGCCCGTTGCCCCAGTTGCGGGAGTAGGCCGTGGGAGCGGGCATCCCGGGCATTCCGGACATGTTTACCGCGGCTTCTGGCGCCGCGGTGACGGCCCCGCCGGAGGCGGGGAGGGCGCGGTTCGCGACCTCGACGGCCGTGGTCCAACTCGGCGGCACGGACAGCCGGCCGACGAAGGAAGCCTGATTGACTCCGGCGCCCACACCGCCCGACTGCGAGGCGGTCAGGCCCGCCGTGGCGGACGAGGCATCGGCGGCGGTGGGGGCGGCATCGAGTGCCCCGTCGGCCACGGCCTCGACGTCGGCGAGCGCGTCGGTCGTGGCAGGGAAGATGATTGTGGGCGACACATACTGGGCTGACACGAACCCGTTCACCAGCGTCGAGTTCAGGAAGATTCCGTAGGGGTTGCCGTCGTTGCCGTCGAGGAAGTTCAGGATGTCGGCGAGCAGCCCGGTCTGCGGGATGTTGTCGAATGGCGAGGCGGCTGCCGGAGATGCCAGTTGCTGCAGGCTCCCGGGCACTGTCGACATCAGTTGCGGCAGCTCAGTCTGCGTGACGGTGGAACCCGAGGCTTGGGAAACGGCTGCCGCCTGGGCCGCCGGACCGCCCGGGTTGGTCGTCTGGTCGGGTTCGCGGAACGGCGTTAGCGTCGCAGCCTCCGCGGCGTTGGCGGCATACACGTACATCGCCGTCGCATCCTGGGCCCACATTTCGGCGTATTCGGCTTCGGTGGCCGCGATCGCGGGCGTATTGATGCCCAGGAAGTTGGTGGCCACCAGCATCAGCAGTCGTGCCCTGTTGGCGGCGACGACCGCCGGAGGCACGGTCATCGCGAATGCCGCTTCATATGCAGCCGCGGCGGCGGCCGCCTGACCGGCGGTCTGCTCCGCCTGTAGCCCGGTCGCGCTCATCCACGTCACATACGGAGCGACGGCAGCCGTCATTGCGGCCGACGCCGGCCCCAGCCAGCCTTCGCTGACCAACGTCGATATCACCGATTCGTATACCGTTGCGGTCAAACGCAATTCATCGGCAATCCCGTTCCACGCCGTCACCGCGGCCAGCAGCGGCGCTGCACCGGGCCCGGTATACATTCGCAGCGAGTTGATTTCAGGTGGGAGTGCTCCAAAATCCAATACCAGCACCTCCTTTCGCCCATCGTGAGCGATGTCGCGGTGGCCTCCCTCCTGTCATCCAGCGGCCGGTGGGCGCCCCATGATCGTCGGCCGGAACCCGTAGCGCGGAGGATTGCCGAAGTTGTTGCCGTACATGCCGCCGACCGGCATGCCGGGGAAGCCCGGCATACCCGCCGCGGCCTGCGGCGCAACCGCGGTACTGGTCCACCCACCACCGGGTGCGGCCGCACCGGCGTGATTGACCACCGCCGTGGCTGCCGTCCAGGTCTGCGGCACGGACAACCGCCCGACGACGGCCGATTGGTTGATTCCGGCCGTCACACCGCCGCCCGTGGTGAACGAGGCCTCGGCCACATCCATCAAAGGGGGAAGGTTGGTCGGGTTGGCCGGAGACGCCGCCGGTATCCAGGAAGCGTTTCCCTCACCGGAACCCATCGGTGGCAGCGCTTGCTGCTGTGCGCCAAGTGCGACGGCGTTGATGTCGGCCAACCCAGCGAACGCAGCCGGGGCCACGATGGCGGGGCTCACATACCCGGCCGACACGAAGCCGTTCACCAGGTTGGAATTCAGGAAAATGCCATACGGATTCCCGTCGTTACCGTCCAGGAAATTCAGCAGGTCGGCGAGCAGCCCGGCCCCCGGGAAGGCGTCCAGTGCGGCCGCCGGCGCCGAAAGGCCTTGCAGGGTCGAAGGAACCGACGACATCAACTGCGGGAGCTGCGATTGCACGGTGCCCACCGCGGTACCGGCCGCCTGCGTGACCGCGGTCGCCTGGCCGGCCTGCCCGGCCGGATCGGTGACCTGGGGTGGCGCGCTGAACGGCGTCAGCGTCGACGCGGCCGCCGAGCTGGTGGCATAGCCGTACATCGCCGCCGCATCCTGGGCCCACATCTCCCCATAGGCGGCCTCGTTCGCCGCAATCGCGGACGTGTTCTGACCAATCAGATTCGTTGCCACCAGCAGTTGCAACTCGGCCCGGTTGGCGGCGACGACCGCGGGGGGCACCGTCATGGCGTAGGCCGTCTCGTACGCACCGGCCGCGGCTGCCGCCTGGGTGGCGGCTTCCTCGGCCTTCACCCCGGTCAGTGTCATCCAGGTCAGATAGGGTGTGATTGCCGCCAGCATGGCCTCCGACGCGGGCCCGCGCCAGCCGTCGTCGGTCAGTATCGAGACGACTGTGTCGTAGGCGGCGGCCGTCGACTGCAGTTCGGTGGCCAACCGCTCCCAGGCCGATACCGCGGCCAGCATCGGTGCCGACCCGGGCCCGGAGTACATGCGCAGCGAGTTGACTTCCGGTGGAAATGCGCCAAAATCCATTGTCACCGCCTCCTCAACCGATCACAGCGACCGGGGCGTCAGCGGAACATGTTGCAGCGCAATCGATTATAAGAATAGTCATCGGACTTCTCCTGTGGGATGGTCCGACCCGGCTACAGAACTTGGCCGCTGAGGTGGTGTCGGGGTGCTGCCGATGACGCAAGCGCTGCGGGCGCCGCGTGTCCGGATTGTCGCGCCAGCCGATTCCGACGACGGGAAAGCGCCGTGACCGGATCGGGAAGAATGGTCATCGCAATTGCAGAGACGTTTTCGGTTGGATCAGTGCGGCCCCACCTCCCGTCACGGTCGGGCACACGGGAGAGCCACCGTGGCCAGGTACGCCCCTCTCGCCTAGCTCGAGTTGCACACAGCGTATCCGGCCGAAGCCGCAGCGGCAGGGCAATAGCCACAACCCATTCGGCGTGCCGCGGCAGGTGAGTGCGCGGGCCGGCCTGAGGCGTTACTTGTTCTTGCGCTCCTCGGCGACCGCGGCGCTGAGTCCCTCGGCGAGGTCGTCGCGGGTGAGCTCACGGAAGCGGCGCAGTTGGGCTTCGCTGAACTCGGTGAAGTCACTGTTGAGCACCGCGTCCAGGTCCTCGTCGTCCAACCGGAAACTACGGTGGTCACGCGCCTTCTCGACCACGTTCCGTACAAAGCCGGCGTTGCCGAGCATGTCGATGCCGCGAATCAGGTCGCCGTCCTCGGAGTACGTCTCGTCGTTGTAGAACTTCGTATAGGACGGCAGCAACACCGATGCCTCTTCCTCGGTGATGACGTCCTCGTTCTCCCGGCCCATCAGCACGGTGAGCGCGACGAGTTCCTCGGGCGTGTAGCTGAAGAACTCGATGACGGTTGAAAAGCGCCGCCGCAGGCCCTGATTCACCTCGAGCATCTTTTCCATCGCCTTGGCGTACCCCGCGCCGAACACCACCAGTTCGTCGCGATGGTTCTCCATATAGAGCAGCAGGGTGTTGATGATCGCGTTGCCGTACGGGTCGCCCTGCTGGTAGCCCTTCTCGTGCAGGGTGTGCATCTCGTCGAAGAACACGGCGCCACCCAGCGCGCCTTCGAGCATCTCTTCGGCGTTCTTCTCGGCGTCAGCCATGTAGCGGCCCAGCAGCTTTGTGCGGCTGGTCTCCACCACCAGTGGCTTTCGCAACACCGTGAGCCCGCACAACTGCTTGGCGAATGCCCGCGCGACAGACGTCTTGCCGGTCCCGGGCGGCCCCAGCAACAACGTGTGACGCGATGTCAGTGGGACGGGAAGACCCATCTTCGCGCGCGCCAGGTTCACCTTGGTCGTCGACTTGATCAGCTTGATCTCGCGTTTGGCCTGCTCCATGCCCAGCATCGCGTTGAGCTCGGCATCGCCCTCGGCCAGGTATTTCGCGGCTTCCTCGGCATGGCGGGCGGCCTCGGTCTGGGCGCGCGTGGGAGCGCTTTCGGGGTCCCACGGGTCCGTGCGCGCCTCGATCGTTTCCGGGTCGGTCAGGACCAGCCGGAAGTTCGGGTTGTCCAGCGCTTCGCGGGCCGGGGTGAATTTCGCGTCGCGCGAATACACGCGGCGCAGCAGTTCGACGGCCTCGTCCTCGCGGCCCACGTGCCGCAGGCACATGCCCTGGGTGTACAGGGCGATGTTGGCCGCACCCGGGACCCGATCCCCCTCGATGGCGTCCTGACCGCGCCGGAATGCTTCCTCGAAGACACCGAGCGAAGCCAGCGCGGTCGTGGCCATCGCCGCCCCCGCAGCCTTCAGCTCGGGGTGCCGCCAGGGCGTGGCCTCCGGGAACTGCGTCAGCACGTCCGGCCAGCGCTTGGTGCGGAAGTAGAGCACGCCCCGCACATAGGTGACCAGCTCGGCGTCGAACGGGTGCCGTGGATCGGCCGAGTCGAGCAGTTCGGCCGCTTCTTTGTAGCGTTTGTTCTCGGCCAGGACCGCGGCGTAAGCGCAGGCCAGCGAATCCACGCTGGTGACGGCGAGACGCAGGAACAGACCGTCGGACACCTCGGGACGGAACTGCAGGTCCGTGACCCCGAGGCGGCGGGTCTCCCACCCGAAGGTCCTTACCGCCGCCCAGGCTCCGGCGAGGACCTCGAGGCTCTGGTCACCGGCCAGGATCCGCGCCAGCCAGGCATCGCACATGCCCGGGTCGAGCTTGGTGGCGGTGGTGAACATCTGCGCCGCGACTTGCGGGTTATGGCTCGGCTGCAGTCCGTTGACCGAGATACCTGAAGCCAGTAGTCCGGCGACCATGGCGTTTCTGGCATCTTCGGCGGCTGACTGCGCGCGCGTCATTGTGCTGATGAGCTGGTTGCGTGCTCCGGCTCATGACTCACCGGCAATTCCAGCTCGTCGTGGTCGCGCAGGTCGCGGCTCGGTATGACCAGCGGGGGACGGGAAGACGGCGCGGGCAGGCTGGCCCGCACCGCCGCCAACTGGCGTCCGGTGAGGCGGTTGAGCCCCGCCGTGAGTTCCCTGGGCAGCCGGGACTCACTGTGGTAGCGCACGAACGCCGACAGCTTCGGCCGCCTGGCCCGGGTTGTCAGTCGCATGGTGAGAACAGTAGCGCCCACTTCCGGTGCGTCGGACAGCCACAGGCTTTCCAGCGTTTCGGAGTCGATATCGGCGGGCGTCACCCAGAAACTGGTCACGAACCCGTTGAAGTGCTTGAGGTGCCGCCAGCCCGGCCGGCTCCAGGTCGGCTCCAGGTCGGCCAGCACGGCGGAGTCGACCTCAGCCAGCTCGTCGGCTGTCAGGGGGCGGGCCGAACACGTCTGCCCGTCCAGGTCCTGAACCAGCCGCTCGGTGGCGGCGACCAGGGTCGAGGCCAGCGAGTCGCGGCATACCACAGCGGCCACGTTGCGTTGCGGGTTCATCCGTAGCACCAGCCAGGTGCGGCGCCGGTCGGCAGTCGGCCGATCCCCGGCACTTTCGTTCGCCTCCCAGCCTTCGGGCTGCCACTCCTCGAGCGAAGCCGAGGCCCGGGCGGCGGCCGCGCCACCGCGCACCTGAACGGACACGATGTCAATTCCGTCCAGATGAATATCGAACTGGCGCAACCCATCTGCGACCGCGGCTACCGGCAGGTAGGGGGGCGCTCCGCCGGCCACGGCCCGGTGACGGTGGCGGGCCGAGGAGTCCCCGTCGCCGCCGTCCACCTCCACCACGGCTACCAGTTGGCCGCGGTACTCGCGCACCCCGACCGTGTCGCGGCCGAAACGCCGCTTGAAGTCGGTGGCCGGCGTGCACCCGGCACCGAGGGCGGTACCGGGATCGGCGGACCAGTCCCACAGCCAAGAGGCCACGCCGGAGGCGACCGTGATGCCGTGATAAGTGACGATCGACAGCAGCGTGATCAATACCGCCAGGCCGACGCCGACCCACCACGCCACCCGGTTCTCGCCCTGCCACGAATCCGGGGCGTGGCTGGCGAGCACCAGGATCAGCACGTCAACCAGGAACACCGCGGTCAGGCGCGGCCAGGCCAACGACAACCCGAGCTTGCGCTGCGCCTTCATCGTTGTTTCCGCGATCGTCGCATCAATGAAGCTGTACCGAACACTGCTCCGCCTATCAGTAATGCCGCAGCCAGGCCCCCGGTGGCCACCCACACCGGCGCCATGTTGCGCGGGGCGGGCGGTTTCGGCAGCGACAGCGGCGCCGAGAGTTGTTTGGGTGCCTGGGTCGGCCCTTGCGGGACATCCCATGTCAATGCCGCGACCGGGTCGACCACACCGTAACCGACCTGATTGTCGACGCCACGTGCGGGCGGCCTGGCCGTGTGGATCAAACGCTGCATCACCTGGTACGACGACAGTTCCGGGTATTTGGCACGCACCAGTGCGGCCACCCCCGACACGATCGCGGTGGCGAAGCTGGTGCCCGCGGGAACCAGCAGCGTGTTGTCCGGGCCGTCGATCGCGTTGATCAGGCCGTCGTCCCGGGGCGAGAGCCCCATGACGTCGGTCCCCGGTGCCGAGATGGAAACCCACGGCCCGGCGATGCTCATCTGCGACAGCGGCTGTCCGCTGGTGTCGACGGCGCCGACGGTGAGCACGTAGTCGCTGAACCACGACGGCGTCACCACCGTGGTGACGGCGTTCCAGGCGCGGGGGTCATTCGGCGACAGCGGGTCGAAGATGGTGTTCTGCTTACAGTCCTTCTTGCTGCTGTCACCGGCCGCCGCCACGATCAACGCGTTCTTGTCGACCGCGGCGTAATGCACCGCGGCACCCAGCGTCCGTTGGTCCACCACGTTGCGGGCGCTCATGCAGGTCACATCGGAGATGTTGATCACCGACGCGCCCATGTTGGCGGCGTGCACGATCGCGCGCGCCATCGTCTCGACGCTGTCGATCTTGGCCACCGTCTGCGGGTCTTCGTCCCCGGTGTAGGCGTCCTTGAGCCCGAAGGCCTGGCTGGACTGCCGGATCGAGATCAATTCGACGTCCGGTGCGATCCCACTGAAGGCGTCCGGTGGTGCCGCATTGGGACTCGGCGGCGGCGGTGGCGGGGGCGGGGTCGACGAGCTGGACGGACTCGGGCTGGTGGTCGTCGTGGACGGAGCCAGCGGATGCGGGTGGCGCGGATTGTCGATGGGGTGCACCTTCGCGCCGCCCGCGTAGCCCGGGATCGTCACCGTTCCGCCTCCGCGGTTGCCCGAGGGAGCCTGCCCCGGACCGGGAGCCGGACCCGGCCCGGCGCCTTCGGATGGCGAAGCCGGCGCCGGAATGACTGTGATGGTCGGGCCGGGTACTGGCGAGAGGGTCACCGTCTGCGGTGGCGGTGGCTTCTCGGTCGTCGGGATGGTCACAGGGCGGCGGGGCGAGGCCGGCGGAGGCGAAGCCCCGTTAGCGGGCGCTCCCCCGATCATCGAAGCCACCAGGGTCCCGTGGGCGTCACAGTCAGACAACCCGTCGCCGCCGGCCATCACGTAATCGCCGCCCGGAATCAGGCGCGGCAACCTCGGGTGCGGCGTGACCCCCGTGTCGATGACGGCGACTTTGATCCCCTCGCCGCGGCCGAAATGCCAGGCCTCGTTGAGGTTCAGCATCTCCATGTACTTCGGCGGCACCTTGAAGTCGGTGCCGGGCATGACCCCGACCTCCGTGCAGTAGGAGTTCTGCTTCATCGGTGCGACCGGCCCCGGGGGGCCGTCAGGAGGAAGCGCCCCCGGATCAATCGTCGGAGGCGCAATGGCATATGCAGGTGGCATCCCGGCGAGCGCGCCGGAGGTCAGCAGCATCGCGGCGACGGTCGCGCTGATCGCGCGACCGCGCCGCGAGCGGCTGCTACCGGTATCGAATCGCTGCATAGACATTCATCAACCACAATGCCAGCGGGAAGATCGGCATGAGGCATAGGTACTCGAGCCATTCCACGAACTTCCGGAACAGCGGGCTGTAGACGGTGTTGGGCACGACCGCCGCAGCCGTCAGGCCCGCGGCCGGTAGCGCCACCAGGATTGCCGCGCAGATCGACACCGACAGCGGCGAGGCCAGCACCAGGGCGTAGCGCACCAGCACCGCCGCGATGATCAGCACCCCGGTGGCCGCCAGCGTGATGGCCTGCCAGCGGTCCACGTAGGAGCGGCCGCGCAGCAGCAGGAACCCGGCGGTGAAGCAGGCCAGCAGCAGTGGCAGCCACCGCTCGTGGGTGTGCGGGTTGGACAGCGCGGTCAGGCACACCACCACCAGGACTCCGAGCCCCACCAGCAGGCCACTCAGGAACGACCGGGCCCGCTCGGCCTGCAGCAGCACGTCGCGGACCGACGCCGGGCCCTCGAGGGTCGGCGGGCCGCCCTCGGAGCGCACCACGGTGGTCGGCAGGTCAGGCCGAGCCTCGAACACCCACCGGCTGGTCGCGGACGGGAAGACCGGCAGCCGGATACCCGCGAGACGCCGGGACAGCGCCGGCGCGGCGTGGTAGACGATGACGCAGGCCAGTAGCAGGCAGGAGAGCATGGTCACCGCACTGGTGGCCGCCACCATCCTGGCCACGCTGGCGATGGTCGCCAGCGCGGCGACCGTCACGATCGCGGTGTAGACCGCCAGCCGGCGACCGGTGAACCGCAGGGCCAGCGCCGCTGCCACCGTGAGCACGCCGAACCCGAGCACCGCCTGCGGGGAACCGACCGGGCCGGGGGGCGCCGCTGCGGCCGCAACCGTCACCGGCACCAGCCCGCTCATCAGCATGATGTCGGCGACCCGGCGGTCGGCGTCCGTCTTGGCACGCATCAACAGCATCACCGACACCGTCAGCACCAGGGCGGCCACGATCGCGGTGAAGATGGTGGTCAACCAGGTGTTGTGGTGCCAGCGCCACCAGCCGAGCACGCCGGAAGCCAGCACCACGCCGGACGCCACCATCGTCGCGCCGACCTGAAGGGCGACGACCGGGTCGATCGCGGCGAACCGCTTGCTCAGGTTGGCCGAGACCGCGGTCGAAATGTGCTCGATGACCTGTGACCGGTGCTCGGTGTCGTTGATGAACCGGATCCACAGCCGGTCCCCGTCGTAGACATCCTGCTCGGTGAGCGACTGGGTGGCACGCAGCGGCGTGCCGTCAACCAGGCACAGCGCCCACCGGCCGCGGCCGGTGGCCTCCAGCGGGGTCTCCCCCAGTTCCCGGAGCCGGCTGTTGATCACCTTTAACAGCGGGTCGGTCATCACCGAGACCGGGGCGTTGGCGTCCAGGAGGACACCGATCTGCACCCCCTCGCCGGCCATGATTCCGACGACCACAGCCCGGGGCGACGAAACGCCCTCAATGTCAGTCTGTGGCGCATCAGCTACTGCGGTCATCGTCCTGCACCCCCTGCCTCAGCGAATGAATTGTTTGTCGAGCGCGTGCGGGGCTGTGCCGGTGCACTGGCCGGGGCGTCTGCGACTCTGCAGCCCGGGTAGCGCTTCGGCTGGACCGACTCCGATTTCATTTGCCTCGCCTCGCGGTTATTGGTTGTGGTTGACGTATAGCGTTTTTGGTTTTGCAGCCCGTTCCGAAAGCAGTATGCCGTGTTGGCATCTCGCTCGCATTTTATGTTCAAAAATGTTGTTACACCGCGCGTTTGGTAACGGCGCTGTTAAACCCTGCTGTGTGATTTCCACTCGCCGTACGGCAAAGTGTCCAAAACCGTCTTCACGCCCACCTGGACCAGCTGCGGTGTGGCCGGGCAGATTGCCAGCCATGCCTCGCCGGAGCCGGCCGTGCGGGCCTGCTGATAGAGCGCAATGCGGCCGCCGGAGCCGTCCTTGAGGGACAGCACGGAGGCGCTCGGGCCCTTGGCGTCGTCGCGATACTGGCGCGCGTACACCGCAACCTCGGCCGCGGGGTCGGACAGTGCCTGACCCAGCGCAGCCACCGTGGAGGCGCTGATGCCCATGCGTCGCAGATCGCCGCCGGAAAACACGTTGAAGCCGGACTCCTGCCACGACTTGGTGGCCTCGAGCATCTCTTCCAGGGGCACGTTGACGGCGTTGATCGCCGCCGGGTCGGCGTGGTGAATCGACTCGAGACCGTCGATCACGAGTGCGGCGATCGAGGCGCTGTCCGAGACGACGACGTCGTCGACGGTGATGTCGTTGCCCACCCGCACCGCGGAAACCCAGTGGTTGCCACGGCGGGCCAGCACCACCCGGAATTCGTTGTCGGGGATGTCCCGCGAGCCGGGAGGCTGATTCTCGTCGTCGACCACGCCGTAGAGCAGCTTGCCGCGCGACAGCAGCGCGACGACCTCGATGTCCGGTGCGGCGAGCACCTTCATCCGGGCGGCCACCTGCTCATTGACCGCGTCGCCGACCACGATGCCCTGCTCGCGCATGACCGCCATGCCGGGATGCTCGTTGAGCCAGTCATTGTTGTCGGTGGATACGTAAGGCCGGCACCTCAACTCCGGCGCGACATGCCGGATATCCAGCAACGCCTGAAGCATCCAGAAGCCGTCGACGTTGACGGTGATGTCGGTGCGGGTGCTCTGTTGATCCATCCCTACCTCAATGGTCTTTTTTTATTCGGACTTCCAGTTAACTGCAGGACACGGCAGCACACCAGTGATTGGTGTGCTGCCGCGCCTGGAGTTCGGTTTTAGGCCCAGCTGGAGCCGACGGCGCTGTCGGTCTGCGCCATGTTGCTGCCGGCTGACTGAACCTTCTGGCCGTGGGCGTTGGCCTGCTCGTAGATCACCTGGAAGTTGCGGCCCAACTGGGCGATGAACTCCTGGCAAGCCACCGAACCGGCGCCGCCCCAGAAGTCACCGGCAGCCAGCACATCGCGAACGATGGCCTGGTGCTCGGCCTCGAGGTTGGCCGCCTGGGCGCGGATGAGCGCGCCGTGGGCGTCGACGTCGCCGAACTGGTAATTGATCGTCATTTTTCGAAGTCCTTTCCTTAGCTGCTGAGGATCTGCTGGGAGGCCTGCTCTTGCTGCTCGTAGTTGTTCGCGTCGCGGATCAGTCCGTCACGAACGCCGTGCAGCATGTTCACGATGTTGCGGAACGCCGTGTTCATCTGGCCCATGGTGTCCAGCGAGGTCGCCGAGGCCAGACCGCTCCAGCCCGCACCCGAGATGTTCTGCGAGGACGCCCACATGCGACGGGCCTCGTCCTCAACGGTCTGGGCGTGGGTCTCGAAACGGCCCGCCATGTCCCGCATTGCGTGCGGGTCAGTCATGAAACGTGTAGTCACCTGATTTCTCCTTTAACTCGTTACTGCTGATCGGTTAGTTAAGGCACGATGGCCGATCGGCTACACGCGGACGTATCCGCCGACCGGTAGTACTGCGAATCTCCCCTTTCGGTCAGCCGGCGGCCACCGGGTGCTCCACGGTCGGAAAGGTGTCGAACCCGAACGCCGATGTCCGGATTGACGGCGAATGCAGGTGATCCGTGAGCGACGGCCCCGACCGGCCGTCAAACCCCGAAATCACCGCCATTTGGAACGTCGCAGTGGACCTCACGCCCCCGGCTGCCCGTCCCGAAATCTCAGTGCGCCAAACCGTCAGCCGGCTGCCGCTGCGTTGGCGGCCTCGGTGGCCGCGTACGAGCCGGAGCTGGTCGACAAGGTGTTGACGAACATCTCGTGAATGGCCGCGGCCTGAGCGCTGACGGCCTGGTACATCTGAGCGTGCGCGGCGAATTGGGCCGCAGTCAGCGCCGAGACCTCATCGGCTGCGGCAGGAACCACCCCCGTGGTCGGCGCCGCAGCGGCAGCGTTCTGAGCGCTCATCGTGGTGCCGATACCCTGCAGGTTTCCGGCCGCAGCGGCCAGCGCCTCCGGCTGTGTGGTCACGAACGACATGCTGTTTCCTCCCTAAATTCATCCCAGCAACCGCTCCCTGGACGAGAGTAGATGACTGCCTGGCGCCAGGTCGCCTTCGATGCCGCCTGGTCGACATTTGTTCACTAGACGGCAATACGAGTTGACCTCTCGTAACGACACAGTAACAGCGCCTGACCTGCTTCGGAGGACACTCGCGGCAGTCCACAGCAACCTCGTACCCGGCTATCCCTTGACGGGCGGTGAGCTGGGCTTTTCCCGGCGTGCGCAACGGTCTACGCGGCGGGCAGTTCGGCCTTGTGGCGCGGGCAGTAGGCGTCGATCGCCGCGCCGACGAAGAAGCCGGAGTGGTAGGCGGGCATGCTGCTGCTGTTCAGCACGTCGTTCGCCACGTCGCTGGGGGACATGCCGTTGTCGAGTTTGACGCAGACGAAATGCCCGGCCTCGATCGCATGCGCATTGGAGACGTGGTCGATGATGCCCTCGGACTTCAGTTCGGCGATGAACTTGTCGTCGGTCGTATCGGCGTGTGCGGTTGCGACCGCCAGTGGACAGAGCAATGCGAGCAGCACTGCCGGCACCATACGACGCGAATACATTCGGCGGCTCCCGCAACTTCGGATTTACTTGCGCCTCAATTTTCGCGAGTGCCGGTCCCCGGTTCCAGTTGAGCGGTAGTTGTACTTTTTTTGTTTACCCGTCGGCCACTTCGGTGGCACGCCGGGTGGACGTGGCGGCGGGAGGCGATGCCTGTGACCTGCCGTTCACATTCGAGTCGCGGCGACGCCACTCGCCATTAATTTGCGACCGAGGCAGTGCCAGTAGGGTTTCATCCTGCGCTATAGCGAGCACCGCAGAATACCGAGTTTCTTTTTCTGAATACGAGGAAATGAATTGCTCATCAATCGAATCGGCCCTTTCTGGGCGGCGTTTGCTGCCACCGTTCTGCTGGCCTCCGGATGTGGTGGTCAGAATCGGACCGCGCCGGAACCCGGGAGCGGCGACACCGCGGTGAATTGCGGCGGGAAGAAGACCCTGAAGGCCAGCGGGTCAACGGCGCAGGCGAACGCGATGACCCGGTTCGTCAAGGCTTTCGAGGGGGCATGTCCCGGGCAGACGGCGGATTACACCCCGGACGGGTCCGGCGCGGGGATCCGCGCATTCCTGGACAACCAAACCGACTTCAGCGGCTCGGACTCGCCGCTGAGCCCGCGCGAGTATGCCGATGCCCAGCGGCGTTGCGGTGCCCCGGCGTGGAACCTGCCGGTGGTATTCGGACCGGTCGCCATCACCTATCGCGTGGACGGGGTGCCGGCGCTGACCCTGGATGGTCCGACAGCCGCGAAGATTTTCAAGGGATCCATCGTCACCTGGAACGATCCCGCCATCGTGGCGCTGAATCCCGCCGCGAAGCTGCCCACCGAACCGATTCACGTGGTGTTCCGCAGCGACGACTCAGGAACGTCGGACAACTTCCAGCGCTACCTCGACACGGCGGGCGGCAGTGCCTGGGGTAAGGGCGCCGGCAAACAATTCAGGGGTGGGGTCGGAGAGGCGGCCGTGGGCAACGAGGGCACCGCGACCGCCGTCAAACGCACCGAAGGTGCGATCAGCTACAACGAATGGTCGTTCGCCCAGGAGCAGAAGCTGGACATGGCCAGGATCGTCACCTCCGCCGGTCCGGAGCCGGTCGCCATCAGCGCCGACTCGGTGGCGAAGACGATCGCCTCGGCCGGCATCGTCAACAAGAGCAACGACCTGGTCCTCGACACCATCTCGTTCTACCGGCCCACTCAGCCCGGTTCTTATCCGATCGTGCTGGCGACATACGAGATCGTGTGCTCGAAATACCCCGATGCCCAAGTCGGTGCGGGGGTCCGGGCGTTCCTGCAGAGCACCATCGGACCGGGTCAGAACGGGTTGGCGGACAACGGCTACATCCCGATCCCGGACGCATTGAAGTCGCGACTGTCGGCTGCGGTCAACGCCATCTCGTGAGAACGAAGACGTTTCAGCCGACCGGCAGCTGGCGGGGCATGACGGTGGGCTTGATCCCGTAGCGCGGGGCCGCCCCCGCTCCACGGGTGTTGCCTCCGCCGCCGACCGGCATGCCGCCCAACACATTTCCGCTTCCCGCGGACTCGGCGGCGGTGATGGGTTCGCTGATCATCTGGACGGCCGGGCGAACGGCCGGAGCCGCCGACGCGCCCGGCCACGACGAGGGCACGGCCAGGTGGCCGATGTGGGCGCCGTTGCCCAGGCCGGCTGCCACCTGCCCGCCGGCACCGAGTCCCGCGGTGAGCGGGGGCGCCGGTGCCGCGGCCGCGGCGGCGGGAGCCGCGCCGCCGAGCAAGCCCGCCGATTTGGCCATCTGAACACCGAAGTTGCCCATGCCGACGCTAAAGTACGGCAGGCCTTCGGTGTTGTAGAAGAAGCTCGCGTAGTTCGAGTAGCCCTGCATGAAGGTGCCCAGGTTGTTCGGCAGCGTGGTCTGACCGGTCAGCAGGAACCAGATCTCGGTGAGAATCGGGAATTGGGTCGCCGTCTCGGTCAGCAGTTGCTGGGTGCCGGCCGGGGTGGCCAGCAGGCCCAGCCGGCCGGTGACCTGACTGAAGAAGCTCTGCAGTGACTCCTGGACGGAAGCCGCCGGCGCGGCCTGCGCCGCGGCTACCGCTGCGGCCTGCGTGGTGGTACCCGCGGCGATCGGCGGAGCGGACGCGAACGATTCCAGCTTCGATGCGAGCGCCGAGGACGACGCATACCCGTACATTGTCAGAGCGTTCTGCGCCCACATTTCCGCGTACTGGGCTTCCAGTTGGGCGATCACGCCGTTGTTCAGACCAAAGATGTTGGTCTGTAGCGCTTCTGCCAGTTCGGCACGGTTGGCCGCTACCAGCGGCGGCGGCACGATCGAGGCGAATGCGGTCTCGAAGGCGGCCGCCGCCGACTGCGACTGGCCAGCGGCACGTTCGGCCTGCGCAGCGGTAGCCGTCAGCCAGTCCACATAGGGCTGGGTGGCCTGCGCCATCGTCGCCGAAGCCGGCCCCAGCCACTCTTCGCCGACCAGCCCACTGAGTACGGCTTCGTAGGCCTGCGCTGTCGACGCGAGCTCGGCTGCCAGCGCGTTCCAGGCGGACGCCGCGGACACGAAGGATGCCGCTCCCGGACCGGAATACATCATCGCCGCGGTGACCTCGGGCGGCAGCACCCCAAAATCGGTTGCCATCTTGCGACTCCTCAATAACGTTGCGAATCAGGACAATTCATCCGGCTGACGGTGGTCGGGTGAGTACGGTGTAACGAAGTCCGTAGCGGACGCCCAGGTTGCCGGCGCGCTGGCCGCCGCGCGCTCCGGAAGGGAATCCGCGCAGCGCGGCGTTCACGCCGTTGCCGTGGCCCGGCTCGCCGGGGGACGCCGTGAACTGGGTGCTCGTCACGCTCGGTGCGACGTGTTCGGCGCCGGGCGCACCGGCCCAGCTCGCCGGGACCGAAAGCCCGCCGATCTTGCTGGACGACGCGACGCTTGCGGACAGATTTGCCCCGCTGTGAAAGTTCCAGCCACCGGCACCCAGGGCGGCGAATTGCGGTGTCGGGTACCAGGCGCCACCCGAACCCGCGGTTGTGCCGAGGCCGGGTTGCAGCTGTTGTGCGATGGACCAGCCGAAGTTGCCGATGCCCACTCCGAAGTAGGCCTGCAACGTCTGCCTGATAGCGGTGTACATGCCCGGGTACAGTCCGGCCCAGTTGTTCTCCGGCGTCGGAAGCCAGCCGAGCAGTGGAACGGTGCTGATCGGTGTGTCGGCGATGATCACCACATCGGGAGTGCCGGCGGCCTCGGCCGCTGCCAGATGCGCCGCCTGCGGGAGCGCAGCCGAGGAGAGCAGCTGCGGAATCGTCGGCGCGGTGCTCTGCGCGGAAGCGTCGGCCGCCGCCGGATTTGTGGTGTTCGGGGGCACCGAGAACCTGTGCAGTTCGGTGGCCAGCGCGGATGCCGCCGCGTACCCGTACATGGCGGCGGCGTCCCGGGCCCACATCTCCAGATAATCGGCTTCGGTCGCCGCGATCGCCGGGGTGTTCTGACCGAAGAAGTTGGTTGCGATCAGCGTCATCAACAGGACCCGGTTGGCCGCGATCACCGGCGGCGGCACCGTGAGGGTGAACGCGGTCTCGTAGGCCGCCACCGCTGCCCGGGCCTGGGTGGCCGCGCTCTCCGCCTGACCCGCGGCGGCACTGAGCCAGCCCACATAGGGGGTCACCGCGGAGAGCATGGAGCGCGACGCCGGACCGACCCAAGGCGAACTGGTCAATTCGGTAATGACGGACTCGTAACCTGTTGCAGCCGAGAATAACTCGCTGGCGATGCCATCCCAGGCGGTGGCCGCGGCCAGCATCGGACCGGGTCCCGGGCCGCTGTACATGCGGCCGGAATTGATCTCAGGCGGCAGCGCCCCGAAGTCGAACAACACCCCTCCTGACGATCGGCGTCGCTATCGCGCGGAGCAGCCTCACGAATCTGGGCTGATTGGAATTTAGAGGGGGGGTTCGGGCTTTGGATCGGCCAATGCCAACTATTCACTGCCCGTCGATGTCTGTTAATCGACAGTTCAGATCTCAGTCCGCTTCCAGGATGATCGCCATCTCCGGGCAGGAGGCGGCCCCGTCGCGGGTCAGTTCCTCGTCGCCGGGTGCCACCGTGTGTTCTTCGAGGGTCGAATACCCCGACTCGTCGATCGGGAACAGCTCCGGGTCCACGGCGTAACACTGTGCGTGTCCAACGCATTTCGACCGGTCCAGACGCACCTTCACCGGGGGAAGCTTAGTCGTCAGGCACGTCAGGGAGGCGCATGGGAGACTTCGCCTCATGAGCGCTCCGGGTGGTAACCGGTCAGGGTCTTTCTACCTGCCCAGGCTCGAATACTCGTCGCTGCCGTTGACCGATGACCGGGGGGTCGGCTGGCGGATGCTGCGAGACGCCGGACCGGTGGTGTTCATGAACGGTTCCTACTACCTGACGCGGCGCGAAGACGTGCTCACCGCCTTGCGCAACCCCCAGGTGTTCTCCTCGCGCCTGTTGCAGCCGCCTACCAATCCGCTTCCGGTGCTTCCGCTTTCGTTCGACCCCCCCGAGCACACCCGCTACCGCAAGATCTTGCAGCCCTATTTCAGCCCGCATGCGCTGTGCAGGTCGCGGCCGGTGTTGCAGCGCCACGCGGCCACGATGATCGCTGAGCTCGCCGAACAGGGACAGTGCGACGCGATGGCGGATTTCGCGCGCTTGTATCCCTTCCAGGTGTTCCTGGACCTCTACGGGCTACCACTGCGCGATCGTGATCGGCTGATCGCGTGGAAGGACTCGATCGTCGGTGACAAACCCTTTCTCACCGTGGCCGAAGCCCAGGAGGGTCAGGTCGAGTTGTTCGAATATCTGACCGACGCGATTCAGCAGCGCCGGCGGCAGCCGGGCCCAGACATGTTGTCCGCGATCATGACCGGGCCGGGAGACCTGTCCGATCTCGAACTGCTGGGCATGAGCCACCTGCTGGTTCTGGCAGGTCTCGACACGGTGACCGCGGCCATCGGATTCGCCTTGCTGGAACTGGCCCGCAGGCCGCGGTTACGCGCGGAGCTTCGTGACGACCCCCGCCAGATCAGAGTCTTCATCGAAGAAGTGGTGCGGCTGGAGCCGTCGGCGCCGGTGGCCCCGCGGGTCACCACCGAATTCGTCACCATCGGCGGAATGACCTTGCCCCCCGGGTCGCAGGTGCGGCTGTGTCTTGCTGCCATCAACCGCGACGGCAGCGACGCGACATCTACCGACGAGCTGCTGGTGGACGGAAAGGTGCACCGCCACTGGGGTTTCGGAGGTGGACCGCACCGCTGCCTGGGTTCGCATCTGGCCAGAATGGAACTGACCGTGGTCGTCGCCGAATGGCTGCGCCAGGTCCCCGATTTCGGGCTTCCGGACTCCTATCGGCCCGAAATCGCCTTCCCATCCAAGACGTTCGCCCTCACCTCACTGCCGCTGATCTTCAGCTAACCGGCGAATGGCGGTCGCGCCATGACGGTCGGGCGGAAGCCGTACTTCTGTCCACCGGCGGCGGCCGCGCCGGCCCCGAGACCGCCTAACGGCATGCCGCCCAGCAGGTTTCCGGTGGCTTCCGGGGCAGCGCTGACGGTGTTGATCGGGATCGGCGCCGCGTGACTGACGGCCGGACCGAGCGTCGCGATCGCCGGCGGCACCGACAGCTTGCCGACGGATGCGGCCTGCCCGAGGCTGGCAGCGACCTGTCCGCCACCGCCGCCCAGCAGGCTGCCCAGTCCGCCGAGCCCGTGGGCAGCGCCAGCGGCCGACGAAGCTGCCGGCGCCAGCCCCTTGCTCAAGGACAGCAGCGTGTTGGCCATACCGGTGGAGAAGTACGGCAAACCCTCGATGTTGTAGACGGGCCCGGCGAAGTTCCGGAACGCGGTGATGAGCCACTGGGGGTTCAGCGTGCTGTTGCCGCCGATGCCGGTGAGCGCGGATCCCAGCAGGGAGTTCGGGTTGAACGTGATGCCGGTCAACGATTCGCTGGTCGGATTCAGGCCGAGCAGGGCCATGTTTCCCGGCGACGCCAGATTGTTCAGCTGACTCTGGATTCCACCGAGCAGGTCCGACAAAGTCTGCTGCGCCGACCCGGCCGCGGTCGCGGTGGCCTGGGACACCGCGGCACCCTGGACAGCCGACGCGGCCGGGTTGGCCGTCTCCGGGGGCGCGGCGAAGGGGGTCACCTTGGCTGCGGAGGCCGACGATCCCGCGTATTGGTACATCGCGGCGGAGTCCTGCGCCCACATCTCGCCGTACTGCGCTTCCAGGGCCGCAATCACGTTGTTGTTCTGCCCGAAGACGTTGGTGGCCATGGCCTGCGCCAACTCGGCGCGGTTGAGCGCCACGAGTTGCGGCGGAACCGTGGCGACGAAGGCATTCTCATAGGCGGCAGCCGCGGCGGTAGCCTGGCCGGCGGCCTGTTCGGCCTGTGTCGCGGTGGTGCTCATCCATGCGACGTAGGGCGTGATCGCTTCTGTCATCGAGGCGGATGCCGGCCCCATCCACTCCTCGCTGGCGAGCCCGGTGACCACCTTGTCGTAGGCGAGGGCGGAGGCATTCAATTCCGCGGCCAGCCCGTTCCACGCGGACGCGGCGGCCACCATCGGCCCCGAGCCAGGGCCCGAATACATCAGGGCCGAATTGATTTCCGGCGGCAATGCCCCGAAATCCATGGTGTGGTCCTATCTGCTCGCGGCCGCGTTGGCGGCCTCGGTGGCTGCATACGATCCGGCGCTGGTACCCAGGGTCTTCACGAACATCTCGTGGATGGCCGCGGCCTGTGCGCTGACCGCCTGGTACATCTGGGCATGCGCGGCGAATTGTGCTGCCGTCAGCGCCGATACCTCATCCGCGGCGGCCGGAACCACTCCGGTCGTCGCGGCGGCGGCCGCCGCGTTCTGAGCGCTGACGGACGAGCCGATACCTTGCAAACTCGCCGCGGCCGACGACAGTGCTTCTGGTTGCGTAGTTACGTATGACATCTGTTTCCTCCTCGAATAAGACTGCGAATGAACATGTTTCGTTGCAGTTGAACGGTTCCTTGGACTCCTTCGGGTTATCCGGCCGACGGCGAGCGGGTCAGCACGTTGTATTTGAACCCGTACTTGTTGGTGTAGCCGCCGGCGGCGCGACGGCCGATTCCGCTGCCCGGCAATCCGCTGAGCATGCCGTTGGTGGTGGATTTGGCGGCCGTGGCGCCGAGGCCGTCGAAACCTGCGGAACCCGGCGGCAGCGGCGTGACTTGCGAGACGGTGTTCGCGGCCCAGGTCGGCGGGACCGACAGCTTGCCGATCGCGCCGGCCTGGCCCCAGCCCGCGGATACCGGTGTCCCCCAGGCGCCGATGGCACCCGGGGGTGGCAGGGCCCCACCCAGTGCCGGGTTGGGAGCGGGTGCACCGGGAAGCAGGCCGCCGCCCCATGCGACGAGTGAGTTCACCGAGCCCAGTGCGAAGTACGGGTAGTTGGTGACCGAGTTCCAGATGTTCGTGGAATTTCCGAATGCCGTCGCGATCAGCCCGTTCGGTCCCAGGAACCACGATGGGAGCGCGACGGAGTCGGGCGTGAAGGAGAATCCCAAACCAGTCAGGATCTCCTCGATGCCGCTCAACGGCGCCGCGGTGGACACCAACGATTCCAGCCCGCTCAACATGGAGCCCGCAGCCAGGGCCGGCGCCACGGCTGCCGCGGCGTTGCCGGCCGGGGTGGCTGCAGCCTGGCCGACGGCGGCCGCCTGCC
This sequence comes from Mycobacterium sp. Z3061, assembly GCF_031583025.1. Classification (NCBI taxonomy): domain Bacteria; kingdom Bacillati; phylum Actinomycetota; class Actinomycetes; order Mycobacteriales; family Mycobacteriaceae; genus Mycobacterium; species Mycobacterium pumcae. The sequence goes on along the minus strand of NZ_CP134062.1, from coordinate 3,454,059 downwards.
CGGCCTCCGCGCTGGCGGTGGTGGTCAGCGGCGGCGCAGTGAACGGACTCAGTTGCAACGCGGTCGCAGAGGAAGCCGCATAGCCGTACATCGCCACTGCGTCCTGAGCCCACATCTCTGCGTAGTGCGCCTCGGTCGCGGCGATCGCCGGTGTGTTCTGACCGAAGAAGTTAGTGGCGATCAGCGTGGCCAACAAGGCCCGGTTGGCCGCGACCACCGGCGGCGGCACCGTCATGGCGAACGCGGCGTCGTAGGCGGCGGCGGCCGCCCGCGCCTGCATCGCGGCCTGCTCGGCCTGCTCCGCGGTGGCGGTCATCCATGCCACATACGGCGCGGCGGCGGCCACCATCGACTGAGATGCCGGTCCCACCCACGGTGAGCCGGCCAGCTCGGTGATCACCGAGCCGTATCCCGTTGCAGCCGTGCTCATTTCGGCGGCGAGGCCATCCCAGCCCGCCGCGGCGGCCAGCATCGGCCCCGCGCCAGGGCCGGCATAGATCCGTCCCGAGTTGATTTCGGGCGGTAAAGCGCCGAAGTCCAACACCACCCCTCCTCAGCCAGCCGAGACCGCAACGGCGATCCCGGTGTTGGCATTGGCATTGATCGGGCCGTACCCGGCCCACGCAGCTGCTTTGCTGCAATTGCTCCCCCGGTCGACCCGGCCTGTTCATAGGGCGGGTCGGTCGTACTGCGCCGGCGTGGTGATAACACACAGCCACCGAACGAAACGGACCTTCAACCCGCGAAAAGGTTGAAAATATTAGCATCGTCAGTAGATGTTCGGTTCGTTTTCGCACCGGCACATAGAAAACACATTAGAACCCGAGATCGGCCTGGGATACCGATGACACCGACTATTCATTCCCGGCAAACTGCTGTTCAGTCGGCGTTAAACAATTCAATCAGCGCACTCGCCTGACCTGGGCCAACGGCAGAGCGGATCGGTCAACGAATAAGCGAGCGACACTGTTTCCGAGGGCAATGTTCACCGAGATGTCGCCCGGCGCCGCCCGACAAACAAAGCCGCCGCGTCGGGCCGCTCCCGGCAAGGGAGCCGGCCACCGACGCGGCGGCTTTGCTTCGGTTATGACGTGGCGCGGGCTACTTGCGCACCTCGGTCGCGGCGACCTGAACGAATACGCCGGTGTCCTCGGCCATCAGCAGGCCTCGACCGCGAGGCAGCGGACCGCCCTTCATCTTGCCGCGGATGAAGCCCTCGTCCGGGTCGGCGTCCATCACCAGCAGTGGCGCGTTGGCCTGATGCAGGGCACGCAGCATCGGGTCGCTGCCCGCAGACGACCAACCACCGAAGGTGCGCGTGACAATCACGTGCAGCCCGACGTCGGCGGCCCGGTTCACGAACGGAACCACCTTGTGCAGCGGCGAATCGAAGCCCGGCGGGAGCTGCTGGATGTCGTCGACGATCAGGAAGATCTCCGGACCGCTCCACCACGACCGGGACAGCAGCTCTTCGGCGGACAGGCCGGGCGGAGGTTCGCGTCCGGCCAGAGCCGCCGCCAGCTCGCCCATCATCGCGACCACGCCGTCGAGGTTGTAGGCGAACTTCTCCACGTAGTCCGAGCCCAGCGCGGTGAGCAGCTGACGGCGTGGGTCGATCAGCCACACCTGCGCCGACGGCCGTCCGGGCGGAGGTGTCGGAGCACTGCTGGAGCCGGGCGCATACAACCGCTCGATCTCGGACATGATTGTGGCCAGCGTCGTGGTGCGACCGCACTCGCGGCGGCCGGTGACCATCAGGTGCGAGTTCTCGGCGAAGTTGAGATAGACCGGCTGCAGGTCCAATTCCGAGATGGCCCAGGCGATTCCGCCGGCGCCGACACCCTGGCGGGTGTCGCGTGCCGCCAGTTCGCGCACCTGTTCCACGCCGAAGCGGGCCGGCAGGCGACGCACCGGCGGGGCCGCCGCGGTGGTGAGCCGGCTGACGGCCGCGACAACGCTGTCACACTCGAAGACGTTGTTCGGAGTGCTGGCCAGAGCCGGCCGGGCCACCAGGGTGTGCAGACCGGCCTGCGGGTCGCTGTCCAACCGCACGTAGTTGACCGCCACCATGCCGCGTCCGGGCTTCACCGGAACGTCCTTGGCGAAACGCGAGCGCACCAGTTTGGCGTCTTCGACTGCGGCCAAACGCAATTCGACGCGGGAGCCGAATCCGCTCCGTACCGGCGGGCGCAGCTCCGACTCACGGTCGGCGGTGACGATGACGTGCACACCGAAGGAGGGACCCTGGTTGATGATCAGGTTGACCTGATCGATCAACACCTCGTTCTCCTCGGCCAGCGCCCGGTAGTTGTCGATCACCAGGAAGACGTCGCCGAACCCGTCGTTGGGCACCGGGCCCGCTTCCCCACCGAACTTGCGCCGGCGGAACATCTCCATCGATGCGATGCCGTATTCGAGAAAGCTGCGCTTGCGCTCGCGCACCAACGCCAGCAGTTCGGCTACCGTACGGCGCACACCGTAAGGATCGGTGGGACCGGCCACCTCGCCGACGTGCGGCAGTTGGGCCACCGTGGTCAGGGCGGTGCTGCTGTAGGCCAGGCAGTAGAACTGGACCTGCTCGGGCGTGTGGGTCAGCGCCGCGGAGCAGATCAGCGTCTGCAACGCGGTGGTCTTGCCCGATCCACCCGCGCCCAGGATCAGAACGTTGGCACCGGGCCCGGAGGCATCCACCGTCCACGGTGGCTGGTCGTGCTTGAACGGACGGTCGATGATCCCGATCGGGAACACCAGGTTGCGCGCCGTTCCATAGTCCTTGTTCCAGGGACGTCCGAGCAGACGGTTGACCAGCTCGTCGATGGCGACCGGCTCGGTCAGCGGCGGTTGCCACAACCGGTACGGCTCGAAATTGATCTTGCGCAACTGGTCGATGATCACGGTACCGACCTTCGGCGTCCGGATCGCTTCCTCTTCCTCCTCGACCTCTTCGCCGGCGTCGACGACCTCGCCGTTCGCGTAGCTCGCGATCACGTCGACACTGGGGCCTCCCACGCTCACCTCCATGGGCGTGAAGGAGTTGGTGAACAGTTGCGGTCGCACGTAGTCGATGGTGTTCACCAGCACCGGCGCTTCCTCACCGTCGACGGTGGAGATGCGCAGGTAGTCCCGCCAGAGGAACTCGGCCTGGAACCGGATGATGTCCTCGAGGCTCTTCCGGAAGTAGCCCAGTCCGGCCTGAGCCGGCAGGTTCACCGCGTTGGGCACACCGGCCGCCTGCGCGGCGCCGGCCGTCCGGGCCTTCAGCACCAGGCGGTAACCCATGTTCTCCATGAGCTTCTCGGCGCGGCTTTCGATGGTCTGCGACGCCATCATCAGGTGGATCCAGTAGGCGCGGCCCTGACGACCGATCGAGTCGAGCACGTCGACTGCCGTCGGCATGATCCGGAACCACTCGTAGAACTCGTCGATGACGACCACGAGCATCGGCAGCGGCGCCATGTCCTGGCCCCGGGCCCGCATCCGGGCCCGCACGGAGTTGTACTCCTTGGCGTCGTCGACACCGGCGCTGTCACAGATCGCCTTGCGGCGCGCGATCTCACCCCACAGAGCGTCCAGGAAGCGCTCCATGAGCGCCTGGTCCTCTTCGAGGTCGGTGATGATGCGCGAGACGTGCGGCACCCCGGCGAACGGCTTGACCGCCGACCCACCCTTGAGGTCAGCCAGCACGAACTGCAACTCCTCGGGCGGGTGGCCCAGCATCAAGGACTCGATCACGGTTCGCACCAGCGTCGACTTACCGGAACCGGTGGTGCCCGACATGACGCCGTGCGGGCCGTCGCCGCCCTCGTCCAGCGACTTCATGTCGAGGAACAGCAACTCGCCGTTGTCGGAGCGGTTACCGAACGGGACACGCAACCGGGAGCGCCCCATGGTGTCGGTACGGCTCCCCCACAGGTCCTCGAAATCGATCGCGGACGGATCGCTGATCCCGTAGTACGACAGGATGTCCCGGGCGCCGATGTGCGCGACCCGCTGACCGATCTCCTCGTACGCCTCGGCCAGACGCCACTGCGCCAGCTTCTGCGCGAACTCTTCGGCCTCGGCGGTGCTCATCTGGTCGGTCAGGGCGAAGAACCACGCCTTCTCGTCGATCACCATCCAGGTGTCGCGGTCGCGGGGCAGCGCCTCGATTACGCCGATCTTGTCGAACGACAGCTTGCGTTCGGGGACATTCGTCCACATCTCGGAGCCGGTCAGATCGAAGAACGTCACGCCGTCGACGCCCTCGGCGCTGATCACGTACTCCCACTGGGGGTCGTCGACGTCGGCGATGATCACGTGGTGCGGGGTCGGGGTCTGCGCCGACGAGCTCGCGTGCCGGGGCGTGAACGACCCGCGACCGGCGAACAGTTCGGCCTGCTCCGCCGCAAATTCGCGGACCGAGCTGTAGACCATCCGCGCGCTGCCCGCGGCGTCGGTGCGCCGTGAGTCGCCGAAGTGCGGCAACCACTTGACCCAGTCCCATTCGTCGAGGTCGGAACTGACGACGATCAGCCGGATGTGGTCGGGGCCGTGCGAGAACGCGAGCTGACAGATGATCGAGCGCATCAGGGCGAGTACCTGCGGGCGCTCCCCGACGAGTGCGTACCAGGGCTCCACCAGCACGGAGATCATCTTGGGCAGGTTGTAGACGACACTCTGGTAACGGCCGAACTCCTGCAGGGCCTTACCGGTCACCGGCTCCAGCTCGATGTCGGTGGGCATGTTCTGCGGCTCGCCCCAGGTCACCTCGGGGCGAGTCATGCCCACGCCGACGCGAACGACGCCGAAGTTGAGGTCCTTGCCGTCCGGCTTGCGTTCCCACATCCGCTGCGAACCCACCGCAGCCGCAAGCGTGTTGGGCGCCGGGTGGAACCAGCGGTAGTTGGCGTCCATGCTGTCGGCGGACTCCTGCGCGGTCTCCCGCAGCATGTCCAGCATCAGCATGAACTGGGCGCGCATGGCATCCAGCTTCGGACGGCTCATCTGCTGCTGACCGCCGCCGACGCCGCGGAACATCATCAGCATCATGCCGCCGACCATGAAGATCGGGAAGATCGAGCCGACGCCGCCGAACACGTGCGAACCGCTGGCGAAGGTCATCGCGACCATGCCGCCCAGCAGTCCGATCACCACGACGCCGACCACGATCAGCCACCAGGGCTTGCCCTCCGGCGGCGGAATGCTCAACGGCGTCGGCAGGACGATGTTCTCCGGCTTGATTACCGGCGGACGCTCCGGTGTAGGCCGTGCAAATCCACGTTTCACTTCGGTACCACCAACTCTGCAGGGGTCATGTCCATCGGTAGGGTGTCGTGCTCCACCAGGGCGTCGGCGCGAGACAAGGTGGGACCTTGCGGCAGCAACCGCAGCGCCACCCACGGCGCCAGACTGGGCTGACCGGTCAGACCCAGCGCGTCGCGGGCTTCCTTGGTGTCGTCCACCCCGAACCGCGCGCCGGCGTTGGTGAGCCACCACAGTGACTCGGCCGTCTGAGCGCCCGGGTTGTTGCCCGTGACTGCCACGAAATTCGCGTAATTGGGGCCGAAGTAGACCTGGTCGGCCTCACGACCGGACAGGTCGGACTTCACCAGGCTGACCACATTCTTCATCTCGCTGCTCTTGATCGGGATGGTCGGCCCGGAGACCACCTGGACGCGGGCCCGGTTTTCTCCGTTGGTTCGTTCCCACCACCAGCACGTGGACGGGTTCTCCCGGATGTCCAGCACGTTCAACGGGTCGTTCGGGTACGCCGACAAGTCCAGCCGGTTGACCACCGGCATCTTGGCCAGCGCGGACGGTTCCACCGTCACCGGTTTGGTGTTGCCCGGCCGTCCCGCGTTCTGCAGGATCTGAGCCACCAACGGCGGCAGCGTCTGGACGCCGTCTTCCAGCACCAGCGAATACTGTTGCGGGCCGCTGATCTGTGGGGTGACCAGGATCGTTCCGACGGGGCCGGGCGCACCCTGGAAGGTCGCCGGCGCGCCGGATTTCGGCACGTCGGGAACCAGCAGCTCCGGTCCGACCGGCAGCGCGTCGTACAGTGCATGGCTCATCGGACGCGCCTGGCTGACCTGCTCCGGGGTCAGGCCCAGGGGCAGCAGCACCGAACGGTCGGTGGCGTCGATCTTCGACCGGCGGCCCTCGCGGATCACCCAGGTGTTCCCGCCATAGCTCAGCACCACGGCGTCTGATCCGTTGAGGATCCGGCGGTGACCGCTCATGTCAGGTGTGCCGTCGATCACGGTCACCGTGACACCTGCCGGCGACGGCATGCCCGAGGGACCCGAGGTGCCGCCCACCGTGTCGCAGACCAGCCAGGACGACGTGCTGGGACTCTTCGGCGCGAATTCGGTGGGCGCACCCGGGATGCCGACCAGCGGGCCGTGCGGCATGTTGGCGATCTGGCTTCCCTTGACCAGGTGCGGGTTGTCGGGGCGCCCGGTGATCAGCCGCGCGGACGCCAGATTCAGCGCCGGGTAGAGGCGGTCCCCCACCTTGACGTACAGCGCGCCCGAATCGCGGTCGGCGATGATCGGCGACTCGTTGATCTGGCCGGCGGGGCTCAGGAAGGAGTACAGCAGTGCGCCCAGGCAGATCACCAGGGCGGCTGACACCGACGCGACGACCGCCAGGGTCTGGCGGCGGCCCGGCTCGATCTCCATGCGCACCCGCCAGCGGGTCAGCGCCATCGCGGTACGGCGGGCCAGGAACTGATAGCCCGTCACCTGGGTGCGCGTCGACAACCCGAGGCCGTAGCCCGACCCCCGCTGTCCGCGGCTATGTTCAGCCACGCTTGATCACCTTTCGGTCATAACGCCCGGATATGAAACGCCCGCTGATAGGTAAGCGCCAAATCACATCGACAACCGTAGGGCACCTGCGCAAACCTCGCCAGGCGGCCAGAGCCGCCCGGATCCGCGTGCTCCATCCCCCGTGGAGTCGTCGTGACTTCACTGGGCATGTTAGCTGCGAATGACGAACTCGGCGCGCTAAGTAGCTGACTGTTCACATCGGCGTTCGCTCGCCCCGCTGAGCTCGGTGCGCGGGAGCGGGACATGAGAATCTTTGTCCATGACTGAGCTAGCGCCGTCGCTTGTCGAACTCGCCCGCCGGCTCGGCATCGCCACCAGCTACCGGGACTGGAGCGGACAGCAGGTGTTCGTACCGGAAGCGACGCTGGTAGCTGTCCTGGCCGCCCTCGGTGTTCCCGCGAGCACAGAGCACGAACGCAATGCCGCGCTCAGCACACACCAGCGCTCCTACTGGGCCCGGTCGCTGCCGCCCACCATCGTCGGACGCGCGGGCGCCCAACTGCGATTCTGGGCGCACGTGACACACGGCGAGCCCGCCGAGGTGTGGCTGCAGCTCGAGGACGGAACGGAAGTCCGCGGCCCGGAAAGTCGCATCGTGCAGGTCGACAACTTCACTCCGCCGTTCGATCTGGACGGACGCCAAGTCGGCGAGGCCAGTTTCCTGCTGCCGGCCGACCTGCCGCTGGGCTACCACCGTGTGCAGCTGCGCTCCGGCGACCACCGGGCCAGCACCGCGCTGATCATCACGCCCGACTGGCTGGGCCTGCCGGAGCGGCTGGGCGCCCGCCGCGCGTGGGGGCTGGCCACCCAGCTCTACAGCGTGCGGTCGCGGCAGTCCTGGGGCGTCGGCGACCTGCACGACCTGGGCGACCTCGCGCTGTGGTCAGCCTGGGCGCACGGCGCTGACTATCTGCTGGTCAACCCGCTGCACGCCGCTTGTCTGCCGGGTCCAGGCGGGCGCGGTGGCCGCATTGAGCCGTCGCCGTACCTGCCGACCTCGCGGCGCTTCGTCAACCCGCTCTACCTCCGCGTCGAGGCCATCCCCGAGTACGCCGACCTGACTAAGCGCGGCCGGGTCCGGGATCTGCGCGGGCGGGTCCAGCGGCGGGCCGCACGCTCGGACGCCATCGACCGCGACAGCGCCTGGGCCGCCAAATGCGCGGCGCTGCAGCTCATCCACGACGTGCCGCGATCGGCCGGGCGGGAGATGGCCTACGCCGCCTTCCGAGCCCGCGAGGGCCGTGCCCTGGACGACTTCGCCACCTGGTGCGCCCTGGCCGACAAACACGGCACCGATTGGTATCGGTGGCCCAAGTCGGTGCGGCACCCCGATGCCCCCGGTGTCGCGGCATTCGCCGCCAAGAACGCGGCAGCCGTCGATTTCCACCGGTGGCTGCAGTGGCAACTGGATGAGCAGCTCGCCGCGGCGCAGTCGCAGGCCCTCCGGGCCGGCATGGCGCTGGGCATCATGCATGACCTGGCCGTCGGCGTGCATCCCACCGGCGCCGACGCGTGGGCCCTGCAGGACACGCTGGCGCTGGGGGTGACCGCGGGTGCGCCACCGGACGAGTTCAATCAGCTTGGCCAGGACTGGTCCCAGCCTCCGTGGCGGCCCGACCGGCTGGACGAGCTGGAGTACCGCCCGTTTCGCGCCCTGATCCAGGCCGTGCTGCGGCATGCCGGCGGAGTTCGGATCGACCACATCATCGGCCTGTTCCGGTTGTGGTGGATTCCCGAGGGGCGGCCGCCCACCGAAGGCACCTATGTCCGCTACGACCATGAGGCGATGATCGGGATCGTCGCGCTGGAGGCCCGCCGGGCGGGAGCGGTCGTGGTCGGTGAGGACCTGGGCACCGTCGAACCGTGGGTGCGTGACTATTTACTCCTGCGCGGCCTGCTGGGCACCTCGATTCTGTGGTTCGAGAAGGATGACGCAACCGGCGCGCCGCTGCCCGCCGAACGCTGGCGCGAGTACTGCCTATCGTCGGTCACCACGCACGACCTGCCGCCCACAGCCGGTTACCTGGCAGGCGATCACGTCCGGCTACGGGACGCACTGGGCCTGCTGACCCGGCCTGCCGAGGTTGAGCAGGAGGCGGCCGCCTGCGAACGGACGGCCTGGTTGGCCGAGTTGCGCCGGGTGGGCCTGCTGACCGACGGCGACGAGAGTGCCGAACAGCTGATCCTCGCCCTCTACCGCTACCTCGGCCGGACGCCGTCGCGGCTGCTCGGCGTGGCACTGACCGATGCCGTCGGCGACCGACGCACCCAGAACCAGCCGGGCACCACCGATGAGTATCCGAATTGGCGGGTCCCGCTGACCGGCCCGGACGGCAGGCCGGTGCTGCTGGAAGAGCTGTTCACCGATCGCCGTACCGCCGAGTTGCTCGAGGCGGTGCGCGCCGTGACCATCCCCGCACAACCGTGCTGAGTGACCGGGTCGCCCTGAGCGATCTGGTGCACCGGTACGCCGCTCTCGTCGACGATCGTCAATTCGCTTCGGTGGTAACGCTGTTCACTGACGACGCGGAGCTGGTGGTCGCCGATCCACCGGCGGCGCTGACACCGGTTCATACCCATCGGGGCCGCGATGCCATCGTTGACGCGGTGGGGGCGGTGGCCCGCCTGGTCCGCACCGAGCACGCGATCGTCGGCGAGGTGTACGACGAGGCAGGGGGTCCCGGCCTTGCCCGTGGGCGCATCACCGGTATCGCCCACCACTGGAGTCAACGTTCGTCCGAGGGTGGCGGGACCGAAATCGTCGACGTCGTATGGCATCTGCGCTACGACGACGAGTACCGACTGACCGACGCAGGTTGGCGAATCAGCCGCCGGGCGCTGACCGTGAATGCCATCGAAACCCGTCCGGCGCGCCGGCTGCGGCCGCCCGAATAGCCGAACCCCGTTTGCTCATTTGGCATTTCGGGTAGGTCTTGAGGGGCTCGAAATGGCCGTTCGGGACGGCCGACTGCGATCGACTGTAGAGGGAGACGCTGATGGCCGAAATCGCGCACCTGGCTCGCGCAGAGCGTGAACTGGGGGAATTCGAAGATGCCGCGGAGCGCAGGCCGGTCCTGATGGTGATGGCGGGAGCCCTGCTCGCCTTCGTTGTGTCGGTAGCGGCGTTCGCCTTTGGGCAGGCGGGTGTGGGCGTGTCGGTGGCAAGCGGCGGGATGCTGGTGTTCGGTGCCGGGTTGTGCTGGCTCAGCATGGAGCGCAGGCGGGTCCGGGAAGCGGAACGCGAAGCGCTGCTGCGTAATTCGCGTAATTGAGCTCAGCGCAGCTCGGCCAGGTTCTGCACCGATTTCTTCACATCGGAGCGCAGTACGCGGGCTACCAGGCGTCCCACCGGTCCGCCGAGCACTCCGCCCGAGAGGTCGGCGGTGAGCCGGAAATCCGAGCCGGGGTCTTTGGGCGCAACGGCCATCGCCACCGTGATGCGGACACCGCCGCGGCCGCGGCCCTGCAGTTCAATCGCGTTGGGCTCGTCGTAATGGGTGACTTCCCAATAGATGACGTTGCGGAACCCCTTCACCTTGATCAGGGACGCGACGCAGGTGCCTTCTTCGATCGTGGACGGCACCTCGCTGCGCCAGCCTCCGAAAATGGTCATCCACTCGTCGAACCGCCCCAGATCCGACGCGAGCTTCCACGCGGCTTCCGGCTCCACCTCTGATGTGGTCGAAACCTCTACCTTCGCCAACGGAATCCGCTCCTCTGCACCTCGGGGTCAGTGCGGTTACATACCCGGGTGTCATGGGCGGGTAAACAACCCCGACATCCGCGAACACATCAGTTTGTCATTGTTTCTAATTTATACAGTCCGCATAGTGTAAATTTGCTCAGCGTGAGTAGATCCATTGACGCGGGAGTGGGCTCCCGTACGGGAGGGTCGGCCGGACAGTTGGGTGTGGACTACGCGAGCGAGGTGCACGCCGCCGAGGACGTAATCGACGTCGAGTCGTACGGCGGCGGCTTCGACCTCACCCGGCGTGCCACCGCCCCGCGCCTGCGTGTCGGTCGCGACAAGTGGTTCAACCTGCTGTGGCTGATCCCGATCGGATTTGTGCTGATGCTGGCGGGCGTCGCGATCGGCAAAGGACTGCACAACATGCCGGCGGTGCAGTCGTTCATCGAGCGCTATCCCGGCACCGATGAACATTCCGCTGTGGTGGGACGGCCCGCGTGGATCGGCTGGACCCACTTTTTCAATCTTTTCATGATGACGTTCATCGTCCGTTCCGGAATCCAGATCCTGTGCGATCACCCACGGCTTTACTTCAGCCGCAACGCCACGCCCGGCAAAGACGAGTGGCTACGCGTCGGACCGCCCGTCCCGGACGACCCGTTATGGACGGCCAACTCCGATACCGTCGCTCTCCCATCGCAATTCGGGCTGCCGGGATTCCGCCACTCCATCGGGCTGGCGCGCTGGTGGCACCTCGGTGTCGACGTGTTGTGGTTGGTCAACGGCGCGGTCTTCTATGTATTGCTATTCGCCACGGGGCAGTGGCGGCACCTGGTTCCGACGAGCTGGGACGTGTTCCCCAACGCCGCGTCGGTGGCCATTCAGTACGCGTCACTGCACTGGCCCACCGACAACGGCTGGGTCGCATACAACGGGCTGCAGTTGCTGGCCTACTTCACGACCGTGTTCGTCGCGGCCCCGGCCGCGGTGATCACCGGACTCGGCATGTCGCCGGCGCTGTCCCAGCGGGTGCACTGGCTCAGCAAGCGATTGAGCATCCAGCACGCCCGGTCGCTGCACTTCCTGGTGCTGGTGTACTTCCTGTTCTTCATCCTCACCCATGTCACGATGGTTTTCGCCACCGAGGCCCTGCGCAACCTCAACCACATGTTCGCGGCGCGTGACGACACCGGGTGGGCCGGCTTTGCTGTCTTCTGCGTCGCGATGGTGATCGTGGCGATCGGATGGGTCGCGGCCACTCCGTTCACCATTCGCCACCCGCGCGTGGTGCAGCGGGTGGGATATGCGCTGGTCGGTCCTTTCCAGCGGGCGCTGGAACGCTTGAATCCCAAGCCCGGGGCTTTCACCGAGAAGGACATTTCGCCGTACCACTGGCGCAACGGCCGGTTGCCGGAGACCGTCGAGTACAAGGAGCTGGAGAAGAACGACTTCGCCGACTGGCGGCTGCGGGTCTATGGGCTGGTCGAGAACCCGACGGCGTTTTCGCTCGATGACCTGCGCGCACTGCCGTACCACGACCAGATCACCCAACACTTCTGCATTCAGGCCTGGTCAGGGGTGGCCAAATGGGGTGGTGTGTCGATGCGGACCATCATGGAGATCGTCAAGCCGCTGCCGGAAGCAAAGTGGGTCGTCTTCTATTCGATGGGCCTTGGCGCGACCGGAGGCATCTATTACAACGCGCATCCGATCGAGCAGATGACGCACCACATGAGCATGCTCGCCTACGACATGAACGGCGAGCCGCTCCCCTACCTGCACGGCAGACCGCTGCGGCTGCGCAACGAGTTGCAACACGGATTCAAGCAGGTCAAGTGGATCAAGGGTATCGAGTTCGTCGCGCACTACTCCGAAATCGGCAGTGGCTACGGGGGCTACAGCGAAGATCACAAGTTCTTCGGCCGGCACCAGACGCTGTAGCGACCTGTCAGGTCGGGCACACCTGGTCGACCCACGACTTCACGATCTGGTTGTTCTTGGTGTAGTCCGGGTCGTCGAAGTGGGCGCCGCCGGTGCTCACGAAGTGTTCGATCGCGGATTTGACCGAGGACGGCGGGTTGTAGCGCTCGAGGGTGTCGGCTGCTTTGCGGGCGGCGTCCTTGTCCGACGCGGTCAGCAGGTCCAGGTTGGCTCCGGTGACGTCGACGCACTGGCTGGAGTCCAGGGTGCTGACCGGTGCCGACTCGGTGGTGGTGGCTTCGCTCGACGACGACGCCGCCGCCGGCGACGTCGACTTGCCGGGGCTGCTGGCGCCTGAAGAGTGCACCACCGTGGTCTTGCCCGATGAGCAACCCGTCAGCACCGTCGCCGCAATCGCCACGGCCGCGATCCACCACCGCTTTCCCATCAAGTCCTCCTGGCTGGCTACGCCAACCGCTCCCGACGGCGGTTGCACCGCCGTAGGGTAGCGCACCGGTTGTGGCTCAGGTCACTTTTGAGCTGCCTGGACGCGGGAGATTTGCGGGGGGCGCGGCTAACTGCCCCAGGCGGCGGCCACCTGCGTCGCGACGTCGATGACCTGAGCCGACTGGGACTGCGGCGAGTCGATTTCTTCGCGGACGTACTGGGCGATGAATCGCCGGATCTCCCCGTCGACCCCGGCGAGGATGCGCAGCACTTCGCCGCGGATGGACTTGGACGAGACATTGACCGTGATGTCCGACGGCCGCGGCTTGGAGACGTCCACGATGAGCAGCAGCGGCTCGGCCGCCCGGGCCGTGGCGCGCAGCGCGATGTCGCCGGTCACCTTGAATCGCTGCTTATCCAGCCGCAGATCCAGCAGCAGGTCGATGGATAGGGGGATGTGAATGACAAAGGTGATGAGGTCACCGAGCTTGCGCGTGACCCGCGGCTCCTGGATCTTGACGTTCGCGCTGACCTTGGCGATTCCGCCGGGACCCTGGGCGATCGGCTCCATGGCAAACTCACTGCCGGCGATGTCACTCAGGGCGGCGGCGACCCGGTCCGGCGTTACGGCAACCTCGAAAAACTTGCGGCCGAACTCTTCGTAGCTGAGGAAGTCGTGGTTTTCCATAAGATTTATACCGTCTCATGCCGCCCGGCCGATGGGCCGCTGATCCGATCGAGTCGCCGAAAATTCGGCCCGGCTCGGGCATAGCTGTTGTGATCTGCGTCACCGAGGAGCCGGCTGTGAAGAACGCCACAAGCGGGCGCTTCGATTCGGTGTGTCGGCCGGCGGCCTGCCACGCTTGACGTAACTGGAGGTGTTTGGATCCCATGCGCGCGCACGAAATCTCTGAGCAGCGCCCGGTCGTCACGCGGATCGAGGCGCTGCTGACCTGGCTCGGCGGCGGACACGCACGCGAACTCGCGGAACGGCACGAGCGCTCCACGCACGCCGTCGCCGGAGCGGTGGTGGTGCTGGGCGCCCTGCTGGCCTGGCTGGTCGCTGCCCTGGCCGTCAGACCCGCGGTCGCCTCGGCCCCGGTGTGGGCGGTGGTGACGGCGACCCTCGTGTTCGGCCTGCTGGTCGGGGCGGTCACCCGCGCCATCGCCGGCGTTCCGGCCCGCGGCCGGTCCGGTATCGCGGGGCGGGCCGCCGTCGCGGTCGCCCTCGGAGTGGTCGTCGGCGAACTCGCCGCACTCGTGCTCTTCTCCGGTTCCGTCGACCGCCGCCTCGATGAACGGGCGTTGCGTACGGCGGATTCGGCACCGCCGGTGGCGCAGGCCGCGGCATCCCTGCAGCAGGCGCGTGCGGCCCGTAGCGCGCTGGACGGCGCCGTCGACCAGGCCCGCGGGCAACTGGACAACGCCCTGGTGATCGCCCGCTGCGAATACAACCCGACACCGGCCTGCCCGCAAACGCGGATCACCGGCGTTCCGGGCCGTGGTCCCGAGAGCCGGACGGCGAACGAGCTTCTCGGCGACGCACAGCGCGAGCTGGACGCCGCGCTGGCCGCACGCGACCGGCAGGCACCCGCACTGGACGCCACCGTTTCCCGCGACGAACAGGCACTGGCCGAAGCGCGACAGGCCGTGGTGGCCGACGGCGGCCGTGGCCTGGGTGCGCGGTGGGTCGCGATGAACGACCTGACCCTGGCCGGCGCCGGTGCCCTGGTGCTGCGCATTCTGACGATCGCGTTCTTCACGTTGTTGTATCTGCTGCCGCTGATCCTGCGGATGTGGCGGGGCGAGAGCACTCACGATCGCCATGCCACCGCGCGTGCAGAACAGGAACGTGCCGAGCTCGAGGCCGATACCGCGATCGCGATCAAGCGGGCGGAGGTCCGCCGAGCGGCCGAAATCATGTGGGCCGAGCATCAACTCACCCAGACTCGCCTTGCCATCGAGGCACAGGCCGAGATCGATCGGGAACACCACCGCCGCCGAGTCGTCGAGGCGCTCGACGCCCCGGTGCACGCGTCGTCGGAACGTACCTTCGAGCCAGTGGAGGAAGACATGTACCTGCCGATCGCAGCCGAAGCTGAGGCCGCAAGCCGGGCGGTGGCCGAGTTGCCCGCCGCGGAACGGGACGTGCGGCCACCGGTTCCCGAGAACCTGCCGGCGCCCGCCGAACCCGTGGTGGCCGCCGTCGAGCACTACGAGGAACCGGCCGCCGAGGTCAACGACGAGCACCGCGCCCCGCTGATTCCGTCGATCCCGGACGCCACCAAGGCCGCGGCCCGGTGGATCCGCCCGCTGGTGCCACCGTTCGTGGCGCGGGTCATCGACAACACCACGCAACCGCTGCGGTCCGCCCGGCAGGTGTTCGAGGAGGTCGAAGAGATTGCGTTCTCGCTCAAACGGACCCGCAAAGTGACGATGAACACCGAGACCTCCGAGGGGGCCGGCCGGCAGCAACCGCCGCAGCCGCAGCCCCCGCTGCAGGCGCCGGACTCGGCTGCCACCGGTCCCGGCGTCCAGCGGATCGATTCGTCGCGCGGCCAGGCGGCTCAGCCCAACTACCGCGACTATGGCCAGCTGGGCGGCGTTGCAGAACCGGCGCTGAGTGAGTTGAGTCAGGCGCCGGCAGACCTGGCCCGGTTAGCGGTGGGGGCGTCGGGCGCAGATGCCCGGCGGGAACTGGTCGAGCGCCAGGGGCCGCGCGAGCTGCGTGGGCCCGAGGGTCCGCGCCAACTGCCGCCGGCCCCATAGGGCGGCATAGCGGCAAACCGGGCGAGTCGGTCGCAGCGTAGTATCTTTCGGGGTCGGCAGCGACGGGTAATTGCATACGGATTGGGAACAGGACGTGGATCTATGGATCTCGTGACGGCGGCAATCGTAAGGCAGCAACTCGCATGAAAGTCAGCCTCTTTCTGGCGGACGCGGCGCAGGCCGATGTTCAATCGGGCAAGGTCCACACCCTCGGGCTGGGCTGGCGCCAGTGTCAAACACCCACGCCCCCATTCGCATTGGTGATGTTTCTGGACATCGACTGGGACGAGACGAACAAACAGCACAAACTCACCTGCCAGTTGCTGGACACTGACGGCCAACCGGTGGTGGTGCAGGGGCCGCAGGGGCCGCAACGCATCCTGTTCGAGGCAGCCGCCGAGGCGGGCCGCCTGCCGGGTGCGATTCACGGCACCGCGGTCCGGATGCCGCTGACCCTCAACATTCCGGGCGGAATCCCCTTGGAACCGGGCATCTATGAATGGCGGGTCGAGGTCGACGGCTTCGAGCAGGCCACCGCCGTCGAGGCTTTCATCGTGTCCCCGGGCGGCATAGCGCCGACGCCGGCCTGATCCCGCAGGCCTAATCGCCTGCGCCTCAGGCTATTTGATCACCAATTCCAGGTGCTCCAGGCGTCGTACCAGCAAGCTGGGTAACCACGGCCCAACGTCGGCCGCCTCGATCCAGGTGGTGCGGTCCAGCAATAACCGCAGCGCGAGCTGCGCTTCCAGCCGTGCGAGTGCGGCGCCGACGCAAAAGTGCACTCCCCTGCCGAAGCTGAGGTGTCCCCTCGCCCCCGAGCGGTCGAGCCGGAACTGTGCGGGGTCTTCGAAGTGCGCGGGATCGCGGTTGGCGGCGCCCCACATCAGCAGCAGGTGTGAATCGGCAGGCAGATCTACCCCGGCCAGGCTGGTGTCGGTGCGCACATGCCGGTAATGGCCGCGAAACGGCGGTTCGTAGCGCAGCGTCTCTTCGATGAAAGGGGCGAGCAGAGAAGGATTTTCGCGCAACCGCCGTTGAACGTCGGGGCGGGTCGCCAGGATCCAGGCTGCGCTGCCCAGCAGCGACGCGGTGGACTCCCCGCCCGCGGCGAACAGGGTCACCATCATGACCTGTGCCGCGATCGTGTCGATCTCCCCCGAGGCGCAGGCCGCCGAAAGCTCACCGAGCAGGTTCGCCTGCGGCTCGGCCACCGCCCGGCGGAAACAGTCGGTGATGTAGCCGTTGAGTTCCAGCAGCGCGACGCCCGCCGCATCGAGCTGCTCGCGACTCACCAATCCTTCGAGCAGCTGAGTGGCGGCATAACCCCACTGCACCAGCTGGGCGATGTCCGCGTCGGGAACGCCGATGAGCTCGGCCACCACCATCATCGGCAGTCGGTTGGCCACGGCTTCCATCCATTCGATTCGGCCGTCCCGCAGGCCCTGGCGCCACAGCCGATCCGCGGCGGCCGCGGTGAACTGCTCGGTGCCCCGGATGCGCTTGGCGGCCAGGTGCCGGACCAGCAACTTGCGATGCACCGCATGGACCGGGTCGTCGGCGGTCGCCAGCACCTGCGTGGGCCCGCCGAGGGCATCCATGGTGAACGCCTGAACTCTGCCCTCGGGCGTGTACGTCATGGTGGCGGTCAGATTCGAGGAGAAATCCTGGGTCCGGGTGATGGCCTCGTTGACGGCATCCCACCCGCACACCACGTAAAAGGCCGAGTCGGCAACCCGATGGACCGGTCCGGCGCTGCGCATGCGCTCGTAGAGCGGGTAGGGATCCTGGATCGACCCGGCATCGAACAGGTCGACTGAGTCGTGGACGGCGATCATGGTGTCCAGCGTGCTGAGTCGATACCCGCAGGTCAATGGCACCGGGTGAAGTCGAAATCCGTTGCTGTGCGGGCGCCGCGCGAGTCGTCTCACCGGGGCGCCGGGACCTGCTGATTCGGTGAGAGGGATGGCTGTATCCGTCTCACGCGTGAGAAAATCAGTTACTCGTTGCCGAAGCTGTCGTAGAGCTCGGGCAGAAAACCGGCCAGGTGGTTCATCTCCTGGGCGCAATGCACCAGGAGGTTGCGCCCGCTGGTTTCGGCGTTGCCGAGTATGCGGGAGGCGATGGGTCGCACCGCCTTCGACGCCACACCGGGAGCGTTGCGCACCGCGATGTGCGGCCCACCCATCCAGAACCGGGACCGCATCTCCGATCCGTCCCGCGTCGTGCGGATGTGGTGAATGAACCAGCCGACATCCACCGGCGCGTCCGCGGAACCCAATCGCGCACAGACGGCTACCGCATCGTCGCTGTCGGCAGGCAGGCCCATCGCCGTTGGCTCGACGAATTGTATTGCGCCGCTGAGCATTGACGATCCGATGTATTCGTTGATCAGTGACCAGCGCCCGATGTAGCGCTGTGCGCCCCGGCGGCCGGCCGCATCGTTCTGGTCACCGTCCTTCCACGCGGCCGACAAATGCGCTCTGGGGTGCCACAACTTGTAACGGCGGCTGTCGCATCCGTGCCAACCGAACCACCACGACCACATCGCCGGCGTGACACCGGGCATGTCGGTGCGCACCGACACCTGATAGCTGCCGTCTTCGAGAACTCCGTAACCGTTCTCGGTCTGCTGGTAGCCGTCGTCGGCCACGCTGGCGGCGTCGTCGCGCGCCAGCAGCGCCATCCCTCCTTGCGGCCCGTGCTGCAACGCCTCCACGACATGCGCTGGCAGCGGGGCCATTTCGGGTTTGAAGAACTTGCCGAACGGAGTGTCCGCGTCGTCGCCCCGGTAGCCGAGGTAGAGGTCACCGGTCATCAGAGTCGTCCCATCCAGCTGTTGAACAAACCATCGGGGTCATAGGTCGCGCGGGCTTTGTCCAGCCTGGCCATGGCTTCGTCGGTGGCGAAACGGGCAGGGCGCTGTCCCAGATTCTCGTCGGCCAGCTGAATTCCAGTTGCCAGGTGTGACATCGCGGCCATGTTGGATTGAGCCCAGTCGGCGTACTTCGCGTCGTCGGCGGGGTCCTTCCAGGAGCCGTAGAGCGCGAGGTAGATCTCGTCCTCGACGCTGTAGGCCATGTCCTGGCGGGCCGGCGACGGCCCCCAGTTCAGCCATAGGAAGTGCGACGGGGACGGTGGCAGCGTGTCGACGATATTGCGGATGCCGGGCAGCAGCTCCTCGGCGGACGCCGACGTCCACATGTTGTCCGCCGTGTAACGGTGGTCCTCCAGGTAGTGCGTCATCACGACGTCGTACCAGGTAGGCAGATCCGTCGGCATGTAAGGATTCTTGACGAGCGCCCGGTCGACGACCGGACACGTGTCGAACACCGCCAGGGCCTTTTTGGCCTCCTCCTCGGAGTCGGCGAACGCCGGTGATGCCATCACGATGGCCGGAATGTCGAGCCCCATCTCGGGAACGCTGGCCGTCGCGATGATCTGCATCTCGACGCGACGGTCCACGTCGGCACTGACGTTGCGCGCCCAGGTGTACACCTCGTCGGCGAGATCGAGCGGGTAGACATACACGCTGGTGCCACAGACCGCCGGGCGCGGATACACCTTCAGGTAAAAGGAGGTGACGACGCCGAAGAAGCCCGGGCCGGCGCCGCGTGCGGCCCAGTACAGTTCGGGATGGTTCTCTGCGTCGCAATGGATCTGCTCGCCCTCGGCCGTGATGACGTCGAGTGCGGTGACACTCTCGCAGGCCGGTCCGTAGACCCGGCTGTTCCAGCCGTACCCGCCCTGAAGGAGGTATCCGCCGAGGCAGACACCCTTGCAGTGGCCACCGGGGAAGAAGAGGTTCTGTGCCTGCAGGTCGGCCATCAGCAGGCTGCCGCCCTTGCCGGGCCCGGCGACGGCTGTCATGTTGTCGGCATCGATCGAGGCGTGGTCGAGGCGGCTGACGTCCAGCAACAGGGCGCCATCGCGTAGGTGGCTGGCCGCGAAGCTGTGCCCGCCGGACTTGATGCTGACCTTGTGTCCGTGGGCCTTGGCGTAGGCGAGCGCGGCTTTGATGTCGTCGGTGTCGGCGGCCTGCACGATCACGTCGGGATAGCGGTCGGGCACCCGCTGATGCCAGACGCTGTCACGCCGGGCGGGCTCATAGCCGTCATCGCCACGGAAGTAGTGTCGCCCGGCAGGTAGCGCGCTCATCTGGAACTCCTTTGATCCCTATTTCGGTTCTTCACAGTCCGCTATGCGGCACACTATAGTGGAAGTGTGGGGCAAACGGAACGGACTTCGACGACCAATCGTGACGAGGGAATTCAGGTGCTGCGCCGTGCCGCTGCCGCCCTGGACGAAATAGCCGCCGAGCCCGGACATCTGCGGCTGGTCGATCTCGGTGAGCGCCTGGGACTGGCCAAGTCGACCGTCCGGCGGCTGCTGGTCGGTCTGGTCGAGGTC
Source organism: Mycobacterium sp. Z3061 (assembly GCF_031583025.1). Lineage (NCBI taxonomy): Bacteria > Bacillati > Actinomycetota > Actinomycetes > Mycobacteriales > Mycobacteriaceae > Mycobacterium > Mycobacterium pumcae. The sequence goes on along the minus strand of NZ_CP134062.1, from coordinate 3,434,016 downwards.
GGTCTGGTCAGCGTCGATTCGAACGGCCGCTTCTCTCTGGGGGATCGGTTACTCGGGTTCGGCAGCGCCACCGGCGCGCACATAGCCGCGATCTTCCGGCCGACCATCGAGCGGGTGGCTACGGCCACCGACGGTGAAACGGTGGACCTTTCGGTGCTGCGGGGGCAGCGAATGTGGTTCGTCGACCAGATCGAATCGTCGCATCGGCTACGGGCGGTTTCGGCGGTCGGGGTCCGCTTCCCGCTGGCCGGCACCGCCAACGGAAAAGCGGCACTTGCCGCCCTCGACGACGCCGACGCGGAGGCGGCGTTATCCCGGATGCCGCAGGAGGTAGCCGCCGCGCTGCGTTCCGAGATCGCCGAAATCCGTTCCACTGGAATCGCTTTCGACCGTGATGAGCACACCTCCGGCATCTCCGCGGCCGCTATCGCGCGGCGATCGGTGGGAGACAACGTGATTGCCATCTCGGTGCCCACCCCGACCGAGCGTTTCGCGGAAAAGCAGGACCAGATCGTCGCCGCACTGCGCGCGGCGGCCGAATCCACGGCGTGGACGCGCTGACCTGAACCCCGAAGAAGCCGCGGTACTTCCCTTTACCGCGGCCTTGGGGTGTCGAGGATTCAGCAGGAGCACACAGCGGCACCGGCGAACAGGTCGCCCCATTCATGCCGCGCCGCTGACTGCGCTTCGATGAAACTGGGGGTCTCCTCCCCCTCCCCGGCCAGGTGCACCAGCGCCCAGGCCATCTCGTACACCGGGACCCGGTGACGTCGTGCTGCGCTGTGCAGCTCGTCGAAGGCCGTTCCCGAGCGGCACCGGCGCACGCCGATCAGAATCCCGCGGGCGGTGTCCAGCAGGCGACCCGAGTTCGAATCGGAGGGGATCTGGGTAGGAGCCCAGCTTGCCGTCATACCTTTCTACCTCCTACCGATACATCCACCGGCGAAACTCTTGCAGGTGAAGACATCTCGCCAGAGGCGCACCAAAATCGGCGCACCGTGCCATGATTTGCGGCTCTGAGCGATTGCGCCAGAGCACAACCCGTTTCGATATGCAGCTGTAAGGGTGCTGATACCGATCAGTCGGCCAGCGCCAGCACTTCTTCGAATCCGGCGACCAGCGCTTCGTGGAACACGTCGTAGTCGGGAATCGCCGCCGTGTCGACGTTGATGCCCAGTGCGCAGGTGTCCACGTAGGACAGCAGGGTGACGTTGACGGACGAGCCGATCGTCGGGCCGAATGCGTACTGACCGCGTACCGCGGCACCCCCCAGGAACACCGGCACGGGAATGCCGGGCACATCGCTGGTCAAGAAGTCCACATGGCGAAGCACCGAGCCGATGTACCACCGCGGCATCAAGTTCAGCACGCCGGCGATGAACTGGGTGTGCGGCAGCGACTTTTCGTTGCGCACCGCGCCGACGCGTTCGTGAATCAGCTTGATCCGGCGCGCCGGATCAGGCTCGCCGACCGGCACATCGAACCGCATCAGAGTGATCTTGTTGCCGCCCATGTCATCGCTCTTGGTCCGCAGGCTGATCGGCATCGTCAGATGCAGGTCACCTACGGCGACACCGTGCTTCTCGTGGTAGCGACGCAACCCGCCCGCCACTCCGGCGACGAACGCGTCGTTCAGCGCGCCATCGCAACGGTGTGCCGCCTCCCGCAGTTGCGGCCGCGACACCTCGTGCACGCTGAGACGCCGGATCAGACTGCGCTCGGTGGTCAACGGCGAACCGGTGCGGCTCAGCGGGCGCACGGTGCGATAGACGGACGCGGCGTTGGCCGCCGCCGACCGCGCCGTCGCAACAGGCCGCCGAACACCCTCATACACCAGGCGCGGTGCCCTTCTGACGGTGCCCACCAGTACCTGCCCGAGCAGAGAAGTGTTGTAGCGCAGGGTGTCCCGGTACCCGTCCCACCAGGTGGACGCCGAGACCCGCGGCTCATCCGGAAGCGGTTCGTGCGGGTAGAGCTCCGCGGAGAGGTCGAACAGGTTCATCGCGATCTGCACACCGCCCACCCCGTCGGTCAGGGCGTGGTGGAACTTGCAGATCACCGCCGCACCGCCGTCGGCCAAACCCTCGACCAACGTCGTCTCCCACAGCGCCCGGGCCCGGTCGAAGTCCTGCATCTCGGCCAGGCGCGCCATCTCGAGCACGTCGTCGAGCGTGCCGGATCCGGAGACCGCCGTGCGGCGCATGTGGTAGTCGAGATCGAAGTCCGGGTCGTACTCCCACCGGGGCGGTGCCGGCGGCGGGGATTCCACCACCCGCTGCCGGAACATCGGCAGCTTTCGGCTGATCAGGTCGAAACGCTCGCGCACTTCGCCCCAGTCCGGCGTCCGGTCCAACAGCACCACGCTCACCACCGTCGACCGCAGCCGTGGATCGCTTTCCATCGCCCAGGTGAAGGCGTCGCTGTTACGCAAGAATTCAGTCATGTTCGGCTCCCGGTCGTAAACCTACGACCAGCAGCGTCCGGCGTCAGCACCATATTGGTAGCCAATGACTTTGGTCCCCACAGATGGGGCCGTTCGTCAATGCCCGCAGACTCAGTTACCGAGCACGCGCCGGGTGTAGTCGTTGCGGAAGACGCGGTTGGGGTCGAGGCGGTCGCGCACGGCGATGAATCGGTCCCAGTCCGGGTACCGCTCCCGCAAGGTTGCGGCACTCTGGTAGTGCCGCTTGCCCCAGTGCGGCCGGCCCTCGTAGGAGTCCATGATCTCCTCCACGGCGCGAAAATACGTTTCGAACTCCATGCCGCTGAACTGGTGCACCGCGATGTAACAGGTTTCCCGGCCGTGCGCGGTCGACAGGAACGCGTCGTCGGGAGCGCTGAATCGCACTTCGAGGGGATACATGATCGGCAGGTTGCGCCGGCGCACGAGGTCGATGACCCGCTGCACCGCTTCCTGCGCGTGCTCGCGGGGAATCGCGTATTCCATCTCGGTGAACTTGACGTTGCGCGCGCTGGCGTAGACCCTCCAACCGTGGTCCTGGACACTTGACGGCGACATCAGGCTCGTCAACAGCCGGTTGAGGCGCGGTGCGGTGCTGGGGAATTGGCGCCCGGTGCGGCAGATCACGTTGAGGCCGGCGTTCTCGAGGCCTTCGCCGAGCCTCTTCTTCCACGCCGGCCCCGGCCGCGGTGGTTCGTTGCTGCGCCGTGTGGTGCGGGTCAGCGCTGTCTCACCGTAGGGAAAGACGAAGAACTCGAAGTGGTCATTGCCGTCGACGTCGGCGTCGAGGCGCTCCAGCGTCGTGCTCAGCGGGCGCAACTCGTCCTCGCGGTGCAGCGTGAACAGCGGAACCACCTTGAGGGTGACCTCCGATATGACGCCGAGCGCCCCGAGCGACACCCGCGCGGCCAGATAGTCGTCGCCTTCGGACACTTCCAGCACCTCGCCGGTGGCGGTGACGATTCGGGCCGAAACAATTTGTGCCGAAACGTTTTTGAACTTGGCGCCGGTGCCGTGCGTCGCGGTGGCGGTGGCTCCGGTGATCGACTGCTTGTCGATGTCGCCCTGGTTTTCGATCCCGAACCCGTGTGCTGCCAGTTCGGCGAAGAGCGGATGCAGCTTGGCGCCGCCCTGGACCGTCGCCAGCCCGTTCGCCTTGTCGACGCTGATCACCCGCTGCAGGCCGGTCATGTCGACCATGACGCCGTCCGTGCAGGCGCAGTCGGTGAACGAGTGGCCGCTGCCCACCGCTCGCACTGGCTGACCTCGCCCGGCCGCCCGCGCCACGATGTCGGAGAGTTCCGCCTCCGAGGCGGGCCGCTCGACCAGTGCCGGCGCGCAGATTTGGTCACCGGCCCAGTTCTTCCACATATTCATCGCACCAGCTCCCGTGCTACGGATTCGGCGACCGTGACGGCGTGAATCACGGTCTCATACACCAGATTCTCTGGCGTATCGGACATTTGGTGATAGTTGGACAACGCCTTGTGGCGGTCGATCGAGGAGAAGCACGCGGTGGGGTAGCCCGCGCGGCTCATCAGCACGGCGTCGGTGCTGTTGCGGGACCGCATGCCGCGCCGCAGCGGCGCTCCGGCGCGTTCGGCGGCGCGCACCACCAGATCGCGGAACGGCCGGTAGAAGTAGTCCTCCATGACGGTGGTGCCCTCGCCCTCGAGCATGATGAGCTCGGGCGAGCCGACGGTGTCGAAGTTCAGGAAGTAGGTGCGCTCGCGGTCGAGTTCCGGCTTGTGCCGCGCCATGAAACCGTAGATGCCGCCCTGCAATTGTTCCTCGGCGCCCAGGGATACCAGCAACACCCGCACGCCCGGCACCGGCCGGTCACGCAGCCGCTCGGCCAGGGCGACCAGCAGTGCGACGGCCGAAAGGTTGTCGTTGGCCCCTGGGACGATCGGGCTGCGGGCGATGTCGGTGAACGCGGCCACTCCGACGGCGCTGACCGCCGCCCCGGCAAGCATCATGGCGCGGCTCCCGCGCAGAGCCCCGACGCCGGCCAGTGCGGGGGCGAAGATCGTCGGCCACCAGTTCGGCAGCGAGGTGTCGACCCGTTCGACGATGCCCGGGAACCACGCGACCGCGTACTCCTGCAGCTTGGAGTCGAAGAACTTGCCGCTGTGCGCGGCATCGTGGTGCGCGCACACCACCAGAGTGTGCTCGCCCGCCGGGTCACCGGCTTCGGCCACCACGTTCCAGGTGGTCCGCGATTTGTGCAGGGTCTTGCGCACCACCCGTGCGCCGTTGGAGCAGTCGTCGGCGATGGCCAGTCCGGCGCCCACCCCAGCCAGCGCCGCCGGCGCGCGCAACCGCCGGCTGACCAGGCCGGCTGCGGCGGCAGCGACCCCGACGGCGGACAACTTGGCGTGCAGCCGCGGGTAACCGTCGTAGAACTGCTCTTCTTCGATCCGCGCCTGGCGAGCCCCGGCGGCGCGCAACCGCTCGACGATCCAGCGGGCCGCCTGGTGTTCGCCCTGGCTGCCGGCGCCCCGCTCGATGGGCGCGAGCGTCTCGACGACTTCGCGCAAGGTGTCGATTTCGGTCGGGCCCGCGCTGATCGCGGTCATCGCAACTCCTGTTCGTCCATCAGAGGAACGTGCACCCCTCACCCCGGTAGGTCGGGACCGTGTCGACCACGGCAGCGCCGCGAACCAGATGCAGGCGGTCGAACCGCTCACACAGTTCGCCCGCCTTGGTGTGGCGGAAGTAGACCTTGTCGCCGATCCGCAGGGAACGAGCCGCGTCGCCGCTCAGCGGCGTCTGGACCTCACCGGTGCCCTCCATCGAATTGAGCGCGAGGCCTTCCGGCAGGTAGGGAGTGGGCATCCGGTCTTTGGCGCCGACGCCGCTGGCCAGATAGCCGCCGCCCAGCGCGGTGACCGTGTGGTCGTCGGGGCGACGAGACACCGGCAGCGCGAAGATCGCCGCGGGCTGCAACGTGAACGACGAATAGGAATCGAACAGTGTCGGCGCGTAGAAGCCCGATCCGGCGGTTGCCTCCGTCATTGCCGGCTCCCGCGCCACCAGCTGCAGGTCGCCGGTACCGCCGGCGTTGACGATCTCCAGGTCGGCCACCTGCCGGACCAGCTCCACCGCGCGGGCACGGCGCTCGCGCAGTTCCGCGATCGACCGCCGCTGCATGAGCCCGACGAGCGCGTTCTGCACATGCTTGCCGGACACGTGGTCGCCGAATCCGGCGATGTGACCTTCATAGGACATCAACGCGACCAGTTTGAGCGCCGGCCGGCGCGCGATCTCCTCCGCGAGGGCACGCGCCTGCTCGGGGGTGTGCAGCGGGGAGCGCTTGGGACCGATCTTTACGCGCCCGCCGGCAGGCCAGTATCCGGCGTCGAGATCCAGGCACAGCCGCACGGGCTGATTTGTCGCACTCTCGATCAGGTCGAGATGCTCGACGCTGTCGACCATGACGATCGGCGCACCGTCGGGATCCGCGGCGGTGATCTCGCCCAGCTCGCGCAGCGACGCACGGTCGGTGCTCGGATAGGCGAGCAGAAGATTGCGGAAACCGTGGCCGGCCAGCCAGAGGGTTTCCCGCAGGGTGAAGGTCATCAGGCCCTCGAAGCGCTCATTGGAGTCAAGGATCTGGCGCTGTATCAGTCTGCAGCGCAATGACTTTGACGCTACCCGGATCGGCTTGCCGCCGGCGCGGGCGAGCAGCTGGGCGGCGTTGCTCCACATCGCGTCGAGATCGATGAATGCAAACGGCGCATCGAGATCGGCGAATGCCTCTTCGTAGCGCTGCAGTCGGCCCCGGGTGTCGAGCCTGACCTGCCCTTGTTGAGGTGGCTGGTGGGCGGCATTCACGCCGTCACACCTTACTGAACATTCGCCCAATTGAGGCAACCTCGTGGAAACCGAGTCCGCGGTCTGTGCAGTTTGCCGTCCGTGACACCGGAGATTGTGCAGAATGCCCTTTTGGTCCTAGCGGCCGCGCGCGGTCAGAGGATAGCCTTGACGTCCTTGGCCTGCGCGATCTGGTCCCAGTCCACATCAAGTTCAAGCAGGATTTCCTCGGTGTGCTGGCCGTGTTCCGGCGCACGGCTCGGCCCCGGTGGCGTCTCGTTGAATTGCACTGGGGCTGCGACGATCCGGTACTTCTCGCCTTGGTCGTCGACATTGGCGATCACGTAGCCGTTGGGTTCCACCTGTGGGTCATTGAGCGTCTCGCGCGGTGTCGCCAGAGCACCCCACACTCCCGGCTCGTCATCCAGGACCTGCCGCCAGTGCGCGAGGTCGTGTGACGCGAACGCGTTGGCGAAAATCGCGGTGGCCTCGGCGGCGTTGGCGATCAGGTTGGCCGACGGCACGAATCGCTCGTCGTTGGCCAGCTCGGCCAGCCCCATGCGGCGGCAGAACCCGGCCCAGAATTTGTCGGGTTGCAGAAAGACGAGTTGAATCCATCGGTCGTCTTTGGTCTTGTACCGGGCCACCAGCGGATTGATGGCCAATCCCGGTGGCGCACCGGGTATTCCATCGATATCGAAGAGATCCGCGACCGAGATCGAGGGCGCGATGGCCCACATGGCCTGCGCGAGCAGCGACGAGTCCACGATGCTCGGCTCGCCGGTTCGCTCGCGGTGGAACAGGGCGGCACAGACGCCGCCGGCCAACGTCGCCCCGCCCTGCAGGTCGCCGAAGGCCGGTCCCTGCACTGCCGGGTTCTCGGTGCCGAAGGGGGTCAGTGTGTACGCCACCCCGCCGCGCGCCAGATAGGTCGCCGCGTCGAAGCCGCCGCTGTCGCGGTCCGGACCACGCACTCCCAGGCCGGTGCCCCTGGCGATGATGATCCGGGAATTGAACGAGCGGATGTCCTCCACCGTCAGCCCCGCCCGTTCGAGGGCACCCGGCAGCCAGTTGGTCAAGAACACATCCGCGGAAGCCAGCAGGCGTCCGAACAACTCCCGGCCGGTCTCGGTCTTGATGTCGATGGCGATGCTGCGCTTGCCCCGGTTGCTCAGCTCCAGGATGAAATCGACATCGGCGCGCGCGGCCTGGCGGGTGAAACCGCCGACGACCAACGCCCGTCCGGGATCACCGGAGCTGACGCCTTCCACCTTGATGACGTCGGCACCCCAGTCCGCCAGCGCGACTCCGGCGGACGGAACGTACGTCCAGGACGCCAGCTCGACCACCCGCACACCGCTGAGCATGCCCGCCATCGTCAACCTCCTCGGTTGCCCGTTTCATTCCTTGCTATTTTAGATATTCTAGCTACTGTAAGGCATATTGGTAGCCCGACCGCAGCCATGCCCGCTCGAGCACGGCTGCTTGTGGGAGAGATGCGATGGACGCCGGCCGCTGGTCAGATGCCCGGACCCTCCCCATGACGAAGGACGTTGGGCCACAGCGCCGGTCGTGCGAACAGGTATCTGGGTAGGGGGCGAGACGTGGGCCGAGTAACCGGAAAGGTGGCCGTCGTCAGCGGCGCGGCGCGGGGTCAGGGCCGATCCCATGCCCGGATGCTGGCGGCCGAGGGCGCCGACATCATCGCGATCGACCTGTGCGATGACATCGAGACCAACGAGTACCCGCTGGCCCGGCCGGAGGATCTCGAGGAAACCGAGCGGCTGGTCGAGAAGGAAGGCCAGCGGGTGTATTCCGCGATCGCCGACGTCCGCGACCGTGCCGCGCTGGCGGCCGCGATCGACGAAGGGGTGGCCGAGCTGGGCCACCTCGACATCGTGGTCGCCAATGCCGGCATCTGTCCGCTGACCGCGGGACTACCGCCGCAGGCCTTCGCCGACGCCGTAGACGTCGACCTGGGCGGCGTGCTCAACCTGGTACACAGCAGCCTCAAACATCTGCACTCCGGCGCGTCCATCATCGTCATCGGATCCAACGCCGCATTCATGTCATCGATGAACACCACCGGAATCGACGGCGGACCCGGCGGAGCCGGTTATGCCTTCGCGAAAATCGCTGCGGCGCACTATGTGAACGACTTCGCGCGGGCACTGGCGCCGTTCTCCATCCGGATGAACGCGGTGCACCCCACCAATGTCAACACTGACATGTTGCACAGCGCGCCGATGTACCGAGCGTTCCGTCCCGACCTGGCCAACCCGACCCGGGAGGACGCCGAACCGATATTCCCGTTGGTGCAGGCGATGCCGGTGCCGTACGTGGAACCGGAGGACATCAGCGAAGCCGTGCTGTTCCTGGCCTCCGACGCGGCGCGCTACATCACCGGCCAGCAACTGCGCGTCGACGCCGGCGGATTCCTGAAGGTCAAACCCTGGTCGGGCTCGTAGTCCTGTCTTGCAAAGGAATTGGAGGTCAGGTGAGCGAGCGCCGGTTGTACGAACTCATGGTGTTGATGAAGACGGCCGACGACCGGCTGTCCAAGGGCATCGGCACCGGGGAGTTCATGTGCGTGTACTGGCCGTCGCGCGGACAGGAGGCCATCGCGGCAGCGATGGGGGTGGCACTGCGAAGCGACGACCAACTGGTCACCACTTACCGGGGGCTGCATGATCTGATCGGCAAAGGCGTTCCGCTGGAAGAGATCTACGGCGAGATGATGGGCCGGGTGGTCGGAGCGGGCCGTGGCAAGGGCGGCACCATGCACATCGCCAACCCGGATAAGGGCGTGATGCTCTCGACCGGCATCGTGGGAGCCGGTCCCCCGGTGGCCGTCGGGCTGGCCATGGCCGGCAAACGCAAAGGCCTGGACCGGGTTACGGTGGTCAGCTTCGGCGACGGCGCCACCAACACCGGCTCGTTCCACGAGGCCGCCAACATGGCCGCTCTGTGGGACCTGCCGCTGGTCTTCGTCTGCCAGAACAACCTTTACGCCGAGATGACGCCGACGGCGGACACCATGAAGATCGCCGAGGTCGCCGACCGGGCCGCCGGTTACGGGATGCCAGGCGTCCGCGTCGACGGCAACGATCCACTCGCCGTCCAAACCGAGCTGACCCGAGCGTTGGACCGGGCACGCAGTGGTGGCGGGCCCACGTTCATCGAATGCGTGACCTTCCGGTTCCGCGGCCACTATTTCGGCGACCGGATGCCCTACATCCCGAAAGATCAGCTCGCCGCGGCGCTGGCGGCCGACCCGGTACCACGGTTCCGCAACCACTTGGAGACGGCGGGCATCTGCAGCGCAGATGAGCTCGACCGCATCGACGAGGCGGCGCAGGCCGCTGTCGAAACCGCACTGCGCTTGGTGCTCAGTGCCGATCCGCCGTCTGTCGAGGAACTGGACCGGGACGTGTACGCGACCCCGATCAAGTTCCCCGGGTGAGGAATTCGCCGGCTATGGAAGAGAAAGAGATGACGATGCGCGAGGCGCTCAACCTCGCGCTGGACCAGGCGCTGCAAGCCGACGACCGGGTCTTCCTGCTGGGTGAGGACATCGCCGACCCGGGCGCGTCGGGCCCTACCGCGGGGCTGTCGACGAAGTACGGGCACGAGCGGGTGCTGGACACCCCGATCTCGGAAGCCGCGATCCTCGGCGCGGCGATCGGCGCCGCGATCGACGGCCTGCTGCCGGTGGCCGAGATCATGATCATGGACTTCATCGGTATCGCCGCCGACCAGTTGATCAACAACGCCGCCAAATTGCGGTTCATGACCGCAGGCCGGACGACGGCGCCGATCACCGTCCGGACGCAGGTGTACGCGGGGCTGGCCACCGGCGCCACGCACTCGCAGTCCCTGGAAGCCTGGTTCATGCACATTCCCGGGATGAAGGTCATCGTGCCGTCCACCCCGCGGGACGGCAAAGGCCTGCTCACCACGGCCATCTTCGATGAAGACCCCTGCCTGTTCGTAGAGACCATCCGGCTGCAGGGCCGCAAGGGCCCGGTCCCGGTGGATCCCGGCTTCGCGATCCCGTTGGGACAGGCCGATATCAAACGGCCCGGCACCGATGTCAGCCTGATCAGTTACGGCCGCGCGGTGCACGACGCGCTGGCGGCGGCGGCCACTCTTGCCGAACAGGGTGTCAGCGCCGAGGTGGTCGATCTGCGCACCCTGCTTCCCCTCGACGTCGACACCATCGTCGAATCCGCCCGCCGTACCCGGCGAGTCGTGATCGTGCACGACGCGATCCAGTTCGCCGGTCCGGGAGCCGAGATCGCCGCCATCCTGGCATCGGAGCTGTTCGGCGAACTGGCCGCGCCCGTGCAGCGTGTCGGTGCACGCTTCGTGCCCAACCCCGCCGCGGCCGGCCTCGAGGCACAGGTCTACCCGTCGCCGGCGCGCATCGTCACCGCCGCGCAAGTCACCCTGGAGAAGGCGAAAGCTCATGGCTGACTTCATCATCCGAATCCCACGGGTGTCGGTCGCCGTCTCGGAGGCCGAGCTCACCGAGTTGCTGGTGAACGGCGGCGATTATGTGGAGGAAGGCACACCGATCTACGTCATAGCCACCGAGAAGGTGGAACAGGAAATCGAAGCCGGCGCGTCGGGCACCGTGCAGTGGACGGCGCAAACTGGAACAACCTACGACATCGGCACTGAAATCGGCGTTATCACCTCATCCTGAAAGGTAATCGAAAAGTCATGGATCTCAACGAGACTCGCGAGCGGATCATCTACGAGAAAGAGGGGCCGATCGCCCGCGTCACGCTGAACTGGCCGGAGAAGGCCAATGCGCAGGACCAGAAGCTGGCGGAAGAGGTCGACGCCGCACTGCTGGATGCCGACCGCGACTACGACATCAAGGTGCTGGTCCTCAAGGCCAACGGCAAGGGCTTCTGCTCGGGGCACGCCATCGGCAACAATGCGGTCGACTACCCGTCGTTCGTCGAGGCCGCAAAGGTGATGGGCACCCCCTGGAAGCCGCAGACGGACCTGTTCGTCAAGCCGGTGATGAATCTCTGGGAGTTCTCCAAACCGACCATCGCGCAGGTACACGGCTACTGCGTGGGGGGCGGCACGCACTACGGGCTGACCACCGACATCGTCATCGCGGCCGAGGACGCGTACTTCTCCTACCCACCACTGCAGGGCTTCGGCATGCCGTCCGGTGAATGCTCGATCGAGCCCTGGGTCTTCATGAACTGGCGGCGGGCGGCGTACTACCTGTATCTCGCCGAGGTCATCGACGCCAAGAAGGCGCTGGAGGTCGGACTCGTCAATGAGGTGGTGCCCCGCGATCAACTGGACGACCGCGTCGAGGCCATCGCGCGACACATCGCGCAGGCGCCGATGACGACGCTGCTGGCGACCAAGGCCAACCTCAAGCGGGCCTGGGAGCTGATGGGCATGCGGGTGCACTGGCAGAGCTCGAATGACCTTGTCGCCCTTGCCTCTATCAGTAAGGACGTGCAGGAGCTGATTCAGACGGTGTTCCGCGACAAGGTGCTGCCCTCCGAGCAGGCCCGGCGCCAGGCCGCGGCCGCCGCCTCGACCGACGGCGCCGGCACCTGAGCCCGCCTGAGATCCGCCAGTGAACATCGCCGACCACGCGAGAACCGCGCCACGATCGCCGGCGCTGCTCACCGATGGCGGCGCGGTCTCGTTCGGTGCGTTGTACGACCGTAGCCAACGGGTCGCCGCGGCGCTGCACGACGCCGGTCTGCGTCACGGCGACGGGGTGGCGCTGGTGCTGCCCAACCGGCCGGAGTTCTTCGAGATCACCTGGGGCTGCCAGCTTTCCGGTCTCTACTACACAGCCGTGAACACGCATTTCACGCCGGACGAGGTCGCGTATGTGATCGACGACTCCGAGGCCAAGGCGGTGTTCGTCGACGCGTCGATGGCTGAGCTGGCAGCACACATCCGCGAGGTCAACGCCTCGGTGCGAGTGCACCTGGTGGTGGGGGGCGAGCTGGTGGGCTGGCGGTGTTACGAGGATGCGCTGACGGCAGCGGGTGCGGCACCGCCGGTGAGCGACGGGACGGAGATGCTCTACTCGTCGGGCACCACCGGCAGACCCAAGGCGGTGCGCCGCGCACTGCCGTTGGACGGCAACGGGTCCTGGGCTCAGGCGGTGCTGGAGATGGCGCTGATCCACAAATACGGGATGCGGCCGTCCAGCGTGTACCTGTCCCCCGCGCCGCTCTATCACGCGGCCGGCGTCAACTACACGATGGCGGTCAACCGTGTCGGAGCCGCGTCGATCATGATGGCGAAATTCGACGCCGAAGCCGTACTGCGGCTGATCGAGACACACCGCGTCACCCATGCTCAGTTCGTCCCGACCATGTTCGTGCGGATGCTCAAACTGCCGGAAGCGGTCCGCAGCAAATACGACGTTTCCAGTCTGCAGTGCGTCATCCACGCCGCCGCCCCGTGCCCGGTGGACGTCAAGCATCAGATGATGGACTGGTTCGGTCCCATCATCCATGAGTATTACGGCGGCACCGAAGGATTCGCCGGCACCACGATAGGGCCGCAGGAGTGGCTGGCACACCCGGGTTCGGTCGGGATTCCCATGACCGCGGTGCACGTCGTCGGCGAGGACGGCAGCGAGTTGCCCATCGGCGAATCCGGCGAACTCTACTTCGAAGGCGGCCCGGACTTCGAGTACTTCAAGGACCCCGCCAAGACCGCCTCGGTGTTCAACGATCGAGGCTGGCGCACCCTGGGCGACATGGGCTACCTGGACGAGGACGGTTATCTCTACCTCACCGACCGCTCGACCTTCATGATCGTCTCCGGTGGAGTGAACATCTACCCGCAAGAGGTGGAGAACCTGTTGATCATGCACCCGAAACTCGTTGACGCCGCGGTCTTCGGGGTGCCGAATGCCGAGTTCGGGGAAGAGGTCAAGGCGGTTGTGCAACCAGTGGCGGGTATCACGCCGGGCGCGGAGCTGGAGGCCGAGCTCATCGAGTACTGCCGGACCAGTCTGGCCACCTACAAGTGCCCGCGCACCGTGGAATTCGACCCCGAGTTGCCCCGCGACCCGAACGGGAAGCTGTACAAGAGGCGCATCCGCGACAGGTACTGGCAGGGACGGATGTCCCGGATTCTATAGACGAGGAAACGCCATGGACGTCAACTGGACACCGCTTGAGGTGCCGTGGGCGGTGCAGTCCGCCGACCGAATTCCCAAGCAGCGGTACTACGATCCGGAATTCTACGAGCTGGAGAAGCAGAATTTCTGGCCACGGGTGTGGCAGATGGCGTGCCGGCTGGAGGAGATTCCGAAACCTGGCGACTTCGTCGAGTACGAGATTCTCGACCAATCCATCATCGTGGTGCGCCTCGATGCGGAGACCGTGCGGGCCTATTACAACGCGTGCCGCCACCGTGGGGTGAAGTTGGTGGAGGGCAACGGATCCCGCCGAACTTTCGTGTGTCCTTTCCACGGTTGGTGCTGGGGCATCGACGGGCAAAACACCTTCGTGCTGCGCGCCGACGCTTTCGACGAGCACAATCTGGATCCCGCGGATCTGGCGCTGGTACCGGTCCGGTGCGAGCTGTGGGGTGGGTGCGCCTGGATCAACCTGGACGACGAGGCTCCCTCGCTGCGTGACTGTTTCGAGCCGTTCGCGACGATCTACGACGCCTGGAAGGTGGAGTCGCTACGCACCGAGTGGTGGCAATCGTGCCGTCTCCCGGTCAATTGGAAGCTTGCGACGGCGGCCTTCATGGAGGGCTACCACGTCCCGCAGACCCATCCGCAGTTGCTGCCGTCATCGCAACCCGCGACCTCCAAGCCGCCCGGTCTGGTCCAGACGAGCCTGTATTTCATGCGCACCCTGGGCGAGGGCATGGCCGGCATGACCCACGAGAACGACATCCGCATCGCCGAAGGACTGCAGAACATCGAACTGCCCGCCGATCCGGCCGAGGCGATGGCGGTCTGGAAGACGACGCTCAACGACGCCGTCGTCGCCTGGCACCGGGCCCGCGGCTGTGACATGCCCGACCTCAACGACCTGCAGCGCCGCGGCATCGTCGATGCCATCGGCTTCTGCTTTCCGCACTACTTCCTGTTGCCGCAGTACAGCAGCGCCTCCTCCTACCGGATCCGGCCGCTCGGGCCCGAGGAGACCCTGTTCGAGATCTGGTCGCTCACGCGAATACCGCCGGACCAGATCACCGGGAAACCGACGCCGCCGGAGCCGATGGCCCCCGATGATCCGCGCTGGCCGCCGATTCCCGCTCAGGACTTCTCCAACCTGCCCAGACAGCAGAAGGGTCTGCACTCAAGGGGATTCGAGTACATGCGCCTGTCCAGCCGGATCGAGGGCCTGATCTCGAACTTCGAGCGCGTCGTCGACGGGTTCCTGGCCGGCCTGCCCTCCGATGCGCTGGTGCCGGCGATACAGAAGACCAACACCACCATCGACGTGCCGATCGCCGATCTGGGCATCACGCAGGAGGTCGCGCGATGAGCACCAACTGGGATCGCATCGTCGACCTGGTGATCGCCGGCAGCGGCGGTGGCGGCATGGTGGCGGGACTGGCCGCGCTCGACGCCGGCCTGCAACCGCTGATCGTCGAAAAACAGCCTCTGGTGGGCGGTTCGACGGGACTGTCCGGTGGCATCGTCTGGCTGCCCAACAACCCGCTGATGCGGGCGGACGGCATCGCGGACTCGCACCAGGACGGCCTTGCCTACCTGGCCGACGTGGTCGGTGACATCGGTGCGGCGTCCTCCCCCGCCCGCCGGGAGATGTTCCTGACCGCCGGTTACGAGATGCTCAATTTCCTGCTCCGCAAGGGAGTTCGGATGATCCGCTGCGCGGGATGGAGCGACTACTACCCGAACCACAAGGGCGGCAACGAATCCGGCCGAGCGGTCGAGGGGATCCCGTTCGACGCCGCCGAACTCGGCGTCTGGCACGACAAGGTGCAGCCGCCGCTGGCCAAGAACTACGGGTACGCGGTGCTGACCAACGAGTTGCGTTCGGTTCAGTACTTCAACCGTTCGCCGCGCGCATTCGCGGTGGCGGCGAAGGTGTTCGCGCGAACCAGGGCGGCCCGGCTCGCCAGGCGACAGCTGCTGACCAACGGTGCGTCGCTGATCGGCCAGATGCTCAAAGTGCTCATCGACCTCAGCGACGGCCAGCCACCGCTGTGGATCAACGCGGCGATGGAGGACCTGATCGTCGAAGACGGCCGGGTGGTCGGTGCCCGTATCGTTCGTGACGGGGTGACGCAGAACGTGGCGGCGCGCAAGGGAGTCCTGTTGGCGGCGGGCGGCTTTGGCCACAATCGTGAGATGCGCCGCCAGTACAGCGGTGAGCAGCCCAACGAAGGACAGTGGTCGATCGCCAATGCCGGCGACACCGGTGAGGTCCTGCAGACCGCCATGCGCCTGGGCGCCAAAACCGATCTGCTCGACGAAGCCTGGTGGTTGCCTTCGGTGTTCATCGCCAACGGTGGCGCCGCCGCTGCCTCACTGGGGTCGGGACGCCAGCGCCCCGGGGCCATCTACGTGGATTCCGGCGGCCGGCGGTTCTGCAACGAGTCGAATTCGTACGTCGAGGTCGGCAAGGCGATGTACGCCAACAAGGCGGTGCCGTGCTGGATGATCTTCGACGACGGGTACGTGCGGCGCTACGTCGCGGGCACCAACCCGGTCAAACGCGAACACCTGCCCCCCGAGTTGGTCGAGAGCGGAGCCGTCAAACGGGCCGAGACGCTGACAGATCTAGCGCACCAGATCGACCTGCCGCCCGGGGAGTTGGTGCGAACCGTTCAGCGGTTCAACATGTTCGCGGCCAAGGGGCTGGACCCCGATTTCGGCCGGGGACAGTCCGCCTATAACGACTGCCTCGGTGATCCCGGGTATCGGCCCAACGCCGCGGTCGGGCCGCTGGACCGGGCGCCGTACTACGCGACGCGGGTCCTGCCCGCGGACGTGGGCACCTGCGGCGGGGTGATCACCAACGAGTACGCGCAGGTGCTCGACCAGCAGGACCGGGTGATCGAAGGGCTGTACGCGACCGGCAACACCACCGCCACGGTCATGGGCCGGACGTATCCAGGAGCGGGAGCGAGCATCGCAAGCTCGATGGTGTTCGGCTACGTCGCCGCGCGGCACGCCGCCGGCCGCAAAATCGCGGGTCACCACTAGTGCCGAGCAGACGCGAAATCACCACTTTTCGGCACGAAAAGGGTGATTTTGCGTCTGCTCGCGTCAGGACTCGGCGCCCTCGACGAAGTCGCGGGGCTTCATGCCGGACTGCATGAGTTCGGCGCGACGGGCCTGCACATCGGTAGCCGCGCCCACCATATTCGTCAGGATGTGGCTGACCTGAAGATGCACCCGCATCCCCATCAGCTCCCAGGCCCGCTTGACGTTGTTCTTCACCGCCATCAGGGTCGTCAGCGGAATCTGGGCGATCTTGCGGGCCATCTCCTCGACGGTGTCCTCGAGGTCCTCGCGCGGAACCACCTTGTTGAGCAGACCCCACTCGAGGGCCTGCTGAGCCGAGAGGGTCGGCGCCAGCAGCAACCAGTCCATGGTGCGGTGCCAGTTCATCAGCAACCACGGTTCGATCATGGTGTGACCGCCTGGCTCGCCGAGACTTTGAGCCAGCGGCATCTGGAAATACGCGTCCTCGGATGCGACGCAGAAATCCGTCAACAACCCGAGGTAGATCCCGCCGCCCATGCAGTAGCCGTGGATCTGAGAAATGGTGGGCTTCGGAAACTCCCACAGGTACAGGGTCGGCCACAGGAACAGGTCGGCGGTGCCTTTGTAGAGATCTTCGAAGGTGTTTCCGAAGTCGGGGTAGGGGTTCTCGTCGGGTCCCCACCTCGCAACATGTCCGCCACAGAAACCCTTGCCGTTGGCTTTGAGGATGACGACCTTGATCTCCTTGTCGCGGTCGGCTTCCCGCAGACACGTGTCGACTTCGGTAACCAGCACAGCGTCTTTGGTATTGGCCTTGTCGACCCGGTTGAGAATGATGCGCGCGATCGGTGGCTCGCGCTCGTAGATCACCGCTTCCAGGACGCGCCGCTCCATGGTGCTGACACTACCCGAAGGGAGGTGCCGGCCACAGCGATCACCCGATGATTCTTGATGATTTCGCTTGTGCCACCGGGGATCTTGCAGCCTCAGGCGTTCGCCACCAACCACGCGTGGCCGTCGGCTTCGCCCGCCGCCACCAGATCGAGTTCGCCGAAGGCGGAAAGCAGTTCCCCTCGGGCTGCCCGGAACGGCCCCGGTTCTGCGTCCACCGCGCTGAGGGTGCAGATCGCCAACAGGCCGCCGGGCGCCAAGCGCCCGATCAGCGCTGGGTAGAGTCGGCGATCGCGAAACCTGTTGCACAGCAGCATGTCCACCTGCGGCCCCGGCGGCAGGCCTGCGTCGAGGTCGACGACGTCGAATCGGCAACTCATGTCAAATCCTTGGTGGGCAACCAGATCTCGCGCCTGAGTGATCGCCTCCGAAGAAACGTCCACACCCCACACGTCCAGCCCGCGACTTGCCAGCCATATCGAGGCGAGTCCCTGCCCACAGGCGACGTCGAGCGCAAGGCCCGCGGCAGGAATCAGATCAATGAACGGACGCAGGAAACCGGGCGGTGCGACGGCGCCCGACTGCGGCGGACCCGAGCGGGCATACCTCTCGTCCCAGCGGCGCCGATCCTGCTCGCTCACGAATCCGAGGTTACTGGCACGCTGTTCTGGACAGCTGTCCACATCCGCGGCCCCGGTTTCCTAGACTGAACCGGTGTCTAGCGAAGCGGCTTCTCCGACGACCGGTGCCAATGCCCCGCGCCGGTCGGATCGGCGCCCGGGACAGACGATCCGCAAAGTGCTCGACGCCGGCCTGGAGGAGCTGCGCGAGTCGTCATACGCCAATCTGACGATGCGTGCCGTGGCACAACGAGCCGGGGTGTCGCCGGCCAGTGCCTATACCTACTTCTCGTCCAAGAGTGCCCTGGTGGCCGCGGTCTACCTACGGTTTCTCCGCGAACTGCCGCTGCACACCGACGTGAACGACACCACCAAGACCAGGGTCAGCGCCACCATGCGTGACATGGCGCTGGTAGTCGCCGACGAGCCGGAACTCACCGCGGGGTGTGGAACGGCCCTGATGGCCGACGATCCCGCCGTCGTTCCGTTGCGGGTGGAAATTGCCGAGGAGGTGTCCCGCCGGATCGGCGCCGCGCTCGGTCCCGGCTGGCCGCGATCGGTCAAGTCAACCCTGCAGATGACGTTCGCCGGTGCCCTGATGACCGCCCGCTTCCTCACCTATCAGGAGATCGCCGGCCAGCTCGACGAGGCGGTCAACCTGATACTCGGCGCCTCCGTCGCCTGAAATGCGGCCAGGCCAAGGCGATTACACCGGGGTCAGCGGCAACGACTTACGGGGCTGGAAGACGAAACTCGAACCGCCACTGAACTTGGCAACCGCCACCTCAGAGAATTCCGCCGTGGCCGAATCGGTTTCGGTGACCACCGCCGTCCATTCGGTGGGAGTTCCGCTCACTTCGACATGCAGGTGTGGGTCCACCGCGGACGCGATCGCCTGCAATGGGGCCACCGCCTCCGGCGACACCAACGCCGGCCATGCATCGTCCTCGTGGGCCGGCGACGGGCGCAGGTGGACGCGGTCGGACTCGAAATCGGCGACCACGTAGACGGCGGGATTGAACAACGGATGCAACTCCATCACGCGCACCGCACCCTCGACTCCCCCGGGCAGACCGAGCGCGCGGTGAATCCGCTCCGCCGCCAGCCCGGCCAGTCCGATGAGTTGCTTTGTGGCGATCGAACGAGCCAGTGCGGCGTCATCGCCGGCCCGCTTGTGCACCGCGAGGGCGAAGGACAGGTACAGCAGGTGCATCTGCAGGCAGACTTCGTCGGCGAGGCGAACCAGGGCCGAGTGGGAGAAGGCTCCGAAATCGAAGTCGGACACCAACGGGCCGGAATAGTCGGCCTGGCCGGGCTCTGAGTGGTCGATCGGGCCGAGTTCAGTGGTCGCGGCCCTGGTGCGCCCGATGATCTCCAACTCCGGGATGAAGCCCACCTCCGGATGTGAGTCATCAATGATCACGGTCCACGCGCAGTGTGGGGACCGGTCGGCAGGCACCCGCGGCGGCCGGTGGATCGGGCGCACCTGGGCGCGGCGATTTGTGGCCAGCGCGGTGGCGTCGAAGGTCGGGTCCTCGATGTCGTGGCACATTCCGCGCACGTAGTCCTCGCCCATCGGCTCGACGTCCAGCAGCGCGCCGCAGTGGTCGAGCTGGAACTCGCCGTGCCAACGGTCGTGCACCGTGTAGCGGAAGTCCATGAACTGGGGCGGAGCGCCGATGTCGAGTTGCAGGCCCTTGAAGATGGTGATCACGTCGTCGCCCTCGAAGCGCAGCGCACGCTGCATGCGCCTGGTGTAGAGCGGGCTGGCGCCGGCCCACTCCTCGATCGCGATCTGCAACATCTCTTCGCGACCGAATTGCTGTATGCACCAAGCCATTCCGGAGCGGTCGATCATCTGGCCGATCAGCAGCAACTCCGGCACCAGCGTACTGAGCTGCCCGCGGGTGAGGGCTGCGTATCTGCTGGTCAACGGCGGGCCTCCGTCTGCGTCCGTGTCCCGGCTGCGGAGCCGACGCCGCAAATAATGGACAGGTGTCTGATTATGGTTTCGACTCTAGCGAGCCTGCTCCGAATCGGCAAGAATCCTGCGGTTCAGGCAAGAGAAGTCGAGGTAGAGGCACGTGTCGCAGTGCCGCCGGCGGCGCCGCTGGCTCGTCCACCGGCCCTCCATTCAGAATTCTAGACAGCTGTCTAGTTCCCCGCAGCTCAGTGTCCTTTCAGGCCCGTTACAGACCACACGCGCCAGATCACGTTCAGGCGGGCCGGTCACTGCCTGTCTACAAAGCGTCAAACGCGTTCTCGCCCTAGGGTTCCCGCAGTGAGTGCGCCGATATCAGGCGCCCTGCGGCACGCCGAACAGCCGAGTCGCTAGCCAGCATGCGGCGGCGCGGATCGCAGAACATCAGCGAAATCGCCAATCCCTTCCACCACCCATGCGTAGCCGTGACACACAATCGCCGAGCCCGGCGGTTGATCGGTTCCCCACTATCGGCAATCCTCATCGGGGAATCTCGTGGACGAGCCGAAGGAGGGCCGAGCGTGGCGGGTGTGGGACAGATCGCGCTGAACAGTGCGCCCGTCGTGGGTGGGGTGATGCTCGCCCTGACGGCGGGGCAGTTCCGCGGACCGGACTACCGGTCACTGATCAAGCAGGACATGGATCTGCTCGACCGGCTCCCCCCGGAGGCCACCGAACGGCGCGCCAATCTGCAGCGCAGCATCGACACCCGGATCGATGACCTGATCGACGCCGCAGACAAAACTCACGCGTTGCGAAAGGCCGCGACGACGTACCGGGGCAACTGGCGCGACCTCGTGCTGTTCGTCGCTGTCCTGTTGTTCACGGTCGTCTGGTGGGACGTCAACCACAACCGGGCGAATTGGCTGCCGACGTTCGTCGTGCTGATCCTGCTGTCGGTGGTGGCCGCCGGCTACGCGGTGCGAGGCGCGGTCCGTGCCGGCCTCTCGCTGGTGCGTCGCCGCCGGCGCTGACTCGCGGCAGTCCGGTCAGGCGCCGCACGCCCGAACCAGAGCACCGGGCCTGGCGTCGGTCAATTCGCCCTCGGCGACCACGGTCTGCCCCCTTACCAGGGTCTCGACGTAGCCGTCCGAGCGCTGGATCAACCGGCCGGCGCCGCCGGGCAGGTCCTCCACCCGCTCCGGGTAATGCAACCCGAGTCGCTCCAGGTCGATCAGGTTGATGTCGGCGCGCCGGCCCGGCTCCAGTACGCCACGGTCGCCCAGCCGGTAGAAGCGTGCCGGATCGCCGGTCAGGCGGTGCACCGCCGTCTCCAGCGGCAGCCCCGGTCCCCTGCTCCGATCCCGCACCCAGTGCGACAGCAGATAGGTCGTCATGCTGGCGTCGCAGATGATTCCGCAGTGTGCCCCACCGTCACCGAGGCCCTGCAGGCTGACCGGATCCGACATCATGTCATGCAGGTGGTCGTAGCTGTTGCCGGCGTAATTCAGCAATGGCAGCAACAGGAATTCGCGCCCGTCTGCGCCGAGCAGCACGTCATAGGTGACTTCCCACGGGTCACGGCCCTCCCGCTCGGCGATCGCCGCCACACTGTCCTGCGGCGCGGGTTCGTAGTTGAGGGCGGCGCCGAGCGGATACAACCGTTTAAAGATATGCCGATTCAGTTGGTCGGCTGACGGCTGTGACGTGGGGTCGGGTCTCTCTGCCAGGATCTGGGAGCGCACCGCGGGGTCCCGCAAGCGCTGCACCCGCTGCCCGAGCGGCAGGTCCATCAGGGACCGATAGGTGGCCCGGTGCCGGAAGGGATTCATCCGCGATTGGTGGCCCATCAGCATGCCGAAAGCGCGACAGGCCACCTGCGGCCGGATGGCCGCACCGTCCGCGTTGGCCTCGTGCACCGCGGCGAACCAGCTGCGCCAGTCGTGCGGATCCTGCTCGTTGACCATTGCCAGGAACGTCAGCGGTATCCGGTACCTGCGCCCCAGCCGGGTGATCCACTCGATCTCGGCATCGATCGAATGCCTTTGGTCGCCGCCCATCGCGCCGCCGACGCCGGCCGGAACCACTTGCAGCACACCCGATCCCACGTCCGCCATGACGCCCATCAGGGCCGCGAGCTCAGCTTCCTCCGAATAGGTACCCGGCACAGGTTCCCCTGACGCGCTGCGATGGCCGGCCGTGCGGCCGAACGACATTCCGAGCGCTCCAGCGCGCAGGCCGTCTCCGACGATCCGGCTCATCGCCTCGATGTCCGCGCCCGTGGCGGACTCTTGAGCCCGGTCCCCCATCACGAAGCCGCGGACGGCCGCATGGGGAATCTGCGCCCCCACGTCGACCGCCCGGGGCATCCGGGCCAGCGCGTCCAGATATTCGCCGAATGACTCCCACTCCCAGGTAATGCCCTCGGACAGCGCCGAGCCCGGGATGTCTTCGACCCCTTCCATCAGGTCGACCAGCCATTCGTGCCGATCCGGCCGCACCGGCGCGAAACCGATGCCGCAGTTGCCCATGATCGCGGTGGTGACGCCGTGCCAGCACGAGGGCGTCAGGTGGGGATCCCAGGTGGCCTGGCCGTCGAAATGCGTATGGACGTCGACAAAACCCGGTGTGACGGTGAGCCCGTCGGCCTCGATGGTGCGCCTGGCGCTGCCGCTGACCCGGCCGACGTCGACGATCACACCGTCGCGCACCGCCACGTCCGCGGTAACCGGCGGCGAGCCGGTACCGTCCACCACGGTGCCGCCCCGAACGATCAGGTCGTAGGTCATGACCGCCTCCCGGTACCGGCTGCACTCTATTGCTGTAATAATAGCAACGTTAGATCTTTGGCCGGCCATACATCCGGGACTGAGTGGCTACACCCCGTCGCGCCAGGCGATCAATTCGGCGAGTGGGGTCAAGTCGTAACCGTTTTCGCTCGGCGTGAGTTCCGCGGTGAACAGCGTCGCGCCTTCTTTGCGGAAGAGGTCGGCCTCGCTCGGGCCCCGCCACAACACCGCACGCTCAATCGCCGAATCATCGCGTTGCGCCGCTTCGGCATACGACTTGAGCAGATCGTCCCGGCGTCGGAACTCATCGATGGGCTCGGCGCTGTGCCAGATGTCGGCGAAGCCGGCGACCAGCGGCAGGGTCCTGTCATCAGCGGAACCGTCGATGAGGATCGGGATTTCACGCAGCGGCGCCGGAACCAGACGCGCCAGTCGATACTCGATCCGCGCCAGCGCGTCGACCAGAGCGCGGAACCGGTCCCCCGCACTCGGGTAATCGTATCCGTATGCACTGTAATCCTTTTCGTACCAACCCGCGCCCAGGCCGAGAATGAGCCGCCCCCCGCTGATGTGGTCCACCGTGCGTGCCATGTCGGCCAGCAGGTCGGGGTTGCGGTATCCCACACCGGTGACCAGCAGGCCGATTTCGGCGCGGGTGGTCATTTCGCCCCACGCCGCCAGCGCGGTCCATCCTTCGAAGTTGGAGACTTCGCCGCACTCGGGCACCGGCGCTGGTGCCTGGGCGCCCGGCTTGTGGAAGTGGTCGTACCCGAAGATCACGTCGGCACCCATGGCTTCGGCGTCGAGCACCGCCTGACGCCACGTGGCGTAGCTGGGCGCGCCCCCCGGCCGCAACTGGGCCCCGACCCGGATCCGGCGTGGTGATATCATTCAAACCTCTTGTGGTCGTTGCCAATTCAGATCAGTTGGCGCTGCGCCGATAGAGCATGCGTAAAACGTAACTCGCAATCGCGGCTCTTTATTTCCACAAGCCATACACCTTCGAGATGACCGCCATCGCAAAGCGTGATGGAGGGGTGCAACGGCGGGCCGGCGGGCCAAGTTGTCTAACTTACTAATTTTTGCAAGACAAGGATTGCCCGTCGCTCAGAGCGATGTCAGGCTGAGAGGCATGACAGAAGCGGAATCATTCGTCGACCAGGCCGTGATGGGTCTTGCCGAGCCCCAGCCGATGTACAAGGCGCTGCGCGAGTCGGCCCCGGTCTTCCGGTCGCCCCAGGCGGTGGTGCTCAGCCGGCTCTCGGACATCGAGATGGCGCTCAAGCGCACGGACCTGTTCTCGTCCAACATGGACGCGGTCGATCTGGGCAACCTGCGACCACTGATCCCGCTGCAGGTCGACCCGCCCGAGCACGCGAAGTACCGGCGAATCCTCGATCCACTCTTCACGCCGCGGGAGATGGCCCGGCGGGAACCCCAGGTCGCCGCGCTGGTGAACGAGATGATCGACCGCTTCGCGGACCGGGGATCCTGCGACTTTCACGAAGAGTTCGCGGTGCCGCTGCCCTGCACCGTCTTCCTGCAGCTGCTCGGCCTGCCACTGGAAGATCTCGACAAATTCCTGGAATGGAAGGACGGCGTGATCCGGCCCGAGGGGTCCACCGGGTACGACGACCGTCACGAAGCCTCGGCCAAGGTCGCCGAACAGATCTACGAATATTTCAACCGCGCCATCGACGACCACATCGCCACCCCGCGCGACGACGTGCTGTCCGCGATGATCGCGACGCATTTCAAAGAGGACGGCGGCGCGGCGCTGTCCCGCGAGGAGTTGCTCGACATCTGCTTCCTGTTCCTGATCGCCGGGCTGGACACGGTGACGGACTCGCTGGACTGCTTCTTCGTCTACCTGGCCCGGCATCCCGAGCATCGCCATCAGCTGGTCGAGCAGCCCGACATCCTGCCGCACGCCATCGAGGAACTGTTGCGGTGGGAGACACCGGTGCCCGGGGTCGCCAGGGTTGCGATGCAGGATGTCGAGGTCGGCGGCTGCCCCATCAGCAAGGGCGAGCGGGTCAGCCCGCTGCTCGGTGCGGCCAACACCGACCCCGCCGAGTTCCCGGACCCCGAGCGGGTGGATTTCAGCCGGACCCCGAACCGGCACCGGGCGTTCGGCGGGGGTCCGCACCGCTGCCTCGGATCGCACCTGGCCCGGATGGAACTTCGGGTGGCCTTGCGTGAGTTCCACCGGCGCATACCGGATTACGAGATTCCGCCCGGCACCGAGCTGAAGTACACCGCCGCGCTGCGCTCGGTCGAAGCGCTGCCGCTGACGTTTCCGGTGCCGGCACGATGACACGCGTGTCGGTCGACGCGGACCGCTGCGTGGGTCACGGCCGTTGCTATTCACTGGCGCCACAGATCTACGATTCCGACGACGTGGGCCACTCCGTCGTGCAGGTCGAGGACGTCTCCGGCGACCTCGAGGAGCAGGCGCGGGTCGGTGCGCAGAACTGCCCGGAAGAGGCGATCACGCTTACTCCATGAGCGGCCCCCTGATAGGTACGCTGTCGCAAACGACAGAAGGGACGCCCGCGCATGGAACCAGGCTCGCTCGATCCGGTAGCAAACGAACGGTTGTCTCACGCCGCCAAATCGTGGACGTCCGATCTGTCGATCAACGAGTTCGCACTGCTGCATGGCGCCGGGTTCGAACCGATCGAGTTGGTGATGGGCGTCTCGGTGTATCACGTGGGATTCCAGTTCTCCGGGACCGGCCTGCGGCAGCAGCAGGAGCTCGGCGTCCTGACCGAGGCGACCTACCGGGCGCGGTGGAACGCCATGGCGCGCATGCAGGCCGAGGCCGATGCGCTGCACGCCGACGGCATCGTCGGGGTTCGCCTCACCTGGCGCCATCACGGTGAGGGCGGTGAACACCTGGAGTTCATGGCGGTGGGCACCGCGGTCCGCTACACCGAGAAGCCGGGTGCGTTCCGGCGCCCCAACGGACAGGCCTTCTCCAGCCACCTTTCCGGGCAGGACATGGTGACGCTGCTGCGCTCCGGCTACACACCGGTGGCCTTCGTGATGGGCAACTGCGTGTTCCATATCGCCGTGCAGGGGTTCATGCAGACCCTGAAGCAGATCGGTCGCAACATGGAAATGCCGCAGTGGACGCAAGGCAACTACCAGGCACGTGAGCTGGCGATGTCGCGCATGCAGACTGAGGCCGAGCGCGACGGCGCCAACGGGGTGGTGGGAGTGCATTTCGCGATCTCGAACTACGCGTGGGGACACCACACGGTCGAGTTCTATACAGCGGGAACCGCGGTGCGGCGCACCGGAAGCGGGGAAACCATCAAACCCACGTTCGTCCTGCCGATGGATAACTGATGGACGAGTTCGACGCCGAGCGGGTCAGTCGCACCATCGCCGGTGCACTCGCCGGCCCCGGCGGTGTCGCCATGGTGGTGAAGGTGTTCGCCGGGCTGCCCGGGGTGATCCACACACCGGCCCGGCGCGGATTCTTCTCTTCCAGCCCCGAGCGCGTGCAGATCGGCGACTGGCGCTACGAGATCGCGCGTGACGGACGACTGCTTGCCGGGCACGTGGTCAACGGCATCGTGATCGCCGAAGACGTGCTGGTGGCCGACGCGGTCGGACCGCACGTCACCCGCTCGCTGCATCAGATCGTGACCCGGTACGGCGCGACGGTGGTCCCGAATATCAACGCCGCCGTCGACGTGCTGGGCACGAGCACCGGCTATCCG
Source organism: Mycobacterium sp. Z3061 (assembly GCF_031583025.1). NCBI lineage: Bacteria > Bacillati > Actinomycetota > Actinomycetes > Mycobacteriales > Mycobacteriaceae > Mycobacterium > Mycobacterium pumcae. The sequence continues at coordinate 3,407,583 of NZ_CP134062.1, read as the reverse complement.
TACTGAAATATCCTGCGCTGCAACGTCATTCACGGTCCTCGCAAGGTACGACGATGTCGGTGGAGCTGTCCCGGCCCCGCAGGACGGCGGTGGTCAGTGTGCGCCAGTGCTGCGCCTCGCCGTCCGAAGCGCGGGTCAGCGCCGCACCGGACGCCGCGACGCCGCCCTGCTGCTTGGCCACCTCGGTGAGTCGCGCCGCCTCGTTCACCGGGTCGCCGATGACGGTGTACTCGTAGCGTCGTGACTCGCCGATGTTGCCCGCGACAACGGTTCCCGCGGACACCCCGATGCCGGCCCTGATCTCCGAGTGGTTCAGTTGCCGCCCGAGTTCGCGCGCCGCGGCCAGAGCCGCGCCCGCACAGTCGGCCAACTCGACCGGTGCGCCGAATATCGCCAGCGCGGCGTCGCCTTCGAACTTGTTGACCAGCCCCCGGTGGCGCTCGACCACGTCAACCACCACCGCGAAGAACTCGTTGAGCATCGCGACGAGAGCTTCGGGAGTCATCCGCTCGGCCAGCCGCGACGAACCGACCAGGTCGACGAACAGGGCCGCCGCCTCACAGCTGACGCCACCCAGAGTCACCTGTGCGCCGTTCTCGGACGCGCCCTGTTCGGCAAGGCGGGCGACGTCGCGTCCGACGTGCCGGCCGAACAGGTCCCGCAACCGCTCGCGTTCGCGCAAGCCCCCCGCCATGGTGTTGAACCCTGCCTGCAGCAGCCCCAGTTCGGACGCGTCGAAGACCGGCACGGTCACGTCGAAGTCGCCACGTTCGACGCGCCGCATCCCGCGCCGGACCTCATCGATCGGGTCGGCGCTCACTGCACCGGTAAACGCGGTGATGGCCAGCCCGCTGACGGCCGCGCACCCGCCCAGCACCAACACAATGATCGCCAGCCGGCGTCCCGAGTAGTCGATGACCAGTGCGCTGGCCCCGACCAGAAGCAACTGCAACAGGGGTACGCCGGTGCCCAGCGTCCACGCGGACACCGCGCGCAGCCGCAGGCCGGGCCCACGCGCGGCGGTCGGCGGACTGTCGGTGAGCACCTCGGCGACGAACGGCCGCAGAATTCGTGTGCACAGCCAGAAGGCGACCGCAGTGGTAACGAAGCTACCGAGCAGCACCGAGACCCCCAGCGTCGTGGCCAACCACGGCGCATCGAGATTGATCACCACCAGAATCACCCCGGCGGTCACCCACACCGCCCCGTGAATAGCGGCCGTGCGCAACGGGATTGCCATCAGCACGCGTTTACGCGCCTGCCTCTCGTCACCGCCACCGCGATAGGTGGTCGCCACAAGTCCGCACACGATGGCGGTCATCGCGGCGGCACCCACGTAGACCGCCATCACCACCACGTTGAGCTGCAGGACATGGCGCTGGCTCAGCGCATGGCCGGTGGGCAGGGCCCAGAAAGTCGTCACCCCGATCACCGCGGCGCCCAGCACGTTCGGAAACAGCGCCGCCAGAACCAGCTGGGCGCGCGTCGTCCACGGCACCGGAAACTTCCGGCGACCGGTCAATGTCACGTCCGCGGGCCGTCATGCGAGCGTTGCACGGCTATAACGTGCCACAAACCCGCGTCCGCAACGCAGCAGACAGGCCGATCAGTCCTCCGGCGGGCTTCCCGCGGTCGACGAATCGCGGCAGACCAGCAACTCCTTGAGCGCATCGGGAAATGCGTCGGCCATCCCCCACAGGTCCGCGACCAGATCCGGACACGAGATGATGCCGATACCCAGTGCTCCATTGAGGGACATGACGGTGACGTTGAGTCCCGCACCACCGAGGAGCGGCCCCAGCGGGTACATCGATTCGATGCCGCAGCCCAGGAAGTACAGCTGGTCCTGTGGACCGGGCACATTCGACAGGATCATGTTGTAGACGGGGCTGGTAGTCAACGGGATTCGGGGCAGGATCCGCATCGCCGCGCCGAACATCGTCTGCCCGCCGAACTCGGTCCAGTCGTGCAGCAGGGAGGGTCCCATCGCCGCGGTGTGTTCTTTCGCCGCTCTGTTGCCCGCGGCGATGGCGCGGATGCGCTCCGCGGGATCGGCGAGCTGGGTCTGCATCCGGCAGAACATCCACGTGGTCTGGTTGCGGCCGGGTCGCTGCGACTTGTCGCGCACCGAGACCGGGACGGTGGCGACCAACGGAACATCGGGCAGTGCGTCGTGCTCGAGCAGGAACCGCCGCATCACCCCGGCGCACAGCGCCACCACGACGTCGTTGACCGTCACCCCGAACCGGTCCTTGACCCTCTTGACGTCGCGCATGTCGAGCTGGGTGAAGGCGACATTGCGGTGGTGTGTCAGCGCCCCGTTGAACGGAGTGGGCGGCGCAGTGAAGGGTGCGGCCATGGTGCGGCCTTCGCGCGCCCGCAGCACCGTCTGAGCGAGGGTGATCACGGTTGCCGGTACCACTGTCGCCAACCGCAACGGTCGCTTGGCGACGTTCAGCAGTCCACTCGCGGCGATCTGCAGAGCGCTGGCACGTCCGGCACCTGCAATGGGTTCTGGCTCCGGGGCGTCCGGGACCAGGCTGCACAGCTGCGCCAACAGGTTCGCCCCGGCCACGCCGTCGACGACGGCATGGTGCACCTTGAGCACCACCGTCAGCCCGTTCTCGCGGGCACCACCCTCGACCACCCACATCTCCCACAGCGGGCGGTCCCGGTCCAGCGGCAGACCGGCGATGTGTCCACAGATCCCGGACAGTTCGCGGCGGCCTCCGGGTGCCGGCACCGCCACCCGGTGCAGGTGGCGCCGTAGCGCGAAGCCGTCGTCGTCCACCCACACCGGGTGGTCCGGATTGAATTGCGTGTCAGCAAGTTTCATCCGAAATTCCGGCACCGCGCACACGTGCTTGGCCAGCGCCGCACGAAGCCGGGCGTACGAATAGCCGCCCGGCATCGTCGAGGTATCGAGCTCCAGCACGCAGCACACGTTCAACGGCTGCGCCGGTGTCTCCATGTACAGAAAGAAAGCATCAAGACCGCTTAGTCGTTCCATAGCCGCCCCACCCGACTAGTCACGTGCACATTTATCAGTAATAACCCCTGGACTCCTCCCGAGCACCGAGGTTCCGCACCGCGTACCCCGGTTGCTCTCCGCTTAAACCAGCCTTTTTCTCGCCGCACCACCGGGTGAGAGTTTCGGTGATTTCGGCGGGTGTGGGCACCCGCCGAGATGCCCACGCGACATATCCGTCCGGCCGAACCAGTACCACGGCCGGTTGCGTCTCGTCGCTGTGTTGCACCCGGTCGACGCCGGGCCAGTCGACCGTGACACCGCCGCCGGTGAGCAGGACGAAACGGCCGCTGCGCAGCACTTCGTAGAGCCGGCCGCCGTCGCAGTCGATGTCCGGCATGCGATGCCCCACCAGGGGATTGCCGGCTCGGGAAGGGCGGGCATAGGCGATGCCGATGCCGCTGAGCCGCTGGGCTGCCGTGCGACGGCTTCGCGGGAAGCGCAGGATGGTGCGAATCGCGAAGCGCTGCAACACTCGGCGTAAAGCGGAGCGGCCGAGCACGAGCTGGTTGAGCATGTCGGTCATCGCCAGCACCTCGGCGCCGACGGGGTGCCGCTCGAATTCGTAACTGTCGAGCAGGGACTCACGCGCCCGACCGTCCAGCACCCCGCCGACCGACAAGGCCAGCTTCCAGCCCAGGTTCATCGCGTCGCCGATGCCGGTGTTCATGCCCTGCCCGCCGATGGGCGAATGGACGTGGGCGGCATCCCCCGCCAGGAACACCCGACCCACCCGGTAGTGGCGAGCCTGTCGGCGTTCGCTGAGAAACCTTGAACTCCAACGCATCTCGCTCAACCCAAAATCCTCGCCGGCGATCCGGCCGATGGCATCCCGGATCTGTGCAGCGGTCACCGGCTCGCTCAACGGTTCGTGTTCACGTCGACGGTCCCAGGCGATGGCGCGATACCAGCCGTCGCCGAACGGCAGGACCAGCACCACCCCCTCGGCATTCGTCCTGGCGAACATCGGCTCGGCAGGTGGTCTGGTCAGCCGCACGTCGGCCAGCATGATGTGTGTCTGGTACTGCTTGCCGACGAAATCCACGCCCAGCAGCCGGCGCACCGCACTATGGGCTCCGTCGCACCCGACCACGTAACGCGCACGCAGGCTGTCGCCACCGGCCAGGGTGAGGGTGACGCGGTCGCCGTCCTGCGTCAGGCCGGCCAGTTCGGCGCCACGCAGGATCGAGGCCCCGAGGCGCTGTGTGTGGGCAGTCAGCACCCGCTCGGTCCCGCTCTGCGGGACCATCAGGATGAACGGGTAGCGCGTCTGCAGTTCGTCTGCCAGCGACACCGTGGCTCCCGGAATCGGAGCTACCTCGCCGACTCGAAAGCCGCGCGTCAGGATTTCGTCGATCAGGCCCCGGGCGTCGAGCAACTCCAGCGTCCGCGCGTGCACGGCGAATGCCCGCGTGATGTTCGGCTCCTCGGCGCGACATTCCACTACCTGCACCCGAACCGCGCATCGCCAGCTCGCCCGCCAACATCAGCCCGGTGGGACCGGCGCCGATCACGGCGACATCGGTATCGGTTTCAAAAGTGGTCATCTCAGCTCCTTTTTCGCGTCCCTCCAGCGTCGCGTCTCCCAGGTGGCGCCGAATCAGTGAAGTCACCAGTACCGCCACCGGTCCGGGTCCTACGATCGTGCTGTGCTGCACGGCCGTGAGCGGGAATGCGCGCAGGTGGACGGCCTGCTGGGGGCCGCGCGGTCCAAGCGCAGCGGGGTGTTGGTGCTGCACGGCGAAGCCGGTATCGGCAAGTCGGCGCTGCTCGACTACGCGGCGGCACAGGCCGGCGACATGCAGGTCCTGCGGACCGCGGGCGTTCCGACCGAATCGCAGCTGCCCTTCGCCGGCCTCTACACCCTGGTGCGGCCCGTGCTGCATCGGTGTGAGGCCATCCCGGACCGGCAGAGTGCGGCACTGCTCGGTGCTTTCGGACTGGGTCCGGCATCCGCCGACGACCGGTTCCTGATCTCCCTAGCGGTGCTGAGCCTGCTGGCCGAGTCGGCGGAAACGGTTCCGCTGGTGTGCCTGGTCGACGACGCGCAATGGCTGGACGGACCGTCGGCCGACGCTTTGACGTTCGCCGCCAGGCGGATACAGGCCGAGGGCATCGCCATCATCTTCGCCGCGCGGGACGAACGCCCCTTTGACGCACGGGCGCTGCCCGAGCTGAGGCTGACCGGGCTCGATGCGGATGCCGCCGCGCGCATGGTGACCGAACGCACCGGCACGCCGATCGCCGCGCCGGTGCGCGACCGGTTGGTTGCCGACACCCTGGGAAACCCGCTGGCAATCGCCGAATTGGGGCGGTTGTTGTCCGCGGAGCAGATTGCGGGCCGATCCGCCCTGCCGGCCCAGTTGCCGGTCAGCACCGATCTGGAGCGTCTGTACCTGGACCGCGTCGGCCGGTTGCCGCCACAAGCCCAGGCGATGCTGCTGGTGATTGCCGCGCACGACACCGGGCAACTCGACGTGGTGTTACGCGCGGCGCAGACCCTGGGCGCCGAACCGGAGGCGCTCGATGCCGCAGAGCGCGCCGGATTGGTGAAGGTGGAATCGGCGTTCGTCTCGTTCGTGCACCCGCTGGCGCGCTCGGCGGTCTATCAGGGCGCGACATCGCAGCGGCGCCGGCAGGTTGAGCTCGCCCTGGCGTCCTGCCTCGACTCCGATGCCGACGCCGATCGCAAGGCGTGGCACCTCGCCAACGCCGCGGCCGGGCACGACGCCGGCGCGGCCGACTCGCTGCACGCGGCCGCGCTACGCGCTGCGGCACGCGGCGGCCACGATGCGGCCGCCGCCGCGTTCGAGCGCGCCGCTTCGCTGACCGCCGCCGCAGAACTGCGCGCGGCCAGGCTGGCCGATGCGGCTGCGGCCGCGTGGTCGGCCGGACAATCCCAGCGGGCCCAGGGGTTCCTCGACCGGGCCCTGCCGCTCAGCGGCGCGGCAGCGCTGCGGGCCCGTATCGCGCACCTGCGCGGATCGATCGAAGCGCACTGCGGCACTCCGTCGGCCGCGTACGCGATCCTCGTCGGGGCCTCGGAGCTGGTCGCCGCAACCGAACCGGAGCGGGCCGCCGTGATGCTCGGCGAGGCGGGGCAGCTGGCGTGGGCCGGCGGCGACCTGGCACGGTTGACTGCGGTCGCCGACCGGCTCGCCGCGCTGCCGGCCGGAGACCGCCCGGAATTCGTTGCCGCGCATGTGATCACCGGCCTTTCCGGACTTTTGCGCGGTGACACCACGGCTACGGCGGCCAAATTGCGCGCGGCCGTAGAACTGGCCACCGCAAGCCGGCAACCGCGGGTCTTGATGGGCGGCGCGGCGGGGGCGATGTTCCTGGGCGAAGATTCCCGTGCCATCGATCTGTTCTGCACGGCCGTGGCCAGGACACGGGTGGCTGCCGACGTCGCGACCCTGCCGCTACTGCTCGGCCCACTGGCCATGGTGGAGACGCTGACCGGCCGCTACCCGACGGCACTGGCCGATGCGACCGAGGGGCTGCGGCTGGCTGAAGAGACCGGCCAGCACAATCCCGCGGCACACCTGCACGCTGTGCTCGCGCTGCTCGCGGGGATCCAGGGGCGCGCCCAGGATTGCCACGATCACGCGGAAGCCGCCCTCGCCCAAGCGATTTCTTTTCGTCTGGGGCCGCACGCGGCCATTGCGTCCTGGGCGTTAGCCGCGTGCGATCTCGGGGCCGGCCGTTCCGAAGATGCCTGCGACCGGCTTGAGTCGCTGGCCGGCGCGGCACCCGGCGAGGGCAACCAGATGGTGATGTTGATGGCCACCCCGGATTTCGTCGAAGCCTCGGTGCGCATTCAGCGCAACGAAGCCGCGGCCGCGCGCCTGCTCGCGTTGGAAACGTGGGCGCGCGACACCGGTGCGCCGTGGGCGCAGGCCCTGGTGGCCCGGTGCCGCGGCCTGCTCGCCGACGACGGTGAGCAGGACAGGTACTTCGAGGAGGCGCTGAGCCTGCATGCCCTTGGCGACCGGCCCTTCGACACGGCCCGCACCCAACTGCGGTACGGCGAGAACCTGCGGCGGCGCCGCCGACGCGCCCAGGCACGTAAGTACCTGCGATCCGCGCATGAGACCTTCGAAAGGCTGGGCGCCGCGTCGTGGGCCGAACAAGCCCGCGCCGAATTGCTGGCCACCGGCGAAACCACCAGCAAGCGCGAAGCCGGTGCCCTCGATCAGCTGACGCCGCAGGAGTTGCAGATTGCACGTTTCGTCAGCGCCGGTGAGACCAACCGGTCGATTGCGGCGCTGATGTTCCTGAGCCCACGCACCGTCGACTATCACCTACGCAAGATCTTCATGAAGCTCGGGCTCTCGTCACGAGCCGAACTGATCCGTATGGCGTCGAGCCACGGATGGTAGACAACTGGCATGACTGTTGGCGCTGCCGCGATCTCGATCTTCCATCGACCCGGGGATCCGGATCGGTTCGGCGGCTGGCTCGAGGAGTACCTCGCCGTGGCCCGGCAGGCACCCGGATATGCCACTGCGCGCCAATCGGTTCCCGCCGGCGAACAGTTGGACTGGGCCGTGGAGGTGTCCTTCGACGATGCCGAGACCCTCGACACCTGGCTCGACAGCGCGCAGCGACGAGCGGTCCTCGCCGAGGGCGCGGCGCAGGGATTCGGACGTTGCGCCTCGGATACCATCCTGGCCGCGGGCGACCTGCCACCCGGCAACGTCGGCGTGTTCCTGCACCCCGTCGCTCCCGGAAAGGACGCGGAATTCGTTGTTGCACAACGTGATCTGGCGCTCGTTACCGCTACCTTTCCCGGATACGAAGGTACGGCGCTGTTTCCGGCAGATCGCAGCGGGCAGTGGATGTCAGTGCTGCGTTTCCGTACCGCCGCGCGACTGGCCGACTGGATTCGATCCGCCGAGCGCCAGGAAGTCCTGCCCCGCCTGCGAGAAGAGTTGACGCACGATTTCGCCGAACTGCCACGCAGCGCACCGTTCGGTTCGACGGTCCGCGTTGCCGACGGCCAGACCAGGATCACCCCGGGATGGAAGTCCGCGATGCTCGTCGTGCTGTGCCTGTACCCGACCGTGATCCTGCTCTCCAAGTCGCTGTCCCCCGCGTTGAGTCGAGTCGGAATAGGCCCGGCGGCAGCAATTTTCGTCGGCAACGTGATCAGTGTCGCTCTGCTGCAATGGGTTCTCGTTCCGGCGGCGTCGCGGCCCTTCCGCCGCTGGCTCGACCCGATCGACGGCGCATCGACACGCACCAGCCTGGCCGGCTCGGCGGTGGTGCTGGCCGGTTACGCGCTGTTGCTGCTGGTGTTCGGCCGGGTCGGGTGATCAGCGGGCGATCATGGCGTGCAGTTCGGCAACGGACCACGGGTCGCTGTCGTGGTGATCGCGATAACCGAGCAAGGCAGGCGTCGGCCGCTCGAAGCGGCCCACGAAACCACCTGCGCCAACCAAGATCTGGCCGGTGACCTCGCGAGCCAGATCACTGGCGAGGTACGCGTAGAGCGGGGCCACGAATGCGGGTGGGGCGGCGTCCAGGGACGCGCGCATGGTCATCTCGTCAAGCATTCCGCGGCGATGAAGGTCGCCGATGTGCTCCTCGTACCCCGGACCGGTGGACAACCGGGTCTTGGCCCCGGGACACACCACATTGGCGCGCACCCCAACGCTTTTCAGTTCGGCCGCGATGGCCATCGTCAAGCCGTTGACGGCGGCTTTACCCGCAGGATAGCCAGTGCCGCCGTAGTCGCCGAGGAACGCCACCGATCCGGTGTTGATGATGGTGCCGTGACCCTGGGCGGCCATGATCGGCGCCGCGACCCGACAGGTGTGGAACACCGTCCCGAGGTGCGCGCCGATCAGGGTGTCGAACTCCCCCGCTGTGATGTGCAGGATCGAAGAACCTGCCGGCTCGGCGATTCCGGCGCAGTTGACCAGAATGTCCAGCCGTCCGAACGACTGTGTGCACGCCTCGATCAGCCCCGCGGCGACGGTTTCGTCGTCCGCTGCGCCCGCCACCCCAACCGCGTCGCCGCCCGAGGCCGTCAGTGATTCGACACTCTGCCCGACCGCGTCGGCGTCACGACCGTTGACCACGACGCGCGCGCCCATCGTGCAGAACAGTTCACTGACCGCGCGCCCGATCCCGCGGGTGCCGCCGACGACCACCGCACCGCGCCCGGCAAGCAGGTCAGGTGTGCTCATCTGGTCGCGGTCGCCGGTTCGAGTTCCTCGTCGTCGGCCTCCGAGCGCCGCGGCCACCACAGCCAGCGGTCGAGCACCACCATCGTCGCCGGCAACACAAAGGCACGTACCACCAGCGCGTTGAGCACCAGCCCGATCCCGACGGTGACCCCGATCTGCGCCACGCTCAGCACGCTGCTGATGCCCAGCGCGAGCATCGCCAGGCCGACCACGACGCCACCGGCGGTGACGACCATTCCGGTCGCGGCGGAGGCCCGGATGATGCTGGTGCGCAGCCCCGGAGACAGTTCCTCCCGGATGCGCAGCGCGAACAGCAGGTTGCCGCCGGAGGCTATGCCGACCATCGATACGAACGCGATGGGTGGCACCGACCAGTGTAGGTCGTGGTGCAGGAGCCGGTGAAACAGCAGCACACTGGCACCGAGCGCGCAGACATAGGACGCGAGAATCGTCGCGAGCACGACGAAACCCGCGATTGGGCTTCGCAACAGCAGCGCGGCGATGACGAGGATGACGCCGAGCGTGATGACCACCATCAAGGCCAGGTCACCACCCACGATGTCCTGCAGGTCGCGGGTGGCCGGTCCGACACCGGTGAGATCGACGGCCGTGACTTTCAGGGAACTGCCTCTGAGTGTGTCGGTCACCGCAGCCTCGATCGAACGGGCCCGGGCCGCGCCCTCGTCACCCCACTCGAGACCCTGGCCATAGACGAATACCCGGGTGGCGTGCCCGTTCGCGGAGAAGAACTGGTCCAGCGTGGGCCGCATACCCGGATCGGCCAGGATGCGCCGCGACGCGTAGAGGCTTCCGCCGGGGCTGCCCTGGGAAGCGGCGGCCAACTGGTGCAGATAGTCGGGAAGTTCCTGGGCCGGCACCGGACGGGCATTAGCCAGCAATTCTCTGACCTGCGCCGCCATCCCCCGGACCTGCGCCATCTCGGTGCTCACGCTGGCCACCACCGCAGGCAGGGGCACACCCGGTGCCGAGGCCGCGTCCACCGCCGCCTTCGCCAGCTGGTCGGCCGCTTCACCCAGTTTGCTGGAACCGCCGACGACCGCGTTGGCCCAGTCGACCGCCTCCTGGGCAGAGGAACAGACCTGGGTGCTCCGGCAGTCCCTGATCGCTCCGACAAACTTGCGCAGCGGATCGAAGATCTCGTTGACGTCTGCCGAACGAGCCCGGATCTTGTCCGTGGCCTGCTGCGTCAGGCGTACCGCCAGACTGACGCCACCAATGGCGTAGCTGCCCGCTTGCGCTCCGGCCTGGATCAGATCAAGTCCCGAACCCAGCTCACGCAGAGCGGCTTCGAGGTCGGTGAACGTCGCGTCCTTGGCGGCGAGCCGGTCGGAGAACTGGTCGAGCCGGTCACCGACGTTGCCGCCGGTGGCAGACAGGGAGGCCTGCTTGGAGACCATCCCCCCGGGGTGGCTCGCCGACTGCACCATGCGCACCCCGGAGATCCCCATGATCGCGCCGGTGACCCGACCGATGACGGCCAGCGCGTCCGGGTTGCGCAGGTCCTCGTCGGCCTCGATCGTGACGACATCGGGTTGTACGTGATTGGCGTCGAAATGCTGGTTGACGACGCGGTAACCGCGGTTGGCCTCGGTATCGGGTGAGGTGGACGCGGTTTCGTCCCAACCGATCGGCACGCCAGGCAGAGCGAGCAGCATGATGAGCACGAAGACGCTGCTGGCCACCAGGATCGGCGCCGGCCAGCGCGCGACGCGGGTGCCGATGCGGCGCCAGCCCCGGCGCAGACGCTCGCGCTGCGGCGGCTTCACCAGGCCGGCACGACTGGCGAGCGCGATCAGGGCCGGCGTCAGTGTCAGGCTGGCGATCCCGACCGCGAGCACACCGATCGCGCAGAGGATGCCCGTCGTGGCGAACATGCTGATCCGCGCCAGACTCAGCCACCCGACCGCGCCCAGCGGTGCGACCACGATGAGGATCGAGCCGATGATCGCCGGCGCGACGTTGCGGTATGCGTCCGCCAGCGCCTCGGCTGGTGCGAAGCCGTTCCTGCGCTGTTCGTGGTAGCGGCCGAGCAGGAAGATCGCAAAGCCGGTACCCGCTCCGACCGCCACCGCAACGGCGATGGACAGGGAGAACAGCGACACACTGATCACCATGCGGGAGGCGAGGTCGGAGATGATCGGTTTGGCGACGGTCAACCCCGACAGGACCGATACCAGCGGCACCAGGGCAGTGATCAGCGACCGGTACATGATGACCAGGAAGATCAGCAGCACTCCCAGTGTCACCACGGTGATGACCTGAGTCTGCCGGTCGATCGCGTCGAACTCATCCATGATGGTCGCGCCGGCCCCGGTGATGTAGACGTGCAGACCATCCGGAGCATGCAGCCCCGCCACGATGGTGCGTGCCTCGGTGATCGAGTCGACGGCTTCAGTCGATCCCGTCACCCCGTCAAGGGTGAGGGTGGCGGTCACCACATGGCCGTCCCGGCTGACCGCCGTGTCCGCGGCCGCCGGCATCCGCCACCAGTCCGTCACCTCGTACACATGTTTGGTGTCAGCACGCAAGGCCGTGATGAGTTGGTCGTAGTAGGTCCGGTCCTGTTCGGTGAGCCGGCCGTCGCGTGCGAGCACCAGGTAACCGATGTTGTCGGTCGGCGTTTGCGCGAAGGCGGCCGCCGAGCGCTGCACCGCCAGCGAAGTCGCGGTGCCGACTGGCAGGAATGGCTGGTCCAGGTCTGCGACGACCCGCTCGAGTGGCGGCGCCAGGCTGTTCCCGGCGACGGCGGCGAACGCCCAGACGCCGACGATCAGCAGCGCGAAACGGTAGATGAGCCGAGGGATCAACGCGTAAGCCTCAGCTGAGCCAACCGGCAGGGATCACGCAGCGACCTATTCACCTGGCGTATCACCTTCTCGATTGACAACGCGATGTAACCCCCGACCGAGTCGGCCCATTCAACCATCCCGGTCCACGGACCGACAGCGATTTTGCGGCGTGCCGCGCTCGTCGCGACCTTGATGGTCAAACCGTGCCCACCTGCATTCCTCACCGGATATGGTCTGCGGTTGCTGTGGCGTCGCGTGATGGCCTTCGACCGTAGTGGTTCCCGCATCCCGCAGCTCATTCAAGTGTGACTGCTCGAGCTGTTTCTCGTCATGGCATTGACGTTCTTCATCGGGAGACTCGGCCGGTCATGCTGCTGCTTTCCAGCTCGTAACCCAGCAGCTCAACTCTTGTCGTACCGTTCTCACAGGTCCTGGGCAGACCATCGGTTGGTTCCATCGAAGGGGGCTCCAAGGATGAGCAGGCGACTCATGGGTATCGCGGCGTGTGCCGCGGTGCTGTTGGCGACGGGGTGTGGCGGATCGAAAGGACATTCCGACGCCCATCCGCGTGCCGCGGAGCGGATCCCGGCGACCTCGCGCACCGACCCGACGACGAACGAACCCGAGCCGGCGGGAAAGATGATCTTCCGCTACGAGGACGCGACCACCCCGGAGGCTCAGGCAGGCCGCCAACTGATGTCGGACGCAAAGGTTTTGGAGAATGTCGCGGCGCACGTCAACGACACGCTGAATCTGCCGCACGATGTCGGGGCCGTGGGCAAACAGTGCGGCGAGGCCAACGACTACTGGGATCCCAACGCCAACGAAATCCAGCTGTGCTACGAGGACATTCAGCAGAGCCAGCAGCGGTTCGCCAATGCCGGAAATCCCAACCCGACGCAAGCCGCGGTCGATGCGACGATTTCCGGGTTCTACCACGAGCTCGGTCACGCGACACTCAACATCTACGACCTCGCGTTCACCGGACGCGAGGAGGACGTTGCCGACCAGCTGTCCGCATTCGAGCTGTTGGCCCCCGGGGCCGATGGAAAGCCCTACCCGAACGGCGTCCGGATCGCCATGGACACCGCCCAGGACTGGAAGCTGAGTGCCAAAGAGGCCGGCGACGCCAACGAACTCCCGTTCTGGGACGGACACTCGATGGACATCACCCGGATGTACAACTGGGAGTGCTGGATCTACGGGTCCGATACCACCGCCAACGCCGTCATCGTCACCTCCGGTGACCTGCCCGAAGACCGTGCCGGCAACTGCGAAGAAGAGTTTCAGAACATGTCCAGGGCATGGCAGCAGATGCTGGGGCCACACCTGAGGAAACCCAGCTGAACCCGAGGTTCACGAACTATTCAGGCGGTCGTGGGCCCGCGCTCGTTGACCGCACATTCCCGACGGTTTCTCTCACCGTATGCGGGTGGTTCAGGTCGCCAATTTCTATGGGCCCCGGTCCGGAGGGCTGCGCACGGCGGTTGACCGGTTGGGCGCCGAATACTGCGCCACCGGGCACGAGGTCTTCCTGGTGGTCCCGGGTCCGCGCGCCGAACGCAGCCGGCTGGACAGCGGTGTCGTGCGAATCACGGTGCCGGCCAGGCTGCTGCCGTTCACCGGTGGGTACCGGGCGATCATGCCCGCGCCGGTGCGGGCGCTGCTGGCCGCGCTGAACCCGGATGCGCTGGAGGTCTCCGACCGGCTCACTCTGCGCTCGCTGGGCCGGTGGGGTCGCGAGCACGGTGCCACCACCGTGATGATCTCCCACGAGCGCCTGGATCGCCTTGCGGGGCAACTGCTTCCGCGACGGGCCGCGCAGAGATTCGCCGATGTCGCCAACCGGCGCACCGCTGCCGACTACGACACCGTGGTGTGCACCACCGACTTCGCCCGCGAAGAATTCGACCGTATCGGCGCAACCAACACCGTCACGGTGCCACTCGGTGTGGACCTGCGGACCTTTCATCCGCGCCGGCACAGCGTTCAGCTTCGGCGCCGCTTCGCCACGCCGAATCAGATCCTGCTGGTGCATTGCGGGCGCCTGTCGGTGGAGAAGCGCGCCGATCGCAGCATTGATGCCCTTGCGGCACTGTGCGACGACGGCGTCGACGCCCGGCTGGTCGTTGTGGGGGAAGGTCCGCTGCGGGCGCGGCTGCAGCGCCAAGCGGGCCGTCTGCCAATCGAATTCACCGGATTCGTGGCCGATCGGCAAGCGGTTGCGGCACTGCTGGCGACCGCGGATGTGGCGCTCGCGCCCGGTCCGCACGAGACATTCGGGCTGGCCGCTCTGGAATCGCTGGCGTGCGGCACTCCGGCGGTGGTGTCACGGACCTCGGCCCTGACCGAGATCATCACCGCGGACAGCGGTGCGCTGGCCGACAACCATCCGGTGGCCTTCGCGAACGCCGTCCGTGACCTCGTCGGCCGACCGGAGCGCGACCGTCGCGTCTGTGCACGGCACCGGGCCGAGATGTTCACCTGGCAGCGATCGGCGGCCGGCATGCTCACGACGTTCAGGTAGCCGCCACGCGACGGGGCGTCGGGATTTTCACAATCGGCGGTCAGGGTTTCTGGCGTCCCGAACGGCTCAACCGCCACTCCGGCGGGAAATTGAGGTCGTTGTCCTTGACGACGTTGTTGAGCCCCTTGCCGAACGTTCCTTCGGTGAGGTCCACATCGTGGTCCTGGTCGTTGGCGATCAGCGGCAGCATCCCCTCCACCATCCCGGTGAGCAGACTGCCGAAGTACTCGCCCTTGTGCTGCTTGTAGAGCTCCAGAAAGGTCTTCTGCACCGCGACCGTATCGGTCGGGCGGCACCGCGCACAGGCCAGTGCGTACTTCGCCGTCTCCTCTTCGAGCTTGTCGCGCGGCACCACACTGTTGATGAAGCCACAATCGTTCATCTCTTTGGCGGTGAAAGGCCGCCCGGTGAACAGCATTTCGGAGAACTTCCGCAGGCCCATGGTCTCGGCCCACCACCACAAGCGTGGTCCCCAGCCGACGTAGCGGAACGCCGGGTGCCCGAACAGGGCGTCGTCCGACGAGATCACCAGGTCGGCGTCACCGGCCTGATAGAAGTGCCAGCCGTAGCAATAACCCTTGGCCTCGACGATGCTGATCTTCCGAAGTTCCTGCAGCGGGCGGTTTCCGGCGGGTGCTTTGGCATAGAAGTCGGTGACGGTGGACAGGTAGCGGTAGGAGCCGCCCGGCGGATACTTGACATCGTCGTCGTTGATCGCCAGCTCGTGCAGCAGTGACATTCCCGGGTTCTCCAGCATTCCGCGCTGTTCGGGCAGGTCTCCACCGCTGCCGAAATCCTCTCCCTCGCCACGGATCACCACTACCTTCACGTCGTCGTCGACATTGCACTTATGGATCAGATCGGCGTAGTTCTGCCGCATGCCCAGCGTCGTGGAATTTTGCGCGTCGGGACGGTCGAACGTGATGTAGGCGATCCGGTTCTTGACGTCCTTTTCGAATTTTATGTAGGGCTCGGCTTCTTTTTTCATTTCCTCGTAGTCGTGTTCAGGCATGTGACCCTCTCTCTACTGGCCGGAGTTGCCGGTCAGGTGTCCCTTGTTGGGGCTCTTCAAGATTCCGCCGGCAATGGCGGCCAGGATCTTGTCGAGTTGTTCTGCGCTGTCGACGATTCGGTCACCGTGGGCGAACCGCAACAGCAGGCCGTTGATGAACGTCAGGGTGACATTGCTGAGGTCCTCGACCACCGCGGACTCGAGCTCGGCACCGTGCGGCATCAACTGGACCAGGATTTCGCGGTGCAGCTTGGTGAACGCCTGCGTGCCGTGGGCCAGGGTGGCGGCCAGCGCGGGGTCCCGGGCGGCCTGCATCGTCAGCTCGTACCTGGCCCGCGTTCGGGAAAGCTCAGGCTCGCAACCGGATTGGATCACCACTTGGGACAACAACGAGGGCGACCGGCGGTCTCTGCCCGTGCCGGCTGGACTTTCGTTGTCGGCGACCGATTGCAGGTTTGCCAGGTCCAGCTCGGCCAATCGTTCGGCCACGGCCAGCAGCAGTGCCGATCGGGTCCGGAAATAGAAGGAGGTGGTCCCGTCGGGCACACCGGACTTCCGGTCCACCTTGAGATGGCTCAACCCCTTGGCCCCGTCGTCGGCCAGCAATTGGATTGCCGCATCGCACAGGTCACGACGGCGTTCAGCGGGGTTGGGCTTTCGTCGTCTGTCCATCGTCAACGCCTCTCGGGTCTGGGCGCAGACATTACTCTATATTTGTAGTGTCGGCTAGCCGCGCGAAGTGACGATCAGCCATACACTTGCGCGTAAAGCGCTTCGATCTGTGCCGGCTCGGGAATCACGGGATTGTTGGCCGGCGAACCGGATGCGACGGCTTGCTCGGCCATCAACGGAACGAGCGATTGCCAAGCGGCACTGTCGATACCGTACGACCTCGGGGTCGGGACCTCGAGGTCCGCGCACAACGCGGTGAGGGCGTCGACGAGTGCCCCGGCGGCGGCCCGGTCGCTCGTCGTCGCATCGGCGACCCCGTAGGCCCGGGCACAGTCGGCGTAGCGGCCGGGCGCACCGCTCACGGAGAACGCGGTGACCACCGGGAACAGCATGGCGTTGGACAGTCCGTGCGCGACATGAAAATGTGCGCCGATCGGCCGGCTCATCCCGTGTACCAGTGCGACGCTGGAATTCGAGAACGCCATCCCGGCCTGCGTGGAAGCGGCCATCATCGCCGCCCTGGCCGAGGCATCCGACCCGTCGAAATATGCCCGCCGCAGGTGCGTCGCGATCAGCCGGATTGCCGAGAGCGCCAGACCGTCGCTGATGGGATTGGCGCGGCGACTGACGTACGCCTCGACCGCATGCGTCAGGGCATCGACGCCGGTATCCGCGGTGAGCCGCGGCGGCATCGTCATGGTCAGCTCGAAATCGACGATCGCGGCTATGGGCAGGAACGACAGCCCGGGACACAACATCTTCTCGTTGGTCTCACTGTCACTGATGACCGTGAATTGCGTTGCTTCCGAACCACTTCCCGCCGTAGTCGGGATCGCGATGATGGGCAACGCCGGGCCGCCATTGCTGTTCGGCGCCTTGTATCTGCGCATGGGACCCGGCTGTAAAGCAAGGACTCCCAACGCCTTTGCCGTGTCCATCGGGCTGCCGCCGCCGAACCCGATGATGCAGTCGGCCCGGTGCTCGTGGACCGCCACGACACCCTGGTCCAGCGAGGCCGTGGTGGGATCGGCGACCGTGCGGTCGAACAATGCCGGGGCTTTTCCTGCCGCGCTCAGCAGGCTGATCACCCGATGCGAGGCTCCACTGGTAGTTAGGTAGGGGTCAGTGACCACCAGTGGGCGGTGCAGCTGCAGCGCATCGAGCACCGCGCCCAACTCGCCGAGCGCACCGCCACCGATTCGAATGTGCCGGGGGAATGCGGCGGATGTCGGCATGGACCACTTCCCGGTGCTCGGGGCCGCCCCTCGCGGCCGTAGCTGAAACACTACGGCCAGCGATCAGGGCGTCCCCAGTCAGCGCATCAGGTGCAGGGGATACCGTGCGGCCCGCCGATCCAGTGACCCGGCGGCGACTGCCACGGGCAATACTGCTTGATCTGCCCGGGTGCCGGATTCCAGCCGATCGAGTCGTCGACCCGCGGTACGGGGGGTACCGGGGGACCCGGAATATGGGGGCCGGGCTTCGCCAGCGCCGGGCCTGCGCCCATTCCGAGCGCGCCTGCGCCCAGAGCGCCGGCCATCAGTGTCGTTCCGATCATCTTCTTGAACTGCATTGTGTTCGCCTCCTCTTCTCAGTCCGGACGGCACCACTTCGGCCCCTGAACAACGGACTGAGGAATATCAGCAATGGTGTAATTACCCGATCTCCCCGAAAATCAATCGTCGCGGCTTGTAACGTGCGACACGACATGGATCATCTCGGCATCGGCTACCTCAGCGTGTTCGGGCTTCCACCAGTGGAGTTCGTCGAGGTCGCGGCCGCTCTCGAGTGCCGTTTCATCTCCATGTTTCTCCAAGGACGCCCACTCGCGCCGCTTGGTTATCCCCCATTCTCCTTGCCGAACGATGCTGCGCTCCGCACCGATCTCGATGCGGCGCTGCGCCACCACGGCGTCTCCATCACACTCGGTGACGGCTTTCTGGTTGTCCCCCGCGGTGACGTACGCGGGTGTGCCGGCGATCTCGACGTCATGGCCGAACTCGGGATTCCGCGCCTCAATGTGGTCAGCCTCGATGCCGACCTGGGTCGCACTTTCGATGAGTTCGCGGTGCTCGCCGAATTGGCCGCACAACGCGGCATCGCCACGGTGGTGGAGCCGGTGCCGGGCCTCGCCGTCTCCGACCTGCCCACCGCGCTGGCCGCGGTGCGGCACGTCGGACGGCCGGACTTTCGGCTGTTGATCGACACCATGCATGTATCCCGGTCCGGGTCCACCCCGGCCGACCTGGCGGCCATCGATCCTGAGCACATCGGCTACGTCCAACTCAATGACACCACGCGCCGGCCCCGGACCCCTGACTACTTGGAGGAGGCCATGTACGAGCGACTGGCCCCCGGCGACGGCGAGTTACCGCTGCGCGACATGATCCGCGCGCTACCGACCGACCTGGTGTGCGAACTCGAGGTACCGCAACGATCGCTGGCGCTGGCCGGTGTCAGCCCGGCCGACCGTCTGCGACCGTGTGTGGAGGCGGCGCGACGGGTGTTGGCGGAGGCCGCCGGCTGAGAGAGGGTCCGGCAACGAGCATCAGCTGGGCTGACGCAGCGGCAGTCCGGCAGCGCGATAGATTCCGTCGATGACGGTCATGTTCGCCACGGCGTCCTGCGGTGTCGTCTTGACCGGTACCCCGTCCAGCACCGCGGCCAGGAACGCGTCGAGTTGGTACGCATAGGAGGCACGGCGCCCGAAGCGCTCCACCCTGCGGCCATTGGCCGACTTGACGGACAGTCGGTGAAAGATCTGTGGCACAACAGGATTGAGAACACGTAGCTGCCCGTCGGTGCCGGTCACCGTGACGCTCATCCGCAACAGGTCCGTCGACCACATCGAGGTGCGAATCCGTCCCGTGTGCCCACCGGCGAAGCGCAACTCGGCCGTCATGGCCCGGTCGATCCGGGGATCGCGCAGTTTGGCGCGCGCCGAAATTACCTCCGGCGTGGCACCACCGAAGGTACGCACCATGTGCACGGCGTAGCAGCCGGCGTCCATCGTCGCCCCACCGGCCAGCGCGTAGTCGTAGCGGATATCGGCGAACTTCGGCAGCGGGAAGCACATCGCGGCCTCGACGTGTTGCAGCCGGCCGAGTTCGCCCGAGGCGATTATCTGCTCGACCCGCAACGCCAGCGGATGGTAGCGGTAATGAAAGGCCTCCATCACAACGCGATCCGAGTGCGTTGCCAGATCGGCGATTTCGCGTGCTTCCGCGGCATTTGCGGTGAACGGCTTCTCGCACAGCACGTGCTTGCCCGCGTCCAGTGCGGCGCGCGTCCACCGGCCGTGCAGGCCGTTGGGCAGTGGGTTGTAGACGGCGTCGATCTCCGGGTCGGCGATCAGATCCTGGTAGCTGTTGTGCACGCGGGCGATGCCGTGGTCAACCGCGAACGCCTGTCCGCGGGACACATCGCGGGCCGCGACCGCGGCGACCACGATCGCGTCAGTCTGCTTGGCGGGGTTGATGAGTGCCAACGGTGCGATGCGGGCCGCCCCCAGGATGCCGATGCGCAGCGGCACCCGTTGATCAGACATCGCGTTGCGTTAACCGCGGCGGGCGAAATCGGGCGCGTGCTCGGGCAACACGCCGACTCCGATGAAGTACGCGGGCACCAGCGAAAGCCACGGCATCCGCTCGAGCATCCGCAGCAGGGCTGCCGGCGGGGCGGGGTCCCGGCCCCGCAGCAGCGGACCGAGCAACCCCCGGTGCAGTATCCGTTGGACGAATTGAGTTACCGCGGTGGGAAATACGCGCCGACGGCGCACTGCTGCCAAGTCACGGCCGGTAACGTGGTGGCGCCGCAGGGGTTCTGCCAATATGGTCGCCGCTGCGACGGCGTCCTGAACCGCCAAGTTGATGCCGACGCCGCCCAAGGGCGACATGGCGTGTGCGGCGTCACCGATGCAGAGCAGGCCGTCGGAGTGCCACCGACGCAAGCGGTTGACCTTCACGTCGAGATGCTTGACGTCGTCCATGGAATCGAGCGCGGTTACCGATCCGGCGGCCTCGGGTACCAGTGCGGCGATGTCACGCCGGAATGCATCGATGCCCCGAGCGCGCAACTGCGCGTCGGTGCCTTTCATGCCGATGTAGGCGATCTGGAAATACCCTTTGCGCGGGATCACGGCCAACGCCTTGCCCGGACCGGTGCGGGGCGCGAAGGAGAACTCCGCATCGTCGTCGTTCGGCAACTTGAACCACCAGACGTCGAACTTCACCGGATAGTCGCCGGTGCGCAGGCCGGCGGCCTGGCGGGCGATCGACCATCGGCCGTCGCAGGCGACGGTGAGCTCGGCGCGCAGTTCCCCCGGGCCGTCGGCGCCTTGGTACTGAACCCCGGTGACCCGGCCGCCTTCGGTGAGCAGGCCGGTGACCTCGGTGTTCATTCGCAGGGTGAAAGTGGGCTCGGCAATCGCGGCCTCAGCCAGCAGGTTCAGCAGGTCCCACT
This sequence comes from Mycobacterium sp. Z3061, assembly GCF_031583025.1. Classification (NCBI taxonomy): domain Bacteria; kingdom Bacillati; phylum Actinomycetota; class Actinomycetes; order Mycobacteriales; family Mycobacteriaceae; genus Mycobacterium; species Mycobacterium pumcae. The sequence continues at coordinate 3,386,879 of NZ_CP134062.1, read as the reverse complement.
GCGGCACCATCGCGATAAACGGATGGGGCTGGTTCAGCCGCCCGAAATCGATGTAGGTGACCGAGTGCCCATTCGATTCGAATGCCGCTTTGCGTACCTCGTTGAAGGGCAACCGGGAGAAGCGCTCCCACAGACCCAGTTCATCGAGCAACCGCATGGTGGAGCAGTGCACGGTGTCGCCGCGGAAATCGCGCAGGAAGTCACCGTGCTTTTCCAGCAGGGTGACCTCTACCCCGGCGCGGGCCAGTAACAGCCCGAGAACCATGCCGGCCGGGCCGCCCCCGATGATCGCGCACGTTGTCTTGTCCGCCATTTGCGGTCAAGCATAGGGTCCCGCGTCCGCGATCAGGCGACCAGCGCCGACAGGCCTGCACCGACTTGTTGCGCGGCCGCGGCGACGATGAGCGTTTCCAGGGCCGCCGCCATGATGGACAGCGTGACGCCGGCGGTGAGTGGATAGCCGACCGCATTCACCATGCCCATCGGGCTGCCGTGCACGAATTCGCGGATTCCCTGCAGGAACAGGTTGACGTTGTAGGCCGGCGCAGTGGTCAACATGGCATTCGCCAGGTCGGCCGTCGGCAGCAGCACCTGGTAGGCCGCCCCGGCCGCCGCCGAAATCGCGCCGCTGGACTTGGAATTGGCGGCCTGCATACCGTCGATGAGTCCGTCGATGGAGATCGTGGGACTGGTGAGTCCGCCATCGGGTAGAGATCCGGCAAACAGACCGGAAACGTCAACGGGCGGCAGCGCGAGATGCGTCATGCCGTAGCCGAAGTCGGCGACCCCCTGCTGCGTTCCGGTTCCCAGCGCGCCCAAAACCCGTATGGGATCGACGTCCGGGAATACCCCGAACGGGGTCGGCACGTTCGGCGGCGACGTCGAATAGCCGTGATTCGGGTCGCCGTAGCCGAGATTGACGATCACCCGCAGGTCCGGCTGAATGAGGTCGGCGAGCGGATTGCCGAGAACGGGTAACGCCCGCAGCGGCTCCAGTAGTGGCAGGTTCCTGGTCGTGATGATGTAGTACTGCGTCATCGTCGGGCCCGCGGTGTTGGTCAGCGGAATGGCAGCGTCGATCTGTTCCGGCGTGAGCATCAGGTAGTTCTGATGCAGGTAGCCCATCCCGGCCAGGGCGTTCAACGTCGACACGATGTTCAGCGGATACCGGGGGAAGTCGGCGACGCCGTCGTACTCGATGGTGTAGACGCGGGTCGGATACAGATTGTCAGGCGTCGCACCCGGGCTGGTCACACCGAGGCTGGGAATGGCGATCCCCGGGAAACGCGCGGCGAGGCCGCCGTTCGGATTGCCGGGATCGCCGACTAGGGTGAACGAAAGCTGCTGAGGCGTAGGCGGATTGATCGATGCAGCGAGCTTCTGCATTTCCGTTGCGGCAATGGTGGCGCTCTGGGAGTAGCCGAAGATGGCGACATTGTCGCCCGCGGCGAGATGCGCCCGAACCGCGCTGTCGAGGATCTTCACGCCCTGGGCCACCGACGCATCGAACGTCAGACTCTTGACGTCGACCACCGGGTAGAGACCCTCCGGGGTGAACAGCGAGCGCGGGATGGCGTCGGGTGCGATGTTGCGAATGAAGAGATCGAATGCGTGCTGCACATACCTGGGCGACGGGGACGGGATGCCGCTGCTTCCCATGACTTCGGCAACGGTCTGCGCCGCGGCGGCACTGCCCGACGCGCCGGAACCGGTCAGCCCTGGCGTCGCGGCGCTCAGTAGGGTCTGCAATCGCCGTTGCCAGGGCGCCAACTGCGCGCAGACCGTGCTGACTCCAGCGTGGTACGCCACCATAGCGGTCACATCCTGAGCCCACATCTCGTTGTACAGGGACTCGGCGGCCGCTATCGCCGCAGCGTTCTGCCCAAACAGGTTGGACGCCAACAGCGACACCACCTCCCCGCGGTTCACCGCGACGACGGTGGGAGGCACCGCGGCGGCCAAGGCGGTGTCGAACTCTGCCGCCGCGGTCCGGGCCATGACCGCCGCAGCCTCGGCGTGCGCGGCCGCGGTGCTCAGCCACCTCAGATGTGGTGCGGCGGCGGCCGTCATCGCCAGCGACGCCGGGCCCTGCCAGGAGTCGGCCGCCAGCGCGGCAATGGTCGACCCAAAAGAGTCCGCGGCGCAGTGCATTTCAGATGCAAGCAGGTCCCAGGCGGCGGCCGCCGTGAGCATCGGAACCGGACCCGCGCCGGTGTAGAGGCGGGCGGAATTGACCTCCGGCGGGAGCGCCGAGAAGTTCGGCAACATCGTTGAGGTGTCCTTGCAGGAGTAGAGACAGCCGCGCTCCCGCCCTGAGTGCGTTCGGGCGGGAGCGCGGACTTCGGGCTGCTAGCCGCCGATGTGGGACCAGGCGGTGGCGGGCTGACCAACGGGCACCGACTGCGCCGCGGGGCCGCTCTTCATACATCCCACCAACGCTGCCGCTCCGAACAGCGCAGCCGCTACGGCAGCGAGCCCGCGGGCCACCCGCTTGTTACCAATTCCCGTCATAGTGGTTCCTTTCTTGGTTTGGGTTTTCGAGAAGTAATGCGAGCAGAATGATAACCACATCACGCCGCCAGGAAAAGATTTTCAACGGATTGCAATAAACCGGTCCGGAACGTCGGGAACAGTCGGATCAATAGCAGTAACTGTCTCAGCCAAAACTACACGAATAGTGTTGTAACACAACTACATACGATCGGATAAAATATCTGGGGCACCTGCGTGAAGCAATACCTTTGCGAATGTCTGTGTAGTACATCTATTTGACGTCCGGACGTTTGATTAATTGACATTCGCACCTTCTTCACGGGCCGTGACTGCCATTGTAAAATCGCTGGACAAGCGCAATTCCCGCAACTCGACCACACCTCGAATTCGCCAACCCGGCGGGTCGGGCGTCCCAGCCGGCACGGATGGCATAACCTAGCGGTCGCAATGTTTCGCCGGCGACGGCCCGCCGTGCTGAAGGGTGACAGGTGATCTCGTGATGATGTCCGGACGAGTTGCTCCGACGCGGCCCGCCCACGGCAATCAGGTCCGCGCCGAGCGGACGCGCGCCCAGGTGATCGATGTGACGGTCCAGATTGTGCTCAGCGAAGGCATTGCCGCGGCCAGCGGCCGGCACATCGCGGACACAGCGGGGGTCACCTGGGGGGTGATCCAGTATCACTTCGGTGACCGCGACGGGCTGTTGATGGCAGTGGTGGACCAGGGGTTCGAGGAACTGCTGGACGCGCTGAATTCGCTGCCCGCGGCGACTGCCGACACCACGACGCACCGAAAGGTCGAGGCGGCCGTGACGGCGGCCTGGCGGGCGATGTCGAGCCCTACCGGGCGCGCGGCCACCGAAATCCTGATCGGCACCCGTGCCACCCGCGGCGAGCCCACCACCAACCACATCCGAAGACTCGGCAAGACGTTCAACACGCTGATCGCCGCTATCGACCGGGATCTGAGCCCGACCCAGAACGCCGCCATCGGTGAGCTGCTGCTGACCACACTGCGGGGCATGATCGCCAACCAGCTGGTGATGCAACGGCCGGTCGACACCGGCAGGCAGCGCCGGCTGCTCGTCGATATCGTCAGCAGCTACCTCGACCGGGCGGGAGCGTCGGATTCGTGACCGAAACTGTGCAGGCGCTGCTGCGCCGACGGCTGTCGGATTCCGCCATCGCCGTGAAATATGGCGATTTGCAGTGGACTTGGAGCCAGTACCTGGCGCACGCCGGCGCTCAGGCGGCGGCCCTGCTCGCGGCCGCCGACCGTGACCGTCCGATGCACATCGGATCGCTGTTGGGAAACACACCCGACATGCTGACCCAGATGGCGGCGGCGGGCCTGGGTGGGTATGTCCTGTGCGGGCTGAACACCACCCGGCGCGGCGAAGCGCTGGCCGCCGACATCGTGCGCGCAGACTGCCAGGTCGTGGTGACCGATGCGGAACACCGCGCGCTGCTGGACGGGTTGAACCTGCCCGGTATTCGGATCATTGACACCTCGACATCGCAATGGGCCGCCCTGGTCGCCGACGCCGGCGAACTCGTCCCCCATCGGGAGGTCGAGATGATGGACCCGTTCATGATGATCTTCACCTCCGGCACGAGCGGGAACCCCAAGGCGGTGCGGGTGGCACACCTGATGCCGGCTTTCGCCGGGCTCAACCTCGCCGAGCGGTTCGCCCTGACCGAGCGCGACACCTGCTATGTGTCGATGCCGCTGTTTCACTCAAACGCGGTCGTCGCCGGCTGGGCGCCGGCGGTGGTCTCCGGGGCATCGATCGTGCCGGCGAAGTTCTCGGCCAGCAATTTTCTCTCCGATGTCCGCCGGTATCAGGTCACCTATATGAATTACGTCGGCAAGCCGCTCGCCTACATCCTGGCCACGCCCCGGCGCGAGGACGACGCGGACAACACGCTGCGGGTGGCGTTCGGCAACGAGGCCAACGAGAAAGACATCGATGAGTTTGCGCGCCGCTTCGGCGTACAGGTCGAGGACGGCTTCGGCTCCACCGAGAACGCCGTCATGGTGATACGCGAACCAGGCACGCCGCGCGGCTCGATCGGCAAGGGGGCCGTCGGGGTTGCCGTCTACAACAGCGAGACAGTCACCGAGTGCGACGTCGCCCGGTTCGATGAGCACGGTGCGCTCATCAACGCCGACGACGCCGTCGGTGAACTGGTGAACACCACGGGATCGGGTCTGTTCACCGGTTACTACAACGACCCGCAGGCCAACGCCGACCGCATGCGGCACGGCATGTACTGGTCCGGCGATCTGGCATACAAGGACTCCCAGGGCTGGATCTATCTTGCCGGGCGTACTGCTGATTGGATGCGGGTCGACGGCGAAAACCTCGCGGCAGCTCCCATCGAGCGGATTCTCCTGCGCCACAAGGCAATCAACCGAGTTGCCGTATATGCCGTCGCCGACGAACGGGTGGGCGACCAGATCATGGCGGCTGTGGTCTTGCACCAGGGAAACTCATTCGACCCGCGATCGCTGGAGTCGTTCCTGGACGCGCAGCCGGACCTCTCCCCCAAGGCGCGACCTCGATACGTCCGGGTCGCCACGGATCTGCCCAGCACCGCAACGCACAAGGTGCTCAAGCGCCAGCTGATCGCCCAGGGAACTACCGTCGGGGCGGACGAGGAGCTGTGGGTGCGCGAGGAACGTGGCACCGCCTACCAGATCCAGTCTCACGCCGGCCGTTGACGGCGCGGAAGTTGGCGTCAGCGACCGAATGCCGGACGATGTCCGCATGACCGACTCCAGCGCTTCCGGCGCGACCAGGGTGGCCGTGTACTTCGACTTCGACAACATCGTGATCTCGCGTTACGACCAGGTGCACGGCCGCAACACCTTCCAGCGGGACAAGGCCAAGGGCCTGGACAAGGAGAAACTGCGGGCAGCGACGGTCGACCTGGGCGCAATCATGGATTTCGCATCCTCTTTCGGCACGCTGGTGCTGACCCGCGCGTACGCCGACTGGTCGGCCGAGGTCAACGCGGCCTACCACGGTCAACTGGTCGGCCGCGCCGTCGACCTGGTGCAGTTGTTCCCGGCGGCCGCCTACGGCAAGAACGGCGCCGATATCCGGCTGGCCGTGGACGCGGTCGAGGACATGTTCCGGTTGCCCGATCTGACACATGTGGTGATCGTCGGCGGCGACTCGGACTACATCGCGTTGGCGCAGCGGTGTAAACGCCTGGGGCGCTACGTCGTCGGTATCGGCGTGGCAGGCGCGAGCAGCCAGTCGCTGGCCGCGGCCTGCGACGAATTCGTCACCTACGACGCGCTGCCCGGGATTTCGCCCATCACCGCCAGCCCGCCAAGGAAACGCGCACGCCGCGCGAGCTCCGGCGAACCGGACGACGAGCCGCCCGCTCCGGACCCACAGCTGGCGGCCACGGCCCTGCTCGAACGCGCGCTGCGGATCGGCCTGGAGAAGGACGACGTGGACTGGCTGCACAATTCGGTGGTCAAAGCGCAGATGAAGCGGATGAACCCGTCGTTCAGCGAGAAGTCGCTGGGGTTCAAGTCTTTCAGTGACTTCCTGCGCTCGCGCACCGATCTCGTCGAGCTCGACGAAAGCACCACCACGCGGATGGTGCGCCTGAAGAATTAGCGGTCGATCTCGCCGAGGATGCCGCGCTCGAGGCTGGTCCGGGTGTTGTCGGGCAGCACGATCAGGCCGTCGAGTTCGGTGCGCGCCAGCTGATACGCGTGCTGGCGCTCCTGGGTTGTGGCAGCGGTATCCGCGGCGATCCGCAGCAGGCTCTGCGCCCGCGCCAGCCGCTGCCGCTCCTCTTTGGAGAAGTCGCTGCTGCGCCGGCGCATCGCTTCGGCTTCCGCGGCGTTAAAGGCGGTCACATAGTCTTCGACCGCGTCGAGATACTCGCGCGCGGCATCGCGGTCGTCGAGAAGATCCTCCGCCCGCAGCGGCTTGTGCAGGTCTGCGCGCAGTTTGGCCCGGTGGAATCCGGTGGTCAGCGGGTCGCGCATGTCGGTCATCACCGGGAAGTCCAGCAGTCGGGTGGCATCGAGTTCGTACACCAACCATCGCGCGTCGGTCTTCTCGTGCGCCTCGATCGCACGTTTGATGGCCTGCCAGTGCGCCGCCGGGTTTCCGGCCGAGGATGCGCGGGCCGGTGCCGCGGAGTTGTCATCCGACGAGTCCGTGGTCTGCCGTGATCGCCGGTTCATGGCCGAGACGGCCCTGATGCCCGCCGCGATCAAGCCGATCAGCGGCAAGGCGAGCAGGAGCAACTCGACCAACCGGAACAGGACACCCACGACGCCAGGATGCCACTAGTTTTTCAGCGCTTGTCGATCTGCCCGGCCGCGATCTGATCGGCCGTCTTGGCCGCGACGCCCCCGGCCAGGCGGGAGGCGACTTCGGGAGCGTTCGCCGCGAAGCGCGCCAGCGCCCGCTGCCGCAGCGGCGCAACGGTCACCTCGCCGCGGTTTCGCTCGATCGCGGTCACCACCGCTGCCCCGACCTGCTCGGGTGTTCCGGTGCCGATGAGCGGAGGGGCCGAAGCCCCGGAGTCGGCGAACATCCCGGCGCCGCCGATGGCTCCCGGGCTGACGACTGAGACGCCGACACCGGCCGGCCGCAGGTCGTCGCGCAGACACAGAGCGAACCCGCGCAGGCCGAACTTGGTCGCCGCATACAGCGAAGCGCGTGCCGTCGCGGTCTTGCCGGAGATCGACGAGATGTAGACGAAGTGCCCCGAACCTCGCGCGGTGAACGCCGGGATCAGCTCCCGGGTCATCTGCACCGGGACCTCGAGATTGACCCGCAGCGCCCGGTCCACCTGCTCGGCGGTGAAGCTGTCGAGCTTGCCCGAGGCCGGCAGCGCCGCGTTGGCGACCAGCACGTCGATGGGGCCCGCCTCGGCCAGCAGCGCCGCGGCGGCGCCGAGCTGCGCGAGATCGCTGACAATCGTCCGGTGCCCGCTGCCCGACAGTGATGCCGCCAGCTCGTCGAGTTCCTGCGCCTTGCGCGAACTGACGATCAGCCGCGCTCCGCGCTGTGCGAGCGCCTTGGCGATCGCTCTTCCCAGCCCGCCGGTTGCGCCGGTGAGCAGAACAGTCTTGCCGCTTAACTCCATTGCGATGACGCTAGTCGAACGGCTTCGTTCACGACGCGACCGCGGTCACCGGGCAGCCCGTAGCGCTGGGTCCAGGTCTTCGAAGCCCGGTGCGCGCCTGCGCTCGAGAAGTGTGAAGCCGCCATACGGATGATTGTGTATGTATGGTGATGCGGCGTTCTTGCGGGAACCGTGGTGTGCCACCATGACAGGGCGCCCAACCGTCAGGAGATTCCATGCCGAACCGATTGACCGACAAAGTCGCTTTGATCAGTGGCGGGGCCCGCGGCATGGGTGCGTCCCATGTTCGGGCTCTGGTCGCCGAAGGGGCGAGGGTGGTGTTCGGCGACATCCTCGACGACGAGGGCAATGCCGTCGCCGCAGAAGTCGGCGAGGCCGCACGTTACGTGCATCTGGACGTCACCGACCCGGACCAGTGGGACGCCGCGGTGCAGACCACCCTGTCCGAGTTCGGCCGCCTCGACATTCTGGTGAACAACGCCGGCATCATCAACATCGGAACCTTCGAGGACTACCAGCTTTCCGAATGGCAGCGGATCCTCGACATCAACCTCACCGGTGTCTTTCTCGGCATCCGGGCCGTGGTCACACCGATGAAGACCGCCGGCCGCGGGTCGATCATCAACATCTCCTCGATCGAGGGCCTGGCCGGCACGATTGCCTGCCACGGTTACACGGCAACGAAATTCGCGGTTCGGGGGCTGACCAAGTCGGCCGCGCTGGAGCTGGGTCCCAGCGGGATCCGGGTCAACTCCATCCATCCGGGCCTGATCAGGACACCGATGACCGAGTGGGTGCCCGAGGACATCTTCCAGACGGCGCTGGGCCGCATCGCCGAGCCTCAGGAAGTGTCGAACCTGGTCATCTACCTCGCCAGCGATGAGTCCAGCTACTCAACCGGTTCGGAGTTCGTGGTCGACGGTGGCTGCGTGGCCGGTCTGGGGCACAAAGACTTCTCCGTGGTCGACACCGCCGAGCAGCCGGAATGGGTCACCTGAGCGCGTCGCGCAGATGCCGGCACTGACTGGCGAAGAACGACAACGAAATCGGTGCATTCGGGGCGAGCAGGTCGAAGGCATGGAATGCACCAGGGGCGATTTGCTCATGAACGGTCACCCCGGCGTCGCGCAGGCGTTTCGCGTAAGAGACGCACTCCTGATAGAACAGGTCGAGCGTTCCGACCCCGATCCAGGCCGGAGCAAGGCCGGACAGGTCGTCGCGCCGCGCCGGTACTGCGGATGCGGGGTCCGCTCCGGACAGATACCACTGCCAAGCCAGCTGATTGTCCCGCTCGCTCCACATAATCCGTTTGCGTCCATCGGGTTTCGCGCCGGTGCGGTCATCGAGCATCGGGTAGACCAGCATTTGGAAAACCGGGCGGACGTCTTCGCGGTCATGGGCGCGTTGCGCCAGTGCGGCCGCGAAGTAACCGCCGGCGCTCGCACCTCCGACCGCGATTCGGTCGGGATCCACCCACGATTGGCGCCGCAGCCACAGCAGCGCCGCGTAGCAGTCGTCCAGCGGAGCCGGATAGGGATGCTCCGGCGCCAGGCGGTGCTCCACCGCGACCACCGCCACACCCGACATGTGCGACAGCTTGCGACAGTACCGGTCCTCCTGAGCCGCGCTACCCATGACGGTTCCACCGCCGTGGATCCACAGCAACGCAGGGGCAGGTGGCGCCAATTCGGCCGGCCGGTGTATCCGGACGGTGACATTCCCATCGACCGCGACGACCGGCACGTCGCGCTCGCGCCCGGTCACGCCGGCGAGCCCCATCAAGGCGCGGGGAACCCTCAGGCCGCGGTGCAGCCCGTATCCCCGGGGCAGGAATCTGGCGATGGAACGGAGTCTCGGGTCAACCGCATGCCGAGAGGTAAACGCGTCGGCCGGATACTGGTTACTCATCGTCACTGACCATACATTCGCAGATAATCGTTGACCCGTGCACCAGCGTCTATCGTCGACAACCAAGGCCACCAGATTTAGGGACGGAAGTCACTAGAGACGAGCGGCGCGCTCTGACGAACATGGTGGCGTGACTGCCTTTTCTTCCGTGGGGAACCTGCCGATTTCCACTGTGACCGGCGACCCGGTAGCGCGTGTCGCCGCCGACGCGAGCCTGGCCGACGCCGCGCGTGCGTTGGTGACCGAGAACGTCGGCGCGATAGTCGTCGGCGACGACGACAGTCCGGGCGCGTTGGTGAGCGAACGTGACGTCGTGCGCGCGGTGGCCGCGGGGATGGACCTCGAGTCCGTCCGGGCGATCGATGTGGCCAGCACCAAGTTGGTGTGGTGTGACGCTGACGCCACCATCGACGAAGTCGCCACCCGGATGATGGACCGCTACATCCGCCACATCCTGGTCGAACGCGACGGCGCGCTGCTCGGTATCGTCTCGGCCCGCGACGTTCTCGGGGTCTATTGTTCGGAAGCCGAACTCGACCTCGGTTAGAACGCGTCGGGATCCCGCTGCACCTCGGCGGGCACCGGGTGCTGGTAGAGCCGAGAAGCGTTCTCCCAGGTGATCTTCCGGATCACGTCGTCGGGCAGTTCACCGATCTCCTCGTGGATGGTCTGCTGGGTGTGCGGCCAGGTCGAGTCACAGTGCGGGTAGTCGGCTTCCAGCATGATGTTGTCCACGCCGATGCGCTCATACTGCACGAACGACGATTTGTCCTCCACGGCGCAGAACCAGAAGTTGCGTTTGAAAACCTCCGCGGGAGTGAGTTTTTCACCGAGCGCACGCCAGGTGCCGTACATCTCGTGATAGCTCAGCATATGGTCCAGGCGGTCCAGTAACCCTGCTACCCAACCGATCCCGCCCTCGGACAGGCAGATCTTGAGGTCGGGGAATCTGCTCGGCAGCCCGGAGTACAGCCAGTCCACCGCGGCCGAGATCGCGTAGGCGAAGAACAGCACGCCCTGCACGTCGGGTGGCGCGTCCGCGGTCGTCGACGGCGACGATCCCGAAGAACCGATGTGCAGATTCACCACGGTGCCGGTCTCGGCGCACGCCGCCATCATCGGCTCCCAATGGCCCGAGTGAATGCTCGGGAATCCCAGCATCGCCGGGTTCTCGCTGAAAGTCATTGCGTGGAAACCGCGCTCGGCGTTCTCGTAGATCATCTTGGCGCCCAACTCGGGATCCAGCAGCCATGGCAACTGACACGGAATTATCCGGCCGGGGTAGGGCCCCGCCCATGCTTCCAGGTGCCAGTCGTTCCATGCCCGCACCGAAGCCAGCGCGAGGTCCCGGTCCTTGGTCACCTGCTGCAGCCGCTGACCGGCGAATCCGGGCAGGAACGAAGGGAAGTTCAGTGAGGAGTAGATGCCGTTGAGATCCATGTCTTTGACCCGCGCATGAATATCCCATGCGCCCCTGCGCATTTCGTCGAATCGGACCGGTTCGAAACCGTACTCTGACACCGGCCGGCCTACCACGGCGTTGAAGCCGACGTTAGGCAGCACCTGACCGTCGTACACCCAGGTCTGTCCGCCTTCGGGGGTGTCCACCACGGTGGGTGCCCGGTCGGCGAACTTCCGCGGAAGACGACCGGTGAAGGTGTCGGGCGGCTCGACGATGTGGTCGTCCACCGAGATGACGGTGTAACGGCGCTGCGCTCTCGGCGGATCCGGCAGCAACGTGACGGTGCGCTGCTCGCCGGTCTTGGCGGTGGTGAAGTTGAGGTCGGCGGCCAACTCGTCAATCGATTTCATGCCGGTCTCCTTACGTGGCCGAGCAGACGCAAAATCGCACAAATTCCCGGCAATCCGTGCGATTTTGCGTCTGCTCGCGGGGGTTAGGTGAGCACATCGGGATCGGCTTTGATCGTCATCCGCGCCGCACCGGCCCAGTACACGTCCGCGGCGCGCTCGATCAGCGAGGCCCGCATGCCGACCATGTCCGACCACTTCATCTCCGAGGGTGCGATACCGGTCAGCAGGACGTCGTGGGCCATCCGGCACACCCGTTCGATGGACGCCGCCCGGTACACGGCCTCGGGCAGGTTGCGGCCGGTGGCGATGACGCCGTGGTTGGCCAGCACCGTCAGGTTGGCACTACCGATATGGGCCACCAGTTCTGCTGCGCGCGAGGGGGTATCGATCTCCCCCTCATAGGCTTCGACCAGACACATGTCATCCAGGAACAGCGACCCGGTCTGATGCACCAGCTCGGGCAGCCTGCCGAGCGCGGCCAGCACACACACGTAGTAGGGGTGATTGTGGATGACCACCCGGGCGTCCTCGCGGACGCGGTGCAGTTCGGTGTGGATGTGGATCGCCGGCGTGACATCCCAGCGCCCACGCACGACCCGGGCATCGGCGTCCACCTCGCAGATGTCCGACGCGGTGAGCTCCTGCCACCAGAGCCCCCAGGGGTTGACCAGCATGTCGGTCTGGCCGTCCCGCTGCCAGGTGATGTGCCCGGCCATGTTCTCGGCGAAACCGATCGAGGCGAGATGGCGGAAGGCGACGGCGAGCGCCTGCTCGTCGGACAGCTTCACCCCGATCGGTGGCACCACCGATGGCGCCCACACCTCCAGCCCGCCACGCCGTATTCGAGGACCATCCATAACGCCCGCCTCCATCCTGGCTCGAAGGTTCTCTCGCAGTTCACCTTTGGCGATCTTGCCGCCCGATGACCGGGGCAGCTCGTCGACCACGATGAGCCGCTCGGGCAGCAGCTCCTTGGAAACACCCAGCGCCAGAAGATGTTCGACGAGCTCTGGCAGGTCCAGGGTGCGGGACTCGACGAGTTCGGCATAAAGGCAGACCTTTTCGCCGAACACCGGGTCGGGCATCGCCACCGCGGCCGCCACCGCGATCGCGGGATGAGTCATGGCGGAGTCTTCGACCTGCGCGGCGCTGATGTTCTTGCCGCCCCGCACGATGAAGTCGGACGTGCGGCCGGTGACGCTGAGATAACCGTCCCCGTCGATCTCGCAGATGTCCCCCATCCGCATCCACCCGTCTGGGGTGAACAGCCGTTCGTGGTCGATCCCATCGAGATAGCCCAGGCTGGTTGCCGGACCCCGGCAGGCCGGCTGGCCGCGGCCGGTCCCGGTGACGTCGCGGTCGCCGTCGTAGAGGCGGACTTTCATCTCCGGGACGATCCGGCCACCGGTACGCAACCGGTGGTGCAGTGTGTCATCCAAGGTCGTACCGCTGAGCAGGCCCGTCTCGTTGGAGCCGTAGAACTGCAGAATCTTGGCGCCGGTGAGTTCTTCGAACTCCGCGGCCGGCCGGTACGGCAGCGCCTCGCCACCGGCGAACACCACCCGAAGCGAGCTCAGATCGGTCTCGCGCACCACTGGGTCGGCCATCAGCATGGTCAATTGAGTACTCACACAACACATTACGGTGACTTTGTGCCGGGTTATCGCCTCGCACGCGGCCGCGGTGGAGAACCGCTGCAGCAGCACGGTGGTGGCTCCCAGGTGGATCGGGGTGGTATGGCTGGTCCAGATTCCAAAGCCGAAGGGCATCGGGATGACCGGCAAAAAGATGTCTTCGGGTGTCAACAGCCCGTTGGCGACGGCCTTCTGATGAAAGTAGTGCCAACGATTCTGGGTGTGCACGACGCACTTGGGCAACCCGGTGGTCCCAGAGGTGGAGTTGATCAGGAAGACGTCGTCGGGGCCGAGTTGTGCCTCGATGCCCGGCGTCGCGGCCGCCGCGTCGACCTCGAGCAGCGGCGTCATGCCGTCACTGCCCAGTACCTGCACCGCCATTCGGAGCTCCGCGGCCACCTCCGCCGCGGCGGCGCCACGTTGCTGGTCGCTGATCAGGACTCGAGGTTCGGTCACACGCAGCAGGTGGGTGACTTCGCGGGTGCCGGCGCGGGCACCGATGCCGACGACGACGGCGCCGCAGCGCTCGACGGCCACGAACAGAACATGGATGGCGGCGGTGTCGCCGTGCCACACCGCGACCCGGTCACCGCGGCCGACCCCTGAGCCGGCCAGCTGCCCGGCCAGCGCGGTCGCCGCGGCGTCGAATTCGGCCCACGTCAGGGCGCCGCCGGGATAGTCGATGTAGGCCACCCGGTCCGGTGACCGTTCGGCGTTGCGGCGAACTGTGTCGGACAGTGTCGAGTCGGTCCACCATCCGGCGGCACGGAACGCCGCGGCGTCCCCGGCCGCGAAGGCCGGCGACCGCATGATGCTCAGCGCGCCGGCGGTCATAACCGAATGATAGGAAAGCTGACAGTGAGGCAGGTCACCGGCCGTCTGTGGCCCGCCGCGCTGACCAGCACTCCAAGAATCCCCCAAGAACCTTCCAAGGGCCGGCACGCAACCTGGTATCGCCCAAAATCCGCGGGCACAGACTGACGTCAGGAGTCCAGGGACCGCCATGGCCATCGTCGATTCACCGACCCACCATCACCCGCACCCACCGACCGGCTTCCGTGAGCAACCCCGGCGCCACCCGTGGGAGATCGGCCTGCTCGTGCTGGTCGTCGCGTCCAGCGTCGTGCTGTACCTGATCGCGTGCGCGCTGGTGCTGTCCGGCAAGGTCAGCTTGTTGTGGCTGTCGGTGCTCGCCACGCCGGTACTGCTGTTCCTCGGCCGGGGGCTGAACTACGGCCGCCAGCGCACCAACGGCGTGAAGATGTCGCCCACCCAGTTTCCCGAGGGTTACTGGCTGGTCGTCGAGGCGGCGCAGCGTTTTGGTCTCACCGAGGTGCCGGACGCGTACGTCGTGCTGGGCAACGGGCAGATCAACGCCTTCGCCAGCGGTCACGGCTTCCGCCGCTACGTCGTGGTCTACAGCGACCTGTTCGAGATCGGCGGCCAGGCCCGCGATCCCGAGGCGCTGGCCTTCGTCATCGGACACGAGGTCGGCCACATCGCAGCGGGGCACGCGTCGTACTGGCGCCAGCTCAGCCAGCTGGCCATGAAGATTCCGTTCCTCGGGCAGGCGCTGTCGCGTTCCATGGAGTACACGGCCGACAACTACGGTTACGCGTTCCGCCCGGAAGGGGTCCGTCGCGCCATCGGGGTCCTGAGCGCGGGCAAGTATCTGCTGCGCTGGGTCGATTTCGACGGCATGGCCGACCGCGCCGGCGCCGAGACCGGGTTCTTCGTATGGCTGGCCAACGCGCTGGCGTCGCACCCGGTAAACACTTGGCGCGCGTCGGCGCTGCGCAATCGCGCGGTCGCGGGCGCTCTGTTCTTCCGGCCCCGGCAGCCGGTGGCTGCCCCGCAGTGGCCCGCACCCGGTCCCGCCCCGTGGCCCAGGTGAGTGCATACGCGATGAAGACCAAGGTCGTCGTGCTGCTGACCGGCTGGGCCGTCGCGGTAGTGCTGCTGCTGCACTACGTGATGCTGAGCCGGGCCGGCCTGCCGGTGGACTGGATGCTCTACCTCGGACTGCCGGTCACCGCGGCCGGCGTGCTGTTCGCGCTGATGCTGGCGAACGTTGGCGCCGGATGGGAGACCAAGACGATCAGCGTCGGTCAGCCGCTCTTGAGGCGAATCTTCCAGCGCACGAAGCCCAGGTAGAAGATGCTCAGCACCACCAGCATCGCCATGTCGAACGTCCACGCCCCGGCCGTGTGCTTCCAGTGTGAGTCCTTCGGGACCTGCGGAACCGGACACAATCGGGTCAGGTCGATCGTCGAGGCCGAGGTGGCGAAACCCCACCTCGCCGGGGTCACCCACGACATCTGGTCCAGCCCCAGCCGGTTGGTGACGGGAATCATGCCGCCGGAGAACACCAGCTGCGACATGACCGCCACCACCAGCAGCGGCATGATCTGCTCGCTGGTCTTGGCCAGCGACGACAGCACCAACCCGAGCATGGCCGAAGCGACGGTCGTCGCAGCGATGTCGGCGTAGAGCTCGAGGGCGGGGCTTCCCAGCACGACTGCGCTCGCCTTCGGACCGGGCTTGCCCAGCAGCGCGATGACGGTCACGATCGCCGACTGGACCAGCGCGAGGATGGTGTAGACGCAGACCTTGGCCAGCAGATAGGCCGTGGTGGACAGCCCCACCGCCTGTTCGCGCAGGAAGATGGCCCGCTCACCGATGAGGTCCCGGATGGTCAGCGCCGTCCCCATGAAGACCGCGCCGACGTTGAGCAGCACCAGGATCTGGGCCGGCTCGGTGGGCGCGTCACTGGTCAGTGGCGGGGCGTTGAAGCCGACATCACCGGGCACCGACATGGACAGCGAGCCCATGATGAACGGCAGGATCGCCAGGAAGATGAAGTAGCCGCGGTCGGAGATGATCAGCCGCAACTGCCGTCGCGCGATCGTGGAGAACTGCCGGAGCAGGCTGGTATGCGCCGCCTCCCCGAGCTCCGCGGGTTTCTCCGTCGGCGGTACCGGCGGGGGTGGCCCGGTCTGGGCCAGGTAGCGGGCCTTGGCGCCGTCCGGGTCCTCGGCCACCGAGCTGAAGATGTCGGCCCAGTTGGTGGTTCCCATCGACGGGCCGATCTGGCTGGGCGGTCCGCAGAACGCGGTCTTGCCGCCGGGCGCCAGCAGCAGCACCTGGTCGCACACATCGAGATACGTCAGCGAGTGCGTGACCACCAGCACCACACGACCGGCGTCGGCCAGTTGCCGCAGCATGGTCATCACCTGCCGGTCCAGCGCCGGGTCCAGGCCGGAGGTGGGCTCGTCCAGGATCAGCAGCGACGGCCCGGTGAGCAGCTCCAGCGCGACCGAGGCGCGCTTGCGCTGACCGCCGGACAGCTTGTCGACCCGCGTCTCGAGGTGTTTGGTCATCTCGAGTTCTTCGAGGACGCGCGCCACCACCTGCTCGCGGTCTTCTTTGGTGGTGTCGGGCGGCAGCCGCAGTTCGGCGGCGTACATCAGGGCCTGCTTGACCGTCAGCTGCCCGTGCACCACGTCGTCCTGCGGCACCATGCCGATCCTGCTGCGCAGCGAGGCGTACTCGGAGTGCACGTTGTGCCCCTCGAACGACACCGTGCCGCTGGTCGGGTGGGTGTACCCGGCGACCAGTTTGGCGAAGGTCGACTTGCCCGCGCCCGACGGACCGATGACCGCCGTGAGCATGCCCGGACGCGCGGTGATCGAGATGTTGTCCAGCAGGGTCTTGTTGCCCTCGATCGTCCAGGTCACGCCGCGGACATCGAGGCCGCCCGTCCGGGTTTCCAGCAGGCTCTCTTCGCGACGTGACAGCGCGCCGTTGGCGAAGACGAGGTCGATGTTGCCGATCGTGACCACGTCGCCGTCGCGCAGGATCGCCGATTCGACGCGGGTGCCGTTGACGAACGTGCCGTTGATGCTGCGGTTGTCCCGGATCTCGGTGCCGCCGGGCGACGGGATCAGGGTGGCGTGGTGGCGGGAGGCCAGTACTTCGGGGATGACGATGTCGTTGTCGTCGGCGCGGCCGATCTTCACCGCACCCGGCGGGACGTCCCCTGCCTTGCCCGGCCGCAGGATCTTCATCATCGAGGTCCGGCCGCCCGACTGGGCGGTGGGACCGATCACCGGAGGTGGCTGTTGCTGCGCGGAGGACCGGTAGATCTGTGGTGACGGCTGCTGCATCGGCTGCGGACCCGACGGGTAACGCGGCTGCGGTCCCGACGGCGGCTGGCCGGGGGGCGCTGCGGGCATCCGCGCCGTGGACGGATGCTGTTGCGGCGGGGCACCCCAGTTGGCGCCGCTCGGCGGCCCGCCCTGGGCGGGGATGGGGCCGCTGGGCCGCGACGGAATCGCCATGGCGGTGGTCGCCGGTGGGCGCCCGACCGAGCCCTGGTTGCGCCGGCCGACTTCGAAGTCGAGCGCCGGTCCGTCCGGGTTGCCGATGTTGACGCGCTGGCCGTCCTGGATGTCGACGACCGGCACCCGGCGGTTGTTGACGTACAAACCGTTGAGGCTGCCGTTGTCGATGGCGACCCATCGACCCTGGTCGAAGCGCAGCAACAGGTGCACGCGGGATATCAGGGGGTGCGCCACGCGGACATCGGCGCGCAGATCACGGCCAATGACTACGTCGTGGCCCGCTGCGAAGGTGCGCTCGGCACCGTCATACCGCACGGTCAGGACAGGTGGAGCGGCTGTCTGGGTCATCGCAACCAACTTTATCGGCATGGACGCCAACTAAAGAAGCAGGACGTCGTTTGTAACCGGGTAAGTAACCGGGCGGGCCTGGTCAGACGCGCGCGGTGGCCCCCGAAGCCGCTGCGAACGCCGACATTTCGATTCGTTGAGCTCTATCCTTCAAGCCTCTGGCGAATTCGGGCCCCAAGGAGAGAACTTGACCACCTTATCCGACGATCTGCGCACCCTGAGCTATGAAGCGTTCGTCTACTTTTATCCGCTCGTGACGATGGACGTCACCAGGCTGCAGGCGTTCAACTCGGCGCCCGGATCACGGCCCGGTTTCGGCCCGCCCAACCAGTTCTCCCATCTGCGGGAGTTTCCGCCGGCGGAGTTCCGGTCGGTGGTGCGGCCGAACTTCGACACGCTCTACTCGATTGCGTGGCTCGATCTGAGCAACGGTCCGGTCCGGCTGCATGCCGACGACACCGACGACCGCTTCTACATGCTGCCGATGCTGGACATGTGGTCCGATGTGTTCGCCAATCCCGGCAAACGAACCACCGGCACCGGACCGTTGGACCTGGTGATCACCGGTCCGGATTACCGCGGCGACCTACCCGAGTCGGCGAGGGTCGTCGAAGCGCCGACTCCGTATGTCTGGCTCATCGGTCGGACTCAGACCAACGGACCCGACGACTACCCGGCGGTACACAAGGTCCAGGACGGATTCCGCATCACCGAGCTCGGGCCGAAAGCCGCATTCGAGGCCGACCCGAAGTACGACGTGACCACCGAGCCGCTCAAGGTCGTCAACGGGATGACCGCGGTCGACTACCTCTCCTATGCCGCCGAACTGCTGCGGGTCAACCCACCCCACACGACCGACTTCTCCATCCTGGCCCGCCTCGCGCTGCTCGGCATCGAACGGGGCCAGCCATTCGACGCGAGCCGGTTCAGCGCGGAACAGCTCGCCCAGATTCAGCAGGGCAAGGACGATGCCCTCGCCGACATGCTGGTGGCCGGCCCCAGGCTGGCGGCCAGTGTCGACGGCTGGATCAGCCTCGGTGAAGGCATGGGGGTCTACGGCAACAACTACTTCCGGCGCGCGGTGGTGGCCTTGATCGGTCTGGGTGCCAACCCTCCCGAGGACGCGGTCTATCCGCTGCTCGCGTCCGACGCCGACGGGAACCCGGTCAGCGGTGACAACGACTACGTCGTCCATTTCGACGCCGACAAGTTGCCACCCGTGGACGCGTTCTGGTCGATCACCATGTACGACGCGGAAGGATTCCAGGTCGCCAACGAATTGAACCGGTTCGCGATCGGCGACCGGGATCATCTCCACTACAACGACGACGGCTCGCTCGATATCTACATTCAGCACGAGGACCCCGGCCCGGCACGCAGGGACAATTGGTTACCCGCACCGCGCGGCCCGGTGGGGGTGACGATGCGGCTCTACGCGCCCCGTCCGGAGGTCATCGCGGGCGGTTGGTCGCCACCGCCCGTCCGCCGGGTTTGACGCGCCGCTCGCGAATATGATGAACGCCCACCGGAAGGAGATCGACATGGGTCAGAAGCTGGGTCCATGGAAGCGAAGCGGCGGGGCGATCGCCGTTGCGGCGCTGGCGTTGACCGCCGCGCCCGAGGTGTTCGACATCGGCCGGCCGCCCGGCACCACGATGGCCGACGTGTGCGTCAACGCCGGACGACGCATTTCGGTCAGCGGTTGCACCAATATCGCCGACGCCGTCGCCCCCTACGTCCCGCCGCCGGCGGACTATGCGCCGTTGCCGGAGGACTACCCGCCTCCCCCGCCGCCGCCACCGAACATCAACGTCTGCGCGAACGTGGGACGGCGAATCACCGTGAGCGGGTGCGTCTAGCCCTGTTCAGGGCCGGCCGTTGCCGCGGCGGATTTCCTGCAGGCACTGCAGCCTGGTCTGCCCGGTCTGTTCCATACACACCCGGACCGGTGTCTCCTGCTCGCTGGGCGGCGGGCTCTCGTTCGGTTCCAGCGTGGCACTGACGGTCGGGCTGGCCGCGGTGCCCTCGGTCAGCGACCAGATGCTGGTGTTGCTGCCCTGGATCATCGAGCAGTACGCCGTTGCCCCGGTCTTCGTGGTGCCGAGGCTGCCGAGCGGGAAACAGTCGGCGCCGATGGCCACAACCGGGATCTCCGGCGCGGGGGTCGCCGTGGTGGCCCCCGCGCCTGTGGTGGATGCGGGCAGCGACGTGGTCGCCGGTGGCTGCGGAGCGGGCGTCGCGCGTTCTTCCTTGTCCGCGCGCAGGTACTCCTGCAGGGCGAAGACGACGGCGATGACCAGCAGGATCCCCAGCAGCGCCGGAACGACGACGCCAGGTCGCAGCAGGGAGCGTTTGGGTCCGGAGGCGGCCACGGCGGGCAGGGACAGGCTGGTCTCGTCAGGATCTCCGGCACCGCCCAGGTTGTGGCTCAGCGCCCGCGCGAAATCGATACACCGCAGGTAGCGATCCTTGGGGTCCTTGGCCAGTGCCTTGGCGAAAACCGGGTCCAGATTCGACAGTTCCGGGCTGCGCTCGCTGATGGCAGGGGGTGAGGCGCTGAGGTGCTGGCTGATCACCACCGCCGGATTGGAGTGCTGAAACGGGGGCGCACCGGTGAGCAGCTGGTAGGCCGAGGCGGCCAGTGCGTACTGGTCGGCCCGCCCGTCGAGGTCGTTGCCCATCAGCTGTTCGGGTGCCGCATAGGCCACGGTGCCCACCGTCATGTTGGTCGCGGTCAGCCCCGTCGATTCACCCACCAGCCCGGCAATCCCGAAATCCGCCAACAGAATTCGCCGGTCGTGCGAATCCGGTTGAGCGATCAGGATGTTCGCGGGCTTGACGTCGCGGTGCAGCAGCTTGTTCAGGTGGGCGTAGTCGAGCGCCTCGGCGACGGCGGTGACAATTTCGACCACTTCCGGGCCCGGCATCCCCTGGGGGTAACGCTCTTCCAACAACTCCCCGGCGTCGGTGCCGTCGACGTAGTCCATGTCGATCCAGAGCTGGCCGTCGGACTCGCCGCGGTCGTGCACCGCAACGATGTGCGGATGCCACAGCGTGGCCGCGGTGTCGGCTTCGCGGTGGAACCGTTCCCGGTATTCGCTGTCGGCCGACACGTCGGCTTTGAGAACCTTCAGTGCGTCCTGGCGCGGCAGCCGGGGGTGCTTGGCCAGATAGACCTCACCCATGCCGCCGGATCCCAGCCGCTTGATGACGGTGTACCCGGCAAACGTCGATCCTTCGTCGAGCGCCATGGCCGCATAGTAGCCCGCAGGACGACGGCGGAAACCGACGATGGGGCTCTGCATCGGCATAGCCCGCGTTTTCGTCGGCCCGCACGGAGTAGTTTGGCGTCCATGTCCGAGCGCGACAACACTTTCCCCGACGACGTGCCGATCGCCGACGCCGCTGAACAGCTGCGGCCCACGACGGACTTCTCCGATGATGACGAATACGAGGGCGGACCGGCCGAGTTGCCGCTCGAAGCGAGCGCTGCGGACTGGCAGGAACAGCAGGAAACCGTGGTGATCGACGACGAACCGGAGGACTCCGACTGAGTTGCGGCCGCGGTGCGCGGTGCGGGCCGTCAGCTAATAAAGCGCTTCAGTGAATCGCTTCACCAAGGGTGTCATCGAGGCGCTGCTGAAGGGTACGGACTGTAAATGGCCCGTCAATCTCTCGTAAATACCACTCCGCCGCCCTCGCGGACGGCGCTCCACCGGGCATAGATTCGAGAAGGCCGGTCGATCAGAGGGGCGCCCGGGCCAGTCCCCACCGTTAGGAAGCGTCATGCCGACAATCGAGACGCGACTCCGCCAGCAGCTTCGCAACTACGCCGTCGAGTTGCGTCAAGTGGCCTACACCCTGCCCAACGGGATCGGTGAGCACGATCTGCTCCGGTTGTCCGACCAGATGCGTGCCGCGGCCGATCAGGTGATCAGCAGAGGGGCGTAGCCAGTCGTCGGTGAGCCCGGGTCAGTCTCGGGCGCCGGCGTTCAGCTGACCGTCACCGGAATCCCGTTGAGGACGCCGTTGCCCGAGGGCTCGTCGATCCAGGTGGGTGGTGAGAGCACATTGGTGTTGGCGCCGGGCGCACCGCTGGCCACCGACAACCGGGTCCCCGGCCTGTCGTGACCCCAGCCGTGCGGCATCGACACCACACCGGGCTTGATCGCCTCGGTGATCTCGACCGGCACCTTGATCTCGCCGGACTCGGACTTCACTGTGACGATGTCCTCGTCGTTGACCCGGCACCGGGCTGCGTCCGCGGGATGCATGAGCAAGGTGCAGCGATCCCTGCCCTTCATCAGCGCTGGCACGTTGTGCAGCCACGAGTTGTTTGACCGCAGGTGCCGCCGGTTGACCAGGACCAGCGGTTCGGCAGGGCGCTCCAGCCGGGCGGCCAGTCGGGAAAGGTCGTCGAGCAGGTATTGCGGGGCAAGCCGGATCTTCTTGTCGGCGGTGCCGAGAATGCCGGGCAGTTGCGGCACCATCGGCCCGAAGTCGATCCCGTTCGGATTGGCTTTCAACAGGTCCAGGGTGAGCCCGCCCGGGTTCTCGCCGTAGCGATCACCGAAAGGACCGGTGCGCAGGGTCAGGTCCAGCATCCGCTCCGGGCCGCCGTGCTGGTAGCGCTTGCGGATGACCGCACCGTCGAGGCCCTGAGTGAATGCGAGATAGTCGAAGAAGAGGTCGTCGATCGCGCCGACGTCGACGTCCTCTGCCGGCGTGCCGGTGCACAATCCGGTGAGGCGGATCAGGATCTCCCATTCATGCGGCCGCTCACCCGGGTCGAACACCGGTGCCGAATAGTTGGCAAAGCTGCGAATCGCGAACTGCAGCACCAGGTCATCGTGGTGCGGCTGCTCGAGGGGTGACAGGCCGGGCAGGATCACATCGGCGTGGCGGGTGGTTTCGTTGAGCCAATTGTCAACGGAGATCATCGCTTCCAGCATCGGCAACGCCTCGTCGAGCTTGTCGCCGCCGGGCGAGGAAAGCACCGGATTGCCGGCGACGGTGATCAGCGCCTTGAGCTGTCCCTCCCCCGGAGTCGCGATCTCTTCGACCATGCAGGACACCGGAACCTGGCCGAGCACTTCTTTGGCCCCCCGGACCCGCGTCTGCCAACGACCGAACTCCGGCGCGCCGTCCTCCAGCCCGGGCAGGGGTTGCGTGGTGATCGACCAGGCGGCCGGCCGCGGGAACATCGCGCCGCCGGGAGTGTCGAAGTGCCCGATCAGAATGTTGACGACGTCGACCAGCCAGCTGGCCAGACTGCCGAACTCCTGATTACACAGGCCGATGCGGCCGTACACTACCGATTTCGCGGTGCCGGCCAGTTCACGGGCCAACGCTCGAATGCGATCTTCGTCGATGCCGGTGACAGCACTCACCCGGCTCGGTGGCCACTCCGCCGCGACACGGCGCATCGTGTCCACGCCTGCGACGTGCGGCCCGGGTGCCACCAGGTCTTCGGCGAACAGGGTATGGGTCACCGCCAGCAGCAGGGCCGCGTCGGTGCCGGGCACGATCGGCAACCACTCGTCAGCGTGCTCGGCGGTACGGGTGCGAACGGGATCGATCACGATCACCTTGCCGCGCTTCCCGATCGCGTCGATCAGGCCCATCACGTTCGGCGCCGCGAGCAGTGAGCCCTGCGATGCCGCCGGGTTGGCGCCCATGATGACCAGCAGGTCGGTGCGTTCGATGTCGGGTACCGGGAAGTTCCACCAGCCGCCGTACATCAGGTGCGACGACAGGTTTTTCGGCCACTGGTCGACCGTGCCGGGCGAATAGGTGACCGGTATGCCCGACATGCCCAGCAGCACCCCCGCATAACGGGCCAGAGAAAAGGAATGGGCCAGCGGGTTACCGGTGTATGCCGTGACCGCGCCGATTCCGTACTTACGGATCACCGGCGTCAGCAGTTCGGTGCAGCGCCGAAACGCCGCATCCCAACTGACCTCCTGCCAGCGCCCCTCGATCTTGACAAGCGGTTGCCGAATCCGGTCCGGGTCGTCGTGCAAGCCGGCCAGGGCGGCTCCCTTGGGGCAGATGTGCCCGTGGCTCCAGACGTCGTCCCGATTGCCGCGGATGCCCGCGACTTTGCCGTCCTGGACGCGAATCTCCAAGCCGCACATGGCTTCACACAAGGGACAGGTATGTAGGTACCTGCCGTCTTCGGGGCTCATCACCTGTCCACCTTATTGCGCTACCTTGAGTAGCGAAAGGATGGTAGGCGAAGATGTTCGGGGCAGCGAGGCGGCCGTCCGGGGCTGGCCGCCCCGAGCACGGACATGAAGTCGCTGTCGATACCACCGCGATGCGGTCAGATGCCGCCCCTACCAATGGGTCTGAGCCCCAACGGGCCGATGAGTGCGGTGAATCAATCGTGCTGCAGAACTTCGAGTCGGCGCCCTTTCTGCTAGTCACTTATCACGGTGCTCGCGGACACAGCGGTACTCACGCCTCAGGCCGACCGCCGACCGCCGACAAAACGCGAAACTACTTGAGACGGAACCGGATCAGCGTGTTCTGCAACCGGCGCTCGCACAAGCCGATCGCCGAAGCGGCGATGTCCGGGGATGCGTCGAACTTCAAAAGTAGTACCATGGTCTGTGTCGAGCAATTTCTGTGAGTGACTGCACTCGGCGGAATAGGAAAAACCGTGCCAACTAAATCACCACTTCGCTCGCCCTACCAAATTCGCCTAGACCTCGTCGAAGAGACATTGAAAGCGAATTCCTCCCTTGACGAGGCCGCAGCCCGCGAGCTTGCAGTACACGTACTTCATGCGCTGAACTCGATCCCCGAGAGGGTGCGCTGATTTTCGCCGACCGGCTGCGTCGTTTGTCCTAGCCAGACCCGCCGACCGCTCATACGCATGTCATTGTCTCAGGCGCCATTCGCCAGGTGATGCCATAGGCGGACGGCGGCGGATGATTGGCTGATAGTTCAGCTGACCTCGCGGACAGTCCGGCAATTGAACACCGCGAGCGTGTACACGATGAACTGTCAGAATTACCCGGCCCAAGCACGTTTCGCGAACGCGACGAGGGGAGCAAGCAGATGATCCGCCTGGCGGTCGAGGGATGCCGTCGCAATAGAATTCACTAGGGGCTGTGTGCAAGCGCCTTCGGATTACCCGGACATGGCCGAGTTCCCGGTCCGGCTCGGTGTTGATTCGATGAGCCTCAATCTCGACACGGTTATCAAGACCACCCGCCATGTCCTCGAGGTGGAGAATCAGTTCGTGCCGGCTCAGTGCGGGGCGACGGGCGCGATCGGCCGGCAGCCGGATCCGCACGGTTCGGAATCTGACGCTGCTTCGCCGAGATCCACCCACAGACGGAGACGCGACCACTCGCGAACGTAGGACTACGTCGGCGCATTGTGCCGGGCCAACGATGTGCGTTTATGGGCCGTGGTGACTGATTGCGAGGGTGGCAGAGATGCCAGGAAGCAACAGATTCAGGAAGCGGTCCAGTTCGGCGGCGCCGTCGTAGGATGCCAAGACGGGTGCCAGCGCACGTAGTTGCGGAAATTCGGTAATTGCAAGTCGGTGCAGACCGAGCCGTAGTACATCGTCAATTTCCTCGGGTCGCTCGACGACCTCTTGTAACTCGTTGAGGATGTGGCCATTCAGGTAGCCAAACAGCACCCGGTAGATGTGTAGGGCATCCTCGCCGGCGAAGCCGGCAGACGTGAGCAGCGAAAAGCACGTCTTCGAGCGGTCGCAGCATCCCAGGGGGCCGCTGGCCTCGTGGAGTGACGAGGGGCCGGGTGACGAGCAACGGCACCACGTTCGGATGCGCGAGCGCCAATCGCCGAAAATCTCCTGCCACGGTGCGCAATTGGCCGGCCCAGTCCGGGTCATTGCTGTCCACGGTGAATGGTCGAGGCGATCAACCGGATCGGCGGGCAGATACCCCGGACCGATCGCTCGGACCCGCTCTCGAAACCACGAGATCGACCCCGTCCACCCAACCCGCTCGGCGAGCACCGTCGCCGGCATCTGCGGGTAGGCCGACAACAACGCCCGGATCCGCGGCTCCACCTCGCTGATCCCCGACGGCGTCGAGGCCCGCTCGTACTTCGGTGGACCCTCGCTGGCCAACGCCCCGGCCACGTGTCACGCGCGATGCCGAGCTGGCGTGCAATAGCCCGCTGCGACAAACCCTCGCTGCGGTGAAGATGCCGGATCAAACGCCCAGTCTTCGAAGGAGATCACCCATCCAATCTGATTGGGTGGCCTACTTTTCAACCGTCGCGAGTGGCCGGACTTTCAACCGTCGCCAACAGTAGGCACGATCTGTGCCGCGAGATCTCGGCAGAGCAGGCCCTCACACGGAGCTGCGAGCACGGTGATTGGGGCCTTGAGGCCCTCGCATACCCACCATCTGAATAGAGCTAACCCAGGTGAGAACAACCTCTCACCTGCCGTGTCCGTGCCGCAGAACGCGTAAAGTTAGCGTCGGTTGACAGTCCAGCCAGCCCGGAACACTTTGTCCCACTAGCGACAGGGTGAGAGCAGTTCGCTCACAGCCGGGCAAGCCCGGCGTTATTCATGCAGGAAGTGCACCATGCCTGCCGCAAATTGGACTGTCATCGTCCAGCACGCCACGTACGTTCGAATATCGACGTCACCGATGAGTGGTCAACGGGCCGGGATCGGGGCGACAGCAATTTTGGTCGCGACCCGCCCCTTCCACTGTTTCCAGGGTCGCCACGTAGGAGGCTTCATTTCCATCCAACCGATTGAGACCAACCCCCCTGGTGTAGCGTCCGCAGCCGACGAGTTGGTGACGCACTGATGGCCATCGCAGACGTTGCCGAATACGCCCATCTGAGTGCCGCAGACCTAGAGGCACTTGGCGTCGAGTTGGACACGATCCGCCGTGACTTCGAGGATGCACGTGGCGCCAGCGACACGTTGTACATCCGACGCGCCATCGCCTTCCAACGCTGCCTCGACCTTGCCGCGCGGGTGGTCATCGGAGGCACCCGTACCAGAACCGGCTGGGTTCTCGGGACAATCGCCCTAGCAGTGGCCAAGAGCGTCGAGAACATGGAATTGGCCCACAACATCGGCCACGGCCAGTGGGATTGGATGAACGACCCTGAGATCCACTCCACCACATGGGAGTGGGACATGGTTGGTCCGTCTGCGCAGTGGCGGTACTCCCACAACTATCGACATCACGTCTTCACCAACGTCGTCGGTGTCGACGAGGACCTCGGGTACGGTGTGCTGCGGGTCACCCGCGACCAGGAGTGGAAGCCCGGCAATCTGCTGCAGCCGCTGCGACATCTGTTGTTGGCGGCCACTTTTGAATGGGGTATCGCGCTGCACGATCTGTACTCCGAACAGGACCGCTGCGGAACCGACGCCGAGAAGTCCGCTCAAACCCGAGGTCTGCGCCGAAAGATTGCCCGCCAGGCCGGAAAAGACTACCTGTTCCTGCCCACGCTCGGCGGACGGCGCTGGCGGCGAATCCTGTTTGCCAACGCGGTGGCCAATCTGCTGAGAAATCTGTGGGCATATGCCGTCATCTGCTGCGGCCACTTCGCGGACGGAGCCGAGAAGTTCACTCCCGATGTGCTCGAAGGTGAAACCAAGCCGCATTGGTACCTGCGACAAATGTTGGGAAGCGCCAACTTTCGTGCCGGACGGGTAATGGCGTTCATGAGCGGAAACCTCTGCTACCAGATTGAACACCACCTCTACCCGGACCTGCCCAGTAACCGCTACGCGCAGATCGCCGAGCGGGTACAGGCGGTGTGCGCCAGTTACGACCTGCCGTACACCACTGGCTCACTTGTGCGCCAATACATACTGACCCTGCGTACAATCGCCAAACTGGCTCTACCAGATCGATTCCTGCGTGCCACGTCCGATGACGCCCCGGAAACGGCCTCCGAAAAAAGGTTTGGCACTGTCATGCCGGGATCCGGTCTGCTCGCCAACTCAATCGGAGGCAGATACGGACTGGCTAACGCAATCCGCAATCGCAAGAACGGACTCGCTCAACGACGCGGAGTGAATCAGCCGCGCCGCGTCGCTGCGAGTCGTTGGCAGGCGGCCGAATCGACCAGCTGAGTGGGTCGTCGCGTCGCCACCTTCCCCTGGCCGATTGCCCCGCCTTCGGATTCCCAACTCGACTCTGCTGCATCCTTCGCCTTGCGCCCCGCGTCACGGCTCACTCTCGCTGAGCGGCGCATACCCGCGAGGACAACTTCGCGGCAGGTCAAGTAAGGACGGTCGATAACTGTTGGCGTCGACGTGCCCGTCATAGCACGGTTGCCGACAACTCTCGGTTCGATGATGTGTGAAATGATCGTCTGCCTGTCTGCCCGCGGAAGCGAGCCGTTGATTTGTTGCACGCCTTAGCAATCGGGTTCCGTGGTACAGCGAAGTTGCCTAATGACGAATCGTCGCGCTGCTGCGCCGGCGGCCGCTCATGGGGTTGTCCCCCGATTTCTGATGTTCAAGCTGCCGGATCAACTCCCGCTTTGCCTCAGTCAAAGCGTGGGTGATATCTGGATTCTCGGCGACCGCAATCAGCGGTGGACGTCCCGGAAGGCTCGTGCGCAAAGTGACGCGCTGTTCTTTGCCGCCACGATCCTGCAACGAGACTTCCACATCGATGTCCCCGGCGTCCCACCGTCCCAACAGGTGCGGACCGAGCGTCGACAGCGTCTCCAATATGTGCGGGTGCTCTTTCGCTTTGAACCCAGCACCAACGTGAAGCACGTTCTCTCCGAATGTATCTCGCCGTTCGTCGGCCGAATACACCATGGTCGTCTCCTTCGCCTGCCGATTGGGCGCATCGGCACCCGGGTTCGTCACCGTGCACGTCACTGTCGGGTGATGACACGATCCGATTCCGCAAAACAATGAAAACCATTGATTCGTTGCGGTTTTGAGATTAGATCCAGCAATGGCCGGATCCTCAAGATTGCTCCAGTAAACGCCCCTTAGCGACCACTGTCAAACATCGTTCACCAGCGGCTGAGTTCACAGGCTCTACCGGAAATGCCCTCTGCGCGGCCCAGAACCGCGAAGAGTTTCGGGTAGTGGCGCGGTGGCCACGCCGACTGCGGCGTCAGCGACGCCTCTTTTCAAGGTTGGCCGGTGGCATTGTCTGGCTAATTCTTGCCGGTTTGTTACGGTGCGGCCGTGCTTTCCGGATCCGCGCTGCCTCGGCTACGAGCGCAGCGCACGGCTTCATCGACGATGCGCTTTGCCACATCAGCCAACTTCCGGTGTTCAGATTGGCTTATCAGCCGCAGCTGAGTAAACGCGTCCTCGGCGCTGCGCCCGGTTCGACCTCGGATGATGCCGATCGCTTGATCGATCACCGGACGGCTGGACAGTGCCGCCTGCAACTGGATGGAGAGAGTAACCGCGTGCGAGAGGATCTGCGCGTTATGGACGGCCACGGCCGCCGGTTTGGCGAACAGCTCCCCGAATTCGGCGGCGTGGACATCGAAAACGTCTTTCCCGTACGCATATACGTTGATCGCCCCGACCACCCGATCGGGTAGCAACAGTGGCACCGACAGGGCGCTATGCACCCCTAACCTGCCCACCCGCGGACCGAAGCGCGGCCACATCTTCTCTCCGCCCAGTGAACCGGAGCGCACCGTTCGACGCTCCCGGGCCGCCGTGATGCAAGGCCCCTCGTTGAGGAGCACGTATTGGATTTCGTCGATCTCGGCGACAAAGGGTTCGCTGGCCGCCAACGCCGCGACTATGTTGTCCACCCGGTCGACATTCAGTAAGGCGACCCCGGCACCGTCGGCCCCCGGTATAGCGCCCACAGCGAAGGACGCCACCTCCGCAAGCAACTGGGGCAAGCCTCGATGATCCGCGACGAGACCCGCAAGGCTGCCGATGGACGCACGCAAATTTGCCTCATCGGCTGTGAGCCTATTCAGCCCCGGCGCTCCATCGGGGTCCTCGGTGACGTCCACCATCGGCGGTACCTACTTCGAATCCTGCTGGCCGCCCGCCATCTCGGTGACCATGCATCCGACTCGGGCGCAACCGGCGCGAGTTGAATCCCATCCTAAGCGGATCAACCGTCCGCCCTCACCGCCAAACGGCAGACGGCAGCGCACAGCCCCGGTACGGGTGTACTGTCATATTGCCTGAGAATCTCAGCTGGTCGGGACAGGTTCAGCCGTACGCTGCTCAATCTCAGGGGCCTTCGCTCCGCACCCGGCACCCCCGGTGATCTCCATGACTGGATCACTATGATCGACAAATTGTTTCAAAGTTCAGTCCTATCCGACCAAATCATTTTCGGTACGTCACGTAGCGGGCGGGACCTGGGCCGATCAGCGCGATTGCACACGCGCTGGACGATCTCGGCGGTCGCCATCGTCAGTGTTGTCGGCGACGTCGACAGCACGAACGCAGTCGACCTCGCCGAATACGTACTGTCCGACCTCGCGCTTTGCCGCGCGCTGATCCTGGATATGACTCGGCTGGAATTTCTGGGCGCGGCCGGCTTCTCCGCCCTAAAGCGAATAGCGTTGAACTGCCAAGGCGCTGGAATAGCCTGGGCAGTGGTACCTGGCGATTCCACATCTCGACTGCTGAGAATCTGCGACCCAGATGCCATGCTGCCGGCCGTCGGTACCGTCAGTGCGGCACTGGCAACTCTGGTCGGACCGGATCCGATATACGCCACCGGCGACCGCGACGGAATATGTGATATCGATGATCTGGGGTAGCGGCCTGTTAGCGGCCCCTGTGACCCGGATGATCGCGACCTTGCACAATGGCACTGAGATACTGCGGTTCGGGGGCTTTCAGACCGGGTCGGTTCCGTCACCGTTTGAGATCGTGGAACGTCGCGACATGTATCGTCTACGGCGATACTTCCCCGGCGACACGAAGGATGCGGCACGGCCACCGGTGGTCTTGGTACCGCCAATGATGATGTCGGCCAATGTGTTTGACGTTACTCGCGACGAAGGCGCAGTCGGAGTGCTGCACGATCTGGGTGTGGACCCGTGGGTCGTGGACTTCGGCTCACCAGACCTGGAAACGGGCGGCCTCGAACGCACGTTGAGCGACCACGTGGTCGCCCTGAGCGCGATCATCGACTCCGTGCAATCCCACACCGGCCGCAGGGTGCACTTGGCGGGCTATTCGCAGGGCGGCATGTTCTGTTATCAGACCGCGGCCTACCGCCGTTCCGAGGGCTTGGCAAGCGTCATCACCTTCGGAAGCGCGGTCGATTCGCTGAGCGGTCTACCGTTCGGAATTCCCGCGGCCCTGGCGGGCCGCGGTGCACAGCTGGTTGCCGACCACGTCTTCAACCGCCTTTCGGTATCCGGATGGATGGCGCGCACCGGCTTTCAACTTCTGGACCCCATCAAGACGGTCCGTGCGAGATGGGACTTTCTCCGGCAACTCCACGACCGAGAAGCGTTACTGCCCAGGGAACAACAGCGCCGCTTCCTAGAGGTTGAGGGCTGGGTGGCATGGTCGGGTCCGGCGGTCGCCGAGCTGCTGCGCCAGTTCGTGGTCCATAACCGCATGATGGCCGGCGGTGCCGTGATCGATGGCACGTTGATCACGCTCGCCGAAATCACCTGTCCGGTAGCTGCTTTCATCGGTGAGATCGACGACATCGGCCAGCCTGCGTCGGTGCGGGGAATCCGCCGGGCCGCACCTCGCGCAGAGGTGTCCGAGGTGCTGTTGCGGGCAGGTCACTTCGGGCTCGTTGTTGGAACGACTGCCGCCACCCAGACCTGGCCGACCGTCGCCGGATGGGTGCTCTGGCAGGACGGCCGAGGTCCCAAGCCGGACAGCGTGCACGCGATGGAGATGAACCGAGGTGATGGAAGCGATGACGCAGGCGCTCTCACGTCGCGCATAGGTCAATCGGCGGGTGCACTGGCCGAATTGGGCATCGGCGTGGGCGTGGGCTTGGCCGACGCTGCTATGGGGGCGGCGCGCGGTGGCCGCGAAATCGCCGGAGCGGCCGTGCGTACCCTGCCGCAGCTTGCCCGCCTCGGTCGGCTCCAACCCCACTCCCGGGTGTCGTTGGGTGCGTTGATGGCTGAACAGGCGAACAAAGCACCGGAGGAAGAATGCTTCTTGTTCGAGGATCGAGTTCACACCAACCGCACCGTCAATCGACGCATCGACGACGCAGTGCGCGGCCTCATCGCAGCTGGTATTCGCCAGGGAGCCCACATCGGGGTGTTGATGGACACCAGCCCCAATGCGCTGACCGCGATCGCGGCACTGTCGCGGCTGGGCGCGGTGGCGGTACTGCTACCCCCGGATGACGACCTTGCTGCCGCCGTACGTCTGTGCGAGGTGGCGGATATCGTCACCGACCCGGGCCATTTGGCGACAGCCCTCGCTACGGGCGCCCGGGTGCTTGTGCTCGGTCGCCCACGCACCACGGAACCCGCGCCCAACGAGCCGAAGCAAGTAGTCGAGCTGGACGGTCTCGATCTGCCCGGAGGGCGGCTGCCGAAGTGGTTTCGGCCGAACCCGGGCAAGGCAAGCGATCTCGCCTTCGTGTTCTTCAGCACCACCGGGGGGCGCGCCATGGTCAAGGAGGTCACCAATCATCGGTGGGCGCTATCGGCCTACGGCACCGCCACTGCGGCCGCGCTCGGCCGCGGCGACACGATCTATTGTCTGACCCCGCTGCATCATCCCTCGGGCCTGATGGTCGGTCTGGGCGGCGCGGTCGCCGCAGGGGCGCGCATTGCCTTGACCCGTGGTGTCGACCCGACTCGTTTCGCCGAGGAAGTCCACCGTTACGGCGTTACGGTGGTGACCTACACCTGGACGATGCTGCTCGAACTGGTGGAGGCTGCGTCGCCCGAGCTCGCCGCACATCACCCGATCCGCCTGTTCATCGGATCCGGAATGCCAATCGGGTTGTGGCACAAAGTCACCGACCGATTCTTCCCGGCGCGGGTGCTGGAGTTCTACGCCTCCACCGAGGGGGACGCCGTGTTGGCCAATGTCGCAGGTACGAAAATCGGGGCCAAGGGACGGCCACTGCCAGGTAGCAGCGAGATTCGGCTCGCGGCTTACGATCCAGCCAACGGCCTGTTTATGGTGGATGTCGACGGTTTCGTACGCCCTTGCGCGGACGATGAGATCGGCGTGCTGCTGACGAAGCCGCGCTCCGGCCTCGACGCCGCCCGCGTGTCGATGCGCTCGGTATTCGGTCACGGAGACACCTGGATCAGTACCGACCACCTGTTTCGCCGCGACGGCGACGGCGACTACTCGTTCGTCGACAGTAGAAACGCAGTGATCCAGTCGGCGTACGGACCAGTGTTCGGTCAGCCGATCTGCGACGCGCTAGGCAGCGTCACGGCGATCGAACTGGCCGTGGTATACCCCGTAGCCACCGATACATATGACGTCGCGGTCGCGGCCGTGACTCTTGGCAGAGCCGGTGTCCTCACCGCGGACATGCTGACCACGGCGCTGAGCAGCCTCCCCCGGCATCAGCGTCCCGCCGTTGTCCATGTCGTCGATCGCATACCACTAACGCCTTCTTACCGCCCCCTCTCGAACGCATTGCGCGCGGCCGGACTGCCCAAGCCGGGGAATAATACCTGGTACTACGTTCCTTCTGACGGCCGATATCAACATCCGCCTGCCGAGGACAACCAAGTCCGGCCCTAGCGATTTCCGTCTTGTCCGTGCCCTCCGACCGCACTCTCTACAAACCATCCCGGACCTCGTATTCCTTTGGCGCACCGGACATACCGCGAATCTGGGTTGACGCGCTTCTCACCCAGCTTGTCCCGACGGTGGACCGATTCGGAATTTGTTGGAAAGGAGCGCATCTCACGGATTGGCTCTTACCCTGAGCGCGCACCGAGCCACGAGGGCGGAGGCTGTCGCACCGAGAAGGTCCGTTAATTCAACGGGCGCGGTCCGCCATGCGGTATCCTTCGAACTGGTTGATTCACCAGCCTCCCGGAGATGTCCGGCGGCGACTGTTATAAGGTCCCCGCCGCTGCGTGTCCGCCCTCCCCGGTTAGCCGAAAACACCGGTCGGGCTGCCGCGCTGGCCCGGACCGGCAACGACGGGTCCCGTGCTTAGAACATTAGGATGATGGCCGCACCTGACGGCTGTATCGGCGTGCGGCGATGCCGCACTGTGCGGGAAAGTGCATCGTCGGTCCGTCTGCGATGGCAGGGATGCCATTCTCGACAAATCGACGTCTCAGCTGTGTTGCGCCCATACGGCAGAGGCCCTTCGACCGGTGCCGCCAACCGCCCGCCACGTCAGTCGAGCTGGCCGGTAGATCACCCTGATCATGCTGCCGCAGAAACACTTTCGTCAAGCTGCGTACTGCCGCACGGCGCGTTCCCACCCCCACCTCCTGTTCGGCTGGCGAGCTCGCCGCAGAACGGCGAAAAAACGAACGGCGCCATCGCGCCGACGCTGAAGGAACGACCATGA
Organism: Mycobacterium sp. Z3061; assembly: GCF_031583025.1. Taxonomy (NCBI): domain Bacteria; kingdom Bacillati; phylum Actinomycetota; class Actinomycetes; order Mycobacteriales; family Mycobacteriaceae; genus Mycobacterium; species Mycobacterium pumcae. The sequence goes on along the minus strand of NZ_CP134062.1, from coordinate 3,352,752 downwards.
GTAGATTCACCGAAACGATGTATGCCAACGCACAATTCAGTGCGAACGGCCTTGTCACGGGGGAGCCGGAGAACCCGGTCCGGCATAGTTGGAGCGAGGTCCACCAGCGAGCGCGCCAGGTCGCCGGCGGCTTGGCCGGCGCCGGGATCGGCCACGGGGATGCGGTCGCGGTGCTTGCGGGAGCTCCTGCCGAGATCGCACCGACCGCGCAGGGCATCTGGATGCGCGGTGCCTGCCTGACCATGCTGCACCAGCCCACCACCCGCACCGACCTGCAACGCTGGGCCGCCGAAACCACGTCCGTGCTCGACATGATAGGTGCCGGAGCGGTGGTGATCTCGGACCCGTTCCTGGCCGCCGCGCCGTTACTGGCAGAGCTGGGTCTGCCGGTGCTGACGATCGCGCAACTCCTCGACAGCAACCCGACCGGCCCGGTGGAGACCAGCGACGACGACCTTGCGCTGCTACAGCTGACGTCGGGATCCACCGGTTCACCCAAGGCCGTCCAGATCAGCCACCGCAACGTCGTATCCAACGCCGAGGCCATGTTCGTCGGCGCACGAATGAACCTCGACACCGACGTGATCGTGAGCTGGTTGCCGTTGTTTCACGACATGGGCATGGTCGGCTTCCTTACCGTGCCAATGTTTTTCGGTGCCGAGCTGGTGAAGTTCACGCCAATGGACTTTCTCGGCGACAACCTGCTATGGGCGAAGCTCATCGACAAGTACCGGGGCACGATGACCGCCGCGCCGAACTTCGCATACAAGATGCTCGCCAGGAAGCTTCGCACGCAGGCCACGCCGGGCCAGTTCGACCTGTCCAGCATGCGTTGGGCACTGTCGGGCGCCGAACAGGTAGAGCCGGCCGACGTCGAAGACTTCTGCGAGGCAGGCAGGCCGTTCGGATTGCGGCCGGAGGCGATGTTGCCTGCCTATGGGATGGCGGAGGCAACAGTGGCGGTGTCGTTCACCGAATGCGACACCGGTCTGCTGGTCGACGAGGTCGACGCGGGCCTGTTCGCCGTGTTGAACCTGGCTGTTCCGGCGACTAAAGGCAATACTCGACGGTTCGCTACGCTCGGGCGTCCGCTGGAGGGTATCGAGGCCCGCGTCGTCGACGACTTCGGTAATTTTCTTGCCGATCGGGCGGTCGGAGTCCTGCAATTGCGCGGCGATCCGGTGACTCTGGGCTACTCGACGATGGCCGGAATGGTGCCCGCCCGGGACGACCAGGGCTGGTACGACACCGGTGACCTCGGGTATCTCACCGAAAACGGACGCGTCGTCATCTGTGGCCGGGTCAAGGACGTGATCATCATGGCCGGTCGAAACATCTACCCCACCGATATCGAACGTGCCGCCAGCCGTGTTACGGGCGTTCGGCCCGGGTGTGCGGTTGCGGTGCGTCTAGACAAGGGTCTCACTCGAGAGTCGTTTGCTGTAGCTGTCGAATCCAAGTGCTGGCAAGACCCGGTTCAGGTACGGCGCATCGAGCAGCAGGTGGCACACGAGGTCGTTGCCGAGGTCGACGTCCGGCCGCGCAACGTGGTAGTGCTCGCGCCGGGAGTGATCCCGAAGACACCCTCGGGAAAGCTTCGGCGGGGCAATGCCTTGGCGCTCATCAGCTGATTCCCTGGGATTTCCGGGGTAGTAGATTCGTTGCTGAGAGGTGCGTACGAAAGGGGGACCTTTGGCCGACTTCGACGTCCAGCCCGGTCGCGAGACGCCGCCGCAGTCCGACCTCTCCCCTGCCCAATTGGAAGCAGACGAGGCCGAACTCTATGCCGGCTTGCGTGGCGTGGCCGGGATCGTGGCCAGCGGCGGCGGAGTGAGCGAACTTCTCGGGGATGTGGCGAAGTTCGCCGTTCAGGCGATTCCAGGTACCGATGGGGTCTGCGTCGCCGTGGCCGACCACCGAGGGTCGTTGTCCCGGATTCAGACCTGGGCCGCCACCGAAATGCTGGTCCACGAGATCGACAACATGCAATATGGTGAGCTGAACGAGGGGCCGTGCATCAGCTGTATGCAGTCGCGGCGGCCCATCGTGAGTGGATCACTGGGTAGCGATGATCGGTGGCCGCATTTCGGTGGCCGGGTAGCCCGGCTGGGAGTGCATTCCGCGCTGGCACTGCCGTTGATCGTCGGCGACGAGGTGATCGGCTCAATCAACGCCTACGCCAAAATCCGCGATGCCTTCGGTGAGCACGCCGTGCAGATGGGGGCGCAGTTCGCCGTACCCGCCGCCGTGGCGGTGTACAACGCCCAATTGTTGGCCGCAGCGCACGAACGGACGCTGCGACTGCAACGTGCGTTGGACACTCGGTCTGTGATCGATCAGGCGATCGGGATCATCCGTAGCCGGTCGGGCGGCAGCATGGAAGAGGCGTTCGACCGACTCACCCGTTTGAGCCAATCGCAGAACGTCAAGCTGCACACCGTCGCCGAGCGATTGGTCGAAGAGGCCGCCCGGCGCGCCCGCGCACGCCGAGTTTAGCCCGTTATTGCATTGGCGTGGAAAGGATTTCGGCAAATTCCGCGACAAGCAGCATCCGGGAGTACCGATCGGTCATCAAGCTGCGGGCAACGCTGGTCAGGTGTTCGCCACTGCCCCGCGCGTAAGTCCGCAACAGGGCGAACGCCTCCTCCAGGGATATGTCCAGCATCTCCCGGAGTAGACCCTTGGCCTGCTCGACGACAACACGATTGGTCAGTGCGGACCGTAGCTGCGGCAACACGGTCACCGGGGTGGGTGGGTGATCCTGGAGTATCGCGACACACGCAACGTGCGTCAGGGCCTGACCGACGAGCAGGTCGGCCTCGGTGAGCTCCCCGGGGCGGGCGCCGAACAAGCCGAGCGCGCCCAGGACTCTTCCGGCAGCTCGCATCGGGACCGCATGCACCGAGGCGAAGCCGGCCCCGATCGCGGCGGGAACGAACCGCGGCCAGCGGTCGCTCTCGTTGCGGAGGTCGGCTACCGACACCCGTCGGCCGGTGGCGTAGCAATCAAGACATGGTCCATCGTCGGCCAGCAGCTGGAAAAGTTCGAGTTCACGGGCCTGCTCCGAGGTGGCTGCCAGCAGGTGGAGCTGATTCAGGGGGTCAGCGAGCAGGATGCCCGCCGCCTCGATGTCGAGCAACTCGGCACAGCGTTCGGTGAGACCGGTCAAGAGATCGACGATGTCGAAGTCGTCGAGCAGACTGTCGACGAGCGAGACGACAGCGTCCAGAACGCCTGTCTCTCGGGGCGTATCAGTCATGATTGCCTCCTTCGGAGAAGTCTTCCCAGCCGCTCCCGCATCAGTCCGCCTCGAGCTTCAATCGGCGCTCAAGGATGTCGCGGGCGACGTCGGTAGCGCTACGTCCGGTGGCGTAAGCGTGGGCCCGTAGCCGCACCAGCGCTTCGGCGGGCTCGATTTGCAACTGGGCCACGAGCATGCCGGTCGCCTGGCTGACCTCTGCACGACTCAGGGTGTTCAATTCGGCCCACGCATCGCTGGTCGGGTCGGCCACGCTGGCCCGCATATCGCTGTCGAGAAGGTCTAGAACGGGGACGCCGGCAATCTCGGCAGCGGCCGTTGCGCCGGTCAAGTCCTCGCTCATCAGTTGACCGGGCCGCATCCGGAAAAGATCAAGAGCGCCGATAAATTCGCCGGCCACGACGACGGGTAGCGCATATACGCCCCTGATCTGGTGAGCCAGCATGGCAGGGCCGTACGCAGGCCAGCGAGACTCCTCGGGGTCGGCGAGATCGAGAACCAGAACGGGCGAACGTCGCGCCACCGATTCCAGGCACGGCCCCTCGCCGAGGGTGAACTGCAGTTCGTCGTAGATGCGAGCCTGCTTTCCACTGGACCCCAGAGTTGCGCTGCTCGCACCGTCGAAGACGAGCGATATCGCCGCTGCATCGACATCGAGGAGATCCACGCATGCTTCACAGAGCCGGTCGGCGGCATCTACCCCGTGGCGACCGTCGACGGCCGCGAGGAGTTCCTCGTAGATCGCCACATTTAGCCGAACGAGGGTCGCGGCGGAGGCGTCATACCTTCACCTTGTCACTACTCGAGGGATTTGACGAGCTCAACCAGGCGACCTGCGGCGCGCGGCGAGGACTGGCTGCGGTCAGGCATAGCCCAACACGGCGTTCTCCGCGCGGATTCGGACAGTGAGCACCAAGGCGTTGGCGATGCTGAACGCGATCGCAGTCAACCACGCCGTGTGCACCAGGGGCAGCGCGGCGACTTCCGCGGCAACCGCGGCGTAGTTGGGATGGCGAAGCCAGCGGTACGGTCCACCGGTGACCAGTGCGGCCCCCGGAATCACGATAAGCCTTGGGTTCCAACGTTTGCCGAGCACGGTGACGCACCGCCAGCGAACAATGGTGCTGAGCAGCACGATCGCGACCATCGGCCAGCCCAGCCAGGGTATGAACGGCCGGTGCAGGGCCCCGACTTCGGTGACGCAGGCAATGAGGATGAGCGTGTGCATGCCAACCATCACCGGGTAGTGACCCTGACCGAACTCTTTGCCGCCCTGACCAATTGACCATGCGGCGTTGCGCCGGGCAACGACCAGTTCGACAATACGTTCCACACCCACGGCACCGACGAAGCAGAAGTAATACATATCGCTCACCAGCTCAGTAGCAGCAGTTCGAAGCTGAAACCGGGCCCCATCGCCATCATCACTCCGTAGGAACCCGCGGATGGCGGGTCGGCAACCGTCCGGCACAGGACGTCGAGAACCGACGCCGAGGAGATGTTCCCGTTCTCGCGCATGGAGTCGCGGCTGTGCCCTACCGCCTCCGGAGGTAGCCCCAGTGCTTTCTCGATGGAGTCGAGCACTTTGGGGCCGCCGGGATGGCACACCCATTCCGAGATGTCGTCGATCGACAAACCGTTCTCGGTGAGGAAGTCGTCAACCTCGCCACGCAGGTAGTTGTCGGCCATTTGCGGGACCTCCCGGCCCATCACCAGCCCAAATCCGTTGGAGGTGATATCCCAACCCATCACGCCGATGGTGTCCGGAATCACCCGGCTGCGCGTCGCCAAGATCCGCGGATCGCGAATCATGCTGTCGCCAAGGAGACTACGACCAGCTCCGGTGGCTACGACAGCCGCGGCGCCGTCTCCGAACAAGCACACCCCGATCAGCGCCGGGATGGAGACGTCGTCACGCTGCAGCGTCAGTGAACACAGCTCCACCGACAGCAGCACCGCCACGTCGCCGGGAAACCCGCGGAGATAGTCATGCAAGCGGGCCATTCCCGCAGCACCCGCCACGCAGCCCAGCCCGAACAACGGGATTCGTTTGACATCGGGGCGCAGTCCCACCCGCGGGATCAGTCGCGCGTCCAGTGTCGGCACCGCCATCCCGGTACTGGAGACAACGATGATGGCATCCACCTCGCGTGGTTCGATATCTGCTGTAGCCAGGGCCGAAAGTATCGCTCGCTCACCGATTTCGGTGGCTACCTCGATGTAGGCATTGTTGGCTTCGGTGAAACCGCTGAGCTCCGGGTACCGCGACAGCGGCAGGGCCAGGTTTCGTTCGTCGACTCCGGCCGTGCGGGCAAAGCGCATGAACTCCGGCCCGGTCACCCGGGTGAGTTCGCGTGCGACTTCCTCCTGATTGTGCCGGTGCGGCGGGAAAGCCACTGCGGTACCGGCGATTCGGGGTGAGTCGTCATGGTGTCGGCCGGCATGATGAGCCGACCCGGAATACGTTGTTACGGTCATAGCTAGGGCACGGCCACGAATGGCCGATTAGTTCATCGAATTGCGGTTACCTGGAACACATTTCGGCTATCTGCCGGTGCACACCAGATTGGCAGGCTTCTCCGAGGGCATTCACAGTAACCTGGGGCGTACAGTAACTCCTGAAAGCTGTTGCACCGCAGAATGGTTGATGACCTCTAGCGGGTGGTGTCGCGCACCCGGCCGTCGTAGCCGGCACGCGCGACCGTATCCAGCGTCCGCAACACCCGGTTGCGGGTGAGACGGCCACGAACGGCGGCAACCAGGCGGTCCGGCAGCGCGGCGGCGGTGGCCTCATAGGCCCGCATCCATGCCGGCACCGCGACGACGGCGCGACGGTGGGCGCACGCCGTCACCACGGCATCCGCAATGTCTTCGGGGTTGACGGTAGGCAGCACTCCACCGAGCCTGACTCCCGCGGTCAGTTCGGTGCGCACGACACAGGGCAGGACGACCGAGACCGTCACTCCGGACCCGGCGAGCTCGTCGCGCAAGGCTTCGCTGAATCCGACGACCGCATACTTGCTCGCGCAGTAGGTCGCCAGTCCGGCTGCGGGCACCTTGCCCAGATACGAGCTGACGTTGACGATATGACCGGTGCCCCGGGCGAGCATGCCGGGTAGCGCCAGCTTGGTGCCGGTCAGGACTCCCCTGGTGTTGATGTCGAGGATTGCGTCGGTGATCGCGTCGTCCTCGTCGGCGAATCGCCCTGCGGGCATGATGCCCGCGTTGTTCACCAATACCGCCAGCGGGGCGCCTGCTTCATCGACCGCATCGAGGAACGCGGCGAAGGACTCCCGGGACCGCACGTCCAGTCCCAGACCGTGCCCTCCGATCCCGGCGGCGGCCGCGGCGGCCAGGTCGGCGTCGAGGTCACCGATGAAGACGCGCGACCCGGCGCGGGCAAACGCTTCTGCGGTGGCCAGCCCGATGCCACGGGCACCGCCGGTGATCGCCACCGCGGCATGCTCGAGCCCGATCGGGTTCCTCGTACGCATTCGCTACTCCTAGCCGCCGGATCCAGATCTCACGACGCGACACGCGGAAGCGGCGTCCCTCGGATCACACTTCATTGCGCCGGCAAGTTTAAACGTCCCGGATCAGGTAATCCCGCTCACAGCAGACGCGGGCTCTGCGCGCCCGTCAGCCTGCACTCAGTGAACATTCGTTTTCCATCCCCGCAGGTTGAACCCTAACGGTAATCAGGCCATTAACCGGATATTTCTGTGCACAACGTTTATTTGAGTGTACAACTGTGTACTCTCAGCCCATGGCAGAACGCGGCGCTCAGCCTCAGGTCCCACGCGGCCGCAGACTCTTTCTGCGCGCTATACGAAATCTGTTCAAGCCGTTGGAACCCGACGACTACCTCGAGATGATCAACCCGCTCTGGACCACCAAAGAGCTCCGAGGGAAGGTCGAGCGGGTCGAGGCGCAGGGATCGGAAGCATCGAGTGTCCTGATTCGCCCCGGTTATGAGTGGCCGGGTCACAAGCCTGGGCAGTACGTGCGACTGGGACTGGTGATCGACGGTGTGTATCACTGGCGCGCCTACTCACTGACCTCGGACCCGGAACCCGCGGACGGCCTGATCAGCGTGACGCCCAAAAAAGTCGACAGCGGCGTCGTCTCGCCGTACCTGGTCGAGAAAATCCAGCCCGGGGAATTGGTCCGGCTCGGCGAGATCGAAGGCGTATTCACCCTGCCGGAGCCGTTGCCCGACAAAATGCTGTTCATCAGCGCCGGCAGTGGCATCACCCCGATCATGAGCATGCTGCGCAGTCTCGATCGTCGCAACGAGATGCGAGACGTCCTGCACATTCACTCGGCTCGTACCCGCGAGCAGGTCATGTTCTTGGATGTCCTCGAAGGACTGGATAAACGTCACGAGGGAATGAAGCTGGACCTGCGCCTCACGGGAGATCGCGGCCGGCTCAAGCCGAGCGATCTCGACGAAGTGTGTCCGGATTGGCGTGATCGTGAAGCGTTCTGCTCGGGACCAGAGGAAATGCTCGACGCGCTGATCGAGCATTGGGAGAACAATGGCGACCCCGATCGTCTGCACTATGAACGGTTTCAGCCGAAGATCGGTGGTGACGCCGGGGACGGCGAGGGCGGCGAAGTCCGCTTCCTCAAGAGTGACAAGACCGCCGAATGTGACGGTGGCACATCGATTCTGGAGGCAGGCGAGAACGCCGGGCTGGAACTCGCGTTCGGGTGCCGGATCGGCATCTGCCACACCTGCACGGGGACGCTCAAATCCGGCAAGCTCCGCGATTTGCGCTCCGGGGACGTGACCGAGCCCACTGGACAAGAGGTCCGGATCTGCATCAACGCCGCCGAAGGCGACGTCGAACTAGAGCTTTGATCGGAAGGAAAGCAATGACTTCTACCATGCAGCGCCCGGAAAGCCCGTTCGCCCACTTGGGCGAGCGGGAACGGGAGAAAATCGGAAAAGAACTCGACGCCATTCACGACGAGGTGTTCGCCGATCTCGGCGAGCGGGACCGCCACTACATCAAAGCGGTCATTTCGGCGCAGCGGCAGATCGTGGTCGTCGGCCGGGTGCTGCTGCTCGCCTCTCGATCGAGGACCTCATGGGTCCTGGGTACCGCGTGTCTGGGTATGGCCAAGATCCTGGAAAACATGGAGATCGGCCACAATGTGATGCACGGTCAGTGGGACTGGATGAACGATCCCGATATTCATTCCTCGAAGTGGGATTGGGACACCGCCTCAACCGCCGAGTCGTGGCGACACTCGCACAATTTTATTCATCACACCTATACGAACATCCGCGGAAAAGACAAAGACCTCGGCTACGAGATCATGCGGATCGACCCGAACCAGACCTGGCACCCGCGGTACCTGGGGCAATTTTTCTACAACGCACTGCTCACCGTGCTGTTCGAGTGGGGCGTGGCCGTGCACGACATGGACATCGACGCCATCCGGGCGGGCGAGAAGCCCTGGTCAGAGGTCCGCAAGGACCTGAAAGGCATCGGTGTGAAGGCGCGGTCGCAGGTGATCAAGGACTACATCGGGTGGCCGCTGATCAGCGCCGGCGCTTTTGCGCTCGTCCAGCTCGCATCGGGCGGCCGGCTCGAGCAGCCGGCGCAGTCCCGCCTCGGCCGGCGGCTTCGCAAGATTTCCGGCCGGGGCCGAACCGGCTCCACCGCAACGTTTTTGGACAAAGCCCTGTCCGGCGCGGAAAGCACGTATCTGCGCACCCTGGCCGCCGACGCGCTGGCCAATGTCATCCGCAATGTGTGGGCGCACGCCATCATCTTCTGCGGCCATTTCCCCGACCAGACCTACACGTTCAGTGAGGAAGAAGTCGAGGACGAGACCCGCGGGGAATGGTACCTGCGTCAGTTGGTCGGTGCGGCCAACATCGACGGCAGCCCCCTGTTTCACGTGATCAGCGGGAACCTCGGCTATCAGGTAGAACACCACCTGTATCCGGATATGCCGGCCAGCCGGTACTCCGAGATCGCACCGAAGATCAAGGACATCTGCGAGCGCTACGAGCTGCCCTACAACACCGGGCGATTTTCCAAGCAGTGGTTCATGGTGCACCGCACCATCTTCCGATTGGCGTTCCCCGGAGGAAAGCCGCGGCCGAAGCCCGGTCCGTACCGTAGCGCGAAGGCGACGGGCCCTGACACCAGATCCAGCGAGGCGACGAAATATCGCGATCGGGTTCCCGCCGAACACCCCGACGCCGGGCCCGAGCACGCCTCCAGCGGCGTGGAGGTGCAGCCGCCGCCACGCGGCAAGGACTGAGGCGTCACCCGAACAGCGACGGATCGGCGTCGAAAACCGATATCGGCTCGACGATGACGCCGTTGTCCTCGACGTAGCGATCCCACAGTTCGACCAGTTCGGCGAGCTTGTCCGGATGAGCGGCGGCCAGGTCATGGATCTCGCCCGGGTCCGCCGACAGGTCGTAGAGCTGCCAGGCTCCGGGGCCGTACGGCGCGGGCAGGTGCAATGCCTTCCAGTCGCCCTGCCGAATCGCGCGGCGGCCGAACAGCTCCCACCCGGTGCCGGTCTCGGCGTCGTGCACACTGTCCACGGCGCCCGACAGATACCCCACCAGTGAGCGGCCCCGCATCGGCTCGATTTCGCGGCCCCGATAGCTGCTGCCGGGGTGTTCGACGCCGGCCAGTTCCAGCACGGTCGGTGCGATGTCCATCGCGGTCGTGAACGCGGTGCCGATTTCGGCTTGCCGCTCGAAGCCCGGCCAGGTGGCGAAGCCGACCACCCGGATGCCACCCTCGGTGGTGAACGCCTTGTGCAGCCGCGACGGCGCGGTGGCGGCCTGGGCCCAGCGGGGGCCGTACCAGATATAGGAGCTCGGGCGGCCGAGGTTGTCCAGGCTGTTGTCGCAGTACTTTTCGATCTGCGCGGCGATCTGCGGGCCGCGCAGCGGCATCGCCTCGACGATCGCGCCCTCAGCACCGTTGTCCGACAGGAAGATCACCACGGTGTTGTCCAATTCACCGGTCTCGGAGAGGTAGTCGACGACGCGGCCGATGTTCCAGTCCATCCGGTCCACCATCCCGGCATAGACCTCCATGCTGCGCGCCGAGCGCGCCCGCTCGTCGTCGGTCATGTCGTCCCACTCCGGCGCGCCGTCGGCAACCACGGGATGCGCCTCGACATCGGGTGGGCACAGGCCCAACCGCTTCAGTGCGTCCAGCCGCTGCTCGCGCAGCACGTCCGGGCCGGCGTCGTAGCGGCCGCGGTATGGCGCGATGGATTCGTCGGGTGCCTGCAGCGGCCAGTGCGGAGCCTGGAACGGCAGGTAGGCGAAGAACGGTCGCTCGTCTTCGGGGGAACGTTCACGTAGATAGCGCAGCAGCGTGTCGGTGTAGTAGTCCGACGAGTAGAAGTCCTCACCAACGGTGACGAAGTGGTCGTCCTCGGTGTAGAGCGTTGGCACAGCGAGGAATCCGCCTCCGCCACCTCCGTAGTGGCTGGCGCCTGCCGGCAACAGCGCGAACGAACGCTCGAAACCGCGGGCCCACGGCGACCTTTCGATGGTGGCGCCGAGATGCCACTTGCCCGACATCAACGTCAGGTAGCCGGCGTCACGCAGCAGTTCGGGCAGCGCGACCACGCGGTCGTTCAAATAGCCTTCATAGCCCGGCGCACCCTGGAAGCCGGGAACTGACACCTCCAGCATGGTGCCGATGCCCGCGACGTGGTGGTCGGTCCCGGTGAGCAGCATCGCCCGGGTCGGCGAGCAAGCCGGCGCCGAGTGGAAGTCGGTGAACCGGATGCCTTGATAGGCCAGCCGGTCCAGGTTGGGGGTCTCGATCTCACCGCCGAAGGCGCCGAGATCGGAGAAGCCGAGATCGTCGGCCACAATCACCAGAAAGTTGGGTCGGGTCACCTGGAGCATCCTGTCAGCTTCGGCAGAAGATAGGACCATGGCGCACGGAAGTGGATTGCTGACCGGTCGTGTCGCGGTGGTCACCGGTGGGGCAGGCGGCATCGGCGCGGCGACGTCGCGGCTGTTCGCCGAGCACGGCGCTCGGGTGATCATCGCCGATATCGACGGTGAGCGTGCGCAGCGGACGGCGGCCCAGATCGGCGACCCGGCTCTGGCGGTGGTGACCGACGTGCGGGAGCCCGATCAGGTCGCGGCGCTGGCGGCGACAGTGCGTGACGGGTACGGCGGGATCGACGTGCTGGTGAACAACGTCGGGCACTGGGTGCGGCATCCCGGCAACTTCGCCGGCACCGGCCCCGAGTTGTGGGACGAGCTCTACCGGGTGAACCTGCACCACGTCTTTCTGGTCACCCGGGCTTTTCTGCCGATGATGGTCGACCGGCAGGCCGGCGCGATCGTCAACGTCTCCTCCGTGGAGGGCCTGCGCGGCTACCCGGAGGACCCGGTCTATGCCGCGTTCAAGGCGGCCGTCATCGCGTTCACCCGCAGCCTGGCGGTGCAGGTGGGACGGGACGGTGTGCGGGTCAACGCGATCGGTCCCGACGTCACCGAATCCCTGCAGGTGCCCTACTCGCAGTGGCTCTCCCCCGACGAGCAGAGCCGGTGGCCGCAATGGGTGCCGGTCGGGCGGATGGGTCTGCCGGAGGACCAGGCCCGGGTCATCCTGTTCCTGGCCTCGGACCTCTCGTCCTTCGTCACCGGCCACACCATCCCGACCGACGGCGGGACCGGCGTAGCGGGTGGATGGTTCCGGTCCTCCCGGCGCGCCGGCCGCGACTGGACCAACCGCCCTGTCGACCCCTGATCGAGCGCTCTAGCCCAGAGAAGTGTGCATCAGCATCACGTCGTATGCCGACCACAGCGACAGGTTGAAGTACACGTCCTTGCCCGTCGTCCACGGGTGCATCATCGGCGCGTAGACGCCGCCCGGCATCTGGAAATTCGACACCAGCAGGTGCTCCGGGCCGTACGGGCCCTGCGGGGTGGGCGCGGTCCTGGCGACCACGTCGTTGGCGCCGTTGGTGTACATCACCAGGTACTGCTTGAGGTAGGTGTTGTACTGGGCCGACATCTCCGCGACCGGGCCCGGGATGACCGGAGTCGCCGCCGACGGTTTGTTCGGCACCCAGGAGTTCGAATCGCCGTTCCAATACTCGTATTTGGTGAGGTCCGGGATGAACCGCGGCTGCACACGCGACAGGTGGGCGGCGCCGCCGCGCCCGTTCGGGGTTCCGAACGAGTACAGGTAGCCGTCGCTTCCCTTCAGGTAGGCCCCCATCTGGAAGTTTTCGTTGCCCTCGACGTACGGAACCCGCGCCGCGTCGGGACCGTTGGCGCGGATCGTGCCCGGGTACACCGACCAGGTCTGGCCGTTGTCGGTGGACATCGCGACGCCGGAGTAGTTCGTCCACCATTCGCCGTCGCGGCCCCAGTCCTTGATGGACATGAAGTTGATGTACTGGGTCTTGCCGACCGAGATGGCGGCGGTCGGGATGATCCCGGTTTCTTCCCTGGCGTACTTGATGCTGTTGATGACCTGGCGGGAGAAGCCCGGCTGCTGGGTGGGCGAACCGGCGTATCTGTTGCTGGGGTCGCCGGCGGCCACGTGCAGGCCGTGCGACAGGTCTTGGTCGTTGCTGCGGAACAACACGTTGTAGCGCCACTGGTCACCCTTGACGGCGCAGTAGCCGAACGTGTCACCGAAGGCCATGAGTACCTGGTGATTGGCGGGATCGCCGTTGTCCCAGAGGATTCCGAGGTCGGTTCCGGAGATGCCGAACCGTTCCAGGGTCTTGTTCGGGCCGTCCGGGCCGGTCACCCATTCGACCAGCGAGGTGTTGGAGCCGCCGAGGGCGCCGTCGGCCTCCGGCGCCCCGGGCGGTGGTGCCGGAGCCGGGTTGGGTGGCGGGACGGCGGCCCCCTCCGGAGCGGGCGCCAGCTGGCCGGCCGCGGGCTGCTGCCCCGCGGCGGGTGGAGCGGGAACCGGGGGTGCGGGGTTGGCGCCCGGGACGAGTGCCTGCTGTTGCATCGGCGCGGAGTAGCGCTGTCCCGGTTGTTGCGTGCGCTGCAATGGACCCAGCCGCGGAAGCGGGGCGCGGTCGTTGGCGCCCCGGGGGCGCTTGTTCATGGGGCCCAGTACCTTGCCGCCGGGATTGGTCACCACCGCGTTCGCCGGCGGTGGGACGTTCGCTTCGGGCGCGCTACAGGGCAACGCATGCGCCTGCGGGGCGGCGCCGGGCACCAGGCCGATCGGAAGGATAAGTCCGACAGCGGCCGTCGCTGCCAGCGATACCGAAACGAAGCGAGGAATCGCCGACATTTCACACCTTTCCATTGGCCGGACGCGAATTGACGTCCGCATGGGTTGATGTGACGATAGTGAGCAATGAGGTTGTTGTGACCGCTGAGCAGTTAATAGGTATGTGTCCGTGACCGTGTCGCAACCCTTCCCCGAACTGCGAAACCAACTTTCACGGAGCCTTTTTCGGCCCATCGCCGCACACTGCCCAGACTGAGAGCGATCTCATGCTTAGTCCGGCCCGGCAACGGATATACAGAGGCCGACCGCCGGTGTTCCAGTTCGGTCAATCCGTCAACGTCAGGAGGCACGGTGGTTAATGTCAGCGCGGAGCAGAGCGCGACGCCGGGGGTCGCGGCCGGATCGGGCCACCCCGAGGACCGGCCCGAGGTGTGGCCGGGCAAGGCCTATCCGCTGGGATCGAGCTATGACGGGTCCGGCACGAACTTCGCCGTGTTCAGCGAGGTGGCCGAGCGGGTCGAGCTGTGTCTGTTCGACGACGACGGCACGGAAACCAGGATCGCGCTGCCGGAAGTGGACGGATTCGTCTGGCATGCGTTCCTGCCCAGCGTTCAGCCCGGTCAGCGTTACGGCTTCCGGGTGCACGGACCCTACGATCCCGCCAACGGCCACCGGTGCAACCCGAACAAGTTGCTGGTGGACCCGTATTCGAAGGCGATCGACGGTTCGTTTCAGTGGGACCAGTCGTTGTTCAGCTACAACTTCGGCGACCCGGACAGCCGCAATGACGAGGACTCCGCGGCCAATATGCCCAAGTCGGTGGTCATCAACCCCTACTTCGACTGGGGTGTGGACCGCCCGCCCGGCCACGAATACGCCGACAGCGTCATCTACGAGGCGCACGTCAAAGGCCTCACCCAGACCCATCCCGCGATCCCCGAGCGGATCCGCGGCACCTATTCGGCGATCGCGCACCCGGCGATCATCGAGCACTTGACCACCCTGGGCGTGACGGCGATCGAGCTGATGCCGGTGCACCACTTCGCCAACGACTCGACGCTGATCGAGAAGGGGCTGTCAAACTACTGGGGTTACAACACAATCGGGTTCTTCGCACCCGATTTCAAGTACACCGCCAGCAACACCCCCGGTGGTCAGGTCCAGGAGTTCAAGGCCATGGTGCGCGCGCTGCACGAGGCCAACATCGAGGTGATCCTCGACGTCGTCTACAACCACACCGCCGAGGGAAACCACATGGGCCCGACGCTGTCGATGCGCGGCATCGACAACGCCGCCTACTACCGGTTGGTCGACGACGACAAGCAGTACTACATGGACTACACCGGCACCGGCAACAGCCTCAACGTCGGCCACCCGCACACCCTGCAGTTGATCATGGATTCGCTGCGGTACTGGGTCACCGAGATGCATGTCGACGGATTCCGCTTCGACCTGGCATCCACTCTGGCGCGCGAGTTCTACGACGTCGATCGGCTCTCGGCGTTTTTCGAACTGGTGCAACAGGATCCGATCGTCAGCCAGGTGAAGCTGATCGCCGAACCGTGGGATGTCGGGCCCGGTGGCTACCAGGTGGGCAATTTCCCCCCGCAGTGGACCGAGTGGAACGGGAAATTCCGCGACTCCATCCGCGACTTCTGGCGCGGCGAGGACGCCATCCTCAGCGAATTCGCCTCACGCATCAGCGGATCCGCGGACCTCTACGAGCACACCGCGCGCCGGCCGGTGGCGTCCATCAACTTCGTCACCGCCCATGACGGATTCACGTTGCGGGACCTGGTGTCCTACAACGAGAAGCACAACGAAGCCAACGGCGAAGACAACAACGACGGCGAATCGCACAACCGATCCTGGAACTGCGGCGCCGAGGGCCCCACGGACGACCCGGAGATCAATGCGCTGCGCGCCCGGCAGCAGCGCAACTTCCTGGCGACAACCATTCTGTCGCAGGGGGTTCCGATGATCTGCCATGGCGATGAACTGGGCCGCACCCAGAACGGCAACAACAACGGTTTCTGCCAGGACAGCGAGCTCACCTGGATCAACTGGGACAACGCCGACAGCGACCTCATCGAGTTCACCCGGGCGGTGGCGGCCATCCGGGCCGCCCACCCCGTCTTCCGTCGGCGCCGCTTCTTCACCGGGGCCCCGGTCCGCATCCGGGGTTCGGAGGGCCTTCCCGATATCTCGTGGTTCCGGCCCGACGGTTCGGAGATGAGCGACGAGGACTGGGATTCTGGCTTCGGCAAGTCGGTAGCGGTCTTTTTGAACGGTCTGGGCATTCCGGGCACGGATACCCGGGGACAGCGCATCACCGATGACTCGTTCGTGCTGTGCTTCAACGCTCACCACGAGCCGATCGAATTCGTACTTCCCCCAGACGAATTCGGGCCCGGCTGGAAGCCGGTGCTGGACACCGCCGCCGGCACCGGACAGGTGCAAAACGCTGACGCGCTGCCTCCGCAGGGCAAAATCACGGTCGAGGGGCGCGCGGTGGTGTTGCTGGAGCAGACCCAGCGCGAAGAGTAACGGGCGTTCGCTCGCCAACCTGTTCCCCCGGGCCCGAACCGGCAGTATGCTCAGGCCGCCAACTGCGGCAGGCGCGCCGGGGAGTCGCGGATTGCTTGCATATCAACGACAAGCAAGAAGGACAGGTTATGCGCTCCCTCATCGCAGCGGCCTCCGTCGCCGCCACCGGGTTGTTGGTCGCCGCGTGCGGCGGGGACAACGAGCACGGCACCGCGTCGTCGTCGAGTTCCGCAACCACTGCCGCCAGTTCGCAGGCGTCCAAGCCGCCGGTCGCGCAGGCGGCGCTGGCCAACCTGCTGCTCACCCCGGCCGAGATCGACACCACCATGGGCACCACCGGAATGTCGACCAGAGACAAGTCCGACAAGCTGGCGGACGACGGCAACAAGCAGTACCCGCAGGGCTGGAAATGGCCCGCGGAGTGCCTCTACGCCTACGGCCCGGGCGAGAATCCGGTGTACGCAGGCAGTGGATTCACCGCGGCGCTCGGTCGCGATGACGGCGCGTCACCGGCCACCCCGGGATCGAAGGACATGGACCCCGAGGCCGTGCAGTACCTGGTGGTGTTCCCGTCGGCGACCGAGGCGAAGGCTTTCTTCGAGGCGTCAACCAAAGCCTGGCCGGCCTGCGCGGACCGCACGCTCGTCGTGCCCGCCGACCCCGGCGGTGCTGAGATCACCTGGAAAGTGGGACAGGTCAATTCGTCCAACGGCGTGCTGACCACCACCATCTCGGTGAGCACGACGGACAACGGCACCCCGGTCGGCGGAGCCTGTCAGCGGGCCCTGACCGTGCGCAACAACGTCGTGATCGACGTCAGCGGATGTGGGCCGAAGGACCCGGGCGACGCCGGGGTCAAGCTGGCCACCCAGGTCGCCGGCAAAGTCGACAAAGCCTAGGCGCCGGCTTCGGGTCGAGGCTTTGGACAGCGGCCGGATGGGGAACACCGGTAACAACAAACCGCACGACCAAAGGACAGTGATGAGCGCAAAGTCCAAAGCCCTGTACCTTCCGCTGTCGATGGCCACCAGTGTCACCGGCGGCCTGTTGGCCGGCGCCGTTTTCAGTCAGGTCTGGAAACGGTTCAGCGACGACGACCAGGCGCCGCCCGATCCGAAGGATCTGAGCAACTCCACCCGCTCCGCCCTGATCGGCGCCGGCCTGCAGGGACTGATATTCGGCGTGGTCAAAGCCGCGGTCGACCGGGCGGGCGCCCGGGGCTACCGAGCCGTCACCCACGAGTCCCCCACCCCCTGACGGAGGCCCTCGGTCGCGTTGGTAGAACGTGTTACAGTTTTGCCTACCGTGGCCGGGCGCCCGGGCCAACCGGGCCATGCGCTGAAGGAGACCCGGATGACGCATGTCTGCCGAAAAGCGCAGTGGCAGAGATGAACTCAGTGTCATGACGAAGCCGGTGGGCAAAGCGAGATCGCTGACACTCGTCACCCTCGCGTATGTGATCGCGATCGGTGCGGCTGCCGGCTGGCTGGCCTGGGGCCCGCGAACCGGACGTCTGTGGCTGGACACTTTCATCGCCGACGTGCTGGCCACCTTGGTGGTCTTCGCCTTCAGCCGCCGCTATCGCAATTCCAGTTTCTACGACGCGTATTGGAGCGTCATACCACCGCTGCTGGTGTTGTACTGGTGGAGCCAGGCCGGGGCCGGAGTCGACCAACTGCGTTGCTGGCTGGTGGTCGTGGTGATCATGGTGTGGGCGGTGCGCTTGACCGCGAACTGGGTCTACGGATTTCCCGGCTTGCACCACGAGGACTGGCGCTACCCGATGTTCAAGGAGCGGGCGGGGCGCTGGGAATTCGTCGTCGACCTGGCCGCCATCCACCTCATCCCCACGCTGCAGGTGTTCGCGGGCATGCTGCCGGTCTACGTCTGCGTGACCCGCCCCGGCACCGGTATCCGCTGGCTCACGCTCCTCGCTTTCGTGATCGGGTTGGCCGCGGTCACCCTTGAACTCGTGGCCGATGTGCAGATGCACCGGTTTGTCCGAGAGGCCCGCGCCGGTGCGGCCATGGACCGCGGGCTGTGGAGCTGGTCGCGGCATCCGAACTACTTCGGCGAGTTCGGCTTCTGGTTCTCCCTCGCGCTGTTCGGTGTGGCGGCTGCACCGTCGGATTGGTGGTGGTTGTTCGTCGGAGCGGCGGCGATGCTGGCCATGTTCCTCGGCGCCAGTATTCCGATGATGGAGACACGCAGCTTGGCCCGTCGCCCCGAATACCAGCGCGTCATCGATCGGGTGTCGCGCTTCGTGCCGCGACCGCCGCGGAAAGTGGTGGCATGAGCCGCAAGCGGGTCGTGATCGCGGGTCTGGGCGACGTCGGCGTGCTGGCCGCGATTCACCTCGCGCCACACTTCGAAGTGATTGGGATCTCGGCCAAACCCGGGTTGGTCAGTGGCCAGGAACTCGGCGTCCGGCTCGCCCGCCCCGACGATTGGGCAAGGGATTACTGGATTCCGTTCGACAGGTTCCGCAAGTTGGACCGGGTCCGGACGGTGCAGGCCGAGCTGACCGGAGTCGACCTCGACGGGCGGAAAGTGTTCGGCCGCCGTGAGGATGGCACGCCGATCGCCGAGCCGTATGACGCCCTGGTCATCTCCACCGGCGTCAGCAACGGTTTTTGGCGTGAGCCGTCTCTGCGGTCCGCGGCCGAGATAGGTGCCGGCCTCTACGCGGCACATGAGCAGGTCGCAACGGCCAGATCGGTGATCGTCATCGGCGGTGGCGCGGCGGCGGTCAGCAGCGCCGTCAACATCGCCACCACGTGGCCGGACAAGCAGATCGACCTGTACTTTCCCGCGGAGCGGCCGCTGGGTGAGTACCATCCGCGGATCTGGAAACGCGTCGCCGGTCGGCTGGCCGAACTCGGCGTGGGCCTGCATCCCGGGCATCGGGCCGTGATCACCGACGACTTCACCGGCGACGAGATCACCAGCGAGCCGGTGCGCTGGAGCACCGGCCAGACACCGGCGGTGGCCGACGCCGTGCTGTGGGCGATCGGCCGGGTGCGCCCCAACACCGACTGGCTGCCCCCGGAACTGCTCGACGAGGGTGGGTTCGTGCGGGTGACGCGACAACTCCAGGTCCCCGGGCACCCCGACGTCTTCGCGGTCGGTGACGTGGCGGCGACCGATCCCCTGCGCAGCTCCGCGCGCAACCGCGGAGATGGGTTGGTAGCACGGAACATTCGCGCTCTGTTCGCCGACCGCCCGTTGCGTTCCTTCAAGGCGCCGGGGCGGCGCTGGGGTTCGCTGGTGGGTGTTCAGAGCGACGGGCTGGAGGTGTTCTTCCCGACCGGGCATGCCTTCCGCTTCCCGCTGTGGTCGGTCGAGCATGTGGTGATGCCGTTGATCGTGCGCTGGGGAATGTATCGCGGAATCCGCGAGAACCGTCCCTTCGGGTGAGCCGCCACAACCGTGGAGATCTGGGAACTCGTTGCGCGCGAACAGATTCGCGACACGCTGGCACGGTACAACTGGTCGGGTGACGCCGGCCGGGTCGACGACCTCGCCGCGACGTTCTGCGTCGACGGCCTGCTGGAGATACGCGGCTCGCGGTCGCTACGCGGCAGAACGGAGATCGCCGGTTTTCTGCGTGGTGTGACGGCCGATGTAGCCACCACCGCCGGTGCAGGCGGCAAAACCGTCGTCCGGCACATCCTGGCCAACGTGCGGTTCGCCGACCTCACCGCGGAGCAAGCGCACGTCTCGTCGTACTTCACGGTGGTCACCCACGTCGGGCTGGACCATTTCGGGCGCTACCGCGACGTGCTGGTTCCCGCCGAGGGCACGTGGCTGATCAAACAGCGGACGGTGTCGACCGACTGGGCAGCGCCGGCCTCGCAGATGGCTCGCGACTGACCACCCGCGCAACCGCCGCCGCTGCCAGGAAGCCGCCCAGCGCCACCCAACCGTCAGCACCGGCCAGACCGTTCTTGGCCATCAGCACCAGGGCAATCCCGGCAATGCAGATCAACCCCCCGGCGACCGTGGTGCCGATCCCCGCGATCCGGACCGGCGCGTCCCACCAGGGCAGGCGCCGGTGCTCCAGGGGCGAGAGCAGCCGGAACATCAAAGCCATGACGGCGGCGAAAACCACCCCCCGCAGAGCGAGCAGCGCCCAGAACCCCGGGGCGTGCACGTCATAGGCGTCCAGGCCCACGGCATTCAGACCGACGGCGGCGATCGCGATCGCCGGAATGTGCCACAGGTACAACGTCATCGCTCCCCCGTTGCCCACCGCGACAGCGCGCCAGACCCTGGGACGTTGTGCCCAGCGGCGGATCGGCGCCGCGGCGGCCACGAAGGCACACGACATCCAGGTGCAGTGCAACGCCAGCAACAGCGTCGGCGGCGACACGTTCGACACCTTCTCCGCGCCGGTCACCACCAGCGAAACCTCATACGTGCCGGCGAGAGCGAGCGCGACCTGCGCGGTGAGCGCCGAAACCGCGGCGGCCACCGCCGCCCGAACGCTGGTCAGCCCACGGGCGTAGGCAACCCCGATCACCACCGGAATCAACCAGACGACCAGGAAGTTGGCGACACCGGACTCGGGTGTTCCCACCGCGAAACGGATCCTGTCGACCACGTACGCGGCCACGAGCAGACCCACCACGGTCAGCACTGCCGCCCGTCCCGACCGCAACCGGGTCAACGCCGGGACGAAAGCCAGTACCACCAGGTAGACGCCGAGAAACCACAGCAGCGCCACGCACTCGCGTCCGAGGCCGTCGGCGGATTCGTCCCCGACCGTGAGCCGCACCACCACCAGCGCCAGCGTCCACGCCGCCAGGTACCAGAACACCGGCCGGCACAGGCGCTGCGCCCGGGCGAACAACCACGAACCCCAGGCCGAGCCGGAATGCCAGCCGTAGGCGCCCGCGGCGCCACCGGCCAGGAAGAACAACGGCATCACCTGAACCACCCAGGTCACGGGCGCGATTGCAGGAATGGCTCCGAGCAGGTTGCCGATCCGGATGCCACCGGAATCGATGGTGGCCAGCAACAGCGCGCAGTGCCCGAACATCACCACGACCAAAGCGGTCAGGCGCGCGACGTCAACGGCACGGTCGCGCTTGCGGTCGGATGCGAGCACAGCAGGATCAGGCAGGGAAGTAGCGAGGGGCATTCGTCCAGCATGCCCAGCCGGCCGGACCGCCGGATGAGTAGTACTACGCGTCGGAGTTCACCGCCCGAAGCCCGCGTCCCGCAGGGCCTGCGCCATCGAATTGCCCGACGGCTCGGGCGCCCTGCGCCGGGAATTCCCGGAGTGCTGCGAATTTCGTTGCTGCGGTGAGCTTTTGCCCCCGGGACGGGACGCTGCCGTTCGATCCGGCCGCTTGTCGCGCTGCGGCTGATCGCCCAGGCGCAGGCTCAGCCCGATGCGCTGACGTTCAACGTCGACCTCCATCACCTTCACCCGCACCACCTGGCCGGAGCGAACCACCTCGTGCGGATCCGACACATAGCGGTCGGCCATCGCGGAGATGTGCACCAGACCGTCCTGATGCACGCCGACGTCGACGAAGGCGCCGAAAGCCGCCACATTGGTGACCACGCCTTCCAGCACCATGCCCGGCTTGAGGTCGGCGACCTTCTCGACGCCGGTCGCGAACGTCGCGGAGGTGAAGGCCGGACGCGGGTCGCGGCCCGGCTTTTCCAGTTCGGCCAGAATGTCGGTCACCGTGGGAATACCGAACCTGTCGTCAGCGAAGTCGGCGGGGCGAAGCTTGCGCAACGCACGTTCGTCGCCGATGATCTCCGCCAATGTGACGCCCGAGCGGTCCAGGATCCGCCGCACCACCGGGTAGGCCTCCGGGTGCACACCCGAGGCATCGAGCGGATCGTCACCGCCACGGATTCGCAGGAAGCCCGCGCACTGTTCAAATGCCTTGGGCCCGAGGCGGGGAACGTCCAGCAGCGCTCGCCGGTTCGCGAACGGGCCGGTGTGGTCGCGGTGCGCGACTATGGCCTCCGCCAGCGATTCGGAGATGCCGGAGACTCGGGCCAGCAGCGGCACCGAGGCGGTGTTGAGATCCACGCCGACGGCGTTCACCGCGTCCTCGACCACCGCGTCCAGACTGCGGGCCAGGATCCCGGGTGTCACATCGTGTTGGTACTGCCCGACGCCGATGGATTTCGGCTCGATCTTCACCAGTTCCGCGAGCGGGTCCTGCAGGCGCCGGGCGATCGACACCGCGCCGCGCAGGGTGACGTCGAGGTCGGGCAGTTCGTGCGCGGCGTAGGCCGAGGCGGAATACACCGATGCGCCCGCCTCGCTCACCATTGCTTTCGCCGGGACCCGGATCGAGCCGCCCCCGGCTGCCCGGATATCGGCGATCAATTCGCTTGCCAGCGCATCGGTCTCACGCGAGGCCGTACCGTTTCCCACCGCGATCAGCTCGACGCCGTGCCGGGCGACCAGCGCGGCGAGAGCCGCCTTGGCGGCATCCCATTGCCGCTGGGGTTGGTGCGGGTAGATGGCGCAGGTGTCGAGCACCTTGCCGGTGCCGTCGACCACGGCCACCTTCACACCGGTCCGGAAACCGGGATCGAGGCCCAACGTGGTGCGCGCCCCCGCCGGTGCCGCCAGCAGCAGGTCCTTGAGGTTTCTGGCGAATACCGCCACCGCTTCCTCTTCCGCCCGCTGCCGCAACCGCATGCGCGCGTCGACCGTCGCGGAGAACATCAGCCTGGCCCGCCAGGCGAGGTTGACGGTGGTGGCCAGCCATCGCTGGGCCGGTGGCACCGCGGCCTTGACAGACAGGTCGACATCGAGGGTTCGCGCGATCATGGCCTCGTAGACATCGTCGGGCCCGCCGTCGAAGCTGAACGCCAGCGCCTTCTCCTTCTCGCCGCGCAGCACGGCCAACACCCGGTGGGACGGCATACTCTCGAGCGACTCGGAGAAGTCGAAGTAATCGCGGAACTTCTGCGCTTCAGGACTTTTCGCCGCTTCCTCGGACCACGGCGTGGTGCGCAGCGTGGCCCGCCCCCAGAACGTCTCACGAATCGCGCCGACCAGTTCGGCGTCCTCAGCGGCGCGTTCGATCAGGATGTGCCGTGCACCCTCCAGGGCCGCCGCGGCATCAGCAACATCCGGGAACTCGTCACCGACGAAGTCGGCGGCGGCCGTTTCGGGGAGCTGTGCCGGGTCGCCGACCAGCCGGTCGGCCAGCGGCTCGAGGCCCGCTTCCCGCGCGGCCTGTGCTTTGGTCCGGCGCTTGGGCTTGTACGGCAGATAGATGTCTTCGACCCGGGCCTTGGTGTCCGCCGAGAGCAGCGCGGCCTTCAACTCGTCGGTCAGCTTGCCCTGTTCGGCGATCGACGCGAGCACGGCGGCGCGGCGTTCGTCCAGCTCCCGCAGGTACCGCAGCCGCTCCTCGAGCAGGCGGAGCTGCCCGTCGTCAAGGCTTCCGGTGGCCTCTTTGCGGTAACGGGCGATGAACGGCACGGTGGCGCCCTCGTCGAGCAGCTTGACCGCGGCGGTCACCTGGGGCAGCTCAACCGCCAGTTCCTCAGCGAGACGGGCATTTACGGATTTGATGGTTGCTGTCGGCGTCACGCGGAGGACCCTACCGAACACCTCCGACAGCGTCCGTCAACCGGGTCCGGCGCGCCCCCGTACGGTCCGGTCCAGGATGCCCAGCGTCGCTCGAAGCGCGCCTTCGGAGATGACCGGAAAGATTCCCGCGTCGCGCCACTGCTGGTCGATGTTCGACCAGTCGTAGAACGAGGTGACCACGGTGCCCGCGCCGTCGTCGGTGGGCTCCAGACGATAGCCGTAGACATGGCCGATCTGGGGGCGGATCTGCCCCAGGATGGTCCAGGCGATCAGCCGGTCCTGCTCGAACTCGGTGATCTCGACCGTGACGTCGTACTTCCCCAGTTGCGGGAAGTCGTTCAACGACTCGCGGTCCATGTGGACCACGAACGTGTCGCCGACAGCCCTCACCGGGTCACCTTCGGCGTCCTGCAGCATCCCCGACGAGTCGATCGCGACATGCCCGCGCGGCTCACAGAGCAGCGCGAAGATCTGCGCGGCGGGAGCCGCGATGGTGCGTTCGGTGTCAATGCGTTCCGTCATCGGATCATCCGATCAGTTTCGTCAGCCAGTTGGGATTCTGCAGGTCCACGCCGCTGCTGCCGTCCCACACGAACGGTGTGCCGTTGGCATTGAACCCGGCCAGCGACGCACTGGCGTTGTTGGCCTTGGTCTGGGCGGTCCCGAGGTCGGCGCCCGACTTGATGCAGTTGGTCGCGGTGCTGTTGGCCCCGACGGTCTGGGCGAGGTGCGCCAGTTCCGCGTCGGTTCGGTCGGCGGGAGCGCTCTCCTGTGGCTGGAAGTCGCTGCCGAACAGAGCGGAGTAGAAGCCGGTGTACACCTTCGGGTCATTCTGCGCCGCAACACAATACGATGCAGCCACGGCGCGGGTCGAGTAATTCTTGGTGTGTGACTGCTCGTCGAGGAAGTTGAGCAGGTGGTAGCGCACCGCGAGTTTCTTGTTGTTGACCGCGGTGTCGATGTCGCTGGCGTAGGACCTGATGAACGCGCCGCACGGCGGGCAGATCGGTTCGTTGAAGACGTCGATCGTCGCGACGGCCGCGGAGCTGCCGATGAACACGCCGTCATTGAGCACATTGAGTTGCACGGCATCCGGGGCCGGCGGCGGCGTGGAGGATTTCGACGGCGAGGCTGAATGCTTGGGGTGGGAGAAACCGATGATCAGCCCGCCCGCGACCGCAACGATCACGGCGATCGCCAGACCCGCCCAAAGCCACGGCTTACGCAGCAGGCCGGTCCCCCGCGACTGCTGCGGTTGGCCCCACGGGGGTACTCCGGTGGTGCCCGCGGGCGTGGCTGCCCAGCCGTGCGTGGGAGCCCACTGCCCCGGCGCGGGGCCACCCTGGGCGGCGGGCTGCGTTCCCGGCATCGGTGCCGGAGGCGCCGGCCAGGGTGTTCCCGGTGGCATCGCGGGCTGCGCGGCAGCCGGGAAACTTCCGGGTGTCTGACCGGCGAACTGTGGCGGCAGCTTCCCGACCTGACTGCGTTCAAGGATGTCCGCCGCCCGATCCTGGTCGGGCGTCGCCAGCGCCGCATACGCCGCGGCCGACAGGTCTCCGCAGGTGGGGTAACGGTCCGCCGGATCCTTGGCCATACCCCGGGCAATGACCTGGTCGAAGGCCGCCGGGATGCCCGGACGCGCCACGCTGGGCCGCGGAACCGGCTGATTGAGATGTGAGCCCATCACGCTGAGCTGGTCGCCCCGGTAGGGCGGGGTGCCGGCCAGGCACTCATACAGCACACAGGCCAACGCGTAGATGTCGGCCCGGTAAGTCACTTCGGCCTCGCCGAAGCGCTCCGGAGCCATGTAGTAGAGAGTTCCCACCGTGCTGCCGATCTGGGTCAGCTTCTCGTCCGAACCCGCGCTGGCGATGCCGAAGTCGACCAGGTACGCGAAGTCGTCCCCGCTGACCAGGATGTTCTCCGGTTTGACGTCACGATGCGTCACCCCCGCGGCGTGTGCCGCGTCCAGTGCGGCGCCGATCTGCCGGATGACCGCCACGGCGCGCGGCGGGGTGAGGGGTCCGTAGCGCTTCAAGATGGCGGCCAGGTCTTTGCCGTCGATCAGGCGCATGTCCACATACAGCTGACCGTCGATCTCGCCGTAATCGTGGATCGGCACGACATGCGGTTCCTGCAAACGTCCGGCCGTGCGGGCCTCCCGCTGCATCCGGGAGCGAAAGACCGGGTCCTGCGACAGCGACTGCGACATCAGCTTCAGGGCGACGACACGCTCGCGCACGGTGTCCTCGGCCTCGTACACGTCACCCATGCCGCCCCGCCCTACCAGGCGCCGCAAGCGGTACGGCCCGAACTGCGTCCCCACCCGCGAACCTTCGGACGTGTCACCCATCGCCGACTTCCCACCCGCCTTTCGCACAGCAATCCGATCCGAAGCGCCTTCGCGCCTCCGACCATGACCTGCGCCGGACACGAGTACGCGGTGGCGTGCCAGGCATAAGGCTAATGGTTTCGGCAAGCACCAGGCGTGCTTTGCCGGGCCGAGCGGCAAAGAGGCGTCCGAGCAGTTGCCCGGAACTATAGATAGGGCACCCTAAGTTAGGTTAGGTTACCCATAGTTCAGACAACGAGAGCGGCGAGGACAGCGAGGCACCCGATGACCGTATGGATGGCGACACCCCCCGAACTGCATTCGAGCCTGTTGAGCAGCGGTCCGGGACCCGGCGCCGTGCTGGCCGCAGCGTCGGGGTGGCAGACGCTCAGCACCGAGTTCGCCGTGGTGGCAACCGAACTGACCACCGTGCTGGCCACCGTGCAGGGCGGAGTGTGGGACGGTCAGACGGCGTCGCGATACGCCGCCGCCCACGTGCCGTATCTGGACTGGCTGACGCGCGCGAGCGCCAAGAGCGCAAACGCAGCCGCCCAACACGAGTTGGCCGCCGCCGCGTACACCGCGGCATTGGCGGCGATGCCGACCATGGCCGAACTGGCCGCAAACCATGCGATGCACGGCGTACTGGTCGCGACGAACTTCTTCGGGCTCAACACGATCCCGATCGCGCTCAACGAAGCCGACTATGTCCGCATGTGGATTCAGGCGGCCACGACGATGACTGTGTACCAGGCACTTTCGTCATCGGCGGTCACTTCGGTGACGCCCACGGACGCTTCGCCACCGATCGGCACCGCGGAACCGGCCAAATTGCCTCCCACCGATCCCATCGAAGAAGCGCTGGCCTGGTCCGAACATTTCTCGAGCATGTACCGGGTTCTCAAAAGCCTGGTTACCAATCCGTTCGGCACGGTGGTGCAGATCATCACCGACTTCGCCACCAACCCGGCTGCCGCGTTGACCACCTGGCTCCCGCTGATCTACGTGTTCGCCTACGCCGCAACGTTCGCGCTGTTGGGCTCTCCCATCTATACCGTGGTCGCGGCGCCCGGGTTCGCCGCGATCCCGCTCGCGCTCGGCCTCTCCACGTTGTGCGCCCTCCCCGCCGTCGCCGCCGAGGCCGGCGCCGAAGCACCCGTCGCGGCCGCCGAACGCGTCGTGCCCGTCGCCGGCATCACCGCGCCCCTGACGGCGGGTGCGGCAGCGGCACCCGGCGCTGCCCCTGCCCCGCAGACGCCGGTTGCTCCCGCTCCTGCCGGCGCGCCCGCACCTGCGCCCGCCCCTGGTGTCGCCTATCTCGTCGGCCCGGGTCCCGGCGCCGGCCCGACGCTCGGTCCCGCTCTGCGCACCAAGGCGGCAGCGAGTGCCCCTGGGGCGCAGATCGCCACGTCCGCCGCGGCCGATGCCAGAGGTGCCGTTGCGCCCCGCCGGCGCCGTCGCGGCACCGTCGACAGCCGTGGCTACCGCGACGAGTTTCTGACCATCGAGGAGCCCGCGGCGCCGCCGGAACCGCCGGCCGGACACTCCAGCGCCGGGGCAGGATCCTTCGGATTCACCGCAACCGCAACGGTATCCGGCATAGACGCCGCCGGATTGGCCACGCTCGCCGGCAGCTCTTTCAGCGACTCGCCGGCCGTCCCGATGACGCCTACCACCTGGGATGACACGAGTCGCCGGACGTGAGGGCCGGGAATCACCAGGTCCGCTGTTGCGGCCGGCCCTCACGCCCGACGACGGTCTCTCAGAGGATGTAGAGCATCTCCTGGTAAGTGGGCAACGGCCAAAGGTCATCTGCCACAATGCCTTCCAGTGCGTCAGTCGCCGCCCGCACCGCCTCCATCGCCGGCAGCAGCTCCTTCTGGGCGTGGGTGGCCTCCTCCAGCGCGGTGCTCGCCGAGTGGTCCGACAACGCCGCCTTCAACGTCGCCAGCGCAGAGGTCAGGTCCGCGAGCGGAGCCGAAACCGCCTGCAAAGCAGCGGTGTTGGGTTCGACACCGGCTGCCTTCAAGGTGGCGACGTTCTGGGCGAGCTCCGTCTGGTAGCGCAGGGCCGCGGGCAGAATGACCGTCGTGCCCATCTCCAGCGCCAGCTTCGCCTCCACCGCGATGGTCAGCGCGTACTGCTCCAAGCGCACCTCGTAGCGGCTGTGCAACTCACGCTCGTTGAAGACTCCATACTTTTCGAAAATCTCCACCGCTTCCGGCTTGATCAACTCCGGGATAGCGTCCAATGTTGTTTTGAGGTTGGGTAATCCGCGCTCGGCCGCCTCGATCTGCCAGTTCTCGGAATACCCGTCACCGTTGAACACCACCGCGCCGTGCTCGGTGATGACATCGGTGAGCAATTTCTGCACCGCGGCGTCGAAGTCCTCGCCGTCTTCGACGGCCTTCTCGAGGATCGTGGCCATGTAGTCGAGCGAGTCGGCCATGATGGTGTTCAGTACGATCATCGGCACCGCCACTGTCTGTCCCGACCCGGGTGCGCGGAACTCGAATCGGTTGCCGGTGAAGGCGAACGGGCTGGTGCGGTTGCGGTCGCCGGCGTCGGTGGGTAGCGGCGGCAGCGTGTCGACACCGATGATCATGGTGCCCTTGCCCTTTGACGACGTTGCCGCGCCCTTGGCGATCTGCTCGAACACGTCGGCGAGCTGTTCACCGAGGAAGATCGAGATGATCGCGGGGGGCGCCTCGTTGGCACCCAGCCGGTGATCGTTGGTGGCCGAGGCGACCGAAACTCGAAGCAGCCCAGCGAACTTGTGCACGGCGCGGATCACGGCGGCGCAGAACACCAGGAACTGTGCGTTCTCATGCGGGGTGTCGCCCGGAACCAGCAGCGAACCGAGCTCGGAGTTGCCCAGCGAGAAGTTGACATGCTTGCCAGAGCCGTTGACGCCGGCGAACGGCTTCTCGTGGAACAGGCATTCCATGCCGTGCTTCTTGGCAATCGTCTTGAAGATCGTCATCAGCAGCTGCTGATGGTCGGAGGCGATGTTGCCCCGTTCGAACATCGGGGCCACCTCGAACTGACCCGGGGCCACCTCGTTGTGCCGGGTCTTGGCCGGAATGCCGAGTTTGAACAGCTCCCGCTCGGTGTCCATCATGAAGCCCAGGACCCGCTCCGGCACCGCACCGAAGTAGTGGTCGTCGAACTCCTGGCCTTTGGGCGGCTTGGCGCCGAACACGGTCCGCCCGGCGTTGATCAGGTCGGGCCGCGCCAGGAAGAAGTGCCGGTCGACCAGGAAGTACTCCTGCTCCGGACCACAGAAAGCCACGACCTTGTTCAGGTCCTGGTGCCCGAACAGTTTGAGGATGCGTTCGGCGTGGATGCCCATGGCCTGCTGGCTGCGCAGCAGCGGCGTCTTGTAGTCCAGCGCCTCGCCGGTCATGGAGACGAAAACGGTGGGGATGCAGAGCGTGTTGCCGTTCGGGTTTTCCAGGATGTAGGCCGGGCTGGTGACGTCCCAACCGGTGTAGCCGCGCGCCTCGAACGTGCTGCGCAGTCCGCCCGACGGGAAGCTGGACGCGTCGGGCTCGCCCTGGATGAGCGTCTTGCCGGCGAACTCGGCCAGCGTCGCGCCGTCGGAGACCGGCTCCAGGAAACTGTCGTGCTTCTCCGCGGTCAGGCCGGTCATCGGGTAGAAGACGTGCGCGTAGTGGGTCGCGCCCTTCTCCAGCGCCCAGTCCTTCATCGCCACCGCGACCGTGTCGGCCACGGCGGGGTCGAGCGGAGCACCCTTCTCGATGGTGGCCACGATCGACTTGAAGACCGATTTCGGCAGCCGCGCCTGCATCTCGGCCTTGGTGAAGACATTGGAGCCGAAGATCTCGCCCGGAGCTTCACCCGGTACAAAACTGATCGCCGGGGGTACATATGCCTCGACATTGTTGATCGCCTGCAGGCGGACCGCGTTTCCGCTCAATGGAGTTCCTATCATTATCGTGCTTTGAGGGGGGTCCGTGACTCATCGCCGACGGACGCTAGACCGCCTCACCGTAGGTAGGTTCGATGGCGATCTTGTTACGCACGCGTCAACGGTGGCGCAGCATTGGTTGCGAACGTGAGACGCGAAGCGCGAAGGGGGCTTGACGTGCAGCAGTTGAGTTGGAGTGACGACATGATGCTGCGGGCCGAAGGCCCGGCCACGCCGTTGCAGATTCAAATGCTGTTGATCTACGACCCGTCCACCGCACCGGGCGGAAAGGTGACGTTCAAGGGCATCTTGGAGGAACTGGACGCCAGGCTGCATCTGGCCGATGTCTTCCGCCGGCGGCTGACCGAGCTTCCGGGCGGCCTGCACATGCCGTACTGGGTGGAGGACCCGAACTTCGACCTCGAATATCACGTGCGCCATATCGGGCTACCACAGCCGGGAGACTGGCGGCAGCTGTGCATCCAGGTCGCCCGGCTGCACGCCCGGCAGATCGACCTGCGCCGTCCGCCGTGGGAGATCACGGTCATCGAGGGGCTCAACGCCGTGCCCGGCGTTCCCGCGGGCTCGTTTGCCATGGCGCTGAAACTGCACCACTGCGCAGTGGACGGGATGGCCAGCGTCCAGATGATCGCGGCGTTGCACGACCTGTCCGCCGACAGCCCACGCCCGCCGGGCCCGGACCGGCCCTGGCGCCCGGCCCCGCTGCCCTCGACGTCAGACCTGCTGTCCCGAACGGCGGTCAATGCGGCGCTGTACCCGGTGCGGGCCGGCAAAGTCGTGCTGTCGAGTGCTCCGCAGCTGGTCCGCGGGCTGGCCGGGCTGCCCGGCAAACTGGCCGGTGGCCTGGTGAGCAGAGTCGCCGACGGTGGCCGGCCCTCGTTCGCACCGAGGACCCGCTTCAACGAGACGGCGTCGCCGCATCGCGTTTTCGAAGCCCGGTTCCACGACCTCGCCGACTTCAAGAAGATCAAGGCGCGGGTTCCCGGCGCGACCGTCAACGACGTGGCCCTCGCCTACGTCGGTGGCGCCCTTCGCCGGTACCTGGCCGGGCACGACGAGCTTCCCGAGGAGTCCCTCGTCGCGGCGTGCCCGATCTCCCTGCGCGAGTCCGGCGATACCAGCGGTAAGGGGAACATGCTGGCCGGCCGGCTGCAGACGTTGGCAACCGACATCGCCGATCCGCTCGAACGGCTGACCGCCATCGCCGAGTCGACCGCGCAGAGCCGCTCCGAAGCCGAGCAGACGACCAGGACGCAGATGCTGGAACTGGTGGCGACCCTGCCGACGGCCCTGCTCGGGGTCACCGCCAAGGCCGCCAGCGTGCTTCCCTTCTCGGGGCCCACCGTCGCCAACACGACCGTCACCAACGTCCCGGGTCCCCCCGATCCGATCTTCTTCCGCGGGGCCCGGCTGCTGCGCGCCGCCGGCCTCGGCCCGCTGATCGGCGGCTTGAACCTCTGCCATGTCGTGGCCAGCTACAACGGGATCCTGTCGATCAGCGCCACCGCGGACCGCGACACGCTGCCCGATCCCGCCCACTACGCCCAGTGCATGGACAACGCCTTCGAGGAGTTGCTCGCCGCGGCGGGATAGCGTGGCCGGGTGACGAGCGACGGCCCGACTTCGAATCGGCTGCGACGCAGCCTCGGAGTCGGCGACGCGGTGGTGATCGGCCTTAGTTCCATGATCGGCGCCGGCATCTTCGCGGCGCTGGCGCCGGCGGCGCGGGCCGCCGGGGCCGGCTTGTTGATCGGCCTGGCGGCGGCCGGTGTGCTGGCGTACTGCAACGCGAGTTCGTCGGCGCGGTTGGCGGCGCTGTATCCCGCGTCGGGCGGTACCTACGTCTACGGCCGCGAGCGGTTGGGCGAGTTCTGGGGATATCTTGCGGGCTGGGGCTTCGTCGTCGGCAAGACCGCCTCCTGCGCGGCGATGGCTCTCACCGTCGGGACGTACGCCTGGCCTGCCCACGCGCACGCGGTCGCGGTGATCTCGGTGCTGGCCCTCACCCTCGTCAACTACCTCGGCGTACAGAAGTCGACGTGGCTGGCACGGAGCATCGTCGCCACGGTGTTGCTCGTGCTGGCGGCCGTCGTGACAGCCGTCGCGGTGGCCGCGTTCGGCTCCGCAGCGCCTGATCTCGCCGCGAATCTTACGACGGTGCAGGGCATTTCGCCGGGTGGCGTGTTGCAGTCGGCTGGACTGCTGTTCTTCGCGTTCGCCGGCTATGCCCGGATCGCCACCTTGGGCGAGGAGGTTCGTGACCCGGCCCGAACCATCCCGCGCGCCATTCTGATCGCGCTGGCGATCACGCTGGTGGTGTACGCCGGCGTCGCGGTCGCCGTGCTGACAGTGCTCGGACCGCGGCGGGTCGCCTCGACTGCCGCGCCCCTGGTGGATGCGGTGCGGGTGGCGGGCGCGGGCTGGCTGGTGCCGGTCGTCGCTGTCGGTGCGGTGCTCGCGGCGCTCGGTTCCCTGCTGTCGCTGCTGTTGGGGGTGTCACGGACCGCCTTGGCGATGGCACGCGACCGCCATCTTCCGCACCAGCTCGACGCGGTGCATCCGCGGTACGCGGTGCCGCATCGCGCCGAGATCGCGGTCGGAGTGGTGGCCGCCGCACTGGCCGCCGCGGTCGATCTGCGTGGCGCGATCGGTTTCTCGTCGTTCGCGGTGCTGGCCTACTACGCGATCGCCAACGCATCCGCCTTCACGCTGCGGCCACAGGAGGGTGCTCTGCCCAAGGTCGTTCCGGTGTTCGGGGCGCTGGGCTGCATCGTGGTGGCCTTCGCCCTGCCGGTGACATCGGTGATCGCGGGCGCCGCTTTCCTCGCGTTGGGCGCCGTGGTGTTCTGGGTGCGGCGCCTGTTGCGACGGGATTGGTGAGCCTGGGCTTGCTGGCGGTACTCGCGTCGGTGTTGTTGGCTTTACCCCGTGGTTGACGACGAACAGCAGAGCCGACTTGGGGATCAACGAGGACATCATCCGTCCGAGCCGCACCGCGAAGGTGCGTCCGGCAGGTTGAACTGGCTGCGGGCCGCGGTGCTCGGCGCCAACGACGGGGTGGTCTCCGTCGCCGGCATCGTGGTCGGTGTCGCCGGAGCCACCGCCGCACGCGGCCCGATCTTCACCGCCGGACTGGCGGGTCTGGTGGCCGGCGCAGTGTCGATGGCGCTGGGCGAGTACGTTTCGGTGTCCAGTCAGCGCGACAGTGAACGGGCCCTGTTGCACAAGGAACGTCACGAACTGCGGGACACCCCCGAGGCGGAATTGGCTGAGCTCACCGCCATCTACCAGGCCAAGGGTCTTTCGCCCACGACCGCCGCGACGGTGGCGAAGGAACTGACCGCCCACGACGCGTTCGCCGCGCACGCCGAAGCCGAGTTGCAGATCAATCCGGAGGAACTGACCAACCCGTGGCACGCCGCGGCGGCCTCGGCCGGTTCCTTCATCGGCGGAGCGTTGCTTCCGCTGGCGGCGATTCTCTTGCCCCCGGCGGCCTGGCGGGTGCCCGTGACGTTTGTCGCGGTGTTGATCGCGTTGGCTGTCGCGGGTGCCCTGAGCGCCCGGATCGGCGGCAGCAGCGTGCGCCGCGCGGTGCTGCGCGTGACCATCGGCGGTGCCGCGGGACTGGCGTTCACCTACGGGGTCGGCCACCTCTTCGGCACCGCGGTCACCTGAGCCGTACGGCTTTTGGTCACCGACAGAAGAGGACCTTTGGCAGGCGCGCTGGTGGGGCCTCGTTGAATAGTCTGAGGGCATGACGCACCAGAGCGAGGACCACGTCGGCGCCGCCATCCTGTCCGCACACGAATGCTGGCAGCTGCTGGCGAGTATGACGTTGGGCCGGTTGGTGACGGCCGTCGACGGGCGCCCTGAGATCTTTCCGGTGAACTACGTCGTACAGCGCAAGACCATCCTGTTCCGGACCGCCGGCGGGACCAAGCTGGTCAGTACCGCGATCAACAACAACGTCGTGTTCGAGGTGGACGACCACAACATCGCCGAGGGCTGGAGCGTGATCGTCAAGGGCACCGCGCGTTCGGTGCGCAGCGACGACGACATCGCCGAGGCCGAGCGCGCGCACCTGCTGCCCTGGACGGATTCAGAGAAATCGCACTATGTCCGGGTGATTCCGGAATCGGTGACCGGCCGGCGATTCCACTTCAGCCCACGGGCACGTCAGCACATCGCGACGACTTCCTGAACCCGATAGCGCGCCGTCTCAGTCGCCGGTGCGGGTGAAGGTCACCTGGACGTCGGTACTGGGGCAACCGCCCGTGAGGTCCTCGTGGCCATTTCCGCTCAGCGTCGTGATCGGGTCTTGTGGCGGCTGCGGAAGGGCAAAGGGCACAACGATTCTCACATGCGTGGCACGGCCCCGCCCACAAGTGCCGTCGAATTCCCGGTCATAGTTCCAGGTTCCGTCGGCGTAAACCAACACCATGGCGGTGGCCGGCGCGGTGTGCATGAGGGTCACGCACCGATCACCGGTGCGCAGGCAGTCGGTCCGGGCAGCCAGATCGTTCTGATCTTTGAATCCGTTCGGCTGGATCGAGAACTGGTGGTACTGGCCGTGCAGCGCCGCCGCCGGTGACGTCTTCCGCGGGGGCAGTGCGGCCGGATCGGGCAGGCTGTTCACGTCGGTGTCTCCGGTGCGGGTGAAGGTCACCGTCCGCTTGTTCGCGCAGCCCTTGGCCATCGTCTGGGTCGCTTCACCGGCCAGCGTGCCATCCGGCCGGGCCCGCAGCGTAAACGTCTCCCACACTTCACCTACGGCTTCACCGCAGTTGGTAGAGCCGACGCTGACCGCCACCCACGTCCCATCCACCTGGTCGAACACGATCTCCGGTACCTGCATGGTCTCACCGCCGTACCGCGACGCGGTTGCCACGCATCCGGCGGTACCGCATACCGATCGCACCGACCATGTTTCACTGGTCGGCGGCACCGGCTTCTCAGCACGCTGGCCGTCCACGCCGGTCACCACGCCGTACTCCACCTGAAACGACCCGGTGAACGGCCCCGTATTGGGTGCGGGAGTGGTGGTGGTAGGCAGGGCAACCGGGGTCTTGGCGGCCGCGCCCGAGCGGTAGTGGGAAATCAGTTTCTCCCCCGCGATGATGCCGCCGCCGATAAGCAGTGCGATGCAGAACAGGGCGGCGACGAGCACCCGGGTGCGTCGGGCGCGCCCGTCGGTGACTCGTGGCAGAGCCGGCAGCGTCGCGCTGAGCGAGGGGTGCGTCGGGTACTGCAGGACCGAGCCTTCCGGAATCTCGCCGGCATAGGCGAACGCCGGGGCCGGTTGCCCGGCCAGATGGTCGGCGAATTCCCGGCAAGTGCCGAATCGGTGGGCCGGGTCCTTCGCCATCGCGGTGGCGAAAACCCAGTCCAGCCCGGCCAACTCGGGACGCAGCGCCCCGATCGAGGGCGGTGGCGCGCCGACATGCCGACCGATCACCACCGCGGAATTGGCGTCGTCGAAGGGTGGTGCGCCGGTCAGCAGATGAAACGCGGTGCAGGCCAGCGCGTACTGATCCGCGCGCGCGTCGACGGGGTCACCGCGAAGCTGCTCGGGGGCGGAGTAGTTCACCGTCCCTACTGTCATGTTCGTGGAGGTGAGTCCGCCCACGTCGTCGATGCGCCGCGCGATGCCGAAGTCGGCGAGGAAAACGTCTCGCTGTTGGGGGCCGTCATCCTTGAGCAGGATGTTGGCAGGTTTGACGTCCCGGTGCAGCAGGCCCCGCTGGTGGGCGTGGTCCAGCGCCGACGCGACCGCGCCGATGATTTTCACCACCTCGTCCAACGGCATTCCGCCGGAGAATCTTTCGCGCAGCAGGCGGGCCGCGTCCGTCCCGGGCACGTAGTCCATCGAGAGCCAGAACTGACCGTCGTGCTCACCGCGATCGTGGACCTGGACGATGTGCGGGTGCGAGAGATTCGCGGCCAACTCGGCTTCGCGCTCGAAACGCGCGCGGTACACCGGGTCAGCGCTCCACTGCGCCGGCAGCACTTTCAGGGCATTCTCGCGCGGCAGTCGCGGGTGCGCCGCCAGGTATACGGTGCCCATTCCCCCGGCGCCGAGCACCCGGATGATCCGGAATCCGGCGAACAGCTGTCCGGTCGTCAGCGTCAGCGGGTGAGTGGTGTCCACGGTGTCTTTCCTTCTGCGTTGCGGTCAACCCTGCCGGGGCCGCCCGATGGGCCGGCATACATACCCTGCCCCGCAACGCTTGCCGCATCTTGTCGCAATTCTTGCGAAATTCTTGCGGCGCAACCGCCTCAACGAGTGGTTGGGGGTTCCTCGCTCAGCCCGACCCGCTCGTGCAAGCGGACCATGGGCTTCGGTGCCCACCAGTTGAACCGGCCCATCACATGCATGAACGCCGGCACCAGCAACATGCGGACCAGAGTGGCGTCGGCAACCACCGCCACGGTCAAGCCGAATCCGAACAGCCGCATGAACGACACCTGCGCGGCCATCAGGGCGGAAAAAGAGATCGTCATGATCAGCGCCGCGGCGGTGATCACCCGCGCTGTGTGCGCCAGCCCGAGCGCGACGCTCTCATCGTTGGCGCCCGGCCCCTGATCCGATGCCAGCCAGTACTCCCGGATCCTCGATATCAGGAACACTTCGTAGTCCATGGACAGGCCAAAAGCGATGCAGAACAAGAGAACTGGCAACTCGACACCCAGGGTGCCGGTGGCCGCCGTGCCCAGCCCGCCCAGATGGCCCTCCTGGAATACCCACACCAGGGCACCGAACGCGGCGGTCAGCGACAGCGTGTTCATCAACAGGGCTTTGACGGGCAACACCGCGCTTCCGGTTAACAGGAATACCAGCACCAGGGTGATCGCGGCGATCAGCGCCAGCACCACCGGCAGCCGGGATGCGATGGCGTGCACACTGTCCCGATTACTCTGTGCCACACCGGTGAGCCAGGCGGGTCTGCCCTTCGGAGTGGGGACGGCGTGCAGCCGGTCCAGCTGGGTGGTTGAGGCGCTGGTGTACAGCGGCGCGGCGGTGCCCACGGTCAGGAAGGCGCTGCCGTCCCTGATCCCGTAGGGCGCCGAGGGTGGACCGAACCGTCTGCCGTCGACGAACGTGCCGCCCAGCCAGGCGACCCACTTCACCTCGGGCACCTGCGACAGCGCGGCGGCATACGAATCGAGTTCGGCTGCGCTGAGATTGGCAGCGTCCGGCAACACGACGGTGATGTCGGGCACTCCCCGGTTCGGGAAGTCGTTGCGCAACAAGTCTCCCACCTGGCGGGCCGAGGCTGAGGTGGGCAGGATCCGGTCGTCCGCGAAGCCCCACCGCGCGCGGTGAAACGGTGAGCCGAGCAGCAAGAGCACAGCGACGACAGCGAGGCCGATGGGCAGCGCGTGGCGCATCACCGACTTGGCCCAGTCATACCAGGTTCGCTGCTGCCGGGATCGGCTTCGGCCGGCGCTGCCCCAGAAGACCCGGCGCAGCAACGGGCGCACATCTCCGGCATCCAGACGACGGTCCAGCAACACGATCGCCGCCGGCGTCACGATGATCGCTGCCGCCGCGGCAAACGCCACCACCGCAGATCCGGCATAGGCGAAGGATTTCAGGAAGTACGGCGGGAAGAGCACCATCGTCGACATCGACAACGCCACCGTCATCGCCGAGAACAGCACGGTGCGCCCGGCGGTGGCCATGGTGCGGACCAGCGCATCCTCCCGGGTCTGGCCCGCCGCCAACTCGTCCCGGAACCGGCTGAGGATCAGCAGGGTGTAGTCCACCGCCAGGGCCATGCCCATCGCGACCGAAAGGTTCAAAGCGAAAATCGACACGTTGGTGAACAGTGCGATGGTGCGCAGGCAGGCGAGTGAGCCCAGGATCGCGAAGACACCGACCGCCACCGGCAGCGCCGCCGCGACCAGTCCGCCGAACACCCAGACCAGCACGACAAAGCTCAGCGGCAACGCGACGGATTCCATTAGGAACAGGTCTTTTTGGGTCTGGGCGTTCACCTGCCAGGAGACAGCGGCGTCGCCGCCGGCACGCACCGTGACCCCGTCGCGGTCGTGCACGAGTTCGTCGGACAGTCGCATGGCGTTCTGCTGGGCTCTGTTCTCGCCGCCGCCGATGGCGGCCACGATCAGGCCCGTCTTCGCGTCCTTGCTGAAGAATACCGGCGCCGATTCCGGCGGTGCGGTCCAGCCCGACTGCACTTCGCGAACATCCGGCGAATTCTTCAGCCGCCGAACGAGATCGGTGCCGACCGCCCTGGCCCGAGCCGAGTTCGCGCCGTCCGGCGAGGTCACGGCGATCACCAGGGTCGTATCACCCTGGTCGAATTTGCGGGACAGCAGCTCGGTGGCTTTGGATGATTCCGCGCCGGGGTCCAGCCCGCCCCCGCCCGAAAGTTGCCTGACCACTGGGACACCGAAGATCGCGGCGCCGACCAGCACCAGTAGTGCCACAGAGATGACCCGTCGCGGGAACGCGATGGCCAGCAGACTGATCCGGTACAGCACGGTGATCTCTCCCCTGGCTCTCTAGTGCCGCACGAGTTCGTGTTCGATCAATTCGCGGTAGATCGGCGTGCCCATCAGCTCGGTATGGGTTCCGGTGGCCTGGATCCGGCCGCCCTGCAGAACGAGGATCTGCCCGGCGTTGGTGACGGTGGACAAGCGGTGCGCCACCACGAGAATGCTGCGCCGCCCGCGCGCGTGCAGAAGATTGGCCATGACGTCGTACTCGTTGGCGCGGTCGAGATGTGATGTCGGTTCGTCCATCAGGATGAGCTGCGACCGGGACAGGAAAGCCCTGGCCAGGGCCAGTCGCTGGCGCTGCCCACCGGACAGGCTGCGGCCCCGCTCCAGCACGGGGCTGTCGAGTTGTTTTGGCAGACAGGCGATCTCGTCGGCGATGTTTGCTTGTCGCAGGACGCGCCACAGGTCGTCGTCGGTGGCGTCGGGGTCGGCGATCAGCAGGTTGTCACGAATGCTGCCGTGCAGCACAGGCGCGTCCTGCTCCAACAGCCCGAGCCGACCGCGCAGGTCCCGCAGCGTCATGGTGCGGATGTCCTGGCCTTCCCACCGGATCGTCCCGGCGTCCGGATCGTGAAAGCGGCACAACAGCGCGAGGATCGTCGACTTTCCCGCGCCGGACGGGCCGATCAGCGCGGTGATCTGATCTCCGTGAAGTGTGAAAGAGACATCGTCGAGCACCGCTGCGCCGGAACCATAGGCGAACGACACGTGATC
Source organism: Mycobacterium sp. Z3061 (assembly GCF_031583025.1). NCBI lineage: Bacteria > Bacillati > Actinomycetota > Actinomycetes > Mycobacteriales > Mycobacteriaceae > Mycobacterium > Mycobacterium pumcae. The sequence goes on along the minus strand of NZ_CP134062.1, from coordinate 3,313,629 downwards.
GAACTCGACCAGTGGCGCGCCGGCCTGGTGCGGCATCGGGCTCGGCGGCGCGGCGACCTCCGCACCCACCGGTGCGGCGCCCTCTGGAAGCTCGCGCAGGGTGGCGACGAGGTGCTCATAGGCACCCGCGGCGGTGCGGAAGGTGGCGAGTGCGGCGAAGCCGGCCGTGATCGGAAAGACCGCGTACATGGCGAAAGCGAAGAGGCTGACGAAGTGACCCACGGACAGTCCTCCGTTGGCGACGCGGCGTCCGTCGATGACCATGATGGTCAGGAACGAGACCGTGACGCCCAGCCGGATCGCCAGGATGTTGATGGCCGTGGACGACGCCACCCGCACCCCGGCCCGGTAGGCGGCTGCCGCGCTGAGACCGATGAATCCCACTTCGCGGCCTTCGGCCCCGAACAGCTTGACCGTGCGGGCCGCGCCCAGCGCCCGGTCCAAGCCGGCCGTGTAGTCACTCAGGGCCACTTGGCGATTCAGTGAGTCACGCTGGATCCGGGACAGGAACGGGCTACCGGCACCGAACGCAACCGTCATGACCGCTACCACCACACACAAGGTGAGCGCATCGATCGACAGCATGAATGCTCCCGCGCCCAGCAGCGTCAGCATTCCGAACGCGATGTCGCCCACGGCGCGGGGCATGTCACGCAACTGCCCGGCATCGCTCGTTCCGCGGGCCAGCAGGTCGCCGGTGCGGGCCCGGTCGAGCAGTCCGATCGGCAGGCGTACGACATGTTCGGTGAACTCGGCGCGCAGCCGCAGCACGATCCTTTCACCGGTGCGGTCCAGCTGGAAGTGCCCCACACCTTCCAGCGCGAGCTGGCACATCAGGACAGCGAGCACCGCGAGGGCGACGCCCAGGTTCAGCGCACCCGTCGTCGCCCGGTCGACGAGCCGGCCGACCAGCAGCGGTTGCCAGAGGATGAGCACTGTCGCGGCACTGAGCAGCGACATACTCATGGTCATCGAGACCCAGTGCGGGCGCAGCAGACTCAGCATTGGGGTGTTCCTCCACCGAGCAGTCCGAGCAACTGCAGATCGGTCACGTACTTGACGATGACCGGCGGGGAGATGTGCGGAATATCCGGATTGTCCTTGTCGGGACCGATCTTGGACTCCTGCACCGCGGCGCGGAATCGATCGGTGGGCGCGTAGGACCCGTTCGTCGGCGGGAGTGGCTGCACCGCAGCGGAATTGCGGGCCGCCAACATCGGCAGCACGGAGTGGCGGCGCTGCCGCTCCGGCAAGGTGTGCAGGGTTGCCTCGAATTGGCGCACCCACTCGCCGAAGTCGGTGATGCGCCGGAGCGGGTAGCCGGCCTCGACCAGCCAGTCGACGTACTCATCCAGTCCGATGCCGTCGTCGTGTGGATTCATGACGTGGTAGGTCTGGAACCCGGTCACCGTGGAACCGCTCTGGGCGCCCAGGGTGGTGATCGCCTCGGCGACGAAATTGACGGGCAGTCCGTCGAAATGCGCCCTCGGGCGGTTGCCGTCCGGATCGGGTCGGTAGAAAGATGCGGGCGCGATGCCGGTCGACACCAGGCTCAGCACCATCCGGCTGAAGGTGTCCGACAGGTTCAGTTGGCCCGCGAAGGTGGTGTCGGCGAGCACCATGCCGCAGCGGAATACCGTTACCGGAAGCCCGCACAGGTCGTTGGCCGCACGCAGCAGCACCTCACCGGCCCACTTGCTGTTGCCGTAACCGTTGGCCGGGTCGGCGGCGATGGCGCGGCTGGGACTCACGACTCGGATATCGGCGTCTTCGGTGAATTCAGACGGCTCGATTTGGCGCCCGACGTCAGCTGTGGACACGAATGTGTAGCCCTTCAGCTTGGTGCTGACGGCGAGCCGGATCAGTTCAGCGGTCCCCACCACGTTGGGCCCGAACAGGTCGCGATAGGGCAGAACCGCGCTGACCACCGCCGCGGAATCCACAATCAGGTCAACCGTTTCAGCGAGGCGGTCCCAGGTCTGCCGGTCGAGTCCCAGATCGACCTGGGCTTTGTCAGCGGCGATCACCTGCAAGCGGTCAGCGCCCAGCTCCTGATAGAGGCGCCACAGTTGCGGGTCGCCGCTGTCGAAGGTCTCGTCCAGGCGCCGCCGCGCGTCCTCGTCCGATTGCCCACGCACCAGGCAGATCAGTGTCCCGTCGATCAGTTCCAGCTGCTGCAACCACTGCAGGACCAGGTAGCGCCCGACGAAACCGGTTGCGCCGGTCAACAGGACGGTTCGCACCTCCGCGCTCGGACCCGGCAGGCCGGGCGCAGCATCCAGGGTCGCCGCGTCGATGAACTTGTCCAGCGACAGATCAGCGGCGTGAATCTCGCTGGCGCCCCGCCCGTGCACGGCGGCATAGCGCGGATCGACGGCCGGTGCGGTGCCGATCACCCGACCGAGTCCGCGCACCGTGGGTGTGTCGAACAGGGTGCGTACGCTCACCGGCACGTCGAGGGCCTTGTTGATCGCGGCGATCACCCGCATGGCGGAGATGCTGTCGCCGCCCAGATCGAAGAACGATTCGTCGACGCCGACCTTGGGCAGGCCGAGAATCTCGGCGTAGCTGGCCGCCAGGATTTCTTCGACGGGGGTGGCGGGAGCGCGATACTGGACCGCATCGTGGTAGTCCGGTGCCGGAAGGGCGCGGAAATCGAGTTTTCCGTTGATCGTCAACGGGATTGTGTCAACGGCGACCACTGCGGCGGGCACCAGGTACGAGGGCAGGCGTCCGGCCAAGTCGGCGCGGGCCCGAATCGGGTCCGCTGTTCCAGTGACGTATCCCACCAGGCGGGTGTCCCCGGGACGGTCCTCACGGGCGATCACCACCGCGTGATCGACCCCTTCGACGGTGGCCAGCGCTGCCTGCACCTCTCCGAGTTCGACGCGGGAGCCGCGGATCTTGACCTGCTGGTCGGCGCGCCCGACGTACCGCAACTGCCCGTCAGCACCCCAGTAAGCAAGGTCCCCGGTCCGGTACATCCGTGTTCCGGTCCCGCCGAACGGGCACGCGACAAACCGCGAAGCGGTCAAAGCCGTTCTGCGCCAATACCCCACGCCGAGGCCATGCCCCGCGATATACAACTCCCCCACCACCCCGGCGGGCGACGGTCGCAACCGCTCGTCCAGGACGAACAGCGCCGCCGACGACACCGGCGATCCGATCGGGGGCACGCCGCCCGTCAGAGGCGCGCTTCTGGCGGCGTCGACCGTCGCCTCGGTCGGTCCGTAGGCGTTGATCATCAGCCGGCCATCGGCGGTCCACCGGTCCACCACATCGGCCGGGCAGGCTTCACCACCGACGACCAGGGCCAGGGAATCGAGGCCGTGCGGCGAAAGGACCTGTACTGCAGACGGACTCAGATCGAGCACACTGACCTGCTCGGCGACCAGCAGGTCGTGAAAGTCGTCGGGTGCAGCCAGCACGTCCTCGGGCACCACGACCAGTCGGGCGCCGCGCAACAACGCACCCCAGACCTCCCACACCGAGACGTCGAAGGCATAGGAGTGGCACTGCGCCCAGACGCCCGCGGGAGGCAGCGAGTCATCCAGCGTCCCGACGAGTTGCGTGACGTTGTGATGAGTGACAGCAACGCCTTTGGGTACTCCGGTGGTGCCCGAGGTGTAGATGAGGTACGCCACGTCCTGCGCCGAGGGCGCCGGCAGGCCGGTGGCGGGGCAGTTCGCGATTCTCGGGTCGCCGATATCGATGACCGTCAGGTCGTAGCCGCCGAAGCTGCCGGCCAGTCCGGTGAGGGCGACGACGGGCGCCGCGTCCCCGATCATGAACTCGACCCGGGCCGCCGGCCAGGCCGGGTCGATCGGCAGGTAGGCGGCACCCGTCTTCAGGACCGCCGCTATCGCCACGATGGCCTCGCTGCACCTTGCGAACCGCAACGCCACGCAGGCCCCCGGCGCCGCGCCGTGCTCGGCGAGCAGATGTGCCAGGCGATTTGACGCCTCGTCGAGTTGTCGATACGTCATCGACCGCCCGTCACAGGTCAGCGCATCGGCGTCGGGACTGCGCCGGACCTGGGCAGCCAGAGCCGCCGGGATCGATGTCGCCGGCGGTGCGGGTTGCGTCAGCACGGCGCGGTTGCCCCAGCCGTACAGTCTCGTCAGTTCGGCGGCCTCGAGCAGGTGCAGGGACGACACCGGCATGTTCGGCCCGGCCGTCATGGCCTGCAGGAGGCGCTGCAGCCGCGACACCACATTCTCGACGGTGGCCGTGTCGAAGACATCGGTGCGGAATTCCACCGACCCACCGATCCCCGCGAGTTCTCCGGTCCCGGTGAATCGCTCGGACAGCGAAAAAGCGAGATCCATTCGGGCGGTGTGGGTATCGACGGGCAGCGGCTCGACCTGTAGCTCGCCCAGGACCGAACGCGGCGCGATGTTGTTCTGCCAGGCCAACAGCACCTGGATCAGCGGGTGGTGGGTCAGTGACCGGGTCGGATTGAGTCGCTCGACCAGGAGCTCGAAAGGCACGTCCTGGTGTTCGTAGGCGGCCAGGCTGCGCTCGCGCACCTGGTCCAGCAGCTCACCCACCGTCGGGTCACCGGCGAAATCGACCCGCAGCACCAGGGTGTTGACGAAACACCCCACCAGATCATCCAGCGCCGGGTCGCTGCGACCGGCGACCGGAAACCCAACTGCGACATCAGAACTGGCGCTGAGTTTGGCCAACAACACCGCCAGCGCAGCCTGCACCACCATGAAAGCGGTCGCATGATGCTCGCGGGCCAGATCTCGCACCTGCCGCTGCAACTGCACCGGCCACTGCACCGCTACGCTGGCACCGCGATAGTCGGCCGCCGACGGGTAGGGGCGGTCGGTGGGCAACTGCACCCGTTCGGGAAGGCCGCTCAGCACGTCTTCCCAGTAGGCCAGCTGGCGACTCAACCGGCTGGCCGGATCCGACGGATCGCCGAGGCTCTCTCGTTGCCACAGCGCGTAATCGGCGTACTGAACCGGCAACTCCGACCATTGCGGCGAGCCGGCTGCGCACCGCGCCGCGTAGGCCAGCCCGAGGTCGCGGGCCAGCGGGGCGATCGACCACCCGTCCCCCGCAATGTGGTGCACGACGAACGCCAGCAGGTGCTCGTCCGGTGTCACCGCGAAAAGCTCTGCGCGTATTGGGATTTCAGTGGTGAGGTCGAATGCGTGCCGGCCCACTGCGTCGATGGCCTCGGTGAGCTGCCGGTCCGACCACGCTGTCGCGTCGACGGTGCGCCAGCCCGGGTCCGCCTTGTCGACGGGCAGAACCACCTGCTGCGGTATCCCCTCCGACATCGCGAACACCGTGCGCAGGATTTCGTGGCGGGTGACTACGTCGACGAACGCCGCGCCCAAGGCGTTCTCGTCCAGCTGCCCGCGCAGCCGCAACACCACCGGAATGTTGTATATCGCTGAGGGGCCGTGGAATTGGTGCAGGAACCACAATCGGCTCTGCGCGGACGACAACGGAACTACGGCGGGCCGCCGGCCCGCGGTCAGCGGATCCCGCCCGGCAGGGGTGGAACCGACGCGCGCCGCCAGCAGGGCAATTGTCGGCGACTCGAACACCATGCGCACCGACAGCCCGGCATGGAGTGTGGTGTTGACTGCGGCGACCAGACGCATCGCTGACAGCGAATCCCCGCCCAGATCGAAGAACGACTCCTCCACGCCTACCCGCTCCAGACCGAGTATCTGCGCTTGGATACCGGCCAGGATCTCCTCCAGCGGATTGGCGGGAGCACGAGATACCCCGGCGCCGTAATCCGGCATGGGCAGAGCCCGCTGGTCGAGTTTGCCGTTGACGGTCAACGGCATCGCGTCGACTACCACGAGCGCGGCCGGCACCATGTACGCGGGCAAGAGCTGAGCCAGCGCTTGCCGCGCCGCGGACGCATCGACCACACCGGGCACTGACTCGGTGAGGTAGCCGACGAGCCGTTTGTCCCCGGGACGGTCCTCGCGGGCGATGACCACCGCCTGCTCCACCCCGGGCAACCCGGCCAGAGCCGCGCGGACTTCTCCGAGTTCGATGCGGTAGCCGCGGATCTTGACCTGATGATCACCCCGCCCCACATACAGCAGTTCCCCGTCGGCGCCCCACGACACCAGGTCCCCGGTGCGATACATGCGGGTTCCGGGAGCGCCGAACGGGCACGCCACAAATCGCGCTGCCGTCAGCCCCTGCCGTCCTACATACCCGGTTCCCAGCCCCGCACCGGCGACATACAGCTCACCCACCACACCCACGGGCACCGGTCGCAGCCAGCCGTCCAGCACGAGAAAGCCGAGGTGATCCAGCGGCCTTCCGATGGGGCTGCAAGCTCTTTCGCGGTCGTCGGCGACGATCTTCCGTATCGACGCGTGCACCGTCGTCTCGGTGATGCCGTAGAGGTTGAGCAGGTGCGGTAAGCCGCGGTGGTCGTCCGGCCATGCGCCGAGCCGCTGCGGTTCGAGCGCTTCGCCACCAAAGACCACGGTGTCGAGCTGCGATCGAAGGCTCGACTCGGAGCTGACCGCGTCCGCGGACTGCAACGCGTAGAACGCAGAAGGGGTTTGGCTCAACACGCTGACCTTTTCAGCGACCAGCATGGCATGGAGGTCCTGCGCCGAACGGGCCACTGAGTCGGGCACCACGACCAGCCGCCCACCACTGAGCAGCGCGCCGAAGATCTCCCACACCGAGAAATCGAAAGCCAGCGAATGACATTGCGACCACACTCCCCGGGGCGGCAGGCGGTCAGCCAGCACACTGAGCATCCCGGTCACGTTGTGATGAGTTATGGCAACACCTTTGGGAACTCCGGTAGTGCCAGAGGTATAGATGAGGTAGGCGATGTCGTCGGGCGCCGGTCCCGGCAGCGGTGCACCCGGGAACTCGTGCAGGTCAGAGTGATCGACATCGATCACCGGGCCGGCGAACCCGTCGAACCGCGCAGCCAGGGCACCGGTGGTGAGCGCGACCATCGGCGCGGCGTCGGTGAGCATGAATTCGATCCTCGCCGCGGGCAGCCCCGGGTCGATCGGCAGATAGGCGGCCCCCGTTTTCAGCACCGCCAGAATTGCCGCGATGGCCTGAGCGGATCTCGAAAGCAGCAGAGCGACAACCGTTCCAGGGCCAGCACCGTGTCTTGCCAACAGCTGCGCCATTCGATCCGCGAGGTCGTCGAGCTCGCGATAAGTCATCGAATCGCCGTCGGCGCACACCGCGACCGCCGCGGGGGTACGCCCAACCTGAGCTGCCCACAACACCGGAATCGACACCGGAATCGACGCTGTCCCGCCGGCCGGTCGACTCAGCGCCGCCCGGTTGCCCCACTCGGCCAGCCGGGCGTGCTCACCGCAGTCGAGCACATCGAGAGAGCACAACCGGCGCGCCGGGTCGGCGGTCATGGCCGCCAACAGATGTTCGAACCGCGCGACAAGCGTGTTGATGTCTTCGGCGGCGAACCGGTCGGCGTCGAATTGCACCCGCAGGGTCAACTCGGTCCCTGGCAGGACGCGAATGGTCAACGGGTAGTGGGTCAGGTCGCGGCCGACGCCTTGGGCGATGACCAGATCTTGGGCATCGAGCAGCGCCGCGGTGTCGACCGGGTAGTTCTGGTATACGAAAAGCGTGTCGAACAGCAGTTGCTGGCCGGCGATGCGATGGATTTCGTTGAGCGACAGGTGCTGATGCTCCAGGGTGTCGTTGTTGGCGCGTTGCAGAAAGTCGACGAGTTCTACGGTGGTGGTGGCCGGGGTGATCGTGGCGCGCACCGGCACCGTGTTGATCAAGAGTCCCAGCATCGTCTCGGCGCCGGCCAGCTCGGACGGCCTCCCGGCGACGACGGTCCCGAAGACGACGTCGCGGCTGCCGGTCAGCCACATCAACAGCTGCGCCCACGCGCCTTGCAGCACAATATTGGCGGTGGTGTGACTGGAGCGCGCCAAATCGCCCACCGCCGTGGTCATTTCGGCGGGCAGCGTGAACGAGGCAGCACTTTGCCGCCCTGCCTGCAACTGATTGCCCGGCGCGACGAGCGTCGGTACCTCGAAACCTGCCAGCATCTCCTGCCATACGGCCCGGGCCGCGGAGACATCTCGATCGGCGAGCCAGGTGACATAACGGCGAAACGGCACGGGAGAAGCCAGCGGGTGCCCGTGATAACTGGCGAAGATCTCTTGCAGCAGTATCGGCAGCGACCAGCCGTCGAGCACGATGTGGTGGTTCGTGAGCACGAAGGTGTGCAGGTGTTCGCCGGTGCGGATCAGGGCCGTCCGGAGCGCCGGCGAATTCGTCAGGTCGCACACGGCGGCGCGCTCGGCCGCGCACACCGCCTCGATCTGGTGGTTCTCGAGTTCCAGGTATTGCCACGGCACCTCGGGGCGGGCAGGGATGATCTGCACCGGTTCGTCGAACTCTTCGGTGAATCGGGCGCAGAGGTGGGGATGCCGAGCGGCCACCGCTTGGACCGCGGCGTGCAGGCGCGCGGGATCGAGCGGGCCACTGACGGTGAAATCCAGTTGCACCGCATAGACATCGTCCTCCGCAGTGTCCGCGTGAAAGAGCAACCCTCGTTGCAACGGGGTCAGCGGCAGCACGTCGGCGACCAGTTGACCGCACTCCAGCTCATCGATCTGGCACTGACTCAACCGGGCCGGAGCGATGTCGGACGGCGTCAGCCCCCCTCCGCCGCGTCGCACGTGCGCGCATACGCCGGCCAGCGCGTCGAACCAGAGTTGGCTCAGCCGACTGATCTGCGTTTCGTCCAGGGCCGAGGGCGCCCATGTCCAGTTCGCCTGCAGGCGCGGCCCTTCCCCGGTGTCGAGCGTGCCGGCGTTGACCGAGACGGCGTGCGTCAACGGAGTCGAGATCGCGTCAGTGGGTAGTGGCCGCTGCAATGGGCGCCAACCGTCTGCGGGCAGCAGCGCCGGCGAATCACCCAGCCGGCCGAGGTAATTGAACAGGACTGCCGGGTCGGGGCCGGACAGGTCGACGTCCTCGTTGAGGTAACGCAACACTCCGAAGGTCAGCGGGTGTGGGAGCGCGCGCAGCTGTTCCTTGGCTGCTTTGATCACTGCGCCCAGCGCCGGGTCGCCGGTGACGACCTGCGTCCAGTCCAGCCGGTCCAGGTCGAGGGCCACCGGGTATTTCGTGGTGAACCAACCGACGGTGCGGGACAGGTCGACATCCGCCACCACGTCCTCGTAACGTCCGTGCCCTTCGACGTCGATGCCGGTCGCCGTGCACCCGCGGCCGGCGAACTCTGCCCATGCCAAACCGAAGGCGATCAGCAGAATGTCTTGCAGGCCGGCATGAAAGGCTGCCGGTACAACACCGAGCAGCATGGATGTGGTCTCTGCGTCGAGCGACACCGACAGGTGGCCGGCACTGGCGTGGGTGTCCACGTCCGGACGAACCGCCGGTAGCGCCGCGGGAGTCGCCAGCACCTGCCGCCATGCCGGCGCCGTCCGCACCACCTCGGGGCGGCCCGCATACTCGCCCAGCAGCGACGCCCAGCGCCGAAAAGATGTGCCGGTTCCGGACAACGCCACCGGCTGCCCATGACTGTGCTGAGCCCACCCGGTTATCCAGTCGCTGAGCAGGATTCGCCACGATACGCCGTCGACGGCCAGGTGATGAATCATCAAGACCAGCTGTCGATCGCCGGCAACCCACAGGGCGCTCAACATCACCCCTGCGGCCGGCCGCAGGCGCGACCGGGTCGCCGTCAGCGCCTCATCGGACCATTCCGGCACTGTCTGCAGGCAACTCGCCGCGGACACCGAACCCGGGTCGGGCACCGTGAGCGACCAATCCCCCGAAACGTCCTCGACCACTCGTAGCCGAAGCATGGGGTGGTGGTCGAGCAGGGCCTGCAGCACGACCGCCACGTCGTCCTCGGTCACGTCGGCGGGCGCCTGCAACACCACGGCCTGACTGAGCTGGTCGCGGCCGCCTTCGAGGCCGCGCCACCACCACATGATCGGAGTGGCCGGAACCGGCCCGCCGCCGTCGTCGTCGACCACGCCGACGGCGCCGTCGGCGACCGTGGCCACCCTGGCCACCCCGGCGACCGTCTGCTCCACGAAGATGTCGCGCGGCTTACAGAGCACCCCGGCGGCCCGCGCCCGCGCGACCACCTGCATCGACAGGATGCTGTCGCCGCCCAACTCGAAGAAGGATTCGTCCACGCCGACGCGCGCCAACCCCAGCACCTGGGCGTAGATCCCGGCCAGCACCTCCTCGACGACGCCGACCGGGGCCCGATAGTGTTGCGCGTCTTGATATTCCGGTGCCGGCAGAGACTTCCGGTCCAACTTGCCCGACGATGTCAGCGGGAACCCCTCGAGCACCACTATGTGCGCCGGCACCATGTAGGCGGGCAGCTGGGCGCTCAACTGCCGGCGCACCGCATCGATCGTGCTGCTGGTGTGTGGGTCGTTGGCGTGGGCGGCGCCCCGCCGAATGTCCTTGCCGGACAGATACACATCGGTCAACGGCGCTGCGTCGGTCAGGAAGACGGCGTCGAGCGTGCCGGGCTGGGCACCCCAGGTGACCGCGACGTGGTATCCGGCGGCCGCCCCGAGGCGGTACAACTCCTCGGGCCTGACGCTCTCAGCACGGGTCCCGGCGTCGGCAGGGGACATACCGGCGACGAGGGACTGCTCGCGGAGTACGTCGTCGATCAGTCCGGTGCGGGGAATGCCGGTGATGCGCACGGCGCCGGGACGATCGGAGCGCAACCGGGCGAGCAACCGCGCATCCCCACTCCACGGCCAGGTGGGTGCGGTGGCAAGTGACCGCACCGGTGCCGGGGACTTGTGTACGACCACGTCATAGCGGTACCGGTTCAGCTCGTTGTCGGCGGACCCGCGTTTGACCTGGATGTCGATCCCGGCCACCGCCGAATGACCGGCCGCCCAGGTCGAGAAAAATTCGGGCGCCAGCAGCAATTCGGATTCGCTGATGACGGCGCGGCGGACCCTTCTGCGGATCTCGTCGGCGTCGCCGGCGGTTTGGGCATACGCGACCGACGTGTAGAACGCGCCCCGCAGGGTGAGGTTGCGGACGTCGCCGAGGAACAGCGTGCCGCCGGGGGCCAGCAGGTCCATGACGTTGTCGATGACCTGTTTCAGGTACCCCGCGTTCGGGAAATACTGGACGATCGAGTTGAGGACGACGGTGTCGAAGTGGTTGTGCGGCAGTCCGGCCCGCACGTGGGCGGGCTGGGCCAGCAGCCGGACGCGGTCACGCCACGGGATGTGGCGCAATGCCGCCGCCAAGTTGCCGATGGCGACCTCGGACAGGTCAGTGGCGACATACTCCTCGCAGTGCGGAGCGATCTGCGACAGCAGCAGTCCGGAGCCGGCGCCGATCTCCAGCAGGCGCCGCGGCTGCAGGGCCAGGATCCGATCCACCGTGGCCGAACGCCATTCCCGCATCTGCTCGACGGGGATGGGCTCACCGCTGTAGCTGCTGTTCCAGCCCCGAAAATCCAGGCCGAAACCCGTTGCGGCGGCTGCGTCGCCGGGCCCGTACAAGTCGTCGTAGAGATGCTGCCACTGTTCGACGATCTCCGTGTCCCGACCGGTATCCGGTGCTGCTGTGGTGTCGTGCGACAGGGTGATGTAAGCGACGAGGTTTGTGCCGCCGGTGACGTTCTCCGGCACGGCGGCAACGGCCTGGTCGACCTGCGGGCAGGCCAGTAGTGCGTTCTGCACCTCGCCGAGTTCGATCCGGTACCCGCGGACTTTGACCTGTTCGTCCGCGCGCCCCAGATAGCGGAGCTGACCGTCCCCTCCCCAGCACACCAGGTCCCCGGTGCGGTACATCCGTGCCCCTGGCCGCCCGAACGGACAGGCTACGAACCGGGCCGCCGTCAACGGACCCCGACGCCAATACCCCACTCCCACGGCACCGCCGGCCACGTACAACTCCCCCACCACCCCCGGCGGCACCGGACGCAACCAGCCGTCCAGCACGAAGAACCCGAGATGGCTCAACGGCACACCGATGGGGCTGTCGCCGGCGTCGACATCGCTCGCGACGATCTCCCGCACTGAGGCGTGCACCGTGGTCTCGGTGGTGCCGTACAGGTTCAGCAGACGCGGCGATCGCGGGTGATTCCTCAGCCAGGCCCGAAGACGTTGCGGTTCCAGTGCTTCCCCGGCGAACAACACCGTTTCGAGTTGGAGCGGCCGGCCTGCAGCCGGTGACAGCCCGTCGGCGGCCTGCAGCGCGTAGAACGCCGAAGGTGTCTGGCTCAGCACCGTCACCCGTTCGGCGGCAAGCAGTGCGTGAAATTCCTCGGGTGCGCGAGTCACCGACTCGGGCACCACGACCAGGCGGCCGCCGGACAACAGGGCACCGAAGATCTCGCACACCGAGACGTCGAACGCCAGCGAATGCCACTGGGACCATACCTGCTCCGAGTGCTGGATGTGGGTACCGAGCGAACCGAGCAGTTGCGTGACGTTGCGATGGGTGACGGCAACGCCTTTCGGGACGCCCGTAGTGCCCGAAGTGTAGATGAGGTAGGCGATGTCGTCGGGTCCAGGCGCGGGTAAGGCGGGGCCCGGTGGACTGCCGAGATCCGCAAGCTCACCGATGTCGATGACCGGTAGGTCATGCCCGGCGAGCCGGTCGGCTAGCGCACCGGTGGTCACCGCGGCAACCGGGGCGGTGTCCTCGAGCATGAAGGCGATGCGGGCTTCCGGCAGTGCCGGATCGATCGGCAGATACGCGGCCCCGGTCTTCAGGACCGCCAGGATCGCCGCGACCGCCTGGGCCGAACGTGGAAACACCAGCGCCACAGATGTTCCCGGGCGCGCGCCGGCCCCGGCCAACATGTGCGCGAGTCGGTTCGCAGTGTCCTCCAGTTCGCGATAGGTGATCGAATCACCTTGGAAGCGCAGCGCTACCGTGTCGGGCGACCGCGCGACCTGAGCCGCCCATAAAACTGGAATCGATGCCGCCGCGGGCACCGGCCGACTGAGCACGGCCCGGTTACCCCACTGCTCCAGGCGGGCACGCTCATTGACATCAAGGACGTCCATCGACGACAGCGGCCGGCCCGGATCGGCCGTCATCGCGACCAATACCCGCTCGAAGCCACGGATCAGCGCGTCGATGCCGGCGGTGTCGAAAACGTCGGGGTCGAATTCGACCCGCAACCCCAGTTCGGTGCCGGGGAGCGCCTGGATCGTCAGCGGATAGTGGTTGTAGTCGTGCCGCGACATCTCCGAGATGACCAGCCCGTCGGCATCCGAGAGCGCCGCGGCGTCGATCGGAAAGTTCTGATACACGAACAGGGTGTCAAAGAGTATGTCGTGACCGCTGATTCGATGGATCTCACTGAGCGCCAGGTGCTGATGCTCGAGGGTGTCGCGGTGCGCGCCATGTAACTGCCTCAGCAGGTCCGCCGTGGTGGTCCCCGCCGTGAGCTTCGCGCGCACCGGCACCGTGTTGATGAACAGGCCCACCATCGCGTCGGCACCGGCCACCTCGGCAGGCCGCCCCGATACGGTGGTGCCGAAGGCGATGTCGTGCTGGCCGGTCAGGCGCACCAAAAGCTGCGAAAACGCGCCCTGCAGAACAATATTGACAGTTGTGTGGTGAGCGCGCGCCAGCTCGTTGAGGGCCCGCGTGGTAGCCGCAGGTAGCCGGAACAAAGTCGCGCGCCGAGGGCCGGGCCCCGACCGGCCGGGCGTACCGATCAGTGTGGGGGTGTCGAAGTCCTGCAGCGCCTGCCGCCAGGCTTCCGCGGCGGCCACACCGTCTCGGTCGGCCAGCCAAGTCACGAAGCGCCGGTAGGGCACGGCCGCCGGTAACCGCTGCCCGTGATAGGCGGCGAAGATCTCCCGCAGGATGATCGGCATCGACCAGCCGTCGACGACGATGTGGTGGTTGGTCAGCACCAACCGGTGCCGGTCCTCCCCGGTACGAATCAAGGCCGCGCGGAAGGAAGGTGGATCCGCGAGGTCGCACACCGCGGCGCGTTCGGCGGCACACACCTGCCGGACCTGCTCGTCGGTGCCGAGTTGCAGGTATTGCCACGGCAGCGCAGGGTCGGCCGGGATGAGCTGAACCGGCTCATGGTCACAGAAGCGGGCCGCCAGATTCGGATGCCGGGTGAGAACGGACTGCACGGCATCACGCAGCCGCTGGGGGTCGACAGCACCGACGATCGCGAAATCCAGTTGCACCGCGTACACGTCGCCACCGGTGGCGGCGGCGTGGAAGAGCAACCCTTGCTGCACGGGGGTCAGCGGCAGCACATCGACGATGCGGTACTGCGACTGCAGTTCGTCGATCTGTTCCTGGGTCAGCCGGGCCGGCACGATGTCCGACGGCGTCAGCCCGCCCCCACCGCCGCGCACCTGCGCGCAGATGCCGGCGAGGGCCTCAAACCACAACCGGCTCAACCGGTTCACCTGCACCCGGTCCAGCGCCGACGGTGCCCACATCCAGTCCGCGTGCAGTTGTGGGCCGGCCTCCGTATCGACGGTGAAGGCGTTCACCTCCACGGTGTGCATCAGCGACAGCGACAGCCCCGCGTTGCTGTCGGCGACTCGGGTGCCGATCGACCAGCCCTGGCCATCCGACTTGGCGGGCGCGCCGAGGCGGCCCAGGTAGTTGAAACCGATTGCCGGCTCGGCCCCGGACAGATCGACATCGTTGTTCAGATAGCGCAAGAGGCCGTAGGTGATGGGATGCGGCACAGTGCGTAGTTGCTCTTTGAGGTCCTTGATGGTTGACCCGAGCGCCCCGGCCCCGGTCGCCACCTCGGCCCAATCGGGTCCCGCGACGGTCAGGGCCACCGGGTATCTGGTGGTGAACCAACCCACCGTGCGCGACACGTCAATCCTGGGCGCTATCTCGTCGTGACGCCCGTGTCCCTCGACGTCGATCAGAATCGGCGCGCCGTCACTGCCGAGGAACTCGGCCCACGCGAGGGCGAACGCGATCAACAGAATGTCTTGCACCCCAGCGTGAAACGCCGTCGGCACCGCTCCGAGCACCATCCGGGTGGTGTCGGTGTCCAGGGTCACCGAGACGTGCCCGGCGGTGCCCAGAGTGTCGACGTCGGGCTGCACCGGCGGCAGCTGTGTCGAGGCGGTCAGTAGCTGCCGCCACGTGTCGGCCGTGTCGATCACCGACCGAGCATGGGCGTGCTCGTTCAGCAACGACGCCCAGCGCTGGAACGAGGTGCCGGCCGGAGCCAGCGCCACCTCACGGCCACCGCGCATTTGGCTCCAGGCAGCGTTGAGGTCGTGCAGCAGAATCCGCCAGGACACGCCGTCGACGGCCATGTGGTGGATGATCAAGGCCAGCTGACCGGCATCGGCATCCCACTGCGCGCACAGCATCCGACCGGCCGGCGGGTCCAACCGGGACCGGGCCTGCGCCAACGTCTCCGGCGTGATTTCGGGCACCCGCTGCAGCCGGCCGCGGGCATCCGCGCCCGGTTCGGGCACCCACCAGGCGTCACCGTCGCCCGTGAGTCGCAGCATCGGGTGCCGGTCGATCAAGGCTTGCAGGATCGCCACGACGTCGGCTTCGGTGACGCCGGCCGGCGCCTGCAGCACCATCGTCTGGTTGAACTGATCAACCGCGCCACGCTGACTCTGCAACCAGCGCATGATCGGGGTGGGCACCAGTTCCCCGATGCCTTCGTCGGCCGGATGGGCGTCGTCGTCGGTGAGAACGGCGACGCGCGCCAGCCCGGCGACGGTCTGTTCGACGAAAACGTCACGCGGGCGGCACACCACGCCCGCATCCCGGGCACGCGCCACCACTTGCATCGCCAGGATGCTGTCCCCGCCGAGGTCGAAAAACGGTTCGTCGGCGCCGACGCGATCGAGTCCGAGGACTTCGGCGTAGATCGCGGCCAGGATCTCCTCGACGACGCCATCCGGCGCCCGGTAGCAGTCGGTGTCCTGATACTCCGGCGCGGGCAGGGCGCGGGCGTCGAGTTTGCCGTTGACGGTGAGCGGCAACGCATTCAACGCGACCACGGCGGCCGGCACCATGTACGACGGCAACCGCTCGGCCAGGGTGGCGCGAATGCGGGGCAGGTCACATGCCCCGGTGACATATCCCACCAGACGCTTGTCGCCGGGACGGTCCTCACGCGCGACCACCACCGCCTGGCTGACACCGTCGATCGCGGCAAGTTCGGCCTGCACCTCCCCCAACTCGATGCGGTAGCCCCGGATTTTGACCTGCTCGTCGGCGCGCCCGAGGTAAACCAACTGCCCGTCATCGCGCCACCGCACCAGATCACCGGTGCGGTACATGCGTGATCCCGCTCCGCCGAACGGGCACGCCACGAAACGGGCCGCCGTCAGTGCCGCCCGCCGCCAGTACCCGACCCCCAGACCCCGCCCCGCGACGTACAGTTCGCCGACCACGCCGGTCGGCACCGGACGCAGCCACCGGTCCAGGACGAACAGCGCCGCACCCGACACCGGTGACCCGATCGGCGGCGCACCCGAATCCGGTTGCAGCGGTGCGCTCATCGCGGCATACACGGTGGTTTCGGTGGGCCCGTAGGCGTTGATGACCACCCGGCCGGGCGCCCATCGATCCACCAGCTCGGGCGGGCACGCCTCACCGCCGACCACCAGCGCTGTCGATTCCAGCCCCGCAACCTCTAACATGCCTGCCGCAGAGGGGGTCTGGGTGAGCACGTCGATGCGCTCGGCGGTCAACAGGTCATGAAATTCGCTGGGCGAGGCGGCCACGTCCTCCGGCACGATCACCAACCGCCCGCCGCGCAGCAGTGCGCCCCAGATCTCCCAGACCGAGACGTCGAACGAATACGAGTGCCACTGTGTCGCGGCGAATGCGGCTGAGCCGCTTTGGTCCGGGCGGCCGAAGAAGCCGGTGATGCGCAACAGTTGCGTGACGTTGTGGTGGGTGATTGCCACGCCTTTCGGCACACCCGTGGTGCCTGAGGTGTAGATCAGGTAGGCAAGATGGTCGGGAGTCGGCATCGGCCGCGGTGTGACGAGGCAGGACCGCAGGTAAGGGTCGGCGATGTCGATGACAGGCACGCCGTGCACCTCGAGGCGTTCGATCAGCCCGGTGGTGGTGATCACGGCCACCGGCGCGGCGTCGGCGAGCATGAACCCGATCCGCGCCTGCGGGAGCGCCGGGTCGACCGGTAGGTAGCCGGCGCCGGACTTGAGTACCGCCAGCATCGCAACGATCGCTTCGGCGGATCGCGAGAAGACCAGCGCGACCAGAGTTCCGCGATGCGCGCCGCGAGCAGACAGGTAGTGGGCCAACCTGTTTGACGCCTGGTCGAGTTCGCGGTAGCTCCACGAATGCGCTCCGCATGTCAACGCCACCGCCATCGGGGTGCGCGCCACCTGCACCGCCCACGCTTCCGGAATCGACACGGCGGGCGGTGCGGGCTGGGTCAGCACCGCGCGATTTCCCCACCGGTTCAGCCGATACCGCTCCTCGGCCGCGACGAGATCTACCGATGACAGCGGGTGCTTCGGGTGGTTCGTTACGGCGACCAGTACCGTCTCCAGCCAACCCGCCAGCGCGTCGATGGTAGCCGCGTCGAACACGTCGGTGCGGAACTCCACGGTCCCGGCGATCCCCGCGGGCCGGCCGTCCTCGGTGTGCTGTTCGGCCAGCGAGAACGCCAGATCCATTCGCGCGGTGTGGGTCTCGACCGGAATGGACGTGACGTCGAGATCGCTCAGCGCGAGGTTGGGAGCGGTGTTGTTCTGCCACGCCAGCATCACCTGGATCAGTGGGTGATGGGTCAGTGAGCGGGCCGGATTGAGGCGTTCGACCAGCACTTCGAACGGCACATCGCGACGCTCGTAGGCGGCCAGGCTGCGCTCCCGCACCTGGGTGAGCAGGTCAGCGAAACTCGGATTCCCGCTCAGGTCGACCCGCAGCACCAGGGTGTTGACGAAGAATCCCACCACCCCGTCCAGTGCCGGGTCGCCGCGACCGGCGATCGGGAAGCCGACCGCCACGTCACGACTGCCGCTCAGCTTGGACAGCAGCACCGCCAGCGCGGCCTGGACCACCATGAAACTGGTCGCACCGTAGGCCCCGGCGACCTCACGCACCCGTCGGGCCACCGCGGCCGGCCATTCGATGGCGACTTTGTCCCCGCGGTGCTCGGCCACCGGCGGGTACGGCCGGTCGGTGGGCAACTCCACATACGGGGGCAGCCCGGCCAGCGCCTGCTCCCAATACCGCAGCTGACCAGCCGCCGGGCTGTCCGGATCGGCCGGATCACCGAGGGTCCGACGCTGCCAGAGCGTGTAATCGGCGTACTGGACCGGCAATTCAGCCCAGCCGGGTGGCTGTCCGGCAGACCGGGCCACATACGCCGTACCCAGGTCGGCCGCCAGCACACCGACCGACCATCCATCACCTGCGATGTGGTGTACGACCACCACCAGGACGTGTTCCTGCTCTGAGACCCTGAAAAGTGCTGCGCGTAGCGGGATTTCGTTCGCCAGTTCGAAGTGGTGACACGCCGTGGCAGCGAGCGCCGCGGTGATCCGGTCCGCCGGCCACGTCGTCACATCCACGACGCGCCAGCCGAAGTCAGCCTGCCGCAACGGGATCACTGTCTGAATGGGCACTCCCTGGACCGCGGTGAACACCGTGCGGAGGCTCTCGTGGCGGCTCACCACGTCGGTCAGCGCGGCACCGAGTGCCTCGACATCCAGCGGGCCACATATCCGCAAGGCCGCCGGTATGTTGTAGATCGCGGACGGCCCCTGGAACTGGTCGATGATCCATAACCGGTTCTGGGCGTACGACAGCGGAATCGCGGGGGGCCGCGAGTCTGCCGTAAGCGGCTCTGTCCGGTTGTCCCCCACTGCGACCCGCGACGCCAACTGGGCGATCGACGGCGCATCGAAAAGAGTCCGGACGGCAAGACCGGCATCCAGGGCGCCGTTGATCGCCGCCACCACCCGCATGGCCAACAGCGAATCGCCGCCTAGGTCGAAGAACGACTGATCCACACCAACCCGCTCGAGGCCGAGCACGTGAGCGTAGATGCCGGAGATGATTTCTTCGATCGGCGTCGAGGGGGCCCGGTAGTGATCGTCGTCGACAAACGCCGGCGCCGGTAAGGCCCTGGTGTCGAGTTTGCCGTTGATCGTCAGTGGCAGCGCTTCGAGAGCGATCACTGCGGCCGGCACCATGTAGGACGGGAGCCGCTCTGCCACCGCGGCACGTATCCCGTGCGGGTCCAGGTTCGCCGCGACCGACCCGGTCACGTACGCCACCAGACGTTTGTCGCCGGGGCGGTCTTCGCGGACCGTCACCGCGGCGTGCTCCACCCCGTCTACCTCTGCCAACGCGGCGGCCACCTCACCACACTCGATCCGGTACCCCCGGATCTTGACCTGCTCGTCCGCACGTCCCACGTAGACGAGCTGGCCGTCGGGACCCCACCGCACCAGGTCTCCGGTGCGGTACATGCGTGTTCCCGCCGCTGCCGCCCCGGCGAACGGGCACGCCACAAACCTGGACGCGGTCAACCCCGCCCGGCCCACGTAACCGACGCCGACCCCGTGGCCGGCCACGTACAACTCGCCCACCACCCCGACAGCCACCGTTCGCAACCAGCGGTCCAGCACAAACAACGTGATATCGGGCAACGGCACCCCGATCGGGCTCACGGTGCAGTCGACGTCGGCTGCGATGATCTCTCGCACCGAGACGTGCACGGTCGTCTCGGTGATCCCGTAGAGGTTGAACAGCCGCGGCGACGTCGGGTTGTCGTGCAGCCAACCCCGCAGGCGCTGCGGCTGCAGCGCTTCACCGCCGAAAATCACAGCCTGCAACGGAAGCCGCCCGGCGAGACCGCGTTGAGCCGCGTCCACGGCTGCCAGCGCGAAGAACGCCGACGGGGTCTGGCAGAGCACGCTGACCTGTTCGGCGGCCAGCAGGGCGCGAAAGTCGTTGGGTGAGCGCACCACGTCGTCGGGTACCACTACCAGCCGGGCGCCGTGCAGCAGCGCCCCCCAGATCTCCCACACCGAGAAGTCGAAAACCAGGGAGTGGCACTGTGTCCACACCTGCCCCGGCGCGTATCCCAGCTTCGCGTCCAGCGACCCCATCAGCCGCGTGACATTGTGGTGGTCGATGGCCACACCTTTCGGAACACCTGTGGTTCCGGAGGTGTACATCAGGTAAGCGATGTCCCCGGGATCCGGCCCGGGCCAGGCTGTGTACGAACTCGATTGCAGCTCAGCGGAATCGAAGGCGGCTGCATCGATCGTCGGCAACTCGCGCCCGGTCAGCGAGGTGCCGGGGCCGGCGCTGGTGAGGGCTGCGCAAGGCGCGGCGTCGTCGAGCATGAAGTCCAGCCGCGAGGCGGGCAGCCCGGGGTCCAGCGGCAGGTAGGCGGCGCCGGTCTTGAGCACCGCCAGGATAGCGATCACGGCCTGCGCGGAGCGTTCCATCAACAACGCCACCACTTCGCCCGGACCTGCCCCGAAACCAGACAGCAGATGCGCCAACCGGTTCGACGCCTCGTCGAGCTCACGATAGGTCCACGACCGGTCCCGGTAGGTCAGCGCGACCGCCGTGGGTGTGCGGGTCACCTGGGCCGCCCACGCCGCCGGGATCGACGTCGCGGCAGGGGCCGGACGGGTCAGTGTCGCGCGGTTACCCCACCTGGCCAACCGGGCGCGTTCACCGTCGTCTAACAGGTCCAGCTTCGACAACGCTTGTCGCGGATGGGCGGTGACCACCGCCAGCACTGTTTCCAGCCGCGCGATGAGCGCCTCGATCGTGCTCACCTCGAACACATCGGTCCGAAACTCCACCCGCCCGCCGATGCCGTCGAGTTCCCCGCTCGGGGAGACGCGGTCGATCAGGAAGAACGCCAAATCCATACGGGCGGTGTCGGTGTCGACGGGAACCGGCGTGATCTGCAAGTCGCCCGCCACCAGTCCGACGGTGGGGTCGTTGTTCTGCCAGTTCAGAATGACCTGGATCAACGGGTGGTGCGTCCGCGAGCGAGGAGGGTTGAGCCGGTCGACCAGGACCTCGAACGGCACATCCTGATGCTCGTAAGCGGCCAGGCTGCGCTGGCGCACCTGGGCGAGTAATTCGGCGAAAGTGGGGTCGCCGTCCAGGTTTACCCGCAGCACCAGGGTGTTGACGAAGAATCCCACCAGGGCGTCGAGTGCGGGGTCGCCGCGGCCGGCGATCGGAAAGCCTACGGCTACATCAGGACTGGCGCTCAGCTGTGACAACAGCACAGCGAGTGCGGCCTGTACCACCATGAAGCTGGTGGCGTTGTGCTCACGGGCAAGCTGGTGAATCTGCAGCTGCAACAGCGCCGGCCAGTCCACGCGGACCTGATCACCCCGATGATCGGCGACAGGCGGATAGGGGTGATCGGTGGGTAGCTCCAGCCGCTGCGGCATCCCGGCGAGGGTCTCTTCCCAGTAGGCCACCTGAGCCGCGAGCGGACTGTCACAATCGGTCAGATCCCCGAGATTGTCCCGCTGCCACAGCGTGTAATCGGGGTACTGCACCGGCAATTGGGCCCAGTCCGGCGCACGCCCGGCGCACCGGCTGATGTAGGCCGCAATCAGGTCACTCGCGAGAACGCTGATCGACCAACCGTCCCCGGCGATGTGGTGGACCACAACCACCACCACGTGATTCTGTGCATCGACCCTGAAAAGCCTTGCCCACAAGGGGATTTCGACAGAAAGATCGAATGGGTGGCGGGCCGTCTCCTTGATCGCCGCAGCCAGCCGTTCGGCGGGCCACCCCGTCGCGTCCACCACCTGCCAGCCGAAGTCGGCACCCGCGGCCGGCAACACGACCTGCCTGGGAACTCCGTCGACAGCCGGGAACACCGTCCGCAGCGCTTCGTGTCGGCGCACCACATCGGTCAGACCGACACCCAGCGCCTGCCCGTCGAGCTGACCACGAAGCTGCAACGCCACCGCCCGGTTGTATACGGGGGACGCGCCCTGCAATTGGTCGATGAACCACAACCGGCTCTGCGCATAGGACAACGGCACGACCGCAGGCCGCGGACCGGCGCGCAGAGGTTTGAGCCGCCCGGAATCGCCCGCGATCCGCGACGCCAGTTGGGCTATCGACGGCGCTTCGAAGAGGGTACCCACGCGCAGGTCGGCGTTCAGCGCGGCGTTGACGGCGACGATCACCCGCATCGCCGACAGCGAATCCCCGCCGAGGTCGAAGAACGACTCATCGACGCCGACGCGCTCCACACCCAGCACATGAGCGTAGATATCGGTCAAAACCTGTTCGACCGAAGGTTCCTGCGAGTCGCTGTGCTTGAGTTCGCCCTCAAGTGTTGTCATGACGCCGCCGATGCCCAGACGGCTGGTCGGTCAGCGGCCCGCGTCCTGCGCAAGCCTTTCGCGCAGACTCTTCGGTCGTATATCGGGCCAGTTCTGCTCGATGTATTCAAGACAAGCGGCCCGGTCGGCCAAGCCGTACACCACGCGCCAGCCGGCGGGCACGTCGGCGAATTCCGGCCAAAGGCTGTGCTGCTCCTCATCGTTGACGAGTACGAAGAAGCGACCATTGTCATCGTCGAATGGGTTGGCACTCACTCGTTCCCCTAACCACCCAGCAGTAATTATTCAAGGACAAGACCGACAGCGTCGTCAACATAGCACCAGCAACCTTCAATCCGCGGCCGGAACGAGCTGCGATATTCAGCTCGGGCCGGCCCGGCTTTCCCAGCCCCTACCGGCCACTGCCTCCCACGTTGTCGAGACCGGGGCCGGTTGGGTCACATTGCATGCCCATCGGGTTGCTACCGATCCCAAGATCGCCAGGCAACCGTCGGTCACCACATACGATGCGCCACAACGCTTGCCACAAGTTCGCGAACTTCTTGCGGAATTCTTGCGCCGAAATCGGCTGACGATCAGCCGCATTCAGTCGCGCCGGCGCCGGATCGGTCAGATGTGCGGTGTTGATGCGCATACCGGGCCGCCGCAGGTAGCGTTCAGACCGTGCAGGTCGACGCGATGACTATCCCGCAGCCGTTGAAGCAGATCGGAGACACCGCCAGGCGTACTCAGGAAGCCGGGTTCTCCGGCCTGCTGTTCACCGAAACCGGACGCACCGCCTACTTGAACGCCGCCGTGGCGTCCCAGGCCGCTCCCGGTCTGGAGCTGTCGACCGGTGTCGCCGTCGCTTTTCCGCGCAGTCCGTTCGTCACGGCGGCGACGGCGTGGGAACTGCAGGAAGCAACCAACGGCAACTTCCGCCTCGGTCTGGGCACCCAGGTGCGCACGCACGTGGTGCGCCGCTACGGAATGCCTTTCGAACGTCCCGGCCCGCGCCTGCGCGATTACGTGCGGGCCGTCAAGGCGTGCTTCAGCGCGTTCCGAACCGGAAAACTCGATCACCACGGCGATTTTTATGACCTCGATTTCATCACCCCCCAGTGGAGCGCCGGCCCCATCGATGCGGCGGACCCCAAGGTCGACGTCGCCGCGGTCAATCCCTGGATGCTGCGCATGGCCGGCGAAGTCGCCGACGGCGTGCACGTCCACCCCCTCGGGGAACCCGGATACCTCGCGCGCCACGTCGCACCGAACGTCGCCGCCGGCGCCGAGAAGTCCGGCCGCGACACCTCCGACATCGCGGTGATCGTGCCGGTCATGACGATCGTCGGTGACACCGACGAGGAACGGCACAACGAGCGGGAACTCGTGCGGGCAAGTCTCAGCTTCTACGCCAGCACCCCCAATTACGCCTTCATCCTGGACGAAGCCGGATTCGACGGCACAACGGCGCGGATTCGGGAGAAGCAGAAGGCGGGTGACTTCAAAGGGATGGCAGCGCAGATCACCGACGACCACATCGCGGTATTCGCCACCGAGGCGACCTGGGACGGGCTGGCGGACGCGCTCGTCGACAAGTACCAGAGGACCGCCACCCGCATCGTTCTCTACAACGCTCTGAGCAATCCGGAACGGTTCGAACGATACGGAGATATTGCGCAACAGATTTCGGCTCGTTGACAGCACAGCGCTGACCAGCGCGCAATAGCCACTTTATCCAGACGGATAGGCTGAGGTCACAGACACCCCGTGTGCTTCGAGAGGTAGCGATATGCCTGCACCGTCAGCCGAGGTCTTCGACCGCTTGCGTCAGCTCGCCGCGATCAAGGACATCGCCGAACGTCCGACCAAGACGATCGACGAAGTCTTCACCGGCAAGCCGCTGACCACCATCCCGGTCGGCACCGCCGACGACGTCGCTGCCGCGTTCGCCCAGGCACGGGCGGCACAGGTCGAATGGGCCAGGCGACCCGTCGCCGAGCGCATCGAGATCATCCGCCGCTACCGGGACCTGGTGATCGAGAACCGCGAGTTCCTGATGGATCTGCTGCAGGCCGAGGCCGGCAAGGCGCGGTGGGCGGCGCAGGAGGAGATCGTCGACCTGATGGCGAACGCGAACTACTACGTTCGCGTCACCGCCAAGCTGCTCAAACCGCATAACGTGCAGGCGCTGCTGCCGGCGATCGGCAAGACCACGGTGGGCTACCAGCCCAAGGGCGTGGTCGGTGTGATCTCACCGTGGAACTACCCGATGACGCTGACAGCATCGGACTCCGTGCCGGCGCTGCTCGCCGGCAACGCGGTGGTGCTCAAGCCGGACAGCCAGACACCGTACTGCGCGCTGGCCTGCGCCGAACTGTTGTACCGAGCAGGTCTTCCGCGAGCGCTGTACGCGATCGTGCCCGGTCCGGGCTCGGTCGTCGGCACCGCGATCACCGAGAACTGCGATTATCTGATGTTCACCGGCTCCTCCCAGACCGGCAGCCACCTCGCCGAGCAGGCCGGCCGCCGTCTCATCGGTTTCTCCGCCGAACTCGGCGGCAAGAACGCCATGATCGTCACCCGGGGCGCGAACCTGGACAAGGCGGCCAAGGCGGCCACCCGTGCGTGTTTCTCCAACGCCGGCCAGCTCTGCATCTCCATCGAGCGGATCTACGTCGAAAAGGACATCGCCGACGAGTTCACCCGCAAGTTCGGTGACGCCGTGCGCAACATGAAGCTCGGCACCGCCTACGACTTCTCGGTCGACATGGGCAGCCTGATCTCCGAAGGCCAGCTCGAGACCGTTTCGGAGCACGTGAAGGACGCAACGTCCAAGGGCGCCAAGGTGATCGCGGGTGGCAAGGCCCGGCCCGACGTCGGCCCCCTGTTCTATGAGCCGACGGTGCTCACCGACGTCACCCCGGAGATGGAATGCGCGGCCAACGAGACGTTCGGGCCGCTGGTCTCGATTTACCCGGTGGCCGACGTCGATGAAGCAGTGGAGAAGGCCAATGACACCGAGTACGGGCTGAACGCAAGCGTGTGGGCCCGCACGCCGGCGGAAGGCCAACAGATCGCCGCCCGGTTGCGTTCGGGAACGGTGAACGTCGACGAGGGTTACGCCTTCGCCTGGGGCAGCCTCAGCGCACCGATGGGCGGAATGGGCCAGTCCGGTGTCGGTCGCCGGCACGGACCCGAGGGCCTGCTGAAATACACTGAGTCGCAGACGATCGCGACCGCGCGGGTGTTCAATCTCGATCCGCCCTTTGGTCTTCCTTCGACCCTCTGGCAGAAGTCGCTGTTGCCCATCGTGCGCACCGTGATGAAACTGCCGGGGCGGAACTGAGCTGCGAGTGAGCTGAGAAAACGCCGACAACCTGGCGAAGAGTGCCACATCCGCCCCACACGACACTAGAGTGCTCCAGGTGGGCAAAGACGCCGATGCGAAAGGCTGGGGCCGCTGGTTGGCGATCGCGGCCTCGCTGGTGCTGGCCGGCGGGATGATCTACGCCCAGGACACCAAGCAGAGCACGCCCTGTTGCGCCGACAGCCCTCTGGTCGCGGCGCCGCCGGCGACAAGCACGACGGCGTCCCCGTCGGTCGCCGCCCCCCAGACCGCGAGCGCGGCCGAGGCGGCGATGTTGGCCGGCAACGCGCCCATGTCGGCCCAGGACTTTCAGATGGCGCTACCTGCCGGGATCGCCCCTGAGGGAGGCTTGCAGGTCAAGACCATCTGGGCGGCCCGGGTCATCGAGTTGCTGTTCCCGGAGATCAAGACCATCGGCGGCTTCCGGCAGGATGCCTTGCGCTGGCACCCCAGTGGTCTGGCGATCGACGTGATGATCCCGAACCATGACAGCCCGGAAGGCATCGCGCTGGGCAATCAGATCGCGGGGCTGGCCCTGGCCAACGCCAAACGCTGGGGAATCGACCACGTCATCTGGCGGCAGAAGATCTACCTCGGCCCCGCCTCGGGAAGCTGGACCGCCGACCTGGGCAACGAAACGGCCAACCATTACGACCACGTCCATATCGCCACCAATGGCGGTGGCTATCCCACCGGCCGCGAAACGTACTTCATCGGATCGATGACCCCCGCGCCGGCGAACTGATCAAACCTGTTCTTGCGCAGCAATATTCGACTGGGCTGCGGTTAGCGGTCAGCTGAATTACACCAGTTCCTCGAGGACGATGGCGACGGCATCGTCGAGGGACAGCAATCTGCCTTCATTGGTCGCCGCCCGGTAATCGGCAGGCGCGAGCTGCTCCCTCACTTGGAGTTCGCAGGCTTCATGGAAAGGCCCTACGTATGCCGAGACGGCGCCGGTAGCGCCGGCAGCGCGGCCGATGGCGGCAGCCGCGGCCATCAGCACCGCGGCGCGCCGCGGATCCTGTCTGGCCGCGGCAATCCAGGATGCCGTCTCGAGGAAGGTGGCGCAGGTGACGCTGTCGTTGATCATCCGAGCCAATTGCAGCCCCTCACGCACGCATTGCTCGGCCTGGTCGAGTTCACCGAGCGCCAGACGGCTCAGCCCGAGAGCCGCCAGCAGATAGGTCCGTAGGACGATGTCGTGGCCGTGGGCTTCCGATAGCGCAAGACCGCGCTCGGCGTGCGCGATCGCTGTATGCGCATCACCGGCGGCCGCGCACGCCCCGATCATCAATAGCAAGGCGTAGATCTGCACGGGTACATACGTGGTGCCGTTCAGGGACTGTTCGGCCAGGGTCTGTGCCGAGTGTGGTTGCCCCTGAAGCAGGGCGAGGGCTGCCTCGTTGGCAGTGAAGTGAGCGAGGGCCCGTTCCTCGGTGACGCTGGTGAGCAGTTGACGAGCTTCGGCCTGCCGTGCGGCCAGGGTGGGTATATCGACTTGCAAGACGGCTGTTTCCGCAACCGAGATGACCGCCGCAAGGCGCGCTAGGGAAGGTTCGGCGGAGACGACGTCCAAGGCTTGCTCAATCCAGCGGCGCCCTTGTTGCATCATGCCGATCGCAGTCCAGAGGCCGCGCAGGTGGGTGGCCATCTCCAGGGCGACCGACGGTGCGGTGTCCAGCGCAAATCGCAAGGCTGCGCGGAGGTTCGACGTTTCGCGTCGGAGGCGTTGAAGCCAGACGACCTGGTGCTCGCCATACCATTCAAAGCCGGCTTGTTCGGCGGCCAGTCGGTGATACCAGTCGAGATGTCGGCGACGCAGCTCGGCTTGCTCATCCGAGCTCAGCTGATTGTGGCCGTATTCGCGCAGGGTTGCCAGCTGGCGAAAATACACCGCGTCATCGGCCGGTGTGCGGATGAGGATGGATTTGTCCACCAAGGTGCAGAGCATCTCGAGCAGCTTGTCCTCGGACGTGTCGGGGGCGCAGACATGTTGAACAGCCGCCGGCTCGAAGCTGCCGGCGAACACCGACAACCCCGACCAGAGTTGCCGCTCGGCTTCGGTGCAGCGCTGATAACTCCAGGCGATGCAGTAATTCAAGGTCTGTTGGCGGCCGGATGCCCCGCGCTTGCCGTGGGAAAGCAGCTTGAATCGGCTGGAGATTCGGGCGGCGATCTGCTCGATGGACATTGTCCGCAGCAGTGGGGCTGCCAGTTCGATCGCCAACGGCAGTCCATCGAGCTGGTTGCAGATACGCGCCACCGCTGGCGCATTGCGCTCGGTGAGCGAAAAACTGCGCTGGGTGGCGCGGGCATGCTTGAGAAACAACGCCACGGCGTCACAGCTAGCCAACTGCTCCCGGCTGGCCGAATCGGTGTCGGGAACGGGAAGAGGCGGGACCGGCAGCACCGATTCCCCGTCGATGTCGAGAATTTCTCGGCTGGTCGCCAGAATCCGCAGCTTCGGACAGCCTGCCAGGAGCGTCTCGACGAACCGGACAGTCGCGTCCAGAACGAGCTCGCAGTTATCGAGAACCAGCAGTGCCTCCCGGTCGGCCAGCGCCTCGACCATCACCTCCAGTAGCGGGCGGGCGCTCAAGTCGCGAACCCCCAGCGCTGCGGCGGCCACGGCGGCCAACGGCTCGCCGTCGCTGAGCTCACCGAGCTCGATCAACCACACTCCACCGCTGAAGTCGGCAACACGTTGACGGGCGGCTTGCAACGCCAGGGTGGATTTGCCGATGCCGCCAATGCCAGTCAGCGTGACCAGGCGTGAGGCCGCGATCATGTCGTCCAGTTCGGCGAGTTCGGCGGCGCGTCCGACGAAGCCGGGCAATGGCGCGGGAAGATTGCCCCGGGTCGCGGCTCGTACGCCGTGCAGCATCAACTCGGTGATCATCCTGGTGAAATCGCGGCTGGCAGCGCGTCCGAGCTGGATCGACCACTTCGCCCCCGAAACGAGGCTGTAAAAGACCTCGGTAAGCCAGACCGCGGTCACATCAGGCCGGAATGCGCCCGCTTGCTGGCCGTGCAGAAAAAATCGCTCGATCTCACCGTTGATCTCATCCCAACCCGCCCTGGACTGCCGCCGCTCCGCAGCTTCGTTTCGGGAGTGGAGAAAAGCCACGTAACCAGCCGCCGGTTCGCAGGCAGCGACCAGTCGCCGCAGCCCCTCCACCGGCGGACCCTCCTGCCACCGCGAGGATTGCAGGGCGTCACGCAGGGTCGTGATCGCCAGTACGTCCAGCGCCTCCAGCAAGGCCTCGCGGCCGGCGAACTGGCGATGCAAAGTCGCCCGGCTCACCCCCACTGCAGCCGCAATCTCATCCTGGCTGGCATTGGGCCGACGACTCAGAAAGTCTGCCGTCGCACGTAAGAGGTGCTCACGATTCATCGAAACATCCTCGATCGGCTTGCCGTCGATCGCTCTGACGACTACCCGTCATGTTCAGGCTGTCGAGCATCGCGTGACAGATTCTCACAGATTGCCGTCGGTGTACGTCGAATGCTGCGTGCGAGACCCTCGGCGCCGACAGGAAGTTGAGTGAACCGCGAGTCGGGTGTCCGTGCCGACGCCGAGATTGGTGGTCGGATGAATACGGTCGACGCTCAGTTGTGGCCGTTGATGCTGGCGGAGAAGTTGTTGACGCCCGCGCCGACACTGCCGCTCCACGGCTCGAAGCCGGCCTGGATGCTGGTCAGGTACCACGAGTCGGTCACCGGCTCCCACGTCTGGGTGTTGTCGATGAAACCCATCACATCGAAACTGTTCCACGTGGTGATCGGCGAGTTCGCCACATACGACACCACGTTGTTCTGGCCGTTGCTGCCCTTCCACACCGCGAAGTTCTGCCCGTCGATGGTCGCATTGCCCACCACCGAGCCGACCGGCTGAATGGGGCCGGTGTGGTTGAACCAGATCATCACTTCCTGCTGGTTGACGCCGGTGGTGATGGGCGTGGGGTTCAGCCAGATGTCGTAGGCGGCGTCGTAGATCCCGCTGGTTGGATAGGTGTAGCTGATGCTGCTGGTCGCCGTCTGAATCTGGCCCAGCTGTATCGGCAGGATCGTGCCTGGTGAACCCGTGCCGTAGTGCCAGCCCGTATAGATGGACGGGTAACCCAGCGGGGCGCCGTTGGTCGGGGCAGAACCGTTTTCAGTGGTGATGGTGAAGCCGGTCTGGCTGACGGTGATCGCCTGTCCGCCCGGGTTGTTCCACGCGTTGTTCTGCACGACATAGGCGTTGCCGACCGTGGTGGTCCCGTACTGGTTGGAGATGAGGGTGCCGCCGGTCGGCGGTGTGGTGGTCGGCGGGGTGGTGGTCGGCGGGGTGGTCGTCGGCGGAGTCGGTGTGGTGGACCCGCCCGTCACCGGTTGACCGTTGATCAGCAGGTTGCTTGGTGCGCCGTAGGAACCCGTCTGCGACGCCTGGAAACCGACATTGACCGATCCGCCGGGCGCGATCGTGCCGTTGTAGCTCGCCGGGGTCACCGTGTAGTGCGAGCCGGTGTGAGTGACCTGACCATTCCACAGGTTGGTGATGGATTCGTTTGCGGGGAGGTCGAATTGGAGGTTCCAGTTGCTCAGCGGCGTGGTACCTGAATTCGTGATCGCATAGTTCCCGTTGAATCCGCTGTTCCACTGCGACGTCGCCGTATATGCGGCCGTCAGTCCGCCGGTGCCGGCCGGCGGCGTCGTGACCGGTGGGGTGGTGACCGGCGGTGTCGTCACCGGCGGCGTCGTGACGGGCGGGGTCGTCACCGGCGGGGTCGTCACGGGCGGGGTCGGACCGCCGATGACCGGCTGACCGCCGATCGACACATTGGTCGGCGGTGAATAGGTCCCAGACTGAGCGCCCTGGAATCCGACGGTGACCGAGTCGCCGGGAGCGATGGTGGCGTTGTAGCTGTGCGGGGTGACCGTGTACTGCGTGCCGGACTGCGTGACGTGTCCGTTCCACAGGTTCGCCACGGATTCGCCTGTGGGCAGGCTGAATTGGAGCTGCCAGTTGGTCAACGGCGTTGTGCCGGTGTTGGTGATCGTGTAGTTGGCGACGAATCCGCTGTTCCACTGCGATGTGGTGGCATATGTCGCCTTTATCCCCGTGCCGGTCGCGCCGCCCGACGCCGGCGTCGCGGTGGCGGTGGCGGCGGCTGCCGTTGTCTTCGCCGTCGTGCCGGTCGGCTGGCTCGTCGCCGCACCGGTCGCCTCGGCGCTCGCGGATCCCGCACTCGAACCGTCGTTGCCCGGCCGTCCGCCGCCCAGCAGCCGCTCCGCAACGCCGCGCAGCAGCGAACCGTTGAGCAACTCGGCGCCGGCATACCGTTGCGCGCCGGCGAAGAGAGAGTCCATGAACTGGGCCTGAAAAGACGCCACCCGGGCGCTCAGTGACTGATAGTCCAGCGCGTGGGCGCCGAACAACGAGGCGACGGCGGTTGATATCTCATCGGCGGCGGCGGCCAGAATCTCGGTGGTCGGAACCGCTGCCGCGGCATTGGCGGCGCTGAGCGAGGATCCGATTCCGGCGATATCCGTCACCGCCGCAGCCAGCGCTTCGGGGGTCGCGATCACATACGACATGCACAATCCTTTGCTCAATCACGGTCTTATAACAGTCACATAACTGTCTTATATCTGTCTCAGACGGGGTCGCACTCAGATCTCTATAACGATTGCATCACGGACACGAAGGCTGCCATAGAGTGACGCCAGTTTCAACCGTTCGCGCCGACTAATCCAGACAATTATTCCGGCCGGCTCGCTCCGACTGGAGGCAATCCCGCTGTGCCGGTAGATATTGCGTTGAGCTGCGACTTTGGGCTGGCGTGGGAAGGCACCGCGGCGTTCTTGGCAGAGATTGCCAGGTGGTGCAGCTATTTCTGGGACACTCGTATGACTATTGGTTGGACAAATTCAACAATATGTATCGGCGCACCCATTCCACGGCGCCTTCTGGATTGAGACCATTCGCATGGCGAGGTGCTACTGCGTTAGCTGACGCCGCGAGAATTGCGCGTAGATCGGGTGTGTCCGCGTGCCGGCGCCGGGGTTGTATGTTGCCACGACCCGGCAGAGACCTCTACTACGAGGCGTAGTATTGGGTGGAACCCGTCAGCACGAGGAGGTGCCGTATGAGGTGGAGCTTCGCCCAGATCGGGCTGCTGATCATCTGCGCTCTGCACGTCATCCAGGCGGTGATCGGGTTCATTATGGAACCCAGTTTCGCGACCGGGCCCCACGCGCCGACCGTCCAACTCCTCGGCATGGATTACAACGGCTGGCATGCCGTCGCCGGCCTGGCCCTCTTCGGTCCTGGCCTGGTGTTCGCACTCCGCAAATCATGGGCCGTGCTCTACCTCGTGCTTGCCGCGATCGCCGGTGCGGCGCCGGGTGTCTGGGCATTCTTCTCGCATCAGGTCGCGTACGTGTTCACCTTCCCCAACAACATCACCGATGCCGTGGTGCATCTGGTGACCTCGGCGGTGATGGTCGCGGTGGCAGCGGTTCAGATCCACATGGACGGCGGGATCAGGAATTCCCTCGGCGATCTCGGTAAAGCGCCGTAAAGCAAGCGGCCAGTGGCTCGCCGTCGCTTCGCTACTCTGGCGGTGAAATGACCGAAGTTTCCCGATGGCGTCGAAGGACGTCGGTTTACGCCGCAGCGTTGCTGGTCGCGGTGACCGCGGTCTGCGCAACCGCGGCACCGCGGGGCGCCGAAGTCATTCGCCGGGGCGTCAAATACGTAGCCCTCGGCGACTCTGCGGCTGCGGCGCCGCTGGTACCCGACGCGGCCGACCCTCCCGGGTGCTTCAAGTCGACGAACGACTATCCCGCGGTCTTGGCCCGCCGCATCGGCGCCGCCGGCTTCGTCGACGTCAGTTGCAGCGGCGCCACCGCCGCCGATATCACTGATCGAGAACAGTCGACCAGCGGCGGGAAGGTGCCCCGGCAGATCGACGCTGTTTCTGTGGACACCGATCTGGTCACCATCACGATCGGCGGCAACGACGTCGGCCTGGC
The DNA here is from genome assembly GCF_031583025.1 of Mycobacterium sp. Z3061. Taxonomy (NCBI): domain Bacteria; kingdom Bacillati; phylum Actinomycetota; class Actinomycetes; order Mycobacteriales; family Mycobacteriaceae; genus Mycobacterium; species Mycobacterium pumcae. Next base: position 3,280,926 of record NZ_CP134062.1, on the reverse strand, counting down.
CGCCAGCGCGGCTCAGTGTCGCCGGAGTTCCTTGACGCAGCCGCCCTGCTTCAACGACTTCGTCGCGGGCGGCAGTGACCGGTTCAGCGCGGCTATCCGCAACCAGATACCGTTGTGGGAAGCCATGATTGGCGCTGTGCGGGCGAAAGCCCCGCGGGCCCGCGTCGTGCTGGTCGGTTATGCGACGTACATACGGCCCGGGGGATGTTTCGCAGCGCAGCCGATCAATCCCGCAGATGCCGACTACTTCCAGGCCAAGGTAGACGAGATCGACGATCAGCAGCGGAGACTGGCCACCAAGTTGAAGGTCGACTTCTTCGATACCCGACCGGTGTCGGTGGGACACGACATGTGCGCCGCCCCCGGCGACAGGTACATCGAAGGATTCGAGCTCTCACATCTTGCCGCGCCCTTGCACCCCAACGCATTAGGAGCCGGAGCAGTCGGTAGCGCGCTCGCCGGCGAGCTGACGCTCAGCGACGAGCCGCCGACGTCCGGGCGGTCCAGCTAGCCAGCGTGACGCCGCCGGGAAACGTCACAGGTGCGGCTGCCGGGACGAACCCCGAAATGGTGGTGCCGTCCGGGAACAGCCGCCGACCGCCGCCTTGGACGTACGGGTAGACGAACAGCCGATATTCATCGACCAGACCCGCGGTAATCAGGTTGTGGCACAACGTAATGCTGCCGGTGGCGACGATATCGCCACCCGGGGCCGCCTTGAGCGTCCTGACCTGCTCCACAGGATCGCCGGACACGATGACCGAGTTGCTCCACTGCGGATCGGTGATCGTCGAGGACACCACGTACTTGGTGACGCCGTTGATGTAGTCCGCGATGCCGGTGGGGTCGTCGGTCTGGTGCGGCCAGTAGCTGCGGAAGTCCTGGAATGTCTGCCGGCCCAGCAACAGAGCGTCGGCGGTTTCGTCCTGACGGCGCAGTTCAGCCGTCAGTTCATCGTCGTGTGTCTCCGGATTGAACCAGTCCCCGAGCATCTCTATCGAGCCGTCCAGGGTGATGTTCTGCGTGATGATCAGTGAGCGCATGTCATTACCGACCGTGGGAAGACCCGAGACTCATCGCCGACCCAGCAAGTCCTCCTCCAGAAATCGGCGAAAGATGGGCGCAAGCTGTCGCGCGACCCACTCGTGGCGATCGCCCAGCCGATCTCCCAATTGGAAGACCTCGTTGATGATGGCGCGCCGGGGGACTTCGGCGCGCACCTCGTCGCCGAACTCCTTGTACACCGTTTCGCGGATCGACTGCTCGATGCCGTTGCGGCTGTCGAAGCCGGACAGCACGACCCCGCACCACTTGAGCGGATGAATGCGCTGGATGCGCTCGACCCTGTTGCGCGCCTCGATGGCCTTGCGGACCGCGTCGCCGGTAGGCGCGATCGGCGCATAAGCCACGTCGGCCAGGTGCATGGCGAGCGCCTCGAGCGAGCCCGTGCGGCCCCCGGTGTCGATCAGAACGAGTTCGTAGCGCTCGAACACGCCGGCCGCGGTGAAGATGCCGCGGAGCAGGCCGGTGTCCGAGACGCCGACCCCGGCGACCCGGGTCAAGGACGCCCCTGCCGGTAGCAGTTCGACGTGCGGCCATTTGGTGTCGATGATCTCCTCATCGACCCGCTTGGCCGCGGTCCCGGGATCGCCCCAGAAATTGATGCCGGCCTCCTCGAGCACCGAGCCCAGCCCGGTCGAGTGCTGCGACACCCCGAAGTGGTTGGACAGGTTGCGCTCCGGGTCCGCGTCGACCAGCAACGTGGAGATCCCCAGCCGCGAGGCCTCCCCCGCCAGCATCATCTGCCACAACGTCTTGGCTGTTCCGCCCTTGCCCGAGAGCACCACGGCCGACACGGCTGCCAACTGTCTCGCCTCACCTTCCGGAACTTCTGCGGCAAACGAATACTCAACCATGCGTCAGCACCGACCGAGCGGAAAGCACGGGCGCAAATCGCCTTACCGGGCGCACACGTGGGGCCTCCCAGCGTGCACAAGCATAGCCATGACTGAACCTGAAGCCCTTCAATTCCACGATGTCTTTGGGACGCCCACCCAGGTGCACAAATCCGGCCGCGTGGACGGTTGCCGGTGCGATGCCCCGGTCAGTACATGCGGCCGCGTGATCGATTCGCCGGATGCGACGCCATCTCGGTGACGACAGAACGGCCCTGACCGCGCGGAGAGTCCTGAGCCGCCGCCCGCAATACCTTAATTGAGTCGACGATCCCGGTGGCGATGTCGTCGATGGCGGGCACATTGTCGGGACAGGCATACACGCTCACGTCGAGCTCGTCACCGCGCGCTGTGAACGCGATGTTCAGACCACTGGACTCGGCCAGCGGCGACAGGGCGTGAACGCCAGCGACCCTCGAGCCGGCACAGTAGGCGGGAGTCGGTCCTACAACCACATAACTGATGCTGCCGTGACAGGTCGGCTCGAACAGACGCCGCAGGCCACAGCGAGTGTAGAGCTGCATCGCGACACGAGCTATGTTCGGCGGAACCAGGGACGTGATTGCCATGAAATCGACGGCAGAATAACTACTTTCGTCAGTGCCACGACGCACAGTATTGAGCCGTTCGGTGGCGGTGTGCAGGATCGCCAAAACCTGGACGGGGTCGTCCAGGTGCACCGGTAGACGAAGCCGCCCGACCGACAGAGTCCGGCCGACCCGCGCGGGGTCGCTCGCCGGCAATTCGAATGGTATCCGCATCGACAGCGGATCGGCGGGCAACTGGTCTTGCCGGCGTAGCCAGGCCCGCAGCGACAGGGTGCAGGCAGCCAGCATCACATTGGTGTCGCTACCCCCAAAAGCCTTGCTGACCGCCCTGACATCGGCCAACGACAGTGTGGTGAAAGCGACCGCGCGCCGTTTGGTCAGCGGCGAGTTGAACGCCGTCTGGGGCGTCGGCCGGGTCGGTTGGGATGATGTAGGCGCTGACCGGTGCCGATCGGCTCCGAGAAGTCGGCCATGCGCTGTCTGCAGGGCGCCCAATACCGTCTCTGCAATCAGCCACGCGCCCGTGACCTGGTTCTCGACGATCTCGGTCACCATATCGATCACGAGTTCACCGACGGACGGCGCAGTGCCCAGGCTCGGCTCGGTCGGTAGATCGTCGACCACACCAAGGTGCGGACCGCGACTCAGCAGCCTGGGCCATAACGACGCCCACCCTGCGAACCTGTCGTTCAGGACGGGTGACATCCTTACCACCAGCGCCCACCGACCGTCCGCCAGTCCGTCGACAGTCCAAGCCTCCCAGAGCCGTTCGCGGCATTCACGATGACCGCTGGACAATTCCGCAACCAACCGTGCCAATTCGGCACGACCACCAGGTGCCGGAGCCGTTGCGCGGTGAATGTGCTCCGACGGGTCATAGTCCGCGATCTCGGCCCATACCGGGTGGCCGATGCCGAGAGGCTTGGTCACTAGCCGACTACGGAAGCGGGCCAATCGCGGCAACGAGGAGACCACCAGTTGGTGCAGGCTTTGGTGGCTGAGCCGATCGGAGCCATCGAGGATGATGATCGCAACACTGTGGGCAGGTGTCGACGGGCCTTCCGTCTGCAGCGACAAAGCAGCGGGCCCGGAAAGGCGCGTTACCAATGTGTCGCACATTCTGCTGCGAAACCGCCTACCCCAGAAGTATTTTCAGACAACAGTGAAACAGCGGGTGCGGCAGACGATGATTCCGGCGGTCGTCGCGCTGTCCCCGGTCTGCGGACGCGCACTATGCCGCCAGCGAATGATGAGGCGACAAGCTGATAGCGTCGGCCGGTGATCCGGCCACCGCGTCGGACAATTCGCGCGTCATCAGGACGCTCCCGTCTTGACCGCAATGGCCAGATCTCGCCGCATCGTCGACGAAGCGATTTACAGCGGCCGCGCTCTTCATGACGACCTTGATCCCCCCACGCTACCCCGGTTTCGGGGAATCGATCGGGACGACGGATTCGTAGCGATGGGATCGACCGAGCACCCGCAGAACCATGGCCGCCGCCGCCAGATGACAGAGCACGCGGCTCGCCTGGCGAATCCCTCACGATTGGCGCATTATCGCGCCATGAGACGAGAAGTGGGCACCGAGATGGAAGTGCAAATCACCGCCCCTACGACCCTGGAATTTCAGATCGCCGTTGCACCGCATCCGCACACCGAGGTATTCGAGTCATTGCGCTTCCTGCTCAACGGAGACCTCATCCAGCCGTTGGAGGTCAGCGGCGTCCATGGCAACCGGATCCACAAGTTCGATGCAGCGGTGGGAACTCTGAAGGTCGAGTACTCGGCGACCATTGTGGGTCAGACCGATCCGGCTCCGGTCACCGAATACGACCAGTCGATGTATCTGCGGCCCAGCCGCTACGCCGAGGCCGACAAGTTCTACGGTTTCGCCGCAACCGAATTCGGCTCGTACAACGATTCGGCGAGGCTCTTGGAGAATGTCAGCTCATGGGTGGGCACCCGGTTGAATTATGTGCCGGGGTCCAGCGATCCGATCGACGGAGCAGTAGACACCCTGCTTGCCGGCAAGGGCGTTTGTAGGGACTTTGCCCATCTGGTGGTGGCCCTACTCCGTGCGGTGAACGTTCCGGCCCGGCTGGTTTCCGTGTACGCACCAGGCTTGTATCCCATGGATTTTCACGCTGTGGCCGAGGCATTCGTCGAGGGGCAGTGGCGCGTAGTCGATGCGACGCTGTTGGCGCCTCGGCAGACATTGGTGCGGATCGCCACCGGTCGTGACGCCGCAGACACCGCATTTCTCGACAACCACAAAGGCGCCATCACCTTGAACCGGCTGTCGGTGACTGCTGTCGTCGACGGCGACTTGCCGGCTGACTCGATCGATCAATTGGTTTCCATTCGCTGAGAACGCACACCGGGCCCGAATACACCTGGCGTACAGTGGAAAATATCGGCAATAACTCGTGCATGATCAGTCAAGGTCGTGTCATTGGCGATTCGAAGGATTTGGCCGGCCTCGCGGTCAAGACGGGAGCGTCGTCATGGCGCCGAGAAATGGGCAGTTAGAAGCCGGCAACCGGCACCCCCCACCCGAGCACACACCGCGGCTGAAGCTCAAGCCCAAGGCGCCCCTGAGCGGCTATGTCGATGGTGCCTGGCAACCGCGCAGCGACAGGCTTGAAACCGAGCTGCCCGATCTGTTGTCGGTCCTCTCGGTTCGCCTCGGTCCCATTTGCCGGGTGATCTACAACGTCGGCGAATGGCGAAGCTCCCCAGCCAAATTCAGGACTGGCGGTCGGGTGGTACGACTCGACGGATATAGCCGCCAGCCTGCTAACACCGTCGAGATTATTGGGTTGAATCGCAACAAAGTCGTGCTACTGGTGGTTTCCCCGGAAACTGAGCCGACCCGGGCACACTCACTCTTGATGACCGCTGCCGGGCCGAACAACGCGGCGACCGTCGAGGACCTTCTGGCGCACATCGCGGACTAGGAAGCGACACCGACCGGCCTAGCCGTTGAAGCGCAACGACTTACGGCTATGAGTCCTCGGGCTCGGAATACCGGACCCGCTCAGTGGAAAGCACGTCCGGCTAGGACTTGAATGGAAGTATGGTCGACCGAATGCGCGCCGAACTAGGCCGCGCCGTAGACGAAGCAAGACCGGAAGCGCCTTACGCCCAGACCGCCCTGGGTGACGGTCCGGTGGGGCAACGACTGGAGTCCGCGATCCTCGCTCTGGCAGAGCTGCGTGGCCCGGACAGCAGCACCTGCCCGTCGGATGCGGCCCGGGCCGTCGGTGGCGAGCAGTGGCGTGAGCTGATGGACGAGGCGCGCGCCATCGCACGGGAGCTGGCCAAATCCGGCCGCGTGGAAATCACACAACGCGGAAATGTGCTCGATCCCGCCACCGAGTGGCGTGGCCCCATCCGCATCCGCGCCGTCCGGGGCTGACGCTCGCCTCGTCGGGGCCGGCAGCCGACGTACGCTGGCGGAATGGCTATCGAATCGACAATGCTCGAGCTCGGCACTCCCGCACCGCACTTCGCCCTGCCCGAACCCGCGACCGGCGCCACCCTGAGCCTCGACGACCTGACCGGCCCGGCGCTGGTCGTCACCTTCATCTGCAATCACTGCCCCTACGTCCAGCACGTCGCCGACGGCCTCGCCGAACTGGGCCGCGACCTCGTCGAACGGGGGGTGCCGATGGTCGCCATTTCCAGCAACGACGTCGTGGCGTATCCACAGGACGGTCCCGATCAGATGGTCGGCGAGGCCGAGCGCCACGGCTGGACCTTCCCGTACCTCTACGACGAGAGCCAGGACGTCGCACGCGCGTTCTCGGCCGCCTGCACTCCCGACACATTCGTGTTCGACGCTGACCGTCGCCTGGTTTATCGGGGTCAACTCGACGATTCCCGGCCCAAGAACGAACTGCCGGTAACGGCGGCCGACGTACGTGGCGCGGTGGAAGCGGTCCTTGCCGGACGGCCGGTCGACCCGAATCAGCGACCGTCGATCGGCTGCGGCATCAAGTGGCGTTGAGGCCGGCCGTCAGGACTGGTGCGCCACGATCACCGGCGCCCGCACCGCGTGCACCACGCCGTTACTGACCGACCCCAGCAGCATGCCGGACAGGCCGCCTCGGCCGTGGCTGCCGACGACGACGAGCTGCGCGCGTTCGGACTCTTCGATCAGGGCGCGACCGGGATGGTCGAGAACGATCACCCGGTTGACCTTGACGTCGGGATACCGCTCCTGCCACCCCGCCAGGTACTCGGCCAGGTTGCGCTCGGCTTCCTCGCGCCATTCCAGCCAGGGCAACTGGTAAACCGCCATGTCGCTCCAGGCGTGCACAGCGGTGAGTTCGACCCCGCGTCGTGATGCTTCATCAAGGGCGAGGGCCAGCGCGTGCTCAGAAGTCGGGGAGCAGTCGATGCCCACCACTACCGGCGCGCTCTTGGACTGCGGCATCCACGAGGCTTCCTCGCGGATGATGGCGACCGGGCACTTCGCACTGTGCGCCACACCCGAGCTGACCGACCCCAGCAGGACGCGCTCGACCGCGCTGCGCCCGGTGGAACCCACCACGACCATCTCGGCGTCCCGGGACATCTCGATCAGCGTGGGTACCGGGGCCGACGCCTTCACTTCGCTGGTTATGCCGATCGTCCGGTCCGTCGACAGGGCGTCCTCGGCGATCTTGACCGCGTGCTCGAGAAGCTCGCGGCCATCGTCCTTCTGCCACAACGTGACTCCCGCCGCCGTCGGCACCTGCGGATACGCCGGCACGACCGGGTTGTACATGTGGACCAGGGTCAGTGGGACGTGTCGCATCGCCGCCTCATGGGCCGCCCAGAAGACAGCGGCATTGGATGCGGCCGATCCGTCGACGCCGACGACGACGCCATAACGAGTCACGGTGCCAGACATGGTGTCCTCCTTCGACGCCTGATCTGTGACGCCCTGACTATGACGCTATTGCTCCGGAGGTGTCTGGTCACGGGCCTTAAGTCCTCGACCGCGTAAGTCGTGAGACCTTTCGTTGTTGCGGCCCAAGCCCGCTCACGGGACCAAATCCGCGCCGCCAGATGCCAAACGACCCTGCCGGCAGGCCCAAATCGCACGATAGCGTCTGCGCTATGGACCACAAAGAGTCCCCGAGGTCGGTAGTGGTGGGAATCGACGGGTCGGACGCGGCGATCAACGCCGCCCGGTGGGCCGTTCCAGAGGCCGGCGCCCTCGACATCCCACTGCGTCTGGTCTATGCCGTCACGCCACCTCCGGCGGACGCGCCCCCGGGAGAAGAAAACCTCGACACCGAGTACGGTGAGACCGCACTGCGTGCCGCCTGTGCCGCGGTGCACGCGACCGGGCAGCCGGTGAAAATCGAGACCGACCTGGTGACCGGCTTGCCCGGGCGGGTCTTGATTGACGAATCCCGCAGTGCGGCAATGGTTTGCGTTGGCTCCGTGGGCATCGGACGCTTCGCACGGCGGGTGCTGGGTTCCACCGCCGAGGAGGTGGCGCGGGGCGCGTTGTGCCCAGCGGCCGTCATCCGGACGAGTCGCGGCGCCGAAGCGCCGGCCTCCGGCTCGATCGCCGTCGTCGTCGACGATTCCGCGGACAACGACCTGGTGCTCGAGCACGGCTTCCGGGAAGCAGGGCTGCGGTCCGCACCGATCCTGGCGCTCGGCGTGTGGCGCTGGGGATTTGGCGAGATCCCCTACTCCCAGCTGGAGCACCGGCTGGGCCGGTGGGTGAACCAGTACCCCGGTGTGCATGTCCGCCCGGCCGCCGCCCGCGACGGTGCCGCCGAATTCCTCGGCGACACACAAGAACCCGTGCACCTTGCGGTGATAGGCGCCGCCGACGCGGGCAAGGTCGCCAAAATGGTGGGGCCGCTCGATCCCCATTTCGGGCACGCGGGACGTTCGGTGCTGGTGGTGCGCTGACCGCGGACCGATCAGCCCATGGGCAGCGGCACCGTCCAATGGACCCGGGTCCCGTCGGCAGCCGAACTGGTGACGTCGCAAGTGCCACCGAGTTGTTGAGCGCGATGCTCCAGGTTCGCCAGACCACTGCGCCGGCGATTGCCGGCCGGGACGCCGTGGCCGTTGTCGCTGATCGTCAGGGTGAACATGTCGGCGGCACTGACCTCGATGGTCAGCCTCGAAGCGCCGGAATGCCGAATCACGTTGCTGATCGCCTCTGTCGCAACGGCTTCCGCGTGATCGGCGAGCTCACCGTCGACCGCGCTCATGGGGCCGTCCATGTGGACGGTGGTGTAGATGTCGCGGTCGTCGGTCAGATCCGCGACGATCCGCTGCAGACGGTGCCGGAAGCCCCCGTCGGACCCCACCGGCAGCTTCAGCTGGAAGATCGTAGTGCGAATCTCTTCGATGATCTTCTGTAAGTCATCGAGCGTGCGGTTGAGCCGGTCGGCGACTTCGGGCGAGCGGGCCCGGGCCAGGGTGCCCTGCAGATCCATTCCGGCGGCGAAGAGTCGTTGGATGACGTGATCATGCAGGTCGTGGGCGATCCGCTCCCGCTCGGCCAAAATCGTCAGCTGCCGCGCGTTCTCCCGCCCTGACGCCAGCATCAGCGCTATCGCGGCGTGGGTGGCGAACTGGCCGACGAGATCGAGGTCGCTGTCCTCGAACGGTGGCTGATAGGCGTCGCGGGCAAGGGCCAGCACCCCCGCCGTCTGATCGTGGGCACGCAGCGGCATGACGATCGCAGAGCGCTGACCGACGTCGGTGAAAGCCTGGATCGGATAGCTCAAAGCCTCGGTGATCAACGGTTTGCCCGAGCGAAACACGGCACCGCTGGTAGAGCCGTCCACCGGAACCCGCTGCCCGATCACCTCGTCGGCGTGCTTGCCGACCGCCGCGGAGACCACCAGTGTGTCGGCTTCGTCCAACGGCAGATCGCTGTCGATGGGTACCAGGACGATCCCCTGCTCCGATCCGGTGAGGGTGCGGGCGCGCTCGGCAATCAGCTGCAAGGGACGTCGGTGCGCGTGGTCGCCGGACAGCAGCGCGGTGGTGATTTCACGACTCGCCTCCATCCACTTGACGGAGGTCCGCTCGCGCTCGAAGACCTGCGCGTTGTCGATGGCCACCGCCGCGGCGAACGCCAACGCGCGCCCCGCGAACTCGTCGGACTCGGTGAACGCCCGGCCCGGGTCGACGTGGGTCAGATAGAGGCTGCCGAACACCACCCCGCGGATCATGATCGGGACGCCGAGAAATGCGCGCATCGGTGGGTGGTGCTCGGGAAAGCCCACCGCAGCCGGATGCCGGGTCAGGTCTTCCAGCCGAAGCGCGGGCGTCTCGACGAGCGAGACGCCCAGAACGCCCTTGCCCACCGGTAGATGGCCGATTTTATGGACCTTCTCGTCGTCGATGCCCGAATGGACGAACCTGAGCAAAGTGCCTTCAGGATCGCGGACGGCCAGCGCGCCGTATGGCGCCGACGTCAGCTCCCGGGCCGCGTGAATGATTCTGAGCAACGTCGCGTCGAGGTCGAGGTCCGAACCGATCTCGACGATCACCCGGAGCAGCTGTTCCATCTGGTCGCGGGCCGCCATCAATTCGTCGAGTTGCCGGTGCATCCTGGTCACAAGTCCAGGCTGACCGAGGCCAGCAAATGCTGACCCGTGCTCGTCTTTGCCCACCCGAGCTGTACCTCCAAGACGATCCTTGGCTTCCGGCGGTGCACGGCACGCCCGATGCCGCTGAACAGCTTAATCACATCGGCGTCAGGCGGCCACCGACCCTGCCAGCCTGTCAGACAGCGATTGTCACGCTTGTCCGCCGGACGCACGCACTGGTCGCAAAACGAAAAATTTCCTATCGGCCGTGCGGTGGTGTCCGCGAACCGGACTCGGTGCCCAACCGGGACGCGAATACCGCCGCTTGCGTGCGCCGTTCCATACCCAGTTTGGCCAGCAAACGCGACACGTAATTTTTCACGGTCTTCTCGGCGAGATACATCCGGTCCGCGATCTGCCTGTTGGTCAGACCCTCGCCCAGCAGGCCCAGGAGCGTCCGCTCCTGTTCGGTCAGCGCGGCCAGCGGATCCTTCTTCTCCCCGCCACCGCGTAGCTTCGCCATCAGGGCTGCCGCGGCCCGATTGTCGAGTAGGGACTTGCCCGCTCCGACCTCTTTGATCGCTCGCGCCAGTTCCAGGCCTTTGATGTCCTTCACGACATATCCGCTGGCACCGGCCAGAATCGCCTCCAGCATCGCTTCATCGGAGGTGAACGACGTCAGCATCAGGCAGCGCAGCTCCGGAACGGCGGACAGCAGGTCGCGGCACAATTCGATGCCGTTTCCATCCGGGAGTCGCACGTCCAGGACCGCAACGTCGGGCTTCAAAGCCGGAATCCTGGCCATGGCTTCGGATACGGACCCCGCTTCGCCGATCACTTCGAGCTCGGGGTCGCTGGCAAGAAGGTCGACCAGGCCCCGCCGAACCACTTCATGGTCATCGACCAAGAAAACCTTCACCATTGCGAATTCCTCCCTGGCTGACCGTGCGGAATCACGCTGAAAGCAGCAGGTCAACTTCTGTCATCATGATTCACGCAACGCCAGCTTAAATCCAATGGCACCGCCTAGACGTTTTGCGGCGCGCCGGTCACCCGTCAGCGGCCGGCCTCGTGGCCGGCGCCGCTCAACTCGCGGGTGCTGGTCGACCCGGCGCTTTGGTCGTGCCGGCGCGGGCAGCATCACCGATATGCACCATCACCTGCTCCAGCACCAGGTCGTAGGCATCACCGTCTTCGACCAGGCAGTCCAGTCCGCGACGATGCAGGAATCCTTCCAGACGCCGATCAAGGGTCCAATCGATATAGGCGCTGTCGGCGTAGGCCGACTTCAAGAATTGGCGCGCAAGCTCATCCGCGCTGGACGCAGTCACCAATGACCGATCTCCAGTTCTGGCAGCCATTCACACTCCCCTGCGGGCCCCGACACCCCTCGACAGCAACCGGCACACCCATCCTCACGATGATCGCGGCGCCCGGATAGGGTCCGAAGTCACCTCGTTGGTCCCCTCGTCGGCTGGGAGGGGCGGTCGCCGATTCACAGATTCGGACGATCGACGATCAGCAGCGAGCAATCCGCGTGGTGCAGCACCGCATTGCCGGCCGGCCCCAGCAGTTGCGTCACCACGTCCTGATTGCGGTGCCCGATCACCACCATTCGCACGTGTCGGCCTTGACCGGCCAGATAATCGACCAAACTCCCGCGTGAAACCGCCGCCTGGACGTCGACATCTGGATAGTGCCGTCGCCACCGCTCCAATCGGCGGTCCGGATAGTCGCATCCGGCCCGTTGCCCATAGCTGATTGCGCGAAGCGGTAAATCGCGCAGGCGGGCTTCCTCCATGGCAGTCCTCATCACGGCATCGGAGTCGGCGGCCGCATGAGAGTCCACGGCGATCCAGTGCTCATCGCGTCTGGCCCGGTCACCGTGACGGCGGATAACGGCTACCGGGCAGTGTGCCGCTTGGGCCACCGTCGCCGCGGTCGAGCCGGCCCGTTCCGGACGGAAGTGGTGCAACCCGACGGCCCCGACGCACACCATGACCGCCGAAGCCGATGCTCGCGTCAGTGCGACGGTCGGCGGTTCTTGGGCGATCTCGATCTCGATCCGGACGGGCTTGTCCGCCGCCTCGGCGGTCACGCCCGCATAGCGCACGGCGTTCTCCGCGATGGCCAGTTTGCGAGCCACCCGGTCCGGCGGAATCTCCGGAACGTCGTCCGGTTCTATCGCGTAGAGCAGCCGCAGCGGGATGTCCCTCGCGACCGCTTCATCCACCGCCCACACCGCTGCGTCGATGGCCGCCCGCGAGCCATCGATCCCGACGACGATGGACCGGTGGCCGGCCGGCACATACATTGCGCTACCCGCGGACCACGAGCACCGAGCATTGGGGATGTGCGAACAGCGCATGCCCGGAGGGGCCGACGAGGCGTGCCAACTGATCGGCTTCGTCGCTGCCGATGACCGCCAACTGCACTCGCTCGTCGTTGGCGCTCAAGAACTTGGCGATCGCGGACCGTGTTGTGATGGGGTAGACACGAACCTCGGGATTGATCTGCTGCCAGGCCCGCACCCGCCGTTCGAACTCTCCGTCGGTGTGCTCGGTCAGTTCCTCTGGGCGGCCGCCCAGTACGAGCAGAGGCGCCTTGCGCAGCTTCGCCTCCCAGGCCGCATATTCGACGACAGCGTCGTTGTCGTCGGTCATTCTGACGATGATCCAATTGACCGGCGGCTGTTCGGTGTCGGTCCGCAGGACTGCGACCGGGCAGTAGGCCTTTTCCGCGAGATCGGCTGCAGTCGAACCCAACAGCGCGCGGGCGTAACGCCCGATGCCCACCGAGCCGACGCAGATCATCTCGGCATCGCGTGACGCCTCGATCAGAACCGTTGCCGCCGGCCCCCGTTCGATGTCGGTCGTGACCTCGACAGACTTCGCCGCGGCCTCGATTGCTAATTGTGCTGTCTTGAGCGACTTTTCGGCGTGGCCGAGGTCTCGGGCGTAGTCATCCGCCGACGAGTGGGTCTGGCTGATCACGGCGACGAGGTGCAACTGCCGGCCGCGGCCTATGGCTTCATCGACACCCCACAGCGCGGCCGCAACGGCTGCCTCGGATCCGTCGATTCCGACGATGATCGGCTTCATCTCACATCTCCCTGGACTCGACCGGTGTTGGAACAGCTTGAGGACTGGCGATGCGGTACACATCGATCAACCGGGCGACGTCCCCCGATGTGACGATGCCGACCACTTTGCCCCCCTCCATCACGAGGGCACGGCTGCGTGGACCGACCGGTGTCATCTTCTGCAGCAACGCATTCAGTGGCTCGCCCGGCGCTGCGACCGGAACGTTCTGCAGCGGCACGGCAACGTCGCGCACCCTCGTCGTCGCACGCAGACCGGGCGCGACATCGCGCAGCTGTCGCAGGGTGACCAGGCCGACGGTCGATCCGTTTCGATCGGTGATCGGGTACGCGGAGTGACGATCTCCGAGCACGTAACACTCAATGAAGTCCTCAACGGAGATCCAATCGGGCGCGGTGTGCGGTCTCGGTGTCATCGCATCAGCCACGCACATTCCGCCGAACATCTGTTGGTTCGTCGCCTGCACTTCCTCCTCGCGTGCGGCCGCGAGAATGAACCAGCCGATGAACGCCAGCCAGACGCCACTGATCAGACCGCCCACCACAAATTCGGCCAGGCCCAGGGTGATCAGCACGATGGCCACGACCCGCCCAGCACGCGCCGCCCCGACAGCGGCGCGCACTCTGTCACCGTGGCGCTGCCAGAGGAGGGCACGCACGACCCGTCCACCGTCCAGCGGAGCCCCCGGCAGCAGGTTGAACAGGCCCAGTAGCAGGTTGACCGCAGACAGCCACCACGCGACGCTCACCACGATCACTGCGATGTGGGCTGATTCCAACGCGATTGCCAGTCCCGCGAAAGCCACTGACAACGCCAGACTGGTGGCGGGCCCGGCGACCGCGATCCGGAAAGCAGCCTTGGGGGTCGGCGCTTCGCCCTGCAATGTCGTCACACCGCCGAACAGCCACAGCGTGACGCTGTCCGTCGTCACGCCCACCCGGCGAGCGACCAACGCGTGTGCGAGTTCGTGCGCGAGCAGGGAACTCAACAGCACCAGCGCTCCGCACGCGCCGGCGGCCCAATACGCCCCACGCGGATAACCCGCCACATCGTGGGGCAAGGTGGTTGCCAGGCTCCAGGTGAACAACCACAGGATCACGATGACGCTCCAATGGGCGTTCACCCGCAACCCTGCAATCCGTCCGAGCGGAATGGTGTCGCGCACGGTGGAACCTCCCAGGATCTACGTTGAGCCTCAAGACTTTTCAGAGGCCGGGCCCGCCGCACTGACGGGGGTGGAGTCTGCGCGTTCCGCGCGGTGCTTGGTGCCGAGCAGCCATCCCCTGGTGCCCATTGCGATCACCGGTCTGGCGAGTTCCATCGCGAAGACCTCTCCGGGATGACGTAATGCGATCCTGGCCCGGGCGAGCAGCCGCACCCGGTCCTCCCAGTGCGGCTGCACGTGAAACGACAGGACCGCACTCCAGCTCGGGCGGGATTGTTCGGTCCGGAACACCACGTATTGCTCGGGCACGACTTCTTCAACCGTCAGGGTCACGCCGTCCGGTAGGCCGAGCCAACCCGCCGGCGCCAGGCGGAGCCGGTCGCCCACCGCGAGTGGGCGCCCGGCCGGCTGCGGCCGGTCGGCGTCATCAGCAGAGGAATCAAACGGATTCTTCTGCAGTTGCGGCCAGACCGCGGACGCCGGTGCGTCGATGTAAACCGCCTCGGTGACCTGGATGGCCGGATCCCCGACCAGGGCGTCGCCCGGTAACCGCATCTGGGTTTCCGCTTTGGTGGTGCCCCAGTTGCGGTAATAACGGCGCGCACAGTAGAGCGCGCCCAGCAACGCGGTCGCCTCCGCAAGGCGCCTGATCGTGGTCATGGTGTCAGTTTGCGCCGGGTGGCAGGTGCTCGGCGAGGGTCATTGGTCCTCGTCGAAGCCGCCAAAATGCTCCGGGTTCCTCCGGCGCCGTTGGGGACCAACGGCACTACCGAGGGCGACTTACGGCACGGATAGTGGTGCCGGTAAGGGGATGCGGAGGTGCGCGCAATATGGATCGCCTGTCAACGGTGGAAGCGAGTTTTCTCGAGGCAGAGGATGCCGACCGGCACCTGAGTATGGCGATCGGGGCGCTGGCCGTGATCGACGGACCCGGCCCGGGCCGCGACGAACTCATCGCCGCGCTGTCCGACCGTCTGGGCAGCGTGCCCCGGCTCCGGCAGGTGGTGCACCAGCGCCCCTTGCAGGTTGCCGCACCGGAATTGGTGGTCGACAACAACTTCGACATCACCCACCACGTGCGCTGGGCGGTTGTGCCGCAGCCCGCGGACGAGTCCGCGTTGTTCCGAACGGTGACCGATCTGATGGAGCGCCGCCTTGATCGCGACCATCCGCTGTGGGAATGCTGGGTCATCGACGGCCTGCCCGAGCGTCGATGGGTCGTGCTGCTGAAGATTCATCATTGTCTGGCCGACGAAGTCACCGCCCTGAGGGTATTGACGAGCATCTCCGACTCGGGCTCTGGTGCACTGTGCGAGACCCTTGCCGGCGAGCCGGCGTCGCCGTTCAAGGGCGCAGGATTGCGGACCAACCCGGTGACGTGGGCCAGAGGGATCTGGCGGGCGTCTATGGTCGGGACCGAGATCGCCGGTCAAACGGCAAGGCAGGTAACCGAGTTCGCTGCCCGGCTGCTCGGCTCGACCGGTGGCTCGCAGCGGCCGGGACATGTGGCCGGCGCACGGGGTTACAGCGCGGTCCGCGTCCCCCTCAAAGACGTCGACACGGTGTGCGAGGTGTTCGGCGTCACGCGCAACGACGTCACCCTTGCCGCGATCACCGACAGCTTTCGCGCTGTGCTGCTGCGCCACGGTCAGCAGCCACGGCGCAACTCGCTGCGCACGCTGATCCCGGTGTCGCTGGGTTCACCGGAACCCATGGACCGCATTGACATTCGGGCCTCGGCGATGCTCCCCTTCCTGCCGATCGAGCAGAAAGATCCGGTGAAACGCCTGCGCCTCATCCACGCCAGGCAGAGTCGGCCCGAGGGAGACGGAGGCTCGCATACCGCGGACAACCTGGCCGACCGCCTGCCGTTCATGTTGAGCGCGTGGAGCATTCGGCTGCTCATGCGGCTACCCCAGCGGAGCATCGTCACACTCGCCGCGTACGTGCCAGGCCCCCGTCAGCGCCTGCAGGTGCTGGGGCGGCCCGTCGAGATGCTCTTGCCGATACCACCCACCGCGGCGCCCCTGAGCACCGTCGTCAGCACCCTGAGCTATGTCGACGAACTGGTGCTGGGCATCACCGCCGACACCGACGCGACCCCGGATGCCGACGAGATTGCAGGGGGGATCGAGCTCGGGGTCGCACGCCTGCTCGCCCGCGCCCTGGCCCGGCGGCGGTCGGGGACCAGACGTGTTCGGCGGCCGGCCCGGCCGGGTTCCCGGTAGCGGGGCTACGGACGTGACGTTCTTCAAGGTGGTCGCGCTGGATCTGGATGGGACCCTGACCACGGCAGGCCACCTGGCACCGGAAGCGATGACGGCGATCGAAGAGGCGCGACGCAACGGACTGGTGATCGTGCTCGTCTCGGGTCGCATCTTCGCCGAGTTGCGAGCCGAGTTCCCAGAGATAGCCGATTATGTGGATGCGATGGTGCTGGAAAACGGTGCGGTCACAGTCGTCGACGGACTGAGCCACCCATTGGCCCCGCCGGTGGACGGTGGCCTTGTGCAGGCTCTGAGCGATCGGGGCATTCCCCACCGCCACGGCGAGGTGATCCTCGCGATCGACGGTGAGCAGACGCCCGCTGTCGTCGACCTGATCGGTGAGTTGGGACTGGATTACCAGATCATCCGCAACCGGTCCGCACTCATGGTGCTGCCGGCCGGAATCACCAAAGGCACCGGGGTGGCCGCCATGCTGGCGGCGATGAACCTGTCGCCGCACAACGCTGTAGCTGTCGGAGACGCCGAAAACGACTTGGCGCTCTTCGGCGTCGCCGAGATCGGCGTAGCCGTCAGCAACGCTGTGTCCTCGGTGCGGCGGTGCGCCGACCTCACACTGGACAAACCGAACGGGACCGGGGTGGCCGAACTGCTGGCGGGCTCCTATCTCACTGGGGCACAACGCTGGTGCCCACCCCGGCGCTGGGTCGCGATCGGCACCTTCGACGACCTGACACCGGTCCGGGTTCCGGGAAGCCAGGGCCGGGTGGTGATCACCGGGCCCGCCGCCTCCGGCAAAAGCCACCTGGTCGGACTGCTGGCGGAGCGGTGGATCCTCGCCAATTACTCTGTGCTGCTGCTCGACCCCGAGGGAGACCACATACATCTGCAACAGCTCAGTCAGGTCCATGTGGTCGATGCCGGTCAGCACCTGCCCGAGCCAGCTGACCTAGTGAACGCCCTACGACCGCAGACCAGCGTCGTGGTTGACATGTCCGGGCTTGCCGAGACGAGTAAGAGCGATTACATGCACCGGTTGCGGCTGACGGCTGAGGCGTATCGCGAGGAGCACGGATTTCCGCACTGGGTGATCTACGACGAGGCTCATCTGCTCGGCGCGGAGGAACACGCGCATTGGACCCGGCGGGGCGGCTACGTGCTTTCATCGTTTGCCCCGGCTGCTCTGCCCGCCAGGGAATTCGACAACAGCGATGTCTTGCTGACCCTGATGCCGCCGGCCACTCCGGCAGACATCGATGCGGGGCGGCGGGCGACCGTCCAATTCGGCTCCGGACCGGCGCGCCTTTTCACCATCGCCGACCGGTTGACGACGCACGTCCGGCACGGCCACAAGTACGCCGATGTTCGCCTGCCCCAGGAGCGGCAGTTCTACTTCCACAGCGCTGCCGGGATTCCGGTCGCCCCGGCCGCGACGCTGCACGATTTCTGCACTGCGATAGCGCATCTCGACCAACGAGCGCTCGAGTACCATCTGGCGCGGGGCGACTTCTCGCGCTGGCTGGAGGGGACGATCACCGATAGGGACCTGGCTGCGAGAGTGGCTGCCTGGGAAGACGAGTTGGAGGCACACCGCGCCGCCGACCTGGAACGAATCAGGCACAAGCTGGTCCGGGCGGTCGAGGAGCGTTATCTGCCGGCTGCAGAACTGCGCTGAGGACTTCCGGCCCTAGCCGGACACCGTGTCTTGCGAGCAGATTGTGATGGTGGGATCTAACGCTCCACGACAAGTCACATCTGGAACGCGCGCATGTGCCCGCGTCATCGGGCCCTTCGTCGTCATCGTCACCGCTACGGCGATCGCGCGAGCCGACTCCCTGCGTACGCTGCTGGCGGAGTTTCGCGCAAGCGCGGTATGGCCGTGGGTCAGCGGCGTATTCGTCCTGCTACTCGGCTTGGTCGTGGTGGCCCTGCATCAGCATTGGCGGGGCGCGCCGGCGATCATCGTGTCGGCCCTCGCTTGGTTGACGGCGCTGAAAGGGTTTCTGCTGATGGCCTTGCCGCAGAGCTACCTGTCGTTTGCCTACTCCGCGGTCGACGCAACCGCATGGTGGCGTGTGGGTTTCGTTGCCATGGCACTGCTCGGGCTGTACCTGACTTTCGTCGGATGGATGCCTGCAGCCAAGCCGGCGCCCCAGCCCGCAGGCCAGACTCCGCAGGTACGCCGCGCCGCCTGAGAGGACTCAGCCGGGGCAGGCACCCACGGCCACTTCGAGTTCTGCCAGACAAGCCTCGGTCAGCGGGATGAATCTCTCGATATCGGGCACCACGTCAGCTCCCGCGACGAAGCCGAATCCCACCCGGTCGGCATACGAGCACGTGGTCACGTTGAGTCCCTGGCCGTCATAGACAGTCGAGACCGGGTAGATCTCCTCGACGTGAGCGCCATTGAAGTACATCTCGGTGCGTGGCCCGGGTACGTGCGAGATCGGCAGGTTGTATCCGGTCCGGCCCTGCCACGTCACCGGCAGCAGCGGCGGAATCACCGTCGCGGCAACACTTCCCGCATTCGTCAGTAACGACGCAGCCGATCCGCGCTTGGCCACCCAGCGTTTTCCTGCCGCCATGGAGCGGTGAATCAGCCCCAGGCGGGCGCCCGGATCATCCAGATCGGTGCCCAGCGGGCACAGCCACAGGCCGAACATGTTGCCGGAAGACTGCTTCGAAGAGCGCCCGGCATGGCTCCGTACGGTGATGGGACACACCGCGACCAGGGACCGGTCGGGCAGTTCCTCGTGCTCGCGCAACCATTGCCGCACCACGCCCGCCAGCATCGCCGTGATCACATCGTTGGCGCTGACTCCCGCCAATTGCTGGATGGCCTGAATACGATGGCGCGGCCAGCTGCCCGCGCAGACCGCGCGCCCGGCTCCCAAACGACCGTTGAAGCGGGTATAGGGAGCATCGAACGGCAGTTTCGTCACGTGTGCGACCAGACTGTCGACGACGGTCGCCAGCATTCCGGTAACCACGGCCTCAACCAACCCCACACCGGACCCGACCGTGCCGCCTACCCACCGCAGCGGCGCCGTGAGCCGCGACACCAGCCCGCTCGATGTGTCCGGCGGCGGTCCCGTCCAGCGGTCGGCGTAGAACGGTGGCATCGCGTGTTCCGCCGGGTCGGCACTGAGCGCATCGGTGATCATCCGCAGGCCCGCGACGCCGTCGATGACGGTGTGGTGCACCTTGACATAGAACGCGAAGCGACCGTCTTCCAGGCCGTCGATGAGATACGACATCCACATCGGACGCGACCGGTCGAGCCGCTCCGCGTCCAATTCGCCGATCAACTCCCACAAGCCCCCGGCGTCGACGGATAATGTCCGGCGCTGGCAATGGTGTTCCAGGTCAACGGATTCCAACTCACGCCAGACCCACATGCCCCCGGTATCCACACCACGGTGCGGATACCGGCGCAGCCGCCGGTCGATCGGCTGGACCCCCACGAGCGCCGACGCATACACGTCGTCGACGTAGCCGGGACCGGCGTCCGGCGGAGGCGACAGGATCAGCACCACACCGACGTGCATCGGGCTGGCCAGCAGTTCCGCGGCCATCATCGCGGTGTCCAGCGGGCTGAGCAGGTCCATCTCGACTCGAACGACTAGGCAGGTCGGGCACGCAGCTTCGCAGGCGCCTCCAGCAGACCCGACTGTTGCAGCGCCTCCCACACGAACCGCTGCACCGGTTGGGAGCGGAAGAATCCGGTGTGACCGCCCGGGTACCAGACGATTTCGGGTTTACCCCAGTGCTTCCACAGGCGATTGACCTGCTCGCGCGGATGCACGAGGCGATCGGCGACACCGGCATAGATGAAGCGACCCTGCATCGGCACGCGCGGGGTCAGGGACAACGGCGACACCATCCGTCCGATGGGTTCGGCCAACCGCATCGTCCGGCGGCGTGGGTCATCATCGCTGAGACCCGAATGCCGGCCCAGCACGTCGACCAGGTCGGCCACCGGGACACCGAGGATCGCGCACGTGAGGCCGTCCTCCAGGCTGGCGACCAGCGATGCGATGTAACCGCCGAGCGACAGGCTGTTCAGGCCGATGCGGGAATCGGGCTCCTGCAACCGGATCCACGACAGCAGCCGGCGGATGTCCCAGACGGCCTGGGCCGTCGCGTGCACATCGTCGAGCACGTCCTCGCCCGGAAACACCGCGCCCTTCGGCAGGCCCCGCGCCCGGGGCCCGTGCATGGGCAGGACGGGCATCACGACGTTGAGGCCAAGCTCGTCGTGTAACTTCCAGGCCCGGAACAGGGCCAGATCCAATGCGGCCCGGCCCATCTCGGTCCCGTGCACACACACCAGCCAGGGTCGTGGTTGCGCGTGCCGAAGCAGCAGCGCGTATTCACGGTCGTTTGCCGTGTAGCTCTGCCATCGCTGCACACCAGGTTCCCCCGGGTGCGGCGTGTAGCCGCTGGTGAAGAACATGCGGTAGAACGAACGCCTGCGCCCCTTCACCTTTCGCACGGTGACGTCCGAGGGCGCCGGCGGCTTGGCGAAGAAGCCTTCGGGCTGGTCCAACCACCCCTTGTCGCCGTAGAACTCGAGACCGGCCAGCACCTCGCGGGTGATGCGGTCGAACACTTCAGGCCGACTGACCGGGCGACGGGCCTTCAGGCCCATCAGGACGACCTCGTCGCGAAAGGCCTGCGCCGCCAGCGCCACGGTCGGCCGGGCGATGGGGAGCTCGTCGGGAGTCTGACCCAGATAGTCCCGCCATGATTGGGCGAGGTACTGCCCGGTGTGCATGAACGGCGTCGCGGCGCCGACCAGACCGCCGACGGCCGGCACGCCCCAGCCGGAGGGCTCCGGATGCTTCTGGTCGCTACTGGTGGGCATCGTCATGGCGGCACGCTAACACCGCGCCGGGACGCGGCGTAGGGACCTAGGACCCCGCCCCGGCGAGCGAAAGTCCTTGACCTGCATAGCACATGTCCGGCGCCCGAGTGAGGACGGATGACCAGGCCGGAAAGGACTTAAGTCACTCGCGCCACCGGTGCCGGCGTCGTAGCGTCGAAAGACGGTATTCGGCTCGGAAAGCACGGATGAGCGCCATGAACACACCGCTAGCCTCACTGGAGAGGCCGGACCTCAGCAAGATCGAGCGGCGCGCCCCGTCGGTCGCACATTTGTTCCGCAACCGCGTCGCCGCCACCCCGCACGCCGAAGCCTTTCGCTACCCACGCGACCACGGGTGGGAGAGCGTGACGTGGCAGCAGGTCGGCGACCGGGTAAAGAACATCGCCGCAGGGCTGATCGCGCTGGGCATCGCCCCGGAAGATCGCGTCGCGCTCGCCTCCTCGACACGCTACGAGTGGGTGCTCGTCGATTTCGCGGTGATGTGTGCGGGTGCGGCCACCACCACCGTGTATCCGACGACGAACGCCACCGATGTGGCATACATCGTTGCCAACTCGGGCAGCCGCGTCGTGGTCGCCGAAAACCAGGGGCAGGTCGACAAACTGCTCGAACATCGCAATGAGCTGCCGGCCGTGAGCAACGTCGTGATCATCGACGGCGACGGCGACGGCGACTGGGTCCTGACCCTCGACGAACTGGAGCGGCGGGGCAGCCAATTACTGGCCGACTCCCCCGACGCCGTCGACGCCAGGATCGCGGACGTGGGCCCCAACCGGCTCGCCAGCCTGATCTACACCTCGGGAACCACCGGACGGCCCAAGGGTGTGCGGCTGACGCACGAGGCCTGGACCTACACCGCCGCGGCCATCGACGCGTTGAATGTGCTTGGGCCAGAGGATCTCAACTTCCTGTGGTTGCCGTTGGCGCACTCGTTCGGCAAGGTGATGCTGGCACTGCCGCTACAGATCGGCTTCCCGACCGCCATCGACGGCAGAGTCGAGCGGATCGTGGACAACCTCGCCGCTGTGCGCCCCACCGTGATGGGTGCGGCGCCCCGCATCTTCGAGAAGGCGCATGCCCGCATCGTCAGTATGGTCGGCGAGCAGGGCGGCTTGAAGAAGAAGATCTTCGACTGGGCCATCGCGGTCGGGCTGAAGGTGTCCGAAACCAGGCAAGCGGGCGAAAAACCCTCCTGGGCATCCTCACTGGCGTACCGACTGGCGGATCGCCTGGTGTTCTCCACGATTCGGGAGCGGTTCGGCGGCCGGGTGCGGTTCTTCGTCTCCGCCGCCGCAAAACTGGATCGCAACGTCGCCCAGTGGTTCGACGCGGTCGGCATCGTGGTTCTCGAGGGCTACGGCCTGACCGAGACGGCGGCGGCCTCATTCATCAACCGGCCCAACGCTTACCGGTTCGGCACGGTCGGCTGGCCCTTCCCGGCCACCGAGGTGAAGATCGCCGACGACGGCGAGATCCTGCTCCGTGGACCGGGAGTGATGACGTCATACCACGATCTGCCGGACGCGACCGCCGAGGCACTCGACGATGAGGGCTGGTTCCGCACCGGTGACATCGGTGAGATCGACCCCGACGGATTCCTGCGCATCACGGACCGCAAGAAGGACATGTTCAAAACCTCGCAGGGCAAGTATGTGGCGCCCTCAGCGATCGAAGTTCGGTTCAAGGGCCTCTGCCCGTACGCGGGTGAACTCATCGTCATCGGAGAGGCCAAGCCGTACTGCGTGGCACTGGTGACGCTGGACGGTGAAGCGATCACCGACTGGGCCGCGAAGCAGGGCCTGTCCGGCATGTCCTTCGCGGAGATCGCGCGCGACGAGAAGACGCGCGACCTGATCGCGGGCTATATCGACGAACTGAACTCGGAGCTCAATCGGTGGGAACAGATCAAGAAGTTCGCCATCCTCGACCGCGAACTGTCGATTGAAGCCGGCGATCTCACACCGAGCATGAAGCTGCGTCGCAAGGTGGTCGTCGACAAGTTCGCCGAACGCCTCGCGGAACTCTACGAGCCGGTCACGGCAGGGACTTAAGACCCCGATCGGAGGGCTTACGACTCTGCCCCGACCGGTTCGCCTTTCATACCGTTCATAGCGTCGGCGGGTGAAACCGCCTCAGCCGCACCAGTAGCTAATAGAAGGGGATCTCATGCTCTCAGAACACCTCAGGTGGCTCACGAAAGCAGCAGGCCCGTTTGCCTCGGTGTATTTCGACGACTCCCACGACGCCGCCGACGCGGCCGGACAACTGGACGCCAAATGGCGCGATATCCGCGCGCACCTGGAGAATCTGGGAGCCGCCGCGGGCATCCTGGAGCGGCTGGAGGAAGCGATTCTGCACCATCAGCCGGCCGTGGGACGACGCGGCCGGGCGGTCATCGTCACGCGGGCTCAGGTGCTCGTCAACGAGCAACTGATCAGTCCTCCCCCGGCCCCGATAATCCGCCTCTCGGACTACCCGTACGTGCTGCCGTTGATCGAACACGAAATGCGGCGACCGACGTACGTATTCGCCGCGGTTGACCACACCGGCGCCGATGTGACCCTGTACAAGGGCCGCACGACGAGTTCGACGATCGTCGAGGGTTCCGGCTACCCGGTGCACAAACCCGCAACCGCCGGGTGGAACGGCTACGGCGACAAGCAGCACACCACCGAGGAAGCCATCCGGATGAACTGCCGCGCGATCGCCGACCACCTGACTCATCTGGTCGACGAGGCGGACCCGGAGGTGGTGTTCCTCAGTGGCGAGGTTCGTTCCCGCGCCGACGTGCTGGCCGAACTACCGAAACGGGTGGCGGAGCGGGTGTCGCAACTACACGCCGAAGGGCACCGCGGTGATGTCAATTACGCGGAGATCTTCCGGCTGACCGCTCCCGAGTTCGCTCGACGTCACGACTTGGAGATGGCCGAGATCGCCGAGCGGCTCGACGCCGAGATCGGCCGTGGCTCCGGGTTGGCGGCCGACGGTCTCGTCGCGGTCTGCGCGGCGCTGCGCGAAGGCGACGTCGAGACGTTGATCGTCGGCGACCTGCGCGATGCGACGGTAGTCACCGGGGCGGCGCTGACCGCGGTGGCACCGGACGCCGACGCGCTCTCCGATTTCGGTGAACCGGTGGCGCGGGTCGCCAGGGCCGACGAGGCGCTGCCCTTCAGCGCTCTCGCCGTGGGCGCCAGGCTGGTTCAGGCGGACGACCGCCTCACACCCACCGACGGTGTCGCCGCCCTGCTGCGTTACGTCGCCACCGAACGGCTGGCCAGCACGTCCGATTCGCGACAGTGACCTACACGCCGCCGCGGCGGCGTGTCGCGTCGTGCGATTCACGCTCGGCGGGTGCTCAAGAGGGGAACGACTTATGAAGCAGCACAACGAATCACCGCTGCGTGACGAAGAAATAGTGGTACCGGCCGGGCTGGTATCGATAGCAGGTCACCTGACGATCCCTCAGCACCCGAAGGGTGTCGTGGTGTTCGCACACGGCAGTGGAAGCAGCAGGCACAGCCCGCGCAACCAGTATGTTGCCCGAGTGCTCAACGAGGCAGGTTTCGCGACAGTGCTTTTCGACCTGCTGACACCGGACGAGGAACGTGACCGCGCCAACGTCTTCGACATTCCACTGCTGGCGTCCCGGCTGGTGGACATCACCGGATGGCTCGCCGGCCAGCCCGATACCGCGGCGCTGGCCATCGGCTACTTCGGCGCCAGTACCGGAGCCGGGGCTGCGTTGGCCGCCGCCGCCCATCCAGGTGTCAAGGTGGCAGCCGTCGTGTCCCGGGGCGGCCGGCCCGATCTCGCGGGTCCGGCGTTACGCCACGTGCAGTCGCCCACTCTGTTGATCGTCGGCGGACGCGATGAGATGGTTCTGGATCTCAACCGCCGGGCCCGCGCGGCGATCCCCGCCGAGTGCAAGATCGCCATAGTGCCCGGCGCAACGCACCTGTTCGAGGAGCCCGGCACCCTCGAACAGGTGGCGATGTTGGCGCGCGGCTGGTTCACCAGTCACCTCACTACGTCTCAGGACTAACCCGAAACACCTGTCACGCGCATGATTTCGGCTGCGGCCAACGCGACCACATGCGGCACGGCCTGCTCGACCTGCGCGGTGAAACCGACGCCATGTCCGGTGTCGGCGACGTCGACGGCGTAGATCTGTAGCGCCTCGGGCACTCGTCCGAGTGCTTGGCCGAGCGCATAGGTGCGGCCGACGTCGATACTGTGCGAGCTCAGCGACTTCGCGGAGCTGAGCAGTTCGTCGAGGCTGCAGCAGCGGATACGGCCGCCGGTCGAGGCGGTCGTCACCGCGGCGTCGATGATGACCGCTAACCGCACTCCCGTCCAAACATCAAGCAGCGACAGAGGATCCATGATCCCGGTCACGACCTCAACGCCCGGAAGCGCCAAATCGCCGAGTGCCCTGGCGGCAGTGACACCCAGCCCGTCGTCACGCCGGTAGCGATTGCCGAGGCCGATCACGGCAACGGTGCCGGTCACGTGCGGTGGACCGTCAACGTCAGGAAGTGGGTCGAGCACGAGATGCAGGGGTCGTAGTTGCGAATCACCCTCTCGCACAACGTGGTGAGTGCGGCGTCCTCGAGGTCCAGGTTGTCGGAGATCACCCGGCTGAGATCCGCTTCGATAGCCGCCTGGTTCTGCGAAGTGGGTGGAATGATCCTCGCCGCGGAAACCTGCCCGTCCGCACTGATGTGGTACCGGTGATAGAGCAGACCACGGGGAGCTTCGCTGACGCCGTGCCCGACGCCGGCGCGGGCCGGAACGTCGACGAACGGGCGGGACGGCCGCTGATACTCGCCGATGAGCCGCAGCGCCTCGTCGATCGCGTAAACCACCTCCACGGCCCGGACAATGATGCTGCGGAAGGGGTTTCGGCACTGCGCTGACAGCCCGGCGCGTCGGGCTGCCTCGGCGGCGAGCGGCGATAACGCCGATGAGTTCAGTGAGTACCGTGCCAGCGGTCCGGTCAGATAGCGACCCCCATCCAAGGTCGCGTGCAGCGCAGTGGAATGCGGCACTTGCGACTCGACGACGTGCGCCATGAAGTCGGCCACCGGAAAGGGCGGGCCGGGGCTGCGCGCAATGACGCCGTTCTCGATCGCGTATTGACCGGATGCGCTGAGCGCCAACATCTCATGGTCCAGTTCGAGGTCAGGGAACTCGAAACCGGCTACCCATTCGACGGTGGCCAACGCGTGATCGAGCGCCGTGCGGAGTTCCCGTGCGATGGGTTCGAGATCCAACCGGGTCGGCACCGAATAGAACCCACCGAGGCGCAGGTTGATCGGGTGGATCGCTCTGCCGCCGACGAACTCCATGAGGCGATTACCCGCCTTTTTCAGCGCCAGCCCGCGTTCGACCACCTCGCGGTGGTCACGGGCCATGCTGACGATGTCGGGATAGCCGAGGAAGTCCGGGGCGTGCAAAAGGTAGATGTGCAGAACGTGGCTGTGGATCCACTCGCCGCAGTACAGCAACCGCCGCAATGCCACGATCTCGTCGTCGATCTCGGCGCCGCAGGCGTCTTCAATCGCATTGCAGGCGCTGAGCTGATAGGCCACCGGGCAGATGCCGCAGATCCGCGCGGTCAGGTCCGGCGGTTCGGTATGTGCTCGCCCCCGCAGGAACGCTTCGAAAAACCTCGGCGGCTCGTAGATATTGAGTTCCACGGATTCCAGCGCGCCGTTTTTGAGCGTGACATTAAGCGCCCCTTCACCTTCCACGCGAGTCAGCGTTGCAACCCGCAGCGTGCGGTCCGCTGAAGTCACTGCTCGCTCCGTTCCGCGGCGAATCGTGCCACGTTGAATGTCGAGAACACCCGGTCCACGTCGGCATCCGACAGTCCGTCGCGACGCAGCAACGGAATCAGCGTCGCGGTTCTCGGTGCGGCAGAAGGACCGAAGCAGCCGAAACACCCGCGGTGGTGCCGGGGACACAGCGCCCCGCAGCCGGCGTGCGTGACCGGACCCAGGCAGGGTATGCCGTCGGCGACCATGACGCAGGTGACGCCCCGCAGCTTGCACTC
Source organism: Mycobacterium sp. Z3061 (assembly GCF_031583025.1). Lineage (NCBI taxonomy): Bacteria > Bacillati > Actinomycetota > Actinomycetes > Mycobacteriales > Mycobacteriaceae > Mycobacterium > Mycobacterium pumcae. The sequence continues at coordinate 3,253,430 of NZ_CP134062.1, read as the reverse complement.
GGTGCACACCGTCTTCGCCGGCAACCGCGGCTTGCGTCCGATCAGCAGGGCCGCCAGGGTGTCGAGCAGCTGGCCGCGGTCGATCGGGCAGCCCTGCAGCTGATAGTCGACCTTGACGTGGGCGGAGGCAGGTGTGGAAGTCGCCAGCGTGTCAATGTATTCCGGCTTGGCGTAGACGACCGACGCGAACTCAGCCACGTCGGCGAAGTTGCGCAGGGCCTGCACTCCCCCCGAAGTTGCGCACGCACCGATGGTGACCAGTATCTTCGACTGTTCCCGGATCTCACGTATCCGAACTTCGTCATGCGGTGTCGTGACCGAGCCCTCGACCAGCGAGACATCGTACGGCCCCGCAGTTGTCGCGCTGGAGGCCTCTGCGAAGTTGGCGATCTCCACATGATCGGCAAGGGTCAGCAACTCGTCCTCGCAGTCCAGCAGAGTCAGCTGGCAGCCGTCACAGGACGCGAACTTCCACACCGCCAATTTGACCGGGCTCATCTACAGCTCCTTCACCTGCATCAGCGGCCCCGCCACGTCGTAGCCCACGACGGGCCCGTCGCGGCACAGCAGCAGTGGACCGAGCTGGCAGTGCCCGCACCAGCCGATCCCGCATTGCATATTTCGCTCCAGTGAGACCCGGATATCTTGCGGGGACATGCCTTTGGCGATCAGCTCCGCCGCGCCGAAACGCATCATCGGCTCCGGCCCGCAGAGGAAGGCGCTGGTGCGACCGGCATCCAGGGTCAGCCGACGCAGGGGTTCGGTCACCAGGCCGACTTCCCCTTCCCAACCCTGGGTCGCTGCGTCGACGATCAGGTGCAACTCGATCCGTGGGTCATCCGCCCACGTCTTCAACTGTTCGACGAACACGAAGTCGGCCCGTGAACGGGCCCCGACGATCAACATCAGCTTGCCGTAACGCTCGCGATGGGCCAACGCGCCCAGGATCGCCGGTCGCAGCGGGCACAGGCCCACCCCGCCGGCGACCATGACCAGATCACGGCCTAAGGCCTCGGCCAGTCCCCAGCTGGTGCCGAACGGACCCCGTACTCCGACAATGGTTCCCGGCTGGGCATCGTGCAGAGCGCGGCTGACCGCACCGACGGCGCGCACCGTGTGCGTAATGGACCCGTCCTTGACGGTCGGGTCGCCACTGATCGAGATCGCCGCCTCGCCGACGCCGAATGCGTACAGCATCATGAATTCTCCGGGCTCCGGCGACCGCACCGCCGAGCCGACGGGTTCCAGGCACAGGGTGGCCGAATCCGGGCTCTCCACAACGCGACTGCGGACCCGGTACGGCAACGGGTCCATCGCTGAGATGGGCGGTGTCGTTGTCCAGTCACTCATCGCCGGCCATCTTGTTCATCTCGGCCGTGATGTCGATTCCGGTGGGGCACCAGGCGATGCACCGACCGCAGCCGACGCACCCGGACATACCGAACTGATCGTGCCAGGTGCCCAACTTGTGCGTAAGCCAGTGCCGGTAGCGCGACGCGCCCGACTGACGGACGCTGCCACCGCCGTGAATGAAGGTGAAATCGAACTCGAAGCAGGAGGCCCATTCCCGCCACCGTTCGGCGTGGTCACCGGTCAGGTCCGTGACGTCTTCAGTGCTAGTACAGAAGCAGGTGGGGCACACCATCGTGCAGTTGCCGCAGGTCAGGCAGCGGCTGGCGACCTCATCCCACTGCGGCGATTCCCGCGAGTCGAGCAGCAGATTACGCAGATCGCCCTCCGGCATCCGCCGGCCCATCCGCTGGGCGGCGTTCGCGACATCCGCACGGGCACCTGAGGTTTCGTCGTCCGTTGCCGCGCGCCGCGGCACCTCCGCCAATACCTCTGCACCTTCCGGAGTGCCCACCTCGACGACATAGCGCGCCGCGCTCCCAACGTCGGCACGCTCGGTGAGCGCCAGGTCGTATCCCGGTCCCACCGCCGGTCCGGTGCCCATCGACGCGCAGAAACACAACCCACCGGGTTCGGTGCAGTTCACTGCAACCACGAAGATCCGTTGTCGGCGACTGACGAACGAGGTGTCGGGATATGCTCCACCGCCCAGCACCCGGCCGAGGGTGGCGATGGCGGCGAGGTCACAGCCGCGAACTCCCAGGAACGCGTAACGCGGTGCCTCCTCGGGCTCCTCGACTGCGCTACCGTCACGGGCGCCCGCCCATATCCGCTGGCGCGGTGGGTGCAGGAACTGTTTCCAGGATTGCGGCCCGGCCGAATGCCCGAACGCCGCGTCGTCGTCGCGCCGCCGCAGGCTGTAGTGTCCCGGACTCACCTCAACACCCCAGCCACGGGGCAGCTCACTCGCCGACTGCAATTCCGCGAGCACAATTGCGTTGTCCCGCAGCGTCGGACCGATGACACGGTAGCCGCGTTCGATCAGCACTTCGACAAGCCGGTGCAATCCAGCGGTATCCAGGAGTCCAGCGCCGACGTCTCCCCCGTCTCCGGTCATCAACCAATCATCCGTCCATGTCGGCGGGGGCTGTCAACCACTGGCAGCCGCAATTCGCCGCCACTTACCGGGCTTCCGAATCGGCCAACCACTCCACCGTGTCCGACAGCGCCCGGCGCGGCGTCGCCGGCAGCGGGTCCGCGTTGATGGGGGCCCAGCCCACGCGGAACAGCATCTGGGGATAACTTCTGTTGCCGAACACATCCGCGCGGACGGCGGCCCTGGTCTCCTCGATCTCCAGCGGTTCGGTGACCGGGCAACTCGCCAACCCCATCGCCGTCGCGGTCAGCAGCACCACGCTGGTGGCCTCACCGGCGCGCAACTGCGCCAGGCGGTCGTCACTACGGGTGCCGAGCGCGAGGACCACGCCGTTGTCGTCCTCCGCACAGACATCGGGAGTCATGGCCAGGGCGGCACTGGCGAACTGGCGGCTGGGTATTGCCGCGGCCGGGTCCGGTGTCGGCGCGTTGCGCGCCGGAACACCCGCGGACGACGCGTGCCGGCCGCTCCAGGCGGTGAGTTCGGCCAGGTAGTCAGGATCCGCCGCGTGCGCTGACACCGATTGGTGGACAACGGCGCTCAGCATGCCCATCGATTCCACCCGATGCAGCGCCACCCCCATGCGAGCGGCACGGGCGGACATCAGCGCGACATCACCGACCGGCACCGGCCAGAAGCTGTAGTGGCGCCGGTCTGTCCGCCGCCGGGGCATCGCCGCAGCCAACATGATGTCCAGCTGATCGGGTGCCTGCGGAATGAACTCTATGGCGGCAAGGTGATCGGGCTCGGCCGGGTTGGGAAGCCGGGACACCTTGGCCTGCCACCCCACGGCCGCCAGGGCGACGACGCAATGATTCAGCGCGGCACCGCAACTGAGCATCAGGTCACGACCATCTGGATCCGTATGAGGCAGCTGCCGGCTCGTGTCGGAGTAGAGGTGAAGGCTGGACATGTCCACCCGCCACCGCCAGGGTTGGGTGTTGTGCACCGACGGCGCCCGAGACGCCAGCGTGAGGACTGTCCGGATGGTGCCTTCGTCCGGGGAGTGTGCGCTCATCCTTTGCGTTCCTTTCCACCTAGGTCTTGTCCACGTAGGTCTTGGTTCAACCAAAGCGTGATCCAGCCGCCGATACGAGGGCATGCCGTCCCAAGTCGGCGGGACTTTATACCTTTGCGGCGCTCACGCCGGATGCCATAGAGGCGCTCACGCCGCAAGCGTGACGTCGACCGACAGGTGCTCGCCGACCGCGTAGACCGCCGGCCAGTCGCCCGCCTGCACAGCCCGCGCCAGGTCATCGACCAGCGGGCTTTCGACGCCCAGTTCGGCCAGCCACGCCGAGACCGTCGGTGCGATCTGGTGACCCGGCACGTCGACCGCGCGGCCGTCGTGCAGCCGGTCGGTGACGTGGTAGATGTTCAGGGTCACAACGGCCGGCCGATTCAGCCAGCCCAACGTGAAGTGGTCGGTAGCCAGTAACCAGAAGTTCGTCCGGAAGTTCGACTTGGTCCGAAAGTTCGACATTGTGGCCTCCTCGATCAGCCTTGGGTCAATCTGACCAGGAGCGCTGCACAGCCAATAGGGCCCAACGAAATCGTCCCGCAGTGCTTCGGTCGTCGGCTGGGCGTGCCGAAGTCCCAGGCGGGAAGGCCCTTCGTCATGGGCCCGCGTGGGTCAAACGTCCCTAGCCCGGCACTGCGCGCCTGCGCGCCGCCAACCTGCCCGCGATCGATGTGCCGCCGATCGTGATCAGGGCGCCGAGAATCAACGCCGCCGCCTCACCCGCCGCGAACAGGTGGCGCTCGGTGCCGATCGTCGCCGCCGCCACCGGTACGCCGAGTTGGGCCGCTGAGATCACCGCAAGCGTCAACGGCTGGCCCAAGACCCTTGCCGCGCAATGGGCTGACAACGCTCCCACTCCGAGGCCGATCCCCAGCAGAACGAACTTCGGGTGCGCGACGAGCTCGCGGACCTGCAGTGTGGCACCCAGCCATACGAAGAACAGCGGGCTGAAGAACCCCTCGGTGATGCCGAAAAGTTGTCTGGCCAACCGCCGCGGCTCACCGACGGCCGCGACTGCCAGTCCTAAGGCGAAGCCGGACAACATGATCGACACGCGGGTGGTGACGGCGACTGCCGCCAGCGCGAAGAGCAACAGGAGACTGGTCCGCAATTCCAAGGCCAGCCGGTCCTTTTTGGAATGGGCGTGCAGTCGTCGTAGCAGCCCGCGGCGATCGAATTCCCGTAGTACTACGAAGATGGCCACCGCGCAGCCGGCGATCGAGAGTCCGCTGAGCGCCGCTACCAGCGCCCGATCCGGCTCAATCGCCAACGGCAGCAGCAGAATGCACGCACAGTCTGCCACCGCGATCTGCGCGGAGACCAGGAGAACCGCAGACGCCCGTGACTGCAGAGACTGGATTATCGGCAATGCCAGGGCCGCTGAGGACGAGGCCATCAGTACCGCATAGAGCGCCGCATGGCCGTTGTGGAACTCGAAGGCGAGCAACAATCCGAGAGCCGCCGCGACGGCGCCCACCCATCCGGCGCGCGCGCCGGCCAATGGCAGCGCGGAGCGCATCTGCAGGCCACGACCCGGAATCTGGGTACCGACGACGAACATCACCAGCGCGAAGCCGATGTTCGCCAGGAATTGCAGCGTAGGGTCGCCGACATCGATGATCCCGAAACCCGAGTTGCCGACGAGGAGCCCGGCGAGCAACTCACCGATGACCACCGGAATTCGCAGCCGGGGAACGACAGCCAGCAAGGGACCGGCGAAACCGATGGCAGTGACCAACGCCAACGTGGCAAAGCCGAAACCATGCATGTCATCCGACCTTCAGGACCCGCGGCACGAGGTTATTCTGCACTGATCTGCGACCGGCGCGGCGTTGGCTGTCGGGTGAGTCAAACGGTGGTCAGATGAGGGGAACTGGCCGATAGTGCGTTGGTGACCACACTCGAGACCGTAGTGCTCAGCTTTGCCGCCGGCCTTGCCGTCGCGACGGTCACCGCTCCGGTAGGCGTGTCCGGGGCGGTGTTTCTGCTCCCAATCCAGTTCAGTGTGCTTCACATTCCGAGTCCTGCGGTCACTCCCACCAACCTGCTGTTCAACATCGTGTCCATCCCCGGCGCGTTGGTCCGCTACCGCGTGCCGTGGCACAGCCCGTTGACTGTCCGGCTGATCGCCGGCACGGTGCCGGGCGTGGTCATCGGCGCCATTGTGCGCGTCCTCCTGATTCCAGGACCACGTATGTTTCGCATCGTGGCTGCGGGAGTTCTACTGCCCCTTGGTATTTGGCTGATCGCGCGCGAACGGGCACCCGCACGGCCAGTGGCCCGGCATCCGTCATCCCGGTCGATCAGCCTGCTGGCTCTCAGTGTTGGGGTGATCGGCGGTATTTATGGCATCGGCGGCGGGTCGCTGCTCAGCCCGATTCTTATCGGCCGCGGCCTGCCCGTTGCCACGGTCGCGCCCGCCGCGCTGGCATCGACATTGGTCACCTCCGCCGCCGGCGCGGCCACCTATACCGTTCTGGCCACTGCTCATCTGGGCTTCGACATCGCACCCGACTGGCTGGTCGGGATCGTCGCCGGTGTCGGCGGGCTCGTCGGCGGCTACCTGGGCGCCGCTATCGCACCCCGCGTACCCGAACGCGCGCTGCGGGTGACTTTGGGGCTGCTGGCGGTCACCACTGCCGCCGTCTACGGCGCGCAGGCGGTCAGCTGATCGACTCGGCTGTCGGCGAAATCAGGAGCCACAATCCGACCGAGCGGTGTAACGTCTGCCCTGACTTGGCGGCCGGGTTTTGACAGCGGCCGGGCTCGTACGGAGGTGCGTATGTACGCCGAGTTGTCTGACCCGGCGCCCTCCCACACGTCTGTCCACCCCGCGGCGTCGGATCACATCAACGGGATGGAGCGTCTGCTGAGGGCGGTTCAGGAACTGTCGTTGGCCCGTAGCCTGGCCGATATTCAGCGAATCGTCCGCACTTCAGCCAGGGAGCTCACCGGATGTGACGGCGCCACCTTTGTTCTGCGCGATCAAGACAAGTGTTATTACGCCGACGAAGAGGCCATCGCCCCGCTGTGGAAGGGCAACCGGTTCCCCATCGAGGCCTGCATCAGCGGCTGGGCCATGCTCAACCGAAAAGCCGCGGTGATTCCCGATATCTACGTCGATCCGCGTATTCCGCAGGGCATCTACCGGCCGACCTTCGTCAAGAGCCTGGTCATGGTTCCCATCCGCCGGCTGGACCCGATCGGTGCCATCGGCAATTACTGGGCCCAACAGCACCACCCCTCCGACCAGGAAGTGCGCCTGCTGCAGGCACTCGCCGACTCGACCTCGATCGCGATGGAGAACGTTCAGGTCTCGGCCGAATTGGAGCAACGCGTACGCGACCGAACCGCCGAACTGGAAAAGGCGAACGAGGAGATCCGCCGGCTCTCGGTCACCGATGAGCTCACCGGACTGAACAACCGACGCGGTTTCTACCTGCTTGCCGAGCAAGCGGTGCGTGCGGCACGCCGTCACCGCCGCAATTGCGTGCTTGCCTTTCTCGACCTGGACGGCCTCAAGCGCGTCAACGACGAGCAGGGTCACGACGTCGGCGACATGCTGATCTGCGATGTGGCGCAGGTGTTGCGCGCCACGCTGCGCGAGTCGGACATCATCGCGCGCATCGGTGGCGACGAATTCCTGGTCTTGACCACCGAAAAGGAGGGAGACCCGGGCCGGCTGAAACAACGGCTGGTCGAGGCGTTTCGCGATTTCAACCAGACCGGGGACAGACCCTACCAACTCTCGGCCAGCATCGGCCTGGTGCAGGCGCCGGCCGCTGACACCGCCTCCGTCGACGAACTACTGGCCCGCGCTGACGAATTGATGTACGCCGAAAAGAAGGCCGGCATCAACGCGCGCGTGATGGGGATGATCGGACCCGATGCCACATCTGCCTTGCTGCCGGAGTTGACCAGAGGGAATTGGTGACCAGGCGCCGGGCCGAAAGCGCGTAATTGCGTTTGCCCGGTTGCGATCGTCAGTACGATCATTCGATGGTGAAAATGTTGTTCGCGGCGCTGGTAGCGGTCGGTTCTTTTGCCCTCGCACCCGCGCCGGCCGCGCACGCTGACGTGTGCGGTGATGTCGGGGGCCGACACGTTTCAGTCGGTGGCTGCACCGACCCGGCGGCGAGGGTGGCGACGGCCAGCGACGTCGAGGCCGCCAGCCAGGCCGCCAACGGCCAGCCTCCGTGCTACACCGCCGAGGGTGTGCCCTACTACACGCCCAACGGCGACCCCTGCTAGCCGGCGCCGCAAGCACGGCGCGCGGTAACGGACGAGCCCGGAGCTGAGCGGGTTGGTCGAGTACCAGGATTTTGACGGTTTGCGTGCCGAGCTGCGATCCGACGGAGTCGGCGTGGTCGCTTTCGATCGTCCGGAGCGCCTGAACCCGCTCACCATGCAGACGCTGTGCGACCTGGAACGTGTTCTGCGGCAACTGGGCGAGGACGCCGGCTGTGGCGCGGTGGTGATCACGGGCAGTGACCGAGCCTTCTGCACCGGGATGGATCTCAAGGCGTCGGCGCCGAACAGCACCGGCGGCGAATCGATCGAGCAGGTCTATGCGGTGATGCGGCGTGCGGTCACATCGGTTCTGACCATGCGCGAGATCGGCCAACCGGTGATCGCCGCCGTACGTGGACCCGCCGTCGGAGGCGGGTTCGCCATCGCGACCGCTGCCGACGTCCGATTCTGTTCTCCGGATGCGGTTTTCATCGCGCCGTTTCTCAAACTCGGAGTGTCGATCGGTGACATGGGACTGTCGTGGATGCTGCCGCGACTGATCGGAGCCGGGGCGGCGGCCGAGGTGTTCTACAGCGGATCGCCGCTGGGAGCGGCAGAGGGTCTACGGCTCGGGCTCGTCCAGCGAATCGTGGAGGACCCGCTGCAAGACGCGATCGAGCTCGCTGCGACCATCGCCGCCCGCCCCCGACTGGCGGTTCAGATGTCGAAGGAACTGCTGAACGCGAGCATCGGTGCCGGCGGTTTGCGCGAACATCTCGAGTTGGAGATGCGGTCGCAGGTGATCGGGCTGGCGACCGAAGACCACCGACAAGCCCTGCGCGCGTTCGCCGCCCGCCGTCGGGAAGACCGGCCCTGAGCAGCTAACCCGCGAAGCGTGCGTTCTTTTTATTGAAAAAGTCCGCCCACGACATGACCTCGGGGTGCTGCTTGAGCAGTGCCCTGCGCCGGCGCTCGGTCAGACCTCCCCAGACGCCGTATTCCACCTTGTTGTCGAGTGCGTCGGCGCCGCATTCCCGCTTCACCGGGCAGTTCCGGCAGATAGTCGCAGCCTTGCGTTGGGCCGCCCCACGCACGAAGAGGTCGTCGGGATCTGTGTTGCGGCACAGCGCGTCCGTGACCCACGTGCGATCCTCGGGGTTCACTGCGCGCGGATTGGTGTCGACAGCCGCCAAACCTAACTGCCGCGGGGTCGATCGCGTTTCTGACAACAATTTGTTCCCTTCCTACTCGCCGCAATGTGGCCAACCTGGCCTCGATGAATCGTCTTGATTTCCCAGTATTTCCGGGACTGCCGGATGCGTTGACAGCAAACTACGGCCGACTGGCGGCGGGCGCATCGTGACCGGCTGCCAATGATGCGAAGCCGCGTTGTGCGGACGCCACAAACGGTGCCGCAACCTCCGACCGCCCGCCTCTCGATCACGTTCTGATCTATCGCGATCGGCGCGCGAAGCGTTAACACGAACTGAAGACATATGAGACGTGCCGATTCCGTCGGGCCAATCGGGATGCGTTTTGACCAACCGGTCGAGGGGTACGGCGATTAAGTGCGGTGTTCTTATGGGGTCGGGCGCGCCATGACGAAAATTGTTCGAACGAAGGAGCCCATCGTGAGGTTCACAAAGACAACTCTGAAGACAGCGATCGGAGCCGCCGCAATTGCCGGGAGCGTCTTCGGCGCCGGAATTGCTAATGCGGCGCCGCCGAGCATCGAAGGATTCGGAACGAGCCAGCAGCTGATCGACGGGCCGATGATCACCACCTATACGGTCAGCAACCTGCAACAGAGCACCATCGCCATTCCCGGCTACACGCCTAAGGGAACGATCTACCAGGCAAATGTCACCGCCAGGTCGGACGGCGGCACCGTCACCCCGATAGTGAAAGACTTCAGTGCCCGTGGGCCGAACGGACAGACATACAAGCTGATCGACAAGGCGCAGGTTCCCAACGGGTTGAACCCGGCGCCAATTCCGCAAGGCAGCGAATCGACGGGCACGCTCTACTTCGATGTGACCGGAGCGGCTCCGAACGGTGTGGTCTACAACGACGGATTGCAGGACATTCTGATTTGGACCTCGAACGTTCCTGGCACTTCCGCACCCGGCGACATGCCGAATTCGAGTCCGGCGCCAGGTGCACCACCCGCCCCGGCGACCTGAACAACCACGCACACCTCCCTGAGTCACGCCGCCTCGTGGCTCAGGGAGGTATTTTCTTTATGACTAGATATCAGCGGTATGTGCGCTATTCCAGGGGACTACCGCAATTGCCGCCCGCAATGATTTCATCGCTTTGACGACGGTGCCGTTTGGCCCGCCGCTCGATTGCGCGGCGCAAATCGGGAGGGCTGAAGGGGATGTGATCAGCAACTTGGTTCTGGCCACCCGAACCGGCCGGGTTCGCTGCTTCGCAGTCGATGTAGCCGGTTGCGGAACCAAGCGAGGTCGCGATACTTCCAGCCTCGACGTCGACGACATCGCTGATGAACTCGTCCGGGAGATCGTTGCCGCTGGAATGGAACATGTTGTGCTGGTAGGACATTCGCACGCAGGCATGCTGCTGCCGCGCATCGTCGAGGGCCCACAGTAGGAACGCGTCGCTGAGAACCCGCTGTGAACGCTCCGCGTCAGACGCTGACTAGACGAATGGTTTCAGGGGTTCTCGGTTGTCACGGGGTTGGGGGTCACCGGATTTGTCACCGCGGGAAGATGCCCGGGCCAGCCCGGCAGCTCCGTATTCGGTTCCGAAATCGGCGATACCTCCAGCGGAACGCACTTTTTCGGGGTGAGCCCGTTTTTCCACGCACCGGGCGGATTCGGCGCGGCGGACAGCGAACCGTCCGGGCAGCGGAATGAGCATGAGCCCTCGAGCGCACCCAGCGGTGTGATGACTTGAGCGGTGAGGAAGAAGATATTGACGCCACCCACGCCCTGCACAGCGCCGCCGCCGTACTCGCAGTGCCAGCGACTGCCGTTTTCCTCGGTCGGGAAGTCACACCAGTAGTGATAGGCGCCCATCTCCATGCCGGACCCGCCGACCCCCGGATAGTCGCACAAACCGGGCCCGGGTACGTTTCCACCGATATCCGCCTGTGCCACAGGGACACTCATACATAGCCACGCAGTTGCCGCAATGCCGAAAATGGCGAATTTCTTCACTCATCCACCTCTTCAAACGAGAACCGCCGCGTGATGGGCAACTGCGTTTTCGAGCCAATTGACCATGACGCCCTTAGTCATGCGCCCCCAGTGTCTCGCCTGGAAACTCATCACGTTGCCATTACGGGGAATAATCCCTGATCAAGTCGTTGGGCCCGCCCGCGATATTGGCCAAACTGATTGCGCCACAGCGCCATCGCGCCGGGCCGCTAGCGAGATCGTCAAGTGAGTGGCCGCTGTCGCCGCGAACCTGCGACGATGTACGGGTAGCTCCCGTTACGGACAGAAAGAATCTCCATGCCCGCCGAACCATCGCAGCCACCAGCCGCGGCACCCAAACGGCCGCGCGTACACGTCACTCCGGAGGATTTGGAGAGATTCGGTGACGAGGAGCAGGTGCGGGCGGCGTGGGACGAGAGTCGGCTCCGCGACGAACAGCCGCCCCATCACCGCTAGCGGTTCTTCGCACCAGGGTGCATGACTTTCGCCAGGTGGCAGGCATTACTCGAGGGTGCGCTGATAGCGGCGCATGCCGGCGATCCAGCGCTCGTAGTCGGCGCCCTTCTGCCGATACATGGTCAGCACCTCGGGGTGCGGAAGCACCAGGAACTTCTGCTCGACGATCGCCTGGACCACGAGAGCCGCAACGGCCTGCGGGGCAGCCACCGCACCGGCACTGGTGACGGCGGCGCCGGCCATCCGCATCTCCGCGTCCGGGGATTCCGACATGCCGCGCAGCATTGGAGTGTCCACACCCATCGGGCACACGCAGCTCACCCCGATTCCCTGGTCGCCGTATCTGATGGCCAGCCACTCGGCGAACCCGACGGCGGCGTGCTTGGTCACGCTGTAGGGGGCGGCGCCCAGTTGGGTCAAGAGCCCGGCTGCCGACGCGACGGCGACAAAATGTCCGCTGCCACGCTCAAGCCATTGCGGCACAACGGCTTTGGCGGCGCGGATGTGAGCACGCAGGTTGATGTCGATGATCCGGTCCCAGGCTGCTTCGTCGTCGCCGAGGCCGAGTTGGCCGCTGATACCGGCGTTGGCGACGTAGATGTCCACCGGACCGTAGGTTCGGCGGGCGATGTCGAGCAGCGTTGCGATTCCGTCCGTGCTCGCAGCGTCTGCCGCCGACGCGACGCCACCGATCATCGCGGCGGTCTCGGCGGCCGAATCCGCGTCGATGTCGCCGGCCACTACCGAGGCACCGGCCGAGGCCAGCTCCGCCGCAATGGCCCGGCCGATGCCCGAGCCCGCTCCGGTGACCACTGCCACCGATCCATCGATCTTCACGGGCCCATGTCTACCGCATCGATTGGTGGCAGGCGGATCACAACCCGCTGAAGCAGTCCTGACCGTTCGATGACGATGCTGGGATGCTCGCGTTAGTGGTCGAGAACGTGGCTTCCAGGCCGCTGTCGGTGACCTTGACGGTGTCGGCGTGGATGCCCACCGGATAATTCTGCGTCGCCTTGGACGTGAGGCTGTCCAGGTTGCTCTGCACCGTGTCCGTCGACATCTTCGAGCCCAGCGCAGTCAGGTTGACCACCTGCAACGACAGCCCGTTGTTGACGATATGGGGCTTGACGGTGACGCTGTCGAGCATCCCCTTCAATTCGATGGTTCCGTCGCCGGGATTGGTGGTGACCTTGCTGGTCACAAAGCTGCCCAGGACCGGAATGGCGTCCTGGACCGATTGCTTGATGCCGTCGGAGGACCACGTGATGGTGCCGTTCAGCGAGCCGATGGTGCCCTTGGAGTTGCCGGAGTCGCTCAGTCGGAGGTCCTTGATGTCGATGCTGACCTTCATACCCTTGGCGCTGCGCACTTGATTGCCGGCCGTCCGCACCGAGATGCTCGGGTAGGAGTCGCTGAGGTACTGCCACAGCATCGGAGGCATGGCGGCAAAGGAGACGGTGGCGCTGTCCTCCACCTCGCACGCGACAGCGCTCGCCACCTTGTTCCCCGCCAGGTGACGGATCAGCAACTCCGCACCGATCACGAGTGCCACCACGACCGCCAGCACGATGCCCAGCACCAGGGCCTTCGGCCGCCGACGGCGGGTTTTTGCGGCCGGCGCGTCCTCGGGCGGCGGTGGCGGCGGAGTGGGCAGCCGAGTCGTGGCCTGATCTCCCCAAACGGGCTGATCCGGCGCCGGGGCGGGCGGGTTTGCCGGCGCATAGGGGCGGGCGGCCGGCGGCTGCTGGCGGCCCGGCGGTTGCGGCCGGTTCGGCGGAGGTGGCGGCGGATTGGGCCGTCCTCCGTGCGGGATCCGTTGGGTCGGTGATCCCGACGGAGGCGGCGGGGGTGGCGGGGGTGCCGGCCTCCGGCCGGGGCCGGGCTCGGTGGGCCGATTCCATTCCGGCGGGTTCCCGCGGGACGGCCCTTGCGGAGTTGTCACCGAACCAATGCTGCCCTATCAAGCTGACCGTGTCTGCGGCGTACTTGGGGATGGATCAGCCCTTGGTGGACACCGAGACGTAGTCGACGAGCATCGGTTGCCCGGAAAGCGTTGCGGCGGTTGGGCCGCCGCCGAATGCCGCCGGGAAGCCACCGCCCATGGCCACGTTCAAGATGACGAAGAACCCGTGATGGGTGGCGTTGTTCCAGTCCGCCGCGGGGACCTGGTTGGCGTTGACGGAGAAATAGTTGTTGCCGTCCAGGTACCAGCGCAACTGTTCGACGCTGGTGCTGCGGTCCAGTTCGATGGCGTAGGTGTGGAAGCTGGTTTGCGCGCCCGTCACCGGGCGTTCGCCGGAACCGATTCCGTTGAACTCGTTGAACGGCCCGCCGGGAGCGGTGCCGCCATGTACGGTGCCGAACACCGAACTGCGGCCGTTGATGCTCTCCATGATGTCCAGCTCGCCGATGCTCGGCCAGTTGCTGGCGCCGACTGGCCGCGCAGCGTCACCGAGCGCCCAGAAGGCCGGCCAGTAGCCCTTGCCGTTGGTGGTGTCGACGTTGGGCTGCTGAATCGACGCCTCGATGCGCAGCACGCCGCCGGTCGGCGCCGCGAAGTCGGTGCGCTGCGTCTCGATCCGGCCCGAGGTCCAGTTCCCGGCGGCGTCTCGGATCGGCTTGATGGCCAGGTGGCCGTTGCCGTCGAGGTAGACGTTGTTGGTGCTGTTGGTCATCGACTCGATTTCGCCGGTGCCCCAGTTGTTGGCGCCACCGGGATAGCCGTGGCCCAGGTCGTAGAGCCAGTTCGCGCCGTTCACCGGGGAGCCTGCGGCGCCGGTGAAGTCGTCACGCCAAATGGTGGTGAAGCCGCCGCCGCCACCTCCTCCACCGCCTCCGCTTCCGGTCGCGCCGGTAGCGCCGGTGGCGCCCGTCTGACCGGCAGTGCCGAACAATCCGGCCGGCCCGCCCGCGCCGCCGAGGCCACCCGCGCCGCCGGGCCCGCCTGCACCCACGACGCCGGCGGGATTCGTCGGGCCGCCGGTTCCACCGGTGCCCCCGGCACCGCCGACACCTCCGGCGCCCCCATTGCCCCACAACAGCCCGCCGTGGCCGCCCGCCCCGCCAGCGCCACCCCCGCCGCCGACGCCGCCGATCTGACCCGGGATCCCGGTCTTGCCGGTTACCCCGCCTCCCCCGGCGCCCCCGGCTCCACCGTTACCGAATAAACCGGCCGCCCCGCCGGCGCCGCCCGTCTGCCCGGGCGCCCCTGATCCGCCGTCACCGCCGTTACCCCACAACAGCCCGCCCGGCCCGCCGGCTTCGCCGGTCCCCGCGGTGCCGTTGGTGCCGTTGCCGATCAGCGGACGACCCAGCAACGCGTTGCTGGGGGCATTGATCACGTCCAAAGCGGTTTGCACCAGCGAGGCGTTCGTTGCTTCCGCGGCCGCATATGCGCCCGACCCCGCGCTAATCGATTGCACAAACTGCTGGTGGAACCGCGCAGCCTGCGTACTGATCGCCTGGTAGGCCTGCCCATGCTCGCCGAACAACGCCGCAACCGCCGCCGACACTTCATCCTCGGCTGCCGCGAGCAACTGCGTTGTCGACGCCCGGGCCGTCGCGTTGGCCGCGCCGATCACCGACCCCAACCTCACCAGATCCCCTGCCGCTATCCCCACCCGCTGCGGTCCCACCACTACATGTGCCATCAGACAGCTCCCTTATTCGTGTTCTACGGGTTTCGGAACGCGTCAATTTCGGAGGTCGAACGACAATTGAGTCGGTGGCTGTGAGTTGCCGAGGATGACTACCGAACTCTGGCTGTTCACGTCGTCGTAGGGAAAGCCGTAGGCGAGGTGGTTGATGCTGTTGGCGTGGAAGAACTGTGCGAAGTTGTTCCACCGCCCACCCGTCGGGTAATAGGCGGCAACGTTGGCCCATTGGCTTGGCGAGGTCGCCACACCGCGGTTGAACGCCGCGTCGAGTTCGGCCAGGAAAGCCCCCTGTTGACCACTGCCGACGAATGGGCCATTGGCGGCGAAGGTTTGCGCCGTTGTGGGCTTCGTCATCGAGTACGTCGTGGTGTTGCCCGCACTGGTGGTCACGCTATATACGAAATGATTGCTGGCATCGACGCTGCCATGCACCGTGTAACCGGCGCCCTGGTAGTTGAATTGGTTGGTCTGGTAGGTCGTCCAGAAGTCGTTGATCGATGGATCAAGCCAGGTGGACAGCGCTCCGGGCTGGATGGTCCGCGGGGCGACGATGCGCAGCGGATTGCCGGTGGCATCGTGCAGAACCAATCCCTGGAATTCGGCTGGGACCGAGGTCGCGAATTGTTGGAAGACCTGATCCCGCGACAGAGTCATGCCGGCGGTGGCCGAAAAACCGGTGGAGTTCTGGGTCACGTTGAAGGAGAACGGGAATCCGAACTGGTCTACCTGAGTTGTGTTGCCGCCGAACGGAACTGCTCCGTTCTTGAAAGTCATCTCGTACCAGTCGTAAACCGTGGAGTAGTTGGGATCGGCAGGATTCGTCGGGTTGGGGCCCGCCCAGCCCGAATTGTCGGAGCTGATGCCGATATAGAGCGGCTGCTTCATCGACAGAAATATGCGGCCACCCTGAAACTCCGACGGCATTGAGGCGAGGTTGTTCGCCTGCGCGAGCGTGAATGACATATTGGCGTAATTCACGCCGTTCTTCGTGAGGTGACCGGGAGCATTGGCGGCGTTGTGATCGATCGCGTGCGCGACGCCGTTCTGGTCGATCCACGACCAGTGGCCGGGTGTCGTCTGGCCGATCTCGGTCACGTAGATCTGGTCGGCGCTCAAACCGGTGTTGTTGACGAAGTATTCGGCGAAACCTCCGGGCACGACGATGCCTCCGCCGCCACCGCCTCCGCCGGTGCCGGTCGCGCCGGTGGCGCCGAGGTTGCCGTCGAGGCCGGCGGGACCTGCAGTGCCGAGCAGTCCGGGCGCTCCACCCGCGCCCCCGAGGCCACCGGCGCCGCCGGGACCACCGCCACCGACGACACCCGCGCCATTGGCCGGACCCCCCGATCCACCCGTGCCCCCGACCCCGCCGAGCCCGCCGGCGCCCCCGTTGCCCCACAACAGCCCGCCATGACCGCCGACCCCGCCCGCCCCGCCGGTGCCGCCGATAGCGCCGCGCTCCCCCGCGGCCCCGGTCAGGCCGGTCACGCCAACGCCGCCGGCACCGCCAGTTCCACCGTTACCGAACAATCCCGCCGGCCCACCGGCGCCACCGGTTTTTCCGGGCGCACCGGATCCGCCGGCACCGCCGTTACCCCACAGCAGGCCGCCCGGCCCGCCGTCCTGGCCGGTCCCAGCTGCCCCGTTGGCGCCGTCACCGATCAACGGCCGGCCCAACAACGCGTTCGTGGGTGCGTTGATCACGTCCAACGCGGTTTGCACTAGGGAGGCGTTCGTCGCCTCCGCGGCTGCGTAAGCGCCAGCCCCCGCGTTTATTGCCTGAACAAACTGTTGGTGGAACTTCGCGGCCTGGGCGCTGATTGCCTGATAGGCCTGCCCATGCGCGCCCCACAACGACGCGACCGCCGCCGATACCTCGTCCTCGGCTGCCGCCAGCAGCTGCGTCGTCGACGCCCGCGCCGTCGCATTGGCCGCGCTGATCACCGTCTCCAACCTGACCAAATCCGCTGCCGCAACCCCCACCCGCTGCGGTCCCACGTGTACAAACGCCATCAGATAACTCCCTGATCGCACGACCGATCACCGATACCGCAGGCTGCCGGCCGTCCTCACGACTCTGTGATCCCGGCCACAACGGCTGCCGCCCAGGCACCGTAACATACTTTTCAGTATGGTCACGGAACCATCACGGATTGGTCACGGGAGTGTCATGAGAAGGCTCGACCGGGACTGGGCGCACCCCCGTGCTCGCCCGTCGGAATGGGTAGAAATCCCCCTCGACCGCGGCCGCTGGCGAAATGAAATATCGGGTTGGCTTGGTTCGCCCCGTGGTCGGGTGCGAGTCGATTCGCTCTGATCAGTGGAGGACGGCGGAAATGTCATTTCTTCTCGCGGCGCCGGAGGCGATGTCGGCGACAGCCACGACTCTGGCCGGCATCGGCTCGTCGGCGGAATTTCCCCTTCCCGACCCGCCACAAAATCCCATTGCCTTAATTACGGGTCGCGGCTGGGACACTGCAACGGGCGGTACCGAGTGCGATGGACAGACCGGTACAACGACCACTTACCAACGCCTCGGGGACTGAGTAACTATTGCGATATCGGGTACCGACGTAGGTGCGATAACGCACATCACCGGCAATGCGGTGAGCTGAGCCGTAAAAACAAGTCGGCCTCAAAAATCATGGTGCGCAACTCTGACGTCGAGCTACGACCAACGGATTTGGATTTGGTCGTTCTCAACACATGACCAAAAGCTCGCGAAATATCTTGAAGGCACGACAGAAGATCTTCCTATACTCGGCCATCGCGCGGTCGGGCAACAGCGGCGGGCCGATCGTTGCGCAGGACGGTCGCGTGATCGGCCTCGTGGTCGAGGACAGCGCAGAGTCGACGTCGAACGATGCGGGACCGGGAACGGCACCGTTCTATCGCGGTATCCCGTCGAGCGAAGTGATCCGCGCGCTGGACGACCTCGGCTTCGGCGGAGTCAAGGATTCAGCCATGATGCAGGCCGCACGACATCGGCACGGGAGTCGTCCAGCGGTTTCGTCAACGCCCCCCAGAACCCGAACGGCGGCGGCGGTGGGGGCGGCGGCGGCAGCGGAAATCTCGGCCCTCACCTTGCGCTGGCGGAACACAGAGGGAAGCA
This sequence comes from Mycobacterium sp. Z3061, assembly GCF_031583025.1. NCBI lineage: Bacteria > Bacillati > Actinomycetota > Actinomycetes > Mycobacteriales > Mycobacteriaceae > Mycobacterium > Mycobacterium pumcae. The sequence goes on along the minus strand of NZ_CP134062.1, from coordinate 3,235,267 downwards.
CGTTCGATTTCTGCGCGCTACAAACTTATGCCGGGCTTCAACTGGCAGCGGTTTGCAGGACTGACATTGTCATCGGATGCCGAACCTCCCTACCTCGACAGGGCCCGCACGCGTGTCGAAATCGCAAGACCGGGAGCCGTTGCGGCTGTTAATCGCTCGTGCTGCGCTGGCGGTAGCCCGCGCCACAGATGGCGTCGGCTTCCACGCCCATCAGAGCGTGGATGAACGCTGACGGCAGACCACGCAGCAGCGCCGGGCTCGCCTGTAAGAGTCGATCAGCAAGCGACGACTCACGAAAGGAGATGCGGACATGAACGTCAACCACGCGGGCGTCGAAGCTCTCAGCGATCACGAACACCTCATCCGTGCCGCCCAGGACGACGACCTCGTCACCATCCAGATGCGGGCCAACACGGAGGTCGTGGTCCGTGTGGCTGGACCCGATGCGGACGAAGCACGCGTCGTCGCCACAACGGTGGGCTATCTGATCGTGCGCTAACGTCCCGATGAATTACCCGAACAACTCGACCTCGACGGCGTCGTCGTCGCCTACGACGGCTATTTCGGCGAGCTACAGAGCGAGTTTGCTCACACCCGGTGAACGCGGGTGCAGCGCGACTCCTGACCACGAGGCCGCGCAACGAAACTGCCACCCGTTCGTGCAGCAGAAGCGTGGGAACCGATGAGAGCTCAAATTCTGCGAGAAACCGGATAGCTGGACCGGCAGTCCACCACCCCAATGAAGCCTCGACCTCGGCCATATCGCGCCAGTGAGGACTACGAGGGACATTGCAACGCCCTGCTGCGCCTGTTCTTCCGTGTGCTTAGCAGGCGATTGAGCGAACCTTCGGCAGGCTTCGATTTTTAGTTAGGCGTCTTGTTAGCCGGTGTTAGCCTGACCGGCCGTGACCACCGGCACTGCCGACGAACTCGCCGCCTTCGCCGCCCTGCCCGCCTCCGCCGGGGGTGACGGCGCCGTTGCCGCCGTCGCCGCCTCCGTTACCGCTGCCGCCGGCGCTCCCGGCGGCGGGGTCGCCGGAGCGGCCGGTTGAGGGTCCGGCGGCGCTTCCGCCGCCACCGCCGCCGCCGCCGGAGTTGCCGGGACCGCTAAGGGCTCCGCCGCCTCCGACGCCGGTACCGCCAGGGCGTCCGGCGGTAGCGGTGCCGCCAGTGCCGCCAGCGCCGACGGCACCGCCCGCGGCGCCGGCCGCACCGCCGCCTCCGCCGCCCCCGCCGGAGCTAACAATGTTGGAGCTAGCCCATCCGCCTCCGCCGCCGCCTCCGCCGCCTCCGCCGGTGGCGCCGCGCTGTTGGCGGTGGCGCCTTCGCCGCCTCCGCCGCCGGTGCCTCCGCCACCGTTGGTGAAATTGCCCGTTGCGGTCCCGCCGGTGCCGCCGCTACCGCCTGTGCCGCTGGCCCCGCCTGTGCCACCGACGGTGCCCGCGTTGCCACCGGCGCCCCCGGCGCCTCCGCCACCTCCGCCTCCCCCGAAGGCATCGCCAGAGGAGCCGCGCGTGCCGGTGCCGCCTCCGCCGCCCCCGCCAGCGGCACCGCCCTGGCCACCGTCGCCACCGGCCACGGCGACCCCTTGGCCACCGTCGCCGCCGGCGCCGCCGTCGCCACCGGCGCCGCCTTTCCCGGCGACGCCCCCGGTAATGCTGCCGCCGGTGCCGCCTCCGCCGCCTCCGCCGCCGACGCCGCCGGTGCCGTTGGTGCCCCCGACGCCCGCACTGCCGCCATTACCGCCCGCGCCACCCGCGCCGCCGTCGGTCCCGTTCGTGCCCGTGCCGGCCACACCGTCGAAGCCCTTACCGCCATCGCCGCCGGTACCGCCCAGCCCGCCGGTGCCGGCGTTGCCCGCGGTGCCCGCGGTCCCGGCGCCGTTGCCGGCGTGACCGCCAGCACCCGCGGTACCGCCGTTGCCACCGACGCCGCCCTGGCCGCCGGCATTGCCCGCGGTCGTGGCGTCAGCGCCGTTGCCGCCGGTGCCGCCATGCCCGCCGCTGCCGCCGTGGCCGCCGTCGCCGTTGGTACCGTTTGCGCCCAGGTGCCCGCCGATAAACGAGTAGTTGGTGCCAGCGGAGCCGCCGGCCCCGCCGCTACCGCCCGCTCCGCCGTTACCGCCCTCATCGCCGATGCCGCCGAGGCCACCGTCGACTCCGGACACGCCAAGCACGCCGCCCGCACCCGCCGCGCCGGCCCCACCTGCCCCACCGAGGCCGCCCTGGCCGCCAGCACCACTGCTGCCGTTCAGCGAGAACAGTTGCCTATTCGACCCACCATTGCCGCCGTTACCGCCAAGGCCGCCCGCACCGCCTGCACCATTGCTGCCACCGGTCACACCGGGCACCCCAGCCCCACCGAGCCCACCGGACCCACCTATCCCGCCATTACCCCCTCCGATCAGCCCATTGGCCCCACCGGTCCCGCCGTTACCGCCATTCCCGCCGGCGGCCATGGCGTTGCCGCCCGCTCCTCCGTTACCGCCGTGGCCCCACAGCCCAGCCGAGCCGCCAGCCCCACCGGCCGCGCCGGCCCCACCGAACCCACCATTGCCACCGCTGCCGAAAATCCACCCGCCCTTCCCACCCGCGCCGCCAGCCACGCCGGGGGTCGTGCTGTTCGCGCCGTTGGCGCCGTCACCGATCAGCGGGCGCCCCGTCAACACCTTCACGGGGTCAAAGGCCGCCAGACTATGCAGGTCGCGCTCCAGAACGGACAACAGCTCAGTATTGGCCGCCTCGGCGGCCGCATACGCACCCCCCGCGCTGTTCAAGGTTTGTACAAACTGGGAGTGGAGTGTCGTCGCTCGTGCGCTGAGCTGCTGGAACTGTTGACCGTGGCCAGAAAATAGCGACGCGATGGCTGCCGACACCTCATCACCGGCGGCGGCCAACAGCCCGGTGGTCGGACCGGCGGCCGTACTAGTTGCCGCAGTCAGCGATGAACTGATGTCCTCAAGACTCGCTGCGGCCATCGCCAATGTGTCTGTTGCTGCGATGACAAGTGACATGGAAGCCTCCATTACAGCGTCTGCTGGACGCGAAGTATTTGAACTTATCCCAACTCTGTTGCAAATCTTGGGGTTTCGAGATGATCCCGGCAAAACAGGGTTCCCGGGGCGTGACGGCGATCTGGAGTCGGCATGTTGAACCGACGGCGGAGTCTGAGCCTGCCGCGCTGCCGCTGGGGTTGTCAGCGAACCGATCCGGGGCTGGCGACCTGGCCAAGGCACGAACCGAACTGGCCTCGGTGGTGTGGCCAGCGGGACCTACGTCGCTGCCTGCAAAATGACTGTCGATCAGGCCTGCGAGGACTGATTGGCCTCCAAGCACTCACTCAAACGGTCGACGGTGGCAGGACACCGCTCGAAGCTGGCGGCTCTTCGCGCCTGATCCTGGTCGCCGGTACCGGTATGCGTCGCGGGAAGCCCTGGCATTGCACTGGCTTAATGTTGACCTTGAGGCTCGATTCCTGGCCGTGCGCGGCACCCTCGGGCGCGTCGGCGGCCAGCTGGCCACTACTGAGCCCAAGACCGACCGATCGCCACCAACGACTACGAAAAAGCCCACACCCATCAACGGGTGTAAAGCACCTACCGGAACTGTTGCCGCGGACCTACCCGAACCGCGTCCTGGAACCGTAAAGCAGCAACCGGATCTCAAACGTCAAGCATGAACCGGAACCGCACACTCCACATCTGAAAGCGTTGCTAGCCAAGCGGTTTTAACGCAACCGAGGCGGTCCCAGATCTCTCCGAAACCGCCTCTGAGCTGCTACTTCGCGTCGGGCTGACAGGATTTGAACCTGCGACCACTTGACCCCCAGTCAAGTGCGCTACCAAACTGCGCCACAGCCCGGTGCTGCCGGCCTTTGAAAGATCCGTGAACCAACAGCAGGTCGACAGCCTACCGCAGCCACCCGAAAGGCCAGACCTAGGCCACCTGCGCGTCGGAAGCCGAAGCCCGCTCCCACAGCAGCGAGGAGTACACCGTCCGCCCGTCGGGCAGGGCCAACTCCGACGACAGGGTCAGCCGGTCGCCGGCGAGGTCGCTGTGCCGCAGATGGAACTGGCCCAGATAATTCGGCACCAACGACAGCGTCGCCTGATGCCGGATGTCACCGGTCTGTTCATCGACGAAGTACCGCCCGCTGTAGGCCAGGTATCCCAGCGCTGCGGCGGCCGCCTGCTCCGGGGTGCCGCCACTGGCCACCGGGCGGTCGTAGTCCGGCCGCCCCGAGGACTGGATCTGCGCCGACATGTACCCGTCCGGGGTGTACATGATCAAGCCCTGGGCATCCTCTCCGTGCGGGTACCTGGCCGGCCCGTCGGGACTGTCCCGCTCCACGTAGGAAACGAGCCTCCAGGCTCCAACAAGATTGTCGCGCAATGATTTTGACACCTAAATCTCCTCAATACCTTACGCGGGACCGGGTGTCGACCTTTGCGACCCACGCCCGCAACACCTGGGCGAGTTCGGCCTCGCGGCCGTAGAAGCGTTGTGCCGGCACCGGCACGCTGACGGCCACCAGCACATCACTCACACCGTGCAGCACCGCCCCCACCGCGCAGATGCCTTCGGTCTGCTCTTCGCGGTCATAGGCGACGCCTTCGGTCCGGACCCGATCCAGCTCGTCACGCAAAGCGGCCTGATCGGTGATGGTGTTCGGGGTGAGCTGCACCAGCCGCTTGGGCATGGCCTGAGCAAGCTGGTCGGCGGGCAGCGCCGCCAACAGCGCCTTGCCGTTGGCGCTGCAGTACAGCGGGAACGTCTCCCCCACCGCGCTCACCGCCTGCAGGCGGTGCGGCGCGACCACCTGGTCGATGAAGTCGGCGCGGTCGCCGTCCAGAATCGACAGGTCCACCGTCTCATTGAGGCTGCGCGACAGGTCGGTCAGGAACGGGTGCATGTCGGTGACCACCCCGAGGCGCACCGTGTTGGCCATCCGCGCGATCTCGGGGCCCAACCGGTAGGGCCCCCGGGCACCCCGGCGCGACGCGACCAGCCCTTCGTCTTCCAGTGCGTTCAATATCCGGCTCACTGTCGACCGCGCCATCCCGACCCGCTCGCAGATCTCGGCCTGATTCAAGCCACCCGGGTGCGACTGCAGCAGCCGCAGTATCTCGGCGGCCCGGGCAATGACCTGAATGCCACCGCTGCGGACTTCCGCAGTCTCCGGCGCGACTGTCATGCCCGCACTCCTCTCCCGGCCGGCAGTTGCAGCACAGCCTCGGCTTCTTCCACAGAGGCCAGCGGCAGGTCCAGGGCATGGGCGAGCCGCACAGTGCGGGATACCAGCGCCAGATTGCTCGGCGCCAGCTCACCCTTCCGCAGATATAACGTGTCTTCGAGCCCCACCCGGGCGTTGCCGCCGAGCGCCAAACCCATCGCGGTGAGTTCCAGGTTGGCCCGACCGATCGCGATGACCTGCCAGATCGCCCTCGGGGGTAGCCGGCGCACCATGGTGAGCAGGTTATCGGCGGTGGCAGCCATCCCACCCTGCACCCCGAGCACGATGCTGAACTGCAGCGGCTCGGCTAGCAGTCCCTCGGCCCACAGCCGCAGGCAGGCCTCCAGATGGCCGGTGTCGTAGATCTCCAGCTCCGGCTTGATGTCCAGCTCGGCCATGCGACCGGCCAGCCGGCGCACCGCATCCGGCGGGTTGCGAAATTCCCCGCGGCCGAAACTCATTGAGCACGGGTTGAGCGTGGCCATCCGCGGCCGCAGCTCCACCAGCTTCTCGCGTTCTTCGAACGGCACGCTGAGGCCGACTCCGGTCGACATCTGGATCAGGATCGGACAACGATCGGCGATCAGATCCATCGTGCGCCGCGCGATATCCAGATCGGCTGTGGGCCTTTCGTATTCGTCGCGCAGGTGGATGTGGGCGACCGACGCGCCGGCGTGGTAGGCCTGCTCGACGGCGGTCGCGATCTCCTCCGGAGTGGTGGGCAGGGCCGGGTTGTCGGCCTTGGTCGCGATGGGCCCGGTCGGCGCAACCGTCAACAGGACGCTCACGAGTCCTCCCCGTCCAGGTGGGCCATGGTAACCAGCAGCAGTGCTTCGTGGTCGGAACGATTGAGAATTGACCTCGTCTCGCCCCTGGCCAGGTGCATGCTGTCGAGCCGGCCCAACACCGTCTCACCCTCTTCGGTGTGAATCACCAACTCGCCATCGAGTACGACGTAGACGGTTTCCGCTGGGGCAGCAGCCTTTTCGGCCATGCCGCCGGGGTGATACAGCGACACCCCGACCCAGAATCGTTCGCTGGGACCGGCTTCCAGACCTTGCAACCGCGAGGTGCACACGTGGTGGTGCGCGGGTGCCACATATGTCGGAGCGTCGCACACACGAGTTACGTTCATGCTCAGGCCGCCTCACCCGTCTCGATGCGGTAACCCCCGGTCGGGTCGACGATCGCGACCAGCCGCACGATGCAGCCGTCGCCACCTACCCAGCGCCACGGGAAGGCAGCGAAGGTGACCCGCTTGCCGGTGACCTTGTCCAGGTCCCCGCCGACATTCTCGAAGCCGTAGATGCCCTTGGACAGAATGGCTCGGTGGCAGGGCTCCCATTCGGGGAAGTCGTCGAGCACCTTGCGGCCGGTCTGCTCTTCGTATTCCTTGACGGCCCATGGCAATAGACCGCCCTGTGCCTCCGCCGGGCCGTGCGGGGCGATCGCGGTTGCCAGCGGATGGTCCAGCGCCTGGGTGTCGGTGCCGACCGCCTTGACGCCTTTGGCCGCGAACCATTCGCCGGCCTCCTTGTAGAAACCCGGCGAGTACGCGTAGTACTCGGCGCTGTCGGCGTACTTGTGGTGCCAGCCGGTGTTGACGATGACGATGTCACCGGGACGGATCTCCGGTGTGACCTTCTCCAAGTCGTCGGCGGTCACGACGCCCCACTTGCCCTTGGGAATCGAGACGACGACCCCGGTGCCGAAGAACGCGCTGAGCGGGATCTCTTCGAGGAAGGGGGTTCCCTCGACCACGTGCGCGGGCGCGTCGATGTGCGTACCGGAATGCATGACGGTGGTGATCTTCTGGGTCAGCACCCGGCTTTTCGCCATACCGTGCAGCCGTTCGATCTTGACGTCCTCGAAGTACGGCCACGCGGGCACTCCGTGCCCCCACGGGTGCGACAGGTCGTAGAACTCCAGGGCTGACTCGGCTTTACCGAGGGGCCAGGTGAATTCCATGACTACAACGTCCTTTCTGTTTTGAGTTGCCGACTGATGTGCCCGGCCAACCGGGCGGCCGTCTCTTCTCGCGCCCCCTCGGGCCAGTCCAGGAACCCCCGGCGGGTGCGGGCTCCGAGTTGGCCCGCCTCGACGAGCTCGCGAAGCAGCGGGCTGGGATGCGGGTCGCTGTTGATGTTCGGGATCACCGCGTCATGGATGGCCAGCGTCAGGTCCAGGCCGATGTAGTCGGCGTTCTCCAGCGGACCGAGGGCGGCCAGCCGCAGCCCGATCGTGTTGCGCACCACCAGATCCACCGTCTCGGCATCGCAAACGCCTTCGGCGACAAGGGCCATCGCTTCGCGCCACAGCGCGTGCTGCAACCGGTTGCCGATGAACCCCGCAACGTCGCGGCCGACCCGCACCGGCATCTTGCCGGCCTCGGTCAGCAGACCGATGACCCGCTCAACCGTGTCGGAGCTGGTCCGCTCACTGGGGATCACCTCGACCACCGGGATGAGGTCGGGCGGATTCCAGAAGTGGGTACCGATCACGCGGCTACCGTCTTCGACCCGCTCGGTGACGGCGCCGATCGGCAGCACCGAAGTGTTGGTCGCCAGAACGGCATTGGGCGCAAGGCCGGCCAGGCGTGCGAAGAGTTCCTGTTTGACCGCAAGGTTTTCCACGATGGCCTCGACCACCAGATCGGCATCCCGCGCCGCCGCGGCCAGATCGCCGACGGCAGACACCGAACCGCGTCCCGCCCCGGAGACTTCGCGCGCCTCTGCTGCTGCGACTTCGAGGATTTCGTCATTTGTGTCGGTGATGACGACATCAAGTCCCGCCGATGCCAGCACACCCGCGATGCGACGGCCCATCAAACCGGCACCGACGACGGTCGCCCGGGCGAAGCCGTGCGATCTCAGCATGCGGTGTATCCCCCGTCCAGATACATCACCTGGCCGGTGTAGAAGCTGGAGGCGTCGCTGAGCAGGTAGATCAGGGCGCCGACGAAGTCCTCGGGTTCGGCGAAGCGGCCCAACGGAATTCGGGCGAACATGGCTTCGCGTGTCGTGCGGCCCTTTTCGTCGTCGGCATACATCCACTCGGTCAGCTCAGACCGGAACACCGTGGGGGCCAGGGCGTTCACCCGAATACGATCAGCGCCCCACTCGGCAGCCAGCGACTTGGCGAGCAGGTCGGTACCCGCCTTGGACGGACAGTAGGCGCTGTATCCCGCGGGGTGGCCGAGCGCGCCCCGCACGGAGGACACCAGGACGATACTGCCGCCGAGGCCCTGCTCGAGCATGACCCGTCCGGCCGCCTGACAAGTCAGCCAGGCCCCCCGCACGTTGGCGTGCATGACGTTGTCGAAGTCGTCCACGGCCATCTCGGTGATGGGCGCGACGTGGTTCATGCCGGAGGCGACCAGCACTCCGTCCAACCGGCCGTGGTGTGCGACGGCCGCCTCGACCATAGCCTGCGCGTCGGCGGGAGTTTCCGGACGGCGCGGCATCAGGACGGCACCGTCGATGCCGGCGTCGTCCACGAGTTGGTCCAATCCGGCCGAGTTGCCGCCGGCCAGGGTCAACCGCGCTCCCGCGTCGGCGAGGGCCCGCGCCGCGACTCGGCCCAGCGAACCGGTGGCACCGGTGATCAATATCGACTTGTCGCGAACGCTGAATCGCGTCTGAATGCTGCTGAGCGCCTCTTGCGTCGTCATTCCGTGTTCCTCACTAATCCCACGATGCGGTTATTAATATCCGCTATACGAGAAATAGTAAGAAGCGCTATCGACGCATGTCAACGACACATTCTTGTGATGTAGCTTTCTATGCCCGCATTGCGGGAGTTTGTCTGCGGGCAGGCAGAGGCGGCAGCGTCAGCGCCGCTGGGCACCGCGCTTTTCGCGCATTCGCACGTTGATCCGGATCGGACTGCCCTCGAACCCGAACGTCTCGCGCAGTCGCCGCTCCAGGAACCGTCGGTAGCCGGCTTCCAGGAACCCGGTGGTGAACAACACGAACGTGGGGGGCCGGGACGCGGCCTGCGTCGCGAACAGAATGCGCGGTTGCTTGCCACCACGCACCGGCGGCGGTGTAGCGGCCACCACCTCTTTGATCCAGCTGTTCAGCGGGCCGGTGGGGATCCGGGCGTCCCAGGACGCCAGCGCGGTCTCCATCGCCGGCACCAACTTCTGCACCGCCCGGCCGGTTTTCGCGGAGATGTTGACCCGCTGCGCCCAGCGCACCTGCACCAACTCGCGGTCGATCTCGCGGTCCAGCAGGTCGCGCCGATCCTCGTCGACGAGGTCCCACTTGTTGTACGCGATCACCAGCGCGCGCCCGGCCTCGATCACCATCGACAGCACCCGCAGGTCCTGTTCGGTGAGCGGCTGGGAGGCGTCGATCAGGATGATCACCACCTCCGCGGCGTCGATGGCGCCGCGCGTTCGCACCGAGGCGTAGAACTCGTGACCACTGGCCTGCCCGACCTTGCGGCGCAGGCCGGCGGTGTCGACGAACCGCCACACCTTGCCGCCCAGTTCGATCAGCGAGTCGACCGGGTCGACCGTCGTTCCCGCGACGTCGTGAACCACCGAGCGCTGATCACCGGCCAGCTTGTTCAGCAGCGAGCTCTTGCCCACGTTTGGTTTGCCGACCAGGGCGACCCGGCGCGGACCACCTCCGGTCGAGGCCACTTCGGAGACCTCGGGCACCGCGGCCAGCACCGCGTCGAGCAGCTCACCCACGCCGCGGCCGTGCATGGCGCTGATCGCATAGGGTTCGCCCAGGCCCAACGACCACAGCTCGGCGGCGTCGGATTCGGCGCGCTCACTGTCAACCTTGTTGGCGGCCAGGAATATCGGCTTGCCCGACCGCAGCAGAATGCGGGCGGCGGCCTCGTCGGCCGCGGTCGCGCCCACCGTGGCGTCCACCACCAGGATCACCGCGTCGGCGGTGCGCATGGCCACCGAGGCCTGCTCGGCCACCAGCTGCTGCAGGCCCTTGGCGTCGGGTTCCCATCCGCCGGTGTCCTGCACGACGAATCGACGCCCGGTCCACAGGGCGTCGTAGGACACCCGGTCCCGGGTCACTCCCGGGACGTCCTGCACCACCGCCTCGCGCCGGCCGATGATCCGGTTGACCAGTGTCGATTTTCCGACATTGGGCCGCCCGACGATCGCCACGACGGGCGCCGGACCGGCCTCATTCAGCTCATCTGATTCAAAATCAGTGAGCTCCCAATCACTTTCGTCAGACCAGGTACCGTCCTCGGTCATCGCACTGCCCCACTTCGCTGGGTTACCAACTCTTGCAGGTGGGCGATCACCTCGGCCTCGGTCATGTCGCTGGTGTCTACGACGATCGCGTCCGGCGCAGCCCTCAGCGGCGAGACCGCACGGGTGGAGTCAAGGTGGTCACGGCGCCGCACATCGGCCAGGACGGCCTCGTAGTCATCGGCCAACCCGGCCCGGATGTTCTGGGCGTTGCGGCGCTGTGCGCGCGTCTCGGCAGAGGCGGTGAGGAAGATCTTGACCGGCGCATCAGGGAAGACCACGGTCCCGATGTCGCGTCCCTCGACGACGATCGTGCCCGGGCCGTCGGCCATCTGGCGCTGAATATCGACCAGTCGGGTACGCACGGACGGCACGGCCGATACCGCGGACACGGCCCTGGTGACGTCGTCACCCCGGATTTCCGCCGAAACGTCCTCTCCAGCAAGGGCGAAGCTGTTTGCGTCCGGGTCGTAACCGACCGATAGCCGGGCGCCTGACGCGATCTCGCTGACGGCCCCGGCATCGCCGGGATCGACGCCTGCGCGCAGCACCGCCAGCGTCACCATCCGGTACATCGCTCCGGTGTCGAGGAACCGTGCCCCCAGGCCGCGCGCCAATCCCCTTGACACCGAGGACTTTCCAGTGCCCGCCGGACCGTCGATCGCCACAACCACACTCGGTGCCCAATGACTCGCTGCACTCCCGTCACTCGCTGCGCTCGCTCCGCTCGTTCCGCTCACAACCCAACCGCCTTGTACAGTTGCCCGATCTCGTCATGCCGCAACGCCCGCACCGAACCGGGGCGCTGCTTACCCAGGGTCACCGCGCCGATGTCGGTGCGCACCAACGCTTCCACCGGAAAGCCGACCGCCGCCAGCAACCGGCGCACGATTCGGTTGCGGCCCTCGTGCAACGTGATCCGCACCAGCGATTTGCCCGGGATGGCGTCCACCACCGCGAAATCGTCGAGCTTCACCGGGCCGTCGTCCAATTCGATACCTGCCCGCAACTGCTTTCCCAGTCCCCGCGGGACGGCACCGGTCACCGTCGCGAGGTAGGTCTTGGGCACCTCGTGGGAAGGGTGCATCAACCGGTGGGCCAACTCCCCGTCGTTGGTCAGCAGGATCAATCCTTCGGTGTCGGCGTCCAGCCGTCCCACATGGAATAACTTCTTGTTGCCGCGGACTTTCCGTTCGATCAGGTCACCGATGCACGGCCGGCCACGATCGTCGGACATGGTCGAGTGCATGCCGCGCGGCTTGTTCAGCGCCAGGTAGACCAGCGAATCGTCCAGCACCACGCGGCCTCCGTCGACGCGGATCACCGAGGTGTCCGGGTCGACCCGGGTGCCCAGTTCGGTCACGACCTGCCCGTCGACCTCGACGCGCCCCTCGAGGATCAACTTCTCGGCCGCCCGGCGCGAGGCAATTCCGGCCTGGGACAACACCTTCTGCAAGCGGATCCCCCGCTCGTCCGATTCGACCATCAGTCGTGGTCCACGTCGAAGGTCAGCGGCTGATCCGAGACCCGGCCGCCGTTGAGTTTGATGAACCGCGGCTCGCTGTCCAGGGTTTCGCTGAGGTCGTCGATTGTGTCGACGTCCGGCAACAGTGGCGCGATGTCGGGCAGTTCGGACAACGACGTCAGTCCGAGCCGCTCGAGGAAAAGCTCGGTGGTGGCGAAAGTGACTGCGCCGCTGTCCTCGTCGTTACCGACCTCGGTGATCAGACCGCGCGCCAACAGCGTTCGCATCACGGCATCCACGTTGACGCCTCGCACCGCGCTGACCCGGGCCCGCGTCACGGGCTGGCGGTAGGCCACGACGGCGAGGGTTTCCAGGGCGGCCCGGGTGAGCTTGCTCCGCGCACCGTCCAGCAGCAGCTTCTCGACATAGGGCGCGAACCGCGCCCGCGTGTACAGCCGCCAACCCTCACCTGAGTGACGCAGGTCGATGCCGCTGTCACGCTCGGTGAGTTCATCGGCCATCAGCCGCAGCTTGGCCGCCACGCGGTAGACCGGTTGCTCGGTGGCCGACGCCAACGCCTCCGCGGTCACCGGCGTGTCCACCACCAGCAGCAGCGATTCGAGCACCCGCCCAAGCTCATCGGGATCCATTTCTGCGGGTTCGGCGATATCCGGGATGCCAGCATCCAGCTCGCCCTCAGGCGGCAGTTCGGTCATCTACTGATCTCGCACTTCTAGCAACGATTCGCTCGCTGGCCGTTCCCCGGTCCATGAAACCTGGAGCACGCCAAGGGGCTCGGACTGGTCGAATGCTACAGCCCGGGACCGATACAGTTCGAGCAGCGCAAGGAAGCGCCCGACGATCTCGACCGGCACGGTGCAGTCGGCCACCAGCTCCGAGAACGACGCCCACTGGCCGCTGCCCCGCCCTTCCAGCATCCGCAGAATGTGGCGGGCCTGCTCGGGCACCGACACCGGCTCCACGTGCAGATGCCCGATACCGACGGTGGGAACCGGGCGCGGGGTGAAGGCGATCGCGGCGATCTCGGCGAACCGCTGGGCGTCGACACCGATCATCACCTCGGGCAACAGGCCCTCGAAGCGCTCCTCCAAGGCCACCGCACGGGGGTAGCTGCGCAGCGCGGTGGCCTCGAGTTCGGCGAACATCTCCGCGACGTGCTTGAAAGCCCGGTACTGCAGCAGCCGCGCGAACAGCAGGTCGCGCACCTCCAGCAGCGCAAGATCCTCCTCGTCGTCGACCTGGCCGGTGGGCAGCAGCCGGGCCGCTTTGAGGTCCAGCAGGGTGGCCGCGACCACCAGGAAGGCGGTGGTCTCCTCCAGGTCCAGCTGTGCGCCGATGGTTTTGGTGTAGGCGATGAAGTCGTCGGTGACCTGGTGCAACGCCACCTCGGTGACGTCGAGCCGATGGGCGAAGATGAGCTGCAGGAGCAGGTCGAACGGGCCCTCGAAATTGGTCAGCCGGACCTGAAACCCGTGCTCGGAGGCCGCCTGACCGTCTGGGCCGCTCACACGCCGAATCGGTCGATGAACTCGCGAGCCAGCGAGCGGTACGCGAGCGCCCCCGCCGACTTGGGCGCCCAGGTGGTGATGGGCTCGCCCGCGACGCTGGTCTCCGGGAAGCGGACGGTGCGGGTGATCACGGTGTCGAACACTAGATCACCGAATCGTTCGACGACGCGGGCCATCACCTCACGTGAGTTCACGGTGCGCGGGTCGTAGCGGGTGATCAGGATGCCGCTGATGTCCAGTTTGGGGTTGAGCCGGTCGCGCACTTTGTCGACCGTGTCGGTGAGCAGCGCCAGGCCGCGCAGCGAGAAGAACTCGCACTCGGTGGGAATGACGACGCCTTCGGCACAGGCCAGGCCGTTGACGGTGAGCAGTCCCAGCGACGGTTGGCAGTCGATCAGCACATAGTCGTAGCGGTCCAACACCGGATACAGCGCCCGGGCCAGCGTCTGCTCGCGCCCGACCTCGTTGACCAGCTGAATCTCCGCCGCCGACAGGTCGATGTTGCTGGGCACCAGATCCAGATTCTTGACCCGGGTGTGCAGCAGCACGTCGTCGATCGACACCCGCGACTCCACCAGCACGTTGTGGATCGTCTTTTCCAGCTCGTAGTGCGGCACACCCAGGCCGGCGGACAGCGCACCCTGGGGATCCATGTCGACCAGCAACACCCGCCGCCCGTACTCGGCCAGCGCCGCGCCCAGGTTGATCGTCGAGGTCGTCTTGCCGACGCCACCTTTCTGGTTGCACATCGCGACGACCTTGGCCGGTCCGTGGCTGGACAGCGGCTTGGGATCGGGAATCGCCCGCGGCGGCCGGCCGGTGAGGCCGATCTCTGGACCGTTGCCGGAATGGTCGGTCATGCCCGGTCGCGGTGGGTGGTGACGGACGTCAGCGTGGACATTGCAGGAAAGTCTAACGGCTGGACCCCCCTGCGCCGGGAGACCCGCGGGCAAATCAATCCGCGCGGAGATCTGCGCCCGATGCGGTGGTACACACCGCCGCTATCCACTTGGGTGACGCTGACTTTGCGCTGACGGCATCACAGCCCCGTGGATGACGAGCGAGACCGATCCGACAGTCGAGCCCGCGCTGGCCAACCAAGGCGGAGTCGTGCGCCGCGATCGACTCGCATCGACTCGAGCTCAGGGCCGGAAGTCCCCCATGCTCTCGTCGTCGGCTTGCTCATCGGCGTCGAGCAAGGCCAGATGCTCTGCCTGGAACCACCTGTTGAGCAGAAGGCGCAACGGCACCAGCATCGCGATGAACAAGGGGAACAAGATCCCCAGCGGGCTGCTCTTGAGGATCCACAACACCACCAGACAGAGAACCTGCACCAAGGTGAAGACGTGGATGACTTTCCAGGGAACATGGCGAACGTAGTGGGTGTTGGGGTACAGATTGCGGTCCGTCAACCACAATTTCAACCGTGCATAGAAGTCCGTCCCGTTGAGGGTGGCGAAACCCATGAACAGGAACAGGCCGAAAAGTACCTCGATCGGAACTTTCTTGATCACCGGCAACATGAAAATTGAGGCCGCGATCAGCAAATGAATCGCGAGCGGGGAGACTCGATTTTCTCGGACAGCCAGAATGCGCTCGGCGCCGGAGTCGTCGTCTTCAGACTGGTTTGCGTTAAATCCCTGCGACACATACGTCTCGACGGGTCGTCTGGTGGTCGCCAGACTCTTGACGTGGTTGAGGGAATGGACCGTGGCCGCCACGATCCAGGGTAAACCGAACACCGAGCACACCGCCGTGATGACGGCGACGACAGCCAGGTCCAGGTGATAGCCCCCACCTTTTCGGAGGGCATGCGACGGGCTGTTGACCAGACGAGTCGTAATGTTCTGATCGAGAAATAGCAGAACCGTGACGAGGATAGCCGGCCCGAGGCAAGCGAGGATCAGCCAGACGGGCACCGAGAACATGTCGACGAGCCAGGGCCGGCCGGTGGTGGTGCCGAAATGGTCGGGAATGGCCACGTCCGCCACCTTGACCTCCGGCAACGTCAAAGCGAATATCGTCATCAGCGCGATGGCGATTGTGGGTCCGAAATCTGCCACGAATTCACGGAACCTGCGCTGGATATACCTGGTCTGCAGGAAAGTCTTGAAGTTGCGGGCCAACAGAAATGTTCCCAGTGCCAGCACCACGGTCATCAGGGCGGTCGCGTCGTTGCGCGGTGACGCGGTGAAGGGCGACACCACGGAGCGCGCCGCTTCGACGATGAAAATGACGGCGATGAGGACGGCGAAGATCTCGTCGACGAAGCGGGTGAAGAACCTCATCAGCGCGCTGGCATCGGTGACCGCGAGGACGAGCATGAGAGCGCCCGACCAGACTCCTACCCAGGCGTAGACCGGTAGAAAGGGAAGATCGAAACGCCGGCACATCGTGTACAGCAGGCCGGTGAAGATGACGATGGGGCCGGTGCCGCCCAAAATTGTCAGGGGTTGAGCGGACAGGAGCGCGAACAGGATTCCGCCGAAGGCGGTTGCCACAATCATTTCCACGATGCCGATCTCACCGTCGGTCATGACACTGGTGAGGCCACCGAAGGCAATAGCATTCGCAAGGCAGGCGAAAAAAAGAAAACTGACAGATGCTACGGCTTTCGAATGCAGCCCGTCCTTGAAGTCGCTCGTGTAGAAAGGCAGCTTTCGCTGCACATCCGCCCAAAGACCGCCGCCCAATCGGCCGGTGTAGGTCAGGAGGCCGACCTCGTGCGCTTGTGGGGCGTCCGACACGTCGCTCCGTCTGCTTGACACGGATTCACCTTCCAGCCGAAACACACTCGACCCGCTCCGAGCCGAGCTGCCGACCAGACTTTCCGGCGCACCTATTGCCAACATGCCGTGCCGACCTGGCAACAAGCAACCCCAGACCGGGTGCTCAGCGGTCCTCATCGAATACTCATAGGCCAGCCCGACGACGAGAGTTTCCGAATTGCACGGCATGCGAGCGCCTATCGTGGAGATCCATGGACCTGAAGCGGCGCATACCCCTGCTGCGGTGGTCGGTGTGGCGGATGGCCACCGGCGCTCGCAACATCACCAAGACCGGCCAGATCGGTGACGGACGCGAGGCGGCGGCCGTCGACTACGTGCTGAACAACGCGCGGGCCGGCGACATCGACGATGTGCTGGCCACCATCGACAAGTTCGCCTACGAGAAGTCGATGTTGATCAACGTCGGGGACGAGAAGGGGCAACTGCTCGATGCAGCGGTGCGACGCGCCGATCCGTCGGTCGCTCTGGAACTCGGTACCTATGTCGGGTACGGCGCGCTGCGGATCGCGCGCGCTGCGCCGGGCGCCAAGGTGTATTCCATCGAACTCGCCGAGGCGAATGCGGCCAACGCCCGGCGGATCTGGGCGCATGCGGGCGTGGCCGATCGCGTTACGTGTGTGGTCGGCACCATCGGTGACGGCGGGCGTACCTTGGACACGCTGGCAGACGAACACGGATTCGGCTCCGGCACAGTCGATTTCCTGTTCCTCGATCACGACAAGGACGCATACCTGGACGACCTGAAGAGCATCATGGACCGCGGGTGGCTCCGTCAGGGGTCCATTGCCGTCGCCGACAACGTCCGGGTGCCTGGGGCGCCGCAGTATCGCGGATACATGCGAGAACAACAGGGCAAGACGTGGAACACCACCGAGCACAAGACGCATCTGGAATATCAGTCGATGGTGTCGGACCTGGTGCTGGAATCGGAGTTCCTCGCATAGGTGCGCGAACAGACGCAAAATCACCCTGGAGCATGCGCTCCGAGGTGATTTCGCGTCTGCTCGCGCGGGGTTGGCGCGGGTTCAGGTGGCGCGCGGGTGGGCGCCGGCCCACACCTCCCGCAGGGCGTGCACGGTGACCAGGGTGTAGATCTGCGTCGTGGTCACCGACGCGTGACCCAGCAACTCCTGCACCACCCGCACATCGGCGCCGCCCTCCAGCAGATGCGTGGCGAAGGAGTGCCGCAGCATGTGCGGCGACACCCCCGACGTGATCCCGGCACGATCGGCCGCGTCCTGCAACACCTGCCAGGCACTCTGTCGCGACAGCCGCCCTCCCCGGGCATTGAGGAAGATCGCGGGCGTGCCACGTCCCCGACGGGCAAGGTCCGGGCGGCCGCGCACCAAATAGGCGTCGAGTGCCGCGACGGCGGGACGACCGATGGGCACCAGGCGTTGCTTACCGCCCTTGCCGCGCAACAACACCGATCGCGCATGGGTGTCGATGTCGTCGACGTCGAGCCCGACAGCTTCGGAGATCCGCGACCCGGTGGAGTACAACAACTCCAGCAGGGCCCGGTTGCGCAGGGTCAGCGGGCCGTCGGAGGCATCCTCGCCACCGGCGGCCTCCAGCAGCGCCAGCACCTGGTCGACGGTCAGGCTCTTGGGCAACCGACGGCCCGGCGTCGGCGGCCTGACCGCCCGCGCCACATCCAGCTCCGCCAACCCTTCTGCGGCGGCGAACCGATGCAGTCCGCGCACCGCGATCAGCGCCCGCGCCGCCGACACCGCGGACAGCGCCACCGCCCCCGAATCGGGATCTCCGCGGCGCAGCGCCACCAGGAACTCGCTAACGTCGTTCTCGCCGACCTTGGCCAGGTCGTGAATCCCGCGTTCTTCCAGGTGTTTTGAGTAGCGCCGCAGGTCCCGCCGGTAAGAGCTCAAGGTGTTGGCCGCTACGCCGCGCTCGATCGTCAGGTGGTCGAGGTAGCCCTGCATCTGGGCATCGAGCGTGAGCGCCGCCGTCATCGCGCTGCCCTGCGCTCGGCGAAAGCGGTCGGTCTGTCGATCCAGGCAGTGTCCAGCGGACGTGGTTGGGCGATGCCGGTGGTGACGGCATGGGCAGCGAAAATACCGGCAATGGCAATCGAATTGACGATCTCTCCGCTGAGTGCCCGGTGCACCGCTTCATCGAGCGGAAACCACTGCATCGTCATGTCGGCTTCTTCGTCGTGCGCCTCTGGCCGGCCTATCTCGGTGAGCCCGGTGGCCAGATAGACCCGCACCGATTCGTCGCTGAAACCCGGGGCGGTGTTGACGTCCAGCAGTACCTGCCAGGTGCGGGCGTGCAGCCCGACCTCCTCCTGGAGTTCCCGCTCGGCGGTGAGGTACGGCGCTTCGCCCGGGGCGTCGAGCAGGCCGGCGGGCAACTCCCAGATCCTGCGGCCATAGGTGTGGCGGTACTGGTAAACCAGTGCGATGTCGTTGTTCTCGTTCATCGCCACCACCGCCACCGCGCCGTAGTGCTCGATCACCTCGCGTTTCGCGATGTTGCCGCCCGGCATCCGCACCTCGTCCCGGCGTAACGCGAAAATGGCTCCCTGGTACAGGATTTCCGACGAAACCGTCTCGAAGTCGTGCTCAGCCACGGGTGGCGGGTTCGGCTAGCGACTGCCCTACCGCCGAACCGTCGGTGTCGCGACGGTCGTTTCCGTTGGAAGCGTGGTGCTCGGGGATCTCGGGGATCTCGACGGGCAGCAATTCACCCGCCTTGTAGTCGATGGCCGCCTTGACGAATGCCACGAACAACGGATGCGGCCGGGTAGGCCGGCTCTTGAGCTCGGGGTGGGCCTGGGTTCCGACGATGAACGGGTGCTGATCCGGCGGATACTCGACAAACTCGACCAGGTGCCCGTCGGGTGAAGTCCCGCTGAACCGCAGTCCGCTCTCGGCGATCCGCTCTCGGTAAGAGTTGTTGACCTCGTAACGGTGCCGGTGGCGTTCGGACACCTGGGTGGCCTGATACGCCTGGGCCACAATCGAATCCGGTTCCAGGACGGCCGGATAGGCGCCCAGTCGCATGGTGCCGCCGAGATCCGCCTCGCCGGCGACGGCCTGCTCCTGATCGGCCATCGTGGAGATGACCGGATCCGGGGTGTCCGGCTCGAACTCGGCGGAGTTCGCCTCGGTGAGCCCCACCGAGCGGGCCGCTTCGATCACGATGCACTGCAGACCGAGACACAGCCCCAACACCGGCAAGCTGCGCGCCCGCGCATAGCGGATGGCCCCGATCTTGCCCTCGATACCGCGGATGCCGAACCCTCCGGGGATCAGCACGCCGTGTACGTCGCCAAGGGTGTGCGCCGCACCACTCGGCGTCTCGCAGTCGTCCGAGGCCACCCAGACGATCTCGACCTTGGCCCGGTGCTTGAACCCACCGGCGCGCAACGCCTCGCTGACTGAGAGGTACGCGTCGGAAAGCTCAACGTACTTGCCCACCAACGCGATTCGCACCGTGTCGTGTGGTTCGTGCACCCGGCGCAGCAGGTCGTCCCATTCGGTCCAGTCGACGTCGCGGAACGGCAGGTTGAGCCGGCGCACCACGAAGGCGTCGAGTTCCTCACGATGCAACACCTTGGGGATGTCGTAGATCGAGGGTGCATCCGGGGTGGAGATGACGCCGTCGATGTCGACGTCACACATCAGCGCGATCTTGTTTTTCAGGGCCTCGGGGACCTCCCGGTCGCAGCGCAGAATCAGCGCGTCCGGGCTGATACCGATGCTGCGCAGCGCCGCTACTGAGTGCTGGGTGGGCTTGGTCTTGAGTTCACCGGACGGAGCCAGGTAGGGCACCAGCGATACGTGCAGAAAGAACACGTCCTCGCGCCCAACGTAGTGGCGGACCTGGCGGGCTGCCTCGAGAAACGGCTGCGATTCGATGTCGCCGACGGTGCCGCCGATTTCGGTGATGACGACGTCGGGTCGGTGGCCGCTGGCGTCCGGTTCGGCCATCGCCAGGATGCGCCGCCTGATCTCGTCGGTGATGTGCGGGATCACCTGAACGGTGTCGCCCAGATACTCACCACGGCGCTCCTTGGCGATCACCGTCGAATACACCTGCCCGGTGGTCACATTCGCTGACCCGGACAGGTCGCGGTCGAGGAAGCGCTCGTAGTGGCCGACGTCGAGGTCCGTTTCGGCGCCATCCTCGGTGACGAACACCTCACCGTGCTGAAACGGGTTCATGGTGCCGGGGTCGACGTTGAGGTAGGGGTCGAGCTTCTGCATCGTGACGTGCAACCCGCGCGCGGTCAGCAATTGCCCCAGGCTGCTCGCCGTCAGGCCCTTGCCCAGGGAAGAGGCGACCCCTCCGCTGACGAAGAGGTGCTTGGTGGCGATTTGCGAATGCTTACGCAACAGGGCGACCTCCGTGAAGACGGGCAGGGCTGGTGCAGGGATTTGAAGCTTGCTGGGCCTGCCGACCCACGGAAACTCACCCTAACATCCGCGGCCGCCCGCCGCGTCGAACACGCCCTACTGGGGAACGGTCACTGAGGTCGCCCCATGCCCGGTTCCGTAGTGACCGGGGTGGCCGCCACCGGCCAGATCGTGCAGGGCCAGGATCGCCGTGATGCGTCCGGGCTCGACGTCGACGTCGTCGACCGTGCTGATGGCGGCCGCCATGCCGGCATCGGCGCGCGCCACCGCCACCGCGGCACTCCCTCCGGCCGAGCCGTCGCGGCCGGCCAGCACCGTGCCCGCGCCGTGCGGAGCCAGTGCGGCGGCGAACCGTGCCACGGTGACCCCCTGATTGCCGGCGTCCGCGGGCACCGCGCCGCCGGTGACCACGATGGCAGCGTTGGCCGCCGCCATGTGGTTGTTGGGCTGGTAGGTGATAAAGCCGGTCTCACGCAGTGCGCCCAGCACGGTGTCGCGCCCGGTGTCGTCCACCGCGGGAACCTGCGGATTGGTGTTGACCAGCAAGGCGATGCCGAGCAGATCGCCGGCCTGGGAACCCTGGTCGACCAGTTTGGTGCTCAATTGGGTGCCGGGCGGCAGGATCGCTGAGTTGACCACCGAGCGCAGTTTCTCGCCTGAATTGGCCTCGACGAATTCGTGCGTGAGCGACACCGTGCCGGTGACCGAGCCGCCGGCCTGCCCGACGATTTTCGATACGGCGGCCACGTCGTCGTCTCTGGCATCCGGGGTGCGGAACAGCACCACCGTCTTGCCCGTCAGTGTCTCGTGCACGATACGACCCAGCACTTGGGCATCGAAAGTGTTTGCTGCACTTAGCTTTTCATTCAACTGATTGCGCTGGTCGTTGAGATTGTTGACTTGACCGGCCAGGTCGCGCTTCTCGTTACGCAGGCTGGACAGCACGGTGTCGGAGAAGAAGCCGGAGCCCAGCACCACCCCGATGGCCAGCGCCAGGAAGACGGCGGCCAGCGAGATGGCGTGTTGGCGTAACGAGATCATCAGGGCACTTCCTAGGAGATCAGGTGCTGGATCCAGAGGGTGAAGCGGTTCCAGTAGTCGATGATCCAGTGCACGACCACGCCGTCGGTGCGGGACACCCAGAGCACCACGATGATGGCGATCAGCATGGTCAGCGCCAGCAGGGCGATGGCGCCACCGGAGATGTGGTTGCGGTACAGCGTGGCGACCGCCTTGGCGTCCACCAGCTTCTCCCCCACCCGCAGCCGGGTGAGGAACGTCGAGGGGTTGCTCTGCGAACGAGTCCGGTCGAAGAACGTCTCGATGTTGGCCGTGTGGCCCGCGGTGACCAGCAGCGCCGCGCCGTGGTGATCGGCCAGCAACAGGGCCAGGTCGGTGGCGGAGCCGGCCGCCGGGAATGTCATGGCCCCGACGCCGAGGTCCTGGATGCGTTCCAGACCGGCCGCGTGACCGTCAGCATCGGCGGGCAGCACCACCTGGGCGCCGCACTTGAGCACCTCGGCGCTGATCTGGTCGGGGTCGCCGACGATGAGCTGGGGGCGGTAACCCGCCTTGCGCAGCACATCGGCGCCCTGCCCGACACCGACCAGCACGGGTTGGTACTCCTTGATGAACGGCTTGAGGGATTTCAGATCCTCTTCGGCGCTGGGTTCTTCGGAGACGATCACCACGTGCCGCCGGCGCATGTCGACGTCGATGTCGGGGATGCCGATGCCGTCGATCAGCAGCGGGCTTTCGCTGCGGATGAACTCAATCGTGTTGCCCGCGAACGCTTCCAGGTGAGCGGCCAGCCCACTCTTGGCCTCCCGCATCAGGTCTGCGATGTCATGGTCGGTGCGCTCGGTGCCGCGGATCAGTCGGCGGTCCCCGGAGTAGACGCCGCCTTCGTACAGGCGGATCTTCGAGCCGTCCTTGACCTTCTTGAAGATCTCGGGGCCGGTCTCGTCGATGAGGGTGACACCGTTGTTGACCAGAACCTCGGGGCCCAGGTTGGGGTAGCGGCCGGAGACCGACGGGGATGCGTTGACCACGGCGGCGATGTCAGCCTCCACCAGTGCGTCGGCGGTGATGCGGTCGAGGTCCAGAATGTCGAGGACGACGATGTCGCCGGGGCAGACCCTGCGCAACAGTCGGTCGATGTTGCGATCGACTCGGGCGGTGCCCACGAGACCGGGCCGGACGGTGTTGCGAGATAGAAGCGCTGACATCTTCATGGGAGCCGATTCTGTCGGCGATCGTCGGCTGTGGCGGGGAGGCGCGCCGTAACATCTGCCTCAGAAGTTATAAAGCGTCACATCTGTCACATTTGTATCGCGGGGTGGTTGCGAGGGTTTGGGGGCACCTGGCACGAGGGTGCGCTCCGGTACGGCGACACGCCGTGGCGGGCGGCACTACGTGCACGCTCGCGGCCGAGAGGGCAGCCCATGGCGCGAAGGTGCGCTCCGGTACGGCGACACGCCGCCTCGACGGGCACTAAGCGCACGCTCGCGGCCGAGAGGGTTACGCGCGGTCGCTCTGTGCGGTCTCGAGCAGTTCCCGGGCGTGCGCGCGTCCACTGTCGGACTCCCCCAGCCCCGCCAGCATCCTGGCCAGCTCGGCCACCCTGTCGTCGCTGGTCAGGCGCCGTACACCGCTGGTGCCCCTGGGTCCCTGGCTGTGCACCACCAGGTGCACGTCCGCGTAGGCCGCGACCTGTGGCAGGTGCGTGACGACGATGACCTGGTGCGTGCGGGCCAGCCTTGCCAGCCGTCTGCCGATCTGCACCGCCGCATAGCCGCCCACGCCGGCGTCGACCTCGTCGAACACCATCGTGGTGCCGGTGGCCGAAGCGGACAGCACCACCTCCAGCGCCAGCATCACCCGCGACAGCTCGCCGCCCGAGGCGCTCTTGGCCAGTGGCAGCACCGACATGCCGCGGTGGGCGGCGAAGCCGAACTCCACCACGTCGATGCCGTCGGCACCGATCCGCGCTGGTTCCCCGTCCGGGAGGACCAGCGCTGACGGGTCATGCGGATCGGCCACATCGGTGGTGACCCCGATGGTGAAATCGGCGTTGTTCATCGCCAGGCCCGCCAGCTCCGCGGTGACCTCCTTGGCCAGCTTCTTGGCCGCCTTGCGTCTGATCTTGCTGAGATCGATTGCCGCCTGGCCTAATTGGCCGCCAAGCTCCGCCACCCGGCGTTCCAGCGCGGCGAGCCCCTCTTCGGACACGTCGAGTTGCGCCAGCCGGTCCCGCGAATCCTGGGCCCACTGCAGCACCCCGTCGATGTCGGCGGCGTACTTGCGGGTCAGCGTGCGCAGCTGAGCCTGACGGGCCAGTTTCGCGTCCAGTGCGCTGGCATCGGTGGGCAGCGCGTCGAGGTAGTCACCCAATTCACCGACCGCGTCGATGACCACCGTCAAGGCTCCGCCGATCTGGTCGGCCAGGGATCGCAACCGGGCGTCACCCGTCGATTCCAACGCGCCGCGAGCCCGTCCGAGCGCCTCGGCGGCGCCGAACGCCTCATCGGATGAACTGGACAGCACCTCGCGCGCCGACGCGGCGGCTTCGCGCAGAGTGTCCAGTTCGGAGAGCCGGACGATATCGGCGACCAGTGCGTCGTCCTCCCCCGGTTGCGGGTCGACGGTGTCGATCTCGTTGAGCGCAAACTTGAGTCGATCGGCTTCCTGAGCGAGCTCACGGGTCCGGTCCCGACGATCGACGAGGTCGCGCCGCGCCGACAACCATGCTTCGCGTAGTTTGCGGTAGCGCTCCAGTGCCGGACCGGTTCCGGCGAACCGGTCCAGCGCGCCGCGCTGCTCGTCGGGTCGCATGAGCCGTAGCTGGTCGTTCTGGCCATGCAGCGCCAGCAACTCAGTGGTGAAGCCGCTCAAAGACTTTGCCGGCACACTGCGGCCGCCCAGGTATGCGCGCGAGGGCCCGTCACGGCTGACGGTGCGCAAGGCGATCACGCTGCCGTCTTCGTCGCGTTCTGCGCCGGAGGCGTCCAGGATCTCATCGAGGCGGGCGGTCACCGCGTCGTCGACATCGGTTGTGGTGAAACGACCTTCGACGACGGCACGTTCGGCGCCCGACCGTACCCTGGTCGCGTCGGCACGCGCGCCGCCCAGCAGATGCAGGCCGGTGACCACCATGGTTTTGCCGGTGCCGGTCTCACCGGTCAGCACGGTGAGCCCGCGATCGAACTCGGCAGTCGCAAGGCTGATTGCACCCAGCGCCTCGATGCGAATCTCGTTGAGCACCGGCTACTTCCCGCGCCAACCCGTCACCGGCAACCGGAACTTCGTCACCAACCGGTCGGTGAACGGTGCGCTGTCCAGGCGCACCCACTTCACCGGCGTGTCAGAACGGGTGACTTCGAGCCGACTGCCGGCCGGCACCCGCATGTCCCGGCGGCCGTCGCAGAAGACCAGCGCGTCGTGACCATCCGCCTCGATCTCGATGGCGATGGCTGCGTCCGGACTGGTGACCATCGGACGACCGAACAAGGCATGAGCATTGTTGGGCACCACCAGAATTGCCTCCAGGTCAGGCCAGAGCACCGGACCACCCGCGGAGAAGGCGTATGCGGTGGACCCGGTGGGCGTGGACACCAGCACCCCGTCGCAACCGAACGTCGAGACCGGCCGACCGTCGATTTCGACGACGACACCGAGGACACCGAGCCGGGGGCCTTTCTCCAGGCTGGCTTCGTTGAGCGCCCAGCCCCGGTCGATCACTTCGCCGCCCTGGCGTACCACGACATCCAGGACCAGCCGGTCTTCCACCCGATAGTCCTGCGCGACAACGTGTTCGAGCACGCTGTCGATGGCCTCGGCCTCAGCTTCGGCGAGGAAACCGATGCGGCCCAGGTTGACGCCCAGCACCGGAATGCCGGCGTTACGGGCCAGCTCGGCCGCCCGCAGAAAAGTTCCGTCCCCGCCCAGCACGAGCACCAGCTCACAACCGTCGGCGGCCATCGGGTCGGCGTCGACGACTTCGATATCGACACCCAGCACCCGCATGTCGTTGGGACTCAGCCGCAAGGAGCCCTTGTCAACCGCTTCAGCGGACAGGGCACGCAACGCAATCCCTTTGTCTTCCAAAACCTTCTCGACGCGGCCCGCGGTCTCGGTCGCTTCGTCCCGGCCGGAGTGGACGACCAGCAACACGGTACGTTCGGTGGTCACTGTGGGCCCTCTCTTACTGCGCGCTGGGCCGCCGCCAACAGCTCATCCCCCGCCAGCGCGCGATCCGTCCGGGCACGCAGCCACAGAAAGTATTCGACGTTGCCCGACGGGCCCGGAAGCGGGCTGGCCGTCACGTCCACGGTGTGCCAGCCCAATTCGACGGCGCGCCGCGAGATCGCGAGCACCGAATCGATCCGCAGCCGGGGGTCCTGCACCACCCCGCCGGGACCGACCTGACCCTTCCCCACCTCAAACTGCGGCTTCACCATGGGAACGATATCGGCGTCCGGCGAAGCGCAACCAACCAGCGCGGGCAACACGGTCGCCAACGAGATGAATGACAGGTCCGCGACGATCAGGTCCACCGGCCCGCCGATCGCCTCGGGCGACAGGTCGCGCACGTTGGTGCGTTCCACCACGACCACCCGCGGGTCGCTGCGCAGCGACCAGGCCAGCTGCCCATAGCCCACGTCGGCGGCAACCACTTGTGCGGCGCCCCGATCCAACAGGACTTCGGTGAACCCGCCCGTCGAGGCGCCCGCGTCCAGGCAGCGACGGCCGTCGACGGCGATTCCGAAGGCGTCCAGTGCGCCGATGAGTTTGTGCGCCCCCCGCGACACCCAGGAGCGTTCGCCGTCGTCGGCCACGGTGAGCGCCGCGGTGACCGCGACGGAGGTGGCCGGCTTGAGCGCCGGCAGTCCGTCGATCCGCACCCTGCCGGCCCCGATCAACTCCGCGGCCTGCTGACGCGAGCGTGCCAGACCGCGACGCACCAACTCGGCGTCGACGCGAGCACGCCGGGGCATGCGGGCACTCAGCCCTTCTCCGCCGACTCCAGCGCCTGCAACAGCACGTCGTGCGCCTCCGACAGGCGGCGGGCGATGTCTTCGAGCTCCTCGAGGGACGGCCCGTTGCCGGCGTCGGCATTGTCGGGCAACTGGGCCACGAGGGATTCGATTTCCGCGCGGATCTGCTCAGGATCGATGGTCATTGCGCTCCTACGGTAGTCACCGGCTACTCGCCGTGCATCAGGGACCAGCGGTCCAGGGCCTCGCGGGCCTGGTCGTCGCCGGCTTCGATCCGCACCTGGGTGGACGCGTCCCACAGTGCGCTGGCGACGGCACGGACGATCGCAAGGTCGTCGCCATGCTGGTCGTCGGCGGCCGTCACCACAGCGACCTCGCCTTCGACCTCGACCCGCCAACCCGGTTGCGGGCCCACCTTCAGCACCTCACCGTCCTGGTGCAGCGACCTCAGGTCGTGACCGATGTAGGTGGGCCGCTGCGCGGGCTCGGCGAAAACGGCGTCACGCGCGGAATTCACTCCGGTGAGCACCATCAGGCTGGGCAGTTCGGCGGCGTTGGCGCCTTCGATATCGGTGTCGAGCCGGTCACCCACCACCAGCGGCGCCGCGAAATCGCCGCGACCAACCGCGTCCTTCATCAATTGCGGACCCGGCTTGCCGGCCACCTGCGGCTGCTCACCGGTGGCGGCACGCAGCGCCGCCACCAGAGATCCGTTGCCCGGCAACAGACCTCGCTCGTTGGGCAGCGTCAGGTCGACATTGGCCGCAACCCACAACGCGCCCGCCCGGATGGCCAGCGCGGCCTCGGCGAGTTCCGGCCAGCCGATCGTCATGGAAAGCCCCTGAACGACGGCGTCGGGCTCATCTTCGAAACGACGGACCGGTTGCAGACCTGCGGTCTCGATCTCGGCGGCCAGTGCGTCGGTGCCGACGATCAGCACCTTCGAGCCAGGCGACAGCTGCGCGGCCAGTAGGTGTGCCGCGCTCTGCGCGCTGGTCACGACGTCATCGGCGTTCGCCGAGAAACCGAGGTCGCGCAGGTGTTCGGCGACTTCGTGGGCACTGCGCGAGGCGTTGTTGGTGACGAACAGCTTGCGGCTGTCTATCCCGTCCAACGAGTCCACCGCACCCTCGGTGGGTTGGTGACCTCGAAAGACAGTTCCGTCCAGGTCAAGCAGGAGGCAATCATATTGCCGCGCAATGCTGTTCATCTCAACCAAGTTCGCTGACCCGGTCTTCGGCATCGGTGACGCCCTCGGTGTCGGCCGCAGCCGAACGCAGAAACCACTGCAGCGCCTCGTCGCCTCGTCCGAGCGCCAGCAGCGTTTCGGCGTAGGCATAGAACAACCGCGCGGCCGTCGAACCGGTCCGGGACGGGTCAAGCTGCGGGGTGGACAACACCGTCAGCGCCTGTTCGAGTTGCCCCAGGTCGGCGCGGGCACCGGCGGCGACGATGCGCAGCTCGTCGGCGTCGTCACCGCTGAGTTCGGCCGCCTCGGGTCCGCGTGCCAGGTCGATGGCGCGCTGTGGCCGTCCAAGACCGCGTTCGCAGTCCGCGATCAGGGCCAGCAACGGTGATTTGCTGCCCATTCGACGGGCGGCACGAAATTCCGCCAGCGCCTGGCCCCAGTCGCCGCAGTGATACGCGGCGATGCCGACGGCCTCCCGAATCGCCGCGATCCGGCTGGCCCGAGCCCGGGCGGCGCGGGCATGGCTGAGTGCGGCCTCGGGGTCTTCGTCGAGCAGGCCGCCCGCGGCCACCAGGTGGCGGGCGACCGCGTCGGCGGTGGCCCGGTCCAGCGTGCTCAGCTCGCGTCGCACGTCGGGGGCCAGCTGCCGCGCCTCGATGTCGGCCGGAATCGGTGGTCCGGCCTGTGCGGTGTCGGCGCTGGGTTGAGCCGGTCGCGCCCGGCCCGGACCGGAGCGCCGTGGCAATCCGTTGGACGCAGATCGCGGTCGCCGCTCGTTGCTACGACCACGCCTGTCATCGACCACTCGCTAGAGGTTACGGGTACCGCATCTGCCCCCACAATTTGCGGTACCTCTGGCACTGCCGTGGGCAGGGCTGCTACCAGCACATTTCACGACTGTTCATACATCGCCCAACGCTCACTGCACAGCATGAGCCATGCCTTTTGTGAGCGTCATTCCCGAATTGGTGGCGACGGCCGCGGCGGATCTGGCCGACATCGGTTCGTCGGTCAGTGCTGCCAATTTCACCGCCGCAGCGCCGACGGCGGCCCTCGCGGCGGCGGCCGCCGATGAGGTGTCGGTGGCGGTTGCATCGTTGTTCGGCGGTCATGCGGTGGAGTATCAGCTGATCGGTGCGCGGGTGGCGGGCCTGCAGCAGCAGTTCGTGGCGTCGTTGCATGCGGCCGGGGGTGCCTATGCCGCGGCCGAGGCCGCCGCGGTCGATCCCCTGCAATCGCTGCTGGATGTGGTCAACGCGCCCTCGGTGGCGTTGACCGGACGCGCCCTGATCGGCAACGGCGCCGATGCCGCCACCGCCGGGGGCAACGGCGGTGACGCCGGCTGGCTCTACGGCAACGGCGGCAACGGCGCCACCGGGGCCACCGGACAAGCCGGCGGCAACGGCGGAGCCGCCGGACTGATCGGCAACGGCGGCACCGGCGGCACCGGCGGGGCCGGGTTCAACGGCGCCACCGGCGGCCACGGCGGGACAGGTGGGTGGTTGTCGGGCAACGGCGGGGCCGGCGGCGCCGGAGGCAACACCGTGCCCGATCCCACCTACGGACTGACCGGCACCGCCGGCACCGGCGGCACCGGCGGCAACGCCGGACTGCTGGGCACCGGCGGCACCGGCGGCAACGGCGGCTCCAGCAGCGGCGCGTTCGGGGCGCAGGCGCCGGCGGCAACGGCGGTACCGGCGGCAGCCTCTACGGCGATGGCGGCAACGGCGGCAACGGCGGCAGCGCCGGTGCCCTGCTGCGCGGCGGCCCCGCCGGCAACGGCGGTGCCACCGGACTCCTCGGCAACGGCGGCACCGGCGGAGTGGGCGGACCCGGCATGAACGGCGGCAACGGCGGCGACGGCGGCCACCTGTTCGGCAACGGCGGCACCGGCGGCCAAGGCGGGCACGGCCTCTACGCCGACCCCAACCCCGGCGGCCTCTACGACTTCCCCAACATCGCCCCCGGCACCGGCGGCACCGGCGGCAACTCCTACCTCATCGGCAACGGCGGCACCGGCGGCCAAGGCGGCACCGGCTGGACGGGGCTCAACGCTCTCAACGTGACGCGGGCCGAGCCCAACTTCCATGTGCAGCCAGATGGCAGCGGTCTTACCGGATCCACCGGCGGTTTCGGCCAGAACGGCGGCACCGGCGGCAGTGGCGCCAATGGCAGCGAGCCCAGCGGTTTCACCGTTAGCGCCGGCAGGGGCGGCGACGGCGGGGCGGCCGGACAGGGTGGCGCCAACGGCGGGAATGGTGGGAACGGCGGAAACGTCAACGCCCCCGACGATGTGCTGGCGGACAGCACCCATGGAGGTGATGGAGGCAACGGCGCACCGGGCAGCGCGCCCGGCGGGTCCGGCGGCAACGGCGGTAACGGTGGCTCCGCGGTGGGTAACGAGACCAATAACTTTGGCGGGAGCGGTGGTCGAGGCGGCAACGGCGCCTCTGGGGAAACCCCGCCGCTGAACGGCGGCACGGGCGGCGCGGGCGGCAACGGCGGTAACGGCGGACAGCTGATCGGCAATGGCGGAGCCGGCGGTCAGGGCGGCATCGGCGGCCTCGGTGGTGCCGGCGACCAGGGCGGATCCGGCGGTAACGGAGGCGCCGGCGGGCATTCGGACAGCGCCCACTTCGGCAGCATCGCCGGCTCGGGAGGTGACGGAGGCACCGGCGGAAGCGGCGGCGTGGGCGGAACCGGTGGCCAGGGCGGCGCCGGAGGCAATGGTGGCGCGGGCGGGAAACTCTTCGGCTTCGGCGGCGCCGGTGGTGACGCCGGCGTCGGCGGTACAGGTGGCGCGGGTGGCGACGGGGGCGCGGGAGGACACGGCGGCAACGGTGCCACCGCCACCGGCGGCTCGGACAACACCGGCGGCAACGGCGGTAACGGCGGCGACGGCGGCCAGGGCGGGCAAGGCGGTAACGGTGGCGCGGGCGGCCAGCAGGGCGGTGTCGGCGGGGCCGGTGGATTGTTCGGAGGCGCCGGGCGAAACGGCGGCGTCGGCGCCGGCGGGGCCGGAGGAGAAGGCGGCGCCGGCGGTAAGACCGTCGGCAACGGCGGCGCACTGGGCGAGGCATCGGGCGGCAACATCGACAACGTCCCCGGCACCGCCGGCAATGACGGAAACGCCGGCATCGCCGGCATCGCCGGCAACGACGGTATCCACGGATAGCGGAGTCCGATGGCTGGAAGCAACGGAGTCCGGGGCGCCGTCGGCACCGCCGGAACACCAGGCAACCAGTTCAGCAGTCCCTAGGCCTGCAGCCGGTGCGGCAGCATCGGCGAGATCAGCGCCGGGCAGTAGGTCGCGATCGCGACGATGGTGAACGCGGCCGCCCGTTCCCGCGGCAGACCGTTGAGCTCCGCCATCTCCTCGACGATGGCGTCGAACGATCCGCCGGGCGAAAGCGCCTTCGGACATACCGAGCGGCCGAGGGCTACCGCGGTAGAGGGCTGAGTGTAGGGAATGCCCGCATTGTTCAGCGCGTTCAGAAACGCGTTGCCCAACATGTCGGCATGGATCGGCGCCGCAACAGTGGCCGACACCCCGAACACGCCTGCGGCCAGGGCCAGAAGCCGGAAGGCGATCGCGGGTGCGGTCATCGTGACAACAGTGCTCAACAACTGTCACAACCGCAACACGGTGAGGTAAAGGTTTGCCCACTACCGCGTTTTGCCGGCGCCTGCCGGCGGCGTGCGGGCTAATGCGTTCGTTGTCCCCTATCCGGCGGACATCAGCCCTCATCTCGACGGCGGAATCGGTTTTCCGCCGCTCATCAGCCGGCAGTGGGATACCTCGGTGGTTGCGGGCAGCCAAGAATTGTCCTGGTACGGAATCACAAGCGAGAAAGGAACGCCGCATGGCCTACGAGACCCTGTTCTGCGAGACCGAGTGCGCCTACACCATCCCGTTGTTCGCGGTGGGCGACGCCACCGAGTGACCTGACTCCCAGCGGGGTCTCATCGCCTTCCCCTCCCCCTCCCCTCGCGATGAGATCCCGCTGGATTTTCCTGTCGAACCCGACCGAATGCACTCCATTGATGCCCTTACTCAGTAGCGTGAAGCCCATGTCGGAAACGCCCGTCCGCGGCACCGCACCGGCCAGTGGCCCAGATTGGTCATATTGGCCCGCACGGGTATTGGGCCACGCCGACCCGCTGAAGATCGGCCACCACGCGGGTACCCACCGCATCATCTCCCCGGACCGGACATGGGCGGCCATCCAGCCGCTGCTGAAAGCCGCCGGCATCACCCGGGTCGCCGACCTCACCTGGCTCGACGACCTCGGAATTCCGACCGTGCAAGCGGTGCGCCCCGCGTCGCTGACGCTGTCGGTGAGCCAGGGTAAGGCCACCACCTACCGGGCCGCTCAGGTGTCCGCCGCCATGGAATCCCTGGAGAACTGGCACGTCGAGAACATCGAGCCCGACCTATTATCAACGCCCACAACGGAACTCACCGACGAGCTGACCTATGACCCGGCTGACCTCAACCGGCCGGCAGGCAGTTTCTATCACCCAGGCGCCAAGCTCGACTGGATGGTGGCGACGACCCTGCTGACCGGCCGCCGAACCTGGGTGCCGTGGCTGGCCACCGTGGTGAACATCTCGGTCAACGACTCCTGGGGCCCACCGATCTTCGGCATGGACACAACAGGATTGGCGTCAGGGAACAGCTATCACGAGGCCACCCTGCACGGCCTCTACGAGATCATGGAGCGATACGGCATGGCCGCCGCTCAGCCAGGGATAACACTGTTCGAGGTGCCGATCGAGGACGTCATGCGCTCGGAGTGCGCGGAACTGGTCGAGATGATCCACCGCGCGGGAAGCGAACTTCAGGTCGCCCGGATGGACGTCTGGGACGACTTCTACTGTTTCGCCGCCGAGATCACCTCACCCATGATGGAGATTCCGTTCAGCGGCAGCGGCCTGCACCACGATCCCAATGTCGCTCTGTCCCGGGCCATTACCGAAGCCGCACAGTCGCGCCTGACCGCGATCAGCGGAGCCCGCGAGGATCTGCCCTCGGCGATCTATCAGAGATTCGCCCGGGTGCACACTTTCGCACCTGCCCGAAAGTCCATGCAGCCGATGCCCGAAGCCGAGCCCACGCCCTGGCACATCTCGAGCACCGACTCGCTCGCGGAGCTGCTCGCCACAGCGACGACGGCCATCGCGGCGGTGGCCGGCGCCGAGCCACTTGCGGTGGTGTGCGACTTTCCCGATGCCTGCGTGCCCGTCGTCAAGGTGATCGCGCCCGGTATGTCCGCGACGGTGCAATCGCCCTTGCGCACCCCACTGCAGGAGCACGCATGACCGCCGACGCTCGCGTCGTCGTGACCGCGGGGCCCACCATCGGCGCCGAAGACATTCACGCGGTGATCCCGCATGCCGAAGTGGTGCCGCCGATTTCGTTCGGCGACGCGCTGCGCTACGGGTTACGTTCCGGCGACACGCTGCTCATCGTCGACGGCCTGTTCTTTCAGAGCGCGTCGGTCCGGCACAAGGAACTACTGACCCTGATGGACGACGGAGTGCGGGTAGTCGGCTCGTCGAGCATGGGTGCGCTGCGCGCCGCGGAGCTGCATCCGTTCGGCATGGAGGGCTACGGGTGGGTCTTCGAAGGCTACCGCGACGGCGTCATCGACGCCGACGATGAAGTCGGCATGGTGCACGGCGATCCCGAGGACGGGTACCCGGTCTTCGTGGACGCCCTGGTCAATATCCGCCAAACGGTCTCGCAGGCAGTCGAATCCGGCGTTCTGCCGTCGGCGACGGCCGAACAGCTCATCGAGACGGCCCGCCGCACACCCTTCACCCAGCGCACCTGGAATCGTCTGCTCGAAGCCGCGGGAGTGCCGGAAAGCCGCACGCTGGCCCGGCAATTGAAAGCGATGCGGGTCGACATCAAGCACGCCGACGCGGTACTGGCACTGCGGGAAGTCATCCGCGGCCCCAGAAACGTCGCAGTGCGTCCCGGGCCGCCCCCGACGGTGTGGTCGGAGCGTTGGCGGCAACGGTGGGCGCCGCCCACACCCGTTGAAGTGACGCCCGGGAGCAGCGACGTCGTCGACATCCTCGATGTCGACGTGCTTTCGCTGTTGAGCGTGTGCGCCACCGACCGCTGGGCCTACCGCCCGGCTCTGGAGCAGGTGGCTGCCTGGTACTGGAACCTGACACATCCCGGCGACCGGGGCAGCGTCCGCGACCGCGCATCGCGGGCCATCGACAGCGTCGGCGAGGGCGAAAACGACCGCGCGCTGGAGACCATCGCCCACCACTACGCGATGGCTTCGGGAATCATCGATGCGTCGGGATTTCCCGAAGACGTTCGTGCCCACTGGCTTACCGACGAGGAACGCCGACGGTTCGGCGACGACCCCATCTCGGTTTCGGCACGGTTGACCACCCGCACCCTGTTCTTCACCCGGTCGCTGCCGGCGATCCAACACTTCCTGGAACTACTGCGCGCGGATCCCCGGCTGCCTGACTGGCGCACGATGGCCGCGCACGCGTTGGCCCGTCGCGACGAATTGGCCCGGCAGAAGCCGAATCTGAACCTGCGACGGCCCGATCCCACGCAGCTGAAGCGCTTGTTCGGCATGCGCTGGGGCACCGAGGTTAACCACATCGAAATCGCGCAACGCGGCCTGATGACCAACGACGCGTTCTACAACGCCGCCAGCCTGTTCGCGGTGGCGGCAGCGGACGACCAGCTGCCCTCGATTCAGGTCGGCATTCTGGGGGGTTAGACCTTCTCCACCCCCGCGACGTTCCGCTTCCCGCGGCGCAGCACCAGCCACCGCCCGTGCAGGAAATCCGTTGGCTGCGGCGACCATTCGTCGCTACTGACGCGAATATTGTTGACCGACACCCCACCCTCGCCGATGGTGCGCCGCGCGGCTTTGCGGCTCTCGGACAGGCCGCTGGCCACCAGCAGGTCGACTATCCCGTCCGGCTCACCGGGTTTCAGCTCCGCCACCGCCGTCTCGCGCAACGCCGACGACAAGGTGGCCTCGTCCAGCCGGTCCAGCTCCCCCTGCCCGAACAACGCCCGACTGGCGTGCTGGACGGCCTCGGTGGCCGCCTCGCCGTGTACGAGCGTGGTGAGTTCGGCGGCGAGCCGGCGCTGCGCGGCGCGCTGTTGGGGGCGCTCCGCGGTCGCCTGTTCCAATTCGGCGAGTTCATCGGCCGACAGAAACGTGAACCAGCGCAGGTAGCGGATGACGTCCGCGTCCGCGGTGTTGACGAAGTACTGGTACCACGCGTACGGGCTGGTCATCTGCGGGTCCAGCCACAGGCTGCCGCCACCGGTGGACTTGCCGAATTTCTTACCGTCAGCGGACGTCACCAGCGGCACCGTGAGCGCATGCACTGCGGCACCCAGTTTCTGGCGTACCAGGCGGACCCCGGCGATGATGTTGCCCCACTGATCCGACCCGCCGATCTGCAGTGAGCAGCCGTGCCGGCGGCGCAGTTCGACGAAGTCGTTGGCCTGCAACAGCATGTAGCTGAACTCGGTGTAGGAGATGCCCTCCCCCTCCAGACGACGCCGCACGGTGTCGCGGTCGAGCATCACGTTCACCGAGAAGTGCTTGCCGATGTCGCGCAGGAATTCGATGGCCGAGAGCTCACTGGTCCATTCCAGGTTGTTCTCAACGATCGC
This sequence comes from Mycobacterium sp. Z3061, assembly GCF_031583025.1. NCBI lineage: Bacteria > Bacillati > Actinomycetota > Actinomycetes > Mycobacteriales > Mycobacteriaceae > Mycobacterium > Mycobacterium pumcae. The sequence continues at coordinate 3,199,789 of NZ_CP134062.1, read as the reverse complement.
GCCGGTCGGCGAGTCGTCGAAGTCGACGAAGCGCTCCAGCTGCCCGCGGATCCGCTCGGCCCATTCGGCGACCGTGTCGGCCTCCTGCAGACTGCGCTCGCCCACCTCACGCGGATCGCCGATCATGCCGGTGGCCCCACCCGCCAGCACGATCGGCCGGTGCCCGGCGCGCTGGAATCGACGCAATGCAAGTAGCGGCACCAGGTGCCCGGCGTGCAGGCTCGCCGCGGTCGGGTCGAATCCGGCGTACACGGTCATCGGTCCGCGCTGCGCCTCGGCGGCCAGCGCCTCGAGGTCGGTGGACTGCGCGATCAGTCCGCGCCAGCCCAACTCGTCGAGAATCCCGGACGACTCGTTACCCATGGCTGCGATCCTTCCAGGGCGGTAGCGGGCCGGTGCGCGCCGGATGCGTTCAGGCTGATTCCAGCCGGTTGCCCGGCAACGGCCATCGGGTAGTTTGCGGATGGTTATGGATAACCGCTTCTTCCCGTTGGTCGTGGTGGCGATCATGCTCGCCCTGGGCCTGACGCTCACCGTGGCGGACTTCAAGCGGGCTGCCACGCTGCGCCGCCCGCTGCTGGTGGCGCTGCTGTGCCAATCCGTCCTGCTCCCGCTGCTGTGCCTGCTGGTCGCCGAGGTTCTCGATCTGCAGCCGAACCTGGCGGTCGGGCTGATGCTGATGGCCGCCACGCCGGGCGGGACGTTGGCGAATGTCCTGAGCCATCTGGCCGACGGTGACCTGGCCCTGAACCTCACGCTCACCGCGGTCAACGCCGTGCTGTCGATCTTCGCGATACCCGCGATCCTGGCGTTGTCGATGACGTGGTTCCTCGGTGACGGACGCTTCATCCCGCTGCAGTTCGACAAGTTCCTCGGGGTGTTCGCGGTGGTGCTGATCCCCACAGCCATCGGTGTCGGCATCCGGCACCGTTTTCCCGATCTCGCCGGGCGACTGCACAAGCCGGTCCGGATCGCCGCGGCGGTGCTGCTGGTGGTCGCCCTGGCGGCGGGAATCGCCGGCGGCCGCGCAACGCTGACGAAGAATTTCGGTGTGCTCAGCGTGGCCGTCGTCTCGTTCTGCGCGATCAGTCTGACGGTCGGATACCTCGCGCCCCGCTGGATGCGCCTGGCGCCGCGCCAGGCCATCGCCGTGAGCCTGGAGATCGGCTTGCACAATGCCGTGGTGGCGATCGGCATCGCCCTGAGTCCGCAACTGCTCAACAATTCCGAAATGGCGACACCGCCGGCCGTTTACGGTGTTCTTGCGCCGTTGGTGGCGCTGACGTTCCTGTTCGTCGTGCGCCGGCTCGATCCCGCTTATCGGGGAGAGTCGCCGCGGTCGTTTGGTCGCCCAGCCTGAAAATCTGCAGACCGTCACTCGCACTTTGGCTGTAATTTTGCAGCCTGGGCGCCTCGATCCCCGGGATCGGCCAGCGTCCCGACGGCAGACCTAGTCGCTGGCGCCCGGCGCCGGCGCCCGCGGGCTTCGCCGGTAGGCCGACACCTCCGGCCGGCCGGCAAGCCACAGCCGCCACGGCCGGTCCGCGGCCTGGCTGACGCCCACCCGGGGACCCGCCGTCGCCGTTAGCGGTGCGCTGAGTTGCAACGTCACCGGGCCGCGCGGGTCGAACAGGTCGATCCCGTTGTCGTCCATGGTGATTCCCAGTGCCGCGCACAAGTTTCCCGGACCGCGGGCCAGTGCGCTGCCGCGTACCGCCGCCCCGCGCCGGGCCCGGGCCACGTCGGCACCGTCCTCGATCGCGCAAGCCCGCAACAAGACCGCGGCGGCGGTGCCGTCCGGTCCGCACGCGACATTGGCGCAGACGTGGATCCCGTGGCTGCGGTAGGTGTAGAGCCGCCCGGGTGGACCGAACATGACGGCGTTGCGGTCTCGGATGCCCCGGTAGGAGTGTGCCGCGGCGTCCGGCCAGGGTCCGTCCGGGACTCCGCCGTATGCCTCTACCTCGACGACCAGCGCCGTCACCCCCCTGGCCCGCAGCGTGGCACCGAGTAACCGGTGGGCGGCCTCGACCGGATCCACCAGGAGTTCGGTAGCGCTCACCGAACCGATTCTGCCCGGCTCTTGACAACCGCCGGACAACGGGCGGATATTCATCACATGATGACTTCATCGCATGATGAATTAACCGGCCCGGCCGTCAGCATCGACCACCTGCGGGTCATACGCGGCAAACGAACTGCGCTGCATGACTTCTCCGTACAGATCGGGCGGGGCAGCATCACCGGCCTGCTGGGACCGTCCGGATGCGGCAAGACCACGCTGATGCGCAGCATCGTCGGCACTCAGATCGTGACGTCCGGCACCGTCACCGTGCTGGGCCACCCGGCCGGTTCGGCCGCGCTGCGCCGACGGGTCGGCTACGTGCCGCAGGACCCGACCATCTACCACGACCTGCGGGTCGTCGACAATGTGCGCTATTTCGCCAGCCTGTACGGCTATGACGCGGACGCCGCCGACAACGCCATCGAGCGTGTCGGCCTGACCGATCACCGGACCGCATACTGCGGCAACTTGTCCGGCGGCCAGCGCACCCGGGTGTCCCTGGCCTGCGCGCTGGTCTGCGGCCCCGAACTGCTGGTCCTCGACGAACCTACCGTGGGGCTGGATCCCGTTCTGCGCGTGGATCTTTGGTCTCAGTTCAATGAGCTGGCGCGGAGTGGCACCACGCTGCTGGTGTCCAGTCACGTGATGGACGAGGCCGATCACTGCGGCGATCTGTTGCTGATGCGCGAAGGCCGCCTGGTCGCCCACACCACCCCGACCCAACTACGAGAGGACACGTCGTGCACGTCACTGGAGGAAGCGTTTCTGTCCATCATCCGGCGCAGCACCGAGCGCCGAGCCGGCTAGGCATCAGGGGCTACACCGCCACCACGGCGCGAATCCTGCGCCAACTGGCTGCCGACCACCGCAGCGTGGCGATGATCCTGGTGGTGCCCGTGGTGGTGATCACGTTGATGTACTTCATGTTTCAGAACGTGCCGCACCGACCGGGCATGCCGACGCCGTTCAACAACACCTGTCTGATCCTGCTGGGCCTATTCCCGCTGTTCGTCATGTTCATCATCACCTCGATCACCATGCAACGCGAACGCGCTTCCGGGACGCTGGAACGCATCCTCACCACACCCCTGCGCCGGCTCGATCTGCTGATGGCCTACGGCACCGCTTTCTCGGTTGCCGCCGCGGCCCAGGCCGTGGTTGCCTGTGTCGTTTCGTTCTGGTTCCTGGGCTTTCACACCGAGGGAAGCCCGTTGTGGGTCTTCGTGATCGCCGTGATCAACGCGATTCTGGGGGTGGGCCTGGGGCTGCTGTTCAGCGCCTTCGCGCGCACCGAGTTCCAGGCCGTGCAGTTCATACCGCTGGTCATGGTCCCGCAGTTGCTGCTGGCGGGAGTGATCGTGCCGCGCAGCGCGATGCCCGATTGGCTGCACTGGGTCAGCGACGCCATGCCGGCCAGCTATGCCCTCGAGGCACTGCAGCAGGTGGGTGCGCACGCCGGGCTGACGGCCGTTACGGTGCGTGACATGGTTGTCGTGCTGAGCTTCGCCCTGGCGTCTCTGTGCCTGGCCGCCGTGACACTGCGCCGGAGGACGCCCTAGCGTGGCAGGCCGGCGCCCGGGACGGCCCGCCGGAAACTCCGACAGCCGGGACCGCATCCTGTCCAGCGCCCGAGAGTTGTTCGCGGTCAATGGTTTCGACCGTACCTCGATCCGGGCGGTGGCCAGGGAAGCCGGCGTCGATTCCGCCCTGGTGCACCACTACTTCGGCACCAAAGAACAGCTTTTCGCCGCTGCGATCCACATTCCGATCGACCCGATGCAGGTGATCGGACCGCTACTGGAAGTCCCGGTCGAGGAGTTGGGGTGCAAGCTGCCGTCGCTGTTGCTGCCGCTGTGGGACTCCGAACTGGGCGCCGGGCTGATCGCCACGCTGCGCTCGCTGATCTCGGGCGACGATGTGGGCCTGGCGCGTTCGTTTCTGCAGGAGATCGTCGGCGGCGCGGTGGGGTCGCGGGTCGACGATCCACCGGGGACGGGCAAGCTGCGCACCCAGTTCGTCGCCTCACAGCTGATGGGCGTGGTGATGGCGCGCTACATCATCAAGGTGGAGCCGTTCGCGTCACTGCCCACCGAGCAGATCGTGGCGACCATCGCGCCGAACCTGCAGCGCTACCTCACCGGGGATCTGCCGGAGGGCCTCACGCCGTAAGCCGGGCGTGTTCCTCGTCGTCAACGTCGCGGGCCTCGTCGACCAGCAGCACCGGGATGCCGTCGTCGATGCGGTAGGCGCGGCGCAGCCTCGGGTTGTAGAGCTCCCGGCCCTCATTCACCAGCAGCAACGGGCCGCGGTCGGCCGGGCACACCAGGATGTTCAGCAGGGTGTCGTCAAGCATCGGCATTTACTTGCTTTCCGCTGAGCTCGGCGCGGGCCGCCGGGGTCAGCTTGCGGAATTCGTTGGTGGCGGCGTCGAAGTACCATGCCTGACGCCCGGATTTGGGGATCCCGGCCGCCCGCAGGGCACTGACGGTGGGCCGGAAGGTCGCACTGAGCGACATCTTAGGCACCACGTGCACGATGTCGGGGCCGAGCCCGACCGGCATGCCCTCGACGGCCTCGGTGAGGTCGGCCGCGGTGATCGTCGCGCCGGGCCGCAGCGTCACCGCGGCCACCGCCAACTGCCGGTCACCGGCCGACACCCCGTAGGTCACCGCCAGATCGACAGCGCTGATCAGGCCCAGCGCGTCGACGACAAGCTCGGCGTACACCATGCCCCGCACCGTGCGGATCACCGCGCCGCGCCGGCCGGCCAGCCAGAAGTCGCCGTCCTCGTCACGGCGGAACAGGTACTCGGTGGAGATCCAGGTGTCGGCGGGAGCGAACACCCCGCGCTTGACCGATGCGGTGGGGTCGATCGGGCCACGCGACTGCGCGAGCAGCACGCCGATCTGGTTGGTGGCGGCCACCTGCACGAAGCCGTCGTCATTCTCCAGGATCAGGTCGTTCTCGGGGTCGTACGCGCCGAGTTCGACCCGCCCGGCGCCGGGCAGCGGCCGGCCTTTGCTGCCGACCTTGGCGCCCGAGACGTTGGCCAGGACGGCCTGGCCGTCGGTGGTGGCGAAGAACTCGACGACGTGCGCCGGCGCGAAGGCGTCGACGACCCGCTCCCACAGCCCGGTCGGCATGCCCGAACCGATAAACAACCGCACCGGATGGTTGCCGTGCAGCCCGAACTCCGGGTCGTCGACCACGTCGCGCAGCATGGCCCACGTGTAGGACACCACCGTGACGCCGTACTGACGGATCTCGGCGACGAACCGGTCCGGGCGCAGCCCACGGGACAGCGCGATGCGGGTGCCGCCGACCACCGCCCCGCCCAGGCTGACCAGTAGCGCGGACTCGTGGTGCAGTGGTGTGAGGCAGTACACCGTGTCCTTGCGGTCCAGCGCGGCCGTCGAGGCGGTACCGAACGCCGACAGGGCCCACCGGAAGTTGGTGATCTGCTTGGCGACCAGTTCGCCGCCGGCGGCGTTGAACGCGATGAACGCCAGGTCGCGCGCGAATCCGGGGTTGGCGCGGTACCAGGCGGGCAGTTGCACCGCGTCGGGGTCGATCTGCTCCATGTCGATGACGTCCGCGTCGTCGGGCAGGTGCAGGTCACGCGACTCGCCGCCACCCAGCACCAGAATCTGGCCCGGAAGTTGGCTTGCCGCTTCGAGGTTGGTCGGGTCGGTCAGGATCTCGCTGACCGCCCCGAGCCGGACCTGCGCCGCGAGGTCGGCGTCCTCGCGCATCAGCACGGCCACGCCGCCCAGCCGGGACAGCGCGGCGATCGCGACCAGCGCGCTGGGCCGGGTGGCCATGAGCACACCCACCCGGTCGCCTTGGCGCACCCCGACCTCGATCAAGCCGCGGACGACGTTGTTGATGCGCTTGTTGACCGCTTCGTAGGTGTGCACGCGGCCGTCGAACAACAGGAATTCGCCCTGCGGGGCGTCGTGGGCCTGCTCATCGATGATGCGGCCCAACGAGATTCGGGTGTGGTCGTTGAGCTGTCCCAGCCGCGCCAGCCGGGGCAGGGTGCGAACGGTCTCCACGGCCAGGGTGCGCATGGAGCGGTTGGCCGCGACGACGGCGTCGGCCGCACCGCGGGCCAGCGCCAGCGCCGCCTCGGAGACTTCACCGAGGCCGTGCGCGATGCGGGAGCTGAAAGCCACGCCGCTGTCGTTGTGTTCCTCTGGTTGCTCGACCATCAGGCTGATGCTGGCCGGCTTGTCGCCGTTGCTGGAGATCCAGCGCACCCACTCGGCGACGGTGGGCCAGCTCTGCAAGGCGGCACGGGATCCCACCACCAGGCCGAAATGGCCTGTGCGGATCAGGCATTCGTACACCTCGGTGTTCGGTGCGGCCCGCCGGATGCCGCGCACCGAGGCGGGCTGGCCGATATCGTCGACCTCGCCGACGAAAGCCAGGATCGGACAGGTGATGTCGGTCAAGGTCACCATCTGACCGTTGATCGCGAATCCGCCGGTCATCATGCGGTTGTGGGCGATGAACTGCTTGAGCAGCTCCGAGATCGCCGGGCCGGACCAGGCGATCCATCCCTCGCGTTCGAGGAACCTGCGCTGCTGTTCCCGCGGCAACAACGCCTCGCGGTCATGCAGCTGGCGGACGAAGTCGATTCGAGCCTGAGCCGTCTTGATCGGGTCCATCATCTGAAAACCGGTGCGCGCCATCCAACTTGGGATGTTGAGGCGGTTGAACACATGGTCGGCCATGAAGTCGGCGACGCCGGGCGCGATGTTCGCCGGAATGCCCATCGGCAGGGCGGCCAGGGTGTCGACCGGGGAACCGAACGCCACGATGCTGGCCAGGTTTCTCGACCGCCGATACGCCGCGACCTGGTAGCACCACATGCCGCCCTGGGAGTACCCGACCAGATGCACGTCGTGGCCCGCGGTGTCCTTCACGGTGTCGATGGCCTGATCCAGCGCGACGATGTGGTCGGCCAGGGTGCGCCGCATGCCGCCCTCGACCTTGTCGGGCGACCCGAAGTCGATGACCCAGGGGTCCAGCCCGCTGGCGTGCAGGATGCCCACGGCACCGTCTTCCCGGGTCACGTCCCACATGTCGGCCGACATCATCATCGGGTGCACCATCAGCACCGGCGGGCCGACCGGCGGCTGCCCGGGCCGGTTGTCCGGCGGAAAGTAGCGTCGCAGCTTGTACATCGGCACGCTCTCGACGACCTGGGACGGCGACGGGATGCTGCCCGTTTCCAGGCCACCCAGCCGGAGCACTTCCAGACCGTTCTGAGCGGTGGCTACCAGCCGCTCGACCGGCCGCGTGACCATCGAAAAATTGAGATCCACCACTGCTCCTCAATGCTCCTGACGTCGGCCTTGACCAGCGAGGACATCATGGCACATCCGCGATGGCGTGTGGTCTGGGTCACTGCGTTTACCCGCGGCCGCGATCAGCGCCGTTGACCCGGGCGGGTCGAGCATCGATGAGTGACATCGGGTTTCACGTCTGTCCGTCCCTGTCCCGCGTCGATCCGGCGCCGGATTCCCCGTCCCAGGTGCCCGGCAACATGGGAGCCCGCGGGCCGCCGCCGAACTCGTCGTCCGCCAGTGCCGTCAGACCTGTCGCCGCGACGCTGCGCTGCGACACCGTCCCGCGGAAACCTGCCCCCCGAACGCCCGCCGCCGCGCCCCTCTCCGAAGCCGACACCTCGGGCTCCAGGTCCATGTACTCGTACCCCCGGCCGAGCTGGGCCACCTTCGCCCGTCGGCGTTTCGGGGCGCCCGCCGGTTCCGGGGGCGCCGCGACGGCCGCAGGCTCGTCGGCGCTGTCCGGGTCCGGCGCCCTCTTGCGGCTGCCCGCACCCGCTGCCTTGCGGGCCACCGAGCCCAGGTCGCCCACCACATAGCCGAAGTTCTCCATGCCGGCCCCCAGACCCAGACCGACACCGGTACCGGTGAACGTCGGTGGTGCCGCGGTCGGCGGAGGAGCGCCGGGCGCCGGAGCCGACACCGTGGCCTCGGCCGGGGCGGGCGCCGGCGACGAGGTGGAGGTCGGCACCGTCGGTGCCAGGGCCGCCAACGGCGGAGTGACCGGCGGTGCGGCGGGTGGTGCCGGCGCGGCGGCAGCGAGCGCGACCAGGCCTTTGACTCCGATCGGCGCCAGCACCGCGCCCGCCGCCAGTGGCACCAACGGCGCGGTCAGCAGCGGCACCACCACCGCGAGCAGCACGATGGTCTGCTCGAGCAGGGTCTTGAGCAGCGCGATGGTGTCGGTGATGACCGTGCCGATGATCTCCACCGTGACGAACAGGATGGTGAAACCGATCGTCGTCGGATTGCCCGAGGCAAACGCCGCCGTGAGATCCAGCGCCACGAACGAGAACATCTGCGACAAGAACAACACGTACGTGCCGATATCCATCGGGTAACCCAGGGCGAATGCGACGTTGAACGGGCTGAAGTACGTCAGCGGATTGCCGAGGATGACCAGGTAGGGATCGAATCCCGAGAACAGCGCCTGGAAGAACGGCAGGTTGGACAACGCGTCGATCAGCGGCTGAATGTAGTTGTCGTAGAAGTCGATGTAGCCGATGTCGGTCAGCCACTGATAGAAGTCGTTCTGCCGGTCCGGCGGCAGATCGTCGGCGGCCGCCAGCGCGCCGGTGGTGACGATCTCCGGCGCGGCGGTGGTCTGCGGCGCGGTCTCCACCGCCGCGTCGGCTATGCCCTGATAGGTGGTCATCACGGTGGCGGCCTGGATCCACATCCGCGCGTAGTCGGCCTCGTTGACGGCGATCGGAATCGTATTGACGCCAAAGAAATTCGTCGCTACCAACACCGCGTGCGTGGCGTGGTTGGCAGCCAGTTCCGCCAGCGTGGGCATGGCGGCCAGTGCGGCCGTCCAGGCGGCGGCCGCGGTTTCCTGCCGGACGGCCTGAGCGGCGCTGTTGGTCGCCGCCTGGGCGAGCCACGCCAGATACGGCAGGTGAGCCGCCACATACGCGTGCGCCGCCGGGCCGTTCCAATCACCGGCCTGCACGGCCGCCAGCACGCCGGTCAGGTCCTGCGCCGTCCGGGCGTAGGAGGTGCTCAGCGAACTCCACGCGGCTGCGGCGGCCAGTAACGGCCCGGCACCGGGTCCGCTGCTGAGCAGCGCCGAATGCACCTCCGGGGGCGTGGCCATCCAGATCGGGGCGGTCACCGGACGACCGCTCTGATGGAGACGGAAAACGTTGTCAGCGTTGAGAAATCACAAAAAAGAAGCCGAGTACACATCGGGCGACGATCGCTCTCTCGGGGTACACCGCCCCGGGTCGCAGGACGCGATGACGCGAGTATCCTGGCTCTCGGATCGCCGCTCGCCTCGCCTTCCAGCTAATCGCCGTGGCGTATGAGGGTCGCTCCCCGATTACAGTGGCGGGACCGCGCCGGTTTCGCACCGGCTTCCTGCATCGTCATTGCCTTACCGGTGCATTGTCGCATTCCCGCCGTCCGAGTGGTAGCCGACGAAGACCGTCAGCCTCAGTCCCCGACTCCGGCCGCGTCGCCCGCTGCCTCGCCGCCGGTTGAGGCCCGCTGGCGGGGCAAATGAGGGCGAAAGTCCCTAGGGGCGGCGGCGCGGTTGCACGAGCGTATTCACCCAAGACCTCGATCGGGTGGGAGAACAACGATGTCGTATTTGGTCGCATTCCCCGAGATGTTCTCAGCGGCGGCAACGGATTTGGGGAGTATCGGCTCGTCGCTGAACGAGGCACATGCAGCGGCGGCCGCCCGAACCACCGGGGTATTGGCCGCTGCCCAGGATGAGGTGTCGGCGGCGATCGCCGCGCTGTTCGGCGGCTACGCCCAGGAATATCAGGCGCTCAGCGCGCAGGCGGCGGTGTTTCACGCTGACTTGGTGCGAACGTTGCAGTCCGGTGCGGCCGCTTATGCGGCCGCCGAAGCCGCCAACGCAATGCCGCTTTCGGCCCAGTCGATAGCTGATGACCTGTTTGAACTGACCCACATCCCCCCAACCAAAGTTGAACCGTCCCACATCCGCCAAACCGAAGTTGATGACGAGGGTGCCCGCGTCGTCGAGGAGCGCGGGCAGCGCCGCGAACGAGGGAATCGCCGCGGCCACTGACGAGGCGCCGGAGTAATAGCCGAACATGGTGGCGACGTTCTGTGCCCACATCTGCTCGTAGGTCGCTTCGGCGGCCGCGATCGCCGGAGCGTTGAGGCCGAACCAGTTCGACGTCACCAGAGATACGAACTGGGCACGGTTGGCCGCGACGATTGCCGGGGGTACCGCACTCGTGAGCGCCGACTCGAACGCCTCGGCGGCGGCCCGTACCTGAGTAGCGGCCCCCTCGGCTCCGGCCGCCGCGGCCTGCAACCAGCCGGCGTAGGGGGCGGCAGCCGCCAGCATCGCGGAAGCGGCCGCACCCTGCCATGCACCGCCCACCAGACCCGACGTCGTCGACCCGAACGACGCCGCCGCCGCGCCGAGTTCGGCGGCCAACCCGTCCCAGGCCTCAGCGACGGCGAACCACGGGCCCGACCCCGCGCCCCCGTAGATGAGCGCGGAGTTGATCTCCGGTGCCAACAGCGGAAAGTCCATGCCCAGCCCTTCGTGTCCTCGCGCCTGACCAGCACGTCCGCGGCCGAGCCGGGTGGCCCTGCCGCAACGGTGCAGACGGCGGTAGAAATTAGCAGCATTTATGACGGTTTATGACGGTTTCCGGAGGATTAGCCTAACGTCCCCGACCCGCACCGTCCCGCCCACCGATAATTGAAGAAAATTCAACAATTTCTGAACATTATTCAGAAACTCCAACATCGTCTGTGGCCGCATTGCGGATCCACAATCGTGGGTCCCGTGTTGGTGATCCGACGGTGAGCGGGGCGCCGTCGGTAGCTGGCCGACCTGGCCCAGACCAGTCTAGTTCGCTTGCGGAACAACAAGTTTCAGAGACTTCCTGTGTCGGGGCACGTGCCGGAAGCGAGGTCGAGCATTCCGTCGGTGGATCCGAAAGATTCGCATTGCGGTCGGTCCCAAGAATTGCTACATTCTTGCCTGAATTGCTGCAATGAAATGGCTCACGTTCATATACTCCGCGTGTTCGATTCGCCAGCAGCCAACCAAATGAGAGGGCCCCGGGCATGTCCTTCCTGTTTGCAGCACCCGACGTATTGGCAGCGGCGGCGAACGACGTGTCGAGGATCGGTTCGGCCCTCGGCGCGGCGAACGCCCAGGCGGTCGTCCCGACGGTGAATCTGCTGCCGGCGGCCGCTGACGAGGTCTCGGCGGCCATCGCGGCGCTGTTCGCCGACCACGCTGAGCAGTACCGCGCGGTGAGCGTCGAGGTGGAGCTGTTCCGGGAGCGGTTCGCCCAGCTCCTGGCGTCTGGTGGCACCACCTACGCCGTCGCGGAGGCCGCGAACGGAAACCTGCTGCAGCAGATCGAGCAGGCCACCCTGGACTTCATCAACGCCCCCAGCGAGCTCCTCACGGGACGCGCGCTGATCGGCGACGGCGCCGACGGCGCGGCCGGCACCGGCGGCAGGGGAGGCGACGGCGGATGGTTGTGGGGCAGCGGCGGCAATGGTGGATCCGGGGCGGCCGGCGGTAATGGTGGGGCCGGCGGGTCAGCCGGGTTGTTCGGGCGGGGTGGAAACGGAGGGGCCGGCGGCGACGGCGCCACCGGCGGTCGTGGCGGCAACGGTGCTAATGCGTTCACGCGAGGAATCGGCCACGTCAGCCCCGGCACCGGCGGAGACGGCGGAACCGGCACCACCGGTCACGGTGGCGGCGGTGGCACCGGCGGTGGTGCGCAGATCGATAACAGCGCCTCGACGGTCACCGCTGTCGGCGCCCACGGCGGAGCCGGCGGTGACGCCACCGGTGGCACCGGCACCGGTGGGTATGGAGGCCGGGGCGGCTTCGCGGAAACCTCCGGGACCGGAGACGCCATTGGTGGCGCCCCCGGGGCGGGCGGCGCCGGCTATAACGGCGGCGCGGGCGGCGCCGGTGGCGACGCGATCGTCATGCGAACCGGACAGGCCCACGGCGCCAACGGGGCGAACGGCAGCAACGGCAACGGCGGTGCCGGCGGTGCCGGGGGCGACGGCGGTGACAGCGTCAGCGTCGCTTCGGGTACCGCCACCGGCGGCAACGGCGGGTCCGGTGGCGACGGCACCACCGGCGGCGACGGCGGGCACGGCGGAGAGGCGCTCACGCAGGGAACCGGACACCTTGCCCCCGGCGCCGGCGGGGCGGGCGGCGACGGGACAACCGGTGACGGCGGCAACGGCGGTGACGGCGGCCGCGCCTACATCGACAGCACCACCTCGAATGCTGACGCCGTCGGCGGTCTCGGCGGCGCCGGCGGCAGCGCCACAAGCGGCACCGGCGGTGCGGGCGGGTGGGGCGGTCACGCGGTCAACTACGGCTCCGGAGATGCCATCGGCGGCAACCCCCGGAGCCGGCGGCACCGGCTTTACCGGCGGCCCGGGTGGCCGCGGCGGTAACGCGTTCAACTACGGAACCGGAGACGCCATCGGTAGCGACGGCGTGAACGGCACCGGCGGCGCCGGCGGAACCGGTGGCATTGGCGGCAGCGGCGGCGCCGGGTGGGTCCGGAACAGCACCTCTGCGGCCACCGCCACCGGCGGCGATGCCGGGTCCGGCGGTGGCGGCACCAACGGCGGGGAAGGCGGCAGCGGCGGCTATGCGTTCACCGCTGGAACCGGAAACGCCATCGCCGGCACCGGAGGGGCGGGCGGCACCGGCACCACCGGTTACGGCGGCGACGGCGGGTGGGGCGGTTCCGCGGAAATCGAGAACAGCGCCTCGACCGCCAGCGCCACCGGCGGCTTCGGCGGCCGGGGCGGCAACGCCACCGGAACCGGTACCGGTGGTGATGGCGGAATCGGCGGCACCGCCTACAACTACGGAACCGGAACCTCTATCGGCGGCAAGGGCGGCGACGGCGGCACCGACGGCGTAACCGGCGGCTTTGGCGGCAATGGCGGTGACGCGTTCGCAGCTATTCTCGCCAATGCCATTGCCGGGGCCGGCGGTATACCCGGAGGACTGCCCGGTACCACCGGAAAACTGTGACGCGTCGCCACCGGCCAAATCGACCTCGCTGAGGTGACGAACCAGTCCATGCGGCAACGAAGCCGGTAGCCTCAGCCCAGTGGCACACCTGCTCGGAGCCGAGGCCGTCCACCTGGCATACCCGACCCAGGTGATCTTCGAATCGGTCACCCTCGGCGTCAACGACGGCGCGCGCATCGGCATCGTCGGGCGCAACGGGGACGGCAAATCCAGCCTGCTGGGCCTGCTCACCGGGCAGATCCAGCCGGACTCGGGGCGGGTCACCCAGCGCAGCGGCCTGCGGGTGAGCGCGCTCGCCCAGGCGGACACCCTGGATCCCGGGCACACCGTCGGGTGGTCGCTGGTCGGTGACCAACCCGAGCACCAGTGGGCGGGCGACGGCCGGGTGCGTGACGTGGTTGCCGGTCTGGTATCCGATATCGACTGGGACGCAATGGTTTCCACGCTCAGCGGCGGCCAGCGCCGGCGTGTGCAGCTGGCCCAGTTGCTGATCGGCGAGTGGGACGTGATCGCGCTGGACGAACCCACCAATCACCTGGACATCGAGGGCATCACCTGGCTGGCGGGTCACCTCAAACAGCGCTGGGCACGCAACAGCGGCGGTCTGCTGGTGGTCACCCACGACCGCTGGTTCCTGGACGAGGTGGCCACCACGACGTGGGAGGTGCACGACGGCATCGTCGAACCGTTCGAAGGTGGCTATGCCGCCTACGTGCTGCAGCGGGTGGAGCGGGACCGTCAGGCCGCGGCGTCGGAGGCCAAACGGCAGAACCTTATGCGCAAGGAGCTCGCCTGGCTGCGCCGCGGCGCCCCCGCGCGAACCTCCAAACCCAAGTTCCGCATCGAGGCCGCCAACCAGTTGATCGCCGACGTCCCGCCGCTGCGCAACACCGTCGAACTGGCCAAGCTCGCGACCGCCCGGCTGGGCAAGGACGTCATCGACCTGTTGGACGTCTCGGTCTGCTACGACGGGCGCCCGGTGCTCCGCAATGTCGAGTGGCGGATCGCCCCGGGCGAACGCACCGGGATCGTCGGAGCCAACGGCGCCGGCAAATCCACCCTGCTGGGGTTGCTCGCCGGCACCGTCCAACCCGACAGCGGGCGCGTCAAGCGCGGCAAGACGGTCCGCCTTGCGGTGCTGGATCAGCAGGGTGACGAGCTGACCGCGATGGCTGGGGAGCGCATCGCCGACGTGCTCGGACGGTTGCAGAGCGGCTACGAGGTCGAGGGCCGCGAGATGACCCCGACGCAGTTGCTCGAGCGGCTGGGCTTCGGCTCCGGACAGCTCTCGGCGCGCATCGGGGAGTTGTCCGGCGGCCAGCGGCGACGCATGCAATTGATGCTCACGCTGCTCTCGCAACCGAACGTGCTGCTGCTCGACGAGCCCACCAACGATGTCGACACCGACATGCTGACCGCTACCGAGGACCTGCTCGACTCCTGGGCGGGCACCCTGATCGTCGTTTCGCACGACCGTTACCTGCTCGAACGCATCACCGACCAGCAATACGCGATCCTGGACGGCCGGTTGCGTCACCTGCCGGGCGGCATCGACGAATACCTCGCCCTGGCACACCGGTCACCCGCCAGACCGACGGCGCCGGCCCCGAACCCGGTCGCGCAGCAGGCGATGTCGGGGGCGCAACGGCGGGCCACCGAGAAGGAACTGGCCTCCGTCGACCGGCAGCTGGCCCGCCTCGCTGACCGGATCGAGGCCAAGCACACCGAACTCGCCGAACACGACCAGTCCGACCACGTCGGCGTGACGCGATTGACCAAGCAATTGCGTGACCTCGAGGATGAGGTCGCCGCGGTCGAGGCCCAGTGGCTGGAGTTGTCGGAGGCCCTGGAATGAAGCCGGTCTCCTACCCGCCCGGTGAGGCGTTGCTGGCGGCATACCGGCGCCGGGGCCCGGTGATCAACGCCGGCATGGGCAGCCGTGGCTTCGTCTATCTGCTTGGGCCGGAGGCGAACAAGTTCGTGTTCGCCAACGCCGATGCGTTCAGCTGGCGGGAGACCTTCGAGACGCTGGCGCCGGTTGACGGGCCGACCGCGCTGATCGTCAGCGACGGCGAAGACCACCGCCGCCGGCGCAGCGTCGTGGCACCGGGGCTGCGCCACCGGCAGGTTCAGGAATACGTGCAGACCATGGTGCGCTCCGTGGACGCCATGATCGACGACTGGCGTCCCGGCCAACGCCTGGACATTTACCAGCAATTCCGCTCAGCGGTGCGGCGCAGTACCGCGGAGAGCCTGTTCGGTTCCCGGATGGCGGCGCATTCGGATTTCCTTGGCGCCCAGCTGCAGCCGCTGCTGGACCTGACCCACCACCTGCCCCAGGTGATGACCGTGCAACGACGGCTCAACTCCCCCGGCTGGCGACGCGCGATGGCCGCGCGCGCTCGGATCGACGAGTTGATGGACGCCGAGATCGCCGATGCCCGCGCCCGGCCACGACCTGACGACCACCTGCTGACGACCCTGTTGCAGGGCCGATCTGATGAAGGGCAGACGCTGTCCGACAATGAGATTCGCGACCAGATCGTGTCGATGATCACGGCGGGTTTTGAAACCACGAGTGGCGCGCTGGCGTGGGCCGCCTACCTGCTGCTGACGGTGCCCGGCGCCTGGGCAACTGCCGCCGCCGAACTCGACCGGGTGCTGACTGGCGGGGTGCCGACGGCGGCTGACCTGCCCGCTCTGACCTACCTCAACGGCGTTGTGCACGAAACACTTCGGCTGTACCCACCGGGGGTCATCTCCGCCCGTCGGGTGGTGCGCGAGTTGCGATTCGACGGACATCGGATCCCGGCGGGCCGGATGATCATCTTCAGCGCCTACGTCACCCACCGGATTCCCGAATTATGGCCGCAGCCAACGCAATTCCGTCCGCAGCGGTGGGACCCGAGCGCGCCGGACTACCGCAAACCCGCGCCGCACGAGTTCATTCCGTTCAGCGGCGGCCTGCACCGGTGCATCGGCTCGGTGATGGCCATCACCGAGATGACGGTGATGCTGGCCCGGCTGGTCGCGCGGACCACCCTGGAGCTGCCTGGCCAGCGCATTCGGGCCGCGAACTTCGCCTCACTCAGTCCCAAGCCGGGCCTGACAGTGCACGTGCGCGAGTCAGTGCCAGCGCAGTAGCACGAGTTCGGCGCAGAACCCGGGACCCATCGCCAACATCAACCCGGGGCTCCCACTGGGCGGCCGCTTCTCGATGGTGTCGCGCAGGATATGCAGCACCGACGACGAGGACAGATTGCCGATCTCGCCGAGGGAACGCCAGGTCAGCTCGAGCGCTTCCGGGGCGAGCTCCAGCGAGCTGGTGATCGCGTCGATCACCTTCGGTCCTCCCGGGTGGCTCACCCAGGTGCCGATGTCATCGCGGGTCAGGTCGTGCAGGGCGAGGAATCCGTCGACGTCGGACGGCAGGTGCGCTTCGATCAGGCCGGTGAGGTCCGGGGACAGCCGCAGTTGCAGGCCGTGCGATCCGACGTCCCAGCCCATGATGTCCAGCGATTCGGGGTACAGGCGGCTACGGGAATCGATGATGGTGGGTCCGGTGGCCCGAATCTGTTCGGCGCGGCGGTCACCGACCGCGACGACGGCGGCGGCGCCGTCACCGAACAGTGCCGTTCCGATCAGGCCGGAGACCGTGGGTTGGACCGCCGGGTAGGTCAGCGAGCACAGTTCGACGGAGATCAGCACCGCGACGCCGTCGGGAGCACCGCGCAGGTAGTCGTGCAGGCGCCCCACGCCCGCCGCGCCGGCCACACAGCCCAGGCCGAACAGCGGCATCCGGCGAACGTCGGGACGCAGCCCGAGCCGCCCCGCGATACGCGCGTCCAGCGACGGAACGGCGACACCCGTGACCGTGGTGGTGGCGATCATGTCGATGTCCTGCGGCTGCAGTCCCGCCTCGTCGAGAGCACCCATCAAGGCCTCGATGCCGAGGTCAACGGCCTTGTCGATGAAGATCTCGTTGGCATCGCCGAAGTCGTTGAGGGACGGGTAGCGCTCCAGCGGCAGCACGAAGTGGCGATTGTTCACCTTGGCGGACTTGTGCAGCCGCCGAACGATCTCTTCGTGCTCCTTCAGCCCCGGGAACTCGACGAACAGATCGGTGATCTCACTCTGGCTGTATCGGTGTGGTGGCAACGCACCGAAGACCCCGGCGATGACGCTCATTGACCCTGCCTCATTCAGTTACTCGTCGGACGGCCCACCCCGAAAAGACTCCCAAATTCCGGAGTTTAGTTCGCTTTCCGCAATGCCGCAAAGACGGTGATATTCGACACTTGTCTTATTATGTGAGAAACATTTGTTCGCAGCACCTGTTGTCAGCCATTATCATCCTCGCCGTCCAGGGTCATCGCGATTAGCGCGTCCGGGCTCAGCGAGTCGATTACCTCATCGCTGTCTACCACTTCTGACGTCGTGTTTTCCGGATTTCCGGCGAGCATAAGCAGTTTGTCGAGTAATCCGGTGCGGCGTAGCTCGCTGATTGGAATCGTGTGCAGTAACGACCAAATCCCGGCGTCACCGGATTCGGCGTGGCTGTCGCCTGACAGTTGTTGCGCCAGATAGGCGGCCAGCGCGATTGGGGTGGGATAGTCGAAAATCAGGGTGCGCGATAGTGACAATCCAGCCAAAACGCTCTCGGTTTTCAGGCGGTTACGCAGTTCAACACCGCTCATCGAGGTGAAGCCGAGGTCTTCGAAGGCCCGGCCGGCTTCGATGTCGCCGCGGCCGGTGTGTCCCAGCACGACCGCCGCGTGGTGGCATACCAACTCGACGAGCCGGCGACGCCGATCTTCCGGATCGAGGTCGTGCAGCCGCTCTGCATCGGGGGCCGCGACCGGGGTGGGGTCCGCGGTGCCCAACCAGAAGCGTCGCCGCGCGAACCCGTACGTCGGTAGGTCTACCCGCCGCGGTTCCAACCCGTCGAACGTGGCGGCCCAGTGCACGTCGACTCCGCTGGTGAACAGTTTCGCGGCCGCGGTGAGAACGGCATCGACCTCGGCCTCGGCGAGAGAGTCCGTCAAAGTGAGAACCGAGGCGTCCTGGTCGGCCGTCAGACCGGCGGCCGGGCCCACCTCGACGAACGTGCCGCCGCCCAGACCGGCTGCCGCCCTGAGTCCGTCGGCGAACCGCACCGGTCTGCGCACATGATCGACCCAGTACCGCGCAGACCCGTAACCGCCGACGGCCGGCTCGCCGGTGACGTTGGAGATCAAGCTGATTCGCGGCTCCGAGACGGTGAGGCCGGCGAGGGACGTCAGGAAATCATCGAGGACCGGCTCCATCAGGACCGAGTGAAACGCATGCGACACCGCAAGCCGCTGTACCCGACGGCCCTGCGCCGCCAAGCGCTCTGCCACCGCGCCGACCGCGGCCTGCGGTCCGGAGAGAACCACGGCGTCCTGTGCGTTCACGGCCGCCAGGCTGACGCCCTCCCCCAGCAGCGGCGCCACCTCCGCTTCACCGACGGCAACCGCGACCATCACCCCACCCTCGGGCAGCCCGGCCATCAACCGGCCGCGAAGAGCCACCAGCCGCGCGGCGTCCGGCAGGGTCAACACCCCGGCCAGGTGGGCGGCGGCGATCTCCCCTACCGAGTGACCCAGCACCACGTCCGGCCTCACCCCCCAGGAGTGCAACAGCGCGGACGTGGCCAGCTGTACCGCGAACAAGCCCGGCTGGGCGAACTCGGTACTCTGCAGCAACGTCTGGTCGCGGCCCCAGATCACCTGTCGCAGCGGCGATGTCAGGTGTGAGTCCAGGGCGGCGACGACCTCGTCGAAAGCGGTCGCGAACGCCGGGAACCGGTCGTGGAGCTGCCGGCCCATACCCAGGTACTGCGAGCCCTGGCCGGGAAAGACGAAAACCGTCTTGCCCGGCACCCCGGCCCGGCCGACCACCGAACCCGATCCCGTTGCGCCGCAAGCCAGACCGGACAGCGCCGCCGAAATCTGTTCGCCGCCGGAGCCGACCACGACGGCCCGATGCCCGAATTGCGTGCGGGTGGTCGCCAAAGACCAACCCACGTCGGCGATCCCGCGCCCGCCGGCGTGGGCGGCAAGGCGACCCGCCTGATTGGCCAGCGCCTCGGGCGAGCGCGCGCTGAGCACCCAGGGCACGCTCACGGCGTCAGCGGGCGCCGCCGCGGCCGGTTCCGAGACGGGAGACTGCTCCACGATCACGTGGGCATTGGTGCCGCCCATACCGAACGACGAGACCCCGGCGCGGCGGGGCGCGGACCCCCACTGTGTCAGCGTGTCATTGACGCGCAGGCCCAGCGCCGCCAGCTCGAGGCCAGGCGTAGCGAAGTTGAGACTTGCTGGAATGAAACCTTTTTCGATGGACAACACCGTTTTGATCAGGCCGGCCACTCCCGCCGCGGCGCCGGTGTGGCCGATGTTCGTCTTGACGGACCCGATAGCCACCGGGTGAGCCGCGCCGAAAACCGCACCCAGGGCTCTGGCCTCCACCGGGTCACCGACCTGAGTTCCGGTTCCATGAGCTTCGACGTAATCGATGTCGCCGCGGCTGAGGCCGGCGCCGGCCAGCGCCCGCTGGATGACGTCTGCCTCGGCGGCGACCGAGGGCACGGTCAGACCGGCTCCGCCGTACCCGGCATTGCCGACGGCGCTGCCCGAGATGACGGCGTGGATGCGGTTGCCGTCGCGCACGGCGTCGCTGAGTGGCTTGAGCAGGACCAGGCCGGCACCCTCACCGCGCACGTATCCGTCGGCCCGCCGGTCGAATGCGTACGTGTGCCCGGACGGCGACAGCGCACCGAATTCCCGCTCCAATAGCGCGGATTCGGCCGCCAGGTTGAGATGAATGCCACCGGCGATCGCCATGGTGTAATCGCCCGCCCGCAGACCCGCGCAGGCTTCGTGGATCGCAACGAGGGATGACGATTGACCGGAGTCCACGGTCATACTGGGCCCGCGCACGCCGAAGACATACGAGACCCGGTTTGCGATCATCCCGCGGCTCAGTCCGGCGAAGGCATGGTGGTCGACCGGTTCGCTGCCCGGCCGCACCGTCAGCAGCGCGTAGTCGTCGCTCATCGCCCCGAGGTAGACGGCGATCTGCTCACCACGCAGCCTGTCGGGCACCAGGAACGCGTCTTCGAACAGTTCCCAGGTCAGCTCCAGGGCAAGTCGTTGCCGCGGATCCATCGCACTGGCTTCGCGGGGCGACAGGTTGAAGAACTCGGCATCGAAATCGGCTACCTCAGAGAGGGGTTCGATGACCTCACGTCCCTCGCGCAGCAGCGTCCAGAACTCGCGCGGGTTGGCGGCCCCCGGGAATCTGCACGCAACACCGATGATGGCGATGTCAGTCGGTTGCACGGCGGCCTACGGGGTGAAGTCGTCGTCGAGAAGTGCCGCGAGCTCGCTGCTGCTGATACTCGCGGATTGGTCGTGGGCCGACGTCAGGTCGGCGACGAGGGCGCGCAGCTTGGTGGCGATCTGGGCTTTCTCGTCGGCGGTCAACTCGGGTTGGTGGACCAGGGCGTCGAGCTCGGTGCTGATGTCGTTGAAGCGGTCCAACGGGTTCGGCTGCTCGCTGGGTGCCGGCGCACTGGTGGCCAGCTGATCCGCCAGGTATTCGGCCAGCGCGGCGGGGGTCGGGTAGTCGAAGATCAGGGTGGGCGACAGCGTCAGCCCGGTCGCGGCCTTGAGGCGGTTACGCAGCTCGACGGCGGTCAGTGAGTCGAACCCGAGTTCCTGGAAGGCCCGCTGGCCGTCGATGTCGACGGCACTGCTGTGGCCCAGAACCGTTGCGGCGCTTGTTGATATCAACTCGGTCAGGGCCCGCTGACGTTGCTCGGGCGGTAGCGTATGCAACCGCTCCACCATGCCGGCGGCCGCCGCGGAGGTGTCGGCGGCATCGATGACGCGCCGGCTGGGGCGGGTGACCAGCTCATGCCAGAGCGGCGGCAGGTCGGCCTCGCTGGTCAGGGCGGTCGTGTTCAGCCGGGCGGCCACGGCCACCGGGTGATCGGCGAGCAGGGCGGCATCGAGCAACGCGAGTGCCTGGTCGGTCGGCAGGGGCGACAATCCGACCTGCTTCATCCGGGCAAGGTCACGCTCGCCGAGGTGACGGGTCAGCGCGCTGACCTCTTCCCACAGGCCCCACGCGATCGAGTTGGCGGGGAGACCCTGTTCGCGGCGATAGCTCGCCAGCCCGTCCAGGAAGGCGTTGGCCGCGGCGTAGTTGCCCTGCCCCGGACTGCCGACGATGCCGGCGAGCGACGAAAACGTCACGAAAGCAACCAGATTCGACCGGCGGGTGAGCTCGTGCAGATTCCACGCACCGTCCACTTTGACCCGGAGTACCGCGTCGAGCCGCTCGGGGGTCAACGAGGTGATGACCGTGTCGTCGGTGACGCCGGCCGCATGGAACACGCCCTTCAAGGGGAACTCATCCGGTATCTGTTCGAGCATCGCGGCGGTGGCGGCCCGGTCGGTGATGTCGCAGTCCGCGACCGTCACCTGCGCCCCGGCCTGTTCCAGGGCGGCCACCAGTTCGTCCGCACCGTCGGCCCGTCGACCGGAGCGGCTGACCAGCACCACATGCGCCACTCCGTAGCGGTCCACCAGGTGCCGGGCCACCGCCGCACCGGCCATTCCGGTACCACCGGTGATCACCACCGAGGCACCGCTAAGCGGCGACTGCGCGCCCGCAGGCCCGTTCGGCACCGTCAGCACCACCTTGCCCACGTGGCGGGCCTGGCTGACGAATCGATACGCCTGCTGCACTCGTCGTACATCGAAAACCGTGATCGGCAAGGGTTTCAGCGCTCCGGCGCGCATCAGTCCCAGTATCTCGCCGTACATCTGCGCCATCAGGTCGGGCCCGGCCTCGAACAGGTCGAACGCCTGATAACGAACCCCGCGATGCTGTGCTGCGACGACTTGCGGGTCGCGGACATCGGTCTTGCCCATCTCCAGGAACCGTCCGCCCGGGGACGTCAGCCGCAACGACGCGTCCAGGAACTCGCCGGCCAGCGAGTTGAGCACGACGTGCACCCCGTCGCCGCCGGTGACCGCCCGGAACTTCTCCTCGAAGTCCAGGGTCCGGGAATCGCCGATGTGGTCGTCGTCGAAACCCATGGCCCGCAACGTATCCCACTTGCCCCGGCTGGCCGTGGCGAAAACTTCGCACCCCCAGTGCCGCGCCAACTGGATCGCGGCCATGCCTACCCCGCCCGCACCGGCGTGAACCAAAACCCGCTCACCGGCCCGGAGTCCACCTAACACCGACAGGCCGTAGAGCGCCGTCAAGAACACCACCGGCACGCTGGCGGCGGTGGCCAACGACCAGCCCGCCGGTACCGCCGTCACGATCCGCTGATCCACGACCGCTTCGGACGCCGCCGCGCCCAGTTGACCCATCACGGCGTCGCCGACCGACAACTCGGTGACACCGGGGCCCACCTCCACGACCAGCCCGGCACCCTCGACCCCGAGGTCCGCGGAACCGGGATACATACCCAGTGCCAGCATCACATCGCGGAAGTTGACGCCTACCGCCCCCACGGCAACCCGGACCTGTCCCGCGCCCACTTCCATCCGCTCACAAGGCCGGGCGGTCAGCTCCTCCAGCGTCCCCCCGGCTCCGGCGCCCAACCGCCACAAGCCCTCCGGCAGTTCCAGCACCGACGAGGACGCGCGCACCAGTCGAGCGCCGTACACCGTGCCCGACCGCACGATCAGTTGCGGCTCCCCTTGCCTCAGCGCCTCCCCGACCGGCACCGAGTCGTCGGAATCGATCAGCACGATCCGGCCCGGGTGCTCGGCCTGAGCCGAACGCACCAGGCCCCACACCGCCGCGCCCGCCAGGTCGGACACTGCCTCGTTGGCCAGTGCTGTCGCACCATGCGTCACGACGGCCAGTACCCCGTCGGAGCTCAGATGCTCCTGTAGCGCCCGCAGTGCCCGGTGCGCGGCATCCGACACCGCCCCCGGCAGGTCCGCATCCGGCTGCGGCCTCCAGACCGACTTCACGGTCATGGCGTCAGCACCGTGGTGCGGCAACGGTGTCCACATCACCTCGAGCAGCCCGCCGCCCGGTTTGGCACCCACCGGCGCCGCAGCCAGCAACGCCTGCTCGGAGACCGCGCGCACCACCAACTCCCGCACGGACAGCACCGGCAGGCCCGAAGAATCGGCCAGCTCCACCGACACCGAACCGTCGCCGGTGGGTGCCAGGCGAACTCGCAGCCGAGACGAGCCCGCGGCATGCAGCGTCACCCCCTGCCAGGAGAACGGCAATGCCAGCTGCTCTCCGCCCTGCACCAGTCCCCACGCGTGCAGCGCGGCATCCAGTAGCGCGGGGTGAATTCCGAAGCGCCGCACGTTCACCCCTTCGGGCGCAGCTACCTCGGCGAAGACCTCGCGTCCGCGCCGCCATACCGCCCGCACACCCTGGAACGCCCGCCCGTAGCCGTAGCCGCGCGCTGCCAGTTGCTCGTACACCCCCGAAACGTCGACCGCCCGCGCGCCGACCGGAGGCCAGGCCGACAGGTCCGCTCCGCCCCGGAGGGTGCCGGGGCCGAGGATGCCCTCGGCGTGCAACACCCACGAATCCGCTTCCCTTGCAGCCGAATACACCCAGACGCCGCGGCGACCGGTGTCATCGGCCGCCGCGACCACGACCTGTACCGGCACCGCGCCGCCGGCCGGTAACACCAGCGGGGCCAACAGGGTCAACTCCTCGATGACCGGGGCGCCGGCCTCGTCGCCGGCCCGCAGCACCAGCTCCACGAACCCGGCGCCCGGATAGAGCACCACCCCGCTGACGACGTGATCGGCCAACCACCCTTGCACCGCGGGTGACAGCGAACCGCTCAACACCACACCACCGACGTCGGGCCGTTCCACCACCACACCCAGCAGCGGATGGCCACTGCCGGCCAGGCCGACGGTGGCCAACTGGGCCGGCCCCACACCCAGCTCGGCCAACCAGAAGTGCTGGCGGGCAAAGCCGTAGGTCGGCAACGCCACCCGCTGAGCTCCGAGGCCGGCGAACGCCTCGCGCCACTGCACGCCGACACCGGCGGTGAACAACCGGCCGAGGGCGACCAACAGCGAATCGACTTCGGGACGGTCTTTGACCAGTAAGGTGGCCGCCACCGGCTCCGCCGCCAGGGACTGCTCGGCCAGGGTCATCAGTCCGCCGCTGGGGCCGACCTCGACGAAGACCTTGGCCCCCAACGATTCCGCCAGGCGCACGCTGTCGGCGAACCGCACCGGCTCGCGCACGTGCTCAGCCCAGTAGTCAGCGGACCCGTACCCGGGTCCGGCCAGTTGACCGGAGACGTTGGACAGCAGGCTGATCCGCGGCGGCGACACGGCCATCCCGGCGAGTGCCGCCGCGAACTCGGTGAGGATGGGTTCCATCAGTGCCGAATGGAACGCGTGGGAGACGGCGAGCCGGTGCACCCGCCGGCCACGGGCGGCCAGCGCCTGTACAGCCGCGTCCACCGCGGCCTGCTCACCCGAAACCACCACCGATTCAGCTGCGTTCACGGCGGCGATGCCGGCACCGGGTCCCAGCTCCGCGAGCGCCTCCGCCTCACTGGCCGCCACCGCGACCATCACACCGCCGGCCGGCAGCGCGGCCATCAGGCGCCCGCGGACCGCGACCAGCCGC
Source organism: Mycobacterium sp. Z3061 (assembly GCF_031583025.1). Lineage (NCBI taxonomy): Bacteria > Bacillati > Actinomycetota > Actinomycetes > Mycobacteriales > Mycobacteriaceae > Mycobacterium > Mycobacterium pumcae. Next base: position 3,174,963 of record NZ_CP134062.1, on the reverse strand, counting down.
GCCGCATCCTCGAGTGAGAACACCCCGGCCACGTGTGCGGCCGCGATCTCGCCGACCGAGTGCCCGAGAACCAAATCGGGGACCACATCCCAGGATTGCAGCAGCGCCGCCAACGCCACCTCGACGGCGAACAGCGCCGGCTGGGCGAACTCGGTGCTCTCCAGCAGCGCGGCGTCGGTACCCCAGATGACCTGTTGCAGCGGCAGCCTGAGGTGTCCGTTCAGCGCGTCGGTCGCCGCGTCGAAGGCCTTGGCGAAGACCGGGAACCGCTCATGCAGCGCCCGGCCCATGTCCAGGTATTGCGCGCCCTGCCCCGGGAATACGAATGCCGTCTGGCCCACCGGACGGGTCCGGCCCACCACGACATCCCGGGACGGCTGGCCGGCGGCCAGTCCAGCCAGCGCCTCCTGGAACTGTGCGCGTTCGGTACCCACCACCACGGCCCGGTGCTCGAACAGCGAGCGGGTGCTCACCAGCGACCAGCCCACATCCAGGGGACGGACTTCCGCGTCGGAGCGGATGTGCGCCAGCAACCGCCGGGCCTGATTGGCCAGGGCGGCCGGCGAACGTGCCGACAGCACCCACGGGACGGGACCGGTGAACGGTTCCGGGGCAACGACTTCCGGCGCCGGAGCCTGTTCCAGGATGACGTGCGCGTTGGTGCCGCTGATTCCGAAGGATGAGACACCCGCCCGCCGCGGCCGGCCGGGCGCCGGCCACGGCCGCGCCTCGGTGAGCAACGACACCGCTCCCGCCGACCAATCCACGTGCGGGGTGGGCGCATCCACGTGCAACGTCTTCGGCATCACCCCGTGCCGCATCGCCAGCACCATCTTGATCACCCCGGCCACCCCCGCCGCCGCGGACGAATGACCGAGGTTGGACTTGATCGAGCCCAGCCACAGCGGTTCCTGACGATCCTGGCCGTACGTCGCCAAGATCGCTTGCGCCTCAATCGGATCGCCGAGCATGGTCCCGGTCCCGTGGCCTTCGACCACGTCGACATCGGCCACGCCGAGGCGCGCGCTGGCCAGCGCAGCCCGGATCACCCGCTGCTGGGACGGCCCGTTCGGCGCGGTGAGCCCGTTGGAGGCGCCGTCCTGATTGACCGCCGAACCACGCACCACCGCCAACACTTCATGGCCCAGCCGTTGCGCATCGGCCAGCCGCTCCACCACCAGCACGCCGGCGCCCTCGGCCCACGACGTTCCGTCCGCCGCTGCCGCGTACGCCTTGCAGCGGCCGTCGGCGGCCAGCGCGCGCTGCCTGCTGAACTCCACGAATCCGCCGGGCGTGGCCATCACGGTGACCCCGCCCACCAGCGCCAGATCACACTCCCCGGAACGTAACGACTGCGCGGCCAGGTGCAGCGCCACCAGCGACGACGAACACGCCGTGTCCACCGACACCGCCGGGCCCTCCAGACCCAGCACGTAGGCCACCCGGCCCGACGCCACGCTCAGCGTGGAGCCGGTGAGACCGTAACCCTCCAGCTCACCCTTGACTTCCCCGCCATAGCCGGCGTGGATCACCCCGGCGAACACGCCGGTGGCGCTGCCCCGCAACGAGGTCGGATCGATGCCGGCCCGCTCCAGCGCTTCCCACGACACTTCGAGCAGCACCCGCTGCTGGGGATCCATGGCGAGAGCTTCGTTGGGCCCGATACCGAAAAACCCCGCATCGAAGTCGCCGGCATCTTGGAGAAAACTGCCGCGCCGGGTATAGGTCTTCCCGAGCGCATCGGGGTCGGGGTCATACATCCCCTCGACATCCCAGCCGCGGTCCGCCGGAAAGTCTGCGACGCCGTCGCGACCGTCAATCAGCAACTGCCACAGCGCTTCCGGGGAATCCGCACCACCGGGGTAACGGCAACTCATGCCCACCACGGCCACCGGCTCGGAGAGCCTCTCCTCCAACTCGGACAGGCGCCGCCGGGTGCGGCGCAGATCCGCGGTCAGGCGTTTCAGGTAGTCGACCTGCTTGGTGGCGTCCACTGATGTTCCTTGGTTTCTCAGGATTCGAGTTCTTCGTCGAGGATGGCGAAGAGTTCGCTCTCACTGGCCGCCGCGAGATCGTCGTCGAGTGCCAGGTCGGCCAGGACATCGTGCAGCCGGTGGGCCAGCTTCGCTCGTTCTTCGGTGCTCCAATCGGTCTGACGGACAAGGGTGTCCAGCTCACGGGCGAGGTCTTCGAAGCGCGCCGACGGGTCGGCGTCTCCCGTGGGGCCGGACAATCGGTCGTCGAGATGCGCGGCCAGCGCGCTGGGACTGGGGTAATCGAAGATCAGGGTTGGCGAAAGCGTCAGGCCGGTGGCGGTTTTGAGACGATTGCGTAATTCGACGGCCGTCAGCGAGTCGAAACCCATTTCCTGGAAGGCGCGCTGGGCGCCGATGTCGGCGGTTCCGGAGCGGCCCAGCACCGTTGCCGCATTGCTGCACACCACGTCGATGAGTTCGCGGTGACGCTGTTCGGAGGTGAGCCCGGAAAGCCGCGCGGCCAGGCCAATCGTCGAAACCTCCGCTGCCGCAAACGTCCTCCGGACGGGGCGGCGGACCAGATCACCGAGCAGAGTGGGCGCGTGGTCACTGAGTGCGGCGGTGTCCACCCGGGTGGCGACGACGACGGCGGGCTCGGCGAGCAGGGCTGCGTCGAACAAATTCAGCGCCTGACCCGTGGAGAGCGTCGCCAGGCCGAGCCGGCTCATCCGGGCCTTGTCACGGTCCCCCAGGTGTCGTGTCATCGCGCTGGCCTGTTCCCACAACCCCCACGCCACGGATGTGGCGGGCAATCCCAGTCCCCGACGGTGCTCGGCCAGCGCGTCGAGGAAGCTGTTGGCCGCCGCATAGTTTCCCTGGCCGGCGGTACCCAGGATGCCGGCCATCGACGAGAACATCACGAACGCAGACAGATCCAGGTCACGGGTGAGTTCGTGCAGATGCCAAGCTCCGTCGACCTTGGCCCGCAATACCGCATCCAGCCGCTCGGGAGTCAGCGTCGCGATCAACCCGTCATCGAGAACTCCGGCGGCGTGGATCACCGCCCGCAGCGGGAACCGCTGCGGTATCTGCGACAGCAATTCGGCGACGGCGTCCCGGTCGGCCACATCGGCGGACGCCACCGACACCTGCGCGCCGGCCGCGCGCAACTCCGCCACCAAGTCCGAGGTGTCCGGAGCCCGCGCACCGGAGCGGCTCACCAGCACAATGCTGGGTACCCGGTGACGGGAAACAAGGTGGCGGGCCAGGGCCGCGCCCGCCATTCCGGTGCCACCGGTGATCAGCGCGGTGCCGGTGGCGAGCGGGTCGAGGGTCAGCACCACCTTGCCGGTGTGCCGGGCCTGACTGACGTACCGATACGCCTGACGAACCCGCTGGACGTCAAAGGTCTTGAACGGCAGTGTGTTCAACAGCCCGGCGTCGAACAGTGCCATCACCCCGGCCAGCATCTCAGCGGTGAGGTCTGGCCCCGCCTCGATCAGATCGAATGCGCGATAAGCGATTCCGCGTTGCGCGATATCCTGGGGGTCACGAAGGTCGGTCTTCCCCATCTCGATGAAACGTCCGCCCGGCGCCAGCAGCCGAAGCGAGGCGTCGACGAACTCCCCGGCGAGCGAGTTGAGCACCAGGTCGACACCGGCACCACCGGTGGCCACCCGGAACTTATCCTCGAAGTCCAGCGTCCGCGAATCACCAATGTGGTCATCGTCGAAACCCATGGCGCGCAACGTGTCCCACTTACCGCGGCTGGCGGTGGCGAAGACCTCCAGACCCCAGTACCGGGCGAGTTGCACCGCGGCCATCCCCACCCCGCCGGTGCCCGCGTGCACCAGCACCCGCTCACCGGCCTTGGCCGCCCCCAGCACCGACAATCCGTACCACGCGGTCAGGAACACCACCGGCACTCCGGCGGCCTGCGGCATTGACCAGCCCGCCGGTACCGCCGCCACCAATCGCCGATCTACCACCGCTTCCGGCCCCACCACACCCAGTAAACCGAGCACCGCGTCACCGACTGCGATATCCCGCACACCGGGCCCGACCTCGGTGACCACGCCGGCGCCTTCGACCCCCAACTCGCCGCCGCCGGGATACATGCCCAACGCCACCAGCACATCCCGGAAGTTCACCCCCACCGCGGCCACCGCGACCCGCAGCTGCCCGGGGGCCAACTCCGCCGTGTCGAGCGGGTCCACCCGGACGTCGTCCAGCGTGCCGCCGCCGCCGGTGACCAGTCGCCACTGCTGCTGCGGTGCGGGTAGTTCCAGCGCCGATGATTCGGCCGGCTTCAGGCGTGCCTGGTACGCGACCCCCTGACGCACCACCAGTTGCGGCTCATCCCAACCGATCAGTTCGCCTGCGTCCAGCGAGCCGTCGGAGTCGAGCAGGATCACCCGCCCGGGGTGCTCTGCCTGAGCCGAACGCACCAGACCCCACACCGCCGCACCCGCCAGGTCCGAAACGTCTTCCCCGGCCAACCCGACGGCGCCGTGGGTTTGCACAACCAGGACGCCACGGTCGTCACCGGCCAGCCAGGACTGCAGCCGGCTCAGCGCCGCGTGGGTGGCCGGATACACCGACTCGGGTGGGCCTCCCTCGGACAGCGGCTGCCACACCGTCATCGGCGCCCCATCCGAGGCCGCGGGGGCGACGGGCGTCCACTGGATCTGGAACAAACCGGCATCGCCGCCTCCAGCTGCCGCAAGCGACCCGGCGACCAGCGGGCGGAAGGCCAGTTCGCGCACCGTCAGCACCGGTAGGCCCCACGGATCGGCCAGGTCCAGGGCCACGGAGTCGGTGCCGGCGCGGGTGATGCGGACACGCAGCCGAGCGGCACCGGAGGCGTGCAAAGACACCCCCTGCCAGGAGAACGGCAGCACCGTCGCACCGTGCTCGCCGGCCACCCCCAGCGCATGGAGTGCGGCGTCCAGCAACGCCGGATGGATGCCGAACCCGGTGGTGGTGAGTCCGCCGGGCAGCGTGATTTCGGCGAAGATGTGGTCGGGCGACTGCCACATCGCCTGCAGGCCATGGAAAGCCGGGCCGTACTGGTAGCCGCGGCGGGCCAATCGTGGGTAGGCATCCGCAAGATCGACGGCCACCGCGCCGGCGGGCGGCCACTCGGACAGATCCGCCTGCGGGGCGGGCGGATTCGTCCCCAGAGTGCCGGTGGCGTGCTCCGTCCACTTTGAACCGGATCCGAGGGAGTACACCGAGATCTCCCGGTTGCCCGCATCGTCGGCGGCCCCCACCACCACTTGCACGCGCACCGCACCCTGGGCGGGCAGCGTCAACGGTGTCGACAATGTCAACTCCTCCAGCAGCGGGCAGCCGGCCTCCTCACCGGCGCGCAGGGCCAGCTCCACCAGGCCAGCGCCGGGGAACAGCACGGTGCCGGTCACCGCGTGATCGGCCAACCACGGCTGGGCCGACACGGACAACTGCCCCGTCAACACCAGCCCGCCCGAGTCGGGCCGTTCGACGACAGCACCCAGCAGGTCGTGCGCGGCGCCCACCAGCCCGGCGCGGCGCACATCGTGATCGCCCGACTCGGTCAGCCAGAAGCGGCGCCGCACGAAACCGTAAGTGGGCAACGCGACCCGGCGCGCACCCTCGAACACCGGCGTCCAGTCCACCGCCACCCCGGCCACCTGAGCCTGCGCCGCCGACAGCCAGAATCGTTGCAGCGCTCCGTCGTTGCGGCCCAACGACGGGACGATCACGGACTGCTCCGGACCCAGTGTCTCCTCGATGCCGGCGATCAACACCGGGTGTGGGCTCGATTCGATGAAGACCTTGCAGCCGGCGGCCGCAGCAGCACGCACGGCAGGTTCGAATTGGACTGTCTGCCTGAGACTCTGGTACCAGTAGTCGGCGTCCAACGCGGCGGTGTCCAGCAGCGCGCCGGTCACGGTCGAGTAGAACGCCACCGGCGACGAGCGCGGTGCGATGTCTTTGAGTGCGGCGGCGAGGTCGTCGCGGATGGCGTCGACGTGGAAAGAGTGCGACGCATAGTCGACGTCGATACGCCGTGCGCGGATGCCCTGCATGTCGCATCGGCTCACCAGTTCGGCGACGGCGTTCACGTCGCCGGACACGACGATCGACGAAACCCCGTTGACCGCAGCGATACTCAACCGGTCCGTCCAGGGCACCAGCAGCTGCTCGACGTCGTCGAGACCGAGAGCCAGTGAAGCCATGCCACCGGCGCCGGACAACTGCCTCAGCAACCGGCTGCGCAGCGCCACCACTGTGGCGGCATCCTCCAGCGACAGCGCGCCGGCCACGTAGGCGGCCGCGATCTCGCCCTGCGAGTGGCCGACCACCACGTCCGGGGTGACACCGAGGGACCGCCACAATTCGGCGAGCGACACCATGAGCGCCCACAGCGCCGGTTGCACCACGTCGACCCGGTCCAGCGCTGGTGCGCCCGGCGCGGAGCGGATCACGTCGATGAGCGACCAGTCCACGTGCTCCCGCAGGGCCTTCTCGCAGCGCTGCAGCTGGTCAGCGAATACCGGTGAGCTGTCCAGCAATTCAAGCCCCATGCCGGCCCACTGCGAACCCTGGCCCGGGAAGACGAACACCGTTTTGCCCACCGGCCGGGCTCGTCCGACGGTGACGTTGGGACCCGCGTCGCCGGCCGCCAGACCGGTGAGTCCATCGATGAACTCGGCGGGGTCGGTGCCGAGCACCACCGCGCGGTGGTCGAACAGGGAGCGCGTGCTGATCAGCGACCAGCCGACGTCCACCGGCCGCACACCGCTGGTTGTCACGTGCGCCGACAGCCGGCGGGCCTGGTTGGCCAGCGCCTCGGGAGAGCGCGCCGACAGCACCCACGGCACCACGCGGCTCGTCGGCTCGGGTGTGTCCCCGGGTGTGTCCCCGGGTATGTCGATGACGACCGGTTGTTCCAGGATCACATGCGCGTTGGTCCCACTGATCCCGAACGACGACACCGCGGCCCGGCGCGGCCGTCCGCGCTCCGGCCAGGGCCGCTGTTCGGTCAACAACGACACCGCGCCGGCCGACCAATCCACGTGCGGCGTCGGCACATCGACATGCAGCGTCTGCGGCAGCACCGCATGCTGCATCGCCAGTGTCATCTTCATGACACCCGCGACGCCCGCCGCCGCCGACGTGTGACCCATGTTCGACTTGATCGACCCCAGCCACAGCGGCTCATCGCGATCCTGGCCGTAGGTCGCCAAAATAGCCTGCGCCTCAATCGGATCCCCGAGCGTGGTGCCCGTTCCGTGGCCCTCGACGACGTCCACGTCCGCCGTGCTGAGGCGGGCGCCGGCCAGTGCGGCGCGAATCACCCGCTGCTGGGACGGACCGTTCGGTGTGGCAAGGCCGTTGGAGGCGCCGTCCTGATTGACCGCCGAGCCACGCACCACGGCCAGCACCGGGTGACCCAACCGGCGGGCATCGGCCAATCGCTCGACGACGAGAGCGCCGGCGCCCTCGGCGAACGCGGTCCCGTCGGCGGCGCCGGCATACGCCTTGCACCGACCGTCGGCGGAAAGCGCGCGCTGCCGGCTGAATTCGATGAACATGGCCGGGGTGGCCATCACCGTCACGCCGCCCACCAGCGCCAGGTCGCACTCCCCCGACCGCAGCGACTGCACCGCCAGATGCAGTGCCACCAGCGACGACGAACACGCCGTATCCACCGATACCGCAGGACCTTCCAGGCCGAGCACGTAGGCCACGCGGCCCGACGCCACACTGAGCGTCGAGCCACGCAACCCGTACCGCTCCAACTCTCCGGGCACGCGGCCCTGACCGCCGTAGGAGCCGTGAAATATCCCGGCGAATACACCCGTCGACGAACCGCGCAGGGTCAGTGGATCGATCCCACTGCGCTCCAACGCCTCCCACGAAACCTCGAGCAGCAACCGCTGCTGGGGATCCATCGCCAGCACCTCGCTGGGCGCGATCCCGAAGAACTGCGCGTCGAAGCCCGCGACGTCGGTCAGGAAACCGCCCGAGCGGGTGTAGGACTTGCCGACGGCGTCCGGGTCGGGGTCGAACAGCCCGGCCAGGTCCCAGCCCCGGTCGCCCGGGAATTCGGTGACCACGTCGCGCCCGGCCGCCACCATCTCCCAGAGAGCCTCCGGGGTGTCCACCCCACCTGGATAACGACAGGCCATGCCCACCAACGCAATCGGCTCCGTGGCCCGGGTCAGGTAATCGCGGTTCTCGCGCTTGAGCCGCTCGTTTTCCTTGAGAGATCTGCGGAGGGCGGCAATGAGCTCGTCTTGAGTGCTCACGGGATTCAGTGCCAGCGCAACAGGACCAGCTCGGAACAGAAGCCAGGACCCATCGCGATCATCAGTCCGGGGCTGCCACTGGGCGGTGGCTTGGCGAGGGTGTCACGCAGCACGTGCAGCACCGACGCCGACGACAGGTTGCCGATCTCGCCCAGGGAGCGCCAGGTGAGTTCCAAAGCCTCCTGCGGCAGGTTGAGGGTCTCGGTGATCGCCTCGATGATCTTGGGCCCGCCGGGATGAGTCACCCACGCGCCGATGTCAGCGGTGGTCAGGCCGTGCTCGGCCAGGAAACCGGTGACGTCGGTGCGCAGATACTGTTCGACCACGGCCGCCACATCCTTGGACAAGACGAGCTCGAAGCCACCGGCTCCGACATCGAATCCCATGGTGCGCAACGAATCTGGATAGAGGTGGCCGCGCGAATCGATGACGCTCGGCCCGCCGGCGCCTACCTCGGCGGCGCGCCGCTCTCCCACCGCGACGACCGCGCCGGCACCGTCGGCGAACAGTGCGCTGCCCACCAGGCCGGCCACCGACGGCTTGTAGCCGGGGAAGGTGAGGGAACACAGCTCGACCGAGACCAGGGCCGCGATGCCGTCCGGGGCACCCCGCAGATAGTCGTGCAGCCGGGCCACCCCGGCCGCCCCTGCCACGCAACCCAGTCCGAACAGGGGCACCCGTCGCACGTCGGGGCGCAGCCCCACCCGTCCGGCGATCCGGGCGTCCAGCGACGGCACCGCCAGACCGGTGACCGTGGTGGTGATGAGCACGTCGAGGTCTTCGGGGCGCAGTCCGGCCTCGTCGAGCGCACCCATCAGCGCCTCGACGCCCAGGTCCACCGCCTTGTCGATGAAGATGTCGTTCGCCTCACCGAAGTCGTTCAACCGCGGGTACTGCTCCAGCGGCAAGACCAGGTGGCGGCTGTTGACTTTCCCGTTGGCATGCAGCTGCCGGACGATGTCCTCGTATTCCTCGAACTCGGGAATGCTGACGAACATGTCGGTGAGTTCCTGCTGCGAATAGCGGTAGGGCGGCAGGGCACCGAAGACACCTGCGATGACACTCATTGGTCCCACCCCTTTTGCACGAACATCGAGGCCGCATCGTTCAGTCGAAAGTTCAACAGAAGCGCGTAGAGCAGGAAGTTTAGTCGCGGCCAAGCTGCCCGGCAAAAAGAGCGGCGCGCCGCTCAGCCGCGCAGCTGCTGTCGCAGGCGGCCCGCTACCTCGGTGACGGCGAGCAGTTGATCGGCGACCCGGACCGGTGCGGTACCCCCTCGCGCGTCACGGGAGGACACCGATCCTTCGATGGTGAGCACGTCGCGGACGCTGGGAGTGAGCTCGGGGCTGATGGCGGCCAGCTCGTCGTCGGTCAATTCCTGCAGCCCGACGCCGCGCTGCTCCGCGGCCTTCACCGCGGCGCCGGCGGCCTCATGCGCCGACCGGAATGCCACACCTTGGCGTACCAGCCATTCGGCGATGTCGGTGGCCAGGGTGTAGCCGGCCGGCGCCAGCGCCGCCATCCGGTCGACATGGAACGTCAGGCTGCCGACCAGCCCGGCCATCGCCGGCAGCACCAGCTCCAGCTGGGCCACCGAGTCGAACACCGGCTCCTTGTCTTCCTGCAGGTCACGGTTATATGCCAGGGGCTGGGCCTTCAGCGTCGCCAGCAGCCCGGTCAGGTTGCCGATCAGCCGCCCGGACTTGCCGCGGGCCAGTTCGGCGATATCGGGGTTCTTCTTCTGCGGCATGATCGAGCTGCCGGTGGACCAGGAGTCGTGCAGAGTCACGTAGCCGAACTCGGTCGAACTCCAGAGGATGATGTCCTCGGCCAGCCGCGACAGATCGACCGCGATCATGGCGAACACGAACGCCGCTTCGGCGGCGAAATCCCGGGCCGCGGTGGCGTCCACGGAATTCTCCGCGGCGGCGGTGAAACCCAGTTCCGCGGCGATCGCGTCGGGATCCAGCCCCAGGGACGATCCGGCCAGGGCGCCGGATCCGTACGGGGAAATGGCGGCGCGCTTGTCGAAGTCGACGATGCGGTCCACGTCGCGCAGCAACGGGTGCGCATGGGCCAACAGGTGGTGTGCCAGCAGGATCGGCTGGGCGGACTGCATGTGGGTTTTGCCCGGCATGATCGCGGTCGGATGGGTGCCGGCCTGTTCGGCGAGTGCCGCGACGACCTCGAGTACCCCGTCGGCGACCCGGCGCACCGCGTCGCGCAGCCACATCCGGAACAGGGTGGCCACCTGGTCGTTGCGGGAGCGCCCGGCCCGCAGCCGGCCGCCCAGATCCGGCCCCACCCGGTCGATCAGGCCGCGCTCCAGCGCGGCGTGCACGTCCTCGTCGGTGACGACCGGGCCGAAGCTACCGTCGGCCACATCTTCGGCGAGGCTGTCCAGGCCGACCAGCAGGCCGTCGCGCTGTTCTTCGGTCAGCAGGCCCGCGTGGTAGAGCACCATCGCGTGCGCCCGGGACGCGGTGATGTCGTAGGGCGCCAACACCCAGTCGAAATGCGTGGATTTGCTCAGCGCGGCGAGTGCTTCGGACGGCCCACCGGCGAACCGGCCGCCCCACAGCGACCCCTCATTGGTGCTCACGGGGTCACCTCTGCCTCGCGAGCTGGGGGCACCTCTGCCTCGCGAGCAGACACAAACTCGCACTCTGAGCGGCTAAATCGTGCGAGTTTGTGTCTGCTCGCGGGAGGAAAGTCACCGCATGTCCCGGCGGGCAGACAGCTTCGACGACAAACCGTGCACATACACGAAGCCCTTGGCCATCGACTGGTCGAAGGTGTCGCCCTCGTCGTAGGTGGCCAGGTTGAAGTCGTAAAGCGACTCGGCGCTGCGGCGGCCGTTGACCGCGATGTGGCCGCCGTGCAGCACCAGCCTGATCTCCCCGGTGACGTGCTCCTGGGTGGTGGCCACGAAACTCTCCAGAGCCACCTTCAGCGGCGAGTACCACAGGCCGTCGTATACCAGCTCGGCCCAGCGCTGATCGGTGTGCCGCTTGAACCGGCCGAGCTCGCGTTCCAGCGTGACGTGTTCGAGCTCGGCGTGCGCGGTGATCAGCACCATCGCACCCGGGGCCTCGTAGATTTCGCGGCTCTTGATGCCCACCAGCCGGTCCTCGACGACGTCGAGGCGCCCGACACCTTGAGCCCCGGCCCGGCGGTTGAGCTCCTCGATGGCCTGCAACACGGTCACCCGTCTGCCGTCGATGGTGACCGGCGTGCCCTGCTCGAAACCGATGATCACCTCGTCGGGGGTATTCCAGTTGACGGTCGGGTCCTCGGTGTAGGAGTAGACGTCCTTGGTGGGGGCGTTCCACAAGTGCTCGAGGAACCCGGTTTCGACGGCGCGGCCCCAGACGTTCTGGTCGATGGAGAACGGCGAGCGCTTGGTGACGTTGATCGGGATGGCGTTCTCTTCGGCGAAGGCGATCGCTTTCTCCCGCGTCCACGCGTAGTCGCGGACCGGCGCCAGCACCTCGAGATCCGGTGCCAGCGAGGCGAAGCCGACCTCGAAACGGACCTGGTCATTGCCTTTGCCGGTGCAGCCGTGCGCGACGATGCTGCCGCCATGTTCGCGCGCCGCGGCCACCAGATGCTTGGCGATCAGTGGCCGGCTGATGGCCGACACCAGCGGGTAGCGGTCCATGTACAGCGCATTGTTGAGGATGGTCGGCAGGCAGTAGCCCTCGGCGAACTCGTCGCGGGCGTCGACGACGACGGCTTCCACGGCGCCGCAGTCCATTGCCCGCTGGCGCACCACCTCCATGTCCTCGCCGCCCTGGCCGAGGTCGATCGCCACCGCAACGACCTCGCGGCCGGTCTCCTTGCCTATCCAGCTGATGGCCACCGAGGTGTCCAGGCCGCCGGAATACGCCAGGATGACGCGCTCTGACATGAACAGTTCTCCTTTTGCTTGTGCAAAGTCTGCAGCAGTGTATTTGAGATCTACTTAAGTTCTTCCAGCGCAGAAGCCAATTCGGCGCCGCTCATCGGTTCGCGGGCCACCACGAACACCGTGTCGTCACCGGCGATCGTGCCGACGACGTACGGTAACGCCGCGCGGTCGATCGCGCTGGCCAGATAGTGGGCCCCGCCGGGCGGGGTGCGCAGCACCGCCAGGTTCGCGCTGGCATCCGTGGAAACCAGCAGCTCACCGAGCAGCCGGGAGAGCCGTCCGGTGCCGCCGGCGACCCCGCGGACGGGACTGCCGTCTTCGGGCACGACGTAGACGCCGACGCCGCCGTCGGCGCCGCGCAGCTTGATCGCGCCGAGTTCCTCGAGGTCGCGTGACAGGGTGGCCTGGGTGACCTCGATGCCTTCGGCGGCCAGCCGGGCGGCCAGTTCGCTCTGGCTGCGCACCTCGGCAGTGGACAGGATCGCGACGATGCGCGCCTGCCGGCCGGCGCGGTTGGCGCTGACCTCGGGTGCCGCCTTGGCCGTCATCGCGAGCGCTCCAGCAGCCACACCAGCAGCGCCTTCTGGGCGTGCAGGCGGTTTTCGGCCTCATCCCACACGGCACTGGCCGGGCCGTCGATCACCTCGTCGGTGATCTCGTCACCGCGGTGCGCCGGAAGGCAATGCAGCACAAGGGCATCGGGGTTGGCCAAAGTGAGCAGGCGCTGGTTGACCTGGAACGGCCGGAACGGCTTGACACGGTCCAGCCCGTCGTCCTCCTGGCCCATCGACACCCAGGTGTCGGTGACCAGGACGTCGGCGCCGGCCGCGCCCGCGTCGGCGTCAGCGGTGACTGTCACCGCGCCCCCGGTCTCCGCACCGCGGGCGCGGGCCGCCGCCACCACGTCCGGGTCGGGTGTGAAACCTTCGGGTGCCGCGACGGTGACGTGCATGCCGGCGGTCACTCCGCCCAGCATCAGGGAGTGGGCCATGTTGTTGGCGCCGTCACCGAGGTAGGTCATCTTCAGTCCGTGCAGTGAGCCTTTGCGTTCGGCGATGGTCTGCAGGTCGGCCAGGACCTGGCAGGGATGGAACTCGTCGGAGAGCGCGTTGACGACGGGCACTGACGCGGTGGAGGCCATGACCTGCAGCCGTTCCTGCCCGAAGGTGCGCCACACGATGGCGTCGACGAAGCGGGACAACACCCGTGCGGTGTCTTCCAGGGTCTCGTCGCGCCCCAGCTGGGTGTTGCGCCCGTCGACCACCACGGCGTGTCCGCCGAGCTGGGCGATACCCATCTCGAAGGAGAACCTGGTGCGGGTGGAGTTCTTGTCGAAGATGACCGCGACACCGCGCGGCCCCTCCAGGGGACGACGGCTGTACGGGTCTTTCTTCAACGTGGCGGCCAGTTCGAGGACCTCGGCCTGTTCGCGCGGCGTGAGGTCGTCGTCGCGCAGAAAGTGCCTAACCATGTGCGGCTCCGGCTGTGTCGAGGATGCCTGGAAGGGCGGCGACGAACCCGTCCAATTGAGATTCCGTGATGATCAGGGGTGGGGCCAGCCGAATGACGTTGGGGGCGGCCGCATTGACCAGATAGCCGGCGTCGCGGGCCGCCGCTTCGGCGTCCTTGGCGTACGGCGCGGTCAGCACGATGCCCTGCAGCAGACCTCGTCCGCGGACGTGGTCGATCAGTGGATGCCCCAGGGATTCGATACCGTGCCGAAGCGCTTTGCCTTTGGTGTCGGCGCTACGCACCAGGTCCTCGTCTTCCAGCACCTTCAGGACGGCAAGGGCGGCCGCGGTGCACACGGGGTTGCCGCCGAAGGTGCTGCCGTGCAGGCCAGGAGTCAGAAGGTCGGCGGCGCGCCCGATCGCAATACACGCCCCGATCGGCAGCCCACCGCCCAACCCCTTGGCCAGAGTGATCACATCCGGGGTGATGCCGTCGTGCAGGTGTGCATAAAACGCGCCGGTGCGCCCCACCCCGGTCTGGACTTCGTCGAGCACCAGCAGCGTTTGGTGACGGGCGGTGACCTCGCGTGCCGCCGCCAGGTATCCCTCGGGCGGCACGACGACACCGCTCTCCCCCATGATCGGCTCGAGAAAGACCGCGGCGGTGTGGTCGTCGACCGCGGCGCTCAGTGCGTCGGCGTCGCCGTAGGGCACGTGGGTGACGTAACCCGGTAGCGGCTCGAACGGCGCCTGTTTACTCGGCTGGCCGGTCAGTGCCAGCGAGCCCATCGTCCGGCCGTGAAAAGCTTCCTGTGCCGCAACTATTTTCGTGCGACCGGTCAGCCGGGTCAGCTTGAATGCGACCTCGTTGGCCTCGGTTCCGGAGTTGCAGAAGAACACCCGGGCTTGAGCTTCCGCCCCGAGGTGGGCCACCAACTGCTCGGCCAGCTCGATCCCTGGTTCGGTGGCGTAGAGGTTGGAGGTGTGGCCGAGTGTGGACAGCTGCCGGGTGACCGCCTCGATGATGGCGGGATGCCGGTGGCCGAGCACGTTGACCGCGATACCGCCGAGCAGGTCGACGTAGGTCTTGCCGTCCACGTCGGTGACGACGGCTCCGTCGCCGCTGGCCAGCGCCATGGCTGGAGTGCCGTAGTTGTTCATCATCACGGCCTGCCAGCGTTGCTGCACCGCCTGCGTCGCGGTCATGCGGAGACCACCTTGGTGCCGGTGCCGGCATCAGTGAAAAGCTCGACCAGTACGCAGTGTTCGACTCGACCGTCGATGACGTGCGCGCTGGGCACGCCGGCGGTCACCGCCCGCAGGCATGCCTCGACTTTGGGAATCATGCCCGCCTCCAGGCTCGGGAGCAATTGCGCCAGTGTGGCCGTATCGATTTGGCTGACCAGTGACGTGCGGTCGGGCCAGCTCGTGTACAGACCCTCGACATCGGTGAGCATCAGCAGCTTTTCGGCACCCAGCGCCTCGGCCAGTGCTGCCGCCGCGGTGTCCGCGTTGATGTTGTGCACCACTCCCTCGGCATCCGGGGCCAACGTTGACACCACTGGAATACGTTTGGCTGCAATGAGATCCAGTACCGCCGCAGTGTTGACGAGGTCCACGTCTCCGACCAGGCCGATGTCGGTGTCCACGCCGTCGACGGTGACACTGCGCCGCACCGCGGTGAACAGCTGCGCGTCCTCGCCGGTGATCCCCACCGCGTACGGGCCGTGCACATTGATGAGGTTGACCAGTTCGCGACCGACCTGGCCGAATAACACCATCCGCGCCACGTCGAGCACTTCCGGTGTGGTGACCCGGAATCCGCCCTTGAAATCGCCCTCGATGCCGAGGCGGCGCAGCATGGCGGTGATCTGTGGGCCGCCGCCGTGCACGACCACAGGGTGTACCCCGCAGTTGCGCAGGAACGCCATGTCGGCGGCGAACGCCCGGCGCAGCGACTCATCGGTCATCGCGTTGCCGCCGTATTTGATGACGACGATTTTGCCGTTCAACTGCTTGAGCCAGGGCAGGGCCTCGGCCAGTACCTGCGCCTTGATCTGCGTGGGCAGGTCGTCGATGTTCATGGTCATGAGCTGTACGCCGAATTCTCTTCGACGTAGGCGTGGGACAGATCGGTCGTGCGAATGTCGGCATGACCGTCACTGATCGCGAGGTCGACCACGATGTGGATGTCGGCTCCCGACAGATCCACTTCGCGGGCGCCGGGAGCACCCGCGCCCTCCCGGTACACAACAGACCCGTTGAAAGACACCGTGATCCGCTCGGGGTCCAGGGCCACCGGGGCCATCCCGACGGCCGCCACCACGCGGCCCCAGTTGGGGTCGGACCCGAACACCGCGGTCTTGACCAGGCTGTCGCGGGCGATGACCCGCGCGGCGGTCACCGCGTCCTCCTCGGTTTCCGCACCGGTCACCGTCACGGTGAGACGCTTGGTGACACCTTCGGCGTCAGCCTGCAGTTGAGCACACAGGTCGTCGCAGACCCGTAGCACCGCGTCGTCGAGATCGGCCTGGGTGGGCGCGATTTCACTGGCACCCGACGCCAACAGCAGGACGGTGTCGTTGGTGGAGCAACTGCCGTCGATGTCGAGGCGGTCGAAAGTGAGCGCAGCGGCGTTGCGTAACGCCTGATCTAGCGCGGCCGGATCGGCGACGGCGTCGGTGGTGATCACACAGAGCATGGTGGCCAACGATGGCGCCAACATGCCGGCGCCTTTGGCCATTCCACCGACCGTCCACTTGTTCTGGTGGTGCAGCGCAACCTGTTTGGGCACGGTGTCGGTGGTCATGATGGCGTGAGCAGCGTCGTCACCGCCGGTGAGACCCCCGTGCATCTCGTGCACGATGTCGCTGACTCCGGCGAGCACCTTGTCCATGGGCAGCCGGTCGCCGATCAGGCCGGTGGAGCAGACGGCGACCTCGATGGCACCCGTTTCCGTGCCCCAGTCCGACAATGCGGCCGCAACGGCTTCCGCGGTCGCGTGGGTGTCCTGGAAGCCACCGGGACCCGTACAGGCATTCGCCCCACCGGAATTCAGGATCACCGCGCGCAACTGCCCGGTGGTCAGCACCTGCTGCGTCCAGAGCACCGGTGCGGCCTTCACCTTGTTGCGGGTGAACACTCCTGCCGCCGAGTAGTCGGGGCCCTCATTGAAGACCATGGCCAGATCGCGAGCGCCGGACGCTTTGATACCGGCAGCGATGCCCGCGGCCCGGAACCCGGCCGCGGCGGTGACCCCCTGCGCGCGAAGCAACCGTGTCTGGCCGGCGACTTCGTTGGCCGGGTCGGTCAGGGGCTCGGTCATGGGGCGACTCCGACCACCGAAAGTCCCTCGGTCTCCGGCCAACCGAGCGCCAGATTCATCGACTGCACCGCAGCGCCTCCAGTTCCCTTGACCAGGTTGTCGATTGCGGCGATCGCCACGAACGTCGCTGCGTCCTCGTCGACGGCGACCGCGATGTGTGCAGCATTGCTGCCGATCACCGAACCGGTTCGGGGCAACTGACCCTCCGGCATCAGGTGAATGAAAGGTTCGGCGTCGTAAGCCTTTTCGTACGCGGCACGGAGCTGTGAGATGGGCGCACGAGTGGGGGCGGTGCAGGTAGCGAGAATGCCGCGAGAGGTCGGAATCAGCACCGGCGTGAAGGAAACGGTCACGTCACGGTCGGTGACCGACCGCAGCCCCTGCACGATCTCGGGAGTGTGCCGGTGAGCGCCACCGATGTTGTACGCCCGCGCCGACCCGATGACCTCCGATCCGAGCAGATCGGTCTTGGCCGCACGGCCCGCCCCGGAGGTGCCACTGACCGCGACGACGGTGACGGCCGGCTCGATGAGGCCTGCTGCCACAGCAGGCATCAGGGCGAGTAACGCTGCCGTCGGGTAACAGCCGGGCACGGCGATGCGGCGCGTACCTTTCAATCTGTCCCTGCCACCGGGCAATTCGGGCAACCCGTAAGGCCAATTGCCGGCGTGCGGGGAGCCGTAGAAACGCTCCCACGCTGTCGGGTCGGTCAGCCGGAAGTCCGCCCCGCAATCGACGACCAGCGTCTGCGGGCCGAGTTGTTCGGCGAGAGCCGCCGAATGTCCATGGGGCAAGGCAAGAAAGACCACGTCGTGGCCGCTCAACACCGCCAACTCAGTCGGCTCCACGACTCGCTGGGCCAGCGGAACCAGGTGCGGGTGATGCTCACCCAGAGAACTTCCGGCGCTGCTGGCCGCTGTCACCGCACCTATTGTCAGGCGGCCGTCGAGGTAGGCCGGATGCCCGAGGAGCAGGCGGAGAATCTCGCCGCCCGCGTAACCACTGGCACCGGCGACCGCTACCCGTACTGTGTCGACCATTCGGCGATTCTGCATTGTTATGCAGTCGTTTGCAAATTCATTCGAGGGCACGGGATCGTACCCACGCCCGGCGTCCGCAACAAGAGCCGACTCGCCCGCTGTCAACACGACACGCCGAAGTGCCCCTTCACATTCCCCCGCTGCGCTGATATACACGAAGGAGCAGTTGCTCTCTGGCACAGCTGATTTCGGGCAAAAGGTAGGACCACAAGGTCATTCGCAGACTATAAGATTCTGCCCGGAAATTCTTAGAAATAACGGGTTTAACCTCCTCTCCGTACGGGGATCTATTGCCCACGTGTTGCCCCTGTGACGATCGGGCGTCGTTGGGTCGCGGCTTGTTCCATTGGGGTCATCTGGGGAGATGGACATGTCCTTTGTCATTGCTGTGCCTGAATTCGTCGAAGCGGCGGCCGAGCAGCTTGCCGGTATCCGCTCATCATTGGTTGACGTGACTTCTGCTGCGGCAGGCGCGACAACCGAACTCGTGCCCGCTGCCGCGGACGAGGTGTCGGCCGCGATCGCCCGGCTGTTCGGCACCCTGGGTACCGACTACCAGGCTGTCAGCGCCCAAGCGACGGCGTACCACCAGGAATTCGTCGCAATGATGACCCAAAGCGCGACCGCATACGCGGCCGCCGAGGCGGTCAACGGTTCGGCTCTGGTGAGCCTCGACGGCTTCTTGTCGGCGTTGCAGAACGGTTTCGCCAACCTAGCCGCACAGGTGAACGCCGCCTTGGGCACCACCTTCGGCATTCCTGGCCTGGGCGGTTCGATCGGCGGGTCCGGGTCGCTGATGGGGAGCCTGGACGCGGGCGCGGCGCTGCGGGCGTTGGCCTCGCTGCCCAACCTGGGCGCGGGCCTGGCCCTGCAGACCGGCGGTGCCCTCTCGTCCGGACTTGGTGCCGGGCTGACTCAGACCGGTCAAGCCATCGCCAACTCCGGCGTCGCCCTGCAGAGCCTTGGCGCCACTCTCACGGGCAACGGCGCCGCGCTGTTCGGCCCCGCCAACGCGGCCCTCGAAGCGTTCCTGCGGACCGGCATCGGCGCCAACCTTTCTGCCGACCTCTCCGCCAGCCTGAACGCGAACTTCTCCGGCCTGACCGAACTCGCCCAGACCGGCGGAATGCTGGTCGGCAATTTCTTCGGAAGCCTCGGCGGCTTGGTGACCAACTTCGGCGCCACCCTGCCCGCGCTCAGCGCCCAACTCGGCGGCGCGCTCAATGCCGCCCTCACCGGCGGCCTGCCGGCGTTCCAGGCGGGCCTGAACGGACTCATCAGCGCGGGCCAGAACCTCGCCGGCAGCTTCAGCGCAGCGCTGCCCGCATTGGCCGGGCAGCTGAACGGCGCGTTGTCCGGTGCTTTCGGCACCGGATTGGCCAGCCTCAACGCCGCGTTGAACGCGGCTCTCAGCGGCGGTCTGCCGACGCTGCAGGCTGGACTCAGCGGACTGATCAACGCGGGTCAGAACCTGGCAGCGAACTTCAGCGCGACGCTGCCCGCGCTGTCCGCGGCGCTCAACGGCGCCCTTTCCGGCAGCTTCGAAGCCAGCCTGGCCGGCCTGGAAGCCGCGCTGTCCGGCACCCTGAGCCTGCCGGCCCTGTCGGCTGCCCTGGAGGGCCTGGTCCAGACCGGCGCCAGCCTCGCCGGTAACTTCCCGGCACTGGCGGCGCAGCTCGCGGGTAACTTCGGCACCGGACTGGCCAGCCTGAACACTGCTCTCAACGCCGCGTTCAACGCCGCACTCAGTGGCGCTCCGGCTTTCCAGGGAGCCTTGAACGCGCTGCTGAGCGCGGGGCAGAACCTGGCCGCAAACTTCAGCGCGGCGTTCCCCGCCCTGTCGGCATCGCTCTCCGGGGCGCTGTCCGGCAACCTGAGCGCCAGCCTGGCCGGACTGTCGGCCGCCCTCAACGGCGCATTCACCGGCGGCCTCAACGGGCTGACGGCCGCGCTGAACGCCGCTTTCGGCGGCGGGCTGCCGTCATTCTCCGCCGCGCTCAACGCCCTGGCCCAGACCGGAGCCAACCTGGCCGCCCAGCTCAGCGGCAGCTTCGGCACCGGACTCGCCGCGTTGAACGCCGCCCTCAACAACACCCTGGCCGCCGCACTCAACGGCGCGCTGTCCGCCGGCTTCAACGCCACGTTCCCGGCCATCAGTGCCGCCTTCCAGGGCGCGCTGAACGCCGCCCTGTCGGGGAGCCTGCCGGCCTTCCAGGCGTCTCTGGGTGCGTTGAACGGCGCGTTCCAGGCCGCGTTCAGCGCCGCGCTTGCCGGGGCGCCCGCGCTGACGGGCGCGTTGAATGCGTTGTTTGCCGCGGGTCAGAACCTCGCTGCGACGTTCACCGCCGGACTGCCGGCGCTGGCCGCGCAGCTGTCGGGGGCGTTCGGGGCGACCCTGCCGACGTTGTCGGCGGCGTTCACCGGGGCGATCAACGCCGCGCTGTCGGGCAGCTTGCCGGCCTTCCAAGCGAGCTTGGGTGCCCTGTCGGGGGCGTTCAACGCCGCCCTGTCCGCCGCGTTCGCCGGGGCCCCGGCCCTGCAAGCCGGCCTCAACGCCCTGCTCAACGCCGGCGCGAACCTGGCCGCCAGCTTCACCGGGGCCTTCCCCGCGCTGGCCGCGCAACTGTCGGCCGCCTTCGGCGGGGCCCTGCCCGCACTGAACGCCGCGTTCTCGGCGACCCTGTCAGCGGCCCTCTCAGGAAGCCTGCCGGCCTTCCAAGCCTCTCTGGGCGCGCTGAATGCGGCGTTCCAGAGCGCGCTGAACGCCGCCCTGGCCGGGGCCCCGGCCTTGCAGGCCGGCCTCAACGCCCTGATCAACGCCGGGGCCAACCTGGCCGCCACCTTCGCCGGAGCCCTGCCGGCCCTGTCAGCCAGCTTCCAAGCCACCCTGCCCGCCCTCAACGCCGCCCTCTCGGCGGCACTGACCGCGGCGTTCTCAGGCAGCCTGCCGGCCTTCCAGGCCTCCCTGGCCGCCCTGTCCGGGGCCTTCAACGCCGCCCTGAACGCCGCCCTGGCCGGCGCCCCGGCCCTGCAGGCCGGCCTCAACGCCCTGCTCAACGCCGGGGCGAACCTGGCCGCCAACCTGGCCGCGGCCTTCCCCAACCTCTCCGCCGCACTGAACGCCATGCTCAGCGTCAACCTCGACCTGGCCGGGCTCTCCGCAGCGTTGAACGCAGCCCTGGGAGGCAGCCTCAACGGCCTGTCCGCGGCCCTGAACGCGGCGTTCTCCGGTGCCCTGCCGGCCTTCTCGGCCTCCCTCGGGGCGATCAACACCGCCTTCCAGGGCGCCCTGAACGCCGCCCTGTCGGGCAGCCTGCCCGCCTTCCAGGCGTCTCTGGGTGCGTTGAACGGCGCGTTCCAGGCCGCGCTGTCGGCCGCCCTGTCCGGGGCCCCGGCCCTGTCGGCCGGGTTCAACGCCCTGCTGGCCGCCAGCCAAAACCTGGCCGCCACCTTCGCCGGATCCCTACCCGCCCTGGCCGCCCAACTCTCGGGGGCGTTCGGGGCGACCCTGCCGACGTTGTCGGCGGCGTTCACCGGGGCGATCAACGCCGCGCTCTCGGGCAGCTTGCCGGCCTTCCAAGCGAGCTTGGGGGCGCTGTCGGGGGCGTTCAACGCCGCCCTGTCCGCCGCGTTCGCCGGGGCCCCGGCCCTGCAAGCCGGCCTCAACGCCCTGCTCAACGCCGGCGCGAACCTGGCCGCCAGCTTCACCGGGGCCTTCCCCGCGCTGGCCGCGCAACTGTCGGCCGCCTTCGGCGGGGCCCTGCCCGCACTGAACGCCGCGTTCTCGGCGACCCTGTCAGCGGCCCTCTCAGGAAGCCTGCCGGCCTTCCAAGCCTCTCTGGGCGCGCTGAATGCGGCGTTCCAGAGCGCGCTGAACGCCGCCCTGGCCGGGGCCCCGGCCTTGCAGGCCGGCCTCAACGCCCTGATCAACGCCGGGGCCAACCTGGCCGCCACCTTCGCCGGAGCCCTGCCGGCCCTGTCAGCCAGCTTCCAAGCCACCCTGCCCGCCCTCAACGCCGCCCTCTCGGCGGCACTGACCGCGGCGTTCTCAGGCAGCCTGCCGGCCTTCCAGGCCTCCCTGGCCGCCCTGTCCGGGGCCTTCAACGCCGCCCTGAACGCCGCCCTGGCCGGCGCCCCGGCCCTGCAGGCCGGCCTCAACGCCCTGCTCAACGCCGGGGCGAACCTGGCCGCCAACCTGGCCGCGGCCTTCCCCAACCTCTCCGCCGCCCTCAACGCCATGCTCAGCGTCAACCTCGACCTGGCCGGGCTCTCCGCAGCGTTGAACGCAGCCCTGGGAGGCAGCCTCAACGGCCTGTCCGCGGCCCTGAACGCGGCGTTCTCCGGTGCCCTGCCGGCCTTCTCGGCCTCCCTCGGGGCGATCAACACCGCCTTCCAAGGCGCCCTGAACGCCGCCCTGTCCGGGAGCCTGCCCGCCTTCCAAGCCTCCCTGGGCGCCCTCAACGGCGCATTCCAGGCCGCGCTGTCGGCCGCCCTGTCCGGGGCCCCGGCCCTGTCGGCCGGGTTCAACGCCCTGCTGGCCGCCAGCCAAAACCTGGCCGCCACCTTCGCCGGATCCCTACCCGCCCTGGCCGCCCAACTCTCGGGGGCGTTCGGGGCGACCCTGCCGACGTTGTCGGCGGCGTTCACCGGGGCGATCAACGCCGCGCTCTCGGGCAGCTTGCCGGCCTTCCAAGCGAGCTTGGGGGCGCTGTCGGGGGCGTTCAACGCCGCCCTGTCCGCCGCGTTCGCCGGGGCCCCGGCCCTGCAAGCCGGCCTCAACGCCCTGCTCAACGCCGGCGCGAACCTGGCCGCCAGCTTCACCGGGGCCTTCCCCGCGCTGGCCGCGCAACTGTCGGCCGCCTTCGGCGGGGCCCTGCCCGCACTGAACGCCGCGTTCTCGGCGACCCTGTCAGCGGCCCTCTCAGGAAGCCTGCCGGCCTTCCAAGCCTCTCTGGGCGCGCTGAATGCGGCGTTCCAGAGCGCGCTGAACGCCGCCCTGGCCGGGGCCCCGGCCTTGCAGGCCGGCCTCAACGCCCTGATCAACGCCGGGGCCAACCTGGCCGCCACCTTCGCCGGAGCCCTGCCGGCCCTGTCAGCCAGCTTCCAAGCCACCCTGCCCGCCCTCAACGCCGCCCTCTCGGCGGCACTGACCGCGGCGTTCTCAGGCAGCCTGCCGGCCTTCCAGGCCTCCCTGGCCGCCCTGTCCGGGGCCTTCAACGCCGCCCTGAACGCCGCCCTGGCCGGCGCCCCGGCCCTGCAAGCCGGCCTCAACGCCCTACTCAACGCCGGGGCGAACCTGGCCGCCAACCTGGCCGCAGCCTTCCCCAACCTCTCCGCCGCCCTCAACGCCATGCTCAGCGTCAACCTCGACCTGGCCGGGCTCTCCGCAGCGTTGAACGCAGCCCTGGGAGGCAGCCTCAACGGCCTGTCCGCGGCCCTGAACGCGGCGTTCTCCGGTGCCCTGCCGGCCTTCTCGGCCTCCCTCGGGGCGATCAACACCGCCTTCCAAGGCGCCCTGAACGCCGCCCTGTCCGGGAGCCTGCCCGCCTTCCAAGCCTCCCTGGGCGCCCTCAACGGCGCATTCCAGGCCGCGCTGTCGGCCGCCCTGTCCGGGGCCCCGGCCCTGTCGGCCGGGTTCAACGCCCTGCTGGCCGCCAGCCAAAACCTGGCCGCCACCTTCGCCGGATCCCTACCCGCCCTGGCCGCCCAACTCTCGGGGGCGTTCGGGGCGACCCTGCCGACGTTGTCGGCGGCGTTCACCGGGGCGATCAACGCCGCGCTCTCGGGCAGCTTGCCGGCCTTCCAAGCGAGCTTGGGGGCGCTGTCGGGGGCGTTCAACGCCGCCCTGTCCGCCGCGTTCGCCGGGGCCCCGGCCCTGCAAGCCGGCCTCAACGCCCTGCTCAACGCCGGCGCGAACCTGGCCGCCAGCTTCACCGGGGCCTTCCCCGCGCTGGCCGCGCAACTGTCGGCCGCCTTCGGCGGGGCCCTGCCCGCACTGAACGCCGCGTTCTCGGCGACCCTGTCAGCGGCCCTCTCAGGAAGCCTGCCGGCCTTCCAAGCCTCTCTGGGCGCGCTGAATGCGGCGTTCCAGAGCGCGCTGAACGCCGCCCTGGCCGGGGCCCCGGCCTTGCAGGCCGGCCTCAACGCCCTGATCAACGCCGGGGCCAACCTGGCCGCCACCTTCGCCGGAGCCCTGCCGGCCCTGTCAGCCAGCTTCCAAGCCACCCTGCCCGCCCTCAACGCCGCCCTCTCGGCGGCACTGACCGCGGCGTTCTCAGGCAGCCTGCCGGCCTTCCAGGCCTCCCTGGCCGCCCTGTCCGGGGCCTTCAACGCCGCCCTGAACGCCGCCCTGGCCGGCGCCCCGGCCCTGCAGGCCGGCCTCAACGCCCTGCTCAACGCCGGGGCGAACCTGGCCGCCAACCTGGCCGCGGCCTTCCCCAACCTCTCCGCCGCCCTCAACGCCATGCTCAGCGTCAACCTCGACCTGGCCGGGCTCTCCGCAGCGTTGAACGCAGCCCTGGGAGGCAGCCTCAACGGCCTGTCCGCGGCCCTGAACGCGGCGTTCTCCGGTGCCCTGCCGGCCTTCTCGGCCTCCCTCGGGGCGATCAACACCGCCTTCCAGGGCGCCCTGAACGCCGCCCTGTCCGGGAGCCTGCCCGCCTTCCAAGCCTCCCTGGGCGCGCTCAACGGCGCATTCCAGGCCGCGCTGTCGGCCGCCCTGTCCGGGGCCCCGGCCCTGTCGGCCGGGTTCAACGCCCTGCTGGCCGCCAGCCAAAACCTGGCCGCCACCTTCGCCGGATCCCTACCCGCCCTGGCCGCCCAACTCTCGGGGGCGTTCGGGGCGACCCTGCCGACGTTGTCGGCGGCGTTCACCGGGGCGATCAACGCCGCGCTCTCGGGCAGCTTGCCGGCCTTCCAAGCGAGCTTGGGGGCGCTGTCGGGGGCGTTCAACGCCGCCCTGTCCGCCGCGTTCGCCGGGGCCCCGGCCCTGCAAGCCGGCCTCAACGCCCTGCTCAACGCCGGCGCGAACCTGGCCGCCAGCTTCACCGGGGCCTTCCCCGCGCTGGCCGCGCAACTGTCGGCCGCCTTCGGCGGGGCCCTGCCCGCACTGAACGCCGCGTTCTCGGCGACCCTGTCAGCGGCCCTCTCAGGAAGCCTGCCGGCCTTCCAAGCCTCTCTGGGCGCGCTGAATGCGGCGTTCCAGAGCGCGCTGAACGCCGCCCTGGCCGGGGCCCCGGCCTTGCAGGCCGGCCTCAACGCCCTGATCAACGCCGGGGCCAACCTGGCCGCCACCTTCGCCGGAGCCCTGCCGGCCCTGTCAGCCAGCTTCCAAGCCACCCTGCCCGCCCTCAACGCCGCCCTCTCGGCGGCACTGACCGCGGCGTTCTCAGGCAGCCTGCCGGCCTTCCAGGCCTCCCTGGCCGCCCTGTCCGGGGCCTTCAACGCCGCCCTGAACGCCGCCCTGGCCGGCGCCCCGGCCCTGCAGGCCGGCCTCAACGCCCTGCTCAACGCCGGGGCGAACCTGGCCGCCAACCTGGCCGCGGCCTTCCCCAACCTCTCCGCCGCCCTCAACGCCATGCTCAGCGTCAACCTCGACCTGGCCGGGCTCTCCGCAGCGTTGAACGCAGCCCTGGGAGGCAGCCTCAACGGCCTGTCCGCGGCCCTGAACGCGGCGTTCTCCGGTGCCCTGCCGGCCTTCTCGGCCTCCCTCGGGGCGATCAACACCGCCTTCCAGGGCGCCCTGAACGCCGCCCTGTCCGGGAGCCTGCCCGCCTTCCAAGCCTCCCTGGGCGCGCTCAACGGCGCATTCCAGGCCGCGCTGTCGGCCGCCCTGTCCGGGGCCCCGGCCCTGTCGGCCGGGTTCAACGCCCTGCTGGCCGCCAGCCAAAACCTGGCCGCCACCTTCGCCGGATCCCTACCCGCCCTGGCCGCCCAACTCTCGGGGGCGTTCGGGGCGACCCTGCCGACGTTGTCGGCGGCGTTCACCGGGGCGATCAACGCCGCGCTCTCGGGCAGCTTGCCGGCCTTCCAAGCGAGCTTGGGGGCGCTGTCGGGGGCGTTCAACGCCGCCCTGTCCGCCGCGTTCGCCGGGGCCCCGGCCCTGCAAGCCGGCCTCAACGCCCTGCTCAACGCCGGCGCGAACCTGGCCGCCAGCTTCACCGGGGCCTTCCCCGCGCTGGCCGCGCAACTGTCGGCCGCCTTCGGCGGGGCCCTGCCCGCACTGAACGCCGCGTTCTCGGCGACCCTGTCAGCGGCCCTCTCAGGAAGCCTGCCGGCCTTCCAAGCCTCTCTGGGCGCGCTGAATGCGGCGTTCCAGAGCGCGCTGAACGCCGCCCTGGCCGGGGCCCCGGCCTTGCAGGCCGGCCTCAACGCCCTGATCAACGCCGGGGCCAACCTGGCCGCCACCTTCGCCGGAGCCCTGCCGGCCCTGTCAGCCAGCTTCCAAGCCACCCTGCCCGCCCTCAACGCCGCCCTCTCGGCGGCACTGACCGCGGCGTTCTCAGGCAGCCTGCCGGCCTTCCAGGCCTCCCTGGCCGCCCTGTCCGGGGCCTTCAACGCCGCCCTGAACGCCGCCCTGGCCGGCGCCCCGGCCCTGCAGGCCGGCCTCAACGCCCTGCTCAACGCCGGGGCGAACCTGGCCGCCAACCTGGCCGCGGCCTTCCCCAACCTCTCCGCCGCCCTCAACGCCATGCTCAGCGTCAACCTCGACCTGGCCGGGCTCTCCGCAGCGTTGAACGCAGCCCTGGGAGGCAGCCTCAACGGCCTGTCCGCGGCCCTGAACGCGGCGTTCTCCGGTGCCCTGCCGGCCTTCTCGGCCTCCCTCGGGGCGATCAACACCGCCTTCCAAGGCGCCCTGAACGCCGCCCTGTCCGGGAGCCTGCCCGCCTTCCAAGCCTCCCTGGGCGCCCTCAACGGCGCATTCCAGGCCGCGCTGTCGGCCGCCCTGTCCGGGGCCCCGGCCCTGTCGGCCGGGTTCAACGCCCTGCTGGCCGCCAGCCAAAACCTGGCCGCCACCTTCGCCGGATCCCTACCCGCCCTGGCCGCCCAACTCTCGGCCACCTTCGGCGGTGCCCTGCCCGCATTGAACGCCGCGCTGAGCGCCACTCTCTCGGCGGCGCTCTCGGGTAGCCTGCCGGCCTTCCAAGCCTCCCTCGGCGCGTTGAACACCGCGTTCCAGGCCGCGCTGACCGCCGCCCTGTCCGGGGCACCCGCCCTGCAGGCCGGGCTCAGCGCCCTGGCCACCGCCGGACAAAACCTGATCGCGGGCTTCGGCGCCGCCTTCCCGGGCCTGGCCGCGCAACTTGCGGCCACCTTCGGGGGCACTCTGCCCGCGCTCAACGCCGCCTTCAACGCCACCCTCTCGGCGGCGCTCTCAGGCAGCCTGCCGGCCTTCCAGGCCTCCCTCGGCGCACTGAACACGGCATTCAACGCCGCCTTGAACGCCGCCCTGGCCGGCGCCCCGGCCTTCCAGGCCGGCCTCAACGCCCTGATCAACGCCGGGGCCAACCTGGCCGCCACCTTCGCCGGAGCCCTGCCGGCCCTCACGGCCAGCTTCAGCGCCTCCCTGCCCGCCCTCAACGCCGCCCTCTCGGCGACGCTGACCGCGGCGTTCTCGGGCAGCCTGCCGGCCTTCCAAGCCTCCCTGGCCGCCCTGTCCGGGGCCTTCAACGCCGCGCTGAACGCCGCCCTGGCCGGCGCCCCGGCCCTGCAAGCCGGCCTCAACGCCCTACTCAACGCCGGGGCGAACCTGGCCGCCAGCATCAATGCCGCGCTGCCCAACCTCTCGCTCACGTTGGCGGGACTGCTCTCGAGCAGCGTGAACCTGGCCGGGCTGTCCGCACTTCTCACAGGCAGCCTGCCGGCGTTCCAGGCCAGCTTGGCTGCTCTCAACGGGGCCTTCCAGGCCGCGGTGAACGCAGCCCTGTCCGGCGCTCCGGCCTTCCAGGCCGGCCTCAACGCGCTGATCACTGCCGGACAGAACCTGGCCGCCACCTTCGCCGGATCCCTGCCGGCCCTGGCCGCGCAACTGTCGGGGGCTTTCGGGGCCACTCTGCCCGCCCTGTCGGCCGCATTCAGCGGCGCGATCAACGCCGCGCTGAGCGGGAGCCTGCCGGCATTCCAGGCCGGCCTGAGCGCCCTCAACGGCGCCTTCCAGGCCGCCCTCAACGCCGCCTTGGGCGGGGTCCCGGCGCTGCAAGCCGGCCTCAACGCCCTACTCAACGCCGGAGCCAACCTCGCCGCGAGCATCAACGCCGCTCTGCCCAACCTGTCACTGGCCCTCAACGCTGCGCTCTCCGGCAGTCTCAACCTGGCCGGACTCTCCGCTGCCCTGAACAGCGGGATCACCGGCCTGCTGAACGCTGGTGGGACGCTCTCGGCCGGGTTGTCCTCGAGCTTGTCCGGACTGACCCAAACGGGCGCTGCGATCACCAGCAACCTGATGGCGGCGCTGACCGGCAGTGGTCAGACCGGCGCGGCGATCGCGGGCATCTGGCTGAACGCGCTCAACCAGGCGGCCGCGGTCTTCAACAACGCCCTCGGCGCCAGCTTCGGGGCCAGCCTGTCCGGGTTCGGCCAAACCGGCGGAGCTCTCGTCGCAGGTTTCGAGAACGCGCTGGCGGGTCTTACGCAGACGGGCGGCACGCTGTTGGCGTCGCTGGACAACGCCGGCCTGACCCTCGGCGCCTCGATCCGCAACGTCCTGCTGAACCTGCAACTGGCGCTGCAGGCAGCGCTGAACGCCAGCTTCGGCGTCTCGGTCGGCACCTAAGCCAGAGCCCCCGACGACGCGGCACCGAACGTGTGGCAGCAGCTGCCGTTCGGTGCCGCGTCCTTGGTTCTCGGCTACACCGCGGCAGTGCGTTGGGAGTAGCGCTGCAAGGCCGATCGCGCACGAGCCACCACCTCGGCGCCGTCGGGCTCGGACTCACCGTGAGCAGCGAAGCCGATCGGGCCCAGGCTTTCCTGCAGCGCACTCAGCTGATCGACGTGTAATGGTGAAACCTTGCCTGCCTTGAGTTGTGCCCAGTGCAGGAACGCCACGTCGTCCCCGGCACCAAGGCGAAGCAGCAATTTCGTGACGTAGCGCAGGCTGATCCACAGTTCCGTCCAGTCACCCACGCGGTCCCAGTGATCCAGGACGTCGTCGAACAATTGCGCCGCCGCGACAGGATCACCGTGCACGGCACGAGTCGCAGCGGCCTCCATCAAAGCGATGCCGTACCACCAGAAGTTCTGTACGTCCCCGGCCAGGCTCGCCGCTTCGTCGAACAGGGCCAGAGCCCGGCCCGGTTCGGCCCGCTTGAGCAGGAACGCCAGGCCGAAGTAGGCGGTCGACCGCGCTGTCGGGTTCCCGGTGGTTTCGGCGATCTCCACGCCTTCTCGCGCGGCCGGCAGATAGGGGTCGAAGTCGCCGCCCAATACGCCGTGCAGTACCGCGCCGGTGGAGAGCGTCTGGCCCAACCGGATCGGGTTTCCGCCCCGCCGCGCCACCGCAACCTGTTCATCCCAGTAGTTGAGAACCCGGTCGACCTCGCCCTCGTGCAGATCCAGATCGGCGAGCACATCTCCGGGGAACGCGATCCGCGACGTACCGGGGCCGGGCACCCGTCCCCCAGCCAGCTCCGCCAGCCTGCGTGCCGCCGCGTACTCACCACGGGCCCAGGCGCCCCGTGCGGCCGTTCCGACCACCGCGGGATACAGCGGGTGATCGGGCTCGGCGACCGCCGCGACGCGTTCGGCCCACCGGAACACCTCGTATCCGACGCGAATGCCGAAGATCTCCGCACACGCGGCCACCAGCCGTAGCGCGAGGTCGATGTTCTGCTCGGACATCGCCCGCCCGAATGCGGTGCGCAGGTTGTCGTAGTCGGGCAGCACCCGCTCGATCCATTCGCGTTCCTCTGCGGTCTCCACGCCGGCCCCGGCTCGCTCGGCCAGGTCGGTGAAGTATTCCGCGTGCCGAACCGCCAGCGGCTTATCGATTCCCAGTTCCTGCAGGCGTTCTCGCCCGTACGCACGCAGGGTCTCCAGGACCGCGTAGCGGGTGTGGTCGGTCAGGTTGCGCACCACGACCATCGACTTGTCGACCAGACCGGCCAGCAAATCCAGCGTGTCGTCCTCGTCACCGCTGCCTGACACGGCGTGGGCGGCCGCCAGGTCGAAGGACCCCGCAAACACCGACAATTGCGCGAAAAACACCTGCTCACCCTCGGTGAGCAATCGATACGACCAATCGATGGTGGCCACCAGGCTCTGCTGACGGGGCAATGCCCCGCGCAGTGCACCCCGCAGGAAACCCAACCGATCCAACCGCCGCACCACATCGGCAGCGCTCATCACCCGCATCCGCGCCGCCGCCAGCTCCACCCCCAGCGGCAGACAATCCACCCGCCGGCAAATCTCCGCCACCGTCCCGGCCGGCTGCCCTTCCGCCCTGAACCCCGGCACACCGGCGCGCGCCCGGTCCACGAACAACCGCGTCGCATCCTCCACCGTGAGCGGCGCGATGACCACGATCTGCTCGCCCTCGACCCCCAACGCCTGACGGCTGGTGGCCAAGACCTCGATCCCCGGGCACTGACCCACGATGCGCTGAGCCAACCCGGCCGCCGCCTCTACCACGTGTTCACAGTTGTCCAGTACCACCAGCGCCGTCCGTGACCGCAGATACTCGATCACCGACTCCTCGATGCCCATCCCGTGCTGCTGTCGCAACCGCAGCGCCGCAGCCACCGCATGCCCGACCGCGTCACCGTTGTCCAGCGGTCCCAACTCGCACAGCCACACCCCGTCGACAAACCGCTGCTGATCCCGACGCGCTACCTCCCACGCCAGTCGCGTCTTGCCGACACCCCCCACCCCTACCAAGGTCACCAGCGGCCCCTCCCCCAACGCCGCGGCCGTCTGTGCCAGTTCGCGCTCATGGCCGACGAAACTCGTCGCCCGCCGCAACAACCCCGAATGCGGCCGATCACAGACCACCGGACGCACCGGCACGACGTCCACGGTGATCGCCGGCTCGGCGCGATGGCGGGCTTCACCGGCGAGGATCTGCTGGTGGACGCGAGCCAGCGCAGGGCTGGGTTCGACGCCAAGTTCCTCGACGAGGCGAAGCCGGGTGCGGCGGTAGGTGTCCAGCGCATCGGCTTGGCGCCCACACCGGTACTGCGCCAGCATCAACTGCGCAGCCAGCCGCTCGTCGAGCGGATGAGCGGCCTGCGACGCGCTCAACTCCACCAACAATTCACCATGGCGCCCCGCCCGCAACGCCACATCGTTGCGATCCAGCTCCACCGCGAACCGCTCCGCACGCACCGCGCTACGGACTTCGTTGACCCACGGTGTATCGAGGAACATGAAGGGCTCACCGGACCAGACCCCCAACGCCTGGTCGAAGAGCGCCGTAGCCTCCGCCGCATCGGAACTCGCGCGCGCCCGCGCCGCCAGGTCCCGGAACCTGTGCAAATCCACCGACAGCGCATCCGCACTCAGCACGTATCCCGACGGCCCTCGCGAGATCGTCACGCCATCGATATCGGTGAGCAGACTCCGCAGGCGAGACACGTAGCCCGCCAACGAGTTCCGGGCCCGGCGCGGCGGCCGGTCCGACCACACCCGATCCACCAACTGCTCCGGGGAAACCGCGTGATTGACATCCACCAGCAACGCCACCAACACGCACTGGCGCCGCGCGTGCCCGATATCCAACCGCCGCCCGTCCACCCACACCTCGACGTCGCCGAGCAGGCGGAACTCGACCGTCATTCGGCCCTCTCTTCAGGCAGCAGCAAACACAGCGTGTCTGGTGAGATCAGAGCATACGACGAGCATGGATGGGCACGACATAAATCATTGACGAATGGACCTCAACCGTCGCTGCCGCTTACCCGGCGGTCGACTTCGAAGTCAGTGGGACGTGAAAGCGCAGACTCGATCGCCGGGATAACTCTTCGTGCGGAGACTTCGGCAGTTAGGCAGCAGTGTTCGTGTATGCCATTGATTGGGCGATCTGCTGCGGCAGCGTGTTCAGCAGGAACGGGAAGATGCCGCCGAATTCTGTGCCGCCGAGAGGCACGTTGATGTTCGGAAGACCGGGAATGCCCAAAGCCTGGCTCAGCGGCACCGTAGCCGAAATCGGGTGCGGCGGGACCAGCAGACCGGTCAGAGGCAGATGGGCAATCGTCGGAATGGTGATGGGGAGCGGTAGCAATGGCACGGGAATGGTCACGGTTACCGGCAGCGGTTGATCGATCACCACTTCGCCGTTGAGGAATCCGTCGAGGATGAAAGCCGGTGTGTTGCCAATGGCGTTTGCCGCTCCCCACAGGTTGCCGGTAGCCATGGAGGTGGAAAATGCCGTGGCGCCCTGCGCCAGCCCGTTCAGGCCGGCGAACGGCGGACCCAGGATGGCAAAGCCCAGTTGTAGCGGCAGACCAAAGATCGCCTCGCCGGCGAGTCCGCTGGCGGCGGGGTTCAACAGATCGAGGGTCAGGGCGAAGTCGGCCGAGACGCCTGCGTTCGTGAGCGTGTTGATCCCATTGGCGAAGTTCTGCGCCATCATTCCTGGTATGGAGTTTGCCGGGATTAGGCTGGCCGCGCCCTGCACCTGCTGACCGACGGCGGTGAGGATGGGCAGCAGCGCTCCTGCCGGGCCCTCCACCCCGATCGGTCCGGAGATCACGAGCTCCGGCGCCAACAAATTCGACACGTCGACGCTGATTCCCAATCCGCTGGTGTCGAATCCGGTGATGAACAGATCGACCAGAGAGTGAGCTCCGTACTGCACCGCTTGGGAGTACTGGCCCTGCTGAATTGCCATCCCTGCGAGGTTCAAGTCCCGCTGGAATGTGGGGAACGTCTGCTGGATGCCTTCTCCGAATTTGGCCAGCTGCGTTCCCAGCGTGCTGTAGAAGCCGGTGGTCCCGTTGACGAACGCCTGAGCACCGACTGCCGGGTTGAACGTCGACGCTTCCTGCAGGGCAAGTTGGATATTCGCCGGCACATTGCCAGGGAAGCCTTGCAAGTTGAGTGCAACCGCATTCCCCGCGAGCTGCGCGTAGTGGGCCTGGTTGATGGCGATCTGGTTGAGAATCGGGAAGGGCCGGTAATTGGCACCGAGATCGCTCAAATTCCGGACGGTGTTTTCGAACAGGACCTGATACGGGTTGGGGTAGGCGGCGACACCTGGTGCTGCCACGAGTTGCGGAAACAGCAGGTTCTGCAGCGAGGTTCCGATGCCGCCGAGGATCGGGCCCAATTGCCCGGTGGCTCCGCTCAGGCTGCCGAGGGCCGAATTCAGGGTGCTCGGGGATAGCAGCGACGGAAGCGACGGAAGGACGAAGTTGACTCCGCCCAGATTGAGCCCACCGGTTCCGCCGGTGAGAGGGCCGAGGAGACCGCCACCGCCGGTGGCACCTCCGCCGAGCAACCCACCCAGCAGGCCTCCGAGCGGGTCGGTGGGCGCGGCCGTCGGGAAACCGACGGCGCCGCCTAACAGAGCCTGCTCCGCGTTGGCGATGTCGGCGGACAGATAAGCGGCCGCGCTTCCATTCAGCAGCCGCACGAATTCGGCGTGGAATGCCGCCGCCTGAGAGTTGACCGCTTGGAATTCCTGCCCGTAGGCGCCGAACAGACGTGAGATCGCTGCGGAGATTTCATCGGCCGCCGCTTGGGCGATGCCGGTAGTCGGAGCTGCGGCGGCCTCCGCAGCGGCACCGATCGAGGATCGAATCCCGGCCAATTGCCCGGCAGCCGCGGTGACGAAATCCGGCTCAGCGATCACAAATGACACGGTTGGCCCCCCTCGTTGTACATCTGTTGTACGCGCGCGGGTACCCGATCCCGACCGATCCCAAACGTAGATCAGCGGGTCTTTGTGAGTGACGCATCACATCGCGCGGTGGAGCTCAAATGCACGATCGCACCGGCGCGTTGGCGCCTCAACCGACGGCGAGCGCCGGCCGGTAGCTAGGCGATTGCTTTGGCGAGCTGTGCGGGTGCGTAACTCAGCAGCGCGGGAACGATGCCTCCGGCGGGCGTCCCTCCGAGTGTGACGGAAACCGGCCCGATAACTGGGGCGACCACGTTAGCCACCAACGGCCTGAGGGGCGAGAGAATCCCTCCCACGGGTATGTCGAGCGTCACGGGAAGCCCGGCCGTGGCCGACAGTGGCAGCTCCAGCGGCAGCACGGCCTCGCCATTGAGGAAGCCGTTGGCGATATTGGCCGGCGCACCGATCAGTGCGGTCGCTGCCGCCCCGATGTTTCCGGCCTGCAGAGCACTTGTAACCGCCGTTGCGCTGTCTGCGAACGCCAGCGCCGTGGTGATCGGCGAACCCACGGCATTGAGCGTCATCGCCAGCGGCAATCCGACGGTCGCCGCCCCGCTCAAGGTTGCGGTGTCCAGCGTGAAGGCGATGTTGGTGTCCAGGACCGTCCTGATCACGTTCGTGAAGTTCTGCGAAATGTCGCCGGGGATAGTCAGCGGGGGGAACAGGTCTCCCACGGTGCCGAGCAGCTGAATGTTCGCGAAGTCACTGGCGTTGATGCCGCTGACGAAGAGACCTACCAAAGCACCCGCCACGTCGCCGGCTCGCAGGCTCGCCGGCACATTGGCCAGCCCGATCGTGAAGTCCCGGGTGGCACTGGTGAGCGCCGTGAAGGACAACGACGCGTAATTGAACTGGTTGGTGAGGAACTGGTTCAGGAATGGCACCGGATCAGCCAGCCACGTTTGGCCGATGCTCTGCAGGTTGGCACGCGTGTTGGCCAGTAGGTCTTCATAGGGGCCCAGAGGCGAAGCGGTGCTCGCAGCGGAGTAGGACAGCGCGGCGGCGCCGGGCGAACCGCCCGTCCCGAACAGCCCGTTGGTCCCGGCGTTACCCGGAACTCCGGCAGCGCCTCCGCCAGGGCTTCCACCCGCGCCGGCTGCGCCACCGGCCCCGCCGGTACCGAACAACGTGGCATTGCCGCCATCACCGCCGTTCGCACCGTTTCCAGCTGACCCGAGAGCGTTCGCGCGGGGCCCGCCAGCCCCGCCGGCGCCGCCGTCCCCTCCGTTCCCGTACAGCAGGCCGCCGTCGCCACCAACTCCGGCGGCACCGCCGGCGCCGCCTTTTCCGCCGGTAGTGCCGCCAACGCCGCCGGTCCCGCCGGCCCCACCGGCCCCACCGTTACCGATCAGCAGTCCGCCGCTACCCCCGTTACCGGCGGCGCCGCCGTCACCGCCAGCGAAGAGCAAACTGCCTGCGCCGCCCGCGCCGGCGGCCCCACCGGCCCCACCGTCACCGAAGAAGCTAGCGTTGCCGCCGGCCCCACCGTTACCACCCGCCCCGCCGCCGAGGGTAGTGCCGGCCCCACCAGTGCCGCCGGACCCGCCGGCCCCACCGTTACCACCAAGCAGTCCACCGCTGCCGCCGTTCCCGCCGAAGCCGCCAGAAAGGCCGAGGAGGCCGGGAACCGCAACGCCGGCGCCGCCTGCCGCGCCGTTGCCGCCGGAGCCGTAGAGCCCGACGCTGCCGCCGTTACCGCCGGCCGCGCTCGCCGCTCCACCAGCGGCACCGCCATTACCACCCTGGCCGATCATGGTGTTTCCGCCGGCACCGCCGGCGGCGGCAGAACTCGAGCCCCCGTCTCCGCCGTCGCCGAAGAAGGCATTGCCACCCCCACCGCCGGCGGCTGTCGCGCTGGAACCGCCGTTTCCACCGTCGCCGAACAACCCGCCGTTGGCCCCGGCCTGCCCAGACCCTGCGCCGCCGTCACCCCCGTTGCCGTAGAAGACTCCCGCCCGACCTGCGGCGCCGCCGGTCGGCCCGCTGCCACCGTTCCCGCCGTCACCGAACAGCACGGCGTTGCCACCGGCTCCGCCGGCTCCGGTTCCGGTCGCCCCCACGCCGCCGGCC
Source organism: Mycobacterium sp. Z3061 (assembly GCF_031583025.1). Classification (NCBI taxonomy): domain Bacteria; kingdom Bacillati; phylum Actinomycetota; class Actinomycetes; order Mycobacteriales; family Mycobacteriaceae; genus Mycobacterium; species Mycobacterium pumcae. Next base: position 3,139,063 of record NZ_CP134062.1, on the reverse strand, counting down.
CCGCCGCTACCGCCGTTGCCGAACAGCAGGCCACCGGCGCCACCGGCGCCACCGGCCCCGCCGACACCCGCGCCCCCACCGCCGGCACCGCCAATCCCGCCGTTGCCGATCAGCCCGGCCGCCCCACCGGCACCGCCCGCGCCGCCGGTGGGTCCACCGGCACCACCGTTACCCCCGTTGCCGTAGAGGATGCCGCCGGGCGCGCCATTGGTCCCGGGGTTTGCCCCGGTTCCGTCCTGGCCGTTGGCGCCGTTGCCGATCAGAGGGCGTCCCAGCAGGGTTTGGGTCGGCGCATTCACCGCGTCGAGCACCACTTGCAAGGGCGATGAGTTGGCGGCTTCGGCCGCGGCGTACGCCGCCGCGCCGCCGTTCAGCAAACTCACGAACTCCGCGTGAAATGCGGTCGCCTGCCTGTTGAGCGCTTGGAACTGCTCGCCGTAGCTGCCGAACAATTGCGAGATGGCCGCCGATATCTCGTCTCCCGCAGCAACGGCCAAACCGGTCGTGGGGCCCGCCGCCGCCGACGCGGCGGCACCCAGTGCCGTGCGTATGCCCGACAAATTGTCCGCGGCCGCGGTGACCAAGTCCGGCGTAGCAACCAGGTACGACATGTGCGGGCTCCCCTCGCTCCGTTGCGGAGTTCACCTGACGTTCATCAGGGCATGAGGGAGCCTAAAGCGGATGCCAGTGCACACGTGGCAAAACGAGCCAAATGATAATTTTCTGACCGGGGACGCGCCGCTCCACCGTTACGTCAAAGTGAGGGGTGGGATCACCGGCGCCGGAGCACCGAGTGCGGCCGCGAGGCTCCGGGGCAGGAAGTCCAACAGGCCTGGAATCAATCCGCCGATGGGAGTGCCCGTCACGGTCGAGTTGAAGGTCAGCCCCGGGACCCCTAATAGCCCGCTGGCATCTACGACTGCGGTGTACGGAGCGGCCGGAACGAGAAGCCCGCTCAGCGGAAGGTTGAGGGTGGTGGGGGCGCCCAGGGCTTGGATGGTGATGGGCAAAGTCATCTGACCGTTGAGGAAGCCGTCCGTGAAGGCTGCGGGCGCACCAAACAGAGCGCTCGCGGCGCCGAACGGATCTCCACTCTGAACTGCGTTGACGAATGTCGTTGCACTGGTCCCCAAAGCGTTCAGACCATTTGCGGGTGCGCCTAACGCTTCGATCCCGAGTGCCAGTGGCAACCCCATGTGAGCGTCGATCGTCACCCCGAGGCCGAACGGGCCGTTGGGATCGACGATCAAGCCGACGGTCGACGTGACGCCGGTGTCCGTCAGCGTGTCCACCAGGTTGGTGAAGTGCTGTGCCACCTGAGCCGGAACGGAACCCATCGGCAGCAGATCGGTGAAGTTCTGTGCCATCTGCCCGGGGATGGCAACGATGGGCAGCAGATCCCCGATCGCACCGGTGGGTGTCACCGTGATGACGCCGTCAGCTCCGGTCACCGTGTTGAATCCGGAGAAGAACGGGTTCAGGAATCCTCCGCCGATCAGTTCCAGGCCCCCGGTGACGTCACCGACCGCAAAGGCCTGCGAGGCGGCCTGGAAGCTGGACGGCAGCGCGCTGAATCCGGCGACGAGGTCGTGTCCGGCGTTCTGCAGCGACGTGGCGACCACCTGCGTGAAGCCGATCTGCTGGTTGACGATCCCCTGCAACGCGGCGACCGGGTTGACCGACGAAAGCGCGTTCAGGCCGGCCTCGATGCTGGCCGGGGCGTTCGCGAATCCAGTGACGATCTGCGGTCCGTAGCCGGAAAGGTTGTTGGCCAGCTGGCTCAGCACCGGCGTCGGATTCGCGGCCAGAGCGCTGCCTAGGGCCTGCAGGTTGCCGGCCGTGTTCGCGGCGAGCGCCTGATACGGTGCGGCCACCGCATCGGCGAAGCCGGCGAGGCCCGTACCGGCCAGCGTCTGCGCGCCGGTGGCCTCGGCACTCGCATAGGCGCCCGCGCCGGCATTCAGCAGTGCGACGAACTCGTCGTGGAACGCCGTGGCCTGTGCACTGATGGCCTGGAATTCCTGGCCGTGCGTCCCGAACAGTTGCGCAATCGCCGCCGAGACCTCGTCAGCGCCGGCCGCCAGCACCGACGTCGTGGGACCCGCAGCCGCCGTCGTCGCCTGGCCCAACGCTGAGCTGATCCCCGCCAGATTCTGGGCCGCGGCCTCGACCAACTCCGGAGCCGCAAACACGTACGACATATCTTCTCCTCCACTACCCCGATAGTGACCGGCGGTCATCTGCCGCCGCAGAGATGAATTCAAACTGATATCGCACGCATGTGCAAAAGGCTCAGCCGACTGGCAGCATCCCGCAAGTCAGCAGGCAGGAAGCCTACGGGACGCGACCAGGCATGATCACCAGACGCGATTGATTGCATCTATTTTTGTCATACGGCCACCCGCGAATCGACCGGCCACAAGCCTCGCGGACGGCCGCAGGGAACCCGCTATCCGCGGCGCAGCGAACGCACCTCGGCGAGGAACTCACGGCGCAGATCGGCGTCCGCGAACTCCCCGCGCCAGACCGTCGTGGTCGTCCGCGAATGCTCCTCGACGCCCCGAAGGTGCGTACAGAGATGCGCGGCTTCCAGGTGCACAGCCACGCCGCGCGGGTTGATCAGCGCGATCAGGCCGTCGGCAATCTGCTCGCCCAGCCGCTCCTGAACCGTGAACCGGCGCGCGAACAGCCGAACGAGCCGCGTCAACTTCGAGATACCGATGATCTGGTCGCCCGCGATGTAACCGATGAACGCGGTCCCGAAGAACGGCAGGGCATGATGTTCGCAGAGGCAGTTGAAGTCGATCGGCCCCTCGATCACCTGCGAGGGCGCGGCTTCCCCGGACTCGCCGTGCTCGGTGGGAAAACTCGTCGCAAGCTTCGGATCGCCGTCGTAGCCGGCGGTGATGTCGTAGAGCGCCTTCAGAAACCGCTGCGGAGTCTCCCGGGTTCCCGGCGTCTGCAGGTCCATCCCGAACGCGGTGAAGATCTCGGCGATCGAGGACCGGAAACGCTCCCACTGCACCTCGGAGATGTCCCGGGTCGGCATTTCGAACCAACGGTGCGCCAGGCTGGGAATCGTCCCCCCGGCGGCCATCTCGATGACGTTGTCCGGTTGACTGGCCAAGTTCGTCATGCGGGCTCCTCGCCGACGGCGCCGGAAAGCGGGGGATCTCTCAGCAAACTGACGAGATAAATTTACGCAGCTGTTGAGCCCGGGCACAACCCCCGGAACTTCCGCGCCACCTGCACTGATTTTAACGATGACGCTCCGATATGTGCTGGTCATCCACCCGGGAGCGATGCTCAGCTACGAAGCTCGGCCCCCACCCGCTCCGCCGCACACCGCACCGCGGCATCACGGGCCGCGGTGGCATCGTCCTCGGTGAGGGTGCGATCCGGCGCCCGGAACCGCAGCGCGAACGTCAGCGACTTACGATCCTCGCCGATCTGCGGGCCGACGAAGACGTCGAACAGTTGCAGGTGTTCGAGCAGTTCGCCGGCTCCTTCGCGCACCGCGTCCTCGACCGCTCGGGCGGGGACGTCCTGCGCCACCACCAGGCTGACGTCCTGGAATACGGCCGGGAAGGGCGACACCCGGGGCGCGGGCGGCACCCCGCCGACAGGAATGGCGTCAAGGTTCAGCTCGACTGCGCACGTCCCCTTCGGCAGCCCTGTGCGTTCGATGACGGCCGGGTGCAGTTGTCCCGCATGCCCGACGACGGAGCCGGCGGCGAGGACCTCAGCGCACCGGCCCGGATGCCACGGCAGGTATTGGGCGGCTTGCAGCGTGATGTCCACGCCACTCGCGCGCGCGATGATCCTCACCGCCTCGAATGCATCCGCGGCCTCCACGGCCCGGCCCGGCCCCCATGGACCACGCGGCTCGCGCAACCCCGTGAGCACCGCGGCGACGTGCTGCGGTTGGCGGGGCAGCGATGCATCCAGCGTGGCGATCTCGGCGTCGGTGGGACGCCGGTGGACCGGGATGAGCTCGACGGCACGGGTCTGCTCGGTGGGTTGCACCACCTGCGCGACGGCGAACAGTGCGACGTCGGCCAGGCCCCGGGAAACGTTGCGGTGCAAGGCTTCCAACAGGGCCGGCAACAGTGTGGTGGCCAGCTGCGGGCGGTCGGCCTCCAGCGGGTTGATCACGTGGGTGGTGCTGCGCCGCGGATCCTCGGCCGGCAGCCCCCACAGATCGAACACGCCGGCCGGCAGGAACGGCGTGGGAAGGATCTCGACGTAACCGGACAGGGCCAGCGACTTACCGATCGCGCGCCGGCGCAGCTGGGTGGCGGTGAGTCCGCGCCCCGCAGGTGCCGACGGCAGCACCGACGGGATCGCCTCGAGACCCTCGAGCCGGAGCACCTCTTCGACCAGGTCGGCGGGTTGGCGCAGGTCGGGACGCCAACTCGGCGGCGTGACGGTCAGCGTGCCGCCGTCCTGGCGCACCCTTGCGCCGACCTGCGTGAGGCGCCGCGCGGTGGTGCCGGGCGGATAGGCCACGCCGGCGATGCGGTCCGGCAGGTCAGCAGAAATCTCGATCGCCGGCGGCGACCAGTCCTCCCGCGGCGGGTCGCCCCGCCAGTCGGTCAGGGCGGGTTCGGCGACTCCCCCGGCGATGTCGACGAGCAATCTGGCGCACCGGTCGAGCACGGCTACCGAGATGGCCGGGTCGACGGCGCGCTCGTAGCGGCGCGCCGCCTCACTGGGCAGGTGCAGACGTCGTTGGGTTCGCGAGATCGCGGCCGGATCCCAGACGGCGGCCTCGAGCAGCACATCGGTCGAGTCGGCGCGCACTTCGGTGCTGTCGGCCCCCATCACGCCGCCGATGGCCGCGGTCGCGACGTCGTCGACGATCAGCACATCGACCGGTTCCAGCTTGCGTTCGATGTCGTCGAGGGTGACGACCCTCTCCCCGGGCCGCGCAAAGCGCACCTGGAAGCCGCCGGTGATGCGGGAGCGGTCGTGGGCGTGCATCGGGTGGCCGAGTTCAAGCATCACGTAGTTGGTGACGTCGACGGCCGGTGAGGTGGCGCGGATGCCGCACAGCAGCAGCCGGCGCTGCAACCACCACGGTGACACCGCCGCCGGATCGATCCCGGTGACGGGGCGCAGCGCGAACCGGCGCACCCCGGTCGCGGGGTCCACCGTCAGCGGCCACGCCTCACCCTGGGCCGGCAATGGCTCCACGGCAGCGGGATCGACGAAGTCGAGGTCGAAGGCGCAGGCGATCTCGCGCGCCAGCCCCCGCACCGACAGGCCGTAGCCGCGATCTGGGGTGATGGCCAGGTGGAAGACCACGTCGTCCAGTCCCAGCACCGTCGCGGCGTCGGCGCCGGGTTCCGCGGTGCCCGGCGGCAGCACCAGGATCCCGGAATGATCAGCCCCCAGACCGAGCTCGGCCGCAGAGCAGATCATCCCGTTGGAGTTGCGCCCGTAGGTCTTGCGCGCGGCGATGGTGAAGTCTCCGGGCAGGGTTGCTCCGGGCAGTGCCACCACCACCAGGTCGCCGACCGCGAAGTTGGTTGCGCCACAAACGATTTCCTGTGGCTCGGGGTTGCCGACGTCGACCAGGCAGGCCCGGATGGGTTTCTTGAAACCGCTGAGTTCCTCGATCCGGGTCACCCGGCCCACGGCAAGCGGGCCCTCGACCGGGCCGAGCCTGGCGACCTCTTCCACCTCGTGACCGATGCGCACCAGGGCCTGCTCGAGCTCACCGGGGCCGACATCCCAACCCGGCGCACCGACGGAGACGACCTCACGCAGCCAGCTGTAGGGAATGCGCATCAGGCCCCCACCCCGAACGGCAGCGAGAACCGGATGTCACCTTCGACCATGTCCCGCATGTCGGGTATCCCGTTGCGGAACTGCAGGGTTCGTTCCAATCCCATTCCGAAGGCGAAGCCGGAGTAGACCTCCGGGTCGATGCCGGCGGCCCGCAGGACGTTGGGGTGCACCATTCCGCAGCCACCCCACTCCACCCAGTCGGCGCCGCCCTTCTTGCCCTCGAACCAGACGTCCACCTCGGCCGACGGCTCGGTGAACGGGAAGAAGTGCGGGCGCATCCGGGTGCGCGCCAGCGGCCCGAATTCGGCGCGGGCAAACGCGTCGAGGGTGCCGCGCAGATGCGCCATCGTCAGCCCCCGGTCCACGGCCAACCCCTCGACCTGGTGGAAGACGGGTGTGTGGGTGGCGTCGAGCTCGTCGGTGCGGAACGTCCGGCCGATGGAGATGATGTAGACGGGCAGCTCGCGCTCGAGCAGGGTCCGTACCTGCACCGGCGAGGTGTGGGTGCGCAGGAGTTGCCGCGAGTCCTCCGGGGCGATGTAGAAGGTGTCCTGTTCGCTGCGCGCCGGGTGATCGGGCGGGAAGTTGAGGGCATCGAAGTTGAACTGCTCGGTTTCCACCTCGGGGCCCTCGGCGAGTTCCCACCCCATTGCGATGAAGGTGTCGGCGATGTGCTCGGCCAGCATCGTGATGGGGTGCCGCGCGCCGGTCGGTTGCCGGGTCGAGGGCAGGGTCACGTCGATGCGTTCGGCCACCAGTACTGCCGCGTCACGCTCGGCACGCAGTGTCGCCAGGCGCTCGTCGTAGCTGCGCTGGGCTTCGCCACGGGCGACATTGACCCGCTTGCCGGCGTCGGCGCGCTGCTCCTTGGGCAGGCTGCCCAGCGCCTGTCGCGCCAGCGCCAGCGGAGAACGGTCGCCGAGGTATTCGGTCTTGGTGTGCGCGAGCGCATCCAGACTGCCGGCGGCCGCGATGGCCTGCTGGGCAGCCTCGACCGCCTCGGCCAGGGCTTCCGGCGACAGGTCGACGGGTTGATCACCCACGCGGCGGCACTCTCCTTGCTGAGGCTGGTAGGGCTGTCCGGCCTCTACCCCGCGCGATGAGCTCGAGCGCGGCCCGCGTGGTCGGCGGGAGGGGTCAAGGCACGGGTATGACGCAACTGCCGATCATAAGTCATGGCGGGTTGTGTCCCGGATCACGGAAAGCTCAGGAGTCGAACTGCTCGAAAGTCTGCGAGAACTGCCACGGGTTCTGCGCCACTCCACTGCTGACATTCGTCAACACACCCGGGGCGCCCGGGAAGTCGCGGTTCGCCGACCACATGTGCAGGCCACCGAGGTTGTTCTGCTCGGCGAAGGTGGTGAGCTTCTGGGCGTCAGCCAGGCTGAAGATCTCGGCTGGGTCGTCGTTGACGCCGATCATCGGGGTCACGTCGACCATCGACCAGATCTGCGCGCTGGTCTTGGACGGGTACAACGTCGCCAATTGGCCGTGGACGGCGGTGGCCGCCTGGATCGCGTAGTCCCCCATCTTGCCGGCGTACGGCAAGGACGGATCGTAGTAGTCCATCGCCATGATGTTCACGTGGCTGATCTGCACGTGGTTGTCGACGGCGATCTGAACGGCCCGCAGGCCGTCGGCGGTCAGGCCTGTCGGCATCACCGGGAGCGTGAACGAGACATCCACCGGCTTGCCGGCGGCGATTCCGGTGGTCTGCAGTGATGCGATCGCCTGCGAGCGAAGTTTGAGCGAGGCGGTGTCGCCCAGCGCCGCACCTTCGATGTCGAAGTCCAGCTTGTGAATTCCGTACGCGTTCATCACCGATGTGTACTTCGCTGCCAGCTCGGCGGCTGTCCCGCCGGTCAGCGCGAGTTCCTGGTTGGCCGCGCCGCCGAACGAGATGGTGGCATTGATCCCCGCGGCGCGCATGGCGTCCATCTGGCTGTTGATCTGGAAGAGCAGGTTGCCGCTCGGCACCCCGGCGCCGTTGCCGATGGTGTACGCGTCGAAGCCTCCCCAGGCGGGCTGGCCTGCGGAGTTGGCAGTAATGAATCCCAACGTGACGTCTTCGATGCTGCCGATCCGGCTCGCGCCCGTGAAGTCGAACTGCGGCCACAGCGTCATGTCGACGTAGGGAGAGAACACACCCGTGCCGACCGGTGTCGGCGGCGTGATGCTACCGGGGAGCCCGGCGATTCCGGGCCGGCCCAACAGCAGTCCGGCCCGCCCGCCGGCACCGCCGGGCGCGCCGGCGCCGCCGTTCCCGCCGGCACCACCGTTTCCGAACAACCCGGCGTCCCCACCGGCACCACCGGCCTGGCCACCGGCACCCGCCGCCCCGCGGCCGCCATTTCCGAACAGCAACCCGCCGTCGCCGCCGCGTCCTCCGGCCACCGAAGCGTCGGCGCCGTCGCCGATCAACGGGCGGCCCAACAGCAACTGGGTGGGCGCGTTCACAACTCTGAGCAGCTGCTCTTCGAGGGACTGCAGAATCGAGGTGTTCGCCGCCTCGGCGGTGGCGAACGAATTCGCACCCGCGGCCAGGGCCTGCACAAACCGGGCGTGGTAAGCCTCCACCTGGGCGCTCAGCGCGCGGTATTCCCGACCGTAGGCACCGAACACTCCCGCAACGGCCGCGGACACCTCGTCGGCGGCCGCGGGCGCGAGTGCCGTCGCCGGACCGGTCGTTGCGTTGGCCATGACCAGTCCGGAACGAATCCCTTCCAGGTCAGATGCGGCAGCCAGCAGCATCTCCGGATCGGCTATCACAAACGACATGGCATCCTCCGGTCGGTTCTGTGCGCCGGGGTTACGTTGCCACTTACGCAGGCATTTTTCAATCGCCGCGGCCGAGTTCGTGGGCGAAAGCGCTGTTCAAAAGCTGATTGTCAGCGACCTCAGGCTCCTCGACGCCTCGAAACAGAAGCCGATTCTAGTTTGCTGAGGGCTCAAGCTCCGGAACGGGAGCGGCGACGCGACCCAAACGCCTGGTCAGGAGGTGCGCCACCAGCGCCCCCGACAGGCCGAACACGACGCCACCGGCCATACCCCACATGCTGTGCGCCAGCATCAGGAAGCCGAACCCCGCCGATCCGAGCAGCATGAGCAGTCGCGCCGATGTCCAGTGGATCGGGGCGCGGAAGCGCAGCGAGACCAGGACACCGAGGGTGACCGCGACGGCGTGACCGGCGTTGGTGAAGTCGCCGCCGATGATCGCGGCGAACACGCTCGCCGATATCCACCATCCGATCCACGCCGACCGCAGGGACCGTGGGATCGTGGCGGTCAACGCGCCGAGCGCCGCCAGCGCGCCGTAGCTCATCCCGACGTCGCTGGCGTGGGTGATCGACCACGGCATCCAGCCCATCTTCACAGCCGTCGCCAGCGCCGCCGCGACCACCAGCGTGGCACCCACATGGCCGACCAGAAACGCCACCAGCAGCCGGAGGGTGCGCAGGTGCAGTTCGGCCAGCACCAGCAGGCAGGTCAGGAAGGGCAGCCAGAACCACAACGGCCCCGCTTCGACGACGAAGGCGCTGCCGACCAGGGTGCCGAGCCTGCCGTGCGACAAATTGTGCAGGTTGGTGCTGGCGTGCCGGATCACGCGGTCATGGGCCTGCGGGCTGAGCATCAGCATCGTCGTGCTGACGGCGAACAGAGCCGCCACGTAGCCCACAGTGAAGCGGACGCGCGACAACCCGGTGAAAACGTTAGAAAGCATCACTTCCACTATGCATGGACGTTTGTCTCATTTGTGTTATCGCTGGTTGACAACTCTTTGTGAGTTTTCAGGCGATAGATAGCCAGATCTGGCGGAATGCCGGTGAGCTTGCTGGCGAACATCGGTCGGCGCGCCCGCTTGGCGGTGACGCCCATCGCGTCCAGATCGCTCTGCGGAATGAGGTCCAGCGTCGGGCCCGAGATCATCACGCCGCCTTTCGTGGCGCGCTCCATGACCCGTGCCGCGATGTTCACATCGACACCCAGCCAGTCCGCACCCAGCCGCTGCGGTCGGCCAGTGTGGATCCCCACCCGCATCCGCGGCCGATAGCCCTGCACCTCAACCGATTTGATCGCCTCTTGGGCAGCCAGGACGGCCTTGACCGCAACTCCGGGACGACGAAAGACCGCCATGATGCCGTCGCCCATCCGCTTGACGATATGCCCGCCGGCGTCGAGCAACGGAGACTCGACCGCCCTGGCGACCTGACGCAGCAGCGTGAGGGCGGCGTCGTCCCCGGCTTGTAGCGACCAGGTGGAGAAACCCACCAGATCGGTGAACACCAGCGTCACCTCGGGGTTTGCCGGCTTACGGGAGACGGCCTCGGTCATCGCCTGCCACACCTGTAGCACCCCCAGGCTGACCTCCCGTGATGCCGCGTCGCGATCGCCCAACAGCCGGTCGGCGGCTCGCGCGGCGGCTCGCGGACCGCCCTCCCCGGCGGTCGACAAGGGATCACCGAACTCGGGATCCCCCGGCAGCAGGCGTCGTGCCCGCTTCACGAAATCCACCACGCCCGGGCTGTGGTTGGTGTTGCTGAGCCATTTACCCGGGGAACGCCGGGGAGCGGCGTCTGCCGTTTTGCCGGGAGTGGTACCGCCTTCGGCCACCGCTGTCGCGGTCTCATCGGGCACGCCGGACTCCGCTTCGCCAGACCCGACCTCCACTCGGCAAGGGTAGGTGCTCCGGACTGAGCCAGGCAACGAGGCCCACGCCACTTGTGTCACACGTCGCCGCAAACGCGCTGATCACGGGAGTGCGGCAGTGCTGTGGAGGGTCCGTAACACAGGCGCGACGCATATGTGGAGGTGCTAGACAACGCATGTTGTCAGCGTTTATCGTGAGCGCAAATAAGGCGCTCGGGAGGCCGTGATGACCGCTACATCTACGACTGCGACTGACCCCCTCGGGCCCGACTCGCTGACCTGGAAGTATTTCGGCGACCTGCGTACCGGGATGATGGGCATCTGGATCGGCGCGATCCAGAACATGTATCCCGAACTCGGTGCCGGGGTCGAGGAGCACTCCATCCTGCTGCGTGAACCGCTGCAGCGCGTGGCCCGGTCCGTCTACCCGATCATGGGCGTGGTCTACGACGGCGACCGGGCGGCTCAAACCGGCCAGCAGATCAAGAGCTATCACCGCACCATCAAAGGAACCGACGGCGCGGGCCGGCGCTACCACGCGCTCAACCCGGAGACGTTCTACTGGGCGCACGCGACGTTTTTCATGCTCGTCATCAAGGTCGCGGAGTATTTCTGTGGCGGCCTGACCGAAGCCGAGAAGCGTCAGTTATTCGACGAGCACGTGCAGTGGTACCGGATGTATGGGATGAGCATGCGGCCGGTACCCAAGTCGTGGGAGGAATTCCAGGAGTACTGGGAGCGGGTCGGGCGCGAGGAGCTGGAGATCAACCAGGCGGTCCTGGACATCTTCCAGATCCGGATCCCCAAGCCGAAGTTCGTCCTGATGCCCACTGCGGTCTGGGACCAGCTGTTCAAGCCGATGGTTGCGGGTCAGCGCTGGATCGCGGCCGGCCTGTTCGAGCCCGCGGTGCGCGAGAAGGCCGGCATGCGCTGGACCCCGGGCGACGAGATACTGCTCCGCGCCTTCGGCAAGCTGGTGGAGCTGGCGTTCCTGGCGGTGCCCGACGAGATCCGGTTACATCCCCGCGCGTTGGCCGCCTATCGCCGCGCGGAGGGCCGAATCAGCGGTGACGCGCCATTGGTCGAGGCGCCCGCGTTCATGGCGCCACCCCGGGACCGCCGTGGGCTACCCATGCACTACTTCCCGCCTAAGCCCCGCTCCCCGCTTGAGCCCGCGCGCCTGATCATGGAGCGGGCCGGCGCGCTGGTGCACGGCACGCTGTCGATCGCCGGGCTGCGGCCGGCGCGCGGACGCAGCCGAGCGGCGTGAGACCTGCTAGATCACGCCGAATGGCTGCAGGAACCGCGGGACGAAACCGAATTGGTTGCCCTGGTAGTAGAACTCCCAGCCCAACGCCGTGATCGAGCCCCCGGTGACGGTGGGCACGGTTCCGTTCACCGTTATCGCCACCGGACCCAGCGGCGTGGGCCCGTTCAGTGATCCGGTGAAAACTCCGGTCGGCGAGACGAACAGGTTGCCACCCGCCGACATCCATGTGAAGGGGCCGAACGCCGTGTTCACAGTCCCGGTCACATTGGCGGCGAACCCGCCGACACTGTTCAGGTCGGCGGGGATGATCGGCGCCGCGCTCAGCGAGAACGCGCCCACCTGACCCAGAGGGCCGTTGAGGATCGCGGATTGGTACAGGCCGCCCAGGCCGAAGCTCGAAGAAACCTGCAACGGGCCGTAATTGGAGCTCTGGCTCACCGTGGTGAGGCTGATGAAAGTGTCCAACGGGCTGGCCTCGGCCGCGCCAAGGGTCCCCGCATGCGCCAGAGTCCGCTGTACGTTGGCGAATTCGGCGCTCAGGTACTGCGCGGCACCGCCATTGAGCAAGTTGACGAAAGTGTCATGGTAGGCCGCGGTCTGGGCGCTCAGGGCTTGGAATTGCCGGCCGTGTTTACCCAGTAGCGCTGCGATGGCCGTCGAGATCTCATCGAGTGCCGGGGCCGCGATTGCGGTTGTCCGGGCCGCCGCCGCGGCATTCGCCGTTCGCAGTCCGTCACCCATCGTTTCCAGGCACCCGCTGGCTGTCTTCAACAATTCCGGCACCACGATTAATTGCGACATAGCTACCCCTGCCCCGACAGTCTTGCGACACCAGCCCGTTTATTTGACGCGAGACGAATACTAACAGTGGGATATCAGATCACGGCTGACCGAATTCGCATGTCGGGGATAAATTTCGTCTTGCAAATGATTTGCTGTCGCAGACGAAAACCGGGCGCTTGACGCTGTTCGCGCAACGCGTCGTAGGTTACAGCGGCAGACCGATTGCCTTCAATAATTCGGTACCGAGACCGCCGAACTGTGAACCACCGAAGGCGAAATTCGAACCGGTCCACGTTTGCGTGATGGAAGGTACGGCGCTCGCATCGGTGATGCTGTATTGGGGTATGGACATCGTGAGCGGGGCCGAAGATGCAAGGAGCCCGCCGAACGGGATGCCCAGGCTGATGTCTGGTCCGCTCGCCGCGAGCTGCCCCAGAGGCAGGGTGACCGTCTGATGCCCGACCAGCACGGCCTTCGTCCATTCGAACGGTGCGGAGAAGAAGGCGGTGGCCGCTCCGAGGACGTTTCCGCCGGTCATCGCCGAGGTAAACGCGTTATAGCTGTTGAACAGCGAGTAGCCACCAGTGACTACCGGACCCGCAGCGCCGACGAGGAGGCGCAGCGGGGTGGGGAATCCGACCGTCCCGCCGGTGAGACCGAGTGTCGACACGACCGAAGTGGGGCTGGCCACGGTGGAGACTGCGCCGTTGATGGCGAACGACACGGGACCCAGCGGAGTGACGGCACTTATGGATGCGCTCAGCGGACCATTGCCGGATGCCGGAGTATCGAAGGTCTGCGTGATCGCGATCGGGCCGAACGGGGTACTGATCGAGCTGGTTTGGCTGATGGCCTCGGCCGGGTTGACCACCGAGGCGCCGCCGAGCAGGCTACTCAAAGTTTGTTGAGCATTGGCGATTTCGGCGTTCACATACTGCAGCGCTCCACCGTTCAGCAGTTTCACGAATTCGGCGTGGAAAGCCGAGGCCCTGGCATTGACCGCGGCGAATTCCTGGCCATGCGATCCGAATAGCCTCGTGATCGCCGACGAAATTTCGTCCGCGGCCGGAGGTGCGATCGCGGTGGTGCGGCGCACCGCCGCGTCGCTTGCGCTGCGCAGCGCAGACCCCACACTTTCTAAGTTGCTACTTGCCGTTGCTACGGCGTCCGGAACAATGCTGAGAACAGACATGAATTCCCCCTTACGGAGACCCACCGACCCCGATCCCGGCTATTAGACGAGAGCCGAATAGTAACAGTCGGCCTTCACTACTGTCACCGACGAATTTCGGATGTCTTCGCTATTTGGACGGTCCCGGCAATCCGACTCCGACGACTGACAGATCAGGTTCGCTGACCGAGTTGAAGGGCCCGGGCACTCTGGTACATGCAAATGGCCGCGGCCGCAGCAACATTCAGACTCTCCGCGCCCCCCGCCATGGGGATACGCAACCGGCGATCGGCCTGTGCGGCAACCTCATCCGGGAGCCCCTGCGCTTCGGGCCCGAACAACCACGCCGTGGGCCGCGCCAGCATCGGGTCGGCATCGTCGAGGGAGATCTCGCCGTCCACCGCGGTGGCCAGTACCTGCAGGCCGGCGGTACGCAGCAGGGTGAGCACCTGCAGAGCGTCGGGCGCGACGACGACAGGGATGGAGAAGATGCTGCCGGTCGAGGCGCGCAGGCACTTGCCGTTGAAGGGGTCGACGCTGTGCCCGGCCAAAATCACCGCTGCCGCACCCATGGCGTCGGCGATGCGGATGAGCGTGCCGGCGTTGCCCGGCTCGCTGATGTCCACCGCAACGGTGATCAGCCCCGGCGGTCCGGCCAGCACGTCGTTGAGGCTTGTCGCCGGGATCTGACACACGGCGATCAGACCGCTCGGAGTCACCGTGTCCGACAACGCCTTTGCGGCCCGTTCCGTCACCACGTGCACCGGCGCAAGCTGCCCGGCGAGCAACTCGTCATGCCGGCGCGCGGCGTCCTCGGTGACGTAAAGGTCCCGGACCAGCCCACGCCGCAGGGCCGCCTCGACGAGGTTGGGCCCCTCGGCGAGAAACAGCCCCGCGCGGCGCCGGCCGACATGACGGTGCAGCTTGACCGCGGCGGCCACCCTAGCCGAACGTTCGGTCAGCGCGGACCTCATGGTCTGAAACCCGGCCGGTCAGGCCGCTGTCAGGCAGCCTCTCCGGAGGGCGCGTTGACGTCCTCGGGCAGCGCGGCCCGGGCAACCTCGACCAGCGCGGTGAACGCGGCCGCATCGGTGATAGCGATGTCGGCCAGGTTTTTCCGGTCCACCTCGACGCCGGCAGCCTTGAGGCCCTGGATCAGCCGGTTGTAAGTGATGTCGTTGGCACGCGCGGCGGCGTTGATCCGCGAGATCCACAACTTGCGGAACTCTCCCTTGCGGGCGCGGCGGTCACGGTAGGCGTAGTTGAGCGAATGCAGCTGCTGCTCTTTGGCTTTACGGTAGAGCCGGGATCGCTGACCGCGATAACCCTTCGAAGCTTTCAGGACGCTGCGCCGCTTCTTGTGGGCGTTGACCGCCCGCTTCACGCGTGCCATGGGGTGTTCCTACTCTCGTTCAAAATCGGTCGGGGGCTGCCGAAAAGCCCGCTGTCGATAGGGGGTTTCGTTGGGGGATGGGGCGCGGTGCTAGCCGTTGAGCAGCGAGTTGACCCGCTTGGTGTCGTTGGCCGACACCACCGTGCGACCGTCGAGCCGACGGGTGCGCTTGGTCGCCTTGTGCTCGAGCAGATGCCGGCGGTTGGCTTTCTGCCGGACGATCTTGCCGGTGCCGGTGCGCCGGAACCGCTTCGAAGCCCCGCTGTGGGTCTTGGCCTTAGGCATGTTTCCTCGGTTTTCCTGGTTCTCGTGAGCTGTTCTGGTGGTGCTGCGAGCTGTTACTAGGACGGTTGGGCGTCGCCGGCCGAATCGGCCGGTCCCGTCGCACTGCCCGGATGTTGCGCCCTGGCACGGGTTTTCGCGCCACGGTGCGGTGCCAGCACCATCGTCATGTTGCGGCCGTCCTGCTTGGCCGATGTTTCGACGAATCCGTATTCGGCGACATCGGCGCCCAGCCGCTGGAGCAGCCGGTAGCCCAACTCCGGCCGTGACTGCTCGCGCCCGCGGAACATGATGGTGACCTTTACCTTCGACCCCGCTTCGAGGAAGCGGACCACGTGGCCCTTTTTGGTCTCGTAGTCGTGGTCGTCGATCTTGGGCCGCAGCTTCTGTTCCTTGACGACGGTCTGCTGCTGATTCTTGCGGGATTCGCGCGCCTTCTGCGCCGCCTCGTACTTGTACTTGCCGTAGTCCATGATCTTGCAGACCGGCGGCCGGGCATTGGGGGCTACTTCGACAAGGTCGAGATCGGCGTCCGCGGCGACGCGGAGTGCGTCTTCGATACGCACGATGCCTACCTGCTCTCCCCCCGGGCCGATCAATCGAACTTCAGGCACGCGAATGCGCTCGTTGACGCGGGTCTCAGTGCTGATGGGGCCTCCCTCGTTGGCTTCTGTTTCAGTGCGGCCGTGGACGGGGCCGGAAACAGTGGTGGAGGCACACCAACCATCAGCAAAAGAGCCCTGCCGATGCAGGGCCCATTGCCGACCGATCAACGGCTTGAACTGGTCAAACCGCCTGCGCAATGCACAGAACAGACATCTTCACGATGCCTGTGACCGGACCGGATTGCCTTGAGAAATCTCGTGGCAGCCGGTGGGAGTGGGACTCCTCTTCACTGTCCCTGGCCTGACGCCGGGATGGTCGCAGCGATCAGTCTAGCAGGCATAACGGATCAGTCCGCCAATGCGCCGGGGCGCGGACATCCGACGCCCACTTATCAAGCCAGTCTTGGCAAGTCGGCACTATCGCCGGGAATTTCCCAGCATAAGCGAATATCCTCGCGGTCTGTGACACTCACTAAGCCGCGCCCGACGCGCCGGCCGACTTCCCGGTATCACTGGTTACCAGCGGTAGCCGGGTGGACCGTCGGCGTCATCGCGACCGTGTCGCTGCTCGCCAGCCTGTCCCCGCTGATCCGGTGGCTGATCCACGAGCCGCGGGAATTCATCAACCGCTACCTGTTCAACTTTCCCGACACCAGCTTCGCCTGGTCGTTCGTGCTGGCCTTGCTGGCAGCGGCGCTGGCGGCTCGCAAACGCATCGCCTGGTGGGTGTTGCTGGGCAACATGGTGGTGGCCGCGGGGATCAATGCCGTCGACATCGCTGCCGGCGGAAACACCCCCGCCGAGGCATTCGGCGAGAACCTCGGGTTTGCCTTCCACGTCGTGACCATCGTGCTACTGGTCCTGGGCTATCGGGAGTTCTGGGCCAAGGTCCGCCGTGGCGCGCTGTTCCGCGCGGCGGGCGTGTTGCTGGTCGGGGGCGCCATCGGGATCCTGGCGTCCTGGGGACTGGTCGAGATGTTTCCTGGGACGCTGGCGGCGCCCGACCGGTTGCCGTATGTGGCAAACCGCGTCGTCGGCTTCGGATTCGCCGATCCCGACCTGTTCACCGGCCGGCCGCACGTCTTCCTCAATGCGATCTTCGGGTTGTTCGGCGCGTTTGCACTGATCGCCGCCACCATCGTGCTGTTCCTCTCGCAGCGCGCCGACAACGCGCTGACGGGTGAGGACGAGTCCGCCATCCGCGGGCTCGTCGAACTCTGGGGGAAGAACGATTCGCTGGCCTACTTCGCCACCCGCCGCGACAAGTCGGTGATCTTCGCCCCCAGCGGTCGCGCCGCGATCGCCTACCGGGTCGAACTCGGGGTCTGCCTCGCCAGTGGCGACCCGATCGGCGACCCGCGGGCGTGGCCGCAGGCCGTCGCGGCCTGGATGGAACTCTGCCAGACCTACGGCTGGTCGCCGGGGGTCATGGGCGCCAGTTCGGAAGGCGCCCAGGCATATCGGGACGCCGGCCTCAACGCCCTGGTGCTCGGCGACGAGGCGATTCTGCGACCGGCTGAATTCAAGTTGTCCGGCCCGGAGATGCGCGGGGTGCGCCAAGCGGTGACACGCGCTCGCCGGGCCGGGCTGACGGTGCGCATCCGCCGGCACCGCGACATTCCCCGGGACGAGATGGCGCAGACCGTCGAGCGCGCGGACTCCTGGCGTGACACCGAAACCGAGCGGGGCTTCTCCATGGCGCTGGGCCGGCTGGGAGATCCGGCTGATGGTGACTGCCTCTTGGTGGAGGCGATCGGCCCGGCCAACCAGGTGGTGGCGATGCTGTCTTTGGTTCCGTGGGGCAATACGGGCGCCTCACTGGACGTGATGCGCCGCTCCCGGGAATCCCCCAACGGCACCATCGAACTGATGGTCAGCGAGCTTGCGTTGCACGCCGAGAGCCTCGGGATCAACCGGATTTCGCTGAATTTCGCGATGTTTCGCTCAGCGTTCGAGCAGGGCGAACAATTGGGGGCGGGCCCGATTGCGCGGCTGTGGCGGGGACTGTTGATCTTCTTTTCGCGCTGGTGGCAGATCGAAACCCTGTACCGCTCGAACATGAAGTACCAGCCCGAGTGGGTGCCACGGTTTGCCTGCTACGACGACGCTCGATTGATACCCAAGGTCGGCGTCGCGTCGGCGTTCGCCGAGGGCTTCCTGACGTTGCCCTTCACCCGGCGCGACAAGGTACACACCGGCCACCACCCGGCCGTACCGCAGCAGTTGGTGGACAGCGGACTGTTGCACCCCGACGGAACGGCACCTGACGTCAGCGGACTGCAGGTGGCAGACCTGCCGGGGAGCGACGACATGCGGCGCCGCCAGCCCGAACAGGTGCGGGTCCGGCTGGCCAAGCTGAAGAAGCTGCAGGACAGCGGCATTGAGGCGTACCCGGTGGGCGAGCCGCCCAGTCACACCGTCGCACAGGCGCTCGCCGCCGAAGACGGGGCTTCGGTCTCGGTGGCCGGACGTATCCTCCGGGTGCGCAACTACGGAGGGGTGCTGTTCGCGCACCTGCGCGACTGGTCGGGCGAGATGCAGCTGCTGCTGGACAATTCGCGCCTGGAGCAGGGCCGGGCGGCCGACTTCAACGCGGCAATCGACCTGGGCGACCTGGTGGAAGCCACCGGGCGGATGGGGTTCAGCGATAAAGGGACCCGGTCGCTGATCGTCACGCACTGGCGGCTGACCGGCAAATGCCTGCGGCCGCTGCCGGACAAGTGGAAGGGACTCACCGACCCGGAAGCCCGGGTACGGACTCGGTACGTCGATTTGGCCGTCAACGCCGAATCGCGCCACCTGCTCACGGCCCGCAGCAGTGCCCTGAGGTCCATCCGCGAGACCTTGTTCGCCAAGGGCTTCATCGAGGTCGAGACGCCCATGCTCCAGCAGGTGCATGGCGGTGCCACCGCCCGCCCGTTCGTGACCCACATCAACGCCTACGCCATGGACCTCTTCCTTCGAATCGCGCCGGAGTTGTACCTCAAGCGCCTGTGCGTCGGCGGCGTGGAGCGGGTCTTCGAACTCGGCCGGGCCTTCCGTAACGAGGGCGTCGACTTCAGCCACAATCCCGAGTTCACGCTGCTGGAGGCCTACCAGGCGCACGCCGACTACACGGTGTGGATCGACGGCTGCCGCGAACTGATCCAGAACGCGGCCCAGGCCGCCAACGGAGCCCAGATCGCGCTCCGGCCCAGAACTCAGGATGATTCGATTAGCTACGGGGCCAGGCTGGAGCCGGTCGACATCTCCGGGGTGTGGCCGGTGAAGACCGTGCATGACGCGGTGTCCGAGGCCCTCGGTGAGCACATCGATGCCGACACCACCCTGAAGACCCTGCGCAAGCTGTGCGACGCGGCCCGCATCCCCTACCGCGGGTACTGGGACGCCGGCGCGGTCGTGCTGGAACTCTACGAACACCTGGTCGAGGACCGCACCGAGCACCCGACGTTCTACATCGACTTTCCGACCTCGGTATCGCCGCTGACCAGGCCACATCGCAGCAAGCGCGGGGTGGCCGAACGCTGGGACCTGGTGGCGTGGGGCGTCGAGCTGGGCACCGCCTACAGCGAGCTCACCGACCCCGTCGAGCAACGGCGCCGCCTCGAGGAGCAGTCGCTGCTGGCCGCCGGCGGCGATCCGGAAGCGATGGAGCTCGACGAGGACTTCCTGCAGGCGATGGAGTACGCGATGCCCCCCACCGGAGGCCTCGGAATGGGCGTCGACAGGGTGGTCATGCTGATCACCGGGCGCAGCATCCGCGAGACCCTGCCGTTCCCGCTCGCCAAGCCGCACTAGCTCCGGCTTAGCTGACCCGCCCGGGCTCAGTTAACTCACAGGAAATAGTGCGGAAACATGTTCCCGGATGGGATCCCGGCGAACAACAATGAACCTGTGACCGCGTCGACGCCTCATGACTTGGCGCACGCTGCGTCGGCTGACGGGTTCTCGACGCAGGCCTTCAGTCACACCTCCCTGATGCACGGCTGGGTGCCGATCACCGTTCAGGTCGTGACCGGCGTGGCGTTGTTGGTGGCGATCGGCTGGCGGACGCGGGTGTGGCGGCTGCGCTGGCTGCCGCTGGCGACGGTGGCGGGCGCGGGGGCGGCGTACGGGACGCGCGTGTATGTCAGCCGGCTCTCCACCGAACCGGCCCCGGGCGCGCTGTGGGTGTGGGCCGGGTTGGCCGGAATGGCCGTGACGGTGCTGGTGCTCGGGTGGCGCGGCGCGCACTGGTGGCGGCGTGGCGTTGCGCTGCTGGCCGTGCCGCTGTCCCTGTTCAGTACGGCGCTGACGCTCAACATGTGGGTCGGCTACTTCCCCACGGTGCAGGCCGCCTGGGGTCAGCTCACGTCCGGCCCACTGCCCGACCAGACCGATCCGGTCACCGTCGCCGCGATGATGGGCAAGGGCGTTCGCCCCGCCCACGGCAGTGTGGTGCCCGTCGTCATCCCTTCCGATGCGTCGCACTTCAAGCATCGCGGTGAGTTGGTGTACCTGCCGCCGGCCTGGTTCGCCAGTAATCCCCCGCCGCGGCTGCCGACAGTGATGATGATCGGCGGTCAGTTCAACACCCCCGCTGACTGGATACGGGCCGGCAATGCGGTGCGAACCGCCGACGCCTTCGCGGCGGCGCACGACGGCAATGCTCCGGTGCTGGTGTTCGTGGACTCCGGCGGCGCTTTCAACAACGACACCGAGTGCGTCAACGGGCGACGCGGCAACGCCGCCGACCATCTGACGAAAGATGTTGTGCCGTTTATGGTTTCAAAATTCGGCTCCAGCCCCGAACAGCCCAACTGGGGCATCGTGGGCTGGTCGATGGGTGGGACCTGCGCGGTGGATCTGACCGTCATGCATCCCGGCATGTTCAGTTCGTTCGTCGACGTGGCGGGCGACCTCTATCCCAATGCGGGCAATAAGGAAGAGACCGTGTCCCGGCTGTTCGGTGGCAACGCCGAGGCTTGGGCGGCATTCGACCCGACCACCGTGATCACCCGGCATGGCCCGTACAGCGGGGTTGCGGGATGGTTCGCGATTCCCGCGCACGGCGAACTGCCGATCGCCGATACACCGGCCATGCGACTGGCCGGTCGTGACGCCGCGGCCAACCCCAGCAACCAGACCGCGGCCGCCAACGCGTTGTGTGCGCTCGGTCGCTCCTACGACATCGACTGCGCGGTGATCGCGCAACCGGGCAAGCATGACTGGCCATTCGCGGATCAGGCCTTCGCCGCGGCGCTACCATGGCTGGCCGGGCGTCTGGGCACCCCAGGGGTGCCGCGGATTCCGTTGCCGGGCAACGCAACTCCCCCGCCTCCGGCCGGACCGTCCAATGCGCAAGTGGTCGCGGCCGGACGGTAACCGATGTCCCGAGTCGCCGGCGTCCGGCGCGCCATCTTCGCACGGCACTGCCACCCGTGGAGCGCCTGGACCCGCTGGGCCAGCACACCTCTGACTCTGGTTCCGGTCTGGACCCGGCGACGGGGCCACGCGGTGCTGCTCGGCGCGTGGCTGGCGATCAACCCGTTTGTGTTCGGCAAGCCGCAGCACCACCGCGCCTGGGCCACTCGGGCGATGCTGGGTGAGGAACTGTGGATCAGCCGCCGCCCCCGCGATGCCGCCATGGTGGTGAGCGTCGCGACCTCGGTGGCGGCAGCGGTCGGGGTGGTCGCCGCTCGCCGGCGTCAATTGCGTCCCGCGGTGATCGCCGTGGCGGTGCAAATGGCACTGACGATGCTCTACTGGCAGCAGATGGTGCGTTACCTCGCGCGGCAGGGCGTTGCCGACGCCGGTGACCAGTAACGTGGCGAGCATGCCGGACCAACCGTCTCCCCCCGACCCCGGATACGACGACTCTGGTGTGCCGACGTTCGACTCGGTGCGCGAGAAGATCGAGACGCGCTTCGGGGCCGCCCAGGGCGCCGAGGAACTCGCGGCCGAAACCGCCGAAGGCAGATCCGTGGAGGAGCAGTACGAGGAGCGTCAACGGGCGGCCGCCGAACGCCTGGCCAAGATCAGGGAGTCCATGCGCACCGATGACTGACACGGCGTATGCGTAAATTCAGCATCGCGGAGCGCCGGAACCGGTTGGCGCGCAGACACTTTCTGTCCAGCACCGGTTCGGTGTCCCGCGTCACCGCCGGGCTGATCGGACTGCACGCCACCGATCCCGCCACCCCGTACCTGTCGCTGTGGGCGCGCTGCCGCGGCTTCTCCACCACCGACCTCGATCGGGTGTTGTACGAAAAGCGTTCCGCGCTCAAGCATCTGGCGATGCGCAGGACGCTGTGGGTGGTGAACTCCGACGACGTGGCGCTGGTCCAGGCGGCGGCCAGCGGCCAGGTTGCCGACAACGAGCGCCGCCGACTGGTCGCCGACCTGCACAAGGCCGAAGTGACCATGGACGGCGACCGTTGGCTCGATCAGGCGTGCGCCGCGGTGCTGCGCCACTTGTCCGAGCACGGGCCGGCCAGCAGCACCGAACTGCGGGCCGCGCTGCCGGAGCTGGCCGGCAGCTACGATCCGGCACCCGGAAAGCGTTGGGGCGGTTCAGTTCCGGTAGCCCCGCGGGTGTTGACGGTGCTGTCGGCCCGCGGGGACATCGTGCGTGGCCCCAACGACGGGGGCTGGACCGCGTCGCGCCCCCGGTGGAGCGCCGCCAGAAATTGGCTGACCGAGCGTGGCACACCCCTACCCGAGGCCGCTGCGCGGGCCGAATTGATCCGCCGGTGGCTGCAGACGTTCGGTCCGGCGACCGTCACCGACATCAAGTGGTGGTTCGGCACCACGCTGACGGCGGTGCGGGCAGCGCTGGCCACCATCGGCGCCGTCGAGGTGGACCTGCATGGCGGCGCCGGATACGCCTTGGCCAACGACTTGGCGGTCGAGCCCGAGGTCCCCCCGTGGAGCGCGCTGCTCCCGGGTCTGGACTGCACCACGATGGGCTGGTCGGAGCGGGACTGGTATTTAGGTGACCATCGCGGTCAGGTCTTCGACAGCAATGGCAACGCCGGGCCCACCGCATGGTGGAACGGGCGGGTAGTCGGCGGCTGGTGCCAGGACGACAGGGCGCGCGTCCACCTGCAGTTGCTGGAAGATCCCGGCGCGGAGGCACGGCGATCTCTACAGCAGCGGGCCGATCAACTCACCGACTGGTTGGACGGGGTCCGGATCAACGCGCGCTTCCCCTCCCCGTTGTCGAAGTCGGTTCCGCAGCGGTGACATCGAAGGACGGGACACCGGGTATGCGAGCACCATGGACTGGCTGATGTCGCATGCGGTCGCGATCGGCTCGGCGTTGCTGGCATCGTTTGTCGCGGCGGTGGGCATCGTCGTCCGGCAGGCCGCCCTGCAGAATCCCGCGCTCGACGGTGGATCCGGCGCCGTCGCCGTCCTTCGCGACCGGTTGTGGTGGGCGGGCACGGCCGCCGCCACTGCCGGATACGCGTTTCAAGCCATGGCCCTCGCGCACGGATCGCTGCTGCTGGTGCAACCGATGCTGGTCTCCTCGTTGCTGTTCGTCCTGCCGCTCAGTGCGGTTCGACTGGGGCACCGCGTGCCAGGCTCCGAATGGGCCTGGGCGTCGTTGCTGACCGCCTCGCTCGCCGTGTTCGTGCTGGTGGGGCGGCCGCGGGAAGGAAACTATCGCCCTCCGACGCCGGCCTGGACGCTGGCTGTCGGGGCGGCAGTGCCGGTGCTCGTGGCGGTGCTGGCCGCCCGTCGGACCGAAGGCCGAGTCCGCGCCTCGTGGCTGGGCGTGGCGGTGGCCCTGCTGCTCGGGATGATCGCCGTGCTCACCAAGACCTGCACGCACCGCTATGCGGTCGGCGGGTGGCACGCCCTTTTCACTTCGCCGGCGCCGTACGTGCTGGTGGTCCTGGCGGTCGTGGCGACAGTGCTGCAGCAGTGGGCCTTTCATGCCGGGGCGTTGCAGGCGTCGGTCCCCATCATGCTGGTCGGCGAGCCGGTAGTTGCGGTGATGCTGGGCGTCGTAGTGCTCGGCGAGCATCTGACGGCGCATGGTGTCGGAGCGGTCGCGCTGCCGGTGGCAATCGCGGCCATGCTGGCGGCCACAATCGCACTGGCCCGCGGCGAGGGCGCCCAGACGCAGGAGGCGGCAGCGGCGCTGCGACGCTGACTCAGCGATCGCGCCAGCCCCGGCGATACCGTTCTTCGTAGTACGCGTCGTCGTCCTCGACCTCGGGCCGACTCTCGGCTTGCCGCCGTACCGTGTTCGCTTCGACGAACGTCGACATCGCTGCGACCCGTGGATCGGACCGGACCTCACGCATCGCGTCCTCGACCTTGGGCCGCATGTCGTCCACGGCGGCGTTGTAGGCGGCCAGGATGGCGGCTTCGTCGGGCACCGTCACCGACAGCAACCGGTTCTCGGCATCGACCACCACTCGTATGCCGTCGGCCGCACCGACGCCGCGGACCTGCTCCAGCGCGGACTGGGCGCGCTGCACCTTGAGGCCGAGTTCCTCGAAGTCGTCACGTCCGGCCACGGTCAGCCCATCTTCTTGTCCCGCGGTAACCGGCAACCCGTGTAGCCCGCGACCCCCAGGTTGCCGGCGTAACCGATCTTGATGAAAATGCCGGTCGGTCCGGAGAACCAGACATCGTGATCTCCCGGCTGGTTTCGCATGACCTGAACGTCGGTGGCGCCGATCTTCGCCGCCGACTCCTTCGCCGCCTGTACTATCGCCGTCCAGGCCTGCTCCGATACCGCGACGTTCTCTGCGACACGATCCGGCAGGAAGTATCGCTGTCCATCCGTTTGTTCGTAGGGTCGCTCACAATTTCCGGTGGTCCCCTCGTGCAGCGTCTCCCACTTCATTGCGGGAATCAATCTGCTTGCGGCTGCAGTGATTTCGTCCATCGCGGCCTGCACCTGAGCCGTGGTGTCCTCGAGTGAGGGCAGAGCCTTGAGTTGCTGGAGGGCCTGCGTCGCCTCCGATGGCGGGGTCGGTTCGTACGGTCTGTCCACGTGGCATCCTGTCACCGCAACAAGGGCAGCGAAGGTCACTACCCGGATAATCGTGCTGCCGCCCCTGGCGGCGCGCATCGTCCTGTGACGGGTCATATCAGCTTCCTGGGATCGCCCGATGGCTCAGGTCGGCCACGACGGCGGCGATGTTGTAGCCCGTGGTCCGCGGCAGGTTGTTGCCGCCTTGGCGAGGATAGTCACTGTGCCCGTGAGCGCCTTCGAGGCTGAGGGTGCCGCCGTGACCGTCCGGGATGATGGCGGGCCCGGTACCCAGGCGGGTGAATTCGGTGTTGGTAGCCGGGTTCGGGCCGAAGTGGCCGGCCCCCGACGCGTCCAGCACCGACAACCCACCCAGGGCGCCCACGTTCAACGGGAACGGCAGAAAGGGCGCGCCGGCACGGGCGAGCGGCGGAGCGTCGTAGGTCAGCTGGATCGGGTCGTCCGGGGTTTCCATGGCATAGACGTGCCCGGGCTGCAGGTGCAGCTGCTGCGGCGTCGACGCTTCGATGCCCGGTGAACCGTAGAACAAAGCGTCGCTGACGCCATGGTTGCCGGGCTCCTGCAGGGCCAGCCCGGTGGTCAACGAGCCGTAGGAGTGCCCGATCGCGGTCAGGTGTGCCCGGCCACCGTCGTGTGCGGCCCCGATTCCGTCGTAGAAACCGGCCAGACCGCGCGCCCCCGTTCGGGCCAGATCGTCATGACTGACGCCCCAGGCGCCCGCCAGAGACCTGCCGCTCTCGTCCAGACCGGGAATCTGCGGCGCGTCGTAGCCGATCCAGGCGATCGCCGACACCGTCTCATGGGTGCGACCGGGCGTGGTCGCCAGCTGGCGCAGGGCTTCCAGCCGCATGTTGGTGGCTTCCTCGGCCATACCGGCGATCGCGCCGTGGACGGTGGTGTTGAGCCCCGGCGCGGTCACCGAGACATGGGTGGCGGTGTCGGGATCCCCGATTGCGACGGCGGCATGGGCCTGACGCCCGTTCTGGGTGTCCAGCAGCAACAGTTTGCGGTCGGGCTTGCCGCCGACGGCCCTGTCGACGGCCTGCAGATCCGGCAGGGTTCGCGTCCCGCTCAGCGCGGCGTCGTACCGGCGTTTCCACGCCTCGTAGGCGAGGCGGTCGTCGAAGATCGCTCCGGGCTCGTTGGGTGAGGGAACATTGTTGCCGGCCGCCCAGTCGGGATGCTGTGCGCGCAGGGCATCGGCCTGCGCGACGGCGGAACGGGCCCGGGCCAGCTCGTCTGCCAGCGTCTCCCGGTTGTAGTAGTCCCGATCCACGGCGGGCATGCCGTCCCGGTTTCCGATGTAGTGGTCGCGCTGGTACAGCGCGTCCTTCTCGGCGGGGGTCAGGCCGTCCCAGAAGTCGTGGAACTGCTCGGGATCGGCGGGCGGCTGGGACCTGCCGTCGAGGATGGCCTGTATCTGCGAGCGGACCGCCGCACCGTCCGGCCGCTGCCCGTATCCGGCCAGTTCCTGCAGTCCAGTCGAGATAGCCTGTGCCGCTTGCATTTCCCCGTCGCCGAACTGGGTCAGCAGCTCTTTGACCCGCGCCTGGAAATCAGCCGCCTGGCTGTCGAGTTGTGCCTGCAGCAGGTACGCCAGCAAGTCCCCCGACCCGGCGCCGGGCACTTGCGGGGCCTTGACGTTGCCCTCGTCGTCCACGGTCATTCCGGCCGCGGGGATGTCGCCGTCGACGATGCTCAGCAGCGCGTTACGAGAGGCGCCCAGCTGGCCGCCGTAGGTGTTGAACGTGTCCGCCAGGGTGATCACGGTCGAGCCGATGTGGTTGGCAGCCAGCTTCTCCGACATCGCGCGGACCGATGTTGCGCTCGCGGCCTCGCCCTTCCAGCTGTCCATCGCGGCGTCCACGTCGCGGTCCATCTGGTCGACCCGCGCGTTGAATGCATTGCTCTGCGCGCTCAAGTCCCTGGCGAAAGCCGTCATCGACTCCGGCTTGCAACCGCGCACGTGACTGATCGTGGTCACCTCGACTAGCGACCGCCGGTGTACTGACGCCGTTGGTCGGCGAACCCCCGATCGACGGCCTCGTAGGTGGTGGCCGCATCCGCCGAGAAATCGGCCATCCGGCGGACACCGGCGCCGACCACTCCGAATCCTTTGGCGACGGCATCGCCGACTTGGGCCGCCGCCTCCTGAACCGGCGAGCCCGGCATCTCGACCGCAGCGGTGATCTTCAACGCGCGTATCGCGTCTGCGTGCCCGGCCAGGGTGGCACCGAGCCTGTGCAAGTTGTCGAGATCAACTTGAAACAGGTCGCCCATCCTGGGGATTTTACCGGCGCAGCGCCAAGGTATTACGCGCTGACTTTGCGTCGTTTGGTGCCGGTGCGCCGGGCGGCCGGCGGCGAGACCACTTCGGCCAGGAACTTCCCGGTGTAGCTTTCCGGCACCGCGGCCACGTCCTCCGGAGTGCCTTGGGCGACAACGGTGCCGCCGCCGGCTCCGCCCTCGGGTCCCATGTCGACGATCCAGTCCGAGGTCTTGATCACGTCCAGGTTGTGTTCGATGACGATCACCGTGTTGCCCTTGTCGACGAGGCCGTTGATGACCTTCAGCAGCTTGCGGATGTCGTCGAAGTGCAGGCCCGTGGTGGGCTCGTCGAGGATGTAGATCGTCCGTCCGGTCGAGCGCTTCTGCAACTCGGATGCCAACTTCACCCGCTGGGCCTCGCCGCCGGACAGCGTCGGCGCGGGTTGTCCGAGTCGTACGTAACCCAAGCCGACGTCGACCAGGGTGCGCAGGTAGCGGTGGATCCCGCTGATCGGTTCGAAGAACTCCGCAGCCTCCTCGATCGACATGTCGAGCACCTCGGAGATGGTTTTGCCTTTGTAGTGCACCTCCAGGGTTTCCCGGTTGTAGCGGGCACCCTGGCAGACCTCACACGGCACATACACGTCGGGCAGGAAGTTCATCTCGATCTTGATGGTGCCGTCGCCGGTGCAGGCCTCGCAGCGGCCGCCCTTGACGTTGAACGAGAACCGGCCCGGTTGGTAGCCGCGCACTTTCGCTTCGGTGGTGGCGGCGAACAGGGTCCGGATCTTGTCGAACACCCCGGTGTAGGTGGCCGGGTTGGACCGCGGGGTCCGGCCGATCGGCGACTGGTCGACCCGGACCAGCTTGTCCAGGTGGTCCAGGCCGGTGACGCGGGTGTGCCG
Organism: Mycobacterium sp. Z3061; assembly: GCF_031583025.1. Classification (NCBI taxonomy): domain Bacteria; kingdom Bacillati; phylum Actinomycetota; class Actinomycetes; order Mycobacteriales; family Mycobacteriaceae; genus Mycobacterium; species Mycobacterium pumcae. Next base: position 3,110,954 of record NZ_CP134062.1, on the reverse strand, counting down.
GCCGGGCACCTGCCGCGCACCGTTGAGGCGGTTGGCCAGTACCGCGGCCAGGATGTCGTTCACCAGTGTCGATTTGCCGGAGCCGGATACACCGGTCACCGACGTCAGGACCCCGAGCGGGAAGGACACGTCGATGCCCCGCAGATTGTGCTCGCGTGCCCCCACCACGGTGATCTGGCGCTTACGGTCGGTGGGGCGCCGCAGCGCGGGCATCTCGATGGTTTCCCGCCCGGACAGATAGGCGCCGGTGATCGATTCCTTGTTCGTCAGCAACTCGCTGTACGGACCGCTGTGCACGATCAGACCGCCGTGCTCACCGGCTCTGGGCCCGATGTCGACGATCCAGTCGGCGTGCTCGATGGTGTCCTCGTCGTGCTCGACGACGATCAACGTGTTACCCAGATCCCTTAGCCGCGTGAGGGTTTCGATCAACCGGCGGTTGTCCCGCTGATGCAGCCCGATGGACGGCTCGTCGAGGACGTAGAGCACACCGACCAACCCGGAGCCGATCTGGGTGGCCAACCGGATGCGCTGCGCCTCCCCACCGGACAAGGTGGCCGCCGCCCGCGACAGCGACAGGTACTCCAGCCCGACGTCGAGCAGAAAGCCCAACCGGGACTGGATCTCCTTGAGCACCTGCCCGGCGATCGCGGCCTCCCGGGTGCCCAGCGTGAGCGCATTCAGGAAGTCCGAGCAATCGGCGATCGAAAGCTCGCAGACTTCGGCGATTGACTTGGGGCCGTGCTCCCCCGCGGTCAGCATCACCGCCAGGATTTCCGGCTTGAGCCGCGTACCGTCGCACACCGGGCACGGGATGTCCCGCATGAAGCCCTCGTAGCGTTCCTTCATCTGCTCGGACTCGGTCTGGGACATCTTGCGCTGCAGGAACGCCAGCACGCCCTCGAACTCCGCGTAGTAGGACCGGGTGCGCCCGTAGCGGTTGCGGTACCGCACGTGCACCTGCTGGTCGGCACCCTCCAGAATCGCCTTGCGGGCTTTGGCGGGCAGCTTGCGCCACGGGGTGTTGACGTCGAAGCCGAGCGCGTCACCCAGTCCGGCCATCATCCGGGTGAAGTATTCGGCGGTGTGGCCGGACGACCAGGGCGCCACCGCGCCCTCGGCCAGGGTGAGATCTGGGTCGGGCACCACCAGGTCCGGATCGACCTCCTTGCGGATACCCAGACCCACGCACTCGGGGCAGGCGCCGTAGGGCGAGTTGAACGAGAAGGAGCGCGGTTCCAGATCGTCCACGGCCAGGGCATGCCCGTTCGGGCAGGCCAGCTTCTCGGAGAAGCGCTGCTCACGGGGGTGGTCATGCTCGTCGCGGTCGTCGGGAAACTCCAGCACCACAATGCCGTCGGCCAGGTTCAGCGCGGTCTCCACCGAATCGGTGAGCCGCTGCTTGGCGCTCGCCTTGACAGTGAGGCGGTCCACCACCACCTCGATGTCGTGCTTCTCCTGCTTTTTCAGTTTCGGCGGGTCCGTCAGCGGGTGCACCACCCCGTCGACCCGCACCCGGCTGTACCCCTGCGCGTTGAGCTTGTCGAACAGGTCGGCGAACTCTCCCTTCCTGGTTCGCACCACCGGCGCGAGCACCAGGAACCGGATGCCTTCCTCCATCGCCAGCACCTGGTCGACGATTTGCTGCGGGGTCTGACGCGCAATGCGCTCACCGCAGATCGGGCAGTGCGGGGTGCCGGCGCGGGCATAAAGCAATCGCAGGTAGTCGTAGACCTCGGTGATGGTGCCGACCGTCGAGCGCGGATTGCGGTTGGTCGACTTCTGGTCGATGGACACCGCGGGCGAAAGGCCCTCGATGAAGTCGACGTCCGGCTTGTCCATCTGCCCGAGGAACTGCCGGGCGTAGGCCGACAGCGATTCCACGTAGCGGCGCTGGCCCTCGGCGAAGATGGTGTCGAACGCGAGCGAGGACTTGCCCGACCCCGACAACCCGGTGAACACGATCAGGGCGTCCCGGGGTAGATCAAGGTCGACGCCGCGCAGGTTGTGCTCGCGCGCACCCTTGACGATGAGGCGGTCAGCCACGCTGCCCCTTTCAGCTGAAACTTGTGCGGCCCTGGCGTTGAACGATCACAGCGGAACAGTCAGAGCGCAGGCCGCATTCCATGCTAGGTGTCCCCACCGACAAGCACCCCGGCCAGCCATCCAAGTAGCGTGCATGGGTATGACCGCTTCCCAGCTCAGCGACGATTACACCGGACACGTCGAACCGGGCACGGCGGCCCGACGCACGCTGCCCGGAGCGACGATCGTGAAGGCCTCGGTCGGCCCGATGGACAACAACGCCTACCTGGTCACTTGTTCCGCGACCGGAGAAACCCTGCTCATCGACGCCGCGAACGACGCTGATGTCCTGATCGACCTGATTCGACGGTACGCGCCGACGTTATCGCTGATTCTGACCAGCCACCAACACTTCGACCACTGGCAGGCCCTGGAAGCCGTGGCCGAGGCCACCGGAGCGCCGACCGCCGCCCACGAGATCGACGCGGATCCCCTCCCGGTCCGGCCGGATCGTTTGCTGGCGAACGGCGACACGTTGCGGATCGGAGAGCTGACGTTCGACGTGATCCACCTGCGCGGACACACCCCGGGCTCGGTCGCCCTGGCGCTGGACGGGTCCGCGACCGGCGGGGTGACCCACCTGTTCACCGGCGACTGCCTGTTCCCGGGTGGCGTCGGCAAGACCTGGCAGCCCGGCGACTTCGAGCAGCTGCTCGACGACGTCACCACCCGGGTGTTCGACGTGTACGACGACTCCACCGTGATCTACCCCGGCCACGGCGATGACACGGTGCTGGGCGCCGAACGCCCGCACATTCAGGAGTGGCGCGAGCGCGGCTGGTAGTCCCCGGACTCAGGTGGTGTGCACGATCAGCACATCGACCTTGGCCTTGCGGGAGACGTTGGCCGGCACCGAACCCAGCAGGCGGCCCGCGATGGTGCTCAGACCGACGTTGCCGACCACCAGCAGGTCTGCCTTCTCCGACTCGGCGAGCTGCACCAGCGCGTCCACCGGGGCACCTTCGATGGCCCGCTCCTCGACGTTCTTGGCGCCGGCGTTGTGTGCCCGCTCCTTGGCGTCGTGCAGGATCTCGTAGATCGGGCCGGTGCCGGTGACCTTGTAGCTCTCGCTCTTCAGGACGTCGACGGCGCGAGCGTCTTCGTGCTGCGGCAGATAGGCCGACGCGATGATCAGTTTGGCGTCCGACCCCGCAATCGCAGCTGCCCTGTCCACCGCGCGCATCGACGAATCTGAGCCGTCAGTCCCTACGACCACGGTTTGATAGGCGCTCATTTACCCTCCCAGGTGTCGGTTTCCGCCAACCCAAGACCCTATCGCGTTGCTGGACGTAGACGGGAGAGGTTTGCGGCGCGGGTCACGTCCAGACCGCTCTACACATAAAGTTGAAAACGATCATGTCTGTGTCAATCGTCGAAAATTCCGTGGCTGACGACGCCGAACCGGCCGCCACGGCACATCCGCGGGGCCGCATCCTGGACCCGTGGGTCGTCGCGACGCTGACGGCCGTCATCAGCGCGGCCTGGGCCGGCCGGCCGTCACTGTGGTTCGACGAGGGCGCGACCATCTCCGCCTCGGCCAGTCGCACGCTGCCGGAACTGTGGAAACTGCTGGGTCACATCGACGCCGTGCACGGGCTCTACTACCTGCTGATGCACGGCTGGTTCGCGATCTTTCCGCCGACCGAGTTCTGGTCGCGGGTCCCCAGCGCGCTGGCCGTGGGAGCCGCCGCTGCCGGTGTGGTGGTGTTCGCCAAGCAGTTCTCCGGGCGCGGGACGGCCCTGTGCGCGGGCGCCGTCTTCGCCATCCTCCCGCGGGTGACCTGGGCGGGCATCGAAGCGCGCTCGTCGGCACTGGTGGTGGCGGTGGCGGCCTGGCTGACGGTGCTGGTGGTCGCCGCGACCCGGCGCAATCGCGCGCGGCTGTGGGTGTCCTACGCCCTGTTGTTGATGGTGGCCATCCTGGTCAACGTCAACATGGTGCTTTTGGTGTTGGTCTACGCCGCGGTCCTGCCGCTCATAGCGACGGCGGTGGCGCCCGGCCGGCCGCGCAAGTGGCCCGCAATCTGGCTGGGCGTGGCGTCGGTCGTTGCTCTCGGCGCGATGACGCCGTTCATACTGTTTGCCCACAAACAGGTGTGGCAGGTCGGGTGGATCACCGGGCTCAACCGGAACCTGTTCCTCGACGTCGTACACCGCCAGTACTTCGACTACAGCGTCCCGTTCGCGATTCTGGCGGGCGTTCTGGTGCTGGCCGCCGCCGTATTGCGGTTGGCCGGCAAGGCTCGGACCGAGGACGGCGCGGGCCGGTTGCTGCTGGTCAGCGCCCTGTGGGTGGTGATTCCCACCGCGACCGTCCTGATCTATTCAGCCGTCGGCGAACCGATCTACTATCCGCGCTACCTGATCTTCACCGCTCCCGGCGCGGCCGTCGTGCTCGCGGTCTGCATCGCCGCGATCGCCCGCAAGCGCTGGCAGGTCGTCGCGCTCGTGGTGGTCCTGGCCGGCGCGGCCTTCCCCAACTACTACTTCACCCAGCGCGGTCCGTACGCCAAGGAAGGCTGGGACTACAGCCAGGTCGCCGATGTGATCAGCGCCCACGCCTCGCCGGGTGACTGCCTGCTGGTGGACAACACGGTCCCGTGGCGGCCCGGCCCCATCCGCGCCCTGTTGGCAAGCAGGCCCGCCGCGTTCCGCCCGCTGATCGACGTCGAGCGGGGGTTTTACGGCCCCAAGGTCGGTGCGCTGTGGGACGGCCACGTCGCCGTGTGGCTGACGACGGCGAAGATCAACAAATGCCCGGCGCTGTGGACGATCACCAACCGGGACAAATCACTGCCGGATCACCAAGTCGGACAGACGTTGCCGCCGGGCACGGCATTCGGGCGGGCACCGGTGTACCAGTTCCCTAGCTATCTCGGCTTTCACATCGTGGAACGGTGGCAGTTCCACTACTCCCAGGTCGTGAAGTCAACCCGCTGAGCGCCGGTCCCGGTGCGTCGCCTGGTACGACGCGAGGAAGCCGAGCGCGGCCAGCGCCGTGAACACCGAGAACAACCAGCGCGCCGAGGTCACCTCACCGCCCGGCGCGGTGTTGACCACCACGCCGGCCAGACCTGCGCCGAAGGCCCCGGAACTCAGCTGGATGATGTTGATCGCGGCGGCTGCGGCGCTGCTTTCGGCCGGGTCGTCGACCGCCGTCATCGCCCGCACCGCGAGGTGCGGCCACGCCATCCCGATGCCTGCGCCGGTGATCAGCAGAGCCAGCGCCCAGATCGCGACAATCCCGAGCGGGGCGTACGGGCGCTGGGTCGCCGCGCCCAGCGCCAGGCCCGCCGCCATCACCAGGGGCGCGGCCGCGACGACGTGGCCGATCACCTGACGGTTGGTCAACGACGCACTGGCGATCTCTCCGATGGTCCACCCGGTGGCCAGTGCCGCGCCGAGAAAGCCCGCCTCCACCGGGCTGAGGTCCGCCAGTTGCTGGCCGAACAGCGGCACGTAGGTGTTGGCCATCGCGGCGACCATCTGCACGGCCATCGTCAGATAGATCCACTTCAACGGACCGGGGCCGAACACGCTGCGCGGCAACACCGCAACGTGCATGCGCCAGTCGACGAACAGAAAGACGGCGACCAGCAGCACCGCGGCGGCCAGCAGCCCCAGCGTCTGGACGAGGTAGTGCGGAAGCGCCGCGACGCTGACGGCGAGCGCGGCGGCTCCCATCAACAGCAGCGACCAGATGGGCACCGCCCGGTTCGGCGACTCCTCTAGTGAATCACGCTGTGCTGTAACAACTTTCAACACCAGCACGGCTATCAGCGCGGCCGCCAGGCCCATCGCGACGAAAGCCCATCGCCACCAACCGAACTGAGCGAATATGCCGCCCGCGGTGGGCCCGATCAGCGTGGCGACACCCCACATGGTCGACACTAGCGCCGAACCACGGGTCCAGAGGTGGCGCGGCAGCGCGGTGTTGATCAGCGCGTATCCCAGACCCGCCAACAGGCCGCCGGCCACACCCTGCAGCATGCGCCCCGCCACCAGCACTTCCATGGTCGGCGCCAAGGCCGAGACCAGGCCGGCGAGCCCGAACACGGTGAGCCCCATCAGATAGGAGGATCGGGCGCCGACGCGCTGCAGCATCGGGTTGACGGTGGTGGCCGCGACCACCGAGCCGATCAGGTACAGCGTCGTCGCCCAGGAGAACAGCCGGTCACCGCCGATATCGGCGACGATGCTGGGCAGCATGCTGACGGTGAGGAACTCGTTGGTGGCGTACAGCGCAACGCCACCGGCCAATACGGTGCAGGTGCCCAGGTGCTGTCCGAGCAGCTCACGCCAGCTGCCGGTCTCGCTGACCGTCTCCGTCACTCCTCCACCGTAAGAGGTGCGGGTTCGTCAGGGGCGTAACTCGGCTGCTGGTGGCGTCGAGCGACGCGCGGTGCGAGTCGCCCGATAGGAGGCCAGCACACCGAGCGCCGCCAGCACGGTGAAGACCCCGTACAGCCAGCGCGCCTCCATCAACTCGCCTCCGCTGGCCGAGTTCACCACGACACCCGCGAGTCCGGCGCCGAACGACGCGGAGATCAGCTGGACGGTGTTGATCGCGGCGGCTGCCGCACCGCTCTCCGACGGATCGTCGACGGAGTCCATGGCACGTGCCGACAGATGCGGCCAGGCCATCCCGATGCCTGTTCCGGCGATGAGCAAGGCCAGGGCCCACACCGCGATCAGGCCGGGCGACGCGTCGGCACGCTGGGTGACGGCACCGAACGCGAGCCCGGATGCCATCAGCAGCGGCGCGACCAGGACGACGCGGTTGATCACCCGGGGGTTGGTCAGCGAGGCGCTGGCGACCTCGCTCAGTGTCCATCCGACCGCCAGCGAGGCGCCGAGGAAACCGGCCGCAACCGGAGTCAGGTGCCCCAGCCGCTGACCGAACAGCGGCACATAGGTGTCGACCATGACGGCCATCATCAGCACGGCCAGTGTCAGGTAGATCCACTTCAGCGGCCCGGTTCCGAACACACTGGGCGGCAGGACGGTCGCCCGGCTGCGGCGGTCGACGATGACGAACGCCGCGACCAGCAGCACGCCCACCACGAGCAGTGCGCCGATCGCCGCGGAATTGTGCGGTAGCTGGGCGACGCTGACTGCCAACGCGGCCGCGCCGACCAGCAGCAGCGACCCGACCGGTACCCGGAGCGCAGGGGCTGCCGGTTCGTCCTCGACGGTTGCGCTGGCCGCCAGCACCGCCGGAACCAGAATGGCCAGCAGCGCCGCGAGGACGGCCATCGCGCCGAAAGCCCAGCGCCACAGGCCGAATTGCGCGAACAAACCACCCATCGCCGGCCCGACCACCGTCGCGACGCCCCACATCGCCGAGACCAGCGCCGAGCCGCGCGTCCACAGTTCGCGCGGCAGCGCGGCGTTGATCAGGGCGTAGCCCAGCCCGGCCAGGGTGCCGCCGGCGATCCCCTGCAGGGTGCGTCCCGCGATCAGCACCTCCATGGTCGGGGCCATCGCGCAGGCCACGCTGGCCACCCCGAAAACGGCCAGCCCCAGCAGAAAGGACGAGCGCGCCCCGAAGCGGCGCAGGATCGAGTTCACGGTGGTCGCCGCGACCACGGATCCGACCAGGTAGAGGGTGACCACCCAGGCGTACAGGCGGTCGCCGCCGATGTCGGCGATGGTGCTGGGCAACAGGCTGACGGTCAGGAACTCGTTGGTGGCGTACATCGCGACCCCGCCCGCCAGCACCGTGGACGTGCCCAGGTGCCGGCCGAGCAGCTGACGCCAGCTGCCGGTCTCGCTCGTCTGCGTCACTTCAGACCGGCGGCGTCCATCCCGCGCAGCTCCTTCTTCAGGTCGGCGATCTCATCGCGGAACCGGGCGGCCAGCTCGAACTGCAGGTCGCGCGCGGCGGCCATCATCTGTGCGGTGAGGTCCTTGATCAAGTCGGCCAACTCGGCGCGCGGCATCGTGGAGGTGTCGCGCCCCTCGATCACACCGGCGCTCACGGCCCTGCCGGGCTCCCCCTGCGCGCGCCGGCCGCGGGAGGCGTTGCGTCCCGACCCGCCGATCTCGACGTCCGTGTCGTCGGCCTCGCGGTAGACCTGGTCGAGGATGTCGGCGATCTTCTTGCGCAACGGCTGCGGATCGATTCCGTTGGCCTCGTTGTAGGCGATCTGCTTGGCGCGGCGGCGCTCGGTCTCGTCGATCGCCTCTTTCATCGAGTCGGTGATCTTGTCGGCGTACATGTGCACTTCGCCGGAGACGTTCCGCGCGGCACGGCCGATGGTCTGGATCAGGCTGCGCACCGAGCGCAGGAAGCCCTCTTTGTCGGCGTCCAGGATCGACACCAACGACACCTCGGGCAGGTCCAGGCCCTCGCGCAGCAGGTTGATGCCGACCAGCACGTCGTACTCGCCGAGCCGCAGCTGGCGCAGCAGCTCGACCCGCCGCAACGTGTCGACCTCGGAATGCAGGTAGCGGACCCGGATACCCATCTCCAGCAGGTAGTCGGTGAGGTCCTCGGCCATCTTCTTGGTGAGGGTGGTTACCAGGACCCGTTCGTCGCGCTCGGTGCGTTTGCGGATCTCGCCGATCAGGTCGTCGATCTGCCCCTTGGTCGGTTTCACCACGACCTGCGGGTCGACGAGGCCGGTCGGGCGGATCACCTGCTCGACGAACTCGCCGCCCGTCTGGCTGAGCTCGTACGGCCCCGGCGTGGCGGACAGGTACACCGTCTGCCCGATCCGGTCGGCGAATTCCTCCCAGGTCAGGGGGCGGTTGTCGACCGCCGAGGGCAACCGGAACCCGTATTCGACGAGGTTGCGCTTGCGCGACATGTCGCCCTCGTACATGCCACCGATCTGCGGCACGGTGACGTGCGACTCGTCGATGACCATCAGGAAATCCTCGGGGAAGTAGTCCAGCAGGGTCGCGGGCGGCGAACCGGGGCCGCGACCGTCGATGTGGCGCGAATAGTTCTCGATGCCCGAGCAGAACCCGACCTGCCGCATCATCTCGATGTCGTAGTTGGTGCGCATCCGCAGCCGCTGCGCTTCCAGCAGCTTGCCCTGCCCCTCGAGTTCGGCGAGCCGGTCGGCCAGCTCCTGCTCGATCGTCGAGATGGCCACCGCCATCCGCTCGGGACCGGCCACGTAGTGGGTGGCGGGGAAGATCCGCAGCGAGTCGACCTGGCGGACCACGTCACCGGTGAGCGGGTGCAGGTAGTACAGCGACTCGACCTCGTCGCCGAAGAACTCGATACGTACGGCCAGCTCTTCGTAGGACGGGATGATCTCCACGGTGTCGCCGCGAACCCGGAACGAGCCGCGGGTGAATGACAGGTCGTTGCGGGTGTACTGGACGTCGACCAGCAGCCGCAGCAGCCCGTCGCGCGGCACCTCCATCCCGACCTGCAGCTCGACGGAGCGGTCCAGATAGGACTGCGGCGTGCCCAGGCCGTAGATGCACGACACCGACGCCACCACCACCACGTCGCGGCGGGACAGCAGGCTCGAGGTCGCCGAGTGCCGCAATCGTTCGACGTCGTCGTTGATCGAGCTGTCTTTCTCGATGTAGGTGTCGGTCTGCGCGATGTACGCCTCTGGCTGGTAGTAGTCGTAGTACGAGACGAAGTACTCGACCGCGTTGTGCGGCAACATCTCTCGCAGTTCATTGGCCAGCTGGGCGGCCAGCGTCTTGTTCGGCGCCATCACCAGGGTGGGCCGCTGTAGGCGCTCGATCAGCCAGGCGGTGGTCGCCGATTTGCCGGTGCCGGTGGCACCGAGCAGCACCACGTCGCGCTCCCCCGCCCTGATCCGGCGCTCGAGCTCCTCGATGGCGGCGGGCTGGTCGCCGGCGGGTTGGTGCGGGCTGACCACCTCAAAACGGGCTCCGGAACGCACAACCTCGTCGACAGCGCGATATTCCGAGTGGGCGAGTACTGGGTGTTCGGTGGCGAAAGCCATAGCACCAGGGTAGAACCAGCCACCGACAAGCTTTGTTCCGCGCGGGAAGGCGCCAGGTCAGCTGTGCCGGGCCCACACCCGGGTGACCGGGTTGCATTCGATCAGGTAGCCGTCGCTGGATGCAGACATGGCGAAAACGGGGATGTCCGGTCGGTCACACGAACTGCCGGCGGAGTGCACCCCGGTCGTGATCGGCGCTTTGCTCCACACTCCGCCCTCGCAGACGACCTGCTCGTTGCTGGTCTGGTCGTAGCCGAGCTTGTCCACGTCGCTGCAACTTCCGCCCAGCACGGGCGGCATCGCACGGGTGGCAGGCGTGGCGGACGCACCCATCACCCGCGCCGGGTCGGCGAGAGGCAGGTTCGGGGGCACGTCACCAACCCGGGTCGCGACCACCGGTACTCGCAGCACCGCACCCTGGGCGCCGCATTCGTTGCTGCCGACCGTCTCGGTCTGCACGCCGCGCAGGGTGCCGTCGGACTGCAGTGCCAGCGACAGCGCCACGGTCTCCTGCTGGGTGTTCTGCCCCGCCTGGTTCGCCTGATGACAACTGATCCGTATCTGCTGGGAGGCTCCCTGCCAGTAGCCGGCGGCGAATTTCAGCGTGTCGGTCTCGCCGCCGTCGGTGGTGTCCGCCACCTGATGGGTGGCGTCGTCGAGCCGGACACCGGTGGCGGCGCATCCGCCGGACGTGCAGACCGAACGGAACGCCCACCAGTTGGTGGTACCTCCGTCGTGGCGGATCGGGGTGCCGTTGGTAGTGCGTTTCGCCCGGTTCAGATCGAGTCGGTAGATGCCGTCGAGCACCCTGCCGGACGGTGCGGTCACCGCCGCGGAGGGCGCCGGCGCGGCGGGCCGGGCGGCCAGGGCTGGGTTGGGCTGGGACGGGTCGGGCTCGAAGCTGTACAGCGTCGACCAGGTCGCCGCTACGGCGATCAGCACAGCACAGACCAGGGCGGCCGCCATCCGGACGCGGGGCGGGATCCGGCGGACCCGGACGCCTTGACCGGGCGCCGACTCGGGTGGATCGGTTGCACCGGCTTCATCCGAGCCCGCACGGACCGCGGCGGCGAACATCCGGCACCGCTCGAACCGATCCTCCGGGTTCTTCGCCAGCGCTCTGGCGAACACGTCATCCAGGCGGGCCAGATCCGGACGATGGTCGCTGAGCCGGGGCGGCGCGTCGTGCAGGTGCTGGCTGATGACCGCGACAGGGTTGGCGTTGCGAAATGGCGGCGCACCGGTGAGGAGATGAAACGCCGTGGCGGCCAGCGCATATTGGTCGGCGCGCCGGTCGATGTTGGAGCCCGCCAGCTGCTCGGGCGCCGCATACGCGACGGTTCCGACCGCGACGTTGGTCTGGGTGATTCCGCTGATATCCGCGAGGTGACGCGCAACACCGAAGTCCGCCAACAAGATTCGGCGCTCCTGGCCGTGCGGGTCAGCTTCGGGGTGGGTGAGCAGGATGTTCGCGGGTTTGACGTCGCGGTGCAGCAACCCACGGTCGTGGGCGTAATCCAGCGCTCCGGCAACGGCGTCGAGTATCGCGCACACATCGCCGACCGGCATTCCCTGCGGGTGAGCCTCTTTCACCAACCGCGACGCGTCGGTGCCTTCGACGTAATCCATGGAAATCCAGAGCTGGCCCTGGAATTCGCCGCGGTCGTGCACGCCGACGATGTGCGGATGCCACAACGTCGCCGCGAGATCGGCCTCCCGGTTGAACCTTTCGCGGAACTCGGTGTCCGCGGTGATCGCCTCGGCAAGCACCTTGATCACGTCGCGGCGGGGCAACCTCGGATGCAGCGCGAGATACACCTCGGCCATCCCGCCGGCGCCGAGCTGCCGCAGGATCGTGTAACCGGCGAACGACGCGCCGCGGGCCATGCCCGGCCGAACCGAGGTTTCGGGTGCGGACCCGGACTCGGGGACCCGGCGCCGGCGGTGCGTGACCGTTGTCACAAGCCCGCGACCGGCCCTGAGCCCGGCCCTGAGACGCCGGGTGGCGCCTGGTCGTTCTTCCATCCGCAAAATCCCCTCCTCCATTGGCATGATGCATGAAAAGCATTGGCGCAGGACGGGATGCAAGCTATGAAACAGCTATGTATGGCGGCACGGGACACATAGGAACGTCACAGCTGGGACACAACCAGCAACGTGCGAGCGGGCTAATCTGGGAGTGGTGAGTCGACCAACCCCGCCGGCCCTGACGATTCGGCACGACGGGTCCCAACGTTCCTTCGCCCCAGGCTATGAGGTGGTCGTCGGGCGCGATCTGCACGCCGATCTCCGCATCCCGGACCCCCGCATCTCGCGCGCGCACCTGATCCTGCGCTTCGACCAGGGCCGCTGGCTGGCGATCGACAACGGCTCGCTGAACGGCACCTACGTCAACGGTTACCGGATGCCCGTCGTCGACATCCACGACGGCCAGACCATCAACGTCGGCAATCCCGCGGGGCCGCGGCTCACCTTCGAGGTCGGGCGGCAGCGCGGGCCGGCGGGCCGGCCGCACAGCACCTTCAACAATCGAGCAGGGCATGACAGTGGGCCGCCCACGCTGGCTTGGTCGGTGGGCGCACCGCGTCCGGCACCGCCGCACCCGAACGGTCGTCCGGTCCCGCCGCCGCCCCGGCGCCCGCCGGCGCCACCGATGCCGCCCGAGGAAGCCACCACCGTCAACGCCGGGCCACCGCCGGCCGAACTCACGGTTATCGATGCCAAATCCGCGGACGTGTCGGGCCTGGCCACGCGGATGGTCAGAATTCTGTCGCCGCGCTCAGCAGGACTCTCCGGGGCCCCGAAGTCGACCGGCGCCATCACGATCGGCCGCGCGAACGACAATGACATCGTCGTGTCCGACGTCCTGGCCAGCCGCCAGCACGCGACCCTGCGGACCACACCGCTGGGCACCGAGATCCAGGACCGTAGCGTCAACGGCACCTTCGTCAACGGAACCCGGGTAGGGTCGGCGATCCTGTCTCAGGGTGACGTGGTCACCATCGGCAACGTCGACCTGCAGTTCAGCGACGGCACACTCATTCCGCGCAATGAAACCGCAAGCCGCACCGGTGGTCTCGAGGTACGCGGGGTCGACTACACCGTCGACAACGGCAAACAGCTGCTGCACGGCATCTCCCTGACCGCCCGGCCCGGAACGCTGACCGCCGTCATCGGCGGGTCGGGTGCCGGAAAAAGCACACTGGCCCGGCTCGTCGCCGGGTACGCCCGCCCGAGTAAGGGCTCGGTCAGCTTCGAAGGTCATGACGTACACGGGGAGTATGCGTCGTTGCGCAGCAGGATCGGCATGGTCCCGCAGGACGACGTCGTGCACCGGCAGTTGACCGTGCACCAGGCGCTCGGTTACGCCGCCGAGCTCCGGCTGCCACCGGACACCAGCAAATCCGACCGCGCCCGGGTGGTGGCCCAGGTTCTCGAAGAACTCGACCTCACCAAACACGCCGACACCCGGGTGGACAAGCTCTCCGGGGGGCAGCGCAAACGGGCATCGGTGGCGCTCGAACTACTCACCGGGCCGTCGCTGCTCATCCTCGACGAGCCGACGTCGGGCCTGGACCCCGCCCTCGACCACCAGGTCATGATGATGCTGCGTCAATTGGCCGACGCCGGCCGGGTGGTGATCGTCGTCACGCATATGTTGTCCTACCTGGACATCTGCGATCAGCTGCTGCTGGTGGCACCCGGCGGCAAGACGGCGTACTGCGGTCCGCCCGACCAGATCGGTGGCGCGATGGGCACCACCAACTGGGCCAAGATATTCAGCCAGGTGGGTGCCGACCCGGCCGAAGCCAACCGCCGATTCCTGGAACGCAGTCAGTCACAGGAACGGCCCGGGCCGGACTCGGCTCCCGCTGACCTGGGTGAACCGGTCCACACCAGCGTGCGCCGGCAGATCTCGACCGTCGCCCGCCGCCAGGTCCGGTTGGTGGTCGCAGACCGCGCCTACTTCGTGTTCCTGGCACTGTTGCCGTTCATCCTCGGCGCCCTCTCGCTGACGGTGCCCGGCTCGAACGGATTCCGGGCGGTCGGCGAGCACGGCGGCACTCCGGACGAATCCGCGCAGATCCTGAACCTGCTGCTGCTGGCCGCGGCATTCATGGGCACCGCACTGACGATTCGCGACCTGGTGGGTGAGCGGGCCATCTTCCAGCGCGAACAAGCGGTGGGTTTGTCGACGACGGCGTACCTGCTGGCCAAGACGGCGGTGTTCTGTGTGTTCGCGGTGCTGCAGGCCGCGATCGCCAGCGCCATCGTCGTCGTAGGCAAGGGTGCACCGACCCGGGGCGGGTTGGTGCTGGGGCACGGGAACGTCGCAGCCACCTTCGAGTTGTTCTTCACCGTGGCCGCTACCTGCGTGGCCTCGGCGCTGTTGGGTCTGGGCATCTCGGCGGTGGTCCGTTCCACTGAACAGATCATGCCGCTGTTCGTGGTGTCGATCATGGCGCAGCTCGTGCTGTGCGGCGGAATGGTGCCGGTAACCAATCGGATTGTGCTGGAACAGGTTTCTACGGTGGTGCCGGCACGGTGGGGCTATGCCGCGGCCGCGTCGACGGTCGATGTGCGGTCGCTGGTGCCCGGCTCGCTGGTCCCCCAGGACAGGTTCTGGCAGCACACGTCCAAGATCTGGTTGCTGGACATGGGCATGCTGGCCGCGCTGTCGGTGTTCTACGCCTGCTTTGTCCGCTGGAAATTGCGTCTTCGTAGGTAGAGTGACTTCATCCATCCTCCGAAGCACGAGACGTTCGACCTGGCCGCCCGCACCAACACCGATCCGAAGGGCATCGTGCGGGCGGTCGACCAGTACGCCGTGCATCCCTGGGGTCTTTATCTGGCCCGCCCGACACCGGGCCGTGAGCAATTCCACTACCTGGAGTCCTGGCTGCTGCCGTCGCTCGGGTTGCGCACCACGGTGTTTCACTTCAACCCGGGCCATGAGCGCGACCACGACTTCTACCTCGACATCGGTGAATACACACCCGGTCGCACGGTGTGGCGTTCGGAGGACCACTACCTCGACATCGAGGTGAGCACCGGTAACGGCGCGAATCTGGCAGACGTCGACGAGTTGTTGGACGCCGTGCACCAGGGACTGCTGAGTCAGGACGTCGCCGAGCTGGCGATCCGGCGCGCCGTCACAGTCATCGATGGGTTGGCCCGCAACGGATATGACCTGGCCGGTTGGTTGGCAGGCAACGGCATGACGCTCACCTGGCGTGACGCGTAGGGCGAAAGTGTAATCAGTTCAACAGTTTTCCGGACCAGCACCCGGGTATGCAACTGATATGTCGTTAACGAACTATGAGCAAGGCGGCCGACATCGACGACAGCGCCGCGCTCCTGTTGACGGGCCGTGCTTCGTCGTTCAGCACCGACTGGCGCGCAGCGACCACTATGACTTCCGGCTGGAAATCGACGGAGTGCTGGTGTCGTGGACCATATCCGACGGCCCGTCGGTGAGTCCCGCGGATCAGCGGATGGCCCGGCGCGCCGACGACCATCCCCTTGACTATGCGACTTTCGAGGGTGTGATCCCCGAGGGTCGGCACGGCCCCGACAGCGTCATCGTCTGGGACCACGGCACGTACGCCAACGGAACCCAGCACGACATGTCCAAGGGCCTTGCCTGCGGCCATGTTTCGTTCGACCTGCGGGGCGACAGGATGCGCGGACGCTACGCCATGACCCGGATCCGCGAGGGTGACGAGGAAACGTGGCTGCTGGTCAAACGCCGCGACGAGGGCGTGCACAGCCTTTCCTGACCCGCGTCAGCCCGGCAGGCGCCGCACCAGTTTGCGCCAACGCCACTGCCGATACCGGTAGATCCCGTTCGCGATCGCCGCGACGGCACCGGTGAGAACACCCGCGTCGATGTCGACGGTGTCGCTGTAGCGGCACGAATTCGCTTGCAGCGCTTCGACGTGCAAGGTGTGGTTCCAAGCCTTGAGCACCCCGCCGTGTTCCCGGGTGCGGATCGTGCCGGTCGCCTCGTCGACTGCGGTGACCTCGATAGTGTGCCGGTAGGCGGGAATCACATGGAAGGCCATCAGCCACCCCGTTCCGCGCTCACCCGGCCGCAGCGGCTCGGTGCGCCCGGCGAGCGCGGGGAATCCCAGCAAGCCCCTGCAGACGTAGAGAAATGTGGCCGGCGAGAGCATCGCCGACCACACGCGGTCGGCGCTGGTGGGCAGGGTCGTTTCCACATGAACGGTGCGCACGGCGGGCTCCTCGGCTGGTGGTTAGGGTAACCTAATTTTGCGGCCATCCGGGTCGCGTGACTACTCGCTTTCACCCGGGAGGCGGAAGATCACTCCGACAGACCGATTTCGGCAGCGCAAGCAGCCCAAACAGGAACGGGCAGCGCAGACCCGGCGACGCATCCTCGATGCGGCTGCTCAGGTTTTCGCCGAGCACGGCTACGTTGCAGGGACCACCAACCGCATCGCCGAACAAGCCGGACTGTCGATCGGGTCTCTCTATCAGTACTTTCCCAACAAGGACGCGGTGCTGCGGGCCCTGATGGACGCGCACGTAGACGCGGGATCGACGTTGCTGCGCGAACGTCTGGCCGGCGGCCTGCCACCACGGCTCGACGACACCCTCCGACTGTTCGTACGTGCGGCCATCGACAACCATCGTGACAACCCGCGCCTGCACCGCGTGCTGTTCGAGGAAGCCCCCCGCGCGCCGGCGTTTCTGGAGCGGCTGCGCGAACTGGAACGGTTCGGTGTGGACGTGGCGGCCCGGCTGCTCGAGCAGCACCCCGCCGTCCGCACCGGCCCAATGACCGCACACATCGTCGTCGCGACGGTCGACTCACTGGTGCACCGCCTCGTCACCGCGCCCGACGCGGCGGACCTTCAGGATGTCGAAGACGAGATCGTTCTGGTGCTCATGGGCTATCTGGACCGGCCGAGCAGGTCATCGACGCGGAAGTAAGGCTTCCAGATCGGCGATCGCGCGCAGCGTGTCGTTGAGGTGCGTGCACGTGCTGGTGCCGACGAATTCGCCGCGCACGCGGTCGCGCAACTCGGCGAGCGCCATGCCCGTGATGCGTGCCGCGCTTCCGATGGCCCCGGGGCATTCCTGCCACGGCAGCACGCGCACTTCGGCGACGACCGAGGTGATGGTCCGCTCTGACGTGTCGACGCTGCCTGCCACGGTGTATTCGTGCACGATCGTCTCGACGCGGTCGTCGTCCATATGGGAATCACGGAAGTGCGCGTCGAACTTCGCACCACCATCGGCGACCGGCCATACATCGAGGCGACGGAACCTGCGCATGCCCCGGGCCCGCAGCGGCTCCACCTGGTGCAGGCCGTCCAACGGAGGTGCCACCGGACCTCGGCCGGTCGGAATGAGATCGTGCTGTCGTGTGTATCGGATCAAAGACGCCTCAGGGGCGAAACCCGCGCAGATCCCGGACATGCGGTCCGCCACGCCCGGCGGCATCTTCTCCTCGACGCCCAGGACGATCGCCGCGTGCTGGGTGGCATATCCCGACACCAGTGCCGCGCCCACCCAGTCATCAAGCAGCAGGTGAAGCAGACTGGACCGCTCAACCTCCTCGGGAAAGAGCGTCTCGACCGTCGACCGGAACCCGCGGCCGACCCGACGACCTCGCAGCTGTTGCAGTGCGGGGGCCTGCGACGTGGCGGAGATCTCCTCGATGACGTTATCCACCAGGCGCGCACCGACGCGAACCTCGCCGAGCACATCGGCGCCGTCCATGTCGCGAGCCCGGAGATCCGCGATCGATCCGCGCTCCTCGTCCGGATGGGTGTCGATGGTGCTGGTGCGTCGCCGCCTGCCCTCCACCAGCGGGGGCGCCTCGCAGGCGACGGGCCGCCGCGGTCCCAGGATGTCCGTGACAAACGGCATGAAATTGACGGTACCGTGGCCCCGAAGCCCTGCGGAGCTAGGGCTTCCAGCCGGTGGCGTCAGCCCACTCCCAGGCGCGCCGGTAGGCATCCAGAAACCAGGGTTCCTTGGCGCTCACGTAACGCACGATGTTGCCGTCACCGGTCGCGTCGGCCGCCCGCTTGACTTTCAGATAATCCTCGCGCACAACAGGATTCGCCTTCAGCCAGTCGACGAACAGCAGCGCGAACTGCTGATTGGGCCAGCCGGCCACCCGGATGTGCACGTTGGTGGGCCGGCCGGGATCGGCCGACGCGTGAATCCGCTTGTGCCACAACGCGGGATCGTCGCTGTGATCGAAGCCGGGAACGGTGCTGCGGGCATCGGTCTTGGCGGCGTCCTGGGTGATGTGCTCGAGGCGCGGGTAACCGGCGGATAGCAGCGGATCGGCGAGTTCGTCTGCCGCGTCCAGCGATTGGACGGTGATCTGGATGTCGATGACGTTCTTGGCGTCCAGCTCCGCGACCGCGGTGGAGCCGATGTGGTCCACCCGCAACGCGCGGTGGCCGCAAGCGGTATTCAAGCGGTTGACGATGCGGCGCGCCTGATCCGGCCACGTCGGGTCGGCCGGGGCCAACCGCGCCTCCGCGCGGGCGGGTTGACGCTCAGCCAGGTTGTGCGCGAACGGCAGGATGCGGTTGTGCCATACGTCGCGGGCGCGTAGCACCAGATCTTCCTGACTG
Organism: Mycobacterium sp. Z3061; assembly: GCF_031583025.1. Classification (NCBI taxonomy): domain Bacteria; kingdom Bacillati; phylum Actinomycetota; class Actinomycetes; order Mycobacteriales; family Mycobacteriaceae; genus Mycobacterium; species Mycobacterium pumcae. Next base: position 3,092,308 of record NZ_CP134062.1, on the reverse strand, counting down.
CCCGAATTGTCCAGCCAGATGTCGGCGACCGCACGACGTTGTTCGTCGGTAGCCTGCGCGGCGATGCGCGCACGGGCATCGTCCTCGGCCATCCCGCGTTGCTCGACCAGACGACGCATCCGCAGTTCGACGTCGGCGTGCACGATGACGACCAGCGGGAACAGCGGCGCCATCCCCGACTCCACCAACAACGGAATGTCTTCCACGACAACTGCATCCTCATGGACTGCCTCGATGATCTCGGCGCGGCGCTTGGCGACCAGCGGATGCACGATGCCGTTCAGCTTCTTGCGCTCTTCCTCATCGGCAAATGCCTTGGCGGCCAAGGCAGGCCGGTCCAGGGCACCGTCGGGACGGAGAATGTCTTCACCGAAGGCGTCGACCAGCGACGCCAGTCCTTCGGTCCCTGGCTCGACCACCTCACGGGCGATGACATCCCCGTCCACGATGATTCCACCGCAGTCCGAGAAGGTCTTCGACAGTGCCGATTTCCCGGCACCGATGCCACCGGTCAAACCGATGCGCAGCATCCTCGCGGAATTAAGCGCTGCCGGCGAGCTTTTCCCGCAGAGCCGCCAGCTGGGCGTCGCTGGCCAGCGACCCGCCCGCGGACTTCTCCGAGGAGCTGCTGCTCGACGAGGACTGACCGCCGCTGGCGTGATCCGCCGCCTCCGCCGCAGCGAACTTCTCCATCTGCGCGGTGTGCATCTTGTGCCGGCGCTCGGCCTCGGCGTAGCGGGCTTCCCACTCGTTGCGCTGCGTGTCGAAACCTTCGATCCACTCGTTGGTTTCGGCGTCGAAGCCCTCGGGGAAGATGTAGTTGCCCTGCTCGTCGTAGCTGTCGGCCATGCCGTACTTGGCGGGGTCGAACTCTTCGGTGTAGTCCTCGTTGGCCTGCTTGAGCGACAACGAGATACGGCGACGCTCCAGGTCGATGTCGATGACCTTGACCATCGCGTCGTCGCCGACGGCAACCACCTGGTCGGGCACCTCGACGTGGCGCTCGGCCAGCTCCGAGATGTGCACCAGACCCTCGATGCCCTCCTCGACGCGGACGAACGCACCGAAGGGGACCAGCTTGGTGACCTTGCCCGGCACGATCTGACCGATCGCGTGGGTGCGGGCGAAGTGGCGCCACGGGTCTTCCTGGGTCGCCTTGAGCGACAACGAAACCCGCTCGCGGTCCATGTCGACGTCGAGCACCTCGACGGTGACCTCGTCGCCCACCTGCACCACCTCGGACGGGTGGTCGATGTGCTTCCAGGACAGCTCGGAGACGTGCACCAGGCCGTCGACCCCACCGAGGTCGACGAAGGCGCCGAAGTTGACGATGGAGGAGACGACACCCTTGCGGATGGTGCCCTTCTGCAGCTGGTTCAAGAATTCGCTGCGCACCTCGGACTGCGTCTGCTCCAGCCAGGCGCGGCGCGACAGCACCACGTTGTTGCGGTTCTTGTCCAGCTCGATGATCTTGGCTTCGATCTCCTTGCCGATGTACGGCTGCAGATCGCGGACGCGGCGCATCTCGACCAGCGAGGCCGGCAGGAAGCCGCGCAGCCCGATGTCGAGGATCAGGCCACCCTTGACGACCTCGATGACGGTGCCCTTGACGGCCTCGTCCTTCTCCTTGAGCTCCTCGATGGTGCCCCAGGCGCGCTCGTACTGCGCACGCTTCTTGGAGAGGATGAGCCGGCCCTCTTTGTCCTCTTTGGTGAGAACCAGGGCCTCGACCTCGTCACCGACGGAAACGACCTCGTTGGGGTCGACGTCGTGCTTGATGGAGAGTTCGCGGGCGGGGATGACCCCTTCGGTCTTGTAGCCGATGTCGAGGAGCACCTCGTCCCGGTCCACTTTGACGATGGTTCCCTCGACGATGTCGCCATCGTTGAAGTACTTGATCGTTTTGTCTATTGCGGCGAGAAAGTCCTCGCTGGTGCCAATGTCGTTGACGGCTACTTGCGGCGAGGTGACGGTGGGACTCGGCATATTGTTGGGTTGCTCCGGACAGGGTTCATCGAAGGGACATTTGGGTTTACCCATTGAGGCTACTCGACGGTGCGCAAGCTGGACAAACTCGCCCCCCACCGAAGCCGGGACCGTTACCGCCGGCGCCCGATCGAATCCGACACCAGCCCCCCGGGCATCAACCACTGTTGCGGCTCGCGCTCGATGAACAGTGCGATCGCGTCGGCCACTTGCTGCGATGTCTCTTGTACCGCGTCTCGCACGTTCTGGTCGTCCCCGCCGAGCGGGACCTCGGCGGGTATCGGCTGGCCGAACACGGGTTCACGCTGGTGTTTGTGCTGGAATACCGCGCCGGGGACGATCAGGGCGCCGGTACGCAGGGCCAGCAGGGCCGGTCCCGGGCCGATCGGGCGTTTGATGCCGGCCAGATCGACCTCGATTCCGTTACCGCCTCCTTCGCGGGCCCGGAAGTAGTCACCGGCGATCGCGACGATCCGGCCACGCCGGATGGCATCGGCCATTGCCGCGGTGATGCTGCCTCCCCCGGTGCGGTCGACGACGATGAGCTCGAGCCCGGCCTTCTGTGCGCCGCGGGTGATCACCCACTGCATCAAGGCACGCTGCCGGTTGGCGACAACCGTGGTCGGCAACCCGTTGAGCGCCAGCACAATCGGCAGGGCGGCGTAGGAGCCCAGGTGTGGAAAGGCGACGATGGCGCCGACACCTGCGGGGCGGCCGGCATCGAGCGCTGCGTGCAGCGGCGCCGGGTCGGCGATGTGGAAGCGCCGCCGCGCGACCGCATGGGGTGCGGCGAGGAACCAGATCGCGTCGTTGGCGTTGCGGACCAGTGCTCGATACATCGCCCGGACCGGCTGCCACTTGCGGGTGGAGAACTGCGCCGTCGGGTCCACGTTGTCGCGGAAATCCTGCAGCACGTTCAGATGCTGGGCACGCCCCCGCCAGTACACGAGGCGCGCCACCACGGCCAGAAACGCGTCAGCCACCGGGGCCGGCAGCAGGGCGAAAACTTTCGACGCCACCATCAGCGGGTAACGCGCGAGCGGGCGGCGCTCCGCGGCATCCGACATCTCAGCAGTCTAAATTCCGGAAACGCCTTTAATGCGCGGCGGCGTCCCAGCTGCGGCCGTAGCCGACCGACACCTCCAGCGGCACGTCGAGCGGGTAGGCCCCGCCCATTTTGTCGCGAACCAATGCCTCGAGTTCCTCGCGCTCCCCGGGGGCGATCTCGAACAGCAATTCGTCGTGGACCTGCAGCAGCATCCGCGACGCCAGGCCGCTGGCTTTGATCGCCTTGTCCACTTCGATCATCGCCACCTTGATGATGTCGGCGGCGCTGCCCTGGATCGGCGCATTGAGCGCTGCCCGTTCGGCGGCCTCGCGCACCTGGCGGTTGCTGCTGTCCAGCTCGGGCAGGTAGCGGCGCCGGCCGAGCACCGTCGAGGTGTAACCGTCCTTGCGTGCCTGTTCGACGACGGCCAGCAGATAGTCGCGCACCCCGCCGAATCGGGCGAAGTACTGGTCCATCTGCTCCTTGGCCTCCTCGGTGGAGATCTTGAGCTGGGCCGACAGACCGTAGGCGCTGAGCCCGTAGGCCAGGCCGTAGGACATCGCCTTCACCCGGCGCCGCAATTCTCCGGTGACCTCACCGATCGGGACCCCGAAGGCCCGGGAGGCGACGAACGAGTGCAGGTCTTCGCCGGTGTTGAAGGCCTCGATCAGTCCCTCGTCACGGGACAGATGCGCCATGATCCGCATCTCGATCTGGCTGTAGTCGGCGGTCATCAGCTCGGCGTACTCGCCCTTTCCTACGACGAACGCGTCGCGGATCTGCCGTCCGGCGTCCGTGCGGATCGGGATGTTCTGCAGGTTCGGCTCGGTGGAGGAAAGCCGGCCGGTCGCGGCGATCGTCTGGTTGAACGTGGTGTGAATGCGCCCGTCGGCGGCCACCGAGTTCAGCAATCCGTCGACGGTCACCTTGAGCCGCGTGACGTCGCGGTGGGTCAGCAGATGCTGCAGGAACGGGTGGCCGGTCTTGTCGAACAGGGATTGCAGAGCGTCGGCGTCGGTGGTGTAGCCGGTCTTGGTGCGCTTGGTCTTGGGCATGCCGAGCTCGTCGAACAGCACCACCTGCAGCTGTTTGGGCGAGCCCAGGTTGATCTGTTTGCCGATGACGGCGTAGGCGGCCTCGGCCGCGTCCCGAATCTCGTCGCCGAACTGGCTTTGCAGCTCGGTGAGCATGTTCAGGTCGACCGCGATGCCGACGCTTTCCATCCCGGCCAGCACCCGCTGCACCGGCAGCTCCATCTCGCCCAGCAACGCGGTGGAGTCGATCCGGTCCAGCTCGGCATCGAGGGCATCGGCGAGGTCGATGACGGCCCGAGCTCGCAGGATCGCGGTCTGCACGGCCTGGTCGTCGGTGCCGTCGGAGTCGTCGAGCAACGAAAGTTGTTGTTGCTCAGTGGTTTCCGCACGTAGCTCACGTCTGAGGTAGCGCAGCGAGAGGTCGTCGAGGGTAAAGCTGCGCTGCCCGGGCCGCACCAGGTAGGCGGCCAGCGCGGTGTCGGACGTGACCCCCTCCAGCGACCAGCCGCGGCCGCGCAGGTCATGGATGGCCAACTTGGCCTCGTGCAGGGCCTTGGGTTTGTCCGGATCGGCCAGCCAGGCTGCCAGCGCCGCGTCATCCTCGGGTGTCAGGGTGGCGGTCTCGATGTAGGCGCCGTCGCCGTCGGCGGCTGCGATGGCCAGCGCGGTGGCGTCGCCGCCGTGCGGGAGGTGCGTGCCCACCACCGTCAAGCCGGACCGGCGGCCGTCGCCGGCATGCTCGGCAAGCCACTGCCCGACGGTGCCCGGCTCCAGGGCGCCGCCGCGCACGTCGAAGCCTTCGTCTACCTCGGGTTCGACGGCGGCCAGCGTGTCGAACAGCCGGTCCCGCAGCACCCGGAACTCGAGGTCGTCGAAGAGGCGGTGAATGTGGTCGCGGTCCCAGGGCTGCAGCCGCAGCGTGTCCGGCGTCTGCGCCAGCGGCACGTCCTTGACCAGCTCAGTGAGCTCCCGGTTCAGGACGACATTGGCCACATGGGCCCGCAACGCGTCCCCGACCTTGCCGCGCACCGATTCGACGTTGTCGACCAGACCCTGCAGCGAGCCGTACTCGATGATCCACTTCGACGCCGTCTTCTCCCCCACCCCGGGAATGCCCGGCAGGTTGTCGCTGGGGTCGCCGCGCAGCGCGGCGAAGTCGGGGTACTGCGTCGGGGTCAGACCGTATTTCTCGACGACGGCCTCGGGAGTGAAGCGGGTGAGTTCACTGACACCTTTGCGCGGGTAGAGCACCGTGACGTCGTCGCTGACCAGTTGCAGCGAGTCACGGTCGCCGGTCACCACCAGCACCCGGTAGCCCTCGTTCTCGGCCTGGGTGGCCAGCGTGGCGATGATGTCGTCGGCTTCGAATCCGGCCTCGGCCAGCACCGTGATGCCCAGGGCGTTGAGCACCTCTTTGGTGATGTCGATCTGGCCGTGGAACTCATCCGGGGTCGAGGATCGGTTCGCCTTGTATTCGGGGTAGCGCTCGGAACGGAACGTCTGCCGGGACACGTCGAACGCCGCGGCGATGTGCGTCGGCGCCTCGTCGCGCAGCAGGTTGATCAGCATGGCGGTGAAGCCGTACACGGCGTTGGTGGTCAGCCCGCCGCGGGTTTTGAAGTTCTCCGCGGGCAGCGCGTAGAAGGCCCGGAACGCCAGGGAGTTGCCGTCGAGCAGCATCAGGGTGGGCTTGTCGTTGGCGGTGTCTGCGGGATTCGCCGCGGCGGCTGCGGTCCGTGCTGGGCTCACGGCCCTACTCTAGGCACCGCCGCTGACATCAGAGCAGGCGCCGCTCGGCGGCCACGTCGTACTCGCAGACGCAGCCGGAAACTATCGCGTCTTGTTGATCGTCGCTCGGTCCGCTGCCGCGAAAGGCGTCGACGGCGGCCTGCGACACCCACCGTTCGATGATGTTGACGCGACCCGGATCGAGCGGGTCGGCGCTGATCGCGAAATCCAGGCAGTCCGCTGTCTGACGGGCCAGCCGGATCACTTCCAGGCAATTGGCCAGGTAGTTGTCCCGGCTCGCGGGGTCGACGACGATGAGGCCCGCGACGATCACCATGAAACGCTCCTCCGTGTGCGTGGTCAGTTTCCCGTTATGACCGCCTGGGCCCGCCGATCTCATCGGGTGACCGGCAGGTCGGCGACCCGGTGACTGGAACACGTTTCAGTTTTCCGGCCCCCGTTGAGTAATCTGACCTGGTGCCAGAGGTCACCAGCCAAGAACCGGCCATCGACGGGTGGTTCGCCACCGACGACGCCGGACAACCCCACCTGATCGGCAGCAAGTGCCCCGCGTGCGGCACTTACGTCTTCCCGCCGCGCGAGAACAACTGCCCGAACCCGGGCTGCGACAGCGACACCTTGGAGTCCGTCGCCCTGTCGCGGCGCGGCAAGCTGTGGAGCTACACCGAGAACCGGTACCCGCCGCCCGCGCCCTACCCCGCCGCGGACCCGTTCGAACCGTTCGCCATCGCCGCCGTCGAACTCGCCGACGAGGGAATCATCGTGCTGGGCAAGGTGATTGAGGGCACCCTTGCCGAGGACCTGAAGGTCGGCATGGAGATGGAGCTGGCAACCATGACCCTGTTCACCGACAGCGACGGCGTCGAACGCATCGTGCACGCGTGGAAGGTCTGCTCATGAGTGCTCCCGAACCGCTCTACATCCTCGGCGCGGGCATGCACCCGTGGGGCAAGTGGGGCCGCGACTTCACCGAATACGGCGTGGTCGCCGCCCGTGCGGCACTGGCTGAGGCCGGTCTGGACTGGCGACAGATCCAGTTGGTCGCCGGGGCCGACACCATCCGCAACGGCTACCCGGGCTTCATCGCCGGGTCGACGTTCGCGCAGAAGCTCGGCTGGAACGGGGTGCCGGTCAGCTCCAGCTACGCCGCCTGCGCCAGCGGCTCGCAGGCACTGCAAAGCGCCCGCGCGCACATCCTGGCCGGCTTCTGCGACGTCGCGCTGGTCATCGGCGCGGACACCACGCCTAAAGGCGCCTTCGCGCCGGTGGGCGGGGAACGCAAGAACGACCCGGACTGGCAGCGGTTCCACCTGATCGGTGCCATGAACCCGGTCTATTTCGCGCTGCTGGCGCGGCGCCGGATGGACCTCTATGGCGCCACCTCCGAGGACTTCGCACAGGTGAAGGTCAAGAACTCCCAGCACGGCCTGCAGAACCCGAATGCCCGCTACCGCAAGGAATCCTCGGTGGAGGACGTGCTGGCCAGCCCGGTGGTCTCCGACCCGCTGCGCCAGCTCGACATCTGCGCCACGTCCGACGGCGCGGCCGCGCTGATCGTGGCCAGCGCGGATTTCGCCCGCAAGCACCTGGGCTCGCTGGAGGGTGTGCCCTCGGTGCGCGCGGTCAGCACGGTGACTCCGCAGTACCCCCAGCACCTGCCCGAATTGCCCGACATCGCAACGGATTCCACCGCCGTGGTGCCCGCACCCGAGCGGGTGTTCAAGGACCAGATCCTCGATGCCGCCTACGCCGAGGCCGGCATCGGGCCGGAGGACGTCAGCATGGCTGAGGTGTACGACCTGTCCACTGCTCTGGAGCTCGACTGGTACGAGCATTTGGGGCTGTGCCCGAAGGGCGAAGCCGAGGCGCTGCTGCGATCCGGGGCAACGGCTTTGGGGGGCCGCGTTCCGGTCAACCCGTCGGGTGGCCTGGCGTGCTTCGGCGAGGCAATCCCAGCCCAGGCGATCGCTCAGGTCTGCGAGTTGACCTGGCAGTTGCGCGGTCAGGCGACGGGCCGGCAGGTGGAGAACGCGACCGTCGGCGTCACCGCTAATCAGGGACTGTTCGGTCACGGTTCATCGGTGATCGTCGCCCGCTAGGTTGGCTTGCGGCGCCAGCGTGCACTAAATGCCACCGCCAACGGCGTGTCACCGTACCAAGGTGCACGCTCGGCCGGCGGGCGCCCCCAACACCAGGCGCGAGCGTGCACTAAATGCCACCACTAACGGCGTGTCGCTGTACCGGAGTGCACGCTCGCGGCGGCCAGCGGCCGAAGGCCTACTCCTTGGGGGTGTCCAGCGTCTCCAGTACGACCTCGGCGACCCGCTTCATCGACGTCCGCCGGTCCATGGCCGCCCGTTGAATCCACTTGAATGCTTCGGGCTCGGTCATGCCCTGCTTGACCTGCAGGAGGCCTTTGGCGCGCTCGACCAGTTTGCGGGTTTCCAGCCGGTCCGAAAGCGTCTCGACTTCCCGCTCCAACGCGGTGAGCTCACTGAACCGGCTGACCGCCAACTCGATCGCCGGAACCAGGTCGCTGGCCGTGAACGGCTTCACCAGATACGCCATCGCGCCTGCGTCCCTGGCCCGCTCGACCAGATCGCGCTGGCTGAAGGCGGTCAGAACCACGATCGGCGCGATGCGCTTGCTGGCGATCTCGGCCGCCGCGTCGATGCCGTCACGCCGGGGCATCTTCACGTCCATGATCACCAGGTCGGGCTTGTGCTGCTCGGCAAGCTCGACGGCTTCCTGGCCATCGCCGGCCTCGCCGACGATGTCGTACCCCTCCTCTCGCAGCATCTCAGCCAGGTCCATGCGGATGAGCGCTTCGTCTTCCGCGATGAGGACCCGGCGCGGCGGCGGAGCGGCGTCGGCGTCGGTGGTGGGGCCGGTCATGACGGACATTGTGACGTGACGGCTGTGCGCGGTCACTCGGGGGGTTGCTCTAAGGTGGGGAACCGACGCGAGCCCTCGTATCCCAACTGGCAGAGGAAACGGATTCAAAACCCGTCCAGTGTGAGTTCGAATCTCACCGAGGGCACATCACCACCCGCAGGTCGCACGGTTCGGCCTCCCGACGGCTCCCCGAATCTCACCGGCGGCGCGGGAATGCCCACGACGACCCTCGACGTTGACGCCGGTGTAATACCCGGGACGGCAAGACCGCTCGTTTGTCGAGGTCAACAGTTAGGCTTTACCCGTGGGCGCGAAGAAATGCGGAGCCCGATCGGCCGGCGCGGACGGCGTGCAACGCCGGCCGGATTGCGTCGCCGCCGTCCGCTCGCCGGCTCGCGACCTGCGGCAGCACTACGCCGCCAGTGCCGCTCGCCGGGCGCGCATTCTCAATATCGCGGCCTGGATGTCGGTCGTGGTCAGCGCCAGCTTCATCGGCGTGCAGTTCTTCATGGGCTCGTGGATCTGGGAAGTCCTCTGGATCAACATCGCCGCCATGCTGATCTTTGCGATCGTTCCGTTGCTGCACCGCTTCGGCGAGTTGGTGGCGCCGCTGACGTTCATCTTCACGGCGTACACCACGGTCTTCGCCAGTTGCTGGGAAGTCGGCACCGGCTCGGGCGCCAAACTGTTCTTCCTGGTCGGTGCCTGTCTGGTGGTGCTCGTGCTGGGTATCGAGCACATCGTGCTGGCCGGCTTCCTGGCCGCGCTGTCCGCCGCTCTGGTCATCACCGCCGAGCTGCTGATCCCCCGGGACACCGGCCTGCAGCCACCCTGGGCGCAGACGACAGGCTTCGTCATCACCACCCTTTCGGCATGTGTCGTGGTGGTGGTGACCGTCTGGTTCGCCCTGCGTGACACCGCACGGGCCGAGGCGGCGATGGAAGACCAGTACGAACGCTCGGAAGCGCTACTGGCCAACATGCTGCCCGCCAGCATCGCCGAACGCCTGAAAGAACCAGAGCGACGCGTCATCGCCGACAAGTACGACGAAGCCTCGGTGCTCTTCGCCGACATCGTCGGTTTCACCGAGCGCGCCAGCAGCACACCGCCGGCCGAGCTGGTCAAATTCCTGGATCGCCTGTACAGCGCCTTCGACGAACTGGTGGACAAGCACGGGCTGGAGAAGATCAAAGTCAGCGGCGACTCCTACATGGTTGTCAGCGGCGTTCCCCGGCCCCGGCCCGACCACGTCCATGCTCTGGCGGACTTCGCCCTGGACATGGCCGACGTCGCGGCCGCGCTCAAGGACCCGCACGGCCGTGCGGTGCCGCTGCGGGTCGGCCTGGCGACCGGCCCGGTGGTGGCCGGCGTCGTGGGTTCGCGCCGCTTCTTCTATGACGTCTGGGGTGACGCGGTCAACGTCGCATCCCGGATGGAATCCACCGACTCGGTCGGCCAGATTCAGGTTCCCGACGAAGTCTATGAACGCCTCAAGGACGATTTCGTGTTGCGCGAGCGGGGCCACATCGACGTCAAAGGCAAAGGCGTGATGCGCACCTGGTATCTGGTCGGTCGCAAGACGCCCGAGGAGGCCGCGGACCTGCGGACTGAGGACGCTGAAGCCGCGCACGTCTGAGGTCAAAAGCCCCTATCCGCCGAACCACCACATGCGCCACACTGGTGCTCATGGAAAACAGTTCCGCAACGTTGCCTGCCCCGAGCTTGCTGCCCCATCTCTGGAAGACCACGCTGATTTCGGGCGTTTTGTCACTGGTCGTCGGCGTCGTGATCGTGGCGTGGCCAGGTATGTCGGTGCTGGTCGCCGCCGTTGCGTTCGGCGTCTACCTGTTGATCACCGGCGCCGCGCAGGTGGCCTTCGCCTTCGCGTTGCATGTCTCCGCGGGCAGCCGCATTCTGCTGTTCATCAGCGGCGCGGCGTCACTCATCCTCGCCGTGCTGGCGTTCCGGCATTTCGGTAATGCCGTTCTGCTGCTTGCCATTTGGATCGGGGTCGGCTTCATCTTCCGAGGTGTCGCGACGACGGTCTCGGCCATCAGCGATCCGGCTCTGCCCGGCCGCGGCTGGCAGATTTTCATCGGCGTGATCAGCCTGCTTGCCGGAATCGTGGTGATGGCCTCCCCGTTCGAGTCGATCATCACCCTGGCTCTGGTGGTCGGCGTCTGGTGCATCGTCATCGGCGTGTTCGAGATCGTGTCGGCTTTCGGTATCCGCAAGGCATCCCAGAACCTCAGGTAATTAATCCGCCGATTCACTGAAGTTAGCGGTGGCCAGCCACAACTACTACACTCTGTCGTAGATGCACCCTCGGGAGTAAACAGATGAACGTCGTCGACATATCGCGGTGGCAGTTCGGTATCACGACCGTCTACCACTTCCTTTTCGTGCCGTTGACCATCGGCCTGGCCCCGCTGCTGGCGATCATGCAGACGGCGTGGGTGGCCACCGGCAACGTCGCGTGGTACCGGCTGACGAAGTTCTTCGGCAAGTTGTTCCTGATCAACTTCGCGATCGGGGTGGCGACCGGGATCGTGCAGGAATTCCAGTTCGGCATGAACTGGAGCGAGTACTCGAAATTCGTGGGTGACGTCTTCGGTGCGCCGCTGGCCATGGAAGGCCTACTCGCGTTCTTCTTCGAATCCACCTTCCTGGGTTTGTGGATCTTCGGCTGGAGCAGGTTGCCGCGCCTGGTGCACCTGGCCTGCATCTGGATCGTCGCGATCTCGGTGAACGTGTCCGCGTTCTTCATCATCTCGGCCAATTCGTTCATGCAGCACCCGGTGGGCGTGCACTACAACCCGGAAACCAAACGGGCCGAACTGAACAGCATCGTGGCGCTGCTGACCAACAACACCGGTCTGACGGCGTTCAGCCACACCGTCACGGGCGCGTTGCTGACGGCGGGTACGTTCGTTGCCGCCGTCAGCGCGTGGTGGCTGGTCCGGTCGCAGATCACCACGGTCGACCCGGGTACCCGGGCCATGTACCGGCCGGCCACCGCGCTGGGCTGCTGGGTGGTACTGCTGGCCACCGTCGGCCTGTTCTTCACCGGCGACCACCAGGGCAAGCTGATGTTCCAACAGCAGCCGATGAAGATGGCATCCGCGGAATCGTTGTGCGACACCCAGACTGATCCGGATTTCTCCATCCTGACCGTCGGCCGGCAGAACAACTGCGACGCACTGACCCGGGTGATCGAGGTGCCCTACGTGTTGCCTTTCCTCGCGGAAGGCAAGACGGAAGGCGTGACGCTGCAGGGCGTGCGCGACATCCAGAAGAACTACGAGCAGCGCTTCGGGCCGAATGACTACCGCCCCAACCTGTTTGTCACCTACTGGTCCTTCCGCGCGATGATCGGGTTCCTGGCCATCCCGGTGTTGTTCGCCTTGCTGGCGCTATGGCTCACCCGGGGTGGGCGGATCCCCGACCAGCGGTGGTTCGCCCGGTTTGCGCTGCTCACCATCCCGACTCCGTTCCTGGCCAACATCGCCGGCTGGGTGTTCACCGAAATGGGCCGGCAGCCATGGATTGTGGCGCCCAACCCCACCGGAGACCAGAACGTTCACCTGACGGTCGCTGCCGGCGTCTCACACAACACGTTCGCCATGGTCGTCACCTCGCTGGCCACCTTCACCCTGGTCTATGCGGTGCTTGCGGTCATCTGGTTCTGGCTGCTCAAGCGCTACATCGCCGAAGGGCCGCAGGAGCACGACGCCGAACCGGCCGCACCGCCGCCCGAAGACCAGGACTCCGATCAAGAGCAGGTCAAAACCCTGTCCTTCGCCTACTGACAGAGCCCGAAAGGAGCTGACACGTGAACCTTCAACAGTTGTGGTTCGGCCTGATCGCGGCGCTGTTCCTCGGCTTCTTCGTCCTCGAAGGGTTCGACTTCGGGGTGGGCATGCTGATGGAGCCGTTTGCGCGGGTGAGCAAGGGCGACCGGGAAGCGCACCGGCGCGCCGCACTTAACACCATCGGCCCCGTGTGGGACGGCAACGAAGTCTGGCTGATCACCGCCGGCGCGGCGATGTTCGCGGCCTTCCCGGGCTGGTATGCCACCGTGTTCTCAACGCTGTACCTGCCGCTGTTGGCGATCCTGTTCGGCATGATCCTGCGCATCGTGTCGATCGAGTGGCGCGGCAAGGTCGACGACACCAAGTGGCGGGGCTGGGCCGACTTCGGCATCGCGGTCGGGTCGTGGCTGCCCGCGATCCTGTGGGGCACGGCGTTTGCGATTCTGGTGCGAGGCCTGCCGGTGGACGCCGACGGTCAGGTCAACCTGTCGATCGGCGATGTGCTCAACCCCTACACCCTGCTCGGTGGCGTCGCCACCGCCGCGCTGTTCCTGTTCTACGGCGCACTGTTCGTCGCACTCAAAACCGCCGGCGGCATCCGCGACGACGCCCACCGGTTCGCCCGCTGGTTCTCACTGCCGGCCACCGCACTCGTTGCGGGGTTCGGGGTTTGGACGCAGCTGGCCTACGGCAAGGATTGGACCTGGGCGGTACTGGGCGTGGCAGTGGTCGCCCAGCTGGTGGCGGTGCTGCTGGCGTGGCGGCAGGCATCCGACGGGTGGGCCTTCGTGTGTGCCCTGCTGGTGGTGGCGAGCGTGGTGGTGCTGTTGTTCGGCGCGCTCTTCCCGAACCTGGTGCCGTCGACGCTGAACAGCCAGTGGAACGTCACGATCTACAACGCCTCGTCGACGCCTTACACGCTCAAGATCATGACGTGGGTCGCCGCGATCATGACGCCCCTGACGGTGGTGTACCAGGGTTGGACGTATTGGGTCTTCCGGCAACGCATCTCGGCTGACGGAATACCGCCCTCAATCGGTCTGACCAGGCGCCCGTCCTGAGCGAGAAAGGCTCTCGGGCACCGCTGGACCCACGACTGTGGCGGGCATCGGGCGCGCTGCGTCGGTTTCTGGCCGCCGAGGTGGCCTGCGGGGTCGTGATCAGCGGCTGCGCAATCGCGTCGGCGATCGTCCTGGGGAGCACCGTCGCGCGGGTGGCCACGAATCCTTCGGCACGTAACCTGCGCAGCTGGCTGGGTCCGCTGTCGATCCTGTTGGCGCTGTGGGCTTTTCGAACCGTCACCCACTGGCTGCAGGCGCGGCTGGGACAGCGGGGCGCCAGCGCGGTGATCGCCGACCTCAGCGGCCAGGTGCTGACCGCGGTGACCGCCCGTCAGCCCAGCGAACTGGCAACCCAGCGTGACGCCGCCGCGGTCGTGGTCACCCGCGGACTGGACGGCCTGCGTCCTTACTTCACCGGGTACCTGCCCACCCTGCTACTGGCCGCCATTCTGACGCCCGCCACCGTAGCCGTGATCGCGTGCTACGACCTGAAATCGACGCTGATCGTGCTGATCACGCTGCCGCTCATACCGGTCTTCATGGTGCTCATCGGCCTGGCGACGGCGCAGCGATCAGCGGCCTCGCTGGCTGCCATGACCACGCTGCAGTCCCGCCTGCTGGACCTGGTCGCCGGCATTCCCACGTTGCGTGCCCTGGGCCGCGCGTCGGGGCCCGAGCAGCGTATCGCCGAACTCAGTGCCGCCCATCGCCGTTCGACGATGGCAACCTTGCGGGTCGCGTTCCTGTCGGCCCTGGTGCTCGAATTGCTGGCCACCCTGGGCGTTGCGCTGGTTGCGGTCGGCATCGGCCTGCGACTGGTGTTCGGCGAGATGAGCCTCACCGTCGGGCTGACTGTGCTGCTTCTGGCGCCGGACGTGTACTGGCCGCTGCGGCGCATCGGGGTGGAATACCACGCGGCACAGGATGGCAGGGCCGCAGCCGACAAGGCCTTCTCCCTCATCGGCGAGCCGGTGCCTGCGGATCCCAAAGCCCGGACGGTCAGCGCACGCGGGGCGCAGATCCGCATCGAGAGCCTCAGCGTGGCCGGGCGGGACGGTTACTCGCCGCAGCACCTCGACGCGGTCATCGAGCCCGGCACGGTGACCGTACTGACCGGGCGCAACGGCGCAGGCAAAAGCACGACGCTGCAGGTGATCGCCGGTCTCACCACGCCGTCCTCGGGACGTGTCACCGTGGCCGGAGTCGACATCGGCGAGCTGGAGCCGGCCCAATGGTGGCGCCAGGTCTCATGGCTGGCCCAGCGACCTGTGCTGATACCGGGTACCGTCCAGGACAACCTGGAGCTGTTCGGCGCGCTCAATGACATCGAGAGTGCTTGCCGGGCGGCTGGATTCGATACGGTGCTGGCCGAGTTACCGGCCGGGCTGGACACCGGACTGGGGCGCGGAGGTGTGGGGCTGTCGCTCGGGCAGCGCCAACGGCTGGGTCTGGCACGAGCTCTGGGCTCACCGGCGCCGGTGCTGTTGCTCGACGAGCCCACCGCGCACCTGGACACCGACACCGAGCAACGGGTGCTGGCGGCCATCGCCGCGCGCGCCCGCGCCGGCGCGACGGTGGTGGTCGTCGGACACCGCGAGCCCGTGGTGGCCATCGGCGACAGGGTGGTGGACGTCGTCGCCGGGAATGAGGCGCGCTGTGCGCCTGTCTGATTACCTCCTGAACGCCGCAGACCTGTTGCGGCCCCGACTCCCCCGCCTGCTGGGCGCCATCGCACTGGGAGTGCTGGCGCTGGGCAGCGCGCTCGCGCTGGCCGGAGTGTCGGCGTGGCTGATTACCCGCGCCTCGCAGATGCCGCCCGTGCTCGACCTGTCCGTCGCGGTCGTCGCCGTGCGCACCTTCGCGATTTCCCGTGGCGTCCTGCGCTACTGCGAGCGACTCGTCACCCACGATGCGGCGTTACGGGCTGCCGGCACGGCACGTGCGCAGATCTATCACCGGCTGGCCACCGGACCCGTCGCGAGTGCAGTCCGGCTGCATAGTGGGGAGTTGGTTGCCCGAGTCGGCGCCGACGTCGACGCGCTGGCCGACGTCCTGGTGCGGGCACTGGTACCGATCGGTGTCGCGGCCGTGCTGTCGGTGGCAGCCGTCGTGGTCGTCGGAATCATCTCGCTGCCCGCGGCGGCGGTGCTGGCGGTATGTCTGCTCGCGGCGGGTGTGGTCGCACCCTGGCTGGCGGGGCGGGCTGCCGCAACGCAGGAAGCGGTTGCCCGCCAGCATCATTCGGAGCGGGACACCGCGGCCATGCTGGCACTCGAACATGCGCCCGAATTACGCGTCGCCGGCGTTTTGCCGAATTTCATCGCCGAATCGCAACGACAGCAACGCTATTGGGGCACCGCGCTGGACGCCGCCGCCAAGCCGGCCGCCGTCGCCGAGGCCGTACCGACCGCGGCTGTCGGAGTCAGCGTGATCGGTGCCGTGGTGGCCGCGTTGGGAATGGCGCCCACCGCTGCCCCGACGACACTGGCCGTGCTGATGTTGTTGCCGCTGTCGGCATTTGAGGCCACCGGCGCGCTCCCCGCCGCCGCGGTGCAGTTGACCAGGTCGCGGATTGCGGCACGCCGTCTGCTGGAGTTGGCTCCGCCCGTGGCCGAGACCGGCACGGAGATGGTCGGGCTGCCAAGGCCGTCGGGACGGCTGCTCGCGCGCGTCACAGCCGGCCACGGGGGAACCCGCACCCATGACGCCACAATCGACCTGCCGCCCGGCGCGAGGGTGGCCGTGACCGGCCCCAGCGGCTCGGGCAAGACGACGCTGCTGATGACGCTGGCCGGGTTGTTGCCGCCGGTGCAGGGACAGGTGACCCTGGACGGAGTCGACGTGCAACGGATCCGGGAGGACGAATTGCGCCGCGCTGTGAGCTTCTTCGCCGAAGACGCCCATATCTTCGCCACCACGGTCCGGGACAACCTGCTGGTGGCTCGCGGCGACTGCGACGACGACAAGCTCACCGCGGCCCTGACATTGGTGGGTCTGGGTGACTGGCTGTCCGGACTGCCCGACGGCTTGTCCACCGTGCTGACCGCGGGGGCTCAGGCGGTTTCGGCCGGTCAGCGTCGACGGTTGTTGCTGGCCCGGGCGGTGGTCTCCCCCGCGTCCATCGTGCTGCTCGACGAGCCCACCGAACATCTCGATGCGGTCGACTCCGACCGCATCCTGTCGGAGTTGTTGTCAGGCGACAGCGAACTGATGCCCGCCACCAGGACGGTCGTGGTGGCCACCCATTATCTTCCCGCGGACATCGATTGCACGGTCACAGCTGTCGCCGGCGCGGCATGAACTCCAGCGACAGCAGCACGAACGCCAACAGCACAATCTGCGTCAACGACACCAGCGCATATCGCCGGGCGTCCTCGGCGTGGTATTTGCGCAGGTACCGGGCCAGCGACTCGAGAGCGATCAACGGATCCAGCACGTGGATCAGCACATAGCAAGACCGCATGAGCCAGCCTTGACGATCGTCGTCGAACAGCTCCGGAAATGCCGCAAAGGCCAACGAAACACGTTGTGCTCCGCGCTCTTTGGAAGACGTGATCATGTCGACGCTGAGCCGTTCGTCGATCCCGTTGGGCGCCCCGCGACGCCGCCATGGTACGTCCAGGGTGACGTCGCTGCCGGCGCCGGCGGTCGCGTACCGGTGGAATCCCTGCACGACTCCCTCTGCGTCCCTGGCGATGATCAGTTGCGCCCCGGGATAGCGCCCCTGCAGTACGCCATCGAGATTCATACAGAAGCCGCGGTCGGTATGAGCGCCTTTCGCCGAGGCGAACAACACCGCGGTCAGCTCGGCACGAAGGCTCGGGTCAAGTTCCTGCTCGGCGACGATCTCGGTGGTGACGCCGGCATTATGCGTGCGGTTCACCGCCTGCCGCAGGTTGCGGAACCGGCGTCCGGCGAGCTCGAAATCGGCGGCCCCGACGACGACGTCGCGGCCGATTGGTATGGGACGCAACGACTGTCCCACCGTCGCCGGGTTCCACAGGCCGAGCCGGCGCTCGCTGCACGCCAACACCACCATCCGCCAGCCACGGCCGTGACACAGAGCGGCGAAATCGGCGACCAGAGCCGGGAATCGGGTTTCATCACCGATCGGATCGCCGCTCACCACCGCAAACCCGAACCTGGTCCGGTACGCCAGCGCCGCGGTGTGGTCGGCGTTGAAGTGGTAGCACTTGCCGGTCTGCATCACGAACGGGGCCAACGGGTCCTGGTGGGTGGCATTGACCAATGCCCACACCCGCGGCAGATCCTCGGGCCGGGCGCGGGCGGACATCGGCCACATCAGCGCCAGCCCCGAACCGGCGATGAGCAGTTGGCCGAGCATGTTCAGTGCCAGCACGTGGGCACCCAGGCCGATGACCAGCAGCGTGCCCGCGGCTGCAGCGTGCAACGCCGTCACCGGACGTCCGAGGAAGACGCCCCGGGCGATCAACACCACCGCGGCCAGAATGGTCAGCGACCAGGTCAGCCGTTCGGCATCGTGCCGGTCGCGGGTCACCACCGCGATCAACCAGCAGGCCGCAACCAGGACCGCCAGCGCGCCGATGCACCGGGCCGCGAGGGAATCAACCTGAACCACAACACGTTCATGCCGGTGAATGCGTGGCATCAGACCGGTTGACGGTTGTTTCATTCGCACCTCCCCACACTCGAGCTGCGTCTACCAAAAACGTTACGCCTGATCAGGTCGGGATTAGTATCGGAGCGTGCCAGCAAAACGTTTCGCCGCAGCCGTCGTGGTGGTTTCAGCAGCCGCTGGTTTGACCTGCGGGTGGCCTGCCGGCGCGATCACCCCCCGTATTGCGCCCGTCGCGTTCGGGACGCCGCTGCCACTCGACCCGGCAGCCGACTTACCAACTGCCAGCCAACTATTCGACCTACTGAATGCCCTGCAGGATCCCAACGTGCCGTTCTCGGACAAGAGCCATCTCGTTGAGGGCGGCATCAGCCCCATGGAAGCTCACCTGGCCGATAGTCGTCTCAAACAGGCTGTCGCACATGGTGAGTTGCCCCTGAAGGCCACGGTGACCAACATCGTGTCCACCGGCGCGAACACGGTGTCGGCCGATGTCATGATCTGGGGCCCCAAACTGACTCCGGTGACCCAGAACCTCACGTTCGTCAACCAGGGCGGCTGGAAGATCTCCCGCGCCTCCGCGGTGACGTTGCTGCAGGAAACCGGCGCCGCCAGAAGCTAATCGGGTGCAATCGGAAGACCCGGGCACACCGTGCGGTAGCCGATGTCCGGGGACACCCAGTCCCGCCACTGACGGTTGCTCATATTTGCAGTGATCTTGTCGCACAACAACTCTGGCCACGCCGTGGGTCCCGGCCAGACCCGTAGCGTCTGGTCCTGACTGCCCGAGGCGATGCGGCGGCCGTCGGGACTGAACGCGACACTGGTGACCACCCCGGTGTGACCGGTCAGCGGGGAGCCGACCGCCGATCCGGTGAGCGCATCCCACAAGCGGACGGTGTGATCGGCGCTGGCGGAAACGATGTGCCGCCCGTCCCGGCTGTAGGCCACCGCCCGCACCACCTCGGTATGGCCGGTCAGCGGCGCACCGATCGGCGCGCCGGTGAGCGCGTTCCACAGTCGTAGTGTCTTGTCCCAACTGGCGCTCACCACACGGGTCCCGTCGGGGCTGAACGCCACACCGCGCACGGGTGCGCTGTGTCCGGTCCACGGCCCCCCGACGGGTGCACCGGTCTGCGCGTCCCACAGGCGCAGTGTCTTGTCCCAGCCCGCGGAGACGATGCGCCGCCCGTCCGGGCTGAACGCGACCGCCTCGACGAAGCCGGTGTGCCCGGTCAGGGGGTTGCCGACCGCGGCGCCGGTGGCGGTATCCCACAACCGCAGCGTCTTGTCGGTGCTCCCCGAGGCGATGTGCCGCCCGTCCGGGCTGAACGCCACGCTGGTCACGGCGCTGGTGTGCCCAGTCAGGGGCGCACCGACCGGCGCGCCGGTGGCGGCGTCCCACAGTCGCAACGTGTTGTCGTCGCCGCCGGAGGCGATGCGCGTTCCGTCGGGACTGAACGCCACACTGGTGACCTTGTTGGTGTGCCCGGTCAGGGGTGCACCGATCGGGGCGCCGCTTTCGGCGTCCCACAATCGCAGGGTGCCGTCGGTGCTACCGGAAGCGATCCGCCGCCCGTCCGGACTGAAAGCCACACTCTCGACGCCGCTGGTGTGCCCGGTCAGAGCCAGGCCGAGCGGCGCGTCGATGTTCGCGTCCCACCACCGGACGGTGTCATCGTTGCTGCCCGAGACGATGCGCCGCCCGTCCGGGCTGAATTCGACGTCGAAGACCGGGTTGCGATGCCCGCTGAGCGGCGCGCCGATCGCGGCGCCGGTCTCGGCGTCCCACAATCGCACCGTGTCGTCGGCGCTACCGGAGGCGATACGTTGCCCGTCTGGGCTGAACATCACGCTGAGCACCTGGTCTGTGTGCCCGACCAGCGGCGTGCCCACCGGGGCTCCGGTGCCGACGTCCCACAGCCGCACGGTGCCGTCCCAGCTTGCCGAGGCAAGGCGGCGCCCGTCGGCGCCGAACGCGACGTCGACGACGTCGTCGGTGTGGCCGGTCAATGGCGGTGTGGCAGCGGTGCCGGTTGCGACGTTCCACAGCCGCGCCGTGTTGTCCGTGCTGCCCGAAGCGACTCGGCGCCCGTCCGGGCTGAAGGCGACCGAGGTGACCTGGTCGGTGTGCCCGCGCAGTGGCGCGCCGATCGGGGCGCCGGTGGCCGCGTCCCACAGTCGCACGGTCTTGTCCCAGCTGCCCGACACGATAAGGCGACCATCCGGGCTGACGGCGACTCCGGACACCGCGTCGGTGTGCCCGGCCAGCGGGGCCCCGACCGGTGCGCCGGTGGCGGCGTCCCAGATCCGCACCATGTCGTCGCGAGCGCCCGAGACGATCCGGCTACCGTCGGGGGTGAAGGCGACACTCGACACGGCTTCGGTGTGGCCGACCAGGGGTGCCCCGAGGGACGCCCCGCTTCCGGCGTCCCACAACCGCAGCATGTTGTCGCTGGCCGAGACGATGCGCCGGCCGTCCGGGCTCAGCGCCATCACGCCGGAGGACGGGGCCAGCGGAAAGATCTTCAGGGTGCTGCGCCGCGCGACCAGCGTGTCCAGCAGAGCACCGAGTTCAGTGGCGGGCGCGATCACCGGGGCGGCGAGTATCTGCTGGATCGCCCGCACGTCACCGCCGGGCGCGATGCCGGCCAGCATCGTCTGAGCCTGCGAGGTCAGCTTCAGCGACACCGCCTGGTCGCGCTGACGCAAGGCCTGTTGACGCTGGTGCACCGCTTCGCGTTGTTGGACGACGGCGAACACCGCCGCGAGCACGGCCAGCACCGTCAGCACCGCCATCCCCGCGATAGCGGCTGCCCGCAGCCGGCGGAACCGCTGCCGCTCGCGCAGATCGTCACTGGCCAGCTGGTCTTTGGGCACGCCGTGGATCGGTGCCGCCAGAGCGGTGATCTTCTCCCGCAGCAGCGCCGCGTGCGGATTCCACGGAGCGTTGTCACTGACGTCGATGAAGAACGGCTCGGCCGGGAGCACACCGGGTTCGGTCAGCACCGGCAGCGCGGCGTTCGACACCTCGGGATCGAACCGCTGATGCTCGGCATCCCACCGCAATTGGCCGCCGGCGAGCACGAGCAGCAGCCGGTCGCGTCCGCCGCGCTCGAGCCAGTAGCTGACTTCCCGGTTGACCCAATAGGATTCGGCCGCTTTGGGCGAGAGCACCGCCACCAGGAAGCGGGACCGGTCCAGCGCGTCGGTGATCTTGCCCCACAGATCGGGGCTGACGGTCAGGTCGGTGTCGTCCCGGAACACCCGCAGCGCCCGAAGCTGGCCGAGCCGGCGCCCGATGCGGTGCAGCCCTTGCTGGATGCCGGCGGCGGCCTGACGGTCGTGACGCGTATACGACAAGAAGGCGTCGTAGTCGCGGGTGCGCGGCGCCGGAGCCGGAGGCACGGTTATCTGCTCGGTGCGGGGAAGTACTTCAGCACGCCCTCCTGCACGACCGTGGCGATGACCTGCCCGGAGCGATCGAAGAAGTGCCCGCGGCCCAGACCGCGCGAGTCGGCGGCGACCGGCGATGACGTCGAATACAGCACCCAGTCGTCGAAGTCGACCTGGCGGTGAAACCACACCGAGTGATTGGCCGACGCCGCGAAGATGCGGTCGTATCCCCAGGACAGTCCGTGGGTGGTGATCACCGAGTCCAGCACCGTGGTGTCCGAGGAGTACAACATCGTCGCGGTGTGCAGCACCGGATCGGCGGGCATCACACCCGATGCAGTCAGCCAAACCCGGTTGTAGGCAAGGCTTTCGCCCTTGTCCCGCATCACCCAGGACGGGTCGTTGGTGTAGCGCCAGTCGACCGGCTGCAGCGCGTTGACGAAGTGCGGGAGCGTCTTCTCATATCCGCGCAGAAGTTCGCTCAGCGGCGGCACCGATTCCGGTTCGGCGACCTCCGGCGGCTCGACGCCGTGCTCGAGACCCCGCCCGCCGGCCATGTACGAGATCATCGCCGTGCACAGCAGCGTTCCGTCCTGTACCGCATCGACGCGGCGGTTGGCGAAGCGCCGCTCGTCACGCAATGGCACCACACGGAATTCGATGTCTTTGTGGGTGTCGCCGCCGTTGATGAAGTGCACCGACAGCGCGCTCGGCGGCAGGTTTGCGCGGAGCAGCGTGCGGGTGCCGGCTACGAACGACTGCGCCACCAGCTGACCACCGAACGTTCGCATCGGGTTCTTGCTGGGGTGAGATCCGACGAATCGGTCCTCGGCGACACGATTGAGGTCGAGTATCGCCAGCAATTCGTCGAAGTCGGACACGCTGTTAGACGTCGTCCTCACCGATACGGTGCACGTGGATCAGGTTCGTCGAGCCGACCGTGCCCGGAGGCGCGCCCGCGACGATCACCACCAGATCGCCGCGCTTGTAGCGCCCGAGTTCGAGCAGGGACTTGTCCACCTCGCGGATCATGCCGTCGGTGGTCTTCATGTGCGGAACGATGAATGTCTCGGTGCCCCACGTCATGGCCAGCTGGCTGCGCACCTCCGGCAGGTCGGTGAATGCCAGCAGCGGCAGTGGGGTATGCAGGCGGGCCAGTCGCCGGACGGTGTCGCCGGACTGGGTGAACGCCACCAGAGCCTTGGCGTCCAGCCGCTCGCCGATGTCGCGTGCGGCGTAGGAGATCACGCCCCGTTTGGTGCGCGGCACGTGCGTCAGGGGCGGTGCGGCGGTCGAATTCTCCTCGACCGCGCACACGATGCGCGACATCGTCTTGACCGCCTGCAGCGGGTACTTGCCGACGGAGGTTTCACCGGAGAGCATCAGCGCGTCCGCGCCGTCCAGCACGGCGTTGGCGACGTCGGAGGCCTCGGCCCGGGTGGGCCGCGAGTTCTCGATCATCGAGTCGAGCATCTGGGTCGCCACGATGACCGGCTTGGCGTTCTCCCGGGCCATCTGGATGGCCCGCTTCTGCACCAGCGGCACTTCTTCCAGCGGCAGCTCGACGCCGAGGTCACCGCGGGCCACCATCACCGCGTCGAACGCCAGCACGATGGCCTCGAGATTGTCGATCGCTTCGGGCTTCTCCAGCTTGGCGATCACCGGTACCCGCCGCCCGACCCGGTCCATCACTTCGTGGACCAGTTCGACGTCGGACGGCGAACGCACGAACGACAGTGCCACCATGTCGACACCCAGTTTGAGTGCGAACGTCAGGTCCTCGATGTCCTTCTCGGACAGCGCCGGGGCGGAGACGTTCATCCCGGGCAGCGAGATCCCCTTGTTGTTGCTGACCGGACCGCCCTCGACGACCTTGCACACCACGTCGTCGCCTTCGACGCGGTCGACGATGAGCCCGACCTTGCCGTCGTCGACGAGCACCCGGTCACCGGGCCTCGCATCCTCTGCCAGCCGCTTGTAGGTGGTGGAAACGCGATCGTGGCTGCCTTTGCAGTCGGCGACGGTGATGCGGACGGTCTCGCCGTCGGCCCAGTAGGTGGGCCCGTCGGCGAAACGTCCGAGTCGGAGTTTGGGGCCCTGGAGGTCGCACATGATGCCTACGGCGCGGCCGGTGGCGTTGGAGGCATTGCGGACGCGCTGGTAGGCGGCTTCGTGATCCGCATAGTCGCCGTGACTGAAGTTCATTCGGGCGACGTCCATTCCGGCTTCAACCAGGTCACGGACTAAATCGTCGGTGGGGGTGGCCGGCCCGAGGGTGCAGACGATCTTTCCGCGTCTAGTCACGACGACAAAGCATAGTCGCGCCGGCTGGCATCAGCGTGACTGGAAGGTGCGGCGCGCGTCGAGGAGTTGCGTCGCGAGCGTGCGGCTGGCCTCACATTCGACGCCGAGCGTGCGGCCTGCTTCACGTTCGGCGCGGAGGGTGCGGGCGCGCGTCGATCAGCCGCTCAGGACCGTCGGCACCAATGGGAAGCCGGGCAGATTGCGCACCACCGTCCATGCCGTCGCCGCGATCACCAGCGTGATCGTCGTGGCTACCGGCGACCACGATCGGCCCCTGAACCGCCGCACCAGGATCCAACCGGCCACCAGCGGGATCACGACAAGCGCGAAGGCATTGTCGTATATGGCGGCTGAGAGATGACCGTGCAGCAGATCGTGGGTCATTCGGAGCCCACCGCAGGCCGGACAGTTCCAGCCGGTGAGAAATTTGAACGGACACTGCGGATAAACCGAATCCGGCTTGTGCGGATCGGCGAAACCGATGTACGCCAGCGAGCCGGCCAACAGGACAGCCGATCCTGCGGCGATGATCTTCTTCGGCGCAGCCGAGGCCCGCGGGTCAGGTTCAATCACGCAACGGACGACCCTGCGGATCGGTGACTTTGTCGGTGAGGATCAGCACCGCGTCGATGATGCCCCACACCCAGGCGCCCAGCCCGCACGTCACCCAGCCGACCAGCAACTGCGCTACGCCCAGCCCAACATGACCCGCGTAGATACGCCCGACGCCGACGAAACCGAACAGGCCGAGCAGTTGCAGCAGGCCCGCGACGGTCTTCGACTTGTCCGAATACGGTTGCCCGGTGACGGGGTGTCGGCCGTACGGCGCCGACGGGTCGTAGCCGGCCGCGTACTGCGGGTACGGCTGGTAGGGCGGCGGAAATGGCGGCGGCGGGTACCCGGAATCCTGCGGCGGGGAGCCAGGCTCGCCGGCACCCGGCCACGGCTGCTCAGTCACGGTTTCAGCATGCCAGATACGGCGGGTGTCCGCCCACCGCCACATCAGCAACATCAGCCACTCTGGCACCGCGACAGAACGCATATGATCCGCTGAAAGTTGATATCACCGGCGATATCAGAACCGTTGCGGTGCAACGGACCTCGCGAGCGTGCTTCGCTAACGCTGCCTGCGGAGGCGGAGTCGCCAGCGCTGACGCGCTGTGCCGGCGCTCTCTTCCGTGGCGGTGTCCGGCGCCGGGGGCGCGGGCTCGTCGTCACCCGTGGACTCAGACTCAACCGCAGCGGATTCGTCGGCTACGGCCTCGGCGGTCTCGGGCTCGTCCGGCACGGGCTCGGCGGTCTCGGGCTCGTCCGGTACAGGCTCGGCGGCCTCGTCCTCGGCGGTGGGTTCGTCGGCTTCTTCGGCGGCGGGCTCGGCCTCCTCGGCCTCGTCAGCTTCGTCGACTTCTTCGGCAGCAGGCTCGGCTGCTTCAGCTTCGACCTCGTCGAATTCGTCGGCTTCTTCGGCGGCAGGCTCGGCTGGTTCAGCGTCGGCCTCGTCGACCTCGTCGACCTCGTCAGCTTCGTCGGGTTCCTCGGCGGCAGGCTCGGCTGGTTCAGCGTCGGCCTCGTCGACCTCGTCGACTTCCTCGGCATCGGCGTCAGCCACTTCCGGCTCCGCCTCGACCACCGCTTCCTCGGCTTCGTCGGTGTCCTGAGGCACTGCGGGGGCGCCACCAAGCAGCGGATGACCAGCGGACTCTGCGGCCTTCGGAGGCGCTTCGGCGGTCTCCGGCTCGGCATCCTCGACCACCGGTTCCATCGCGTCGATGTCCGGTAGCTCGTCGACCTCCGCCTCATCCGCCGCTTCAGTAGCGGCCTCGGCCTCGTGAGCTTCTTCG
This sequence comes from Mycobacterium sp. Z3061, assembly GCF_031583025.1. Taxonomy (NCBI): domain Bacteria; kingdom Bacillati; phylum Actinomycetota; class Actinomycetes; order Mycobacteriales; family Mycobacteriaceae; genus Mycobacterium; species Mycobacterium pumcae. The sequence goes on along the minus strand of NZ_CP134062.1, from coordinate 3,066,585 downwards.
GCCTCTGCGACGGCCTCTTCGGCCTCGTCAAGCTCAGACTCTTCGGCCTCCTCGGCTTCGGCCTCTTCGAGGATCTCAGCCTGATCGGACTCGCCGGCGTCGCCTTCGACCGTCTCCTCGGCGACCGCGGCCTGCGCTTCGGTGACTTCCGGCTCCGACTCCTCGTCAGACTCAGCAGCCGCCGTCCCGGCCGGCTCCGGCTCGCCGTCATCGGCTGCCGCCGGTTCATCTGCACCAGCCGTGGATTCCTCGTCGCCCGCGGCTTCGCCATCGCCCACGGCAGCCGTTCCCGCGGCTGTCGCCGCAGCCGAGGTGGCCGCGACGCTCGCCGGCTCCGGCTCCGGCTCCGGCTCCAAAGCTTCGTCCGCTTCGTCGGCCACCCGCCCGCGCAACAACGCCGGGTCTTCCCGGCCCTTCGGCGCCAGGATGATGTACACGACCGCGGCGATGAAGACGAACGTCGACGTGAAGGTGTTGATCCGAATGCCCGCGATGTGTGTCGCGGTGTCATCACGCAGCAACTCCACGGCGAATCGCCCGACGCAATACAGCGCGACATAGGACGCGAACAGCCGCGCGTGGCCGAGGGTCAAACGCCGGTCCAGCAACAGCAACAGGCCGAATACCACCAGGTTCCAGATCAATTCGTACAAGAACGTGGGCTGCACGACGAGCGCCACCTGCCCCGTCGAGACGCCGTCAAGCGAGTGGACGTCGACGTAGCCGGCAGGGTCGCGCCGGTAGAAGATCTCCAGGCCCCACGGCACCGTGGTTTCGCGGCCGTAGAGCTCCTGATTGAAATAGTTTCCGAGCCGTCCGATGGCCTGCGCCAACACCACTCCGGGAGCCACCGCGTCGAGGAACGCGGGCAACGGGATGTCGCGCCGCCGGCAGCCGATCCAGGCACCGACCGCGCCGAGGGCCACCGCGCCCCAGATGCCCAGGCCGCCGTCCCAGATCCGCAGTGCCGCAGCCGTACCGGCGCCACCGGGACCCCAATATGTCTGCCAGTCCGTGGCCAGGTGGTAGAGCCGGCCACCGATCAAACCGAACGGCACCATCCACAAAGCGATGTCGTAGACCACCCCGCGCTGACCGCCACGGGCCACCCAGCGCCGGTCCGCGATCAGTAAAGCCACCAGGATGCCGGTGATGATGAAGAACGCGTAGGCCCGAATCGGCAGCGGCCCCAGATGCCACACTCCGCGCGGGGGGCTGGGAATGTAGGCGAGGTACGTCTGGGACATGGCGAACGTCATGCCGACTTCCTCTGGCGCACGCCGGCGGCCAGTTCCTCGGTCAGCGCCCGCAGGGCCGACAGGCCCTCGCCCAACGCCGACACCAGTGCCGAACCGACGATCACCCCGTCGGCGTAGCTGCCGATCTGCGCGGCCTGCGCACCCGACCGCACACCCAGTCCGACGCCAACTGGTATGTCAGCCACCGCCTTCACCCTTCTCACCAGTTCAGGAGCGGCCGTCGAGACCGCGTCGCGCGCGCCCGTCACACCCATCGTCGACGCCGCGTAGACGAATCCGCGTGACGCCTCGACGGTGGCCACCAGCCGTTCGGGCGTCGATGACGGCGCCACCAGGAAGATGCGATCCAAACCGTGCTCCTCCGACGCCGCAATCCACTGCGCCGCCTCATCGGGAATGAGGTCGGGAGTGATCAACCCCTGGCCGCCGGCCGCCGCCAGGTCGCGGGCAAACGCGTCAACTCCGTAGTGCAACACCGGATTCCAGTAAGTCATCACTACCGCCCGGCCACCCGCGGCACTGATCGCCTCGACCGCGGTCAGGGTGTCGCGCACCCGGACTCCCCCGCTGAGCGCCTGCTCGGTGGCCCGCTGAATCGTCGGGCCGTCCATCCCCGGGTCGGAGTACGGCACACCGACTTCGATAATGTCGCAACCGGATTCGACCAGTGCGGTCATGGCCTGCAGCGATCCCGGCACGTCCGGGTAACCGGTGGGCAGATAACCGATCAATGCCGCCCGGCCGTCAGCCCGGCACGAATCGAACAACGGGCCCAGTCTGCCGGCCGCACTCTGTTGCACGGTCACGACTTGTCCATCAGGCCGAACCACTTCGCGGCGGTCTCCACGTCCTTGTCTCCGCGGCCCGACAGGTTCACCACAATGACCGCGCCCCTTCCCAATTCGGCACCCAGCTTCAGCGCTCCGGCCACCGCGTGCGCGGATTCGATGGCCGGGATGATGCCCTCCGTCCGGGACAGCAGGCCGAACGCGTCCATGGCCTCGATGTCGGTGATCGGTTCGTACTGAACGCGCCCCGCGTCTTTGAGCCATGCGTGTTCCGGGCCTACCCCCGGGTAGTCCAAACCTGCTGATATGGAATGCGATTCGATGGTCTGTCCGTCCGCGTCCTGCAGCAGGTACGAGAACGAACCTTGGAACGCACCAGGCGAACCGCCGGTGAAAGTCGCCGCGTGCCGGCCGGTTTCGACGCCGTCGCCGGCGGCTTCATAGCCCACCAGTCTCACACCGGGATCGTCGAGGAAAGCGTGGAAGATGCCGATTGCGTTGGACCCGCCACCGACGCACGCGACCACCGCGTCGGGCAACCTGCCCGCCTGCTGCTGGATCTGAACGCGCGCCTCCATGCCGATGATGCGCTGGAAGTCGCGCACCATGGTCGGGAACGGATGCGGTCCGGCGGCGGTGCCGAAGCAGTAGTAGGTGTTGTCGGCGTTGGTGACCCAGTCCCGAAACGCCTCGTTGATGGCGTCTTTGAGGGTCCGGGACCCGGTCTCCACCGAAACGACCTCCGCGCCCAGCAACCGCATCCGGGCCACGTTGAGCGCTTGACGCGCGGTGTCGACCGCGCCCATGTAGATGATGCACTCCAGGCCCATCAGCGCGCAGGCGGTGGCGGTAGCCACGCCGTGCTGGCCGGCCCCCGTCTCGGCGATGACCCGCGTTTTGCCCATCCGGCGAGCCAGCAGCGCCTGGCCGAGCACGTTGTTGATCTTGTGAGACCCGGTGTGGTTCAGGTCTTCTCGCTTGAGGAAGATCCGGGCCGAGCCGGCGTGCTCGCCCAACCGGGTCGTCTCGTACAACGGAGACGGCCGGCCGGCATAGTGCGTCTGCAACTTGTCCAGGGTGTCCAGGAAATCCTGGTCGACGCGTTCCTTCTCGTAGGCGACGGTGACTTCCTCGATGACGGCCATCAGCGCTTCGGGGACGTAGCGTCCGCCGTAAACGCCGAAATGACCGCCCGCGTCCGGGTCGTAGTGGGTGCGTTCGACGATGGCGGCGCTGGTACGCGGAATATCCGGGTTCGAGAGGTCAGCCATCACAAAGACTCAGGGCGTGCGCAGGACATCAACGGCTAGCGAGCCGGTTTCGGACAGGATGGGTGGGTTCCGGCAGTGACCAGGTCGGCGACCGCCGCACGGGGATCACCGCTTTTCACCAGGCCCTCACCGACGAGCACGGCGTCGGCGCCCGCGCCGGCATACGCCAGCAGGTCACCGGTGTGGCGCACGCCGGACTCGGCGATTCTGATCACCTTGCTGGGCAATCCGGGGGCGATCCGCGCGAAGCAGTCCCGGTCGACCTCCAGCGTGGTCAGATCGCGGGCGTTGACCCCGATTACGTTGGCTCCGGCCTTCAATGCGCGGTCGGCCTCTTCTTCGGTGTGCACCTCGACCAGCGCCGTCATGCCCAGCGACTCGGTGCGGTCGAGCATCGACACCAGCGCGGACTGGTCGAGTGCGGCGACGATGAGCAACAACATGTCGGCACCGTGCGCGCGGGCCTCGTGGATCTGGTAGGGCTGCACCACAAAGTCTTTGCGCAACACCGGGATCGACACGGCCGCGCGTACCGCGTCGAGGTCGTCGAGCGAACCGTTGAAACGTCGTTCCTCGGTCAGCACGCTGATGATCCGGGCGCCGCCGTCCTCGTAGGCGCGAGCCAGCTTCGCCGGGTCGGCGATGGTCGCCAGCGGACCCTTCGACGGACTGGCGCGCTTGACCTCGGCGATCACCCCGATGCCGGGCTCGCGCAGCGCGGCCATCACGTCGCGGGGCGGCGGAGCGGCTGCGGCGGCGGCCTTGATTTCGGAAAGACTCACGCGGGCTTCGCGCGCGGCAACATCGGCCCGGACTCCCTCAAGAATGGAGTCAAGCACGTTGGCCGGACTCATACCTGCGGTTCCTTCCTCCTGTAACCCACTGTGACTCTGGATCACCCCACGCTCGCCAACCGATTTCGACGGCGTGCAAGAAGGGTAGCGACCCTCACGAGAGGGCCCGTCACCGCCCCTCGATGTCCGGGTCAGCGGGTCGATCGGTAGGGTCACGGCCCTCGTCCAGAGCATCCCAGATCATGCGTTCCGAAAGCTGCGTCTGCCCGTCCCCGGCCGGTGACCGATCCTCGGTTGGTGTCCCGTCGATTTCCCGCGCCGCCGAGCGACGCGCCCCCGGAGCCAGGTACTTAGTGCTGTCCGACCTGCCAGAGCCGGCGACCGAAGCCGAGCGCATCAACAAGGTCGCGGCCACCAGGGTGCACACCGCTGCCGCCACCGTCACCACCGCCCCGTCGTACTGGCGGGCGCTGCCCACCAGCGTCGCGACCGGGACGTGCGCCAGATCAGCGCCGCGTGCGGCCACATCTGGCACGGCCCACAGGCTGACGCCGAGGTAGCCGATCGCGAAACTCGCAGCCGCCAGCAGCGCCGCCAGCGCCCGCAACTGCCAACCGCGCACCGCCAGCGCGGCGACCGCAGCGGCCAGGTTCACGATCGCCAGCGGCAGCAGCGCGCTCGACCAGGTGGCACCCGACAGCGCGATCTCCTTGGGCTGCCCCAACCCGTCGAACGATCGGATGACAACCCAGGTGAACCGCGAGGCACCCCACAACGCACCGGCCGCGATGACCAGCAACAACTGGGCGCCTCCGATGAGGAGCCGCCCGCGGCGTGGGCTGTCAGCCACCGCTCGTGCCCGGCACCGTCAGCGTCTCGGCCGCGGCGATCGCATTGAGCACCGCCCGCGCCTTGTTCCGCGACTCGTTGTACTCGTACGGCCCGTTGGAGTCGGCCACCACGCCACCGCCCGCCTGAACATAGGCCGTTCCGTCGCGCATCAGCGCGGTGCGAATGGCGATCGCAAAATCGGCGTTACCGGCGAAGTCGAGGTAGCCCACCACACCTCCGTAGAGGCCCCGGCGGGTTTTCTCGACCTCCTCGATCAGTTCCATCGCCCGGACCTTCGGAGCACCGGACAGGGTGCCGGCCGGGAAACACGCCGTCACCGCATCCAGGGCGGTCTTGCCCTCGGCCAGCAGGCCCGTCACCGTGGAAACCAGGTGCATCACGTGGCTGTAGCGCTCGATGTGGCTGTAGTCCTCGACGCGGACGGTCCCCGGCGTGCACACCCGGCCCAGATCGTTGCGGCCCAGGTCCACCAGCATCAGGTGCTCGGCGAGCTCCTTCTGGTCGGACAGCAATTCCTTTTCCAGCAGGACGTCTTCTTCCTCGGTCTCCCCCCGCCACCGCGTTCCGGCGATCGGATGCGTCGTGGCCCGTCCGTCGTGCACGGTCACCAGCGCCTCAGGGCTGGACCCGACAATCGAAAAGTCCACTGCGCCTTCACTATCGGGGATCTGCAGCAGGTACATGTACGGGCTTGGGTTACTTACCCGCAGCATCCGGTAGACATCGATCGGGTCGACGTCGGTGTCCATCTCGAAACGCTGGGAGGGGACGACCTGGAAGGCCTCCCCGGCGGCGATCTGCTCGACCAGGTAGTCGACGATGGCGCCGTACTCTTCGACCGTGCGTTGGGAGCGGTGCACCGGTTCGGGTTTGCTGAAGGTGGAGACGGTCGAGGGCAGCGGCTGCCCCAGCGCGGCGGTCATCACGTCGAGCCGCGCGACCGCATCGTCGTAGGCCCAGTCCACCCGCTCGTCGGTGCCGTTCCAGTTGACCGCGTTCGCGATCAGGGTGATGGTGCCCTCGTGGTGGTCCACCGCGGCCACATCGGTGGCCAGCAGCAACAGCATGTCCGGCAGCTGGAGGTCGTCGACGGCGAGCTCGGGCAGGCGCTCCAGTCGCCGCACCATGTCGTATGCGAAGTAGCCGACCATGCCACCGGACAGCGGCGGCAGACCAGGCAGGCCGGCCGTCGCGAGAACCTCCAGCGTGGCGCGCAACGCGTCGAGCGGGTCGCCCCCGGCGGGTGCGTCCTTGGGCACCGTGCCCAGCCACACGGCGTGGCCGTCCCGCACGCTCAACGCGGTCGGCGCCCCAGCCCCGATGAACGACCAGCGCGACCACGATCGGCCGTTTTCGGCCGACTCGAGCAGGAAAGTCCCGGGGCGGCCGGCGGCGAGCTTGCGGTACGCCGAAAGCGGAGTTTCGCTGTCGGCCAGTACTTTGCGGGTCACCGGGACGACCCGGTGCTCGGCGGCCAGCACGCGGAAATCCTCCCGCGTTGTCGTGGCTGCGAGGATGGCGTTCACCGGACCATCCAATCAGATTGCCGGGGGACGGCCCGCGTAGCGTGGCGGCCATGAAAATTGGTGACACCGTGGCCGACTTCGAGCTTCCCGATCAGACGGGCACCCCGCGCAAACTGAGTGAACTGCTGAGCGACGGGCCCGTCGTGCTGTTTTTCTATCCGGCGGCCATGACGCCGGGCTGCACCAAGGAGGCCTGCCACTTCCGGGACCTGGCCTCCGAATTCGCCGTGCTCGGCGCCAACCGGGTCGGCATCAGCACCGACCCCGTTCAGAAGCAGGCGAAGTTCGCCGACACCCAGAACTTCGACTACCCGCTGCTGTCGGACAGCGACGGCAAGGTGGCAACCCAATTCGGCGTCAAGCGGGGTTTGCTCGGCAAGTTGATGCCGGTCAAGCGCACCACGTTCGTCATCGACACCGACCGCACCGTGCTCAACGTGATTTCCAGCGAGATCAGCATGGACACCCATGCGGACAAGGCGCTGGAGACGCTGCGCGGGCGGTGAAGTCCGCGTCCTGGTGCCGAGCGTGAAGCTGGTTGCACGCTCGGCGTCGAGCGTGAAGCTCGCTTCACGCTCGCGGATCGAAGCGAGACGCGCTAGGGGCTGATCGCCAGGAACAACCACGCGGCCAGCACGACGAGATGCACCTCGCCCTCCAGCCGGGTCGCCCGGCCCGGCACCACGGTGAGCACGCTGACCACCATGGTCAGCGCCAACAACACCAACTGGATGGGTCCGAGCCCCAGCAACAGCGGTCCACGGACCCAGATCGACGCCAGCGCAATGGCCGGGATGGTGAGCCCGATGCTGGCCATCGCGGAGCCGTACGCCAGGTTGAGGCTGATCTGCATGCGTCCCTGGCGGGCCGCGCGTCCCGCCGCGAGGGTCTCCGGCAGCAACACCACCAGCGCGATCACCACGCCGACGAACGAGTGCGGGAAACCGGCGGCCGCCACCATGCGCTCGATGAACGGCGATTCCACCTTGGCCAGCCCCACCACCGCCACCAGGGCGACGAGCAGCACTCCCAGGCTCAGCAGCGCCGACTTGGTGCTCGGCGGGTCGGCGTGGTTGTCGTCGTCGACCGCACCCTTCTGCACCACCGGCAGGAAGAAGTCGCGGTGCCGGACGGTCTGGGTGAAGACGAACATCAGGTACAGACCCAGCGAGACGACCGCGGCGAACGCAAGTTGGCCAGGGGAAAACTGGGGACCGGGATGGCTGGTGGTGAACGTCGGCAATACCAGGCCCAACGTCGCCAGCGTGGCGACCGTGGCCAGCGCCGAGCCGCTGCCGTGCGCGTTGAATTGCGTCACCCCGTAGCGTCGGGAGCCCAGCAGCAGCGACAAGCCGACGATGCCGTTGGTGGTGATCATCACCGCCGCGAACACCGTGTCGCGCGCAAGCGTGGCCGCTTTGTCGCCGCCGGACGTCATCAACGTGACGATCAGCGCAACCTCGATGACGGTCACCGCGACGGCCAGCACCAGCGACCCGAACGGCTCGCCGACCCGGTGCGCCACCACCTCGGCGTGATGGACCGCGGCCAGCACGGCACCGCCGAGCAGCACCGCCGCGAGCGCCCCCACCACCGGGCCGATCTCCTGCCCCCAGCTGAACACCAGAGCAACCAGAGCGATCAGCGGCGCCAGCACGTTCCACGACACACGTTTGACCATCGATCGCTCCTTTCCTCATCGCCGCCGCCAAACCGATTGCGGCACATACAGATTGCGGCCCGCGTCGCTGCGCTCAGCTGACGGGATGCACGCTCTGAATCAGTTTGGGCCGCAACGTCGATCCAGAAATACCCGACCCTGTATCGCCGAAACACCTTCACGCACAACTGATTAGCCATGCCAAGAAATCAACTGCGGCCACCGCTGCAGCGGATCGCAACCGAACCGGTCGGCACCGGTCAGCGAAACTGACAGCGCCTCAATTGTACCAGTGCGTTAATTCCGGCTAACTGCGCCTCAGTAGCATGCTCCCATGCCGACCAGCGCAGACCGCGACCCCACGAGGGGCCTACAGGAGGGCGAGCTCTTCGCCGGCTACACGATCGTGCGACGGCTCGGTGCCGGTGGGATGGGCGAGGTGTACCTGGCGCAGCATCCACGGCTGCCCCGCCGGGACGCGTTGAAGATCCTGCCCGCAGAGTTCACCACGAACCAGGAGTTTCGTGCGCGGTTCAACCGTGAGGCCGAACTGGCCGGCAGCCTGTACAACGAACACATCGTCGGCATCCACGACCGTGGCGAGTACGAGGGCCAATTGTGGTTGTCGATGGACTACGTCGAAGGCACCGACGCCGCCCAGCTGCTGCGCGACCGGTACCCGTCCGGGATGCCATTGCCTGAGGTCGTGGACATCGTCACGGCCGTGGCGGAAGCGCTGGACTACGCGCACTCCCGCGGCTTGCTGCATCGCGACGTCAAACCGGCCAACATCCTGCTGGGCGAGGCTGCGCCGCGGCGGCGGATCCTGCTCGCCGATTTCGGCATCGCCCGTGAACTCGGCGACGTCAGCGGCCTGACTGCGACCAACATGACGATGGGCACCACCGCCTACTGCCCGCCGGAGCAGCTGCAGGCGTCCGATCTCGACGGTCGAGCCGATCAGTACGCCTTGGGTTGCACCGCGTACCAGCTGCTGACCGGCGGTGCCCCGTTCCAGAATTCCAACCCCGCGGTGGTGATCAGCCAACATCTGTCGGCACCGCCGCCGCTGCTGAGCGAGCGGCGCCCGGAGCTCGCCTACCTGGATGGCGTCATCGCCCGGGCACTCGCGAAGGACCGGTCGGCGCGATTCGCGTCCTGCTCGGATTTTGCCGCCGCACTGGCCGCTCCGGCGGGCACGGCCGACGCCTCGGGCCCGACGATCGCCGTGGAACGGCCGACCGAGGTGATCGCCGCAGCCACACCCGCCCCCAGCGGCCGTCGTCGTGGGGCGCTGATAGCCACGGTGGCGGCCGTTGTGCTGATCGCGGTGGCCGCGGTCCTCGCGGTGGTAGTGATGCGCGGCCACTCGGGTGGGCAACAGTCTGCGGGTCCCTCGTCCTCGCCGCCCGGCATTGCGCCGACGAACGGCAGCGCGGGCCTTCCAGCGCTCAAACTGACCACTCAGATCACCGATCAGGCCCACGTGCTGGGACCCGGCGAACGCGTCCTGATCGAGCGGGCCGTCAACAAGCTCTACGCCGGGCAAGGGACTCGGCTGTGGGTGGTCTACGTCAACGATTTCGGCGGTGTCAAACCTGCCAAATGGACCGAAAACGTGATCCGCAGCAATGGTTTCACCGACGCCGACGTCCTGCTGGGGATCACCACCGACCGACCGTCCTTCGTATTCCACGTACCGGCGGCGGTCACCGTGGGTAGGCCCATCGACATCGAGCTGATCCGGCGGGATCGCATCAAACCGGACGTGGAGCGTCGCGAATGGACCAAGGCCGCTCTGGCGGCGGCGATCGGGCTCGACGTCCCGATCCGCTAGTCCTCGGGCTCCAGCAGCTCCGCGGCATCGAAGCAGCTGTGGTCGCCCGTGTGGCAGGCTCCCCCGACCTGATCGACGGTCAGCAGCACAGTGTCGCCGTCACAGTCCAGCCGCACCGAGTGCACGTACTGCGTGTGCCCCGAGGTCGCTCCTTTGACCCATTGCTCGTTCCGGGATCGGGAAAAGTAGGTGGCCTCACGGGTTTCCAGGGTGCGGGCCAGCGCGTCGTCGTCCATCCACGCGACCATCAGCACATCACTACTGCCGCGCTCCTGCACCACCGCGGTGAACAACCCGTCGGCGTTGCGCTTCAACCGGGCGGCGATGGCGGGATCGAGGGTCATGCCGTGGCGATCCGCACGGTGATGTCCCGGGCGGCCATGGCGGCCTTGACCTGCCCGATCGTCAGCTCCCGGAAGTGAAACACGCTGGCCGCCAGCACCGCATCGGCTCCGGCGTCCACCGCGGGTGCGAAGTGCTCCACCGCTCCGGCACCGCCACTGGCGATCACCGGCACCGTCACCGCCGCACGCACGGCGCGCAGCATGGCCAGGTCGAACCCCGCCTTGGTGCCGTCGGCATCCATCGAGTTCAACAAGATCTCGCCCACGCCCAACTCCGCACCGCGGGCGGCCCACTCGACGGCGTCGATGCCGGTGCCCTGCCGCCCGCCATGGGTGGTGACTTCCCAGCCCGACGGGGTCGGCGGCGAGCCCTCGGGCACGGTCCGCGCGTCGACCGACAACACGATGCACTGTGACCCGAATTGCCTTGCCATTTCTGCCAGCAGGTCGGGGCGGGCGATGGCTGCTGTGTTGACCGACACCTTGTCCGCCCCGGCGCGCAACAAGGTGTCGACGTCGGCCACGGTGCGCACCCCGCCGCCCACGGTGAGCGGGATGAACACCTGCTCGGCGGTGCGACGCACCACATCAAGCATGGTGGCCCGCCCGGAGGAGGACGCCGTCACGTCGAGAAACGTGAGCTCGTCAGCGCCCTCGGCGTCGTACGCCGCCGCCAGTTCGACGGGATCACCGGCATCCCTGAGGTTTTCGAAGTTGACGCCCTTGACGACGCGGCCGTCGTCGACGTCCAGGCACGGAATCACCCGTACCGCGAGTCCGTCACCGCTGTGATGCTGCTGCATTTCAGTAATCCTCCGGTTGCCCGGTGCTGCGGAGGATCTCGAGAATCTCGCCGTGGACGCCGGGCGCGGCGGCCAGCGCGGACCGGGAGGCCGGGCTCCACTGCTCGCCGGCAAGGTCGGTGACGACGCCGCCGGCGGCACGCACCAATACTACTCCGGCGGCGTGGTCCCACACATGGCTACCGAAACTGATTGCACCGCCCAGGATTCCGTCAGCAACATAGGCAAGGTCGAGGCCGGTGGAACCGTGCATGCGCAATCGCGACGACAGCCGGCTGAGGTTTTCCAGCACCGCGACCCGGTAGCGGCCCGGGAAACGGCCCCGGGAGTCGGCGCTGAACGAGCCGGCGCCGACCAGCGCGTCGGCCAGCTCGGCGGTTGCCAACTTCGGCTGCGGTTCCCCGTTTTTCATCAACGGACCACCCGCCACCGCGGTGTAACGCTGGCCGGTGAAGGGCAGCCAGGTCAGCCCGGCCACCGGTTCGCCGTCGCGCAGCAGTCCCAGCAGGATGCCCGCCATCGGCGACCCGGCGGCGTAGTTGAACGTGCCGTCGACCGGGTCCAGCACCCACACCCACGGCGAGCCGACGTCGGCGCCACCGAATTCTTCGCCGTGGACCTCGATTCCGGTTTCGGCGACCAGGGCATCGACGACCTGACGTTCGATGGCCAGGTCGACTTCGGTAGCGAAGTCGTTGCCCTTCTTGCGGACCGCCGAGTCGGCGCGGTGGCCGGCCAGGAACGGTTCGACCGCATCGTCGAGGATCCCCGATGCCTGTTGAACCAATGCGTCCAAATCCATGGCGCCTACTCCCGCACCGCGTCCAGCGCCTGCGGCAACGTGAACCGGCCGGCATAGAGCGCCTTGCCCACGATGGCTCCCTCGATCCCGCGGTCGGTCAGCGTCGCGATGGCGCGCAGATCGTCCAGGCTGGACACGCCGCCGGAGGCGATCACCGGCGCGTCGGTGCGCTCGGCGACGCGGGTCAGCAGGTCAAGGTTTGGCCCGCCCAGGGTGCCGTCCTTGGTGACGTCGGTGACGACGTAGCGCGAACATCCCTCGGCGTTCAACCGGTCCAGCACCTCCCACAGGTCGCCGCCGTCGGTCTCCCACCCGCGGCCGCGCAATCTGTGTGCACCATCCAGGATTTGGACGTCCAGCCCCACGGCCACCTTGTCGCCGTGCTCGGCGATCGCCCGGGCACACCACTGCGGGTTCTCCAGCGCGGCGGTGCCCACGTTGACCCGGGCGCACCCGGTGGCCAGCGCGGCGGCCAGCGAGTCGTCGTCGCGGATGCCGCCGGAAAGTTCCACCTGCACATCGAGTTTGCCCACCACTTCCGCCAGCAGTTCTCGGTTGGAACCGCGGCCGAAGGCGGCGTCGAGGTCGACCAGGTGGATCCAGTCGGTGCCGTCGCGCTGCCAACCCAGCGCGGCGTCCAGCGCTGAGCCGTACTCGGTTTCACTGCCGGCCTTGCCCTGGACCAGGCGCACGGCGCGGCCCTCGACGACGTCGACGGCCGGCAACAGAATCAGCGACATGGCTAGAGCCCCTCGACCCAGTTGTGCAGGATCGCGGCCCCGGCGTCGCCGCTCTTCTCCGGGTGGAACTGGGTGGCGGACAGCGGACCGTCCTCCACCGCCGCCAGAAACGGCACCTGATGTGTCGCCCACGTCAACATCGCTTCGGGTGAACCTTCCCACCGCTGCGCGGCGTAGGAGTGTACGAAATAGAACCGGGTGTCGGCGCTCATGCCCCGGAAGAGCACACTGTCCGGCGCGGCGTTGACCACGTTCCACCCCATGTGCGGGATCACCGGCGCATCCAGCCTGGTCACCGCGCCGGGCCATTGGCCGCACCCCGTTGTCTCCACCCCGAATTCGACGCCGCGGGCGAACAGGATCTGCATGCCCACGCAGACGCCGAGCACCGGGTGCCCGGCGGCGACCCGTTCCGCGATGATCCGCTCGCCGCCGATCTTGCGCAGGCCGGTCATGCACGCCTCGAAGGCGCCGACGCCGGGCACCACCAGTCCGTCTGCGGCCAGTGCCTTTTCGGCGTCCGCGGTGACGTCGACGTCAGCACCCACCCGCTCCAGCGCACGTTGCGCGGAGCGCAGGTTGCCGGAGCCGTAGTCCAACACCACCACGGACTTTGGCCGGATAAGCGAAGTCACAGAACACCTTTGGTGGACGGCACCCCGGACACGCGCGGGTCGGGCTCGACGGCCTGGCGCAGCGCGCGGGCCACGGCTTTGTACTGCGCCTCGGTGATGTGGTGCGGGTCGCGTCCGTACAGCACCCGCACGTGCAGCGCGATGCGGGCGTTGGCGGCCAGCGACTCGAAAACATGGCGGTTGATGACGGTGTGATACGGCACCGAATTGCCGGCGATCGTGGTGTGCTGCAAGTGATCCGGTTCGCCGGTGTGCACGCAGTAGGGGCGCCCGGACACGTCGACGGCGGCATGCGCCAGCGTCTCGTCCATCGGGATGAACGCGTCGCCGAACCGCCGGATGCCCTTCTTGTCGCCAAGGGCCTGCCCCAGCGCGGTGCCCAGGGCGATCGCGGTGTCCTCGATCGTGTGATGCGCCTCGATCTCCACGTCGCCCTTGGTGCGCACCATCAGGTCGAAGCTGGCGTGCGAACCCAGTGCGGTGAGCATGTGATCGTAGAAGGGCACGCCGGTATCGACGTCCACCTCGCCGGTGCCGTCGAGGTCGAGTTCGATCACGATGTCGGATTCTCGGGTGCGGCGTTCGATGCGCGCACGCCGGGCTTCGGTTGTCACTGTGCTCCTAAGTAACGGTCGCGACCCGCGCCTACCGGGCTGGGGCTGGCTAGATCGGTGGTGGCGATCTCGGCGCTCACTTTCAAGAACGCGTCGTTCTCGTCGGCCATTCCGATGGTGGCGCGCAGATGGCCCGGAATACCGACGTCGCGGATCAGGACGCCCGCTTCCAGGTAATGCTGCCAGGCGGCCGCCGCGTCGGCGAATTCTCCGAACAAGACGAAGTTGGCGTCACTGGGAATGACCCGAAAACCCATGTTGGTCAATGCGGTTGACACCCGTTCCCGTTCGGCGATCAGAGTGGCGACGCTGCCCAGAGTGTCGTCGGCGTGCCGCAGGGCTGCCCGGGCCGCCGCCTGAGTCACCGACGACAGGTGGTAGGGCAGCCGAACCAGCAGCATGGCGTCGACCAGGGCGGGAGTCGCGACCAGGTATCCCAATCGACCGCCGGCGAAGGCGAATGCCTTGCTCATGGTGCGGGTGACGACGAGTTTCGCCGGGTATTCGTCGAGCAGCGTGATGGCGCTGGGCTGCGACGAGAATTCGCCGTAAGCCTCGTCGACGATCAGGATGCCCGGGGTCACGTCAAGCAGCCTGCGCAGGTCGTCCAGCGAAATGCTCTGCCCCGAAGGGTTATTCGGGCTGGCGATGAACACCACGTCGGGCCGGCGGTCCACCACGGCGGCGACGGCTTCGTCGATATCCAGGCTGAAGTCCTCCGCGCGGGCCGCTTCGAGCCATTCGGTGCGGGTGCCGTCGGAGATGATGGGGTGCATCGAATACGACGGGACGAAGCCGATGGCGCTGCGGCCCGGCCCGCCGAAAGCCTGCAGCAACTGCTGCAGGATCTCGTTCGAACCATTTGCGGCCCAGACACTTTCGACGCCAACCGGCGTGCCGGTCTGGACGCTGAGATAGGCGGCCAGATCGGAGCGCAGGGCCACCGCGTCCCGGTCGGGGTACCGGTGCAGATCGGCGGCCGCTTCGCGTACCGAGCACACCACGTCGTCGATCAGCGCCTGAGTGGGCGGGTGCGGGTTCTCGTTGGTGTTCAGCCGCACCGGCACATCCAATTGCGGAGCGCCGTAGGGAGACTTGCCACGCAGGTCGTCGCGCAGTGGCAGGTCGTCAAGGGTCGGTCGGGTCACCGCTCGAACCTCCGGCGGACCGCCTCACCGTGCGACGGCAGGTCCTCGGCCTTGGCCAGCGTGACGACGTGGCCCGACACGTCTTTGAGCGCGGCCTCGGTGTAGTCGACGACGTGGATGCCGCGCAGGAAGGTCTGCACCGACAGGCCGCTGGAGTGGCGTGCGCTCCCGGCGGTGGGCAGCACGTGGTTGGAGCCGGCGCAGTAGTCGCCCAGACTCACCGGTGCGTACGGTCCGACGAAAATGGCTCCGGCCGAACGGATCCGGGTAGCCACCTCCGCGGCGTCGGCGGTCTGGATCTCCAGGTGTTCGGCGGCGTAGGCGTTGACCACCTTGATGGCGGCATCGAGGTCGTCGGTCAGGATGATCTTGGACTGAGGACCCGACAGCGCGGTGGTCACCCGCTCGCGGTGGACGGTGGTTTGCAGCTGGGCGGCAAGTTCGGTGTCGGTGGCATCGGCCAGCTCGGGGCTGGGGGTCACCAGGACGCTGGCCGCCATCTCGTCGTGTTCGGCCTGGCTGATCAGGTCGGCCGCCACGTGTGCAGGGTCGGCGGTGTGGTCGGCGAGGATGGCGATTTCGGTGGGGCCGGCTTCGGCGTCGATGCCCACCTGGGAACGGCACAGCCGTTTGGCCGCGGTGACATAGATGTTGCCCGGCCCGGTGATCATGTCGACGGGAACGAGCTCTCCTCCGCCGGTGTCGGTGCCGCCGTAGGCGAGCAACGCGACGGCCTGCGCCCCGCCTACCGCCCAGACTTCCTCGACACCGAGCAGCTTGGCCGCGGCCAGGATGGTCGGGTGCGGCAGTCCCCCGAAGGCGGCCTGGGGCGGACTGGCGACCACCAGCGAGTCGACACCGGCTGCCTGGGCCGGCACCACGTTCATCACCACGCTGGACGGGTAGACGGCGTTGCCGCCGGGCACGTACAGACCGACCCGTTCGACGGGGACCCAGCGTTCGGTGACGGTGGCGCCCGGGCCCAGCGTGGTGGTGGTGTCGGCACGGCGCTGATCGGCGTGCACGGCGCGGGTCCGGTCGATCATCACCTGCAGCGCATCTCGTACGTCGTCGTCGAGTCCGACGACGGCCGCCTCGAGTGCACCGTCGGGTACCCGCACGGCCGCGGGCCGGACACCGTCGAACTCCTCGCCGTAGTTCAGCGCCGCGATCGCCCCACGCTCGGCGACGGCCGCGACTATGGGCCGCACCTTGGGCAGCACGGCCTCCACGTCGACGCCGCCGCGCGGCAGTTCCGCCCGTAGGCGCGCAGCCGTCAACTCCACGCCCCGCAAGTCGATACGGGACAGTGGCGAAGGCGATGTGGTCACGTGGACCATTGTCCCAGAGCAGCTCAAGTCGATATTCGACCGGTACAGTGCGCGGGTAAAAAGGAGCCAGCCATGTCTGCTAGGGATCAACACCCCAACAATGCCCCCGGCGTCCCGATGATCTTCCCGGTGTGGTTCGAGAACATCCAGGTCAAGTACCTCAACCCGCTCCTCAAACCGATCGCGCGGTTCCTGCCCGGCACCGCGACCATCGAGCACCGCGGCCGCAAGTCGGGCAAGGTCTACAAGACGATCGTGACCACCTACCGCAAGGGCAACGTGCTGGCGATCGCCCTGGGCCACGGCAAGACCGACTGGGTGAAGAACGTGCTGGCCGCCGGCGACGCCGACGTGCACTACGCCCGCCAGACCGTGCACATCACGAACGCGCGGATCCTGCCGGCCGGTACCGACGGACCGGAGGCCGAAGGCCTGCCCAAGATGGCAAAGGCCCAGTTGCGGCGGATGGCGGTCTTCGTCGGCGATATCGCCTGACAGGCGGTCGCCGAGTGTGCGCTCATCGCTTTCGGTGTGCGTCCACCGAGGCAAACCGGGCCGGTTCGCCGCGGTAGCCGCACACGCGATCAGCTCCGGACAAACACCGTCTTGCCCGTCATCTCGGGCCACCGAGTAGGCGCCTCCTCCCACGGCACCACGCGGTCGACCGCCGGTGACAGGTCGCAGCCGTCGGCCAGCATCGCCAGGACCTGCGGAATGGCGGCACGGGCGTTGACCCGGCCGGTGACGAACCGCACGCCGCGGGTGTAGAGCGGAAGCAGCGCCAACTCCACGGAAGGCTGGTAGTAGATCCCGGTGTCCGTACACACGCCGTCGGGCCAGGTCGCGCGCAGCGTGGCCGCCAGCAATGCGGGGTCGGCCGACGTGTTCACCGTGACGGGGTAGGGCTCCCACTCCCTGGCGGGCTTCCCCCGGTCGTGCACAGACGCACCCAATTTCTCGGCCGCAGCCAACCGGTGCGGATCGGTGTCGACGTAGTCGACGTGGGCTCCCAGGGCGGCCCCGAACGCGGCCGCATACAGCCCGATCGATGCCCGACCGACCACCAGCACCCGGCGATCCACGGCATCGACGGCACCCAACTCGTCCGCGAACGGCGCAACCGTGCGCCAGCCGTCGGGAATGTTGTCCGACAGCGACGCGACCGCCACGGGATCGACTCCATCCGGAACCGGGATCAGCATGGCATCGGCGTAGGGCACCAACACCAGGTCCGACATGAATCCGCCGCCGTCGAGACCGGCGATCGGGCCCATCCCGTACATCGCCAGCAACGGCAGCGAGCTACAGGATCCGGTGACACCGCGGCGACATTCACGACAGGTCCCGCAGTTGATCTGGAACGGCACCACCACCCGGTCCCCTACCGCGACACCGGCGACGTCGTCGCCGACCGCGACAACCTCCGCCAGCCCTTCGTGGCCGACGGCGTACCCCGGCGGCAACGGCAGTCGGCCGGCGCAGACGGCGACATCCAGGTCGCAGCACGCGACCGCCAGCGGCCGGACCAGGGCCTGTCCGGGTGCCGAAATTTCCAGGTCCGCGGCGTCCCGCCACTCGTAGCGGCCGGCATCCGCATGCATTAGTTGCCTCATCGCAACATTCTTGAGCGATCACTCAAGTAATGTCAAGGGCATGCCGAGACCCGACCGCAGCCGCGCCGCGCTCATCGACACCGCCGCCACGTTGTTCCGCCGCCAGGGCTATGCGGCGACCGGCCTGAACCAGATCCTCGAGGAGGCGGGCGTCAAGCCCGGTTCGCTCTATCACCATTTCCCGCACGGCAAACAGCAGCTGGCCGCGGCGGCGGTCGACACCACCGGGTCGGCCATCGAACAACTGCTGCGTCAGCTGCTGGCGACCGACAAACCGGTGAGCGATGTCGTGGATCGCTGGATCGACGTGTTGGCGGCCGGCCTGGCCGGTGACCCGCGCGACGGCTGCCCGGTCGAACCGCTGGCCACCGAGGCCGTCCACGGCAGTCCGGCAGTGCGCGAGGCAGCCGCGCGCGCCTTCGCGGGGTGGTGCGCGGCGATCACCGACCGGCTGCGCCGGGACGGCCGGCCCGCGGCAAGCGCCGAGCAGGCGGGGCTTGCCGTGATCTCGTTGATCGAGGGCGCGCTGATCCTGTCGCGGACCAGCGGAGACACGGCCGCACTCAACGCGGCCAAGGCCGCCGCACGCCTGCTATTGACGGTTTAACGTATTGGCGTGACAGACACCGTCGGCGAATTCCTGCGGGTCATCGACCTGACCGGAGTCTTCGGCAACGCCATCCTCGGTGGGCTCGTGGCGCGCGAACTGCACCTGGATCCGATCGGATTCGCCGCGCTGGCGACGTTGTCGGGCCTAGGCGGCGGCCTGATCCGCGACACCCTGCTCCAGCACGGCCCGCCGGTCGCGCTGACCGACTATCTGTATGCGCTGGCCGTGATCGCGGGAGCGGTGGTCGCCTTCCTGACGCCGGTGCACGATCGCGCGTGGGCGCTGGTGTTCCCGGTGGTGGATGCCCTGGCGCTGGGGTGTTGGGCGGCCGCCGGCGCCCAGAAGACCCTGCACGTCGGCCTGGGCTGGCTGCCCGCAATCCTGCTGGGCACGATCACCGCGGTGGGCGGCGGCGCGCTGCGCGACCTCGCCGTGCGACGGACGCCGCAGATCTTCGGGGGCAATACTCTCTACGCCACCTGCGCGGTGGCCGCCAGTGTCGTGGCGGTGGCCTTCGACTATGTGGGGCGGGCGTCGGCGGGCATGGTGCTGGCCACGTTGGTCGGGGCCGGCTTCGTTCTGCTGGCCCGCTGGCGCGGCTGGCAGCTCTGGACGGGGCTGGATTGGGATTACGACATCCAACGGGCCCCGGGCCGGCTGCTGCCGCGCATCGCGGTGCGGGTCAACCGGCGGCCCGCCCCGCCTCCGGAGCTCTGATCACATGTCCAGGCCGACGTCGAGCACCCGCACCGAGTGGGTCAGCGCACCCACGGCAAGGTAGTCGACTCCGGTACCCGCATAGGTCCTGGCGGTTTCCAGACTGAGCCCGCCAGAGGACTCCAGCAGCACCTGCGGCGCGCTCGCGTCGCGGCGCTGCACGGCGATCTGGGTCTGCCACACCGGGAAGTTGTCCAGCAGGATCAACTCCGGCTTCTCCGGCAGCACCTCGGCCAGCTGCTCGAGTGAATCCACCTCGACTTCGCAGGACAGCTCGGGCGCGGCTGCGCGCACCGCACGCAGTGCCCCGACCGCCGACCCCGCGGCCGCGACGTGGTTGTCCTTGATCAACGCCGCGTCGCCCAGCCCCAGCCGGTGGTTGACGCCGCCGCCGACGCGGACCGCGTACTTCTGCAGCAAGCGCAGACCCGGCAAGGTCTTTCGCGTGTCGCGGACCTTGGTCCTGGTGCCCTCGACAGCCTCCACCCACGCAGCGGTCGCCGTCGCGATACCTGACAAGTGGCACACCAGATTCAGCATGGTCCGCTCGGCCGTCAGCAGGCCGCGCGTCTGGGCCCGCACCGTCAACAGCGGCTCACCCGGGCCGACCCGCGTGCCGTCTTCGACGCGGTGCAACACCTGGTAGCCGTCGCTGCCGATCACCTCGTCGAGCGCCAGCAGCGCCACGTCCACCCCGGCAATCACGCCCAACTCGCGCGGCACCATCGACGCCGTGGCCATCGCGTCCGCCGACACCGTCGCCAGTGTGGTGGCATCCGGCCCGTAGCGCAGGTCCTCGTCCAGGCCGCGCCGGATGGTCGCGATCGCGTCAGCCCGCTCGGCGGCATCCAGCTTCATCAACCCACCGCCGCTAGAGTCTCGACCCGCACCGAGCTGCCGTCAGGCGCCAGTCGCACCAGCGCGCTACGCCCCTGGCAGGCGTCGGCAGACGGGTACTCGGCGCGGTGGTGGCAGCCCCGGCTCTCGGTACGTGCCAGCGCGGCGGCCGCCACGGTGCGAGCGGCCAGGGTCAGCGCCACATCCTCGGCATCCTGGCGACATGCCACCGTGCGACCGGGAGCCGCGCTCAGCATGTCGGCCAACCGGCGCAGCCCGTCGGCGTCACGCACCACCGACGCGTCCAGGCTCATCGCGTGTTGCAGGTCGCCGCGACGGGGCGCGGTGCGGGTGATCGGCTCGGGCATCTTCGCGCGCCGGCAGCCCGCGGCCGTCGCATGAGCGGCCGCTGCGTGTCCGGCGCGCCCGCCGACCACCAAGCCCTCCAGCAGGCTGTTGGAGGCCAGCCGGTTGGCTCCGTGCATTCCGGTGCGGGCCACTTCGCCCGCCGCGTACAAGCCGGGCAGCTCCGTCTGGCCGTAGACGTCGGTGACCACGCCGCCGCAGCTGTAGTGCGCGCCTGGAACGATCGGAATGGGCTGGCGGACGGGATCGATTCCGGCCTCCCGGCATGCGGCGGTGACGGTCGGGAAGCGCGCGGCGAACCCCGCGATCCCCCGCGCGTCGAGGTAGGCACACGTGTCGCCGGTCGCCTTCAGCCGGGCGTCGATGGCGGCCGCGACCACGTCCCGCGGGGCCAGATCGCCCATCGGGTGCACCCCGGCAGTGATCGAATTGCCTTGACTGTCAAGCAGTATCGCGCCCTCACCGCGAATGGCCTCGGTGATCAACGGGCGCCGGCCCTGCGCGCCCGGGACGAAGAGCATCGTCGGGTGGAACTGGATGAACTCCAGATCGCTGACCGCCAGGCCGGCCCACAATGCCAACGCAACCCCGTCGCCGGTGGAACCGTTCGGATTTGTGGTCGCGCTGTAGAGGTGTCCGAGGCCGCCCGTTGCCAGGATGACCGACGGCGCGCTGATGATGCCGACGCCGTCCGGGCGGGCCACCAGCACCCCGTTGACACCGTCCTCGTCGTGCAGGACCTGCAGCGCGACGTGGCTGCTGCGGATGTCCAGGGTGCGTGCGGCGCCATCGAGGGTGCGTTGCACCTCGGCTCCGGTCGCGTCGCCGCCCGCGTGCACCACCCGCCGCCGGGAGTGACCCCCTTCACGGGTGACGTCCCAGGTGCCGGGCACGGCTTCATCGAAACGTGCTCCGTCGCCGACCAATTGGGTGACGGCACGGTAGCCGTCGGCGACGATCGAGTACACCGCGTCCGGGTCGCACAGTCCCGCACCCGCCGTCAGCGTGTCGCTGACGTGGGCGTCGATGGAATCGTCGTTGTCGGGCAGCACCACCGCGATGCCACCCTGGGCGTAGTGGGTTGCCGTTACCCCGCGCGTCCGGGCCGCCTTGTTCAGGACCACAACCCCGGCGCCGGCGCGGTGGGCAGCCAGCGCGGCGGCCAGGCCGGCCACGCCCATGCCGATCACGACGACATCGGCGCTGTCGCGCCACACCGGACGGGTGGTCATTCGCCACCGCCGGGCTGGCCGATCGCGATCATGCGCTGCACGCTGCGCCGCCCCGCCGCCGCGACGTCGGGATCGACGTGGACTTCGTCGGCACCTTCCACCAGGCAGCGCAGCAGGGCCGCCGGGGTGATCATCTTCATGAACTTGCACGACGCGCGGTCGTTGACCGCCTGGAAGTCGACTTGCGGTGCCGCCCTGCGTAACTGGTGCAGCATGCCGACCTCGGTGGCGACCAGTACCTTGCGGGCACGGGTCTCGTGCGCGGCGTCGAGCATGCCGCCGGTGGACAGGATCTTGACCCGCTCGGCCGGGAAGGCGCCCTCGCCCGCCAGGTACAGAGCCGAAGTGGCGCAACCACATTCGGGGTGCACGTACAGCTCGGCGTCGGGGTTGGCGCGGGCCCGCTCGGCGAGTTCGTCGCCGTTGATGCCGGCGTGCACATGGCACTCGCCGGCCCAGATGTGCAGGTTCTCGCGCCCGGTCACCCGGCGCACGTGTGCGCCGAGGAACTGGTCCGGGCAGAACAGCACCTCGCGGTCGGGGTCGATGGAGGCGACGACGTCGACGGCGTTCGACGACGTGCAGCAGATGTCGGTGAGCGCCTTGACCTCCGCCGTGGTGTTGACGTAGGAGACGACGACGGCGTCGGGGTGCTCGGCCTTCCACTCGCGCAGGTCGTCGGGCGTGATCGAGTCGGCCAGCGAGCAGCCGGCCCGCTGATCCGGGATCAGCACCGTCTTGTCCGGACTCAGGATCTTGGCGGTCTCGGCCATGAAGTGCACACCGCAGAACACGATGGTGTCCTCGGGCGCCTCGGCTGCGATCCGCGACAGCGCCAGCGAGTCCCCCACGTGGTCGGCAACGTCCTGGATGGCCGGCAGCTGATAATTGTGGGCCAGCACGGTGGCACCGCGCAGGCGCGCCAGCCGACGTATCTCGGCTGCCCACTGCGCGTCGCCGTCGACTCCGGTGAAGCCGGTGGGCGTGCTGATGATGCGGGCCGACAGCTCATCCATGCGATTCAAGACCGTCATGGTCGGCTCCTTTCGCACTCAGGAGGTTTTCGACTTACAATCGAAAACATGCCTCATGGTAGCACCGCCCACGAAGTGCTCGCCGTCGTGTTCCAGGTTCGAATGGTTACCGACGGCCCGCGCAGCGGAAAACCGCAGCTGAACGTGCTGTTATGGCAGCGTGCACAGGATCCGCAGCGCGGCGCGTGGTCGCTGCCGGGCGGACGGCTGCGCAACGACGAGGACATGATCACCTCGGTGCGCCGCCAGCTTGCCGAGAAGGTCGATCTGAAGGAGTTGTCCCACCTCGAACAACTCGCGGTGTTCTCCGATCCGCAGCGGGTGCCGGACGTGCGGATGATCGCCTCCACGTTCCTTGGACTGGTGCCCTTCCCCGCCACCCCGGAACTGCCCCCGGACACCCGCTGGCATCCAGTCAGCGCGCTCCCACCGATGGCTTTCGACCACGGGACCATGGTCGCTCACGCCCGCACCCGACTGGTCGCCAAGATGTCCTATACGAATATCGGATTCGCCTTGGCGCCAAAGGAATTCGCGCTGTCCACGCTGCGCGACATCTACGGCGCGGCGCTGGGCTATCAGGTCGACGCGACCAATCTGCAGCGCGTGCTGGCCCGGCGAAAGGTCATCACGGCGACCGGGACCATTGCCCAGTCCGGCCGCAGCGGCGGGCGCCCGGCCGCGCTCTACCGGTTCACGGATTCGCAGCTGCGGGTCACCGACGAATTTGCCGCCCTCCGGCCCCCCGGATAGGCCCGACAATTGACTGTGGCAAGAGATTGTGACAAGCGGCACGCGCAGCGGTTTTAGGCGTGTCGGCGGTTTGTACAGTAACTTGTATAAGAGATGGATAAGGCGAAATAAGATTCTAGTAAGAGGCGCTGGCCGCCAAAAGCAGCCGGCGCCGCGTTGTGACTAGCCTGACCGCCGCCCCGAATCGGGACACACCGGGCGACGAGGGCCACGAAGGGAGCCTTAATGGTGGAGCTCGCGAAGCTGGGAGGCGAAACCGGGGCGGAGTGGATCGGCCGACCCCCGCACGAGGAGTTGCAGCGCAAGGTCCGCCCGCTGCTCCCCGCGGACGACCCGTTCTACCAGCCGCCCGCCGGCTTCCAGCACGCCGCACCCGGCACCGTGCTCCGCTCCCGCGACGTCGAACTGGCCTTCATGGGCCTCATCCCGCAGTCCATCACCGGGACCCAGTTGCTGTACCGGACGACGGACATGAACGGCAATCCCGAGGCGACCGTGACGACGGTGCTGCTGCCGAAAGAGGTCGCCCCCGGCAAGACCATGCCGCTGCTGTCCTACCAGTGCGCCATCGACGCCATCTCGTCCCGGTGTTTCCCCTCCTACGCGATGCGCCGCCGCGCCAAGGCCATCGGCTCGCTGGCCCAGCTGGAGTTGCTGTTGGTCAGCGCCGCCGTCGCCGAGGGCTGGGCGGTATCGGTTCCTGACCACGAAGGCCTGCACGGGTTGTGGGGCACCCCCTATGAACCCGGCTACCGGGTCCTGGACGGTCTGCGGGCGGTGCTGAGTTCGGAACGACTCGGAGTGCCCGCGTCCGCCAAGATCGGGCTGTGGGGCTACTCGGGCGGCGGGCTGGCCAGCGCGTGGGCCGCGGAAATGTGCGGCGAATACGCCCCGGAGCTGGACATCGTCGGAGCCGTACTGGGCTCCCCCGTCGGCAACCTCGGGAACACCTTCAAACGACTCAACGGCAGCCTGCTCGCGGGCCTGCCCGCGATGGTCGTGGCCGCACTCACCCACGCCTATCCCGACCTCGATGCGGTCATCAAGGAACACGCCAACGAAGACGGTCTGGCCATGCTCGAGAGCATGGAGCGGATGACGACCGCGGAAGCCGTCATCTCGATGGCCAACAAGAACATGGCCGACTACCTCGACGAGCCGCTGGAGGACATTCTGGCGACCCCGGCCGTCGCCCATGTCTTCGACAGCACCACCCTGGGCGTCGCGGTGCCGACGCCGCCGGTGCTGATCGTGCAGGCCGTCCACGACTATCTCATCGCCGTCGACGACATCGACGCGCTTGCCGACGCCTACTCAGCGGGCGGCGCCGACGTCACCTACCACCGGGACGCGTTCAACGAGCACATGCTGTTGCACCCGCTGTCCTCCCCGATGGCGCTGCGTTGGCTGATCGACCGGTTCGCCGGACGCCCCATCACCGACCACCTGATCCGGACCACTTGGCCCACGATGTTCAACCCGATGACCTATGCCGGGATGGCACGCCTGGCCGTCATCGCCGCGAAGGTCATCACCGGCAGGAAGATCCACCGGCGTCCCCTCTAACGCTCTAAGGGGTGACCGGACCCGCGGGGACGGGCGGCAGGACGGCCGGGCGCGGGTCGATCGGCGGATAGCCGCCCAAGTCGTCGCGCACGGTTCCGGTGGCCGCGAGCGCGTAGATCAGCGCCGCGGAGGCCGTCGGCGAGAGCAGCGTGGCGGCGACTTGCAGCGGCAGATGACCGAAGAACACCGGAGGCGCCTGGCTGACGTAGGTCACGTTGTGATCACCCGACGCGAGCGCGACGGTGTCGAAATTAAGTGCGCCGTAACGCAGTAGGACCAGCAGCGCTCCGACGCCCGCGGCGGCCGCGGCGGCGCCGATCAGCCCCAAGGTGAGCGCGGCGACCATCTGCGGCCCCCGATGCTCGCGCCACTGCCACACTGCCACGGCGGCCACCACCGCCAGTACGCCCAGCAAACCGAGCAACATGAACGGCGCCACGAAGAAGTTCTGAGATTCGCCGCCCAGGTAATCGTGCACGCGCTCGCCCTTGCGGCTCACCGCCACCACGGCGTGAATCGGCGGGGCGATCCACGCCCAGAGAGCACCGATCAGCACACCCGCGGCGGTTAGCACCAGCACCACGGTGAGCAGCGCGCGGTTGCGGGGGGTACGCGGGCCCGCCGGGGGCTCCACCGGCCGGGCCACGTCGGTCACGGCTTCCCCGGTCATTTCTGCCCCTCCAGATCGGCCGAGTCCACCTGTCCATGCCGTGAGCACCGTGCCCACCAGCCGTCGGGGCGAACCTGCACGATCATCCGCCGTCCGCACTCGGCGCAGAACCGGGGCGGTTCCAGACCCAGCTGCGCCGCCGTGGGCGTGGCCGTGCCCGCCGGCTCCCCGGTGTAGACGTTGTAGACACCGGCTCCGACCGGAGCGCCCAGATTTCCCGCCACGCTTCTCTTTCTACAAGCTCGCGTTGAGCGCCTTGAGCGGCATCTGCAGGTCGTCGAGCAGTTGCAGGTCGGCTTCGGCGGGACGGCCCAGCGTGGTCAGGTAGTTGCCGACGATCACGGCGTTGATCCCGCCCAGGATTCCCTGCTTGGCACCCAGGTCGCCCAGGGTGATCTCGCGGCCACCGGCGAACCGCAGCATGGTCCGCGGCAACGCCAGCCGGAACGCGCCGACGGCTTTGAGGGCTTCGCTGGCCGGCAACACCTCCAAGTCCCCGAACGGGGTGCCGGGGCGCGGGTTGAGGAAGTTCAGCGGCACCTCGTGGGGGTCGAGTTCGGCCAGTTCGGCGGCGAACTCCGCGCGCTGCTCCAGTGTCTCGCCCATGCCCAGGATGCCGCCGCAGCACACCTCCATGCCCGCTTCGCGCACCATCGACAGGGTTTGCCAGCGCTCTTCCCAGGTGTGCGTGGTGACGACATTGGTGAAGAAGGAGCGAGCCGTCTCCAGGTTGTGGTTGTAGCGGTGCACGCCCATCGCGGACAGTCGCTCCACCTGCTCGGCGCTCAGCATCCCCAGCGAGCAGGCGATCTGGATCTCCACCTCGTTGCGGATCGCCTCGATGCCGGCGGCGACCTGGGCGAGCAACCGCTCGTCCGGGCCGCGCACGGCCGCCACGATGCAGAACTCGGTCGCACCGGACTTGGCCGTCTGCTTCGCGGCCTCGACCAGGCTGGGGACGTCCAGCCAGGCGCTGCGCACCGGCGACTGGAACAGACCCGACTGCGAACAGAAGTGACAGTCCTCCGGGCAGCCGCCGGTCTTGAGGCTGATGATGCCCTCGACCTCGACCTCCGGCCCGCACCAGCGCATCCGCACTTCGTGGGCCAGCGCGAGCAGTTCTTCCAGTCGGTCATCGGGCAACTGCAGGACCCGCAGCACCTGGTCCTTCGTCAATCCCTCACCGCGCTCGAGCACCTGCTCGCGGGCAACCGCCAGAATTTCGGAATGAGTGCCACCCTGGCCGGCGTCGCTGGTCGGTCGAGTTGGCGCTTGAGTCACCGGGTACTCCCCTGTTTGTCGATCGCGTCCGAGCATGGCCGGACCACATCTGCGTCTCACGGCCGCGTCGTTGTGGCAGCCGGAATGAAAAGGTGTTCAGGTTAGGGTAGCGGGCGCCGCGTCGGCGAATGCCGCGCGGGCGCACCGGCGCGACGTAGTTCACTCCGGAAATTGGGGGGTATGGACACCACCATGAGCGATCCGCCCGTCACCTATCTGGCCGACCACGGGATCTGGCTGGCCATACCAGCGTTTCTGCCAGCGCTGATCGTCGTCGGGGTGGTGTTGTATGTCGCAATGCGAAACCGTCGCAGCTCTGACAAAAAGCAGGATTGACCAGCCCGGCATTTGGGCATTACAGGTTCGTCCTAGTCGGCATCGGCGGTGCGCAAACGGGAGGCGATCGCGGTGATATTGACAGTTGTTGCGGAGGCACCGGCGGCTCGAGGAGCCGCCCTCAATCAGGTAATCGGGCTTTCCGTCGCCGCGCTGGTCATCACGCTGGTGATGCTGGGCATCGGCTGGGCGCACCGCACCCGCCGGATCATGTGGCTGGAGCGGTTCGCCGACTGGCTCGGGGTCAAGTTCAGGCGCCCGTCCTGGGTGGCGCTACCGGTGTTGGTGTACACGTCCTCGATCATCTGCGCGCTGTTCGGTTT
The DNA here is from genome assembly GCF_031583025.1 of Mycobacterium sp. Z3061. Taxonomy (NCBI): domain Bacteria; kingdom Bacillati; phylum Actinomycetota; class Actinomycetes; order Mycobacteriales; family Mycobacteriaceae; genus Mycobacterium; species Mycobacterium pumcae. The sequence continues at coordinate 3,038,843 of NZ_CP134062.1, read as the reverse complement.
CATCTGGGACGTCAGCTGGCATATCGGTGAAGGCCGCGACCCTGGTCCGCTGGCCAATCCGGCGCACTACTTCATCATCTTCGGTCTGTTCGGGATCTTCCTGGCCGGCATGACCGCGATCGTGCTGCCGTTCGACAAGCCCGGCCCGGCGCCGGTGCGCATCACCGACAACTGGCACGCGCCGGTCGGCGGGATCCTGATGGCCGGCTGCGGCATGTACGCCCTGTTCGGCTTCCCGCTCGACGACATCTGGCACCGCATCTTCGGCCAGGACGTGACGCTGTGGGGACCGACGCACCTGATGATGATCGGCGGCGCCGGACTCTCGCTGTTCTCGGTGCTCATGCTCGAGTACGAAGGCGGCCGCGCACTGCCGGACGCGCCGCCGGAGAAGCCGTTCGTGCGGTTGCTGCGCTACCTGTCCTGCGGCGGCCTGCTGATCGGCCTGTCCGTCTACCAGATCGAATACGACTTCGGCGTCCAGCAGTTCCGCCTGGCATTTCACCCGATGATGATCGCCGGGGTCGCCGCACTGGCGCTGGTCGTGGCCCGCATGACGTTGGGGAAGGGCGCGGCGATCATCGCGGCCCTGTTCGCGATCGCGCTGCGCGGCGCGGTCGCGTTCATCGTCGGCCCGGTCTTGGGCGCCCCGATCAACTGGTTCCCGCTCTACCTCGGACCGGCGCTGATCGTCGAGTTGCTCGCCCTCAGCCCCCTGTTCAAGCGCCCGATCGCCTTCGGAGCGGTGTCCGGACTCTTGGTGGGAACGGTCGGTCTCTGGCTGAGTTCGCTGTGGGTAGGCGCGGTCTACCACTACCCGTGGCCGACCAGCATGTGGGGCGAGGCCCTGGCCATGTCGGTGCCCGTCGCGGTGTTGATGGGCATCTGCGGCGCACTGACGGGCATGGTGCTGACTGGACAGCGGCTTCCGGCGCGTGCAGTCGGCATCTCGATCGTCGTGGCGACCGTCGTGGTGATCGGGGGCGCCGTGGCCAACGGCCTGCACATCAATGTCCCGAGCAAGAACACCGCGACCATCAAGCTCACCGAACTGCCCGGCGAGCCCGGCAAGCAGATGGTGTCGGCCGATGTTCAGATCAACCCGCCCGACCTGATCAAAGACGAGCCCGACTGGGTGTCGATCACCTCGTGGCAGGGCAAGATGGAGAATCAGCGCGGTCTGGTCGTCGATCGGCTGCAACGGGTCGGGCCAGCGCACTACCGCAGCACCCAGCCCATTCCCGTCTGGGGATCGTGGAAGACCCTGCTGCGCGTGCAGGACGGCTACACCATGACCGCCGTGCCGATCTACGCACCGGCCGATGAGGCGATTCCGGCTCCCGAGATCCCGGCCCAGCCTGTGATCACCCGGCCGTTCGTCCTGGAGAACACCATCCTGCAGCGCGAGCGCGACCCGAGTGCGCCGGAGTGGCTGTTCACCACTGGCTCGATTCTGGTGCTGATCTTCACGCTGATGGTGATCGCCGCCCTGACCTGGGGTGCGGGCCGGATCAACGGCGAGACGACCAAACCCCGACGAGTGGAGGAGGAAGAACATCCCCTCCCCAGGGCGGCCTGAGGCGATGACGGCACGCATTCTCGCCGCTGCGGGGGCGGCCGTGTTGGCCTGCGCACTGGTCGGTTGTGGGGGCAGCAAGCCGGGCAACACGTCCAGCAGCCCCGCGCCGGGGGCCGCGTCCACCAGCGCGCAGCCGGGCGGCCTGACGATCGAGGTCACGATCGCCAACGGCCAGGTGACACCGACCAACGCCACCCTGCAAGCCAGGGTGAAAGAGCAGATCACGTTGCGGGTCACCAGCGACGTCACCGACGAGTTGCACGTGCATTCGGTGCCTGATCACAAGTTCGAGATCGCCGCGGCGCCCAACCAGACCTTCCAATTCAGCGTCGACGTTCCCGGCAACGTCGACGTCGAGCTGCATCACCTCAAGCGCACGATCGCCACCGTCCAAGTCCGGCCGTGACCAGTGCCGGCGCGGTGCTGGCGCACGGCCTCGGCGGGTCGAACGACCTCCCGGTCCCCTACACCTTCGCGCTGATCGGTGCGGCGTGGGCACTGACGTTCACGTTCGCGCTGGTCGCCCTGGCGTGGAAACGGCCCCGGTTCGATCCGGCCAAGCCGGGCCACGCTTTGCCGGACGTGGTGACGACGATGGTTGACGCCCGCCTCACCCGCTGGGTGGTGGCGGGCCTGGCGTTGCTGTTCGCGGCCTGGGTGCTGCTGTCCGGGTTGTTCGGCCCGCAGACGCAGGCCAACGGTCTGCTCGGCGCGTTCTACGTCCTGTTGTGGGTCGGGCTGGTGGCGCTGTCGCTGGTTTTCGGGCCGGTGTGGCGGGTCGTGTCCCCGGTACGGACGGTCTACGTCGTGCTGCGGCGGTGCCTGCCGGAGCGGCTGGGACGGGCACGTGTCTCCTATCCGGAGAGCTGGGGTTACCGTCCGGCCGCTCTGGGTCTGTTCGCGTTCGTCTGGATGGAGCTGGCCAGTCCCGACTCGGCCTCGGTGTTCGCGGTGAAGATCTGGCTGCTGGTCTACGGCGTCGTGCTGTTCGCCGGCGCGTGGTTGTGCGGGCAGCGCTGGTTGGCGCGGGTGGACCCGTTCGGCGTCTACAGCATGGCGGTGTCCCGGTTGTCCCCGTTCTGGCGTAATCGCGAGACCGGCAAGATCGTCGTCGGCAACCCGTTCGATCACCTGCCGTCACTGCCAGTGCGGCCCGGTGTGGTGATGGTGCTGGCGGTGCTGCTCGGCTCCACGGCATTCGACAGTTTCTCGGCGTCGCCGACCTGGCGCAATTTCGCCGACGGGGTCGCGCGCGGAGCGCACGGGGTGCCGGAGACGGTGACGTCGTCGGCGCTGCGCACAGTCGGTCTGACCGTGTTCATTTCGATTGTGGCACTGACGTTTTCACTGGCAGCGCGGGCGACGGGCGGCGTAGACGCCGAGCAGCGGCGAGCCCTGCCCGGCCAGATGGCACATTCGCTGATCCCGATCGTGGTCGGCTACATCTTCGCGCACTACCTGACCTATCTGGTGGAGCGCGGCCAGCAGGCGGTGATCGCGCTGGCCGACCCGCTCAGCAGGGACTGGCAGGTCGCCTACATCCTGTCGATGCACCCCGCCGTCCTGTCCACCATCAAGGTGACCTGCGTGGTCACCGGGCACATCGTGGCGGTCATCGCCGCACACGACAAGGCGCTGCGGTTGCTGCCATCGGCACATCAGCTGACCGGGCAGCTCACCATGATGCTGGTGATGGTCGGCTACACCTTCATGGGGTTGTACCTGCTGTTCGGGGGATGAACCGAAACGCCATATGACCGCGGGAGCGGGGCTACAGTTCGGTGTCTGAGTCCGCCTCGAAGCTACCGCGACGTTATGGCTTCGTATGACCGCTTGGAGATTAGGGATGTCGTTGTTAAGCGCAGCGCCCGACGTGATGGCAGCGGCGGCGACAGATCTGACGAGCATCGAGTCGACGCTCAGCGCCGCTAACGCGGCAGCAACATCGTCGACGACAACGATCTTGAACGCGGCCGCCGACGAAGTATCGACGGCGATTACCGCAGCGTTCGGCGCGCACGCCCGGGAATACCAAAGAGTCAGCGCCCAAGCCGCAGCATTTCACGCGCAGTTCGCACGCGCCCTGTCCGCCGGCGGCAACTTGTACGCCGCGGCCGAGGCCGCTAATGCCTCACCCCTGCAGGCCGCCCTGGATGTGATCAACGCGCCGGCCCGGGCCCTGCTGGGGCGCCCATTGGTCGGTGACGGCAACAACGGCGCAACGCCGGGCCAGGCCGGTGAGGCAGGCGGGCTGCTCTTCGGCAACGGCGGTAATGGGGCGTCCGGCGGGGCTGGCCAGCGCGGCGGCAATGGCGGGGCCGCCGGACTCCTGGGCAATGGCGGTGCTGGGGGCGCTGGCGGAAGCAGTGCGCCGGGCGGCACCGGCGGCAACGGCGGGTTGTTCTACGGCAACGGCGGGGCCGGCGGCGCTGGCGGGGCCGCCACCGTGGCCGGGGGTTACGGCGGCAACGGCGGTTGGGGCGGCAATGCTGGCGTGTTGTTCGGCAACGGCGGGGCCGGCGGCGCCGGCGGCCAAGGCGCGACCGGCACGAGCGGCAACCCCCTGCCCGCCCCACCGGCCGGCCAAGCGGCGACTGGCGCCAACGGCACTAACAGCTCTTCTGGCCCGGCGAGCAATGGGCAGGATGGCGCTGCGGGTAACGCGACCGGTGTAACCGGAGGCGACGGCGGCCGAGGAGGCTATAGCGGTGAAGCGGGCATCGTCAACGCCTTCGCCGGCAATGGCGGTGCCGGCGGCCTCGGCGGACCCGGCGCACCCGGCGGCCACGGCGGCGCAGGGGGCTATGCAGTTGACTTGGCCGGTACCGGCACGGCGATCGCGGGTAACGGTGGTGCCGGCGGGCCCGGCGGCGCGGGCGCGACCGGCGGAGACGGCGGAAATGGCGGTGGGGGTTACTCCGCTAACCCATTGAGTTCCTCCGGCACCGGAGGCACCGGGGGCACCGGGGGCACCGGCGCCGCGGGCGGCAATGGAGGCACGGGCGGCCCGGGTGCGCTGTTCGATCCATTCGGGGATCCGAATCTCATCTTCGGTGGCGCGGGTGGCAGGGGCGGTACCGGCGGCGTCGGCGCGGCGGGTGGCACCGGTGGTTCCGGCGGGGTCGGCGGTGCTGGTGGTCATGGCGGGCTGTTGTTCGGCGACGGTGGTGGTGGCGGCGCCGGCGGACTAGCCGGCGACGGGGGCGCCGGCGCTTCTGGCGGCCACGGCGGTACCGGTGGGCAGGGCGGCGCTGACAGTGGCATCTTTCCCGGAGCCGGTGTCGGTGTCGGCGGCAACGGCGGTGACGGAGGCAACGGCGGCGACGGCGGCGACGGCGGCGACGGCGGCAACGGCGGCAACGGCGGCGCGGGCGGCACCGGTGGACTGTTCGGCCACTCGGGCGGATTCGGCGCCGGCGGCGCTGCCGGCCACGGCGGTGGCGTAGGACTTGGCGGCGACGGGGGTGCAGCGGGCACGAAGGGCACCGGCGGCGCGGATGGACAGGCCGGCCAAAAGGGCGCCGACGGCTTACCGGGTGCGGTCGGCAAACCCGGCCAACCCGGCTGACGTCAGCCGAGCGGATACTCGACGCGCTGATCGCCGTCCCAGCGGCGCAACCCCGCGAGGCGGCCGTCGAACTGCGCCGGCCGGCCCGCAATGGCCAGCGCCGCAGCCAGATGCGCGGCCTCCATCCGGCGCGCCAGCGTGACATGTGCCGTCCACTGGCCGGGCAGGCTGTTGGCCATCGGCTCCGGCACCAGGTGCGGACCACACAGCCGATGCACCTCGGCATGCAGGTCCAGTAGTTCGCGCGAGGGCACGACCAACCGGGTGAGCACAACGTTGCTCCGGCCGAACAACACGGGTGCGCCGACCACGCAGCGCAACGGCAACTCTCGCGCCACCGGAGTCAGCAGTTCGTCGACCTCGGCGTCGATGCGCTGGGCCACCGCCACCGTCACATGCGGACGGCCGGGCGGGATCCGGATAGGCAGGCCCGCCTTTTTCAGCGCGCCCAAGTCGTCCCACATGCCCCGCAGCACGGCCTCGGTGTCGGGGTCGAAGAGCAGTTCGATGGAATGCGCCATCAGGACACCAGGGACCTCACCCAGTCACCGTCGAACGCCGCCGCACTGATTGCCGCGAAGTCACCTGCGGCGCCTGCGCCGGCCGGTAGCGCCGCCCGCACCGGGGCCAACCGTTCCAGCGCCGACCGGTTGGAGCTCTCGACCAGGCCCGGCCGATCCGGCCAGCTGCCGATCACCAAACCAGCGCATGAAACATGTTGTGCGGCAAGCGCTTCCAGGGTCAGCGCGGTGTGATTGAGGGTTCCCAGGCCGGCCCGGGCCACCACCAGCGCGGCCGCGTCGAGGTCCCTGGCCAGATCTCGCAGGGTGACGCCCGCCGCGGCGAGTTCCACCAGCAGCCCGCCGGCGCCCTCCACCAGCGTCAACCGCCCCGGCCGGTCCAGCCGGCGGATCAGGGCCAGGACCTCCTCGCGGCTGGGCAGCGACATGCCGGCCTGCCCGGCTGCGGCCACCGGCGACATGGGCAACGGATAGCGCGCCAGGCCGGCCAGCTCGGTGACGCCCGAGAGCCGGCCTACCTCGGCCAGGTCGTCGTCGCCGTCAGCGGTGCCGGTCTGGGCGGGTTTGCACACCGCCACATCGACACCGAGTTGGCGGGCGCAGGACGCCAGCGCCGCGGTTGCGATCGTCTTTCCGACGCCGGTGTCGGTGCCGGTGACGACCAGGACCGTCAACGGCGGACGCTCGAGAGCACCTCGGCGAGCACGCGCCGCGCCAGGTCGAGTTCGTCGGCGCTCAGCGAGGCGCGCGCGGTCAGCCGCAGCCGGGATGTCCCCGTCGGGACGGTCGGCGGCCGGAAGCAGCCCACCTTGACGCCCGCATCCAGGCAGGCGGTCGCCGCGGCCAGCGCGACCTCCGGGTCACCCAGAATGACCGACACCACCGCCGACTGCGGAACCTCGGCGACACCACTGACCCGGGCCAGTTCGGCGGCATGGGCGAGTACCGCCGCGGGTCGCCACGGTTCGGCCTCCAGGATGTCCAGCGCGGCCAGCGCCGCGCCCACCGCGGCGGGGGCCAGGCCGGTGTCGAAGATGAACGGCCGCGCCGCGTCGATCAGGTGCGCCCGCACCTCGGCCGGGCCGAGGACAACGCCGCCCTGACTGCCCAGTGCCTTGGACAGCGTCGTCGTGACGACCACGTCGGACGAACCCGCCAGCCCGACCTCGTGCAACAGGCCGCGACCGCCGCCGCGCACACCGAGGCCGTGCGCCTCGTCGACGATCAGCAAGGCACGGTGCCGGCGGCACACCTCGTGCAGTTCGCGCAGCGGCGCCAGAGCCCCGTCGGCACTGAACACCGAGTCGGTGACGACGACGGCGCGCTCCTCGGCACGCGACGCCAGGGCCGCATCGACAGCGGCCACATCGCGGTTGGGCGTCACCACCACCCGCGCGCGCGACAGCCGGCAGGCGTCGACCAGCGAGGCGTGCGAGTAGGCGTCGGACACCAGCAGTGAGCCCGGGCCGGACAGGCTCACGACGGCACCCAGGTTGGCGGTGTAGCCCGAGGAGAACACCAGTCCCGCGGCGGCGCCGACGTAGTCGGCGAGCTCGGTCTCGAACTGGGCGTGCAGTTCGGTGTCGCCGGTGACCAGCCGCGAACCGGTGGCACCGGCACCCCAGACCCGCAGCGCCTGGACTCCGCCGTCGATGACGTCAGGGTGCTGTGACAGACCGAGGTAGTCGTTGGAGGCCAGGTCGAGTTCGGTGCTCACCGGGGGCCGTGGCCGCAGGGAACGGCGCAGCCCGGCCTCCCGGCGCTGCGCCTCCACCGCTTCCAGCCAGGCCAGCGGGGACGTCTCGGTTGACTTCATCGCTGATCAGACTACGAGCCGCGCAACCTGCACCATCGCCGAGGTGATCTGTGCGATCTCGCCGGGCGTGCAGATATAGGGCGGCATCGCATAGACGAGGTTGCGGAACGGGCGCAGCCACACCCCACCGTCGAGTGCCGCGGGGGTGGCCACCGACAGATCGACCGGCCGGTCGCACTCGATGACGCCGATCCCCCCACACACCCGCACGTCGGTCACGCCCGGCAATGCGCGGGCCGGTTCCAGTCCCTCGGTCAGCCCGGCGGCGATCTCGGCCACGCGGGACCGCCAGTCCTGGCCCAGCAACACCTCGACGCTGGCCACCGACACCGCACACGCCAGCGGGTTGGCCATGAACGTCGGCCCGTGCATCAGCGCACCGGCCGCACCTCCGCTGATGGTGTGGGCGATTTCCGTGCTGCACAGGGTGGCGGCCAGGCTGAGGTACCCGCCGGTGAGGGCCTTGCCGACGCACATGATGTCCGGGCTGACGCCGGCATGGTCGGCGGCGAACAGCTCACCGGTGCGACCGAATCCGGTGGCGATCTCGTCGAAGATCAGCAGCACCCGGTGCCGACGGCAGATATCGCGCAGATCGGCGAGGTAACGCGGGTCGTGAAAGCGCATCCCGCCCGCCCCCTGCACGACGGGCTCGATGATGACGGCGGCCAGCTCGGCGGCGTGTTCGGTCAGTTGGGCCTCGAATGCCGCGCTGTAGGCAGGGTCGTAGTCGCGCGGCACCTGCGGGGCGAAGACCTGCGGCACCAGCACGTCGGCCCACAGCGAGTGCATGCCGCCCTCGGGGTCGCAGACGCTCATCGGCGTGAAGGTGTCGCCGTGGTAGCCCCCGCGCCACGTCATCAGGCGATGCTTGCCCGGCTGGTCCAGGCTGCGCCAGTACTGCAGCGCCATCTTGACCGCGACCTCCACCGACACCGAGCCCGAGTCGCTGAAGAACACGGTGTCCAGCCCGGCCGGGGTGATCTGGACAAGCAGTTGGGCCAGCCGGGCCGCCGGCTCGTGCGTCAGGCCACCGAACATGACGTGGTTCATGATGCCCAGCTGAGCGGTCATCGCCGCATCCAGCGCCGGGTGTCCGTGACCGTGAATGGCGGTCCACCAGGAGCTCATCGCATCCAGCACCTCGACAGGGTGGTCGTCGCGGACCAGCGTCAGCCAGGCCCCACGCGCCGCGACCGCCACCACCGGCGGTATCGCCTCGCTGCCGATCGTGCTGTACGGGTGCCACAGATGAGCGGCGTCGATCGCGCTGATCTGCGCGGGCGTCAACCCGGCTTTAGCTCGTCCGGCCGCTGCCACGAAAGCCGACCTTAGTCGGTTGCGGTCGCAGAAAACCTGTTCATCGGGAAGCATGCAGGGCATGACGGCACCGGATCAGTCCCAAGACTCGGACAAGGACCTCAAGAAGGACCCGGCCGGCCCGCGAGTCATCAGGCTGCGCCTGGTTCCCTGGGACGTCATCACCATGTTCGTGCTGTTGGGGTTGCTGATCGTCGTGGTCACCATGACCAGTTGGCCGACCCGCCTGTTTGCCTTCACCGACAACGTCTGCCAGGGCGATGACTGCCCGATGGTGCCATTCGGGTTGAACTACTACATCTACCCACTGGTGTGGGGCGGCATCGGTGCGGCCGGGACCGCCGCCCTGCTCGGCCCGTTCGTCTCGCTGGTGAAGGGCTGGTACATGTCCTTCTGGCCGATCGTCGCGGTCGGCGTGCTGAGCCTGGCTTCGGTGGCGGGCCATGCTCTGACCGATTTCAGCAACACTTTCGGGCGCTGACCCGGCTCGCGCAACATCACGCGGCAGCAACGTCTTTGAGATCGAAATCACAACTGCCGTCACGGAATTGACCCTCTCAATCACCGTCCGGTCACGTTCCTACAAATAATGTTTCGCCACTCTGGCGGTCACTTATCTCTGTTGTCAAAGTGTCTGTAGTGACTGGTGTGATTTCACCCGGGCTAACCCGGAGGGCTCACCCATCAAGTCCAGCGGCGCTCGGCCCCGAAGAGGCGGCCCTTCGCACCTGAACGGCGCGGATGCGCGCGGTCACCGCGCTGAGGCACAGAGGGGCCATCCGGCCCCAGGAAACGAGGGAACGAAATGAAACGCGTCTACGCCTTCGCGATCGGGCTGGTGATGTTCGTGGCGCCGATGGCGACTGTCGCGGGGATCGCCTCCGCAGATCCGTACACCCGAACCAACGACTACCAACAGATGGCCGACACGGTCATCGCGCGGGGACTCTCGCAGCGCGGCGTGCCGTTCTCCTGGGCCGGCGGCGGGGTCACCGGCCCCACCCGCGGCACCGGTTCGGGCATCAACACCGTCGGCTTCGACGCCTCGGGCCTGATGCAGTACGCCTACGCCGGTGCCGGGCTCAAGCTGCCGCGCTCCTCGGGTCAGATGTACCGGGTTGGCGAGCGGGTGTTGCCCCAGCAGGCCCGCAAGGCCGACTTGATCTTCTACGGGCCCGAAGGCACCCAGAGCGTGGCGATGTATCTCGGAAACGGCCAGATGCTCGAGGTCGGCGATGTGGTCCAGGTTTCGCCCGTGCGCGCCACCGGTATGTCGCCGTACCTGGTCCGGATCCTGGGCACCAATTCGTTGCAGACGGGACCGGTGCAGCCGGCGCCGCAAGCTCCGGCTCAGACGGTGCCGGGCCAGCAGGCTCCGGCCCAGACCGTCCCAGGCCAACAGGCCCCGGCGCAGACCGTTCCGGGCCAGCAGGCTCCGGCCCAGACCGTCCCCGGCCAGCCGGCCCCGGCCCAAGCGGTGCCCGGCCAGCAAGCCCCGGCCCAAACCGTCCCCGGCCAGCAAGCCCCGGCCCAGACGATCCCCGGCCAGCAGGCACCGGTCCAGCAGGCACCATTGCAGCAGCAGGCGCAGGTGCCACCACTGCAGCAGGTGATCCCCCAGCCGGCGGCCCCGCTGGTTCCGACGCCGCAGCCGCCGCTGCAGCTGATGCCGGCGCAACCGGCGCCCGCCGTCACCGCTCCGCGGTAAACGCCCGGGGCTTTCCCGGGATCTCCCCAACCGCCGCTGCTCCGCAAAGGAGCGGCGGCGGTTTTCGGTAAGTTAGCGATGACCATGCCGACACCGACGCTGCCCCGGACCCCGGCTGCCTCCGCGCAGTCCGGCGGCATGGGCACGCGCTCGTCGGGGTTCTACCGGCACGATCTCGACGGACTGCGCGGCATCGCGATCGCCCTGGTCGCCGTCTTCCACATCTGGTTCGGCCGAGTGTCCGGAGGGGTCGACGTCTTCCTGGCCTTGTCCGGGTTCTTCTTCGGAGGCAAGGTGCTGCGCGCGGGGCTGGGGGCGAAGTTGTCCCCGGCAACCGAGGTGGTCCGGCTGATCCGCCGGTTGCTGCCGGCGCTGGTCGTGGTGCTGGCTGCCTGCGCACTGCTCACCGTCCTGATCCAGCCGCAGACTCGCTGGGAGGCGTTCGCCGACCAGAGCCTGGCCAGCCTTGGCTACTACCAGAACTGGGAGCTGGCCAACTCAGCCGCGGACTACCTGCGCGCCGGCGAAGCGGTCAGTCCGTTGCAGCACATCTGGTCGATGTCGGTGCAGGGCCAGTTCTACGTGGCGTTCCTGCTGGTGATCGCCGCGGTCGCCTACCTGTTGCGCAAGCCCCTCGGCAGGCACCTGCGCACTCTCTTCGTGGTGCTGCTGAGCGTGCTGACCGTGGCGTCGTTCGTGTACGCGATCATCGCCCACCAGGCCTACCAGGCGACCGCCTACTACAACAGCTTCGCGCGGGCCTGGGAACTGCTGCTGGGCGCGCTGGTGGGTGCGGTGGTCCCGTACATCCGCTGGCCGATGTGGCTGCGGACGGTGGTCGCCACGGTGGCGCTGGCCGCGATCCTGTCGTGCGGCGCCCTGATCGATGGCGTGCAGGAGTTTCCCGGCCCCTGGGCGCTGGTGCCGGTAGGCGCGGCGATGCTGATGATCATGGCCGGGGCCAACATGGCCGCCGATCCTGCCACCCGAGGCCGGATGCCCCTGCCCAACCGGATGCTGGCGGTGGGACCGCTGGTGACCCTCGGCGCGATGGCCTACTCCCTGTATCTGTGGCATTGGCCGCTGCTGATCTTCTGGCTCTCCTACACCGGTCACCGGCAGGCCAACTTCTTCGAGGGGATAGGGGTGCTGCTGGTATCGGGGGTACTGGCGTACCTGACCACCCGCCACGTCGAAGACCCGTTGCGTTACCGCGCCTCCGCCGCACCGGTTGCGCCGGTGCCGTGGCAGTCGAGGTTGCGCCGGCCGACGATCGCTTTGGGATCGGTGGTGGCGCTGCTCGGCGTCACCTTGACCGCGACGTCGTTCACCTGGCGCGAACACCTGGTCGCCGAGCGCGCCGGCGGCAAGGAACTTAGTGGACTCAGCGCGGCCGACTACCCGGGCGCCCGAGCACTGGTCAACCACGTGCGGGTGCCCAAACTGCGGATGCGGCCCACGGTGCTGGAAGTCAAGGAAGATCTTCCCGCCTCCACCAAAGACGGGTGCATCAGCGACTTCGTCAACCCGACGGTGGTCAACTGCACCTACGGCGACACCGATGCGCCCCGGACCATCGCGTTGGCGGGCGGATCGCATGCCGAGCACTGGCTGCCCGCGCTGGACCTGCTCGGACGGTTACACCACTTCAAGGTGGTGACCTACCTCAAGATGGGCTGCGCGTTGTCCACCGAACAGGTCCCGCTGATCATGGGCAACAACGCGCCCTATCCGCAGTGCCGGCAGTGGGTCGAGACGACGATGGCCAAGCTGGTCACCGATCGTCCGGACTACGTGTTCACCACCTCGACCAGGCCCTGGAACATCAGGTCCGGTGACGTCATGCCCGCCACCTATATCGGGATCTGGCAAACGTTGTCCGACAACAACATTCCGATCCTCGGGGTACGCGACACGCCGTGGCTGGTGAAGGACGGGCAACCGTTCAACCCCGCGGACTGCCTGGCCAAGGCCGGCAACTCGGAATCCTGCGGGGTCAAGCGATCCGATCTGTTGTCCGATCACAACGGCACGCTCGACTTCGTGGCGCAGTTCCCACTACTGAAGCCGATCGACTTATCGGATGCGATCTGCCGGCCCGACACCTGCCGCGCGGTCGAGGGAAATGTGCTGATCTACCGGGATCCTCATCACCTGACGCCGACCTACATGCGGACGCTCGCGCCGGAACTGGGGCGGCAGATCGCGGCGATCACCGGTTGGTGGTGACAGGCGACCAAGGGCAGCCCACACGGATAAGGTCTAGTGATGTCGTCGACGGAGCGCGGGAACCAGGGTGCCTATGACGGCGCGGACGGCTCACCCGAATTGGCGACGGTGTGGCCCGGGGCGCCATTCCCGCTGGGCGCGACTTACGACGGTGCCGGTACCAACTTCTCCCTGTTCTCCGAAGTCGCCGACAAGGTCGAGTTGTGCCTGATCGCGCGCGACGGCAGCGAAACCCGGATCAATCTCGACGAAGTCGACGGTTACCTGTGGCACTGTTACCTGCCCACCGTTACTCCGGGCCAGCGCTACGGGTTTCGGGTGCACGGGCCGTTCGATCCGGCCGCCGGTCACCGGTGCGATCCGAGCAAATTGTTGCTCGACCCGTACGGCAAATCCTTTGTCGGTGACTTCGATTTCACGCAGGCGCTGTTCTCCTACGACCTGGAAGTGGCGGCCGAGGACCCGTCTGAAACCGGTATTCCCCCGATGGTCGACTCGCTGGGCCACACCATGACCAGCGTGGTGATCAACCCGTTCTTCGACTGGGCATCCGACCGGGCACCCTGCACGCCCTATCACGAAACGATCATCTACGAGGCGCACGTCAAGGGCATGACCCAGACCCATCCGGGCATCCCGCACGAACTCCGCGGCACCTATGCCGGGCTGTCGCACCCGGTGATCATCGATCACCTGAAGTCACTGAACGTCACCGCTATCGAACTGATGCCGGTCCACCAGTTCCTGCACGACCACCGGCTGGTCGACATGGGACTGCGAAACTACTGGGGCTACAACACATTCGGCTTCCTGGCTCCCCACTACCAATATGCGGCGACCCGCAAGCCGGGTGGTGCGGTCGCCGAGTTCAAGTCGATGGTGCGCACCTTCCACGAGGCCGGCATCGAGGTCATCCTCGACGTGGTCTACAACCACACCGCCGAGGGGAACCACCTCGGCCCGACGATCAACTTCCGCGGCATCGACAACGCCGCCTACTACCGTCTGGTCGACGGTGACCTTCGCCACTACAAGGATTTCACCGGCACCGGCAACAGTCTCAATGTGCGGCACCCGCACACCCTGCAGCTCATCATGGATTCGCTGCGCTACTGGGTGCTCGAGATGCACGTCGACGGCTTCCGGTTCGACCTGGCAGCCACCCTGGCCCGCGAGTTTTATGACGTCGACCGGCTATCAGCGTTTTTCGACCTGGTCCAGCAGGATCCGGTGGTCAGCCAGGTCAAGTTGATCGCCGAACCGTGGGATGTCGGCGAAGGTGGTTACCAGGTCGGGAATTTCCCAGGTTTGTGGACCGAGTGGAACGGGAAATACCGCGACACTGTGCGCGACTACTGGCGGGGCGAGCCCGCAACCCTTGGCGAGTTCGCTTCCCGGCTGACCGGGTCGTCGGACCTTTACGAAGCGACCGGCCGGCGGCCCGGCGCCAGCATCAACTTCGTCACCGCGCACGACGGCTTCACCATGCATGATCTGGTGTCCTACAACGAAAAACACAATGCGGCCAACGGCGAGGACAACCGCGACGGCGAAAGCCACAACCGGTCCTGGAACTGCGGCGTGGAAGGCCCCACCGACGACCCGGACATCATTGCGCTGCGCTGCCAGCAGATGCGCAACTTCTGGGCGACATTGATGGTCAGCCAGGGCACCCCGATGATCTCCCACGGCGACGAGATCGGGCGCACTCAGCAGGGCAACAACAACGTCTATTGCCAGGACTCCGAGTTGTCTTGGATGGATTGGTCATTGGTCGAGAAGAATGCGGACCAATTGGCCTTTGCGCGCAAGGTGACGCGGTTGCGCAGGAAACATCCGGTGTTTCGCCGGCGCCGCTTCCTTCGGGGCCGGCCCATCCGCAGCGGCGAAGCCGACATTCACGACATCGCCTGGCTGACACCTTCCGGCCAGGAGATGACCGAGCAGGACTGGGACAACGACTTCGGCAAGAGCATCGCGGTGTTCCTCAATGGCCAGGCCCTGCCCGAACCGAATCGCCGTGGCGAACGCATCGTCGATGACTCGTTCCTGCTGTGTTTCAACGCCCACGACCAGGAAGTCACATTTGTCATGCCGCACGGCGACTATGCACAGCAGTGGACAGTGGAGCTGGACACCACCAGCCCGACCGGCGTCGCCGAACGGGTGGTCGATCAGGGTGACGAGGTGGCACTGCCCGGCCGCTCCGTGCTCATACTGCGTAAGACGCTGTGACATATGCCTTTTCCGGTCTCGGCAACCTACCGGTTGCAGCTACGCGGCGCGTCCAGTGGCTTCGCGTTCACCCTGGGCGACGCTGAAAACCTGCTGGACTACCTCGATGAGCTCGGGGTGTCCCATGTCTACCTGTCCCCCGTCCTGACCGCCGTCGGCGGATCGTCGCACGGTTACGATGTCACCGACCCGACGACGGTGTCCTCCGATCTCGGCGGGCCCGAGGGGTTGGCCCGGTTGTCAGCGGCGGCGCGCGCCCGCGGCATGGGCGTAGTGATCGACGTCGTGCCCAATCACGTCGGAATCGACCAGCCCCAGCAGAACGCGTGGTGGTGGGACGTACTGCGACACGGGCGGGACTCGGAATACGCCAGCTTCTTCGACATCGACTGGACGTTGGACGACGCGGGCCGAATCGTGTTGCCGTTGCTGGGTTCCGATGACGACGCGGCCGATCTGACGGTGGACGGCGACCTGTTGCGACTGGGGGATCTGGCGCTTCCGATCGCCCCTGGCACCGGCGACGGCACCGGGCCTGAGGTGCACGAACGTCAGCACTACCGGCTGGTGGGCTGGCGCAACGGCGTCGTGGGCTATCGCCGGTTCTTCTCGATCACCTCGCTGGCCGGGTTGCGCCAGGAGGACCGTAGCGTTTTCGACGCCAGCCACGCCGAAGTCGCCCGCTGGTTCAGCGAGAGCATCGTCGACGGCGTGCGGATCGACCATCCCGACGGATTGGCTGACCCGGCAAGCTATTTGATCTGGCTGCGCGAGTTGGCCGGACCCGACGCGTGGATTGTGATCGAAAAGATCCTGGCCGTCGACGAGGCGCTGGAGCCGACCCTGCCGGTGGCCGGCACCACCGGCTACGACGTGCTGCGGGAGGTGGGCGGACTCTTCATCGACCCGAGGGGCGAAGCCGCGCTCACCGAACTCGTGGAGTCCGCGGGCGTGGACTACGGCGCGATGCCGGATATGTTGGCGCAGCTCAAGATTCGCGCCGCGACCGACACCCTGGGCAGCGAGTTGGCCCGGTTGCGGCGCAGCATCGTAGCGACCGCGGGTGCCGATGATCCGCAGTTGCCCGACGCGGTGGCCGCACTGCTGACGCACATCGACGTCTACCGCAGCGACTACCAGTCACTGTCGGCGATCCTGTCCACCGCACTGGCGAAAACCCAGGCGGCGCAACCGGAATTGGGACCCGCGCTGGCCGTGGTGGCCGCGGCGCTGGCCCACGGCGGTGAGCCCGCAACCCGCCTGCAGCAACTGTGCGGCGCGGTGACCGCCAAGGCGGTCGAAGACTGCCTGTTCTACCGCGACGCCCGCCTGGTGTCGCTCAACGAGGTCGGTGGTGAGCCGCACCGGTTCGGCGTCGGGGCCGCCGAGTTCCACCAGAGTTCGGCCACCCGGGCCCGGCTGTGGCCGGCCGCCATGACGACGCTGACCACACACGACACCAAGCGCGGCGAGGACGTGCGCGCCCGGATCGGAGTGCTGTCGCAGGTGCCGTCGCTGTGGGCGGAATTCGTCGGCAGGTGGGAGAACCATGCCCCCTCCCCCGATCCCGCGACCGGACAGTTCCTGTGGCAGAACGTTTTCGGCGTCTGGCCGGTGAGCGGCGAGGTCACTGGGGAGTTGCGCGACCGGCTGCATTCCTACGCCGAGAAGGCGATCCGGGAGGCCGCCTGGCACACGTCGTGGAACGACCCGGACCAGGAGTTCGAAGACGCCGTGCGCGGCTGGCTGGACAAAGTGCTGGATGGGCCGGTGGCCGGTGAACTCACCAAACTCGTCGGCCAGCTCAACCCGCACGCTGCCAGCGACGCGCTGGGCCAGAAGCTGCTGGCTCTGACCGTGCCGGGCATCCCCGACGTGTACCAGGGCACCGAGTTGTGGGACGACAGCCTGGTCGACCCGGACAACCGCCGCGAGGTCGACTATGCGAGCCGGCGCAGCGCGGTGAAAGACCTGCAGCACCCCAAGATTCGGGTGGTCACCACGGCGCTTCGACTGCGGCGCTCGCGGCCGGACTGCTTCCTGCACGGCGACTACCTGCCGGTGCTCGCCGCCGGTCAGGCCGCCGACCACATCGTGGCGTTCCGCCGCGGTCCCGGCATCCTGGTGGCGGTGACCCGCTGGACGGTAGCGCTTGCCGACACCGGCTGGGGTGACACCGTGTTGCCGTTGCCGGAAGGGTCGTGGACCGACCGGTTGACCGGCGCCATGGCCAGCGGGCCGACGTCGGCCGCCCAACTGTTCGGAGAGTTGCCCGTGGTGCTGCTGGAGCGTCTTGATGACTGAATTCAAAGTGTGGGCACCGAAACCCGGGCTGGTGCGGCTTGATGTCGACGGGGCGGTGCACGCCATGATCCGCTCCGACGACGGCTGGTGGCACGCCGATGTCGACGCACCGGCGGATGCCCGCTACGGCTTCCTGCTCGACGACGACTCCACCGTGCTGCCCGACCCGCGGTCCCCCCGACAGCCCGACGGCGTGCACGAACGCTCCCAGCTCTGGGACCCATCGGCAGCGGCCTGGACCGATGGCGACTGGGCCGGACGGTCCGTCGAGGGCGCGGTCATCTACGAACTGCACGTCGGCACCTTCACAGCCGAGGGCACTTTCGACTCCGCCATCGAAAAACTGGACTACCTGGTGGATCTCGGCGTCGACTTCGTCGAGTTGATGCCGGTGAACTCCTTTGCCGGCACCTACGGCTGGGGCTACGACGGCGTCCTGTGGTACAGCGTGCACGAGCCCTACGGCGGTCCCGACGGGCTGGTCAGGCTGGTCGACTCCTGCCACGCCCGCGGTCTGGGGGTGCTGATCGACGCGGTGTTCAACCACCTCGGCCCGTCCGGCAACTATCTGCCGAAATTCGCGCCGTATCTGTCCTCGGCCAGCAACCCATGGGGCGAAGGCATCAACATCGCCGACGCAGACTCCGACGAGGTGCGCCGCTACATCATCGGATGCGCCTTGCGCTGGATGCGCGACTTCCACGCCGACGGCCTGCGCCTGGACGCGGTGCACGCGCTGGTGGACCTCACCGCGGTACACCTGCTCGAGGAACTCGCCACCGAAACAGATTGGTTGTCAAGGCAGTTGGGCCGTCCGCTGGCTCTGATCGCCGAAAGTGACCTCAACGATCCCCGCCTGATCACCCCGCGGGACCGCGGCGGTTACGGCCTCACCGCGCAGTGGGCCGACGACATCCATCACGCGATCCACACCGCGGTGTCAGGCGAGCGGCAGGGCTATTACGGCGACTTCGGCTCCGTGGGCACGCTGGCTCAGACGTTGCGGCACGGCTTCTTCCACGCCGGCACCTATTCGTCGTTCCGGCGGCGCAGACACGGGCGCCCGCTGGACACCACCGAGGAAACCGGGATTCCGGCGACCAGGTTGCTGGCCTACACGTGCACGCACGACCAGGTCGGCAATCGCGCACTCGGGGACCGTCCATCGCAGAACCTGACCCCGGGTCAGTTGGCGGTGAAAGCCGCACTGGTGATCGGATCTCCCTACACGGCAATGCTTTTCATGGGCGAGGAATGGGGGGCATCCACCCCGTTCCAGTTCTTCAGTTCGCACCCAGAACCCGAGCTGGCCCAGGCCACCCGGGATGGGCGCAAAGCCGAATTCGCCGAGCACGGCTGGGACGCCGACGAGATCCCGGACCCGCAGGACCCGCAGACGTTTGAGCGTTCCAAGCTGAAATGGGATGAGATCCTGGGCGGCGAGCACGCCCGGCTGCTGGCGGTGTACCGGGAGCTCATTGAGTTGCGGCACAACGAACCCGACTTCACCGACCCGTGGCTGGACCACCTCGTCGTCGACTATGACGAGGATCAACGCTGGATCGTGCTGCGGCGCGGGAGTCTGGCGATCGCGTGCAATCTCGGTGCCGACGCGGTATCCGTGCCGATCACCGGTGAGCTGGTGCTGGCCTGGGACGGCCCGGAGTTGGGCAAGGAGTCCACCCGCGTTCCCGTCCACTCGTTTGCGATCCTCCGTGTTGCGCGAGCAGACGCGAAAGCCCCGTAATCCGGCCCTTTTCAGGTGTTTTTGCGTCTGTTCGCCGGGTCAGCTGCCGCGGAAACGACGACGGTCAGATCATTTCCGGCGCGCTCAATCCGCAGACCGGCCCTGCGGGCGACGGCGGCGACCGCGGCCGCATCGGCGGGCTCCGCGCGGGTGACGGCCAGCGCACGGGCCAACCGGCCCTTGTGGGCCTTGTTGAAATGGGTGACCACCGACCGCCGGCCATCGGGGTACTCGACGAGCACATTCACGCCGACGGCGCCGGGGGCTCCGCCCAGCGCGACATAGGAACCCGAGCGGAGATCGACGATCAGGTGATTCTCGGCCAGTTCGGTGAGCAATGGCTCCAGCAGGGGACGCCAGCGCGCGGCCAGCGTGGGTCTGCCCGGGAGTTTCGAGGTCGCGGAGAGGCGATACGCGGGCACCTGATCGTCGGCGCGAAGCAGCCCGAACAGGGCCGACGCGACGAACAACCGCGCCGAGGCGCGCCTGGCCTCCGCCCCGCGCAGCGAGTCGATATCCAGCGCGTCGTAGAGGACCCCGGTATAGCGGCGGATCGCCGGCAGTGTGGGTGCCTCTTTCAGCGCCGCGTTGCGCTCGATCTCGGCGACCTGCTTGGCCGACACGCCCAGTGCCGACATGCTCGCCGCCGGGTCCGCCGCAAGATCGACGAGCTCCCCCACCAGCTCCGACCGCAGAGGATTCAGTTCCGGGAAGTTCAGGTCGCCGAGTTGTAGGGGTGGGCCGTCGCCTCCCGCGCGCTTCGTCTCCGACGGCGGTAGCAGCACGATCACGGATCCAGACGATAGTCGGCGGGCCTCACCTCCCCCGCGCGAGCAGACACAAAATTACCCGGGAGCGTACGCTCCGAGGTGATTTTGCGTCTGCTCACCACCCGCTCGCCATCCGAAGGCTCCAAGAATCCTTCAAGCGCTATGCCCGACGCTGTGCACATGACGACGATCGCCGCGCAGTTGGCAGCCCCCGCCCCCGCAGTCAAGCGTGCCGCCGGCCCCAAGATCAGCGGCCTCGCGGTGATGAGCGCGGTACTGGGCATCCTGCAGTACGTCGTTGTCTTCATCCCGTGCTGGCTCGTCACGATCCCGTTCGGAATTCACGCGCTGCATCAGACCGACAAGGCCAACGTCCCCGGTCGGGTGACGGCGATCGCCGGCCTGGCGCTGTCGGTCATCCACTTCGCCATCTACACGTTCGTCTTCTTCTGGCTGCTCACCACCAGCTAGCTCACACGCTCGCGGGCCCGGTGCCATGGATGGCCTCTGCGACGGCGTCGGCCAGTGGTTCGATCTCGTCGTCCTGCAGGTCGGCAATCGTGATCCGCATGCCCGGCGGAGTGTCCATCCGGAACCGCGTGCCCGGCGCAGCCGCCCAACCCGCGTTGAGCAGTCGGGTGATGGCGACCGTCTCGTCCGGTACCGGAACCCAGACGTTCAGCCCGGACCGGCCGTGCGCGACCACGTCCCGCTCAGCAAGCGCGTCACGCAACGCCTTGCGGTTCTTCGCGTAGCGCCCTCTGGCCTGGTGGACCAGTTCGGTCGCCGCATCGTCGGACCACATCCGCACGGCGAGATCCTGCAGCATCCGGCTGACCCACCCCGGCCCCAGCCGCAATCGTCCATGCACCCGCTCGACGGTCCGGCGATCTCCGGCCAGCACGGCCAGCCGCAGATCCGGACCGTAGGCCTTGGACACCGACCGGACGAAAGCCCAGCGTCGCGTCGCCCCGGCCAGGGTGTGCAGCGGCACACCGGAGATCCTCGCGCAGTGGTCGTCTTCAATGACCAGCACGTCGCTCGTCTTGCCGGCCAACAGGCTGCGCAGCGCCTTGGCGCGGTCCTTGGACAACGCCGCCCCGGTCGGGTTCTGCGCGCGGGTGGTGACGATGACGGCCTTCACTCCGCGCCGCAGCGCCCGCGCCATGCTGAGCACCACCGGCCCGTCGTCGTCGACCTTCACCGGTTCCGGCGAAAGGCCCAGCGCCGCAACCAGATCGAGCAGGTTAGCCCAACCCGGATCCTCGACCGCGACGCGGTCGCCCGGTCGCAGGTGGGCACTGAGCACTCGCTCGATTCCGTCGAGCGCACCGCTGGTCACCGCGAGATGCTCAGCAGGCACCCCGTCGGCACCCAGGTCCGCGCGGGCGCGCTCGACCAACTCGGCCGACATCGCGGACTGCCCGTAGAGCAGCGGCCGGTCCTGCCGGGCCGGGGCCAACTGCGCGGTGGCGATGGGCAACAGCGCGGGATCCGGATTGCCCGTCGACAAGTCGCGGGCGCCCTCGGGGACCGCGACGCCGAGCAACGACCGCGGGGTGGTCGCCGGCCGGTTGCGCACCCTGGTACCGCGTCGGCCCGCCGTCTCGACCGCTCCGCGGTCGCGCAACAAACGGTACGCGGCGGCCACCGTGTTGGCGTTGACCCCGAGTTGGGCCGCAACGTCCCGGATCGACGGCAGCGGATCACCCGGCGCCAGGGCTCCTAGGGAGATGCCCTCCTCGACGCTGGCGGCTATTGACTCGGCACCGGTGCCGGATATGTTGTATTGTACTGGCACGGTTTATATTATGTACTAGAACAATAGCGAAGGCAAGCTGATGAACACGGCGTACCAGCCCACCGACCGCACCACGCCGACCCGCTACCGGGAACGCGCGCACTACGACCGCGAGACCGTCCACCGGATCCTGGACGAGTCGTTGATCTGCCATCTCGGCTTCGTCCGTGACGGCCGGCCGGTTGTGCTGCCGACCATCCACACCCGCATCGACGAGACGCTTTACATCCACGGGTCGTCGGGCAGCGGACCCATGTTGGCGGCCCGGTTAACCGGCATGCCGGTCTGCGTCACCGTCACCCTGGTCGACGGACTGGTGCTGGCCCGATCGGCGATGCACCACTCGATGAACTACCGCTCCGTCGTCGCCGTCGGCACCGCTCGCATTGTGGAGGACGCCGCCGAGAAGCAGCGGGCGCTGCATGGGGTGGTGGACCACATCCGGGCCGGGCGGGCCGATGACTGTCGAGCGCCGAACGCACGCGAACTCGCCGCCACCGCAGTGCTGGCGCTGGACCTGAACGAAGTCTCAGCGAAGATCCGCGAAGGCGGGGTGGCCGACGACGCCGAAGACCTGTCGCTGCCGTACTGGGCCGGCGTGGTGCCGCTGCGGTTGACCGCCGGCGCGGCGGTTGCGGATTCCGATCTGGATCCCGCTACCCCGCTGCCGTCATACCTACGCTAAGCGTGGCCGAACGTGCGCCCCGGTACAGCGACACGCCGCTGGCACCGGCATTACGCGCACGCTCGCGGCCGACAGAACTCAGAGCAGCAGGTAGCGGTAGGCCGGCGACCCGGGCAGCAGCGTCTCGACGTGCATCTCGGTCGCCTGCATCCGGGCGAGCAGCCCGTCCAGATCCGCAGCCGATCCCAGTTGAATCCCGACCAGCGCCTCACCGGTCTCCCGGTTGTTGCGCTTGACGTACTCGAACAGGGTGATGTCGTCGTTGGGACCGAGCACCTCGTCGAGGAACCGCCGTAGCGCACCCGGCTCCTGCGGGAAGTCGACCAGGAAATAATGCTTCAGGCCCAGGTGCACCAGCGAGCGCTCCAGCACCTCGCCGTAGCGGGACACGTCGTTGTTGCCGCCGGAAATCAGGCACACCACGGTGGAGCCCGGTTCGACATCGGCTTCCAGTAAACCCGCCACGGACAACGCGCCGGCGGGTTCGGCGATGATGCCCTCGTTCTGGTAGAGGTCGAGCATCGCGGTGCACACCGCGCCCTCGTCGACCGTGGTGATCGACACCATGTCACCGGCGGCGGCCAGCGCGGCATAGGGCAGCGTTCCCGCCCGCGCCACGGCGGCGCCGTCGACGAACTGATCCACGTGCTCTAGAGTCACCGGTTCGCCGGCTGCCAGCGCGGCCATCATCGCGGCGGCCCCGGCCGGCTCGATACCCAGCACGGCGGTATTCGATGTCTGTTCGGCCAGGTAGCTGGTGATGCCCGCGATGCAGCCGCCGCCGCCGACGGGCACCACCACCAGGTCCGGTTCGTCACCCAGGGCGTCCAGTATTTCGACGGCGATGGTGCCCTGACCGGCCATGGTGCGCAGATCGTCGTAGGGCGGCACCAGGGTGGCGCCGGTGCGCTCGACGTCATCGCGGGCGGCGGCGGCGGCCAGGTCGTACGTCGAACCGCCCACGATCAGCTCGATGAACTCACGGCCGTGATAGCGGATGCGGTCGCGCTTCTGCTTGGGGGTCTTGGCCGGCACATAGACGCGGCCGTGCACACCCAGCGAACGGCACGCGTAGGCGAAGCCCTGGGCATGGTTGCCCGCCGAGGAACACACCACTCCGGCGGCCAGCTCCTCATCGGAAAGCTGGACCAGCAGGTTATAGGCGCCGCGCAGCTTGTAGGAGCGGACCACCTGCAGGTCCTCGCGCTTGAGGTAGACGTTCGCGCCGGTGATCTCCGACAGCCGGTCGCTGTACTGCAGGGGCGTCGGGGTGACCACCGGAGCAATTCGCTTGGCCGCACCGTCGATGTCAGCCGCGCACAGCGGCAACTCGCGAGGGTTCTGGCTCAGTTCGGCGGACACCGGTTAATGGTGCCATGCCGCCGGGAGCAGCGTCTCAGCTGCTATTCCTGGCGCCGCGCCAGCTCCGCGATCACATTGACCCGCCGGGACGCCGTCGCGATCTCGTCGGCGAACTCCCGGCGCCGCTTGGCTATGTCGGCCTGGTCGGCACCGTCGACGAGCTCGCGGTGCCGGGCGAGCCGCAGCGCGGTCTTGAACAGCTCCATCGACCGTGACTCCGCGTTGGCGATCCGGCGCTGCAGTTCCCACTGCTTGCCCACCTCGAGACACTCGGTGAGAAACGCGTCCTCGTCCAGCGCCTCGTCCTCGAGGGCCGCCAGCCGGTCGGCCACGATGTGGTAGGCGTCCAGGAACGGCCGCAGCACCAGATGCGCCAGCAGCAGATCCGCCGACTCCAGCAGTTTCCGGACGTCGGCCGCGATGACCTCCTTGGACGTGTCCTCCACCGGCCCGATTAGCTTGACCTCGTCGGCGAGCTCCCGCTCGAACTGGGCGCGCGCCGAGAACAGGAACTCGAATTTCAGCAATTCGCGCAGGCCGAGCGCCTCGTCCCGGACGGCCGCCGGGGACACGAAGCCGTCCCCGGAGCTCTCGGCGCTCTCCGACGCCGCCAGCAACGCCAGCTCCGCAATAGCCCGATCGACCAGGATGTGGATGGCGGTGTTGCGGTAGAACGCCGCGACCAGATGCTGATCGGCGCCGATCCCCCAGACCGCTTCGGTGCCGGCGTCGTAGACGCTCACCACCCCGGAGTTCACCATCTGGTGCAGGGTCCAGCGGATCGTCGAGCGGTTCGTCAGATCCGCGGCCCCGGCCACCGCCCAATTACGGGCGTTGATGTATCTGGCCAGCGGGCTGACAGTCGACAGCACCTCGCTGATGGACAACGAGCGGTCGGCTCCCAGCAACGCCAGGCTCACCACCGCGGTCGGCGTCACCGGGGTGGCGCGGTTGATGCGGTGCTCGACGTCCAAAGCGATGCGTTCGACCACCGTCTCAGTTCCCGACGGGTCGGCCCGCAATTCCTCCAGGCGTTTGCGCAGCGGAAGCGGCTCACCGAAATCGAGGTAAGCCCGGCCCAGCCGCTCCCCCTGCTGCCGGGACAGCCGGACCAGGAACCGCAGGTCCTCCGGTCGTTTGGTCGCCCCGTAGGCCTCGGTGGTCATCGCCTCCACCTCGTGCAGCTGGTCGTAGACGATCGATGTCGGCACCAAATACACTTCCGGCCCGTCGATTTCGTCGACGGCATCGGTGAGGTAGCGCAGGATGCCGAACACCGGCGGCCGCAGCTTGCCGGTGCGGGTGCGCCCACCTTCGATCGACCAGGTGAGATTGGTGTGGTTCTGCACCAGTTGAGCGGTGTAGGCGCGCAACACGAACCGGTAGACGGGAATGTCCTTCGTCTGGCGCCGGATGAAGATCGTCCCGGTGCGCTTGGCGAAGCCGCCCATCGGGAAGAAGTTCAAATTGGCCCCGCCGAAGGTGAATGCCGACGACAGGCGGTTGGCGGCGATCTCCTCGGGTAACAGCATCCCGTCCAGATAGGACCGGTGCGAGAACGCGAACGCCAGCGTTGCCTTGCGGTCCAGCGACCGCAACTGCGCGATCTGGTCCTCGTCGACCAGCACGTCATACGCCCGCATCAGCCACCGGCTGAATCCCCGCCAGGCCTGAACCGCGCGCTCGTCCAGCGACGCCGCAATCTCGCGCAGATAACCGGCGGCCTCCACCCGCACGCTCTCGGGATCGCGCCCGAGTTCCTCAGCCAGCGCCTCGAGCCGCTCACCGAACCAGTCCGCATCCAGCAGCTGGGTCACCGCTTGCGGATCGGTCCCCAGGGCCGTCGTCGACTCATCAACAAATCCGGTGCGCTGCAAGAGCTTTCGGACTCCGCTGCGACCGACCTCCCGTGCCGTCATCGCCCCTCCCTATGCCGGCTGCGGCGCCGGTGCGGCGCTCGGCTCGTGGATGTGCGGTCCGGGTTCACTCACGTACAGCTCCTCAATCTCGGCGGCATACTTGGCGTGGATGGGCTTGCGCTTGAGCTTCATGGTCAGCGTGATCTCGTCACCGCCGGGCTCCCACAAGGCCGGCAGGATGCGAAACCGCTTGATCTGCTCCACCCTCGACAGTTTTTGGTTGCCCTCGGCCACGCCGGCGGCGATCTCCGCGACCACTTCCGGGTGTGAGGCCAGGGCCTCCGGGGAGGGATCGAGCCCTCGCTGGGCCGCATACGGGCCGACCGAGTCGGCGTCGAAAACCATCAGCGCGGTGTTGTAGGGCCGGCCGTCGCCGATCGCGATCATCACCCCGACCATCCGGCACGCGGCGACGATGGTGTTCTCGATGTTGGCCGGGGACATGTTCTTTCCGGCCGCGTTGATGATCAGCTCCTTCTTGCGGTCCACCACCCGCAGGTAACCCTCGTCGTCGACCTCGACAATGTCGCCGGTGTGTAGCCAGCCCTGGTCGTCGATCGCTTCTGCGGTCTTGGCCGGCTCCTTTCGGTAGCGCTTCATCACCAGTGGCCCGCGCACCAGGTACTCGCCGTCGTCGGCAATCCTGCCCTCGAGGCCGGGTAGCAGCTTGCCGACGGTGCCCAGCTTGGCGTCGCGGGGGTGGCACGCGCTGGCAGCGCAGCTGAGCTCGGACATGCCCCAGAGCTCGGAGATCGGGATACCGATGCCCATGAAGAAGGCCAAGGTCTCCCTCGGGATCGGTGCCGCGCCTGACACCGCCCAGCGCAGCTCTCCGAAACCGATCCGCTCGCGCAGCTTGGACAGCACCAGGTCGTCGGCGGTGGCCCACTCGGCCGCCAGCTCCTCTGACATCGTCTCCCCGGCGAGTTCCGCTGTCGAGCGCTTGGCCGCCACCGACATCGCCCATTGCAATGCCTGCCGCTTGACCTCATCGGGCTCGTTACTTACCGCGAATTCGATTCCGGCCCTGAGCTTTTCCCAAACGCGGGGCACCGCGCCCCAAATCATGGGCCGCACGTCGGGCAGCGCCGCGGCGATCGTACGGACGTCGGAGACCACCGTCACCTGGGTCCCGAACATCTCCTGTGAGTACAGGGCGGTTATCCGGTCGGCGATATGAGCGGACGGCAGGTACGAGGTGATCCGGTCGCCGTGCTCGACTCCCAGCACGCTGTCCAGCGCGTACCCCTCAAAGAGCAGGTTGGTGTGAGTCATCTCCACACCCTTCGGATTTCCAGTGGTACCCGAGGTGTAGATCAAAGTGACGACATCGTCGGGTTGCACGGCCCGCCAAGCCGATTCGAAGTCGAAGTCCACCGGCGCGGCCGCGTACAGGTCCTCGACCGACAGCGTGCCCGCGGGGTTGCCGTCGATACAGATGATGTGCTCGATCGCGGCGCCGCTGGCGCGGATCCGGTCCACATACTGTTCTTCACACATCACCACCGCGGTGCCGGCGTTGCCGAAGACGTAGGTCAGCTGCTCGGCCGGCAGCGTGTTGTACACCGAAAACGACGTGGCCCCAACATGTTGCGCGCCGATCTCAAGGGGGTAGAACTCGACGCGGTTGGCCATCATCAGCGAAACGGTGTCGCCGCGGCGAACCCCCAGGCCGGTGAGGCCGGCGGCGACCTTGCGCACCTGCTCGGCGTAGTCGCGCCACGTGAGCTCCCGGGCGCCCCCTGCGGTGCGCAGCGCCACCGCGTCCGGGTCGACGACCGCGGTGCGCTGAAAGGCCTCACACATGGTTCGCGGACGTTCGGTTGGGCTCATTTCCCGCTCCCGTTGGCATGTAGGAAGGCACCAGATCGCTTCTCATCGCTGAGCCTACGTCCGAACTCACGGCCCACGGAACACAGGACCGGGCGTACGTTGGCGCTTATGGGGCGGAACGCGGGTATTGACGTCAGCAGTCTCTCGCCGCTGGAGCAAACGGCGCTCCTCACCGAATATGCGCGGGCGTTGGACAGTCGTTGTGCGCGGCCAATTCTCGGCGATGCGCTGGCCGACCGGGTGGTCGGCATGATCGACTACGACTTCGCCGGACTCGGAGTGACCGCCAGCGTGGTGTGCCAATCGGCGCTGCGCGCCAAGATGCTCGACGACCGGGTGCGGGCATTCACCGCCGAGCATCCCGACGCCGTGGTCGTCGACCTCGGCGCCGGAGTGGACTCGGGTCCGCTGCGGGTTAACCCGCCCGCCACCGTCGACTGGTACAGCCTCGACCTGCCGGGCGTGATCGCGCTGCGCGACCGGGTGCTGCCACCCAGCAAACACGCGCATTCGGTCGCGGCGTCGGTGGCCGACCACGACTGGCCTGCGGCCATCCCCGCCGACCGGCCGACGATATTGATCGCCGACGGGCTGTTCGCTTTCTTGACCGAGTCGGTGATTGTCGGCGTCTTCCGACGAATTTCCGAGTATTTCGAGTCGGGTGAAATCGCGTTCAACGACTACGGCCGGATTGGCTGGTTCAGTCGACTCGCCGTAAAGCTGGCACCGCAGAAAATGTTCAGCAGCGTCGGGAATCAATGGGGATATGCCGGCTTCAAGGATGCGCGGGTACCCGAGACGTGGAACCCCCGGTTGACGCTCGTCGAGGCGGCCAGCTTGGCGCACGCTCCCGAGGTGGAGCTCTTTCCGAAGTGGATCCGGGTTGCTACCAAGGCATCCGGGAAATTCAAGGCCGGTGCCCGCAAGGCCCGGATCCTGCGCTACCGGTTCTAGGGTTTGGCGGCGGGCAACGCCTGGTGAATGCCGCACGTGCACGCGTCAATTGACGGACAGGTGCAGCGCATCCCCCACTCGATGACCTCTCGCGCCCGCGCCAACGATGCCATGTGTGCGTCAATTTCGGCGAGCTTGGCCTGCGCGAGCGCGCGACTGGCGGGGCGCCCCGGCACATCGTCGGCGAACAGCAGCTGGATCTCCTCCAACGCGAATCCCGCGGACTTGCACAGCCGGATCACCTCCAGTCGAGCAAGCACCGCATCGTCATAGCGACGCTGGCCGCCTCGGCGGGCGGGCGCCGGGATCAGGCCGATCTGCTCGTAGTAGCGCAGCGTGGTTGCCGCGATCCCGGCTTGGCGGGACACCTCTCCGATGGTCAGGCGCATCGACACCTCCGGTGCTTGACTTCGAGTTAACTCTAAGTCGTTAACTGTCAGCCATGCACACAAATTTGAGCAAGTCGCGATACGCACTACTGCGGTCGTTCCGCCGCGACGGCACACCTGCCGACACCCCGATCTGGTTCGCCTTCGACGGCGACGCGGTGGTGTTCCGAACCAAGGTCGGCCCCAAGACCAAGCGCCTCAGCGCCCGCCCCGACGTCGAACTCGCCGTCTGCGACTATCGCGGCCGGGGTGCCACGGACTGGGCGCCGGGCCGGGCGACGGTCCTGGCCG
The DNA here is from genome assembly GCF_031583025.1 of Mycobacterium sp. Z3061. Taxonomy (NCBI): domain Bacteria; kingdom Bacillati; phylum Actinomycetota; class Actinomycetes; order Mycobacteriales; family Mycobacteriaceae; genus Mycobacterium; species Mycobacterium pumcae. Next base: position 3,009,812 of record NZ_CP134062.1, on the reverse strand, counting down.
GCGCTGAGGCGCAGCGGGCCAACCGGCTGCTGCACCGGCGTTACGGATGGCAGTGGAATATTGTGCCGCTGCTGAAGATTCCGGGCGTGACGAATGTGCACCGCGACCTCGGGCTGCGCGAGAAGCTGCGGCGCGCACGCGACCGTGGCGTGTGGGCCGACAGCGCCATCGTCCGGGTAGAGCCTGCCTAGCTCTACCGGCCGATCGAGTGTGAAGCTGGCCGCACATTCGCTGCCGAACGTGAAGCTAGCCGCACATTCAGCTGCCCAGACACCCCGGGCCGAGCAACTCCTTGAGATCACCCATCAACGCCGGCGATGGCGTCACCCGCAGCGACTGATCCAGTTCCAGCGTCGTGATCCGGTCGCCGCTGATGAGTCGCAGATGCACCTGCGAGGTGCCCGGATGGCGCGCCAGCACCTGCTTGAGAGCGGTCACCTTGTCAATGGTGCACTGCCGGGTGGGCAGACTGACCGCCAGCGGCCGATTCGGCTGGGCGTTGGAGAAGTCCGGCACCACAAGCTCGTTGGCGATCAGGCTGATGCGGTCATCGCGGATGGCAACCTTGGCGTTGACAAGCACCACCACGTCGTCAGCGATCTCGGCACCGTAGTTCGAATACGTGTGGGGGAAGAACATCACCTCGATGCCACCGGTCAGGTCTTCCAATTGCGCTGAAGCCCAGGGCATTCCGTTCTTGTTGACCCGCCGGTTCACCGAGGCGAGGATGCCACCCACCCGCACCTGGGTCTCGTTGGCGACATCGCCGTCCAGGATCGCCGGGATCGCGGTGTCGACCTGTGTGGCCAGCAGGTGCGCCACCCCGTTGAGTGGATGCCCAGAGACGTAGAGACCCAGCATCTCGCGTTCCAGGGCGAGTTTGTGTTTGTCTTCCCACTCGTCGTCGGGCACCTTGATGGTGAAGACCGCCTCGGTGCACCCGTCGTCTCCGCCGAACAGGTCGAACTGGCCCATCGCCTCGGCCTTCTTGGTGCCCAGCACCGAATCGACAGCGTCGGTGTGCACCAGGAACAGGCCCTTGCGAGCGTGCTTCAGCGAGTCGAAAGCACCGGCCTTGATCAACGACTCGGTGACCTTCTTGTTGCAGGCCGAGATGTCGATCTTGTTCAGGTAATCCGAGAAGTCGGTGAACTTGCCCTTCTCGTTGCGGGTCTTGATCAGCGAGCCGACGACGTTGGCACCGACGTTGCGCACGGCGCCCAACCCGAAGCGGATGTCCTTGCCGACCGAGGCGAAGTTCACCAGCGACTCGTTCACGTCGGGAGGCAGCACGGTGATCCCCAGCTTGCGGCAGTCGGCCAGATAGACCGCGGCCTTGTCCTTGTCGTCACCGACGGAGGTGAGCAGGCCCGCCATGTATTCGGCCGGATAGTTGGCCTTCAGGTACGCCGTCCAGTAGGAGACCAGGCCGTATCCAGCTGCGTGCGACTTGTTGAATGCGTAGCCGGCGAACGGAAGGATGGTGTCCCACAACGCTTTCACGGCTTTTTCGGAGAAGCCGTTGGTGGTCATGCCCTCGTAGAAACCCTTGTACTCGGCTTCGAGCACCTCGAGCTTCTTCTTGCCCATGGCCTTGCGCAGCGCGTCGGCCTTGCCCATCGTGTAGGAGGCGACCTTCTGGGCGATGAACATGATCTGCTCTTGGTAGACGATCAGACCGTAAGTCTCCGAGAGGATCTCGCGCAGCGGCTCCTCGAGCTCCGGGTGGATCGGCTTGATCGCCTGCCGGCCGTTCTTGCGGTCGGCATAGTCGTTGTGGGCGTTCATGCCCATCGGCCCGGGGCGGTACAACGCCAACACGGCGACGATGTCGTTGAACTCGGTGGGCTGCATGCGGCGCAACAGATCCCGCATCGGGCCACCGTCGAGCTGGAACACGCCCAGGGTATCGCCGCGGCCCAGTAGTTCGTAGGTGGGTTTGTCGTCCAGCGGGACCGATTCCAGGTCGAGGTCGATTCCCCGGTTGGCCTTGATGTTCTCCAGCGCGTCGCCGATGATCGTCAGGTTGCGCAGGCCCAGGAAGTCCATCTTCAGCAGGCCGATGGCCTCACAGGACGGGTAATCCCAGCCGGTGATGATGGCGCCGTCCTGCGGCCGCCTCCACAACGGAATGGCCTCGGTCAGCGGCTCGCTGCTCATGATCACCGCACACGCGTGCACACCGGCGTTGCGGATCAGGCCCTCCAGGCCCCGCGCCGTCTGGTAAATGGTGCGCACGTCGGGATCGGTTTCGATCAGGCCGCGCACCTCGGCGGCTTCCTTGAACCGCTCATGGGCCGGGTCGGTGATGCCGGACAACGGAATGTCCTTGGCCATGATGGGCGGCGGCAACGCCTTGGTGATCCGGTCGGCGATCGCGAAGCCGGGCTGGCCGTAGTGGATGCGCGCCGAATCCTTCAGCGCGGCTTTCGTTTTGATCGTGCCGAAGGTGATGACCTGGGCAACCCGGTCCTGCCCCCACTTGTCGGCGGCGTAGCGCACCATCTCACCGCGGCGACGGTCGTCGAAGTCGATGTCGATGTCTGGGGCCGACGGGCGCTCGGGGTTGAGGAATCGCTCGAACAGCAGGCCGTGCGGAATGGGATCGATATTGGTGATACCCATCGCGTAAGCCACCAGGGAGCCCGCAGCCGAGCCACGCCCCGGCCCCACCCGGATATCGACCGAGCGTGCGTGGTTGATCAGGTCGGCCACGATCAGGAAGTACGCCGGAAAACCTTTGTCGCAGATGACCTTGATCTCGTACTCGGCACGATCGATGTAGTCCTGGCCGACGCCGTCGGGAAAGCGCCGCGCCAGGCCCGCCATCACCTCGTGGTGCAGCCACGACCCCTGGTCGTGCCCGTCGGGCACCGGGAAGATGGGCATCCGGTCGCGCGGGGTCCACACGTCGGCGTAGGACTGGACCCGCTCGCCGATCAGCAGGGTGGAGTCGCACGCTCCGGGAACCTGGCTGTCCCAGAGCTGACGCATCTCGGCGGCCGACTTCAGGTAGTAGCCGTCGCCGTCGAACTTGAACCGGTTAGGGTCCGAGAGCGTCTTGCCGGTCTGCACGCACAGCAGCGCCTCGTGGTTATGGGATGCGTCGCGGGTCACGTAATGACAGTCGTTGGTGGCCAGCGGCGGGATACCGAGCTTGCGGCCGATTTCCAGCAGGCCCTCGCGCACCCGGTGTTCGATGGAGATGCCGTGGTCCATCAGCTCGAGAAAGAAGTTCTCGGCGCCGAAGATCTCCCGCCATTTGGCGGCGGCCTCCAGCGCCTCGCGCTCGTGACCCAGCCGCAGCCGCGTCTGCACCTCCCCCGACGGGCAACCGGTGGTGGCGATGATGCCCTCGGCGTGTTCGGCGATGAGCTCGGCATCCATGCGCGACCACTTGCCGAGCTGGCCTTCGAAGGAAGCCAGCGACGACAGCTTGAACAGGTTGCGCAGGCCGGTCGCGTTCTCGGCCATCATCGTCATGTGCGTGTAGGAGCCGCTGCCCGATACGTCGTCGGACTTCTGGCTGGGATCACCCCAGGTGATGCGACGGGTATCGAATCGCGAGCCGGGAGCGATGTACGCCTCGACGCCGATGATCGGCTTGATGCCGACCTTGGTGGCTGAGTTGTAGAACTCGCTGGCGCCGAACATGTTTCCGTGGTCGGTCATGCCGATTGCGGGCATCTCCAACCGTTGCGCCTCGGCCAGCATCGGCGAGATCTTCGCGGCACCGTCGAGCATCGAGTACTCGGTGTGGTTGTGCAGGTGCACGAACGACGATTGGTTCATAGGGCAGCCAGTCTATGACCGGGCACCGACGTCTTTCGGGCGTGTCGCGAAGTGTGTCTCGAAGGCGTTCAGGCGTAGCGCTCGACGAACAATTGCAACGACTTTTCTACGTCGCCTTTGACCGCCCGGGCCGCGGCCGAGCCGACCGGGCCGAACAAGGCACGCCCGCCCAGCTCAAGGCGCAGACCCATGGTCGAACCGTCCTCATGGGGCGCGACGGTGACGGTCACGCCGTACTTTGCTCCGCCTTTGCCCGACCCCGACATCGCGACCTCGTGGGGCGGGTCCCACTTGGTCACCGTCCACGTCACCCGGTTGCGCAATCCCTTCGATCGCGCCACGCCGATGATCTCGGTTCCCACCGTGATCTCGTCTGGGATGTCGCTGCGCCACCCCTCGTGCATGACGAGCCATTCGCCCAGCTCGGAGAGATCCGACACGCGCTCCCACATGTCCTGCGGGGCCATCGGGACGTTTGAGTTCAACTCAACGGAAGCCATCGGGTGAGCCTAGCGAGGGTCGCAAGGCCGGCGCAGCCGGCCGCCGCGGGCCCGAGCAATGCTCCCGGCCGCCGCGGCATGGTTCGCGCTCCCGTTACGCTCAGCAACAGAGGAGGGGCGAGTGGTCGAGGATCGGGCGGGTTCGCAGTTCGGGCCGTATCGGTTGATCCGACTGTTGGGTAGCGGTGGGTTCGGCGAGGTCTACGAAGCCGAGGACACCGCCATGAACCGCATCGTCGCGCTCAAGTTGCTGAGCAACACCTACTCGCAGGATCCGGTGTTCCGCGAGCGTCTTTTCCGGGAGGCGCGTACCGCCGGACGTCTTCGAGAACCTCATGTGCTGCCGATTCACAGCTGCGGGGAGATCGACGGCCAGGTCTACATCGACATGCGGCTGGTCCGGGGCGTGGATCTGGAGACCCTGCTCAAGCGGGAGGGGCCGCTTGACCCGGCCCGCGCGGTGAAGCTGATCCGCCAGGTCGCCGCCGCCCTGGATGCCGCGCACGCCGAAACGGTGCTGCACCGCGATGTCAAACCGGCAAACATCCTGCTGTCCGGTGACGACTTCGCCAGCCTGGTCGACTTCGGTCTGGCCAGCGCGGCCGGCGACGCCCGCCTCACCAAGACCGGGAAGGCGGTCGGCACTTTCGATTACGTTGCCCCGGAACGACTTTCGGAAGCACCGGTGGATCACCGCTGCGATGTGTACGCGCTCGCCTGCGTTCTCTACGAGCTGCTTACGGGCAAGGCGCCGTACGAGGAGCACCGTGACCTTTCCGCCCTCATGACCGCGCACTTGAACGCGCCCATACCGCGACCCAGCCAGCAGCGCCCCGGCATCCCGGCCGCGCTGGACGACGTCATTGCACGAGGCATGGCGAAGAATCCCGACGCGCGCTACCGCAGTGCCGGCGAACTGGCCCAGGCCGCCGAGAACGCGCTGAAACCCGCCGCTCCGACCCGCGAATGGGGCATCGAGGCACCGGCGCCGCCGATGCCGCATGCGCCGCCACCTCTCCCCCCGCCGTCCGCGCCCCGACCGCCGTGGGCCCAGCCGCCCGACCGCAAGCGCCGCCATCGCGTTGTGTTCGTGGTGGCCGCCATCGCCATGGTGGCCGTCGCGATCACCGTCGGGATCGTCGCGATCGTGCACCGACACGACGAAGCGCACCCATCGGCCGCCACCACACCGAGGCCGTCCTCGACGGTGCCGACCGTGCTGAAGTTCCCCAACCTGGTGAAACCGCGCGGAGTGGCAGTCGATGAAGCCGGCAACGTCTACGTCGCCGAGTTGACCAACCACTCCCCGGAAGGCCGCGTGCTGAAACTGCCTGCCGCGCAGTCCTCTCCCACCGAATTGGCATTCGGGGAGGTCTACGGCTTGGACGTGGCGGCGGACAACGAAGGCAACGTCTACCTCGCCGACATTCACGCGCCCGGCGTGTGGAAACTCGCCCCGGGCGCCCGCGGCCCGATCCTGCTGCCGTTCGGCCACGTCGGCAGGCCGGCGGGTCTGGCGGTGGGCAAGGACGGCAGCGTCTACCTGACCGACAACGCGCTCAAACAGGTGCTGAAGCTGGCCCCGGGGGCGACCAGCGCGACCCAGCTGATGCCCACCGTTCCGATGAGCGGGCCGGGGGGCGTCGCGGTGGACAAGGATGGCAACCTCTACATCGCCGACAGCGATGACCGCCGCGTGCTCAAGCTGCCCGTCGGCGCTGCAACTCCCACCGAGTTGCCGTTCGCCGGCCTCCAGGCGCCTTACGGTGTGGCGGTGGACCCGGGTGGGAACGTCTATGTCTCCGATCTTGAGGGGCACGGGATTTTCAGATTGGCCGCCGGCGCCACCAGCGCCACCCGCCTCGCCTTCCCGGGGCTCAACTACCCGCTCGGGATCGCGGTGGATAAGGACGGCGATCTGTTTGTCGTCGACTGCCATCGCACAGACGACTGCGCGACCGGCAAGGTGCTGGAACTGGGACCGCCCCGATGACCGACGATCCCACGATCCGACACTCATCGCGCTCGCGCGTCGGCACCCGCTTCGGGCCTTACCTGCTGCGGCGACTGCTCGGCACCGGCGGGTTCGGCGAAGTCTATGAGGCCGAAGACACCGTGATGCACCGAGTGGTGGCTCTGAAGCTGTTGTCCAGCAGCTACTCTCACAATCCGGCATTCCGGGAACGGCTGTTCCGGGAGGCCCGTACTGCCGGCCGGCTGCACGACCCTCATGTGGTACCCATTCACGGCTGTGGCGAGATCGACGGGCAGCTCTATATCGACATGCGGCTCATCGATGGCACCGACCTGCAGAGCACGCTGGAGCGCGACGGCGCGCTCGGCCCGGCGCGTTCGGTGAACATCGTGCGTCAGATCGCGGCCGCGCTGGATGCCGCCCACGCCGAAACGGTGATCCACCGCGACGTCAAACCGGCCAATATCCTGCTCGGCAAAGACGATTTCGCCTGCCTGGTCGACTTCGGGTTGGCCAACGCTGCCACCGACACCAAACTCACCAGCGAAGGCACCACCATCGGTTCGTTCGCCTATCTGGCTCCGGAGCGTCTTGCCTCGGGAGAGGTCACACCCGGCGCCGACATCTACGCACTGGCCTGTGTGCTCCACGAGTGCCTGACCGGGGCCTCGCCCTTCGAGAACCGCACCGAGATACCGGCATTGGTCGCCGCCCACCTGACCTCGCCGCCGCCGCGTCCCAGTCAGCAACGGCCCGGGATTCCGGTCGGTTTCGACGAGGTGATCGCGCGCGGCATGGCCAAGGAACCCGAGCGTCGCTACCGAAGCGCCGGCGAACTGGGTGCCGCCGCCCAGCGAGCCCTGGGCACACCGGTTCCCAGCCCGTCGTGGACGCCTCAGGCCGCCCCGCCGACGCAACCCTGGAGCCCTCCGGCACCGACTGCGGCGCCGACCATGCAGCGGCCCCCGCCCGTCCGGCGAAAGTCCGGACGCCGCGTCGCGCTCATCGTCGCGGCCATGGGCGCCGTTGCCGTCATCACCGCCGTCGGGGTGGCGGTCTCGGGCACACCGAACTCATCTCAGCCCTCCCGCAGCACCACGACCGGCCCAGCTACGCCGACCGCCCCGATCGCCAACGCCGCGCCACCACTCAACGCCACCCCTTTGACGACAATCGGATACGGCGATCTGAGCGGGGTGACAGTCGACGGCGCCGGCAACGTATTCGTCGTCGACACAGGCGGCAAGAAGGTGTTCAAACTCGCCGCGAACTCGAACGCACCCACCGAGATCCCAATTCGCGGGCTCACCAAGCCCAAGGCCGTGGCCGTGGACTCCGCCGGCAACCTCTACATCACGGATTGGTCCACCCCCGGGACCGGCCAGGTCTGGAAACTCCCTCCGGGTGCCACGTCACCCGTCGAACTGCCCTTCGGGGCGATTCTTCCCTCGGGTCTGGCGGTCGACGGCGCCGGCAATGTGTACGTGACCGCGCGGGACCAGGTGCTTCGGCTCGCGGTCGACGCGCCCGCCCCCACGGTGCTTCCGTTCGGGGCAGGCTTGTTCGAGAGCGTCGCGCTGGACGGCGCCGGCAATGTCTATGGCCTGCAGATGGGCCGCGTCCTGAAACTGGCACCCGGCGCCACCAGTCCCACTCAGTTGCCCTTTTCTCAGCTCGGCCGGGCACAAGGCATTGCCGTCGACGCCAAGTCGACCGTCTATGTGATCGACAACTCCGACAACCTGGGCAAACTCCTGAAGCTCCCCGCTGGTGCCACGACGTCGACAACACCCACCGTGCCCGAGAACCAGTCTTTCGGTGGCATTGCCGTCGATGCGGCGGGCGCCGTCTACCTGACCGAGAACAACCGACTGCTCAAGGTGGGGGCCGGTTGATGAGCGACCTGAAAACCCAACTGGCGCAACATGGCCCCCTGAATCCGGGTCATGCGGTCGCGGTGGTGCGCCGTATCGCCGCGGTGATCGACGACAGCCATGCTCAAAAGACCGTCCACCGCGACGTCACGACGGCCACCATCCTGCTGGGCGACGGCGGGTCGGCATATCTGGCGGATGCAACCGGCGCCACTCCGTCCACGGAGCGCACCCGCGCACTGGTCACCAACACCGAAGCCAGCTACCGCGCCGACATCACCGCGTTGGCTGCGGTCCTGTACGAGTGCCTGACCGGGCGCCCGCCGGACGCTGCGGCACCACCGCCGAGCCGGCAGCGGCCGGGCATCCCCGCCGGTCTGGACGCCGTCATTGCCAGGGGTCTGGCCGACAACCCCGATGACCGGTACCGCAGCGCCGCCGAATTGGCCGAAGCTGCGCAGGGTGCCCTCGCGGCGGCGGCCACGCAGACGATCCAGCTGCCCTCGACGCCGCCCAACCCCTCACCGCCACAATGGAATACCGGACGAACGGTATCCTACCCGCACACGCATCCGGTGGTGCTGCGGTCGCCGCAGCCACGACGACGGCGGCTGGGCCCGGTGATTGCGGTCGTAGCGATCGTGGTGGCGGTGGCGGTGGCCGCCTTCGCGATTCCCAAACTCGTTCACCGCCCGGGCAAATCTACGTCGGCAGCGCCGACCACGACGACCGCCCCGTCCAAGCGCAGCTACACCGCACTGCCCACCGCGCTGCCGTTTCCCGGACTGGGCGTGACGAAAAGCGTTGGCGTCGACGGGGCCGGCAACGTCTACGCGCTGGCCTCCCTGGTCGGCGAGGGGTCATTCGACTCCCTACCAACAATGCTGTTCAAGCTGGCGCCCGGCGCCGGGGACGCTGTCGCCGTTGACATTCCGGGCGTCAATGTGCGCTCCGCAACTGACCTGGCGGTCGACCAGGCCGGCAACATCTATTACAGCGAGGGCAGCCAGGTCTGGTTCCTGGAGGCCGGCAAGACCAGCCCGATGCGGTTGCAGTTCCGCGGCTTCTCGCGGATCGATGCCATCACCTTCGATGCGGCTGGCAACGTTTATGCGGTCGGCGGTCTGCTGACATCCGACTTCAAGCTGAAGTACGGGGTGAAGAAGCTGGCTCCCGGCGAAAACCGGCCGACCGACCTGTCCTTCAACGACCTGTACGTGCCCAAAGGCATCGCGGTCGACAAAGCCGGCAATGTGTACGTCAGTTCCGGCATCGAAAACACCGGCCACGGCAAGGTGTTGAAACTGGCCCCCGGCGCCACCACTGCCACCGCGCTACCCATTCCCGATCTCCTGGAGCCACGCCAGATCGCTTTCGACAGCGCGGGCAACACCTTCGTCGCCGACGGTTTCGGCAGACGATTCTTCGAATTGCCGGCTGGCGGCGGCAGTGCCATTTCGCTACCGATTCCCGCAAGCTCGCACGGTGTCGCTGTCGACTCGGCCGACAATCTCTACGTACTGACCGGCGCGGTGGCCAACCAATCAGACAAGACGGTGCAGCCGGGTCAGGTGCTCAAGGTCGTCCCGGAGAAGTAGCCGCCCGAAACCGGATCAGTGGCTGGGACCGCCACGCAGCTTGTTTCCGATCCGGATCGCCGGCAGCAGCACACTGCGCGGTAACAGCCGGCCGCTGGTGCTGGCGACCTTGGGCACCAGTCCCGGGACCACGCCACGCTTACCGGACAGCATGCCCCGGATGGCCTGTTCGGCGACTTCCTCCGGTGAGACCTGTGCGAGCGGGACGCTGAACCGCTCGGCACTGGCGATCTCGGCCCACTCGGTAGGAACCGGCCCGGGACACAGCGCCGTGACCGACACTCCCGTCCCGTGCAACTCCTCTTGAACCGCCTCGGAGAAGGTCAGCACGAACGCCTTGCTGGCCGAATACACGGCCATATACGGCAGCGGCTGGAACCCGGCGATCGACGCGATGTTCAGCACGGCGCCTGCGCCCCGCTCCACCATGCCGGGCAGCACGGCCCGGGTGAGCTCCATCAATGCCAGCGCATTGAGGGTGACCTCCTCGCTCTCGCGTTCGGCCGGTAGTTCATAGAAGCGCCCGCTGGTACCGAATCCCGCGCTGTTGCACAGTCCGGCAATCGGATCGGTGCTCAGCCGCTGCGCGAGCTCGGCCCGCGAATCGGCGTCGGAAAGGTCCAGCGGCAGCACCTCGACTGCGATCTTGTCGCTGTCCCGCAACCGGTCGGCCAGCTCGTCGAGGCGCTCGCGGCGCCGGGCCACCAGCATCAGCGGATACCCGCGCCGCGCAAGGCCTTTCGCGAGTTCGGTGCCGATCCCCGACGAGGCGCCCGTGATGACGACCGTGGTCTGCCCGGTGGGTTTGGGGAGACTCACCAGTGGATCCCTCGGGTCGCCTGCAGGAAGGTCTCGCTCCGCTTGTCGAGATCTGTTTCCTCGCTTGGCTTTTCGCTCCCCTTTGCGGCTGAGGAGTCGTCGAACATGCCGAACGCCCGGTTACGCACCCGGTCCATCACCGCCGGGTTGACGGCATCGGCGACCGCGGCGAACTGGCCGAACGGCGAACTCGCCCGCCGGGGCCGGTGGATCAGCGCGTCGGTGATCACCCCGGCCGCCTGATCGGGCGTCAGCGTCGGGAAATGGTCGTACATCGTCGTCGGGCTGATCATCGGCGTGCGCACCAACGCCATGTGCACGGTGGTGAACCGGACGTTGTCGCTCACGGTCTCCGCCTGCAGCGCGTCGCACAGGCTGTCCAGCGCGGCCTTGCTGGCGATGTATGCGCCGAACCGCGGCGCGCGCGTCTGCACGCCGACCGAGGACACGTTGACGATGTGCCCGAAGCCGCGTTCGCGCATACCGGGGATGAACTTGAGGATCAGCTGGACCGCGCCCAGGTAGTTCAGCTGAATCGTGCGTTGGTAGTCGTGGATCCGGTCGTAGGACAGTGCCAGCGAACGCCGGATCGAGCGGCCCGCGTTGTTGATCAGGATGTCGACCCCACCGAGGTCCTCGAGCACCTTGTCGGCCATCGCCGCAATCGCGTCGGTGTCGGACAGATCGCACGGGTACACGTGTGCGGTGCCGCCATTGGCTCGGATGTCGTCGGCAACCTTCTCGAGGTTTTCCAGGGTGCGCGCGATCAGCACCACCGTGCCGCCCGCCTCGGCGATCTTGTGAGCAGCGGCTTCTCCGATGCCTGACGACCCGCCCGTGATGAGCACCACCCTGCCCTGGACCGCGTCGCTGAGCTTGCGGCCTTGGACGGCATCGAGCAAGTTCCTCAGGTAGAAAGGCCGGTACCGACCCGCGGAGTTCGGCGTGTTGATCATGTTCGACATCGCCGCGAAAGGCTTTTCGACCAGATGCGTGAGGTCACCGAGATTCATCGACAGTTGCTCCTGATGGCGGTGTGGAAGGTGTGACGGACGGTCATGAAGCCAACCTAGGACATCGGCCGGTGAATAGATACACAGCTCAGGACAAGATGACGCGCCGCCGTGCGCCGGGCTGCCCGCCCCGGCGAGCGCCCGCATGTCGCCAACGACACGCCACCACGCCCGGCATTTTGCGGCCCCTCGCGAACAACGGCGCCGCACGCAACAACAGCGTCGGCGAAAGTCTGACCGCCGTCCACGGCGTGTCGCGGCGCTGCTCCCGTCCACGAGCCGGTAGTCAGCAGGTATGAGACTGCTGGTCGCCATCCTGGCCGTACTGCTCGTCAGCGCCTGCGACGGCGGCGGGTCCGGCGCGTCCCGGTCCGCGGCGTCTTCGAGTACCTCTTCTTCCTCGACCACCACCCAGCCCGCCGCCCCGGCGATGACGTTCGACTGCGCCAAACCGGCGAACAAGGCACAGCAATTGGTTTGCGACGAGCCACAATTGAGCGACCTCGACCGGCGCCTGCAGGCGGCCTACCAACAGGCGCTGGCACGGCCGAATGCCGATCAGGCCACTCTGACCACCGCGCAGAGCGCGTTCGCGACGACCCGCGACGGTTGCGCCGATCTCGTCGAGGTGCGGACCTGCGTGCTAGAGGCTTATCAGACGCGGCTTGTGGAGCTGGCCATCGCCGACCCGGCCACCGTCGCGCCACCGGTCGTCAGCTACGACTGCCCCGCCGATGCCGGTACGTTGACCGCGCAGTTCTACAACCAGCTCGATCCGAAGACGGCGGTTCTGGACTGGAAGGGCGTACGCGTCATCTTGTTCCTCCTGCCCTCAGGCAGCGGCGCCCGATATGGCCGTCAAGGTTCGGAGTACTGGGAGCACCAGGGCGAGGTGACGCTCGACCTCGGCGGCACCAAGTTCGTCTGCCACACCCGATGACTGGTCAGTCGAACACAACCACTGCCCTGCCCACGATGTCGCCGCGACCCAGCGCCTCGAGGTTGTCGTTGATGTCGTCGAGTTCGACCGGGACCACGTGATGTTTGATCAGACCCTGGCCGGCCAGCGACAGCACCTCTCGAAGGTCGTTGTAGTTGCCCCAGAACGAGCCGAAGTAGGACTTCTCTCCGCTGACGAACGGGAACAACGGCAGCTCGACCCGTTCGCCCATGAGGCCGACCTGGGACAGCGCGCCTTCGGTCTCCAGGATGGCGGCCGCCAATCCCAGCGACTCCGGCGACCCGGCGCAGTCCAGCACCGCATCGACCGTGCGCCGACCGGTCAGGTCCGCCAGTTCGTTCTGGACGTCCTCGGTTGACTTGTCCCGCACGTTGATCGTGTGGTCGGCGCCGTGTTCCCTTGCAACATCGAGCTTTTCATCACTTCTGGCAAATCCGAACACGGTGGCACCGGCGCCGAGGAGTCGTGCGTACTGCACGCCGTAGCTGCCGAGCCCGCCGATGCCGTTGACCACGACGGTGCGTCCGGCGCCGAGCTTGCCCGCGTCGCGCAACTTCTTCATGCCGCGGTAGGGGGTGAGACCGGCGTCGGTCAGCGGGGCAAGGTACCGGGGTTCTTGATCCGGCTGGTCGCCAAAGGAAATAACGTGGTCGTACGGGGCGACCATGTATTCGGCGAAACCGCCGTTGGGCCCGAAACCGACGAGTTGTCCATTGGCACAGAGTTGTTGGTTGCCCTCATGGCATTGCCGGCAGGTGCCGTCGCCCCAGTTCGGGTCGACAACGACGAGATCTCCTTCGGAGATGCCGGCCGACTTAGGAACGTCGGGACCCATCTCGGTGACGGTGCCGCACACTTCGTGTCCCGGGATGAAGGGAAACTCGACGGGAAGGCCATCCCGGAAGTAACCGTCCAGCAGCTGATAATCGCTGCGGCACATGCCGGTCGCGGCAACCTTGATCAGCACCTGGTTACGCCCGACGTCAGGCACCGGAACTTCATCGATCTCCAGTGGCCGGTGGTAGCCGTGCATGCGCGCTGCCCGCATTTTCATGATTTTTCCTTCGCTCGCTGAAGCATGGGGAAGATGATGCGTGCCCGATAGTCACAGCAAACCGGATCGACGACTGTCGCGGTAGCAGATTCCTGCTCGATGTCTGTCTCATTCCGAGACGACCGGGACCCACAGACACAGCGGGTGATCACGCGGTCAGATACCTTTTTCCACAGAGCAATTCGAAACTCGTCGCCGTCGATGCTCGAGGAGGTGCCGATTTGACCGCCACCGAGTACGTCGAGCAGCACGCGACATCGAGTGAACTCGTCGCCGAACTGACCGCCCGCGCGACCCAGGACGGCCCGAACGCCGGGCTGTGGCCGGGGCTGACGATCTACCGCTTCAGCCGGCCAACGCAACCCGAGTGGCAGGAGATCCGGGGGCTCTCGATCGGGATCGTCGCCCAGGGCCGCAAGGCGGTGACGGAGAAGGGCAGACGCCACGTCTACGACCAGTTCAACTACCTCGTCATCAACGGCGATCTGCAGTTCCAGAGCGAGGTTCTCGAGGCATCACCGCACCGTCCTTGCCTGTGCCTCGTGTTGGAGATCGATCCTTCCACGGTGCGCGGCATCTCCGAGAAGATGCCGGGCCGCAATCCCGTCGACACGGCATCCGTGCGCGAACTCGTGGACAGCTGCATGGTCTCCGCGCTCGACGACGAGGTGATGAGTTCCGTGCTGAGATTCCTGCGGTCGCTGGGCACCGATGTCGATCGGCGCGTCCTGGCGCCGCTCTATCTGCGTGAATTGGTCTACCGGGTGCTGCAACGTGAACAATTCGCGCGCCTGCTGCACTTCGCCGCGCAGCAGGCGGCGGGCAATCCCATCGGTGCGGCCCTGACCTACATCAATTCGCAGCTGATCGAACCGATCACGGTCACCACCCTGGCCGCCCAGGTGGGGCTGAGCCCGTCGGCGTTCACCCGGGCGTTTCGGGAGCTGACGGGTTCGTCACCGTACCAGTACGTCAAGCAAGTACGACTGAACCGGGCACGGGAACTGATCCTGGACCGACACGTTGGCGTCGCCGACGTCGCGCATCAGGTCGGCTACACCAGCGCCTCGCACTTCATCAAGGAATTCCGCACCCGGTTCGGCGCCACACCCCGCGAATACGTCAGTGGTCGACCCGGGACGCCGGTATAACAAAGCGGCGGTGCCGGGCTGGAAGAGAAATCATTCACACCTGATCGTCAGCCAGCGCGTCAAGTCTTCGGGTCAGATACCTGACGACGCCGGCGTCTGTGGTGAGCTCGATGGCCCGACGGTACGCCTGCGCCGCGGCCTCGAATTCGCCCGCAGACGCCAGCAGATGGGCGCGGGCGGTCCAGGCCGGCTGAAATCGTTCCGTGGCGGCCATCGCGTCCAGCGCCCGCAGGCCCGCTTGCGTCCCTTCGATGTCGGCATCGATCACCGCCAGGGCGACCGCAGCGCCCAGCGACGGCGCAAGCCGTAACAGAGCGCGATGCAGCGCTCGCAGCGCAACCTTGTCTACGTAGCCGTCCCCGGCGCGGGCGCAGTGCGCCGACTGGATCGCCGCCTCATATTGGTAGCGGCCCGGGCGACCCACGTCGTAGGCGCGATGCAACAAGTCTTCGCCGCGGGCGATCAGCGTCCGATCCCACAACCTGCTGTCCTGCTCGTCCAGCGGTACGAACTCGCCGTCACCGGTGCGCCGCGCGGCTCGACGGGCTTCCGACAGGTACATCAGTGCGGCCAGCCCGAGCACCTCGGGATCACCGGGCAGCAGCTCGACCAGGACCAGTGCGAGATGCAGCGCTTCGGCCGCCAATGACTCGATCGGGTCGCCCTGCGGCTCCAGCTGCCAATCGATCGCGAAGGCGCCGTAGACCGCCTCCAGAACGGCGGGCAAACGGACGTCGAGATCCGCACGTCCCGGCATCGCAAACGGGATTGCCGCGTCCCGGATTCGGCGCTTGGCGCGCACCAGCCGTTGCGCCATCGTGGCAGCCGGTACTGAGAATGCGCGCCCGATAGCGGCAGCGTCGACGCCGAGCACCGTCTGCAGCATCAACGGTGTTCGGCAGTTCGCGGCGATCGCGGGATGCGCGCACACCAGCATCAGCTCCAGCCGGCGATCTGGAATGGTGGCCACGTCTTCGCTGAATTCTGTTGCCTCGAAATCTTTTTCAGGCATCGGTAGGCTCATTCGGTAGGCATGCGATTTCCAGCGGTCCCGCAGCCGATTGCGGGCCACCGTCAAGATCCAGGCCTCCGGATTGGCCGGTATCCCATCCCTCGGCCATCGGGTCAGCGCCCGCTCCATCGCGTCGGCGATGGCATCCTCGGCCGCCGGGATGTCGCCGGTGGGTGCGGCCAGCAGCGCCAGATGCCGCCCATAGGAGGTGCGAACGAAGGCGCCCAATCGGGTCCCTACCTCACTCGGGTTGATACCAGCCCCTTCCGCTCGCATACGTCACGCCCACCGGCCGGATTTCGATCGTTCCCCACGCCGCGGCCGGGCATCGTTTCGCCCACTCCAGTGCGGCATCCAGATCGGGCACCTCGATGACGAAGACCCCACCGAGACGTTCCTTGGTGTCGGCGAACGGACCGTCCTGAATCTCGGGCGCTCCGTTGCGTGCCGTGAACGTGGTAGACACGGCAGCTGATTCCAGCACCTGTGTGCCGATCAGGACGCCCGCCGCGTCCAGGTCGTCGGCGTATTGAGCGAATGCCGCGCGCGCGGGTGCCATGTCTTCGTCGGACAACCCGATCTCGCCGCCCTCCTGATAGTGCATGAGCAGGCAGTACTGCATATGTGGTCCCCTATCTGTTGGAAGATGTCAACGGTATGACGACCGACACCGCGCCCGATCGACATCGGGGCCGCCTACCAGACGAGAATGCCTGATATGGGCGGGACTTTCGAAGAACTGGTGGCAGAAGCAGATTCGGCATCGGTCGACGGTTGGGACTTCTCCTGGCTGGACGGCCGGGCGACCGAACAGCGGCCGTCCTGGGGTTATCAGCGCTTGATGAGCGACCGGCTGGCGAAAGTCTCGGCCGCACTGGACATCCAGACCGGCGGCGGTGAGGTACTGGCCGGGGCCCCGCGATTTCCGCCGACCATGGCGGCCGTGGAACCGTGGCGGCCGAACGCCGCGCTGGCCACCAGACGCCTGCACCCGCGCGGCGTCGTGGTGGTGTCCGTGCCCGACGAGAAGGCACTGCCGTTCGCCGGTGACGTGTTCGACCTGGTGACCAGCCGGCACCCCAACAGCGTGCCTTGGGCTGAGATCGCCCGGGTGTTGCGGCCCGGCGGAATATATCTGGCTCAACACATCGGCCCGGCCACCGTCGCCGAGTTGACCGAATTCTTCATCGGCCCACAGCCGCAGGCATGGGCCCGGCGGGACCCGAAAGCTGAGCGCGCGCAGGCAGAGTCCGCCGGCCTGCAGATCGTGGAGATGCGACTCGAGCGCCTGCGCCAGGAGTTCTTCGACGTCGGCGCCGTCGTCTATTTCCTGCGCAAGGTGATCTGGACCGTGCCCGGCTTCACCGTCGAGCGCTATCGCGAGCGGCTGCGCGAACTCCACGAGCGCATCGAAGCCGAGGGTCCGTTCGTCGCGCATGCGGCGCGGGTTCTCGTCGAGGCCCGCAAGCCTGAGTGACAATGCTGGGCATGCGCTCGTTTGAGGACCTGGTCGCTGAGGCGGTGGCGGCGCCGGTGGAGGGTTGGGATTTCTCCTGGCTGGACGGCCGCGCAACGGAGCAGCGGCCGTCCTGGGGGTATCAGCGGCTGATGAGCGGGCGATTGGCGGGTGCGTCGGCGGCACTGGACATCCATACCGGCGGCGGCGAGGTACTGGCCGGGGCCGAGAAGTTCCCGCCGACCATGGCAGCCACTGAATCATGGCCTCCCAATGCGGCATTGGCCAGTAGGCGACTGAATCCCCGCGGTGTGGTGGTGGTTGCCACCGGCGACGAACCACCGTTGCCGTTCGCCGACGAAGCCTTCGATCTGGTGATCAGCCGTCATCCGATTGCCGTGTGGTGGAGCGAGATCGCGCGGCTGCTGCAGCCCGGCGGCACCTATTTCGCGCAGCATCCCGGTCCGGCGACGGTGTCGGAGTTGGTGACCCACGTCGTCGGGCCGCAACCGCAGCTGTGGGCACTCTACGAGCCGGCCACCCAGCGGGCGGGCGCGCAGGCCGCCGGACTGCAGGTGGTGGACATGCGCATGGAACGGCTCCGGGCGGAGTTCTTCGACATCGGCGCGGTGATCTACTTCCTACGCAAGCTGATCTGGACCGTGCCCGATTTCACCGCCGAGCCGTATTACTCGCGACTGCGCGAACTGCACGATCTGATCACCGCCGAAGGCCGCTTCGTCACCCATCCGACGCGGGTGCTGGTGGAGGCCCGAAAACCCGGGCGGTCAGCCCTCGGCGCGTAACACGTCCAGGGCGTGCTGCAGATCCGCCGGATAGGGACTGACGATCTCGATCCGCCGGCCGTCGGCCGGATGCGCGAAGGCCAGAGATCGCGCGTGCAACCATTGACGTTCCAGCCCAAGTCTTTTCGCGAGCTTCGGGTCAGCACCATAGACGAGGTCGCCACAGCACGGATGGTGCAGCGCGGAGAAGTGCACCCGAATCTGATGGGTACGACCGGTTTCCAGGTGCACGTCGAGAAGGCTGGCGGCGACGAACGCCTCCATGGTGTCGTAGTGGGTGATGCTGTGCCGGCCATCCCGGGTAACCGCGAACTTCCACTCCGGGCCGGGGTGGCGGCCGATCGGGGCGTCGATGGTTCCGCTGGACGGGTCCGGATGGCCCTGCACCAAGGCGTGATACCGCTTTTCCACGGTGCGCTGTTTGAACGCCCGCTTGAGGACGGTGTAGGCGCGTTCGGAGATGGCCACCACCATCACCCCGGAGGTTCCGACGTCGAGGCGATGCACGATCCCCTGGCGCTCGTGCACACCCGAGGTGGTGATCCGGTAGCCGGCGGCCGCCAGGCCGCCCAGCACCGTGGGGCCGGTCCAGCCGACCGAGGCGTGCGCGGCCACCGCGGCCGGCTTGTCGACTGCGACGATGTCGTCGTCGGAGTAGAGGATCGTCATGCCCTCGATGTCGACGGGGGTGTTCTCCGGGGGCTTGGGCGGCTCCGGCAGTCGCACCTGCAACCAGGCCCCGGCGTTCAGGCGGTCGGACTTGCCCGCCGTCACGCCGTCGAGTTCGACACCGCCGTCTTCGGCGATGGCCGCCGCGGCGCTGCGGGACAGCCCCAGCAGGCGGGCCAGGCCGGCGTCCACGCGCATGCCCGCCAATCCGTCCGGGACCGGCATCGAGCGCTCAGTCAACTGCGCCCTGATCCTCGTTGCCGCCGTTGGACTTCCGGCGGCCGACGGTGTCGAAATCGAAGCCGAAGATGGACAGGACGACCAGCAGAATGGCGCCGCCCACCACCGAAGGGTCGGCGACGTTGAACACCGGCCACCATCCGACCGACAGGAAGTCGACGACGTGACCGCGCAGCGGGCCGGGCGCTCGGAAGAAGCGATCGACCAGGTTGCCCATCGCGCCGCCCAGGATCATGCCGAGACCCAGCGCCCACCAGGGCGATACCAGCCGCCGACCCATCCAGAAGATGCCGACCACGACACCCGTCGCGATCAGGGTGAGCACCCATGTGTATCCCGTCGCCATCGAGAACGCGGCGCCGGAATTGCGCACCAGCGTCCAGGTCACGGTGTCGCCAATGATGGAGACCGGCTGGCCGGGGGGCAGCAGTTTGACCGCCAGAACCTTGGTGATGATGTCGAGCGCAAGCACCACTGCGGCAACCGACAAGAGCAGGCGCAAACGCCGGTGCGGCGGCTGCGACGCGGAAGCCTCGGGTTCGTGGGCTTCTTTGGCGCTCAATGCTGAAGAGCGTGGATCGACGGATCCTGTTGGTTCGTCAGGCACCACACCATCATCCACCAAGTGATGTCCGAACCCGTCATTGTGTTGCTTCCCCGTCAGAGACCAAGCGGGCGGGAGCCACGGACCACCATTTGCATCCGGGCACTCTACAACCCGGTGCTGGGGTACCGCGGTCGGCGCTAGTGGCCGAACCCGTCGATCTGGCTCCGACCCGGTGAAGTGGACGCAGGCCGGTGCTTCCTCCTGCCCAAGACACTGGAATCGAACGCAACACAGGCCCGCCTGCGTCGCCGTGGACCGCAGGGCTTGTGTAGGCGTGGAACGCCGTGGAAATGCGCTGACCCTCATCGTCCCCGCAAGATCGGGGAGTAGACGATCGGCGCCGCGAGCGCCCGTACCGGGTAAGGAATGATTTCTTTATGGGCCGCATTGCCGTTATCACCACCGGGGGCACGATCTCGACGATCACCGGCGCCGACGGTGTCCGTCGGCCAGCCCGCGGCGGCGCCCAGCTCGCCACCGGTCTCAGGCAGGCATTCGACGTCGACATCGTCGACCTGATGGCGATCAACAGCTCCGAACTCGTCACCGCTGACTGGGATCGCATCCGCGCGGCGGTGATGACCGCGATCGACGGCGGCGCCGACGGAGTCGTCATCACCCACGGAACCGACACGATGGAAGAAACGGCACTGTGGCTGGAGATGGGGTATGCCGGTGCGGCCCCGGTCGTGCTGACCGGGGCCATGCGCAGCGCCGACGCCCCCGACGCGGACGGCCCTGCCAACCTGCGTGACGCGCTTACCGTGGCGTCCAGCCGCCAGGCCCGTGACCTCGGGGTTCTGGTGTGCTTCGCCGGCCGGGTGTTGCAGCCCTTGGGCGTGCGCAAGGTCACGACGCACGAGGTGAGCGGTTTCGCCGGGCACCTGCTCGCAACCGTGAACGGCGGGATGACGCCGACTGGCGCGAAGGTCCGGCCGTTCCTCGGGGACTTGAGTGCCGCCGTCGCACCCCGGGTCGATATCGCGGCTGCCTACCTGGGCAGTGACGCCGTGGCGCTGGACGCCTTCGCCGCGGCGGGTGCCCGCGGCGTGGTGCTTGAAGCGTTGGGATCCGGTAACGCCGGAGCCGCCGTTATCGACGGGGTGCGTCGGCTATGCAGTAACGGGGTGGTGGTCGCGGTTTCGACCCGCGTGCCCGGCGGCCGGGTCAGTGCGGCTTACGGACCTGGCCACGACCTGATCGAAGCGGGAGCTCTGATGGTGCCGCAGCTGGCACCGTCGCAGGCCCGGGTTCTGTTGATGGCAGCGCTGACAGCGGGGCTACCGGCTGCCGACATCCTCGGCCGATGGGGTTGACGTTACTGGGTCGTCGCACCGTCCGTCGACGTAACCACGCGACCGCTGAGCGTCAAACCGTCTCCAGCAGCGCCCGCGCACTATTGCGGCGCAGCTTGCCGGACGTGGTCTTCGGGAGACTGCCGGGATTCAGGAGCCGAACCTCACGCGGCGTATGGCCGACGTGACTACTAACTCGCGCGGCAATAGCCCGGCGAATTGTGGCCCTCTCGGATTCATTGAAACGTTCGTAGACTTCGGCAAGAATTACGAAACCTTCACGATCGTTGTCCACCCGCAAGGCCACGACGCATCCCTTGCGGACGCCCTCGACACTCGCGGCGGCGCGCTCGATGTCATGAGGATGAAGGTTGCGGCCAGCCACCACGATTACATCTTTGATGCGACCGCAGACGTGAACCCGTCCGAGTTCATCGAGATATCCCAGGTCTCCGGTATCGAACCAGCCCGTGTCATCGAGTACTGGGACCGTACCGTCAACCGTGACGTATTGCCGGCCGATCGAGGGGCTGCAGAGCTCGATGGCGCCCACCTGCCTGGCTTCTTCAAGCACCTGACCATTTCTGGTGACCCGGACCTGCATGTCCGGGATCGGTAATCCCAAACACACGACAGGCTGGGCGTTTTCTGAGTCGGCAACAACTGGGTCGGCGCGGTAATTCTCGGCAAGGCTCCGCCGGGAGACATAGTCGACGACGGCGGGCGCCCGGAAGTTGCCGGCGGAAACCGTGAGAGTAGCTTCGGCAAGCCCGAAAAACGGTGTTGCTACGCCTGCACCCATGCCGAAGCGCGATCCCACCGCGCTGAGGTGTTCGAGGTCACGATGATCGATGGGCTCGGCACCGTTGACCGCGACCCGTAAGGCCGACAGGTCGATTGATGCAGGGTCGGCCTTCTCAAGCACGCGAGCCAGGACGGAATAAGCGAAGTTGGGGCCTGCCGTAACCTCCGCCCGGAATTTGGTGAGCATCTCGGCCCACACGATGGGCCGCCGAAGGAATTTATCGGTTCGAATCACCACCACCTCATTGCCCGTTTTCATTGGCAGGCAGATAAACCCGACCATGCCCATGTCGTGGCAGAGGGGCAGCCAGCTCGCCATTACCGTGTCAATAGAGATCTCGACGGCGCGACACGACGATTCGATGTTGGCGGCCAGATTGCCGTGGCTGATCTCTACCGCTTTGGGTATCCCGGTGGAGCCGGAAGTGAGCTGGCGCATCGCGATGTCGCTGTCGTCGGTATCCACTAGGGCGATCGGACCGGCACCGCGCAGGGATTCGACCGTGCAGACGCACAGTCCTTCTGCCGCCAGCGCGTCCGCCGCCATCTCGAACGGATCGCCCAGCACTACCAACGGCACATTCAACATCCGACACGCTTGTACTGTGTCGGCGATCCACACAGCCAAATCGTTGCGCGGAGTCGGTTGCTGCAGCATCGTCAGGGCGGTTCCGCGAATCCACAGGGCTTGCGCCAAGGGCGCCACGTCGGATGCTTCCGCCGCCAACACGGCAACGGTGTCGTTCCGACCGATGTTCTTGCCGGCCAGAACATTCGACATACCGCTGGCCTGCTCGTGAACCTCGCGCCAGGTGATCGACCGGGGATCCTCGATCGAACCGACACGTAGGGCGTGGGGGGAAGATTGGGCGGTTGCGAAGATGTCGCGGAGTAGCCTGCTCAAGACATTGGTTCCTCTCAGCATCCTGTATCAGCAAAATGCCGCACCGGCACTTGATTTTGGGAGATACGGGATCGGCTCAAACCAATAACCCGCTTCGTTCGGCTTTGTCGGGACGCTTGCACCAAGCCCGGGTCGTCTTGGAAGGCTGGTACTCAAGCTTCGCCAGAACCGTCGTGACAACCTGCTCCGCAGTCAACAGTTGCGCCTCGATGCAAAGTCCAACAGCCGTCAACTAATGGGTGCCTGGCGTTGCGGGCGCACAGGCACGACCTCGCTCAGCCTCGCCTGACAACAAATGAGCAGCCATTGCAGTGATCGTCGGATAGTCCCAGACGATCGTTGTGTCCGTCTCGATATCATGCTCACGTTGCAAGTCCGCGCACAGCGATAAGCTCATCATCGAATCAAATCCATATTCTGGCAATGGAAAGTCGACGTCGATCGCTTCGAGAGGGACGTTGAGATACGTGGCAACTTTGGTACTCAGCCAAACTGCCAGCTGCGCTTCGTTCAATTTACTACGACTCCTTGTCACACAATGAGTTGTCAGAACGGGACGGCGGGCCGAAGTCGTTGAATCACATGCTCCATAAGTGACCGTGATCATTTTGGGTTCCCTTCCCGCCGCAAACTAATATCCGCTTTAGAACATGTCTCGCCGCGGTGGCCCGCGGGGGCGAACCGTGAAACGACTCGCTCGGATACTTGCAAACAGAATTGCATTTGATGAGCGTACACCCGTTTTCATCGTGTCGCAGGGACAGGTCTTTGGTTTCGAACATCCGGAGATCAGGCAGACCGAAAACGTTTCAGCTGAGACAACAGTGATGCATGCGTGAATCCTTGGCGCTACGTGGAGCCGATATGTGTCATCGCCGAAGACTCAGCCTTGGCGGATGTTTGTTATAGCGATTGCGTTCAGATCAATCGGGTGCCTACACACGCGAAATCACCACTATGTCACGGCATCTCCGGTGGTGCAGCCTCTCCCCAACTCGGACATTATCGCGCCCCACACGACACCGAATAGCTGCCTACCAGCAAAGGCAGCCACACCTGCCGCCGCGCGATCCAAACACCGCTTACAAATTGCCGGCCTTCGAGAACCGATCGACTACTGAGACAGCACTGTCGTACGTAAACACTTTCCGTCTTACCTTGGACGCTGCTCTCGCGCACTTTTCGCAAGTGTTGCAGCAGCGGGTGTTTAAGGGTATCCATCACTCTACAAACCGCTTGACACACTGGCGGTCGCGTCCATCCAGCTGGGCGCCCTTCAGCACCAAGATTGGGCTCGATCATTATTCGTCGTCCACCGCCGACTTGCCACCGCCCGCATTCATCAACTGAGATGGTGGCGCGATTGTAACGTTGACGTGCCATCGACATTCCAGGCGATCAAGAATCGGACAATTGTGCTGGGGCGACCCCGATGAAGCAGAGCTACTCAAAGAGTACTATCCACTTCACAACAGTGTGGTTTTCAGCGCGAGATTGTCATCGCATTTCTTCAAATACGTAGAGCGCCGCGCTGCAGAACTCTGCGAGATCCTGCAGTCTGGGAGGCTATTTAATGACACAGCAGACCATTTCGTTGCCCTTGACGAAAGCTCAACTGGGTATCTGGTTCGATGAACAGATCCGCGGCCCGGGCCCGCGGTGGCATTTGGCGAATTTCGCCGTCATTCACGGCGAAGTAGATCCTGTGGGCGTTGCCCGAGCCGTCCAGCAGGCGGTACAGGAATGCGATGCGCTGCGCGCTGTCTTTGTCGAACACGACGGCGACGTCTATCAACACATCATCCCTGCCGGCGACATCAACGTGCAGTGTGAGGACTTGCGCTGTTATGCCGATCCGGTCGGGGAGGCCTACCGGCGCGCGGCGCTGATTCGCGGCCAACCCATGCCGCTGGACCAGCCGCTATACCGGTTTGCCCTCTACCAAATCGCCGCCGACACGTTCTACTGGTTCGCCGCCTTCCACCACCTCATCGGCGACGGCTTTAGCCTCATGCTCCTTTGCAGCCGCGTCGCCGCCATCTACACCGCCCTGATCACCAACCACCCGATACCACCAACACCCCTGGGATCACTGCATGAGCTGATCACCCTGGAAGCCGATTACGAAAACTCCCTCGACTACCACCGCGACCACACGTATTGGACCGCCCACCTGCCGCAAGGTGGCGACACCTCCCCCGCCGACAGCGCTCTGGCCAGCAGCGACACTCTGTGCCGACCCATGGCACTCGATCCCGGCAGCGTCACCCGCGCGGAACATCTCAGCCGAACCCTGGGCATCCGCCAATCCGCGATCTGAACCGCCGCGTGCGCGCTGCTCATGTCAAACACACCGGCCGCACCACACCCGTCGTCATCGACTTCCCGGTCACTCGACGCACCCGGGCTCGATCCCTCACGCTGCCCGGACTCATGGTTGGCACCGTCCCGTTGGTCTTGGACCCCACTCCTGCATCCAGCATCGCCGAATTCTGCCGACACACCCACACCCACACCCAAATTCAGCACACCATCCGCCACCAACGCTTCCCCGTCCACACCCTGCACACACCCTCGCCCGCCACGGTGACGGTCAACTTCCTGCCCAGCACAGCCTCCCACCCCTTCGGCCGCGCCCCCGCCCACGCCGAATGCCTCGCCTTCGGCGGTATCGTTGGACTAGGGGTGTTTTTTCAGAACACCGGCGACCAACTACTGCTCAGCCTTCAAGGCCGCGCCGAACCAACCTCCGACTTCGCCAGCCCCGCAATACTCGCCCACCGCCTGCACCACCTCATGCAAGCGATGACTACCAATTCCGACCAACCGATCCGTGAGCTGGACCTGCTCACCCCCGGCGAACGCACCCAGCTGCACACCTGGGGCAACCACACCGCCCTGCACACCCCCCCCACCCGTTGGAGTGTCGATCCCGCAGGTGTTCGCGGCCCACGTGGCGGCCCACCCCCAGGCCCCGGCCCTGACGTTCGGGGAGCGGCCCTGGACCTACCAGCAGTTGGATCGGGCCAGCACCCGCCTGGCTCACCACCTGCACATCATCCACGGCGCCGGCCCGGGCAGCATCGTCGCAATGCTGCTCCCCCGCAGCGACACCGCCATCACCGCGATCCTGGCCATATTGAAGACCGGCGCCGCCTACCTGCCCATCGACCCCCACCACCCCCCGTCGCGGGTCGCCTTCATGCTGTCTGACACCACGCCCACCGCGGTCCTGACCACCACCACCCTGGCCCCTCATCTCCCTGCCGACACCGATATTCCGGTACTCACCCTGGACACCCTCACCGACCTGGTCACCGACAACCCCGCACCCCTACCCCGCCGGATTCCCGGGATCTGGCGTATTTGATCTACACCTCCGGCACCACCGGGCCCCCCAAAGGCGTGGCCATCACCCACCACAACCTCACCACCTGGATCGACTCGCTGCACCAGCAAAACGTCTACGGCTCCATACGCGCCGTGCAGAGCTGATCGCAATGCCACCCTTATGCCTTTGACTACTCGGTGTGGGAGATCTTCGGCGCCCTGCTGGGCGGCGGGCGCTTGATCGTGATCCCCGAACACGTGGCCGCCTCGCCTCACGAACTGCACACCCTGCTACGCACCCAGCGGGTCACCGTCCTCAGCCAAACCCCGGCCGCGTTGCAACACCTGAGCGATGAAGGGCTCGAGGCAGTCACCGTCATTACCGGCGGTGAGGCCTGCCCCCGCGAGCTCGTCGATCGTTGGGCACCCGGGCGCACCATGCTCAACGCTTATGGCCCCACCGAAACCACCGTCAGTGCCACTCTCAGTGGGGTACTGGCGCCGCGGCGGCTTGAGCGCGGCGAGGTTTGTGGCGTGTCCCTACGGACGACCGGGGTCGCGGATGTATCGCACCGGCGACCTCGTCTGCTGGGGTGCGGACGGGCAGCTGCAGTACCTGGGCCGGGCCGATGAGCAAGTCAAAATCCGCGGCTACCGCATCGAATGCGGCGAAATCGCCGCCACCCTCACCCAACTCGACGGCATCGAACAAGCGGTAGTGATCGCCCGCACCGACACCCCAGGGGAGCCGCGCCTGGTCGCCTACCTCACTACCACCACCGACGCAGCCCCCGATACTGCACAGTTACGCGAGCAGCTCGGGCACGTTCTACCCCCGTACATGCTGCCGGCCGCCTTCATCGTCCTCGACGAACTGCCGTTGACGGTCAACGGCAAACTCGACCCGCCGCGCCCTACCCGCCCCGCACTACACCACCAGCGGCGAGGCTTTTGTGGCTCCGCAGGGGCCAGTGCAAGAAGTCCTGGCCGGGATCTACACCCACATCCTGGGGGTCGAGCGGGTCTCCGCCAACGACTCATTCTTCGACCTCGGCGGCGACTCCCTCTCAGCGATGCGTCTCATCGCCGCCGCCAACACCACCCTCAACACCAACCTTCGCGTCACCGACCTCTTCGACACCCCCACCCTCACCGCACTAGCGCACCGCATCACCACCCACACCCAACCCGCCCCCCATCCAAACCCTTCACACCGGCACCGGCACCCCCCTATTCGCCATCCACGCCACCAGCGGCATCAGCTGGCCCTACCAAACCCTCGCCCCCCACCTCACCACCCCCCTCATCGCCTCCACCAAACCCTCACACCCCACGAAACCCCACCCCACACCCTGCAACAAATGGCCAAAAACTACGCCCACCGCCTCATCACCACCCACCCCCACGGCCCCTACCACCTCATCGGCTGGTCCTTCGGCGGCGCACTAGCCCACCAAATCGCCATCGAACTCCACCACCAAGGCCACACCAACACCCGACTCATCCTGCTCGACGCACACCCCACCCTGCCCCCCACCACCAACCCCCCCGACCACCAACACACCCTCCACACCCTCCTAACCCACCACCACACCACCATCCCCAAAGACCTACTCCCCCACATCACCACCAACCACAACCACAACATCACCCTCTACCAACACCACCACCCCACCACCTACCCCGGCCCCACCCTCATCATCGCCGCCGAACACACCCCACACCTCCGAAAACCCCCACCCCAAAGCCGCCTACCTCCGCCACACCTGGCAACCCCACCTCACCGGACCCACCACCACCCACTCCACCCCCTGCACCCACCACCAACTCCTCCACCCCAACACCGTCACCACCTACACCCACCACATCACCAACTTCCTCCGATAGCGCGACTCAGTCGGGTCAGCGCAGCGGGTGGTGGTCTTGTGCCGACTCGGTACTGAAGGCAAATCATCGATCCGACACGACCTTGCGGACCGGCACGGGTTCCACTCCCGCCGCTGCAGGCCCCGGCCGCTCGCGAGATCGCCGACGACTACTGGTCGCCGATGGTGTCGGCTGGTCGGGCTGAGGACACCGAATCCGGTTCCTGGTCGCGCAGTTGACCGACATAGTCGGACCAGTCCAGGCTCTCAACCGGGTTGGCCGCGCTGAGGTCAGCGGTGCCGATGGGAAACGTCCGGGCCGGGCCCGCGCCCGAACCGCGGGTCTCGAATCGGACGGTGACCACACCATGACCCGCACCCTGCACCCACCCGTGACCGAACTCCGGATGCGTGACGTCGTCGCCGATCCGCCATGACGTCCCGTCCTGTCCGGTGAGCAGTGCGGCGCGCATCGTCTCGAAATCCTGATGCGCCTCCGTCTCGGGCGACAGGTCCAACTCGGGAAACAGCGATTCCTGGCGCACATCGCTGAGACCCGAAAACCCCACGCCCAGCAAGCGGATCGGACCGATCTGCAACGGATCCAACAGCAGCCGGCGGGCCACCGCCGTCAGGGCACTCGCTTCGGCCGTCGCGTAGGGCAGCGTCGCCGAACGGGTCAGGGTGCTCATGTCGGATTTCTTCAGCTTCACCGTCACCGTGCGCGCGCCACGCCCGTCTTTGAGCAGCCGCCGGTGCGCGTGCTCGGCGATCGGTTCAATCGCCTCCCGCAACTGGTCCAGGGTGGTCAGGTCCGCTGCGAAGGTGGACTCGGCGCTGATCTGTTTGGCTTCGGCGCGTTCGGCGACCGGGCGGTCGTCGATGCCGCGCGCCAGGCGGTGCAACGCGGGTCCGATGGTCGCGCCCAGGATGTTGGCCACCTCCACGTCGCTCAACGCGGCCAGTTGCCCGATGGTCTCGATGCCGAGCCGGTGCAACTTCTCCTCGGCGACCGGGCCGATGCCCCACAGCCGCCGCACCGGCAGACCATCGAGCAGCAGCCTCTCCTCGGTGCGGCCGACCACGCGAATGCCGTCGGGCTTGGCCAGACCCGAGGCGATCTTCGCGATCTGCTTGCCCGAGCCCGCGCCGACCGACGCGATCAACCCGGTCTCGTCGCGAACCCGCCGCCGCAGCAGTTCGCAGAATTCCTCGGCGTCCGACGCCGACGCCCCGACCAACTGCGACGGCTCTCCGAACGCCTCGTCGAACGACAGTTGCTCCACCACGGGCACCAGGCTGCGGACCGTGTCGAAGACGCGGCGGCTGGCCACGCCGTAGACCACCCCCCGCGGCGGCAGCACCACCGCGCTGACGCCAACCAGCCGGCGGGCCTGGTGCATCGGCATCGCCGAACGGGCGCCGAATACCCGCGATTCGTAGCTGGCTCCGGCGACCACCCCACGGCCACCCAGGCCGCCCACCAACACCGGACGACCCCGCAGGGTCGGCCGGGTGAGTTGCTCCACGGACGCGAAGAACGCGTCCATGTCCAGGTGCAGCACCCAACGGGACTCCACGGCTAACGATGGTATGGGGCGGGCTGCGGTGCGGTGTCCCGAAGGCGCCTCGACCGCGGGTTCCGTTTCGCGGACGACGACTTCGCCATTGGGCCCGAAACGACTAATTACGAAGTGTATATCCAATATAAGACGTAAACACTGCGTGTCCCGGATGAAAACTCATCGTTATGCGCATGTTTAAGAGCGCCGACTTCGGGTCATTTGCAAATAGGCGAAGGTCTTGGCCGATAACACGGGTCGAGGGGGTCAATGGTGTCCGTATTTGTCGCTCCTGAATGGGTCGAAAATGCAGCCCAGGAATTGTCCGGACTTCGATCGGCGATTGCGCAGGCTTCGGAATCCGTCGCTGGTTCCACCACCGCCATCGCCCCGGCGGCCGCGGACGAGGTCTCCTCCGCGATAGCCGCGATGTTCGGTGACCTCGGCCGAGAATTTCAGGCACTGAGCGCACGGACGCAGGCCTTCCACGCCGAGTTCGTCAGGACGCTGAACTCAAGCGTCGGCGCGTATCTCGGCGCCGAGATCGCGAACGCTGAAAGGGTTTTCGCCGGTATCACGCCCTCGCTGGCGGTCGCCCCGGCGGCCTCGATCCTGGACAGTCTCCCCGGACTCGGGAACCTCGGCGGATTGCTGGGCGGCTTCGGCGGCATCTTGAACGGCGTGGGAGTTTTGCCGTCCTTGCAATCTTTATTGCCCGGCATAGTCGGCGCGGCGCCCGGGCCCACACCCCCAAGTCTGGCCGCCATCACCGGGCCCTACGAAAGGTTGGTATCCAACACCATCACCAACCTGCAGAGCCTCGGCAATGGTCTGGCCGCGAACCCGTTTCCGTTCCTCCGGCAGTTCATTACCAACCAGTCGAACTACGGCCACATCATCTCTGCGGCATTCACCAGTGCGGGCGAACACTTGAACAGCGGAGCCCCCGCAACTCAGATCCTGGCCGACCTGGCCCCGATCGCGTCGATACCGGGTCGGATCGGTCAGAACGCGGTGAATGTGCTGGCCACCCTCACCGATTTCTCGTACTCATTCGGCGTGAATTTCGCCGACCCGCTGCAAATCGGGTCCGCTTTCTTCGGGCTGCCGATAGCGCTCGGCATCGACGCCATCGGTTCGCCCATCACGACGGCGAACGCGATAACCTCCGTCGGCGCGGCCTTCAGCCATGCGGTGCAGAGCGGCGACGGGTTCGGGGCCGCGGTCGCGGTGCTCACCGCTCCCGCCGTCGTCACAGACGGCTTTCTCAACGGCCAGTACACCTGGGGAGTAACGCTGCCGGGGGTGCCCCTGCCCGTGCTCGGCGGACTGCCTGCCCTCACCGTGCCGCTGCACGCCAGCATTCCGTTCGGAGGGATCCTCACTCCCCTGTCGACAGTCACGGTGAACGTCGATCCGCTACCGGGGAACCCCGTCGTCAGCGTCCCGATGGGCGGCACGCCCACCGGCGGGATTCTGCCCGGGCTACTGCTCTACGCGCCGCAGCAACTCGCCCAGGCGATCGGCGCCCCGCCGCTCCCCAGCCCGCTTCTTCCGTTGCCGCAGATCACCGTGCCGGGTCTGCCGTCGCTGGGATCGCTGTTACCGGGACTCAACCTCCCGTCCCTGCCCGGGCTGACGGGTTCACCACTTCCGCCACTGCTGGGCGGCTTGCTTTAACCGCTCCCGATCAGGTCGCGGCTAGCTGAATCTCGCTGTCAGACTCGTTCATTGCCCAGTCCACGTAGCGGTCGATACCCGCCCAGATTTCGACCTGCGGCGCAAAGCCGATGCTGCGCGCCAACTCGATGTTCGCCGGATAGCGCGCGACCTCCCCGGGCCGCGCGGGTCGTTTGACGACGCGCACGCCGAACTTGCCTGCGATGTGCTCGGCGATGTCGCGCACGCTGGTGTTGATGCCGCTGGCGAAATTGATCGCGCGGCCCTTGAGTCCCGAGTTTTCCAGTACCAGCAGGTAGGCCCGCACCACGTCGCTGACGTGGAGGTAGTCGCGCGTCGCCGTTCCTTCACCGAAGACGGTGAGATCCTCACCTGCCATCGCCTGGCGTACGAGTATCGGGATCAACGCGCCGAATGCGCCGCTCTTCTGCCGCTCGCCGAAGATGTTGAACGGCCGGACCACGCTGACATCCAGGTCATAGGAACGGAAATAGGAGTAACACAGCCGGTCGGCGGCGGCTTTCGACGCGCCATAGGGGCTGTTCGGCATCAGCTCCGCGGTCTCGTCGAGAACTTCGTCCTCGCCGAGGTTCTGGCCGTCGCCGTACACCTCGCAGGTCGAGGCGTAGATGACGCGCGATCCGCTGCGGCGGGCCGCCTCGAGGATGTTGTAGGTGCCCATCACGTTCGTGTCCAGAAAGCTTTTCGGATCGCTGAGTGACTTGTCGACGTTGACGTTCGCGGCCAAGTGGAAGACGACGTCGTGCTCCGGCACCGTCTTGGCGGTCAGTTCGGCGTCGGTCACCGAGCCGAACACCACGTCGGCCCGCTCGTCGGCCCGCAATCGACGGGTGTTCCTCTTGGCGGCACTCGACAGGGTATTCAGAACGGTCACGTGATGCCCCGTGGCGAGCAGCGCCTCGGCAAGGTGGCTTCCCTGGAAACCAGCTCCCCCAGTGACGAGAATCCTCACCGCACAAAGCCCCCCACGTTCCGTGCCGTTCTTCGCTGAACCGGCTCATAGCTTACTGGCCCGTCGTGGCGCGCCGGGTTAAGCGGCCCCGACACGTACGGTGGCCGTAGAGACTGAGAGGGGGGTTCCTCGGTGTGTCCGTCGAATACCGGATCCGCTGACGTCGCGACCGAAGTTCGCCGGGAGATCCAGGCCTGGGCCACCCATCCGGCGCTGAGCGAGTTGGTGGCGATGTTCGGCGGAGCGGTCCCGCCCGGCCTCGGTCTCGCGGCGCGGTTGGCGTGGCTCGACGAGTTCAGCACGGTGTGGGATTACCGGGCACGGGCGCGGGCGGGCGCGGGCCGGGTGCACAGCCAGGACGCCGCCGGCGCGGTCCGGTGGCTGATCCCGCGGCTTAATATGCCCGCTGCACAGCTGGACAAGATATCGGCGCTCGCGGACGAGCTGGGGCTCATCGGTGAATCACGGCCCAGTGCAGACGATTTCGATTACCTGCTGGTGATCGGCGGCGGCCGGTACACCAACCGGCTGCGGGTGGCCTACGCACGCGAGGTGGCGACCGGGCGGCGCATCGGCCACGTGGTGCTGGCCGCCGCCTCGCGCGAACTCATGGATTCCGAACGAGACGCCGTCGCCCTCATCGCACCGCAGGCCCGCACCGAGTTCGACCTGTTGGCCGCGGCCGCCGGCGAAGCGCTCGGGCTTGACACGCGCGAGGTTCAGGAGCACGCGCAACGACGGATCGATCGGCCGCACCGCGACCGGGCCGTCTGGCGATTCCCGCCAACCAGCAATGACCTCGGCGTCCCGGTCACACTGCTCGAAACACCATCGCCCGACCCGGACAACCGCCGGGCCAATTCCGGTGACACCTACACCTTCGCCGCGCAAACGGTGGGTATGCACCGGTCGACGTGCCTGCTGGTGACCGGCCAGCCGGTGGTTCCCTATCTGCACTTCGAGGCGCTGCGAACACTGGTGCTGCCGTTCGATATCCGTTTGGAGTCGGCGGGATTCGGGGTCGATCGCTACAACCGGCTGGGCGAGCTGGACGAGCAGCATCCAGCCAAGATCTTGCAGGAGGCGCGGTCGGCCATCCGGTCCGCGCGCGCCGTCGCCGAGCGGCTCACACAGGAATGGTGATACTGCACGGCGTCACCGCCGGATATGTACCCGACACCGGCCGGGGCCGCCCTCGCGGCGGCCACGGCAGCAGGCCCAGGTTGCCCAGGTACCGCAGCGGGCTGGTATGTCTGCCGTCGGCATGAACCTCGAAATGCAGGTAGCCGTCGGCCGATTCGGCTTCCGGGCCGACGACGCCGATCTGCGTGCCCGCGGCGATGTCGTCGCCCACCCGGTGCTCACGGTCGGGCCGGAACACGTACACCATGTCGACGCCGACGTTGGACACCACCACCCGCCGCAACCCGTCGTCGTCGAGATCGGCTGTGCAACTGACGGTCCCGGATGACACAGCGTGGATGGCGGTGCCCGGGGCGGCGGCGAGGTCGATACCGGGGTGGAAAGCGCCCGCGCGCGGACCGTAGCCGGCTCCGATTGCGAGGTGCTCGCGCTCGATCGGCAGGCACGCACCCACTTCGGCCGGATCGAAATCGCCCTGGACACGCCTGCGGTAGTCGGCCTCGAGCAGGTCGACCTCGTCGCGGGCGTAACCGAACAACAGCGCGCGGTCGTACGGGACGCCGTAGTTGAGCCGGCAGTCCGGGTCGATTCTGCGGTAGTGATCGACCTTGGCGACTCGTTCGGCCAGCGTGGACCAACCGTGGTGCACCAGGCGAACGTCGTAAACCATTCCGATGCGACCGTGCTCGGTGATGTTGGCCGGCCAGTGCGGGTTGTGGATCATCCGTGTCCCGGCCCGCAGGCCCGGATGCCAGCGCCAGAACGGTCCGCGTACCGATTCCGCCGGCCCCATGACCGGGATCATCTCGGGAAACTCCGGGTCATGCCACGTCGGGATCATCGGGCACATCAGCGCCGCCACGTCGGCCGGAATATCGGCCAGCATGCCGCGCACGTCGACGTCGGTCTCGACCACCTGGTCGGAGTCGATCATCGCGATCCAGTCGGGCCGGCAGAAATCGGCCATGCGGTAGAGCAATTCCAGCCCCGGCGGTTCCGGGATCAGCCACGGCGTCTGCGGCAGATCCGGCCGGGCGCGAACGACGTTGGTCACCGCCGGGTGCTGCGCCAGAATGTCGGCGGAGTTGTCGGTGCTGCGGTCGTCGATCGCGTAGATGTCGTCACACCAACCGGACAACGAATCCAGGACCCGAGGCAGGATGTCCGCACCGTTGTGCACGCGGAACATTCCCAGCACCCGCATCGTCGCCTCCGTTCTGGCTGTGTACTAAGCCGATACGCGTTGGATGGATACCCGCACACCGTCACCGATCTCCGTTCCATCGGTGGGTTCCCCGAATTCGAAACCGGTGGCCAGGATTTCACCGGCGATGAGGTCGCGATGCGTCGCCGCCCACGCGGCACGCTCGCCGGGCACCGACATCACCACGGCGATGCGGTCGGAGACGTCCAGCCCGGTCGACTTGCGCAGCTCCTGCAGTTCCCGGATGCGGTCTTTGGCCCAGCCCTCTGCCTCCAGCTCCGGCGTCACGGTGCCGTCCAGAACCACGAGCCCGGCGCCACCCGGCAACGCCGCGGTGAACTCCGGGTCGGCGGCCACCAGTCGCGAGCTGTACTCCTCCGGTTGCAGCACCGCGGGTCCGGCGGACAGGGTTCCGTCCGGGTTGACCACGCCCTCCCCCGCTTTGACGGCCTTGATGGCCGCCTGCACGTCCTTGCCCAACCGCGGCCCCGCGACCCGCGCATTGACGGTGAGCTCGAATCGGCCGTAGGTGTCGATCGCGTCGGTCAACTCGACCTGCTTGACGTTGAGTTCGTCGCCGATCAACTCGGTGAACGGTTGGAGCTGATCCGGGTCCTCAACTGCCACAGTCAATTTCAGCAGAGGCAAGCGCACCCGCAACTTCTTGGCCTTGCGCAGGGACGACGCCGCCGAGCACACGTCGCGCACCTGGTCCATGGCGGCCACCAGTGCGGCATCGGCCGGCACCTCACCCGCCTGCGGCCAGTCCGTCAGGTGCACCGAACGCCCGCCGGTCAGGCCACGCCAGATCATCTCGGTGATCAACGGCAGCAGTGGGGCGGCCAGTCGCGCGGTCACCTCCAGCACCGTGTGCAGGGTGTCGATCGCGTCCGCGTCTTCCACCCAGAACCGCGAACGGGACCGTCGCACATACCAGTTCGTCAGCGCCTCGGTGAACTGGCGCAGCTGTTCGCAGGCACCGGAGATGTCACAGATGTCCAGCGACGCAGTCAGGTCGTCCCGCAGCACCGCCAGTTTGGCCAGGATGTAGCGGTCCAGCACGTGTGTCGAATCGGTGCGCCACACACCGACTTTCGGTGCGTACAAAGCCAGGAAGCTGTAAGCGTTCCAGAACGGCAGCAGCACCTGCCGGACTCCGTCCCGGATGCCCTGTTCGGTGACGATCAGGTTGCCGCCGCGCAGGATCGGCGATGCCATCAGGAACCACCGCATGGCGTCGGACCCGTCGCGGTCGAACACCTCGGTCACATCCGGGTAGTTGCGCAGTGACTTGCTCATCTTCTGCCCGTCCGAACCCAGCACGATCCCGTGGGCCACACAGGTTTTGAACGACGGCCGGTCGAACAGCGCGGTGGCCAGCACATGCAACGTGTAGAACCAGCCGCGGGTCTGCCCGATGTACTCGACGATGAAGTCACCCGGGTAGTGGCCGTCGACCTGCTTGTCAGGGTCGTCGCTCTGGACCCCGTCGAACCACTCCTTGTTCTCGAACGGGTAGTGCACCTGCGCATACGGCATTGAGCCCGAATCGAACCACACGTCGAGCACGTCGGAGATCCGGCGCATGGTGCTGTTGCCGGTGGGGTCGTCGGGGTTGGGGCGGGTGAGTTCGTCGATGTAGGGCCGGTGCAGATTCTTCGGCCGGACCCCGAAGTCGCGTTCCAGCTCGTCGAGGCTGCCGTACACGTCGATGCGGGGGTAGGCCGGATCGTCGGACTTCCACACCGGGATCGGGGTGCCCCAGTAGCGGTTTCGTGAGATGGACCAGTCGCGGGCACCCTGCAGCCACTTGCCGAACTGTCCGTCCTTGACGTGCTCGGGATACCAGGTGATCTGCTGGTTGAGTTCCACCATCCGGTCGCGGAACTGGGTCACCCGCACGAACCACGACGACACCGCGCGGTAGATCAACGGGTTGCGGCAGCGCCAGCAGTGTGGGTACGGGTGCTCGTAGGTCTCGTGTCGCAGCAACACCGCTCCGTTGGCCGCGGCGGGACCGGTTCCGTTCTTCAGGTCGCGGATGATCTGCGGGTTGGCCTCAAAGACGTGCTGGCCCTGATAGTCCGGGACCGTCGCGTCGAAGCGGCCCTTGGCGTCCACCGGGGTGACCGGCACGATGCCGACGGGGTCGGTGGTCGCCATGTCGTCCTCGCCGTAGGCCGGCGCCATGTGCACCAGGCCGGTGCCGTCCTCGGTGGTGACGAAGTCGGCGGAGAGCACTTGAAAAGCCTTGGGCGAGTCCATGAAGTACGCAAACGGTGGCTGGTAGCGGGTGCCGAGCAGATCCGCGCCCCGGTAGGTGCCAAGCACTTCGGGCTCTTCCCCGAGTTCGCGGGCATACGCGGCCAGCCGGGCCTCGGCCAGCACGAATCGCCGTTCGCCCGCCCGCACCTGGACGTAGGTGACGTCGGGATTGACCGCGACCGCGAGGTTGGACGGCAGGGTCCACGGCGTCGTCGTCCAGATGAGAAGGAAGGCACCAGCCAGTCCATTTTCTGACTCGCCGCCCACTACCGGGAAGCCGACGGTGAGGGCCG
Organism: Mycobacterium sp. Z3061; assembly: GCF_031583025.1. Taxonomy (NCBI): domain Bacteria; kingdom Bacillati; phylum Actinomycetota; class Actinomycetes; order Mycobacteriales; family Mycobacteriaceae; genus Mycobacterium; species Mycobacterium pumcae. The sequence goes on along the minus strand of NZ_CP134062.1, from coordinate 2,972,967 downwards.
GGTCCTGGCGGCTCTGGTAGACGTCGTCGTCCATCCGCAGTTCGTGATTGGACAACGGGGTCTCGTCGCGCCAGCAGTACGGCAACACCCGGTAGCCCTCGTAGGCCAGGCCTTTGTCCCACAGCTGTTTGAACGCCCAGATCACCGACTCCATATAGCTGGGATCGAGTGTCTTGTAGTCATTGTCGAAGTCCACCCAGCGTGCCTGTCGGGTGACGTACTGCTGCCATTCGTCGGTGTAGCGCAGCACCGAGGCACGGCAGGCGTCGTTGAAGGCGGCGATCCCCATCGAGTCGATCTGCGACTTGTCGGTGATGCCCAGCTGCCGCTCGACTTCCAGCTCGGCGGGCAAACCGTGTGTGTCCCAACCGAATCGGCGCTCCACCTTGTCGCCGCGCATGGTGCGGTAGCGCGGCACGATGTCCTTGACATAGCCGGTCAACAGGTGCCCGTAGTGCGGCAGGCCGTTGGCGAACGGGGGGCCGTCGTAGAAGACGTACTCGCGGGCGCCGTCCCGGCGGGCGATGCTGGCCCGGAAGGTGTCGTCGCGGAACCAGTAGTCGAGCACTTCGAGCTCGAGCGCCGGGAAGTCGGGCGCCCCGCTGGCCAGCTTCGGATAGGCGGTGCGGTCGGCTTCGAGTTCAGCTTCGTCGCTCACGTGGTTAGTCTCCGGCGCCTCGATGAGTTCAGGCACGGGGACGACGGTTGCGCTGGTGCGCGAGCGCCGCGGTACCACCCCGCTTGTCACGCTCCCGCGTGACCACTCGAAAGGCTGTGACGGGCCTGCCCGTTCGGTTCTACTGGGCCGGATGGCTGTTCTTCCGAAAGCTCCCCGGTGATGGCCGGATCGACGCTGGTGTGGTGATTCTAGATTGATGCTGCTGTGTTGATTCTAGAGGACTCCGAGGGGTTGGCCCGCCGCAGGACGCACCTGCGGTCGGCTAACCCCTCGGAGTCCCGGCTAGCGCAATGTCCATGGGTTACGCCTGAACCTCGAGAACACCGATGCGCCACAGCGCGGCGTACATGTGCCGCAGCGGGATGTTGAGCAGGCGTGCGGCGCCGGCCACCAGCGGGTCGCCTCCGGCTGCGAGCACCTCTTCGGCGCGGCGGGCCTTCTTCGGCGCCGGCGCGGCCGGGACGTCACGCACCACGTGCAGCTTGGGCGCAGCGGTAACGGTAACGACTTCGTCAAACAGGGCAGCGGTCATGATCGCCTCCTAACAGGATCAAACGTTGACAGGTGGACCTTCAAAGATTCTTGGGAAGTCCCGTCCCGCAACGGTTCCGATAGGAGCGTGGTTAACGGCTCAGCCGAGAACGTCGCACCGGAGACCGGTCAGGGACGAAACATCGCCCGGATATCGACCCGGACTGCCACTGGAACTCATGCGTCCCTCACCTCCTCTCGGTTCACGACCCACGCGAATATCCGCGTGATCTATTGCGCGCACGAAGGAGAACAGATAGCCGACGATCCGCCGGAAATCCGCACCCCTCTCGTCAGAGCTTTGGCACTACCCGACGTGTCCGGTAAACCGGAAGCCACCTGGGCTCAACCCTTAAGCCGGGAGGAGCTGTCCTGACCCGGGGCGTCTTTCGACGTTCGGGGTCAGTGGCCTGTGTTCGTGTAGCCGCCTCACCTAACGAGGTGCCTGCCTGACCGATAATGCACGACTCGCGAGCCTCGGTCAACGCGGCACCCCACGGTTTCGCGATCTTTATGCTTTCGCTACGGGCGCCCACAGCGTTCCCTCAGCAATAACGGTCCTGAACTGGTAAAACAGCACCTGCCCCGAGGCGATCACCAGGTTACGTTTCGCTGTGAGTTCGCTATGTCACATCGGTCAGGCGGGTGATGGTGTCGATGTATTCCTCGACCATGTCGAGCACCACCGCACGCGTCGGCCGGACCCGGTCCAGCGAGCCGACCACCTGGCCGACGAAGTAGGTCGCCAGATCCCGGGCTTTCGCCCCGGGGTGGGCGGCGGCTTGGTTGATCCGCACCTGGGAGTCGGTGATCAGGGCCGTCTGCAGCGGCATCCCCAACGGGTCCGGGGTGTCGGGCCGTTCCCACTCCTCGGTCCAGGCGGTGCGCAGCATGCGGGCCGGCTTTCCGGTCATCGACCGGGATCGCACCGTGTCCGACGATTTCGCGGCCAGGAATTTGTCCTTCACCACCGGCGCGGTCTCGGCTTCCTCGGTGGTCAGCCACACCGATCCGCACCACACTCCTTCGGCGCCCAGCGCCAGCGCGGCCGCGATCTGCCGGCCGCGGGCGATGCCGCCTGCCGCCAGCACGGGCGTCGGCGCCACGGCATCCACCACTTCGGGAACCAGCACCATGGTCGACACCTCGCCGGTGTGCCCGCCCGCCTCGGTGCCCTGCGCGACGATCAGGTCCACCCCCGCCGCCGCGTGCCGCCGCGCGTGCTCGGTGGTACCGGCCAGCGCGGCCACCAGTACGTCGTGGCTGTGTGCCCGCTCGACCAGGTCGTGCGGCGGCGGCCCGAGCGCGCTGGCGATCAACCGGATGTTGTGGTTGAAGGCGACTTCGAGCAGCGGTTCATAGCCCTTGGGAGAGATGTTGAGCCCTCCCCTGATCACCTCTTCCTGCTCGGCGTGCGGCGCGACGCCGTAACGCGTCAGGATGTCGTCGACGAACGCCCGATGCTCGGCCGGCAACAGATCCTGGGCCTGTCGTGAGTTGACGCCGCCGGTGTCGGCCCCGACGTACTTCGGCGGCAGCAGCAGATCCACTCCATAGGGCTTGCCGTGCGTCTGCTCCTCGATCCAGGTGAGCTCACTCTCCAGCCGCTTCGGACTGTGGGCGGTCGCTCCGAGTACCCCGAACCCGCCCGCGTTGGTCACCGCGGCCACTACGTCGCGGCAGTGACTGAAGGCGCAGATCGGAAACTCGACGCCGAGCATCTCGGCAACTCTGGTTCGCATGCCGCCGACGCTACGCCCTACCGATCAGCCGACGAGGGGGCCCGGCCGTCGGGCGGCCAGGCGGCCACCCCGTCCTCCAGCGGAACCTCCAGGCTCTGCAGAATCGACGCGACCATCCGCCACGCGCCGATGACGGTGACCAGCTCGATGAGAACCGTTTTTTCACCACCCAATTCGCGTTCGCAGGCCGCCCAGCTCGCGGCGCTTACCGCGCCGTCGCGCACGACGTCGTCGGTGGCCGCCAGCACGGCTCGCTCGGTGGGCCCGAACCCGTTGTGGCCCTGCCAATCCCGCACACCCAACAGGTCCTCGGCAGACACGCCGAGGCGCGAGGCCACCCGCCAGTGCTGGGTCCACTCGTAGTTGCACTCGGTCAGCCACCCGATGCGCATGATCGCCAGCTCACGCAGTCTGCGGTCGAGGGTGCCGTGCCAGAGCATGGTGGCGAGCAGGTCGTTGAGCACCCGGGCCAACTGCGGATGGTTCAGCAGCGTCTGGAAGATGCTGAGCTCGGCCATGTAGTCCGGCACGCCGGCTTCATCGGCGGCGGCCCTGGCCTCCTCGACAGGCAGCAGCGGTATCCGGGCGGGCTTGCTCATGGGGCCGGTCAGGCGTCCAGCCGGGCGAACGCCTTGTCCTCGTACATCTGCACCGACTGCTGCCGGCGGATCTTGCCGCTGGTGGTGATCGGGATCGACCCGGGCGACACCAGCACCAGATCGGCGACGTTCAGCCCGTGCGAGTCGAAGATCGCGGCGGTGATGTCGCGCTTGAGCACCCCGAGGCGCTCCGCCATGTCTTCCGCCGACTCCTCGCTCTTCTGTTTGATCTCGACGATGGCGGCCAGCTTCTCGACGCCGTCCTGCGGAACCGCGATCGCCGCGCACCGGCCGGCGCTGATCTCCTGGATGGTCGCTTCGATGTCGTCGGGAGAATGGTTGCGGCCGTAGACGATCAGCAGATCCTTGATCCGGCCCATGATGAAAAGCTCACCGCCGGAAAGAAATCCGGAATCTCCGGTGCGCAGCCACGGACCCGCCGGCGTGCCTTCCGACGGGTTGACGATCGTCGCCCCGAACGTGTTGGCCGTCGTCTCCGGCTTCTCCCAGTAACCGGACGCGACGTTGCCGCCCAGCACCCAGATCTCGCCGACCGTACCCTCCGGGCACTCGGTAGAGGTGTCACCGTCGACGATCCGGACAAGTTGCGACTTCGGCACGCCGTAGCTGACAAGCGGTGTGCCGCTTCCCTTTTCAACCCGTACCGCATGGCCGTCCGGCAGCTTCTCGGAATCGAAATCCACGATCTCGGGTGGGTCGCCGACCTTGCGGGTGGCGATGTACACCGTCGCTTCGGCCATGCCGTAGGCCGGCCGCAACGCTTTGGCGGCAAAGCCGAACCGGGCGAAGCGGTCGGCGAATCGCTTCAGAGTCGCCGGCTGGACCCGCTCACTGCCGTTGAGGACGGTGTGCACGCCACTCAGATCGAACCCGGCCAGATCCTCGTCGGAGGTCTTGCGGACGGCGATGTCGAACGCGAAATTCGGTCCGGCGGAGATGGTGGTCCCGTAGCGGGCCATCAGCTGCGGCCAGCGGGCCGGACGCTGCAGGAACGCCACCGGACTGGTCAGCACCGTGCGCCGGCCGGCCAGGATCGGCATGATCGCCCCGAGCAGCAGGCCCATGTCGTGGTAGAGCGGCAGCCAGGACACCACGTCCAGGTCGGCGGGCGGCACACCGCCCTCGTTGACGAAGAAGTCGGCCATGATCTGTTCGAAATTGGCGAACACGTTGGCGTTGGAGACCGTGACGCCGGCGGGTGTGCGCGTCGAGCCGGACGTGTACTGCAGGTACGACGTTCGCGACCCCTCGTCGGCGGCACTGCCCGGGCGGGAGGACTTCGGCCGGGAATCGAGGTCCAGCAGATCGACTTCCAGGATCGCCGGTGGATTTTCACCCGCCTGCGGCTCGACACATTCCTTGACGTTGCCGACGGCGGCCGAGGTGGTCAGGATCACCGACGGTGCGGTGTCGGCCAGCACGGAAATGGTCCGCTCGTCGTGGGCGCCGCCGTAGGGCACCGACAGCGGGACACCGATGAAACCGGCCTGCAGCGCGCCCAGGAATCCGACGACGTATTCGAGGCCCTGGGGCGCAAGGATCAGCGCCCGGTCACCGGGCGCACCGTTCTGCTTGAGCTGCTCGGCGATGTTGAGCGTGCGGCGGTGCAACTGCGCCCAGGTCAGCGTCTCTTCGACGCCTTCCCACTCCTGGTCGTAGTTGATGTAGGTGAGCGCCGGGGCGTTGGGATTCAGGCTGGCGCGTTCGCGCAGCACAGCGGGGATAGAAGAGCCAACCACGGGATCGCACACTACCCGCCGGAACAGGCCCCACGTGGTCCGTATCGCTGAAGTCGAATCACCCCTCCGGCCGGTCCCGTTGCTGAATGAGCTCGTACCTCGGCTTTCGCCGGTCATCTCGGCCGTATCGAACCGGGCGCGGGTCTGCGTGTGGGTCAACACGTTCCACGAGGAAACGACGGCGCCCGGCTCATTCCCGGGCGACCTGATCGTCTGCGGGTCTGTCGCCGGTCACACGGTTCGCGGCGCCTCCTGCAACCGCAGCCGCAGGCCGCCCGGCCGGGTGCCGCAGCCGTCGGCACAACGATGGCTGTTCACCATCTCCAGGCAGGGAAGGCCACACCGAACGCCGTCGAGCCCGGCTCCGGTTGCGCGAGCGTCCCATTCTCCGGTTCAAGCGCCATAAGCTGGCCTTTTGCCGCCGTTTGCCACGCCCGTCCGACAGCCACGACGCGGTGTGATTGACGTCACCTTGATCGAAAATTTTTGTACGTTCGCACGATTTTTCTACATGCGGCGGAGCGACCCGATACGCTTCTGATCGCGCCTGACTACGACGTAGGCGCCGGAGTGTGGGGGTCGGCGAGTGCGTCCGCTGCTGCGGGTTGGGGCGGCACGGAGCGGAGTTCGACACGAACTTGCCGAAGATGGCTTGAAGCGCGGGCTAAGGAGATGACGTACCACCGTGGAAAAAGCACGCGTTACGCCGGTTGCGGTCATTGGTCTGGCGTGCCGCCTGCCGGGTGGCATCAATTCACCTGAACAGCTCTGGCAGGCGTTGCTGCGCGGCGAGGACTTCGTCACCGAGGTACCGCTGGACCGCTGGGACATCGACGAGTACTACGACCCTGAACCCGGCGTACCTGGTCGCTCCCACTGCAAGTGGGGCGCGTTCATGGACAACCTCGGCGACTTCGACCCCGAATTCTTCGGCATCTCGGAACGGGAAGCCATCGCCATGGACCCCCAGCACCGACTGCTGCTGGAGACCTCCTGGGAGGCCATGGAACACGCCGGCCTGACCCCCACCCAGATGGCCGACTCGCTGACCGGTGTCTTCATCGGTTTCACCCACGCCGACTACCAGTTCGTGCAGGCCGAGACCGGCGCCCTGGAAGGTCCGTACGGCAACACCGGCACCAACTCCTGCATGGCGTCGGGCCGGGTCTCCTACGCGCTGGGACTGCGCGGTCCCGCGGTCACCGTCGACACCGCCTGCTCGTCGGGATTGTTCGCCGCGCATCTGGCCGCCCGCAGCCTGAGCGAGGGTGAGAGTGACCTGGCCTTCGCCGGGGGCGTGTACGCGATGCTCGAACCCCGCCGCTTCGCCTCGGGTTCGGCCAACGGCATGCTCTCGCGCAGCGGTCGCTGCCACGCCTTCGACGTCGACGCCGACGGGTTCGTCTCCGGCGAGGGCGCCGTCGTACTGCTGCTCAAGAGACTGCCGGACGCGCAGCGCGACGGCGACCGGATCCTGGCCGTCATTCGCGGAACGGCAGCCAACCAGGACGGTCACACCGTCAACATCGTGACCCCCTCGGCCGACGCCCAGGAGGCTGTGTACCGGGCGGCGCTGGCGGCGGGCGGCGTAGACCCCGCCACCGTCGGCATGGTCGAAGCCCACGGCCCCGGCACCCCGGTGGGCGATCCGCTCGAATACGCCAGCCTGGCGGCGGTCTACGGCATCGACGGGCCCTGCGCGGTCGGGTCGGTGAAGACCAACTTCGGCCACACCCAGTCGACCGCCGGAGCACTGGGGCTGCTGAAAGCCATTCTGGCCGTGCAGCACGGCGTGGTGCCGCAGAACCTGCACTTCCAGACCATGCCCGACCAGATGGCCGAGATTGACACCAATCTCTTTATCCCGCAAGAAGTCACGCCGTGGCCGATCAGTGACACCGGCCAGCCCCGGCGGGCCGCGGTGTCCTCGTACGGCATGTCGGGCACCAACGTGCACGCCATCGTGGAACAGGCGCCGGCGCAGGCCCCTGTTGCCCAGACCGTGTCACCGGACGGCAGCACGGGACTTGAAGGCACGCTCGTCTTCCCGGTGTCGGCGAGCTCGGAGGAGGCGCTGCGCGAAACCGCGGGGCGGCTTGCCGACTGGATCGACTCGCAGCCGGATGTCGCGCTGGAAGACCTCGCCTACACCCTGGCGCGCCGACGCGGTCACCGCACCGTGCGGACGGCAGTGCTGGCCGACACCGCCACCGAGCTGTCAAACGCGTTGCGCGACATCGCCGGCGGCGAACTGCCCCACCCGGCGGCCGTGAGTCAGGACGACCGCGGGCCGGTGTGGGTGTTTTCCGGGCAGGGCTCGCAGTGGGCCGAGATGGGCAAGGACCTGTTGGCCACCGAGCCGGTGTTCGCCGACACGATCGCCGAGATCGAGCCGCTGATCGCCGCCGAATCCGGCTTCTCGGTCACCGAGGCGATGACCGCCCCCGAGAAGGTCACCGGCATCGACCGCGTGCAGCCCACCCTGTTCGCCATGCAGGTCGCCCTGGCCGCCACCATGAAGCACTACGGCGTCACCCCCGGCGCGGTGATCGGGCACTCCCTCGGCGAGTCCGCGGCCTCCGTCGTCGCCGGCGCCCTGTCGCTGGAAGACGGCGTCAAGGTGATCTGCCGGCGCTCCAAGCTGATGACCCGCATCTCCGGCGCCGGCGCCATGGCATCAGTCGAACTTCCCGCCCAGCAGGTATTTTCGGAGTTGCTGGGCAGCGGCATCACGGATGTGACCGTCGCCGTCGTCGCCTCGCCACAGTCCACCGTGATCGGTGGAGCCACCGACGCAGTACGCGAGCTGATCGCGGCGTGGGAGGAGCGCGACGTGGTGGCCCGCGAGGTGGCCGTCGACGTGGCCTCCCACTCCCCCCAGGTCGACCCGATCCTCGACGACCTGACCGAGGCCCTGGAAGAGATCAGCGCCCAGGAATTCGAGGTCCCCTACTACTCGTCGACCTCCTTCGACCCCCGCGAAGAGCCCTATTTCGACGCTTACTACTGGGCCGACAACCTGCGCCACACCGTGCGCTTCGCCGCCGCCGTCCAGGCCGCCCTCGAAGACGGCTTCCGGGTCTTCACCGAGCTGTCCCCGCACCCGCTGCTCACCCACGCCGTCGACCAGACCGCCCGCGGTATCGACATGACCGCCGCCGCCCTGGCCGCCGTGCGCCGCGAGCAGCCCCTGCCACACGGCCTGCGCGGCCTGATCGGCGACCTGTACACCGCGGGCGCCGCGGTGGACTTCGCCGTGCTCTACCCGGGCGGCAACCTGGTGGAGACGCCGCTGCCGGCGTGGACCCATCGCCGGCTGTTGCTCGAGGAGAGCACCGACCGGCTCGCGCACGCCAACACCGTGGCCGTGCATCCGCTGCTGGGCGCGCATGTGCGACTGCCCGAGGAGCCGGAGCGCCACGTCTGGCAGGGGGATGTCGGCACCGAAGCGCAGCCGTGGCTGGGCGACCACCAAATCCACCGTGCCGCAGCACTTCCCGGCGCCGCGTACTGCGAGATGGCGCTGGCCGCCGCCCGCACCGTCTTCGGTGACGACGCCGAAGTCCGCGACATCCGGTTCGAGAAGCTGCTGCTTCTCGACGAGGTGAGTCCCGTCGGTGCCACCGCGACGGTCGAGGCGCCCGGTGTCGTCCCGTTCCTGGTGGAGACCATGGAGAACGGAGCGAACGGCGAACGCTCCCGGCGCGCCTCGGCGATGCTGCATGCCGCAGACACCGACGCGGCACCGCCGGCCGCGCACGACATCGAGGCTCTGCTGGCATCGCACACCAACCCGGCCGACGGCGACGACCTTCGCCACGAGTTCGACAGTCGGGGAATCCAGTACGGTCCGGCATTCAGCGGCCTGACCGCGGCGCACGTCACCGAGGAAACCGGTGACACCGTGCTGGCCGAGGTCGCCGTGCCCAGTTCGATCCGCGCGCAGCAGGGCGCCTATGGGGTGCATCCCGCGCTGCTGGACGCCTGCTTCCAATCGGTGGCCGCGCACCCCGGCGTCGGCAATGCCGGAGGTGGTGGTCTGCTGCTGCCGCTGGGGGTCAGCCGACTGCGCGCCTACGCTTCGGCCCGGCATGCCCGGTACTGCCTGACGACGGTGACCCCGGACGCGACCGGAGTGACCGCCGACATCGACATCCTCGACGAGCACGGCACCGTGCTGGTGGCGGTCCGCGGCCTGCAGATGGGCACCGGTGCGTCGCCGGGCAGCGAACGCGACCGCGTACTGGCCGAGCGACTGCTGACCATCGAATGGCAACAGCGCGACTTGTCCGACAAGGCCGTGACCGAGCCCGGCAACTGGTTGCTCGTCAGCACGTCCGACGCCGCCGACATGATGGCGACTCAGCTGACCGACACGCTGAAGATGCACGATTCGGACAGCACGACGATCTCCTGGCTGCTGCATGACGATCACCAGGCCCAGGCCGCGGTGCTGCGCGAACAGCTCAGTGCCAACGCCTTCAGCGGCGTCGTGGTCCTCACCGCACCGAAGAGCGCAGACGCGGAGGGCGGGAACCCGGTCGATCGGGGCAGAGAGTACGTCGAGCACGTCGTGCGCATCGCGCGCGAACTGCCCGACATCGAGGGCCAGACCGCCCGCCTGTACGTCGTGACCCGCAACGCCCAGACGGTGCTGGCCGACGACTGCCCCAACCTCGAACAGGGTGGTCTGCGCGGCCTGCTGAGGGTGATCAGCGCCGAACACCCCCACCTCAAGGTCACCTACATCGACGTCGACGAACACACCGGCGCCGAGCAGGTAACCCGTCAACTGCTCCTCACCGAATCCGAAGAGGACGAGACCGCCTGGCGCAACGACGAGTGGTACACCGCGCGCCTGAGCCCCACCCCACTCGGGCCCGACGAGCGTCAGACCACCGTGGTGGAACACGAACACCAGGGCATGCGCCTGCAGATCCGCAACCCGGGCGATCTGCAGACGCTGGAGTTTGCCGCCTTCCAACGCGTCGCACCCGGTCCCGGCGAGGTCGAGGTCGCCGTGGGTGCGTCCAGCATCAACTTCGCCGATGTCCTCGTCACATTCGGCCGTTACCAGACCGCCGACGGACAGCAGCCTCAGCTGGGCACCGACTTCGCCGGTGTGGTGACGGCGGTGGGACCCGACGTCACCGACCTCAAAGTCGGCGACCGCGTCGGCGGCCTGTCGGCCAGCGGCTGCTGGGCAACCTTCGTCACCTGCGACGCACGCCTGGCCACGCCGATCCCCGACGCGCTGACCGACGCCCAGGCCGCCGCGATCACCACCGCGTCGGCCACTGCCTGGTACGGCCTGCAGGATCTGGCCCGCATCAGGGCCGGCGATAAGGTGCTGATCCATTCCGCGACCGGTGGAGTGGGCCAGGCCGCGATCGCGATCGCGCGTGCCGCCGGCGCCCAGATCTACGCCACCGCGGGCAGCGAGTCGCGTCGAGAACTGCTGCGCGGCATGGGAATCAAGCACGTTTACGACTCCCGCAGCGTCGAGTTCGCCGAGCAGATCCGCAACGACACCGACGGCTACGGGGTGGACATCGTCCTCAACTCGGTGTTCGGCGCCGCCCAGTTGGCTGGGATCAAGCTCTTGGCGCGCGGCGGGCAGTTCGTCGAGATCGGCAAGCGCGACATCTACGGTGACACCAAGCTCGGCCTCTACCCGTTCCGGCAGAACCTGTCGTTCCACGGTCTTGACCTGGGATTGCTGTCGGCCACCGATCCGGGAGCGGTTCGCGAGCTGTTGACCACGGTGTACAACGCGAGCGCCGAGGGCGTGCTGCCGATACCCGAGAGCACCAGTTACCCGCTGGCCGATGCGGCCACCGCGATCCGGGTGATGGGCGCGGCCGAGCACACCGGCAAGCTGATCCTCGAGGTGCCGCACGCCGGTCGCAGCAGCGTGGTGCTGCCACCTGAGCAATCACGGGCGTTCCGTAGCGACGGCGCCTACATCATCACCGGCGGTTTGGGTGGTCTCGGCCTGTTCCTCGCCGAGAAGATGGCTGCGGCCGGCGCCGGTCGCATCGTGCTCAGCTCACGCTCGGCCCCCAGCGAAAAGGCTTCGGAGACAATCGAATTGATCCGTTCGATCGGGTCCGACGTGGTCGTTGAATGTGGCGACATCGCCGAGGCGGGCACCGCACCGCGACTGGTTTCGGCTGCTACCGCCACCGGTCTGCCGTTACGCGGGATCCTGCACGGGGCCGCGGTCGTCGAGGACGCCACCCTGCCGAACATCACCGACGAGCTCATCCAGCGCGACTGGGCGCCGAAGGTGGACGGCGCCTGGCACCTGCACGAAGCGACCCAGGGACACGAACTCGACTGGTTCTGCTCCTTCTCCTCAGCGGCGGCGCTGGTGGGCTCGCCCGGTCAGGGCGCATACGCGGCCGCCAACAGCTGGCTGGACGCCTTCACCCACTGGCGGCGGGCGCAGGGGCTGCCCGCGACGTCGATCGCTTGGGGCGCATGGGAAGAGGTCGGTCGCGCCACCACGTTCGCCGAGCAGTCCGGTGAAGGCGAGGCCATCGGTGCCGACGAAGGCGCGTACGCGTTCGAGGCGCTGCTGCGTCACAACCGCGCGTACACCGGTTATGCCCCGGTGATCGGCTCGCCCTGGCTCAGCGCCTTCGCTCAGCGCAGCCCGTTCGCCGAGTTGTTCAAATCCTCTAAAGGTCGCTCGGGTACCAACAAGCTCGTCGCAAAGCTCATGGAGCTTCCCGTCGAGGAGTGGCCCGGCCAGCTGCGGCGCGTGATATCCGAGGGTGTCAGCCTGATCCTGCGGCGTGCCGTCGACCCGGACTGGGCGCTGTCGGAATACGGACTCGATTCGCTGGGCAACCTCGAGTTGCGCACCCACATCCAGACGGAGACCGGAGTGCGGCTGACGTCCAACGAGATCACCACGGTTCGCGACCTGGCTGACCGGATTTCCGAAAGGCTCGCTGCCGCTCAGGATGTTCCGGCGTCCGCCTGACGGCCGACGGAAAAATGACCGATCCAGGAAACCACCCAGCTACCTAAATCGGCGCACCCGTCGAAGGTCCTTCACCATCACGGGGCAGGGAAAGGCGCAGCAGACCGCGCGGCGGCCGATCACCGCCCAACTAGCCGCCGTGCGGCCATTGCAGGGCTATGAACTGCTGTTTTACCGTTGCACCACGCCACAATGCGGTGCGGCGAGCTGATGTGATTGATGTCACCTCGGCTGATTATTTTTGTACGTTCGCACGATTTTTCTACATGCGACGAATCAATTGGTTACGCTTCTGAGCGCGCCCAACTATGTAGTTGGCGCCGAAATCTGGGGGTCGGTGTACGCGTCCATCGCTGCGGGCTGGGGCAGCGCGGACCGAAGTTCGACGAGAACTTGCCGAAGAGGGTTCGAAGCGCGGGCTAAGGAGATGACGTACGACCGTGGATAAGACACGCGTACCGGTTGCGGTCATTGGTCTGGCGTGCCGGTTACCGGGGGGCATCAACTCACCCGAACAGCTCTGGCAGGCGTTGCTGCGCGGCGAAGACTTCGTCACCGAGGTGCCGCTGGACCGCTGGGATGTCGAGGAGTACTACGACCCCGAACCCGGCGTGCCCGGTCGCTCCCACTGCAAGTGGGGCGCCTTCGTGGAGAACATCGGCGACTTCGACCCCGAGTTCTTCGGCATCGCGGAAAAAGAAGCGGTCGCCATGGACCCGCAGCATCGCCTGCTGCTGGAGACCTCCTGGGAGGCCATGGAACACGCGGGCATGACGCCTGCGCAGCTGGCCAACACGCCCACCGGGGTGTTTATCGGCCTCAACCACGGTGACTACCAGTTCGTGCAGGCCGAGACCGGCACCCTGGAAGGTCCGTACGGCAACACCGGCACCAACTCCTGCATGGCGTCGGGCCGGGTCTCCTACGCGCTGGGACTGCGCGGACCCTCGGTCACCGTCGACACCGCCTGCTCCTCCGGCCTGTTCGCGGCGCACCTGGCTTTCCGCAGCATCAACGACGGCGAGAGCGACCTGGCGTTCGCCGGCGGCGTCTACGCGATGCTCGAACCCCGCCGCTTCGCCTCGGGTTCGGCCAACGGCATGCTCTCGCGCAGCGGCCGCTGCCACGCCTTCGACGTCGAGGCCGACGGATTCGTCTCCGGCGAGGGCGCCGTGGTGCTGCTGCTCAAGCGGCTGGACCACGCGCAGCGCGACGGCGACCGGATCCTGGCCGTCATGCGCGGCACCGCCGCCAACCAGGACGGTCACACCGTCAACATCGTGACCCCGTCCGTCGACGCCCAGGAAGCCGTGTACCGCACCGCGCTGGACGCCGCCGACGTCGACCCCGACACCGTCGGCATGGTCGAAGCCCACGGCACCGGCACGCCGGTCGGCGACCCGGTCGAATTCGAGAGCCTGGCCGCGGTCTACGGCAACAACGGCCCGTGCGCACTCGGGTCGGTGAAGACCAACTTCGGCCACACCCAGTCCACCGCCGGAGCGCTGGGGCTCATGAAGGCGGTGCTGGCCGTGCAGCACGGCGTGGTCCCGCAGAACCTGCACTTCAACGAGATGCCCGACAAGATCGCCCAGATCAAGAGCAATCTCTTTGTGCCGCAAGAGGTTACGCCGTGGCCGATCAGCGACGAGAACCAGCCGCGTCGCGCGGCCGTGTCGTCGTACGGCATGTCCGGCACCAATGTGCACGCCGTCTTGGAACAAGCTCCCGCGCCCTCGAAGCAGCCCACAACGGTGCTGCCGGACGGCAGCACCGGCCTGGAGGGCACCCTGATCTTCCCGGTCTCGGCCAGCTCCGAGGAGGCGCTGCGCACGACCGCCGGCCGACTCGCTGACTGGGTTCAAGCACAGGAATCGGATCTGGAACTGTCCGACCTGGCCTACACGCTTGCCCGCCGTCGCAGTCACCGCCCGGTGCGCACCGCTGTGCTGGCCGCGACGACCACCGAGCTGGGCGACGCATTGCGCGCGGTGGCCGACGGTGAGACGCCGTACCCGCCCGCAGCCGGCCAGGACAAGCTGGGACCCGTCTGGGTGTTCTCCGGGCAGGGCTCGCAGTGGGCCGAGATGGGTAAGGATTTGCTGGCCAACGAGCCGGTGTTCGCCGACACGATCGCCGAGATCGAGCCGCTGATCGCCGCAGAGTCCGGCTTCTCGGTCACCGAGGCGATGACCGCCCCCGAGAAGGTCACCGGCATCGACCGCGTGCAGCCCACCCTGTTCGCCATGCAGGTCGCCCTGGCCGCCACCATGAAGCACTACGGCGTCACCCCCGGCGCGGTGATCGGGCACTCCCTCGGGGAGTCCGCGGCCTCCGTCGTCGCCGGCGCCCTGTCGCTGGAAGACGGCGTCAAGGTGATCTGCCGGCGCTCCAAGCTGATGACCCGCATCTCCGGCGCCGGCGCCATGGCATCAGTCGAACTTCCGGCCCAGCAGGTTCTTTCGGAACTCATGGCGCGTGGCGTGAACGACGCCGTGGTCGCCGTGGTCGCCTCACCACAGTCCACCGTGATCGGCGGGGCCACCGAAACGGTGCGCGAGCTGGTCGCGGCGTGGGAGGAGCGCGACGTGATGGCCCGCGAGGTGGCCGTGGACGTGGCCTCCCACTCCCCCCAGGTCGACCCGATCCTCGACGACCTGACCGAGGCCCTGGAGGACATCACCGCCCTGGAACCGCAGGTTCCTTACTACTCCGCCACCTCGTTCGACCCCCGCGAAGAGCCGTACTGCGACGCCTATTACTGGGCCGACAACCTGCGCCACACCGTGCGCTTCGCCGCCGCCGTCCAGGCCGCCCTCGAAGACGGCTTCCGGGTCTTCACCGAGCTGTCCCCGCACCCGCTGCTCACCCACGCCGTCGACCAGACCGCCCGCAGCCTGGACATGACCGCGGCCGCCCTGGCCGCCATGCGCCGCGAGCAGCCTCTGCCGCACGGCCTGCGCGGCCTCATCGGCGACCTCTACGCCGCGGGCGCCGCGGTGGACTTCGCCGTGCTCTACCCGGGCGGGCGCCTGCTGGACGCGACGCTGCCGGCGTGGACCCATCGCCGCTTGATGCTGCTGGAAAGCACCGACCGCCTCGCGCATACCCACGCCCTCGCCGTGCATCCGCTGCTGGGCGCGCACGTGCGACTGCCCGAAGAGCCGGAGCGCCACGTCTGGCAGAGCGACATCGGCACCGAAGCTCTCCCCTGGCTCGCCGACCACCAGATTCACGGTGCCGCCGCGCTGCCCGGCGCCGCGTACTGCGAGATGGCGCTGACCGCGGCCCGCACCGTCCTGGGTGAGGCGGCCGAGGTCCGCGACGTGAAGTTCGAGCAGATGCTGCTGCTGGACGAGGAAACCTACGTCGGCGCCACCGCCACGGTCGAGGCGCCCGGGTTGGTCCCGTTCACGGTGGAGACCACCCAGGGCGGGGAGCGCTCGCGCCGGGCGTCGGCCGTGCTGCACGCCCTGAACGACGAAGAAGCCGCAGACCAGCCGGCACCGCGCGACATCGAGGCCCTGCTGGCCGCCCACCAGGTCGCGATCGCGGGTGACGATCTCCGGCTCGAGGCCGACCTGCGCGGTATCCAGTTCGGACCGGCTTTCGGTGGCCTGGCCGAGGCCTACACCGCCGAAACCGAAGAGACCGTGCTGGCCGAGGTCGGGTTGCCCGGCTCGATCCGGTCACAGCAGGGCGGTTACGGGATTCACCCGGCCCTGTTGGACGCATGCTTCCAGTCCGTCGCCGCGCACCCCAGCGTCCGCACCGTCGGTAACGGCGGCCTGCTTCTGCCGTTGGGCGTCAGCCGGATCCGCTCCTACGGTCCGGCCCGCAACGCCCACTACTGCCTGACCACGGTGACCCCGGACGGCACCGGGGTGACCGCGGACATCGACGTCCTCGACGAACACGGCACCGTGCTGCTGGCGGTGCGCGGCCTGCAGATGGGCACCGGCGTCTCCCAGAACAGCGAACGCGACCGCGTCCTTGGCGAGCGACTACTGACCATCGAATGGCAGCAGCACGAACTGCCCGAGAAGACGGTGACCGAGCCCGGCAACTGGCTGCTGATCAGCACCGCGGAAACCACCGACATGGTGGCCACCCAGCTGACCGACGCCCTGAAGATGCACGACGCACAGAGCACCACGATGTCCTGGCCGCTGCATGGTGACCACGACGCCGCGGCGGCGCGGCTGCGCGCTCAATTCGAATCCGGCGGCTTCTCAGGTTTAGTCGTGCTCACCGAACGGCAAAGCGGTACGGATGAGGATGCGATCGACCGCGGCCAGGAGTACGTCAAGCTGGCGGTTCGCATCGCCCGCGAACTGCCCGAACTGGTAGGCCAATCGCCACGGCTGTACGTGGTGACCCGCAACGCCCAGACGGTGCTGGCCGACGACTCCCCCAACCTCGAGCAGGGTGGGCTGCGCGGTCTGTTGCGGGTGATCGGTGCCGAGCACCCGCACCTGAAGGTCAGCTACGTCGACCTGCCAAGCGAGCTTGGCGACCAGAGCGCCGAGAATGTGGCGCGCCAACTGTTGCTGGCCACCGACGAAGACGAGACCGCCTGGCGCGACGACCAGTGGTACACCGCACGCCTGTACCCGACTCCGCTGCGGCCCGAAGAACGCCGCAACACCGTCATCGACCACCAGGAGGGGGGCATGCGGCTGCAGGTCCGTGTCCCCGGTGACCTGCAGACCATGGAGTTCACCGCCTTCGACCGGGTGCCACCGGGCCCGAACGAGATCGAGGTCGCGGTCAGCGCGGCCAGCATCAACTTCGCCGACGTGCTGGCGGCGTACGGGCGTTGCCCGACCTTCGACGGCAAGCAGCCGCCACTCGGCCTCGATTTCGCGGGCGTGGTGACCGCGGTCGGTTCCGGCGTCACCGACCACAAGGTAGGCGACCATGTGGGCGGCCTGTCCCCGGACGGCTGCTGGTCAACTTTCGTCACGTGTGACGCTGGCCTGGCCGCCACGTTGCCCGCCGGGCTGACCGACGCCCAGGCCGCGGCAGTCACCACCGCCTCGGCCACCGCCTGGTACGGCCTCGAGGAGCTGGCCCGGATCCGCTCCGGCGACAAGGTGCTCATCCACTCCGGCACCGGCGGGGTGGGCCAGGCCGCCATCGCGATCGCGCGCGCCGCCGGCGCCGAGATCTTCGCCACCGCCGGGAGCGAGCAGCGGCGGCAGATTCTGCGCGACATGGGTATCGAGCACGTCTATGACTCCCGCAGCACCGAGTTCGCCGAGCAGATCCGCCGTGACACCGACGGCTACGGCGTCGACATCGTGCTGAACTCGGTGACCGGAGCGGCGCAACTGGCCGGGATCCGGCTGCTGGCGATGGGCGGACGGTTCGTCGAGATCGGCAAGCTGGACATCTACCAGGACACCAAGGTGGGCCTGTTCCCGTTCCGGCAGAATCTCGCCTTCTTCGGCGTCGACCTGGCATTGATGTCCCGGACGCATCCCGCCCAGGTCCGGGGACTGCTCGAGAAGGTTTACGAAAAGACCGCAAGCGGCGTGCTGCCGATGCCCGAGGCCACCCACTACCCGTTGGCCGAGGCGGCGACCGCAGTCCGGATCATGGGTGCGGCCGAGCACACCGGCAAGCTGATCCTCGACGTCCCGCACGCGGGCCGCAGCAGCGTCGTGCTTCCGCCCGAGCAGGCCCAGGTGTTCCGCGGCGACAGCTCATACATCATCACCGGTGGCCTCGGGGGTCTGGGACTATTCCTGGCCGAGAAGATCGCCGGCGCGGGGGCAGGCCGCATCGTGCTCAGCTCGCGCTCGCAGCCCAGCCAGAAGGCGCTGGAGACCATCGCGATGATCCGCTCCATCGGCGCCGATGTCGTCGTGGAATGCGGCGACATCGCCGAACCCGGCACCGCACAGCGGCTGGTGTCCGCCGCCACCGCCACCGGCCTGCCGCTGCGCGGCGTGCTGCACGGAGCCGCGGTGGTCGAGGACGCGACGTTGCCCAACATCACCGAGGAACTCATCGAGCGCGACTGGGCGCCCAAGGTGCGCGGCGCGTGGCATCTGCACGAAGCGACCCAGGGACACGAACTCGACTGGTTCTGCTCCTTCTCCTCTGCGGCAGCGCTGGCCGGATCACCGGGGCAGGGAGCATATGCCGCGGCCAACAGCTGGCTGGACGCCTTCACCCTGTGGCGGCGCGCCCAGGGGCTACCGGCCACCTCGATCGCCTGGGGAGCCTGGGCCGAGATCGGCCGCGGCACCGACTTCGCCGAGACCTCGGGCGACGCGATCGAGCCGGAGGAAGGCGCCTACGCCTTCGAGGCACTGTTGCGGCACAACCGGCCGTACACCGGCTACGCCCCGGTCATCGGGTCGGCCTGGCTCACCGCCTTCGCTCAGCGCACTCCGTTCGCTGAGGCGTTCAAGTCCGCCGGCAAGGGCCGGTCGGGCGGCAGCAAGTTTTTGGCCGAACTCGCCGAGCTGGACCGCGAGGAATGGCCGGCCCGGCTGCGCCGGATGATCTCCGAGCAAGTGGGCCTGATTCTGCGCCGGTCCGTCGACGTCGACCGGCCGATTTCCGAGTTCGGCATGGACTCGCTGGGCAACCTGGAACTGCGCACCCATATCGAGTCAGAGGTGAAGATCCGCGTCACGACAACCGACATCACGACCGTTCGGGGCTTGGCAGATCACCTTTACGAGCAATTGACGTCAAAAGGCGACGCAGCAACACCTGTATGAGGTAGAAAAGACCAAGCGCCGCTGCTTGGCAGTCGGCAGAAATCGAGGAGGAAGCGTGATCATAGGCGGGGGATCAGCAGACGTCACTCTCGGCGTAGGAATCGTCTACGACTGGGAGCCCGGCCCAGGTTCGGTTGTCACCTGGCAGCCAACGCCGGCATCACGTGCGAAAGCCGCAAAAGCGCCGGTGGTAGATGTGCCGCCCAGTTCCATGCAGGCCGGCCATTTGCGCGGTTATGTGGAATTCGGTGAACGTGGCCTCGATTACTCCCGGCTCGTAATGGGCTCCTGGGAGATTCCGGGCAAGTGCGATATCCGGACCATGACGCACGTCATCAATGCGCACGCGCGGCGGCACGAAACGTACCGCAGCTGGTTCGAATACAACGGCCCGAAGGACATTGTTCGGCACAAGATTCAAAACCCGCGCGACATTCAACTGGCTCCGGTCCAGCATGGCGAAATGACACAGGCGGAATGGCGCGAACTGGTTGTCTCCACGCCGCCGCCGCTGGAATGGGACTGCTTCCGCTTCGGTCTGATTCAGCACGAGAACCACTGCTCGCTGTTCGCGATCGTCGACCACCTGCATTGCGACCCGGCCGTGGTTTCCTCGCTCTACGTCGAAATCCTGACCAACTACCGCGCATTGCTCGAGGGCAAACCGCCTCTGGTCATGCCGGAGCCGGGCAGCCACGACAATTTCTGCCTTCGTGAGGCGAAGATCTCGGCCGAAGCGACGCTGGACACTCCCGAGGTCCGCAAATGGATCGACTTCGCCGAGAACAACGGAGGCGGCCTGCCGGAGTTCCCGTTGCCGCTGGGTGAGCAGTCGCACGCGTGCGGTGGCGACATCATGATCGAGAAGTTGATGACCCCGCAGCAAACGGCCAAGTTCGAGGCCACCTGCATGGCGGCGAACGCCCGCTTCAGCGGCGGCCTGTTCGGCTGCGTCGCATTGGCGCACTACGAATTGACCGGCCAGGAAACGTACAACGGCATGACTCCGGTCGACAAGCGGAATTCCCCCGAGGAGTACCTGTCGATGGGCTGGTTCACCGGTGCGGTGCCTTTCACCGTCGCCATCGACCCGAATTCCTTCGAAGAGACAGCTCGCTCCACTCAGGCGTCATTCGACGACAACATGGATATGGCGAACGTGCCGTACGAGCGTGTTCTGGAATTGGCGCCCTGGCTCAAGCGGAATTCATCGCAGTTCTTCATGACGAACTACATGGACGCCGGCCTGCCGCCCCTTTCCGCAGTGGTCGCCACCGCTTTGAAGGGTGCAAATGCGACGGCTTACAACGACGGCCGGAACCCCGCTTATCTGTACTTCTCGGTGATCCGGCTTTTCGACGAGGTTTCCATCATGGTGAACTTCCCGAACAACCCGGTCGCTCGCGAATCGGTGACTCGTTACCTCGAGGTTCTCAAGTCGGTGTTCGCGCGCGCCTGCGAGGGTCAGTACGCAAAGGCCGCTGTTCAGCTGGCGCAATAGCCCTTTGTTTTGCGGCCCCGTCCTTCGGAGTGATCCGAATGGCGGGGCCGCAAAACGAAAAGGGTGTGCAACAGAGCCGCATTCGAGCGCCAGAATAAGCCGAATCGCACGCACAAAAATAGAAATGCCGCGAGCTTCGAGAGAAACCTCAGCAACAATCCCGTAGTAGCGCCGCGCCTGCCGCCAGGCTGCGGTACTGAGAACCGAAGTGTATGCCGCCGCGGGGAGGCGCGTGGGCGGTTTCGCAAAATCCGCTCAACTCCGCCCGCCTCCACCAGCCCGATCGGCGTCTGCCGTACGCCCGCACAACTACCCGGTAGCTACGTTTTCCGGACGGGTCCGCTCGGCTGTCCCTCCTTACGAACAGAGGTGTGACGCCGGAGCCGACCTCCGTGAAGTCAAGGCCCGAGGACCCGCTTCGACCGGCGGCGCGGGCGCTCGCGTGCGAGGCGCCGAACCACACTCCGGGACGGCCCTGAGGCGCGCCAGATCGCGGATCTTACGCTGTCTACCAGCGATTTTGAGCCGTCAGGCAGCGTTGCGGGATGCTGTCGGACCCGCCCGCGCCAGGCACGCAGCCCGCCGATTTCGACGCGTCGCCCGACTCGGCCGCGGTGGCCGAGCGGCTCCCGGCGGCCGCGTGAAGATACGCACAATTCTTGTACGTCTGCACGATTTTTCCACATCGACCGAGCAAACCGGATACGCTGCGATCACCTCACGAATGTGAGGTTGGCTTCGGCGCGGGGGCAGGGCTTGGTCGACGGGTTCGCTCGCTCGCGCAGCGCAGCGGCGCCCCGCAAGCGAATGAGATTCGAGCTGATCGCTGGGAAAAGCTGAACCGAAGCTCGGTGGTACGCGCGGGGTATGGAGAGGTGAAAGACGTGGACAGGACGGGTGTCACTCCGGTTGCCGTCATCGGTATGGCGTGCAGACTGCCGGGAGGCATCGACTCCCCGGAGCGGTTGTGGGAAGCGTTGCTACGCGGCGACGACTTCGTCACCGAGGTTCCCTCCCACCGCTGGGACGTCGAGGAGTTCTACGACCCAGAGCCCGGCGTCCCGGGCCGGACGGTCTGTAAATGGGGCGCTTTCCTGGACGACGTCGCCGACTTCGACCCGGAGTTCTTCGGCATCACCGAGCGCGAAGCGACCGAGATGGACCCGCAGCACCGCCTGCTGCTGCAGACGTCCTGGGAGGCCATGGAACACGCCGGCCTCACCCGCGATGCGCTGGCCGCCGTCCAGACCGGCGTTTTCGTCGGGCTGATGCACGACGACTACCTGTTCATGCATGCCGATGCCGACACCCTGAGCGGCCCTTACGGCTACATGGGCAACAGTTTCGCGATGGGGTCCGGCCGGGTCTCCTACGCAATGGGCCTGAGCGGTCCGGCGATGACCGTTGACACCGCGTGCTCGTCAGGCCTGTCGGCCATCCACCTGGCATGCCAGAGCCTGCACGACGGCGAGAGTGACATCGCGCTGGCCGGCGGCGCTTCGGTGACGCTGGAGCCGCGCAAGGCCGCGTCGGGTTCGGCCATCGGAATGTTGTCCGCCACCGGGCATTGCCACGCGTTCGATGTGAACGCCGACGGCTTCGTATCGGGCGAGGGCGCGGTCATGCTGCTGCTCAAGCGCCTCGAGGATGCCCAGCGCGACGGTGACCGGATCCTGGCGGTGATCCGCGGCACCGCGGCCAACCAGGACGGCCGCACCGTCAACATCGTGACGCCGTCGCTGCCCGCGCAGGTCGCGGCGTACCGCGCGGCGCTGGCCGCCGGCGACGTCGACCCGACCACCATCGGCATGGTCGAAGCACACGGCACCGGCACGCCGATCGGCGACCCCATCGAATACGCCAGCCTCGCCGAGGTTTACGGCACCACCCGACCGTGCGCGCTGGCGTCGGTGAAGACCAACTTCGGCCACACCCAGTCGGCGGCCGGCGCGCTGGGCATGATGAAAGCGGTGCTGGCGGTGCAGCACGGCGTGATCCCGCAGAACCTGCATTTCACCAAGCTGCCGGAGAAGTTCGCCGAGATCGAAACCAATCTCTTTGTCCCACAGGACAATACGCCGTGGCCCGGCGGTGATGACGCGGCACCGCGCCGGGCTGCGGTGTCGTCGTACGGATTCTCGGGCACCAACGTGCACGCCGTGATCGAACAGGCACCGGAGCCGCAGTCGCCCAAGACCGTCGAGCCCGACGGGGCCACCGCCCTGCAGGGTGTACTGATCTTCCCGATCTCGGCGAGCTCCGAAGGCGGGTTGCATCAGACGGCGACCCGGCTGGCCGACTGGGTGGAGGCCCAGAAGGAGCTGGACGTCCGGGACCTGGCCTACACGCTGGCCCGCCGGCGTACCCCGCGCGCGGTGCGCGCCACCGTCCTGGCCGACAGCCGTGCGCAGCTGGTCGAGGGACTGCGTGCGGTCGCCAGGGGCGAGGTGCCCTACCCGGCGGCCACCGGGCAGGACGACAAGGGCCCGGTCTGGGTGTTCTCCGGGCAGGGATCGCAGTGGGCCGAGATGGGCAAGGACCTGCTGGCCACCGAGCCGGTGTTCGCCGCCAAGGTCGCCAAGATCGAGCCGCTGATCGCCGCGGAGTCCGGCTTCTCGGTCACCGAGGCGATGACCGCGCCGGAGAAGGTGACCGGGATCGACCGCGTGCAACCAACGATCTTCGCCATGCAGGTGGCACTGGCCGCGGCGATGAAGTCCTACGGCGCCAACCCCGGTGCGGTCATCGGGCACTCGCTGGGCGAGTCCGCCGCATCCGTCGTCGCCGGCGCGTTGTCGCTGGAAGACGGTGTCAAGGTGATCTGCCGGCGCTCCAAGCTGATGACCCGCATCTCCGGCGCCGGCGCCATGGCATCGGTGGAGTTGCCCGCCGAGGAAGTGATCACCCAGCTGGTGGCGCGCGGTGTCAGCGACGTCGTGGTGGCGGTGGTGGCCTCGCCGCAGTCCACCGTGATCGGCGGCGACACCCAGTCCGTACGCGACCTGGTCGCCGCCTGGGAAGAACGCGGCGTGATGGCCCGCGAGGTGGCCGTGGACGTCGCCTCGCACTCGCCGCAGGTCGACCCGATCCTCGACGAGCTCTACGAGGTGCTGGCCGACATCGAGCCGCTGGAGCCGGCGGTGCCCTACTACTCGGCCACCTCGTTCGACCCGCGCGAGGAACCCTACTGCGACGCCGGCTACTGGGCCGACAACCTGCGCCACACCGTGCGCTTCGCCGCCGCGGTCCAGGCCGCGCTGGAGGATGACTTCCGGGTGTTCACCGAGTTGTCCCCGCACCCGCTGCTGACGAACGCCGTGGACCAGACCGCGCGCAGCCTGGACAAGGCGGCCGCCGCGCTGGCGAGCATGCGCCGCGAGCAGCCACTGCCGCACGGCCTGCGCGGGCTGCTGGGTGACCTGTATGCCGCGGGCGCCGCTCTCGATTGGGCCGTGCTCTACCCTGACGGACGCCTGCTGGACGCGCCGCTGCCGACCTGGAGTCAGCGGTCGCTGTTCCTGGCCACCAGCGGTCTGGACTCGGTGGCGCGCCGCAGCGCGCTGGTGCCCGCGCATCCCCTGATGGGCGTGCACGTGCGGCTTCCCGAGGAACCGGAGCGCCACGTGTGGCAGGGCGAGGTCGGCACCGACGCGCTGCCCTGGCTGGGTGACCACCAGATCCGGAACGCCGACGTGCTGCCCGGCGCCGCCTACTGCGAGATGGCGCTGGTCGCGGCCCGCACCGTCCTCGGCGAGGCGGTGGAGGTGCGCGACCTGCGCTTCGAGCAGTCGCTGCCGCTGGACAAGCAGACGCCGGTCGGCATCACCGCGACATTCCAGGGCCCCGACGTCGTCGACTTCACTGTGGAGAGCAACCGCGAAGGCCGCTACGAGCGGCAGGCCACGGCGGTGCTGCATGCGGCCGACCCGGCGGACCAGCCATCCGCCCTGAACCTGGGCGAGCTGCTGGCAAACCACCCGCGCCCGGTGGACGGCGACGACATCCGCAAGTGGATGGACAGGCGCGGCCACCGGCTGGGACCGGCATTCGCGGGTCTCGGCGGGGCGCACATCGCCGAGAACGCCGGCAACACGGTACTGGCGGAGGTTTCGCTGCCGGGTCCGCTGCGGCCGCAGCAGGGTACTTACGGCCTGGTTCACCCGGCGCTGCTGGATGCCTGCTTCCAGGCGGTCGCCGCCCATCCCAGTGTGGGCAGCGCCCTCAACGGTGGCCTGCTGCTGCCGTTGAGCATCCGCAGGCTGCGCGCCTACGGCTCGGCACGGCACGCGCGTTACTGCTACGCGACGGTGACCGCGTGCGGCGCCGGCGGCGTGGAAGCCGACCTGGACATCGTCGACGAGAACGGCACCGTCCTGATGACGGTGCGTGGCCTGCAGCTGGGCACCGGGGCTTCCCCGGACAGCGAGCGCGACCGCGTCCTGGGCGAGCGGCTGCTGACCGTCGAGTGGCAACCGCGCGAGCTGCCCGACGCCACGGTCACCGAACCAGGCAACTGGCTGCTGGTCACCACCTCCGATGCCGCCGACCTGACGGCGACGGCGTTGACCGACGCGCTGAAGGTGCACGATGCGCAGGCGACCACGCTGTTCTGGCCGTTCGGCGGCGACCACGCCGCGCACGCCGAGCAGCTGCGCACGCAACTGCAGGAGGGCGCGTTCCACGGGGTGGTGCTGGTCACCGCGCCGCAGCAGAACGCCGTCAACGAGTCCGGCGACCGGGGCGGGCAGTACGTCGAGCACGTGGTGCGCATCGCCCGGGAGCTGCCGGACCTGCTGGGCTCTCCGCCGCGGCTGTATGCGTTGACGCGCAATGCCCAGACAGTGCTGCCCGAGGACCAGGCCAACCTCGAACAGGGCGGCCTGCGTGGCCTGCTACGGGTGATCAGCTCGGAGAACCCGCAGCTGAAGGTCAGCTACATCGACGTGCCGAACGACCTTGGCGAACAGGGCGCCGACCATGTGGCGCGGCAGTTGCTGCAGAACACCGCTGAGGACGAGACCGCGTGGCGCAACGACGAGTGGTACACCGCGCGGATGCTGCCCACTCCCCTGCAGCCCGAGGAGCGCCGGTCCACCGTCGTCGATCACGCCGACGCCGGCATGCGCCTGCAGATCCGTACTCCCGGGGACCTGGAGACGCTGGAGTTCGCCGCGTTCGACCGGGTGCCGCCGGGGCCGAATGAGATCGAGGTCGCGGTCAGCGCGTCCAGCATCAACTTCGCCGACGTACTGGCCACCTTCGGCCGCTACCAGACCTTCGACGGTCGACTCCCCGACCTGGGTCTCGACTTCGGCGGCGTGGTGACTGCGGTCGGCTCTGAGGTCACCGGCCTCAAGGTCGGCGACCATGTCGCCGGGTTGTCCACCAACGGGTGCTGGGCGACCTTCGTCACGTGCGACGCTCGCCTGGCGGCAGCCGTCCCGCACGGCGTGACCGACGCCGAGGCGGCCGCGGCGACCACCGCGTACGCCACCGCCTGGTACGGCCTGACCGACCTGGCCCGGATCCGGTCCGGGGACAAGGTGCTGATCCACTCGGCCACGGGTGGAGTCGGCCAGGCGGCCATCGCCATCGCGCGCACCGCCGGGGCGCAGATCTTCGCCACGGCAGGCAGCCCGGAGCGCCGGGAGAAGTTGCGCGCCATGGGAATCGAGCATGTCTACGACTCCCGCGACACCGAGTTCGCCGAGCAGATCCGCCACGACACCGACGGCTACGGCGTGGACATCGTGCTCAACTCGCTGACCGGCGCCGCTCAGCAGGCCGGGATCAAGCTGCTCGCCCTCGGTGGACGCTTCATCGAGATCGGCAAGCGTGACATCTACTCCAACACCCGGCTGGAGTTGTTCCCCTTCCGGCAGAACCTCGCGTTCCACGGTGTCGACCTGGCCCTGATGGCCGAGAGCCACCCGGCGCAGGTGCACGAGCTGCTGAGCACCGTCTATCAGCAGATCGCCGACGGCGTGCTGCCGACGCCGGAAGTCACCCACTACCCGATGGCCGACGCGGCCACCGCGATCCGGGTGATGAGCGCGGCCGAGCACACCGGCAAGCTGGTGCTCGACGTCCCGCACGTCGGGCGCAGCAGCGTGGTGATGCCGCCCGAGCAGGCGCCGGTCTTCCGGGGCGACGGTTCCTACATCATCACCGGCGGTCTCGGCGGTCTCGGCCTGTTCCTGGCAGAGAAGATGGCCAGCGCCGGCGCCGGCCGGATCGTCCTGACCTCACGCTCCCAGCCCAACCAAAAGGCTTTGGAGACAATCGAGTTGGTCCGGTCGATCGGATCCGACGTGGTGGTGGAGTGCGGCGACATCGCCGAAGCCGGTACCGCGGAGAAGCTGGTGGCCACCGCCACGGCAACGGGTCTGCCGCTGCGCGGGGTGCTGCATGCCGCCGCCGTGGTCGAAGACGCCACGTTGCCCAACATCACTGAGGAACTCATCCGTCGGGACTGGGCGCCCAAGGTGCACGGTGCGTGGAACCTGCATGAAGCCCTGCAAGAGATGGAAGCGGATCAGCCGCTGGACTGGTTCTGCTCGTTCTCCTCGGCGGCAGCCTTGGTCGGCTCACCCGGTCAGGGCGCCTATGCGGCGGCCAACAGCTGGCTGGACGCCTTCACCCACTGGCGGCGGGCCCATGGCCTGCCGGCCACCTCGATCGCCTGGGGACCGTGGGGTGAGATCGGCCGCGCCACCTCGTTCGCCGAGGCGGCCGGCGACGCCATCCAGCCGGAGGAGGGCGCCTACGCATTCGAGGCACTGCTGCGGCACAACCGCGCCTACACCGGCTACGCCCCCATCATCGGATCGCCGTGGCTGAACGCGTTCGCCCAGCACAGTCCGTTCGCGGAGGCGTTCAAGGCAACCGTGAAGCACGGCGGCAACAGCAAGTTCCTCAGCGAACTGGACAAGCTGCCGCAGGAGGAGTGGCCGGCCCGGTTGCGGCGCATGGTCTCCGAGCAGATCGGGCTGATTCTGCGCCGGACCATCGACGTCGACAAGATGCTGACCGAGTACGGCCTGGATTCGCTGAGCAGCCAGGAGCTGCGCACCCGCATCGAGTCCGAGACGGGTGTGCGGATCACCGCCACCAACATCAACACCACGGTGCGCAGCCTGGCCGACCTGCTATACGAGGAGCTGGCAGGGGAAGCAGTCGCATCGGCGTGAAGTTCGTACTGGCAGTCCACGGGACCCGGGGCGATGTCGAGCCCTGCGCCGCCGTCGGCATGGAGTTGCAGCGGCGCGGCCACGACGTGCGAATGGCGGTGCCGCCCAACCTGATCGGGTTCGTCGAAGCGGCGGGCCTGAGCGGCGTGGCGTACGGGCCGGACTCGGGGATCCAGATCAACCAGGTCGCCGCATTCGTCCGTAACCTCACCAAGGCACAGAACCCACTCAACCTGGCGCAGGCCGGTAAGGAGCTGTTCGTCGAGGGCTGGGATGAGATGGGTGCGACGCTGGCCGAGCTGGCCGATGGTGCCGACCTACTGATGACGGGACAGACCTATCACGGCGTCGTCGCGAATGTCGCTGAGTACCATGACATTCCGCTGGCGGCGCTGCATCACTTCCCGATGCACGTCAACGGGCAGGTCGGCATCCCGTCGCTACCGCTGCCCGGCCCGGTGGTGCGCACCGTCGCCAAGGCGTCCTGGCGGCTTTACTCGTACACCACCGGTGACGCCGATCGCACCCAGCGCCGCGAGCTGGGCCTGTCCCCCACCTCGGTCCCGGCGCTGCAGCGGATCGTGGGTCGCGGCGCACCCGAGATCCAGGCCTACGACCCCGCACTGTTCCCCGGGATCGCGCAGGAGTGGAAAGTGCGGCGGCCCTTCGTCGGTGCGCTGTCGATGCGGTTGCACACCGAGCCCAACGCGGAATTGGACGACTGGATCGCAGCGGGTAGTCCCCCGATCTATTTCGGATTCGGCAGCACCCCGGTGCAGTCGCCCGCCGAGACGGTCGAGATGATCGCCGACGTATGCGCCGAGTTGGGCGAACGCGCGCTGGTGTACGCCCCCGCCGGCGCGACGCTCGCCGTCCAGCCTGAGCACGTCAAACTTGTTGGGCTGGTCGACTATTCGACGGTGCTGCCGCGGTGCCGCGCGGTGGTGCACCACGGCGGGGCCGGCACCACCGCCGCCGGCCTGCGCGCCGGGATGCCCACGTTCATCCTGTGGGACGTCGCCGATCAACCGATCTGGGCGGCCGCGGTGCAACGCGTGAAGGTCGGTACCGCAAAGCGTTTCGCGCACGTCAACCGCAAGTCGCTGTTGCGCGGTGTGAAGACCATCCTGCAGCCGGAGTACGCCGCCCGCGCCCGCGAGATATCAACGCGGATGAGCGATCCCGCCGATGCCGTCGCCACGGCCGCCGATCTGCTGGAAGAGGCGGTACGCGTCAGCGCTTAGCAGCTGGTGGTGCAGTTGAGCGGAAAAGACTTGTACCACTTACGCCGGTGCGCCGCGCCCATCTCCCGCAAGATGCCCATCGCGGCAGGCCAGCCGTGAGTCCGGCTCAAACCGCGGATCATCGATGCGCTTGCGCCGTACTGGTAGCGGCGGCCGCCGAAATGAGTGTTGGCCGTCTTGCGCCCGAAGTGGTTGATGTACGCCATTTCGGTTGTGTAAAGACCGAATCCAGCCTTACGTGCCCGCAGTGCCAGGTCGAGATCGAGCCCCCACCCGTACCGGCCGAACGTGGTCAGATCCATGCCGCCCACGGCATCCCAACACTGACGAGACATCACCAGGGCGGTGCCTTCGATCGCGGGAACCACACGATACAGCGGTCGCGGCGTGTAATTTTCGGCGTCCGGCTTCTCATCGGTAACCGAGTACGGAAATCCCAGATCGAACATCGGCCCCACGATTCCCACATCGGCCGGGAGCCGCGGGTCGAGCAGAGCGTCAACGAATCCCTTGGAGATGCGGGTGTCGTTGTTGAGCGTCATAGCGTGGGAGTAGCCCTCGGAGAAGGCAATTCGAAATCCCAGTTCGCTGCCGCCGGCCCAGCCCAGGTTTTCACCGGGAACGTTGACCCGTTCATTGCCGATCTTGGGATAGTCACCGCGGTTGTCGACGATCAGGTAGTCGGCGCCCTCCCGTTCCAAGTCGGCTACGAGTGCATGCGTGTACTCGTGCTGACCGAATACCGGCACCGTAATCAGTAGGGACACAGGCGAAGCCTACACCGGCAGCCACATCCCCGAGGGGCGTTCCGAAGGCCTAATGACCGCGCCGGAAGCTGTTTTCCAGAAGGTCTGCGACCGCGGAAACACTGGCGGCCGGCTTGGTCATCCGGGCTGAAAGGTCACGCGCCCGGGCGGCGAAATCCGAGGCGAGAACCTTCTTCAGGTCGGACGCCAGCGAATCCACTGTGCTGCTCGAGAAGCGTCTGCCCCAGCCGACTTTCAACTGTTTGATCTGAGCCGACCAGATCGGTTGATCGGAGGTGACCCACAGAACCAGGGTCGGCACTCCGGCCCGCAGACCTGCAGCGGTGGTACCGGCGCCACCGTGATGGACGACCGCGCGGCAGGTGGGGAACACAGCGGCGTGACTGACCGCACTCACCACCTTGACGTGATCCGGCAACCGCAACCCCGCAGCCTGGTCGCGGGGTCCCGAACAGATCAAGGCCCGCTCCCCCAGGCGTGCGCAGGCCCCGCTGATCAGGGCCAGGCGGTCGGTGAGCGATCCAACGGGCATGCTGCCGAATCCGAAGTAGATGGGCGGGGTGCCGGCCGCTATCCACGACGCGACCTCATCGTCCACCGCGGTGGGCCGTTCCATCGTTAGAGCACCGACGAACGGCCGCCGCTCGTCCCACTCGGCCGCCAACCCCGGAAAGCAGAGTTCGTCGTAAGCCTGGATCTCCAGCACGTCACGTTCGGCCATCCGGTGCGGGGCCGGGCTGGCCGCTTTCGGCAGGCCCAGGTCGCGACGCTGCGCGTTCTCGACACCTTTGGTCATCCGCCAGTACAGCTGGTCAAGCGTCTTCATGGTGCCACGCACCACCGGGGCGGGAAAGCGCGCCGGGAATGCGACCTGACCGTTGGGCCGCATCGGAAAGAAATGCAGTGCGGTCAGCGGAATGTCATAGCGCTCAGCGACATTGGCGACGACCTCTTGGTAGATCTGGCCAGTCAACAGCACGTCGGCGCCGGCCGCCACTGGTGCGAGCGTCGCGGCCAGCTCCGCCCAGCCCCTGGTGACGGGCGCCATGGCCTCGCGCGCCAGTTTGACGGGGTTCTGGAACCGCCACCCGTTGTGCAGAAACTGCTCGTCCAACTCCTGCTGAGAGTCACGGAGCCCGTAGGCGACCGCCGCCAGCCCGGCCGACTCGACGAAGTCGATCAGGTTCGGCGGCACCGCCAGCAGCACGTCGTGGCCGCGTCGTTGCAGCTCCAGCCCCACCGCGGCGCACGGCTCGATATCGCCGCGGGTGCCGTAGCTGGCGACGACGGCCTTCATCGTCGAAGCATCCCTCGAAGCATCCGTGCGGGACCGTCAATCCTTCACGAAGTGGTAGATGCGATAGGTGAAGCCGCCGTCCTTGCGCAGGTCCCGGTCCATCAGGCCGGCGGCATAGCGGGTCACCGCGCCCACGAAGGCCGGCGCCCGGTTGCCGACCTGCTCCTGCGTCCGCCGGGTGATCGCGGCCAGCCCGCGCTTTGCCTCCGCTTCGATGTCGCGTTCGGAGACCTTGCGCAGCGGCGCCGCAGCCAGCACCGCCTCCCATCCCGCGATGTGGGGGATGCGGCGCGAATCGGTGTACAGGAAGTGCCCGCCCGGGCGGAGGACCCGCACGACTTCCTCGAGGAACTTCGGGAAATCGGGATACTGATGCGAGGCCTCGACGTTGAGCAGCACGTCGAACGATTCGTCGGGAAATGGCAGGTTCATCGCGTCGCCCTGGACGAAGTCCAGCCCCGGCAGCCTGTGCCTCTTCTGGCACAGCTCGATGCTGGCCGGGTTCAAGTCCAGGCCGGTGTAGGACGCCGGACCCAGCGTGCGCACGATGTAGGACGCTCCGCCGCCCGCACCGCAGCTGACTTCGAGCACCTTCTTGCCGGTGAGATCGATCTGACTGGCGGTCTGGTGGTACAGCTGAATGCCGTACCGGTTCTGTTCGTCGGCGTCCGACAGGGGCAGACCCAGCGGCGGGTCCTCTTCGTAGCCGAAGTTGAAGAAGACCACATCATTGCCCACCTGGCGGGTGCCTAACGGCAGGAAGTACTTCGTGGTGAGCTTGGCAACGATGGGGTTGGATTGCAGGCGGTATCTGAGAGCCACCGGGAGAGTGTCGCATGACTCGCCCGCGCTGCGGGCCGAAAGCGCCAAGCTGGACACCCGTCAGATAAGCACATCCGTCCAACTTTCGGCCGGCGGAGCTACCCCGCAGGGTGGCTGAATTCCGCTCAGTGACGCGTTTCACAGCCACTCCCGATTGTTCAAATAATGGCGCTGATCAGGTTCTTTGAGGCACAGCCAGGCAGTGGCGTGTGCCCGCGGACGCGAAGTCACGGAAATTTCGGAATATTTCGTTCCCCCACCTGACCAGCGCTCCTCCCTGTACGGTGATTACGTGGCGCGGCAGGTGAAATCGCACGACGAAGCCAAGGTCGGGGGGATCTTCGACCGCGTTGGCGACTTCGTCGTCAAGCAACCGTGGCTGGTGATCGGCTCCTGGATCGCGGTGGCAGTGGTTCTCGTGCTGACCTTCCCGCCCCTTCAGGTCCAGGCCGCCAAGCACGAGCCGAAGCAACTTCCGGACAACGCGCCGACCATGATCGCCCAGCACGAGATGGCCAAGGCCTTCAGCGGCGGCGCCAGCGTCGGCGGCAAGGGCGGCTCCCTGCTGCTGGTCATCCTGACCGACGAGAAGGGTTTGAGCGCCGCCGACGAGGAGACCTATCACAAGCTGATCGACAACCTGCAGGCCGATACGGCGGACAAGATGCAGGTGCAGGATTTCCTGGGCACGCCGAAGGCGCGGGAAGTCTTCGAGAGCAAAGACAAGAAGGCCTGGAACCTCCCGATCCAATTGCCCGGTGACGCAACGTCTCCCGAGAGCCAGCAGGCGCTGCGGAACATCACCGCGATCGCGAAGAAGACGGTCGCGGGAACCTCGCTGAACGCTTACATGAGCGGACCGGTCGCCACCGTCGCCGACGTGCAGAAGATCGGCGAAGAGGACGTTCAGATCATCGAGACGGGGACGATCATCAGCGTTCTCGTCATCTTGATCATCGTGTACCGCAACCTGGTCACGATGATGATGCCACTGGCCACCATCGGGGTGTCCATCGTCGGTGCACAGGGTCTTTTGTCCGCGTTGGCCGAAATGGGCTTCGTGGTCAACATGCAGAGCATCGTGTTCATGAGCGCCGTCATGATCGGCGCCGGGACGGACTATGCCGTCTTCCTGATCAGCCGATATCACGACTTCGTGAGACAAGGTGAAGCCTCGGACGTCGCCGTGAAAAAGGCGCTGATGTCCATCGGCAAGGTGATCGCCGCCTCGGCGGCCACCGTCGCCGTCACCTTCCTCGCGATGATCTTCACCAAGCTGGAGGTGTTCTCGGCCGTCGGGCCGGCGATCTCCATCTCCATCGTCGTGACGCTGATCGCGGCGACTACCTTCCTGCCGGCGGTCCTGGTGATCGTCGGCAGGCGCGGCTGGATCAAGCCGCGCCGCGACCTGACCACTCGGTTCTGGCGCATTTCGGGATCCCGCATCGTCCGGCGTCCCGTGATTCACCTGGTCGGCAGCCTGGTCATCCTGCTCGCACTGGCCGGCAGCACGAGCCTGATCCGGTTCAACTACGACGACCTCAAGACGGTCCCGCAGGACATGGACAGCGTCCGGGGCTTCAACGCACTGAATCGTCACTTCCCGATGAACTCGATGAGCCCGATGGTTCTGTTCGTCCAGTCGAAGAGCGATCTGCGCACTCCGGCCGCCCTGGCCGACCTGGAAATGATGTCGCGCCGGATCGCCGACCTGCCCGACATCGTCATGGTGCGCGGCCTCACCCGGCCCAACGGGGAACCGCTGAAAGAGACCAAGGTGTCGTTCCAGGCCGGTGAGGTCGGCAGCAAGCTCAACGAGGCATCCTCGGCCATCTCCGAACACGGAGGAGAGCTGGACCATCTGGTCGGCGGCTCCCGGCAACTGGCGGACGCCCTGGCCCAGATTCGGAGCCAGGTCAACGAGGCCGTCGCCAGCTCGGCCGGGCTGGTCAGCATGCTGCAGAACATGCTGCAGCTGATGGGTGGGGACAAGACCATCCAGCAGCTCGACCAGGCGTCCGGCGCTGTCAGCCGCATGCGGGCGCTCGGCAACAATTTGAGCGGGACCGTCAGCGATGCCCAAACCACGGCGGTATGGGCCGCTCCCATGGTGACGGCCCTCAATGAAAGCCCGTCCTGCAACGCCGACCCCGCTTGTGTGCGATCGCGCGGACAACTGGCGGCCATCGTCGAGTCCGGCAACAACGGCCTGCTCCGCTCGATCCAAGCGTTCGCGGTCACGTTGCAACAGACCGATCAGTACCAGACGCTGGCGCAGACGGTAGGCAAACTCGACGACCAACTGAAGCAGATCGTCAACACCATGAAGATGGTGAAAGGTCTGCCCAATACGCTGTCGCAACTGCAGCAGGGGGCCGGGGCACTGGCCGACGGCAGCGGCGCCGTGGCGGACGGCGTCCAGGCACTGGTCGATCAGGTCAAGAAGATGGGTGGCGGCCTCAACGAGGCTTCCGACTTCCTGCTGGGAATGCGGCGCGACGCGGAACGACCGAACATGGCCGGGTTCAATATTCCACCGCAGATCCTGAGCCGTGACGACTTCAAACAAGGCGCCCAGGCGTTTCTGTCGCCGGACGGTCACGCGGCCCAGTACCTGGTGCAGAGCGGTCTCAACGGTTTCACCGTCGAGGGCATGAATCAGATCCGAAAGATCGTGCAGACCGCCAACTCCGCGTTACCGAACACCGAATTGTCGGACGCCAAGATCGCCCTGATCGGCATGCCGACTGTGATGGCCGATACCCGCGACTACTACAACAGCGACATCCGGTTCATCGTCATCGCGACGATCATCATCGTGTTCCTGATTCTGGTGGCACTGCTACGGGCCGTCATCGCGCCGCTGTATCTGATTGCATCCGTGTTGGTTTCGTACCTGTCGGCCCTCGGCCTGGGCGTCATCGTCTTCCAGTTGATCTTGGGTAAGGACCTGCACTGGAGCCTGCCAGGACTGTCGTTCATCCTGTTGGTCGCCGTCGGCGCCGACTACAACATGTTGCTGATCTCGCGAATCAGAGATGAGTCACCGCACGGCGTGCGGGTCGGCGTCATCCGCACCGTGGGCTCGACGGGTGGTGTGATCACCTCGGCGGGGTTGATTTTCGCAGCGTCCATGTTCGGCCTACTGGCCGCCAGTGTGACCACGATGGCTCAGGCCGGCTTCACCATCGGTATCGGCATCGTCATCGACACGTTCCTGGTGCGCACCATCACCGTTCCCGCGCTGGCGGCGATGATCGGCCAGAAGAACTGGTGGCCCTCACAGATGGGCCGGACCAACAAGAATCGCAAGAAGAGCAAGTTCGAGCAGCAGGCCGACGTGTGGCTGGCCCGCACCAAGCGGTTCGTCACGGGCAAGGCGCCCGCTCCGCCGCCCCGACCCAAAGTGGTTCGCGTGCCGAAACCCAGGCCGGTGGGCAGCACCATCGACCTGCTGCCGGCCCACTCACTACCACTGTTCGGCCTCAGTACCGTGCCCGACTACGACCTGTCGAAGTGCGCATCGCAGACCAAACGCAAGCGCAGGGCGAAAGAGATGCGCCTGGGCAAGCAACAGGTCGATCAACTGCTGACCCATTCATTGCCGCTGTTCGGTCTCGCAGATATGCCGGGTTACGAAGAGCTGCAACAAGAGTCGAACGGTGACCGCCGGGTCGATGCGGTGCGGCCGAAGCCGGATACCCCGGTCATCACCTGAGCCCGCTCCTCGCCATCTAGCTACCTGACGCAGCCATCGAAGCTGGGTAGCTGGTCGCCGACCTCCGGCGGATTGCAGTAGCGCACTACGTAGTTCGTCTCACCGCGCGCGAGTGACGATTCTCTGGCGCAGCGCCGCGAGTTTCCGCGGCCGAACCGGGGAGACGGACGATGGTTACTCATCCGCCGAGCAAATCCGCCCAGTGGGCAACCTTGCCGGCTGTTCGAACCCCGGCGGCGCAGCAACGCAGGGTCTTCTCGGTGGTCATGGGTTGGACTACGGCATGGGCGTTGTTGCATCTGTACGTGGTGGCCGTTGGCTTTTCGAATGCCATCTTCTGGCTGACGTATTACGTCCCAAACTATGAGTTCGGCTTCGTACGCCGCGGGCTGGGCGGTGAAATCATTTCCTGGCTGCCTGACTCGTGTTACTTTCCGGCCGCCTATACGCTGCTTTGGGCGTCGACGGTCGTGTGGTTGACGGTCGTGGCTCTATTCATGCGGCGGGCGACGTCTGCGGGCGTCGGATGCGCGCGGCGCACGATGTTAGCTCTGGCGATACCGGTACTGCCCTTTGCGCTGTCCTACGCACTGTATTCTCCCCACCCGGAACTGTTCGGCATGTCCGCGCTGCTGGCTTACATCCTGGGCCTCACCAGGTGCCAAACTCTGCGTGCCACAGCGTATCTCAGCGCGACGTACGGAAGCGTCACGGCCGTTCTGGCACTGCTGCACGAAGCGATTCCCCTGCAACTGGCGCTGGGCGCGGTGCTGGCGATAGTGGTGCTTCCGAAGGAAACAACACGTGCCGCCAAGCGCCTCTGCGCCGCTCTGGCGGTGGGACCCGGACTTCTGTCCACGCTCGCGGTAGCCGCCTTCGGGCACCGTGATGTCGCTGCCAAACTGTGCGGTCAACTCCCCCACGGAAACATTGACAACCCATGGGCGGTCACCAAAACGCCTGGCGCGGCGGTCGATTACGTGCTCGGCCGAATCGAAAGCCAGACGGACTTTCACGACTGGGTGTGCGAGAACGCGCTGCCGATTCTTGATGCCGACACGAACGCCGCGATGGGGTTGGTGGCCGGCTACGGCGTCGCGCGGTTACTCGGTTCGTTCCTGCTCGGACTGATCTTCTTCCTGGGCACGATGTGGATCGTCCGATACTTGTCGGCCGTTCCGATCCGAGTTCTCCTCAGCACCCTGAAGAGCAATCCCATACTGGTGGCGGTGGCGGCAGCTCTGTTCGTACCGATATTCGCCACGGGTGTGGATTGGACCCGTTGGTGGATCATCGTTTCCGCCGACGTCGAACTCGTATACATCGCCTACGCGATCACCCGTCCGGAAATCGAGCGGGCAACGTCACACCGGACCGTCACCGTGTTCATGTGGGTGGTCATGGCGTTGGCG
This sequence comes from Mycobacterium sp. Z3061, assembly GCF_031583025.1. Lineage (NCBI taxonomy): Bacteria > Bacillati > Actinomycetota > Actinomycetes > Mycobacteriales > Mycobacteriaceae > Mycobacterium > Mycobacterium pumcae. The sequence goes on along the minus strand of NZ_CP134062.1, from coordinate 2,935,977 downwards.
GTACTTCCGCTCGGCGCCGCCAATAACGTTGGCGTGTAAGAGCTAAGCGTCCAACCGAACGAACTCGCCCCGGCGGTAGAGTTCCCCGCACTGCGCGCGGCGGGGTTTGCCACTGGTGGTGATCGGAATCGAACCCTGGGCAACCAGCACGATGTCGGACGCACTCAGGCCGTGAGCCTTCGAAATCGCCGACGTGACTTCACGTTTGATGAAGCTGAAACGCTCCGCCGCCTCCTCCGGAGATTCGTCCTTCTGCTTGAGTTCGATGATGGTGACGAGTTTCTCGACGCCGTCCTGCGGAACCGCGATCGCCACGCACCTACCCGGACTGACCGTCTGGATGGTCGCCTCGATGTCGTCGGGCGAGTGGTTGCGCCCGTACACGATCAGCAGGTCCTTGATGCGACCGAGAATGAAGAGCTCGCCCTCGGAGTAGAACCCGGAGTCCCCGGTGCGCAGCCACGGACCCTCCGGTGTGCCGGGGGTGGGGTTGACGATCGACGCGCCGAAGGTGGCCGCCGTTTCCTCCCGGAACAGCACGCGCATGTCCTTGCCGGTGACCGCGCGGGCGAGCCCGGACATCAGCCAGCCGAACGTCAGCGCGTGATATGCCGGTTTGCCCAACAGCCGTCCCGGAGACGCCGCGGCCAGCCGCTCCTCCATCAGGACGTGGTCCAGCAACTCCTCCTGCTTGGCACCGCGCAGACCCGACAGGCCGGCGGTGTGCTTCATGACCTCGCGAACCGTCATGTTCGCCTTGCCATTGGCACCGAAGGAATGCCAGTACTCGGCGACCGGTGCGTCGTAGTCGATCAACCCGCGGTCGGCCAGGCGGTGAATCACCGTGGCCGCCATGCCTTTGGTGGCCGAGAAGACCATCGGGGCGGAGTCCGCCGACCACGGCACCTTGCCGTCGCGGTCCGCCCAGCCCTTCCAGACATCGACGACGGGTTGCCCGTCGAGATAGACCGCCAGCGCCCCGCCGCCGAAGCGGTGACCAGGGAACATGGTCGAGAATGCACGAACGACGCAACCAAAGTGGGAGTCCGCGGCACCGAACACACCATGCCCTGCGTCAGGGGCATCGTGAGAAGGAACAGCGCGGCGATTGACTCCGATGTCTACCGTCACGGCTTTGAATTTACTTCGCTTTCGTAGAGTCGAGGGGCAAACAAGGACAAATTTACCTTTCCGTTAGGTCGTTGCGATCTCAAGTATTTGCTGGGCGGCTAGGGCCGGCGTCAGCTCGCCGTCGCGCACCTGACGTTCCACGTCCCGGCGGATCTTGCGCACCTCTGGGTTGGACAGCACCCGGTCCAGCACGGTGTCGCGGACCATCTGCCAGGTCCAGTCAACCTGCTGCTCGCGGCGGCGCGCCTCGAACTGGCCGGCTTCGGTGAGCACTTCGCGGTGCTTCTCAATGGTTTCCCACAGCTCGGCCAGGCCGGTGCCTTCGACTGCGCTCATCGTGAGAACTGGTGGCCGCCACAGCGATTCACGCGGATGGATCAACCGGATCGCTCCGGCAAGCTCTCGGGCCGCCAGCCGCGCGTCCTTGAGGTGCTCACCGTCGGCCTTGTTCACCACGACGATGTCGGCGAGCTCCAGCACGCCCTTCTTGATGCCCTGCAACTGATCCCCGGTGCGCGCCAGGGTGAGCAGCACGAAGGTGTCGACCATATTGGCCACCGCCACCTCGGACTGCCCCACCCCGACGGTCTCGATCAGGATCACGTCAAAACCCGCCGCCTCCAACAGGACAACGGTTTCCCGGGTGGCCTTTGCTACCCCGCCGAGGGTTCCGGATGTCGGAGACGGCCGGACGTAGGCGTGGGGGTGCGTCGAGAGGCGAGCCATGCGGGTCTTGTCACCCAGAATCGACCCCCCGGTGCGAGTGGACGAAGGGTCCACAGCCAGCACCGCGACCTTGTGCCCCTGTTCGATCAGGTGCATGCCCAGGGCTTCGATGGTGGTGGATTTGCCCACCCCGGGCACCCCGGTGATCCCGACCCGGTGCGCGTTGCCGGCATCCGGCAGCAGGGCCAGCAGCAGCCGCTGGGAGTTCTCGCGATGGTCGGCGCGGGTGGATTCCAGCATGGTGATGGCCCGCGGCAGCGCGGCGCGGTCACCGGAGCGAATCGCCTCGGCCAGTTCCTCGAGGTTCATGCCCGGGCCCACCCCGCGGTTGCGTCGACACTGAATCCAGACACAAGACACGCCGAGGAGGGTGTGCGTAGTTTCAGTCTCGGCGCGCCTTTCACCGCAGGGCCACCCTGAGCGGACGTAAGAGTCGTCACACGCGCACTAATCCAGGTCATATCCCAGCCGGTCGGCCAGCTTGTGCAGCAGGCCGATCGCGGAGTCGGCGATCACCGTCCCCGGCGGATAGATGGCGGCGGCCCCCGCCTGGTACAGCTCGTCGAAGTCGCCGGGCGGGATGACCCCGCCGACCACGATCATGATGTCCGGGCGCCCGACCTCGGCCAATGCGTCGCGCAACGCCGGCACCAGGGTCAGGTGCCCGGCGGCCAGCGACGACACCCCGACGACGTGCACGTCGTTGTCAGCGGCCTGTCGGGCGACCTCTTCCGGGGTGGAGAACAACGAACCGACGTCGACGTCGAACCCGATGTCGGCGAACGCCGTCGCGATCACCTTCTGACCGCGGTCGTGTCCGTCCTGGCCCATCTTGGCGATCAGGATCCGGGGCCGTCGGCCGTCGGCCTCGGCGAACTTCTCGACGAGTTCGGTTGCTTTGGCGATGTTCGGGGCCGTTCCCACCTCGTCACGGTAGACGCCGGCGATGGTGCGGATCTCAGCCTGGTGACGTCCGTAGACCTTCTCCAGCGCGTCCGAGATCTCCCCCACCGTCGCCTTGGCGCGCGCCGCGTTGATGGCCAGAGCCATCAGGTTGTTGCCCAACCCGTCTTCACCGGCCGGGCCGCTGGCCGCGGCAGCACGGCTCAACTCGGCCAGAGCGGCCGCGACCGCGTCGGCGTCCCGGTCGGCCCGCAGCTGTTCGAGTTTGGCCAACTGCTCGGCGCGCACCCGGCTGTTCTCGACCTTGAGCACCTCGATCTCTTGGTCCTCGACCACCTGGTACTTGTTCACCCCGATCACCGGCTGCTGGCCGGAGTCGATGCGGGCCTGGGTGCGCGCGGCCGCCTCCTCGATGCGCAGCTTCGGGATGCCTTCGCCGATCGCCTGGGCCATGCCGCCGTACTCGGCGACCTCCTCGATGTGGGCGCGCGCCTTCTGCGCGAGCTGATGAGTCAGCCACTCCACGTAATACGAACCCGCCCACGGGTCGATCGGCCGGGTGGTGCCCGACTCCTGCTGCAGCACCAGCTGAGTGTTGCGCGCGATGCGGGCGGAGAAATCCGTCGGCAGCGCCAGCGCCTCGTCCAGTGCGTTGGTGTGCAACGACTGGGTGTGGCCCTGGGTCGCGGCCATCGCCTCGATGCACGTCCGGGCGACGTTGTTGAACACGTCCTGGGCGGTCAGCGACCAGCCCGAGGTCTGCGAATGGGTGCGCAACGACAGCGATTTCGCGCTCTTGGGATCGAACTTGGCCACCAGCTCGCTCCACAGCAACCGGCCGGCCCGCAGCTTGGCGACCTCCATGAAGAAGTTCATCCCGATGCCCCAGAAGAACGAGAGACGGGGCGCGAACTTGTCGATGTCCAGGCCGGCGTCCAGACCCGCCTTGATGTACTCGACACCGTCGGCCAGGGTGTAGGCGAGCTCCAAATCTGCTGTGGCACCGGCTTCTTGGATGTGGTAACCGGAGATTGAGATGGAGTTGAACTTCGGCATCTTGGCGCTGGTGTAGGCGAAGATGTCGGAGATGATCCGCATCGACGGCTTGGGCGGGTAGATGTAGGTGTTGCGGACCATGAACTCTTTGAGGATGTCGTTCTGGATGGTGCCGGCCAGCTTCTCCGGCGGCACCCCCTGCTCCTCGGCTGCCACTACGTAGAGCGCCAGGATCGGCAGCACTGCGCCGTTCATGGTCATCGACACCGACACCGAGGACAGGTCGATGCCGTCGAACAGCTGACGCATGTCGAGGATGGAATCGATTGCCACACCGGCCATTCCGACATCACCCTGGACGCGCGGATGGTCGGAATCGTAGCCACGGTGAGTCGCCAGGTCGAAGGCCACCGACAGACCCTTCTGACCCGCGGCCAGGTTGCGCCGGTAGAAGGCGTTGGACTCCGCGGCGGTAGAGAATCCGGCGTACTGGCGGATGGTCCACGGCTGGTTGACGTACATCGTCGGATACGGCCCGCGCAGGAACGGCACCTCGCCCGGAAAAGTGTTGAGCGGGTAGCCTTCTTCACCGGCCGCCGCCCGGTCTTCGGAGATGTATACCGGCTTGACGTCGATGCCTTCCGGTGTCTGCCACTGCAGTTGCTCGGGGGTGTACCAGTGGGCCTTGGCCGCGGCGGCGATGTGCTCATCCACGGCGGCGGCCGTGGGTTTCGGCGCGCTGCGTTCACTGTGCAGCGGAACGTCGGCGAAGCTACCGATTGAAGGAACTGTGGCCGTCACCGTTATGCCCCCAACCTGGTGAGCAGATTCGAAAGCGCTTCGACTGCATTGATTTTCGCTGTCAAGTACTCGTCGGGGCGGTGCTCGGCATCGCCCACGGCTTTCTCCGGCCCGGCCAGGTACACCCGCTCGATGCCGGCATCGTGCGCGGCCTGCACCACGCCGGACACTTCATCGGGGTAGCGCTTGTCGGTGCCGCAGATGACCGCCACCTTCGGCGACCCCGCCGCCAGGGCGGCCTGCGCGACGCTCGCGGCGTCGACGGTGCCGGGGTTGACCGCTTCGATGCCACCGGACGCCAACAGGTTTGCCGCGAACGTGGTGCGGACGTTGTGTTCGGCCAGCGGTCCCAGTGGCAGCAGCAACACCTGTGGGCGCGCGTCATGCTCGGCGAGATAGGCGTCCGAGCGGTCGCGCAGCGCCTCGAACTCCGCGGCGTAGCGCACCACGTGGCCCGCTCTGCCGAGTGAATCACCTTGTGGCAGAGGAGCTTCGCCGAGGTTAGGAAATTCGTTGACGCCGGTGATCGCGATGCGGCGGTGCGCGATGTCGTCGGCGCGCCGGGCAGCCAGCTCGCCGATCTGTGCGGCCAGGTAGTCGTGCGCATCGACGAACCCGCCGTGCGACTCGATGGACTGGAAGTGCTCCCAGGCCCGCTCGGCCAGCTGCTTGGTAAGGTCCTCGACGAACCACGACCCGCCGGCCGGGTCGAGGACCCGGCCCACGTGCGACTCCTCGAGCAGCAGCAACTGGGTGTTGCGGGCGATCCGGCGCGCGAAGCTGGTGGCCGTGCCCGGCCAGCCGCCGGGGATGGACACGTCGAAGGCGTAGACCAGCACCGTGTCGGCGCCACCGACACCCGCGCCGAAGGCCGCCAGCGTGCAGCGCAGCATGTTCACCCAGGGGTCGCGCTGGGTCATCATCGGCAACGACGTCTCCGCGTGCACGACGGCCGCGCCGCTGTCGGCCTCTCCGGCCACCTCGGCCACCCGCGCCCACAGCTGACGCACGGCACGCATCTTGGCCAGCGTCATGAACTGGTCGTCGTCGGCGGCAAGCCGGAAGCTGATCTGACGCAGCGCCTGCTGCACCGGCAGCCCGGCTTCGGTGAGCGCCCTCAGGTAGGCGACCGCCGCCGCGATCGTCGCGCCGAGTTCCCAGGCGGCGGTGGCGCCCAGGTTGTGGAAAGCAGGTCCGTCGACCGTGATCGCGCGCACGCCATGCTGGTCGGCGGCGCGCTTCGCTACCGCGACGACGTCCTCGAGCGTCGGGGCGTCGCGCTCACTGAGCGTCGCGGTCAGCGGGTCGGCGCCCAGATCCACCGACACCAGCGCGCGCTGATCGGCCTCCACCTGCTCAGCCAGCGCAAACATGGCGTCGGCGGCCGCGACGTAGTCGGCCCCGGCGTCGATGATGACCGGAGCCATGCTCAGGTACACACCGTCGAGCAGACCCGCCAGCTGGTCGGGAGCCACACCGGACTCCCCGACCCGCAGCAGCAGCCCGCTGACCCCCTCGCCGAGCGCGGCCAGCAACGCTGCGTTGGCCTCACCTACCGACACCCCGGGCAGGGGGAACGCCTCGACGACCTTCCAGCCGGACTTGACGTCGCGCGACGGGTCACCGCCACGCACAAACGGCCATTGCCCGGGCAGCGGCGGCTCGGGCAATTCGTCGAATGCGGTGTACAGCGGCCGGATGACGAACCCGTCGTAGGTCGGGGTCTCTAGGCGCTGCTCCGGGTGATCGCCCAGCTCGGCGGGATCGACTCGGGCGCTCTTGGCCAACACACCGGCAACCGCACTGCGCCAGCGCCCGCGAACCTGTTCTAGGTCGGCGAGTTCGGGTACGTCAATGGACACCGATTTACTCCTGTTTCCGCAGCAATAGGCAGTCTTGCTTCGGCTCACTTCCGGCTTGTCGCTTGGCTAATAAGGCTAATTGATGGGCACCAAATTTTAGGAATCGAGGTGCCGCCGAGCGGAACACCACCGCGACGAAACGCCAGCCCCGGGAAACTCGATATTCATTTTCGCCCCGTACGCTTGATATCCGTGACGACCGCCGCGATCAGCAAAACCACCGATACGGTGCGCGGCATCGCCCTCGCTCTGATCTCGGCGGCGCGTCAGGCATCGGTGCCGCGACTTATCGCAACCGTGGTGGGAATCACAGTCCTGGTGGCGGTGGCGCTGCTGGTCCCACTGCCTACGGCGATGGAAATGCGCGACTGGGCCCGCTCACTGGGACCGTGGTTCCCGCTGGTGTTCTGGCTGGTGCATACGGTCGTCACCGTGCCCCCCTTCCCCCGCACCGCGTTCACCCTGGCTGCCGGCCTGCTGTTCGGACCGGTGATCGGCGTGGCCATCGCGGTGACGGCCAGCACCGCCAGCGCCGTTCTGGCGACACTGCTCATCCGCGCGACCGGCTGGCGGCTCAACCGCCTGGTGCGCAGCCGCACGATCGGGCGCCTTGATCAGCGACTGCGCGAGCGAGGCTGGCTGGCCATCCTGTCGCTACGGTTCATTCCTTTCGTGCCGTTCTCGGCGATCAACTACGCCGCCGGCGCCTCGGCCGTGCGGGTGATGCCCTACACGTGGTCGACGGTGGCCGGCCTGTTGCCCGGTACCGCGGCCGTGGTGATCCTGGGCAACGCGTTCGCCGGGGATGCCAACCCGCTGCTGGTGCTGGTGTCGGTGTGCACCGGGGCGCTCGGGTTGTGCGGGCTGGGCTACGAGATCCACCAGTACCGGCAACACCACCGGCACAGCACCCAGGCGGCAGATGTCTCCGAGCCGGAGCACGAACCGGCGGTCACGCCCTGACGCCTGACCTGCCCGCGCAGGGTCTTTTCTGATGTCACAGGCGCAGTTCCTGCGCACGCTCGCGCTGCTGGCCGGGGCGTTGGTGTCGCTGGTGGTGGCGTCCTGGCCGTTGCTGGCGCGCGGACAGTCACGCGTCTACAGCTGGCGATTGTCGTTCGTCGCGCTGTTGAGCGCGGCAGCGTTCGTGGCCGCCATCTTCGTGCCCGGTGTCAGGAAGCCCACCGCGCAGCCCCTCGTCGAACTGCCGCCTCTGCCCACGATCGGCCCCGGGACCGCCGTCGCCGTCACCTTTGCCGACGGCACTGGCGGAATGGCCTGTACCGCAGGGTTTCTGGTGCGCAGCGCCGGCGGCGAGACCGGGTTGCTCACCGCGGGTCACTGCAACAAGCCCGGCGAGGCCAGCCGGGTGAGCATGAATGCCGGTGGCGGTCCGTACCAGAGCGTGGGCACGTTCACCCAGACCGTCAGCGAGGGCACGCGCGGCGAGGCCCACGACATGGGGCTCATCACTCTGGACTCCGACACCGTTCCCCGGACCGCGTCAATCGCGGGGTCGATGCCGGTCGCCCGGGTGGCCGGCGATGTCCAGGTCGGCGAGCAGCTGTGCAAATTCGGGATGAAGACGGGCCGGGTCGAATGCGGTCAGGTCACCGAAGTCACCGAGAGCAAGGTGGTGTTCCTGGCGGCCAGCCAGTGTGGCGACTCCGGCGGGCCCGTCTACCTCATCCAGCCCGACGGCGCGGCGGCGGTGGGAATACACATCCGCGGCGGGCGAGCCAATGACCCCAATCCCGGATGTTCGCGCCCCGCAACGTTTTCCGTCGCCGAACTGGTGCGGCCGTGGCTCGACCAGTGGGGACTGACAGTGGTGACGGACTGACGCGGCTCCGTCCCCGTGACGGCGAAATCGCGACCACGGTTGCGCCTTGAGCGCAACGCACAGCCGTCACTGCAATCTCGACGCGGACCCGGGCCAGTCAGCCCAACGGCAGGCTCAGCCTGAACTGCGCGCCTCCGTCGTGCGGCAGGCACACCAGGTCACCGCCGTGCGCGCGGGCCAGGGCGCGCGCGATCGAGAGTCCCAGCCCGGCCCCGCCATGGTCGCGGGCACGTGCGGCGTCCAGGCGCACCAACCGCTCGAAAACACGGTAACGCTCGTCGTCGGGGATGCCCGGTCCGGTGTCGGTGACAGTCACCTGCGCCGCCGCGGCGTCCGCGGTCACGTCGACGGTGATGACGCCGTCGGCCGGAGTGTGCCGGCGGGCGTTGTCCAGCAGGTTGGACAGGATTTGCGCGACGCGCGTGGGATCCGCCCGGACACTCAGCTGCGGCAGGCCGGTCCGCACGACGGAAAGCTGCGGAGCCAGCATCGCGGCGCGCTGCGCCTCGGCCTCGGCGATGGCCGCCAGGTCGGTGTCCTGGACGTCGAGCGGCAGCCCCGCGTCGATGCGACTCAGGTCCAGCATGTCGGCGACCAGCCGTCCCGCCCGCCGGGCATCGGACTGCAACAGGCTGGCCCGCCGGTACTGCGCACTCGCCGCCGAGTCGCTCTCGTGGGCGGCCAGCTGTTCTGCGGCCGCCTGCATTCCCGCGATCGGGGTGCGCAACTCGTGCGCGGCATCGACCAGAAACTGACGGGTCGCGGCTTCGGCCCGCTGCGCGGTCTCGGCAGCCTGCCGGGCCCGCAGCTCCGAATCCTCCAGGGCATCCAACATTTCGTCGAAAGCGCTAGCGGCCCGGCCCAACTCGGTGTCGACCCGGGACGGACGCAGCCGTCGGCCTCGATCGCCGGTGGCGATGTCCCTGGCCAGGGTCGTCAACCGGTCCAAGGGCCGCAGGGCCGCCTTGCTGACGGCGATCAGCAGCAGTGCCGCCACCAGCAGCGTCACCAGTCCGGCGCCGATCATCAGCTGCCGCAGCTGCCGGGTCACCTGGGTGGTCTGAGTGGTGTCCGCGACCAGGATCAGCCGGGCGCCGTCGGGCAACGGATGCACCACCACCATGGCCGTGCCGTCAGGCGGGGGTCCCGGCGGCGGTGGCGGAGGCAGCAGCACCGGACCTGACGGCGGCATCGGCATCGGGCCGGGTGGCGGCGGTGGGCCGGGTGGCGGTACCACCGATCCCGCTTTGATGTCGGGGCTGATGCCCGGGTCGCCATATTTCGCGCCGTCGGAGAGCACCACCAACGCCCGCACGGTGCCGCCGTTGAGCTGAGCGGCCAGCAGATCCGGCGGCGTATTAGCGGCGACCAGGGCGTCGGCCCGCGACGTGGCGGCAAGCAGGCGGTCGTGCAGACTGCGTTGGGCCTGCATGCCCAGGGTGAAGTCGATGGTCACGCCGAGCACCGCCAACAGGGCGGCGAGCAGCGCCACCACCAGCAGCACCACCCGGCGCTGCAGTGACGGGGTGGCGGTCGTCGGGTCGGTGGTCATGATCGCTGCGACTGCAGGCGGTACCCGATGCCGCGCACGGTCTGCAGAATCCGGGGTCCGTGCGTTTCGAGTTTGCGCCGCAGGCTGCTGACGTGCACCTGCACCAGGTTCGCGTCGTAGGCGTCGTAACCCCAGACCGCGTTCAGGATCTGGTGGGCGCTGACGATCCGGCCGCGCTGTTCGACCAGGAATTCCAGCAACCGCAATTCGGTGGCGGTCAGGTCCAGGGGGTGCCCGTCGCGCGCCGCCACCCCGGCGTCGACGTCGAGGATCACGTCGCCGAACTGCACCACTTTGGGCAGGCGTCCCCGCCGCCGCAGCACAGCGCCGACCCGCGATACCAGTTCGGCGAGTTCGAAGGGTTTGACCACGTAGTCGTCGGCGCCGCCGTCGAGGCCGCGCAACCGGTCCGGCAGCCCGTCACGCGCGGTGATCAACACGATCCCGACCTCACCGTATTCGCGGACCACATCGATGAGTTCGAACCCGTCCCGGCCCGGCAGCATCACGTCGAGCACCACCAGATCGGGCCGCAGACCCGCCAGCGTCTCTTCCAATCCTGTTCCATCGCAACGGGTGTCGGTGTGATATCCGGCATCGGCCAATGCCTCGCTGACCATCTCACGAATAGTTTCGGAGTCCTCGACCACCAGCACACGCGGAGTGCCGACACTGAACTGGTCCGTCGCCGACCGGCTGTCCGTCATGCCCCCATTCTTAGTCGCGAGCTCGACGTGCCCGCGAATTTCCGGCCGCATTTCCCGCTGACGGCGCACAATCCCCCTATGACCTCCGACCGCACCATCACTCCCGCACCTCCTCGCCGCTATTCCACCGGCGCGCTGGTCGGCGCCGGGATCGCCGGCGCGGCACTCGGCGCGGCCGCCGCGTTCGCAGTGACCGGCCTGGTCTTCACGGTCCGCGTCGAGCTACCCCCGCCGCCGTACCCGCAGTTCTCGACTGCTGTGCCAACCCAGCCGCCGAGCGCACCCCCGACATCCGCGCCGGCCAGTCTGCTCCCCAGCCGGCCTCCGCTGCCCGGACCGCCCTGATTTCTTCAGATCCACTTCAAGTTCGGCTTCTACCGTCGCGATCACCAACCATTCAACGACGTGAGGAGTCGCATGACCTCCGACGACACCCCGACGACTGACCCGTCAGCCGCCGTCCCCGCGACCGCGCCACCCGCCCCGGTGCCCGCAGCACCGGTAGTGGCGCAGAAGCGCCACTTCTCTACCCGCGTGGTGCTCGGCGCCGGGCTTCTCGGTGGGCTTTTCGGTGCTGTTTTCACCGCGGGCGCCGCGTTTCTGATCATGGCCTTCGGTTTCGGGCCTCCCCCGCCGCCGCCGGGGCCGGGCTTCGGCCCGCCCGGCTCGTCGCACTTCGGTTTCCCGGGACCGGGTGGACCGGGCGGTCCGGGCGGTCCCGGAGGGCCGATGGCCGGGCCGAAGGGCCCGCTGGGAATGGCGCCGCCGATGGGGCCGGGTGGCCCCGGCCTGCGGCCGCCCTTCCCCGGCGGCCCGCCGCCGATGGCGCCGGGTGGCCCGGGTGCCCAGCCGCCCCAACCGGGCCAGGTGCCGGCGCCGCCGTCGGCCGGGCCTAGCGCGACGCCGGCCGCGCCGCGGTAGCCCACTTCGGCTTCGCGAGGGTGCGCAGAATGCCACGCCCGACGGCGTGTCTCTGTACATCTGCGCACCCTCGCGACCAGCCGGGGCAAGGAGCGCGTGGCACCCTCGTTAAGAGGGGAGGCACATATGACATCTCACGCGTTAGCCCGGGCCGGGGCACGGCTGTTGCGCTCCCGCCGCCTGGTGCGCGCACCGATCTGGATCTACCGGGCACGCGCCGGGGCGCTCTTCGGATCCCGCACGCTGATGCTCGAGCACACCGGCCGCAAGTCGGGCCGGCCCCGCTACGTCGTGTTGGAAGTGGTCGACCGTCCCGGCCCCGACAGCTATGTCGTCCCGTCAGGGTTTGGCCGAAAAGCTCAGTGGTTCCGCAACATTGAGGCCAACCCGCGGGTACGGATCTACGTAGGCAGCCACGCACCGGCGCCCGCCACCGCACGGGTGCTCGGCCAGCAGGACGTCGATCGGGTGTTGGCGAGCTACCGCGAGCGCCATCCGCGCGCGTGGGGGGAGTTCAAGCACGTGCTCGAGGAGACCCTCGGCGCGCCGATTACCGACGCCGGCGCCCCCCTGCCGATGGTCGAGCTGCGGCGGGACTAACTATTCTCGGGCCCCTTGGCCGTCATCGCGGCGAACAGGGCCAGGAACAACACCGCCGGAAGAGCATTGGTCACCTTGTCCCGCACGCGGACGTGGGCACCCACAGCCAGCACGAAATAGACGGTGAGCATCGCCGTGGTCAGCCTGGCCAGGCCCGGAAACCGGGTGACCGACGCCAGCCCCACCGCGGCGGCGGCCTTGACCACCGGCAGGACAGGGCGGACGTTCTCCGGAACCTCCACGGTGTCCAGCACCTTCTTGATCGGGGGCACCTGCACGGCGCACGCCACCGCGTCTACGGCATGAAAAGTTGCCAGCGCGGCATAGGTTTTCGGTGAACTCAGGGTGCTCATCCGTCAATCCTATTGACGCAACTCCGGGGGCGCGCCCAGCGGGCGATCCACCGGCTTGTTGGCGATCGCCTCCGCCTTTGCCACCGCCTGTGCGACCGTCGGGTCGGTCTCGGTGGAGAACCAGTCCGCGACCTCGGCGTCGTCGGCGTCGGCGGCGTGCCTGGGCTGATCGTCGACCGGGGACGGCTCGAACCGGAAGACACCATCTTCACCGGGCTTGCCGAGCAGACGGGTGAAGCCCTGCAGCGCCGCGTTGAAATCGCTGGGTACCACCCACACCTTGTTGGCGTCCCCGCGCGCCATCTCCGGCAGCGTCTGCAGGTACTGGTAGGCCAGCATCTCGGGCGTGGGCCGGCCGGCTTTGATCGCGGCGAAGGTCTTCTCGATGGCCTTGGCCTGCCCCTGCGCCCGCAGATAGGCCGCGGCGCGCTCACCCTGGGCGCGCAGCACCCGGGACTGCCGATCGGCTTCGGCGGACAGGATCGCCGCCTGCTTGGCACCCTCAGCGGCCAGGATCTGGGACGCTTTCTGCCCCTCCGCCTGCATGATGGCCGCCTGCCGGGTGCCTTCGGCCGTCAGGATCATGGCGCGCTTTTCGCGGTCGGCCTTCATCTGCTTCTCCATGGACGCCTGAATCGACGGCGGCGGGTCGATGCTGCGCAACTCCACCCGAGCGACACGCAGACCCCACCGGCCGGTCGCCTCGTCGAGCACGCCGCGCAGCTGTGCGTTGATCTGGTCGCGGGAGGTCAGGGTCTGCTCGAGGGTCATGCCGCCGACGACGTTGCGCAGCGTGGTGGTGGTCAGCTGCTCGACGCCGACGATGTAGTTGCTGATCTCGTAGACCGCCGCCTGCGGCACGGTGACCTGGAAGTAGACGACGGTATCGATGTTGAGGGTCAGGTTGTCCTCGGTGATGACGGGCTGCGGCGGGAACGAGACAACGCGCTCGCGCAGGTCCACCCGGGCCCGCACCCGGTCGATAAACGGCACCAACAGGGTCAGCTGACCGCTGACCGTACGGCTGTAGCGGCCCAACCGCTCGATGACCGCGGCCTCGGCCTGCGGAATCAACGCAACCGACTTGGCCACCACGATGATCGCGAAGATCACCAGAACGGCCAGCAACACCAGACCAGCTACCGCACCTTCCACCGGGATTCCCTTTCTCGAAAGCCCTACAAACTCTGAAACACCACCGCGGTGGCACCGTCGATCTTGACGACGGTGACCGACTGCCCGGGTTCGTAGACGTCCCCGTCATTGAGCGGGCGCGCCGTCCACACCTGACCGTCCAGCTTCACCTGACCCTCGTCGCGGGCCACCCGGTCAAGCACCAACGCGTTCCTGCCCTCGAGCGCTTTGATGCCCATGGCCGGAGCCTTGGCCGGCGTCAGCCGCCGCCTGAGCTCGGGCCGCACCACCGACAGCAGCAACACCGAGACGATGAGGAACACCAGTCCGTCGGCCCAGACCGGCCAGTCGGTGAGCCAGCTGGCACCGGCCGCGGCCAGCGCGCCACCGCCCAGCATCAGCAGAAACATGTCTCCGGTGAGAGCCTCGGCGCCGGCGAGCACCAGCGCGGCGATCAACCAGATCAGCGCGGCGGGCATGGGCACAGAATACGCGTGATCCACTTCGATTGCGGCGAACAACTACACTGCGAGGTCATGTGGTGCCCGAGTGTTTCGCTGTCCATGTGGGCCAACGCCTGGCTCGCCGGCAAGGCGGCGCCCGACGACGTCCTGGACGCGTTATCACTATGGGCGCCAAGGCAATCGGTAGCAGCGTATGATGCGGTGGCGGCGGGCCACACCGGTCTGCCGTGGCCCGATGTGAACGACGCCGGAACGGTGTGTCTGCTGCAGACGCTGCGCGGCGCGGTTGGTCGCTCCACGGGCTCGCTGCGCGGCACGATCAACGTGGTCCTGCCGGTGCCCGGCGACGTGCGGGGTCTTTTCGCCGGAACACAGTTTGCGACCGACGCGATGGCCGCCGGTGAAGCCGTGATCATCAGTCATCCGACCGATTCGCGCACCGCTATCGGCCTTGTCCCCGATTTCACGTACAGCGACAGCGAAGACAGTGATGACGAGCCGGAATTGTGTGCGCTGACATGGATGGTGTATTCGCTGCCCGGCCCGCCGGCCTCTGACTACCACGATCTCGGCGGCGCCGAATACGAGCTGAAGTCAGCGGTGCGCTCGGCCGCCGATGCGCTGAGCGTGATGGGACTGGGGTCGTCGAGCGGGGTAGACAATCCGCGCGGCCTGGTCGAGCAGTTGCTGGAATCGCAACGCCAGCACCGCGTTCCCGATCATGCGCCGACGCGTGCGCTTCGGGTGCTCGAGAACGCGGCACACGTCGACGCGATCATCGCCGTCAGCGCCGGGCTCAGCCGGCTGCCCGACCGTATGACCGCCGCACCGGAACTGGTTGGCACCCAATCATCGTCACAGGGTCAGATCGCAACCGACGCACTGCGGCCGTTGACCGCCGTGGTGCGTTCGGCACGGATGGCCGCCGTCGACGCGATCCTGCACTCGGCCTGGATGGACTAGCCGGCCGCGCAGTGCGGCGGACGGCACGGTGCGCCGTCGACGCTGCCCAGGCAACCCGGTACCGGACCCGGTCCGGCGATCCGCGCCGGCTCGCGGCCTTCGCGTACTTCGTCGATCAAATCGATTGCCAGCCTGGCGAATCGAGGGTCGGCATTCGGGGTGCCGGCGCGGGCGAGCGCGACGCCCAGTTCGTCGGCCTGCAGCCGCAACTCATGATCGAGATCCCATACCACCTCGATGTGGTCGGCCACGAAGCCGATGGGACAGACGATGACCGCCTCGGTGCCGGCTCCGGCCAGTGCCGAAAGGTGATCGCCGACATCGGGCTCCAGCCAGGGCACCTGCGGCGGGCCCGAGCGCGACTGCCACACCAGGTCGTGTTCGGCATATCCGGCCGCCGCGGCGACAAGCCTTGCGGCATAGGCGACTTGGCGGCTGTAGAGGTTGGGCCCGCAGCGTTGATCGGCGCCGACGGGTATGGAATGGGCGGTGAAGACCAGGCGTGCGTCTCGTGGCACGGTCGCGGCGGCCGCCGTGACCGCGTCGGCGAACATCTCGATGAAGAGCGGGTGGTCGAAATAGGTACGCAGCTTGACCAGCTCGGGCGCGCCGGAACCGGCCGCCGCCCGGGCCCGGGCGATGTCCTCGACATACTGGGTGCAGCTGGAGTAGCCGCTCCACGCTGATGTGGTGAACGTCGCCGCACGACGGATACCGTTGTCGCGCATGGCCGCAACTGTGTCCTCGATGAAGGGCGCCCAGTTCCGGTTGCCGAAGTAGACCGGCAGCTCCTGTTGCTTCTCCAGCTCGGCTATCAGCGCACGGTTGATGCCGTTGATCGGCGAGACACCACCGAAGTGAAGGTAATGCTCGGCGACGTCATCGAGCCGTTCCGGCGGCACGTTCCGGCCGCGGGTGACGTTCTCCAGAAACGGCCGGACCTGTTCGGGCCCTTCCGGCCCGCCGAACGACAGCAGCAGGACCGCATCGAATTCCATAGTGCGTCAGAGCAATTGGGTGTGGGCGCCACCGTCGGCGTAGATGATGTCACCGGTGGTTGCCGGCAGCCACTCGGACAGCAGCGCGCACACCGTCTTGGCGACCGGAGTCGGGTCCTTCATGTTCCAACCTATCGGTGCGCGCTGGTCCCAGCCCTCCTCGAGCAACTGGATCTGGGCACCCGCCTCGTCGCCCAGTGCTCCACCGACGATCGCGGCCATCGCCAGCGTCCGGATCGGGCCTGCGGCAACCAGGTTCGAGCGCACACCGTACTTGCCGGCCTCACGCGCGACGAACCGGTTGACCGACTCCAGCGCACTCTTGGCGACCGTCATCCAGTTGTAGGCCGGCATCGCGCGGGTGGGGTCGAAGTCCATGCCGACGATGCCGCCGCCGGGGTTCATGATCGGCAGCAACGCTTTTGCCAACGAGGCGTAGGAGTACGCCGAGATGTGGATGCCCTTGGACACGTCCTCGTAGGGCGCGTCGAAGAACGGGTTGATGCCCATCCCGCTCTGCGGCATGAATCCGATCGAGTGCACGACGCCGTCGAGCTTGTTGCCCTCGCCGATGACCTCGGTCACCCGGCCGGCCAGGCTGTCGAGGTGCTCCTGATTCTGCACGTCGAGTTCGATCAGCGGGGCCTTCTCCGGGAGCCGGTCGCAGATCCGCTGGATCAGCCGCAGCCGGTCGAATCCCGTCAATACCAGGGAAGCGCCCTGTTCCTGAGCGACTTTGGCGATGTGGAACGCGATCGATGAGTCGGTGATGATCCCGGACACCAGGATCCGTTTGCCTTCGAGCAGTCCTGCCATTGTTTCGTCCCCTCTAGCTCTCAGTGGCCCATGCCCATGCCGCCGTCTACCGGGATGACGGCGCCGGAGATGTAACTGGCGTCCTCCGACGCCAGGAAGCTGACCACCCCGGCGACTTCGGCAGCGGTGCCGACGCGCTTGGCCGGGATGAACTGCAACGCCCCCTCCTGGATGCGCTCATCCAGGGCTCGCGTCATGTCGGTGTCGATGTAACCGGGGGCGACCACATTGGCGGTCACGTTGACCTTGGACAGCTCACGGGCGATCGAACGTGCCATGCCGATCACGCCGGCCTTGGAAGCCGCGTAGTTGGCCTGGTTGCCGATGCCCCAGCTGCCGGAGACCGAACCGATGTAGATCAACCGGCCGAACTTCTTTCGCTGCATGCTGCGCGCGGCCCGCTGAGTCACCCGGAACGCCCCGGTGAGGTTCGCGTCGATGACCTTCTCGAACCGCTCCTCGGTCATCCGGATCAGGAACGCGTCCGCGGAGACGCCGGCGTTGGACACCAGCACCTCCACCGGACCCTGGTGCTCCTCGATCTCTTTGAAGGCGCGGTCGACGGCGTCGTTGTCGGTGACGTCACACTCGACGGCGAACAGCCCCTCGGGCGCGCCGGATCCGCGGTGGGTGACGGCGACCTTGTGGCCGTCGGCGGCCAGCCGCTGCGCGATTGCCAGCCCGATCCCCCGGTTTCCGCCGGTGACCAGCACCGATCGGGAGACGAATGGGGGTTTGCCGCCCTCGGTGGCGGCCTCGCTCGTGGTGTCGGTGGCCGTGTCAGTCACCCCGACAACCTAGCGCCTTCAGGCTTGGCGGCCGAAATTGGGCCTTTCTGCGGCGCGGTTGTCCACAGCCAGGTTCCCCACTGCGCGGGTGAAGCGCGGGGATGTCGGGGTGGCTCAGCACGCTGCGGTCATGACCGATCCGTTTCTCGGCAGCGAAGCCCTCGCGGCGCGAACACTGACGCCCTACCAATTGCGCAGCCGGTACGTCGCAGTACACAAGGACGTCTATGTCCCGCGCGACCAGGAGTTGACCGCACGACTGAAGGCGAAGGCGCTGTGGCTACGCTCGCGCCGGCGCGGTGTGCTGGCGGGTTATTCGGCTTCGGCCCTGCACGGCGCCAAGTGGATCGGCGCCGAAATGCCGGCCGCAATCATCGATACCAACCACCGCCGCGCGCCGGGAGTGCAGGTGTGGAAGGACCGCCTTCAGCCCGACGAGATCACCGTCATCGAGGGAATGCGCGTAACGACGCCAGCCCGGACGGCTCTGGACCTGGCGAGCCGGTACCCGCTGGACCCTGCCGTCGCAGCGGTCGACGCGCTGATGCAGGCAACCTCTCTGAAACTGCCCGACATCGAAGTGATCGCCGAACGCCATCGGGGCCGCCGGGGCATCAAAGCCGCCCGGACGGCGCTCGATCTAATCGACGGCGGTGCGCAGTCCCCGAAAGAGACTTGGCTGCGATTGCTGCTTATCCGTGCCGGCTTCCCTCGTCCCCAGACGCAGATCGCCGTGCGCAACCAATGGGGCTGGGCCGAAGCCTATTTGGACATGGGGTGGGAAAGCATCAGGGTCGCGGTCGAGTATGACGGCGATCACCATCTGAGCAATCGCTACCACGTCAAGAAGGACATCCGGCGGCACGAGAAGGTGACCCTCGGCTACGGGTGGATCGTGGTCCGAGTCATTGCGGGAGATCATCCCGCGGACATCATCCACCGCGTCAGGGAAGCGCGCGCCTCACGCGGTGCCTGATCGCGAGAGGAACCTCACTGCGAGATTCCCGCCTGGAAATCGCAGCCAGGTTCCCCTCGCGGCCCTCAGCACAGGCGCGCTCAGGGCCGGGCGCCGCGCAGGACAATGTCGACCGCCGCCTCGATGACTTCGTCGTCGGGCAGTGTGCCGAACATCAGCGACGGGCATGCGACCACACCGGACAACATCGAGATCGCCGCTTCCAGTTCGGCGCCGTCGAAAGCGTCCTGCAAGATGCCCCGGATGGTGCGCTGACCGTCGGTGTTGATCTGGTTGCGGACCTCTCTCATCATGTCGTCGGTCGCCCACTGGGCCATCGCTGACAGCACCTGATCGAGTCGATGGTCGAGCACGGCCTGCCGGAATGTGGTGAGCTCGCCGATCAGGTCGGTGCGGAGGTCGCCGGTGGGCTGGTGATGCTCCACCTCACCGAGCGCCTCCAACGCGATCGCGGCGAGGTCGAACCGGGTGGGCCAGTGCTTGTACAGGGTGGTCTTGGAGTAACCGGCCCGCTCGGCGACGTGAGCGTGCGTGAGCGCGTCGGCCCCCTCCCGGACCAGCACGTCGAAGGCGGTCCGCGCAACGTCGGCGCGAGTTCGGACGACCCGGGCGTCCTCCCCGGTGTCAGCGGCCTGCGGACCGCGGCCAGGTGTCATCGCAGGGCGTCCTTCCCGCTGCCAAACGTGCGGATGATCCTGAAAAGTTAACTGATGAACACAAAGGCCAGAAGCTTATTGTTACTTCATTAATGGACGAGTAGTACATTAGTGGAGAATCTGTACTGCAAGCCGCCAAGTCAGAAGGTTCGCCGATGAGTCCGAAAATCGATGCCGGCGCGGTGCTCGCCCGTCAGGCCGACGAGATCGACACCCGCTACCACCCGTCCGCGGCGCTCCGGCGCCAGCTGAACAAGGTCTTCCCGACGCACTGGTCGTTTCTGCTCGGCGAGATCGCCCTGTACAGCTTCATCGTCCTGCTGTTGACCGGTGTCTACCTGACGCTCTTCTTCGACCCGTCGATGAGCGAGGTCACCTACAACGGCGTCTACCAGCCGCTGCGCGGCGTGGAGATGTCGCGGGCCTACGAAACCGCGCTGAACATCTCCTTCGAGGTACGGGGCGGGCTGTTCGTGCGCCAGGTCCACCACTGGGCCGCGCTGATGTTCGCCGCCTCGATCATGGTGCACATGGCACGCGTCTTCTTCACCGGCGCGTTCCGTCGGCCCCGGGAGGCCAACTGGGTGGTCGGGTCGCTGCTGTTGATCCTGGCCATGTTCGAGGGTTTCTTCGGCTACTCACTTCCCGACGACCTGCTCTCGGGTACCGGCCTGCGGGCGGCGTTGTCGTCAATCACGTTGGGAATTCCGGTGATCGGCACCTGGCTGCACTGGGGGCTGTTCGGCGGAGACTTCCCGGGCAACATCCTGATTCCGCGGCTGTACGCCATCCACATCCTGGTCTTCCCCGGCATCATGCTGGCGCTGATCGGTGTGCACCTGGCGCTCGTGTGGTTCCAGAAGCACACCCAGTTCCCCGGGCCCCGCCGCACCGAGCACAACGTGGTCGGCGTGCGGGTCATGCCGGTTTTCGCGGTGAAGTCGGGCGCCTTCTTCGCCGCCATCGTCGGAGTGCTGGGCTTGATGGGCGGCCTGCTGCAGATCAACCCGATCTGGAACCTGGGTCCCTACAAGCCATCTCAGGTTGCAGCCGGCTCGCAGCCCGACTTCTACATGATGTGGACCGACGGGCTGGTAAGGCTCTGGCCGGCCTGGGAGTTGTACATCGGGCACTACACCGTTCCGGCCGCCGTCGCCGTCGCCGTCCTGATGGGAGTCATGCTTGGCGGGCTGGTGGCGTATCCGTTCCTGGAGAAGCGCTTCACCGGTGACAACGCTCACCACAACCTGCTGCAGCGTCCCCGCGACGTCCCGGTGCGTACCTCGATCGGGGCGATGGCGATCGCGTTCTACATCGTGCTGACGTTCTCGTCGTTCAACGACATCATCGCCTACCAGTTCCACATCTCGTTGAACGCGATGACGTGGATCGGCCGGATCGGGATGGTGGTGCTGCCGCCGTTTGTCTACTTCATCAGCTACCGCTGGTGCATCAGCCTGCAGCGCAGTGACCGTGCCGTGCTCGAGCACGGTGTCGAGACCGGCATCATCAGACGCCTGCCGCACGGCGCCTACGTCGAATTGCACCAGCCCTTGGGCGCTGTCGACGAACACGGCCACCCGCTGCCGCTGGAATATCAGGGCACGCCGGTTCCCAAGCGGATGAACAAACTCGGCCTGGGCGGACGCCCCGGGTCGGGCAGCTTCCTGTTCGCCGATCCGCCCGCCGAGGCGGCGGCACTGCGCGAGGCGGCCCATGCCGGCGAGCAGCGGGCGCTGACCGCACTACGCGAACGCAGCAACGGCGTCGAGGGCAACGGTCATCATCACAACGGCGATGGCCAGCCCAACGGGCAGAAGGCGATTACGCCGGCAGGCGACGGTTGATCAGCAACGCTGCCAACGCGGCGATCGCCAGCACCACGGCGCCCAGCCGCAACCAGCCGACGCTCGCGTCACCCTTGATCGTCTCGTAGCCGATCTGCTGCTGCAGCGAGGCGTAGACCGCCTTCAACTCCGCCAGCGTGGCGGCGTTGTAGGCGTTTCCGCCGGACAGTTGCGCGACCTTCTTCAGGGTCTCGTCGTCGACCGGGACCGGCTGACGCTGGTCGTTGATCTCGACGAAGCCGTACGGGGTGCCGAACGAGATGGTCGAGATCGGCACGCCCTGGTCCTTGGCGGTGCGCGCGGCGGTGAAGGCGCCCTTGGGGTTGTCCGGGTTGGTCGGCATCGTCTCTTTGCCGTCGGAGAACAGCACGATGCGTGCCGGCGGAGGTGTGTCTCCGCCGCCGATCACGGCGCCGACGGTGGCGATGGCCTGTAGTGCGGTGAAGATGCCTTCCCCGGTGGCGGTGCGGTCGGCGAACTGCAGCTTGTCCAGAGCCGCCTTGGTCGCGTCCCGGTTGGTGGTCGGCGACACCAGCACCGTCGCGGTGCCGGCGTAGGCGATCAGACCCAGGTTGATACCCGGAGTGAGCTCGTCGGCGAACTGCTTGGCCGCCTCCTGCGCGGCCACCATCCGGTTGGGTTCGACGTCGGTTGCGCGCATCGACTGCGACACGTCGATCACCAACATCACCACGGCGCGGTTGCGCGGAATACGCACGTCGTTGGTCGGCCCCGCCATCGCGATGGTGAACAGCACCAACGACGCCGCCAGCAGAATGGCGGGAATATGCCGCCACTTCGAAGGCCGTTTGGGCGCAACGCTTTCCAGCAGTTCCATATTGGCGAAGCGCAACATACGGCGCTGCCGCGCCAGTTGCAGCACCACGTAGAGCGCTACCAACCCGGCGACAACGAGCAGAAACAGGAAGAACCAAGAGTGATCGAAGCCGGACAGCGACATCGGCCCCAGCAGCGGCAACGTCATAACAGACCTGTCATGTTGTAGAAATCCGTCACCGGCGTCCCGCCATTGCCCCGCGCCGGCGGGAGGAGATGAAACGGACGATGTCTTCGATCCAGTCGCGGTCGGTACGCAGCGTCATCACCGGTGCACCGCAACCGCGAATCGTGCGGGCCACATCCTCGCGATGTTTCGCCGCAGCCCGCGCGAAATCGGTCTGCAGCTGCGTGTCGATGGTGAATTCGCGCACCGCCCCGGATTCGGCGTCCTGCAGCACCACGTCGCCGATGTCGGGCAGTTCGACGTCGCGCGGATCGAGCACCTCGATGGCCAGCACTTCGTGCCGGGCGGCAATCGCCCGCAGCGGACGCATCCAATTGATCGGCCCGAGGAAGTCGCTGATGATCACCGCCATTCCGCGCCGCCGTTCCGGCCGGCGCAGCGCGTCGATTGCCGCGGACAGGTCTCCGCGTACGCCGACCGGCGCCTTGGGAGTGGTCGCGATGGCACGCAACAAGGTGTGCACGTGCTCCCGGCCCGACCGCGCTGGAACTCGAATCGTGTTCTCGCCGTTGGAAATCAGCGCGCCCAGCCGGTTGCCACCGCCGACGTTGAGGTAGGCGATCGCCGCCGCGGCGGCCACTGCGAGGTCGCGCTTCTCGCACACCGAGGTGCCGAAGTCAAGGCTGGCCGACATGTCGACCACCAGCCAGGTTTCCAGCTCGCGGTCGGCGATCATCTGCCGGACGTGTGGGTGGGTGGTACGCGCGGTCACCGCCCAGTCCATCCGGCGCACGTCGTCGCCGGGCTGGTAGATCCGCGACTCCCCCGGCTCGCTGCCCGGCCCGGGGATCAGACCCAGGTGGTCGCCGTGCAGGATGCCGTCCAGCTTGCGGTTGATCGTCAGCTCCAGGGTGCGCAGCGCTGCCGACAACTTCGGGTCGTCGATGGTGCCGCGCATCATCGAGGGCGGATGACGAACCGCCTTCTTATCTGTCACCGACCGCCCACCGCGGCGCCCTGCATCACCGGCGCCACCGAATGTCCTTGCTGCGGAACAGCATTCACCTGCGGTAGCGCGACCGTCTGCATGATGCGGTTGATGACGGTCTCTGCGGTGATCTCGTCGGCGAGCGCGTCATAGGTGAGCACCAACCGGTGCCGCAGCACGTCGGGGATGACGTCGATGATGTCCTGCGGGATCACGTAGTCGCGCCCACGCACCAGGCCCAGCGCCCGGGCCGCGGCGATGATGCCCAGCGAGGCGCGCGGCGAGGCGCCGAACGCGATCCAGGTCTTGACGTCGTTCATCCCCAACTGTTCGGGGTGCCGGGTGGCGGTCACGATGCGCACCACATAGTCGACCAGCGCGTGGTGGACGAAGCTGTTGGCCGCGACGCCCTGCAGTCGCAGCAGATCACCGGTGTTGAGGATCTGCTTGGCCTGCGGCGGGGTGACACCCATCCGGTAGATGATCTCCCGCTCCTCTTCGGGCGTCGGGTAACCCACGTTGATCTTGAACAGGAAGCGGTCGCGCTGCGCCTCGGGCAGTGGGTAGACACCCTCTTGTTCGATCGGGTTCTGCGTCGCCATCACCAGGAAGGGGTTCGGCAAAGGGAATCGCTTGCCACCGATGGACACCTGCCGTTCGGCCATGACCTCGAGCAGCGCCGACTGCACCTTTGCCGGCGCACGGTTGATCTCGTCGGCGAGCAGGAAGTTGACCACCACCGGGCCGAGTTCGGTGTCGAACTCTTCCTTGCCCTGCCGGTAGATGCGGGTACCGACGATGTCGGTGGGCACCAGGTCGGGGGTGAACTGGATGCGCGCGAACGTCCCGCCGACGACACGTGCGAAGGTCTCGACGGCCAGCGTCTTGGCGACGCCCGGAACACCTTCCAGCAGCACGTGACCCTTGGCGAGCAGGCCGACCAGCATCCGCTCCACCAGCTGGTCCTGGCCGACGATGATCCGCTTGACCTCGAAGATGGCCCGCTCCAGGGTGTGTACCTCGGCGGCCAGCCCGTCGGC
Source organism: Mycobacterium sp. Z3061 (assembly GCF_031583025.1). Lineage (NCBI taxonomy): Bacteria > Bacillati > Actinomycetota > Actinomycetes > Mycobacteriales > Mycobacteriaceae > Mycobacterium > Mycobacterium pumcae. The sequence goes on along the minus strand of NZ_CP134062.1, from coordinate 2,911,948 downwards.
ACCGCCCGCCGGCGCCTCTTGGGTGGGTGGGCCCGAGTGAGCACCCTGGCCCGGGTAACCGCCACCTGCCGTTGTCATCAATAACCCTCCAGAGCTCATTCGGGACACGACTGCTGTCACGACCACTGTCGCGGGGCAGCGACGTGCCCGCGTTCAACTATTCCAGGCGTCTGGAATTCCGTCGACGTCACCGGTTCCCTATTAGGCGACTCTCAGGGTCCCCCACCGGCTCAGTACTCGATGATCCTAGTCAGGTACGGCGTCATGCCGGGCTTGCGGACCGGGCTGACGGTGACTTTGCCCGCCAGACTGGAGGCTTCCAGCATCTGACCGTTACCGAGGTACATGGTGACGTGCTGGCCCCCGTTCGGGCCGTAGAAGATCAGGTCGCCGCGCCTCGCCTCGTTCTGCGGGATGTGACGCCCGGCGTTGTACTGGTCGCCGGAGAACCGTGGGATCAGCACACCGACACCGGCGAAGGCGTACCGCATCAGACCCGAGCAGTCGAAACCGTTTATGCCCGCGCCGGAGTCGACACCCTTACTGGGGCCGTCCAGGGAGCCGCCGCCCCAGGAATACGGAACGCCCATTTGCGACCCGGCGCGGCGGATCACGTGCTCGATCGCCTCCCGGCCATTCGCCCGCGGAATCCGGCTCCCGCTGGTGTTGGCGGCCGCCGGCGCGGCCGAACCGCCAAGGTTGATGCCCAGCCCGGACAGAAACTGCTGACCGAGGTTGAGCGTGGTCTGGGTGGCCTGTGCGGTGGCCTGCAGCGAGGCATTGGCGACGGCCAGCGGGTCACCGGGAGCGCCCGCACTGATCGCGGCAGGCAGGGTGGGGTCCCACTCACCCGGCTCGGCCGAAGCCGGGGCCGGAGCGGCCACAGCGATCAACAGCCCGGTCACCAACGCGGTGACCCAAGCCAGGGAGAAACGGAATCGCTTGTGACGCATGAAACCTCGTTAATACTCGATGTAGCGGACCACGAACGGCGTCATACCGCTGGTGCGGACGGGCGCGGTACGCACCTTCAAACCGATGTCGGGCGCCTCGAGCATCTGGCCGTTGCCGAGGTAGATCGTCACGTGCTGGCTCCCGCCGGGGCCGTAGAAGATGACGTCGCCGCGGCGCATCTGGGCGGTCGGAATCTTGCGGCCGAGGTTGTACTGCGAACCCGAGTAGTGCGGCAGCTTGATGCCCACTCCGGCAAACGAGTAGAGCACCAGACCCGAACAGTCGAAGCCGGTGATGCCGGCGCCCGAGTCGATGCCCTTACTGGGGCCCGCCGCGTTGCCACCACCCCACGAGTACGGGACGCCGATCTGCGAGATGCCGCGCCGGATGACGTACTCGGAGGCCTGCCGTCCGTAGACGCGCGGGATGCGGCCCGAGCTTGCCGCCGCGGGCGCGTTGGTGATGCCCGTGTCGTCGGGCTTGAGGATGCCGAGCTGCTGCAGGAAGCTGCGGCCCATCTGGGCGGTCACCTGCGCCGACGTCGCCGAATAGCCCAGCACCTGGTTCACCACGGCGACCGGGTCGCCCGGGATGTTGGCGCTGGGCACCTGCGGCAGTGTGGGGTCCCAACCGTCCCAGCGACGCCCACCACCGGGTCCGTCGGCCGTGTCCCACATGCCTGACGGCGGCGTCCCCTGCCCGCCGGCCGCATGCCACGCGACGAGCTGCGCGGCCTGAAGTTTGGCCTCGGCCTGCTCGCGCTCGGCGGCGACGCGATTGACCTCGTCGCGCTGCTCGTCGAACTTGCGCCGGGTGTCGCCCAGCGCCGTTACCGCCGCGTCCTGGCTGGACTTGGCGTCGGCGGCGGCTTTGTCGGCCTTCTGCTTGGCCTGGCGCGCGACCGATTCCTTGTTCACCTGCTCAGTGCGTGCCCGCTGCAGTCTGGCCATCACCGCTTGTGAACTGGTGGTCATGGTCTGGGCCGCCGACGCCGCGGCGATCATGTCTTCGGGGCTGCGGGCAGTCAGGAAGCCATCCGACGGACCGTTCATATAGGTAGCAGCGGCGAAGGTGTTGAACCGCTGTTGCGCCGCGGCAATGGCCGCGTTCGCGTCCTTGACCGATTGCTGACTGGCTTCCAATTCCCGCCCGGCGACCTCGGCATGTTCGCGCGCCTCTTCGACGGCCACCAGCGCCTTGTTGACACCCTCCTGCTCCATCTCGACGGCGTTGGCGAGGTCTTCCAGACGCTGGCTCGCCTTGGCGACGTTGGCGATCAGCACCGCCATCGAGTCAGCCGCCGGGTCGGCCCTGGCCATTCCGAGCTCGGGCGTGCCGAACAGCAGCGCGACGCTGAGCACGGTCGGCACGGCTGGCCGTACCAGCCTGGCGGCGGTTCGCGAAGCAGAGCCCGGGCGTGTCCGTCTCATGCGACTTGGGTCTCCTATGGGCAAATCGGGTGTACGACGCGGGTTTTCAGAAAAGTGCGATAGGCATCACAAGCATCATTCGCACCGTACGTCACACTTGTCGCTAAAGAAACGCAAGTCACAAATTGCACTCTGGAAGTGCGTTTACTGTGACCGAACAGTGACCTGAGGGGTTTGCCGCGATCAGCGGCCAGCGCGTCGTATCAACGCCGACGAATAGGTTAAGAGCTGGTTAAACGCCCGGGACGCCCTCGCCCGGAGGGCCTTCAGGTGCCGGGGATGACGTTGCTGGTCGACGGTTGCCCAGCTGCATCAGGCGGGTACCGACGGCTGCGGCAAACACACCGATCAGCAAAACAATCGTCAACGCCGTCCAGGGAAACTCGGGCGTGTTGAGTTCGTTGAGGAAATTCTGTGCGGACTGCACGGGATTGCCGGTTTTGGAATGGTCCTCGCCGGCTTCGAGCGTGACGCGCGGGTAGTGACTGCTGTAGCTGCCGACGTAGCTCGGGCTGAGCACCAGCACCGTGGAGTCCGGGTAGTCGGCGCCGACCACGGTGGCGATGTCGCGCAGCGGTGTGTCGTTGGGCGGGTTGTGGTCGAGCAGCACGATCTTGAGATTGATGCCGTCGCCGCGGGCCTGGCTGACCACTTCCTGCAGGCCTGGTTCGACGTTGGGCGTTGCGGCGACGCCGTCCGCGGCGACCTGAGCCTTGATCGAGTTGATGTCGACGTCCTGCGGGATGTACTCCGGCAGGAACGGGATCGTCTGCGGCAGATAGGTCAAAGTCGTCGCTCCTCCCACGGTGCTACGAGCACCGTACCGGCTCCGCTTGTGGCGGCCGCGCCCCCCGGGTTACCACGACACTGCAACCACGCGCCCGACACGCCGGGCGCCGGTGTGCGTGTGTTCAGTTTCGATGAACAGGGTGGCCGCCCTTTCCCCGCGAAGCCCACTGGACAAGACTGGGACCTACGGGCAGCCCCCCGTATTGCAGGACAAGCGTACTGTTAAAGTTGCACCGCAACCGTCGACACGGCCCGTCGGCGGCAAGAACTTAATCTTCGGGAGTTGATGTGAGCAGCAAGAATTCGTTCGGAGCCCGCGACACACTCAAGGTCGGCGACAACAGCTACGAGATTTACCGCCTCGACGCCGTTGAAGGCACCAAGAAACTCCCGTACAGCCTGAAGGTTCTCGCCGAGAACCTGCTGCGCACCGAAGACGGCGCCAACATCACCAAAGATCACATCGAGGCGATCGCCAACTGGGACCCCGACGCCGACCCGAGCATCGAGATCCAGTTCACCCCGGCCCGGGTGGTCATGCAGGACTTCACCGGCGTTCCCTGCATCGTCGACCTGGCCACCATGCGCGAGGCCGTCGAGGATCTGGGCGGCGACCCGGAGAAGGTGAACCCGCTGGCACCGGCCGAGCTGGTGATCGACCACTCGGTGATCCTCGACGTGTTCGGCCGTGCCGACGCCTTCGAGCGCAACGTCGAGCTGGAGTACGAGCGCAACGGTGAGCGCTACCAGTTCCTGCGTTGGGGCCAAGGCGCTTTCGACGACTTCAAGGTGGTGCCGCCCGGCACCGGCATCGTGCACCAGGTCAACATCGAATACCTGGCCCGCACCGTCATGGTCCGTGACGGCGTGGCGTACCCCGACACCTGTGTGGGCACCGACAGCCACACCACCATGGTCAACGGACTGGGCGTGCTGGGCTGGGGCGTCGGCGGCATCGAGGCCGAGGCGGCCATGCTGGGCCAGCCCGTGTCGATGCTGATTCCGCGCGTGGTGGGCTTCAAGCTCACCGGTGAGATCAAGCCCGGCGTCACCGCCACCGACGTCGTGCTCACCGTCACCGACATGCTGCGCAAGCACGGTGTGGTCGGTAAGTTCGTCGAGTTCTACGGCAACGGCGTGGCCGAGGTGCCGCTGGCCAACCGCGCCACCCTGGGCAACATGAGCCCCGAATTCGGTTCCACCGCAGCGATTTTCCCGATCGATGAGGAGACCATCAAGTACCTGACCCTGACCGGCCGGTCCGAGGAGCAGCTCGCGCTCGTCGAGGCGTACGCCAAGGAACAGGGCATGTGGCACGACCCCGATCACGAGCCCAAGTACTCCGAGTACCTGGAGCTCGACCTGTCCACGGTGGTGCCCTCGATCGCCGGCCCGAAGCGTCCGCAGGACCGGATTCCGTTGTCGGAGGCCAAGGTCGCCTTCCGCAAGGACATCCACAACTACGTCGAGGAGAACCACCCTGCGCCGGAGACCAAGCTCGACGAGGCCGTCGAGGAGTCCTTCCCGGCCAGCGACTCGGTGACGCTGTCCTTCGCCGACGACGGCGAGGAGGACCGGGTCCCCTCCGCCGCCAACGGCCACTCCGGCCGGCCGTCCAAGCCCATCGACGTGAAGTCCGAGGAGCGCGGCGAATTCGTGCTCGACCACGGCGCCGTCGTCGTTGCCGGCATCACGTCGTGCACCAACACTTCCAACCCGTCGGTGATGCTGGGCGCCGCCCTGCTGGCCCGCAACGCCGTCGAGAAGGGCCTGACCTCAAAGCCGTGGGTCAAGACCAACATGGCGCCCGGTTCGCAGGTGGTGACCGATTACTACAACAAGGCCGGTCTGTGGCCCTACCTGGAAAAGCTGGGCTTCTACCTCGGTGGCTACGGGTGCACCACGTGCATCGGCAACACCGGCCCCCTGCCCGACGAGATCTCGCAGGCGATCAACGACAACGACCTGTCGGTGACCGCGGTGCTCTCGGGTAACCGCAACTTCGAGGGCCGCATCTCCCCCGACGTCAAGATGAACTACCTGGCCTCACCGCCGCTGGTGATTGCCTACGCCATCGCGGGCACCATGGACTTCGACTTCGAAAACGACCCGCTCGGTCAGGACACCGACGGCAACGACGTCTTCCTCAAGGACATCTGGCCCACCACCCAGGAGATCGAGGAGACCATCGCATCCTCGATCAACCGGGACATGTTCACCGAGTCGTACGCCGACGTCTTCAAGGGTGACGACCGGTGGCGCTCGCTGCCCACCCCGGAAGGCAACACCTTCGAGTGGGCCGACGACTCGACCTATGTGCGCAAGGCACCGTACTTCGACGGCATGCCCGCCGACCCGGAGCCGGTCAAAGACATCAAGGGCGCCAGAGTCCTTGCGCTGCTGGGTGACTCGGTGACCACCGACCACATCTCGCCGGCCGGTGCCATCAAGAAGGGCACCCCGGCGGCACAGTACCTCGAGCAGCACGGGGTGCAGCCCAAGGACTTCAACTCCCTGGGCTCGCGGCGCGGCAACCACGAGGTCATGATCCGTGGCACCTTCGCCAACATCCGGCTGAAGAATCAGCTGCTCGACGATGTCTCCGGCGGCTACACCCGCGACTTCACCCAGGACGGCGGTCCGCAGGCGTTCATCTTCGACGCGGCGCAAAACTATGCGGCGCAGCAGATTCCGCTGGTGGTGCTGGGCGGCAAGGAGTACGGGTCGGGCTCGTCGCGGGACTGGGCGGCCAAGGGCACGCTGCTGCTGGGCGTGCGTGCGGTGATTACCGAGTCCTTCGAGCGCATCCACCGGTCCAACCTGATCGGCATGGGTGTCATCCCGCTGCAATTCCCCGAGGGTGAGTCGGCCAAGTCGCTGAAGCTGGACGGCACCGAGACCTACGACATCACCGGCATCGAGGCGCTCAACGATGGCAAGACGCCGAAGACCGTCAAGGTGACCGCTACCAAGGAGGATGGCAGCAAGGTGGAGTTCGACGCGGTGGTCCGTATCGACACACCCGGCGAGGCCGACTACTACCGCAACGGCGGCATCCTGCAGTACGTGTTGCGCAACATGCTCAAGTCCGGCAAGTCCGGCTAACGAGCACCGCGCCCGCCAGTGCCGAAGGTCAGCGAGGACCACCTGGAGGCTCGGCGCCGTCAGATCCTCGACGGTGCACGCCGCTGTTTCGCCGAGTACGGCTACGACCAAGCCACGGTGCGACGGCTGGAGCAAGAGATCGGGATGTCGCGCGGCGCGATCTTCCACCACTACCGGGACAAGGACGCCCTGTTCTTCGCGCTGGCGCGCGAGGACACCCAGCGGATGGCGGAGGTCGCGGCGCGCTCGGGCCTTATCCAGGTGATGCGCGACATGCTCGCCGCCCCCGAGCAGTTCGACTGGCTGGCCACTCGGCTGGAGATCGCCCGCAAGATACGACACGACCCCGAGTTCAGTCGCGGCTGGGCCGAACGTTCAGCGGAGCTGGCGGCGGCCACCACCGAGCGGCTGCACCGGCAGAAGCAGGCCGGGCGGATACGCGACGACGTCCCCGCCGACGTGTTGCACTGCTACCTGGATCTGGTGCTGGATGGCCTGATCGCGCGGTTGGCGTCCGGCGAAGATCCGCAGCGGCTGGCCGCGGTGCTGGACCTGGTGGAGAATTCGGTGCGCACCGCGGCCGAGCCGCGGGCGTAGTAGGGCTACGCCGACGGCTTGACGGCGCGGTGGTTGGGTCCGCCACGGCCGCGCATCACTGCTCCCGACTCGCGCAGCATGCTGTGCACTGAGCCGTACGAGCGCCCAGTCGAGGCCGCCAGATTTCGGATGCTGGCGCCCTTCTCGTAGGCGTTGCGAAGCTCGTGCAACAGCTGGTCGCGGGTCTCCTTTGACTTCCGCATGGCAACAGGGTAGGAATCCGCAACCCTTGGTGGGCCCACTTTGGCGGAAATCGACCCTCAGGCCAGTTCGATGAGGTCGCGGTAATCCTCAGACCAGTAGTCCTCGGTGCCGTCGGGCAACAGCACCACCCGCTGCGGGTCGAGCGCCTCGGCGGCACCCGGGTCGTGCGTCACCAGCACCACAGCCCCCTGATAGCTGCGCAGCGCGTCGAGCACCTGCTCGCGCGAGGCCGGGTCGAGGTTGTTTGTCGGTTCGTCGAGCAGCAGCACGTTGGCGGTCGAGGCGACCAAACCGGCCAGCGCAAGCCGGGTTTTCTCGCCGCCGGACAGCGTGCCGGCAAGCTGGTCCAGCTGCGGACCGGTGAACATGAAGGCACCGAGCAGACCGCGCAGTTCCTGTTCACCGGATTCGGGCGCGGCGTGGCGGATGTTCTGCCAGACGGTCGCGTCATTGTCCAGGGTGTCGTGCTCCTGGGCGAAGTAACCGATCCGCAGACCATGGCCAGGTTCCAGGCCGCCGGTGTCGGGCGTTTCGACGCCCGCCAGCAGCCGCAGCAGCGTGGTCTTGCCGGCGCCGTTGAGTCCGAGCACCACCACGCGTGAGCCGCGGTCGATGGCCAGATCCAGCCCGGTGAACACCTCCAGTGACCCGTACGTTCGGCTCAGTCCCTTGACCACCAACGGCGTCCGTCCGCACGGGGCCGGGGTCGGGAACTTGATCCGGGCCACCTTGTCGGCGACCCTCTCCTCGTCAAGTGCCGCCATCATCCGATCGGCGCGGCGCAACATGTTCTGTGCTGCAACGGCTTTGGTGGCTTTGGCGCCCAACTTGGCGGCCTGGTTCCGCAGCGCAGTGGCCTTGCGTTCGGCATTGGCCCGTTCCCGGCGCCGGCGCTGTTCGTCGGTGGCTCGCGCGTCGAGGTACTTCTGCCAGGTCATGTTGTAGACGTCGACCTCACCGCGTACCGCGTCCAGGAACCACACCCGATTGACCACGTCGGCGAGCAGTTCGACGTTGTGGCTGATGATCACCAGCCCGCCGTTGTGCGATCGCAGGAAATCCCGAAGCCAGCCAACCGAATCCGCGTCGAGGTGGTTGGTCGGTTCGTCGAGCAGCAACGTCGTGGACGACCCCGAACCACTGTCCGATGCCGCGAACAGGATGCGGGCCAGTTCGACTCGGCGACGCTGGCCCCCGGACAGGGTGCGCAGTTGCTGGGTCAACACCCGGTCGGGCAGTCCGAGGCTCGCGCAGATGCGGCCCGCCTCGCTCTCGGCACCGTAACCGCCGAGCGCGACGAACCGCTCCTCCAGCTGGCCGTAACGGCGGATCGCGCGGTCGCGCGCGTCGTCGTCGGCGACCTCGGCCATCAGGGCCTGCTGCTTTTCCAGGTCGGTGAGCAGCGCGTCCAGCCCGCGCGCCGAAAGGACCCGGTCACGGGCCAGCACGTCGAGGTCACCCTCTTTGGGATCCTGTGGGAGATAACCGATTTCGCCCTTGCGGGTGACCGAACCGGCATACGGTTGGCCCTCTCCCGCCAGGATGCGCATGGTGGTGGTTTTGCCGGCGCCGTTGCGCCCGACCAGCCCGATCCGGTCGCCGGGCTGCACCCGCAGATCCGGACCGTCGGGCGAGAGCAGGATGCGCGCACCAGCGCGGACCTCGAGGTCCGTAGCCGTGATCACATTCGCTCCTTTAAGTGCTTGGCGCTATTTGTCGTCGGTGAATACTGCCGGGCGCTTCTCTGCGCGTGCGGCAACCGCTTCTTCGAAGTTGGAGGTGAGCAGACGGACGAAAAGCTGTCCGAGGCCTTCGGCCTGCATGTGCCCCTCAAGGCTGCCGGCATCCAGTCCACTCCATAGCGTCCGTTTGGTCAACTCGATGCCCGGGCGGGAGAAAGCGGCCATCCGCGCCGCGATCGCGTAACAGGTGTCCAGCAGTTGGGCTCCCGGCACCTGGCAAGACACCAGTCCGATCCGCTCGGCCTCCTCGGCGGAGACGTCGCGCCCGGTCAACATAATCTCGAAAGCCCGCGACGACCCGATGGCCCTGGGCAGCAGGTAGCTCAGGCCCAGTTCGCTGGCCGTCAGACCGTTGTTGATGCCGGCCGCCCGGAAATATGCGCTGGTGGAGGCCACCCGGATGTCCGCGGCCAGCGCCAGACACAGTCCTCCGCCGATGGCCGCACCGTTGACCGCGGCGATCACCGGTTGGTGCAACCGTCGCAGTTTCAGGATGATTTCGTCGAGCAGCTCCATTGACCGCAGCGCGTAGGTCGGCCGGGTGAGGTTGTCGACGTGCGGCACCGTGCCGGCGGACTTGTGGTCAGCGCCTGAGGAGAAGCCGCGGCCGGCCCCGGTGAGCACCACCACACGCGCCGAGTTGTCGTAGGTGACCTGATCGAGAGCCTCTTTCAACGGCACCATGACGTCGAACGCCATCGAGTTCATCCGCTCGGGACGATTCAGCGTGATCAGGGCGATCTCAGGCCGCGGGTGTTCCAGGAGGACCAAACTCACCTTGAAACGGTAGCGCAGGCAGTGCGCCGAGCCGCGAACCCAACCCCGGCAGGGCTCAGACTTCGGTCGCCGCTTCGACGTCGTAGGCCTTGAGCTGCTGGACCAGGTCTTCCAGCGCCGCGGGGGGCAGCGCGCCGGCCTGGTTGAACAGCAACTGACCCTTCTTGAAGGCCATCAGCGTGGGGATCGACCGGATCTGGGCGGCCGCAGCCAACTCCTGCTCGGCCTCGGTGTCGACCTTGGCAAAGATCACGTCAGGGTGCTTTTCCGACGCCGCCTTGAACGTGGGCGCGAAGGCGCGACACGGGCCACACCAGGAGGCCCAGAAATCAACGAGCACCATGTCGTTGCCGTTGACGGTTTCGTTGAACTGCGCAGCAGTGAGGTCTTGGGTAGTCACATTCGCCCTAACGCCGAGGTTGTGGTGGTTGTTCCCAGCCATTCACAAGAGGCTGGGCGTCGTCGGCTTGTGCCGATATGCCCTGAGTTGCGTCACCAGTTCGCCCATCACCGTCGGATTGGCGATTCCCGGTTGCTTGAAGACCAGTTGGCCTTTCTTGAAGGCCATCAGGGTCGGCAGCAACGTCACGCCCGCCGTCTGGACCAGATCCTTCTCGATTTCGAAATTGACTTTGCCGTGCACGATGTCCGGGCAATTCTGCGCCGATGTCTCATAAGTGGGCGTGAAGATGGCACACGGTGAGCACGACGGCGCCCAGAAGTAGACGAACACGTTCTCGTTGCCCCTGACCGCCTGCCGGAAGTCGGCCGCCGTCAGATCCCGCGTACATCCTGTTCCCATCAGCACACGAGCGTACGTCAACGCGCTGCCGCGGACCGCCAGGTTCGGTTACTCAGCAGGCGCATGCCGTTGAGGGCGACCAGCAGAGTCGACCCCTCGTGACAGGCCACGCCCAGCGGCAGCGGGAGCTGTCCAAAGAGATCCCACAGCACCAGCACCGTGATGAAGCTGCCCGCCAGAGCGAGGTTGACGGTCACCACCCGGCGCGCCTGCCGGGCAAGGCCGATGATCGTCGGAATGGTGTGCAGTTCATCGCGGACCGTCACGGCATCTGCGGTCTGCAGGGTGATGTCGGAGCCGGCACCCATGGCCATCGAGGCGCACGCCGCGGCCATGGCAGGGGCGTCGTTGACGCCGTCTCCCACCACCAGCACCCGGTGGCCGCCGGCTTGCAGTTCACGCACCGCCGCGACCTTTTGCTCGGGCAGCAAGCCGGCGCGCACGTCGGCGATGCCGGCCTCACTAGCGACGAGTCGGGCCGCGCGGTCATTGTCGCCGGTCAGCAGCACCGGGGGCGCCGACGTCAACTCCGCCAGGGCGGCCACGCAGTCCACGGCGTCGGAACGGATCTGATCGGTGAGCCCCAGCGCACCGACGGCCGTCCCGTTGACGACGACGACGGCGGCTGTGGCACCGGTCTCGACGAGGTGCGCCACTTCGCGCGGCAGTATCCCGCGGTAACTGTGCGGACTGCAGACCTCGACGAAGACCCGCCCCACCGTGGCGCGCACGCCGCGGCCCGGTACCGCGCGGAAGTCCTCGGCGGCCGGGATGGGGACACCGCGCCGCCGCGCTTCCCCGACGATCGCCCGGCCCAGCGGATGTTCACTGAATTGTTCTGCCGCAGCTGCTAATTCCAGTAATTTCGGTACGCCGATCAACTCCGGTCGCAGCGCCTTCACGACCGTAAGCCGCGGCATGCCGCACGTCAGCGTGCCCGTCTTGTCCAGCGCGACGATGCTGGCGCCGGCGAGGCGTTCGACGACGACCGCGGACTTCACCAGGATTCCGTGGCGGCCCGCATTGGCGATCACCGAAAGCAGCGGCGGCATGGTGGCCAACACCACGGCACAGGGCGAGGCGACGATCATAAAAGTCATGGCCCGCAACAGAGTCGGTTGCAGCGGACAGCCGAGCATCAGCGGGATGATGATGAGCGCCGAGGTTGCCGCCACCATTCCCACTGAGTAGCGCTGCTCGATTTTTTCAATGAACAGTTGGGTTTTGGCTTTGGTAGCCGACGCCTCCGACACCAGCTGTACGATCCGGGCGACCAGGCTGCGCGACGGGTCGCGGGCGACGACCACGCGCAGCACACCTGAGCCGTTGACCGTGCCGGCGAACACTTCGTCGCCCGCGGCCTTGACGACCGGCATCGACTCACCGGTGATGGAACACTGGTCGACCTCGGATTCCCCGGACAGCACCACCCCGTCGGCAGGTATGCGTTCGCCGGGGCGAACCACCACCCGGTCGCCCACCACCAACTGGCCGGCGGGAACCACATGTTCGGCGCCCGCGCCGTCGACCAGCACCGCCTGGTCCGGCGCGAGGTTCATCAGACCCTTGACCGAATCCGCGGTGTGCTTGGTGGCAACCTCGTCGAGGGCACCTGACGTCGCGAAAATCACGATCAACAGCGCTCCGTCGAAGATCTGCCCGATTGCCACCGCACCGATCGCGGCCACGATCATCAACAGGTCAACGTCGAGCGCCTTGTTCCGAAGTGCTTGCGCGCCTGCCCATGCCGAGCCCCAGCCGCCGGCCAGATAGCAGGCCAGATACAACGTCCACCACACGACCGTCGGCGCACCGTTGAGCTGAGCGGCCAGCCCTGCCAGAAACAGCGCCAGCGCCACGGCCGCCCAGCGTACGGAGAGCACCGACCACAGCGCTGCCCGCCAACTCAGTCCGCGGGCAGCACTGGCGGGAACGCGGTCGAAGGAAGCCTGCGGGGCGGTCACTTCGAAGGCGGTCAAGGTCATTCCGGCGGCCTCACAGGGGGTGGCAGTGCGTCAGGATGCACCGAGTGTATTGACACCGGGGTCGTCAGAGGTCTCGGTTTGATTCCGGTATGTCATTGAATTGGCTTATGGCACTTCGCTATACGAAAGGTCGTCGGCGTTCGGGACGCTATCGACACCGTGAGCGCCGCCGGGCGAATTCCATTGCTGGACTATTCAAATTCGGCCGGAAATTGCCCTCAAAAAGACTTGCGAAAAGGATTCATCGTTGCCGAATCGCGATACGATTCTGGGATCGCCGGCTCTTCGCTCTGGAGGTGCGAGATGTCGTTTCTGGTCGCCAATACCGATTTCGTGTCACAAGCGGCGGGCAATCTGGCCCGGGTCGGATCACTGATCAGCGAAGCCAACAACGCGGCGGCGGCCCAGACGACCGCCGTCGCCGCCGCGGGCGCGGATGAGGTGTCGGCCGCCGTCGCCGCCGTTTTCGGCGCACACGCCCAGACGTATCAATCGCTGAGCGCTAGTGCCACCGCGTTTCACGAACAGTTCGTGCAGCTGCTCTCCGGCGGCGCCAACGCGTACGCCCTCGCCGAAGCGACCAACATCGGCCCGCTGCAGCCGATCCTCGATTTGATCAACGCACCCACGAACCTGTTGTTGGGACGCCCACTGATCGGCAACGGCGCTGACGGCACGGCAGCAAGCCCGAACGGTCAGGCCGGTGGCCTCTTGATCGGTAACGGCGGCAACGGTTTCTCGTCAGGCGTCGCGGGAGTAGGCGGCGGCAACGGCGGAGCCGCGGGGCTGCTCGGTTTTGGTGGGGCCGGCGGCGTGGGTGGGTTGGGCGCGAACGGCGGCGCGGGTGGCGCCGGCGGCTGGCTGTTCGGCGGTGGCGGGGCCGGCGGTAACAGCGGTGGCGGCGGCGGCTCCGGCGGTCTCGGCGGCTCAGCATTCCTGTTGGGGAACGGCGGCGCCGGTGGTACCAGCCCCAACGGGATGGGAGCGGGCGGCGCCGGAGGCAACGGCGGCCTGCTGTACGGCAATGGCGGCCATGGCGGCGGCAGCTCCCTCACCGGCGCCTCTGGCAACGGCGGCAGGGCTTTCCTGTTCGGCGACGGCGGCGGTGGCGGGGACGCAGCCAACGCCGCCCCGGCCGGAGCCGGCGGCGCAGGAGGGGTATTCGTCGGCAACGGCGGTGCGGGCGGCAACGCCCCGATGGGTGGCGTCTCCGGGCCCGGCGGGCAGGCCGGGCTGATCGGCAACGGCGGAGCCGGAGGCAATGGCAATTTGAACGGCGGCAACGGCGGTAACGCGGTCTTGATCGGCAACGGCGGCAGAGGTGGCACTCCAAACGGCGTCGGTGGCCAGGGCGGCCTGCTGTTCGGCGCGCACGGGTAGCCCCTTACCTACGGTTGCGTACGTTTTCCCCCAGCAGCAAGACTGTGCCCGATCATCGGGTCGATCAGACTGAGTGGAAGGAACCACATTGGGGCACTACATCGCCAACGTGCGCGACCTCGAGTTCAACCTGTTCGAGGTTCTTGACGTAGGCGCCGTCCTCGGCACCGGCAAATACGCCGACCTCGACGAGGACACGGTGCGCACCATCCTGTCGGAGGCGGCCCGGTTGGCCGAAGGCCCGGTGGCCGAGTCCTTCGCCTTCGCCGACCGCAACCCGCCGGTCTTCGACCCCGCCACGCACTCCATCAGCGTCGCACCGGAATTGGTGAAGACGGTGCAGGCGATCAAGGACGCGGAATGGTGGCGGCTGGGCCTGGCCGAGGAGATCGGCGGGATGGCCGCACCCCCGCCGCTCAACTGGGCGGTCAACGAGATGATCTTCTGCGCCAACCCGTCGGTCTGCTTCTTCAACCTGGGGCCGATTCTGGCGCAATCCCTGTTCGTCGAGGGCAACGACGAGCAGAAGCGTTGGGCCGCAATGGGAGTCGAGCGTGGCTGGCAGGCCACCATGGTGCTCACCGAGCCCGACGCCGGTTCGGACGTGGGGGCCGGTCGCGCGAAGGCGATCGAACAACCAGACGGCACTTGGCATATCGAAGGTGTTAAACGGTTCATCTCCGGTGGCGATGTCGGCGACACCACCGAGAACATCTTCCATCTGGTGCTGGCAAGGCCCGAGGGCGCGGGGCCCGGCACCAAGGGCTTGAGCTTGTTCTACGTCCCCAACTTCCTGTTCGACCCGGACACCGGGGAACTCGGCGCGCGCAACGGGGTGTATGTCACCGGCGTCGAACACAAGATGGGTCTGAAGTCCTCCCCCACGTGCGAGCTGACCTTCGGCGCCACCGACGTCCCGGCGGTCGGATATTTGGTCGGCGGCGTCCACGACGGCATCGCGCAGATGTTCCACGTGATCGAGAACGCGCGCATGACGATCGGGGTCAAATCCGCCGGGACCCTGTCCACGGGCTACCTCAACGCCCTTGCCTACGCCAAAGAGCGGGTGCAGGGCGCCGACCTGACGCAGATGACGGACAAGACCGCACCACGGGTCACGATCATGCACCACCCCGACGTGCGTCGCAGCCTGATGACCCAGAAGGCGTACGCGGAGGGCCTGCGGGCAGTGTATATGTATGCCGCCGCGCATCAATGCGATGCTGTGGCGCAACATGTTTCGGGTGCGGATCACGATCTGGCGCACCGGGTCGACGATCTCCTGCTGCCCATCGTCAAGGGCGTGGGCTCCGAGCGGGCCTACGAGGTGCTGACCGAGTCGCTGCAGACGCTGGGCGGGTCGGGCTTCCTGACGGACTATCCGATCGAGCAGTACATCCGCGACTCCAAGATCGACTCCCTGTACGAGGGGACGACCGCGATCCAGGCGATGGACTTCTTTTTCCGCAAGATCGTGCGCGATCACGGCCAGTCCCTGCAGCACGTGACGACTCAGATCAACAAGACCATCGAGACCACCACGGAGTCGTTGAAGGACCAGGCCGAGTTGCTGCAGGCCGCGGTCGAAGACGTCACCGGCATGACGGGTGCGCTGATGGGATACCTGATGTCAGCCGCCCAACACACCACCGACATCTACAAGGTCGGGCTCGGGTCGGTGCGCTACCTGCTCGCCGTGGGAGATCTCCTCATCGGCTGGCGGCTGCTGGCGCAGGCGAACGTGGCCGAGGCGGCTCTGGCCGGCGATTTGCCGGCCGGCGAAAAGGCTTTCTACGAAGGCAAGGTCGCGGTTTCGGCATTCTTCGCCAAGAATGTCCTGCCGAAGCTGGCCGGCGTGCGGGCGGTGCTCGAGAACATCGACGACGAAGTCATGCGCGTCTCCGAAGACGCGTTCTGAACACACAGAGTCCGCACAGCTCACGCGGGTAGACCGGATCGTCAGAAGCACTGACGATTTGGGGAGGAACGTTGTCATCTACTCGTATCGCGATTACCGCGGTCGCCGCCGGGCTGTCCCTGGCGGCGTGCAGCTCGTCGCACAACTCCAGTCCCACCACATCACCGAGCACCGTGGTGGCGTCCCCGACCAGTAGTGCCTCCGCGCCACCCAACGGCGAGACACAAGTCCGCGGACTTATCGCTTCCGTGGCCGGCAACGCTGTTCAGGTGACACAGCAAAGCGGTACCGCCACCGTCGATTTCACCGGCTCGACGAAGATCACCGAGGTCACCAACGCGGCCCTGACGGACGTCACCCCGGGTACCTGTGTCACGGCCCGCTCCAAGGACGAGGGCCAGCCCGCCGCCCTGGTGCGCGTCAGCCAGGCCGTGGACGGCAAGTGCCCGCAAGGCAAGCAACCGACGACACCAGGCCGCCATGCGCCGATCCAGGGCACCGTGGCTTCGGTGAACGGCAACACCATCACGGTCAACACGTCCGGAGCGCCTCAAACGGTGACGGTCACGGACAAGACGAAATACACCAAGGAAGGGCCGGCCGCGTCACAGGAGATCGCGCAGGGCAAATGCATCACCGCCCGTGGCAGCGAGAACAGCGGCGCCCTGCAGGCGACGTCGATCAGCCTGCGGCAGGCCGCCAACGGCAAGTGCCCCGACGGCGGGAGCCCGCACCGGCGCTGAAAGGCGGCGCGGTGTCTAGACCGTGAAGCCGAGCGCGCGCAGCTGCTCGCGGCCGTCCTCGGTGATCTTGTCCGGGCCCCACGGCGGGTTCCAGACCCAGTTGATCCTGAGCTCGTCGACTAGGCCGGCCCCTACCAGCGCCGAGCGCGACTGGTCCTCGATGACATCGGTCAACGGGCAGGCCGCCGACGTCAGGGTCATGTCCACCAGGGCGACGGTTCCCTCGTCGCCCTTTTCCAGATTCAAGCCGTAGACCAGGCCGAGGTCGACGACGTTGATCCCCAGTTCCGGGTCGACGACGTCGCGCATCGCCTCTTCGAGATCTGCGAGCAGCAGTTCGTCAGATGCCGCGGTGTCGCTCATTGGGCAACCTCCTCCTCTTCGAAGCCGGCATGGGCTCGGGCCAAGGCATCCTTGAAAGCCATCCAGCCCAGCAGTGCGCATTTCACCCGCGCCGGGTACTTGGCCACTCCAGCGAACGCTACTCCGTCGCCGAGCACTTCCTCGTCGCCCTGCACGTTGCCGCGCGACGAGACCATCTCGGTGAAAGCGTCGATGGTCTTCAGCGCCTCCGGCACGCTCTGGCCAATGATCTGTTCGGTCAGCACCGATGTCGCGGCCTGGCTGATCGAACAGCCCTGGCCGTCGTAAGAGATGTCGGCCACGGTCTGCCCGTCCTCGGACAGCGCGACACGCAGGGTGACCTCGTCACCGCAAACCGGGTTGACGTGAAATACCTCGGCGCCGAACGGTTCCCGCAGCCCCCGGTGGTGCGGGTGCTTGTAGTGATCCAGGATCACGTCCTGGTACATCTGCTCGAGACGCAACGTCAGTCTCTCCCAAAGAATTCCACGGACCGCCGAACGCCGGCTATCAGGCGGTCGACCTCCTCTTCGGTGTTGTAGAGCGCGAACGAGGCGCGCGCGGTGGCCGCCAAGCCAAACCGTCGGTGCAGCGGCAGCGCGCAGTGGTGTCCGACCCGCACGGCCACGCCCTCGTCGTCGAGCACCTGGCCGACGTCGTGCGCGTGCACGCCGTCGACGACGAAGGAGACCGGAGACCCCCGGTTCTCCATCGTCGTGGGCCCGACGATGCGCACACCGTCGACCGCGGACAGGCACTCGATGGCCTTGGCGACCAGCTCACGTTCGTGCGCCTCGACGGCTTGCATGCCGACAGCGTCCAGATACCGTGCGGCTGCGGCCAATCCGACGACCTGCGAGGTCATCGGGGTGCCGGCTTCGAAGCGCTGGGGGGTGGGCGCGTACGTGGAGGTCTCCATGGTGACGGTCTCGATCATCGATCCGCCGGTGAGGAACGGCGGCATGGTGGCGAGCAACTCGCGGCGGGCGTAGAGAACACCGATCCCGTTGGGCCCCAGCATCTTGTGCCCGGAGAATGCGGCGAAGTCCACGCCGAGTGCATGGAAGTCGACCGGCTGGTGCGGGACCGACTGGCAGGCGTCGAGCACCGTGAAGGCGCCGACGGCGCGGGCCCGCTCGACCAGTTCGGCGACCGGCGCCAGTGCGCCGGTGACATTCGAATGATGGCTGAAGCAAACGACTTTGACCTTCGCGTCGAGCTGCAGCGAGTCCAGGTCGATGCGGCCGTCTTCCGTCACACCGAACCATTTCAGGGTGGCGCCGGTGCGACGGGCCAGTTCCTGCCAGGGCACCAGGTTGGCGTGGTGCTCCAGTTCGGTGGTGACGATGACGTCGCCCGGTCCGACCGCAGCCTCGAAACGGCCGTCCCCCAATACGTACGACACCAGGTTCAGCGACTCCGTCGCATTCTTGGTGAACACCAGTTCGTCGGGCTCAGCACCCACGAACGCGGCGATGTCGGCGCGACCCTGCTCGTAGGCGTCGGTGGCTTCTTCCATCAGCTGGTGCGCGCCGCGGTGCACGCCCCCGTTGGAGGTGACGAGAAACTCACGCTCGGCGTCGAGCACCTGCAAGGGGCGCTGCGAAGTCGCCCCGGAATCCAGGTACGCCAATTGATTTCCGCTGCGCATCACGCGCTTGAGGATCGGGAAATCGGCGCGGATCGCCGTGAGGTCCAGCATGCTTACGCGCCTGCGGTCGCCTGGGTGAAGCGCACGTAGCCGTTCTGCTCGAGTTCGTCGGCCAGCTCGGAGCCGCCCGATTCGGCAATCCGGCCGCCCACGAAGACGTGCACGTACTCGGGCTTGATGTAGCGCAGAATCCGGGTGTAGTGCGTGATGAGCAGGATGCCCCCGTTCTCGGCTTCCGCGTAACGATTGACGCCCTCACTGACCACCCGCAATGCGTCGACGTCCAGGCCGGAGTCGGTCTCGTCGAGGATGGCGATCTTGGGCTTGAGTAGCTCGAGCTGCAGAATCTCGTGGCGCTTCTTCTCGCCGCCGGAGAAACCCTCGTTGACGTTGCGCTCGGCGAAGGCCGGGTCGATTTCGAGGGCGGACATCGCTGCCTTGACCTCTTTGACCCAGTGCCGCAGCTTCGGCGCCTCGCCGCGGATGGCAGTGGCGGCCGAGCGCAGGAAGTTCGACACCGAGACGCCGGGCACCTCGACCGGGTACTGCATGGCCAGGAACAGGCCGGCCCGCGCCCGCTCGTCGACGCTCATCGCGAGCACGTCTGCGCCGTCCAGGGTGATCGAACCCGAGGTGACGACGTACTTGGGGTGTCCGGCGATCGCATACGACAGGGTTGACTTGCCCGAGCCGTTGGGTCCCATCAGGGCATGCTTCTCACCGGACTTCACGGTGAGGTCGACGCCCTTGAGGATCGGGATCTCGCGTTCGCCGTCGGCGCCGCTCGGATTCACGACGCTGACGTGCAGGTCTCTGATTTCCAGGGTTGTCATGCGGTAGTAGCCTTCTCCGTCTTTTCCAGTTCGTGTTCGATGGCCGCGGTGAGGCGCTCCCGCACTTCGGGCACCGCGATCTTGGAGATGATCTCGCCGAAAAAGCCGCGGATCACCAACCGGCGGGCCTGCTCTTCGGGAATGCCCCGGGAGCGCAGATAGAACAGTTGCTCGTCGTCGAATCGCCCGGTGGCACTGGCGTGTCCGGCCCCGGCGATCTCGCCGGTCTCGATCTCCAGGTTGGGCACCGAGTCGGCGCGCGCGCCGTCGGTCAGCACCAGGTTGCGGTTCATCTCGAAGGTGTCGGTGCCGGTCGCCGCGGCGCGGATCAGCACGTCACCGATCCATACCGTGTGCGCGTCGGGCAACTTGGACGACGGATCTCCTTGCAGCGCACCCTTATACAGCACGTTGGACCTGCAGTCCGGCTGGGCGTGGTCCACCAGCAGCCGCGACTCGAGGTGCTGGCCGTCGTCGGCGAAGTAGAGGCCCAGCAGTTCGGCGTCCCCACCGGGTCCGGCGAACCGCACGTTGGCGGCCATCCGCACCACCTCGCCGCCCAGCGTGACGGTGACGTGGCGCAGTACCGCGTCCCTGCCGAGCCGGGCGTGGTGGGCGCTGACGTGCACCGCATCGTCGGCCCAGTCGGCGATCCAGATAACGGTGAGCCGGGCGGCGTCACCGATCACGAATTCGACGTTGTCGGCATAGGTTCCGCTGCCCCGGTGGTCGATGACGACCACGGCCTCGCCGAGCTCTTCCACCCGGAGCTGCAGGTGCCCGTAGGCCGCAGCGCCCTGCCCAGGTCCATTGACGCTGATGTTGATCGGTTCGCCGACCTGGGTGTCGCGCCCGACGGTGACCACCGTTGCCGAGTTGAACGATGAAAATGCCTGCGCCGCAATACGATCTGCCGGAACTCCAGCCTCACCGAGGCGTCCGTCGCCGCGGCGCACCGACTCGGTCCGCACACCGGGTTGCTCGCTGACCGTGATGGTGGCGGTGCCGGTGGCCACCGCGGTGCCGTCGTGCAAGCCGCGCAGTCGCTTGAGTGGGGTGAAGCGCCAGAGCTCGTCGCGCCCGTGCGGGACTTCGAACGCGTCGACATCGAAGGAGGAGAACAGTTCCCCTTTGTTAAGCGCGGCGGTCATCCGACCGCACCCTCCATCTGCAGCTCGATCAGCCGGTTGAGCTCGAGCGCGTACTCCATCGGCAGTTCCTTGGCGATCGGCTCGACGAATCCGCGCACCACCATCGCCATGGCCTCGTCCTCGGTCATGCCGCGGCTCATCAGGTAGAACAGCTGGTTCTCGCTGACCTTCGAGACGGTGGCCTCGTGGCCCATCGTGACGTCGTCCTCGCGGATGTCGACGTAGGGGTAGGTGTCGCTGCGGCTGATCGTATCGACCAGCAGCGCATCACATTTCACGCTCGACTTGGAGCCGTGCGCGCCCTTGTTCACCTGCACCAGACCGCGGTAGGACGTGCGGCCGCCACCGCGCGCCACCGACTTGGACACGATGTTGCTCGACGTGTTCGGCGCCAGGTGCAGCATCTTGGCACCGGTGTCCTGGTGCTGGTCCTCGCCGGCGAAAGCGATCGACAGCACCTCGCCCTTGGCGTGCTCGCCGGTCATCCAGACCGCCGGGTACTTCATGGTCACCTTGGATCCGATGTTGCCGTCGACCCACTCCATGGTGGCGCCGGCCTCCGCCCGGGCCCGCTTGGTGACCAGGTTGTAGACGTTGTTCGACCAGTTCTGGATGGTCGTGTAACGGCACCGGCCACCGGGCTTCACGATGATCTCCACCACCGCGGAGTGCAGCGAGTCCGACTTGTAGATCGGCGCCGTGCAGCCCTCGATGTAATGCACGTAGGCGTTCTCGTCGACGATGATCAGCGTCCGCTCGAACTGGCCCATGTTCTCGGTGTTGATCCGGAAGTAGGCCTGCAGCGGGATGTCGACGTGCACACCCGGCGGCACGTAGATGAAGCTGCCGCCCGACCACACCGCCGTGTTCAGCGCGGAGAACTTGTTGTCCCCCGCCGGGATCACGGTGCCGAAGTACTTCTTGAAGACGTCCGGGTGTTCCCGCAGCGCGGTGTCGGTGTCCAGGAAGATGACGCCCTGCTTCTCCAGGTCCTCACGGATCGAGTGGTAGACGACCTCCGACTCGTACTGTGCGGCGACACCGGAGACCAGCCGTTGCTTTTCGGCCTCCGGGATGCCCAGCTTGTCGTAGGTGTTCTTGATGTCCGCAGGCAGGTCGTCCCAGGTCGCGGCCTGCTTCTCGCTGGAGCGCACGAAGTACTTGATGTTGTCGAAGTCGATACCGCCGAGGTTGGAACCCCAGTTCGGCATCGGCTTCTTGTCGAAGATGCCCAGCGCCTTGAGCCGGATGTTCAGCATCCATTCGGGCTCGTTCTTCTTGGCCGAGATGTCCCGCACGACCGCCTCGGACAACCCGCGTTGCGCGCTGGCGCCCGCGACGTCGGAGTCGGCCCAGCCGTAGCCGTACCTGCCCAGCGACTCGATGGTCTGCTCCTGGGTCAATGGCTCGACCGTCCGTGCGGCTTCGAGTGTCATGAGGACGCTCCTTTGGTGCTCGTTGCGGTGTGGCGCGGGCTGGGCGCCGGGCTGAGTGGTACGTGGGTGGTGCAGGCGCAGTCACCGTTGACGATCGTCGCCAACAACTGCACATGGGTGCCGAGCACCTCGGACATGGCCTGCTGCTCGGCTTCGCACAATTCCGGGAACTTCTCGGCGACATGGGACACCGGGCAGTGGTGCTGGCAGATTTGCACACCGTGGATGGGGCCGCCCACCCGGGTGGTGGTGGCGACATATCCGGCTTTGGTCAGCGCCTGCGCAATCCGGTCGGCCGTCTCTTCGACGGCGTCCTCGTCGGAGCCGTCCGTCGCCTCGACCCCGGACAGAATCGCGTCGATGCGGCGCCGCGCGAACGTCTTCACCGCGTCCTCGCCGCCGACCTCCCGCAGTTGCCGCATTGCGGCAGAAGCCAAGTCGTCATAGGCGTGGTCGAGCTTGGCACGGCCGGCCGCGGTCAACCGGTACCGCTTGGCGGGCCGTCCGCGTCCCACCTGCTGCCACGACGACGACGCAAAGGATTCCGCGTCGCCGGCCTCGATCAGCGCGTCGAGATGCCGGCGCACACCGGCGGGCGCCAGGCCCAGCCGGTCGCTGATTTCGGTGGCGGTGATGGAGCCGGATTCGACCAGCAGGCGGACGATGGATCGCCGGGTGTGTCCGTCCGACCCGACAGCGCCGGCCGCGGGCACGGCAGCATGCGGTTCGGATTGGATTTTCACAACACCAGTGTGTCGCAATTCCGGGGATCGGTCCAGCAAGGGTGCCCTTAGGTGACGAGCGCAACAGTTGCGGGACGTGCGGGCGGCTAGTCTGCTCTGATGGCAGCCCGCCACCACACCCTGAGCTCGTCGATCGCCAGTCTGCACGGCGACGAGCAGACGGTGGGCAAGCCCCTCAACGCCGCCGAGCACACCGCGATGCAGCGCACCCGGCTTTTCGGCGCCACCGGCACGGTGCTGATGGCGATCGGGGCCTTGGGCGACGGGGCCCGGCCGGTGGTTCAGGACCCCACCTTCGGCGTGCGGCTGCTGAACCTGCCGTCACGCATCCAGACGGTGTCGCTGACCATGACCACCACCGGCGCGGTGATGATGGCGCTGGCCTGGTTGATGCTCGGCCGGTTCGCCTCCGGCAAGCGCCGGATGTCGCGCGGCGAGCTGGACCGCACGCTGGTGTTGTGGATGCTCCCGCTGCTGATCGCGCCGCCGATGTACAGCAAGGACGTCTACTCCTATCTCGCCCAGAGCCAGATCTCGCTGGAAGGGCTCGACCCGTACCGGGTGGGACCGGCCTCCGGACTGGGCCTGGGCCATGTCTTCACCCTGTCGGTGCCCAGCCTGTGGCGCGAGACCCCGGCCCCCTACGGGCCGCTGTTCCTGTGGATCGGGCGCGGCATCTCGGGTCTGACCGGCGAGAACATCGTCGCCGCGGTCCTCTGCCACCGACTGGTGGTGTTGTTCGGCGTGGCGTTGATCGTGTGGGCGACGCCACGGCTGGCCCGGCGCTGCGGGGTGGCTGAAGTCAGTGCACTGTGGCTGGGGGCGGCCAACCCGCTGCTGTTCATGCACCTGGTCGCCGGCATTCACAACGAGGCGCTGATGCTGGGGCTGATGCTGACCGGCGCCGAGTTCGCGCTGCGCGGCCTGGACGGACAGCGATCGGATCGCCTTATGCCACAGTCGTGGCGGATCGGCCCGGACTGGCAACCGCTGGGTTTACTGCTGGGCGGCTCGATCCTGATCGTTCTCTCGTCGCAGGTGAAGCTGCCGTCTCTGCTGGCACTGGGCTTCGTCACGATGGCACTGGGCTACCGGCTGGGCAGCACCGTCAAATCGTTCCTGGTGTCGGGCACCGCGATGGCGGCCCTGACCCTCGCGGTGATGGGTCTCGTGGGCTGGGCCAGCGGGCTCGGTTTCGGTTGGATCTACACACTGGGCACCGCCAACGTGGTGCGCAGCTGGATGTCGCCGCCGACACTGCTGGCACTGGGCACCGGTCAGGTCGGCATTCTGCTCGGCCTCGGCGATCACACCACCGCCATCTTGTCGCTGACCCGCGCGATCGGCGTGCTGATCATCATGGTGATGGTCTGCTGGCTGCTGCTCGCGGTATTCCGCGGCCGGCTGCACCCGATCGGCGGCCTCGGGGTGGCGCTGGGCCTCACCGTGCTGCTGTTCCCCGTCGTGCAGCCCTGGTACCTGCTGTGGGCGATCATCCCGCTGGCCGCCTGGGCCACCCGCACCAAATTCCGGGCCGCCGCCATCGTCGTCACCCTCATCGTCGGCATCTTCGGCCCCACCGCCAATGGCGACCGCTTCGCGTTGTTTCAGATCGTCGACGCCACGTTGGCCAGTGCATTCATCGTGGTCGTGCTCATCGCGCTGACCTACCACCGGCTGCCGTGGCGGCCCCTCCCCGAAGAGGACGTGCAACCCGAGCCGTCGGTGACACTCGTCACTCCCGCCGCTGCTGCGCTGCCCGGGAAGGCCACCCCGGCTCCCGAGGCGGCGCCCGACGCCTACGCTGATTCCACGTGAGCTCCGTCCCCCAAGACCGCGATATCGCGGTGCGACTGCGCGGGGTGTGCAAGCAGTACGGATCCGTGAAGGCCGTCTCCAGCCTCGATCTCGAGGTGCATGCCGCCGAGGTGTTCGCGCTGTTGGGTCCCAACGGCGCTGGAAAGACGACCACGGTCGAGATGTGCGAGGGCTTCATGCGCCCCGACGCCGGCAGCATCGAGGTGCTCGGGCTCGACCCGATCGCCGACAACGCGCGCCTGCGCCCCCGCATCGGCGTGATGCTGCAGGGCGGCGGCGGCTACCCGGCGGCCCGTGCCGGCGAGATGCTCAACCTGGTCGCGTCCTACGCCGCCGACCCGCTGGACCCGGCCTGGCTGTTGGAAACCCTCGGCCTGACCGAGGCGGCGCGCACCACTTACCGGAGGCTCTCCGGTGGACAGCAGCAACGGCTCGCGCTGGCATGTGCTCTGGTGGGACGGCCCGAGCTGGTTTTCCTTGACGAACCCACCGCGGGCATGGACGCCCACGCCCGGCTACTGGTGTGGGAGCTGATCGACGCGCTGCGCCGCGACGGCGTCACCGTCGTGCTGACCACCCATCAGCTCAAAGAGGCGGAGGAACTGGCCGACCGGCTGGTCATCATTGATCACGGCACCACGGTCGCGGCCGGCACACCGGCGGAGCTGATGCGCAGCGGCGCCAAGGACCAACTGCGGTTCAGCGCGCCGCCGCGACTCGACCTCTCGCTGTTGACGGCCGCGTTGCCCGAGGGCTACCGGGCCAGCGAGATATCACCGGGTGAATACCTCGTCGAGGGCTCGGTAGGCCCGCAGGTGCTGGCGACGGTGACGGCGTGGTGTGCCCGGATCGACGTGCTGGCCACCGACCTGCGTGTCGAGCAGCGCAGCCTCGAAGATGTCTTCCTGGATCTGACCGGCAGGAGGCTGCGAGCGTGAGCGACGTCTTCCCGGCCGGAACCTTCACACCCGACCCGCGTCCCAGCGCCGTGCCCCGGATGCTGGCCGCTCAGTTCAGCCTCGAAGCCAAGCTGCTGCTGCGCAACGGCGAGCAGCTGCTGCTGACCATGTTCATCCCGATCACGCTGCTGATCGGACTCACCCTGCTGCCCTTCGGCTCCTTCGGCGAGCATCGCGCGGCGGTCTTCACGCCGGCGATCATGGCGCTCGCGGTAATCTCCACCGCTTTCACCGGCCAGGCGATCGCCGTCGCCTTCGACCGCCGTTATGGCGCGCTGAAGCGGCTCGGGGCCACTCCGCTGCCGGTGTGGGGAATCATCGCCGGCAAGGCGCTGGCGGTGGTGTTCACCGTCTTTCTGCAGTCAATCGTGTTGGGCGCCATTGGTTTTGCGTTGGGCTGGCGTCCACCGTTGGCCGCCCTGGCGCTGGGTGGCGCGGTGATTGCGCTGGGGACTGCCGGATTCGCGGCGCTGGGCCTGTTACTCGGCGGCACCCTGCGGGCCGAGATCGTGCTGGCGCTGGCCAACCTGTTGTGGTTCGCCTTCGCCGGGTTCGGCGCGCTGACCCTCGAGACGGGCATGATCCCGGCGGGCGTGAAGTGGGCGGCGCGACTGACACCCTCAGGGGCGCTGACGGAGTCGCTTTCACAGGCCATGAGCTTGTCGGTGGACTGGTTCGGGTTGGCGGTACTTGCGGTGTGGGGCGGCGTGGGCGCACTAGCGGCGCGGCGCTTTTTCCGCTTCACCTGACTTCTCGCCGCGACACTGCCACCACGCACACAACACGCCGTCGCGGGTGTGCGTGGCTTCTAACTCGGGGGAACCGGTGGGCTGTTCGGACTCGTCCAAGCTTGTGTGGACAGAGTATGCATCGGCAGCGAGGCGTTGCAGCAGGGAAGAGTCAGCCGGTATCAGCTACGAACGCAGTACCGGGCGATCTACCCCGACGTGTACGTGCCGCATGACATGCAACTTTCGTTACGCGTTCGCTCGGCGGCCGCGTGGTTGTGGTCAGGTCGCCGCGGGACCTTGACTGGGCTGGCCGCCGCGGCTTTGCACGGCTCGGACTGGATCGACGACGACGAAGCCATCGAACTGATGTGGCGGAATGCCCGCCCGCCCACCGGAATAATCACCCGCAACTGCCGGATGGGCATCGACGAAGTCACCCGGGTTGCCGGTCTGCCCGTGACCACACCTGCCCGGACGGCCTTCGACCTGGGGCGGCAGCTCACCGCTGCTGATGCGATGGCGCGCCTCGACGCACTGATGCGGGCATCACCGTTTTCCACCGACGCGACGTTGATGCTCAGCACGCGATACGCCGGAGCCCGAGACGTCCGACAACTCAGAACGCTGCTCCCCCACATTGACCCGGGTGCTGCTTCACCGAAAGAGACCTGGCTCCGGATGCTGCTGATCGACGCTGGACTACCCACTCCCGAGACCCAGATTCCCGTGGTGGTCAAGTTCCGGACAGTGGCCCTGCTCGACATCGGTTGGGAGCGGTTCAAGGTCGCCGTCGAGTACGACGGTGACCAACACCGCACGAACCGGCGCCAATACGTGCGCGACACGCGCAGATTGAAGGAGCTCGCCGAGCTCGGCTGGATCGTCATCCGGGTGATCGCCGAGGACCGGCCCGACCAGGTTGTTCGGGAGGTCGCCCCGGCACTGCGGCGCCGCGGTTATCGCGACACTGCGACCACACACACAACACGCCGTCGCGGCTGTGCGTAGCGTCAGTCTCGCGCACGAAGGCCGGCAAGGCCCGGTTCTACTACGTGACGTAGTGGTCGTTACCATCGGGCGGTGGCCGTCGGACGAGCGCTGATGCGGTTGGTGGACCTGCTCCCCAACCCCAGCCTGCGTGTCCAGCGCATCATCGCGGCGCTCGTAGTCCTCACCCAGGGCGGCATCGCGGTCACGGGTGCCATCGTGCGTGTCACGGCCTCCGGGTTGGGTTGCCCCACCTGGCCGCAGTGTTTCCCCGGCAGCTTCACCCCCGTCGCGGTTTCCGAAGTACCGCGCATCCACCAGGCCGTCGAGTTCGGCAATCGGATGATCACCTTCGCGGTGGTCATCACCGCGGCCCTGGCGGTGCTGGCGGTGACGCGGGCCCGCCGGCGGCGCGAGGTGCTGGTCTACGCGTGGCTGATGCCCGCCTCCACCGTCGTGCAGGCCGTCATCGGCGGCATCACTGTGCGCACCGGACTGCTGTGGTGGACGGTGGCGATCCACCTGCTGGCGTCGATGACGATGGTGTGGTTGTCGGTGCTGCTCTTCGTGAAAGTCGGAGAGCCCGACGACGGCCAGGTTCGCCGGCGGGTCGCCAGGCCGCTGCGGCTGCTGACCGTGTTGAGCGCAATGAACCTGGCCGCGGTGCTGGTCACCGGCACACTGGTAACAGCGGCCGGACCGCACGCCGGTGACAAGAGCCCGAGCCGGACGGTGCCGCGGCTCAAGGTCGAGATCAACACCCTGGTGCACGCGCACTCGTCGCTGCTGGTCTCCTACCTGTCGCTGCTGGTCGGGCTGGGCTTCGGGCTGTGGGCGGTGCAGGCCGGCCGCCCGGTGATGCGGCGTCTCGGGGTGCTGGTTGCGCTCGTCGTCGCCCAGGCCGGTGTGGGCACTGCTCAGTACTACACCGGTGTCCCCGCCGTGCTGGTCGCCCTGCACGTGGCCGGCGCCGCGGCCTGCACGGCGGCGACCGCCGCGTTATGGGCGTCGATGAGAGAACGGGCCGAGCCCGAGGCGCTCCAGAGCTGACTCGACGGCCAGGGCGAACTCGCGCTGAGCCAGGCCTCGCGTTTCGGCGTCCAGGCGCAGCCACCCCAGCGACGGGTCGATCAGCTGCAACTCCAGCAGTCGTGCCCCGGACAGGTGCACCCGTGCGTAGAGCAGATCACCCGGGGCGGCCTCGACGGCCGCCGAGCCGACATCCCAGAGCTCGAAGTCAGCCTCCCCCTGATGAAGGCCACCGTCCTGCAAGGTGAACGCGTGCGACGGTTTGCCGCCGACGAAGACGAGCACGGTTTCCGGCGCGGAGTCTGCCTGCACGAACACGCTCTTCGGGCAACCCCTGATGTAGGCCTCGGCGTCCAACCGGTCGGTGAATCGCCGCAGGCCGGTGCCGCTGCTAGCGCCGACGTAGACGTGGCCGTCCGACGGTAGCCGCATGGACTCCCCCGGCTCGTGCATCTGACCCGGCACGGTCGGTACGCCCCGCTGCGCCAGGTCCTCGAGGTAGCGGCGATCGGCGTTCCAGGCGATGACGTCCGCAGGATTGAGCAGGTGCTGCACGCGTGTGGTCCATGCCAGAAATTCGGGTAGTCGCGTGGCGTAGTCCCCGGCGTCGCGCAGAATCACCAGATGCGCGTCGGTCACGTCCGGGTCGTCCCAGGGCAACCACCGGGCGTGCAGGCCGCGGGCGCGCAGCGCGGCCACCAACCCGGCGTCATCGCCCGCGGCGCGCTGCGGACTACCCGCCAGCACGATGCGCGGATGGAAGGTGTCCGGTCGGGCTAACTTCATGCCCGGGCATGATATCGGCATGCACGCGATCGAAGTCGGCGAAACCGGCGGCCCCGAAGTCCTGAACTACCGCGACGTCGCCCAGCCCGAGCCTGGCCCCGGCGAACTGCTGATCCGTTCGGAAGCCATTGGCGTCAACTTCATCGACACCTACTTCCGCTCCGGTCAGTACCCGCGCCCGCTTCCGTTCGTACTGGGCTCCGAGGTGTGCGGGACGGTGACGGCGGTCGGCCCGGACACCGGCGGCGACATCAACGTCGGCGACCGGGTGGTGAGCGCCTCAGCCAATGGCTCTTATGCCGAATTATGCACGGCCCCAGCATTTTTGACCGCCAGAGTCCCAGATGGCATCAGCTCGGAGGTGGCCGCATCGGCGCTGCTGAAGGGGCTGACCGCGCAGTACCTGCTGAAGTCGGTGTACCCGGTGCAGCGCGGAGACAGCGTGCTGGTGCACGCCGGCGCGGGCGGCGTCGGGCTGATCTTGACGCAGTGGGCGACGCACCTCGGGGCGCGGGTGATCTCGACCGTGTCGACGCCGGAGAAGGAACGACTGTCCCGGGATGCGGGCGCCGCCGAGGTGCTTCCCTACCCCACCGACGCCTACCAGTTCGGCCAGCAGATTCGCGGGCTCACCGGCGGCGCCGGGGTAGCCGTGGTCTATGACGGGGTCGGTGCAACCACATTCGATGCCAGCCTGGCAAGCCTGGCCGTCCGCGGGACGCTGGCGCTGTTCGGCGCGGCCAGCGGACCGGTGCCGCCGTTCGATCCCCAGCAGCTCAACTACGCCGGATCGGTGTACCTCACCCGGCCCTCGCTCGCCCACTTCATCCGCACCGGTGAGGAGTTCAGCGGGAGGGCGGCCGAACTGTTCGACGTGATCGGCAGCGGGGCCGTTCGGGTCGAGATCGGCGGGACTTATCCCCTGGCCGAAGCCGCGCGTGCCCACACCGACCTGGAGGGCCGCAAGACCACCGGCTCGATCGTGTTGCTGCCCTAACTGCCTACTGAGAGGTGCGGCGCACGTACGCACGAACGGCCATCGGCGCTAACACTACGGCGAAAGTGATGGAGTAGATCAGCGTGAACAGCGCTGGGTGGTGCATCGGTAATTGTGCGCTCGGCGGCGCAGGCGGAGCGTGCGTCGTGAGTTCACGCAGGGCCTGAGAAGCAGCGGATAGCGGGTTCCACTCGGCGATCACACGCAGCACGTGCGGCATCGGCTGTGTCGGCGCGAAGGCATTCGACAGTGCGATGACTGGCAGTGTGATTAGGAACGTTATCGTGCCTATTCCCTCGACTGTCTTCATCAACAGTCCGACGGCCATTCCGAGCCACATAAAGCCCAGACCGAACGTCAGCACCAACCCTAGGGCCAGCGCGGCATCGGCAACGCTGCAGCTGAACCGCCAACCGACAAGAAATCCGACCAGACCGATGACAACATACCCGATCATTGAATAGAGCAACGCAATCAGACCGCGTGCGATGAGCGGCGAATAATTGGAAATCGGAAGCGATCGAAATCTAATGAAGATGCAATTTTCGAGATCAAAGGAAATTGCAGCACCGACAATTACTATTGTGGAGACAATGGCTTGGGCCTGAATTCCAGGCAACAGAAATTCGCGGTAACGCGGCACCAGATCCGCGCTGATCGACCGGCCCACGACAAAAGTAAAGAACAGCACGAAAGCAACCGGCTGCAGCAGCAATTGCAGGAGTGTCTCGGGCTTCCGCCTGACCCTGATCAGGTGCCGCTTCAACATAACCGATATCTGCCGCGCGATACCAGAGCTGTGCCCATCAGAGTAATGCACAGATTGGGGATGAGTTGTGGATGCATCCCGCACAATAGTCATGCTGTCTTACCTTCCCAGGAGCCGGTGCAACGTCGGGTCAGCGCGATGAACACTTCATCAAGAGTCGGCCGCGAAAGCCGGATGTCCTCGATCCGAATCCCGCTGTGATGCAATGCTTTAGCAATTTCAGAAAGGTCCGGCAAACCGTCAGAGGTCACCATCAGTCGCCGGGCGTTTGCGTCGACAAGTACCTCCGCAGCACTCCTCCGCAACACCGCCTCGACCGGTGCGAGATCACTCGCATGAGAAACGGTTACAACCACATTCGCTTCCCCGGCTTGTTGCTTGAGCTCGAACGGTGAGCCCTGCGCGATGACCCTGCCATTATCTATAACGACGATATTGTCGGCGAGCCGATCGGCTTCCTCGAGGTACTGGGTAGTTACGACCAAGGTCAGTCCATCATCGACGAGACTGCGCAACAGCTTCCACAACTCGACGCGACTGTGCGGATCCAGCCCGGCAGATGGCTCATCGAGGAACAGCACCTGCGGCCGCGCAAGCAGGCTCACCGCGATATCGAATCGACGGCGCATCCCCCCGGAGTAGGAATCAACACGCCTATCGGCAATTTCAGCGACGGAGAATTGTTCCAAAAGCTCATCACTTAAGCGCGTCAACTCTTTTCGCCGAAATCCGTACAAGCTGCCAATCATGTCGATGTTCTCGCGGCCCGTTAATAGCCCATCGAGAGTTGCTTCCTGGCAAGCCAATCCGATTTTTCTGCGGACCATGTCGGGAGCCATGCACACATCGTGGCCAGCGACGCGTGCGGTACCGCTCGTCGGGCGTGTCAACGTGGTCAGCAACTTCATTGTCGTGGTCTTGCCGGCACCGTTGGGTCCGAGCAGGCCTAGAACACCACCTTGCGGCACAGTGAAGCTGACGCCGTCGACAGCTGTGACGTGACCGTACCTCTTGCAGAGGTCGATCACTTCCACTGCCGGATCGGACCGCAACATAACCTTCTCCTTTGCAGCATTCTGGATCAGCAGCGCCGTCACTGTTTCGCACTATTCTTTGGTCCTACTAATTTACTCGAATAATCAGATAACTGGATGCACAAGAATCAAAGTAGAAAAGTGTGTCTATCTGTAGACGAAAATATATATTCTGCGACGTTTACGTTTCAAAATATCGGGTCATCCGCTCGCCACGAACAACTGGTACTACGCCGGTGCCAGCACATGGACGCCGAGTCGCCGGGCGTATCACCGAAAGCCGGGGAAATCAGCGCCGCCAACCAAAACCACCTGCCGGGCAGAGATTCCCCCGGATGTATTCGCTCGAAGCTACAGAGAAAGTCGTATAAAACTTCCGAATCACGCCGGGGAGGTGACGAGGTTGTCGGTGGCGGGTTGCGACGGTGCGGTAGTGGGTGCAGGTCTCGGCCAAGCTTGCGGGGCGGGGCGGGGGCGCACGCGTTGTGGCCACCAGAACCAGCGTCCGAGCAGTACGGCGATCGAGGGGGTGATCAGTGCGCGCACAATCAGGGTGTCAAAGAGCAGACCCATGCCGATGGTGGTGCCGATCTGGGCGATGGTGGTCAATTCGCTGACGGCCATCGAGATCATGGTGAAGGCGAACACCAGGCCGGCGGAGGTGACCACCGATCCGGTGGCGCCCAGGGTGCGGATGATCGCGGTGCGGATCCCGGCCTGAATTTCTTCTCTCAGCCGCGAGACCAGCAACAAGTTGTAATCGGCACCGACCGCCAGCAACACGATCACCGACATCGACAGAACCAGCCAGTTCAAGTCGATGCCCAGCAAGTGTTGCCACAGCAGCACCGACAACCCCAACGAGGCACCCAGTGAAGCCGCCACGGTGCCCACGATCACCAAAGCCGCGATCGCGCTGCGGGTGATGACGAGCATGATGATGAAAATCAAGCTCAACGCTGCGATGGCGGCGATCAACAAGTCATAGTCATTGCCGTCGTTGATGTCCTTGACGGTGGCGGCAGTGCCGGCGAGATAGATCTTGGCGCCTTCCAACGGGGTGCCCTTGATCGCCTCGGTAGCCGCCCGCTTGATCGCCTGCGTACTGGCCATGCCCTCCGGACTCATCGGATCACTTTGATGGGAGATGATGAACCGTACGGACTTGCCATCCGGAGAGATGAAATTCTTCATGGCCCGCTGGAAGTTCTCATTTTTGAATACTTCCGGGGGCAGGTAGAACGAGTCGTCGTTCATCGAGGCATCGAACGCCTTCCCCATGGCATTGGTGTTGTCCATGGTGGCCGCCATCTGATCCAGCATCCCCTTCTGGGAGGCATACATCGTCAGCGTCAGTGCTTTCATGTCCCGTACGGCCTGGGTCATCTGGGGCATTAAGGCCACCATCTGGGGCATCAGCACATCCAGTCGATCCATTTCCGGAATGATCTGCTGCAGATCTCCGGTCAGCACGTCCACTCCATCAATGGCGTCAAAGATCGACCGCAGCGACCAGCACACCGGAATATCGGCGCAGTGTTTCTCCCAATAAAAGTAGCTGCGGATCGGCCGGAACGTATCCTCGAAATTCGCCACCGCGTCACGCAGTTCTTCGACGTCCGCCAGCATTGCATGAGTTTTCAGCACCAACCGGTGCGTGGCCGCGGCCATCTCAGCAGCGAGGCGGGTCATCTGCTCCATCGTGTCGATACTGGTTTGCATCTCGTCGGCCTGCGTCAACAGATCGGCCATCCGCTGCTGCTGATAAGGCTGATCTAGCTGCATCATGGAGCCTTGCATCCCGATCATGAACGGAATCGAGGTGTGCTTGATCGGTTTACCGTCCGGGCGGGTGATCACCTGAACCCGAGAAATCCCCTCCACCCGAAACAACGCCTTGGCGATCTTGTCGATCACCAACAAATCCGCCGAATTCCGCAGATCATGACCCGATTCCACCAACAACACATCCGGATTCATCCGCGCCGCACCGAAACCCCGCTCCGCCGCCGCATACCCGAGATTGGCCGGCAGATCTTTCGGCAGATAATTTCGGTCGTTGAAATTCGGCCGATAACCCGGCAACGCCAACAACCCCACCAACGACAACGCACCGGCCCCGATCAGGATCGGACCCGGCCAGCGCGCAATCGCCGCACCCAGCTTGCGCCACCGACGCACCCGCAACTGCCGCCGCGGCTCCAACACCGCGCCAAACCGGCCAGCCACCGCAATCACCGCCGGCCCCAACGTCAACGCCGCCAAAACCCCCACCGTCATGCCCACCGCCAAGGGAACACCCAGCGTCTGCAAATACGGCAAACGGGTAAAACCTAAACACAACATCGCCCCGGCGATCGTCAACCCCGACCCCAACACCACATGCGCAGTCCCACCAAACATCGTGAAATACGCCGACTCACGATCCTGACCCGCCCCCCGCGCCTCCTGATACCGCCCCACCAAAAAAATCGCGTAATCAGTACCCGCCGCAATCACCAACGTCACCAAAACACTGGTGGCAAACGCCGAAAGCCCGATCAGCTCTTGGTAACCGAGCAAAGCGACCACACCCCGGGCCGCCATCAACTGCAGCACCACCATCACCAACACCAACACCACCGTGGTGACCGAACGGTAAACCAACAACAGCATCACCACGATCACCGCAAGGGTGGCCAGCTCGACGGTTTCCAGACTCCGCTTTGCGGCGATCTGCTGATCCACCATCAGCGCCGCGGGCCCGGTGACATACGTTTTGACGCCCTTTGGAGCCGGCGTGCTATCGACGATCCGTTGAATGGCCTTAACCGCGCTCAGAGACCGCGCCTGCCCTTGCAGTCCAACGAGATTGACTGCGACATAAGAGAATTTCCCATCGGCACTCTCTGCGCCTGACTCGGTGATCGGATCGCTCCAATAGTCCCGCACGTTTATCACGTGCTCTTGGTCAGCCCTGAGCTTCGTGACGACCTGGTCATAGTAGGCGTGAGCATCGTCGCCAAGCGGTTCCTTGCCTTCAAGTACGAGCATTATCGTGCTGTCAGCACCATGCTCGGCGAACAGCTGGTTGATGCGTTTTGCGCCAATTACGGAGGGAGCGTGAACGGCAGAAGTCGACACCGCACGCATTTCCGCGACCACCTCAAGTGGGGGTACGAAGAGGATGAGGACCGCAACGAGAGCTATCCAACCTACGATAATGGGGATCGCGAGCCGGCGAATCATACTCGCGACAAAGAACCGTCCCGAGTGAGGTCCCGCCAGCTTTTTCTGGCCTACTGTTTCGGTCGATGCGGACGTCATCCCACTTTCACCAAACAAGAGGTCCCCGCATTAGGTCCTGACGCGGTTCGCCCCCCGCGCCGGCCGTGCAATGTATAGCGGTATCCACAGAGGTGACTTCGCCTGGGAACCACCAGGGACTCAATATTCGAAGTGGCAGCTGAATTTTGCGAGCAAACATCCAGACATCATCTCCTGAAATATTTTGGCAGGGCTCGGGTCGTTGGCGAGCTCGTGGCCATGAGAATAGTAGCCAGCAAAACCCACGCGCAGAGGTGATCGTTAGCTAACCGAGTGATCAGTTGAGGGCTAATCTTTCCTTCAGGCTCTTGGGCCGTATATCCGTCCAGTTCTGGTCCACGTATTCGACGCAGTCAGCGCGACTGGCTTCACCATAAACTACACGCCAACCGGCTGGAACTTCAGCGAAGGTTGGCCACAAGCTATGCTGCTCCTCGTCGTTAATCAGGACGAAGAACAAGCCGTCCTCATTGTCGAAAGGATTATCGCTCATTTTCTCTCTACTTTCTCCCAATAATCTCAGCGCTGAAAGCTGAGGTTGTCATCGGACTTATTGATTTGTTTGACGAATGCGGCCGCTCTTAGAGCCCGCTGATGCTTCTTACCCTGACCAATTTCACCTCGCTTTCTGATGCTCACGTATTCCAAGCGCGGCCTGCCGGACAGCGGAGTTGTTGGATCTGTGATGGTTGTCCGCAGATTGGGACGGTTCAGGCCAGGCTTGCGGGGCGGGGCGGGGGCGCACGCGTTGTGGCCACCAGAACCAGCGTCCGAGCAGTACGGCGATCGAGGGGGTGATCAGTGCGCGCACAATCAGGGTGTCAAAGAGCAGACCCATGCCGATGGTGGTGCCGATCTGGGCGATGGTGGTCAATTCGCTGACGGCCATCGAGATCATGGTGAAGGCGAACACCAGGCCGGCGGAGGTGACCACCGATCCGGTGGCGCCCAGGGTGCGGATGATCGCGGTGCGGATCCCGGCCTGAATTTCTTCTCTCAGCCGCGAGACCAGCAACAAGTTGTAATCGGCACCGACCGCCAGCAACACGATCACCGACATCGACAGAACCAGCCAATGGAGCTCGATGCCCAACACGTGTTGCCACAGCAGCACCGACAACCCCAACGAGGCACCCAGTGAAGCCGCCACGGTGCCCACGATCACCAAGGCCGCGATCGCGCTGCGGGTGATGACGAGCATGATGATGAAAATCAAGCTCAACGCTGCGATGGCGGCGATCAACAAGTCATAGTCATTGCCGTCGTTGATGTCCTTGATGACAGCGGCGGTGCCGGCGAGATAGATCTTGGCGCCTTCCAACGGGGTGCCCTTGATCGCCTCGGTAGCCGCCCGCTTGATCGCCTGCGTACTGGCCATCCCCTCGGGACTCATCGGATCACTTTGATGGGAAATGATGAACCGCACCGACTTGCCATCCGGAGAAATAAAATTCTTCATGGCCCGCTGAAAATCGGCATTCTGCAGGACTTCTGGGGGTAGATAGAACGAGTCGTCGTTCATCGAGGCATCGAACGCCTCACCCATGGCATTGGTGTTGTCCATGGTGGCGGCCATCTGATCCAGCATCCCTTTCTGGGTGGCATACATCGTCAGGGCCGCGACCTTCATCGCCCGCATTACCTGGGTCATCTGGGGCATCAGGGCCACCATTTGGGGCATCAGCACATCCAGTCGATCCATTTCCGGAATGATCTGCTGCAGATCTCCGGTCAGCACGTCCACTCCATCAATGGCGTCAAAGATCGACCGCAGCGACCAGCACACCGGAATATCGGCGCAGTGTTTCTCCCAATAAAAGTAGCTGCGGATCGGCCGGAACGTATCCTCGAAATTCGCCACCGCGTCACGCAGTTCTTCGACGTCCGCCAGCATTGCATGAGTTTTCAGCACCAACCGGTGCGTGGCCGCGGCCATCTCAGCAGCGAGGGTAGTCATATGCTCCATCGTGTCGATTGTGGTTTGCATCTCGTCGGCCTGCGTCAACAGATCGGCCATGCGCTGCTGCTGATAGGGCTGGTTGAGCTTTATCACCGAGCTTTGCATTCCGATCATGAACGGAATCGAGGTGTGCTTGATCGGTTTACCGTCCGGGCGGGTGATCACCTGAACCCGGGAAATCCCCTCCACCCGAAACAACGCCTTGGCGATCTTGTCGATCACCAACAAATCCGCCGAATTCCGCAGATCATGACCGGACTCCACCAACAACACATCCGGATTCATCCGGGCCGTACCGAAACTCCGCTCCGCCGCCGCATACCCGACATTGGCGGGTGCGCTTTTCGGCAGATAATTTCGGTCGTTGAAATTCGGCCGATAACCCGGCAACGCCAACAACCCCACCAACGACAACGCACTGGCCCCGATCAGGATCGGACCCGGCCAGCGCGCAATCGCCGCACCCAGCTTGCGCCACCGACGCACCCGCAACTGCCGCCGCGGCTCCAACACCGCGCCAAACCGGCCAGCCACCGCAATCACCGCCGGCCCCAACGTCAACGCCGCCAAAACCCCCACCGTCATGCCCACCGCCAAGGGAACACCCAGCGTCTGCAAATACGGCAAACGGGTAAAACTCAAACACAACATCGCCCCGGCGATCGTCAACCCCGACCCCAACACCACATGCGCAGTCCCACCAAACATCGTGAAATACGCCGACTCACGATCCTGACCCGCCCCCCGCGCCTCCTGATACCGCCCCACCAAAAAAATCGCGTAATCAGTACCCGCCGCAATCACCAACGTCACCAACATGCTTGTCGTGAAGATGGAGAGACCGATTATTTCGTGATAGGCGAACAGTGCAACCACACCCCGGGCCGCCGCCAACTGCAGCACCACCATCACCAACACCAACACCACCGTGGTGACCGAACGGTAAACCAACAACAGCATCACCACGATCACCGCAAAAGTGACCACCACGATGACCCGCATGCTGCGGTCGCCGGCAAGCTGTTGATCGGCGATCACTACTGCGGGACCCGTCAGGAATGCTCTGAGTCCACCGGGTCCGGGCGTGCCATGCAGCATCGCCTGCACGGCTTCCAC
Source organism: Mycobacterium sp. Z3061 (assembly GCF_031583025.1). NCBI lineage: Bacteria > Bacillati > Actinomycetota > Actinomycetes > Mycobacteriales > Mycobacteriaceae > Mycobacterium > Mycobacterium pumcae. Next base: position 2,873,853 of record NZ_CP134062.1, on the reverse strand, counting down.
TGATTCATTGGCCAGCGCCTCCCCTTGTGTGCCATTGAGGTACACCTGCGCATAGACAGATTGACCGTCATTGCTTTCCGCGCCGGGGGCGGTAAGCGGGTCGCTCCACAAATCCTGCACATACTGCACATGACGGGTGTCCGCTCTCAGTTTGGCGATTAGCTCGTTGTAATACTTGCGGGAGCGGTCACTGAGCGGCGCTGTGTCTTCAATCAGCAGCATTGCCACGCTGTCGGTGTGATGTTCATTGAACATCGCACCCAGTCGTTGTATCGCGATGATGCCGGGAGCTTTGGTCGGACTCAGCGATACCGAGCGGAGGTGACCAACGGTTTCCAGTTGCGGAACGAGGATGTTGAGGGCCGCTACGACGCCGATCCAGGCGACAATGATCGCAACCGCATGCCGGCGGACAAAGCAGGCTACAGACTGCGGGACTGCATCGCCGCCCAGACGTTCGTTGCTGACTTTGTGGCCAGGGTGCGAACTCATCCGGCTTTCACCAGGCAAAAGGTTTGCGCACTGGCGCCGGTCGACGTGCGTTCATCTTTGATCTTGCCGTCGACGAAGATCCGACACCGAATCGTATCGCCGTCGCCCTGGGCCACCAGGATGGGTGCCACTGATGCGGCGACCGCGGTGATAGTGAGCGACCACGGCAGGCTTGTGTTTTTGAGGTCGCGTGGTATGGCTTCAGGGTCGAGGTAGTTGATGTCGGCGTACGTTCCCGAACCAGACACCTCGTAGGTGACTTTCTTTGGATTATGCGGATCGGGATCCTCACCGAAAACCACTGGGGTAACAATTACCGGAGTCGCCCCGAAAAAGGTACGAATACGGGAGACCGCGAAGCCGGAAGCTGCGACGACAATCGCGATTAAGATCGGAATCCATACTCGTCTAATCACGATCATCGCGACATTCTCACCGTCGCAACAAAATCAGCGATGCCAGCATATATAGCTGTAGAATATTGCTGTCTACGCGTGTCGCCATTTTGTTGCCAGCGACGTTGTAAAATAGGCGGCGCTGCAGAAAAATGCAACCTCACCGAAACCCCGCGCATAAGTCGTTCGGGCCGGCAGATTCCCACGCTGCACGCCACCGATCGCAACCGCATGCCTGGCTCCCGATCACGCCGATCCTCGCTTTACTCGAAAAGATCACCACTTAACCCACCAGCCGTCGGTGGAACCTGTGTGCGAAGTGGGTGTACACGGCGGTTCGACCGACGATAGCGGCCTTCTTATACCTTGAACAGCGCGAATACATTTTCCTCTCATTCGAGACGAGACTTACTCACCAACGCCGTGGCAACGGGCCATCGACTACACGTTGCCTGCTTCACTGAGATTCGCGAGCAAGGTCAAAGCGTCTTGCACACCCCCCGACACCGGCACTGGGTCAATCGACTACTCAGCCCAGCTGCGGGCATTGACATATGGTGCCGCAGCCTGCGGTGATTCCCCGCCTGAGCACGAATATCTGCCGGCTAGAGGCTCAAGGACCGAGTGTTTGCAGGCCCACACCGCACAGCGCCAACAGTCCAATTCACCCCTCTTCGCCGCCGCGTGTGCTGTCCTGCGTAGGCGTTCGGCCCAAAGTTCTTGATGAGACGCTTCCGTCGCACAATAGCAATTTGCGTCCAGTGCTGGACATTACTATCGCAATTTTTGACACAGCGTTGGCGCCAGAGAGCGAGGGGAGGTATCAAACGTGAGAGAACAGAGATTTTTTCGGGCGAAGCCGACACAGCCTCCACTCCAGATCGGTTTCGTTTACTGCTTTGGCGCGCCAAAATGTAGAAGACGATCGGCGGTCATGGACGGTACAAAATCGACGCCCGCGTTCCGCAGAACCTCGGAGATGGCCTGTGAATATCCTCCGTCCAAGCGATGAACAACTCAGGTTGGGGAGAAATGGATCGGCAGCGTTGAAATCAGCTGTCCTGAGGTGAAGCAATGAACACGCAAGGCCCCTCGTTGCCCGTAACCAGGGGACAGCTCGGCATATGGCTTGATCAGCAGATCAATGGCTTCGATTTCCGCTGGCAGCTGGCCAATTTCGCGGTCATTGCCGGCTCGGTGGACCGGTCGGTCCTGATCCGCGCCGTCGAGCATGCGCTTAGTGAATGCGACGCATTACGCGTTGTTTTCGTCGAACACAACGGCGACGTCCGCCAACACATCGTGCCCAGCGCCCACATCGACATCCCGTATTGCGACTTGCGCTCCTATTCCGATCCCGTCGGCGAGGCATACCACCGCGCTGCACTGCTGCGCGCCCAACCGATGCCCCTGGACCAACCGCTGTACCGATTCGCTCTCTATCAGCTCAGCACCCACCAGTTCTACTGGTTCGTCGGCGTTCACCACCTCGTCTCTGACGGCTTCGGCTTGATGCTCTTCTGCAACCGGGTTGCATCGATTTACTCCGCCCTGATCACCAGCAAACCAATTGCGCCCACACCCCTGGGATCGCTGCAAGATCTGATCACCCTGGAAGCCGACTACGAAAACTCCCCGGAGTACCACCGCGACCGCACCTACTGGAGCAACCGCCTCCGGATCGCCCCCGAGCAACCCGTCCTCAACGCTGCCACCCCAGCCACCCACACCGGCGGCCTCTGCACACCAGCACCACTACCCCAGCAAGCCATCGACCACGTACAGCAACTCAGTCGAACCCTCGGCATCCGCCAATCAGCGATCTGGACCGCCGCCTGTGCCCTGCTCATCGGCAAACAAAACCCCGCCAGTTCACCCATCGTGATCGACTTCCCGCTCACCCGACGCACCCGAGCACAATCGCTGACGCTGCCCGGCCTGATGATCGGCACCGTTCCCCTCGTCCTCACCGCTGCACCGGCTACCAGCGTGGCCGAATTCTGCCAAGACACCCACCAGCAGATCCAAGACGCCGTCCGCCATCAACGCTTCCCCGTCCACACACTCCACACCGGGCCCCCCGCCCTGCCCGAACCCAAAAATCGGGTCGTCGTCAATTTCCTGCCCAGCACCGCCTCACACCCCTTCGGAAATGCCCCCGCCCACGCCGAATGCGTGGCCTTCGGCGGCATTACCGGGTTAGGAGTGTTCTTCCACAGCACCGGTGACCAACTGCTGGTGAGCACTCAGTACACAACCGACCCCGCCACAGACTTCGCCACCACCGAGACCCTGGCTCAACGCCTCCACGAGCTCATCGCAGCAATGGCCACCGACCTCCACCAACCGGTGTCCGCCCTGGACCTGCTCACCCCCCTCGAGCACACCCACCTGCAAACCTGGGGCAACCACCGAACCCAGCACATCACCACACCCACCCGGGCCGTCTCGATCCCGCAGGTCTTCGCCCACCAGGTCGCAGCCCACCCCGACGCTCCGGCCCTGACCTACCTCGACCGGACCTGGACCTACCGTGAACTGGATGAGGCCAGTACCGGGCTGGCCCAGCACCTGCACACCGCCTACGGCGCCCGCCGAGGGACCGTGGTCGCGCTGCTGCTGCCCCGCAGCGACACCGCCATCACGGCCATCCTGGCCGTGCTCAAAACCGGTGCCGCCTACCTCCCCATCGACCCGCAGCACCCCGCCGCGCGGGTCGGGTTCATGCTCACCGACACCACCCCGCTCGCCGTCCTGACCACCACCACCCTCACCGGCCACCTCCCCACTACCACCGTCCCGGTCCTCGAGCTCGACACCCTGACCCTGGACGATTTGCCCACCACTCTGACCCCGCTGCCCGGGCCCGACCCGCATGGCCTGGCGTATCTGATCTACACCTCCGGCACCACCGGCACCCCCAAAGGCGTCGCCACCACCCACCACAACGCCACCGCCCTGATCACCACCTTGTCGCCGCGATTAGGGCTCGGTGCCGACGCCGTCTGGTCCCAATGCCACTCCACCAGCTTCGACTTCTCGGTCTGGGAAATCTTCGGCGCCCTCCTGGGCGGGAGCCGCCTCGTCGTCATCCCCGACCACATCGTGCACTCCCCCACCGACCTGCACCACCTCCTGATCCAGGAGCAGGTCAACATGATCAGCCAAACACCAGCAGCCCTAAACCAACTCCCCTGCCAAGGCTTAGACACCGCCTCCATCGTCGTCGGTGGCGAAGCCTATGCACTGGAGTTAGTACATCGCTGGGCGCCACGATGCACACTGCGCGCTGTCTACGGCCCCACCGAAACCACCATCTTCGCTACAGCCAGTACACCCCTGACAGCCGATGAACCAGCGGTGCCTCTCGGTGCTCCCGTCCCCGGAGCGGCCCTCTTCGTCCTCGACGGCTGGCTGCGTCCCGTCCCGGCAGGGGTGGCTGGGGAGTTGTATGTGGCCGGTAGCGGAGTCGCGGCGGGCTATTGGCGCCGGGGCGGGTTATCGGCAGCCCGGTTTGTGGCGTGTCCGTTCGGGCCGGCGGGAGCGCGTATGTATCGCACCGGGGACCTGGTCTGCTGGGGCCCGCATGGACAACTGCGCTACCTCGGGCGGGCCGATGAACAAGTCAAGATCCGGGGGTACCGGATTGAGTGTGGGGAGATCGCCGCCGCCCTCACCGCATTGGAGGGGATCGAGCAGGCGGCGGTCATCGCCCGCCAGGACGGCGCGGGTGAACCGCGGCTGGTGGCCTACCTCACCACCAACGATGCCGGCATCGACACCTCCAGGATCCGCAACCAACTGGGTGAGGTCCTACCCGGCTACATGGTGCCGGCGGCGTTCGTGACCCTGGACGTATTGCCGTTGACGGTCAACGGGAAACTGGACCGCCGCGCGCTGCCCGCCCCGGACTACACCAGCCTCGCCGAGACCTATGTGGCCCCGGCCGGCCCCGTGCAAGAAGTCCTGGCCGGGATCTTCGCGCAGGTGTTGGGGGTGGCGCGGGTCGGGGCTACCGATTCTTTCTTCGAGTTGGGGGCGACTCGCTGTCGGCGATGCGCCTGATCGCGGTGGCCACCACCACTTTGAACGCCGAGGTCCGGGTGGCGGACTTGTTCGAGGTCCCCACGGTGGCCGGGCTGGCCCACCGCCTGACCCCCGAGACCACCCAACATCTGCCGTTGGTGGCCCGGGAGCGCCCGGACCGGATCCCGGTGTCGTTCGCCCAATCCCGGCTGTGGTTCCTCCACCAGTTGCAGGGCCCCTCGGCGGTCTACAACATCCCGGCGGTCCTGAACCTGGACGGGCCGCTCGATGGTGACGCCCTGAAGGCTGCTCTGGGCGATGTGATCACCCGGCATGAAGCCCTGCGCACCCGCTTCGACACGATCGACGGGATCGGATATCAGCACATCGCCGCCCCCGACGACCTCGACGTGCGGTGGCAGCTCATTGATGCCCGCCGTTTCACGCCCGAACAGGTGGAGACTGTCCTCGCCGAGTGTGTGGGCTACGGCTTTGACCTCAGTTGCGAGATCCCGATCCGCGCCACCCTGCTGCACACCGGCCCCAACCGGCACGTGCTGGTGCTGCTGGTCCACCACATCGCCGCCGACGGCTGGTCGATGGGCCCGCTAGCGCGGGATCTGCAGACCGCCTACACCGCCCGCCTGACCGGCGCCGCCCCCACCTGGGCGCCCCTGCCCGTGCAGTACGCCGACTACACCCTGTGGCACCACCAGGTGCTGGGCGACCCGGCCGACCCCGACAGCCGCCTAGCCACCGAGCTGGCCTACTGGGAACACACCCTGGCCGGCCTGCCCGACCGGTTAGAACTGCCCACCGACCGGCCCTACCCGGCCGTGGCGGACTACCGCGGGGCCACCCTGGACTTCGGCTGGCCCGCCGAGCTCACCCGTGAGATCCACGCTCTGGCCCGCACCCACCAGGTCTCCCCGTTCATGGTGCTGCATGCCGCCCTGGCCGTGGTCCTCTCCGCGCTGGCCGGCACCGACGATGTCGCGATCGGGGTCCCCACCGCCGGACGCACCCACCCCGCGTTGGATGACCTGATCGGGTTCTTCGTCAACACCCTGATCCTGCGCACCCCCCTCGACCACCACGACACTGTTACCGCGCTGCTGGCCCGCATCCGCCACACCAGCCTGCACGCGTTCGAACACCAACACACCCCCTTCGAACTCCTGGTGGAGCGCCTGCACCCGGCCCGCTCCCGGACCCACCACCCGCTGATCCAAGTCATGCTCGCCTACCAAAACCTGCCCTGGACCCACCCAGAAACCACTCACACCCTGCGGCTGGGCGAGGCCGACATCACCGTCCACCCGGTCTCGACCGGCACCGCCCGCATGGACCTCGTCGTCTCCCTCACCGAGAACGTCGACGCACACGGGGCCCTCACCCTCACCGGGACTGTCGAGTACCGCACCGACGTCTACGACCCCGCCACCATCAACAACCTCCTCGGCCGCTGGCGCCACACCCTGCAGGCGTTCACCACCGCCCCCGACATTCCCCTGCACCAGCTCGACCTGCTCACCCCGGTTGAGCACACCCACCTGCACAGCTGGGGCAACCACCGGACCCTGCACACCCCACCACCGGCACCCCCGGTGTCGATCCCCCAAGTCTTCGCCGCACGCGTCGCCGCCCACCCCCACGCACCAGCTCTAACCTTCGAAGACCGCACCTGGACCTACCGCGAACTCCATACCGCCAGCACCCAACTCGCCCACCACCTGCACACCAGCTACGGCGCCCGCCCAGGGACCGTCGTGGCGCTGCTGCTGCCGCGTAGCGCCCACGCCATCACGGCCATCCTCGCCGTGCTCAAGACCGGCGCCGCCTACCTCCCCATCGACCCGCAGCACCCAACCGCGCGGGTCGCGTTCATGCTCACCGACACCACCCCGGCCGCCGTCCTGACCACCACCACCCTCACCACCCACCTCCCCACCACCACGGTCCCGGTCCTCACCCTCGACACCCTGACCCTCGACGACCGGCCCACCACTCCGACCCCGCTACCCGGCCCCGGACCGGATGACCTGGCGTATCTGATCTACACCTCCGGCACCACCGGCACCCCCAAAGGCATGGCCATCACCCACCACAACCTCACCTCCCTCCTGGACGCTGCACACCCCCGCCTGCCCGAGCACGGAGTGTGGTCGCAATGGCACTCCTACGCCTTCGACGTCTCGGTCTGGGAAATCTTCGGCGCGCTGCTGGACGGGGGCCGGCTGGTGGTGGTCCCCGACAACCTCGTGCACTCCCCCACCGACCTGCACCAACTCCTGACCAAGGAACAGGTCAGCATCCTCAACCAAACCCCCTCAGCGCTAGCGATGCTGTCACCCTCCACCGTGGCCGCCGCCACCGTCATCGTCGCCGGTGAAGCCTGCCCCCCCGACCTGGCCGCGCAATGGGCCCCAGGGCGGGTCATGCGCAACGCCTACGGCCCCACCGAAGCCACCATCTACGCCACCCTCAGCACCCCCCTAACACCCGACACATCCGTGGTGCCGATCGGCGCCCCCGTCCCCGACGCCGCCCTGTTCGTCCTGGACGGCTGGCTACGCCCCGTGGTCCCAGGCGCGGTGGGTGAGCTATATGTCGCCGGCACCGGGGTCGGGGTCGGCTACTGGCGCCGCGGCGCGCTCTCGGCGTCGCGGTTTGTGGCGTGTCCGTTCGGGCCGGCGGGGTCGCGGATGTATCGCACCGGGGACCTCGTGTCGTGGGGTCCCGACGGGCAACTGCAGTACCTGGGCCGCGCGGATGAGCAGGTCAAAATCCGTGGGTACCGCATCGAATGCGGGGAGATCGCCGCCGCCCTCACCGGATTAGAGGGAATCGAGCAGGCCGCGGTCATCGCCCGCCACGACGGCGCGGGCGAGCCGCGGCTGGTCGCCTACCTCACCACCACCACCGGCGGGGCGGGCATCGACACCTCCCGGCTCCGCACCCAACTGAGCGAGGTGCTGCCCGGCTACATGATCCCGGCCGCGTTCGTGACGCTGGACGCTTTGCCGTTGACCGTCAACGGGAAACTGGACCGCCGCGCCCTACCCGCCCCCGACTACACCCCCACCACGCAGACCTACGTAGCCCCAGCCGGCCCCGTCCAAGAAGTCCTGGCCGAGATCTTCTCCCAGATCCTCGGGATCGAGCGGGTCGGAGCTACCGATTCGTTCTTCGAACTGGGCGGCGACTCCCTCTCAGCGATGCGCCTGATCGCCGCCGCCACCACCACCCTGCACACCGACCTCCGTGTCGCCGACCTGTTCGAAGCCCCCACCGTGGCCGGGCTGGCCCAACGCCTGACCCCCCACACCACCACCCACTTGCCGCTCGTGCCCTGGAAGCGCCCGAACCGGATTCCGGTGTCCTTTGCCCAGTCCCGGCTGTGGTTCCTCGAGCAGTTGCAGGGCCCCTCGGCGGTCTACAACATCCCCGCCGTCCTGCACCTCCACGGCCCCCTCGATGCTGACGCCCTGAAGGCTGCCCTCGGCGATGTCATCACCCGTCACGAAACCCTGCGCACCCGCTTCGACACGATCGACGGCATCGGGTACCAACACATCTGGCACCCCGACGAGCTTGAGGTGCCGTGGCAGCTCATTGATGCCTGCGGTTTCACGCCCGAACAGGTGGAGGCCGCCGTCGGCGATGCTGTGGGCTTCTGCTTTGACCTCAGTTGCGAGATCCCGATCCGCGCCACCCTGCTGCACACCGGCCCCAACCGGCACGTGCTGGTGCTGCTGGTCCACCACATCGCCGCCGACGGCTGGTCACTCGGGCCCCTAGCCCGGGATCTGCAGACCGCCTACACCGCACGCCTGACCGGAGCCGCCCCCACCTGGACACCCCTGGCGGTGCAATACGCCGACTACACCCTGTGGCACCACCAGGTGCTGGGCGACCCGGCCGACCCCGACAGCCGCCTAGCCACCGAGCTGGCCTACTGGGAACACACCCTGGCCGGCCTGCCCGACCGGCTAGAACTGCCCACCGACCGCCCCTACCCGGCCGTCGCGGACTACCGCGGCGCCACCCTGGACTTCGGCTGGCCCGCCGAACTCACCCGTGAGATCCACACCCTGGCCCGCACCCAGCAGGTCTCCCGTTCATGGTCATCCACGCCGCCCTGGCCGTGGTCCTCTCCGCGCTGGCCGGCACCGGCGACGTCGCGATCGGAGTCCCCACCGCCGGACGCACCCACCCCGCGTTGGATGACCTGATCGGGTTCTTCGTCAACACCCTGATCCTGCGCACCCCCCTCGACCACCACGACACTGTTACCGCGCTGCTGGCCCGCATCCGCCACACCAGCCTGCACGCGTTCGAACACCAACACACCCCCTTCGAACTCCTGGTGGAGCGCCTGCACCCGGCCCGCTCCCGCACCCACCACCCGCTGATCCAAGTCATGCTCGCCTACCAAAACCTGCCCTGGACCCACCCCGGCAGCGCTACCCCCATGACGCTGGGCGACGCCGACATCACCACCCACCCGGTCTCAACCGGCACCGCCCGCATGGACCTCGTCCTCTCCCTCACCGAACACCGCGACCAGCACGGGGCCCCCACCCTCACCGGCACCGTCGAATACCGCACCGACGTCTACGACCCCGCCACCATCAACAACCTCCTCGGCCGCTGGCAGCACACCCTGACCGTGTTCACCACCCACCCCAATCGCCCCCTGCACCACCTCGATCTGCTCACCCCCCTCGAACACGCCCACCTGGACACCTGGGGCAACCACCACAGCCTGCACACCCCACCACCGGCACCGCCGGTGTCGATCCCGCAGGTCTTCGCCGACCAGGTCGCAGCCCACCCCGACGCACCGGCCCTAACCTTCGAAGACCGCACCTGGACCTACCGCGAACTCCATACCGCCAGCACCCAACTCGCCCACCATCTACACACCACCCACGGCGCCTGTCCCGGGACCGTCGTGGCGCTGCTGCTGCCGCGTAGCGCCCACGCCATCACCGCGATCCTCGCCGTGCTCAAGACCGGCGCCGCCTACCTACCCATCGACCCGCAGCACCCCGCCGCGCGGGTCGCGTTCATGCTCACCGACACCACCCCGCTGGCCGTCCTGACCACCACCACCCTCACCACCCACCTCCCCACCACCACCGTCCCGGTCCTCACCCTCGACACCCTGACCCTCGACGACCGGCCCACCACTCCGACCCCGCTACCCGGCCCCGACCCCCACGACCTGGCGTACCTGATCTACACCTCCGGCACCACCGGCACCCCCAAAGGCGTCGCCACCACCCACCACAACATCACCACCCTGCTCACAACCTTGCCGCCGCGATTAGGGCTCGGTGACAACGCAGTCTGGTCTCAATGCCACTCCACCAGCTTCGACTTCTCGGTCTGGGAAATCTTCGGCGCCCTCCTAGGTGGGGCCGCCTCGTCGTCATCCCCGACCACATCGTGCACTCCCCACCGACCTGCACCACCTCCTGATCCAGGAGCAGGTCAACATGATCAGCCAAACACCAGCAGCCCTAAACCAACTCCCCTGCCAAGGCTTAGACACCGCCTCCATCGTCGTCGGTGGCGAAGCCTATGCACTGGAGTTAGTACATCGCTGGGCGCCACGATGCACACTGCGCGCTGTCTACGGCCCCACCGAAACCACCATCTTCGCTACAGCCAGTACACCCCTGACAGCCGATGAGGCAACGGTGCCCATCGGTGCCCCTGTGCCCGGTTCGGGCCTGTTTGTGCTGGATGGCTGGCTGCATCCGGTGGTGCCGGGGGTGGCCGGGGAGTTGTATGTGGCCGGTAGCGGAGTCGCGGCAGGCTACTGGCGCCATGGCGCGTTGAGCGCATCAAGGTTCGTGGCATGCCCGTTCGGGCCGCCCGGGTCGCGGATGTATCGCACCGGGGACCTCGTGTCCTGGGGGCCGGATGGGCAGTTGCAGTACCTCGGGCGCGCCGATGAACAGGTCAAAATCCGCGGCTACCGCATCGAATGCGGGGAGATCGCCGCCGCCCTGACCGGATTAGACGGGATCGAGCAGGCGGCGGTCATCGCCCGCCGGGATGTCGGTGGGGAGCCGCGGCTGGTGGCCTACCTCACCACCCCAGACGTTGGGGCGGGGCTGGATGTGGCCCGGGTCCGCACCCAACTGGGTGAGGTGCTGCCCGGCTACATGATCCCGGCCGCGTTCGTGGTGCTCGAGGAACTGCCGTTGACGGTCAACGGCAAACTCGACCGCCGCGCCCTACCCGCCCCCGACTACACCCCCACCACCGCCACCTACGTGGCCCCAGGCGGCCCCGTCCAAGAAGTCCTGGCCGAGATCTTCTCCCAGATCCTCGGGATCGAGCGAGTCGGAGCCACCGATTCGTTCTTCGAGCTGGGGGGCGACTCCCTCTCGGCGATGCGCCTGATCGCCGCCGCCACCACTACCTTGAACGCCGACGTGCGGGTGGCCGACCTGTTCGACGCCCCCACGGTGGCCGGGCTGGCCCAACGCCTGACCACCGAGACCACCACCCACCTGCCATTGGTGGCCCAGGAGCGCCCAGACCGGATCCCGGTGTCCTTTGCCCAGTCCCGGCTGTGGTTCCTCGAGCAGTTGCAGGGCCCCTCGGCGGTCTACAACATCCCCGCCGTCCTGCAGCTCGACGGGCCCCTCGACGCTGACGCCCTAGAGGCTGCCCTCGGGGATGTCATCACCCGCCACGAAACCCTGCGCACCCGCTTCGACACGATCGAGGGCATCGGGTACCAACACATCTGCGACCCCGACGAGCTCAAGGTGCCATGGCACACCGTCGATGCCCGCGGTTTCACGCCCGAACAGGTGGAGGCCGCCCTCGGCGATGCTGTGGGCTACTGCTTCGACCTCAGTTGCGAGATCCCGATCCGCGCCACCCTGCTGCACACCGGCCCCAACCGGCACGTGCTGGTGCTGCTGGTCCACCACATCGCCGCCGACGGCTGGTCACTCGGGCCGCTGGCCCGCGACCTGAACCTCGCCTACACCGCCCGCCCAGCCGGCGCCGCCCCCACCTGGACACCCCTGGCGGTGCAATACGCCGACTACACCCTGTGGCACCACCACCTGCTCGGCGACCCGGCCGACCCCGACAGCCGCCTAGCCACCGAGCTGGCCTACTGGGAACACACCCTGGCCGGCCTGCCCGACCGATTGGAACTGCCCACCGACCGCCCCTACCGCCCGTCGCGGACTACCGCGGCGCCACCCTGGACTTCGGCTGGCCCGCCGAACTCACCCGTGAGATCCACACCCTGGCCCGCACCCAGCAGGTATCCCCGTTCATGGTCAACCACGCCGCCCTAGCCGTGGTCCTCTCGACGCTGGCCGGCACCGACGATGTCGCAATCGGGGTCCCCACCGCCGGACGCACCCACCCCGGCCTCGATGACCTGATCGGTTCTTCGTCAACACCCTGATCCTGCGCACCCTCCACCACCACAACACCCCCACCGAACTGCTCGCCCAAATCCGCACCCGCAGCCTGCAAGCCTTCGAACACCAACACACCCCCTTCGAACTCTTAGTGGAGCGCCTGCACCCCACCCGCTCGCGCACCCACCACCCCCTGATCCAAGTCATCCTCGCCTACCAAAACCTGCCCGGACCCACCCAGGAACCTCAGACACCCGGCGACTGGGCGAGGCCGACATCACCACCCACCCGGTCTCGACCGGCACCGCCCGCATGGACCTCGTCCTATCTGTCAGCGAAACCGTCGACCAGCACGGGGCCCCCACCCTCACCGGCACCGTCGAATACCGCACCGACGTCTACGACCCCGCCACCATCAACACCCTGCTCACCCGCTGGCAACACACCCTGCATACCTTCACCACCCACCCCGACACCCCCCTACACACGCTCGACCTCCTCACCCCCCTCGAGCACACCCACCTGCACACCTGGGGCAACCACCGGACCCTGCACACCCCACCACCGGCACCCCCGGTGTCGATCCCCCAAGTCTTCGCCGCACGCGTCGCCGCCCACCCCCACGCACCAGCCCTGACCTTCGACGACCGGACCTGGACCTACCAGCAACTCGATACCGCCAGCACCCAGTTGGCCCACCACCTGCACACCGCCTACGGCGCCCGCCCAGGGACCGTCATCGCGCTGCTGCTACCCCGCAGCGACACCGCCATCACGGCCATCCTCGCCGTGCTCAAGACCGGCGCCGCCTACCTCCCCATCGACCCGCAGCACCCCGCCGCCCGGGTCGCGTTCATGCTCACCGACACCACCCCGCTGGCCGTCCTGACCACCACCACCCTCACCACCCACCTCCCCACCACCACGGTCCCGGTCCTCGAACTCGACACCCTGACCCTGGACGACTCGCCCACAACCACCCCGCTACCCGGCCCCGGACCGGATGACCTGGCGTACCTGATCTACACCTCCGGCACCACCGGCACCCCCAAAGGCGTCGCCACCACCCACCACAACGCCACCGCCCTGATCACCACCTTGTCGCCGCGATTAGGGCTCGGTGCCGACGCCGTCTGGTCCCAATGCCACTCCACCAGCTTCGACTTCTCGGTCTGGGAAATCTTCGGCGCCCTCCTGGGCGGGAGCCGCCTCGTCGTCATCCCCGACCACATCGTGCACTCCCCCACCGACCTGCACCACCTCCTGATCCAGGAGCAGGTCAACATGATCAGCCAAACACCAGCAGCCCGACCAACTCCTCTGCCAAGGCTTAGACACCGCCTCCATCGTCGTCGGTGGCGAAGCCTATGCACTGGAGTTAGTACATCGCTGGGCGCCACGATGCACACTGCGCGCTGTCTACGGCCCCACCGAAACCACCATCTTCGCTACAGCCAGTACACCCCTGACAGCCGATGAACCAGCGGTGCCTCCGGTGCTCCCGTCCCCGGAGCGGCCCTCTTCGTCCTCGACGGCTGGCTGCGTCCCGTCCCGGCAGGGGTGGCTGGGGAGTTGTATGTGGCCGGTAGCGGAGTCGCGGCGGGCTATTGGCGCCGGGGCGGGTTATCGGCAGCCCGGTTTGTGGCGTGTCCGTTCGGGCCGGCGGGAGCGCGTATGTATCGCACCGGGGACCTGGTCTGCTGGGGCCCGCATGGACAACTGCGCTACCTCGGGCGGGCCGATGAACAAGTCAAGATCCGGGGGTACCGGATTGAGTGTGGGAGATCGCCGCCGCCCTCACCGCATTGGAGGGGATCGAGCAGGCGGCGGTCATCGCCCGCCAGGACGGCGCGGGTGAACCGCGGCTGGTGGCCTACCTCACCACCAACGATGCCGGCATCGACACCTCCAGGATCCGCAACCAACTGGGTGAGGTCCTACCCGGCTACATGGTGCCGGCGGCGTTCGTGACCCTGGACGTATTGCCGTTGACGGTCAACGGGAAACTGGACCGCCGCGCGCTGCCCGCCCCGGACTACACCAGCCTCGCCGAGACCTATGTGGCCCCGGCCGGCCCCGTGCAAGAAGTCCTGGCCGGGATCTTCGCGCAGGTGTTGGGGGTGGCGCGGGTCGGGGCTACCGATTCTTTCTTCGAGTTGGGGGGCGACTCGCTGTCGGCGATGCGCCTGATCGCGGTGGCCACCACCACTTTGAACGCCGAGGTCCGGGTGGCGGACTTGTTCGAGGTCCCCACGGTGGCCGGGCTGGCCCACCGCCTGACCCCCGAGACCACCCAACATCTGCCGTTGGTGGCCCGGGAGCGCCCGGACCGGATCCCGGTGTCGTTCGCCCAATCCCGGCTGTGGTTCCTCCACCAGTTGCAGGGCCCCTCGGCGGTCTACAACATCCCGGCGGTCCTGAACCTGGACGGGCCGCTCGATGGTGACGCCCTGAAGGCTGCTCTGGGCGATGTGATCACCCGGCATGAAGCCCTGCGCACCCGCTTCGACACGATCGACGGGATCGGATATCAGCACATCGCCGCCCCCGACGACCTCGACGTGCGGTGGCAGCTCATTGATGCCCGCCGTTTCACGCCCGAACAGGTGGAGACTGTCCTCGCCGAGTGTGTGGGCTACGGCTTTGACCTCAGTTGCGAGATCCCGATCCGCGCCACCCTGCTGCACACCGGCCCCAACCGGCACGTGCTGGTGCTGCTGGTCCACCACATCGCCGCCGACGGCTGGTCGATGGGCCGCTAGCGCGGGATCTGCAGACCGCCTACACCGCCCGCCTGACCGGCGCCGCCCCCACCTGGGCGCCCCTGCCCGTGCAGTACGCCGACTACACCCTGTGGCACCACCAGGTGCTGGGCGACCCGGCCGACCCCGACAGCCGCCTAGCCACCGAGCTGGCCTACTGGGAACACACCCTGGCCGGCCTGCCCGACCGGTTAGAACTGCCCACCGACCGGCCCTACCCGGCCGTGGCGGACTACCGCGGGGCCACCCTGGACTTCGGCTGGCCCGCCGAGCTCACCCGTGAGATCCACGCTCTGGCCCGCACCCACCAGGTCTCCCCGTTCATGGTGCTGCATGCCGCCCTGGCCGTGGTCCTCTCCGCGCTGGCCGGCACCGACGATGTCGCGATCGGGGTCCCCACCGCCGGACGCACCCACCCCGCGTTGGATGACCTGATCGGGTTCTTCGTCAACACCCTGATCCTGCGCACCCCCCTCGACCACCACGACACTGTTACCGCGCTGCTGGCCCGCATCCGCCACACCAGCCTGCACGCGTTCGAACACCAACACACCCCCTTCGAACTCCTGGTGGAGCGCCTGCACCCGGCCCGCTCCCGGACCCACCACCCGCTGATCCAAGTCATGCTCGCCTACCAAAACCTGCCCTGGACCCACCCAGAAACCACTCACACCCTGCGGCTGGGCGAGGCCGACATCACCGTCCACCCGGTCTCGACCGGCACCGCCCGCATGGACCTCGTCGTCTCCCTCACCGAGAACGTCGACGCACACGGGGCCCTCACCCTCACCGGGACTGTCGAGTACCGCACCGACGTCTACGACCCCGCCACCATCAACAACCTCCTCGGCCGCTGGCGCCACACCCTGCAGGCGTTCACCACCGCCCCCGACATTCCCCTGCACCAGCTCGACCTGCTCACCCCGGTTGAGCACACCCACCTGCACAGCTGGGGCAACCACCGGACCCTGCACACCCCACCACCGGCACCCCCGGTGTCGATCCCCCAAGTCTTCGCCGCACGCGTCGCCGCCCACCCCCACGCACCAGCTCTAACCTTCGAAGACCGCACCTGGACCTACCGCGAACTCCATACCGCCAGCACCCAACTCGCCCACCACCTGCACACCAGCTACGGCGCCCGCCCAGGGACCGTCGTGGCGCTGCTGCTGCCGCGTAGCGCCCACGCCATCACGGCCATCCTCGCCGTGCTCAAGACCGGCGCCGCCTACCTCCCCATCGACCCGCAGCACCCAACCGCGCGGGTCGCGTTCATGCTCACCGACACCACCCCGGCCGCCGTCCTGACCACCACCACCCTCACCACCCACCTCCCCACCACCACGGTCCCGGTCCTCACCCTCGACACCCTGACCCTCGACGACCGGCCCACCACTCCGACCCCGCTACCCGGCCCCGGACCGGATGACCTGGCGTATCTGATCTACACCTCCGGCACCACCGGCACCCCCAAAGGCATGGCCATCACCCACCACAACCTCACCTCCCTCCTGGACGCTGCACACCCCCGCCTGCCCGAGCACGGAGTGTGGTCGCAATGGCACTCCTACGCCTTCGACGTCTCGGTCTGGGAAATCTTCGGCGCGCTGCTGGACGGGGGCCGGCTGGTGGTGGTCCCCGACAACCTCGTGCACTCCCCCACCGACCTGCACCAACTCCTGACCAAGGAACAGGTCAGCATCCTCAACCAAACCCCTCAGCGCTAGCGATGCTGTCACCCTCCACCGTGGCCGCCGCCACCGTCATCGTCGCCGGTGAAGCCTGCCCCCCCGACCTGGCCGCGCAATGGGCCCCAGGGCGGGTCATGCGCAACGCCTACGGCCCCACCGAAGCCACCATCTACGCCACCCTCAGCACCCCCCTAACACCCGACACATCCGTGGTGCCGATCGGCGCCCCCGTCCCCGACGCCGCCCTGTTCGTCCTGGACGGCTGGCTACGCCCCGTGGTCCCAGGCGCGGTGGGTGAGCTATATGTCGCCGGCACCGGGGTCGGGGTCGGCTACTGGCGCCGCGGCGCGCTCTCGGCGTCGCGGTTTGTGGCGTGTCCGTTCGGGCCGGCGGGGTCGCGGATGTATCGCACCGGGGACCTCGTGTCGTGGGGTCCCGACGGGCAACTGCAGTACCTGGGCCGCGCGGATGAGCAGGTCAAAATCCGTGGGTACCGCATCGAATGCGGGGAGATCGCCGCCGCCCTCACCGGATTAGAGGGAATCGAGCAGGCCGCGGTCATCGCCCGCCACGACGGCGCGGGCGAGCCGCGGCTGGTCGCCTACCTCACCACCACCACCGGCGGGGCGGGCATCGACACCTCCCGGCTCCGCACCCAACTGAGCGAGGTGCTGCCCGGCTACATGATCCCGGCCGCGTTCGTGACGCTGGACGCTTTGCCGTTGACCGTCAACGGGAAACTGGACCGCCGCGCCCTACCCGCCCCCGACTACACCCCCACCACGCAGACCTACGTAGCCCCAGCCGGCCCCGTCCAAGAAGTCCTGGCCGAGATCTTCTCCCAGATCCTCGGGATCGAGCGGGTCGGAGCTACCGATTCGTTCTTCGAACTGGGCGGCGACTCCCTCTCAGCGATGCGCCTGATCGCCGCCGCCACCACCACCCTGCACACCGACCTCCGTGTCGCCGACCTGTTCGAAGCCCCCACCGTGGCCGGGCTGGCCCAACGCCTGACCCCCCACACCACCACCCACTTGCCGCTCGTGCCCTGGAAGCGCCCGAACCGGATTCCGGTGTCCTTTGCCCAGTCCCGGCTGTGGTTCCTCGAGCAGTTGCAGGGCCCCTCGGCGGTCTACAACATCCCCGCCGTCCTGCACCTCCACGGCCCCCTCGATGCTGACGCCCTGAAGGCTGCCCTCGGCGATGTCATCACCCGTCACGAAACCCTGCGCACCCGCTTCGACACGATCGACGGCATCGGGTACCAACACATCTGGCACCCCGACGAGCTTGAGGTGCCGTGGCAGCTCATTGATGCCTGCGGTTTCACGCCCGAACAGGTGGAGGCCGCCGTCGGCGATGCTGTGGGCTTCTGCTTTGACCTCAGTTGCGAGATCCCGATCCGCGCCACCCTGCTGCACACCGGCCCCAACCGGCACGTGCTGGTGCTGCTGGTCCACCACATCGCCGCCGACGGCTGGTCACTCGGGCCCCTAGCCCGGGATCTGCAGACCGCCTACACCGCACGCCTGACCGGAGCCGCCCCCACCTGGACACCCCTGGCGGTGCAATACGCCGACTACACCCTGTGGCACCACCAGGTGCTGGGCGACCCGGCCGACCCCGACAGCCGCCTAGCCACCGAGCTGGCCTACTGGGAACACACCCTGGCCGGCCTGCCCGACCGGCTAGAACTGCCCACCGACCGCCCCTACCCGGCCGTCGCGGACTACCGCGGCGCCACCCTGGACTTCGGCTGGCCCGCCGAACTCACCCGTGAGATCCACACCCTGGCCCGCACCCAGCAGGTCTCCCCGTTCATGGTCATCCACGCCGCCCTGGCCGTGGTCCTCTCCGCGCTGGCCGGCACCGGCGACGTCGCGATCGGAGTCCCCACCGCCGGACGCACCCACCCCGCGTTGGATGACCTGATCGGGTTCTTCGTCAACACCCTGATCCTGCGCACCCCCCTCGACCACCACGACACTGTTACCGCGCTGCTGGCCCGCATCCGCCACACCAGCCTGCACGCGTTCGAACACCAACACACCCCTTCGAACTCCTGGTGGAGCGCCTGCACCCGGCCCGCTCCCGCACCCACCACCCGCTGATCCAAGTCATGCTCGCCTACCAAAACCTGCCCTGGACCCACCCCGGCAGCGCTACCCCCATGACGCTGGGCGACGCCGACATCACCACCCACCCGGTCTCAACCGGCACCGCCCGCATGGACCTCGTCCTCTCCCTCACCGAACACCGCGACCAGCACGGGGCCCCCACCCTCACCGGCACCGTCGAATACCGCACCGACGTCTACGACCCCGCCACCATCAACAACCTCCTCGGCCGCTGGCAGCACACCCTGACCGTGTTCACCACCCACCCCAATCGCCCCCTGCACCACCTCGATCTGCTCACCCCCCTCGAACACGCCCACCTGGACACCTGGGGCAACCACCACAGCCTGCACACCCCACCACCGGCACCGCCGGTGTCGATCCCGCAGGTCTTCGCCGACCAGGTCGCAGCCCACCCCGACGCACCGGCCCTAACCTTCGAAGACCGCACCTGGACCTACCGCGAACTCCATACCGCCAGCACCCAACTCGCCCACCATCTACACACCACCCACGGCGCCTGTCCCGGGACCGTCGTGGCGCTGCTGCTGCCGCGTAGCGCCCACGCCATCACCGCGATCCTCGCCGTGCTCAAGACCGGCGCCGCCTACCTACCCATCGACCCGCAGCACCCCGCCGCGCGGGTCGCGTTCATGCTCACCGACACCACCCCGCTGGCCGTCCTGACCACCACCACCCTCACCACCCACCTCCCCACCACCACCGTCCCGGTCCTCACCCTCGACACCCTGACCCTCGACGACCGGCCCACCACTCCGACCCCGCTACCCGGCCCCGACCCCCACGACCTGGCGTACCTGATCTACACCTCCGGCACCACCGGCACCCCCAAAGGCGTCGCCACCACCCACCACAACATCACCACCCTGCTCACAACCTTGCCGCCGCGATTAGGGCTCGGTGACAACGCAGTCTGGTCTCAATGCCACTCCACCAGCTTCGACTTCTCGGTCTGGGAAATCTTCGGCGCCCTCCTAGGTGGGGGCCGCCTCGTCGTCATCCCCGACCACATCGTGCACTCCCCCACCGACCTGCACCACCTCCTGATCCAGGAGCAGGTCAACATGATCAGCCAAACACCAGCAGCCCTAAACCAACTCCCCTGCCAAGGCTTAGACACCGCCTCCATCGTCGTCGGTGGCGAAGCCTATGCACTGGAGTTAGTACATCGCTGGGCGCCACGATGCACACTGCGCGCTGTCTACGGCCCCACCGAAACCACCATCTTCGCTACAGCCAGTACACCCCTGACAGCCGATGAGGCAACGGTGCCCATCGGTGCCCCTGTGCCCGGTTCGGGCCTGTTTGTGCTGGATGGCTGGCTGCATCCGGTGGTGCCGGGGGTGGCCGGGGGAGTTGTATGTGGCCGGTAGCGGAGTCGCGGCAGGCTACTGGCGCCATGGCGCGTTGAGCGCATCAAGGTTCGTGGCATGCCCGTTCGGGCCGCCCGGGTCGCGGATGTATCGCACCGGGGACCTCGTGTCCTGGGGGCCGGATGGGCAGTTGCAGTACCTCGGGCGCGCCGATGAACAGGTCAAAATCCGCGGCTACCGCATCGAATGCGGGGAGATCGCCGCCGCCCTGACCGGATTAGACGGGATCGAGCAGGCGGCGGTCATCGCCCGCCGGGATGTCGGTGGGGAGCCGCGGCTGGTGGCCTACCTCACCACCCCAGACGTTGGGGCGGGGCTGGATGTGGCCCGGGTCCGCACCCAACTGGGTGAGGTGCTGCCCGGCTACATGATCCCGGCCGCGTTCGTGGTGCTCGAGGAACTGCCGTTGACGGTCAACGGCAAACTCGACCGCCGCGCCCTACCCGCCCCCGACTACACCCCCACCACCGCCACCTACGTGGCCCCAGGCGGCCCCGTCCAAGAAGTCCTGGCCGAGATCTTCTCCCAGATCCTCGGGATCGAGCGAGTCGGAGCCACCGATTCGTTCTTCGAGCTGGGGGCGACTCCTCTCGGCGATGCGCCTGATCGCCGCCGCCACCACTACCTTGAACGCCGACGTGCGGGTGGCCGACCTGTTCGACGCCCCCACGGTGGCCGGGCTGGCCCAACGCCTGACCACCGAGACCACCACCCACCTGCCATTGGTGGCCCAGGAGCGCCCAGACCGGATCCCGGTGTCCTTTGCCCAGTCCCGGCTGTGGTTCCTCGAGCAGTTGCAGGGCCCCTCGGCGGTCTACAACATCCCCGCCGTCCTGCAGCTCGACGGGCCCCTCGACGCTGACGCCCTAGAGGCTGCCCTCGGGGATGTCATCACCCGCCACGAAACCCTGCGCACCCGCTTCGACACGATCGAGGGCATCGGGTACCAACACATCTGCGACCCCGACGAGCTCAAGGTGCCATGGCACACCGTCGATGCCCGCGGTTTCACGCCCGAACAGGTGGAGGCCGCCCTCGGCGATGCTGTGGGCTACTGCTTCGACCTCAGTTGCGAGATCCCGATCCGCGCCACCCTGCTGCACACCGGCCCCAACCGGCACGTGCTGGTGCTGCTGGTCCACCACATCGCCGCCGACGGCTGGTCACTCGGGCCGCTGGCCCGCGACCTGAACCTCGCCTACACCGCCCGCCTAGCCGGCGCCGCCCCCACCTGGACACCCCTGGCGGTGCAATACGCCGACTACACCCTGTGGCACCACCACCTGCTCGGCGACCCGGCCGACCCCGACAGCCGCCTAGCCACCGAGCTGGCCTACTGGGAACACACCCTGGCCGGCCTGCCCGACCGATTGGAACTGCCCACCGACCGCCCCTACCCGCCCGTCGCGGACTACCGCGGCGCCACCCTGGACTTCGGCTGGCCCGCCGAACTCACCCGTGAGATCCACACCCTGGCCCGCACCCAGCAGGTATCCCCGTTCATGGTCATCCACGCCGCCCTAGCCGTGGTCCTCTCGACGCTGGCCGGCACCGACGATGTCGCAATCGGGGTCCCCACCGCCGGACGCACCCACCCCGGCCTCGATGACCTGATCGGGTTCTTCGTCAACACCCTGATCCTGCGCACCCCCCTCCACCACCACAACACCCCCACCGAACTGCTCGCCCAAATCCGCACCCGCAGCCTGCAAGCCTTCGAACACCAACACACCCCCTTCGAACTCTTAGTGGAGCGCCTGCACCCCACCCGCTCGCGCACCCACCACCCCCTGATCCAAGTCATCCTCGCCTACCAAAACCTGCCCTGGACCCACCCAGGAACCTCAGACACCCGGCGACTGGGCGAGGCCGACATCACCACCCACCCGGTCTCGACCGGCACCGCCCGCATGGACCTCGTCCTATCTGTCAGCGAAACCGTCGACCAGCACGGGGCCCCCACCCTCACCGGCACCGTCGAATACCGCACCGACGTCTACGACCCCGCCACCATCAACACCCTGCTCACCCGCTGGCAACACACCCTGCATACCTTCACCACCCACCCCGACACCCCCCTACACACGCTCGACCTCCTCACCCCCCTCGAGCACACCCACCTGCACACCTGGGGCAACCACCGGACCCTGCACACCCCACCACCGGCACCCCCGGTGTCGATCCCCCAAGTCTTCGCCGCACGCGTCGCCGCCCACCCCACGCACCAGCCCTGACCTTCGACGACCGGACCTGGACCTACCAGCAACTCGATACCGCCAGCACCCAGTTGGCCCACCACCTGCACACCGCCTACGGCGCCCGCCCAGGGACCGTCATCGCGCTGCTGCTACCCCGCAGCGACACCGCCATCACGGCCATCCTCGCCGTGCTCAAGACCGGCGCCGCCTACCTCCCCATCGACCCGCAGCACCCCGCCGCCCGGGTCGCGTTCATGCTCACCGACACCACCCCGCTGGCCGTCCTGACCACCACCACCCTCACCACCCACCTCCCCACCACCACGGTCCCGGTCCTCGAACTCGACACCCTGACCCTGGACGACTCGCCCACAACCACCCCGCTACCCGGCCCCGGACCGGATGACCTGGCGTACCTGATCTACACCTCCGGCACCACCGGCACCCCCAAAGGCGTCGCCACCACCCATGCCAACGTCACCACCCTGCTCACCTCCCTCTATCCCCGCCTACCCGAGCACCAGGTGTGGACCCAATGCCACTCCTACGCCTTCGACTACTCCGTCTGGGAAATCTTCGGTGCCCTGCTGGCCGGCAGGCGACTGCTGGTCGTCCCCGAACCCATCGTCAGATCCCCCCAGGAACTGCACCAACTCCTCATCGACGAAGACGTCAGCATTCTCAGCCAAACCCCGGCAGCGTTCTACGCCCTGCACGCTTCGGACACTCACGCAGAACGAACCCAACAGCTAGCGCTCAAAGCCGTTGTCTTAGGTGGAGAAGCGTTCACCCCCGCCCGCATCCACTCCTGGCTGATCCGCCACCCCCACACCCGCCTGATCAACATGTACGGCATCACCGAAACCACCGTGCACGCCACCATCCGCAACATCACCACCCACGACACCACCACCGACACCAGCCCCATCGGCATACCCCTGCCCCACCTGGGCTTCGCCGTCCTCGATGGCTGGCTGCGCCCCGTCCCGGCAGGGGTCCCCGGGGAGTTGTATGTCGCCGGTGCCGGAGTCGCGGCGGGCTATTGGCGTCGGGGTGGGTTGTCGGCGTCGCGGTTTGTGGCGTGTCCGTTCGGGCCGGCGGGGTCGCGGATGTATCGCACCGGAGACCTCGTTTCCTGGGGTCCCGACGGGCAGTTGCAGTACCTGGGCCGGGCTGATGAACAGGTCAAAATCCGTGGGTACCGGATTGAGTGCGGGGAGATCGCCGCCGCCCTCACCGGATTAGAGGGGATCGAGCAGGCCGCGGTCATCGCCCGCCACGACGGCGCGGGCGAGCCGCGGCTGGTCGCCTACCTCACCACCACCACCGGCGGGGCGGGCATCGACACCTCCCGGCTCCGCACCCTGCTGGGTGAACTGTTGCCCGGCTATATGGTGCCGGCGGCGTTCGTAACCCTGGACGTCTTGCCGTTGACGGTCAACGGCAAACTCGATCGCCACGCCCTGCCCGCCCCGGACTACACCCCCACCACCGAGACTTATGTGGCTCCGGCCGGCCCTGTGCAAGAAGTCCTGGCCGGGATCTTCTCCCAGATCCTCGGGATCGAGCGAGTCGGAGCCACCGACTCGTTCTTCGACCTCGGTGGGGACTCCCTGTCCGCGATGCGCCTGATCGCGGTGGCCGCCACCACTTTGAACGCCGAGGTGCGGGTGGCCGACCTGTTCGAGGCCCCCACCGTCGCCGGCCTGGCCCACCGCCTGACCCCCGAGACCACCCAACACCTGCCGCTCGTGGCCCGGGAGCGCCCGGACCGGATTCCGGTGTCGTTTGCCCAGTCCCGGCTGTGGTTCCTCCACCAGTTGCAGGGCCCCTCGGCGGTCTACAACATCCCCGCCGTCCTCAACCTCCACGGCCCCCTCGATGCTGACGCCCTGAAGGCTGCCCTCGGCGATGTCATCACCCGTCACGAAACCCTGCGCACCCGCTTCGACACGATCGAGGGCATCGGGTACCAACACATCTGCGACCCTGACGAGCTTGAGGTGCCCTGGGACAGGATTGATGCCCGCACCTTCACCGCCGACCAGCTCGAGGCTGTTATCGCCGAGGGAGTGGGCTACTGCTTTGACCTCAGTGCGCAGTTCCCGATCCGCGCCACCCTGCTGCACACCGGCCCCGACACCCATGTGTTGGTGTTGCTGGTGCATCACATCGCCGCCGACGGCTGGTCACTGGGCCCCCTGGCGCGCGACCTGAACCTCGCCTACACCGCCCGCCTGGCCGGGGCCGCCCCCACCTGGACACCCCTGGCGGTGCAATACGCCGACTACACCCTGTGGCACCACCAGGTGCTCGGCGACCCCAACCAGCCCGACAGCCGCCTGGCCAGCGAGCTGGCGTACTGGGAACACACCCTGGCCGGCCTGCCCGACCGGCTGGAACTGCCCACCGACCGCCCCTACCCGACCGTGGCCGACTACCGCGGCGCCACCCTGGACTTCGGCTGGCCCGCCGAGCTCACCGCCGCCATCCACAGCCTGGCCCGCGCCCAGCAGGTCTCCCCGTTCATGGTCATCCACGCCGCCCTGGCCGTGGTCCTGTCCGCGCTGGCCGGCACCGACGATGTCGCGATCGGGGTCCCCACCGCCGGACGCACCCACCCCGCGTTGGATGACCTGATCGGGTTCTTCGTCAACACCCTGATCCTGCGCACCCCCCTCCACCACCACGACACTGTTACCGCGCTGCTGGCCCAGATCCGCCACACCAGCCTGCACGCGTTCGAACACCAACACACCCCCTTCGAACTCTTAGTGGAGCGCCTCAACCCGGCCCGCTCCCGCACCCACCACCCCCTGATCCAAGTCATGCTCGCCTACCAAAACCTGCCCTGGACCCACCCAGAAACCTCAGACACCCGGCGACTGGGCGACGCCGACATCACCGCCCACCCGGTCTCAACCGGCACCGCCCGCATGGACCTCGTCCTGTCTGTCAGCGAAACCGTCGACCAGCACGGGGCCCCCACCCTCACCGGCACCGTCGAATACCGCACCGACGTCTACGACCCCGCCACCATCAACAACCTCCTCGGCCGCTGGCGCCACACCCTGCAGGCGTTCACCACCGCCCCCGACATTCCCCTGCACCAGCTCGACCTGCTCACCCCGGTTGAGCACACCCACCTGCACAGCTGGGGCAACCACCGGACCCTGCACACCCCACCACCGGCACCCCCGGTGTCGATCCCCCAAGTCTTCGCCGCACGCGTCGCCGCCCACCCCCACGCACCAGCCCTGACCTTCGACGACCGCACCTGGACCTACCGCGAACTCCATACCGCCAGCACCCAACTCGCCCACCACCTGCACACCACCTACGGCGCCCGCCCAGGGACCGTCATCGCGCTGCTCCTGGCCCGCAGCGACACCGCCATCACCGCGATCCTCGCCGTGCTCAAGACCGGCGCCGCCTACCTCCCCATCGACCCGCAGCACCCCGCCGCCCGGGTGGGGTTCATGCTCACCGACACCACCCCGGCCGCCGTCCTGACCACCACCACCCTCACCACCCACCTCCCCACCACCACGGTCCCGGTCCTCACCCTCGACACCCTGACCCTCGACGACCGGCCCACCACTCCGACCCCGCTACCCGGCCCCGCCCCGGATGACCTGGCGTATCTGATCTACACCTCCGGCACCACCGGCACCCCCAAAGGCATGGCCATCACCCACCACAACCTCACCTCCCTCCTGGACGCTGCACACCCCCGCCTGCCCGAGCACGGAGTGTGGTCGCAATGGCACTCCTACGCCTTCGACGTCTCGGTCTGGGAAATCTTCGGCGCGCTGCTGGACGGGGGCCGGCTGGTGGTGGTCCCCGACAACCTCGTGCACTCCCCCACCGACCTGCACCAACTCCTGACCAAGGAACAGGTCAGCATCCTCAACCAAACCCCCTCAGCGCTAGCGATGCTGTCACCCTCCACCGTGGCCGCCGCCACCGTCATCGTCGCCGGTGAAGCCTGCCCCCCCGACCTGGCCGCGCAATGGGCCCCAGGGCGGGTCATGCGCAACGCCTACGGCCCCACCGAAGCCACCATCTACGCCACCCTCAGCACCCCCCTAACACCCGACACATCCGTGGTGCCGATCGGCGCCCCCGTCCCCGACGCCGCCCTGTTCGTCCTGGACGGCTGGCTACGCCCCGTGGTCCCAGGCGCGGTGGGTGAGCTATATGTCGCCGGCACCGGGGTCGGGGTCGGCTACTGGCGCCGCGGCGCGCTCTCGGCGTCGCGGTTTGTGGCGTGTCCGTTCGGGCCGGCGGGGTCGCGGATGTATCGCACCGGGGACCTCGTGTCGTGGGGTCCCGACGGGCAACTGCAGTACCTGGGCCGCGCGGATGAGCAGGTCAAAATCCGTGGGTACCGCATCGAATGCGGGGAGATCGCCGCCGCCCTCACCGGATTAGAGGGAATCGAGCAGGCCGCGGTCATCGCCCGCCACGACGGCGCGGGCGAGCCGCGGCTGGTCGCCTACCTCACCACCACCACCGGCGGGGCGGGCATCGACACCTCCCGGCTCCGCACCCAACTGAGCGAGGTGCTGCCCGGCTACATGATCCCGGCCGCGTTCGTGACGCTGGACGCTTTGCCGTTGACCGTCAACGGGAAACTGGACCGCCGCGCCCTACCCGCCCCCGACTACACCCCCACCACGCAGACCTACGTAGCCCCAGCCGGCCCCGTCCAAGAAGTCCTGGCCGAGATCTTCTCCCAGATCCTCGGGATCGAGCGGGTCGGAGCTACCGATTCGTTCTTCGAACTGGGCGGCGACTCCCTCTCAGCGATGCGCCTGATCGCCGCCGCCACCACCACCCTGCACACCGACCTCCGTGTCGCCGACCTGTTCGAAGCCCCCACCGTGGCCGGGCTGGCCCAACGCCTGACCCCCCACACCACCACCCACTTGCCGCTCGTGCCCTGGAAGCGCCCGAACCGGATTCCGGTGTCCTTTGCCCAGTCCCGGCTGTGGTTCCTCGAGCAGTTGCACGGCCCCTCGGCGGTCTACAACATCCCCGCCGTCCTCAACCTCCACGGCCCCCTCGATGCTGACGCCCTGAAGGCCGCCCTCGGCGATGTCATCACCCGTCACGAAACCCTGCGCACCCGCTTCGACACGATCGACGGCATCGGGTACCAACACATCTGGCACCCCGACGAGCTTGAGGTGCCGTGGCAGCTCATTGATGCCCGCGGTTTCAACCCCGAACAGGTGGAGGCCGCCGTCGGCGATGCTGTGGGCTTCTGCTTTGACCTCAGTTGCGAGATCCCGATCCGCGCCACCCTGCTGCACACCGGCCCCAACCGGCACGTGCTGGTGCTGCTGGTCCACCACATCGCCGCCGACGGCTGGTCGATGGGCCCGCTAGCGCGGGATCTGCAGACCGCCTACACCGCCCGCCTGACCGGCGCCGCCCCCACCTGGGCGCCCCTGCCCGTGCAGTACGCCGACTACACCCTGTGGCACCACCAGGTGCTGGGCGACCCGGCCGACCCCGACAGCCGCCTAGCCACCGAGCTGGCCTACTGGGAACACACCCTGGCCGGCCTGCCCGACCGGCTAGAACTGCCCACCGACCGGCCCTACCCGGCCGTGGCGGACTACCGCGGGGCCACCCTGGACTTCGGCTGGCCCGCCGAGCTCACCCGTGAGATCCACGCTCTGGCCCGCACCCACCAGGTCTCCCCGTTCATGGTGCTGCATGCCGCCCTGGCCGTGGTCCTCTCCGCGCTGGCCGGCACCGACGATGTCGCGATCGGGGTCCCCACCGCCGGACGCACCCACCCCGCGTTGGATGACCTGATCGGGTTCTTCGTCAACACCCTGATCCTGCGCACCCCCCTCGACCACCACGACACTGTTACCGCGCTGCTGGCCCGCATCCGCCACACCAGCCTGCACGCGTTCGAACACCAACACACCCCCTTCGAACTCCTGGTGGAGCGCCTGCACCCGGCCCGCTCCCGGACCCACCACCCGCTGATCCAAGTCATGCTCGCCTACCAAAACCTGCCCTGGACCCACCCAGAAACCACTCACACCCTGCGGCTGGGCGAGGCCGACATCACCGTCCACCCGGTCTCGACCGGCACCGCCCGCATGGACCTCGTCGTCTCCCTCACCGAGAACGTCGACGCACACGGGGCCCTCACCCTCACCGGGACTGTCGAGTACCGCACCGACGTCTACGACCCCGCCACCATCAACAACCTCCTCGGCCGCTGGCGCCACACCCTGCAGGCGTTCACCACCGCCCCCGACATTCCCCTGCACCAGCTCGACCTGCTCACCCCGGTTGAGCACACCCACCTGCACAGCTGGGGCAACCACCGGACCCTGCACACCCCACCACCGGCACCCCCGGTGTCGATCCCCCAAGTCTTCGCCGCACGCGTCGCCGCCCACCCCCACGCACCAGCTCTAACCTTCGACGACCGCACCTGGACCTACCGCGAACTCCATACCGCCAGCACCCAACTCGCCCACCACCTGCACACCAGCTACGGCGCCCGCCCAGGGACCGTCGTGGCGCTGCTGCTGCCGCGTAGCGCCCACGCCATCACGGCCATCCTCGCCGTGCTCAAGACCGGCGCCGCCTACCTCCCCATCGACCCGCAGCACCCAACCGCGCGGGTCGCGTTCATGCTCACCGACACCACCCCGCTGGCCGTCCTGACCACCACCACCCTCACCACCCACCTCCCCACCACCACGGTCCCGGTCCTCACCCTCGACACCCTGACCCTCGACGACCGGCCCACCACTCCGACCCCGCTACCCGGCCCCGGACCGGATGACCTGGCGTATCTGATCTACACCTCCGGCACCACCGGCACCCCCAAAGGCATGGCCATCACCCACCACAACCTCACCTCCCTCCTGGACGCTGCACACCCCCGCCTGCCCGAGCACGGAGTGTGGTCGCAATGGCACTCCTACGCCTTCGACGTCTCGGTCTGGGAAATCTTCGGCGCGCTGCTGGACGGGGGCCGGCTGGTGGTGGTCCCCGACAACCTCGTGCACTCCCCCACCGACCTGCACCAACTCCTGACCAAGGAACAGGTCAGCATCCTCAACCAAACCCCCTCAGCGCTAGCGATGCTGTCACCCTCCACCGTGGCCGCCGCCACCGTCATCGTCGCCGGTGAAGCCTGCCCCCCCGACCTGGCCGCGCAATGGGCCCCAGGGCGGGTCATGCGCAACGCCTACGGCCCCACCGAAGCCACCATCTACGCCACCCTCAGCACCCCCCTAACACCCGACACATCCGTGGTGCCGATCGGCGCCCCCGTCCCCGACGCCGCCCTGTTCGTCCTGGACGGCTGGCTACGCCCCGTGGTCCCAGGCGCGGTGGGTGAGCTATATGTCGCCGGCACCGGGGTCGGGGTCGGCTACTGGCGCCGCGGCGCGCTCTCGGCGTCGCGGTTTGTGGCGTGTCCGTTCGGGCCGGCGGGGTCGCGGATGTATCGCACCGGGGACCTCGTGTCGTGGGGTCCCGACGGGCAACTGCAGTACCTGGGCCGCGCGGATGAGCAGGTCAAAATCCGTGGGTACCGCATCGAATGTGGGGAGATCGCGGCCGCCCTGACCGGGTTGGAGGGGATCGAGCAGGCCGCGGTCATCGCCCGCCACGACGGCGCGGGCGAGCCGCGGCTGGTCGCCTACCTCACCACCACCACCGGCGGGGCGGGCATCGACACCTCCCGGCTCCGCACCCAACTGGGTGAGGTGCTGCCCGGCTATATGGTGCCGGCCGCGTTCGTGACGCTGGACGTCTTGCCGTTGACGGTCAACGGGAAACTGGACCGCCGCGCCCTACCCGCCCCCGACTACACCCCCACCACCGAGACTTTTGTGGCCCCGGCCGGCCCCGTGCAAGAAGTCCTGGCCGGGATCTTCTCCCAGATCCTCAGGGTCGAGCAGGTCAGGGCCACTGATTCGTTCTTCGAACTGGGCGGCGACTCGCTCTCAGCGATGCGCCTGATCGCCGCCGCCACCACCACGCTGCACACCGACCTCCGTGTCGCCGACCTGTTCGAGGCGCCCACCGTGGCCGGGCTGGCCCAGCGCCTGACGCCCGAGACCGCCACCCACCTGCCGCTGGTGGCCCGGGAGCGCCCGGACCGGATTCCGGTGTCGTTTGCCCAGTCCCGGCTGTGGTTCCTCGAGCAGTTGCACGGCCCCTCGGCGGTCTACAACATCCCCGCCGTCCTGCACCTCCACGGCCCCCTCGATGCTGACGCCCTGAAGGCTGCCCTGTGGGATGTGATTGGCCGCCATGAGGCCCTGCGCACCCGCTTCGACACGATCGACGGGATCGGATATCAGCACATCTGCGACCCCGAGGACCTCGACGTGCCGTGGCAGCTCATTGATGCCCGCCGTTTCACGCCCGAACAGGTGGAGACTGTCCTCGCCGAGTGTGTGGGCTACGGCTTTGACCTCAGTTGCGAGATCCCGATCCGCGCCACCCTGCTGCACACCGGCCCCAACCGGCACGTGCTGGTGCTGCTGGTCCACCACATCGCCGCCGACGGCTGGTCACTCGGGCCGCTGGCCCGCGACCTGAACCTCGCCTACACCGCCCGCCTAGCCGGCGCCGCCCCCACCTGGACACCCCTGGCGGTGCAGTACGCCGACTACACCCTGTGGCACCACCACCTGCTCGGCGACCCGGCCGACCCCGACAGCCGCCTAGCCACCGAGCTGGCCTACTGGGAACACACCCTGGCCGGCCTGCCCGACCGGCTGGAACTGCCCACCGACCGGCCCTACCCGCCGGTGGCCGACTACCGCGGGGCCACCCTGGACTTCGGCTGGCCCGCCGAACTCACCCGTGAGATCCACACCCTGGCCCGCACCCAGCAGGTCTCAACGTTCATGGTCATCCACGCCGCCCTGGCCGTGGTCCTGTCCGCGCTGGCCGGCACCGACGATGTCGCGATCGGGGTCCCCACCGCCGGACGCACCCACCCCGCGTTGGATGACCTGATCGGGTTCTTCGTCAACACCCTGATCCTGCGCACCCCCCTCGACCACCACGACACTGTTACCGCGCTGCTGGCCCGCATCCGCCACACCAGCCTGCACGCGTTCGAACACCAACACACCCCCTTCGAACTCCTGGTGGAGCGCCTGCACCCGGCCCGCTCCCGCACCCACCACCCGCTGATCCAAGTCATGCTCGCCTACCAAAACCTGCCCTGGACCCACCCCGGCAGCGCTACCCCCATGACGCTGGGCGACGCCGACATCACCACCCACCCGGTCTCAACCGGCACCGCCCGCATGGACCTCGTCCTATCTGTCAGCGAAACCGTCGACCAGCACGGGGCCCCCACCCTCACCGGCACCGTCGAATACCGCACCGACGTCTACGACCCCGCCACCATCAACAACCTCCTCGGCCGCTGGCAGCACACCCTGACCGTGTTCACCACCCACCCCAATCGCCCCCTGCACCACCTCGATCTGCTCACCCCCCTCGAACACACCCACCTGGACACCTGGGGCAACCACCACAGCCTGCACACCCCACCACCGGCACCGCCGGTGTCGATCCCGCAGGTCTTCGCCGACCAGGTCGCAGCCCACCCCGACGCACTGGCCCTGACCTTCGACGACCGCACCTGGACCTACCGCGAACTCGATACCGCCAGCACCCAACTCGCCCACCATCTACACACCACCTATGGCGCCGCACCCGGTGCCGTCATCGCCCTGCTGCTGCCCCGCAGCGCCCACGCCATCACCGCGATCCTGGCCGTGCTCAAGACCGGCGCCGCCTACCTACCCATCGACCCCCACCACCCCGCCGCGCGGGTCGCGTTCATGCTCACCGACACCACCCCGCTGGCCGTCCTGACCACCACCACCCTCACCACCCACCTCCCCACCACCACGGTCCCGGTCCTCACCCTCGACACCCTGACCCTCGACGACCGGCCCACCACTCCGACCCCGCTACCCGGCCCCGACCCCCACGACCTGGCGTATCTGATCTACACCTCCGGCACCACCGGCACCCCCAAAGGCGTCGCCACCACCCACCAGAACGTCACCGCGTTGATCGCCGATCTGCAGCAGATGGGCTTATACGGATCAGCAAGCGCTTCGCAGAGCTGGTCGCAGTGTCACTCCTACGCCTTCGACGTCTCAGTGCGGGAAATCTTCGGCGCCCTCCTCGGCGGAGGCCGCCTGGTCGTGGTCCCCGAACACGCGATGGAGTCCCTGGACAACTTTGGTCAATGGTTAGAGGCAGCAGGAGCCACGGTGGTCTACCTCACCGCGCCCGCCCTAACGATGCTGTCCAAGCGTGGTTTAACGACCGTCCATACGCTCATGGTCGGCGCCGAACCCTGCCCCGTGGAGGTAGTCCACCGCTGGGCCGACGAGCGCACGATGATCAACTCCTACGGCCCCACCGAAACCACCATCACGGTCACCGTCAGCGCCCCGCTAACACCGGACACACCCGTGGTCCCCATCGGCGCCCCCGTCCCCGGTGCCGCCCTGTTCGTCCTGGATGGCTGGCTGCGTCCCGTGGTCCCGGGAGTGGTCGGTGAGTTGTATGTAGCCGGCAACGGGGTGGGGGTCGGCTACTGGCGCCGCGGCGGGTTGTCGGCGTCGAGGTTCGTGGCCTGCCCCTACGGGCCAGCCGGGTCCCGGATGTATCGCACCGGAGACCTCGTCTCCTGGGGCCCCGATGGGCAACTGCAGTACCACGGGCGGGCTGATGAACAAATCAAAATCCGCGGCTACCGCATCGAATGCGGCGAAATCGCCGCCGCCCTCACCGGATTGGACGGGATCGAGCAGGCCGCGGTCATCGCCCGCCAAGACACCCCCGGTGATCCGCGGCTGGTCGCCTACCTCACCACCACCACCGGCGCCGGGATCGACACCTCCCGGCTCCGCACCCAGCTCGGTGAAGTCCTGCCCGGCTACATGGTGCCGGCGGCGTTCGTGGTGCTCAAGGCGCTGCCGTTGACGGTTAACGGGAAACTGGATCGCCGCGCCCTACCCGCCCCCGACTACACCAGCCTCGCCGAGACCTATGTGGCCCCGGCCGGCCCCGTGCAGGAAGTCCTGGCCGGGATCTTCGCGCAGATCCTCGGGATCGAGCGCGTCGGGGCAGGTGATTCGTTCTTCGAGCTGGGTGGCGACTCGCTATCGGCGATGCGCCTGATCGCGGTGGCCGCGACCACTTTGAACGCCGAGGTGCGGGTGGCGGACCTGTTCGAGGCCCCCACCGTCGCCGGCCTGGCCCACCGCCTGACCCCCGAGACCGCCACCCACCTGCCGCTCGTGGCCCGGGAGCGCCCGGCGCGGATTCCGGTCTCGTTTGCCCAGTCCCGGCTGTGGTTCCTACACCACCTGCACGGACCCTCCCCGGTCTACAACATCCCCGCCGTCCTCCACCTCCGGGGCCCCCTCGATGCTGACGCTCTTCGAACGGCCCTGGGGGATGTGATCGGCCGCCACGAAACCCTGCGCACCCGCTTCGACACGATCGACGGCATCGGATATCAACACATCTGCAACCCCGAGGACCTCGAGGTGCCGTGGCACAGGATTGATGCCCGCACCTTCACCGCCGACCAGCTCGAGGCTGTTATCGCCGAGGGAGTAGGCTACTGCTTTGACCTCAGTGCGCAGATCCCGATCCGCGCCACCCTGCTCCACACCGGCCAGAACCGGCATGTGCTGGTGCTGCTGGTCCACCACATCGCCGCCGACGGCTGGTCACTCGGCCCCCTGGCCCGCGACCTGCACACCGCCTACACCGCCCGCCTAGCCGGGCAGCCCCCGATCTGGACACCCCTGGCGGTGCAATACGCCGACTACACCCTGTGGCACCAAAAGGTGCTGGGCGATCCCGCCGACCCGCATAGCCGCCTTGCCGCCGAGCTGGCCTACTGGGAACACACCCTGGCCGGCCTGCCCGACCGGCTAGAACTGCCCACCGACCGCCCCTACCCGCCGGTCGCGGACTATCGCGGCGCCACCCTGGACTTCGGCTGGCCCCCCGACCTCACCACCGCCATCCACACCCTGGCCCGCACCCACCAGGTCTCCCCGTTCATGGTCATCCACGCCGCCCTGGCCGTGGTCCTCTCCGCTTTGGCCGGCACCGGCGATGTCGCAATCGGGGTCCCCACCGCCGGACGCACCCACCCTGGCCTGGAGGACCTGATCGGGTTCTTCGTCAACACCCTGATCCTGCGCACCCCCATCCAGGGTCACGACACCGCCACCACCCTGCTGGCGCGCATCCGCAACACCAGCCTGGGGGCCTTCGAACACCAACACGTCCCCTTCGAACTCTTAGTGGAGCGCCTCAACCCCACCCGCTCCCGGACCCACCACCCCCTGATCCAAGTCATGCTCGCCTACCAAAACCTGCCCTGGACCCACCGTGACACCACCACCACCACCACTCTGAGGCTGGGCGACGCGCAGATCACCGCCCACCCGGTCTCGACCGGCACCGCCCGCATGGACCTCGTCCTGTCTGTCAGCGAAACCGTCGACCAGCACGGGGCCCCCACCCTCACCGGCACCGTCGAATACCGCACCGACGTCTACGACCCCGCCACCATCGAAAACCTCCTCACCCGCTGGCAGCACACCCTGCACACCTTCACCACCGCCCCCGATCGCCCCCTGCACCAGCTCGACCTGCTCACCCCGGTTGAGCACACCCACCTGCATACCTGGGGCAACCACCGGACCCTGCACACCCCACCACCCGCACCCGCGGTGTCGATCCCGCAGGTCTTCGCCGCACGCGTCGCCGCCCACCCCCACGCGCCAGCGTTAACGTTCCAGGACCGGACCTGGACCTACCAGCAACTCGATACCGCCAGCACCCAGTTGGCCCAGCACCTGCACGCCAGCTACGGCGCCTGTCCAGGGACCGTCGTGGCGCTGCTGCTGCCGCGTAGCGCCCACGCCATCAGCGCGATCCTGGCCGTGCTCAAGACCGGCGCCGCCTACCTACCCATCGACCCCCAGCACCCCGCCGCGCGGGTCGCGTTCATGCTCACCGACACCACCCCGCTGGCCGTCCTGACCACCACCACCCTCACCACCCACCTCCCCCACACCACCGTCCCGGTCCTCACCCTCGACACCCTGACCCTCGACGACCGGCCCACCACTCCGACCCCACTCCCCGGCCCCAACCCGTACGACCTGGCGTATCTGATCTACACCTCCGGCACCACCGGCACCCCCAAAGGCGTCGCCACCACCCACCACAACATCACCGCCCTGCTCACCTCCCTACACCTCCAACCCCACATCTACCGATCCCTGGCCGGCCCGCAAACCTGGACCCAATGCCACTCCTACGCCTTCGACTACACCATGTGGCAAATCTTCGGCGCCCTCCTGGGCGGCAGCCGACTCGTCGTCATCCCCGAACACATCGTCCACTCCCCCCACGACCTACACACCCTGCTAATCCACGAAAAAGTCACCGTCCTGAGCCACACCCCCACCGCCCTGCAACACCTCAGCGCCGAAGGACTCGACGGCATCACCGTCATCACCTCCGGTGAACCCTGTCCCCCCACCCTCGCCGCGCAATGGGCACCGGGCCGCACACTGATCAACACCTACGGCCCCACCGAAACCACCATGCACACCAGTGCCGCACCCCCCCTCACACCCGACACCCCCGTCGTCCCCATCGGCACCCCCGTCCCCGGAGCCGCGCTGTTCGTCCTCGACCACTGCCTGCGCCCCGTCCCACCCGAGGTGACCGGAGAGTTATATGTCGCCGGTACCGGAGTCGGGACCGGCTACTGGCGCCGCGGCGGGTTGTCCGCGGCTCGGTTCGTGGCCTGTCCCTACGGGCCACCCGGATCCCGGATGTATCGCACCGGAGACCTCGTCTCCTGGGGCCCCGACGGGCAACTGCGATATTTGGGGCGGGCTGATGAACAAGTCAAAATCCGCGGATACCGCATCGAATGCGGGGAGATCGCCGCCGCCCTGACCGGGTTGGAGGGGATCGAGCACGCGGCGGTCATCGCCCGCCAAGACGGCGCGGGCGAGCCGCGGCTGGTCGCCTACCTCACCACCCCCGACGGTGGGGCCGGACTGGATGTGGCCCGGGTCCGCACCCAACTGAGCGAGGTCCTACCCGGATACATGATCCCGGCCGCGTTCGTGACCCTCGAGGAACTGCCGTTGACCGTCAACGGGAAACTGGACCGCCGCGCCCTGCCCGCCCCCGACTACACCCCCACCACGCAGACTTATGTGGCCCCGGCCGGCCCCGTGCAGGAAGTCCTGGCCGGGATCTTCGCGCAGATCCTCGGGATCGAGCGGGTCGGGGCAGGTGATTCGTTCTTCGAGCTGGGGGGCGACTCCCTCTCAGCGATGCGCCTGATCGCCGCCACCACCACCACCCTGCACACCGACCTCCGCGTCGCCGACCTGTTCGAAGCCCCCACCGTGGCCGGGCTGGCCCAACGCCTGACCCCCCACACCACCACCCACTTGCCGCTCGTGCCCTGGAAGCGCCCGAACCGGATTCCGGTGTCCTTTGCCCAGTCCCGGCTGTGGTTCCTCGAGCAGTTGCACGGCCCCTCGGCGGTCTACAACATCCCCGCCGTCCTCAACCTCCACGGCCCCCTCGATGCTGACGCCCTGAAGGCCGCCCTCGGCGATGTCATCACCCGGCATGAAGCCCTTCGCACCCGCTTCGACACGATCGACGGCATCGGATATCAGCACATCTGCGACCCCGACGACCTCGACGTGCCCTGGCAGCTCATTGATGCCCGCGGTTTCACGCCCGAACAGGTGGAGGCCGCCGTCGGCGATGCTGTGGGCTTCTGCTTTGACCTCAGTTGCGAGATCCCGATCCGCGCCACTCTGCTGCACACCGGCCCCGAGACCCACGTGCTGGTGTTGCTGGTGCATCACATCGCCGCCGACGGCTGGTCGATGGGCCCGCTAGCGCGGGATCTGCAGACCGCCTACACCGCCCGCCTGGCCGGGCAGCCCCCGACCTGGGCGCCCCTGCCCGTGCAGTACGCCGACTACACCCTGTGGCACCACCAGGTGCTGGGCGACCCGGCCGACCCCGACAGCCGCCTGGGCGCCGAGCTGGCCTACTGGGAACACACCCTGGCCGGCCTGCCCGACCGGTTAGAACTGCCCACCGACCGGCCCTACCCGGCCGTGGCGGACTACCGCGGGGCCACCCTGGACTTCGGCTGGCCCGCCGAGCTCACCCGTGAGATCCACACCCTGGCCCGCACCCAGCAGGTCTCAACGTTCATGGTGCTGCATGCCGCCCTGGCCGTGGTCCTGTCCACCCTGGCCGGCACCACCGATGTCGCGATCGGAGTCCCCACCGCCGGACGCACCCACCCCGCGTTGGATGACCTGATCGGGTTCTTCGTCAACACCCTGATCCTGCGCACCCCCCTCGACCACCACGACACTGTTACCGCGCTGCTGGCCCGCATCCGCCACACCAGCCTGCACGCGTTCGAACACCAACACACCCCCTTCGAACTCCTGGTGGAGCGCCTGCACCCGGCCCGCTCCCGGACCCACCACCCCCTGATCCAGGTCATGCTCGCCTACCAAAACCTGCCCTGGACCCACCCAGAAACCACTCACACCCTGCGGCTGGGCGAGGCCGAGGTCACCGCCCACCCGGTCTCGACCGGCACCGCCCGCCTGGA
The DNA here is from genome assembly GCF_031583025.1 of Mycobacterium sp. Z3061. Lineage (NCBI taxonomy): Bacteria > Bacillati > Actinomycetota > Actinomycetes > Mycobacteriales > Mycobacteriaceae > Mycobacterium > Mycobacterium pumcae. The sequence goes on along the minus strand of NZ_CP134062.1, from coordinate 2,835,636 downwards.
CCTCGTCCTATCTGTCAGCGAGAACGTCGACGACCACGGCGCCCGGACCCTCACCGGCACCGTCGAATACCGCACCGACGTCTACGACCCCGCCACCATCGAAAACCTCCTCGGCCGCTGGCGCCACACCCTGCAGGCGTTCACCACCAACCCCGATCGCCCCCTGCACCACCTCGACCTGCTCACCCCCGCCGAGCACACCCACCTGCACACCTGGGGCAACCACCGGACCCTGCACACCCCACCACCGGCACCCCCGGTGTCGATCCCGCAGGTCTTCGCCCACCAGGTCGCAGCCCACCCTGAGGCGCCGGCGTTAACGTTCCAGGACCGGACCTGGACCTACCAGCAACTCGATACCGCCAGCACCCAGCTGGCCCACCACCTACACACCAGCTACCGCGCCGCACCCGGGGCGGTCATCGCCCTGCTGGCACCCCGCAGTGACACTGCCATCCTGGCCATCCTGGCCGTGCTCAAGACCGGCGCCGCCTATCTGCCCATCGACCCGCAGCACCCCGCCGCGCGGGTCGCGTTCATGCTCACCGACACCACCCCCCTCGCCATCCTGACCACCACCACCCTCACCGGCCACCTCCCCACCACCAATATTCCGGTCCTCGAACTCGACTCCCTCCCCCTGGACGACTCGCCCACCACCACAACCCCGCTACCCGCACCCGACCCGCAGGACCTGGCGTACCTGATCTACACCTCCGGCACCACCGGCACCCCCAAAGGCGTCGCCACCACCCACCACAACGCCACCGCGCTCCTGACTTCCTTGCACCACCAACTCCCCGCGCACGGGGTGTGGACCCAATGCCACTCCTACGCCTTCGACTACTCCGTCTGGGAAATCTTCGGCGCCCTGCTCGGCGGCGGCCGACTCGTCGTAGTCCCCGAACACCTCACCGCCTCCCCCAACGACCTCCACCACCTCATCACCACCCACCACGTCACCGTCTTAAGCCAAACCCCCGCCGCACTACACCACCTACCCCACCACGGACTCGAGAACGTCACCATCATCACCGCAGGCGAAGCCTGCCCCCCCGAGGTCGTCGCACGCTGGGCCCCAAACCGGATCATGCGCAACGGCTACGGCCCCACCGAAACCACCATCTACGCCACCCTCAGCACCCCCCTGACACCCCACACCCCCACCGTCCCGCTCGGCACCCCCGTCCCCGCAGCCGCCCTGTTCGTCCTCGACAACTGCCTGCGCCCCGTCCCACCCGGAGTGACCGCAGAGCTATATGTCGCCGGCACCGGAGTCGCGGTCGGCTACTGGCGCCGCGGCGCGCTATCCGCGACCCGGTTCGTGGCCTGCCCCTACGGCCCACCTGGCTCCCGGATGTACCGCACCGGAGACCTCGTCTCCTGGGGCTCCGACGGACAACTGCACTACCTCGGGCGGGCCGACGAACAAGTCAAAATCCGCGGCTACCGCATCGAATGCGGCGAAATCACCACCGCCCTGACCGCACTCGACGGGATCGAGCAGGCCGCGGTCATCGCCCGCCAAGACACTCCCGGCGATCCGCGACTCGTCGCCTACCTCACCACCACCATTAAGGCCGGCATCGACACCTCCCGGCTCCGCACCCAACTCAGCGAGGTCCTACCCGGATATATGGTGCCGGCGGCATTCGTGGAGCTCAAGGAACTGCCATTGACCGTCAACGGCAAACTCGACCGCCGCGCTCTACCAGCCCCCGACTACACCACCACCGCACAGGCTTATGTGGCCCCGGCCGGCCCAGTTGAAGAGATGCTCGCCACTCTCTACGCCCACATCCTCGGCACAGACCAAATCTCAGCCACCGACTCATTCTTCGACCTCGGTGGGGACTCCCTGTCCGCGATGCGCCTGGTCGCCGCCGCCAATACCACCCTCAACACCGACCTCCGCGTCACAGACCTCTTCGATGCCCCTACCCTCACCGCCCTCGCCCGGCGCATCGAAGGCCGCTCCCAACCCACCGACATACCGCCGGTCCAGACCCTGCGCACCGGCAGCGGCACCCCGCTGTTCTGCATTCACGCCACCAGCGGCATCAGCTGGCCCTACCAAACCCTCGGCCACCACCTGACCACCCCCCTGATCGCCATCCACCAACCGCTCGAACCCCACGAAACCCCACCGCAGACCCTCCAAGAAATGGCGAAAAACTACGCCCAACGCATCCAAACCGCCCACCCCCACGGCCCCTACCACCTCATCGGCTGGTCCTACGGCGGCGTTCTTGCCCACCACATCGCGATCGAACTCCGCCACCAAGGCCACACCAACACCCGCCTCATCCTGCTCGACTCCCTCCCCGCCCTACCGACCGTCAACCAGGACGACAACCTGCCTCCCCTGCGCTTACCCGACAACGTCGTCCACGACGACCAACTCATGACCGACCTCACAACCAACCACCATCGAAACATCGCCCTCTACCGAAACCACCAACCCGCCGTCTACGACGGCCCCACCCTGCTCATCGCCGCCGAACACACCCCACCCCCCACCCACACCACCTACGAATCCACCCGCACCAAAGCCGCCCACCTCCTCCGATCCTGGCAACCCCACCTCACCGGCCCCACCACCGCCCACTCCATCAACTGCACACACCACCAACTCCTCAGCCCCGACGTCGTCAGGACCTACGCCCACCACCTCAAAGCCTTCCTTCACAAGACCACCGAGTAAGCCCCACCAACATGACGACACCTTCCGCATGAGGACCCCACTCATCCCAGACCCACACGCTGACTGGACGCCTTCGCCGATGCGGTCGCCGGCTACGACACATGTCACAGATCCCCATGACGCGCACCGGGCCTGATCGCGACTACTGCCTCACAAGCGTTCCGAAGGCGCTCCTCACAACCAGGTTGTCATCGCCTCCACCCGCCACCGCACCGACGGGCTGCGGACATTGCTCCGCGAGAATTGAATCTCACCCGCATTAGCGCGACCGGTTGCTCGCGTGGCTTGACAGCACCATCGAGATACCCGACGGCCAGTCGATCGGCGCGAAGAGCCAGTCGCGGCCAGCATCGGCTGTTGAAACTGCTACCGGCGCCGGTGTGCCCGACGTTTAGCTCGACTGATGCGTAGCAGCGAACGCCGGTACGGCGCAAAACGTAAACGCCGCGACAAGCGCGAATTAGATTGATAGACAGCGCGATACGTGCTTTCCGGCATGCCCACGTCGATGGATCATTGAGAAAGCGGAGGAACCACGCCGCTGAGCTGGTGCTTGGTTCGACCCGATGTCGGTGACCACGCGCTCAACGATCGGTTGCGCGCCAATGCAACCCCAGAACCCCGAGACGCGTCGCGACCAGACCGCGAAACCACCGGACACATGCCTGTTGCGACTTGGCGGTTCACGAACGCGATTGCGGTCCCGGTCGGATAGGGGACATGGCATGACGGTCAGCCTTCGCGCGGGCTGTCACGTGGTCGCCGCATCTGGGACCCGAATAAAGCTCGGTTAAGACGTCACCGGTTGGTGATGCAGACCCGCACTTCTGGGCCGCGGCGCTTCCCGCCTAGCGGTCAGCAGAAACTCTGCTTCCTACCACGAAATGCCTTGCAATCAGATCGCTTTTACTCTGCACCCAAACCTGGCCCAGTGCGCCACGCTTGTCCGCGAGCCTGATCTGAGCGGAACCAGTGCGCTGACTCTCCAAGTTGCGCAGGGCAAGACTGTATTTGAAAAGCACCATGAGCAGGAACGCGTATACCGGGTTTACTCGGCACGGAGAATCCTGCGTGTTGCCTAGTATGTCCAACGCTGCCAGCATCGTGGACTCGGCCCGCCAACAAGCCGGGAAAAACCCGTCCATCAGGGGACCGCGGTCGTCCATCTCCAGCACTTGTTGAGAATCCAAAATGTCCTGGACGCCAGCAAGATCGCGATTCGCCAGGTCACCGGCCACCCTCAGCTCAAGCTCATCCAACTGACGGCAGAATTCTGCAATCTGATCTGACGTCAGTCGCATCTTTGCACTTGTCATCTATTTCTCTTTCCGTACGTCTCGTTGAATTCATGTTCTGGATGACGTTCCAGGCAGCACGATCGCAACAGAGAGCCTTCACTCGACCGCAAGCCCTGGAACGCGGCCAGCTTCTGGCACACGTCCGGCCGACGGGCATTAAGCCATGGGTCCCGCGTTACGGGCACCCGCGTCAAAGCTGCTATGTAAGAGCAAATCCCGACGTCGACATGGGAAAGACTGCTACATATCGCCGCGCGCTACCGAGGTGGAATGATCGACCTACGCCGATCGTGACCACTGCCGATACGGTATCCCGTTCTCGTGCAACCCTTTCCGAACGACTCCGCTCAAGGCACTACCCGTGGTGAGGTCCATGAGTATGCAACACGTTCGTTGGCCCGTAGTAGCGAGAACATGAACCAAATGTGCACTCAAAACTACTGTGACACAAGTTGAATAGCGCGACTGTGCCGATGTTCACATGCGAAGGTCACAGTTGTGCTGATGCTCACACCCGCCGATGACATTTTCGGGATTGAGCAGTAAACGGAGCTACAGTCGCTTGTCAAGCAGGCATCGTGAACCAGACCAGAACCGGACGAACTCACTACGCCTATCCGGTCCGGTCACCAGCTCGGCAAAGCGCGACACACTTAGGCGGTGCGGAGATACCCTTTGCATCAACACTATTCGGCTTGCCCCAGTCATGCGCGACCCGTCATCACCACTCGACTCAACTCCACAATGGGGTCGGCGTCACCGTGCGCTGCGAATCTCCGTCCGATCTGCTGCTGAAGTAGCTCCGGCGCTCAGCACTTTTGGCGGCCGGCACACGAAGCGTGCAATCATAGCCGCCGCTGCAGGACCCTCCGGGTCGAGTTCGGCGGGAGTTATCCCCCGGCCGAAGCCGCGCGTGCGCACACCGACTTGGAGGGCCGCAAGACCACCGGCTCGATCGTGTTGCCGCCCTACGCCTCCTCGGGCCCCTCGGTGTCCCACGTCGTCGGGATCATCGGCAATGTCGGCCCGCCGCCGAACGAGTCGCCGGCCAGGGTGATCAGGCCAGCCGCCCGCACACCGCCCTTGCGGGCCGTGCCGGTGAAGCCCAGCGACCCGGCGCCCTGGTCGGATTCCACTGCCTGCGGATCCGAATCGTCTGTTATGTCGGCGAATTCGTCGGCATAGGCGCGCTGCGGCTCCCCCTGCTGACGTCGCTTGCGCGCCTTTCTGCGGGCGGCGGCCGCGGCCGCGGCGGCGGCGCTGTCGGGTTCCGGTGCTTTGGCGCGGGCGCTTGCACTCGCGGTGCCGCGACGCACCGGCCCGAGGCCAGGACCCGGGCCGGCTCCGATGGCATAGGGCAGAAACGCGTGCCCGGCCGGTGCGGGCGGCGGCGCGGACGGCGGCGTGCTGACGCTGCTCACCGTCGTCGCGGGAGCGCCCGCCGGAACGGACGGAGATACCGAACCGGCCAGCGCCGGGGCGACAACGGCCGGCGCCGCCGACGCCGCGGCCGCAACAGGCGCCAGTACCGGCACGACGACGGGCGCGGCGGCGGGTATCGCGGCCAGCGCGGCCAGCGCCGCCACACTGGCCGTAGCCGCGACCGCGGGCAACGTGGCGAGCGTCGACCACAACGGGGACGTTGCGAGCGCCGCCGCCAGCACCGGATGGGCGACCAGGTAGACGATGATCTGCGCGGGGGTGATGCCGCCGAGGGACTGCAGGGCCGCGACGGGGTTGGTCAACAGCAGCTGGATCCAGCTCTGCAGTCCCTGGAAGTCCTGGGCGAACAGGAAGAGTCGGGAAATCCAGTAGCCGGGCTGGCCCGGCACCGTATACGAGGCATACGGAATGCCGTTGAGGGTGCCCGCGGCGGGGTCCCAGTTGATTCCGATCAGCCGCAGGGCCAGCTGGAAGACCTGCTGCGGGATCTGCTGGAGCTGTTCAAGAGGGTTTGAGGCCGCCGCGAGCGAATTGAGAATGGGCGGCGCGGGCTGGCCGGGCGGGACCGACGCCACCGCCGAGGCGGAAACGGCTTCATACCCTGCCATGACGCCGGCGGCCTGGATCCACATGCGGACGTAGTCGGCTTCGTTGAGGGCTATCGGGATGGTGTTGATGCCGAAGAAGTTCGATGCCACCAGCACCCCGTGTATGGCGTGGTTGGCGGCCAATTCGAGCAGCGTGGGCATGGCCGCCAGCGCGGCGGTGTACGCCGCGGCCGCCGCCTCGTGCTGTAGGGCCGTCGTGGCGCTCTGCGCGGCGGTCGCGGTCAGCCACTGCAGGTATGGCAGGTGCGCGACCACGTAGGATCCGGCGCTCGGGCCATCCCAGGAACCGGCCTGCACTGCGGCCAGGATTGCCGCGAGTTCGTCAGCGGCGGAGGCATATTCGGCGCTGAGGGTGGCCCAGGTTTCGGCGGCGGCCAATAACGCACCCGGGCCCGGTCCACTGCTCAGCAACGCCGAATGCACCTCCGGAGGCGAAGCCATCCAGATGGGGGCGGTCATCGTCAGCCGGTACTGGGCGGATACCCGGTAGCCGCACAGGAGGTGCACGGCCCTGTGGGTACGACGCATAACGTCATGCCGAACACTCCTCTCGCCGTCGGGTACACCGAAATTCGATATCGCGACGGGCAGTAGCGCAAATGGAGGATGTTCGGCGACAGGTATCAGACGGTCGTCGCCCGCTGATCGAAACGTGTTGTCAGAAGGCTAGTTTGGTACGCGCAGCCGCATAGGTGCGGGGTTTGGATCGCGCTGGTTCTGACCCGAGCCGGGGGGACCCGCCGACAGTGAAGATCACGACGCGCCAGCGGCGTGTCCTGTCGTGAGGTTCACAGTCGGCGCGGCCGGGACGCCGCGGGGGGTGGATCAGAACAGCGTGGGCAGCGCGATCGCCGAGTCCACGGCCAGCGCGCAGAACACCAGCGCCAGGTAATTGTTCGACTGCAGGAACAACCGCAGCGGCTTCACCGGCTCCCCTGCCCGCACACCCGCGTACAGCTGGTGGGCCATCGCCAGGAACCACACGCCGGCCAGCACTGCCACCGCGGCATACAGCCACCCGGCCGCCAGCGCCAGAACGAAGGTCGCCAGGACCGTGAGCCAGGTGTAGATCACAATCTGCTTGGTGACCTGACGTTCGGTTGCCACCGCGGGCAGCATGGGGACGCCGGCGACTTTGTAGTCCTCCTTGTACCGCATGGCCAGCGCCCAGGTGTGCGGCGGAGTCCAGAAGAAGATGATCGCGAACATGGCCAACGCGGGCCAGCCGATGGTCCCGGTGACCGCCGACCACCCGATCATCACCGGCATGCAGCCGGCCGCGCCGCCCCACACCACGTTCTGCGCCGTGCGCCGCTTCAGCAACAGCGTGTAGACGAACACATAGAACGCGATGGTGGCCACAGCCAGCAGACCCGACAGCAGGTTGGTGGTCCACCACAGCCAGCAGAACGACCCCACGCTCAGCGCCAGGCCGAAGATCAGCGCGTTGCGTGTTGGCACCGCGGCGCGCGCCAGCGGCCGTCGAGCGGTCCGCTTCATCACCTTGTCGATATCGGCATCGGCCACGCAGTTGAGGGTGTTCGCCCCGCCGGCGGCCATCATGCCCCCGACCAGCGTGTTGAGGATGAGCAGCGGGTCGACCGAGCCGCGGTGCGCCAGCAGCATCGCCGGAATCGCGGTGACGAGCAGCAGCTCGATCACCCGTGGTTTGGTCAATGCCAGGTACGCCAACAGGACGCCGGTGATCCGGCCTGAAGTCCGGCCCGGCGCTTCGATGTCTGGGCGCCCGCGAACGCTCAAAGCATTAACTCCTCGGGAAAATCGCAGCCGCGCGCAGCTTCTACTACGCATGATGGTAGACCGCGCCGGCACGGCCACAGCCCCGCAGGGTCGATCTACCCGAATTTTCTCGACCTATCCGCCCGCACGGCGCTGATGAAAGCCACCAACCCGCGACACGATATTTTCACACAGGCTTCGGCGGGTACACGCAATCTGGGCCTGCATGCGCCGGCAATCCCGCACTAGGGTGGGATTGATCAGTTTGATGACCCCAGGACTGAGGACTGAATGACCACACTTGAAGAGATCTCCGAGCTCACCCGCCCGCACCACCCCGACGACTGGACCGAGATCGATTCGGCTGCGGTCGACACGGTCCGGGTACTGGCCGCCGACGCCGTCCAGAAAGTCGGCAACGGTCACCCCGGAACGGCGATGAGCCTGGCCCCATTGGCATACACGCTGTTTCAGCGCGCCATGCGCCACGACCCCAGTGACGTCCACTGGCTGGGCCGCGACCGGTTCGTCCTGTCGGCCGGCCACAGCAGCCTGACTCTCTATTTACAGCTCTACCTCGGTGGGTTCGGGCTCGAGCTGGAAGACATCGAGGCGCTGCGCACGTGGAAGTCCAAGACTCCGGGACACCCCGAGTTCCGGCACACCGCCGGCGTCGAGATCACCACCGGCCCGCTGGGCCAGGGATTGGCTTCGGCGGTCGGGATGGCGATGGCGGCACGCTATGAGCGCGGTCTGTTCGACCCGGATGCCGATCCCGGCACCAGCCCGTTCGACCACTACATCTACGTGATCGCCTCCGACGGAGACATCGAGGAGGGTGTCACGTCGGAAGCGTCGTCGCTGGCCGGGGTGCAGCAGCTGGGCAACCTGATCGTGTTCTACGACCGCAATCAGATCTCGATCGAGGACGACACCAATATCGCGCTGTGCGAAGACACCGCTGAGCGCTACCGCGCCTACGGGTGGCACGTCCAGGAGGTGGAGGGCGGCGAGAACGTCGTCGGCATCGAGGAGGCGATCGCGAACGCGAAGGCCGAGACCGGCCGGCCGTCGTTCATCTCGCTGCGCACCATCATCGGCTTCCCCGCGCCCAACCTGATGAACACCGGCAAGGCGCACGGCGCGGCGCTCGGTGACGACGAGGTGGCGGCCACCAAGAAGATCCTCGGCTTCGACCCGGACAAGACATTCGAGGTCCGCGACGAGGTCATCGCTCATACCCGCAAGCTGGTGGACCGGGGCCGGGAAGCGCACCAGAAGTGGCAGACCGACTTCGACGCCTGGGCGGAGCGCGAGCCCGAGCGCAAGGCGCTGCTGGATCGGCTCACCGCCGAGGAGTTGCCCGAGGGTTGGGACGCAGACCTGCCGCACTGGGAGACCAGCGACGACGCCGTCGCCACCCGGAAAGCGTCCAACGAGGTGCTCAACGCCGTCGGTCCGAAGCTGCCCGAGTTGTGGGGCGGCTCGGCGGACCTGGCCGGCAGCAACAACACCACCATCAAGGGCGCCGAGTCCTTCGGTCCGCCCTCGATCTCGACCAAGGACTACACAGCGTCCTGGTACGGCCGGACGCTGCACTTCGGGGTCCGCGAACACGCGATGGGCGCCATCCTGTCCGGCATCGTGCTGCACGGCCCGACCCGGGCTTACGGCGGGACGTTCCTGCAGTTCTCGGACTACATGCGCCCGGCAGTGCGGTTGGCGTCGCTGATGGACATCGACACCATCTACGTGTGGACGCACGACTCGGTGGGCCTGGGCGAGGACGGTCCGACGCACCAGCCGATCGAGCACCTTTCGGCGCTGCGGGCCATTCCGAACCTCTCGGTCGTACGACCCGCCGACGCCAACGAGACGGCGTACGCCTGGCGTACGGTGCTGGCCCGGGGCAACGGCAGTGGGCCGGTAGGCCTGATCCTCACCCGGCAGAACGTGCCGGTACTGGACGGCACGGACCTGGACGGCGTGGCCCGCGGCGGCTACGTGCTCGGCGGCACCGACGGTGAGGAGCCCGACGTGGTGCTGATCGCCACCGGCTCCGAGGTGCAGCTGGCCGTCGAGGCAAAGAAGCTGTTGGCGGACAAGGACATTCTGGCGCGGGTCGTGTCGATGCCGTGTGTGGAGTGGTTCGAGTCGCAGCCCTCCGAATACCGGGACAGCGTGCTGCCCCCCTCGGTGTCGGCGCGGGTGGCCGTCGAGGCCGGCGTCGCGCAGTCGTGGCACAAGCTGGTCGGCGACACCGGCAAGATCGTGTCGATCGAGCATTTCGGGGAATCCGCCGATTACAAGACGCTGTTCCGCGAGTACGGCTTCACCGCCGAAGCCGTCGCTGCCGCTGCGGAAGAAGCACTGGATAACTGAGAAAAGGTGATCAGATGACCCAGAATTCAAACCTCGCCGCGCTCAGCGCCGCGGGGGTATCCGTCTGGCTCGACGACTTGTCCCGGGACCGGATCAAATCGGGCAACCTGCAGGAACTGATCGACACCAAGAGCGTCGTCGGGGTCACCACCAACCCGTCGATCTTCCAGAAGGCGCTGGCCGACAGCGACACCTACGACGACCAGATCGCCGAGCTCGCCGAGCGCGGCGCCGACGTCGACGCCACCATCCGCACGGTCACCACCGACGACGTCCGCAACGCCTGTGATGTGTTGCGGCCGCAGTGGGAGTCCTCGGACGGGGTCGACGGCCGGGTGTCGATCGAGGTCGACCCGCGGATGGCGCACGACACCGACAAGACCACCGAGCAGGCGGTCGAACTGTGGAAGATCGTCGACCGGCCGAACCTGCTGATCAAGATCCCTGCCACCGAAGAGGGCATTCCCGCCATTGCAACGACTCTGGCAGAAGGCATTTCGGTGAATGTCACGCTGATCTTCTCCGTCGAGCGCTACCGCGCGGTGATGGGTGCCTATCTGGAGGGATTGGAGAAGGCCAAGAAAGCGGGCCATGACCTGTCCAAGATCCATTCGGTGGCATCGTTTTTCGTCTCCCGGGTGGACACGGAGATCGACAAGCGGCTGGAGAAGATCGATTCGGACGACGCCCGTGCCCTCCTCGGCCAGGCCGCCGTCGCCAATGCCCGACTGGCCTACGCGGCCTACCGGGAAGTCTTCGAGGGCGGCGAGCGGTTCCAGGCGCTGCAGGCTGATGGCGCCCGGGTACAGCGGCCGCTGTGGGCATCCACCGGCGTCAAGAACCCCGACTACTCAGACACGCTGTACGTCACCGAGCTCGTCGCTCCGAACACGGTGAACACCATGCCGGAGAAGACAATTGACGCCGTCGCCGATCACGGCACGATTCACGGCGACACCATCACCGGCACCGAATCAGAAGCGCAGCAGGTGTTCGACAAGCTCGACGCGATCGGGATCGACTTGACCGACGTGTTCCTGGTCCTGGAAAACGAAGGCGTCGAGAAGTTCGAGGAATCCTGGAGCGAGTTGCTCAAGGAGACGCAGGCGCAGCTGGAGTCCGCCGACAAATGAGTTCAGCCGGCGCTGCAGCCTGGCAGAACCCGCTGCGCGACAAGCGGGACAAGCGGCTGCCCCGAATCGCCGGCCCTTGCGGCATGGTGATCTTCGGGGTCACCGGCGACCTGGCCCGCAAGAAGGTGATGCCGGCAATCTACGACCTGGCCAACCGCGGACTGCTGCCACCCACGTTCTCGCTGGTGGGGTTTGCGCGGCGGGACTGGGACACCGAGGATTTCGGCCAGGTGGTTCACGACGCCGTCAAGGAGCACTGCCGGACTCCGTTCCGCCAGGAGAACTGGGACCGGCTGGCCGAGGGATTCCGTTTTGTCCCGGGCGCCTTCGACGACGACGCCGCATTCCAGCGCCTGGCCGAAACCCTGGAGAAGCTGGACGCCGAACGCGGCACCGGCGGAAACCACGCCTTCTATCTGGCCATCCCGCCCAAGTCGTTCCCCCAGGTCTGCGAACAGCTGGAGAAGTCGGGACTGGCGCGCCCGCAAGGCAATCGGTGGAGCCGGGTGGTGATCGAGAAGCCCTTCGGCCACGACCTCAAGAGCGCGCAGGATCTCAACAAGACCGTCAACTCCGTCTTCCCGGAGGAATCGGTCTTCCGCATCGACCACTACCTCGGCAAAGAGACCGTGCAGAACATCCTGGCGCTGCGGTTCGCCAACCAGTTGTTCGATCCGATCTGGAACTCCCACTACGTCGACCACGTCCAGATCACCATGGCCGAAGACATCGGCCTCGGTGGGCGGGCCGGCTACTACGACGGCATCGGCGCCGCGCGTGACGTGATCCAGAACCACCTGATGCAATTGCTGGCGCTGACCGCGATGGAAGAGCCGGTCAGTTTCACTCCGAAGTCGTTGCAAACGGAGAAGATCAAGGTGCTCTCGGCGACCCAGCTCGCGCAGCCACTCGACGAGACCACCAGCCGCGGCCAGTACACCGCCGGCTGGCAGGGCGGCGAGAAAGTGGTGGGGCTGCTCGACGAAGAGGGATTCGCCAAGGACTCCGTCACCGAGACGTTCGCCGCGATCACCCTCGAGGTCGACACGCGGCGCTGGGCCGGTGTCCCGTTCTATCTGCGCACCGGAAAACGGTTGGGCCGCAGGGTCACCGAGATCGCGCTCGTCTTCAAGCGGGCACCGCACCTGCCGTTCGACGCAACCATGACCGACGAGCTCGGCACCAACGCCATGGTCATCCGCGTGCAGCCCGACGAGGGCATCACGTTGCGGTTCGGTTCCAAAGTGCCCGGCACCGCGATGGAAGTCCGCGACGTCAACATGGACTTCTCCTACGGCTCAGCGTTTGCCGAGGAGTCGCCAGAAGCCTACGAACGGCTGATCCTGGACGTGCTGCTCGGTGAACCCTCTCTGTTCCCGGTCAACGAAGAAGTCGAATTGGCCTGGGAGATACTCGATCCCGCGCTGGATAACTGGGCGTCGCACGGCAAGCCGGATCCTTACGAGGCGGGCACCTGGGGTCCCGAGTCGGCGTTCGAGATGCTGCGCCGTACCGGCCGGGAATGGCGGCGGCCATGATCCGCGCCGGCGACGACACAGAGGAGCGGCGCAAATGATTCGCGACGGCGACGATGCAGAGCGCAGCGATGAGGAGGAGCGGCGCAGATGATTGTCGAACTGCCTGACACCACCACCACGGCGATCAACAAGAAGCTCGACGAGATGCGCGAGATGGCCGGCGTGGTCACGATGGGCCGGGTACTCACGCTGATCATCGCGCCGGACAGCGACGCCGTCGTCGAGGATTCCATCCAGGCGGCCAACGACGCCAGCCACGAACATCCGAGCCGCATCATCGTGACGATGCGGGGCAACGCGTACGCCGACGAACCGCGTCTGGACGCGCAGATCCGAGTGGGGGGCGACGCGGGCGCCGGTGAGGTGGTGGTGCTGGCACTTTCCGGGCCGTTGTCCGGGCACGCCGCCAGCGTGGTCATCCCCTTCCTGCTGCCCGACATCCCGGTCGTCGCTTGGTGGCCCGACAACGCTCCGGCGGTGCCCGCCCAGGATCCGTTGGGCAAGTTGGCAATTCGCCGTATCACCGACGCCACCAACGCCGTCGACCCGTTGGCGGCGATCAAAAGCCGGTTGCCCGGCTACACCGCCGGCGACACCGACCTCGCCTGGAGTCGCATCACGTACTGGCGTGCGCTGCTGACCTCTGCCATCGACCTGCCACCGCACGAGCCGATCGAGTCGGCTCGCATCAGCGGCCTGGAAACCGAACCCGCACTGGACGTGCTGGCGGGCTGGCTGGCCAGCCGGATCGACGGCCCGGTCCGCCGGGAGGTCGGCGAGCTCACCGTGGAACTGGTGCGCAAGAGCGAGACCATCGTGCTGAGCCGGCCGCAGGATGGAACCACGGCCACGCTGAGCCGCACGGCCAAGCCCGAAGCGTTGGTTCCGTTGGCGCGCAGGGTAACCGGTGAATGCCTGGCCGAAGACCTGCGCCGGCTGGACGCCGACGAGATCTACCACGCGGCCCTGGAGGGCATCAAGAAGGTGCAATATCAATGAGCTTCGATATCGAGGTATTTGCCGACAGCGAACGTTTGGCGCAGGCCGCGGCACAGCGACTGGTCGACACCATCAACGCGGCGTCAGCGGCGCGGGGACGAGCACTGATCGCGCTGACCGGTGGCGGCAACGGTGTCGCACTGCTGCGTGAACTCGCGTCGCGGCCGGTCGACTGGTCCACGGTGCACCTGTTCTGGGGTGACGAACGATATGTCCCCGAAGACGACGACGAGCGCAACGAGAAGCAAACGCGCGAGGCCCTGCTCGACCACATCGACATTCCCGCCAGCCAGGTGCACCCCATGGCTGCCAGCGACGGCGAGTTCGGCTCCGACCTTGAGGCTGCGGCCCTGGCGTACGAGCAGATTCTGGCGGCCAATGCCGAGCCTGGTGAGCAGGCGCCCAGTTTCGACGTGCATCTGCTGGGGATGGGACCCGAAGGACACGTCAACTCCCTGTTCCCGGACACTGCCGCGGTGCGTGAGACCAGCCGGATGGTGGTCGCCGTGGATGACTCCCCCAAGCCGCCGCCGCAACGAATCACGTTGACCCTGCCCGCGATTCAGCGGTCCCGCGAGGTGTGGCTGCTGGTGGCGGGCGAGGGCAAGGCCGACGCGGTGGCCGCTGCCATCGGCGGCGCCGATCCCGTCTCGCTACCGGCCGCCGGGGCCATCGGTCGCGAGATCACCCGGTGGCTGCTCGACGAAGGCGCAGCGGGCAAACTTCCCCGTTGACACGGCCCGGCTTCTCACGGGGCTGTATCCCCCGGTGTCAAGCTGGTAATAATGACCGTCATGGCAGACAGAAGCGGCGGCCGCCCCACCCCAGCCCGGCAAAGAATGAAGACGCTCACCCAGGCGGCATTGAATGCCGACAAGACGGTGGAGCAGGTCGAGGACGTCCTGGACGGACTCGGCACGTCCCTGGTGGAACTGAACAAGTCGTTGTCGGCGCTCAACAGCACCGTCTCGCGGCTGGAGACCGGGCTGGACCACCTGGACGGGACCCTGTCCAGCCTCGATGATCTCGCCAAGCGCCTGCTCGCGGTGCTCCAACCGGTGGAGGCCATTCTCGAGCGCATGGACAACATCGTGAGCTGGGGCGAGACGATGATGCTGCCACTCAACGCGACGGAGCACGTCATGCGCGGGGTGATGGACCGGCTCCGCAATCGGGGCGTGCGCTGACTCCGTGACTCATCCGGTTCCCGCCCCACCACTCGCGGACGGTACCGGCCTGCCGTGGGATGTCGCCGTTGCAGATGCGGTCGCCACCATCGCCGCCGCCCGCGATCGGTGCGGCGACACGTTTGTGGTGGAAAGCGGCGCCGACCGTTACCTGTTCACCTTCTCCCCCGCGGGCGTCGAGTCGTTCTACGCCCTGCCGGAGGACAAAGCCAGCAAGGGCGTCGCCGACTTTTTGATGCTGCGCCGCAAGCTGCCCGACGAGATCTTCGCCGGCCGTCGTATCCTGCCCACCAACCTTTTTCGCCGTGACGATGTCGCCGTCTATCTTGCGAACCTGGACGGCGCGCTGCGGGATACGACCGCCGAACTGGGTTCGGCCGGTTCGGTAGACGTCTTCGACCTCACCCGCCGGCTGGGGCACCGGATGGGCCTCGCATCGTGGGCCGGGCCCGGATGCTCCGAGGGTGCGGCTTTCGAGCGTCTGGTGCACGCGTTCGACACCCTGGACGGCTCCGAGGCGTTCGTCCACCCCGACCGGATGGCTGCAGTGACCGCCTCGGACAAACGCGCCGAGCGTGCTGCCCTGGACGACGTCACCGACACGGTGGCGGCCGCGGTGGGGCACTACCGCGATGACGGAAGCCTATTCGGCAGGATTGTCGCCGCATGGGACTCCGAGCCCGACCAGGTCCGCGTGCGCGGCATCGCCCACGACGTCGCCCTGATCCACATCGCGTCGATGTCGAACCTGGCCGCCGCGCTCGGCTGGGCCCTGGTCGACCTGGTCGAACATCCGCAACATCAGCTACCAATCCGTAACGGCGACAAGGACTTCGCCCACCGCTGCGCACTCGAGTCCACGCGTCTGGCGCAGCGCTCGATCATGAGCCGCACGGTCCTGGCGCCGGTCGAGCTGAACACCGGCGAGATCACCTACCAAGTGCCGCCCGGCTGGACCATCGCCACCCTGTTGCCGTTGTTGAACAGCTCTGCGGCACCCGGGCTGGACACGTGGGATCCGGAACGATGGACCCGCCACCGGCTCACCGACCCCCCTGACCTGCCGTCACCGATGCTGGTGACGGCGTTCGGCCACGGGCGGCATTCCTGCCCGGCGCAGCCTTTCGCACTGGCGGCGATGACGGCGGCGCTGACACGCTTGCTCGGTGAGTACGAACTGACCGCAGGCTGGAGCGCGCATCCGCGTCCGGTCCCGGCGCAGATCGGCGGGGTGGCGCGGGCGCAGGGGCCCTGCCCGGTCACCTACGCGGCCGTTCACTGATTCGGGCCCGCGAAACACCGATACGATCGCGTCATGTCCACCGTCGTCGCCTTCCACGCCCACCCGGACGATGAGGTGATCCTGACCGGCGGCACGCTGGCCAAAGCGGCCGCCGCCGGTCATCGGGTGGTCGTCGTCACGGCCACCGACGGACGGATGGGTGACGAGGACGACCGCACCCGCTTGGACGAATTGCATTCGAGCACCGGCATTCTCGGCGCGCACCGAACGGAGTGCCTGGGCTACGCCGACAGCGGCTACGGCCCGGATTTCTACCCCGACCCGCCGGGTCGGGTGCGTTTCGGTAGAGCCGACGTCGAGGAGGCCGCGCAGCGCCTGGCCGCGATCCTTCGCGCTGAGGACGCGCAGCTGCTACTCAGCTACCAGGCCAACGGCGGGTACGGCCACCGCGATCATGTGCAGGTGCACCGTGTCGGCAAACGGGCCGCCGAACTGGCGCGCACACCAAGGGTTCTCGAGGCGACCATGCCGCGCGAACTGCTGCGCCGGGTCAGCGATGTCTGCGGTGTGCTGCGTCTTCCGCCGCCTTACGACCGGGACGTGCTGGCCGACGCCTATGCGCCGAGTGCCAGCATCACGCACCGGGTCGACGTGCGCGCGGTGGCCCGGCAGAAGCGGGATGCGGTGGCCGCTCATCGCTCCCAGTTGGGCGCCGGTGTGGGTGCGCGGGTCTACCAGGTATTGCTACGGCTGCCACCGCAGGTGTTGGCCGTAATTTTCCGGCACGAATGGTTCGTCGATCCCACAGCGGCGCCAGGAAGGCTGCGAGACAGCATTTTTGATGACGCGGGCTGAGCGCACCTCACATCTTGGTTGAGCGGGCCAGCACAAAGCTGTATAAGCCGTACGTGATGATCCCGGCACCGGCGGCGATCAGCAGCACCACTCCGAAGGGTTGAGCGCCTAGGGTCTTGAGGGCCCCGTCGAGTCCGGTGGCCTTGTTCGGCTCGGAGCGGGACGCGGCGACGACCACCAGCACACCGGCGGTGGCGATGACCACCCCTTTGCCGACGTAGCCGGCCACGCCGAGTCGGCGCACCAGCTTGCCGGACCGGCCGTTGAGGTCGTCGACGAATTTGCGCCCGGCTCCTTTGTAGACGTGGTAGCCGCCCACCGCGATGACGCCGACGCCGCACGCGATCAATGCGATGGTGCCGGCCGTGCTCTGCATCAGCCGGGCGCTCGCGGTGGAGCTCTGCTCACCAGAGGACTTCCCGGCTCCGTGCGCGAATCCGAAGGCTGAGTAGGCGAATCCGAGGTAGACAACGGCGACCCCGAAGGTCTTGACCCGCTGCATACCGCCCGGTGAGTCCGGCGAGTCGCGGTCGGCCGCACGTCCCAGAACCGTCTCGATCAGGCGCCACAACCCGAGCGTCAGCAGGGCGACCGCGGCGATCCACAGCGCGAACGGGCCACCGGGGCGGGCCGCCATCGTCGCCAGGGCCCCGGACTGGTCGGCGGTGCCGCCGTCGCCGAGCGCGACACGGATGGCGAGGTAGCCGATGATCAGGTGCAGTATTCCGCTCACCACGAACCCGGCACGGGCGAATTTCTCGAAGACGCCGTTCTGGGCTACCTGTGCCGCCGAGACTGCCGGCGCTCGGCCGTTCTTCAGGTCAGACATGGGACCCCCTTCGCCTGAAGGGATTGCCCGTTATCCGCTGTTACGTAACGCGCTGGCAAGTCCGTTCATGGTCAGCAGAATGCCGCGTTGCACCAACTCGTCGTCCTCACCCGATCGGTAACGGCGCAGCAACTCCACCTGCAGGTGATTCAGCGGCTCCAGGTAGGGGAACCGGTTGAACACCGAGCGTGCCAGCGCCGGGTTGTCGGCCAGCAGGTCTTCCTGACCGGTGATGCGCTTGTACATCGCAATGGTCCGGTGGTGCTCGTCGACGATCTTGTCAAAGACCCTGCTGCGCAACGATTCATCGTCTACCAGCTCGGCGTAGCGGGCGGCCAGCCCGAGATCGCTCTTGGCGAGCACCTGCGCCATGTTGGACAGCACGCTGCGGAAGAACGGCCACCGCTCGTAGAGTTCATGCAGGACCGCCAAGCGGTCTTCCTCGCTGTCCGGTCCCTCGCCGATCCACTGCTCGAACGCCGTACCGGTGCCGTACCAGCCCGGCAGCATCACCCGTGACTGACTCCACGCCAGCACCCACGGGATGGCGCGCAGATCCGAGATCGATTCCGTCGGTTTGCGGGAGGACGGCCGACTGCCGATGTTGAGCGATCCGATTTCACTGACCGGCGTGGAGGCCTTGAAGTACTCGACGAAGCCGGGTGTGTCGTGCACCAGTTCGGCGTAGGCGCGCTGCGCCAGGGTGGCGATCTCGTCGAGCACCGCGTAGGCCGGCTCCGCTGCGTCACCGAGGCCCTCTACGTCGAGCAGCGTCGACTCCAGGGTCGCGGCCAGCAGGCTTTCCAGGTTGCGCCGGGCGGCCTGCGGTTCGGCGTACTTCGCGGCGATCACCTCGCCCTGTTCGGTGAGCCGAAGCGATCCGTTCACCGCCCCCGGTGGCTGGGCCAGGATGGCCTGGTAACTCGGGCCGCCACCGCGGCCCACGGTGCCACCGCGGCCGTGGAACAGCCGCAATCGGATTCCGCCCTTGCGGGCCGCTTCGACCAGGGCCAG
Source organism: Mycobacterium sp. Z3061 (assembly GCF_031583025.1). Taxonomy (NCBI): domain Bacteria; kingdom Bacillati; phylum Actinomycetota; class Actinomycetes; order Mycobacteriales; family Mycobacteriaceae; genus Mycobacterium; species Mycobacterium pumcae. Next base: position 2,816,663 of record NZ_CP134062.1, on the reverse strand, counting down.
CTCCGCCCGGTACACCGCCCAGTTGGCGGCCAGGTAGCCGCCGTCCTTGTTCGAATCGGAGTAACCGAGCATCACTTCCTGCATGTCACCGCGAGCCGTCACCATGGCGCGGTAAAGCGGGAGATCCAGCATCGCCTGCAGGATCGACGCCCCGTTGTGCAGGTCGTCGATGGTCTCGAACAGCGGCGAGATCCCGACCGGACAATAGGGTTCGTCCCCTGAAGCGTCCAGCAGCCCGGCCTCTTTCATCAGGATCGCGGCTTCCAGGACGTCCGACACCGACCGGCACATCGAGATGACGTAGTTGGGAACCGCTGCCGGGCCATAGGTTTGGACGGCGTAGGTGGCGGCGCCGATGATGTCGAGTTCTTTGCGTGCCAGTTCGGACAGCTTCGCGCCCGGGCTCACCAGCGGACGTCGGGTGCCGAGTTCGCTGACCAGCAGCTCGACTCGCTGGTCTTCGGGCAACGAGGCGTAGTCGGGGTGCACCCCGGACCAGGCGAGCAGTTCGGCGACCACTTCCTCGTGCACGTCGGAGTTCTGCCGGAGGTCCAGCGCGGACAGGTGAAAACCGAAGACGTGTACGCCTTCCCGCAACACGGCCAGCCGGTCGTCGGCCAGCACGGCGCTGCCGTGCGTGCGCAGCGAGGTGTCGATGGTGTCCAGGTCCGCGCGCAATTCACCGGGCGTGGTGTAGGCCGGCAGGCCGAGGTCGAGCAGGTGCTGCGGTTGCTCATCGAGGAGCTCCCCGGCGGTCGCGCTCAGCCGGGACCGGATGACTCGCAGCGCGCGGCGGTAGGGCTCGTCGTCGCGCGCCTTGTCCTGGCACCCTTCAGCCAGTTCGGCGAGCTCGGGGGTGACCGTGAGCAGCCGTGACGACATCGACAACTCCTGCTCGAGCTGGTCGAGTTCGGACAGGTAGTGAGAGATTGCGGTATAGGCGGCGCTGCCGGTGGCCAGCCGGACCACGTCGGCGGTGACGTTGGGATTCCCGTCACGATCGCCGCCGATCCAGGAACCCGGCTGCAACATCGGCCCGGACAGCAGGTCGGCGTCGGGCCAGCGGGCCCGCAGTGCCTCCCGGACTTCGGCGTTGACCTTGGGCATCACCTCGAAGAACGAGGCCGGGTAGTAGCGCAGTCCGGCCGCGATCTCGTCGCTGATCTGCAGGCGGGATAGCCGGATGATCGCGGTCTGCCACAGGGTGAGGATCTGGCGGCGCAATTCGGTTTCGATGCTGCGGCCGCTGTCGGTCTGGGTGTGCCCCTCCGCGTGCAGACGCATCAGCTCGGTGATGCGGTGCTGGGTGACGAAGACGGTGCGACGTCTGGTCTCGGTGGGGTGGGCGGTGATCACCGGCGCCACCAATGCACCTTCGAGCGCTGCGGCCACGGTCGCCGAATCCAGTTCGGCACGATCGAGTTTCGCGTAGGTGGCGGCCAGGCTGCTGTCCTGGGGCGGCTCGCCGGCGGCGACGTGAATGCTGCGGCGGCGCTCGCGGTGGATGTCCTCGGCGACGTTGGCCAGCAACGCGAACTGCGTGAACGCCCGGATGACCGGGATGGCCTTCCGGATGTCGATGCCGTCGAACATGCGCGACACCTCGTTGCGGTCGATCTCCGATCGCCGCACCCGGAACGATTCCACCCGCGCGCGTTCAACTAGGTCGAACACCTCTTCACCGTTCTGCTCCCGCACGGTGTCACCGAGGATGGCACCCAGCATCCTGATGTCGGCGCGCATGGGCTCGGTCGCCTCGCGCCCCAATTTGGTGCGATGGACGTCGCCGATCGGGTCCAGGGCGGTATCGGTCACGTCAACCATGGGTCTAAGTATCGGTGCAGACCGTCGAGTCGGCTATTTGGGCACGATCCGCGGCCCGTCGCTTGCCGGTGGCGAGCGTTTTGCCCGCGTTCGGTAGGCTGCCCGTTATGGAATTGGCTCTACAGATCACCCTGGTGGTCACCAGCCTGCTGGTGGTGTTGCTGGTGCTGCTGCACCGCGCCAAGGGTGGCGGCCTGTCGACGCTGTTCGGCGGCGGTGTGCAGTCGAGCCTGTCCGGGTCGACGGTCGTGGAGAAGAACCTGGACCGGTTGACGCTGTTCATCGTCGGCATCTGGCTGGTGTCCATTGTCGGCATGGCCCTGTTGATCAAGTACCGCTAGACGCGTCATGAGCTGGCCAGCCCAGCCGGGACAGCCCTCGTGGCCCGCTGAGGGCGTCGCTATCACCACCCATTACATGCCGCTGTCGTTCATGTTGGCGCTGTTCAAGCCCAAGCTGTTGATCGACGGCTACGAGGGACCGCCGTTGTCGTGGGGCCGCAATGTTGTGCCTGTGCGGCCCGGCCAGCACCGGGTCCATGTGCACGTGCCGTACTGGCTGCCGGCTCAAATCGGGCCGGCCGACACCCTGGTCGACGTCTACCCGGGGCACTGGGTGGAACTCGAGTACAAGGCACCGGTCTGGGGCTTCAGCGCCGGTTCGCTGGGCGCGCCGCCGCAGAGCTACAACGGCGTCGGCGTCACCGTCGCGCTGATGGTGGTCCTGCTCGCTCTGGTGTTCGTCTTTCCGTTACTGCTGCTGCTCGTCGCGATCTAACTTGCTCCGTCTAGATCCCATGCGTCACTTCAGTACCGCCTGCGAACCATGAGGCTCTCCTGAATTGTGATACCGCGGGTGATATCACTGTGGTTTCAGGGATCTATGTGGCTCCCCGCTTACGGCAGCGGCCCTCCGGCAGCGATCGCCGCCAGCGTCGCGAACTGCTCCCCATCCAGCGACGCACCACCCACCAGACCGCCGTCGATGTCCTCCTGAGCGACCAGGTCGCCGACGTTCTTGGCATTCATCGAGCCGCCGTAGAGCACCCGGACGGACTGGGCGATCTGCGGTGAGGCCAGCGCGGCCAACTCTTGGCGGATCGCCGCGCACACCTCCTGAGCGTCGGCCGAACTGGCCACCCGGCCGGTGCCGATCGCCCAGACCGGTTCGTAGGCGATGACGACCTTGGCGATCTGCTCGGCCGACAGCCCGGCCAACGACCCACGCAGCTGTTCGACGTTGTGCGACACGTGGTTTCCGGCCTCGCGAACCTCGAGGTGCTCGCCGACGCAGACGATGGGGGTGAGCTCGTGCTTGAGCGCGGCCGCGGCTTTCGCGGCCACCAGCGCGTCGTCCTCGTTGTGGTAGGTGCGGCGCTCGGAATGGCCGACCACGACGAAGCTGCATCCCAGCTTGGCCAGGAATGCCCCACTGATCTCACCCGTGTAGGCGCCGGAGTCGTGCTGCGACAGGTCTTGTGCGCCGTAGGTCAGGCGGAGTTTGTCGCCGTCGACCAGGGTCTGCACGCTGCGCAGGTCGGTGTACGGCGGGATGACCGTGACGTCAACCTTGTCGAAGTACTTGTCCGGCAACGAGAATGCGATCTTCTGCACCAGGGCGATGGCCTCGAAGTGATTGAGGTTCATCTTCCAGTTGCCGGCGATCAACGGCTTGCGGCTCACGAGTCACCTCCGGTCGGCTGGGGCTCGCCGAGCACCTCGATGCCCGGAAGTGATTTGCCCTCAAGATATTCCAGCGACGCGCCGCCGCCGGTGGATATGTGCGAGAACGCGTCTTCGGGAATCTTCAGGGCGCGCACCGCCGCCGCGGAGTCACCGCCGCCGACGACGCTGAACGCGCCCTTACCGGTGGCCTTGACGATCGCCTCCGCGACGCCCCTGGTGCCCTCGGCGTAAGCCGGGAACTCGAACACTCCCATCGGCCCGTTCCAGAACACCGTTCGCGCGTTGGACAGCAACGTGGTGAACCGCTTGACGGAGCCCGGGCCGATGTCCAGGCCCATCAGGTTATCCGGAATCTCGTTGGCGGCCACCGTCTTTGGTGGCGAATCGGCGGCGAACTTCTCGGTCACCACGATGTCCACCGGCAGCCGCAATACGTCGTGATAGGTGTCCAGCAGCTTGCGGCAGGTGTCCACCATGTCCTCTTCGAGCAGCGACTTGCCCACCGAATAGCCCTGTGCGGCAAGGAAGGTGAAGCACATGCCGCCGCCGATCACGATGCTGTCGGCCTTGGTGGCCAGCGACTCGATGACGCCCAGCTTGTCCGACACCTTCGACCCACCCAGCACCACCGCGTAGGGCCGCTCGGTGGAACTGGTCAGCTGCTTGAGCACCTTGATCTCGTCGGCGACCAGAGTGCCGGCGTAGTGCGGCAGCAGCGTGGCGACGTCATAGACCGACGCCTGCTTGCGGTGCACCACTCCGAAGCCGTCGGAGACGAATGCCCCGCCGGGCCACACCAGTTCGGCGAGCTGCTTGGCCAGCGCGAGGCGTTCGCCGTCGTCCTTGCTGGTCTCGCGCTTGTCGAAACGGATGTTCTCCAGCAGCAGGATGTCACCGTCGGTGAGTCCTTCGGCACGGGCCAGCGCGTCGGTGCCCACGACGTCCCCGGCCAACTGCACGTGCCGGCCCAGTTGCTCGCCGAGTGCCGCGGCCACCGGCGCGAGTGAGTACTTCGGGTCGGGCCCGTCCTTGGGACGTCCGAGGTGCGCCGTGACGACCACCTTGGCGCCGGCGTCCAGCAGGGCTTTCAACGTCGGCACCGAGGCGGTGATCCGTCCGGCGTCGGTGATGTTGCCGTCTTCGTCCAGCGGCACATTCAGATCGGAGCGCACCAGCACACCGCGGCCCGAAACACCCTCGGCGAGCAGGTCTTTGAGAGTCGGGACGCTCACGGCTAGAGCGACTTGCCGACGAGCTTGACCAGGTCGATGAGGCGGTTGGAGTAGCCCCATTCGTTGTCGTACCAGGACACCACTTTGGCCTGGTTGTCGATGACCTTGGTCAGCCCGGAATCGAAGATCGAGCTGTGCGGGTCGGTGACGATGTCACTGGACACGATCGGGGCGTCGTAGTACTTCAGGATGCCCTTCATCGGCCCGTCCGCGGCGGCCTTCATCGCCGCGTTGATCTGCTCGGCGGTGCCGGGTTTGGCCAGCTCGGCGGTCAGGTCGGTGACCGACCCGGTCGGGATCGGCACCCGCAGCGCATAGCCGTCGAGTTTGCCCTTCAACTCGGGCAGGACCAGCCCGATGGCTTTGGCCGCTCCGGTGGAGGTGGGCACGATGTTCAACGCCGCGGCACGGGCCCGGCGCAGGTCCTTGTGCGGGCCGTCCTGCAGGTTCTGGTCCTGGGTGTAGGCGTGGATGGTGGTCATCAGGCCTTTGACGATGCCGAACTCGTCGTTCAGGACCTTGGCGATCGGGCCCAGGCAGTTCGTGGTGCACGAGGCGTTGGAGATGATGTTCTGGCTGCCGTCGTACTTGTCGTCGTTGACCCCGAGCACGATGGTGATGTCCTCATCGGTGGCGGGCGCGGAGATGATCACCTTCTTGGCCCCGGCGTCCAGGTGGCCCTTGGCCTTGGCGGCGTTGGTGAACAGACCGGTGGATTCGACCACCACGTCGACGCCCAGGTCACCCCACGGCAGGGCGGCCGGTCCCTCCCGGACCTCCAGCGCCTTGATCTTGGCCGGGCCCACCACGATGGTGTCCTCGCCCTCCAGGCTGACGTCGTAGGGCAGCCGTCCCAGGATCGAGTCGAACTTCAGCAGATGCGCCAGGGTGTGGTTGTCGGTGATGTCGTTGACGGCCACCACCTCAATGTCGGCGGTGCCTTGCTCCTGCTGGGCCAGCAGGGCCCGGTAGAAGTTGCGTCCGATTCGACCAAAGCCGTTGATGCCAACTCGGACCGTCACGTGTCTCTCCTCTTTCTCGTGTCCGCTGGTAAGCGCTCGTGGTCAGCCTAGATCAGTGCAGAAACCGGGGCGCGTCCTGACCGGTGACGGCATCGTGATTTAACGGTCACAACGTGTGACGAGGGCTAAACCATCCCGAACGTCACCATTTGGAAACGGCACGGTGCGGCGCCGTTCGCGTCTTGGATCGGCGTCTAACAATCGAGCCGGTCGTCCGGATACGACCAGACGGATCTGCTGGAGCGCGAATGAAGGAGCTGACGTTGATGACGATCTCCGATCGATTCAACCTCAAGGTAATTGCTGCCGCCGCGGGGTTGTGCGGGGCTGCATTGTCGCTGAGCCCGACGGCGGCGGCCGTGCCGCTGAAGACGGGTGGCTACGCGTGCATCCAGGGAATGTCGGGCACCGCCGGTGTCGCGGACGGCGCGCCCGCGGGGGTCGCCGGAGCGGGCGCCCCCGGCGCGGGCCCAGCCGGTGCGGCAGGCGCGGGCGGAGCGCCGGCGTGCTGCGCTTACGGCGGCCCGGCAGCGGGCGCGGCAGGCGCTCCGGCAGCTGGGGGAGCCGCAGGCGCCGGCGGAGCACCGGCCGGCGGCGGACCCGCCGCCCCCGCCGGTGGACCTGCACCGGCCGCCGGCGCAACACCAGTGGAGAACTGTGGGCCGGCGAGCGCACCCATCACCGGCATGTCCGGTGTCGGTGCTCCCGTCGTGGTGCCCGGGCCGGTGGGCGCGGCAGCGGTGCCGGCGGTCGCGCCGGTGGTGGTGCCCGGACCGATAGCGGCCCCGGTTCCCGTCGGAGCCCCGGTCCCCGTCGGCGCACCCGTGCCCATCGGAGCCCCGGTTCCCGTCGGCGCACCCGTGCCCATCGGCGCCCCGGTTCCCGTCGGCGCCCCGGTTCCCGTCGGCGCACCCGTGCCCATCGGGGCTCCGGTCCCCGTCGGCGCACCCGTGCCGGTCGGCGCACCCGTGCCCGTCGCGGGACCCGTGCCGGTCGCCGGACCCGTCCCCGTCGGCGCACCGGTTGGCGCGCCGATCACCACCATGTCCGGAACCGGGAAGGGCGCACCAACCGGTCCGGCGCCGGCGAACGGACCCGTGGCCGGCCAGCCGGTGATGCCCGGCCCGACCGGCTGACGTCTCAGCAGAGGCAGCGCGAAGGCGGCGGAGTCACGTCGACCGCAACCAGCGCAGCGCCGATTCGGCGGCGTGGTAACCGCACAGCCCGTGGATGCCGGCTCCCGGCGGCGCCGACTGTGAGCAGAGGTACACCCCCGGCACGCCGATCCGATAGGGATCGAGCGCGATGCGCGGCCGGAACAGGATCTGCAGTTTGTCGTTGGCGCCGCCGATGATGTCGCCGCCGATGTAACTGGCGTTGCGGGCCTCCAGGTCGGCCGTGCCGGTGCTGACCGTGGCGACGATGCGGTCGCGGAAACCCGGCGCGAACCGCTCGATCTGGTCGACGATCGCCGCGGTCGCGTCACCGGTGTACCCGAACGGCACATGCGCGTAGGCGTAGATCGGGTTGATGTTGCCCGCCGAGCGGGACCGGTCGGCCAGATACTGCTGCCCGAGCAGCACAAAGGGGCGCTCCACCATGGTGCCCTGGGCGCGACGGCGTTCGGTGTCGGCGATCTCCTCGAAGCTGCCGCCGAGATGGACGGTTCCCGCCCGGGCGCAGTCCGGGTTCGTCCAGGGAATGTCGCCCTCGATGGCGAAGTCGACTTTGAACGCCGCGGAGCCCTCGCGGTAGCGGCGGTAGGACCTTTTGATTCGCGTGGGCATCGCGTCGCCATAGATGGCCAGTACTTGAGCGGGGCTCAGGTCGAGCATGACGATGTCGGCGTTCGGGATGTCACGGCGACTGGTGACCTTGACGCCGGTGGTGACCTGGCCGCCCTCTGCCTCCAGAGCCGCACCCAGCGCCCGGGTGATCGCGCCGGACCCGCCTTCGGCGACCGGCCAGCCGTAGCGATGTCCGCTGGCCAGGATCATCAACCCGAGGGAGGCGGTCAGCGGGCGGTCCAACCGGGTGAAGGCGTGCGCGGCCGCGCCGCCGTAGAGGGCGCGCGCCTGCTCGGTGCGGAAGTAGCCGGCCACCGCGGTGGCGGGCAGCACCGCGCGGGGACCGAACAACGCGAGGCGTACCGGATGCCGCGGAATGTTGATCACGGGGCGCAGCAGATCGTCGGCCAGGTCGTCGAAGCCCTTGGCCAGTCCGCCCACCGCCGCCCGCCAACGCCGCCGATCGGCGCCCAATCCCTTGGCGGTTTTGGCAACCGACTGATAGAGCACGCCGGCAGACCCGTCATCGAGTGGGTGCGCGCAGTCGGCCTCCGGCCATTTCCAGGTCAGTCCATAGCTGAGGAGGTCGATCTCCTTCCAGAACGGGGATCCGACTCCCAGCGGGTGGAAGGCCGAGCAGTGGTCGTGGATGACGCCGGGCACGGTCAGCTCCCCCGAGCGCACTCCCCCGCCGATGGTGTCCTGGGCTTCCAGCACGTGCACGTCGACGCCCTGCCGGGCGAGGTGAATGGCTGCGGCCAGCCCGTTGGGGCCGGCGCCGACGACGACGGCTTTGTTTTTCGAGGCTTTGGTCATGAGGTTCCGTGCACGACAGGTTCGGTCGTGACGTGCACCGGGAACTCGTCGCCCGGTTCCGGCCACGGTTGCCGGCTCAGCATCTCGCTGACGTCGACGTAACCGGATTCGATGAGACCGGTCTTGGCATCGACGATCCGGTACCACTGCTTCTGAATGTGGATCGGCTGACCCTCGAGGACGATGACGCGGACATCGCCGTCCTCGAAGTTGCAGCGCCGCTGCAGGGCCTCCAACAACTGCTCGTTGTGCAGGTGGCCTTCGCCGAAGTTCCACCCGACGAGTGGACCGGCCACGATTTCGCCGTCCCGCACCCGATAGTCGGCCTCATTGCCGATCGCCCGGGGCAGCAGGCCGTTGAGCGCACGGCCGTGTGTGTGCATCGCCCGGAACGCCCCCACCTTGTCCGACATCACCTCGGCGGTCGCCGCGCCGTACAGCTTCGTGAGCTGATTGACAACCAGCGCAGAGCTTTTCACCACGTCGGCTTCGATCTTGTCCTCGGCGCCCGCGCGGAAGCACCACGTGCTGGTGGCCCAGTTTCCGGCGTAGTAGCGCATCGCGGGCAGGAACGAAATCTTTTCGGGGAAAAGGTTTCCCACGATGACGATGACGACCGCGATCGCGATCAGGGCCAGCAGTAGCGGTGATCTCAGGTCGGTGGCGCGGATCGCGCCGTAATGGCCGAACAGGTAGAACAGCGAGAAGATGAAAAAGACGTTCCACTCCAACGGAACCCCCATCGGGAGGTTGGACAGGATGTTGAGGTGGAAGATCACCATGAACCCGATCAGGAACCAGCGCCACGGGTGATCGCCGGCGAAGAACACCAGCACCGTGGGAACGATGAATTCCGCTGTGGTGCCGCCGACGTGGGCCATCATCTTCGGTAACCAGGTGGGCCGCAGATCGTTGACGTGGTCGCGGTAGAGCAGGTGCTTGACCGGCAGGAACAACCGGCTGCGCAGCAGGGCGTTGTTGCTCGTCATCACGGCCACCACGTAGGGGAAGTGGTGGTTGAGTTTGGAAGTGGCCGCGCCCCACCAGAGGAAGAGCATGATGATCTTGAACGCGGCGATCTGGTCGGTGAACGGGAAGAAGAACACGAACAGCTTCAGCCAGTAGTGCTCGCCGCGGGCCGCCAGAAAGATGGTCTTGTCGCGCAAACCCAGCAACGCCAGGGCGACGATCGTCGGAATCACCAGAACCGGGTTGATCAATCCGACGTCACCGGCGCCGGTCACCGGTCCGCCGTGCCCTGGCGACAACAGCGCCCACACCGCGCTGCCCAACACGATGGCGTACAGCGCGACGTCGACGATCGAGCGGGAATCGCCGCGGGTCAACGGCACCTTGTCGGGCCAGGCCGGCAGCCGAATCGTCTTGGGACGCAACCAGTACAGCACGCCACCGATCGGCGGCATGAAGCGTCCGGTGAGCGGCCCGGACCCGCAACCGAGCCCGAGGACTTCGAAGAGCAGGGTGAAGATGACGACCTTCTGGTACACGATCGGTTGCGTCCACCACTGTGCGATGTGGCTCAGCCCGCCCAGACCGGGCGTCAGCGCGATGATCGCCGCCGGAGCAGCGACATACAGGCCGATCTTGATCAGGTACAGCAGGTACACCGCGTACGGTGTGCCGAAGCCGTTTTCCGCCCAGTGTCGGGTGACGACCTGCAGTCGCGTTGCCCGTGGCAGCGTCAGCCAGGTGTCGTGATCGACGTCGGGAAGGTCCGGTGAGATGAATCCCATGGCTGGCCCCATTCCGGGAGGGAGCGTTTCTGGCCAGTCCAATGTATCGGCACGATGCGGCCCACCCGAAGGCCTATCGCCCGAGCCCTTGGAGGCCCGCCACCAATCCGGTCAAAGCCATTGCCACAGAGGGTGACTCACCAAAGCACCGGACCTCCCGCGCCTTCTGGCCCGGACAGCGCCGGCCGGTCGCCCGGCCGTACGCGCTGAACCGCCCCGGAAGCCTGCCAGCGGGAACGCCATCCGCGCGACCCCTCAGCGCGCACGGATGGCCTGCCCGCCGCCGCCCCCAGCGACCGCCTGTGGTCGCTGCCCGCACACCGTGGACGCTGCACGACTCCCGGACCCTGCAGACGTTCGATGAGCTCGTCCAGCAGTTTTCGGTCCTGGCGCTGCATCCCTAGAAACCGCCGAAGATCGCGTACCTGGTCGGGACGGCCCTCGGTCTCAGCGACGACGATCGCCCGCTGATAGATGTCCATCTGCAGATTGGTTCGCCTGCAGATCTGGGTGATCAGGCGCAGCACACAATCGGCCTGGCTGCCGGTGACTGCGGGCCGATCCATGTGTGCCTCTTTCGGTTGGCGCTTGACGTGGGCAAACGCTAACCCGGCAAGGCCGTCGCCCCGCTATGCGCCGAAACCGAAGCTTGCTATTACTTTTGTGCGCGCAGCACAGCCGGGGCCATCCACCGGCAGGCCTCCAGCGCGGTCTGCACTTTGAACACCGCATCGGGATCGTCGAAGTTCTGGCCGCAGAGTTCCATCGCTTGACCGACCCGGTACTGAATCGTATTGCGATGCAGGATCATTGCGTCTGCGGTGGCCACGTAGCTACGGTTGCGGAGCAGGAATTCGCGCAGTGTTTCACGCAGCCATTCGTTGCGCTCGTCGGCACCGGCAAGATCGCCGAGAACCTCGCCGACGAACCGTCGCAACTCGTCGACGTCAGCGGCCATCAGCGCCACCGGCGCCACGTCGTCGTAAAAGACCACCGGGCAACTGTGGCGGTCCCCGCCGGCCAGCACCACCGTCTTCACCAGCTCGGCTTGCCTCATCGATGCCCGGAAACCACGCAGCCCGTCACCGGACCGGCCACAGGCCGCCCGCGCCCCGATACACGCCGACTCGAACGCCCCGCGGATGCTCGGCAGATCGGGGGCACCGGCGACCGAGAACCACAACCGCGCCTCCCGCTCGTCGGTCGGCACCAGCAACGATCGGCCGGCCGCGTCCAGCTCAGCCGCCATCAGGCAGCGCACCTCGTCGAACCGGGCCACCACCTGGTCGATGGGCACCGCGTCATCCACCCAGACCACGGCGGCCACGTGGCGGCCGTCGAGCCCGTAGCGCAGCACCTTTTCCGCACGCTGCACGTCGACCGGGGTACCGGCCAGCACCTCGCTGACCCAGTGCTGCTGCATCCCGCTACGCCGGCTCAGCCAGCGGTCGTGCTCCTCCTCGTAGGCGAGGATCATCTGGTCGGCCACCAGATCGACGACGCGGGCCGCGCGGTTCACCAGGGCGATGATGGTGGGCACCTGCTGGTGCGGCTCCAGCCGCGACACGTACTGCATCGCCACTTCCAGGAACCGCGCATGCCCCAGCCGGTGCGCCCGAACCAACGGCGCCAACGGAATATCCCGCTGCGCGGACGCCCGCGCGTACGCGAGTGCGGCGGCGGGAGCCTCGAGCAGCGCCGTCGGCGCATCCCGTTCCAGGTAGTGCACCGCGGCGACGAAGTTCTCGGTCAGGCTTGCGTGCCACAGTTCCAGCATTCGCGGATCGTGCTTGAGCCCCTGAATCTCGCCCTTCATCATGTCGAAGAGCTCGGCGGTGAAGGTGTCGCGAATGGCGTCCATCTGCCGGGCGATCAGCGAAACGCACCCGGAGCCGACCGCATTTCCCGTTTCGGCCACCATGGGTGTTCCCTCCTACAGCAGCGTGAACCTGGAACCCAAGCACACTGTGCACCTTCGGGGGCTTGCACGCGGCGGTTTCGCTCACTATGCCGCCACACAGGCGCGGAGGTGGTCGCTACGATCTGAGGGACTCGACGGCAAGGGAGCCTCAGTGAGCAACGAGAACGACGACCCGACTCGGGGCGATATCGCGAAGTTCGATCCGGGGATGACCCGACGCATGATCAGCGTCATGCGGCCGGTCCTGAAGACCTACTTCCGATCCGAGGTGCGTGGCCTCGACGGATTCCCGCCCGGCGGAGCGCTGGTGGTCGGCAACCATTCCGGCGGCCAGTTTCCGATGGACGTCCCGATCTTCAGCACCGACTTCTACGACAAGTTCGGTTACGACCGGCCCGTCTTGACGTTGAGCCACGACATTTTGTTCATGGGGCCTACGGCGGACTTCTTCCGCAAAACCGGGTACATCCGCGCCAACCGGGAGAACGCTGCCGCGGCACTGCGCTCCGGCGGCGTGGTCGTCGTCTTCCCCGGTGGCGACTACGACGCCTACCGGCCGACAGCGGCGGAGAACGTCATCGACTTCAACGGCCGCAAGGGGTATGTCCGCACCGCCATCGAGGCGGGGGTTCCCATCGTCCCCATGGTGGGCATCGGCGGTCAGGAGACCCAGCTGTACCTCACTCGCGGTACCTGGCTGGCCAGGAACCTGGGCATCAAGAGATTGCTTCGCAGTGACATCCTGCCGCTGTCCTTCGGATTTCCCTTCGGGTTCAGCGCTGCCATCCCGCCCAATCTGCCGCTGCCCGCCAAGATCGTCATGCAGGTCCTCGAACCTATCGACATCGCAGCACAATTCGGCGAAGACCCGGATGTCGACGAAGTCGACGAGCACGTCCGGTCGGTCATGCAGGAAGGGCTCAACGAGCTCGCCGCCAAGCGTCGATTCCCGATTGTGGGCTGAGCCATGGCATCTCGTCTCGAAGAGGGCCTCGCAGAGATGCTGGGCGTGGTCTCCACCCTGCGCCGTGCGGGCATGATCGCGCCGATGCGACCCGACCGCTATGTGCGAGTTGCCGTCGCGATGGCCCGAGAGGGCATCGGTTTCACTTCGGGTTTCGCGGGTGCGGCGCAGCGCTGCCCCGACCGACCCGGCCTGATCGACGAACTCGGCACCCTGACCTGGCGCCAGCTCGACGAACGTGGCGACGCATTCGCCGCCGCGCTGCAGGCACTGCCGGGTGGGCCGCCGAAAGTCGTCGGCATCATGTGCCGCAATCACCGCGGTTTCATCGATACACTCCTGGCGGCCAACCGGGTCGGCGCCGACGTCCTGCTGCTCAATACTTCCTTCGCGGGGCCCGCGCTGGCCGAGGTGGTCAGCCGCGAGGGCGTCGACGCGATCGTCTACGACGAAGAGTTCACCCCGACCGTGGATCGCGCACTCGCCGACGCGCCGAACGCCACCCGGATCGTGGCCTGGGCCGACGAACCGCACGAGGTGACCGTCGAGAAGCTCATCACATCCCACACCGGGCAGCGGCCACAACGCACCGGCGGTAAGAGCAAGTTGATCCTGCTCACCTCCGGAACCACCGGAACGCCCAAGGGCGCCAAGCATTCCGGCGGCAGCGGAGGAATCAAGACGCTCAAGGGGGTGCTGGACCGGACGCCGTGGCGGGCCGAGGAGCCGATCGTGATCGTGGCACCGATGTTCCACGCCTGGGGATTCTCGCAGTTGGTGCTCGCGTCATCCCTGGCGTGCACGGTGGTCACCCGGCGCAAGTTCGATCCGGAGGCGACGCTGGCCCTGATCGATCGGCACCAGGCGACCGGCCTGGCGGTGGTGCCGGTGATGTTCGACCGCATCATGGAGCTGCCCGACGAGGTTCGAAACCGCTACAGCTGCAAATCTTTACGATTTGCCGCGGCATCAGGTTCGCGGATGCGGCCCGACGTCGTGATCGCGTTCATGGACCAGTTCGGCGACGTGATCTACAACAACTACAACGCCACCGAAGCGGGCATGATCGCGACCGCGACTCCGTCGGACCTGCGCGCGGCACCCGACACGGCGGGCAAGCCGGCAGACGGGACCCAGATCCGGATCCTGGACTCCGATTTCAAGGAGATGCCCACCGGTGAGGTCGGCACCATCTATGTGCACAACGGTAGCCAGTTCGACGGCTATACATCAGGCAAGACCAAGGACTTTCACGCCGGTTACATGTCTTCGGGCGACGTGGGATACCTAGACGCCCACGGACGCCTGTTCGTGGTGGGACGCGACGACGAGATGATCGTCTCCGGCGGGGAGAACATCTACCCGATCGAGGTGGAGAAGACGCTGGCAGCCCACCCGGAGGTGGCCGAGGCGTCGGTGATCGGAGTGGACGACGAGCAGTACGGCCAGCGGTTGTCGGCGTTCGTGGTCCTGGAGCCGGGCGCCTCGGCAACGGTCGAGACACTCAAGCAGCACGTACGGGACAATTTGGCCAACTATAAAGTGCCACGCGAGATCACCGTGCTCGACGAGCTCCCGCGCGGCAGCACCGGCAAGATTCTGCGCAACGAGCTCAAGGCCCGGTTGGGAGACGCATGAACCTCCGACCCCTGCTCCGGCAACTGCGCCGCCCCCGGCCGCTGACCCGGGCAACGGTGGAATTGGTCAACGCCGCCAACGGCCTACATCCGATCACCCGCAACCCGTATGCGTCACCGACGGTGTTCTGGTTCGGGTGGCCTACCTCGGAGGTGCCCGGCCTGTACGCCTCGGTGTCCGCGCTGGACGCAGTGCGCCGCGGCCTGCGGGGTGATTTCGCGGGGCCGAAAGGCAGAGTGGCGCTGGCCATGACGGCGGCGTCCTGGGCGATTCTGGCGGTCATCCGCTACCGCGGCATCACGACCCCCGGTCCGATCCTGGAAGCCGGGCTGACTGAGCAACTCGGACCCGACTACGCCGACCAACTCAAGGCCCTGCCTACCGAACCGACCCGCCGCGGGCGGCGCAATCTGCCAATGCGCACCACGGTGGCGCGGCGGCGCTTCGTCGACAAGCAGAACATCGTCTCCTACGGTCCGCACGGCCGCGCGAACCTCGCCGACATCTGGCGCCGCAAGGACCTGCCGCTCGATGGCAAAGCGCCTGTCCTGCTGCAGATTCCAGGTGGCGCCTGGATGATCGGCTGGCGCCGGCCACAGGCGTACCCGTTGATGAGTCACCTGGTAGCGCGTGGCTGGGTGTGCGTGTCGATGAACTACCGCGTGTCCCCGTGGCACACCTGGCCCGCCCACATCGTCGACGTCAAGCGCGCGCTGGCCTGGGTCAAGGAGAACATCGCCGCCTACGGGGGAGATCCGAATTTCGTTGCGCTCAGCGGCGGTTCGGCCGGCGGTCACCTGACCGCCCTGGCCGCCCTGAGCCCCAACGACCCGAAGTTCCAGCCGGGCTTCGAGGACGCCGACACTTCGGTGATGGCGGCCGTCCCGTTCTACGGCCGCTACGACTGGTATTCCACCGAGGAGCCGGGACGCGCGCAGTTCGTGCAGGTGCTTGAAAGGCTGGTCGTCAAGCACAAACTCGACACCCACCGGGAGATCTACGAAGAGGCCTCTCCGCTGCGGTACGTGCATGTGGACGCGCCGCCGTTCTTCGTCCTGCACGGCACCGATGACTCCCTTATCCCGGTTGCCGAGGCGCGGGAGTTCGTCGAGGAGCTGCGGTCGGTGTCGAAGGCGCCGGTCGCCTACGCCGAGTTGCCCAACGCCCAGCACGCCTTCGACATCTTCGGCTCCCCGCGCGCGAACAAGGCCGCCGAGGCGGTCGCCCGGTTCCTGTCGTGGGTCTACGTCACCAATTACTCCGGCGACCGCTAGGCCACTACAGTCCGGCGGCGCGTTCCAGCTCGGCCAGGGCCGGCTCGATGGCATCGGCCATCTCGTCGATGTCGTTGGCCACTTCGGGCGTCGTCACGAACCCGAAGTCCAGGAACTTCTGGTAGGAGAAGCAGGTGATGTTGAGCGCGACGTCCATCACCGGCGGCCCGAGGGGAACCAGCGAGTCGAGCTTGGCCCCGGCCATGTACAGCGGGATGGGCGGGCCGGGCACGTTGGAGACGACCAGATTGATCGGCGCGAGGTTGTGCGACAGACCGCTGGCGGTGTAGGCCCGCGCGGCCAGCTGCAGCAGCCCGGGCGGCGTGGTCTCGGTCAGGCCCATAATCTGGTGCGCCGACAGCGCTTTCGCCATTTCCTTGGCGTTCTGGGTGCTCTCGTGAATGGCTTTGAGCCGCTCGGCCGGGTCGTCGATGTCGGTGGCCAGTGACGCCGTCATCGAGCTGATCTGGTTGCCGACGTCGGACTTGTTCTCCTCGGTGCGGGTGGATACCGGAATCTGGGCGATCAGCGGCTTATAAGGCAGCTCGTCCCGCTTCTGCAGGTACTCGCGCGCGGCGCCGGCCACCAGCGCGAGCACCACGTCGTTGAGCTTGACCCCGAAGGCGTCTTTGACCGCCTTGACCCGGTCCAGTTCCACCCGGCAACCGGTGATGCGCCGGTGCGGTGACACCTGCGCGTTGAACCGGGTCTTGGGAGCGTCGAAGTAGCGCGGCGGACGGGCGCCCACGCCCAGCGCGGCGATCTGCTGACGCACGGTCTGCTCGAGCAACCGGGCGATGCGGAACGGCGTCATGATGCCGACGTTGATCAACGCGCCGAGCGCACGTCGCTCCAGGCCCGGGATGGTGAAGCCGACGAATCCGACCGTTTCCTTCTGCGGCTCGCGAGGTTCGGGCGTGATGTCCAGCAGGATCTCACCCAGTCCGGCGCCCGAGACGCCGTCGACGATGGCGTGGTGCATCTTGGTCAGCGTCGCGATGCGGCCCCCCTCGACACCTTCGATGACCCACAGTTCCCACAGCGGGCGGGAGCGGTCCAACTTGTAGGACATCAACCTGCCGACGAGTTCCTCGAGTTCGCGCCGGCCGCCGGGAGCCGGCACACCGATACGACGGACGTGAAAGTCGATGTCGAGTTCTTCGTCCTCAACGAACCACGGCCGGTCCAGCCCCAGCGGAGCGCCGGTCACCCGCCAGCGCAGCTGCGGGATCTCGGGGAGGCGTTCGATGAGCAGTTCACGCAGGCGCTGGAAGCTGTAGTCGGGCGCCTTCCTGGGGTCGCAGATCGCCAGCGCACCGACATGCATGTGCCAGCCGGCGGTTTCGGCCGACCAGAACGCAGCGTCAACACTCGAGAGCCGTTTCATCCCACGACCGTAGCCCGCGGCCACCTTCCGAAGCCAATACTTCTTTCTCAGAGCGCGCGTCAGTCATGCCGAGCAGACGCAAACTCGCACCAGAACAACTGGTTTTGTGCGATTTCGCGTTCCCCCGCAAGCGGGAGGTGCCCCCAGCTCGCGGGACGAGGCGGCTCAGGCGTCTTCGAGGAGGTCGGGGGTCACCGCGGATTCGGTGTCGGGAATCCCGTCCACTTTCGCCTTGCGGTCAGCCATCGACAGCAGACGCCGAATACGCCCTGCCACAGCATCTTTCGTCATCGGCGGGTCGGCGAGCCGACCGAGTTCCTCCAGTGAGGCCTGCCGGTGTTCGACGCGCAGCTGGCCTGCGGTGGCCAGGTGGTCGGGCACCGTGTCGCCGAGAATCTCGAGCGCGCGTTCCACCCGGGCGGCGGCGGCCACGGCGGCGCGCGCCGAGCGGCGCAGGTTGGCGTCGTCGAAATTGGCCAGCCGGTTGGCCGTGGCGCGAACCTCCCGGCGCAGCCGGCGCTCCTCCCAGACCAGCCGGGTGTCCTGGGCGCCCATCCGGGTGAGCAGGGCGCCGATCGCCTCGCCGTCGCGCACCACCACCCGGTCGGCGCCGCGCACCTCGCGGGCTTTGGCGCTGACCCCCAGTCGGCGCGCCGCACCGACCAGCGCCAGCGCCGCCTCCGGCCCGGGACAACTCACCTCCAGGGCCGACGAGCGGCCGGGCTCGGTCAACGACCCGTGCGCCAGGAAAGCTCCCCGCCAGGCGGCTTCGGCGTCCGCGATGCTGCCGCCGACGACCTGCGCCGGCAGCCCGCGTACCGGACGTCCGCGCATGTCCAGCAGGCCGGTCTGGCGCGCCAGGGCCTCGCCGTCGTTGGCCACCCGCAACACGTACCGGGTGTTCTTGCGGATTCCACTGGCCGACAACACATGCACCACCGCGTTGTAGCCGTAGAGGTCGAAGATGTCCTTGCGCAGCCGCCGCGCGATGCTGCCCAGATCGACCTCGGCCTCGACGACCACCCGGCCGGCCACGATGTGCAGCCCGCCGGCGAACCTCAGCAGGGACGTGACTTCCGCGCGCCGCGCGCTGACCGACTTGACCACCAGGCGGCTCAGCTCGTCCTTGACTTCGGTCGTCATCGCCACGCGTCGTCACCCCTCGGTCGTGCACCGTCGATCGGTATCTCTTCTGTGGCCTTCACCGCGGGCGCCGCCGGATCCTTTTGCACACGCACCCCGTCCAGGACTGCCGCCAGCTTGCCCGGGTCATGTAAAGGTGTACCAGGTCGGGCCACGTCGGCGAAGTGGACCTCGGCCTGCAGCAGTGTGGCGGTGCGTCGAAGTTGGTCACGTTCGCGGTCGCTGGGCACTCGTTCGGCGTCGATGATGATGTCGTCCACCGTGAACCCGGGCGCATGCTGGGCCAGCACGTGCAGATGGCGTTCCACCGAGAAGCCGGCCGTCTCCCCCGGCTCGGCGACGAGGTTCAGCACCAGCGCCTTGCGAGCTTCGGTGGCCTGCAACGCCTGCAGCAGCCCGGGCACCATGACGTGCGGGATCACGCTGGTGAACCAGGAGCCCGGACCCAGCACCACCAACTCGGCCGACATGATGGCGTCGACGGCCTGCCGGGTGGCCGGCGGATCGGCCGGCAGCAACCGCACCCGGCGCACCTTGCCCGGCGTCGATGCGATGGCGACCTGACCGCGGATCACCCGGAACATGCGCGGGTCCGACTCCAGCCCGGACACGTCCGCCTCGATTTGCAGGGCGATCGGGCACATCGGCAGCACCCGCCCCTTCACGCCCAGGATGCGCCCGATCTCGTCGAGGGCGGCGACCGGGTCGGCCAGCAGCTCGGACATCCCGGCCAGCAGCAGGTTTCCGATCGGGTGCCCGGCCAGCGCACCGCTACCGCCGAACCGGTGTTGCAGGATGGTCGCCCACAACCGGCCGTGGGGGCTGTCAGATGCCAACGCGGCCAACGCCATTCGCAGGTCACCCGGCGGCACCACGTCCAGCTCGCTACGCAGCCGGCCCGACGAGCCGCCGTCGTCGGCGACGGTCACGATCGCGGTGACGTGCGGTGTCAGCCGGCGCGCCGCCGACAGCGTCGCGTACAGGCCGTGGCCGCCGCCGAGCGCGACAATGTTCTCCGTCATTCGCGGCCCAGATCCCGGTGCAGCGCCCGCACCGTCAACTGCGGATCCGAGCGCAACAGGCCCATGAGCGCCTCGGCGATCGCCACGCTGCGGTGCTTGCCCCCGGTGCAGCCGATGGCGACCGTCATGTAGCGCTTCCCCTCCCGCCGATAGCCGTCGACCACCAGCGACAGCAGACGATGGTAGGTCTCGAGGAACTCGGCCGCGCCAGGTTGGCTCAGCACGTAGTCACGGACCGGTTCGTGTTGGCCGGTCAGCGGGCGCAACTCATCCACCCAGTGCGGGTTGGGCAGGAACCGGACGTCCATCACCATGTCGGCGTCCATCGGCAGGCCGTACTTGAAGCCGAACGACTCGACCGTGACGCTCGTGGTGGCACCGCCGTTGCCGCCGAAGGCCCGCTCGATGCTTTCCCGCAGGCCGCGCACCGACAGGGTCGACGTGTCGATGATCAGGTCCGCGGTGGCACGCACCGGGGCCAGCATCCGGCGCTCGGCGGCGATGCCTTCGGCGAGAGTCTGTTGGCCCTGCAGCGGATGGCTGCGCCGGTTGTTCTCGTAGCGGCGCACCAGCATGTCGTCGGAGGCCTCCATGAACACCACCCGGGGCGTGATGTTGCGGGTGGCCAGTTCGTTGCGGACCTCGTCCAGATCGCCGGTGAAGCCGCGGGACCGGACATCCATCACCACCGCCAGCTGGGTGATCCGCGATCCCGCGGCCAACCCGAAATCCACCATTCGGGTGATCAACTGGGGCGGCAGATTGTCGGCCACATACCAGCCGAGGTCCTCGAGAACCTTGGCGGCCGTACCCCGGCCGGCACCCGACAACCCGGTCACCAGAACGACATCGATGCCGGCGGCGTTGTCGCTGTTCGTCATTCCGAAGCTCCCGTCGCGTCAGGCCGTAGTGCCTCGAGCACGGCGGTGGCGGTCGCGACGCCGATACCCGGAACGGCGGTGATCTGGTCGACGGTGGCCTCCTTGAGGCGGGCTATCGATCCGAAGTGGGTGACCAGTGCCTTGCGCCGGTGCTCGCCCAATCCAGGCACGGAGTCCAGCGCCGAGGCCGTCATTCGCTTGGATCGCTTGCTGCGATGGTAGGCGATGGCGAAACGGTGCGCCTCGTCGCGCACCCGCTGCAGCAGATACAGACCCTCGCTGTTGCGGGGCATGATGACGGGGTCGGGCTCGGCGGGCACCCAGATCTCCTCTAGGCGCTTGGCCAGGCCGATCACCGCGACGTCGGTGACACCCAGCTCGTCCAGTACGGCACTGGCGGCGTTGACCTGTGGGGCACCGCCGTCAACCACATACAGGTTCGGCGGATAGGCGAATCGGCGCGATTTACCTTCCGCCGAAAGCATATTCGGGTCGCTCTGGTCACTGAGATGGCGCAGGAACCGGCGGCGCGTCACCTCGGCGATGGACGCCACGTCGTCCGAGCGCCCCTGGCCCGCGGCCTCGCGGATGCCGAAGTGCCGGTAGTCCGACTTGCGCGGCAGCCCGTCCTCGAAAACCACCAGCGAGCCGACGACATCGGTGCCCTGCACGTGGCTGATGTCGACGCACTCGATGCGCAGCGGGGCATCGGCGAGGCCGAGCGCATCCTGAATATTCTGCAGCGCAGCCGATCTCGCGTTGAAGTCACCGGCCCGCTTCAACTTGTGTTGCTGCAGCGCCTCTTTCGCATTGCGTTCCACCGTTTCGGCGAGCGCCTTCTTGTCACCGCGCCGCGGCACCCGCAGGGTGACCTTGGCGCCGCGCAACCCGGACAGCCAACTGGCCAGCTCGTCGTGGTTGGAGGGCAGGCAGGGCACCAGCACCTCGCGCGGCACCGGGTTGACGGCCTCGTCGGCGGAACCACCCAGTTCGGCCTGCTCCCCGTAGAACTGCGTCAGGAACTGTTCCACCAGCTGCTCGGCACCCGAATCACCGGGATCCCCGGACTTTTCGACGATCCAGCCGCGCTGACCGCGCACCCGTCCCCCGCGGACGTGGAACACCTGCACGGCGGCCTCGAGATCGTCGTCGGCGAAGGCGACCACGTCGGCGTCGGTGCCGTCACCGAACACCACGGCCTGCTTTTCCATGGCCCGCCGCAGCGCGCCCAGGTCATCACGCAACCGGGCGGCCCGTTCGAAGTCCAGCTCGGCGGATGCGGCGTGCATCTGTTGCTCGAGTTCGCGCGCGAAGCGTTCGGTCTTGCCGGACAGGAAGTCGCAGAAGTCCAGGACGATCCGGCGGTGCTGCTCGGCGCTGACCCGCCCGACGCAGGGCGCCGAACACTTGTCGATGTAGCCGAGCAGGCAGGGACGGTCGATCTGGTTGTGCCGCTTGAAGACTCCGTTGGAACAGGTGCGGGCCGGGAAGACCCGGGTGAGCAGGTCCAGAGTTTCGCGGATCGCCCACGCGTGCGAGTAAGGCCCGAAGTACCGCACCCCCTTGCGCCGCGGCCCGCGGTAGACCATCAACCGCGGGTACTCCTCGTTGAGGGTGACGGCGAGCACCGGGTACGACTTGTCGTCGCGGTAGCGGACGTTGAAGCGCGGATCGAACTCCTTGATCCAGTTGTATTCCAGCTGGAGAGCCTCGACCTCGGTGTTGACCACGGTCCACTCGACCTTTGCCGCGGTGGTCACCATCTGCCGGGTCCGTGGGTGCAGTCCGGCGATATCGGCGAAGTACGACGTCAGCCGGCTGCGCAGGCTCTTGGCCTTGCCGACGTAGATGACGCGCCCGTGGGTGTCCCGGAACCGGTAGACGCCCGGCTCGACCGGGATGGACCCGGGCGCAGGACGGTAGGAGGCGGGATCTGGCACGTGTCCAGGCTAGTGGTCGCCGGAACCGCGGCGGGGCATAGGGATCGGCGCCGACGGCTCGTGAACTGCCGTGGGCGCCGTCTCCCGGGGCAGCGCCTCACGAAACAGGCGCGAACACCTGCCAAACACCAGCAAAGCGCGCATGAATTTATTATTTTGAAAGTTGCCAACGGGGGCAGGCACGGGGACTCGTGGGGGGTCAGATGTCGTTTCTAGCTGTCATGCCAGCATTGCTGGCTGGCGCAGCCGCCGACGTTGACGGCATCGAATCGCTGCTTCTCAGGGCCAATCGGGCCGCTGCCGCGTCCACCACCGAGGTGCTGGCAGCAGCCGGCGACGAGGTATCCGTCGCGATCGCCCGGCTGTTCTCCGGACACGCCCAGGAGTACCAGGCACTGAGCACCCGGGCGGCCGCATTCCAGACCGAATTGGCGCGCGCGTTGAACGCCGCCGCGACCCAGTACGCGGCCGCCGAGGCCGCGGCCGCTGCTGATCTGTCGGCCCAGAGCATCGAGCAGGGGCTGCTCGACATCGTCAATCTGCCCGCGAACCTGCTGGTTGGCCGGCCGCTGATCGGAGATGGCGCCAGCGGGACGACGAACGCGCAGGGCATCGGAACGCCAGGTGGTGGCGGGGGTCTGCTGTTCGGCAACGGCGGCAGGGGCGGTGACAGCATCGCGGTGGGAGTCGTCGGCGGCGCCGGCGGTCCGGCCGGGCTACTCGGCACCGGCGGCACCGGCGGCATGGGCGGCTTCGGCGCCCCCGGTGGGGCCGGCGGCACCGGAGGGTGGCTGTACGGAAACGGCGGCGCCGGCGGCATCGGCGGTCCGTTCAGCGTCGGCGGCACGGGCGGCAGTGCGCTGCTATTCGGCGCCGGCGGGACCGGGGGCTGGGCGGGGTACTCGGCGGTGCCGGCGGTGTGGGTGGCCGCGGCGGGTGGCTGATCGGAGATGGGGGCGCGGGCGGCCCGGGCGGCGTTTCCGGCGGGCCTGGCGGCGTCGCCGGCGGTCCGGGCGGCGCCGGCGGCGCCGCCACCTTGGGCTCGCCCGGTGCTCCCGGCGCCACCGGCGGCGCACCCGCGATCCCGGTGCTGGTGGACCACCAGATGCACCGACCGTATGTGAACGTGTCCATCGGTGGCGGTCCGATTTCGCAGGTGGTTCTCGACACCGGGTCGGTGGGCCTGATCGTTCCGCCGCAAGACGTGAACTTCGCGTCCCTCGGCCCGGTCACTCACTCGGGTTACAGCATCACCTACGGCGACTTGGCCAATCAGATCACCGAAACGTACGACACCTATGCGACGACAGTGAATTTCGGAAACGGGATTATCACCGCGCCCACCAACATCGGGGTGATCACCTCCGTCGCGCAGACGGTCAACGGCGTGACCACTATTCTCCCGACATCAGCGGGCGTGCCAGTGCTCGGTATCGGAGCAACCCAGTTGGGCGGATCACCCATTGCCGGTCCGGTACAGGCACTCCCGGGCACATTGAGCCAGGGCATCCTGATCAACGAGCCCGCGGGACTCGTTCAGTTCGGCGCCAACCCGGGCACCGCCTTCGCCGTCTCGAACGGCGCTCCGATCACCAACCTGCTGGTGAGCGTCAACGGAGGCATTCCCCTGCCCGTGTTCGGCGCGATCGTCGATACCGGTGGCCTATCGGGTCTCCTGCCCTTTTACCTCGGGACCGGAGCTGTCGACGGATTGGTACCGGCCGGAACCCACCTGACGTTCTACACCGACGGCGGCGTGCCGCTGTATCAGCAGACCGTCGGCGCGGGCTCCGACGCGCCGCGCGTCGGGTTCTTGAGTATGAATACCGGCAACACTCCCTTCGAACTGATGCCGATCTATTTCTCGTACAGCACGCCGTCGGGAACGATTTTCTACAATCGCTAGGCGGTGCGACGGCTCAACTGCGCCTTGCGAATTGGCGCCCACTCGGCCATCGGGAACCCCGGCGTGGCATTGCACGCAGTGATCAGTAGAACCGCCTTGGTCTCCGCGATCAGGCCGTAGCTGCAGGTCCAGTCCGGACGACCCATGCTCCAGGTCATGATGTCGTCTTGCGGTGAGCCGAACTCGGTGACTTGCATCGGCTCGAAATCCCCGCGTGGGCTTGACCCCACCGCATCACCCCGGCAGTCGGAGACGTCGGCGAATGCCTTCCAGGCCACCCCATAGGGTCGCAGTTCGTAGTCGTACACGCTGATCGATTCGGCGTACCGCTTCGCATCGCCGAAGGTGTAGGCCGACTCGGCGTAGTCACTGGCATCTGATGGCCGTAGCGGTGACCTCCGGAAGAGCAGCGCCGCCGTGCATTCCTTCGGCCGGACGCTGGTGAAGTAGTCGTCCCCGAGGGGAGCCGACCGGGCCGGTCCCCATGGCGTTTGGTCTCCATCCGCCAGCAGCAGTTCGCGCGCGGAGGGTGCACGAGCTGATTGGCCTTTCGCTCGCACCGCATTTCCGTCCACCGACGAGGTGCAGCCGGCCGAGACCGTGGCGGCGAGGCAGAGCATGAACCCCGCCCGGCGTCGCCCACCAGCTGCCATCAGCGCGCGTGCAGGTCCGGGCGGTAGCGGGCCAGCTGCTCGCGAACGGCATCCATCGCGCGCACGGCGCGTTCCTTGTCCACCGCCTGAATCGCCATGATCGGGATGTATTCGTCGTCGGGCAGGTCGACCCGGGCCCATCGGCTGCCTACCGGAAAGGACACACCGACCACGTCGGCCCACGGAATGAGCTTGTCGCTGAACACATTACGTACCGACAGCCCGGACGCGCCGACGCGTAACCGGGGCCTCGCGAACAGCAGCGCCAGGCCGGCCAAAACCACCCCCAGCACGCCCATCGCCACCTGGTCGGCCGTCTGGAAGACGACGCCGCTGGAGCCGATCTTGAGCACCAGGCCGATCGCGATGTGAGCCACCACGAGCACCACCGCCGCGGCATAGGCGAACTTCGGGGTCAGGTGGGCACGGCAAACCAGGTCCCACTCACCGGATTCTGATTTCGTCACGATTGAGCGCGCAGGTCGCGCAAGGTCAACGCGGTAGTCAGGGCCGCCGCGGCCGCCTGCGCGCCCTTGTCTTCGGCGGACGACGGCAGGCCGGCGCGATCCAGCGCCTGCGCCTCGGTATTGGTGGTCAGCACCCCGTTGGCGACCGGGGTCGACGCGTCCAGCGAAACTCGGGTCAGGCCCTGGGTCACCGCGTCGCACACGTAGTCGAAGTGCGGTGTCTCGCCGCGGATCACCACGCCGAGCGCAACGACGGCGTCGTGGTTGCGGGCCAATTCCTGGGCGACGACCGGGATCTCGATCGCGCCGAGTACCCGGACCACCGTCGGAGTGTCGATTCCGGAGTCGGTCGCCACCTTGCGGGCACCCGCCAGCAGGGCGTCACAGATCTTGTCGTGCCAGGTACTGGCGACGATCGCCAGCCTGAGACCCGACGCGTCGAGTACCGGCATCTCCGGCACGCCGGCGCCTCCGCTCATAGCGCCCCACCGAATTCACCTGGCAGATGGACTGATTCGTGGAAATCATCCAGCCCGGCCAGGTCGTGGCCCATCTTGTCACGCTTGGTCATCAAGTAGCGGATGTTCTCCGCGTTGGCGCGCACCGGCAACGGCACCCTCTCGATGATGTGCAAGCCATAGCCGTCCAAGCCGACCCGCTTGGCCGGGTTGTTGGTCAGCAACCGCATCGAGCGGACGCCGAGATCCACGAGTATCTGGGCGCCGATGCCGTAATCCCTTGCGTCAGCTGGCAATCCGAGCTTGAGGTTGGCGTCCACGGTGTCTTCGCCGGCGTCCTGCAACTGATAGGCCTGAAGCTTGTGCATGAGCCCGATCCCGCGGCCCTCGTGTCCGCGCATGTAGAGCACCACACCGCGTCCCTCGCGGGCCACCATGGCCATCGCGGCGTCCAGCTGCGGCCCGCAGTCGCAGCGACGCGACCCGAAAACGTCGCCGGTGAGGCATTCCGAGTGCACGCGCACCAGCACGTCATCGCCCTCGCCCATGGGCCCGACGATGTCGCCGCGGACCAGCGCGACGTGTTCGACGTCCTCATAGATGCTGGAGTATCCGATCGCGCGGAACTCTCCGTGCCGGGTCGGGATCCGGGCCTCGGCAATGCGCTCGATGTGCTTCTCGTGCTTGCGGCGCCACTCGATCAGGTCCGCGATGGTGATCATCGCGAGCCCGTGTTCGTCGGCGAACACCCGCAACTCATCGGTCTGGGCCATCGCGCCCTCGTCTTTTTGGCTGACGATCTCGCAGATCGCGCCCGCCGGTTGCAATCCCGCCATCCGGGCCAGGTCGACCGCGGCCTCGGTGTGCCCGGGCCGGCGCAACACCCCGCCGTCCTTGGCGCGCAGCGGAACGACGTGTCCGGGCCGGGTGAAATCCGCGGCGATGCTGGCCGGGTCGGCCAGCAACCGCATCGTGGTGGCCCGGTCCGATGCCGAAATCCCGGTGCCCACACCGATCCTGGCGTCGACGGTGACCGTATATGCCGTGCCGTGCTTGTCCTGGTTCACCGCGTACATCGGCAGCAGGCCCAGCCGGTCACAGATCTCACCATCAAGTGGGACGCACAGATAGCCCGACGTGTAGCGGACCATGAAGGCGACCAGTTCGGGGGTGGCCTTCTCGGCCGCGAAGATCAGATCGCCTTCGTTCTCGCGTTCCTCGTCATCGATGACGACGACGGCCTTGCCCGCCGCAATGTCGGCAACCGCCCGTTCGACGGAGTCCAACCTCGTCATCTTCGATTCCTCACCTGGCTGCTGTTGCTCTCAAGTATGAACCACCGCAGCCCGCCAGTTATTGCCCGTGCTCGTTGAGCGGGACCCGCACCGTCAGCTTCCGGTATGCAGAAGCCGTTCCACGTACTTCGCGATCACATCCACCTCGAGATTCACCTGGGTGCCCACCGGGGCGGAACCCAGCGTGGTCAGCTCGCGGGTGGTCGGAATCAGCGAGACCTCGAACCAGTCCCGGGGCTCGGCGCCCAGACCGGAGACGGTCAGCGAAATCCCGTCAACGGTGATCGAACCCTTCTCCACGACGTAACGCGCCACCGAGGCGGGCATCTCAACACGCACCACCTCCCAGTGCTCGGAGGGGGTGCGGGCGACGATCTCCCCGGTGCCGTCCACATGGCCCTGCACGATGTGCCCACCCAACCGGCTGTTGATGGCGGCGGCGCGCTCCAGGTTCACCCGGCTCCCCGGCCGGAGCTCACCCAGGTTCGAACGGTTGAGTGTCTCGGCCATGACATCGGCGCTGAACTGGCCGTCCGGCAATACGTCGACGACCGTCAGGCAGACCCCGTTGACAGCGATCGAGTCCCCGTGACCGGCATCGGAGGTGACCGTCGGACCGCGGATGATCAGTCGCGAGGCGTCGACCAGCGCGTCGCGGCCGGTCACCTCTCCGAGTTCCTCGACAATTCCGGTGAACATCGCACCAGGTTAATGAGTGTCCTGGCGCCCCTGCACCCGCCTGGTTCCCCGGCCGGGTCATGGGCACCCTCTACGATGCAGGGTATGCAAAAATCCCGCCGCCTTCTGGCTGTCCTGGCTGCGCTGGTCGTCGCGATCACGTTCGCCGTAGGTTGCTCGATCAAAAAGAAGGACAGCGGCGGGCCACTGCCGGACGAAAAGGCCACTCAGACGCTGGTCACCCAGGCCACCGAAGCCAGCAAGGCCGTCAAGAGCGCGCACATCGTCTTGACGGTGAACGGCAAGATCCCCGGCCTGTCCATCAAGACGCTGACCGGTGACCTCAACACCGAGCCCACCGCCGCCAAGGGCAACGTCAAGCTGACGTTCGCCGGCTCCGATATCGACGCGGACTTCGTGGTGATCGACGGAATCCTGTACGCCACGCTCACCCCGAACAAGTGGAGCGACTTCGGCAAGGCCTCCGACGTCTATGACCCGTCGCAGATCCTGAGCACCGACAAAGGCGTGGCCAATGTGCTGGCCAACTTCAGCGAGGCCAAGGCCGACGGGCGCGAGAACATCAACGGCCAGAACACCGTCAGGATCACCGGCAAGACCACGGCCCAGGCGGTCAACGCGATCGCACCGCCGTTCAGCGCATCCGACCCGGTGCCGACGACCATCTGGATCCAGGACGGCGGCGATCACCAGATGGTGCAGGCGAAGCTGGAGCGCGGTACCGGCAACTCCGTGCAGATGACCTTGTCCAACTGGGGCCAGCAGGTCCAGGTCACCAAGCCCCCGCTGAGCTGATGGCCATGCAAGCGGGGCGACGGATCGCAATCAGCGCGGGCAGCCTGGCGGTGCTGCTCGGTGCCCTCGACACCTATGTCGTGGTCACCATCATGCGCGACATCATGAGCAGTGTCGGCATCCCGGTGAACCAGCTGCAGCGGATCACCTGGATCGTGACGATGTACCTGCTGGGGTACATCGCGGCGATGCCGCTGCTGGGCCGCGCTTCCGACCGGTTCGGGCGCAAGTTCGTGCTGCAGGCCAGCCTGCTCATGTTCATCGTCGGCTCGGTCGTGACCGCGCTGTCGGTGCAGATCGGCAACTGGACGATCGAGGCCGGCGACTACATCCTGCTATCCCCGGACCCGAACCGGGCCTTTCACGTGCTGATCGTGGGGCGCACCATCCAGGGCATCGCCAGCGGCGCCCTGTTGCCGGTGACGCTGGCGCTGGGCGCCGACCTGTGGTCGGAGCGTAACCGCGCCGGGGTCCTCGGCGGCATCGGCGCCGCACAGGAACTGGGCAGCGTGCTGGGTCCGCTGTACGGCATCTTCATCGTCTTCCTGTTCCACGACTGGCGACACGTGTTCTGGATCAACGTCCCGTTGACCCTGATCGCCATGGTGATGATCCACTTCAGCCTGCCCTCACACGACCGCAGCGACTCCCCCGAGAAGATCGACATCACCGGCGGTCTGCTGCTGGCCCTCGCGTTGGGCCTGGCCGTGATCGGCCTGTACAACCCCAACCCCGACGGCAAGCAGGTGTTGCCGAGCTACGGCCTGCCCCTGGTGATCGGCGCGGCCGTCGCAGCGCTCGCGTTCTTCGCTTGGGAGCGTTTCGCACGCACCCGGCTCATCGAACCCGCCGGTGTGCATTTCCGTCCGTTCCTGTCTGCCCTGGGCACCTCGGTCTGCGCCGGCGCGGCCCTGATGGTGACGCTGGTGAATGTCGAGTTGTTCGGACAGGGCGTGCTGCAGATGGACCAGAACCAGGCGGCGGGCCTGCTGTTGTGGTTTCTGATCGCGCTGCCGATCGGCGCGGTGCTCGGCGGGTGGATCGCCACCCGGGCGGGCGACCGGGTTGTGGCCTTCGTCGGAATGCTCATCGCGGGCGCCGGCTACTGGTTGATCTCGTTCTGGCGCGGCGACCTGATGCAGCGCAAGCACGACATCCTCGGGTTGATGCTGCCGGCGGTGCACACCGACTTGCTGGTGGCCGGCATCGGGCTCGGTCTGGTGATCGGACCGCTGTCGTCGGCGGCGCTGCGGGTGGTGCCCGCGGCCCAGCACGGCATCGCCTCGGCCGCCGTCGTGGTCGCCCGGATGACCGGCATGCTGATCGGCGTGGCGGCGTTGAGCGCCTGGGGGTTGTACCGGTTCAACCAGAACCTGGCGCACCTCTCGGCGACCATTCCCCCGGATGCCAGCGTGCTGGAACGGGTGACCATTCAGGGACACCAGTACCTGCAGGCGTTCGCGCTGATGTACGGCGACATCTTCAAAGTCACCGTGGTCATCTGTGTGGTGGGCGCGCTGCTCGGGCTGCTGATCGGTGGGCGTAGCGAGCACGCCGACGAGCCGGAGGTGGCCGAGCAACCGGCGGTCGAGCCGCAGGTCGAGGCTGCTAGCGAGCCACCAGGCTGAGCAACAGGTCCGGTCCGACCTGTTCGACGCTGTCGAACTGCCAGCGCAACGCGTGCGCCATGCTGGACACCCCGACGTCGTCGACCGCGGTCACCGGACCGCCCAGCAGGATGGGCGCCACGTAGGCCAGGATCCGGTTGATCGCCCCGGCGCGCAGGAACGCCCCGGCCAGCGTGGGGCCGCCTTCCAGTAGCACGTCGGTGCGGTCCGCCAGCGCCCGGAGCACCTCCACGGGTTCATGGGTGCGGATCACCATGGTGCGTGAGTCGTCGTTGAGCACGTTGGCTTCCGGCGGAACTTCGCGCTTGCCCACCACCACCCGCAGCGGCTGCTGCGGCGACAGCGAACCGTCGGGCAGCCGGGCGGTCAGGGTGGGATTGTCGGCGAGAACGGTTCCGGTGCCGACCACGATCGCGTCCGCGATCGCGCGGCGACGGTGCAGGTCTGCGCGGGCGGCCTCGCTGGATATCCACTGGCTGGATCCGTCGGCCGCCGCGCTACGACCGTCGATGCTGGTCGCGTACTTCCACGTCACATGCGGATAACCGGTGCGCTGCTTGTGCAGCCACTCCCGCAGCGGACCGGCCGCGACCTGGTCGGCCATGATGCCCGACCGCACCTGCACACCCGCCGCGTTCAGTCGCCCGGCCCCGCCGCCGGCGATGCCGTTCGGGTCGTTGAGGGCGTAGATCACCGTCCCCACCCGCGCTTCGATGAGGGCGTTGACGCAGGGCGGCGTCTTGCCGTAGTGATTGCACGGCTCCATGGTGATCACCGCGATACCGCCGGCGGCCAGACCGCCGGCCCGGCGCAACGCCATGACCTCGGCGTGGTCCCCGCCGGCGGGTTGGGTGGCGCCGACACCGACGACGCGGCCTTCCTGGTCCACGATCACGGCACCCACCGGCGGGTTCGGATAGGTGGTGCCCTTGACCTGGTACGAGTGCTCGATGGCCAGCTTCATGGCCTCTTCGATGCTCTTGACCTGCTCAGGCACGTTTGGGCCGGTCATGACCGGTCCCCCAGGTGGCGCGACGCGACGGCGGCCTGTCGTCGCAGTGCTTCGACGGCGGCAGCCGGATCCTGCGCGCCGTAGACCGAAGACCCTGCCACGAAGCAGTCGACACCGGCTTCGGCGGCCTGCTCGATGGTGTCCTCGTTGATGCCGCCGTCGATCTCGACCAGGATCGTCAGCTCCCCCGCGTCGACCAGCTTGCGTACCGTACGCACCTTGCTCAGCACCTCCGGGATGAAGCTCTGGCCGCCGAAACCCGGTTCGACGGACATGATCAGCAGCGTGTCGAACTGGGGCAGGATTTCCAGGTACGGCTCGAGTTCGGTACCAGGCTTGACACTGATTCCGGCCTTGGCTCCGGCGGCGCGGATGTCGCGGGCGACACCGACCGGGTTGTCGGTGGCCTCGGCGTGGAAGGTGACGTTGTAGGCGCCGGCTTCGGCGTACGGCGGCGCCCAGCGGTCCGGGTTGTCGATCATCAGATGGCAGTCCATCGGGATGCTGGTGGCCGCAAGCAAGCTCTCCACCACGGGCAGACCGATCGTCAGGTTCGGCACGAAGTGGCCGTCCATCACATCGACGTGCAGCCAGTCGGCGCCGTGCACCGCGGC
Source organism: Mycobacterium sp. Z3061 (assembly GCF_031583025.1). Classification (NCBI taxonomy): domain Bacteria; kingdom Bacillati; phylum Actinomycetota; class Actinomycetes; order Mycobacteriales; family Mycobacteriaceae; genus Mycobacterium; species Mycobacterium pumcae. The sequence goes on along the minus strand of NZ_CP134062.1, from coordinate 2,784,846 downwards.
GGCTTCGTCGGCGAGCCGAGCGAAGTCAGCCGCCAGGATCGACGGCGCTATCAGCGGACCCCCCGTACCAGGCATGTGCGACAGACTACTGATCGTCCGGAAGCCGGCGCAGGGCAGCCGCGAACATGGCGTCGGTGCCGTGCCGGTGCGGCCACAACTGCACGTACGGACCCTCACCCAACCCGTCCACCGGTTCGAACAGCGGCCGGGTGTCCATAGCCTCCACCGGGTGACGGCGCAGCGCGTCGGCGACCACTCCGACCGTCTCGGCGAGGTGCGGCGAACAGGTCGCATACAGCACCACCCCACCGGGGCGGGTGAGCTTGATCGCGGCACCCAGCAGTTCGCGCTGCAACCGGGCCAGGGCCGGCACGTCGGACGGCTGGCGCCGCCAGCGCGCCTCTGGCCTGCGGCGCAGCGCACCCAGCCCGGTGCAGGGCACGTCGACCAGAACGCGGTCGAAAACCGGGGCCAGGCCGGACTCCCGACCGTCCACCCGCAACACCTCGACCGGCAGCCCCCGGGTGTTCGCCACGACCAGGTCCGCCCGGTGCGCGGCGGGTTCCACCGCCGTCACGGAGGCTCCAGACTGCGCGCCGAGGGCGGCCAGCAGCGCGGTCTTGCCGCCGGGCCCGGCGCACAGGTCCAGCCAGCGCCCGGTGTCGCCATCGACCGGAGCCAGTGTCAGCGCCCGCGCCACCAACTGGCTGCCCTCGTCCTGCACCAGCGCCCGGGCCTCGCGGACCGGCTCCAGCTGCCCGGGGTCACCACCGGACAAATACACCGCGTAGGGCGAGTACCGCCCGACGGTGCCGTGCACGGTCTCGGCGAGCTCGCCGGCCGTCAGCACCCCGGGGCGGGCCGCCAGGTGCACCAGGGGCCGTTCGTCGTCACTGGCCAGCACCGCGTCCAGCTCGCCGGCCGATGTTCCCAGGGCGTCGGCGAACGCCTGAGCGATCCAGCGTGGGTGGGCGTGCACGAATGCCGCGTAGCCGACCGGGTCGTTGCGGGGGGCCAGTTCCTGCACCCAGGACTGCTCGTCTCGGGCCGAGATGGTGCGCAGCACACCATTGACGAAACCGGCTCGCGCCGAATCGAATTCGATGCCCGCCTGGTCGACGGTGGTGGAGACCGCGGCGTGCGCGTCCACCCGGGTGCGCAACAGCTGATAGGCCCCCAGTCGCAGCAGGTCGAGCAGGACCGGATCGATGGTGTCCGGCGCCCGGCCGGCGGCGGCGGCGATGATCGCATCCAACAGGCCGGCACTGCGGCATGTTCCATAAGTGAGCTCGGTGGCGAACGCGGCGTCGCGGACGGTGATCCCGCGTTCGCGTAGCAGCGCGGGCAGCACCAGGTTCGCGTAGGCATTGCGCTCGCTGACCGCCCGCAGCGCGTCGAACGCGGCGCGGCGGGCGGGGTCCAGGGGTTTGCGACGCGGGCGGTGCGGAGGCTTCTGGGGTTTGCGGTCGGGACGCTTGCGGTAGGGCCGGTCCTGGGTCATGAGGCACGGATCTCCGGGTCGAGCCGAGCACCCCGCGCCCAGTCGGCGGCGTTCATCGGCTTCTTTCCGGGCGGCTGTATCTGGCCCAGCCGGACCGGTTGGGAAGCGGTGCCGACCCACACGCTCTTGCGGTCGACCTGAATCCCACCGGGTTCCAACGATGCGGGGGCACCCGAATCCAGTTGTACCGGGCCGACTTTCACGCGAATGTCGCCGATCAGGGTCCAGGCGCCCGGGTTGGGCGTGACCGCGCGGATCCGCCGCTCGACCACCTGTGCCGGCAGGTCCCAACGCACCCGGGCCTGCTCGACGGTGATCTTGGGTGCCAGGCTGACCCCGTCGACGGGTTGCGGGCGCGGCGTCAGCGCTTGATCGGCGATTCCGTCCAAGGTGCCCGCCAGCAGCTCCGCGCCCGAAACGGCGAGTCGCCCCAGCAGGTCGCCGGCCGTGTCGGTCGGCCGGATGGTCTCGGTGACAATGCCGTACACCGGCCCGGAGTCCAGGCTGGGCTCGATCTGGAAGGTGGTGGCCCCGGTGATGGTGTCGCCCGCCGCGATCGCGGCCTGCACCGGCGCGGCGCCGCGCCAGGCGGGCAGCAGCGAGAAGTGCAGGTTCACCCACCCGTGCGGGGGGACCGCGAGCAGCGCCTCACCAAGCAGCGCGCCGTAGGCCACCACCGCGCAACATTGCGGGGACAGTTCGGTCAGTTCGGCCACGAACTCCGGCGAGTTGGGTCGCGCCGGGCGCAACACCGGAATGCCCCGATCCAGCGCCTCTCGCGCCACCGGCGACGGCTCGGGTGTACCGCGCCGCCCGGATGCCGCGTCGGGACGGGTCAAGACCGCGATGACCTCGTGGCGGGGCGAGTCGATAAGGCGACGCAGAGCGGGCAACGCGGGCTCGGGGGTACCGGCGAATACGATGCGCACCGGGACAGTCTATGAACTCCCCCGATCCGGGGCGTCCGACAGCCCGACAGCGAAATCACAGCTAGTTACAAACTTGCCTATGCATACTGTGTCCGTACGCAATGAAATTGCACCCGCACTCCCCGCAAGGAGATCCCCCATGACGATCGAAACCCCGATTCGCGCCGACGAGGCACTCGAAGCCACCCACCGGGCCATGTGGGCGTTGGGCGATTACGCCCTGATGGCCGAAGAGGTGATGGCCCCACTGGGCCCCCTGCTGGTGGCCGCCGCTGGTATCGGACCGGGCGTCCGGGTGCTCGACGTCGCCGCGGGGTCAGGCAACATCTCGCTGCCCGCGGCCAGGACCGGCGCCTCCGTCACGTCGACCGACCTCACCCCGGAACTATTGCAACGCTCCAAGGCGCGGGCGTCGACGGAGTGCCTGAAGTTGCACTACCAGGAGGCCAACGCGCAGGCACTTCCGTTCGGCGACAACACCTTCGACGCGGTGATCTCGGCGATCGGGGTGATGTTCGCCCCGGACCACCAGTGCGCAGCCGACGAGCTGGTCCGGGTGTGCCGGCCCGGCGGGACGATCGGACTGATCAGCTGGACGCACGAGGGCTTTTTCGGCCGGATGCTGGCGACCATCAGGCCATACCGGCCCAGCCTGTCTTCGGACCTGCCACCGTCTGCCCTGTGGGGTCGTGAGGCCTACATCACGGGCTTACTCGGCGGGCGCGTCACCGGCGTGAAGACGCGGCGCGGTCTGCTGGAGGTGACGCGCTTCGACAGCGCCCAAGAGGTCCACGACTACTTCAAGAACAATTACGGGCCGACGATCGAGGCGTACGAGAACATCGGCGGGAACCACGTGCTGGCCGCTGAACTCGACGCTCAACTCGTCGAACTGGCCGACGAATACCTGACGAACAGCATCATGGAGTGGGAATACCTGCTGCTCACCGCCGAGAAGCGCTGATGCGAAGCGGCCCGGCGCTCACAGTTCGTGGAAGTCGACGTGAGCGTCGGGCTCGCCGCCGGCAGCGGTGAACGCGGTCAGCGCCCGGACCAGCCCGTGGCGCTCCGCTGCCGGCATCTTCTCCACGATGCGCGCGATCTCGCTGCGCCGGTTGGCGGTCACCTTTGAAACCACTTCGCGGCCCCGCTTGGTCAGAGAAGCGAGCAGTTCCCGACGCGACGTCGGATGCGGCAGGCGGTCGATCAAACCGGCGCTGACCAGGCGGTCGACCATGCGACCGGTGGCCGAGGGCTGCACACCCAACGATGTCGCCAGCGTCGCCAGATTCACCGGACCGCGATTGGACAGGATGACCAGCGTGCGGAACTGCGGGATGGTGATGGTGTCGTCCACTGCCGCAATAGAATTCGCCGAAATGCCGACCAACAGCCGGGACGCTGTCAACAACGCGTCGGTGATCATGTCCAGCGACTCGGTCGTCGTGTTCTCTGTTGCCATCGAAGCCCCCTTCCCCGGTGCCCAGCTAGAGCAAAGAAATTGTAACAGCCTCCTATTGTCGAATACTTTAATTGTTGCCTGGCCATATAATTGCCGCAGGATTTATTTGCGAGCGTCCGGCCGGCAGGGGGCAACCCCTGCCACGCGGCTACCCAACTGTTCGTCGGTGAGCGTCAGCCGATGTGCAGCGGATCGATCTGAACCCTAACCGGGTCATGGGCCTGGCGGGCGCTGAGCACCCCGACGGCGCCGCGCAGCGCCGCCGCCAGCCGCAGTCCGTCCGCACGGCGGACCCGCACCAGCATCCTGGTAACCGCCGCGTCGGCCGCGATGCCCGCCGGGCGGCGAGCTCCCGCCGGTAGCTCCACCGGGCCCAGCAACTCCGCATGCTCGGGTAACCGCGCCTCCTCGAGCAGGGCGGCCACCGCCTCGGCGGTGCCGTCCAGGGCGGCGATGTGCACACTCGGCGGCAGACCCACCTCCGCGCGCGCTGCGAGCTCGGCGTCGGCGTGACCGACCGGGTCCCAGCGGATCAGCGACTGCACCGTCGGTAGCGCCGACTCCGCGACCACCGTGACCACCCCGCCGTCACCGCGAGGCCGTACCAGGGCAGCGGCGTTCATCCATCGCCATAACGCGTCCTCGGCAGCGCGCAGGTCCTGCCGTCCCAGCAGCGCCCAGGTGTCCAGCAGCAACGCGGCACCGTAGCCGTCCGCGGCACACGGTTCAGCGCCGGGGGTGGCGACTACCAGCGCCGGGCGTGCGGGCACCTGCGACACGATGACGTCGCCCGCCGAGGTCACCACCGGCGTGCCCGGGAACGCCCTGCCGAGTTCCTCGGCGGTGCGCCGGGCGCCGACCACTACCGCGCGTACCGCATCCGACCCGCAGCGGGCGCAGCGCAGCGCCGGGTCCACCCGGCCACACCAACGGCACATCGCAGCGCCGCCGCGATCGGTCAGCGCCAGAGGGCCGGTGCACTGTCGGCAACGTGCGATAGCCCGGCAGCGACCACACGCCAGCGAGGGCACATAGCCGCGCCGCGGCACCTGGACCAGCACCGGCGCCCCGGCGTCCAGTGCGGACCGGGCGGCACGCAGCGCGATGGACGGCAGGCGTGCGGTGTGCGCGGCCGGGTCGCGCTCATCGGCATATCCGCTGTCGTCGAGCGCCACCACTCGCGGGGTGCGGGCGCGCACCACCGGCCGGGCCGCGATGACGTCCTGAGCCCACCCGCTGCGAACCAGTGCCTGAGCCTCGGCGGTGCGGGAGTAGCCGCCGATCAGCGCGGCGCAGCGCGCCTGATGGGCACGCAGCATCGCCACCTCGCGGGCATGCGGATAAGGCGCCCGCGGTTCGGCCAGACTGTCGTCGGCGTCAGACCACACCATGACCAGACCGAGATCGCTGACCGGCGCGAACACCGCACTGCGGGTACCGATCACCACGCGTGCGCTGCCGCGCAGCGCGGCCAGCCACCGCCGGTACCGCGCCGCCGGGCCGAGTCCGGCCGACAGCGCCACCACGCTGGTCTCGTCGATCAGTCCCACCGCCGCGTGCGACAACGTGTCGAGATCACGCTGATCGGGCACGATCGCCAGCGCCGAGTGACCGGCCGCCACGGTCTGGGCGGCCGCCTCGGCGAACCGGTCCGCCCACTGCTCCCCCGGCAATGCCTGCCACACCGCGCGGGCGGCCCGGGACTGCGCCAGCGCATCCAGGAACTGACCACCGCGACCGTAGCTCTGCCAGCCGGCAGGGTCGACCGGTTGCACCACCGGCAGGGCCGGGACCGCGGTGAGCTCCTTTTCGACCCTGGCATGCCGGGCCGGCACCGCCAGGCGCAACACGTCCGGCCTGGTGCCGGCGTAGCGGGCGGCGACCGCTTCGACCAGTCGCCGGATCTCCGGAGTGAGGACGGGTTCGGCGGACACCACCCGGTCCAGCCAGCCGAGCTTCCCCTGGTGATCGGTGTCGTTACGCCGTTCCAGGACGAACGCGTCGACCAGCCGACCGTGGAAACGCACCCGGACCCGCACCCCGGGCTGCGCGTCGTCGGACTGATCGGGTGCCACCAGGTAGTCGAATTCGCGATCGAGATGTGGCACCGACAGCATCGGCAGCACCCGGGCGATCGGCTCCACTTCGGCCACCGCACCGGCGGTATGCCGAATTGCGTTGTCAGACATGCTCTTTCTTGTCACGGTAGGTCCACCGTAACTGCGGGCAGCGACAACTAGCTCTCGGCGGATGCGGCAACGTCGGTGCGACCGAAGAAGAAGCCGGCCGTGATCAGGATCTCGGCGGCTGCATAGGACCACCAGATCGGCACCGCCAGCGCCTCGTTGCCCAGGATGAACCGGCTGATGGCGATCATCGAGTCCGAGGCCGCGAAACACACGGCTCCCACGGCGGTCCAGATGGTGGGCAGCTTGGCCAGCAGCGCCGTGCACACCATCGCCGACAGCACGGTGATGTAGACCGTGACCGGCAGGGTCAGGTTCTCCTTGCCGTTGTTCAGATGGGGCCAGAACCAGATCAGCATCGACACCGAGGCCAGCACCATGACCGCGGCGGCCGCGACGCGTTGCCGGGTCGCAGCGATGTGAGGCACCAGCGCACCAAGAAAACAGATGTGCGCCAACAGGAATGACCCGAGTCCCAGGACGAACGACATGGTCCACCACGGGATCGCCAGCAACCAGTCCCCCCCGGCGGAGAACAGCAGCGCCGGCACCAGCCAGCGCCGCTCGCGGGTGACGGGATGCGCGAACGCGGCGACCATCAGCAGCAGCGCCATCGACGCCTTGAACGGCGGCTGCAGAATCCAGTGTCCGGTGAGTTCGCTGCCGGGCGGCAGACGCAGCGCGATGACCGTCAGGTAGACGCCGTAGGCGATTCCCGCCCAGCAGGCCGCCACCCAGCCGCCGACCATCAGACGGGATGCGTACGGTACGTCCATGCCGAATTTCGACGACGCCGCCTTGCTTCGGGGTAACGAGAAACCCGGAGTCGATCCCATCCTGCTGAAGGTACTGGATGCGGTTCCGTTCCGGCTATCAACCGACGACGGAATCGATGCCGTGCGACAACGACTCCGCGACCTGCCGCGTCGCGCGTTACACCCCGAACTGCGCGTCGAAGACCGTGCCATCGACGGGCCCGGCGGACCCATCGACGTCAGAATATATTGGCCGCCAACGACATCCGTTGCGCCGGTGGTCCTGTTCTTCCACGGCGGCGGCTTCGTGATGGGCGACCTGGACACGCACGACGGCACCTCGCGCCAGCACGCGGTGGGGGCCGACGCCATCGTCGTATCCGTCGATTACCGCCTGGCACCCGAGCACCCCTACCCCGCCGCCATCGAGGATGCCTGGGCCGCAACGAAATGGGTGGCCGAGTTCGGGTCCGAGATCGGCGCCGACCCCAGCCGGATCGCCGTCGCCGGCGACTCGGCGGGCGGCACCATTGCGGCGGCGGTGGCCCAACGGGCCCGTGACGAAGGCGCACCGGCCCTGGCGTTCCAGCTGTTGTGGTACCCGTCCACGATGTGGGACTCGTCGCTGCCGTCTTTCACCGAGAACGCCAACGCGCTCATCCTGGACGCCAAGGCCATCGCCGACTTCTCCCGCTGGTATGCGGGCGAAGCAGACATGGCCAACCCACCGGCTGCCATGGCTCCGGGACGGGCGGACAACTTCGCTGAGCTGCCGGCCGCCTATATCGCCGTCGCGGGCTTCGATCCGCTGCGCGACGACGGCATCAGGTACGGCGAACTGCTGGCCGGCGCCGGTGTCCCCACCGAGGTGCACAACGCAGAGACCATGGTGCACGGCTACGTCGGCTATGCCGGGGTGGTACCCGCTGCCACCGAAGCGATGGACCGGGGCCTGGCCGCACTGCGCGTTGCGCTGCACGGATAGTTGCCAGCGTGCATACCCTAGATCCATGACGGACCCCACCGATGCCCGACCGGAGATCGATCCGCTGCTGAAGATGCTGCTCGACGCCGTTCCAATGACCTTCAAAGCGTCCGACGGTGTCGAGGTTGCCCGCGCCCAGCTGGCCGCGTTGAAGGCGCCGCCGGAGTTGCTGCCGGATCTGCGGATCGAGGACCGCACGATCGGCTACGGCGAGCACGCCGACATTCCGGTACGGATCTACTGGCCGCCCACCGCTGCGCAGGACAACCTGCCGGTGGTCGTCTTCTATCACGGCGGCGGCTGGGCGCTCGGCGACCTGGACACCCACGACCATGTCGCGCGCGCCCATGCCGTGGGCGCGGAGGCGATCGTGGTGTCGGTGGACTACCGCCTGGCTCCCGAGCACCCGCACCCGGCCGGAGTCGAAGACAGCTGGGCGGCCCTGCGCTGGGTCGGCGAGTACGCCGCCGAACTCGGTGGTGACCCGAACCGGATCGCCGTGGCCGGAGATTCGGCCGGCGGCAATATCTCGGCGATCATGGCGCAGCTGGCCCGTGACCACGGCTCGCCCTCGGTGGTCTTTCAGCTGCTGTGGTATCCGTCGTGCATCGGCGACCGGACACTGCCGTCGTTCATCGAGAACGCCAACGCCCACATCCTCGACGACGACGTCATCGACGCGTTCCTGAGTTGGTATGTCCCGCACCTCGACGTCAGCGACCACACCACCCTGCCGGTCAACCTGGCGCCCGGTAACGGCGAGCTGGCCGGGCTGCCGCCGGCGTTCATCGGCACGGCCCACCACGACCCGCTGCGCGACGACGGTGGGCTGTATGCCGAGTTACTCAGCGCCGCAGGCGTTCCGGTGGAGTTGGTCAATGAGCCCAACATGGTCCACGGTTACGTCAGCTTCGGCCTGGTGGTGCCGGCGGCGGCCGAAGCGACCAACCGCGGCCTGGCCGCGCTGAAGAAGGCGTTGTACCCGTGAGAGTTATTCTCTGACAACTTCTTTCGCGAATCCTGCGGAATGCGCACCTTAACGCGGTGGTGACAATACGATATCCCGATCGGGCTTGACGCTACCTGTCGGGAGGTACGCAATGTCGTATGTGATCGCTGCCCCGGAGTGGGTGGCATCGGCTGCTTCGGACCTGGCGAGTATCGGGTCGACGCTCAGCGCGGCCAATGCCGCCGCGGCGTTCCCCACCAGTGCCGTGCTGGCCGCGGGCGCCGACGAGGTGTCGGTGCTCATCGCCGCCATGTTCGGCGGGCACGCGCAGGCATACCAAGCGTTAAGCGTGCAGGCATCGGCCTTCCACGCCCAGTTCGTCGAATTGCTGACCGGCGGCGCTGGGGCTTATGCGGCAGCTGAAGCCGGCAACGTCGAGCAGACGCTGCTGAACGCGATCAACACCCCCACTCAGCTGCTGCTGGGCCGCCCGTTGATCGGCAATGGCGCTGACGGGGCGACGCCAGGAGCGCCGGGCGGCGCCGGCGGGCTGCTGTACGGCAATGGCGGCAGGGGCGCAGACAGCGTGGTTGACGGTGTGGCAGGCGGCGCCGGCGGATCCGCCGGGCTGGTCGGCAATGGCGGTGCCGGCGGAGCGGGTAGAGGCGGGGCGGCCGGCGGTGCCGGGGGCAACGGCGGGTGGCTCTACGGCAACGGCGGCGCCGGTGGCAGTGGCGGGACGGGCCTTACCGTCACCGGTAACGGCCTTGCGGGTGGCTTGGGTGGTGCCGGCGGCATGGCTGGTCTGTTCGGCGACGGGGGCGCAGGCGGGACGGGCGGACAAGGAGGTGGCGGAGCGACTGCCGGGTTCGGTGGCGCGGGTGCGGTGGGTGGCGCGGGTGGCACGGCGTTCTTCGGCAATGGTGGCGCCGGCGGATCAGGTGGCATCGGCGGTGCCGGCTTTGGTGGCACGGGCCTTGGCGGCGCCGGCGGCGCCGGCGGCGCTGTTCAATTCGTCGGCCACGGCGGCGCCGGCGGTACTGGAGGCAATGCCGTGGGCGGCGGCGGCGGCGGTGGGGTGGGCGGCGCAGGCGGGTCCGTCGGCCTGATCGGCGACGGTGGATCAGGTGGGGCCGGTGGGGCCGGCTCGTCAAGTGACGCCGGCGGCGGCGGCAACGGGGGCTTCGGGGGATTGATATCCGGCAACGGGGGCGGCGGCGGGACCGGTGGGTCTGCGGTCGGCACCCCCGGGAAGGGCGGCAACGGCGGCGGGGGCGGCGGAGCACGGCTGTTTGGTAGCGGCGGGGCAGGCGGTGCCGGCGGCAACGGCGGCAGCAGCTTCGGCGGCGGCAACGGCGGTGCGGGCGGCGTGGCGGGCCAATTTGGAAACGGCGGTGCCGGTGGTCATGCCGGAGACGGAACCGGCATCCGTGGCGTCGGCGGAATCGGTGGGGCCGGCGGTTCGGCCAACCTCTTCGGTAATGGCGGGCCCGGCGGCGCGGGGGGAAACAGCGGCTTCGACCCGAACCTCTCTGTGGGTATCCAGGGCGGCGCGGGTGGTGCCGGCGGAACCGCCGCCTGGATCGGCGCGGGTGGAGCAGGTGGCGCGGGCGGCGCCGGGGGAACCGGCCTCCTTCTTAACTCCAACGGCGGGCCCGGCGGAACGGGAGGCGACGGTGGAGCCGCCAAACTGCTGGGCAATGGCGGTGATGGTGGCAACGGCGGGCCCGGCGGCGCCCCGGGACCTGGAACTTCCGGGACCGGTGGCATCGGCGGAGTCGCCGGCAACGGCGGCGCCCGTGGGCAACTGTTGGGTGGCTCCGGCGCCACCGGACTCCCCGGCGCTCCCGGCTGACGCTCACTAGTGGAGCACGCCGTACGCTGCGAATAACGGCAATGCACCACCGAAGTGCGGCGGCGTGCAACGCCATCGGAGGAATGCGCAATGGGTACCGCTCCCGACCACGAAGTCCTGATCGTCGGCGCCGGGTTCTCCGGCATCGGCGCCGCCATCAAGCTCGACGAGGGGGGATTCTCCGACTATCTGATCGTCGAGGCCGGCGACGGCGTCGGCGGCACTTGGTACTGGAACACCTACCCGGGGATCGCCGTCGACATTCCGTCCTTCTCTTACCAATTCTCCTTCGAGCAGAGCCCGGATTGGTCCCGCACCTACGCGCCCGGCCGGGAGCTGCGGGCCTACGCCGAGCACTGTGTGGAGAAGTACGGCATCCGGTCACGAATTCGCTTCAACACCAAAGTGATCGCGGCCGAGTTCGACGAGCAGCGGGGTCTGTGGCGGGTACAGACCGACCCGGGCGGTGAGATCACGGCCCGCTACATCATCAGCGCCAGCGGCGTCCTGACGGTGCCGAAGTTGCCCGACATCGACGGAGTCGACTCGTTCGACGGCATCACCATGCACACCGCGCGCTGGGACCACGCCCAGGATCTCACCGGCAAGCGCGTCGGGATCATCGGCACCGGCGCCTCGGCCGTCCAGATCATCCCGGAGATCGCGCCGGCGGTCTCGAGCCTCACCGTCTTTCAGCGCACCCCCATCTGGTGCTTCCCGAAGTTCGACGTTCCGCTGCCGGCGGCCGCGCGCTGGGCGATGCGGATTCCCGGCGGCAAAGCGGTGCAGCGAATGCTCAGCCAGGCATTCGTCGAAGCGACCTTCCCGATCTCGGCGCACTACTTCAAGGTGTTTCCGCTGGCCAAGTGGATGGCCGCGGCGGGGCGGCGCTATCTGCGGCAGGAGGTCGAGGACCCTGACGTGCGCGAGCAACTCACGCCGCAGTATGCGGTGGGCTGCAAACGCCCGGGCTTTCACAACACCTATCTGTCCACGTTCAACCGGGACAACGTTCGGCTGGTCACCAGGCCGATCGAGAAGATCACCCCGTCATCGGTCGCGACGGATGACGGGACCCATTTCGACGTCGACGTCCTGATTCTGGCCACCGGCTTCAAGGTTCTCGACAGCGACGACGTGCTGACCTATGCGGTGTCCGGCGTCGGGGGGCAGTCGTTGAGCCGGTTCTGGGACGAGCATCGCACGCAGGCCTATGAGGGAGTCAGCATTCCGGGCTTCCCCAACTTCTTCGCGGTGTTCGGGCCCTACGGCTACGTCGGGTCGTCCTACTTCGCGTTGATCGAGACCCAGACGCACCACATCCTGCGTTGCCTGAAGCGGGCGCGCGCCGAGGGTGCGACGCGGGTGGAGGTCACCGAGGAGGCCAACGACCGCTATTTCGCCGAGATGATGCGCCGGCGCTACCGTCAGGTGTTCTGGCAGGACAGCTGCCGGCTGGCCAACAGCTACTACTTCGACAAGAACGGCGACGTCCCGCTGCGGCCTACGACGACCGTCGAAGCGTACTGGCGCAGTAGGCATTTCGATCTGGACGACTACCGGTACACGGGATAGGACCGCGCGGCGTTCGCGACACTTGACCTGGGCACACGACACGCCGTGCGAGGTGTACCCGGTTTCAGTTTCGACGATGCCGTCGGCCGTCACCCACCTGCCGCTAGGCTCAGACCATGGCGAAAGTGTTCTCCCATCTCGACGACTCGCTGCGGGCGTTCATCGACGAACAGGCGATGTTCTTCGTCGCCACCGCCCCGTCCGAGGGCGGCCGAATCAATCTGTCCCCCAAGGGATACGCCGACACGTTTGCGGTGCTCGACGACCACACGGTCGCCTACCTCGACCTGTTCGGCAGCGGCGTGGAAACCATTGCGCACCTGCGGGACAACGGCCGCATCACGCTGATGTTCTGCTCCTTCACCCGAAACTCGCGCATTCTGCGACTGTTCGGCACGGGCCGGGTGCTGCGCCCCGATGATGACGAATTCGGCCGTGTGCGAGCCCATTTCGGCGAGCTGCGGGCGGGCGTGCGGGCGGCCATCGTCGTCGATGTGGAACGGATCGCGGACGCGTGCGGGTTCGCGGTGCCCTACTACGAACTGGTAGACGAGCGTCCGGTGCTGGACAACTATCACAGCAAGCAGCCGCACGAGGCCTACGCCGGCACCATCGGCCGCAATCAGCACAGCATCGACGGCCTGACCGGGCTGGACCCGGACCACCCGCTGCCGCCCCGTTAGTACGCGAGTTGGGGCCACCTCCCGTTCGCGAGCAGACGCAAACTCGCGCGCGGCGAAGCCGCGCAGTGCGAGTTTGCGTCTGCTCGCGGGAGAACGCTAGATCGCGCGCTTGAGGTCGTCGACCTTGTCCAGCTGCTCCCAGGGCAGCTCGATGTCCGTCCGCCCGAAGTGCCCGTAGGCAGCGGTAGGCGCGTAGATCGGGCGCAGCAGGTCCAGGTCGCGGATGATCGCGCCGGGCCGCAGGTCGAACACCTCGGGGATGATCTTCTCGATCTTGACCGGGTCGACGGCTTCGGTGCCGAACGTCTCGATGAACAGCCCCACCGGGGCGGCCTTACCGATGGCGTAGGCCACCTGGACCTCCACGCGCTCCGCCAGCCCGGCGGCAACGACGTTCTTGGCCACCCAGCGCATCGCGTACGCGGCCGACCGGTCCACCTTGGACGGGTCCTTGCCGGAGAACGCGCCGCCTCCGTGCCGGGCCCAGCCGCCGTAGGTGTCGACGATGATCTTGCGGCCCGTCAGGCCGGCGTCACCCATCGGCCCGCCCAGGACGAACTTCCCGGTCGGGTTGACCAGCACGCGCGTCGACGACGAGTCCAGTGTCTCGTGGCCCAGTTCCTCCAGCACCGTCTGCAGCACGTGCCGGCGAATGTCGGGGTCCAGCGTGTTTTCCAGGTCGATGCCGTCGGCGTGCTGGGTCGAGACCACCACGGTGTCCAGCCGCACCGGAACGTTGTCCTCGTAGGCGATGGTCACCTGGGTCTTGCCGTCCGGCCGCAGGTAGTCCAGCGTGCCGTTCTTGCGGACCTCGGTCAGCTTCCGCGACAGCCGGTGAGCCAGCGCGATGGGCAGCGGCATCAGCTCCGGGGTGTCGTTGATCGCGTAACCGAACATCAGGCCCTGGTCGCCCGCGCCCTGGGAGTCCAGCGGGTCCGCCGCGCCCTCGACGCGGGCCTCGTGGGCGGTGTCGACGCCCTGGGCAATGTCCGGGGATTGCGCGCCGATGCCGATGTTGACCCCGCAGGACGCGCCGTCGAAGCCCTTCTCCGAAGAGTCGTAGCCGATGTCGAGGATCCGTGCGCGCACCGTGTTGGTGATGTCGGCGAACGCCTCTTTCGCCGACGTCGTCACCTCACCCACCACGTGCACCTGCCCGGTGGTCACCAGCGTTTCGACCGCCACACGGGAGCGCGGGTCGCCCGCCAGCAGCGCGTCGAGGACCGAGTCACTGATCGCGTCACAGATCTTGTCTGGATGCCCCTCGGTCACCGACTCGCTGGTAAATAGCCGACCCTTCTCGCTCACCCTGGTACGTCCTTCCAGTCCATGCCCGCCCAACTGTTAGTTAGGCGAATTATTTTTCACTGCCATCAAGCAAACCGGACCCGACGGCCAGTCTGCAAATTCTCGGGGGTTCCCGACGGGCCACGCTGCCCGGCACACGTTATCTGTCTTCGGCGACGTCCCCGTGCAGGAACGTGGCGATCGCATCAACGATACGGCTCGCCATCAAAGTCTTGGAGCCGTGCTGCAGCGCCGACTCGGTGCCGTCGGCAGCCAGCAGCCAGCCGTCGTTGCTGTCCACTTCGAACGCCCTGCCGTCACCGACGGCATTGACGACCAGCAGATCGCAGCCCTTACGCCGCAGCTTGGCGCGGGCGTGGAAGAGCACGTCGCCGTTGGCGTCACCGGTCTCGGCCGCGAACCCGACGATGGCGCGCATGTTGGGCAGCTGACCGTGTGAGCGGGCCTGCACCGCGCCAGCCAGCACGTCGTCGTTGCGGACCAGTTCGATGGGAGGTGGCCCCTGTTGGCTGTCCGGGCTCTTTTTGATCTTGGCGGTGGCAACCTGGGTGGGCCGGAAGTCGGCCACCGCCGCAGCCATCACCAGCACGTTGGCTTCCGGGGCGTGCTTGGACACCGCGCTACCGAGCTGCTCGGCCGAGCTGACGTGCACCACATTCACCCCGGCCGGGTCGATGAGTCCCGCGGTGTGCCCCGCGATGAGCGTGACCTCGGCGCCGCGCTGGGCGGCCACCCGGGCCACGGCATACCCCTGCTTGCCGGAACTGCGGTTACCGATGAAGCGCACCGGATCGATCGCCTCGCGGGTGCCGCCGGCCGTCACCAGCACCTTGCAGCCGGCGAGGTCGTAAGGCAACGCGTCGTGGCGCTCCAACAGCAAATGGGCCAGGGTGGTGATCTCCTCCGCCTCAGGCAGGCGCCCGGCGCCGCTATCGGCGCCGGTGAGGCGGCCCGAGGCGGGTTCCAGCACCACCGCGCCGCGGCGGCGCAGGGTGGCGACGTTGTCGACGGTGGCCGGGTGCAACCACATCTCGGTGTGCATGGCCGGCGCGAACATCACCGGGCAGCGGGCGGTGAGCAGCGTTCCGGTCAGCAGGTCGTCGGCCCGACCGGCCACGGCCCGGGCCAGCAGATCAGCGGTCGCCGGGGCGACCACGACCAGATCGGCCTGCTGGCCGAGCCGGACGTGAGGCACCTCGGGAACGTCCTGGAATACCCCGGTGCGCACCGGCTCGCCGGACAGCGCCTCGAAGGTGGCGGCGCCCACGAAGCGCAGGGCCGACTCGGTGGGTATTACCCGGACGCGGTGGCCGGCTTCAGTGAGCTGACGGACAACTGTGCAGGCCTTGTAGGCCGCGATACCGCCGGAAACGCCGACGATGATCCGCTTGCTGCGCTCACTGTCCACGGCGCCAGACCCTGTTACTCGCCCTCGGTGTGTTCGAGCAGGTCAGCGTGAATTTCGCGCATCGCGATCGAAAGCGGCTTCTCCTGCAAGCCGGGCTCGACCAACGGGCCGACGTACTCGAGGATGCCCTCGCCGAGCTGGTTGTAGTAGTCGTTGATCTGGCGGGCCCGCTTGGCCGCGTAGATCACCAGCGCGTACTTGCTCGAGACGCGGTCCAGCAACTCGTCGATGGGCGGGTTGGTGATGCCCAGCGGGGTGTCGTAGGCGCCCGCCACACCGGCCGACGGATCGAGCTGATCCCCGGCTGCGACGGCGGTCAGCGACGTGTCGGACTGCGGAATGGTCACGTAAAAAATCTCCTGGTGCTCGGACGTTCGTAGTGCGTTCAAACGGTTTTGAACGGCGAAAAACTCGATTATCGAAATTCGGGGACCCGCTAAACGGCGTCAGGGACGGTTCCCACCAGCAAGGATACCAATTCGGCGCACGCAGACTCTAATCGACTGTTCACCACCACCACGTCGAAGTCGCCCTGCGCAGCCAGTTCGACGCGCGCCGTATCCAGCCGCCGCGCGATGACCTCGGGCGTTTCGGTGCCGCGGCCGACCAGCCGGGCCTCCAGATCTTCCCAGCTCGGCGGGGCCAGAAAGACCGTCAGCGCCTCCGGCATGGCTTGCTTGACCGCCCGGGCGCCGGCCAGATCGACCTCGATAAGTACCGGAAACCCGGCTGCCGTGGCTGCGCGCACCGGCTGGGCCAAAGTGCCCGATCGATGCAATCCCCCGTGGATTTCCGCCCATTCCAGCAGTTCACCCTGATCGATCAGCTGCTGGAAACGGGCTGGGCTGACGAAGTGGTAGTCGACGCCGTCGACCTCCCCCGGCCGTGGTGCCCGCGTCGTGGCCGAGACGCTGAAGTGCAGGTTCGGCATCCGCTCGCGCAGACACCGGACCACCGTCGACTTGCCGACCGCGGAGGGACCGGACAGCACGACTGTCCTACCAACAGGCGTCGTACCCTCCGGTCCCCCGCCGGCGCTCACCGGCGCTCCCGGGTCGGTGGCCCGACTAGGAGCCGAACTTTTCCAGCAGGGCCTTGCGCTGACGGTCGCCCAAACCACGCAGCCGACGGGTCGGAGCGATCTCGAGCTCGGTCATGATCTCCTGCGCCTTGACCTTGCCCACCTTCGGCAACGCCTCCAGCAGCGCAGAGACCTTCATCTTGCCGAGAACTTCGTCGCTCTCGGCGTCCTTGAGCACCTGGGTGAGGTTGGTGCCGCCACGCTTGAGCCGATCCTTGAGCTCAGCTCGTGCTCGACGTGCGGCAGCAGCCTTCTCCAACGCGGCCGCGCGCTGCTCGTCGGTCAACTGGGGAAGGGCCACGATTCCTCCGTCTCTCAGCGATATCTTCTCGGATATCTGTCGATCTTCATTGTCTTGGCCGGGTACTCCAGCCAGCGCAGACGACCGTACCCACGCTTCCTGACGAAATCTAACCCGACCCCCCGGTTTCGGGGTCATTTGTCCAGCGTGGCACCGCCGCGACGCGCCGGGCGCCGCCGTCGCTCGGTTTGCTCAGCAACGTCGGCGAACCCTCCTACCGTGGGCTGCGCGAGGCGCCCCCGGACCGGCCCCCGCCGACAAAATGGCCTCGACCTGCGGTTTTTCCCGACATTCGGGATGTCATGCCGGTCGCGGAGGCGTTGGCGGCGCCTCGGCGGCGTCGGTGGCAGCAGACAACCGCAGGTGGCAGTGCCGTGGATCACGCTTTTTCGCGGCGCTTCGCGCGTGTCGCGCCGTCAGCCAGCGTTTCAGCCTGCGTTGAGGTAGGCGACGGCCTCGAGCATGCGCTCGCCGGCGGCACGCAGCTCAGCCACGGCGGGCCCGGCCCGCAGCACCTCGCGCGACACCGCGGGCCACAGCTGGTGCGGCGCGGCACCGCCGAGTCCGGCCAGCGCCTCGGCACGCCCGCCCTGAGCCCCTACGCCGGGCACCAGGACGGGCCCGCCCAACTCGCTCAAATCGGGGGCCTGCAGCACCGTCGCGCCGACGACCACGCCGACGGAGCCGGCGCCGGCCCCCTGGTTGGCCTGACCGACGTGATCCACGATCAGTTGGGCGACCGTGCGCCCCCCGGCGTCGGCGCGCTGCACCGTCGGCCCCTCCGGGTTCGAGGTGGCGGCCAGCACGAACACGCCGCGGTCGTGTGCCGCTGCGACTTCCAGCAGCGGCCGCAGGGACCCGAACCCGAGGTAGGGCGAGGCCGTCACGGCGTCGGCGGCCAGCGGCGAGTCGCCGGCCCACGCCGTCGCGTAGGCCGCCATCGTCGACCCGATGTCGCCGCGTTTGGCGTCGGCCAGCACCAGCACGCCGTTGGCACGCAGCGCGGCCGTCGTGCGCTCGAGCACCGCGAAACCGGCCGAACCGTACGCCTCGAAGAACGCCACCTGCGGCTTGACCATCGCGAACCCCGCGTAGGCGTCGACGCAGACATCGCAGAACGCGGCCAGGCCGTCGGCCGTGACCGGCAGCTCCCAGGCCCGCAGCAACTCGGGGTGCGGATCGATGCCCAGACAGAGCGGTCCGCGACTCGACCGCGCCTGTGCCAGCCGAGCCCCGAAACCGGTCACCGTCTGGTACCGATGGCGCGGTGCAACTCCTGCAGCGACTGCACGTCGATGTCGCCCCGGATTCCGGCTTCGATGCCCTGCACCGCCGCCGACGCCCCCTGAACCGTGGTGATGCAGGGGATGTTGACGGCCACCGCGACCGACCGGATCTCGTAGCCGTCCACCCGCGGCCCCGAGTTTCCGTACGGCGTGTTGATCACCATGTCGACCTCGCCGGCCCGGATCGCGTCCACCGCCGACATCGCCGGTCGGCCCTCCTGCGGCGCCTCGAAGTGTTTTCGCACCTCGTCGCATGGAATTCCGTTGCGGCGCAACATTTCCGCGGTACCTTCCGTTGCCAGAACGCGGAAACCCAAGTCCGCCAGGCGCTTTACTGGAAACACCAGGGATCGCTTGTCCCGGTTGGCAACCGAGACGAACACCGTGCCCTGTACGGGCAGTGAGCCGTAGGCGGCGGTCTGGCTCTTGGCGAAAGCACTGCCGAAGTCCCGGTCGATACCCATCACCTCTCCGGTGGACTTCATCTCCGGACCGAGCAGCGAGTCGATCGCCGCGCCGTCGGCGCGCCGGAACCGGTGGAACGGCAGCACCGCTTCCTTGACCGCGATCGGGGCGTCGGGAGCCACGCTGCCGCCGTCCCCGGATTCGGCCAGCATTCCCTCTTCGCGAAGCTGGGAGATCTTGGCGCCCAACATCACTCGCGCGCAGGCTTTGGCCAGCGGGATCGCGGTGGCCTTGGAAACGAAAGGAACGGTACGGCTCGCTCGCGGGTTGGCCTCCAGCACGTACAGCACGTCGTCCTTGAGGGCGTACTGCACGTTGAGCAGGCCCACCACCCCGATGCCGTGCGCGATGGCTTCGGTCGCCTTGCGCACCTTTTCGATGTCGCTGCGGCCCAGGGTCACCGGCGGCAGCGCGCACGCCGAGTCGCCGGAGTGAATGCCGGCCTCCTCGATGTGCTCCATGATGCCGCCGATGTAGACCTCGGTGCCGTCGCACAGGGCGTCGACGTCGATCTCCACCGCGTCCTCGAGGAAGCGGTCGACGAGCACCGGATGTTCGGGAGAGAGCTCCGTGGCCCGGGTGATGTAACCCTTGAGGGTCTCCTCGTCATAGACGATTTCCATCCCGCGACCGCCGAGCACGTAGGACGGCCGTACCAGCACCGGGTAACCGATGTCGGCGGCGATGCGGCGGGCCTGCTCGAATGTGGTTGCGGTGCCGTACTTGGGCGCAGGCAGCCCCGCGGTGTTCAGCACGTCGCCGAACGAGCCACGGTCCTCGGCGAGGTCGATCGCTTCCGGCGGGGTGCCCACGATCGGCACCCCGGCGTCGGCGAGCCGTTGCGCCAGGCCCAGTGGGGTCTGGCCGCCCAGCTGCACGATGACCCCGGCCACACCCGGTCCGCCGGTGCCGGACTGTTCTTCGGCGTGGTAGACCTCGAGCACGTCCTCGAACGTCAGCGGCTCGAAGTAGAGCCGGTCGGCGGTGTCGTAGTCGGTGGACACCGTCTCGGGGTTGCAGTTGACCATGACCGTCTCAAAACCGGCCTCGCTCAACGTGGTTGCCGCATGGACGCAGCTGTAGTCGAACTCGATGCCCTGCCCGATCCGGTTGGGGCCGGAACCCAGGATGAGCACCTTGGGCCGCTCGGTCTGCGGGGCCACCTCGGTCTCGGCGGCCGGGTCGAGTTCATAGCTGCTGTAGTGATATGGCGTCTTGGCCTCGAACTCGGCGGCGCAGGTGTCCACGGTCTTGTACACCGGGTGGATGCCCAGGCGCTCGCGCAGCGAGCGCACCCCGTTTTCACCGGCCAGCTCCGGCCGCAGCGCGGCGATCTGGCGGTCGGAGAGTCCGCAGTGCTTGGCGTGCCGCAGCAGTTCGGCATCCAGGACCGGGGCGTCGACGAGTTCGGCGCGCAGGGCCACCAGTTCGTCGATCTGGGCGACGAACCATGGGTCGACGCCGCTGGCCTGGGCCACCTGCTCCACCGACCCGCCGAGCCGCAGCGCCAGTTCGATGTCGTATAGCCTGCCCTCGGTGGGAGTCTGCAGCCGGGTCAGCACGTCGTCCACCGAGCCTTCGGCGTCCGGTTTCGTCCAGAACCCCGCGCGGGTGGTTTCCAGCGAGCGCATCACCTTGCCGAGCGCCTCGACGAAGTTGCGGCCCAACGACATTGCCTCACCGACGGACTTCATCGTGGTGGTCAGGGTGTCGTCGGCACCGGGGAACTTCTCGAAGGCGAAGCGCGGCGCCTTGACCACGACGTAGTCCAGCGTCGGCTCGAAGCAGGCCGGAGTTTCCTTGGTGATGTCGTTGACGATCTCGTCGAGGGTGTAGCCGATGGCCAGTTTCGCGGCGATCTTGGCGATCGGGAAACCGGTGGCCTTGGACGCCAGCGCGCTGGAGCGCGACACCCGCGGGTTCATCTCGATGACGATGAGCCGGCCGTCTTTCGGGTTGACCGCGAACTGGATGTTGCAGCCGCCGGTGTCGACGCCGACCTCGCGCAGGATGGCGATGCCCAGATCACGCATCCGCTGGTATTCGCGGTCGGTCAGCGTCATCGCCGGCGCCACCGTGACCGAGTCACCGGTGTGCACACCCATCGGGTCCACGTTCTCGATCGAGCACACCACCACCACGTTGTCGTGGCCGTCGCGCATCAGCTCGAGTTCGAATTCCTTCCAGCCGTAGATCGATTCCTCGATCAGCACGTTGGCGCTGGGGCTCGCCGCCAGGCCGGCGCCGGCCATCCGGTCGACCTCCTCGACCGAGCGCGCCATCCCCGAACCCAGCCCGCCCATGGTGAAGCTGGGCCGCACCACGACCGGCAGACCGAGTTCGTCCACCGTCTCGCGAACTTCTTCCATCGTGAAACACACTCGGCTGCGGGCGGATTCGCCGCCGACCTTGGCGACGATGTCTTTGAACTTCTGCCGGTCCTCACCGCGCTGGATGGCCTCGAAGTCCGCGCCGATGAGTTCGATGCCGTAGCGCTCCAGCGCGCCGTTCTCGTAGAGGGCGACCGCGGTGTTCAGCGCGGTCTGCCCGCCCAGGGTGGCCAGCAGCGCATCGATCTTGTTTCCGCGCTCGGCCTGCTGGGCCATCACACGCTCGACGAACGCCGGGGTGATCGGTTCGACGTAGGTGTGATCGGCGAACTCCGGGTCGGTCATGATGGTGGCCGGGTTGGAGTTGACCAGGCTGACCTGCAGCCCCTCGGCTCGCAACACCCGGCACGCCTGGGTGCCGGAGTAGTCGAACTCGCAGGCCTGGCCGATGACGATCGGCCCGGAGCCGATCACCAGCACGTGGTTGAGGTCAGTACGACGCGGCACTAGCAGCCTCCTTTGCCGGCGCGAGCGTGCGCGGTTGTCCGGGATTTTCGGCGTGTCGCTGTACAGACACGCGCGTTCGCGCAGAAGGGCATCAGCGGTTCCCTTCCATCAGGTCGACGAACTGGTCGAACAGGTATTCCGCATCGTGCGGTCCGGCGGCGGCCTCCGGGTGGTATTGCACCGAAAATGCCCGTCCGTCAACGAGTTTGACGCCTTCGACCACACCGTCGTTGGCGCAGGTGTGGCTGACCTGCGCCGTGCCGAACGGCGTGTCGAAGGACTGACCCGCCTCCCCCTCGAGCGCGAAGCCGTGATTCTGTGACGTCACCGCGACCCGGCCGGTGGCGTGGTCGATCACCGGGATGTTGATGCCGCGGTGGCCGAACACCATCTTGTACGTCGACAGCCCGAGTGCGCGGCCCAGGATCTGGTTGCCGAAGCAGATCCCGAACAGCGGTAGTCCGGCGCCCAGCACCTCGCGGGTGAGCGCGACGGTGTGGTCGGCGGTGGCCGGGTCGCCCGGGCCGTTGGACAGGAACACACCGTCGGGCTTGATCGCGGCGATCTGGTCGAAGGTCGCCGACGAGGGCAGCACGTGGCTGCGGATCCCGCGACGGGCGAAGTTGCGCGGCGTGTTGGTCTTGATACCGAGGTCCAGCGCGACGACGGTAAACCTCTGGGCCCCTTCGGGTTCGACGACGTAGGTCTCGGGTGTGCTGACCTCGCCGGCCAGGTCGGCGCCGAGCATCGGCTGCTGCGCGCGGACCCGTTCGACCAGCTGCGCGGGCTCGGCGAGGGCTGGGCCGGAGAAGACACCCGCCTTCATCGAGCCACGGCTGCGCAGGTGGCGCACCACGGCCCGGGTGTCGATACCGGCGATTCCGACGATGCGCTGGCGGACCAGCTCAGCTTCCAGCGTGCTGGTGGCGCGCCAGTTGGAGGCGCGCGGCGACGGGTCGCGCACGGCGTAGCCGGCAACCCAGATCTTGTCGCCGCGACTCTCGGCGTCCTCGTCGTTCCAGCCGGTGTTGCCGATCTGCGGCGCGGTGGCCACCACGATCTGCCGGTGGTAACTGGGGTCGGTCAGCGTTTCCTGGTAACCGGACATACCGGTGCTGAACACGGCTTCGCCCAGGGTTTCACCGATCGCCCCGAATGTGGTGCCGGTGTAGACACGGCCGTCTTCGAGTACCAGCAGAGCCTTACTCATGGGCTGCCCCCACTACGTTTTCGGCGCGACTCACGCGGCTTCCTCCTCTATCCAATGCACGTACTCGTCCCGGTTGTCCGCCCGGAACCCGGTGTCGATCTCGGTTCCCGAGGGCAGGCGCCACCGGATCGCCAGGATCCCGTTGCGGGCCGCGACCTTGCCCGCGACGCCGCGTTCGGTGCGGATGGCGGTGATAGATTCCTGTGGAATCCAGATCGGTTGCGCGCGAATGCGTTCGACCAGAATTCCCTCGGGGTAACGGATCAAAACCGCCTTGCTTCGGTAACCCAGATCACCAACCGCCACCCGGTCGTTCCAGGCCGGCGACAACGTACTGCCGACGTAGAGGCCGCGGGTGCTCACCGCCGGGGCGCCGACCGCGTCCGGTAGACCGGGCAGCTCGCCGATCAGTTCGACCTGCGATTCGGCCCGTCGCCGCCACCCCCTCATCATCAGGTGGATCACCACCGCCAGCAACACCACCAGGACCGCCGCGAAGATCAGCGATCCCACCAGGGTGCCTGACGTCATGCCGGGCTCTTCCCGTCCCGGGCGGTGATCTTCCCGCGCAGCAGCGTCGCCGTCACCGTGGCCGGCAGGGTGAGCGACTCATACGGGGTGTTGGCCGACCGGCTGGCCAGTTCGTCCCCACTGACCGTCCAGCTACCCTCGGGATCCACAACGGTCAGATTCGCCGGCTCACCGACCTCCAGGGGACGGCCGTGGTCGAGTAGCCCGACGATGCGCGCCGGGTTTTCGCTCATCACCCGAGCGACGTCACGCCAGCCCAGCAGGCCCGGCTGCACCATGGTCTGCACCACCACCGACAGCGCGGTCTGCAGCCCCAGCATGCCGGGCCGCGCGGCGGCGAACTCGACACACTTCTCGTGCTCGGCGTGCGGCGCGTGATCGGTGGCCACGCAGTCGATGACGCCGTCGGCCAGCGCCTGCCGCAGCGCCAGCGCGTCGGAGGACTCCCGCAGCGGCGGGTTCACCCGATTACGCCCGTCATAGCTGACCAGCCGGCCGTCATCGAGCAGCAGGTGGTGCGGGGTGACCTCGGCGGTGATCGAAATTCCTTGCTGCTTGGCCCATTTGACGATCTCAACGGTTCCCGCGGTGGACGCGTGGCAGATGTGCACCCGAGCCCCCGCGTCGCGGGCCAGCAGCGCGTCGCGGGCGACGATGGATTCTTCGGCCGCCCTGGGCCATCCGGCGAGTCCGAGCCGGGCGGCGGTGGGCCCTTCGTGCGCGACGGCGCCGACGGTGAGCCGGGGCTCCTCGGCGTGTTGTGCGATCAGCACACCCAGGCCGGTGGCGTATTCCAGGGCGCGGCGCATCACCAGCGGATCGTGTACGCAGATGCCGTCGTCGGAGAACATCCGCACCTGCGCGGCGCCCGCGTGCATCATGCCCATCTCGGTCAGCTCGACCCCGGCCAATCCGACGGTGACCGCGCCCACGGGATGCACATCGACCAGGCCGACCTGCCGGCCGCGGTGCCAGACATG
The DNA here is from genome assembly GCF_031583025.1 of Mycobacterium sp. Z3061. NCBI lineage: Bacteria > Bacillati > Actinomycetota > Actinomycetes > Mycobacteriales > Mycobacteriaceae > Mycobacterium > Mycobacterium pumcae. Next base: position 2,760,559 of record NZ_CP134062.1, on the reverse strand, counting down.
GTCGGTCACCACCGGGCTGTCGGCCACCGGGTTGGTGTTGGCCATCGCGAAGACCGCGGTGTAGCCGCCGAGAGCGGCTGCTGCCGAACCGGTTTCGATGTCTTCGGCGTATTCGCGGCCGGGCTCACGCAGGTGGGTGTGCAGGTCGACGAACCCGGGGAGCAGCACCTGCCCGGTGGCGTCGATCACATCCGCTGTGTCGGGAATTTCGAGTCCGGCACCGATCTTCGCGATCTGCCCGTCATCGACGAGCACGTCGACCGGGTCCCCTTCGCCGTAGAGCCGGACACCCCGGATCAGCACACTCATGCCGCGACTTCCTCCGCCCCGACCAGCACATGAAACAGCACCGCCATCCGCACATGCACTCCGTTGGAAACCTGTTGCAGCACAGCCGATTGCGGCGAGTCGGCCACCGAAGACGAGATCTCCATGCCGCGCAGCATCGGCCCCGGGTGCAGCACCACGGCGTGATCGGGCAGCAGGGCCTGACGCCGCGCGGACAGGCCGTAGAGCGTGGAGTATTCCCGCACCGACGGGAAGAAGCCGCCGTTCATGCGCTCGGCCTGCACCCGCAGCATCAGGACGCCGTCGGCGGCAGGTAGTTCGGCGTCGAAATCGTTGGAAACCGTGACGGGCCATCCCTCGACGCCGCGCGGCAGCAGCGTCGGCGGCGCGACCAGCACGACCTCGGCCCCCAGCGTGTGCAGCAGCATGACGTTGGAACGGGCGACCCGGCTGTGCAGGATGTCACCGACGATCACGATGCGACGGCCTTCGATACCGCCGAGGCGCTGCCGGATGGTCAGAGCGTCCAGCAGGGCCTGGGTGGGGTGCTCGTGTGTGCCGTCGCCGGCGTTGATCACCGACGGAGAGCCGTCGGCGACCCTGGTCCAGTCGGCCAGCAGGTGCGCGGCGCCGGAGGCGGGGTGACGGATGATCAACGCGTCGGCGCCGGCCGCGCGCAGCGTCAAAGCGGTGTCGCGCAACGACTCGCCCTTGCCCACCGACGACCCCGACGCGCTGACGTTGACCACGTCCGCGCTCATCCACTTGCCCGCCACTTCGAAGGACACCCGGGTGCGGGTGGAGTTCTCGTAGAACATGGTGACCACGGTGCGGCCGCGCAGCGTCGGCAGCTTTTTGACGTCGCGGCCCACCAGCGCCTGAGCGAAGCGGTCGGCGTCGTCGAGGATCGCGGTGGCCTCGTCGCGGGTCAGGTCGCCCGCGGCCAGCAGGTGTCTTGGGGTCATCGGGTGATCACCACGCCGTCTCGTCCGTCGTCTTCCTTGAGTTGTACGTGCACGCTTTCGTTGCGTGAGGTGGGCACGTTCTTGCCGACGTAGTCGGCGCGGATCGGTAGTTCGCGGTGGCCGCGGTCGACCAGCACCGCCAGTTGCACCGCGCGCGGCCGGCCCACGTCGCGCAGCGCGTCGAGGGCAGAGCGAGTGGAGCGCCCGGAGTACAGCACGTCGTCGACCAGGATCACCAGCGCGTCGTCGATGCCGCCGGCCGGGATCGAGGTGTTTTCCAGGGGACGCGGCGGCTTGATCATCAGGTCGTCGCGGTAGAGCGTGATGTCGAGCGAGCCGTGGCCGACGTCCACGCCGCTGTATTCGGCGATGTTGGCGGCCAACCGGCTGGCCAGGGTCACACCACGCGTGGGAATGCCGAGCAGTACCACCCGGGTGGAATCCGGGTTGTCCAGAGCGGTCTTTTCGATGATCTGGTGCGCCATACGGGAAATGGTGCGACCGACGTCGGCCGCTGACATCAATTCCCGCTGATCACTAGCACCCATGCGAGATCTTGACCTCCTTCTCCGCCTCTCCGGACGGATCGTTAAAGGATGTCGACTTGCGGGGGCAGCCTAACACGGGCTCCCCGGGCGACGGATGTGCGCTCACTGCTTTGCGCGTGCGTCCACGGTGGCTTCCGGCGCGAAATGCCGCAGCACCCGCACACTGAAGGCGCGCAGCGCACAGTCGATCGTGTGGGCCGGGCCTCTGTTCACGCTACCGGCCTACCCTGGCGGAAATGAGTTCTTCCAGTTCCTCCCCGCACATCGATTTCGACGCCCTCTACCGCGGCGAAAGCCCCGGCGAAGGCCTTCCTCCGGTGCACACCCCGCCGTGGGATACCAAGGCGCCCAAGGAGAACGTCGTCGCCTGGCACAACGCCGGATGGGTGCACGGCGACGTGCTCGACATCGGCTGCGGGCTCGGCGACAACGCGATCTACCTGGCTCAGCAGGGCTATCACGTCACGGGGCTGGACATCGCCCCGACGGCGCTGATCACCGCCGAACGTCGCGCCCACGACGCCGGCGTCGACATCACTTTCGCGGCGGCCGACTCGACCAGACTCGATGGTTACTCCGACCGGTTCGACACCGTCATCGACTCCGGGATGTTCCACTGCCTGGACGACGACGGAAAGCGCAGCTACGCCGCGGCGGTGCATCGCGCCACCAGGGCGGGCGCCACCTTGCTGATCAGCTGCTTCTCCGATGCCAACCCGCCCAGCGAGGAGTGGCCGCGTCCGTCGGTCTCCGAGCAGACGCTGCACGACGTGCTCGGCGGGGCCGGGTGGGACATCGACTCGGCCGATCAGGTCACGCTGAACCGTGAGATGGACGGCACCGATGTCGAGATGACTTTCTGGTACGTGCGCGCGCTTCGGCGAGATTAGCCGGGTAAGCCTGCTATCCCGGGGTTGCCGAACAGCGACCCGCCGTTGCCGCCAAGCCCGCCAGTCGCATCGGCCCCATCCGTCCCGCCGCTGTTACCGGCCCCGCCGGACCCGCCCGCGCCGCCGGACCCGCCATTGCCGATCAGTTGTGCAGTGCCGCCGTTGCCCCCGGCCCCTCCGTCGCCACCATCGCTCGTAGCGCCGACGCCGCTGGCGCCGCCGTGCCCGCCGGCGCCGCCGGCGCCGCCCGCTCCGCCGTTGCCGTACAGCAGTCCGCCGTTGCCGGCGTAACCTCCATTGCCGCCGTCGCCGCCGTCGCCGCCGGGGATTCCGAGGGCGTTGCCTGGGCCGATGCCGATCCGGCCACCCTTGCCGCCACCGCCGCCGGACCCGCCGGCGCCGCCATTGCCGATCAGTGTTCCGCCGCCGCCGCCGCTGCCGCCCGCCCCGCCCCAACTGCCGTTCCCGCCGGCGCCGTTGTCACCACCGCCTCCGGGTCCCCCGTCACCACCGTTGCTGCCTGTCCCGCCGGATCCTCCCGCCCCACCGTCGCCGATCATCCGAGCGGAACCGCCCCTGCCGCCACTGCCTGCGGCGCCGGCGGAACCGCCGGCGGCTCCGTCGCCACCTTTGCCAGGGCCGCCACCAAGCCCACCGGAGCCAGCGTTTCCGCCTTGCCCACCGCTCCCTCCGGTGCCGCCGGCCCCGCCGTCGCCGTAGAGCATCCCGCCGTCACCGCCGAGGCCACCGGTGCCGCCCGCTCCACCGGTGCCGCCGGCGCCGGCGGCTCCCCCGACCGCGCCGTCCGTGCCGTTGCCACCCGACCCACCGACCCCGCCGGCCCCACCGATGCCACCTGCACCGCCATGTCCGAACAGCATTCCGCCACGAGCACCCGCGCCGGCGGCCCCGCCGGTGCCGCCGTTGCCGGCAGCCCCGCCGGCCGAGCCTGCGGATGTCGGGTCGATACCGGCGCTACCGGCCCCGCCATGCCCACCGGCCCCGCCGACCCCGCCGTTGCCTATCAGTCCGGCCACACCACCGGTCCCACCAACGCCGCCTTTGCCGCCGTCCCCACTGGGTAGTCCGACGACACTGGCCGCGCCGAGCCCGCCTGCTCCCCCGGCGCCGCCCGCCCCACCATTGCCGGACAAGGAGCCGCCAGAACCTCCAGCACCACCCGCACCGCCCAGGCCGCCGGAACCCCCCGCCGGCCCAAATATCGCGCCTTGACCGCCGACCCCACCCTGCCCGGCGTCACCACCGTTGCCCCAAAGACCCGCATTTCCGCCGGCACCGCCTACCCCGCCGGCTCCGCCCGCGGCCCCGACAGGCACATTGCCCTCTCCGCCCAGACCGCCTCCCCCGCCGTAGCCGCCCATCCCGCCACTACCCCACAACCACCCACCGTGCCCACCTGCCCCACCTATCCCACCAATCCCACCCGCACTGCCAATGGCCTGCGGGCCTGACGGACTCATCGTCGTGCCGCCGATACCACCGGTCCCGGCCAAACCCCCGGCTCCACCCGCGCCGATCAATCCGGCGGCACCGCCGTGGCCGCCGTTGCCCCCGGCTCCACCAATTACCGCGAGGGCGGGACCCATTTCGCCCCGAAAGCCGGCGCCGCCAGAGCCGCCGGTCCCTCCGTCGCCGAGGAGCCAGCCGCCGGCACCTCCTTTGCCGCCCGCGCCTCCGGCCATGCCGAACTCGCCGTTAGGGCCGAGCCAGGCGTTGCCGCCATTCCCACCCGCCCCACCATTGCCGATCAAACCCGCAGCACCACCGTTGCCACCCTGTTGACCTGCCGCACCCGATCCACCGGCCCCGCCGTTGCCGTACAGCAGCCCGCCGGCCCCGCCGTCGGCGCCGCTACCTGCCGCGCCGTCGGCGCCGTTGCCGATCAGGGGGCGACCGAGGAGCAGCTGGGTGGGTCCGTTTATCGCGTCGAGAACTTGCTGAGCGACATTGGCCGATTCGGCTGCCGCATAAGCGCTTCCGCCCGTATTGAGCGCCTGCACGAATCGCTCGTGCACTGCGGCCGCCTGGATGCTGATCGCTTGATAGGCCTGCCCGTGGGAGCCGAACAGCGCAGCAATGGCCCCCGACACCTCGTCGGCGCCCGCCGCCAACACCGAGGTGGTGGAACGTGCAGCGGCCGTGTTCACTGCGCTGACCACAGCACCGATATCGGACACCTGCGCGGCCGCCGAAGTGATCGCCTCCGGCATCGCCAGTACATACGACATTGTGGTCCTCCGTATCGCCAGCCGTTTGCATTCATCAAGTGAAAGACGTTTTTCCGCTGCAAAAATCGGCGGAACCCGTGCACACGACGTTTAGCTTCGCGAGATCAGTGGAGCGTATAAACATTCGCGATGATTGCGCGTGGCGTTATAGAAGTGAAATTATCCTGTTATGTATTTGTGATAAGAAGACTTCCGCGTGACAATTTGCTTTACAAAACGCTGAAAATGACACTGGAAGCATTCCAGATTTCACCCTCAATGGCTTCGGACAACGACACGATCAGCGCGCGGGATCCCACCCCCGCCGACCCTCATGCGCCCACGCGAGCAGGTCCGGCGGCGCCAGCTGATTGATCCGGTCGTTGTAACGCCGGTACTCGGCCGGGCCGAAATAGTGCTGCCACTCTCCGCAGCCGCCGTTCCGGAAGAACCTCTCGTTGCTGTGCCAGATGCCGTCGGTGGTGTTCGGCGCTACGTCCGCGGCGCGCGACCGCATCGCATCCAGCGAGGCGTCCCGGGCCAACTCCCGCGCCCGGTCCTGGCTGACGTCGTAACCCAGCACCGCGCCGAGCCGGATCAACTCACCGACCAGGTCGTGCTGCAGGTCGGCGTAGTGGAACAGCGCGACGTTGGGTAGCTGCCGACGCTCCCAGGTCTTGCCGAATTGGTCGAGAATGTTCGCGAGCGTGCCGATCCCCTTGGGTGGCGCGAACCCGACCCCTGGGGGTGGGTGCGCCGGACCCTCCATCCAATCCCGAAACTCCTCCATCGGACCGCGCTCGGCGGGTTCGTGCAGAGGTTCGGGTCCCGGCGGGCCGTGCCGGTGGTGGACCGGTACGGCGGCATCGTGCAGCACCCGCATCCGGTCCCGGTCCATGTTGGCGGTCTGGAACAACATCGACACCGCCGCATCCCGCGGATCTCGTCCCACGCAGATGTATGTCACCCGCTCGTCGAGCACGAGGCCGTCCAGCGGAGTGTGCGTCTTCATGAACCGGCGATGGGTCTGCGCCTCGAGAACGGCGACGACCTCGTCGAGCGGCCGGATGGTCTGGTCGAACCAGGGCGACACGGTCGACAGCGGCCCCGGCAGGGCCGGCCCGTCGAAAACCAGCAGGGACACCAGCCGCTGCATCCAGGTCATCCCGCATTTCGACGGCGTGGAGATGATGATGTCGCCCTCGCGCAATCGCAGTGCGTCCCAGCGCAGGTTGTCGCTCATCAGCGAGCGGTACAAGACACGGGTCATCTCACTCACCGCCGGATGATGTCGAAGAGGATGCCCTCGACGGTGACGCCCGGCGCGAACGCGAAAGCTATGCCCGTCGAAATCGGTTTGGCCGATTCCGCCTGCCGCACCATCATTTCCAGCACGAAGATCAGTGACACGCTCAGCATGTTGCCGAACCGGGCCAGCACCTCCCAACTCTGCGCAGCACAGTCGGCGGAAATACCCAGTGATCGCACGGACTGCTCGATGATTTTGGGCCCGCCCGGATGGACGGCCCACAGATCGATATCTGTTTTCGCTAAGCCGTTGTCCCGCAACACCTCCGCAATCACCGGTTCGACCCCGCGGTAGATGTAGTCCGGCAGATTCTCGGACAGCTCACAGGTGATGCCGTTGTGATTGACACCGAGCACGATGCCGTCGCCGGCATCATCGAGCAGTTGGCTGAAGCTGGTGCGAATCACCACGCTGGCGGCCGGCAGCGGTTGCTGCACCTGGCTGGCACCGATCACCAGTGCCCCGCACCCGTCACCGAACAGGCTGTGGATCACGACGTCGTTGATGTCATCGGCGAAAACCGCGTTGACCGAACATAATTCGATGCACACCACCAAAGCCTTCATGCTCGGGTGAGCGCGCACATACGTCGCGGCGGTACGGATCGCGTTCATCGCGGCCGCGCATCCCATGAAGTTGATCACGACCCGCGACACCGAGCGGGACAACCCCAGTTCCTTGACGACCGCGACATCCACTCCCGGCGCGACGAACCCCGTGCTGGTGACGAACACCAGTAGCCCGATCTCGTCTGTCTGGTAGGGCAGTCCGGCCAGCGCGCGCCGAGCCGTGTCGACCGCCAGCGGCACCGCGTGGTCGAAGAACAGGTCCATCCGCTCCCGGATGGTTCCGGGACTGCGCCGGAACGCATCGAACTCGGGATCGAGCGGGTCGACCGCCATCCGGCGGCTGTCGATCCGCGTCTTTTGATACAACCGCGGAATCCGTTCCCGCTGTTCGGGATCGACGAAGAGCCCGGCGACATGAGCGGCGGCCGAAGTCTGCCCGACCTCACGCTGCGGCCCGCCGGTCGCGATGGCCTCGATGACCGCCACCGTCGTCGGTGGCGCGGGCGGCAGCTGGGCCAGATCGATCGCGGACTGCTCTGCGGGTGGCGACACGATGCCGCTTTCGGCTGCGGTGCTCATACCGACCCGATTCCGACGAAACCGGCGGCTACGTAGTGGGCGCTCTCTTTCCAGGCAGCCGGCGAGAGGTGCTCGCGCAACACGCCCCACTGGTTCTCCCGGGCGACACGCGACGGCGACAGCAGATAGGTGCGGCACAGCTTGGGCAACCGGTTGGTGAGGAAACTCTTGGCGGGTAACCACTCGACGCCGGACTTGGCCGCTTCTTCGCGCAGCACGTCCTCGGTGACGATGTTGGCGAATCCGCTGCGCTGGAACGGCAGTACGTGATGGACGCGGTGTGAACTGAGCCCGGCCGACAGGAAGCAGTCGACGTACCGGTTCCCGACGACCATCAGATCGTTGGCGTGCTCGACCTGATCGACACCCCAGTCCTGGCCGGCCACCTCATCGGCGTCCTCGTCCTCGAACTCGTGGCTGGCCACCACCAGAAACGTGCTGACCCACAGGGTCGCCACGAATTGCAGGGCCCAGGCCCAGAAGTCGCCGGCCGCCAGGAAGACCACCATCTCCGTCACCAGCAGCAGGCGCACCCCCGATGAACCGAGAAAGTGCGGCAGCGCGTTACGCCAGCTTCCGTATCCTTCCTGCACACCGACCTTGCGCGTCATGTTCCACACGTCGGCGATCCGGATGGCCATGCCGGTGACCAGGTGGCCGAACTTGTGCAGGGTGTGCACCGGCACGCGATACAACCGAGGTAGCCGCATCATCATGGTGAACACGTTCTTCTTGATGTCCACGTCGCTCTGGGTGTACGGGTGGTGCAGCAGCGTATGCCCGTCGGCGACCACCAACGCCAGCGCGATGTAGTTCAAGTCGAAGGTGTTGGCAAACACCCGGTTCAGGCCCCGCTGGGCGCGGTGCAGTGCGTAGTGGCCGTACCCGACCAGCGAGCTGCGCAGCAGGACCATCGCAATCACGAACGCCCACAGCGGCATCCACGTCGGCTGGACCAGCCGCACGCCCTGGACGGCGAAATAGGCGACCGCCAGCAGAGCGACCACGATGTTGAACAGGCGGTCCATCCACTTGATCCGGGCGGCCAGCGCGGGCTCGGTCAGTCGCGCCTTGACCCGGTGCATCAGGTCTTCTTGGTCGTCGAAGCGGTATTTCGGGGTGTCGCGCCAGCTGTTGAAGTCGTCCTTGAACAGGAACGGCGGCGCGTTGTGCTTGGGGTGGATATCGCGCGGAGTGGCGTCGCGGCCCAATGCGTACTTGCGCTCCAGGATCCGCTCCACAACGGCCGGGTCGCGGTGGTAGGAGGCGATAATCGCGGTGATGTCGCGGTTTTTGGTGCGACCGATGAAGAAGGCGCCACCGGGGTGCTTGGATATCCAATCACTGAGGTCGTAGGCCCGCCCGTTGTACACCCACACATCCGGGAGCACGGGAGGCCCACCCGGCGGCGGCCCCAGGTGTGGACTCGGGCCACGCTCCTGAACATCAGGAAGGTCGTTGGTCATTCGTGCTCCTGCGAATCTGTTGGGGTGAAATCGGCTGCACGCCGGCTTTTCCGGCGAGCTGGCCCCAATAGTTAGAGCGCGGCCTCAAAGGATTCTCGGCGGATTCTCAAAGGACGTGCGGCTCACGAAAACACCGCCACGCCAGACACACTCACCCGACCTGGGTGTGTCCGGAATCCCCCGTGCCGTCAGCAGGCCGCCCCCGTCGCTGCCGATCGAGAACCACGGACGAGAACCGACCCGCGGTACGGACGCCATCGGCGTGCCGCACTGTCGGGCCGGTCCTCGATCCGGAGTTCACTTGTTGTGGCCCGGAACCTGTTACCCGGCGGGGTTCGGGATGGTTACCGGGGCTCCCCAATTGGACAGCGTGATGGTGACGTGGCCCTGGTCCTTGTCAATCACCATCCGGACCAGGTATGCGCTCGGCGGCGTTCCCGGCGCGCCCGGCGCCTTCACGTCGGCGATGTACAAGGTCACCGGCAGTGGACCCTTCGCGTCCTTGCCGATCTGCGGCACCAGCGGGTCGATGATCGCGGGGTCGATGGTGCCCGTCACCTTGGTGGTGGCCACGCCGTCAATCGTCTCGCTGCCACCGGACTGCGGGTTGGAGACCTTGCCGATCACCGCGCCGAGGCCCTTTTCCTTGTCCAGGACGACACCCGGGTCGTAGATCTTGTCCGCCGGCCCCACCGAGGTGTAAGCACCGGCCTCGTTCTTCGTGTACATCGTCTTGTTGGTGACGATGAACTGCTTGGGTACCGCCGGGGTCTTGGGCTGCAGCCGGATCATGGCGTCACCGACGGCCTGGCCGTTGCCCTCCGGCTGGTTGGTGACGTCAGCGTTGACCATTTCCATGGGCAGGGTGGTGATGTTGGTGGTCTGCAGGTTGACGTGCAGTGAGTGCAGCGCGGTGGTCGCCTTGGAGGCGTCCGTGACGAGTTGCTGCGCTTCCGGCGACGGGGCCGCGGATGTTCCGGATGCCCCGGATGTAGCCCCGGACGACGTCGCAGCAGAGGTTCCCGATGAACCCGAAGTCTGGGAGGTCGCGGTTGAGGATTTGTGTCCGCATCCGGCGATCGCCGCGACGAGCGCTGCTGCGAACACGATCGCAACAACCGGAGTCGAGGGTCGACGGGAGACACGTCGGTGGGAGATTTGCGCTTGTGACATCAAGCCATTCATGGCCAGCCTTTGCTGAGTTATCCAACCGGTGGTGATGAGCAGCGAGTCGCTACCTTCGTCATGTGGTTTGAACGAGGCCCGGTGTCCGGTCCACGCCCAACGGTCGCGGATCTCGGTGACTGCACACCCGCACCCTGGTTCACCAGCAACGACGTTGCGGTCAACCGCAGGTCACTGCCCTCTCAGCACGTTCACCAGATAGCTTTTGCCGGAGAGCGCGACAGTAACACGGGGCCGATGCGCTGCAAACAGATTCGCGGAAGTAACTGTCGCCGGATCTGAGGCGCCCCTTCGGGCCTCGCTGATCTTTGCGGAATTCACACAGATTTCATCGATGCGGCGGAGGTGATCCCACGTGTGCGCCAATTACTTCGAGGAGCTAACCTCATGCCGGTGAATCTCGACGGCAATCAGGCGACCATTCGTGAGGTCTGCGACGCCGGGCTGCTGTCGGGAGCGGTCACCGTCGTCTGGCAGCGCGGAGAACTGTTGCAGGTCAACGAGATCGGCTACCGCGACGTCGAGGCAAAGCTGCCGATGCAACGGGACACGCTGTTCCGTATCGCGTCCATGACCAAGCCGGTGACCGTGGCGGCGATCATGAGCATGGTCGACGAGGGCAAGCTCGCGCTGCGCGACCCGATCGCCCGATGGGTTCCGGAGCTCGCGGAGGTGCGGGTGCTCGACGACCCGCACGGCCCGCTGGACCGCACCCATCCCGCCCGGCGCGCCATCCTGATCGAAGATCTGCTGACCCACACCAGCGGCCTGGCCTACGGCTTCTCGGTGACCGGACCGATCGCGCGGGCCTACCTGCGGCTGCCGTTCAACCAGGGTTCGGACGTGTGGCTGTCCGAGCTGGCCGCGCTGCCGCTCGTGCACCAGCCCGGCGAGAAGGTGACCTACAGCCACTCCATCGACGTGCTGGGAGTGATCGCGTCCCGCGTCGACGGCAAGCCGCTCTATGAGGTGTTCGACGATAGGGTGCTGGGCCCGGTCGGCATGCCGGACACCGGGTTCTTCGTCTCGCCCGAGTCGCGTCCGCGGGCGGCGACGATGTACCGGCACGACGAACACGACCAGTTGCGCCACGACGTGATGGGTCCGCCGCACGTCAAGCCACCGTCGTTCTGCAATGCCGGGGGCGGATTGTGGTCGACGGCCGACGACTACCTGCGGTTTGCGCGAATGCTGCTGGGCGACGGGTCGGTCGACGGTGTCCGGGTGCTGTCCCCGGAGTCGGTGCGCCAGATGCGCACCGACCGGCTGACCGAGGAACAGAAGCGGCACAACTTCCTCGGTTCGCCCTACTGGGTAGGGCGGGGATTCGGGCTGAACCTGTCGGTGGTGACCGATCCCGCCAGGGCCACTCCCCTGTTCGGCCCCGGCGGCGTCGGAACGTTCAGTTGGCCCGGCGCGTACGGGACCTGGTGGCAGGCCGACCCGAGCGCGGACCTGATTCTGATGTACCTCATCCAGTACTGCCCCGACCTGACCGCGAACGCGGCGGCGGCGGTCGCGGGCAACCCGGTCCTGGCGCGGCTGCGGACCGCCCAGCCCAACTTCGTCCGCCACACCTACCGCGCACTCGGGCTGTCGTGAGCGGCTACTCCTACGAGCGGCCGCCGACGCACCTCGACGGACCCCGCCTGCACCTGCGGCCGGCGGTCGTCGAGGACGCCGCCGAGATCTTCGAAAGCGTGTCCGGCGATCCCGAAGTCACCCGGTTCCTGCTCTGGACCGCCCACCCCGATGCGGTGGAGACCCGCCGGGTGCTCATCGAGCAACTCATCTCGACGAAGAACGACCGGAACTGGGTCATCACGTTGCGCCGCACCGGCGACATCGTCGGGCTGATCAGCTGCCGTCGTCCGGTCAGCCATTCCGTCGAGATCGGCTATTGCCTGGGCCGGAACTGGTGGGACATGGGCTACATGTCCGAGGCACTCAAGTTGGTGGTGGACGAGTTGGCCGCCGACACCGCCGTGTTCCGGGTCTGGGCGACCTGCCACGTCGACAACGCGCGATCAGCGCGGCTGCTGCAGCGCACCGGGTTCTCGCTGGAAGGCCGGCTGCGCCGGCACGCGGTGTACCCGACGATGGGTCCCGAACCGCACGACAGCCTGATCTACGCCAGGATCATGCGCTGAGGCGCTGAGTGGGCGCCGATGCCGCTGGCGCCGCGGCCGCCGAACGTGGCTACCGCTGAGGTCGGGGAAATTTCAGTAGGTACTCGCTTCCCTTGTCCGTGACCAACACATTTCCTGCGCTGTCGACTGCCACATCGTAGGGATCGGTAAGCCCGTCCAACAACAAGTCGGTAGCGGTGCGCGAATTCGGCTCCAACTTCATGACTCGGTGATTGCCCGCATCGACGGCATAGACGTTGCCTGCGCTGTCCACCGCCACCCCCTCGGGATGCGATATGCCTTGGAAGGGAAGCTCGCTCGGGCTACCGCCAGCCGCGATCTTGAATACCCGACTATTGCGGGAGTCGGTGACATACACATTGCCCCCGCTGTCGACGGCGACGTCGGTCGCCGCACCATTGTCGGGCGATCTGAAAAATTCGCTCGCGGTCTTGGCGTCGGCAGGCAGTCGAAGCACTCTTCCGGATGATGGTTGGGTGACGTACACGGTCCCAGCCGAATCCACCGCCACTCCAACTGCTTCCGCGCCTCGCAGCGGCGTAGCCCCGGTGAGGGTCTGGTCGCTATCGACGGCGTATACCCACAGTTGACCGCCGTCGGTGACGTACAACTTTCCGCTGCTGTCGACCGCCAGACCATTGGGCGCGCCCAGCAGGGTTCGGGGCACCGCACTGGTGCCATTGATCAAATCCGGCGTCAACCGAAGCAGTCGCGCGGCCGACCCCGCAGACGGGGGGTTCGGCATCCCCGGCATCGGCGCTGTCGTTGTCGGCAGTCCCGGCATCCCCGGCGGTCCTATCGGCCCGATCGGCGTCCACGACGTTTTCGGCGGTCCGTCGCAGACGTAGACGGCGCCGTCAGCGGCCACCGCAACACCCCTGGGGTCGTTGAGGACGTAGTAGGGAACGTTCGGCAACGACATCCGCCGGTCGTCCGCGGATCCCTCGGACGCCAGGACCGGTCGAATCGTCACCGCTGTGAAATAGATGCCAACACCGAGGAAGAGCACCGCGGAACCCGCCCACGACTGGATCTTGCTCCCCCCACCCGAAATGAGGACCGCCGTCGACGGGTCATCCGGATCGTAGTGAACCTCGACCTCGGTTCCCACAGCGTAGCGATTCATCAGCGCCTCGTTCCGCGCCTTCGACAGCGGAGGCTGGCCCATCTGCAGCACGTCGCCGTAGTACCGAACACCGTTGACCTTAAAGCGGTATTCGACGTGAAAGGTCGCAGTGTCGTCGCTGTGCTTAAGCTCGATGTGGGTCACCCGACCCGGCGCAGTCGGCCAGGCACTGCTGCTCTCCCCCAGTCGCCACTCGCGAACAGCCTTCACCAGAAACCACACGCCAACCAGCGTTGCGACCACGCCGAATATGAGATACAGCAAATTGCTCATCGCCGGACCTTCCGAGACTGGTGCGTCCTATGGTCGCACCGCCCATATCGGTGAGGTGGCCGTTCCGTCAGTTCCCGTCGAAACCGGCGTGTTACGCGCCTACCCGCTCCAGCGCCCGCCTGGCGTAGGCGCGTACGTCGGCGTCGGTATCCTTCAGCGCGATACCGAGCGCGTCGCGGATGGCTGGTTCGCCGGGTAGCCGAGTCAAGCTCAGGACAGCCGCCTTTCGCACGTCGAGATGTGCGTCGCCGAGCGCCTCGGTCAATCGCGGCACCGCGAAGTCCGCGCCGGCGCCCCCCAGCGCGCGGGCCGCGCCGACCCGCAGCTGCCACGCGGGTGCCCGAAGCGCCTGCTCCACGGAAGCGAAATCGGCTTCACTGCAGCCTAATTCGGCCAGTGCCGCCAGCGCGGCGGCACGCACCAACGGGTCGGTGTCACCGATCAGCGCAGAGACCGCGCTCGCGCCGTTGCCCAACGTGGCCAGACCGGCGGCAGCAGCGATACGGACTTCCCGGTTATCGTCACGAGTTGCCGCGATCACGCCGACCACGTCGTCGACCGATACCAGTGCGCGTATTGCTTCTATACGCACGCGGTGGTCGGAATCCTCTCGTGCGCGCCGGTATTCCGCGACGGAACCGCCCCGGCGCGCCGCCAGCACATAGACGGCGGCGGCGCGTACCACCGTGTCGCGCGAGCTCAGGTGTGCGCGGGCGCCTGCCGGATCTGGCAGCACCTCGACCAGCTCGCGAATTCCGTCGGCAGCGGCACGGCGCACGGTGGCGTCGTCGTCGTCCAACGCGGCGAACAATGCGGGTGCATATCCGTCGGGCATGTGCTCGGTGAGCGTGACCACCGCGGTTCGCCGCACGACCGCATCGACGTCGGCCAGGTAGGGTCCCAGGTCGTCCATTTCCGGTTCCTCCAGAGCAAGGACCTCGGCGATGCGTGGCGACGGCGGATCGATGGCGGCGGCGGTGGCGATCCGGGACCGGGTAGTGCCCGGGGCCCGGGCGCCCGCCAGCGGCGGTTGCTGCACGGGCTGCACGCTCTGATCCAGCGGTGGCAGTCCGTCGAACTCCGGCACCGACACGAAGTAGGGAGCCACCGGGCGCTTGAGAAACACCATGTCTCCGCCGGGATCCTTGCGCAGGTTGAGGTGATAGCCCCACTCGGCGTCATCGCGGGCCGGTAGGTCGGAACGGTCGTGGTAGAGGCCCCAGCGAGATTCGGTCCGGGTGAGCGAGGACCGGGCGGCCATCTCCGCGCAGTCGCGGATGAACGACACCTCGACCGCGCGCATCAGCTCGTGCGGTGTGCCGGCACCCATGAGGGCGATTTCCTCCCGCATCCTTTCGAAGGTGCGCACGGCGATCGACAACTTGGTCGCGGACTTCGGGGGGGCCACGTAGTCGTTGACGAAGCGCCGCAACTTGTACTCCACCTGCGGCTGCGGCGGGCCGTCCGGATGGCGCAGCGGCCGGTAGATGAGCTCATGCGCCTCGCGCAACTGCTTCTCCGGAAGCTGTTGCGGTGCCGCGACTTCCGTAGCGTGGGTGGCGGCATGGGCACCGGCGAGATCGCCGAAGACGAATGCGCCGATCATGTAGTTGTGTGGGACGCAGGCCAGGTCGCCCGCCGCATACAGGCCCGGCACGGTGGTGCGGGCATGTTCGTCCACCCAGACGCCGGATGCGGAATGTCCACTGCACAAACCGATTTCGGAGATGTGCATCTCGATGTCGTGGGTGCGGTAGTCGTGGCCGCGGTTGGCGTGGAAGGTACCCCGGGTGGGCCGCTCAGTGCTGTGCAGGATGTTCTCCAGCGCCGTGAGCGTCTCGTCGGGCAGGTGGGACACCTTGAGGTAGATAGGCCCCCGGGCGGAGTCGATCTCGCTCTTGACCTCGGCCATCATCTGTCCCGACCAGTAGTCGGAGTCGACGAACCGCTCGCCGAGGGCGTTGACCTGGTAACCGCCGAACGGATTGGCCACATACGCGCACGCCGGGCCGTTGTAGTCCTTGATCAGCGGATTGACCTGGAAGCACTCGATTCCCGACAACTCAGCGCCGGCGTGGTAGGCCATCGAGTAACCATCGCCGGCGTTGGTCGGGTTCTCGTAGGTGCCGTACAGGTACCCCGACGCCGGCAGGCCGAGTCGTCCGCACGCTCCCGTCGCCAGGATCACCGTCTTGGCCCCGATCGCAACGAATTCTCCGGTGCGGGTGTGTAACGCGGCCGCACCGACCGCCCGGCCCGCCTCCGTCAGCACCCGCACCGGCATCAGGCGGTTCTCGATCCGGATCTTCTCGCGCATCGAGCGTTGCCGCAGCACCCGGTAGAGCGCCTTCTTGACGTCCTTGCCCTCCGGCATCGGCAGCACGTAGGAGCCCGACCGGTGCACCCGGCGCACCGCGTACTCGCCATGCTCGTCTTTTTCGAACTTGACGCCGTAACGCTCGAGTCGCTGCACCATTGCGAACCCGCGGGTGGCCGTCTGATAGATGGTGTGCTGGTTGACGATTCCGTCGTTGGCGCGGGTGATCTCGGCGACGTAATCCTCCGGCTCGGCCTTGCCGGGGATCACGGCGTTGTTCACCCCGTCCATGCCCATCGCCAGTGCGCCGGAATGCCGTACGTGCGCCTTTTCCAGCAGCAGCACTTGCGCACCGTGCTCGGCGGCGGTGAGCGCCGCCATGGTGCCCGCGGTGCCGCCGCCGATGACCAGCACGTCGCAGTCCAGCCGGAGTTGTGGTTCGACAGCGGGAATCTGCATCATACCGCCACCGGATAATCTAGTGCGGCAATGATTTCCGCACGCAACGCCGGGCGCGACCGATCGGTTCGTGGCTCCGGCACGTCGAGCAGCGCGCGCAGCGGGCGGCCGGCGTGGCCCAACACGGCGACCCGGTCCCCGAGCGTCAACGCCTCGTCGACATCATGCGTGACGAACACGACGGTAGTCGGGTGGGCCCGCCAGGTGTCGATGAGCAACCGCTGCATGGCAGCGCGGGTTTGGGTGTCCAACGCTCCGAACGGCTCGTCCATCATGACCGCCCGGGGCGCCCCGGCCAGGCCGCGGGCCAACTGCACCCGTTGCCGCATGCCGCCGGACAGGCTCTTGGGCAGATAGTCACCGAACCCGCTGAGACCGACCTCGGAGATCCAGCGCTGAGCCTGGGTACGCCTGGCCCCACGCGGCTCACCACGCAGCCGCAACGCCAGCTCGATGTTGGAGCGGACCGAGCGCCACGGCAGCAGGGCGTTGTCCTGGAACACCATTCCGCGATCACCGGAGGTGCCCGTGACTATCGTGCCGTCGGCCACCACCCGTCCGTCGTCAGGTGCCAGAAGTCCGGCCAGCGCGCGCAGCACCGTCGACTTTCCGCAACCGGACGGACCGGTGAGCACCAGGATCTCCCCCGGGCGCACGGTCAGGCTCAGGCCGTCGATCACCGGAACACCGGTGTAGGACAACCGGACCCGGTCCAGCTCAAGACTCATGCCCTCCGTCATCGTTTGGTCTCCTCCCCTCGTGGCAGCCACCGGGTGACCCGGCGGCCCACCAGTTCCACCGCTGCAGATGTCGCGAACCCCAGCACGCCGATTGTGATGATTCCGACGAAAACCTGCGGATAGGCCAGCACGGTGTAGTTCTGCCAGGTGCGGTACCCGACGCCGAGCCGACCCGAGATCATCTCGGCGGAGATCACGCAGATCCAGGCAACTCCCATCCCGACCGACAGGCCCCCGAAGACACCCGGCAGGATCCCCGGCAGCACCACCCGGGTCAGCACCTCCCAGCGGCCGCCACCCAGGGTGCGGACCGAGTCCTCCCACAGCGTGGGCAGTGCCCGCACGGCGTGCCGGGTGCTGACCATGATCGGGAAGTAGGCGGCCAGGAAGGTGATGAACACGATGCCGGCCTCGTCGGTCGGGAACAGCAGGATGGCCACCGGCACCACCGCGATCGCGGGGATCGGCCGGGCCAGTTCGGTCAGCGGGCCGAATACATCGGCCAACGTGCGTGACCGGGCCAGCAGCACGCCGGTGGCGACACCGGCCGCGGCGGCCAGCCCGAAGCCGGTCAGGATGCGCAACACTGACTGCGCCAGATCCAGCCAGTACTCGTAGGCACCCAGCCGTCGCGTCAGCGCGTGCCCGATCTCGGTGACGGTCGGCAGAGTGTCGAACCGCAACCAGAACCGCACCTTGCCGGCGGTGAGTAGCTGCCAGAGCCCGATCGCGGCGACGACCGACGCCAACCGCAGCAGGCGCGAGCGCCACCGAGAGGGGGTTCGCCGCGGCGCCACCGGGGCGGGGACCGGAACGGACCCGGTTACCCGGTCCGTCAACTCGGCCGTCATAACGAACCTCCAAGTGCTTGTCGATAACTCACCGTCACGGCGCCCGGATGCGCTGCCGCGTAACGGCGCGCTCCGGCCACGGTGCCGAACGGGCGGTAGTCGCCCCCCTCGCGGACCCAGACCGCCTTGTCGGCGAACCACCGGGTGCCCAGTTCGGTGTCCGGTACGTAGGCTGCGCGAACCTTGGCGCCGCGGGCCGTCGCCGCCCGGATCGCCTGTAGTAAAGCGGTCGGAGTGGCGATCGCCTGCGTGGCATCCGTTCCGTCCAGCCACAATTCGCTGGCCAGCGCGGGGTCGCCGGCCAAGGCCGACGGGTTCGTCGTGCGCGCCCGCGCCGCGTCGTATTCCAGTCCGCGGGCCCCGAACACCGCGCGCAGTGGTTCGTCCCGGACGAATCCGCCGATGTCGAGGTCGGCGAAGTCACCGATCGACTTCAGGTACGGCACATCACTTTTCAGTGCGTCCACCAGTGACGGCTTCAACGTGGTGTCGAATGATGTGCCGCCCGGGCCGTTGTAGAGGTAGACGACCTCGGGCGGCAACCCGCTGGCGCCGGCGACGATGCGCGCCGCTTCCAGCGGCTTGGCGTTGAGAAAGTCGGTGGCGTCCAGTTGAGCCTGCAAGAACGCGGCCAGCACCTCCGGGTGGTTGCCGGCATATGAGCGCCGGACCACCACACCGTGCAGCGTGGGCACGTTCAATTCGGCGCCGTCGTAGAGCAATTTGCCCTTGTTCTGGTACACCAACAGCCCGGGCCAAGCGACGAATTGTGAAAGTGCTTGTACCTGTCCGGATTCCAGCGCCGAGGCACCGACTTGCGGTTGCTGGTTGAGCACATCGACCCCCGCCACCCCGGCCTTGTCCAGTGCGCGTACCAGGGTGCCGTGCCCTGCGGACCCGACGCTGGCCGACACCTTGGCCCCGGCCAACTCGGCGAGCGTGGTCGCCGGTGAATCCGGGCTCACCACAACCATGTTCAGCGCGCCCTTGGGGCTGTAGCCGGTGACCGACACCATCTCGGTGCGCGCCAGCGGGTTCGGTTGCGTCTTGGAGCCGTTGATCAGCAGGGGGTAGTCACCCATGGACCCGATGTCGATCTTCTCGGCCAGCATCTGCGCGGTGATCGGCGCGCCGGTGTCGTAGTCCTGCCAGCGGACCGCGTACCTGGTACCGGTGCGGGAGGTGATATCCGACAGTCGGCGCTCGAGGTAGCCCTGGGCGCGCAGCAGCGTGCCGGCGGTGACGGTATTGATGGTTTTCGACTGGTAGCCGACGACGACGCTGACCACACCCGAAGATTCGGCCAGCGATTCCAGCGAGCACCCGGAGGTGATCGCGGCGACGGTCATCACGACCGACACCAGACGAATGGCGGGTCTTTTCACGGCTGGTCCTGAGGTCAGCGCAGCAGATAGGGCATGTTCACGGTGACGGCGCCGGTCGGGCAGCGCGCCGCGCAGGGTCCGCAGTACCAGCATTCGTCGACATGCATGAACGCCTTACCCGTGTCGGGGTTGATCGCCAGCGCGTCCAGCGGGCACACCTCCACGCACAGAGTGCAGCCGTCGATACACAGCGACTCGTCTACCGTGACCGGCACGTCGGCCCGGATGTTGTTGACCAGCGTCACGGTTTGCTCCTAATGAGACTGCCGCGCATGGTGATTCGATCACCGCGCATGCGGATGTATTCCAGGTCGACGGGCCTGCCGTCGTCGAGGCTGGTGAGCCGCTCCAGCATCAACAGCGGTGCACCGTCAGGCACTTGCAGCGTGGCCGCCGAGTGCGCGTCGGCGGGAATGGCCTCCAGCGCCAACGACGCCGAGCCCAGCTTCTGTCCGCTCACCCGTTCGATGAGCGCGAACAGGTCGTTGTCTTCCAGCGGGTGCCCCAGGATCTGGGTGCCGATGTCGGGGACGAGATAGGTCAAGTCGAGGCTGAGCGGCAGGTTACCGAGATACCGCAGCCGCTCGATGAACACCGCGTGTTCACCTGCCCGCAGCCGGAGCCGGCGGGCGACCGAAGGGGGCGCGGCCACCAGCATCCCCGCCCGTATCTCGTTGCGTACTTCGCCCTGGTTCTTGAAGGTTTCCTTGAGCCCCAGCAGGGTGTTGAGGCCGTGCTCGTACTTGCGCTGCGCCACGTGGGTGCCGACCCTGGGTCCGCGGTCGATCAGCCCCTCGTTCTTCAGCACCGCGAGCGCCTCCCGAATGGTGTTGCGCGACACCAGGAATTCCGCGGCCAACACGTTCTCCGCGGGCAAGCCGTCAGCGTAGGCACCGGCGTGGATTTGCTGACGCAACACGTCGGCAGTGCGGCGCGCCCGGTCGGCCCGGGCTCCCTGGATCGGCACTGCTTCGGCCACGCCGTCACGCTAATGCAGGTCAGGGGGCTGCCGAGGGACCGCGATGACGGGTGCCGACTGCGGGAGACTATTGCGCCAGGCCGGGTCCGTTGGCGACCAGCCCAAACCTCGGCGTCACCGGACCATTACGCCACCACAGTCGAGCGTCCGGCCTTTCGATCCTGGTGAGCCGAACCTGATTGGCCGAGACTGTTACGACGGCCCTCACCAGCCTCGTAAATCGCGATTACAGCCTCGGTTGACGCGCCGAGCGTCAGTTCACCTGGACCGAGTGCTCGCTGGCCAACATCGGCGCTTCAGGCGCCCGGGCCGGTTCCGACGACCCGTTGCCGGACACCTTGGCGGCTTGGGTGACCGCGGCACGGGCGGCCTCCATCCGACTCAGCGCCTCCTGAGTGAACACCGACAGACCCAACTCGTGGTTGTAGCCGTGGATCTCCTTGACGTCGAGCTGAGCCAGGAAGTACACGATCTCCTTGGACACCACCTGCCCTGGCACCAGCACCGGGAAGCCCGGCGGATAAGGCACCACGAATGTGGTGGAAACCAACGTCTTTCCCTCGGCAATACGTCGCCCCGCGGTGCCGATCAGCACGTACTCGCGGTCCTTCTCCTCATACCCGGCATAGAAGGCCGAGCGGGTGTCGCCGTACACGCTGCCCTCGTCGGGCCGGAACGCCACGTCGAACTGGCTGAAGTCGGGCAGGTGCGGCAGGTCCTCGGTGATCTCCTCGACCCGGCGCTCGTGCAGTTTCCAGTCAGCGGCACTGGCTGCGGCCTGGGTGCGATCGAAGTCGGTAGCCACCCGGCGCAGCACGTCGAGCAGATGGTGAACGCTCGACCAGGTGACGCCGATGGTGAAGATGAGCAGCACACTGTTGATCGAGGTCTTGTTGATCTGAATGCCGAAGCGGTCCATCAGGATCTTCTCGCGGAAGTCGTACCCGTTCATCCCGGTCTTGCCGAGGAACAGCGTCACCCGCGTCGGGTCCAGGACGAATTGATCCGAACGCCAGGCCTCGTTCCACTCGTCGAGTGCGCCCTGCCTGACTTCGCGGTAGGAGCTGACGTGCGATGCCCGGTACTCCTCGGGCACCAGGTCGGCCTCGTCGAGGATGCGGAACCACTTGCTGATCAAGCGGTCCTTGCGAACCCGGTGCCGGAATACCAGCGCCATGTCGTAGGTTTGCCGGACCAGTTGGAAGCCCTCGATGTCGACCTGCCGGCGCGCCAGGTCCAGCGACGCCAGCAGTTGCTGGTTCGGCGACGTGGAGGTGTGCGTCAGGAACGCCTCGCCGAACGCGTCGCGGGCCAGGGCGTTGAAGTCCTGATCGCGCACATGGATCATCGAGGCCTGCCGGAACGCGGACAGCGACTTGTGGGTGGAGTGGGTCGCGTACACCCGCACCCGGGCCTTGGCGGGGTCCGGCAGCAGCCGGCGGTCTACCCACTCCTCGCGCGGCACCCCTTCCATCGAGGCTTTCCAATTGCGATATTCCTCAGCGTATTCCGGTGACGCGAGCATCTGCTCGAGCCGCTCGGCCGACACCATCGCGGTGC
This sequence comes from Mycobacterium sp. Z3061, assembly GCF_031583025.1. Classification (NCBI taxonomy): domain Bacteria; kingdom Bacillati; phylum Actinomycetota; class Actinomycetes; order Mycobacteriales; family Mycobacteriaceae; genus Mycobacterium; species Mycobacterium pumcae. Next base: position 2,738,692 of record NZ_CP134062.1, on the reverse strand, counting down.
GCTGCCGGGCCCACGGCACGGCGGTCGCGAACGCATACCAGGCCTCGTCCCACAGGAAGACGATGTCGGGCTTGATCGCCAGCACCTCTTCCATCACCCGCCGGGGGTTGTACACGACACCGTCGAAGATGCAGTTGGTGAGCAGCAGCATGCGCACCTTGTCCAGGTGCCCGGCCGCCTCGAGATCCAGCAGCGCCTTCTTGATGGTGCTCAGCGGCACCGCCCCGTAAATGGCGAACTGCGGCAGCGCGTACGACTCCAGGTAGCGGGGGTACGCCCCGGCCAGCACCAGGCCGTAGTGGTGGGATTTGTGGCAGTTGCGGTCGATGAGCACGATGTCACCCGGACGGGTCAACGACTGCACGACGATCTTGTTGGCGGTGGAGGTTCCGTTGGTGACGAAGTAGGTGTGGTTGGCGTTCCAGGTGACCGCGGCCTTGTCCATCGCCTTCTTGATGTTGCCGTGCGGATCCAGCAGCGAATCCAAACCGCCTGAGGTGGTGGATGTTTCGGCCATGAAGATGTTGCGGCCGTAAAACTCGCCCATGTCCTGCAAGGACTTCGAGTTGAAGATGCTGGCGCCGCGGGCGACGGGAAGCGCGTGGAACTGGCCCACCGGCGCCGCCGCGTAGGCGCGAAGAGCGTCGAAAAATGGTGTGGAGAAACGATTCCGGAGCCCCGCGATCACGGTGCTGTGCAGATCGGTGACGTCGTTGAGCCGGTAGAAGGTGCGGTCGTAGACGTCGGGTTCGTCGTCGCCGCCGGCCGCGATCGACTCGTCGGTGAGCAGGTAGAGATCGATGTGGGGCCGCAGTTCGCGAATCCACTCGCCGCACTCGATCCAGTCGTGCGACCGATCGGACACCCCGGTGTCTTCATTGCAGCCGAGCAGGGTGTTCATCAGCGGCACCCGGTCCCGCGAACGCAGCGGCAGGTCGTGGCGGACGATGGCGGCCTGGATCTCCCCGTTCAACGCGACCGCTGTGATCGCGTCCTCGACACTGGGGGCCAGCAGGATCTCGAACTGGATGTCTTCCGCGGCGTTACGCAGTTGGCGCAGCGCGTCGGCCAGGCAGTCCGGTGCCGTGCACGGCGCATCATCGGCCAGCAGCACGGTGTAGAACTGCTGCTGCTTGGCCTGCGCCACCAGTTCCTGGTCGGCCAGGGGTGCCGAAAGATCGAATAATGCTGTGCGGTCGCCGTATTCGGAGAGCAGTCGCACAGCCAGCGACACCTCTTCGGCGAGGCGCACCGTGGACAGGCTTTCCAGGTGCGCCCGGAAGGTGGCCAGGTTCGCGGCGCCGGGATACAGCCAGTACCGCTCGTAGGCGCCGATCCGGTCCATCAACCGCTTCACCTTCGCCAGATCGTGGGTCTTGTCCAGACCGGCCAGGTCGACCTCGGCCAGGTGGCGGCAGGCGTCGTCCAGCAGGTTCCAGGTGTCGACGCGCGTGTACGACGGATTGGCCACCGCCGCAAGGGCGGAGACGCGAAGCCGTCGCTTGGGGGCACTGTCTCGATTCATGTCGTCACCTGTTCTTGAGCGTCAGTGCAGCTCGTAGGTATCGCGGGAAAGTTGGAAGTAGTGGCCCGTACCGCTGTCGGTACAGGTGATACCGGATTGCTCGCTTTCGCAGGTTACCGAGTTGCGGGAGCGGGACTGGCCGTACTGCAGAACCGGGTAGCCGGTCCCCCGGACGGTATCGCTGTGGCAGGTCAGCCTGGGCGCACTCCCCTGCCGCATGCTGATCCGATCCCCGAAGGCCCCCATGCACGGAGTCGGGCGCGCCGGCGCCGCCCAGGTGTGGTCGCTGATCTCGCAGTCGACCAGTGTTGAACCGTCTAACAATCCCATCGCACAGGCGATGTTGCCCGACGGTGTCTGGAAGAAGTCGAAGCCGTCGGCGTGCGCGGTGGCCGGGGCCAGAACCGCCAGCGCCGTCCCGGCGCAGGCCAGCACGCCCGGGCCCTTCATTGACTTCACCGTCGACCGCTTTCCGTTGGTAACCAACGGCCATTGTGTCGCGCCCGCGCGCAAAGCGCGATCATTTCGATCCGGAATTTTGACGGCCCGGGTTCAGCGGGTGATCAGCCGTCCAACTCGTCGTCGCTGTCGATGATCTGTCGATTGCCTTTGCTCAGCGGGTTTTCCATCCACTTGAACAACGGAAGCTGCGGCAGTTCGAAGCGGCGACCGGGCAGATCGGTGACGTCGCCGAGTGAACGCACCACACCCTGGGTCAGACCCATGATGGCCGCCATCACCGGCAGCAGCGGCTGCAGCGGCTTGGCAGCAGTACGCACGGTACTGATGCGGCGGGCCAGGATCAGGCGCTCGACCGTGTGGTAGACCGCGGCACCCACGCCCAGGCCGAAGATCGCCAGCACCGAGGCGAGGATGGTCCAGTCGAATGCGGCACTGATGACCGCTCCCACGACGACCGTGACCGCCGCCAGGACCGCCAGGACGACACGCAGTTCCAGCCGGGTCACGAGGCACCTCCTTGCACGGCTCGGGCGGCCGCGCGGATCTGTGGCGTCACCAGCATGACCTGGCCCAGCACGCCGTTGATGAAGCCCGGCGAATCGTCGGTGGAAAGTTCCTTGGCCAGTTCCACGGCCTCGTCGACGGCGACCGGCTCCGGCACGTCGTCGGCGTACAGCAGCTCCCATACCGCGACCCGCAGAATCGCGCGATCCACCGCGGGCAGGCGGTCCAGGTTCCAGGACTGCAGATGCGAGGTGATCAGCTCGTCGACGTGGGCCGCGTGCTCGGCGACACCGCGCGCCACCACTGCCGCGTACGGAAGCAGCGGGCTCACGTCCGGGTTGGACTGCGCCAGCGCCGTGCGCATCTCGACCATCTCGACTTGGCTCAGGCCGCGAGCCTCCGCCTCGAACAGCAGTTCCACCGCGCCTTTGCGGGCCAAGTGCCGGCCCTTGAACGGGCGCGCGGGGCGGGATGGCCGGGACGGCCGCTGATTGCTCGCTTTGTCATCCGGCATGTTCAGGTGTTGACCCGCCCCAGGTAGCTGCCGTCGCGGGTGTCCACCTTGAGCTTGTCGCCGGTGTTGATGAACAACGGCACCTGAATCTCCGCGCCGGTCTCCACAGTGGCCGGCTTGGTGCCCGCGCTGGACCGGTCGCCCTGCAGGCCGGGCTCGGTGTGGGAGACCACGAGTTCGACGGACACCGGCAACTCGAGGTACAGCGGCGCGCCGTTGTGGAACGCCACCTGCACCGGGAGCCCCTCGAGCAGAAACCGGGCGGCGTCGCCGACCAGCGACTCCGACAGCGGGTGCTGCTCGTAGTCCTCGCTGTCCATGAAGACGAAGTCCGAGCCGTCGCGGTACAGGTAGGTGGCGTCGCGCCGGTCGACGGTAGCGGTGTCGACCTTGACTCCTGCGTTGTAGGTCTTGTCGACGACCTTGCCGGAGAGCACGTTCTTCAGCTTGGTCCGCACGAAGGCGGGGCCTTTGCCGGGTTTGACGTGCTGGAACTCGGTGATGGTCCACAGCTGGCCGTCGATGACCAGGACAAGTCCGTTCTTGAAGTCAGCAGTGCTCGCCACGTCCTTTAAATCTCCTACACAATGGCCAGTTCCTTCGGGAACCGGGTCAACAATTCCGGTCCGGCGCTGAGCGAGGCGGCTGGTGTCTCCGAGACCACCACCACTGTGTCCTCGACGCGGACACCGTCGCGGCCGGGTAATAGATGCCGGGCTCCAGCGTCACTACGAAGCCCTTAAGGATTGTACCGGCACACTGCTTGAATGCCCGCCATACAGGTATCTGCAGGCCCCTACCCCCCGGCCTCACCTAATTCGCGATAGCCCTCAACCCAGCGAGCCGCTGTGTTGATCGAGCCCTGGAAGCGTTCGGCAGCTCGGCGCACGCGCCAGTTCTGATCGACCACGCAACGGGCCAACCGCAGTCGGCCCAAGGGCTTGGCGGCGGCAGCCGCGGACTTGAGCGAGATCGGGTCGGCGGTCCGGGCGGACAAGTCCGTTCTTGAAGTCCGCAGCGGTCGCCACAGTCGAGCTCCCCAGGGATGGCCATTGTTTAGGGAACGGCTATGTGTAGGGAATGGGCTAACGGCCAATCTGTTGGATTTACCCGGATGCGAGTGCGGCAGTCCGGGGCCGAGCTTCAAAGCCCCACCAGCGCCGCACCGAAACCGCATGAATCTGCGTAGCGCACTACTTAGACCGCCCCGTTCGACGCGAGTGACGATTGCACGACGTCGATCGGCGAGAACACCGCGCGCAGTGGCGCCGTCAGCACAGACCGATCCGAGAACGGGGATGAGATGCCGCCATACCTCATTGCCGCGCCAGCGGCCATCGCGGCAGCGTTCACGGACCTGGGTAACCTCGGATCGCAGCTGGCGGCAGCCAATGCCGGGGCGCTGGCCTCGACCACCGAGGTACTTGCCGCGGGCCAGGACGAGGTGTCGACCTCAATCGCTGCGTTGTTCGGCGCCTACGGCCGGGAATATCAGGCAATCAGCGTGCGCATGACGCTGCTGCAGGAGCAGTTCAGCCAGGCTTTGAACGCCGCCGCAGGCGCGTATGCGACCGCCGAGGCGGCGAACGAGTCCGTTTTGGACATTCTTGGGCAGTTCTCGGTGGTGAAGATCCTGACGGGGCGTCCACTGGTGGGCAACGGCGCTGATGGCGCGCCAGGCACCGGAGCAGCCGGGGGCGAGGGCGGCTGGCTGATCGGCAACGGCGGCGACGGTGGATCGGCTGCGCCCGGCGGTGTCGGTGGTCGAGGCGGGTCGGGCGGCCTGATCGGCAACGGCGGCAACGGCGGAGCGGGTGGGATCGGCGGAGCGGGCGGGCCGGGCGGGTCGGGCGGCCTGATCGGCAACGGCGGCGACGGCGGCGCCGGCGGGAACGCGGCAAACGTCTCTTCCCCGACCGGCGGCAACGGTGGCGCCGGCGGGGCCGGCGGGCTCATCGCCGGATGGGGCGGTAATGGCGGAGCGGGCGGTGCGGGCCTGACCTCTGCGACAGGCGCGGTCGGCTCGGGCGGGGCCGGCGGTCCCGGCGGCGCCGGCGCGCAGCTGTTATACGGCAGCGGCGGGCACGGCGGAGCGGGCGGAGCTGGCGGAGACGGCGTCGTCGCCAACGGCGCGGGCGGTGCCGGCGGGGCCGGCGGGGCCGGCGGTCCCAGCAACAGCCTGGTGCCCGCTTTTGGCGGCGCCGGGGGTCACGGCGGCCCCGGTGGCGACGGCGGCCCTGGTGGCAACGGCGGTGACGGCGGGCGTGGAGGATTGGGTGGCAATGTCGGCATCTTCGCCACGAACGGCAGCGGTGGCGACGGCGGTCCGGGCGGGCACGGCGGCGCTGGCAACGCCGGCCTCGCCGACGACGGCACCAACAACGCCGGCCCCGGCGGTTCCGGCGGCTGGGGCGGCCTGGGCGGCTTTGGCGGCGCCGTCGGCACCGGCGGCCTAGGCGGCACTGCCGGAGCCGGCGGCGCCGGCGGCAACGGCGGGGTCGGCGGCCAGGGCGGTGCCACCACCGTCAGCGGTCACACGGCCGGGGCCGGCGGCAAAGGCGGTGGGGGCGGTGACGGCTTTGGGGGCGGTACGGGTCCCGCCGGTGGTACCGGTGGCGCCGGCGGCCAAGGCGGCGCAGGCGGCGCCGGTGGTGCGGGTGGCACCGCCGTGCCCGGCGCAACCGGCGGCGCCGGCGGCGACGGCGGCAAGGGCGGCGCTGGCGGCCTGGGCGGCTTCGGCGGCTCTGACAACGGCGGCAACAACGCTGGAACCGGCGGCATCGGTGGCAACGGCGGCAACGGCGGTGCGGCCGGCCCGGCCGGGACCGGCGGTACCGTCGGAACGCCGAACACGGGGCTTCCCGGCCGCGGAGGGCAGGGCGGCACCGGCGGCTTCGGCGGCTGGACCTCCTTCCTCGGCGACGCAGCCGGGATTGGCGGCCAAGGCGGCACCGGCGGTCAAGGCGGCAGCGGCGGCAACGGCGTAATCGGCGCGAACGGCCACACCGGCGGTGACGGCGGAGACGGCGGGCCGGGCGGGTATGGGGGTTTGCAATTGGGCGCGCAATCCGGCGCCGGCGGCGTCGGCGGTGTCGGCGGTGTCGGCGGCACCGGCGGCAACGGCGGCGCCTACGACGGCGCCCAGGCCGGCGACGGAGGCGCCGGAGGGACCGGCGGTGCCGGCGGGCAGGGCGGCATCGGCGGTAACGACATACACGGCTACATCCTCGCTCCCGGCGGACCAGGGGGTACGGGAGGCACCGGTGGCTCCGGAGGGACGGGCTCGTCGGGCAACCCCGGCAACGCCGGCGACGCGGGCGGAGCAGGAACAGCCCCCTCCGGCTACGTGGGCGGCAGCGGCGGCGTCGGCGGCTCCGGCGGACAGGGCGCCCCGTAGGTCCGGGGGTTGCCGAAACCCGACCTCGGCTACAAGATGGCCAATTCCTTCGGGAACCGCGTCAACAGTTCCGGAGCGTGTTCGGGGTGGTGCGCGATGGCGCTCGGCACCACCAACGTGTCCTCGATGCGGACACCGCCACGGCCGGGTAGGTAGACGCCCGGCTCCACCGTCACCACCGAGCCCGCAAGCAGCTTTCCGGACGATGTCGCTCCGATGCCCGGCGCTTCGTGTATCTGCAGGCCCACTCCGTGTCCCAGGCCGTGACCGAAGTGATCGCCGTAGCCCGCGTCAGCGATCAGCTGGCGTGCGGCGCCATCGACGTCGCGCAGCTCAACGCCCGGGTGCAGCGCCTTCCGGCCCGCTCGCTGCGCCTCGGCGACCAGCTCGTAGATCTCCAGCTGCCAATCGGCGGCGTTGCCCAGCACAAAGGTGCGGGTCATGTCGGAGTGATAGCCCGCGACCAGCGCACCGAAATCGATCTTGACGAAATCGCCCGACGCCAGCACCGCGTCGGTGGGCCGGTGGTGCGGGATGGCCGAATTCGGGCCGGCGGCCACGATCGTCTCGAACGAGATCGCATCGGCGCCGTGATCGAGCATCAGGCCTTCCAGTTCGCGACTGACCTCACGCTCGGTACGGCCCGGCCGCAGACCGCCCCGTTCCACCAGGTCGGTCAGCGCGGCGTCGGCCGCCTCACAGGCCAGCCGCAACAAGGCCAGCTCACCCGCGTCTTTGATCTCTCGCAGGGTCTCCACCGTCCCCGACGCGCGCACCAGTTCGGTGGTGCGGCCGTCGAGTTCACCGGCCAGCGCGTCCAGGCCGTCGACCGTGACCACGTGGCTCTCGTACCCGAGCTTTCCGACGCCGTCCTGGCCGGCCCGGCCAGCCAGATAACGTCCCACGGCCCGCTCGATGGCCACCTCCAGATCAGGTGACTGCTGCGCCGCCTGGGTGCGGTAGCGGCCGTCGGTGGCCAGTACCGCCTCGCGGTCGTCAGCAAACACCAGCAACGCGCCGTTGGACCCGCTGAAACCGGATAGATAGCGGACATTTATCAAGTCGGTGACCAGCATCGCGTCTAGTCCGGCGGCACTGATTTTGGTTTTCAGGTTGTGTCGGCGCTGGGAATGTGTCACGACCCTTGACCGTACTCGCTACGCTGTTTGCCCATGAACAAGTGGATGCTGCGTGGATTGGTCTTTGCCGCCGGGATGGTCGTTCTTCGCCTGTTTCAAGGGGCGCTGATCAACGCGTGGCAGACCCAGTCGGCGCTGATCAGCGTGGTGCTTCTGACGATCTTCGTCATCTGTGCGGCCGTGTGGGGTTATTTCGACGGCCGCGCCGACGCCAAGGCCAACCCGGACCCGGACCGGCGCGAGGACCTGGCCATGGTCTGGTTGCTGGGCGGTTTGGTGGCCGGAGTGGTCAGCGGGCTGGTGGCCTGGATTATCGCCATCTTCTACAAGGGCATCTACACCGGCGGTTTGATCAACGAGCTAACAACCTTCGCGGCGTTCACGGCGCTGATCGTGTTCCTGTTCGCGATCGTCGGCGTGGCCATCGGGCGGTGGCGCATCGACCGCAACGCTCCCCCGGTCGAGAAGCCCGACCATGACCCGCACCGCGATCGCAGCGCCGACACCGACGTGTTCTCCGCGGTGCGCGGGGACGACAGCCCGACCGGCGAGATCCGGACGTCCGGCGGCCAGACCGAGGAGCGGACGTCGTCGGTGGCCACCGTCGAGCGCGAACGCGAAGCACCCACCGAGACGATCCGCACCGGCGACCACGGCGACGACGCCAAGACTGAGGTCATCCGCACCGGCAACCACGGTCACGAGGACAAGACCGAGGTGATCCGCACCGGCGACAACAGTGACGCCAAGACCGAGGTCATCAACCTCGACAAGCCGGACAAGAAGTAGCTACCCGGCCGCCAGGTAGCGCAGGGCCAGCAGGTAGCCCTGGACCCCCAGACCCACGATCACCCCGGTCGCGACCGGACTGAGGTAGGAGTGGTGCCGAAACTCCTCGCGCGCATGCACATTCGAGATGTGCACCTCGATCAGCGGTGCGCTCAACTCCGCGCAGGCGTCGCGCAGGGCCACCGAGGTGTGGGTCAGACCGCCGGCGTTGAGGATCACCGGCTCGCTCGCATCGGCGGCCCGGTGGATCCAGTCCAGTAGCTCGGCTTCGCTGTCGCTCTGCCGCACAACGACTTTCAGGCCGAGTTGGGCGGCTTCGGCGTCGATCAGGGCGACCAGGTCGTCGTGGGTGGTGCTTCCGTAGACGGCGGGCTCGCGCTTACCGAGCCGGCCCAGGTTAGGTCCGTTGATCACGTTGATCGTCATGGCGCGCACACTCCCGCGTAGGCCGTCACCAGCAGACCCGGGTCGGGCCCCACCAGCCGGCCGGGTTTGGCCAGTCCGTCCAGGACCACGAACCGCAACACACCGGCACGGGTTTTCTTGTCACCGGCCATGTACTCCAGTAGCTGCGGCAGCGCGTCGGGGTCATAGCTCACCGGCAGGCCCAGCGACGTCAGAATGTCGCGGTGGCGGGCGGCGGTCGCGTCGTCGAGGCGGCCGGTGAGCCGGGCGAGCTCGGCCGCGAACACCAGCCCCACCGACACCGCGGCCCCGTGGCGCCACTGGTATCGCTCGCGGCGTTCGATCGCGTGGGCCAATGTGTGGCCGTAGTTCAGGATTTCGCGGAGCTCGGATTCCTTCTCGTCGGCCGCGACCACCTCGGCCTTGACGGCGATCGCCCGCCGGACGAGTTCGGGCAGCACCTCGCCTTCGGGGTCCAGCGCCGCCTGCGGGTCGGCCTCGATGAGGTCGAGGATCACCGGGTCGGCAATGAACCCGGCCTTGACCACTTCGGCCATGCCGGCGACGATCTCGTTGTGCGGCAACGTCTTCAGCGTCGAGAGATCGACCAGGACGGCCAGCGGCTGATGAAACGCGCCGACCAGGTTCTTGCCCGCTTCGGTGTTGATGCCGGTCTTGCCGCCAACGGCCGCATCGACCATGCCGAGCAGCGTGGTGGGCACGTGCACGATCGACACCCCGCGCAGCCAGGTGGCAGCGGCGAAACCGGCGACATCGGTGGCGGCCCCGCCGCCCAGACTGACCAGGGCATCCTTACGCCCGATCCCGATGCGCCCCAACACTTCCCAGATGAAGCCGACGACCGGCAACTCCTTACCCGCTTCGGCGTCCGGTATTTCGACGCGGTGTGCGTCAACCCCGTTGTCCGCCAAGCGTGTTCGTATCTTTTCGGCGGTGTGCGCAAGCACCGGTTGATGCAGGATGGCAACCTTGTGCCGGCCGGCCAGTTGCTCGAGCAGCTCGTCGAGCAGCCCGGTGCCGATCACCACGGGGTACGGCGGGTCGACGGCCACCTCGACGGTGACCGGTGCTTTGTCTGTCATTTGGTGGCCTCTACCTGGGTTTGCAGTCGCGACACGATGTAGCGGACCACCGCGCCGGGGTTACGGCGGTTGGTGTCCACCCGGATCGTCGCGACCCGGCGGTACAGCGGAATACGTTTGGACATCAGCTCACGGAACTTCTCGGCGCGGTCGGGCCCGGCCAGCAGCGGCCGCACCGTGTTACCGCCGGTGCGCCGTACGCCTTCGGCGGCGCTGATCTCGAGGTAGACGACGGTGTGACCGGCCAGCGCCGCACACACCCCCGGACTGGTGACCGCGCCGCCGCCCAGCGACAGCACGCCGTCGTGCTCCTCGAGCGCCGCACGGATCACCTCCTCCTCGATGCGGCGGAACTCCGGCTCGCCGTCGGTGGCGAAGATGTCGGCGATGGTGCGCCCGGTCCGCTGCTCGATGGCGGCGTCGGTGTCGAGCAGGCCGACTCCGAGCGCCTTGGCCAGCCGACGCCCGATGGTGGATTTGCCGGAACCCGGCAGTCCCACGAGTACCGCCCTGGGAGCCATGTCGGCTAGCTTCCGGCGGCGCGGGCGGCCGGCGCCTCCCGCTCGGCGACCGTGCGCTGATAGGACTCGATGTTGCGGCGCGTTTCGGCCAGCGAATCGCCGCCGAACTTCTCCAGCGCCGCGCGGGCCAGTACCAGCGCCACCATGGTCTCGACGACCACTCCGGCGGCCGGCACCGCGCACACGTCTGAGCGCTGGTGGATGGCGACGGCCTCATCGCCGGTGGCCATATCGACGGTGGCCAGCGCCCGCGGCACGGTGGAGATCGGCTTCATCGCGGCGCGCACCCGCAGCGGCTGGCCGTTGGTCATACCGCCTTCGAGCCCACCGGCCCGGTTGGTGGAGCGGACCACCCCGTCGGGCCCCGGGTACATCTCGTCGTGGGCCCGGCTGCCACGACGGCGGGCGGTTTCGAAACCGTCACCGATCTCGACGCCCTTGATCGCCTGGATGCCCATCACCGCGGCCGCCAGCTGGCTGTCCAGCCGGTTGTCCCCGCTGGTGAATGAGCCCAGACCGACCGGCAGGCCCGATGCCACCACCTCGACCACGCCACCGAGGGTGTCGCCGTCCTTCTTGGCCGCCTCGATCTCGGCGATCATCGACCTCTCAGCGTCCTCGTCGTACGCGCGGACCGGGCTGGCGTCGATCGCGGCCAGGTCTTCGGGTCGCGGCGGCGGGCCGGCGTATGGCTCTGACGCGCCGATGGAGATGACGTGCGAGAGCACTTCGACGCCCAGCGCCTGGCGCAGGAACGCCCGGGCCACAGTGCCCGCGGCGACGCGGGCCGCGGTCTCGCGGGCGCTGGCGCGCTCCAGCACCGGACGGGCGTCGTCGAAGCCGTACTTGAGCATGCCCGCGTAGTCGGCGTGTCCCGGCCGCGGGCGAGTCAGTGGCTCGTTGCGGGCGCTGTCTGCGAGCTGGGACGGGTCGACGGGGTCGGGGGCCATCACGGTTTCCCACTTCGGCCACTCCGTGTTACCGATCTCGATCGCGATGGGCCCGCCCAGCGTGACACCGTGCCGCACGCCGGACAGCATGGTCACCGCGTCGCGCTCGAACTTCATCCGGGCGCCGCGGCCATAGCCCAGACGCCGGCGGGCCAGCTCGTCGGCGATTTCGGTGGACGTCACCTCGACGCCGGCGACCATGCCCTCGACCATGGCCACCAGCGCGCGGCCATGGGATTCCCCAGCAGTGATCCAGCGCAACACCCGAACATCTTCCCACGTGTGCGGCCGTCCCCCGATTCGCACCCGTGACCAGGCGATTCCGCCGGCGGTCCCCGGTGGGTCGGCGGTGCGCGCATCGCCACGGCCGAGGGACTCACCCGCAGGATTGCGCCTTCTAGCTGGCGATTCCACATTTATCCCACTGTTGCTCAGTCCGCGAAGGCCACCCTGACGACGAGGTCAGGCATCGGCGCGGCGGGAGATTTCATGTCATTTGCAGTGGTGGCCCCGACGTCATTGGCGGCAGCCGCCGGCGATCTGAGCGGCATCGGCCGGGCGATCGGCGCGGCGAACTCGGCGGCGGCCGCGCGGACCACCAGCCTGGCCGCCGCCGCCCAGGACGAAGTGTCGACGGCCATCGCGTCGTTGTTCACCGGCTACGCCCGGGAATATCAGCAGCTCAGCGCCCGGGTGGACGCGTTTCGGGCCCAGTTCGCGCAAGCGCTTTCCGACGCCGCCGGGGCGTACGCCACGTCCGAGGCATTCAACGCCTGGTCGGTGGACTCCCTGCTCGGAGCGGTCAACGCCCCTGCTGCGGCGGGGACGGGACGCCCGCTGATCGGTAACGGTGTTGACGGAAGGGCGCCAGGTCAGGCCGGCAGCCCGGGCGGACTGTTGTTCGGCAACGGTGGCAACGGCGCGGCGGGCAACGTTGCGGGGATGGCCGGCGGCGCCGGCGGCGCTGCGGGATTGATCGGTAACGGCGGGCGCGGCGGCGCGGGTGGCGCCGGCGCTGCCGGTGGGGCCGGTGGCCGGGGCGGATCCTTCATCGGCAACGGCGGCGCCGGCGGCGCGGGGGTGCGGCGACGTCGCCGAACATGGTGGGCGGCCGCGGCGGGGACGGTGGCGCGGCCGGCCAGTACGGCAATGGCGGGGCCGGCGGGTCAGGCGGGGCCGGTGCCGCCGGCAAGGCGGGTGCGTCGGCGACGGTCGCGGGCGGCTCGGGCGTCGAAGGCGGCGCCGGAGGCCGCGGCGGGGACGGTGGCCGGGGCGGCGCCGGCGGGACGGTGTCCGGTTATGCCGGCGACGGCGGCGCGGGTGGAGCCGGTGGAGCCGGCGGAGCCGGTGGCCACGGGCTAAGCGGCGCCGACGGCACCGCGGCGGGCCGGAGCGGCGCCGGCGGCGGCAACGGCGGCAGCGGTGGAGCCGGCGGTAACGGCGCGGCAATGGCGGCGCCGGTGGTACGTCGACCGTCGGGCACGCCGGCCAGCAGGGATCCGCCGGCAACGGCGGGGCCGGCGGCACCGGTGGCAACGCGGGCAACGGTGGTGCCGGCGCGTTCGGCGTCGCGGGGGTCAACGACGGCGCCGGCGGCAACGGCGGGGCCGGTGGCAACGTCGGCCTGGGCGGGCTCGGTGGCGCCGCGGGTGCGATCGGGGCCCACACCGCCACCAGCGGTCTCGCGGGCCTCACCGGCGCGCACGGCACCGGCGGGAACGGTGGCAGTGGCGGCGGTGGCGCGGACGCGGTTGGTCCGGGACAGAGTGGCGGCAAGGGCGGTAACGGTGGCGCCGGCGGCAACTACGGCAACGGTGGCAACGGCGGCCGGGGCGGCAACGGAAGCGCCGGAACGGCCGGAGCGAACGGCACGTTCAGCAACGCCGTCGGCGGTGCCGGAGGTACCGGCGGCGGAACCACCAGCGGAGGTGGTGGTGCCACCAGTGGCGGTACCAGCGGAGGCATCCTGACCGGCACCAATGGCGGCGGCAGCAGCACCGTCGGGGGCCTGCTCACGTCCGTGGCCGGACCCGGTACGGACGGCGCCAGCGGCGGTAACGGCGGGGCGGGCGGCAACGGCGGGACCGGTGGCGCAGACTCCGGCAACGGCGGCAGCGGCGGTGCCGGGGGCAATGCCGGCGCGGGCGGCAATGGAGGCGCCGGCGCGTCAGCCGTGGGAGCCGGAGACGGCGGCGCCGGCGGCAAAGGTGGCGACTCGGGTGTCGCCGGCAGCGGGCGGCAAGGGTGGAGACGCCCTGGGGTCCGGCAATGGCGGTGCCGGCGGTGCGGGCGGCAGCGGCGCTGCCGGCGGCAACGGCGGCAACGGCGGCAACGGCGGCAACGGCGCCGGCACGGGCAACGGCGGCAACGGCGGAACTGGTGGGGCGGTCGGCGCCGGCGGCAACGGCGGCGACGGCGGTAGCGCTGCCGGCGGCGGGACCGGCGGAAACGGCGGTGACGGCGGGACGGGCGGCAACGGCCAGACCCGCACCGCCCAGCAAGGCAGCGGCGCCACGGGTAACGGTGGCAACGGGGGGAACGGCGGACAGTCGGGAGACGGTGGCAGCGGCGGAAACGGTGGCGCCGTCGGGGCCGGCGGGAACGGCGGTCGCGGCGGAGCGGGCGGAGACGCCGCCCGGTTCGACGGCGCGGGTGGCCACGGCGGTGCCGGCGGCACCGGCGGCGGACCCGGACTGGGCGGTAACGGTGGAAGCGGCGGAACAGGCGGGACGGTCTCCGGCAGCGGCGGAAACGGCGGAAGTGGTGGAACCATCGGCGCAGGCGGCAGTGGCGGGGCCGGCGGCCACGGGGGCGCGGGCAGTGGCAGCGCCAGCGGCGGTGACGGAGGTGTGGGTGGCAACGGATGGGGCGGTGGTTTCGCCAACCAGGGTGGTGCCGGTGGCGCGGCCGGCCAGAACGGCAACGGCGGCCACGGCGGCAATGCGGGAACCGTGGGCGCGGCCGGCAACGGCGGCGCGGGCGGCGACGGCGGCGCCGGTGGCAGCACCGGAAACGGCGGCCGGGGTGGTGACGGCGGCTACGGCGGCTGGGCCGGCCGGGCCGGTGCCGGCGGGAACGGCGGCGCCGGTGGCACCGTGACCGGCAACGGAGGCAACGGCGGCGATGCCGGAGCCGTCGGGCAGTGGGGCACCGGCGGCGACGGCGGCAAGGGCGGGGCCGGCGGCTCCATCTCCGGTGCCGGCGGCAACGGCGGGGATGGCGGTAAGTCCGGCGCCCCCGGGTTCCCACCCCAGACCGGAGTCGGTGCCGGGGGCAACGGCGGATTCGGCGGAAGTGCGACAGGCCTGGGTAACGGCGGCGCGGGCGGCAACGGCTCGGCCGGCGCCTACTTCGGCAACGGTGGGACGGGTGGCGACGGTGGTGACGTGTACGGGTCGGGCAACGCCGGCGCCGGCGGCGCGGGTGGCGACGGTGGAACCGCCGTGTTCCGATACGAACCGCTGGTGGGACGCACCATTCAGGTCAACGGCTGGGGTGGCGCCGGCGGCTGGGGCGGCAATGCCTGGCGCAGTGGCTCCGGCTACATCGGTGGCGACGGGGGCGACGGGGGCGCCGCCAGCGGTGGCGGTTATGGCGGCGCCGGAGGCAACGGCGGCACGGCCCACGGAACCGGCAACGGCGGCGCCGGCGGCAGCGGTGGCCTGGGCGGCAACGGCGGCAACGCGGGCACACCCACCTCGAACACCAATGGCGGCACCAGCGGGCCTGCCCGCAGCCAGGGCGGCGATGCCGGCGACGCCGGTTCGGGCGGTCATGGCGGCGCGGGCGGCCGAGGTGGCGACGCACTGGGCCGCGGCACCGGCGGCGCCGGGGAACCGGCGGGGCCGGCGGGGCCGGTGGTGCCGCCGTCGGTGGGTCGGCTGTCGGCGCCGGCGGCAACGGTGGTGGCACCGGCAGCAGCGGCGGCAACGGCGCCGACGGCGGCGACGGTGGGGCCGGCGGCGCCGGCGGGGGCGGAGGTCACTCCTCCTCCGGTGCCGGCGGCGCGGGTGGCGCCGGCGGCGCCGGCGGGGCGATCACCGGCGACACCGGCGGCGCCGGTGGCCTCGGCAGCGGACTCGGTGGTCATCCGGGTGCAACCGGCAAGGCAGGAACCGTCGGCGCCCAGGGCGCCGACGGGCTGCCGGGTTAAGAACCCAGCATTGCCAACGCCGCCGCACCGGCGGTCGCCAGGCACATCGACGGTCCGTGCGGCACGGCGCGCAACCGCCACAGCAACCCGACCGCAGCGGTCAGCAGCGGCGCCCCCAGCGCGGCCAGAAACCAGGCTTGAACACCGAAACAGCCGCTCAGCCCGCCGACGCCGACCGCGAGCTTGACGTCCCCGCCGCCCATCGCCGTCGGCGCCACCAGATGCACCGCGAGGTACACCGCAGCCAGCGCCAGTGCGCCCAGCAGCGCCGCCACCCCACGGCCGGCCAGTGCCGCGCCGATCAGGATCACGGCCGCGCCGGGCAGCGTCAGCCGGTTGGGCAGCCGGCGCTGCCGGATGTCATAGCAACTGAGAGCGATCAACCAGGCCGCGACCATCCCGATCCGCATGCGCGGCAGGCTAATCCAGTTCCGCCAATGCGCAAGTCATCGCCTCGCGCGGCGCGGGCATCCCGGTGAACTGCTCCACCTGCGCAAACGCCTGATGCAGCAGCATCTGCAGCCCGCTGACCACCCGGCCGCCGGCGGCCTGTACGGCGGCGGCCAGCGGGGTGGGCCACGGGTTGTAGATGGCGTCCAGCAGCACCGGGATCGCAGCGAAGGCCCCGGCGTAGCGTGCGGCGACGTCGGCGGGCAGGGTGCTGACCAGCACCTGCGCGCCGGCCACCGCATCAGTCAGCGCAACGTCGTCCAGGCCGCAATACGTCGTCGGCACCCCCACCCGGGTGCCGAGGTCGATCAGCCGGGCGGCTTTGTCCGGGTTGCGGGCCACCACCGTGATGCCGGTGACCCCGAGTGTGGCCAGCCCCACCACGGCCGCCGGGGCGGTGCCACCCGACCCGGCCACCAGGGCCAGTCCTGACGCCTGCCCGAGCGCGCCCGCCACACCGTCGATGTCGGTGTTGTCGGCCCGCCACCCGCGCGGCGTGCGCACCAGGGTGTTGGCCGACCCGACCTGCTCGGCGCGCGCGGTGCGTTCGTCGGCAAACCGCAGGGCGGCGAACTTGCCCGGCATGGTCACCGAAACGCCGACCCACTCGGGGCCGAACCCGCCCACCACGCCCGGCAGTTGCTCGGCGTTGCACTCGATGCGGTCGTAGGTCCAGTCATGCAGGCCCAGCGCGCGGTAGGCGGCCAGGTGCAACTGCGGAGACTTGGAATGCGCGATCGGCGAACCGAGCACCCCGGCTTTTCTAGCGCGCGGGACCTGATTGCGCTCTTCGCCGCCGCGCTCCGCACGGCTACGCTCATCGCGCGGAGTCGAGGACACCGTTGCGTTTGGCCAGTTCGATGTTCGCCAGATGCTGCTGATAGTCGCGGGTGAACAAAGTGGTCCCCTGGGCGTCGATGGTGACGAAGTACAGCCAGTCGCCCGCCGCCGGATGCTCGGCCGCGCGCAGGGCGTCCACCCCGGGTGAACAGATCGCGGTGGCCGGCAGGCCTTCGGACATGTAGGTGTTCCACGGGGTCCGCTGTGCGCGGTCGGCGTCGCTGGTGGCGACCTCCCGGCGGTCCAGCGGATAGTTGACCGTCGAATCGAACTCGAGCTTGCGGTGTTCGTGCAGCCGGTTGTAGATGACCTGCGCGACCTTGGTGAAGTCCTGGACGTTGGCTTCCTGCTGCACCAGCGAGGCCACCACCAGAATGTCGTAGGGCGACAGCCCGATCGCCTTGGCGGTGTCCTCCAGCCCCGAAGTCAGGTATTCCACGGTTCCGGCGCTGATGAGGCTCGCCAGGATGGTCTCCGCCGACGCCGCCGGGTCGATATTGAAGGTGCCGGGCGCGATCAGGCCCTCCAGCCGGCGATGATCTTCGCGCAGCTCGGTGACCGGCTCGAGAGCCCATTTCGGCACCTGAAGCGCCGCGGGAGTGCTCTTGCTGGCCGCCGCCTTGAGATCCGCCAGCGCCACACAGCGCTGGTTGCCATCTAGATCCACGCACGTCGCGCGCGAAATCAGGGTCAGGATCCCGGGCGTGGTCTTGTTGGTCTTCATGTCGGTGGTGTCGTCGAGCTGACGCCCTTCCGGAATGACCAGCTTGCCCACCCGGCTGTTCGGGTCGGCCAGCCGCGACACGGCGTTGGCCGCCGGAATCTCGGTGCGCATCCGGTAGTAACCGGGCTGAATCGCCGAGATCGCCGCGTTGCCGTGGGCGGCGTCGACGAACGCCCGCACGGTACGCACCACGCCCCGCTTGAGCAGCGTCTCCCCTACCGCGGTGGTGGAATCACCGGACTGAATCTGGATCACGACGTCCTGCTTGCCGGAGCCCGTGTAGTCGTCGTCGTTGCCAGAGAACACGTGCCAGAGTTTCGCGCCGACGACGACCGCGGCCACCACCACGACGACGAGCAGCCCGGCCGCGAACCCCCCGGCCGCCCGGCGGCGACGACGGGTGCGCTGCTCCTTCTTGCGGTCGGCGCGGGTTCTGCGGTGCCGGCTCGGGCCGACCACCACCGGCTTGGCTTTCTCCCGCTCAGACATCGGATGCCTCCCTTGCGAGGAGGGCACGGCGCTGGTCCAGCCAGCCCTGCAGGATAGCCACCGCGGCGGCCTGGTCGATGACCGACCGCTGCTCTCTGGCCTTGATGCCCGCGTCCCGCAGCGACCGCTGCGCGGTGACCGTGGTCAGCCGCTCGTCGGCGAGCCGGACCGGAGTGGGCGCCACTCGTTCGGCAAGTGCGTCGGCTACCTCGATGGCGTCCTGGGCGGACTGGCCGATGCGATCGGCCAGGGTGCGGGGCAACCCGACGATCACCTCGACGGCCTGGTACTCGGCAGTAAGCGCGGCCAGCCGGCGCAGGTGTTTGCCGGACCGGTCGCGGCGCACGGTCTCTACCGGGGTGGCCAGGATGCCGTCGGGATCGCTGGCGGCCACACCGATGCGCACCGTGCCCACGTCGACACCGAGGCGTCGGCCTCGGCCGGGGTCTGATTCGCCCGGCCGGTCAGGCTGGCGCTGCGGTGACTCGACCACTCAAGCGACCCGCGCTATCGCGGCGATCTCCGAACGCAGCGCGTCCAGCGCCGCGTCGATGCCGGTCGGGTTCTTGCCGGAACCCTGAGCCAGGTCGGCCTTGCCGCCGCCCCGGCCGTCGACACTGCTGGCCAGCTGCTTGACCAGTTCATTGGCGTTGAGGCCGAGGTCCTGAGCTGCCGGGTTGGCGGCCACCGCGTACGGGACGGTAGATCCGTCACCTTCGGCGATCAAAGCGACGACCGCGGGATCGCTACCCAGCTTGCCGCGAATGTCGCCGGCCAGCGAGCGCAGGTCCGCGGCCGTCATACCCGCCGACATGCGTTGCGCGACCACCCGGACTCTGCCGATGTGCTCGGCCCCGGCCGCGGCGTTGGTGGCCGCGGCGCGGGCGCCCGCCAACCGGGCACGTTCGAGCTCCTTCTCGGCCGCCTTGAGCCGTTCGACCAGGCTGGCAACCCGGGCCGGCACCTCTTCGGACGGCACCTTCAGCGACGACGCCAGACCCGCCATCAGCGCGCGTTCCTTGGCGAGGTGGCGGAAAGACTCCAGCCCGACGTAGGCCTCCACCCGGCGCACGCCGGAACCGATCGAGGATTCGCCGAGGATGGTCACCGGCCCGATCTGCGCCGTGTTGTGCACGTGGGTGCCACCGCACAACTCCAGCGAGAACGGCCCGCCCATCTCGACCACCCGAACCTGGTCGGGATAGGCCTCGCCGAACAGCGCCATCGCGCCCATCGCCTTGGCCTTCTCGAGTTTCTCGAGGAACGTGTGCACCTCGAAGTCGGCCTGCACGGCCTCGTTGGTCACCTGTTCGATCTGGGTGCGCTGGTCCTCCGACAGCGGCCCCTGCCAGTTGAAGTCGAAGCGCAGGTAGCCCGGACGGTTCAGGGATCCGGCCTGAACGGCGTTGGGGCCCAGCACCTGTCGCAGTGCCGCATGCACCATGTGGGTGCCGGAGTGCCCCTGGGTGGCGCCCTTGCGCCAGCCCGGGTCCACCGCGGCGACCACCGTGTCGCCCTCGACGAATTCGCCCGACTCGACGTTGACCCGGTGCGCATGCAGGGTCTTGGCGATCTTCTGCACGTCGGTGACCGCGGCGCGGGCGCTGGCCCCGGAACCGGTGCCGCTGATGCTGCCGGCGTCGGCGATCTGGCCGCCCGACTCGGCGTACAGCGGTGTGCGATCCAGAATCAGCTCCACCCGATCGGCGTGCACGGCGTCGGCGTGAGCCACGACCGGCACTCGCTTGCCGTCCACGAAGATACCGAGAATCCTTGCCTCAGAGGTCAATTCGTCGAAACCGGTGAACTCGGTGGGCCCGGCGTCGACCAGTTCCCGGTAAGCGGTCAGGTCGGCATGCGCATGCTTGCGCGCGGCGGCGTCCGCCTTGGCGCGCCGGCGCTGCTCAGCCATCAACTCGCGGAAGCCCGCCTCGTCGACCGTCAGGCCGGATTCGGCGGCCATCTCCAGCGTGAGCTCGATCGGGAAGCCGTAGGTGTCGTGCAGGGTGAAGGCATCGGAGCCGGAGACGACGGTGGCGCCGGAGGATTTGGTGGCGCCGGCAACGTCGTCGAACAATTTCGAGCCCGAGGCCAGCGTGCGGTTGAAGGCGGTCTCCTCGGCGACGGCGATGCGGTTGATCCGCTCGAAGTCGTTGACCAACTCGGGATACGACGGTCCCATCGCGTCGCGCACGGTGGCCATCAGGTCGCCGACGATCGGGGTGTCGATACCGAGCAGCTTGGCCGATCGGATGACCCGCCGCAGCAGTCGGCGCAGCACATAGCCGCGGCCGTCGTTGCCAGGACTGACCCCGTCGCCGATCAGAATGGCGGCGGTGCGGCTGTGGTCGGCGATGATCCGGTAGCGCACGTCATCGGCATGGTTTCCGACGTCATATCCGCGGGGTGCGCGTCCGGCGACCAGATCGATCACCGGACGCAGCAGGTCGGTCTCGTAGACGTTGTGCACGTTCTGCAGCACCAGCGCGATGCGCTCGACACCCATGCCGGTGTCGATGTTCTTGCGGGGCAACGGCCCGAGGATCTCATAGTCCTCTTTGGAGGTGCCCTCGCCGCGCTCGTTCTGCATGAACACGAGGTTCCACACCTCGAGGTAACGGTCCTCGTTGGCGATGGGACCGCCGTCGACGCCGAATTCGGGTCCACGGTCGTAGTAGATCTCCGAGGAGGGGCCGCACGGGCCGGGGATGCCCATCGACCAGTAGTTGTCGGCCATTCCGCGGCGCTGAATGCGCTCAGCCGGCAGGCCGGCAATGTCGCGCCACAGCTGCGCGGCCTCGTCATCGTCGAGATAGACCGTCGCCCAGAGCTTTTCGGGATCCAGGCCATAGCCGCCGTCGGCCACCGGGTTGGTCAGCAACGCCCAGGCCAGCTCGATGGCGCCGCGTTTGAAGTAGTCGCCGAAGGAGAAATTGCCGGCCATCTGGAAGAACGTGTTGTGCCGGGTGGTGATGCCCACCTCGTCGATGTCAGGGGTGCGGATGCACTTCTGGATGCTGGTGGCAGTGGCGTACGGCGGTGTGCGCTGGCCGAGGAAGAACGGCACGAACTGGACCATGCCGGCATTGACGAACAGCAGGTTGGGGTCGTCGAGGATCACCGAGGCGCTGGGTACCTCGGTGTGGCCCGCCTTCACGAAATGATCAAGGAACCGCTTCCTGATCTCGTGTGTCTGCACTGTGCTTCTTCCTTAATTTCCTGGGCTCACTGGCAAGAGTCGGGTATCAGCCTATTCGCCGGAACTGGCCGCCGAACATGCAATTAGGCCCGCTTAGCCTTCCATCTAGCCGTCGACGAAGCTCAACCGGACCGACCGCCGCGGATTATCGCGGTTCAGGTCGACCAGCACGACGCTCTGCCAGGTGCCCAACAGCGGCTCGCCGCCGCTGACCGGCACTGTCACCGAGGGCGAGATGATCGCTGGCATGACGTGGTCGGCACCGTGGCCCGGCGAGCCGTGCGAGTGCCGGTAGCGATCGTCGCGGGGCAGCAGCCGCTCGAGTGTGTCCAGCAGGTCGTCGTCGGACCCGGCACCGGTCTCGATGATGGCCACCCCGGCCGTCGCGTGTGGGACGAACACGTTGCAGAGGCCGTCGGCGTGGTTGCCGCAGAACTCGCGCACCGCGTCGGTGAGGTCGACGATGCGGCGACGCGTGGTATCCACATCCAGCACATCGGTATCCATCCGGACCAGCCTACGGGGCTTGATCAGCCGCCGGTGCCGGAGGAAGGTGGTGGTGGACCGGTGGCGCCGCCGGGGGCGCTGCCCCGACTCACAGGAGGGGTCGATCGTGTTTGCACGTTCCACGACCATCCAGGCGCAGCGCTCGTCGATCAACATGGGCATCAACTATGTCCGCGACGTGGTCATGCCTGCCCTTGACGAGATGGAAGGCTGCCTGGGTCTATCGCTATTGGTGGACCGCGAGTCGGGCCGGTGCATCGCCACCAGTTCCTGGGAAACCGAGTCGGCGATGCAGCGCAGTGCCGAGCGGGTGTGGCCGGTGCGTTACCGCGCCGTCGAGATGTTCGGAGGCAGCGCCGTGGTCGACCAGTGGCGCATCGCGGTCCTGCACCGCGACCACCGCTCCGCCCCCGGCGCCTGTGTGCGGGCGACCTGGCTGCGGACGCGGCCGGAACTGTTCGAGCGCGGCATCGACTACTACCGGTGGGCCGTCCTGCCGGCAGTCGAAGATTTCGACGGCTTCTGCAGCGCCAGCCTGATGGTCGATCCGACGTCGGCGCGGGCCGTGGTGTCGGTGACTTACGACAGCCGCGAGGCGATGGACCGCTGCGCCGAGTCGGCCCGCTCGATGCGGACGGCGATGATGCGCGATCTCGGCCTCGAACAGGACGACGTCGGCGAATTCGAGCTGGCGTTGGCTCACCTGCGGGTGCCCGAGCTGGTCTAGGGCGCCCGTTCGCCCAGCCTGTAAATCTGGTGCCAAAGAGCGAGTGAGGGCCGCCAGAACTACAGACTCGGTGAGAAGGGTGCTCTCGGGCTCAGGGCAGCGCGTCCCCCGGGAAGCCCAGGCACGGGTGCACCTGGTAGCTGTGTTTCATGACCTCCGCCTCCCGCGGATGATCGCGCGCAACCGTTCCAAGCGGCTGGCGATCTCGCGTTCGGCGCCTCGCCCGGTCGGCCGGTAATAGTCCACGCCCACCAGTTCATCCGGTGAATACTGTTGTGCCACCACGCCGTCAGGGTCGTCGTGCGAGTATTTGTAACCCTGCGCATTGCCCAGCTTCGCCGCGCCCGAATAGTGCCCGTCGCGCAGATGAGGGGGCACCAGGCCGGCCTTGCCCGCCTTGATGTCACCCATCGCGGCACCTAGCGCGGTCGTCACCGCGTTGGATTTCGGCGCGGTGGCCAGATGAACGGTGGCGTGGGCCAGGGTCAGCTGCGCCTCGGGCATCCCGATCAGCGCGACCGTCTGCGCGGCGGCAACCGCAACCAGCAGCGCCGTCGAATCCGCCATGCCGATGTCCTCGCTGGCCAGGATGACCAAGCGCCGCGCGATGAACCGCGGATCCTCCCCGGCCACCAGCATCCGGGCCAGGTAGTGCAGCGCCGCGTCGACGTCCGAGCCGCGCACCGATTTGATGAAGGCGCTGACGACGTCGTAATGCTGATCGCCGTCCCTGTCGTAACGCACCGCGGCGCGGTCCAACGACTGCTCGATGGTTTCGACAGCCACGTGATCGGAAGCTTCGGAGGCCACCTCGAGAGCGGTCAGCGCACGCCGGGCGTCACCCGCGGCCAGTTGCACCAGAAGCTCGACGGCCTCCGGCGCCACCGTCACCTTGCCGCCGAGTCCGCGCGGGTCGTCGATCGCCCGCTGCACCACCGTTCGGACGTCGTCGGGTGTCAACGGACGCAGCTGCAGAATCAGCGATCGCGACAGCAACGGCGCGACCACAGAGAACGACGGATTCTCGGTGGTGGCCGCCACCAGCAACACCACCCGGTTCTCCACCGCGGCCAGCAGCGCGTCCTGCTGGGTCTTGGAGAAGCGGTGCACCTCGTCGATGAACAACACCGTCTGCTCACCGCGCAGCAGCGCCGAGCGGGCCGAATCAATGACGGCCCGAACATCTTTGACACCGGCCGACAACGCCGACAGCGCCTCGAAGCGGCGCCCGGTGGCCTGTGAGATGAGCGCCGCCAACGTCGTCTTCCCGCTCCCCGGCGGTCCGTAGAGAATGGCGGAGGCGACACCCGACCCCTCGACCAGGCGCCGCAACGGCGACCCGGCAGCCAGCAGGTGTTCCTGCCCGACCACTTCGTCGAGCGAGGCCGGACGCATCCGTACCGCCAGCGGGGCACCGGCACCCGAAACGCTCAACGAGTGGTCGGTCGATTTCGGCGCACCGGGCAGGTCGAACAGACCGTCGGACACGACTTCAGGCATACCACGCAACGCGGACACGCCACTGACGGGGAAAGCCGGCCGCCAACCAATGCGAGCATCCAGGGCGCACATTTGCTAAGTTCCCGTTTGCTACGCCCCGATCGACAAGAGCGAACTACGAGGCACCTAGGAAAGCCATGAGCCAGCCGCCAGAATATCCAGGCAACCCGGCCGACCCTCAGGGCGGCAACCCGCAGGGCTATCCGCCCCCGCCGCGTCACGGCGCCCCTCCGCCGCCGCCTCCCGGTTACGGGGCACCGCCACCTCCGCCTCCGGGCTACGGCGCACCTCCGCCGCCACCGGACTACGGCCAGCAGGGCCCGGGCGGATACCAGGCGCCCGGCTACGGCACCCCGCCTCCGCCGCCCCCGCCGCCGGGCTACGGCGCCCCGCCGCAGGGCTATCCGCCCCAGGCGGGCCTGGGTGGCGGCCCGGCGGGTGTCCCGTTCAGCGTCGGCGACGCCTTCAACTGGTCGTGGGGCAAGTTCAAGAACAACGCCGCCGCGCTGGCCGCGCCGGTCGCGATCTACTTCCTGATCATCGCCGCCGTCGTCGGTATCCCGCTGGGCATCGCCTTCGCGACCGCCGAGACCACGACGACCACCACCGATTACGGGTACGGGGTCAGCTACGAGTCGACCAATACCGAGTTCGGGATCATCAGCTGGATCGTGCTGACCGTCGGCATCATCCTGGCCCTCGTCGTCGCGGCGTTCCTGCAGGCCGGTCTGACCACCGCCAGCCTGGACCTCGCCGACGGCCGTCCGGTGAGCATCGGGACCTTCTTCAAGCCGCGCAACGTGGCCAAGGTGCTGCTGACAACGCTGCTGGTCGTGCTGGCCTCGTCACTGTTGTCCTGCACCATCGTCGGGCCGCTGGTGATCGCCTTCTTCACCCAGTTCGCCGTACCGTACGTCGTCGACAAGAATCTGTCGCCGATCGATGCCATCAAGGCCAGCTTCGCGACCGTGCGCGCCAACCTCGGACCCAGCGCACTGTCCTGGCTGGTGCAGTACGCGGCGGTGGCCGTCGGCCAGATCGCCTGCTACATCGGCCTGGTGGTGGGAGCCCCCGTCGCTGCGCTGGTCCAGGTGTACACCTACCGCAAGCTGACCGGCGGCCACGTCGCCGAGCTGGAGCAGGCCGGAGCGCCTGGTCAGTACCCGCCGGGACCGCCGCCCGGGCAGTACCCGCCGCCGCAGCAGTACTCGTAAAACGACCGAAACAGACCGTTCACACGGAGCGGTCTGACAATCGAATGACAGCCGCCCGCAACGCAAGCCACCACAGGCGCGCGCTGCGGGCGGCTGTCTCTTGTGATGGGATCAGCGGTTATGAGCATCAAAGTTGCACTGGAGCACCGCACCAGTTACACCTTTGACAAGCTGGTCCACGTCTATCCCCATGTGGTGCGGCTGCGCCCGGCTCCGCATTCGCGCACGCCGATCGAGGCCTACTCCCTGCGGGTCGAGCCGGCCGAGCACTTCATCAACTGGCAGCAGGACGCGCTGGGCAATTTCCTGGCCAGGCTGGTGTTTCCCAAGCCCACGCGGGAGATGACGATCACCGTCGGCCTCATCGCCGACCTCAAGGTGATCAACCCGTTCGACTTCTTCATCGAAGACTGGGCCGAGACCTGGCAGCCGGACAAATCGCTGTACCCCAAGGCGCTTGCCGACGACCTCGAGCCGTACCTGCGACCCGTCGACGAGGACGGCGAAGGGTCCGGGCCCGGGGATTTGGCGCAGGCCTGGGTGCGCAACTTCTCGGTGCCCGAGGGCACCCGCACCATCGACTTCCTGGTCGCACTGAACAGGGCCATCAACGTCGACGTCACCTACAGCCTGCGGATGGAACCCGGCGTTCAGACCCCGGACTTCACCCTGCGCACCGGCGTCGGCTCATGCCGGGATTCGGCGTGGCTGCTGGTGTCGATCCTGCGCCAGCTGGGCCTGGCCGCCCGGTTCGTCTCGGGCTACCTGGTACAGCTGACCTCTGACGTGGAAGCGCTCGATGGGCCGTCGGGACCGGCCGCCGACTTCACCGATCTGCACGCGTGGACCGAGGTGTACATCCCGGGAGCCGGCTGGATCGGACTGGACCCGACCTCGGGTCTGTTCGCCGGGGAGGGACACATCCCGCTGGCGGCCACGCCCCACCCGGCGTCCGCCGCGCCCATCACCGGGAGCACCGAACCCTGCAATTCGGTGATGGAGTTCTCCAACACCGTCACCCGCGTCCACGAGGACCCGCGCGTCACCTTGCCCTACACCGACGACGCATGGGCCACGATCTGCGCGGTGGGCCACCAAGTCGACGACCGGTTGGCGGCCGGTGACGTCCGGCTGACCATCGGTGGTGAGCCGACGTTCGTGTCGGTGGACAACCAGGTGGACCCGGAGTGGCGCACCGCCGCGGACGGCCCGCACAAACGGAAGCTGGCCTCAGATCTGGCCGCCCGGTTGAAGGCGCAGTGGGCGCCGCAGGGACTGGTGCAGCGCAGCCAGGGCAAGTGGTACCCCGGAGAGCCGTTGCCGCGCTGGCAGATCGGGCTGTACTGGCGCACCGACGGGCGCCCCCTGTGGACCAACGAGGCGTTGCTGGCCGACCCCTGGGGGACCGTCGAGGCCGAGCCCGTCGAGATCGACACCGCCCACGACGTGCTGGCAGGGATCGCCGAGAGCTTCGGGCTGCCGTTGTCGCAGGTGCGCCCGGCCTTCGAGGACCCGCTGGCCCGGCTGGCTGCCGCCGTCCGGTTGCCGGCGGGCGATGCGGTAGCCCCCGACGACGACCTCGCCGACGACGCCGACGCGCGCCGGTCCGAGTTGCTGGCACGGCTGGATGAGGCCGTCACCGCTCCGTCGGCCTTCGTACTCCCCCTGCACCGCCGCGACGACGGCAGCGGCTGGGCCAGTGCCGACTGGCGGTTGCGCCGGGGCCGACTGGTGCTCACCGAGGGCGATTCGCCCGCTGGTCTGCGGCTGCCGCTGAACTCGATCAGCTGGGACCCGCCACCGGCGTCCTACGAAGTCGACCCGGTGGCGATCAGCGACCCGCTGTCCCCCGCCGCGCCCGACCAGGCGGTGCTCGTCGAGCCACACAACGCGCCGACGACCGCGCTGGTCGCCGAGGTGCGCGACGGGCTGCTGTACGTGTTCATGCCGCCCACCGAGGCGCTGGAAGACTTCGTGGACCTGATCGCGCGCATCGAATCCGCCGTGGCGAAGGTCGACACCCGGGTGGTGATCGAGGGGTACGGTCCGCCGCCGGACCCGCGCCTGACGTCGACGACGATCACACCCGACCCCGGTGTCATCGAGGTCAATGTCGCACCGACCGCCAGCTTCGACGAGCAGCGCCGGCAACTGGAAACGCTCTATGCGCAGGCGCGGCTGGCGCGGCTGTCCACCGAGTCGTTCGACATCGACGGCACCCACGGGGGCACCGGCGGCGGCAATCACATCACCCTCGGCGGCGTCACGCCCGCGGATTCTCCGCTGCTGCGCCGCCCGGACCTGCTGGTGTCGCTGCTGACCTACTGGCAGCGGCACCCGTCGCTGTCCTACCTGTTCGCCGGACGGTTCATCGGCACCACCTCGCAGGCGCCCCGGGTGGACGAAGGCCGCGCCGAGGCGCTCTACGAACTCGAGATCGCCTTCGCGGAGATCGCGCGTCTCAGTGCCGGCGGTGCCGCGAAACCGTGGGTGACCGACCGGGCGCTGCGCCACCTGCTCACCGACATCACCGGCAACACCCACCGCGCCGAGTTCTGCATCGACAAGCTCTACAGCCCCGAGGGCGCCCGCGGCCGGCTCGGGCTGCTGGAGTTGCGCGGCTTCGAGATGCCGCCGCACCTGCGGATGGCGATGGTGCAGTCGCTGCTGGTGCGCTCGCTGGTGGCGTGGTTCTGGGAACAGCCGCTGCGCGCCCCGCTGATCCGGCACGGCGCTAACCTGCACGGGCGATACCTGTTGCCGCACTTCCTGATTCACGATATCGCCGACGTCGCGGCCGATCTGCGCTCGCACGGGATCGCGTTCGAGACCAGCTGGCTGGACCCGTTCACCGAATTCCGGTTCCCGCGCATCGGGACCGCCGTCTTCGACGGCGTGGAAATCGAGTTGCGCGGCGCCATCGAGCCGTGGAACACCCTGGGCGAGGAGTCGACCGCCACCGGCACCGCCCGCTACGTCGACTCGTCGGTCGAACGCGTCCAGGTCCGCGTGATCGGCGCCGATCGGCACCGCTACGCCGTGATCTGCAACGGCTACCCCGTCCCGCTGCTGGCCACCGACAACCCCGACATCCACGTCGGCGGTGTGCGGTTCAAGGCCTGGCAGCCGCCCAGTGCGCTGCACCCGACGATCTCCACCGATGTCCCGCTGCAGTTCGAGCTCATCGACCTGACCGCCGGGACCTCACGCGGGGGCTGCACCTACCACGTCGCCCATCCGGGCGGACGTGCCTACGACGAGCCGCCCGTCAACGCCGTGGAAGCCGAGTCGCGCCGCGCCCGCCGCTTCGAAGCGGCCGGATTCACCTCCGGCAAGTTCGACCTCGCCGGGCTGCGGGAGAAGCAGGCCCGATTCCTCACCGACATCGGCGCGCCGGGCATCCTCGACCTGCGGCGCGTGCGTACCGTGCAGCAGTAATGGCGCTTCCAGATTTCTCGGTCGGTGACCGCTACGACGTCGACCGCCTGCTGGCTGGTTACCGGACCGCGCGCGCCCAGGAAGCCCTGTTCGACCTGCGTGACGGACCCGGCGGCGGCTATGACGAGTTCGTCGACTCGCACGGCGACGTGCGCGCCACCTGGACCGAGCTGGCCGACACCATCTCCCACGGCGGCCGGGCCGGCCTGGACCGGATGCGTTCGGTGGTGCACAGCCTCATCGACCACGACGGGATCACCTACACCGGCGTGGACCCGACACGCGAGGCCCCGCCCGCGCCCGGCCATGGCCCCGAGCCGAACCCGTGGAGCCTGGACACGCTGCCGCTGGTGCTTTCGGCGGCCGATTGGGAGGTCCTGGAAGCGGGGCTGGTACAGCGCTCGCGCCTGCTCGATGCCGTGCTCGCCGATCTGTACGGACCGCGCAACCTGCTCACCGAGGGGCTGCTGCCGGCCCAGTTGGTGTTTGCCCACCCCGGATATGTGCGGCCCGCCAACGGGATCAAAGTGCCGGGCCATCACCAGCTGTTCATGCACGGCTGCGATCTCAGCCGGCTGCCCTATGGCGGGTTCCAGGTCAATGCGGACTGGACGCAGGCCCCCTCGGGCGCCGGCTATGCGCTGGCCGACCGGCGGGTGCTCGCACACGCGATCCCCGACCTGTACGAGCGGATTGCCCCGAGGCCGACCACGCCGTTCGCCCAGGCCCTGCGACTCGGCCTGATCGACGCCGCGCCCGACGTGGTGCAGGACCCGGTGGTGGTGGTGCTGAGCCCCGGTATCTACTCCGAGACGGCGTTCGACCAGGCGTATCTGGCGACGCTGCTGGGTTTCCCGTTGGTGGAGAGCGCCGACCTGGTGGTGCGCGAAGGCAAGTTGTGGATGCGTTCGCTGGGCACCCTCAAACGTGTCGACGTGGTGCTGCGGCGCGTCGACGCGCTGTACGCGGACCCGCTGGACCTGCGCGCCGACTCCCGTCTCGGCGTGGTCGGCCTGGTGGAGGCGCTGCACCGCGGGACGGTGACCGTGGTCAACACGCTGGGTAGCGGCATCCTGGAAAGCGCTGGGCTGCTTCGCTTTCTGCCCGAGATGGCCGAGCGACTGCTCGGTGAGGAACCGCTGCTGCCCACCGCGCCGGTCTACTGGGGCGGCATTCCCAACGAACTCTCCCACCTGCTGGCCAACCTGTCGTCGTTGTTGATCAAACCCACTGACGGCGGGGAAAGCCTTGTCGGGCCTACGCTTTCGTCGGCGCAGCTGGCCGAACTGGCCGCGCAGATCGAGGCGGTGCCCTGGCGGTGGGCGGGCCAGGAGCTGCCGACGTTCTCGTCGGCGCCCACCGACCACGCCGGCGTGCTGTCCTCGGCAGGAGTGGGCATGCGGTTGTTCACCGTCGCCCAGCGCAGCGGCTACGCGCCGATGATCGGCGGCCTGGGCTACGTGGTGGCACCTGAGCCCGACTGCTATACGCTGAAAACGGTTGCCGCTAAGGATATCTGGGTCCGCCCAACGGAGCGGTCGATCGCCGAGAAGGTGATCTCGCTACCGTCGGCCCCGCAACCCGCCGTCGCGTCCGGTGCGGGCAGATGGACCGTCAGCTCCCCACGCGTGCTGTCCGACCTGTTCTGGATGGGACGCTACGGCGAGCGCGCGGAGAACATGGCCCGGTTGCTGATCGTCGCGCGCGAGCGCTACCACGTCTACCGCCACCATCAGGACACCGAGGAAAGCGAATGCGTGCCGGTCCTGATGGCCGCCCTGGGCCAGATCACCGGGACCGACACCGGGGCGACCAACGACGGCGAGTCGGACAATGCGGAGATGATCGCCGTCGCGCCCTCGATGCTGTGGTCGATGACCGTGGACCTGGACCGGCCGGGATCGCTGATCCAGTCGGTGGAGGGGCTGGCGTTGTGCGCCCGCGCGGTGCGCGACCAGTTGTCCAACGACACCTGGATGGTGTTGGCGAATGTGGAACGGGCGGTGGGACTTCGGTCCGACCCGCCGCAGTCACTGGCCGAGGCCGACGCGTTGCTGGCCTCGGCGCAGTCGCAGGCGCTGGCCGGCATGCTGACCCTGTCCGGGGTCGCGGGTGAGTCGATGGTCCATGACGTGGGGTGGACGATGATGGACATCGGCAAGCGCATCGAGCGGGGCCTGTGGCTGACCGCGTTGCTGGCCGACACCCTGACCGAAGTGCGCAGCACCGTCGCCGAGCAGTCCGTCGTCGAGGCGATGCTGGAGGCCTGTGAGTCGTCGGTGATCTACCGTCGGCGCACGCTCGGCAAGATCAGCATTGCCGCGGTGACCGACCTGATGCTGTTCGACGCGCAGAACCCCCGATCGCTGCTGTTCCAGCTGGAGCGGCTGCGAACTCACCTTCGCGACCTGCCCGGCTCGTCGGGGTCGTCCCGCCCGGAACGGATGGTCGACGAGATCAGCACCCGCCTGCGCCGCTCGGATCCCGCTGAGCTGGAAGAGATTACCGACGGCAGCCGGGAGGAGTTGGCGGAGCTGCTCGGTGCCGTGCATGCCACGCTGCGCGACCTGGCCGATGTGATCACCGCGACACAACTGGCCCTGCCCGGCGGCATGCAGCCGTTGTGGGGTGGGCCCGATGAGCGCCGCACCATGCCCGCCTAGCTTTGCCTGCGCGAGCAGACGCAAAATCCCCGCGGAGCACGCGCTCCAGGGCGATTTTGCGTCTGCTCGCAAGAGTGAGGTGACCCTCATTACTCACAATTTGTGAGAAATGGGTGCTAGGGTGGTGCCATGAACGAATACGAGTTCTTCACCCTCCACGGCGGAGCATTGACACCCGAACCGATCGAGGTGTTCGCCTACCCGATGGGCGATGTGACGGTGCGGCGCAGCGGCGATGCGGAGCTCTCCCCCGCTGTTCAGGTGCTGTGGGTTCGCACGCCGTCCCCGGACTGGTCCGTCGTGTTCAACTGGGCCTCTCTCGTCGCGGGTGCCGGCCGACGCGTGCTGGTGATGCCGTACCTGCCCAGCGCCCGAGGCGACAAGGACCTGCCCAGTCCCGCTCGGACGAATGCCAGACTGGCAGCACTCTCCGGCATCACCGACATCGTCACGGTCGACCCGCACTCCCCCGTGTGGCTGGATGCGATGAGTGCGGCAAACCCGGCCATCGGCCGCTGGGAACTCGACCTGGCCGCGATCGTCAGCGATGCGGTGACCGACAACGGCCCCTATCAGGGCGTGATCGGGCCGGACGCGGGATCGAGAGACCGTGCCTCGCTGGTAGCCGCAAAGCTCGGGCTGCCGGTCTTCATCGCCTCGAAGTCGCGGGACCAGGCGACCGGGAAACTCAAGGGCTACCACGCGCCCGACGGCGTGCTGAACGGCCGCTATCTCGTGGTGGACGACATCTGCGACGGCGGAGGGACTTTCGCGTTACTGCGAGCCGCGATACCGAGCGACGTGTCATTGGACCTATGGGTCAGCCATGGCGGTTTCACCGGTCCCGATCGCTCGCACCAGGCGCTCGCCGGATACCAGTGCGTCTACACCACCGACTCCCTGCCGAGCGCCGCCGGCCAACACATCCGGACCACAGATCTGGCTCCGTACGTGACGCAGATGCTGAGCCGTATCGCCACCAATCGTGAAGGGGCACAATCATGAACGACAGGCAGGATCGCGCGCTGGACACCCTGCTGGCGACCGACGCCTACAAGCTCGATCACCGTCGTCAATACCCGAAGGGCACCGAGTTCGTCTACTCGAACCTGACCGCGCGGGGAACGCGACTGCCCGATGTCGATGCCACCGTGTTCTTCGGGCTGCAGGCATACCTGCGCCAGCTGCGGCGGCGCTGGCAGGTGTTCTTCGACCTTGCGCCCGACGAACTCGAGGCGGTGCTGACTGAATACGAGCAGTTCGTCACGTCGCTACTCGGTCCGAATGACATTGGCGCCGAACACTTCCGGCAGCTGCACACGCTGGGTTACCTGCCGCTGCGGGTGCGGGCGGTCAAGGAAGGCGCCTTGATTCCGCTGCGGGTGCCCTACCTGACGGTCGAGAACACCGACAGCCGATTCTTCTGGCTGACAAACTATCTCGAGACCGAGTTGTCCGCGCAGCTGTGGCAGCCCATCACCAGCGCCACCCTCGCGTGGCGCAACCGTACGCTGCTGGACCGGCGGGCGGCGCTGTCCGGCGACGAGGATGCGGTGAAGTTCCAGGGCCACGAATTCGCCTACCGCGGCATGACCGGCACCGAAGCCGCGGCCGCATCGGGAGCGGGCCATCTGCTCAGCTTCTGCGGCACCGATACCCTGCCTGCGATCCGCTACATCCAGCAGCATTACCCGGGAGACGAGGGCGAACTGATCGGTGCCAGCGTCCCGGCCACCGAACACTCGGTGATGTGCGCCGGTGGTCAGGACGGCGAGCTACAGACCTTCGACCGTCTTTTGCAGCTGTACCCGGACGGCACCCTGTCGGTCGTCTCCGACACCTGGAACCTGTGGCGCGTGCTCACCGAGTATCTGCCCGCCCGTGCCGACGAAATCACCTCCCGCAGCGGCAAACTCGTCATCCGGCCCGACTCCGGAGACCCCGAGCTGATCCTGTGCGGTGACCCGGACGCCCCCGCCGGCACTCCGGAACACAAGGGCGTGGTGCGGCTGCTCGCCGACACCTTCGGGACCGTCGTCAACGCAAAGGGCTATCGGGAACTCGACCCGCACGTCGGTGCGATCTACGGAGATTCGATCACCTACGAACGCGCCGACGCCATCACCCGAAACCTGATGTCTCAGGGATTCTCCTCTACCGCAGTCGTTTTCGGTTTCGGTTCCTACACCTACCAGTACCAGACCCGGGACACGTTCAAGATGGCCGTCAAAGCCACCTGGGTGCAGGTCGATGGTCAGGGTCGCGACATACTCAAAGACCCGATCACCGACGACGGCTCCAAGAAATCGGCCACCGGTCGGCTGTCCGTGCGCCGGCGCGCCGATGGCCGCCCGTACCTGATCGAACACGCCGACCACGAATGCGACGACGAGCTGCAGATCGTCTTCCAGGACGGACAGCTGCTGCGCACTCAGACCTTCGCCGAAGTGCGGGCGAACCTGCGGCGCGAGACGGCGATCCGCGAGCAGTGGACCTGTGCATGACGCAAACCTGGCTCAGCGTCGACGTCGTCGCGCTCACCGAGGACGAGCCGGTGCCGCGCCTCGTCCTCATCCGGCGCGCCGGGACCCCGCACCGCGGAGCCACGACGTTGCCCGGTGGGTTGCTGGCTGCCGAGCGGGGGGAAACCGTCGAGCAGGCCGCCAGGAGGATTGTGCGCGAGAAGGCAGGCGCGGAAATCATCAGCGGCATCGTCGTCGTCGACGTGGTCAGCGACCCCGCGCGCGACGAACGCGGCCATACCGTGTCGATCGTGGTGGCAGCACGGGTTCCCGCCGGCACGAAGGGCGCCGTCGCGGTGACGGAGATTCCCGGCGCGATGCCGTTCCAGCACACGGCGATGGCGCGTGCTGCGCTGTCAAGGATCGGTGAGCGCCTACTGGCCGACGCCGAGACCACCTATGCGCTGCTCGGGACGGAGACGACGTTCGTCGAGGCCTACTCGCTGCTGCGGGCCTGCACCTCGATCACCGACACCGCCGCCCGAGCACGGCTGGACCGGTCCCCGCTCTACGCGCGGACCGGCCGGTCGCGCAAACCCGCCGGGTCCGGCCGCCCAGCGCACATCTATCACCGGCGGCTCGCCTAGCTTGGCGAGCAGACGCAAAATCGCCCGGGAGCGTACGCTCCAAGGCGATTTTGCGTCTGCTCGCGCCACCAGCTCAGCTGGCGGCCTGCAACTGCTGGGTCACTTCTTCGATCACGGTGTGCACGAACTGCATCTTGTCCAATACCGCCGGCGGCAGCACGAACGGATACAGATCGTCGTGCCCCATCGAGCGGTTCACCATGTTCAGCGACCACGACAACGGCAGCCACATCTCAATGATTGTTGGAAAAGCGCTGGGCCCCAACGGCGGCCGATCGAACGTGGCGGCCGCCGGCGCCAGGCCGCAGGACGCCGAGGTGTCCAGTGTGTCCCGGATGTGCAGGTAGTGCGCGAACGTCTCGGCCCAGTCTTCGGCCGGGTGCATGGTCGCGTACGACGAGACGAACGTCTCCTGCCAACCCTCGGGCGCCCCCTGGCTGTAGTGACGGTCCAGCGCCGCCTGGTAGTCGGAGTCAGGGTCACCGAACAACTCGTTGAATCGCTGCAGGTACTCCGGTGACCGGACCAGACGGTAGAAGTAGTAGTGCCCGACTTCGTGGCGGAAGTGCCCGAGCAGGGTGCGGTAGGGCTCTTCCATCTCCACCCGTAGCTGTTCGCGGTGCACGTCGTCACCCTCGGCCAGATCCAGTGTGATGACCCCGTTTTCGTGCCCGGTGATGACGTTCTCATGCGCACTGGACAATAGCCGGAACGCCAGTCCGTAGTCCGGATCCTGGTCGCGCCCGATGATCGGCAGACTCAGCTCGTGCAGCTCGGCGACCAACCGGCGCTTGGCCGCCTCGGCCCGGGCGAACTCCGCCAGCCCGACCGCGTCGTTGTCGTTCGGCCGCTCGATCGTCAGCGCGCACGACTCGCACAGCCCGCCCGGGTGACCGACCGGAACCAGCCAATTGCATTCGGCGACATAGAGGTTCGCGCACAACTGATATTCGTTGGCGGCCACCGCGCCGGCGTGCTCACTGTCTTCGTCGCGTTTGGCGATCACCAGCAGCGCCATCTGGTCCAGGGAGAACCCCAGTGCGCTGTGGCAGGACAGGCATTCTGAGTTTTCGAAGGCCAGACGCTGGCCGCAGTTGGGGCAATGGAAGTCACGCATGCAGCGCATCCCCTTCGAACGGGACGACGTCGACACCGACGTCGATCACGCTACGTTCCGAGTTGGTATAGATGATGCCGCGCAACGGCGGCACGTCCGCGTAGTCGCGGCCGCGTCCGACCACGATGTAGCGCTGGTCAACCAGTTGGTCGTTGGTGGGATCAAGCCCCAGCCACTCGAACTGCCCCGGTTGCTGCGGCGTCCACACCGACGCCCAGGCGTGGGTGGCGTCAATGCCTATCATTCGATCCTTTCCAGGGGGTGGGTCGGTAGCCAGATAACCGGATACGTAGCAGGCCGCCAAACCATTGGCGCGCAGGCAGGCAATCGCCAACCGCGCGAAGTCCTGGCATACCCCTTCCCGGGCCGTCAGAACCTCATTTACCCGCGTGGAAACCGTGGTCGAGCCCGAACGGTAGGTGAAGTCACGGAAAATTCGCGACGCCAGGTCGCGCAGCACCTCAACCAGCGGACGTCCCGGCTCGAAGCTGGGCGCGGCGTACTCACGAACCTCGTCGGTGATTTCCGGAGGCGTCAGGTCCAGCGCGAAGTCACAGGCCAGCGCTCCCTGCGCGCCGCTGGGCCGCGCGTTCTCCCACGGTTGCAGTGCCGGCCCGGTGCTGTAGATCCCGGCCGCCTGCGGCGCGACGTCGACGATCGAGTCGCTGACGATGGTGAGGGCGCGATGCGGTTCGGTCACGTGGAAATACGAGCTGATGTTGCCGTAGGAGTCGCGGCTGGTCGAACTGTCGGCCGGGGCCGGATCGATAATCAGTTCGTGCGCAACGCAGCGCTGCCGCAACGAGTCTCGCGGTGTGAGGAACCCGCGCCCGTAGGAGCTGGTCACGACGTCGGAGTAGCGGTACTCCGTACGGTGCGTGACCCGGTAGCGTTTTGCGGCCAGCGGCGCCGACCGGCCATTGAACCCCTCGGACGGCTCCTCAGACGGCAAGACGAACCTCCCTGTCGGCGAGTGGCGGCAAGGGTAGCTCAGGCCGCATGCTGACAGTCTCCACTCCAGGTCTAGTCCCGCTCCAAATGGGAACCCTATCGGTCACGGCAGAAAGGAGCCCGGCTCGTGCAGGGACACGAAATGAAGTCGCTGGCCGACCTCGCGGGCGAAGGCACGCGGGTCCTGACCACCCTGGTTCGTGATGTTCATCACGGCATCGCCAGGCGCGTTTTCACCTCCATAGGTCCGGCGGCCAAACCCGTGCAGGTGATTCACGACACCACAGCCTCGGCCGTCTACACCCTGGTCGACGGCGCGGTGCGGGGTTCCCTGTACGGCGCGGGGGCGCTGGCGGCGCACACCCTGAGCAACGACGAGGACGAGACGGTCCTGGCGCGGCCGCGGGTCGCGGGCGCGATCGCCGCGGTCAACGGGATCTACGGCGACGAGATGACCAACCGGGAAAACGGCTTTGCGCTGTCCATGCAGGTCCGACGCAGGGGTGAACCGGTCCCCCTGACCGCGGAAGCCATCGCGGAGGCCTTTCCCCGGGCCACCGGGCGGATAGCGATATTCGTGCACGGCTGGTGCATGACGGAACGGTCATGGTGGCGCACGCCGCGCACCGGCGACGGGGTGCGCCCCTACGGCAAACGGCTGCGCAAGGACCTCGGCTTCACGCCGGTGTTCGTGCGTTACAACAGCGGCCACCACATCTCGGAGAACGGCCAGGCGCTGGCCGACCTGCTGCACCGGTTGCACGAATTGTGGCCGGCGGCAGTCGAGGACGTGGTCCTCGTCGGCCACTCCATGGGTGGCCTGGTGTCCCGCAGCGCCTGCCACTACGGGCGTGATCAGCAACACCCGTGGACTGACGCTGTTCGGCACGTGGTGTGCCTGGGCTCCCCGCACCTGGGCGCCGACCTCGAAAAGGGTGTCAACGTCGCGGCGTGGGCGCTGGCGAAGCTGCCCGAGACGCGGGGTCTGGCGGCGTTTCTGAACACTCGCAGCGCCGGGGTGAAGGACCTGCGGTTCGGCGCGCTGCTCCACGAGGACTGGCGCGACAGCGACCCGGACGAGTTCCTGCGCGACCGCTGCCAGGAGGTGCCCTTCCTGCCCCATGCGGTCTACCACTTCGTCTCCACCACCGCGGCGCCCCGGGCTGTCGGACTGCTGATGGGCGACCACCTGGTGCGCCCCAAGAGCGCGGCGGGCCTGGGCCGGTCGCGGAGAATTCCGTTCGAGGCCGCTCATGGCCTCACCCTGACCGGCCTCAATCACTTCGACCTGCTCAACCACCCGTCGATCTACGAAAAGTTGGTGGCGTGGCTCAGTCACACTCCGGCCCTGACGCAGCCGGAATCGGTCGGTTAGGCGGTTGGCGCGATGAGCCAACTGACCGGCAAGACGGCACTCGTCACCGGCGGCAACTCGGGCATCGGCCTGGCGGCCGCGCAGCGGCTGGCCGCCGAGGGCGCTCACGTCTTTCTCACCGGCCGGAACCAACAGACGATTGACGCCGCCGTGGCCTCCATCGGCGAGGATGCGACGGGTATTCGCGCCGATGTGTCGAACGCCGACGACCTGGCAACCGTGGCCGCGGCGATCGAGTCGCGCGGCAAGGGACTTGACGTGCTCTTCGCGAATGCCGGTGGCGGAGAGTTCGCGCCATTGGGCGACATCACTTTCGAACAGTTCAGCGGCACATTCATGACGAACGTGGGCGGTACGTTGTTCACCGTGCAGACGATGCTGCCGCTTCTCAACCGCGGATCGTCGATCATCCTGACGGGTTCCACGGCCGCCTACAACGGGACGCCCGCGTTCACCGTGTACGCGGCCACCAAAGCGGCGATCCGTTCGTTCGGCCGGACCTGGGCTGCCGAGCTGGTGGGGCGCGGCATCCGGGTCAACACCGTCATCCCGGGACCGGTCGAGACGCCGGGTCTGAAAGGCCTGGCGCCCGCCGGCCAGGAGCAGGAATTACTGGATGGTGAGGCGGCAAAGGTTCCGATGGGCCGTCTCGGCCGGCCCGACGAGATCGCAGCCGCAGTTCTCTTCCTTGCCTCTGATCAAAGTAGCTTCATGACCGGCACCGAACTGTTCGTCGACGGCGGCGCTGAACAGATCTGAGCGTCGCGCGGGCAATTTCGGATAACGCGCCGAACTGGGCGTTTGGAGCGCACAATCGAAACGTGGCCACCTGGGACGACGTGGCCCGCATCGTCGGTGAGCTGCCGCTGACCACCGAGCAGTCACCGCGCGACTGGCGGGTGGGCAAGAAATTGCTGGCGTGGGAGCGACCGCTGCGGAAATCCGATATCGAGGCGCTGACCCGCGACGGGGTGCAGCCACCCCCGGGTGACATCCTCGGCGTGCGGGTGCCGGACGAGGGGGTGAAGTTCGCGCTGGTCGCTGACGAGCCCAACGTGTACTTCACCACCCCGCACTTCAACGGCTACCCGGCCGTACTGGTCAAACTTGGTGAGATCGCGGTCGCCGACCTGCGGGAGTTGATCACCGAAGCGTGGCTGACGCAGGCACCGAAGCAGCTCGTCAAGGAGTTCCTGGCCAAGTCATCCTGACGGCCGCTCGATCACCTGCTGTAGGTCGTCGGCGCAGCCCGACACCACGTCGGCGACCACCACCTCGTTTCGGTCGCGGGCACCGGACTCCAGTTCCGCGGCGTGGCGGCGAGCGGCGGCAAGGTGGGCGGACGCCGCCGCGTAATCGACATCGGCGAGTCCGGTCGCCAGAGTGAGTTCGGCCACCGCTGCCTTCAGGGCCGGCGCTGCCGCGCGGCCCGGCGGACGATTAACCGAGCGGGCCAGGTGCAGCACGGAACTGGCGAACAAGCCCAGCTGCGCGGACTGGGCGTCGATATCCCGAACCGTGCGGCGTGCGGCCCACCGGCGGGGCGCACGACGCGCGGCGACTTCCGCCGTGGATCGGGCCTCGATCAGGGCGCCGACCTCCTGATGGAGGTGGTCGGAAACGGATGTGGGCCAGTCGGGATGGCGAGTGCCGGAATCATCGAGGATGCCGGCCGTCTGCACCAGCGTCTCGTGTGCCGCCGCCAGGACACCGGCGCGCGCGTCACTGAGGAGCTTTTCCGGGTCGGCGGGGAACAGCACGAGAGCGAATACCAGCGCCAGTCCGCCCCCGATCAGGGAATCGAAGAGGCGCTCGGTCACCACGATGCCGGTGTGGGAGAACACCAGGACCAGGATCGCCGAGACGGCGGTCTGGTTGACGAACATCAAGCCCTGCCCGATGGCGCCGCGACCGACGAGCACCGCGACCGACAGCGCGATCATCACCGCCACCCCGATCCCGACCGGTCCGGCGCCGACGAAACCTTCCGTACCGCCGCCCACGGCGATGCCCAGCGCGACCCCGACCATCATCTGGGTGGCGCGCCGCGCACGAAGCACATTGCTCGCCGACATGCACACCACCGCCGAGATCGGCGCGAAGAACGGTTGCTGATGATGCAGCAGGTCATGGGTCAGGTACCAGGCCAGCGCGGCGACGACCGACGTCTGGGCGATCGGCCACAACGCGGTGCGCAATCGCTGGACGGCGGCCGTGCCCTCACCGGCCATCCCGGCCAGCAGCGAAGTCTTCACCACGCCTGCTTACCCCACCACGGAGTAACCTGCGATGCGTGCCGCTCGAGAACGGCGAACGGGTCGCCGACTACAGCATCGTCGGGTGGCTTGGCGCGGGTCCCCTCGGCGACGTCTATCGCGCCAGCCATCCCACGTCGCCACATCAGGTGGCTCTCAAGATTCCTTTCACGACCACGTCGCAGGACCGGGCCTTTCGCATGCGCTTCCAGAGAGAAGGCTCTGTCGCGTTGCAAATCACCCATCCGAACCTGGTGCGGCTGCACGACATCGGCGACTTCGACGGCCGGGTCTGGGCTGCAAGGGATTACGTGGACGGCACCAGCGCGGCGGAATTGATCGCGCAGCACTACCCGCAGGGCATGCCCGAACGTGAGGTGTGTGCCATCGTCGACGCGGTCGCTGACCCGCTCGACCACCTGCACCGCAGCGGCTGCCTACACCGAAGCGTCAAGCCCACGAATATTCTGGTGACCCCGCAACGGCGAATCCTGTTGTCCGACTTCGGAACGAGTAGCCAACTGGCCACCACCGCCCCTGAATTGGCGACTCTGCCGTACCTCGCACCCGAATCGGCCACCGGCGCTGATGGCCCGCTGGCCGACCAGTATGCACTGGCCGCCAACGCTTTCTACCTGTTGACCGGCGCCCCGCCCCCACCGTTGGCTGCCCGGCCGGCGCGGCTCAGCGACCATCGCCCCGAATTGAGTCACCTCGATCAACTGTTCGCCAAAGCGTTATCCCCTCAGCCCAACAGCCGATTTCGCAGCTGCCGAGAGTTCGCCGCTGAGCTGACGGCGTCGGCGAACTAGTCGCGGCGCAGCTCGAACAGCGGGATGACCCGGTCGGTCTTCGCCTGGTACTCGGCGAAGCCCGGTGCCGCCGCGGTGATCTGCTCGAAGATCGCGTCGCGCTCGGCGCGGTCCAACTCGTGCGCGGTGACCTCGAACGCCTCGGTGCCGACCTCGACGTGTGCCCGGGGTTGAGCGCGCAGGTTGTGCACCCACGCCGGGTCTATCGGCGCGCCGGCGAACGACCCGATGATGATCAGCCGACCGTCGACGCGGAAATAGGCCAGCGGCGCGATGCGCGGCTGACCCGACTTGGCGCCGGTGGTGGTCAGCAGCAGCAAATCGGCATTGGCGAACTGGCCGCCGACTTTGCCTCCGTTGGAACGGAACTCATCGACGATGCCGTTGTTGAACGCTTTGATGGATTCGGTGTCCGGGGTCGTCATGATTGGTCAAGCTGCTTGGGTTTGAAATCTATTCCCGACTCCTTGCGCTGCTGAGCCGTGATCGGCGCCGGCGCGTCGGTCAGCGGGTCGACTCCCCCGCCTGTCTTGGGGAACGCGATCACCTCGCGAATCGAGTCGACGCGGGACAGCAGCGCGTTGATCCGGTCCCAGCCGAAGGCGATGCCACCGTGCGGCGGGGCGCCAAAGGTGAACGCCTCCAACAAGAATCCAAACTTCTCCTCGGCCTCGGCCTGGTCCAGACCCATCACCGCGAACACCCGCTCCTGAATGTCGCGACGGTGGATACGGATCGAACCGCCGCCGATCTCGTTGCCATTGCAGACGATGTCGTAGGCATCGGCCAGCACGGCGCCTGGGTCGGATTCGATGCTGCCCTCGTGTTCGCGCTTGGGTGAGGTGAACGCGTGGTGCACCGCCGTCCACGCTCCCGCGCCCACCGCGACGTCGCCCGACGCCGTGGCGTCCTCGGCAGGCTCGAACAGCGGCGGGTCGACGATCCACACGAACTCCCACGCGTCCGGGTCGATCAGGCCCAGCCGGTGCGCGATCTCGATGCGCGCCGCGCCCAACAGCGCCCGAGACGTTTTCACCGGCCCGGCCGAGAAGAAGATGCAGTCACCGGGGTTCGCGCCGACGTGGGCGGCCAGTCCGTCGCGTTCGGCGTCGGACAGGTTCTTGGCCACCGGCCCACCCAGCGTTCCGTCCTCGCCGACCAGCACGTAGGCCAGGCCCCGGTGGCCGCGCTGCTTGGCCCACTCCTGCCAGCCGTCGAGCGTGCGGCGCGGCTGAGAAGCCCCGCCCGGCATCACCACCGCGCCGACGTAGGGCGCCTGGAACACCCGGAACGTGGTGTCCTTGAAGAACTCCGCGCACTCGACCAACTCCAGGCCGAACCGCAGGTCGGGCTTGTCAGAGCCGAACCGGCGCATCGCATCGGCATACGTCATCCGCGGGATCGGCGTCGGAATCTGGTAGCCGATCAGCGCCCAGAGTGCCGTCAGGATCTCCTCGGAGACCGCGATGACGTCCTCGACGTCGACGAAGCTCAGCTCCATGTCGAGCTGAGTGAATTCGGGCTGGCGATCGGCGCGGAAGTCCTCGTCGCGGTAGCAGCGCGCGATCTGGTAGTAGCGCTCCATCCCGGCCACCATCAGCAGCTGCTTGAACAACTGCGGGCTCTGCGGCAGCGCGTAGAACATCCCGGGATGCAGTCGCGCCGGTACCAGAAAGTCGCGCGCACCCTCCGGCGTCGACCGGGTGATCGTCGGCGTCTCGACCTCCACGAAGTCGTGGCGCCCCAGCACCTCGCGGGCCGCGGCGTTGACCTTGGAACGCAAGCGAATTGCGGCGGCCGGGCCCTCGCGGCGCAGGTCCAGGTAGCGGTACTTCAGCCGCAACTCCTCCCCCGCGGGCTCGTCGAGCTGGAACGGCAGCGGCGCCGATTCGCCGAGCACGGTCAGCGAGGTGGCGTTGACCTCGATGTCGCCGGTGGCGATGTCGGGGTTCGCGTTGCCCTCCGGACGGATCTCGACGACACCGGTGACCGCGACGCAGAACTCCGAGCGCAGCCGGTGCGCCTGAGCCAGCACCTGGGTTTCGCGGAACACCACCTGCGCGACGCCGGACGCGTCGCGGAGATCGATGAAGATGACGCCGCCGTGGTCGCGGCGGCGGGCCACCCACCCGGCCAGGGTCACCTGCTGCCCGGCATCGCCGTCCCGAAGCGATCCCGCGGCGTGGCTGCGCAGCACAAATACTCCTTTACACCGGGTGAGATTGATTGCCCAGTCTAGAGGGCCGATTGATTTGCGCGATCCTGCCGGTACTTTTGGCTGCATCGCAACCGATATTGCACTCGTGGGCCCCGGCGCCGTCGGCACGACCGTCGCGGCTCTGTTGCATGCGGCCGGGCACCGGGTGTTGCTCTGCGGCCACCGACCGCGGGACGGCATTGAACTGCGCCCGGACGACGCCGAACCGATCGTGGTACCGGGCCCGGTGCACACCGATCCGGACGCCGTCAGCGGTCCGGTGGACGTGCTGATCCTGGCGGTCAAAGCCACCCAGAACGAGGCGGCGGCCGGCTGGCTGGCCCGGTTGTGCGATGAGAACACCGTCGTTGCCGTATTGCAGAACGGCGTCGAACAGGTCGAACAGGTCGGCCCGCTCTCGCCGTCTCCGCACGTGATACCGGGCAGCGTCTGGTTCTCTGCCGAGACGCAGCCGGAGGGTTGGGTGCGGTTGCGCGGTGAAGCGGCGCTGGTGCTGCCCACCGGGCGGGCGGCCGAATCGTTCGCCGACCTGCTGCGCGACGCGGGCTGCCAAGTGGAATGCAACCCCGACTTCGTCACCGTGAACTGGCGCAAGCTGCTGCTCAATGCGCTGGCCGGACTGATGGCGTTGTCCGGCCGGCGCTCCGGGATGTTCCGCCGGGACGACGTGGCCGAACTGGGCCGCCGGTATATGGCCGAGTGTGTGGCGGTAGCGCGCGCCGAGGGCGCCCA
Organism: Mycobacterium sp. Z3061; assembly: GCF_031583025.1. NCBI lineage: Bacteria > Bacillati > Actinomycetota > Actinomycetes > Mycobacteriales > Mycobacteriaceae > Mycobacterium > Mycobacterium pumcae. The sequence goes on along the minus strand of NZ_CP134062.1, from coordinate 2,694,910 downwards.
ACTGGACGACGCGGTGGTGGAGCAGCTCGTCGAATCCTTTCGGGTGGTGCCCGAAGACATGGGCACCTCGATCCTGGCCGACCGGGAGGCGCACCGCCGGATGGAGTGGGACCTGCGTAACGGCGTCATCGTCCGCAAAGCCCGCGCGCACTGGCTGCCCACACCGATCAGCGACGTGCTGGTGCCGCTGCTCGCTGCCGCCAGCGACGGGCCGGGTTAGGTTTGCAGGTATGCACCCGTGCGAACGCGTCGACCTGAGCTTCATCGAGACGGCGCCCTACTGCTTCCGCAACAGTGTCGATCTGGCCATCACTCCCGAGCAGTTGTTTGAGGTACTGGGCGACGCCGAGTCCTGGCCGCGCTGGGCAAAGGTGATCACCAAGGTCACCTGGACCAGTCCGGAGCCGCGCGGCGTCGGCACCACCCGCGTCGTGGAGATGCGCGGCGGCATCGTCGGGGACGAAGAGTTCATCGCCTGGGAACCGTTCACGCACATGGCATTCCGGTTCAACGAGTGCTCCACCAAGGCGGTCGCGGCGTTCGCCGAAGAATATCGGGTCGACGTGATACCCGGCGGCTGCCGGCTCACCTGGACGATGGCCCAAAAGCCTGCCCGAGGCGCCGGACTGGGCATGGCCGTGTTCGGTCCGCTGCTCAACCTGGCGCTGCGCCGGTTCCTGCGGAATCTGCGCACTTACACCGACACCCGATTCGCCGCCGCGCAGCAGCGATAGGCTGTGTCGGCGCGGCTCAAACTCTAATTCCGGGAGCGTCCGATGACCTTCAACGAGGGTATGCAGATCGACACCAGTTCCGCGTCGTCCTCGGGCGGCGGCGGGATGGGCCGGATGGCCATCGGCGGTGGAATCGGCGGCCTGCTGCTGGTGGTGGTGGCCATGCTGCTCGGGGTCGACCCCGGCGGCGTGATCAGCCAGCAGCCGCTCGACTCGCGCGAGGACGTGGCTCCCGGTTTCGACCTCAGCCGCTGCAAGACCGGCGCGGATGCCAACAAATACGTGCAGTGCCGCGTGGTGGCCACCAGCAACTCGCTGGACGCGGTGTGGAAGCAGTTGATGCCGAAATACACCCGCCCCCGCCTGCGCCTGTTCAGCGGCCAGGTCAGCACCGGTTGCGGACCGGCCAGCAGCGACGTCGGCCCGTTCTACTGCCCGGTAGACAAGACTGCCTACTTCGACACCGATTTCTTCCAGGTCCTGGTGACTCAATTCGGTTCCAGCGGTGGGCCTTTCGCGGAAGAATATGTGGTGGCCCATGAGTACGGTCACCATGTGCAGAACCTGCTCGGGGTGCTCGGGCGCGCTCAGTCCGGGGCGCAGGGCGCCACCGGCAGCGGGGTCCGCACCGAGCTGCAGGCCGACTGCTATGCCGGGGTGTGGGCGCACTACGCGTCCACGGTCAAGCAGGACAGCACCGGACAGCCGTTCCTGCAGCCGTTGACCGACAAGGACATTCAGGACGCGTTGTCGGCGGCTGCGTCGGTAGGTGACGACCGCATTCAGCGGCAGGTGAACGGGCGGGTCAACCCGGAATCCTGGACGCACGGCTCATCCGCGCAGCGCCAGAAGTGGTTCACCACCGGATATTCGACCGGCGAGCCCAATAAGTGCGACACGTTCAACACCAACGATCTGGGGTGAAGCTCGAGCATCCGATCACGGTAGGCACAGCCGAGTTCAACGCGGACCAGCATTCCTACTACGACTGGATGCGCCGCGAGGCGCCGGTCTACCAGGGTCGGCTGGCGCTGCGCCCGCCCGAGCAGGACGTCTACTTCATCTCCCGCTACCGGGACTGTCTGGACCTGGTCACCGACCCGCGGATCCGCCGCGTGCTCGACGGCGCCGCAGAGGACACCTCGGTGGTGCCCGAGGCGATCCGCCTGCTGACCACCGACACCATGGTCTACCAGGACGACCCGTCACACCTGCGGCTGCGCAAGCTGGTGAGCCGGCCGTTCACCCCGCGCGCGATCGAGGGGCTCGGTGACCGGATCCGCACCGTCGCCCGCGAACTGCTAGACGGCTTCGAGCCCGGCCAGCGCCTCGAGGTGCACCGGCAGTACGCGCTGCCGGTCCCGACCACGATTATCAGCGAAATGGTCGGCGTCTCAAGCGAACACCGGTCCACGTTCTACCGCTTCATCGAGTTGTTGTTCGAGGCGATGCTCAGCCACAACGCGGCCGGCGCCGGCGAGCAGATGCAGGGCTTCGTCGCGTACCTGCGCGATCTGATCGAGCAACGACGGGCTGACCCGGGGCGGGACATCATCACCGGGTTGATCAACGCCCGGGAAGACGGTGGCGGCCTGACCGACGACGAGATCGTCGCGATGGTGTTCCTCCTCATCACCGGCGACTACCAGACCACCCCGAATGTGATCACCAACGGCATCGCGGCGCTGCTCACCCACCCCGATCAACTTCGCCTGCTGCAGCAGCACCCCGAACTCATCGGCAGTGCCGTCGAGGAGATCCTTCGCTATTCCGGCACCGTCGGCGGCACCGAAGCCACCACCTTCGCCGGCGAGGACATCACCCTGCACGGCGTCACCATCCCGCGCGGGGCCATGGTGACGACGCTGTTGACATCGGCCAACCGCGACCCCGCACAGTTCCCCGACGCCGACCGCTTCGAAATCACCCGCAGTCCCAACGACCACCTCGCGTTCAGCAAGGGCACCCACTTCTGCCTGGGCTCACATCTGGCACGGCTGGAGACCGGGATCATCATCGGCGAACTCATCAACCGCTTTCCCGGCCTCACGCTGGCCGTCGCGCCCGAAGAGCTGCGCCTGCAACCGATTCCGTTGCTCAACCGATTTGACGAAGTGCCGGTAATCCTGGGCTGAACCTCACGGCACGGCCAGCAGGTCCCGCAACTCGGCGCGCCCCTGCTCGTCGAGCGGCAGCAGCGGCGCGCGTGGGTCGCCGACCGGGAAGCCCAGCAGATCCAGACCGGCCTTGACGGTGGTGGGCAGCCCGCCCGCGACGATGAACTGCAACAACGGTTTGAGGTCGTCGTAGAGCAGTTGCGCCTTCTCGAGATCGTCCGCCCGGATCGCGTGGTACAGGTCGATACACGGCTGGGGGCGCAGATTCGGTGCGGCCGTGCACCATCCGGACGCACCCACCCGCAGGGCGTCGAGCACCAGCGGATTGCTGCCGTTGTAGAAGGGCAACTGGCCGTCGCTGAGTTCGGCGATACGCCGCATCCGGGTCAGGTCACCGGTGGACTCCTTGACCATGGTGACGTTGTCGATGTTGTCGAACAGGGTGACCAACAGCTCGGGGCTCATGTCCACACCACTGGTGGCGGGGTTGTTGTACACCATGATCGGGATCCCGATCGACTCGCCGATGCTGCGGTAATGCTGCGCGACCTCGCGATCGGTGAGCTTCCAGTAGGAGACGGGCAGCACCATCACCGCGTCGGCGCCGGCCTGTTGCGCGTATTGAGCGCGCCGAATCGTGTTGGCGGTGGTCAGATCTGACACCCCGGCGACAACCGGGACCCGCCCGTTGACGGCGGCCATCGTGGTGTCGACGACGGCGTCGAACTCGGATTCGTCCAGGTAGGCCAGTTCGCCGGTGCTGCCGAGCGGGGCGATCGCATGCACGCCGGAGGACACCAGTCGGTGGACCAGCGCGGCAAGCCGGTCTTTGTCGATGCTCGACGTGTCAGCCGAGAACGGGGTGACGGGGTAGGCGATGATGCCGTGGATTTCGGGCACGGTTCCTCGAATTCAGTTGGCGAAGTCAGGGTTCAGGACGTCGGGGTGCCGCGCCAGCGCGCGGCGGGCGTAGTAGGCGAAGTTGGCCCGGCTGCGCGAGGGTGTCAGCGTCCAGTCGTGAGCCTCGCGGGCCAGTTCCTCCGGCAGCTCTCTGACGGTGCCCGCGGCCATGGCCGCGAGTTGCAGCTTGGCGGCGCGTTCGATCAGCACCGCCAGTGAACACGCCTCCTCGACACTGGCGCCGGCCACCACGTGCCCGTGATGGGCCAGCAGAGCGGCCTTCTTGTCGCCCAGTGCGGCGGTGATGATCTCGCCTTCCTCGTTGCCCACCGGCACGCCGGGCCACTCGGCCAGGAAGGCACAGTCGTCATAGAGCGGCGTCGTGTCCATGTGCGAGACGATCAGCGGAACCCGCAGCATCGACAGGGCCGCCACATGGAAGGGATGCGTGTGCACGATGCAGTGGACATCGGACCGCGCGCGGTAGATCCAGCTGTGAAAGCGGTTGGCCGGGTTGGCTATTCCGTTGCCTTCCAGGACATTGAGGTCCTCGTCGACCAGGAGCAGGTTGTCCTCGGTGATCTCGTCGAAACCCAGGCCCAGGCGCTGGGTGTAGTAGGTGCCGGGCTGCTCGGCGCGTGCGGTGATCTGCCCGGCCAGACCGGAGTCATGGCCGGCGTCGAACAGGGCTCGGCAGGTGAGCGCGATCTTCTGGCGGGTGCTCAGCTGCGAGTCGGCGCTCTCGGCATCCAGGCGTTGCTGGGCGCGCCGCATCAATTCGGCCTTCGAATGCGTGAATGTGGATGACATCAACGACTCCCTCGATCGGGAATGTGTGACACAATAGTAGCATCATAGGACACTTTGTGTCATGCCGCGTCCGAGGGGGTCCTGCCGAATGACCGCTCTGCTGCGGACGGTGCGCCGGCAACGCGGCCTCACCCTCGAGCAACTGGCCGAGCAGACCGGCCTGACCAAGAGTTACCTGTCCAAGATCGAGCGCGGGCAGAGCACGCCGTCGATCGCGGTGGCACTCAAGGTCGCGCGGGCGCTCGACGTCGATGTCGGCCGGCTCTTCTCCGACGATGCCGCCGAGGAGCAGATCACCGTCGACCGCGCCGACCCGGCCGGCGGGCGCTACCGGGCCCTGGCCACCACGTTGCTGGGCAAATCCATGTCACCTTTCGTGGTGCGACCCACTGCAAACGCCTCTGACGATCCACACCCCGAGCACACCGGCCAGGAATTCATCTTCGTGCACCTCGGGGCCGTCGAGTTGACGTACGGCGACCGCGTCATCTCTCTCGTCGCCGGCGACAGTGCCTACTTCGACGCGTCCGTGGGCCACCGACTCAGGGCCGTCGGCGGCGAGCCCGCGGAAGTCGTCGTCATCACCGACCCGGGTCCGTAGCCCGGTGTCCCCCGATCGGGGGACATAACTAGGGCTTGTCGTGGGATACACATTGCGCCGTTGTGTAACGAAAATAGCGTTACACATTGACATAAATCGTCATTGTGTAATGATAATGCCAGTTATCGATTCACTAGGAGAATCATCGTGTCCTACGAAAACCTGTTCGCCGCCGAGGAGACCACGTACGGCCTGATCTCGTTCATCGTCGACGAGATCGCCGACTGAAATCGGCCCGTCGGCCGGTGGGAATTGATCGCCCCCACTGGCCCGGGTTCTCGTCAGCAAACCGCCCAACACCTAGGCTCGGAATCGATATGCCCACGGACAACACCCCCGCCAGCCCGATAACCGCCGACGGCAGCCTGGTCGAGATCTATCGACGCGTGTCGGTGATCGACGAAGTCAACCTGATCACCGCGCACCTGGAACCGGGCGGCTCGGTGCTGGACCTGGGATCGGGAGCAGGACGCATCGCTAACCCGTTGGCCGACAACGGATTCCAGGTCACCGCAGTGGACGACTCGGCCGACATGCTCACTCACGTGCGCGGCGCCAAGGCCGTTCAGGCCCGCATCGAGGACCTGCGACTGCCCGAGAAATACGACGTCGTGCTGCTGGCCAGCAGTCTGGTCAACTACCCGGGTGTGGACGCGCGCAGGGGCCTGCTGGCCTCCGTTGCCCATCACCTCAAACCCACTGGCAAAGCCATCATCCAGTGGCGACCGCCGGACTGGTTCGGCCGGCGACCCGCCGGCAGTTACCACCGTGCCGACGGTGACATGCAACAGACGATGACCATCCTGCACAACGACGGCGACGTCGTCCTCGGCGAGTTCACCCTCGAGTACGGCGGGCAGAGCTTGACCCAGTCCTTTGAAGCTCACCGGGTCAGCGTCGACGACTTCCGCTCACTGCTCGACGAGGTCGGGCTGACACTGGACACCGAGGACCCGGATTCCGCCGAATGGCTCATTGCTTCCGCGCGGAGTTGACCCATCCGGTGGACGGCTCCGTACGTCGTTCGGGGGACCACAATTGGGTCCTTTCGTAGGCTGCCCAGGACCGGCGCCCGCGTTGCACCATTGAGGCTCAATCACATTGAGCGAAAGGTGGTGTGTGCACCCATGGCACACGAAGTTCTGTTCCTCGACGAGGAGACGTCGTACTCGCTACTCAGTTTCGTCGTCGGCGACGTCGCGGAGTAACCCTGGGCCGGGGATGCCTGCTCGGCTACCAGGGCCGCGTCGAGCAGGTGACTCCGGTGGTGGCGCTACGGGAGTCCACCACCTGACCGTCGACGGAGATCTCGCAGCGCAACTCCGGCGTGCTTCCCGAGCCGCAGTCCGGCCAGTGGCAGCCGCCGCTGGCGCTGACGAAGGCCCACTGGCCCGGGTTCGCAAGAGTCGCGGTGTACACGAGCGGCTGATCGGCGCTGAAGGTGGCCGGCACGGTGGTCAGAAACTGCGAGGAGTTCGCGTCGAACGCCGCTTGACTGGGCGGATCGGTGTTGATGTAACGGACGTTGCCGGTGAGGTTTCCGGTGGTGGTGATCGTGTAGGTCACCTGGTGGCCGGTCGGGTCCGCGAGGGCGGTCGGGGTCAAGCCCACGAAGGCCGCGCCCAGGATGCCTGCGGCGACCGCGCTTGCCAGTTTGTGCACGTTCGTCATATCGGAAACGCTACCGGATTCGTTACCTGCCCAAACCGGGCAAAGGTCTCTACCATCTAGCTGTGCCCACAGCCTTCGTGTTGTCCGGTGGCGCCAGCCTGGGAGCAATCCACGTGGGGATGCTGCGCGCCCTGGCCGACGAAGGGATCACCCCGGACGTCATCGTCGGCACCTCCGTCGGCGCGGTCAACGGCGGCTGGCTCGCCTCCCGGGCCGACGCCGCGGGCATCGAGGGCCTGGCCGACCTCTGGGTGTCGCTGACCCGCCAACAGGTATTTCCCGCCCACCCGCTGTCGGGTTTCATGGGCATTCTCGGGCGCCGGGCACACCTGGTCCCCAACTCCGGTCTGCGGCGCATTCTCGCCGAGCAGCTGCAGTTCAGCAGGCTCGAGGACGCACCGATTCCGCTGCACGTGGTGGCCACGGACGTCGTCTCGGGCACCGATGTGTTGCTGTCGTCGGGTGACGCAGTGGACGCGATCGCCGCCAGCGCCGCCATTCCGGGAATCTTTCCGCCGGTCAATATCAACGGACGCGATCTGATGGACGGCGGTGTTGTGAACAACACACCGGTGTCGCATGCGGTTGCGCTCGGCGCCGACCGCGTGTGGGTGCTGCCCACGGGTTACTCCTGCGACCTGCCCGCAACGCCCAAGTCGGCCGTCAACATGGCCCTGCACGCTATGACCATTGCCCTCAACCATCGGCTCGCCGCGGACATCTCCCGCTACGAAACCACCTGTGAGCTGCACGTTATTCGTCCGCTGTGCCCGGTCGCCATCTCCGGGTCCGACTTCTCGCACGCGGCCACGCTGATCGAGCGCTCGCATGCCGCGACCCGCGAGTGGCTGGCGGCGCACCCGCCGTCCACCGGGCAGGCGGCACTGCTGGAACCGCACCGCCACTAGACGCCTACGGGCGGGCCAGTTCTGGCGGCGTTCACCCGGGTCCGGTATGAAGCACCCCATGAGCGACGATCCGGGACAGGGAGACCCACCTGGCTTCAGCCGCCGCACACTGATCACGACCGGCGCGGTGGCCGGTGTCCTCGGCGTCGGTGCCGGGGTGGGCGGGGCCGCGTTACTGCGGTCAGGTCACGCCGGGGTCTGGTCCCAGCCGGATCGCACCGGTGCGCCACCGGTGGCCGGCTTGCATCTGCAGTTCGGCCGGGATGCCGGCACCGAGGCGGTGGTTTCCTGGCATACCACCGACGCTGTCCGCAACCCGCGGGTGATGCTTGGCGCGCCGACGTCCGGATTCGGCAGCACGGTGGCGGCCGAAACCCGGACCTATCGAGATGCTAAATCCAACACCGAGGTTCGCGTCAATCACGCGCGGCTGACGGGCCTGCAGCCGGACACCGACTACATCTATGCCGCGGTGCACGACGGAGCGCAGCCTGAGCTGGGGAGCCTGCGAACCGCACCGGCAGGGCGAAAGCCGTTCCGCTTCACCAGTTTCGGCGACCAGTCGACACCGACGCTGAGCACCCTGACCGACGGCCGGTATGTCAACGACCACCTCGGATCCCCGGCGGCCGGTGACACCACGGCGGCGATCGAACGGATGGCGCCGCTGTTCAACCTGGTCAACGGCGACCTGTGCTACGCCAATCTGGCGGCCGACCGGATCCGCACCTGGTCGGATTGGTTTGTCAACAACAGCCGTTCGGCCCGTCACCGGCCGTGGATGCCGGCCGCGGGCAATCATGAGAACGAATTGGGTAATGGGCCAATCGGTTACGGCGCGTATCAGGCGTACTTCGCGGTGCCGGATTCAGGATCCAGTTCGCAGTTGCGTGGTCTGTGGTATTCGTTCACGGCCGGGGCGGTGCGGGTGATCAGCCTGAACAACGACGACGTGGCTTATCAGGACGGCGGCAACTCCTATGTGCACGCGTACTCCGGCGGCGAGCAGAAGCGTTGGCTGACAGCCGAATTGGCGGCGGCACGGCGTGACCCCGGGATCGACTGGATAGTCGTGTGCATGCACCAGACGGCGATCTCGACCGCCAAGGCCAACGGAGCCGACCTCGGGATCCGCCAGGAGTGGCTGCCGCTGTTCGATCAGTACCAGGTCGACCTGGTGGTCTGCGGGCATGAACATCACTACGAGCGGTCGCACCCGTTGCGCGGCACCCTCGGAAGTGACACCCGCACGCCGATACCGGTGGACACCCGCAGCGACGTCATCGATGTGACCAAGGGCACCGTGCATCTGGTCATCGGCGGGGGCGGCACGTCGCACCCGACCAACGGATTGTTCTTCCCCGAACTGCGCTGCCAGGTGATCACCGGTGTGGGCGCCTTCGATCCCGCTCTGGGACGCAAGCCGCCGATCTATGTGATGGAGGACGCGCCGTGGTCAGCGTTTCGTGACCGCGACAACCCCTACGGTTTCGTGGCTTTCGACGTCGACCCGGGTGCGCCGGGCGGCAAGACGTCGATCAAGGCTACGTACTACGCGGTGCGGGGGCCGTACGGCGGGGTTGTCCCGATCGACCAGTTCACGTTGACAAAGCCGCGCGGCGGCTAGAACAGGGTCGGTTGCGCGGGAGGTGGCGCGGGGCTGGCCGGCGGCGTTGACGGGCGGGGATCACTGCCGAGCCGATACTTGGCGATCAACGGCCTGGCACGGTCACGCAGCATGTCGCGGTAGCTCTGCGGCAGGTAGGCGCCGCGGCGGTAGAGGTCGCGGTAGCGGCTGGTCAATTCCGGGTGCGTGCGGGCCAGCCAGGCCATGAACCAGCCGCGAGTGGCGCCGCGCAGGTGCAAACCGAACACGGTGACGCTGGTGGCGCCTGCGGCGGCGATCTGTCCGAGCAGAGCGTCGAGGTGTTCGGCCGAATCGGTCAGGTGCGGCAGCACCGGCGCGACCATCACATGGCAGCCGAGGTTGGCTTCGCGAATGGCGGTGATGAGCCCCAGGCGCGCCTGCGGGGTGGGCGTTCCCGGCTCGACATCGCGGTGCAGCTGCGGATCGCCCACCGCCAGGGAGATCGCGACCGACAGCGGAACCTGCTGAGCCGCTTGGTATATCAGCGGAAGGTCGCGGCGCAGCAGGGTGCCCTTGGTGAGAATGGACATCGGTGTGCCGGAGTCGGCGAGCGCGGAGATGATGCCGGGCATCAAGGCGTAACGGCCCTCGGCGCGCTGGTAGGGATCGGTGTTGGTGCCCAGTGCGACAGTCTCGCGTTGCCACGACGGGCGCCTGAGTTCCTGGCGTAGCACTTCGGCGACGTTGGTCTTGACGACGATCTGGGTGTCGAAGTCGGTGCCGATATCGAAGTCCAGGTACTCGTGAGTGGGGCGGGCAAAACAGTAGCGGCAGGCGTGTGAGCAGCCGCGATAGCCGTTGACCGTGTAGCGGAACGGGAGTGCGGCCGCGTTGGGCACCTTGTTGAGCGCGGATTTGCAGAGCACCTCGTGAAACGTCATGCCCTCGAACTGCGGCACCCGCACGCTTTTGACCAGGCCTAGGCGCTGCAAGCCGGGCAAGGCCCCGTCATCGACGGGTGTGCCGTTGACCGCCACCGCTTGACCTGCCCAGCGCATACCTTCCATTCGAACAAGAGTTCGATGTCGCGTCAAGGGGGTGGCGGTGTTGCCGAGCGCGCGCAAATGTACGCGATCTACGGCGCGTCGCCGGCAACACGCGCACGCTCGCCGTTGGGGGCCGGGCGCGCCACCCACACCTCAGGCGCGAGCGCGCGCAAATGTACGCGATCTACGGCGTGTCGCCGGCAACACGCGCACGCTCGCGGTTTGGGACCGAGCGCCGGGCAAGCCCTCACCCCAGCCGCGAAAGCACCTCAGCGACCAGGGAATCCACCGGAACCGACACCTGCTCCCCCGACCCCAGATCTTTGACGCCGATGGTGCCTGCTTCCAGATCGCGGTCCCCGGCCACCAGTGCCAACCGCGCGCCGGAGCGGTCGGCGGCTCGCATCGCACCCTTGAGCCCGCGGTCACCGTAGGCCAGGTCGACCCGAACCCCGGCACCCCGCAGCTCGGCCCCCAGCACCGCCAGCCGCAGCTTGGCCGCCTCACTGAGCGGCACGCCGAACACCTCACACCGCGCCGTCGAGCCCACGCTCTTGCCCTCGGCGCGCAGAGCCAGCAGCGTCCGGTCCACCCCGAGGCCGAAGCCGATGCCGGAAAGGTCCTGCCCGCCAAGCTCTTTCATCAGGCCGTCATAACGGCCGCCACCGCCGATGCCGGACTGCGCACCCAGTCCGTCGTGCACGAACTCGAAGGTGGTCTTGGTGTAGTAGTCCAGACCGCGGACCATGCGCGGGTTGATGACGTAAGGAACCCGCAAAGCGTCCAAGTGAGCCAGCACGGTGTCGAAATGTTGCTTAGCCCCGTCGGAGAGATGATCGAGCAGCACCGGCGCGTCGGCCGTCATCGCCTTGACTTCGGGACGCTTGTCGTCGAGCACCCGCAGCGGGTTCAACGCAGCCCGCTGCCGGGTCGGCTCGTCGAGGTCGAGGCCGAAAAGGAAGTCCTGCAACAGTTCCCGATATTGCGGACGGCAGCTGTCGTCGCCCAGCGAGGTGATCTCCAGCCGGAAGCCGTCCAGGCCCAACGACCGGAATCCGGCGTCGGCGACGGCGATCACCTCGGCGTCCAGCGCCGGGTCGTCGACCCCGATCGCTTCGACGCCCACCTGTTGCAACTGGCGATACCGGCCGGCCTGCGGGCGCTCGTAGCGGAAGAACGGACCCGCGTAGCACAGCTTGACCGGCAGCGCGCCGCGATCCAGGCTGTGCTCGATCACCGCGCGCACCACCCCCGCGGTGCCCTCGGGCCGCAGCGTCACCGAGCGGTCGCCGCGGTCGGAGAACGTGTACATCTCCTTGGACACCACGTCGGTGGACTCCCCCACCCCACGGGCGAACAGCGCAGTGTCCTCGAAGATCGGCAGCTCGATGTGGCCGTAGCCGGCCCGCCGGGCTGCGGACAACAGCCCGTCGCGCACGGCGACGAACTCCGCGGAATCCGGCGGGATGTAGTCCGGAACGCCTTTTGGTGCAACGAATTCCGTCACGGGCTCAGGCCTTCGATGAACGGGTTGTACCGGCGTTCGGCGCCGATGGTGGTGGAGTTGCCATGCCCGGGTAGTACCACGGTCTTGTCGTCGAGCACCAACAGTTTATTGACGATCGAGCGCAACAAATCACGTCCGCTGCCGCCGAACAGGTCGCTGCGGCCGATGGACCGCTCGAACAGGGTGTCGCCGCTGAACACCACGTCGGCCTCTTTCTCGGCGGCCTGCAGAATGCGGAAGCACACCGACCCGCGGGTGTGACCCGGAGTGTGGTCGATGTTGACGGAGATGCCGCCGAGGTCGATCTTGTCGCCGTCGCGGTCCAGTTCGACGACCTGCTTGGGTTCCCGGAAGAACGCGCCGGCGAACACCTGCGCGAGCCGCGGCCCCATGCCGTAGATCGGGTCTTTCAGCATGAACCGGTCCTCGGGATGGATGTAGGTGGGGCAGCCGAAGGTGTCCGAGACCTTCTGGGCGGACCACATGTGGTCGATGTGGCCGTGGGTGATCAGCACAGCGGCCGGAGTCAACCGATTCTTGTCCAGTATCTGCCGCAACTGGCCCATCGCGCGCTGGCCGGGATCGACGATGATGGCGTCAGAGCCTGGGCGCTCGGCCATCACGTAACAGTTGCACTGCAACAACCCGGCCGGAAATCCGGTGATCAACACGGTCCCAGCATTTCATCCCCGAGGCCATGGAATGATAGCGGCCGTGCCGACCAATCAGCAGCGACGTGCGACAGCAAAGCGCAAACTCGAGCGGCAGCTGGAGCGCCGCGCCAAGCAGGCCAAGAGGCGCCGCATCCTGACCATCGCCGGGGGCGCGGTCGCCGCCGTGGCGGTGGTGGCGGCGGTGGTGGTGGCCGTCGTCGTCAGCAAGGACGACAACAAAGGCAACCCCTCGGCGTCGCCCACGTCGAGCAGCGCCGCGCCCAGCCCGTCGGCCGCGGGCCTGCCGCCGGTGCAGCTCGGCAACGCCGTACCGTTGCCGCAGTTCAAGGCGCCGGCCAACTTGGGCGCCAACTGCCAGTACCCCGCATCGCCCGACAAGGCCGTCAAGCCCGTCAAGCCGCCGCGGACCGGCAAGGTTCCCACCGAGCCGGCCCAGGTGAGCGTCAGCATGGTGACCAGCCAGGGCAACCTGGGCCTGCTGCTGGCCAACAACGAATCACCGTGCACGGTGAACAGTTTCGCCAGCCTGACCAACCAGGGCTTTTTCAAGGACACCAAGTGCCACCGACTGACCACCTCGCCGTCGCTGTCGGTACTGCAGTGCGGCGACCCGAAGGGTGACGGAACCGGCGGCCCCGGATACCAGTTCGCCAACGAATATCCCACCAACCAGTACCCCGCCAATGACCCCAAGCTCAAGGAGCCGGTGATCTATCCGCGCGGCACCATCGCGATGGCCAACGCCGGACCCAACACCAACAGCAGCCAGTTCTTCCTGGTCTACCGCGACTCGGCGCTGCCGCCGGAGTACACCGTTTTCGGCAAGATCCAGGACGACGGTCTGGCCACGCTGGACAAGATCGCGGCGGCCGGGGTCGCGGGCGGCGGGGAAGACGGCCCACCCGCTGTGGATGTGACCATTACTTCCATCCTGCTCGACTAACGTAGAGCCCCGGGGTCGGCGGCGGCTTACGGGAGGAGATTCGTGGCCGAGAGCTCGTTCGGTCGGTACCAGCTGCAGGGGCTGCTGGGGCGAGGCGGCATGGGGCAGGTCTACCGCGCCTACGACACCCAGACCGACCGCATCGTCGCCATCAAGCTGCTGCCGGAGAATCTGGCCGAGGACAAGGAGTTCGAGCACCGGTTCCGGCGCGAGGCACGCACGGCCGCCAGCCTCAACGACCCGCACGTCGTGCCCATCCACAGCTTCGGTGAGATCGACGGGCGGCTGTATGTCGATATGCGTCTGGTCGAGGGCCGCGACCTGACGAAGTTCATCGCCGAGAACGGCGGCCGGCTCAGCCCGGCTCAGACCGTCGCGATCATCGAGCAGACGGCGGCCGCTCTGGACAGTGCGCACCAGGTGGGGCTGGTGCACCGCGACGTCAAGCCGTCGAACATTCTGGTCGCCAACGCCCGCAACTTCGTCTACCTGATCGACTTCGGGATCGCCCGCGCCACCACCGACACGGCCCTGACGCAGACCGGGATGACGATGGGCACGCTGGCCTACCTGGCGCCCGAACGCTTTCGCGGTATCACCGACCCCCGCGCCGACGTGTATGCGCTGGCCTGCACGTTGTATGAGTGCCTGACCGGCGCGCGGCCCTATCCCGGCGACAGTTTCGAGGAGCAGATCTCCGGTCACCTTCACGCGCCGCCGCCGCGCCCGACGGCGACCCGCCGTGACGTGCCGCCGGCCTTCGATGCGGTGGTCGCCCGCGGGATGGCCAAGGACCCGGAGGCCCGGTACCAGACGGTGACCGAACTCGCCGAGGCCGCTCGCGCCGCTCTGAGGGGCGCCGGGATGGCGTTGCCGCCACCGCCGCCGGCCGAGGCGCACGCCGGCCCGGCCCCGCCGAACCCGCATCAACAGCCGGACGTGCCGGAGACGGACAAGGCGAGTCGGACCATGCTGATCGCGACCGTCGCGGGCTCGGGCCTGGCATTGGTGTTGGTGGCCGCGCTGATCACGTTCCTGACCAGTGGCGACGACGGCGGGTCAAACAGTCCGACGACGCGCACGACGGTGACGACCACCAGCCGGGCGCCGGAGACGACAACCGAGACGACGACCGACCTCAGCGACACGTCAGGCGTCGAGCAGAACGGCACCTACGACACCACGACCGAGTCGGGTTCGCCCTAGGACGCCTTAAGAAGCTGACGTCACCCGGTACACGTCGTACACGCCCTCGACGTTGCGCACCACGTTGAGCAGGTGCCCCAGGTGCTTGGGGTCACCCATCTCGAAAGTGAAGCGGCTGATGGCCACCCGGTCACCTGACGTGGTGACCGACGCCGAGAGAATGTTCACCTTCTCGTCGGCGAGAACCCGGGTGATGTCCGACAGCAGGCGGTGGCGGTCAAGCGCCTCGACCTGAATCGCCACCAGGAACACCGAGGAGGCCGACGGCGCCCACAACACCTCGATGATGCGCTCGGCCTGCTGCTGCAGCGATGCCGCATTGGTGCAGTCGGTGCGGTGCACACTCACACCGCCGCCGCGGGTGACGAATCCCATGATCTGGTCGCCGGGCACCGGGGTGCAGCACTTGGCCAGCTTGGTCAGCACGCCCGGCGCACCGGGGACTGAGACGCCGACATCCTCGGTGCTGCGGGGACGGCGCAGCATGGTCGTCGGTGTGGACCGCTCGGCCAGCTCCTCCTCGGCCTGGTCGAGGCCACCGAGTTCGGCCAGTAGCCGCTGCACCACGTGGCGGGCCGAGACGTGTCCCTCCCCGATCGCGGTGTACATCGCCGACACGTCGGCATAGTGCAACTCGCGGGCCACCGCGGCCATCGACTCGCCATTGACCAAGCGCTGCAACGGAAGTCCGCCGCGGCGTACCTCGCGGGCCATGACTTCCTTGCCGGCCTCCAGCGCCTCCTCACGGCGCTCCTTGGCGAACCACTGCCGGATCTTCGACTTGGCCCGCGGCGACACCACGAACTGCTGCCAGTCCCGCGACGGCCCGGCATTCTGGGCCTTGGAGGTGAAAACCTCGACGACTTCCCCGTTTTCGAGCTTGCGCTCCAGCGCCACCAGTCGTCCGTTGACCCGGGCGCCGATGCAGCGGTGGCCGACCTCGGTGTGGACGGCGTAGGCGAAGTCCACCGGCGTGGAGCCCGTCGGCAGTGTGAAGACGTCACCCTTGGGCGAGAACACAAAAATCTCTTGCACCGCAAGGTCGTAACGCAACGACTCGAGGAACTCGCCGGGGTCGGCGGCCTCCCGTTGCCAGTCGAGCAGTTGACGCATCCAGGCCATGTCGTCGATCTCCGCGGCGGCATGTGGGTGCGGAACGCCGTTGCGGCCCTTGGCTTCCTTGTAACGCCAGTGCGCGGCGATGCCGAACTCGGCCGTCTTGTGCATGTCGCGGGTGCGGATCTGCACCTCCAGCGGCTTGCCCTCCGGTCCGACGACCGTGGTGTGCAGCGACTGGTACACACCGTATCTGGGCTGGGCGATGTAGTCCTTGAACCGTCCCGCCATCGGCTGCCACAGCGAATGCACCACGCCCACAGCGGCATAGCAGTCGCGGATCTCGTCGCACAGGATGCGGATGCCGACCAGGTCGTGGATGTCGTCGAAGTCGCGGCCCTTGACGATCATCTTCTGGTAGATCGACCAGTAGTGCTTGGGCCGGCCCTCCACCGTCGCCTTGATCTTCGACCCGTTCAAGGTGTTGGTGATCTCGGTGCGCACCTTGGCCAGGTAGGTGTCGCGGGAGGGCGCGCGACCGGCGACCAGCCGGACGATCTCCTCGTACTTCTTGGGGTGCAGGATCGCGAACGACAGATCCTCCAGCTCCCATTTGACGCTGGCCATCCCGAGCCGGTGCGCCAGTGGCGCGATCACTTCCAGGGTCTCGCGGGCCTTGCGCGCCTGCTTCTCCGGCGGCAGGAAGCGCATGGTGCGCATGTTGTGCAGCCGGTCGGCCACCTTGATCACCAGCACCCGCGGGTCGCGCGCCATCGCGGTGATCATCTTGCGGATCGTCTCGCCCTCGGCGGCGCTGCCCAATACGACCCGGTCCAGCTTGGTCACGCCGTCGACGAGGTGGCCCACCTCTTCGCCGAAGTCTTCGGACAGTTGCTCGATGGTGTACCCGGTGTCCTCGACGGTGTCGTGCAACAGGGCGGCCACCAACGTCGTGGTGTCCATGCCCAGTTCCGCCAGGATGTTGGCGACGGCCAGCGGGTGGGTGATGTAGGGGTCACCGGAGTGCCGGAACTGGGTGGCGTGCCGCTGGTCGGCGACCTCGTAGGCCCGCTGCAGGATCGCCAGATCCGCTTTCGGATAGACCTCCCGGTGCACCGCGATCAGCGGCTCCAGAACCGGGTTGATGGCGCCGCTGCGGGCCGTCATCCGTCGCGCCAGCCGGGCCCGGACCCGGCGAGACGCGCTGGTCGTGGTCTTGAGCGGCTCTACCGGCGGCTCGGGAATCTCAGCGACGGGCAGCGGTTCGGTCGGTGGCGCGGCAGCCTGCAACGTGCTCTGGTCTTCCGCCACGTCAGTCACCTCCGCTTAGAGGATATCTGGTCCGCACGGGTCGTTCAGGTATCCGGTGTTCCGTCAGGGCGGGCCTCGTGGTGTCGAC
This sequence comes from Mycobacterium sp. Z3061, assembly GCF_031583025.1. Classification (NCBI taxonomy): domain Bacteria; kingdom Bacillati; phylum Actinomycetota; class Actinomycetes; order Mycobacteriales; family Mycobacteriaceae; genus Mycobacterium; species Mycobacterium pumcae. The sequence goes on along the minus strand of NZ_CP134062.1, from coordinate 2,677,750 downwards.
GGCCGACTGTGCGGCGGTCTTCTTTCATCTCGGATTCGAAGATGTGCCGCATGCCGCCCTGCAGTTCGTCACGGACCCGGCGCTCATGGTCGCGAAACGGCGACCAGTAGTCGTCGTCGAATTCCTCGACGATCTGGAAGGTCCAGCGTCCCTGCAGCACGTTGCGGCCCACCATGTCTTCCTCGAGCCGTTGGGCGATGTCGTCGTGCCCGGCGGCACGCAACTTGTCGCAGGCCTCGCCGAGCAGCAGGTCCGCGTGTCCCATGAGCTGGTGAAACGAGTACAGGTGGCCGCGGGCCCGCTCCACCCACTCCAGCGCTTCGGTCACCGACCCGACCGCCTCTACCGTGGCATCGCTGACCCCGGCGGGCCGTGGCCGCGGGTTGGCCGCGCCGTCGACACCCTTGCCACTCATCACGCTTCCTTCCCGTTGGCTGACTGCTATGCGCGGCTCAGGCTGTGCAGGGGCAGCGGTGCGATCGCGGCGCGGCCGCCCAGCGCCTCCAGCTCCATGACCACGGCCGCACCGGTGACGTGAGCGCCGACCCGCTCGAGCAACCGCTGTGCGGCGCCGACGCTACCGCCGGTGGCCAGCACGTCGTCGATGACCGTGACCCGAAGGCCCGCCAGTTCGATCCCGTCGGCGGGGATCTCGATGGTGGCCGCGCCGTACTCCCGCTCGTAGTCCTCGCTCAGTACCGGCGGCGGGAGTTTGCCACCTTTGCGGATCGCCAGCACGCCGGTGCGTAACCGGGTGGCGACGGCCGCGGCAAGCAGAAAACCGCGCGAATCGATGCCCGCCACCAGGTCGGAGCCGACCGCGGCGGCTGCCAGGCCATCAGTGATCGCGGCCAGCGCGTCCCGGTCGGCGAATACCGGGGTGAGGTCACGGAACAGGACGCCGGGTTCCGGGAAGTCAGGGACGGTACGGGACAGCGACGTGATCATGGCGGGGACAGTGCTCACCGCTGCCTCATTGCATCAGGGCCCATCGGTCCATGTTCCAGCCGACCCCCCAGCGCGTCGGATTGCGGCTCACCGCGTACATCTTCTTCGACATCAACAAGGTGCGTTGCTGCCGGTACAACGGCAGGGTCGGCATGTCGCCCCACAGAATCGGCGCACCCTCGGCCAGCAACCGAGCCCGCTCGGCAGGGTCCGCCGAGACCGCCAGCGCGCCGATGATCCCGTCCACCTGCGGGTTTGCGTAGCCCGACAGGTTGTTGCCATTGCCGCCGTGCAGATCGTAGGCATCCATCGACGACGATCCGGTGGACCCGCTGCCGCTGGCTCCCCCGGTGCTGGCCAGCAACACGTCGATCTTCCCGTCCCGCAGCGCCTGCGGGCCCGAGGTATCCAGCGTCACGTTGGAGACGGTGATGCCGGCCGGTGCGCACGAGGCGGCGATGGACCCGACGGTGGCGGCCAGCCGGGCGTTGGGTCCGCGGTAACCGATCCGCACCGTCAGCGCGACGTTGTTCAGCGCGGCCCGCGCCGCGTTCGGATCGGCCTTGCTGAACTGGGCCGCCTCGTTGGCGCCTTCGGCTGCGGACAGCGCGTCCTCGGCCGCCGGGGACAGTCGCGAGTTGGCGATCGGCACGCCCGCGTCGCGGGCGATCGCGTCCCGTGGTGTGCACAGCGCGAACGCGTGCCGCGCGGCGCTCGTCGCCAACGGGCCCTGCGCGGCGAAGATCAGCTGCTCGATGCCCGCTGACGGCGAATCGGCCCGTTCATAGTTGTCCGGGGTGGCCAGCGCCCCCGACGATCCCGCCGCCACATCGACGACGTCGACGCTGCGGTTGTTCACCCGGTCCTGGATGTCAGCGCCCTGCGGCCAGACGGTGATCCGCTTGGTGATCGCCTTGGCGCCCCACCAGCGGTCGTTGGCCACCAGCACCACCGCACCGCCGTCCAGCACGCGCTCGATCTTGTACGGCCCGGACGACGGGAACCGCTTGAGATCGATACCCGGCTTGAGGTCCCAGGTGCTGTTCCACACCTTCGCAACCTGCTCGACCACCGCGCCCTTGTTGGTCAGCAACGCCGTGGTGATGTCGGTGCCGAGCGTGTCGGAGATGACGTGCGACGGCATCATCGAGGTCGCAGTGAACAGCTGGGTGTAGTCGACGACGCCGCGGTCCGGGATGAACGAGACCCGGGCCTTCTTCTGGCCGGGTGTGCACTCGATGTTCGCGATGTCGACGTATCCGGCCTGAGTGGCGGCGTCGAACCCTCCGAAGCGCCCGGACTGAGCCGCCCAGGCCAGCACCAGGTCGTCGCAGGTCACCGGCTTGCCATCGGAATAGGTGGCGTTGTCCGCGATCTGGTAGTCCAGCACCAGGGGCGAGCCGCCCACCACCGAGATGGTGCCGAAGTCGTGGTCGGCGACGACCTGCCCGTCGGGCCCGTGGTAGCCGAAGCCGGTCAGGGTGCGGGCGAACGCCTGGGCCCCCGCCGAGGCGGCGCCGATCACGGTGTTGGTGTTGTAGGTGGACAGCACGCCGTCCACGACATAGTCGACCCGCCCCGCGGCGCTGCCCGAGCACGCGGTGACCGTGGACGCCGCCAGCACTGCCGTCACGCCAGTGGCCAGCATGGCTCCCCGCCAGCGAGACCAGGTGGACATCCGGCCTACCGCTTGCCGGCGTTTCGCTTGCCGGTGGGACGCCGCGTACCGGTCGGACGCGCAGGTCGCGCACCGGGTGCCGGTTTGTTGGTGGCCGCCGGCTTGCTGACGGTGACGACCTCGGTGGCCTGTTCCGTCGTAGCGGCGTCATCGGCGTCCTCGGCGTCACCGTCGGCTGGCTCTGCTTTGGCGTCCTTGGCGGCCGGCTTCTCGGGGACCGCGCCTGCACTGCGTCGCCGGAGCACCCGACGGGTGTGCGTGCGCACCAGCTCGGTGCGTTCCCGCATGGTCACCAGCAGCGGCGTGGCGAAGAAGATCGACGAGTAGGTGCCCACGATGATGCCGATGAGCTGCACCAGCGCCAGGTCCTTCAGCGTGCCGACGCCCAGCAGCCATACCGCCACCACCATCAGCGCGAGCACCGGCAGCACCGAGATCAGGCTGGTGTTGATCGACCGCATGAACGTCTGGTTGACGGCGAGGTTGGCCTGCTCGGCGAAGGTGCGCCGGGTGGTGTGCTGGAAGCCGTGCGTGTTCTCTTCCACCTTGTCGAACACGATGACGGTGTCGTAAATCGAGAACCCGAGGATGGTGAGCAGCCCGATCACCGTGGCGGGGGTGACTTCGAAGCCCACCGCCGCATACACGCCGGCGGTGACGGTGATGTCGAAGATCATGGCCGCCAGCGCCGACAGCGTCATGTAGCGCTCGTAGCGCACGGTGATGTAGACGGCGACCAGAACCAGGAACACCACCAGCGCGATCACGGCCTTCTTGGTGATCTGCCCGCCCCAGGTTTCCGACACCGCAGCGTCGCTGATGGCCTTCTTACTCGGATTTCCGTCCGGGCCCTTGGGGTGGAACGCGTCGAACAACGCGTTGCGCAGCTTCTCGGTCTGCTCGTTGGACAGGGTTTCGGACCGGATCTGCACGGTGGCCGACGAACCCTTGCCGACGGTGACCACCGACTCGGGGTCCTTGCCGATGGTGCGGTGGAAGACATCTTCCACCTGGGTGACCTGGATGGTGCCCGAGGTACCCGCGGACGGCATCGAGACCGTGGTGCCGCCCTTGAAGTCGATCCCGAAGGTGAACCCGCGGATCAGGATCGCCAGGATGGCGATCGCCATGATCGCCCCGCTGATGCCGTACCAGAGTTTGCGGCGCCCGACGACCTCGAAGGCGCCGGTGCCGGTGTACAGCCGCGAGAGGAAACTGTGCTGCGGCCCAGTGGTTTTCGAGTCGTCGTCGGCTTCGATGACTTCGGTCTTGGCTTCGGGCTTGGACGCCATGGCTTAACCCCGTCCCGTCTTGGCGGCCGAACTCGACGCCCGGCGCTCGCGTGCGACCTGCTGGACTGCGCCCAGGCCGTTGTACGCCGGCTTGCCCAGTCGCGCGGACTTGGAGGCCAGGTACACCAGCGGCCAGGTCACCAGGAACACGACCACGAGGTCGAGGATGGTGGTCAGCCCCAGGGTGAACGCGAATCCCTTCACCTGTCCGATCGCCAGGAAGTACAGCACGGCGGCTGCCAGGAAGGTCACGGCGTTACCGGACACGATGGTCTTGCGGGCCCGGGCCCACCCGCGCGGGACCGCCGACCGGAATGAACGGCCCTCGCGGATCTCATCTTTGATGCGCTCGAAGAACACCACGAACGAGTCGGCGGTGGTACCGATGCCGATGATCAGACCCGCGATCCCGGCCAGGTCCAGGGTGTAGTTGATGTATCGGCCCAGCAGTACCAGGATCGCGAAAACCATTGCCCCGGAGGCGACCAACGACAGCGCGGTCAGCACCCCCAGCACCCGGTAGTAGAGCAGCGAGTACACCAGCACCAGCAGCAGGCCGATCCCGCCGGCGATCAGGCCGGCCCGCAACGACGTCAAACCCAGTGTCGCCGAGACAGTTTGGGCTTCCGATGATTCGAACGACAGGGGCAGCGAACCGTATTTCAGGACGTTGGCCAACTGCTTGGCGGTGGCCGCGCTGAACGGTGGGTCGCCGCCGCTGATCTGGGTCCGTCCGCCTGGGATCGGTTCCCTGATCATCGGCGCGCTGACCACCTGGGAGTCCAGCGTGAAGGCGGTCTGGGTGCCGGTGTGCGCAGCCGTGTAGTCGGCCCAGACGTTGGCCGCGGCGCTCTTGAACTGCAGGTCCACCACGTAGCCCAGGCTGCTCTGGTTCATCCCGGAGGTGGCGTCCTGAATCTGGTCGCCGCTGATGATCGAGGGCGCCAGCAGGTAGGCCGTCTTGTGGTCCGTCGAGCAGGTGACCAGCGGCAACTTCGGGTCGTCATTGCCGGCCAGGATGTCGTCCTTGTCGCAGCGGGTGGCTTCGAACTGCAGCGCGATCATCTGAATGTACTGGCTGGTGTTCTGGCGCCACTTCTTTTCCTGCGCGATGCGCTCGGCCAGATCCTTGCGCGGATCCGGGGCGGCGGGAACGTCGGTGGGCGGGGCCTCGCCCGTCGGCGATGGCGCGGGTGCCGGACTGGGCGCCGGCGAATTGCCCGGCGCGGGTGCGGGACTCGGCGCGGGGCTGGGAGCGGGCGACGGGCTGGGCGCGGGGTCCTGCGGATAGGGCCTGGGCTGCCCGCGCGGCGGCGCCGGTGCCGGGGCGCCCGACTGTGGTGGCGCGGGAACGGCCGCGCCGGGCGCGCCAGGTGCGGGCGCCGGTGCACCGGGCTCGGGTGCCGGTGCCCCGGGAGCACCCGGGGCCGGGGCGGGAGCCCCCGGCTCGCCCCCAGCAGGCTGCTGCCCCGGTTTGGGCTCCTGCGGCGCCTTCTGCGCCGGCATCGAGTTCAACACCGGGCGGATATAGAGCCGCGCCGTCTGCCCGAGGTCGCGCGCCTCGTTACCGTCGCTGCCGGGCACCGTGATGACCAGATTGTCGCCGTCGACGACGACTTCCGAGCCGGAGACACCCAGCCCGTTCACCCGGGAGCTGATGATCTGCTGGGCCTGCGCCAGCGCGTCCCGGCTGGGCCGCGAGCCGTCCGGGGTTCGCGCCGTCAGCGTCACGCGGGTGCCGCCCTGCAGGTCGATGCCCAGCTTCGGGCTTGCCTTCTTATCCCCGGTCAGAAACACCAGCAGGTAGACGCCGACGAGCATCAGCAGGAACACCGACAGATAGCGGGCAGGCTGCACCGGCGCCGAAGACGATGCCACGTTCCTTCTATCTCCTTGAGAATCGGTCTTGAAGATCCGTCCAGCCCCGGACAGAGCCTCCGCAAAGACTACGTGCCTCGTCGCGACCGGTGTCGCGCACGCGGCGGTCGGTACGGGTCAGGAATCCTTGATGACGCGGCCGGACTCCGAGTCGGCGGTCTCGTCCTCGCCCAGCTCCGCCGCGGCGCTCTCGACGTCGTAGTCCTCATCGTCGTCGGGCAGGATCCGGTCCCGCACGGCCAGCTTCATCCAGGTCGTGACGACGCCGGGTGCGATCTCGAGGTCAACGGTGTCGTCGGTGAAGCTGACAACGGTCGCTTCCAAGCCGGACGTCGTGTGCACCCGATCCCCCGGCTGCAGCGATTCGTGCAGGTCGATCGTGGCCTGCATCGCCTTGCGTTGCCGTCGCGACGCGAAGTACATGAACCCGCCCATGATGAGCAGGAACGGCAGGAACAGGACAAAACTCTCCATCAACAGGCCTGTCTTTCGTATCGGTAGTGCTCGAAATCCCCGCACGATCCGGGGGTGGCGCGGGTCTGACCCGGGCTCGCTCACGTCGCTAAGGGTCCAGTGTGCCATTCCCGCAGGTCGCAAACCGACCGGCATCGACCCGGCGGGCGCCGCCGCGGCTGAAGCCGCTTGCGCGCCGGTCACCGGCTAGGCTCTTGATCGCGACGTGACCTGCGCGTCCGCGGGAGGAGGAGTCCGTGGCCAGCCTCGAGCAGAGCCGTCATTTGGCCACTGAAATCCCGGGTCCCGCGTCGCTGGAGCTCAACAAACGGCGTACCCAGGCGGTGTCGCACGGCGTCGGGGTGACCCTCCCGGTGTTCGTGGCGCGCGCGGGTGGGGGCGTCGTGGAGGACGTCGACGGGAACCGGCTGATCGACCTGGGTTCCGGTATCGCGGTCACCACGATCGGCAACGCGGCGCCGCCCGTCGTTGACGCCGTACGCCGGCAGGTCGCCGAGTTCACGCACACCTGCTTCATGGTGACGCCGTACGAGGGCTACGTCGCCGTGGCCGAGGAGCTCAACCGGATCACCCCGGGTGAGGGCGAGAAGCGCTCGGTGCTGTTCAACTCCGGAGCCGAGGCCGTCGAGAGCTCGATCAAGGTGGCTAGGGCGTACACCGGTAGGTCGGCCGTCGTCGCGTTCGACCACGCCTACCACGGACGGACCAATCTGACGATGGCGCTGACCGCCAAGTCGATGCCCTACAAGAGCGGTTTCGGCCCGTTCGCGCCGGAGATCTACCGCGCTCCCCTGTCCTATCCGTACCGGGACGGACTGCTCGACAAGGAACTGGCCACCGACGGTGAAAAGGCCGCGGCCCGTGCCATCAGCGTGATGGACAAGCAGGTCGGCGCCCAGAACCTGGCGGCCGTCATCATCGAGCCGATCCAAGGCGAGGGCGGTTTCATCGTCCCGGCCGAAGGTTTTCTACCCGCGCTGCTGCGCTGGTGCCGCGAGAACGACGTGGTGTTCATTGCCGACGAGGTGCAGTCCGGTTTCGCGCGGACCGGCGCCATGTTCGCCTGCGAGCACGAGGGCATCCAGCCCGACATCATCGTGACGGCGAAGGGCATCGCCGACGGGCTGCCGCTGTCGGCGATCACCGGCCGGGCCGAGGTAATGGACGCCCCACACGCCGGCGGGCTGGGCGGAACATTCGGCGGCAACCCTGTCGCATGCGCGGCGGCACTGGCCACCATCAAGACCATCGAGGACGAGGGGCTGATCGAGCGGGCCCAGCAGATCGAGCGCCTGATCACCGAGCCGCTGCTGCGGTTGCAGGCCGCCGACGACCGGGTCGGTGACGTGCGCGGCCGCGGCGCGATGATCGCGATGGAATTGGTGAAGTCAGGCACCTCCGACCCCGACCCGGAGTTGACGTCACGGGTGGCGACCGCGGCGCACGCTGCCGGGGTCATCGTTCTGACCTGTGGCATGTTCGGCAACATCATCAGGCTGCTGCCGCCGCTGGCCATCACCGACGATCTGCTCACCGAAGGTGTAGAGGTGCTGACGGGGCTGCTCGCCGAACTTTGAGGGCGCCGGCCGCCGTCGAAACTTACAGCACGCACACCTTCCCCGGCGTGTCCTGTGCGTAGGTTCAGTGTCGCGGCGCGGACGGCGACGTGCTCCCCCAGAACTCGACCAACGTCCGCGCGATCGTTTGCGCATCGATCAGCAGTGGCGCCACCCGGCCGCCACCTCTGACGACGCCAACCCGCGCGTCGCGCATCACGGCGCAAGCAGCCCGAGCCTGTTCCGGTGGCCAGCCTTCGTCGTCGTCGTGAGCGGCGAGCATCAGGGTCGGCGCTGCGATTTGCGGCAGCCGCTCGTGCAAGTCGGGCCGCTTCAGCATCATCGAGCGCGCGGCGTGATACATACCGCTCCGGTCGGCCTGCCGGAACGCGTCCATCACCTCTGCGGAACCGTCCGGTCCCAACAGCGCCACCGACAGCGGATCGCACACCAACGGGGTCGCCCCGAACAGTCGATAGAGCAGCACCAATGGCCAGCCCTTGGTGATGCGAAATCGGGCGTCGATGCCATGCACCGGGGTGCCGATGGTGGTCAGGGTGCGTAACCGACGCGGCTGGGTCGCGGCCAGCAGGATGCCGACATGGCCGCCCCACGCGTTGCCGACCCAATCGACCGGCTCGTCGATGCCGAGTCCGTCCAGGACTTCGCCCGCAACGCGCGCGCAGTCGTCGAACGTGAAGTCACGGGTAACCGGTGCGCTGCGGCCATGCGACGGCCCGTCGATGGCGACAATCGTGCGCCGTGGAGCCACCTCGGCCAGCGCATCGATCAACGGCGCCCACGACCGGGAGTCGAGGAACAAGCTGTGCCACAGCACAGTCACCGGTCCGCTACCCCGGCGCAGCACGTGCAAACGGCCCAGCACCGTGGGAACGAACTCGTCAGTCAAATTCGCCATGTCGCCTCATTTACTTCGGAAACCGAAACTTCGGTATCCGTAGTATCTTCGGTCATCGTGGCTAGGTCAAGGGATCTGCCTCCGGATAGGCAAGCGATCGGCCAGCTGTTGGTGCGGCTCACAAGACAGTTCCGCAACGATCTGGCCGCGCCGCACGTCGAGCAGGGCTACGGGGACATCCGCGATCCGCACCTGCAGATCTTCGGCAACATCCGGATGGGCGGCATCCGCCTCACCGAACTGGCGGCACGGGCGCAGCTGAGCCTCGCCGCGACATCGGAACTGGTGAACGACCTTGCGGCGCTCGGATACCTGGCCCGCCGGCCCGACCCGGACGACGGCCGCGCCAAACTCATCGACCTCACCGAGCGCGGCCAACGCCTGCTCGCCGACGCCGGAAATCGGGTGGCCGATATCGAGGCACGATGGTCACAGCTGGTGGGGGCCGCCGAGTTCGCGCACATGTGCACAACCATGCAGCGGCTGCTCGATGCACTCGACCCGGATGACTCCCGAGCCTGACCTGGTGGCGTAATTCACAGGCAACACGCAGCGGTTCCTCATTGAGGAATATCTTTACTTTAGCTAACGTTCTTTCTGTCAGCGCAATGTCGCGCCACCTAGATTTCATTCTTCTCCGGTTCATTTCAAAGAGGATCTGATATGACGACCACACAAGAGGAGCGGATCGCCCGCCGCGCCGAAGAGCTCGCTGCCACCGACCCCCAGTTCGCCGCCGCCCAGCCCGACCCGGTGGTGGCCGAGGCGTTGGAGAACCCAGACCTGCGGCTGCCCCAGGTCATTCAGACGGTGGTCGACGGCTATGCCGACCGGCCGGCGCTGGGCCAGCGGGCAGTGGAGTTCGTTGCGGACCCCGCGACCGGACGCACCTCGCTGAGCCTGCTCCCCCGGTTCGAGACCATCACCTACCGCCAGCTCGGTGACCGGATCGCCACCGTCGGCCGAGCCCTGTCCGACGGGGTGCAGACCGGCGACCGCGTCTGCGTACTGGGCTTCAACAGCGTCGACTACACCACCATCGACATGGCGCTCGGCCAGATCGGCGCGGTGTCGGTGCCGCTGCAGACCAGCGCGGCGATCGCCCAGTTGCAGCCGATCGTCACCGAGACCGAGCCCCGCCTGATCGCGGCCAGCGTGAACCAGCTGACCGACGCCGTCGCGTTGATCCGCGGAGCGGCCGAAGCCCCCGCGAAGCTCGTGGTGTTCGACTACCACCCTCAGGTCGACGACGAGCGTGAAGCCCTGGAAGGCGCGGTGGCCGCCCTGTCCGGCACCGGAGTCGTCGTCGAGACGCTGGCCGACGTCCTGCGGCGCGGCACCGACGCCCCGGCACAACCACACGCGGAACTGGCCGAAGACGCGCTGGCCCTGCTGATCTACACCTCCGGCAGCACCGGCGCCCCCAAGGGCGCGATGTACCCGCAGCGCAACGTCGGCAAGATGTTCCGCCGGTCGGCCAAGAACTGGTTCGGACCGACCGCCGCGTCGATCACCCTGAACTTCATGCCGATGAGCCACGTCATGGGTCGCGGCATCCTGTACGGCACGCTCGGCAACGGCGGCACCGCGTACTTCGCCGCCAAGAGCGACCTGTCGACTTTCCTGGAAGACCTGGCCCTGGTGCGGCCCACCGAGATGAACTTCGTGCCGCGCATCTGGGAGACCTTGTACGGCGAATTCCAGAGCGAGGTGGACCGCCGCCTGTTTGACGGCGGTGACCGCGCGGCGGTCGAGGCCGAGGTCCTAATCGACCAGCGGGAGAACCTGCTCGGCGGACGCTTCATCTTCGCGATGACGGGCTCGGCACCGATCTCCCCGGAGCTGAAGAAGTGGGCGGAAGAGCTGCTGGAGATGCACCTGCTGGACGGCTACGGATCCACCGAAGCCGGGATGGTGCTGTTCGACGGTGAGGTGCAGCGCCCGCCGGTGATCGACTACAAGCTGGTCGACGTGCCGGACCTGGGTTACTTCACCACAGACCAGCCGTACCCGCGGGGTGAGCTGCTGCTCAAGACCGAGAACCTGTTCCCCGGCTACTACAAGCGCCCGGAGATCACGGCCAGTGTGTTCGACGAAGACGGCTACTACCGCACCGGCGACGTCGTCGCCGAGGTCGGCCCTGATCGGGTGCGCTACGTCGACCGTCGCAACAACGTGCTCAAGCTCGCCCAGGGTGAGTTCGTCACCGTCGCCAAGCTGGAGGCCGTCTTCGGTAACAGCCCGCTGGTCCGGCAGATCTACGTCTACGGCAACAGCGCCCACCCCTACCTGTTGGCCGTGGTGGTGCCGACGCAGGACGCACTGGCCGCGCATGATGTCGACGCGCTGAAGCCGATGATCGCCGACTCGCTGCAGAACGTCGCGAGAGAGGCCGGGCTGCAGTCCTACGAGGTGCCACGCGACTTCATCATCGAGACCACCCCGTTCACCCTGGAAAACGGTCTGTTGACCGGCATCCGCAAGCTGGCGTGGCCGAAGCTTAAGGCGCACTACGGCGAGCGGCTGGAGCAGCTGTACGCCGACCTGGCCGCCGGTCAGGCCAGCGAGCTGAGCGAGCTGCGGCGCGCCGGGGCCGACGGACCGGTGTTGGAGACGGTGAGCCGGGCTGCGGCCGCGATGCTGGGCACCGCGAGCAGCGACCTGTCCCCCGACGCGCACTTCACCGACCTGGGCGGGGACTCGTTGTCCGCCTTGACCTTCGCCAACCTGCTGCAGGAGATCTTCGGGGTCGAGGTGCCGGTGGGCGTCATCGTCAGCCCGGCCAATGACCTGCAGGCGCTGGCGACCTACATCGAGGCCGAGCGTCAGCCCGGCTCGAAGCGGCCGACTTTCGCCTCGGTGCACGGCCGGGACGCCGTCGAGGTGCACGCCAGTGACCTCACGCTGGACAAGTTCATCGACGCCGACACCCTGGCCGCCGCGCCCGGCCTGCCGGCACCCAGCGAGCAGGTGCGCACCGTACTGCTGACCGGAGCCACCGGCTTCCTGGGCCGCTACCTGGCGCTGGAATGGCTGCAGCGGATGGCCCTGGTCGACGGCAAGGTGATCTGCCTGGTGCGGGCGAAGTCGGACGAGGACGCGCGCGCCCGGCTGGACGCCACGTTCGATAGCGGCGACCCCAAGCTGTTGGCGCACTACCAGGGGCTGGCCGCCAACCACCTCGAGGTCCTGGCCGGCGACAAAGGTGAGGCCGACCTGGGCCTGGACCGCGTGACCTGGCAGCGGCTGGCCGACACCGTCGACGTGATCGTCGACCCGGCGGCTCTGGTCAACCACGTGTTGCCCTACAGCCAGTTGTTCGGGCCGAATGCGTTGGGCACCGCGGAGCTGATCCGGCTGGCGTTGACCAGCAAGATCAAGCCCTTCAGCTACACATCGACGATCGCGGTCGGCGGCGGGATCGCGCCGGGTGCGTTCACCGAGGACGCCGATATCCGGCAGATCAGCGCGACACGCCAGATCGACGACGGCTACGCCAACGGCTACGCCAACAGCAAGTGGGCCGGCGAGGTGCTGCTGCGCGAGGCACATGACCTGTGCGGGCTGCCGGTCGCGGTGTTCCGCTGCGACATGATCCTGGCCGACACCACCTGGGCCGGTCAGCTCAACGTGCCCGACATGTTCACCCGGACGATCTTGAGCCTGGCTGCCACGGGTATCGCGCCCGGTTCGTTCTACGAGCTGGACGGCGAAGGCAACCGGCAACGCGCCCACTACGACGGTCTTCCGGTCGAGTTCATCGCCGAAGCGGTGGCGGTGCTCGGGGCACAGAGTGGCGACGGGTTCGCGACCTACCACGTGATGAATCCCTACGACGACGGCATCGGCTTCGATGAGTTCGTCGACTGGATGATCTCCCCGGAAGGCGGAGTCGGGTGCGGCATCTCCCGTGTCGCCGACTACGGCGAGTGGTTGCAGCGATTCGAGACCGCCCTGCGTGGCCTGCCGGAGAAGCAGCGCAGTGCCTCGCTGTTGCCACTGCTGCACAACTACCAGAAGCCGGAGAAGCCCATCAACGGGTCGATCGCTCCCACCGACGTCTTCCGCACGGCGGTGCAGGAGGCGAAGATCGGTCCTGAAAAGGACATCCCGCACGTCACACCGGCGATCATCGCCAAGTACGTGAGCGATCTGCGGCTACTCGGGCTGCTGTAATCGCCACACCGGGGCAGGCGTTCGGTCGTCAAGACCGGGCGCCTGCTCTGGTGTTTGAGTCAAGGCCTTCGGTTTGACGGCCGGACGAGAGGGGCAAACTCCAGGCCATGTCTGAGCCGTCCAAGCATGATCTGGCCGTGCGCATGGCCGAGTTGGCGCGCCTCGTCGCCGCACCCCGCCGAGCCGAAGACATCTTGACCGAGGTCACCGCGGCGGCAGTCGAACTGATCCCCGGTGTCGATACCGCCGGCATCTTGCTCATCAGCAAAGGTGGGCGGTTCGATTCGGTTGCCGCCACCGACGCGCTGCCGCACGAACTCGACGAACTGCAGCACACCCTGAACGAGGGGCCGTGTATTGAAGCGGCCTCGTCGTCGGATTACGACGTCGTGCGCACCAACGACTTCCGCGACGAAACGCGATGGCCGGCCTACTCTGCCGCCGTCCAGAAGCTCGGCGTGCTCAGTGGACTCTCCTTCCGGCTTTACACCCACGAGCGCACCGCCGGCGCGCTGAACCTGTTCGGGTACAAGCCGACGGAGTGGGACGCCGAGCAGCTGACCATCGGCATGGTGCTGGCCGCCCACGCCGCCGCCGCGCTGATGGCCAGCCACCAGAGTGAGAACCTGCATTCCGCGGTGGCGAGCAGGGACCGGATCGGCCAGGCCAAAGGCATCATCATGGAGCGTTTCGACGTCGACGACGTGCGGGCGTTCGACATGCTGCGGCGGCTGTCCCAGGAGAGCAACACCACGCTGGTCGACATTGCCCAGCGGGTTATCGACACCCGCGGCAGTCACTGACCCGCGGCCCAGGAGGAGTCATCCCTGCGGGTGGGGCCACCGCAGATAGGCATTGCTGCGGCCCGCGCCGGCCTGTTGCCGCGGTCGGCGGACCTCCCGCCAACGCCGCGGGTCGTTCTCCGGCGCGACCCGGTCACCGCGGGGCTTGGTCACCGCTTCCGACGTCACCGCTTCCGCCACCGGTGCCGTCACGGCTGCGTCCGCACGGCGGGGCTCAGCGGACACCGGCGCCGGAATGTCGCGGGCCAGTAGGGCGAAGGTGCGGGCCACTGCAAATCCGCCGATCAGGACGATCAGCACGCCCAGACCGGTGAAGTAGGAAAGTTCGAGCACGGCACGCTTGCGTTCGGTGGCACCGGCGGGATCACCGACCGCGCCGAGGTGTAACAGCGGTGCCACCCGCGGACCTATGACGAACCAAGCGCCGGCCAACACCGCCAGCAAGCTGCCGAGCGTCGCGCCGATGCGGTTCCGGGAAGCGATCAGAAATAGTCCGCCAAGAACCGCCGCCGCGCCGGGAAGCACTTCGAACCAACCGCGGGCGGTGGTCCATGCCCACTCCTGGGCCCCCTCCTGCGCCCGGGTGTAGGCGAAATTGAAGCGCGGCCCCAAGAATGGGACCAGCGCCCCCCACGCACCGGCAAGGACCAGCAGTAATCCGCTGACAGCGCCGCGGGAACGGGGCATCTGCAGCCCGCCTGGGTGTTCAAGCTCTGCATTTTTCATGGCCGGCGGGTACCCGACATCGCTCGAAATAACCGGCAATGCCGACAAAGATCACGGCGCTGCCGACGACGACTCCGGATCCGTCCGCGTAGGCACGACGCTGCGTCGCCGGTCGCTTCCACGCGCTCCCGTACGCGGCAGCGAGGAGGTTGCTGGGAGACGGGAGCATATCCAGTAATCGGCAGAATAAATTGAAAAATGATTCTAAAAGAGCTCGACACATTTTTGGCGCGTCGACCAAAGGCGATCGGCTGACACCTCGAAGGGCGACCAGTATGTCTGTCCAAACAGCCTGCCCAATACGTCTTTACGCACGTTTGCACTGCTTGGGGAACTTTCGACGACGGCCGCCGTCGCTGCGGCGCCGCTGGGCCAAGGGTTGAAGAAAGCTCGCGGACACAACCTGAATCTTTGACTTTGTATGCAAATTGACGGAATTGCTGAAAATCCCCCACAGTGCGCGATAACGTTCGCGGCGCAGTCCCGTCGGGGATCTGTCACACGCGAGGTCGAGGGGGCCGGATTTGTCTTCTTACGTGATCGCTACACCTGAGACCCTGGCCGCAGCGGCAAGCGATCTACGCGGCATCGGAGAGGTACTGCGGGCCGCGGGCGCGACCGCGGCCCCCCTCACGACGAGCATCGCTGCGCTGGGCGGCGATGAGGTCTCGGCGGCGGTGACGCGACTGTTCGGCGCCTTAGGCGAGGAGTACCAAGCACTCAGCGCGCAGGTGGCCCAGTTCCATGGCCAGTTCACCCAGACCGTGGCCGCCGGTGCGCAGGCCTACGCGTCGGCCGAGGCATTCAATGCGGCGCCCCTCAACGTCCTCGAACAAAACGTGCTGGGGTTGATCAACGCACCGACCAACGCGTTCTTGGGGCGGCCGCTGATCGGTGACGGTGTCAACGGCGCCGCCGGCACCGGGGCGGCCGGCGGGGCGGGCGGGATTCTCTGGGGTAACGGCGGCGCCGGAGGATCGGGCGCGGCCGGCTCAAGCGGCGGGCGTGGTGGTGACGCGGGCCTCTTCGGGAATGGCGGTGTGGGCGGCGCCGGTGGCGTCGGTGCGGCCGGGTCGACTGGTGGTACCGGCGGCGCTGGCGGCTCCGGCGGTCTCTTGAGCGGGTTTGGTGGAGCGGGCGGCGCCGGAGGCACCGGCGGCGCCGGCCTCGCAGGTGTCGGGGGTGCGGGCGGGACCGGCGGCCTGGGAGGGGCCGGGCGAGCCCTGTTCGGCGGCGGCGCCGGAGCGGGCGGCGCGGGCGGAACCGGAGGTGCAGGTGCAATCGGCGCTGGCGGCGCGGCAGGCGCGGGTCCACTGGGCGGCCAGGGTGGCCTCGGTTTTGCCGGCGGTGCCGGCGGAGCGGGCGGCGACGGCGGAGCCAGCTACGGACTGATGAGCGCCGGTGGCGCCGGCGGGGCCGGCGGACTGGGCGGAGCCGGCGGCCAGGGTGGGTTCGGCGGCACCGGCGTGGGGTTCGACGCCGACGGCGGTAACGGCGGTACCGGCGGTCATGGCGGGGCGGCAGGGTGGGAGGAGCCGGTGGATCGGGCGGCTACCTCGGGGCAGCTGGTCACGCGGGTGGCACCGGATCCGGCGGCGTCGGTGGCACCGGCGGTACCGGTGGCCAGGGCGACGCCGGGGCGATCGGCAGCTCCGATGCGGCGCCGACGGCCGGCGGCCACGGCCGCCAAGGCGGCACCGGCGGCCAAGGAGGTAGCGGCGGCGCGGGCATCGGTGGACTCAACGGAGGCGCCGGTGGCCAGGGCGGTACCGGCGGCGGTGGTGGCGCAGGCGGCCAGGGCGGCAATGCCACCGGCACGACAACCACCGGCGCTACCGGAGGCGGTGCGGGCGCTGACGGTGGACATGGCGGCGCCGGGGGTGCCGCGGGGGCCGCAGGTAGCGGAGTGGACGGTGGTGCGGCCGGCGGCGTCGGCACCGGCGGGACCGGCGGCGCCGGTGGCGCCGGCGGGTCGGGAGCGAGCGGCGCCAACGGCACCAACGGCGCCACTACGCCCTCGGCGGGCTTGCAGGGCGGCCGGGGAGGCGCCGGCGGTACGGGCGGCGACGGCGGTGCGGGGATCGGCGGGGCCGGTGGCGGCCAGGCCGGCGCCGGCGGCGCCGGCGGTAACGGCGGCGCAGGAGGTAACGGCGGCAATAAGACCGGCACCACACTGGGCTTCGGTGCGGGTGCTGACGGCGGCGCCGGCGGCGCAGGAGGTGCCGCTGGCGCGGCAGGCACCGCCACCGACAACGGAACAGCCGGCAGCAACGGCACCGGCGGCACCGGCGGACGCGGCGGCAACGGCGGCAACGGCGCCACCGGCCAAGACGGCATCAACGCAACGACGCCAACCGGCGGATTCTCCGGAGACGCCGGCGGCCAAGGCGGCCGCGGCGGCAACGGCGGAGCCGGCATCAACGGCACCGGCGGCGGCCAAGCCGGCAACGGCGGCAACGGCGGCAACGGCGGCGCAGGCGGTAACGGCGGCACTTACACCGGCACCACAACAGGAGCCGCCAACGGTGCAGGAACCGGCGGTAACGGCGGCCGCGGCGGGGCCGGTGGAGCCGCCGGCGCCGCAGGCACCGCCACCGACGGCGGCACTGCCGGCGCCCACGGCACCGGCGGAACCGGCGGCCAGGGTGGCAACGGCGGGAACGGCGGCACCGGCGCCGCCGGAAAGACCAGCTCTACTGATCCGACAGCCGGCTACCAGGGTGGCGCCGGAGGCACCGGCGGCACCGGCGGCAACGGCGGAGCCGGCATCAACGGCACCGGCGGCGGCCAAGCCGGCAACGGCGGCAACGGCGGCAACGGCGGCGCAGGAGGTAACGGCGGCAACAAGACCGGCACCACACTGGGCTTCGGTGCGGGCGCTGACGGCGGCAACGGCGGCGCAGGAGGCGCCGCTGGCGCGGCAGGCACCGCCACCGACAACGGAACAGCCGGCAGCAACGGCACCGGCGGCACCGGCGGACGCGGCGGCAACGGCGGCAACGGCGCCACCGGCCAAGACGGCATCAACGCAACGACGCCAACCGGCGGATTTCTCCGGAGACGCCGGCGGCCAAGGCGGCCGCGGCGGCAACGGCGGAGCCGGCATCAACGGCACCGGCGGCGGCCAAGCCGGCAACGGCGGCAACGGCGGCAACGGCGGCGCAGGAGGTAACGGCGGCACTAACACCGGCACCACAACAGGAGCCGCCAACGGTGCAGGAACCGGCGGTAACGGCGGCCGCGGCGGGGCCGGTGGAGCCGCCGGCGCCGCAGGCACCGCCACCGACGGCGGCACTGCCGGCGCCCACGGCACCGGCGGAACCGGCGGCCAGGGCGGCAACGGCGGGAACGGCGCCACCGGCGCCGACGGCAACAGCACCACCAACCCGACAGCCGGCTACCAAGGTGGTCAGGGCGGCGACGGCGGCGTCGGCGGCATCAGCGGCGCCGGCATCGACGGCACCGGCGGCGGCCAAGCCGGAAACGGCGGAAACGGCGGAAACGGCGGCGCTGGCGGAACCGGCGGCACGAACACCGGAACCACCAGCACCGGAGCGACCGGCGGCGGCATGGGCGCGCAAGGCGGCCAAGGCGGCACCGGCGGCACCGCCGGAGCGGCGGGCGCCCGCGTCGACGGCGGAACAGCCGGCAGTAACGGCACCGGCGGTACCGGTGGCCTCGGCGGCAACGGCGGGTCGGGAGCATTCGGCGCCGACGGGTTCAGCGGACTTGCCCCCACCCCAGGTAGCCAGGGCGGCCAGGGTGGCGCCGGCGGCAACGGGGGCACTGGCGGCGCCGGCATCGGCGGCGTCGGCGGCGGAAAGGCAGGTGACGGCGGAAGCGGCGGAGGCGGAGGTGGCGGCGGTGCGGGCGGCGCCAACAACGGCAGCGCCGCAACCGCCGGGGTGCAGGGCGGTCAAGGTGGGACCGGTGGCGCCGCAGGAGCCGCGGGCACCCGAGTCGACGGCGGCGCCGCAGGAGCGAACGGAACCGGCGGCACAGGAGGCGCCGGCGGGGCCGGCGGCAGGGGCGCATCCGGCGAAAACGGCGCGGCGAGCAGTGCGCCCGCCGTGGGCGAGCAAGGCGGCGTCGGCGGTGCGGGCGGCATTGGCGGTACCGGAGGCGCCGGGATCAACGGATCCGGGGGCGGCATCGGCGGAGCAGGCGGAGTCGGCGGCAACGGCGGTTCAGGTGGTCTGGGCGGCCCCAACAGCAGCACCACGGGTGTCGCCGCCGGTGCCAGCGGCGGCCTCGGCGGCAACGGTGGTGTCGGTGGTGCCGGCGGAGCCGCTGGCGACGGCGGGAGCATCGGCGGCCAAGGTGGACAAGGCGGCGGCGGCGGCAACGGCGGCAACGGGGGCAAGAGCACGTTCAGCGGCCAGAACATTTCCGTTGGCGGGGGTGGCGGTGGCGGAGGCGCGGGCGGCGAAGGGGGTGCCAGTGGAGGCGGCGGAGCCCCGGCTGGTCAAGGCGGCACTGGTGGAACGGGCGGGACGGGCGGACAAGCTGAAGTCCCCGCCTACAACGCCGCGGGAGCGGGAGGCAGTGGGGGTGGCGGAGGCGGCGGCGGTGCTGCAGTAGGAAGCACCCCGGGTAAAGGTGGTGCCGGCGGCGGCGGCGGCGGTGCCGGCGGTGTGGCGTCGCAATCGGTGCTGGGCGGAGGCGGAGGGGGCGGCGGCGCGGCGGGGGGCCCGGGCGGTACCGGCGGAAACGGCGGCCTCGGCGGCTTCGCGATCGCCCTCAACGCCGGAAACCTCGGTGAAGGCGGGGCAGGCGGTGCAGGGTCCGTCGCCGGGACTGGCGGCGGCGGTGGACAAGGCGCGGCGGCGACCGTCCTCTCCCACGACCCCAGTCCGCAGAACGGAGCTGCCGGCAACCCGGCCAGCTCCGGCGGTAACGGCGGGGGACTCCGAGAGACCGCTCAGGGAGGTGACGGGGGGACTGTGGCCGGGCAGGGCGGTGGCGGAGGCGTGGCGTACCGATTGTTCTTCCCCGGCTACGGCTACGGCCTTCCCGGCCAGTCGAGTTGACCGCTTGGTCCGCAGTTCGGGTAACCGCTGAGGTATTCGTGCCTATCCCTGAAGCTAGGGCCACCCGTTGCCGCGAAGGAAGCACTGCGGGTCCTGATCCGGGCCCGGAAATGACACCGACCGCCGCAGAAGCGGCGGTCGGTCAATCAGGTCGCCAGCAGTTACGGATGGCTGACCGGCGTGCGGTGGCGACGGAACAGCCCGCCACGCCGAGTCTCGGCTTCACCGTCGGCCGGCCCGAACCGGTCCCGCGGCGTGGTCAGAGCGTCGGTCGACACCTCGCGTTCGGGCTCAACCAACCCGCTGTACTGCGGCTCCGCAGTAGCCGGTTCCACCGGATGCGCAACGGGCTCGACGGGGCGCACGTCGCGCGCCAACCGGAACGCCATCCGGGCCAGAGCGGCCCCGGCCAGGAAGGCGATCAGGACGCCCAAGCCGGAGAAGTAGGCGAGTTCCACCGCGACCCGCTTGCGGTCGGTGGCGCCGACCGGATCGCCGACCGAGCCGATGCCTGACAACGGCGCCAAAGTGCGGCCGACAACGAACCAGGCCCCACCCAGCGCCGCCAGCCAGCCGCCGAGCAAGGCACTGCCGCGGTTACGCGAGACGATAACCAGCAGGCCGCCGACAGCGGTGGCTACGCCGGGCAGCACCTCCAGCCAGCCACGCGCGGAGGTCCAGGCCTGGCCGGGTGTGTAGGAAAAGTCGAAGTTCGGGCCGATGAAGGGGATCAGTGCTCCCCAAGCGCCCAGGATCACCAGCAGCAGTCCGATCACGGCGCCACGCGAGCGTGGGATTCGTCCCCGGGTGGGGCGGTCCTCGATGGTTTTCATGACATCTCCCTCGGTAGGTACCGGGGTGGGTACCCGGACCCCGAGGCGTTAAAGCAGCTGTCTTTTCATTCGAACGCGCAGACGCCGGTGATATCGCCGGTGATATCGCTTTTCAAACGAGGTCATGCCGAGCTGCGCCGTGACTGGTGTTACTGGTGTTACGTCAGTAAACCAACCAGCAGCAGCACGATCGCGATGACCGGGAACAGCCCCTGTGTCACGGCTGCGCGTGCCTTATCCCGCGCCGAAATCAGCAGCACCACCGCGGCCGCCGCCATCGACCCGACGCCGGCGAACACCAGGGCCGCCCCGACGTCACGGTGCCCGGTGAACATCGCGGCAATGCCTACTCCCGACACGATGGCAAGAAACAGGTTGTAGAACCCCTGGTTGAACGCCAGCAGCTTGGTGGTCTCGGCCTCCTCGACTGTGGTGCCGAACGTCGCGCGAGTGCGTTTGGAGGTCCACGTCAACGACTCCATCGTGAAGATGTAGACGTGCAGGACCGCGGCCAGCGCGGCGAAGATCAAAGCGGCGGTGACCATCTGAGTCCTCCTAGTCGAACAACCCGGGCTGCGAGACCCCGGCGGGCGGCGTCATGCCCAGATGAGTCCAGGCCAGCGCCGTGGCCACCCGGCCTCGCGGCGTGCGCGCGACCATTCCGGCGCGCACCAGGAAAGGCTCGCACACCTCCTCGACGGTCGCAGCCTCTTCGCCCACCGCCACCGCCAGCGTCGAGACCCCCACCGGACCGCCGCCGAAACTGCGGGTCAGCGCCGACAGCACCGCGCGGTCCAGCCGGTCCAACCCCAGCTCGTCGACGTCGTAGACCTCCAGCGCGGATTTGGCGATGTCACGGGTGATGATGCCGTCGGCGCGCACCTCGGCGAAGTCACGCACGCGACGCAGCAACCGGTTGGCGATCCGCGGCGTGCCGCGCGAGCGGAGCGCGATCTCCGCCCCCGCGTCGGCGCCCAACTCGATACCCAGGATGCCGGCCGAGCGGGCCAGCACCCGTTCCAGCTCCGCGGGCTCGTAGAAGTCCATGTGCGCGGTGAACCCGAACCGGTCGCGCAGCGGGCCCGTCAGCGCACCGGACCGGGTGGTCGCACCGACCAGCGTGAACGGTGCGACCTCCAGCGGAATCGACGTCGCACCCGGGCCCTTGCCGACCACCACGTCGACCCGGAAGTCCTCCATCGCCAGGTACAGCATCTCTTCGGCGGGCCGGGCTATCCGGTGGATCTCGTCGATGAACAGCACGTCGTGCTCAACCAGGTTGGACAGCATCGCGGCCAGGTCGCCGGCGCGTTCCAGAGCCGGCCCCGAGGTCACCCGCAGCGAGGATCCCAGTTCGGCGGCGATGATCATCGCCAACGACGTCTTGCCCAGGCCGGGCGGCCCGGACAGCAGGATGTGGTCGGGGGTGCCGCCGCGGTTCTTGGCCCCCTCGATGACCAGCTGCAACTGCTCGCGGACCCGTGGCTGGCCGATGAACTCCCCAAGCGAGCGGGGCCGCAGGCTGCCGTCGATGTCCCCCTCACCGACGGCCAGCGCCGGCGAGACGTCGCGCTCGTCGAAGTCCTCGGGATCGCTCATTTGGCCTTACCCAGCAGCGACAAGGCGGCCCGCAGTGCCGACGACGTAGACGCCTCACGGTCGGCCGCCAGCACCTTGTCGGTGGCCTCCTCGGCCTGCTTGACCGCAAAACCCAGCCCGACCAGCGCCTCCACCACCGGCCCGCGCACGGCGTGACCGTTCACCGCCGGTGTTGCACCGGACCCGGCGACCAGGCCCACCTTGTCGCGCAGTTCCAGCACCATCCGTTCGGCGCTGCGTTTGCCGATGCCGGGCACCCGGGTGAGAGCGGTGACGTCGCCGTCGGCCAGCGCCTGGCGCAGCGCCGTCGCGTCGTGCACGGCCAGCGTCGCCATCGCCAACCGCGGTCCGACACCCGAGACCGACAACAGCGTCTGAAAGAGGTCGCGCGTCTCGGCATCGCAGAACCCGTACAACGTCATGGAGTCCTCGCGCACGATCATCGCGGTGATCAGCCGCGCCTCGCTGCCCGTCCGCAGCGTGGCCAGTGTCGACGGCGTCGCGTTGACCCGGTAGCCGACCCCGGCCGCCTCGATCACGGCGTGATCCAGCGCCACCTCCAGCACCTCACCGCGCACCGAGGCAATCATCGGACGGCCTTCACCTTGGCCAGGTATTTGCTGCGCTGCTGCGCCGCTTGAGCCTCGGCGGCGGCCATCCGGGCCAGCATCGGCGCCCGCCAGCAGTGGCAGATGGCCAGAGCCAACGCGTCGGCGGCGTCGGCCGGGGTGGGCTTGGCCTGCAGCGCCAAGATTCTGGTGACCATCGCGGTGACCTGCGCCTTGTCCGCGTTCCCGTTGCCGGTGACCGCCGCCTTGACCTCGCTGGGCGTGTGGAAGTGCACGTCGATGTCCCGCTTGGCGGCCGCCAGCGCGATCACCCCGCCGGCCTGCGCCGTACCCATCACCGTGCTGACGTTGAGCTGGGAGAACACCCGCTCGATGGCCAGCACGTCCGGGTGGTGGGTGTCCAGCCAGTGGTCGACGGCGTCGCTGATCGCCAGCAGCCGCCGGTGCAGCGGCTCGCCCGACGGGGTGCGAACCACGTCCACGTCCAGTGCGGTGATCTGCCGCCCGCGCCCGCTTTCCACCAGCGACAGGCCGCACCGCGTCAAGCCGGGGTCGACGCCCATCACACGCACCGCAGCTCCCCACGCTTTTCCCGAGGCCGAGTCATCGGCCGAGTTTCCGAACAGCTGTTCGATAGCCTAGCCGCCAAGTGGGACATCTCCGATGAAAGACACGCGCTGCGGCGGTGAGTTACGTTATGCGCACTACGGAAGGGTCCGCGTGGGAGCACAACTCATCGTGATCGCGGTGGCGCTGTTCATCGCGTCTCTGCTCGTGCTTGTCTATGCGCTCAAGAAGGCGCCCAGAACGCCCAAGGCCCCCAAACCCAGGCAGGACCCGCTCGCGTTCACCGCGATGCCCGCCGAATACGGTCCCCGCCAACTCGGCCCTGGCGCGATCGTCAGCCACGGCGGCACCGACTACGTCGTGCGCGGCTCGGTCACCTACCGCGAAGGCCCGTTCGTGTGGTGGGAGCACCTGCTCGAAGGCGGTGACGAGCCGGTCTGGTTCAGCGTCGAGGAGGACGACGGCCGACTCGAGTTGGCCATGTGGTTCAAACGCACGGATCTGGACCTGCAGCCCGGCGGCCGCCACACGGTCGACGGCACCGACTTACACGAAGTGGAGCGCGGTCACGCCGGTTACACCACCGAGGGCACCACCGGCCTGCCGCCCGGCGGCGAGATGGACTACGTCGATTACGCGAGCGCCGACAAGGCCACGCTGCTCTCGTTCGAGCGGTGGGCACCGGAAACACCCTGGGAGATATCCACCGGCAAGACCGTGCTCACCGGCGAGATCACCGTCTACCCCGCACCCGCGGGCTGACCGAGGTGCCGCTTCACCATCTGGCGGTGGCTCCGGCCGATGTGTCCGGGGCCAGGTTGGCATTGGCGCTCAACGCGGCGGCACCGCCCACGCTGGCCAGCTACCGAGTGGCACATCCGCGCGGCGGCGCGCTACTGCTGGGCGTCCTGGGCGCGTCGCACGTCGTCACCGTGGAACACGGCACCGGCCGGTTCTCCGAACAGGTCTCGTGCGCCGCAGGGGACGGTCTGCCCGCGCACTCGGATGCTCCGGGCTATCACCTCGAATCGCACAGCGTGACGCACGACGAAGCCACCTTCCGCGCCCTGGCCGGCGACTTGCGCGAGCGGTGCGCCCGCGACCCGGGCTGGCTGGGCGGTGTGTTCCCGGGCGACGACGCCGCGCTGACGGCCCTGGCGGCCAAGCCCGACGGCGACGGCTGGCAGTGGCAGACCTGGCACCTCTACCCCACCGGCGCCGGCGGGACCGTCGTCTACACAGCCAGCCGGTGGCAGCCGTGACCCGCAACCGGCTGCTGCTGGTCGCCAGCGGGCTGGCACTGGCCGCCACCGTGTCGCTGGTCTTCGGCATCGTGCTGGTGAGCCGGGACGTCGGCTCCTACATCGCCGGCCACTACCAGGAGTATGCCCACGACGCGAACGCCAACCGCTACTCCTGCTCCGGGTCACCCAAGCAGGTGGCCGACACACTGGCTCACTACAAATCGCCCTCCGCCCGGGCGTCCGACGGCGGCAATGAATATCTGCGGTACAGCGACTACGTCGTGATCGTCGGCCCGGACGGCACCCGGCCCTGCAGCATCCGCGTCGAAGACCTGGGCGCCGGGTACAGCCACGGCTCCTATGTCTTCCTCGGTCCCGGGTTCACGCCCGGATCCCCATCCGGCGGCTCGGGCGGCAGACCCGGCGGCCCGGGCGGCGTCAAGTAGGCACTCGCAAAGGAGGACTGTCATGTACTACAGCGCGGTGGAGTTCGGCAGCGTCAGCCTCGATCCGATCCTGCGCGGGGCCGTCGCCACGGTCCTCTACTTTGCGGTCGGTATCGCCGTGCTGGTCGCCGGGTTCCTGATGGTCGACGTCCTGACCCCCGGAAATCTGCGTCAGCTGGTGTTCATCGAGCGCCGGCCCAACGCCGCCATCCTGGCCACCGCGATGTACGCGGCGCTGGGCACCGTCATCATCGCGGCGATCAATACCAGCTCCAACCAGCTGGGCGAGGGCCTGCTCGGTGTGGCGATCTACGGCGGAATCGGCGTCATCCTGCAGGGACTGGCGCTGGTCATACTGCGAATCGCGGTGCCGGGCAACTTTCACGAGCATGTCGAGGAACCCACACTGCATCCGGCGGCGTTCGCCACAGCGGCGATGCTGCTGGCGGTGGGAGGGGTCAACGCGGCCGCGTTGCTATGACGACAACCGCTGCGGCCGAACCCGTTTCGCCGTCGCTGGGGCGGTGGCGAGCCATCCTGCTGGCCGCGGTCGCCGCGTGTGCCGCCTGCGGGATTGTCTACGAACTGGCGATGCTGACGTTGTCGACCAGCCTGAACGGCGGCGGCATCGTGGCGACGTCGCTGATCGTCGCGGGGTACATCGCCGCGCTCGGTCTGGGTGCGCTGCTGATCAAGCCGCTGCTGGCGCGCGCCGCCATCACCTTCATCGCGGTGGAGGTGCTGCTCGGCATCGTCGGCGGATTGTCGGCCGCAGCGCTGTACATCGCGTTCGCCTTTGTCGACGGTTCGACGCTGGTGCTGGCGGTGAGCACGGCGGTCATCGGGTGTCTGGTGGGGGCCGAGGTGCCGCTGCTGATGACGCTGCTTCAGCGCGGACGCGCTCCGGGCCCGTCCGATCTGGCCACCGACACCGGGCGCACGCTGGCCAACTTGAACGCGGCCGACTACCTGGGGGCGCTGGTGGGTGGGCTGGCCTGGCCCTTCCTGCTGCTCCCGCAGCTGGGAATGATCCGCGGCGCGGCGGCCACCGGCATCATCAACCTGCTGGCCGCGGCAATCGTCGCGGTGTTTCTGCTGCGCCGGGTCGTATCGGGGCGGCAGCTGGCGGCGGCGCTGGCCGCGCTGGCTGCGGCGCTGGCCCTGCTCATCACTTTGCTGGTGCGCGCCCAGGACATCGAAATCTCCACCCGGCAGCAGCTCTACGCGGACCCGATCATCGCCCACCGGCACTCCGCCTATCAGGACATCGTGGTCACCCGCCGCGACAACGACATGCGCCTGTACCTGGACGGGGATCTGCAGTTCTCCACCCGGGACGAATACCGCTACACCGAGAGCCTGGTCTACCCCGCACTCGGAGGCGGCGCCCGTTCGGTGCTGGTGCTCGGCGGCGGTGACGGGCTGGCGGCGCGCGAACTGCTGCGCCAGCCGGGCCTGCAGCGGATCGTGCAGGTGGAGCTGGACCCGGCGGTCATCGAACTGGCGCGCACCACCATGCGTGAAGCCAACGGCGGGTCGCTGGACAATCCGCGGGTGCGCGTGGTGATCGACGACGCGCTGAGCTGGCTGCGGGGCGCCCGGTCGGATCGCTTCGATGCGGTGATCGTCGACCTGCCCGATCCCGACACGCCCGCACTGGGTCGGCTCTATTCGACCGAGTTCTACGCGCTGGTCGCGGGGGTGCTGAACCCGGGCGGGCTGATGGTGGTGCAGGCGGGCAGCCCGTTCTCGACTCGGACGGCCTTCTGGCGCACCGTCTCGACCATCCATTCGGGCGGCTATGCCGTCACGCCGTATCACGTGTACGTGCCCACATTCGGGGACTGGGGATTCGTGCTGGCACAACGCGGTGGCGCCGCGCCGATCGCGGCGCTGCCACGCGATGTTCCGTCGCTGCGCTACCTCGACCAGCGGGTGCTGGACGCCGCGACGGTGTTCTCCGAGGACGTCCGGCCGCGGCCGATCGAGCCGTCGACGTTGGACAATCCGCGGATCGTCGAGGACATGCGGCGCGGGTACGACTGAATCAGCCGCCGCCCTGAGCGCCGGCACCGCCTTGACCGCCCGTGGTTCCGTTCGGTAGGCCGCCGGGAACCGCAAACCCGGGGATCTCTCCGTCGCCGCCGAAGCCGCCGGCGCCTCCCCCGCCGCCTCTACCCCCGGAGCCGCTGCCGAAGGGCGGTGCGATGCCGTTGCCGCCGTTGCCGCCGGATGGGGCGATGCCGCTGCCGGTACCGATGTCGGCGCCGGCGTTGCCGCCGTTGCCGCCGATGCCGCCGTTGCCGGCCTTGCCGCCGACACCGCCAGTGCCGGTGGCGCTGCCGCCGTTTCCGCCCAGGCCGCCTTGGCCGCCGTCGCCGCACGCGGCCACCGAAGCCCTGCAGGCCGGTACCGCCCACTCCGCCGGTGCCGCCACGGGCGCCGTCGGCGTTGTTGCCGACGCCGCCGTCACCGCCGCGACCGCCGTTGCCGGCGTTGCCCCCGTTGGCACCGGTGCCGCCGTTACCGCCGGTGCCACCCTGCCCGCCAGCGGGGTGGACGACCCCGCCGACGTTGCCGCTGCCGCCGCTGCCGCCGTTGCCGCCCTGGCCGCCGTTGCCCTGAACGCCGACGCCGCCGGTAGCGCCCTGATTGACGCCCGTGCCGCCACCGAGGCCGCCGGCTCCGGCGGCACCGCCTACGCCGCCGTCGCCGCCGCGGCCGCCCTGACCCGCCTGTGGCCTGCCGGAGGTTGAGTCGCCGCCGTTGCCGCCGGTGCCGCCGGTGCCGCCGGTGCCACCGGTGCCGCCCTGGCCACCTGCCCCGCCCTTGCCTGTGGCGCCGTCCTTTCCGCCGCCGAGGGCGCTGCCCTTTCCGCCGGTGCCGCCTTCACCACCGCTCCCGCCCTGCCCGCCTTGACCGCCGGTGCCGCCGGTCTGGGCATTGCCACCGTCACCGCCACCGGGCCCCTGGCTGCCGCCGTTGCCGCCGGTAGTTCCCTTTCCGCCGGTGCCCCCCTTGCCGCCGACGCCGCCGACGCCGCCGTTTCCGCCGTCACCGCCGTACGTCCCGGCATTGCCGCCGGCTCCGCCCTTGCCCCCGATCCGCCGGTACCGCCCTGCG
Organism: Mycobacterium sp. Z3061; assembly: GCF_031583025.1. Taxonomy (NCBI): domain Bacteria; kingdom Bacillati; phylum Actinomycetota; class Actinomycetes; order Mycobacteriales; family Mycobacteriaceae; genus Mycobacterium; species Mycobacterium pumcae. Next base: position 2,649,889 of record NZ_CP134062.1, on the reverse strand, counting down.
CGGCGGTCCCGGCCGTGGTGCCGGTACCGCCGGCCCCGCCGGTGCCGCCGTCGCCGCCGTTGCCGATGATTCCGGCGTTGCCGCCGGTGCCCCCGGTGCCGCCGGTTCCGGTGGTGGTGACGGCGTCGGCGCCGGCACCGCCCTTACCGCCGTTGCCGCCGCTGGTTCCGGAATTGCCGGCACCGCCCTTGGCGCCCGAGCCCGCGCCCGCACCGCCACCGGCGCCGCCGGCGCCACCCTCGCCCCCGGCCCCCGGTCACCGCCGTTGCCGCCCGCTCCGCCGGTGCCGTCACCGCCGCTGAAAGTGCCTTTTGCTCCGTCCCCGCCGTTTCCGGCGTTGCCGCCGTTGCCACCTTTGCCGCCCGCGCCGCCGTTGCCCGCGGTGCCGCCGCCGCCGGCGCCGGTTCCCGCGACTCCGCCCTTTCCGCCTTGGCCACCCTGCCCGCCGACCCCACCGTCACCGCCGTCACCACCGGCCGCGCCATTCGAGTTCGCCGCGTTCGAGACTCCGTTGGTGCCGCTGGTGGCGTTTCCGCCGCCCCCGCCGATTCCGCCGGTTCCTCCGTTGCCGCCCTTACCGGCGACGCTGCCGCCCTTGCCTCCCGCGCCCCCGGCTCCGCCGCTGCCGCCGGTACCTCCGTTGCCGCCGTTCTGGCCGGCGCCGGCCACCGCACCACCCTGGGTGCCCACGCCACCGGTTCCCCCAGTACCGCCGTTACCGCCGTTACCGACGGTTCCTCCGTCGCCGCCCGCGCCGCCGGCAGCGCCGTTGAGGCCGGCGGCCGGCGCGTCGGCCCCCTGCCGCCGTTGCCGCCGTTGCCGCCGCTGCCGGGTGCGGTGCCGGCCTTACCGCTGGCGGCGACGCTGCTGCCGCCGCTGCTCCCGCCGGCCCCGGCGCCGCCGCCGACGCCGGGGTTGCCGCCGTTGCCACCCTTGCCGCCGACTCCGCCGTTGACACCGATCGTGCCGTCGCGGCCGTTGCCGCCGCTGCCGGGAGTCCCGCCATTGCCGCCGTCTCCGCCCACACCGCCGACGCCGTGCGCCCCAGCCGTGCCTGCCGGCGCGCTGCCGCCGACGCCGCCGGCGCCACCCGCTCCGCCGTGACCGCCGTTTCCACCGCTGGCGCCGTTGCCGCCGTTCGCGCCGGCGGTGAAGCCGTCGAACCCGTTGAGGCCGTTGCCGCCGTCGGCTCCCCGGCCGCCCAGGCCGCCGGCACCGCCGGCGCCGCCGTTGCCGGCCTTTGCTCCACCATTGCCCCCGGCACCGCCGGCGCCGCCCGCTCCCCCGTCGCCGCCGTTGCCGGGATTCGTGCCGGAGAAGGCAGGGCTGCCGGACATGCCTTTGCCGCCGTCTCCGCCGGCACCGCCGTTGCCGTACAGCCCGCCGTTTCCGCCGGCGCCGCCATTGCCGCCGGCCTGACTGGTGCCGATCGCGTCGGAACCGTTGCCGCCGCGGCCGCCGTCGCCGCCGCTGGTCGGACTGGTACCCGCGGCGCCGGCCGCTCCGGCACCGGCTTTTCCGCCCGCGCCGCCGGCACCGCCCACGCCGCCGACGCCGGTATTACCGCCGTTGCCGCCGTTACCACCGGCACCCCCGTTGACGCCGTTGGCGCCGTTGCCGCCGTTGCCGGGTGCTCCACCGTTGCCGCCGGCTCCTCCGGCGCCGCCCAGTCCGTCACCGCCAGTGGGGGTCAGCAGGCTGTTCACCCAGCCGCCGGCACCGCCCGCACCACCGATGCCGCCACCGCCTCCGGACCCACCGTCACCGCCCGACTGGCCATTTGCGCCGGCGGTGACCGCGCTGGCCCCGGTACCGCCCGCTCCGCCGTCGCCGCCGTGACCACCGAGGCCGCCTGACCCGCCGGTGCCGATGAACGCACCACCGCGGCCGCCGGCGCCACCGGCGCCACCGTTTCCGCCGACCGTGCCGGACACGCCCGCGGGTCCGGTGGTGCCGACGGCTCCGTTGCCGCCGAGGCCACCGGTGCCGCCGTTGCCGTACAGCAGGCCGCCGAGGCCACCGTTGCCGCCTGTGCCCCCGTGGATCGCCGCCGAAGCGGTCCCGTCTCCACCGACCCCTCCGGCGCCGCCCATGCCCAATACCCGCGCGTTTCCACCGAGCCCACCGGCGCCGCCGCCCTGACCGGCACCTCCTACGCCACCATCCCCGAACACTCCCGCGGTTCCGCCGGCTCCGCCCGCTCCACCCAGACCGCCCTGACCGGCGCCGCCGGTCCCGCCGGCGCCCCCGTTTCCGATGAATCCGCCCTCTCCGCCCAGTCCACCGGCACCACCGAAGCGTCCGTCACCGCCGGCGCCGCCCACGGCGCCGTTGCCGAACAGCCCGTCTGTACCGCCGCCACCGCCGGCCCCGGCTATACCGCCGGGCGCGTTCCCACCGGCCCCACCGGCGCCCGGATCACCGAAGATGAAGGAATGGCCGCCGCCCCCGCCATTGCCGGCGACCCCGAGCGCTCCGGCCTGCCCACCGGAACCGCCGACACCGCCGTTGCCCCAGAGCAATCCACCGTTCCCGCCGCTACCGCCGCTGCCGGCCAATCCGCCCGGTGTGGTGGCGGCGCCGCCGGATCCGCCGACACCGCCGTTGCCGATCAATCCCGCGGCGCCACCGGCACCACCGTTCTGCCCGAACGCCCCGGACCCGCCCGCTCCGCCATTGCCATACAGAAAACCACCGGGCGCTCCCGCCTGTCCCGTCCCGGGCGCACCGTTCGCGCCGTCGCCGATCAGCGGACGTCCGAAAAGCAGCTGCGTGGGCGCATTGATCGCGCCGAGCACCTGCTCCTCGACGACCTGCAGCGGGTTCGCGTTTGCCGCCTCCGCGATGGCATACGCGCCGCCGGCTGACTTCAGACTCTGGACGAAGCGCTCGTGGAACTGTGCAGCCTGCGCGCTGAGAAGCTGGTAATCCTGAGCGTGGGTGCCGAACAGCGCCGCGATCGCCTCTGACACCTCGTCGGCGCCGGCCGCCAGCAGATTCACCGTCGGCGCCAGCGCGGCCGCGTTGGCGGCACCGACCGCCGAACCGATGCCGGTCAGATCGACCGCAGTTGAAGCCAGCAGGTCCGGACTCGCGATAACAAAGGACATCGGACGCTGCCTCTCATCCACCCGGTCAATAAAGCGAAATCCCCGGGAAGATGATCACGACGAGCGGGCAATGCCCGCAAAGTCGAATTGCACAGATCCGGCAGCCTGCACAGTGCACACTGCACACTGCACAGCTCGCGGCAAACCCCTTAGACGGGGCGCAGTTTCGCCCCACGGTGGGCCGCCGGCAGGGTCACTCCTCGTCGAGAGCGGCCAGCACCTCGTCGGAGAGGTCGACGTTGGTCCAGACGTTCTGCACGTCGTCGCTGTCCTCCAGCGCATCGACCAGCTTGAACACCTTGCGGGCGCCCTCGACGTCGACCGGGACACTGACCGACGGCTGGAAACTCGCCTCGGCCGATTCGTAGTCGATGCCGGCGTCCTGAAGCGCGGTTCTGACGGCTACCAGATCGGTCGGCTCGGAGACGACTTCGAAGCTGTCGCCGAGATCGTTGACGTCCTCCGCGCCGGCCTCAAGCACCGCGGTCAACACGTCGTCCTCGGTGAGGCCGTTCTTCTCCAGGGTCACCATGCCTTTGCGGGTGAACAGGTAGGCGACCGAACCAGGGTCGGCCATGGTGCCGCCGTTGCGCGTCATCGCCACCCGAACCTCGCTGGCCGCGCGGTTGCGGTTGTCGGTGAGGCACTCGACGAGAACCGCGACGCCATTGGGCCCGTAACCCTCGTACATGATGGTCTGGTAGTCGGCGCCACCGGCTTCCTCACCCGCGCCGCGCTTGCGCGCCCGCTCGATGTTGTCGTTGGGAACCGACGTCTTCTTCGCCTTCTGGATGGCGTCGTACAGCGTCGGGTTGCCCGCCGGGTCACCGCCCCCGGTACGGGCGGCCACCTCGATGTTCTTGATCAGCCGGGCAAACTCCTTGCCCCGGCGCGCGTCTTTGACGGCCTTCTGGTGCTTGGTGGTGGCCCACTTGGAATGGCCGCTCATCGGTGCCTCTTACCTCTTTCGCTGGAAAAGTTCGCCTAGCGAGTCTACGTGGCGGCTTCGACGCGCCGAGCGTCGCGCCGGGGTGGCACCGCCGGTTCGAGGGCAACCGTCGCGCTCGACATGAGAGCGGGGGGACCAGTCGGCTCCTCGGTACGGCACGGCAAGTTTCATGTTGCGTTGAAATTAATTTCAACGTATCGTGAAACTAGTGATGAATCCGCAGTTCAGCGAGCAAGGGATGGCCATGACAACGGCGCTAGCGACGAAACCGCAGTACAGCGACTTACCCGAGCGGATCGTGCCGGCGTTGGCCTCCTACCGAGCTGACGCGGCGCGCGTCGAGGAAAAGATCGCGCGGTTCCGCGATGTGCCACCGCGCGACCCGGACACCGACGGCGCCATCGAGCAACTCGACGGAGTGACCTTCACCCACCGGTTCACCGAGATCGAGGGAGCCGACGGGGAGGCTGTCCGATTCCACTACGTCGAGGCCGGCCCCTCGACCGGTGAACCCGTCGTATTCCTGCACGGACTGCCGGACTCCTGGTACCAGTGGCACCACCAGATGGCCGCGTTGGCCGGTCGCTACCGTTGCGTCGCCTTCGATCTCAAGGGCTACGGGCAATCGAGCACCGCGGAGGGCGACTACCGGCACGAGGCGGCGGCCGAGCAGCTGGTGGCCGCCTTGGACCGCATCGGTGTCGACCGGTTCAACCTGGTCACCCACGACCGCGGCAGCGTGCAGGGTGACTTCGTCGCCGCCAACCATTCCGACCGCGTGTTGCGGTACGGCCGCGGCGAGCAGCACCTCTACCACTTCCACCCGGCATTGGCCCCGCAGGCCGCGATGTTTCGGGATTCGCCGTTCACGGGGTTGATGGCCGACCGGACCCGCTTCGTTGTGCTGGTCTACACGTGGATCGGACACATCGACCTGCCCGACGACGAAATGCGGCGGGTGATCCAGGAGTTCAGCTACCCGGACATCGACAAGGCGGTCCCCCGTTACTTCAACACCGCAACCTTCCGGACGGAGTGGATCGCAAGGCGAACGCGCCTCCTCGATCGCTGGACGTGCCCGGTGATGGTGATCCAGAGCCACGAAGGCACCGTCCAGCCCCGCGAGTATTACCTCGACGCCCGCGACCACATCCCCAACGCGGCCGAAGTCCTGATTCGTTTCGTCGACGCGGGTCACTTCTGGACGCTGGAAGACCCGGCGACCACCACTGCGCATCTGCGCGAACTGCTCGCGCTGCCGGTAGCCGACAAGCCGGCGATCTAGGGGCCGGTCACCATGTCCACGAACATCTGATGCACCCGCCGGTCGCCGGTCACCTCCGGATGGAACGCCGTCGCCAGCACCGCACCCTGGCGCACCGCGACGATGTGCCCCGCCGCCCGCGCCAGCACCCGCACACCGGGGCCAACCCGCTCCACCCATGGCGCCCGGATGAACACCGCACGCACCGTCCCGTCCAGGCCTTCGAACGGGATGTCACCCTCGAACGAATCGACCTGACGCCCGAAAGCGTTGCGCCGCACCGTCATATCGATCCCGCGTAGCGGCAGCGCTGCCCGGCCGTCCGCGCCGGCGTCGAGGATCTCGCTGGACAGCAGGATCATGCCGGCGCACGCACCATAGGCGGGCAGCCCGTCGGCCAGTCGGGCCCGCAGCGGGTCGAGCAGGTCGAAGTCGCGCAGCAGGTGGCTCATCGCGGTGGATTCGCCGCCGGGTATCACCAGCCCCTCCACCGCGTCCAGTTCGGCGCGGCGGCGCACCGTGATCGCCTCGGCGCCGGCTTCACGCAGCGCGGCCAGGTGCTCGCGGGTGTCGCCCTGCAGTGCGAGCACGCCGATCAGCGGCGCACTCACTGGGTGGGCGGCTGGTATCCGCGCTTGAAGCGGGTCAGCCCCTCCTGCATCACCGCGGCCACCATCTCACCGCTCTGGTTGAAGATCTTGCCCTGGCACAGCGACCGGCCCCCGCCGGCCGACGGCGAGGACTGGTCGTAGAGCAGCCATTCGTCGGCCCGGAAGGACCGCATGAACCACATCGCGTGGTCCAGCGACGACACCTGCAGATGTTCACGCTCGGCCATGTGGGTGACCTGCGCCGAGCCCAGCAGCGTCAGGTCGCTCATGTACGCCAGCGCGCAGATGTGCAACACCGGGTCATCGGGCAGCGGATCGCGGTGGCGGAACCACACCTGTTGCTGAGAAGCCTTGCCCGGCAACAGTTTCAGCTGCTCGCGCGGCACGATGCAGACGTCCCATTCCTCGAACTGCTTGAACCCGGCGTCGTCGAAGACCTTCACCGAGGACAGCCCCGGCAGACCGTCCGGTGGCGGCGCCGCCGGCATGGCGTCCTGGTGGTTGATGCCTTCCTGGTCGGTCTGGAACGACGCCCCCATGCTGAAGATGATCTCGCCGTGCTGGATCGCGTTGACCCGTCTGGTGGCGAACGATCCACCGTCACGGGTGCGCTCCACGATGAAGACCGTGGGTTCCTTGGCGTCTCCGGGGCGCAGAAAATAGCCGTGCAGCGAATGAACCTGGTAACGCGGGTCGACGGTGCGCACGGCCGATACCAGCGACTGTCCGGCCACGTGCCCACCGAACGTGCGCTGCAGGAAGCCCGACTCGGGGCTGAACACGCTGCCGCGGTAGATGTTGACCTCGAGTTGTTCGAGATCGAGGATCTCTTCGATCGCCACGGACTGTTTTTACCAGCCGCCCCTCACCAGCCGCCCCTCACCAGCCGCGTTGCGCCAGGCGATGCGGCTGGGCGATCTCCTCGACGTTGATCCCGACCATCGCCTCCCCCAGTCCGCGGGACACCTTGGCCAGCACGTCGGGGTCGTCGAAGAACGTGGTGGCCTTGACGATCGCCGCGGCGCGCTGCACCGGGTCGCCGGCCTTGAAGATTCCGGACCCGACGAACACGCCTTCGGCGCCCAGTTGCATCATCATCGCGGCGTCGGCGGGGGTGGCGATACCGCCGGCGGTGAACAACGTCACCGGCAGCTTGCCGGCCCGCGCCACCTCCACGACCAGATCGTAGGGCGCCTGCAATTCCTTTGCGGCAACGAACAATTCGTCTTCCGACAACGACGTGAGCCGGCGGATCTCGCCGCCGATCGCGCGCATGTGCGTGGTGGCGTTGGAGACGTCGCCGGTGCCCGCCTCACCCTTGGAGCGGATCATCGCCGCGCCCTCGCCGATGCGTCGCAGCGCCTCGCCGAGATTGGTGGCGCCGCAGACGAACGGCACGGTGAATTGCCACTTGTCGATGTGGTGGGTGTAGTCGGCCGGGGTGAGCACCTCGGACTCGTCGATGTAGTCCACGCCGAGGCTCTGCAGGATCTGCGCCTCGACGAAGTGCCCGATACGGGCCTTGGCCATGACCGGAATGGTGACGGCGTCGATGATGCCCTCGATCATGTCGGGGTCGCTCATCCGCGACACCCCGCCCTGCGCGCGGATGTCGGCGGGCACCCGTTCCAGCGCCATGACCGCGACAGCACCCGCACCTTCGGCGATGCGGGCCTGCTCGGGGGTGACGACGTCCATGATGACGCCGCCCTTGAGCATTTCGGCCATGCCGCGCTTGACGCGCGCCGTTCCGGTTTCGGCTCCGGTTTGGCTCAAAGCCGACTGGGCGCCGTTCTGCTGGCTGTTCACTACTCTCCTTGAATTTCGGGAAGTGACCACCAGTCTAAAGGTGGCCGACAACCGGAATTACCGGCCGCGCAGGCCCGTGGTGCCTTAAGCTCCGCGTTGTTGGCCAGCGAGTTGGGGAGCCTCGCGATGAATTTCGCCGTTCTGCCGCCGGAGCTCACGTCGGCGCGCATCTTCGCCGGTGCCGGGCTGCAACCGTGGCTGTCGGCGGCCGCGTCCTGGGACGGGCTGGCCGCGGAGCTGGATGCCGCGGCGCGTTCGTTCGCGGCGGTCACCTCGGGACTGGCCGACAGTGCCTGGCAGGGACCGGCGATGCTGGCGATGACGCGGGCCGCGGGCCCGTACCTGACGTGGTTGACGACGGCGGCGGCGCAGGCGGGGCGGACGGCCGTGCAGGCACGGGCGGCGGCCGGCGCCTTCGAAACCGCACAGGCGGCGGTGGTACACCCGGCGCTGGTCGCCGCCAACCGGTCAGGTCTGGTGTCGCTGGTGGTGAGCAATCTGTTCGGCCAGAACACCCCGGCGATCGCGGCCGCCGAGGCCGCCTACGAGCAGATGTGGGCCCAGGACGTGGCCGCCATGGCCGGCTATCACGCGCAGGCGTCGGCGGTGGCCGAGCAACTGGCCGGCGCCTACGCGGCCACCGGCCTGCCCGGGCTCAGCATCGACTGGGCCAAGGGCACCTTCAACCTGGGGTCGGGCAACCAGGGCGTCAACAACATCGGGTTCGGCAACATCGGCAACGGCAACATCGGCGTCGACAACCGGGGCGACGGCAACATCGGCTTCCAGAACAGGGGCAACTGGAACGTCGGACTCATCAACACCGGCAACCGGCTGATCGGTTACGGAAATCCCGGCGACGGCAACATCGGTATCAACCTGATCGACCTGAAGCCGGTCGGGGGCGGCAGCGCGACCACGTCGGCCCTGCTCATGGGCGGCACCGGCCCCAGCCCGCTGCCCTGGTCGGGCTTTCAGACACTGGCGAACAGCTTCATCACCCCGACCCACCCGTCCTACGACGCGCAGTTTCTGGTGACCCCGTCCAAACTGTTCCCGATCACCGGGCCCACCAGCCTGACCTTCGACGCCTCGATCGCCGAGGGGATGCAGCGACTCAACACCGCGATCATGAACCTGCACGCGGCGGGCAAGGACACCGTCGTCTTCGGGCTGTCCCAGAGCTCCACGGTGGCGACGCTGGAGATGCGCTATCTGCAGTCGTTGCCGGCGGCGTTGCGGCCGGGGACCGACGAACTGTCCTTCGTGCTGGTCGCCAACCCGAACCGGCCCGACGGCGGCCTGCTGTCCCGGTTCACGGGCCTGTCCATCCCGTTCATGGGGTTCACCTTCAACGGCGCCACCCCTGCCAACGTCTACCCGACCGTCGACTACGCGATCCAGTACGACGGCGCCGCCGACTTCCCGCAATACCCGCTCAACCTGCTGGCGACGGCCAACGCGCTGGCCGGCTTCGCCTACATCCACCCGTCGTACTCGCTGTCGGCCGCCCAGTTCGCGTCGGGCATCGTGCAGCCGGTGTCGCCCGACAGCCTGACCACCTACATCCTGATCCCGACCCACGACCTGCCGCTGCTCAATCCGCTGCGCGCGGTGCCCTTCATAGGGAATCCGCTGGCCGACCTGGTTCAGCCCGACCTGCGGGTGCTCGTCGAGCTGGGCTACGACCGCACGGCGTACCAGGATGTGCCGACGCCGGCCGGGTTGTTCCCGCAGGTCGATCCGGTGTTGCTGGCCGCGCAGCTGCAGCAGGGCGCGATACAGGGGGTCAACGACGCGCTGGGCGGATTCGGGTTCCCGGTGCGCCTGCCGTGATGCGGCGAGACCGCGGTATCTCGACCTTCAGCTGATTGACTGCGGCGCCACGGCATCTCGCGGGGCCGAGTCGACCAGCTGGTTGGCCCTCGGCAGCAGCTCACCCAACTGCCGCGGGTAGACGATCTCGCCGGCGGCGGCCAGTTCCGCGATGTCGGCCGGCCCGCACCACCGCGCACCGTGAATGTAGCTGCGTTCCAGCGCCGTCCGCCCGTCCAGCGTCGGCTCGAACCTCCGGGTGCGGTGTACGAGGTAGAACTCCTCGCTGTCGATCATCGATCCGTTGAACTCGAAGACCTCGTCGCGCCGCCAGATGGGTCCGATCAGATCGGCCGGCGCCACCTGCAGACCGGTTTCCTCGGCCAGCTCGCGGGCGGCGGCCTCGGCCAGTCGCTCCCCCGGCCTGACCTCGCCGCCGACGGTGAACCACCACCGCGGTGCGTTGGCGATGGCGGGATCCGACCCGCACAGCAACAGCACCGCGCCGTCCTCATCGAGCAGCACCACCCGAGCCGAGGTGCGGTGGTTGAGCTTGTCGCCGGTGTGCCGCTGCGCGTGCGGCCGTTCGGCGATCTCGAAATAGGTTGGCAGCGGCGCCCTTCCGCCCAGATGGAACAGCCGCACCATGCGCCGCTCGGCCAGGACCAGGGTGTCGCGTACCGCGTCGTTGTGGAATCGGCGGGCCAGCAACACCCGCGCCTCGGCGTCGGCCAGCTCCGCTACCAGCGCCGCCGGCACCGACGCCGGGTCCACCAGCGCCAGCGCGGCGGACAGCTCGTTTTCGGCGGTCTCCCGCATGCTGCGGGGCGCACGTTCGGCGGCGTCGGCCAGCGCCGCCAACCGCTCCCCTCGGGCGAGCCGCCGTAGGCATCGATGGCGACCGCACGCGCCACCACCGCGCGCCGCGCGAGCGCGCTGTCCAGCGCCTGCCAGGACAGGTCGTAACGGACGTTGAGCCGGTCCAGCCGGTTGGCCCGCTGGTAGCCCCAGGCGCCGAAGACCAGCAGCACCACGAACAGCAGGACGCCACCGACGATCAGCCACACCATCAGCTGGCCACCTGCACCTTGACCCCCGACCCGGCCACGGTCTCGTAGACCCGCATGATCTGACTGGCCACCACCGACCAGTCGTAGCGGTGCACCGCCTCACTCCCGGCGGCGACGTATCCGGCCCGCAGCGCGTCGTCTTCCAGCACCGTGATCAACGCCTCGGCCAGCGCTTCTCCGTCTTCGATCGGAACCAGCCTGCCCAGCTCTCCGTCCTGCAGCACCCGCCGGAACGCGTCCAGGTCGCTGGCCACCACGGCGGTGCCGGCGGCCATCGCCTCGACCAGGACGATTCCGAAACTCTCGCCGCCGGTGTTGGGCGCGCAGTACACATCGGCGCTGCGCATCGCCGATGCCTTGCCGGCGTCGTCGACCTGACCCAGAAACTTCAGGTGATCGATGAATCCTGTTGCCTGAGAACGCAATTCGTCCTCGTCGCCACGTCCCACGATCAGCAGCTGCACGTCGGGAAAACGCTGCACCACGGCAGGCATGGCGGCCAGCAGCGTCGCCATCCCCTTGCGCGGCTCGTCGTAGCGCCCCAGGAACAGCACCGTCCTGCCCGGCCGCGGATAGCCGTCCAGCAGCGGCGCGGAGGCGAACGATTCGACGTCGACGCCATTGGGAATCTCCACGGCGTCCGAGCCCACCGACTCCATCTGCCAGCGCCGCGCCAGGTCGGACACCGCGATCCGGCCGACGATCTTTTCGAACCTGGGCCGCAGCATGCCGCCCAGCACGGACATCGCCACCGACTTGGTGGTCGAGGTGTGAAACGTCGCCACGATCGGGCCTTCGGCGATGTCCAGGGCCAGCAGCGACAAGCTCGGCGCACCCGGCTCATGCAGGTGCAGCACGTCGAAATCGCCTTCGGCCAGCCACTTCTTCACCTTGCGGTAGGTGACCGGGCCGAACCGCAGCCGCGCCACCGACCCGTTGTAGGGAATGGGGACGGCCTTGCCGGCGGACACCACATAGTCGGGCAGTGAAGTGTCCGGGGACATCGGCGCCAGCACACTGACCTGATGTCCGCGATCGGTCATCACCTCGGCCAGCTGCAACACGTGCGACTGCACCCCGCCGGGCACGTCGAACGAGTAGGGGCAGACCATCCCGATCCGCATCAGCCGTCCTTCAACCAGGCCTGCCGGTCGTCCGACAGATCCGCCAGCCACTGCGGTTGCAGCATGTGCCAGTCTGCGGGATGGGCAGCGATATTGCGCGCGAACTCATCGGCGAGGGCCTGGGTGATGGCGCCGACGTCGCCGCTGCTGCAGTCCAGCGGCGTCTGCATGTTGCATTCCCAGCCGTCGCCGGAGAACCAGCAGTGCGACGGCAGCAGTGCCGCGCCCGTCGCGATCGCCAGCTTGGCCGGCCCCGCGGGCATCCGGGTGGGTTCGCCGAAGAAGTCGACCTCGACGCCGGTGCGGGTGAGGTCGCGCTCGGCCATCAGAGCCACGATCTGATTGTCCCGCAGCCGGTCACACAGCACCTCGAACGGCGGTCGGTCGCCGCCGGAGTGCGGAATGACCTCGAAGCCGAGGGTCTCCCGGTAGTCGATGAAGCGCTGGTACAGCGATTCGGGCTTGAGGCGCTCGGCGACGGTCGCGAAGGTGTCGTAGGTCTGCGCCAGCCACACACCGTTCATGTCCCAGTTGCCGCTGTGCGGCAGTGCCAGCACCACGCCGCGTCCGGCGGCCAGCGCCGCGTTGAGATTGTCCTGGCCGTGGGTTCCGCTGTCGAGTTGGCGGGTCAACTCGCGCAGATCCATCGTCGGCAACCGGAAGGCTTCCCGCCAGTACCGGGCATAGGACGCGAGCGAGGCGCGCATCAGCGAGTCCGGTACCCGGGCCGGCGTCGTCCCGATCACGCGGGCCAGGTTCTTGCGCAGCTGCTCGGGTCCGCCGTTGCGGGCCGCATAGCGGGCGCCGGCCTCGAATGCGTTGCGCGCGGCGAACTCCGGCAGCACCCGCACGGCGCGCCAGCCGGTGGCGTAAGCCCAGTCGGTGGCCTTGCCGGTCAGCAGGTCGCGGGGCCGGCCGGGCAGTTTCAGACCTACGGATGGCGGTATCACTGCTCGTTCTTTCCTGGGATGGGGATACGGTCGACGGCCCCGGGCGAGGTGCGTACCGCGTACAACCGCTGCCCGCAGGTGATCACGCTCAGGACAGCTAGCAGCCACATGCCGATGGGCAGGGCCGGCGGCCAGGCGACGAACGGGAAGTCCGAAACCCCGGCCCCGACCAGCACGAGGATCAGCCGTTCCGGACGCTCGATGAAACCGCCGTCACCACGCAGTCCGCTGGCTTCGGCCCGAGCCTTGATGTAGGAGATCACCTGGGAGGTGACCAGGCAGATCAGCGTCGCTGCGGTCAGCAGCTTGTCGTGCATGTGGAAGGCGATCCACCACGCCAGCCCGCAGAACACCGCGCCGTCGCTGACGCGGTCGCAGGTGGCGTCGAGCACCGCGCCGAACCGGGTGCCGCCGCCACGGATACGCGCCATCGCCCCGTCGGCCATGTCGAACAGGGTGAAGAACCAGACCACACACCCGCCGATGAAGAGCTTGCCCATCGGGAAGAACACCAGCGATCCCGCCATCGAGCCGACGGTGCCGATCACGGTGACGATGTCCGGGGTCAGACCGACCTTCAGCGCGGCCCGGGCGACCGGGTCGGTCGCGCGGGCGAAGAACGCCCGGGACAGAAACGGCAGTTTGCTCATCCGTGCCTCATGGCTGCTTCGCCCACTCGTCGGCGAGCAACCGCCGGGTCTCGCGCAGCAGCTGCGGTATCACCTTCGAGCCGCCGACGATGGTGATGAAGTTCGCGTCGCCGCCCCACCGGGGGACGACGTGCACGTGCAGGTGCTCGGCCAGCGAGCCGCCCGCCGAGGTGCCCAGATTCATCCCGACGTTGAAGCCGTGCGGTCGGGATACCTTCTTGATCACCCGGATCGCCTTCTGGGTGAAGGCCATCACCTCGGCACTCTCGGCTTCGGTGAGGTCCTCGAGTTCCGACACCCGCCGGTAGGGCACCACCATCAGGTGGCCGGGGTTGTACGGATAGAGGTTCAGTACGGCGTAGACGAGTTCACCGCGGGCCACCACCAGGCCTTCTTCGTCGGGCATCTGCGGGATGTCGGTGAACGGCTGACCGCGATCGGCGCTGTCCCGGGTCGCGGGCGACTCGGCCAGGTAGTTCATCCGGTATGGCGTCCACAACCGCTGCAGGTGGTCCCGCTGGCCGACGCCGCGGTCGTGGATGGTGTCCTCGGCACCGGGGTCACTCACGGCCAGCCTCCGGGACTTTCACCAGTTCGGCTGTGGGAGCCGCGTTTTCGCGGCGGCGGATCCAGTCGACGATCACCGCCACCGCGGTGTCGCGCGGCACCCCGTTGATCTGGGTGCGGTCACCGAAGCGGAAGCTGACCGCGCCGGCCTGCACGTCGCGGTCGCCGGCCAGCAGCATGAACGGCACCTTGAGATTGGTGTGGTTCACAATCTTCTTGGCCATCCGGTCGTCGCTGGTGTCCACCTCGACTCGGACGCCGTGCGATTTCAGTTCTGCCGCAACGTCTTCCAGGTAGGGTATGTGTTCGTCGGCCACCGGTATGCCGACCACCTGCACCGGGGCCAGCCAGGCCGGGAACGCGCCCGCGTAGTGCTCGGTGAGAATGCCGAAGAACCGCTCGATGGATCCGAACAACGCGCGGTGGATGAGCACCGGGCGCTGTCGCGATCCGTCGCTGGCGGTGTATTCCAGTTCGAAGCGGTCCGGCATGTTGAAATCGACCTGCAGCGTCGACATCTGCCAACTGCGGCCCAGCGCGTCCTTGACCTGAACGGAGATCTTGGGTCCGTAGAACGCCGCGCCGCCCGGGTCGGGCACCAGTTCCAGACCCGAGGCCTCGCCGACCTCGCGCAGGATCTCGGTGGCCTCTTCCCACACCTCGTCGGAGCCGACGTATTTGTCCGGGTCCTTGGTGGAGAGCTCCAGGTAGTAGTCGTCGAGTCCGTAGTCGGCCAGCAGGTCGAGCACGAACCGCAGCACCGAAGTGAGCTCGTCGCGCATCTGGTCGAGGGTGCAGTAGATGTGGGAATCGTCCTGGGTCATTCCCCGCACCCGGGTCAGACCGTGCACGACGCCGGATTTCTCGTACCGGTAGACGCTGCCGAACTCGAAGAGCCGCAACGGAAGTTCGCGATACGAACGGCCGCGCGACCGGTAGATCAGGTGGTGCATCGGGCAGTTCATCGGCTTGAGGTAGTAATCCTGGCCGGGCTTGCGCACGGTGCCGTCCGGGTTGAACTCGGCATCGAGATGCATCGGCGGATACATCCCGTCGGCGTACCACTCCAGGTGCCCCGAGGTGATGTAGAGCTGTTCCTTGGTGATGTGCGGGGTGTTGACGAACTCGTACCCGGCCTGCTCGTGCTTGCGGCGCGAGTACTCCTCGAGCTCCCGACGGATGATGCCGCCCTTGGGATGGAAAACCGCGAGGCCGGAACCGATTTCGTCGGGGAAGCTGAACAGGTCGAGTTCGGCGCCCAGCTTGCGGTGGTCGCGGCGCTGGGCTTCGGCGATCAGCTCCAGGTGGCGGTCGAGCGCCTCCTGCGACTCCCATGCGGTGCCGTAGATGCGTTGCAGGCTGGCGTTGTTCTGGTCTCCGCGCCAATACGCGGCCGAACTCCGGGTCAGCTTGAACGCGGGGATGTGCTTGGTGGTCGGGATGTGCGGTCCGCGGCACAGATCGCCCCACACCCGCTCGCGGGTGCGTGGATTCAGGTTGTCGTAGGCCGTGAGCTCGTCGCCCCCCACTTCCATCACATCCGGGTCGCCGGACTTGTCGTCGACCAATTCGAGCTTGAACGGCTCGTTGGCCAGTTCCTCGCGCGCCTCGTCCTTGGACACGAAGACCCGCCGGTCGAACAGCTGACCTTCCTTGACGATCTGGCGCATCCGCTTTTCCAGCTTGTCCAGATCGTCGGGCGTGAACGGTTCGGCGACGTCGAAGTCGTAGTAGAAACCGTCGGTGATGGGCGGGCCGATGCCGAGTTTGGCGTGCGGGAACAGATCCTGCACGGCCTGGGCCAACACGTGCGCGGCCGAGTGCCGGATGACGCTGCGACCGTCGTCGGTGTTGGCCGCCACCGGGGTCACCTCGACGTCGGCGTCGGGCACCCAGCTGAGGTCGCGCAGCTTGCCGTCCGCGTCGCGGACGACCACGACCGCGTCGGGCGACCCACGCCTCGGTAGCCCCGCCTCGCCGACAGCGGCCGCCGCGGTAGTCCCGGCAGGCACCCGGATCGGGGCTGTCTGGACGTGGTCTGCGGGGGCGCTCATTGCGTGGTTCTCCCTGGCTCGGGCGTGGTCGGGGACGCGGCGGAATCGATCGCGACCATGCTATGCCGACCAAGAGGAGCCCAAGCCGATGACCCCGTGGCGGTGCAGAAATCGGAGCGCCGGCCCTAGGAACCGAGCATTGCCGCGGCCACCGGCAGCCCCGGCGTACGGGCCGGGCGCAAGGTACGGCTCCGGACACCCTCCGGCTGACCGATCGCCGGCCCCTGGCTGTGCTGGGGGCGTTGCCTGCGCTGCAGCCGCGCCACCGTGAATCGGTTGCTTTCACCGTCGTAGAAGAGACGCAAAAAATGGGCCGGGAAATACCCCAGCAACAGAATCGCCACGGTCATCAACGCGGAGCGGCTATTGACCTCGTGCGCCCTCGCGGTTCTCAGATAACGCGTCGCGTAGTGATAGAAATCGCGCGGGGAATTCTCCACCCGCCGGCCTGAGCAGCCGGCAACCAACGTCGGCTGGTATTCGATCGCGAAGCCATTCTTGAACAAGGTGAGGGCGAGATCGATATCTTCGTGCAGTTGGTCTTCGAGATCCAGCCGGGTGAGGTGACGGATGGCGCGCCACGCCGAAGTCCGCATTGCCATATTCGAGCCGAACAGGAACCGTTGGTCCCGCGCTTTGCGATGCAACCTGCCCCGGACGGCGCGATCGAGCCGAAAGACCTTTTGTCGCAACGGCATATCGTAATACCAGACCGGGCCGGTCACCGCGTCGACAGCGGGGTCCCGAAATCGGCGCCGGATCGCCTCAACCCAGTCGGGAGCGAGGCGGGAATCGGCGTCGATCCTTCCGATGACGGTGCTGCGCACGCGGTCGAAGCCATAGTTTCGGGTCGGCGCGATGCCCTGGTATTCGTCCTGGGTCAGCAACCGTATGTCGATGTGACGGTTTTGGGCCTGGAACCGGCGCACGATTGTCGCGGTGTCGTCCGTCGACCGGTTGTTGACGACGATGATCTCGTCGGGCAGTGATGTCTGACAAAGGCAGGATGCAAGACACCTGCCGATGAATCGTTCCTCGTTATAGGCGGGAATGACAATCGCTACCGAGACTCCCGATCCACCGGATAACCGGGGACTTAACGCATTCAAGATTTCGGTCATGGCCCGACCCACAGTCCCTGCTGCCGCCTCTTGCCCGACGCGGCCCCGGCGAGATGCGGTGGGGATGCTCTGGTCGATCAGCGAGCGGCAACCAATCGACCCTCACCCATATTCGACACCTAGGCAATGGTTTGTCAAGGAAATTGTTTTTGAAGGATATTCAGATTTGGGCGGGGCTACGGCTGGCCCGGCTTGAGCCGCACAAACAGCGCGTTGGCCTCGGTCAGCAGGGTGTCCCCATCTCTCAATCGGGCGGACACAAAGATCTTGCGCCCGTCCTCGCTATCGACACCTGCGTCGAACTGCAATTCTTTTTCGATCGGCACGATCTGGCGGTAATCGATCTTCAGGTATGCGGTGCGCTGACGGCGGCTACCGGTCAGCACCGAGGCGGTCAGCCCGAGCACCGTGTCGAAGAGCATGCCGAGCGAACCGCCGTGCACGGCTCCGTTGCGGCCGAGGTGGAACCGGGCGAACCGGGCCCAGCCCTCGACGCGGCCGTCGTCCGTCTTGTGCGCGTTCATGGGAATGGTCAGGACGTTCCCGCGCATCGGCAGATCCATCCGGCGACCCGACGGCGACTGCCATTCGTCGGCGTCGAAGGGCGCCAGCAGGGCCGACAGTTCCTCGAGCCGGTCCGCGGCCATAGTGATCACGTCGTCGGGCGCGTCGACGGCACGGGCGTGATCCTGCAGCCTGCGCACCCCCTCGATGAACCGGTGGTAGTCCGGGCCGCCTTTGTCAGTGGGCTCGGGCGGGTTGAATCCCCCGCCGGGGTGCGGGACCCGGTCGTGTGTCACCAGGACACCGTATTCGAGCGCCGCCCGGCGTTCCGATGCGCTAACCGGGTTGGCCGGAGGCCCCCTGGCCGCCGGCCTTGCCGTTGACGCCGTTCAGACCGCTGGCCGTGTTTCCTGCTCCCTTCGCGCCGCCTATCCCGAAGTCGCCACCGGCACCGCCCGCACCGCCCGTTCCGCCCTGGCCAGTCGCACCGTTGGCGCCCTGCTGACCGAACAGCAAACCCCCGGCACCACCGACGCCGCCGAGACCGCTGCCACCGCCGTAACCCCCGGTACCGCCCGTTCCGCCGTTACCCCCCGCACCGCCATTGGCTCCCAGGCCTGTGGTGAAAGATCCCAACCCCATCCCACCGTTGCCCCCGTCGCCGCCGATGCCGCCTACTCCGCCGCTACCGCCGGACCCACCGGCACCGGCGAAGCCGCCGGCGCCGCCATTACCGACCAGGAAACCGCCGGCACCTCCGTTGCCGCCGTGTCCGCCGGCACCCCCGGCGCCCCCATTGCCGCCCACACCGCCACCGCCACCGCCACCGCCCTTTCCGCCGCTGGCACCGGTGGTGCCGCCGACGGAGCTGCCGTTGCCGCCGAAGCCTCCATTGCCGCCGGTTCCCCCATCAGCCCCGACACCGCCGATACCACCGTGGCCGCCCGTTCCTCCTTGACCTCCCTGACCCACGAAGAAACCTCCGCGGCCGCCGTCGCCGCCCACCCCTCCCTGGCCGCCGGACCCGCCAGATGCACCGGCACCGCCGCCGCCCCCGCTGCCGCCCCAGCCTCCGGCACCGCCGGCTCCGACACTCGATGCAGCACCACCGGTTCCGCCGAACCCTCCCGAACCGCCCGCGGCTTGAGCCTGGGCGCCGTTGCCGCCCACCCCGGCGACCGCAGTGCCGCCACCTCCGACAGCATTTCCACCGTCACCACCGGCGCCTCCGTTACCGCCCGCGCCGCCCGGGCCGCCGTTACCGGCGATTCCGAAACTCGACAAAGAGTTGACACTGCCTCCTTGTCCTCCGGTGCCGCCCGTGGCACCGGGCCCGCCGTCGCCGCCGGTGCCACCCGAGGTGCCGTAGGCAGCGCCGGTGACGTTGTCGTTGAGCCCGGGAACACCGGTGCCGCCTTGTCCACTGATGACGGGGTTTATCCCCTTGGCCCCGGTCAGGCCGGTGCCGCCCTGCCCGCCGGCCCCGCCGTCGCCGAACAGCAGGGCGTTGCCGCCGTGGCCGCCCTGTCCTGGGTTGCCGCCGTTGATGCCGGCGACCGCCGTGCCGCCCTGCCCGCCGGCGCCGCCGTTGCCGAAGAGCCATCCGCCACTGCCACCGTTGCCGCCGACCGCCCCGGCGCCGCCCTGCCCTCCGGCCCCGCCACTACCGATCAGACCCGCCGCACCGCCGTTGCCGCCCACCTGGCCGGGCAGACCATCCCCGCCCCGGCCCCCGTTGCCGTAGAGCAACCCACCGGCGCCGCCGTTTGCGCCCGGCGCTCCGTTGGCTCCGTCGCCGATCAAGGGGCGGCCGAGGAGTGCCTGGGCGGGTGCGTTCACCGCGCCGAGGACGAGTTGGTCGATGCTGGCTGCCTCGGCAGCGGAATACGCCCTGGCACCGGCATTGAGGGCGTGCACGAACTCCGCGTGGAATGCCGCCGCTTGTGCGCTGAGTGCCTGATAGCCATGGGCATGCCCGCCGAACAAGGCTGCGACCGCCTCCGACACCTCGTCGGCCGCCGCCGCCAGCACCTCCGTCGTCGGGACCGCAGCAGCCAGATTCGCCGCACCGAGCGTGGCATGCACACTCGCGAGATCCCTTGCGGCGGTGGTCAACAGCTCCGGTGTAACGGTGACGAATGACACGCAGCCTCCCAGCTAGGACCCAATCCCGAATTTGGGCAGAAGTATTGTGCGCCAAGCGGACATGTCGGCTCCGCGTTTTGCTGGAATTGTTTGTCAACCGGTCGGCTCAGCCAGATTGGCCCGACGCCCCAGTGCCGCCGGGCTGCCCGTCGGCGCCGTTGGTGCCGTAGTTCGGAAACGCAAAACCTCCGGGCCCGCCAGTGCCGAAGCCGCCTCCGGTGCCTCCCCCGCCACCCGCGCCGCCGGGACCCGCTGCGCCGTTGATGCCCGACTGACCGAACAGCACACCCGCGGCGCCGCCTATGCCGCCGCTGCCACTGCCGCCGCCGTTGCCACCGGTGCCACCGGTGCCACCGTCAGCCCCATCCCCTCCCGAACCGCCTGAGGTAGCTGCACCCACGGCGCCGCCGCCCCGACCGCCAGCACCACCCTGACCGCCAGTGCCTCCGGCGCCGCCGGTGCCGCCCAGTCCAGCGTCCCCACCGTTGCCGCCGTTTCCGACCAACCAGCCGCCGCGGCCCCCGCGGCCGCCATCCCCGCCCGCGCCGCCGGTGCCGCCGGTCCCGCCTACGGCTCCGTCTCCCCCCTCTCCACCGGGGCCACCCGCTGCGCCATAGTTGGAATTGGTCAACGCGAAACCGCCCAACCCACCACCGCCACCGCTACCTCCGGTCGCACCGATACCTCCCGCACCGCCTGTGCCGCCGACCCCACCGGCACCACCGCTGCCGACCAAGAGTCCACCGTTACCGCCATATCCACCCAAGCCGCCGGCGCCACCACCACCGCCGGACGCTCCGGTGGCACCGCCCCCACCCTTGCCGCCGACGCCGCCGTAGGCGTCACCGTTCGCTTGGCTCAACGCCAGGCCGCCGTCCCCCCCGACACCGCCCGCGCCACCAGGTGCGGCACCCACGTTTCCGTTGCCGCCGAAGCCGCCGGTGGCATTTCCGGAATCAACGATCGCGGACCCGCCCTGGCCTCCGGCACCCCCATTTCCACCCGCGCCGCCGGCGCCGCCGGCGCCGCCCACTCCGTCCCCGATACCGGCGGCGATTGACGCGTCCCCACCGGCTCCACCGGTACCGCCGGTGGAGCCGGGGCCGGCGTCGGCGCCGTTGCCCCCATTGCCGCCCTGCACATTGCCGGTTCCGCCACTTCGGCCATCCCAGGTGCCGGCGGTCCCCGTGGCGCCGACGCCGCTCACCGTCGGATTGACTCCCGCAGCACCGGTGAGGCCCGTACCGCCCTGCCCGCCCGCTCCCCCGTCGCCGAAAAGCAGGGCACTGCCACCGTTGCCGCCTGGACCGGCGTGGCCGCCGTTGATGCCGAAGAGAGCAGCCCCGCCTTGACCGCCGTTGCCCCCGTTGCCGAACAGCCAGCCACCGCTCCCGCCGGAGCCACCCGCCACGCCCGCCCCCCCGGTTCCACCAGCGCCCCCGTTTCCGATCAGACCCGCAGCGCCACCGTTGCCGCCCACCTGACCTGGACGCCCATCGCCACCACGGCCACCATTGCCGAACAGCAATCCCCCAGCGCCACCGTTCTGGCCCGCCACGCCGTTATAGCCGTCGCCGATCAGTGGCCGTCCCAGCAGCGCTTGGGTGGGTGCGTTCACCACGGCGAGCACGAGTTGGTCGATGCTGGTTGCCTCGGCACCGGAATACGCCAGGGCGCCGGAATTGAGAGCCCGTGCAAACTCGGCGTGAAATGCCGCCGCTTGCACGCTGACCTCCTGATAGGCCCTGGCATGCCCGCCGAATACCGTCGCGATTGCGGTCGACACCTCGTCGGCTGCGGCCGTCAGCACTTCTGTTGTGGGGGCGAAAGCGGTTGCGTTCGCGGCACCGAGCGCGGACCTTATGCTCGCCAGGTCCGTGGCCGCTGCAGTTAACAGCTGTGGGGTAGCGACGACGAACGACATGGCAGCCTCCAGTTTACAAACCGATTCCCGAATAGGGCGGAAGTATTGTGCGCTGCGCGACAGTAATTCGTTCGCGATTCAACTAAAGACAAATCAAACTGCTAATGGCCGGTTGAATTCAATTCAGTCGCCTTGCGCGGCACCGGCTGCCGACAATGCCTCGAATTCCTCATCGGTGAGACTGATCTGGGTGGCCGCGACGTTCTCTTCCAGATGCGACACCCGCGAGGTGCCCGGAATCGGCAGCATCACCGGCGACCGCTTGAGCAGCCAGGCCAACGCCAGCTGCGAGGGCGTCGCATCGTGCGCGGCGGCCATCTTCTGCAGCGGACCGTCCGGTGCCGCCAGCGGGCCCGATGCCAGCGGGAACCACGGAATGAAGCCGATGCCCTGAGTGGTCGCGGCATCCAGCAGCGGCTCGGCCTTGCGGGACGTCAGGTTGTACATGTTCTGCACCGACACGATCGCCGCGATCTCCCGTGCGGCATTGAGTTGGTCGACGTCGACCTCGGACAGGCCGATGTGGCGAATCTTGCCCTCGCCCTGCAATGTGACCAACTCGCCCAGCTGGTCGGCCAGCGGGAAGTTCGGGTCGATGCGATGCAACTGGTACAGGTCGATGGTCTCCACGCCGAGCCGGCGCAGGCTCATCTCGCACTCCTGCCGCAAATAGCTCGGATTACCAAGGGGGATCCAGACATTCGGGCCGGTGCGCAGCAGGCCGGCCTTGGTGGCGATCACCAGACCTCGGTAGGGGTGCAACGCCTCGTGAATGATCTCCTCGGAGACATAGGGCCCGTACGAATCTGCCGTGTCGATGAAATTCACGCCCAGTTCAACCGCACGCCGCAACACCCGCACGCACTCGTCACGGTCAGCGGGCGGACCCCACACGCCGTCCCCGGTGAGGCGCATCGCGCCGAAGCCGAGGCGATTGACCGTCAGGTCACTACCCAGTGTGAACTTTTCCGATACATGTGCAGCCACCCTCCCGACCGTACGCGGATTGTCCTGCGAGATCTGCTCAACCGAAGAGCGGAGCGACGAACCGGCGCACGATCGCCTCTTCCCCACCCTCGATTTCGGTGATCGGCCAATACAACAGGCCGAGCACAACGCGCACCATCCAGAGCGCCGCCAATGGGTCATCACCGGGCAGTCCGGCGATGGTGGCCGCGGCCGCCGGGACGCGCGGAGAACCGATCAGCGTCTGCTCGATGAGTCGGGCCGTCGCCGTCGAGGAACCCACCGCCGCGAAGACGGGATGAGCGCGAACCACCTTGAGAGACATCAGGATTGCGGCAATCATCCGCTCGTCGGCCGGAAGGGATTTGACCGACTCCGCGACTGTTTCGGCGACCTGGGTCGTGGCCCGGATCAAGAGTGCATCGCGAATGGCCTCGATGCCGCCGGCGTGCCGGTAGACAGTAGCCCGCGAGCACCCGACATTTCGGGCGATGAGATCGATACTGAGCCGATCGAAGCCCCTGGCCTCGACCAGCGCACCGGCGGCGTCGTAGATTCGCTCTCGTGCGTTGTGATGCCGATCGCCGGCCAGCCAATCCACGCGACGATACTAACGACTCGGAGCCTGTCAGCGGCCTTTATTTGTGATCAATTATCACGACCCCACCCGAATGCCAGTCACCGCAGTTGTTTAGCCTGTCGGTAACGGGACCGGCACCAAAGGCACGGCCCCTGACGCCGCCCGGTCAATATGTCTCGCAATGAGACGCCGACGAGCGCCTTTCACGGCGAAATCACAGGTCGCAGCGTCGCCGTGAGACGCCGAAGCGATATTGCATTCGCCGCCGGTTATCGATTTCCCAAACCGCTTGACACCGACAATTCGAACACCGAATGATGTTGTCATGCAAACCATTCCAGTTACTTGGCGATCTTTTCGCGAAGCGCTGGATGCCCGTTGCCGGCGTGCGGAACCCTCAGGATCAGCGCGCGAACTCACATGGTTTCGCGGACTGCGCGCGCCGACTGACGAATAGCGGAGCCACAACCGGTTTGAAGACACCGGCAATCCGGACTTCGAGACCTTAATCGGCGCGATCGCGCCGCGCCCGCAACTCCGGCGACGGACTTACTTCGGGCACCACCTGACCTGCGCGCGACTATTCGGCGCGAGCCTAGCGCCCCGAAGTGGAGGATTGTCATGTCTTTGTTGATCGCTACGCCAGAATTCATGGCGGCGACTGCGGCAGATCTCACCCGCGTCGGCTGGGCGGTCAGCGAGGCGAACGCAGCGGCTGCGATGTCGACCTCCGCGCTGGCCGCCGCCGCCGCCGACGAGGTCTCCACCGCGATTGCGGCGCTGTTCGGCCGGCACGGTCGGGAGTATCAGGCGATCGGAGCCCGAGCGGCCGCATTTCACGAGCAGTTCGTGGCCGCTTTGACCGGCGCCGCGCAGTCGTATGCGACCGCCGAAGTCGCCGGGGCCGGGCAGCTGCTCTCCCACGCCGTCAACGGGCCCGCGCAGGCGCTGCTGGGGCGCCCGCTGATCGGCAACGGCGCCGACGGCACGTCGCCGGGACAGGCCGGGGGCGCCGGTGGACTGCTGTGGGGCAGCGGCGGTAACGGAGCGGCCGGGGTCGCCGACGGTGTGTCCGGCGGCGCCGGTGGCGCTGCCGGCCTCATCGGGCGCGGCGGAACCGGCGGCATGGGCGGGGCCGGTGCCACCGGTGGTGCCGGCGGCCGCGGCGGGTGGCTGTTCGGGGCCGGCGGTACCGGCGGCGCCGGTGGCGTCGCGCTGACGGCTGGTGCCGTGGGAGGCACCGGTGGTACCGGAGGCACCGGCGGGATGCTGTGGGGCAACGGCGGGGCCGGTGGCGCGGGCGGCACGGCGGTAACCCTGGACGCCCTGGGCGGCGCGGGCGGTCAGGGCGGTAGCGCGGTGATGTTGGGCCACGGGGGGGCGGGCGGATCCGGTGGCGCCGGTGCGGCCGGGATCTCCGGTGTCACCGGCGGTACGGGTACCGGCGCGTCCGGCACGGCCGGCGGAGCGGGCGGCAATGGCGGTACGGGCGGCGACGGCGGATCCGGCGGCTGGTTGGCCGGTAACGGCGGCTTCGGCGGTACCGGCGGGGTCGGCGGCATGGGCGGCGCCGGCGGTGCCGGCGGCAGTGGTGCCGATTCGCTGCTGGCGGGCGCGACCGGCCATGCCGGTGGAAACGGGGGCGACGGCGGGTCCGGTGGCGCCGGCGGTGAGGGCGGCAAGGGCGGCAGCGGCGGCCTGTTCGGCGTGGACCGCGGACACGCCGCCGGCGGCGCGGGCGGGGCCGGCGGCGGCGGCGGTGTGGCCGGCAACGGCGGTGCCGGCGGCGACGGCGTGGCAGGCAACGTCAACGGCGGCGCCGGCGGTCAAGGGGGCAACCCGGGCACCGGCGGCGCGGGCGGGGCCGGTGGCAGTGGCGCCGCGGCGGGCGCGCGCACGGGCTTACGCCCACCAGCGGCGGTGACGGCGGCACCGGCGGACGCGGTGCCGACGCCGGCACACCCGGCGGCACCGGTGGCGCCGGCGGAAAGGGTGGCGACGGCGGCCTGGTCGGCAGCGGCGGCACTGGCGGACGCGGCGGGAACGGTGCGGCCGCCACCGCCGGCGCCGACGCCACCACCCCCGGCGCCAACGGCAGCACCGGCCACACCGGGGGCAGCGGTGGCGCTGGCGGTGCAGGCGGTGACGGCGGTACTCGGGCGGGTGACGGCGGCAGCGGAGGGACCGGCGGGACCGGCGGCGACGGCGGCAGCGGCGGTAGCGGCGCCCGCGGCGCGGGCGCCAGTGCCCTCGGTGCGGCCGGCAATGAAGGGGGCGACGGCGGCGCTGGTGGTACCGGCGGCGACGGGGGCAACGGCGGCGTCGGCGGCGCTGCCCGATCGGCGACCGGACAGGCCGGCGGCAGAGGCGCCGGCGGCGACGGCGGCGCCGGCGGCATGGGCGGCATCGCCGGCGACGGCGGCAACGGAGCAAACGGCGTCACCTCGATCAACGGCGGCACGGGCGGCGCCGGAGGTAACGGTGGAGACCCGGGAGCGGGCGGCGCAGGCGGGTCCGGCGGCGCCGGCGCCGCCATCGGAAAGCAAGGCGCCACCGGCGGCGCCCACACCAGCGGAGGCAATGGCGGCAACGGCGGATCCGGCGCCAACGCCACCGCAACAGGTATCAGCGGCGCGGCCGGCGGCAACGGCGGCAACGGCGGCCTCGTCGGCAACGGCGGCGCCGGCGGCACCGGGGGCAACGGCGCTACCGGCAGCAACGGCGAACCTGCCGCCACGCCAGGCGCCACCGGCAACTCCGGCGGCACCGGCGGAACCGGCGGCTCCGGCGGACGCGGTGGCAACGGCGGGGCTCTGGCCGGCGACGGCGGAGTCGGTGGTGCCGGCGGCGCCGGCGGTGACGGTGGTACCGGCGGTGTCGGCGGACGCGGTGTCGACGGCACCACGCCGGGCTCCGCCGGTAAAGCCGGGGGCAATGGCGGCACCGGCGGAGCGGGCGGCGCGGGCGGGGCCGGCGGCGCCGGTGGCGCGGCCCAGTCCGCTGCCGGTCACGCCGGCGCCCAGGAGTCGGCGGCGCCGGCGGTAACGGCGGCACCGGCGGCATTGCCGGCGACGGCGGCGCCGGCGCGACCGGGGTCATGACAGTCAACGGTGGCGTCGGCGGTACCGGGGGCGCCGGCGGCGACCCGGGCACCGGTGGCACCGGCGGGACCGGCGGCACCGGCTCCACCACCGGCAAGACCGGCGCAACCGGCAACGACGCCGTCACCGGTGGCAACGGCGGCCGGGGCGGCGACGGTGCCAACGCGACCACGTTGGCAGGCACCGGCGCGGCGGGGGTAAAGGCGGCGACGGCGGGTTGGTCGGCAACGGCGGCACCGGGGGCACCGGCGGTACCGGCGGGACCGGGGTAGCCGGCGACTCGGCGGTCGCCTTCGGCGACTCGGGTAACCCGGGTCAGACCGGCGGGACCGGAGGCACCGGCGGCGTCGGTGGCAATGGCGGCGCTCGAGCGGGTAACGGCGGTGCCGGCGGAACCGGCGGCAGCGGCGGGGTCGGCGGCGTGGGCGGCAACGGTCAATCCGGCCTTCCTGGCCTGATCAACGCCGATGGATCAGGCCAGACCGGAGGCAGTGGCGGGCGCGGCGGAACCGGGGGCGGGGGCGGCGTCGGCGGAGCTGGCGGGCAGGCGCTGGCTGCTTCGGGACTGACCGGTACCCAGGGCGCGGGCGGGGCCGGCGGGACCGGCGGCGCCGGCGGAGGCGCAGGTGACGGTGGGGTTGGCGCGGACGGCACCTGGGCGGTCAACAATGGCGTCGGCGGCACGGGCGGCAACGGCGGCAATCCGGGCGCAGGAGGCACCGGCGGCGCCGGCGGGGCCGGCTTCAGCACTGGCAAGCAGGGAGCCACCGGCACCGCCCCCACCAGCGGCGGCAACGGCGGTGCGGGGGTGTCGGCGCGAACGCCACCACACCCGGGGGTACCGGCGCGGCCGGCGGCCGGGGCGGCAACGGCGGTCTGGTCGGCAACGGCGGCAATGGCGGCAACGGCGGGACCGGCGGCACCGGCAGCACCGGCGCTGACACCTCCCCCGGCAGCACCGGGAATACGGGCGGAGTTGGTGGCACTGGCGGCGCCGGTGGTCAGGGCGGCAAGGGCGGAACCCTGGCAGGCAATGGCGGGAACGGCGGCACCGGCGGAACGGGCGGTACCGGCGGCACGGGAGGCACCGGCGGACGCGGCACCGACGGCAGCTCGTTCGGCGCCGCAGGCGGCGACGGGGGCGACGGCGGCAAAGGCGGATTCGGTGGTGGCGGCGGCGCCGGCGGAACCGGTGGCATTGCCCAGTCCGCGACGGGGAAAGCCGGCAGTCAAGGCGTCGGCGGCGCCGGCGGAGCCGGCGGCATCGGTGGTGTCGCCGGCGACGGCGGCAACGGTGCGACGAACATCAATGGTGGTACGGGCGGCGCCGGCGGCAACGGCGGAGATCCGGGCTCCGGCGGCACCGGCGGCCTCGGCGGGTCCGGCTCCAGCACCGGCAAACAGGGCGCCACCGGTTCATCCCCCACCAGCGGCGGCAACGGCGGCAAGGGCGGCAACGGCGGAGTCGCCGGCACGCCCGGTGGCACCGGCGGCGCCGGCGGCCAGGGCGGCAACGGAGGTCTGGTCGGCAACGGCGGCGCCGGAGGCAACGGCGGCGCGGGCGGGCAGGGCATTGCGGGCGCGACGGCCAGCACGCCGGGCGCCTCAGGAGGCGCCGGAAACGCCGGCGGGACCGGCGGCGCCGGAGGTGCCGGCGGCTTGGGCGGATCGCTGTCCGGCGCCGGCGGCGCCGGCGGAACCGGCGGTGTCGGCGGAGTCGGCGGCACCGGCGGCACAGGGGCCCAGGGACTCGACGCCACCGCCGCCGGCGCTACCGGCGGTAAAGGTGGCGGCGGCGGTGTCGGAGGCAGCGGCGGTAAAGGTGGTGACGGAGGCCAGGGCGGACAGGCGCTGGCCGGTTCGGGCAAGAGCGGCAGCCAAGGCACTGGTGGAGCAGGCGGTGCGGGCGGCACCGGAGGAACAGCCGGTGACGGCGGCCGCGGCGGCGACGGCGACCTGATGGTCAACGGCGGTGTCGGCGGCCGGGGTGGCGACGGCGGCAATCCCGGAACCGGCGGCTCCGGAGGAGCCGGTGGCACCGGATCGAGCACCGGCAAGCAAGGTGCCGCGGGCGGCGTCCCCACCGGCGGCGGCAACGGCGGAACGGGCGGCACCGGTGCGGCCGCGACCACGCCGGGCGGTACCGGAGCCGCCGGCGGCCGAGGCGGTGATGGCGGACAGGTCGGAAACGGCGGAACCGGCGGCACTGGCGGTGCCGGCGCAGACGGCGTCGACGGCAAACACGGCAGCGCCCCCGGCATGCGAGGTAACGATGCCAGTGCCGGTGGGACGGGCGGCGTCGGCGGGGCGGGCGGCAAGGGCGGCGCGCTGGCGGGCAACGGTGGGGTGGGTGGTGGCGGCGGCGCCGGCGGGATCGGCGGCACCGGCGGAAACGGTGTGGACGGCATGGACGGAGTCGGCGCCGGCGTGACCGGTCAGAGCGGCGGCAGCGGCGGGCGCGGCGGAGACGGCGGCGCGGGCGGCGCCGGGGGCGCCGGAGGAGCCGCGCAAGCCGCCACCGGCAAGGCGGGAATCCAGGGCGTCGGCGGGGCCGGCGGCGACGGCGGCAACGGCGGCACCGCGGGCAACGGCGGCAATGGCACCGACGGGAAGGGCGGCGGCGACGGCGGCGGTTACGGCGGCGACGGCGGCTACGCAAGCAAGGGCGGCGTCGGCGGCGTCGGCGGTGCCGGGTCCACAGCCGGCAAGACGGGCGCGGCCGGCGTCCAACAAGCGGGCGGCAACGGCGGTCGCGGGGGTGACGGCGCGGGCGCCGGCCTCTCTGGTGAAGGCGGCATGGGTGGCTGGGGCGGCTCCGGCGGCGACGGTGCTACGGGCGGCCATGGCGGCGACGCGGGCAATGGCGGTGGCGGCGGTCTGGTCGGTACGGGCGGCCGGGGCGGACAGGGCGGCCACGGGGGCTACGGCCAGGTCGGCGCCGGCGGCTACGGCGGCGACGGCGGCGACGGTGGCAAAGGATCGCAGGGCCCCGGCAACGGCGGGTACGGCGGGGACGGCGGGACCGGCACCACCACAGGCGGCCGCGGCGGCAATGGCGGACAAGGTGGTGGTGGCCTCGGTGGTGAGGCCAACGGAACGGGTGGTACCGGCGGCGACGGCGGCGACGGCGGCGCGGGCCTGACCGGGGCCGGCGGCAAGGGCGGTAACGGCGGTGCCGGCGGTACCGGCGGCAGCGGTCCGCTGCCGCCGTTCGGACAGGGCGGCTCACCGGGCGGCAAGGGCGGCGACGGCGGCAATGGCGGCGACGGGAATATCCTCGGCAACCTGGAACCGGGCAGCGCCGGCCGGACGGGCCAGGACGGCTTCCCCCCCGACGGCTTCAGCGGCGCGGGTGGCAGCGGCGGTGCCGGCGGCACCGGAGGATCCGGCGGCGGATCTTGAGCGGATTAGTGGCAAGCTGGGCAAGGTGGACCTGCGCACGCTCGCCCAGCAACAGCTGACCTACCAGGAAGTGGGCGCGACGGCCGCCGATCAGCTTCCACCGGGCTATGACCACATGAGCGTGTCGGCTCAGATCGGCACCGGCCGAGACCGCTTCGAGCAGGCGGCCAAGGCCCTCATGCACTGGGGGATGCAACGGGGCGCCGGGCTGCGGGTGACCGCCAGCACCGACACCGTCGCCGTCTCGTCCGTGGTGGTCGTCAAGATGCTGGGCGTGCTGCGGGCCCCGTGCCGGGTGGTGTACGTGATCGAAGAGCCCGACATCCGCGGGTTCGCCTACGGCACGCTGCCCGGTCATCCGGAATCCGGCGAGGAACGCTTCGCCGTCCGCTACGACCCGGGCAACGACGCGGTGTACGCCGAAGTATCCGCGTTCTCGCGGCCTGCGACCTTGCTGAGCAAACTGGGCGGGCCGTTCGTGACGGTGGCGCAGCGGGTAATCGCCAAGCGCTACCTGCGCGGGGTCTAGACCCTGCTAGGTCGCCCACCGCGACAGCAACTGCTCCGCACCCGAACACATCGCTTCGATGACCTCACCCACCGTGGCGTCGTCGCGAATCATGCCGACCCCCTGGCCCGCGTCGACCGGTGCCGGGTGCCCGACGCAGGCGTCCCGGTCGCCGGCAAGTGCCTCCTCGCGACCGGACCAGTGCGCGACGAACTCGTCGGCCAGCACCCGCGACGGAAATCTCTCTGGCCACGGCAGGCCGGCGGCGACATCGAATACCCGGGTGACCCGCGTGTCGGTCGCGGCCGCCGCGATCAGAGCCTGACGGCCGGGGGCCCCGGTCAGCGCCTCCGGGCAGGCGGACAACCGGGTACCCACCCATGCCCCGCTGGCTCCGGCGGCCAGCACCGCGGCCAGACTGCGCGGTGAGGCGACCCCGCCACCCGCCAGGACCGGCAGCGACACCACGTCCAGCACCACGTCCAGCAACGGCAGCGTCGCCAGTCGCACCTCGCCGTGACCGCCGCCTTCGGCCCCGCGCGCCACCAGCACGTCGACGCCCGCGTCTGCCGCTCGGCGGGCGTCTTCCGCGTCGTAAACCTGTGTGGCGGTGGGTATTCCGGCATCGCGCGCGGCCGAGACCCAGGACAGGTCAGTGCCGAAACTGATCGACAACAGCGCGGGCCGGGCGGCGAGCGCGTCATCAAGCAGCCCGCTCTGGCGTCGCATCACCCAGTCCACCAGCCCGATCCCGTACCGCCCGCGCACCTCACGCAGCTCAGCCGCCAGCGACGACCGGGTCGCGGTGCTGCCCATCCCAACCATCCCCAGCCCGCCGGCCGCGGTCACCGCCGTCGCCAGCCGGCCTCCCGCGACCCCACCCATGGGTGCGTTGACGATCGGTACCCGCAAACCGAAGTCCCGCGACCAGGGGGTGCTCAGCACGGTCAGTGTGAAGCGCCGGGTTGAGACTTCAGCACGGTCAGCATCACCACCGAGTCCTGCACCGCCAGCAGGGCGTGGCGCACTCGCGGGATGGCGAGGTAGTCACCGGTCTTGCCCTCCCACGCATCGTCGCCGGCGGTCAGCCGCACGTGACCCTCTAGTACCTGCAACGTCGCCTCGCCAGGGCTGTCGTGTTCGGACAGCTCGTGTTCGGCGATCAGGGCCAGCACGGTCTGGCGCAGTTCGTGGGTATGACCGCCGTGGATGGTGTGGGCGGCGCGGCCACTGTTGGACTGCCGCGCCTCGGCCAGCTTCTCGGACGCCAGGTCGTTCAGCGAGATGGATTCCATGGCCCTCACCTTTCAGTTGTTCAGTAGCAGTATCCCCGCCACGAGCAACGCCACCACCTTGACCACCTCTAAACCGACGTAGGCGTAATGGGCCCGCGAACGCGGTGCGTCCAAGCCGGCAAGCACTTCGTCAGAACGCCGGGTCAGGCGGGGCCGCACCGCAATCAATTGCACGGCCAGGGCCACCGCCGCGACCGAAAACGCCACCGTGATCCGCGCCGGCGTGGGACCGGCCACCACGAGCGCCCCAATGAGCAGGGCGAACGCGACCTCCACGGTGTTCAGCGCGCGAAACACCAGGCGGCCGATCCCCAGCCCGATCTGCAGCGTCACATTCGGCGCCCGGAACTTCAGCGGGGCTTCCAGGAACGAGATGGCCAGCACCATGCCGAGCCACACAAACGTGACGGCCACTTCCGTGGCGCGTCCCAAACTCACCGCTGCGCTCCCGCGGGTGCCAGGTGGGCCAGGCACAGGTCCGGCTCGGCGAAGGCCTCCAGGCGCTCGACGGTCACCGGCGCCGCCCATGTCTCCAGAGCGCCGCGCATC
The DNA here is from genome assembly GCF_031583025.1 of Mycobacterium sp. Z3061. Taxonomy (NCBI): domain Bacteria; kingdom Bacillati; phylum Actinomycetota; class Actinomycetes; order Mycobacteriales; family Mycobacteriaceae; genus Mycobacterium; species Mycobacterium pumcae. Next base: position 2,617,821 of record NZ_CP134062.1, on the reverse strand, counting down.
AACCCGAGGTGGACGGGGCAGATGACGCTCGATTGCCGTTCAGCGAGCTCGAGAAACGGGCAGTGCCGCAGTCCGACCTGCGGGTGGCCGCCGGCGTCGCGGATCTCCGGCTCGAAACCCAGGTCGTCGAGCACGTCGACCAGGTGGGCGATGGACCTCTCAGCGTCCGGATCGGGTCCGGGGGATCCGAGCCGCTCGCCCCACGCCCGGCCGGCCGCCACTGCCCGGGCGTCCGAATCAGGTTCGGAGGCAAGGCCGATGGCGAGGATCTCGGCCAGCAGCCGGTATTGCCGGGTCCCGTCGCGATCCATCTGCGGCACCGCGCGGAACATCAGCGGCGGGCGACCGGGGCCGCGGCGACTCGGCTGGACATGCTCCACCCGGCCCTCAGCGACCAGGGTGTCCAGGTGAAAACGCACGGTGTTGGGATGCACCGCAAGCTTTTTCGCGATCGCGACGATGCTCAGGGGCGTGCGCGACGAGCGCAGGATCCGCAGTACCGCGCGACGGCGACCCGTCGACTCCGGCCCCGAATCAGGATCTGCCATGGCGAGTCACTCACCCTTCCCGAGCGCGTGCGGCGTGGACTGACGAGTTTACACAAGTAAATTTGTACAAATCCCGGACCGGCGCCCACCCCGTGCACCGGCTGCGTTACCTTACAGTGCAGCAACAGACTCCATCATGACTTCCGACAAAGACCGCCTTCCGCTTTCCGGCCGGGACGACGAGCACGTCCCCGGACACTGGCTGCTGGCCCGGTTGGGCAAGCGGGTGTTGCGACCGGGCGGCGTCGAGTTCACCCGCACCCTGCTGGTCCGCGCCGAGGTAGCCAACGCCGATGTCATCGAGCTGGCTCCGGGGCTGGGCCGGACCGCGGCGGAGATCATCGCCCGCGGGCCCAGGTCCTACGTCGGCGCGGAAGCCGACGCGGATGCGGCCAACCTGGTACGCCGTGTCGTGGCGGGGCACGGCGAAGTGAAGGTCACCGATGCGGCCGACACGGGCCTGCCCGACGCCAGCGCCGACGTGGTGATCGGCGAGGCGATGCTGACCATGCAGAGCGATGCGGCCAAGCACGCCATCGTCGCCGAGGCCGCCCGGTTACTGCGGCCGCGCGGACGCTATGCGATCCACGAGCTTGCCCTGACCCCCGACGATCTACCCGAAGAGGTCACCACCGACGTCCGGCAGTCGCTGGCCCGCGCCATCAGAGTCAACGCGCGCCCGTTGACAGTGGCGGAGTGGTCGGAACTGCTGGGCGGCCACGGACTGGTGGTGCGCCACGTCGCGACGGCACCGATGGCACTGCTGGCACCGCGACGGGTGATTGCCGACGAAGGACTATGGGGTGCAATCCGATTCGGTAAGAATGTGCTCAGTCAACCGGACGCGCGCAGGCGGGTGCTGGCGATGCGGAGCACCTTCCGCAGGCACCGCGAGCGGTTGGCCGCGGTGGCCATCGTCGCGCAGAAGCCCGGTTAACCGCCGACGGCGTGCCGCGCCCGCCGCAAGCTCTCGTCGATCAACCGGTCGATCGCGCCGAAGTAGGTCGGCGACGGCTCCTTGCCGGCGAGTTCGGCTATGGCGAGTTGCTCGCCGAGAAGGTCTCTCGCATCCAGGTTTTCGGCCATCCGTCCGGTGTGCACCTGTAATCCGGCCAGCAGTTCGCCGCACTGCGAACCCGCCACCAGAGTCCGTCGGGCCAGGGTGCGCAAGGTATCCCACTCGACATGCCAGGCGCCGTCGGGGCGCTCGTCGTTGGCCAGCGCGGCCGCCTGGTGCAAGGTGGCCACCAGCGGTGGCGCCGATATCGCGGCCCGCCGAATCAGAATGGACAACACGGGATTTCGCTTGTGCGGCATTGACGACGAGCCTCCGCGCCCCGCGGTGGCGGGTTCGCTCAGTTCACCGATTTCCGGGCGCACCAGGGTGACGACGTCGGAGGCGATGCGGCCCCAGCTGTCCGTGCACGCCACCAGGGCGTCAGCGGCGACCGTGACCGGCCCGCGCGCGGTATGCCAGGGCGCACGATAGGCGAGTCCCAGCGTCGTTGCGGCAGTGCGCGCGACGCTTTCGGCGAGCTCGGCCGGGTCAGCGGCACCGGTGCCCAAGGTGGCCAATTCCACGGTGGCCGAACAGGTTCCGACGGCACCGCCGAACTGGGCCGGGGTCGACAGGCCGTCGAGCCGGTCACGGGCGTCCAGAACGGCATCGAGCCAGCCGGCCGCCTTGGCGCCGAACGTGGTGGGCGCGGCATGCTGGGTCAGTGTGCGGGCGACCATCGGGGTGCCTCGATGCGCAGCGGCAAGAGCGGACAGTGCGTCGATCTGTCTCGCCAGCTGAGCACCCAGTGCTGTGACGACGCCTCGCAGCGCCAACATCAGGGCGGTGTCCATCACGTCCTGGCTGGTCAGCCCCCGGTGAATCCATTGACTCAGCGCCGGCACCGCGCGCTGGCGCAGCAAGGCCACCAGGCCGATCACCGGGTTGCCGCCGTCCTCGGCGCCGGCCGCGATCCGCTCGCAGTCCTGCTCCCCCACCAGGTTCCGCAGGTCGGCAGCCGCGACCGGTGCCAGGCCCGCAGTCCCGAGCGCGCCCAACCAGGCAGACTCCACCGCGAGCATGGACTGCAACAGCGCCTGATCGCTCATGTGCTCGCCGGCTCGTTGGTCACCCGGCCACAGCAGGTTGGTCACGTCCGATCGTCCCCGTACACCAGGAACACCGTCTGGTCAGGACCCTGCAGGTGCACATCGAAACGGTATCGCTCTCGCCCGGAATCACTTTCAGCGACACAGCGCATCGTCATCCGGCGCCGGGGTTCCAGACCGCCCAACTCCGGGACGGCGTCCAGGTCGGCGTCCGGCAGGTACGCGCGAGTGAAGAGCCGATCCAGCAACCCCCGGGCAAAGACGGTGAGGGCGAAGAACGGCGGGCGCCCGTTCGCCGAGCCCGGAGCCACCGTGGTGAACGCGTAGTGCCCGTCAGCGTCGGTCGCCGCCCTGCCCCAGCCGGTGAAGGTCGATCCGTCGCGGCGCAGCGAACCGGACGCCCGCGCAATCCGGCCGGCGCTGTCGGGTTGCCAGATCTCCACCAGCGCGTCGGGCACCGGGGCCCCGGCCCCGTCGTAGACGGTGCCGTGCAGTTCGACGGCGCCGGGAAACTCGCCGCGGACCAACTCAGCGGCGCGCGCGAACGGCAGCCCGATGCCGAAGAAGGGACCAACGGTTTGTCCTGGGGTGCAACGGTATTCAGTCATCGGCGGAACATCGGCGCAGAACTATGTCCCAGCGGTAGCCGGTCGCGTACTCCGGTTCGGTGACGTCATGGTCGTAGTGGGCGACCAGTCGTTGCCGTGCCACTGGGTCGAGGACCGACTGGAAGATCGGGTCCAGGCCGAACAGGGGGTCGCCCGGAAAATACATCTGAGTGACCACGCGCTGGGTGAAAGCGGTTCCGAATACCGAGAAGTGGATGTGCGCAGGGCGCCAGGCGTTGTCGTGATTGCGCCATGGGTAGGGGCCGGGCTTGATGGTGGTGAAGCGATAGGAACCGTCGGGGCCGGTGAGACACCGGCCGGCGCCCGTGAAGTTCGGGTCCAGCGGGGCAGGGTGCCGGTCGAGTTGGTGGCGGTAACGCCCGCCGGCATTGGCCTGCCAGATTTCCAGTAACTGTCCGGCGACCGGCCGGCCGGATTCATCCACCACCCGTCCCGTCACGATGATGCGCTCGCCGATCGGTTCGCCCGGGTGCCCGGCTGTCAGGTCGGCGTCAAGCGGATCGACATCCTGATGGCCGAAACACGGTGCCGATCGCTCGATCTCGTCGGGGTCGACCGCCAACAGCGGGTTGTCCGGGTGCCGCAGGGTGCTACTGCGATAGGGCGGGTAGTTCAGGCGCGGCATCGCGTCGGCGCTGTTTGGCTGACGGCCGGCCGAGATGGCCGCGATCTCCGCCGAGATGTCACGCTGCGACGCGACGCGCTCCCCGGCCTTCACACAGCGTGAGGCTACCCGCTGTCACTCGCCGGGCCACGACACCCGTTTTGACAGTTTCGCAAAAATGCCAACCCGGGACAGGACACGATGCTAAATTCCGCCACGCTGGCAAATTCCTCCTGGCAATTCACTCTCGGCCGCTCAGTCGAAAGGACACCTATGTCATTTGTGATCACCGCCCCTGACTTCGTGGGAAGCGCGGTCGGCGACCTGACCTCGCTCGCGTCGTCGATCGACGCGGCCAGGGCCGCGGCCGCAGGCTCCACCACCGGTATATTGGCGGCCGGCGCCGACGAGGTATCGGCGGCCGTCGCGAGCCTTTTCAGTCTGCACGCCAACACCTTTCAGGCGGTGAGCACCCAAGCATCGGCGTTCCACAGCCAGTTCGTGCAGACGCTGAGCTCCAGCGCGGCGTCCTACGCCGGCGCCGAAGCCGCCAACCTGGCCAACATCGCCGCGGCACAGCCCGGCCTGGAGCTGTTCGGTCTGCTCCTCATCGGCGACGGCGCCAACGGGACCGCGGCGAACCCCAACGGTGGCAAAGGCGGACTGCTGTGGGGCAACGGCGGCGCCGGCTACACGCAATCGGGCGCCTCCGGTTTGGCCGGCGGTAACGGCGGCAGTGCCGGGTTGTTCGGAAACGGCGGGGCCGGCGGCGGCGGTGGCTACGGTGCGGCCGGCGGCCATGGCGGCGCGGGCGGATGGCTGTACGGCAACGGCGGCGCCGGCGGCGTCGGCGGCGCTCGCGGCGACCGGCATCAACGGCGGCGCCGCGGGCGCCGGCGGTCTCGGTGGAAACGCCATCCTGTTCGGCAGCGGCGGCGCCGGCGGCAACGGCGGCACCGGCCTGACCGGGACCGCCGCCATCACGCCGAACAACGGGACCGCCTCGACCGGCGCCAACGGAGCGGCAGTCTCCGGCGGCGCAGCTCCCCCGATCATCTATGGCGGCTCACCCAATCCGGGTGATCCCGGAAGCGTCGGCCAGATCGGCGGCACCGGCGGAATCGGCGGAAGTGCCTTCTCCGGCACCGGCACCCTCCCCAACGGCGCCTACCTCGCCCAGGGAGCCGTCGGTGGCCACGGCGGCCTCGGGGGTGCCGGCACCGATGCCGGTGTTGCCGGCGCCGGGGGCGCCGGTGGCCACGGCGGCGCCGGGGGCAACGCGGGACTCTTCTACGGCGACGGCGGGAACGGCGGTCACGGCGGCGTGGGCGGAGTCGGTGGATCCGGCGGCACGGCCGCCAACGGCGGCGTCGGCGGCACCGGCGGCGCCGCGTCGGTCAGCACCGTGGCCAACTTCTCCGCAAGCGGTCAGGCGGTCGGCGGCCAGGGCGGCACCGGCGGCACCGGCGGAACGGGCGGCACCGGCGGCAACGGCGGCAACGGGGGCGCCGGAGGGGCTGGCGGTCGCGGCGCATTCCTGTTCGGCTCCGGCGGAGATGCAGGCTACGGCGGGGCCGGAGGCATCGGTGGCGCGGGCGGAACCGGTGGCGTCGGAGGCGCGGGTGGAGGCGGCGGTAACGCGACGATCACCGGAGCTAGCCCGAGCAACGCATCCGACGGCGGTTTCGGCGGCAACGGGGGCACGGGCGGCACCGGCGGTGACGGAGGCACGGGAGGCGATGGCGGCGCCGCCGGCACAGCGGGTGCGGGCGGGCTGTTCGGCCTCGCCGGTGCCCTCGGCACCGGTGGCGTAGGCGGGGTCGGAGGTGACGGCGGCGCGGCCGGCACACCGGGCACCGGTTCCTCCGTCGTGGGCACGGCGACCGGCGGCAGCGCGGCACCGGGCCAACCAGGAGCGAACGGCTCCGCCGGCAGCATCGGTCACGAAGGCGCGTCCGGCAACAACGGCTGACCAAGGCCGGCAACACCCTCAATCAGCGCGGCCAGGCACGGCGTCACCCCGCCCTGCCTGGCCGCGCCGCGTTCTGACGCGGGACTTACCGCCGCCCCAGCGGCAGGGTTGAAGATTTCTTCATAATCGTCTAAAACCTTCAGTAGCGATGATCCATTCCGTTCTGCGGGCAACGAAGGTTTCAGCGATGTCGTACCTCTTCACCACACCGGACCTGGTCGGCGCCGCCGCTGGCGATCTCACCGCAATCGCGTCATCGATCGACGCGGCACGGGCGTCGGCGGCGCACTCCACGACCGCCATCGCGGCGGCCGGCGCCGACGAGGTCTCCTCGGCCATCGCCGCGCTGTTCAGTACGCACGCCCAGACATTTCAGGCGCTGAGCAGGCAGGTGTCGGCGTTTCACAGTCAGTTCGTCCAGACTCTGCACGACGCCGTGGCGTCCTACGCCGGCGCCGAGGCCACCAACCTTGCCGGCCTCGCCGCCGCCGAACCCGGCCTGGAACTGTTCGGTGTGCGACTTGTCGGCAACGGCGCCGACGGAACCGCGTCGAATCCGGCGGGCGGCAATGGCGGCCTGCTGTGGGGCAACGGCGGCGCCGGCTACACCCAGCCGGGTTCCTCCGGCTTGACCGGCGGCAATGGCGGAAACGCGGGCTTGTTCGGCAACGGCGGACGCGGCGGCGGTGGCGGCTTCGGGGCGGCCGGCGGTCAGGGGGGCGCCGGCGGATGGTTGTTCGGGAACGGCGGCGCCGGTGGCACCGGCGGCGCGGCAGCGGCTGGTTTCAACGGTGGCGCGGCGGGCAACGGCGGCGCCGGTGGCAGCGCGAACCTGTTCGGCAATGGCGGCGCCGGCGGGCACGGCGGCTCCGGCCTGCCCGGTACGGGCGTGGCCACCCCTGTCAGCGGGCCCGCGGCTACCGGCGCCGCCGGCGGTGACAAAGCGGGCACGGTGCCCGGGCTGTTCACCGGCGGTGACGGCTCCACCGGAACTGCTGGAGCCGCAGGCCAGGTCGGCGGCACCGGCGGCAGCGGCGGCACCGGCAGCGATTCGGGTACCAGCAACTCTTTGTTTGTCGCCAAGGGCGGCGCCGGCGGCCAGGGCGGGACGGGCGGCCAGGGCAGCAACGCCACCGTCGCGGGTACCGGCGGTCACGGCGGTGCCGGCGGCAATGCCGGGCTGCTGTTCGGAGACGGTGGGGACGGCGGCGCGGGCGGCGCCGGCGGCATCGGCGGTTCGGGCGGCACCGGCGCGACAGGTGGTGTGGGTGGTGCCGGAGGTGCGGCAAGCGTCAGCGCAGCCGCCCCCGGCATCGGGCAGGCCACCGGCGGTGTCGGCGGCACCGGGGGCGCCGGCGGCACCGGGGGTGTCGGAGGCACCGGCGGAGCCGGCGGCGACGGAGGCAACGGCGGGCGCGGCGGAATGCTGATCGGCAACGGCGGCGATGCGGGACACGGCGGGACAGGTGGCATCGGTGGCGCCGGAGGAGTCGGCGCTGCCGGTGGGGCCGGCGGGGCCGGCGGCAACGCCACGGCGGCCGGAACCGGAGACAACGATTCCACCGGCGGCACCGGAGGTACCGGCGGAGCAGGCGGCAAGGGCGGCGCCGGCGGAACCGGCGGAACCGGAGGCGCGGCCGGCACGGCGGGAGCCGGAGGGCTGCTCGGCTCAGCGGGTGACGGCGGGAGCCGTGGCGCGGCCGGCGCCGGAGGTGCCGGTGGCGCGGCCGGCGCGGGCGGTTCCCGAGGCGCGACCGCCCGCACCTCCGGGGGGCGACGCCAATGCGGGCAGCGTCGGCGGCAACGGCGCGAACGGCAGCACCGGCAGTCAAGGCGTGTCCGGCTCGGACAGCTGACCGGGGAGCGCGCTGCCCGATACCCTTGGCGCCATGCCGAGCGATTACGTCTACGACCAGGGCTTCGCCGAGGAGCGCACCCGGTTGGGCGCCATGGAGAGCCTGTGGGACCCCGGCACCCGGGCTCTGCTCGACGAGCTCGGCCTTCGTAGCTCTGAAAAGCCCTGGCGCTGTTTGGAAGTCGGCGCCGGTGGTGGATCGCTGCTGCACTGGATGGCCAGTCGCGGGGCCAGCGTGGTGGCCGTCGACATCGACACCCGCTTCATCGAATCGCTGGCCGGCGACACCATCGAGGTGCGGCGCCTCGACATCCGCACGGACGAGTTGCCCGAAGGGCAATTCGACCTGGTCCACTCGCGGCTGGTGCTCGAACACCTGCCGGACCGGCGACAGATCATCGAGCGCCTGGCCGCGACGCTGCGGCCCGGCGGATGGATGGTGATCGAGGATCTGGATTGGACGCCGTTCGGCTTCGACGCGGTCGACGCTCAACTCGACCTTGTCACCGATGCCATCCTGACGTTCATGCAGCAGTCCGGCTTCGAACCGCGCTACGGCCGCCGCGTGGTCGCCGATCTGGCCGCCGCCGGGCTGACAGAAGTTCGCGGCGAAGGCCGGGCGAAGGTGATCGACTCCAACACAGCCGGTTTCGACTTCTTCAGCCTGTCCTTCGAGAGTCTGCGCGCGGCCGTGGTGGAGGCCGGACTGATCTCGGAGGCGGACGCCGCCGCTGCAGCTGCCCGCTTCGGCGGAGCCGTCCGCGTATTCACGCCGATCATGATGGCCGGAATCGGTAGACGGCCGGCGTCCTAGATCGCCTTCAGCAGCGCCGCCTTGCCGCGGGTTCGCAACTTGTGCAGCGACGAACCACGCAACTGCGCGATCCGCGCTGCCATCTTGTTGCCCAGTTCCTCGAGTTCCGCATCGGTGATCTGCACCGGCGCGGGCGCGGGAATCATGTCGCGTTCTTCCTCGTCGGCATGCGCCTCGAGCACGGTTTTGAAGGTGTTCCACTCCTGCTGGTAAGCCGGCGCGCTCTGCGGGGTGCGCAGCAGCACGCCCAGCTGATCCACCACCTGACGGTGCTCGGCGTGGGCAATCGCGATCAGCTCACTGGCTGCCGCCAGCGCCGGGTAGTACAGGTCGTCCTCGATGCGGAAGTGAATGTCCAGTTCCAGCAGCATCTCGTCGAAAAGCTCATGCCGCTCCTGGCTGTTCACCGGCGCCTCGCTGACCTTGCGCCCCAATCCTTTCAGCACCACATGGTGCTCCTTGAGCACTTCGTATGCGTTCAATTGGCCACTCCGCGCACTTCTACATTTCCTTCCATCACCCGGGCTTCGTAACACGGCAACGGGGCCGCCGAGGGGCCGCGCAACACCTCTCCTGTTTCCAGCGCGAATCGGGAGCCGTGCCAGGGACATACGATCCGCCCGCGATCGACCCAGCCGTCGGCCATCGGCGCCGCCAGGTGCGGACAGAACTCTCCGAACACTGCCACCTGTCCCGGATCGCCCTGGCAGACAACAAGTCCCACACCGTCGACCTCGACGCGAACCGGTTTCCCGTTGAGCGCCCCGGCCGGCAGCACCGGTGTCCACTGACTGTTGCGCAACCGGGCACCGGACCGATCGACGCCGATGCCGTAATCGAACACCAACGCTCCGCCGAGATAGCTGCCGCCGAGCGTGACGGCGTAACCCGCCGCCGCCAGGCCGACTCCCCGGAGACGGCGGCCATGCCGGCGGTCGCGCCAGGACAGTCCGTAGAGCAAGGTCGCGCACGAGTTCACCGCGCCGTGCACCAGCCCGACGCGACGGTCCTCCCGGTGCGTGTGCTGCCAATCGGATGCCCCGGTGACCGCCGACGCGATGCTGGCGACAATCCCGAGACCGAGCGCATGAGACGCGATCTGTGCGGTGTTCCGGTCGGCCGCGGGGCGCCGTCCCGGTACCAGGCTCAGCGCGTCCAGTGCCACCGTCGTCCCCAGCGCGCCACTGGCCAGGGACGCCAACGGCGGGTGCGCCGGGTGCCCGAGCCAGACGCCGTTCAGCGCGTTCATCACCCGGTCACGCATCCGGCCCAGAGCGTTGAACAGCAGTGTCAGGATGTGCTCGAGACGGTAACTGGGCCGATCGAGCCACTCCTGCCGTTCGATCATGGCCAGCACCCGCGGCCCGACCTTTCGCATGTTGTCCTCCCCTGACGCGGCGGCCGTTCCCGGCCGCCAATGCCAGAATTCCCCTTCCGCGCTGAGGTTTGAATGTAAGCCGCCTGTGAGTTGCCGTTTGAACTGCTGTGGCCGCAGGGCAGAATGGTTCTCTGTAGAACAGAAATATAGCCGGGGCGAAGGGCAGGTGCGGGTGACCGACCAACTTTTCGAGCACGTCCGTCGGGGCATGATCCCGGCGCACATCTACAACGACGCCGACCTGTTCGCGCTGGAGAAGGAACGGTTGTTCAACCGGGCGTGGATGTTCGTGGCTCACGAGTCCGAGATCCCGCACGACGGAGACTATGTAGTGCGCCGCGTGCTCGATGATTCGTTCATCATCACCCGCGACTCGGACGGCCGGGTGCGGGCCCTTTTCAACATGTGCCTGCACCGCGGGATGCAGGTGTGCCGCGCCGAGATGGGCAACGCCTCCAATTTCCGCTGCCCATACCATGGTTGGACCTACCGCAACGACGGGCGACTCACCGGTCTGCCGTTCCACCGCGACGCCTACGGTGGCGACGAGGGCTTCGACAAGAGCCAAACACTGCTGCCCGCACCGAATCTGGACAGCTACAACGGACTGATCTTCATCAGTCTGGACCCGCACGCGCCGCCGTTGCGCGAATTCCTCGGCGACTTCGCGTTTTATCTGGACTTCTACACCCGGCAGAGCACCCACGGACTGCAGGTCAGGGGTCCCCAGCGGTGGCGGATCAAGGCGAATTGGAAGATCGGCGCGGAGAACTTCTCCGGCGACATGTACCACACGCCGCACACCCACGCCTCGATCGTCGAGATCGGTCTGTTCCGGGAACCCAAGGCGCAGAAGCGCAAAGACGGAGCCACCTACTGGGCCGGCCGCGGCGGAGGAACCACCTACAAGCTGCCGCCCGGCGACTTCGATGAACGCATGCGTTACGTGGGCTACCCCAACGAGATGATCGCCCGCATCAAATCGGTGTGGTCGCCCGCCCAACAGCAAGTGGTGGCACAGGATGGCTTCATGTTCTCGGCCGCCACCTGTTTCCCCAACCTCAGCTTCGTGCACAACTGGCCCAAGCTCCCCCAGGGGGAGCAGGTGCTGCCCTTCATCTCGATCCGGCAGTGGCAACCGATCAGCGAGAACGAGACCGAGGTGTGTTCGTGGTTCGCCGTGGACTCTGCCGCCCCCGAACAGTTCAAGAAAGACTCGTACAAGGCTTACCTGATGTGCTTCGGGTCGACCGGGATGTTCGAGCAGGACGACGTGGAGAACTGGGTCTCACTGACCACCACCGCGGGCGGCTCGATGGCCCGGCGATTGCTGCTGAACAGCCGGATGGGACTGCTTTCCGACGACAGCCCGGTGATCGAGGCGCTGCCCCCGGAGTCGTTCCACGGGCCGGGCCGGGCGCAGGTCGGCTACAACGAGTACAACCAGCGCGAGTTGCTCAAACTGTGGGCCCGGCAATTGGAATCGGTATGAGAAAAGCTCTGCCTTTCAGCGATATTCGGCATCAGCAGGCGCATCAGTTTCTGGTCGACGAGGCGTATCTGCTGGACGCGCAACAGTATGAGGCGTGGCTGGACACCATGACCGACGACATCCGCTACGTGATGCCGGTGCGCGTCACCACGGCTCGCGGCGCCGGATTCGACACCTCGCCCGGTATGGCCCACTTCGACGAGGACAAGTATTCGCTGACTCAGCGGGTGGCCCGGATGGCCACCGAGCACGTATGGGCCGAGGATCCCCCGTCGCGACTGCGGCACTTCATCACCAACGTGCGCACCGTCGAACAGGATCCGGCGCATCTGCTCGTCGAATCGGCGGAATTGCTGTTCCGCAGTCGTGGCGACGTCAACGAATCCGCGTTGCTGTCCTGCGGCCGCGAAGACGTGCTGCGCCGGGATGAGGACCAGTGTTGCTGGAAGTTGGCCCGCCGCAGCATCATTGCCGACGAATCGGTGTTGCGCATGCAGAACCTGGCGGTCTTCCTGTGAACCCGGTGGGCGAGCCGATCACGGTGGCCAACGAATTCACCGAGGTCGTCGTCCAGCGGGTCGATACGCGCAACGGGTCGCGACTACTGATCCGCTGCCCCCGCAATGGGCGGGAGATCACGCTGGACGCCCTCGAGGTCGAGGCTCTCACCTGGCAGAACCCCCGTACGCTGACGGCCATGGTCGGCAACTCACAGGCCCCGCTGCTGCCTGACGAGCCAGAGGACGGCGATGACCGGATGGCTTGACGGCAAACGGGCCCTGGTGGTCGGCGCCGGTTCGGGAATCGGGCGGGCGGTGGTCGACGCGTTCATTGCCGAGGGCGCCAAAGTTGCTGTATTGGAACGGGATCGGGACAAGTGTGAGCGCCTCGGCGCGGAACTGCCCGACGTCCCCGTCGTGCGGGGTGACGCCACCAGTCGCGCCGACAACGAGCATGCCGTCACCGTCGCGGTGGACGCCCATGGCGGCCTGGACACGCTGGTCAACTGCGTCGGGGTGTTCGACTTCTACCGGGGGATCGACGACATCGATGCCGAAGACCTCTCCGCCGCGTTCGACGAGATGTTTCACACCAACGTGCTCAGCCACCTGCAGTCGGTCAAAGCCGCATTACCGGCGCTGCGAAACGGGACCGGGCCCTGCATCGTGCTGACGGAATCCACCTCCGCCTACTACCCGGGGCGCGGCGGCGTGCTCTACGTGCCGTCGAAGTTCGCGGTCCGCGGCCTGGTGACGGCGTTGGCGCACGACCTGGCCCCCCAGATCCGGGTCAATGGAGTGGCACCGGGCGGGACCCTGAACACCGACCTGCGCGGGCTGGCCAGCCTCGGACTCGACGACGTCCGCCTCGACGACTCCCCCAGCCGGGCAACCGATCTGGCCGCCCGCACCCCGCTCAACGTCGCGTTGACCGGCTCCGACCATGCGTGGAGCTACGTGTTCCTGGCGTCGGACCGATCTCGCGGTATCACCGGCGAGACGGTTCACCCCGACGGCGGATTCCGTCTGGGCTCGCCGAAATGAGCCTGGAATCCCAGCGCGCGCTGGTGGCACAGGGTTGTCGCGTCGCGGCGGCCCGCGGCTTGGTGGACGGCATGCTGGGACATCTGAGCTTGCGGATCGACGACGAGCATCTGCTGATCCGATGTCGCAGTGACACCGACACCGGGGTGGCGTTCACCCGGCCCGGCGACATCCGCCTCATCACCTTCGACGGAAGTGAGGGCGCCCCGGGCGAACTCGACGGCTACCGGGTGCCCAACGAGCTGCCGATCCACCTGGAAACCATGCGGGCCGGGGCCGGTCACCGGGCCGTCGCGCACTTGCACCCGCCCGCGGTCGTCGCCGCCGACCTGGCCGGTATCGCGATCCGGCCCATCTACGGCGCCTTCGATATCCCCGGCGCGTGGCTGGCTCGCGGCGACGTGCCGGTCTACGAAAGGGCGGTGCTGATCCGCAATGCACGGCTGGGCCAGGACATGGTGGCGGCCATGGGCGGGCGGCCGGTGGTGATCTGTCGCGGCCACGGCATCACCAGCGCCGCGGGCAGCGTCGAACAGGCGGTGTTGCAGGCGATCAGCGTCGACGCGCTGGCCCGCATGTCGTTGCGGGTGCGCGCCGCCGGCGGCACGTTGCGCGACATCGACGACGATGATTGGGATGACCTGCCGGACTTGGGGTCCGGCTTCAACATCGACTCCGCCTGGCGGCACGAGGTCGCGCGCCTGAGCGCTCAGCCCAGCTGATCGCAGATCTCTTCGGCCGCCTCGGTCAATGCGGCCGCCACCGCCGCGTACTTCGACGCTGGCAGACGTTGCTGCGGGGCGGCGGCATTCAGCGCCAGCCGTAACCCGGGCGCGCGGATCGGGATCTGCACCGCAACGGAGGCGACGCCCTCCTCACTCTCTTCGCGGTTGGTGGCGTAGCCCTGCCGGCGGATGCGAGCCAGTTCGGTCTCGAGCCGGGCCCGTTCATCGATCGAGCGCTCCGTGACGCGTTCCAGCCGTTCATGCGGAAATAGTTGTCGCACTTCGTCTTCTGACAATCCAGCCAGTAGGGCCTTGCCGGTAGAGGTGCAGTGGGCCGGCATCGTGCGCCCCAACCGGGAGGCCACCCGAACCGCTTTGGGACCCTCGATCGCGGCGACGAAGCGGACGTTGGCGCCATCGAGCATCCCCACATGAATCGACTCGCCGAGTCGCTCGCTGAGACCACGCATCACCGGCATGGCGGCGCGCGGAATGTCGATGCGGCCGAAGATCGCAAAGGCAACGCTGGTCAGGGCCGGACCGGGAAGGTACGCCTTGGAGTCCGGATCCTGGCGGACGAAGCCGCGGTAAGCCAGCATCGCCAGTAGCCGGTGCGCGGTCGACGACGCGACGCCCAGGTATCGGGTGGCCTCGCTGAGCCGGATCTGCGGCTGCTCACCGAGCAGAAGCAGCAATTTCAGCGCGTTGTCGACCGACTCGATCGGATACTGCGGCACCTCATTCCGCATTCCGCCGAGCCTAAACGAATTGTCCGGCCTTCCCGTTACTGCCCGGCACACCCAGGAGGCCGGTGCTCCCGGCGCTGCCCCCGGGACCTCCGGCGGCACCGCCAAGTCCGCCCTGTCCACCCAGGGCCAGGTTGCCGCCTGAGCCGACCGCGCCACCGGTAGTCGCGTCTCCGCCGTTGCCGCCGTTGCCGCCGGCACCGCCCTGGCCGCCGGCGCCGCCCGACCCACCTGTGCCCGCGCCCCCGGCTGCGCCGGCCCACCCGATCAGTCCACCGGCTCCCCCGCTGCCGCCGCCGGTTCCGCCGGCGCCGCCCGCACCGCCGGCGCCACCGTCACCACCGAGGGCACCGTTGTTGCCCTGACCGCCGAGCGCGCCCGCGGGACTGGCCGTGATCGAGACTCCACCGCCCCCGCCGCCATCGCCGCCCACACCACCGATGCCACCGACGCCGCCGACTCCCCCGGCACCGGCCGCACCGCCGGCACCGCCGATTCCGATGAAGCCGGCCGCCCCGCCGTTCCCACCGAGGCCGCCGGTGCCACCCGTCCCGCCTGTCCCGCCGATCCCGCCGTGGCCCGCGGTTCCTCCGTTTCCACCGACCGCAGTACCGGTGGCGCTGTTGACGGCGGAGCCGCCACCGCCGCCGTCGCCGCCCGCAAAGCCGGCCGCCCCGGCCCCGCCGGTGCCGCCCACGCCGCCGGCACCTCCGGCACCCCCGTTGCCTAGGAACAGCCCGCCGTGGCCACCGGTGCCGCCTGCGCCGCCGGTGCCACCGATACCGCCCGCGGCGCCGGCCGCCGTACTCGCCGCACCACCACTGCCGCCGTTGCCGCCGGCCGCGGTACCCGGGTAGGGGCTGTTCGCGAACCCGCCCAGGCCGCCGGCGCCACCCGCACCGCCGGTGGGCCCACCCGGAGCGCCATTGCCGCCGGCCCCACCAGAGACGCTGGTGGCGCCCGTGACCGGGCTGCTGTTCACGACCAGGGAGCTGCCACCAGTCCCGCCGGCGCCCCCGTCGCCGCCGACGCCGGCCAGGCCGCCATTGCCACCGGCGCCGGTGGAGACGGTAAGAGTCCCTCCGATGCCGGGCGGATCGACCGTGATGATCGGCTCCATCCCTGTCCCGCCGGTGCCGCCCGTCTGACCGGCGGCCCCGTCGCTGCCAACACCTCCACCGCTCCCGACGACCGTGACGCCCGCGCCGGGGTTGCTGACGGTGATCGGCGCGCTACCGGGACTGCTGCCCGGCGCGGCCGTGCCGGTCGGCGTCGGATTGACCCCCGCGACGCCGGTCAGACCCGTACCGCCCTGCCCTCCCGCACCACCGGAGCCGAACCAGTTCGCATTGCCGCCGTGGCCTCCGGTGCCGGGAGTCCCACCGAGCACCCCTGCCACGGCGGACCCGCCTCGCCCGCCGGCGCCACCGTCGCCAAACAACGTCCCGCCGGCACCGCCGTTCCCACCGACCGCGCCAGCCCCGCCCACACCGCCGATCCCGCCCTTGCCGATCAGGCCCGCGTCTCCTCCGGCCCCGCCGGCGTGACCGGGCGCGCCCGAACCGCCGCGGCCGCCGTTGCCGAACAACAACCCGCCGGCACCACCAGGTGCCCCCGAAAAGTCCGGGGCGTCAGCACCATTGCCGATCAGCGGGCGCCCCAGCAACGTCTGGGTCGGAGCGTTGATCAACCCGAGCAAACTCTGCAGCGGCGACGCACCGGCCGCCTCGGCGGCGGCGTACGCGGCGGCCCCGCCGGCCAACGACCGCACAAACTGCTCGTGAAACGCCGCGACCTGCGCATTGAGGGTCTGGTAAGCACGGCCGTGCGCCGCGAATAACGCCGCAATCGCCGTCGACACCTCATCCTCGGCCGCCGCGACGATCCCGGTAGTCGGTACCGAAGCCGCCGCGCCGGCCGACGACAATGCCGACCCGATTCCCGCCAGATCGCCGGCTGCCGTCGAGACCAACTCAGGTACCGCGATGACAAACGACATCAGTAACCTCCCGACAGGCCTGGCGACGGGACCAGATTTTAGACCCGATGCGATCACTGCGGATGAACATTGCGGCACCCAGCCACCCGACCCGCCACGCGGATACTTCCGACGACGGTTTCGGCCAAAACGCACCTACGGCCTCGTGATTCTCGATACGGTTGGCCAGCGTCGCGTTGCAGAGTGGTCGGGGAATCAAGACTGGTTGGCAACGCGACGCCCCCCTTTCATCCGGCGGCGAGTCCGGAACACAATTTCTCTGTGCCGCTTGCCTTTTCGCCGGTGCGACAGCCGCTCTGGCGGGTCCTCTCGCCGATCCGCTCGGTCGCCGCTCAGGACCGGCGCGTGGACGCCTTCACCAGATCTGGGAAAACGGAAATATTAGCTAACGCGTCATATACAGTCCCGCGGTATGTAATCCCAGGCTTCAGGGGACCTGGGGAAACCTCTGGAGCCTGTCATGAGTTTTTTGGTATCACCGCCCGAGGTCAATTCGCTGCGCATATTCAGCGGAGCGGGCTCGGGACCGATGTTCGGCGCGGCCGCTGCCTGGGACGGGCTGGCCGCGGAACTGGCGGTGGCGGCCGAGTCATTCGCGTCGGTGACCTCGGGGTTGGCGGGTCAGGCGTGGCACGGTCCCGCGGCGACGGCCATGACATCAGCGGCCGCACCCTATGCGAAGTGGCTGAGCGCGGCAGCGACCCGGGCCAGTGCGGCGGCCTCTCAGGCGACGGCCGTGGCCGGCCTGTTCGAGGCCGCGCAGGCCGGTACCGTTCATCCTCTGGCAGTGACAGCGAATCGCAATTCCTTTGTGCAGCTGGTGATGTCGAATTTGTTCGGGCAGAACGCGCCCGCGATCGCGGCCGCCGAGAGCAGCTATGAACAGATGTGGGCCCAGGACGTGGCCGCGATGGTCGGCTATCACTCCGGGGTGTCCGCGGCCGCCGCCGAGTTGGCACCCTGGCAGTCGCTGGCGGGCCTGGCGAATCTGAACACCAGCATCGGCAACAACGGCGCCTGGAATCTCGGCGTCGGAAACACCGGCGACAACAACCTCGGCAGCGGCAACACCGGAAAAGCCAACGTGGGCAGCGGAAATTACGGCAACGCCAACCTGGGCAGCGGCAACGGTGGCAACACCAACGTGGGCAGCGGCAACACCGGTAATGCCAACCTGGGCAGCGGCAACTGGGGCAACACCAACTTCGGCAACGGCAACTACGGCAATCTGAACCTGGGTGGCGGAAACCAGGGCAACGGAAACCTAGGTCCCGGAAACGTCGGCGACGGCAACCGGGGTGGCGGAAATATCGGCTCCACCAACTTCGGTAGCGGAAACCTCGGCTCCTTCAACCTCGGCAGCGGCAACGCCGGCGACTCGAACGTCGGCTTCGGGAACAAGGGCAGCTTCAACTTCGGGTTCGGCAACACCGGCAACAACAACGTCGGATTCGGGCTCACCGGCGACAACCAGGTGGGTATCGGCGCGCTCAACGCCGGCGTCGGGAACCTGGGCTTCGGCAACTCGGGCACCAACAACGTCGGTTTCTTCAACTCCGGCGACAACAACGTCGGCTTCTTCAATTCCGGCAACGGCAACTGGGGATTCGGCAACGCCGGGACCACCAACACCGGCTTCTGGAACGCGGGATCGGTCAACACCGGCTTCGGCAACGGCGGCAACACGAACTTCGGCTTCGACAATGCCGGCATCAGCAACATGGGCGCGGGCAACGCGACGTACGACAGCGTCGGCTTCGGTAATGCGGGCTCCGGCAACACCGGATTCTTCAACTCCGCCCAATACGGAACCAACACCGGCGCATTCAACTCCGGCTACTGGAACACCGGTCTGTTCAGCTCGGGCAACACCAACACCGGGCTGTTCGATTCCGGAAGTCTGAACACGGGCTTCGGCAGCTCGGAAACCCCGGTCGGCGTGACGAATTCAGGATTCGGCAACGTCGGCAGCAATTTGTCCGGCTTCTACAACACCGGCTCGGATTCGTCGGGCTTCCAGAACAGCACCGCCGACGCCTTCGGCTACACGTCGGGCTGGCACAACTCCGACGGCCGGGGCAACGTCGGGTTCTACAACACCGGTTACGCACTGTCCGGCTTCGGCAACACCGGTTCCTACAACAACGGGATCAACAACTCGGGCAATTACAGCTCGGGCGTCGCCAACTCCGGCGACAGCAGCTCTGGCGGCTGGAACAAGAGCAACGACAAATCAGGATTTTTCAATTAGCTTGTACAGCTTGCTCTTTCGCCCACCGGTAGTCGGCCTTGCCGGACGGTGACCGCTGCAGCTTGGCGCAGAAGATCACCTCCTTGGGCAGCTTGTAACGGGCGATGTGGCGCGCGGCCTCGGCGATGATGCCCTCGGCGTCGGCGTGAGCACCGTCCGCCAGCTGCACCAGCGCGACGACCTCGTTGCCCCACCGCTCACTCGGACGCCCGGTCACCACGACGTCGTAGACGGCGGGATGCTCGTTGATCGCGGCCTCGACCTCCTCGGCGAAGATCTTTTCCCCGCCGGAGTTGATGGTCACCGAATCCCGGCCGAGCAGTTCGATCTGGCCGTCGGCGTCCCAGCGGGCCCGATCGCCGGGAACCGAGTGCCGGATGCCGTCGATGACCGGGAACGTCCGGGCCGTCTTCGCCGCATCGTCGAGGTAGCCCAACGGGATCGGGCCCTGCTGGGCGAGCCAGCCGATCTCGTCGTCGCCCGGCGACAGGATCCGCGTCAGGTCCTCGCTGACCACCACCGCCCCCGGATTCGGTGCGAACCTGCCCGACGCATGCTGCGCCGCGCTGGAGACCTGCCCCATCTGGGCGCCCGATTCCGAGGAACCCCCGGCGTCCAGGATCGTCAGGTGCGGCAGCACTTCCACGAATCGCTGCTTCAGCGGAGCACTCAACGCTGCCCCGCCGGTGACCAGCACGAACAGCCCGGAAAGGTCGTAGGAGCCGGTCTGCAGTTCATCGAGGAGCGGACGGCCGAAGGCGTCGCCCACGATCGACAACGACACCACCCGTTCCCGGCTGGCCAGCGCCCACACTTCGGCCGGATCCAGATGGGTGGTCGTCGGCGCCATCACGAACGGCCGCCCGGCACACAAGTTGATGAACGCCGCCCACTGTGCCGCCCCGTGCATCAGCGGTGCGGCCGTCATGGATCCGGGGCCATCGGGCCGGGAGCGCTCCACGATCTCCTCCAGGCTGCGCACCGGCTCACCGGTGCCGAAGGTCCGGCCGCCCATCGCGTTCATGAAGATGTCGTGCTGACGCCACAGCACCGCCTTGGGCATGCCGGTGGTGCCCCCGGTGTAGAGCATGTAGAGATCGTCGGGCGACGGCACCACGTCCAACGGTTCGTCGGAAACCGAGGCCAGCAGCTCCTCGTAGCGCACCGCCCCCGGAAGCGGCGCGTTGCCGGACTCGTCGTCGACGTGGATCAGCCGAACCGGCTTCGACGCGCGTTCCAGAGCCTGGGCCAACGTCGGTGCGAAACGCGCCTGGTAGACCAGCGCATCCGCGTTGGCGTTGCCGATCAGGTACACTAACTCGTCCGCGACGTAGCGGTAGTTGACGTTGAACGGAGCGACCCGGGCCTGGTAGGCCCCGATCATCGCTTCCAGGAACTCGTTGCAGTTGGCCAGATACAGCCCCAGGTGACTCTGGCCCGATTCATGTGGCGCCAACTCGGCGCGTTCCCGGTGGGCGCCCAATCCCCAGTCGTGCAGCGCGCGTGCGAAACGCCGGACCCGTTCCTCGGTCTGAGCGAAGGTGAACCGGCGGTCACCGAACACGATCGCGTCGCGGTCCGGGTTCGCGGCGGCCACCGCCGAAATGATCTGCGCGAGGTTGAATTCCAACGGGACCTCCGGAGCTGCCCTGAGTCTTGACGTCACGACAGTATTCGCTGACGGCGTTGTGCCGCGTATCCGGCGGCGGTCAGGCATTCTTTATCCATGGATCTGGACGCCCTGTTGCATTCAATCCCGCCGCTGGCGATCTACCTGCTGGTCGGCGGCGTCGTGGGAGTGGAAAGCCTGGGCATTCCGCTGCCGGGCGAGATCGTGTTGGTCAGTGCCGCGTTGATGTCGTCGCATCACGAGATCGGGGTCAACCCCATCGGCGTCGGCGCGGCCGCGGTGATCGGCGCCGTGGTGGGCGACTCGATCGGCTACTCGATCGGCCGGCGTTTCGGGATGCCGCTGTTCGACCGCCTGGGCCGCAGATTCCCGAAGCACTTCGGTCCCGGGCACGTGGCACTGGCCGAGCGGACCTTCAACCGCTGGGGTGTTCGTGCGGTGTTCTTCGGCCGCTTCATCGCCCTGCTGCGCATCTTCGCCGGGCCGCTGGCCGGGGCGTTGAAGATGCCCTACCCGCGCTTCCTGGCGGCGAATGTGGGCGGCGGTATCTGCTGGGCCGGGGGTACCACCGCCCTGGTGTATTACGCGGGTGTGGCCGCCGAGCGCTGGATGTCCCGGTTCTCCTGGGTAGCCCTGGTCATCGCCGTCATTTGCGGCATCACTGCGGCGATCCTGTTGCGCGAACGCACGTCTCGCGCGATCGCCGAACTGGAGGAAGAGCACTACCGCAAGACCGGAACCCAGGCTACGGAAAAGGCCGCCTGAACTAACCGACCGCCTCTTCGCGGTCCGTTTCGGGGCAAACGCCGTCGAATGGGCGGTGCTGCTCGATGAGGCCGCGGGCCATGCTGCGCGATCGCAGGGCGGCGTCGGTGTCGCCGACCGCCGCGAGCATGATCGCGCCCTTCATCAGGATCTGCCAGGACCGCGCGAAATCCTCGACGTCGCGCAACCCCGCGGCCACCGCCCGCGTGCGTACGATCTCACGCACGTTGTTGATATGGACGATGCTCGCTTGCCCGGCGGGATGGTCGGCACCCAGCTCGAGCAGCACGTTGATGAACGAGCAGCCCTCGAAACCGTCCCGATTGTGGAACCACTCGTGCAGGACGTCGAAAATCGCCAGCAACTGTTCCTCGGGCGTGCTGCCGAGCGACGCGGAGCGCTCCTCGATCAGGCCGTGCGTCCACAATTGCTCACGCCGCTCCAGGACGGCCAGTACCAGCGCATTTTTGGTCGCGAAGTGCCGGTAGAGCGTCGCTTTGGCCACACAGGCACGCTCGATCACTTCCTCGGTGCCCACCGCCCTGATTCCACGGCGGCCGAACAATTCGTAGGCGGCGTTCAATATCCGTTCACGGGCGGGCACGGCGGGACCCCCGGGGCCCGTGACGTCGGGCGTTGTCATAACGTGACTTACCGTACTCTTACCCCAGCCATGTAGACAGACAGACCTGTCTTGTTATAGAACTGGTACCTACAGGGCGATTTATCTGTCTGTCTTCAGATGTGCAGGACGGGCATCCATCGCGGCGCGATTTGCGCCAGTCGATTAGGAGTGCACCATGAGCCTGGTCATTGCAGAATCTTTTTCCTCACATCTCACACTCAGTACCCGCCTGGTCTACCAACTCGGCGAGCCGCGCAGCACGCTGCGTGCAATCACCGATCGCAGTGGCGACGCGGTGGTGATCCACGCCGGCGGTGAAATCGACGCGTGCAACGAGAGCACCTGGCGCCAGCTGGTGACCGAAGCGGCCGCCACGGCTACCGCACCCGGACCGTTCGTCGTCGACGTGACCGACGTCGACTTCATGGGCTGCTGCGCCTACAGCGTGCTCAGCGAGGCCGCCGAACAGTGCCGCCGCCGCGGCGTCGAACTGCGGCTGGTGACCCACGCGCCGATCGTCAGCCGGATCGTGGCTGCCTGCGGACTGACCGCGGAGTTGCCGATCTTCCCGACCGTGGACAACGCCCTCGCGATTTCCTGACGACGGTTACGCCGCGCCGTGGCGAGCGCCGCTGGACGCCAGCTCGCGGTCTGCCCCGGCCGGCGGGGGTCCCACTTCGAGTACCGATCGCACCGCCGCGCGCAGGTAGTCACGCAGGATGGGCAAGCTGTACCGTCCACCGCGCAGACCGATCCACTTCGGCAGGTCGATGATGCAGGTGGCGATCAGGTCGACGGCGCCGTCGTCGCTGCGCCCCCAGAGGCCTTCGGCCAGCTGGGCCATGACCGCGGCGAGTTCGCGCTCGAGGCTCTGCAAGTGCTCGGCGATATCGGCGGGCATCGGTTGGCTGACGACGTCGTCACGACGCACCGTCATCAGGCATGCAGACGAACCCGGGTACAAGTCCGGGTACAGCAGCGAGGTCTCCGCGGCGGCATAGACCGCATCCAGGGGTTCACTGCCAGGCTGGGCCTTCGCCTCCTCGACCAGACTGGTCAGCTGATCCAGAAAACGACGTTCAGCCCGGATCCAGACCCGGCCCAGCAGGCCGCCGCGGGATTCGAAGGTGCGGTAGATGGCGCCGTTGGAGACACCGGTGGCCTTGGTGAGCGCGCGGATCGTCACGGCTTCGATGCCGTCCTGGGCGACCAGGTTCTCGGTCGAATCAAGGACGTAGTCGTGTTCCTGCAACCGGGGACTTAACACTGCTAGATCGCTCCTTCATCGGACCGTGCCGCGCACGCTCACTGAACCCACCCCAGAGACCCCGTGAGGGCCGAACTCCGGTTCCCTTCGAGGCCATTGTCTCCAACTAACCGCGTTCGTACTGGGAAATCGCCGACATGGCCAAGTTCCCATGCATAACACCGGGTGAGAGCAGGTTTGCCCGGTCACCAGCCGGGTAGGTTGCGGGACATGAGCACGCGGCAATCGGAGGGTGACCTGCCGACGGTCGGTGTGGAAGAAGAGTTTCTCTTGGCCGCCCCGGACACCGGCGAGCCCGCTCCCCGCAATCGGGACGTGGCCGCCGAGGCCGCACGCCGCGGCGTCGAGCTCGACGTGGAGCTGGCCAGCTGCCAGGTGGAGACGACGTCCAGCGTCGCGACCACTGCTGCACAGCTGCACGAAGAGCTCACCGAGCTACGACGCACAGCCGCGCGGGCCGCCGAAGCGGTCGGCGTGCGCCTGCTGGCCCTGGGACTGCCTCCCGTCACTCCCCACGAGTTCCCGGTGACCGACACCCCCCGCTACCGTCAGATCGGCGAGCGGTTCGGGATGGTGGCACATGAGCAGGGCATCTGCGGGTGCCATGTCCACGTGGCGGTGACCGACCGCGGTGCGGCGGTCCACGCCGGCAACTGGCTGCGCCCATGGCTGCCGACTTTGCTTGCGCTGTCGGCGAATTCGGCGATCTACCGCAACAGCGACTCCGGCTATGCCAGCTGGCGCAGTGTGTTGTGGCGGCGCTGGCCCGTCGCGGGTGCGCCGCCGTATTTCGCCTCGGTCGAGGAATACGACCGCACGGTCGGGATGCTGGTCGATACCGGGGTGATCCTGGATGCCGGGATGGTCTACTGGGACGTGCGCCCGTCGGCGGATTTTCCGACCGTGGAGGTGCGGGTCGCCGATGTGCCGGCGACCGCCGCCGACACCGTGCTGCTGGCCACGCTGATCCGGGCGGCCGTGATGACCGCGGTCGACGAGCGCGATCGCACCGTCGACCGGTTGCCGCCGGCCGCGTTGCGGGCGGCCTACTGGAAGGCCGCCCATGACGGGCTGGCCGGCAGCACCTTGGATCTGGTCGACGGGCGGGGGGCGGTGCCGGTGCGCGAGCTGCTGAGCGCGTTGGTGCACCGGGTCCGCCCGGCACTGGACGCCCTAGGCGAATACCACCACGTCGTCGACGAACTCGACCGCGTCACCGCGCTCGGCAACGGAGCGATGCGGCAACGTCGAGCGTGGCAACGCCGCGGCGCGGCGCTGGACGTCATCGAGGACGCCGCGGCGGCGACAGTCAGTTGAATCCTGTTGCGCCAGTGTTGATCTATTAGCGAGGCGGCGTCGTCGGCGTACTCGAAGGCGGCGGCACCGGAGTCGTAGAACGTCCCGGGCCAAGGTTGCCGGGCCCCATCATGCCCCCGGGGCCCATCATTCCGCCGGAGCCCATCATCGGGCAGGTCCCGTCGCGTCCGCCGCCGGAATTTCTCGACCCCCAGGTGTGGCCGTCCTGCGACCAGGCCACGAAAAAGCCCGAGAAGAAAACCACCGCCACGATGAAGACGATCCCGGCGACGATGCCCACCCAGGCCAACAGTTGCCCCAGCCAGCGACCTTCGGCCGCCGAATCGGGTTCAGGTTCTTGCGTCATACCCCCGGACGCTACGACTCAGATACCCCACGGGGGTAGGGCAATAAGTCCCTGATTATCCGGGGTCGGGTGCCTCGGCACCGCGGTCGACGCCGGTCCGCAGTTTGACCGACGCCGAATATGCCAAGGTGCGAAAGTGCAGCACCGGGTCCTCGGAGGGTTCGATGCCGTCGGTGACGCGCATCGGGTCGAAGACGACGATGTCGCCGTTCTTTTCGCGCTCGGTGTCCACACCGGTGATCTCGATGGTGCCGACGGTGACCGTGTCCGCGCTGCGCCAGGGCGCCGACGGATCCACCGTCGAATCGTTGGATCCGGCGATCTGGACGCGGTAATCGAACCGCACCGGGCTGTTGCCGAGGCGCGCGTTCAGTTCGTCGGTGAGGAAGTCGCGGTCCTTCTTGCGGGACGCCAGTAGCGACAGGTGCTCTACCCCGGCGACCGGGATCAGATGGTAGCGAACGAATCTCGCACTGCCGTCGGCGGCGACCCAGCGGAAAGCATGCAATCCGTGGTATTCGATGGTGGCGTAGCTTGCCGGGGTCTTACCGGCGGCGGCCAGAACCGGCAGAGCACGCAGCAGGGCCGGCCGGGTCGCGAAGAGGCGGGCCAGCCGGGCCGGCATCGTCGCGCCGGGCCGCAGCGCCTTGAGCAGGTCGACGAATCCGTCGGGTCCGCTGGCGGCGAACAGGCGGGCGGTCTGCGTGGAGACGTCGGTTGTGCTGCCGTCGGGCAGAGTGAACTTCACGGCCAGGCCGCGCACGCCCGGTGCACCGTCCGGTTGAGCCGGGTTGCCCGAGCCGTTGGAGAATCGCACCAGTGTCGGGACCGGCGAGCCGTCGAGATGCTGTGCGCGGGAGAGCCCCGCAGCCTCCGGCGTTGCGGTGAAGGTGCCGCGGTACAGAGTGCCCTTGGCGTGCAGGGCCCGATAACCGGGGCAGGCACCGCCGGCGCCCCGGATCGCGGCGATTGCGTCATCAGGAGTAACCGGCATTGCCGAATCGTATGTCTTCGCAGTCGCATTTACACGGCGAGCAACCGGTACAGCCCGATCAACCCGACCACCACGATGGTGGCGCGCAGCGCATTTGACGACAGCCGTCGTCCATAGCGTGCGCCGATCAATCCCCCGATCAGCGAGCCGACCGCGATCAGCCCGGCCACCGGCCAACTGATCCGTTCCCAGGCGACCAGCGTATAGCTCACCGCGGCAACGACATTCACAATCAGCGTGAGCAGATTCTTTGCCGCGTTCATGCGTTGCACCGATTCCGGCAGCAACGCGCCCATCACGCCGACGAGCAGGATGCCCTGAGCCGCTGTGAAATAGCCGCCGTAGGCGCCCACCAGGAAGGTGCCGATGACCAGCGCCGCCATTCTGCTCGGCGTGATGTGATCAGCGGAGCGGCCTGCGTCCTCGGCGCGTCGGCGTGCCCACGACTGAATCCGCGGACCGATGACGACCAGGATCAAAGCCAGCACCAGCAGCACGGGCACGATTCGGGTGAAGACGCGTTCGGGCAGATGCAGCAGGAGGTAGGCACCCAATACCGCCCCGGCCAGCGACGCCGGGATCTGCCACCGCAGCCGCCCCCATTGCCCACGCAGTTCCCTGCGATAGCCCCAGGTGCCCGAGACGCTGCCGGCCACCAGGCCGATCGCGTTGGACATGGTGGCGGTGACCGGCGGGTAGCCCAGCGCGACCAGCGTCGGAAACGTGATGAGGGTGCCCGATCCGACGAGCGCATTGATCGCGCCGGCCCCGAGCCCCGCCAGTCCGATCAAGATCATGTGGGAAACCGACACCCGAAAACCCTAGACTCACCAACGAATCAGTGTTTGATCCGGAGTGGACTCATGCCAGTGAACCCTCGGCGGCGCGACTGTGCGATCAGTGTTCTGGGCGGTCCGACGACGGTGGTCGACATCGGCGGTCACCGGATCGTGATGGACCCGACCTTTGACCCTGCCGGACCACACGCCTACCTGACCAAGACCGTCGGCCCCGCCGTCAGCGCCGAAGCGCTGGGCCCGGTCGACGTGGTGCTGATCAGCCATGACGAGCATCCCGACAACCTGGACGACGCGGGACGCCGCTTCGCCTTGACCGCTCCCCTGGTTCTCTCCCACCCCGGGGGCGCCGGCCGGTTGGGGCCACCGGCGCTCGGGTTGGCTCCCTGGCAGTCCTTCGAGTTGCCCGGCGGATCGGATCGCCTTGTGGTGCAAGCGGTTCCAGCGATCCACGGCCCCGCCGACGGGCAACGGGACGCCAGCGGTCACGTCAACTGCGAGGTGACCGGGTTCGTGCTGTCCGGCCGCGGCCTACCCACTGTCTATCTCAGCGGCGACAACGCCTCGATCGACGTGGTCAGGCAGGTGTCCGAGCGGATCGGCCGCGTCGACATCGCGGTGCTGTTCGCCGGTGCGGCCAGCGTGCCCAGCAAGGAGCACGGCCGCCCGCTGACGCTCACGTCGGCTCGCGCGGCGGCCGCCGCCGAAATCCTGGGCGCCGCACTGGTGATACCTGCTCACGTGGACGGCTGGGCTCACTTCACCGAGGGCACCGACGACTTCGTCGCGGCCTTCGACCAGGCCGGGATCAGCGGTGTGCTCGGGGCGGCCGCCCACGGCGAGTGGATCGACTGGAGCGATCCGAGCACCCGCTGATCAGCCCTAGCTGCCGGTGTAGGGGATGTTCGGGATGTTGGGGATGTGCGGAAGGCTGTTCAGCGACGGCATCGGACCACCCTGCTGGAACAGCTGCACCGCGGCGTTCTGGCCGTTCTCATTGGCGACCCAGTCACGCACCGTGGTGTACAGGTTGGTGCTGGCCTGGGTGGCCAGTTTCGCTGCCAGTTCATACATCGTCATGTTCGTGCCGGGGATGACCTGTGCGCCACGCGGGGTGTGCGGGCCGTCCTTGTTCAGGGCCGTGTGGCACTCCTGGAAGCCGGGCGGCGGTCCGCCGGCCGGGCAGCCCTCCAGGGGGAACTGCTGGGAGAAGTCGATGTTGTAGTAGCCCGTGTGCAGATCGGCCGGGAAGTCGGCCGGGTTGCAGGTCGGAAAGATCGGCGGCGCAAGCCGGTCCAGCTGGCCGATGGCGACGTTCTCCTCGACCCAGTTGGAGTGGGCGTAGAAGTCCTGCTGGGTGTGCAGCAGCGCCCCGAAGGCGGCGCGGGCGCCGGGTCCGTCGACCTCCACGTTGCCGTTGAGGACGGAGCCGCTGAGCACGACCGGGGAGAAGACGTCCCAGGCCTGGCGGGCCCGGTTGCAGATGTCGACCGGGTTGATCGAGTTGTCCAGGTGGCGGAACTCGTCGGTGGCGAAGACATCGCTGCCCATGGCACCGCCGCCGGGCGGCGGGCCGATCAGGATCTGGTTGACGGCCAGCTGGCTGACCTGGTCTGCGGGCAGGGCGTTGCGGGTGATGGTCTCGTGGTACTTGACATAGAAGGCTTGCGCCGTCGGGGCCCCGAAAGAAGCGACCGCGGCGAGGCTCGCCACTATCGCGACGAGGACGCCCAGCGGGTGTCTGCGGGTCAGCGTCATGAAATCTCCGTGCTCGATGGACGTGCTCGATGGGCGTAGTGGCGTGCGTTTTCGTAGACGTTTCCTCATGAACCTTACGAAATCAATAAACAGTCGGCGATATCAGCACCGGCAATCAACGCCACCGACTATTGGACGGCCGCTCAATAAGGGGCGAATTCCGGAACCTTGGGACGGACCGCGAGTCGGCTAGGTTCCGTTGTGCCGCTTGCTTTTTCAGCCGAAACCATGGAGGCGCAACCTGACGTCGCACCAATCCGGTTCGCCATTACGCCGGCGGATTGCGATTATGTGTTTTCGATAGGAGCGCGGTGTGCGTCCTGCGCCGTAAATCCATTGCAGCGCTTGGGGAACCCACTAAGGGCCCGGGCTCCAATTGGAGGTGCTCGGCGCTCCCCCGCTTCCAGCGTCCGGTGCGTCGGCTTTAACCTGTGCGATGCCCTGCCGTGCACTACATTGGCTACCCATGGCAGGAAGCTGGGGCTCGGTCCTCACCGGGCTGATTCCACTCGGACTGGTCGTCGCGGTCTCGCCGATCACCATCATCCCGGCGGTCCTGGTGCTGCAGGCGCCGAAACCGCGGCCGAGCGGGCTGGCTTTCCTTGCCGGATGGGCGCTGGGACTGGCAGCACTGACCGCTGTGTGCGTCGGGGCCTCGGGGCTGCTCGGCGGGTTGCACAAGACGCCACCGAGCTGGGCTTCCTGGCTGCGCATCGTCCTGGGCTCGGCGCTCATCCTGTTCGGCATCTACCGCTGGCTGACCCGGCAGGGCCATACCGAATCGCCGGCCTGGATGCGGTCGTTCGCGACGATCACCCCCACCCGCGCGGCGCTGACAGGTGTGGCTTTGGTGGTCGCACGTCCTGACGTGCTGTTCATCTGCATCCCAGCAGGATTGGCGATCGGCGCCAGCGGGCTCGACCACATCGATGTCTGGCTGGCCGCAACGTTTTTCGTCGTGATCGCCGCGTCATCGGTCGCCATTCCGATCCTGGCTTATGCGGCCGCGGGTACCCGTTTGGACGATACGATGGCGCGGCTCAAAGACTGGATGGAAAAGAACAACGCTGCCCTGATGGCGGTGATCCTGGTGGTGATCGGCGCGATGGTGCTCTACAACGGAATCGACGCGTTGAAGCGCTGAGGCCTCAGAGATACGGCAGCGTGGTGGTGCGATAGGTCTCGCCGGTGTCCGCGAGCAGTTCGGCGAACTTCTCCCGCAACGTCGCGGTGTTCTCGCCGACCGTCTTGTCACAGAATCGGCAGTGCGCCGTGAAGTGCGTCTGCTCGCTTTCCGCCGGCCAGAACCGGCGCGGCCCAACGACGGCCCCAGGGTCGTACTGCGTCGACTGATGTGCGGTTTCGCGCATGATCCTGCCCACCGGGTGAGCCTGCGGGCATTCGAGTTTGAGCGTGCCGATGCCTTCGTTGAAGCTCATGCGGTCGACGGTATGCCAAACCGCGTCGCCTCGCCTGCGCTAAACGTCGGCGGTCGTGTATCTCTTCTTGTTCGGCGGCGCCGCCAACAACGGCGGAAGCTCGGTCACCTTGCCCTCGCCGGCGCGGAATCGGCGGTACGCCTCGTCGTGCTCGACGGAGTCCCAGACCTCGTAGATCAACCAGTGCGCTTCGTCGTCCTCGTCGACCCACACGTCGGTTTGGAGGTTTCCGTCGAACGCGCGGGTGACCTCCAGCGTCCGGCTCATCAGCTCCCGGCCGGCAGCCACCGACTCGGGCTTGAACTGGAGCTCGAGAATCACTATGACCGCCATGCCGTCTCCTTCTTCGCGCCCTGCCCAGTCGCCGACTTCACCTAAGCCTGAATTCTTGCAGGTCTGCACTTTCGGCCCTTCAGCCGGCCGCCCACTCCTTGGCCTGCTCCAGCCCGTCGAGACCGAACACGGCAAGCTCGCCCGGAACAATCCACGCCAGCGCGTGCAGCACGTGCGCGACCCACTCCAGGTCGGTGACGATCGCGATCCGTTTGAACGCTGAGTGGTGCGGCAAGACGGTGCCGAAGCCGAGCTTGAGGTCCTCGATCAATCCGCCAGGCCCGAAGCCCTCGTAGTCCGACGGGATGACCTCGACGATCCTCACCTCGCCGGTGTTCAGCCGCTCCTGCAGGCTGGGCTTGATCTCGCGAAGCTCGTCGCCGCGCAGTCGGCCCGATACGCGGATACCGGTGACTCCCTCCGGCATATCCGGCAACATTTCAATCATCGGATTCTTCTTTCTGTGTCGGGGTGATACCCCTGCGTCCAGTCAACCCGTGCCGATTCAGGTGCGCAACGGTGTGCGTCTTAACCGCTCAATCGTGTTGTGCTACGCGGGATCTCGGAGCGTAAGAAGACGTCGTTGAGGGTTACGGTGCGCAGCCGGCGCGCCCGGATGATGTCGACCAGCTGTCCGTAGACGTGCGTGATGGGAGCGTGGTTGAGGTGGCCGATCACGATGGTCTGCGGCGCGAAGTACTGGTACGCCAACCGGACGATGACGTCCTCGGGGAGCAGGGCGGAGTCCCGCAGGTCGCCACTCCACAGGGTGGGATTCTGATAGCCCAGATCGGCGGCGACCGCGTCGACGGCGGCGTTGTGGTGGCCGTACGGCGGACGGAAGTACGGGGCGGCGTCCACGCCGTAGGTGTTGCGCAGGAAGGCGTCCGTGCTTTTCAGTTCGTCGGCGATCTGGCTCGGCGCGAGCCTCGTCAGGTCCGGGTGGGTCCAGGTGTGGTTGGCCAACTGAATCTGCCCGGATTCGACGAGTGGTCTGAGTTGCGCCGCGTTCTCGGTCCAGGAGCGGTAGCCGGCTGTGACGAAGTAGGTGAGCCGCACGCCGGTGTCCTTGGCGAACTGTGTGTAGGCCCGCACGACCGCGGTGTCGGCGCCGTCATCGACGGTCCATGCCAACAGGTCACCGTTGCCGGGAAGTTGCTTCAGGACCGTGCCTCGCGGCAGTGGTAGCCGCGAGCCGGGGTCGGGCGGCGGCAACAGGTCGGGCGGCAGCGGGGCACCTGGATTGGGCGCCGAGCCGAGCACGTCGGCGTGCGCCATTGGCATCGTTGCCGCCGCGACGGATGCGGCCACGGCGACCAGAAACCTCCGCCGGTCCAGTTCGCTCACGTCCGCACTCCTCGGCCCCGCGGTGCCCACAATCCGCCCAGGCGCCTGACAGGCTATGCGGTGCCCAGGCTCGATTTCGGGTGCAACTGCCGAGTGTCGCGGTCAGGTATGAATTCGTGACCTGGGGTTGGTCAGCTTGCGACCGGGCCTCAGAGAGAAGTTTGGAGGTGTGGTCCCGGCTGGGATCGAACCAGCGACCTTCCGCGTGTGAAGCGGACGCTCTTCCACTGAGCCACGGGACCGGCGCCGAGAGGCGAACGACGTCGAACACTAGCATGACCGCCACATGGGGCGGGTGGCCCAGGTGTTCGAGGGCCGGTCCCGGCCCCTCTTCGACACGCTCTGAGCAAGGAATTTGTGTGGGCACGCTCACTGGACTATCGTCGTGCTTCGCACCGGGCGACGATCTCGCCCGTTGCGCGCGGATGTAGCGCAGTTGGTAGCGCATCACCTTGCCAAGGTGAGGGTCGCGGGTTCGAATCCCGTCATCCGCTCGAAGGTGCAAATGGCATCAATCCCAGCGGTGGAGTGGCCGAGTGGTGAGGCAACGGCCTGCAAAGCCGTGCACACGGGTTCGATTCCCGTCTCCACCTCCGATTTCGATCCCCCAGCGCGATTAGCTCAGCGGGAGAGCGCTTCCCTGACACGGAAGAGGTCACTGGTTCAATCCCAGTATCGCGCACCAAGTTCTACCTGCGGTTTCATCCGCAAAAATGGCCCGCGTCAACTCAATGTGAACTGCTCGGCGCAAACCCGAAAGGTTTCGCCATGTCCACTACCGCCACCGATACGGCGCTGAGCGACCACCTGCACGACGCCCGTAAGCATCTTCTACACGCCTATGTCGCCGTCGATGAGTCCCACCGCGATGTTGTCGGCGCCCTCATCAACGACATTGACCGGGTGTTGGCCGACGTGACTGCGCGGCATTTGCGCCGTTCCTGACATATGCCCGATTCCGACATTTGCGCTGTTAGCGATATATGCCGAATGTGCTTGTAACACTTGGTAATTCGCTATTTGTGTTGTTAGCTTCTCCGGCATGACGACCACCATCGACACCCCGCCCACCGATCCCGAAACCGCGGCGCTGGACTACCCCGTTCGCATCGGCGAAGCCGTTCCCAAGCGACGGCCCTCGCCGGTGCGCTGCGCGACTTCGCCGGCGCCTTGCATGTCGAGGGCGCACCGTCCGACCTGACCGCGATGGCCGACGCGCGCGTCGCCGCCGCGACGATCGCCGAGGCAGCCTGCACGGCCGACGATCCCGTCGCCGCGCTCAGGATCCGCGCCGCCGCGATCCGTGCCGGGTGCTGGGACTGCGCCAATCCCGACAGGCTCGCCCAGGCGCTCGACGGCACCGCAACCGTGCTGGACGTGATGTGAGCGGGCCCGCGCCGCGATCGTTCCCGCCGGCGCGGGCCGGCCTGGTCGACGCCATCCTCAGGGCCTGGGCTGTTCGTACGAACGGCAACGCCCGATGAGGATCTCTGCCAGCCGTTCAGGTTCGCTCACCATCAGCATGTGGCAGGAGTCGATCTCAATGAGGGTCTGCACTCCGCCAAGCGCAGCGATGCACTCGCGTTGAATCTTCATCGAGACGGCGCGATCACGCCGAGTGAGTATCCACGTGCGTGGCACCTCGTCGGGCATACCACTGCGGTCAACTTTTTCAATCATTATTGAGGGTGATTCCTGACAGGACCGAGCCAGCGTGAACTTGCGCTGTGCGGGAGTCATTCCGTTGCAAAATACAAACCCCGCCAACGCAGTAGGCAAACCTCCCGGCCGAACCGAACGGCCTTTCTGCACATAACGTTTCGCGGCGCGACGTGCGTACCAGCTCTGCGCCCCGGGAAGCGTGTCCACCAGGGCGCCGCCGTTGGCTGGTACTTGCGCGGTGGCCAAGATCATCTCCCGCACCCGCGCCGAGCCGAGCTTGGTGACAACACCGGGGACGATCACCCCCGCCAGCGAATGGCCGACGATCACGAAGTCGTCCAGCGCAGCATTCTCGATGTCCGACACCACCGAATCGACCCACCCATCGACACAAGCCGTGATCAGGTCACCGCTTTTATTTCCCCGACCCGGCAAATCAACGGTGAGCACCTTTAGTCGCGGCTCCAGGATGCGGATCACGTCGATGGTGGGCTCCCAACAATCAGCGGCGAACCCGCCTCCGTGCACGAGAACCAATGCGGGCAATCCCATGGCCAGGTCCTCCATCAGCGTCGTGAGCCCAGGACCGCATCGTAAAGCGTTGCCACGACGGAGCGGTATACCGCGGTCGACAATGACGAGATTCGGGCCGCGGCGTTGTCTGCGCTCTAGGCGTCGTCTGGCCGGCGTTCGGGCGTCTGATCTGCTCCGCCGCGTAGGTACTCGGCCAGCTGACGTTGTGCGTTACGACGTTGGCGCCGGCTCCGACGCGACTCCGCAGGAGTGACGCGTTCGTTTGCCGTTTCACCAGTGCGGACATGGCTGCTCGCAGCTGGCCGGCACGCTCCCCGAGCCCGGCGATGAACTGCTCCGCCTCTTCGACCCTCGACATCTCTCCGACGTTCGGCCCGTCGTCGAACCGAGAGAAAAGCGGCACCCGTCAGCCACCGCACGATCCAGCTGCCGCTTGAACCGCCAAAACGACGGCCCGGCCAAACATTCGGCAACCCCGGGTCCTCATCACCGACGTGATGCGAACGCAGCGAAGCCAGCTTGGCCTTCCACACCGTCACCGGCAGCGCCGCCAAATCAACCGCAGGACTCATAGCTAAGCACGTTAGCTCTCCACCCCATAAGCTGACCACCGGCGCGATGTAGGTGTTTTATTGCGGCACAAGCGGTCTGGCGTTGCCCGACTCACCGGTTGGCACCTAACCGGGACACCTACCCCCGCTAGCCTCAGCCCGATCTAGTCCACGCCAACGACTCGGGGTGGCCCCACGCGGATCAGGGGACGAAAGCCCCTAGCGGACGCGACGGGTTTCCGAGACAATTTCTGCCCTACCGATGAGTCGATGAGGACCAGTGGGGAGGACGAAGATGTCTGCTGTGTTCGCGGTGCCGGATCTAATGCAAGCGGCGGCAACGGATTTGTCGGCTATCGGTTCGGCGCTCAACGCGACGCACCCGACGGCAGGGGCCCCAACTATTTCCGTGCTACCTGCTGCCGCCGATGAGGTGTCGGCAAGTATTGCGCACCTGTTCTCCGGTTACGCCGAGGACTATCAAAAATTGGCCGGGCAGGCGGCGGCGTTTCATGAGCAGTTTGTGCAGCACCTGACTGCGACTGCGGGCACGTATGCCAATGCTGAGGCCGCTAACGTCGCGTCGCTGCTGCGTCCCTTGACGGCAATTGCGACTCCGATTGCTGCTGCTGCCACAGCCGCCCAGGACGTGCTCACCGATTTAGTAACGAGTTTACTAACGAACATTCAATTTCTAATAGAGATCATCATATCACTCATTACGGCACCATTGTGGTTGCCATTTATTTTAGTCTTCTTTTCACCACTCGGCGCTGGAATTAGGTTATGGGTCGATCCGCCCCCGTAAATTGAAACGACCGGCCCCATTATAAACTTGGTCAGGTGGCGGCTGGGCTGTTCGTGGCTGGTGACGTTCACTGGCCGGCTTACGGTGAACTAATCCGGGCTGGTTCATACTGCCGCACAAGCGGTCTCGGCGTCGTCGCTTACTCGACTAAAATACCTACACCGTTACGGCAAAGTGCGGCAGACGTTTTCGGCTCTCAGATGCCTGCAGAGCCACGAACACCGCCCGAGGGTTACCGAGGGACCATCCCAGCCGCGACGGCCCGCAGCGGCCGCAGCGCACCGGCAGAACAGCGGCATTCCACGAACGACTCACCGAACGCGTCCCAGCGCGAGCACCACTGGGGGCCGAGGCGATGGTCAAGTCGCTGCACAAGCTGGCGGGTATCGCGCCGCCGTGTGAGCAGCCCGTTGTGGTGGATTGCCAATCGGACGGGTGGGCGAACATGGGCCCCGACAAGCCGAGCGCGTCCCATGGTGGTCCGAAGCACTGCCATGAAGCCGCAGGCCCGGGATGCTCGACCAAGTCCGTGGTGTTTAGGCGAACACGACATCGGGAAACCGACACTTCGTCGCATGTTTCGGGTCAAGCGACTCATGCTATTCGGCCCCAATTGGGAGTAGTCATGGCCACAATGGTGACCCACGCGCGGAGATCCGACCGTCCCGCTGAGAACACGAACGGCACCGACTTGAACGCGGTCGGTGTCGTCGTCGCCGCCATTTGGGTGATTGGTCTCATGGTAGGGATCGTGGCGCTCGCAACCGGGCACCTCGGGGTGGCTTCGGCGGCGCTGTTAATCGCAGTCCTCACACCACTTTTCGGGTTGGCGTGGACGCACCTTTCCGGAACGCAGGCCGCCTTCCACGAAGCAGACCGCTTTTACTGAGGCCGTCGGCGGCTGCCGTCCCGCCGGGCCTGATGACAACGACCACCAACCCGCCGGATTCAGGATTCCTCTAAATGAAGGTCCCTGAGCGCCCCACCGATCGAGCGCATCCCCGCAAGCACCGCGTCACGCAGATCCGGCCCGGCGGCGTCCCAGTTGGCAAGGACGGCATACGAGAACGAGGTGCCGTTGCGTTCAACGATGCCCACGTCGGCTCGGACAGCCGCGTCGGTTCCGGTCTTGTTGCGGACGGAGAACCCGCGATCCGACTCGGTGTGCGCCAGTGGATCGAGGCCGAACGCCGACGCCACCATCGACAGATCCACACCTGTTGCCAGCCACGCGGCCAACTGGTCCGACACCGACCGCGATATCAGCCGCCCGGCAGCCAGGCGACACATGAAATCGGACAACTCAGCGGCCGAACCCACCGACAACGTCCACGCGTCGTCGGGCCCACGATGGTCCCGAACACCATCAAGCAGCGCGGTGTTGACGAAACCCATTGCCGCACAGAGTTGTCCGACACTATCCAAACCAACATGATCCAGCAACACATTGGTGGCGAGGTTATCGCTGACCGCGGCCACCAACACGCACAGGTCGTAAATGCACAACTGCTGAGCTTGCAGATGCTGCCAGATACCCGAATCGGCAACGTGCGCCACGAGATTGCGGTCCAGCAATTCGTTGCAGTCCACCGAGCCCTCCTCGCACTGCCGCGCGACTTGGGCCAATAGCAATAGCTTTCCGACACTGGCAGTCTGCATGAACGCGTCGGGATTGTGATGTGCCAGCTGGCCGCCGGCAGCGTCTCGAACACAGATCGACCATTTGACGCCGGGCGTGAGGGCAACGGTGTCGCTGATCAAGTGGTGCAGCGCGGCGTGCGGCATTGGCGGCCCATGCGACATCAACGCACCTTAAGTCGGCCGAGCGTTACGGCGCCAGCGCGATGATCCCCGGTTCCATAGGCGGTAGCGGGGAGCCCCCGGCGGTGCCACCCCCGGTGCCTCCCCCGCCACCGCCAGCCCCGGGCGGAGGGCCGAGCACGGGGGGTGCCGCCTTCCTTGGCGTAGGGGCCACCGCCGCCGGCGGCGTGAGGTTCTGCGCGTCAACTCCTGGCCCCGGCGGAGTCGGGATTTCCGGATTGGTCTCTTTGATCATCGAAGAAGCCAGCACCACAACATGTTTCGGCTGATTCCATCCGGCGGGATGGGTGAACACCACCCGTCCCCGGTTGGCCGGGCAGTAGGCCTCCACTGCCGCGTCGAGGAATCGTGATTCGGTACGCAAGAGGCGGGCCGGGTCAGCACCAGGAGTGACGTCGTTCGCGGTGTCTACCAGCGCCTGCACCAAGGCGTCCGCCGACACGCCGGACGACAGACCGCCGCATATCTGGTGCGCCGTGGCGATGAGGGCCGGCACGCCCGAGAGCGCCGAGACGCCCTTTTGGTCGAGCAGGGCCAGGAACTGTTCGTCCTGGCTCGGGTCAGCCGACGCGGTGCCGGCGCAGACGATTGTGGCGCCGTTCAGGAGCGAGACCGCGGCGATAAAGGACCTGGCAGCGACAGTGATGCGAGGCAACATGGCAGGGCTCCGACTTGCTCGAGGCGCAGTGGTTCGGCCTCCCTGGTACACCGGGAGTTAGCACTTAGTTTACCGCACGTTAACCATTAAAATCACCCTGCGCAGAAACTCGGCGAGTCTTTTCGTGCGCTTTGCAAGGCGACAGAAGACCGGACGAAAGTGCGATCTCTGCCGCACCGACCACACGTCCGTAACTACCAGCCCCACTCCTCATCCTCGAGAACATCGACGGTGACGTCGTTGTCGGCGGGCCTTCGCGTCCCGTAGCGGAAGGTGAGCATTGTGCGGTCCCGGTCAAGCGGTTCGACTTCGACGACAGTGGCATGCCCGATCGTCATGCGGATCCTGTCGCCGGGCTTCAGTTCGTCAATGCGTTTGAGGGTCACACTCGCCCATCAGCGCCAAGGAAACTGCGACCGCCCCCGCCCATGGCGTTGATGATTCGCCGCAACGCGACACCGACGCAACCCCGACTGGCCCAGAAACTGGAAGAATGACCACCCATGTCACTGCTGGTGATCCTGATCGTGGTCGGGTTGGTCGGCCTCGGCCTCATCGGCGGACTCGTCGCGCTGGTGGTGCGCCTGACCAGTTCGCCCAAATCCCAGCCCTACGTTCCACACGCCTGGCAATCGACCGCGGGCTGGTACCCCGACCCGTCGAATCCGAATCTGCTGCGCTACTTCGACGGCCAAACCTGGACGCAGGCCACCAAGCCGGGCGGCTGAGTACTGTCCGATCCCCAAATCTGTTGCAGCTCAGTGGCAGTCAACCCTACGCTGTCAGCGATTCGATGACCTTGACCAGCTCATCGGGAGCTTCCCAGTTCAGCGCGTGCCCCGCAATCGGCACGGTGACAAGACGGGCCCCGGGAATGCCGTCGGCCATCCGGCGCGAGTGAATGGGCGGGGTGGTGCGGTCGGAGGCTCCGACCATGACCACGGTCGGCACCGTGATTTCGCCCAGCCTCGGGTAGCGGTCTTCGCGAGAGAACGCCCGCACGATCGGCAGCAGCGGCCCGTGCTCGTCGACGTGCTGGCGGAAGCCCTCGGTGAACACCGAGGCCATCGCCGGGGAGGGGCGCGCACCGCATTGGGCCGCGCCGAACAGCATCGCGAACGTCCGGTAGCGGATCAAACGCTGCATGATGCCGCGTTCCAGCAAGGGAATCTGCACCTTGTTCTGCGGCGCTCCATCCAAGACGCGGCCGGCCCAGGTGGCGAACAGCACCAGTCCGCGCAATCGCTGCGAGACGGCGGCATGATCCAGCAGGGCGCGAATGGTGACAAAGCCGCCCATCGAATGGCCGACGATCACCGCGTCGGCGACGTCGAAATGTTCCAGCACCGCGGCGATATCGGCTGCCATGGGCTGTGAGCCGATCCCCTCCGCACCCAGCGTCGACCGGCCGTGGCCTCGCTGATCGAAAGCGATGACGCGATATCCCCTGTCTAACAGCGCATCCCACACGACGTTCCATTCGGCGAGGGTGACGCTGTAGCCGTGCACGAGCACGACCGGCGGCCCCTCGCCCGCCGCTAAAGCGCGCAGCACGGTCCCGTCCGGGCGGGTGATCGTGACCTCCTCGCCCTGCGGTTCCGCAAGGAGTTGCTCGCGCGTCAGCGGATCCGGGTTTCGCTCGATCCACCCGACCAGGGCCCGCAGTCCCGCCCAGCCGAGCAACCCGCCGCTACCCAGTGCCGCGCCCGCGGCCAGCCCTGTCCTCATCGGCAGTTGTCCTGCGTCATCACGTCATCCTCCCTCGCGCGTGCCGGTGCCCTCAGCTCCTATTGGTATACCGGTGCGCACGCACTGGCTAGACATGTGTTCCCCGCTGGCCGCAATCACTCTGCGCTCCAACAGTTTCGCTGCCCTCTGGCGATCACGGCTGGGCCCGAGTACCACCAGCCGCAGGAGTGACGCCCGAGAATCAGCCGCCGTTGCCGGCAGGCTGCGCGGGAGGCAGCTGCGCCGGGCAGTACACGCCGGCCGAGATCGCGGTGAACCGGGCCGCATTCACCTGCGTCAGGCCGGGGTTGCCGTCCTGGAGGACCTTGACGACCTCAACCCCGGTCTTGCCCTCGTTGGCCATCTCGCACACCTTCTTGCCGGCCGCGATGGCACTCTCGGGGTCCCGGTAGGTAAGACCGGCCGCCCCCAGCGAAACCAGGAAAGCCTGATCCTGGTTGGCATCGGCATGCACCGCAGGCGCCAGGCCGACAACGGCCGCCGCCGCGACAGCCCCGAATAGAAGGATTCTCATAGCCCAGCGATTCTCCCAAAGCGGTGGTCAGCCCGCATCTCGAGCGGCGACGAACGGCAGGTGAACTTTCACGACCGGGCGTCAACCCGAGGTTGACACCAACACAGCGTCAACCTAACGTTGACGACATGGTCGAGCCCACCAAGATCGCACACCCCGTCCGCCTCGACGAGCTGATCGACACCATCAAGAAAGTCCACAGCGACGCTTTGGACCAGCTCACCGACGCCGTCCTCACCGCGGAGAGTCTCGGCGAAGTCGCCGACCACCTCATCGGGCACTTCGTCGATCAGGCCCGCCGCTCGGGTGCCTCCTGGACGGACATCGGAAAGGCCATGGGAGTCACCAAACAGGCCGCCCAGAAGCGGTTCGTCCCCAAAGCCGATGCCGCCCCGCTCGACCCGGAGCAGGGCTTCTCCCGATTCACCCCACGGGCCCGGAACGCCGTCGTGGCAGCGCAGAATGCCGCACACAAGGCCGGCAACGATCTGATCACCCCCGACCATCTGCTGCTCGGCACGCTCACCGACCCCGCGGCGCTGGCCACCGTTTTGATTCGTCAACAGAAGATCGACCCCGAGGCCCTGCAAAAGTCCGTACAACTTCCCGCCCCCGCCGACGAACCGCCGGCGCTGATTCCCTTCAGCGGCCCCGCCCGCAAAGCCCTCGAACTGACGTTCCGCGAAGCACTTCGGTTGGGCCACAACTACATCGGCACCGAGCACCTGCTGCTGGCGCTGCTCGAAGCCGAGGACGGCGCCGGCCCGCTGCACCGAGCCGGCGTGGACAAGGAGCGCGTCGAAGCCGATCTGGCCGCCGCCCTCGAAGCCTTCACCGCTCCGCCGGCCGCCCAGACCTGAAGGGGCCAACCCTGCCCGCGGCGAAGCCCCGTGTGTAATCATGCGAAGGTCCGGAGAACAGGCAGCCCAGGAGGCGAAGATGCACCGCTGGCTGATCGTCCTTTCCGCCTTCCTCGTCACGGCGGCGGGCGTGCTGTCGGTAGACGCCGCCCTCCCCCGCGCGCGGGCCGGTGACGCACCGATCGGCCACATCGGCGACACGTTGCGGGTGGACACCGGGACTTACGTCGCCGACGTCACCGTGACCAGCGTCGTACCGGTCGACCCGCCACCGGGATTCGGCTACACGCGCAGCGGCGTTCCGGTGAAAAGCTTCCCGGACAGCGCGGTGAACCGCGCCGACGTGGTGGTGCGCGCGGTCCGGGTGCCCAACTCCTACATCATGGCGACCAACTTCAGCTTCGATGGCGTCACGCCGTTCGCCGACGCCTACAAGCCGCGGCCGTGCGACGCACCCGACTGGCTGGACGCCGCCCTGGGCAACGCACCGCAGGGTGCGGTGGTCCGGGGCGGGGTGTACTGGGACGCCTACCGCGACCCGGTGTCGGTGGTGGTCCTGCTGGACCGCAAGACCGGTGAGCACCTCGCGCAGTGGAACCTCTGACCTGCACCAGGTAGACAGCGCCGCTGCGGCGGACGCCGGCGAGCTCGCCACCCTTGCGGCCCAGACTTTTCCGTTGGCATGCCCACCCGCGGTGGCATCCGAACACGTCGCCGCGTTCGTCGATGCCCACCTGTCCCCCGCCCGGTTCGCCGAATACCTGGCCGACCCGCAGCGCGAAATCCTGGCCGCCCGCCTCGACGGCCGAATCATCGGCTACGCCATGCTGATTCGCGGCGCACCAGATGAGCCGGTGGAACTGTCAAAGCTCTACACGCATCCCGACTTTCACGGCACCGGGGTGTCCGCGGCATTGATGCACACGGCACTCTTCCGCGCGGCCGCGTGGGGCGCCCACCGGGTCTGGTTGGGCGTCAACCAGCAGAACCAACGGGCACAACGCTTTTACGCCAAGTCCGGTTTCGAGGTCAGTGGCACCCGAACGTTTCGCCTGGGT
This sequence comes from Mycobacterium sp. Z3061, assembly GCF_031583025.1. Classification (NCBI taxonomy): domain Bacteria; kingdom Bacillati; phylum Actinomycetota; class Actinomycetes; order Mycobacteriales; family Mycobacteriaceae; genus Mycobacterium; species Mycobacterium pumcae. Next base: position 2,576,325 of record NZ_CP134062.1, on the reverse strand, counting down.
CCCCATCTGGAGAACGATTACGTCATGACCCGGGCGGTCGGGTAGTCAGGGCGAGCAGCCGTGAGGTGGCCCGCAGATACTTCTTCCGGTAGCCACCGGCCAGCATCTCCTCGCTGAAGATGGTGTCCAGCTTGGCCCCGGAGGCCACCACCGGGATGCCGGCGTCATAGAGCCGATCGGTCAGCGCCACCAGTCGCAGCGCCACATTCTGGTCATCCAGACCGTGCACGCCGGTCACGAACACCGCCGTCACTCCCTCGATGAGCGTCAGGTAACGCGACGGGTGCATGGTGGCCAGGTGCGCACACAGCGCGTCGAAGTCATCGAGCGTCGCGCCCGCGACCTCCGCGGCACGTGCGGCAACCTCGTCATCGGTCAGCGGCGGCGGCGCCGGCGGCAGGTCGCGGTGCCGGTAGTCCGGGCCTTCGATTCGCACCGTGGTGAAAATGCTTGCCAGCGTGTTGATTTCGCGCAGAAAATCCTGGGCCGCGAACCGGCCCTCGCCGAGTTGCTCGGGCAGGGTGTTAGACGTTGCCGCCACCGAGACCCCCCGCTCGACCAACGAGGACAGCATCCGCGAAATCAGCGTGGTGTTGCCCGGATCGTCCAACTCGAACTCGTCGATGCACACCGCGGTGTAGCCGGCCAACAAGTCGATGCACTCGACGAACCCGAACACCCCGGCCAGCTGGGTCAGCTCACCGAAGGTCGCGAACGCCTTGGGACTGTCGAGGACGCCCGGTCCGCTACCGGGCAGCTCGTAGTAGGCCGACGCGAGCAGATGCGTCTTTCCCACTCCGAACCCGCCGTCCAGGTACAGACCGACCCCGGGCAGCACCTCCCGTCGGCCGAACAGCTTCTTGCGGCCGGCCCGGCGCTCCTGCGCCTGCCGACAGAACTCCTGACACGACACCACCGCCGCGGCCTGAGTCGGCTCTGCCGGGTCGGGCCGGTAGCTCGCGAAGCTCACCTGCGCGAACGTCGGCGGCGGCCGCAGCTGGGCGATCAACCGCTCCGGTGACACCGCCGGCTGCCGGTCCACCAGGTGACCTACTGCGGCCGAAGAGATGGACCCGTGCATGGTGGCACTGTAGCGACGTGCTGCAATCGACCACATGCCCGACTTCGAGGCCGGCATCGCATCCGGCCTGGCCGCCGAGACGTCCCTGAAACTTCTCGGGTCACAGCGCGAACTCGTCCACGACGAGTTGCCCCAGCTGTACGGCTACCCCGCTGCGGGTACCTGCGTGCGGGCGAACTTCATCACCAGCCTCGACGGCGGCGCGACCGTGGAGGGTCTGTCCGGCGCGCTGGCCGGGCCCGGTGACCGGGCCGTCTTCGTCGTGCTGCGCGAACTCGCCGACGTCATCGTGGTCGGCGCCGGCACGGTGCGGTCGGAGGGCTACTCGGGTGCGCAGCTGAGCGTCGGGCAGCGTCAACAACGGCAGGCCCGGGGCCAGAGCGAAATCCCGCCGCTGGCGATCGTGACGAAGTCCGGTCACCTGGACCGCGATCTGGGGGTGTTCACCCGCACCGAGGTGCCGCCGTTGATCATGACCTGCACCGCGGCCGCCGGCGACACCCGCCGCCACCTGGTGGGGTTGGGCGCTGAGGTGGTCGACTGCTCAGGTGACGACCCCGCCGAGGTTGACGTGTCCGTGCTGGTTGCCGCGCTGGCCGACCGTGGCCTGCGCTGTGTGCTGACCGAAGGCGGGCCGACGCTGCTCGGCGCGTTCATCGAGGCCGACCTGCTCGACGAGTTGTGCCTGACGATCGCGCCGCTGGTGGTCGGCGGGCAGGCGCACCGGATCGCCGCGGGACCCGGGCAGGTGGCGACGCGGATGCGGTGCGCCCACGTCCTGAGCGACGACGCCGGCTATCTCTACACGCGCTACGTCAAGAACTAGCCAGCGGCTTCCCGCTACTGTGGTCGGCATGCGTCGGCACCTCACGTCCGCCACGATCCTGCTGGCTGCGACGACAGTTCTCGCCGGCTGCATTCCGGTGTTCGGCGCCGATCCGCGCTTCGCCACCGACTCCGGTGCCCGGCCGCAGGGCGCGGCCACCACCAAACCGCCGCCCAGCGGTCCCCCGCCGATCGCGGCACCGAAGAACGACCTGTCCTGGCGTGACTGCACCTCCAAGGTCAATGCCGACGCGGGCGTCCCGGGCGCCCCGGGCGTCAAGCTGGACTGCGCCACCTTCGACGCCGACCTGGATCCGGTCAACGGTGGGTCAGGGTCGGTGAGCATCGGTGTGGTGCGCGCCAAATCAGCGAAGACGCCGAAGGACGCCGGCCCGCTGGTCTTCACCACCGGTTCTGACATCGCGTCGTCCACCCAGCTACCGGTGTGGCTGTCCCATGCCGGCGCGGATGTGCTGGACAGCCACCCGATCGTGGCCATCGACCGCCGCGGTCTCGGGATGTCGAGCCCGATCGACTGCCGCGACCGCCTCGACCGCGACAACATGCGTGATCAGGCTCAGTTCCAGACCGGCGACGACCCGGTGGCCAACCTCTCCGAGATCTCCAACACCGCGACCACCAATTGCACCGACGCCATTGCGCCCGGTGATTCCGCGTACGACAACGCGCACGCGGCCTCAGACATCGAGCGCTTGCGCAACCTCTGGGATGTGCCTGCGGTCGCGCTGGTCGGGATCGGTAACGGCGCCCAGCTCGCGCTCACCTATGCCGGCTCCCGTCCCGACAAGGTCGCCAGGCTGATCGTCGATTCGCCCGTCGCCATCGGCGCCAGCGCCGAAGCCGCGGCCGAACAACAGGTCAAGGGCGAACAGGCCGCGCTCGACGCGTTCGCGGCACAGTGTGTGGCGGTGAACTGTGCGCTGGGTCCCGATCCCAAGGGTGCGGTCAGCGCGTTGCTGACCGACGCCAAGACGAGCAAGGGCGTGCGCGCGTCGGTAGCCTCGATCGCCAACGCGATCAGCACCGCCCTGGGCTTTCCGACCGGCGACCGGGTCAACACCACCGTCAGTCTGGCGAACGCCCTCGCGGCCGCCCGATCCGGTGACGAGAACCAGCTCAACAATCTGATCAACCGCGCCGAGAGCATCCGCGACAGCGACGGCCAATTCGTCAACGGCTGCAGCGACGCGGTGAACCGGCCCACCCCGGACCGGGTGCGCGAATTGGTGGTCGCCTGGGGCAAGCTCTACCCCCAGTTCGGTGCGGTCGCAGCGCTGAACCTGGTCAAATGCGTGCACTGGCCCACCGGTTCGACCCCGCAGGCGCCGAAAGACCTCAAGATCGACGTGCTGCTGCTGGGTGTGCAGAACGACCCGATCGCGGGCAACGAGGGCGTCGCCGCGACCGCGGCAACCGTCATCAACGCCAACGCCGCCAGCAAGCGGGTGATGTGGCAGGGCATCGGCCACGGGGCCAGCATTTATTCGTCGTGCGCGGTTCCCCCACTGGTCGGCTACCTGGACTCCGGCAAGCTTCCGGGAACCGACACGTACTGCCCTGCCTGACGACTCGACATCTCGCGCGCCGGTGTACGGTGCGCTGGTGACGGCAGCTGACTCGACCAGAACCGGCTTACGCGCATCGGTGCAGGCCGCATTTCGTCCCGGCCCATCGACCACGGCATCCGTGCTGCGGGCGGTGTTGTGGCCCGCGGCCATCCTGTCGGTACTGCACCGCAGCATCGTGCTCACCACCAACGGCAACATCACCGACGACTTCAAGCCGGTCTACCGGGCGGTGCTGAACTTCCGGCACGGCTGGGACATCTACAACGAGCATTTCGACTACGTCGACCCGCACTACCTGTATCCGCCGGGCGGCACACTGCTGATGGCGCCCTTCGGCTACCTGCCGTTCGCGCCGTCGCGCTACCTGTTCATCTCGATCAACACCGTCGCCATCCTGGTCGCCGCCTACCTGTTGCTGCGAATGTTCAACTTCACCTTGTCCTCGGTGGCCGCACCCGCCCTCATCCTGGCGATGTTCTGCACCGAGACCGTCACCAACACTCTGGTGTTCACCAACATCAACGGCTGCATCCTGCTGCTGGAGGTGCTGTTCCTGAAGTGGCTGCTCGACGGCAGGGCCAGCCGCCAGTGGTGGGCCGGCCTGGCGATCGGGCTGACGCTGGTGCTCAAACCGCTGCTGGGTCCGCTGTTGTTGCTGCCGTTGCTCAACCGCCAGTGGCGGGCGCTGGCGATGGCGTTCCTGGTCCCCCTGGTCGCCAACCTCGCCGCGATCCCCCTGGTGCCCCACCCGATGGACTTCTTCACCCGGACGGTGCCCTACATCCTGGGCACCCGCGACTACTTCAACAGCTCGATCGAGGGCAACGGTGTCTATTTCGGCCTGCCTTTCTGGCTGATCATCGCGCTGCGGCTGCTGTTCACCGCGATCGCGATCGGCGCGCTGTGGCTGCTGTACCGCTACTACCGCACCCGAGACCCGCTGTTCTGGTTCACCACATCGTCCGGGGTGCTGCTGCTGTGGTCGTGGCTGGTGATGTCGCTGGCACAGGGCTACTACTCGATGATGTTGTTCCCGTTCCTGATGACGGTCGTGCTGCCCAACTCGGTGATCCGCAACTGGCCGGCGTGGCTGGGAATCTACGGTTTCATGACGCTGGACCGCTGGCTGCTCTTCAACTGGATGCGGTGGGGACGGGCCCTGGAATACCTCAAGATCACCTACGGTTGGTCTCTGGTACTGATCGTGACGTTCACAGTGCTCTACTTCCGCTATCTGGACGCGAAGGCAGAGAACCGATTGGACGACGGGATCGACCCGACGTGGCTGCCGGCCGAGCGCGCTAGCGTGGGGGCAGAAGCCAGCGATGAGGAGAAGCGATGACTGAACTCGCGCGCCCGAAACTGCAACTTTCCGACGACGAGTGGCGCAAGAAACTCAACCCGCAGGAGTTCGACGTGCTGCGGCGCGCCGGAACCGAGCGGCCGTTCGTCGGCAGGTACACCGACACCAAGACCAAGGGCGTCTACAACTGTCGCGCGTGCGGTGCCGAATTGTTCCGCAGCACAGAGAAATTCGACTCGCACTGCGGGTGGCCGTCGTTCTTCGACCCGTCGAGTTCGGACGCTGTGGTGCTGCGTCCCGACCATTCGATGGGCACCACCCGCACCGAGGTGCTGTGCGCGAACTGCCACAGCCATCTGGGCCACGTGTTCGCCGGCGAGGGCTACCCGACGCCCACCGATCTGCGCTACTGCATCAACTCCATCTCGCTGACGCTGGTCCCAGACGAGGGCTGAGGCGTCCACCCCCGTTGTCGCGACACTGCACCAGCGCACACGACACGCCGGCAGGCATCGCCGTGGTTTCAGTTTCGCGTCAACGCAACCCGTTCAGCCCACCCGTGTCGCGTGCACTTCCCAGAACGGCGCGTGCACGCGCCCAGTGGCCAGCCACGGCTCCATCGCCCGGTACTGCGCCAGCATGGTTTCCACCTCAGCGGCCATGTCCGGGTTACGCGCGGCGGTCAGCTCGATCGATTCGGGGCTGACGTTGATCTGGTAGGTGGTCGGCCCCAGGTAGGTGATCTCCCAGCCGCCCAGCGGAAGAACCTCCCGTAAGTTGTCGGCAGACACCGACCGCAACATCTTGAAGCCGTTGACCTCGCCCACGCCGAACTCGAACATGAACAACCGCGCACCCGGACGAGTCGCCCGGTGCAGGGCTTGCACATAGGACTTCTGCAACTCCGGCGCGGTGATGAAGGTGTGATAGAACGCGCAGTCCACGACGGTGTCGAACCGGCCGTCGAGGCCCTCGAGCTTGGTGGCGTCGGCGACCCGGAAATCGACCGATACGCCGGCCTTCGCGGCGTTCTCCCGGGCGCGTTCGATCGCGGCGGCCGACCCGTCGATGCCCGTCGCCGAAAGACCTTGCGAAGCATAGTGAATGGCGTGGTGACCGGGCCCCGTTCCGGGATCGAGCACCTCACCCCGCACCGCCCCCACCGCAACGAGTTGCTGGACGACGGGCTGCGGGCCGCCGATGTCCCACGGCGTCGCGGCGGGCAGGCCACGCACCACCCGCTCGTCGCGGTAACTCTCCTCGAAACGGGCCGCGTCGGTGGGATCGAATGCCGTCACGGCAGCGCGTTCACCAACTGCTCGACGCCCACCCGTGGCCCGGTATAGAAGGGCGTCTCCTCGCGGGTGTGCCGGCGTGCGTCGGTGGCGCGCAGTTCTCGCATCAGGTCGACGATGCGATACAGCTCGGGCGCCTCGAACGCCAGCAGCCACTCGTAGTCGCCCAGCGCGAAGGCGGGCACCGTGTTGGCGCGGACGTCCTTGTACTCGCGCGCCGCCATCCCGTGCTCGGCGAGCATTCGCCGTCGTTCGTCGTCGGGCAGCAGATACCACTCATACGACCGCACAAAGGGATAGACGCAGATGTAGTTGCCGGGCTCCTCGCCGGCCAGGAAAGCCGGGATGTGGCTCTTGTTGAACTCCGCGGGACGGTGCAGCGCCACACTGCTCCACACCGGTGTGCACGCCCGGCCCAGCGTGGTGGTGCGCCGGAAGTCGGCGTACGTCGCCTGCAGCGCCTCGATTCGTTCGGCGTGCGTCCAGATCATGAAGTCGGCGTCCGCACGCAGGCCGGCCACGTCGTAGAGGCCGCGAACGACCACGCCAGCCTCTTCCTGCTGCTTCAGGAAGGTGGCGGTCTCGTCGATGATGGCGTCGCGCTGGTCGCCCAGCTCGCCGGGCCGCACCGAGAACACCGAGAACATCAGGTAGCGGATGGTTGCGTTGAGGGCGTCGAAGTCCAGGCGTGCCATGACTCCTATGGTGCCACCAGGCCGGTGACCGCCCGCCCGGCCGCCCCGACACAGGCCGGCACACCGATCCCGTCCAGGTAACTGCCCGCGACGGCGAGCGCCGGGGGCAGGCCGGCGCGTAGCTCGGCGATCAGCTCCGCATGCCCAGGACCGTACTGCGGCATCGCTTCGATCCAGCGCTGCACGCGTGCGTCGACCGGGTCGACGGTCAGCCCGAACACGTCGGCGATGTCTTGGCGGGCCCATGCGAGCAGTTCATCGTCAGGGGTCGTGGCCGCGATGTCGTCGCCGAACCGCCCGTACGACAGCCGCAGCAACTGCACGTCGCCACCGCCACCCCATTTGCGCGACGACAACGTTATCGCTTTGGCGTGCAACGGTTCTCCGCTCGCTACCAGCACGCCGGAGGACTGCGGAAAGGCGGTGTCCGCCGGCACCGCGAGTGCCACCACCGCCGCCGACGCGGTCACGATCCGGCCGGCGGCCGCCGACGTGCGGGGCGCGATCGTCGCGACCAGGCGGGCCAGCTGTGCCGCCGGAACCGCGAGGACCACCGCGTCCGCGGACCAGCTGGCGCCGGCCTCGTCGTGCAACGTCCAGCCCGGCTCCAGCGTCCGAATCCCGGCCCGCACCCAGCGAATTCGGCTGCGTGCCACGAGTTCGTCGAGCAGCACCTGATAGCCGCCCTGCAACGAACCGAACACCGGTCCCCCGCCCGCCGGCGGCAGGCAGTGCAGGACAGCGTCGGTGAGGCTGGTGGCACCGCGGTCCAGGGCCGCCGCCACGGTGGGCACCGCCGCGCGCAGTCCGATCGTCGCCGCCGAGCCCGCATAGACCCCCGCCAGTAGGGGCTCCACCGAGCGGGTGACCACCTGCTCTCCGAACCGGTCGGCCACCAGCTCACCCACCGCGGGATCGCTGCCGGGTGTCCAGTCCAGCGGCCGCTGCGGTTCCGCCTCGATGCGTGCCAGCGTCTCGTCGTCCACCAGCCCGCTCACCGAGGCGGCCGACGACGGGATCCCGGCCACGGTGTCCGACGGCAGAGCGTGCAGCTGCCGGCCGCTATAGATCAGGGGACGCACACCGGTGGTGGCGCGTTGCAGGTGCGACAGCCCCAACTCGGCCAGCAGCGCCGGCATCTCGGGCCGGCGGGCCACGAACGCCTCGGCACCCAGGTCCATGTCCTGGCCACCGACCACCTCGGTGCGCAGGATGCCGCCGAGGCGATCGGCCGGGTCGAACAATGTGATGCTGGCCTCGTCGCCGACCGCAACCCGCAGGCGATAAGCCGCTGTCAATCCCGAAATACCCCCGCCCACAACACAATACGAGCGGGTCATAGCGACTGGACCAGCGCCACCAGCTCGGTCAGCACGCCGGGGTCGGTTTCCGGCAGCACTCCGTGTCCCAGGTTGAAGACGTGGCCTGCCGCCCCGGCGTCGACGGCGCGACGCCCGTCTTCGACGACCGAGCGCGCGGCGCGTTGGGCCACCTCCCAGCCCGCCAGCACCACCACTGGGTCAAGGTTTCCCTGCAGCGCCGTGCCGGGAATGACCCGGCTCGCGGCGTCGGTCAGCGAGGTCCGCCAGTCGACGCCGACCACGCGGGCACCTCCAGGCTGCACCGCCTCTGACATGGCACCCAATAACTCGGCGGTGCCGACGCCGAAATGCGTCATCGGCACGCCGTGTTCGGCCAGCGTGGCGAAAACGCGGGAGCTGTGCGGCAGCACATACTGCCGGTAGTCGGCCAGCGACAGCGTCCCCGCCCACGAATCGAACATCTGGATCGCGTCCACCCCGGCCTCGATCTGACCGCGCAGGAACGCGATGGTGAGGTCGGTCAGTTTCGTCAGCAGCGCGTGCCACGTCGCCGTCTCGGCAAGCATCATCGCCTTGGTTCGGGCGTGGTTGCGGCTGGGCCCGCCCTCGACCAGGTATGAGGCCAGCGTGAACGGCGCACCGGCGAACCCGATCAACGGCACGTCACCGAGGGCGGCCACCAACAGCCCGACGGTGTCCAGCACCGGCTGAACCGCTTGCATGTCAAGAGGTTTCATGGCGTCGACGTCGGCCGCGGTGCGGATCGGATCGGCGATCACCGGGCCTACGTCGGGAACGATGTCCAGATCCACCCCGGCGGCACGCAGCGGTACCACGATGTCGGAGAACAGGATCGCGGCGTCCACGCCGTAGCGGCGCACCGGCTGCAGCGTGATCTCGCAGGCCACCTCCGGCTCGAAGCACGCGGCCAGCATGCTGTGCTGTTTGCGCAGCGCCCGGTACTCGGGCAGCGAACGGCCAGCCTGCCGCATGAACCACACCGGCACCCGGCTGGGTTTGCGGCCGGCTACCGCGGCCAGATAGGGCGACGAGGGGAGGTCGCGACGGGTTGTGTTCATCGCGGTCAATGCTGCCAGAAGCGAAAGCCGCTGCCACCGCTGCGTAACATCAGCCGGGATGCCCGCAACTTATGACGACTTTCCCAGTCTGCGCTGCGAACGCGGCGACAACGGAATCCTCAACCTGGTGCTCGACGCCCCCGGACTGAACTCGGTCGGACCCCAGATGCACCGCGACCTGGCCGACATCTGGCCGGTGATCAACCGCGACCCCGACGTCAACGTCGTCCTGGTCCGCGGCGAGGGCAAGGCGTTCTCCTCCGGCGGCAGCTTCGACCTGATCGACGAGACGATCGGCGACTACGAGGGCCGCATCCGCATCATGCGCGAGGCCCGCGACCTGGTACTCAACCTGGTCAATTTCGACAAGCCGGTGGTGTCGGCGATCAGGGGGCCTGCCGTGGGCGCCGGGCTGGTGGTGGCGCTGCTGGCCGACATCTCGGTGGCGGGACGGACTGCCAAGATCATCGACGGGCACACGAAGCTGGGCGTCGCCGCCGGCGATCACGCCGCGATCTGCTGGCCGCTGCTGGTCGGGATGGCCAAGGCCAAGTACTACCTGCTGACCTGCGAGACGCTCTCCGGCGAAGAAGCCGAGCGGATCGGCCTGGTCTCGACCTGCGTCGACGACGACGACGTGCTGGCCACCGCAACCCGCGTGGCCGAGAATCTGGCCGCCGGCGCGCAGCATGCGATCCGGTGGACCAAGCACAGCCTCAACCACTGGTATCGCATGTTCGCCCCCGCCTTCGAGACCTCGCTCGGCCTGGAATTCATCGGCTTCAGCGGCCCTGACGTGCGCGAAGGGCTGGCCGCACATCGCGAGAAGCGCCCCGCCCGGTTTGACGGCCGTCCGCAGAGCTGAGCCTGATTCGGCGCGCCTGTGCGCGCGTGTCGGCCGATGGGTCTACCGTCGAAATTCATGACATCAGCCGTCGAACCCGAGCCATTCCGCGAAGCGGTCGCGGCGATGAACGGTGTCACCGTGCGGCCCGAGATCGAACTCGGCCCCATCCGCCCGCCCCAGCGGCTGGCGCCGTTCAGCTACGCGCTGGGCGCCGAGGTCAAGCACCCGGACCTGGAAATCATTCCCGAGCGGTCCGAGGGTGACGCGTTCGGCAGGCTCATCCTGCTCTACGACCCCGAGGGCTCCGACGCCTGGGACGGCACGATCCGTCTCGTCGCCTACATTCAGGCGGACCTGGACTCGCACGAGGCCATCGATCCCCTGCTGCCGGAAGTCGCGTGGAGTTGGCTGGCCGAGGCGCTGGACTCGCACACCAAACACATGACCGCCCTGGGCGGGACGGTCACCGCCACCACGTCGGTGCGCTACGGCGACATCTCCGGTCCGCCGCGCGCCCACCAGCTGGAGCTACGCGCATCGTGGACCGCCACCACCCCGGATGTGGGCAGCCACGTCGAGGCGTTCTGCGACGTCCTCGAACACGCCGCGGGTCTGCCGCCGGCTGGTGTCACCGACCTGAGTTCACGGTCACGCGCCTGACATGTGCCCCGACCCGTCTCCGGCGGAGACCGATCCGCCGGGCAGCACGGAGCCCGAAGTTCCGCTGCTCCTGCAACCGGCCGACGGCATGCCGAACCTGTCCGTATACGCCAGCGACATCGCCGCGGCGGCCGAACAACTCGACCGCGGCCGAGGCCCGTTCGCCGTGGACGCCGAACGGGCCTCGGGCTTCCGCTACTCCAACCGGGCCTATCTGATCCAGGTTCGCCGGTCCGGCGCGGGCACCGTGCTGATCGACCCGGTCAGCCACGGCGGGGACCCACTGGACGTGTTGCGGCCCGTGGCCGAAGTACTGGGCCAGGACGAATGGATCCTGCACTCCGCCGACCAGGACCTGCCCTGCCTGGCCGAGGTCGGGATGCGCCCGCCGGCGTTGTACGACACCGAACTGGCCGGCCGGCTGGCTGGCTTCGACCGGGTCAATCTGGCGACCATGGTCGAGCGGCTGCTGGGCCAGGGCCTGGCCAAGGGGCACGGCGCCGCCGACTGGTCCAAGCGGCCGTTACCGTCGGCCTGGCTCAACTACGCCGCGCTGGACGTGGAACTGCTCATCGAGCTGCGTGAAGCGGTCGCCCGGGTGTTGGCCGAGCAAGGTAAAACAGATTGGGCCGCACAGGAATTCGAACATCTGCGGACCTCCGAGGAGCGTTCGGCCGCGGTACCCACCCGGCGCGACCGCTGGCGTCGCACGTCGGGCATCCACAAGGTGCACGACCGCCGGGCACTGGCCGCGGTCCGCGAACTGTGGACCACCCGCGACCGGATCGCGCAACGCCGCGACATCGCGCCGCGCCGCATCCTGCCGGATTCGGCCATCATCGACGCCGCCCTGGCCAACCCGACTTCGATCGACGAACTGGTGGCACTGCCCGTGTTCGGCGGACGCAATCAGCGGCGCAGCGCGCCGATGTGGTTGGCGGCGCTGGAGGCCGCCCGGCAGAATCCGGACCTGCCGGACGTCGCGGAGCAATCCGCCGGACCGCCTCCACCCGCGCGCTGGAGTCGGCGCAAGCCCGACGCCGCCGCCCGGCTGGAAGTCGCCCGAGCGGCGCTGGGCGCCTTGTCCGAGCAAGTCAGAATCCCAACGGAGAACCTGATCGCGCCGGATCTGGTGCGCCGGCTGTGCTGGGACTGGGAGGCGCTCGCCGCGGGCGGCAGCGACCCGGTCGCCATCACCGACGAATACCTGCGCGCGGGTCACGCACGGCCGTGGCAGCGCGAACTCGTCGTCCAGGCGCTGGCCGCCGCGGTGACCCAGGCCCCGCAGTCCGGCGCCGAAACCGACTGACGCGCGTCTCCTGACCTGGACCGTTACTCGCAGTTGTAGGCGTTGAAGGTGGCTTGCGGCATGGTGTACGCCGCCTCGTCCTCGAAAAACAGAAGTTCGTGGTCCATCGTTCGTCCTACCCGTTGCGATCCGCATTTCGGATCTTATTGATTCGTATAACGGAGCTTAACATGTTCGTGATCGGCAGCGATAGCCTTTCGCTGACCGACGCTCGTGAGGAGGCCAACGTGGCGGAACATCCTCGGCTATGTGCGTTTCCGCCGTGCGAGGCGTTGCTGACGCTGTACCGGCAACGGGGCCCCGTAATCAACGTCCGTCGTCGCGACACGGTGATCCTGCTAGGCGCCGCAGCCAACGAGTTCGTCTTCACCAATTCCGACGCGTTCAGTTGGAGGGAAGCGTTCGAGGAGTTGATCCCAGTAGACGGCCCGACGGCGCTGATCGTCAGCGATGGCGACGACCATCGCCGGCGGCGTGGCTTCGCGCTTCCGGCACTGCAGCACAGGCGGGTCGGAGACTATGTGCAGACAATGGCTGTCAACACCGACGCCGTGATCGATGCCTGGCTGCCGGGGACGCGAGTCGACATCTTCCAGCAATTTCGCTCGGTGATCCGGCGCAACACCGCCGAGTGCCTGTTCGGTCCGCGTATCGCGGTCCACGCCGACTACCTCGGTGAACAGCTGCAGCCGCTGATCGACCTTACAAATCTCAATCCGAGCAGGAGACGGCTGCATCGGTGGCTCGGGTCACCCTTCGCGCGCCGGGCAAAAGCCTCGCGAGAACGCATCGATGAACTCGTCGACGCGGTGATAGCCGACTCCCGCCTGCGGCCCAGAGCCGACGACCGCATGCTGACGACGTTGATCAGTGGTCGCGCTGATCGCTGTGAATCACTGAGCGACAACGAGATTCGAGACATGATCGTCTCACTGATCGCAGACGGCTACGAGGTCACCAGCGGGGCTCTCGCGTGGGCGATCTACGCATTGCTGACGGTTCCAGGCGCCTGGGACGCCGCCGCCGCCGAGGTGCGTCGGGTACTGAACGGCCGGCCACCAACCCCGGCCACCCTCAGGGACCTGACCTATCTCAACGGCGTCGTGCACGAGACAGTGCGGCTGTGCACGACGAACTCGGCACGAAAAGTGAAGCGTGACTTGCGGTTCGAGGGGCACCCGATCCGGGCCGGCCAGCGCCTGATTTTCAGCGCCTACGTCACCCACCGGCTTCCCGAGCTTTGGCCCGAACCATGGGAATTCCGTCCCGAACGTTGGGATTCTGCCGCACCCGACTATCGCAAACCGACACCGTACGAGTTCATCCCGTTCGGCCGTGGGCTGCATCGATGCATCGGCTCGTCCATCGCGATCACTCAGATGATGGTGATGCTCGCCCGACTGGTCGGGAGGACGACCCTGCGTTTGCCGCCGCAGCATATCCGGGCTCACAACATCGCGGCGCTGCGGCCCTGGCCCGGGCTGACCGTGGAGATCGCCGAACGCGCTAGTCCAGCTGCTCGCTGATCGCGGACTGCTCCACCGGCGAAGTCCCCAGCGCCGCAACCCAACCCGTGATCCGCCGGGCCACATCCTGGTCGGTGAGCCCCAGCTCGGCGAGCACCTCACCACGTGACGCGTGCTCGTAGAACTGCTGCGGGAGCCCGACGTCGCGGCAGGGGATGTCGATGTCGGCTGCCCGCAGCGCGGCCGATACCGCCGAGCCCACACCTCCGGCCAACCCGTTGTCCTCCAAGGTGACCAGCAGCTTGTGCTGCACCGCCAGCTCGCGCACCGCGACGGGCACCGGCAGCACCCAGCGCGGGTCGATGACGGTCACACCGATCCCCTGGTCGAGCAGACGCTTCGCGACGGCCAGGGCCATCGAGGCGAACGCGCCGACCGCCACCAGTAACACGTCGGTGTTCAAGCCCGCGGCCGGCACCGCCAGCACGTCCACCCCGTCGCGTCGCTCCAACGCCGGAATGTCTTCGCCTACATCGCCTTTGGGGAAACGCAAAGCGGTGGGGCCGTCATTGACGTCGAGCGCCTCGCCGAGTTCCTCGCGCAGCCGGGTGGCGTCGCGGGGCGCCGCCACGCGCATGCCGGGCACCACTCCCAGGATCGACAGGTCCCACATGCCGTTGTGGCTGGCGCCGTCGTTGCCGGTGACCCCGGCGCGGTCGAGCACCATGGTGACGGGCAGCTTGTGCAACGCCACATCCATCATGATCTGGTCGAAGGCCCGGTTCAGGAACGTCGAATAGATCGCGACCACCGGGTGCATTCCGCCCATCGCCAGCCCGGCCGCCGACGTCATCGCATGCTGCTCGGCGATGCCGACGTCGAACAACCGGTCGGGAAACACCTCGCCGAACGCCGAGAGTCCGGTGGGTCCGGGCATCGCCGCGGTGATGGCCACGATGTCGCGGCGCTTTCGACCGACGTCGATCAGCGCCTCGGCGAATGTCGACGTCCAGCCCGGGCCCGCCACCTTGGTGGCCACGCCGGTGATCGGGTCGATCGGCACCGTGGAGTGCATCTGCTCGGCCTCGTCGGCCTCGGCCGGGCCGTATCCCATCCCCTTGCGAGTGACGACGTGCACGATCACCGGGGCGCCGAAGCCGCGGGCACTGCGCAGCGCGACCTCCACCGCCCGCTCGTCGTGGCCGTCGACCGGACCGACGTATTTCAGGCCGAGGTCGGTGAACAGCAGCTGTGGCGACAGGGAGTCCTTGATGCCGGCCTTGACGCTGTGCATGAAGTGGTAGGCGACCTCGCCGACCACCGGCACCGCCTGCATTGCGTTGCGGCCCCGCTCCAGGAGTCGTTCGTAGGCCGGCTGCAATCGCAGGGTGGCCAGGTGGTCGGCCACCCCGCCGATCGTCGGCGCGTAGCTGCGTCCGTTGTCGTTGACGACGATGATCACCGGACGTTGTGAGCCGGCGATGTTGTTCAGCGCCTCCCAGCACATGCCGCCGGTGAGCGCGCCGTCCCCGACCACCGCGACAACGTGCCGGTTGCGGTGTCCGGTGAGCTCGAACGCCTTGGCCAGGCCGTCCGCATACGACAGCGCCGCGCTGGCATGGCTGGATTCAACCCAGTCGTGCTCACTCTCGGCGCGGGACGGGTATCCCGACAGGCCGCCCTTCTTGCGCAGTGTCTCGAACTCGTGGGCGCGACCGGTCAGCATCTTGTGCACGTAGGCCTGATGACCGGTGTCGAAGATGATCGGGTCGTGCGGCGAGTCGAACACCCGGTGCAAGGCGAGGGTCAGTTCGACGACACCGAGGTTGGGGCCGAGGTGTCCTCCGGTGGCAGCAACCTTGTGGATCAGGAACTCGCGGATCTCTTGTGCCAAGTCGCGGAGCTGCTGTTGCGAAAGGTGCTGCAGATCGGCGGGCCCGCGGATCTGTTCCAGCATCTGGCCAGTCTACGCAGCGCGCGCAACCGCAGCAGGGCGAGCAGCCGCCCTATGAGGCACCGAACAGTTCGGCGAGCGTGTCATGCAGTTCGGGATCCGCCAGAACGACGACCTCGTCGCCGGCCTGCAGTTCGGTGTCGCCGCGCACCGGCACCACACCGGTGGTGCGCACCACGATGCTCACCCAGATGTCACCGACCTGGTCACCGAGCCCCTCGACCGTGCATCCCTGCGCGGTGGAGCCCCGGGCGACCGTGAAGCGGTGGACGCCGTGGGGTTCGTCGGCGAGCCGGACCCCGATCTCCCACGGCTGCGTCTCAACGGTCCGCATCGGTAACCGCAACAGCCTCGCCACGCCGGGCACCGAGCTGCCCTGCACCAGGACGGAGAAGATGACGACGACGACCACGATGCCGTACAGCCGTTCGGCCTCGGCGATATGGGCGGCCCGCAGGAACTCACCGAGCAGAATCGGCACCGCCCCCTTGAGGCCGGCGAAGAGGATGAAGCTGCGCTCGTTGCGCTCCAGTCGCACCGGCATCAGGCACGCGCTCACCGCCAACGGCCGGATCAGAGCGGTCAGGCCCACGCCCAGGATCAGCCCGGGAATCCAGACATCCGGGTGGGCGAGCACGCCGATGTCGACGGTCAGCCCGAGCACGGTGAAGGCAATGATCTCGGCCAGCCCCGCCAGCGCGGCGTGGAACCGCTTGATCTCCGGCTTGTACGGGGCGCGCGCGTCACCGATCACGATGCCCGCGACGAACACCGCCAGAAACCCCGAGCCGTGCGCGAGCGTGGCGATGCCGTACATCATCAGCGCCGAGGCCAGTGTCCGCAGCGGGTAGAGGCCCTCGCTGGGCAGGGCCACGCGGCGCATGAATACGAGCAGGGCCCGGCCGCCGAGTACTCCGACGGCACCACCGATCGCCATCTGCAGCACGAATTGCGTTCCCACACCGGCGAACCCGGCCGCGCTGAGACCACCCGCGGCGATCAGACTGGCCATCAGGGAGATGCCGACCGGGTCGTTGGCGCCGGACTCACCCTCCAGGATGGTGCTGCTGCGACCGGAGATCTCGCGTTTGCCCAGCACGGAGAAGACCACGGCCGGATCGGTGGGAGCCACCGCGGTAGCCACCAGAACCGCCGCGTACCAATTGATTCCGCACGCGTAATGCAACATCAGCGCCGCCCCGGCGGCGGTGAGCGCGGTGCCCAGCACCCCGACGGACAGGATGGGACCGGCCGCCGCGCGGAACCGCGCGGGACCGATGTGCATCCCGCCGTCGAACAGCACCAGCACCAGCGCGATGGTCAGCACCCGCTCCACCGTCCGCTCGGATGGCGGCTGCACCACCGGCACCGCGTGCACCGCCACGGCCGCTCCGACCAGGACCAGCAGCGGCACCGGGATCTTCACCCGCTCGGTGAGCCGGTTCGCGAGGACCGCGATCAATCCGACGGCGCTGGTGAACAAGACGATCAGTGCGTAACGGGCAGTCTCGCTCACGACAGCAACCGCTCAAGCCTTTCGGTTCGACAACAAGACATCGCCGACCAGACTTCCCGGCACACCGCGAAGGAGTCTAGCCTGTCGCGACGTCCGGACTAACGGGTCAGCAACGCGACGCACTCGACGTGATGGGTCAGTGGGAAAGCGTCGAACACCCTGATCTCCCCGACGGCGTAGCCGTGCCCGAGGTACAACCCGATATCGCGGGCGAAAGATGCTGCCTCACAACCGATGTGCACCACCCGCGACACACCGGCGGCGGCCAGCAGATCGATCACCTCGCGACCGGCGCCGGTGCGCGGCGGGTCCAGCACCGCGACGTCGGCACCCCTGTCCTGCCCGGCCAGCGTCCGTCGCACCGAATCCGTGACGACCTCGACCTGCGGCAGGTCGGCCAGGGCGGCACGTGCCGCCCCCGACGCGCCGCGCGCCGTGTCTACGGTCAGCACCCGGCCCGACTCCCCCACCGCGGCGCCGAGCACGGCGGCGAAGACCCCGGCTCCGCCATAGAGGTCCCAGGCCGTCGCCCCGGACGCCGGTTGGGCCCAGTCCGCAACCAGCTCGCTGTACACCCGCGCGCCTTCGCGATGCGACTGCCAGAACCCCGTCACCGGTACTCGCCAGCTGCGCGTACCCACCCGCTGCACGGCGTGGTAGTCGCCTTCGATCACCTTCGACACCGTGCGCTTACCCTGCCTGGCTGTATGCAGCACGTGCCGCTCACCGTCGTCGTCGACGACCACGTGCAGGTGCGCACCGGCCGGCCACTCGGTGCCGGACAGCCCGTCGAGCATCCCGGCCGGCAACTGTCCGCAGCGCAGATCGGTAACCAACTCGTCGCTGTGGTAGCGATGAAACCCGGGGCGGCCGTCGGATCCGACCTCGAGGCGAACCCGGGTGCGCCAGCCGGTCGGCCCGTCGGCTGACAGCGTTTCAGCGATCCCCGACCAGCTGTGTCCGCCCAGCCGGTCCAGCTGGTTGGCCACCACCTGCGCCTTGAGGTCACGTGCCGCCGCGGGCGCGGCGAAGGCCAGGTCGCAGCATCCGGCACCGTCAGCGCCGGCGATCGGGCACAGTGAATCCGTGCGGTCTCCCGACGGCTCCAGCACCTCGACAACCTCTGCGTGCCAATAGGATCCGCGGTCAGCGGTGACCCGCACCCGTACCTGCTCCCCGGGCAGCGCATAACGGACGAAGACCACCCGGCCCTCGTGATGCGCGATGCAGCTGCCGCCATTGGCGGGGGCGCCGGTGACCAAAGTCAGTTCCCCGCCGGCGGATTCGAGGTTCAATCGAATATGCCCCGTCGGGCGTCCCCGGGCGCGACACGCGGCTGCAGCGTCTTGATCCGTTCCGAGGACGTCAGCTGCCAGGGCACCGATGTGACCATGACACCCGGCATGAACAACAGGCGCCCTTTGAGTCGCAGTGCACTCTGGTTGTGCAGCAACTGTTCCCACCAGCGACCCACCACGTACTCCGGGATGAACACCGTCACCACCGTGCGCGGCGATTCCTTGCTGACCCGCTTGACGTAATCAAGTACCGGCCTGGTGATTTCGCGGTACGGGGAGGCGATCACCTTCAACGGGACGCTGATGTCGCTCTCTTCCCATTCATGCTTGAGCTCGCGGGTTTCAGCGTCATCGACGCTCACCGTGACGGCTTCCAACACGTCCGGACGGGTCGCACGGGCATAGGCAAGGGCACGCAGCGTGGGCAGATGCAGCTTCGACACCAGCACCAGGGCGTGATTGCGGCTGGGCAGCACTATTTCGTCGCCGTGCTCGGCGGCCTGCTCGGCCAACTCGCGGGTGACGCCGTCGTAGTGGCGGCGGATCAGCTTCATCAGTGCGAACAGCAGCGTCATGGCGACCAGCGCGATCCAGGCACCGGCCAGGAATTTGGTGACCATGACGACCAGCAACACCGCACCGGTCGCGAGCAACCCGACCGTGTTGACGATCCGCGAACGATGCATCCGCCGCCGCGCCGCCGGATCGGTTTCGGTGCGCAGCAGCCGGGTCCAGTGCCGCACCATGCCAATCTGACTCAGCGTGAACGAAATGAA
Organism: Mycobacterium sp. Z3061; assembly: GCF_031583025.1. NCBI lineage: Bacteria > Bacillati > Actinomycetota > Actinomycetes > Mycobacteriales > Mycobacteriaceae > Mycobacterium > Mycobacterium pumcae. The sequence continues at coordinate 2,557,310 of NZ_CP134062.1, read as the reverse complement.
CACACCGACGATGTAGAGCTGGATCAGGGCGCTCAGTTCAGCGCGGAACGCGATGATCGCGAGCAGCGCCGACAGGGACAGGAACGCGATCCCGTTGGAGAACGCCAGTCGGTCGCCGCGCGTGTGGAACTGGCGGGGCAGATAGCTGTGCTGGGCCAGCACCGAACCGAGCACCGGGAATCCGTTGAACGCGGTGTTGGCCGCCAGCACCAGGATCAACGCCGTCACCGCGGTGATCAGCACGAACCCGATGTGGAAGCTGCCGAAGACGGTCTCGGCCAGCTGAGTGACCAGCGTCTTCTGGTAGTAGCCCGCCGGCGCTCCGGCCAGTTGCGTCGCGGGGTCGCTGACCAGCTGAACCCCGATCTTCTTGGCCAGCACGATGATCCCCATCAGCAGGGTGACTGCGATGGCACCCAGCATCAGCAGGGTGGTGGCCGCGTTCTTCGACTTCGGTTTCTCGAACGCCGGCACCCCGTTGCTGATGGCCTCGACACCGGTGAGCGCCGCGCAGCCCGAGGAGAACGCCCGCGCCATCAGGAACACCAGCGCGAAACCGACGATCTTCCCGTGCTCGGAATGCATCTGGAAGCCGGCTGACTCCGCTCGCAGCGGGTTTCCCAGCACAAAGATGCGGAAGAGGCCCCAGCCGATCATGCCGGTCACCCCGATGATGAAGCCGTAGGTGGGGATCGCGAACGCCAGCCCGGATTCCCGGACGCCGCGCAGATTCATCGCCGTCACCAACAGGATCGCGGCCACACAGAACCACACCTTGTGGTGCGCCACGATGGGCACCGCCGAGCCGATGTTGGACATCGCCGAGGCGGTCGAAACGGCAACGGTGAGAACGTAATCCACCATCAGCGCACTGGCCACCGTCAGGCCGGCGTTGGGGCCGAGATTGGTCGTCACCACCTCGTAGTCGCCGCCGCCGGAGGGGTAGGCGTGCACGTTCTGCCGGTAGCTGGCCACCACCACCAGCATCACCGCGGCCACCGCCAGCCCGATCCACGGCGACAGCGCGTAGGCCGCCAGGCCGCCGATCGAGAGCATCAGGAAGACCTCTTCGGGGGCATAGGCCACCGAGGACAGGGCGTCGGAGGCGAACACCGGCAGGGCGATGCGCTTGGGCAGCAGCGTGTGGGCCAGCCGGTCGCTGCGAAAAGGCCGTCCGATCAGCAGCCGGCGCGCAGCGGTTGAAAGTTTGGACACGAGAGCCAAGAGTAAGCCCACTCGGCTTTGGCGGTAGCGTTCCGTACGCGAGAATTCTCACGACCGAAATCGGCCCGCCAGCGTAGGTTGCCGATCACAATGACGCGCAGGACACAACCGAAAGGACCTCCGAGTGAAGGTGGTTGTGATGGGGTGCGGCCGGGTCGGTTCTTCGGTGGCAGACGGACTGTACCGAATCGGCCATGACGTGTCGGTCATCGACCGCGACAGCGCGGCATTCAACCGGCTCAGCCCCGAGTTCGACGGCGACCGCGTGCTCGGTCAGGGATTCGACCGCGACGTGCTGCTGCGCGCCGGCATCGAAGGCGCCGACGCGTTCGCCGCGGTGTCCTCCGGAGACAACTCCAACATCATCTCGGCACGGCTGGCCCGGGAGACCTTCGGCGTGCGGCGCGTGGTCGCGCGAATCTACGACGCCAAGCGCGCCGAGGTCTACGAACGCCTGGGCATCCCGACGATCGCCACCGTGCCCTGGACCACCGATCGCCTTTTGAATGCCTTGACGCAGGAGACCGAGACGGCCAAATGGCGAGATCCGACGGGCACCGTCGCCGTGGCGCAGGTGGTGCTGCACGAAGACTGGGTCGGACACCGCGCCACCGATCTGGAGCAGGCCACCGGGGCGCGCGTGGCGTTTCTGATCCGCTTCGGCACCGGCATCCTGCCCGAACCCAAGACCGTGCTGCAGGCCGGCGACCAGGTCTATGTCGCCGCCATCTCCGGCCGCGCCGCTGAAGCTGTGGCCATCGCGGCGCTGCCGCCGAGCGAGGACTTGGACAAATGAAGGTAGCTGTCGCCGGCGCGGGCGCGGTCGGGCGCTCGGTCACCCGGGAACTCGTCGCCAACAAGCACGACGTCACTCTGATCGAGCGCAACGCCGACCACGTCGACACCGACGCCATCCCCGCGGCGCACTGGCTGCTGGGCGACGCCTGCGAGTTGAGCCTGCTCGAACACATGCACCTCGAGGATTTCGACGTCGTGGTCGCGGCGACCGGCGACGACAAGGTGAACGTGGTGCTCAGCCTGCTGGCCAAGACGGAGTTCGCGGTGCCGCGGGTGGTGGCCCGGGTCAATGACCCCCGCAATGAGTGGTTGTTCACCGACGCATGGGGGGTCGACGTGGCGGTGTCCACACCGCGCATGCTGGCCTCGCTGATCGAGGAAGCCGTGGCCGTGGGCGACCTGGTGCGGCTGATGGAGTTCCGCAAAGGTCAGGCCAACCTGGTCGAGATCACCCTGCCCGACGACACGCCCTGGGGCGGCAAGCCGGTACGCAAACTGCAGTTGCCGCGCGATGTGTCGCTGGTGACCATCCTGCGGGGTCCGCGGGTGATCGTCCCGGAGGGCGACGAACCGCTCGAAGGCGGCGACGAGTTGCTGTTCGTCGCGGTCACCGAGGCCGAAGAGGAACTGCGCCGGCTGCTGCTGCCGACCAGCTAATCGCGAACCGGCTCGCCGTCGATCTCGGCCGCCACCACTGGGTTCTCCACCGCGGGCAAGGCCCGCAGCACGGCCTTTATGGCCCCGTAGGTCACCAGGGCGGCCAGCGCGGTCAGGGGCCATCCCATCGCGATCCGGGTCACTCCCAGCCAGCCGGTCTTGCCGAGCTCGTAGAGATGCCCCTGGACGCCGAAACGGGCGACGAACACCACGGTCCAGCACGTCGTCGCGATATCGAACGCGTAGACGGCCCGCGGCACCGCGCGCCACCCGTTGTCGCGACCGCTGGCCCAGCTCCACAGATAGCCGACCACCGGGCGACGGATCACGATCGAGGCGGCGAACACCACGGCCCAGAACAACGACATCCAGATACCCAGCAGGAAATAGCCCTTGGACTGACCGACCAGGTAGGCGATCAGCGCGCACACCGCGACACCGAAGAACCCGGACAGCGCCGGCTGCAAGGAGTCCCGGCGGAACAGCCGCCAGAGCAGAACCAGGGCCGCCGCGGCCAACGCGCTGCCGATCGCGGCAAGCAGGCCGGCGACACTGGATGCGATGACGAATACGAGTACGGGCAACGAGGAGTAAATCAGCCCGCTCACGCCACCGGACTGCGCCAGCAGGCGCTCGGCACTGAAACGGTTATCGCTCACGGGAATTCGGGATGTCGATGGTGACGAAAATCGTCACCGCTGGATTTCGTAGTGGGGGTTGTAGATGGCCTTGGTGCCGTTCTCCATCTTGCCCATGCGGCCCCGCACCCGCAGGGTGCGTCCCGACTCGATGCCGGGGATGCGCCGCTGCCCCAGCCACACCAGCGTGACTGTGTCGCTGCCGTCGAACAACTCCGCGCGAACCCCGCCGGAGCACCCCTTGCCGTTCGTCTCGACACTGCGCAGCGTGCCCACCATCGTGACCTCCTGGCCGCGCTGGCAGTCGATTGCCCGCTGCGCGCCGGTATTGAGGACTTCGTCGGACAGTTCTTCGACGTCGCGTTGCTCCGGGTCCTCCGTCAACCGACGGGTGAGCCGGCGTAGATACCCTTGGGCCCCCATGGCCACTCCTGACACTTCGACGTCGTTAAGAAAGCTATGTCTCAAATCAGCATTCCACCATGCCAACGGTCACCGTAGACCTGTTGGTTCCCTGATGCCACACGGATGAAACCACTGATCTTCGGGTGTTTCGCGGTACCGGGCAGTATGGGGAGGTGGTGGTCGATCTGCGTGGTGTCACAACGGTGTTGCTGCCTGGCACCGGATCCGACGAAAACTACGTCTACCGGGCCTTTTCAGCCCCGTTGCACAAACTCGGTGCGGTGTTGGTCACACCTGCGCCGCAACCACACCGATTGGTCGGCGGTTACGTGGCCGCGCTCGACGAGGCGGCACGTGCCGGCCCGATCGCGGTCGGTGGGGTGTCGATCGGCGCGGCCGTCGCCGCGACGTGGGCGCTGGCCCACCCGCAGCACACCGTGGCCGTACTGGCGGCCCTGCCGGCCTGGAGCGGAGACCCCGGCTCGGCGCCTGCGGCACTGGCCGCGCACTACACGGCTTCGCAGTTGCGCCGCGACGGGCTGGACGCCACGACGGCGCAGATGCGGGCATCCAGCCCGCCCTGGCTGGCCGACGAGCTGGCCCGGTCCTGGGCGGCTCAGTGGCCGCTGCTGCCGGATGCCATGGAACAGGCCGCCTCGTACGTCGCACCGAGCCGCGCCGAGCTGACGCGGCTGGTCCCGCCGCTGGGCGTGGCGGCCGCGGTCGATGACCCGATCCACCCCTTGCAGGTCGGTGTCGACTGGGCGACCGACGCGCCCAGAGCTGCCCTGCGCACGGTGACACTGGACGAGATCGGTGCGCGCCCGGACGCATTGGGCGCAGCCTGCCTGGAAGCGTTGGACGCCGCCGGCTAGCCGCCGGTCGAGGTGCTGCGCAACTGCTGCATCGCCGAGCCTTCGGTGCTGCGGCGCGCGGCCGGCTCGTCCGACGGGGGTTGCGCCTGGGCCTGCTCGGGGGTCTGCTCGGCGCCCTGTTGCGCGGCCGCGGCCTCACGCAGCTGCTGCAGCATCGGCTCGGGCAGCTGCACCGGCAGCGGAGTGCGTACCGGCAGCGGAGTGTCGCCACGCCGAACCACGGTGTCCGCCAAGGCCTCGCGCGCCTCGTCGGTCAGGGCCTCGACGGTCTCGTGCGGTCCGTTGACCACGCAGCGGATCATCCAGCGGTAGCCGTCGACTCCGATGAAGCGCACCACACCGGATGCGCTGCCCACGACTTCCCGGCCCCATGGCCCGTCCTTGATGGAGACCGTGGCCGAGTCTTTCCGCAACGAGTCGGCGAGCTCGCCGGCCACCTCACGCCACAGGCCCGCCGTCTTGGGGGCGGCGTAGGCGGCGATGGTGAACCGTCCGTTGGGCGTGACGACCCACACCGCGCTGGGCACTCCGGTCTCGGTCAGCTCGACCTGCACCTGGCCCGCCGCCGGCATGGGAATCAGGACCGAGCCCAGATCGAGCCGGGCCACTTCGGCGTCCGCCGGATCGTCGAAGTCCTCGATGTCGAACGGACCCTCGAGCGACTCGTCGCCGTCGGCGGGGCCGTCCCCCACACCTTCTTTGACGGGTGGATCGGCCGGCCGCTGCTGCGAAGCGCTGTCGTCCTTGCGTGTGCGTTTACCGAATGCTGGCATCAGCGCCGCTCCTTCTCATCGCCCTCATCGCCTCGTCCTCAGCGCTCACAGACTCGCGTGCCCGCCGGAGGAACCGTGACCACCCTCGCCACGGGACGTTTCGGCGAGCCCGGCCTCATCGAACGACGAAACCTCCATCAATTCGACCAGTTCCACCCGCTGCACCAACAGTTGGGCGATCCGGTCGCCGCGGTGCACCACGATCGGGGTGGTGGGGTCGAGGTTGATCAGCGCGACCTTGATTTCGCCACGATAGCCTGCGTCGATAGTGCCGGGACTGTTGACGATCGACAGCCCTACCCGCGAGGCCAGTCCGGAACGCGGGTGTATCAACCCGACCATGCCGAACGGGACGGCGATCGCGATGCCGGTAGGCACCAGAGCCCGGTGGCCAGGCGCGAGTTCGACGTCTTCGGCGCTGAAAAGGTCGACGCCCGCGTCGCCGTCGTGAGCGCGGCTGGGCATCGGAAGGCCGGGGTCGAGACGAACGATGGCCAGACTGGTCGACACGGGGGCACAGACTACCCTTGACCGCGTGTCCGATACGCGCATCGCGCCGCAAAGCGTGCGATATCGCGAACGGCTGTGGGTGCCCTGGTGGTGGTGGCCGCTGGGTTTCGTGCTTGCCGCAGTCATCGCGTACGAGGTCGACCTGGGCATCCGCTCGCTACCCGGTTGGCTCCCGTTCGCAGTCCTGTTCGCCGTCGCAACCGCCGTGTTGCTATGGCTGGGCCGCGTCGAGGTACGGGTCACCGCCGATGACGGCGGTGTCGAACTGTGGGCCGGTGACGCGCATCTACCGGTCACAGTGGTCTCCCGGTCCGCGGAGATAGGGCGTGCGGCGAAGTCGGCGGCATTAGGCCGCCAGCTCGACCCGGCGGCCTACGTCCTGCATCGTGCCTGGGTCGGCCCGATGGTGTTGCTGGTGCTCGATGATCCCGATGACCCGACGCCGTACTGGCTCGTGAGCTGCCGGCACCCGGAGCGAGTGCTGTCTGCCCTTCGAAGCTGACTGCGAGCGCGGCGGTCAGGCCGCGCAGTCGGTACAGATCATCACGCCGTTCTTCTCGCTGGCCAGCCGGCTGCGATGTTGCACCAAAAAGCAACTCGAGCAGGTGAATTCGTCGGCCTGCTTCGGAACCACGCGCACCGACAGTTCTTCACCCGAAAGGTCTGCGCCAGGCAGTTCGAAATTCTCGGCGGACTCGGACTCGTCGACGTCGACCACGGCTGACGCCGCCTCGTTCCGTCGTGCTTTGAGCTCCTCCAGCGAATCTTCTGAGACGTCATCGGTCTCGGTACGCCGCGGAGCGTCGTAGTCGGTAGGCATCTTCTTCCCCGTCCTTATCCCCTCAGGGCCCTCATAAGCTCAAGGAACGCTTTGTACCAGCGTCGAACGCTTGCACCAAACTATTCGTGCCCGTAATGCGGGTGGATTGGATGTGATTTGCGTCACACCGATGGAATGGCCCTTGTACTTGGCCTTAAACGGTGCGATTACGGTGCGATTAGAGTGCATGTGTGGTTGCACACATCACCGAGGGTACCGCCTTCGACAAGCACGGCCGGCCCTTCCGGCGACGCAATCCCCGCCCCGCCATCATCGTCGTCATTTTCCTCGTGGTGGTGACCGGTGTGGTGTGGACCGTCGCCCTGACCCGGCCGGCGGACGTCCGCGAGGTCGCGGTGTGCAACCCTCCCCCACAGGCGGCCGGGACCGAAACGCCGGCCAAGCTCGGCGAGCAGGTCTCGCGGACGGAGATGATCGACGTCACGCCCGCCAAGCTCAGCGACACCAAGGTGCGGGTTCTCAATGCCAGCGGCCGAGGCGGCCAGGCCGGCGACATCGCCGGTGCGCTACAGGATTTGGGTTTCGCGCAGCCCACGTCCGCCAACGACCCGATCTACGCCGGCACCCGGCTGAACTGTCAGGGGCAGATCCGTTTCGGCACCGCGGGCCAGGCCACCGCCGCGGCGCTGTGGCTGGTGGCGCCGTGCACCGAACTCTTCCACGACAGCCGCGGTGACGACTCCGTCGATCTCGCGCTGGGTACCGACTTCAGCTCCCTGGCGCACAACGACGACATCGACGCCGTACTGGCAACCCTGCGGCCGGGGGCCAGCGAGCCCGCCGACCACACGCTGCTGGCGAAGATCCATGCCAACAGCTGCTGATCGCCGTCACTGAATCGGATCAAGCGCCCCGACATCGTCGAGGGCCGCAAGCAGCGCGTCGGCGATGCCAGGTGCCGCGGCGACCACCAGGCCGGCCCCGTCCGCGTCCGGGGCCGGTAGCAGCACGCGCGCGCCGGCCTCCGCGGCGATCAGCGCGCCCGCCGCGCAATCCCAGACCTGCAGGCCGTGCTCGTAATACGCATCCAGGTGCCCGGCCGCGACCATGCACAGGTCCAGGGCCGCCGAACCGATGCGGCGCACATCGCGGACCACCGGCAGCATCCGTGCCACCAACTCGGCCTGGCGGACCCGGCGCGTCGGCGAGTATCCGAATCCGGTGCCCAGCAACGCCATTGACAGCTCATCGACGTTGTTGCACCAGAGTTGCCGAGTTCCGTGCCCGTCGGTGACGTGCGCCCCGAGCCCGCTGGCCGCCGAATACACCCGCCCGGCAACGACGTCGGCCACCGCACCGGCCACCGACACACCGTTGATCTGAGCGCCGACCGACACCGCGTACGCCGGGATGCCGTAGACGAAGTTCACCGTGCCGTCGATGGGATCGAGCACCCAGGTGACCGCGCCGGCGGAATCGGCCGTCGAATCGCGAGGCCCGCCACCCTCCTCACCGAGGATGGGGTCACCCGGCCGGAGTACGGCCAGCCGGTCCCGCAACAACTGTTCGGTATCGGTGTCGACCACCGTCACCGGATCGGTCGGGGTGGTCTTGGCGCGCACCGTGTCGGCGTCGCTGCTGCGGGAGGGGTCGACTTCGGCGCTCGGGCCGAATACCTCGCCGCGCCGGCGCCGGACGAACGCGGCGGCCTCGGTGGCGACCGTCACGGCCACTTCGCGCAGCCGCGCGGGCTCCGCACCGGGTTTGTCGGGGCGTGTCACCGATCTATCGCACCACAGGCGCCGACTCCTCAACGGACGCAACCCGCCTCACCCCGTTTGGCGTACCGGGTCGATAAGGTGGGCGAACCACCAAGTCTCGCCGAGGAGATTCGATGACCAGCACCGTCTCTGGGATTGATGCCGGCGGTCCCCCGTCGCAGCGCCGAGGATTCGGAATCGACGTAGGCGGCAGCGGCATCAAGGGAGCGGTCGTCGATCTGGACACCGGTCAGTTGATCGGTGACCGGATCAAGCTACTCACGCCGCAGCCCGCCACCCCCGACGCCGTCGCCAAGACCATCGCCGAGGTGGTCAACGGATTCGGCTGGACGGGACCGCTCGGGGTCACCTACCCGGGCGTTGTCACGCACGGCATCGTGCAGACGGCGGCAAACGTGGACAAGGCCTGGATCGGGACCAACGCCCGCGACATCATCAGCGCCGAACTCTCCGGCCAGGAGGTCACGATCCTCAACGACGCCGACGCCGCGGGCCTGGCGGAGGAACGCTACGGCGCCGGCAAAGGCCATGAGGGTCTGGTCGTACTGCTCACCTTCGGCACCGGCATCGGATCGGCGCTCATTCACAACGGCAAGCTGATTCCCAACACCGAGTTCGGCCACCTCGAGGTCGGCGGAAAAGAAGCCGAGCAGCGGGCGGCCTCGTCGGTGAAAGAACGAAACGGATGGAGCTACGAAAAGTGGACCAAACAGGTGACCAGGGTGCTGGTCGCCATCGAGAACGCGATCTGGCCCGACCTGTTCATCGCCGGCGGCGGTATCAGCCGCAAGGCCGATAAATGGGTGCATCTGCTGGAAAACCGCACCCCGGTCGTGCCCGCCACCCTGCAGAACGCCGCCGGAATCGTCGGCGCTGCGATGGCGTCGGCCGGCGACGTGACGCACTGAATTTTGTCCGCTCGACCAGTACGAGGGCCGTGTGAAGTTACAATGGTCGTCGGCGGCCGCCCAAACCGATAGCGCGCGATACTCACGCTGATATCAAACGCCGACAATCGACATAACAGACACTTTCGGTCTTCCATGCCCAGACCCACCGGAAGTGCGTCCAACTGAAGGGGTGTACGTGGCACCGACCAAGGCAAGTGCGGCAACCGATGAGCCGGTGAAGCGCACCGCCGCGAAGTCTCCCGCCAAGCGGACGGCGGCCAAGGCCGCCCCTGGCGCCGCTCCGGCGAAGCGGGCCGCAAAGGCCGCCGGATCCGCAGCCGACGGCGCGCCCGGCGCGGCTCCGAGGAAGACCCGCGCCAAGGCCGCCGCGAAGGCACCGGCCGCCAAGACCAAGGATGCCGACGGCGTATCGCCTGATGACGTCACCCTCGAAGCCGGTGAGGAACTCGACACCGACCTCGACGTGGAGCCCGTCGACGACATCGAAATCGAAGCGGGCGACCTGAGCCTCGACGACCTGGACGAGGACGTGGCCCCGGACGCCGAGGACTCCGACATCGACCCGGGTGACGCCGAGGAGGCTGAGGCCCCGACGGCCGCCGTGGTCACCGCCGCCCCCGTCGAAGAAGACGAGGACATCGCCGAGCCCACCGAAAAGGACAAGGCCTCCGGCGATTTCGTCTGGGACGAGGACGAGTCCGAGGCGTTGCGCCAGGCCCGCAAGGACGCCGAGCTCACCGCCTCCGCCGACTCGGTGCGCGCGTACCTCAAGCAGATCGGCAAGGTGGCGCTGCTCAACGCCGAGGAAGAGGTCGAGCTGGCCAAGCGCATCGAAGCCGGCCTGTACGCGACCCAGCTGATGGTCGAGCTGACCGATCGCGGCGAGAAGCTGCCGGCCGCCCAGCGCCGCGACATGCTGTGGATCTGCCGTGACGGCGACCGCGCGAAAAACCATCTGCTGGAAGCCAACTTGCGTCTGGTGGTGTCGCTGGCCAAGCGCTACACCGGTCGTGGCATGGCGTTCCTGGATCTCATCCAGGAGGGCAACCTCGGTCTGATCCGCGCTGTCGAGAAATTCGACTACACCAAGGGCTACAAGTTCTCCACCTACGCGACGTGGTGGATCCGCCAGGCCATCACCCGCGCCATGGCCGACCAGGCCCGCACCATCCGCATCCCGGTGCACATGGTCGAGGTCATCAACAAGCTGGGCCGCATCCAGCGCGAGTTGCTGCAGGACCTGGGCCGCGAGCCCACCCCTGAGGAACTCGCCAAGGAAATGGACATCACGCCCGAGAAGGTGCTGGAAATCCAGCAGTACGCCCGGGAGCCCATCTCGCTGGACCAGACCATCGGCGACGAGGGTGACAGCCAGCTCGGCGACTTCATCGAGGACAGCGAGGCCGTCGTGGCGGTGGACGCGGTGTCCTTCACGCTGCTGCAGGACCAGCTGCAGTCGGTGCTGGACACGCTCTCCGAGCGCGAGGCCGGCGTCGTGCGGCTGCGCTTCGGGCTCACCGACGGCCAGCCGCGGACCCTGGACGAGATCGGTCAGGTGTACGGGGTGACCCGCGAGCGGATCCGTCAGATCGAGTCCAAGACGATGTCCAAGCTGCGCCACCCCAGCCGCTCGCAGGTGCTGCGCGACTACCTGGACTAGCGGCTAAGCAGTACGTCCACCACCGCGGCCGGGCGAGACAGCAGCGGGGAGTGACCACCCGGCAGTTCGACGATCTGGGCGCCGAGCCGTTCGCGGGCGACTCGCCGTGACCAGTCCGGCCCCACGAACTGGTCCTCGTTGCACACGACGTAGGTGCACGCCACATCCGGAAACTCTGCCAGCGCGAACGGCGCCAGATTTGGGTAGGCCGCCTGGGGGCGAAGCCGGTCAAGCGCGGCTTCCGCCGTGGCGTCGTCGCAGTCAGCACACATAAGGGTCCGGGCGATCGCACGGTCGACCCAAGCCGTCCGGAACTGATCATCCGGTTCGCTCAAACCGTCGAGCCAGATGGGATTGAGCATGTCGGTCTCGGTGCCCAGCTGATCGGCCAGGCTGCGACCGATGTCCGGCAGCAGCGCACATAGGTAGACGAGGTGGCGAACCGGACGGCGAGCCGCGACCAACGGAATCGTGTGACCGCCGAGCGAGTGCCCCACGACCACGACGTCGTCGTCACAGCCTTCCATTGCCCGGCACACCTCGTCCGCATACGTCTCGAAGCTTGCCGCCGGGTCATCGATGGGTAGGTCCACCGCGATCACGTGGTGTTGAGCCTGCTGCAGCAGCGCCGCAACCTCGTCCCACGACCACGCCCCCAGCCAGCCACCGTGCACCAAAGCAAAAGTCGCCACCGAATCACGGTACGACTTTCAGCCTCCGCCGAGCAGCGTCACCCGCACGCCCTTGGAGTACTGGGAGTCGCGCAGCTCGATCGCAGCGGGCAGCGTTCCGGTCGGGACGTCGAACGCACATTTGACGAGCACTCTGTTGCCCGGGCCCACGGTGACGAGGTCCGCGGGCGAGTCGAGGTTCATCGCGTTCCCGTATCTCTTGCCGGCGGGGTCCCTGAGCGTCTGGTCCTGGCAATAGACCGATCGCGGCCGATCGCCCTTGTTCCCGACCGCGAGGTTGACGACGACGAAGACACCTTGCGCGGTCCGGTGGCCGGTCTGCGGGACCCCAAGGTTGATCGCCGTCACGGTGAAAGCCAGGTCGCCGACCCGGACCTCGTCGTTGAGTGACGGGTTGGAGGCGTGCTGCGCGCCCAGGCAACCCGAGGCCGCCAGGGCTGCCACGGTCCACACCACAGCGGTGTTGCTGCGCACCCCAGCACAGGTACCAGCAGATCCCGCGCGGGTAAAGCGGCGCACCCTCGTACTGTGTCGCCCATGTCAGCGAACCGCCACAACATTCCCTCAGACTCCGGGTTCGAACCGGTCGTCGGCTATTCCAGAGCGGTGCGCGTCGGCCCGTTGGTGGCGGTGGCCGGCACTACCGGCAGCGGCGACAGCCTTGCTGCGCAGACCCGGGATGCATTGCGCCGCATCGAAACTGCCCTCGGCCAGGCCGGAGCCACGCTGGCCGACGTCATTCGCACCCGCATCTATGTGACCGACATTTGCCGGTGGCGCGAAGTGGGCGACGTACATGCCGAGGTGTTCGGACAGATCCGTCCGGTCGCCACCATGGTCGAGGTGTCGGCGTTGATCGCACCCGGGCTGCTGGTGGAGATCGAGGCCGACGCTTACGTCGCATCCTGAGCGCCGCGTAGCGCCGGGAAACTACCGTCGGCCGCCGGTGGGTAGGCCACCGCCTTGATGACCGCCTGGACCGGCAGCGGGCCATACAGATGGGGAAAGAGCATCGACTCCGGGTCGGTCGGCACTCCGCGCTCCCATCGGACGGGCGCGTCGAGAGCCGCGGCGTCGAGATACAGCAGCATCATGTCGCCGCGGCCGCGGTAGAGCCGATTGGCCGGCAGGTGAACCTGCTCGATGGTCGACAGGTGGACGAACGCCTCGGCCTCCGGGCCGGCGGGCTCCGGCGGGAAGAAACCCCGGTCCTGAGCGCCGGACCACTCCTGCTCAGAGCACAAACGCACCAGTACAGCGGCAATTTCCGACACGGTGATTACCCTGCCCCATTTATGGGCAAATATTCGTGAGAAACGACACACCTCATAACGGTCAGGGAACAAGGCGAAAACTCTGAACGTCTGACAGAGTGAAATTATCGCCAGAACGGAGGAGCCATGAACGCAACTCTGACCAGTCCCGAGCTCACTCGAGCGGACCGCTGCGATCGCTGCGGTGCCGCCGCCCGGGTCCGCGCCAAGCTGCCTTCGGGCGCTGAGCTCCTCTTCTGCCAGCACCACGCCAACAAGCACGAAGCCAAGCTGGCTGAGCTGGCGGCGGTGCTGGAGGTCAGCGGCCAGTAATTGCCGCAGAACTCGCCCGGCCCAATGTCGCGCGTGCGAGGTCTGATGGGCAATGCTGGACGGGTATGAGTGACCAGGTCCCAAAACCCGCCCGCCACCACGTCTGGCAAATAAGCCGTAGGACACTGTCCAAGGCGTGGGACGATTCGATTTTCTCGGAATCGGCGGAAGCCGGTTTTTGGACCTGTCTCTCGACGCCCCCGCTATTGCTGGGCATATTGGGCACATTGGCCTGGGTGGCGCCGCTGTTCGGCGCCGACACTCTGCCCTCGATCATCAAGAGCACGCTGTCGACGGCCCGGAACTTCTTCTCGCCCAACGTCGTCAACGAGATCATCGAGCCGTCCATCCGCGACATCACCACCACTGCCGGTGGCGAGGTCGCCTCGCTGGGTTTCCTCATCTCGTTGTGGGCAGGCTCTTCGGCTATCTCATCGTTCGTCGACGCCGTGGTGGAGGCCCACGATCAGACGCCGTTGCGTCATCCGGTCCGGCAGCGGTTCTTCTCGCTGTTCCTGTACATCGTGATGTTGGCGTTCGTGGTCATCACGGCGCCGGTGGCGGTGGTGGGCCCGCGCAAAGTGAGCGAGCACATCCCGTTAGGTCTGCAGAATCTGTTGCACTACGGCTACTACCCGGCGTTGATCCTCGGTCTGATGGCCGGAGTGACCGTGCTGTACCGCGTGGCGCTGCCGGTGCCGCTGCCAACGCACAGATTGATACCGGGCACCGTGCTGGCCTCGGTGGTGTTCCTGGTCGCGACTCTCGGCTTGCGCTTCTACCTGCGGTGGATCGGCAGCACCGGCTACACCTACGGTGCACTGGCCACGCCGATCGCGTTTCTGCTGTTCGCGTTCTTCGGCGGCTTCTCGATCATGATCGGCGCCGAGTTCAACGCCGCCATCCAAGAGGAATGGCCGGCACCGGCCACGCACGCGCACCGCCTGCGGAACTGGGTCCTGCGCCGCACCGCCGCGCTGTCGGGCTCGGCGGACCCGGCGCCACCGCAGCCCAACACCGCGGCGATGGAACCGGCCGACCCGGTGGAACCGAAGGCCTGATCAGCCCTTCTTGAGCCGCTCGTAGATCTGCTTGCAGTCGGGGCACACGGGCGAGCCCGGCTTGGCGGCCTTGGTGACGGGAAAAACCTCGCCGCACAACGCGACAACGTGATTGCCCATGACCGCGCTCTCGGCGATCTTGTCTTTCTTGACGTAGTGGAAGTACTTCGGCGTATCGCTACCGGTCCCGTCGTCGGTGCGTTCGCGGGTATCGGTGCGCTCGATCGTCTGGGTGTCCATCCCTCATATTCTGCCTCTTGAACCTGCCGCCAGACACCGGGGAAACCGGAATCGGCTGAGTGTGCAACAGTGGATGTATGAAGCGGGGCCCAGAGTTCGACGGCTTCGACCAAGAGGGCCGGCCTGTACTGATCACTGCTGCCGCACCGTCCTATGAGGTGCAGCATCGCGCGCGGGTGCGTAAATACCTGAGCATCATGGCTTTTCGGATACCGGCACTGCTGCTGGCTGCTCTCGCCTACGGCGCATGGCACAACGGTCTGGTCTCGCTGCTGATCGTGGCGGCCTCTATACCGTTGCCGTGGATCGCCGTTCTGATCGCCAACGACCGGCCGCCGCGCAGTGCCGACGAGCCACGGCGCTTCGAGCACGCCAGGCATCGCACGCCGTTGTTCCCGACCGCCGAACGCCCGGCGCTGGAGCCGCGGCCGCACTTCGCACCGCGGCCTGATCCGCAGACGATTGACCCGGACGGTTCCGACTAACCGTCCCTCTCGCGCCACTTCTCAGGACATTCTCAGGTCAGCGCCGTATTTGTGCACGTCACGGGGTGTGAGATGAGGATCGGGTGGGAACTCAACCGGCGGGCTTCTCGTTAACCACATGACAAGACAAGCCAATCGGGAGGGCGCAATGGCCGAACTCACTACACGGGCCACCACAAGCCGGTTCGACGGCGATCTGGATGCTCAAAGCCCAGCTGCAGACTTGGTGCGCGTGTATCTGAACGGCATCGGAAAGACGGCGTTGCTCAACGCCGCCGACGAAGTCGAGTTGGCCAAGCGCATCGAGGCCGGGCTGTATGCCGAGCACCTGCTGGAAACCCGGAAGCGCCTCGGCGAGAACCGGAAACGCGATCTCGCCGCGGTGGTTCGCGATGGTCAGGCCGCCCGTCGTCACCTGCTGGAAGCCAACCTGCGATTGGTGGTGTCGCTGGCCAAGCGCTACACCGGACGCGGCATGCCGCTGCTCGACCTGATCCAGGAGGGCAACCTCGGTCTCATCCGGGCGATGGAAAAGTTCGACTACGCAAAGGGATTCAAGTTCTCCACGTACGCCACGTGGTGGATCCGGCAGGCCATCACCCGCGGGATGGCCGACCAGAGCCGCACGATTCGGCTTCCCGTCCATCTGGTCGAGCAGGTCAACAAGCTCGCGCGGATCAAGCGGGAGATGCACCAGAATCTGGGACGCGAAGCCACCGACGAGGAACTGGCCGAGGAGTCCGGCATCCCGATCGAGAAGATCAACGACCTGCTCGAGCACAGTCGCGACCCGGTAAGTCTGGACATGCCGGTCGGCTCCGAGGAGGAGGCCCCGTTGGGTGACTTCATCGAGGACGCCGAAGCCATGTCCGCGGAAAACGCGGTCATCGCCGAACTGCTGCACACTGACATCCGCAGCGTGCTCGCCACGCTCGACGAACGCGAGCATCAGGTGATCCGGCTGCGTTTCGGTCTGGATGACGGCCAGCCGCGCACCCTGGACCAGATCGGCAAGCTGTTCGGCCTGTCGCGCGAGCGGGTTCGCCAGATCGAGCGTGACGTGATGTGCAAGTTGCGCCACGGCGAGCGGGCCGACCGCCTGCGGTCGTACGCCAGCTGAGGCGTCGCCCAAGCCCATTTGGCAAGCTTGGTACGAGACGGTGTGCCCGCCGCGCATGCGCGGCGGGCATACTGCTGCGGTGGGGCGTTTTGGACAAACCACTGGCGCGGCTGGCGAAGTAGACTCGGCGGCAACGGAGGATGCTGAATGAACGACCTGGTCGATACCACCGAGATGTACCTACGGACGATCTACGACCTCGAGGAGGAGGGCGTAACGCCGCTGCGCGCCCGCATCGCCGAACGGCTCGAGCAGAGCGGACCCACCGTCAGCCAGACCGTCTCCCGGATGGAGCGCGACGGGTTGCTCCGTGTCGCGGGCGACCGGCACCTCGAACTCACCGATAAGGGCCGGGCGCTGGCCATCTCGGTGATGCGCAAGCACCGCCTCGCTGAGCGACTGCTGGTCGACGTCATCGGATTGCCCTGGGAGGAAGTGCACGCCGAGGCATGCCGGTGGGAGCATGTGATGAGCGAGGACGTGGAGCGCCGGCTGGTCAAGGTGCTCAACAACCCGACGACGTCCCCGTTCGGCAACCCGATTCCCGGACTACTCGACCTCGGTGTCGGCCCGGACTCCGGCGCCGACGACGTCAGCCTGGTGCGCTTGACCGAACTCCCCCCCGGATCACCGGTTGCCGTCGTGGTCCGCCAGCTCACCGAGCACGTGCAGGGCGACATCGACCTGATCGCCCGCCTCAAGGACGCCGGCGTGGTGCCGAATGCGCGCGTCACCGTCGAAAACGGCCAGAGCGGCGGGGTAACCATCCTCATTCCCGGTCACGAAAACGTCACCCTGCCACACGAGATGGCGCACGCGGTCAAGGTCGAGAAGGTCTGACCCCCGTCCAGTTGACCCAGCCCGCGCGTTGGCCGAAGGTCTGCCGCGGCGGCAATCGCACGCCGAGTTGCTCGGCCAGCCGATAGCCCGTGCCGCCCAGCTGCCGAATGTCCGTGGGCCGCAAGCCTGATTGCAACGCCTGATCCAGCATGCCTGCCATCCGGTGACCCGGGTCGCAGCGCAGCGCCGCGTCCAGCGACAGCCCCGCCAGCGGTCCGTCGCCGCGCACATAGGCGCTGAACGCCAGCAACACCAACGCCTCCACCCGCCACGGCTGCGGCAGCAGGCGCGCCAGCAAGACCCACAGCGACTCCGCCGCATCCGCGTCCTCCCCCACCGCGAGCGCGTACAACGTGTCACGCACCTGGACGTCGGTCAACGCGCAACCCACCTCGGCCAACTCAGCGTCGGACAGCGATTCCCCGTCGTCGACCCGCGCGGCCGCCGCCATCGCGTTCTCCACATCGCGGCGGCTGCAGCCGGCGGGGTCTGCGTGGTGCTCGATCTCGCGGGCGCTCGCGGCCCGTTCCACCACCGGCGTCAGTGCCGCGCTGCGCAGCGGGTCCAGCGCGATCACCGCCTGCAGATCGGCACGTCGTGAATAGAGGCGGCGGCCTTCCAGAACCGCCGCCGCAGCAACCGGTGACGCCGAGGGATCGTCGATCTCGCCGCCTGCGCCGCAACCGTCGACGCAGTGCCAGCGGCCGCCCGCGACGATGCGATCCACCACATGCGCCGCGTAGTGCTCGATGCCGTACTCCGACAGAGCATCGGTGAGCGCTTCGCACAACTGACGGTGCTCCTCGTTGCATCCCGGACACGCCGCACCCTCGGCGTCGACGATGACCGCGATCACCCTGTCCGGATCTGCCGCGGCAGCGACCTTGACGAGGTCGTCCACCCGGTCGAGGAGTTCGTCGGACAAGTCGGCGCGCACCACCGCCCCGAGGGCTCGGCCCTCGAATGTCACCAGCACCAGCGATTTCTCCGGTACAAAGCCGAGGATCGCCGGTAGCGCGGCGATCAGACTGCCGGGGCTTTTCAGTTCAAAACCAGGTCCATGCGTCGTCATGGCGTCAACGGTGACGACACTCACCGTCACTGCGTGCTCGCGCAACGTGATTCAGCCGCCCGCTTGTGGAGAAAGTCGCGACTGTGGGCTTTATCGTCTACACATGACTTCGATGCGCGAGTACGACCTGGTCGTTATCGGATCCGGGCCCGGCGGCCAGAAGGCCGCCATCGCAGCGGCCAAATTGGGTAAGTCGGTCGCCATCGTCGAGCGTGGCCGGATGGTCGGCGGCGTGTGCGTCAACACCGGCACCATCCCGTCGAAAACGCTGCGCGAGGCGGTCGTCTACCTGACCGGAATGAGCCAGCGCGAACTCTACGGCGCCAGCTACCGGGTGAAAGACAAGATCACCCCCGCCGACCTGCTGGCACGGACCCAGCACGTGATCAGCAAGCAAGTCGATGTGGTCCGCTCGCAGCTGATGAGAAACCGGATCGACCTGGTGCTCGGGCACGGCCGATTCATCGACCCCCACACCGTCCTGGTGGAGGAAGACGCCCAGGGCGAGCGCGTGACGGTCAGCGGTGACTACATCGTGATCGCCACGGGCACCAAACCCGCACGGCCATCCGGAGTCGAGTTCGACGAGCACCGGGTACTGGACTCCGACGGCATCCTGGACCTGCGGTCGCTGCCGGCGTCGATGGTCGTCGTCGGCGCGGGCGTGATCGGCATCGAGTACGCGTCGATGTTCGCCGCGCTGGGCACCAAGGTCACCGTTGTGGAGAAGCGGGACACCATGCTCGACTTCTGCGACCCGGAGATCGTCGAGGCGCTGAAGTTCCACCTGCGCGACCTGGCAGTGACGTTCCGGTTCGGCGAGGAAGTCACCGCCGTCGATGTCGGCTCGTCGGGGACCGTCACCACCCTGGGCAGCGGAAAGCAGATCCCCGCGGAGACGGTGATGTATTCGGCGGGCCGCGAAGGCCAGACCGAGCACCTGGGCCTGGAGCACGCCGGCCTCGAAAGCGACCACCGCGGAAGGATTTTCGTCGACGACCAGTTCCGCACCAAGGTCGAACACATATACGCCGTGGGTGACGTCATCGGATTCCCGGCGCTGGCCGCGACCTCGATGGACCAAGGCCGGCTGGCCGCCTACTACGCCTTCGGCGAGCCGACCGACGGCATCACCGAACTCCAGCCGATCGGGATCTACTCGATTCCGGAAGTGTCCTACGTCGGCAAGACCGAGGTGGAGCTGACCAAGGACTCGGTTCCCTACGAGGTGGGGGTGTGCCGGTACCGGGAACTGGCCCGCGGCCAGATCGCCGGCGACTCCTACGGCATGCTCAAGCTCCTCGTGTCCACCACCGACCGCACTCTGCTGGGCGCCCATATCTTCGGCACCAGCGCCACCGAAATGGTGCACATCGGACAGGCCGTCATGGGCTGCGGAGGCACCGTCGACTACCTGGTGGATGCGGTGTTCAATTACCCGACTTTCTCGGAGGCGTACAAGGTCGCCGCGCTGGACGTGACCAACAAGATGCGCGCGCTGCACCAGTTCCGGCGTTAGTGGTGATCGCAAGCGCGGCGCAGCCGGGCGCCGCGGGTCGCCACAATGTTGACGTGGCGATCGCAAGCGCGGCGCAGCCGGGCGCCGCGGGTCGCCACCGTTTCGGCTGAGCGTGGCGTCAGCAGGTGTCGTCGTAATCGGCCGGCGGGCTGTCACCGGGACCGCCGGCTTCGGCACGGGCCAGCAGTTGCCTGGTCTTCTCGTCGAAAGGCGCTGAATACGAGACACTTTCGGTGCACCCGCCGCCTTCGAATCCACCGACCACTCCGACGACCGTCGACCCGCTGATCCATGGCGCGCCACTGGTTCCGTCGACGAGTCCTTTGCACGGCACGGACGGAAACCCGCCATCGGTGACGCCGGTGGTGCCTTCGCAGGCAACGGGCCGGCCGCCGACGCCGGCGGGGTACCCGGTCACACTCACCCGGCTTCCTGCCGCCGGCGCGGTGCCCAGCGACAGGGCTGCGCCGGCCCGCCGCTCCACCGATCCGGTGCCGCCGCTGACTTTGGCGATCGCGTAATCCGCGTGCGGATCCCGGCTGGCGATCCAGCGAGCGTCGAAGAAGACCTCGTCGACCGTGAAGGTGTCGGTGGTCGTCGCCTCGCCGGCAAAACCGGGAACGAAGGTGGCGTCCATCTCACCAAGCAGACAGTGCGCAGCGGTCAGCACCAGGTCACCGCCCGCGGAATGCACCACCGACCCGGTGCAGACGTGCAAGTTACCGCCCTCCTGGGAAACGCCGCGAAATATCGCGCCCACCCGCGGATCCGTTACCGCGCTCCCCGGTTCGCTGAGGCGCTGGACCGAACTTCCCGGCTTCGACGCCGGGCTACCGCTGACGGACGCATGATGAGCCGGCCGGGCGCATGACGTAAATAACACCGTCAGGCTTACCGGCAGGCACAGAATCCCCGCCACGGTGCGCATCGGGGTCCATCATGCCTGACAGCGGGCCCTGGCAAGCGAATAGAAACTACGCCTCGTGCGTTGATAAGTGGGGCAGCAAAAGGCCCGGGTCATCGATAATGGAGAGCCGCATCGATTGAGGGACACTGGACAGGGCACCCTGGAGTGACCTTGCGAGACCCCGAGAGGAGGCAGCACCGATGTCCGACCACTACGACCCCGAAGAGGCGCAGGAGTACCAGCCAGGACAACCCGGCATGTACGAGCTGGAGTTCCCGGCCCCTGTCTTGTCGACGTCCGACGGCCGCGGTCCGGTGTTGATACACGCCCTGGAGGGCTTCTCCGACGCCGGTCACGCCATCCGGCTCGCTTCCCGGCACTTGCGGGCGGCGCTGGACACCGAACTGGTCGCGTCGTTCGCCATCGACGAACTGCTGGACTACCGCTCGCGGCGACCGTTGATGACGTTCAAGACCGACCACTTCACCAGTTACGACGACCCCGAGCTGAGTCTGTACGCGCTGCGCGACACCGTCGGCACGCCGTTTCTGTTGCTGGCCGGCATGGAGCCGGACTTGAAGTGGGAGCGCTTCATCACCGCGGTGCGACTGCTCGCCGAACGGCTCGGGGTGCGCCAGACGATCGGACTCGGCACGGTCCCGATGGCCGTTCCCCACACCCGTCCCGTCACGATGACCGCACACTCCAACAACGCGGACCTGATCGCGGACTTTCAGCCGTGGATCTCCGAAATCCAGGTTCCCGGCAGTGCATCCAACCTGCTGGAATACCGCATGGCACAGCATGGGCACGAGGTCGTCGGGTTCACGGTGCACGTCCCGCACTACCTGACGCAGACCGACTACCCGGCCGCGGCCCAGGCATTGCTCGAGCAGGTGGCCAAGACCGGTTCGCTGGAGTTGCCGCTGACGGCACTTACCGAGGCGGCCACCGAGATTCGGGCCAAGATCGACGAACAGGTGCAGGCGAGCGCGGAAGTCGCTCAAGTGGTGGCCGCACTCGAGCGCCAGTACGATGCGTTCATTGACGCTCAGGAGAACAGATCCTTACTGACGAACGACGAGGACCTGCCTAGCGGCGATGAACTGGGTGCCGAGTTCGAGCGGTTCCTGGCTCAACAGGCTGAGAAGAAATTCGACGACGACGACAACGCGAAGTAACCGCTTCCGACACGCCTACCCGGCCCGACAACGAGGTTGCCGACATGACCGAGCGGACGCGTACTCTCCGCCCGGTGCGAGAAGTGACATCCCCGTCACTGCAGTTCCGCACCATCCACGGCTACAAGCGGGCGTTCCGGATCGCAGGGTCCGGTCCGGCGATCCTGCTGATCCACGGCATCGGCGACAACTCGACCACCTGGACCGGCGTGCACGCCAAGCTCGCCCAGCGATTCACCGTCATCGCCCCGGACCTGCTGGGCCACGGCAAATCCGACAAGCCGCGCGCCGACTACTCCACCGCGGCCTACGCCAACGGTATGCGGGACCTGCTCAGCGTGCTGGACATCGAACGGGTGACGATCGTCGGGCATTCCCTCGGTGGCGGCGTTGCGATGCAATTCGCTTACCAGTTCCCGCATTTGGTCGACCGGCTGATCCTGGTGGGTGCCGGCGGTGTCACCAAGGACGTCAACATCGCATTGCGGTTCGCTTCGCTGCCGATGGGGGCCGAGGCGCTGGCGCTGCTGCGATTGCCGATGGTGCTGCCCGCGGTTCAGGTACTGGGTCAGTTGGCGGGACTGGCGCTCGGTTCCACGGCCATAGGCCGCGATCTGCCCAACATGCTGCGCATCCTCAACGACCTGCCCGAGCCGACCGCGTCCTCGGCGTTCACCCGCACGCTGCGGGCCGTGGTGGACTGGCGCGGTCAGATCGTCACAATGCTGGACCGATGTTATTTGACCGAGGCCATCCCCGTTCAGATCATCTGGGGTGAGAAAGACTCGGTGATCCCGGTTCGGCACGCCCACATGGCGCACGCCGCGATGCCCGGATCCCGGCTCGAAATCTTCGAGAATTCCGCCCATTTCCCCTTCCACGACGACCCCGCCCGGTTCCTCGACATCGTGCACCGGTTCATCGACACCACCGAGCCACCCGAATACGATCAGGCAGCCCTGCGCGAGCTGTTGCGCAGCGGCGGCGGTGCCCGCACCGTCTCCGGGCCGACCGACACCCGCGTCGCCGTCCTCAACGCCATGGGAGCCGACGAGCGCAGCGCCACCTGATCGAGCGCTCGTATCGACCCGTAGGGTCGGGCCATGAGCATCGACGTCACCGTGCTGCGGGTATTCACCGACGCGGACGGAAACTTCGGCAACCCGCTGGGTGTGGTCGACGCCAGCCTGGTCGACCCGGGCGACCGCCAGCAACTCGCGCACGAATTGGGTTACAGCGAGACGATTTTCGTTGAACTCCCCGCCCAGGGGGCAACGACCGCACGCGCGACCATCTACACCCCCCGCACCGAACTGCCCTTCGCCGGCCACCCGTGCGTCGGCGCGTCGTGGTGGTTGCGGCGACGTGGAACGCCGATCAACACCCTGCACCTGCCCGCCGGGTTGGTGCGGGTGAGTTACTCCGGTGAGTTCACCGAGATCAGCGCACCGGCGGAATGGGCACCGGAATTCGCCATCCACGATTTCGATTCACCGGATGCGGTGCTGCAGGCCGATCCCGCCGATTTCCCTGACGACGTCGCGCACTATCTGTGGGCGTGGACGGATCGAGAGAGCGGGTCGGTGCGCAGCCGGATGTTCGCGTCGAACCTGGGTGTGGCCGAAGACGAGGCGACCGGCTCCGCGGCGGTCCGGATCACCGAATACCTCAGTCGGGACCTGGTGATCACGCAGGGCCGTGGGTCGCTGATCACGACGACGTGGAGCGCGGAGGGATGGGCGAAGGTCGGCGGTCGCGTCGCCGATGACGGTGTGCGGCAGGTGAACTGACGCTCAGCTCTGCCGGTGCAGCACTGCAGCCAGATGGTGCTGCTCGGGCTGACCCACGGCCCCCATCCGCAGGGAGTAGGAAAGTTGATCGCCGTCGATGCGGAAGGAACGGCTCAGGGCGGTCACCTCTTTGGCGGTCGGCGTGAGCCCGATGTGGGTGGTTGCCAGCTCGATCTCGATGACGTCACCGGCCACCGAGTAGGAACCGACTTCGATCTCGGTGATGCCGCTCGGGTGAGCGAGGACCAGTTCGACCCTGCCCTGCTGCGGTACCCGCAGGTAGCCGGTCTCGGCGTGCAGGGGTTTGCCGTCGGCGGGGGCTTTC
This sequence comes from Mycobacterium sp. Z3061, assembly GCF_031583025.1. Lineage (NCBI taxonomy): Bacteria > Bacillati > Actinomycetota > Actinomycetes > Mycobacteriales > Mycobacteriaceae > Mycobacterium > Mycobacterium pumcae. The sequence continues at coordinate 2,533,479 of NZ_CP134062.1, read as the reverse complement.
GTCTTCTGCCCGTAGACCAGAAACGGTTTGCCCACGTGCGTGAAAACGACCTCTTCGAGGTAGTCGAAAGGTTCGATCGTGGGGTACTCGCCAGCGCCCCGTCCTGTCCAGGTGCCCAGCAGGGGCTCCAGCGCTGCGAGATCGGGGTGGAGTTCGACGGGCATCAATCGAGCCTCAGCCCGGAGTCGACACGTTGCGATGGGCACGCAGCGCCTCGATCTCCCGCTCGAAGTCGTCGGCCGACGAGAAGGACCGGTAAACCGACGCGAAGCGCAGGTACGCCACCTCGTCGAGGTCGCGCAGCGGTCCCAGGATGGCAAGACCGACCTCGTGACTGGGCACCTCCGGCCCCGCCGCCCGCACTGAATCTTCGACCTGCTGGGCCAACAGGTTCAGCGCATCGTCGTCTACCTGGCGGCCCTGGCAGGCCCGGCGCACGCCGCTGATCACCTTTTCCCGGCTGAAGGGTTCGGTAACGCCGCTGCGCTTGACGACGGCGAGCACCGCGGTCTCCACGGTGGTGAACCTGCGCCCGCACTCGGGACACGAGCGGCGCCGGCGGATCGCCTGGCCTTCATCGGTCTCCCGCGAATCAATCACCCGCGAGTCGGGGTGCCGGCAGAACGGGCAGTGCATAGCCGCTCCTTTGCCGCGCCTGACTTCGGGGTACCGCAGAACCACCCCGAGAGTACCTGTGCGCCACCGGCGTGGCCACCGCTGGCGCGATCAGTCCAGCAGCCGGTGGAGACGACCGAGCAAGGTTGGCGCAGAGCGCAATTCGTCCTGCTCCCCGCGGGTTCAGCCGATCGGGGCGATCAACGTCTGGCCGGCGGCCACCACGTTGGAGTCCAGCGCGTTGAGATTGCGGATCCGTTCCACCACGTCGCGAACCGGGGCGCCGGGCGCGACCCGGGTGGCCAGTTGCTGCAGCGACTCACCGGGCTCCACGCGCACCACGGCGAGTGCAGCCGGTACCTGCGCCGACGCGCCGGCCGGTTCGTCGTTCAGCACACTCCCGAAATTGGCCATCAAGCCCAGCCACAGCGTGATGATGCCGGCGAGCAGGGCCAGCCCCATCGTCGTCAGCACCGAGACCGGACGCCGCCGGTGCGACGCTGTCGACATTGCAACGCCGGTGCCGCGGTAATGCATGGGCGCGCCGGCCGGACGGGTGGGGCCCGGCCGGTTCGACCGGATCTGCCCGCCGCGATAGGTAGGCGACTCGTCGAACGGCCTGTTTGCAGGCCTGTTCACCAGCCTCTGCGCGTTCCAGGTGCGCTGCGGGCCCGCGTAGCTGATCGTCATGTCGTTGCCTCCGGTCGACTAAATATCGCTCGTGTGTTCGACCCTAGTCGCTCAGATGTTCGATATCGAACACCTGAGCGAGGCGTGTCGCACGAGCAAAACGGTAGACCTCACCACCGACAAGGTTTTGTCGGTGCAACCAGCTGGATGAATTTCGGATACCCGATCCATCCGAAAGTTACACACTTGTGATTCCGCTGATCCGGGCCGCTAGGAAGGCTGCGCCGGCCGCTCCGACACGCTGCTCGAACACATGTTTGATTCTTCGGTCGGTGGCGGTTACATTCAGTGGCATGAGCGACAGCAACGACCCCCCAGTAGCTGATCGAGCCGGTTCCGGTAACGCATCCGGACGAGCCACCGCAGACGGCCGGTTGCACGCCGTCGATGCCGCGCTGACCGAGCGGCAGCGCACCATCCTCGAAGTCATCCGCGCTTCGGTCACCACCCGCGGCTATCCACCCAGCATCCGCGAGATCGGTGACGCGGTCGGCCTGACGTCGACGTCCTCGGTGGCCCATCAGTTGCGCACGCTGGAGCGCAAAGGTTATCTGCGCCGGGACGCCAATCGGCCGCGGGCTGTCGATGTCCGCGCGGCTGATGACACCGTCACACCTCCCAGCACCGACGTGGCCGGGTCCGACGTGTTGCCGGAACCCACGTACGTACCCGTGCTGGGCCGTATCGCCGCCGGCGGACCGATACTCGCCGAAGAGGCGGTCGAAGACGTCTTCCCGCTACCGCGAGAGCTGGTCGGCGAAGGGACGCTGTTCCTGCTCAAGGTCGTCGGCGACTCGATGGTGGAAGCCGCCATCTGCGACGGCGACTGGGTGGTGGTGCGCCAGCAGAACGTCGCCGACAACGGCGACATCGTGGCGGCCATGATCGACGGTGAGGCCACCGTGAAGACCTTCAAGCGGGCGGGCGGTCAGGTCTGGCTGATGCCCCACAATCCGGCCTTCGATCCGATCCCCGGAAACGACGCGACCGTGCTCGGCAAGGTCGTCACCGTCATCCGCAAGGTGTAGCGCCGGAGCGCTGAGGCAGGCCGGCGATCAGTCGGCTTTGACGAACCCGTTAGCTTGCGCGACGACCTCGCTGGCGAACCAGATCTCGGCCAGGGTGTCGTGGTACAGCGCACTGTCGGGCGTGTAGTAGAGACCGAACCGCGCGCTGGCCTTGATCGGGTAGCCGTCCGGCGCCCGATACGGGTCGTCGTCTAGGGGTAAGTGGATGGTCGGCCGCGCCGCAGTGTCTGCGGCCAGAGGAGCCTCGGCCTGCGGCGCCGCGGCATAGGCCGCCTCCGTCGCCGCCGGTGCGTAGCCCGGTTCATCCGCAGCGGCATGCCGCCCCTTCCGCGGCTCGGGAGCGCCGACGACGGTATCCGAGGCGGCCGCGTCGGGCACCTCCTCTTCCGCGGGACCACCGCGGGGGTAGAAGATGTCCGGGAATTCATGCTCAGGATGGGTTTCGGGCACCTCCGGCGCTACCGGACCCTCGCTGCGCGGCACCGAGGACTCCGCCTCGAAGGCTTCCGGCGAGATCGTTTCCGCGACCTCCGGCTCGGCCTCGACGAGCTGGCCGAAGGCGCCGCGCGTCACGATGGGCGTCGGGGTGGTGTCCACCGCGTCCGGATCCTCGTCACCTTCGAACTCGTCGTGTTCGTATTCCTCGAAGTCGGTTTCCTGCTCGGCACCGTGGGCGTAGTCGTCGGCGCCGTGGCCGTAATCGTCGGCGCCGTGGCCGTAGTCGTCGCGGTAATCGGCGCTCTGGTCGTGCTCGTCGTGATAGTCCTCGCCACCGAGATCACGTTCCCCGACACCAGCCGGGGTCCCGCCCCCTCTGGACCAGCTCACCCGCGGTGCTGCACCGTATTCCGGCACCTCGTGCTCTTCGGGGTGGTGTTCGACGGGCGGGAAGCGCTCCGAGCCGTAATCGACGTCGTCGTGCGACCAGCGCCCGTCAGCACCCGCGTCGAACTCGTCGGCCACGTCATGGCCACGGTCGTAAGCGGGAGCGGCCCGGCCGGCGCGACGGCGGCGCAGGCCGAATACCACCAGCACCGACATCAGGATGAGCAGCAGCACCGGCACCGCCACCGCCAACCACCACCAATGGAAGGTGAACTTCTTGCCGGGTGGGGGCGACGCGGACGTGCTCGGCTGGTTCTGTCCCGACACCTGCAGGCCGGACAGCAGCGGCGCGAGGTTCGCCGGATCGGTGGTGAAGGTGTTCTTCGCGCGGTTCCACGACACCTTGCCGCCGGTGAACTTCTGCGATACCACGTCGCCGTCCACCGCCTGGTCGCCGACGGGCGCGCCGAGTTTGCCGGTGGCTCCCTTGAGCTTGTCCCACGCCGCCTTCATGGCTCCGCGCACGACGAACGCGCCGTGATCAGGAGTCCAGAAGATCACCGGCTTGTCTGCGGCCGAGAACGTGGCGATCCGGCTGGCCGGCGTGATTCCACCGTCGGCCTCGTTGGCGATCGGGAAGCCGAGGTCGCTGCTGACCGGTCCGCCCAACGACTCGTACTTCTGCAGGATCGCGCCTTCGACGGCGTTCGCGCCGGTCGCCGGGCTGAAGAAGATCTTGCCGCCGTTGAACTCCTGGACGATGCCGTCGCCACCGATCGGACTCGGGCCGCCCTTCTTGGCCCCCAGTGGTCCGTTCGCGCCGCCGGCCGCGCGCCACGCCATGTTGATGGCAGCGGTGGGGTCGATGGGTATCTGAAGGCCTTTGAGCTGGTCAGCCAGCGCTGGCGGGTTGGTGCTGAATTCCTTGGTTTTCCTGTTCCAGGAGACCTCTCCGCCGGTGAACTTCTGCGACGCCACCTCACCGTCGTAGGTTTCGTCCCCGGTCGGCGCTCCCAGGACTCCGCCGGAACTGCCGAGTTTGTCCCACGCTGCGTTCAGGGCGCCGCGAACCACGAACGCGCCGTGATCGGGGGTCCAGAAGATCACCGGATTGTCGCTGGCCCCGAACGTGCTGACCCGGCTGTCGGGTCCGGCGAGACCGGGTACCTCGTTGATGGTCGGGAAACCGAGATCACTGTTGGCCGGACCGCCCAGCGACTCGTATTTGTCCAGGATGGGGCCGAACATGTACTTGGCACCGGTGGCGGGGGTGAAGTACATCTTGCCGCCGTCGAAGTCCAGAGCGAACCCGTCGCCGATGGGATAGACGTCGCCTTTCCTGGCCCCCAGCGTCGATGACGCGCCGCCGGCCTTGTCCCACGCGGCCATCATGGCCGCCTCGGCGTCGCCGATCGGCGACGCGGACGCGGTAGGCGCCAGCAGCGCCAGGGCCAGCCCGGTGGCCAACGCGGCGGCCGTCAGGCCGACTCGCGCACGCCCGACCAACTTGCTCAATTGACCCCTTTGCCCGTTCACCAAGCCTCCCAGCCGATGCCCTGCCCACCTGGCGAGCAGGCGGATTCACCGCCGTGGGCCGTTTCCCGGCAGCGATGCGCATCGCTTCCGGGCTCGCATAACTTTGCTCTAGCGAACGAGATATGCGAAGTCAAATCGTACATATTACGGAAACGGATACCGAGCCGATGTCGAAATGATGCCGTGCCGCGCTCATGTCGCGAGAAACCGCGCTGCGCCCCGGGCATCAGTTGGGTTACCGTGCCGGAGACGACATCCCGCCTGGCATGCCGGCCGATCCCGCGAGAGGAAATCCAGCGCGCATGGGTGTTTCCGGACTTGGCTGGGCCCTGACCATCGTGCTGATCGCCGGGTTGATGCTGTTCGACTATGTCTTTCAGGTACGCAAGACGCACGTGCCGACGCTACGTCAGGCCGCAGCCTGGTCGGCAACCTATATCGGAATAGCGGTGCTTTTCGGCATCTGCATCGCCGTACTGGGCAGCCCGCGCATGGCCGTCGAATACTTCGCGGGCTACCTGAGCAACGAAGCCCTTTCCGTGGACAACCTTTTCGTATTCCTCTTGATCATCAGCAGCTTCGGGGTTCCGCGGGTGGCGCAGCAGAAGGTGCTGTTGTTCGGTATCGCGTTCGCGCTCATCGCGCGCACCGTCTTCATCGTCCTGGGCGGCGCACTCCTGAACAACTTCAACTCGGTCTTCTACCTGTTCGGTGTGGGGCTGCTGATCATGGCCGGAAAGCTCGCCAAACCGGCAGAGACAGAAGAGAGTAACGCCGACAACCTGGTCATCCGGCTGGCCAGTCGCTTCCTGCGGACATCGAAGGAGTACGACGGCGACGGGTTGTTCGTCGTGCAGGACGGTCGACGGGTCATGACACCGCTACTGCTGGTGATGATCGCCGTCGGTGGCACCGATCTGTTGTTCGCTTTCGATTCGGTGCCGGCGATGTTCGGTCTGACACAGAACATCTACCTGGTTTTCGCGGCGACCGCCTTTTCGCTGATGGGTCTTCGTCAGCTGTACTTCCTGATCGACAACCTGCTCGATCGACTGGTCTATCTGACCTATGGTCTGGCCGTGATCCTGGGCTTCATCGGCGTGAAGCTGATCCTGGAAGCGTTGCACGACAACAACCTTCCATTCATCAACCACGGCAGGCCGGTCCCGATCGTGGAGTTGAGTATCACGGTGTCGCTGCTGGTGATCGTCGCCGTGCTGCTCACAACCACAGCGGTGTCGCTGCTTTCGGCGCGCGGCCGCAGACAGAACGCCGTGAGCCGGGCCCGCCGGCACGCGCTCGAGTACCTGACCTCGACGCAGGATCCAGCACAGCGCGAAGCGGCATATGCCGAGTTGTTGCGGGCGGAGCGCGAAATAGACTCGCTGGCAAGCAAATACGACACGCGCGAGGATCAAGAACTCGCGGAGCTGCTACGACGCGCGCACGATGCGCACCGAGATGCGAGCTAGACGCTAGACACCGAGTCCACGGCCGATGATCTCTTTCATGATCTCGGTCGTGCCGCCGTAGATGGTCTGCACCCGGGCGTCGAGATAGGCACGGGCAACATCGTATTCGCGCATGTAGCCGTATCCACCATGCAGTTGCAGGCAGCGGTCGATCAGATGAACCTGCTTTTCGGTGGAGTACCACTTGGCCATCGCGGCCTGCTCGGCCGTCAGCTTCCCCTCCAGGTGCAGCGCGATGAAGTTGTCCACCATGATGCGTACCACGGTGGCCTCGGTAGCCAGCTCGGCCAGCACAAACCGGCTGTTCTGGAAGCTACCGATCGGCTTGCCAAAAGCCTTGCGCTCCTTGGTGTATTGCAGCGTCTGCTCGAGCACCGTTTCCATGGCTGTTGCCGCCATGACGGCGATGTTCAGCCGTTCCTGGGGCAGGTTCTGCATCAGGTAGATGAAGCCCATGCCCTCCTGGCCGAGCAGGTTCTCGGCCGGAACCTTCACGTCCGTGAACGACAGTTCGGCGGTGTCCTGCGCGTCCAGGCCGATCTTGTCGAGGTGACGGCCGCGCTCAAAGCCCTCCATGCCACGCTCGACGACCAGCAGACTGAAGCCCTGCGCGCCCTTCTCCGGGTCGGTTTGCGCCACCACGATCACCAGGTCGGAGTTGATTCCGTTGGTGATGAACGTCTTTGACCCGTTCAGCACATAGTGGTCGCCCTCTTTGACCGCGCGGGTCTTGATGCCCTGCAGGTCACTTCCGGTGCCCGGCTCGGTCATCGCGATCGCGGTGATCAGTTCTCCGGTGCAGAACTTCGGTAGCCAGCGCTGCTTCTGCTCTTCGGTGGCCAGATGGAGCAGGTAGGGCGCAATGATGTCGTTGTGCAGGCCGAAGCCGATGCCGCTGTAGCGTCCCCGGGTGGTCTCCTCGGTGACGATCGTGTTGTAGCGGAAGTCCGGGTTGCCCCCGCCGCCGTACTCCTCCGGAACCGCCATGCCCAGGAAGCCCTGTTTGCCGGCTTCCAGCCACACCCCGCGGTCGACGATGTGCGCCTTCTCCCATTCGTCGTGATACGGCGCGACGTGGCGGTCCAGGAATGCCCGGTATGACTCCCGGAACAGCTCGTGCTCGGGTTCGAAAAGTGTGCGCTGATACTTGACGGCGCTGCCCATGGGTGCGACCTCCGGCTGTCATAGGTGGAAGACTCTTGCGCCCAACATATACCAACCGGGCGGTTGGTCGAGTGGGCGCGTCCGCCTGGTTAGGCGTCCGACCCGAATTGGCGCAGCGCGGCGGCCAGTGCGACCGGGACCCGTGCCTGGATTCTGGTGCCGTCGGCCTGGTGGTCAGCCTGATGGACCCGCCCGTCGGAGTGCACCCGCGCCACCAGGTCGCCGCGGTCATACGGGATGACGACGTCGACGGCGGTGTCGGTCGGCACCGCGAGCTCGGCCATCCGCCGTCGCAGCGCGTCGATGCCGTCGCCGGTGCGGGCGGAGACGAACACCGCTCCGGGAAGTTCGTGGCGCAGTCTGGCCAGCATCAGGTCCCCCGCGGCGTCGGTCTTGTTCACCACCACCAATTCCGGCGGCGCTTCGGCCCCGTGGTCGGCGACCACGTCCGAGATCACCTGACGGACCGCGCTGATCTGGGCCAGCGGGTTGACGTCTGAACCGTCGACGACGTGTACCAGCAGGTCCGCGTCGACGACTTCTTCCAGAGTGGAGCGGAAAGCCTCGACCAACTGGGTGGGCAGGTGCCGAACGAAGCCGACGGTGTCGGTGAGCACGAAAGGGCGTCCGTCGTCGAACTCGGTGCGCCGGGTGGTGGGTTCCAGCGTGGCGAACAGCGCGTCCTGGACCAGCACACCGGCCCCGGTCAGCGCGTTGAGCACGCTGGATTTGCCCGCGTTGGTGTAACCGACGATGGCGATCGACGGCATATCGGCGTGCAGGCGCCGGCTGCGTTGGGTGTCGCGGACCTGCTTCATCGCCCTGATCTCACGCTTCAGCTTGGACATGCGTTCGCGGATGCGGCGCCGATCGGTTTCGATCTTGGTTTCACCCGGGCCACGAAGACCCACACCGCCGCCGCTGCCGCCGGCCCGGCCGCCGGCCTGCCGCGACATCGACTCGCCCCAGCCACGCAGCCGCGGCAGCATGTACTCCATCTGCGCCAGCGAGACCTGCGCCTTGCCTTCGCGGCTGGTGGCGTGCTGGGCGAAGATGTCCAGAATCAGCGCGGTGCGGTCGATGACCTTGACCTTGACGGCCTTTTCCAGCGCGGTCAGCTGGGCCGGGGACAGCTCGCCGTCGCAGATCACGGTGTCGGCCCCGGTGGCCAGCACCACCTCGCGGAGTTCCTGGGCCTTGCCCGAGCCGATGTAGGTCGACGGGTCGGGGCGGTCGCGCCGCTGGATCAGTCCCTCGAGCACCTGGGAGCCGGCAGTTTCGGCGAGCGCCGCCAATTCCGCCAGGCTGGCCTGGTTGTCGGCCGACGTGCCCTCCGTCCAGACACCGACCAGCACCACACGTTCCAGGCGCAGCTGGCGGTACTCGACCTCGGAGACGTCGGCGAGTTCGGTCGACAGACCGACCACCCGGCGCAGTGCCGATCGGTCTTCGAGGGCAAGCTCGCCGGTGCTGGGCTCCGGCCCAGTGCGGTCAGCAAATTCGGGAAAAGACTCAGAATTTTTCATAGGCAATTAGCAATGTTGCACGCCGATTCGGCGTCATGCATCCGATTTAACGCTCTTGCGCGCGCCACCATTCCCCACTCACCTCGCCGTGCGCGACCAGCACCGACGGCCCGCGCAGGTAGCTGGTCGCTTCCGTGATGGTGACGGTGACGTCACCACCGGGCACCCGCACGGTCAGCACCCCGGTGTCGGCGCCGGTGGCCGCCAGCGCGGCGACGGCGGCTGCCACCGTTCCGGTGCCACACGAGCGGGTCTCGCCGACGCCGCGTTCGTGCACGCGCATGCGGACCAGGCCGCTGACCGGGACGGTGAGCACCTCGACGTTGACGCCCTCGGGGAACTGCGCAGCGTCGAACCGCACCGGCGCCGCGACGTCCAGCGCCGCCAGGGCGTCCACCGTGAGCTGCGGATCCGCGCACGCCAGGTGTGGATTGCCCACGTCGACGGCCACACCGGTGAACCGCCTGCCGCCCACCACCGCCTCGCCGGTGCCCAGCTTGTTGGCCTTGCCCATGTCCACGGCGACATCGGCGTCGGTCGAATCGGCATGGTGCAGGGTCACCGGTCGCGGTCCGGCGAGCGATCCGACGACGAACTCGTCGCGTGACTCCAGCCCGCTGGCCCTCAGGTAATGCGCGAACACCCGCACCCCGTTGCCGCACATCTGCGCCGTCGACCCGTCTGCGTTGCGGTAGTCCATGTACCAGTCGGATTCGCCGACCCCGTCGGGCAGCCGGTCGAGCACACCGGCGCCGCTCGCCGCACCGGCGGTGGTGACCCGCAGTACCCCGTCAGCGCCCAGGCCACGGCGCCGGTCGCACAGAGCGGCGACCCGGGAAGCGGACAGGTCCACCCGGCAATCCAGGTCGGGAAGCAGCACGAAGTCGTTCTGGGTGCCGTGCCCCTTGGCGAACTTCATGGGCATCACCAGATCAGGTTACGTGCCGCCAGGCCCGGATCACGTCGTCGACGGCATCCGCACCGCCCGGGTCGATCCACTGCACGCGGTGGTCGCGGCGGAACCAGGAACGCTGGCGCCGCACATAGCGACGGGTGCCGATGAAGGTCTGCTCCTGCGCCTCGCGCAGCAGCTGCGGCGTCCCGCCGGCATCCAGGGCCGCCATCACCTGCGCATAGCCCAGCGCCCGCGACGCGGTGACCCCGTCGCGCAGGCCGCGGCCCAGCAGCGTGCGCACTTCCTCGACCAGCCCTTCGGCGAACATCAGCTCGGTGCGGCGCGCCAGCCGCTCATCCAGAATTGTTGTCTCGCAATCTAACCCGATGATGACGGTGCCCCAGCGGGGCGCGCCGATGCGCGGCGCGGACGCCGCGAACGGCCGGCCGGTCAGCTCGATCACCTCCAGCGCCCGCACCGTGCGCCGGCCGTCGGTGGGCAGGATGACGGCCGCCGCGGCCGGATCGCGACGGGCCAGTTCGGCGTGCAGCCGGGCGACGCCGATCTCGGCCAGCCGCTGCTCCCAGCGTCCCCGTACCGCCGGATCGGTCGCGGGGAACGCCCAGTTGTCCAGCAGTGACTGGATGTAGAGCATCGACCCGCCGACCACGACCGGCACCGCTCCCCTGCGCTGGATCGCTTCGATGTCGGCGACCGCCGCGTGCTGGTAGCGCGCCACGGTCGCCGTCTCGGTGACGTCGAGGACGTCGAGTTGGTGATGCGGTATGCCGCGGCGCCGCTCGACGGGCAATTTGGCGGTCCCGATGTCCATACCGCGATAGAGCTGCATCGCGTCGGCGTTGACGACTTCTGCCGCACCGCCGAGCCGTTCGATGACGTCGAGCGCCAATTGCGACTTGCCGGCACCCGTCGGGCCGATGATCGCCAGCGGTCTCACGGCAGCCAGACGCCGGCGAAGTAGCCCACGCCGTAGGGGGCACCACGGTAGAGCTCCTTGGCCGAGCGCGGGCCTGGCCCGGCCAGTCCGGCCAGCACGGCGAACGCCACCCGGCCGAGGATCCGCTGCGGCAACCGGCTCAGCGCTGCGACATCGCCGCCGGCCAGCGCGTCGTCCAGGAGCTGCTGGGCGCCTTCGCCGGCGGGGTCGAAGCCGCCGGGCGCCCTGGCGGTCAGCGTATTGGCGCCGTCGGCCACGACCAGGACGCCGATCGGGTCAGCCTGCCCGTCGATCTCGGCCCGCAACTGCCGACCGCGAGTTACCGCCGCGACGGGGTCTCCGTCGGCCGCGTACACATGAACATCCACGGAGCCGTCTGGTCGCGCCTGGCCACGTACCCAGGCGGCCATGAGCGCGCAGAGGGGCAGGTCCTGGACACCGCCGACCGGTTTCGGCGCCAGGCGGACCGGGACGTCGACACCGAATCCGGCGAAAGTGCCGCGGCCGTCAGGACCTATGACGGCGTCCACGTGACCGGTTCCGACGGCAACCCAACGGTTCGGCAGCACCGCCGTCGCGGCGAGGATGGCGGCTGCCAGATCGGCGATCTCGGCACGCGCGGCGCCGGCAAGTTCGGGAACAAGCACCGGCGCGCACGGAACGATGGCGATGGCGCTCAGCACGCGATCAAACTAACGTGGCCGCGTCCTACCCGTCAGCAGCGGTGCTGACCGCGGCGCCTTTTTCCGGGCCGTCGGTCGGGTGGGCTTCCTCAGCTTCGGCCTCCATTTCGGCGGCCTCGCCGCGGGCCAGCGCCACTGTCGCGGTGATGACCACTGCCGCGGCGATCGCCAACACGACACCTTCCGCACCGTCCGCATCCAACGTCTCGCCAAGCACGAGGACCCCCAATGTCGTCGCCACCACCGGCTTGGCGACGGTCATGGTGGGCAACGACGCGGTCAGCGAACCGGCACGGAACGCCGACTGCTGAAAGATCATGCCGCACAGCATCATCACCAGCCACGGAACGAACTCCGGCGTGGTCACTGCGGCCCCGAGACCGTGGTGGTGCAGGACGTCGACCACTCCCTTGGTCAGCACGGCGAACAGCGCCAACGACGAACCGGCCACCACCGCCAGCAACACCGCGGCCTGCGGCCGGCCGGACCACACCTTCGCGGCCACCACGCAGGAAACCAGGATCGGTCCCATCACCGCCGCGACGACAATCCAGGTGCTCAGCGGCGCCCGGTCGTGACCGGCGGCCGGATCGCCGACGATGATCACCACGGCCAGCGACGCGGCCAGCACGGTTGCCCACAGCCACTGCGAGCGGGTGATTCTGTGGTGTGCCAGCCGGGCGTAAATGGGCAGCGCGAATAGCAGTGCGGTCACCTGCAATGCAGTCACCAGCACCACCGATGCGAAGGCCAGCGCCACTGCCTGCAAGCTGTAATTGAGTACCGCGCACCCGCCGCCCGTCCACCACTTGGCGTCGCGCAGCGACATGCCGAACAGCTTGAGGTGGCCGACCTCTTCATCGGTGATCTCGTGCGCGGAACGCTGGCGGATCACATCTCCCGTGGCCGATGCAAGCGCGGCAAACAGCGCGATGATCGCGGCGACTCCGACCATTGACATGGCGACCCTCGATTCCCCATTTCGCCACCGGCGTTCCCGCGATGTTCGCCGGCAGTTCATCGAACACTCTATGGCTCTGCCCATGCTCTGAACAGTGATAATGCTCCGCCCAGACTTTCTGACCGAGCTGAGCTCCTCCCAGAATCAGCTGAGAGGCAGCTGTGAATGTCCGACCGGCGTCCTAGGTAACGGTACCCGCCCGCGCCCGTTCGCTATCACGTGCAACCCAACGGGAATCGTTTCGTTACCCACGTCAGCTGGGTTTTCACACCGCCGTGCGACGGCGCCAAGATGGCCGCCCCGCCGCGGGCCGCTGCCACGATCGGTCAGCCTGGCGGAAAATCACACCGGTGATCGGAAGGTGGGGGCAGACCGCCTGCCAAGCTGCTTGAATACTTGTTGGAAACCGGTCGGAGACCGCGGGGGTTCACCAGAGTCGCCGACCGGACGGGTGCCGCTTCGCGCGGCAGCTGCGCGGGAAGTCGACCGCGCTACTGGCAGAGGGTAGGTGACGAGCGCAATGACGGGTGAGCAGCCCAGCAGCAACGACGCAGCAACAGCAGAACCGGTCTCCAGACCGGTTCCGGGCCCACGGCCGGGACCACGACCCGGTCCCCGGCCGGGCGCGGCTCCCCGCCCCGCCACCCTTGCGTCGGCACATCCGACGTCGACATTGCCCCACAGCGATCCGCACCGGTTCGGGCGTGTCGACGACGACGGCACGGTATGGCTGCTCAGCGCATCCGGCGAGCGCGTGGTCGGTTCGTGGCAGGCCGGCGACGCCGACGCGGCGTTCGCATATTTCGGCAGGCGCTACGACGACCTGAGCACCGAGATCGCCCTCATGGAGGAGCGCTTGGTGTCGGGCACCGGGGATCCCCGCAAGATCAACGCCAACGCGGGGGCCCTGCTCGAGACCCTGCCGACGGCTTGCGTGCTCGGCGACATCGACGCGCTGGCCGGCCGGTTGTCCGACATCCGCGCCCGCATCGACGTCTACGTCACCGCACACCGCTCCCGGCGCATGGAGCACCGCGCTGCCCAGACTGCCCGCAAGGAGGCACTCGCCGCCGAGGCCGAGGATCTGGCCGCCAACTCGACGCAGTGGAAGTCCGCCGGAGACCGGATGCGGGCGATCCTCGACGAATGGAAGACGATCACCGGCCTGGACCGCAAGGTCGACGACGCGCTGTGGAAGCGCTACTCCGCGGCCCGCGAGATCTTCAACCGGCGGCGCGGATCGCACTTCGCCGAACTCGACCGGGAGCGTTCCGGTGTGCGCCAGGCCAAGGAGCGGTTATGCGAGCGGGCCGAAGCGTTGTCCGACTCCACCGACTGGACGGCCACCAGCGCGGAGTTTCGCAAGTTGCTGACCGAGTGGAAAGGCGCGGGACGCGCGAGCAAGGACGTCGATGACGCCCTGTGGCGCCGGTTCAAGGCCGCTCAGGACTCGTTCTTCAGCGCCCGCAACGCAGTCACCGCGGAAAAGGACGCGGAGTTCCGCGCCAACGCCGCCGCCAAAGAGGCACTGCTGGCCGATGCCGAGAAGATCGACACCAGCAACCACGACGCCGCGCGGGCGGCGCTGCGCAGCATCGCCGACAAGTGGGACGCGATCGGCAAGGTCCCCAGGGAGCGGTCCGCCGAGTTGGAGCGGCGACTGCGCGCGGTCGAGAAGAAGGTGCGAGACGCCGGAGAGTCGGACTGGGCCGACCCGCAGGCCCAGGCCCGTGCCGAGCAGTTCCGCGCCCGCGCCGAGCAGTTCGAACAGCAGGCCGCGAAGGCGGCTGCGGCCGGGAAGACCAAGGAAGCCGACGAGGCCAAGGCGAATGCCGAACAGTGGCGTCAGTGGGCCGATGCCGCGGCCAAAGCTTTGACCCGCAGGTCTTAGGGGTTCTTCGGCTCGCCGTCCCGCTCTTCGGTTTCCAGAGTGTCCAGCAGTGTCCTGGACTGGTCCTGCGCGACCACGCGCCGGCGCTGCTCCTCGGCGGCCAGTTGCACGATGGTGCGCTGCCACACCACCCGGGCCCAGTGGAACGTCAGCAGGATCACGGTGATCCACGCGACGAACAGCCCGATGCCGGGTCCGGGGTGGCCCGCCGGGGCGGTCTGGCGCGACCAGACAGCCAACAGGCCCGTGAAGCTGGCCAGCATGGAACCGGCCAGGGCCACCCAGGCCACCGCCCAACGCCGGGTCAGCAGGGCCAGAATCGAGAAGCCGACGCTGAACACCAGTGCCAGCCAGGTGAATACCTGCTGCGGCAGGCCGACTACAGCGGAATCGGCGCCGTGGCTGTTGAACAGCACGTCCCAGCCCCGCACGCTGCCGGTGTGCGGCAGGATGAACGATCCCAACAGGACGAACACCAGGATCGCGACCACGAGGGCCCTGGCCCCCGGCTCGATTTCCCGCGCCACCCGGCGTTCGGCCGCCTCGAGTTCAGACCGATAGGCGTCGAATTCCGCCACGTGAAGGTTCTCCGTTCGTTTATTGGCCGCAGCCGGCCGGCTGGGCCGGCTCGACAGGTGCCCCGATACCAGGCATACCCAGTCCGACACCACTTCGACCCGAGGCGTGCGCATCGCCGGCGCGGGTGCGCCGGTGCGTCAGGATGCCGGCGTCGGCGATGAGATGGTGGGGCGCGGCGTCGGTGACCACGGCGGTGATGACATCGCCGGGGCGCACCTGCCGGTCGCCGGCCGCGAAGTGCACCAGCCGGCCGTCGCGGGCGCGGCCGGTCATGCGCGCGGTGCGGCTGTCCTTGCGTCCTTCGCCGGTGGCGACCAGCAACTCGACGGTCTGACCGACCAGCGCGCTGTTGTGCTCCAGCGAGATCCGCTCCTGCAGTTCGACCAGCCGCTCGTACCGTTGCTGCACAACGGCTTTCGGCAACTGATCGGGAAGTTCGGCGGCGGGGGTGCCGGGGCGCTGGGAGTACTGGAAGGTGAACGCGGCCGAGAAACGGGCCTGGGCCACGACATCGAGGGTGGCGGCGAAGTCTTCTTCGGTTTCCCCTGGGAAGCCGACGATCAGATCGGTGGTGATGGCGGCGTGCGGCATGGCTGCCCGTACTCGTTCGATGATGCCGAGATAGCGCTCGGCGCGGTAGGAACGCCGCATCGCGCGCAGGATCCGGTCCGATCCCGATTGCAGCGGCATGTGCAGGGCCGGGCAGACGTTGGGCGTCTGTGCCATCGCCTCGATGACGTCGTCGGTGAACTCGGCCGGGTGTGGCGAGGTGAAGCGGACACGTTCCAGGCCCTCGATATCGCCGCAGGCCCGCAGCAGTTCGGCGAAGGCGCCCCGGTTACGCGGGATGCCCGGGTCGGCGAATGAGACGCCGTAGGCGTTGACGTTCTGGCCGAGCAGAGTGACCTCAAGCACCCCGGTATCCACCAGCGACCGCACCTCGGCCAGGATGTCAGCCGGGCTGCGGTCGACCTCCTTGCCCCGCAGCGAGGGCACGATGCAGAACGTGCAGCTGTTGTTGCAGCCCACCGAGATGGAAACCCAAGCGGCGTAAGCGGATTCACGGGCACTGGGCAGCGACGACGGAAATTCCTGCAACGCTTCGGCGATCTCGATCTGGGCCTCGTTGTTGTGCCGGGCCCGTTCGAGCAGCGTGGGCAGCGACCCGATGTTGTGGGTGCCGAAGACGACGTCGACCCAGGGTGCCTTACGCAGCACCGCATCCCGGTCCTTCTGCGCCAGACAGCCGCCGACCGCGATCTGCATGTCGGGATTGCTGCGCTTGCGCGGTGCCAGGTGGCTGAGGTTGCCGTACAGCTTGTTGTCCGCATTCTCACGGACCGCGCAGGTGTTGAAGACGACGATGTCGGCCTCTGCACCGTCGGCCGCACGCCGGTAGCCGGCCGATTCGAGCAGTCCGGCGAGGCGTTCGGAATCGTGGACGTTCATCTGACAGCCGTAGGTGCGTACCTGGTAGGTGCGGCCCGACTCGGCGTCCACCGCAGCATCAGCTGGCGCGCCCAGAGCGCCCGCGGAGCCCGGTGCCACCGTCGAAGTCACGGAGCCATCGTACTGGCGCGCGACGCGGGCCCTGGTTGTCGACCCTGGTTGTCGGCCTGCGTGGCGACCGCCGCGGCGGCCGCGCCGGCGGGCCCTTTCAAACCCGCCGGCGCTCCCGTTCGGCCGCCAACTCGCCCAGTACCACCTCGCACGCCACCGTCTGGCTGTAACCGCGGCGGGCCAGCATCCCGACCAGCCTGCGAGTCACTCGGGCGTCGTCCTCGCTGAGCACTTCACGCCGCAGTTTGGCCCGTATCAGCTGCTCTGCCCGCTCCCGTTCGGCGCCGGCGTCGATACCGGCCAGCACCGTGTCGATCACCTCGTTATCGACGCCCTTGGTGTGCAACTCGGCGGCCAGCGCGCGCTTGCTCTTTCCGGCCTTGGCTCGCCGCGACTGCACCCACTGCTCGGCGAAGTCGGTGTCATCGACCAAGCCGACGCCGGCCAGCCGATCAAGCACCCGGTTGCTGACGTCGTCGGGGTATCCCCGCTTGGCCAACTGACCGGCCAACTCGGCCCTGGTCCGCGATCGCGCGGTGAGCAGGCGCAGGCACAGCGCCCGCGCCTGCTCCTCGCGACGAGAGGACTCAGAAGTCGACGGGGGCGGGCAGGACGCTGTCATCGGTCACCACTGCGCCAATGCCGAGCTTTTCCTTGATCTTCTTCTCGATCTCGTTGCCGATGTCGCCGTTTTCGAGCAGGAAGTTGCGCGCGTTCTCCTTGCCCTGACCGAGTTGCTCACCCTCGTAGGTGAACCAGGCACCGGACTTGCGGATGAAGCCCTGGTCGACACCCATGTCGATCAGCGACCCTTCCCTGCTGATGCCCTTGCCGTAAAGAATGTCGAACTCGGCCTGCTTGAACGGCGGCGACACCTTGTTCTTGACCACTTTGACCCGGGTGCGGTTACCCACCGCATTGGTGCCGTCCTTGAGCGTCTCGATCCGCCGGACGTCCAAACGCACCGACGCGTAGAACTTCAGGGCCTTGCCGCCCGTGGTCGTCTCGGGCGAGCCGAACATCACCCCGATCTTGTCCCGAAGCTGGTTGATGAAGATCGCCGTGGTGCCCGAATTATTCAGTGCACCAGTCATTTTCCGCAGCGCCTGGCTCATCAGCCGGGCCTGCAGGCCGACGTGGCTGTCACCCATCTCGCCTTCGAGTTCCGCGCGCGGCACCAGCGCCGCCACCGAGTCGATGACCACGATGTCGAGCGCACCCGAACGGATCAGCATGTCGGCGATCTCGAGCGCCTGCTCTCCGGTGTCCGGCTGGCTGACCAACAGCGAATCGGTGTCTACGCCAAGCTTCTTGGCGTAGTCCGGATCCAGCGCGTGCTCGGCGTCGATGAACGCCGCGACACCGCCGGCAGCCTGGGCGTTGGCCACCGCGTGCAGCGCGACGGTGGTCTTACCCGAGGACTCCGGGCCGTAGATCTCGATGACACGGCCCCGGGGGAGGCCCCCGATGCCCAGGGCCACGTCCAGTGCGATGGACCCGGTCGGGATCACCGAAATGGGCTGGCGAACCTCGTCTCCGAGGCGCATCACCGAGCCTTTGCCGTAACTCTTCTCGATCTGGGCCATAGCCAGTTCGAGAGCCTTCTCGCGATCGGGGGCTTGAGCCATGATGCCTCTCCTGTAGTCGGTGTTCGGTGACCGGTATCGGTCGGTTGGCCGTGACACTAGAGAAGGCCACCGACAAGTTGAGATCTCCGAATGATCACCACAGTAGCCGAACACCTGTTCGACTCGAGTTCGACACGCCGCGTGTGGCAGGATCACCTCGAAGAACACATGAACATCGCTGCGGAACTGGCCGAAATTTCCGCCTATGGCGGGTTTTTCGCCCTGACCGTGGGCGGAGATCCGGCCGGGTGGCACCCCGTCGCGCGGTCCTACGCCGCCGGCTTTTCAGACCTCGTCGACGCCACCGCCAGGCGGTACGGGACATCCGACCTGCGCATCGGCGCGTCTCTGGTACAGCTCGGGCACGCCGCCCGGCTATGGTCACCGGTTCTCGCGTGCGCACTGGCCCACGGCGTCGTCCCGGACCTGGCCGACCTGCAGCGTGCCGAGGACGGCGCCCGACTGAGACTGCCGAAACCCGTCGGAACGCCTGTCGAGACCGTCTCCCCCGAGCTGGTGTACCGAATCGTGGTGCAGGACCACCTGGACCGGCTTGCGGCCGGCTTGCGGGTCGGCCTGGCGCCCGGACTGCTCTACGGCAACGTCGCGTCGGCGCTGGTGGGCACGTCGCGGCAGCTGATGCTGGCGCGCCCCGATCTTCGCGTGACGATCGCGCGGACCACGTCCGCGTTGCTGAACATCGGCAACCTGGCCGGCACCGGCGTGATCACCAGCGCGAACCTGGATTTCCGGCGCAACAGCTGTTGCCTCTACTACCGCATCCCGGGCGGGGGCACGTGCGGCGACTGCGCGCTGCGCTGACCTCGCGTCTGCGCTGACTCTGCAGGGGGGTCACCACTGATCGCGCGGCACGTCGAAGTCGGCGCACAACGCCCGCCACACCTCCCGCGGCTCGATGCCCTCTTCGATCGCCTGGGCCGCGGTACGCCCGCCCAGCCCGGTCAGCACGTGGTCGACCAGCACCGAAGAGCCATATGCAGCGCCGAAGCGCAGCACCACCCGTTCGTTGAACTCGGTCAGCCGCACGCCCGCCAACCTACCGGTCAGCGGGCGACCGCCAACGCCTCGTGACACACCTGCACCGGATCGGCGACCTCGGCCGCGCTGGCGGCGGCCCGCTGGGCCGCAACCCGATAACACGGTGACGCCAGCACCTCGCTTACCTCTGCCGCCAGCGCCTCGCCGGTCAACGGCCTGATCAACCGGCCACTGCCCTGCCGCACCACCCGATTGGCGATCTCCCACTGATCCCCGCCGCCGGGGACCACCACCAGCGGCACCCCGGCCAGCAGCGCCTTGGCGACCATCCCGTGGCCGCCGCCACAGACCGCCACGTCGCCGTGCGTCAACAGTTCGTCCTGACGGCCCAGCCCCACCGCCGCCCAGGGCGGGACGGCCAGCTCGTCACCACCAAGCCGGGAAACCACCACCCGTGCACCCGCGGGCAACGTCTCCCCCGGCTTGAGGGATTGCAATGCCAGCTCGGCCATCCCGATGGTGCCGGTGGACGCCGTCGACGGCGCGACCACCACCACCGGCCCCGAACCCGGCGGGATCTGCAGCACCCGGTCGGTCGGTTCGAAATGCAACGGGCCCACCACGACGGCCTCGGCCGGCCAGTCCGGGCGGGGTACCTCCAGTGCGGGCAAGGTGGCGATCAGCCGTCGCACCGGCCCGGGATCACGCGCCGGCAGGCCGATCTCGACCCGGACGGCCGACCGCTGCTCCAGCCCCGCCCGCACGGACCGCGCCGTCAGCGCCCGCATCACGGTGTCGCGCAGCTTGCCCCGCAGCCCGGTGCCGGGCGCCAGTCCGCTCCCGATCGGCGGCAACCCTTTCGACGGCAGGTAGAGCGGGTGCGGGCAGAGCTCGACCCACGGGATCCCGAGCAGCTCGGCGGCCAGGCCGCCGCCGGACGTAATGACATCGGACACAATCAGATCTGGCGCCAGGTCACGCAATGTCGGCGCGATGAGCACCGCCATCCGTGCGGCGCGCCGGTGAATCCGGGCCCCGGCGTCGAGATCGTCGTCGGTAGCCACCAAGCCGTCCAGCTCCACCGCGTCGATCCCCGCCGCGCGGGCGGTGTCCAGCCACTCCACCCCGGTCAACAACGTGGGCGAATCCCCGGCCGCCAGGAAGCGTTGGCACAGCGCAATCGCGGGAAACGAGTGTCCCGGATCGGGCCCGGCGACCACGGCGACGCGCATCCGCCTCACCCTGCCACACCCGAGCTCGCCTACGCTGGCGACTATGACTGAGCTGACTCAGAATGGGCCCGGATCCGGAGCCGACACCACCGACAACATCCGTGCGGTCGAGGACTTCCTCAACGCCCTTCAGGCCGAGGACTTCGACACCGTCGACGAGTTGTTGCACGACAACCTCATCTACGAGAACGTCGGGTTCTCCCAAATTCGGGGCGGCCGCAAGACGACAGCACTGCTGAGCAAGATGCAGGGGCGCATCGGCTTCGAGGTGAAGATCCACCGCATCGCCGCCGACGGTTCCGCCGTCCTCACCGAGCGCACCGACGCACTGATCCTGGGCCCACTGAGGGTGCAGTTCTGGGTCTGCGGGACCTTCGAGCTGCAAGACGGGCGGATCACGCTGTGGCGCGACTACTTCGACAGCTTCGACATGCTCAAGGCGACGCTGCGCGGCGTGGCCGGAGTGTTGGTTCCGTCGCTGCGCGCGACGCTGTAACGGCATCTGCCGTCACGGCACCGGACAAAATGCGAAATACCGCATCAGATTCCGAAACCACGCGCGCCACGTCGCTATACCATCCTTCTGCCGAGTCTCGAGGGTGAGCGGGCGACCCCGGACGGGCATGACCTATTGGGCATGGCGTGTGGAGGTCTGGGATGTCGTTTGTTTTCATCACTCCGGAGTCAGTGACGGCGGCCGCATCGGACTTGGCCAGCCTCGGCTCGACGGTCAGCGCAGCCAACACCGCGGCGACGGCCCCGACGGTGTCGGTGCTGGCCGCGGGCGCGGACGAGATCTCGGCGGCCGTCGCCGCGGTCTTCAGCGGGCACGCCCAGTCCTATCAGGCCCTCAGCGTCCGGGCTGAGGCGTTCCATCAACAATTCGTGCAAGCCCTGACTGCGGGCGCCGGGCAGTATGTGGCTGCCGAGGCCGCCGCCGTATCCCCACTGGGGCCACTGCTCGACCTCATCAATGCACCCTTCATCGCGGCGCTCGGCCGCCCGCTGATCGGTAACGGCGCCAACGCCAAACCGGGGAGCGGGTCGGACGGTGGGGCGGGCGGGATCTTGTGGGGCAATGGCGGCAACGGCGGGTCCGGCATTGCAGGCGGCGGCCAAAAGGGTGGTAATGGGGGGGCGGCCGGACTGTTCGGCAACGGCGGGCGCGGTGGCGACGGTGGATACGGAGCCGGAGCCGCAACACCCAACGGTGGGGCTGGCGGCAACGGCGGGGCGGCCGGGCTGCTGTGGGGCAGCGCCGGGGCCGGCGGCAACGGCGGCTACGCCAAAAATATCGCTGGCGGGATTGGCGGGGCAGGCGGGGCGGGCGGCGCAGGCGGGCTCTTCACCGCCGGCGGCGCCGGCGGCATGGGCGGCGCCTCCAACGAGCCCACCGGCGGCGCTGCCGGCAACGGCGGCGCGGGCGGGGCCGGCGGGCTGTTCGGCGCGGGCGGCGCAGGGGGCGTCGGCGGTGCCAGCGTTAACGGAAACGGCGGGGCCGGCGGGGCCGGCGGGGCCGGCGGACTGTTCGGCCCCGGCGGCGGCCACGGCGGCGGCGGCGGCACTTCCTTGCCGCAGCCGGCACGGGCGGCCAGGGTGGCGGCGGCGGGACCGGCGGGCTGTTCGGTTATGGCGCGGACGGCGGGGACGGCGGCGCCGGCGGTAAGGCCGGCGGCGGCGGCGGCGCGGGCGGCGCGGGCGGCATGGTCCTGGGCACGGGCGGGGCCGGCGGGGCGGGTGGCGACGCCACGGGCGCGGGCGGGCTCGCCGGCGCCGGCGGAAACGGCGGCAGTGCGGGCCTGATATGGGGCCCCGGTGGGGGCGGTGGCAGCGGCGGATACGGCATCGGCACCTTCGCGGCCGGCGGTGCCGGCGGCGGCGGCGGTACCGGCGGGCTGATAGGCAACGGCGGCGCCGGCGGCTCCGGTGGGTCGGGTCGATCAGGTGGCGGGCAAGGCGGATTCGGTGGCAATGCCGGCGCGCTCTACGGCTCCGGTGGGGCCGGCGGCGGCGGCGGGGCCAGCAACGGCGACGGCGGGGCCGGCGGCGCCGGCGGCAAGGGCGGGTTCGTCGGCGACGGCGGCAACGGCGGTAACGGCGGCGACGCTCTTCCGATCTGGCAACGGCGGTCAGGGCGGCAACGCCTTCGTGCTCGGTCAGGGCGGAAACGGCGGCAACAGCGGAGTCAGCGCCAACTTCGGTGCGGTTGCCGGCGCCGGCGGCACCGGCGGGTTGCTGCTCGGGCTGAATGGCCTGAACGGACAGCAGTACCCGTAGCCAACGGGCGTCAGATCGCCTTGGGTAATCCACCCAGTTCGTCGAAGGCCTGCGCCCAACTCAGCAGCCGGTCGGTCGCACCGGCCAACTCGTCGCGGTAACGCTGCTGGGATAGGTTCGCGCCGCCTTCGCCGTTGACCGAAGAGACCAATTGCGCTGCGGCAGTCACCATTTCGTTGTACTGGCGAACACCGGCACCCAACTGCGCGGTGTAGGCGTTGATGGTCGGCACCAGATACTGACGCGAGCCTTCGGCGTTGTGCGCCGCTCTTTCCATCGACACCACTTCCGCGGCGGTGGCCGCCATGGCCGCCGAGGTCCGCTTGGCCGCGTCGGTCAGGTCGGTGATCTCGTCGGCCGGCAGCATCGCGCCGCGCTCGATGACCCCCAGCAGCGAGAAAAACCCGCGTTCGGAGGCGCCCAATGCGTACATGGCGGGCCGGGCGGCCGAACCGGGCGGCGGTAGCCGGCGGGGGTTGGCCGGCCGTTGGGCCGGAAGGGGCTCGGACTTCAGCCAGTAGTACCGGAAGAACAGCAGCGTCGCCGGAATCACCATCACGACGGCGACGGCGCCGATGATCTGCAGCAGGAGCGCGAACCAGCCCCAGGCCGCCAGCACCGCGGTCACCAACCCCCAGAACACGACTCCGGCGGTGAAGATCCACGCCCACCGCAGCGCGCGTCGCCGCCGGCGCAGCTGGCGCGCCCGCGGGTCGCTGGCGGCGCTGATCTTGCGGGCGAGCAGGTCGGTCAGGTCGGCGGCGGTGTCGAATCCGCGCTGCAGCAACCCTCGCAACAGTCCGCGCTGATTCGACTTGGCCGCCATCGGCTTCTCCTACTGACCGAACGGCTTATCGGGAACGGCTCCACCGGGCTCGGTGGCCGGCGTCGCCGGAGTGACACCAGGTGCGGTCGCACCACCGGCGGGCAGTGCCTCGCCACGCATCGACGCCCGGATCTGCTCGAGCCGGGAATGCCCTGCCATCTGCACGCCGGCCTGCTCGACCTCGAGCATCCGGCCCTGGACCGAGCTCTGCGCAAGCTCGGCGGAGCCGATCGCGTTGGCGTACCGCCGTTCGATCTTGTCGCGCACCTCGTCGAGGCTGGGCGTGTTGCCCGGGGCGGCAAGCTCGCTCATCGACCGCAGCGACGCGCTCACCTGCTCCTGCATCTTGGCCTGCTCGAGCTGGCTGAGGAGCTTGGTGCGCTCGGCGATCTTCTGCTGCAACACCATCGCATTGCGTTCGACGGCCTTCTTGGCCTGCCCGGCCGCCTGCAGGGCCTGGTCGTGCAGCGTCTTGAGGTCTTCGACGCTCTGCTCGGCGGTCACCAACTGTGCGGCGAACGCTTCGGCGGCGTTGTTGTACTCGGTGGCCTTCGCGGCGTCCCCGCTCGCGACGGCCTGGTCGGCAAGGGTGAGCGCCTGACGCACGTTGACCTGCAACTTCTCGATGTCGGCCAGCTGGCGGTTGAGCCGCATCTCCAGCTGACGCTGGTTGCCGATCACCTGCGCGGCCTGCTGGGTCAACGCCTGGTGAGTGCGTTGTGCCTCTTCAATGGCCTGCTGGATCTGTACTTTCGGGTCGGCGTGCTCGTCAATCTTGGAGTTGAACAGCGCCATGAGGTACTTCCACGCTTTGACGAACGGATTGGCCATCAGTTAGCTCCGCCTTCGCTTCTTCTTGTATGCCGGATGGGCCGCAACGCTTACCCTGCCGCTCAATTTAGTGGGTCAGCTCTCATCGCCCCACCCATGGTGCATATCTCGTGGACGCGGGTCTACCCGCCGCGCTCACGCCACGGCCAGCGAGACCACCGGTGGGATGACAACCTTGATGCTGGCATCGATGGAGGCGCGGCTGGCACGCTCTTCGCGGGCCATCCGCTCGCCGGCATCGATGAGCACCTGCGAGAGCGGAACCTGCAGCGCGTCGCAGATCGCGGTGAGCAGCTCACTGGACGGCTCTTTGCGGCCGCGCTCGATTTCCGACAGATAGCCGAGGCTCACCCGCGCCGAATCGGACACCTCGCGCAGCGTCCGGCCCTGCGATGTCCGGGCCCCCCGCAGCACGTCGCCAACCACCTCACGCACTAGTGACGCCATCGTGCTCCCCTTCGTCCGGTCATCCCCAAGAATTCATGGGACTTCAGGTGAACGCAGGCGATGGCCGCAATGGTTCCCTAGGCGTCGCGTTTGGTCCGGCGAATTTCTCGGACCGTCGACGCGACGTAGTCGATGCCGGTGACGACGGTGAGGACGATCGCCAGACCCATCACCACCACGGCGGCGGTGTGCAGAATCCCGGACAGGGGCAATACGAACAAGCCGATCGCCACCGCCTGGACCACGGTCTTGAGCTTGCCGCCCCAGCTGGCGGGGATGACACCGCGGTGGATGACAGCCAACCGCAGCACGGTGATCGCCACTTCGCGGGTCAGGATCAGCACCGTCACCCACCAGGGCAGCTCACCAAGCATCGACAGCCCGATCAGCGCCGCCCCGATCAGCGTCTTGTCCGCGATCGGGTCGACGAACGCGCCGAATTCGGTCGCCATGCCGTAATTGCGGGCGAGCAGGCCGTCGAATCGATCGGTGATGACAGCAACCGCAAAAATCGCCCACGCCACCACGCGCGCCCAGGAGTGGTGGCCGTCGCCGTAGAAGAGCGCGTACAGAAAGATCGGGACGAGCAGAAATCGCACCATGGTGAGGACATTCGCCAGATTCGCGATGCGGGCCTGACCCGCTGCCTGACCCGCCTGCGGTTGCCCCGACACGGCCTCAGAATAACGGCTGGCCAGCTCATGCGGTCAGCGATGTCGATACTGTTTCCCCGTGACCGAAAGTCGACGGGATTACCGGCCGGTGGTTCGGCGAGCGCGAACGTCTGACGTCCCCGCGATCAAACAACTCGTGGACACCTACGCCGGCAAGATTCTGCTGGAGAAGAATCTGGTGACCCTTTACGAGTCCATTCAGGAATTCTGGGTGGCCGAGGATCCGGAAATCGCCGGCAAAGTGGTCGGGTGTGGCGCGCTGCATGTGTTGTGGGCCGATCTCGGGGAAATTCGCACCGTAGCCGTCGACCCGGATCTGACCGGCCACGGAGTCGGCCACGCCATCGTCAATCGGCTACTCGAAGTGGCCCGGGAGCTGGAACTCGAACGGCTGTTCGTGCTGACGTTCGAGACCGAGTTCTTCGGTAAGCACGGGTTCACCGAGATCGAGGGCACTCCGGTGACGGCCGAGGTATTCGAGGAGATGTGCCGTTCCTACGACATCGGTGTCGCCGAGTTCCTGGACCTGAGCTACGTCAAACCCAACATCCTGGGGAACTCCCGCATGCTGCTGGTGCTGTAGCCCCGCGAGCAGACGCGAAGTCGCATCAAAACCAGGGGTTTTGTGCGACTTCGCGTCTGCTCGCCGTCAAACGGGCTCGCCGTCGGCGCCGCTGCCGCCGCGGATCAGCGCCAGCGTGCCGGCCAGCTCGTCGGGCTTGACCAGCACCTCGCGGGCCTTGGACCCTTCGCTGGGCCCGACGATGCCGCGCGTCTCCATCAGGTCCATCAACCGGCCTGCCTTGGCGAAGCCCACCCGCAGCTTGCGCTGCAGCATCGAGGTCGACCCGAACTGGCTGGACACCACCAGCTCCACCGCCTGCAGGAACACATCCATGTCGTCGCCGATATCGGGGTCGACGTCGGCCCGCTCACCATTGGGCTTGGCGGCGGTGACGCCCTCGGTGTACTCCGGCTCCGCCTGGTCCTTGCAGGCGGCGACGACGGCCTGAATCTCCTCGTCGGTGATGTAGGCGCCCTGCAACCGGATCGGCTTGCCCGCGCCCATCGGCAGGAACAGGCCGTCGCCCATACCGATCAGCTTTTCCGCGCCGGCCTGGTCCAGGATCACCCGGCTGTCGGTCAGCGATGACGTCGCGAACGCCAGCCGGGACGGCACGTTGGTCTTGATCAGGCCGGTCACCACGTCGACCGAGGGCCGCTGAGTGGCCAGAACCAGGTGGATACCCGCGGCACGCGCCTTCTGGGTGATCCGCACGATGGCGTCCTCCACGTCGCGCGGGGCGGTCATCATCAGGTCGGCGAGCTCGTCGACGATCGCCAGGACGTACGGATACGGCCGGTACACCCGCTGACTGCCCAGCGGCGCCGAGATAGCGCCGGATCTCACCTTCTCGTTGAAGTCGTCGATGTGACGCACCCGGGAGGCCTGCATGTCCTGATAGCGCTGTTCCATCTCCTCGACCAGCCACGCCAGGGCCGCCGCCGCCTTCTTGGGCTGGGTGATGATCGGCGTGATCAGGTGCGGAATGCCTTCATAGGGCGTCAGTTCCACCATCTTGGGGTCGATCAGGATCATCCTGACCTCTTCCGGGGTGGCGCGGGTCAGCAGCGACACCAGCATGGAGTTGACGAAGCTGGACTTGCCCGAGCCGGTCGAGCCGGCCACCAGCAGGTGCGGCATCTTGGCCAGGTTCGCCGAGATGAAGTCGCCTTCGATGTCCTTGCCCAGCCCGATCACCAGCGGGTGATGGTCCCGGCGGGTCGACGGCGCGGTGAGCACATCGGCCAGCCGCACCATTTCGCGGTCGGTGTTGGGCACCTCGATGCCGACCGCGGACTTGCCGGGAATCGGGGCCAGCATCCGCACGCTTTCGGTGGCCACCGCGTACGCGATGTTCTTCTGCAGCGCGGTGATCTTCTCCACCTTGACCCCCGGTCCGAGCTCCACCTCGTAGCGGGTGACGGTGGGCCCGCGCGTGCACCCGGTGACCGCGGCGTCGACCTTGAACTGGGTGAGCACTTCGCCGATGGCACCGGCCATGTGGGTGTTGGCGGCGCTGCGCTTCTTGGGCGGGTCCCCGGCTACCAGCAGATCCAGCGACGGCAGCGTGTACGGGCCCTCGACCACCCGGTCCAACACCTGGGCATCGCGCTTGTCGGATTTGGTTCCGCGCCTGCGGGTCTTGGGCTCCGGAACGGTCGGCGTCTCGTCGGCGATGGGTTCCGCGAGTTCGGCTTCCGACGCCGTGGGCCAGGGCTTGGGCTCGTCCTCGGGGCGCAGCGGGGCTTCGTCGTAGTAGCCGTCCGAGAAATCCTCGGCCGGGGCGACCTCGACGGTGTCCGCGTCGTCACCGGCGAAGTCGTCGTACTCGTCGTCTTCGTACTCGCGCTGGAACAGCCTGGTGCCGAACATGTTTCGCAGGGCGTCCGGCACCTCCCGGATGGTGATGCCGGTCAGCAGCAACACCCCGAACAGCGCGCAGATGAACAACAGCGGCGCCGCGATCCACGCGGTCAATCCGTCCGAGAGCGGTCCGCCGATCGCGAAGCCGATGAATCCCGCTGCCCGTCTGCGCAATTCGGGATCTTCAGGTGAGCCGGACCACAGGTGGCGCAGTCCGAGAAACGACAGCGCGATGAGGCTGGAGCCGAGAATCAGCCGTGGCCTCGCGTCGGGGTCGGGTTCGGTGCGCATCAGCACGATCGCCGCCGCGGCGGCAACCAGCGGCAGCAGCACCACCGCCGAGCCGACGAACGTCCGCAGACCGGCGTCCACCCACGCCCCCACCGGCCGGGCGGCGCTGAACCACGAACTGGCGGCGATGATCACGGCGATACCCAGCAGCGCCAGGGCGATGCCGTCGCGGCGATGTCCTGCTTCGATGTTGCGCGCCTGGCCGATCGAGCGCGCCGCACTCCCGGTTCCCCTGGCGGCCATCAGCCAACCCGCGCGTGCCGCCCGGCCGCAGGCGCGTCCGGTCAGCACCAGCAGAGACTGATTGCGACGCTTGGCGGGCCTGCTCACCCGCTTGACGGGCTTACTCGGGCGCTTCTTGGGCGCGCGAGGCGACGCACTCGAACGCCCACCTGCGGCACCGGCCCGCGAAGTGGCCCCTGACCTGCTCGTTCGTGTTCCGGAGCGGGCTGCGGTCTTACTGGCCATGTCCGCAAGCGTAGTCGCTACAACAACATCAGCACCACCCGCCACACTGGTAACGGAGGGTTTATCGGGGCTCACCCGTCTCGTTACCCAGCCCGTCCCCGAGGGCGGGCAATGTTCGCGGAACAGCCGCGCAGCCGGGCCGAGAAGAAGGCATTGTGGACGAATGTCGGAAAGTGGGCATCTCGACACCCTGGTCGGCGATGCGGAAGTGATTCGGTCCGTCTTCGACGCGCTGGACGTCATGGCCTGTTGCTGGCAGGGCCCGGAGCTACGTCTGATCGCCGCGAATGCCGCCTTCC
Organism: Mycobacterium sp. Z3061; assembly: GCF_031583025.1. NCBI lineage: Bacteria > Bacillati > Actinomycetota > Actinomycetes > Mycobacteriales > Mycobacteriaceae > Mycobacterium > Mycobacterium pumcae. Next base: position 2,504,696 of record NZ_CP134062.1, on the reverse strand, counting down.
GTTACGTTGCCGGCCGGGACGACGTCATCGGCTGCACCGTCTCCGAGGTGTTCCCGGAATTGGACGGCCAGCTGATGAACCCGGTGATCGAGCGGGTGTACGCCAGCGGCCGCACCGAAATCGGCCGGGAGTGGCGGGTGCACTGGGAACACCCGGCGTCCAACCGGATCGAGGAGCGATGGTTGAGTTTCGTCGTCACACCCCATCCCGTTAACCGGCAGTGGGTGCTGGCCTACGCGAACGACGTCACCGATCAGGTGCTGGAACGCGAGCTTGCCGGGCGGCGCGCGGCAGAAGCCCAACGCCGTTACGAGGCGACCCGTGATGTCGTCGACGAACTGCAACGAGCCCTGCTGCCCCTCGAGCTACCGGTGGTTCCGCATATCGACATCGCCGCGCGCTACCTGACCGCGTCACGGGACCAGGCGGCCGGCGGGGACTGGTTCGACGCCCTACCGCTCGACGACGGCCGAATGGCACTGGTCGTCGGCGACGTGGTGGGGCACGGAGTGGCAGCGTCGGCGGCCATGGGGCAGCTGCGCGCCGCGCTGGAGTTGGCGCTGACCACCACCGCTGACCTTGGTTCGGCCGTCGCGCAAGTAGACGCATTTGCCGCGAAGAAGGCCCCGCTTCGGGCCGCCACCGTCGGCATCGTCGTGATCGATCCGCGCACTACCGATATGGAATTCTGCCTGTGCGGGCACCCGCCGCCCGTCGTCGTGGGCGCCGACGGCAACACCAGGTTCCTACACCAAAGCGGAAGCGCGCCACTGGGAGTCGGTCATCACCACGCCGTCGTCCGGAGGCCGCTGAAAGCCGGCGATGTGGTCCTGCTGTACTCCGACGGCCTCATCGAGCGGCCGGGACGAACCATGGCCGAAGGCTACGCCGAGGTCGCGCAGGTGGCGGCCGACGCGGTCGCGAACCGGGTGCTGCCCACCGGCGCGGCGCATTCGCCGGCGGCCCGCGCGTGTCAGCTGACCGTCGAATTGCTCACCCGCACTGGGTATGACGACGATGTCACCACGCTGGCAGTGCAACTCGTCGCCGCACCCCCACCGGAGCTGACCGTCTCGACTCTCGCCGACGACAACGGCATCACCGACGCCGTCAACGGCATCCGAACATGGCTTACCACAATCGATATCAGCGACGAGGCCGCGCTGGCTATCGAACTGGCGGTCAACGAAGCGATCGCGAACGTGGCCGTGCATGCGTACCCCGACTGCGCCCCCGGACCGCTGCGCGTCACCGGCAGGCTGCAGTCCGGCGGGGTTGTCGAAGTGTGCATCGGCGACGACGGGCAGTGGCGTACGCCCGGAATCGGTGACATCGGGCGGGGGCGCGGCCTGGCGATGATGGAGCGGCTGCTCGACAAGGTGACGATCAGTCATGACAGCGCTTCCCGGCCGGCCCAGAAGGGGACGGTGGTGACGCTGCGGCACAAGGTTTCTCGCCCCGCCCTGGTTGCTTCCATTGGACCCGGAAGCAGCCCGTCAGCCCGCACGCCGCACTCCTACCGCGCCGAGCGCCACGACCAACCCGGCAAGGCGACACTCACGGTGACCGGCGCGGTGGATGCGTTGACTGCCGACCAGTTCAATGTTGACCTCTCCGATGCCGCCCAGGGTGGCACGGTCGGTTTGACGGTGTTGTTGGACCAGGTCACCCTGCTGACGAGCCGGGGTGTGCGGGCCTTGTTCATGATGCGCGACCAACTGACGGCCCATCAGCGCCCGTTCACTCTGGTGGCTGCCACGGGCAGTCCCGCGGCCGTGGTCCTCGACCTGGTGGGGCTGAGTCGCAGCACCGATCATCAGTCAGGCGGCAGCTGAAACCGGCACGCGCCGGCGGTGTGGGTAGGGTGACCAACAGTGCTAAAACCCACCCGCCACAGTCGTCAGGAGGCCCCAGCATGCCCGTAGTCGTCGTCGCCACGCTGACCGTGAAGCCCGAATCGGTCGACACCGTCCGCGACATCCTGACCACTGCGGTCGAAGAGGTGCACGGCGAGCCCGGATGCCAGCTGTATTCACTGCACCAGTCCGGCGAGACCTTCGTCTTCGTGGAGCAGTGGGCCGATGAAGAGGCGCTGAAGACCCACAGCACCGCGCCCGCAGTCGGCAAGATGTTCGGCGCCGTCGGCGAGCACCTGGCCGGGGCGCCGGACATCAAGATGCTGGCGCCGGTTCCGGCCGGGGACGTCGATAAAGGCCAAATCCGCGCCTGATGGCCCGACCCCTGGAAGGCAAGACGGCCTTCATCACCGGCGCCGCACGCGGTCAGGGCCGCGCCTATGCGGTCCGGCTGGCCGGCGACGGCGCGAACGTGATCGCCGTGGACCTGTGCGGCCGGATCGACAGCGTGCCCTACCCACTGGGCACCGCCGAGGACTTAGCGCAGACCGTCAAGCTCGTGGAGGACGCCGGAGGGCGCATCGTGGCACGGCAGGGCGACGTCCGGGACCGTGACTCGCTGGCGGCCGCTTTGCGGGCGGGCCTCGACGAATTCGGCCGGCTCGACATCGTGATCGCCAATGCCGGGATCGCCCCCATGCAATCGGCTGACGGCTGGCGCGACGTCATCGACGTCAACCTCACCGGTGCGTACCACACCGTCGACGTATCGACGCCGACCTTGATCGAGCAGGGTGAGGGCGGATCGATCGTGCTGATCAGTTCGGCTGCGGGCCTGGCCGGTGTCGGAAGTGCCGACGCCGGGTCGATCGGCTATACCGCCGCTAAGCACGGACTAGTCGGCTTGATGCGTCTGTACGCCAATTTGCTTGCGCCGCATGATATCCGCGTGAACTCCGTGCACCCCTCCGGCGTCGACACGCCGATGATCAACAACGAGTTCATCCGCCAGTGGCTGACCGACCTGGTCAGCAAGTCCGGCCGCGCGCCCGGCATGAGCAATGCCCTGCCGGTGCAGATCCTGCAAGCCGAGGACATCGCCAATGCCGTGGCGTGGCTGGTGTCCGACCAGGCCCGCTACATCACCGGTGTCACGTTGCCGGTCGACGCGGGCTCGGTGAACAAACGGTAGCTCATGGCCCGAAACCCCGCTGCCGGAACCGCGTTCGGACCGATGCTGCTGTCCGCGATCGAACAGAACGAACCGGCCGACCGCCGGCTGGTGGACGACGATCTTGCAGGGCTTTTCCTGCCCGCGCCGCTGCGCCTGCTCGTCGCCGCCACTGCGCCATCGCTGCTCCGCCGGGTGTTCATCAGCGCGTCGGAGCGGACCGGTCCCGGCTTGTGGGCGAATCTGGTCTGCCGCAAACGGTTTATCGGCGACAAGGTCGCCGAAGCCCTTGACGAGGTCGACGCGGTGGTGATTCTTGGCGCGGGCCTGGACACCCGCGCCTACCGGTTGACCCGCCGGATCCGCAAACCGGTCTTTGAGGTGGACCTGCCGGTCAACATCGCCCGCAAGGCCAGGACGGTCCGCAAGGTGCTGGGCGAGCTGCCGCTCTCGGTTCGCCTGGTGGCACTGGATTTTGAGCACGACGACCTGTTGACGGCACTGGCCGAGCACGGGTATCACATCGACTACCGGACGTTCTTCATCTGGGAGGGAGTCACCCAGTACCTCACCGAGGACGCCGTGCGCGCCACGCTGGATGGCCTACGGCCGACGGCGCCGGGCAGTCGCATGGTGTTCAGCTACGTCCGGCGCGACTTCATCGACGGCACGAATCGGTATGGCTCCCGCACTTTGTACCGGTCGGTTCGGGGGCGCCGTCAGCTATGGCACTTCGGCCTGCTTCCCGAAGAGGTGGAAGGCTTTCTGGCCGGCTACGGTTGGCGGTTGGTGGAGCAGTTGGGACCCGACGAACTCGTCGAGCGTTACGTGAAACCCACCGGCCGCAGACTCCCGGCGTCCCAGATCGAGTGGTCGGCTCTAGCCGAGAAGGTCTAGACCTTCTGCGCCGAGCGTGAAATCCACGACGCCCGCCCGGCGTGTCGTGTCGTGAAATTCCCACTCGCGGAGGGGGTTTAGACCTCAAGAACCGTCGGCACGATCATCGGCTGCCGGCGGAACGTCTCGCCCACCCATTTGCCGACGGTGCGACGCACACTCTGAGCGATCCGGATCGGATCGGTGACGTTGTTGGCGGCCAACGATTCCAGTTCCGCCTCGACCTTGCGCACCACCGGTTCCAGCGCCTTGGGGTCCTCAGAGAAACCCCGGGAGCTCAGGTGCGGCGTCGTCACCGGCTTGCCGGTGCCCCGGTGCACCACCACGGTGACGGCGACGAAGCCCGAGGACAGAATGAGCCGCTCGCCCAAGGTGATCTCGCCGACGTCGCCGGTGATCAATCCGTCGACGAACATCTTGCCGACCGGTACCGCGCCGGCGATGCTGGCCTTACCGGCCACCAGGTCGACGCTGACGCCGTTCTCGGCCAACATGATCGACTCTTCCGGCACGCCGGTGCTGACGGCCAGTTTGGCGTTGGCCCGCAGGTGCCGCCAGGTGCCGTGTACCGGCATGACGTGGCGCGGACGCACTCCGTTGTACAGGAACAGCAACTCACCGGCATAGGCGTGGCCTGAGACATGTACCCGCGCTTGGGCATTGGTGACGACGCGGGCGCCGATCTTGGCCAGCGCGTCGATCACGCCGTACACGGCTTCCTCGTTGCCGGGGATCAGCGATGAGGACAACACGATGAGGTCACCGTCGGTCAGGGTGATGCTTCGGTGCTCGCCACGTGACATCCGCGACAACGCCGCCATCGGCTCGCCCTGAGTTCCGGTGGTGACCAGCACGACCCGGTCGGCGGGCATCTCCTCGGCCGCGGCGATGTCGATCAGGTCGGAGTCGGCCACCCGCAGGAAGCCGAGTTCGCGTGCGATGCCCATGTTGCGCACCATCGAGCGCCCGACGAAGGAAACGCGCCGGCCCAACGCCACCGCGGCGTCGATGATCTGCTGTACGCGGTCGACGTTGGAGGCGAAACACGCCACAATGACCCGCCCGTCGGCGCCGCGGATCAACCGGTGCAGCGTCGGGCCGATCTCGCTTTCCGACGGGCCGACTCCGGGGTGCTCGGCGTTGGTGGAGTCGCACAAAAACAGGTCCACGCCGGCGTCGCCGAGGCGTGACATGCCGGGCAGGTCGGTGGGACGGCCGTCGAGCGGCAGCTGGTCGAGCTTGATGTCACCGGTGTGCAGGACGGTGCCGGCACCGGTGTAGACGGCGATGGCCAGCGCGTCGGGAATGGAGTGGTTCACGGCGAAGTACTCGCATTCGAACACGCCGTGCCGGCTGCTCTGCCCCTCCTTGACCTGGACGAACACCGGCTTGATGCGGTGCTCGCGGCATTTGGCGGCGACCAGCGCGAGGGTGAACTTCGAGCCGACGACCGGGATGTCGGGCCGCAGCCGGAGCAGGAACGGAATGGCGCCGATGTGGTCCTCGTGGGCGTGGGTGAGAACCAACGCCTCGATGTCGTCCAGCCGGTCCTCGATGTGACGCAGGTCGGGCAGGATCAGGTCAACCCCGGGTTCGTCGTGGGTGGGGAACATCACGCCGCAGTCGATGATCAGCAGCCGACCCAGATGCTCGAAAACCGTCATGTTGCGGCCGATTTCGCTGATTCCACCCAGCGCAGTGACCCGCAGCCCGCCCGCCGTCAGTGGACCGGGTGGGGCGAGCTCCTCGTACAACGTCAGATCACCGTAGAACGGAGGCCGCGCGCATATCCGCGGCCAGTGCGTCGAGTTGCTCCGGTGTGGCCGGGACCTGCGGCAGGCGCGGGTCGCCGGCGTCGATGCCCTGCAGTCGCAGGCCCGCCTTGGACAACGTCACGCCGCCCAGGCGGCTCATCGCGTTGCACAGCGGCCCCACTGAGTGGTTGATCTTGCGGGCGGTTGCCACATCACCGGAGTTGAAGGCGGACAACAACTCGCGCAGCTGGCCGGCCGCCAGATGGGAGATCACGCTGATGAATCCGGTCGCGCCCATGGCGAGCCAGGGCAGGTTCAGTGCGTCGTCGCCGGAGTAGTAGGCCAGGCCGGTCTCGGCGATGATCTGTCCCGCGCCGTGCAGATCGGCTTTCGCGTCCTTGACGCCGACGATGTTGGGATGCCCCGACAGCACACGCAGGGTGTCGAATTCGATCGGCACCACCGACCGGGGCGGGATGTCGTAGAGCAGCACCGGCAGGTCGGTCGCGTCGGCGACGGCGGTGAAGTGCGCGATCAGCCCGCTCTGCGGGGGCCGTGAGTAGTACGGCGTGACCACCAGCAGGCCGTGGGCGCCCTCGGCGGCGGCGGACTTGGCCAGTTTGATGCTGTGTGCGGTGTCGTAGGTGCCGGCGCCGGCGATGATCCGCGCCCGGTCCCCCACCGCCTCCAGGACGACCCGGAGCAGCTCGCGCTTCTCGTCGTCGGTGGTGGTCGGCGACTCACCCGTGGTGCCCGAAACGACCAGACCGTCGCACCCCTCGTCCACCAGGTGGGTGGCCACCCGGGCCGCGGCGGCGGTGTCCAGGGCGCCGTCGGCGTCAAACGGTGTCACCATCGCGGTCAGGAGGGTTCCCAGGCGCGCTGGCGCATCGAATCCGACGGTGCTCACGGTTCTCAAGGTTACCTGGCTCCGGCAAGCCTTTAAGCACCGCCGCGCAGCTCAGGCTTCGGTAGCTAACGGGCTGGTAGCGACCTCGCTGCCGTCGGCCAGCGTGGTCACTTCGAAGTCGGCGAATACCGCGGGGGCCACGGCGACGAGCTGACGCAGGCAGGCGATGGCCAGGCGCCGGATCTCGATGTCGGCGTGCTCGCTGGCCCGCATCGCGATGAAGTGCCGCCACGCCCGGTAGTTGCCGGTGACGACGATGCGGGTTTCGGTAGCGTTCGGCAGCACCGCGCGCGCGGCCTGGCGAGCCTGTTTACGACGCAGAACCGCATTGGGCTGGTCGGCGAACTTGGCCTCCAGCTTGGCCAGCAGCTCGGTGTAGGTGGCGCGGCTGGCGTCCGCGGCGGCGGTGAGGATGCCGCGCAGCTCGGGGTCGTCCTCGATGCCGGGCGGCAGCACGACCTGCGAGTCGTTTTCGGGCACATACCGCTGCGAGAGCTGCGAGTAGGAAAAGTGCCGGTGCCGGATCAGCTCGTGGGTGCACGACCGGGAGATGCCGGTGATGTAGAACGACACGCTGGCGTGTTCGAGTACCGAGAAATGCCCGACGTCGATGATGTGCCTGATGTAGCCGGCGTTGGTCGCGGTCCGCGGATTGGGCTTCGACCAGCTCTGATAGCAGGCCCGGCCGGCGAACTCGACCAGCGCGGAGCCCCCGTCGGCGTCGGTGGTCCACGGCACATCCGGCGGCGACAGGAAGTCGGTCTTGGCGATCAGTTGCACGCGTAACGGCGCGGTCTGGGCCACGGCGCTCAGCGTAGCCCGGTGACGATGCGCGCCGTGCAACGGCGCGAGGAGGAGGCGGGCAATCAAGGCCAGCCCGTGCACTCAGGGTCTGGCCGGCGCGGTGTCCGCGATGTGTACCTCTCCGGAGATCAACAACGGCAACAGTTCATCGCGATAGCTCGACAACCGCGTGATCTCGGCGCGGCGGGTCTGGCACAGCGCCCCCAGCTTCGTGATGGTCTGAGCCTGGTGGGGATCCAGTTGCCGGACGTCGCGAACCCGCACCTCGAGCAGGTCGCGGTAATGAACTCGCTGGTGGCTGCCCGACGTCCCGATCACGCGTCGCCGCAGTGCCGTCGACACCTCGGGCTGGCGCAGCGCCGCCCAGAGCATCGACGTATCGATGCCGGCCGGTGTGAGGACCACGAACTCGCTGCTGGCCAACGCCAGCTCCGCAGGCAGATCCACCACGTTCCATATCCGGGGAATGCGCGGATTGAGTTTGGCGACCAGAACGCAGGGACCTGGCAGCAGGAATTTTCCGCTCTTCACCGAACCTCCCCGCACCACCTTCGGACTCGCACCGTTGTCGAATGCGGGCAGACTGAAGTGCGCCACCCGGTCGGAAAAGTGCCGTGGGTCCAGGAAGGCGGACGAGCGAGTCGCCAAAGTCGCCAAAGGCACTCGGGCACCGACCGATTGCGTCATACCGATCATGAGGTCCTCGGCGGCCCGTATCACGCGCTGGTTGGCGACGATCTTGTCGTCGACCGCCCCGAGCAGCGCACCGATCTGCCGCCGGTCGCGCGCGGTGACGTCTGGGACCGAGATGTCATGCAATATGCGCTGATTGAGCAGCGGCTGCCCAGACCCGGACCGGTGATCGTTGAGACCGCAGGCGCGCAACGCGTAGTACCAGTATCGCGTCTCCTCGACGTTCTTGGCCCGGCAGGCCAAGGCATTGTCGGTGACCCAGACGTCGGTGTCGCAGTAACGGACGGTGCCGCAGTATGTTCCGACGCGGCCGATTACGATCACCGGGCCGGCGGCGTTGTGCTCGGCCGCGTAACCGATCGGTCCATTGGCGCCGTACACGGCAAACCGGCCCTGCGCCAGCCGTTGCGGCGCGCTGCGTCCGCTTCGGAAGTCGAGGTGGTCTCCGATTCTCATTGCGGTCGCACGCGTCCCAATTGGTTGCGAAGCACCATGTCCCGCCGATCGGATTCGTCGAGCGCCGACAGCAGATCGGCGGTCAGGCGCGCGATCTTGTCCCCGACCGGCTCATCACCGCCGGACTCATGGGCGGCGCCAACGAAACGTCCGGGAGTGAGTACGTATCCGGCAGACCTGATCTGGTCCAGCGTGACCGACGCGCAGAAACCGGAAACATCCTGATAGTCAGCATCTTTAGCGATCCAGCTACGGTACGTCCGCGCTATCCGGGAGACATCGTCATCCGTCAACGCACGCTCGGCGCGGTCGACCAAGTATCCGAGCTCGCGCGCATCGATGAATAACACTTGGCCGGCGCGCTGCCCCTTCGCCTTTTCGAAGAACCACAGGCACACCGGTATTCCGGTGTTGCGGAACAGCTGGGCGGGTAGTGCCACCATGCACGACACCAGGTCCGCGTCGACTATCCGGGCGCGAATCTCCCCTTCCCCGGCGGAATTCGACGACATCGAGCCGTTCGTCATCACCACGGCGGCCCGGCCGGTTGGTGCCAACTTGAACAGGATGTGCTGAATCCAGGCGAAATTCGCGTTCGCAGCCGGCGGAACGCCGAAACACCAGCGTGGATCGCGCTCGTCGCGGGCCCAATCCTTGATGTTGAACGGCGGATTGGCCATCACGTAGTCCATCTGCACGCCGGGGTGCTGATCACAGACGAACGTGTCACCCCACGCCAGGCCGGTGCCGTCGATGCCGTGCACAGCCAGGTTCATCCTGGCCAGCCGCCAGGTCTCCTCCACGCTCTCCTGTCCGTAGATCGTGATGTCGGCAGGTTCACCGTCGTGGTCGGCAATGAATTGCTCTGTCTGCACGAACATTCCACCCGAGCCACAGCAGGGGTCATAAACCCGCCCGCGCTTGGGCTGCAGCACCTCGACGATCACCCGGACCAGGCTGGGCGGAGTGAAGAACTCCCCGCCGCGCCGTCCTTCAGCGCGCGCGAACCCGCCGAGGAAATACTCATACACCTCGCCCATCAAGTCACGGGCCCGAGACCCGTTGCTGAATCTGGCTTTATCGAGGAGGTCGATGAGTTCGCCGAGGCGCCGCTGGTCGACGCGGTGATAGTGGCGTGGCAGCGTGTCGGCAAGCGCTGGGCCGTCGGTCATGACCGCGTCCATCACCTGATCGACGAGTTGGCCGATGTGAGGCGAATCCACGTTGGCCGCCAATGATTTCCAATGGCCATCGGAGACGAACCGTAGAAACACCAGCCCGAGGACCACGTCCTTGTACTGGCCGGCCGGCAGGGAGCCGCGTAATTTGTTGGCGGCCTTCCACAGGGTGTCCTTGAGGTCCTGGTCCATCAACCGGCCTGCCTGACGGCCGCGCGCAACTCGGAGGCCAGGTCGCCCCGGCTCGACACGCTGACCCCGCTGAGACCCAACCACGTTGCCATCGAACGCAACTCACCGTCAAGGGCCGCGACGGTGCCGGCCCGCGGCGCGTCGGGCTCACCGAAGGCGCCCAGCACCTGCAGCGTGTCGGTGCCCCTGTCGGCCTTGAGGTCCACCCGCGCCACCAGTTCACCGTTCAGCAGAAATGGCCACACGTAGTAGCCGTACTGCCTCTTGGCCGCAGGCGTGTAGATCTCGATGCGGTAGTGGAAGTTGAAGATCCGCTTCACCCGAGGACGGAAGAAGATCAGCGGGTCGAACGGACAGAGCAATGCCGTGCCGCGATCGCGGCGGGGCACGGTCTGCCCGGCCCGCAGGTAGGCGGGCGCCGACCAGCCGTCGACCTCGACCCGTTCGATCTCGCCGGCTGAAACCAGTTCGGCGACGGCCGGTTTGACCTGTTGCGCGGAAAGCCGGAAGTAGTCGCGGATGTCGGGCTCGGTGGCCAGCCCCAGTGCGGTGGCGGCGCGCAGGGTGAGTTCCCGGATGGCTTCGTCGTCGTCGACCTGCCGGCTCAGTACCTCGGCGGGAAGCACCCGCTCGGTCAGGTCGTAGTGTCTTGCGAAGCCCACCCGGGTTGCCGTGGTGAGCACCCCGGCGGCGAACAGCGCCTCGCACACCCATTTCGTGTCACTGCGGTTCCACCAGGCGCCTTTGGTCTGGCGGGGCGCGGCTTCCAGATGTGCCTCGATCTGGCCGGCGGTACTGGGTCCCAGTTCGGCGACGGCGGCGACGATGTCGTCGGCCAACCGGGGATTGGCCTTGACGATGTGGGTGCCCCAGCGGCCGTGCCGGTACTGGCGCATCCGCCAGCGCAGCAGTGGCCAGTCATCGACGGCCATGAGTGCGGCTTCGTGCACCCAGTACTCCGCCAGCAGGCGTGCGTTCGCCGGGCCCCAGGCGGCGCGGTCGACGATGTCGCGGTCGTAAGGGCCCAGCCGGCTGAACACCGGGGCGTAATGCGCGCGCACGGCCACCGACACGGAATCCAGCTGCAGCACCTGGATGCGCGATATCAGCCGCCGCAAGTGCGCACGGGTCACACCGGCTCCGGGTCGGGGATCGTTAAATCCTTGCGCCGCAACGGCGATCCGCCGGGCCTGCGCGGCGGTCAGCCTCGCTTTCCGGACGACCGACACGGCGCCGAGAATACCGGGCCGCGCAGGTCAGGGGCGGGACCGGCGCGGGTTATGCGGTCCTGACTTTGCGGTCCGCCGTCCCGTTGGTGGCCGTCTGCTTGAGTTCAGCGTGTGCCGACTCGAGCGCTGCCGGCACCGGTTCGAGGTCGCGGTAGACGCTCATCAGCTGCTCCAGCACATTGATTCGTTGCTGAGTCGCCTCGTCCACCGCACGCCGGGCCTGCTCGCGGTAGTGGTCTGCCTCCTGCCTTGCGTCGGCGAGAAGCTGGTCACGCTCCTGCTGCGCTTCCCGCCAGGCCTCGTCGATTCCCGACTGGGTGTCCGCCCGCATATTCGACAGCTCGGACTCCTGCTTTGCCCTGGTTTCGTCGTACTCGTCCTGCAGGGCTTTCAACCGCTCGGTCATCTCCGCCAGCTGCTCTTTCGACTTCTGCTGCTCGGCTTCGATATCGGCTTCGGCCGACGCGATCAGCTCCTGCGCCTCAGCGCGCGCCTCGGCCTGCATCTGGGACACCTCCTCGACCGCGCGTTGCAGCATCTTGGCCATCCGCTGTTGCATCGCGTGCGGTGAGGGTGAAGTCTCGGTGAGTTGGGCCACTTCCTTGCGCAGCGAGGCCACCTCGTCACCGGACTCCCGCAGCCGGGCCCGCAGGCTCTCCACATCGTCGCGAAGCAGCCGCTGCTTGGTGCCCAGCACTTCAATGTGCGCGTCTACCGTGGCCGGGTCGTAGCCGAAGAACTTTCGAGAAAACGTCTTCACGGGTTCGGTTACCACTGTCAAATTCCCCCTTCTGGACATGCTTGATACCCGATGAGACCGCCCCCAAGCCGGGTATGTCAGGCCAATTGGTGGGCGCTCACGAGCGGAAGTAGCTGTGAAACCGGTAACGCAACCCCGCGCGGCTGACTTGCCACTCCCCTGTTTCACCATGCCACGTCTCGTCGAGCACCGGTGCCAGCGCGTCCTCGTCGTCGCGCGGCAGGTCGATATCGACTTCGGTGACTTCACACCTGCTGGCCTGCGGTAACGCCAGCGCGTAGATCTGAGCGCCACCGATCACCCAGGTTTCCGGGTCGTTGAGTGCTTTCTCGAGTGTGTCGAGCACCTCAGCGCCGTCCGCCGTGAAGCCGCGCTGGCTGAGCACGATGTTTCGCCGGCCGGGCAGCGGCCGGAAATTCTCCGGCAGAGATTCCCAGGTGCGGCGGCCCATCACCACCGTGTGACCCATGGTGATCTTCCTGAAGTGGGTCAGGTCCTCTGGCACCCGCCACGGTATGTCGCCGCCGCGCCCGATGACGCCGGACGTCGACTGAGCCCACACCAGGCCCAGGTCGTTTCTGCCTGTCATACAGCTACGGGCGCCTTGATCGCCGGGTGCGGGTCGTAGTGCTGGACGACGACGTCCTCATACCGGTAGTCGAAGATTGAATCCCTTTGCGCGAGAACCAGTTCCGGGTAGGGACGAGGATCGCGGGTAAGTTGCAGCGCGACCTGTTCGACGTGGTTGTCGTAGATGTGGCAGTCGCCGCCGGTCCAGACGAACTCGCCGACGTCCAGGCCGGACTGGGCGGCCATCATGTGCGTGAGCAGTGCGTAGCTGGCGATGTTGAACGGAACCCCGAGGAACAGGTCGGCGCTGCGCTGGTACAACTGGCAGCTCAGGCGGCCGTCGGCGACGTAGAACTGGAAGAACGCGTGACACGGCGGCAGCGCCATCTGCGGTATTTCACCGACATTCCAGGCCGAGACGATGATGCGCCGGGAGTCCGGGTCGGTGCGCAGCAAATGTAGTGCGGCGCTGATCTGGTCGATGTGCTCACCGGTCGGGGTGGGCCACGACCGCCACTGTACGCCGTAGACAGGTCCGAGATCCCCTGTCTCGCTTGCCCATTCGTCCCAAATGGTGACGCCGTGCTCCTGTAGCCAGCTGACGTTGGAGTCGCCGCGCAAAAACCACAGCAATTCGTAAACGACCGACTTCAGATGCACCTTCTTGGTGGTCAGCAGCGGAAACCCGGCTGACAGGTCGTAGCGGATCTGGCGGCCGAACAGGCTTCGAGTGCCGGTGCCGGTGCGGTCGGATTTAGCCGTGCCCGTTTCGAGCACCTGACGCAGTAGGTCTTCGTACGGCGTCGCGATCGGCACGGGGCTAGCTTAGCGGCGATCGCAAGCACGGCGAAGCCGGGCGCGGCGGGTCGCCGCCATCACACTCCGCGGCGATCGCACGCACGGCGAAGCCGGGCGCGGCGGGTCGCCGCCATCGAACCCCGCGGCGATCGCAAGCACGGCGAAGCCGGGCGCGGCGGGTCGCCGCGGCGGTGCCGACGGACTCACCCCGTACGCCGCGGAGTAGAACGGAAATCATGCCGAAGATCACAGACAGTGTCACTACAGCCGACGGCAGCTGCCCCGTCAGCCTGTTCACCCCCGACGGCACCGGACCCTGGCCTGGCGTGGTGATGTTCCCCGACGCCGGCGGGGTCCGCGACACCTTCGACCAGATGGCGGCCAAGCTGGCGGGATTCGGCTACGCCGTGCTGCTGCCCGACGTGTACTACCGCGAGGGCGACTGGGCGCCGTTCGACATGACCACGGCGTTCAGCAACCCGCAGGAACGCGCCCGCATCATGTTCATGCTCGGCACCGTGACTCCGGACCGGATCACCCGGGACGCGACCGCCTTGTTCGACTATCTGGCCGGACGCCCCGAGGTCCGCGGTGAGCGCTTCGGAGTGTGCGGCTACTGCATGGGCGGACGGATTTCGGTCCTGCTGGCCGGCCGCGTTCCGGAACGCGTCGCCGCCGCGGCATCGTTTCACGGTGGCGGCCTGGTGAGCGACAACACGGACAGCCCGCATCTGTTGGCCGACAAGATGGACGCCCTCGTGTACGTCGGCGGGGCCGAAAAGGATCCGTCGTTCACAGCCGATCACGCCGAGCAACTCGAAAAGGCGCTCACGGCAGCGGGTGTGCGGCACACCATCGAGTGGTATCGGGCCGGCCACGGTTTCGCAGTCCCGGACAACCCGCCCTACGACCCCGCCGCCGACGAGCGGCACTGGGCGGCAATGACGCAAACCTTCGCCGAAGCCCTCGCCTAGGCCCCCGCGAGCAGACGCGAACTCGCACAAAAATTGACGATTTCGTGCGAGTTCGCGTCTGCTCGCGCCACTAGGTGACCGGCAGGTCGACGAGTTCCCCGAGGCGGGACCGGTGCCGATACGCGGTGCCGAACGCCAACTGATCGCTCTTGGCCCGCTTGAGAAACAGGTGCGCGGGATACTCCCAGGTCATCCCGATGCCACCGTGCAGCTGAACACACTCCTCCGCGGCATGCACCGCCACGCCACTGCAGTAGGCCTGCGCCAGGGACGCCGCGATCGCCGCATCGTCATCACCGCGGGCGCTTGCGTCGGCCGCATAGCGGGCCGCTGACGTGGCCGAACTGACCTCGAACCACAGGTCGGACAACCGATGCTTGATCGCCTGGTAGGAACCGATTGCGCGGCCGAATTGCTTGCGCTCCTTGGCGTAGGCCAGGGTGGTGTCGAAACACCACTGCGCCAGCCCGAGTTGTTCGGAGGCCAGTAACGCCGCGCCGGTGTGCAGCGCCGCCGCCATCGCCTCCGCGCCCGCACCGACCGCAGTCGAAGGAGCACCCGAAAAGTGCACGTCCGCAAGCGGTCTCGTCATGTCCAGAGCAAGCTTGGGCGAGATCTCGACACCGTTGTCCGCACGCGAAACGGTATGGAGCTCAAGCCCGTTGGCGCCGGCGACCGGTACCACCAGCACGTCGGCTTCCGCGGCGCCCGCCACGCTGGTGACCTGACCGCTCAGGCCGGCGCCGCTTATGGCCAACCCCGTCACCTCATCCCAGGGTGCTGTCGACAACGGCACCACCAGCGCCGCAGTGACCTGCCCAGAAGCCAATTCCGCCACGGTTTCGGTGTCACCCGCTCGCAGCAGGGCGACGGTGGCGAGCACAGCGCTGGACAAAAACGGCACGGGCGCAACGGCGCGGCCGATCTCCTCCATCACCACCGCGGCCTCGCGAGCACCTGCTCCAGCACCGCCGAGCGACTCCGGCACCAACAGGCCCGCGACGCCCAATTCTGCGGCGAGCGTGCGCCAGACACCGGAAAAGTCTTGTGGCGGTGCGTCATAACATCTCGTCACCGCCTCCGGGGAGCACCGGTCGGCGAACAACTGCCGCACACTGTCGCGTAGCGCGTCCTCGGTGTCGGAGTAAAGCAGGTCGCTCATCGGGGCAGGTCCTTCCATGCGACGGCCTTGTCCACCCGGTGCTCACCGGGCAGGCCCAGCACCCGCTCGGAGACGGTGTTACGCAGAATCTCGGAGGTACCGCCCTCTATCGAGTTGCCCCTGGCCCGTAGGTAGCGGTACCCGGGCTCGCGGCCGGTCAGGTCGACAACGTCCGGCCGGCGCATGGTCCAGTCGTCGTAGCTCAGCCCGGCCTCACCGTGCAGCTCGATCTCGAAGCCCGAAATCGCTTGCGCGATGCGGGCAAACGCGATCTTCATGCCGGCGCCCTCCGGTCCAGGCTGGCCGCTCGCCGCCTGCTGGCGCAGCCGCTCGCCGGTGAGGCGAAGGACCTCCGCGTCGACCCACAGGCGCATCAGCTCGTCGTGCATGGCGGGATTGCGCAGTGCCGCATTACCGCGCCAGGCCTTGGCGACCTTCCCGATATGGCCGCTCTCGCGCGGGGTGCCGGCGCGCGAACCGATCGCGACCCGCTCGTTGTTGAGCGTGGTGGTGGCAACCCGCCAGCCGCCGCCTTCGGGTCCGAGCCGGTTGGCGTCGGGTATCCGGACGTCGGTCAGGAAGACCTCGTTGAACTCCGCTTCACCGGTGATCTGACGCAGTGGCCGTACTTCGACGCCTGGTTGAGTCATGTCGCACAGAAAATAGGTCAAGCCGGCGTGTTTGGGGACGTCGGGGTTTGTGCGTGCGACCAGGATCGCCATCTGCGCGTGCTGGGCCTGCGACGTCCACACCTTCTGCCCGTTGACGATCCAGTCGTCCCCGTCGCGCACGGCGCGGGTGGCCGCCGCGGCCAGGTCGGACCCGGCGCCTGGTTCGCTGAACAACTGGCAGTAGATCTGTTCGCCAGTGAACAACGGACGCAGGAACTTTCGCTTCTGCTCGTCGGTCCCGTAGGCCGCTATCGTCGGCGCGGCCATGCCCATGCCGATGTAGTTCTTCTCGGTGCCGCCGATGGGCGCACCCGCGGCGGCCAGCTGCGCGTGCACCCGCTCCTGCGCGGTCCGCGGCAGCCCCAGGCCCCCGAATCCGACCGGTAGATGCACCCACGCGAGGCCTGCGTCGTACTGGGCTCCCAGGAAGTCCCGTGGCGCGGTGGTGGCCGGGTCGTACCCGTCCAGCAATGTCCGGACCAGCACGTCCACTTCGGCTTCGGTGGTCACCGCCCGCCGCCGGACTGGAAACCTTGCGCGGCGCCCAGCAGCAGGCCGCCGTCGATCACCAGCGTTTCGCCGGTGATCCAGCTGGCCGCGTCGGAGACCAGGAACGCGACCGCGGCGGCCACATCGTCGGGCTCACCGATCCGGCCCAGCGCGATCGATGAGGCCAGCGGGTCCTCGTGGTCCTTCCACAGGGCTTCGGCCAGCTTGGTGCGTACCACGCCAGGAGCGATCGCGTTGACCCGGATGCGCGGCGAAAGTTCCAGTGCCAGTTGCTTGGTGACGTGAATCAGCGCGGCTTTCGTGGCGTTGTACAGGCCCATGGCCGGAGACTGGTGCATGCCACCGATCGAGGCGGTGTTGACGATGGCGCCACCATGCTCCCCCATCCCCGACTTGACCACCAGCGACGTCCACAGCAGCGGCGCCCAGAGATTGACGTCGAAGATCTTGTTGAAACGGGCGTGGTCCTGGTCAATCAGTGGACCGTAGGCCGGGTTCGTGCCGGCGTTGTTGATCAGAATGTCCACCCGGCCGAACCGCTCGAGAGTGAGATCGACGCAGCGCCGCGCGGCGTCCTCGTCGACGGCATGCGCGCCTACTCCGAGCGCCCGATCGCCCACCTGCGCGGCGGCCGCATCGGCTGCTTCCTGCTTACGGGCGGTCAGCACCACGTTGGCACCGGCGTCGGAAAGCTTCTGGGAAATCGCCAATCCGATGCCCCGCGAAGCGCCGGTGACAATCGCGGTGCGGCCGGTCAAATCCAAAGAGGTCATGTGTTACGCCTTCTGTTCGCGTGAAAAGAATGAACCCGCCTGGTGCCAGGTTTGAATATGGGCACACGTGGTATGCGACTGGAATGTTAGCGAAAATCAACCTCCTCAAACCACTGGTGGTGGCCGGGGCTGTCGCTACAGCGATCGCCGCGGCGCCGATGGCCGCGGCCGACGTTGTCGCGGCCGGGCCGAGCACTACCAGCACCGGAATCACCCACTTCATCCCGCTCGACCCGGGCGGCGGTGGCTGCGACCCGAACGGCAACTGCGGCTCCGGCGGCACCGACCAGGGACCCAACGGCGGCCCGGGCGGACAGGGCTGCATCCCGGGCGTCGGCTGCGGCAATGGCGGTCAGTTCTGGGGTCCGGGTGGCGTTCCCGGTGGCGAGGGCTGCCTCCCCGGCGTCGGTTGCGGTTCCGGCCACGCCTGACACCTGCCCGCGTCAGCGATCCCGGAGCCTGGTGATCCAGGCCCGGGAGTCGGCGGGATCTATCACGTCGTCCAGTTCGAAGGTGGTGCCGGCGCGCAGCGCCTTGCCGTGCTGGTAGGCGGCCGCGACAAGCTTGTCGAACAAGGCCTGTCGCTGGATGTCGTCCGGGGCCGCGGCGAGTTCCTTGCTGAAGCCAAGGCGCACAGCGCCTTCCAGGCCCATGCCACCGATCTCCCCGGTGGGCCACGCGACGGTGAATTGCGGTGCGCGGAACGATCCACCGGCCATGGCCATCGCGCCCAGGCCGTATCCCTTGCGCAGGATGATCATTCCGAACGGCACCGTCAGCTGCGCCCCCAGAATGAACATCCGGCCGAAACGTCGTACCGCCGCTTCCTTCTCAGCCTCCGGTCCCACCATGAATCCGGGTGTGTCGCACAGCGATATCACCGGCATCCGAAAGGACTCGCACAAGGTCAGGAAGTCGCCGACCTTGTCGGCCGCCTCGGCGTCGATCGCGCCGCCGAGGTGGTGACTGCTGTTAGCGATCAGGCCGTAGGCCACGCCCTCGACCCGGACCAGCGCAGTTACGACGCCGACTCCGTAATCGGGACGCAGTTCCAGCACCGAATCGACATCCACGACGCTTTCGATCGCCCGGTGTACGTCGTAGGCGCGCAGCCGATTCTGCGGCACCACATGCCGGGCCAGACGTGGATCGGGTGCTTCCCAGTCCGTCACGGCGCCTTGGAAATAGCCGAGATAACGTTTGGCCAACGACACCGCGTGGGCTTCGTCGCGGGCCACCAGGCTCACGACGCCGTTGCGCCGCTGGACGTCGATCGGCCCGATCGCCTCGGGTGGATAGACTCCGAGGCCACCGCCCTCGATCATCGCCGGGCCGCCCATTCCGATGTTGGCGTCCGGCGTCGCGACGATCACGTCGCAGACCCCGGCCAGCGCGGCATTGCCGGCGAAGCACCGCCCGGAGACGATCGATACGAGCGGGACTCGGCCCGACAGCCCGGCCAGCATGCGGAACGTGGGCACATCCAGTCCCGCCATGCCCCCCACGTCGGTGTCGCCGGGCCGCCCTCCGCCGCCCTCGGCGAAAAGGACTACCGGCAAACGCTTTCGGCCCGCCAGTTCGAAAACCCGGTCGGTCTTGGCGTGGTTTCGCATACCCTGTGTTCCGGCCAGCACGGTGTAGTCATAAGACACGACGACGGCTGATGCGGCCTGCCGCCCGAAGCGATCCGCACCGATGGTGGCCAGGCCGGCGACCAGGCCGTCTGCCGGGGTGTTGGCGATCAAGTCTTCGTCGGAGCGCCTGCTGCGCTGGGCGGCGATGGCCAGCGCGCCGTACTCCACGAAGCTGCCGGCGTCGACGAGATCGGCGATGTTCTCCCGCGCCGTACGGCGACCGAGCTTGTGCCGCTTGTCGACCGCGGCCGGACGCCCCTCGTCGAGAGTCATCCGGTGCCGTTGCCGGACCTCATCAAGATCTTCGCGCGGACGGTCGAGATCGACTGCGGCCGAAATTGATTCACCTTCAGATCCGGATCCGCTCCGGGTGAACACCACCAGCGGGTCCCCGGTTCCGACCACCTGGCCGGGGGTCACCAGGATGCGAACCGTGCGCAGCGCGTCCGGCGCGGTCAGGACGTGCTGCATCTTCATCGCCTCCAGCACCACCACCTGCCCGCCGGCGCGGACCTCCGCGCCGTCGGAAACCATCTCGACCACCGTGCCGGCCAGTTGCGCGCGTAGCACCTCCTCACCCGGGTAGAGCTCGACCGCGACCTGTGCCGGGTGCTGACGCTGGTGGGTCGCCGCCGCGGCGGTCAGCTGCGGAAGCTTGTCGTCGAGGAAGCTCGTCGACACCGCCCCCTGCTGAAATTCTTTGTCGGACAACAGCTCTAGCAGAACAGGGAGGTTGGTTCCGATCCCCTCGATACCGAACTCGCCCAAGGCGGTGTGTGCTTTCCGGACCGCCGCGCCGAACGCCGTGCCGTGGACGTGGGTGATCACCTTGGCAAGTAACGAATCGTATCGTGGACTGGGCGCCAGGCCGGGCCGGCCGTAGGTGTCGACGCGTACGCCGGGTCCGGTCGGCGGGCTGAACACGGTGAGGGTGCCGGCACTGGGCAGCACCGAGCCGTCCGGCCCGAAAGTTTCCATGTTGACGCGGGTCTGAATCGCGATGCCTGCCGCTGCGGCCGCCTCGCCACCGACTTCGGTTCCGTCCGCTGCTATTCCGGCGGGCAGCGGCAGTTCGTCGAACGAGGCGCCCTCGGCGATGGCCAGCTGGACGGCCACCAGGTCGATGCCGGTGACTGCCTCGGTGATCGTGTGTTCCACCTGGATACGCGGATTGATCTCGAGGAAGACGAAATCTTCGCCATTGACCAGGAATTCGACGGTGGCCAGTCCGCGCAAACCCACCCCGGCACACAACCGGGCCGCCGCCTGGTGCAGGCGGCGGCGCAGGTCGGCGGAAAGGTGCTGGGCAGGGGCGATTTCCACCAGCTTCTGGTAACGCCGCTGGATGCTGCAATCCCGATCGCCCAGCGCCAGGGCACGGGTTCGTCGTCCTGCCGATGCGGCGACGATCTGTACTTCGATGTGCCGCGCGTCGGTCAGCAGCTCTTCTGCGAACAGTGCCGAGTCACCGAAGCCGAGTTGCGCTTCCGCAGCGGACCGGCGGTAGGCGTCGTCGATCTGCTCGAGGCGATCGACCCTGCGCATGCCGCGCCCGCCGCCACCGGCCAGGGCCTTGAGCATGATGGCGCCGTCGCGGACGGCGAAGAACGCGCGCACGTCCTCGACGCTGCTCGGCCCCTCGGTGGCGGCCAGCACCGGAACACCGGCGGCGGCGGCCGAAGCGCGGGCCGAAGACTTGTTGCCGACCAGTTCGAGGACTTCGGCGTCCGGGCCTACGAACACGAAGCCCGCGGACGTGCAGGCGCGCGCGAATTCGGGGTTTTCGCTGAGGAACCCGTAACCGGGGTGAACCAGCACCACACCCGACGTCTTCGCGGCGTCCAGAACGGCGGCCTGGTCGAGGTAGGCGGCTACGCCGTTGCCCCGCAGCGCAATTGCCTCGTCGGCCGCGTGCACGTGCGGACTGTCGGCGTCATCCTCGGCATAGACCGCGACGGTCCGCGAGCCGAGTTCGGTTGCGGTGCGGATGATGCGGAGGGCGATCTCGCCGCGGTTTGCGATGAGGACATCGCGCGGTGGTGGCCGCATAGGGCACAGCGTACGACCCGGTTCAGACGACGCGTTGCCTGGGCATCACGATCGGCTTGACACCGTATCGCGGGCCCGGTGCGCCGGCGCCACCGGCAGTCGCGACCATCCCCGGCGCCAGCGGCACCGCCACGCCCGATTCGTCGTGCTCGGGGACCGCCCAGTAGGTGCCGTCCACGACCGCCCTGGCGGTCCTCACCGGTTCCGAATCGGACCAGCTTGCCGGCACGGACAGCTGACCGACCGTGTGTGCGCGGCCCAATCCCGCAGCCGTCGGGGTGGGTCGCACCGGATGCGCCATAGCTGCCCGCTTGGCGACCGGGCCGGCGATCTCCTCGGCGTCGTCATCGCCACTGTTGGTGCCGATCTGACCAATGGAGTAGTCGTAATACGTGGCCCTGTTGTGGTCGAACTCATCTGCCCACCACAGCTCGGCTTGATCGAATTCGACGAACAGGTCGAGCAACGTCGAGCCGGTGTCCTCCACGGCCTCCGGGGCGGCGAGACTCTGGACAGCCGCGGGGCCCTGCGTGATCAGGCTGACGAGGCCCGCCTGCTGCATGTTTGCAAGTCCGGCCGCGCTGGTGGTCGCAGACGGGCTCGTCAGCGGATCCAGTCGTGCCGCCGCGGCGGAGGAAGCCGCATAGCCGTACATAGCGGCCGCGTCACGAGCCCACATTTCGCTGTAACGCGCCTCGAGCACCGCAATGGCCGGGGTGTTCTGCCCGAAAGTGTTCGTTGCGGTCAGCGCGGCCAGCTCAGCCCGGTTGGCCGCCACCTCGGCAGGGGGAACCATCATGGCAAAGGCCGTCTCGTAAGCGGCCACCGATGACATGGCCTGCGTCGCCGCGCGCGCCGACGATTCCGCCGTGTAGGTCAGCCAGTCCACGAAGGGGCGGGCGGCGGCCACCATCGACAGCGACGCGGAGCCGATCCACGCCTCGGCACTGAGGCGTTGCACGACGGATGCGAAAGAAGATGCAGCGGTGCGCAATTCATCGGAAATACCGCTCCACGCTGCCGCGGCGGCCAACATCGGCGCCGGACCCGCGCCAGCGTATATGCAGGCCGAGTTGACCTCGGGCGGAAGGGCTCCAAAATCCAACAGCAAATCCTGTTTCGGTGTAAATCCGTTGAGCGTCCGACGACCCCCGGTCCTCGTCGGCAACCTGTTCCGGGAAGTTTAAACCGCGGTGAACATAACCGCTGTGGGTGAACTCATCGTTCTCATAGGGAATTCCAATGATCAGACGACCACGTGCCTGGGCATGACCACCGGTCTGAACCCGTAGCGCGGCCCGGCGACGCCACCCCCGCCTTTGCCCCCTACCGCTACCCCGGGCGCACCGGGAACACCTGCCACAAAACCCGTTTCCTCGGGCATCGCCCAACCACTGCCCTCGGCGGCGGTCGCGCCGGCGGTGACGGCAGGCGCGGCGGTGGACCAGCTTGCCGGTACCGAGAGCCCACCGACCGAGGACGCGGCGCCCAGCAGCGGAGCGGTTCCCGCGCCGATCGGGGTCACCGCATTCGCTACCGCGGCGGCGCCTGCCGAACCGATCCCGGCGGCGGACCCAGCGGCGGGCAGGGTGTTCAGGGTGTGCTGCAGGAACACCGCCGTGGTGATCCCGGCAGTGGTGAACCATCCGGCGGTGTTGACGGCACCGTTGATGGTGTTCTGCACGAACGGGACGGCCAGCAGATCGGTGATGCTCTGTGTGACCGAGTCCAGAGCCGCGGCATCTGCCCCCGCCGGAGAGGCCAGGCCACCCACCGCGTTGGGGATGTCGCCGATCAGGTTGTTCAGTCCAGATTGCTGTACGGCCTGGCTGACCGCCGCTGCTTGGGCGGCCGGGTCGGCGGGGTTGGTGGCCTGGGCCGGCGGAGCCAACGGGTTCAGCTTCCCCGAGGCCGCCGAAGACGTGGCGTACCCGTACATCGCCAGCGCATCCTGAGCCCACATTTCGCCGTAGTGCGTCTCGGCGGCCGCGATGGCAGGCGTGTTCTGTCCCAAGACGTTGGTCGCCACCAGCATCGCGAGCAGGGCTCTGTTGGCGACCACCTCGCCCGGCGGGACCGTCATCGCATAGGCCGCCTCGAACGCCGCCGCGGACGCGACAGCTTGCGCACCCGCCAGCGCCGTGGCGTCCGCGGTGTAGGACAACCAGGCGAGAAAAGGTTGGGCCGCGGCAGCCATGGACAGCGAAGCGGGACCCATCCACTGCTCGGTGGTGAGCGCAGCGACCACCGACTCGAACGAATCCGCGGTGGTGCTGAGCTCGACTGCCAGTCCGTTCCACGCCGCGGCGGCCGCCATCATCGGCGCCGGACCGGCGCCGGTGTACATGCGCATGGAGTTGATTTCTGGAGGTAATGCGCCAAAGTCGATCATTATCAATCCTTTCCGGAATTCAGATGCTCGCCGGGCGGGCCATGACGATGGGTTTCACGCCGTAGCGCGGCGCCCCGAATCCACTGCTGCTGCGGCCCGTTGACGCCATTCCCGGCATGCCGGGCAGCAGCGTCGTATCCGCCGCGGCCGGCGGCGGCGCCGCTGCCCAAGCCGACGGTCGCGGCGAAGCACTGGACACCAGGGAGGCCGGGCCGGCCCAGGCCGGCGGCGCCGACATCGCGGCGATCGGCGATCGGGCGAGCCCTGCCGCAACGGGTGCCTCCCCGGCGCCAACCGCCGCCGCTCCTTCCAGACCCGCGACATCGGCCGCGCCCTCCACCGCGCCCTCTTCGACAGGCAGCAACAGGCCGCCGTTGGCCAACCCCACCAGATTCGACGCCGCCGAGGCCCAGTTGCCGACGCCGATGTTGACGATGTTGGCCACATCCGCCAACGGGGAATCCGTCAGCGCAGCGGGTAGTGCCGCGGCAGCCGAATTGGCCGACTCGGTGGCGGCATAACTCTGGGCACTGAGTCCGAGGGTATTGACGAACGTGTCGTACATGGCCGTCGCTTCCGCGCTGACCTGTTGGTACAGCGCGCCGTACGCAGCGAACAGGGATGCCTGCAGCGCCGAAACCTCATCTGCGGCAGCGGGAATCATGCCGGAGGTAATTGGAACCGCGGCGGCGGCGTTCTGGGCGCTCTGCTGGGCGCCGATGGTTTGCAGCTTGCCCGCGGCGGCGGTCAATTCTTCGGTCTGTGCGGTCAGGAAAGACATGTGTGTTGCTCCTCTTCTTCAGGCGGGCCGGGTGACCGGCACCCCCGTCCGGCAGATTGGCGCGCCCCAAGCCGGTTCACGGCTTCGTAACACCGCCATATTGAGCGTGTCACTTTGTTGTGGTAATCGCGCGAAAATCAAGCGCGCGGCGCGAGAATCTTGCCGGAGAGCAGGGAGGCGTTCAGCGCAACGCCGAACCCCACTGAACCTGTTCGCGGAGCTTGGCTTTGAGCAGTTTCCCACCCGCATTGCGCGGCAACGGCGTCGTCACTACCGAGACATACTGCGGGACTTTGTAATCCGCGAGCTGCTCGCGGCAGTGTTCAAGCACCGCGGGTACATCGACCTGCTCCCCGAACAGCACCGCGCCGACCTTTTCCCCCATGACGTCATCCGGCACCGCGAGAACGCAGGCGTCCGCGACAGAGGGAGCAGCCAGTAATGCCGCTTCGACCTCAACGCTGGAGATGTTCTCGCCGCCGCGGTTGATGATGTCTTTGAGCCGGTCGATGATGTGCACCCGGCCGGCGTCATCGACGCGAACCACGTCGCCGGTATGCAGCCAGCCGTCCACGATGGTGCTCGAGGTGGCCTGGGGCCGGTTCCAGTAGCCGGCAGTGATGTTGGCGCCCCGGGTCACCAATTCGCCGACGAGTTGACCGGTCTCGCTCGGGATGACGCCGAGATCCACCGAGGGCACCGCGTAGCCGACCGAGTCGGCGTGTTCGATGGCCTCGGCGTCGGGCAGCATCGTCATCAGCGATGCGGTTTCGGTCATGCCGTAGCCATTTGACACCGCGGCCTGGGGGAACGCTTTCTTCACTGACCGGACGAGTGTCGGCGCGATGGGCGCGCCGCCGTAGCCGACCCAGCGGACACCGGATACGTCGGCTGCGGCGAAGTCCTTGTGCCGCAGCAACAGCGCGTAGATCGCCGGGACGGTGACCATCACGGAGATACGCTCGGCGGTCAGGGTGGCCACCAACTCGTCGAGGTTGAGCGTGGGCATGATCACCGCTGCCCCACCGAGTCGGAGGGCAGGCAAAAGCTGGGTGTTGCAACCGGTCACGTGAAACAGCGGCACCGAGATCAGCGTGCGCAGTTCCTCACCGATGTCGCGCGGCTGCGCCAGACAGCGAATCCCGTTCTCCGTATTGGTCACGAAGGCTTCATGCGTGGTCGGCACCCCCTTGGGGTGCCCGGTGGTGCCGGACGTATAGAACAGCGCGGCAACGTCTTTCGGGCCGAGATGGTCGGCGATGTACGGCTGACCGTCCGGCAGCGCAGTGGCCGCGTCAAGGTCGATACGCACCCCGGCGTCGGATAGCACGAAGTCGACCTCCGGCTGCGCTGATCGCGTGTTCACTGCGACCGCAATGCCTCCGGCCATCACCGTGCCCCAGAAAGCCAGTACCCAGTTGATTCCCGCGGGGTAACGCAGGGCGACGCGGTCCCCCTGTTTCAGGCCGTCGGCGCGTAGACCGCCGGCGACACGCGATGCGCGGTCCCAGAGTTCACGGTAGGTCAGCCGATCCGAGCCCAGCTCGACCACGGCTTCGCTGTCCGGCCGGGCGGTGACCTGCTCGCCGAGCATGTCGAGCAAGGTGGCGGGCAGGCCGTCGTAGTGTGGGACGCCGTGTTTGTCCGGGTGAACGGCGGTGCGCGGGAATGGGTTGGTACTGCGCGAAATCTCCACTACTTCAGGCATCGCGTTCCTCACCTACCGTCGGCTACCTACCCACGGTAGGGGCAGCAGCCCCCTCAGGCCAGGGCGAATTTGGCGTAGCTGTCGACGTTGAAGGCATGAAACACCCGGCGCCGGTCAGCGGGAAGCAGTGGCTCGACAGTGGACGCGTCGACGACGTGCGGCCGCACCACGTGGTAGGTCTGCCCCTTGGATCTGATCGTCGCGGATCCGGCGGCACGCACGTTGCGCAGCCAGTCGACGTCCGGACCGTAGGGCAGGGGCACGACGAAGCCGTCGGGAATCGGGACGGCGACGACCGGGGTGGCGTAATGGTCCCCCGATTTCCGCCCGGTGTGCTTGATCACCGAGGCGTACCAGTAGCGGCGGCCCGCCAGGGTCATCATGGCGGGGTTGAGCACGTGCTTGTTGAAGTGTCGGACCGCGTCTCGAACGCGCGGCTTGGTGTAGGTGGTCATAGTCATCCAGCTTGCTTGGGAGGTGTCCCACGGGACAGGGGCCTTGGTCCACTCCTGGTGAGGACTTCTGCCAGCGCCCGGACGTCCGCCCGGATGTCACTGTCCTATCGTCGTAGCGGTGACGATCCAGGAGCCTGCTGCGTTTTTCACCGTCGACGGTGATTGCTACCTGCCCGGACCGATGACCCGGGGACCATGGGGCGCAGCCATGGGTGGCCAGATTGTCGGCGGCCTGTTGGGTTGGGGGATCGAGCAGTCCGGCTTTGACCCGGAGTTTCAGCCCGCCCGCCTGACCGTCGACCTGTTGCGGCCGGCTCTGCTGGAGCCGGTGCGGATACTGACGTCGGTGCAGCGGGAGGGCCGGCGCATCAGACTCGTCGATGGCGCACTGGTACAGAACGGACGCACGGTCGCGCGGGCGAGCGCGTTGTTCTTGCGCCGAAGTGAGCATCCCGAGGGCGAGGTGTGGTCAGACTCGGTGCAGATGCCACCGCTTCCGTCCGACACTGCGGGGTTCCCGCCCGACATGCCCTTCCTCATCTGGGGTTACGGGGCCACTGCCGAGGGCAGCCCGGGTATCGCGGCCGGCGAGTGGGAGCAGTCGCACTCCCGGAAGTTCGCTTGGACGAGGCTGTTTCGGCCGATGGTGCAGGGATATCCGTTGACGCCGTTCACCCGCCTGGCCTTCGTCGGTGACGTGACCAGCTCATTGACTCATTGGGGCACTGGCGGATTGCGCTACATCAACGCCGATTACACCGTCACCGCGAGCCGGCTACCGGACGGTGAGTACGTAGGTCTGGCCGCCCAGAGTCATCACGGCTCGGGCGGGGTCGCTACCGGCAGCGCCACGCTGTTCGATCGGCTCGGGCCGATCGGCACCAGTTCGGCACTGGCACTGGGGCAGCCGGCGGATGCGTTTCAGCCGTTGCACACCTGAGCCGGGCCGATCAGAACGGCCAGATCGGGATGTCGAAACTCGTGATCGTGGTGCTCGGCAGGTGGATGCGCGGAATGTTCAACGCGGGAGTTGTCATGCCGCCCAACCCGATTGACGGAATCGTGAAGGACGGCGTGGTGAGCGGCGGGGTACTGATCTGCGGGAGCGTGAAGCTGCCGAGACCGATCGAGGGAATCGTGAACGACGGCGTCGTGAGCGGCGGCGTGCTGATCTGCGGCAGGGTGAAGCTGCCGAGACCGATCGAGGGAATCGTGAACGACGGCGTCGTGAGCGGCGGCGTGCTGATCTGCGGCAGGGTGAACCCGCCGACGTTGATTGAAGGGATCGTAAACGGGGCGGAGGTGGTCGCGGGGATGTTGACCTGAGGAAGCGTGAATCCACCTAATCCGATTGGGTCGATGGTGATCGGCGGGGTCGTGATCGGCGGCGTGGTGATCTGCGGAAGAGTGAAGCCGCCGGTGCCGATCGGGTCGATCGTGAGCGCCGGAGTAGTGAATTCCGGAATGCTGATCTGCGGAAGGGTGAAGCCCGCGACGCCGATCGGGTCAATGCTCAGGCCCGGAATCATGATCGTGGGCGTCTTGATCTCCGGGAGGGTGAAACCCGCGACGCTGATGGGCGGGATGCTGATGGCCGGCGTCGTGAGGGCGGGAAGGTTGAACCCGTTGATGTTGAAGGACGGGATATTGACGCCGATGCCACCGATGGTGCCGGGACCGACAAGGGCATAGGCGGGGGGTCCGCCGGTTCCGGAACTCTGTTGGACGCCCCCACCGATCTGCGGGTAGAGGCCGATGACGGTGGTTTGGAAATTGACGAGGTTATTGGGAATGAATATGACGAGATCGTTTATCTTGAACTGCGGCAAAGTGATTGTGACAGTGCCGAGGTTGATATTGGGTGTCGTGAAGGAGCCGGCACCGATCTGCCCGATCGGTATCGACGGGATGCTGAGCGCAGGCAGGTTGAATCCGCCCACCGTGGTGCCGGCTGGGATCGTGATCGGAGGGATGAAGATCGGCGGCGTCGACAAAGGGGGCAGGTCGAAGGCGCCCAGTGTGATTCCGGCGGGGATCGTGATTCGCGGAATGGTCAGCGACGGGATGCTGAGCTGCGGCAGGTCGAAGGCCCCGATCGTGGTGCCGGCGCCGATCGTCAGTGAAGGAACGGAGAGCGACGGGATGCCGAGCGTGGGCAGGTTGAACGCTCCCACTCCGATACCCGCGGGAGTGGTGAATGCCGGTATCGATACCGGCGGCAGTGTGATCGGCGGCAGCCCGAACCCGCCGACAGTGATCCCCGCCGGCGTGGTCGAGGCCGGAATGCTCAACGACGGCACTGTAATCGGCGGCAGCCCGAACCCGCCGACAGTGATCCCCGCCGGCGTGGTCGAGGCCGGAATGCTCAACGACGGCACCGTGATCGGCGGCAAATCGAAGCCGCCTACCGCGATACCGGCCGGAGTGGTCGAGGCCGGAATCGTCAACGACGGCAACGTGATCGGCGGCAGACCGAACCCGGGCACCGAGATCGCAGGGATCTCCAATGCCGGTAACAACAGGTCCGGGGTGTTGATCGCAATGTGCAAACTGCGCGGGGCTGCCCCGGTGTGGAACGCTCCGTAGTTCAGATCACTGGTGTTGAACAGACCTTGGTTGAGGTTTCCGGCGTTGAACGCGCCGGCGTTGAAGTTGCCGGTGTTGAAGCTGCCCGTGTTCGACGAGCCCGGGTTGGCGATGCCGGTGTTGAAATTGCCGGTGTTAAAAATCCCGGTGTTGCCCAGCCCTACGTCGAACAGACCCGAATTCCACGACCCGGCGTTGAACAACCCCGCGTTGCCCACCCCGGTGTTGCCGATCCCGACGTTGCCCGACCCCGAATTGAACAGCCCCATGTTGCCGCTGCCGGAGTTGAACAAGCCGACATTGCCGCTGCCGGAGTTCAATCCGCCCAGAGCGAATGACTCCACCCCACCGGCAGCACCGAGGGTGAGGTAGGTGCCGCCCACCCCGATCTGGTGATCGCCGCTCAGGCCGAACCCGATGTTGTGGCTGCCGGTGTTGGCCAACCCGATGTTGTGGACGCCGACATTGCCGGCCCCAAAGTTCAGGTCACCCAGATTCGCGGTACCCACATTGGCACTGCCGAGATTGCCCACCCCGATATTGCCGGACCCCACATTGGCCAACACCCGGTTAACCTGAGCAGCCAACGACTCCGGCGACAACGCAGTGTGCACCCACCCCGACACCGCACTACCCAAACTCACCACACCCGTGCCACCGGTATTACCCGCCAGCCCAGCCACATTCGAGTTCAACCACCCCGACAACCCCGACCCATAATTCCCGAAACCCGAGTTACCACCGGCGCCGGAGTTGAAAAATCCCGACGACGGCGCGCTGCTGGTGTTGAAGTAGCCCGGCCCGCCAGGGAACGCCAACTCGGCAATGACGCTGCTGGGCAGGTGAATACTCGGCACCGTCAACGCCGGAGTCGCGAAAGCGCCCAGCCCAATCGAGGGAATCGTGAACACCGGCGTCGTCAACGCCGGCGTCGTAATCTGCGGCAGCTCAAACCCACCCAACCCCACAGACGGAATCGTGAACACCGGAGTCGTCAACGCCGGCACACTGACCTGCGGCAGCTCAAA
The DNA here is from genome assembly GCF_031583025.1 of Mycobacterium sp. Z3061. Taxonomy (NCBI): domain Bacteria; kingdom Bacillati; phylum Actinomycetota; class Actinomycetes; order Mycobacteriales; family Mycobacteriaceae; genus Mycobacterium; species Mycobacterium pumcae. The sequence goes on along the minus strand of NZ_CP134062.1, from coordinate 2,474,705 downwards.
CCCACCCAACCCGATAGACGGAATCGTGAACACCGGCGTCATCAACGCCGGGGTGCTGACCTGAGGCAGCTCGAACCCGCCCAGTCCGATTGAAGGGATGGTCAGTGCCGGGGTGGTGATCGTTGGGGTGGTGATCGCCGGAAGGATGAGGTTGCTCAACCCGATGGGATCGATCGTGATGGGCGGTGTGGTGATCGGCGGGGTGGTGATCTGCGGCAGCGTAAACGCGGCCGCCCCGATCGGGTCGATGGTGATCGACGGCGTCGCAAATGGGGGCGTGACGATCTGCGGCAACGTAAACCCTGCCGCCCCAATCGGATCGATCGTGATCGGCGGCGTCATGATGGGCGGGGTAGTGATTTGCGGCAGCGTAAACCCGGCGACGCCGATGGACGGGATGTTGATGGCGGGTGTCGTCAACGCGGGAAGACTGAATCCACTGATGCTGAACGACTCGACTCGGATCCCGAGGCCATTGATTGTGAAGGGCGGTAATTGGATGTAGGCGCCGGGACCGCCCGCGCTGGGGGTGTTCTTGCCGGCGATGTTGCTGATGACTCCCCCGCCGATTTGGGGGAAGACGCCGGCGGCGCCTGTCTGGAGGTTGGGAATGTTGTTGGGGAGGTACGCGACAAACGGGATGTTGACCGACGGCGTACTGATGTTCACGCTCGCGATGTTGATAGGCGGTGTGGTGAAGCTGCCGGTGGTGATGCTGCCGATGTTGAGTGAGGGAATGGTGATGGGGGGCAGGTTGAATCCGCCGATGGTGGTGCCGGCGGGGATCGTGATCGGCGGGATGAGGATCGGAGGAAGGCTGATCCGCGGCAGGTCGAAGGCGCCCAGGGTGATGCCGGCGGGGATGGTGATCGAGGGGACGTTGATCGCGGGAATGGTCAGTTTGGGCAGATCGAAGGCGCCCAGGCTGGTGCCGGCCGCGATGGTGATCGACGGGATATTGATCGACGGAATGCTCAACGTGGGCAACTCGAAGGCACCCAGGTTGATCCCGGCCGGAATCGTCAACGGCGGAATCGTGATGGGCGGCACCGTGATCGGCGGCAGCCCGAACCCGCCCACGGTGATCCCCGCCGGAGTGGTGGACGCCGGAATGCTCAACGAGGGCACCGTGATCGGCGGCAGGCCGAACCCACCCACCGTGATCCCCGCCGGCGTACTCGAGGCCGGAATGCTCAACGAGGGCAACGTGATCGGCGGCAACCCGAACCCACCCACCGTGATCCCCGCCGGAGTACTCGACGCCGGAATCGAGATCGAGGGCACCGTGACCGGCGGCAACCCGAACCCCGGCACCGCAATCGACGGCACCTGCAACGGCGGCAACGTCACATCCGGAATCACCACCCCCACATGCACACTGCCCTGACCCACCCCCGCCAGCAACACCCCGTTATTCCACGAACCCGTGTTCAACACCCCGTTATTCATGTCCCCGAAGTTCAACACCCCGGTATTGACATTCCCACCGTTGAACCACCCGGTGTTGGTATCCCCCACATTGAAACCACCGGTGTTAAACGACCCCGGATTGAAACTGCCCGTGTTGAAACTGCCCGTGTTGAACAACCCGACATTGCCCACACCCCCATCGAACACACCCCAGTTCAACGACCCCGCGTTGAACAACCCCGTATTCCCCACCCCGGTGTTGCCGATCCCGAAGTTCCCCGACCCCGAATTGAACAACCCCACATTGTCCGTGCCCGAGTTGAACAACCCCACATTGCCGCTACCGGAGTTCAATCCACCCAGACTGAACGACTCCACCCCACCGGCAGCACCGAGGGTGAGGTGGGTGCCCCCCAGGCCGATCTGGTGATCGCCGCTCAGGCCGAACCCGATGTTGTGGCTGCCGGTGTTGGCCAACCCGATGTTGTGGACGCCGACATTGCCGGCCCCGAAATTGAAGTCACCCAGATTCGCCGCACCCACATTGGCACTGCCGAGATTGCCCACCCCAACATTGCCCGACCCTACATTGGCCAACACCCGGTTAACCTGAGCAGCCAACGACTCCGGCGACATCGCGGTGTGCACCCACCCCGACACCGCACTACCCAAACTCACCACACCCGTGCCACCGGTATTACCAGCCAGCCCAGCCACATTCGAGTTCAACCACCCCGACAACCCCGACCCATAATTCCCGAAACCCGAGTTACCACCGGCGCCGGAATTGAAAAATCCCGACGACGGCGCGCTGCTGGTGTTGAAGTAGCCCGGCCCGCCAGGGAACGCCAACTCGGCAATGACGCTGCTGGGCAGGTGAATACTCGGCACCGTCAACGCCGGAGTCGCGAAAGCGCCCAGCCCAATCGAGGGAATCGTGAACACCGGCGTCGTCAACGCCGGCACACTGACCTGCGGCAGTTCAAACCCACCCAGTCCGATCGACGGGATGGTGAACACCGGAGTCGTCAACGCCGGGGTGCTGATCTGCGGAAGTTCAAAGCCGCCCAAGCCGATGGACGGGATCGTGAACACTGGGGTGATCAGTTCCGGGGTGCTGATCTGGGGCAGCTCGAACCCGCCCAGTCCGATCGAAGGGATGGTCAGTGCCGGGGTGGTGATCGTTGGGGTGGTGATCGCCGGAAGGATGAGGTTGCTCAACCCGATGGGATCGATCGTGATGGGCGGTGTGGTGATCGGCGGGGTGGTGATCTGCGGCAGCGTAAACGCGGCCGCCCCGATCGGGTCGATGGTGATCGGCGGCGTCGCAAATGGGGGCGTGACGATCTGCGGCAAGGTAAACCCTGCCGCCCCAATCGGATCGATCGTGATCGGTGGCGTCGTGATGGGCGCAGTGGCGATCTGCGGTAGTGCGAAACCAGGTACCGCAATGGATGGGATGTTGATGGCGGGTGTCGTCAATGCGGGAAGGCCGAACCCGTCGATCGTGAACGGCGGGATGAGGAAGCCGAGGCCGTTGATCGTGATCGGGCCGAAGTCGATGTAGGCGGGAGGCCCGCCGGCGCTGGGGGTGTTTTTGCCAGGGTCGCCGCTGATGACTCCCCCGCCGATCTGGGGGAAGATGCCTGCAGCCTGCGACTGCAACAAAGAGAAGTTGTTGGGAATGAAAGCAACGAACTCTGCGTGAACCTTCGGCAGCTTGAGAGTCAGGTTTCCTGGCCCGATTTGGGGTGTGGTGAAGCTGCCGGTGGTGATGCTGGCGATGTTGAGTGAGGGAATGGTGATGGGGGGCAGGTTGAATCCGCCGATGGTGGTGCCGGCGGGGATCGTGATCGGCGGGATGGCGATCGGGGGGATGGACAACCGGGGCAGGTCGAAGGCGCCCAGGGTGATGCCGGCGGGGATGGTGATCGAGGGGACATTGATCGCGGGAATGGTCAGTTTGGGCAGATCGAAGGCGCCCAGGCTGGTGCCGGCCGCGATGGTGATCGACGGGATATTGATCGACGGAATGCTCAACGTGGGCAACTCGAAGGCACCCAGGTTGATCCCGGCCGGAATCGTCAACGGCGGAATCGTGATGGGCGGCACCGTGATCGGCGGCAGCCCGAACCCGCCCACGGTGATCCCCGCCGGAGTGGTGGACGCCGGAATGCTCAACGAGGGCACCGTGATCGGCGGCAGGCCGAACCCACCCACCGTGATCCCCGCCGGCGTACTCGAGGCCGGAATGCTCAACGAGGGCAACGTGATCGGCGGCAACCCGAACCCACCCACCGTGATCCCCGCCGGAGTACTCGACGCCGGAATCGAGATCGAGGGCACCGTGACCGGCGGCAACCCGAACCCCGGCACCGCAATCGACGGCACCTGCAACGGCGGCAACGTCACATCCGGAATCACCACCCCCACATGCACACTGCCCTGACCCACCCCCGCCAGCAACACCCCGTTATTCCACGAACCCGTGTTCAACACCCCGTTATTCATGTCCCCGAAGTTCAACACCCCGGTATTGACATTCCCACCGTTGAACCACCCGGTGTTGGTATCCCCCACATTGAAACCACCGGTGTTAAACGACCCCGGATTGAAACTGCCCGTATTGAAACTGCCCGTGTTGAACAACCCGACATTGCCCACACCCCCATCGAACACACCCCAGTTCAACGACCCCGCGTTGAACAACCCCGTATTCCCCACCCCGGTGTTGCCGATCCCGAAGTTCCCCGACCCCGAATTGAACAACCCCACATTGTCAGTACCGGAGTTGAACAGGCCGAGATTCCCACTGCCCGAGTTCAACCCACCCCAAGCGAACGACTCCACCCCACCAGCGGCACCCACAGTGACATACGTGCCGCCCACCCCGATGCGGTGATCACCGCTGAGCCCAAAGCCGATGTTTGCGCTGCCGGTGTTGCCCAACCCAAAGTTGCCGACCCCGACATTGCCCGCCCCCAGGTTGAAGTCACCCAGATTCGCCGCACCCACATTGGCACTACCGAGATTGCCCACCCCCACATTGCCGGCCCCCACATTGGCCAACACCCGATTCACCCCGGTCGCCAACGACTCCGGCGACAACGCCGTGTGCACCCACCCCGACACCGCACTACCCACACTCACCACACCCGTGCCACCGGTATTACCCGCCAGCCCAGCCACATTCGAGTTCAACCACCCCGACAACCCCGACCCATAATTGCCGAAACCGGAGTTACCACCAGCACCAGAATTAAAGAACCCCGACGACGGCGCCACACTGGTGTTGAAATACCCCGGACCACCCGGGATCGCCACTTCGGCAATCACCGTGCTCGGCAAATGAATACTCGGCACCGTCAACGCCGGAGTCCCAAACGCCCCCAACCCGATCGAGGGAATCGTGAACACCGGCGTCGTCAACGCAGGCGTCGTAATCTGCGGCAGCTCAAACCCACCCAACCCGACAGACGGAATCGCGAATACCGGAGTCGTCAACGCCGGCACACTGACCTGCGGCAGCTCAAACCCACCCAAGCCGATGGACGGAATCGTGAACACCGGCGTCATCAACGCCGGGGTGCTGATCTGAGGCAGCGCGAAAGCAGCCAGACCGATGGGGTCAATTGACAACGGCGGAGTCGTGATTGGCGGAATGCTGATTTCCGGCAGGACGAACCTGGCCAGACTGACCGGATCGATCGTGATGGGCGGCGTGGTGATCGGCGGCGTCACGATCTGCGGCAACGTAAAGCCGCCCGTGCCAATCGGATTGATGGTGATCGGCGGCGTCGTGATCGGCGGGGTTGTTATCTGCGGCAACGTAAACGCAGCAGCCCCAATCGGATCGATCGTGATCGGCGGCGTCGTGAACGTCGGCGTGGTGAGTTCCGGCAGGGCAAACCCTGGCACCGCAATCGACGGGATGGTGATGGCGGGTGTCGTCAACGCGGGAAGGCCGAATCCGCCGATCGTGAACGACGGAATGCTGAACTCGATGCCGCTGATCGTGAGTGGGCCGAACTGAATGTAGGCGGGGGGCCCTCCGGCCGGATTTCCGTTGTTGACTTGGGGATTGACGACTCCCCCACCGATTTGCGGGTACGTGCCGGAAATACCCGTCGATGCGAAAGTGATGTTGTTCGGCAGATACGCGACGAACTGCACGTTCACCGTGGGCAGCGTCAGGGTCAGGTCTTGCGGGCCGATTTGGGGTGTGGTGAAGCTGCCGGTGGTGATGCTGCCGATTGTGAATGACGGAATGGTCAGCTGGGGCAGGTTGAATCCGCCCACGGTAGTGCCGGACGGGATGCTGACCGGCGGGACTGTGATGGGCGGAATGGTGAGTCGTGGCAGGTCGAAGGCGCCCAGGGTGATACCGGCGGGGATGGTGATCGAGGGAAGATCGATCCCCGGAATCCTCAGCTGGGGCAGATCGAAGGCGCCCAGGCTGGTGCCGGCCGCGATGGTGATCGACGGAATATCGATCGACGGAATAGTGAGTCGAGGCAGATCGAAAGCGCTGACATTGATGCCGGCCGGGATGGTGATCGGCGGAGTGGTGATCGACGGAATGCTCAGTTTGGGGAGATTGAATGCGTCCAGGCTGGTGCCGGCGGGAATCGTGAGCGGCGGGATGGAGATCGAGGGCACCGTGATCGGCGGCAGGCCGAACCCACCCACCGTGATCCCCGCCGGCGTACTCGAGGCCGGAATGCTCAACGAGGGCAACGTGATCGGCGGCAACCCGAACCCACCCACCGTGATCCCCGCCGGAGTACTCGACGCCGGAATCGAGATCGAGGGCACCGTGACCGGCGGCAACCCGAACCCCGGCACCGCAATCGACGGCACCTGCAACGGCGGCAACGTCACATCCGGAATCACCACCCCCACATGCACACTGCCCTGACCCACCCCCGCCAGCAACACCCCGTTATTCCACGAACCCGTGTTCAACACCCCGTTATTCATGTCCCCGAAGTTCAACACCCCGGTATTGACATTCCCACCGTTGAACCACCCGGTGTTGGTATCCCCCACATTGAAACCACCGGTGTTAAACGACCCCGGATTGAAACTGCCCGTATTGAAACTGCCCGTGTTGAACAACCCGACATTGCCCACACCCCCATCGAACACACCCCAGTTCAACGACCCCGCGTTGAACAACCCCGTATTCCCCACCCCGGTGTTGCCGATCCCGAAGTTCCCCGACCCCGAATTGAACAACCCCACATTGTCAGTACCGGAGTTGAACAGGCCGAGATTCCCACTGCCCGAGTTCAACCCACCCCAAGCGAACGACTCCACCCCACCAGCGGCACCCACAGTGACATACGTGCCGCCCACCCCGATGCGGTGATCACCGCTGAGCCCAAAGCCGATGTTTGCGCTGCCGGTGTTGCCCAACCCAAAGTTGCCGACCCCGACATTGCCCGCCCCCAGGTTGAAGTCACCCAGATTCGCCGCACCCACATTGGCACTACCGAGATTGCCCACCCCCACATTGCCGGCCCCCACATTGGCCAACACCCGATTCACCCCGGTCGCCAACGACTCCGGCGACAACGCCGTGTGCACCCACCCCGACACCGCACTACCCACACTCACCACACCCGTGCCACCGGTATTACCCGCCAGCCCAGCCACATTCGAGTTCAACCACCCCGACAACCCCGACCCATAATTGCCGAAACCGGAGTTACCACCAGCACCAGAATTAAAGAACCCCGACGACGGCGCCACACTGGTGTTGAAATACCCCGGACCACCCGGGATCGCCACTTCGGCAATCACCGTGCTCGGCAAATGAATACTCGGCACCGTCAACGCCGGAGTCCCAAACGCCCCCAACCCGATCGAGGGAATCGTGAACACCGGCGTCGTCAACGCAGGCGTCGTAATCTGCGGCAGCTCAAACCCACCCAACCCGACAGACGGAATCGTGAATACCGGAGTCGTCAACGCCGGAGTGCTGATCTGCGGTAAGGCGAAGCCGCCCAACCTGATCGGATCGATCGACAGCGGTGGAGTCGTGATCGCCGGAGTCGTGATCGCGGGGAGGTTGAAGGCACTCAAGCCGATCGGGTCGATGGTGATCGGCGGAATCGTGACCGACGGGATGCTGAGTTGCGGCAGGACAAATCCAGCTGCCGCGATCGAATCGATCGTGATCGGTGGGGTCGTGATCGCGGGCGTCACGATCAGCGGCAGCGAGAACGCGCCCAACCGGATCGGATCGATCGTGATCGGCGGGGTGCTGAACGGCGGCGTCACAATCTTCGGCAGTGTGAAGTCAGCCGCCTTGATCGGGTCGATCGTGATCGCCTGCGTCGTGATCGCCGGCGTCTTGATCTCCGGCAGCATGAACCCGCCGACATTGATAGGCGGGACGGTGATGGGGGGCGTGGTCAGTTCGGGGAGGTTGAAACCACCGATGGTCAGCGACGGGATGTTGACACCGACGCCGGTGATGGTGGCCGGGCCGAGGATGACGTAGGCGGGAGGACCGCCGGAGGTCGGAGGACTGCCCGGGGTGGTCACACCGCCACCGAACTGCGGCCAGACTCCTGATACCCCCGTAGTCAGCCAGAATACGTTGTTGGGGATGAACAGAATCAGCGGTAACGGCGGCGACGCCGGCAGCGTCACGGAGATGTTCGAAAGGTTCAATGGTGGTGTCGTGAAGCTCCCGACAGGAATGCTTCCGACGGTGATCGAGGGGATGGTCAACTGGGGCAGGTTGAACGCGCCCAGCGTGATTCCGCCCGGAATGGTGATCGGCGGAATGGCGAGCGACGGGATCGTCAGCCGCGGTAAGTTGAACGCCCCCAACTCGATACCCGGAAGCGTGATCGACGGGATGTCGATCGACGGGATGGTCAACTGAGGCAGATCGAACCCACCGAAACTGATGCCCTCGGAGATCGTCAGCGACGGGATGGAGATCGGCGGAATGCTCAGCGGAGGTAGGCCGAAGCCACTCACCGCGATTCCCGGGGGTGTGGTGATCGCCGGAGTGGTGATCGACGGAATGGTCAGCCGGGGCAGATCGAATGCGCCCACGTTGATGCCCGCGGGGATCGTGAACGACGGAATCGTCAACGGCGGCAGACTGATCGGCGGCAGGTCGAAGCCGCTGACCGTGATCCCGGCCGGCGTAGTCGACGCCGGAATGCTCAACGACGGCACCGTGATCGGCGGGAGACCGAAGCCGCTCACCGTAATACCCGCCGGAGTAGTCGATGCCGGAATTGTCAACGAGGGCACAGTGATTGGCGGTAGTGCGAAACCTGGTACCGAGATCGACGGGATCTCGAGCGGTGGCAGTGTCAGGTCGGGCGTGATGATCGGAATGTGGAGGCTGCCCTGGCCAACTCCGGCTTGGAACACCCCGTTGTTCCAGGAGCCGGTGTTGAACAGGCCGTTGTTCATGTTTCCAAAGTTGAACGCCCCGGTGTTGACATTTCCGCTGTTGAACCAACCGGTGTTGGTGTTGCCCGGGTTGAAACCGCCGGTGTTCCATGCACCCGTATTGACGCTGCCGACGTTGAACGCGCCGGCGTTGAACAATCCGGTGTTGTCCAGCCCCGAGTTGCCGATGCCGAAGTTGCCGGCGCCGGAGTTGAAGAATCCGACGTTTCCGGTGCCGGAGTTGAACAACCCCACGTTTCCGCTGCCGGAATTCAGCCCGCCCAGACCGAAAGCCGAACTGCCGATACTGATATAGGTGCTGCCGAATCCGATGCGGTTGTCACCGGTCAGCCCGAAGCCGAAATTCCCGTTGCCCGTGTTGCCGAAGCCGAAATTTCGGTCACCGGCGTTGCCGACACCCACATTGAAGCTGCCCAGGTTCCCCACCCCGATGTTGGACGAGCCGACGTTACCCACGCCCACGTTGAGCGCGTCGAGGGTGGGGGCGGCCAGGGCGGACGCCGAGGCCGCCAGACTGGGCAGCCCGGCCAGATTCTGCAGCGGCTGGGTGAAAGGTGAAAGCGCAGAGACGATCTGCGATGCCCCGCCGTGGTAGCCGAACATCGCGGCCACGTCCTGGGCCCACATCAGCTCGTATTCGGCTTCAGTCGCGGCGATGCCATGTGCGTTCTGCCCGAACAAGTTTGACCCGACCAGCGCTACCAGCTGAGCGCGATTCGCGGCGATGATCGCCGGATCGACGGTCGCGGCAAGCGTGGCCTCGAAGACGGCCGCGGCCATCCGCGCCTGGCTGGCCGCCTGCTCGGCTTGCGCGCCGGCCGCGCCCAGCCATCCCGCATAGTCGGTGGCCACCGCCGTCATGGCCATCGATGCCGGGCCCTGCCACCCGCCACCGGCCAGCCCGGAAGTCACCGAGCCGAAAGATGCCGCCGCCGAGGCCAACTCCGCGGACAGCCCTTCCCAAGCCGCCGCGGCCTCCAGCAGCGGGACCGCCCCCGCACCGGAAAGAATCCGGGCGGAGTTGATCTCGGGCGGGAATACGAAGAAGTTCATCGAATCAACTCTCAGAGTCCCTGCGTTCCGGCCTTGCCCGGCGTGCCGGGTCCTCCCGAGCCGCCGTTCACGCCGAGCGGGGAACCGCCGTTGCCGCCGCCGCCGCCGGAGCCACCGGAAGCGCCGCCGGAACCCGGGAAGTTGGTGCCGTTGCCGCCGTTGCCGCCGTTGCCGGCGTTGCCGCCCTTACCCCCGTTGCCGCCAACACCGGTACCGGTCGCGTTACCAGCGTTGCCGCCTTCGTTGCCGTTGCCACCCTGTCCGCCGTTTCCTCCGGTGGAGCCGGCTCCGCCCGTGCCGCCGGTGCCGCCCGTACCACCGACGCCGCCACCGCCGCCGTTACCGACGCCGTCTGCGTTGCCGCCGGTGCCCGCCCGCTGGCCGAGGCCACCGTTGCCGCCGTTGCCACCCTTGCCGTTTCCAGCGCCTCCGTCGCCTCCGGTGCCACCCATTCCTCCGGTGCCGCTGGCACCGCCGTTGCCGCCGCCGGTTGCGTTGCCACCGCCGCCAGAACCACCGCCCGTGCCGCCGTCGCCGCCGTCAGCGGCGTCACCGCCGAAGATGCCGGTGGCTGAGCCACCCTTGCCACCGGTGCCGCCGGTCCCACCGGCGCCGCCCACACCCGCGTTGCCTCCGCCAATGGCATTGCCGCCGACGCCTCCGTTTCCGCCCGTGCCGCCGGTGCCGCCCTTCGTCGCGCCGAACTGGCTGCTGCTGTCGGTGCCGATGCCACCGGTGCCGCCCTGGCCTCCGACGCCGCCGGCGCCACCGGTGCCACCGTCGACCGCGCCACCGCCCTTGCCGCCGATGCCGCCGGTGCCACCGGGGCCGCTGGTCAGGCTCAGTGCGTCCCCACCGGTGCCGCCGATACCGCCGGCGCCGCCGACCCCGCCGTTCCCCCCGCCGACGCCGCCGATACCCGCTCCGCCGGCGCCGCCGTTACCGCCATTGCCACCGGTTCCGGCAGGAACGAGCGGGATGGCGTTATTCAGTCCGGACGCTCCCGCGCCGCCGTTGCCGCCCATGCCGCCGACGCCGCCGGTGCCGTTGGCGCCAACCAATCCCGCTGCGCCGGGGCCGTTTCCGGCTGCTCCACCAGCCCCGGCTGCGCCGCCCGCACCGCCGTTCGCACCATTTCCGCCGGCGTAGTACTGGATCGAGCTGCCGACGATCTGATAGAAGAGGCCGGCGGAACCGTGACCACCGACGCCACCGGCGCCACCATTGCCACCGACACCGCCGTTGCCGTTGGCGCCGCCGGCGCGGCTGATGCCGCCCGCACCGCCGGAACCGCCGTCGCCGCCGGCACCGGCATTGACGCCGTTGTTCCCGTTACCCGGCTGGCTTAATGCAGCCCCGGTAGCGCCGTCGCCGCCGACCCCGCCATTGCCGCCGGCGCCGCCGTTGCCCGCGGCACCGCCAAAGAAGCCGCCTAGGTTGTTACCGCCATTGCCACCAGTGCCGCCCTTGCCGCCCGGCGTGCTGAAACTCGTCGTCTGGCCGCCCAGGCCGCCGGTGCCACCGGCACCACCATTGCCACCGGTGCCGTTACTGCCATTGCTGCCGCCGATGCCGCCGGTGCCGGCGGCACCGCCGAAGCCGGCATCGCCGCCGTTGCCGCCTTGGCCGCCCTGTTTTCCAACCTGTCCGCCCGAGGCGTTGCCGGAATTCCCCGCTTGGCCGCCGACGCCGCCATTACCGCCCTGGCCGCCGCTGCCGTTTGCTCCGGTAGCCAGGCTGTTGCCGCCGGCGCCGCCGGTCCCGCCCTGACCTCCGTTGCCACCGGCGATGCCGGCCTCGTCAGTGCCACCGTTACGGCCACTACCGCCCGCGCCGCCGGTGCCGCCATCGCCACCGTTACCGGCGGCCCCGCCGCCGAAGCCCGCGACGTTGTTGCCGCCGGCCCCGCCGGCGCCGCCCTTACCGCCGTCCATGCCTCGGATCGTGTCGCCCACGCCGCCGGTGCCGCCTTTGCCGCCATTGCCGGCGATGCCATTGCTGCCGTTGCCGCCGCCATTGCCGCCGGTCCCGGACGCGCCACCGACGCCGGAGTCGCCACCGGCCCCGCCGTTGGCGCCCGGCAGGCCAGCCTGAACGGATCCGGCGCCACCGTTGCCGCCGGTGCCACCATTTCCGCCGTTGCCACCCTTGCCGCCCAAGCCGTTGACTCCGCCGTTAGTAGCGTTGCCGCCCGCCCCGCCGGTACCGCCGTTGCCGCCGATGCCGCCGTCGTAGCCCGGCTGGTTGACGGCGCCGGTCGGCCCGGTGCCACCCGCGCCGCCGTTGCCACCGAGACGCCGGCGCCACCGCCGCCGCCACCGAACCCGCCGACCGAGTCACCACCGCGCCCGCCGGCGCCGCCAGCGCCGCCGTTTGTGCCACCGAACGGGTTCGTGGAGCCCGCGGCACCGTTGCCACCGGCGCCTCCGGCGCCGCCTACGCCATTGAGACCATTAGCGCCGCCGGCGCCTCCGGTACCCACCACACCGCCGGTGCCGGCTGCTCCGCCGTCTCCGCCCTGGCCGCCGTTGGAGGCATTCTGGCCGGAGGTCGTACCCGCATTGCCGCCGGTCCCGCCGGCTCCACCGTTGCCGCCGGCCCCGCCGTTGCCGTTGATTCCGCCGACAGCGCTGTTGTTGCCGCCGGCGCCGCCGGTGCCGCCCACGCCGCCGGTCCCGCCGGCGAAGCCGGCTTGGTTGAGGCCGCCGTTCCCGCCGGTGCCACCCGCACCGCCGGTGCCGCCAGTGCCACCCGCCCCGCCCGAACCGCCGCCGAAGCCGCCGCTGTTGGCGCCGCCGACGCCGCCGCTGCCACCGCTGCCGCCGTTGGTGCCGCCCGCCGGGTTGGTGACACCCGCTGCGCCCTTGCCGCCGTTGCCACCGGTCCCGCCGGCACCGTTGTTGCCGTTGCTGCCGCCGGTTCCGCCCGTGCCTGCCGCGCCACCGGTCCCCGACTTGCCCCCGGTGCCGCCGTTACCACCGGAGGAGCCGTTCTGCCCGGAGGTGAGGCCGGCGTCGCCGCCGGCGCCGCCGTTGCCGCCGTTGCCGCCGGTGCCGCCGTTACCGTTGGCGCCGCCCACCGCAAAGCTCTGGCCGCCCGCGCCACCCTTTCCACCGTCACCGCCGGTGCCGCCCGCCCCACCGTTCTGGTTCAGCAAGCCCGTGGCACCTGCACCGCCAGTCCCACCGGTACCGCCGGTGCCGCCAGACCCAGCGGTCCCGCCGCCGTAGCCTCCGAAGTTCGCCCCGCCGGCGCCGCCCTGGCCCCCGCTACCACCCTTGGCGGGGCCGCTCACCGTCTGGCCGCCCGTGCCGCCGGTCCCGCCCGTGCCGCCGTTGCCGCCGACGCCGTTGAGGCCGTTGCTGCCGCCCGTACCGCCGGTGCCGGCCGCGCCGCCGTTACCTGCGTTGCCGCCGTCACCTCCGGCGCCACCGTTCGCACCGTTCTGTCCGACACCGGCGCCGCCGGCGCCGCCGCTGCCGCCGCTGCCACCGCTGCCGCCGGCACCGCCGTTGCCGTTGAACCCGCCGGCAGCGCTGGCGCCGCCGGCGCCGCCCGTGCCGCCGGCACCACCTTTGCCGCCACTCAGGCCGTTCAGGTTCGCTCCACCGTTGGTGCCGGCGCCACCGGCACCGCCGGTTCCGCCTATTCCGCCGTTGCCGCCAATGCCGACATTGCCGGTCTTGCCGCCGCCACCGCCGGTTCCGACGGCGCCGGCTGCGCCGGCGGCGCCACCCTGACCTCCCGCGCCACCGGCGCCACCGTCGTTACTGGCCGATCCGGTGCCGCCGAAGCCGCCCTGGCCCCCTCTGCCGCCCTTGCCGCCGTTGCCGCCGCTGCCGTTGACACCGCCCGCGGTGGTACTGCCACCCTGTCCGCCCTGGCCGCCTTCGCCGCCGCCACCACCGCCGCCACCGGTGCCTCCGACGTTGCCGGGGACGCCGTTGATGCCGGTGGTGCCGATGCTGCCGTTGCCACCATTGCCGCCGTCGCCGCCGACGCCACCCGCGCCTGCGGTACCGATGGAACCGCCGCTACCTCCAGAGCCCGCGGCTCCGCCAGCACCGGCGGCGCCGCCGAAGCCGCCCGTGCCGCCTTTGCCACCGTTGCCGCTGAACCCGACGCCGTTGCCGCCGTCGCCGCCGGTACCGCCCTTGCCCCCGGTGCCACCGGTGCCGCCGCTACCGTTCACTCCTCCCGTGCCGCTGCCGCCGCCGGCGCCGCCTTGCCGCCGGCGCCGCCGGCGTGGCCCTGGTTGCCCTGGTTGCCGGCGCTGCCGGTGTTACCCAGGCCGCCGTCGCCACCGGTGCCGCCCTGGCCACCCTTGCCGCCGTTGCCGAAGTTCCCGGTGCCGCCGCCGGCGCCACCGGAGCCGCTCGCGCCACCGGCCCCGGCGGTGCCGCCGGCACCGCCCTGACCGCCCTCGCCACCGTCGACGGCCAGGCCCAGTCCGGTACCGCCCTGGCCACCTTGGCCGCCCTCGCCGCCGTCGCCACCGACGCCGCCGACGCCGTTGTTGCCACCGCTGCCACTGTTGCCGCCCGCACCGCCCTTGCCGCCGGTGCCGCCGGCGTGACCCAGGAAGCCCTTGCTGCCGGGGTCGCCGGTGGTTCCGATGTCGCCGTTGCCGCCGGTGCCACCAGCACCGCCCTTACCACCGTTGCCGAAGTTTCCGTTTCCGCCGTTGCTGCCCCCGGTGCCGCTGGCGCCACCGGCTCCGGCGTTGCCACCGGCACCGCCGTCGCCGCCTTTACCGCCATCGACGCCATATCCGACGCCGGTGCCGCCTTTGCCACCGGTGCCGCCGTCGCCGCCGCTGCCGCCTGCGCCGCCGGCCCCATTGGTGCCGCCGGAAACCGTGTTGCCGCCCGCGCCGCCCTTGCCGCCGGCGCCGCCCGCGAGTCCTGTCCCACCGTTGGTTCCGCCGCCGGTGCCGTTGGTGCCGACGTCACCGTTGCCACCGCTGCCACCAGCGCCACCTGCACCGCCGTTGCCGGCAGTTCCACTGTTACCGCCGGTGCCGCCGCCACCGGCAGTGCCGGCCGTGCCGGCATTGCCGCCCACACCACCGTCGCCGCCCGCGCCGCCGGCGAGACCGTAGCCGACGCCGGTGCCGCCGTTGCCGCCGCTACCGCCTGCGCCGCCACTGCCGGCGCTGCCGCCACTGCCGTTGATGCCACCGGCACCGCTGGCCCCGCCGACACCACCGTTACCGCCCGCCCCACCGGCGAAACCGTTGCCGCCCTTACCGCCCACCGAACCGGCGGCGCCGTTGTCGCCGTTGCCGCCAAGGCCGCCCTGGCCTCCGTTGCCACCATTGCCGGCATTCGCCGTCAGCGTGCCGCCGCCGCCCAGCCCGTTGGTCCCGTCCAGACCGCCCGTGCCCGCGGCACCACCGGCGCCGCCGTCTCCACCGGCGCCACCCGCCTTGCCGAAGTTGACGCCGGACCCGCCGGCCCCGCCTGCGCCGCCGTCACCACCGTTGCCGCCGGCGCCACCCTTGCCGAAGTTTCCGCCGGCGCTGTTCCCGCCGGCGCCGCCCTGGCCTCCTACGCCGCCGACGAAACCGGTGCCGCCCTTGGCGCCGACCCCGCCGACCGCGCCGACGTCGCCCTTACCGCCGGTGCCGCCCTGACCGCCGGTGCCGCCGTTGCCTGCCACTCCGTTGCCGCCACCGGTCCCGCCGCTGCCTGCCTGACCGCCGGTGCCGGCATTGCCGCCGGCACCGCCGGTGCCTCCGGTGCCGCCCGCCATCTGGAAGCCGACGCCGGACCCGCCGGTGCCACCGGTGCCACCGGTACCGCCGTTACCGCCGGCACCGCCGATGCCGTTGACGCCCCCGGCGGAGGTGCTGCCGCCAGCGCCACCGTTACCGCCGGCACCGCCTGCCAAGCCCGTGAGTCCTTTGCTGCCGGCGAGGACCGTACCGGTGTTGGCGCCGGCGTCGCCGCCGGTGCCACCCTGCCCGCCGGTACCACCTGCGCCCGCCGCGCCGGCGCCACCGCCTGTGCCGCCGGCTCCGGCGGACCCGCCAGTGCCGGCCTGGCCCCCGGCGCCGCCGGTGCCGCCCTTACCGCCGGCCACGCCCAATCCCGCACCGGAACCGCCGGTGCCACCCTTACCGCCCGTCCCGCCCTGGCCACCCTGACCGCCGGTGCCATTGACACCACCCGCGCCGGAGCCGCCGCCGGCGCCGCCACTACCACCCTGCCCACCCGCGAAACCCGTGCCGCCGGTGTTGGTGCCGGGCGCAGCGTTGCTACCGACGTCACCGGCACCACCCGAGCCGCCCTGACCGCCGGTACCACCGGTACCCGCAGCACCCACGCCACCGCCGAGACCACCGGCCCCGGCCTGACCCCCCGCACCCGCTTGTCCGCCCGCGCCCCCGGTGCCACCCTTGCCGCCGGCGACGCCGAGGCCGACCCCGGAACCACCGGAGCCACCCTGGCCACCCGTGCCGCCCTGACCACCTTGACCGCCGGTGCCGTTGACACCACCCGCGCCGGAGCCGCCGCCGGCGCCTCCGCTACCTCCCTGCCCACCCGCGAAACCCGTGCCGCCGGTGTTGCTGCCGGGAGCGGCGTTGCTACCGACGTCACCGGCACCACCCGAGCCGCCCTGACCGCCCGTGCCGCCGTTACCCGCGGCGCCCGTCCCGCCGCCGAGGCCGCCGGCGCCGGCCTGGCCGCCGGTACCGGCATGACCACCGGTGCCGCCGGTACCACCGGCGCCACCCACCACACCAAGACCGACTCCCGATCCACCGGTGCCGCCTTGACCTCCGACACCGCCCTGGCCGCCGCGGCCGCCAGTGCCGTTGACACCGCCAGCACCGGTGTCACCGCCGGCGCCGCCGGCCCCTCCGACGCCACCTGCGAAGCCGGTGCCGCCGACATTGGTCCCAGGTGCGGCGTTGCCGCCGCTGTCACCGGCGCCACCCGCACCGCCCGTGCCGCCCGTACCGCCGGTGCCCGAGGCGCCCACGCCGCCGCCGGAACCACCGGTGCCGGCCTGGCCGCCACCGCCTGCGTGACCGCCGGCCCCGCCGGTACCGCCCGCTCCGCCCTGAACCCCGAGGCCGACGCCGGAGCCACCAGCACCGCCCTGACCGCCCACACCGCCCTGGCCACCCTGACCTCCGGTGCCGTTGACACCACCGGCGCCCGTGCCGCCGCCGTCACCGCCGAGGCCACCCTGACCACCGGCGTAGCCGGTGCCCCCGGTGTTGGTACCGGGAGCAGCGTCGATACCCACATCACCCGCGCCACCCGCGCCGCCCTGGCCGCCGCGCCCACCGACGCCCGCGGCCCCTGCGGTGCTGCCGGCACCACCGGTCCCGGCCTGACCGCCCGAGCCGCCCTTACCGCCCTGACCGCCGTCGTCCGCGTGGCCGACACCGGACGCGCCCGCGCCACCCGTGCCAGACGTGTGCTCTTCCGATCTCCTTGCCGCCGGCACCGCTGCTGCCACCCGCGAAGCTGCTGCCACCGGCGCCACCAGCGCCGCCGTGGCCACCCGCGTAACCCGTGTTGCCGATACCGCCGTTGACGCCGTAGACGCCGGCCGTGCCGGAATCGCCGGTGCCGCCCGTTCCGCCCTGGCCACCCTGGCCACCCTGGCCCACGCCGCCAGTAGCGCCCGCGGCGCCGAAGAGTCCGCCGGCGCCTCCTGCGCCCGCGCCCCCGCCGTGGCCGCCAACGCCACCGGAACCACCCGCCCCGCCGTCGGCACCCAGACCGACACCGGTGGCACCGGTACCGCCCTGGCCACCCACACCACCCAGGCCACCCGCGCCACCGGCACCGCCCTGCCCGAACAGTGAAGTGTTCGCGCCGCCGGCGCCACCCAAGCCACCGGAACCACCCGCGGCGCCGGTGCCACCCTGGCCGCCGGCGGTGCCAGTGGCCCCGATCCCGCCAGCGCCACCGACGCCACCCGCGCCGCCTGCGCCGGCCGCGCCGAAGAGGCCGTTGCTGCCGCCGACGCCTCCGGCTCCACCAGTCCCCCCGATCAGGCCGGGCGCGCCGGCCCCGCCGGCTCCACCGACCCCACCGGAGCCGCCGGTGCCGGTGAGCATGCCCCCGGCACCGCCGATGCCGCCGGTACCACCGGCCTGGCCAGCGGCGCCGACGCCGCCCGCCCCACCGGCACCTCCGTTGCCGAACAAGCCCGCAGCGCCACCGGCGCCGCCGGGTCCGGCCGCAGTTGTCGCGGTGCCGGCCACACCAGATCCGCCAGCGCCGCCATTACCCCACAGCAGGCCCCCGGCCCCGCCGTTCTGTCCCGTCCCCGCGGCCCCGTTCACCCCGTCACCGATCAACGGACGTCCCAACAGCAGTTGCGTGGGAGCGTTCAGGATGCCGAGCACGTCCTGCTGCACCATCTGCAACACGTTGGCGGACTCGGCCGACGCGTACGACGACGCGGCCGCGTCGAGGACCTGAGCGAACCGGTCGTGAAATGCCGTCGCCTGCGCGGCGATGCCCTGATAGTCGTGGGCGTGGCTACCGAACAGGGCGGCGATCGCCGCCGAGACCTCATCCTGAGCCGCGGGCAGTAGCTGCGTCGTCGCGAACGCGGCCGCGTTGTTAGCAGCCCGGATCGCCACACCGATGCCGTCCAGGTTCGCGGCCGCCGCCGCAGTCACCTCTGGACCTACGACCAAATATGACATCAGCCGGCCCCTAACGTCGCCCGAATTTACCCGTTGATGACGTCAAGGCAATCGTCATCGTGGGCATAGGGTACGGCAGAATTCAGCAATTCAGTACAAAATGCATATCTTTTTTCGATAATTTCGCCGCGAACGTCACCACGACGACCGGCATGACCTCTCAGCAGACCTCCGCGACTAAGACGCTTCACTCCATTCGCAGCCCACCCCCTCAGCGTTGACCATGCCTCTGAACTGGGTTTTTACTGTTTTCGGACGGGCAATTCCTCTTTCATCGCTCCACCGGTGACGGCACCGCCTCACCAGTTCGCCACCGCGCGATAGGCTCAATTAAGATCAGTTGAATTCAATATTGACCAGTGGTCATAAATTGCTGAACCGTCAATGTAAAGCCTTTGTACAATAGTGCCGTTCGACCGCCTGCGGGGAAACGCTTGTCGAAACTGGACAATATTGTCGTCATTGTCGCGCATTTTGCGAACTGGTGTCAGGACGTTTCCCGAATCGGCGGCGGTTAGACGGCTTGGTTAGCCCCGCACACGGCCACCCCGGCCCTGGAGCTCCTCCGCCTACCCGGCCTGAGAAAGCCCCGACTCCTGCAGGCTCACCAGCCGCCGCGCTACGTCGACCAATTTCGTGTGGGTTTCCTGCGACACCTTCAGCAGCATCCGGAACGCGTGCAGCCCGTCGACGCCGTTGCGCTGCATCAACAGACCTTTGGCCTGCCCGATGACATCCCGGCTGTCCAGCGACCGTTGGAACCGGGCTTCGGCATTGAGCCTGGCGAGCGCGACCGACGCGTGTTGGGCCAGCACCTCACCGATGAGGATCGACTCGTCGTCGAAGACTCCGGCCTCACCGCCGTAGAGATTGAGCGCGCCCAGACTGCCGCGGTGGACGAAGAGCCGGAACGACAGCAGGCTTCGCACACCGCAGTGCGTGGCTGCGTCGGCAAAGCGTGGCCACCGATTGTCGGTGGCCAGGTCGTCGATCCTGATCGTGTGCTGTTCCCGCATCACGCTCAGACATGGTCCCTCGTCGAGCTCGGACTGCAGCTGATCCAAGTGCGCCACGATCCGATCGGTGGGAGCTCGTGACTCGACCCGGTCTCCTGCGATCAGAGATATCCCCGCCCAGCGTGCACCCGGCACGATCTGCACGGAACTGCGGACGATCTCCTGCAACACCGTCTCGGGGTCACCCTGACCCTCGAGCTCCACTGCCATGGCGCCGAGCAGATGCGCCAGGTCATCCGCTGAAGAAGGCGGTGTGCCCATGCCGCTCTCCCGTGTCTCAGTCCATCAACGTCGCGGCAACTGTCGCGCCGAGGTTCCAGCAGGCCTCGAGGTCCGGCTTCGAGGGCTTGCCCGACACCACTACATGATCCGCCGCTTTCACCCACCCAAGACCAGCGGTGATGCCCTCTACCGCCCGCTGCGCGCCTTCGCTGCCCTCATTGCCGTGGATATAGAGGCCGAACGGCCTTCCCCGGCCGGCGTCGAGCAACTGGTAGTAGGACTCGTCGAACGCGTGCTTGAGGGCGCCGCTGATGTAACCCAGGTTCGCCGGCGTCCCGAGCAGATACCCGTCGGCCTCCAGCATCTCCACCGGCGAGACGGTGAGAGCCGGTCGCCGCACCACCTCCACACCCTCGATCTCAGGTGCGGTGGCCCCGGCCAGCACCGCCTCGAACATCTCCTGGCAGTGCGGTGATGGCGTGTGATGAACGATCAACAGCCTGCTCACCGCTGCGCCTCCAACTGGACCGCCGCCTTCATCGCTTCGCGGGCCCGACGGCGATCTCCCGCATAGTCGTAAGCTCGCGCCAGTCGGTACCAACGGCGCCAGTTTTCCGGGTCGTCCTCCAGTTCGCTGCGGACGGTCTGGAACAACGCGTCGGCGGCATCGCGCTCGATGCGGCCGGAGGCCCGCCGGGGCAGGGTACTGACGTCGAGTTCCATTCCCTCGTCGGCGATGAGTCGGGCCAGCTTCTGGTGGGCGAATCCCGCGCGCAGTGTCGCGATCATCGCCCACAGTCCGAGGAACGGCATGATCAGCAGCGCCAACCCCAAGCCCACAGCGGCCGGCCGGCCGGAACCCACCATCACCAGGGCGATTCGGCCGAGCAGGACGAAGTACACCAGCATCGCCACGCAGAGGAAGGCGATCAGCAGCTGGATGCGCACGGTCTTCGTCATTGCAGGTTGAGCAGTGGCTCTATTCCAATGGTCAGTCCGGGCCGCTCCGTTATGCGGCGCACCGCGAGCAGCACGCCGGGCACGAAGGACGTGCGGTCGAGGCTGTCGTGGCGGATGGTCAGGGTCTCGCCTTCGGTGCCGAACAGCACCTCCTGATGCGCGACCAGGCCGGCCAACCGCACCGCGTGCACCGGGATGCCGTCGACGTCGGCACCACGTGCGCCGGGCAGGCTGGTGCTGGTGGCATCGGGGTTGGGCGGCAGGCCTTTTCGAGCCTCGGCGATGAGCTTGGCGGTGCGGGTCGCGGTGCCCGACGGCGCGTCGGCTTTGTGCGGGTGATGCAGTTCGATGACCTCGATCGAGTCAAAGAAGGGCGCGGCCTGCTTGGCGAAATGCATGGACAACACCGCCCCGATGGCGAAGTTCGGTGCGATCAGCACGGACGTTCCGGGCTTGTCGGCGAGCCAGGACTCGACCTGTTCGATGCGCTCGCCGGTGAATCCGGTGGTGCCCACGACCGCGTGAATTCCGTTGTCAATCAGGAACTTCAGATTGTCCATCACGACGTCGGGATGGGTGAAGTCGATGACCGCCTCGGTGTCGCCGTCGGTCAACAGGCTCAGTGCGTCGCCGGCGTCCACCTCCGCGGACAGGGTCAGATCCTCGGCGGCCTCGACCGCCCGCACCATCGTCGCCCCGACTTTGCCTTTTGCTCCCAATACGCCTACCCGCATGGGTCGAAGCCTACTGGGCGGGCGACTCCCCTCAGACTCGTGGCGCTCCGACCGGCTGGTGCCCTTGAGCAGCCAGCCAGGCGCGGGCACGGCCGCGTTTGCGTTCCTCCGAAAACCGAAAGTAGCGCTGCAGTTCGTCCGGCCATCGCGACAACACGTCCTTGAACCGCCGGAACGCGCCTTTGCCCGAAATTGCGATGTCCAAGCGGTCGGCGATCGTGGGGTCGTCGATCGTGACGATGAACAATTCCATGTCGCGGTAACCGTGGTGGGATCCTTCGCCGGGCACCTGCAGCCAACGGTCTGGGTCGTCGAGCTCATCGTCGCAGAGGCCGGCCTCTTCGAAGTCGATTGATTCTGGCCAACCCACCCCGGTGTCGAGGTCGATCCAACCGCCACCTTCCGTGGGATCCCCTTCGAGCAGCTCTGCCACCTCTTCCAAGTCAATTTTCAGCGGGCGAAGCATAGGCGTCGGACCGTGGCCCAGTGCTGCGGAGAGTTGATCGGCCAACTCTTCGTCACCTTGCCAGTCCCGGGTCCTAAGTGCCGTCTCGCATTCGGCGGCGAGTTCGGCCGCTTCCGGTGCGTGCTGGTCGAGCGCGACGAGTAATCCGTCGCCGGCCATCTGCAGCACGTCGTTGATCGGCCGTCGACGGAGCGCTTCGACGATGCCGTTTGCGTCACGCCGGTAGCAGGCTCCGCGGAGGTCCTGGACATCGCCCTTATCCCACTGATCCACGAGGTAACGGTAGCGAGCGACGGAGTTATCCCAAGTTGGAGTTTTGTCCACAAGTACGTTGGTCGGCTCGGACGAACGCCACTCCCTGCCAATAGAATTCGAACATGAGTGCGATAACGGCGCCGGCGGATGTGGTTGCCGCCTTGGACGCACTCGACGCCGCCGTCGCCGCACTCGGCGAACTTCACTGCGCTTCCCTGAATCCCGTGATACGCGCCCGCGCCCTCGAACGCCTCGAAACCGGCGCGCGCCGGCAAGCCGTGATCAGCCATGACATCATCCACAGCCTGGCCGGCGAGGACCCAGCCGACATCGGCGGTCCCGCCCACCAGGTCATCGCCGACTGGTGCCGCATCAGCTATGCCGAAGCGCGCCGCCGCATCCGCGACGCCGCCCAGCTCGCTCCCCGCACCACCCTCACCGGCGAACAGCTGCCTCCCGAATTACCCGCCACAGCCGGGCAATGGCGTCGGGGCATGCTCGATGCCCAGCACCTGCGGGTCATTCAGACCTTCGTGCGCGACCTGCCCGCCGACACCCCGGTCGCCGTCGTCGAGCACGCCGAACACCTGCTGGCCCAGCACGCCACCCGGCTACGCCCCGACCAACTCGACAAAGCCGCCAAACGCGCCGCCGTCCTGATCAACCCCGACGGCAAGTTCTCCGACCGCGACCGCGCCCGCCAACGCAGCTTCACCTTCAAACCTCAACGCACCGACGGAATGAGCGAAGCCACCCTCATCGCCACCCCCGAACTCCGCGCCCAAATCGAGGCCTGGCTGGCCCACTTCGCCGCCCCCGGTATGTGCATCCCCGATAACCCGTCACCGGATGCCACCGACGAATCGGCCGCGACCGACATCCGCACCCATGGCCAGCGCCAACACGATGCCCTCAACTTTCTGCTGCGCCGCCAACTCGGCGACCCCTCCCTCGGCCAGCACAACGGGCTGCCGGTCACCGTCGTAGTCACCACCACGCTGCAGGAACTGACCGCGGCCGCCGGCCATGGCGTCACCGCCAGCGGCACCGTGATCCCGATGCGGGAACTGATCGCCATGGCTGCCCACGCCGTCCACTATCTGGCCGTTTTCGACGGACACTCCAACCGGCCCCTCTACCTCGGGCGCGCCCGCCGTATCGCCTCCCCCGACCAACGGCTGGCCCTGTTCGCCGCCGAACGGGGTTGCACCTGCCCCGGTTGCGACGTGCCCGCCGACAAATGCGAAGTCCACCATGTCAACGAGTGGTCCACCGGCGGAACCACCGACATCACCAACCTCACCCTGGCCTGCCCACCCAACCACAAACTCATCGGAAGCGGCTGGGACACAACCAAACTCCCAAACCACCGCACCGCATGGATCCCACCGGAACGCTTCGACCGCGGCGGACCCCGCACCAACAACTACCACCACCCCGAACGCCTCCTCGACGACAACGACGACGAACGGGCCGGGCCGTAGGGATGCGGCGAGACGTGGCACACCGGCGCCTCTCTAGGCTGGGATGGTCGAGAAGCCGGTGCGAGAAAGCAGAGGTGCGCGGGTGAGATCCAGCGAAATCCGGATCCGCGAGGCCAAGCCGAAGGATTACGCAAGGGTCGCGGCGATGCACTATCCGGTGTGGCGGCGGTCCTGGCAAGGAATCGTGGCCGCCCATGTCCTGGACATGATCAGCACGCCGAAAACGTGGGTCGACACGTTTTACCCGACGACGCTCAAGCGGGGCGGCTGGCAGATGCTGATGGCCGAGGCACGGGGCCAGCTGCTGGGGATGGCGCTGTTCGGGCCGGACCTCTCCAACCCCAAGCACATTCAGATCGACGCGCTCTACATCCTCGATGACAACCAACGGCACGGCATCGGCGGCATGCTGCTGAACAAGGTGCTACGCACCTACCCCGACAACGACATCATCCTGTGGGCCGCCGACAAGAACGAAAAAGCCCGCAACTTCTACGAGAAACACGGCTTCAAACTCGACGAGCGCACCTACGTGTGGAAGCCGCTGCCTGGTGTGACTGTGCCCCACGTGGGTTACCGCCTCTACCGCTCGGCTGCCGAAGAGCCGGCCGAACAGGCGGCGGCACCGGCTAAGGCACCGGCGAGCATTCCGGCCGTGGCCTCACTGATCACGCCGGCGCCACCGCCTCCGTCAATGATCAAGCCCTACCCGATCGAGGTACCCCAGGCTCAACTCGACGATCTGCGCCATCGTCTCAGCACGGCCCGCTGGCCCACCGAGATAGCCGGGGCCGAATGGGAATACGGCACCGAACAGGCCTTTCTCAGAAACGTCATCGATCACTGGCTGCACCGCTATGACTGGCGCGCGACCGAAGCCGAAGTCAACGCCGCCGGTTCGTTCGTCACCGAGGCGGCCGGGCAGCGGGTGCACTTCCTGCATGCCCGTTCAGAGCACAGCAACGCCATTCCGCTTGTCATCACGCACGGTTGGCCGGGTTCGGTGGTGGAGTTCCTCGATGTACTTCCGTTGCTGCGGAACCGGTTTCATGTGGTCCTGGTGTCGATGCCGGGTTACGGCTTCTCCGGTCCCACAAAAGAACGCGGGGTCGACGTCGCGAAAGTCGCCGCGGCCGTCGCCGACCTGATGGCCCAACTGGGATATGACCGCTTCCTCGCGCAGGGCGGTGACTGGGGTGCCCTGGTCACCCGCTATCTCGGTGAGCACTACCCGCAGCATGCCGTCGCGATCCACACCAACATGCTGTTCTCCCCGCCGGACCAGAACGACGCGCAATTGCTGGCCGATGTCAGCGAATCCGAGTGGGCGGCAATGGCGGCCGGGGTGGAACGAATCAAAGACGGCACCGCGTACATGGAAATTCAATCCACACGGCCACATTCGCTGGGCTTCGGCCTGGACGACTCACCGCTGGGCCTGGCCGGCTGGATACTCGAGAAGTTCCACGCCTGGTGCGACATCAGGGACGGCATGCCGATCAGCACCGATCGGCTGATCGACAACCTGATGTTCTACTGGCTCACCGGCACCGCCACCTCGGCGGCGCGCCTGTATTGCGAATCCTCGCGTGCGGGTACCGGCCCGCTCAGCGACTGGACCGGCCGCGTCGACGTCCCGACCGGTTACGCCGTCTATCCGGGCGAGATGCTGCAGACGCCGCGCGCGTGGGCCGCAGCGCGATACAACCTGGTTCATCACACCGTTCACGACCGCGGCGGCCATTTCGCCGCCTTCGAGCAGCCCGAGTTGTTCGCCGCCGACCTGACCACCTACGCCGACGTGCTGGTCGAGAAAGGTGTGTTCTAGCGGTCGATCACCAGCCGGCCGCCGGCGGAGCGGGAAACGCAGATCAGCATCTCGTCGTCACCTTCGGCGGTGCGGCCGCGCCGGTCCACTTGTCCGGCAAGCACTTTGACCTTGCAGGTGCCGCAGAAACCCTGCTGGCAGGAGTAGGCCGTCGTCGGCTCGCGGTCGAGCATGACCTCGAGCGCCGAGCGATTGCCCGGCACACTGAGCACCTGACGCGAACGCGCCAACTCCAGCTCGAAGGGAACTCCGTCGACGATCGGCGGCGGGCTGAACCGCTCGTAATGCAAGGGCGCGTTGGCGTGTCGATCACGGGCCACCCGCACCGCCTCCAGCATCGCGGCCGGCCCGCACACATACACCGCGGTGCTCGGACCGGCGCCGGCCAGCAGGTCCGCCACCGAGGCGATCCCGCCACGTTCGTCGTCGGCCCACACCGTGACCCGCTCCGGTGCCACCGCCAGAACTTCGTCCAACAGCGGCATGTATTCCCGGCTGCGACCGGCATACACCGCGCGCCAATCAACGCCTCGCTGAGCCGCGACCCGCATCATCGGCAGGATGGGCGTCACTCCGATGCCGCCGATCACGAACAACACGTCACGCTCCGACGTTCCGAGATAGAACGCGTTGCGGGGTCCTTCGAACAACAGCGTGTCGCCCACATCGAAGGCGTCGTGCATCTCGATCGACCCGCCGCCCCCGTCGGCGATGCGGCGAACCGCGATGCGGTAGTCGGTCCGGCGCCCCGGCGGTCCGCACAGCGAGTACTGCCGCCGGCGCCCCGAGGGCAGCTGCACGTCGATGTGCCCGCCCGGCGTCCAGGACGGCAGCAATCCGCCGTCCGGGTCGGCCAGCGTCAAGGCGACCACATCAGGGGCGACCAGCGCCCGTTCGATGACCCTGGCGCGGTGCGTGCGCGGCACGGGAGTCACCCGTGAAGGCTTCCACCGCGACGCCGCGGACAACCCGCCCATCACGGTGCGCACGCCCCACAACATGGTGAAGAAGCGGTC
Source organism: Mycobacterium sp. Z3061 (assembly GCF_031583025.1). NCBI lineage: Bacteria > Bacillati > Actinomycetota > Actinomycetes > Mycobacteriales > Mycobacteriaceae > Mycobacterium > Mycobacterium pumcae. The sequence goes on along the minus strand of NZ_CP134062.1, from coordinate 2,448,141 downwards.
GTGCGCGCGCCGGCCGTAGAGGTCGGCGGGCCTGCTCGTCCAAATACTGTCCGGCACAGTCATTCCTACTGCTGCCGGATGTCCAGACGGGCCAGCAATCGGATGGCCGACGGGCTGATGCGCCGCATCGCATATCCGAGCCGGGACTCCGGAGCGACGGGCAACACGGCGGGCCCGCTCTTGATGGATTTCACGATCGCCCTGGCGGTGGCTTCCGGAGTGTAGTTACGCCGACGGTACGTGGCATCCGCCTTCGCCCGGGCCCGCTCCTGCTGCTGGTCCGACATGCCCGCGTAGACAGTGCTTTTGGCGATATTGGTGTTCACGAAACCCGGGCACACCGCCGTGACGGTGATGCCCTCGTCGGCGAGATCGGCGCGTAGGGCCTCGCTGAATCCCAGCACCGCCGCTTTCGTCGTGCTGTACGCCACCATCGACTTCGACGGCAGGAACGCCGCGGCCGACGACAGGTTGATGATGGTCCCGCCCTCGCCGCGCGTCACCATCTGGGCACCGAAGGCCCGGCTTCCGGTGATGACGCCGCGTACGTTGACCGCCATGATGTCGTCCCAGTGCCGCGGCGACGTCTCCAGGAACCGGCCGGCCATCCCGATGCCGGCGTTGTTCACCAGGATGTCCACCACGCCGTGCTCCTTATACACTTGCGCGGCAAGGTCATTCATCATGCCCTCGTCGGTGACGTCGGCCTGATAGACGGCCGCCTGCGCACCGGCCGCACGTACCGCATCGGCCGTCTCATCGGCAGCGCCCGGGTCGCGGTCGACGATCACGACCTTGGCCGCGCCGTTGCGGGCCAATTCCACCGCGGTTGCGCGACCGATGCCGGAACCCGCCCCGGTGACCAGCGCCAGCTTGCCGTCCACCTCGCGCGGACCGCTACGCAGCTCGGATTCCGGCAAGCCGCCGACGACCTGATCGATCCACTCGCCGGTCAGGCGCGCGATCACGTCCGGCCTCGACGTCACCACCCAGTGCCCACCCTCGATCGGGACGACTCTGCCCGTCGGCGGAATCGCGCCGACATACCGCTGCAGGGCCGGTGTGATGAAGAGGTCCTTGCCGGGAATCAGCACCTGCACCGGTACCGTGGTCTGCGGGACCTCGGCACCCGGTGAAACCAATGGTGCAGGCAGGTTTTCGCGATACAGGTTCAATCCGTTGACGTAGTCGTCGATGGCGCGCGGCGACTTGGTACGCCGACTCAGCGTGCTCGACCGGCCGAACCGTTCCAGTCCTTCCACGACTTTCACCCCCAGCCGGGACCGGAAGAACAGCTCCGGCACCGCGGGACTCAGAAAGAACCCGACATACAACGACGAACTCGCCTGCCGGACCACGTAACTGAGTTCTCGCGGAGTGCGCGCCGAGCGCACGAACTGACCGATGTGCCGTACGTGGGGGCCGGATATCGAGGTGAAGGACGCGATTCTGGCCATCGCCGCTGCGTCGGTGACGGCCGACCACGCCTGAACAGAGCCCCAGTCATGGGCCAACAGATGTACCCGCTCGACGCCCAGGCTGTCGATCACGGCACCGACATCAGCGACCAACTGCTCCAAGCGATAGCCGGATCTGTTTGCCGGCGAGGATGATTCACCCGCGCCGCGCACGTCGTAGGCGACGACGTTGTAGCGGTCCGCGAGCAGTTCGGCCACCCCGTCCCAGACGTGGTGGTTGTCCGGATAGCCGTGGATGGCCAGCACGGTCGGGCGCGCCGGGTCGATGTCGTTGTAGCGGTGTACGGCCAGCGTGACACCGTCAGATGCGTTGACAGCAAACATGTTTCAGTGCGACGCCCGAGCGGCGGGCGACACCGCGAGGTAGTCGACGGCCCGCTCCAGTCCACCCAGCTCGGACGGATGGAAACCCGGCCGATAATAGGAGCCGACCACCCCGATCAACCGCAGCGGCCCGGGCACCAGGCCGCGGCGTGCGGCCCGCAGGAAGTCGCGCCAGCGCGCCTTGGTGCCGGGCGGTACGCACGGGTCGACCGAGAACATGAACCGCACCCCGCGAATCCACAACAGCGTGAGCACCGGCGTCACCGCCAGCTGCGCTCGGACCTGGCGCCAGTATCCGGCCCGCAGGTGCCGCATGGTGTCGAAGGCCACGGCCTTGTGCTCCACCTCTTCGGCTCCGTGCCAGCGCAGCATGTCCAGCATCACCGGGTGCGTGCCGACCGCGTCCAGCGCCGGCGAGTCCAGAATCCACTCGCCCAGCACGGCGGTGTAGTGCTCGATCGCGGAGATGAACGCAACCTGCTCCAGCAACCAGCTGTGCTGGCGACGCACGCTGCGCTGCGGCCTCTCCCCCAGCAGTTTCCCGAACAGCCACCGCACCTGGTCGGTGAACGGGGTCAGATCGATGCCCTGGGCGTCGAAGTGGGCCAGCACTCCGGAGTGCGCCTGGGAGTGCATTGCCTCCTGACCGATGAATCCCTGCACGTCGAGGCGCAGTTGATCGTCCTTGATCAGCGGCAGCGTCTTCTTGAATACCTCGACGAAGAACTCCTCACCCGCGGGCAGCAGCAGGTGCAGGACATTGAGGACGTGGGTGGCCATCGGTTGGCCGGGCACGTAGTGAAAAGGCAGGTCCGCCCAGTCGAACGCGACGTTGCGCGCTTCGAGAACCAGACGCTCGTGGTCGGCCGAGTCCGACTGTCTGGAATGCGGTCCCACCGCCCGGTCGTCAACTGTGCTCATCACGGCCCCCTTGCCTCGAGTGGCAAGTGTACTGAAACACCCCAAGTATGCGATACCCGCGGTACTACCTTTTCTCGGCGCGCTGCTTGAGGCGCTGCAACGTCAGTTCGATGTTCTTGGTGTTTTGAGCCTTCCGGTCGGCGACCCCGGTGATCCTGCCGGCTACTTTGCGCAGCCAACCGGGCCGGCGATCCCAGGTGCTCTCGGTGACCCGGCAGCCACCGTCGGCCGCGGCGATGTCGTACTGCCAGCGGGCGATCGGAAGGGCCGCTGAGCGCACGTCGAAGGCGAAGACCCGGCCCGGCTCGGCGTCGGTGACCGTGCATTTCGTGGTCCAGCTCTTGCTGCCGTTCTCGTTGTGGCCGACGAACACCGCGCCCTTGGTCACCGCGTCACCCTTGCGCAACTCCATCGACACCGCCTCTTCGGCCAGCGCGGCCAGCGTGGGCAAGTCGGTGATCAGGCCGTACACCGCCTCGGGACTGGCGTCGATCTGGACTGTGGCGGTCGCGGATGGCTCACTCATCGGCCGATCATAGCCAGGACCGCGCCGGCTGGATCCCTGACGTTTGAGTTGGCTTGGAAGATCGCATGGGACGTGCGGGCGTGCCGAAGTTTCTACACACTAGAGGTCATGCGCATCGGCATTCCGACCGAGACCAAGAACAACGAATTCCGGGTGGCCATCACCCCGGCCGGAGTCGCCGAACTGGCTCAGCACGGTCATGAAGTGCTGGTGCAGGCCGGCGCCGGCGAGGGTTCGGCGATCACCGATGCCGAGTTCAAGGCGGCCGGTGCCGCGCTGGCCGACACCGCCGCACAGGCGTGGGCCGCCGAGTTGGTGCTGAAGGTCAAGGAACCGATGCCCGCCGAGTACGGCTACCTGCGGTCCGGGCAGACCCTGTTCACCTATCTGCATCTGGCCGCCTCACGATCGTGCACCGACGCGCTACTCGCCTCCGGCGCCACGTCGATCGCCTACGAGACGGTCCAGACCGCCGACGGCGGCCTGCCGCTGCTGGCTCCGATGAGTGAGGTGGCCGGCCGCCTCTCCGCCCAGGTCGGCGCCTATCACCTGATGCGGACCCAGGGCGGACGCGGCGCACTGATGGGTGGGGTGCCCGGCGTCAAACCCGCCGACGTCGTGGTGATCGGCGGCGGCACCGCCGGCTACAACGCCGCCCGCATCGCCAGCGGCATGGGCGCATCCGTCATGGTGCTGGACGTCAACCTCAACAAGCTCCGGCTGCTGGACGCGGAGTTCGCCGGCCGCATCGGCACCCGCTACTCGTCGGCCTACGAGTTGGAGGGCGCCGTCTTACGGGCCGACCTGGTCATCGGCGCGGTCCTCGTCCCGGGTGCGAAGGCGCCCAGCCTCATTCCGAATTCTCTTGTGGCACAGATGAAGCCAGGGGCGGTGTTGGTGGACATCTCCATCGACCAAGGCGGCTGCTTCGAGGACTCCCGGCCGACCACCCACGACGAGCCGACGTTCGCGGTGCACGACACTCTGTTCTACTGCGTGGCCAATATGCCGAGCGCGGTACCCAAGACCTCGACCTACGCGCTGACCATCGCCACCATGCCGTATGTGCGCAAGCTGGCCGATCGGGGCTGGCGGGCGGCGTGCCGTTCGGATCCGGCTCTCGCCAAAGGTCTTTCGACACACGCCGGCGCATTGCTGGCCGACCACGTGGCCGAGGACCTCGGCCTGCCGTTCACCGACCCGGCCGGCGTGCTGGCGGGTTAGCCAACCGGTCAGCGGATATAAGGCGCCAGGGCGGTGACGATGTCGGCCGCCGGCCCGCTGCGGGCTTCCCGGTAGGCCTCGCCCGCCCACAGGTTCGTGCCGTGCGGGTCCTCCATCTCGATTGCGGCCGCCCGGATCGGCTTGGTCATCTGGTTGACTTCCGGATACCCAAGGGGCGCAACGTGATCCAGCAGACGGGTGAAGTTGTTGGCCAGGCCACGCGCGTAGCGGCCGGAGAACGCCCGGGTGACCACGGTCGAGTCGAACTCCGGGTTCTTCAACGCGACCCGGTAAGCCGAGTGCGTGCCGGCCTCGTCGGAAAGCAACAGCGCGGTACCCACCTGCGCTGCCACCGCTCCCCGGCGCAGCACCGCCGCGATCTGTTCGACGGTGCCCAACCCGCCGGCCGCGATCAGCGGCACATCGTGCGCGCTGCCGATCCGGTCCAGCAACTGGTGCAGCGACTCCGAGCCGGGCTCCATGTCCGGTGCGAACGTCCCACGGTGCCCACCGGCGGCGGGCCCCTGTACCACCAGGTTGTCCGCACCCGCCGCGATGGCGATCCCGGCCTCGTAGGCCGACGTCACCGTGACCGACACCAGCAGCCCCTGCGCGCTCAGCATCCTGATCACATCAGGCGGCGGAGCCCCGAAGGTGAAGGACACCATCTCCGGGCGCACATCGGCGACGACCTCGAGCTTGCGTCGCCAATCGTCGTCGTCACCGTGCACCGGGTGGCCCACTTCGACGCGGTAGTGGTCGGCGACCTCTTCGAGGTCCTCCGCGTAATACTCCAGCTGCACCCAGTCGGCGACGCTGGGCTGAGGCACGAAGAGGTTGACCCCGATCGGTCCGGTGGTGGCGGCCCGCGCCTTGGCGATGTCATCGGCAAACTGCTCGGCGCTCAGGTAGCCGCCGGCAACCATGCCCAGTCCGCCGGCGTTGGACACCGCCGCGGCCAGCGCCGGCGTGCCCGGGCCGCCGGCCATCGGCGCACCCACGATGGGCGCGGCAATGTCCCAGAAACCCAAAACCATCGGGTTAACTTACCATCGCTCGAAGTTGTTGGGGCAGCGATCGTTTCGCGCTGTACGGGCCGAGAACGGCGGCGCCGTAGCGCTTGTTCAGCAGGCGCCGGGCCACCGTGTTGACCTCGTCGAGGGTCACCCGCTCGATCTGACGCAGGGTGTGCTCGATGGTGCGGTGGGTACCGTAGTTCAGTTCGCTGCGCCCGATCCTGCTCATCCGGGAGCCGGAATCCTCCAGACCCAGCACCAGCCCGCCACGTAGCGACCCCTTGGCGATCCGGCATTCGTCCTCGGTGATGCCATCGCGGGCCACCGACTCCAGCACCGCGGTGGTGATCTTCATGACGTCGGCAAAGCGTTCGGGCAGGCACGCCGCGTACACCGACATCGCGCCGCTGTCGGCGAAGATGTCCAGCGAGGAGTAAACCGAGTACGCCAGCCCCCGTGCCTCGCGGATCTCCTGGAACAACCGCGAACTCAGCCCCCCGCCCAGCGCCGTGTGCAGCACCGACATCGCCCAGCGGTGCTCCCAGCCGCGCCCCGGAGTGCGCACACCCAGCGAGACATGCGTCTGCTCGGCATCTCGATTGACCAACACCAGACCTGGGTCGCCGGTCACCCGGCCCGCACCCTTTCGCGGCGCCACCGGGCGACGCCCGCGAACCAGGCGGGCCGCGAAGTGCTCGCGCGTCAGCCCGACCACCTCGTCGTGGTCGACGTTGCCGGCCACCGCCACGACCATCCGCTCAGGCGTGTACCGGCGCAGATGGAACGAGTGCAGCTGGGACCGCGACATCGCCGACACCGATTGCACGCTGCCGATCACCGGGCGACCCACCGGGTGGTCGCCGAACATCGCCGTCATGAACATGTCGGCCAGCGCGTCCTCGGGGTCGTCGTCGCGCATCGCGATCTCCTCGAGGACCACGTCGCGTTCCAGTTCGACGTCGTCGACGGCGCACCGGCCGTTGAGCACCACATCGGCGACCAGATCCAGGGCCAGCGCCAGGTCGGTGTCCAGCACATGCGCGTAGTAGCAGGTGTGTTCCTTGGAGGTGAAGGCGTTGAGCTCACCGCCGACGGCGTCCATCGCCTGCGCGATGTCTACCGCCGTTCGAGTCGGGGTCGACTTGAACAGCAGATGCTCGAGGAAGTGCGCCGCACCGGCCACCGTGGTGCCCTCGTCGCGGGATCCCACCCCGACCCAGACACCGACGGATGCCGAACGCACCGCGGGCAGGTATTCGGTGACGACCCGCAGACCACCGGGCAGCGTGGTGCGACGCACGCCTCCCCGGTCTGCCCTCGGGTCAGCTGCTGACCGTCGCGGCATCGGCTGCTGGCGCTGCTCCGGGGTCGGCGGGGGCGGCACCCGAGCTGTCGTCGTCCGTCAGGACCAACGAGATCTTGCCCCGCTTGTCGATGTCGGCGATCTCCACGCGCAGCTTGTCGCCGACGTTGACCACGTCCTCGACCTTCGCGATGCGCTTGCCCTTGCCCAGCTTGGAGATGTGGACGAGGCCGTCCCGGCCCGGCAGCAGTGACACGAACGCACCGAAATCGGTCGTCTTGACCACGGTTCCGAGGAACCGCTCCCCGACCGTCGGCAGCTGCGGGTTCGCGATCGCGTTGATGCGGTCGATCGCGGCCTGCGCGGACGGACCGTCGGTGGCGCCGACGAACACGGTGCCGTCGTCCTCGATGGAGATCTGCGCGCCGGTTTCCTCGGTGATCGCGTTGATGACCTTGCCCTTGGGCCCGATGACCTCGCCGATCTTGTCCACCGGCACCTTGATGGTGGTGACCCGGGGGGCATACGGGCTCATCTCGTCGGGCCGGTCGATGGCCTCGGCCATCACCTCGAGAATGGTCAGCCGGGCGTCTTTGGCCTGCGCGAGAGCGCCGGCCAGCACCTTCGAGGGAATCCCGTCGAGCTTGGTGTCCAGCTGCAGGGCGGTGACGATGTCCTTGGTGCCGGCGCACTTGAAGTCCATGTCGCCGAACGCGTCCTCGGCGCCGAGGATGTCGGTCAGGGTGACGTAGCGGGTTTCGCCGTCTACATCGTCGGAGACCAGGCCCATCGCAATACCCGCCACCGGCGCCTTGAGCGGCACCCCGGCGTTGAGCAGCGCCAGCGTCGACGCACACACCGAGCCCATCGAAGTCGAACCGTTGGAGCCCAGAGCTTCCGACACCTGCCGGATCGCGTACGGGAACTCCTCGACGCTGGGCAGCACCGGAATCAGGGCCCGCTCGGCCAGGGCACCGTGCCCGATCTCACGCCGCTTGGGCGAGCCGACCCGGCCGGTCTCGCCGGTGGAGAACGGCGGGAAGTTGTAGTGGTGCATGTAGCGCTTGGACGTCTCGGGTCCGAGCGAGTCGATCTGCTGGGCCATCTTGACCATGTCCAGGGTGGTCACACCCAGGATCTGGGTCTCGCCGCGCTCGAACAGCGCGCTGCCGTGCGCCCGCGGCACCACGGAAACCTCGGCCGACAACGCGCGGATGTCGGTGGTGCCACGGCCGTCGATGCGGAAGTGGTCGGTGAGGATGCGCTGGCGCACCAGCTTCTTGGTCAGCGACCGGAACGCGGCGCCGATCTCCTTCTCGCGGCCCTCGTAGGTGCCGGCCAGCCGCTCGACGACCTGGGTCTTGATCTCGTCGGTGCGCTTGTCGCGCTCGGCCTTGCCGCCGATGGACAGCGCCTCGGTCAGCTCGTCGGTAGCCACCGACGCCACCGAGTAGTAGACGTCGTCCTCGTAATCGGGGAACGTCGGGTACTCGCGCGTGTCTTTCGCGGCCGCGTCGGCCAGCTCCTGCTGCGCGGTGCACAGCGCGGCGATGAACGGCTTTGCCGCCTCCAGGCCCTCGGCGACGACGGTCTCGGTCGGCGCCTGGGCGCCGCCCTCCACGAGCTCGATGACCTTGTCGGTGGCTTCGGCCTCGACCATCATGATCGCGACATCACCGTCGACCTTTCGGCCCGCAACGACCATGTCGAACACTGCCCGCTCGAGCTGCTCGACGGTGGGGAACGCAACCCAGGTGCCGTCGATCAGCGCCACCCGGACGGCGCCGACCGGCCCGGAGAACGGCAGGCCGGAGATCTGGGTGGACGCCGACGCGGCGTTGATCGCCACGACGTCGTACAGGTCGTTGGGGTCCAGGCTCAGGACCGTCACGACGACCTGGATCTCGTTGCGCAGGCCGTCGACGAAGGACGGGCGCAGCGGCCGGTCGATCAGCCGGCATGTCAGAATCGCGTCGGTGGAGGGCCGGCCCTCCCGACGGAAGAACGATCCCGGGATGCGTCCCGCGGCGTACATCCGTTCTTCGACATCGATGGTCAGCGGGAAGAAGTCGAAATGCTCCTTCGGGCTCTTGCTGGCGGTGGTCGCCGACAGCAGCATGTTCTCTTCGTCTAGGTAGGCGACCACCGAGCCGGCGGCCTGTAATGCGAGGCGTCCGGTCTCGAACCGGATGGTGCGGGTGCCGAAGCTCCCGTTGTCGATGGTGGCGGTGGACTCGAAGACGCCTTCTTCGATTTCAGTCGCAGACATAACGTCAGTGCGGCCTCTCTGGTTATTCAGCTTTTTCGCGGGTGCATGCGCGAGCAAACCAGGGAGCAGTGTCTGAATACGGCTACGGCCATCGATCGAAGCTGCCGACCTGCCCCAGATCCTGGGAGCCCGGCAGCCACTACCGAAGACCGCCCGATACAGAGCTGCTTCCCGTGACTCGCATGGCGACTCGCTGGAACGATGCGCGCGGAAGTGCGCGAACCGCACCAAGGTGCTCGGGCCGGAACCGGCCCAGAACGTCCTCACTCTACACCGGCTAACTCCCGGTAATGATCAAACCCGGTGCCCCGTACGCCCGACCTCTAGTTCCGGGGTGCGCTGCTGATGTCCTCGACGCACACGGCGAACCGCCGCTGGGCGTAGGTGTAGCCCAGACCGCTCGCGCACTGATCCACCGAGACCGGTGGGTCGAGGTCTTTGAGGATCTGGGTGGCCCGCTGACGGTTGGGCACCGACGCGTCATTGCAGTCGACACGGTACGGATCGGCGATGTGGTGTGGATCCACACTCATGCAGCCACCGATCACCCAGTCGACGTCCAGGCACACGGTGTTGTCCGAGCCGCTGATCGCATTGTGCGTCGAGTACGACGAATCGACGTCAGACGGGCACTGGGCCCGCTCCTTCACGACGGCGACGACCTTGAAGTTGGACTCCGGGCTTGCGCACGACGCCTTGACGGCCTCCGGCTGTGCGGCCGTGCCGCCAAGCTTGAGACAGTCCCCCACTGTGAATTCGCTGAGGTCGGAGCCACTTTTCCCCGCCGCACACCCGGTCACTGCGCCGATGATGCCGGCCGCGACGGCGACCGCTATGACGGCGCCTGACGCGCCACGGGTCAGCGGCGCAGACCCAGCCGCTCGATCAGCGAACGGTAACGCTCCACGTCGACCTGGGTCAGGTACTTGACCAGCCGCTTGCGGCGTCCGACCAGCAGCAGCAGGCCGCGGCGGGAGTGGTGGTCGTGCTTGTGGACCTTCAGGTGCTCGGTGAGGTCGGCGATGCGCTTGGTCAGCATCGCGATCTGCGCCTCCGGCGACCCGGTGTCGGTCTCGTGCAGACCGTAGGACTTCAGAATCTCTTTTTTCTGCTCGGCAGTAAGCGCCACGAAAATATCTCCATCAATAGGTCCGCGATCAGGGAATTTCACAGCGCGGCCACCGCGAACCGCAGCACGCGCCGATGTCGTCGGGGAGTCTAGCAGGGTTTGCCAATAGGGCTCAGCGCTGAGCCTTCTTCCTAGGTCAGCAGCCCGCGGGTGCGCTCGGTGTCCCGGCCGATCTCCTCCACCAGGTCGTCGATCGAGTCGTACTTCTGCTGGCCACGGATGCGGGCGACGAAATCCAGCGCCACATGCTGGCCGTACAGGTCGGCGGTGGTGTCCAGGACAAACGCCTCGACGGTGCGGGTGCGACCGGAGAACGTCGGGTTGGTGCCGACGGACACCGCGGCCTGGTAGCGCTCGCCGGGAATGACGGTGCCGGTCACCGGACCGTGGCCGAGCACGGTGAACCACGCCGCGTACACGCCGTCGGCGGGGATGGCCGAGTACATCGGCGGCGCCACGTTCGCGGTGGGAAAGCCCAGCTCGGCGCCCCGGCCGTAGCCGCGCACGACGACACCCTCGACGCGGTGCGGGCGGCCCAGCGCCTCGGTGGCCGCCAGCACGTCGCCGGCGTCCACGCACGACCGTATGTAGGTGGAGGAGAACGTCACGGTCTCGTTGCTGTGGTGCTCGGACAGCAGCGACATCGCCTCCACCGCGAACCCGAAGCGGTCGCCGGCTTTGCGCAGGGTTTCGACGTTGCCGGCCGCCTTCTTGCCGAAGGTGAAGTTCTCCCCGACCACCACCTCCACCACGTGCAGGTGCTCCACCAGGAGTTCGTGGATGTACCGGTCCGGAGTGAGCTTCATGAAGTCGGTGGTGAACGGCATCACCAGGAACACGTCGATGCCGAGGTCCTCGACGAGTTCGGCGCGGCGGGTCAGGGTGGTCAGCTGCGCCGGGTGACTGCCCGGGTACACGACTTCCATCGGATGTGGATCGAACGTCATCAGCACCGACGGCACGCCCCGGGCACGACCCGCTTTGACGGCATGCGCGATCAATTCGGCGTGCCCACGGTGCACACCGTCGAAGACCCCTATGGTCAGCACACATCTGCCCCAGTCCGTGGGGATCTCGTCCTGACCGCGCCACCGCTGCACGACCGCAAGCCTAATCGTCGGCGCAACCCGCCCGCCGGGGCGCCGGATTAGGCGTGGATTGCCTAAGATTTGAGGTTGTGAGGGCTGACGACGAGCCTGGTGGGCTCACCCCAGTTGCCCAGGACTATTTGAAAGTCATTTGGACGGCCCAGGAGTGGTCTCCTGACGGGGCTCCGCAGAAGGTGAGCACGAAGATGCTCGCCGAGAAGATCGGGGTGTCCGCCAGCACGGCGTCTGAGTCCATCCGCAAGCTGGCCGAGCAGGGGCTGGTCGACCACGAGAAGTACGGCGCCGTGACGTTGACCGAGTCCGGTCGGCGGGCCGCGCTGGGGATGGTGCGCCGGCACCGGCTATTGGAGACATTCCTGGTCAACGAGCTGGGTTACGGCTGGGACGAGGTGCACGACGAGGCCGAGGTGCTCGAGCATGCGGTGTCGGATCGCCTGGTGGCCCGCATCGACGCCAAGCTGGGCTTCCCGCGCCGTGACCCGCATGGTGACCCGATCCCGGCCACCGACGGTCAGGTGCCGACGCCGCCGGCGCGCCAGCTGTGGGCGTGCAACGACGGTGATACCGGGAAGGTGGCCCGTATCTCTGACGCCGACCCCGAGATGCTGCGGTATTTCGACAGCGTCGGGATCAACCTGGACTCCCAGCTGCGGGTGCTGACGCGACGCGAGTTCGCCGGCATGATCTCGGTGGCGGTGTCCTCGGGCGACGGTGACGCTGCCACCGTGGAGTTGGGCAGCCCGGCCGCGCGGGCGATCTGGGTGGTCGGTTGATCACGGCGACCTCCTAGCCCGACAGCAGACCCTTGGCGATGTGAGTCACCTGGACCTCGTTGCTGCCTGCGTAGATCATCAGCGACTTCGCGTCGCGCGCAAGCTGTTCCACGCGGTACTCCGCCATATAGCCGTTGCCGCCGAACAACTGCACGGCGTCCATGGCGACCTCGGTGGCGGCCTCGGAGCTGTAGAGCTTGATCGCCGACGCCTCGGCCAGCGTCAGCGGTTTGCCGGCCTGCTGGCGCTCGATGGTGTGAAACACCATGTTCTGCACGTTCATTCGGGCGATCTCCATCTTCGCCAGCTTGAGCTGGATCAACTGGAACTGCCCGATGTTCTTGCCCCACAACGTGCGACTCTTCGCGTAGTCCACGCACAGCCGGTGGCATTCGTTGATGATGCCCAGTGCCATCATCGCGATTCCGATCCGTTCGGCGGCGAAGTTGGCGCGGGCGCTGTCCCGGCCGTCACCGTCGCTGGGCTGTTCAGTCTCGCCCAACAGCCGGTCGGGGCCCAGGCGCACGTTGTCGAAGAACAACTCGCCCGTCGGCGAGGACATCATGCCCATCTTCTTGAAGGGCTTGCCCTGGGTGAGGCCGGGCATGCCGGAATCGAGCACGAACACCAGCACCGGACGGTTGCGTTTGTCCTGGGCTGAACCGTCATCCAGCTTGGCGTAGACCACCAGGACGTCGGCGTACGGCCCGTTGGTGATGAATGTCTTCTGACCGTTGAGGATGTAGTCCTGACCGTCGCGCCGGACGTAGGTCTTCATGCCGCCGAACGCATCCGAGCCGGAGTCGGGTTCGGTGATGGCCCACGCGGCGATCTTGTTGAGCGTCATCAGGTCGGGCAGCCACCGTTCCTTCTGCGCCAGGGTGCCGCGGCTCATGATGGTCGCCGCACCCAGTCCCAGGCTGACCGAAGCGGTGCTCAGCAATCCGATGCTGACCCGGGCTATTTCGGACACCACCACCGCCATCATCGACGGCTGAACGCCCATGCCGTCGGAATCTCCTGCCCCATCACGCTTTTCGACGGCTCCGGTGCGCTCACGGTCGAGCATCTTCTTCACCGATTCCGCGGCCAGCACGTCCAGGCCGAACTGGCTGAACAACTTGCGCGCGATCGGATACGGCGGCATTTCGCCGGTTTCCAGGGCGTCCAGGTTGGGCCGGATCTCCTTGTCGACGAACTGACGGACGGTGTCACGCACCATCAGATCGGTTTCGGACCAGTCGATCACGATCAGCGCTCGGCGCGCTGGTACGCGGTGACGACGGCGGCGCCGCCCAGGCCGATGTTGTGCTGCAGCGCGGCTGTGACGTTATCCACCTGCCGCTTGTCGGCGGTTCCCCGCAGTTGCCAGGTGAGTTCGGAGCACTGCGCCAGGCCGGTGGCACCGAGCGGGTGGCCCTTTGAGATCAGCCCGCCCGACGGGTTCACCACCCAGCGCCCGCCGTAGGTGGTCTGGTTGTCGTCGATCAGCTTGGGCGCCTCGCCCTCGCCGCACAGGCCCAGCGCCTCGTACAGCAACAGTTCGTTCGCCGAGAAGCAGTCGTGCAGTTCGATGACCTGGAAGTCGTCGGGACCCAGCCCGGCCTGCTGGTAAACCTGTTGCGCGGCTTGGACATTCATGTCGTAGCCGATGATGTTACGGGCACTGCCGTCGAAGGTGGAGGCGAAGTCGGTGGTCATCGACTGCCCGACGATCTCCACGGCCTGTCCGGCGAGGCCGTGCTTGGCGACGTAGTCCTCGCTGGCCAGCACCACCGCGGCCGAGCCGTCGGAGGTGGGCGAGCACTGCAGTTTGGTGAGCGGGTCGGAGATCATCTTCGCGGCCAGGATGTCCTCGAGGGTGTACTCGTCCTGGAACTGGGCGTACGGGTTGTTCACCGAGTGCTTGTGGTTCTTGAAGCCGATCTTGGCGAAATGCTCGGCGGTGGTGCCGTATTTCTTCATGTGCTCGCGGCCGGCCGCGCCGAACATCCACGGCGCCACCGGAAATGCGAACTCGTCGATCTCGGCCAACGCCTTGACGTGCCGGCCCAGCGGCGACTCGCGGTCGTTGGCGCCGCCCTGCAGCGCTCCGGGCTGCATCTTCTCGAAGCCGAGCGCCAGTACGCAGTCGGCCAGTCCACCCCGGATAGCCTGCGCGCCCAGGTACAGCGCGGTGGATCCCGTCGAGCAGTTGTTGTTGACGTTGACGATCGGGATGCCCGTCATCCCGAGTTCGTAGAGGGCCCGCTGGCCGCAGGTGGAGTCACCGGCCACGTAGCCGACGTAGCCGTGTTCGATCTCGGTGTAGTCGATACCGGCGTCCTGCAGGGCTTTGGTGCCGGACTCCTTGGCCATCTGCGGGTAGTCCCAGCCTTCGCGGCGGCCGGGCTTTTCGAATTTCGTCATGCCTACGCCGACGACGAAAACCTTGTTAGCACTCTTAGCAGGCACCTTTGCCCCTTTCCGCAGGCCGTGCTTTCGCGAGTGGAACCTCACTGCGAGAAAGCAAGACAAACTTCGCAGTGACGTTACCCTCGCCGCAACAGCGGCCGGTCAGGGAGTCCGGCTAAGGGTCGACGGGCGGATCACCACCACCGACTTCGTGCGGCGTCCCTCGTCGCGCAATAAAGCGATCACCCGGCCGTCGGCCGCCGTGGCCGCGTACACGCCCTCGAGACCGGCAGGAGTCAGCGGCCGGCCATTGGCCGCGGCCTCGGTTTCCTCGGTGGTCAGCTCACGGCGCGCGAACATGAGCAGGCATGCCTCGTCCAGGCTCAGCGACAGACGCGGGTCCTCGGCCAGGTCATCCAACGGCACGGCGTGGCTCAGGTCGAAGCGCCCGACCCGGGTCCGGCGCAGGGCTGTCAAATGACCGCCGACTCCCAGCGCAGCGCCGAGATCGCGGGCGAGCGCGCGGATGTAGGTGCCAGAGGAGCAGTCGACCTCCACGTCGACGTCGATCAGGTCGTCCACCCGCCGCGACGCCAGCACCTCGAACCGGTCGATGCGCACCGGCCGGGCCTGCAGTTCGACGGCCTGACCTTCGCGGGCCAGCTGATACGCGCGCCGGCCGGCGACTTTGATCGCGCTGACCGCCGACGGCACCTGCTCGATGTCGCCGCGCAGTCCGTCCAGCGCGGCCCCGATCTCCTGATCGGTGATGTGTGCGGCCGAAACAGACTGCAGCAGTTCACCTTCGGCGTCGTCGGTGGAGGTGCACTGGCCCAGCCGGATGGTGGCCGCGTAGGACTTGGACGTCGCGGTCAACAGACCGAGGATCTTGGTGGCGCGCTCGATGCCGAGCACCAGCACGCCGGTCGCCATCGGGTCCAGCGTTCCGGCGTGACCGACCCGGCGGGTGGCGAAGATCCGCCGGCATCGCCCGACCACGTCGTGACTGGTCATCCCGGCGGGTTTGTCGACGACGACGAGCCCGGCGCCGGTCATAACACGATCGCGGTGAGCACCAGCCCGCGCTCGACCGACCAGCGCCCGGTCAGCGACGTCAACGGCGGACCCGAAAGCGCGGCCGGGTCGATCAGGATGCGGGAGACGAACCGCCCCGCTGCCGGCGAATCAGCCGTGAACGTGATGTGCGCGTCCTCGAAACCCAGCCAGCGCTTCGTCAGCGGAAACCATGCCTTGTACGTTGCTTCCTTGGCGCAGAACAGGATTCGGTCCCAATGCAGCCCGGAAGGCAGCGCCGCGGGGATTTCGGTGCGCTCAGCCGGCAGGCTGATCGCGTCCAGCACGCCGTTCGGGAGCACATCGTGAGGTTCGGCGTCGATACCCACCGAGCGCACCGGCCCGTCGCGTCCCACCACCGCGCCCCGGTAACCGGTGCAGTGGGTGAGACTGCCGACGACGCCGTCGGGCCAGCACGGCTCGCCCTTGTCGCCCTTGAGGATCGGCACCGGCGACACGCCGATCTCGCCGAGCGCGACGCGGGCGCAGTGCCGCACGGTGATGAACTCGTTGCGGCGCTTGGCCACCGACCTGGCGATCAGCGGCTCCTCCTCGGGCAGCGGTGCCAGGTCCGGCGGGTCCGAATACAGCTCGGCGTGACCCAGCTCGTCGACCAGGGTGCCGGGCAGCAGCGACGACACCAGCGTGCGTGCGGTCACCGGGACTGCCGCTGCCGCAGGCGTTCCTGAAACTGGGCGTGCTGCGCCCGCATCTCAGGGGTGATGGTGAAGTGCCCGCCGAAGTCGTTGAGGTAGCCGGGCGCGTACTGCGGGTCGGGCAGCACCTGACGCAGCCAGCTGTGCGGCTTGCGCCGGCGCCACTCGCGGGGGTAACCCACCGACACCTCTTCGAACCGCACCTCGTCGTACCAGGTGGTCCGCGGAATGTGCAGGTGCCCGTAGACCGAGCAGATCGCGTTGTAACGGGTGTGCCAGTCGGCGGTCTTGGTGGTGCCGCACCACAGCGCGAACTCCGGGTAGAACAGCGCGTCGCAGGGGTCACGCACCAGCGGGAAATGGTTGACCAGCACGGTCGGCTGCATCCAGTCGAGCTGTTCGAGGCGGGCTTTCGTCTTGGCGACCCGCTCGCGGCACCAGGCGTCGCGGGTGGCGTACGGCTCGCAGGACAGCAGAAACTCGTCGGTGCACACCACGTTGCGTTCCTTGGCGATGGCCAGGCCTTCGGCCTTGGTGGCGGCGCCGTTCGGCAGGAACGAGTAGTCGTACAGCAGGAACATCGGCACGATGGTGGCCGGGCCGCCCCGTTCGGTCCACACCGGGAACGGGTGCTCGGGGGTGACGACGCCCATCTCGTCGCACATGTTGACCAGGTAGTCGTAGCGGGAGCGGCCGAAGATCTGCAGCGGGTCCTTGTTGGTGGTCCACAGTTCGTGGTTGCCCGGCACCCAGATCACCTTCGCGAACCGTCGCCGCAGCAGATCCAGCGCCCAGCGGATCTCGTCGGTGCGTTCGGCGACGTCGCCGCAGACGATCAGCCAGTCGTCCGGCGACGACGGGTGCAGCGACTCGGTCACGGGCTTATTTCCCAGGTGACCGGTGTGCAGATCCGAGACAGCCCACAGCGTCGGCTGTCCTCCGCCCGGCTGCTCATGTCCCGCCACGACTAACCACCCTAGCGATCCGCAGTGGATTGCCTCGTTTCGCTTACGGCTGCGTAGAAGCGACTTGTACACTCCCGGCAAGAGGATCGCCGGGAGCAGGGGGTGTCGTGTTCGCCAAGGTGCGTCTGGCCGCAGCGTTGAGTGCGCTGGTCACAGCGGTGATCGTCGGTTTCCACCACGCTCCCCCGGTTCCTACGGCGCGCGGGCCGGTCGAGTTGCGGTCGACCGCCCAGCCGATGGAAACCACCATGAAGAGCCCGATCGTGGCGACGTCCGACCCGAGCCCGTTCGATCCGTGCACGCAGATTCCGTTCGACGCGGTGCAGCGCCTCGGCCTGGCTTTCTCGCCTCCTGAGCCGCAGGAAGGCCTGCGCTGCCAGTTCGACGCCGGCAACTACCAGGTGGCCGTGGAACCGATCGTCTGGCGGACTTACGCCCAGACGCTGCCCGCCGACGCGGTCGAAACCACCATCCAGGGCCACCGCGCCGCCCAGTACTGGACCTTGAAGCCGACCTACCACAACAGCTTCTGGTACATCTCCTGCATGGTGACGTTCAAGACCAGCTACGGCGTCATCCAGCAGTCACTGTTCTACTCGACCGTCTACTCCGAGCCCGACGTCGACTGCCCGTCCACCAACCTGCAGCGGGCCAACGACCTCGCTCCGTTCTACAAGTTCTGATCCTGCCTACTCTGGCTGTGTGAGCATCACATCCCTTCGGCGTGAGCAACTCAAGCAGCGGAACCTGAACGGCGGTATCGGTCGCAGGGCCGCCCTGGGCGCGATCGGCGCGGCGTTCGGCCTGCCCCGAGCCACCACGCGTTACACCGTGAACCACATCGAGATCCCGATGCGCGACGGCGTCCATCTGCGAGCCGATCACTACGAACCCCGGACGTCCAGCCCATCGGGCACGTTGCTGGTGCGGGGGCCGTACGGGCGCAAGCTGCCCTTCTCCCTGGCCTTCGCCAAGTTGTATGCCGCCCGCGGATATCACGTGGTGCTGCAGAGCGTTCGGGGCACGTTCGGGTCGGCCGGCGAGTTCGAACCCATGGTCAATGAGGCCGACGACGGTGCCGACACGGTGCAATGGCTGCGTGAGCAACCGTGGTTCACCGGCCGCTTCGCCACCATCGGCTTGTCCTATCTCGGTTTCACGCAGTGGGCGCTGCTCAACGATCCGCCGCAGGAGCTCGCCGCCGCGGTGATCGCGGCGGGACCGCACGACTTCCGCGAATCAACCTGGGGCACCGGCACATTCGCGAACGACTTCCTGGGCTGGAGCGAGATGGTGAGCCGCCAGGAGGATCCCCGTCGCGTCCGGCACGGCATTCGTCACCTAAGGGCGCCGCGGAAAGTGGTGCGAGCCGCCGCGGCGGTACCGTTCGGGGCCGCGGCGCGCGACCTGCTCGGCTCGGGGGCACCCTGGTTTGAGACGTGGGCCGAAAAGCCCGAACCGGGCGACCCGTTCTGGGAGCGACTGCGATTTCCGGACGCGCTCGACCGGGCCGAGGTTCCGGTGTTGCTGCTCGGCGGCTGGCAGGACCTGTTCGTCGGACAGACGGTGCAGCAGTACCGCCACCTTGCCCAGCGCGGAGTGAACGTCGCGATGACCATCGGTCCCTGGACGCACGTCCAGATGATCACCAAAGGCTTGGCTCTCTCGACCCGCGAAACGCTGGATTGGCTGGACTTCCATCTCGGCGACGCGCCCGCCCTGGACCGACCGAGCCCGGTGCACGTATTCGTCACCGGCCAGGGCTGGCGCCACCTACCCGACTGGCCGCCCGCCACCGCCGAGCACACGCTCTACCTGCAGCCCTACGGCCATCTGGGCGACACCCCGCCGGAGACCAAGACCCGTCCGGCGAACTTCCACTACGACCCCGCCGACCCGACCCCGACGACCGGCGGTCCGCTGCTGTCGGTGAAGGGCGGCTACCGCGACGACACCGAGCTCGCCCAGCGCGACGATGTGCTCAGCT
Organism: Mycobacterium sp. Z3061; assembly: GCF_031583025.1. NCBI lineage: Bacteria > Bacillati > Actinomycetota > Actinomycetes > Mycobacteriales > Mycobacteriaceae > Mycobacterium > Mycobacterium pumcae. The sequence continues at coordinate 2,428,993 of NZ_CP134062.1, read as the reverse complement.
TCACCGGGGCCACCCTCACCGGGGACCTGTTCGTGTACGGCAGCCCGGTCCTGGAACTGGCGCACAGCTCCGACAACCCGCACGTCGATCTGTTCGTCAGGGTCAGCGAGGTGGACGTCAAGGGCCGCTCCCGCAATGTGAGCGACGGGTACCGCCGGCTCGGCGACGGGTCGCGAAGCATCCGGATCGAACTCGACCCGATCGCGCACCGGTTCGCGGCCGGGTCGCGTATTCGGATTCTGATCTCCGGGAGCTGGTTCCCGCGCTACGCCCGCAACCTCGGCACCGGCGAGCCGGTGCTGACCGGACGCCAGCTCAGGCCGGCGACGCATTCGGTGCACTTCGGTGAGTCCCGGTTGTTGCTGCCCGCACGGTCAGGTGACAGCGGCGCGGACCCTGGCGGCGATCTCGGCTAACTCGGCATCGGCGTGCACGGGCGACGCCAGCCGCGGTGCGGTGGGCAGTTGCACCCAGCTGGTACAGCCGGCGTAATCAGGGGTTCGGGTCAGCCGCACCGGTTCGACGAGTGGTATCGCCGAGACGACCAGCACGGCGAGCTGATGTTTGGGACGGAAGTCGAGGCGGTCGGCACGTACCGACTCGGCGGTCCAGATGTGCAGGTCTTCGATCTCGGGTAACCGCTCTGGTTGGTTAACGGCATATGCGGCAACGACTTTCGCTGCAGCCCGTACCGTCACCTGGTCCTCGGTGCTGTCTCCGGCCGCGGCTGCGAGCAGCTCCTGGTGCTCGGGGCGGACGCGCTGGGCGTGGCTGTGCGCCACCGTCGGAAACAGCAGGAAATCGCTCGCGGCCACCTCGAAACGCTTCTCGCCGATGCCGCCCTTGCGCAGCAGGACGGTCTGGCGCCCGTCGAGCAGTGCCCACACCGCGGCGCTCCACTCTTTGAGCGCCGTCGTCCGAGCGCCTGTCATCCTCGTCTCGCCAGCCGGGCCACTACTTCGGGCCGGCGCAGCGGCGGGACGGTCTTGGGCGGCTGGCGCCGGGCCGGTAGCGCGTCGAGCAGCCTGGCGGTGGATGCGGTCACCTCGGCCACCGCGGCTTCGAACGCCTCGGCGTTGGCCCCGGACGGTTGGGTGATCCCGCTGACCTTGCGCACATACTGGCGGGCCGCGGCCGCGATCTCCTGGGCCGTGGCGGGCGGCTCCAGCCCGCGCAGTTCGGTGATGTTGCGGCACATGGTCTCCACGATAAGCGCGGGATCGGCTTGGCTACGGTGATAGCCATGACCGACGAGATCCTGCTGATCGACACCGACGAGCGGGTGCGCACCCTGACGCTGAACCGTCCGCAGTCCCGCAACGCGCTCTCCGCCGCGCTGCGCGACCAGTTCTTCGGTGCCCTGGCCGACGCCGAGACCGACGACGGCGTCGACGTCATCATCGTGACCGGCGCCGACCCGGTGTTCTGCGCCGGGCTCGACCTCAAGGAACTGGGCGGGCAGACGGCCCTCCCGGACATCTCTCCCCGGTGGCCGGCGCTGACCAAGCCGGCGATCGGCGCCATCAACGGCGCCGCGGTCACCGGCGGGCTCGAGCTCGCCCTATACTGCGACATCCTGATCGCCTCCGAGCAGGCCCGCTTCGCCGACACGCACGCCCGGGTCGGGTTGCTGCCCACCTGGGGCCTGAGCGTGCGGCTGCCGCAGAAGGTGGGCGTCGGCCTGGCCCGCCGGATGAGCATGACCGGCGACTACCTCTCGGCCGCCGACGCGCTGCGCGCCGGGCTGGTCACCGAGGTGGTTCCGCACGACCAACTGCTGCCCGCCGCGCGCGGTGTCGCCGCCTCCATCGTCGGCAACAACCAGGATGCGGTGCGGGCGCTGCTGGCGTCCTACCACCACATCGACGACGCCCAGATCGGCGGCGGTCTGTGGCTGGAAGCCGCTGCGGCACGGCAGTTCCGCACCAGCGGCGACGACATTGCCGCCAACCGTGAGGCCGTCCTGCAGCGCGGACGTTCGCAGGTGCGTTGACCACCTGGTGACACAGCAGCCGATTCCGTGGCGTCGTTCGACCGCGGACGTCGTTCTCACCGTCGTTCTGTTCATCGCACAGTTCGTGGCCAGCGGACTGTCCATCGTCGGTGCGCTGGGACCGGCGGTGTGGCTGCTACTGCCCGGGTGCAGTGACAACTGCGACAGCGCCGGCGTCGAGCACTTCTACTCCCAGACCGGCTTCGGTATCGCCGTGGTAGCGGGTGGCATTGTCATCGCGTTGCTGCTGGCCGCGACCGGCTCGGTGATTGCTGGGATCCGGCACTCGGTGATGTGCATCTGGCCCGCCGCCGGTTTGACCGTGGTAGCCGTCAGTTTCGTTGTCGCGGTGTCTCTCTGGCTGGATGCCGTACCCACTTCCCCGCATCGCTGAATTCAGCTCGAGCACTCCGGAGAGCGTTCGCTCGGCCGGCGGTTGTCGCCGACCCTGCGCACTTCAAGATACCATCTGATTCATTAACGTATTGTATCTATTGACGCATCCGATGTGCTGTCGTATCTTTTAGGGGCGCCGGCCGGGAGACGGCGCTCCCCTACTTCCCTGTTGCGCGGGTCGTCGCAGTCCCACGACTCCAGAAAGGCACTGTCATGTCATTCGTCACCACCTCACCGGAATGGATCTCGGCAGCGGCGTCGGATCTGGCGCGCATCGGATCGACGATCAGCGAGGCCAACATCGCCGCCGCCCTGCCCACCACCTCAGTGCTACCGGCGGCCCAGGACGAGATCTCGGCCGCCATCGCCGCGCTGTTCGGCAATCACGCGCAGCACTACCAGGCGATCAGCGAGCAGGCGTCGAACTTTCACAGCACTTTCGTGCAGCTGATGAACGCCGGAGCCGGGTCCTACGCCAGCGCCGAGGCGGTCAACGCGGCGCCGCTGCAAGCCATCGAGCAGACCGTGCTGGGCGCGGTGAACGCGCCCACCCAGGTACTCCTGGGCCGCCCCCTGATCGGCGACGGCGCCAACGGGGCTGTGGGCACCGGCCAGGCCGGTGGAGCCGGCGGGATTCTGTGGGGCAACGGCGGGGCCGGTGGTTCGGGTGCGGCCGGCCAGAACGGTGGCGCCGGCGGGGCGGCCGGACTGATCGGCAACGGCGGAGCCGGCGGTGCCGGCGGGGCGGGCGGCGCCGGTGGGACCGGCGGCAACGGTGGTTGGCTCTGGGGCAACGGCGGAACCGGCGGCTCAGGCGTCACCGGTGGCGCGGGCGGCGCCGCCACGCTGTTCGGCTCGGGCGGTGCGGGTGGCGCCGGCGGGTCCGGCGGCACCGGCGGGACCGGCGGCTGGTTGTGGGGCAACGGCGGGGCGGGGGCTCGGCCGAGGCCGGTCACTTCGGCGGTGCCGGCGGGGCGGCCAGGCTGCTCGGATCGGGTGGCGCCGGCGGGGCGGGTGGCGCCGGTGGGACCGGAGGTACCGGCGGGTGGCTCTGGGGCAACGGCGGGGTCGGTGGCGCCGGAGTCGACGGCGGCAACGGCGGAGCAGGCGGTCACGCGGTACTGCTCGGTCACGGCGGCGCCGGTGGTGTCGGTGGAATCGGTACTTCCCTCACGGCACCCGGCGGTGCCGGCGGCAACGGCGGCACCGGCGGATTCCTCTACGGCGATGGCGGGGCCGGCGGGGCCGGCGGCTCCGGCGTCGCGGGCAGCAACGGTGTTGGCGGCGGGTCGGGCACAGCGGGTGGCGCCGGTGGCGCCGGCGGGATCGGCGGACGGGGCTCACAGCTGCTCGGCGCCGGCGGGGTAGGTGGAGCCGGCGGCCAGGGCGGCGCAGGTGGCGCCGGCAGCAACGGCGGCCAGGGCGCCGCGGGTCAAACGGGCCTGGCCGGCGGTAACGGTGGAAACGGCGGCGTCGGAGGCATTGGCGGCGCCGGTAACGAGGGCGGCTGGCTGAACAAGATCTTCACCCCGTCGGGCGGTCAGGCCGTCGGCGGCGCGGGTGGTGACGGCGGTATTGGCGGCGCCGCCGGCAACGGCGGCAACGGCGGCGACGGCGCCTGGAACATCAACGGCGGAAACGGCGGAAACGGTGGGAACGGCGGCAATCCCGGCACCGGCGGCGCCGGTGGGGCCGGTGGCGCCGGTGGCCGCTTCGGCCAGGCGGCAACTGGCGCGGCCGGCAACAGCCCGCACAGCGGCGGAAACGGCGGCAACGGCGGCGCCGGATCGGTCTCGGTCTCCCCCGGCGTCAAAGGCGGCGACGGCGGCGCCGGCGGCAACGGTGGCCTTTACGGCAATGGCGGCACCGGTGGCAAGGGCGGCAACGGCACGTTCGGTCCCGATGCGATCGCCGGCGCCGACGCCACCAGCGGCAGCGCGGGCGGTAACGGCGGCACTGGCGGTAAGGGCGGCGCCCTGGCCGGCGACGGTGGCGACGGCGGGGCCGGTGGGCACGGCGGTAACGGCGGGGACGGCGGCAAAGGCTTCGACGGCATCGCCGGCAAGGCCGGCGGTGGCACCGGCGGCGATGGCACCAACGGCGGCCGCGGCGGGAACGGCGGCGCCGGCGGCAGACGTGTGCTCTTCCGATCTGGGCCGGGGGCACCGCCACCGCCGGTCAGGCCGGCAAGCAGGGCGCCGGCGGCAACGGTGGCAACGCCGGTGACGGCGGGGTCGGCGGAAACGGTGGCAACGGTGGCGACGGCAGCTTCGCCAACGGCGGCAACGGCAACGGCGGCGCCGGCGGTACCGGCGGCAACCGTGGCGCGGGCGGCACCGGTGGTGCTGGCGGCACCGGCAGCACCGGCGGCGTCCGGGGAGCCGACGGCTTCACACCGACCAGCGGCGGAAACGGCGGAAACGGCGGCAACGGCGCGGACTCCTACAACCCGAACCTGGCCGGCGGCACCGGAGGTAAGGGCGGCAACGGCGGCCTGGACGGCAACGGCGGCAACGGCGGACGCGGCGGCAACGGCGCCAACGGGACCACCGGAACGAACACCACCACCGCCGGAGGCACCGGCGGCGACGGCGGCAACGGTTCCGCCGGCGGGGCCGGCGGGGCAGGCGGCAACAGTGGGGTGTTCCACGGCAACGGCGGCAACGGCGGCGCCGCCGGTGCCGGCGGCAACGGAGGCACCGGCGGGACCGGTGGAACCGGCACCTCAGGCAGCACGGGCACCCCGAACGGCAGCGACGGAGGCACCGGCGGAACCGGCGGCCAGGGCGGTCAGGGTGGCCAAGGCGGAACCGGCGGAGCCGCGGGCAAAGCGGTGAACCTCAACGGCGGCAAGAACGGTGTCCAGGGCACCGGCGGCAACGGCGGTCAGGGAGGCGTCGGGGGCAACGGCGGCACCGGTGGTACCGGCGGCAACGGCGCATCGGCCAACGGCGTCAACCCGCAGGCCGGCAACGGCGGCAGCGGCGGCACGGGCGGCACTGCGGGCAAGGGCGGTAGCGGCGGCGCAGGCGGAGCCGGTTCTACCACCGGTGCCACCGGCGGCAACGGCATGCAGGGCAAGGGTGGCAGCGGCGGCGCGGGCGGCAACGGTGGTAACGGTGACACCACGGGTGTGGCAAGCCCCACCGCCGGCAACGGCGGCGCCGGGGGCGCCGGCGGCGAAGGCGCCACCGGAGGCAACGGCGGCACCGGCGGGAAGGGCGGCAACGGCGGGGTTGGCAACAGCGCCGATGGTGGCGCGGGCGGCACCGGTGGCCGCGGCGGCAAGGGCAACCTGGGCGGCGGCGGCACCGGCGGAGTCGGCGGCAACGGCGGAAACGGCGGCAATGCCACCGCCTCTTATTTGGCCGGCAACGGCGGCGTTGCGGGTGATGGCGGCTACGGCGGCGACGGCAATTCCGGACCAGGCGGCTCGGGCGGCACCGGGGGAACCGGTGGCAGTGGCGGAAACGGAATCAGCAACGGCGGCAACCTCTCTCGGCCGGGCGGCGTCGGCGGAAACGGAGGCAAGGGTGGTACGGGCGGCGCGGCCAGATACGGGTGGGAGATCCTGGCCGGTCACTTCGGCAACAACGGCGGCCTGGGCACGGGATCCGGCGGCACGATGGGCGGCACCGGCGGCGGCGGCGGCACCGGCGGCAAGGGCGGCGGCACCTGACCGCCGCCCGTCAGCTGGGACGGAATCCCGACAGCTTGCGTTTGATCTGCCGGTTGTAGATGACCTGGAGTTGTTTCTGCATGCTGCCGAAGGTGGCGCCGACGTCGGCCCCCTTCAGACCGACGGATTCCAGGCCGGCCGCGATGACGCGATCACCTCCGGGGAGAAAAACGCGGGCGTAGTCCTGCGGGCGGGTGTGCGGCAGCTGATCGAACGCCACCCGCGCACGCGGGTTGTCGGCCAGATACTGCTGCTGACTCGGATCGTTGACGGCCGACTTGCGCACCGCCAGATAGCCGGTGTGCTGACTGAAATAGGCGGTGTTACGCGGGTTGGTGATGTACGCAATGAACTTGAGCGCGTTGAGCTTTCGTTCGTCGGACAACTTCATCGGGATCGCCAGGCCGGCGCCGCCGGTCGGACACGCGGGCGCCCCGCCCGGGCCGGTCGGCAGCGGCGCCACCCCGAAGTCGAACCGGGCGGCGGCGGTGATGCCGACGAGCGCACCAGTCGACGCCACCGTGGAGGCCAGGATGCCGGTGGCGAACTCGTTGGCGACGTTGTTGGCGATCGCCGCATACCGCTTGCCGTGAATCGACTCGCGCAGGAAGGTCCCCGCCGCGATGGTCGCCGGATCGGTGAACTTCAGCGTCCACTGGTCGGAGTAGGCACCGCCGAACGCCCAGTTCGGCCCTTCGAACGTCCATGAAATGGCCTCCGAATTCGCCCAGCCGTGCGCCAGGTTCCCGGCGGGGACGACGCTCTGCAACTTCGGACCCCACTCATCGAACTCCTGCCAGGAGACCGGTCCGCGGTCCGGGAGCCCGGCCCGCTCCCATACCGCCCTGTTGTAGTAGAACAACGGCGTCGACCGCGCATAGGGCAGCGCGTAGTGGTGACCGCCGAACTCGTAATCGGCCAGCAGTGAGTCCACATAGTCCGCGGTGTCCACTCCCGCTTGCCGGAACAGGTCGTCCAGCGGTGTAAGGACACCGCTCAGCGCGAAATGGAACCACCAGATGTCATCCAGCACAACGACATCGGGCACGTCGGCGCCGATGAGCGCGGCGTTGAACTTCTGCGCCACCTCGTCGTAGTCCTTGCCGGCATCGATCAGCTTGACCTGCAGGTCCGGGAACTCCTGCTGGAAGCGGCTGATCAACTCGCGTTCCACGGCGGTGGACAGGCCAGGGTGATTGGACCAGAACGTGATCGGGCCGTTCCCCGACTTCACCGGGCCACCGCCGCCCATGCCGGCGCAGCCGGCTGTCGCACCTGCGGCGGCCAAAGCCAGGAACTGCCTGCGGTTCACCCCTTCACCGCCCCCGAGGTGAGGCCCTTGATCATCTGCCGCTGCAACACGACGAAGATGAGCAGGATCGGCAGCATGGCCAACAGCGTCACCGCCATCACCGGTCCCCAGTTGGTGACTCCTTCGGTCTGTTGCAGGAAGGTCAGGCCCACCGGCAGTGGCGCCACCGACTCGTCGTCGGACATCAGGAACGGCCACAGATACTCGTTCCACTCGTTGACGACGGTGATGATGCCGAAGGCCACCATGGTGGGCCCCGACATCGGCAGCACGACCCGCAGCAGCAGTTGCCACCATCGCGCGCCGTCCATCCGGGCCGCTTCGATCACCTCGGTCGGCAGGGACAGAAAGTGGTTGCGCATCAGGAAGGTTCCGAACGCCACACCGGCCAGCGGCAGGATGATGCCGGGAAAGGTGTTGCGCAGTCCCAGTTGCGAGATCAGCGCGTAGTTGGAGATCACGGTGATCTGGTTGGGCACCATCAGCGCGGCAATGATCACCAGGAACACCACATTGCGGCCGGGAAAGCGCACGAACACCAGGCCGAATGCGCTCAGCACGCCCAGGACGAACTTCACCGCTGCCAGCGCGGTGGTGATGATCACCGAGTTGCGCACATACGTCCAGAACGGAATCTGTTGCGTGGCAGTGCGGTAATTCTGCGGATGCCAGTGCGGCGGCCACCAGGTGGTCGGCTGGGAGTACACGTCGGGCTGCTCTTTGAGGGAGGTGAAGAACACGAACGTCAGCGGGCCGGCGATCAGCGCGACCACGATCAGCATGGCCGCGTAGCCGAGCAGACGCGCCGGGCGCGCGCGGTCGTCACTCATTGGCGCTGCTCCCTGTCCATCACGCACACCTGGTAATAAGTGATGGCCAGCAGCACCAGGAACATGATGGTGGCGACCGCGGCGCCGTAGCCGGCGCGGAAGTTGCGGAAGGTCTCGACGTACACCTCGTACACCATGGTGGTGGTGCCGGTGCCCTCCGGACCGCCGCGGGTCATGACGTTGATGACGTCGAAGACCTGCAGCGAGCTGATCAGCACCGTGATCGACAGGAAGAACGTGGTGGGCCTCAGCTGCGGCAACGTCACCATGCGAAATGTGGTCCATCGGCCGGCACCGTCAATCTGGGCCGCTTCCAACAGGTCTCGGCGCACCCCTTGCAGCGCGGCCAGGTAGATGACGAACGTGTAGCCGAGGTTCTTCCAGATGTAGGTGACGGTGATCATGAACATGGCCCAATGGGCGTCCTGGTAAAAGTCGGGCACGCCGAACCCGGCGCGGCGCAGCAGATCCTGGATCAGGCCGAAATGCGGGTCGAAGACGAACTGGGCGGCCAGCCCCACCGCCGCGCCGGAGATCACGAACGGGGCGAATATGGTGGAGCGCACCACATTCCGGCCGCGTAGCGGTTGGTCGAGCAGCATCGCCAGCGCCAGACCCAGCACCATCGAACCGGCCACCGCGGCCACGGTGAACACCGTGGTGTTGAGCACGATGCGCGCGGTGTCGGAGCGGGTGAACCACTCCGCGTAGTTCGACAGGCCGACGAATTCGGCCTGCGGGTCGGAGATGTTCCAGTCGAAGAACGACAGCCGGATGTTGTCGGCCAGCGGCCGGTAGATGAACAGCGCCAACAACCCCACATTGGGGCCGACCAGCACGAGGAACAGTGCGTAGTCACTCCACGGGCGGCGCCGGGTCCGGGTGCTCACCGGCGTGAGTGTAGCCCCGGGTGTGTGTTGCCGAGATTGCCGTCAGGGCTGTGATGAGGTGATTGATCACAACCACCACGGCCATCTCGGCGTATCAGACAGTCCCGGTGACCACCCAGCGGCCCGACAGCGCCCGCCAGCCACCGAAGGCCAACCGCAACACCATGAATGCGGTCAGCCCGGACCAGATTCCCGTCAACCCCCATCCGTACGCCAGCGACAGCCAGATCAGCGGCAGGAAACCCAGCAGCGCGGCGGCGACGGTGGCGGTGCGCATGAAGGCGGCGTCGCCGGCCCCCAGCAACACCCCGTCCAACGCGAAAACGATTCCCGCGATGGGTAATTGGGCCACCATGAACCACCACGGGACCCCGATCGCGGCCAGTACGGAGCGGTCGTCGGTGAACAGGTCCGGCAACACCGAGGAGCCCAGCGCGAACGCGACGGCCAGCAGGCCCGCCGCCAGCAGCGAAAACCATGTCACCCGCCACGCGACCCACTTGGCATGCGGGGCGTCACCGGCCCCCAGCGCCGCCCCTACCAGCGACTGCGCGGCGATGGCCAGCGAATCGAGCACCAGTGCGAGAAACGTCCACAGCTGCAACACAATCTGGTGGGCGGCCAGCGCGGCGGCTCCGAACCGTGCCGCCACCGCGGCGGCCGAGACGAAGCAGACCTGAAAGGCCATGCTGCGCAGGATCAGGTCCCGCCCCATCACCAGTTGGGCGCGCAGCGCGGCACGGTCGGGTCGCAGCGGTGCCCGCTCGGCCAGCAGCGCGCCACCGAACAACAGCGCCGCCAGCCACTGCCCCACGAGATTGGCCACGGCTGAGCCGGACAGACCCAGCCTCGGCAGGCCGAGCCAGCCGTACACCAGCACCGGGCACAGCAGCGCCGAGACCACAAACCCTGCGACCACATAGCGCAGCGGCCGCACGGTGTCCTGCACGCCACGCATCCAGCCGTTGCCGGCCAGCGAGACCAGGATCGCCGGGGCGCCGAGAATGGCGATCCGCAACCAGGGCAGCGCCGCCGACGCAATCTGGGCGCTCGACCCGATCGCCGATACCACCGGCACCGCCACGGCCTGCACCACGACGACGATCGCCGCGCCGAGCCCCAATCCCAGCCACGTCGCCTGAACGCCCTCGTTGACGGCCGCGGCGCGGTCGCTCGCACCGAAGTAGCGCGCCGCGCGGGCCGTGGTGCCGTAGGACAGGAACGTCAGCTGGGTACTGACCAGGCCGAGCACCAGGCTGCCGATCGCCAGGCCGGCCAGCGCCACCGCGCCGAGCCGCCCGACCACCGCGGTATCGAAGAGCAGGTACAACGGCTCGGCGGCCAGCACACCAAGGGCCGGCAGCGCCAGCGCCGCGATCTGCCGACCACCGGCCGCCGGCCGGCCGGGGCCGGGCCCGCCGTCGTGCAAGGCCGCTAGTCGAGCGCCGCGCGCAGTGCCGCCACCACGTCGTCGATCGAGCCGCTGGTCGAATAACCGGCCGCCAGCCGGTGCCCGCCGCCGCCGAACCCCATCGCCACCGTGGCCAGGTCGATCGTCTTGGCGCGCATCGACACCGACCACCGCCGCGGTTCGACTTCCTTGAACACCGCTGCCACCTCGGCCTGCTGCGTGGTGCGCACGATGTCGACCACGCTCTCGACTTCCTCCGAGCGGGAGTTCAGCCACTCGTGGTGATCGACCACCGCGTAGACCAGTCCCCGGCCGCGGGCGGCCTCAGGCAGCAACTCTGCGGTGCCCAGCACCCGCGACAGCATCGGCAACCAGGCGTACGGGTGGCTGTCCATCAGCGACCGGCTGACGGCGGAGTTGTCCACCCCGAGGTCCACCAGCCGGGCGGCCAGCCGCAGCGCCCGCGAACTGGCCCAGCGGAACGAGCCCGTGTCGGTGGTCAACCCGGCGTAGATGCAGTGCGCCACCCCCCGGTCGATCGGTTTGCCCCACACGTCGAGGATCTCGGCGATCATCATCGTCGTCGAATCCGCGGACGTGTCCACGTAGTTCGCGGTGCCGAACAGTCCGTTGGACGCGTGATGGTCGATGACCAGCAGTTGCCGGCCGGGAGTCGCCAGATCTTGCAGCGAGCCGAGCCGGTGCATGCTCGGCACGTCAACGGTGACCATCAGGTCGACGTCACGACGCACGTCGTCGGGCGGCACCAGCAGGTCGCAGCCGGGAAGCGAACGCAGCGACTCCGGCAGTTCCGCGGGCGCGGCGAAACTCACCTCAACGTCCTTGCCGCACCGGTCGAGCACCGCGCCCAGCGCCAGCCCGGCACCGATCGTGTCGGCGTCGGGGTGGACGTGGCAGACCACGACCACCGACTCCGCGGCCGACAGCAGCTCCACGGCGCCGGCTGCGTCGACGCGCGCGCCGTTGAGGCGCGGCATGCCGGTCAGCTCAATCTTCGGATCGATCTTGCGATTGATAATCGTCATCGGTTTCCTCAGCTTCGATGCTCGGTAAACCAGCATTGCCAAGTCCCCCGGTGGTCGACGGTTCGGCCGCCGACCCACTCTCACGGTACGGGTCGGCCTCCCCTGCCGGTTTCGCACCCACCCGTACGCGCGCCAGATCAGCATCCGCCGCGCGGGCACGGGCCAGCAACTCTTCCATCCGGTTCACCGTGTCCGACGTCGTGTCGCGGGTGAACGTCAGAGTCGGGGTGAAGCGCACACCGGTGCCCGCCCCGACTTTGGTACGCAGCACGCCCCTGGCCCGGTCCAGCGCCGCCGCGGCGCCGGGATAGTCGGGCTCTTCGTCCAGCGTGCGGCCCATCACGGTGTAGTAGACCGTCGCGTCGTGCAGGTCGTTGGTGACCTTGGTGTCGACGATGGTCACACCGGCCAGCCCCGGATCCTTGATCTCGTATTCGATCGCCGAAGCGACGATCGTGCTGATCCGCCTGGCCAGCCGGCGTGCCCGGGCGGGGTCAGCCATGCTGCCCCGGCCCGGTCATGACCGTTCCTTCTGCACGAGCTCGAAGGACTCGATGATGTCGCCTTCCTTGATGTCCGAATAACCCAGCGTCAGACCGCATTCGAAGCCCTCGCGGACCTCGGTGACGTCGTCCTTCTCCCGCCGCAGCGAGTTGATCGAGAGGTTCTCGGTCACCACGATGTTGTCCCGCAACAGCCGGGCCTTGGCGTTGCGGCGCACCACACCGGAGGTGATCATGCAACCGGCGATGACGCCCACCTTCGAAGAGCGGAAGATCGCGCGGATCTCCGCACGGCCCAGCTGGTTCTCCTCGTAGATCGGCTTGAGCATGCCGCGCAGGGCCTTCTCGATCTCGTCGATGGCCTGGTAGATCACCGAGTAGTAGCGGATCTCGACGCCTTCGCGGTTGGCCAGCTCCGTCGCCTTGCCCTCGGCCCGCACGTTGAAGCCGATGATGATCGCATCCGATGCCGACGCCAGGTTGACGTTGGTCTCGGTGATGCCACCGACACCGCGGTCGATGACGCGCAGCGCCACCTCGTCGTCCACCTCGATGCCCATCAGGGCCTCTTCCAGCGCCTCGACGGTACCGGCATTGTCGCCCTTGAGGATCAGGTTCAGCTGGCTGGTTTCCTTCAGCGCCGAGTCCAGGTCCTCCAGGCTGATCCGCTTGCGGCTGCGGGCCGCCAGCGCGTTGCGCTTGCGGGCGCTGCGCCGGTCGGCGATCTGGCGGGCGATCCGGTCCTCGTCGACGACCAGCAGGTTGTCACCGGCGCCGGGCACCGACGTGAAGCCGATGACCTGCACCGGACGCGACGGCAACGCCTCGTGGACGTCCTCGCCGTGCTCGTCGACCATGCGGCGGACGCGGCCGTAGGCGTCGCCGGCGACGATCGAGTCGCCGACCCGCAACGTGCCGCGCTGAATCAGCACGGTGGCCACCGGACCGCGACCGCGGTCCAGGTGCGCCTCGATGGCCACACCCTGGGCCTCCATGTCGGGGTTGGCCCGCAGGTCCAGGGCGGCGTCGGCGGTCAGCAGCACCGCTTCTTCCAGAGCCTCGATGTTGGTGCCCTGCTTGGCCGAGATGTCGACGAACATCGTGTCGCCACCGAAATCCTCGGCCACCAGCCCGTATTCGGTGAGCTGGCCGCGGATCTTCGCAGGGTCGGCGCCCTCCTTGTCGATCTTGTTGACCGCCACCACGATCGGCACATCGGCGGCCTGCGCGTGGTTGATGGCCTCCACCGTCTGCGGCATCACGCCGTCGTCGGCCGCCACCACCAGGATGGCGATGTCGGTGGCCTTGGCGCCGCGGGCACGCATGGCGGTGAACGCCTCGTGACCCGGGGTGTCGATGAAGGTGATCAGCCGCTCGCTGCCCTCGAAGTTGACCCCGACCTGGTAGGCGCCGATGTGCTGGGTGATGCCACCCGCCTCGCCCTCGCGGACGCTGGCGTTACGGATCGTGTCCAGCAGGCGGGTCTTGCCGTGGTCGACGTGACCCATGACGGTGACCACCGGCGGACGGGTCTGCAGATCCTCTTCGCCGCCTTCGTCTTCGCCGTAGGTGAGGTCGAAGGACTCCAGCAGCTCGCGGTCCTCGTCCTCGGGACTGACGACCTGAACGTTGTAGTTCATTTCGCTGCCCAGCAGCTCGAGCGTCTCGTCGCCGACCGACTGGGTGGCCGTGACCATCTCGCCGAGATTGAACAGCGCCTGCACCAGCGCGGCCGGGTTGGCGTTGATCTTGTCGGCGAAGTCGCTCAGCGATGCGCCGCGGGCCAGCCGGATGGTCTCGCCGTTGCCGTGCGGCAACCGCACACCGCCGACGACCGGGGCCTGCATGTTCTCGTATTCGGCGCGTTTGGCCCGCTTGGACTTGCGGCCACGCCGGGGCGCGCCGCCGGGACGGCCGAACGCACCGGCCGCGCCCCCGCGCTGGCCGGGACGGCCGCCACCGCCACCGCCGCCGGGGCCACCGCCGCCGGGACGACCACGGAAGCCGCCGCCACCGCCGGGTGCCGCGCCGACACCGCCGCCGCCGCGGTAGTTACCGCCGCCGCCGCCACCGCCGCCGGGACCGCCGCCACCGGGGCGGGCACCACCAGGCCGCGGCGCGCCGGTACGCGGCGGACGAGGCCCGCCGGAGGCGCCACCGGGACGCGGCGGCATGCTGCCGGGCGAAGCTCCGCCCGGTCGCGCGCGCGCCCGGCCGGGGCGCGCCGGGGCGCGGAGCCTGCGGATGCGGACGCGGAATCGGCCGGTCCACCGGCTGCGCCGAGGAGAACGGGTTGTTGCCGACGCGCGGGGTGCGGACGCCGGGTTTGGGCATCGGGCCCGGACGCGGCCCGGGCGTCGCGCCTGGCTGCGGCGGGGCCTGCGGGGCCGGCGCTTGTCCCGGTGCCGAAGCCGCCGGGCTCGGGGCTGGCGGGGCCGGTGCCGCGGGCTTTGCCCGGGCAGCGGGAGCCGCCGGGGCGGCCGGCGCCGACGGGGCAGCCGGAGGCGCCGGTGGGGCCGCGGGGGCCGGGCGGCCGGGAGCGGCCGGTTTGGCGGGCGCGCTGGTGGGCGCGCCGTTGCCGACGGCCTTGTCCAGTGCGCGGTCGAGTGCCGCATCGGTTGCCGAGGGGGCGACCTTCTCGGCGGGCTTGGCCGCCGGTTGCGCGCCGGCCGGAGGGCCTGCCTGGGTCTTGGCCGCACCGCCTGCGGCGGGCTTGCTGCCGCCGAACGACTCGCGGAGGCGCCTGGCCACGGGTGCTTCCACCGTGGATGATGCCGATTTGACGAATTCGCCCTGTTCGGTCAGTCGGGCGAGAACTTGCTTGCTGGTGACACCGAGTTCCTTAGCCAACTCGTGTACGCGGGCCTTACCTGCCACTACATCTCCTGTCTATGAGGCGACAAGCGGTGGGCCGCGCCTCGGGGGTTAGCTATGACGCATGGTCATCGGGACTTCACGGTGTGCTCATGTTCGTTGCTACCTGTTCTGTTGCCGTTGGTGATGCGGGCCGCCGAGAACTCGACGTGCTCGATCACCGCGGATGTGTCCGGCGAACCGGTGATGCGCAGCGCGCGGGTGAAAGCCCGCCGCCGGATCGCTTGTTGTGCGCACTGCGGATCGGGATGCAACCACGCACCTCGCCCCGGCAGGCTTCCGGCTGTGTCAACGATTACGGCGTAGTTGCCGTTCCCGGTAGACCGAGCCACCACTCGAAGCAGTTCGACGGCCAACTCTCGCCTCCGGCATCCGACACACGTCCGCACCGGTCCGCTGGGGGTTTCCGGACGTTGGCGCGCCGAGGCCGAAGGCTCGCGCTGGATCACGGCTCAGTCTAGCGTCACCCGACCAGTGGTCAGAACCACCCTGCGGCCGCTCGCGCAGCAATTCAGCAGCCGACTACTGCGGATTGCCCCGAGCCGCCGCGGCACGCTTCAGTGCCCGTGGGCCATTCCGTGGCTGGCCCCCTGGTCAGGCTGGCCCTCGGAGCCGCCCGGCGCGTCACCCCGGATGTCGATGCGCCACCCCGTGAGGCGGGCGGCGAGCCGGGCGTTCTGCCCTTCCTTGCCGATGGCCAGGGACAACTGGAAGTCGGGAACCACGACCCGGGCGGCGCGGGCGTTCGGGTCGATCACCGACACCGACACCACCTTGGCCGGCGACAACGCGTTGGCCACGAAGCGGGCCGGGTCCTCGTCGTAGTCGATGATGTCGATCTTCTCGCCGGACAGCTCGCTCATCACGTTGCGGACCCGCTGCCCCATCGGACCGATGCAGGCGCCCTTGGCGTTCAGACCGGGCACCCGGGATACCACGGCGATCTTGGACCGGTGGCCGGCCTCTCGGGCCACCGCCACGATCTCCACCGAACCGTCGGCGATCTCGGGAACCTCGAGCGAGAACAGCTTGCGCACCAGGTTCGGGTGGGTGCGCGAGAGGGTGATCAGCGGTTCACGCGAGCCGCGACTGACCCCGACGACGTAGCAGCGCAGCCGGTTGCCGTGCTCGTAGCTCTCGCCCGGCACCTGTTCGGCGGCCGGGATCACGCCTTCGGAGGCCTTGGCCTCGGTGCCTATCCGGACAACGACCAGGCCACGGGCGTTGGCCCGGCTGTCGCGCTGGATGACCCCGGCGACGATCTCGCCTTCGCGGGTGGAGAACTCGCCGAAGGTGCGCTCGTTCTCCGCGTCGCGGAAACGCTGCAGCATGACCTGCCGCGCGGTGGTGGCGGCGATGCGACCGAAGCCCTCCGGGGTGTCGTCCCACTCGCTGATCAAGTTGCCGTCTTCGTCGGTCTCGCGGGCGATCACCCGCACCACGCCGGTCTTGCGGTCGATCTCGATGCGGGCGTCGGACTGGTGGCCCTCGGTGTGCCGGTAGGCGGTGAGCAGCGCGGACTTGATCGTCTCGAGCAGCTCGCTGACCGAGATGCCCCGGTCCACCTCGATCGCGTGGAGTGCGGCCATGTCGATGTTCATGCTCCGGCCTCCGTCCTCTGTGCCTGACCCAGCAGCTCCAGCTCCGCCCGGGCTGGTGGCGAAAACTCAACCTGCACAACCGCTTTGACGACGTCGGTCAGCGGTATCTCCCGCATCGCCAGCTCGCGGCCGGTGCGGACCACCAGCGACAGCGTGCCGTTGCCGGCTTCGGCGATTCGGCCGGACAGCTGCGACCCATCTGCCAGCGCGAGGTCCACCTTGCGGCCCCGCGCCCGCCGGAAGTGTTTTTCGGTGGTCAACGGGCGGTCGACGCCGGGAGAGCTGACCTCGAGGATGTATCCGTCGGCGTCGCCGCCGTCCACACTGTCCAGCAAATCGGAGGCGGTTCGCGAGAGCGCGGCGATGGTGTCGAGGTCCAGCGCGGTGTCGCCGTCGGCGATCACGGTGATGCGCGGTGGGCGCGTGCGGCTGTTGATGACCACGTCTTCGATCTCGTAACCGGCGCGCGCGAACTCTCCGGTCAACAGCTCGATCACCTGCGTCTGCGAAGGTAGCCCGGTGGTCACGGCGAGCTCCTCATCTTGAATTGTCGGTCATGCGCTTGAGCGTGGCTTTCACAGCGAACTCAGAGAGCCAGCCACCCACGATACGCCAGGATCCGCTATTGACGCCCGTTCAACAACTCCCCGGTTACCGAGCCGGTTCTCTGCCGGGGCCTGACGCCATCGTGGCTGGCGCTGTCACGGTGCCCGGTGATGGCAGGATGTGGGACGTGCCCAGAGCAGTACCCGTCATCAGCAGGCGGCGTGTGCTCGCCGGTGGTGCCGCTCTCGCCGCACTCGGGGTGGCGGCAACCGCCTGCGGCGAGTCGGCGCCCAAGCCCCCCGCCGTCGAGGAGTTGGTGGGCCCGTTGGACCAGGCCCGGCGCGACAGTGCGCTGGCCGCCGCGGCCGCCGGAGCGATCGGCAGCCCCCCGCAGATCGCGGCCGCGTTGACCGTGGTCGCCACCCAGCGCGCCGCGCACGCCCGGGCGCTGTCCACCGAGATCGCGCGGGCCGCCGGCAAGCTCGTCTCCTCGACCAGTGAAACGAGCAGCTCCAGCGCGACCCCCAGCCCGACCGAGCCGGAGGCTCCGCCGCCGCCACCACCGCCGGTTTCCGACGTGATCGATTCGCTGCGCAAGTCGGCCGAGGAGGCCAATCGCCTGGTGTCGACGTCGTCGGGCTACCGGGCCGGACTGCTCGCCTCGATCGCGGCATCGTGCACGGCGTCGTGCGAGGTTGCGCTGGTGCCGGGGGGCCCGTCGATATGAGCGGTGGCAAGGACGCCGACGTCGCGGCGCTCAGCGACGCGCTGGCCGTCGAGCACGGCACCATCTACGGCTACGGCATCGTGTCGGCGCTGTCGCCGCCCAGCGTCAACGACCTGGTGGTGGAGGCGCTCAATCAGCACCGCCAGCGCCGCGACGACGTCATCGCGATGCTCAGTGCCCGCAAGGTCACGCCGGCGCCCGCCGCCGCCGGGTATCAGCTGCCGTCGCCGGTGGGCAGCCCGGCGGATGCGGCGCGGCTGGCGGCGCGCATGGAGAACGACGGCGCGACGGCCTGGCGGGCGGTCGTCGAGCATGCCGAGACGGCCGAGGACCGGGCGTTCGCCTCGACGGCGCTGACGCAGAGCGCGGTGCTGGCCGCGCGGTGGAACAAGGTGCTGGGCGGCTGGCCGATCACCACGGCGTTCCCGGGCGGGAACGAATAGGTCGGGCTGTTCTCAGCCGCTGATGGCGGCGACCAGGTCGCTGGTCAGCGAATCACCGACGGCCAGCTCGCTGGTCTCCCCGCTGAACCGGTTGCGCAGCTCCACCCTGCCGTCGGCCCAGCCGCGGCCTACCACGACGACCCAGGGCACGCCGAGCAGCTCGGCGTCCTTGAACTTCACCCCGGGTGAGGCCTGGCGGTCATCCAGCAGCACGTCCACCCCCACCTTGTCCAGGTCGGCTGCCAGCTTGGCGGCGCCCAGCCGGGCCTCGGGGTCCTTGTTGGCCATCACCAGATGCACCCCGAACGGGCTGATCGAAGCCGGCCAGCGCAGGCCCAGCTGGTCGTGGTGCTGCTCGGCGACCACGGCCACCAGGCGCGACACTCCGACGCCGTAGGACCCCATGGTCAGCCGCACCGGCTTCCCGTCCTCGCCGAGCACGTCGGCACTGAACGCGTCGGTGTACTTGCGCCCGAGCTGGAAGATGTGGCCGATCTCGATGCCGCGGGCCATCACCAGCGGGCCGGCCCCGTCGGGTGACGGGTCGCCCTCGCGTACCTCGGCCGCCTCGATGGTGCCGTCGGCGGTGAAGTCGCGACCGGCGACCAGGCCGACCACGTGGCGCCCGGGCTCGTCGGCGCCGGTGATCCAACTGGTGCCGTCCACCACCCGCGGGTCGACGAGGTAGCGGACGTCGTTCTCCCGCAGCGCTTTCGGGCCGATGTACCCCTTGACCAGGAACGGGTACTTGGCGAAGTCCGCGTCGTCGATCAGCGCGTACTCGGCCGGTTCCAGCGCCGCGCCGAGGCGCTTGTCGTCGACCTCGCGGTCACCGGGCACACCGATGGCCAGCAGTTCCCAGTCGCCGCCGGGCTGGCGGACCTTCAGCAGAACGTTCTTGAGGGTGTCGGCGGCGGTCACGGTGCGGTCCAGCGCCTCGTTGGCCCAGGCGACCAGGGTGGCGATGGTGGGGGTGTCACCGGTGTCGTGGACCTCGGCCGGGGGCTTGTCGTCGGTGGGTTGTGCGTCGGGGCGGGCGGTGATGACGGCTTCGACGTTGGCGGCGTAGCCCGATTCCACACACCGGACGAAGGTGTCCTCGCCGATCGGGCTCTCGGCCAGGAATTCTTCGGACGCGCTACCGCCCATCGCACCCGACACGGCCGAGACGATGACGTAGCGCACCTCGAGCCGGTCGAAGATCCGCTGGTAAGCCTCGCGGTGCGCGTGGTAGGAGGCCTTGAGGCCGGCGGCGTCGAGGTCGAAGGAGTACGAGTCCTTCATGACGAACTCGCGGCCGCGCAGGATGCCGGCGCGCGGGCGCGCCTCGTCGCGGTATTTGTTCTGGATTTGGTAGAGGGTCAGCGGGAAGTCCTTGTAGGAGCTGTACTCGCCCTTGACGGTCAGGGTGAACAGCTCTTCGTGGGTGGGGCCCAGCATGTAGTCGTTGCCGCGCCGGTCCTGGACCCGGAAGACGCTGTCTCCGTATTCGGTCCACCTGTTGGTGGTCTCGTAGGGCGCGCGCGGCAGCAGGGCCGGGAACAGGATCTCCTGGCCGCCGATCGCGTTCATCTCCTCGCGGACGATGCGCTCGATGTTGCGCAGCACCTTCAGGCCGAGCGGCAGCCAGCTGTAGAGGCCGGGCGCGATGGGCCGGACGTATCCGGCGCGGATCAGCAGTTTGTGGCTGGGCACCTCTGCGTCGGCGGGGTCGTCGCGCAGGGTGCGCAGGAACAGCTCGGACATCCTGGTGATCACAGGCGGCAAGCCTACTTGGGGGCCGAGCGTGTCAGATCTCACGTCGAGCAGGAGCCGGCACCGAGCCTGCAAAATCGCAGAGAAAGCGCGAGGAGGGGCCGCCAGACTTACAGGCTCGGCGCGACGGGCGCCGGCCTACAGCTCTCCGGCGTCGATCGCTTCCTTGACTTCCTGGGCGTGCGCGACCTGCTCGGGCGTGTAGCCGATGAACAACGCCGCGATACCGACGATCACGGCCGCTCCGGCGATCCACAGCAGCCCGTAGGTGTAGCCGTGGTCCAGCGCCTGCAACTGCATGTCGTTCATGAACTTGACGGGGCCCGTCGTGCCGCCCAGGTACAGCGTGCGGGACGTGATGACGGCCTGGATGACGGCCAGCACCAGCGGCCCGCCCAGACTCTGCAGCATCAGCGTCATCGCGGACACGGGGCCGATCTGGTCGAATCCGACGCCGGCGATGGCTGCCAGCGTGAGCGGGACGACCACCATGCCGATGCCGATCCCGCCGACGACGATCGGCAGCACCAGGTTCGGGAAGTAGGACGCACCGCGGTGCATGAACAACGACCCGTAGATCATGGCGCCCAGCAGCAGCCAGCCACCGCCGATGGTCAGCACCCGCGGCGAGAACCGCGAGACCAGCTGAGACGAGATGCCCAGGCCGATGCCCATCGCGATGACGAACGGAATGAAGCCCACACCGGCGCGCAACGCGCTGTAGCCCAGGATGTCCTGCACATACAGGCCGATGGACACCGTCAGGGTGAACATGACGCCGCCGGCCAGGAAGATCGCCACGAAGGTGACCAGCCGGTTGCGGTCGCGGAACAGCTGGAACGGGATGACCGGGTTCTCCGCGGTGCGCTCGACGATGGCGAACCCGATGGCCGCCAGCACCGCCACCACACCGGAACCGATTGTGGTGACCGAAACCCAGCCCTTCTCCGGGCCCACCGAGAACGCGAACACGGCGGCGGTGCACGCCAGCGTGGCGAGCATGGCCCCGGCCGCGTCAAGCTTCATCCGCTCACGGTTGGTTTCCCGCAGCGCGGTGCGGGCCAGGTAGATCATCACCAGCCCGATCGGCACGTTGACCATGAACGCCAGCCGCCACGAGAACTCGGTCAGCGCGCCACCGACCACCAGGCCCATCACGGACCCGATCGCCGTCATGGCCGCGAAGACCGCCGTCGCGGCGTTACGCGCCGGCCCCTTCGGGAAGGTGGTCGCCACCAGCGCCAAACCGGTCGGCGAGGCGATAGCCGAGCCCACGCCCTGCGACAGCCGGGCGATGACCAGCGTCACCTCGTCCCAGGCCACCGCGCACAGCACCGAGGAAATGGTGAACAGCGCGACACCGACGATGAAGGTGCGCTTACGCCCGATGGTGTCGCCGAGCCGGCCGCCGAGCAGCATCAGCCCGCCGAAGGTCAGCACATAAGCGGTGATCACCCAGCTACGACCGGCGTCGGACAGGCTGAGCTCGTTCTGAATCTTAGGAAGCGCGACGATGGCGACCGTGCTGTCCATGGTGGCCAGCAGCTGCATACCGCCGATGGCGATAACCGCGGCGATGAACCGCCGCGAGGGTAGCCACGTCGGGTAATACCTGCTCAAGCGCTGCAAAGGGGTCTCCACTGTTCGCGTGGGACGCTCCTGGGCCGAACGTTCTGAGCGTCCCTCAGTCCAAGTGTGGACTGCCCGCTCTGAGTCGTTGAGAGCCGTCATAGCGGGTTACCTTACAGTAATCTTAAGAATTGTTTAAACCCTGAACGTCGCCGAGGCCCGCGACGGGCCCGATAACGATGATCGCGGGAGGTCGAACACCCTCCGCGCGGACCTTTTCCGGCGTGTCCGCCAGGGTCGCCCGCAACGTCTGTTGCGCTGCCGTCGTTCCATGTTGCACCACCATGACCGGAGTATCCCCAGGTCGGCCGCCTTTTAACAGCGCAGCCACAAAGAGTTCGATGCGTTCGACCGCCATCAGCAAAACGATGGTCCCTGACATTGCTGCCAAAGCGTCCCAATTCACTAACGATTCGGGATGATCGGGCGCCAAATGGCCGCTGACCACCACGAATTCATGATTTGTGGCCCGGTGAGTCACCGGAACGCCCGCCAGAGCGGGCACGGCTATGGCACTTGTCACACCTGGCACCACGGTCACCGGAATCCCCGCTTCCGCACAGGCCAGAACTTCCTCGTACCCCCGGGCGAACACGAACGGATCGCCCCCTTTGAGACGCACCACGAACTTGCCGTGCCGGGCCCGTTCGATCAGCACCTCATTGATCGCGTCCTGGGCCATGGCCCGGCCGTACGGGATCTTGGCGGCGTCGATCACCTCGACATGCGGGGACAGCTCGGCCAGCAGTTCGGGCGGAGCGAGCCGGTCGGCGACGACCACGTCGGCCTGGGCGAGCAGTCGGCGGCCCCGAACCGTGATCAGTTCGGGATCGCCCGGACCGCCCCCGACCAGCGCCACGCTGCCGCGCAGGACGTCATCGGAGCCCTCGGCCGCGATGAGGCCCTGTTGCAGGGCCTCCCGGATGGCCGACCGGATGGCCGCCGAACGCCGGTGCTCCCCTCCGGCCAGGACCCCCACGGACAGTCCCGCGTAGCTGAAGGACGCCGGGGTGACCGCCGTTCCCTCGACCGCGATGTCAGCGCGGACGCAGAAGATGTGACGGCGTTCGGCCTCGGCGACGATCGCCGCGTTCACCTCGGGCTCGTCGGTGGCCGCCAGCGCGTACCAGGCGCCGTCGAGGTCGCCGGCGCGGTATTCGCGCAGCGACAGGGTGATCCCGTCCATCGCCTCGACCGCGGCGGTGGCGCTGCGGGAGATCACGTGCACGTCGGCGCCGCTGGCGATCAGCAGCGGCAACCGGCGCTGAGCGACGCCTCCCCCGCCGACGACGACGACCTTTCGGCCGGTCAGTCGCAGTCCCACCAGATAGGGGCTCTCGGTCACCGGGCAAGCTTAATGTCGCGCTAGGCCCGGGGTTTGACGGCCTGCGCGACGAAGCGGGCCACCGCATCGGGCACCGCCGCGGGATGCGTATGCAGATACGACGCGTGCACCCCGCCCCGGACGGCGCCGTCCGGGGTGCGATCCACGGCTCCGCCGCGGTAGACCCAGGCCGGCTGGTAGCTGTCGGTGAAGGTGACCGTGGTCCGGTGGAATTCGTGGCCCACCACCCGTTGTCCGGCCGCGAACATCGACGAGTCGGCAACGGCCACCGCGTCCCGGTAGCCCAGGGTGAGCCGCTGGGTGAACCGCGCCGACCCCGACAGCACCCCGCACATCGGGTAGCCGTCGAGTTCGTCGGCCAGATAGATCAGCCCGGCGCACTCGGCGTGCACAGGCGCCCCCGTGGCAGCCAGTGCGGCGATCTGACGCCGGACGACGTCGTTGGCGGACAGTTCCGCGGTGAACTGCTCGGGAAACCCCCCGGGCAGCAACACGGCGTCCGTCGCCTCGGGCAGGGCATCGTTGAGCGGGTCGAATTCGACGACCTGGGCGCCGGCGGCCCGCAGCAGCTCGGCGTGTTCGGCGTAGCCGAAGGTGAACGCCTTGCCGGCCGCCAGGGCTACGCGGACGTGCCCATCGACCGCGCTCACTGCGGACGACGGGTCCCAGGGCGGGTCGTCCACCCGGCCGCCGGCCGCCGCCACCACCGCCGGCAGATCGACGTGGTGCGCCACCAGTTCCGTCATCGCCTCGATCGCCCGCTCGGCGTGGCGCCCGTACTCCACGGCGGTGACCAGCCCCAGATACCTTGTCGGAAGCTCCAATTCGGCCGTCCGCGGGATCGCCCCGAGCACGGGGACCCCGGCCTGCTCACAGCCCTGCCGCAGCACCAGCTCGTGCCTGGCCGTCCCGACGCGGTTGAGGATCACCCCGCAGATCCGGGTGTGCGGGTCGAAGGTTGAAAAGCCGTGCAGCAGTGCGGCGATGCTGTGGCTCTGCCCGCGGGCATCGACCACCAGGATCACCGGCGCACCCAGCAGGCCGGCGACATGCGCGGTGGATCCGGCGGCCGGGCCGGTGGCGTCCGGACCGATCCGGCCGTCGAACAGGCCCATCACCCCTTCGATCACCGCGATGTCGGCGCCGCGGGCGCCGTGACCGAACAGCGGGCCGATCAGCTTGTCCCCCACCATTACCGGGTCGAGGTTGCGGCCGGGTCGCCCGGCGGCCAGGGCATGGTAGCCGGGGTCGATGAAGTCGGGGCCGACCTTGAAGGACGCCACCCGGTGCCCGGCCCGGCGAAGCGCGCCGATCAAACCCGTTGCCACCGTGGTCTTTCCACTGCCCGATGCCGGGGCGGCGATGACGACCGCGGGCGCCGGGCTCACCACTCGATGCCCTTCTGGCCCTTGCGGCCGGCGTCCATCGGGTGCTTCACCTTGCCCATCTCGGTCACCAGGTCGGCGGCCTCGACCAGCAGCGGCGGCGCGTCGCGGCCGGTGATCACCACATGCTGCTGACCCGGCCGGGCCCGCAGCGCTTCGACCACCTCGCCGACGTCGACCCAGCCCCACTTCAGCGGATAGGTGAACTCGTCGAGGACATAGAAGTCGTGCCGCTGCTCGCGCAGGCGGCCGCGGATCTCGGCCCAGCCGTCGGCGGCCGCCGCGGCGTGGTCGACCTCGCTGCCGGCCTTGCGCGACCAGGACCAGCCCGAACCCATCTTGTGCCACTCGACCGCCCCACCGACGCCCGCGCTTTCATGCAAGCGGCCGAGCTCCCGAAACGCTGACTCCTCGCCCACCTTCCACTTCGCACTCTTGACGAACTGGAACACCGCCACACTCATCCCGGCATTCCAGGCGCGCAACGCCATTCCGAACGCGGCCGTCGACTTGCCCTTGCCGTCGCCGGTGTGCACCGCCAGCACGGGGGTGTTGCGCCGGGCCCGGGTGGTCAGGCCGTCGTTCGGGACTCCAGTCGGATTGCCTTGGGGCATAACTGATTATCCTGTCAGGCCACGCTGCGGACGGCCCGGGTCAGGTGATCGGCGTGCAGCTGTTCCATGCGGATGACCGGAGCACCCAACTGACGGGCCAGTTGTCCGGCCAGACCCAACCGCACATACGACGTCTCGCAGTCGACGACGACAGCGGCAACACCTTCGGCTACCAGCCTCTCGGCGGCAATCCTGCTGCGAACCAACGGGTCCGGGCCGGCGGTGGCGCGGCCGTCGGTCAGCACCACCACCAGCGGACGGCGCGCCCGGTCGCGCACCTTCTCCCGGATCACCAGTGCGCGCGCGGCCAGCAGGCCCTCGGCGAGCGGGGTCCTGCCGCCGGTGTCGAACCGGGCCAGTCGCCGCCCGGCGATGTGCGCCGACGACGTCGGCGGCAGCAGGATCCTGGCCTCCTGCTGGCGGAAGGTGATGACGGCGACCTTGTCGCGCCGCTGGTAGGCGTCGCGCAGTAGCGACATGGCGGCGCCGCTGACAGCGGCCATGCGGTCGCGGGCGGCCATCGAACCGGAGGCGTCGACCACGAAGATCACCAGGTTGCCCTCGCGTCCCTCACGGACGGCCCGGCGCAGGTGGCTGGTTCGTAACTGCAGCGGCCCGGCCCGCTCGGCGTCTTCGGCGGCCGTCAGCAGAGTGGCGAACAGATGCAGGCCGTGCCCATCCGGGTCGGCGGGGTCGGCGGCGGCCACCACGCTGCCGGAGGCGTTGCGGGCGCGGGATCGTCGTCCGGGCGCGCCTTCACCGACCCCGGGCACCGTCAAAGCCCGGGTGCGAAACACCTTGGACGGCGGCGCGCTGGGCCTGGGCGGTGAACCAGGCCTGGGCGGTGCGCCGGTATCGCCCGAATTCTGTTCGGGGACAGACTCTTCCGCGGACTGACCACCGCCGGGCGGATCGGGGTCGGGGTCCGGCTGGCCCTGGGACTCCGCATCCGCCCGCGCCAGCGCGTCGTCCAGCTGGTCGCGGTCGATGCCGTGATCGTCGAAGGGATCGCGGCGGCGGCGGTGCGGCAATGCCAGTTCCGCGGCCACCCGGATGTCCTGCTCCTCGACCGTGAGCGCACCGCGCCACGCCGCGTGGGCGGCGGCGGTGCGCGCCACCACCAGATCGGCTCGCATGCCGTCGACGTCGAAAGCCGCACACAGCGCCGCGATGCGCCGTAACTCGTTGTCGGGCAACACCACATCGTCGACTATGGCGCGCGCCGCGGCGATCCGGCCGGCCAGCTCGGCGTCGGCGTCGGCATACTTGCGGGCGAACGCGTCGGGATCGGCTTCGTAGGCCATCCGCTGGCGGATCACCTCCACCCGCACATCGACGTCGCGCGAGGCCTGGACGTCGACCGTCAGACCGAACCGGTCCAACAGCTGCGGACGCAGCTCACCCTCCTCGGGGTTCATGGTCCCGATCAGGACGAACCGGGCCTCGTGCGTGTGGGAGATGCCGTCTCGTTCGATGTGCACCCGGCCCATGGCGGCGGCGTCGAGCAGGATGTCGACCAGATGGTCGTGCAGCAGGTTCACCTCGTCGACGTAGAGGACGCCGCCGTGCGCGCGGGCCAGCAGGCCCGGGGAGAAGGCATGCTCGCCGTCCCGCAGCACCCGCTGCAGATCCAGCGAGCCGACGACCCGGTCTTCGGTGGCCCCCAACGGCATCTCCACCAGCCCCGCCGACAGCAACGCCGCCAGCCCGCGCACGGCGGTGGACTTGGCGGTGCCCTTCTCGCCCCGGATGAGGGCGCCGCCGATCTCGGGGCGCACGGCGCACAGCAGCAGCGCCAGCCGCAGCTGGTCGTGCCCGACGATCGCGCTGAACGGATAGGGCTTCACCGCGCGCCTGCCGCGGCAGAACCTGGCCCCGAACCAGGCCTGAGCATCGGCACGTGCGGAATCCCGTCGTCGAGGAAATCGTCACCGTCGCGCACGAAGCCGTGCCGGGCGTACATCTCGGTCAGGTATTTCTGCGCGTCGATGCGGCAGGGGTAATCGCCCACCTCGGCCAGCGCGGCGCGCAGCAGCCGGGTGGCGTGGCCCTGTCCGCGCGCGCTGCGCTTGGTGCACACCCGGCCGATCCGGAACGCCTTCTCACCACCGGCGTGCTCCTCCATCAACCGCAACGTGCAGACCACCTCTCCATCGGACGATTCCAGCCAGAAGTGCCGGGTCTCGGCGAGCAGGTCGCGACCGTCCAGCTCCGGGTAGGGGCAGGCCTGTTCGACCACGAACACCTCGACGCGCAGCTTCAGGAGTTCGTAAAGAGTCCGCGCGTCAAGGTCTTTGAACCAGGAGCGGCGCAAGGCTTCAGACATTCATGCCGCCTTCAAGTGCAGCGTTTTGTCGGTCCACGACCTCAACTCGTCGTACAGCGCGGGTTCACCCGACAAGTCAGCTCCCAGTGACGGCACGATCTCTTTGAGGGTAGGTAACCACGACTGGTACCGGTTGGCGAAACAGCGTTGCAGCACCTCCAACATCGCCGGGACCGCGGTCGAGGCACCCGGCGAGCCGCCCAGCAGGCCGGCGATGCTGCCGTCGGCGGCACCCACGATGGTGGTGCCGAACTCCAGCGCCCCGCCCTTGCCCCTGGTCCGCCGGATCACCTGGACCCGCTGTCCGGCGACCGTCGGCTCCCAGTCCGAATCCACTGCGCTGGGCGCGAATTCACGCAACGCCGCCATCCGGTCCGGATCGGTCAGCCGCAGTTGAGCGATCAGGTACCGCAGCAGTGTCAGCTCCCGCACGCCGACGCCCAGCATGGACGGCAGATTGTCCGGCCGTATCGAGCGGGGCAGGTCGCTGACGTGCCCGTGCTTCAGGAACTTCGGCGACCAGCCGGCGTAAGGGCCGAACACCAGCCACGGCCGGCCGTTGACGAACCGCAGGTCAAGGTGCAGCGCGCCCAGCGGCGGGGCGCCCGGCGACGGCGCGCCGTACACCTTGGCCCGGTGCGCGGCGGTGAGCCCGGGGTTGGCGGTGCGCACGAAACGGCCGCCGATCGGGAAACCGGCGAAGCCGCGGATCTCCTCGATACCGGCCTTCTGCAGCAACGGCAACGCATCACCGCCGGCGCCGACGAAGACGAACCGGGCATCCAGTTTCCGCTTCTCACCGGTGCGCCGGTTGCCGACGGTCAGCGTCCAGCCACCATCGCGACGTGACAGGCCGCGCACCTCGTGGCCGAACAACACGGTGGCACCGGCCTTTACGCAATAGCCGATGAGCTGCCGGGACAGGGCGCCGAAGTCGACGTCCGTGCCGTCGGCGGCCCAATTCAGGGCCACCGGTTCGGTGAAGTCGCGGTTGGCGGCCATGAACGGCAGCCGGCGCGCGAACTCGCCGGGGTCCACGATCAGCTCGGTGCCGGCGAACAACGGGTTGCGCGCCAGCGCCTCACGGCGTCGCCGCAGATAGTCGACCCCGGCCACCCCGCGCACGAAACTGACGTGCGGAACCGGGTTGAGGAAGCCCGGTACATCGGTGAGGATGCCGTTTTCGGCCGCGTAGGCCCAGAACTGCCGGGTGACCTGGAACTGCTCGTTGACCAGCACTGCCTTGGTGACGTCGATCGAGCCGTCGGAGCGCTGCGGCGTGTAGTTCATTTCGCACAGCCCCGCATGGCCGGTGCCGGCGTTGTTCCACGGACTGCTGCTCTCGGCGCCCACGGCGTCCAGGCGTTCGATCACGGTGATCGACCAGCCGGGCTCCAGCCGCCGCAGCAACGCGCCCAGGGTGGCGCTCATGATTCCGGCACCCACCAGCACGACGTCGGTTCTGGCTTGCTGTGCCACGCCGATCGCTGTCCTTTCCTGGGAGACTGCCGGTTCCCAAGGCTATCGCCGAAGGGAGTTGGCCACCCAATCCACCGCATCGGCCAGGGCACAAACCTTTAAGCTGGCCTCGTGACTGGCTGGGAGCCCGACGTCCTGCCGGGCTACTGGCAGTGCACCATCCCGCTCGGGCCCGACCCGGATGGTGAGGGCGAGATCGTCGCGACGCTCGTTCGCCGCGGCCCGCAAACTGCGGCCGGCCACGCGGTGCTGGCCGTGCACGGCTACACCGACTATTTCTTCCACACCGCGCTGGCCGACCACTTCGCCGACCGCGGCTTCACCTTCTACGCGCTGGACCTGCGCAAGTGCGGCCGTTCACACCGGGCGGACCAGACCCCGCACTTCACCACCAACCTGGCCCACTACGACGACGAGCTCAACCGGGCGCTGGCCCTGATCCGCGAACAGTCCGATGCCAGGGTGCTGATGTACGGACATTCGGCGGGTGGGCTGATCTTGTCGCTGTGGCTGGACCGGCTGCGCCGCCAGGGTGCGACCGCGCAGGCCGGTGTCAGCGGCCTTGTCCTCAACAGCCCGTTCCTCGACCTGCACGGCCCGGCGATCCTGCGCCTCGGAGTCACCTCGGCCACCATCGCGGCGCTGTCGCGCATGCGCAGCAAGGGCGTCGCGCGGGCCAGCGGTAGCGGCGGGTACGGGTCGAGCCTGCACCGCGACTACCACGGCGAGTTCGAGTACAACCTGCAGTGGAAACCGTTGGGCGGCTTCCCGGTAACGTTCGGCTGGCTGCACGCGGTGCGTCGCGGCCAGGCCCGGCTGCACCGGGGGCTCGACGTCGGGGTGCCCAACCTGATCCTGCGTTCGGACCACACCGTACCCGAGAGCGCCGAACCGGCGGCCCTGCAGCGCGGTGACGCGGTACTCGACGTCAGCCAGATCGCGCGGTGGGCCGGCTGTATCGGCAACCGCACCAGCATCATTCCGGTGCCGGATGCCAAACACGATGTGTTCCTGTCGCTTTCCCAACCGCGTCAGCTAGCCTATCGCCATCTGGACCGCTGGCTCGACGAACACCTCAGCAAGCTCAACGACACCGACGCCTCGGTCCCGCCCGAGAACCGGTCGGGGAAAGGGTGACGCATCGTATGGAGACCTACGATCTCGCGATCATCGGAACCGGTTCGGGCAACAGCATTCTCAACGAGCACTATGCATCCAAACGGGTGGCGATCTGTGAGCAGGGCGTCTTCGGCGGCACCTGTCTGAACGTCGGGTGCATCCCGACGAAGATGTTCGTCTACGCCGCCGAGGTGGCCAAGACGATCCAGGGCGCGGCCCGCTACGGCGTCGACGCCCACATCGACCGGGTGCGCTGGAGCGACATCGTGTCGCGGGTCTTCGGGCGCATCGATCCGATCGGGCCCAGCGGTGAGGACTACCGCCGTTCGGCGGCCAACATCGACGTCTACGGCAGCCACACGCGTTTCGGGCCGGTCACCGCAGACGGGCGTTATCTGCTGCGCACCGAAGACGGTGAGGAGTTCACCGCCGACCAGGTGGTGATCGCCGCGGGCTCGCGGCCGACGGTTCCGCCGGCCATCACCGCCTCGGGTGTCAGATACCACACCAGCGACACCATCATGCGGATTCCTGATCTGCCCGACCACCTGGTCATCGTCGGAAGTGGCTTCGTGGCAGCAGAATTCGCCCACGTCTTCTCCGCCCTGGGTTCGCGGGTGACCCTCGTGGTGCGCGGCAGTTGCCTACTGCGTCACTGTGACGACACCATCTGCGAGCGGTTCACCCGCATCGTGTCGGGCAAGTGGGAACTGCGGACCCACCGCAATGTCGTGGGCGGACAGAACCGCGGGTCGGGTGTGTCACTGCAACTCGACGACGGAAACACCCTGGACGCGGACGCGCTGCTGGTCGCCACCGGGCGGTTGTCCAACGCCGACCTGCTCGACGCGGAGCAGGCCGGAATCGCCGTCGAGAACGGCCGCGTCGTCGTCGACGAGTACCAACGAACCTCCGCGCGTGGGGTTTTCGCGCTCGGCGACGTGTCTTCGCCCTATCAGCTCAAGCACGTCGCCAACCACGAGGCACGCGTCGTGCAGCGAAATCTGCTCTGCGACTGGGATGACACCGGGTCGATGGCCGTCACCGATCACCGGTTCGTGCCGTCGGCGGTGTTCACCGATCCGCAGTTGGCCAGCGTCGGATTGACCGAAAACCAAGCAGTGGCACAGGGTTTCGACGTCTCGGTCAAGATCCAGGACTACGGCGACGTCGCGTACGGGTGGGCCATGGAGGACACCACCGGCATCGTCAAGTTGATCGCCGAGCGCGGCACCGGACGGCTGTTGGGCGCGCACTTGATGGGCTATCAGGCGTCGTCGCTGATTCAGCCGCTGATCCAGGCGATGAGCTTCGGACTCACCGCCCACGAGATGGCCCGCGGCCAGTACTGGATCCATCCCGCCCTGGCCGAAGTGGTGGAGAACGCACTGCTGGGCCTGAGCTGACTCAGCCGCGGCGTCCCTTGGGCGGTCGTGGATCGGTGGAGTCGCTCTCCCCCTCGAGATAGTCCTGCACGCTTTCCTGGCAGGCCGGGCACAGGCCGTGCAGCGTCAGCCCGGCCCGCTCGGACAGCGCGAACGAACTACCCGCCATCGCATGTTCGAGCGCCGAACTGAGCTTGCGGGCGGGCACCTCGATGATCGCTCCGCACTGGGTGCACACGGCGTGGTGGTGCGGCGCGGTGGCCATGCCGTAGGTCGTGACGCCGCCGTCGAGGGTCAATGCGTGCAGCACGCCCTGATCGACCAGGGTGGTGACGGTGCGGTAGATGGTCGCGAGGTCGGGAGGCTGGTCTCCGGGCGCCAGGCACGCCGGCAACCGGTGCTGGATCTCGGCCACCGACAGGTGCCCGTTGACCGGTTCCAGGATCGCCAAAACCTGGATCCGCGAGGCCATCCGCCGCAGTCCGCGCGAGCGCAGCAGTTCGCCGATCCGCTCGGCGGCCGCCGGGTCCAGGCCCACCGGTTCTGTCGTCACCAGTTCAGTGTTGCGCCGCCGGCGCGGGATTGCCAGTGGGGCTCCACCGGCGCGTCCCGCTCCTGCGAGTCAGTTGCAACCAATTCTTGGGCGAACCTACAGTTGAGCGCGTCTCTGTCGGTGGGGAGGATTCGGATGGCCAGCGACCGGCTCGACCGGCAGTCACCGTGGTCGCGACTGCGGGGGGCGCTGTCCCCGGCCGAGTGGGGTCGGCTGGGAGTCATGCTGGCGGTGATCGCGGCGCTGCACCTGGTGGGATGGCTGACCCTGATCCTGGTGGTGGAGCCGGCGCATCTGAGTCTGGGCCACAAGGCTTTCGGCGTGGGCATCGGGCTCACCGCCTACACCCTGGGGCTGCGGCACGCGTTCGACGCCGACCACATCGCCGCCATCGACAACACCACCCGCAAGCTGATGAGCGAGGGCCAGCGTCCCCTGGCCGTCGGATTCTTCTTCTCCCTGGGCCACTCTTCGGTGGTGTTCACCCTCGCGCTGCTCCTGGCAGCCGGGTTGCGCGCCGTCGTCGGCCCCGTCGAGGACGACTCGTCGCGGCTGCACTTCTATACCGGGCTGATCGGAACCAGCGTCTCGGGCGGGTTCCTGTACTTGATCGCCCTGATGAACATCGTCGTGCTGATCGGCATCGTGCGGGTGTTCCGGGGGCTGCGCCACGGCGAGTTCAATGAGGCGGAGCTCGAACAGCAACTGGACAATCGCGGCCTGCTCAACCGATTCCTGGGACGCCTCACCAAGTCGATCACCAAGTCCTGGCACATGTATCCGCTCGGACTGCTGTTCGGCCTGGGCTTCGACACCGCCACCGAGATCGCGCTGTTGGTGCTGGCGGGCACCAGCGCGGCGTCCGGGCTGCCCTGGTACGCCATCCTGTGCCTACCGGTGCTGTTCACCGCCGGCATGTGTCTGCTGGACACAATCGACGGCTCGTTCATGAACTTCGCCTACGGCTGGGCGTTCTCCAACCCGGTACGCAAGATCTACTACAACCTCACCGTCACCGGTTTGTCGGTGGCGGTGGCGCTGCTGATCGGCACCGTGGAGTTGCTGGGGCTGTTCGCCGGTCGTCTCGGCTGGCGCGGTGGCCTGTGGGACTGGATCGCCGGCCTGGACCTGAACACGGTGGGCTTCGTCGTCGTCGGGATGTTCGTTCTGACCTGGGCCGTCGCGCTGCTGGTGTGGCGTTACGGACGGATCGAAGAGAAGTGGGCCCCGGCGACGGAGCGCGTGGGCTAACTAGACCCGGCGCCGCCGCTGCCTGAGGTTCCACCCGTTCCACCGGTGCCGCCGGTCGAGCCGGACGGACCGGTTCCCACGTTGCCGACGACGCCGCCGCCGCCCGCGTTACCGGACTTACCGCTGGATCCGACGCCACCGGTGCCGCCCGCACCGCCGCTACCACCCGTGCCGCCGGTGCCGCCGGCCTGTCCGCCGGTGCCGTCACCGGCGTCGCCGCCAGTGCCACCCTTGCCGCCGTGACCACCGGTGCCCCCGATGCCCGTGCTGTTGGAGCCGCCGGTACCGCCGACGCCGCCGGCACCGCCGAGTCCACCGTTGTAGCCGGTGCCGCCACCGACCGCGCCGTCGGCGCCCTGACCGCCGACGCCACCCTGGCCGCCCACGCCGCCCGTACCGGCGCTGTTGCCGGCGTAGATGGTGCGACCGCCGGTTCCGCCCTGGCCGCCCTGACCACCGGTACCCGCCGCGCTGGCCACCGCACCCGTGCCGCTGCCGGCCGCGCCACCAGTGCCGCCGACGCCGCCGGTGCCGCCGGCCCCGCCATTTCCGGCGGTGTTCTGTCGGTCGTCGGCGAAGCCGGCGCCGCCCTGACCGCCCTGGCCACCGGTACCCCCGGCGCCGCCGGCTCCGTTGGCGCCGCCGGCGGCGCATTGCTGCGCCCTGGCCACCGGTACCCCCGGCTCCGCCGGTGCCACCGGTCTCACCCGGACGGAACTGCGCATTTCCGGTGCCGCCGACACCTCCGACGCCGCCGGTCCCGCCTTTGCCGCCGACGCCACCGTTGGCGCCACCGGTCGCGGCCCCGCCGGACCCGCCGGTGCCGCCGGTGCCGCCGGCGCCGGCGATGGAGTCCCAATCGGCGTTGCCGCCGACACCGCCGACACCGCCCGCGCCGCCGTTACCCGCGACGTGGCCCGTGCCGGTCGCTGTGCCACCCGTGGCGCCAACACCACCCGCACCGCCGGCCCCGCCGTTCGCCCCCAGGCGACCCTGGCCGCCCTGACCCCCGGCGCCGCCCGCGCCACCGTCGCCACCGTCGCCCGCGGCTCTGGCCGACCCGCCGCCGCTGCCAGCCGCGCCGCCGGCACCCGCGGCTCCCCCGGTACCGCTTGGCCACCGGCGCCCGCCGTGGCGCCCGCCCCGGTCTGGCCGCCACCCTTGCCGCCGGTTCCGCCGGTTCCACCGGTGCCGCCCTCGCCGCCGGCGCCGTTGGTGCCGCCGCCGACCCCGCGCCCCCGGCACCACCGAGGCCCCCGGCACCACCGGTGCCGCCCTTTCCTCCGGTGCCGGCACCGCTTCCGACGTTGAGCGAGAGGCCGTCACCGCCCTGGCCGCCCTGACCACCCGCACCGCCGGTGCCGGCCACGCCGCCTACCTCGTCAGCCCCGCCGATGCCACCGGTGCCACCGACACCACCGGCGCCGGCTCCGGCACCGGTGTCGGCGCCGCCCTGACCGCCCTGGCCGCCCTTGCCGACCGGGTCACCGAATCTGGCGTTCAAGCCGCCGGCGCCGCCGGTACCGCCCTTACCGCCGGTGCCGGCTGCACCGCCTTGCACGCCGACACCGCCCTGGCCGCCGGTACCACCGGTGCCGCCGTTGAGGTGATCCCCGGCGCTTCCGCCGGTTCCGCCCTGGCCACCGGCGCCGCCGTCGCCTCCGGAGAAGTCGTTGGCACCGGTGCCGCCCTGTCCACCCGCTCCTCCGGTGCCGCCGTTGTGCCTGCTCCCGACTGCGCCGTCGCCGCCGCGACCACCGGTGCCGCCGTCACCGCCGTCGCCACCGCCGGCGTAGTCGTTGGGGTTGGCGCCGGCAGCTCCGCCGGTACCGCCCTGGCCGCCCGTACCGGCGCCACCTCGGGTGTCGGCGCCACCCTGTCCTCCGGTGCCGCCCTGGCCGCCCGCACCCGCGCCGCTGCCCAAGTTTTCCCGCCCTGGCCACCGGTACCGCCCTTGCCGCCGGTGCCGCCGCCGAGACCGGTGTCGATGCCGCCCTGACCGCCGGCACCGCCCTGACCGCCGGCGCCGCTGCTGTACTCGCCGGTGCCACCGACCCCGCCGGTACCGCCTTGGCCGCCGACGCCCGCTGCTCCGGCAGCACCGGCACCGGTACCCGCCGTCCCGCCGACACCACCGGTGCCTCCGCCGCCACCGACACCGCCCCTGCCGCTGCCGTCTGCGGCGGTGCCCTGTCCGGCCGTGCCGCCCGTTCCGCCCTGACCACCCGCGCCGCCGGCGCCGTTGGTGCCGCCGGTGACGGCGTTTCCACCCTGGCCGCCGGCGCCGCCGACGCCGCCCTGGCCGCCAGTGGAACCGAAGCCATTACTTCTGCTGTTGTCAGCTCCGGTGCCGCCCTGGCCACCGGTTCCACCGGCCCCGCCGGTGCCGCCGGTGCCGCTGCCGCTGAGGTCGGCTCCGCCGGTGCCGCCGGCGCCACCCGTGCCACCGATCGCAGGGGTGGTGCCCGTCGCACCCTGCCCGCCCTGGCCGCCGGCGCCGCCATCGCCGCCGGCCATTCCGGCGGTGACATTGCCGGCACCGTTGCCGCCGGCGCCCTCCGCCACCGCCGGTTCCCGCGGCGCCGACGGTACCGCCGGTGCCTCCGGCGCCCACCGCACCGCCGATACCGCCATTTCCGCCGTCACCGCCCCGACCACCGTCACCGCCGCCCAGGCCGGTGTCGGCGGTACCCGAGCCGCCGACACCGCCCTGGCCGCCTGTGCCGCCGGCCCCACCGCTGCCGTTGGCACCGCTCGAACCGCCGGCGTTGCCACCCTGGCCGCCCTGCCCGCCCTGGCCGCCGGTGCCGTTCTTGCCGGTGCCGGTCAGACCGTCGGCACCGCTTCCGCCCGCGCCTCCGGCTCCGCCTGCGCCGCCGTCGCCGGCCGTCCCAGCGGCGGCGGACACGCCGCCCTGTCCGCCCTGACCGCCCTGACCCCCGGTACCGGCGGCGCCGGCGTTGCCGGACAACCCGGCCCCGGCGCCGACCGCTCCGGCCGTGCCGCCGGTCCCACCGGCCCCGCTCGCCGCCGTCGCCGGCGTCGTTGCTGCCGTCATCGGCGTAACCGGCACCGCCGGTGCCGCCTCGACCACCGGCGCCGCCTGCCCGCCGTCACCGTTGAAGGCACTCCCGTTGCCACCCTGGCCGCCGGCGCCGCCCGCGCCGCCACGGCCGCCCACCGAACCCGCGGTACCCGGCGCCGTGCCTACCGTGCCCGCGCCGCCCGTTCCACCGGCGCCTCCGTCCCCTGCGGTACCACCCGCGCCCCCGCCGCTCGCGTCGAGCCCTCCGGCGCCACCGGCACCACCGGCACCACCGTTGCCGGCGCCGCCACCGATGTCGGCCGCGCCCTGTCCACCCTGGCCACCGGCGCCGCCCATGCCGGCGGTGCTGCGGACGTGATTGTTGGTGCCGCCGACGCCACCGGTCCCGCCTTGGCCGCCGTCGCCACCCGCCCCCGCGACGCCGCCGCTGCCGCCGGTGCCGGCCACCCCGCCGGAACCGCCACTCCCGCCGCGCCCGCCGGTGCCACCATTGCCGGCACCGACGCCGGTGTCCGGTCGTCCATTGGCGCCGGCACCGCCCTGACCTCCGGTGCCACCGGCCCGCCGCTGCCGTTGCTGCCGCCGACGCCTGCGTTGCCGCCCGCGCCGCCGACCCCACCCGCGCCGCCGGTGTATCCGTTACCGTTGCCGTCCCGTCCGGCAACGCCACCGTCGCCGCCGCGCCCGCCCCGACCACCGTCGCCGGAAAGGCCCTTGCCGCCCGAAGCGCCGGCGCCACTGCCGGCCGTGCCGCCGGCGCCCGCGTCGCCGCCCCGACCGCCGGTACCGCCGGCGCCTCCGTCGCTTCCCGTCACGGTGGCCCCCGTGCCACCCGCACCTCGGTGTACCCGCCGCTGCCGCCCCGGCCGCCGTCACCATTCACGCCACCCGCACCCGCCGCGCCGCCGTGACCGCCCGCGCCGCCGGTGCCGCCGGCATACCCGGCCTGCCCCGCGAGTGTGTTGGCGCCGCCGGTCCCACCATCGCCACCCTGACCACCGGCACCACGCCGAACCCGCGCGACCCGCACTGCCCGTGGCGCCTGATCCGGTTCCGGCCGCCCCGCCGGCACCCGCGTCACCGCCTCTGCCACCGGCGCCGCCGTCCTGACCGACAGTGCCCACACCCGCGGCGCCCGCAGCGCCGGCGCCACCGCGGCCACCGTCACCACCCAGGCCGCCGCCGCCGTTCGTGCCGCCCACGCCGGCCGACCCGCCCTGACCACCCGCGCCCCCGGCGCCGCCGGCATACCCGGCCTGGCCAGCGGCGGTGTTGGCGCCGCCGGACCCACCGTCAGCACCGTCTCCACCGGCACCGCCGCTGCCCGCGCGACCCGCACTGCCCGCCGCACCGCGCCGGTGCCGGCCGCGCCGCCGGCACCCGCGTCACCGCCTCTGCCGCCGGCACCGCCGTCCTGACCGACAGTGCCCACACCCGCAGCGCCGTCAGCACCGGTACCACCGCGGCCACCGTCACCACCCAGGCCGCCGCCGCCGTTCGTGCCGCCCAAGCCGGCCGAACCACCTTGACCGCCCGCGC
The DNA here is from genome assembly GCF_031583025.1 of Mycobacterium sp. Z3061. Classification (NCBI taxonomy): domain Bacteria; kingdom Bacillati; phylum Actinomycetota; class Actinomycetes; order Mycobacteriales; family Mycobacteriaceae; genus Mycobacterium; species Mycobacterium pumcae. The sequence continues at coordinate 2,391,316 of NZ_CP134062.1, read as the reverse complement.
CCCGGCGCCCCCGGCATGCCGGCGCCGCCCGCGGTGCTGTTGGCAGCACCGGCCCCACCGTCACCACCGTCACCACCGATGCCTCCGGTACCCGCCGCACCGGCCTGGGCCGCGACACCCGCGCCGGTGCCCGCTGCCCCGCCGGCTCCGGCGTCGCCTCCCCGACCGCCGGCGCCGCCGGCCTGACCGACGGTTGCGGCCCCTGCCTTGCCGTCACCGCCGTGCCCGCCGGCGCCGCCGTCACCGCCCCGGCCACCGGCACCGTTGGCGCCGCCCGGAGACACCCGAGCCGCCTTGACCGCCGGCACCTCCAGCGCCGCCTGCATATCCGGTGCCCGCCGCCACAGCGTTATCAGCGCCGGCCCCTCCGGTGCCGCCCGCACCTCCGGTGCCACCGGTGCCCGCATTGCCCGCGTGACCGGCAGTTCCGCCACCACCGCTGCCACCGCCGACGCCCGCATCGCCACCCTTGCCGCCGGCGCCGCCGACCTGGCCGCTACTGCTGACGCCCGCGGCGCCGGTACCTCCCGTTCCGCCGGTACCGCCATCACCGCCTTGGCCGCCGTTGCCGTTGCTGCCAGCCGAGTCAGCTCCGCCGGAATATCCGCCGGCGCCACCGCGTCCGGCGTTGCCTCCGCTGCCCCCGGCATGACCGCTGCCGGCCAGCGCATCGGCACCGGTGCCGCCGCCACCACCCTTGCCGCCGACGCCGCCGCCTCGCCACCGGTGCCGCCGTTGCCACCCGTGCCGGCGGAGCCGCCGGTGCCGCCGATACCGCCGGTGCCGCCCTGGCCACCGGCACCGGCCCCGTTGCCCGTATCGGTCGTGCCGGTGCCGCCCTTGCCGCCGTCACCTGCCGCGCCGCCCGCTCCGCCATCGCCGTTGCGACCGGTCGGACCGCCGGCGTTGCCGCCGTCACCCCCTGACCACCGTTGGCGCCGTTGCCGCCGTTGTTGCCGGTGCCGGCGGCGCCGCCCGCTCTGGCATTGCCGCCGGCGCCGCCCTTGCCGCCGTCGCCGGCCACGCCGCTGGAGCCCTGGCCGGCACCGGCCGCACCGCCCCAGCCGCCGTTGCCGCCGTCGCCGCCGAAGCGGCCGTTCTGGGACGCCCCGGCAACCCCGCCGTCACCCTCGACCCGCCGGCACCGCCGGTGCCGCCGTTCCTGTTCACGCCGCCTGCCGCGGCCGCGCCACCCTGCCCGCCGGTACCACCGGCGCCGGCGAATGCCGCCACCGCCCGCCACGCCGGTCGGGCCGAGCGCGACGCCGCCCGTTCCACCGCCGCCACCGGCGCCACCCGTGCCGCCGGTGCCACCCATTACCAACGGCACCGGCCGCCCCGCCGATACCTCCGACGCCACCGGTCGCACCAGCCCCGCCTTTGCCACCGAAGCCGCTGAAGCCGTCGGCACCGACGAGGACTGCCCACCGGTCCCGCCTTTGCCCGCCGCGCCCCCGGTGCCGCCGGCACCGGCGACTCCGCCGGGTGCAGCCCGCGCCTTGCCGGTGCCACCGGCGCCACCGGCGCTGCCCCTACCGCCGATGCCGCCCTGACCGTTGTATCCGTTGGCGATGCCCCCCGCACCACCGTCGCCGCCGGCCCCTCCGGCACCGCCGGTTCCGGCGAGGTTGCCCGAGGCGTTCGCCGCTCCGCCGGTACCGCCGGCGCCGCCTTTCCCGGCCGTTCCGCCAGTGCCCGCGGCGCCGTTGTAGCCGCCGTCGCCGCCGGTGCCACCGCCGCCGCCGACGCCACCACTGCCGCCGGCACCGGCGGATGCGCCGCTGCCGCCGGTGCCGGCCCAACCACCGCCTCCGCCGACACCGCCGTTACCGCCCACGCCGCCCGTACCGGCGGTGCCGCTCACCGAGACACCCGACCCACCGCGGCCTCCGGCGCCGCCGGCCCCACCGTGACCTCCGCTGCCGTTGGCGCCGGTTGCGCCGCCTGCGTTGCCACCGTTTCCGCCCCGGCCGGCGTCGCCGCCGGCCCCACCGTTGTGGCCGGTACCGTCCAGGCCGGCCGACCCGGCACCGCCGTCGCCACCGATGCCACCCTGACCACCGTTGCCCGCGAGTCCACCGACTCCCCCGGTGCCGGCGGCGCCGCCGTCCCCACCGAAGCCGCCGACGCCACCCATACCGCCGCTGCGGGCGCCGATGCCAGTTGTCGGGGATGCCCCTGGCGCCATTGCCGCCGCGCCCGCCGACGCCGCCGTTGCCGCCGTTGCCGTTGTGGGCGGTGGTTCCGCCGGCGTTGCCGCCGACGCCGCCATCACCGCCGTCACCGGCATAACCGCCGTTGGCGCCGTAATAGTCGGCGGGGGCGCTGCCGCCGTCGGCGCCGTTGCCACCGTCGCCCGCGTCTCCGCCGTCACCGCCGGTACCCACGGCACCCAGTCCGGCGCCCGCCAGGCCGCCGTTGCCGCCGTTGCCGCCCTTGCCGCCGTAGCCGTTCTCGGTGCCGCCGGGTGTGCCTCCGTCGGCGCCGTCCGCGCCGGCGCCACCCTTACCGCCGGCGCCGTTGACGCCACCTACGTCTGCCGCGCCACCCTGGCCGCCGGCCCCGCCGGCCCCGCCGTCGCCGCCGTCCGCCGCCACGCCTGCGGGGGCCAATCCGCTGCCGCCGACACCGGCCTTGCCGCCGCCACCGCCTGCGCCCCCGGCGCGCGCCGGTGCCGTGCGCACCAGCTGCTCCGCCGTCACCACCCAGGCCACCGGTTCCGGCCGCTGCCGCCCTTTCCGGCATAGCCACCAAGACCGTCTTCACCAGCGGTGACACTGCCGCCGGCACCCCCGCCGCCGGCGGCTCCGCCGATCCCGCCGGCACCGCCGAGTCCGCCGTCGGCTCCGGTGCCGCCGACGCCGCCCCGGCCACCGTCCCCACCTGTGCCCCCGGTGCCGCCTTCGCCGACGAGTCCGCTCGAGGTGCCACCGGCACCGGCCTGACCTCCGGTCCCACCGGCTCCGCCGCTGCCCGCGACACCGCCTGGCGAGGTGGCGGCCGCACCCGCGCCGCCGGCGCCGCCGGCGCCCCCGCCGCCGCCGTTGCCACCGATGCCGTTGTAGCCGCTGTCGGCGCCGGCGGCACCGTCACCAGCGTCGCCCCCGCGGCCACCGTCGCCCGCGACACCACCCAGTCCGCCGGTGCCGGATGCCCCGCCGTCACCGCCGGTACCTCCGTCTCCGCCGCGACCGCCGTTGCCCGCATGGCGGTCGGTGGATGTCCGGATCCGTGGCGCCGTCGCCGCCGTTGCCGCCCGGCACCCCCAGCACCGCCGCCGCCGTTGGTCCCTCCGGCGGCGCATTGCCGCCCTGACCCCCCACGCCGCCGTGGCCACCGGCGTAGCCCGCACCGCCTGCGGTGACGCCGTCAGCGCCCGCGCCGCCCTTACCGCCCCGGCCGCCCGCACCGCCGTCACCGGCGTGACCCGCGGTGCCCGCAGCGCCCGCACCGGCACCGGCCGCGCCGCCCAGGCCCGCGTCACCGCCCCGGCCGCCGGCACCACCGACACCGCCATCGCTGCCGGCCACCGTCGCGCCATCACCTCCGACGCCGCCGGCACCGCCGCTACCGCCCACACCGCCGGCGCCGTTGACGCCGCCCGCACCGGCCGAGCCGCCCTGACCGCCGTGTCCGCCGGCCCCGCCGTCGTATCCAGTGGCTCCGGCCGTGAGGTTCGCAGCGCCGGCGCCACCGGCGCCACCCTGGCCGCCGACGCCACCGATCCCTGCGCCGCCCGCCGCGCCGCCGCCGTTGCCGAACCAGTTCGCAGCTCCCCCGGCACCACCCGGCTCCCGCGCTGCCGCCGTCGCCGCCGCTTCCACCGGCGACTCCCGGCCCGAAGCTCGTTCCGCCGAATCCTCCGGTGCCGCCGGCCCCGCCGACGCCTCCGGTGGCGCCGGTGCCCGCCGAGCCGAACAGCAGGGCATTGTTGGCGCCGCCCGCACCTCCGGCACCGCCGATGCCACCATTGCCCCCGCCGCCGGCGACGCCACTGCCCGTGTCCCCCGTGACGCCGGCTCCACCCGCACCTCCGGTACCCCCGACGCCACCGGCACCGCCGTGGCCGAACAGCACCTGCATGTTGGCTCCGCCGGCCCCGCCCGCGCCGCCCGCACCGCCGGCCTGGCCCGCCGCGCCGGCCGCGCCCGCCCCGCCGGCGCCACCGGCCCCGCCGCTGAAGCCGCCGAGAATTCCACTGGCGCCCCCAGCGCCGCCGGCGCCACCGGCTCCGCCCGCGGTGACCGCCGCCCTGCCCGCCCCTCCGTTTCCACCCCGCCCGAACAACCCGGCTGACCCGCCGGCCCCACCATTACCGCCGGCCGCCCCGGATCCACCATTGCCGCCGCTGCCCCACAACCATCCGCCGTCGCCTCCCCTGCCGCCGGTGCTGGCCGCGCCGTCGGCGCCGTCGCCGATCAGCGCGCGTCCCGTGAGGAGCTCGCTGGGGCGTTGATGAAGTCCAGGGTGGCCTGCTCGATCTGCTGCAGCAGGTTTCCGTTCGCGGCCTCCGCGACGGCGTAGGTGGTGCCACCAGACGCCAGGAGCTGGGCGAACCGCTCCCGGAACAGCTCCACCTCGACGCTCACCGCGCGGTACTGCTCAGCGTGGTCGGCGAACAGCGCCGCGATGGCCGCCGAGACCTCGTCAGCGGCCGCCGGCAGCAGATCTCACCGTCGGGACGACCGCCTGGGCGTTCGCCGCGCCGAGGGCCGAACCGATCCTCGACACGTCGTTCGCCGCCGCTGCCAATACGTCGGGTGCTGCAAACAGGAAGGACATGCCCGGGGCCCTCTCATTTGGTTGGCTGCTGGCGAATCGAACACGCGGAGTATATGAACGTGAGCCATTTCATTGCAGCAATTCAGGCAAGAATGTAGCAATTCTTGGGACCGACCGCAATGCAGATCTTTCGGATCCACCGACGGAATGCTCGACCTCGCTTCCGGCACGTGCCCCGACACAGGAAGTCTCTGAAACTTGTTGTTCCGCAAGCGAACTAGACTGGTCTGGGCCAGGTCGGCCAGCTACCGACGGCGCCCCGCTCACCGTCGGATCACCAACACGGGACCCACGATTGTGGATCCGCAATGCGGCCACAGACGATGTTGGAGTTTCTGAATAATGTTCAGAAATTGTTGAATTTTCTTCAATTATCGGTGGGCGGGACGGTGCGGGTCGGGGACGTTAGGCTAATCCTCCGGAAACCGTCATAAACCGTCATAAATGCTGCTAATTTCTACCGCCGTCTGCACCGTTGCGGCAGGGCCACCGGCTCGGCCGCGGACGTGCTGGTCAGGCGCGAGGACACGAAGGGCTGGGCATGGACTTTCCGCTGTTGGCACCGGAGATCAACTCCGCGCTCATCTACGGGGGCGCGGGGTCGGACCCGTGGTTCGCCGTCGCTGAGGCCTGGGACGGGTTGGCCGCCGAACTCGGCGCGGCGGCGGCGTCGTTCGGTCGACGACGTCGGGGTCTGGTGGGCGGTGCATGGCAGGGTGCGGCCGCTTCCGCGATGCTGGCGGCTGCCGCCCCTACGCCGGCTGGTTGCAGGCCGCGGCGGCCGGAGCCGAGGGGGCCGCTACTCAGGTACGGGCCGCCGCCGAGGCGTTCGAGTCGGCGCTCACGAGTGCGGTACCCCCGGCAATCGTCGCGGCCAACCGTGCCCAGTTCGTATCTCTGGTGACGTCGAACTGGTTCGGCCTCAACGCTCCGGCGATCGCGGCCGCCGAAGCGACCTACGAGCAGATGTGGGCACAGAACGTCGCCACCATGTTCGGCTATTACTCCGGCGCCTCGTCAGTGGCCGCGGCGATTCCCTCGTTCGCGGCGCTGCCCGCGCTCCTCGACGACGCGGGCACCCTCGTCATCAACTTCGGTTTGGCGGATGTGGGACGGTTCAACTTTGGTTGGGGGGATGTGGGTCAGTTCAATCTGGGTGGGGGGAATCTGGGGAATTTCAATGTGGGTAGTGGGAGTGTGGGGGATTCGAATCTGGGTGGGGGGAATCTGGGGAGTCTGAATTTCGGGTGGGGCAATCTGGGGTCGTCGAATCTGGGTTTCGGGAACCTGGGCAGTGTGAACTTCGGCTCGGGGAACCTGGGCAGTCTGAACATCGGCAGCGGCAACGCGGGGAGTCTGAATTTCGGGTTCGCCAATACCGGAGACGGCAATATCGGGTTGGCCAATACCGGCAGCGGCAACATCGGGATCGGGTTGACCGGGGACAACCAGTTCGGCTTCGGCGGCTGGAACTCGGGCACCGCCAACACCGGGTTGTTCAACTCCGGTTCGGGTAACTCCGGGTTCCTCAACGCCGGCACCGGCAACACCGGCTGGCTGAACTCCGGCACCGGCAACTGGGGCTTCACCAACTCCGGCAACTACAACACCGGCTGGGCCAATTCCGGTGTGGCCAACTCGGGTTGGTGGAACTCGGGCAACTTCAACACCGGCGGCCACAACACCGGCGATCACAACACCGGCTTCGCCAACCCCGGTAACTACAACACCGGCAGCTTCAACGTCGGAGACACCAACACCGGCGACTACAACCCCGGCAACATCAACACCGGATACGCCAACACCGGCAACCTCAACACCGGCGCCTTCATCTCCGGCGACCGCAACAACGGCCTCTTCTGGCGCGGCAACGGCCAGGGCCTCATCACCCTGAACTACTCGGTGATCGAGACGACAATGTATAAAAATACATTTTTTGCCTCGTACAACGCCCCCAATTTCTACGAACAACAATTACAGGCTTACTACAACATGCCGTATACGGTGCAGACGACGTTGCATACGTTGTTCTCTGTCGGTGGGGAGCCGGGGTTCGGGAATGTGACGACGTCGGAGTCCTCGGGCTTTTTCAATACCGGGGCGGGGAATTCCTCGGGATTCGGCAATTACGGGTCGGGCAGCTCAGGGTTGTTCAACATCGCCTCCGGTGGCAGTGGGTTGAGCTCAGGGCTGGGCAACATCGGCGGGCTGCTCTCGGGGGCGCTGAACACCGGAGTCGGGGTCTCGGGCATCTACAACGCGGGTCAGGGTGCCCTGGCGGTGGTCTCCGGGTTCGGCAACATCGGCTCGAATCTGTCGGGTATCGACATCTTCACCGCCCTGCCCCACAACATCGGCTTCGCCGATGTCGGGTTCTGGAACATCGGCAACGGCAACGTCGGCAACTTCAACTACGGCAACGGCAACCTGGGCAACTACGACGGCCTGGGCTTCTCCTTCCTGCCCCCGTTCCTGAACCCCTTCTCCAGCAGCGGCAACACCGGCGACTTCCTCACCGGCGGCGGCAACACCGGCAACTGGGCCGTGGGCAGCGCCAACATCGGCCACAACAACGCCGGCAACGCCAACATCGGCTACCGCAACTACTTCGGCGACGCCAACATCGGGGCCTGGAACTTCTTCGCCAACGCCAACCAAGGCAGCTACAACATCTTGGCCACCGCCAACATCGGCGACCACAACTTCCTGGCCGTGGCCAACCTCGGCGACGCCAACCCCCTGGGCATCGCCAACTGGGGCTCCAACAACTTCGGGCTGGCCAACCTGGGCAACCTCAACCTGGGCTGGGCCAACAACGGCAGCTACAACCTCGGGTTGGCCAACACCGGCGACTACAACTTCGGCCTGGCCAACACCGGCACCGGCAACATCGGCATCGGCCTGACCGGCGACCACCAGATCGGCATCGGCGGCTTCAACTCCGGCACCGGCAACACCGGCCTGTTCAACTCCGGGACCAACAACACCGGCCTGTTCAACGCCGGAAACGCCAACGTCGGCCTGCTCACCACCGGCGACGCCAACCTCGGCCTGCTGCTGGCCGGCACCAGCAACGTCGGCCTACTCAACGCCGGCCAAGCCAACGTCGGCCTGCTCAACGCCGGTGACTACAACTTCGGCCTACTCAACGCCGGCACCCACAACTACGGCATGGCCAACACCGGAGACGGCAACTGGGGCTGGGCCAACTCCGGGCACTACAACACCGGCTGGTACAACTCCGGCCAAGCCAACAGCGGCTTCGCCAACTCCGGGGACTACAACACCGGCTGGAACAACTCGGAAACCTCAACACCGGCTTCGGCAACGCCGGAGACTCCAACACCGGCGCCTACAACGTCGGCAACCTCAACACCGGCATCGCCAACCCCGGCGACCTCAACACCGGCGCCTTCAACACCGGCAGCTCCAACAACGGCTTCTTCAACACCGCCGACCACAACGGCACCGCCGGCTTCTCCGCCACCATCCCCCTGCCCCAAACCATCCTCGGCGACACCGGCATCACCGTGTCCAACTCCATCACCTTGTTCACCATCCCCGCCGGCACCGGCTTCTTCAACGCCACCACCTCCCCCTCCTCCGGCTTCTTCAACTACGGCTTCGGCGGCGGCATCTCCGGCTTCGGCAACACCGGCAGCGGCACCTCCGGCATGCTCAACTTCACCGCCGACTCCGACGCATTCGCCTCCGGCCTGGGCAACGTCGGCAACGCCATCTCCGGGATCTTCAACGCCGGCGACCTCTCCACCCTCAACCCCGCCAACCTCGACATCCTCTCCGGCATCGGCATGAGCGGACACAACCTGGCCGGCCTGTTCGGCATCACCTACACCAGCCCCGCCAACCTGGGCTGGGGCAACCTCGGCGGCGGCAACGTCGGCAACGGCAACTGGGGCAACTTCAACTTCGGCCTAGGCAACGAAGGCAACACCAACGTCGGCAGCGGCAACCTGGGCAGCACCAACATCGGCAACGCCAACTGGGGCTCAAACAACTTCGGCAGCGCCAACACCGGCAACAACAACTGGGGCCTGGCCAACCTCGGCGACTTCAACTTCGGCCTGGCCAACACCGGCAACCACAACATCGGCCTGGCCAACACCGGCACCGGCAACATCGGCATCGGCCTGACCGGCGACAACCAAATCGGCTTCGGCGGCTTGAACTCCGGCACCGGCAACACCGGCCTGTTCAACTCCGGCACCGGCAACACCGGCTTCTTCAACTCCGGCCACCACAACACCGGATCCTTCAACACCGGCAACTACAACACCGGCAACTACAACCCCGGCAACTACAACTTCGGCAACCACAACATCGGCACCTTCAACACCGGCCACCTCAACATCGGCAACTACAACACCGGCGCCCACAACATCGGCAACACCAACACCGGCGCCGACAACATCGGCAACACCAACACCGGCCTGGGCAACACCGGCAACCTCAACACCGGCGCCTTCATCGCCGGCAACCAAAACATCGGCCTGTTCTGGCGCGCCGACAACATCGGCATCAACTTCAGCCTCGACATACCGATCCACACCAGCATCAATTACTTCTTCGGCGATCCCAACGTCCCCGACGAGTCCGCCGGCGCGTTCCTGGTCGACTACACCAACACCTACACACTGCTGCAGTTCTCCGGACTCGGAAACACCACCACCCACCCCAGCAGCGGCTTCGGCAACACCGGCGGCGGCAACAGCAGCGGCTTCTTCAACACCGGCTACGGCACCAGCGGCTTCCTCAACACCGCCGTCCTCGACCCCATCACCACCGGCTTCACCAGCGGCTGGCAAAACTACGGCCAAAACCTCGCCGGCATCCTCAACACCGGCACCTACATCACCGGCCTCTACAACACCGGCACCAACAACTTCCAAACCCCCGACCTCATCACCGGCCTGGCAAACACCGGCCAGGACATCAGCGGCTACTTCAGCGGTGGGCTGAACTTCGGTATCGCCAACGTGGGTCAGATGAACTTTGGTTGGGGGGATGTGGGTCAGTTCAATGTGGGTGGGGGGAATCTGGGGAATTTCAATGTGGGTAGTGGGAGTGTGGGGGATTCGAATCTGGGTGGGGGAATCTGGGGAGTCTGAATTTCGGGTGGGGCAATCTGGGGTCGTCGAATCTGGGTTTCGGGAACCTGGGCAGTGTGAACTTCGGCTCGGGGAACCTGGGCAGTCTGAACATCGGCAGCGGCAACGCGGGGAGTCTGAATTTCGGGTTCGCCAATACCGGAGACGGCAATATCGGGTTGGCCAATACCGGCAGCGGCAACATCGGGATCGGGTTGACCGGGGACAACCAGTTCGGCTTCGGCGGCTGGAACTCGGGCACCGCCAACACCGGGTTGTTCAACTCCGGTTCGGGTAACTCCGGGTTCCTCAACGCCGGCACCGGCAACACCGGCTGGCTGAACTCCGGCACCGGCAACTGGGGCTTCACCAACTCCGGCAACTACAACACCGGCTGGGCCAATTCCGGTGTGGCCAACTCGGGTTGGTGGAACTCGGAGCAACTTCAACACCGGCGGCCACAACACCGGCGATCACAACACCGGCTTCGCCAACCCCGGTAACTACAACACCGGCAGCTTCAACGTCGGAGACACCAACACCGGCGACTACAACCCCGGCAACATCAACACCGGATACGCCAACACCGGCAACCTCAACACCGGCGCCTTCATCTCCGGCGACCGCAACAACGGCCTCTTCTGGCGCGGCAACGGCGAAGGCCTCATCACCCTCAGTTATGCCGTCACACAAACCACCTCATACAAGGACACGTTCTTCGTGGCCTACAACAGTCCGGCTTTCTATTACGCGCAATTGGCCGCGTATCAGAACATGCCGTATACGGTGCAGACGACGTTGCATACGTTGTTCTCTGTCGGTGGGGAGCCGGGGTTCGGGAATGTGACGACGTCGGAGTCCTCGGGCTTTTTCAATACCGGGGCGGGGAATTCCTCGGGATTCGGCAATTACGGGTCGGGCAGCTCAGGGTTGTTCAACATCGCCTCCGGTGGCAGTGGGTTGAGCTCAGGGCTGGGCAACATCGGCGGGCTGCTCTCGGGGGCGCTGAACACCGGAGTCAGGGTCTCGGGCATCTACAACGCGGGTCAGGGTGCCCTGGCGGTGGTCTCCGGGTTCGGCAACATCGGCTCGAATCTGTCGGGTATCGACATCTTCACCGCCCTGCCCCACAACATCGGCTTCGCCGATGTCGGGTTCTGGAACATCGGCAACGGCAACGGTCGGCAACTTCAACTACGGCAACGGCAACCTGGGCAACTACGACGGCCTGGGCTTCTCCTTCCTGCCCCCGTTCCTGAACCCCTTCTCCAGCAGCGGCAACACCGGCGACTTCCTCACCGGCGGCGGCAACACCGGCAACTGGGCCGTGGGCAGCGCCAACATCGGCCACAACAACGCCGGCAACGCCAACATCGGCTACCGCAACTACTTCGGCGACGCCAACATCGGGGCCTGGAACTTCTTCGCCAACGCCAACCAAGGCAGCTACAACATCTTGGCCACCGCCAACATCGGCGACCACAACTTCCTGGCCGTGGCCAACCTCGGCGACGCCAACCCCCTGGGCATCGCCAACTGGGGCTCCAACAACTTCGGGCTGGCCAACCTGGGCAACCTCAACCTGGGCTGGGCCAACAACGGCAGCTACAACCTCGGGTTGGCCAACACCGGCGACTACAACTTCGGCCTGGCCAACACCGGCACCGGCAACATCGGCATCGGCCTGACCGGCGACCACCAGATCGGCATCGGCGGCTTCAACTCCGGCACCGGCAACACCGGCCTATTCAACTCCGGGACCAACAACACCGGCCTGTTCAACGCCGGAAACGCCAACGTCGGCCTGCTCACCACCGGCGACGCCAACCTCGGCCTGCTGCTGGCCGGCACCAGCAACGTCGGCCTACTCAACGCCGGCACCGCCAACGTCGGCCTGCTCAACGCCGGTGACTACAACTTCGGCCTACTCAACGCCGGCACCCACAACTACGGCATGGCCAACACCGGAGACGGCAACTGGGGCTGGGCCAACTCCGGGCACTACAACACCGGCTGGTACAACTCCGGCCAAGCCAACAGCGGCTTCGCCAACTCCGGGGACTACAACACCGGCTGGAACAACTCCGGAAACCTCAACACCGGCTTCGGCAACGCCGGTGACTCCAACACCGGCGCCTACAACGTCGGCAACCTCAACACCGGCATCGCCAACCCCGGCGACCTCAACACCGGCGCCTTCAACACCGGCAGCTCCAACAACGGCTTCTTCAACACCGCCGACCACAACGGCACCGCCGGCTTCTCCGCCACCATCCCCCTGCCCCAAACCATCCTCGGCGACACCGGCATCACCGTGTCCAACTCCATCACCTTGTTCACCATCCCCGCCGGCACCGGCTTCTTCAACGCCACCACCTCCCCCTCCTCCGGCTTCTTCAACTACGGCTTCGGCGGCGGCATCTCCGGCTTCGGCAACACCGGCAGCGGCACCTCCGGCATGCTCAACTTCACCGCCGACTCCGACGCATTCGCCTCCGGCCTAGGCAACGTCGGCAACGCCATCTCCGGGATCTTCAACGCCGGCGACCTCTCCACCCTCAACCCCGCCAACCTCGACATCCTCTCCGGCATCGGCATGAGCGGACACAACCTGGCCGGCCTGTTCGGCATCACCTACACCAGCCCCGCCAACCTGGGCTGGGGCAACCTCGGCGGCGGCAACGTCGGCAACGGCAACTGGGGCAACTTCAACTTCGGCCTGGGCAACGAAGGCAACACCAACGTCGGCAGCGGCAACCTGGGCAGCACCAACATCGGCAACGCCAACTGGGGCTCAAACAACTTCGGCAGCGCCAACACCGGCAACAACAACTGGGGCCTGGCCAACCTCGGCGACTTCAACTTCGGCCTGGCCAACACCGGCAACCACAACATCGGCCTGGCCAACACCGGCACCGGCAACATCGGCATCGGCCTGACCGGCGACAACCAAATCGGCTTCGGCGGCTTGAACTCCGGCACCGGCAACACCGGCCTGTTCAACTCCGGCACCGGCAACACCGGCTTCTTCAACTCCGGCCACCACAACACCGGCAACTTCAACACCGGCAACTACAACACCGGCAACCTCAACCCCGGCAACTACAACTTCGGCAACCACAACATCGGCACCTTCAACACCGGCCACCTCAACATCGGCAACTACAACACCGGCGCCCACAACATCGGCAACACCAACACCGGCGCCGACAACATCGGCAACACCAACACCGGCCTGGGCAACACCGGCAACCTCAACACCGGCGCCTTCATCGCCGGAAACCAAAACATCGGCCTGTTCTGGCGCGCCGACAACATCGGCATCAACTTCAGCCTCGACATACCGATCCACACCAGCATCAATTACTTCTTCGGCGATCCCAACGTCCCCGACGAGTCCGCCGGCGCGTTCCTGGTCGACTACACCAACACCTACACACTGCTGCAATTCTCCGGACTCGGAAACACCACCACCCACCCCAGCAGCGGCTTCGGCAACACCGGCGGCGGCAACAGCAGCGGCTTCTTCAACACCGGCTACGGAACCAGCGGCTTCCTCAACACCGCCGTCCTCGACCCCATCACCACCGGCTTCACCAGCGGCTGGCAAAACTACGGCCAAAACCTCGCCGGCATCCTCAACACCGGCACCTACATCACCGGCCTCTACAACACCGGCACCAACAACTTCCAAACCCCCGACCTCATCACCGGCATCGCCAATGTCGGCACCAACGTCACCGGATTCTTCCGCCAGTTGTTCTGACCCGCAGCGGTTTTCGGAGTGCTAATGTTGGCGACGGTGCATGAGCTCTCGCTGTGCCAGGCGATCGCCGGGGTGGTCAAGTCCCACGCCGCGGGGCGTCACGTCGAGCGGGTGCGGGTGCGAGTCGGCGCGCTTCGGCAAGTGGTGCCCGAATCCTTGTCGTTTTGTTGGACTTTGGTGCGCGATGCCGAGGGCATGCCCGACGCCGAGCTGGAGCTCGAGCACGTCCCGGCCGAAGTGCGTTGCGCCGCCTGCGGCGGTCGGTCGGAAATCGCTTCGCAATGGTCCATCTGGTGTCCGCGGTGCGAAAGCCCGGACGTCGAGATACTGCAAGGCGACGAGTTCCTGGTGGCATCGCTGGATGTGTCATGAAAGTGACTCAGGATGGCGGCATTTCGCAATCGGATATTTCTTGCGAACGATGTGCATGACAGAAATAACGCGAACGACAATAAGTTTGCCCGCAGCCTCTACGTCGAGCAATCGCGACAGTTCTGAATCTTGCAGCCCGACAGCTATTTTGGTGCCATGGCAGGCCCTGACCTGACGTGTGTGCGACGACGTTCCGGCAACGAGCCGTTGACATTGCCGGACAGCGCGAGTAGGCCTGAGAATAGCGCCGCGCAAGTGGGCCGACGGTCGACTCCGGCGGCGTAGGGGGCCGCAGCCCGGGCCCCGGAAAGCTGCAGTATGCCAACAGAAGCAGCAGTCAAAGCAGAACAAACGTTGATTCACGTTCTGTGGATCAACGCCGGCCTCAGTTGTGACGGCGATTCGGTGGCGTTGACTGCCGCCACCCAGCCCAGTGTCGAAGAAATCGCCTTGGGTGCCTTGCCCGGACTCCCTCAAGTCGCCGTGCACTGGCCGCTGATCGACTTCGAATGCGGACCCACTGGAGGGGCCGACGACTTCCTCGCGTGGTTCTTCAAAGCCGACCGGGGTGAGCTGGAACCCTTCGTGCTGGTCGTCGAGGGATCCATCCCCAACGAGCAGATCAAGAGCGAAGGCTACTGGTGCGGGTTCGGCAACGACCCGGCCACCGGCCAGCCGATGACGACCAGCGAGTGGCTGGATCGGCTGGCGCCCAAGGCCACCGCGATCGTCGCCGTCGGGACCTGCGCCACCTATGGCGGAATCCACGCGATGGCGGGTAACCCGACCGGGGCGATGGGAGTCCCCGACTACCTCGGCTGGGACTGGAAGAGCAAGGCCGGCATACCGATCGTCTGCGTGCCCGGGTGCCCGATCCATCCCGACAACCTGTCCGAGACGCTGACGTACCTGCTGTACATGGCCACCGGCCAGGCGCCGATGATCCCACTCGACGACGCACTGCGCCCCAAGTGGTTGTTCGGCCAGACCGTGCACGAAGGCTGTGACCGGGCCGGCTACTACGAGCAGGGTGACTTCGCCACCGAATACGGGTCACCGAAATGCATTGTCAAACTTGGCTGTTGGGGCCCCGTGGTGAAGTGCAACGTGCCCAAGCGAGGCTGGATCAACGGCATCGGCGGTTGCCCCAACGTCGGCGGCATCTGCATCGGCTGCACCATGCCCGGATTCCCGGACAAGTTCATGCCGTTCATGGACGAACCGCCGGGCGGCAAGCTGTCCAGCACCGCATCGGGTCTGTACGGGACCGTGATCCGAAGCCTGCGCCATATCACCGCAAAGACGGTCGACAAGGAACCTCGCTGGCGCCACAAGGGCACCGAACTGGTCACCGGAGCCCGCCGAACCTGGTGAGCGCCGGGCCGGTCGCGGCCGGCCTCATCCTCCACACAGCCCGCAGGGCGGAGAGCAGTATTCGCTATGACAACCATCATTCCCGAACCGTCAACTTCCAAGCGGGAACCCGGTCAGCTCGTCGAGATGGCCTGGGACCCCATCACCCGGATCGTCGGCAGCCTCGGCATCTACACCAAGATCGACTTCGAGAACCGGGAAGTGGTCGAGTGCCACAGCACGTCGTCGATCTTCCGCGGCTACTCGATCTTCATGAAGGGCAAAGACCCCCGCGACGCCCACTTCATCACCAGCCGCATCTGCGGCATCTGCGGCGACAACCACGCCACCTGCTCCTGCTACGCGCAGAACATGGCCTACGGCGTCAAGCCGCCGCACATCGGCGAATGGATCGTCAACCTGGGCGAGGCCGCGGAATACATGTTCGACCACAACATCTTCCAGGAGAACCTGGTGGGTGTGGACTTCTGCGAGAAGATGGTCGCCGAGACCAACCCAGGTGTGCTGGCCAAGGCGGAGAAGACCCAGGCTCCGCACGCCGACGCGCACGGGTACAAGACGATCGCCGACATCATGCGCTCGCTGAACCCGTTCAGCGGTGAGTTCTACCGCGAGGCACTGCAAGTCAGCCGCTGGACCCGAGAGATGTTCTGTCTCATGGAAGGGCGTCACGTGCATCCCTCCACGCTGTACCCCGGCGGGGTCGGCACGGTGGCCACCATCCAGCTGATGACCGACTACATGACCCGGTTGATGCGCTACGTCGAGTTCATGAAGAAGGTCGTCCCGATGCACGACGACCTGTTCGACTTCTTCTACGAGGCGCTGCCCGGTTACGAGAAGGTCGGTCTGCGCCGCACCCTGCTGGGTTGCTGGGGCTCGTTCCAGGACCCGGAGGTGTGCAACTTCGAATACAAGGACATGGAGCGCTGGGGTAACGCGATGTACGTCACCCCCGGCGTCGTCGTCGACGGCAAGCTGGTCACCCATTCCCTGGTCGACATCAACCTGGGCATCCGGATCCTTTTGGGCAGTTCGTATTACGACGACTGGACCGACCAGGAGATGTTCGTCAAGACCGACCCGCTGGGCAACCCGATCGACCGGCGGCACCCGTGGAACCAGCACACCAACCCGCATCCGCAGAAGCGCGAGATGGACGGCGGCAACTACAGCTGGGTGATGTCACCGCGCTGGTTCGACGGCAAGGACCACTTGGCGCTGGACACCGGCGGCGGCCCGTTGGCCCGGTTGTGGTCGACCGCGCTGGCCGGACTGGTCGACATCGGCTACGTCAAGGCCACCGGCAACAGCGTCAAGATCAACCTGCCCAAGACGGCGCTGAAGGGCCCGGTGGAATTCGAGTGGAAGGTGCCCAGGCACGGCTCCAACACCCTCGAACGCAACCGGGCGCGCACCTACTTCCAGGCCTACGCGGCGGCGTGCGGACTCTACTTCGCCGAGAAGGCGCTGGCCGAGATCCGGGCCGGCCGAACGAAAACCTGGGAGAAGTTCGAGGTTCCCGACGAGGGCATCGGCTGCGGCTTCACCGAGGCGGTGCGCGGCGTGCTGAGCCACCACATGGTGATCCGCGACGGCAAGATCGCCAACTACCACCCCTATCCGCCCACCCCGTGGAACGCCAACCCGCGCGACAGCTACGGCACGCCGGGCCCCTACGAGGACGCGGTGCAGGGACAGCCGATCTTCGAGGAGAACGACCGGGAGAACTTCAAGGGCATCGACGTGATGCGCACGGTGCGCAGCTTCGATCCGTGCCTGCCCTGCGGCGTGCACATGTATCTGGGCAAGGGCAAGACGCTGGAGAGACTGCATACTCCCACCCAGTCACCCGCAACGGAGTGAGAGATGGTGGATCGCCCGGAATCCCCTGCGCACGAGACACAGTGGCGCGCTGCGGGTGATCGGATCCAGACGCTGCTGGATTCCTGCGCGACGAGCGGACCCGCCGCCCATGACCGCGCGCAGCAGCTGGTCCGGGAGGTGGTCGGGCTGTACGGGGCCGGGCTGCAACGGATCATGGCCCAGGTGGGTCCGCAGTTGGCCGAGCGGCTGGCCACCGACGACCTGGTGGCCAGCCTGCTCCTGGTCCACGGCCTGCATCCGCACGACGTGCGGCGCCGGGTCGGTGACGCGCTGGACCGGGTACGGCCCTACCTGGGCTCGCACGGCGGCGACGTCGAGTTGGTCGAGGTCGCCGACGGGACGGCGCGGCTGCGCTTTCAGGGCAGCTGCAAGAGCTGTCCCTCCTCGGCGGTCACGTTGGAGCTGGCGGTGCAGGATGCGATAAGGGCCGCCGCGCCGGAGATCGACGAGATCGAGGTGGTGACCGCCGAGCACACCGATGTCATTCCGGCACAATCACTTCTGGCGCACCTGCACCCTGACGGTGGCACGGAATGGCATCCGGTGCCGGAGTTGGCCGACCTGGCACCCGGCGAGGTCGCCGGCTTCCTGGTCGCCGATGCCACGGTGCTGGCGTGCCGAGTGGACGAACAGCTCCTGGCCTACCGGGACCGCTGCCCGGTGTGCGACGACACGCTGGCGGGTGCGCAGCTGCACCGAAAACTGCTCCAATGCCCGCGCTGTGGAACGGAATTCGACGTTACCCAGGCCGGAGCAGGCCCCGGCTGCCACCTCGAGCCGTTGCCGCTGCTGACCCGGGACGGGGCGCTGTCGGTGGCGCTGCCGCGCGAAGTGCTGGGGGCTTCGGCATGACCAGCCCCTACGACGTGTTGTCCCGCATCAGCAGCCCGCGACGTCAGGAGCAGGCCGGGGAGCGGTGCGAGATGTGTGCGGAGTCGATAGCCGACGAGCACCAGCACGTGGTCAACGTGGCGGGCCGGCAACTGATGTGCGTCTGCCGCGGCTGCTACCTGTTGTTCACCGACCCGCACGCCGAACTGCGCTACCGCGCGGTGCCCGACCGGTATCTGGCGTTCACCGACTTCGCGCTCGACCGGCGGGCCTGGGAGGCGATGCAGATTCCCGTCGGGGTGGCGTTCTTCTTCACCAACTCGGCGCTAGGCCGCACCGTCGCGTTCTATCCCGGGCCGGCGGGGGCGTGCGAGTCCGAGCTGGACCTGGACATGTGGAACGCCGTCCGGGCCGCCGATCGCCGCGTCGACCTGTTGGCCGACGACGTCGAGGCACTCCTGGTGCGGGTGCCCGAAACCGGAGCGCCGCAGACATTCCTGGTGCCGATCGACGCCTGCTACGAATTCGTCGGCCGGCTGCGCATGCTGTGGCGCGGGTTCGACGGGGGGCAGGAGGCGCGGGACTTCATCGACGGTTTCTTCGCGCGGATCGCGGCGCGCGCTCGTCAGACACCGCCATGACCGAACACCTGGACGTGTCCTTCGCGGTGCTGGACGTGACACCCGAACCGTATGCCGTCACTCCGATGCTGACCGCGCGCGTCCGCGTCGTGGCCAGCCCGCACGATCCCGTGCACGCGATCGCGCTGCGTTGCCAGGTGCGCATCGAACCACTGCGCCGGCCCTACAACGACGAAGAGGCGGCCGGCCTCACCGACCTGTTCGGCACCCGGGACCGTTGGGCGACCACCCAGCGCACCTTCCTGTGGCAACACTGTGGCGCCATGGTGCCGGGGTTCTCCGGCACCACCACGGTGGCACTGCCACTGGAGTGCACGTACGACTTCGAGGTCGCGGCCGCGAAATACCTGCACGCGCTCGACCACGGCACCCTGCCCCTGCAATTCCTGTTCAGCGGGACCATTTTCGTGACATCACCGCGCGGGTTCTCGGTGCAACAGGTCTCGTGGGACTGCGAGGACCGCTACGACATGCCGGTCGGCGTCTGGCGCGACCTCATCGCCCTGCATTACCCCAGCACCGGATGGGTCCGCCTGAGACACGAGACCGTCTCGGCGCTGGCCGGATACAAGTCGGCGCGCGGGCTGCTGGACCTCGACCACGCGGTGACCGCGCTGCTGGCCGACGCCTCGCAACGGGAGGCCGCCCCATGAGCCGGGACCGGGCCCGCGCCGTCGCCGACGCGGTGCTGTACGAGGGCTACCTGCTGTACCCCTATCGCGGGACATCGAGCAAGAATCAATCCCGTTGGCAATTCGGCGTACTCGGCCCGCCGGGCGCGGCCGCGGACGGACACGGCGAGGACGACGCCCTGGCAGCGCAGTTTCTGGTCCGCTCCGCCGATGCGATCACCCTGGTGGTGCGTTTCCTGCAGCTGCAGCGCCGCCACGCGCAACGCGCGGTTGCCGGCGGCTTCGAGGCGGTCGGCGAACTGACCACCCCGGCCGGGTCATGGCTGACCTGGGACGAAGCGGTGGAGTGCGAAAGATGTTTCGGCCCGTTGCCCCTGAACGACGCGCCTTGGACGCTGCCCGTAACAGCCGCGCCCGCAACCGATATCGAAGCGGTCGACGGTGGCCGCCTGGTTCGCGAGCGGCACGAGGTGTGGGGCCGGCTCACCGTCTCCGTCGAGCCCGACGGCGACCTGCTGCGGATCTCCGTGCACCTGGCCAATGCCGGGGCGGCGGCCACGGACAAGAACGATGCCCTGGCGCGCTCGATGATCGGCACTCATGTGATCGCCGAAGCCGTTGGCGGCGAGTTCATTTCACTGCTGGAGCCCCCGGCCGGCGCGGCCGGCGCGGCCTCGCGGTGCACCCAGCATCGGTGTTTCCCGGTGCTGGCCGGGCCGCCGGGCGCACACGACATGTTGCTGATCTCGCCGATCATCCTCTACGACCACCCCGAAGTGGCCGAACAGAGCGGCACCGCACTCTTCGACTGCACCGAGATCGACGAGATCCTCACGCTGCGCGTGATGACGATGACCGACGAAGAGAAAGCCCAGGCCCGCGCCACGGATGCGCGGGCGGCACAGATCATCGACCGGTGTGACGCGATGTCGGCCGAGGACATGGGCCGCCTGCACGGTGTGCTGCGCGACCCACACCGCGCCGCCGGGCTCGTCCCCGAGATACCCGACGGGGTCGACTGGTGGGACCCACTGGCCGACAACGCGGTTCGCCCCGAGGTCGACGCCGTCCTGGTGCACGGAGTTCGGGTCGCCCGGGGCAGCCGGGTCGTACTTCGGCCGCGGCGCAACGCCGACGCGCAGGACATCTTCGTGGCCGGCAAGACCGCGCGCGTCACGTCGGTGCATGAGGACGTCGAGGGCAACAAACATGTGGCCGTGGTGGTGGAGGACGACCCGGCTGCCGAACTGCACGACTGGTATGGCCGCTACCTGTACTTCTCCCCCGACGAAATCGAACCGCTCACTGAAAGGAACCCGTCATGGACGTCTTAGGCTGGATTTTCCTCGCTCTGATCGCGTTGGTCGTCGCGGCCGCGGTGGGCCTGGGTGTGGCCTCGCTGCCGGATGCCAAGCGGTACCTACGATTGCGGCGCATGTAGGGGTGGGACGGCCCGTGACAGCGCGAATCCTGGTAGCCGGCATCGGCAACATCTTCCTCGGTGACGACGGCTTCGGCTCCGAGGTGGCACGACTGACCGAGATCCAGCACGATGACGTGCGCGTCGTCGACTACGGCATCGGAGGCATGCACCTGGCCTACGACCTGCTCGACGCGTGGGACGCGCTCGTCCTGGTCGACGCCATACCCGGCCGCGGCACCCCGGGCATGTTGCACGTATTCCAGGCCGACCACGACGGCGATTCCGGTGCAACGGGTCTGGACGCGCACAGCATGGACCCGCAGACCGTGTTCGCCAGCCTGCGGGCGTTGGGCGGCAACCCGCCCTACACCGTGATCGTCGGCTGCGAGGCCGGCAGCGTGGAGGAACACCTGGGCCTGAGCGAACCGGTCGCCGCCGCGGTGCCCCGTGCGGTCCGCGCGGTGCACAGAATCGTTGCCGCGCTGCAGACTTCGGCGCCGGCGGAGCAGGAGTGCTGATGTGTCTCGGGATTCCCGGCCAGGTGATCGGCATGCTGGAGGGCTACGAGGGGCAGCTGGCCCTGGTCGACGTCACCGGCCGCCGGCGCAAGGTCAACATCGGGATGCTGCCGGAGGAGACCGTCGAGCCCGGCGACTGGGTGATCATCCATATGGGCTTCGCCGTGGAGAAGACCGACCGCGCCGGCGCCGCGCAGGCGCTGGCCGGCCTGCAGATGATGGGCTCGGGACCCGATCCGGAGGGCAGCTGAGGTGACCACCGCCCCCCTGACCCGGCCCGAGGACGTACGGCGACGCATCACGGTGACCGGGGTGGTTCAGGGGGTCGGCTTCCGCCCGTTCGTACACCGGCTCGCGACCGAGCTGGGGTTGACAGGCTTCGTCGGAAACGATTCGGGCGCGGTGTTTCTCGAAGTGCAGGGTGAGCCCCCTCGGGTGGACGAGTTCGCTCGCCGGTTGCGTGATCAAGCGCCTCCGCTGTCCCAGGTCGGTTCCGTGTCGGTGACCGACATCGGAGTCCGCGACGGCCCCGCACCCGCGTTCCGCATTGTGGACAGCCAGGCCGTGCGCGGCCCGGCAACACCGATCCCACCCGATGTCGCGGTGTGCGACGACTGTCTGGCCGAGATGTTCGATCCGCGCGACCGCCGCCACCGGCACCCGTTCATCAGCTGCACCAACTGCGGCCCGCGCTTCACGATCATCCGCTCACTGCCCTACGACCGCCCCGCCACCACCATGTCGGGCTTCGCCATGTGCCGACGGTGCGCCGCCGAGTACCACGACCCCACCGACCGGCGGTTCCACGCCCAGCCCATCGCCTGCCCGGACTGTGGACCTTCGTTGTGGTTCGACTCACCCGCCGGGCGCACCCACGGACCCGGCGCCGTGGCGGCAACCCGGCTGGCGCTGGCTGACGGAGCCCTGGTCGCCGTCAAGGGTATCGGCGGCTACCACCTTGCCTGTGTGGTCGACGACGAATCGGCGGTCCGCAGGCTACGGGCCCGAAAGTCACGCGGCAGCAAACCTTTTGCCGTCCTGGTGCGCGACCTGGCGGTGGCGCGGCGGTATGCGTTCGTCGACGACACCGAGGCCGCGGTGTTGACCGGTCCGGCGCGGCCGATCGTGTTGCTGCGCCGCCGGCCGGACGCTCCGGTGGCCGAGGCCGTCGCGCCCGGCAATCCGTTGATCGGCCTGATGCTGCCGTACTCCCCCGTTCATCATCTGCTGCTCGACGGGCCGCCGGATGCCCTGGTCATGACCAGCGCCAACCGGTCCGAGGAGCCCATCTGCTTCACCGAAGAGGATGCCGCGCACCGCCTTCCGCAATTGTGCGACGCCGTCCTCGACCACGACCGGCCCATTCACGTGCCCTGCGACGACTCGGTGGTGCGCGTGCGCAAGGGGGGCGAACTACCCATCCGGCGTTCGCGTGGCTATGCGCCGCTGCCCGTCGCTCTCGGCATCGACGGCCCCCCGGTGCTGGCCGTGGGCGGAGAATTGAAGAACACCTGTTGCCTCACCGACGGTTCGCGCGCCTACCTGTCCGGGCACATCGGCGACATGGCCCGCTACGAAACCCTGCGAGCCTTCGAGCAGGCGGTGGGCCAACTCAGCGAGATGCGCGGCCGCCCGGCACGACTGGCCGCCGATCTGCACCCCGGCTATCACACCCGCGCCTGGGCCGAACGCCACCGGGAGGGCCGGCCACTGGACCTCGTCCAGCACCACCACGCACACGTCGTCTCGCTGCTCGCCGAGCACGGGCGACTCGGTGAGCCGATCGTCGGCGTGGCCTTCGACGGCACCGGCTACGGATGCGACGGCACGGTCTGGGGCGGGGAGATTCTCACCCTGGGCCGCGACAGTCACCGGTTCCGGCGGGCCGGGCAGCTGCGTCCGGTGCCGCTGCCCGGCGGCGACGCGGCGGTGCGCAATCCGTGGCGGATGGCCCTGTCCCAGCTGCGGCAGGCCGGGGTCGGCTGGGATGGCGACCTGGCGCCCGTCATCGCCGCCACGACCGATGAATTGCGGCTGCTGCGTTCTCTTCTGGACACCGGCACGGCTTGCGTGCCGTGCTCGAGTATGGGCCGGTTGTTCGACGCGGTCGCCTCCCTGTTGGGCGTGCGGCACCGGATCGACTACGAGGGACAAGCCGCCGTCGAACTGGAGGCTCTGGCGCAGACTGCGACGGCCTCCGCACCGCTGGAATTCGCCATCGGCGCCGACGCGATGATCGACCCGGCTCCGATGGTGCGGGCGATGGTGGCGGCGCTGCGCGACGGCGTGCCACCGGCAGCGCTGGCCGCGGGCTTTCACCGGGCACTGGCCGATGCTGTTGCCGAGTTGGTGTGCCGGGTGGCTGGGCCGACCCGGTTGGTCGGCCTCACCGGTGGCGTGTTTCAGAACGTGCTGTTACTTCAACAGTGCCTGAACCGCCTGCACGACAGAGATTTCGAGGTCCTGACCCACCGCCTCGTGCCGCCGAATGACGGCGGGCTGGCGCTGGGCCAGGCCGCGGTCGCCATGCTGATCGCGCGAGAGGAGGAACACCGATGAGCACCGCCATGGATCGCGAACTCGGCGCCGATCTGGCCGCCGACCTGGCGGGAGCCGCTTTCACCGTCGCCAGGCGGTTCGCGGCGGGCGCCACCATGTGGTCGATCGCGCCGTCGTGGGAACCGCATGCCAGGCACATCGCGGTCGAATTCGTGCATCCGGTGATCGTGGGCAAGCGGGCGCTGCCGGCGGTCGCGCTCACGGGGCCGGACCTGGTGGACCTGGTGCGAATCTCGGTACGCCCCGGCGACCTGGTGATCGCGGTCGCCGGCGCCGACGATCCCGACGTGCGATCGGTGATGCGCCGCAGCCCGGCCTGGGGTGCCACCACGATCTGGATCGGCAGCGGCGCCCGGCCCGAACCCGGCGCCGCCGACCATGTGCTGTGGTCGGACGATCCCGATCCCCGGGTGCCCGCGACGGGCGGCTTCGTGTTGTTCTACCACCTGCTCTGGGAACTGACGCACGTGTGTTTCGAACACCCCGGCCTGTTGAAAACAGAAGCCCCCGAGGATGTTTGCGTCACCTGCAGCGACGAGGGACGACTCGGAGAGGTGCTGGCCGCGACGGACCGCGACCATGCCGCCATACGTACGGCACGGGGCACCGAAACGGTGCTCACCACCCTGATCGGACCGGTCGCCGCCGGCGACCTGGTGCTGGTGCATGCGGGGACGGCGATCTCGCGCACCGGACCGGAGGTCTGATCATGCAGCACGAGCCCACCGACTTCCTGTACCCGTTCATCGACGCGCAGGAAGACAACCCCGAATCGCTGTTGGCGGACCTGGCCGCGTCCGCCCGGGCCAAAGCCGCCGAGAGCCTCGCGGTACGGCGCGCCACGCTGGCCGCCAATGCCGACCTGCTGGCCCGGGTCACAAGCGAACTGGCCCGCCGGTTCAGCACGGGCGGACGGATGTTCACCTTCGGCAACGGCGGCAGCAGCACCGACTGCACCACGCTGGCCGGCTTGTTCGCCCGTCCTCCCACCGGAAAACCCTTGCCCGCCTGGTCTTTGACCACCGACCAGGCCATCGTCACCGCGCTGGGCAACGACGTCGGGTTCGAGTTGGTATTCGCCCGTCAGCTGATCGCTCGGGCGCAGCCCGGCGACATCGCGGTTGCCATGTCCACCAGCGGCAACTCACCGAACCTGCTCACCGCGCTCGCCGAGGCCCGCCGACGCGATCTGTACACCGTCGGATTCGCCGGCTACGACGGCGGCGCGTTCGCCGGCAACCCGGATGTGGACGCCTGCTTCACCGTTGCGTCCCAGAGCGTGCACCGGATCCAGGAAGCCCAGGCCCTGCTCGGTTACCGGCTCTGGCTGGCAGTTCAGGACAAGTGTGATCAGACGGTGGGGGTGGCATGAAAAACACGGCAGGCGAATACCTTTCATCGGGACCGCAGTTCGCCGAGGGCCAGGTGATCGAACGCATCGAATCGTTCCGCCGGCGACGTCCCCGCCTGCTCGACGACCACATCACGCTGGCACACGGAGCCGGCGGCAAAGCCTCGGCGGCACTGGTGGACGCCGTGTTCCTGGAGGCCTTTCGCAACCCGCTGCTCGAGTCGCTCGGTGATGGCGCGGTGCTCACCCTGCCCGGCGGCCAGCGGGTCGCGATGTCCACCGACTCATTCGTGGTGCAGCCCAGACGGTTTCCGGGCGGCTCGATCGGGGCCCTGGCCGTGCACGGCACCTGCAACGACCTCGCGATGGCCGGCGCGGTGCCGTCCTGGATCTCGGCGGCGTTCGTGCTCGAAGAGGGTTTCCCGATCGCGGAGCTGCGAGAGATCGTGGCGGACATGGCGGCCGCGGCGGCCGACGCCGGTGTGCAGATCGTCACCGGTGACACCAAGGTGGTGCCCAACGGTGCGGCCGACGGTGTGTTCATCACCACCACCGGCGCCGGCGTCATACCCGCGGAGCGCGCCCTGACGGCCACCGCGGTACGGGCCGGCGACAGAGTGCTGCTGTCGGGGTCGATGGGCGATCACGGCATGGCGGTTCTGCTGGCCCGGGGCGATCTGGCCATCGAGGCCGACATCGCCTCGGACACAGCGTCACTGAGCCCACTCGTCGAACTGCTGATGGCCGCCGCGCCGAACACCCGGTGGCTGCGCGACGCCACCCGGGGCGGGGTGGGCACCGTCTGCAACGAACTCGCGCAGTCCTGCGGGCTCGGGGTGTTGCTGGACGAGCAACGCCTGCCGGTGCACCCGACGGTCAACGGCGCGTGTGAACTCCTGGGCATCGACCCGCTGTATGTCGCCAACGAAGGAAAGTTCATCGCCGTCGTCGCGGCCGGAGAAGCCGATGCGGGTCTGGCAGCCCTGCGCTCGCACCCCCTGGGAGTCGATGCCGCCGACATCGGGGAGATCGTGACCGAACCGCGCGAAAGCGTACTGCTACGAACCGGATTCGGTGGCACCCGGATCGTCGACATGCTGGTCGGCGACCCGCTGCCGCGAATCTGCTGACACCAGAAAGGAGACGGCCGATGTGCCTTGGCATCCCTGGGCGGATCGTCGCGATCACCGATCCCGCAAACCATTTGGCCAAAGTCGACGTCAGCGGCGTGCAGCGCACCATCAGCGTGCGCCTGTTGGAAGGTGACCCGCCGCAGCCCGACGACTGGGTACTGGTGCACGTCGGCTTCGCGATGGCCAAGATCGACGAGACCGAAGCACTGCTCACGTTGGCAGCCATCAAGAAGCTCGGCGAGGCCTACACCACCGAGCTTGAAGCGTTCGACTCTTCCGCGATCGTCTAGGGGGCGCAATGAAATTCGTCGACGAATTCCGGGATCCCGCGGCGGCCCGCACGCTGCTGACCGCGATCGAGCATCTCGCCGGAAGCGGTCCCGGGCACTTCAAGTTCATGGAAGTGTGCGGCGGGCACACCCACACCATCTACCGGCACGGCATCGAACACCTGTTGCCCGACAACGTCGAACTGGTGCACGGTCCGGGCTGCCCGGTCTGTGTGATTCCGATGGGCCGCATCGACGACGCGATGTGGCTGGCCGGCCAACCCGGCGTGATCTTCACCTGCTTCGGCGACATGATGCGGGTACCCGGTTCGGCGGGCAGCCTGCTCGACGCGAAAGCACGAGGCGCCGACGTTCGGTTCGTCTACTCCCCCTTGGACGCGCTGAAGATCGCGCTCGACAACCCCGGCCGCCAGGTGGTGTTCTTCGCCATCGGCTTCGAGACCACCGCTCCGTCCACCGCGGTGACGCTGGTGCGCGCACGCGAGCTGCGGTTGTCCAACTTCAGCGTGTTCTGCAACCACGTCACGATCGTGCCGCCGATCAAGGCGATCCTGGAATCACCGGACCTGCGCCTGTCCGGGTTCATCGGCCCGGGCCATGTGTCGACGGTGGTCGGCAACCGGCCCTACCGGTTCGTCCCGGACGTCTACCGAAAGCCGTTGGTGGTGGCGGGTTTCGAGCCGTTGGACATCCTCGCGTCGGTCGCTATGCTGCTGCGGCAGATCCGCGAAGGCCGGTGCGAGGTGGAAAACCAGTACAAGAGGGTGGTACCGGAGCACGGCAATCCCGCCGCACTGAAACTGATGGGCACCGTGTTCGCGTTGCGCCCGCACTTCGAATGGCGCGGGCTCGGTTTCATCTCGCAGAGCGCGCTGCGCCTGCACGATGACTTCGCGGATTTCGATGCCGAACAACGCTTCTCGATGCCCGGGGTACGGGTCGCGGACCCGAAGGCGTGCCAGTGCGGCGAAGTGCTCAAGGGGGTGCTCAAGCCCTGGGAGTGCAAGGTTTTCGGCACCGCATGCACTCCGGAGACACCGATCGGCACCTGCATGGTGTCCCCCGAGGGGGCGTGTGCGGCCTACTACAACTTCGGCCGCATGCACCGTGACGCCGCCAAGCTGGTGGGGTCCGCCCAGACGTGACCGACGCCACCGGCGCCGAAATGTTCGCCCGATACGCCTACGCCCCCAATGCACTCGGCTATTGCGGTCCCCCGCTGGGCGCCACCCTGCGCGACGGGGCGGTCGATGAGGTGCTGCGCGCGGCGCGCGGCTTCTCCGGGGCCTGGCCCTATCTGCGGGTGCTCTCGCAGCTGACCGGTATCGCCGATCCGCTGGACTATCGGCTGGTCGAAGCGTATTGGCTCGGTGGCGGTGTCGGCGCCGACCTGCCCGGTACCCGGTTCTTCGAGGCGTTACTGGCCATCATCGGCCCCCAGGCCGGCCGGTACTGGTCGCATCTGACCCCCGACCTGGCGAACGAGGCGGCCGGCAATCACTGCTTCCACGTCTTCGGTGTGTATCCCTGGACGCGCTTCCTGGGACGCGGCATGGATCAGCATCCGTTGCATGTGCTGGACAGTTGCCGGATCACCTGGGGCACCGTCCTGTCGCGTTCCAATGACGCGATCGAAGTCCTGTGCGGGCGGCTGGCGTGGGACGGCCGAACACTCGCGTTGGCCGAACCTGCCCCCCGGATCCTCGACGTATGGGCCGACGGGTACTGCGCGGTGCCGGACGTGGCCGCCGGCGACGATGTCGCCGTGCACTGGGGCCGGCTGTGCGGGAGGCTGCAGCCCGACCAGGTGCGCGCGCTGGCCGAGAGCACAGACCGGCAGCTGCGGGTGACCAACGATCGTCTCGGTAGCTGATTCCATGTCAAACTTGCCCTCGTGCCCGGTTCCATCTGCGACGTGCTGCCCAGTGCGGCGGCCCTGCTCGGAGTATCCGGCGCGGTAGACACGCTCGGCCTGGTGGAGTCGGTCGGGGACGTCGACCGGGTCATGCTCGTGCTCATCGACGGGCTCGGCTTTCACCTGCTGCCGGATCTCGTGCACGACGCTCCGCTGCTGGCTTCCGTGCTGAGCGGTGGCACGGGACGGTTGCGGCAATTGACCTGCACCTTTCCGTCCACCACCCCGACGAGCCTGGTGTCACTGGGCACCGGCGCCCTGCCCGGGCAGCACGGCATCCTCGGCTTCACCCTCAACATCCCGGGCACCGACCGAGTGCTCAACCACATCAGGTGGCGCGACGAACCGCCGGTCGACGAATGGCAGCCTCTCCCAACGTGGTTCGACCGCCTGACGCATGCCGGGGTCAAGGCCCGCGCCCTGTTGCCGGAATGGTTCATCGGCAGTGGACTGACCGAAGCCGCCTACCACGGCGCCCTCTTCGTACCCACGCACGCCGACGACGACTACGCCGGGCGATTGCTCGACGAACTGCGCGCGGCACCCGGACTGGTCTACGGCTACACCGCAGACCTGGACACCATGGCGCACGTATTCGGCGTCGGGTCACCCGAGTGGCACGAGGCCGCGTCGCGCGTCGATGCGCTGCTGACCCGACTGACCGAGTCGCTGCCCGCCAACGCGGCGCTGCTGGTGACCGCCGATCATGGCGGCCTGAATGTCGCCGCGGACGCACGCATCGACATGGACGCCGACCCGCTACTGGCCGCCGGAATCAGGGTGGTCGCCGGCGAACCGCGAGTGCGCTATCTGCACACCGAGCCCGGCGCCACCGCCGATGTGGTGGCCACCTGGTCAGAACGCCTGGCCGGCCGCGCAGACGTCTACACCCGCGACCAAGCCGTCGCCGCGGGGCTGTTCGGACCGGTCAGCCCCGCTCATCTACCCCGGATCGGCGATGTCGTGGTGGTGTGCACCGGCGGGTCGGCGGTGCTGGCGACCGGCCATGAACCTCCGGAATCGGCGCGCCTGGTGGGCTTTCACGGTGCGGCGACCCCGGCCGAGATGGCCATCCCGCTGATCGAATTGCTCTAATCAAACTCAAATCTCGTTTGCCTGATCGTCCGATCTCCACCGCGATAGGTTCGACATGGTGGAACCGCGGGCCGTGATCGCTGCCCGGAGGACGTTCCGTGGGCGGGAGATGTAGCGATGGACTACGGCCAGGTGCCGCCGGAAGTCCATTCGGCGCGCATGCATTCGGGTCCCGGTGCCGAGTCGCTGCTGGCCGCCGGCACCGCCTGGAGCAACGTGGCCGACGGGCTGGACGAGGCGGCGGACGGGTTCCGCCGCGTGACCGCGAAGTTGAACTGCGGCTGGCAGGGCATGGCGGCCATCGCCATGACCCAGGCCGCGACTCCCTACCTGGGGTGGCTCAACGCCGCGGCGGCGAAAAGCAGGCAGACCGCCGAGCACGCGCGGGCGGCCGCGACCGCCTATCAGGAAGCCCACGCCGCGGTAGTGCCCCCGCCGGTGATCGCGGCCAACCGGTCCCACCGGGCGTCGCTGGCCGCCGGCAACGCGTTGAGTCAGGACACCCAGACCATCGCCGCGATGGACGCGCGCTACGAGCAGATGTGGGCCCGCGACGTCGAGGCGATGTACACCTACGCAGCAGCCTCCGCCGAAGCGTCGCGGGTGACGCCGTTCACCTCCGGCCCGCTGGCCCTCGATCTGCCGGTACCGGCCCAGCTCGGTGCGGCCGGCGATCCGGAGATGATGTCCGCCGGGTCGCAACTGATTTCCGCGATACCGCAGGTGCTGCAGTCCCTGTCGGCCTCCCCGCTGACGTCCGTCGGTACCGCCCTTGCGGCAGTGTCTTCGTCACTGGCCAGGCTGAGTTGCCTTGCCGTGCCGGTCAAGTTCCCGATGCACCTGCTCAACTTCCTCGGCAGGGGTCCGGCCATGGTGGCGGTGCGCAAGGCCCCGCCCCCGGTCCGGGCGACCTGGGGCAAGGGAATGTCCGTCGGCCGGCTGTCGGTGCCACCGGAATGGGGCGCCGCGGAGCCGCCCAAGGCGGCCGTCGTCGACCTCTACTGCTCGGCCCGGCGGATGCGCACGATCGGAGGCCTGGCCGTCAACGGTCGGCTGGTCTATTCCTGAGCCGCTACAGCGGCGTCACATAGGCGGAACTGATGCCGCCGTCCACCAGGAACGTCGAGGCGGTGATGAACGACGAGTCGTCACTGGCCAGAAATGCCACGGCGGCGGCGATTTCGTCAGGATCGGCGAAACGGCCCAGCGGCACGTGCACCAGCCGGCGGGCGGCCCGTTCCGGGTCCTTGGCGAAGAGCTCCTGCAGCAGCGGTGTGTTGACCGGGCCGGGGCACAGCGCGTTGACGCGGATGCCCTGGCGGGCGAACTGCACGCCGAGTTCCCGCGACATGGCCAGCACGCCGCCCTTGGAGGCGGTGTAGGAGATCTGCGAGGTCGCCGAGCCCAGCACCGCGACGAAGGACGCGGTGTTGATGATCGAACCCTTACCGGCGGGCACCATGTGCCGCAACGCGGCCCGGCAGCACAGGTACACCGATTTCAGGTTGACGTCCTGGACGTGCTGCCACGCCGGCAGTTCGGTGCTCTCGATCAGGTCGTCCTCCGGCGGCGAGATACCGGCGTTGTTGAATGCGATGTCGATCGACCCACAGGCGTGTACGGCGCCGTCGAACAGCTTGTTCACCGACTCCTCGTCAGAAACATCAACGGCCACATACAATCCGGACAGTTCCTCGGCGGCGGCGCCACCGGCCTCGGCGTCGATGTCGCCGATGACGACGGTCGCGCCCTCGGCGTGCATGCGCCGCGCCGCGGCCAGGCCGATGCCGCTGCCGCCGCCGGTGATGACCGCCACCCGGCCCGCCAGCCGCCGACTCAGGTCGATCACTGCTCCTCCTTGATGGCGATGAACACGTTCTTGGTCTCGGTGAAATGCAGTGGGGCGTCGGGCCCGAGTTCACGGCCCACACCGGATTGTTTGAACCCGCCGAACGGGGTGTTGTAGCGCACCGAGGAATGCGAATTCACGGACAGGTTGCCGGCTTCGACCGCCCGCGACACCCGCAAGGCGCGCGACAGGTCGTCGGTCCAGATGGAACCGGACAGACCGTATTCGGTGTCGTTGGCAAGTGCGATCGCATCGTGCTCGTCATCGAAGGCCAGGACCGTGACAACCGGCCCGAAGATCTCGTCGGTGACGCTGCGGTCGGTGCGCTGCGGGGTGAGAACCGTTGGCGGGAACCAGAATCCGGGACCCGTGGGCGCGCTGCCGCGAAAGGCGACAGGCGCATTCGGGGGCACGTAGGAAGCCACCTTGTTCCAGTGGGCACGCGACACCAGCGGGCCCATCTCGGTCTGGTCCGAGGTGGGGTCCCCGACCGCCACGGCATGTACCGCCGGTTCGAGCAGCTCCATGAACCGGTCGTAGACGCTGCGCTGCACCAGGATTCGGCTGCGCGCACAGCAGTCCTGACCGGCGTTGTCGAACACCCCGCCCGGCGCCGTCGCGGCGGCCTGCTCCAGATCGCAGTCGGCGAACACGATGTTGGCGCTCTTGCCACCCAGTTCCAGCGTCACGCGTTTGACATGCGCCGCCGCACCGGCCATCACCTTCTTGCCCACCGCGGTCGACCCGGTGAACACGATCTTGCGGACGCCGGGGTGGGTGACGAACCGCTCCCCCACCACCGAGCCCTGCCCCGGCAGCACCTGCAGCAGGTCCGCGTCCAGTCCCGCCTCGACGGCCAGCTCACCGAGCCGCAGGGTGGTCAGCGGTGTCCACTCGGCGGGCTTGACCAGAACCGCGTTGCCCGCGGCCAGCGCCGGCGCGATGCCCCAGGTCGCGATCACCATCGGGAAGTTCCACGGCGTGATCACCCCCACCACGCCCATCGGCTCGTTGAAGGTGACGTCAATCCCGCCGGCTACCGGAATCTGCTTGCCGGACAACCGTTCCGGCGCCGCGGCATAGTACCGCAGCACATCGCGGACGTTGCCCGCCTCCCACCGCGCCGAGCCGATGGGGTGTCCGGAGTTGGCCACCTCCAGCGCGGCCAGTTCGTCCAGGTGCGTGTCGACGGCGTCCGCGAACGCGCGCAGTCCGGCGGCGCGTTCGGCCGGCGCCAGCCGCGCCCACCGCCGCTGCGCTGCGGCCGCCCGAGCCACCGCGTCGTCCACGGCGGCGGCATCGACGTGCTCGACCGAGCGCAATATCTCCTCGGTGGCAGGGTTGACCAGCTGGGTGGAGGTCATGCCGCGGCGTACGATCGCGCGGCGTCGACCAGCGCGGTGAACAATCGCAGGTCGTCCAACGACTTCTCCGGATGCCATTGCACGGCAAGGGCAAACGCGTCCCCGGGCAGTTCCACCGCCTCGACGACGCCGTCGGTGTCCCACGCGCCGACCACCAGTTGATCCCCCACCGTGTCGATGGCCTGATGGTGGTAGCACGGCACGTCGGCGGTCTCGCCGAGCACCGCCGCCACCTTGGTGCCGGGCACCGTGCGCACCGGCAGCCGGCTGAACACACCGTTGCCCGCACGATGGCCGGAGTGACCGATCACCTCGGGCAGATGCTGGTGCAGGGTGCCGCCGAACGCGACGTTGAGCAGTTGGGCGCCGCGGCAGATGCCCAGCACTGGCAACCGCCGGTCCAGCGCCGCGCGCAGCAACGCGAACTCCCAGGCGTCGCGATCGGTGCGGGGCTCGTCGGTGGTCTTGTGCGGTTGCTGTCCGTAGGCCGCGGGGTCCAGGTCGTAGCCGCCGGTGATCACCAACGCGTCCAGGCTGTCGAGCAGGCGGTTCACCGCCCCGGAGTTCACCGGTTGCGGCGGCAGCAACACCGGTATCCCACCGGCCAGCGTCACGCCCTCGAAGTAGTCGGCAGGCAGGTAGGCGGCGGGGATATCCCAGACTCCCGTGCGCACCCGCTCGAGATACATCGACAGGCCCACGACGGGGGACTCCCGTGGCGGGTCGCCACCGTCGAAGCTAAAGCCGTTCAAAGCCACGAATCCTCTCCCAGTCGGTGACCGCGGCGTTGAACGCCTTCAGCTCCACGTGCGCGTTGTTCAGGTAGTGCGCCACCACGTCGTCGCCGAAGGCCTCCCGCGCCAGCGCCGAATTCCCGAACAGCGTCGCAGCCTCGCCCAGCGTGGCCGGCAGCCGCTGGACATCCCTCGCGTCGTAGGCGTTGCCCGCGTAGGGCTCACCAAGCTCGAGGCCCCGGTCGATACCGTACAGCCCACCGGCGATCAGCGCGGCGACCGCCAGATACTGGTTGACGTCGCCGCCCGGCACCCGGCATTCCACCCGGATACTGCGCCCGTGCCCCACCACGCGCAGCGCGCAGGTACGGTTGTCCATCCCCCAGGCCACCGCCGTCGGGGCGAAGCTGCCATCGGCAAAACGCTTGTACGAGTTGATGTTCGGCGCGAAAAACAACGTGAGTTCGCGAATCGTGGCGAGCAGTCCGGCAACGAAGCTGCGGAAGGCGGCCGACATCCCGCCGCTGCCGTCGGCGAACGCCGCACTGTCATCCGGGCCGCGCAACGACAGGTGAATGTGGCAGCTGTTGCCTTCGCGCTCATCGTATTTGGCCATGAACGTCAGGCTCTTGCCGTGCTGGTCGGCAATCTCCTTGGCGCCGTTCTTGTAGATGGCGTGGTTGTCGCAGGTGACCAGCGCCTCGTCGTAGCGGAAGCCGATTTCCTGCTGTCCGTTGTTGCATTCGCCCTTGATGGCCTCGACCCGCAGACCTGCGCCCTGCATGCCCAGCCGGATATCGCGCAGCAGCGGCTCCATCCGCGAAGACGCCATGATCGCGTAGTCGATGTTGTAATCGCTGGCCGGTGTCAGGTCCCGGTAGCCGCCGGCCCACGCCGCACGGTAGGACTCGTCGAACACGATGAACTCCAGCTCGGTGGCGACGTCGGCGATCAGATCGCGCTCCGCCAGCCGGTTGAGCTGGCGGCGCAGGATGGCGCGCGGCGACACGGCCACCGGGCTGCCGTCGGCCCAGCTCAGGTCCGCGATCACCAGGGCCGTGCCAGGCAGCCACGGCACCAGCCGCAACGTGGACAGGTCGGGTGTCATCACCATGTCGCCGTAACCGGTTTCCCAGCTCGACATGGCATAGCCGGGCACGGTGTTGAGGTCGACGTCGACGGCCACCAGATAGCTGCAGCACTCGGCCCCGTGCGCGGCCACCTCGTCGACGAAGAACCGGCCGGCCAGCCGCTTGCCGGCCAGCCTGCCCTGCATGTCGGTGAACGCGACGATGACCGTGTCGATGTCGCCGGTGCCCACCAGCTGCACCAGTTCAGTCAGCGGCAGTCGCGACGAATCATGTTGTGGCACTTGGCTTGACCCCCGCGCCTACCAGGCGCTGGTGCGCAGCACGATCTCGGTGGCCAACTGCGCTGTCGACTCCTGGGCGTTGCGGCGACCGGCCAGGTCCACGACGCGGTAGTCGGAGAGCACCAGCCGCTGACTGTCGCGGGCCGCGGATCGCGCGGCGGGTGAACTCACCAGCATGGTGGTGCCGATCTCCACCGGCGGACATTGGTCGTCGCGAACCGCCCCGTCGGCGCCGGCCACGGCCGGGTGCCCGCGATCGATGACGACCAGGCCGGCGAACCGGCCCAGTCGGGTCGCCGCCAATTCCCAGGCCAGCTCGGCCCCGTCCCGGTCACCCACCACCACGGCCCAGCCGATCCCGAGAGCGTCGAGGATGCCGATCACCGACTTGACGGTCAAGCGCGGGTCCGCGGCGATGACGACCGTTCGCAGCGAGGCGGTGTGCAGGCGCTCGCAGATCGCGTCATAGGCCGACACTGCGCGTTGCTCGGCGCCGAGTATCACCACCACGACGCCCTTTTCCGGACCGGCGATACCCACGTGCACAGAGAACCCGTCGAGGGTGGTCATCATCCTGGACACCCCGCCAAACTACGCCCAATGGCCCTGGTTTACACGCCGGGAAGCAGACCCGTCAGTTGCCGGAGAAGGAAAGTGGCAACCTCGAATGCCAGATTGCCGACATAGAGCGCCCGCGGCAGATAACCGATGTCCAGCAGACCGGCGTTGTAGACGCCGACGTTGACGAAGCCGGACAGGGTCGTGCCGGCATTGAGCAGTCCCGAGTTGGCGGCGCCGAAGTTGGTCAGGCCGGACAGCGCCGAGCCCAGATTCAGCGTTCCCGAATTCCCCAACCCCGCCAGCAGCCAGCCCGAGTTCCCGGCACCCGGGGTCACGGCGCCGGAGTTACCGGCGCCCAGCGTGAGCAGGCCCGAGTTGCCCAGTCCGGACGCCAGATAGCCGGAGTCGCCCGCGTAGATGTTGAACAGCCCGGAACTGCCCGCGCCCGGGTTGAAGGTGCCGGAGTTGCCGGCGCCGGCGTTGTAGTTGCCGGACGTGCCGAAGCCGAAGTTCTGGTTCCCAGAGCTTCCCGTGCCGGGGTTGTTGATGCCGGACGTCCCGGCACCGACGTTGCCGGTGCCCGCGTTGCCCGCCCCGGGGTTGCTGGTGCCGGAACTGCCGGCGCCGATGTTGGTGCCGCCCGAGCTGCCGAAGCCGATGTTGCCCGAACCGGCGTTGCCGCCGCCGACGTTGCCGCTGCCCGAGCTGCCGGCGGTGCCGTTGTTGTTGTTGCCGGAGCTGCCCGCGCTGCCGGCGTTGTCGGTGCCCGAGTCTCCGCCGCTGCCGGAGTTGCCGGAGCCGGAGCTACCAGAGGCGGCGATGTTCCCGGTTCCGGAACTGCCGAAGCTGATGGCGTTGTTGTTGGCACCCGAGCTGCCCGCGCTGCCGTTGTTGCCCGAGCCCGAGTTGCCCGCGCTGCCGTTGTTCCCGGTGCCCGAATTGCCCGCAGTGCCATTGTTGTTGGAGCCGGAGCTGCCGCCTGCCGCGTTGTTGCCGGAACCGGAGGTGCCGGCGCCACCGTTGTTGCCGGTGCCCGACTGTCCGCCGCTGCCGTTGTTGTTGAAGCCCGAGTTGCCGGCGGACCCGTTGTTGCCGGTACCCGAGCTGCCGCCGGCCGCTGAGTTGTTCAGCCCCGAGCTCCCGAAGGTTGCGCCGGTGTTGCTGGTGCCGGAGTTGCCGCCGCTACCTTGGTTGTTCAGCCCCGAGCTGCCGGCGCTCCCGTTGTTACCGGTGCCGGAGTTGCCACCGCCGCCGGAGTTGCTGGTCCCCGAATTGCCGCCTGCGGCAAAGTTGTTTGCGCCCGAGCTGCCGAAGGTGGCGCCGGTGTTGTTGGTGCCGGAGTTACCGCCGCCGCCACTGTTGCTGAAACCCGAGTTTCCGGCACTGCCGGAATTGCCGTTGCCGGAGTTGCCGGCGCTGCCGTTGTTGCCGGTCCCCGAGTTGCCGCCCGCGCCGCCGTTGGCCTGTCCCGAACTGCCGAGTGAACCGTTGTTGTTGGTGCCCGAGTTGCCGGCGCCGCCGCTGTTGCCGGTCCCGGATTGTCCGGCGGAGCCGCTGTTGCTGAAGCCGGAGTTGCCGCCGCTGCCCTGGTTGCCCTCGCCGGAGCTGCCGTTGCTGCCCGAGTTGTTGGAACCGGCGTTGCCGCCACCGGCGCCGCTGTTGTTGGTGCCCGAGTTACCGCCGCCGACGCCGCGGTTGAGGTTGCCGGAGTTGCCGCCGCCGGCCACGTTGTTGCCAGAGCCGGAGTTGCCGCCGCCCGGGCTGGCGTTGTTCGTGCCCGAGTTGCCCCCGTTGGCGAAGCCGCCGTTATCTTTGCCGGAGTTGCCCGAGCTGCCGAAACCACCGTTGCCGACTCCCGAGTTTCCGCCACCTACGCCGCCGTTGTTGAGCCCCGAGTTACCACCGCCCAGGCCGCCGTTGCCGGCACCCGATGTGCCGTTGCTCAGGTCGTTGCCGAAACCGGAAGTACCCGACGCCGCGGTATTGCCGAAACCGGAAGAGCCGAGGCCGTTTCCGGTCCCCGAGGCTCCGACCGGCGCGCCGTTGCCGGTGTTGTCGTTGCCGACGTTCCAGCTGCCGGAGTTTCTGTCACCGGTGTTGGTGTTACCGGAGTTGTCGTTGCCGGTGTTGGTGTTACCGCTGTTCCTGTCGCCCGTGTTGGTGCTGCCGGTGTTGTCGTTGCCGGTGTTGGTGTTTCCGCGGTTTCCGTTGCCGGTGTTGGTGTTGCCCGCGTTGTTGTCGCCGCTATTGGTGTTCCCGCTGTTGCCGTCGCCGGTGTTGGTGTTGCCGGAGTTGTTGGCTCCGCTGTTCGTATCGCCGCTGTTGCCGGTGCCGGTGTTGGTCTTACCCGAATTGTTGGCCCCGGTGTTGGTGTTTCCGCTGTTGCCGTCACCGGTGTTGGTGAAGCCGGCGTTCTTGTTGCCGGTGTTGGTGTTGCCGGAGTTGAAGTCGAATCTGTTGGTATTGCCCGAGTTTCCGTTGCCGGTGTCGGTGAAGCCGGAGTTGTTGTTGCCGGTGTTGGTGTTACCGGAGTTGGCGTTGCCGGTGTTGGTGTTGCCGGAGTTGCGGTCGCCGGTGTTGGTGAAGCCGGAGTTGAAGTCGCCGGAGTTGGTGTTGCCGGAGTTGCCGGTGCCGGTGTTGGTGTTGCCCGAGTTGCGGAACCCGGTGTTGGTGTCACCGGAGTTGTAGCTGCCGGTGTTGGTGTCGCCGGAGTTGAATCCGTCCGGCGAGCTGGGGTTGAAGTAGGTGTTGGTGTTCCCGGAGTTGAAGTTGCCGGTGTTGGTGTTGCCCGAGTTGGCGTTGCCGGTGTTGGTGTTCCCGGAGTTGAGGTTTCCGGTGTTCGTGTTGCCCGAGTTGCGCGCACCGGTGTTGGTGTTGCCCGAGTTGAGGTCGCCGGTATTGGTGTTGCCCGAGTTGGAGTTACCGGTGTTGGTGTTCCCGGAGTTGTAGCTGCCGGTGTTGGTGTCGCCCGAGTTGTAGCCGTCGGGCCGGCTTGCGTCACCGTAGGTGTTGGTGTTGCCCGAGTTCAGGTTCCCGGTATTGGTGTTGCCCGAGTTCTGATTGCCGGTATTGGTGTTGCCGGAGTTGAGGTTTCCGGTGTTCGTGTTGCCCGAGTTCTGATTGCCCGTATTGGTGTTGCCGGAGTTGAGGTTTCCGGTGTTGGTGTTGCCCGAGTTGTAGTTACCGGTATTGGTGCCACCCGAGTTGTAGTCACCGGTGTTGGTGCCACCGGAGTTGTAGTTGCCCGTGTTGGTGCCGCCGGAGTTGTAGTTACCGGTGTTCGTGCCGCCCGCGTTGTAGTGGCCGGTGTTGGTGCCGCCGGAGTTGTAATTGCCGGAGTTAGTGCCACCGGAGTTGTAGTAGCCCGCGTTGGTGCCGCCCGAGTTGAAGTCGCCGGTGTTGGTGCCTCCGGCGTTGAAGTTGCCCGTGTTGGTGCCACCGGCGTTGTAGCTGCCGTAATTGGTGCCACCGGCATTGAAGTCACCGGTGTTGGTGCCGCCCGAGTTGTAGTTGCCCGTGTTGGTGCCGCCGGAGTTGTAATTGCCGGTGTTGGTGCCGCCGGCATTGAAGTCACCGGTGTTGGTGCCGCCCGAGTTGTAGTTGCCCGTGTTGGTGCCACCTGAGTTGTAACGCCCGGTGTTCGTGCTGCCCGAGTTGTAGTTTCCGCTATTCGTGCTGCCGGAGTTGTACATTCCGGTGTTGGTGCTGCCCGAGTTGAACAGACCGGTGTTGGTGCTGCCCGCGTTGAACATTCCCGTGTTGTTGCTGCCGGAATTCCACAGCCCGGTGTTCAGGTTCCCCGCGTTCCAGAGTCCGGTGTTGTAGTTGCCGGCGTTCATCGCAAACGTGTTGCCGTTGCCGCCATTCCACCAGCCCAGGTTTCCGCTGCCGGCGTTTCCGAAGCCGATGTTGTAGTTGCCCGAGTTTCCGAAGCCGATGTTGCCGCTGCCCGAGTTCCCGAAGCCGATGTTGAAGTTTCCGGAGTTGCCCAGTCCCAGGTTGAACCATCCCGAGTTGAGCCGGCCGATACCGACCTGGTTGTCTCCGGTGAGCCCGAAGCCAATGTTGTTGTTTCCGGTGTTGCCGAAGCCGATGTTGTTGGTGCCGGTGTTGCCCCAACCCTGGTTGCCCGTCCCGTTGTTGCCGCCGCCCTCGTTGCCGCTGCCGGTGTTGCCCATTCCGGGGTTGTTGTTGCCGACGTTGCCGCTGCCGGCATTGCCGTTGCCGCGGTTGCCCTCTCCGGCGTTGCCGCTGCCGTAGTTGCCGCCGCCCTGGTTGTTGCTGCCTGCGTTGCCACTCCCGGCGTTGCCGCTGCCGGTGTTGCCGTTGCCGGCGTTGGCGTTGCCGATGTTGCCGTTGCCGACGTTGTTGCTGCCCTGGTTGCCGCTGCCCTGGTTGTTGTCGCCGGTCCCCAGCCCGATGCCGCGGTTGCCGCTGCCGGCGTTGCCGTTGCCGATGTTGCCGCTGCCGACGTTGTTGCTGCCCTGGTTGCCGCTGCCCTGGTTGTTGTCGCCGGTCCCCAACCCGAAACCACGATTGCCGCTACCGGCGTTGCCGCTGCCGATGTTGCCGTTACCGATGTTGTTACTGCCGATGTCGCCGTGGCCGACGTTGTTGTTGCCCTGGTTGCCGGAGCCCTGGTTGCCGTTGCCCTTGTTGCCGAAGCCGGAATTTCCGTTGCCCAGGTTGCCGTTTCCGGCGTTGTTGTCGCCACGGTTACCCAGGCCGGTGTTGGCGTTGCCGAAGTTGCCGTTGCCGACATTGTCATTGCCCCGATTGCCGCTGCCCTGGTTGTTGTTGCCGGTGTTGCCGAACCCGGCGTTGGTGTTGCCCTTGTTCCCGTCGCCGGTGTTGTTGTCACCGGCGTTGCCCAGGCCGGTGTTGCCGCTGCCCAGGTTCCCGTCGCCGGTGTTGTTGGTGCCTGCGTTGCCCTGGCCGGCATTGTTGGAGCCCTTGTTTCCGTTGCCGACATTCAGGTCGCCCAGGTTCCCCGAGCCGCCGTTGGCGTTGCCCTTGTTGCCGTCGCCGGCGTTGGTGTTACCCAGATTGCCCTTGCCGAAGTTGTTGTCGCCCTTGTTGGCGTCGCCGGTGTTGCCGTTGCCCAGGTTGCCGTTTCCGCCGTTGTTGTTGCCTTCGTTGCCGATTCCGGAGTTGCTGTTGCCCAGGTTGCCGTTGCCCTGATTGCCGTTGCCGTGGTTGCCATCGCCGATGTTGCCGTCGCCGATGTTGCCGCTGCCCTGGTTGTTGCCGCCCTTGTTGCCGTCCCCCGCGTTGCCGCCGCCCAGGTTGCCGTCGCCGGCGTTGCCGTGGGTGATGTCGCTGGTGTTGTTGTTGCCGTCACCCGCGTTCGCGTTGCCGGTGTTGCCGTTACCGGCGTTAGTGTTGCCGGTGTTGCCGCTGCCGGTGTTGAAGAGGCCGCGATTGCCGTCACCGCCGTTGGTGCTGCCCTGGTTGCCGTTGCCCTGGTTGCTGGTGCCGTTGTTGCCGCTGCCCTTGTTGAAGCCGCCCTTGTTGCCGTCTCCGTCGTTGAGGCTGCCCTGATTGCCGTTGCCCACGTTGCCGCTGCCGGTGTTGCCGCTGCCGGCGTTGCCGTTGCCGCGGTTGCCGTCGCCCCTGTTGTCGTTGCCCTGGTTACCGTTGCCCTGATTGGTGTTACCGGTGTTGCCACTGCCGACATTGTTATCGCCGATGTTGCCGTCGCCGGTGTTACCGGTGCCCCGGTTGCCGCTGCCGCCGTTGGTCGAACCGATGTTGCCACTGCCCCCGTTGCCGTCGCCCCGGTTGCCGTTGCCGACGTTGTTGTTGCCTCTGTTGCCGTTACCGCTGTTGCCACTGCCTTGATTGCCGATGCCGGCGGCCAGCGGGGCGGCGGCGAGCCTCGGCGCCGCGACCGGGTCGCCGGCGGCAGCGGCGCCACCCTGCGCGGCAGCGGCGGCGGTCTGTTCGGCGCTGCTGTCCGCCACGGGACTGGCTGCCGACGCTTTTCCTCCGATCCCCAGCAACCCGGCGACCCGGCCGGCCAGGTCCTGCAACGAACTCTGCCAGGGCATCAATTGAGCAACGGCGGCCGAAACCGAGGAATAGTAATCCGACATCGCCGCCACGTCCTGCGCCCACATTTGCTCATAGGCGGCTTCGGCCGCCGCGATGGCCGGGGCGTTCTGCCCGAACAAGTTCGAGAAAACGAGTGACAACAATTGGCTTCGATGGGCCACCAGGGCGGCGGGATGCACCGTCGCGGCCCTGGCCGCCTCGAAGGCTCCGGCGGCAACCCGCGCCTGCCCGGCGACTTCCTCTGCCCCGGACGCCGCCGCGTTGAGCCAGCCCACGTATGGGGCGGCGGCGTTCGCCATCGCCACCGCCGACGGGCCCAGCCAGGCGCCCGCCAGCCCTAACGTGACCGAGTCGAAAGACGATGCGGCGGTAGCTAATTCGTCCGCCAAACCACCCCACGCCGTCGCCGCGGCCAGCATCGGCCCCGGCCCGGCACCAGTGAAGATTCGCGCGGAATTGATCTCCGGCGGGAAGGTCAGGAAGCTCACGACAAAGCCCGGGAGCAACCCGGCGCACCCGCCGCTTGCATTGTCCAGGTGTGCAAAGGTCGCACCATACCGCCTCCAGATTTCAGCCCGAGCCGTCAAGCTACAACAAATGCAGCGGCCCGATATCCGAATTCACAGAACGGACTTCTAAATTAGCCGGAGCAAATGCGCACATTTGAATTTGAATTCATGCGACCCGGTGCTGAGCTCTGGTATTTCGGCGGCAGCTAGGAACGTAGCTCGCTGACGAGATGCGGTCGCCGCGGCGCCGGACCGGTGAGCAGGCCCAGCACCGCCTCTACCTCGAGGTGGGTGCCCAGTAGATCGGCGATCAGGTCCAGTTGGCCGTCGCGGCGGGCAGCGACATTCGTGTCGTCGGCGACCGTGAACCCGTCGCGGCCGGCGGCGCCGGCGACCCCGCTCAGAAAGCTCCGGCGGAAATCGTCGTTGTCGAGCAGGCCGTGCCAGTGGGTGCCGAAAACCTCTCCGCGGCGGATCCCAGTTTCGGAATCGGCCCCGAACCACGGCGTCTCGGCGCAACGGGCCAGCTGTCCGTGGTGAATCTCGTAGCCGGACAGGGGCTCTCGCCAGCGACGCAGCGTCTTGGCCGCGGCGAACTCGATGTCGGCGTCCAACAACCCCAGGCCGCGCACCGCCCCGGCCCGCGACTCCACCGTGTCGTCGATGCTGCGGCACAGCATCTGGTAGCCACCGCAGATGCCCAACACCGGTTTACCAGCCGCGGCGTGGTCGGCGATTCCCGCGGCCAGACCGCGTTCCCGCAGCCAGGACAGATCGGCGACGGTGGCCTTGCTGCCGGGTAGCACGATCAGGTCGGCGTCGGCCACGTCGGCCGCCTCGGTGACCCACCGCACCAGGACACCGGGTTCACAAGCCAGAGCTTCGACATCGGTCGAATTCGAGATGCGTGGCAGGCGGACGGCCGCCACTCTCAACCACTGCTCGCCGCGCGGCGGTTCCGGGGTGCCGACCACGCGGTGCGCTACGACCGAAAGAGAGTCCTCGGCGTCGAGCCAGAGTCGCTCGCTGTACGGCAGCACGCCATAGGTGGGCCGGCCGGTCAGTTCCGCCAGCTGAACCAGACCCGGTTCCAGCAGCGCGCGGTCACCGCGGAACTTGTTGACGATAAAGCCCGCAATCAGTGCCTGGTCCTCGCGGTCGAGGACCGCGACCGTCCCGAACAGGTGCGCCAGCAGGCCGCCGCGGTCGATGTCGCCGACCAGCACCACCGGCAGATCCGCGGCCCTGGCCAAGCCCATGTTCGCGATGTCGGTTGCCCTCAAGTTGATTTCGGCGGGCGACCCGGCGCCCTCGCAGATCACCGCGTCGAATTCGTGGCGCAGACCCCGCAATTCGTCGAGTACGACGCCGGCCACCTGGTCGCGATGC
This sequence comes from Mycobacterium sp. Z3061, assembly GCF_031583025.1. NCBI lineage: Bacteria > Bacillati > Actinomycetota > Actinomycetes > Mycobacteriales > Mycobacteriaceae > Mycobacterium > Mycobacterium pumcae. The sequence goes on along the minus strand of NZ_CP134062.1, from coordinate 2,347,807 downwards.
CGGAAATAGCTTGCCGCACTGACGTACTCGGTGGCTTTGCCGCGGACGACCAATTGCGAGGTTCCATCGCTGCCCGGTTTGAGCAGCACTGGATTGAACCGCACGCTGGGCTCCAGGCCGGCCGCGCGTGCCTGGATCGCCTGGGCGCGCCCGATCTCGCCACCTTCGACGGTGACGGCGGAATTGTTGGACATGTTCTGGGCCTTGAACGGGGCGACCCGAACTCCGCGGCGCGCCAACAGACGGCACAGCCCGGCGACCACCATGGACTTCCCGGCATCCGAGCTGGTGCCCGCGACCAGCAGCGCCCCGCTCACCGTGGTGCGGCGAGCAGACGCAAAATCGCCTTTTTCGTGCCGAAAAGGGGCGATTTTGCGTCTGCTCGCGCCACCGGGGTCACGGCAGGGTGAGGATTTCCGCGCCGGTGTCGGTGACCAGCAGCGTGTGCTCGAACTGCGCGGTCCACTTGCGGTCCCGGGTGACCACGGTCCAGCCGTCGTCCCAGATCTCGTAATCCAGAGCTCCCAGATTGATCATCGGCTCGATCGTGAACGTCATGCCCGGCTGGATGACCGTCTCCACGGCGGGCTGGTCGTAGTGCAGCACCACCAGCCCGTTGTGGAACGTGGTGCCGATGCCGTGGCCGGTGAAGTCGCGAACCACGTTGTAGCCGAACCGATTTGCATACGACTCGATCACCCGGCCGACCACCGACAACTGCCGTCCCGGTTTGACGGCCTTGATCGCCCGCATGGTCGCCTCGTGGGTCCGCTCGACCAGCAGCCGGTGCTCCTCGGACACGTCACCGGCCAGGAACGTCGCGTTGGTGTCGCCGTGCACTCCGTTGATGTAGGCGGTGACGTCGATGTTGACGATGTCGCCGTCCTCGATCACCGTCGAGTCGGGGATGCCGTGGCAGATCACCTCGTTGAGGGAGGTGCAGCACGACTTGGGGAAATGCTTGTAGCCCAGCGTCGAGGGGTAGGCGCCGTTGTCGACCATGTACTCGTGCGCGATGCGGTCGAGTTGGTCGGTCGTGACGCCCGGTGCGACGGCCTTGCCCGCTTCTTGGAGCGCCCGCGCCGCGATCTGACCGGCCACCCGCATCTTCTCGATGACCTCGGGTTCCTGCACCCACGGCTCGGAGCCCTCTTTGGCGGTGGACTTGCCGACATATTCCGGGCGCGCGATCCACTTGGGCACCGGCAGCGTCGGGGACAGCGCGCCGGGAGACAGCGCAGTTCGAACAGGCATGGCAGCTAGCTTAACGATGCCGCGGCGGTAGTGCCGCCGAGCGCAGGCGGCGCACCGCCCCGCCACTCAGAACCGCGGACGGCGCAGCAACGTCCGCCGCGGCCCGCGGATGACCACCGAGCCGAACACCAACTGACCGCTCAGAACGACGTGCGGATTGCCCTCCGCCGGCGGGTCCTTGCGACGATCCGAGGCGCTGCCCACGTAGGCCTCGACGTTGTCGATCGAGGCGCTGGCGCCTTCGGGCAACCACAGGTTCAGCGAGCCGAACTTCATGTCGATCTCGATGACCACGACCGGACCCGCAAAGCGTGCCTTGGTCAGGTCCAAGTCGATCGACCCGAACCGGCGCACCAGGGAAAGCCGGGTGGGCACCGTCCACTCCCCGTGGCGCTTCAGGGAGCCGGCCCAGCCCCGCAGCTCCACCCGGTCGGTCGCCGAGGTGACGATGGCTCCCGGCGCGGGCAGGTCGCCCACCAGCGTGTCCAATTCGTCGCGGGTGCGCGCGTAGGACACCTGGCGGGTGCGCTGTTCGAATTCGTCGATGTTGATCAGGCCGAGCGCCAGGGCGTTCTGCAGGCGGCGCATGGTGCCGTTGCGGTCGGCGTCCGACACCCGCATTGGCGCCATGTCGCCGCCCGGCCCCGTCATGCTCACCTTCGCAACTTACCGCTGTTGCGGGTCGGCGATCGCGTTAGGCCAGGTAGCCCGGCGGCAGCGAGTCGAACATCACTTTGGTCATCCGAACGGCGTATTCGGAACTGCCCCCGCCGACGATCAGGGCGGCGAATGCCAGGTCACCGCGGTACCCGGCGAACCAGGAGTGCGACCCGCCCGCGAATTCGGCTTCCCCGGTCTTGCCGTAGATCTCGCCGCAGCCCGCGATCTCCTTGGCGGTGCCGTTGGTGACGACCAACCGCATCATCGGGCGCAGCGCATCGACCATCTTCGGGCTGATCGGGGTGTTGTCGCCGGCGACGGTGGTCGGCCGGCCCGCGATCAATTGCGGCACCGGCGTTTTGCCGGCGGCGACGGTGGCCGCCACCAGCGCCATCCCGAACGGGCTGGCCAGCACCCGGCCCTGGCCGAATCCGTCCTCGGTGCGTTCGGTCAGGTCGACCGTCGGCGGCACCGAGCCGGTCACAGTGGTGATGCCCTCGACCTGGTAGTCCAGCCCGATGCCGTAGCGGGTGGCGGCCTGCGTCAACCCGCGCGGCGGCAGTTTGGCGCTCAGTTCGGCGAACGTGGTGTTGCAGGAACTGGCGAAGGCGCGCGACATGGGCACCACGCCGAGATCGAAGCCGCCGTAGTTCGGGATGGTGCGGTGGCCGATGTCGATGTGCCCCGGGCAGCCGACCATCGTGTTGGGGGTGGCCATGTCGCGGTCGACGGCGGCGCCCGCGGTGACCATCTTGAAGGTCGACCCGGGCGGGTAGAGGCCGGTGGTCGCCAGCAGGCCCTCGGCGTCCGCGCCGGCATTCTGCGCGACTGCCAGGATCTCCCCCGTCGAGGGCTTGATCACGACCAGCATCGCTTTGCCGCCGCGGGTGTCCACCGCGTGCTGAGCGGCGTTCTGCACGGCCCGGTCCAGGGTGATCGACACCGACGGCGCGGGCGAGCCTTCGACCTCGTGCAGCACCGCGACGTCGACACCGTTCTGGTTGGTGCTGACGATCCGCCATCCGGCCTGGCCGTCGAGCTGATCGACGACCGACTTCTTGACCTCGGCCATGACCGCCGGCGCGAAGTGCGGATCGGTCGCCAACAGCTCGGCATGCGGGGTGATCACGACGCCGGGCAGCTGGCCGATGGCCGGGAACACCCGGTTGCTGTCGTCGGGCAGCAGCGTGGCCAGGTCGATCGGCTTAGTCGCCGAGCTGGCCATTTCGGCCAGCAATTGGGGATCGTTGAGCGTGTCGTTGAACGGATGCAGCGCATCGATGACGGCATGGGCCGTCCCGATCAGGTCGGGTCCGGCCTTGGTGGCGTCCAGCGAGTAGTTGTAGATGTAGCCGGGCGCCAGCACATCGGAGCCGCCCAGCTCGTTCACCGAGGCCCGCCGCGGCTGGTCGGCCCGCAGCGCGAACGTCTGGTGCTCCCCCAGCTTCGGGTGCAGGCCGGTGGTGGCCCAGCGGACCTGCCAATGCCCCTCGTCGCGGGCCATCTTCAGTTGCCCGTCGTAGCTCCAGGTCCGGTCCTTCGGCAGGTGCCAGGTGAAGCGGTACACGACGGTCCCGGTGTCCTCGGCGTACTTCGAGCTCAGCACCTGCGCGTCCAGATGAGTGGCCTGCAGGCCGGCCCAGGCGGCGTTGAGCGCCTCACGCGCCTCGTTGGGGTTGTCGCTGAGCTGGGCGGCGGTCGCGGTGTCACCGACGGACAGCGCCGCCAGGAATCTCTCGGCGGCCGGGCTTGGTCCTTCGGGCTTCGGTGTGCAGCCCGGCAACACGACCAGAGCCAGCAACAGGCCTGCGACGGATGTTGCCAGTGTTGTTCGTGAGAAGATTGTGACCATCGGTACTGATGTTATGGACCGTGGCCGCCGCGTCGGTGCCGACACACCGAGACCGGACCGTTATCCGCCCCGTGCAATTGCGAGCGGAACGAGGCTGCGATTTCGAGCGCCGATTTTCGCAGTGCGGTTCCACTCGCAAAAACAAACCGCCAACCCGCTATTAATCCAGCAGCACCGTGGCGAACGTGCCGACTTCCTTGAACCCGACGCGCGCGTAGGCGGCCCGGGCCACCGTGTTGAAGTCGTTGACGTACAGGCTGGCGACGCGTCCGCTGCCCACGATCACGGCGGCCAGCGTCGCGGTGCCGGTGGTGCCCAGTCCCAGGCCGCGCCGCTCCGGATGGACCCAGACTCCCTGGATCTGGCCGACCGACGGCGACTGCGATCCCACCTCGGCCTTGAAGATGACCTGTCCGTGCTCGAAGCGGGCCCAGGCCCGTCCGGCGGCGATCAGACTGGCCACCCGGCGCCGGTAGCCGCGGCCACCGTCACCCAGCCGGGGGTCCACCCCGACCTCGCCGATGAACATGTCGACGGCGGCGACCAGGTAGGCGTCGATCTCCTCGGGCCGCACCTGGCGCACCTCGAGGTCGAGCGTGCAGTTGGGGTGACTGTCGAGCGCCATCAGCGGCTGCCGGTCGCGCACATCGCGTGCCGGGCCCCAGGCCGACTCGAGGCGCTGCCACATCGGCAACACCAGGTCGGCCCGGCCGACCAGAGACGAGCACCGGCGAGCCGTGCTCTTGGCTTCATCGGCGAACGCGTTGAGGTCAATCAGATTGCCCCGCAGCGGGATCAGGTTGGCACCGGCGAAACACAGCGATTCCTCCGGGGCGCGCCGGGTCCAGAGTTCTCCGCCGATCGAATTGGGTTCGACGCCGTAGTCCGCGACCCGCGCGGCCACCATGCAGGATTCGACCGGGTTGTCACCCAGGACCCGCCACACGGCGGCGGCGTCGCGCACCACCGAAACCCGTCTCTCGCCGACGAGGCGCAAGATGGGCGGAGCCGACATCTCATAACTCTCTGTGGTGCGAACCGAGGGCCAGTTGGGTTGGCCCCTATCAGCTTACGGTCACAATAGGCGAACCGCTCGCTGCCGTCCCGGGATCGTCTTCGGTTTCCAGGCCCATTTCCTCGGCGAGCCGCATCGCTTCCTCGATCAGCGTCTCGACGATCTGCGCTTCGGGCACGGTCTTGATCACCTCGCCCTTGACGAAGATCTGCCCCTTGCCGTTGCCCGACGCCACTCCGAGGTCGGCTTCGCGGGCTTCCCCCGGCCCGTTGACCACGCAGCCCATCACCGCGACCCGCAGCGGCACCTCCAGACCGTCCAGACCGGCGCTCACCTCGTTGGCCAGCGTGTAGACGTCGACCTGGGCCCGTCCACACGACGGACACGACACAATCTCCAGCTTGCGCGGCCGCAGGTTGAGCGACTCCAGAATTTGGGTGCCGACCTTGACTTCCTCCACCGGCGGCGCCGACAACGACACCCGGATGGTGTCGCCGATGCCGCGCGAGAGCAGCGCTCCGAAGGCCACCGCGGACTTGATGGTGCCCTGGAACGCCGGGCCGGCCTCGGTGACGCCCAGGTGCAGCGGGTAGTCACACTGGGCGGCCAACTGCTCGTAGGCGGCGACCATCACCACCGGGTCGTTGTGCTTGACGCTGATCTTGATGTTGCCGAACCCGTGCTCCTCGAACAGCGAGGCCTCCCACAGCGCCGACTCGACCAGCGCCTCCGGGGTGGCCTTGCCGTACTTCTGCATGAACCGCTTGTCCAGCGAGCCCGCGTTGACACCGATGCGGATCGGGATGCCCGCGGCGCCGGCCGCCTTGGCGACTTCGCCGACCCGGCCGTCGAACTCCTTGATATTGCCCGGGTTCACCCGCACCGCGGCGCATCCGGCGTCGATGGCGGCGAAGATGTACTTCGGCTGGAAATGGATGTCGGCGATCACCGGAATCTGGCTGTGCCGGGCGATCTCGGCCAGCGCGTCGGCGTCCTCCTGCCGCGGGCAGGCCACCCGGACGATGTCGCAGCCGGCGGCTGTCAATTCCGCGATCTGCTGCAGCGTCGAGTTGACGTCGTGGGTTTTGGTCGTGCACATCGACTGCACGGATATCGGGTAGTCGCTGCCGACGCCGACGTCGCGGACCATGAGCTGACGAGTGGCACGCCGGGGAGCGAGCGTGGGCGCCGGGGGTTGCGGCATGCCCAGGCCAATGGTCACTGTCTGTTCGCCTTCTCTCTGTTACTGGAAGAGCCGGATCGGGTTGACCAGGTCAGCGGTGACGGTCAGCAGCATGTAGCCGACTACAAAGATCAGCACCACGTAGGTCGCCGGCATCAGCTTTAGATAGTTCACCGGCGCCGCGGCCACCTTGCCGCGGGCGGTGCGGATGGCGTTGCGGATCTTCTCGAACACCGCCACCGCGATGTGGCCGCCGTCAAAAGGCAGTAACGGCAGCAGATTGATGGCACCCAGCACCAGGTTCAGCTGCGCCAGGAAGAACCAGAACGCCACCCACAGTCCGTGGTCGACGGTGTCGCCTCCGACGATGCTGGCGCCGACCACGCTCATCGGCGTCTGCGGGTCGCGCTGCCCGCCGCCGATCGCGTGGAACAGCGCGCCGACCTTGGTCGGGATGGCGGCCAGCGACTTGCCGACCTCGACGGTCAACTGGCCGGCGAAGACCACGGTGGCCGGCGCGGCCGACAGCACGTTGTAACGGGTGGGTTCGTTGCGGGGAGCGCCGACACCGATGGCTCCGACGTTGGCCGGCTCCAGCTGATTCCCCTGCCCGGTGGGGACATAGCGGCGGGTGGACTCGACGGTGACGTTGGTGGTGATGGTCTTGCCGTCGCGGTCGACGACGATCGGCACCGAGCCGTGCATCTTGCGCACCGCGGTAGCCATGTCCTCGAACGTGCTCACCGGGGTGTCGCCGACCTTGACGACGACGTCACCGGGACGCAGGCCCGCCAGCGCCGCGGGCCCGGGACCGTCGCACTTGTCGAGCTTGCCCTGGCTGATTTCCTGAGCGACACAACCGGTTTCCCCGACGATCGCCTTATTGGACGGGTGCAGGTTGGGCAGGCCCCAGACCAGCGCGATGGCGTAGAGCAGCACCAGGCAGATGACGAAGTTCATGCCCGGGCCGGCGAACAGCACCGCGACCCGCTTCCAGGTGGCCTGCTTGTACATCGCGCGGTCCTGCTCGTCGGGAGCCAGCTCCTCGACCGGCGTCATGCCGGCGATGTCGCAGAAGCCGCCCGCCGGGATGGCCTTGAAGCCGTACTGGGTCTCGCCCCGCTGGGTGGACCACAGCGTCGGGCCGAAGCCGACGAAGTAGCGACGCACCTTCATGCCGGTGGCGCGGGCGGCCCACATGTGGCCGCACTCGTGCAGGGCGACCGAGATGAGGATGGCGAGTGCGAACAGCACAATGCCGATAACGAACATCATCTGTCTGTGACGACCTTTCTCACGCCATGCCCGAGACTCTGACCGACGCCGGTGTTGCCATCGCCTGTTGAGCCCGCTCGCGGGCCCAGCGCTGCGCCTCGAGTACGTCATCCACGGTAGCTGGTGACGCGGCCCATTGGTCGGCAGCGTGCAGCACGTCGGCAATGGTGGCGACGATGGCAGGGAATCGGATCCGTCCGGTCAGGAACGCTTCCGCCGCTTCTTCGTTGGCCGCGTTGTAAACGGCGGTCATGCAGCCTCCGGTTCCCCCGGCCTGACGCGCCAGCTCGACCGCCGGGAACACCTCGCTGTCCAGCGGCTCGAATTCCCAGGTAGAGGCGGTGGAGAAGTCGCAGCAGGTGGCCGCTCCGGGCACCCGGTGCGGCCAGCCCAGGGCCAGGGAGATGGGCAGCTTCATGTCCGGCGGGCTGGCCTGGGCGATCGTGGAGCCGTCGGTGAAGGTCACCATCGAGTGAATGATCGACTGCGGATGGACGACGACCTCGATCCGGTCGTACGGAATGCCGAACAGCAGGTGGGTCTCGATGAGTTCGAGCCCCTTGTTGACCAGCGACGCCGAGTTCAGCGTGTTCATCGGGCCCATCGACCAGGTGGGATGCGCCCCGGCCTGTTCGGGCGTGACGCCCTCGAGGTCGGCGGCCGGCCAGCCCCGGAACGGACCCCCGGAGGCGGTCAGGATCAGCTTGGCGACCTCGTCGGGCGTCCCGCCGCGCAGGCACTGCGCCAGCGCGGAGTGCTCGGAGTCCACCGGCACGATCTGGCCGGGCCGGGCCGCCCGCAGCACCAACGGGCCGCCGGCTACCAGGGACTCCTTGTTGGCCAGGGCCAGCCGGGCGCCGGATTCCAGCGCGGCCAGCGTCGGGCGCAGGCCCAGCGCACCGACCAGGGCGTTGAGGACGACGTCGGCCTCGGTGTCCTGCACCAACCGGGTGACGGCATCGGGGCCGCGAAACGGGATGTCCCCGGCCCGCTCGGCGGCCGCAGCGTCGGCGACGGCGATGTTGGTGACCCCGGTCTCGGCACGTTGGCGCAGCAGCGTGTCGAGGTTGCCGCCGCCGGCGGCCAGGCCGACGATCTCGAACCGGTCGGGGTTGGCGGCGATGACCTCCAGGGCCTGGGTACCGATGGAGCCGGTGCTGCCGAGCACCAGTACGCGCACCCGCTCGACGGGAGCCCGCCCGTCCTGCCCGTCACCCGAGAAAGTCACCCACCCATTGTGCCGCCCTTTTCAAAATCGCACCCATCCGTGATCGCGCCCACTCCGAATGACTTCATGTACGGCACGAATGGCGGCGTCCGTCGTCACCACAAAAACGTTCCCTAGCAAAGGAATTGACACGTGATGAATACTCAGGCCAGGTCAGTGGCAGCAGCGGCTCTCGCGGCGATCGCGATCACGGGGCTCGCGGGATGTTCCAGCAGCAAGCCTGCGTCGCAGGGCACCAGCAGCAGCGCAACCTCCGCGAGCGTCTCTGCCGCGCCGAGCTCCGCGCCGTCGTCCGCCAAGGCCGACCCCGCCGCCGACCTGATCGGTCCCGGCTGCTCGGAATACGCGGCACAGAACCCCACCGGCCCAGGGTCGGTAGCCGGCATGGCCCAGGACCCGGTCGCGACGGCGGCGTCGAACAATCCGATGCTGACCACCCTGACGTCGGCGTTGTCGGGCAAGCTCAACCCGCAGGTGAACCTGGTGGACACGCTCAACAGCGGGCAGTACACCGTGTTCGCGCCCACCAACGCCGCCTTCGACAAGCTGCCGGCGGCCACCCTCGACCAGCTCAAGACCGACGCCAAGCTGCTCAACAGCATCTTGACTTACCACGTGGTCAACGGGCAGGCGAGCCCGGCCAAGGTGGCCGGTACCCACAAGACGCTGCAGGGCGCCGAGGTTACGGTGACCGGGGCCGGTAACGACCTGAAGGTCAACACCTCGGGCCTGGTGTGCGGCGGGGTGCACACCGCGAACGCCACGGTCTACATGATCGACACCGTGCTGATGCCCCCTGGTCAGTGACATCTCTCCGGAAGAAGGCAGCCCACCCGAGGTGGGCTGCCTTCTTCTTTGGCGTTGAACCAATCCGGGACCGCTGCCGTGACGAATAACTGACATGTGGACCTTGGCGCTGATCGGCTTTCTCGGCGGTCTGATCACCGGCATCTCACCGTGCATCCTGCCGGTGCTGCCGGTGATCTTTTTCTCGGGTGCGAACAGCACCGCGCGCGAGGCGCCGGCTGACGGCGCGGTCGGGGTCGCGGTCAAAGCCAAGCCGACCCGGTCAGAGGCGTCGCGCCCCTATCGGGTGATCGGCGGCCTGGTGCTCAGTTTCAGTGTGGTGACGCTGCTCGGCTCGGCGTTGCTCTCGGCACTGCACCTGCCGCAGGACGCCATCCGCTGGGTGGCGCTCGTCGCGCTGGTGGCCATCGGGGCCGGTCTGATCTTCCCCCGTTTCGAGCAGCTGCTCGAGCGGCCCTTCTCCCGCATCCCCCAGAAGCAGATCGCCACGCGCGGAAACGGTTTCGGCCTCGGCCTGGCACTGGGGGTGCTGTACGTGCCGTGCGCGGGGCCGGTCCTGGCGGCGATCGTGGTGGCCGGGGCGACCGCGCAGATCGGCGCCGGCACCGTGGTGCTCACCGCCGCGTTCGCCGTCGGCGCCGCGTTGCCGCTGCTGTTCTTCGCGCTGGCCGGCCAACGAATCGCCCAGCGGGTCAGCGCGTTTCGGCGACGCCAGCGTGAGATCCGGGTCGGCGCGGGAATCGTGACGATACTGCTGGCGGTGGCGCTGGTGTTCGACCTTCCGGCCGTGTTGCAGCGCGCCATTCCCGACTACACCGCATCCCTGCAGGAGAAGGTCGGCGGATCCAGCCAGGTTCAGGAGAAGCTCGGTGGCATCGTCACCGACCAGAACGTGGCCCTGTCCAACTGCACCCAGGGCGGCACCAAGCTCGAGAACTGCGGCCCTGCACCGGATCTGCGGGGCATCACCAATTGGCTGAACACGCCGGGCAACCAGCCCATCGCACTGAAATCGTTGCGCGGCAAGGTCGTCCTGATCGACTTCTGGGCCTACTCGTGCATCAACTGCCAACGGGCCATCCCGCACGTGGTCGGCTGGTATCAGGCGTACAAGGACGCCGGCCTCGAGGTCATCGGTGTCCATACCCCGGAATACGCGTTCGAGAAGGTGCCGGAGAACGTCGCCAAGGGCGCGGCCGATCTGGGCATCAAATACCCGGTGGCACTGGACAACAACTACTCGACGTGGACCAATTACCGCAACCGCTACTGGCCGGCCGAGTACCTGATCGACGCCAACGGCACAGTGCGGCACCTCAAGTTCGGCGAGGGCGGCTACGACGACACCGAACAGCTGATCAGGCAGTTGCTCGCCGATGGCAGACCCGGCGTCACGCTGCCCGGCCCCGTCGGCGCGCCCGACCTCACACCGAAAGCGATCACCACTGCCGAGACCTACTTCGCCGTCGGCAAGGCCGTCAATTACGGCGGTGGCGGCGAGTACGACGAGGGCGCCCAGACGTTCCGCTATCCGCCCAACCTCGCCGCCGACAGCTTCGCCCTGAGCGGCCCGTGGGCGCTGGACTACCAGGGCGCCACCGCAACCGGCGACGACTCGGCCATCAGGCTCAACTACCACGCCAAGGACATCTACGTCGTGGTCGGCGGAACCGGCACGCTCACGGTGACCCGCAACGGCAAGCCCACCAGCGTGGCGGTCGACGGCCCGCCGACGTCGCATCAGATCGTCGCCGACCCCAGCCAGTCGTCGGGAACCATCGAGGTGCACCCCAGCAAGGGGCTGCAGGTTTTCTCCTTCACTTACGGCTGACACCCATCCGGACAGTCGTTGGCTCCGAATCCTTGATGTCAGGGATCTGCAACACTCACACGAGGAGCGAATTAACCATGAAGACCAAAACCTCAATGGCGGCAACCGGTTTCACGGTTGCGCTGATGGCCTGCGGCGTAGCGCTGGCTCCGACCGCGGCGGCCAGCGACCTGGTCGGTCCGGGATGCGCGGACTACGCCGCGGCCAACCCCACCGGCCCCGCGTCGGTCCAGGGCATGTCGATGGTCCCCGTCACCGAAGCGGCGGCCAACAACCCGATGCTGACCACGCTGACGTCGGCGCTGTCCGGCCAGCTCAACCCGCAGGTGAACCTGGTCGACACCCTCAACAGCGGTCAGTACACGGTGTTCGCGCCGACCGACGCCGCGTTCGGCAAGCTGCCGCCGGCCACCATCGAGCAGCTCAAGACCGACTCGAATCTGCTGACCAGCATCCTGACCTACCACGTGGTCAGTGGGCAGGCCAGCCCCAACCGGGTGATCGGTACCCACAAGACGCTGCAGGGCGCCAACGTGACGGTGACCGGCATGGGGAACAACCTTCGGGTCAACAACGCCGGCGTGGTCTGCGGCGGTGTGTCGACGGCGAACGCGCAGGTCTACATGATCGACACGGTGCTGATGCCGCCTGCGTGACAGCGGCAGCTGCGTCGCGGCGATCCCTTCGGGTGGAGACCTGACCGCGGACGAACGGCCTGTGCCAGAATGTTCAGGCAGTGTCAGTCCGAGTGACAACCGGAGGGATCGCCGTGGCCAGTACTGAGGTGGAGCCGTACGCCGGCGTCGACGAGGCCGAGGTGCCGTCCGCGCGCTGGGGTTGGAGCCGTATCAACTACCGCACGTGGCATGCCGTCGGGATCTTCATCGTCATCTTCCTACTGGCGATGCTGCGCGGTAACCATGTCGGCCACGTCGAGGACTGGTTCCTGATCGGATTCGCCGCGCTGTCGCTGTTCGTGCTGGTGCGCGACATCTGGGGTCGCCGGCGCGGCTGGCTCAGGTAGCCGGCGCGGTAACCGGGTCCCGGTGGATGTGAACGTCGCCGGACCCGCTGCGGACTTGCAGGACGAGGGTCTCGTCATCGCTCCCGGGCCCCTCGGCCGGTTGCAGCCGGTTGGTGACCACACCGGACCCGGTGACGATGTCGAACCGGACGGCGGTGCCCTCCGGAACGCCGACGGCCACTTCTCCGCTGCTGGTGTGCGCATCGACGACGCCCCGGACGCCGGATTCGATGATCACCGATCCCGAGGCGGTGCGTGACTTCACGGCACCGCACATGGCGTCCATGGACAGCGTTCCGCTGGCGCCCTTGAATTTCAGCTCACCATCGAGCTTTTCCACACGCACCGAACCCGAGGACGTCGCGATCGAGGCATAGCCCTCGATCGCCTGCACAGCCAGTGATCCAGATGCGTTGGCCGCCTTCAGTTTTCCGCGTACCGCATCGAGTTCCACGTCGCCGGTGGCGGTCGCGAGCCGCACATCGCTGTACTCGCCCTCGGCGTGCAGGTCCGCTGATCCCAGCGTCGCATAGAGCCGCGACCGGGATGGCAGTGCGACCTCGATCTGCACGGCCCCGGCGCGGTGCCGCGCGCGTCTGGGGGTCGAGACCGTCAGACGGCCGTCACGGAACTCGACGCGGACGTGCTCGGCAGCCCAGACGTCGGCGTCGCAGGTTTCATCGTCCGGGCGCACCTGCACGGCGGTGTCCGTGCGCTCGGTTGCACTGAGCCGGACCGATCCCGCGCCGGCCTCGACTCGGACGCTGATCGGATCCGGGGTGGTGAATAACGACATTGCGTTCTCCTTGGTGAGTGTTCAGCGCGCCCAGCCGGTGAGGCGGTGCGCATTGCGAAGGGGCGGCCGGGCGGTGTTCCGTTCGCCCGCCGCGGTGGCCGCGGCCCGTACCAACCAACTGTTCAGCGAGGCACCGTCGCGGCGGGCGGCCGCTTCCACGGAGGACCGTAACCGCTCCGGCAGTCGGAGGGTGACCCGCCAGGTGGCTCCGTGGTCATCGTCGTCGTCGAAGGACGGGACCAGCGGGGCGTTTTGGGCGTCGTCGAAGCTGTCGGGTGGCGTGGTGACGACGAACTCCGGATCCCGGCCCCGCAGTCGAAGTTCGACCGAACCCGGGGCCAGTTCGCCGGTGATCTCCTCGCCGGCCGCCGACAGGGCTTCCAGCAGCGCTAGCCGCAGCGCGGATTCCAGCGGAGCGGTCAGCCGCTCGGCCAGCTCCTGCGCCTCGGCGCCGGCCGCCGAGGCGGCCAGATGCAGCTCGTTGCGGACAGTATCGATGTACGGCTGCAAATCCACAGTGTCATAATGACACTACATTGGTGTCATGCACAACCGGTTGTGGTGTCACGGCCACGGCGCCTACGGCGCCAGGTGCCTGCCAGCGCGCCGACCAGCGCGATCGCCAGCACGAACACCCAGGGCCAGGCGCCGTGACTGTGCACCCAACCGGCGACCGTGCCCTGCAGGCGGCCTGCGGCGGCGATCACCGCGTCCTCCGGGTTGGCGTTCGCGCCGAACAGCCGCACCTCGTACACGCCGTAATAGCTGACATAGGCGCCCACCAGGATCAAGAGGACACCGCTGAGTCGGTTGACGAACGGCAGGACCGCACGCATCCTGGCGACCACTGTCGAGCGGGCGGCTGCCGTCAGGATCGCCAGTGCGCCGACGACCAGCGTCAACCCCGCGATGTAGGCGCCGTAGACCGCCACTCCGTCGAGCGCCGACCCGCTGCGCAGCCCGGCTCCGGTGACAGCCAGGAAAGGCCCTACCGTGCACGACAACGAGGCGATCGCGTAGCTGACGCCGTATCCGTAGAAGGAACCCAGCCGCGCGGTCGGCGCCCAGCGCGGGCCGAAAGGCGCCGGCCCGGTCAACTCCCGGCCCGTCAACAACCAGGCGCCGAGCACGGTCAGCGCAACCCCGATCACCACGGTCACATACGGCAGGTAGCGCTGCACCGTGGACGCCGCAGCAATGGTCAGCACGCCGAACACGCCGAAGACCGTCATGAACCCGAGCGCCATTCCCAGCGTCGCGGCCAGTGCCCGGCCGGCGGCCGAGAGCGGGCTTGCCGATTGGCGACCGCGTACGACCAGCAGCAGGTAAGCGGGCAGCATGGCGAATCCACACGGATTCAGCGCGGCCACCAGTCCGGCGGCGAAGGCCAAGCCGATCAGGGCGTGGTTCACCCTTAAGACGTCAGGGCGGCGACCCGGCCCTGCAGGTCCTGCTGCGACATGGCCGAGGTGGTGTTGTTGACGAAGGTGGAGGAGCCGTCGGGGCGGTAGAAGACCCAGGCGGGCTGCCACGGCACGTTGTAGCGCGCCCAGATCGCGCCGTCCGCGTCATTGAGGTTGGTGAAGTTCAGGCCGTACTTCGACACGAAGCCCTGCATCTGTCCGACGTCCGAATGGGCCGCGATGCCGACGAACGTGACGCCCGGATTGGCTGCGGCAACCTGGCTGAGGCCGGGGGCCTCGGCATTGCAGAACGGGCAGAACGGCGTCCAGAACCACAGCACCGCCGGCTTGCCCTGCAGGGTGGCGCCGTTGAACGGGGCACCGCTGAGGGTGGTCCCGGTGAAGTTCAGGCGGTCATCCGCGGCCGTTGCGCGCGGAGCGGCCGCCAGGCCGAGCGTCAGAGCGACCGCGACAGCGGCGATCAACATCTTCAGGGGGAAATGCAGTTTCATGGCACACCTCTGTTCGCCGGCTTTGCTATGACGACGTATTGACGCCGGGGAAAGGTTCAACACCTCGGTTGACTATGTCGCCGACCCTGCAAAATTGGTGGCCCCCACTCGCACTTTCGCTGCAGATTTGCAGGCTGGGCCGCGGGGTACGTCGGCCGGTGCGCGCTACCCGCCTCCGGCGGCCAGCTGTCCGCACGCGCAGGCCGAATGGCGCGCGCTCCAGCTACCCGCCTCCGGCGGCCAGCTGTCCGCACGCCGCTGCGATCTCGCGGCCGCGGGTATCCCGCACCGTGCACGAAACACCCTGTGCGCGAACGCGTCTGACGAACTCCCGCTCCACCGGCTTGGGGCTGGCGTCCCAGTCGCTGCCCGGTGTCGGATTCAGCGGAATCAAGTTGACATGCCCCAGCGGGCCCAGCGCGCGATGCAGCAGCTTGCCCAGCAGGTCGGCCCGCCACGGTTGGTCGTTGACGTCGCGGATCAGCGCATATTCGATCGACACTCGCCGGCCGGTCACATCGGCGTAGTAGCGGGCCGCCTCCAGCACCTCGCTGACCTTCCACCGGTTGTTGACCGGCACCAGCGTGTCGCGCAACTCATCGTCGGGCGTGTGCAGCGACAGGGCCAACGTCACCCCGAGGCGCTCGTCGGCCAGCTTGCGGATCGCCGGGGCCAAGCCCACCGTCGACACCGTCACCGAGCGCGCCGAGATCCCGAAGCCGGACGGCGGCGCCTCGGTAATGCGTCGTACCGCGGCCACCACCCGCGAATAGTTGGCCAGCGGCTCCCCCATGCCCATGAACACCACGTTGGACAACCGGTCGCCGAAGTCGTCGCGCAGGGCGACCGCCGCAGCCCGCACCTGCTCGAGGATCTCGGCCGTCGACAGGTTGCGGGTCAGCCCGCCCTGCCCGGTGGCGCAGAACGGGCACGCCATGCCGCAGCCGGCCTGCGAGGAGATGCAGACGGTATTGCGTTGCGGGTAGCGCATCAGCACCGATTCGACGGTCGCGCCATCACCCGCCCGCCACAACGTCTTTCGGGTCTGACCGGCATCGCAGGTCACCTCGCGAGCCGCGGTGAGCAGTACCGGGAAGATGTTCGCCGCAACGGCGTCGCGTACCGCCGCGGGAAGGTCGGTCATCTGCCGCGGATCGGCGATCAGCCGCCCGTAGTACTGATGGGCGAGCTGCTTGGCCCGAAAAGCGGGCAGCCCCAGTTCCGCGACGGCGTCCGCACGGCCGGCGGCATCCAGGTCCGCCAGATGCCGCGGTGGCTTGCCGCGACGGGGCGCCTCGAATACCAGTTGCTGGACCATGACCGGTCCAGTATCTCAGGGCAACAGCGTCAGCACGGTCCAGGCCGCCACGGCGGACGGCAGGATGCCGTCCAGCCGATCCATCAGACCGCCGTGGCCGGGCAGCAACCGGCCCATGTCCTTGATTCCCAGATCCCGTTTCACCTGAGACTCGATCAGGTCGCCCAGGGTGGTGGTGAGCACGAACAGCAAACCCAACAGCGCGCCGACCCACCACAATTTGCCGGCCAGGAACGTTGCCGTCAGGATCGTCGCGGTGATGCCGAAGACCAGCGATCCGCCGAACCCTTCCCAGGACTTCTTCGGGCTGATCATCGGAACCATCGGGTGCTTGCCGAACAAGGCCCCCACGGCGTACCCGCCGGTGTCCGAACACACGACGGCGATCATCATGCAGAACACCCATCCCGGGCCGTGCTTGGGGTCATAGACGAGCATCGCCGCAAACGACGCGAACAACGGGACCCAGACGCACAGAAAAACGGTGGCCGAGACGTCGCGCAGGTAGTTCCTCGCCGGCGGCACACCGTCGGGGCCTGCCACCGGATCCTCGCCGGCCGACTTCTCCTGCATGAACAGCCGCCAGATCATGCAGACCACGACCATGCCCCCGAAGCCGGCCAGCGCCCCGACGGCACGATACGGCCAGGTCAGCCAGACGGTCGCCTGCCCGCCGATCAGCAGCGGAATGACCGGAATCAGATACCCGGCCTCGCGCAGCCGCCGCACCACCTCGTGGCTGGCCACCACGGTGGCCAGGGCGCAGTACACCACCCAGACGTGCGGAAACCACAGCAGCGTCGCGATCAGGACGGCGCCGATGCTGGCACCCACCGCGATCGCCGCCGGCAGATCGCGGCCGGCTCGGGACGACTTCTTCACCGGTTGAATGGAGACGTCACCCGGTTCTTCGGACGGGCTGCCGGCATCGGTGGTGGCCACGGACTTCAAGGGACTGGCTGCGGGGTGGTCGCTAGACCTCCAGCAGCTCGCCTTCTTTGTGTTTCACCAGGTCGTCGATCTGGGCGACGTACTGGTGGGTGGCCTTCTCCAGGTCTTTCTCCGCACGCCCGACCTCGTCCTCGCCGGCCTCGCCGTCTTTGCGGATGCGGTGCAACTCCTCCATCGCCTTGCGGCGGATGTTGCGCACCGACACCCGGGCGTCCTCGCCCTTGGCCTTGGCCTGCTTGACCAGCTCGCGGCGACGCTCCTCGGTCAGCTGCGGTATGGCCACCCGGATGATCGTGCCGTCGTTGGTGGGGTTCACTCCCAGGTCGGAGTTGCGGATCGCGGCCTCGATGGCATTCAGCTGGCCGGCCTCGTACGGCTTGATGACCACCATCCGCGCCTCAGGGACATTGATGCTGGCCATCTGGGTGATCGGGGTCATCGCGCCGTAGTAGTCGATGGCGATGCGGGAGAACATACCGGGGTTGGCACGACCGGTCCGGATGGTGGAGAGATCGTCCCGGGCCACCGATACGGCCTTTTCCATCTTCTCCTCGGCATCGAAGAGAGCCTCGTCAATCACGTGCACCGCTCCTGTTCTGGGCATACCCCCACATGGCTGCGTCCTTCCCGTCAGGTGGTGACCAGCGTCCCGATTTTCTCACCTGCCACCGCCCGCGCGATATTGCCGTCGGTCAGCAAGTTGAACACCAGGATCGGCATGCCATTGTCCATACAGAGACTGAAGGCCGTGGCATCGGCCACCCGCAGGCCGCGGTCGATGACTTCCCGGTGACTGATGGCGGTCAGCAACTCGGCGTCCGGATTCTCCCGCGGGTCCTCGGCGAACACGCCGTCGACCGCCTTGGCCATCAGCACCACGTCCGCACCGATCTCCAGCGCCCGCTGCGCGGCCGTGGTGTCGGTGGAGAAGTAGGGCAGTCCCATACCGGCGCCGAAGATCACGACGCGGCCCTTCTCCAGGTGGCGCACCGCCCGCAGCGGCAGGTACGGCTCGGCCACCTGACCCATCGTGATCGCGGTCTGAACGCGGGTGGCGATGCCTTCCTTCTCCAGGAAGTCCTGCAGCGCAAGGCTGTTCATCACGGTTCCGAGCATGCCCATGTAGTCCGACCGGGTGCGCTCCATGCCGCGCTGTTGCAGCTGTGCACCGCGGAAGAAGTTGCCGCCGCCGATCACCACCGCGACCTGAACGCCGCTGCGGACCACCTCGGCGATCTGCCGGGCCACCAGCGCGACGACATCGGGATCCAACCCGACCTGCCCTCCACCGAACATCTCGCCGCCGAGCTTGAGCAGCACGCGTGAGTACTTCGACGACGAGCCGTTGGCGCTGGTCCTCGGGGCCGCCGAGCCGGCGGCTTGGGGCTCCCTGGACTCCGTCATCAGTCTCCTCGCATGAGAGTGCCATCCCGGTGACCACCCCGGAACGGCGTCTCTCATCCTGCCTCATTGTCCCGCTTCAGCGTGGGCGGGGTGCACAAACCGACCGCTCATGTTTGACCGCCGGACGGTTCGGGAATCCGCAGCACGCGGCGATGAACGAGGTCTTGAGAAGAAGGACCCGCATCGCCATGAAGCAGGCCGGTCGTTTCTTCGACCGGTGAATTCATCGCTGTACACCACCGTCGCCGATGCGGCGACCAATGAGAGGAACACCATGGCGGACAGCAACTCGGGCCCGGCCGAAGCGGTCAAGGGCATCGTCGAAGACGTCAAGGGCAAGGCCAAGGAGGCCATCGGCACCGTCACCGGTCGCGGTGACCTGGTCAACGAGGGCGAAGCGCAGCAGGACAAGGCGGAAGCCCAGCGCGACGCCGCGAAGAAGGAAGCCCAGGCAGAGGCCGCTCGCGGTGCCGCCGAGGTGGCCGAGGAGCGCCAGAAGTCCAACCAGTAGAGCTTGTCTCAAGGATGGGCCCGGTCTGTGTGTACACGGACCGGGCCCATCGAACTTTGCGGGGAACTCGCCGTTTTGCGATACCAGCGGTATCAAAAATGGAATAATCGCACGCTGAACGGGGTATTCGACCCTCCGTCGGGTCACATCTCCACCGGAGGTGACGAACGAGCCGGGGTCGGGGGAAAGTCGGTGCGACTGTGGGCACCACCCTCAGAAGGTTGGGAGATGGCGGTTGGACGTTCTGCTGCTTACCAATCAGTCCGACTTCCAGTCCGCGCTGCCCGACCTGGACACCTTCGCCCTGACCGTTCGCGCCGCACCCCTGGGCGATGGCGAGATCACCCTGACCGACGGCGCGGATGTCGCGATCATCGATGCCCGTGACGACCTGATCGCCGCCCGTTCGGCCTGCCGGCACCTGACGGCTCACCAACCGGCGCTGGCCGTCGTGGCCGTGGTCGCACCGGCCGACTTCGTCGAGGTGGACGTCGACTGGAACTTCGACGACGTGCTGCTGCCTGCTGCCGGGGCCGCCGAGTTGCAGGCGCGGCTGCGTTTGGCCATCACGAGACGGCGCAAAGCCATCGGCGGCACGCTGCAGTTCGGCGACCTGATCCTGCACCCGGCCAGCTACACCGTGTCCCTGAACGGCAAGGATCTGGGCCTCACGCTCACCGAGTTCAGGCTGCTGAATTTCCTTGTGCAGCACGCCGGCCGGGCGTTCAGCCGGACCCGCCTGATGCATGAGGTCTGGGGCTATGAAAGCAATGGCAGGGTGCGCACGGTGGATGTGCATGTGCGACGGCTGCGCGCCAAGCTGGGCACCGAGCACGAGTCGATGGTCGACACCGTCCGAGGCGTGGGGTACATGGCGGTGTCGCCGCCGCAGCCGCGGTGGATCGTCGGCGAGCCGGTGCTCAATCCGGTGTGGTCCGGACTCGACCGCGACTCGATCGCCCAGTAACTCCTCAGCCGAACACCGGGAGGGCCCGCTTGCGGGCCAGCGCGTCCATTCCCCGCTGGATGCTGTCCTCAACCTCGCGATACTTGGCGTCGACGTAGTCTTCGTCCTCGGCGCGCTCGGGGTCGTGATCCACTTCGATCGGCGGCATGAACCGGGTCCTGATCTTGGCGGGCAACGGCAACTGCGGCAGCGCGGCCGGTGCGATACCCCAGGGCAGTGAGATCGCCACCGGGAACACCTTGAGCCGGAGTAGCTTGTCCAGCCGCAACATTCGCGACAGCCGGTCGCCTCGGATCAGCACCGGCATGGCGTCGGCCCCACCGACGGTGGCGATCGGCACGATAGGCACTCCGGCGCGGATCGCCATCTTCACAAACCCCTTGCGGCCGGCCAGATTAGCGCAGTCGCGCTCCACCCACGGCCGCAACGAGTCCACCTCTCCCCCGGGCCACAACGCCACATCGCGTCCCTCGGCCAGTGCGGTGGCGATCGCATCCGGTGCGGCGGGCAGCACACCCATGGAGCGGAAGTACCGTCCGATGCCCGGAATGGCCATCAGCGCGTCGTGCGCGGTGCCGTGCAGCGGGCGTTCGGGGCCGAACCGTCGCCACCATTGCAGGCCGACGGTCCATGCGTCCCAGACGAACGGGGCACCCGAATGAATTCCGATCAGCAGCACCGGTGCCTGTCCGACGTTTTCCCAGCCGTCGATCTCCATGCGAAACCAGTAGTCCACCAGCGCGTTCCAGAAGAACTTCTGCCGGTGCATGGTGGCTTCGTCCTGACCGTCCAGATCCCAGTCGCCGGCGCGCTGTGCCACCCAGCCACTCACTCCGCCGTCCTGCTTGTCGCGCTTCTCCTGCATCGCCGCGCGCGCATCGTCGGCGAATCGCTGCGCCTGGTCGACAACGTCGCTGGGCCGGTGATCTGTGCTGTGGGTCATAGCGAGCGCATACCCAGATCGCGCATAGACAACTCATATGGCGCCACATTGCAGTGCCAGAACAGCAACCTCCCCGCGTCATGGCCGTGACGCGGGGAGGGGGCGATGCTGATCAGCTGTGACTAGCTCTGCTGGACAGGCGCGCTGGGAGCCATACCGGGTGCCGGGTTCGGCTGGCCGGGGTTCGGCTGGCCGGGCATGGTGTTCGGCTGGCCGGGGTTCGGCTGGCCGGGCATGGTGTTCGGCTGGCCGGGCATGGTGTTGGGCTGCTGACCCGGAATTGAGTTCGGAGCCGGGGCACCCGCCGGGTTGGTGTCCCACACCAGCACGTCCTGCATGCCGTCGTTGTAGACGACCTCGGTCGGCGCCGCACCCGTCACGTCGAAGTAGACCTTGCCGGTGGAGGTGCCGCCCTGGGTGATCGGGGCGGGGCTGAGGCCCTGCGGAGTGGCCGGCGCGCTGATCACGCGGTAGGTCTGCTCCCCGGCGCGGGCGTTGAAGTTGGACACGACGGGTGTCACCACGCCGCTGTTCGCGCGGGCGTTGATGTCGGCCTGCCACAGCTGACCCTGCGGGGTGTAACCGGGGATGGTCACGCTGGCGGGCTGCAGGTTGCTGACGGTGTAGTCAGTGACCAGCGGGCCGTCGACCAGGGTCTGGGGGGTACCGAGTCCCTCGGGCACACCGGGGGTGGCCGAGGCGGCCGCGGCACCGAACAGGCTTACCGCCGCTATTCCCGCGGCAGCGATTGCAGTCTTAGCAGTGGTGGTGGTGAACTTCACGCTGAATCCTCTCGTTGGTGTCGTTCGAAGCGGCGGGCGTCCTGCGTTGGGCACTCAACCGCACTCCGGTCGCATTGCCGGTGATACGCGGGCTCAAACACCCCTCATCACGTAAATCGTGCCGAGCGGCCTTTCTAGCTGGGCAAACAGCGCAAATTTGATATGGGCCACACTTCCTGCCGGGCCCACTCGCGTAACTCCAGTCACCCATTTGCCGACACGCAATTCGACATGAGATTGCGCAATTGGCGAAATAATGCGCATTTGTCGCCGGGCTTTCCGCTGGACCGCGTGTATGTCAATATCCCTGATATGGGTTCGGTCCAGGACGCGCCGCTGGGATATCTGCTGTACCGGGTGACGGTTGCGCTGCGGCCCGAGGTGGCTGCGGCGCTGAGCCCGCTCGGGCTCACACTCCCGGAATTCGTGTGCCTGCGCATTTTGTCCATGACGCCGGGTCTGTCGAGCGCCGAACTCGCCCGCCACGCCGGCGTCACGCCCCAGGCTATGAATACGGTGCTGCGCAAACTCGAAGACCTCGGCGCGGTGGCGCGACCGGCGTCGGTGTCCTCGGGCCGCGCCTTGCCGGCGTCGCTGACCGGCGCCGGGCAGCAATTGCTGCAGCGGGCCGAGGCCGTGGTGCACGCCGCGGACTCCCGCATCCTGGGCAGGCTGAGCGAGAGTCAGCAGCGCGAGTTCAAAAGCATGCTGGAGCAGCTCGGATCCGACTGAGCTAGTGGTGGATCCGGGCCCACGGCCGGGCCTCTTCGAGCTCATAGGCCAATTCCAGGAGCCGCGCCTCGCGCCCGGTGTCGGCCGCCAGCATCATGCCCACCGGCAGACCGTCGGCGGACTCGGCCAGCGGCAACGAGATCGCGGGTTCGCCGGTCACATTCTGCAGCGGCGTGAACGCGACCCAGTTGATCAGCCGATCGATGACCTGGTCATAGTCGGTGGGCGCCAGGTAACCGACCGAGGGTGTCTCCTCGGCGAGCGTCGGAGTGAGCAGCACGTCGTAGTCGCCGAAGAAGCGGGCGCTGCGGCGCCTGAGCCCGCGCAGCCGCGCGATGGCCAGTGGAAGCCGGTGGATGTTGCGCCGGGTATGGCGCGCCAGTCCCAGCGTCAGGCTGTCCAGCCTGGTGCGGTCGAAGCTGTCACCGAACAGGCGGCGGCCGGTGCCGACCTGGGCGAAGGCGAGGAAACCCCAGTACAGGACGAAGTCGTCGACGAAGCTGGCCGGCACCCAGTCGTTGTCGATGTACTCGACGTGGTGTCCCAGCTCCTCCAGCAGTGCGGCCGACTTCAGGGTCGCGTCCTTGACCCCGGGACTCGCCTCTCTCAGGACCGAGCTGGTCACCGCGGCGATCTTCAGCCGCCGCGTGCCCGGTCCCGTCACATCGCCGATCGGCGGCAGCTTGGGGTTGCGCCACAGCCGCTCGGCCTCGCGGTAGAAGGCCGCGGTGTCCCGCACCGAGCGGGTGAGCACGCCGTTGGCGACGATGCCCACCGGCAGGCGCCGATACTGCGGGTCCAGGGGCATCCGTCCGCGGGACGGCTTGAGGCCCACCAGCCCGTTGCACGCCGCGGGAATCCGGATGGATCCGCCGCCGTCGTTGGCATGCGCGATGGGCACTACACCCGCGGCGACGAACGCCCCCGAACCCGAGGACGACGCGCCGGCGGTGTGATCGGTGTTCCACGGATTGCGGACCGGTCCCAGCCGCGGATGTTCGGCCGCCGCGCTGAACCCGAATTCCGACAGCTGCGTCTTGCCGACCGAGATCAGCCCGGTGTCGAGCACCACCCGGGTGACGGCGCTGTCAGCTCGCGCGGGGCGCGGCTGCCATGCGTCGGTGCCGCTCATCGTCGGCTGTCCGGCGACGTCGATGTTGTCCTTGATCAACGTCGGCACTCCGGCGAAGTAGCCTTCGCCGGAGCGTCCGGTTGCCGCCCTGGCCTCGTCGAAAGCCCGGAAGGCCAGCGCGTTCAACTCGGGGTCGGCGGCCTCCGCGCGCGCGATGGCGGCCTCGACGGCTTCGGCCCGGTCCACGCGGCCGCTCCGGATCGCGTCGGCGAGACCGACAGCGTCCAGGTCGCCGAGCGCGTCGTCGCCGAAAGCGTGTACCCGGGCCATGTGTCGGGCTAGGCCTGACCCACCTCGAAGCGCACGAACCGCGTCACGGTGACGCCCGCCTCGTCGAGCAGCGCCTTGACCGACTTCTTGTTGTCGGACACCGAGGGCTGCTCGAGCAGCACCGAGTCCTTGAAGAAGCCGTTGAGGCGGCCCTCGACGATCTTGGGCAGCGCCTGCTCCGGCTTGCCCTCGGCCTTGGCGGTCTCCTCGGCGATGCGACGCTCGCTGGCCACCACGTCCTCGGGGACGTCGTCGCGCGACAGGTAGCGCGCCTTGAGCGCGGCGATCTGCAGCGCGACCGAGTGGGCGGCGTCGTTGTCGGTGCCCTCGAACTCGACCAGCACGCCGACGGCCGGCGGCAGGTCGGCGGCCCGCTTGTGCAGGTAGGTTTCGACGTTTCCGTCGAAGTACTGCACCCGGCGCAGCTCCAGCTTCTCGCCGATCTTGGCCGACAGCTCCGCGATGGCCTGCTCGACGGTCTTGTCGCCGATGCTGGCTGCTTTGAGGCTCTCGACGTCGGCGGCCTTTGACTCCAGAGCGGCGTTGACGACCTGGTCGGCCAGCGCCTGGAACTCCGCGTTCTTGGCGACGAAGTCGGTCTCGGAGTTCAGCTCGATCAGCGCACCCTGCTTGGCGGCGACCAGACCTTCGGCCGTCGCCCGCTCGGCGCGCTTGCCGACGTCCTTGGCGCCCTTGATCCGCAGCGCCTCGACCGCCTTATCGAAGTCGCCGTCCGAGTCGGCCAGCGCGTTCTTGCAGTCGAGCATTCCAGCACCGGTCAGCTCCCGAAGTCGTTTGACGTCGGCAGCGGTGAAATTCGCCAATGCTCAGCCTTTCTTGAGGTATCTCAGGATGCGTCTGTAGTGGGTTCGGGGGTGCCTGCCGCTTCGGTCGCGGCGGTGGCGGCGGCGCCGGCGAGCAGCTCCTGCTCCCACTCCGGCAACGGCTCCGCCGCTTCGGCCTCCGGCTTGCCGTCGCCGCGGCCCAGCCCGGCGCGGGCCTGCAGGCCCTCGGCGACCGCGGAGGCGATCACCTTGGTCAGCAGGGCGGCCGAGCGGATCGCGTCGTCGTTACCCGGGATCGGGTAGTCGACCTCGTCGGGGTCGCAGTTGGTGTCCAGGATCGCGATGACCGGGATGCCCAGCTTGCGTGCCTCGCCGACGGCGATGTGCTCCTTGTTGGTGTCGACGACCCAGATCGCCGACGGCACCTTGGCCATGTCGCGGATACCGCCGAGGCTGCGTTCCAGCTTGTTCTTCTCGCGGGTCAGCATCAGGATTTCCTTCTTGGTGCGACCCTCGAAGCCACCGGTCTGCTCCATCGCCTCGAGCTCCTTGAGGCGCTGCAGCCGCTTGTGCACGGTGGAGAAGTTGGTGAGCATGCCGCCCAGCCAGCGCTGGTTCACGTAGGGCATGCCGACGCGGGTCGCCTCGGCCGCGACGGACTCCTGCGCCTGCTTCTTGGTTCCGACGAACATGACGCTGCCGCCGTGGGCGACAGTCTCTTTGACGAACTCGTACGCCTTGTCGATGTAGGTCAGCGTCTGCTGCAGGTCGATGATGTAGATGCCGTTGCGGTCGGTGAAGATGAACCGCTTCATCTTGGGATTCCAGCGACGGGTCTGGTGCCCGAAGTGGGTGCCGCTGTCAAGCAGCTGTTTCATGGTCACAACAGCCATGGCAATGCCCAGCTTTCAATGTCGGTTGTCGCCCGGAATCGGTTGAGCCCGGGCCCTGGCGTCTGCTGCGTTGCCGAACCCGCGTCCGGTTTTAGACCGGGCTACGGGACCGCTCGGCATGCTGGTGCGGGTCCCTGAAGTACCGGGCCGCGATGCAGGCGCGCGAAGTCAGCCCGCTTTCACGAGCTGCGTTGTGGAGTTTACACCGTTGCGGTGAGTGCTTTTTCCCGTTGCCCACAGGGGCCTCGACCCGTCCACAGTGCCTGGCCGGGCGACTGGCCGGCGTCGGGGGCCGGCGGTGCGATACGCGGGTGCGATGGCTCTTTCTGGTCCTGGCCCTGTTGTGGGTGCTGCACAACGCGCCCCCGGCCGACGCCGCCGGCGGGCGGTTGCAGTGGCCGCTGCGTCCTGCGCCGGCGGTGGTGCGGGCTTTCGACGCGCCGTCGCCCAACTGGCAGGCGGGGCACCGCGGCGTGGACCTGGCGGGTGCTCCGGGCCAGCCGGTGTACGCGGCGGCGGATGCGACGGTGGTGTTCGCCGGCCTGCTGGCCGGCCTGCCGGTGGTGTCGCTGGCTCACCCCGGCGGCCTGCACACCAGCTACCAGCCGGTGCGCGCGAGGGTGCGGGCCGGTCAGGCGGTGGCATCCGGGACGGTCATCGGTGAGCTGCTGGCCGGGCACGCCGGCTGCCCGAGAGCGGCGTGTCTGCACTGGGGCGCAATGTGGGGTCCGGCGTCGCGCGCCGACTACGTCGACCCGCTGGGACTGTTGGCGTCCACGCCGGTGCGGCTCAAGCCCCTGACGGGTCAGGCCCGTGGGTGCGCCTGGTCATGCACCGCCCGCAGCCGGGCGACCGCGACGTGGGTGTAGAGCTGCGTGGTGGCCAGGCTGGAATGGCCGAGCAATTCCTGGACCACCCGCAGGTCCGCTCCCCCTTCGAGCAGGTGGGTGGCCGCGCTGTGCCGCAGCCCGTGCGGACCCATGTCCGGTGCGCCGTCCACCGCGGCGACGGTCTGGTGCACCACCGTGCGCGCCTGCCGCACGTCGAGCCGGCGGCCTCGGGTGCCCAGCAGCAGCGCGGGCCCCGACTCGGCGGTGGCCAGTGCCGGACGCCCGTCGCACAGCCAGGCGCGCAGCGCCTCGGCGGCGGGCTGCCCGAACGGCGCGGTGCGCTGCTTGTTGCCCTTTCCGAGCACCCGCACCACCCGGTGCGCGGTGTCGACGTCGTCGACGTCCAGGCCGCACAGCTCGCTGACCCGGATTCCGGTGGCGTACAGCAGTTCCACGATCAGGCGGTCGCGCAGGGCCAGCGGGTCGCCCTGTTCTGCTCCGGATTTGGCGGCCGTCATGGCGGCCAGCGCCTGATCCTGGCGCAGCACCGACGGCAGCGTGCGGTGGGCTTTGGGCACTTGCAGCCGGGCGGCGGGATCGGTGGTGAGCAGGCCGCGGCGCAGCGCCCACGCCGTGAAGGCCTTCACCGAGGAGGTGCGGCGGGCCAGGGTCGTGCGGGCCGCCCCCGCGCCGGCGGCGCTGGCCAGCCAGGACCGCAGCACCGGCAGGCTCAGGGTCTGCAGGTCCGATCCGCGCTCGGCCAGAAAGTCGAACAGCGACCGCAGATCGCCGAGGTAGGCGCGGCGGGTGTGCGCCGAACGGCCGCACTGCAGCTCCAGGTATTCGTCGAATTCGTCGAGGACCGCCTGCACTCCCCCACGCTGACAGATGCGGTGCGGTCTTTCAGATGACGCGCCGCAGCGTGTCCGGGGTGAGATCTTTGAGCGCCGGATAGCCGTCGACGGCCATGGTCAGGTCGGCCTCGGCGAGCAGCATGCGCAGCACGTGGACGACGCCGTCGACCCCGCCCAGAGCCATTCCGTAGGCGTAGGGCCGGCCGACGCCGACCGCGGTGGCGCCCATGGCCAGCGCCTTGACGACGTCGGCGCCACTGCGGATACCGGAGTCGAATAGCACCGGCAGCCCGCCGGCCGCCTCCACGACGCCCGGCAGGCAGTCCAGCGCCGGCAGCCCACCGTTGGCCTGCCGGCCGCCGTGGGTCGAGCAGTAGATGCCGTCGACACCGCCGTCGATGGCGCGCCGGGCGTCGTCGGGGTGACAGATGCCCTTGATGATCATCGGCAGGTCGGTCAGCGACCGCAGCCAGGTGAGGTCGTCCCAGCTCAGCGGATTGCCGAAAGTCTGCGCCCAGGCCAGCACGGTGCCCTGCGGATCTTCTTCCGGCGGCCGTTGCAGGCCGGCGCGGAACACCGGGTCGCTGGTGTAGTTGCTCAGGCAGTGGCCACGCAGTTGGGGAAAGTTGGCCGTGGTGAGGTCGCGCGGGCGCCAGCCGGGGATCCAGGTGTCCAGCGTGACGATGATGGCTTTGTAGCCGGCGGCTTCGGCACGCTGCACGAGGCTCGCGGCGAGGTCCCGGTCCTTGGGTGTGTAGAGCTGGAAGTACCCGGGGGTGTCACCGAACTGCGCGGCGACGTCTTCCAGCGGGTCGGCGGTCAGGGTCGAGACGACCATCGGCACACCGGTCCGGGCCGCCGCGCGTGCGGTCGCCAGGTCGCCGTGGCCGTCTTGGGCGCACAGTCCGATGACCCCGATCGGCGCCATGAACAGCGGCGAGGGCAGCGTCAGGCCAAACATCTGCACCGACAGGTCGCGTTCGGCGGCACCGACGAACATGCGGGGCATCAGGCCCCAGCGGTCGAAGGCCTCGCGATTGGCGCGCTGGGTGCGCTCGTCGCCGGCTCCCCCGGTGACGTAGGACCAGACCGACGGCGGCATCGCCATCTCGGCCCTGGCCTCCAACTCGGCAAAGGACATCGGAAGCGAGGGCGCAACCCCGGCCAGGCCCTGGAAATAGATTTCGAGCTGATAGTCGCCGAATGCCATGACTTAGAGAATGCCAGCCGACGGTATCGGCGAACATTACCGCTCCGGGGATTCCGCCTCGGCCAGTTCCTTCTTCCACTGCCGGAACGTCTCTTCGGTGCGGCCGCGCCGCCAGTAGCCGGAGATCGACGCCGCCCACTGGGCGTCGACGCCGCGCTCCTTGCGGATGTAGGGCCGCAGGTTGTGCATGACGGCCTGCGCCTCGCCGTGGATGAAGACGTGGACCTGGCCGGGCAGCCAGCGGGCGGTGGTGACCGCCTCGATCAGCGGCGCGTGGTCACCGGCGCGGTCTTCGGGCACCAGGTCCGCCCGCCCGCCGCGGTACACCCAGTTGACCTCGACGCCGTCGGGGGCCGTCAGGGGTATCTCGTCGTCGGGACCCGCCACCTCGATGAATGCCATCCCGACCGCTGAGTCGGGCAGCGCTTCCAGCGCGGCCGCGATGGCCGGCAGCGCGGCCTCGTCGCCGGCGAGCAGATGCCAGTCGGCAGCCGGGTCGGGGCTGTAGGCGCCGCTGGGTCCCATCAGGTAGATCGGCCGGCCCGGCTGGGCGGTGGCGGCCCACTGCCCTGCCACCCCGTGCTCGCCGTGCACGGCGATATCCACCGTGATCTGGCCGGCGTCTTCGTCGACGCGGCGAACGGTGATGGTGCGCACCGGCGGGCGTTTTTCCGGCGGCAGCTCGGCGAAGCTGTCGATCGTCAGCGGCTGCGGCAGGGCGGCTACGTCGACGTCCTGGGAGACGAACACCAACTTGACGTAGGAATCGGTGAACTTGCTCGGCACGAACGTGTCGAAGTTGTTGCTGCCCAGCACAACCCGCATCATGTGCGGAGTGAGCTGCTCGGTACTGACCACTTCAAAAGCCTGTACAGGCCGGCCTGCCACTGATCCTCCTGTCGTGATCTGACCCCACGTCGACTATACGAGTCGAGCCTGGCCGCGCCGTTTCCGCACAATCCGCCAGCAGCCGTCGCGACACTCGACCAGGCCCGTCAATTCCAGCAATGCCAGCGGCCCCAGCACGTGTTCCGGGGGTAGGCCGGCGGCGACGGCGATCTGGTCGACTGCGGCCGCGCCCCGGCCGGGCAACGCCTCGTAGACCCGCCGCTCGGCCTCGTCCAGCCCGTCCAGGGCAGTGGCGGGCCGCGGCTCGTCGGGCGCGAGCTCGCCGATACGGCCGACCAACTCAACGATCTCCTCGTAGCGGGTGACCAGCTCCGCGCCGTTGCGCAGCAGCACATGACAACCCGCCGACGCCGACGACGTCACCGGCCCGGGTACCGCCGCCACGACCCGGCCCAGCGATCGCGCCCAGGCGGCGGTGTTGGCAGCTCCACTGCGCAACCCCGCCTCCACCACCACCGCCGCGCCGGACAGCGCTGCCACCAGGCGGTTGCGGGTCAGGAACCGGAATCGCGCCGGGCGCACGCCCGGCGGGTATTCGGTGCACACCAGACCGTGTTGGCCGATGCGGTGCAGCAGCGCGGAATGCCCCGCCGGGTAGGGAACGTCGAGCCCGCAGGCCAGGACCGCGATGGTGACTCCGTCCGCGGCCAGCGCCGCGCGGTGAGCAGCCCCGTCGATGCCGTAGGCGCCCCCGGACACCACCGCGACATCATGCTGTGCCAGACCGGTGGCCAGTTCGTGGGCGACATGTTCCCCGTATGCCGTCGCGGCCCGGGTACCTACCAGTGCGGCCGCGCGCGTGCTCACCTCATCCAGGCGCGCGGGTCCGGCGGCCCACAACACCATCGGCATCGTGTTCCTGGACCGGATGCCGTCGAACGCGGCGAACGCGAGCACCGGCCACTCGTCGTCGTCGGGAGTGACCAGCCGGCCGCCACGGCGCAGAATCGCGTCGAGGTCTGTTGCGGCCTGGTCGATTTCGCGCCGCGCCGCGGTGAGCCGCAACAGGTCGTCGTCGACCAGGCCGCGACGGACCCGCTCGGCGGCCTCCTGCGGCCCGACGCCTAGGACCAGGTCGGCCAGCTCGGCGCAGGGCGGTTCGGCCACCCGCGACAGGTATGCCCAGGCCCGCATGGTGGCGTTGTCGTTCATCGCCGTGATCCCATCTGCCGGAAACTCAGTGCGGTCGCGACCTCGGGCAGCCCGGGTGAGGTACGGCCGGCCAGATCGGACAGGCTCCACGCGACCCGCAGCGTGCGGTCCACCCCCCTGATGCTGAGCACTCCGTCGTCCAGGGCCTTGTGCAGCGGCTTCATCGCGGCGCTGCTGGGCCGGAACTTGCGGCGCAGTAACGGCCCGCTGACTTCGGCGTTGGTGCTGAAACCGTGCGGGCGCCACCTTTCGGCGGCCGCGTCCCGCGCCGCCGTCACCCGCTGGCGTACCTGCGCCGTCGATTCCCCTGCGGTGACTCCGAACGCGCCCGCCCGCACCGGATTCATCTGCACGCGCAGATCAACCCGGTCCAGCAGCGGACCCGAGAGCTTGCCCAGATAGCGGCGCTTGACCGCTCCCGCGCAGATGCAGTCCTGCGGATCGGCCGGCGCACACGGGCACGGGTTGGCGGCCAGCACCAGCTGGAACCGCGCCGGGTAGCAGGCCACGCCGTCCCGGCGGGCGAGGCGAATCTCGCCGTCTTCCAACGGTGTTCGCAGTGCCTCCAACACGCTGACGCTGATTTCCGCGCACTCGTCGAGGAACAGCACGCCGCGGTGTGCGCGGCTGACGGCGCCCGGCCGGGCCATTCCCGAACCGCCCCCGACCAGTGCCGCGACAGTGGAACTGTGGTGGGGTGCGACAAATGGTGGCCTGCGCAGCAGCGGGGTGTCGGCTGACAGCAACCCCGCGACAGAGTGAATCGCGGTCACTTCCAGCGACTCGGTGTCAGACAGCGGCGGCAACAGGCCTGGAAGCCGTTGCGCGAGCATTGTTTTGCCGACCCCTGGCGGACCGGTGAGCATCAGGTGATGCGCTCCCGCGGCGGCGACCTCGACGGCGAAGCGGGCCTGCGACTGCCCGACCACATCGGCGAGATCCACCGGTGGCTCGTCGAGGGCGGCCGACGGGGTAATCCGTCGCTCTAATTCCGCCGATCCGCTGAGCCAGCCTCGCAGCTGCCGCAGCGTGCGCACGCCCCAGACATCGATGCCGTCGATCAGACTGGCTTCGGCCAGGTTGTCGGCGGGGACGACGACCGACGGCCAGCCGTCTCGCTTGGCGGCGAGCACCGCGGGCAGTACCCCGCGCACCGGCCGCACCCGGCCGTCCAGGGACAACTCCCCCAACAGCACCGCCTTCTCCAGTCGGTGCCAGGGCTTTTTCCGCTGCGCGGACAGCACTGCCGCGGCGAGGGCGATGTCGTAGACCGAGCCCATCTTCGGCAAGGTGGCCGGCGACAGTGCCAGCGTCAGCCGCGCCTGCGGCCAGTCGTTGCCGCAGTTGACGACCGCGGCCCGCACCCGGTCGCGGGACTCCTGCAGCGCCGCGTCCGGCAGTCCCACCAGGTGCACACCCGGCAGCCCCGAAGAGATGTCGGCTTCGATTTCCACGGTTTCGCCGTCCAGTCCTCGCACGCCGACGGAGAACGCACGCCCGAGTGCCATCAGCCGATGCCCTGCAGGTGGGTGAGCTCCGGCGCCGGCCGGCGACCGATCCGCACCCCGATCACGTCGATGCGGATTGCGGCCCAGCGTTCGTCCTGACCCGCCAGCCAGAGCCCGGCCAGGCGACGCAACCGACGCACCTTCGTGCCGGTCACTGCCTCGGCGAGGCCGCCGAACCCGTCACCGCTGCGGGTTTTGACCTCGACGAAAACCACCGTGCGGCGGACTCTGTCGCACGCAATCAGGTCCAGTTCGCCGTATCGGCAACGCCAGTTGCGGCCGAGGACGGCCAGCCCGAGCCTGCTCAGATGATCGGCGGCCAGCTGCTCGCCCCACGCTCCCAGCTGGGCGCGCGTCATGGTTCTTTCGGTCGTCATGCCGCCTAAACTGCCCGGGGGCGACGACACGGGCCGGCAAACAACAGGCCCGCAGGCGCAAGGGCCTACCGGTTGTCCACAGTTACGCAGCTATCCCCAAGCAAGCCTCGATCACGCGATGGAGAACTCGAAATCTAGGTCTTCTTGCTCGGGATGACGATGACGACGATCAGCGTGAAGATGCTGAAGAATAACCCCAGGATCCCCCAGAACAGGGCGCTGCGGCCCTTCATCGACGCGACGACGGCGCAGATGACGGCCGCGATGACGCTGCCTATCGCGACGAAGATCCCCTTGATACCGCGCAGGATGAAGCCCGCGGCCTCGGGATTGCTCTGCGCGGCTAACACCATTTCGTGCAGCATGGCCGTCTCCTCACGTGGGTGGTTTCGAGCGGCTACCCGCGCCGGGGGTCACTTAACCCGGTCCGCCCGGCTGTAGACGTTCATCGAGTGCTCCCGCAGGAACGCCACCAGCGTGATCCCCGACTCCTCGGCCAGCGCGACGGCCAGCGATGACGGCGCCGAGACCGCGGCCAGCACCGGAATGCCGGCCATCAGCGCCTTCTGCGTCAATTCGAACGAGGCCCGCCCGCTGACCAGCAGCACCGTCGCGGCCAATGGCACCCGGCCGCGCTCCAGCGCCCATCCGATGACCTTGTCGACCGCGTTGTGCCGGCCGATGTCCTCGCGCACGGTCAGCATGGTCCCGTCCGCCGTGAACAGGGCGGCGGCGTGCAGACCTCCGGTCGCGGCGAAGACCTTCTGCGCGGACCGAAGCTGATCGGGCATCGCCCGCAGTACGGCCGCGCCGACGGTCACCGGATCGTCGCCGGGCGCGTGCCGGCTGATCAGTCGCACCGCCTCCAGCGACGCTTTGCCACACACCCCGCAGGACGACGTGGTGTAGAAGTTGCGCGTAACGTCGAGATTCGGTGGTTCGACGCCGGGCGCCAACGTCGCATCCAGGACGTTGTAGCTGTTTACGCCGTCGTCGTCGCGGCCCTCGCAGTAGCGGATCGCCAGCACGTCGTCGCGCTGCGCGATGATCCCCTCGGTGAGCAGAAACCCTTGCGCGAGTTCAAAATCCGAGCCCGGCGTCCGCATGGTGACGGTGGTCGGCACGCCGTTGAGACGAATCTCGAGCGGCTCCTCGACGGCCAGGGTCTCCTGACGGGTGGTTTCCTGGGCGCCGGCCAGATGCTTGACCCGCCGCCGCGCGGTCAGGTGCCGCACCGGGTCTTCCCGCCCGACACCGCAGTCTCGGCTGTCACGGCCTCAACGTACCCCGACTGGAATCGGGCGGCCGGCCTCACACCGCTGACGCCAGCGACTCCAGTGCCTCCGCCGAGGTGTGCGTCGGGTGCCAGCCGAGGTCGCGCTGGGCCCGGGTGGTGTCCATCACGACCGACGCGCGTGCCACATGCAGCCATTCCAGCAGCGATGGGACGAACGGCAGGTGGGAGATCGCCGCCGAGGCCGCCGAGGCCGCTGCCGCGGGGACCCGCACCGGTCGGCCACCCAACGCACGGGCGACATCGCTGATGGTCACCAACCCGTTGCCGGCGATGTTGTAAGCACCCGGCGGGGCGGGGGCCACCGCCGCCAGCGCTATGGCGGCGGCGACGTCGTCGTGGTGTACCAGTTGCAGCGGCACACCGGGATCCGGGATCACCGGCTTGAGTTTCTGCAGCACCTTCGACACCGCCCGCAGCGGAGCGGGTAGCTGGTTCCACGGCATCGCGTCGGCGAGGGCGGGTGCTTCGGGGCCGGTGACGATGCAGGGCCGCAGCACGAAGACGTCCAGCGGTGAATCCGCGGTGACCTCGGCGAGCACGGCCTCGCACGCCGATTTCTGCGCGGAGTAGTAATGCTCGTCGGAACCCCGGGTGGGCACGTCCTCGGTGAGCGGCACCGGGTTGTCGGAGTGGTAGCCGTAGGCCGCGACCGAAGAGGTGTAGACCAGACGGCGCGGCTGACCGGATGCCGTCTGCGCGGCCACAGTCGCTTCGAACACGTTACGGGTGCCCTGCAGGTTGACCCGTTCGCTCTCCTCCCGCGATCCCATGACGATGAAGGCCAGGTGAACCACGACGTCGGCGTCGGCGACCAGCGCGTCGACGGCCTCCCGGTCCAGGATGTCGCCCTGCATGTAGGTCGTCTTGGTCCAGCCGCGCGACAGCGGATCAAACGGCCGGCGCGCCATACCGATGATTTTGCTGACCGCAGGCTCGCGCTCCAGGGCCGTAACGGCGGAGATGCCGATCTCTCCGGTCGGGCCGGTGACGGCGACAGTAATTCCCATTTGAACGGAACTTCCCAGAGCCGCCACTGGCCAAACGCAAAAAGTCGTAGGTCACAGATGTGTGCGAACTGCGGCAGATGGTTATTCATAGCGCGTTCACATCGGGCATCCCGGCGAAAGAGGAACCATGCAGCTGATAGCACCGGCCGACTCCATGTTCCTGGTCGGCGAATCCCGCGAACACCCCATGCACGTGGGCGCTCTGCAGCTGTTCAAGCCACCGGAAGGTGCCGATGAGGATTTCGTCACCGAGGCGTACGAGTCCATGCTGCGGTGCACCGACGTCCAACCCACGTTCCGCAAGCACCCGGCGTTTTTCGGGCCGGTCACCAACCTCGCGTGGTCGCATCAGCGCGAGGTCGAACTCGACTACCACTTCCGGCGCTCGGCGCTGCCGCGACCGGGCCGGGTGCGCGAGCTGCTCGAGCTGGCGTCGCGGCTGCACGGCAGCCTGCTCGATCGCCACCGGCCCCTGTGGGAGGCGCACCTGGTGGAGGGGCTCAACGACGGGCGCTACGCGGTGTACACCAAGTTCCACCATTCGCTGATGGACGGCGTGTCCGCACTGCGGCTGATGCAACGCGCTTTCACCGACAATCCGGACGACGACGAGGTGCGGGTGCCCTGGGAGCTGAAGCCACGCCATCGCCCCGGAGGCGGTCAGAAGTCGTCGCCACTGGACGCGCTCACCGACACCGTGCGATCGACCGCCGCCCTCGCGCCTTCCACGTTGTCACTGGCCCGTGCGGCGCTACTGGAACAGCAGCTGACGTTCCCCTTCCGGGCGCCCAAGACGATGTTCAACGTCCGGATCGGCGGCGCCCGCCGCATCGCCGCCCAGTCGTGGCCGCTGGAACGGATCTTCGCGGTGAAGGACGCGGCAAACGCGTCCTTCAACGACGTCGTGCTGGCCATGTCAGCCGGTGCACTCCGCACCTACCTGATCGAACAGAACGCGCTGCCGGACACTCCGCTGATCGCGATGGTGCCGGTGAGCCTGCGCAAGGAAGGCGAAGCCGAAACCGGCGGCAACTCGGTGGGCACCGTGTTGTGCAACCTGAACACCCACATCGAAGATGCGGGCAAGCGCATCCAGGGCATCAGCTCGTCGATGAGCGAGCAGAAGGAGGTGTTCAATCAGCTGCCCAAGGTTCAGCAGCTCGCGCTGTCCGCCTTCATGACCGGTGGTCTGTTCCTCGGACTCATCCCCGGTTTCATCCGCACCGCCCCGCCACCGTTCAACATCGTGATCTCCAACGTGCCCGGTTCCAAAGAGCCGCTGTACTGGCGGGGGGCGCAGATGGTCGGCAACTACCCATTGTCGATTACCTTGGATGGTCAGGCGATGAACATCACGGTGACCAACAACGCCGAGAATCTCGACTTCGGACTTGTCGGCGCCAGAGGCAGTGTGCCGCACCTGCAACGCATGCTGAGTCACCTGGAGACGTCTCTGAAAGATCTCGAACGCGCCGTCGGCGTGTGAGGCCGCGCGGGGTCCCGCTACTCTACGGCCATAGCAGCGCCGAAGGGAGGAAGCGACGTGGCCGACGAACCCACCGCCGCGAGTGCAGCACCGGGTGCACTCACGGCTGACCCGGCAACGGTTTTCGCCGCCCTTGCCGAGATCATCTACCAGGGTTCGGATGCGACCCAGATGTATGCCGCGATCTGTGTGGCGGCCACCCTGGTGGTCCCGGGTTGTGACCACGCCAGCCTGCTGGTCAAGCGCGACGACCGCTACGTCACCGTGGGCGCCAGTTCGCGCCTTGCCCACCGTGTCGACGACCTCGAACGCCGTTCCGGTGACGGCCCGTGCATCGATGCGATCGAGGAAGAAACGCCGCAGGTCGAGCCGGACCTGACCAAGCCGAACCAGTGGCCACATTTCGCCGCCCGCCTGGTCGAGGAGACACCGGTGCGTGGGGCTATGGGCTTCCGGCTGCTGATCGACAAGCGCAAGGGCGCCGCACTGAACCTGTTCAGCGAAACGCCCAACGTCTTCGACTCCGAGGCGGCCGGGCGCGCGGCGGTGCTGGCGTCCTTCGCCAGCGTCGCCATCAACGCCATCGCGCACGGCGAGGACGCCACCAGCCTGCGCCGGGGGCTGCTGAGCAACCGGGAGATCGGCAAGGCCGTCGGCATGCTGATGATGCTGCACGACATGAACGAGGACGACGCCTTTGATCTGCTGCGCCGCCACTCGCAGGGCCTGAACATCAAGCTCGCCGACGTCGCCCGCAAGGTCATCGAGTCCCGCGGGAACCTGCCGGACTCCGAAGAGGACGCGTCCTAGCCGG
Organism: Mycobacterium sp. Z3061; assembly: GCF_031583025.1. Classification (NCBI taxonomy): domain Bacteria; kingdom Bacillati; phylum Actinomycetota; class Actinomycetes; order Mycobacteriales; family Mycobacteriaceae; genus Mycobacterium; species Mycobacterium pumcae. The sequence goes on along the minus strand of NZ_CP134062.1, from coordinate 2,310,835 downwards.
GCCGCTATTCGGGCAGCCGCAGTTCGGGCTTCTCCACCTCTTCGATGTTGACGTCTTTGAACGTGACCACCCGCACCTGCTTGACGAAGCGGGCCGGCCGGTACATGTCCCACACCCACGCGTCGGCCAGCCGCAGTTCGAAATACACTTCGCCGTCGGCGTTGCGCGGCACCATCTCCACGCTGTTGGCGAGATAGAAGCGACGCTCGGTCTCCACGACATAGCTGAACTGACCGACGATGTCCTTGTATTCGCGGTACAGCGAGAGCTCCATCTCGGTTTCGTACTTCTCGAGATCCTCAGCACTCATCAGTTCAGACGTCCTTCTCCCGGAGCTGCTGCCCCATCTTCTCTCAACGGAAATCGCCGCCATCGCCCGGGCACTCGGCCACGAACTCGGCCGTGCCGCCGGTCGCGACCCGCCGCACGTTGATGAACGAATACCGGTGCTGCGGGCACGGACCCAGCTGAGCCAGCGCGCGGCTGTGCGCGGGCGTGCTGTAGCCCTTGTGGTCGGCGAAGCCGTAGCCGGGGTGCTCGGCGTCCATGGCGACCATCAACCTGTCCCGGCTGACTTTCGCCAGCACGCTGGCCGCGGCGATACAGGCGGCCGCCGCGTCACCACCGATCACCGGCAGCGACGGAACCGAGAGGCCGGGCACCCGGAAGCCGTCGCTCAGGACGTATCCCGGCCGCAACGACAGACCGGCCACCGCGCGCCGCATGCCCTCGATGTTGGCCACGTGCACACCGCGGCGGTCCACCTCGGTCGACGGGATGAACACCACGTGATAGGCCAGCGCGTACCGGCGGATCAGCGGGAACAGCTTCTCCCGGGCCTTCTCGGTCAGCTTCTTCGAATCATCAAGAGCGGCCAGGCTTTCCAGCCGTCCCGGGCCCAGCACGCAGGCCGCCACGACCAGCGGCCCGGCGCAGGCCCCGCGGCCCACTTCGTCCACTCCGGCGACCGGGCCCAGACCATTGCGGTACAGCGCCGATTCCAGGGTGCGCAACCCTCCGGACTTGCGAATCACCGTGCGGGGCGGCCAGGTGGTGGCCATGGTCACTGACCCTGCTGGGGGTCAACCGAACCCACACCACCCCATCGCTTCGGCGGCCACACGATGAACCTGGCCTTGCCGATGACATTGGCGACCGGCACGGTGCCCGCCGTCGGGTCGCCGGTGCACTGCATCGGGCAGTGCGCGCGCGAATCCGCCGAGTGGGTCCGGTTGTCGCCCATTACCCAAAGCCGTCCCTCCGGCACCTTGACAGGGCCGAACTCGCTGCCCAGGCAGGGATAGACCGACGGATCGGCCATCATGGTGGACGGGTCCAGGTACGGCTCCTTCACCGGTTTGCCGTTGACCGTCAGGCCGGTATCCGCGCGGCAGGCCACCGTCTGCCCACCGACCGCGATCACCCGCTTGACCAGGTCGTTCTCGTCGGGTGGCACGAAACCGATGAAGGACAGCACGTTCTGGGCCCAGCGCAGCACGGTGTTGGGCGAACGGATCGACTTGTAGCCGACATTCCACGACGGTGGTCCCTTGAAGACGATGACGTCACCCGGTTTCGGAGAGCTGAACCGGTAGGTCAGTTTGTCGACCATGATGCGATCGCCGACACACGTGGAGCAGCCGTGCAGGGTGGGTTCCATCGACTCGGACGGAATCAGGTACGGACGCGCGACGAACGTCAGCATCACGTAGTAGAGAACGATCGCGACGACCGCGAGCGTGGTCAACTCCCGCAGCGTCGACCGCTTTTCGGGCTTTTCCTTCTTGCCCTTCGGCTTGGGATCCGAGTCGGTCTCGCCCGACGTGTCGGTCTTCGGCACGGTCGACTCCGACTTGCCGGCGTCCGGCTGGCGCTCCGAGGGTGAGTCCTCCGGAGGGGAATCCTCAGTGTCAGTCACGAGATCAGCGTAGCCAGCACAGGGCGTACGGCTGTGGACGCCGGGTCGCGACCGCGGTCAGCGCTTTTCCTTGATCTTGGCCTTCTTGCCACGGAGCTCACGCAGGTAGTACAGCTTGGCGCGGCGGACGTCGCCACGGGTGACCACCTCGATGTGGTCGATGTTCGGCGAGTGGACCGGGAAGGTCCGCTCGACACCGACGCCATAGCTCTCCTTGCGCACGGTGAACGTCTCGCGGATGCCGCCACCCTGCCGACGGATCACCACGCCCTTGAAGACCTGGATGCGCTCCTTGGCGCCCTCGATCACCTTGACGTGCACGTTGATGGTGTCGCCCGGGTTGAAGGCGGGGATGTCGTCGCGCAGCGACGCCTGGTCGACGAAGTCCAGCCTGTTCATTGGAAAGACACTTCCTCGGGGTCGCGGCTTCGCGAGCCGCGCGCACGCAGGCGTGCGACGGTCACCAAGCCGATGGTTAGGGCTTCTTGGGTGTACCTCTCAGCAGGCGGTAGGCACCCGGCCCGCCGACAACCGCTGAAAGACAACTGGCCAATTGTGCCAGACGGGGCGCATGCAGTGAAAATCACAGGAAACTGTAGTGGTTCGCGCCCGCCCTAAACCGCCTGCAAGTGGTACATATAGCTGGGGTCGAACCGCGCGGATCCGAACCCTTGCCAAGGGCCCGCCGAGCCGCATTCCCGGGGCAGCTGACTCGGAAATGCGCCGCGGCCCGCCCCGAACGGATGCCTTGAAGAATCCCGAGGATGCCGAAGGAGTGCCATGCGAGCCCGGCCGCTGACGTTGCTTTCCGCCCTGGCGGCGGCGGCGTTGGTGGTGGCCGCCGGTTGCGAGGCGACGGTGCACGCGAAGGCGTTCAGCTACTCGACGGACCGGACCGCGGCTCAGCCCCAGCCACAGCCTCAGCAGCAGCTGGTCGAGCTGCTGCTGCGCTCCATCACCCCGACCGGACAGCCGATGGCGCTGCCGACGACCCTGGCCGCGGGCGGGCTGACCGGCGTGCAGGCACGCATCAAGCAGGCCACCGACCAGGCCGCGGCGAGCGGCGCGACCCTCGCGGTGGCCATCCTCGACCGCGCCACACACGAGCTGGTGTCCAACGGCAACAGCCAGATCATCGCCACAGCGTCGGTGGCCAAACTGTTCATCGCCGATGATCTGCTGCTGCGCGAGGCTGAAGGCAGGTCGGTACTCTCCCCCGACGACCGCCAGTCGCTGGACGTGATGTTGCAGTCGTCCGACGACGGCGCGGCAGAGCGTTTCTGGGGCCAGGACGGCGGCGACTCCATCATCACGCAGGTGGCGAGCCGGTACGGGCTGACGTCGACGGCGCCGCCCAGCGACGGGCGGTGGTGGAACACCATCAGTTCGGCGCCCGACCTGATCCGCTACTACGAAATGCTGCTCGACGGGTCGGGCGGACTGCCCGTGGAGCGGGCCCGGCTGATCGTCAACGACCTGGCCAAGTCGACCCCGACGGGAGTCGACGGCTACCCCCAGCGATTCGGCATTCCCGAGGGGCTGTATGCCGAACCCGTTGCGGTGAAGCAGGGTTGGATGTGTTGCATCGGCGCCGACTGGATGCATCTGTCGACCGGCGTGATCGGCAAAGACCGTCGCTACATCATGGTGATCGAGTCGCTGCAACCCTCCGACGACGCGACCGCGCGCGAGACGATCACCCAGGCCGTCAAGACAATCTTCCCCAACGGCCGCATCTAGTTCTGGCGCGAGCAGCCGCAAACTCGCACTGGTTCGGCGGATTTCATGCGAGTTTGCGTCTGCTCGCGAGGGAAATCAGTCCAGCAACTCGGGGCGGCGGTCGCGGGTGCGCTGCAGGGACACCTCGCGGCGCCACGCGGCGATTCGGGCGTGGTCGCCCGAGAGCAGAATTTCCGGGACGTCCAGCCCGCGCCAACTCGGCGGGCGCGTGTAGCTGGGCCCCTCGAGCAGCCGGTCCAGCGCGGGCGAGTGCGAATCATGTTGCGCCGACGCGGGATTGCCCAGTACTCCGGTCATCAGGCGCAGCACGGCCTCGATCATCACCAGGGCCGCCGACTCACCGCCGGGCAACACGTAGTCACCGATCGACACCTCTTCGACCCGCATCCGGCGCGCGGAGTCCTCGACCACGCGCTGGTCGATGCCCTCGTAGCGGCCGCAGGCGAACACCAGGTGCCGCTCGGAGCTCCACCGCTGGGCGGTGGCCTGGTCGAACAGCACGCCGGCCGGGCTGGGAACCACCAGAAGCGTTTCCTCCGAACAGATTTCGTCCAGCGCCTCGCCCCAGACCGGTGCCTTCATCACCATGCCGGGCCCCCCGCCGTAGGGCGAGTCGTCCACCGAATGATGCACGTCGTAGGTCCACCGCCGCAGATCGTGCACCTGCAGGTCGACCAGGCCCGACGCAATAGCTTTGCCCGGCAACGATTCTCGCAACGGTTGCAGGTACGCCGGGAAGATCGTGACGACGTCGATTCTCATCCCAGGTCCAATAAGCCTTCTGGCGGTTCGATTTCGAGCGTGCCGTCCTCGAGCGACACCGAGGTGACGATCGCACTCACGAATGGCACCAGAACTTCCCCGGATTCGCTCTTGACCGAGAGCAACTCACCGCCGTTCGTGTGCAGGACTTCGGCTACGACGCCGATCTGCTGGCCCGCCCTGGTGCGGACCTGCAGTCCTTCCAACTGGTGGTCGTAGTAGGTGTCCGCCTCGTCGATCGGTGGCAGCTCTGCGGAATCGATGACGAACAAGCTGCCGCGCATCGCGTCAGCGCCATCCCGGTCCTCGACGCCGGCCAGGCGCACCAGCAGCCGGGCCCCGTGCGGCCGTGCACTCTCGACGACGTAGCTGCGCGCGGGACCCGGGTCGCGGGGCTTCCGGGCGCGCAAGGTGGCGCCCGGAGCGAACCGGACGTCGGGATCGTCGGTGCGGACGTCGACGACGAGTTCGCCGGAGATGCCGTGCGCTTTCGCCACGCGCCCGACGATCAGCTCCATGTGAGCGCTGCTACTGGTCGGTGTCCACCACGTCGACGCGGATTCCGCGGCCACCGATGCCGGCGACCAGCGTGCGCAGCGCGGTAGCGGTACGGCCACCCCGACCGATCACCTTGCCCAGGTCGTCAGGATGGACGTGAACCTCGACAGTGCGCCCACGACGGCTGGTCACCAGATCGACCCGGACATCGTCAGGGTTGTCGACGATGCCACGGACCAGGTGTTCGACGGCGTCGACCACGACGGTGCTCATGGCGCCGATCAGCTCTCGGTCTCGGTGGCGGCCTCGGTGCCTTCGGCCGGCGCCTCCGCCGGTGCGTCGGCAGCCGCCTCGTCGCCCTTGGCGGCCTTCTTCGGCGCGGACTTCTTCTTCGGCTTGGCGGCCTCGGTGGTGGGCCCGCCGTCGGCGGCCGCCAGCGCGGCGTTGAACAGCTCGAGCTTGCTGGGCTTGGGCGGCTTGACCTTCAGACGGCCCTCGGCACCGGGCAGGCCCTTGAACTTCTGCCAGTCACCGGTGATCTTCAGCAGCTTGAGGACGGGCTCGGTGGGCTGGGCGCCGACGCCGAGCCAGTACTGCGCGCGCTCGGAGTCGATCTCGATCAGGCTCGGCTCTTCCTTCGGGTGGTAACGGCCGATGACCTCGATGGAGCGGCCGTCGCGACGGGTGCGCGCGTCGGCGACGGCGATGCGGTACTGGGGATTGCGGATCTTGCCAAGACGGGTGAGCTTGATCTTCACAGCCATGGTTAAGCGACTCTCCTGTGGTGTCACGCTGCAATTCAGCGACCGGGGCGGGTTGCCCGGGTCCGGTTTTGCCTCGCGTGTGTGACCACCCGGCGATCGTGATCGCGGGGCGGACAGCGGCCAATTGTGCCAGAACGGAGTGCTCCGGCGTTAATTGCCGAATCGAGAGCGCTGCTGCGCCCAGATTGCCGCCATGGTCGTGTCCGGGGCCGCGACACAGCCCTGGCGGCAATTTCGGCGCCAGCGGCGAGGTGCGACCCGAGGCTAAGCCCGGCTACATGACCTTCTGGAAGGTCTTGGTCTCGACGCGGCGGGTCATCCGCCAACCCTCGGGCGTGCGCGCGAACTCGTCGTCGTACCACAACCCGCAGAACAGAATCTGGTCCTTCTCCCCGCCCAGCACCATCGGGTTGAAGCAGATCACCCGCGACGACGCGGTGTCGCCGTCGATGCGGACCGAGAAGTTGCCCAGCATGTGCGAGTAAACCGGGAAGTTCGGCAGCACCTCCGACAGCCACTTCTTGACCTCGGGATACTCGCCGGCGATTCCTCCCAGGGCCGTGTAGTCGATGTAGGCGTCCGGCGTGAAGACCTTGTCCAGGTCGTCGAACCGGCGCTGGTCGATCGCCGACGAGTAATCGACGAGAAGCTGCTGGATCTCCAGACGGTCGGATATCTCTTCCAGGCTCAACATGTCTCGATTCAACACCGCGGCCGCAGGCGATAAAATCTGCGCCCATGCGAAAGCTCATGGCCGTCGCCGCCGCGCTGCTCTGCGTCACCTTCCTCGGCGCGGCGCCGGTTTCCAGCGCCGACACCGACGTTCAGCAGGCGGCGGGTTCGATGCCGATCCCCGACGGCCCCGCCCAGACCTGGATCGTCGCCGACATGGACAGCGGTCAGGTCCTGGCCGGACGCGAGCAGAACGTCGCCCACCCGCCGGCGAGCACCATCAAGGTGCTGCTGGCGCTGGTCGTACTCGATGAGGTGCCGCTGAACACCACGGTGGTCGCGGACCTGACGGACACCGCGGTGGAGTGCAACTGCGTCGGGGTCAAAGTCGGCCACAGTTACACCGCGCGCCAGCTGCTGGACGGTCTGCTGCTGGTGTCGGGCAACGACGCCGCCAACACGCTGGCTGACATGCTGGGCGGCCAGGAGGTCGCGGTGGCCAAGATGAATGCCAAGGCCGCCTCGCTGGGGGCGTCGAACACCCATGCGGCGACGCCGTCGGGCCTGGACGGACCCGACGGCTCCGGCTGGTCTACGGCGCACGACCTCGCGGTGATCTTCCGCGCGGCCATGGCCAACCCGACTTTCGCCAACATCACCGCCGAGCCGTCGGCGATGTTTCCCGGCGAGAACGGGGACCAACCGATCCTGAACCAGGATGAGCTGCTGGCCCGGTATCCGGGTGCCATCGGCGGCAAGACCGGATTCACCAACGCCGCGCGCAAGACTTTCGTCGGCGCGGCAGCCCGTGGTGGCCGCCGACTGGTGATCGCCATGATGTACGGGCTGGTCAAAGAGGGCGGGCCGACGTACTGGGATCAGGCGGCCGGCCTGTTCGACTGGGGCTTCGCGCTCGGCCCGCAGGCCGGTATCGGCTCGTTGTAACAGCGGGGCACGCTCCGGTCACAGCAAAGCATCACGCCGCGTTTTGCGGGTCCGCGCGTCCCGCGCCGGCGTACGCTGACCAGCCTTATGGTTAATGCTCTGACGCCACATTTTGACGACGTGCAAGCGCACTACGACCTGTCTGACGAGTTCTTCCAGCTGTTTCTGGACCCGACTCAGACGTACAGCTGCGCGTTCTTCGAGCGCGAAGAAATGACGCTCGAACAGGCGCAGCTCGCCAAGATCGACCTGTCACTGGGCAAACTGGGTCTGCAGCCCGGGATGACGCTTCTGGACGTGGGCTGCGGCTGGGGCGCCACCCTGCGCCGGGCCATCGAACAGTACGACGTCAACGTCGTCGGCCTGACACTGTCGAAGAATCAGGCGGCGTACGTGCAGAAGTCGTTCGACCAGTTGGACAGCCCACGCGCCACGCGCGTGCTGCTGCAGGGCTGGGAGCAGTTCGACGAACCCGTCGACCGAATCGTGTCGATCGGCGCCTTCGAGCACTTCGGCCACGACCGGCACGCCGACTTCTTCGCGAAGGCTCACCGGATCCTGCCCGCCGACGGCGTGCTGATGCTGCACACGATCACGGGATTCACCAAGCAGCAGATGACCGACCGGGGCCTGCCCCTCACCCTGCGGGTGATCCGGTTCTTCCACTTCATCAAGACCCAGATCTTTCCGGGCGGCGCCCCGCCGATCGTCGAGATGGTCGAAGAGCATTCCGCCGCAGCGGGTTTCACGCTGACCCGCAACCAGTCGCTGCAGCCGCACTACGCGCGGACTCTCGATCTGTGGGCCGAAGCCCTCACCGCACACAAGGACCGGGCCGTCGAACTCCAGTCCGAAGAGGTCTACGACCGCTACCTGCATTACCTGACCGGCTGCGCCAACCTCTTCCGCGACGGCTATATCGACGTCAACCAGTTCACCTTGCAGAAATAGCGGACCGGCCACCACCCGGCCACCACCCTCGAGCAGACGCAAAATCGCCCTGGAACACCTGTTCCAGGGCGACTTTGCGTCTGCTCGGCGTCAGGCGGGTGGCCGCCAAACCGCGGTCATCAGCTCGCTCAACACCGGAATCCGCCGCTCGGCGATCTCGGGTTGCGGCAGTACGCCTTCCACCACGGCCGCGCCGTCGAAGACATTGGTCAGCAACGCCACCAGTACCGGAAGGGTGTCTTCGGGGATGTTCTCCGTCCCGGGCATTGCCCGCGCAGCGTCGTACATCTTTGCCCGGTACTGCCACAACTCATGTTGCAACGTGGCTTTGAGCTTCTCGTCAGTGCGCGCGGCGACCATCAGCTCGTAGAGCACCGCATTGATCGACCCAGAGGTGATGTCGCGCAGGATCGCCAGCGCCGCGTCCAGCGCCGGCCGGTCGGCCGGTATCTCCGCGACCTGCTTGGTGAACGTCTCCAGCTGGCGGCGCAACACCTCCGACGCCGTTGCCGCCATGAAATCGCCCATCGTTTCGAAGTGGCGGAACAGGGCGCCCACCGATACTCCGGCCCGCTTGGTGATCAGGGCGGCCGATGCACGGGCGTACCCGACCTCGACGATGGTGTCGATACAGGCCTGCAGGAGCCGCCCGACCGTCTCCTCCCGGCGTTGCTGCTGGGTTCGGGCCATGTCAGGCGGACAGGCTCATCGAAGCCGACCGCCGCTCACCTGCGCGCAGGTAGCGACCGGACTTCAGGGTCTGACCGAAGCCCTCGCGGAACTCCCCGCTGCGGAAGACGACGGCACCGCCCACACCCGTGGCGATCACGGTCGCGTCATTGCGGTTGACCATGCGCCGCAGGCCGCCGTAGAAGGGCACCGCCTCCTCGTTGTAGGAGTCCACCGAGCTGTCCAGATGAGCGGGGTCGATCACCACGAAGTCGGCGCGGTCACCCTCGCGCAGCGTGCCGGCGTTGATCCCGAACCACTCGGCCACTTCGGCGGTCAGGCGGTATATCGCTCGCTCGGGAGTCAGGAACGGCCGTCCGGCTTGCTGCGCGTCTCGCACACGCTTGAGCAGCCGCAGCGGGAAGTTGTAGAAGGCCATGTTGCGCAGGTGTGCGCCGGCGTCGGAGAAGCCCATGTGGATGCTGGGGTCGGCCGCCAGCTTGTCGAGCTGCCGGGGCCGGTGGTTGGCGACGGTGGTGGTCCACCGCACGTTGCGTTCGCCGTTCTCGACCAGAATATCCAGGAAGGCGTCCAGCGGATGCAGTCCCCGCTCGTCGGCGATGGCGCCGAAACTCTTGCCGATCAACGACTCATCGGGGCACTCCACGATCACCGCGTCGTGGAAATCGCGGTGCCACAGCGACGGCCCGAGTTTGCGGCGGTCGAACTGCCGGCGGAACCGGCGGCGGTACTCCTCGTCGGCCAGCAATTCGTTGCGTTGCAGTTGATCCCGCAGGTGCAGGGCGGCCGTGCCGGCGCCGAATTCCTCGAAGACCGGCAGATCGATTCCGTCGGAATACAATTCGAACGGCACCGGCAGGTGCTGGAAGCGCACGCTGGCGCCCAGCACCTTGTTGAGCAACCGGGTACCCCGTCCGAACAGGTGCACCCCCAGCGGCATCGACTTGGCGTCGGCCGACACCAGCATGCTCATCCGCACTCCCTTTTTGCGGTTGAGCAGCCGGCTGCTGGTGAGGAAGAACATCAGCGGGGACACCGGGCTGTTGACGTTGGGAGCGCTCTGCAGGATGCGGCCGCGCTTGCGCAGCACCTTGATCAGCCGGCGCCGTTCGCGCCATGTCGCGAAGGTGGACGGCAGCGCCCGCGAGCGGAAACGGTCGCCGTCCAGCTTGTCGATCGGCGCGTCCATCCCGGACATGCCGAGCATGCCGGCATCCAGCGCCTCGTCGAGCAGCCGGGCCATCTTGTCCAGCTCGGCGTCGGTGGGCCGCACGGTTTCGTCGGTGGCGCGCTCGAGGCCGAGCACCGAGGCCCGCAGGTCCGAGTGGCCCAGCATCGAGCTCACGTTGGGCCCCAGCGGCAGTGCGTCCAGAGCGGCGATGTACTCCGCGGGCGAGGACCAGGTCTTGTTGTCCTGCAGCGTTTTCAAGACGAAGTCGCGCGGCACCGCCTCGACGCGGCTGAACAGGTCGGCGGCGTCCTCGGAGTTGGCGTAGACCGTCGACAGCGAGCAGTTCCCCAGCAGCAACGTGGTGATGCCGTGCCGCACCGATTCCCGCAGGCCCGGGTCGAGCAGGATCTCGGCGTCATAGTGGGTGTGGACGTCGATGAATCCCGGCGCGATCCACTTCCCCGCCGCGTCGATCACCTCGGGGCAGCCGGTCTCGTCCAGCGGACCGGCCGAGACCGTGGCCACCACGCCATCGCGGATGCCCAGCGTCCGGATCTGGGGTTTGGCACCCGTTCCGTCGAACCACAGGCCGTCGCGGACGATCACGTCGTAAGTCACTGTTCCTCCAAGTCGAATGGGCTCGACTCGAAGCTAACATAGAGAGTGAACGCTCGCAATCTTTTTATCGGATTCGCTCAACCGCCCGGCCCCGAGGGGCTTGACGTGGGCGTTTGCGTCGTCGCCGTCGTTGCGGGCGTCGTCGTCGGAGTGACCGTCACGGGGTCGGGCACGTTCACGGCGGGTGGGATGTCACCGTCGCGGCTGGCCACGGTGGGGATGCGGATGAGGCCGCCCAGTTGACTGCATTCATTGCTCTTCACGGTAATGGCCATCTCCCCGACGAGGTCACCCTCCGGTTGCGGCTGCAGCGTGAGCACCTGGATGGTGGTCTGGGCGCTCGCCTGACCGGTGGGACCGACGCAGGAGAATTTTGTGGTCTCCGCCCGGGATCGCCACTGGCCGTCGATGAACTCCAGGAGCAGCGGATGCACCTCCGGCGACTTCTCCCGGGTATGGTCGCCGTCGCTGAGCAGCGTCGCCGCGGCCAGGCAGCGGGTGGGGGTGCACGACGAGCGGATCGCCCACCACGTCTCGACGTCCGGCGGCTGCGGGGTGGGCTTGGTGTCGAAGGTCTGCCGGGAGCGTTGCACCTCGATCCGGTAAGTGCCGTTCAGTGGCAGCGGGGCGGCCGCCGGGGTGCTGCCGGGTGCGGTGCTCGAGGCGGTCACCGGACCGCCGGCCTGCGGGGCAGGTTCGCTGGTTTGGCGCCCGATCGCGATGCCGGCTGCCAACAACCCGACCAGCAACAACAGCGCGACGGCGCCGATCATCAGCCGGCGCGGGCCGAACCTCCTCGGTCCCCGGGAACCGGTCGAGAACGCGTCCAGGCGCCGGGCCGCGGAACCCGCCGCGGACCGCAGCAAGCCCCTCGGGGGGCCGGCGGCCGGTTGGGCGACGGACGGTTGGGGAATGGCTTCCGGCCAGGCGTAGGCCGGGTAGTCGACGACATACGCGGGCTCGACGGCCAGTTGCGCGACGGGCGCCTCGGGCGCGTCGCGGTCGACGATCCCGGCTCGCTCGGCCAGCGCCGTGGCGAACTCGCGGCAACTGCCGAACCGGTCCGCCGGGTCTTCAGCCAGCGCCCTTGCGAGCACCTCGTCCAGTCGGGCCAGGTCCGGGCGCCCCTCGCTGAGCCTGGGTGGCTTCGGTTGCGCCGGCGGCGCCCCGGTGAACATATGCACCGCGGTGGCGGCCAGCGCGTACTGGTCGGCGCGGCCGTCGATGGCCGCGCCGGCCGACTCCTCCGGGGCGGCATACCCACTCTCGCCCGGCGGGCGCTGTAACCCGAAGTCGGACAACATGATTCGCGGTTCACCCGCGCCCGGGGTAGTCAGCAACAGGTTGGCGGGCCGGACATCGCGGTGCAGCACGCCCCGCAGATGGGCGAAGTCAAGGCCGGCGGCCGCGGCGGTGATGATCGCGACGACCTCGCTGACCGGCAGCACCGCGGGGAAACGATCGGCCATCAACTGGGCCGCGTCGGTGCCGTCGACGTAATCCATTGCGACCCAGAGTTGTCCGTCGAACTCTCCGCGCTCGTGCACCTCGACGATGTTGAGGTGATAGAGGTTGGCGACGCTGACGTTCTCGCGATGGAACCGGGCGCGGAAGTCGCCGTCCGCCCACAGTGTGAACGGGAGCACCTTCAGCATCCGCCACCCCGGCAGATCCGGGCGTTGGGCCAGGTACAACTCGCCCGTCGCCGACGATCTCAGCATGCGTACGACGGTGTAACCGGCAAAAGTTGCGCCGCTGGCCAACGCCATTTAGCGATGGTAACCATCTCGGTGCGGCCAGGTGCGGCAGCGCACGGCTAACACTGAGCGAAATCTAGGATCGTCCGGGCCGGAACACGGTGCCGCGCAGGATCACCAAGTCCGGCTGATTCAGCACGTCGGGACCCCGGCGGGGATCGTCGGCGTAGCACACCAGGTCGGCCGAAGCGCCGTGGTCCAGACCCGGCCGGCCCAGCCAGCGGCGGGCGTCCCAGCACGCAGCCCCCAGCGCTTCCTCGGCGGTCATGCCGATCCGGCGCAGAGCGTCGACCTCGTCGGCGATGCGCCCGTGCCTGATCATGCCGCCGGCGTCGCTGCCGGCGTAGACCGGGACGCCGGCGTCGCGCGCCGCGGCCACCCGCGGATAGCCGCGGTCGTAAAGGTCGCGCATGTGCGCGGCGTACTTCGGGTAGCGGACCGCGGCATCGGCGATACCCGGGAAGTTCTCCAGGTTGATCAGCGTGGGCACCAGCGCCGTGCCGTGTTCGACCATGAGGCCAATCGTCTCGTCGGTGAGGCCGGTGCCGTGTTCGATGCAGTCGATCCCGGCCTTGATCAGGCCGGGCAGCGCGTCCTCGCCGAAGACGTGCGCGGTGACGCGGGCACCATGGGCGTGTGCGGTGTCGATCGCGGCTTTGAGGATGTCGTCGGACCACAGTGGTGCCAGGTCGCCGATCCCCCGGTCGATCCAGTCGCCGACCAGTTTGATCCACCCGTCGCCGCGGCGGGCCTGCTCGGCGACGGCGGCCGGCAGCTGCGATTCGTCTTCCATGTCGGCGGCCAGACCGGGGATGTAGCGCTTGGGTCGGGCCAGGTGCCGTCCGGCGCGGATGATGCGGGGCAGGTCGTCATGGTCGTCGAGGCTGCGGGTGTCGATCGGTGAGCCGCAGTCGCGCAACAACAGTGCCCCGGCGTCACGTTCGGCTTCGGCCTGGGCGATCGCTTCGTCGAGTTCGACGGCGCCGTGCTCGCCGAGCCCGACGTGGCAGTGGGCGTCCACCAGCCCCGGCAGGATCCAGCCGCCATCGAAGACGGTGTCGGCGCCGGATACCGGTTCGGAGCTGATGCGGCCGTCGACTATCCACAGTTCGGTGACGACGTCGCCGGGCAGGCCCAGCCCCCGCACGTGCAGCCGCACTGCGCGGCTACTTCTGGCCGGGGAACTTCAGCTTGGACAGGTCGAAGTCGGCCAGCCCGGGCGGCAGTTCGTTGAGGCCCTCCGGCATCTGCGACAGGTCCGGGAACCCTGCCGGCATGCCGGGCATGCCCGCGCCGAACGGGCTGCGCGTCTTCGGCGGCGTCGGTCCGCGGGCGCCCTTCTTGCCCTTCTTGCCCTTCGAGCTGCGTGATTTACGCGTCGCCGATTTACGGCCCAGCCCCGGGATTCCCATGCCGCCGAGCATCGAAGACATCATCTTGCGGGCTTCGAAAAAGCGGTCGACCAACTGGTTGACCTCGGAGACGGTGACGCCGGAGCCGTTGGCGATGCGCAGCCGCCGCGAGGCGTTGATGATCTTCGGGTCGGCCCGCTCGGCCGGCGTCATGCCGCGGATGATCGCCTGGATGCGGTCGAGGCTCTTGTCGTCGACCTCGGCCAGCGCGTCCTTCATCTGCGCGCCGCCGGGCAGCATGCCGAGCAGGTTGCCGATGGGGCCCATCTTGCGGACGGCCAGCATCTGCTCGAGGAAGTCCTCCAGCGTCAGTTCACCGGCGCCGATCTTGGCGGCGGCAGCCTCGGCCTGTTGGGCGTCGAAGACCTGCTCGGCCTGTTCGATCAGGCTCAGCACGTCGCCCATGCCCAGGATGCGGCTGGCCATCCGGTCGGGGTGGAAGACGTCGAAGTCCTCGAATTTCTCGCCGGTGGAGGCGAAAAGTATTGGCACGCCGGTCACTTCGCGGACCGACAGGGCCGCGCCACCGCGAGCGTCGCCGTCCAGCTTGGTCAGCACCACGCCGGTGAAGCCGACGCCTTCGCCGAAGGCCTGGGCGGTGGCGACGGCGTCCTGGCCGATCATCGCGTCCAGGACGAAGAGGGTCTCGTCGGGGTTGACGGCGTCGCGGATGGCCGCGGCCTGGGCCATCAACTCCTCGTCGATGCCGAGGCGGCCGGCGGTGTCGACGATGACGAAGTCGAAATGCTTGGCCTTGGCTTCGGCGATACCCGCCGCGGCGACCGCGACCGGGTCGCCCGGGCCGGACTCGGGTGACGCTCCGGGGTGCGGCGCGAACACCGGCACCCCGGCCCGCTGGCCGACGACCTGCAGCTGGTTGACGGCGGCGGGGCGCTGCAGGTCGCAGGCGACCAGCAGCGGCGTGTGGCCCTGGTTCTTGAGCCGGAAGGCCAGTTTGCCCGCCAGCGTCGTCTTACCGGAACCCTGCAGACCGGCGAGCATGATCACCGTCGGGGGGTTCTTGGCGTAGGCGATCTCACGCGTCTCACCACCGAGGATGCCGATCAGTTCCTCGTTGACGATCTTGACGACCTGCTGCGCCGGGTTGAGGGCGCCGGAGACCTCGTGGCCGCGGGCGCGCTCCTTGATCCGGTGGACGAATGCCCGGACGACGGGCAGCGAGACGTCGGCTTCCAGTAGCGCGAGCCGGATTTCGCGGGTGGTGGCCTCGATATCGGCGTCGGTCAGGCGGCCTTTGCCGCGCAGCCCCGCCAGGGCACCGGTCAACCGATCGGAGAGCGATTCAAACACGACCGCCAGCCTAATGGTCGGGGCGCGGACCGGCGCATCCCCGTGCTCCCGCGACACTGCAACGACACAGCCGACACGCCGGCGCGGCCCTACCTGGTTTCAGTCTCGGCGCAGCCCGTTGACCCTTTCATTTGAACTTGGCAGGCGTTAGTTTTGCCGCGTGGTCACTGTGCTCGCAGACCTGGCGCCTGCTAAATCGTCTTCGTCTCCGGTGCTGCTGGTGGTCGTGTTGCTGCTGCTCGTGCTGTTAGCGGCCATCGTGGTTGTCGCGATCCTGGTGCGCCGCTCCCGGCGACCGAAGCCGCCTCCGCCGCAGTGGGGCCCGCCCCCGATGGGTCCCCCGCCCGGGTGGCCGCCGCAACAGCCGCCGCAACAGCCGCCGCCGCCTCCGCCGGGTCCGCCTACCGGTTGAGGAGCAGCCCGGTGAGCAGCGACGAGGCGTTGGCGCCCACGCTCAGCAGCGCCAGCGTGCCCAGCTCACGCCGGACGGCGACCGCCAGCACAACCGCCTCGGCGAGCGTGACCGCGACCTCCGTCAGCGCCAGCGCCGGCAGGGTGGGGTCCGGCGCCAATACCCACCACGCCACCGGATGGGTGACGGCGTTGACACCGATCGCCAGCAACAGCGCCCACCACCACCGCAGCCCGACGATGCCCACCAGTCCGCCGACGTACCACAGCGATTCCACCGCGACCGTGACAACGAAAGCGGTCAGTTGGGACACGCGATGACTTTACGGGTGATCTGGCTGTTCGCCGCGGCCGCGGCGGTGGCTCTGGCCGTCGCGATGCAAGCGCCGCTGGCCACTACCGTGCTGGGGCTGATGGCGTTCGGGGTCTTGCACAATGTGCTGGAATTGCGCTACGTCACTGGACGTTTCGCGGCAGTGCTGTCCGGCCGGCTGCTCTGGTGGCTACTGGGTCTGATCACCGTGATCGTGTTGTGCCGGTTGGCGGGCATGGTCGTCGGCGAACCGGCCCGGCTGGCGGAGATCGTCGTCGGTTACGCGGTGCTCGGCGCGGCCTGTGTGGCGGGGCTGCGGGGCCCGTCGCTGATCGCGGCGGCGGTGGTGCTGGCGCTCGCCACGGCCGCCTCGCTGAGCTGGCCCGCGTACCACTTCGTCGTGCTGTCTCATCTGCACAACGTGGTGCCGCTGTTCTTCCTCTGGGAGTGGGCGGCCCGGTTGCCCACCCCGGCGGTACGCCGGTGGTTCCGGTCGGTGCAGATCGGGTGGGTTGTGGTCGTGCCCGCGGTACTGCTGTCCGGTGTGCTCGACCACCACCTGGGCGGGACGGGTTCCTCGCTGGCGGGGTTCGCCGGAAATCCGCGGACTATCGTGTCGGCCAGCGCCCCGCCCGCAGCCGTGCTGACCGAGGCCGGTTTGCGGCTGCTCGTCGTGTTCGCCTTCCTGCAGACGATGCACTACTTCGTCTGGGTGGGTTTCTTTCCCCGCTACGCGCCCGACGCCGCCCGGGCGTTCGAGGTGCGCGCTCCGTGGCTGACCGGCGCGCGGGCGTGGACGCTGGGCATCGCCGTCGGAGTGGCCCTGGCCGTGGTGTTCGTCACCGACTACGCCTCCGGCAAGGCCGTGTACTCCGCGTTCGCCAGCTATCACGCCTACCTGGAGTTCCCGGTGGTACTGGCCATGCTGCTCGGGCTGGGGGCGGCGACGGCAACGAGTCGGAGCGACGCCGTCCCGGTGGGTGCGCGGTAGTGCTGGAAGTCATCGAGAAGGGGTCGCGCGCCGCGCAACCGCTGCTGTTCGTCCACGGCGGCTGGCACGGGGCGTGGTGCTGGGAGAACTTCCTGGACTACTTCGCCGACGCCGGCTATCGCGCGGCGGCGCTGAGCCTGCGCGGCCACGGCGCCAGTCCCGCTCCGAAGGCGCTGCGCCGATGCTCCATGGCCGACTACGTCGACGACGTCCGCGCCGTGGCCGATTCGCTGGGCGGCCAACCCGTGTTGATCGGCCATTCACTGGGCGGCTTCGCCGTGCAGCGGTATCTGGAAACCCGTCGCGCGCCCGCCGCCGTGCTGGTCGGCTCCGTACCCCCGAGGGGCTTTCTCAAGCTGGCGATGCGCGTGTGGCGCCGGCACCCGCTGATCGCCCTGCGGGCGTTCGCCGGCGGCACGTTGCTCGAATTCGTCGACACGCCGGCAATGGCGCGCGACTACCTGTTCTGCGCGCAGACGCCAGACGACGTCGTCGAAGCCTGCAGATCGCAGGCCGGGCCCGAAAGCCTGCGTGCGGCCGCGCTCGACCCGATGATCCGGCGGGTCCGGACGGCACTGGTCACCACCCCGATGCTCGTCCTGGGCGCCGAGCACGACGGCTTCGTCAGCACCGCGGAAGTGCGGGCGACGGCAGCCGCTTACCGGACCGAACCGGAGTTCTTCGCGATGGGCCACAACATGATGCTCGAACCCGGCTGGCCCGAGGTCGCCTCCCGGATACACGACTGGCTACAGACCCGCGACCAGCCAATCTGAGCCCGGGGCCACGTCGTTGCAGCGCCGAAAAGCGTTGCCGTGCTAGATTTCACAGCCACTGCGCCGTTGCGCGCGGCCGAGCCGCCGGGCCGGAGTTCGATGGGGGGAATGTGTCGCTGCAGCCGGTCAGCCACTTCCCTGCCGACACCACTCGCTCGTTGCGTGGCTGGCAGCGTCGCGCCCTGGTGAAGTACCTGGGAACCGAGCCGCGGGACTTCCTGGCCGTGGCCACTCCCGGTGCCGGCAAGACGGCCTTCGCCCTGCGGATCGCCGGCGAGCTGATCGCGCACCGGGCCGTCGAGCAGCTCACCGTCGTCGTGCCCACCGAGCACCTCAAGATCCAGTGGGCGCAGGCCGCCGGACGCCAGGGGCTCTCCCTGGACCCGAAGTTCTCCAACTCCAACCCGCAGACATCGCCGGAGTACCACGGCGTGGTGGTCACCTACGCCCAGGTGGCTGCCCACCCGACCCTGCACCGGGTTCGCACCGAACAGCGCAAGACGCTGGTGATCTTCGACGAGATCCACCACGGCGGCGACGCGAAGACCTGGGGTGACGCGATCCGGGAAGCCTTCGGCGACGCCACCCGCCGGCTCGCCCTGACCGGGACCCCGTTCCGTAGCGACGACAGTCCGATCCCGTTCGTGAACTACGAACCCGACGCCGACGGTCTGATGCGATCCAAGGCCGACCACACCTACGGCTACGCCGAGGCCCTGGCCGACGGCGTGGTGCGCCCGGTGGTGTTCATGGCGTACTCGGGGCAGGCCCGCTGGCGGGACAGCGCCGGCGAGGAGCATGAGGCTCGGCTGGGCGAACCGTTGTCGGCCGAGCAGACCGCGCGGGCCTGGCGCACCGCCCTGGACCCGGCCGGCGAATGGATGCCGGCGGTGATCGCGGCGGCCGACCAGCGGCTGCGCCAGAAGCGTGAGCATGTGCCCGACGCGGGCGGGATGATCATCGCCTCGGACCGGACCGCGGCCCGCGCATATGCGACCCTGCTCACCAAGTTGACCGGCGAGGCGCCCACCGTCGTCCTGTCCGACGACCCCGGGTCGTCGGCCCGCATCTCGGAGTTCTCGGCCAGCAGCAGCCGGTGGCTGGTCGCCGTGCGGATGGTCTCCGAAGGGGTCGACGTGCCGCGGCTGTCGGTCGGGATCTACGCCACCAGCGCCTCGACGCCGCTGTTCTTCGCCCAGGCGATCGGGCGGTTCGTGCGATCCCGTCGAGCGGGTGAGACGGCGAGCATCTTCCTGCCGTCGGTGCCCAACCTGCTGCAACTGGCCAGCGAGCTGGAGGCACAGCGCAACCACGTCCTGGGCAAACCGCACCGCGAATCCGAGGGCGACCCGCTCGACGAGGACCCGGCCACCAAGACCCAGAACGAACCCGGCGAAGAGAAGGGCTTCACCTCGCTGGGCGCCGACGCCGAGCTGGATCAGGTCATCTTCGACGGCTCCTCATTCGGCACCGCCACCCCCGCCGGCAGCGACGAGGAGGCCGATTACCTGGGCATTCCCGGCCTGCTCGACGCCGAACAGATGCGCGCGCTGCTGCATCGGCGCCAGGACGAGCAATTGCAGCGACGCGCACAGACCGGTACCCCGGCACCGACGATGACCACCCACGGGCAACTGCGGGAGCTGCGCCGCGAACTCAACGCCCTGGTTTCGGTCGCTCACCACCGCACCGGCAAGCCGCACGGCTGGATCCATAACGAGCTGCGCCGCCGCTGCGGCGGGCCGCCGATCGCCGCAGCGACCCGCGATCAGCTCAAGGCACGCATCGACGCCGTGCGCCAATTCAACGCCGAGCAGAGCTAGTCCCCGACCGGTTCGTCCTCCAGAACGACCGCCGGGGCGCCCAGCACGGCCAGCAGGTGCTTCTCCACCGCGGCCCGCGCATTGAGTTCGGGCGGCACCGCCACGCAGAACACGTCGGCTGCCGTCGACCCGAACGTGTTGACCTTGGCCCACAGGATGTCGGTCTCGGCGCGCTCCAGCGCCCGGGCCAGCAGGGCCAGCAGACCCACCCGGTCCATGGCGCGGACTTCCAAAATCAGCTGACCGGGGGTGTCGGTGTCCAGCCAGAGG
Organism: Mycobacterium sp. Z3061; assembly: GCF_031583025.1. NCBI lineage: Bacteria > Bacillati > Actinomycetota > Actinomycetes > Mycobacteriales > Mycobacteriaceae > Mycobacterium > Mycobacterium pumcae. Next base: position 2,291,042 of record NZ_CP134062.1, on the reverse strand, counting down.
ATGCGCGGCGGTGCGGTGGAACGGGTAACCGGCACTCCCACCTGCACCTCCCCGGCGCGGGCGGTGGCCGACAGGGCGGCCTCGCTGTCCCGCTTCTCGAGCATGGCGCAGACGTCGATGTCGCCGTGCAGGGCGCCGACGAACTGTTGACGCAACAGGTCCGCGGCGGGCGGGGACCCGAACAGCGGGGACACCACGAATTCGGTGATCACCACTCCCTCGTGAATGTTCACCGACGCGGAATGCACCCGCAGCGAGTTCAGCGCCAGTACGGCGGCGGCCTTGGACACCAGCCCGCGCTGGTCGGGCGCCACCATCACCGCGCACCGGCGTTCGCCGTCGCCCGGTTGCAGCTCCACGTGTACGCCCTGCCGCTCGGCCAGCGAAAGGTAATGTGGCGCAGTCGGTTCCGCCTGCGGCAGCACCTCCCCGGCCATCGCCATGCGGCAACGGCGCACCAGATCCTCGACCAGTGACGCCTTCCAGTCACTCCACACTCCGGGGCCGGTGGCCTTGGAGTCGGCCTCCGACAGCGCGTGCATGAGTTCGAGCAGTTGCGGGTCACCGCCGAGCGCCTCGGAGACCGCCTCGATGGTCTTGGGGTCGTTGAGGTCGCTTCGGGTGGCCGTGATGGGCAGCAGCAGATGGTGACGCACCATCTTGGAGATCGTGTCGACGTCGGCGGGCGACAACCCGAGCCGCTGGCCGATCGGAATCACCAGGTCGGCCCCCAGCACGCTGTGGTCCATCCCGCGGCCTTTTCCGATGTCGTGCAGCAGCGCGCCCAGGGCAAGCAGATCCGGTCGCGCCACATTGGTGGTCAGCGGCGCCGCGTGCACCGCGCACTCCACGACGTGACGGTCGACGGTCCACTTGTGCGAGACGTCGCGCGGCGGCAGGTCACGGATCGCGTCCCACTCGGGCAGCAACTGGCCCCACAACCCGGTGCGGTCCAGTGCCTCGATGGTGGCCACCGCGGTGGGACCGGCCAACAGCACCACCAGCAGGTCGTCCAGCGCCTCGCGCGGCCACGGCGTCGGCAGCGGCGGCGCGCTGTCCAGCCGGCTCAGGGTGGCGGCGCCGATCGGGACGCCGGTATCCGCCGCGGCGGCGGCAACCCGCAACACCAGTCCCGGGTCGCTCTCGGGGCGGGCGTCGCGGGCGAGCACGATCTCCCCGGCGTACTCGACGACGCCTTCGTCCAGCGGTCGCCGCTTGGGCCGTCGCATCAGGGCGGTGAGGCCGCGCTTGGGCAACGCGTTGACGGCGGTGCGCAGGCCGGTGACCGCATGGAAGCTGATGGTTCGCCCGGCACTGGACAGCATGCGCGCCAGGTCGAACCGGTCACCGACCCCCAGCGCCTCGCTGATCTCGTCGGCGAATTGCGCCAGCAGCTGGTCGCGGCCCCGGCGGGACACCACGTGCAGTTCGGTGCGGACGTCGAGCAACGTCAGGTAGGCATCGTCCAGCGAACCGACCGCGGTGTCCGCCCTAGACATGCCGTGGCGGTCGATGAGTTGCGCCAGGGCCAGTGCGTTGAGCAGCTGCACGTCGCGCAGTCCGCCGCGACCCGACTTCAAGTCCGGCTCGGCACGGTGGGCGATGCGGCCCAGCCGCAACCACCGGGCATGCGTCATCTCGACGAGTTCGTCCATACGGGAACGGATTCCGCTGCGCCACTGACGTTTGATCCCGTCGATCAGTTCGGTCGACAGGGCCTCGGCGCCGGCGATGTGCCGCGCTTCCAGCATGCCCAGCGCGGCGGTCAGATCGGCGTTGGCGGTGGCCAACGCCTCGCTCACCGTGCGCACGCTGTGATCCAGCCGAATGTTGGCGTCCCACAGCGGATACCACAGCTTGTCCGCGATCGGCCCCAGCACTTCGGGCGGCTTGCCGTCGTGCACGAGGACCAGGTCGAGGTCCGAGTACGGCAGCAGCTCACGCCGGCCCAGACCACCGACCGCCACGATCGCGAAGCCGCTGTCGTCGGTGATGCCGATCTCGGAAGCCTTTGCGGTAAGCCAGGTTTCGTGGAGGTCAAGCACCGCCTGCCGCATCTCGGCAGGCTTCATTCCGCGCAGTCCGTCAGACAACAGTTGGCGCCGTGCGGCAGCCAGATCGACTGCCGCAACGGCGCTTCCTGCTTGCGTTTCTTCTGATTCCGACGGTGAGGGGTCCGGCCGGTTCGGTGTCACACCCGGCCGGCCCGTCTGCCTGACTTCAGCAAGGTCGGTCTACCTCACAGGGCGTCAGAACCGCGCTCACCGGTGCGTACCCGCACGATGGTGTCCACGGGGCTGACCCACACCTTGCCGTCGCCGATCTTGCCCGTTCGCGCCGCCCGGACGATGCTGTCCACGACCTTGTCGACGATGGAGTCGTCGACGACGACCTCGATCCGGACCTTGGGCACGAAGTCGACCGAGTACTCAGCGCCCCGGTAAACCTCGGTGTGGCCCTTCTGCCGCCCATAGCCCTGGATTTCGCTGACCGTCATGCCCAGGACGCCGGCGTCCTCCAGGCTGGTCTTGACGTCGTCGAGGGTGAACGGCTTGACGATCGCGGTGATCAGCTTCATTTCTATTCCGCCTCAACTTTCTCGGCCACTCGTGCCTGCAGGCCGTTCGGGGTGTCCGGCAGGCTGGCACGGGGAAGAACCGAACCGCTGGCGACCGCGAAATCGTAGCCGCTTTCAGCGTGCTCCGACTCATCGATGCCCGCCGATTCCTGCTCTGCTCCCAACCGCAGCCCAATGGTGTACTTCAGGATAAGCGCCAGGATCAGCGTCACGACGCCCGAGTAGGCCAGAACCGCGAATGCGCCCGCTGCCTGGCGTTCCAGCTGGTCGATTCCGCCGCCGTAGAACAATCCCTTGGACACGCCGGTCACGCCGTTGATCGCGACGCTCTCGGGTGCGGCCACCAGACCGACCATCAAGGTGCCGGCCAGACCGCCGACCAGGTGCACGCCAACCACGTCGAGCGAGTCGTCGAAGCCGAGCTTGAACTTCAGCCCCACGGCCAGTGCGCACAGCACACCGGCGACCACGCCGATGACCAGCGCGCCCAGCGCGTTCACCGACGAGCAGGACGGCGTGATCGCGACCAGCCCGGCGACGATGCCCGAAGCGGCACCCAGGGTGGTGGCGTGGCCGTCGCGGATGCGCTCGGTGAGCAGCCAGGCGAGCATCGCCGCCGCGGTGGCAATCGTGGTGGTGATGAACGTCGACCCCGCGGCGCCGTTCGAGCTGGTCGCCGATCCGGCGTTGAACCCGTACCAGCCGAACCACAGCAAACCGGCGCCGAGCATCACGAACGGCAGGTTGTGCGGGCGGAACAGCGTCGTCGGCCAGCCCTTGCGCTTGCCCAGTACGAGCGCCAGCATGAGGCCCGCCACACCGGCGTTGATGTGCACCGCGGTGCCGCCGGCGAAGTCGATCGCGTGCAGCTTGTTGGCGATCCAGCCGCCCTTCTCAGAGGCGAACCCGTCGAAGGCGAACACCCAGTGCGCGACCGGGAAGTACACCAAGGTGGCCCACAGGCCGGAGAACACCAGCCAGGCACTGAACTTGAGCCGGTCGGCGACCGCGCCGGAGATCAGGGCGACCGTGATGATCGCGAACATCAACTGGAAAGCCACGAACACGGTCGCCGGCAGGGTGCCTGCCAGCGGGATGTCCGTCGCGGCGACGCCCTTGGACGCATCGGCGGCGACCGAGTTGCCCCCGATGAGCCCCTTCAGGCCCCAGTATTCGGTCGGGCTGCCGACAACGTTGCCGGTGTCGTTGCCGAATGCCATGGAGTAGCCATAAAGCACCCACAGCACCGTCACGACGCCCATCGCGCTGATGCTCATCATGATCATGTTCAGCACGCTCTTGGCACGAACCATGCCGCCGTAGAAGAACGCCAGGCCCGGCGTCATCAGCAGCACGAGTGCCGAACTCGCCAACATCCAGGCCGTATCGCCGGTATTGGGCTGGCCCATCACAGGGAAACTCACTCGCTATCACCTCCAGTCAGCGTTGGGAGGGCCCCAGAAGATGACTGGTGACCTGACGAGAACCTTGCGCATAAGTTGTTGCGGCAATGGAGCCGCCGTGTTTCGTCAGGATTAACGTAAAAGTTGCTGTGTAAGAGCTTTCAGCCCAGCAGCGCGTCGACGAATGCCGCCGGTTCGAACGGCGCCAGGTCGTCGGCGCCCTCGCCCAGCCCGACCAGCTTTACCGGCACGCCCAGTTCCTGCTGGACGCGGAACACGATGCCGCCCTTGGCCGTTCCGTCCAGCTTGGTCAGTACCGCGCCGGTGATGTCGACGACCTCGGCGAACACCTTGGCCTGAGCCAGCCCGTTCTGCCCGATGGTGGCATCGAGAACGAGCAGCACCTCGTCCACGGCGGCTCGGCGGGTAACCACGCGTTTGACCTTGCCGAGTTCGTCCATCAGGCCGACCTTGGTGTGCAGCCGGCCCGCGGTGTCGATGAGGACGACGTCGGCACCGGCCTGGATGCCCTTGTCGACGGCGTCGAACGCCACCGAGGCCGGGTCCGCGCCCTCGGCGCCGCGCACCACTTCCGCACCGACCCGTGAAGCCCAGGTTTGCAGCTGGTCGGCCGCGGCCGCCCGGAACGTGTCGGCCGCACCGAGCACCACGCGGCGTCCGTCGGCCACCAGCACGCGCGCCAGTTTGCCGACCGTGGTGGTCTTTCCGGTGCCGTTGACGCCGACGACGAGCAGCACCGACGGATGGTCGGCATGCGGCAGCGCCCGGATGGAACGGTCCATCTCCGGGTGCAGTTCCTTGATCAGCACGTCCCGCAGCACCGCGCGGGCGTCGGCTTCGGTGCGGACGTTGCTGCTGGCCAGCCGGGTTCGCAGTTGCGACACGACCGCTTCGGTCACCACCGGGCCCAGATCCGCGACCAGCAGCGTGTCCTCGACGTCCTGCCAGGAGTCCTCGTCCAGGTCGCCGCCACCGATGAGGCCCAGCATGCTGCGGCCCAGCGCATTCTGCGACCGGGCCAGCCGGCCGCGCAACCTTTCCAGCCGGCCTTCGGCCGGTTCGATGGCTTCGATCTGCGGCGCTTCGGGTTCGGGCGCCGGTGTCGGTTCGGGCTCGGGTGTCGGCTCGGGTGCGACCTCTTCGACCGTCGGTTCGGGAAGGTGGACCTCGGCGATGGGACGCTTGGGCGCGTCGCGCGGAATGGTGGCGTCGTCACCGACGGCGGGCAGTCCGGTGGTGTCGATCCGCTCTGGTTGCAGCGTCGGGGTCTGGCTGAAGCTGATGCCGGAGGACGCGGTGTAGCCCCCGGAGCGGTCGATCGCGTCGGGCGTGGCTTTCGGCGCCAACTTGATCTGGCGCTTGCGGTAGCGCACCAGGCCGAAGACCAGCGCGGCGATGATGACCAGGGCGGCGATGACCGCGATGGCGATCCAAAGACCTTGCGACACGCTGATGAATCCTTCCCAGGACTACGGGCTGGCGACTGTCAGCCCCACGCTACGGGCAACCTACGAAGAGTTGGCCACCAGGCGGTCCACCTGCTGACCGCGGATGCGCTGCGAGATGACGGCGGTGATCCCGTCGCCCTGCATCGTCACGCCGTACAGCGCGTCGGCCACCTCCATGGTCGGCTTCTGGTGGGTGATGATGATCAGCTGCGACCGGTCCCGCAGCATCTCGAACAGGCTGATCAGCCGGCGCAGGTTGGTGTCGTCGAGCGCGGCCTCAACCTCGTCCATGATGTAGAACGGCGACGGGCGGGCCCGGAAGATGGCGACCAGCATCGCCACGGCGGTCAGCGCCTTCTCGCCGCCGGACAGCAAAGACAACCGGGTGACCTTCTTGCCGGGCGGGCGGGCCTCGACCTCGATCCCGGTGGTGAGCATGTCGTCGGGCTGGGTCAGCCGCAGCCGGCCCTCGCCGCCGGGGAACAGGGCGGTGAACACAATCTGGAATTCCCGCTCGACGTCGACGAATGCCTCGCTGAACACCTGCAGGATCCGGGCGTCGACGTCGGCGACCACGTCCAGCAGGTCCTTGCGGGCCGCCTTCACGTCCTCGAGCTGAGTGGACAGGAAGTTGTACCGCTCCTCCAGCGCGGCAAACTCCTCAAGGGCGAGCGGGTTGACCCTGCCGAGCTCGTTGAGCTCACGCTCGGCCCGTTTGGCCCGGCGCTCCTGGGATGTGCGGTCGAACGGCATCGGAGCGGGGGCCACCACCTGCTCCCCCCGCTCCCTGGCCTGCTCGAACTCGGCCATCTCCAGGTCGGTCGGCGGCAGCGGGACGTCCGGGCCGTATTCGGCGATCAGGTCGGCCGGTGCCATCCCGAACTGCTCGAGCACCATCTGCTCGAGCTGCTCGATCCGCAGCGCCGCCTGCGCGTTGGCCACCTCGTCGCGGTGCAGTGAATCGGTGAGTGCGGCCACCCGCGCACTCAGCAGGTTCGTCTCTTCCCGTACCGCGGTCAGGGCCGTGGACCGCTGCTGCCGCTCGGCAGCCAGCCCGTCGCGCATCAGCGAAGCCGCATCGACGACGCGGCTGAGCCGCCGGGCCAGCAGCCGGCCGGACTCGGCCACCGCCGCCGCCACCGTCGGTGAATTCGTTGGCCACCGTGATCGGCTCTGATCCGCGCCTCGCGCTCGGCCGCCGCCGCGCGGCGCAGCGAATCGGCTCGTCCCCGCACCGCGTTGGCGCGCTCCTCGGCGGTGCGCACGGTCAGCCGGGCCTCGACCTCGAAGCTGCGTGCCGCGTCCGCGGCAGCCGCGATCTCCTGCCGGTCCACCGGCTCGGCCTGCTCGAAGTGCTCGGTCTCCTGCGCGTTGCGTAGGCGGGTCTCGAGTTCGACGACCTCCTCGAGTGTTCGGGTCCGGCCGGCTTCCAGCTCCTCGCGCTGAGCCAGCAGCCTGTTCCACTCCTCCTCGGCAGTTCTGGCCTCTTGCCCCAGCCGGCCGAGCTGGTCGTACATCGCCGAGATCGCCGTGTCGGACTCGTTGAGAGCGGCCAGTGCGTGCTCGGCGGCATCCTGGCGGGCGGACTGCTCGGTCAACGCACCGGACAGCGCAGCACTGAGCTGCGCTACCTGCGACTCCGCGGCCGCCAACTCGTCGCGCGCCTTCTCGATCTCCGAGGCGATCTCCAGCGTCGACACCTTGCGGTCGGAGCCCCCGCTCACCCAGCCCGCACCCACCAGGTCGCCGTCGAGTGTCACCGCCCGCAGCTGAGGATGGTTGGCCACCAGCTCCAGTGCCGCGCCCAGTTCGTCGACGACCGCAACGCCGGAGAGCATGGCCACCATCGCCCCGCGCAACCGCGGCGGCGTCTCGATCAGGTCCAGCGCCCACACCGCGCTACCCGGCAGACCTATCGCCGGGTGCGGCGGCGCCGGCCAGTCACCCAGCACCAGCGCCGCGCGGCCGCCGTCGGCCTGTTTGAGCGCGGCGACCGCCGTGCGTGCGGCGCCCAGACTCTCAACCGCCAGCCCGTCGGCCGCCGACCCCAGCACCGTCGCCAGCGCCGCCTCGTAACCCGGCCGCACCTTGACCAGTTCCGCAACCGAACCGAAAAGCCCTGCGGCGCTGTGGTTCCGGGCCAGCCACGCGGTGCCGTCCTTGCGTTCCAGGCTCACCGACAGCGCGTCGATGCGAGCCCGCAGCGATGCGACCTGGCGTTCGGCGGCACGTTCGGCGGCCTGCAGTTCGGTGACCCGTTCGTCGGTCAGCCGCAGCGCGGCCACCGTCCGCTCGTGGTGCTCGTCGAGGCCGACCTCACCCTGGTCCAGTTCCCCGACCCGGCTCTGCACGCCCTCGAACTCGGCGCGGGTGTGCTCCACCCGGGCGGCGGCGTGTTCGATCCGCTCGGACAACCGCGCCACGCTGTCGTCGATCGACTCGACCCGCGCCCGCATCGTCTCGACCTGACCGGCCAGCCGCGCCAAACCCTCCCGCCGGTCGGCTTCCGCGCGAACCGCCGCCAGGTGCGCCTTGTCGGCCTCCACCGCACGGCGCTCCCGCTCGGCCAGCTCGGCACGGGCGGCATCCAACCGGGTGCGGGCTTCGGCCAGCTCGGCCAGCAGCTGCTCCTCGAAGAGCGCCACCTGCTCGGCCTCGGCTTCCAGCGCATCGGGGTCGGTGTCGCTGGTGCGTGACGGCTCGATGTCGAGATGGTGGGCGCGTTCGCTGGCGATGCGCACCGTCGCGCCGACCCGTTCGGCCAGGGCCGACAGCCGGAACCAGGTCTGCTGGACGGCTTCGGCGCGTTGGGACAGCTCGGCCAGCGACGCCTCGTGCGCGGCCAGCTCCTCGGACGCCACCGAGAGCCGGGCGGCGGCCTCGTCGTGCTCGCGACGCATCGTGGTCTCGGTGTCGAAGATCGCCTGCCGCTCGGAGCGCCGGTTGACCAGGTCGTCGGCGGCCAGCCGCAGGCGGGCGTCGCGCAGATCGGCCTGGATGGTCTGGGCCCGGCGAGCCACCTCGGCCTGGCGGCCGAGCGGTTTGAGCTGGCGCCGCAACTCGGTGGTGAGATCGGACAGGCGCGCCAGGTTCGCGGCCATCGCGTCGAGTTTCCGCAACGCCTTTTCCTTGCGTTTGCGATGCTTGAGCACGCCCGCGGCCTCTTCGATGAAGGCCCGACGGTCCTCGGGGCGCGACTGCAGGATTTCGTCCAGCTTGCCCTGGCCGACGATCACGTGCATCTCCCGGCCGATGCCGGAGTCGCTCAACAGCTCCTGCACATCCATCAATCGGCAACTGCTGCCGTTGATTTCGTACTCGCTGGCGCCGTCGCGGAACATTCGGCGGGTGATCGAGACTTCGTTGTAGTCGATCGGCAGCGCGTTGTCGGAGTTGTCGATGGTGACGGTGACCTCGGCGCGGCCCAGCGGCGCGCGCGAGGAGGTCCCGGCGAAGATGACGTCTTCCATCTTCCCGCCGCGCAGCGTCTTGGCCCCCTGCTCCCCCATCACCCAGGCCAGCGCGTCGACCACGTTGGACTTGCCCGATCCGTTGGGCCCGACCACGGCGGTGATGCCCGGCTCGAAACGCAGAGTCGTTGGCGCGGCGAAGGACTTGAAGCCCTTCAGCGTCAGACTCTTGAGGTACACGAGGGGCCAGATTACCGTTGCGGGCCCGCGGCCCTACTCGCTCGGGGCGTGTCAGAGGTGGGTGATCAAGCCTCTTTCACACCGCTGGCCAATCGAGTCGCTCTGACACCATGGGCACCAGCCCGCCTATCGCTCGACGAAACCGCTGAACTGCTCCGTCGGCTCGGACCAGTCGGCGACCACCTTGTCGACCCGGCCCGGCGTGCTGTCCCCGCGTAGCAGATCAAGGAGCCGCTCGCCGCCCTCGCGCGGGCCGTTGGCCACCACCAGCACGCGGCCGTCGGCCTGGTTGGCCGCGTATCCGGTCAGGCCCTGCTCCAGCGCCCGGCAGCGGGTCCACCAGCGAAATCCCACGCCCTGGACATGGCCGTGCACCCAGGCGGTCAACCGCACCTCAGGCATCGACCACCTCGAATGTCACGGTGGTGCCCGATTTCAGCGTGCGCCCGACGGTGCAGACCGCGTCGATGGCCCGGTTGACGACGGTGACCAGGCGCTCCTTCTCCTGCTCGGTGAGACCCGAGAGGTCCAGTTCGAGCTTCTCCTCGAGCAGTGGGTAGATCTCGTTGTCCCGGTCAGCGGCACCGGACACTTTGACCACCGCCCGGTAGTCGTCGCCGAGACGGCGGGCCAGCGGCTGATCGCTGGACATGCCGCTGCAGGCGGCCAAAGCGATCTTCATCAGCTCCCCGGGAGTGAACACGCCGTCGACGTCCTCGCTGCCGACCAGTACCTGTGCTCCTCGCGAGCTGTGCCCGGTGTACCGGCGTGTGCCCGTGCGCTCCACCCACAGTTCCGTCATGGCTCCCTTTTTACTGGGTGGTATGCCGTGTGCCGTGCGGCGGCTAGGGCCGCGCCGGTCGAGAGCGTCCGCAAAATGCCGGCCGCAGCGGCGTGCCGCCGGCAACACGCGGGCGCTCGCCGCGCTGGATGTGGCCCTAACGCCGCGGCCTCGGCTGGCACCGCGGGCAGTAGAACGACGAACGGTTCATGAACTTCTCCCGGCGCATCACCGCTCCGCACCGCCGGCAGTTCTCGCCCTCGCGGCCGTAAGCGTCCAGCGAACGGTCGAAGTAGCCCGATTCGCCGTTGACATTGACGTACAGCGAATCGAACGACGTACCGCCCTTTGCCAGCGCCTCGCGCATCACCTCGGCGGCGGCATCGAGCACGGACGTCAGCTTGGGGCGGGACAGTGTGGCGGCGATCCGCGCGCCGTTGACCTTGGCCCGCCACAGCGCCTCATCGGCGTAGATGTTGCCGATTCCCGACACCACCTGCTGGTCCAGCAACTGTCGTTTGATCTCGGAATACTTGCGCCGCAACACCCCGACCACCGCTTGGGCGTCGAATCGCGGATCGAGCGGATCACGGGCCAGGTGCGCGACGGGTTCGGGAACCACGCTGCCGTCCACGGTCACCAGGTCGGCCAGCATCCATCCGCCGAACGTCCGCTGATCGGCGAAGCTCAGCACCGTGCCGTCGTCGAGCAACGCAGAGATCCGGACGTGCTCGGCCCGTGGCACTGCACCCAGCAACATCTGGCCACTCATGCCCAGGTGAACGACCAGCGCGGTGTCCGGCTCGGCCTCGTCCGTGTCCGGGGTGCTCAGCGTCAGCCACAGGTACTTGCCGCGCCGGTCGGTTCCGGTGATACGGGCCTCGAGCAGGCGCCCGGTGAGGTCCGCGGGCCCGGCTTCGTGCCGGCGGACGGCGCGGGGGTGGTGAACCCGGACGCCCGTGATCGTCTTGCCCACCACATGGGTCTGCAGGCCGCGCCGCACCACCTCGACTTCAGGTAGTTCGGGCATCGCACCTCACGCGGACGACTTCCCCGCAGAGTCCAGTGCCTCCAAAGCCTCCAGCGCCTTGTACGCCGCCGAGGCCGCCTTCTGCTCGGCTTCTTTCTTGGAGCGCCCCACCCCGGACCCGTACTCGGTCTCCATCACCACCACGACGGCGGTGAACTCCTTGTCGTGGTCCGGGCCGGTGGAGGTCACCACGTACGACGGCGGGCCCAGCGCACGCGCCGCGGTCAGCTCCTGCAAGCTGGTCTTCCAGTCCAGGCCGGCGCCCAGCGTCGGAGCGGCGTCCAACAGCGGGCCGAACAACCGCAGGATGGTCTCGCGCGCCACCTCGATGCCGTGCTCCAGGTAAATCGCACCCAGCAGCGATTCCATGCCGTCGGCCAAAATGCTGGACTTGTCGGCGCCACCGGTGTTCGCCTCACCGCGGCCCAGCAGCACGTGTGCGCCCAGTCCCTCGTCGGTGAGGCTGCGCGCGACGTCGGCGAGCGCATGCGTGTTCACGACGCTGGCCCGCAGTTTGGCCAGGTCGCCCTCGGAACGGTCCGGATGCCGGTGGTACAGCTCGTCGGTGACGGTCAGCCCCAGCACCGCGTCGCCGAGGAACTCCAGCCGCTCGTTGGTGGGCAGCCCGCCGTTCTCGTAGGCGTAGCTGCGGTGCGTCAGTGCCAGCGAAAGCAGGTCCTCGGGCAGGTCGACACCGAGCGCATCAAGCAGTGTCTGTCGCGACAGGCTCACGGCTCACCCCGCTCTTCGGTGTTCCCGTCGTTCTGATCCGGCAGCATCCCGGCCAGCTTGGCCCACCTCGGGTCGATCTGCTCATGCCGGTGTCCGGGCTCGGCAGAAAGGGAAACCCCGCACTGCGGACACAACCCCGGGCAATCCGGCGAACACACCGGAGAGAAGGGCAATTCGAGCCCGACGGCGTCGATGATGGGCTGCTCGAGGTTGACCATCTGATCGACGACGTGACCCACCTCGTCTTCCTCGGTGGTGGCTTCGGTGGCACTGTCCGGATAGGCGAACAGCTCCGTCAGCCCCACCTGCACCCGGCCCTTGATCGGTGACAGGCAACGGGAGCACTCGCCTTCGGTCGGCGCTTCCACCGTGCCCGTCACCAGCACGCCTTCGGACACCGATTCCACCCGCAGATCCAGGTCCAGCGGCGCGCCGGGCTGGATGGCGATCAACTCCACCCCGATGCGCGACGGACTGTCCACGGTGTCATGGATCTCGAACATGGAACCCGGCCGTCGCCCCAACCGGGCGACGTCGATGGTCAACGGGGTGAGAGCGCGTCGCTGCGCCGTGTGGCCGTGCTGCCTTGCCATACGGGAATCCTACGGCGCGCAGCCCGCAGGTCTACTGGTTATGGCGCCGCGGACTACCGGGTTACGTAGTCGTGCGTGCCCGCTGCGGTGCGCAGCTGGTGACGGCCCCGACCGACCGAGCGCAGCGTGCCGTTGAGGAACTCCTCGAATTCGGCCAGCTTGTTGTCGACGTAGATGTCGCATTCGCCGCGCAACCGGTCGGCCTCGGCGTGTGCCGTGTCGATGAGCCGGGTGGATTCGGCATGGGCGGCCTGAACCACCTCGTTCTGCGAGATCAACCGCTGCTGTTCCTTGATGCCTTCCTGCACGGCCTTCTCATAGGAGATGTTGCCGTTCTCGATCAACCGGTCGCATTCGGTCTTGGCGCGGCTGACGCTGGCCTCGTACTCCCGCTTCGCCGAGGCCGCGATGCGCATGGCCTCTTCGCGCGCCTCGCCGACCATCCGCTCACTGTGCTGACGCGCCTCGCTGACCATCCGGTCGGCTTGGGCCTTCGCGTCGGACAGCAACCGGTCGGCCTCGGCGCGGGCATGGTTGATCATCGACTCGGACTCGGTCGTCGCCGAGGACACCATCGAGTCGGCGTGCGACTTCGCGTCGTGCAGCATCGAATCACGCGCGTCCAGCACGTCCTGGGCATCGTCGAGTTCGCCGGGGATCGCGTCCTTGATGTCGTCGATCAGCTCCAGCACATCGCCGCGCGGCACGACGCAGCCCGCCGTCATGGGCACGCCACGGGCTTCTTCGACAATGGCGCTCAACTCGTCCAGCGCTTCAAAGACTCGGTACACGGCCATACCCTCCTGGCGTTATTTGTTGTTACCAGTGTGCCTGGTGTTACGTCTGTGACAGTGGTGATGGCGCCGGTGTGTCGGCTTCAATTTTCACCGGCCCGGCCCCGGCGGCCGCAGACGCTCCGTACTCACATGGTTTGCCCACCAGACTATCGCCGCAGGCCCGGGCGGGGCAGGGCATTGGCGAGGGTCGGCCTCGTCCCGGTCGCCCCGAAAGCGATCAGCCTGTTTCCGAAGCCACGCTATGCTGGCCCGGTGCACGGGGGTTCGGCCAACACCGACAAAGGTGAGAATTCCGATAAACCCACGCTGTATATCTTCCCGCACGCCGGTGGGACCGCGAAGGATTACGTTCCGTTCTCCCGCGAATTTTCCGGCAATATCAAACGCATCGCCGTTCAGTATCCCGGCCAACGGGACGGAGCCGGACTGCCACCGCTGTCCAGTATTCCCGGCCTCGCCGACGAAATTTTCGCGATGATGAAGCCGGCCGCCCGGCCCGATGTTCCGGTCGCCTTCTTCGGGCACAGCATGGGTGGAATGTTGGCATTCGAGGTCGCGTTACGCTTCCAGTCGGCCGGCTATAACGTGCTCGCTTTTTTTGTGTCGGCCTGTTCGGCGCCCGGACACATTCGCTACAAACAGATCAAAGGGATGTCCGATAGCGAGATGTTGAACCTGGTCGCGCAGATGACCGGTATGAATCCGGAATTCTTCAACGACGAGGAGTTTCTGGTGGGCGTCCTGCCGACCCTGCGGGCGGCACGTGCCATCGCCGGTTACGACAGCCCACCGGAGACGAGGCTGGCGTGTCCCATCTACGCATACATCGGGGACAAGGACTGGATCGCGACCCGGGACGACATGGCGCCGTGGGGCGACCGAACCACCTCCGAGTTCGCCTTGCGAGTGTTAACTGGCGACCACTTCTACCTGAACAACAATTTGCCGGAACTGGTCAACGACATCGAGACCAGGACCCTGGAGTGGGCTGACTGAGTTTCGCCGGTTGCCGGCGTCGACCGGCGCTGACGCTGGTCCCGGCACGGCCGGTCCGCCGGCGGCAAAGTCCGCACGGTGTGGCAGCAATCATTGAATCGGCCCGGCGTACTGGATGGGCGACCGGGTGGACCCACCGTCCGCGCGCAAGGATCGGAAAAACGTCGCCGGGCACCTGCGCCAGTGGTGTTACTCTCGTCACAACGGGACGCTGGTCCCAGAAACGGGCGGGCGTGGCCTCGGGAACTTCAGGCTCAGGTCTCGCGACGCCAACATCCGCCACCCGCGTATCACATGTCACATCAACCACAGCGCCAGGCAGGAGTGAATAAGATTCAGCGCAGATCAGCCACCTGCGCTATCAAGCTGCGACCTCTGTGAGACCTGTGGGTAGCGTGTGGATTTTCCGATAATGCCCCCACCCGTACCGAGAGATGATTACCGTTGCACACGCGACTAGTTGTAAGGGGAGCGGAATTAGTCCAGGGGCGATCATCCGGCGGCACACAGTGGTGCTTCGGTGGGGAAGCAAATAATCGTCAGCTCGGGCTACGCAACTCGTACGTGCCGCTCAACGGCACTGGTCGCACCGCTATGCGGCCTCGCTTGGATTGCAGCGAGGCCGCAATAGTGCACAAGGGCAAATGTTCGAACGGGAGTGTAAAGCGATGCCGGTGACTGACGGGTCCCTACCCGCTTTGCTGAAACAGCGGGCCCATCAACAGGCCGATACCGCGGCGTACACGTTTGTCGATTACGGATTGGATCCCAACGGCTTTGCTGAGACGCTGACCTGGTCGCAGGTCTACGGCCGGGCCTGCGTGATCGCCGACGAACTCACGCTGTGCGGTGCGCCCGGTGACCGGGTGGCGATTCTGGCCCCGCAGGGCCTGGAATACGTGATCGCATTCCTCGGTGCGCTGCAGGCCGGATTCATCGCCGTTCCGCTGTCGACACCGCAGTACGGCATCCACGACGACCGCGTCTCCGCGGTCTTGCGGGACTCCCGGCCGGTCGCCATTCTCACCACCTCGTCCGTGGTGAGTGACGTGTCGAAATATGCAACCGCGCAAAACGGACAGGCCGCGCCCTTCATCATCGAAGTCGATCTGCTGGATTTGGACTCGCCGCGGGAACCATCAACGGTCCCCCGGCCAGCCAGCGGGGCGGCCTATCTGCAATACACATCCGGATCCACTCGCACACCGGCCGGCGTCATCGTGTCGCACAAAAATGTGATCGCGAATGTGACACAGAGCCTCTACGGCTATTTTGGCGACCTGGCCAAGATTCCCAACGGAACCGTCGTATCGTGGTTGCCGCTATTTCACGATATGGGCCTGATCCTCGGAATCTGTGCACCGATGGTCGCCGAACGCAGTGCGGTGTTGCTGAGCCCAATGGCCTTTCTGCGCCGCCCGGCCTGCTGGATGCAACTGCTGGCCACGAATCCGTCACCCTTTTCCGCCGCACCGAATTTCGCCTTCGAATTGGCCGTGCGCCGAACGTCGGACGACGACATGGCCGGTCTCGACCTGGGCGACGTCGTCGGCATCGTCAGCGGGAGCGAACGGATCCACGTGGCGACCGTCAAGCGCTTCACGGAGCGGTTTGCCAAATACAACCTGAGCCCCACCGCGGTCCGGCCGTCCTACGGACTCGCCGAAGCCACGCTTTACGTAGCCGCACCCGAACCTGGAACGGCGCCCACGACGGTGCGGTTCGACTACGAGCACCTGACCGCCGGTCAGGCCAAGCGCTGTGGCCCGGAAGGCACCGTCGGCACCGAACTCATCAGCTACGGGTGCCCCGACCCGTCCGCGGTGCGCATCGTCGACCCGGAGACCATGGTCGAGAACATGTCCGGCGACGTCGGCGAGATCTGGGTGCACGGCGACCATGTGGCACTGGGCTACTGGCAAAAGCCCGAGCAGACCAACCGCATCTTCAACGCCCACATCGTCGACCCAGCCCCGGGTACGCCGGAAGGACCGTGGCTGCGCACCGGCGATCTCGGCGTCCTGTCCGAGGGTGAGCTGTTCATCATGGGCCGCATCAAGGACCTGCTCATCGTCGACGGCCGCAACCACTACCCCGACGACATCGAGGCGACGATCCAGGAGATCACCGGCGGCCGGGTTGCCGCGATTTCGGTTCCGGATGACATCACCGAGCAGTTGGTGGCCATCATCGAGCTGAAACGCCGCGGCGCGTCGGCCGAGGACGCCATGCTCAAGCTCCGCTCGGTCAAGCGTGAAGTCACCTCGGCGATCTCGCGGTCACACAGCCTGCGGGTCGCAGACCTGGTCCTGGTGTCTCCGGGCTCCATTCCCATCACCACCAGCGGCAAGATCCGGCGTTCCGCCTGCGTCGAGCGCTATCGGAGCGACGGCTTCAAGCGGCTGGACGTGAGCGTATGACGGCGAGCATCAGCGGGGAGGCCGACCTCCGCCACTGGCTCGTCGACTATCTGGTCACCAACATCGGATGCAGACCCGACGAGGTCGACCCCGACCTGTCGCTGGCCGACCTCGGCGTGAGCTCGCGCGATGCCGTCGTGCTGTCGGGCGAACTGACCGAATTGCTCAACAGGACGGTTTCACCCATCGACTTCTGGGAGCATCCGACGATCAACGACCTGGCCGCCCACCTCACCGCCCCCGAACCGGAGCCCGAAGCGGCCGCGCTCAACCGTCCGGGCCGCAATTCACTGGAAGAACCGATCGCGGTGATCGGCATGGGGTGCCGCTTCCCCGGCGGGATTTCCGGGCCGGATGCGTTGTGGGACTTCCTGTGTGAGCGGCGTTCCTCCATCGGCAAGGTCCCTGACGAGCGGTGGGAACTCTTCGACGACGGTTCCGCGGAAGTCAGAGCCGTGTTGGCCCGCACCACCCGGTGGGGTTCTTTTCTGCCCGACATCGACGCGTTCGACGCGGAGTTCTTCGAGATCTCACCCAGCGAAGCCGACAAGATGGACCCGCAGCAGCGGCTGCTGCTGGAAGTGGCCTGGGAAGCGTTGGAGCACGCCGGGATTCCGCCCAACTCCCTGCGCCGCTCGCAGACGGGCGTGTTCGCCGGATCGTGCTTGAGCGAATACGGGGCCATCGCCGCCACCGACCTTCAGCAGATCGACGGGTGGAGCAACACCGGCGGTGCCATGAGCATCATCGCCAACCGCCTGTCGTATTTCCTTGACCTGCGCGGGCCGTCGGTGGCGGTGGACACCGCGTGCTCTTCGTCCTTGGTGGCCATTCACCTGGCCTGTCAGAGCCTGCGCACCCAGGACTCACAGCTGGCGATCGCGGCGGGCGTCAATCTGTTGTTGTCCCCGGCCGTTTTTCGCGGTTTCGATCAGGTTGGCGCGTTGTCGCCGACCGGTCACTGCCGCGCCTTCGACGCCGCCGCCGACGGGTTCGTCCGGGGCGAGGGCGCCGGGGTGGTGGTGCTCAAGCGGTTGACGGATGCCCAGCGCGACGGCGACCGCGTGCTCGCGGTCATCTGTGGCTCGGCGGTCAACCAGGACGGCCGGTCCAACGGATTGATGGCGCCCAACCCGGCCGCGCAGATGGCCGTGTTGCGCGCCGCGTACGCGAATGCCGGCATGCGGCCGACCGAGGTGGACTACGTCGAGGCGCACGGCACCGGCACCCTGCTCGGCGACCCGATCGAGGCCCGGGCCCTGGGCACCGTGCTGGGTCGCGGGCGACCCGCCGAGGCTCCCCTGCTGCTGGGCGCAGTCAAGACCAACCTCGGCCACACCGAGGCCGCGGCCGGGATCGCCGGCTTCATCAAGGCCGTCCTCGCGGTGCAGCGCGGCCAGATCCCACCGAACCAGCGCTTCGAAAGCCCCAACCCGCACATCCCGTTCGCCGATCTGCGGATGAAAGTGGTTGATAGTCAGACTGATTGGCCGGAAACGGGACATCCGCGCCGAGCCGGCGTGTCGTCGTTCGGCTTCGGCGGTACCAACGCACACGTAGTGATCGAGCAGGGGCAGGAGGTCGCCGCACCTCCTGAGCAAGAACCGGAACCCGCCGTCTCGACGCTGATCGTGGCCGGCAAGACCCCGCAACGCGTGGCCGCGACCGCCGCGGTGCTGGCGGATTGGATGGAAGGCGCCGGAGCCGGCGTGTCCCTGGCCGACGTCGCCCACACCATCAATCACCACCGGTCGCGGCAGGCCAAATTCGGCACCGTGGTGGCCCGGGGCCGTGCGCAGGCAATCTCGGGCTTGCGCGCACTGGCCACCGGGCAGCACCTACCCGGCGTGGTCGGCCCCCAGAACGGCGCATCGGGTCCCGGCACGGTGTTCGTCTACTCCGGACGGGGGTCGCAGTGGGCCGGCATGGGCCGCCAATTGCTTGCCGACGAGCCGGGTTTCGCCGCGGCCGTGGCCGAACTGGAGCCCGTCTTCGTTGAGCAGGCCGGGTTCTCGCTGCAGGACGTGCTCGCCGAGGGCCGGGAACTGGTGGGCATCGAGCAGATCCAACTCGGTCTGATCGGCATCCAGTTGGCGCTCACCGCGTTGTGGCGTTCCTACGGGGTGGAGCCCGACCTGGTGATCGGGCATTCCATGGGCGAGGTGGCCGCCGCGGTGGTCGCCGGAGCCCTCACCCCCGCCGAGGGATTGCGGGTGACGGCGACCCGCGCCCGGTTGATGGCGCCGTTGTCCGGGCAGGGCGCCATGGCGCTGCTGGAACTCGACGCCGCGGCCACCGAGGCGCTGATCGCCGACTATCCGCAGGTGACGCTGGGCATCTACAACTCACCGCGCCAGACCGTGATCTCCGGGCCCACCGAACAGATCGACGAGTTGATCGAGAAGGCGCGCGCCCGGGACCGCTTCGCCAGCCGGGTCAATATCGAAGTGGCCCCGCACAATCCGGCCATGGACGCGTTGCAGCCGGCGATGCGCGCCGAACTGGCCGACCTGCAACCGCGCACCCCGAGCATCCCGATCATCTCCACCACCTACGAAAGCACCGACACCACCGCCCTTTTCGACGCCGAGCACTGGGCCCTCAACATGCGCAACCCGGTGCATTTCCAGCAGGGCATCACGCGCGCCGGCGAGCAGCATCACACCTTCATCGAGGTCAGCGCCCACCCGCTGCTCACCCATGCGGTCATCGACACCCTGCACAGCGCTCAGCACGGCACCCGGTACACCAGCATCGGCACGCTGCAGCGCGACACCGACGACACCATCACCTTCCGCACCAACGTCAACACGGCGCACACCGCCCACCCACCGCACACTCCGCACCCGGCAGAACCGCACCCGCCGCTGCCCAGCACGCCGTGGCAGCATTCCCGGCACTGGATCGACCCCAGACGTGCCGCCGGCTCGGTGATCACGGCGCCGTCGCCCGGAACGCTGCTCGGCCGGCACAGCACGGTCACGGCCGTGTCCGGTGGCCCGCCGTCGCACCTGTGGCAAGCCCGCCTGGCCCCCGAGGCCAAGCCGTACCGCGGCCGGCACCGGTTCCACGGTGTCGAGGTGGTTCCGGCCTCGATCGTCCTGCGCACACTGCTCTGCGCGGCAGACGAACTGGGGTACCCGGCGCTGTCCGCGGTGCAATTCGACCAGCCCGTCTTCGCCGATCAGCCGCGGCTTATCCAGGTGGTGGCCGACGACCGGTCGATCAGCCTGGCCTCGCGCCCCGCCGACACCGACCGCTGGACACGTCATGTGACGGCACGGCTGTCGGCTGCGGTGCCGGAGCCGGCACAGGTTGTCGCGCCGCGGCCCCAACGCCTCCTCGATGACGACCTGCCCGACATCACCGAACAACTCGCGCTGCGCGGTGTGGACGGGCTGCCGTTCAAGTGGACCCTCGACGCCTGGGAGAACACCGCGAACGGCGTGCGGGCCGCGATCCAACTACCGGACGCTCTGCCGGACGGTTCCACCGGGCCGCTGTTGGACGCCACCGTGATCGTCGGCGCGCTGTCCGAGGTCGACGACGCCCGCCTGTACGTTCCGGCGAGTATCGAACGAGTTTGGCTGCGCGGCAACGACTCCGAGACTCGCGCCGCAGTGCTGCTCACCCACACCGGCCGCGACGCCGAGGGAATCACGGTCGACATCACCGCCGGGTTGCACGGCGAAACGCCTTTCCTGTCAGTGCAGTCGCTGCGTTATCGGGCGCTGGACTTCGCCGCCACGCCGGCCACCGAGAATGCCGACGCACGGACGTTCGCGCACACGCTGGACTGGCAGCCGCGCGTTGATCCGACCGAGGCGCTGGGTCCCGGAACCCTCGCGGTCCTCGGCGACGCGGGCGCTCTTCGGGACGGCTTGGCGCAGTACGGTTTCGGGCCGGGCGGCGTCGCCGACGCGCGGTACGTGCTGTATGTCGCGGAATCCCAGACCGACGCCGCCGAGACCGACGTCGACTTCGCGGTCCGGGTGTGCGCGGAAGTCAGCGCCGCGGTCCGCACGCTGGCGCAGCGCACCGACCCCGTCACGCTGTGGATCGTCACGCGCGGGGTGTACGAGTCGGCGAGCCCGTCGGCGTTGCGTCAGAGTTTCCTGTGGGGCCTCGCCGGGGTGATCGCGGCCGAGCACCCCGAGTTGTGGGGTGGACTGGTCGATCTGGCCGAGGCGGTGGTGCCCGACGACTCTGCGCTCGCTGACCTGATCCAGCGTCCGAGCAAATCCGTCCTGGTGCTGCGGGACAACACCGTCCTGGCGCCCGCACTGGCGGCGTTGCGCGGCGAACCGGTGCGCAAGCCGGTGCGGTGCAGGCCCGATGCGGCGTACCTGATCACCGGAGGGATGGGCGCGCTCGGCCTGCTGATGGCGGGCTGGCTGGCCGACCGCGGCGCCCGGCGGCTGGTGTTGACCGGCCGTACCCCGTTGCCGCCGAGACGGGACTGGGAACTGGACACCCTGGACGCGGGACTGCGGCACAAGATCGACGCGATCCGCGCCCTGGAAATGCGCGGCGTCGCAATCGAAGCCGTCACCCTGGACATCGGCTGCGGTGACCAGTTGCGTGCCCTGCTGCAACGGCGGGACACCGACGGCGCCGCACCGATCCGCGGGATCATCCACGCGGCGGGTGTCACCAACGACCAACTGGTGACCACCATGACCGGTGACGCCCTGCGCGAGGTGGCGTGGTCCAAGATCGGTGGCAGCCAGGTGCTGCACCACGCCTTCCCGCCCGGCAGCGTCGACTTTTTCTTCCTGACCTCATCGGCCGCAACGATATTCGGAATCCCCGGGCAAGGCTCCTACGCCGCGGCGAACGCCTACCTGGACGCATTGGCACGGTCACGGCACCAACAGGGTTGCCACACGGTGAGTCTGGACTGGGTGGCCTGGCGCGGGCTCGGGTTCGCCGCGGACGCGCGGATCGTCAGCGACGAACTGGCCCGCCTGGGGTCCCGCGACATCACGCCGGAGGAGGCGTTCACCGCGTGGGAGCACATCGACGGCTATGACGTCGCGCAGGCGGTCGTGCTGCCGGTGCCCTCGACCGCGGACGGGTCGGCCATCGAGGACAGCTACCTGATCCCGGCCCGCGACTGGTCGGGGCTCTCGGCCCCGGAGATACGCCACGAGTTCGAGAGCGGGCTGCGCGGCATCATCGCCCGCGAGCTCCGGTTGCCCGAATCCGACCTGGACAGCGACCGTCCGTTCGCCGAACTCGGGCTCAATTCGCTGATGGCGATGGCGATTCGGCGCGAGGCCGAGCAGTTGGTGGGCATCGAACTGTCTGCGACCATGCTGTTCAACCATCCGACCGTGGCGGCGCTGGCGAACTACCTGGCCAATCGGGTTGCTCCCGAGCAGGATTCGGGCGAGGACGAGATGGCGGCGCTTTCCGCGTCGGCCGGCAGTGTGTTGGACAGCCTTTTCGACCGCATCGAGTCTACGTCGTCCGAGGCCGAAAGGCCTTCGTGATGCGAACGGCTTTCAGCCGGATCTCCGGTATGAGCGCGCAGCAGCGCGCCGCCCTGTCGAACGAGTTCGAGAAGATCTCCCGGATCGCGGTGGCCGAGCCGATCGCGGTGGTCGGCATCGGCTGCCGGTTCCCCGGTGACGTCGTGGGGCCGGACAGCTTCTGGGACCTGTTGGTGCAGGGGCGCAACGCGATCTCGCCGGTGCCCGCCGACCGCTGGGACGCCGACGCGTTCTACGACCCCGACCCGTTGACGCCGGGGCACATGACCACCAAGTGGGGCGGCTTCGTACCCGACATCGCCGGCTTCGACGCGGAGTTCTTCGGCATCACGCCACGCGAGGCCGCGGCGATGGATCCCCAGCAGCGGATGCTGCTGGAAGTGGCCTGGGAAGCTCTCGAACACGCCGGGATACCGACGGATTCGCTGTCCGGCACCCGCGCCGGGGTCATGATGGGCGTGTACTTCAACGAGTACCAGTCCATGCTGGCCGCCAACCCCGACACGGTGGACGCCTACACCGGAACCGGGAATGCGCACAGCATCACCGTGGGCCGCATCTCGTACCTGCTGGGGCTGCGCGGCCCCGCGGTGGCGGTGGACACGGCGTGCTCGTCCTCGCTGGTGGCGGTGCATCTGGCCTGCCAGAGCCTGCGACTGCGGGAGACCGATGTGGCGCTGGCCGGCGGTGTGAGCGTCACGCTGCGCCCGGAAACCCAGATCGCGATCTCGGCATGGGGATTGCTGTCCCCTCAGGGCCGCTGTGCCAGCTTCGATGCGGCCGCCGACGGTTTCGTGCGCGGCGAAGGCGCCGGCGTGGTGGTGCTCAAGCGGCTGACCGACGCGGTGCGCGACGGCGACCGGGTACTCGCGGTGGTCCGCGGCTCCGCTGTCAACCAGGATGGCCGCTCGAACGGTGTCACCGCACCCAACACGGCCGCGCAGTGCGATGTGATCGCGGATGCGCTGCGGTCCAGCGATGTGGCGCCCGAGAGCGTCAACTACGTCGAGGCGCACGGCACCGGAACGGTGCTCGGCGACCCGATCGAATTCGAGGCGCTGGCAGCGACTTACGGCCAGGTCAAGGATCAGAGCCAGGGCGCGTGCGCGCTGGGCGCCGTCAAGACCAATCTCGGTCACCTCGAAGCCGCGGCCGGGATCGCCGGTTTCATCAAGGCTGTGCTCGCCGTACAGCACGGCCAGATCCCACCGAATCTGCACTTCTCGCAGTGGAATCCGGCGATCGACGCCGCGGCGACCCGATTTTTCGTGCCGACCGAGAACACCTTCTGGCCCGGCGCCGCGGGTCCGCGCCGGGCGGCGGTGTCCTCGTTCGGGTTGGGTGGCACCAACGCGCACGTCGTCATCGAGCAGGGCCCCGACCTCTCGCCGGTGACCGGGTCGGACGCCGGGGTGTCCACGCTGTTGGTGTCGGGCAAGTCGCCGCAGCGGGTGGCCGCCACGGCCGGGGCGCTGGCCGACTGGCTGGAGGTCGCCGAGGTTGCCGTCGCCGACGTCGCCCATACGCTCAACCACCACCGCACCCGGCAGGGCAAGGTCGCGACCGTGGTGGCCCGCGACCGTAAGCAGGCGGTCCACGGCTTGCGCGCCCTGGCGGCAGGACAGCATGCCCAGGGCGTTGTGCCCTGCCAGGATTCGCCCGGACCGGGCGTGGTGTTCGTGTACTCCGGGCGCGGCTCGCAGTGGGCCGGCATGGGTCGCCGATTGCTCGCTGAGGAAACGGCTTTCGCGGACGCGGTGGCCGAGTTGGAACCGGTCTTCGTACAGCAGGCCGGCTTCTCCCTGCGCGACGTGCTGGCCGACGGCCGGGAACTGGTCGGCATCGAGCAGATCCAGCTGGGCCTGATCGGCATGCAACTCGCGTTGACCGAACTGTGGCGCTCGCACGGCGTGCGGCCCGACCTGGTGATCGGGCACTCGATGGGTGAGGTGGCGGCCGCGGTGGTGGCCGGCGCGCTCACGCCCGCGGAGGGCCTGCGGGTCACCGCCACCCGGTCCCGGCTGATGGCGCCGCTGTCCGGGCAGGGCGGGATGGCCATGCTGGGGCTCGACGCCGAGGCCACCGAGTTGCTGATCGCCGACTACCCGCAGGTGACACTGGGCATCTACAACTCACCCAGCCAGACGGTGATCTCCGGTCCCACCGAACAGATCGACGAACTGATCGTCACGGCGCGTGCCCGGAACCGCTTCGCCGGCCGGGTGAATATCGAAGTGGCTCCGCACAATCCGGCGATGGACGCGCTGCAGCCGGCGATGCGTGCGGAGCTGGCGGACCTGGCGCCGCGCCGCCCGAACATCACCATCATCTCCACCACCTACGAAAGCCTGCACGGCGCGCCGGCATTCGATGCCGAGCACTGGGCCGTGAACATGCGCAACCCGGTGCGCTTCCAGCAGGCCATCACCGCAGCGGCCGAACAGCACCACACTTTTATCGAGATCAGCGCGCACCCGCTGCTCACCCAGGCCATCACCGAGACGCTGACCGGACCCGGCTACCGCACCGTCGGCACTCTGCAGCGCGACAGCGACGACACCGTCACCTTCCGCGCCAACCTCTACACGGTGCGCCCGGCGGATCCCCCGCACCCGCCCGAGCCGCACCCGGCCATACCCACCACGCCGTGGCAGCACACCCACCACTGGATCGACATGGACGTGGTAAGCCCGGAACGTCCTATTCGCAACCGGATTCCGCCTCCCGGCGGCACCGTCGAAGCCTGGATCCACCAGCTGGACTGGCCCGTGAGCCCCGCGCCCGCCGCCGAGATCACCGGCGGCGCCTCCTGGCTGGTGCTGGCCGAACCCGCACTGGCCGACGCCATGGTCGAGGCCGCGGACGCCCGGGTGATTACCGAAGGCGCCGTTGACATTCCGCTGGACGGCGTGGACAAGGTGCTCTACGCACCGCCGGTGGCCGATGAGTTGTTCGACATCGCCGCGGCCTACCAAATTTTCGGCACCGCCCGCGCGCTGGCCGCCGCCATGGTCGCCGGCGGTTCGCCGCAGAAACTGTTCGTCATGACCCGCAACGCACAGCCGGTCGCCGAAGGCGAACGGGCCAATCCCGTTCACGCGGTGCTGTGGGGCCTGGGACGCTCGCTGGCGCTGGAGCATCCCGACATCTGGGGCGGACTGATCGACGTCGACGACACGATGCCCGCGGAGCTCGCCGCACAGCACGTGCTGGCTGCCGCCGAACTCGCCGACGGTGAGGACCAGGTGGTGTACCGGTCAGGGGTTCGCCACGTCCCCCGGTTGCACTGGCGACCGCAGGACGCGGGCACCCCGGCGGCACAGCTCGGCGGCGACACCAGTCAGCTGGTCGTCGGCGCCACCGGCAACATCGGGCCGCACCTGATCCGCCAGCTCGCCCGGATGGGTGCCACCACCGTCGTCGCGGTGGCCCGCAAACCCGGCGCGCTGCAGCAGCTGGCCGACGAATTACGGACCGTCGGAACAGATCTCGTCGAGGTGGCCGCCGACGCCACCGACCCCGCGGCGATGGGCGCGTTGTTCGACCGGTTCGGCGCCGACCTACCTCCGCTGGAAGGGATCTATCTCGCGGCCTTCGCCGGTGGGCCGGTACTGCTCAGTGAGATGTCGGGGGACGACGTCACCGCCATGTTCCGGCCCAAACTCGACGCCGCGGCGCTGCTGCACCGGCTGTCGCTGCGCCATCTGACCGACCGCCCGGTGCGCCACTTCGTCCTGTTCTCCTCCGTCTCCGGCCTGCTCGGTTCCCGGTGGCTCGCCCACTACACCGCGACCAGCACCTTCCTGGACACCTTCGCCTATGCGCGGCGCACCATGGGCCTGCCGGCGACCGTCGTCGACTGGGGACTGTGGAAGTCCCTGGCCGACGCGCAGCGGGACGCCAGCCAGGTCAGCGCCGAATCCGGGCTGACGCCGATGGACGACGAAACCGCCATCGGTGCACTGTCTTCCGTGCTGGCCCCGGGGGCCGCGGTGCGCACCGCGATCGTCGCCGCCGACTGGCCGTTGCTGGCGGCGGCCTTCCGCACCCGTGGATCGCTGCGCATCGTCGATGACCTGCTGCCGGCCCAGACGGGCGTCGCGCTGCCGGAAAGCGAGTTCCGCAAAGCCCTGCGGGCCGCCGAGGCGCACCGTCGCCACGACATGCTGCTCGACCAGGTCGGGCTGCTGGCCGCGACGGTGATGGGTATGCCGGCCACCGAGATCCTCGATCCGTCCACCGGATTCTTCCAGCTGGGCATGGACTCGCTGATGAGCGTGACGCTGCAGCGGGCGCTGTCGGACACCCTCGGCGAATACCTGCCCGCCTCGGTGGTTTTCGACTATCCGACGGTGTACGGGTTGACCGATTACCTGGCCACCGTACTGCCGGAGTTCGCCGAGTTGGCCCTGGCGGCCGAGGAAGCGGCCGAGGAACCACCCGACGACTACGAGGACTTGAGCGAAGACGAGTTGCTGCGGCAACTTTCGGAGAGGCTGACCTGACCGCTGTGACTAGTCAGAGTGCCCCCACACCGGACCGCCGGGCGATCATCACCGAGGCGCTGCGCAAGATCGACGATCTCACCGCACGCCTCGAGATCGCCGAAGCGGCCAACAGTGAGCCGATCGCCGTCATCGGCATCGGCTGCCGCTTCCCCGGCGGTGTGAGCAACCCGGACGAGTTCTGGGACCTGTTGCGCGACGGGCGCAGTGGCATCATCCGGGTGCCCGGTGAGCGCTGGGACGCCGACGCGTTCTACACCGACGACCACACCGTGCCCGGCACCATCTGCAGTCGCGAGGGCGGCTTCCTCACCGGCTGGCAACCGGAGGAGTTCGACGCCGAGTTCTTCGCCATCTCCCCGCGCGAAGCCGCGGCGATGGACCCGCAGCAGCGGTTGCTCCTCGAAGTGGCGTGGGAGTCGCTGGAGAACTCCGGCGTTGCGCCGCACACCATTCGGGGCACCCAGACGTCCGTCTTCGTCGGCGTCACCTCGTACGACTACATGGTCACCCTGGCCGGCCAGTTGCGGCCCGAGGACCTCGACGCCTACATCCCGACCGGCAACGCGCTGAACTTCACCGCCGGCCGGCTGGCGTATTTCCTTGGCGCGCAGGGTCCCGCGGTGGTCATCGACACCGCTTGTTCGTCCTCGCTGGTGGCGATTCACCTGGCGTCGCAGAGTCTGCGGTCCCGGGAGAGCGACATGGCGCTGGTCGGCGGCACCAACCTGCTGCTGAGCCCGGGACCGAGCATCGCCTGCTCACGGTGGGGCATGTTGTCCCCGGAGGGCCAGTGCAAGACCTTCGACGCCGCCGCCGACGGATACGTGCGCAGCGAGGGCGCCGGGATGGTGGTGCTCAAACGGCTGGCCGACGCGCAGCGTGACGGCAACCGGATCCTGGCCGTGGTCCGCGGTTCGGCGGTCAACCAGGACGGCGCCAGCAGCGGCGTGACGGTGCCCAACGGCCCCGCGCAGCAGGCGCTGCTGCGCAAAGCGCTGACCTCGGCCAAGCTGGCG
This sequence comes from Mycobacterium sp. Z3061, assembly GCF_031583025.1. Classification (NCBI taxonomy): domain Bacteria; kingdom Bacillati; phylum Actinomycetota; class Actinomycetes; order Mycobacteriales; family Mycobacteriaceae; genus Mycobacterium; species Mycobacterium pumcae. The sequence continues at coordinate 2,263,574 of NZ_CP134062.1, read as the reverse complement.
CCCGCCGACATCGACTACGTCGAGGCGCACGGCACCGGGACGCCGCTGGGCGATCCGATCGAACTCGACTCGCTGAGCAAGGTTTTCAGCGACCGCGACGGCAGGCAACCGCTCGTGTTGGGCTCGGTGAAAACCAACCTGGGCCACCTCGAGGCGGCGGCCGGCATCGCCGGATTCATCAAAACCGTGCTGGCACTGGGCCACCGGCACATCCCGCGGCACCTGAACTTCCGGCAGCTGACACCGCACGTCAGCGACGGGGTGTCCCGGCTCGCCATCGCCGCCGAGGGCATGGACTGGCCGGGGACCGAGCGCCCGCGCCGCGCCGGGGTGTCCTCGTTCGGTGTCAGTGGCACCAACGCGCATGTGGTGCTCGAGCAGGCTCCCGATTCGGTTGCGCCGCAACCTGCTCCGCAGCCGACCGTCTCCACCCTGGTGGTCTCGGGCAAGACCCCGCAGCGGGTCGCGGCCACTGCGGCGGCCCTGGCGGACTGGTGGGAAGGGCCGGGCGCTGACTTGACGCCGGCCGACGTCGCGCACACCCTCAACCACCACCGCGCGCGGCAGGTCAGATTCGGCACCGTGGTGGCCCGGGGCCGGGCGCAGGCCATCGCGGGATTGCGCGCACTGGCGGCCGACCCGGTCTGCAATGACGGGTCCGTCGGGCCGGGCACCGTGTTCGTCTACTCGGGTCAGGGTTCGCAGTGGATCGGCATGGGCCGCCAACTGCTGGCCGACGAGCCCGCATTCGCCGCCGCCGTCGCCGACCTGGAGCCGGATTTCCTTGCTCAGGTTGGTTTTTCGCTGGAGCAGACCCTGGCCGGCAGCCGCGAAGTGGTGGGCATCGAGAACATCCAGCCGGTGCTGGTCGGCATTCAGCTCGCGCTCACCGCGCTGTGGCGGCACTACGGGGTGAAACCCGACGCGGTGATCGGGCACTCGATGGGCGAGGTGTCGGCGGCCGTGGTGGCCGGCGCGCTCTCCCCCACCGATGGGCTGAAGGTGATCGCGACCCGCTCGCGGCTGATGGCGGCACTGGCCGGACAGGGCGCGATGGCGCTGCTGGAACTCGACGCGTCCGACACCGCGGCCGCGATCGCCGACCATCCGGCGCTGACGCTGGCGGTGCACGCCTCACCGCGCCAGTCGGTGATCGCCGGACCCCCGGATCAGGTCGATGCGGTGATCGCCGCGGTCGCGGCCAAGGACCTGCTGGCGCGGCGCATCGACGTCGACGTCGCCTCCCACCACCCCATCATCGACCCGATACTGCCCGAATTACGTTGCGCGCTGGCCGGTCTGGCACCCAAAGCGCCGGTGATCCCGATGCTGACGACCGCCGTCCAGGGACCGACGCCGGCGCTGCTGGACGCCGACTACTGGGCCGCCAACCTGCGCAACCCGGTTCGGTTTCACCAGGCCATCAGCCTGGCCGCGCAGCACCAGCACACCTTCGTCGAAGTCAGCCCGCACCCGCTGCTCACCTACGCCATCACCGACACCCTGGGCGAAGCGGGCGCGCGCGTGTTGGGCACCCTGCAGCGCGACACCGACGACACCGTCACTTTCCACAGCAACCTCAACGCCACGCACGGCACCCGCCCGCCCGACACACCGCATCCGCCCGAACCGCACCCGCTGCTGCCGGGCACGCCCTGGCAGCACACCCGGCACTGGATCGACGCCGGCTCGACCACCGGTACCCACGGCCATCCCCTACTTGGCGTCGGCGTGCACGACCCCACCAACGGCACCCGCGTGTGGGAGTGCGCGATCAGCCCCGATCTGCTCTGGCTGGGCGACCACCGCGTGGACGACGTGTGCGTGCTTCCCGGGGCCGCGTATGCGGACATCGCGCTGGCCGCGGCGACCGACACCTTCGCCGGCGCGTCCTGGATGATCCGCGAACTCACCCTCGATCAGCTGATGCACGTCACCGACAGCACGGTGATCGCCACCACGCTCACCGGCGACGACCAGTCATGCCGGGTCGAAATCCGCACTCGCAGCGCCAGTTCCGGATGGATCAAACACGCCTCCGCCACGTTGGCACCCGCAGAGCCGGCACAGCCGGAGGCGCCGGAATCCGCCGAAGGCGCGACCGCGCTCGATCCCGGGGAGCTGTATCAACGGCTGCGTGCCGCCGGGCAACAGCACGGTCCCGCGTTCCAGGGCATCGTCGGATTGTCGGTATCGCCGTCCGGCGCCGCTCACGCGCGGGTGCAATTGCCGGCGGGGGCGAAGGCCGGCGCCCGAAAGTTTCTGCTGCATCCGGTGATGATGGACATCGCGATGCAAGCGCTCGGCGCCACCGCGCCCGCCACCGAGCTGACCACCGGTGCGCAGCAGGCCATCGTGCTTCCGGTGGGTTTCGCCGGGGTCCGGGTGCACGGCGACGTGGTGAACGGCGCGACCGCGGTCGCATCCCTCGCCCCGACCGACACGCCGGACCGGTTGGCCGGCCGGGTCCTGTTGCTCGACGAAGACGGACGCCCGGTCCTGGAGATCGACCGCGTCGAGATGGCGGTGCTGCGATCACCCAGCGGTGCAAGGGAACTCGGCAATCGCCTGTTCTCGGTGGAATGGCGGCCCGCGGCGCTGGAAGATCACTCCGATGCGCCCGCGGCGCTGTTGCTGGTCGGCTCCGACGACCTGACCGCCGGGCTGCGCGCCGAACTCGCCGCGCGAATCGGCCGGTGCGACGTGGTTTTCGATGACGAAGCCATGCGGGCCGCGATCGGTCAGCGCGACACCACGTGGGACGGCATCGTACTGGTCTGCCCGCCCCGCGCGTCCGACGAAGCCGAGCCCATCCAGACCCAGCTCGACCTGGCACGCACCCGCACCCTGCGCGTCGCAGACATCGTCCGGACGGTATCGCGCGTGGGCGCCCGCAACAGCCCCCGGTTGTGGATCGTGACGCGCGGGGCGCAACAACTGGACCCCACCGAGTCGGTCACCCTGGCACAGACGCAACTTCGCGGCATCGCCCGCGTGCTGAATTTCGAGCACCCCGAGCTGAAGACCACGTTGGTCGACGTCGGCCCGGACGGCATGCAACCGCTCGCGGGTCTGGTCGACGAACTGCTGGCGGGCTCCGATCAGGACGAGGTCGCGCTGCGCGCCGGGCAACGGTATGTGAGCCGCCTGGTGCCCACGCCACTGCTATCCGGTGAGCTGATCCCGGAAAGTCGTTTCACCACAGTCGACCTCGATACCGGCGGCGCGTTCACGCTCGACGGCGACCTGCAGGCGCACGCGGCCGGGCGCACCGAACCGGCCGACGGCCAGGTCGAGGTCCGCGTTCTCACCGCTCTGCTGAACGACGGCGGCGACGTCGCCGAATGCCTCGGGGTGGTGGTTCGCGGGCCGGAGACCGGCCGGCGCGTCATCGCTTTCGGATCCGCCGCCACCGGCTCCTACCTGACCACCGGCGCCGACCTCGTCGTACCCGTGCCCGAGGTTCTGTCGGATGCGCAGGCGGCCGGCTTCGGACTGCCCTATCTCACGGCGTGGCATGCGCTGTGCACGGTCGGGCAGGTTGCGGCCGGCGAGAAGGTGCTGATTCACCGCAGCGGTGACGGTGTGGACCTGGCGGCCGCCGCCATCGCCACGATGATGGGCGCCCAGGTGTTCACCGCCGCGCCCGAGGAATCTGTGGACATCGTTCTCAATTCGCTTCCCGGAGAGTCGATTCGGGCGGGCATGCGGCTGCTCGCCCCGGGTGGTCGGTTCGTCCAGCTGGGCCGGACCGACACCGCGATCGATCTGAGCGGGCTGGCCCGCGACGCCTCCTTCGCGGTCGTGCGCCCGCAGCCCGCGCGCTACCGCGCCTACCTCGAAGAGATCCTGCGGCATGCCGTCACAGGCCGATTGGCGCCGCTACCGGTCACCCAGTTTGCCCTCGATCACGCGGACCAGGCACTGCGACTGCTGAGGTCGGGCGACCACGCCGGCCGGGTCGCCATCTCGATACCCCAGACCGGCAGCATCCCGGCCCTCGCGCCACGGCCGGCCCAGCCCCTGGTCCGGCCGGAGGGCGGGTATGTGGTCGTCGGCGGCTTGGGCGGTCTCGGCTTCGTCACCGCCCGCTGGCTCGCCGAACAGGGTGCGGGACTCGTTGTGCTGAACGGTCGTTCGGCACCCGGCGCCGACGTGCAGGCCGCGATCGACGACCTCAACGGCGCGGGCGCCCGCGTCGAGGTGGTGACCGGCGACCTCGCCGACCCCGAAACCTCGCGGCGCCTGGTGGCCGCGGTCGGCGACGCGGGCTTCCGGCTGGCCGGCGTGGTGCACAGCGCGATGGTGCTGGCCGACGAGATCGTGCTCAACATCTCCGACTCGGCGTCGGCGCGGGTGTTCGCCCCCAAGGTGGCCGGCGGCTGGTGGCTGCACGAAGCGACCAAGCATGCCGACCTGGACTGGTGGGTGTCGTTCTCGTCGGTCTCCGCACTGGTCGGCGCGCCCGGTCAGGGCTCCTACGCCTCAGCCAACTCCTGGATCGACGGACTGGTCGCCTACCGCCGGTCGTTGGGGCTGCCCGCGACCGGAATCAACTGGGGCCCTTGGGCCGAAGTGGGCCGGGCTCAGTTCTTCGCCGACCTGGGCGTCTCGATGATCACCCCGGCGCAGGGGCTGGCCGCGATGGAGCTGGTAGTGTCGGCGGACCGGGCCCGCACCGGTGTGTTCGCGCTCGACGCGCGGCAGTGGTTCCAATCTTTCCCCGCCGCAGCGGGATCCTCACTGTTCGCCACCCTGCAGGAGTCGATCACCCTCGAGCAGCGCACCGGCGGTGGCCGCGTCCGCGCCGAACTGGACGCGACCGATCCCGCCGAGCGCCCGGCCCGGCTCGCGACGGCGATCGCCGACGAGATCCGGGCGGTGCTGCGCTCGACCGACCCGATCGACCACGACCGGCCGATGGAGTCGCTGGGCCTGGACTCCCTGATGGCCCTGGAACTGCGCAACCGGCTGGAGGCGAGCCTGGGCACCACCCTGCCGGTGGCCCTGGTCTGGGCCTACCCGACCATCACCGACCTGGCCGGCGCCCTGTGCGAGCGGCTGGGTTACGAGCCGGAAGCCACCGACGCCGGGAGCGCCGAGGAAGAGCCCGAATTATCGGACGAGGAACTGGATTTGCTGTCTGACCTGGTTGCGGCCAGTGAGCTGGAAGCAGCGACGGAAGGCGCGGAGTAATGACGAGTCTGGCCGAACGCGCCGCCCAAATGTCACCCAAGGCCCGCGAAGTCCTCGCGCGTGAACTGGTGCGTGCGGGCACGGCATTCCCCACCGACGTCGCCGAGCCCATCGCGGTGATCGGCATGGGCTGCCGGCTGCCCGGCAATGTCAATGGGCCGCAAGACTTCTGGCAACTGCTGCTGGACGGCCGGGACACCATCCGGGAGGTACCCGCCGACCGCTGGGACGGCGACGCCTTCTACGACCCCGACCCGGAGACCCCGGGCAAGATGACCACCAAGTGGGGCGGGTTCATCGACGACGTCGCGGGATTCGACGCCGACTTCTTCGGCATCACCCCGCGCGAGGCCGCCGCGATGGACCCGCAGCACCGGGTCCTGCTCGAGGTAGCCTGGGAGTCGCTGGAACATGCCGGATTGGCACCGGATTCGCTCAGCGGCAGCCGGACCGCCGCGATCATGGGGCTCTCGACGTGGGACTACACCATCGTCAACATCGAGCGTCGCGCCGAGATCGACGCCTACCTGTCCACCGGCACTCCGCACGCCGCCGCCGTGGGCCGCATCGCCTACCTGCTCGGGCTGCGCGGCCCGGCGGTCGCGGTGGACACCGCGTGTTCCTCGTCGCTGGTGGCGGTGCACCTGGCCTGCCAGTCGTTGCGGTTGCGGGAAAGCGATGTGGCACTGGCGGGCGGGGTGCAGTTGGCGCTGTCGCCGTTCGCCGCGATCGCGGTGTCGAAGTGGTCGGCGCTGTCGCCGACCGGACGTTCGAAGGCCTTCGACGCCATGGCCGATGGCTTCACCCGCGGCGAGGGCTGCGGCGTGGTGGTGCTCAAACGGTTGTCCGACGCCACCCGCGACGGCGACCGGGTACTGGCGCTGATCCGCGGATCGGCGATCAACCAGGACGGCCGGTCCAACGGCATGACCGCGCCGAACGCCCTGGCCCAGCGCGACGTCATCACCACCGCGCTGAAGCAGGCCGATGTGACCGCCGAGAGCGTGCACTACGTCGAAGCGCACGGCACCGGCACCATTCTGGGCGACCCGATCGAGTTCGAGTCGCTGTCGGCCACCTATGGACGGGGCGAGGGCCGCTGCGCGCTCGGGGCGGTGAAGACCAATCTGGGCCACCTGGAAGCGGCAGCTGGAGTCGCCGGGCTGATCAAGGCGATCCTGGCCGTCGAACACTCCTACATTCCGCGCAACCTGCACTTCACCCGGTGGAACCCGGCCATCGACGCTTCCTCGACCCGGCTGTTCGTGCCGACCGAGGGCACGCCGTGGCCCGATGCCTCCGGCCCGCGCCGCGCCGCCGTGTCCTCGTTCGGGCTCAGCGGAACCAACTCGCATGTGGTGATCGAGCAGGCGCCGAACGTCGTTGCGCCCCCAGCGGACAACGATCCCGAGGTGTCGACGCTGGTGATATCCGGAAAGACGCCGCAACGGGTGGCCGCCGCGGCGGGCGCGCTGGCGGACTGGATGGACGGCGCTGACGTGTCCCTTGCCGACGTCGCGCACACCCTCAGCCACCACCGGGCCCGGCACGCGCGGTTCGGCGCCGTGGTGGCCCGCGAGCGCGCCCAGGCCGTCGCCGGGCGCGCGCGCTGGCCGCCGGCAAACCGGCGCCGGGCGTGGTCGGTCCGCAAACCGGATCCCCCGGTGCGGGAACCGTGTTCGTCTACTCCGGGCGGGGGTCGCAGTGGGCCGGCATGGGCCGCCAATTGCTGTCCGACGAGCCGGGTTTCGCCGCGGCCGTGGCCGAACTGGAGCCCGTCTTCGTTGAGCAGGCCGGGTTCTCGCTGCAGGACGTGCTCGCCGAGGGCCGGGAACTGGTGGGCATCGAGCAGATCCAACTGGGCCTGATCGGCATCCAGTTGGCGCTCACCGCGTTGTGGCGTTCCTACGGGGTGGAGCCCGACCTGGTGATCGGGCATTCCATGGGCGAGGTGGCCGCCGCGGTGGTCGCCGGAGCCCTCACCCCCGCCGAGGGATTGCGGGTGACGGCGACCCGCGCCCGGTTGATGGCGCCGTTGTCCGGGCAGGGCGCCATGGCGCTGCTGGAACTCGACGCCGCGGCCACCGAGGCGCTGATCGCCGACTATCCGCAGGTGACGCTGGGCATCTACAACTCACCGCGCCAGACCGTGATCTCCGGGCCCACCGAACAGATCGACGAGTTGATCGAGAAGGCGCGCGCCCGGGACCGCTTCGCCAGCCGGGTCAATATCGAAGTGGCCCCGCACAATCCGGCCATGGACGCGTTGCAGCCGGCGATGCGCGCCGAACTGGCCGACCTGCAACCGCGCACCCCGAGCATCCCGATCATCTCCACCACCCACGAAAGCACCGACACCACCACCCTTTTCGACGCCGAGCACTGGGCCCTCAACATGCGCAACCCGGTGCGCTTCCAGCAGGGCATCACGCTGGCCGGCGAGCAGCATCACACCTTCATCGAGGTCAGCGCCCACCCGCTGCTCACTCATGCGATCACCGAAACCCTCGACAGCCCTGGTTACCGCGCGATCGGCACCCTGGCGCGCGACGCCGACGACACGGTGACCTTCCGCACCCAGCTCGCGCAGGTCGCCAAGAGCCCGCCGATCAGTACCGGCGGCCGGCTGGCCGATATCCCCACCACGGCCTGGCAGCACGAGCAGTTCTGGGTGCAGGACCGTTCGTCGATGGCCGACCTGGTGCTGAACCACCCGCTGCTGGGTCTGCACGTCGAGGTGCCGTCCAGCCGCGACCACGTGTGGCAGGCCGACGTCGGCACCGACGTCTCCGGCTGGCTCGCCGACCACCGCGTGTTCGGACAGCCCATCATGCCGGCCGCCGGGTACGCCGAGATCGCGTTGGCCGCGGCCAGCGACGCATTGGGAGTACCCGTCGAAAGCCTGGCGATCAACCAGCTCGAGGTTGAGCAGATGCTCACCCTGGACCAGCACACCCAGCTGACCACACAGTTGATCCGCAACGGCGACAGCAAGATTCGCATCGAAATCCATTCGCGCACATCCGGTGGTGACTGGACCCGGCACGCCCTGGCCAAGGTGGAGCCGACGCAGGCCGGCCCCGGACCGGTGCCCGCCACCGGACAATCCCAGACCTCGGTGGCACCGGCCGACTTCTACGCGCTGCTGCGCCAGGCGGGACTGCACTACGGCGCGGCCTTCGCCGGTCTGACCCGGATCGACCGGTTGTCGGACGGCTCGGTGGAAACCGAGATCACCCTGCCCGACCAGGCGCCCCGACACCCTGGTTACCGCATCCATCCCGCCCTGCTGGACGCCGCGTTGCAGAGCCTCGCCGCGGCGATGCCGTCGGATGAGGCCGGCAGCGCATCCACCTACTTGCCCGTCTCTTTCGAGAGCCTGCGGGTATTCGGCAACCCCGGGCGCTACGCCCGCTGCCGCGCGACCCTCACCAGCCTCGACGCGGGCGGCACCGGCAAGCTCGGCCGGATCGTGCTGATGGACGCCGCCGGCAACGTGACCGCGGAGGTCACCGACATCTTCCTGCGGTCGGTGGAGCGACGCAGCGTGCCGCTGCCGCTGGGGCAGAAGATCTTCGAAGCCGCATGGGTGGAACAGCCGCTCGGGGATGAAGCCGCCACGCCGGCACCGGGCAGTTGGCTGCTGCTGGCCACCGACGCGACCCGGGCCCGCGCCGAGGAATTCGCCGCCGACTGGCGGTCCGAACAGCATCGGGTGCTCACCGCGGATCTCGACGACGAGCCCGCGATGCTGGCCGCATTCGCCGAAACCGCGGGCGACCCCGCACACCCACCCGCCGGTGTCGTCGTCTTCGTCGAGGACGCCGCCGACGTGACCGGGGCCCGCGATCTGGTCTGGTCGATCAGCACCGTGGTCCGCGCGATCGTCGGCGGCTGGCACGGCGAACCGCCGCGGCTGTGGCTGGTCAGCCGCGGCGGCCTGGTGGTCACGGACGGTGAAGCCGGGCAACCCGCGGTCGGCGCGCTGAAAGGCCTGATCCGGGTGTTGGCCTACGAGCATCCCGAATTGAGCGCCACGCTCATCGATCTGGACCAGAACGGAAACGCGTTGACCGCCGAACTCAGCGCGCCCGACACCGGCCTTCTCACCACCGTCATCGCGCACCGCGGTGAGCAGCGCTACGTCGAACAGCTCACCCGGGCCACCCTCGATGGCGCCCAGGGCAATCCGGTGGTGCGATCGGGTGCCAGTTACATCATCACCGGCGGCCTCGGCGGCCTGGGCCTGGTGGTGGCGCGCTGGCTGGTCGACGGGGGCGCGGGCCGGGTCGTCCTCAACGGCCGCAGCGAGCCCGGCGAGGAACAACGCAAGGTCCTGGCCGAGCTGGAGGGCCGCGCCGAAATCGTGGTCGTCCTCGGCGATGTCGCGACGCCCGGGGTGGCGGAACAACTTGTCGCGGCGGCCGAGGACGGCGACCGGGAGCTGCGCGGCATCCTGCACTCGGCAGCCGTCATCGACGACGCCCTGGTGTACTCGATGAGCAAGGACAGCCTCGACCGCGTCTGGGCACCGAAAGCCATTGGCGCACAACGGCTGCACCAGGCCAGTGCCGGCCGCCCGCTGGACTGGTGGGTCGGCTTCTCCTCGACCGCCGCGCTGCTCGGCGCACCCGGACAGGGTGCCTACGCGTGCGCGAACGCGTGGCTGGACGCACTGGTCGCCGCGCGCAAGGCGGCCGGACTGCCGGCCGCGGTGATCAACTGGGGTCCGTGGTCGGATGTCGGCATGGCCCGCACCCTGGCCGGCAGCGTGCTGGACCCGATCACGCCGGCCGAGGGACTCGCGGCCATGGAATCGTTGCTGGCCAGCGACCGCAGCCACACCGGTGTCGCACGCCTGCGCGCGGACCGGGCACTGATCGCCTTTCCCGAAATCCGCAACCACGACTTCTTCTCGGCCGTGGTGCGGGAACTGGAAGCCGCCGGGGGCGGGGACGATTGGGCCGGACCCGACTCGCTGCGCGGGCTGGACCCGGCCGAGGCGGCCCGCGTGATGACCGACCTGCTGCGGTCCCGGATCGCGGCGGTGATGGGGTACGCGGACAAATCCGCCGTCGACCCCGGCCTGCCGTTGCTCGATCTCGGCATGGATTCGCTGATGGCCGTGCGGATCCGCAACACCGCCCGCGCCGACTTCGGCGCCGAGCCGCCGGTGGCGTTGCTGCTGCAGGGTGCCACGCTGCACGACCTGACCGCCGACCTGATGCGCCAACTCGGGCTGTCGAGCCCCGAACCGGCCACCGAAACGAGTACCACCGTCCGCGACCGCGCTCAGCAGCGCGCGGCGGCGCGACAAACAGCCGCACAGCGGCGACAAGTTCGATCCGGAAAGCTTGGAGGAGTTTAGTGAGCAGTCCCGACAACGCGATCGCGGTGGTCGGCATGGCCGGCCGGTTCCCGGGCGCCAATAACGTGTCGGCGTTCTGGGACAACCTGCGGCGCGGCAAGGAATCCATCGTCACCCTCTCCGAGCAGCAACTGCGCGACGCCGGCATCAGCGACAAGGCATTGGCGAACCCGTCTTACGTCCGGCGCGCGCCGATCGTCGACGGCGTCGACGAGTTCGACGCCGACTTCTTCGGCTTCCCGCCACTGGTCGCCCGGTCCCTGGACCCGCAGCACCGGTTGTTCCTGCAGTGCGCCTGGCACGCACTCGAAGACGCCGGCGTCGATCCGGCCCGCTATGACGGGTCGATCGGCGTGTACGGGACCAGCTCTCCCAGTGGCTATCTGCTGCACAACCTGCTGTCGCACCAGGACCCGAACGCCGTGCTGGCCGAGGGCCTGAACTGGGACCAGCTCAGCATGTTCCTGCAGAACGACAAGGACTTTCTGGCCACCCGGATCTCGCACCAGTTCAACCTGCGCGGGCCCAGCCTCGCGGTGCAGACGGCGTGCTCGTCGTCGCTGGTGGCGGTGCACCTGGCCTGCATGAGCCTGCTGTCCGGTGAATGCGACATGGCGCTGGCCGGTGGCGTATCCCTCTGCGTCCCACACCATGTCGGGTACTGGCATTCGCCGGGCCAGATGCTCTCCGCGGTCGGGCACTGCCGGCCCTTCGACGTGCGCGCCGACGGCACCGTCTTCGGCAGCGGTGTAGGCCTGGTGGTGCTCAGGCCCCTGCAGGCCGCCCTCGACGCCGGCGACCGGATCCACGCCGTCATCCGCGGATCGGCGATCAACAACGACGGCTCGGCGAAAATGGGCTTCGCGGCACCCAGCGCGTCGGCTCAGGCCGACTGCATCGCCGAGGCCCACGCCGTCTCCGATGTCGACGCCTCGACCATCAGCTACGTCGAAACCCATGGCACCGGAACGCCGTTGGGCGACCCCATTGAAATCCAGGGATTGCGGACCGCATTCGAGGCGTCCGAGGAACCGCGGTCGGCACCGTGTGTGATCGGCTCGGTCAAGTCCAACATCGGCCACCTCGAAGTCGCCGCCGGAATCGCGGCGCTGATCAAGACCATCCTGTGCCTGAAGAACAAAGCGATCCCGGCGACCCTGCACTACACCAGCCCCAACCCGGAACTGCACCTCGACGAGACCCCGTTCACCGTGCAAAGCCGCTACGGCGCTTGGGAATCCGACGGTATCCGCCGGGCCGGGGTGAGCTCGTTCGGCATCGGCGGCACCAACGCCCACCTGGTGGTCGAGGAGGCGCCGGAGGTCGCGGTGCAGGCCGCGCCCGAAGGGCCGCAGGTGTTGCTGCTCTCGGCGCGCACCGCCGAAGCCCTCGGCGAGGCGCGGACGGCCCTGGCCACCGCGCTGGAGCGCCCGAACGCCCCGGCCCTGGCCCCGGGGATGGCGAATGTCGCCCACACGCTGGCCGGCCGCCGCAGACACCACGTCACCATGGCCGCCGTCGCGGCCGACCGGGCCCAGGCGGTCACCCTGCTGCGCGCCGCCGAGCACGACAACGTCTTCGTCGGCGAGTCCCCCGCCGACAGCGCAACCACCGACCAGGTCGTCTTCCTGTTCCCCGGCCAGGGCGCCCAGCACCCCGGCATGGCCAAGGGGCTGTACGACACCGAACCCGTCTTCGCCGAACACTTCGACGCCTGCGCCACGGCCTTCCAGGCGGAACTGGGCCTGGATCTGCGCGAGACGATATTTGCCGGCACCGCAGCCGATCTGGAGCGCATCGACCGATCCCAGCCCGCACTGTTCACCGTCGAATACGCGCTGGCCAAGCTGGTCGAAAGCTACGGCGTGCGGGCCGGCTCCTATATCGGATACAGCACCGGCGAATACATCGCGGCCACGCTGGCCGGCGTCTTCGATCTGCAAACCGCGGTCAAGACGGTGTCACTGCGCGCCCGGCTGATGCACGAATCTCCCCCCGGCGCCATGGTCGCGGTCGCGCTCAGCCCGGCCGATGTCGCCCAGCACCTGGTACCGGGGGCCGAGGTGTCCGCGGTCAACGACCCGGGCAACTGTGTGGTCGCCGGGCCCAAGGACGCGATCCGCGCCTTCACCGCGCGACTGGGCGAACACGGTGTTCCGGTGCGACGGGTGCGCGCCACCCACGCCTTCCACACCAGCCAAATGGACGGCATGCTCGCTGAATTCCGTGAATTCCTGTCCCAGCGGCAGCTGAAAACCCCCGACACCCGGCTGCTGAGCAACCTCACCGGGACCTGGCTGACCGACGAGCAGGCCACCGACCCGGACACCTGGACCCGCCAGATCAGTTCCACCATCCGGTTCGCCGACGAGCTGGACACGGTGCTGTCCGTCCCGAACCGGATTCTGGTCGAAGTCGGCCCCGGCGGCAGCCTCACGGGTTCGGCGATCCGGCACCCGAGGTGGTCGGGCGGCAACCGCTCCGTCCGGCTGATGCGGCACCCCATCCAGCAGGCCGACGACCGCGACACCTTCCTGCGCGCACTCGGCGAACTGTGGTCGGCCGGCGTGGACGTCGACTGGTCCCCCAGGCACCCGGTGCCGCCGCGGCTGGTCTCGCTGCCCGGCTATCCGTTTGCGCGTCAACGGCATTGGATCGAGCCGCAGCGCACCGCCTGGGAGCCGGCACCCGTCAACGGTGCTGCGGTCGGCCCCCACACCGAAGCGCCCGTCGAGGCGGGCGGCCCGACGCAGACCGCAATCACCCTGCAACGTGTGTGGCAGCAGTGCCTCGGGGTGCCCTCGATCGACCCGAACGCCAATTTCTTCGACCTCGGCGGTGATTCGCTGATGGCGATCAGCATCGCGATGACCGCCTCGAACGAAGGCTTGAGCATCACCCCGCAGGATCTCTACGAGCACCCCACGCTGGCGTCGCTCACCGCCGCCGTGGATGCCGCGTTCGCCGCCAGCGGCCTGGCTAAACCGCCTGAGCCGCAATCGAACCCAGCGATACTGCCGAACACCACGTACTTCCTCGAACACGGACTGCATGACGGTGGGCGCTGGCGGGTGCCGCTGATGCTGCGACTGGACCCGAAGGTCAGCCCCGACGACATCCGGACGGTGCTGACCGCGGTGTCCAACCACCACGACGCACTGCGGCTGCAGTTGGTCGACAACGACGGCGTATGGGAACAGCACATCGGCCCGCCCGTGGACTTCACGGCCCTGGTGACCCGGTCGGTGACCGACGGCAGCGAGCCCTGCGCAACGCTGGCCGAAGTGATTGCCGAGCAGAGCGATTCGACCGTACCGCTGATCGCGGTGCACATCACCGACCCCTCCGGCGGTCCGAACTACCTGGGACTGGGCGTGCACGCCATGGTCGCCGACACCGCCTCACATCAGATCCTGGGCAGCGATATCGTCATCGCCTTCGGGAAGCATCTGGCGGGTGGTGAGATCACGCTGGAACCGCCGGCCACCGGCTGGCGGGAATGGTCGCAGCGGATGGCAGCGCTCGCCACGCATCCGGCGGCGCTGGACACCCGGCACTTCTGGATCGACAACGCCGCCAAGGTGACCCGCTGGCTGGCGGAGCCGGCGGCGACGCCGCCGACCGGCGCCGACCTGGTCAAGCTGTCGGGCACCCTCGACGTCGGGCAGACCTCCGAACTCGACGACGCCCGGCGCCGGTTCCGCCGCTCGATTCAGGAGATTCTGCTCGCCGCGCTGGGCCGCACCATCGCCCGGACGGTCGGCGACGGGGTGGTCGCCGTCGAACTCGAGGGCGAAGGTCGCTCGGTGCTGCGCCCGGACGTCGACCTGCGCCGCACCGCCGGTTGGTGCACGACCTATTACCCGGTGCCGCTGGCCTGCGCCGGCGGCGAAGGCTCGGCGGTGGTCGAGCAACTCGACGCCGTGCACAACACGCTGAAAGCCGTGCCGCACTACGGCATCGGGTACGGGCTGCTGCGTTACCTCTACGCGCCGACCGGACGCACCTTCGGCGCTCAGCGCACGCCGGACATCCACTTCCGCTACGCCGGTACGATTCCCGAGCTCCCGCCCGTCGACGCGCCGGTGCAGTTCGAGCCCGACGTGACCATGCCGGTGCGCGAGACCATCCCGGGGCTCGGCCACGCTCTCGAGGTGCGCGTGTACCGGTTCGCCGGCTCAACACATCTCGATTGGTGGTACGACTCCCGGCGGATCGCGGCGGAGACGGTGGAGGCGCTGGCGCGGACCTTCCCGCAGGCACTGAGCGAGCTGATCCAGGAGGGTATCGCCGCCGAGCAGCTGGACAGCGAGATGACCGGCGTGGCCGAGGCGGGCGCCCTGGTGGACCTGTCGAGCCTTGACTGAGGAGGCTGGAATGCCAAGTGACGCAGCGGTAGTCGTCAAGGGGGTCGGCAAGACGTTCGGCACCCGCTCCGGGCAGGTGGTGGCCCTCGACGACGTCAGTTTCGAGGTCGGCCGCGGCGAGGTGATCGGTCTGCTCGGCCCCAACGGCGCCGGCAAGACGACCATGGTCGACATTCTGTCGACCCTGACGAGACCGACCACGGGATCGGCGAGCGTCGCCGGGCACGACGTCGTCTCCGACGCGGCCGGCGTGCGCCGCTCCATCATGCTCACCGGGCAGCAGGTCGCCCTCGACGACATGCTCTCCGGCGAGCAGAATCTGGTGATGTTCGGCCGCCTCTACGGTCTGTCCAAGGCTGCGGCCCGCAGCCGCGCGGCCGAACTGCTTGCGCAGTTCGATCTGGTGCAGGCCGCCAAACGCCGGGTGAGCACCTATTCGGGCGGCATGCGCCGCCGCATCGACATCGCCTGCGGCCTGGTGGTGCAGCCGCTGGTCGCATTCCTGGACGAGCCCACCACGGGGCTGGATCCCCGCAGCCGACAGGCTATTTGGGATCTGGTGAGCAACTTCAAGAAACTGGGCATCGCCACGCTGCTCACCACGCAGTACCTCGAGGAGGCCGACGCGCTGAGCGACCGCATCATCCTGATCGACCGCGGCACCATCATTGCCGAAGGCACCGCCAACGAGCTCAAGCACCGCGCCGGCGGCACCTTCTGCGAAATCGTGCCCCGCGACGTCAAGGAGCTGCCGGCGATGGTCGCCGCTCTCGGCCCGCTGCTGCCCGAACACCAGCGGGCCATGCTGGCCGCCGAGTCCGACCGGATCATCATGCCGGCCGCCGAGGGCACCGGCACCCTGATCGAGGCCGTGCGCCTGCTCAATGCCGCGCACCTCGAACCCGCCGACATCGCGCTGCGCCGGCCGTCACTCGACGACG
Organism: Mycobacterium sp. Z3061; assembly: GCF_031583025.1. Lineage (NCBI taxonomy): Bacteria > Bacillati > Actinomycetota > Actinomycetes > Mycobacteriales > Mycobacteriaceae > Mycobacterium > Mycobacterium pumcae. Next base: position 2,247,702 of record NZ_CP134062.1, on the reverse strand, counting down.
TATTCCTCTCCATGACAGCCGATCCCAGTGAGTCCCGGGCACTGAGCCACCTCACCCCGGAGGCGGTGCGGTGAGCACGGCCGTGGTGAGCGGGTCGCAGCCGTCGATGCTGCAGCAGTGGTGGGTACTGACCACCCGCTTCATCGCACCGACCCTGCGCAACGGCGAACTGATCACCGCGATCGGTGCCTCGCTGTCCTTCGCGGTGGGCTTCTATGTCCCGTTCTCCATCCCGTGGAATCACTACGTGGGCGGACCCGGCAGCGGCATCGCCAGCAACCTGGGGCAGTACATCACGCCGCTGGTCACGTTGCAGGCCATCGCCTTTGCGGCCATCTCGTCGGCGTTCCGGGCCGCCACCGATTCCCTGCACGGGGTCAACCGGCGGTTCCGGTCCATGCCGATCGCGCCGTTGACGCCGGTGCTGGCGCGCGTGTCGGCCAGCGTGTACCGGTGCTGTGTGGGCCTGGTCGTGTCGCTGATCGCCGCGCACGTGATCGGGTTCCGGTTCCATCACGGCGCGCCGTACATCGCGGGCTTCTGCGCGTTGGCGATCGTGATCGGGGTGTTGTTGTCGTTCGGCGCCGACCTGATCGGCACCGCCAGCCGTAATCCCGACGCGATGCTGCCCCTGCTGACCATGCCGATCCTGATCTTCGGGCTGCTGTCAGTGGGCCTGCAACCGCTCAAGATGTTTCCGCACTGGATTCAGCCCATCGTGCGCAACCAGCCGATCTCCCAGTTGGTGATCGCGCTGCGCGCGCTGGCCGGCGACACCGTGAAATCCCCCGTGCCGGTGACGTGGTCGGTGATGACGCCGCCGCTGTTGTGGCTGGCCGGTTTCGCGTTGTTCCTGGTGCCCATGTCGGTCTTCGTGCTGTCCCGGCGCCCATGACCGCGACCACCGCGCTGCGGGCGCCGGACGGCTCGGCACGGCTGCTGCTGACGCAGACGCTGGTGCAGACCCAGCGCATCCTCACCCGGTGGGGACGCGACCTGGTCACCGTGATGGAGGCGCTGGTGCTGCCGGTCGCTTTCATGCTGGTGCTCTACATCGTGCTGGGCAATCTGATCTACGCCATGACCCACGACAGCGCGCTGTACAGCATCGTGCCGCTGCTGGCGCTGGGTGGGGCGGTGAGCGGTTCGGCGTTCGTCGCGATCGACCTGATGCGCGAGCAGCAGAGCGGCCTGCTGACCCGGCTGTGGGTGATGCCGGTGCACCGGGCCTCTGGCCCGTTGGCCCGGATCATCGCCGAGGCGATCCGGATTCTGGTCACCACCGGCGTGATGCTGGGCGCGGGCGTGGCCCTGGGCTTCCGCTTCCGCGGCGGCGCGCTGGCCACCCTGATGTGGCTGGGCGTCCCGGTGATTCTCGGCATGGCCTTCGCCGCACTCACCACCACCATCGCGCTGTTCACGTCCAAAACCCTGGTGGTCGAGGCGGTCGAGCTGTGGCAGCTGCTGTTGATCTTCTTCTCCACCGGCCTGCTACCGGTGAATCAGTACCCGGAGTGGATCCGGCCCGTCGTCGCGCACCAGCCGGTGAGCTACGCGATCACGGCGATGCGCGGGCTGTCGGCCGGCGGCCCGGTGCTGGCGCCGATGATCGCGACGCTGCTGTGGAGCGCCGGAATCGCCGGCGTCTGCGCCGTCCCCATGGCCATCGGCTACCGACGAGCCAGCACGCACTGACACGAAAGGCTGGATTTCCAAGTGTTTTCCGGATCGGTGATCCGAAAGTTGTCCCGCAGCGAGGAAGTGTTCGCGCAGTACGAGGTTTTCACTGCCGTGACGGTCGAGCTGCGCGGCCGGGTCGACGCCGATGCGCTGTCGGAGGCTTTCGACGCCCTCGTCGATGCCCACCCGATCCTGGCCAGCCACCTCGAGCAGAGTCCGGACGGCGGCTGGAATCTGGTCGCCGACGACATGCTGCACAGCGGAATCGTGGTGCAGGAGAGCGCCGATGATGTCCGCGACATCACGCTGGACCAAACCCAGACCTTGTTGAATCTGCGCTTGACGCTGCACCACAACGCTTCTGAGCTGACCATCTTCCTGCACCACAGCATTGCCGACGGCCACCACGGCGCCGGCCTTTTCGACGAGCTGTTCTCCCGCTACACCGATGTGGTGACCACCGGCGACCCGGGCCCGGTCAACCCGCAGCCCGCGCCGCAGCCACTGGAGGTCGTGCTGGAACAACGGGGCGTCAAGAAGCTCGGCATGACCGGCGTCGAACGCTTCCTGCCGGTGATGTTCGCCTACGACCTGCCGCCCTCGGTGAAGCCGACCCTGGTCGCGACTCCTGGCCTCCCGCAACCGGTTCCGGTCACCCGGGTCCGGCTTTCCGAGCAGGAGACGGCCGACCTGGTGGAGTTCGCACACGAGAACCGGGTGAGCGTCAACACCGTCGTGGCGGCGGCGATCCTGATGACCGAGTGGCGACTGCGGGAAACGCCGCACGTGCCGATCCCCTACGTGTACCCCGTCGACCTGCGGTATTTCCTCAGCCCGCCGGTCGCTCCGACCGAGGCCACCAACCTGGTGGGGGTGGCCACCTACCTCGCCGAGATCGGGCCGGACACCGACATCGTGGATCTGGCCACCGATATCGGCGCCACCTTCCGGTCCGACATCGCCGACGGCGTCGTGCAGCAGTCCGGGCTGAATTTCGGCGTGGCATTCGAGGGAACACCGGCCGGTCTGCCGCCGCTGGTCTTCTGCACCGATGTCAGCGCGCTGCCGGACGTGCGGATGCCGGCCGGCATCGAGCTGGAAGGCTTTCGCGGACAGTTCTACTGCTCGATCACCGTGCCGCTGGACTTCTATGGGTGCGGCATGTCCGGCGATCACCTGGTGATCGAGAACCACGGCCACTCGCCGCAGCGCAAGGACTCACTCGATGCCATCCGCGAGATGTTGTGCACCGCGCCGTCGGATTACGGCTGGGCCGTCGAGTAACGCGCCCACACGGCGCGAGCAGACGCAAAATCGCACTATTTCGTGCCGAAGTGTGCGATTTTGCGTCTGCTCGCGCCGCCTCGCGCCACCTCGCGCCACCGGTTTGCGCTAGCCACGAAGGCGGGCGCCGCTCAGGCATTTCCTTTGGCCCGATCGATGAGGTGCTCGAGTCGGTCGCGGCCACGCGACGTCAGACCGATGTCGCGAGTGTCTGACCATGTCGAGATCTCTTCTGTCGTCTCGTCACACCACCGAATGAGAAGCAGCAGAAATTCGCCGTAGAGGGCCACCACCCGCTCGGTGAGATGCAGCCGCAGCGGGAACGGGCCACCGGAGGCGAGTAACTCCTCACCCAGATCTATCGCATTGCTGCGTAACTCACCCGCCTGACGCGTCGTGGCCGCGAGCGCGGCGCGCAGATCCTGCAAGCTGCCCTGATCGGCCAACAACATGCGCAGCAGGGCTTCGACTTCGATGGCCGGCGGGGCCGGCTCTGTGCTGAGCCATTCTTCCAACGCGACCCGTCCTGCCGGGGTGATCGTGTAGAGCGTCCGTTGCCGGCGTTTGCCCTCCACCAATTCCGCTCTGGCGTGCCCACGTTCGACGAGGCGCTTGATTTCCGCGTACAGATGGGCCTCCGACCGGGGCCAGAAGTGGTGCAGGCTGCGTCGAGCCTGCGCGACCAGTTCGTAGGCGGTCCACGGCTGCAAACCGAGGAGACCCAGCAGCGCAAAAGACGTAGCCGTAGGTCGCGAAGTCATTCCTTGACAATACTCCACTGTGGAGTAATCTTCACTCCACACTGGAGTAAGCAGGTGATGACTATGAATTGCCCCGGTTATGTCGCACTGACCGACACCACCCGCGAGGAGCTCCGCGAGAGAATTGCACTGGCACTCAATCGTTTTGATCAGCTCATCCGGAACTCCGATCCGCTGGCGCAACCACCCGGCTCGCGCTGGACCGTGCAACAGGTCGCGGCTCACGTGCTGACCATCGCGAAGCGCTACCACGAAGTCGCGCTGGGACGGATGCACTGTCTCGCAGAAACCCCCGACGGGGTAGCCGCACTCAACCAGGCCGAGCTTGAAGCGGCACTGGGTCCGGTGCCCGACCTGGCCGATCAACTCCAGGCGCTTGCCACGGACGTCGACGATTACTTCGACACGTTGAACAGTGACGCCCTTAACATTCCGTTTCACGGTGGCGGGTTCGTCGGCGGCTTTACGGCGCAGACGAACTGGTTAGGTGAGCTTCTCCTGCACGGGGAAGACGTCGCGCGAGCGGTCAAGGTGCCCTGGGATCTCAATGAGCGTGACATGCTGCTCATCGCGCGCGGGCTGATGCAGATTGCTCCCATCTTTCTGAGGTCCGAAACGCCTCCGAGCACCGACGTGTGCGCCGCACTCGAGGTCAGTGGGGCACGCCCTTACCTGATGCACATCAAAGCGGACACCGTGCAGGTGCGCGAACGCCGATCTGCCGATCGTCCGGATGCGGTGCTGCGCACACCCGCTTCGACGCTGACCCAGCTGCTCTACCAACGCATCGGGCCGTTCACCGCGACACGTCGCGGACTGCGCATCGTGGGCGGCCGTCGGCCCTGGCTGGCCCTTAAGTTGCAGTCCTACTTCTTACCAGCATGAAAGGGAATTTCCGACGATGAATGGCATTTACCAGCTGTATCTAGGTGCAACCCGGCGGATCGGTCACTATCGCTGGTTCGCGGTGGTCATGAAACACGTTGGCACTCCGGTAGACCGAGCGTTGATCCGAGCGAGCCGCGGGCGGATATCGATCAGTGGCCCCCAGCTGCCGACCATGTTGCTCACCACGCGTGGCCGCAAGAGCGGTAAGGATAGAACGGTCCCGCTTCATTATGTGCGCGATGGCAGGAACCTGGTCGCAGCGTGTGAGAACTTCGGACTGCAGACGCAATCCAGTTGGCCGAAGAACCTGTTGGCCGAGCCTAGGGCGCGGGTAGATATAGCCGGCCGCGTCGCTACCTACGTCGGGCGGCCAGCCACCCAGTCCGAGAGCGCTCGTAATATGCCGAAGCTCGTCGAGATGTGGCCCGCTCACGACACCTACCTCGCCCGCAGCGGATCACGTCAGGTGTTCGTGTTCGAGCCGGCTGAGTAACGCGCCCACACGGCGCGAGCAGACGCAAAATCGCACATTTCGGTACGAAATTGTGCGATTTTGCGTCTGCTCGCGCCACCTCGCGCCACCTCGCGCCACCTCGCGCCACCTCGCGCGACCTCGCGCCAGTTAGGCGGCAGGCTCCTCGGCCAGGGTGTCCGCCAAGTGGTCAGCCAGCGCCCGCGCGGTGTTGTGCGTGGCAATGACCTTCGGGCTCAACCGGATTCCGGTCTCGGTCTCGATATGAGTGCGCATCTCGAGCATGCCCAGTGAGTCCATGCCGTACTCGACGAAGGGCCGGTCGGCGTCCACGGTGCGCCGCAGGATCACCCCGACCTGCTCGGTGATCAGGCGGCGCAGCCGCCCGGCCCACTCCTCCCGTGGCACCGTCATCAGCTCGGCGCGGAACTTGCTCGGACCACGCGTACTCTGCCCGCTGGACTTGAACATCTCTCCGAACGGGCTACGCCGGACGACGTCGTCCAGCCAGGGCGCGCCGATGATCGGGATGTAACCGGTGTAGGCGCGGTCATAACGCAGCAGCGTCTCGAACGCGTACGCGCCTTCGTCGGGAGCGATCATCAGCTGGCCACCTTCGGCCAGGAAGGTGGCGCGACCGACCTCGGCCCATGCGCCCCACGCGATGGTCGTGACCGGAAGACCTTGGGCGTGGCGCCAATACGAGAACGCGTCAAGCCAGCTGTTGGCCGCGGCGTAGGCGCCCTGACCGGGCGACCCCAGCAACGACGCGCCCGAGGAGAACAGGCAGAACCAGTCCAGCGGCTGCCCGAGAGTCGCTTTGTGCAGGCTCCACGTGCCGAAAACCTTTGGCGCCCAGTCCCGGTCGATGATCTCGTCAGTGATGTTGGTCAGCGTGGCGTCCTCCACCACCGCCGCCGAGTGCACCACACCGCGCAACGGCAGACCGGTGGCGGTCGCCGCCTCCACCAGCCGCACCGCAGTGTCTGCTTCGGCGACGTTCCCCAGCTCCACCACGACGTCGGTCCCGGCCTTGCGCAGTCGCTCGATCATCTGACGCGCCTTGGGATTCGGCTGCGAGCGTGCCGTCAGCACCAGCCGGCCACACCCGGCGGCAGCGAGCTTGGAAGCGAAGAACAAGCCAAGGCCGCCCACGCCGCCGGTGATGATGTAGGCGCCGTCGCGGCGGAACACCGGGACCTGATCCGGCGGCACCACCACACTGGCCCGCCCGGTGTGGGGCATGTCCAGCAGCAGCTTGCCGGTGTGTTCCGCGTTGCTCATCGCCCGCACCGCGTTCGCCGCCTCCGCCAGCGGGTAGTGCGTGGTCTGTGGCGCCGCCAGCACGCCCTCGGCCGTCAGCTTGAACACCGTCTCTAGCAGCTCCCGGACCCGCTCCGGTTGCAGCACCGACATCAGCGCCAGGTCCAGGTAGTAGAACGTCAGGCCACGCCGGAACGGGTACAACCCCAGCCGGGTGTTGCCGTACACATCGGCCTTGCCGATCTCGACGAACCGCCCACCGAAGGCCAGCAGCTCCAGCCCGGCCCGCTGCGCCGCACCGGTCAACGAATTGAGCACGATGTCGACACCGTAGCCACCGGTGTCGCGCCGGATCTGCTCGGCGAACTCGACGCTGCGCGAGTCGTAGACATGCTCAATACCCATGTCGCGCAACATCTGTCGTTTGGCGTCGTTGCCGGCGGTGGCGAAGATCTCGGCCCCGGCGTGCCGCGCGATCGCCAGCGCCGCCTGGCCCACGCCACCGGTCGCGGAGTGGATCAGCACCTTGTCGCCGGCCTTGATGCCGGCCAAGTCGTTCAGTCCGTACCAGGCGGTGGCGTTCGCGGTGGCCGACGCGATCGCCTGCTCGTCGCTGAGCGCCGCGGGCAATGTGATCGCCAAATTCGCGTCGCACGTCAGGTAGGTGCGCCAGCAGCCGCCCTCGGAGAAGCCGGCGACGCGGTCGCCGACGCGGTGGCCCTCCACACCCTTTCCCACGGCGGTCACCACGCCCACGAAGTCCATGCCCGGCTGCGGCTCCCGGTCGTCGACGACGGGGAACTTGCCGAACGCGATCAGCACATCGGCGAAGTTGATGGTCGACATCGCGACCGCCACCTCGATCTGACCCGGACCGGGCGACACACGTTCGCATGCGGCCAGTTCCATCGATTGCAGATCGCCCGGGGTGCGGACCTGCAGACGCATGCCGTCCGTCTCGTGGTCGATCACCCTGGTGCGGCGGTCGTCGTGAACCAACGGTGCCGGGCACAGCCGAGCGGTGTACCACTCAGCGCCACGCCAGGCGGTCTCGTCCTCCGGCGATCCACTCAGCAGTTGCGCGGCCACCTGCTCACCCTGGGTGTGTTCGTCGACGTCGATCTGCGTGGTGCGCAACAGCTGATGCTCGCTGCCGATCACCCGCAGCAGCCCTCGCAGTCCGGCCTGCTCGAGATTGAGGTCGTCGCCCGAACACACCCACTGGGCCTGCCTGGTCACCACGAAGAGTCGGGGCAGTTCCCCTTCCAGCTCGGGTAGTTCCCGGGCCAGGCGCACCAGGTGGCGCACCTGTTCCCGCCCCCGCTCCAGACCACCGTCATCGGGTGCGCTTCCGACCGGACCGCACAGGACCACCACCCCGGTGAAGGATCGCGCGCGCAATTGGGCGCGCAGCGGTTCCAGCTCGGCCCCGACCGGCAGCTGCAGGCTGAAACATTCCGCGCCTTGGGTTTTCAGCGCATCGTTCAACGAGCCGACCAAGATCTCGGCGGCCTGCGCGGTGTCGATCAGCAGCCACGAGCCTGCTTCTTCGGCGTCGACCTCCGGCAGCGTCCGTTGCTGCCACTCGCACGTCAGCAGCCGCTCGCCCAGTACCCGGTCGCGTTCGCCGCTCGCGGTGGTGCCGGTGCCCATCCGCAACCCGCGCACCCCCAGCAGCACCGTGCCGTGCTCGTCGAGCACGTCGAGGTCGGCCTCTCCGCCGGTCGCGTCCGCCCTGGTCACCCGGGTGTAGCAGTAACGGGCATCGCGCAGCGGCCCGTAGACGCGCAGCCGCTGCACACCCAGCGGCAGCAACAGACCGTCACCGGCGGTGCCGCCGACGCCCGCGGCCACCGACTGGAAGCAGGCGTCCAGCAACGCCGGATGCACGTGGTAGGCGGCGTGCTGGAAACGGATCGAGGCCGGCAGCGCGACCTCGGCCAGCACGGTGTTGCCGCCGGATTCCGTGGTGTGCGCGGTGGATAGTCCGCTGAACGCCGGACCATGCAGGACGCCCCGCTCCACGAATGACTCCCGCAGTTCGGAGCCCTTCACGCTGTGCTGGTGCGCAGCCAGCAGGGCGGCGATGTCGTAGCCGGGCGGTACCGAGTCGTCCTGGGCGGCGCACAGCGATGCGGTGGCGTGCCGGATGGTTTCCCCGTCCTGCGCGGACTCCACCACGAAGCCGACGACCCCGGGTGCCTGCACCGTGGCAACCGCGTCGATCGGAGTCTCCTCGTCGAGCAGCAGCATCTGCTCGAAGACGATGTCGCGCGCCTCCGGAGAGGTTCCGGCCGTGTCGCCGAAGACCTCCGCGGCGGCGGCCAGCGCCATCTCGCAGTACGCGGCGCCGGGCAGAGCCGCCACATTGCGCACCTGGTGATCCTCGAGCCAGCCCAGGGTCGCGGTGCCGATGTCGGTCTGCCACACGTGCCGTTCCGGCTCCTCGGCCAGCCGGACGTGGGAACCAAGCAGCGGATGCACGGTGATCGTGCAGCCGCCCTGCGTCCTGCCGTCGCCGCCGTCAGCGTCGATGAACAGATGCCGATGGCTCCACGCCGGCAGTGGCGCGTCCACCAGCTGCCCGGCGGGGAACAGGACGGAAAAGTCGATCGCGGCACCGGCGCTGTGCAGATCGGTCAGGAAGCCCCGAAGCCCTTGCGGCAGCGGCTGTTCCCGTCGAACGGCGGCCAGCGCCGCCACCGTCATGTCGAGACTGCGGGCATTTTGATCCACCGCATGGGTCAGCAGCGGGTGCGGCGACAGCTCGGCGAAAACCCGGAAGCCGTCGTCCAGCGCGGCCTGGATGGCCGCGGCGAACTGCACGGTGTTGCGCAGGTTGTCCACCCAGTAGTCGGCGTCGCACACGGGCCGTTCGCGCGGGTCGAACTGGGTGGCCGAGTAGTACGGAATCGTCGGCTCTTTCGGCTCCAGATCGGCCAGCGCGGCGGCTAATTCGTCGAGGATGGGGTCGACCTGCGGCGAGTGCGATGCCACGTCCACGGCGACCTCGCGCGCCATCACGTCCCGTTGTTCCCAGCGGGCGACGAGGTCGCGCACCTGCTCGGCGGCTCCCCCGATCACCGTGGATTGCGGCGACGCCATCACGGCAACCGCGACATCGTCGATGCCGCGGGCCATCAGCACCGAATTCACTTGCTTGGCAGGCAATTCCACCGATGCCATGGCACCCGAGCCGGCGATGCCGGCCATCAGCCTCGAGCGGCGGCAGATCACGCGGGCGCCGTCCTGCAACGACAGGGCGCCGGCGACGACGGCCGCGGCGGTCTCACCCATCGAGTGCCCGACGACCGCGCCCGGACGCACGCCGTACGCCCGCTCCATGGTGGCGGCCAACGCTACCTGGATGGCGAAGATCGTCGGCTGCACCTTGTCGATGCCGGTCACCGTCTGCGGCGCCGTCATCGCCTCGGTTACCGAGAATCCGGACTCGCTCTGGATGAGCGGCTCCAGTTCCGACACGGTGGCCGCGAACACGGGTTCACCGGCGAGCAGAGCGGCGCCCATCGCCGCCCACTGCGATCCCTGACCGGAGAACACCCATACCGGCCCGCGGTCGTCGTGCGCCACTACCGCGGGATTCAGGGCGGGATACAGGCCATCTCCCCCGGCCGCCTCACGCAACCTCTGGGTGAGTTCGGTCAATCCGTCGGCCACCACCAGGGTGCGCACCGGCCGGTGCGCCCGCCGCCGCGCCAACGTGTAGGCGAGGTCGGCCGGAGTCACCGAATCCGCATGAGCCTCGACCCATTCGGCCAGGCGCAGCGCGCTCGCACGCAGACCGTCAGCCGACGAGGACGAAACCGCGTACACCAGCGGTCCCTGGGCCGCGACGGCGTCTGGCAGCTCCGGTTCCGGGGCCTGTTCGACGATGGCGTGCACATTGGTGCCCGACATGCCGAACGACGACACCGCGACGCGTCGGGGCCCGTCACCTTCCGGCCACGGCGTGATCGCCTGCGGCACAAAGATTCCCGTTTCGATTGCGGCAAGGTCATCGGGCAGCCGGTTGAAGTGCAGCAGCGGCGGCAGCACGCCGTGCCGCAGCGACAGGATCGCCTTGATCAGTCCGACCGCGCCGGCCGCCGACTCGCTGTGGCCCATGTTGCTCTTGACCGACCCCAGCGCGCAGCGACTGCCGTCGGTGCCGTAAACCCGGGTGAGTCCGCGGTATTCGATCGGGTCACCGACCGGGGTGCCGGTACCGTGCGCCTCCACCGCACCGATCGATTCAGCTGCGACGCCCGCCGCCGCCAGGGCTTTGTGGTACACCGCGACCTGCGCGTCCTCCGACGGCATGGTCAGTGTCTCGGACCGGCCGTCCTGGTTGGTCGCCGTCCCGCGCACCACGGCCAGGACGCGGTCGCCGTCGCGCAACGCATCGGGCAGTCGCTTGAGCAGCACCATGGCGCAGCCTTCGGACCGCACGAATCCGTCCGCGTCCACGTCGAAGGAATGACAGCGGCCGGTTGCCGAGAGCATGCCCTGCGCCGACGTCGCCACGCTGCCGTCCGGCTCCAGCAGGACCGCGCAACCGCCGGCCAGGGCGAGATCGCTTTCGCCCTCGTGCAGGCTGCGACAGGCCAGGTGTACGGCCATCAGACCCGAGGAGCAGGCGGTGTCGAAGGTCATCGCGGGACCGTGCAGGCCCAGCGCGTGAGAGATGCGCCCGGAGGCCACGCTGTTGTTCAGGCCGGTCACCGCGTACGGGCTGGCCAGAGCGCCGGAACCCTTGGTGAGGAGCAGGTAGTCCTCGTGCGTCAGGCCGGTGAACACCGCCGTCGCGGACCCGGCCAGCGACGCCGGATCAAGGCCGGCGTGCTCGATCGTCTCCCACGCGGTCTCGAGCAGGAGCCGGTGTTGCGGGTCGATCGAGGTCGCCTCCCGCTCACTGATCCCGAAGAAATCGGCGTCGAAGCCGGCCACATCGTCGATGAAACCGCCCCACCGCGAGACCGTGCGGCCGGGAACCCCGGGCTCCGGGTCGTAGTAGGCGTCGGCGTCCCAGCGGTCGGCGGGAATCTCGGTGACGAGGTCTTCGCCGCGCAACACCGATTCCCACAGCTTCTCGGGCGAGTCGATCCCGCCCGGCAACCGACAGCCCATACCGATCACCGCAATGGGGGTGAAGCGTGTTTCCATCGCTCTACAACCTCGTCTCAGCTCAACCGGCGCGGACCCGACGCAGCACCGGATAGGGGTACGGGCAGCGGAATAGTGCAGCACCGGTCTGGCAGACCCCCGGGCTGACGGGACCTCGACACCGTCTTGGCGCCGAGCTTAGACGCCACAGGGGCCGTGAGTGCCCAAACTCAGCTAATTCCCAGGTGACAGCGCTACCCAGGGCTCTGACCAGCACCGATTGAAGCCGGTTCGGCGGGGATCGTCGGGCGGACCGCCCCATCGATCCGATTCGGCGCCTGCACCAGCGGCGCGCCGGTACCGTCTTGCCTATGAATGCGCGTTCCCTCCCAGCTGTGCTGCGCACCTGGGCCCGGATCCAACCGAATGACCCGGCTTTCACCTACATCGATTACGACCGGGACTGGGACGGCGTACCGACTACCCTGACGTGGGGACAGCTGTATCGGCGCACCCTCAACGTCGCGAAGGAGTTGAACCGCGTCGGTTCGACGGGTGACCGCGCGGTGATCCTGGCCCCGCAGGGCCTGGACTACATCGTGGCGTTTCTCGGCGCGATGCAGGCCGGTCGCATCGCCGTTCCGCTGTCGGTGCCGCAGGGCGGTGCCAGCGACGAACGCGTCGATTCGGTGCTGCGCGACGCCTCTCCGGTCGCCGTCCTCACCACATCCCCTGTCATCGACGATGTCGCCCGGCGCGTCGCGGCCCAGGACAGCGCCTCTCCGGCCCCGTCGATCATCGAGATCGATCGGCTGGACCTGGACTCTCCCAACCGATCTGGCGCCGAAGACCATCCGGCCACGGCGTACCTGCAGTACACCTCGGGATCGACCCGTGAGCCGGCCGGCGTCGTCATCACCCACGACAACCTGCGAATCAACTTCGAACAACTGATGGCCGGCTACTTCGCCGCGGACGACGGGGGCGTGCCACCGCCCGGGGTCACCATCGTGTCGTGGTTGCCCTTCTATCACGACATGGGTCTGGTCGGCGCTATCTGTACGCCGATCCTGGCGGGATTCTCCGCGGTGGTCACCAGCCCGGTGGCATTTCTGCAGCGGCCGGCGCGCTGGATGCACATGCTGGCCGACAATTCCCGGGCCTTCTCGGCGGCGCCGAATTTCGCCTATGAAGTGGCTGCCCGCAAGACCTCGGACGAGGACATGACGGGGCGCGACCTCGGAGACGTGCACACCATCCTCAGCGGAAGTGAGCGGGTGCAGCCGGCGGCCCTGAAACGATTCACCGATCGCTTCGCGCGCTTCAATCTCCAACACAAGGTGGTCCGGCCTTCGTACGGGCTCGCGGAGGCGACGGTCTTCGTGGCGACGGGCAGTCCCAGTGAGCCGCCGGAGCTGGTCAACTTCGACTCCGGGAAACTGGCTGCGGGGCAAGCGGTCCGGTGTCCCGCCGGTAGCGGCACACCGCTGGTGAGTTACCTCATACCGGATGCGCCCGAGGTGCGGATCGTCGATCCCGAGACCTGCACCGAGTGTCCCGAGGGGACGGTCGGCGAGATCTGGGTTCACGGCCCCAACGTCGCCTCCGGCTATTGGGACCGGCCGCAGGAGAGCGAGAGTACCTTCGGCGCAAAGATTTTCAATCCCGCTGACGGCACGCCCGAAGGTCCGTGGCTGCGGACGGGAGACTCGGGATTCTTCTCCGAAGGCAAGATGTTCATCATCGCAAGGATCAAGGACCTGTTGATCGTCTACGGGCGCAACCACTCTCCCGACGACATCGAGGCGACCATCCAGGAGATCACCCGCGGCCGGTGCGCGGCCATCGCGGTGCCAGGCGAGCGCAGCACCGAGAAACTGGTCGCCATCATCGAACTACGCAAGCGCGGTGAAACCGACCGGGAGGTGATGGACCGGCTGGGCGAGATCAAGCGGGAAGTCAACTCGGCGCTGTCGAGTTCGCATGGTCTGAGCGCCGCGGATCTGGTTCTGGTATCACCGGGCTCAATCCCGATCACCACCAGCGGCAAGGTCAGACGGGCGGCCTGTGTCGAGCAGTATCGGCAGGACAAGTTCGCCCGCTTGGACGTTTAGCATCATCGTGTCGAGGCGGCTCACCAAGCTTGTCGTTGTCCTGGCCTGGGTTGCGGTGGCGGTGGCCGCGAACGTCATCACGCTCGCCATGGCCGGCCCTTCGTCGCCGCCCTCCGACGGCCCGATTGCCACCGCCGACAGCCGTATCGCGCAAGCGTTTCCAGGTACCGGCACCGACGCGATCGCCTACCTGGTGCTGGACGGCCGTGATCCGCTGGGAGACGCCGACCGGCAGTACTACGACGACGCCGTGCGCGCCCTGCGCGCCGACACCGCCCATGTGGGATCGGTCCTGGAGTGGTGGTCGGACCCGTTGATGGCTCCGTTGGGAACCAGTCCCGACGGGCGGTCGGGGTCCGCGGTGATCTGGTTGCGGGGCCAGGCCGGTACCGCCAAGGCCGCCGATTCTCTCGATGCGGCTCGCTCGTTGGTGCGCAAGTTGCCGCCGAACGCGGGACTACGCGTCCGCATCACCGTGCCCGCCGCCGCGCACGGCACCGGGCTGCGGTTGGCGCCGTGGCAGGCGGTGCTGATCGTGGCTGCTGCCCTGCTGGTCGCCGCGCTGCTCCTGCTGCGGTCAGGGCTTTCGTCGGTTGCGATCGTGACACTGACCGCCGCGCTGTCTGTCGCGGTCGCATGGCCGTTGGCGGCGTTGTTCGGGCTGTTCTGCTGGACGGTGGCCGCGGTGCTGATGACCGGGGCGATAGCCGCGGCCGCGCTGCTGCTCACCGCTGTCGAGCGGGACAGCTACCGCGCGATGCTGCTCGTATTGGCGGCGCCGGCGGCGGGCGTCACGCTGCTCACCGCACCACTGCTGCTCGCACAGACCCCGGGGGTGCACGCCGTTGGCCTGTCCGCGCTGGGTGTCGTTGTCGCACTTGCTGCTTCGTTGACGTTGCTGCCGGCATTGTTGACGAAGTCCCCAGCGCCGCCGGCCCGTTCGTGGGCGCTGCCGGCGCCGGTGCGCCGCGCGGTTCGCAATCCGGTCGTCGCCGTCGCGCTGGTATCGGCCGTCTGCGCCTTGCCCGTCCTCGGAATGCATTGGGGCGTAGGCGATGTCCCGGCCCGGGCCGGCAAGCAGTTCACGGCGGACAACCGCCTGCCCGATGTCGTCGTGGTCAGATCCAGCCACGACCTGCGCGACCCGGCCGGGCTCATCGCCATCGACGCCGTCAGCCGCCGGCTGATGGAGATTCCCGGTGTCCGCAAGGTGCAGTCGGCGGCCTGGCCGGCCGGCGTTCCGTGGACGGACGCCTCGCTGAGTTCGGCAGCGGGCAGGCTCAGCGATCAGCTGGATCGTCAGGCCGCCTCGTTCGTGCCGCAGGTCACCGCGGTCAAGACCCTGGGTTCGGTGCTTGACCAGGTCTCGGGTTCGGTCAATGAGCTCGAAGCGAGCGTGAGCGCAGGCGTGGGCGGGCTCGCCCAGTTGCAGCAGGCCATCAACTCGGTGGTGTCCGGCACCCGGAACATCAAGGACACCGCCGCCGAGGTCTCCGGCTACCTCGACCCGGTGCGCGGCTGGATGGGCGGGGTTCAGGATTGCGCCGCCGACATGCTGTGCTCGGCCGCCCGGAAGGCGATCGACCCGTTCGATCGGGTGATCGCCGACGTCACGGTGCTTTCCGACGGCGCTACCCGATTGGCGGCGGGGTCGGCGCGCACGACCAACGCCCTGGCCGGGACGCCACGCGCGGTGGCCGAGATGCGGTCGGCGCTCACTCAGCTGCGCTCGTTCGTTCCGACACTGCAGACGACCATCGAAACCACCATCCCCCAGGTCGTTCAGTTGTCGGCGTTCCTGAAGAACCTCAGCATCGACTTCGCCGACACCGGTGCGGGCGGGTTCTACCTGCCGCGCAAGGCGCTGGCCGATCCGTCCTACCAGCACGTACGTCAGACCATGTTCTCCGCCGACGGCACCGCCGCCCGGCTGCTGGTGTATTCCGACCAGACCGGTCTGGACCTGTCCGCGGCGTCCCGCGTGAACCAGATCGAAAGCGCGGTCGGCAACGCGACCAAGTACGGCAGCCTTCTCGACAGCGAGGTCGCCGTGGCCGGTGGGGCGGCGATGGCGGCGGCGGCCCGGGGCGCGCTGGAGCACGACGCGATTCTGCTCGCCTTGACGGTCGTGACGGTTGCGGCCCTGGCGGGCATGTGGCGCGGGGTGGGCGCCGGATTGGTGGTCGTGCTGGGATTGTCGGGTTCCGCTCTGGCCGGCCTCGGCATGACCGTTGCGGTGTGGCAGTACCTGTTGCACGGTTCGGTGAACGCCTCCGGCGTGCCGGCGGCATTCGCCGTTCTGGTGGCGTGCGGCGCGCCGTGCCTGGTCGCCGCGCTGGTGCCGATCCGGCACGTCATGGCACCGCTCGCGGCGGCCGGCGGGGTTTTCGGCGCCGCTCTGATGCTGCTCGGTTCGTCGTGGGCGGTGGCTCAGATCGGCACTGTTGTCCTGGTGGGACTGGCGCTGCTGACGGCGATGGCGCGGCTAATCGACGTTGACCGGCTCGTTCCACTTGGACAGGGTGACCTGAACCGAGCCTGATCCCAGGTCGACACTCGCCCGGACCAGGCGGTGCGATCCGTCCTGCGCGATCCACACGGTCGCCGGCCTGGACTGCCTGGCACCGGGATCGATGATCTTGACGGTGTCGGCCGGCAGGGTTCCGTTGATCTTGTTGGTGTTGATTCCGTCGATCACCTCGGTGCCCTGCGCTTGCAGATTGGTGACGCCGGAGAGCATCTTCGCCACGCCGTTGGCGGGATCCAACAGTCGGGTGGCCGACAGGTCCGACACGGAGCCGAGATTGGTCCAGTCGTCGAACAACTTGACCGAGATGGCGTCGTCCTTGATCCGGAACGGGACGTCAGCCTGGCCGTTGTAGGTGCACGAACCTTTGGCGATGAGCGGGTTGGCGCGGACGTCGACGTCGGCGTTGGTGATGCCGAGCATGCTGTCGACCTGACCATTGGTGCGGACCGACAGATGCGCGCTGGTCAGTGCCTTGGTCGCGTCCACCGACTGCCGGATGTCGGCCATCAGAGGCGAATCGGTGGTCGTGCCGGTGGTGGGCGGGCCCTCGGATTCCTTTGGGGCAGATGCGCATCCGGCCAGCAAGAGCACGGTGACCGTCAGCATCACAGCCGATGCCGCAGACATCCTCACGCGTAATTTCATCGTTTCCTCGTCTCAGCTGCGCCGATGCGCGAAGTCTCGCTCCCGGCGCACGAACCGCCAAGCTTAGTGGCCTGAACCGACCCGGAGGCCGGAAGCCGGGATTCTGCCGCCCGCCCGCGATTGACATATACCCCCTTGGGGTATATGTTGCCGGGTACTGAACCGAAGGATCGGAGTTCTTGATGGCAGACAAAGCGCTCGGCGCCCTCGGGCATGCCCTGGCCCTGACCGGTTCGATGACCTGGGAGATCCTGTGGGCGCTGATCCTGGGATTCGCACTGTCCGCGGTCGTACAGGCGGTGGTGCGTCGCTCGACGATCGTGGGACTGCTGGGCGACGACCGGCCCCGGACCTTGGCCGTCGCGGCCGGACTCGGTGCGGCGTCGTCGTCGTGCTCCTATGCCGCGGTGGCGCTGGCCAGGTCGCTGTTTCGCAAGGGCGCCAACTTCACCGCCGCCATGGCGTTCGAGATCGGCTCCACCAACCTGGTGGTGGAGTTGGGCATCATCTTGGCGCTGTTGATGGGCTGGCAGTTCACCGCTGCCGAGTTCGTCGGCGGGCCGTTGATGATCATCGTCCTGGCGCTGCTGTTCCGGCTGTTCGTGCGCCAGCGGCTGATCGACGCCGCGCGCGAGGAAGCCGAGAAAGGCGCGGCCGGCTCGATGGAAGGCCATGCAGCCATGGACATGTCGATCCAGGGCGACGGTTCGTTCTGGCGCCGGCTGATCTCCGGGCGGGGGTTCACCTCGGTGTCGCACGTGTTCGTCATGGAGTGGCTGGCGATTTTGCGTGACCTGGTCATCGGGTTGCTCATCGCGGGCGCGATCGCGGCGTGGGTGCCCGAAACCTTCTGGCAGGAATTCTTTTTGACCAATCACCCGACCTGGTCAGTGGTGTGGGGGCCGATCGTCGGGCCGTTCGTCGCGATCGTGTCGTTCGTCTGCTCGATCGGCAACGTGCCGCTCGCCGCGGTCTTGTGGAACGGCGGCATCAGTTTCGGCGGGGTCATTGCGTTCATCTTCGCCGACCTGCTGATCCTGCCGATTCTGAACATCTACCGTAAGTACTACGGCACCAGGATGATGCTGACGCTGCTCGCCACCTTTTACGCCGCGATGGTGGTAGCCGGGTATCTGGTCGAATTGATCTTCGGCACAGCGGGTCTCATTCCCAGTCAGCGCAACGCCATGGTGATGTCGGCCGGGATCACCTGGAACTACACGACCTGGCTGAACATCATCTTCCTGGTGATCGCCGCGGTGCTGGTGGCCCGGTTCTTCACCTCGGGCGGGATGCCCATGCTGCGCATGATGGGTGGCTCGCCCGAGGCCGAGCATGAGCACGGGGGGCACGGCGGGCACGGCGGGCACGGGGCGGGGTGCCACTGAGTCAGCCCGCCTCGGGTGACTGAGTCCGCCTGATTACCGACCGTTCCCAGGTGTCACATCAGTAACTTGAGATGAGTGGCATCAGGTTCTGAAAAGTGATATTGCCGGTGATATCAACACCTTTCGGCTCTCGCGGCGATCCGGACTTGTCGGTGGTGCTTCGTAGAATTGCGGCATGGCATCGAGCACGCGTGAGGAGATCGTGGAGGTCTTCGACGCGTCCGACGAGGTGCAGGACCGGCTGTGCGCGTTGAGCTTTGACGCGCTGACCACTCCCGAGCTGCTGCGGGCCCTCGAGCGCGAGGAACGCCGGGAACGCCGCTCGCGGTCGGTGCGCCACGCGCTGATCAACCAGCTCAAAACCCAAGCCACCGAAGAAGAACTCGGCGGCAAACTCCCCGCCGCACTCGCCGACCGACTGCGCATCACCAAAGCCGACGCCAACCGGCGCATCGCCGAAGCAGAAGACCTCGGCCCGCGCCGCGCCCTCACCGGAGAAGCACTGGCCCCCTTGTTGACCGCGACCGCGGCCGCCCAATGCGCTGGTTTGGTCGGTGATGGCGCGGTGAAAGTGATCCGCAACTTCGTCGCCCACCTGCCCAGCACGGTGGATGTAGGGACCTGGGAAGCCGCCGAGAAAGACCTCGCCGGCAAGGCCTGTGACTTCCGCCCCGACCAAGTCGCCAAATACGCCCACGAACTCATGGCCCTGCTGCACCCCGACGGCGACTACACCGAAGAAGAACGCGCCCGCAAACGCGGCCTGACCCTCGGCCCCCAGCAATACGACGGCATGTCGCGCATCAGCGGATTGATCACCCCCGAACTACGGGCGTTGATCGAAGCGCTGTGGGCCAAGCTGGCCGCCCCCGGCGCCAACAACCCCGACGACGACAAGCCGGTCCTCGACGGCGCACCCGATGAGCAAGCGGCCCGCCGCGATACCCGCAGCCAACCCCAACGCAACCACGACGCCACGGTCACCGCTATCCGTGAACTGTTCGCCACCGGCGAGTTGGGCACCCACAACGGCCTACCCGTCAGCATCATCGTCAGCACCAGTTTGAAGGACCTCGAAGCCGGGGCCGGGCGGGCCCGCACCGGCGGCGGCACCCGCATCCCGCTGCCCACCCTGATCGGCTGGGCCGCTACCGCCCACCACTACCTCGCGATCTTCGACGGCGCCAAACCCCTGGCCCTGTTCCACGCCAAGCGCTTCGCCAACCTCGCCCAGCGACTGATGCTGCTGGCCAAAGACGGCGGCTGCACCCGCCCCGGCTGCGACACCCCCGGCTACCACGCCGAGGTCCACCACGTCAGCGGCTGGACGAACACCTATGTCACCGACATCGCCGACCTCACCCTGGCCTGCGGCATTGATAACCGCCTCGCCGAAAAAGGCTGGACCACCCGCAAAAACGCCAAAAGCGACACCGAATGGCTACCGCCGGCCCACTTGGACCACGGGCAACCGCGCATCAACACCTTCCACCACCCCGAAAAACTCTTCGCACCCGACGACGAAGACGATCCATAGCTGCCGAGATGCCCACCCGCAGCGGTATCGTGGCCTGCGGAAATTCACGGCGAAAGGGACCTGGGTGTCAAAACCGAACGAGCCCGCCGACATTGGACGGTTGTTGCTGCGCTGCAGCGACCGACCGGGAATCATTGCCGCGGTGAGCACTTTCCTCACGCAGGCCGGGGCCAACATCATCTCGCTGGACCAGCATTCGACGGCACCCGAGGGCGGAACATTCCTGCAGCGGGCGATCTTTCACCTGCCGGGCCTGACGGCTGCCATCGACGGGTTAGAACGCGAGTTCGCCGCTGCCGTAGCCGAAAGGTTCGGAATCGACTACCGGTTCACCGAGGCCGCCAAACCCAAACGGGTGGCCATCATGGCCTCCAAGGACGACCACTGCCTGCTGGACCTGTTGTGGCGCAACCGCCGTGGCGAACTGCAGATGTCCATCTCCATGGTGATCGCGAATCACCCCGACCTGGCTGAGCAGGTCCGTCCGTTCGGGGTGCCGTTCTTCCATATTCCCGCCACCCGTGACACGCGCGCCGAGGCGGAGCAGCGGCAGCTTCAATTACTCAGCGGCAACGTGGATCTGGTGGTGCTCGCCCGGTACATGCAGATCCTGACACCGGAATTTCTGTCGGGTGTCGGGTGTCCGCTGATCAACATTCATCACTCGTTCCTGCCCGCCTTCATCGGGGCGGCGCCCTACAAGCGGGCCCGGGAGCGGGGCGTCAAACTCGTCGGCGCCACCGCGCACTACGTCACCGAGGTTCTCGACGAGGGGCCGATCATCGAACAGGACGTGGTGCGGGTCAGTCACACCGACACCGTCGAAGACCTGGTGCGCGTCGGGGCCGACGTGGAACGTGCGGTGCTCTCGCGTGCGGTGTTATGGCACTGCCAGGACCGCGTCATCGTGCACAACAACCAGACGATCGTCTTCTAGGCCTTCTAGGCCTTCTCAGCGGTGTCCACCGCCGTACTGCCGAATCGCGCCCCCAGTGCCGTCCATGCATCGGCGTACTCCCCCGGCGATTTACGGTATGCCGCTTGCCGTTTGATGAATTGGCGGGCCAACGGGACGACGAGCCTTCGCGGATAACGCTTCCAACCGGTCTGGGCACGCATCTCGGCCAGCATGTCGGGCCACGGATGGTGCTGAAACTGCAACGCCTTCTGCGCCGCCGCCACATCCATCCAATCGGCGTTGGGGAACCAGCCGGCGTCGTCGTTGGCATCACCGGGCCGTCCCTGCGGCATCAAACCGGGCATGCCCTGGGCAGCCGCCATCGCTGACGCGATATCCCCCTGCCGCAGCAGGTGCGAATCGTCGCCTCCAATCAGAAATATTTCGCCGACGACGTCGTCGCGAGCTGCGGCCGCGAACGCCGCTGCGACATCGCGGGTGTCGATGGAATGAACCCGGCTATCCGACGGCAGCGCACTGCTGAAATACATCATGTCGCGGGTTACCGGCATGGCCCTCGGGTCGATGCTCAGAACGCCGCCGAGCCGCAGCACCACCCAATCCAGATTCGAAGACCGAACGAGTTGCTCGGCTTCGAGTTTGTGGCCGCCATAGAGTTCGCACGGCCGAATCGGAGTGTCCAACGTGATCAACTCGGGATGACGGTAGGGATTGCGGGAGCCATAAATCGCCGTACTGGAGGCGTGTAGAAAGCGTGGCGGGTTCGGCTGATCCGACGCCGCATGAACCAATGACGCGGTGGCGCCGACGTTCAATGTGCGGGCGAAGGCGGCATCGCGATACACCAGCGGCGGGATCACGGCCGCGAGGTGGACGATCACGTCCGGCGACACCTCGGAAACCACCGACCGCACCTGCGCGGGGTCGGTCAGATCGGTCCAGTGGGTCTGCACGCGCGGCGGCAGCTCGTCGTAGGCTTTGCGATGCGCCGTGGCGACCACCTGCCACCCGTCGGCCGCGAATCGTCTGACCGTCTCGGTCCCCACCAGACCGAAAGCACCGGTGATCAGCACGGTTCCTGACATGGCAGTCCTCGATCCCGTCAAGCAACTCTGCGCAGGACGGTAACGCAATCGCTGACCGGTGCGCTATACCCGGCCCTGTCGGTGCCCAGTGCGAGAATCGGTTCGTGCAGGGTTACGACATCATCGGCGACATCCACGGCTGCGCTTCCGCTCTCCAGACTCTGCTGACCGAGCTCGGGTACGAACATCGGGACGGCGTCTTCCGGCATCCGCAGCGCCAGGCGATCTTCGTCGGCGACCTGGTCGACCGCGGCAGTGAGCAACTGCGCGTCCTGCAGATCGTCAAGACCATGGTCGACGGCGGAAGCGCCCAAATCGTCATGGGTAACCACGAATTCAACGCGATCGGGTATGCGACCGAGCATCCCGGCGGCAGCGGGCGCCACCTTCGGGAACACACCGACAAGAACAACCGGCAGCACCGGCAATTCCTCGATCAGCTCACCGACGACCAGCGGGCCTACTACGTGGCCTGGTTCGCAACCCTCCCGCTGTGGCTCGACCTCGGCGACCTGCGCGTGGTACACGCCTGCTGGCACGACGAGTCGATGAAAACAGTTGAGCAACAACTCGGTTCGCACCGTTTCGACGCCGTACACCAGTTCGTCGACGCCTCCACCAAAGGCCACGAACTGTACGAGGCCGTCGAAGTGCTACTCAAGGGTCCCGAGATCAGCCTCACGGCCCGCGACCTGCCACCCTTCAAGGACAAGGACAATCACCTCCGCGGCAGTGCGCGAATCCGCTGGTGGGACGACAATGCCACCACGGTGCGCCAAATCGCGGAAATCGCAGACACTTTCACGACCGAAGACGGCACGCCCTACCCCGCCTTGCCGGACATCGAGGTCTCGCCCGAAGAGCGCTCCTACACCTACACGCAGACGGTACCGGTGTTCTACGGCCACTACTGGCGCAACGGCAGCCCGCAACACGCCCGCGACTGGACGGCGCACTGCGCCTGCGTGGACTTCAGCGTGGCGAAAGGCGGCAAATTGACCGCCTACCGTTGGTCCGGCGAAACCACGATCCGAGCCGAGAACTATTGGCAGTGCAGCGCCTAACGCTGGGCTATCCGCTCCCGCATGCGGCGGTTGACCGGCTCGGGCAGTAGCTCGGTCACGTCGCCGCCCAGCATCGCGACCTCTTTCGCCAGCGAAGACGAGACGAACGAATACCGCGGAGCGGTCGCGACGAAAAAAGTGTCGACCCCCGCCACGTGCTTGTTCATCTGCGCCATCTGCAGCTCATATTCGAAGTCCGTGCCGGTGCGCAGACCCTTCACGATCGCGTTCATCCCCACGGACCGGACGAAGTCGACCACCAACCCCTGACCGGATTCCACCCGAAGGTTGGGCAGGTGCGCCGTCGACTCCTCGATCATCGCGATCCGCTCGTCGAGGTCGAACATGCCTTTCTTGGCCGGGTTGACCAGGATCGCGACCACCACCTCGTCGAACTGGGCCGCGGCGCGCTCGAAGACGTCGATGTGGCCCAACGTCACGGGGTCGAAGGACCCGGGGCATACCGCGCCGCTCATAACCGATGACGCTAGCAGGGCGGGTCACTCATGCTCGGCCAGCTCCAGACGAGTGTCGCCGTAAACCCGCTCCGGCCACACCGACCAGCCCGGCGGCCAGGTCAGCGGCGCGCTTCCGACGCCGCGCTCCACAACCGCGACGGTCCCCTCCTGCACCCAGCCATGGGTGCCCAACGCGGCCAGAACCGCGTCGACGTCGGCGGTTTCGGTGTCGTACGGCGGGTCGGCGAGCACCAGGTCAACCGGTGACGCTGCCCCCGCCGCCAGGACAGTGGCCACCGGGCCACGGCGCACCACCGCGCCGGGCAGACCGACGGCGGTGATGTTGCGCGCCAGGAAGGCCGCGGTGCGCTGGTCGGACTCCACGAACACCGCCGACGCGGCCCCGCGAGACAGTGCCTCCAGGCCCAGTGCACCGGAGCCCGCATAGAGATCGAGCACCGCCAGGTCGGTCAGGTCCAGGCGCGCCGAGAGGATGTTGAACAGCGACTCGCGCACCCGATCGGTGGTCGGCCTCGTCCCGCGCGGCGGAACCGCGAGGCGCCGCCCGCCGGCCGAGCCTCCGATCAGGCGCGTCAGCGCAGCACCACCAGCAGGTCTCCACCTTCCACCTGAGCGGTGCTCGACAGCACGACGCGTTCCACAGTGCCGTCGTGCGGCGCGGTGATCGGGGCTTCCATCTTCATCGCCTCGATAGTGGCGATGGTCTGACCGGCGCTCACCTCGTCGCCGTCGGACACGCTCACGGTGACCACCCCGCCGAACGGCGCCGCAACATGATTCGGGTTGCCGCGGTCGGCTTTCTCGGCGGCCGGCACCGCGCTGGCGATACTCCGGTCGCGCACCAGCACCGGCCGCAGTTGGCCGTTGATGATGCACATGACGGTCCGCATGGCGCGCTCGTCGGGTTCCGAGATCGCCTCGAGCCCGATCAACAACTCCACGCCGCGCTCCAGCTTCACCCGGTGCTCTTCGCCTTGGCGCAGGCCGTAGAAGAACTGGTTGGCCGACAACTGCGAAGTGTCGCCGTAGATATCCCGGTGTTCCTCGAAATCTTTTGTCGGGCCGGGAAACAGCAGTCGGTTCAGCGTCGCCTGCCGTTTCGGGCCGGGTGAGGACAGCGCGTTCTCGTCATCGGCGGTCAGTTCGGGTGCCGGCTTGGTCGGCGCGCGACCGGCCAGCGCCTTCTCACGCAGCGGCTCCGGCCAGCCACCCACCGGATCGCCCAGCTCGCCGCGCAGGAAACCGAGCACCGAGTCGGGGATGTCGAAACGGGACGGCTCGGAGGCGAATTCGTCGGCGGACAGTCCCGAACCGACCAGCGCCAGCGCCAGGTCGCCGACCACCTTCGACGACGGCGTCACCTTGATCAGCCGTCCCAGCACCCGGTCGGCACCCGCGTACGCCTCTTCGATCTCCTCGAACCGGTCACCGAGCCCCAGCGCGATCGCCTGCTGGCGCAGGTTCGACAACTGGCCACCCGGAATCTCGTGGTGATAGACCCGCCCGGTCGGGCCCGGAAGCCCAGACTCAAAGGGCGCGTACACCTTTCGCAACGCCTCCCAGTACGGCTCCAGCGCGCACACCGCCTCCAGCGACAAGCCGGTGTCATAGTCGGTGTGCGCCGCCGCGGCGACGATCGAACTCAGCGACGGCTGACTAGTGGTGCCCGCCATCGGCGCGGCCGCCCCGTCGACCGCGTCGGCCCCCGCCTGCCACGCCGCCACATAACTGCCGAGCTGGCCGCCGGGCGTGTCGTGGGTATGCACGTGCACGGGCAGGTCAAACCGGCTGCGCAAAGCGCTGACCAGGGTGTGCGCGGCCGGTGCCCGCAGCAGGCCGGCCATGTCCTTGATGGCCAGCACATGCGCGCCGGCCGCCACGATGCTCTCGGCCAGCCGCAGGTAGTAGTCGAGGGTGTACAGCCGCTCCCCCGGATCGGACAGGTCGCCGGTGTAGCACATGGCGACTTCGGCTATCGCGGAACCGGTTTCGCGTACCGCATCGATGGCCGGGCGCATCGAGTCCAGATTGTTGAGCGCGTCGAAAATGCGGAAGATGTCGATGCCGGTGGCAGTTGCCTCCTCGATGAAGGCCGACGTGACGATCTCCGGATACGGCGTGTAGCCCACTGTGTTTCGGCCCCGCAACAGCATCTGCAGGCAGATGTTGGGAATCGATTCGCGCAGGGCGGCCAGCCGCTCCCACGGGTCCTCTTTCAGGAAACGCAGCGCCACATCGTAGGTCGCACCACCCCAGCACTCCACCGACAGCAGTTGCGGCGTGGTCCGCGCGAGATGCGGTGCCACCATGAGCAATCCGCTGGTGCGCACCCGGGTCGCCAGCAGCGACTGGTGCGCGTCGCGGAACGTCGTGTCGGTCACCCCGACGGCCGGTGACTCCCGCAGCCAGCGGGCGAACCCCTCCGGGCCGAGCTCGACCAGCCGTTGCTTTGAACCGGCCGGTGGCGTGGTGTCGCGGTCGATGTCGGGCAGCTTGTCCTGCGGGTACACCTTCGACGGCCGGGTGCCGTGCGGTTTGTTGACGGTGACGTCGGCCAGATAGTTGAGGATCTTGGTGCCGCGGTCCGCCGAGGTGCGCGCGGTCAGTAGGTGCGGCCGGTCATCGATGAACGACGTGGTGACGCGACCGGCCTGGAAGTCCGGGTCGTCCAGAACCGCTTGCAGGAACGGAATATTCGTCGATACCCCGCGAATCCGGAACTCCGCCATGGCGCGTCGTGCCCGGTTGACCGCAGTCTGGAAATCCCGGCCCCGGCAGGTGAGCTTGACCAACATGGAATCGAAGTGCGCGCTGATCTCCGCACCCAGGTTGGTGCTGCCGTCCAGCCGGATCCCGGCACCACCCGGCGTGCGCAGGGCGCTGATCCGGCCGGTATCCGGGCGGAAACCGTTGGCCGGATCCTCGGTGGTGATGCGGCACTGCAGGGCGGCACCGTGCGGCCGCACGGCATCCTGGGTCAGGCCGAGGTCTTCGAGCGTCTCGCCGGAGGCGATGCGCAGCTGGCTGGAGACCAGGTCGACATCGGTGATCTCCTCGGTGACGGTGTGCTCCACCTGAATCCGCGGATTCATCTCGATGAAGACGTAGTCGCCGCTCTCGTCGAGCAGGAATTCGACGGTGCCGGCGCAGCTGTAACCGATGTGGCGGGCGAAGGCGACGGCGTCCGCGCACATCTTGTCGCGCAGTTCCGGCGACAGGTTCGGCGCCGGCGCCAGCTCGATCACCTTCTGGTGGCGCCGCTGCACGCTGCAGTCGCGCTCGTAGAGGTGGATCACGTTGCCGTGCGTGTCGGCCAGGATCTGCACCTCGATGTGGCGCGGGCGCAGCACGGCCTGCTCCAGGTACACCGTCGGGTCCCCGAACGCCGACTCGGCTTCCCGGCTGGCGGCTTCGATCGCTTCCGGCAGCGCCGCACTGTCGGTGACGCGGCGCATCCCGCGTCCTCCTCCGCCGGCAACGGCCTTGACGAACAAAGGAAACCGCATAGCTTCAGAGGCCGACACCAGTTCGTCCACCGACGACGACGGCGCCGAGGACTCCAGCACCGGCAGCCCCGCCTCCCGCGCGGCCGCGATGGCCCGGGACTTATTTCCGGTCAGCTCAAGCACTTCCGCGCCCGGCCCGACGAACGCGATACCAGCGGCCGCGCACGAGGCGGCCAGATCCGGATTCTCCGAAAGGAATCCGTAGCCCGGGTAGACGGCGTCCGCTCCGCAGCGGCGCGCCGTCTCGACGATCTCGTCGACCGACAGGTACGCGCGCACCGGGTGCCCGACCTCACCGATCTGATAGGACTCGTCGGCCTTGAGCCGGTGCAGTGAGTTGCGGTCCTCGTAGGAGTAGACGGCGACGGTGCCGACGCCGAGTTCGTAGGCGGCGCGGAACGCCCGTATCGCGATCTCGCCGCGATTGGCCACCAGCACTTTGGAGATCACCCTTGACCCCTAACTCAGATGAGCGTCGACCAGTAGTTCCAGAAGCGGACCATGATCAGCAGGAACACGGTGGTGAACCAGAACGTGACGAGTGACCACCGCCATCCGAACAGGAACCGCAACAGGCCGCGGTCGTCCAGCGTCGGACGCAGCAGGATGGATGCCACCACCACCAGCAGGGTGATGGTGACGGCCCACACCACCATGCAGTACGGGCAGAGGGCCCCGATCCGGTACAGGCTCTGGAAGATCAGCCAGTGCACGAACACCGCACCCATCGCCAGCCCGACTTCCAGACCGGTCCAATACCACCGGGGCAGCGGCACTTTCGCCACCGCCAGCACTCCGGTCACTACCACCACGGTGAATCCTGCAATGCCCAGCAGTGGATTGGGGAAGCCGAGCACCGACGCCTGTTTGGTCACCATCACCGAGCCGCACGACAAGATCGGGTTGATGTTGCAGGTCGGCACGTACGCGGCGTTACGCAGCAGCTCGATCTTTTCCACGGTCAGCGTGATCGAGGAGAGCAGGCCGATCACGCCGCCGATCAGCACCCACCACGCGCTCAGCACGGGCACCCCCGTGCCCGTCGGTTTCAGTTCGCCGGATTCCTCGGCGACAACGTCGACTGACATCTGTTAGGTCTTCGACGCTGCCGAAGCCTCGTCCATGCCGGGGATGTTCCCGACGATGTCCCTGATCTTGGCGACCAGGGCCTCGGGTGTCGACGGGTCGTATTCCTCGCCGTTGATCCGGACCGTCGGGGTGGCGCGGATGTTGCTGGCCGCCGCCAGGCCGGTGACCTTCGAGATGTACTTGCCACTGTTGATGCAGTCCGGCACCTTGCCCGCCGCACCCGCCTCGCGGGCGATCTCGATCAGTCGCGCATTGTCGGGGAACTTCGTGCCGGTCTCTTCGGGCTGGATGTCCTTGCTGTACAGCGCCGAATGGAACCGGCGGAACGCTTCGATGGACTCGTCGGCCACGCAGTAGGCCGCGGCCGCGGCCCGCGAGGAGTAGTTCTGGGTTCGCGGGCTGTCCAGAATCGTGACCATGGAGTAGTCCGCGGCGATTGCGCCGATGTCGATCAGCTTGGAGACCGTGGGTCCGAAGCCACGCTCGAAGTTGCCGCACGCCGGACACAGAAAGTCCTCGTAGAAGGCGACCAGGGCTTTGGGCTTGCCGTTATCGCTGACCAGCTTGCTGGAGGCGACGCGAACGGCGCCTTCTCCGCTGACCGGGGTCTTCTTGTGATTGTTCGTCACGATGTAGAAGACCAGGACGACGGCGAAGATCACCACGATCGCGGTGCCGCCGATCTGGATGAGCCTGCCGAACTTGCCGTCACCGGACTTCAGGTCGAGTCGAGCGGGGCGCTTGGGTTTGTCGGCCACGAGATCCTCACGTTTCGTTGACTTACCCGCAGTCGGGCGCCTCTAGACTACCGACGGCACTGGTGAGGTGGGTCAGCACCGGCTCAGGTGCGCCCGCAACGCCGAAATCAATTCGGTCGTCGCCACGGCGCTGTCGCCCCCCAGCTGGAAAAGATTGGCGAACCCGTGCGTCAACGACCCCATGTAGCGCAGGTCGACGTCGGTGCCGGCGGCTCGCAGGGCCGTGGCGTAGTCCACGCCCTCGTCGCGCAACGGGTCGAATCCGGCGACCGCGATCAGCGCGGGCGCCAGCCCGGACAGCGATTCGGCCAGCGCCGGCGACAGCCGCGGATCGGTGGTGTCGATCCCGGAACCTCGCAGGTATTGCGCCTGGAACCAGTCCATGTCGCGCTTGGTCAGCAGGAATCCGCGCGCGAACAGGCTCATCGACCGGGTCTTGACCGTGAAATCGGTGCGCGGGTAGATCAGCCACTGCAGCACCGGGACCGGGCCGCCGCTGTCGCGGGCCAGCTGGCTGACCACAGCTGCCAGGTTCCCGCCCGCACTGTCACCGCCGACGGCGACCAGCCCGGGAGCGGCGCCGAGCTGGGCGGCGTTCTCGCAGGCCCACCGGAAGGCGGCGTAGGCGTCTTCGATCGCGGCCGGCGCCGGGTGCTCCGGCGCCAGGCGGTAGTCGATGGACAGCACGTGGGCGCCCGCGTCGCGGGAGGTCAACCGGCACAGCGCGTCGTGGGTGTCCAGGTCACCGATGACCCATCCGCCGCCGTGGTAGAAGACCAGCAGGGGCGCGTTGTCGCCGTTGGGCGGACGGTAGTGCCTGGCCCGGATCTCGCCGGCAGGTCCGGGCAGCGAGATCTCGGTGACCTCGACGTGGATCTGCGGTCCGGGGAGCGCCACCATGCTGTCGTGCATCAGGGTCCGGGAGGGCCCCGGGTCGTCGTCGACCACCAGGCCGTCGATACCGGCGGCGCGCATGCCGGTCAGCATCAGCTGCAGCGTCGGGTCGAGGGTGTTGCCGTCGATGATCACCGAGCGGCCCCGCGTCAGCAGCCGTTTGGCCGCGGACGGGATCCACGGAATGACTTTCATGCCAGTGGTGGTGATGGTGCTCTGCACGCGTGTCAACCACCCGGTCGGCGCATCCGTTGCCCCGGGATGGAGGTCTTGCGTGCCTGGCAGACTTTTGGTCATGGGCCGCTCCCTACAAGAACTTTCGTGACACTAGACGACTCACCGATTCCGGCGTACCCCGCGACCAACTGTACGTCGTGGCCATACCGGCGAATTCGGACACTCACAGCGGGTTGATTAGGTGGCTTATATAGCTCAGTAATATCGTGGTCCCGAGATCGGAGAGCATTCACTTCAGACAGGTAGGTGAAATTACGTGACTGGCGAGTCGGGCGCCGCGGCGGTTCCCTCAATAACCCTCAACGACGAGAACACGATTCCGGTGCTTGGCCTCGGTACCGCGGAACTGTCGGAGGACGAGACCGAACGCGCGGTGTCGGCGGCGCTGGAGATGGGCTGCCGACTCATCGACACCGCCGCTGCCTACGGCAATGAGGCCGCGGTGGGTCGCGCGATCGCCGCCTCCGGTATCCCGCGAGCTGAGCTTTTCGTCACCACCAAGCTCGCGACGGAGAATCACGGCTTCAATATCTCGCAGGACGCCTGCAAGGCCAGTCTGGACCGGCTCGGTCTCGACTACGTCGACCTCTACCTGATTCACTGGCCGGCGCCGGCGCAGGGCAAGTACGTGGACTCCTGGGGCGGACTGATCCAGTCCCGCGGTGAAGGACATGCCCGCTCGATCGGCGTGTCCAACTTCACCGCGGAGTACCTGGAGATGGTGATCGACCTGACGTTCGTCACGCCGGCCGTCAACCAGATCGAGCTGCACCCGCTGTTGAACCAGGAGGAAGTGCGCAAGGCGGACGAGGGGCACCAGATCGTCACGCAGGCCTACACGCCGCTGGCGCTGGGCCGGTTGGCGGACAACGCGACCGTCACCTCGATCGCCGGCGAATACGGCAAGACGGCGTCGCAGGTGCTGCTGCGCTGGAACCTGCAGCTGGGCAACTCGGTCGTGTTCCGCTCGGCCAATGCCGAACACATCGCGGGCAACCTGGACGTGTTCGGGTTCGAGCTGGCCTCCGAGCACATGAATGCGCTGAACGGACTGAACGACGGCACCCGGCTTCGCCCGGACCCGGAGACCTACGCCGGCACCTGAGTCGCTCGGCGGCTCAGCCGACGGGGCAGGTGGCCGCGGCCCGGCGCAGTACGTCTCCCGAGGCCTGGTCCACCGGCAGCGCATAACCGCGCAGCACGGCGATGAACTGGATCGCGTACTGACAGGCGAATGCGGCGTTGGGCGGCATCCACAGCGCCGGCGGCGAATCACCTTTGTCCTGGTTGGCCTGCCCCTGCACGGCCAGCAGGTTGGCGGGATCGTTGGCGAAGCGCACCCGCTGCGCGGCCGGCCAGCCGTTGGCGCCCATGTCCCAGGCGTAGGACAGCGGCACCAGATGGTCGATCTGCACCGCCTCGCCCACCTTGGCGCCGCGCTGGAATGCGATGACGGAGTTGGTGTACGGGTCGTGCAGGATGCCGGTGGCCACCGCTTCGGGGCAGCGCTTGGTGTAGACGTGCGTGACGTCCACCAGGTCGCGGTTGAGGATGTCGTCGCGGGTGTCGCAACCGTTGTGGCCGCCCGGGGCGTCGTTGTCGTCGGTCCAGGCATCGCCGAACGCCGAGCGCAGATAGTCATAGCGGTGCAGTCGCATCGGGACCACGGCAATGCCCTCCAGCACGTCGGCGCCGGGCGCCACCGTGGGGACGTCTGCGCGGGCGGCGAATTCGTCGGCATGCCGGGCCGCCGAGGATCCCAACGTCTGATAGGCGACCACGAGGGCGAGCACCGCGACGGCGGCCAGCCACCACAACATCCGGGGTCTCACGACTTGTCCAGATACTCGATGCGGTCTGCGTTGGTGAAAGGCGCTGCCACCAAGGCCAGGTCGGGGTTGGCGGGGTTCTCCTCGTAGGCGGCCAGACAGTACTCGCGGGCGGCCTCGATCAACTCCAGATGGTCGGCCAGCGACAGCAGTCGCAGCGTGATTGCCCGCCCGGACTGGTTGCGGCCCAGCACATCTCCTTCTTTGCGCTCCTTGAGGTCGAGGTCGGCGAGCGCGAAGCCGTCCATGGTTGCGGCGACCGCCTTCAACCGCCTACCGGCCTGCGACCCCTCCGAGCTCCAGGTCTCCAGCAGGCACAGGCTGGGATGCTGCCCACGACCGATGCGCCCACGCAGCTGGTGCAACTGGCTGATACCGAACCGGTCGGCATCCAGCACCAGCATCACCGTGGCATTGGGGACGTCGACGCCCACCTCGATGACGGTGGTGCACACCAGCACATCGATCTGGCCGGCGCGGAACGCCGTCATCGCGTCTTCCTTCTCATCGGCCGGCAGCCGTCCGTGCATGAGACCCAGTCGCAGGTCCGCCAGTTCTCTGGCGCGAAGACGCGCGAACGTCCCCTCGGCAGTCGCCGAGGGCCGCTCTTCACTCTTTGCATCGGCCTCGGTCTCGTCGATACGCGGTGTCACCACGTAGGCCTGACGGCCGGCGGCGACCTCCTCTCTGATCCGCTGCCAGGCCCGCTCGAGCCACGCCGGCTTGTCCTTCATGAAAATCACGCTGCTGGTGATCGGCTGGCGTCCCCGCGGTAGTTCCCGCAGGGTGGACGTCTCCAGGTCGCCGTACACGGTGAGGGCGACCGTGCGCGGTATCGGCGTCGCCGTCATCACCAGCAGATGCGGGGTGATTCCGGCGGGAGCCTTGGCACGCAACTGATCTCGCTGCTCAACACCGAATCGGTGTTGCTCGTCGACCACGACCAGCCCCAGCTTGTGAAACTCCACCGCCTCCTGCAGCAGCGCGTGGGTGCCGATCACGATGCCGGCCTCGCCGCTCGCGATCTCGGCGCGGACCTTCTTCTTCTGCCCGGCCGTCATCGACCCGGTGAGCAGCGCCACCCGGGTTGCCCGGTCGTCCCCGCCCAGCTGACCCCCCATCGCCAACGGGCCCAGCACGCTGTTGATCGACAGAAGATGTTGCGCTGCAAGCACTTCCGTCGGCGCAAGCAACGCACACTGATAACCCGCGTCGACCATCTGCATCATGGCCAGCACCGAGACGATCGTCTTGCCGGAACCGACCTCACCCTGCAGCAGCCGGTTCATCGGGCGGGTCTGGGACAAGTCGTCGGACAACACCCCGAGCACCTCGCGCTGGCCTGCGGTCAGCTCGAAAGGCAGCCTCTGCATCAACTCTGCGGCCAGCCCGTCCGAGCGCGGCGGCGCAGCCGGTCCCGATTCGGACAACTCGCCGTGCCGCCGGGCCACCAGCGCCCACTGCAGGCCGACCGCCTCGTCGAAGGTCAGCCGGTGGCGGGCTTTGTCGCGCAGCGATTCTACGTCGGAGAGGTGGATGGCGCGCAGCGCTTCGTCTTCACCGATCAGGTCGTAGCGTGCCCGCAGGTCCGCCGGCAGCGGTTCGTGCACCGGATCCAAGACGGCGAGGACCTGGAGCACGCACGCATAGATGTCCCAGGTCTGCAACTTCGCGCTGGACGGGTAGATCGGGTAGAAGGGACGCTCGAACTCCTCCATCGCCACTTCGCCGCGGGAATTTCGGGAGGCGTCGGCGATGCTGCGCAGGGATTTGCTGCCGTGAGTCCTTCCATGTGGCGAGTCGAGGATGAGGTAGTCCGGGTGGGTGAACTGCATGGCTCCCTTGAAGTAGCCCACCTCGCCGGAAAGCATCACCCTGGTGCCTTCCGTGAGGTCCTTCATGATGTATTCCGCGTTGAAGAACGTCGCCGTCACCTTGCCGCGGCCGGATCCGACGGTGATCCGAAGGAATTTCCGCTGTTTCTGGTTCGGCGACCGCTTCTTCATCCAGCCGGGCGACGCGGTCGTGATCACGTCGACGATGGTGATGTGCTCGCCTTCTTCGGGCCGCTCGTCCTCGATGCCGCGCGTGCCGTTGCGTGCGACGTAGCTTCGCGGATAGTGACGCAGCAGGTCGCCGACGGTTTTGATGCCGAACACGTCGTCCAGCGGGCCGGCGGACTTCGCGCCGATGACCAGGTCGAGGCGATCACCCAGCCCTACGCCCACTACTCCACCCCGATCAACAGCACGTCGCCTCGATGCCCGGTGCGGTAGACCACCAGCTCACTGCCCGGATGCCGGTCATGTACGTGCCGTTCCAGGACGCTGCCCACCGCCGCGATGTCGGAGTCGGCGAGTTCGGACCCGGTCAGCACCGTCACCAGGTCACCGCCGGACGCCAACAGCAGATCCAGCAGGCCGATGGCCGCCGCGGCGACATCGGCCGCCACGATCAGCACCTCGTCGCCGGCGATGCCCAGGCCGTCACCCGGCTTGCAGGTGCCCGCCCAGGTCAACGCGTTCTCGGTGGCGATCCGCACCGACCCGTGCCGGGCCGCCCCGGCGGCTCGCGCCATCGAGTAACCGTCGTCGACGGCCTGTCGGTCGGGGTCGTGCACGGCGAGTGCGGCCAACCCCTGCACCATCGACCCGGTCGGCACCGGCACCACGTCCACGCCCCAGCCGTTCGCGGCGGTGCAGCCCGCCACCAGCTCCTCGGCGGCCACGTAACCGTTGGGCAGCACCATCACCTGGGCGGCGCCGGTGTCCACCACGGCACGAACCAGCTGGTGGGCGGTGATGTCGGTGCCCACATCCGGCCGCAGCACGCAGGCACCCTCGCCGGCGAACAACTCGTCGGCGCCGTCGCCGTCGACCACGGCCAGCACCGCACGCTCGCGGGTCCAGCTGCCCGGAGGCAGGCCGGTGGCGCCGGAACTGAGCGCCGAGACCACGATCCGGCTCAGTTGGCCCGCCGCGACCCCGGCTTCGATGGCGGCGCCGGCGTCGTCGGTGTGGACATGCACCGAATAGCTGTCCGAGGGGGTCGCTGCGAGGGCCACCGAATCGCCGAGTTCGCCGAGCCGGTCGCGCAGCGTGTCGGCCGCCGCCGCGTCGCAGCCGGCCAGCAGGTACATCACCTCGAACTGCGGGGCCGGACGCCGGGCGGCGGTGTCGGCGGGCCGCGAGTGTGGCGAGGGCTCGTAGATGGACCGTGCGGGCGCGCTTCCGGTGATGGTCGAGCGCAGTGAGTCCAGCATGACCAGCAGACCCCGCCCGCCGGCGTCGACCACGCCGGCGTCGGCGAGCACGTCAAGCTGCTCGGTGGTCTTCTCCAAGGCCACCACCGCCGCGTCTCCCGCGTCGATGACCGCGCGGGGCAGCGTGTCGCCGGCCGCCGCGGACTGCTCGACGGCAGTGGCGGCCGCCCGCAACACCGAAACGATGGTCCCCGGAACCTCGTCGCCCCCCATCGAAGCCACCACCAGCTCCACCCCACGCCACAGCGCCGCACCGAGCGTCGCCGCGTCCATGGCGGGCAGGTCGCCGCCGGCGTCGCCGGCCGCATCCGCGGTCACCTCGGCGATACCCAGCAGAATCTGGGACAGGATCACCCCGGAATTGCCACGCGCGCCGGTGACCGCCCCGGCGGACAGCGCGGCGGCCACCCGGGCCACGTCGGTGTCCCGATCGGCTTCCGTGTCGGCTTGCGCCAGCGCGGAACGCATCGTGAACAGCATGTTTGCGCCGGTGTCGGAGTCGGCGACCGGGAACACGTTGAGCTGGTTGATCTCGTCGATGTGGGTGATCAGGTCGCTGACCGCGGTGTGCGCCCAGTCGCGCAGGGCCAAGCCGTCCAACGGACGATCCGACGTGACCAACCCGACCCCACCTCCTTATTGCATGTTCCGGGCCCCCGGTGCGCGCCAGAGTAGCCGTGCAAGAGCCTAGTCAGCCGGGGCGACAGCCGCCGGGAGGCGTTTTGGAGGTTGCCGACCACAGTCGGTATCCTGGGACTCCCCTGGGCTATCCTGGGCTATTCCGGCTCAGTTTCCCGGACCCGTTCACGGAGTCACCGGACCCCAGCAACAGACTTGAGGAGTTTGAACCATGGCCGCTGTGTGCGATATCTGCGGGAAAGGCCCCGGCTTCGGTAAGTCGGTGTCGCACTCCCACCGCCGCACCAGCCGCCGGTGGAACCCGAACGTTCAGACCGTGCACGCCGTGACCCGCCCCGGCGGCAACAAGCAGCGCCTCAACGTCTGCACGTCGTGCATCAAGGCCGGCAAGGTCACCCGCGGCTGACGCCTCGCTCGTGGCGGCTCGCCCCCGGTAAATCTGCAGCGGAAGTGCGATTGCCGGTCCTCCCCGGCCTCCAAGTAACGTCACCAGAGGGTCTGGCGTAAACAACGGAGTACAGCCGAGGTGGTTTCCACGTGAGTGACAGCGCTATCGCCATCACCAACCTGATCTACACCTACGCGCAACTTCTGGACGGCGGCGACCTGGACGGGGTCGCGAGGCTCTTCGAGCATGGCCGCATCTGCGGCGTCGAGGACGGTCCGCCGGAGACGGTGTTCGCCGGAGCCGCCCGGGTGCGCCAGATGTATGAAATGGCCACCCGGATCTACGAGGACGGCACCCCGAAGACCAAGCACAACACCACCAACGTGCAGCTGCACATCGACGACGCCGCCGGAACCGCGACCAGCACGTCGTATTACTGCGTCACGCAGGCCACCCCCGAGCTGCCGCTGCAGGTGATAGTGACCGGGCACTACAAGGACACGTTCCACCGACTCGACGGCACCTGGTGGTTCGACAGCCGCACCATGTTCGTCGATCAGGTTGGCGATGTCAGCCGGCATCTGAAGTTCTAGTGGTGACGCCGTTCGACGCCCCGGCGGTGCTGGCCGAGGCGCAACGCAAGGAGTCGCTGACCGATTGGGGCCCGGGCGATTTCGAAGGTCCGCTGCGGGTGCTGCTGGCCGACTATGCGCGTGCCGACCTCAACATGATCGGCACCCACATCCTGCGGTCCGGCATCGTGCACAGCCTGCGGATGCGGCTTCGCACGCAGGAGTGGATCCGGCGGCACCCCGAAATCCTCGACGAGTGGGTCGCTGCCCCGATCGTCGTCGTCGGAATGATGCGCAGCGGAACGACTCTGGTGCAACGACTGCTGGCGGCCGACCCGCGGTTCCTGTGCGCTTACGGCTGGGAAGTGGTCGAGGCCGCGCCGAAGCTCGACGAGGCGTTCACCGGTACCGACCCCCGCATCGCGATCAGCGAAGCGCGCGAAGCGAAGTCGCGCGAACTCGCGCCGGACCTGTTCACCATCCACCCGATGTACGCGCGAGAAGCCGAAGAGGAGATCGTCTTCCTGGCCGACGCTTTCCTCTCACACGTCCCCGAGTCCGGCGCACATCTGCCGCACTACCGGTCCTGGCTCGACGAGCAGGACTTCACGCCCGCCTACGACTACCTGTACCGCATGCTGCAGTTTCTGCAGTGGCAGAAACGCCGCCGAGGTGCGGCGGGGCGGCGCTGGGTCCTCAAGTCGCCGGCCCACCTGGGTTATCTGGATCTGTTGCGCGCCAGGTTCCCCGGCCTGCACCTCGTCCACATGCACCGCGACCCGCGGACCACGATCGCGTCGGGGGCCAGCCTGAACGCGACGTTGCATGCGATGCACGCCGACACCGTCGACCCGTACCGGGTCGGCGCGGAGTGGTTGCAACGCATGGGATGGAGCAACGACCGGGCGATGACGGTCCGGGACGGTTGGGACTCCGGCTGCGTCACCGACATTCAGTTCGACGATGCGGTGGCGGACCCGATCGGACAGGTGGCCCGCGTATACGCGGCCATCGGTGAGCCGCTGACCGATCAGGCCCAGGATGCCATGCGGCACTGGCTGCGGGTGCGCCCGCGCGAAGCGTCCCGCCCGCCGTACCGGCTGGCCGAATACGGCCTGCGGCCCGAGCAGGTCGACGAACGATTCACGTTGTACAACAAGCGTTTCCGAGACGGGAGCAACGCATGACCGACCACCCGGTGTCCACGGCGTCCCAGCGCGAACAGGAACTGGCCGCGCTGGAGTTGATCGAGCACCCCACCGTCAAGGCCGCCTACCGCGACGTCGCCCAGACGTGGCTCGGCCGCGCGAAGGCGTCCGAGGCGATGCGCGAGCGGTTCGACGACGCGTTCGCCGAGGTGATGTTCTCGGCGGCGGTGTGGTCGTCCAACCAGGACAAGCTGCGGCCCAAGGTCAGCTGCATCACCCGGCTGGCGCACCCGGTGGACGGTCGAAGTATTCCCGGATCCCGTTGGGGCATAGACAATCCCGACAGCGTGTACCGGGTGATACCAATCTCCGGAGACGAACGCTACGAGATCCACGGGCGGGTAGGTGAGCACCGGATGACCGAGAACTACTTCACCCTGTGGGACGCGCACATGGGCACCGTCGACGTGCTCAACGGCCGCACCATGGAGGTCGACTCCGACGGCAGCTTCACCATCACCGTCGACGCCGACCCGGCGGGCAGCCGGCCGAACCACGTACAGAGCACCCCGCAAGCGCACGAGTTCTACATCCGCGACGTGCTGCTCGACTGGGCTCGCGACGATCCCAACCACTTTGAGATACAACGGCTTGGGAGCGCGCCGTCGGTGCCGGCCCGCACTCGTGACGAGCAGGCGGAGGCGACGGCGTCGATGATGGCGTACTTCGCGAACTTCACCGGCAAGCTCAGCCACGGCGTGTACAAGATGCCGGCCAACCGGTTCGACCTGGCCTGGTCCGCGGACAGCGACGGCGCGATGCGCAACCAGTTCTACGTCATGGGCCGGTTTGACCTGGCGCCCGACGAGGCGTTCGTGGTCGACCTCAATGATGGTGGCGCCGAATACTTCACGGTGCCGCTGAGCAATATCTGGGGCACCACGCTGGACATCGTCGACCGCACCGGCAGCCTCAACAAGGCGCAGTCGGTGGCCAACGACGACGGGACCTACACCTACGTGATCTCGCCGGACGATCCGGGCGTGGCGAATTGGATCGACACCGACGGGCTGCGCGAAGCCATCCTGACGCTGCGGATGGCGGAATTCGGTGCGACGGGACCGCGCGCGGGTCTGGGCGCGCACGGGCGCGTGGTCAAGCTGGACCGGCTGGATGCCGAGGTACCTGATTTGCCGCGGGTGAGCTCCGAACAACGCGCGGCGGAGCTGGCCGACCGGCGGGCAGCCTATCTGCGGCGCCTGCCGGAAGGGACGGCCTGAGATGGCGCGGTGGTTGGTGACGGGCTGCTCCACCGGTTTCGGCCGCGAGATCGCCCGTGGCGCTCTGCAAGCCGGACACAGCGTGGTGGTGACCGCGCGGCGGGCCGAGGCGGTGCAGGACCTGGCAGACGAATTCGGCTCGCACGCTTTGGCGGTGGCACTCGACGTCACCGACGCCGCTCAGATCTCCGCCGCGGTCGCGGCGGCCGAACAGGCGTTCGGCGGGATCGACGTGCTGGTCAACAACGCCGGTCATGGGTATCTGTCGGCGGTGGAGGAGGGCGAGGACGCGGAGGTCCGGAAACTGTTCGACGTCAACTACTTCGGCGCGGTCGACATGATCAAGGCGGTGCTGCCGGCGATGCGCGCCCGCCGCGCCGGTCACATCATCAACATCTCGTCGATGACCGGCCTGGTGGCTAACCCGCCCAACGCCTATTACTCGTCGACCAAGTTCGCACTGGAGGCGGTGACCGAAGCCCTGGCCACCGAGGTCCGACCACTCGGGATCAAGGTGACGGCGATCGAACCCGGCGCGTTCCGCACCGACTGGGCGACCAGATCGATGAAGGAAACCGGCACGCCGATCGCCGATTACGCCGACGTCGCCGCACGCAAGGACCTGATCAAGCAGTTCGCCGACCACCTGCCGGGCGACCCGCGCAAGGTCGCCGAGGCGGTACTGATGGTGACCGAACTCGACGATCCCCCGTTGCGGCTGCTGCTGGGACGTGACGTTCTGAAAGCGATGCGGGACAAAATCACTGCGACCTCGGCATCGATCGAGGAATGGAAGACCGTGACGAAGGACGTGAATTTCCCGGGCAGTTAGGTCATTCGTCGAGGAACATCACGTGCTTGTGCAGACTGTCGCGGCCGATCCGTAACGAGTTGGCCGGGAAGTCCGGGTCGGGGTAGCCGACCGCCAGCCCGCACAGGATGCGCATGTCCGCGCCGATGCCCAGTTGCTCCCGGACGATCTCGGGATAGCCGGCGATCGACACCTGGACACAGGT
The DNA here is from genome assembly GCF_031583025.1 of Mycobacterium sp. Z3061. Taxonomy (NCBI): domain Bacteria; kingdom Bacillati; phylum Actinomycetota; class Actinomycetes; order Mycobacteriales; family Mycobacteriaceae; genus Mycobacterium; species Mycobacterium pumcae. The sequence goes on along the minus strand of NZ_CP134062.1, from coordinate 2,207,872 downwards.
GCCCAGGCCGCGAGCGGTCAACGCCAGCAGCAGGTTCTGCAGGAACATCCCGACACCCATGCTGTCGACGACATCCAGGTCCTCGTGCATGAACACGACCCCGCCGAGCGGGGCGCGGAAGAATTCCCAGTTGCGCAGCACCGCTTGCTGGCGCCCGGGGGCGTCGTCGCGGGCGATGCCCATCGAGCCGTAGACCTGCGCACCCAGTGCGCGCCGCAGGTGGGCAAAGGCCGGTGGCAGTTGCGGAACCCGGGGTGGTTCGGCGCGGGCCTTGGCCAACAGAGCCGAAACCAACCGGTCCCTGGCGGCGCCGCTGGTGAAAACCATTCGCCACGGCTGGACATTGGAGTTCGACGGAGCACGCATCGCCAGCTCCAGCGACTCTTGGACCAACTGTCGCGGCACCGGTTCGGGCAGGAACATGCGGCTGGACCGGCGCTGACGGATGGTGTCCTCGAGGTCGTACACGGGCTTCATCCTGACAGGGTCAATCGCGGACGACGAGGACGGTCTTTCCGGCCCGCCGGCCGGGGCGGCTGCCGCTTTCGTACGCTTCCCGGCCGTCGGCGAGCGCGAAGGTTCGGGCGATCTCGACATGCAGACGGCCGCCGTCGACGAGTCCAGCAAGTTCGGTGAGCTGGCGCCGGTCGGCGGTGACGATGAAGAACGTTGCGGTGACGCCGAATTCGGTGTCTTTGCCCGGTGGCGGCGGTGCGCTCAGGGTGACCAGGCGGCCACCGCGGCGCAGTACACCGAACGACCGGTCCAGGGTCTCACCGCCCACGGTGTCGATGACGACGTCGTAGGCTGCGCCGTCGAATGTGTCGGTGCGCGTGTCGATCACGTGCCGGGCACCGAACCCGCGGACGAGCTCGCCGGTGTCGCTGCGCACAGTTGCGGTGACCTCGGCTCCCGACTGGGCCGCGAGTTGGACCGTCAAAGCACCCACTCCCCCCGCACCGCCGTGAACCAGCACCTTCTCGCCAGGCCGCACCGCGGCGTGGTCTACCAGGGCCTGCAGCGCGGTGAGCCCGGCCAGCGGCAGCGCCGCGGCGACCGGGTGGGACACGGTCGACGGTTTGGCGGCCAGGTCGGTCGCCGGCATGGCGACGAATTCGGCTGCGGCGCCGTCGCGGTCGAATCCGACCAGCCCGTACACCTCGTCGCCGGGCTGGAAATCCTGAACCCCCGGCCCGATTTCGGCGACGACGCCCGACACTTCGTGCGACACGATCGTCGGCGTCCGATCGACCCCGTCGCGCGTCCACGTCTCTTCCCACGTCAACTCGTCGAACGTGATGGCCGCGGCATGCACGGCGACCAGCACTTCGGCTGGCGCCGGGACCGGCACCGGCGCCGACTCGACAGCCAGCACTTCCGGGCCGCCACGGTGGTGCGCCCGCAATGCGGTCATCTCGGTCACGGCAGCTTCCAATCGATCGGGTCGGCCCCCATTCCGGTGAGCAGTCCATTGGCGCGACTGAACGGCCGCGACCCGAAGAAGCCACGCGAGGCGGACAGCGGCGACGGGTGCGGCGATTCGATGGCGACGCAGTTTCCTTCGGCCAGCATCGGTTTGAGCGTAGAGGCGTCGCGCCCCCACAGGATCGCCACCAGCGGCTGCTCGCGCCCCACCAGTGCGCGAATGGCGCACTCCGTCACGGCTTCCCAGCCCTTGCCCCGGTGTGACGCCGGATTGCTGGGACGCACGGTGAGCACCCGGTTGAGCAGCATCACACCGCGCTGGGACCAGGGTGTCAGGTCGCCGTTGGAAGGCTGCGGGAAGCCGAGGTCGGCGCTGTATTCGTCGAAAATGTTGGACAGGCTGCGGGGCAGCGGGCGCACGTCCGGCGCCACCGAGAAGCTCAGACCCACCGCGTGGCCGGGCGTCGGGTAGGGGTCCTGGCCCACGATCAGCACCCGGACGTCTTCGAAAGGATAAGTGAAGGCGCGCAACACGTTCGGGCCGGCGGGCAGGTACCGTCGACCGGCCGCGATCTCGTCCCGCAGAAACTGCCCCATCCGGCTCACCTGGTCGGCCACCGGTTCCAGCGCCGTCGCCCAGCCCTGCTCGACGAGTTCACCGAGCGGACGCGCGGTCATGACAGCCCCTTCACCAGCAGCACCACGGTGTCGGCACCGGCCCGGCGGTCCCGCGAAATCTCCTGATACTCCGGCGATTGCGCCCAATCGTCGAAGGCGGTCTCGTCGGGGAACGACATCAGCACCACTTTCTCGCGGTCCCACTCCCCCTCGACCACCACGGGTGACTCGTCGGCGGCGAGCACTGTTCCGGAATGGCGGCGGAAGACGTCCATGAACCCCGCCTGGTACCGGTCATAGGCCGCTCGATCGGTGAATCTGAGCTGGGCGATTGCGTAGACCGTCATCGTCGCCACCCTATTGGAACGATTGCCACCCCGCGTATCCCTCCCACTCCTTGCCGTCGACCAGCACCCGGCCCGGTCCCTCGAGAACATGCCCGATCACCCGCCACCCGGCCGGCGCCGCATCGGCGAAACACGCCGCCAGGGCATGATCTTCGCCGCCGCCGAGCACCCACGCCCAGGGATCGGCGCCGACGGCCTCGGCCGCCTGCGACACCGCGTCATGGTCGACGGCCAGCGCCTCGGTGGACAGGTCGATGGTCACCCCGGACGCCTCTGCGACATGCCGCAGATCGGCCACCAGGCCGTCGGAGACGTCGATCATCGCCGTAGCGCCGGCGGCCGCGGCCATCGCCCCCTCGCCATACGGCGGCAATGGCACCAGGTGCCGGTGGCGAAGACCGTCGAAATCATCAATCTCCTTGCGCCACAGGTCATATCCGGCAGCCGAGCGACCCAGATCACCAGCGACTGCGACCACCGAGCCGGGCCGCGCGCCGGACCGCAACACCGGCGCCCGACCCTCGAGATCTCCCAGCACCGTCACCGATATCACCCACTGCGGACAGCTGACCAGGTCACCGCCCGCGATGCCGGCGCCGACCCGGCGCGCCTCTTCCCACATGCCGTCCACCAGCGCAGCAGCCTGCGCCTCCGGAGTGTCGCCCGGCGCCCCGAAACCCACCACGAACGCGGTGGGCCGGGCGCCCATCGCCTCGATGTCGGCGGCGTTCTGGGCGATCGCCTTGCGACCGACGTCGTACGGCGTTGACCAGTCCAGCCGAAAGTGCCGATCCTGCACCAACATGTCGACCGACACCACGGTGCGTTCATCGCTGCCCGACACCACGGCCCCGTCGTCGCCGGGACCGAGCGTGACGGCGGCGGGCTGCCGACGGTCTCGCACCAACCGCTCGATCACCGCGAACTCGCCGACCTGCTGCAACGTCGGGGACTGCCCCGATGCGTCGTCGAGCACCTCACCTCATCTCTGCGCTGTGGCCGTGTGACGCCCCCCGGACGGCCGTCCGACCTGCGGTAAGTTGGGTTCCAACCCATTCGGGCGGACCGGGCCAGTGTAGTCGTGGCCGTGCGTCGGATCGCAGAGGAGACAGGCAGGTGACAGACGCGGCCGAATCCGGCGGCCCGCCACGCGCCGCCATGATCGCCGCCCTGGTCCTGGCTGTGGCAACCATCGGGGCGATCCTGGTGCTCGCGGCCACCCGGCACCCGCGGCAGCAACCGGTGACGCTGCCTGCCGTGGCGGCACCGCACGCCGCCAGTCCCGCCTGCAAATCGCTGATCGACGCGCTGCCCGAGCAACTCGGGAGTTTTCGGCGCGCCGAGATAGCCGAGCCGGCGCCCGAGAGTGCCCGCGCCTGGCGGTCGGTGAACAACGCGGAGCCGGTCATCATGCGCTGCGGTCTGGAACGCCCGGACGAGTTCGTGGTGGGGTCGCCGATCCAGGTCGTCGACACGGTCCAGTGGTTCCGGGTGGGTGACCGAGGGGCGACGGATGCCGGCACCACCACCTGGTACACCGTGGACCGTCCGGTGTATGTGGCGCTCACGCTGCCCACCGGGTCGGGACCTGTTCCGATTCAGGATCTTTCGCGCATCATTGACCGCATCATCACCGCGGTGCCGATCGACCCGGCACCGGCTCGCTAGCCGGCCGGTCGCCGGCCCACGCTGGCCTTCAACACCCGACTCGCCAACTACCGCAACGCTTCTGCGATGTCCCTTGGGAACCCGGCAGTGGACATCACGTACCGGCAGCGCCGTCGTGGCCGTCGGCGCCAGGGAGACCAACCGGTACGCCCGCACCCCCCGAGCTGCCGTCGCCGAAGACCCCGCCGCCGCCGGGCGCACCAGGAGCACCGTTCGGATCGCCGAGGCCGCCGGCGCCGTGGTCCCCGCCCCGGCCACCGTTGCCACCGTTGGCTCCGCTGCCGCCGGGGCCGGAACTGGAGATGCCGCCGTCGCCGGCGTTGCCACCGGCGCCGCCGACACCACCGCCGCCGCCGGCCCCGCCGGAGCTGGCGAGAGAGCCTGCTGTTCCGGCGAAGCCACCAGCGCCGCCCGCACCCCCAGAGCCGCCATTGCTACCACCGGCGCCATTGCCGCCGGAACCGGAAATGGCGTTGCCACCGAGGCCACCGTTACCGCCGGCACCGGCGGCACCGCCGGCACCGCCGTTGCCGCCTACACCGCCCACGTTGGTTTGCCCGGACTCGTGTGCGGCGACTCCGCCGTCACCTCCGGTGCCACCACCACCTCCGTTCCCCGCCGCGCCGGCGGCGCCACCGGCACCTCCATTGCCCGAGCCCAGCGCCGAGCCACCCTGGGCGCCGAGGCCGCCATTGCCGGCGCGGCCGCCATTGCCGGCAGCCCCGCCCGCTCCGCTGTCACCAAGCAAGGTGTCGCCGCCGCGTGCGCCGTTGCCGCCATGACCACCGTCACCGCCGGCCCCGGCGGCCCCGGCACCACCGCCGTCGCCCGACCCGTAGGCCAGGCCGCCAGTGCCGCCGGCAGCACCATTGCCGCCGGAACCCCCGTCGCCGGCGATACCGCCGGCCCCGGCGTCATTGCCGCCATGCAGGTCGTCTCCGCCGCCACCGCCGTTGCCGCACGTGTGCTCTTCCGATCTCACCACCGGTCCCGCCGATTTGGCCGGGGTCGCCATCTTGGAAGAAGTAGTGCGACTCGCCGTTGCCGCCCGCGCCACCGACCCCGCCGTTACCGCCGGTGCCACCGGCACCGCCGGTGCCGCCGTTCCCCGAGGTCACGCCACCCATTCCTCCGGCACCGCCGGCGCCGCCACTGGCGCCGGCTCCTCCGGTCCCTCCCGCAATGCCCGTCCCGCCTTGGGTGCCGGTTGCGCCGTTCGAGCCGGCTCCGCCTGCTCCGCCGTTACCGCCGTTGCCGACTGATCCGCCGTTGCCGCCGGCACCCCCCTGACCGCCTTGCCCGCCCTGAGCTCCCGTCGGGCCGGTGCCGCCCTGGCCGCCGTTGCCGCCGTTGCCGCCGCTGGTCACGGCGGCACCCGTGCCGCCGTCGTCGCCCTTGCTGCCGCCACTGCCGCCGGTGCCCGCATCTCCGCCGGATCCGCCCTTGCCCACGGCTCCGGGGTTGCCGCCATCACCGCCGCGTCCACCGTCGGGGACGCCGTTGCCGCCGTTGCCTCCGTCACCGGGTGTGCCGGCCGCGCCGCCGGTGCCCCCGGCGCCGCCGGTGCCGTTGACTCCCACCGAACCCGAACCGCCCGCGGCGACGCCTCCGGCGGCACCGCCGGCCCCACCTGTCCCGCCGGTGCCGCCGGCACCACCGTTACCGCCGTTGCCGCCGTCGGCGCCGAGGGCGGACGCATTCGCCCCGTCGATCCCGGCCCCACCGACTCCGCCCGTACCGCCCACACCACCAGTACCGCCGGCTCCGCCGTGGCCGGAGACCGAACCGCCCAAGCCGCCGGCTCCGCCGACGCCGCCGGCCCAGCCTGTCCCGCCGTCACCACCGGACGCGCCCGCAGTCGCGCCGTCATCGCCGTGAGCGCCGGTAGCTCCGGTACCGCCGGTGCCGCCGGTTCCGCCATTGCCGACCGCCCCGCCGTTACCGCCGGCTCCACCTGCACCGCCGACCTGGCCGGGGGCGCCCTGGGCACCGTCGCCGCCCCGCCCGCCGTTGCCGCCGCTGGTGGCGGTGGCGCCGGTAGCGCCGGTGTGGCCAGTGCCGCCGCCGCTACCGCCGGCACCTGTCGCCCCGCCGACACCGCCGTCACCGCCCGCGCCCGGGTCACCGCCGTCACCGCCGCGCCCGCCGTCGGGCAGACCAGTCCCGCCTTTGCCGCCATCACCGGCGCTGCCCGAGGTACCGCCGGTGCCCCCGTCGCCGCCGACGCCGTTCAGGCCCGCCGCGCCGGAGCCGCCCGCAGCGACCCCGCCCGCGTTACCGCCGGCCCCGCCGGTCCCACCAGTGCCGCCTTTACCGCCGTCACCACCCTTCTGACCCTGCCCACCGGCGTTGGTCGCGTCCGCACCGTTGGCACCGGCACCGCCGGTTCCGCCGGTTCCGCCCTTACCACCGGCACCGCCATCTCCGCCGTGGCCGGAGATCGAACCGCCCAAGCCGCCGGCTCCGCCGACGCCGCCGGTCCCGCCAGTCCCACCCTGGAAGCCGGCGTCGCCAGCGGTGACGGCATCGTCGCCGGTCTTGCCGACCGCCCCATCGCCGCCGGTACCACCGTTGCCGCCGTTGCCCCGGTTACCGCCCGCACCCCCGGCTCCCCCGTCACCGCCGCTGACCCCGGCGGCCGCGGCATGCGCCCCGGCCCCGCCGGCCCCGCCATTGCCCATCACCCCGGTCGGTGTGGCCCCGTCGGCACCATCGGTTCCCTTTGTCAGACCACTCCCGCCGAGTCCGCCGGCCCCGCCGAACCCGGTATCGCCGCCCTTCCCACCGGCCCCGCCGTGACCGGTCAGTGAGCCGCCGGCTGCACCGGCGCCGCCATCACCCGGGGTGGCTCCGTTACCGCCGCTCCCGGCGTTACCGCCCGCACCCGCAGCGGCAACCGTGCCATCAGCGGCCACCCCGCCAGCCCCGCCGTTACCACCGTCACCGCCACGCCCGCCATCACCACCGGAACCGCCATCACGCCCCGCCCCACCAGGGGTGCTCGCATCCGCACCAGTGACCCCGACCCCGCCGTCACCACCGCGCGCGCCGTGTCCACCAGCCCCACCGACTCCACCGCTCCCGGTGATGGACCCGCCAGCGCCCCGGCTCCGCCGGCACCGCCGGCACCACCGGCACCGCCGTCGCGGCCCGACTCAGCCCCGGCCACCCCCGCGGCGCCGTCGGCACCCGCCGCGCCGTTACCGCCGGCACCACCGGCTCCGCCGTTGCCGCGGCTACCGCCCGCACCACCAGCACCCCCGGCACCGCCATCACCGCCACCGACGGCGGTCGGGCTGTAGCCGTCGCCGCCGTGACCGCCGTTGCCCAGCACTCCAATCGGCCCGGTCCCCGCACTGCCGTCGGCGCCGCGGCTGCTGCCGCTGCCCCCGATGCCCGCGCCGCCGCCCACACCGGTGTTACCGCCCTTGCCGCCGGCCCCACCGTCAAGATGATCGACATCCCCGGCCGCACCCGCCCCGCCATTACCAGGAGTGGCGCCGTTGCCGCCGCTTCCGGCATTACCGCCGGCACCCGCAGCGGCAGCCGTGCCATCAGCGGCCACCCCACCAGCCCCGCCATTACCCCCGTCACCGCCGCGCCCGCCATCACCACCGGAACCGCCATCACGCCCCGCCCCACCAGCCGTGCTCGCATCCGCACCAGTGACCCCGACCCCGCCGTCACCACCGCGCGCGCCGTGTCCACCAGCCCCACCGACTCCACCGGCACCCTCGATCGAACCACCAGCACCCCCGGCCCCGCCGGCACCACCAGCACCACCAGCCCGACCATTGCCGCCCGACTCAGCCCCAGCCACCCCCGCAGCGCCTTCGGTACCCGCCGCGCCGTTGCCGCCGGCACCACCGGCTCCGCCGTTGCCGCGGCTGCCTCCCGCACCACCAGCACCCCCGGCACCGCCATCACCGCCACCGACGGCGGTCGGGCTGTAGCCGTCGCCGCCGTGACCGCCGTTGCCCAGCACTCCGGTCGGCCCGGTCCCCGCACTGCCGTCGGCGCCGCGGCTGCTGCCGCTGCCCCCGATGCCCGCGCCGCCGCCCACACCGGTGTTACCGCCCTTGCCGCCGGCCCCACCGTCAAGATGATCGACATCCCCGGCCGCACCCGCCCCGCCATTACCCGGGGTGGCGCCGTTGCCGCCGCTTCCGGCGTTACCGCCCGCACCCGCAGCGGCAGCCGTGCCATCAGCGGCCACACCCCCGGCCCCGCCGTTACCGCCATCACCGCCGCGCCCGCCATCACCACCGGAACCGCCATCACGCCCCGCCCCACCAGGGGTGCTCGCATCCGCACCAGTGACCCCGACCCCGCCGTCACCACCGCGCGCGCCGTGTCCACCAGCCCCACCGACTCCACCGGCACCCTCGATCGAGCCACCAGCACCCCCGGCCCCGCCGGCACCACCAGCACCACCAGCCCGACCGTTACCGCCCGACTCGGCCCCAGCCACCCCGGCGGCGCCTTCGGCACCCGCCGCACCGTCGCCGCCGGCACCCCCGGCTCCACCGTTGCCATGGCTGCCTCCCGCACCACCAGCACCCCCGCCAGTGCCTGACGCGCCTGCTTGAGTAGCGCTGAAGCCGGCTCCGCCGGCCCCGCCGTTACCGCCCGCCACCAATGTCCCCGCCGCACCCGCAGCGCCCGCGGCGGCACCCGGGCCGCCCGCCGAACCGCCCATCCCGCCGGCGCCGACACCGCCGGTGTCGCCACCAGCGCCACCGGCACCACCGGCGGTCAGCGCGTCTCCGGCACCCCCGACTCCGCCGTTACCGGCAGCCCCCGCGTTACCGCCGGCACCTCCGGTTCCCCCGGAACCATTGACCCCGGCGCGTCCCAACAAGCCGTGACCCTGCCCACCGGCCCCTCCGGCACCACCGCTACCGCCATGCCCGCCGGTGCCGCTATCGCCACCGTCACCACCGTCAGCACCGGCGGCGGTCGCCGCCCACCCCGCGCCACCGGCCCCGCCGGAACCGCCGGCACCACCGACCCCACCGGCGCCGCCGGCTCCGCCGTCGCCGAACACCATGCCACCGCGGCCCCCGGCACCACCGTTGCCGGCGCCGCCGCCGTCGCCGCCCGCACCGCCGGTACCTCCGGCGGCAACCGCCGTCCCCGGTGCTCCGGCCGACCCCGCCGCGCCACCCGACCCGGAACCGCCCATGCCGCCAGCACCACCAGAACCCACCAACAACGCATTCCCCCCGGCGCCACCGGAAGCACCGATCCCACCCATACCGCCGGCACCCCCATTGCCGGACAACCAGCCTCCAGTGCCGCCCGCGCCGCCCGACGCACCGGCCCCGCCGGCGCCGCCGTTACCGCCGGAACCGAACATGCCAGCGGCACCGCCGGCTCCACCTGCCTGCCCCGCTGCCCCAGACCCGCCGTTACCGCCCCGCCCGAACAAAAGTCCACCTGCGCCACCGGCGGCCCCCGACCCCGCCGCTCCATCGGCGCCGGGACCGATCAGCGGCCGACCCAACAACGAGTCCGCCGGTGCATTGACCGCCCCCAAAACCTGTTGCCCCAGCGATTCCAACGACCACACACTGGCCGCTTCCGCACCCCCATAAGCGCTCGCCGCCCCCGCCAGCGACCTCACGAAATCCGCGTGAAAAACGGCCGCCTGGGCACTGACCGCCTGATACTCGCGGCCGAACGCGCCGAACAGTTCCGCGATCGCCGCCGACACCTCATCGCCGGCAGCCGCCACCAACCCCGTAGTAGACATCGCCGCCGCCGACCCGGCAGCGGTGAGCTCAGATCCGATTCCACCCAAGTCCGACAGCGCTGCCGACAACAACTCCGGTCCCACAACCACAAAAGACGACATGATCATCAACTCCCAGCAGGATTTCCTGCAATAGACGAGCGGCGAATAAGCCAGCGAAGAACCGGCCCGATTACTCGATAAGCGGACCCCGTAGGCCCCGCTCGCACACCAGATCCGAGACGCCGAATCACATATGCCACAACAAAATTGACCCAGCCGGACGTCGCGAGTTGTCCGGGTGGTCGAGGCCACCGTCGCGGCGGTGCCGATCGGCTACCGGCCGCCGCGGACGAGGCGCTAGCGCAAACCCACGCCGCGGGCCAGGGCGGTGTCCACCATGGTGGCCAGCAGGGTCGGATAGTCGACCCCACTGGCCGCCCACATCCGCGGGTACATCGAGATGGTGGTAAACCCCGGCATGGTGTTGATCTCGTTGATAACCGGGCCAGCGTCGGTGAGGAAGAAGTCCACCCGGGCCAGGCCCTGACAGCCAATGGCCTCGAATGCGCGAATCGCCAACTGCCGCAACGTATCCGCGATGTCGTCGGCAACCTTGGCGGGCACGTCCAATTCGGCTGCGTCGTCGAGGTACTTGGTCTCGAAGTCGTAGAAGCCGTCTTCGCGTCCGCGCACCCCGGCCACCCGGATCTCCCCCAGCGTGCTGGCTTCGATTGTGCCATCGGGCATTTCGAGGACACCGCATTCCAGCTCGCGGCCGTTGATCGCCGCTTCGACGATGACCTTCGGGTCATGGCTGCGGGCGGCGGCGATTGCGGCGGGCAGATCGTCCCAGCTGGCCACCCGGCTGACGCCGATCGACGAGCCGCCCCGTGCCGGCTTGACGAACACCGGCAGGCCCAGCCGTTCGCGTTCCTCCGGGTGGAGCGTCGGTTGTGACGGCCGCAGGACCGTGTAGTCGCCGACCGGGAGTCCCTCGGCGGCGAGCAGTTTCTTGGTGAACTCCTTGTCCATGCCGGCGGCACTGGCCAGCACCCCGGCGCCCACATACGGGACACCGGCGAGTTCGAGCAGTCCCTGGATCGTGCCGTCCTCGCCGTAGGGTCCGTGCAGCACCGGGAACACGACGTCGACGGCGCCCAGAATCTCCGACCGGGGGCTGGCCGGCAGGGCGAGTTCGGTGCCGGACTCCGCACTGACCCCGGGCAGTTGACGGTTGTTGATCGACAGCGCGGCGGGGTCACCGTCGGTGAGCACCCAGGAGCCATCCGGCGTGATACCGATCGCGACGACGTCGAACCGCTGCGGGTCCAGGTTGCGCAGGATGCTGCCCGCCGACACGCACGAGATGGCGTGCTCATTGCTGCGCCCGCCGAACACGACGGCGACGCGGACGCGGTTGCGGGCAGTCACAACCTGGAGAGGCTACCGGGTCGGCGATCCGGAGGCCGTTTTTGGCGACCCGGCCGGCGGTCACGGGGCACCGGGGCCGGGGAGACCGTCGGCGCCGTCGTTGGCGGGTGAATCCCCGGTCCCGCCGGAACCGCCACCGCCGCCTGGACCGCCGACGCCGACCAGACCGGGGCTTCCGTTGGCGCCCGAATAATCTGGGTTGCCGGTACCGCCGGTGCCCCGTGTACCGGCCACCGCACCGGCGCCACCGTTGCCGCCGTCGCCGGCCTTCTCGGACGCGGAGTCGCCGCCGTTACCGCCGGTTCCGCCGGTTCCGCCGTTGCCCGCGTTGCCTCCGTTACCGCCGGCGGCGCTGGACGGCAGCGAACCACCGAGACCGCCGGCCCCGCCGGACCCGCCCTTGCCCGCATTGCCGCCGACGCCGCCGGCACCGCCGGTACCGGCGCCGAGGGCATCTCCGCCGGCGCCGCCGACACCACCGTTGCCCCCGATGCCGCCGGCGCCGCCTGCTCCGCCGTTCCTGATGATGCCGCCTTGGAAGTCACTGGCGCCGTTGCCGCCGCCCCCGCCATCACCGCCATTGCCGCCGACGCCGCCGATCCCACCGGCACCCCCGTCGCCGGATACCGATCCGCCGGCGCCTCCGGCCCCGCCAGCGCCACCATTCCCGCCGTTGAACCCTCCGTAGCCGGCGTAGCCGTATGCGTCCGGGCCGTGTGTGCCGGTAGCACCGGCCGAGCCGAATCCACCAGCCCCGCCGTTTCCGCCGTTTCCGAATGACCCGCCATCACCGCCGGCACCGCCACCACCGCCATCGGCTCCGCCGGTGCCGCCGGCGCCGCCCGCACCGCCTTCACCGCCGCTACCGGACGGGCCGGCCGATGCCGCACCATTGCCGCCGGCACCGCCGGCACCGCCGTCACCTCCGATGCCGGACTTACCCGGGGCACCCGTATTTCCGCCATCCCTGCCACTACCGCCGTGGCCATTAGCGCCGCCCAAGCCGCCGTCGCCGCCGTTCCCGCCGTTACCAGCAGCACCGACGGCGGAGTCCCCGCCGCTGCCGCCGCTGCCGCCGTTGCCGGCATTGCCGGCGTTGCCACCGATGCCGCCATCACCGCCGAGGGAGATGGTGCCCGCGCTGAAGTTCTGGCCGCCGCTGCCGCCGTTACCACCGGCGCCACCCTTCGATGCCGAGCCGCCGGCACCGCCGGCACCCCCATGCGTGATGCCAAAGCCACCGGCTCCGCCCGAGCCGCCGCCACCGCCGACGCCGCCATTGCCGGCATTGCCGCCAAAACCGGCAACTGATTCTGTCGCGTAGTTGTTGCCGCCGTTGCCCCCACCGCCGCCGGCGCCGCCTGCCGAACCCGAGCCGCCGGCACCGCCCGCACCGCCAATGACGCCACTGCCGCCGGCACCGCCGGAGCCCCCGGCGCCGCCGCCACCGCCATTGGCGCCGCCGCCACCTTTACTCCCGATTACGGATTGGCCACCGGCACCGCCGACGCCACCATTACCGCCGACGCCGCCACCGGCGCCGGCACCGCCGGCACCGCCGGATCCTGAGACCGAGGCGCCGCCGGCACCACCGGCACCCCCCGCGCTGGCGGTTCCGCCATGACCGCCGTTACCGCCGTCCCCGGCAGAGCCGCCGGATCCCCCGTCGTAGTACCCACCGCGTCCGCCATTACCGCCACTACCACCACCGCCGCCGGTACCACCGGCACCGCCCGCGCCCCCGGAGCCATTGGTGGCGCTGCCGCCGGCACCGCCAACGGCGCTCTTGCCGCCGTTACCGGCGGCCCCGCCCATCCCTCCGCCGACCGCGGGAGGCCCATATCCGTCGCCGGCGTTGCCGCCGACACCGCCGTTACCGCCGGAACCCGCGGCACCGGCGGCACCGCCGGCACCACCATCGCCTGATCCGTCGGCCGCGCCACCCGCGCCGCCGGCGCCGCCGGCCCCGCCGTTGGCGCCATTTCCGGCGGGTCCGCCGTGGCCGTTGTCCACGCTGAGGAACCCTGTGCCGTTACCGCCGACACCGCCGCTACCGCCGTTGCCGCCCTGCCCGCCAATGCCTCCGGCCCCGCCGGCGCCACCGTTGCCCGCGCCGTGACCTGCACCGCCCGCGCCGCCGGTCCCGCCGTTGCCGCCCACCGCGCCGCTGGCGCCGGGACCGCCGTCGGTGCCAGAGCTGAGGAAGCCGGCCGGCTTACCGGGTCCACCGGCCCCGCCGTTGCCGCCGTTACCACCATCGCCGCCTTTGCCGCCGTTGCCGCCGCTTCCGGAGACCAGACCGCCCTCGCCGCCGGCCCCGCCGTTGCCGCCATTGCCGCCTGCCGTGCCGGCCTGGCCCGGATTGCTGTACGGCTCGCCTGCGGCGCCGTTGGCTCCGTCGAGGGCCGCTCCGCCGTCACCGCCGTTGCCGCCGTTGCCGTACAGCCCTGCCCTGCCGCCGGCGCCGCCGTCGCCGCCGTTGGCTCCGGCCACGCCGAAGCCGTAGCCGCCCGCGCCGCCGTTGCCGCCGTTGCCCGACTGCGGGCCGGCGATGCCGCCTGCTCCACCGTCGCCGCCGTTTGCACCGCCGCCGCCGGCGCCACCATCGCCGCCGTTGCCGGATATCGCACCGCCATTGCCACCGGCACCGCCGTCGGCGCCGTCGGAACGAACGCCGAAGCCGCCGTCCCCGCCTTTGCCGCCGCTGCCGACGGCGCCGCCGTCCCCGCCTGCGCCGCCCTTTCCGCCGCCGTTAGTGCCGTATCCGCCGTTCCCGCCGGCGCCGCCGTTGCCGGACGGCCCGGCCGCCGGGTTTCCGTCGCCACCATCGCCACCGGCGCCACCGGCTCCGCCGGTACCGCCCTTACCGCTGGCCCCCGGGGCTCCGCCGTCGGCGCCACCGGAGCCACCGGCGCCGGTAAGCCCGGTTATGCCGCCGCCGCTGCCGTTGCCGCCGTCGCCGGCCAGACCCTTAGCGGAATCGCCGCCGCGGCCGCCACCGCCGCCGGCGCCCGCGTCGCCCGCCGCGCCGCCTGCGCCACCGTTGCCGCCCTGGGTGCTGCCGCCCTCAGGGCCACCGGCGCCGCCATTGCCCGCGTTCCCGCCGAAGCCGCCCAATCCACCGTTACCGCCGAGCCCTCCTGTGCCGGATCCGTGGGCCGCACCGCCGTCGCCGCCCAGGCCGCCGGCTCCGCCTTTGCCCGCACTGCCGCCGGTACCGCCCGCACCGCCTGAGGCGCCAATCGCAAATTCCCCGGCCGCGCCTCCGTCGCCGCCGGATCCGCCGTTGCCGCCCATGCCCCCGGCTCCGCCGGCGCCACCGGCCCCGCCGTTGCCAGACCCCAGGGCCTGTCCGCCGGCGCCGCCGGCGCCGGCCCCGGCGTTACCGCCGCCGCCGCCCGCCCCACCCGGGCCGCCGGAGTTGGTGAAGGGGAACGTGGTGTCCGACTCACCGGTGCCGCCACCGCCGCCACCGCCGCCCGCGCCACCGGCTCCCCCGGCGCCGCCGGCGCCGCCGTTACCTGAGATCGAACCGCCGCTTCCACCGGCTCCGCCTTTACCGCCTTGGGCGCCGTCGGTGCCGGCGGTGCCGGCACCGCCCGTCCCGCCGCTCTGCCCGTAGGAGCCATCGAGGCCTTTGCCCCCGTCGCCGCCTTTGCCGCCGTTACCGACGGACCCGCCGTTGCCGCCGGCGCCGCCGTCGCCACCCTGACCCTGCGGACCAGCGGCGTATCCGCCCAGACCGCCGTCGCCGCCGTTGCCACCGCTGGTGACCGCAGCGCCGTTAAGGCCGTTGGCACCTTTGCCACCGCCGGTCCCGCCGGTGCCCACGTCACCGCCGGCACCGCCGACACCCACGTTGCCGGGATTGCCGCCGTCACCACCGCGCCCGCCATCCGGATTCCCGAACCCGCCGACCTGGCCGTTACCACCGTCGCCGGGCTTGCCGGCAGCACCACCGGCGCCACCGGTGCCGCCGGTGCCGTTGACGCCGCCGGAGCCTTTCCCGCCCGAGGCGACGCCGCCGGCGTTCCCACCGGCCCCGCCGGTTCCTCCGTTGCCGCCGTTACCGCCGTTACCGCCGGCTTGGCCGGCCTGGCCGAGCGAGGTTCCCGGGGCGCCGTCGACCCCGTCCCCGCCGTCACCACCGGTGCCGCCGTGGCCGCCGAGCCCGCCGGTGCCTCCGTCACCCCGGATCGATCCACCCAGGCCACCCTTGCCGCCGGCGCCGCCGGCGCCACCGGTCTCACCAGTGGTCCCGGGGTCGCCCGGGTTGACGCCATCAGCACCGCGGACGCCGTTCGCACCCGTGCCACCGGTACCGCCGTGTCCGCCGTTGCCCAGGTTGCCGCCGTCACCACCGGCCCCGCCGGTTCCGCCGGCCCCCGGCGGTTGGCCGGTGGGCGCCGCGGTGGCGTTGCCGCCGCCGCCGCCTTTTCCGCCATGACCGGAGGTTCCGTCGGGAAGCCCGCCCGCGAGGCCCTTGGCGCCGGTGGCGCCGCCGCCACTGTCACCACCTTCTCCGCCCAGACCGACTGCGCCGGCATCTCCGCCGTGCCCGCCGGTGCCGCCCTTTCCGGCCGTGGCCGCGTCGCAGATCGGAAGAGCACACGTCCGGTGCCCCCGTCGCCGCCGGCCCCGGCGGTGCCGCCGGTGCCGCCGTCGCCGCCGATCCCGTGCGTGCCGTCGCTGAATCCGTCACCGTGGTGTACGCCACCAACCCCGCCGGCTCCACCCTTGCCGCCGGTGCCGCCCGCCCCGCCGGTGCCACCGGCACCGCCGACCCCGCCGTCACCACCGGTCGAGGGACCGACCTGGGTTTGGAAGGGGAAGTCCGTGGAGTTCGCGCTACCTCCGGCGCCGCCGGTACCTCGGTCTCGCCCGCTGCCCCGGCGCCGCCGGTACCGCCCTTGCCGCCGGCACCACCGGTGCCGCCGCTGCCGCGGACCGAACCGCCTTCGCCGCCGGCCCCGCCGGCGCCACCGGCGCCGCCGGTCTGACCGGCTACTCCGTCACCGCCGCGGCCGCCGGCCCCGCCGTTGACTCCGGTGGCCTGGCCCAACCCCAGCGAACCGCCAGCACCGCCATTACCACCGTTACCGCCGGGGGCGCCGAGTCCTCCGTTGCCGCCGTCCCCGGCGGCCGCCCCCACGCCTGCCCCGTTGGTGCTCACATATGCACCGCCGTTACCACCGTTGCCGCCGGCCTGGCCGGCCGCCGCGCCGCTGGCCCCGTCCGTGCCCGCCGTTGCTGAGTTGAACAACCCCGGATAGCCGGTGCCGTTGTCGCCATTGGCCGCTGGGGCGACTGGTGTCGGGTTGACGCCCGCAGCGCCGGCCGCCCCGTCTCCACCGGCGCCACCGGCGCCACCGTTGCCGAAGTTTCCGCCCTTACCGCCGGCGCCACCGTCACCGCCGCTGACCCCGGCAGCCGCGGCATGCGCCCCGGCCCCGCCGGCCCCGCCATTACCCATCACACCGGTCGGTGTGGCCCCGTCCACACCATCACTTCCCGCGGTCCGCCCACTCCCGCCGTGTCCGCCGGCCCCGCCGAACCCGGTATCGCCGCCCGCGCCACCGGCCCCGCCGTGACCGGTCAGTGAGCCGCCTGCCGCACCGGCGCCGCCATCACCCGGGGTGGCGCCATTGCCGCCGCTCCCGGCGTTACCCCCGGTACCGGTGGTCCCGGTTACGCCATGTGCCGAGGCGCCACCGGCCCCACCATTGCCGCCATTACCGCCAGCGCCGCCCTTACCGCCCGAACCCCCGGCCTGCCCATCAGCGCCCGGCGTCGTCCCGGCTGCGCCATTGACCCCCGCACCGCCGTCACCACCACGGGCACCCTGCCCTCCGGCCCCACCGGCTCCACCGTCCCCGCGGACCGAACCACCCGCGCCACCATCGCCCCCGGCGCCACCAGCGCCACCGGCTACACCGTCACGGCCGGAATCACCGGCCTTGGTCCCAGCCGCGCCGTTGCTCCCGGCGGCCCCGTCGCCGCCGGCACCCCCAGCCCCACCACTACCGAAGTTGCCGCCCGCACCGCCGGCGCCACCCTTGCCGCCGTCCACGCCCGACGCCGTGGCGCTAAAGCCGGCACCACCTTTGCCGCCATTACCCAGAATCCCGCCGGGCGTGGAACCCGCGGTTCCGTCGCTACCGGTAATGCGTCCACTACCGCCAGTGCCGGCCGCACCGCCAACTCCGGTGTTGCCACCGTGCCCGCCGGCCCCGCCGTCACGATGGGTGGCATTACCGGCCGCACCCGCTCCGCCATCACCGGGGGTCGCGCCGTTACCGCCGTTGCCGGCATTACCGCCGGTGCCCGTAGCGCCCGAAACGCCATGTGCCGCAGTACCACCCACCCCGCCGTTGCCGCCGTCGCCCCCGGCGCCGCCCTTACCGCCCGAGCCCCCGGCCTGCCCATCGGCGCCCGGCGTCGTCGCGGCCGCGCCATTGACCCCCGCACCGCCGTCACCGCCACGGGCACCTTGCCCGCCGGCCCCACCGGCTCCACCGTCACCACGCACCGAGCCACCCGCACCACCTGCACCACCGGCGCCACCGGACCCGCCATCAACGCCGTCGCGACCGGACTCACCTGCCGCGACGCCGGCCGCGCCATTACCACCGGCCGCCCCATCCCCGCCCGCGCCACCGGCCCCGCCGCTACCGAAGTTGCCGCCCGCGCCGCCGGCACCACCCTTACCGCCGTCCGCACCCGACACCGTGGCGCTGAACCCAGCCCCGCCCTTGCCGCCGTTGCCCAGAATCCCAGTGGGTGTGGAGCCGTCCACGCCGTCGGCGCCCGTGCTGAAGCCGGTGCCGGCAACGCCGGCCTTGCCACCCAACCCGGTGTCACCACCCGCACCACCAGCGCCGCCGGCCAGATGGTTGGCGTCGCCGGCAGCACCGGCCCCACCGTCGCCCGGGGTCGCGCCATTGCCGCCGCTACCGGCATTGCCCCCGGCACCCGCTTTGCCGGCAGTTCCATGTGCAGAGGCACCCCCGGCCCCGCCGTTGCCGCCATCGCCGCCGGCACCGCCACTACCGCCCGAACCCCCGGCCTGGCCATCGGCACCGGCCGCCGTTGCGCTCGTACCGGTGACGCCGACCCCGCCGTCGCCACCACGCGCACCGTGCCCACCGGCCCCACCGGCACCGCCATCACCGCGCACCGAGCCAGCCGCACCACCAGCACCACCGGCGCCACCGGACCCGCCATCAACGCCGTCACCGCCGGACTGACCGGCCGCCGCGCCCGCTGTTCCACTGTTCCCGGCTATTCCGTCACCGCCGGCCCCGCCCGCGCCGCCATTACCGTGGCTACCGCCCGCACCGCCGGCACCGCCATTCCCACCATCCATGCCGGGGGCAGTCCCGGTGAAGCCTGCGCCGCCCATACCGCCGTTGCCACCGGCGATCAGGACTCCCGCGGCGCCGTCAGCCCCGGCAACAGCTCTCGGGCCCGCGGCCGCGCCGCCGGTTCCGCCGGCCCCGACACCGCCGGTGTCACCACCCATTCCACCCTTACCCCCGGCGGCGGTCATTGCGTTGCCCGCCCCACCGGCCCCGCCGTCACCGGCCACGCCCGAACTACCCCCAGCCCCGCCGGCGCCGCCGGAGCCATAGGCGCCTGCGTGACCGAACAGACTCCGGCTCGCTCCGGCGACACCGCCGGCACCCCCGTTACCGCCCGACCCGCCGGTGCCGCTGTCGCCGCCATCGCCTCCGTCAGCGCCCGCGGTGGTCGCCGTCCAGCCGGCTCCGCCGGATCCTCCGGCACCGCCGGCGCCGCCCGAGCCACCGACGCCGCCGGCACCGCCGTCACCCAAGATCAGTCCACCGCGCCCGCCCGCTCCACCAGTGCCCCCACTGCCACCGCTGCCGCCGTCGCCACCGCTGCCGCCGGCAGCCATGGCGCTGCCTGGGCTGCCCGGTGTGCCGATCGAGCCGCCGAGGCCCGTCCCGCCTGCCCCGCCGGCACCACCGGAACCGAAGAGCAACGCATTGCCGCCGGTGCCTCCGTTACCGCCGACCCCACCCATACCGCCGGCACCGCCGTTGCCCCACAACCAACCGCCGCTGCCACCTGTTCCACCGTTGGCGCCCGCGCCGCCGGCACCGCCGGCCCCGCCCACACCCAACAACCCGGCGGCGCCGCCGGCCCCACCGGCATGCCCGGCCGCGCCCGACCCGCCGTTGCCTCCGCGCCCCCACAGCAGTCCGCCGGGCCCACCCGCGGCACCCGTACCTGCCGCGCCATCGGTCCCCGGGCCGATCAAAGGCCTCCCCAACAGCAGATTCGCCGGCGCATTGATCGCACCCAGCATCTGCCGCTCCGGCGAGCCCAGGGCGTCGGCACTGGCCGCTTCCACAGCCGCGTAAGAGCCACTCGCCCCGACCAGCGCCCTTACGAATTGGGCGTGGAACTCCGCTGCCTGCGCACTGACTGCTTGATACTCCTGGCCGACGGTGCCGAATAGGGCCGCGATGACCGCCGACACCTCGTCGGCGGCGGCGGGCATGATCGTCGCCGTCGGCGCCGCCACCGCCGTCGCCTGCCGGACCGCCTCCCCTATCGCTCCCAAGTCGGCGGCCGCAGCGCTCAGAGCCTGCGGGGCGGCGATCAGAAAGGACGACATCAGGGAGCTCCAATCGACCCGGAGGGGTCAAACGGCCCAGTCATGAGTCGCGAACTCCGGGGCACGCTGTCCGAGCGCAGCCCGACTTCCCCCACGCTCCCCGACAGGCACCGATCATCAGATACAGCCATTCACGCGGCGACGCTTCTTGCCGCCGCTTATTAGTAGCTGATTGTCACGCCAACGCGGGCGGATTCGACCCGGGTCCGACTACTGCAAAATCGCGCGGGATCCGCCGGCGACTACTGCAATTCACTCCGGCTTGGTGCTGCGGCCCAGTAGCAGAGCAATGGCGTCGTTGACCGACAGCCCCTTGTGGCAGACCCGGTGCACGGCGTCCGTCAGCGGCATCTCGACGTCGTAACTGGACGCCAGGGCCAGCACCGACTCGCAGGAGGTGACGCCCTCGACGACGTGGCCGTCCTTGCCGTGCAGGGCCGTATGCATGGTGTCGCCGCGTCCCAGCCGCTCGCCCAGCGAGCGATTGCGCGAATAAGGAGAGGTGCAGGTGGCCACCAGGTCACCCACCCCGGCCAGCCCTGCCAACGTCGTGCCTTTGGCGCCCAGCGCCAGCCCCAGTCGCATGATCTCGGCCAGACCGCGAGTGATGATGGCCGCCGCCGTGTTCTCCCCCAACCCGACCCCGACCGCCATCCCGCACGCCAACGCGATGACGTTCTTGCACGCGCCCCCGATCTCCGTTCCCACCACATCGGAGTTGGTGTAGGGACGGAAGTAGCCACTGTTCAAAAACCGCTGCAACGCCACGGCACGCCCTGAGTCGCTGCACGCGACGACGGTGGCGGCGGGCTGGCTCTCGGCGATCTCACTGGCGAGGTTCGGTCCGGAGATCACCGCAACCTGGGATGCGTCCACTCCGGTGACCGAAACGATCACCTGGCTCATCCGCATCAGGGTGCCCAGCTCGATCCCCTTGGCCAGGCTGACCAGAGTCGCGCCGTCGGCCCACATGCCGTTCCACTGTTCGAGATTGGCGCGCATGGTCTGGGCCGGGACCCCGAGTAGCACAGTCGTGACGCCGGCCAGCGCTTCCTCCGCATCGTTGGTGGCGCGGACGCCCGCCGGAAGCAAGGTGCCGGGAAGGTAGTCGGGGTTGTACCGGGTCTTATTGATCTTGTCGGCGACATCCGCGCGCCGCGCCCACAACGTAACGTCGCCCCCGGCATCGGCAAGCACCTTGGCCAGCACCGTGCCCCATGCGCCCGCGCCCATCACCGCGACGGTTCCCGTGCCGGCCATCAACCACCCCTTATATCTAGCCCTGTGCCCCGTTACGGCGACGGCAGCCGCTAAACACTAGTCCCAGCGACCGGGCGCCGTCACCTCCAGCGGCGTTGCGCTGGCAGGATGTTTCACATGGGCAGCGCACACGGGGATGTCGGGCTGATCATCGCCGTCAAGCGTTTGGCCGCCGCCAAGACCAGGCTGGCTCCGGTCTTCTCGGCCCCGACGCGTGAGAGTGTGGTCCTGGCCATGCTGGTCGACACCTTGTCCGCGGCAACCCGGGTGAGTTCGTTGCACTCGATCACGGTCATCACCCCCGACGACGTCGCCGCGGCCGCGGCCACCGAGCTCGGCGCCCAGGTGCTGGCGGACCCGACCGCGCCGGACGATCCCGACCCGCTTAACAGCGCGGTCAGTTCCGCAGCGGGTGTGGTCGACGTCCCGAATGTTGTTGTCCTGCAAGGTGATCTGCCCGCATTGCAGACCCAGGAGCTTACCGAGGCCATCTCGGCGGCACGACACCACGAGCGCAGCTTCGTCGCGGACCGGCTGGGCACCGGCACCGCGGTGCTGTGCGCGTTCGGGACCGCGCTCGACCCGCGATTCGGGCCGGATTCCGCAGCGCGACACCGTCGTTCGGGCGCGATCGAACTGACCGGCGCCTGGCCCGGGCTGCGTTGCGACGTCGACACACCGGCTGACCTGGCGGCCGCCCGCCAGCTCGGGGTGGGCCCGGCGACCGCACGCGCCATCGCGCATCGCTCCGCGCGGTGAACCCGGCAGCCAGGTGAATGCCAGCCCAACGGCACATGGATCTCTGCTGACTGCTGGCCGCATCGCCGGGTGATAGGCAATGATCGCAGGGTGACCGAAATCGAAGCCACCCCAGAGGCAGAGGCACGTCCCGACGAGCACGCTTGGCACCCTGGCGACTCGGCTCCCGCGGCCCCTCCGGCCGCGACTCCCGCGGCGATCATCGACGCGCTGCCGGAAGAGCGCTACCTCAACCGGGAACTGAGCTGGCTCGACTTCAACGCCCGCGTGCTGGCACTGGCCGACGACAATTCGATGCCGCTGCTCGAGCGCGCGAAGTTCCTGGCCATCTTCGCCTCCAACCTGGACGAGTTCTACATGGTTCGGGTCGCCGGCCTGAAGCGCCGCGACGAGATGGGGCTGTCGGTGCGCTCAGCGGACGGACTGACGCCGCGCGAGCAACTGCGGCGCATCGGCGAGCAGACCCAACAGATCGCCAGCCGGCAGGCGCGGGTGTTCCTCGATTCGGTGCTGCCCGCCCTCGAGGAGGAAGGCATCTACATCGTCACGTGGGCCGACCTCGATGAGGCTGAGCAAGAGCGCTTGTCGACCTATTTCCACGAGCAGGTCTTCCCCGTTCTCACGCCGTTGGCGGTGGACCCGGCCCACCCCTTCCCCTTCGTGAGCGGGCTGAGCCTGAACCTGGCGATCACCGTCAAGCAGCCCGAGGACGGCACCCAGCATTTCGCGCGGGTGAAGGTACCCGACAACGTGGACCGGTTCGTCGAACTGGACGCCAAGGACGACGACGGCGAAGACCAGGTGGCCGTGCGGTTCCTGCCGATGGAGGAGTTGATCGCGGCCTTCCTTCCGGTGCTCTTCCCCGGTATGGAAATCGTGGAGCACCATGCGTTTCGGATCACCCGCAACGCCGACTTCGAGGTGGAAGAGGACCGCGACGAGGACCTGTTGCAGGCGCTCGAGCGGGAGCTGGCGCGACGCCGGTTCGGGTCCCCGGTACGGCTCGAAGCATCCGACGACATGACCGAGAGCATGCTGGAGCTGCTGCTGCGCGAGCTCGACGTGCATCCCGGTGATGTCATCGAAGTGCCTGGGCTGCTGGATTTGTCGTCGCTGTGGCAGATCTACGGCATCGACCGGCCGGCGCTGAAGGACCGGGCCTTCGTGCCCGCCACCCACCCCGCCTTCGCGGAGCGGGAGACGCCCAAGAGCATCTTCGCCACGCTGCGCGAGGGCGACGTACTGGTGCACCATCCCTACGACTCGTTCTCGACGAGCGTGCAGCGGTTCGTGGAACAGGCCGCCGCAGATCCGAATGTGCTTGCGATCAAACAGACGCTCTACCGCACCTCCGGGGATTCCCCGATCGTGCGGGCATTGATCGACGCCGCCGAAGCCGGAAAACAAGTTGTGGCAATGGTTGAGATCAAAGCGCGCTTCGACGAGCAGGCCAACATCCGTTGGGCGCGAACCCTTGAGCAGGCAGGCGTGCACGTCGTCTATGGGTTCGTCGGACTCAAGACGCACTGCAAGACCTGCCTGGTGGTGCGTCGTGAAGGTCCCATCATCCGGCGGTACTGCCACGTCGGAACCGGCAACTACAACGGCAAGACGGCGCGACTGTACGAGGACGTGGGCCTGCTGACCGCCGACCCCAACATCGGCGCGGACCTGACCGACCTCTTCAACACGCTGACCGGTTACTCGCGAAAGCTGACCTACCGCAACCTGTTAGTGGCCCCGCACGGCATCCGCACCGGGATCATCGAGCGCGTGGAACGTGAGGTCGAGGCCCATCGTCGCGGCAACGACGCGCGGATCCGGCTCAAGATGAACGCACTGGTCGACGAGCAGGTCATCGACGCGCTCTATCGCGCATCGCAGGCCGGGGTGCGGGTCGAGGTGGTGGTGCGCGGTATCTGCGCGCTGCGCCCGGGCACCGAGGGCATCTCCGAAAACATCACCGTCCGCTCGATTCTCGGCCGGTTCCTGGAACATTCGCGGATTCTGCATTTCAACGCCATCGACGAATTCTGGATCGGCAGCGCCGACATGATGCACCGCAACCTGGACCGCCGCGTCGAGGTCATGGCACAGGTCAAGGACCCGCGTTTGACCGCGCAACTCGACGAGCTGTTCGAGTCCGCCTTGGACCCCTCCACCCGATGCTGGGAGCTCGGGTCCGACGGGCAGTGGACGGCGTCGCCGCAGGAAGGCGAGAGCGTCCGCGACCACCAGGCTTCGCTCATGGAACGGCACCGCAGCCCGTAGTCCGGTGGTGTCCTCCGGGGCCACCTCCACCAGCACGCGCCACCTGGCCGAATTGACCTGCAGGAGTGAAGGTGTCGATCCAGAACTCGTCGGACCGTCGACGCCCCGGAGACCGGGTCGTCTACGCAGCCGGCGCGGTGTTGTGGCGGTCCGGTAAGGGCAACCCGACGAAATCGCTCGAGATCGCCGTCATTCACCGCCCCCGGTATGACGACTGGTCGCTGCCCAAGGGCAAGGTCGACCCCGGCGAGACCGCAGCGGTCGCCGCCGTACGCGAGGTGCTCGAGGAGACCGGCCACCACAGCCATCTCGGCCGTTGCCTGACAACCATCACGTACCCGATCGACCAGGGCATCAAGCGGGTGCACTACTGGGCCGCGCGCAGCACCGGAGGCACCTTCGCCCCCGGACACGAGGTCGACGAGTTGATCTGGCTGCCGGTCGCCGACGCCATGAAGAAGCTCGACTACGCGCCGGACCGAAAGGTCCTGCGCCGGTTCGTCAAACAGCCGCCGGACACCAAGACCGTGCTGGTGGTGCGGCACGGTACCGCGGGCAGCAAGTCACGCTATCGCGGCGACGACACCAAGCGGCCGTTGGACAAGAAGGGCCGCGCCCAGGCCGAGGCGCTGGTGGGGCAGCTGCTGGCGTTCGGCGCCGACCGGGTGTACGCGGCCGATCGGGTGCGGTGCCACCAGACGGTGGAACCGCTGGCCGCCGAGTTGGGCGTCGATATTCACAACGAGCCCAACCTGACCGAGGAGGCGTACGCCAAGAACCCCAAGCGCGGCCGGCAGCGGGTTCTGCAAATCGCCGAACGGGCCGGAACTCCCGTGATCTGCACACAGGGCAAGGTGATTCCGGACCTGATCGCGTGGTGGTGCGAACGCGACGGAGTGCGTCCCGACAAGTCGCGCAACCTCAAAGGCAGCACCTGGGTGCTGTCGCTGTCGGCGGGCCGGCTGATCGCCGCTGACCACATCGGCGGCGCGCTGGCCGCCAACGTGCGCGCCTGACAAGCGAATACCCTCCGAGGGCATCGCTGCCCGCCGGAGGGTATCTGCTTGAGTTTGACTACTTGCGGCCGCGCCGTGTGCTCGCAGCCTTCTTGGCCGGAGCCTTCTTGGCGGGAGCCTTGGTGGCAGCCTTCTTGGCCGGAGCCTTGGTCACGGCCTTCTTGGCCGGAGCCTTGGTCACGGCCTTCTTGGCCGGAGCCTTGGTCGCCGCCTTCTTGGCCGGAGCCTTGGTCGCGGCCTTCTTCGCGGCGGGGGCCTTGGTGGCAGCCTTCTTGGCCGGAGCCTTGGTCGCGGCCTTCTTCGCGGCGGGGGCCTTGGTGGCAGCCTTCTTGGCCGGAGCCTTGGTGGCGGCCTTCTTGGCGGGAGCCTTCTTGGCCGTCGTCTTCTTGGCCGCGCTGGCAACCACGCCGCGCTTCACTGCGGGTCCTTCGGCCGGGAGCTTTTGTGCGCCAGCCACAACCGCTTTGAACTGAGCTCCCGGACGGAATGCCGGAACAGACGTCGGCTTTACTTTCACCGTCTCGCCGGTGCGCGGGTTGCGGGCGACGCGAGCCGCGCGGCGACGCTGTTCGAAGACACCGAAACCGGTAATCGTGACGCTGTCACCCTTGTGGACCGCGCGCACAATCGTGTCGACGACATTCTCGACGGCGGCGGTCGCCTGCCGACGGTCTGAGCCCAATTTCTGTGTGAGCACATCTATGAGCTCTGCTTTATTCATCCAACCCTCCGAGGCCAGTGGTCCTCTTTTGGAACCGACTAGTGCACTACGGTAAACCCTCAACTGGCAAATTGCCAAGAGCCACGCGCAATTTCAGCCCGCTATTGCTGCCGGAAAGTCGCCATTTCGGCAATCCGATTGCCGCCCTTGGTCGCTGGCGCCACCGCGAAATGCACCCGGATCGGCGCGCAAATTCCGCGCCGTTCCGTGCTTCAGGAGGCCGGCAAAGTGCGCGGTTTCCAGGCCGGGCGGGCCGCCTCGAAAGCTTCGATTTCGTCGAGTTTCTGCAGCGTAAGGGCTATATCGTCGAGTCCGTTCAGCAACCGGAACGCGGTGTGATCGTCAATCCTGAACGGCAGCACCGCCGTTCCCGCGGTGACGTTTCGATCTTGAAGATTGACAGTGATTTCCAGCCCTGGGCTCTGCTCGATCAGCTTCCAGAGAAGTTCGACACCATCCTGGTCGACCTCGGCCGCCAACAACCCCGCCTTGCCGGCGTTGCCGCGAAAGATGTCGCCGAACCGGGACGAGATAACCACCCGGAATCCGTAGTCCATCAGCGCCCAGACCGCGTGCTCGCGCGAGGATCCGGTGCCGAAATCCGGTCCGGCAACCAGAACCGACCCGCGGTCAAAGGGGCTGAGGTTGAGCACGAATGACGGATCCGACCGCCAGCTCGCGAACAAGCCATCCTCGAAACCGGTTCGGGTTACCCGCTTCAGGTAGACCGCGGGAATGATCTGATCGGTATCGACATTGGACCGGCGCAGCGGTACGCCGATGCCGGTGTGGGTGTCAAAGGCTTCCATGCTGTTCCCCTAATTCTCAATGTGAATTCAAGTCGGCTAGTTCAAATCTGCCGGCGCGGAAAGCTTGCCGCGCACCGCGGTAGCTGCGGCGACGGCCGGCGAAACCAGGTGCGTGCGACCACCCTTGCCCTGCCGCCCTTCGAAATTGCGATTGGACGTCGCGGCGCAACGCTCCCCTGGCGCAAGCTGATCGGGATTCATTCCCAGACACATAGAGCAACCGGCCTGCCGCCATTCCGCGCCGGCGGCGGTGAAAATCTCGCCGAGCCCTTCGGCTTCCGCCTGCGCGCGAACCCGCATCGAACCCGGGACCACAAGCATCCGCACACCGTCGGCAACCTTGTGACCACGCAAAACGTCGGCCACGACCCGCAAATCCTCGATCCGGCCGTTGGTGCACGACCCCACGAAGACGGTGTCGACCGCGATGTCGCGCATCGCCATCCCCGGCTGAAGGTCCATGTACGCCAACGCTTTCTCGGCGGCCTGGCGCTGCGCGTCATCGGTCATCAATTCCGGATCTGGCACGGTGGCACCCAGCGGCACCCCCTGTCCGGGGTTGGTTCCCCAGGTGACGAACGGGGTGAGGGACGCCGCGTCGAGGTGCACCTCGGTATCGAAAACCGCTCCGGGATCAGTACGCAGCTGCTGCCAATAGGCCAGCGCCGCGTCCCAGTCCGCACCGGTCGGCGCATGCGGCCGACCGCGTAAGAATTCAAAAGTGGTGTCGTCCGGCGCGACCATGCCGGCCCGCGCGCCGGCCTCGATGCTCATGTTGCAGATCGTCATCCGACCTTCCATGGACAGCGATTCGATGGCGCTGCCGCGGTATTCGATGACGTGACCCTGGCCGCCACCGGTCCCGATCTTGGCGATCAGCGCCAGAATGACGTCCTTCGCCGTGACCCCCGGCGGCAATGCACCGTCGACGTTGACGGCCATCGTCTTGAACGGGCGCAGCGCCAGCGTCTGGGTGGCGAGCACATGTTCGACCTCAGAAGTGCCGATGCCGATGGCGATTGCGCCGAATGCGCCGTGGGTGGAGGTGTGAGAATCCCCACACACGATCGTCATTCCGGGTTGAGTGAGACCCAATTGCGGCCCGACGACATGCACGATGCCCTGTTCGATGTCGCCCATCGGGTGCAGCCGGACACCGAATTCGGCGCAGTTGTGCCGCAAAGTCTCGACCTGCGTGCGGGACACCGGGTCGGCGATCGGCTTGTCGATGTCGACGGTCGGCACGTTGTGGTCTTCGGTGGCGATCGTCAGATCGGTCCGCCGCACCGGCCGGCCGGCCAGTCGCAAGCCGTCGAACGCCTGCGGACTGGTGACCTCGTGCACCAGGTGCAGATCGATGTAGATCAGGTCCGGCGCCTCGTCGCCGCCGGACACCACAACGTGGTCGTCCCAGACCTTCTCGGCCAACGTGCGCGGCCGGCCGGCGCCGGGGTCGTGCGTCTGCGATGCCATCTTCAACTCGATTCGTCAGTTCGCGGCTCGCCGATCGGTCCGGAGTGTGATCTCACGATGCGAGACGCTAGTATCTTCTTGTGAGACAGCATAGCGGCATCGGCGTTCTGGACAAAGCGGTCGGCATCCTGCACGCGATCGCGGAATCGCCCTGCGGGCTGGCCGAACTCTGCGAACGCACCGGCCTGCCCAGGGCCACCGCCTACCGCCTGGCCGCAGCGCTGGAGGTACACCGCCTGGCCGGCCGCGACGAGGACGGCCGGTGGCGTCTCGGGCCCGCGGTCACCGAACTCGCGTCGTACGTCAGCGACCCACTGCTGGCCGCCAGCGCCTCGGTGCTGCCCCAGCTGCGGGAGACCACGGGGGAAAGCGTGCAGTTGTACCGCCGGGAGGGCACCTCCCGGGTCTGTATCGCGGCGCTGGAACCACCTGCGGGGCTTCGCGATACGGTCCCGGTCGGCGCCCGGCTGCCGATGACCGCGGGATCCGGGGCCAAGGTGCTGCTGGCCTTTTCCGACGCCGCTACCCAGAAAGCGGTGCTGCCCAAGGCGATGTTCAGCGACCGGGTGCTCGCCGAAGTCCGCAAACGTGGCTGGGCGCAGAGCGTCGCCGAGCGCGAGCCGGGGGTGGCAAGCGTTTCGGCGCCGGTGCGTGACGGGCGCGGCGTGGTGGTCGCCGCCATCTCGGTGTCGGGGCCTATCGACCGGATGGGGCGGCGGCCCGGGGCACGGTGGGCGGCCGATCTTCTGGCCGCCGCTGAGGCGCTGACGCGGCGGCTATAGTACCGCGGCGACGGTTGCGCCGAGATTGCGTCCAGGGCCACTCACGGAGGCTTGAGCCGACTGTGAGCGCAAGCTCGGCGCCACCAGATCAGAGGCGACGCGCGGGCGCCTGACAAACTGACGCTATGGGAACGAATCAGCGCGCGAGCATCGTCATGTCCGAGGACGAAATCACCGACTTCGTCAACAACAGCCGGACCGGAACCCTGGCGACCATCGGGCCCGACGGACAGCCGCACCTGACGGCGATGTGGTACGCGGTAGTGGACGGCGAGATCTGGCTGGAGACCAAAGCCAAGTCGCAGAAGGCGGTCAACCTGAAACGCGACCCTCGGGTCAGCTTCCTGCTCGAGGACGGCGACACCTACGACACCTTGCGCGGAGTGTCGTTCGAAGGCGTCGCCGAGATCGTCGACGACCCCGACGCGCTGCACCGCGTCGGCGTCAGCGTGTGGGAGCGCTACACGGGCCCCTACAGCGACGACATGAAGCCGTTCGTGGACCAGATGATGAACAAGCGGGTCGGCGTGCGCATCGTGAGCCGGCGCAGCCGGTCGTGGGATCACCGCAAGCTGGGTCTGCCGAGCATGCCGGTGGGTGGTACGACGGCGCCGGCCGCAAAGGGCGGCGCTGAGTGATATGCAGCCGCCAAAGGCGGCGCTCAGTGATTTTGTAGCCCCGATGGGATTCGAACCCACGCTACCGCCGTGAGAGGGCGGCGTCCTAGGCCGCTAGACGACGGGGCCGGACATGATCCGAGCAGTCAGCATAGCCCAACCCGGATACCCCACCTAATCACGCGAGCAGGCGGAGCTTTGCTGGGGTACCAGGACTCGAACCTAGAATGGCTGAACCAGAATCAGCTGTGTTGCCAATTACACCATACCCCATGTGCGACTTAAAACTGCTGGTCAGAGCCCATTTCCCGGGTTCAGCACCCGAGTCCTGACACCGCCTGGTCCAGCCGCCTTATGCCTTTGAAGCCGCAGTGCACACTACCAAAGACTTCGGCAGGTCTACGCACGCCCTGGAACGACTCAAGCCGACCCCGCCTGCTGCCGCGCCGAGCGCAGCCGGCTCAGACTGCGGTCACGCCCCAGCAGTTCCAGGGACTCGAACAGCGGGGGGCTGATGGTGGTGCCCGTGGCGGCCACCCGGATCGGGCCGAAGGCCTTGCGCGGTTTGAGTGCCAGCCCGTCGATCAGAGCGGTTTTCAGCGCGCCTTCGATGTGTTCCGTGGTCCAGTCCGTGATCCCGTCGAGCGCCGTGATGGCGGCGTCGAGCACCGGGGCGGCGTCCGGACCCAGCTCCTTGGCCGCGGCCTTGGGGTCGAGGGCGTACTCGTCGTCGTTGAAGAACTTCAGCAGTTCCCAGGCGTCGCCGAGCACGACGATGCGGGTCTGGACCAACTCGGCGACCGTCTTGAAAGCCGCATCGTCCAAGGCAATCCGATGCCCGTGGGTGTCCAGGTAGTCGCGCAGCCGGGCGGTGAAGTCGTCGAGGGCCAGCCGCCGGATGTGCTCGGCGTTGATGGCGTCGGCCTTCTTCTGGTCGAAGCGAGCCGGGTTGGAGGTGACGTTGACCACGTCGAAAGCCGCGACCATCTCGTCGAGGCTGAACAGGTCGTGGTCGTCGGCGATGGACCAGCCAAGCAGCGCAAGGTAATTCAGCAGACCCTCGGGGATGAACCCGCGGTCGCGGTGCAGGAACAGGTTCGACTGCGGGTCACGCTTGGACAGCTTCTTGGTCCCCTCCCCCAACACCGGCGGGAAGTGACCGAATTCCGGGATGCGCTCGGCAACCCCGATCCGGATCAAGGCCTGATACAGCGCGATCTGGCGTGGAGTCGACGGCAGCAGGTCCTCACCGCGCAGCACGTGGGTGATCTTCATCAACGCGTCGTCGCACGGATTGACCAAGGTGTACAACGGATCCCCGCTGGCGCGGGTCAACGCGAAGTCGGGCACGGTGCCCGCCGCGAAGGTGGTGGTGCCGCGCACCAGGTCTTCCCACGCGAGGTCGGTGTCCGGCATCCGCAACCGGACCACGGGCTGGCGCCCCTCTGCCAGAAACGCCGCGCGCTGCGAGTCGGTCAGCTGACGGTCGAAGTTGTCGTAGCCGAGCTTGGGGTTGCGTCCGGCGGCCACGTGCCGGGCCTCCACCTCATCCGGTGTCGAGAACGCGTAGTAGGCCTCGCCCGCCTCGAGTAGCCGTGTCACGACGTCGCGGTAGAGCTCGCGGCGTTGCGACTGCCGGTACGGGGCGTAGGGCCCGCCCACTTCGGGTCCCTCGTCCCAGTCCAGCCCGAGCCAGCGCAGGGCGTCGAGCAGTGCCAGATAGCTTTCCTCGCTGTCCCGTTCGGCGTCGGTGTCCTCGATGCGAAAGACGAAGGTGCCGCCGGTGTGCCGGGCGTAGGCCCAGTTGAACAGCGCGGTGCGGATCATCCCCACGTGCGGGATGCCGGTGGGAGACGGGCAGAACCGAACCCGGACGTGCTCTGCGTTGGTCACGACTTTCCTTTGCGGACAACGGGATTGGTGAGAGTGCCGATACCCTCGACGGTGACCGAGACGGTGTCGCCGTCCTCGATCGGCCCGACTCCCGCCGGGGTTCCGGTGAGAATGAGATCGCCTGGCAGCAGTGTCATTACCGCCGAGATCCACTCGATGATGGCGCCGACGTCGTGGATCATCAGCGAGGTGCGGGCGTCCTGTTTGACTTCACCGTTGACCTCGGTGCGCAGGGCCAGGTCGCCGGGGTCCAGATCCGTGACGATCCACGGGCCGACCGGACAGAACGTGTCGTGCCCCTTGGCTCTGGTCCACTGTCCGTCGGATTTCTGCTGGTCGCGGGCCGAGACGTCGTTGCCGATGGTGTAGCCAAGGATGTTGTCGGCGGCTTGGGCGGCGCTGACGTCCTTGCAGGCCCGGCCGATCACCACCGCCAGCTCACCCTCGAAGTGCACGGGTGATGCGTTGGCGGGCAGGCGAATCGGCACGTTGGGTCCGATGATCGCGGTGTTGGGCTTGAGGAATATCACCGGGTCGGCCGGGGCCTGGCCACCCATCTCGGCGATGTGGTCGGTGTAGTTCTTGCCGATGCAGACCACCTTGCTGGCCAGTATCGGAGCCAGCAGCCGGACGTCGGCCAGTGGCCAGGACCGGCCGGTGAAGGTCGGCGTGCCGAACGGATGCTCGGCGATTTCGCGGACCGTCAGGCTGTCGGGGTTGTCCAGGTCTCCTTCGATACTGACAAAAGCGACTCCGTCTGGGCTGGCGATTCGTCCAAGGCGCATTCGGATGAGCCTATCTGGTCCGCCCAGGCTGCAAATTTGCAGGGAAAGTGCGAGCTCAAGCCCGCCAATTTCACCGGCTCGACGACGCGGCGGCGAGCGGAACGACGCCGTTGTTGTGCAAGCATGAACGAATGCCTCGGGATCCGGCCAGTGCGGTGGCACGCTGGTCGATCGTGGCGGTCTCGCTGGTCGCGAC
Organism: Mycobacterium sp. Z3061; assembly: GCF_031583025.1. Taxonomy (NCBI): domain Bacteria; kingdom Bacillati; phylum Actinomycetota; class Actinomycetes; order Mycobacteriales; family Mycobacteriaceae; genus Mycobacterium; species Mycobacterium pumcae. The sequence continues at coordinate 2,175,420 of NZ_CP134062.1, read as the reverse complement.
CACGAGCTCTTTCCTCTTCATCAACGGCATCGCCTTCCTGATCCCCCGGTTGGAGGCGGCGCGCGGAACGCCGCTCGCCCAGGCGGGTCTGCTGGCGTCGATGCCCAGCTGGGGCATGGTCGTCACCCTGGTCGCCTGGGGCTATGTGCTGGACCGCGTCGGTGAGCGCGTCGTGTTGACCGCCGGCTCGGCGTTGACGGCGCTGGCGGCTTACGCCGCCGCTTCGGTTCACTCGCTGGTGCTGATGGGCGTTTTCCTGTTCCTCGGCGGGATGGCCGCCGCCAGTTGCAACACCGCCGGGGGCCGGTTGGTGTCGGGATGGTTTCCGCCCGAGCAGCGCGGCCTGGCGATGGGCTTCCGGCAGACTGCCCAACCGCTCGGAATCGCTTTGGGCGCCTTGGTGATTCCCGAGCTGGCCGAGGACGGCGCACACGCGGGATTGATGTTCCCGGCGGTGATGTGTGCCATCGCGGCGGTGGTCAGCGTCTTCGGAGTGGTCGACCCGCCACGCAAATCCCGCCGCACGGCCACCCACGCGGAACTGGCCAGCCCCTACCGCGGTTCGAACGTGTTGTGGCGAATTCACGCGGCCTCGGCGTTGCTGATGATGCCGCAGACGGTGACGGTCACCTTCATGCTCGTCTGGCTGATCAACGAGCATCACTGGTCGGTCGCGGCGGCCGGCGGCCTGGTGACCATTTCGCAGCTGATCGGCGCGGGAGGACGCATCCTGGTCGGCCGCTGGTCGGATCGCGTCGGCTCGCGGATGCGCCCGGTCCGCATCATCGCCCTCGCGGCCGCGCTGGCCCTGCTCCTGCTGGCCCTGAGCGACCGAGTCGGTTCCCGTTTCGACGTGATGTTGATGATCACCGTCTCTGTGCTGGCGGTGCTCGACAACGGCCTGGAGGCCACCGCCATCACCGAATTCGCCGGACCGTACTGGAGTGGACGCGCGCTGGGCACCCAGAACACCACGCAGCGGTTGATGGCCGCGGCCGGACCGCCGATGTTCGGTGCGCTGATCACGGCTGCCGCCTACCCGCTGGCCTGGGGGCTGTGCGCGTTGTTCCCCCTGGCCGCGGCGCCCTTGGTGCCGACCCGGGTGCTGCCGCCGGGCCTGGAAACTAGAGCCCGGCTGCAATCCGTTCGCCGGCAACGCTGGTGGCAGGCCGTTCGTCCCCGCGAGTTGCCAGGTAGGCCGCCACCGCACGATCGACCCGGGCAGCCGCCTCGTCCTCGCCTAGATGGGCCAGCAGCAACGCCACCGACATGATCGCCGCGGTGGGATCGGCGATGCCCTGTCCGGCGATGTCGGGAGCGCTGCCGTGCACCGGCTCGAACATCGACGGGTTGGTGCGCGTCGCGTCGATATTGCCGCTGGCGGCCAGGCCGATGCCGCCACACACGGCCGCGGCCAGGTCGGTGATGATGTCGCCGAACAAGTTGTCGGTGACGATCACGTCGAATCGTCCGGGGTCGGTGGCCAGGAAGATCGTCGCCGCGTCGACGTGCTGGTAGGCGACCTCGACGTCGGGGTACTGCTCGCCGATCTCCTGCACGGTTCGCAGCCAGAGTCCACCGGCGAAGGTCAGCACATTGGTCTTGTGCACCAGGGTGAGGTGCTTGCGGCGCTTACGAGCCCGCTCGAAAGCGTCTTTGACCACCCGGCGCACCCCGAACGCGGTGTTGACACTCACCTCGGTGGCCACCTCGTGGGGCGTCCCGACGCGGATCGCGCCGCCGTTTCCGGTATACGGCCCCTCGGTCCCTTCGCGCACCACGACGAAGTCGATGTCGGGGTTTCCGGCGAGCGGGCTCGTGACTCCCGGATAGAGCCGCGCCGGGCGCAGGTTGACATGGTGGTCGAGCTCGAAACGCATGCGCAGCAACAGCCCTCGCTCCAGCACGCCGCTGGGGACCGACGGGTCACCGATGGCACCGAGCAGGATCGCGTCGTGCTGGCGCAGCTCGGGTACCACCGATTCCGGCAGCACTTCGCCGGTGGCGTGGTAGCGCCGCGCGCCCAGGTCGTATTCGGTTTTCTCCACCCCGGGCAGGACGGCGTCGAGGACCTTGAGGGCCTCGGCGATGACTTCCGGACCGATCCCGTCGCCGGCGATGACGGCGAGCTTCGTCACGAGAAGTCAACCACTTCAAGCTTGTTCGCGCCTACCGCCTCCGTGATGGCCGCCCGCACGTCGGCCGGCACGTCCTGGTCCAGGCGCAGCGCGACGGTGGCACTCGGGCCCTCGGTGTCCTCGGACAACTGCGCGGCCTGAATGTTCACCCCTGCCGCCCCGAGCAATGTGCCGATCTTGCCCAGCGCGCCGGGCTGGTCGGCGTAGTTGATCACCAGGTTGACGCCCTCGGCGCGCAGGTCGTAGCTGCGGCCGTTGATCTGGACGATCTTCTGGACCAACTGCGGGCCGGTCAGCGTGCCCGCGACATTGACCACCGAACCGTCGGCGCCGACCGCCCGCACGTCCACCACGCTGCGGTGGTTGGGACTTTCGGTGGCCTTGCTGATCTCGGCGGTGACGCCGCGCTCGGCGGCCAGAGCCGGGGCGTTCACGAAGGTGACGGGCTCGTCGATGACGGCCGAGAACAGGCCGCGCAGCGCCGACAGCTTCAGCACCTCGACGTCCTCGGCCGCGAGCTCTCCGCGAACCTGTACCGACAGCGACGCGGGGAACTCGTCGGACAACGCTGAGGCCAGGACGCCGAGCTTGCGCACCAGGTCCAGCCACGGCGCCACTTCTTCGTTGACCACGCCGCCGCCGATGTTGACGGCGTCGGGGACGAACTCGCCGGCCAGCGCCAGCCGCACGCTCTCGGCGACGTCGGTGCCGGCCCGGTCCTGCGCCTCGGCGGTCGAGGCGCCCAGGTGCGGTGTGACGACCACCTGGGGCAGCTCGAACAGCGGGCTGTCGGTGCAGGGCTCGGTGGCGAACACGTCCAGGCCCGCGCCGCGCACGTGGCCGCTGGTGATGGCCTCGGCCAGGGCGGCCTCGTCGATCAGGCCGCCGCGGGCCGCGTTGACGATGATGACGCCGGGCTTGGTCTTGGCCAGCGCCTCCTTGCCGATCAAACCGGCCGTCTCCGGCGTCTTGGGCAGGTGCACCGAGATGAAGTCGGCGCGGGCCAGCAGCTCGTCCAGCGGCAGCAGCTCGATGCCGAGCTGGGCGGCGCGGGCGTGCGACACGTACGGGTCATAGGCGACCAGGTGGGCGCCGAAGGCGGCGATGCGCTGGGCGACCAGCTGGCCGATGCGGCCCAGGCCGACGACGCCGACGGTCTTGCCGAAGATCTCCGTGCCAGAGAATTTGGAGCGCTTCCAGGTGTGCTCGCGCAGCGTGGCGTCGGCGGCCGGGATCTGGCGGGACGCGGCCAGCAGCAGGGCGATCGCGTGTTCGGCGGCGCTGTGGATGTTGGAGGTGGGGGCGTTGACCACCAGCACGCCACGGGCGGTGGCGGCGTCGACGTCGACGTTGTCCAGTCCGACACCGGCGCGGGCGACGATCTTGAGCTTGGGGGCGGCGGCCAGTACCTCGGCGTCGACGGTGGTGGCCGAGCGGACCAGCAGAGCGTCGGCTTCGGGGACCGCGGCCAGCAGCTTCTCCCGGTCGGGCCCGTCTACCCAGCGCACCTCGACCTGGTCTCCCAGGGCGGCGACGGTCGATTGGGCGAGTTTGTCGGCGATCAAAACAACAGGCAAGTTCACGCGGACAGCCTAGCGGTGCGACGATGCGGGCCCCACGGGGATCGCGAGCGCGGCGGAGCCGGGCGAAGCGGGTCCCCGCAATCCCAGCCTGTCGGCTGCAACCGCAGCCACACACTCGGGCCCATCCCTTAACCACAACCAGCTCCGCTGAGTACGATCCGGCCGTGTCCTCCCCTGTCCGCCCGGCGATCTGCGTCAACATGATCGTCCGCAACGAGGCGGCGATCATCCGACAAACCCTTGACGACATCGCGCGTTACATCAGTGCATGGGTGATCGTGGACACCGGCTCCGACGACGGGACCCAGGCCGTCATCCGCGATCACATGGCCCGTCTTGGCATTCCCGGTGAGCTCCACGAGCGGCCGTGGCGCGATTTCGGGCACAACCGGTCCGAGGCGTTGACCCTCGCCCAGGGCCACGGCGACTACATCTGGGTCCTCGACGCCGACGACAAGGTCATGGGCAACCTCGATTTCGGCCAGTTGGGCAAGGATCTCTACCAGCTCCGTTATGGCGAAACCTCTGACATCTGCTGGCGGCCGAGCCTCTTCCGCAACGGATTGCCGGTCCGCTACGAAGGCGTGGTCCACGAATACGTCATGGTCGACTCCGATTTCAGTCACGACCGACTAGAAGGTGACTACTACATCGATTCTCGCCGTCTCGGAGCGCGCAACCGGAATCCGCGGCAGAAGTTCGAGAGCGACCGCGACCTGCTGCTGGCCGAGATCGAACGCAATCCTGATGATGCGCGCTCGGTGTTCTACCTGGCGCAAAGTTACTTCGACTTGGGCGATTTCGAGAACGCCCGCAACTGGTATCAGCGCCGCGTCGACATGGGCGGGTGGGCCGAGGAGACCTACTATTCGATGTACCGCATCGCGGAGTCGCTGTGGTCGATGGGTGCGCCCTGGCCGGAGGTAGAGAACGCCTACCTACGGGCCTGGGAGTTCCGGCCGACCCGTGCAGAACCGTTGTACGCCATCGCTTATCGCTACCGTCTAGACGAGCGTTACCGGCTCGGCTACCTGTTCGCCAAGCATGCCGCCGAGATCCCGTTACCCACCGAGGACACGTTGCTTGTCGGTGCGGATACCTACACCTGGGGTGCGCTCGACGAGGCTGCCGTCTGCGCATCATGGATCGGCGAGCACGCCGAGGCGATCGCGTTCTGGCGGCGCATCCTGGCCAAGCCCGCCATTCCCGACGAAGATCGGCAACGAATCACCAAGAACTGCGACAACAGTGCGCCGCGGATTTTCGAAGCGGCCGCCTCTTACCCCGGTGAGTTGGCGCTGCACCTGCCGGGCCGCCGCCGCGACGCCGAGGTGGTGCTCAGCCTGGTCGCAGGGCCGGAACGCGAAGGCATCAAAGGCACCGAGGTGACCCTGAACTCACTTCTGAACTGCTGCAACGACGTATGGCGGATCGGTCGTTATCTGGTGGTCGATGCGGGCCTGCCCGCGGCCGATCGCGCGGAACTGCTGGAACGGTATCCGTTTCTGGAGTTCAGTCCGATCTCCGCCGGAGAGTCTGCGGGAGCCCTCCTGTCGCAGATCCGAGACCAGATCTACGGACGGTTCTGGCTGCACCTGGGGCACGGTGGGCAGTTCTACGCCCGGGAGCGCTTAATCACCCGCCTGACGAGCGTGTTCGAGGCCGAGGAGAACGTGTACCAGGTGGCGGTCAACTTCACCGATGCGGACCGGCTGATCGGTATGAGCGCGGCCGACGAGATGGTGTCCCGCACACCCGGTGCCGGACGCTATGTGCTCGGGGAGCAAGCGGCGTACGGCCCGGCGATGTTCGACACGGCCCGACTCGATCGCGTCGGGGGTTTCCGTGCCGATGACCCCGATCCGCTCGCCGAACTGGGGTGGCGGGCTGCGGCGGCCGGGCTCGCGACCGCCAGCCTCGACCAGGTGTTGTGCATCACGTCCGCCCTGAACCGGTAGCGGAATTCCCTTCGACGACGTCGTGGGCTGTAATTCACAGATGGACGTCACCGTCGTCGGCAGCGGGCCCAATGGGCTCGCCGCGGCCGTCATCTGTGCCCGCGCGGGATTGAAAGTGCAGGTACTCGAAGCACAGCCCACCTTCGGCGGGGGTGCGCGCAGCGCGGCCGACGTCGAATTCCCCGAAGTCCTGCACGACATCTGCTCGGCGGTGCACCCACTGGGCTATGCGTCGCCGTTCTTCGCCGAGTTCGATCTGTCCGCGCGCGGAGTCGTTTTGGCGGTCCCGGAGATTTCCTATGCCAACCCACTGCCGGGCCGGCCGGCGGCGATCGCGTATCGCGACCTGGAGCGGACCTGCGCCGAGTTGGATGACGGTGCGGCATGGCGGCGCTTCCTCGGCCCGCTGGTGTCGAACTCCGATGCGGTGGTCGCGTTTCTACTAGGGGACAAACGTTCGGTGCCCACATCATTGGTGCCCGTCGTTCGCCTCGGGCTGCGCATGCTGACCCAGGGCACCCCGGCGTGGTCCGCGCTGCGCGGCGATGATGCCCGGGCTTTATTCACCGGCGTTGCCGCCCATGCGATTACACCGTTACCTTCGCTGGCCTCCGCGGGTGCGGGGCTCATGCTCTCCACACTCGCCCATTCCGTCGGCTGGCCGATACCGGTGGGCGGCACCCAGCGGATCTCGGACGCCCTGATCGCCGATCTGCGTGCGCATGGCGGTGAACTGACGTCGGGTGTAGAGGTCGATTCCCCGCCCGAAGGTGTCGCCATTTTCGACACCTCCCCGACGACACTGCTGCGCGTGTACCGCGACACGATTCCCGGTGGTTACGCAAAAGCGTTGCAGCACTATCGATTCGGATCGGGAGCGGCCAAGGTCGATTTCGTCCTCAGCGACGAGATCCCGTGGGCGGACCCGCGACTCAAGCAGGCGCCGACCCTGCATCTCGGGGGGACCCGCCAGGAGATGGCGCGGGCCGAGGCCGACATCGCCGCGGGACGCCACGCGCAATTGCCGATGGTGCTGGCGTCCTTGCCGCACCTTGCCGATCCCGGCCGGATCGACGCCGACGGTCACCGCCCGTTCTGGACGTACGCGCATGTGCCGGCCGGATCGACCGTCGACGCGACCGAGGCCGTTACCGCCGTCGTCGAGCGGTTCGCGCCCGGGTTCCGCGACATCGTGGTGGCGGTGCGCAGTGTGCCCGCCGCACGGATGGCCGAGCACAACGCCAACTACGTCGGAGGTGACATCGCCGTGGGCGGGGCCTCGGTGCTACGCGCGACGTTGGGCCCCACGCCGCGACTGAATCCCTGGAGCACACCCATACCCAAGGCCTACCTGTGTTCGGCGGCCACCCCGCCCGGCGCCGGGGTGCACGGCATGGGCGGCTATTACGCCGCGCGCACGGCGTTGCGGCGGGAATTCGGCATCAGAGAGCTGCCTAAGCTGAGCCCATGACGAAACTCGCGATCATCTACTACTCCGCCACCGGTCACGGCACCTCCATGGCGCAACGTGTCGCCGCGGCGGCCGAAGCCGCGGGCGCCGAAGTCCGGGTCCGCCACGTCGCCGAAACCCGCGACCCGGCGTCGTTCGCGCACAACCCGGCCTGGACGGCGAATTACGAAGCGACCAAGGACCTTCCGGCCGCCACCGGTGAGGACATCGAGTGGGCGGATGCGGTGATCTTCGGCTCCCCCACCCGCTTCGGTTCGGTCGCCTCGCAGTTGCGTGATTTTCTGGACGGTCTGGGCGGACTGTGGGCCGCGGGAAAGCTCGCCGACAAGGTGTATGCGGGGTTCACTTCGTCCAACACCCTGCACGGCGGTCAGGAGACCACGCTGCTGACGCTGTATGTCACGCTCATGCACTTCGGCGGCATCATCGTGCCGCCCGGATACACCGACCCGTCGAAGTTCGTCGACGGCAATCCCTATGGGGCGAGCCTGGTTTCGACGCACGACAACATCAACGAGTTCGACTCGGCCACGGGTGACGCCCTCGATCACCTGGCGCGCCGGGTGGTTCAGACTGCCGACCGGCTCAGCGCCTGAGCCCGCCGCGACACTGAACCTGCGCACACGACACGCCGCGGGACGTGTGCCAGGTTTCAATCTGGACGAGGCCGGCCGCAACGCAGAAGCCCCTTGGAACGCGGGCGGTTCCAAGGGGCTTCTGCGTCTGCTCGGCCTATCAGGCCGTCTCGGTGATCGGCCGGTCGACCCAGCTCATCAGGTCGCGCAGCTTCTTGCCCGTGACCTCGATGGGGTGCTCGGCGTTCTCCTTGCGTAACTGCTCGAGCTGCTTGTTGCCGCCCTCGACGTTGGCCACCAACTTCTTGACGAAGTCGCCGTTCTGGATGTCGCGCAGGATTTCCCGCATCCGCTCCTTGGTGCCGGCGTCGATGACGCGCGGACCCGAAAGGTAGCCGCCGAACTCCGCGGTGTCGGACACCGAGTAGTTCATCCGGGCGATGCCGCCCTCGTACATCAGGTCGACGATCAGCTTGAGCTCGTGCAGTACCTCGAAGTACGCCATCTCCGGCGGGTAACCCGCCTCGACCATGACGTCGAAGCCGGTCTTCACCAATTCCTCAGTGCCACCGCACAACACGGCCTGCTCACCGAACAGGTCGGTCTCGGTCTCGTCCTTGAACGTGGTCTTGATGACGCCGGCGCGGGTGCCGCCGATGGCCTTGGCGTAGGACAACGCCAGCGCCTGGCCGTTGCCCGTCGGGTCCTGCTCGACTGCGATCAGCGCCGGCACACCCTTGCCGTCGACGAACTGACGGCGCACCAGGTGGCCGGGACCCTTGGGAGCGACCATCGCGACGGTGACGTCGGCCGGCGGCTTGATCAGGCCGAAGTGGATGTTGAGCCCGTGCCCGAAAAACAGGGCGTCGCCGGCCTTCAGGTTGGGCTCGATGTCGTTGGTGAAGATCTCGGCCTGCGCCGTGTCCGGAGCCAGCAGCATGATGACGTCGGCCCACTTGGCCACCTCGGCCGGGGTGTCGACCTCAAGGCCCTGCTCCTCGACCTTGGCGCGCGACTTCGAGCCCTCTTTCAGCCCGACTTTCACCTCGACGCCGGAGTCACGCAGGCTCAGCGAGTGCGCGTGGCCCTGGCTGCCGTAACCGATCACGCCGACCTTGCGGCCCTGGATGATCGACAGATCTGCGTCGTCGTCGTAGAACATCTCTAATGCCTGCGGCACGGGTATTACTCCTTCTTGTTAAACAGCTAGAACTTACTTGGCGGTGCCGATGCCGCGCGGCCCGCGGGCCATCGACACCACACCCGACTGCACGATCTCGCGGATACCGAACGGCTCCAATACCCGCAACAGCGCCTCCAGCTTGCCGCGGTTGCCGGTGGCCTCCACGGTCAGCGACTCCGGCGACACGTCGATCACGTTGGCGCGGAACAGGTTCACGGCTTCGATAACCTGGCTGCGGGTGCCGGCGTCGGCGCGCACCTTGATCAGCGCCAGTTCCCGGTCCACCGAGTTGTCGACGTCCTGCTCGACGATCTTGATCACGTTGATCAGCTTGTTGAGCTGCTTGGTGATCTGTTCGAGCGGGGTCGCCTCAGCGGAGACCACGATGGTCATCCGCGACATGTCCTTCTGCTCGGTGGCCCCGACAGCTAGTGACTCGATGTTGAACCCGCGCCGCGAGAACAGGGCCGCCACGCGGGCGAGCACACCGGGCTTGTCCTCGACCAGGACCGAAAGTGTGTGCGTCTTAGGCGATCCGTTGGCCATCAGGCGTGCCCTTCGGTGATGTCGTCGAACAGGGGACGGATGCCGCGCGCGTGCTGGATCTCGTCGTTGCTGGTGCCGGCGGCGACCATCGGCCAGACCTGCGCGTCGGCGCCGACGATGAAGTCGATCACCACCGGGCGGTCGTTGATCTCGCGCGCTCGGTTGATCATCTCTTCGACGTCTTCCTCACGCTCGCAACGCATTCCGACGCAACCGAGCGCCTCGGCCAGCTTCACGAAATCCGGGATGCGGTGCGAGTGGGTGGCCAGGTCGGTCTGCGAGTACCGCTCTTCGTAGAAGAGGGTCTGCCACTGCCGCACCATGCCCAGGTTGCCGTTGTTGATCAGCGCCACCTTGATCGGGATGCCTTCGATGGCGCAGGTGGCCAGCTCCTGGTTGGTCATCTGGAAGCAGCCGTCGCCGTCGATCGCCCACACCTCGGTGTCCGGCAGCGCGATCTTGGCTCCCATAGCCGCCGGGATGGCGAAGCCCATGGTGCCCAAACCGCCGGAATTCAGCCAGGTGCGCGGCTTTTCGTACTTGATGAACTGCGCCGCCCACATCTGGTGCTGGCCGACGCCGGCCACGTAGATGGCGTCCGGACCCGCGATCTGGCCCAGCTTCTCGATCACGAATTCCGGGCCCAGGCTGCCGTCGCTCTGCGGGTCGTAGCTCAGCGGGTACGTCTTGCGGACGCCCTCCAGGTACTCCCACCAGTCCGTGATGTCGAGGTTGCCGGGAGTGTCATAGTGCCGCAGCATCTCGATCAGTTCGGTGATCACGTTCTTGACGTCACCGACGATCGGCACGTCGGCGTGCCGGTTCTTGCCGATCTCGGCGGGGTCGATGTCGGCGTGGATGACCTTGGCTTCCGGAGCGAACGATTCGAGCTTGCCGGTCACCCGGTCATCGAAGCGGGTGCCCAGCGCGATCAGCAGGTCGCTGCGCTGCAGCGCCGCCACCGCACCCACGGTGCCGTGCATGCCGGGCATGCCCATGTTCAACCGGTGGCTGTCTGGGAAAGCACCGCGCGCCATCAGCGTCGTCACCACCGGGATGCCGGTGAGTTCGGCCAGGTGCAGGAGCTCCTGGGTCGCCTCGCCGCGGATGATGCCACCGCCGACGTAGAGCACCGGCTTCTTCGCGGCGGCGATCAGCTTGGCTGCCTCGCGGATCTGGCGGCTGTGCGGTTTGGTGTTCGGCTTGTAGCCGGGCAGTTCCATGCGCGGCGGCCAGCTGAACGTGCACTGGCCCTGCAGCACATCCTTGGGGATGTCGACGAGAACCGCGCCGGGCCGTCCGGATGCCGCGATGTGGAAGGCCTCGGCGATCACCCGGGGGATCTCGTCACCGGTGCGGACCAGGAAGTTGTGCTTGGTGATCGGCATCGTGATGCCGGAGATGTCGGCTTCCTGGAAGGCGTCGGTCCCGATCAGCTGCCGGCCGACCTGACCGGTGATGGCGACGACGGGGATGGAGTCCATCTGCGCGTCGGCCAGCGGGGTGACCAGGTTGGTGGCCCCGGGACCCGACGTCGCCATGCACACGCCGACCCGGCCGGTGGCGTGGGCGTAGCCGCTGGCGGCGTGGCCGGCGCCCTGCTCGTGACGCACCAGGACGTGACGCAGCTGCTGGGAGTCGAACAGCGGGTCGTACACCGGCAATACCGCGCCACCCGGGATGCCGAAGATGACGTCGACGTCCAGTGCCTCCAGCGACCGGATGACCGCCTGTGCACCGGTAAGTTGGTGCGGCGCAATACGTTTCGGCTGGCCAGTGGCCGGCTTCGCGGTGGCTTTCCCGGCGTCCGAGGCGATCTCGGCCGCCTCTTGAGAAGCGGGAGTCGCGGCCGGTGCCGCTGGCTTGGTGGGTGCGCTCACTGTTTCCTCTTCGGTTTTTTCGTGTGTGGCGTCTCGGGGCATTAAAAAACCCCCGTCAGCTCAGCTGCTGTACGAGGGTCGCGTTGGTGCTCGATAGAGCTAGTCAGGCACCAACGCGCCGACTAATTACTACGAGCATTCCGAACTCCATAGCGTCCGACGGTAGCCTTCGCACTGCTCAACCGTCAAATCCGGGCACCCGGGATCGAGTGTGCGATGCCGGCATCGCGTGTGCATCGTGGGCTGGAAACAAGCCGGATAGCCGCCACCGTTGCACGCCCGAGGCCATGTCGGCACGCTCGAAAGCGACCCGAGATGCAGGCGGTGCAATGATGCGAGGGTGGTTACCGAGTCGCCCGTCGTCATCAAGCTCTCACCGATGGCGCATATCGCCGTCGGGTTTTTGACCCTCTGCCTGCTGGTGCCGGTGACGGCCTTCCCCTTCACCGCCCCGATATTGGTGATTCCGGTGTTGTTGTCCGCGTTGATCATCCGGTTCCGCACGGTCGCCGACGACCGCGGCGTGACCGCGCGCACGCTGTTGGGCAGCCAGTCCGTGGCCTGGGAGGACATCGACGGATTGCGGTTCCACCGGGGCAACTGGGCGCGCGCGCACCTGAAGAACGGCTCGGAGCTGCGCTTACCGGCCGTCACCTTCGCGACCCTCCCGCAGCTGACCGAGGCCAGCGCGGGCCGGGTGCCCAACCCCTACCGCTGAAACCGCCGGCTCAGGCGATCCTGTCGAAGCACTCGTCGATGTTGTTGAGAACGCCGCCCCGGAAGGCGAGAACGCGGGTGAAGCCGGCCGGCATGTTCGCACCGTTGACGTCACTGGCAGCCACGCCGTTCACCAGCAGTCCGATGATCGCCTTATCCAGGTCGCCGGCGGTCAACACGAGTTGCTTGCCGGAGGCGATGCTGACCGGCTGAGCCATGTTGCGCTGGGCGGCGCCGGTCAGGCACGCCGTGCGCACCGCGCTCACGGGAGTGTCCAGGGGCAGCCCCCGTTCGTGCTGAATAGCCAGCACATATCGGGAGGTGACGATGGACATCGCGGTGTTGTCGCCCTGCAACATCTGCGGGTCGGTCATCCCTTTCCGGCCGCCGGGCTTACCGATTTGCTGCAGAGCGGGCAAATCAGCGGTGATGGTGTTGGTTGCCGGGCAGTACGAGGCGCCCTGGGTCGCCTGGGCATCCGAACACGTCGCGGTGCTGAACGACAATGTGGGCGGCGATTTCGGGGTGAAGACCGCATTCAGAATGTCGATCAGCGTGGTCACACTGCCATTGTCGATGGCCACTTCTCCGGCGTCGGTTTCACCTGAGGTGTCGGTCTGCAACGCCAACGGCTCGTCGCCGCGTCGTTGTTTGATCTCATTCATGTCTATTTTTGCGCAGGTGGCGGACCCGCTGTCGAATCCCATCTGGAATGCGCTGACCCGGTCGAGCCCGGTCCCGTGCGCATCGTCTTCACTCTGCTCGAAGTCAGCCTCCGACATGATCGGGTCCGAAGTCTTGAGCATTCCGGCGATCAAATGGCTCAGCGCATCGCCGGTGTTCACCGTGAACCGTGACGAGTGGCCCTCGGCAACCCACCGGATATAGACACCCGCGAAACAATCCGCCTGCTGCTCCTCGACCAGAGTCGGGGTGGTCCTGATGTTGACCAATCCCCCGTTGAATTGCAGCGCGTGCCCGAATTCGTGGGCAAGAATTCCCACCACCGCCATATCGCCGAAGTACTTCTTGGCCGCGGGAAACAGTTGCCCCCGATCCCACAGCACGAGATTGCAGTTGAACGCATAGGCGGCGTTGATGACCTTGTAGGTCTTGGAGCGGCACACTATCGGGCTCGACGGGTCGGTGGAATCGTAGGACACCACCGTGCCGACGGCCTTGAACGGCTTCTTGGCCGCAACCGGCCAGTTGTTCTGCCAGAATTCTTCGATGTCATTGAGCGCGAGCATCGCCAGGTGGTCGATTTCGCCGTTGTCGGTGTTCTTCACCGTGCCGGTCGGCTTCGGCGCATCGCTGCGCGGCCCACTCGGGCCCTCGCTGACCGGCAGGCCGCCGGCAGCGGCAGGGTCGTAGAGACCGGACACCGCCCGCCCGCTCACCATGCTCGTTGTTCCGCCGCCGCAGCCGGCCAGCACCAGCATGGCGCCGCACGATATGACGACGGTCCGGACGAAGGCCCTCATTTGCCACCCTCGAGCTGGGGCAGGCCCACCCAGTAGGTCCCGCTGTCGTCCTGAAAAGTCACCTTCAGCTGACGTCGTTGACCTCGCACGGTGACGTCACAGGTGAAACTCCCGCCCTTCTTCACCGTCGGGTCTCGACCGTCGTTGCACCTGACGTCGGAGATGTCACCGGAGCTGTAGCCGGTGATCCGGTCCACCAGGGTCTGCTCGACCTGGGTCTGGACTCCGGCCACGGCGACCTTCTTGCTGTCCCGGTTCAGGCCCGATGACACCAACAGCGCCACAACCACCCCGACGATCAGCACCGCAGCGACTGCACCGGCGATGAGAAAGGGTTTGCTCTTGGAGCCCTTGGAGCTCTTGGCGTTTGGCGTGTCAGCCGAGGGTGCGGGACCGGGCTGGCCCCAGTGTGGCGGCTGTCCGTACTGACCGGGCGGACCGTACTGACCGGGCGGACCGTACTGGCCGGGCGGGCCGTACTGGCCGGGTCGACCGTGCTGGCCGGCCGGTGGATACGGCGGACGAGCCACCGGCTGCTGGTACCAGGGGGTTCCGGCCGACGGCCCCGGAGCGGGCCCTCGCTGCGGCTGCTGCGGCCAGGAAGGCTGGTTGTAATCACGAGGTGTGCTCACCGGTGTCCCCCCATCGGGTCATGCAACACCGCGCCGATCTGCGCAGCACGTGAACGGGCCGCCTCCACGCTAATTCATCCGCGCTGCACAGGTGGGAAAAGCGCGGGCGTCAGGCCAGCGGATTCACACCGTTCAGCAGCACCCACACGGCGATCCCGGCGGCGATGCCGGCCAGCAGCGCCACGAACGACCCGATGAAAGGCCGGTGGGCCCAGCCGCGGCCCGCGTCGAGGCCGTAACGCCCCGGACCGGACAAGATCACCGCAACGGCCATGACGATCAGGCTGATCTGGTATTCGTGCCCGTCCGGCAGGAAGTAGGTGAAGGTGTTGGTGCGCGGTCGCGCCGAGGCGGATGCGAGCAGACCGTTGAGCAGGAACGCCAGCGCACCCGCGGCTGCGATCGGGGTGAACAGTCCCAGCACCAGCAGCACCCCAGCGACGATCTCGCCGCCCGCGCTGACGTAGGCCAGGACGTCGGCGTGCTGGAACCCGATGTCGTGCAGCGAGTTCCGGAATCCGTGCAGGCCGGATCCGCCCCACCAGCCGAACAGCTTCTGCAGCCCGTGCGCGATCAGCACCGCGCCCAGTCCGACGCGCAGCACCAGCAGGCCGAAATTCTGGGTGCCGCGCCGGCCGGCGGCGCGCTGGCGCTCCTCTTCCTCGTCGATGTCGATGGCGGCCGGAGCGGCCGGGATGTGCCGGCTGGCCGGTTGCGGCTGCACGTACGGCAACGGCTCCTGCGCGTCCAACAGGTTGTAAGACGAGCCGCCGGTCTGAGGTTCGTACGGCGGGATGATCGTCGTGGTGCCGGTGTTGGCGAAGTTGCCCGAATAGCCGGCGGGTGTCAGGTCGTCTTCGGGGTCGACCAGGCTTGCCGAGGCGGGACGGCTGGAGGTTGGCACCGCCGTCGCACCTGGGGCGAGGTCCGGCCGCTGCCAATGCGAATCATTCGAACTGGTCACTCGTGTCAGGGTAAGGGGTTTTTTGCTGGAAGCTGGGATTTGAGCGGCGCTTCGGACTGTTAAATCCGCAGTTCGCCGGGTTGACGGCCCAGGTACACGCAAATCACCCGCTACTTAGGTGAATCACACGCCGTCAGGGCCGCGAGTGCCGTCGCTGCCGCCGGTTCCCTGGTGGTTGCCGCTGCCCCCGGTGCCGCCATCGCCGCCCAAGCCACCGAAGCCGAGTACGCCCGGGTTCCCGGGAACGCCGACGGGGTCCCCACTTCCGCGTGCCCCGCCGACGCCCGGCGTTCCGCCGGCACCACCGTTGCCTCCGTTGCCGCCGGCACCACCGTCACTGAAGCCCGGATTGCTGTCTCCGCCGTTGCCGCCCGTGCCGCCGGCACCGCCAGCCCCGGCCACGCCGCCGCCACCGCCGTTACCGCCAGGTCCGGAGGCGGAGCTGCCACCGGCGCCTCCGGTGGCCCCGGCGCCGCCGGCGCCGCCCTTGCCGCCCGTGCCGCCGGTCCCGCCGGGATATCCGTTGCCACCGATCCCGCTACCGCCGGGCCCGGCATTGCCTCCGGTGCCGCCGGCACCGCTGTAGCCGGCGAAGCCACCATCGCCGCCGATGCCCGAACCGTCGGCCGCACCGCCGGCGCCGCCACCGCCGCTGACGCCGCCCTTGCCGCCGGCACCGCCGGCACCGCCGGCACCGGCGCCGATGGCTCCGAACGGATCGCCGCTGCCGCCGATCCCGCCCTCACCGCCATTGCCGCCGCGGCCTGCGGCGCCGCCAAACCCGCCCCAACCGCCGTTGCCCGAGCCCAGGGCCGTTCCGCCGGCGCCGCCGATGCCGCCGTTGCCGCCATCAGACCCGGCGCCGCCGGCGCCGGCGTTGCCGCCTGGTAGCAGGAACGATCCGCCTGCGCCGTTGCCGCCGCGGCCGCCGGTCGCGCCGTTGCCGCCGTCGCCGCCGGCCCCACCAGCTCCGCCGTCGCCGGAGATCGAGCCGCCGTTGCCGCCGGCCCCGCCGGCGCCACCGTTGCCGCCGACCGAGCCGGCCAGGCCAATGGAACCCGTTCCGTCGCGGCCCGGTACACCGCCGATCCCGGCTCCGCCATTGCCGCCGGCCCCACCGTTGCCACCGTTGCCGACGCTCCCCCCGGCACCGCCTTCCCCTCCGTCGGCGCCGTTGCTGGACGCCGTGGCGCCCGAGCCGCCGTTGCCGCCGTCACCCCCATTGCCGCCGTTGCCGGACGGGCCGGTCGCCGCGGCGCCGCTGCCGCCGGCCCCACCAGCGCCGCCTTTGCCGCCGGCGCCCGAGGTGCCCGTTGTGCCGTCGGCACCCTGGTACTGCGGACTGCCGACGCCGCCAATGCCCGCGGAGCCGCCGTTGCCTCCGTCGCCGGCGTTGCCACCGTCACCGGCGTGTCCCGTGGCGGAGTCGCCGCCACGGCCGCCGCTGCCGCCTACCCCGCCGGTACCGGCGTTGCCGCCGTTGCCGGCGTTCTTGCTGTCCGGGATCGAACCGCCGGCCCCGCCGGCGCCACCGGAGCCGCCATTGCCCGCATCGCCCCCGATGCCACCGGCTCCGCCGACACCGGAGCCGAGGGCCGTTCCACCGGACCCGCCAGCACCGCCGTTGCCTGCGTTGCCGCCGCTACCCCCAGCGCCGCCCGACCGGATGATGCCGCCGTCGAAGTTGCTGGCGCCGTTGCCGCCGCCGCCGCCATTGCCACCGTTGCCGCCGTCACCGCCGGCCCCACCGACGCCGCCGTTGCCGGAGATCGACCCGCCATTGCCACCTGCGCCGCCGGCACCGCCGGTGCCGCCGTTCGCTCCGGCGAGGCCGGCATAGCCGAATCCGTCGACGCCGTGGGGTCCGCCGCCGCCGGCCGAGCCGATCCCACCCTCTCCGCCGTCACCGCCGTTGCCGTACGAACCGCCGGCACCGCCGTTACCGCCACTGCCGCCGTTGGCGCCGCCGGCACCGCCGGTGCCACCAGCACCGCCCTCACCACCGTTGCCGGATGGGCCGGCCGCAGCCGCGCCGTTGCCGCCGGCGCCGCCGGCCCCGCCATATCCACCAGCGCTGGCGCTGCCTGCGGCGCCGGTGTTTCCGCCGTCGTTCGGGGCACCCCCACGCCGCGCGCACCGCCCGTGGCGCCGGCACCGCCGTTTCCGCCGTTGCCGGCGGGGCCGTTGGTGGCGTCGCCGCCGCGACCTCCCATACCGCCGTTGCCGGATTCGCCCGCACTGCCGCCGAGTCCGCCGTCACCGCCGCGAGCGCCGGTGGTGCCGGTTCCCTCTCGACCGCCGACGCCGCCGTTGCCTCCGGCGCCGGCGCCGGCACCCGATCCACCGGCGCCACCTGCACCGCCGCCGGTGATGCCGCTGCCGCCGGCACCGCCCGAACCGCCAGAGCCGCCATCGCCGCCGGTTCCACCGGTTCCACCGGTTCCGCCGACTCCCGTTTCGTTCTTGGCGTTGTCATTGCCGCCGCCGACGCCGCCGTCACCGCCGGCCGCACCCACGCCGCCAGTGCCGCCGGCACCACCGATGGCCCCGCTACCGCCGGCGCCGCCCGAGCCGCCGTCACCGCCGGTTGCACCGTCGCCACCCCGGGCGCCGTTGACCGTCACACTGGAAGGGCTGGCGGTGCCGCCGCCGCCGCCACCACCACCGACGCCACCGTCGGCGCCGTTGCCACCGTGTCCGCCGACGCCGGATACCGAACTGCCACCGATACCGCCGTTGCTGCCGGAGCTGCCGACGCCACCGACTCCGCCGAGACCGGGAGCATTGCTGGCGCCACTGGTCCCGCCACGGCCGCCGGCACCGCCCGCGGCGCCGGCACCGCCGGCACCTCCGTTGCCGCCGTCGCCCGAGACGGCGCTGCCACCCGCGCCGCCGTCGCCGCTGTGACCAGCGCTGCCGGCATCCCCACCGCTGCCACCGCTTGGTTCCGTCCTGACGACCGAAGTGCCCTGTCCGGCGTCGCCGCCGGCACCACCGTTGCCGCCGGCCGCGGCAGCTCCGGCCGCACCGCCGGCACCGCCGTCGCCTGTTCCGTCGGCCGCGCCGCCCGCACCACCGGCCCCGCCCTCGCCACCGGAGCCGCCGTACGCCCCGTCACCGCCATTGCCGTAATTCTTGGCGCCGGTGACAACGGCGTCACCACCGACCCCGCCGGCACCGCCGTCGCCACCGCGACCGGCGAGTCCGCCGGCACCGCCGGCACCGCCGTTGCCTGAGCCGTGTCCTTGCCCGCCCGCCTGCGCCGCCGGCTCCGCCGTCACCGCCGTCGGCGCCGGCGCCGCCGTCACCGCCGTCGGTGCCAGAGGTGAAGAAGACACCCGGCCGCCCGGCGGCGCCAACTCCGCCGTTGCCGCCGCTGCCGCCGTTTCCACCGGCCCCGCCCGCGCCGCCGCTGCCATTGCCGCCAGCCGAGCCACCGGCCCCGCCAGAGCCGCCGTTGCCGCCGGCGGTACCGGCGCCGCCGGGGTTGCCGTAACCCGTGCCCCCACCGCCGTCAACGCCGTTGCCGCCGCTGCCGCCGGCCCCGCCGTCGCCGCCATCGCCCGTTTGCGAACCGCCGTTGCCGCCTGCCCCGCCGTTTCCGCCGCCGGCACCGAGGATGCCCGCTCCGCCCGTCCCGCCGGCACCGCCGTTGCCGTTCAAGCCCGCGTTGCCGCCGGCCCCGCCGTTACCGCCGCCGTTACCGCCGTAACCGCCGTAGCCGCCGTCACCGCCGTCGCCGGCCCGCTGACCGGGAATCGTCGCCGGGCCGCCGAGGCCACCCGTGCCGCCGGTGCCGCCATTGCCGCCGGCACCGTAGGCGCCCGCCTGGCCGTCCGGCCCGCCGCCACTTCCGCCAGTTCCGGCGGCGCCACCGACGCCGCCAGGACCGGCGTTCGCGCCATTACCGCCGTTGCCGGCGGGGCCGTAGACGGAGTCACCGCCGCTGCCGCCGCCGCCACCGGAGCCGCCGTCGCCGGCGATGCCGCCGTTGCCCCCGGCGCCGCCGACGCTGCCGCCGCCGTCGGGTCCACCGTTACCGCCCACACCGGCCCAGCCGGCGGCGCCGCCGACGCCGCCAAGGCCGCCGTTGCCGCCGGCGCCCGACCCGTTGGCCGCGCCGCCGTCGCCGCCGAGGCCACCGGCACCGCCGTTGCCGGAGTTGCCGCCGTGAGCACCGTTGCCGCCGGACGCCCCCGCGGGCGAACTGTCCGGCCGCGCTGCCCGCGCCGCCATAGTTGCCGTCGCCGCCTCGACCGCCGGCGCCGCCGGCACCACCGGCGCCGCCGTTGCCCGAGCCGACGGCCTGGCCGCCGTCGCCACCGGCGCCACCTCTGCCGGCGCTGCCCCCGGCGCCGCCGGCGCCGCCGGGGTTACCGGAACTGAAGTCACCAGCTGCCGCGCCGTCGTTGCCACTGCCGCCGAACCCGCCATCACCGCCGGCACCGCCGGCACCACCGGCTCCGGCGGTTCCCGTAGTGGTGGTGCCACCCGCGCCGCCGGCTCCACCGTCGCCACCGCTGCCGCCGGAGCTACCGGCGCCACCGGAGGTCTGTCCATTGGAGCCGTACGCGCCGGCGCCACCCTTGCCGCCGGCGCCGCCGGCCCCGCCGTCACCCGATATCGATCCGCCGGCGCCGCCGGCGCCCCCATCCCGCCGCGCGCGCCGCTGGTACCGGACCCGGAGGCGCCGAACGTGCCGTCCACGCCTCTACCGCCGTTGCCGCCCTGGCCGCCGTTGCCGACCGATCCGCCGTTGCCGCCGTCGCCGCCTCTGCCACCTTCCACGCCCACGGCGTCGAAGGCGCCGGTGCCGCCTTCGCCGCCGCGACCGCCGTTGCCGCCGCTGGTGACGGGGTCGCCGTCGAGTCCGTCGGCGCCACGACCGCCGCCCGTTCCTCCGGAACCGGACGCACCACCGCTACCGCCGGTGCCGAACTGGCCGGGGTTGCCGCCGTTACCGCCGTTGCCGCCGTTGTTGGGAATGCCGATGCCGCCGTAGCCGCCCATGCCGCCGTCGCCGGGTTTGCCCGCGTTTCCGCCCCCACCACCGGCGCCGCCCCGGCCGTTGACACCCACCATGCCCGAACCACCCGCGGCGACACCACCGGCGTTGCCACCGGCGCCGCCGCTCCCACCGGTGCCGCCGTCCCCGCCGAAGCCGCCATCCTGACCTCGTCCGCCGATGGCGGTCGCGTTCGCTCCGTTAACACCGTCACCGCCGGCTCCACCGGCTCCGCCGGCGCCGCCGACTCCGCCCGTGCCGCCGTTGCCGCGTACGGAACCGCCCAAACCACCGGCGCCACCCGCGCCGCCGGACCCGCCGGCTGTGCCCGACGTGCCGGAGTCGCCCGGGTTGGCGCCGTTGACCCCCGCCTTGCCGGCCGCACCACTGCCGCCGCTGCCGCCCGTGCCGCCGTTGCCCAGGTTGCCGCCGTTCCCGCCGGCGCCACCGGCCCCACCGGATCCGGCTGCAGCGTCCGCACCAGCCCCGCCGGTCCCGCCGTTACCCGAAGTGCCAAGTGGCAGTTGACCAGAAGCGCCGGTGGCGCCGGCATGCCCGCCGCCACTGTCACCGCCGGCGCCACCGGCTCCGACTGCACCAGCGTTGCCGCCGTTTCCTCCGGCGCCGCCGCTGCCCGAAGCCACGACGGCGGCGCCGCCCGCTCCGCCGTCGCCGCCGGCGCCGCTGTTTCCGCCAGCCCCGCCGGCGCCGCCGACGCCGTGGGCACCGTCGCTGTACCCGGCGGCCTGGTGCCCACCACCGACACCGCCGTTGCCGCCGGCCCCGCCAGTACCGCCGGCGCCGCCGTGACCGCCGTCCTGTCCCCGTCCGCCCGCGATTGTCGCCGCGGCGCCGTCGTGGCCCTCGCCTCCGGCCCCACCGGCGCCGCCGTACCCACCGGTCCCGCCGGCACCGCCGTCCCCGCGCAGGGACCCCCGAGTCCGCCGGCCCCGCCAGCGCCACCGGCCTCTCCGGACCCACCGGCCGTGCCCGAGTCTCCAGCGGCGACGCCGTCGGTGCCGTTGACACCGCTGGTGCCGCTGCCGCCGGTGCCACCGTGGCCGCCGTTGCCCAGGTTGCCGCCGTTGCCGCCGGCGCCACCGGCCCCCGCGTGGCCGGCGGGTTGGCCGGCCGGCCCGGCGGTGGCGTCACCGCCGGCTCCACCCGCCCCGCCGTTGCCCGAAACCCCGTCGGGGAGCTGCCCTGACGCACCGTGGGCACCGGTCGCTCCACCGCCACTATCGCCGCCGGCGCCACCTTGACCGACCGCACCAGCGTCACCTCCGGCCCCGCCGACTCCGCCGTTTCCTGCGTTTAACGCGTCTCCGCCGGCCCCGCCGACCCCGCCGTTACCCCCCGTACCGGCATTGCCGCCGGCCCCGCCGTCGCCGCCGACACCGTGGGCACCGTCGTTGTAACCGGCGCCCTGATGCTGACCGCCGGCACCGCCGGCACCGCCGGCACCGCCATTGCCCCCGGCCCCGCCCGTGCCTCCGGCGCCGCCCACCCCGCCCACGCCTCCGGTCGAGGGACCGTTCTGGTCGAAGCCCGGGAAATTCGAGGAATTGCCCAGCCCGCCGGCTCCGCCGGCGCCACCGTCAGCCCCCGAAGCGCCGGCACCGCCGGCACCGCCCTCACCTCCGGCGCCTCCGACGCCGCCATTGCCGCGGATCGATCCGCCGACGCCGCCGGCGCCCCCGGCCCCACCGGCCCCGCCAACCTGGCCGGCTACCCCGTCGCCGCCGCGCCCACCGGCGCCGCCGGTGGCCCCGGTGGCCTGACCCAGCGCGAACGAACCGCCGACGCCGCCGGCGCCGCCTTTGCCGCCGGGGGCTCCCAGCCCGCCGTCGCCGCCGTTACCGGCGGCCGCGCCGACACCTGGAGCGCCGGTGGTGCTGATGAAGGTGCCGCCGTTGCCGCCGTTGCCGCCGGCCTGCCCACCCACGACGCCCTCTCCGCCGTCGGTGCCCGGTGTCGCCTTGTCAAAGGACTGCGGATAGCCGGTGCCGTTGTCGCCCTTGGCCGCCGGGGCCACCGGTGTCGGGTTGACCCCGGCAGCACCAGCAGCGCCGTTGCCACCGGCCCCGCCGGACCCACCATTGCCGAAGTTGCCGCCCGCGCCACCGTCGCCCCCCGCGCCGCCGGCAGCGCCGGCCGTCATGGCGTTGAAACCGGCCCCGCCGTTGCCGCCGTTGCCCATCACACCCGTGGGGGTGGTGCCCGCGACACCGTCGTTACCGCGGGTCAGCCCGCTGCCTCCGATACCCGCTGCGCCACCCAGACCGGTGTTGCCGCCGGCCCCGCCGGCCCCGCCGCCAGGATGCGCCGCATCCCCGGCCGCCCCGGCCCCACCATCGCCCGGGGTGGACCCATTGCCGCCACTGCCGGCATTGCCGCCGGCCCCGGCCACACCCGCAGTACCGCGGGCGGCCAGACCACCGGCCCCGCCGTCACCGCCGTTGCCGCCATCACCGCCGTTACCTCCCGACCCACCGGCCTGCCCGGCCGTGCCGGCCACGGTCGCATTGGCGCCACTGACCCCCGCACCGCCATTGCCGCCGCGGGCACCGTGCCCGCCGGCGCCACCGGCGCCGCCGTTACCCGACAGGGACCCACCCGCCCCGCCGGCTCCGCCGTCGCCACCGGCCCCGCCATCGGTCCCGTTGCCGCCAGATTGACCCGCCGCGACACCCGCGGAACCGTTTTGGCCGGCCGCCCCGTGGCCACCAGCGCCGCCGGCCCCGCCGTTGCCGCGGTTGCCGCCGGCGCCGCCATCGCCGCCCACGCCGCCGTCGGCACCCGGCGAGGTGGCGTTGAAGCCGGCCCCGCCGTTGCCGCCGCTGCCCATCACACCCGTGGGGGTGGTGCCCGCGACACCGTCGCTGCCGCGGGTCAGCCCGCTGCCTCCGATACCCGCCGCGCCACCGAAACCGGTATTGCCGCCGGCGCCGCCGGCCCCGCCGTCAGGATGCGTGGCGTCCCCGGCCGCACCGGACCCGCCATCACCCGGAATGGCGCCATTGCCGCCGCTACCGGCGTTGCCACCGGCACCCGCCGCGCCGTTGGACCCGTGCGTGGCCACTCCGCCGGCCCCGCCGTCGCCGCCGTTGCCGCCATCGCCGCCGTTGCCGCCTGAACCGCCGGCCTGCCCGGCCGCGCCGGCAACGGTCGCATTGGTGCCGCTGACCCCCGCGCCGCCATTGCCGCCGCGGGCACCGTGCCCGCCGGCCCCACCGGCGCCGCCGTTACCCGAGAGGATCCGCCCGCCCCGCCGGCACCGCCGTCACCACCGGCCCCGCCAGAGGTCCCGGTACCGCCAGACTGACCTGCCGCCGCACCCGCGGCCCCGTTACCACCGGCCGCCCCGTGGCCACCAGCGCCGCCTGCTCCGCCGTTGCCGCGGTTACCACCCGCACCACCGTCCCCGCCGACGCCACCGTCGGCACCGGGCGCGACGGCGTTGAACCCGGCTCCGCCGTTACCGCCATTGCCCATCACCCCGGTCGGTGTGTTGCCCGCGACGCCGTCACTGCCTTGGCCAGTCCCCGCGCCGCCGACACCGCCGGCGCCGCCGAAGCCCGTGTTCCCGCCAGCGCCACCGGCCCCGCCATCGGGATGGGCCGCATCCCCGGCCGCACCTGCCCCACCGTTGCCGGGTTTCGCGCCATTACCGCCACTGCCGCCACTGCCGCCGGCGCCGGCCACTCCGGCGGCGCCGTGGATGGCCAGACCGCCGGCCCCACCCGCACCACCATTGCCGCCATCGCCACCGTTACCGCCGGAGCCGCCGGCCTGGCCCTCCGCACCGGCCACCGTCGCGCTCGCGCCGTCGACTCCGGCGCCACCATGACCCCCGGCACCGCCGCGCCCGCCGGCTCCACCGGTGCCACCATTGCCCGCGACGGACCCGCCCGCCCCGCCGGCCCCGCCGTCGCCACCGGCCCCACCATCGGTCCCGTCACCGCCGGATTGCCCGGTGGCCGTCGCCGCCGCCCCGTGCGCGCCAGCCGCCCCGTTCCCGCCGGCGCCGCCGGCCCCGCCGTTTCCGTGACTGCCGCCGGCGCCGCCCGCGCCTCCGGCGCCCCCGGTCCCGCTGGGCGTCGTGGCGTTGAAGCCGGCTCCTCCCACACCACCGTTACCGCCGGCTACCAAGGTGCCCGCCGCGCCATCGGGGCCGGCCACCGCACCCGGGCCTCCCGCGGCTGCACCGAGCCCGCCCTTGCCCACACCGCCGGTATCGCCGCCAACTCCGCCCACGCCACCCGCCGTCAGCGCATTGCCCGCGCCACCGGCGCCACCATCACCGGCAGCTCCCGCGTTACCGCCGGCACCCCCGGCTCCGCCAGAACCGTCAGCGCCCGCGCCACCGAAACCGAAGACACTCCGGGCATGCCCACCGACGCCACCGGCACCGCCGCTGCCGCCCATTCCGCCCGTGCCGCTGTCGCCGCCCTCACCACCGGTCCCACCCGGCGTTGTCGCCGCCCAACCCGCCCCGCCAGCGCCGCCGGCCCCACCGGAGCCGCCAACCCCACCAGAGCCCCCGGCTCCCCCGTCTCCCCACAGCAATCCACCGTTACCGCCGGCGCCGCCCCTCCCGCCGGTACCGCCGTCACCACCCAGACCACCGGTACCCCCGCCGCGACCACCGTGCCTGCCGACCCCGCACTGCCCGCCGCGCCGCTTCCGCCCGCGCCCAACAACAGCGCGCTACCCCCGGCGCCGCCCGCACCGCCGCTCGCCCCGCTCACACCAACGCCGCCCATACCGCCGGCGCCGCCATTGCCCGACAACCACCCGCCGGTACCACCGGTACCGCCCGACGCGCCGGCCCCACCCATGCCACCGGCCCCGCCCACACCCACCAAGCCCGCTGCGCCCCCGGCCCCGCCGGCCTGCCCTGCCGCGCCGGAACCGCCGTTGCCCCCTCGACCCCACAACAAACCGCCGGCCCCGCCCGCGGCCCCCGACCCCGCCGCCGCGTCCACACCGGGCCCGATCAGCGGGCGTCCCAGCAACGCGTTCGTCGGGGCATTGATCACCGCCAACACGCCGTCTTCCAGGGTCTGCAACGGCGACACACTGGCCGCCTCCGAAGCCGCGTACGCTGCCCCGCCGCTTTTCAACGCCGCCATGAACTGGTCGTGGAACAACGCCGTCTGCGCACCAAGCGCTTGATACTCCTGGCCGAACGTGCCGAACAGTGTCGCGATCGCCGCTGACACCTCGTCACCGGCGGCGGCCAACACCTGCGTCGTCGAAGCTGCCGCCGTCGCATTCGCCGACCTCAGCGCCAGGCCGATCCCAGCCAAATCCTCAGACGCCGCCGCCAGGGACTCCGGTCCGACTATCAAATACGACGACATCTTCAGCTCCACATCGCTATGAGAGGTGGCACCCCTCGTAGCCAACCGCCTAAAGCCCGATTGTCAGGCGCCACGAGCCGGTTCGATCCGGTAGCGACTACTGAGAAATCTGCGCCGGCCGGTGAAGCGACTACTGAAACCCGGCGAATTAAGCCCGTCAGCTGCCCGGGCTGCGCATCAGCTCAGCGAGCGCGGCGCGCCCGCTGACCCCGGCCTTGCAGCTCGCGTGATAGACGTGGCTCTCCACGGTCCGCACCGACAACGAGACTGCTTGTGCGATCTCGCGATTGGACAACCCCTGAGCCACCAAGATCGCGATCTCGCGTTCACGGTTGGAAAACGGCGGCGCGAATGGCGCCGCCTCGATCGCCGGGCTGGTCGCACCACCACAGTTGGTGGCCAACCGGTGGGCACGCGCCGCTGCCGTCAAAGCACTGCCCGCCCGGCCCACCCGCCGGTGCGAGGTGGCGGCTTGTCCGGCTGCGTCGGCAGCAGCCAGCAGGTCGCCCATTTCTTCGAATTCCGTTGAGGCCCTGATAAGTTCGCCCGCATCGTCAGCGCTCAGAGCTGCTGCGTAACGGGCGGCGACATCTACCCGAGGGCCGGCCACCCGGGTGGTCAGTTCCGCCAACCGCTCGGCGGCGCCGGTGTCGTCGAATTGCACCGCAGTCTGCAGACACCACACCTCTCGCGCGAGCTGATCGTGTTCTCGCGCGAAATCCGCTGCTTCCCTGGCCAATTCGCGTGCCTCGCTCGGCCGCGAGCGTGCAGCGGCCAGCCAGGCCGCGGTCAGCAGTTCGGTGGACTCGACCCACACGTAGGCCGGATGCCGATGCCTGCGGGCATTGTGCAGCGCGCGTTCGGCACCATCCACATCACCGGACCGGGCCAGCGCCTGAGCGCGCAGCAGGTGGAAGCGCTGAAAGCTGTTGACCACATGGAAGCTGTTCGCCATCTCCCCATCGATTTCATCGGGCAGGTACCGCAGCGCCGCGTCGAGGTCACCGGCTGCCAGCATGACCATGCCGACGATTTCCACGGCCACCGCCTGCACGTCAGCAGGTTCACTGAGCTGAGCCCGACGGTGGCGTTCGGCGACCTCGACGGCCTCGTGGATGCGCCCGCAAGCCGCCAGGGCGAACGTGTGGAACTCGGCCACCGGCTGGCGGAGGAATTTGCCCTGCTCACTCAACATGAGGGCCTGGCCGGCCTCGACCGCCTTGGCCGCGGCCTGATCGGGTTGGCCGAGTTCCGCGTAGGCCAGGCTCTCCGCGCCGTACGCCATTGCAGCGCCGTACTGGTCCAGGTCCTGGTAGTCGACGCCGGCCATGGTTTCGAGGACCTCGGCCGGGTGGGCGGCCAACGCCAGCTGATTGGCGCGAAATACCAGCAGCTGTTGTCGGCGCGCTCCACGCGCGGCCCGCAGCGCGTCGTCAACGTGTCGCCAGGAACGCTCCGGTGACCGCATGCCCCACAACAGGTTGGACGCCCGCATCACCACGTCGTTGATGAACGTGGATTCCGTCGCCTCGTCGACCTCCACGCCATCCAGGACCTCCAGCGCGAGCTCGGCTTTGTCCCGCATGAACAGCGAGTACGCCAGGGGTATGCGTGCCTGCGCGCCGACTCCGGTTGCGGCGGCGGCGGTGAACAGTCGCTCTGCGGTCTCAAAATCCAGGAGCGAACTCGCGGCGGTGGCCGCCGAGAGCAGCAAGTCCGGTTCGGGCGGCAGGTCGGACTCCAGCCATAGCAGCCCCCGCTTGACGGCCTTCGCGGCGCTTCCGCCGTCCTTCATCGCCGTGGCGATCTGGCCACGAAGTCTGCGCAGCCGCGAGGGACCACAGCGATTCAGCCGCACCTCGGCGTACAGCGGGTGGCCGATGCACACCTCGCCGCTCACCGTCCGGATCAGTTCTCGCTGTTCGGCGTCTTCGATGGCGTTCTGGTCGGCGACCAGCCTCAGGCAGTCCCAGTCGACGGGTTCGGAGATCGCGACGAGGTCCACCACATCACATACATCGCGCGGTATCGCCCCGATCTGTGCGTCCACCAACTCGGCAAGCGATCCAGAGATGGCGGCGTCGCCGAGCCAGCGCACGCCGTCCTGCCGAGCCACCATCCGCCCAGTCCGGCACTCCTGTTCGACGAGCTGGCGGAGGAACAATACGTTTCCTTCGGTCAGGCGCCACAGTTTGTCCGCGCAATGCTGGTCTGGGACGGCTCCCAGAGTTGCCGCAATCAATGCGTCAATTCCGTTGCGGGTCAGGGGTTCTATCTCATGCCGACCCAGCAGGCCGTCCTTCCACAGCGCCGTCACGGCGGCCGGGGCCGGCTCACCGGAACGGATCGTGACGATCACCGCGGCCGCCCGCGAATGCACCAGCTGGTGCAGAACCAGTGCCGAGAGGTCGTCCAGCAGATGGGCATCGTCGACGAAGACCACCAGACGATTCGGCTCCACGCCGTCGGTCAACGCCTCGACGACCCGGCGCGCCAATGCGAATGGTGCGGTCTCGGATCCGTCGGTCCACTGCGAGAAGGCGCCGAGCGGGATCGGACAGCTTGTCGCGGTAGCCGCGATGCTTCGCACGGTCCAGCCTGCCGACGCCGCTGCCGCAACGGCCTCGCGAGCCAAGCGCGACTTGCCGACCCCGGCCCTGCCCGCCAGCGCCACTCCCCGCACCGCGACGTCGTCGATCGAGCGCATAATCGCGCCGATTTCCTCATCCCGGCCGATCAAGGGCCACTGATCGAGCACAAGCCGAATGTTATCGAAAATGCCATGTGCAGTTGCCGCAATGCAGTTCCGGTATCAGGGCGCGGGGCCACCTACACAGCGGCAGGTGGCGGCTTTGACCGACGATTCCGTAGCCTGTCGGTCATGCGGATAAGGCGGTCGGTTCGATGCGCGCTGGCTGCGCTGTGTGCGGCGGTGCTGATGTCGAGCGGCTGCGCCCGTTTCAACGACGCCCAGTCCCAGCCGTTCACGACGAACCCGGAACTGAAGCCGCAGCCCAGCTCAACGCCTCCTCCGCCGCCGCCGTTGCCGCCCACGCCCTTCCCCAAGGCCTGCCCGGCGCCCGGGGTGATGCAGGGGTGCCTGGAGAGCACGAGTGGCCTGATCATGGGCGTCGACAGCAAGACGGCCCTGGTCGCCGAGCGCACTACCGGTGCCGTCAAGGAGATCTCCGTCAGCGCCGAGCCCAAGGTGAAGATGGTCATCCCGGTCGACCCGTCCGGCGACGGCGGTCTGATGGACATCGTGTTGTCGCCCACGTTCTCGCAGGACCGCCTGATGTACGCCTACGTCAGCACCCCTACCGATAACCGCGTGATCCGCATCGCCGAAGGTGACGTCCCCAAAGACATCCTGACGGGCATCCCGAAGGGCGCCACCGGCAACACCGGCGCACTGATCTTCACCACCCCCACGACCCTGGTGGTGATGACCGGAGACGCCGGCAACCCGGCGATGGCGGCCGACCCCAGGTCGCTGGCGGGCAAGGTGTTGCGCATCGAGCAGCCGACCACTCTCGGCCAGGCGCCCCCGACGACGGCGTTGTCGGGCATCGGGTCCGGCGGGGGCATGTGCATCGATCCCGTGGACGGGTCGCTGTATGTCGCCGACCGCACGCCGGGCGCCGACCGGCTGCAGCGCATCACCAAGAAGTCCGAAGTCTCGACGGTGTGGACCTGGCCGGACAAGCCCGGAGTCGCCGGTTGCGCGGCGATGGACGGCACGGTCCTGGTGAACCTGATCAACACCAAGCTGACGGTGGCGGTGCGGCTGGCGCCGAAGACCGGCGCGGTCACCGGTGAGCCCGACGTGGTCCGCAAGGACACGCACGCGCACGCGTGGGCGCTGCGGATGTCCCCGGACGGCAACGTCTGGGGTGCGACGGTCAACAAGACCGCCGGTGACGCCGAGAAGCTCGACGACGTGGTGTTCCCGCTGTTCCCGCAGGGCGGCGGCTTCCCGCGCAACAACGACGACAAGACCTGACCGGTCCCCTGGCGAGCAGACGCAAAATCGCCCTGGAGCGCATGCTCCACGGCGCTTTTGCGTCTTCTCGCGGCTCTTTAGAACGGCGCGTTGAGGGTGAACCGCATGCCGTACTTGGGTTGCGCCGCGTTCCGCTCACCGCTGTAGAGCCGCTGCTGCTCCTCCTGACCCGGCTCGAACTCCTGATCGAGATCGGACAGGTAAAGCAGCTCGTCGGCGTTTTCGGGAGCCCAGGTGGCGACGGGCTCCAGCAGATAGGCCACATGGTCGGCGACCGGGCTGCGGCTCACAATCCGGCCTACGAACCACGCGGCGGCGTCGTCGAGGATCGGCATTCCCAGCGGACCCGCCCGCCACGAGCAGTGCGCAAACGGGTCGTCCGGGCAATTCCCGAACAGCTCAGCCAGCACCTGCCGGCTGCGCGGCACGACGTGCACCGCGACATACTCGGACCGGCTGCCCACCTCATGGGTGCCGCTGCCGGCGGGCAGACCCACCATGAAGCTGGGCGGCTGCACACTGGTCTGGGTGCCGAAGGCGACCAGGCAGCCCGACGGAACACCGTCGGCCGCCGTGGTCACTATGAACACCGGAGAGTCCAGCATCGACATCAGGTCGTCGAACGGTTCACCCATCACTCCACCATGATGGGTGCGCTGCCGCCGTTGCGGGACTCTTTCCGGTCTTTTCCTACTGAAGTCCTACGAGGTGACTCGGCGGCCGCAATCGGTGACACGCTTAAAGGCGATAACCCGAGCCTCAGGCCTGACCGCAGGCCGCCAGCACCAGCTCACGCACCCGTGCCGCATCGGCCTGCCCGCGGGTGGCCTTCATCACCGCACCGACGATCGCGCCCGCCGCGGCCACCTTTCCTCCCCGAATCTTCTCTGCCACATCGGGATTGGCGGCCAGCGCCTCGTCCACAGCGGCCTGGGTGAGTGAATCGTCGCGCACCAGCGCCAGGCCGCGCGCCGTCATAACGGCTTCCGGCTCACCTTCGCCGGCCAGCACACCCTCAACGACTTCGCGCGCCAGCTTGTTGGACAGCTTGCCCTGGTCCACCAGAGCGATCACCTCGGCCACCTGCTTCGGGGTAATCGCGAGTTCTTCGAGGCTGATACCGGCCTCATTTGCCTTCTGCAGCAAGAAGTTTCCCCACCACGAGCGGGCGTCCTTGCTGGCCGCTCCGTGCTTGACGGTCTCGGCGATCAGTTCGACGGCACCCGCATTGACGAGGTCCCGCATCACCTCGTCGGAGAAACCCCATTCGTCCTGAATTCTCTTGCGGCTCAACCACGGCAGCTCAGGGATGGTCTGGCGCAACCGCTCGACCAGCTCGCGGCTGGGTGCGACGGGTTCGAGGTCGGGCTCGGGAAAGTACCGGTAGTCCTGGGCGGTTTCCTTCGCGCGGCCGGGACTGGTGTAGCCGGCCTCGTGAAAGTGCCTGGTCTCCTGGACGATCGAGCCGCCGGCCAGCAGAACCGCGGCCTGACGCTGCATTTCGTAGCGGACCGCAACCTCGACGCTCTTGAGTGAGTTGACGTTCTTGGTCTCGGTGCGGGTGCCGAATTCGGTGGCGCCCTTGGGCATCAGCGACACGTTCGCGTCGCAACGCATCGAACCCTGATCCATCCGCACGTCGGATACGTCGAGTCCGCGCAACAGGGCCCGCAGCGCCGTCACATAGGCGCGGGCGATCTGCGGGGCGCGCTCGCCGGCGCCAACGATGGGCTTGGTGACGATCTCGATCAGGGGTACGCCGGCCCGGTTGTAGTCGATCAGCGACGTCGTCGCGCCGTGGATTCGGCCGGTTTCACTGCCGATGTGGGTGAGCTTGCCGGTGTCCTCCTCCATGTGAGCGCGCTCGATCTCCACCCGCCACGTGGTGCCGTCCTCCAGCGGCGCCTCGAGGTAGCCGTTAATGGCGATCGGCTCGTCGTACTGGGAGATCTGGTAGTTCTTCGGCATGTCCGGGTAGAAGTAGTTCTTCCGGGCGAACCGGCACCAGTCGACGATCTCGCAGTTCAGCGCGAGGCCGATGCGGATCGCCGACTCGACCGCCACCTGGTTGAGCACCGGCAGCGAACCCGGCAGGCCGAGGCAGACCGGGCACACCTGCGTATTGGGCTCGCCACCGAAGGTGTTGGTGCAGCCGCAGAACATCTTGGTGGCTGTTGACAGCTCGACGTGGACTTCGAGTCCGAGTACCGGATCGAATCGTTGGATGACCTCGTCGTATTCGAGCAGCTCAGCACCAGCAACCGTCATAGCAATTGATCCTAGTGGGGATCGCGAGCGCGGCGGAGCCGGGCGAAGCGGGTCACCACCATCGACCTAGTGGGGATCGCGAGCGCGGCGGAGCCGGGCGAAGCGGGTCACCACCATCGACCCAGTGGGGATCGCGAGCGCGACGGAGCCGGGCGAAGCGGGTCACCACCATCGACCCAGCGGGGATCGCGAGCGCCGCGGAGCCGGACGAAGCGGGTCGGCAGGCTAGCGCTTGGGGAACGTCCGGGCCACCGCGGCGGCCATCTCCAGATAGCAGCGCCGGCTCTCCTTGCCCAACCGGTCCAGCCCGATCTCCGTCCCCCGGTGCACGTGCCGGTCGAACGGCAGCACCACAGTGGCCGACACCCGCGCCGACAACAACTCGAGTTCCTTCGCCGCCAAAGCACTCAGCTTGGTCCGCTCGACGTGGTTCACAGCAAGCACGGTAGACTCGAGCAGCTTGCCATATCCGTTGTGGCGCAACCATTCCAGCGTGATATGAGTCTTCTGCACGGCGTCAATCGAGGTGCTGGTGACCACCACGAGGGCGCGCGACTCAGGCAACACCGCCTCCATCACGCCCGACTTGAGTGTCTTGGGGCAATCCACCAGCACCAGCGAATAGTGGCTGCGCAATATCGAATACGCCTTGACGAAATCCTGGCGGCCGATGCTCCAGTGGCTGTTGGCGTAGTCCGGGGGTCCGAGCACCTCCAGCCCGGAGCTGTTCATATATGTGTGCGCCCGCACGTCGGCATAACGCGCCACGGACGGGTCGGACAGCAGTTCGGCCATGCTCAGGCTGTTCCGCCTTCCGTGCCGGTCCGCCAGGTCGCCGGCATCGGCGTCGACGGCGACGACGCGGTCGGAGCGCAGACTGGCGAAGGTCGAGCCGAGCGCTTCGACGACGGCGGTCTTGCCGACGCCGCCTTTGAGGTTGAGCACCGCGATAGGGAAAGCCCCGCCGACCGGGGTGCGGATCTCTTCGCGCAGCGCGTTCTCGCGTGCAGCTTCGCGGCCCAGACCCAGGTCAACGCCCACATACCGCCTGACCAGCTTCCGCCAGTCCCCACGGTCGGGCACCTCGGGCTCAATTGCATCCAGGGCCGTTCCGCCCGGAACGCGCTCACGGCGCACAGGTGGGGGCGCGACCCGGACCGAAGGGATCGAAGGGTTCGACACGACCGGCGCTCTGAACCGGTCCGGGCGGGGCTGCGGTGGTGCAGGTGGCTGAGACGCGGATGTGTCCCGGCGGAGCGGCTGGGGCACCGTGATGGCCCCGCTATCGCCGTTCACCCGCCCATCTCGAACCGGACCACCCTGTGTCCGGGCCGGTGAAACGGGCCGCTCAAGGACTCCGCGATACGGACCGCGGTTGTTCATATTTGACGTATAGCCGATTCTTAGAAACGAAAAACCTGCCAAAAGGTGAAGGCTGGACTACCGCTGAGCCAACAGACTCAGCCGAAGAACGCGGCCGCGTCGTCGTAGCGGCTCTCCGGCACCAGCTTGAGTTGACGCACGGCGTCGGCCAGCGGCACCCGCCCGATGTCCTGCCCGCGCAGCGACACCATCTGCCCGTATTCGCCCGCGTGCGCCGCGTCGGCCGCGTTGACCCCGAACCGGGTGGCCAGCACCCGGTCGTAGGCGGTCGGGGACCCGCCCCGCTGGACGTGGCCCAGCACCGTCACCCGGACGTCCTTGTTGATCCGCTTTTCCACCTCGGCGCCGAGCTGGGCAGCCACCCCGGTGAACTTTTCGTGCCCGAATTCGTCCAAGCCGCCTTCGCGCAGCGCGATCGAACCCGCTACCGGCTTGGCACCTTCGGCGACCACGCAGATGAAGTGTGAATCGCCGCGCTGGAAGCGCTGCTTGACCAGCCGGCACACTTCCTCCACGTCGAAGGGCTGCTCGGGGATCAGCGTCATGTGGGCGCCGGAGGCCAGGCCCGCGTTGAGCGCAATCCATCCGGCGTGGCGGCCCATGACCTCGACCAGCATGACGCGCTGGTGGGATTCGGCGGTGCTGTGCAAGCGGTCGATGGCGTCGGTGGCCACGGTCAGCGCGGTGTCGTGGCCGAAGGTCACGTCGGTGCAGTCGATGTCGTTGTCGATGGTCTTCGGCACCCCGACCACCGGGACGTTTTCTTCCGAGAGCCAGTGCGCGGCCGTAAGGGTGCCCTCGCCGCCGATCGGGATGAGGACGTCGATGCCGTTGTCGTCAAGGGTCTGCTTGACCTGATCGAGCCCGGCCCGCAGCTTGGCGGGGTTCACGCGGGCCGTCCCCAGCATCGTTCCGCCCTTGGCCAGCAACCGGTCGTTGCGGTCGTCGTTACGCAGTTGCATGCGCCGGTTCTCCAGCAGCCCGCGCCAGCCGTCCTGGAATCCGACCACCGACGAGCCGTAGCGGGCGTCGCAGGTGCGCACTACCGCCCGGATGACGGCGTTGAGGCCGGGACAGTCACCACCGCCTGTGAGAACTCCGATCCGCATGTCCTCATCTTGCCCTGTGGCCCCGGACCTGGCGCGAGCAGACGCGAAATCGCACTGAAACCTCGGGTTTCATGCGATTTCGCGTCTGCTCGCCAGGTCTAAATGGCGGTCGGCAAAGCGCCGCGGGCGGCCTCGTAAGCCGCGCCCACGCGGTACAACCGGTCGTCGGCCAACGCGGGCGCCATGATCTGCAGGCCCACCGGGAGCCCGTCGTCCGGTGACAAACCAGAGGGCACCGACATACCGCAATGGCCGGCCAGGTTCAGCGGCAGCGTGCACAGGTCGAACAGATACATGGCCAGCGGGTCGTCGACCTTCTCCCCCAGCCGGAACGCGGTGGTCGGGGTCGCCGGCGACACCAGCACGTCGACGGACTTGTAGGCCTCGTCGAGGTCGCGGGCGATCAGGGTCCGCACTTTCTGCGCCTGGTTGTAGTAGGCGTCGTAGTACCCGGCGGACAGGGCGTAAGTGCCGATCATGATGCGCCGCTTGACCTCCGGCCCGAAGCCGGCCGCCCGGGTCATCGCCATGACCTCCTCGGCGCTGTGGGTGCCGTCGTCGCCGACGCGCAGGCCGTAACGCATCGCGTCGAAGCGGGCCAGGTTGCTCGACACCTCGGACGGCAGGATCAGGTAGTACGCCGGCAACGAGTAGTCGAAATGCGGGCAGTCGACCTCGCTGACCTGCGCACCTAAAGACTTGAGCTGCTCGACGGCGGCCTCGAACGACGCCAGCACCCCCGGCTGGTAGCCCTCCCCGGTGTGCAGCTGGCGTACCACGCCGACGCGCACGCCGGTCAGGTCGCCCGACGCGCCCGCCCGAGCCGCGCCCACGACGTCGGGCACCTGCGCGTCGATCGAGGTGGAGTCGCGGGGGTCGTGGCCGGCTATCACCTCGTGCAGCAACGCGGTGTCGAGAACAGTGCGCGCGCACGGACCGCCCTGGTCCAGGGACGACGCGCAGGCGATCAGCCCGTAGCGCGACACCGTGCCGTAAGTGGGTTTGACGCCGACGGTGGCGGTCAGCGCCGCCGGCTGCCGGATCGAGCCGCCGGTGTCCGACCCGATGGCCAGCGGCGCCTGAAACGCCGCCAGGGCGGCCGCGCTGCCGCCACCGGAACCGCCGGGAACGCGCTCGACGTCCCAGGGGTTGCGGGTCGGGCCAAAGGCGGAGTTCTCCGTCGACGAGCCCATGGCGAACTCGTCCATGTTGGTCTTGCCCAGAATCGGGATGCCCGCCGCCCGCAGCCGCGCCGTCAGCGTCGCGTCGTAGGGCGACTGCCAGCCTTCGAGGATCTTGGAGCCGCAGGTCGTCGGCATGTCCGCCGTGGTGAACACGTCCTTGAGCGCCAGCGGCACCCCAGCCAGGGCCGACGGGAGCCGTTCGCCGGCGGCCACCGTCTTGTCTACCGTCGTCGCGGCCGCCAGCGCCTGGTCGGCGGCGACGTGCAGGAAGGCGCCGTAGCGGTCGTCGGTCGCCTCGATCTGGTCCAGGCAGGCCCGGGTGACCTCAACCGAGGAGACTTCCTTGGCGGCGATCTTGGCGGCCAGGGTGGCGGCGTCGAGCCGGATGATGTCGGTCACTGGCTCTCCCCCAGGATCTGCGGGACCGCGAAGCGCCCGTCGACCGCCTCCGGCGCCGCGGCGAGCGCCTGCTGCTGAGTCAGGCAGGGCGCCGGCTCGTCCGGACGGGTCACGTTGACGTCCTTGAGCGGGTTGTCGGTGGCTTCGACGCCGGTCACGTCGACGGCCTGAATCTGGCTGACGTGGCTCAGGATGGCGTCCAGCTGGCCGGCGAAACTGTCCAGCTCGGTCTCGGTCAATGCCAGCCGGGCCAGCCGGGCCAGGTGGGCCACCTCGTCGCGGGAGATCTGGGACACGAGCGAAAAGCCTAACGTGCCGCGGGCGTGAAGCTGGCTTCACGCTCGCCTACCAGCGTGAAGACGGCTTCACGCTCGCGTAGGGGGACCGTCCGGCGGCACCGGCCGACATGCCACTCGCGCGTCGCTGTGCAACAGTGTTGGCCGTGCCGTCGTATCTGTTGCGCATCGAGTTGGTCGACCGACCAGGCAGTCTGGGGTCGCTCGCCGTCGCGCTCGGGTCGGTAGGCGCCGACATCCTGTCGCTGGATGTCGTGGAGCGCGCTGCCGGATACGCGATCGACGACCTGGTGATCGAACTTCCCCCGGGGGCAATGCCGGACACCCTGATCACCGCAGCCGAATCGCTGCCCGGAGTCCGCGTGGACAGTGTGCGCCCGCACACCGGCCTGCTCGAGGCCCACCGCGAGCTGGAACTGCTCGACCTCGTCTCCGCCGCCGGCGACAACGCGTCCAGGCTGCAGGTTCTGGCGGACCAGGCGCCGCGGATCCTGCGGGTGAGCTGGTGCACGGTACTGCGCGACACCCAGGGCAAGGTGCAGCGGCTGGCCGGCAGCACCGGTGCACCCGAAACACGGGCCGATTCGGCACCCTGGCTACCGATCGAACACGCCCTGACGCTCGACGGCAGCGCCGAATGGGTGCCGCAGGCCTGGCGCGATATGGACACGACGATGGTCGCGGCCCCGCTGGGCGACTCGCACACCGCCGTGGTGCTGGGCCGGCCGGGTCCGGAATTCCGGCCGTCGGAGGTGGCCCGCCTGGGCTACCTGGCCGGCATCGTCGCCACTCTCCTGCGCTGAAGACGGCACGACCGATTGCGCCACAACGAATTTCATCCGCGCAACCTGGACGCCCGAGCCGGCCCGCCACTCCCATCCAGGTCACGGAGCGAATTACCTGGCAAATATGCGAAATGTTGCCGGGCTGGACGAATGTGCTGTTAGGGTTCGCATCGGACCGATTTCAGCAAACCAGCTCGATAGCCGCCACATGCAGAGCCATCCTTCACCGGCCAGTTTGCACGCCATCATCACCACGGTGGCCACCAAGCTGCTGGGCGCCACCAGCAGCACCGCCATGGCGAAAACCACGGAGGTCCTGGCTGAGCTCGTTCGTTACCTCGACGTCGACGTCAGCTTTCTGCGGCACAACGACCACACCATCCGCGCCACCGTGTTGGTGGCCGAATGGCCGCCGCGGCCACACATTCCGGACCCTGACCCGTTACACACGATCTATTTCGCCGACGCCGACCCGGTGTTCGCGCTCGCCGAGAACGCCAAGGAACCGGTGATCCTGCGGCCCGAATCCCAGGACGAGAAATACCAGCAGACCATCTCCGAAGCCAGCGGCATTCCGGCCGTCTCGCTGGCCTCCATTCCACTGCTGTCCGGCGATGTCACCACCGGGACACTCGGTTTCGTCAAATACGGCGACCGTAGCTGGAGCGACGACGAGATCAACGCGCTGACCGTGGTGGCCACCATGCTGGCCCAGGTTCAGGCTCGGATCACCATCGAAGACCAGTTGAGCTACCAAGCCAGCCACGACGATCTCACCGCCCTGCCGAACCGGCGCGCCCTGGTTTACCACCTCGACGGGCGTCTGGCCGCAGGCCAGCCCGGCCCGGTGACGGTGCTGGTGTTCAATCTCGACCGTCTCAAAGCCATCAACGACTATCTCGGGCATGACGCCGGCGATGCGTTCATCCGCGACTTCGCCACCGAAACCAGTGCGGCAATACAGGGGCAGGGCCTGATCGCCCGGATCGGCGGCGACGAATTCGTCGTCGTGCCGGCGGCGGCGATGGACCTCGCGGAGGCGAGGCGCCTGGCCGAGCGGCTGAGCTCCCGGCTGACGGATCACGTCGCCATCGGCGGCGAGGTGCTCAACCGCACAGTGAGCGTCGGCGTCGCGACCGGCACCCCCGGGAAGGACTCCAGCCTGGACCTGCTCCGGCACGCCGACGACGCACTGCAATGCACCAAAGGCACTGGCGCGCAACGGATCGGCGTCGTCTCCACGGATGTGATCAACCGGCGCAAGATTCGTGCCGACATCGAGCTGCACCTGCCGGGCGCCATCGAAACCGATGCGCTGACGGTGCTCTACCTGCCCGAGATAGACATGCTGACCGGCAAGATCCTCGCGGTCGAGGCGCTCGCTCGCTGGCAACACCCGACCCGGGGACTCCTGCTGCCCGACGTGTTCATCCCCATCGCCGAATCGCTGAACCTGGCCGGCGAATTGGGCAAGTGGGTGCTCAACGCGGCCTGCGCCGACCTGTCACAGTGGCGGTCCGAAGGCGTCGGCCTCGATACCATGTTGCGCGTCAACGTCTCCCCGGCCCAGCTCGTCGCCCAGGACCTGGTGAACACGGTCAGCAGGATCGTCGGCAAGTTCGGCCTCACCGGCATGGCGATCGGGCTGGAGATCACCGAGAGCATGCTCATCAGAGACGTGGCCAGCACCCGGGCCACGCTGAGCGCACTCACCGACCTCGGCATCGACATCGCCATCGACGACTTCGGCACCGGGTTCAGCGGGATGGGACTGCTCAGGACGCTGCCGGTGAGCACCCTGAAGATCGACCGGGGGTTCGTCCGGGATCTCGACGTCAGCGCCGACGATCTGGCCATCGTCCGGGCCGTCATGGGGCTGGCCGAGGCGCTCGATCTGAACGTGGTCGCCGAGGGCGTCGAGAGCGAAGGTGCGGCCCGGACACTGCTGAAGGAGGGCTGCGTGCGGGCTCAGGGCTTCCTGTTCCGCCGGCCGCTGTCCGCCTCGGCAACCCGACAGCTGCTCGCCGTCGGCAGCATCGACACCGGATTGCGTTAGTGCGCTTGGGGTTTCACCACCGGATCGTCGTCCTCCCACAGCAGCAGCTGCCGGACCGCCGACCGGGGGCCGTAGGGTCGCAGCATCTGGCTGGCCGGACGCGGACGCACGCGTTGCGGCCACCAGAACCAGCGCCCCAGCAGCGCCGCGATTGACGGCGTCACGAACGACCGCACGATCAGCGTGTCGAACAACAGGCCGAGCCCGATGGTGGTCCCGATCTGACCCAGCACCTGAAAGCCGCTGAACAGGAAGGCGCACATGGTGACCGCGAACACCAGGCCCGCCGAGGTGACCACGGAACCCGATCCCGCCATCGCCCGGATGATTCCGGTGTTGAGACCTGCCCCAATCTCTTCGCGGAACCGGGAGATCAACAGCAGGTTGTAATCCGAGCCGACGGCCAGCAGCAGGATCACCGCCAGCGCCAGCACCACCCAGTACAGCTTGATCCCGAACATGTACTGCCACACCAATACTGACAGCCCGAACGAGGCACCCAGCGAGAGCGCCACGGTGCCGACGATCACCAGCGCGGCGACCAGGCTGCGGGTCAGCATCATCATGATCAACAGAATCAGGCTCAATGCGGCGATTCCGGCGATCATCAGGTCGTACTTGGCGCCGTCCTGGATGTCCGAATAGGTGGCCGCGGTGCCGCCGAGATAGAACTTCGCCTCGGCCATCGGCGTGCCCTTCACGGCCTCGTGGGCGGCGTTCCTGATCGGCTCGATATGGGAAATGCCTTCCGGCGTGGCGGGATCGCCTTCGTGGGTGATGATCATTCGCGCTGCCTTGCCGTCGGGCGAGAGGAAGAGCTTGAGCCCACGTTTGAAGTCGGGGTTGTTGAAGACTTCCGGCGGCAGGTAGAAGGTGTCGTCGTTCTTGGCGGTGTCGAAGGCGCGCCCTAGCGCCGTGGAGTTCTCGATGGCCGCGGCGGTCTGCGCGTAGATTCCGGACAGCGTGGCGTAGTTCGCCATCGTCAGGTCATGATTGGTCTCCTGACTGGCGATCTGTTGCGGGATCAGAGCCACCAGTTTGGGCTGCAATGCGTCGAGTTTCTCCAGTGTGGCCGTGAGGTCCTCAAACCGTGACGTGAGTTGGTCGATCCCGTCCAGGGCGTCGAGCACCGACCTGATTGCGAAGCAGGCCGGGATATCGAAACAGTGCTTCTCCCAATAGAAGTAGCTCCGAATGGGCCGGAAGAAATCGTCGAAGTTGGCAATCTTGTCGCGCAGGTCGTTCATGATGGCGACGGTGTCGCGGAAACTCTGGGCCTCGCTGTGCGTGGTGGCCGCAAGTTCCTGCTGCAGGGTGTACTGCTGGCGCAGGATGTCGATGCCCTTCGACAGCTCACCGGCCTGGCGTAGCAGGTCGTCCGCGCGATCTCGTTGGTAACGCAGGTTTTCGGTCTGGTTGGCGCTCTGCGCGCTGATCTGGAACGCCAGCGAGGTGTGGTTGAGCGGAGTGCCGAGCGGCCTGGTGATGGACTGCACCTGCGCAATGCCGGGTAGGTGGAACACCGCCTTGGCCACCCGGTCCAGGATCAGCATGTCGGCCGGGGTTCGCATGTCGTGGTCGCTTTCGAGCATCAGCAATTCCGGTTCCAGCCGGGCCCGGGAGAAATGCCGCTCGGCCGCGGCGTATCCGACGTTGGCCGGCGCGCTGTCCGGCATGTAGGGACGGGTGTCGTAGCTCGTTTTGTATCCGGGCAGGGTGAGCAGGCCGATGAAGGCCAGGGCGCACGCCACCGTCAGCACCGGACCCGGCCAGCGCACGATGGCAGTTCCGATTCGGCGCCAGCCGCGGGTCCGCATCGCGCGTTTCGGTTCGAAGATGCCGACCCGGGCACCCAGCGTCAGCACGGCCGGGGCCAGCGTCAGCGCGGCGACCAGGGCGACGAGGATGCCCAGTGCGGCTGGTATGCCCAGACTTTGAAAGTACGGGAGCCGGGTGAAACTCAAACAGAACACCGCACCGGCAACGGTCAGTCCCGAGCCGAGGACGATGTGGGCGGTGCCACGAAACATGGTGTAGTAGGCCATATCCCGGTCTTCGCCTGCCCCGCGCGCTTCCTGGTAGCGACCCACTACGAAGATCGCATAGTCGGTCCCGGCGGCGATCACCAACAGGGTGAGCAGGTTCGTCGCGTAGGTCGACAACCCGATGATGCCGGCGTTGCCGAGGAAGGCGACGATGCCGCGGGCCGCGGCCATCTCGATCAGGACCGTCACCAGCACCAGCAGCATGGTCAAGAAGGAGCGGTAGACGAAGAGCAGCATCAAGGCGATCACCCCGACGGTGATGCCGGTGACCTTGGCGGTCCCCTTGCTTCCGACGTCGAACTGATCCGAGATCACTGGCGCCGCGCCGGTCACGTAGGCCTTGACACCCGCCGGGGGTGGTAGGTGTTCGATGATTTCCCTTACCGCGCCGACGGATTCGTTGGCCAGCGCCGAACCCTGATTACCGGCGAGATTCAGCTGCACGTAGGCGGCCTTGCCGTCGGAGCTCTGCGACCCGGCGGCGGTCAGCGTGTCGCCCCAGAAGTCCTGAACGTGCTCGACGTGCTTGCGGTCGGCCTCGAGCCTGCGGATCAGCGTGTCGTAATACCGGTGGGCGTCGGCTCCCAGCGGCTGATCACCTTCCAGCACAACCATGGCGGTGCTGTCGGTGTCGAACTCGTGGAACTTCTGCCCGATGCGCTTGGTCGCCTGCAGCGACGGCGCGTCGGCCATGATCAGCGCCACGTTGTGGGTCTTGCCCACCTCTTCCAGTTGCGGCACCAGCGCGTTGGAGACCCCCGCCAGCACCACCCAGAACAGCAGTATCGGCACCGAGAGCCGGCGGATGGTACGCGGAATTCGTGGCAGCTGCTCGTTGCTCATCCGGACTTGTCCAAACAGAAGGTGTAGGCGTTGGGTGTGTTGACGGTGCGTTCGTCCTTGACGTCGCCGTTGACGGTGATCCGGCACGAGAGGGTGTCGCCACTGCCTTGTGCCACAACGTTTCCCAGGACCGCCGGCTCGGTGGTGGTGATGGTGAACGACCACGGCAGGACGGCGTTGGCGACCTCCTGCGGCTGGGCGTTGACGTCGAGGTAGTTGATGGTGGCCGTCGCCCCCGGGGCGCCGAAGACCTCGAGAACAACGTGCTTGGGGTTGAACGGGACGATCTCATTGGAGATGCCGTGGCCGGCCGACGCGCTCTTGCCAGCATTGAACATGCCGTGCAGGCGGTAGATGGCAAATCCCGCGGTCACTACGACGACGACCGCTACCAGCGCCATCCATCCCCTCCTGAACCAGGATGTCCGCGAAACACCTTTCACCCGTTGACCTTTCGATGATCGGGCGATTCCACCGGCGCGCCGGCACGTTCTCTGGCTTTGACAGTACGGTACTGGACCGTACTGCACAAGAGACGCGCGCGTGCACTTTGCCGCACCTATGGCTCGGGTTTCAACCGGGGATCGGCCGCCGATTGGAACGTCGTGTCGAGCATGCGGGTCTGGAAACGGTGGGTGAGCCTTTGATAGCTCAGCAGTCCGGCCTGCACGGTGAGCAAAGCGCCAGTACTGATAATGGTTCTGACAACTGTACCGTCAAAGGATCACGACAAGCGCTAGGAAGATGACGCTTCCGGTCGCATAGCCGAGGTTTCGCGTGTCATCTTTGTTCTGGGTGGCGCTCATTCTGACGCGACCGCGGGGCGCAACGGTGGGAGACTTACTTGACAAGCCAGTCGACGACAGCGGCGTGGCCTTCAGCCGCCCCCTGGCTACGGGCGTGATCGGCGCAGTCATGGTGGCGTTGATCATCGTCCTGCCGCAACGGCCGGGACGCCACCCCGAAACATCAAGTGCCTCAACGACATGAGAATTCTGCTCGTCGAGGATGAGGCAGGATTGGCCGCAACTGTGTCCAGGGGACTGAAAGCTGAGGGTTTCGTCGTGGTAGCCGTCGACTCCGGCACGGACGGCCTGCACGAGGCGACTCACAATCCTTACGACGTCGTGGTGCTCGACATCATGCTGCCGGGTCTCAGTGGATATGAGGTGCTACGCCAGATGCGCATGCAGCGCGTGTGGACGCCGGTATTGATGCTGACCGCCAAGGACGGCGAATACGACCAGACCGACGCGTTTGATCTCGGAGCCGACGACTATCTGACCAAACCGTTTTCGTTTCGGGTGCTGGTGGCCCGCCTGCGTGCTCTGGCGCGACGGGGGGCACCGGAGCGGCCGGTCGTATTGACCGCCGGATCGCTGTCTTTGGACCCCGCTCGGCACACCGTTCAACGTGATTCAACGCCAATAACATTGACTCCTCGCGAGTACGGACTGCTGGAATTCCTGATGCGTAACAGGGATGTCGTCGTAACAAAGGCCGAGATACTGCGCAACGTCTGGGACGCGCATTACGACGGTCCAGACAACGTGGTCGAGGTGTACGTGGGATACCTCCGGCGCAAAGTCGA
The DNA here is from genome assembly GCF_031583025.1 of Mycobacterium sp. Z3061. Lineage (NCBI taxonomy): Bacteria > Bacillati > Actinomycetota > Actinomycetes > Mycobacteriales > Mycobacteriaceae > Mycobacterium > Mycobacterium pumcae. Next base: position 2,131,956 of record NZ_CP134062.1, on the reverse strand, counting down.
CGGTCCCTTCGGCACCAACACCATCGAGACAGTTCGGGGCGTCGGCTACCGGCTGCTGTGCTAAGGCAGCTCGAACACCAGCCGGGTGCCGTGCGCGGCCGCGCAACAAAACACTCTGCTCGTCCTTCCGGGCCAGACACAACAGATCCTCTACCGGGCCGTGCCAGCGTTGCGCCCCGACAAGCGAGATCTACCGCCTGCGGAAGGCGTGCGGCGCGGTGATCCTCCAACGGCGGAGAGAGGCAATCTCAGCGATCTCTCAGCGCATCGTTCCTACGCTTCTACGTCGTGGCAATCACTCCGAATGATGGACAACGAAACTCGTGTCGTTACCGCAAGCAGCGACGCAGCGGCAGGACGCTTTCCGGGACGCACCGGTGCGCCCTGGGAGCAGCGGTGGCGTCCACCGGGATGCGAAGCCACTGCGACAGCATCAACGCAATCATCACGGCTGGTCCGCCCGTGCCGCTGAGCCGGCCCAGCCACGCCGCGCTGACTGGATTCGCGTTTTCAGCGAAACGGCGTTGTGCATCAATCCTGTGGTTGTGCCGATAGTTACGAACGGCTGATGCGCGTGGACGGTTTCTGCCTCCGGCAGGTGACGGTCACCCGCGGTACGGCGACGCTGTTGGACCAGGTCAGCGCAGGTATTCCGGCCGGCCGCTGCACCGCCGTTATCGGTGCCAGCGGGGCCGGCAAATCGACATTGTTGCGGTTGCTGAACCGGCTCGATGAACCCACGACCGGACGTATCACGCTCGACGGTGTGCCCATCAACGGAATGGACGTCTTGGCATTGAGGCGGTGCGTTGGGCTGGTGGCGCAAGCGCCGGTATTGCTGACCGATCGAGTACTCGACGAGGTCCGCGTGGGTCGCCCCGACCTGCCTGAGGCCGGGGTGGCTGAGTTGCTGGAACGCGTGGGGCTGTCGCCAGGGTTCTCCCCACGCGCGACCGCGGAGCTGTCAGGCGGGGAAATGCAACGGCTGTGTCTGGCGCGGGCGTTAGCCGTCGAACCGAAGACACTGCTTCTCGATGAGCCGACGTCGGCGCTCGACGGGGCTTCGGCCGAGGTGATCGGCGAGTTGGTAGCCGACTATGTGAGCGCGGGCGGGACCGTGGTCCTGGTCAGCCATGACCACGGCTTGATCGAAAGCGTCGCCGCGCAGGTCCTAATTCTCGAAAGCGGTCGCCTGGTCGGTTGCGTGCAACCAGGCCAATTCAATTTTGGTTCGACCACATGATCACCATCTCGACCGTCGGCGACGAGTTGCGGGATGTGCCTTCGTGGAGAAGGGGCGTCGAGAACGCGCGGCTGGAAGCGCCGAAAACCTGGAAATGATCAGAAAAACAGTGTGAAGGGAGTGTTCGCGATGGTGTGGCATGGGGTCTTGGCAAAGGCGGCACCCACGGTGGTTACCGGCATAGTCGGAGCGGCTGCGTATGACGGGCTACGCAAAGTGACAAAAAAACCGCTGCGAGCAGCAGCTGTTTCCATGACGGCGTTGGGTCTGCGCCTGGCACGCGAGGCCGAGGAGAGCGCGGAGCGGGCCCGACTGGCGGTCGCCGACGTGGTAGCCGAGGCTGCCGAGCGAGTGGGGATGGAGGCTTCACCGCCGGCGGCCCAGTCCGGAGATGACCTCGCGGAGACTGATGATGCTATGCGCTGACGCTGAGGCCAGACCGACGGTTGTCTCGGCTGCCGCGGGGCGGATGCGGGTGAATGCCGTCGGCTTTCGTTACGACGCGGCGCGGGCCGCCGAGATGGAGAAGATCATCGCCAAGGTCACCGGTGTGCGCGCAGTAAGGGCGTATCCGCGTACCGCATCTGTTGTGGTTTGGTATGCGCCCGGAACGTGCGACACCGCAGCCATCCTCTCCGCGATTTCCGGCGCGGAGTCCGTCGGTACCGCGGCGATGGGCGAGCATCCTTCCCGCTCCCCGGTTGCTCGCGGCCACAGGAGCGTGCTGAGCAAGGTCATTGGCCGGCTGGCCCGACCGTTGTCCACACCGCGCGGTGAGGTGTCGGAAGATCCACCAGAGATTCAGCGGCTGCGTGCAGCACTGGACCATCTCGGCTATCGCCTCGGGCCTGCCGCTGCCGGCCAACCGTCGCCGCCCGGGGCGGTGCAGCGCGGCGCAATTCGCGCCCGCTCGCGCTGGATATGGCTGGCCTTGCCCGCGGGGGTGGTAGCGCTCCGATTTACCGGCGTCGGTGTTCATTGGTCACTTCGGTGGGCAACGAAATTCGGACTTCCGGCAGCTCAATCTCGTCGCTTACGGGTGATCCGGCGTCGTCCGACATCGCCCCTTGCCGCGACGGCGGCATCGGCACTGGCCGTGCCGAGCTGGGGCGGGGTTGGAGTATCGCTGCTGTTGGTCACCGTGGCGGGTGCGGTCACCTACCGGCAGCGCTTGGGTCTGACAAGGGAGGTCGTCATCGCCGCCGCGCGTGCCGCCGTGCAGCTTGTCGCGGCCGGTGCTCTTCTTCGTGTCTTGTTCCAGTGGACGAGTCTGCTCGGGGCGGCCGGGTGGGTAACCATGATGACGATCATTGCGGGACAGGTCGCAGGTCGGCGCGGTTCGGGAATACGACAGGCCAGGCTTATCGCTACCGGCGGAGTCGCCGCCAGCACCGGTGTCACGCTCGGCGCATTGCTGGCCGGACGGGTGATCGCCGCCGAGACCCGCGTGATTGTTCCGGTTAGCGGCATGATCGTCTCCTCAGCCATGCTGTCGGCTGGGAGTGCGTTGCGGCGGCTCGACGACGAAGTTCGCCAGTCGCGGCCAGCCATCGAAACGCGACTATCCCTCGGCCAATCCGGACGACAGGCGATCTTGCCTCACCGGCGGTCCGCCCTGCGCACCGCGTTGATTCCGACGATCGATTCCACCAAGGTAGTTGGGCTGATCAGCCTGCCCGGTGCGATGACCGGGCTGATCCTGGCCGGAACGAGCCCCCTCACCGCGATTCGCTATCAGATCGTGGTGATGTATATGCAGCTTGCCGCCACCGCGCTGTCCGCCCTCGTAACGGTCCGCCTCGCAGAGTCATCGCTCTTCGACGATGCGCAACGGCTGACCCAGGCGAACCTGTCTGACGATCCGCGTTGACCGCCTCGTCGCGAATTCGAGTTGCTGAAATCTTCTATGCGGGACAATGACAACGCTGTGGTTACCGGTCGAGGTGCTGCGGCAGGGTAACGGTCATGGTGGTTCCGCCGCCGGGTCGGTCGTCAACAGCGACCGTCCCGCTGTGTGCCGTGACCACCTCAGCGACGATGGCCAGGCCCAAGCCGGCGCCCCCGCCGCTTCGGGCGCGGTCTGCGTCCAGTCGCACAAAACGCTCGAAGACCCGCCTTCGCTCAGTGGGCGGGATGCCTGGGCCGTCGTCGCTGACAGAAAGCACGGCTGTTCCGTTCCCGTTGCTGACCTCGATGCCGACGCGGGAGTTCGCGTGCCGCACGGCGTTGTCGACCAGGTTGCGGACGACCCGCGATAGGGCCACCGGGTCACCGGTCAGATGCGCGGGGCCGATATCGGTTTCGATCGTGCAAGCCTCTGCACGCCGCACACGGGTGGCCTCAATTTCAGCGAGGTCCCCGAGGGATATCTCTTCTTTCCGCAAGATCAGACGTCGTTCGTCGGCGCGCGCCAACAATAGGAGGTCCTCGACCAGAGTTTGCATGCGCTGGGCTTCGGGAAGCAAAGTGCGAGCGGCTAATTCGGCATCGAAAACTCCCGGGTGGATCTCGGCGATCTCTAACCCAGAAATAATGGTGGCCAGCGGACTTCGCAGCTCGTGAGAGGCATCAGCGACCAACCTTCGTTGTGCCTGCTGTCCGGCTTCAATGCGCGCCAGCATCTCGTTCATGGTGATGGCCAGGGCCGCAATCTCGTCGCGGTTTTGAGACACGGGCACCCGTTGGGCAAGATCAGAGGTCGTGATGGCCGCGACCCTGCGGCGAATCGCGTCGACCGAGTGCAGCGAGCGTCGCACCAGCCGATAGGTTGCAGTCGCGGCGACCGCCACGATGATGGGTGCTCCACAAGCCAGTAGCAGCGCTACGGTCCGCGCAGTTTCTTCAACTGCTTCACTGCCTCCGCCGACCAACACCGTGTAGTGCCCGGATACCGTGTCGACCCGCTGGCCACTCATTCTCATGTCGTCAGTCGGCACGGCATCGTCTGGAATGCCGCGCCGCAGTTCGGTACCGAAATCAGAAACGGGTAGCAACGGTGTGTCCGGCGCGGAGCCCGACCGTAGCACTACAGCACCTGAAGGGTCGATCACTTGAATGGCAACCACATGTTGGTCGGTCTTCATCAACGCGCTATCCATGTTGCCGAAAGGTTTGGACTGCAGTGCCTCGGCGATAGTTTGAACCCTGGCGGCGGTCGCGTCATCGACCCCGTCGAGCAACAATCGGTAGAGCACCAAGTCCACTCCGGCCCCGGCAAGACCGAGGACAAACAATACGACCACTGCCGATATGACGGCCGAGCGTGTAGCGATTTTCCAGTTGCGGGGCTGGGCGGAATCCCAAAGCCTCGATCGCGCGTTATCCCCCACATCGTGCACACTTGCATTTTCCTACGCACTGGCTAAGAGCCCGCTGAGAGTCAGCGCGCGCTGATCGACCGGGCTCGCGCCGGGTTTGCGATGTCAATCTTCGGCATGGTGTGCACGACGATCGGCGGGGCGATCAAGGCGTTCCACTATCAAGGTCTTCAGCGTGCGCAGCCGGACTGCGGCGTCCAGGTTCATCGGGACCCGCCGCCGACACTGGACCGTTCGGCCTTCGGCATGGCGATCGTCGATCCGGATCTCTGGCCTAGAGTCCGGGAGCGCTGGCGTGCTGGCCACACCAGGACCACGACCATCACGACCGCGTAAAGGAGCCAACCCAGCACTTCGATGAGCCGAGGATCGGTGGGAATGCCGAACAGGCCGGTGACTAGAGCACCCTGCACCGAGTCCTCGGGGATCCAGCGCGACAGGTCGGCAATGTGGTATTGACCGAAGTTCAACCACCCCGCCTCGTGCGCAGTGCGCAACACGTTCAGTGCCAACCCGGCCGCGATGAGCACCAGGAAGATGCCGGTGACCCGAAAGAAGCGGTGCAGGTTGAGTTTCAACCCGCCGTAATAAAGACCGACGCCCACCGCCATCGACACCGAGACTCCGCTCAGGCCGCCGAAGACGGCGAACCAGCGACTGCTGTGGGAGCCGCCTGCGGCCGCCAGCAGGAATACGGACAATTCGAAGCCTTCTTTCAACACAGCGAGGAAGGCCATGACCACCAGCGCCAGGGAACCGCCCCGGCTGACCGCGTCTTCGACCCCGAGTTCCAATTCGCCCTGGAGTCTGCCGGCGTTGTGGATCATCCAAACAATCATGGAGGTCACAAAGATGATCGCGAAGACACCAATGATGGTCTCCATCATTTCCTGCTGCGCCTGTGGCAGGCCTTTTGACAGTAAAGTCAGGCCGACGCCGCCGGCGATGCAAATCAACACGGCGGCCACGACAGCAGCAAACATCGGACGAGTCGAATGGCCGTTTCGATTCAGAAAAGCCGCGGCGATACTCACGATGAGCGTTGCCTCCAGGCCTTCGCGCAGGCCAATGAGAAAGACTCCGATAAAAGCACCGTATCCGGCTTGCATATCGCCCCTCCCTCTTCCCCGCTGGGAACCCTCACTCAACGGCTAGCAAAGAGTGTTATGGGACCACGAGCGTATGGAGCGGACGCTGAGAAGGCGCTGAGAAGCCCGCGGGTCGCTCGCTTACCACAACCAAGCCCTTTGGTCTGCACCACCAAGCGCTGACTCCCGCACAGCCGGTTCCGCAGGCCGGCCCATCGAGACACAAGATTGCGGTTCGTCCGGGTTCTCAGCGCTTTCTCAGCGCCGCCTCCATAACTTCGGCTCTGAATCACCGTGGCGAGCGGAGGGAGTCAACTGTGAGCTGTCAACCTGATGTGGCTCCAGAGTCTGAACTTGGCGGAGCGGTCGCCGTCGTCGAAGATGCCTCGGAAATGGCCGGTGCGCCCGTCCGGCCCCGCCTGCGCGGCTGGATCCACCTGTACAGCGCCGTCGTCGCCGCATTCGCCGGCACCACTCTCGTGGTGGCGTCGTGGTCGGAGGTGTCCAAGCTGGCCGGCCATGCGACGCTGGCGTACGTCCTGGCGATTGTTGCGATGTTCGCGGTCAGCGCCACCTATCACCGCGTGTACTGGCAATCGGCCGCCCGGCGGGCCTGGATGCGCAGGTTGGATCACGCGATGATCTTCGTGCTCATCGCCGGCACCTACACGCCATTCGCCCGTTTGAACATGCCCCGGCCGACCGGGCACATCGTGCTGGCGATCGTGTGGGGCGGCGCGCTGGCCGGCATCGCCTTGACCCTGTTCTGGCCATCGGCTCCCCGGTGGTTGGGAACGTCGCTGTACTTGGTGCTGGGCTGGGTCGCGGTGTGGTACATGGGCATGATCCTGCGAAACGCCGGAATGGCGGCAACGGTACTGCTCATCGCCGGAGGGGTGCTCTACAGCGTCGGCGCGGTCTGCTACGGATTGCGCAGGCCGGACCCGTGGCCGTCGACGTTCGGCTATCACGAGGTCTTTCACACCCTGACGGTGCTGGCAGCGATCTGCCAGTTCGTCGCGATCTGCTTCGCAGTGTTCTGACCCTGATTGCCGCCGAACCGGAGGTCACTTCGTCGATCGGGTCAGGCCGGGCAGGATGAAGCCGTCCACCAAAGCCCGCACGGTGCGGCTGTCCGGCGGCCGGTTCGGGATGATGGAGCGGTAGATGAGGTACCCCGGCAGCAGATCCCACAACTCGTCGGTGATGGCCGCCTCCGCGATTTCGCCGCGGTCGACCGCCTGCCGTAATACGTCCTGAATCAGGGCTTTTCGCTGATCCAGGAACTGATGCTGCATGGCGTCGGCCAGGGCCGGGTGGCGCGACACTTCGACGAGCACCGCGCGGATGGTGCTGGACTGTTGGGCGGCGTGCTCGCAGATGGTCTCGCCGATCTTGACGAGGTCGCCTCGCAGTGAGCCGGTGTTGGGAGCCACCGCGACCTGGCAGACACCCTCGATGAAGGCCGCCAATACCAGTTCGGCTTTCGAGGGCCAGCGGCGATAGACGGTGGCCTTGCTGGCGCGGGCGGTGTTGGCGACGGCGTCCACCGTCAACCCGTCGTACCCGTGTTCAGCCAGCAGCTGCAACGTCACAGCCAGCAACTCGGCTTCACGCGGCGACCACGGTGATGCGTCCGTTCGGAGTTCCGCCGTGCCCGCCATAGCGCCCACGATAGGACTCCGGCCCTAGTACGGTCCAGTACCGTACCGATTCACTCCGGTTCGGCCTCGGTTTCCGGCGGTCCCTCGGCCAGCAACCTGCGGAACCCGTCCTCGTCGAGGATAGGCACGCCGAGTTCGACGGCCTTGTCGTATTTGGAGCCGGGCGAGTCCCCCACCACGACGAACGAGGTCTTCTTCGACACCGAACCGGCCGCCTTGCCACCCCGGCTGACGATCGCCTCCTTGGCGTCGTCGCGGGAGAAGCCGGCCAGCGAGCCGGTCACCACGATGCTCAGCCCCGCCAGCGTGCGGGGCACGCTGTCGTCCTGCTCGTCGGCCATCCGAACACCGGTGGCGCGCCACTTGTCGACGATGTCGCGGTGCCAGTCGACGGTGAACCAGTCGGTGACGGCGGCCGCGATGGTGGTGCCCACCCCTTCGACGGCGGCCAGCTGCTCGGTCGTCGCCTCGGCGATCGCGTCGAGGCTGCCGAAGGCGGCCGCCAGCGCGCGCGCCGCCGTCGGCCCCACATGACGGATCGACAACGCCACCAGGACCCGCCACAGCGGCGCGGCCTTGGCTTTGTCCAGGTTGGCCAGCAGGCGCCGGCCGTTGGCCGACAGGTCGCCGGCCTTGGTCCGGAACAACTCGGTGCTCAGCAGGTCCTCTTCGGTGAGACTGAACAGGTCGCCTTCGTCGGAGATCGCCCCGGACTGCAGCAGCGCGGCCCCGGCCTCGTAACCGAGCACCTCGATGTCCAGTGCGTTCCGGCTGGCGACATGGAAAACGCGCTCGCGCAACTGCGCCGGGCACCGCCGGGAGTTGGGGCACCGGATGTCGGCGTCGCCCTCCTTCTCCGGCGCCAGGGTGGTGCCGCACTCGGGACACGTTGTGGGCATGACGAATTCGTGTTCCGAGCCGTCGCGCAGGTCGACCACGGGACCCAGCACCTCGGGGATCACGTCGCCGGCCTTGCGGATCACCACGGTGTCGCCGATCAGCACGCCCTTGCGCTTGACCTCCGAGGCGTTGTGCAGCGTGGCCTGCGCCACCGTCGAGCCCGCCACCTTGACCGGAGTCATGAACGCGAACGGAGTGACCCGCCCCGTGCGGCCGACGTTGACCCGGATGTCGAGCAACTTGGTCTGGGCCTCTTCCGGCGGGTACTTGTAGGCGATCGCCCAGCGCGGGGCCCGCGATGTGGAACCCAGCCGGCGCTGCAACGCCATCTCGTCGACCTTGACCACCACACCGTCGATCTCGTGGTCCACCTCGTGGCGGTGCTCACCCCAGTACTCGATGCGCTCCTGGACCGACGCCAGGCCGGTGACGACGGTGGTGTGCGTGGACACCGGCAGTCCCCACTCCTTGAGCGCCAGGTAGGCCGCATGCTGGCTGACCGGCCGGAAACCCTCGGTGTGCCCCAGCCCGTGGCAGATCATCCGCAGCTTCCGGCGGGCGGTGACGGCGGGATCCTTCTGGCGCAGCGAGCCCGCGGCGCTGTTGCGCGGATTGGCGAACGGCGCCTTGCCCTCCTCGACCAGGCTCGCGTTCAGGGCCGCGAAATCGTCGACCCGGAAGAAGACCTCGCCGCGCACCTCGAGAACATCGGGCACCGGGTATTCGTCGCTGGAGGCCAGGCGCAGCGGCACGTCGTCGATGGTGCGCGCGTTGAGGGTGACGTCCTCGCCGGTGCGGCCGTCTCCCCGCGTCGCCGCGCGGGCCAGTCGTCCTTCCCGGTACACCAACGACAGTGCAACGCCGTCGATCTTGAGTTCGCACAGGTAGTGCGCCTCGTCCCCGACCTCGGCGTGCACCCTGGCCGCCCAGGCACTCAGTTCCTCGGCGCTGAACGCGTTGTCGAGGCTCAGCATCCGCTCGAGGTGCTCGGCCGCCTCGAACTCCGTCGCGAACCCGGCGCCGCCGACCAGTTGGGTGGGCGAGTCGGGTGTGCGCAGCTCGGGGTACTCGGCCTCCAGCGCCTCCAGCTTGCGCAGCAGCTGGTCGAATTCCGCGTCAGTGATGACCGGCGCGTCGCGGACGTAATAGCGGAACTGGTGTTCGCGTACCTCCTCGGCCAGGTCCTGCCATGCGCGCATCACTTCGGGCCGTAGCACCTCGGGAGACGTCACCTTGGCAGGCTATCCGCTCGCGCCGACATTGCCGCCATGGTCGCGCCAGGGACGACATCACAGCCCTCCCGGCAATGTCGGCGTACGGGCCCTACTCCTCCACGTAGGCGCGCAGCCGGTCCACCGCCGCGTCCCAGCGCCGCGACAACTGGGCGAGATAGTCGCCGGCCTGGGCCAGCGGCTCGGTCCGCACCGTCCACACTCGTTCGCGGCCGCGCCGGCAGCTGCTCACCACCCCCGCCGACTCCAGCAGCTGCAGATGCTTGCTGGCCGCCTGCCGGGTGACCGGAATAGCCTGTGTCACCCGGGTTGTCGAGCTTGGACCCACCTCGCACAGCCGCACCACGATGCGCAGCCGGTTGGCGTCGCCGAGGGCGTCGAACAGCGCCGCACCGACGGCCGTCACGCGAGTTCCAGATAGCGGCGCACCAAGTCGGTCTGGATCGCCCAGCCCTCGGAGTTCGCCTCGAAGGAAGGACCGCGGCGCGCCTCCGGTATCGCGTCGAAGCCCGACTCGACGATGGTGAGCGATACCCCGCCGGAAACCTCGGCAAGGGTGAACTCCACCAGCGTGGTGTCCTCGCGGTCGGGGTCGATCGGCCATCGGTAGGCGAACCGCCGGGGCGGTTCCACCGCGACGATCTGCCAGCGACTGGCGACGCCGGAGTGGGGCTCCTGACGCTTGGCGACCTCGGCGTCGACCTCGGTGGGCGTGATTGTCGCGGTGACCTCTTGGCCCTCGACGAACGGCCCGTCGAACCGGACGCCGAACCAGCGTCCGAACTGCTCCGCATCGCTGATCGCCGCCCACACCCGCTGCAGCGGCGCCCGCAGCAGGACCTGCTTCTCGATCCGATCACTCTCCATGCGCAACCTCCTGGTTGCGTATTACCCCATCACGCCGGGCCGAGAAAAGCAACCAAATGGTTGCGCAAAGATCTAGATCGCGTCGGGATCCCGGGTGAACGCCTCGGCGGCGTCTCGGGCCAGCCCGACGGCGGTGCGCGCCCACTGGGGCGTCGCGCCCGCCAACCCGCACGCGGGGCTGACACCGACGCGTCCGCGCAGGGACGAACGCCCGAACCCGAGCCGGTCGGTCACCCCGACCACCCTGGTGGCCACCTCTTCGACCGACGGCCGGCGCTCGGGCGCACTGCTTTCGACCACCCCCAGCACCACGGCACGCCCCGCCTCCAGGAAAGCCGCGACCCCGTCCAGCTCGGCGGCGCGCAGCGTGTTGACATCCACCGATACAGCGTCAATCCCCGTGCGCCCCAACATGTCCCACGGAACATCCGGAGCGCAGGTGTGCAGCACGACATCGACGCCCACCACCTCGACGCACGTCTTCAGCAGGGTCTCGGCCACCGCCTCGTCGAGCGAGGGCACCGGGCTCAGCGTGGTGACACCGGTCAGCCGTCCGCCCAGCGCGGCCGGCAGCGTCGGTTCGTCGAACTGCACCACCACCGGGGTGTCCAGCCGGCGCGACAGCGCGGCGCGGTGGGCGGCGACCCCTTCGGCCAGCGAGGCGGTCAGGTCGCGCAGCGCCCCCGCGTCGGTGATCGCGCGGTGGCCGTTGCTCAGCTCCAGCCCCGCCGCCAGGGTCACCGGCCCTGGCGCTTGCACCTTGACCACCCGGTCCCCGCCCCGCAGGCCCGCGGCCTCCCACGCCTCCTCCAGCGCGTCCATGTCCTCGTCCAGCATGCTGACGGCCCGGCGCGTCACCGCACCGGGACGGGAGGCGATGCGGTAGCCGCGCGGCACCGTGTCCAGGGCCACGTCGACCAGCAGGGCCGCGGCGCGCCCGAGCATGTCGGCGCCCACTCCGCGGGCCGGCAACTCGACGAGATGGGCCAGCGCTCCGGCCAGTTCACCGACGACGACTTCGGCTGCCTGGCGCGCGGAGGTGCCGGGCCAGGATCCGATGCCGCTGCCCTGTGCGAAAACGCTCACCGACCAACCGTATTCGACCTCACACAATGGGCCTCCGACCAGGGGTGTTTAGCACTGTTGGACGCGGGTAAATTTTGAACCGGAAGGGCGGCACATGGCGAGATCGACGCGGTTGCTCCTGGCGTGCGGCGCGGTGGTGCTGGTGACGGCCTGCACTCGCGTGGTGAGCGGCGAGGCACTGCCGGCCTTCGGCGCCGTCCCTCTCGGCGTGCTCGACGCCGGCGCGGTCCTGCTGGACCAGTCACGGATGCGGTCGATCACCGGCGCCGGCGAGCATCTGACGATCATTCCCTCGATGGACGGCAGATACCCGGTGGACATCGAGGAACTCGCCACGACCGCGCCGGCGGAATGCCGGTTCGTGTTCGCCGAGACGGCCACGTTCGGCCCTGACGTCAAGGCCTTCCACAAGACGACCTTTCAGGACCCTCCCGATGGCCGGCTGATCTCCGAGGGCGCCGCGAGCTACCACGACGCCGGTACCGCCCGGCGGGCTTTCGACGGGCTGGTGTCCACGGTCAAGGGTTGTGCGGACAGCTCGATGGGCTGGTTGTTCGTCAACTCGTGGGACGCCGGCACCGATTCGTTGCGGATGCGACCGGGGTCGTGCGGTCGCGATTACCGGGTGCTCTCGGTGGCCCTGCTGGAAGTCACCTTCTGCGGCTTCCCGGAATCGGTCTCGGAGATCGTCATGACGAACATGGCGGCCAACGTGCCGGGAAGTTAGGCCTGCCCGGTGCCGGCGATGGTGGCGCTGCCGACCACCTCGTCGCCCTCGGGGTCGGGACGGTAGAGCACCAGCGTCTGACCGCGCGCCACGCCGCGAAGCGGCGCCCGCAACTGCACCACCAGCTCACCGTCGACCAATTCGGCTACCGCGTCGGCGATTTCGCCGTGTGCGCGCACCTGCACCGCGCACTCGATCGGACCCGTGGGCGCCGTCCCGCCGGTGAAGACCGGGGCGCGGCCGGTCAGTGTGTGGACGTCCAGTTCGGCCGCACTGCCGACATGCACGGTGGCGGTGTCGGCGTCGATCGCCGTCACATAGCGGGGACGACCGTCCGGGCCCGGCCCGGCGATGCCCAGACCCTTGCGCTGGCCGATGGTGAACCCGTGCACGCCGTCGTGTTCGGCGAGCACCGCACCGTCCTTGTCGACCACCGCCCCGCGCCGGACGCCGATCCGCTCGCCGAGGAAGGCCTGGGTGTTGCCGGACGGGATGAAGCAGATGTCATGGCTATCCGGCTTTTCCGCGACCGCCAGTCCGCGCCGGGCCGCCTCGGCACGGATCTGCGGCTTGGGGGTGTCGCCGATCGGGAAGGCCGCGTGCCGCAACTGCTCGGCGGTCAGCACGGCCAGCACGTAGGACTGGTCCTTGTCGCGGTCGACGGCGCGGCGTAGCCGTCCGCCGGACAGTCGCGCATAGTGCCCGGTGACCACCTGGTCGAATCCCAACGCCAGCGCGCGCGCCGACAGGGCCGAGAACTTGATCTGCTGATTACAGCGGACGCAGGGATTCGGAGTCTCCCCGCGCGCATAGGAGGAAACGAAATCGTCGATGACGTCCGCCTGGAACTTCTCCGCGAAATCCCAGACGTAGAACGGTATTCCGAGGACGTCGGCGACGCGGCGGGCATCGGAGGCGTCCTCCTTGGAGCAGCAGCCACGCGATCCGGTGCGCAGGGTGCCCGGAGCGGTCGACAGCGCCAGATGCACACCGACCACGTCGTGTCCGGCGTCCACCATGCGGGCGGCGGCCACCGACGAGTCCACTCCACCGCTCATTGCGGCTAGAACTCTCACTGGGCCGACCCCGCGGCGGCCAGGGCGGCACGCCGCGCGCGGGCCACAGCACCGGGCAGTACCTGCAACGCGGCGTCGACATCAGAGTCAACACTGTTGTGCCCGAAGGAAAGTCGTAGCGATCCGCGGGCGCTGGCCGGGTCGGCGCCCATCGCGATCAGCACGTGCGACGGCTGCGCCACCCCGGCGGTACACGCCGATCCGGTCGAACACTCGATTCCGTTGGCGTCCAGCAGCATCAACAACGCGTCGCCTTCGCAGCCGCGGAAGGTGAAGTGCGCGTTGCCGGGGAGCCGCAGTGGGTCGGGGGCTCCGTTGACCCGGACGTCGTCGATCTGCGCGAGCACACCCTCGACCAGCCGGTCCCGCAGTGCCCGCAGCCGAGCGCTGTTGGCCTCCAGCCCGTCCACCGCAATGCGGGCCGCCGCGGCCATTCCCACCGCACCCGCGACATCCGGTGTCCCGGAACGGATGTCGCGCTCCTGACCACCGCCGTGCAGCAGCGGCACACACGCAACGGTGCGGCGCAGCAACAGCGCACCCACCCCGGGCGGGCCGCCGAACTTGTGCCCGGTCACGCTCATCGCCGAAAGTCCGCTGGCACCGAAGTCGACCGGCAGCTGCCCGACCGCCTGCACGGCGTCGCAGTGCATCGGGACGCCGAACTCGGCTGCCACAGCTGCCAATTCGGCGGTCGGCAGAATGGTGCCGACTTCGTTATTGGCCCACATCGCCGATACCAGCGCCACGTCGTCACCGCCGTCGAGCGCCTCGCGCAGGTCGGCGGCAGACACCGAACCGTCGGAGTCGGTGGGCAGCCAGGTGACTTCGGCGCCTTCGTGCTCGACGAGCCAGTTGACGCTGTCCAGCACGGCGTGGTGTTCCACTTCGCTGGTGACGATGCGCCGGCGATTCGGGTTCTCGTCGCGACGGGCCCAGTACAGGCCCTTGACGGCCAGGTTGTCGCTTTCGGTGCCGCCCGCGGTGAAGATAACCTCCGAGGGGCGGGCACCGAGCTTGTCGGCGATCAGTTCCCGGGATTCCTCAATCCGCCTACGCGCCGCGCGACCGGTGGTGTGCAGCGACGACGCATTGCCCACGGTGCCCAGCACAGCGGTCATCGCCTCGATGGCGGCGGGGTGCATCGGGGTGGTGGCGGCGTGATCGAGGTAGACCATGACCCGCCCCACGATACCGGCTCGTCCTGCGACGATTCCGGCCGGAACGGCCGGATGAGGACCCGGACCGTTCAACACCGTCCTGCGACGATTCCGGCCGGAACGGCCGGATGAGGAGCCGGACCGTTCAGCACCGTCTGCGACGATTCCGGCCGGAACAGCGCAAAGGCCGGCGCCTGTTAACGTAGTGAACAAAGTGTTCAGTACTGCCACAGGGGGACAGTTGACCGTACTGCCGACCAAGCCCGGGACCGCATGAGCGCCGACGTCCGGCGGTGGTGCTTCGCCGATCAACTCGGCCCCCATTTTCTGGACGATCCGGCCCAGCCGGTGCTGCTGATCGAGTCGCAGGCGGTGTTCGCGCGTCGCCGTTTCCACCGGCGCAAGGCTCATCTGGTGCTCTCGGCGCTGCGCCACCGGGCGGCTGAACTCGGTGAGCAGGCCGTGTTTCTGCAGACGAGCAGCTATCGGGAGGCACTCGATCAGCTCAAGGAGCCGGTCAGCGTATGCCAGCCCACCTCGTGGGCGGCCGACCGGTTCGTCCGGTCGCTGCCGTCGGTCGACGTGCTGCCCGCCCGGGGGTTCTGCACCAGCCGGGAGGATTTCGACGAGTGGGCGAAATCACAGCGCACCATGCGCATGGAGAACTTCTACCGCGGCGCACGCCGCCGGTTCGACCTGTTGATGGACGGCGACCAGCCCGTCGAGGGCCGCTGGAATTTCGACGCCGACAATCGCGAGCCCGCCCCCAAGAATGCCGAGGGCTTGGGCGTACCCCCGCCTTGGCAGCCCGAGGAGGACGAGATCGACGAACAGGTCCGCGCCGACCTGGACCGCTGGGAGCGCGACGGGGAGGTGTCGTTCGTCGGACGCGACGGCCCGCGGGAGTTCGCCGTCACCGCTGCGGAAGCGCAGCAGGCGCTGAAAGTCTTTGTCCGCGAACGGCTGCCGTACTTCGGCCCGCATGAGGACGCCATGCTCACCGGCGACCGCTTCATGGCCCACAGCCTGCTCTCGGCGCCGATGAACCTGGGCCTGCTGGACCCGCTGGACTGCGCCTACGCCGCCGAGGATGCCTACCGCAGCGGCGACGCGCCGATCAGCAGCGTCGAGGGATATATCCGCCAGCTGATCGGCTGGCGCGACTACATCTGGCACGTCTACTGGCATTTCGGGCGAAACTACCGTCACCGCAACGCATTACATGCCAAAGCCGCATTGCCGACCTGGTTCACCGAACTTGACGCCGATGCGGTGGAAGCGAACTGCCTCTCCGACGTGCTGGCGCAGGT
Organism: Mycobacterium sp. Z3061; assembly: GCF_031583025.1. Lineage (NCBI taxonomy): Bacteria > Bacillati > Actinomycetota > Actinomycetes > Mycobacteriales > Mycobacteriaceae > Mycobacterium > Mycobacterium pumcae. The sequence continues at coordinate 2,116,286 of NZ_CP134062.1, read as the reverse complement.
CCGCGACCACGGCTGGGTCCACCACATCCCGCGCCTGATGGTGCTGTCCAACTATGCGCTGCAACGGGGTTGGGACCCAGCCGCTGTCACTGACTGGTTCCACCAATCCTTCGTCGACGGCTACGACTGGGTGATGGTGGCCAATGTGGTCGGCATGTCGTTGCACGCCGACGGCGGATTGATGGCCACCAAGCCGTATGCGTCCGGCGGCGCCTACATCAACCGCATGAGCGACTACTGCGGCGGCTGCCGCTACCAGCCCAGCAAGCGGGTCGGCGAGCACGCCTGCCCGTTCACCGGCGGCTACTGGTGGTTTCTGGCGCGCAACGCCGAGGAGCTGGGACGCAACCGGCGGATGGCGCAACCGATGGCGGGGCTGGGCAGGCTGAAGGACCTGGACGAGGTGGTGGCCCAGCAGCGTCGCCTCGCCGACGGTCCCCCATAAGTCCGTCAGGTCAGCAGCTTCTCGATGCGGCGTAGCGCGATCTCGCACACGGCCAGGTAGGCGGGAGCCCACCACGGCACCCCGAAGGTGACCCGTGCGCCGCCGTCCGCCGGATCCACCCGGTGCCAGGTGGCCGGAACCCCGGCCACCTTCCAGGCCCAGCACCTGCCGGGTTCGAAATCGGTGACGACGAACGGCAGTCGCACGAGCAGCGCCGTCTGGACCGTGCCGGTGACACCCGGACCCAGGCGCCTCCCCGGCTGGTCGAGTTCGGCGCCGCTGATCGACGGCCCCCAGCGCGGCCAGGCATCCAGGTCGACGAGCAGGTCCCACGCCGCCTGCGGGGGCGCGGCAACGATCCGATTCACACTGAACGTCATCGATCCAGGTTTCCCATTCGCCGGCTACCAACCCATCGATCCCGGAATTCCCTTGAACGGGCCGACGATCCAGCTGGTGATCCAGCCCCCGTAGAACCCGCCGGGTTGCGGAATCACCTCTTCGCCGTTGACGGTGCAGCGGTCCACCTGCGCGGCCATCACCGCGATCGCGCCGGCGATCGGCTCGAACCCGGCCGTGGGCCGCGGGTAGGTCCAGGCCGCGCGCGGAGCGACCCGCGCGGGCGTCACCAGGTCGAAGTAGCTGGCCTGGCCCTTCCATTCACACCACGAGGAACCGACCGCGGGCCGCAGCACACCTTCGGCGAACGCTTCCCGGGGCAGGTAATAGGTCGGCGGGTGACTGGTCTCCAGCACCCGCCAGGCGCGCTGGGTCGACGCGATCTGCTGACCACCCAACTCGATGGTGATCGAACCGGCGAAGTCTTCCAGCCGCGGCGGGCGGGGATAGTCCCACACCGATTCCTGCCCCGGGCCCGCAACATCCGGCTTCGGCCAACGACTCATTTGGGTACCTCCGCGCTCGACGAACTCCATTGTCCATCGAGACGCGGAGGAGCTTTCAGGCCACCAGCGCGTGGTCCAGCGCCGCCGGTGCGCCCGAGCGCACCGCGGACTGACAGCGGCGGGCCAGGGCGCGCCGGTCGGCCCCCGGTAGCTGCAGCGACTCGACCCGGACCCGGGCCACCGTGCGGCGCGCACAGACCACCCGGTAGACCGAGCTCAGCAGGGTGTCCCGGCCGACGTAGGCCGGTGCGGTCGACATCCGCCCGTCGAGGTGGTGGTAGGTCAGGCGCAGCGGCTGCACCGGACGGCCCGCGTCGATCGCGGCCTGGAACATGGCCGGGTAGAAGCTGCCGAACGCAACACCGCACCAGGTGGTTCCTTCCGGGAAGGCCACCACCGTCTGGCCGGCCCGCAGCCGCCGGGCGACGGCGTCCACCACGGCGGGCAACCGCCGCAGACTGCTCCGCTCGATCGGGATGATCTTCAGGATCCGCGCGACGATGCCACTCGCCGGGCCGGTGAACATGTCGGCCCGCGCGACGAACGACCCCGGCAGCACCGCGCCGATCGCGAAGACATCCAGCCACGAGACGTGGCTACTCACCACCAGGACTCCGCTCAGATTGCGAATCGGGTTGCCCGACACTGAAATTCGCACGCCGAGGCTGCGCAGCATCAACCGGCAGTAGGCGCGCTGAAGGTGGGTGGAACCCGGCAGCGGGATGCCCAGCAACGGCAGGCCGGGGGCCAGCAGCAGGACCAGCGTGATGCGCAGCGCGGCCCGCAACCGCACCGCCGGCCCCGACACCGCCGCGGCGTCCAGACAGCCGACGTCACACGATGCGCGGGGCAGCCAGGAGTGCCCGCCCGGTGTGTTCACCGGGCCGCTCCCCCCATTGCCGCGCCGCCCATTTCGCTGGCGGCCGACACCGACCGCAGTCGCTTGAGATAGCGGGTGTCTGCGTCACTCTTGCCCAGCAGCACGCAGAAGTCGCCGACGCCGAAGTCCGGGTCGTGGGCAGGTTCGCCACACGCCCGGGCGCCGAGTCGCAGGTAACCGCGCATCAACGGCGGGACGGTAGGCCGTGCGGGTGGCGCGATGTCGTCGAGAGCCACGCCGTCGACGCACACCGGCCGGTACGGCCGTACCCGGTACCGCGCGGCGTGCCGCCTGAGGACGAAGTCGCGCACGCCGCGGATCTGGCTGCCAGGCGCCTCGCCGCCGGTTTCGACCGGCACCGAGACACAACCGGTCACGTAGTCGTAGTCGCAGCGATCCAGGTAGGCCAGAATGCCCGCCCACATCAGTAGCACCACCCCGCCGTTGCGGTGGCCGTCGCGCACCACCGCGCGCCCCATCTCCACGAGTGACGGCCGCAGCGCGTCGAAGTCCCGGACGTCGAATTCCGTTGCGGTGTAAAGGCCTCCGGCGGCAATGGCGCCCGACGGCGGCAGCATGCGATAGCAGCCGACGAGCTCGCCGGTGTCGTCGTCGCGGACCAGGAGGTGGTCGCAGTACTCGTCGAACCTGTCCTTATCCAGACCCGCTCGGCCGTCGACAGCGGTGGGCAGGGCGAAACCGGGGGTGCTGCTGAACACGTCGTAGCGCAGGCGCTGGGCCGCTTCGATGAGGCTCGGATCGGTGGACAGCAACAGGGAATAGTGCGGTCCGGACGACGACCGTGTCGCCGGGCCACGTGGCTTGTCGCTGGGTATGAGAACGGATGCGATGCTCATGGCACCAACGTGGCGCAGGCGGTCAGCTAACCGGCATCGGCCCGCTGACGTGTCGATGCACGTCAGATGAATGTCATTGATCCGAAATGAGGCGCGACGAAAACGGCCCCGCAGGTAAACCCGCGGGGCCGTTCGCGTGAAGATCAGCCCTTGCGGGCCTTGACGCCCTCGGTCACCTGCGGGGTGACCTTGAACAGGTCGCCGACCACGCCGTAGTCGGCGATCTCGAAGATCGGCGCTTCTTCGTCCTTGTTCACCGCGACGATGGTCTTCGAGGTCTGCATGCCGGCCCGGTGCTGAATCGCTCCGGAGATGCCCAGCGCGATGTACAGCTGCGGCGAGACCGTCTTGCCGGTCTGGCCCACCTGGAACTGCCCCGGGTAGTAGCCGGAGTCCACAGCGGCGCGCGAGGCGCCGACGGCGGCACCCAGCGAGTCGGCCAGCTCCTCGACCACGCTGAAGTTCTCCGCGCTGCCCACGCCGCGGCCACCGGAGACCACGACGCTGGCCTCCGTCAGCTCGGGGCGGTCGCCGGCCACGGCCGGCTCGCGCGAGGTGATCTTGGTCGCGTTCTCCGCCGGGGCCGGAACCTCGACGTTCACCTGCTCACCGGCGCCGGCCTTGGGCTCGGCGTCGATGGCGCCGCCGCGCACCGTGATCACCGGGGTGTCCCCGTTGACCTGGGACTCGACGGTGTAGGCACCACCGAAGATCGAGTGCAGGGCCTTGTTGCCCTCCCGCACCTCGACCACGTCGACCAGCAGACCCGACCCGATGCGCGCGGCCAGCCGGCCGGCGATCTCCTTGCCGTCGGCGTTGGCGGCCAGCAGCACCGCCGCGGGCGCGTTGGACTCGGCCAGCGAGGCCAGCACGTCGACGTACGGAGTGATCAGGTAGTTCTCCGCCACGTCGGACTCGGCGACGTAAATCTTCTCGGCGCCAGCCTCTTTGAGGCCGTCCACCAGCGGTGCGGCGGTGCCGGGCGCACCGACGACGACGGCAGCCGGCTCACCAAGAGCACGTGCCGCAGTGATCAATTCGGAAGTGACCTTCTTCAGGGCCCCTTCGGCGTGCTCGACGAGCACCAGAACTTCAGCCATGGGTTATTCGCTCTCTACGTTGAGTTTGGGCTCAGATGATCTTCTGGCCGACCAGGTACTTGACGATCTCGCTGCCGCCCTCGCCCTCGTCGGTGACCTTCTCGCCTGCGGTCTTCGGCGGCTTCGGTGTCGACGACAGCACGGACGAACCGGCGTTGGCCAGGCCCACCTCGTCGGCCTCGACCCCGATCTCCGCCAGCGTCAGCACGGTGACTTCCTTCTTCTTGGCGGCCATGATGCCTTTGAAGGACGGGAAACGCGGCTCGTTGATCTTCTCGTTGACGCTCACCACGGCGGGCAGCGTGGCCTCGAGGCTGAACAGGCCGTCGTCGGTCTCGCGCTCGGCCGTGATCTTGCCGTCCTCGACGGACAGCTTGCGCACGTGAGTGAGCTGCGGCAGGCCCAGGTACTCGGCGATGATCGCCGGCACCGCGCCGCCCGAGCCGTCAGTGGACTCGTTTCCGGCGATGACCAGCTCGGTGCCCTCGATGGTGCCCAGCGCACGGGCCAGCGCCCACGCGGTCTGCACCACGCACGAGCCGTGCAGGCCGTCGTCCTTGAGATGGACGGCCTTGTCGGCGCCCATCGACAGGGCTTTGCGGATCGCCTCGGTGGCGCGCTCGGGACCGGCGGTCAGTACGGTGACCGATCCGTCGCCGCCCTCCCGCTCCCGGATCTGCAGCGCTTCTTCTACGGCGCGCTCGTTGATCTCGTCCAGGACCGCGTCAGCGGCCTCGCGGTCGAGCGTCCAGTCGCCGTCGGAGAGCTTGCGCTCCGACCAGGTGTCTGGAACCTGCTTGATCAGGACCACGATGTTCGTCATGAGTGTGGTTCGTCCTCCTCGAAGGAGTCCCGGAGCGTCGACTACGGGACCTCGGTAACGCATTTCTTGACCGCATACGCCATGTTACTAGCAGGTAACTTACCGCGGCCTGCCCACTCACCATAGCGGGTCCTTACTGGGCCGATTGCCCTGGGCTTCCCCCTTGTTACCCGGTCCGGTTCGCGAATCAGAGGCCAGGCATTAGCCTGCCTTAACAATGAGCTCAATCGTCCCCAATACTCCGGACCGGATCGACCACGCGGCCGATCCGGGGTTGACGCTGACCGGCGAGCGCACCATCCCCGACCTCGACATCGAGAACTACTGGTTCCGCCGGCACGAGGTGGTCTACGAGCGCCTGGCGCCGCGGTGCGCGGGCCGTGACGTGCTGGAGGCCGGCTGCGGAGAGGGCTACGGCGCGGACCTGATCGCCGGGCTGGCCGCCAAGGTGGTCGCCGTCGACTACGACGAGTCCGCGGTCGCCCACGTCCGCCACCGCTATCCCCGGGTGCAGGTGTTGCACGCCAACCTGACCGAATTGCCGCTTCCCGACGCAACCCTGGACGTGGTGGTGAACTTCCAGGTCATCGAGCATCTGTGGGACCAGGGCCAGTTCATCCGCGAGTGCGCGCGGGTGCTGCGACCGGGGGGTGTGCTGATGGTGTCGACGCCGAACCGGATCACCTTCTCCCCCGGCCGCGACACTCCGATCAACCCATTCCACACCCGCGAACTCAACGCCAACGAGCTCACCCAACTGCTGGTCGAGGGCGGTTTCACCGACGTGTCGATGAGCGGGCTGTTCCACGGGCCGCGACTGCGGGAGATGGATGCCCGCCACGGCGGCTCCATCATCGACGCGCAGATCGAGCGGGCGGTGGCCGACGCGCCCTGGTCGCCCGAGTTGGTGGCCGACGTCGCGGCGGTGGCCACCGCCGACTTCGACCTGCTCGAGCGGTCCGACTGTGACATTGACGACAGCCTGGATCTGGTGGCGATCGCGGTGCGCCGTTGACCGATTCATCCGCCCGGGTACCCGGCATGTTCACGCTGGTGCTGCACACCCACCTGCCCTGGCTGGCGCACCACGGTCGCTGGCCGGTCGGCGAGGAATGGCTCTACCAGTCGTGGGCGGCCGCCTACCTGCCGCTGTTCCGGGTGCTGCGCGCGCTGGCCGAGGAGGATCGCGGCGGCCTGCTCACCCTGGGCATGACGCCGGTGGTCAACGCGCAACTCGACGACCCGTACTGCCTGGACGGCATGTACCACTGGCTGGCCAATTGGCGACTGCGCGCTGCCGAGGCTGCCAGCGTGCGGTCACTGCCGCGGTCGAAATCGTCCGGCTATCTGTCCTGCACGCCGGAAGCGTTGCGCGCCTTCGGCATTCGTGAGTCCGCCGAGGCCGACCGGGCGCTCGAGGACTTCGCCACACTGTGGCGGCATGGCGGCAGCCCGCTGCTGCGCGGCCTGATCGACGCCGGCACGGTGGAGCTGCTCGGCGGACCGCTGGCCCACCCGTTCCAGCCGCTATTGAATCCCCGGTTGCGGGAGTTCGCGCTGCGCGAAGGTCTGGCCGACGCGTGTCTGCGGATGTCTGCCCGCCCGACCGGGATCTGGGCGCCCGAATGCGCGTACGCCCCCGGCATGGAGCACGACTATGCCGCGGCCGGGGTCAGCCACTTCATGGTCGACGGGCCGTCGCTGCACGGGGACACCGCGCTGGGCCGACCCGTCGGCAGCAGCTCAGTGGTCGCGTTCGGACGTGACCTGCAGGTCAGCTACCGCGTGTGGTCACCCAAGTCCGGCTACCCCGGGCACGCCGCGTACCGGGACTTCCACACCTATGACCACCTGACCGGGCTCAAGCCGGCGCGCGTCACGGGCCGCAACGTGGGGTCCGACGGCAAGGCTCCCTATGACCCCGAGCGCGCCGACCGCGCGGTCGACGTCCACGTCGCCGACTTCGTCGAGGTGGTGCGCAACCGGCTGATGTCCGAGTCCGAGCGGATCGGCCGACCCCCGCACGTGGTGGCCGCGTTCGACACCGAGCTGTTCGGCCACTGGTGGTATGAGGGCCCGACCTGGCTGGCGCGCGTGCTGCGCGCACTGCCCGAGGCCGGGGTCCGGGTGGGGACGCTGCGCGAGGCGATGTCGGCGGGGTTCGTCGGCTCACCGGTCGAATTGCCGCCCAGCTCTTGGGGTTCCGGCAAGGACTGGCAGGTGTGGAACGGCGAGCAGGTAGCCGACCTGGTCCAGCTCAACTCCGAAGTGGTCGACACCGCGCTCACCACCGTGGACAAGGCGCTGGCCCAGACGGCGTCGCTGGACGGGCCCATCCCCCGCGATCACGTCGCCGACCAGATCCTGCGCGAGACGCTGCTGACCGTGTCCAGCGACTGGCCGTTCATGGTCAGCAAGGACTCCGCCGCCGACTACGCCCGCTACCGCGCCCACCTACACGCGCATGCCACCCGGGAGATCGCCGGGGCCCTGGCGTCGGGTCGCCGGGACTCCGCGCAGCGACTGGCGCAGGGCTGGAACCGGGCCGACGGCCTGTTCGGCGCCCTGGACGCACGGAGACTCCCCAAGTGAGCGCCGCCTTGTCCCTGGCCGCCCCCCACACCCCCGCCGAGCGCCCGCGTTTCGCCACTGCCACGCCGCCGACACTGACAATTCGCGGTCGCTCACGCCCCGCAAAGGCGCCCGCATGAAGATCCTGATGATCTCGTGGGAGTACCCGCCTGTCGTCATCGGCGGCCTCGGCCGACACGTCCACCACCTGTCCACCGCACTCGCCGAGGCCGGCCACGAAGTCGTCGTGCTGTCCCGCCGGCCCACCGGCACCGATCCCAGCACCCACCCGACGTCGGACGAGGTCCACGACGGCGTGCGGGTGATCGCCGCCGCGCAGGATCCCCACGAGTTCACCTTCGGCGCCGACATGATGGCCTGGACGCTGGCCATGGGCCATGCCATGATCCGTGCCGGACTGTCCATCAAAAGCCCCGGCAACAAGCGGCAGTGGCGCCCCGACGTGGTGCACGCACACGATTGGCTGGTGGCCCACCCGGCCCTTGCCCTCGCCGAATTCTACGACGTGCCAATCGTTTCGACGATTCACGCGACCGAGGCCGGCCGGCATTCCGGCTGGGTCAGCGGGGCGATCAGCCGGCAGGTGCACGCCGTGGAGTCGTGGCTGGTGCGCGAATCCGATTCACTCATCACGTGTTCGGCCTCGATGCGGGAGGAGATCACCGAACTGTTCGGCCCCGGCCTGTCCGAGACCACCGTGATACGCAACGGAATCGACGCCGCCAGATGGCCGTTCGGCGCCCGCCGCCCCCGCACCGGGCCGGCCGAGCTTCTCTACGTCGGACGGCTGGAATACGAGAAGGGCGTGCACGACGCCATCGCCGCCCTACCCCGGATCAGACGTGCCCACCCGGGCACCACCCTGACCATCGCCGGCGACGGCACCCAGCAGGACTGGCTCGTCGAGCAGGCCCGTAAACACAAGGTCCGCAAGGCAACCCGCTTCGTCGGACATCTCCACCATGACGAACTGCTGGCCGCGTTGCACCGGGCCGACGCCGCGGTGCTGCCCAGCCATTACGAACCGTTCGGACTGGCCGCGCTGGAGGCCGCCGCGGCCGGCATTCCGCTGGTGACGTCCAACACCGGCGGCCTGGGCGAGGCCGTGATCGACGGCGTCACCGGGATGTCGTTCACACCCCGCGACGTTGCGGGCCTGGCCGAAAAGGTCCGCGCCGTGCTCGACGACCCCGCGGCGGCGCAGCGCCGGGCCCGCGCCGCCCGTGAGCGGCTGACGTCAGACTTCGACTGGCAGACCGTGGCCCGCGAGACGGCACAGGTCTATCTGTCCGCCAAACGCCGTGAGCGGCAACCACAGCCGCGGCGGCCGGTGGTCGAGCACGCGTTGCCGGATCGCTAGTCCAGCCCGACCGCGTCGGCGCAGTACCGCCACATGCGCTGCAGTTCGTCGTCGCTGTACCAGGTTGTCGGCAGGTAGTGCTGCGGGCGCGGCCGTCGGTCATGCCAGAAAAGTCCCGTCGGCGGTGCCGGTTTGGTCGCGGCCAGCCAGACCGCGGTATCGGCGCCCTCCTCGGCGGTGCGCAGCAACGGCCCGGTGATGCGCCGGAACCCGGGCAGGGAGGATGCCACGCCAGGGGTGTCCGCCCACCCGGGGTGCATCGAGTACACCCGGATGCCCGCCCACCGGCGGGCCAGGATCGAGGTGAACGCCACCTGGACCCGCTTGCTACGGGCGTAGGCGATGGCGCCCCGGTACCGGCCCGTCCGGTATTCGGGGTCCTCGACCGGCAACTGCTGGGTGTACATGCCGCCAGACGACATCAGGATCACCCGCGGATCGCTGGACGCGCGCAGCAACGGCAACAGGCCCTCGGTCAGCAGCAGCGGACCCAACACGTGGGTGGCCAAGGTGATCTCGTGCCCGTCGCTGGTCTCCGTGCGCTCGGCCGGCAGCAGTCCCGCGTTGTGGATCAGCACGTCCAGGCCGGCCATCCGCCCGGCCAGATCCTTGGCGAACGCACGCACGGCGGCCAGGTCGGACATGTCACACACCTCGACACGAAGGTCGGCACCGGGGTGCTCGGCGAGGATCTCCGCACGCGCCTGCTCCCCCTTGGCCCCGTCGCGCACCGTCAGCAGCACGGTCGCCCCCAGCCCGGCCAGGCCGGCGGCGATGGCTTTACCGAGGCCGCGATTGGAGCCGGTGACCAGCGCGGTGCGGCCACGCAGGGCGTCCGCGGGTGGGTCATCGGGCCACTCGAGAGTGCGCAGGCGATAGCCGATCCGGGTATAGCCCGGCACCACCGCCCGGTCCAGCACGGCGTCGAACAGCGAAACGATTCCGTCGCGAACACCCATGCTGACAAGAATGCCGCACCGGCGCGCCGTGTCATTCGTCGGTAACGTCACACGCATGGGCCTGATCTATTCGAGCGTGATCGACGCACCCCGCGACGAGGTTTTCGCCTGGCACACCCGACCCGGCGCCTTCGCCAGGCTTTCACCGCCGTGGTCGCCGATGCGGCTGGTCAGCGAGGCCGACTCGCTGAAGGACGGCCGCGCCATCCTCGGCTTACCCGGCGGCCTGCGGTGGGTGGCCCAGCACCAGGCGGATTCCTATGACCCGCCAAGGCGTTTCGTCGACGTCCTGAGCAGCGACGGTCTGGCTTCGCTGCCCCCGCGCATCATCGGACACTGGCGGCACACCCACGACTTCGAGGAAGTCGGCGCCGAACAGACCCGCGTCATCGACCGGGTGGACACGCCGGTGCCCGAGCGCGCCCTGCGGCCGATGTTCGTCTACCGGCACCGTCAGCTGGCCGACGATCTGGCGGCGCACCACAGGGCCGCCGAGCACGGTCTGGCCGCCTCGACGGTCGCCGTGACGGGCTCGTCGGGCCTGGTCGGCACCGCCCTGTCGGCGTTCCTCAGTACCGGAGGCCACCGCGTCATCCGACTCGTCCGCGGCACGGCGCACGGGCCTGATGAGCGACAGTGGAACACCGACGACCCCGACCCCGACCTGCTGTCCGGAGTGGACGCGGTCATTCACCTCGCGGGTGCCTCGATCGCCGGGCGATTCACCGAGAAGCATCGAAAAGCCATCCGGGACAGCCGGATCGGGCCGACCCGGCGGCTGGCCGAACTGGTGGCGCGCAGCAAAACCCCGGTGCTGATCTCGGCCTCGGCGATCGGTTTCTACGGCTACGATCGTGGCGACGAGACCCTCACCGAAGACAGCGAGCGCGGCGACGGGTTCCTCGCCGACGTGGTGGCCGACTGGGAGGCTGCCACGGCGCCGGCCGAGCAGGCCGGAGCCCGGGTGGTGAAGGTGCGCACCGGTATCGTCCAGTCCCCCGCCGGGGGCACGCTGCAGCTGATGCGGCCGCTGTTCAGCGCCGGACTGGGCGGCCGGCTCGGCGACGGACGGCAGTGGTTCTCCTGGATCGGGATCGACGACCTGGTCGACATCTATCACCGGGGCTGGTGGGACGCGGACCTGTCCGGGCCGATCAACGCCGTTGCGCCACAACCGGTTCGGAACACCGACTACACCCGCACGCTCGCTCACGTGCTGCACCGCCCGGCCATCCTGCCGGTGCCGTCGCTGGGGCCACGCGTCCTCCTCGGCGCCCAGGGGGCACGGGAACTCGCGCTGGCGAATCAGCGGGTCGCTCCGGCCCGACTGAACAACCTGGGGCACCCGTTCCGCCAGCCCGACCTCGACTCCGCGCTGCGACACCTGCTCGGACGCGACGCCTGAGGGGTTACGCCCCCGACGTGGTCACTGCCGGTCACCGCTGCCGTGTGCCTCCCTGCCGTCACGGCTGCGCGCATAGGCGCTCGCCCGCAGATCGGCCAGCCAACCCGGATAGAGCTTCACCCCGGGCGCGGTATTGAGCACCGGATCGAACGAGACATCCTGTCCGGGTGGCAGTTCGACCATCTTCGTCAACGAGAGCCGGCCCAGTTCCCGGAATGCGGAGCTACCACAGGCCTGGTCGAGCGCGACGTCGACGCCGCCGTCCTCCACTTGCTGCCGGACGTCGTCGAGGGAGAGGCCGGCCCCGCGGACTCCGGTGTCGATTCGGGCCCGCAGCCACCATTTCTTGCCGCCGTAACTCAGCGGCATCAGTGTGGTCATGTCATGGCCCGACCAGGAGGCGACCGGCCGAAGCGCGACCGCCCGCGTCAGCACTCCAGATCCGGCGGACACCAACAGGATGTCCCACGGTCCGACGCCGGAGTCCACCCGCAGGGCAAGTCCGATGAAATCGGGTAGGCCACCCGGGGTGCCGGTCGCCTTGGAGAATCGGCCGACCACATCGGAGGTCGGGATCGGCAGACCCTCGCCGTCGGGTGCGGTGCGCCGGAGGGAACCGGTGGCTACCACGCCGAGCGGATGAAAGAACCGCTTGCCCCGGGCGGCGGAACCCCACTGGAACGGCAGTGCGACAAGTTCAGAAACATTCACCGGCGCCGGGTTCCCCTTCTCTTCACAGGAAAACCGGTTGAACCGAACCCGGCTCTGCTACGTGTGCTCAATAGTCGGGGCCCGACCCGCACGAGTGGCGCACCAAAGAATCATTCATTAAGTTAACGATTAAATAAATGAAGATAATTGTCCGACCCACCCACCGCCGCCAGCCGGCGGTTTGGCATCTCGTCGAGGGGGTACCAGCGCGTGAATCCGAGCCGTCCGATGACAGCGGCCGACGCCGAACTCAAGGGAGCCGTCGTGGGAGATGTGCGTGAATTCCCCCGGGTGGCCCTCGCCGAAGCCGCACGCAGAGACCCAGCGGGACTGTCAGCCACCGATAACTTCGACGAGTGGCGAACCAGTCTGCGCCGGGCCGTGCTGCAAGAGGTAGAGACGTTCGTCTCCGCCCGCTGCACCGACACCCTGGGTGATTGTGGCGTCGACGCCGCCGGCGAAGTCCTGCTCGAGTTCGTCAAAGGCGGAAAATGCCTGCGGTCGACGTTCATGTACCTGGGCTGGCTGTCCGGTGCGCCGCCCAGCGACGCGGCACTGTCAGCCACCGCCAGCTTAGAATTACTGCACGCTTTCGCACTGCTGCAGGACGATGTGATGGACGATTCGCCATCGCGGCGCGGACTGCCCGCCGCACACATCCAGTTCGAGCGCTGGCACCGCCAGCGCGGTCTGTCCGGCTCGTCACGCCGGTTCGGAGAATCTGCCGCGGTGCTGCTCGGTGATCTCTGCCTGATCTGGGCCGAACAGATGCTGCGCGACTGCGGCCTGAGCCGTCATCAGCTGCATCGTGCCTGGCCGCGCTACGACGCGATGCGGACCGAACTGGCAGTCGGCCAGTTCGCCGACCTCACCCTCGATGTCCGCAAGCTGCCCACCCTGGATGCCGTGCTCAACGTGGCGCGGCTCAAGTCCGGCAACTACACGGTGCGCCGGCCCCTCGAGATCGGCGCCGCGATGGCCGGCTGCAGCGAGCACACCCTGGCACGGCTCGGCGAATACGGCAGCGCCGTGGGTGAAGCCTTCCAACTGCGCGACGACATCCTCGGCGTCTTCGGGTCCCCGGGCACCACCGGCAAGCCCAACGGCGGCGACCTGCTCGAACGCAAGGCAACCAGCCTGATGGTCGCGGCCTACGAGCTTGCCGACACCTCGACGCGACGGCAGTTCGGGGAACTGGTCGACCGCGACCAGCTCACCGAGGAGGATCTGGAGCACTGGCGCTCCCTGATTTTCGCGACCGGCGCCGTGCAGCGGATCGAGCAACTCATCACCGACCGCGTTGAGATCGCCCAGAAAGCACTGGACAGCAGCGGAATCGACGGCCCGATCAGTGGCGCGCTGGCAAGTATGGCCGGCGTGTGCACGAGGCGTGCCGCATGATCGCACGGGAGGAATGCTGATGCGTACGGTAGGGGGCCGCACCGATCGGGTGGTCGTGGTGGGCGCCGGGCTCTCCGGCCTGTCGTCGGCATTGCACCTGGCCGGTCGGGGGCGCGAAGTCACGGTGGTCGAGCGTGAACCGTGGCCGGGTGGTCGTGCGGGTCGCCGCGATATCGGCGGCTACCTGATCGACACCGGCCCGACGGTTATCACCATGCCGGACCTGATCGACGAGGCCTTCGCCGCCGTCGGCGAATCCCTGGCGCAGCGACTCGACCTGCTGCCGGTTGACCCGGCCTACCGGGCCATGTTCGCCGACGGTGCGGCCCTTGACGTCCACACCGACGCCGAGCGGATGGCCGCCTCGGTGCGGGAATTCGCCGGGCCGCAGGAAGCCGCCGGCTACCGCGCATTGCGCGACTGGCTGGACAAGCTCTACCGGACGGAGTTCGCGGGCTTCATCAGCGCCAACTTCGATTCGCCGCTGTCGATGGTCACCCCGCAGTTGGCCAGACTCGCCGGAATCGGGGGCTTCCGCCGCTGGGAGACCATGGTCAAGCGCTACATCAGCGACCCGAGGCTGCTGCGGGTGTTCACCTTCCAGGCCCTCTACGCCGGGGTGGCTCCCCAGGACGCGCTGGCCGTGTACGCGGTGATCGCCTACATGGACACCGTGTCGGGCGTGTTCTTCCCCCGCGGCGGTGTGCGGGCCCTGCCCGACGCGCTTGCCGCGGCAGCCCAAGACGCCGGGGTGCAGTTCCGGTACGGATCTACGGTGACCGCGCTGGAGCGCAGCGGTGAGCGCGTCAACGCGGTGATCACCGCCGAGGGCGACCGCATCGCGTGCGACGCTGTGGTTCTGACCACCGAGCTACCGCTGACGTACGAACTGCTGGGCCGACGGCCGAAGCGCCCGCTCAAGCTGCGCGCGGCCCCGTCGGCGGTCGTGATGCATGTGGGTTGCCGCGCCATCGAACCACCGCCGGCCCACCACACGATCCTCTTCGGCGACGCATGGGATCAGACTTTCACCGACATCATCACCGACGGCAGGCTGATGCGGGATCCCTCGCTGCTGGTGACCCGGCCGACGGCCAGCGATCCCGGTCTCGCCCCACCCGGACGTGACCTGCTCTACGTGCTGGCACCAGCGCCCAACCTGGACCGCGGCCGTGTCGACTGGTCGGCCACCGCCGGCCCCTACGCTCAGACAATGCTGGATGCGGTGGAGCAACGACTGTTGCCGGACCTGCGCGAGAGCGCCGAGGTGCTGCACGTGGACACCCCGGCCGACTGGGCCCGCGCCGGCATGACCTCGGGCACCCCGTTCGCGCTGGCCCACACCTTCGCCCAGACCGGACCTTTCCGCCCCGCGAACATGGTGCGCGGCATCGACAACGCGGTGCTGGCCGGGTCGTCGACCACCCCGGGCGTAGGCGTGCCGACCACCCTGATCTCCGGACGGTTGGCCGCCGACCGCGTCACCGGCACTCCGGACCGCTCTTCGATTCACCTGGATCTGAAAGCGCCACTGCCATGATCCGCACCGAACTGGACGCCGCCGGCATCGACGATCCCGCATTGCGCGACGCCTATCGCAGCTGCCGCAAGATCGCGGCGCAGAACGGTCGCACTTATTTCCTGGCGACCAGGTTGCTGGCCCCTGACCAGCGTCCGGCGATCCATGCGCTGTACGCCTTCGCCCGGCTCGCCGACGACATTCTCGATGAGTTCAATCCCACCCTGGACGCCGCGGCGCGGGCCGATCGGCTGCAGCTACTGTCCGACCGCTTCTTTGCCGGCGGTGCGCACCGCGACGAGCCGGTGCTGACGGCTGTCGACCACACGATCAACCGCTACCGGATTGCGGCGGAGCTGTTCGTGGACTTCCTGGACTCCATGCGCATGGACCTGACCGTTACCGCTTACCCCGACCGCGCCGCCCTCAACCGCTACATGCGCGGCTCAGCGGAAGTCATTGGCCTGCAAGTGCTTCCGGTGCTGGGCACCGTCTCCGACCCGAGCGAGGCGGCACCGTACGCCGAAGCGCTGGGCCGCGCGTTCCAATTGACCAACTTCCTGCGCGACGTCAACGAGGACCTGTTGCGCGACCGGGTCTATCTGCCTGCCGACGAACTCGCCGCTCACGGTGTGGACCGCGAGTTGATGCTGTGGTGTCACATGCACCGGCGCACCGATGCCCGGGTCCGGGACGCACTGGCCGAGCAGCACAAGATCACCCGGGAGATCTACAGCTTTGCCGCGCAAGGCATCCCGTTGCTGGCACCCCGTTCACGCCCGTGTGTGGCAACGGCGCTCACGCTGTACTCCGAGATCCTGGACCGCATCGAGGACAGCGACTTCGCCGTGTTCAGCCACCGCGCCACCGTCGGCAAGGCGCGCCGCATCCAGGTGGCCGGCAGCGCGCTGTTCGAGGCCTGGCGCATCCGCCGGACGCTGCCAGATCAGCGGAAATCCGGTGCCGCGTGAGCGATCACTGGCAGTATCTGGTCGTTCTGGGTCTGTGCCTGTTGATCACCCTGCCGCTGGAATTGTTCGGCAAAGGCGTGTACCGCCAACCCGGGCGCCTGCTGCGTTCCGTGGTGCCGTTCGCAGCGGTGTTCCTGGTGTGGGATGCCATCGCGATCGCCGCCGGAATATGGTGGTACAACGGCAAATACATCACCGGCATCGAGTTGCCGCCTCGCATACCCATCGAGGAGGTGCTGTTCTTCCTGGTGATCCCCGTGTGCGGGTTGCTCACCTACAGCGCGGTGAGCACCATCCTCGGCTGGAGCCGGCGCCGATGACCGGACTGGGTTACACCGTCCCGGCCGTCGTCTCGGTGCTCGCGGTGTGTGCGCTGGAGTTCACGGTGTTGCGCACCGGACTGTTCCGCAAGCTCGCCTACTGGCTGTCGATGGTGATCGTGCTGGGATTTCAGGTTCCCGTCGACGGCTGGCTGACCAAGCTCAGCGCCCCGGTGGTCATCTACGACGAGCGGCAGACCAGCGGGCTGCGCTTTCCCTTCGACATCCCGGTCGAGGACTTCCTGTTCGGCTTCGCGCTGGTCACGGGAGTCCTGCTGCTGTGGGAGTATCAACGTGTACGGCGGTGATGATGGATAAAGCAGGCCTTGCTCGCGGCGACGTTCCGGACGCGTTCGACGTCGGCGCCGACGCCTACGACCGACTGGTGGGCGCCAACCCCGGCTATCACACGAACCTGCGGCGTTCGGTGCAACGCATGCGCTTGCCCGACAACGGGCGCGGCCTGCGACTGCTGGACGCCGGCTGCGGCACCGGCGCATCCACGGCCGCGCTGCTGGCAGCGGCTCCCGAAGCCGAGATCATCGCCGTCGACGCATCGGCCGGCATGCTGGAGGCCGCGCGCGCCAAGTCGTGGCCGGCTTCCGTGCGGTTCGTGCACACCCCGATCGAAGAACTCGGTGAGCACGGCATCACCGGCCCGTTCGACGCCATCCTGGCGGCTTATCTGCTGCGCAACCTCGCTGACCCGGATGGGCAACTGCGCGCCTTCACGGGACTGCTGCGGCCCGGCGGAACGCTGGCGGTGCACGAGTATTCCGTGCGCGATTCCCCTGCCGCGGTGAAGATTTGGCACGCCGTGTGCTGGGCCATCATCATCCCGTCGGGCTGGTGGCGGACCCGGAGCACCACGCTGTACCGACACTTGTGGCGCAGCGTGCTCAGTTTCGACGGGGCGCAGCGGTTCCGCCAACGGATGTCCGATGCCGGATTCACTTCGGTACGCGGCGAAACCATGTCAGGCTGGGAGCGAAACATCGTCCATACCTTTATCGGGGAGGTGCCGCTGTGACCGACCGCCGCCGCGAACGACACTCGGCAACGCCCGGGTTGGCCGACGCCGCCTCACTGTCCTCGCGTCCGCGCGTCGTGGTCGTCGGGGCCGGGATCGCCGGCCTGGCCGCCGCCACCGGACTCGCCGAACGCGGTGTCGACGTCGAGGTGGTGGAGAAGGAGCCCTACCTCGGCGGGCGGGTCGGGGGCTGGACCGAACACGACGGTTCCGACCCGGGGTCCGACGTGCCGATGAACCGCGGGTTCCACGCCTTCTTCCGGCAGTACTACAACCTGCGGGCGCTGTTGAGCCGGGTGGATCCGCAGCTGCGCATGCTGACGCCGGTCACCGACTACCCGTTGATCGACGGGGCTGGCCGGCGCGACACCTTCCGCGGCCTGCCCCGCACGCCGCCCTGGAACGCCCTGGTTTTCGCCTTGCGCAGCCCGACCTTCCGGCTTTCCGACCTGATGCGCATCGACGCTGGGGCGTCGGCGCCGCTGGCGGCGGTCTCGGTTCCCGAGATCTACCACCAGCTGGATCACATCGACGCCGAAACGTTCCTGAAGAGCATCAATTTCCCGGAGTCGGCGCGTCACCTGGCATTCGAGGTGTTCTCCCGCAGCTTCTTCGCCGACCCGACCCAGCTGTCTGCCGGTGAGCTGGCCACCATGTTCCACATCTACTTCCTGGGCTCCAGTGAGGGACTGATCTTCGACGTTGCCAACGCCAATTTCGATGTCAGCCTGTGGAATCCGTTGCGGGAGTACCTGAGCGAACGCGGTGTCCGGTTCCGGCTCGACACGCCGGTGCAGCGCGTCGACGCCGTCGACGACGAATTCCGCGTGCACACCGACGGCGACACGCTGTCCGCCGACGCGGTGGTGCTGGCGCTCGACGTGGGCGGGTTGCAACAGGTCCTGGCCGCGTCGGGGGATCTCGGTAACGACCTGTGGCGCGCGCAGATTCGGCGGTTGCGCTCCGCCCCGTCGTTCGTGGTGCACCGGCTGTGGCTGGACCGCCCGGTCAAATCCGACCGGCCACCCTTCCTGGGCACCGCGGGCCACCCACCGCTCGACAACATCAGCGTGCTGGAGCGCTACGAGGCCGAGGCCGCCGCCTGGGCCCGCCAGACCGGTGGTTCCGTCGTCGAATTACACTCCTATGCAATGGATTCCGCAACGCCCAGCGACGCCGCGATCGAGCAGCTGCACAAGCTGTACCCGGAGACCGCGGCCGCCAACGTGATTCAGGAACGAGTGCTGCGCCGAAGTGACTGCCCGTTGTTCACCCCTGGTACCTACACCCGGCGACCTACCGTGGCGACGCCGCAAGCCGGCTTGGTGCTGGCCGGTGACGGCATCCGGGTGGACCTGCCGGTGGCGTTGATGGAGCGCGCCGCCACCACCGGCTGGGTGGCGGCCAACCAGCTGCTTTCGCGATGGGGCGTGAGTGGTCATGACCTGTTCACCGTTCCCACCCGCGGACGGTCAGTGCTGCTGAGATCGCTGGCGCTGCGGCAAATCCGAGGGCGGAAATGAGCGTCGGCGATCAGTTCCGCGAGCGGTGGCCCAAAGACTGGCCGCTGCAACTGGTTCCGCGCGCGGCGTGGACGCAGCAGCGCCCCACCTACGGGCAGGCGCAGCCGGGGATCATCAACGCCGCCCTGGACCGGTCGCAGCGCCGTCCCACTGGCAACTGGTACGTGTTCGCGGCCAGCAGCGCCGTGCGGGCGACTCGACCACTGGGCGTCCGCGTGGCCGGTGTCGAACTCGTCGCCTGGCGTGACCGACTGGGCCATCTGACGGTCGGCCCGGCCAGTTGCCCCCATCTGGGCGCGGACCTGGCCACCGGCACGGTTTCCGACGGCGTGTTGTTCTGCCGCTGGCATGGGCTGGCCCTGGACGGCCGGTCGTGCAAGCTGGGTTGGGCTCCGTTACCCGGCTACGACGACGGCGTGCTGGCCTGGGTGCGACTGGACGCCGTCGGCGGCGAAACGCCGCTGGACGTGCCGGTGATCCCGGAGCGGCCCACCGGGACCACGCTGCCCGCCGTCGCCCGCGTCGAAGGCACCGCTGAACCGCAGGACATCATCGCCAACCGCCTCGACCCGTGGCATGGCGGCTGGTTCCACCCCTACTCGTTCACCCGACTCGAGGTGCTCACCACCCCGACCGAGGAGGACGACCGGTTCGTCGTCTCGGTCACCTTCCGGGTCGGCCGCTTCGGGGTGCCGACCATCGCGGAATTCACCTGCCCCGACGCGCGCACCATCGTGATGCGCATCGTCGAAGGTGAGGGCGCCGGAAGCGTCGTCGAAACCCATGCCACCCCAGTGGGTCCGGGGCCCGACGGGCAGCCCCGCGTCGCCGTGATCGAAGCGGTCGTCGCACATTCGCAGCGGCCCGGCTTCAAAGCGGCACTTTCGGTCGCCCCGCTGGTGACCCCGCTGATGCGCTACGCCGCCAACCGATTGTGGCGCGACGACCTTGCTTACGCCGAACGCCGGTACCGGCTGCGCAGCGGCGGCTGAGCAACGCACCGCCGTTCGGTCCTCTAGGCTGAATCGGCGATGAAGAGAAGATATTTCGCCCTTGTCGTTGCCACTGTGGCCGCGCACTTCGCCTATCTGGCGTACCTGCCGAGCGGCGGCTTTCTGGCGTTGCGCTGGCGGCGCACATTCTGGTTGCACGTTCCGACCGTCTGCTGGGGTGCCGCGGTTGTGGCGCTTGATCTCCGGTGCCCGTTGACGTCACTGGAAGATTGGGCCCGCGCCCGGGCCGGGATGGGCGCCCTTCCCCAGAACGGGTTCATCGGCCGTTACGTCGACGGCGGCGTCCTGCCTGCCAACCGCACCGGAACCGCTCAGGCGCTCGCTTTCACCGCCGCCGCGCTGTCCTGGATCGCGTTACTGATCCAGAGTCGGCGGGTATCCGAGGGGAAATCGATGGCGAGGGAAGCGAAGTCAATTGAGCGACGACAATCTGCGCAAGGGCGACAAGGTCGAGTGGAAGAGCCACGGTAACACCGTCAAAGGCAAGGTGGAACGCAAGATCACGTCGGACACCGAAGCGGCCGGGCGAACCGTTCGGGCTTCCAAAGACGACCCGCAGTACCAGGTCCGCAGCGACAAGACCGGCAAAGACGCGGTGCACAAGCCGGATGCCCTGCGCCGCGACAATTGACGACCAATCGACATCCTGCGAGTCAAGACCCGACGGAAAGATGAAGTCGCGGGACCGGCTGAAGCACTAATGAGCGATCACGCCGTACTCTGAATGGTTGACGAAGGGGTGCGGGTAAGTGAGCAAGCGGGGCGCGGGCGAGCCGCCGCCGAGGCGGGCGGAGCTGGAGAGGCAGCTCTCGGCCGACATTCGCGCAATCACCGCTCGCTCTGATCGCGTCGGCCGGCACTACGCGCGCGTCAACGACGTCAGCAACAGCGATTTTCATGCCCTGCTGCACATCATGGTGGCTGAGACCGCGGGTACCCCGCTGACCCTGGCACAACTGCGGCAGCGCATGGACGTGTCCCCGCCGGCCATCACCTATCTGGTCGACCGGATGATCGAGGCGGGCCACATCCGGCGCGAACCAGATCCCGACGACCGCCGCAAGTGGCTCCTGCGGTACGAGACGCGCGGGATGACGCTGGCGCACACGTTCTTCAGCCCACTCGGGGGACACATCCGGGAAGCCCTGGCCGACATGCCGGACAAGGACCTGGTGGCGGCACACCGCGTGTTCATGGCGATGATCGAGGCGATGGCCACCTTCGAGAACGAACTGTCCGCGGCCGAACAGCACGACGAATCAGCGGATCTCGCTCGAGGTTCGTCGCCGGCCGGCAGGCGGCGGCAGGGTGTGGCTCGGTCCGACGCTCCGAGGCGCTGAGAGCAACCGCTGCTCGACCAGATCCGCACCTCGAGCCACTCCCCCGGTCGCGGCGAATCCGGCGGCCACCCGACGGGCTCCACCCGTCATGGTCGCCGCTCCCAGCACCGCGGCCCGCAACCGTGCCGGAGTGAGCCGCTTGGGCAATAAGCGGGTACCGCAGCCGGCCACCTCGACGCGGCGCGCAACCTCGCCCTGGTCCCGCGCGAACGGCACCACGCAGACCGGAACGCCACGGTTGAGCGCCTTGACCGTGGTGCCCATCCCACCGTGCGTGACGACACACACCGCCCGCTCGAGCACCGGACCATGCTCCAGGAACTGACACACCGTCGAGTTCGCCGTCTGGGGCAGACCGCCGGGAACCCCCGCCGGAAACGTCGCAATGACGTGCACCGGCTCGTCAGCCAAGGCCTGTAGCGCAACATGGCCCAACTTCGCATCGCCCTGGGCGATCGAAGAGGTGCTCACCAGCACGATGGGCCGGTCGATGGCGTCCAGCCAGTCCGGCGCCGGCCCCGCGGTCTGCTGGGGTACGCACGCTCCGATGAACTGCACCGAGTCCGGCCAATCGGGGTGCGGATATTCGAACGGCTCACCGCCCACCGCCAACAGCAGCGGCGCCCGGCGCATCAACTCGTCCACCGAACGGATCACCGGCGCCCCGAGACCGGCGCGAAGCGCATTGATCCGCGGCAACATCGGGCGATCGAACAGATATCTGACGAACGGCCGCATCGACGCGTCACGGACGCGCCCGATGAGGCCGGGCAGCGGCCGCAGCCCGGGTCCGAACGGTGGCGCGAACTGCGAGCGCAGATATGGCGTGAACGGCGAGAACACCGTCCACGGCAAGCCGGCGACGTCAGCCGCCGACATCGCGCCCCAACAGTTCGCATCGACGATGACCGCGTCGGGCCTCGCCTCGCTGATCGCGCTCCGGAAATCATCGACCTCGAAGACGGCCCGCCGGCACAGTACGTCGATGGACCGCTTGAGAACACCTAACGCGTTGTGCGCCAACCAATCATCTCCGACGATGGCCTCGATCCGCGGGTCCACGGCGGCGGCGTGCACGCCGGCCGCGCGCATGCCGGCGACTTCACTGCTCATCGTTCGCAGGTGAACCTGGTGGCCGCGCGCGGTCAGCTCCCCCAACAGAGCCGCCATCGGGTAGAGATGACCCAGCGCGGGCGAACCGTAAGCCAGAATCACCGCCATGCGTACGCCTAAGTGACGGGGAGCGCGCCGAGCTTGCGCAGCGACGGCAGATCGGCGGCACCACAACCGTGCAGACAGATACGCAGCTCGTCGATAAACCCTTGCAGCCACTCCGTTGCCGCATCGGCGGACTCGATAGCGGCGGCCAGCAGCGGCCGGGCGACTGCCACCACGTCGGCGCCCAGGGCGAGCGCCTTGGCCGCGTCCATCCCGGTGCGGATCCCACCGGAGGCGACCAGCGGAATCCGCGGAAGTGCCGCACGAACCTCGAGCAGCGCCTGCGCCGTGGGAATCCCCCAGTCGGCCAGATCCGGATAGCGCAGTTCGCCGTAACGGACCAGCTGCTCGACACGCGACCACGACGTCCCGCCGGCCCCTGCGACGTCGATGGCCGCAACCGGGGGCTCTCCGGTCAGGCGAAGCAGATCGGCGACCGCGGTGGCGCCGATGCCGTGGCCCACTTCCTTCAGCAGCACGGGGTAATCCAGCATCGGGGTCAGCTCGTGCAGTCGGTCCAGCGATCCGGCGAAGTCAGTGTCACCGTTGTGCTGCATCGCCTCCTGCAGCGGATTGGTGTGCACCGCAAGCGCATTCGCCCCAACCCGGTCGAGTGCCCGGATGATCTCGGGGATCGCGTCCTTGACGAATTGCGACAGTCCGATATTGCCCACCAGCAGCACGTCCGGTGCCACGTCGCGCACCGCGAAGCTGGGCGCGGCCTGCTCGCCCAGGGCACTCTCCAGCATCACCCGCTGGGAGCCGAGCATCATGCCAACGCCCAGTCGTTGCGCGGCGGTGGCCAGATTCCGGTTGATGGTGCCCGACAACTCGGCACCTCCGGTCATGGCGCCCACCAGCACCGGCGCCCGTAGCCCGACCCCGAGGAACTCCGTCGACAGGTCGACGTCGTGAAGGCTGGTCTGCGTCAGTGCGTTGTAGGGCAATCGGTAACGCTCCAGGCCCGTCGTGACCCCGTGATACGTGACGTCGCCGTCCAGGCAAGCGTCGATATGACGTAGCTTGCGCGACGCCATGTCGCGGCGCGGCGACGTCATGGGACTCCGGCCCTACCGGTCAGCATGCTCAGACTCCACTCCTGGGTTTGACCGGGACGGCGATTTCGTTGCGGCGCAACGCCGGAACGGTCCAGGGCGGGTCATAGAACCAGGCCGCCGGAGAGTCCGTCGCCTCGAATCCCAACTCCCCCAGCGTGTCCATCAACTGCTTGGTGTGAGAGGCGACCGCGCGCCGGCTGGGGATGCCGTTGAACTTGTGCACCGCAACCGTCGAGGGCGGCACGGTCACCAACTCGACATCGCCGTCGTCGGGCGAGGGAAGCGTCTCCATCGTCTTTTCCGAGGGCATGAAGAACTGGATCACCCACTCTCCCTTGTTGCGCGACTCCTGCGCCACCGGAGCCGTCATTGCGACCTTCTCGCGATCGTTGTTCGCCCCGAAGATGTAGCGTGCCAGCCGTCGGAACCCAACGTTGCGGGCCGATTCCTCATCAGCGACGACGGTGGTCTGGGCCGCGATCCGATCGCCGTAGTGGCGGAGCTCCACGTCGCGCGTCAGCTTTTCGGTGGTGTGAGCAGGCTCTTCGATGCTGTGCCGGTACCCCACGACCATGCCGGCCGCTTCAGCGACCTGCCCCACCACTGCTCCAATAGATTTGAACAAGGTCGCCTCTTTCCCTCATCGTTCCCATGGTGTCGCGAATCTTCGGCGCCCACAACTGAGCCAGTAACTCAGACCGGCGCCGTCACTGCTGAACCACCACCCGGGCACTAGCCTCGGCACGTTCAGCATACGCGGATATGGTGATTTTGTTAAGTTACTGAATGTTTAAATTAATTAAGCTCCAGGCGAACGGTGTGCCTGCAGACTCCACCGGTGTTGCCCAGATCACTGCAAGAACCAACCTCCCAGATTGCGTCTAGGCTGGTATCAGTTGAGTCCGCAGCTACAGTCCCGGAGCTCTGGAACATCGAGTTCCATCGGTTTCACCCACAATTTGATAGGCCACGCCGATGCACGCTGCAGATTCCCAAGACCAACGACGCCCCCGCTACCGCTACGTGGTGAATTGCGATGGGGCACAGATGTTCGTATACGCCCGCAGTCTGGCGACAGTAGTTCAACTCGACGGAGATATTGATGCGTCGAACGCCGGACAGATCGCTGCGGAAGTCCGCCGTTTCACCAAGGCGCGTACGCCTTTGATCATCGATCTCAGCCACCTGGATTTCCTCGGCATCGAAGGATTCCAGCAACTGCTCGCTCTCAACCATCAGCATCGAGCCGCCGGCCTGTACTGCAACATCGTCAGCGGTCCGGCCGTGCGAACGGTTTTGAGGGTGGTGCGCGATCACGGCTTACCGCTGGTGAGATCCGTGCCCGAGGCGCTGCAACTGATCGAGGACGCCCTTGCCACTCGGCGTCAGGTGCCAGGACTGGTGCGGTAGGGCGATGAACTCACCCGGGAAGACCGCCCGACACTTCCCCTACCACTACGACCCCCGCCTGGCGCCGCTGTGGCTCCCCTTCCGCTGGCCCGGCGAACAGGGTGTGACATTGACCGTCGACGGCCGCTTCGTCGCCCGGTACGGGGCGTTGCGCGTCGAAGTGCCGTTGTCCGACGCGGTCGAGGCGCACGTCACCGGACCCTACCGATGGTGGACCGCCGTCGGCCCGCGCCTGTCGATGGCCGACGACGGACTCACCTTCGGAACGAATGCGGCAGCGGGCGTGTGCATCCACTTCGAGCCGAGGATCCGGCGAGTCATCGGATTTCGGGATCACTCTGCATTGACAGTGACTGTCGCCGATCCAGACACGCTGGTCACGGCGCTAAAGTTGGCCGGTTAACCGAAAACGGCAACTCGTTGCCGAATACGGTTGAACCAGCGGCACGCCCGCCTCGTTAGAGCTAGCAACCGTCGCTTCATTAGATTAATGTTTAATAATCTTAACCGTTGCTGCGGTTGGCTGGAGATACGTCATCACGAGGACGGACCATGCTTGCGCAACTTGCCCGAGTCTCCGTCGCCGCGCCGCGGCGGGTGATTGCCGCTGCCGTCCTAGTGATGATCGCGGCCGCGGTCTTCGGCATCCCGGCCGCGGGCAGTCTCTCCGGCGGAGGATTCCTCGATCCCACTTCGGAATCGGCCCGGGCATCGACGCTGCTCGCCGATGAGTTTCATCAGGGTGACATGGAACTCGTGCTGCTGGTCAGCTCCGAGAACGGGGTGAAAGCCGGCCCCGGGCACCTGGTGGGCACCGACCTGACTCGACAACTCGCCGAATCGCCCTTTGTTTCCCAGGTCGCCTCGCCCTGGCAGCCCCAACCCACCCCGGGCACGCTCAGCGGCGACGGCAAAACGGCCATGATCATCGCCACGCTCAAGGGTGACGAGAACACCAGCGCCAAACACGCCCAGGCACTGGCGGACCGCTTCGCCGGCGAACGTGACGGGGTCTCTGTGCAAGCCGGTGGGTCGGCGATGGTCTACGCACAGATCAACAAACAGACCGAAAACGACTTGCTGCGAATGGAAGTCATCGCCATCCCGCTGAGCTTTATCGCGCTGGTATGGGTCTTCGGAGGTCTGTTGGCGGCCGCTCTGCCGGTGGCGGTGGGCGGGTTCGCGATCCTGGGCTCACTCGCCGCGCTACGCGGCATCGCTCTGTTCACCGACGTGTCGATCTTTGCGTTGAACGTCTCTGTCGCACTGGGATTCGCGCTGGCCATCGACTACACCCTGCTGATCGTCAGCCGCTATCGGGACGAGCTGGGCGACGGGGTGCCACCGGATGAGGCCGTGGTGCATACCATGGCCACCGCCGGCCGAACCGTGCTCTTCTCCGCGATGACGGTGGCGCTGGCGCTGCTCGGGATGATCTTCTTCCCGATGTACTTTCTCAAGTCGTTCGCCTATGCCG
This sequence comes from Mycobacterium sp. Z3061, assembly GCF_031583025.1. Classification (NCBI taxonomy): domain Bacteria; kingdom Bacillati; phylum Actinomycetota; class Actinomycetes; order Mycobacteriales; family Mycobacteriaceae; genus Mycobacterium; species Mycobacterium pumcae. Next base: position 2,089,969 of record NZ_CP134062.1, on the reverse strand, counting down.
GCATCGCGGTAGTGGCCTTCGCCGCTGCCGCCGCCGTCTCGATCACACCGGCCGCGCTGGTGTTACTGGGCCACCGCATCGATGCGTTCGACGTGCGGCGCCTGGCGCGACGGATGCTGCGTCTACCGCAACCGGCCGCCCCGCCGATCGAACAGACCTTCTGGTATCGGATGGCGAAACTCGTTATCAGGCAAGCGATCCCGTTGGGCTTGATCCTGATCGTGCTGCTGCTTGCGTTAGGCACACCCTTCCTCGGAGTGAAGTGGGGGTATGCCGACGACCGCGTGCTGCCCGCCACTTCATCGGCGCGGTTGGCCAACGACCGGATCCGATCGGAGTTCCCGTCGAACTCCACGACGCGGGTCAAGATCGTGATCCCCGACACCGCAGGACTGAGCCGCTCGGATATCGACGAGTACGCCGCGGAGTTGTCGCGGGTGCCCGACGTGTCGTCGGTGTCGGCGCCGACCGGCACTTTCATCGCCGGGGAACCCAAGGGACCGCCGTCGGCGCCGACCGGAATGGCCGACGGCGCAGCGTTTCTCACGGTGGACAGCACCGCGGCCTTGTATACGCAAGAGTCCGAGGAGCAACTGGCCCGTGTGCATGAGGTCGCGCTGCCCGCGGGCAAGCGGGCTCTGGTCACCGGTCTGGCGCAGACGAATCGCGACTGCGTGCACGGCATCACCTCACGACTGCCCCTGGTATTCGGCTTCATCGCGGTCGTGATGCTGGCGTTGTTGTTCCTGCTGTCCGGCAGCGTGGTGCTGCCGATCAAGGCCGTACTGCTCAACATGTTGTCGCTGACGGCGACGTTCGGCGCGCTGGTGTGGATCTTCCAGGAAGGCCACCTCGGGGCGGCCGGTACCACTCCCACCGGGACGCTGGCGGTGAACGTTCCGGTGCTGATGTTCTGCATCGCGTTCGGCCTGTCGATGGATTACGAAGTCTTCCTACTGTCCCGGATCCGCGAATACTGGCTCGCGTCACCGCAAACCCACGCCGACAACGACGAAAGCGTCGCTCTCGGTATCGCCCGCACCGGTCGGGTGGTGACTGCCGCGGCGCTGCTGATGTCGATCTCATTCGCCGCCCTCATGTCCGCCGGGGTGTCGTTCATGCGCATGTTCGCCGTCGGGTTGACGATCGCGATCCTGGTGGACGCCACCGTTATCCGCATGATTCTCGTCCCGGCGTTCATGCACGTGCTCGGCCGGCTCAACTGGTGGGCGCCCAGACCCCTGGCCGAGTGGCACCGGCGGACTTTCAACATGGCACGCGGTCGCGGATTACCGCGGGCGTTTCAGGAATCGGTGGGGCCCAGTTCGGCCTGAAACTGGCGCATCGCGGCCAGCAATGCGTCGAAAACCCGATGCGCAGCAGCCAGATCGGCGTCGGGCAGGTCGGCCATCGCCTCATGGGTGTGCTGGCCGAGCGGGGTGAAGAATGACCGCGCGGTGTGCATCCCCGGCTCCGCGTGGCGCAAGATCACCTTGCGCCGATCAGCGGGATGGGAGTCCCGACGTATGTGACCCGAGTCGATCAGCCGGTCGACAAGGTAGGTGATCGCCGCGCCCGACAGACCCATTCGCTGACTCAGATCCCCGGATGTCATGGGCTGGCCGGCGGTCTCGGCCACCATGATGTGCAGCAGGGCCCGAAAGTCAGTGGGCCGAACATCGTGGGAGACTGCGAAAATCCGCCCGATCTGGTCGGATTCAGACGACAACTCCCGCAGATCAGCGGTGATCTGCGATTCCAGGGCTGCGCGGTGGCACGCCGGCTCGTCGGGTTGCATACCGATGAGCAGCATATCGTTTTTCGTCCCTAATTTCAGTTGATTAATATTTCAGTTACTGAAATGCTTGGTGGTGTGTGGGACGGATTCGCCGCAACCCTGACCCGACGCCGCTCCTGGCTGCTTGCGCTCGGCGTCTTCGTGCTGGCCGCCGGTTTCATGGCACTGGTCGGAGGGAATGCCGCAGCTGGGCAGGCGCCGCTGTCGGTGCCTACCGATTCTGATTCGGCGAAGGTGCAGAAGCTGTCCAACCAGTTCCCCGGTGGTGACCGGGTACCGCTGATCGTGGTGGTGAACGGGTCCGGCGCCACGGATGCCCTGAAGCAAGCCTGCGAAGGCGCCCGCGGCCGGATGCTGGCGACTATCCACGACGGGGCGCCCGCGGCGCCGGTACTGGTGTCCGGCGACGGCAAGGCGGCGATCGGAATCGTACCGATCAGCGCCGAGCTGTCCGGGTTGCCGCTCAACGAGGAAGTGGCTGCGCTGCGCACCGCCGCGAACCAGGGCTTGCCCGCGGGAATGACGGCAAACGTCACCGGCGGGCCGGCGTTCGGAGCGGACATCGCCAACGCTTTCAGCAATGCCAACATCACCCTGTTGGCGGTGACCGCATCGGTGGTTGCTTTGCTGCTGATCGCCACCTACCGCTCGCCGGTGCTGTGGCTGGTACCCCTGGTGGTGATCGGCTTCGCCGACCGGTTGGCCAGCGCCGTCGGTGTCACGGTGGCGTCGCTGACCGGTTTGAACTTCGACGGTTCCACTTCGGGCATCACCAGCGTGTTGGTGTTCGGTGCGGGCACCAACTACGCGCTGCTGCTGATTTCGCGTTACCGGCAGGAACTTCGACGCCACCGGGATCACCGGGACGCGTTGCGTCGAGCGGTCCGGATGGCCGGACCGGCGATCGTGGCCAGCAACGCCACGGTGGTGCTGGCGCTGCTCACCCTGGTCTTCGCGTCCACCCCCAGCACCCGCAGCCTGGGAGCGCTGGCCGCCTGCGGGCTGTTGGTTGCCGCCGTCTCGGTGCTGGTGCTGCTTCCACCGCTGCTGGCGGTGTGCGGCCGGCGGCTGTTCTGGCCGTTCGTACCTCAGCCCGGTGACACGGAGCACGAGGCGACCGAAACCGGCATCTGGCACCGGGTCGCCGAAGCCGTATCGCGCCGTCCGGTTCTGGTCGCCTCCGTCACGATTGTTCTGCTGGGCGTGCTGGCCACCGGTCTGCTCAGTACCCGCATCGGCTTGTCCCAGACGGAACAGTTTCGCGTCAAAGCGGATTCGGTGACAGGCTTCGATATCGTGGCCCAACATTTTCCCGCGGGGCTGGCCAATCCCACCGAAGTGATCGCGCCGACCGACAACGCACCGCAGGTGCAACAGGCCATCACCGCCACCCCGGGGGTCGTTTCGGCCAATCCGGCCGGCACCTCGGGTAGCGGTCTGACCAAGTGGTCGGTCGTCACAGATGCGGCGCCGTCCTCCCCGCGAGCGTTCAGTACCATTGCGGCGCTGCGAGATTCGACCCGGGCGGTGACGCCCGAGGCGCTGGTGGGCGGGCCGGACGCCCAGGCACTGGACACCCGAGACGCCGCAGTACACGATCGAATCCTGTTGATACCGGCGATTCTGCTGGTGATCCTGGTCGTCCTCTACGCGCTGCTGCGGTCTGCCCTGGCCCCGCCCACCCTGTTGGCGGCGACCATTCTGGGTGCGCTGGCCGCGCTGGGCCTCGGCGGCTGGGCGAGCATCCACGTGTTCGGATTCCCTGCGTTGGACAACATCGCGCCGCTGTACGCGTTCCTCTTTCTGGCCGCGCTCGGAGTGGACTACACGATCTTCCTGGTCACCCGTGCACGCGAGGAGGCAGCCGGGCACGGCGCGCGGGACGGCATGGTTCGCGCGGTGTCGGCCACCGGCGGTGTCATCACCAGCGCGGGAATCGTTCTGGCGGCGGTGTTTTGCGTCCTCGGCGTCTTGCCGCTGATCGTGATGACCCAACTGGGCATCATCGTGGGCCTGGGCATCCTGCTGGACACCTTCGTCGTCCGAACCCTGGTGATCCCCGCACTCTTCGCCCTCATCGGCGACCGCATCTGGTGGCCGGCTGACCTCACCCACACCGAAACCGAAGGGAAACAGCATGAGTAAGTCAACTCTGGCCGGCACCGCCCTCGCCGTCACCGCCGCGGCGGCCTCCGGCAGCGTCGCCAGCCCGAACCGCACCCCCGGCTGGTACGACCGACTCCGCAAGCCGAGCTTCCAGCCACCCAAAGTCGCCTTCCCGATCGCCTGGACCAGCCTCTACACCGATATCGCGGTCACTTCCGCTAACACCATCGACCGGTTCCGCGAAGACGGGCGCGACGAGGAAGCCCGCGGCTACATCGCCGCGCTCGGGGTCAACCTGGCCATCAATGCGGGTTGGAGCTGGCTGTTCTTTCGCTACCACAAGTTGGGTCCCTCCGCCGTGGGTGCCGCCGCGCTGACCGTCAGCAGTGCCGATCTGGTGCGCCGCGCCGTCGACGCCGACCCGCGTAAGGGGTGGGCGTTGTTGCCGTACCCACTGTGGTGTGGATTCGCCACGGTGCTGGCAACGAGTGTGTGGCGGCTCAATCGCTGACGGGCTCAACCGCTGAAGGGGGAAACGAAAAATGGCGGCATTGTTGTGGTTTCGACGCGACCTGCGTCTGGGTGATCATCCAGCGCTTGCGGCTGCAGCGGAGAACGATCAGGTGCTGGCCTGTTTCGTTCTCGATCCGCGGCTGGAAGCCTCTTCGGGCCCACGGCGCCTGCAGTTTCTGGGCGACTCACTGCGCGGGCTGAACGACGATCTGGGCGGCCGGCTGCTGGTGACCCGCGGACGTCCCGAAGAGCGAATCCCCACCCTGGCCAAAGCGATTGCCGCGTCGTCGGTGCACATCTCCGAGGACTTCACGCCGTTCGGGCGGCGCCGCGACGAGCTGGTGCGCGACGAGCTGGGCTCGGTCCCGCTGGTCGCCACCGGCTCGCCGTACCTGGTTTCGCCCGGTCGGGTCATCAAGGACGACGGCACCCCGTACAAGGTGTTCACACCCTTCTTCGGCAGGTGGCGCGAAACCGGTTGGCGCTCCCCCGCTGCGACCGGCGCCGATTCAGCAAGCTGGCTGGACCCCTCGGAGGTCAAGAACCGGAAACAGGTGAAGGCACCTGATCCCGGCGTCGAGCTGGATCTGGCGGCCGGTGAGGCAGCGGCACTTTCGCAGTGGGCGACATTCCTCGAGGGCGGTGTCAAAGGCTACGCCGACGACCGCAACCGGCCGGATCTGCCGGGCACCAGCCGGATGTCGGCGCACCTCAAGTTCGGCACCATCCACCCCCGAACCATGGTCGCCGACCTCAACCGACGGCGCCAGGGTGACTCGGCCTACTTGCGGGAGTTGGCATTCCGCGATTTCTACGCTGCGGTCGTGCATCACTGGCCGCACAGCGTCTGGTGGAATTGGAACCGCGATTTCGACGCCATCGAGACCGACACCGACGCGCAGGCGAAACGCCGGTTCGAGGCCTGGAAGGCGGGTGAGACCGGTTATCCGTTCGTGGACGCCGGCATGCGCCAACTGCGCGAGACCGGGTTCATGCACAACCGGGTGCGCATGATCGTCGCCTCCTTCCTGGTCAAAGACCTGCACCTGCCGTGGCAGTGGGGAGCCCGCTGGTTTCTGGAGCAACTGGTAGACGGCGACATGGCCAACAATCAACACGGCTGGCAGTGGAGTGCCGGTTGCGGCACCGACGCGGCGCCCTACTTCCGGGTGTTCAATCCGACAAAGCAGGGCGAAAAGTTCGATCCCGCAGGGGATTACATTCGTCGATGGGTCCCCGAACTGAGGGACGCCGACGATGTGCATCTCTCGAAGGGGCAGCGGCCGGACGGGTATCCGGAACCGATTGTCGACCACGCCGCCGAGCGGACCGAGGCGTTGCGCCGCTACCGCGACATCAGCTGACCAGAGCGCGTTTCGCCGGATTGCTTCCCAGATTTTGTCCGGCGTGCAATCATCTCCCCGACTCAACGTTCTGCACACGCCAGGGAGGCGCTATGGCTCGGTTCGTTCGGACGCTGCTGATCTCGGGGGCCGCCGTCGGCCTGATGGCCAGCGCCGGGGCCTGCTCGTGTTCGGTCGGATCGTCGGGTCCCAAGACGGTGAGCAAGAAGGACGTCGCCGGCCAGATCATCACCAAGATGACCGACGCCAAGGGCAACAAGCCCAGCTCGGTCAGCTGTCCGGACGACCTGCCGGCCAAGGTGGGCGCTCAGACGAACTGCGAGATGAAGGTCAAGGACGACACCTACAACGTCAACGTCACCGTCACCAGCGTCGAAGGCAAGGACGTCAAATTCGACATGGTCGAGACGGTCGACAAGGACCACGTCGCCCACATCATCAGCGACAAGCTGTACCAACAGGTCGGTCAGCGGCCCGATGCCGTGACCTGCCCCGACAACCTGAAGGGCGTCGAGGGCGCCACGCTGCGCTGCCAACTCACCGACGGTAGCTCCAAGTACGGCATCAACGTCACCGTCACCGAGGTGGTCGGCGGCGACGTCAACTTCGACTTCAAGGTCGATGACCACCCCGAGTAGGCCGTTGTCACCGTCGCGTGGTGGCCGTCGAGATTGACGCTGTGTACACACTCGGCGGCGTGTCGTGTGCGTGCTGTCAGTGTCGCGCCGCCCAGCAAGCCTTCCCTACTGCGCTGCCTTCTTGCGTTCGATGTCAGCCAGGGCGGCGGCCAGTTCGGCGCGTTGCGCCGCCGAGGTCTCCCAGGACAACTTGCGGTTCTTGACCACCTTGGCCGGCGCGCCGACCGCGATCGAATAGTCCGGGATCACGCCGCGGACCACCGCGTGCGAACCGAGCACGCAACCTCGCCCGACTGCGGTGCCACGCAGCACCGACACCTTCACCCCGATCCAGGTGTCGGGCCCGATCCGCACCGGTGACTTGATGATGCCCTGGTCCTTGATGGGCAGCGTGATGTCGTCCATCCGGTGGTCGAAGTCGCAGACGTAGCACCAGTCGGCCATCAGCGCGGAGTCGCCGAGCTCGATGTCGAGGTAGCAGTTGATGACGTTGTCGCGGCCCAGCACGACCTTGTCGCCGAACCGCAGCGAACCCTCGTGCGCCCGGATGGTGTTCTTGTCCCCGATATGCACCCAGCGGCCGATCTCCAGCTGCGCCAGCTCGGGTGTGCAGTGGATCTCGACGCCCTTGCCCAGGAACACCATGCCGCGGGTGATGATGTGCGGATTCTGCAGCTTGAACTTCAGCAGCCGCCAATATCGCACCAGGTACCACGGTGTGTAGGCCTTATTGCGCAGCACCCATTTCAGCGAAGCCAGCGTCAGGAATTTCGCCTGGCGCGGGTCTCTGAGCCTCCCTCCGCGCCACCTGCGATGGAGCGGAGCACCCCACATGCTCGTCATGGGCCGCAAGCCTACCCAAGGCGTCGCGCGATACCCTCACGTGTGCTCGCGCGACGTCTCCTGACGCCTGTCCTGGTGACCATCCTCACCCTCGCGCTCGGCGGTTGCGGCAACACCGACTCCTGGGTGGACGCCGCGCCCGCGCTGGGCTGGCCGGCACAGTACGGCGACGCGGCCAACAGCAGCTACAGCCCGACCACCGGGGCCGGCAAGCTGGTGCTGCGGTGGACCCGTTCGGCCAAGGGAAGCCTGGCGGCCGGACCGGCGCTCGGCGCGCGCGGCTTCCTGGCGCTCAATGCACAGACCCCCGGCGGCTGCTCGTTCATGGAGTGGGAAGTCAATAACGGCCGGCAACGCTGGTGCACCCGGCTGGTCCAGGGCGGCGGCTTCGGTGGCCCGCTGTTCGACGGCTTCGACAACCTTTACGTCGGGCAGCCCGGGGCGATCATCTCCTTCCCGCCGACTCAGTGGACCCGCTGGCGGGAGCCGGTCATCGGGATGCCGACCACTCCGCGGTTCCTGGGCGACGGCCACCTGCTGGTGAGTACGCACCTGGGCCAGATGCTGGTGTTCGACACGCACCGCGGCGCCGTCGTCGGCACCGCACTGGATCTGGTGGACGGCGTCGACCCGGCCGATGCCACCCGCGGGCTGGCCGATTGTACGCCGGCGCGGGCGGGTTGCCCGGTGGCGGCCGCACCCGCGTTCTCGACGGCGAGCGGGACGGTGGTGGTCAATGTCTGGCAGCCGGGGGCACCCGCCGCGGGGCTGATCGGCCTGAAGTACCGCGGGGGTCAGCTGTCCCGCGAGTGGACCAGCGACGCCGTCGGTGCCGGGGTGCTTGCCAGTCCAGTCTTGTCGGCCGACGGAACCACCGTCTATGTCAACGGACGCGACCAACGGCTGTGGGCTTTGCACGCCGCTGACGGGAAGGTGAAATGGTCTGTGCCGCTTGGTTTCACGGCACAGACGCCGCCCACCGTCACCCCGCAGGGGCTGATCGTCTCCGGCGGCGGCCCCGACACCCGACTGGCCGCCTTCCGCGACAGGGGCGACCATGCCGACGCCGCCTGGCGACGCGATGACGTCACCCCGCTCTCGACGTCGTCGGTGGCCGGCGATGTCGGCTACACCGTGGCCGCGGGCATGAGCCTGCTGGTCTTCGACCCGGGCGACGGCCACACCCTCAACAGCTATCCGCTGCCGGCGGCCACCGGGTCTGCGCTGGGCGTTGCGGTGGGCAAGGACCGGCGAGTGGTGGCCGCCACCAGCGACGGCCAGATCTATTCCTTCGACCCGGTCTAACCGTTGACTCTGCGTTGACGGCGCGAGCTACTCGCAGTTCGTCGCCGCAGGCGCTGAGTGAACGGATCGGGGCAGCGCTAGATGGCCAGCGGCGGGATCGAACCCCGCGGCACCTGGACCTGGGTGGACCCGGCGAAGGACGGCAGCAACTCGCCCTGGGCGAAGTAGAAGATCAGCGCGTCGTCGGTGATGGCGAAGTTCTGATAGTTCGTCGGGTCATGGCCGGCGCCCGGCGAGATCGCCACGCCCAGGCCGGTCTGGTGTTCCAGTTCGCGCTGGACGATCGGGAAGATGGCGTCCAGCGCGTTGGTGTTGGGCGCGAACAGCGTGTCGAACGTGATGGGCTGTTTCGTCCCCAGGTTGTAGTTGAACGCCTTGAACCAGTTGGACGGGCGGGCTCCGCCGAGGTCCTGGAAGAACTTCAGCACCACGCTGCGGGTGCGGGGTGGCTGTCCGGAGCTGTGTTGTTCGTTGGTCGCGTCCATCTGATAGGGCTGGTCGCGCCGGCCGCCCGAACTCTGCGCGACGTTGACGAAGCCGTCGCGGTTCTGCGTGATGTAGTCGGTCAGCGCCTGCTGGTCGGGATAGTCGACGGGGAACGTCATGTCCAGCGTGTAGGTGGCACTGGACTGATGGATGTGGCAGGTCTGGGCAGCCTCGACCGAGCCGCCCAGTGCGGCACAGGACGGCGGCGCGGCGCTGGCCGGCCAGCCCATCACCGCGGCAGCGGTCAGCGCTGCGGCCGCTATCAGGTAACGCATCGTCGTTTCTGTCCTTGCAGTTTCTGCACACCAAAGTGGCGTGAGTACGCCCTATGAGGTAATCGCCGTCAGCGTACCCGGCGTTACCGAGACGGACGGCAAACGTAGGCCACCGCGTGACTGGCGCTCTTCGCGCCGCTGCGTCCGATCCGGGCGATCACCACCGACAGCGCCGCACCGCCCCGCAGCCGCAGTCGCCGACGCAGCGCGTCGGGGTCTACCTGGACGCCGCGGACCAGGATTTCGGCAGCGCCACAGTCCAGGGCCGTCAGCGACTGACGCAACCGCCGTTCGTCGAAGGCCAGTTGCTCGAGGACCTCGAAACCACGCACTCCGGGCGGCAGCCGGTCACCGGACAGGTAGGCGATATCGGGGTCGAGTTGCCACAATCCGTGCCGGGCGCCGTAGTGCCGGACCAGCCCGGCGCGGACGACGGCGCCGTCGGGATCGACGATCCATCGGCCCGCCGGCCCGACCGGGCAGTCGTCGGAATCGGCCGAGGTGATCTGTTCGTCGCGGTCCAGGACGCTCGCGCGCCGGCGCACACCCGCCAGAGCGCCCGACCACAGACACGCCTCCCGGACCGAGCCGCCGTAAGACGTCACCTCGATCTCCCCGTCGAATCCGAGTCGGCCGAGTTCATCGAAATCGATTCCAGGAGAGCACTTCACCGCCAGGTCCCGGCCACGGTAGGCCTGCAGCAACGGGCCCAGGGCGGGCCGGTAGTCGGCCGGGCTGAAGCGGCGTCGGCCGCCGCTGCGGCGCGCGGGATCGACGATGACGGCCGCGTCACGGGTGACCGGATGCAGCGCATCGGCCCGGCACAGAGCCGTCGTGGGCCCCAGGTTGTGGCGCGCCATCGCCAGCCGGACCGGGTCGATGTCGCTGCCGATCACCAGCTCGGCCACGCCGTGCAGGGCCGCCGGCTCCGTGCCGATCGAGCAGGTCGCGTCGTGCACGACCCGTCCGGCCAACCGGCGCGCGCGGTGCAGGGCGACGCGTGCGGCGGTGGACTGCTGCAGCGCTTCGTCGGTGAACAGCCACCGCGACACATCACCCAGTTCGCCGAGCTTGTCGGCGGCCCGGCGACGCAGCCGCGTCGTCTCCACCAGCACCGGAGCCCGCTCGCCGAAACTCCGGCGCACGGCGGCGATGTCGGCGATCAGGGTGGTGTCGCTCAACTCGAACTCAGCGACGGCGGCCAGCGCCGCGACGCCCGACTCCGAGCGCAGATAACCGACGTCGTCGCAGGTGAAAACCGTCAGGAGGGTTTGACCCCGGTGACCATCACGTTGTAGAACCAGCCCTTCGGCGCGACGTGCCGCCAGACGTTGGCGTCCACCCAGCTCAGCGCCTTCCAGCCGTTGAAGGCGAACTTCGCCCAGCCCCAGCCCAGCTTTCCGGGCGGGACCGTCGACTCGAAGGTGCGCACCGGCCAGCCGAGCATGGCGGCGGTGAACTCCTCGCTGGCGGTTCTGACCTCGACCGCGCCGGCGTTGGCGGCCATCCGCTCCAGGTCCTTGGGATCGAAGGTGTGCAGGTCGACGATCCATTCCAGGGCCGCGGCCCGCGAGTTTTCGTCGATCTCCTCCTGCGGGCGACGCCAACTCCCGAGCCCGGGCAGCTTCACCGCGCGGATGGTGACGTTCCATGTCAGGTCCGCCAGGGCCCGGGCGTAGCCGTTGCCGACGGTGGTCGGCTCCCCGGCGAACACGAACCGGCCGCCCGGCTTGAGCACGCGCAGCACCTCACGCAGCGACAGCTCGACGTCGGGAATGTGGTGCAACACGGCGTGCCCGACCACCAGATCGAAGGTGTTGTCGTCGTACGGAATGCCTTCGGCGTCGGCGACCCGGCCGTCGATGTCTAGACCCAGCGACTGCCCGTTGCGGGTGGCGACCTTGACCATGCCGGGCGACAGGTCGGTGACGGACCCGCGCCGCGCCACCCCGGCCTGGATCAGGTTGAGCAGGAAGAAGCCGGTGCCGCAGCCGAGTTCCAGCGCACGGTCGTACGGCAGCTCGCGGATCACCTCGTCGGGCACGATCGCGTCGAAGCGGCCGCGGGCGTAGTCGATGCAGCGCTGGTCGTAGGAGATCGACCATTTGTCGTCGTAGCTCTCGGCTTCCCAGTCGTGGTAGAGCACCTGGGCGAGCTTGCTGTCGTGCCGCGCCGCCTCCACCTGCTCGGCGGTGGCGTGCGGGTTGGAAGCGGGGATCTCAGAACTCCTCGTCATGCAGGGCAGCCTAACCGCCGTCGCTGTCGGCTTTCGCGTCAGCGTCCTGACCAGCGGCGAAAACCTCGATGTAGCGGCGATCTTCGGCGGCGTGGCGTTCGGCTGCCGGGGAACCGTCGTACACGGCGTTGATGCCGGCTTTCGCGGCGGCCAGGGCCGGCCGCGGACCGTCCAGGAAGCGCCGCGCCCACGTCGCCGCGGCGTCGTAGACGTTGTCGGGGGCCACCATGTCGTCGATCAGGCCCAGCGCCAGCGCCTCCTCGGCATCGAAGAACCGCCCGCTGTACACCAGTTCTTTGGCTCTGCTCGGCCCGACGGCGCGGGTCAGGCGGGCCATGCCGTCGCCTCCGGGCACCAGGCCGGCCAGGATCTCGGTGGCGCCGAACTTCACGTTGTCGCCGCTGACCCGCCAGTCGGCGGCGAGCGCCAGCGTGAGCCCGGCGCCCAGGGCGTATCCGGTGATGGCGGCGACGGTGGGCTTCGGGATCGCGGCGACCGCGTCGATGGCCTCGCGCCGCACCCGGGCGGCGGTGCCGGCCTCGTCCGGGTTCAAAGTCCGCAGTTCGGGCATGTCGTCACCGGCGGAGAAGATCTCGTGCCCGCCGAACAGGATCACCGCGGCGACGTCGTCGCGCCGGCCCAACTCCTCCGCCGCGGCGACGACCTCCCGGTAGACCTGCCGGGTCATCGCGTTGGTAGGTGGCCGCGACAGCAACAGCATGGCCAGCCCGGCGTCCTGGGAGCCGTCGCTGACCACGACGCTCACGAACTCACTCAAAGCGGCCACTGCATCGATCCGCCGGCCTCGCGCGCCCGGTGGTAGCGGTCGGAGTCGAAGAACTCGAAGACCCAGTTGTCGCCGCGCTTCTCCAGCAGTGGCTGGATGGACACGATCTGGCGTTCGACGGCCAGCACCTCGGCGACGCTGCGGCCGGCCAGCGAGTCCAGCTGGGTCCAGGTCGGCGGCAGCAGGACATTGCGACCGGTCTCGAAGTCGGCGATGGCGTCCTGCGGGAGTGCCCAGCCGGACAGGTCAGACTCGGTGTTCTCGCCGTCGGCGCGCTGCCCCTCGGGCAGGGCCGCCACGAAGAAGTAGGTGTCGTAGCGGCGCGTGCGCTCGGCTTCCGGGGTGACCCAGTTGGCCCAGGGCCGCAGCAGGTCGGAGCGCAGCACCAGCTTCTCGCCGCGCAGGAAGTCGGCGAAGGACAGCGTGCGGTCGGCCAGCGCGTGCCGCGACTCGCGGTACACCGAGGCGTCGCCGACGATACCGTCGGGGTCGTCGGCCGGTCCGGCGAACAGCACCCCGGATTCCTCGAACGTCTCCCGGGCCGCCGAGCAGACCAGCGCGATCGCCAGGTCGGTCTCGATGCCGAACCGCTGCGCCCACCACTCCGGCGGCGGGCCGGCCCATGCGATATCGGCGTTGCGGTCGCGGTCGTCGACCCCGCCGCCGGGGAACACGATGACGCCCGGTGCGAACTCCATCGCGGAGTGCCGGCGCATCAGGAAGATGTTGAGGCCCCCGGGAGCGTCCCGCACGAGCATCACGGTGGCGGCCGGGCGGGCCGGCAGGGGTAGTTGCGGTTCGTTCATGAGCTTCTCCGATGAGCTGCACGGGTCCGCACGCGGCGGGCGAAGTAGCGCCCGTCGACCACATCGAGCGCGATCCGCTGCCCGAAGGCGGTGGAGAGATTCTCGGCGGTCAGCACGTCGGGCAGCAGACCCGACGCGACGGCCTGGCCCTCCGACAGCAGCAGGCAGTGGCTGAATCCGGGTGGCACTTCCTCGACGTGGTGGGTGACCAGGACCAGGGCCGGCGCGTCGGGGTCGGCTGCCAGGTCGGCCAGCCGGGCCACCAGTTCCTCGCGGCCGCCCAGGTCCAGGCCGGCCGCCGGCTCGTCGAGCAGCAGCAGTTCGGGGTCGGTCATCAGCGCGCGCGCGATCAGCACCCGTTTGCGTTCGCCTTCGGACAGCGTCCCGTAGGTACGCTCGGCGAGATGTTCGGCGCCCAGGCTTTCCAGCATGTCGACCGCGCGCCGGTAGTCGACGTCCTCGTATTGCTCGCGCCATCGACCGAGCACCGAGTAGCCGGCCGACACGACGAGGTCACGCACCACTTCGTCGGACGGTATGCGCTGCGCCAAGGAGGAGGAGCTCAGACCGATCCGCGACCGCAGTTCACTGACGTCGACCCGGCCGAGCCGCTCCCCCAGCACGAAGGCGGTGCCGCTGGTGGGGTGCTCGGAGGCGGCCGCGATGCGCAGCAGCGAGGTCTTGCCGGCGCCGTTGGGGCCGATGATCACCCAGCGTTCGTCGAGTTCGACGGCCCAGTCCAGCGGGCCCACCAGGGTGCGACCGCCGCGGCGCAGCGACACATTTCTGAAGTCGATCAGCAGGTCGGGATCGGCCTCGAGCGAGCCGGGTTCGGGCACCCGCCCATCGTGCCGTACCGCGTGCCCGCTTTCACTGCCGGGTCGCGTTACCTCGCGGGACCGTCGCGGGGCTAGAGGTCGTTGCCGGCGTAGGAGAGGTTGAAGCTCTTGTTGGCCAGCGGGAAGTCCGGCACGATCGTGTCCGCCATCGCGACGGGCAGGGCGGGCCAGTTGAACCACGACGGGTCGACCACCTTGCATCGCGTGACGAACCCGGCGTCCACCTCGACCCGGTGGACCACGGTGCCTCGCCACCCTTCCACGATCCCCACTCCGGAGGTCCCGGCCGTGGGCACCGGTGCGCGATATTCCAGCGGGCCACTGTGCGGTTCGATCAACGCCGCGATCAGCTCGGTGGATGCGGCGAACTCGTCGCGCCGCATCGTGTAGCGGGCCAGCACGTCGCCTTCGCCGCCCTGCACGGTCGAGATCGGCAGGTCGGTGGTCGGGTGGTCGCGGCGGGCGTCGGTGCTGATGCCGCTGGCGCGGGCGACGTAGCCCAGGCAACCGAGGGCGCGGGCGTCGTCGCGACGCAGCACCGCGGTCTCGGCGAACCGGTCGTAGATCACCGGGTTGCCCAGTGTCAGCTCGCTGATCTCCGCAATCTCAGCGGCCAGCACCCGCAATTCCGCGGGATCCGGGAGCTGTTGGAGCACAACGCCTCCCGGCTGGATCCCGCCACGCAGCAGACGGTGTCCGGTGACGCGACGATTGATCCGCAGCACCGACTCGCGGACACGCTGAGCATGCGCGTTGGCCAGTGCGAAGCCGACATCGTTAGCGAGTGCACCCAGGTCGGTGGCGTGGTTGTAGAGCCGTTCGAGTTCGACCAGCAGGGCCCGCAACCGGTGCACCGGTTCTGGTACTTCGACGCCGAGCGCGTCCTCCACGGCCAGGCAGTACGCAAGAGCGTGAGCCGCGGCGCTGTCGCCGCTTATCCGCTCGGCCAACTCGACGCCGTCCGCGACCGCCCGGCCTTCGAAGAGCTTTTCAATTCCCCTGTGCACGAACCACAGTCGCGCCTTGAGCCGCAGCACCGATTCACCGATCACCGAGAACCGGAAGTGTCCGGGCTCGATCAGACCGGCATGCACCGGTCCGACCGGGATCTCGTAGACCCCGGTGCCGTCGACGGTCACGAACGGAAATGCGCCGACCGTAGCGAATTCCGGCGGCCGCCCGGCATCATGCCGCATCGGATGCCAGTCCTGCGGCCAGTGCGCGTGGCTGACCAACCGCCGCGGCTGCGGATGGCCGACCGGCGTCACCCCGTAGAGGTCCATCATCTCCCGCTCGAAGCGGCCCGCGGGAATCGACAGATGACCCAGCGACGGCACCGACGGGCTGGTTGCGTCGGTCGTCAGGGTGAGCTCGACGCGGCGGTCCGGCGCGCCGGCCAGGAGCAGATACACGATCCGGACCGCATGGCCGTCATCGTGAGCGGCCACCAACGCCAAACGAAACCCATTGTCCAGCAACTCCCCTACCGCGTGGGCGAGTTCATCGCCGGTGACCTCACGCCGCTCCATCACCCGGCTCCGAACTGGCCGGCGGCCGCACTGAACAATGCCGTCAACGGACCCGCCGTCACACCCAGCACCAGCGACGCCACCACGCCACACACCAGAGCACCTGCCACCGTGGTGGGTACCGCAATGGGCGGCGCATGCTCGTCCGGCGTTCCGAGCAGGATGCGCCGGGAGTTGCTGACCAGGGCCGCGAACGCCACGACCATCAGCAGCAGTGCGGTGCCGAGCACCCAGGACAACCGGGCGTCCGCCAGCGACCGCGCGATCGAGATTTCGCTGGCGAACATGGCGAACGGCGGCAAGCCAAGCAGGACAACAACTCCGGCGGCGAATGACACGCCTATCAAGCGCGAGCGGGACAGCACGGCGCTGATGTCGTCGATCACCGTCGAGCCGTGCGCGGCCTGCAACTGCCCACCGGCCAGGAACAGCACCGTCTTACCGACGCCGTGCGCCAGCACGTGCAACAGCAGCGCCGCGATCGCCAGCTTGGTGCCCGCGGCCGCCGCCACCGCGATCAGTCCCATGTTCTCCATTGATGAGTAGGCCAGCATCCGCTTGAGATCGGTTGCGACAGTCAGCAATAGCGCGGCGATCAATACGGTGGCAAGTCCCACCGTCAGCAGTCCGGCCCGCAGAAAGCCCGGCCCCACGGCGGCGTCGATGATCGTCCGCAGCCGGATCAGCACCGAGAAGGCAACGGAGAGCAGCACTCCGCTCATCAGCGCCGAAACCGGCGCCGGCGCCTGGCTGTGCGCATCGGCCAGCCACCCGTGGAACGGAACCAGTCCGACCTTCGCGCCGTACCCGATCAGCAACAGCCCGCCGGCGAGCCGGGTGACTGCCGGGTCCAGATGTGCGGCGCGGGAGCCGAGGACATCGAGGTTCAGCGCGCTCGCCCCGTCGGCGCCGGCATGACGCGCGGCGAAGTACAACAAGACCGTGCCCAGGAACGCGACGGCGATGCCGACCGAACAGATCACCACGTACTTCCAGGTGGCTTCCAGCGCGGTGGCGGTGCGACGGTGGCCAACCAGGAACGCCGTGATCACTGTGGTTGCTTCGACGGCCACCCAGATCACCCCGATGTTGTTGGCCGACACCGCGACCGCCATCGCCGCCAGGAACGCCGGAGTCAGGGCGCCGTACAGGCGGGCGTCGCGCCGATCGGTGTGGCCGTGAGCCAGTTCGGCGTCGATGTAGCCGATGCTCGCCCAGGTCGCCAGGGTGCCGACGAGGCCGATGACGATCAGCATCGTGACCGAGAGCGCGTCGGTGCGCAACACCCCGCCCAGCGCCAGCCGCGGCCGGGCACCGGTCGTAATGCCCAGTGCCGCTGCGGATCCCAGCACAACCAACGCGGACACCACGGTGAGCGCCGTGGTCCAGCGTCGCCACCCACCGGCCAACGCGACGATGGCGGCTAGCGCCGGCGCCAGTATCGGCGCCAGAATCAGGCCCGCTGTGATCGATCCCGTCATCAATCCCGCAATCTCTGCAGCCGGTCCAGGTCGGCGCCGCCGAGCATGCGCCGCAGTCGGCCGGTCAGCACCCCCAGCACGATCAGGGCGAACAGAACATCCAGCGACGCGCCGAGTTCGACGATCAGTGGCACCCCCGCCGTCAACAGGAAGGCGGTGGCCGCAATCCCGTTGTCCAACATCAGAAAACCCGCGGCCTGGGAAATGGCGTGGCGCCGAGTGACCATCACGAACATCGCGATCAACACCACCGCCAGCCCCGCGGGGACCACACTGACGGCGGCGCCGGGATCCAGGTCGACCACCGGGCGGGTGACCGCCAGGGCGACCACCGTGAGCGCCGCGGCGATCAGCAGCGATGCGGTGGTGTTGACCAACGGTGTGGCCTCGCGCTGTTGGCGCTCCTCGGCACCCAGCGCATGCGCGAGCAGCCCGGGCAGCACCACGCCGCGCAGCACGAACAGGGCCGCCCCCACGCCGACCAGCTCCCAATCCCGGCCGTGCACACCGAGAATGACCGGGATCGCGGCCAGGGCCACGCCCTGCAGCGCCAGCAACCGCGCGATCGAACGCAGGTCGCGGCGCCACACGATCAGCACCGCGGTCAGCACCAGTCCCCCTGGTGCCAGATCCAGCACGCCGGAATAGTCGAGATCGCTCATCGCATCACCCCTGCGCCGCAAAGAAGTTCGCCGAGCTCACCGCGAGCAGAGCAAGCAGAAAAGACCCGGCCAGCAACTCCGGCACGCGGAAGAGCCGCAACTTGGCGATGAACACCTCAGCGCCGGCCAGAACGACGGCGGCAAGGGCGACTTTGATGCTGATGGCGATTATGCCGATGCCGACGCCGAGCGCGGTGGGCTGATCGCCGGCAATCCCCCACGGCAGGAACAGATTCGCCAGCAACGCCAAAAGCACCGTCAGGCGCATCGCGCTCGCCCACTCGACGAGTGCCAGCCTGGGCCCGGCATACTCGAGCACCATCGCCTCGTGCACCATGGTCAATTCCAGGTGCGTGGCGGGATTGTCCACCGGCAAGCGCCCGGTTTCGGCGATGACGACGATCACCAGCGCGACGAAAGCCAGGATTCCCGCCAGCGACACCACCTCGCCCGGGTTGGCCAGGGTGAACCCGACGATCGCGCCCAAGTTGGCCGAGCGGGCGGGAATGGACAACGCAAAGACGGCGAGCAGAATCGTCGGCTCCACCAGCGCGGCAATGGTGATCTCGCGGCTGGCGCCCATGCCACCGAAGGACGTGCCGGTGTCTATGCCCGCCAACGTCAGGGCCACCGTTCCCAGGAAGAGCAGACCCACCACAGCGAACAGGTCGGCGACGGGGTCCAGCGGTGAGCCGGTTGCCACCAGTGGCACGATCGCGGCGATCAGCAAAGTGGTGGCCGCGAGCAGAACCGGCGCGGCCGCGAAGACCAGCGTGGTGCCCGACGGCTTGACCTGCTGCTTGCGCAGCTGCTTGCGCAGATCGCGCCACGGCTGCAGAACGCCCGCGCCGCACCGCCCCTCCGAGCGGGCCCGGACCTGGCGCATCAACCCCAGTATCAGCGGTGCGCCCACCATGACCCCGCCGATCTGGGCCGCACCGGCAACCGCTGACATGACGTTCACCGCGCCACCACCAGAACGATCAACACACCGAGCACGCCGTAGGCCAGGTACAGGTGCACACTTCCGTTGTGCGCCCGGCGGACCGCCTGTGCACACCTCGCGACCGTGCGTAGCACCGGCGCGTAGACCCGGTCTTCGACGGCGTCGGAGACGTTGGTGCGGTATGCGATCCGCGCGACGTGGTAGCGGGTCTCCTCCAGGTGCGTCACCTCGATACCGCTATCGGGGCGCAGCACGTCATCGAAAACCCTCTGCAGCGGTTGCGCGAATGATGTTGCGGTGTACTGCATCCGAGGCGTCAGGCCGTCTGCGCCACAGGCCCACAACGGCGATGTCACCGGCTCGGGGCGGTGCCGTGCTCCCCACCTGGTCAGCGCCACGACGACCAGCACCGCGCCGGCCAGTGCCGCAGCCAACAGGGCGGGCGACATAGAGCCGTGAATCCCGGGCAGCCGCAACACGATACCGAGTCCACGGAGATCGGCGTCGCGGGCGGCCGGCACGCTGTGCAGCACCGATTGCAGGGCTGCGGTGACGACCGATGGCAGCACCGCCAGGACGACACAGCCGACGGCCGCCCCGGCCATGCCGATGATCATGCTGACCGGCGCCTCGCGCGCCCACTCGGCACCCTCGGAGCGCGCTCGCGCCAGGAAGCCGGTGCCAAATGCCTTGACCATCGCTGCCACACCCAGCCCCGTGGTCAGTGCCACTGCGCCGACGCCGACCGGTGTCACCAGTCCGAGCAACGAATCGTGTTCCGGCCGTGCGTGAATCAGCGACTGTACCAACAGCCATTCGCTGACGAATCCCGCGCCCAGTGGCAACCCCGACGCGCCGAGCGCGGCCATCCCGAAAAGCGTTGTCGTGAAGGGCATCCGCCGGGCCAGTCCACCCATCCGGTCGAGGTCGCGTTCACCGGTGGCCACCAACACCGAACCGGCGGCCATGAACCCGAGGCTCTTGAACGCGGCGTGCGCGACCAGGTGCAGCAGCGCCGCCGTCATCGCGATCACTGCGGCCGCAACCGCACCGCAGGCCGACAGCAGGGTGGCGGCGCCCAGCGCCAGGATGACCAGCCCCATGTTCTCGATCGTCGAATAGCCGAGCAGCCGTTTGAGATCCGCGGCCACCGACGCCTGCAGAACCCCGTATACGGCCGAGACGGCCCCGACGCCGAGCAACGTGACTCCCCACCACCGGGGGCCCGGTCCGAGCAACTGCAGGTCGATCCTGATGATGCCGTATACGCCGAGGTTGACCATAGCGGCACTCATCAACGCCGAAACCGGACTCGGCGCTTCCGGATGAGCGCGCGGCAACCACGCATGCAACGGCAGCAGGCCGGCTTTGGAGCCGAATCCCAGCAGAGTCAACAGGAAGACCGCGTTGCGCGTCCCTGCTTGCACACCGGCGATGCCGGCGAACCGGTCGGTGCCGGCCGCCGCGGCGGCCACCATCAGACCGAGCAGTATCGCCGCGAAACCCAGCTGCGTCATCACCGCGTAATAGACTGCGGCGGAACGTACTTCGGCGCGGGCATGACCAGAGGCCAGCAGGATCAACGAGGTGACCGCCATCAGTTCCCAGGCCAGCAGGAAGGTGCTCACCGAACCGGCGGCGGGCACCAGCAGCATCGCAGCGACGAACGTCGGCAGCGTGACCTGCGCGACGACGCCGAGTCGCTCGCGGTGCAGGTATCCGATGCTGTAAATGCCGACGACCACGGCCACCGCCCCGGTCAACGCCATGAAGAACCCGCCCAACCGGTTGACGCTGAGTTCCACACCGCTCAGCGGCAGCAGCCAGGGCAGCCACACTGTCGGCAACGAACCGAATACCGCCGTGACGCCCAGCCCCGCACCTGCGATACCGGTCACCGCGGTCGCAACCCCGCTCAACGCTGCGCCAATACCGTTGCGGCGCAGGTCCTCCGGTGCAGCCGCGGGCGCCAGGGTCGCCGTCACCTGCCCGTCACCGATCTCAGGGCCGCCACCACCTGATCGGGTGACGGCGGGCAACCGGGGATCTCGACGTCGACGGGTATCACGTCACCGACCGCACCGACCACCCCGTAGGCGTCACCGAACACGCCGCGGTTGAGCGCACAGTCCCCGCAGGCGATCACCACCCGGGGCAACGGCGTGGCTGCCACGGTATTGCGCAACGGCTGCGCCATGTTTCGGGTCACCACGCCGGTGACCAACAACGCGTCGGCATGCCGGGGCGATGCGACCAGCCGGGCGCCGAACCGTTCTGCGTCGTACACCGGGCCGAATGCCCCGGAGATCTCCACTTCACAGCCGTTGCACGAACCCGCGTCGACGTGGCGCACCTGCAACGAGCCGGACACGCCGGTCGGCGGCGCGACGGCCGGTGCGGGCCGCTCGCCCGCGGGTTCGGCAACCCGGCCCTGACGCAATATCCTGCCGATCCAGCTCATCGGCGCTTACCGCCGAGCCGTGGGGACGTCGGCGCGCAGATCCTCGAGCATGGCGACCTGGCCGGTCAGCATTCCGGTCAGCACTCGTCGGGCCACCGCCATCAGCTCGGCGATCAGCGGCGAGGTGATCGAGTAGATGACCGTGTTGCCGTCCTTGCGCGCCGTCACCACCCCGGCCCGCCGCAGCACCGCGAGCTGCTGGGACAGGTTCGAGGACTCCAGGCCGACCTCGGGGAGAAGTTCGGCGACCGTGTGGTCGCGTTCCGACAGCAGCTCCAGGATGCGGACCCGCGCCGGGTGGCCCAGCGTCTTGAAGAACTCGGCCTTCAATTTGTACAGCGGCTCCGACACCGACCCTCGCTAAGGATTCGTCAATTTAACAATTGAAGAATTTATCAGACGTTGGTCTCCTCGACATCGCGAGCAGACACAAAATCGCACGGGAACGCGTGTTCCGACGCGAGTTTGTGTCTGCTCGCGCAGCTTTATTCGGCAGGAATCTCGACGCGGCGCACCACGCCGTCGACCGCGTCGGCGGCTTCGATCTCGCCGCGGGTCACACCCAGCAAAAACAGCACGGTGTCCAGGTACGGATGGCTCAGCGACGCATCGGCCACCTCCCGCAGCGCGGGCTTGGCGTTGAACGCGATGCCCATGCCCGCCGCCGCCAGCATGTCGATGTCGTTGGCCCCATCGCCGACCGCGACGGTCTGCTCCATCGGCACCCCGTACTGCCCGGCGAACGCCCGCAGCGCGGTGGCTTTGCCGGCCCGGTCGACGATCGTTCCCACCACTCGCCCGGTCAGGGTGCCGTCGACGATCTCCAGCTCGTTGGCGGCGACGAAGTCCAGCTTCAGTTCCTCGGCCAGCGGCTCGATGATGCGGGTGAACCCGCCGGAGACCACTCCGCAACGAAAACCCAAGCGCTGCAACGTCCGCAGCGTGGTCCGGGCGCCCGGCATCAGCTCCAGCTGCTCGGCGACGTCATCGATCACCGAGGCAGGCAGGCCGGCCAGGGTGGCGACCCGCTGCTCCAGGGACTCCGCGAAGTCCAGTTCGCCGCGCATCGCGGCCTCGGTGATCGCCGCGACTTTGCCTTCGGCGCCGGCGCGGGCCGCCAGCATCTCGATGACCTCGCCCTGCACCAGCGTCGAATCCACGTCGAACACGATGAGCCGTTTGGTGCGCCATTCCAGACCGTAATCCTCGAGCGCCACATCCACCTGCTCGTCGGCGGCGACCTTGGTCAGCGCACTCTGCAGCGGGCCGTACGCGCCGGAAGGCACCGACACCCGCAGCTCCAGACCGGTGACGGGGTAGTCGGAGACGCCGCGGATGAAGTCGATGTTGACGCCCAGGTTGGCCACTTCCCTGGCTACCGCGCCGAAGGCACCGGCGGTGATCGGGCGGCCGAGCACGAAGATGGTGTGGGTCGAGGGCTCCCGGATGATCGGCAGGTCGTCGCTGCGCTCGATCGTGACGTCCAGCCCGACCTCGCGGATCGCGGCTTCGACGTCCTCGCTTAGTGCGGTGCCCTCGAGGTCGCCGCCGGACGGGTCCAGCGGGCAGGACACCAACACGCCCAGCGTCAATCGCCGGCGTATCACGACCTGTTCGACGTTGAGAAGCTCAACCTTGTGCCGGGCGAGAACGCCGAACAGTGCAGACGTCACACCGGGTTGGTCGACGCCGGTAACCGTGATCAGCACCGACACCCGGGGTGACTTACTCACCCGCGCTGGCCGTCATCAGGTGCGGACGCTGACGTCGTCCGCTCTGGTGACATCGCCGTCGGAGGGACCGTGACTGCGCCCGACATGGGCCTCGGCGCGCAGCCGCTCGACCATGTGCGGGTAGTGCAGCTCGAAAGCCGGGCGCTCCGAACGGATCCGGGGCAGCTCGGTGAAGTTGTGCCGCGGCGGCGGGCAGCTCGTCGCCCACTCCAGTGAGTTGCCGTAACCCCACGGGTCGTCGACGGTCACCACCTCGCCGTAGCGCCAGCTCTTGAAGATGTTCCAGACGAACGGCAGCATCGAGACGCCGAGGATGTATGCGCCGACGGTGGAGATGATGTTCAGCGTGGTGAAGTTGTCGGTCGGCAGGTAGTCGGCGTAACGACGCGGCATGCCCTGGTCGCCCACCCAGTGCTGCACCAGGAACGTGGTGTGGAACCCGATGAACGTCAACCAGAAGTGCACCTTGCCCAGTCGCTCGTCGAGCAGACGGCCCGTCATCTTCGGGAACCAGAAGTAAATGCCCGCGTAGGTCGAGAACACGATGGTGCCGAACAGCACGTAGTGGAAGTGCGCGATGACGAAGTAGCTGTCGGTGACGTGGAAGTCCAGTGGCGGGCTGGCCAGCAGGACACCGCTGAGTCCACCGAGCAGGAACGTCACGGCGAACCCGACGGAGAACAGCATCGGCGTCTCGAACGTCAACTGCCCCTTCCACATCGTGCCCACCCAGTTGAAGAACTTGATGCCGGTGGGGACGGCGATCAGGAAGGTCATGAAGGAGAAGAAGGGCAGCAGCACGGCGCCGGTGGCGAACATGTGATGCGCCCATACGGCGACCGACAGCGCGGCGATGGACAGCGTCGCGTAGACCAGCGTGGTGTAACCGAAGATCGGCTTACGCGAGAAGACCGGGAAGATCTCCGAGACCACGCCGAAGAACGGCAGCGCCAGGATATAGACCTCCGGATGGCCGAAGAACCAGAACAGGTGCTGGAACAGCAGTACCCCGCCGTTGGCCGGGTCGTAGATGTGAGCACCAAGATGGCGGTCGGCGGCCAGCCCGAACAGGGCCGCGGTCAGCAGCGGGAAGGCGATCAGCACCAGCACCGAGGTCACCAGGATGTTCCAGGTGAAGATCGGCATCCGGAACATCGTCATGCCCGGTGCGCGCATGCACACCACGGTGGTGATCATGTTCACCGCACCCAGGATGGTGCCCAGACCGGCGACCGCGATGCCCATGATCCACAGGTCCGCGCCCGCGCCGGGGGTGTGGACCGCGTCACTGAGCGGGGTGTAGAAGGTCCAGCCGAAGTCGGCGGCACCGCCCGGGGTGATGAAGCCGGACGCCACGATCAGCCCGCCGAACAGGAACAGCCAGAATGAGAACGCGTTCAGCCGGGGGAAGGCGACGTCGGGCGCACCGATCTGCAGGGGCAGCACCAGGTTGGCGAAGCCGAACACGATCGGGGTGGCATAGAACAGCAGCATGATGCCGCCGTGCATGGTGAAAAGCTGGTTGTACTGCTCGTTCGACAGGAACTGCAGGCCGGGAACGGCCAACTCGGTTCTCATCAGCAATGCCAACAGGCCGCCGATGAAGAAGAACATGAAGCAGGCGACGCAGTACATGATGCCGATCAGCTTGTGATCGGTCGTCGTGATCAGCTTGTAGATCAGGTTGCCCCTGGGTCCGGTGCGAGCCGGGTAGGGACGGACTGCCTCGAGTTCTCCCCGTGGGGGCGCTTCGGCTGTCAACAGATCCTCCAAACATCCATCCGGACAGGGGGCACATACGGTGCTGAGAGGAATCTTAGCCCGCGTTCAGCCTGCCGGTAGGCCTGGTCCTACAAACTGTCGTATTTGATTCGGCACCTGCCCGCGAGCCGCCCGACCGGCGGGGTCTGAGCAGGCCGGATGTTACCGTCGGACGCGTGCAATCCGGCGGCTTCCGAACCAGTCTGAGCGCCGTGGCGGCGGCCGCGCTGGTCCTGACATCGGCATGCGGTTCGGACAAACCCGCGGCCACGTCGTCACTGGTAACGCCGACCACCCAGATCGCCGGTGCCGGGGTGCTCGGTAACGACCGCAAGCCCGACGAGTCGTGCGCCCGGGATGCCGCCGCGCCGGACCCCGGTCCCCCGCGTCCCGCCCGCAATGTGGCAGGGGCCGGACCCGGCGAGGTTCAGGTGCCGGCCGACCCCCAACGCATCGTGGTCCTCTCCGGAGATCAGCTCGACTCGCTGTGCGCGCTCGGCCTGCAATCCCGGGTCGTCGCCGCGGCACTGCCTGACGGATCGTCGAGTCAGCCGTCCTACCTGGGCAAGGTGATTCACGACGCGCCGGGTGCCGGCCCGCGCAATGCCCCGGACCTGAAGGCCGTCGCGGCGGCCCACCCGGACCTGATCCTCGGCTCGGTCGCGCTGACACCGGCGCTGTATCCGCAACTCGCCGCGATCGCGCCTACCGTGTTCACCGCGGCCCCGGGTGCGGCCTGGGAGGACAATCTGCGCGGGGTCGGCGCCGCTACCTCGCGCGGTGCCGCCGCCGACGCGCTGATCAACGGCTTTCGGCAGCGCGCGACCGATATCGGCACCAAGCACGATGCGCCCCACTTCCAGGTGTCGGTGGTGCAGCTGACCACCAACACGCTGCGCGTCTACGGGTCCAACAACTTCCCCGCCAGCGTGTTGAGCGCCGTCGGCGTGGACCGTCCCGCGGCGCAGCGGTTCACCGACAAGCCCTACCTGGAGTTCGGCACCACCGACACCGACCTGTCCAGAAACCCCGACTTCTCGGCCGCCGACGCCGACATCATCTATGTGTCGTGTGCCGGGCCCGCGGCCGCCGACCGCGCGGCCACTGTCCTGGACAGCGCCCCCTGGCGCCGGCTCGGCGCCAACCGCGACAACCGGATCTTCATCGTCAATGACGAGATCTGGCAGACCGGTGAGGGAATGATCGCCGCCCGGGGCATCGTTAATGATCTGCGTTGGATCAACGCGCCGATCAACTGAAGTAACGATCGACCGAGAGTGACCAGCGCAACGCCGCCGCGATTGGCGCGCAGACCGTTACCTTAGCTAACCTTTATAGAGCAACCAGACGCAGAGGATGATGATGAGCACCGTTTCCGCATACGCCGCCACGTCGGCAACCGAACCGCTGAGCAAGACCACGATCGAACGCCGCGAGCCCGGCCCGCACGATGTGGCCATCGACATCAAGTTCGCCGGAATCTGCCACTCCGACATCCACACCGTCAAAGCCGAATGGGGCGTACCGAACTACCCGGTGGTGCCCGGCCACGAGATCGCCGGCGTGGTCACCGCCGTCGG
The DNA here is from genome assembly GCF_031583025.1 of Mycobacterium sp. Z3061. Taxonomy (NCBI): domain Bacteria; kingdom Bacillati; phylum Actinomycetota; class Actinomycetes; order Mycobacteriales; family Mycobacteriaceae; genus Mycobacterium; species Mycobacterium pumcae. The sequence goes on along the minus strand of NZ_CP134062.1, from coordinate 2,063,820 downwards.
CTCTGAGGTCACCAAGCACAAGGTCGGCGACCACGTCGGCGTCGGCTGCATGGTGAACTCCTGCGGTCAGTGCAGCAGCTGTAAGGCCGGCCTCGAGCAGTACTGCAAGAAGGGCGCCACGTTCACCTATAACTCCACCGACAAGGACGGCACCCCCACCCAGGGTGGCTACAGCCAGGCGGTCGTGGTGGACGAGAACTTCGTCGTGCACATCCCCGAGTCGCTGCCACTGGACGCCGCGGCGCCGCTGCTGTGCGCCGGCATCACCCTGTTCTCACCGCTGCGGCATTGGAAAGCCGGACAGGACACCCGGCTGGCCATCGTCGGACTGGGCGGCCTGGGCCACATGGGCGTCAAGCTGGGCGCCGCGATGGGCTGCCAGGTGAGCGTGCTGTCCCAGTCCTTGAAGAAGATGGAAGACGGATTGCGTTTGGGCGCAAGCAATTACTACGCGACCGCCGACCCGGACACCTTCAAGAAGCTGCGCGGCAGCTTCGACCTGATCCTCAACACTGTCTCGGCGAACCTCGACCTCGGGCAGTACATGAACCTGCTCGACGTCGACGGCACCATGGTGGAGCTTGGCATTCCCGAGCACCCCATGGAGGTGCATGCGTTCGCATTGGCCGCGGCACGACGCAGCCTGTCCGGTTCGAACATCGGCGGGATCGCGGAGACCCAGGAGATGCTCGACTTCTGCGCCGAACACAACGTGACGCCCGAAATCGAGGTCATCGAAGCCGATTACGTCAACGAGGCCTACGAGCGGGTGCTGGCCAGCGACGTGCGCTACCGCTTCGTCATCGACATCTCGACTTTGTAAGCGACCCCGGTAAGCGTCAGAGGGCGGCGCGCAGCCGCGCCGCCACCTCTTCGGCCGCTTCGCCGTCCTCGTCGCCGGGGATCACCTCGCTGACGTCGATGCCGGCCAGCGGCCACCCGGCGGCGGCGAGCGTGGCGGCCACCCGCCGGACGTTTTCCGGACCGGGGTCGTGGTGGGTCAATTCCGCGATCTGTTCGGCGATCTCGTTGCCGTCGATCACGCCGTCAGCCACCGCGGGCGAACCCTTGGCAGTGAGATTGTCGATGACTTCCTTGAGCTGGTCGGACGTCAGGGGCGTGCTGCGCAGCAGGGCGAACAGCGGGACCCGATCGGGCCCGGGCACGCCTTCGGGATAGCCGGCCTGCAGCCAGCGGATCACCGAGCGAAAGAAGTTGGGGTGGGCGCCATCGTTACGGTCTTTCGTCACCCGCCCAGTGTCCCGAAACCGACGTCGAGGACGCCACTTGCGAAGGCGTGCTGAGCAGACAATTCACGCTTCGTTCACGACGCGCACACGTGCGGGCCGGGTTGTACGCAGCGGCCGCGGCGTGCTCAGGGCCTGCCGCTGTTGGGCTCCGACCCATTGAGAGAGCATGCGAACGACCTCGGCGATGTATCTCTCCCGCTCGTCGCGATCGGTCACGGATAGGGCGATCCACGGGGCGAAGTTGGCGACGACCCGTGTGGAAATGGTGGCCGCTATCTCTACGTCGTCGACGTCGAGATGATCGGCGTGGGCCAGCAGGTAGCGGCGCGCGATGTCGTGGACGCGCTGATACAGGGCGTGATCGCCTGAATTCGGCTGCGGCGCAGCGGCTCGAGACGCCAGCATGGCCGTGACGCCCGGTTCGGCTTCACAGAAGGCGATCGTCGCCCGCATCATCGCTTCGGCCGCTTCGGGGTAGGAGTCAGCGCTCAGCGCCTGCATCCGCGTTGCGGCCAACGCCTCCAGCCGGTGCAGACGATCGTCGAGCAGCGCATCGATCAGCGCCTCTTTGTTCGGGAAGTACTGATAGATCGAGCCGATCGCCACACCCGCGCGCGCGGCGATCTTGTTCGTGCTCGTGGCTTCCAGCCCGACGTCCCCGATAACCTGAGCGGTCGCTTCGATGACCTTGCCCACCAATTCCACCGATCGCTCCTGGGAGGGCTTGCGCCGCTGCGAACTGCCTGTTCGTCGCGGCTTTCCTGAACGCGCGTCGGGCACCGGAACCCCCTTAGTACGATCGCGGGGTTGACATGAGCAGTAGCTCACATTTTAGCCTTGGGGTGGCAATGTAGCCAGTGTCGTGAGGGAGCGAAAATCGTGAGTGACCTCGTTGTCCGCCACATTCCGTTCGAGTTCGACGGGGTGGAATTCATCTGGAATCGCGCTAATCCCCGGTTTGCGGTCGCCATGAACGTCCTGTCCTTCTGGGCGATCGGCCTGGAGCGCTACCTGGTGAAGACGATGAAGGACGCCGACACCGTCATCACCGACGCCGCGGTACGCCGGGAGGCCCGACTGTTCCTGCAACAGGAGTCGGTGCACACGTCGTGTCATCGCCGCCACGTCAAGGCGCTGATCGAGCGGTACCCGGGCCTGCAGGTAGCACTGGACAAGGCGATCGCGCACTACGACGTTCTGCACCGCGACAACGACCTGCGCTATCTGCTGGCCTACGCCGCCGCACTGGAGGGCACCTTCACACCGATTTTCAAGATGATCATCGACAATCGGGCGAGCCTGTTCGCCGACGGCGACGCACGCGTCGCCTCGTTGTGCCTCTGGCATTTCTGCGAAGAGGTCGAGCACCGCAGCTCGGCGGTCACCATCTACGACCATGTCGTGGGCGAACCCGGCTACAAGATCCGGTCTTTTTCGCCCACCATGCGCCACGTCTGGCGGTGCCACCGGATGCTGCTGCGGGAGTTCAGCAACGCAGTGCCCGGCGCGCGGGAACTGTGCAGCAGACCACGTAATGCCTTCGCCACTGTTCCCGTCCGGCAACAGGTTTCGATGGTTCGGCAGGTATTCGCCTCGATCCTGCCCGGATACGACCACGACAATCAGCCGTTGCCGGAATGGGCAGCGACCTGGTTCGACCACTGGGCGCGCGGTGAGGACATGACCATGTTCTACGGAGCGCGGCCGGACACGGCTCCATGAATCCCAGCGACAGATTCCTGGAGCTGGCCATCCGACTCGGCGGCATCTCCCCGGGCGCGCTGCAGCACTTCTTTTACCTGCACAACCCTTTGGATCTGCAGAACGCGACGCTGAACGTGATCGAGCTGCTCATGGTCATCTCGGCCGCACTGGGCTTTGCCCACTCGCTCAACATCTTTCGCCGCAGCGGCGACAGTTCCTACCTCGGCGTCTGGCTGGCGGCGGCGCTCTACTGCATCGTGATGGAAGTGCCGATCTACTTCTTCCCGTCGGCGCTGGGAATCGACCGTGGGGCGGTCATCTTCATCCATAACGAGTTCACCGTCGGCGCGTTCTACGGCCGCATGCCGCTGTACATTCTGGCCCTGTACCCGGCCCTGTTGTATCCCGCCTACGTGCTGGTGCGCCAGCGCGGCCTGTTCGACGGACGGTGGGGCCTGATCCGCGGGGCGGTCTGCGTCGGCGTTGTGCATCACTGCTTCTACGAGGTGTTCGACCAGCTTGGGCCGCAACTCAAGTGGTGGCTGTGGGATTACCAACTGCCCGGAATCGGCAACATCACCCTCGCGTCGGTGCCGTTGTTCAGCCTGGTCAACTTCTCCCTGGTCGACCCGATCGCATTTGCGCTGCTGGCGCACGCTCTGGTCGGCCGGCGACGCACCCACGTGCTGGGCCGCAGTGTGCTGGTGGGACTTCTGACTCCCGCGCTGGGTGCGGCGCTGTCGGTCAACCTGGTTGCCGCTCGGCTGTTCGGACCCCATCCCATGCTGGTTGCCGGGCTGGGCTGGACGATGCTTATCGTCGCGGTGTTGTTCGCGCTCAACGCATTCTGGCGCATCCGGTCGCGACCATTGCTCGTCGACAGCGGGTTCGCGGCAACCTACCTGCCGCTGTTCGCGTCGGTTTACCTGGTCACCCTGACTACCCTATGGGCGGTATCGCTGCCCGAATATTTTGGTGCAGCAGGCGGTGTCACGGCAAGGGGAACACCGATCGGCTCACTGCCGTACGAGCTTGCCTGCACTGTGGCGTGCGCCTGGCTCGTGAGTCCGTATCTCACGGAACGGCTGAACCGCGTGAGAGCTGAAATTCGTTGACGCCAAATGCTCGGCGTGGGCAGAGTTGTGCCTTCATCCCGATGAAGCCGGCCGCAAGCCGTTCCTGACACTTGCGAGCCGGGACCCGCTTGTCGGCAGGCTTCACTATCCTCGCCTCGTGCGCATGGTTTTCGCGATGACACCGGCATGACGGCGGCCCTGCTTGCCCTTCCGCTGATCGTCGCGGCGGTCGTCGGCATCCTCAGGCACAGCCTGGCGGCCGGCGTTCTGGCGTTCTATCTTGCGCTGCTGTGCGTGGTGCTGGTCGGGTGGCTGGCCAACCGGAAGTGGCCGCGCCGCGCGGGACGCGTCACGAGTCTGCGAGACATCGACGCGATGGACGGTGCCGAGTTCGAGAGCTACGTCGCCGCCCGCCTCGGCCGGGCGGGCTGGCAGGTCACGTTCACCCCGCCCGTCGGCGACTACGGCGTCGACCTGATCGCCGAAAAAGACGGCCGGTATGTGGCGGTGCAGTGCAAGCGCTACGCCAAACCGGTGGGCGTCTCGGCCGTCCAGGAAGTGGTGGCGGGCGCGCGCCACCACGGCTGCAGCCGCAGCATCGTCGTCAGCAACCAGGAATTCACCTCAGCCGCAAAACAGTTGGCGCGCACCCACGGCTGCCAGTTGATCGGCCGGAAGGTGCTGCAGACCTGGGTGCCGCAGCCGGTCGGTCACCTCGCCTGACAGTGCGGTTCCACCGCCAGCCCGATTGGGTAGTCGAATACTTAGGCCAGCCCAGTCGTTGCTTGCAAAACTAGTTCGTGCGCGACCGACCATTGCGCGTCGGTTTGCCGATGACCGACTAGCCAGAGGGGCAGTGAAATGGGGCAGGTAATCGCGGCGCCAGAACAGATAGCCGCGGCGGCAACGGATTTAGGCGCTATTGCTTCATCGCTCGATGCCGCCCATCTGACGGCGGCAACCTCGACCCAATCGTTGCTGCCGGCGGCCGCCGACGAAGTGTCGGCGAGCATCGCGCACCTGTTCTCTGGTTATGCCGAGGACTATCAGAAGCTCGCCGCGAAGGCGGCGACATTTCATCAGCAGTTCGTGGAGCACTTGACCGCCAGTGCGGGCTCGTATGCCCTCGCCGAGGCGGCCAACGTCGCGTCGCTGCTGAACCCCGTCACCGCCGTTTCGAACACGATCGCCACGGCAGCCGCGGACCCGTCGACAATTTTCTACTACTTGGGCGAGGCAGTGCGCCGCATAGGATTTATCGGCAGTTCGTTACCGGGCCTGGCGGGGCAACTGAATCAGCTCTACCTCACCAACCCGGACTACTTGTACAGCGCACTACCGTTGTTCCTGATAGGTGGACCGCTGGTTGCCGGTCTCTATGTCTCCGGTCCCCTGTTGCGCCTCTGGATCGACTTGATCAGCCCCATTTACGAGGTGTATCCGACTCTCTACCAAGCACTTATGGCGCCGTTCTTCCCGCTACTGCTTGCTCACCTCATTACATTCGGTGCATTTCTGTAGCAAGCTAGCGCGGGCGCGTGCCTAGACGGTCGCAGCAGGCAGCGCTAGAAGTCCCAGTCCTCGTCCTCGGTGACCACGGCCTTGCCGATCACGTACGACGAACCCGATCCGGAGAAGAAGTCGTGGTTCTCGTCGGCGTTCGGCGACAGCGCCGACAGGATCGCGGGGTTCACGTCGGTCTCATCGCGCGGGAACAATGCCTCATAGCCGAGGTTCATCAGCGCCTTGTTGGCGTTGTAGCGCAGGAACTTCTTGACGTCCTCGGTGAGCCCCACCTCGTCATAAAGGTCCTGGGTGTACTCGACCTCGTTGTCGTACAGCTCGAACAGCAACTCGTACGTGTAGTCCTTGAGCTCGGCGCGCTTGGCCTCGTCTTCCAGCGCCAGGCCGCGCTGGTACTTGTAACCGATGTAGTAGCCGTGCACGGCCTCATCGCGGATGATCAGCCGGATCATGTCAGCGGTGTTGGTCAGCTTGGCCCGGCTCGACCAGTACATCGGCAGGTAGAACCCGGAGTAGAACAGGAAGCTCTCCAGCAGGGTGGAGGCCACCTTGCGCTTGAGTGGCTCGTCGCCGCGGTAGTACTGCAGCACGATCTCGGCCTTGCGCTGCAGGTTCGGGTTCTCCTCCGACCAGCGGAACGCGTCATCGATCTCTGCGGTCGAGCACAGGGTGGAGAAGATCTGGCTGTAGCTCTTGGCGTGCACCGACTCCATGAACGCGATGTTTGTGTACACCGCCTCTTCGTGCGGAGTCAGCGCGTCGGGGATCAGGCTGACCGCGCCGACGGTGCCCTGGATGGTGTCCAGCATGGTCAGGCCGGTGAAGACCCGCATGGTCAGCTGCTTCTCACTGGGGGTCAGCGTGCCCCAGGACGGGATGTCGTTGGACACCGGCACCTTCTCGGGCAGCCAGAAGTTACCGGTCAACCGGTCCCAGACCTCTGCGTCTTTGTCGTCTTGCAGACGGTTCCAGTTGATCGCCGAAACGCGGTCGATCAGCTTTGCATTTCCACTCACCGAAACCCCACTTCACCAGGCCGATTTGGCTGCCGGCAGCGCCGGACGTGCTTAGGCCTCAAACACTACCCCTGGTGTCCGACAAGCCGGCGCAACACAACAACTTGTGTTTTTGCGCGTGTCGCTACGTCGCCGCCAGAATCAGTTCGGCCGCCTGTTCGGGCTGGTCCCAGTGCGGAAAATGCCCGCAATCGCCGAACCAGTGCACAGTCGCGTCCGGAAAGAGTTGCTGGGCGCGCGGGGCCTGGCGGGGCAGCGTCACCCGGTCATTGCGACCCCACCCGATGACCGCCCTGCCGCGCAACGACCCGGCGGGCGCGCCCTGCTGCTTGGGCCCGTGCACCAGTGCGTCCAGCGCTTCGTCGAGCCGTGTCGCCCGGGCGAAGCTGCGCAGTTCCTGCAACACCAGATCGGCCGGCAACCGCCACGGCTTGGCCGAAAACTGCAACAGCAAGGCCGTACGCCCGGCGCGGCTGCGGGTCAGCGTGGGCAACAACGGCTGGATGCGGCGCACCAACCCGATCGAAGCGCCGACCGTCAGGCCGAATGCTTTCAGTTCGCCGTCGGTCCAGAACCCGCCCGGATCCAGCGCCACGACGGTTCCGCCATGTCCGCGCCGGGCCATCTCCAGCACCATGCGCGCACCCATGGAACTGCCCACGATGTCGACATCGCCCAACCGGTGTTCGCCGATGAACGCCTCGACGGAATCGGTCAGCGACGCGATGGTCACCGGCCCCGCCATCGGCGCGCTCTCGCCGAACCCCGGCAGATCCACCGCGATCACCTCCCGCTGCGCCGACAACGCCGGCAGCACCAGATCCCAGTTGCGCCAACTCGATCCGAGTCCGTGGACCAGCAGCAGTGGCTTGCCCTCACCGCGGCGAACGAAATGCATTCCAGCGGGTACCCCGCCGCCTCCGGTTCAAGCGCCGGCGTCGATGATCTGCACCACGCCAGCGGTCACCCCGGCCACGAACAGCCGACCGGTTTTCGCGTCGACGCCGACGGTGTACGGGTTCTGCACCGTAGAAAAGCGTTGCACCTCAAGGGGTTTCGGTTCGGTCATGTCGTAGCCGACGACCTCGTTGGTTCCTGACGACGCGACCCAGAGCCGGTCACGTGTCCCGTCGTAGGCGATGCCGTACGGCCCGCCCGGCTGCGCCACGACAGCTACCTCGTGCGGCGTGGGCAACGGCAGGAACACCCGGACCGCGTCTCCACGGGTGTCGGCGGCGATCATCCGCCCGTGCCGGTCGGCGACCAGATGGGTGGGGCCAGCACCGGCCGGTGCGGACCCCACAACCGTCAACCGGTCGGCGTCGTACACGGTGAGGTCGTTCTTGCGCACATCCAGCACACCCATCGACGTCCCCACCGGCGCCGTCCCGGCCGGCTGGACACTGTCGGCGAACACTTTGACGATCTGATCGCCGCGCAGCACGGCCACCGTCCCGCCGTGTTCGTTGGCGACGAAGACCGTGCCGTTGGATGCGGCGGCCGCGTCGTGCGGATGCGCCCCGGTATGAATGGCCGGCCCCGCCTTGCCTTGCGGCAGGTCGACGCGGATCAAGACGTCGGCGGTTTCCACCGGCACCAACACGGGACCACCGGGAGCGGCGAGTTGCAGATGGCGGACTGATCCCGGAAGTGACACCCGGCCGGTGACGGCGCCCGAGTCGGCGTTGAGCAGCACCAACTCGTCGGGGCTGCGCACGGCGACGGCGACGGTCCGGGTCTGCGCGTCGACGACGATACCTTCGGGCGATCGTCCCACCGCGACAGTCCGGCCCACCGGGCCCGCAACGGGTGGCGGCGCTTCACGCGGTTCAGCGGCCGAGGGCAGTCCCGCGTCGGGCGGGCGACTGCCCTCGGTTGACACGGACGCCGAACCCGCCTGTGGCGCACCGCCGGGATGACCGCAACCGGTCACCAGCAGCAACGTCGCGCAGAGCCCGACCACCAAATAGGTTGCCCTGCAGGGATTTCCAGACCTCACGCATCTCCCGTCGCGGCCGAGAGCATGGCGATCATGGTGTCGACGAGTTCTTCCGCGTTGGTGTGCCACTTGTCGAGATCCAGATGGCCGCTCAGATCCAGGCCCGCGATCCCGTGGGCGCTGGCCAGCAGGAGCGCGCCGTAGCGCCTGGCCTGTTGCGGGCCCGTGACGCGACCGACGATGTCGAGGAACAAATGCTGCGTGCGCTCCCCCGCCTGCGCCGCGGCGGCGATGTCGGCCGGCGGCGTCGTGAAGATCAGGCGGTACAGATGTGGTCGCGTGCGACCGAGATTGATCAGCGACAGCAGCGCGGACCGCAACGCCTCCTCGGGCGAAGCGTCACTGGCGGCCAACACCTCGAGTGAATCACCGAGTTCGTTAAGGGCATTCATCGCCAGCTCCGCGAGCAGCGATTCCTTGGCGTCGAAGTGACGGTAGGCCGCCGACCGGGACACACCAGAACGGGCGCCGACCTCCCGCAGCGTCACTGCCTCGACTCCCCCGCGGTCGAGCAACGCCCCGGCAGCCTCAAGCAGCGAGCGGCGCGTGGCCGCCGCACTCTCCGCTCGTGTCATCACCCGCCGAGCATATGCCGCACTTGAGTTGACAACGTCAACTTAAGTGATAGTTTCAGATGACAACGTCAACTCAAATCACCAGACTCAACGGAGGCCGCCGTGACACCATCCGAGCAACGCAATGAACTGATCGTCGTGACCGGCGCGTCCACCGGCATGGGGGCAGCCACCGCAAAAGAACTGGCGCGCAGAGGATTTCAGATTCTGGCCGGAGTGCGGCGGGATATCGACGCCGACGCGCTGCGCGCGGACGGGATCGAGCCGCACATCCTGGATATCACCGTCGCTGCCGATGTGGCTGCGATCGCCGACCGGGTCGAGCGCGACCCGCGCCCGCTGCGTGCGCTGATCAACAATGCCGGGATCGCGATCAACTCACCGGTCGAGACGCTGCCGCTGGCGCAGTGGCGCCGGCAGTTCGAGGTCAATCTGTTCGGCCACATCGCGATCACCCAGGCGCTGCTTCCCGCGCTCTTGCGCAGCTCAGGAACCGTGGTGAACATCAGCTCGGTCGGCGGGAAGGTGGTGCTGCCGACCTACGGCGCCTACGCGGGCTCGAAGTTCGCCCTCGAGGCCGCCAGCGATGCGTTGCGGCGGGAGGTCGCCGCATTGGGGGTCAAGGTGGTCGTCGTCGAACCCGGCGCGGTCAAGACGGCGATGCCGGAGCGCGGCATCGCGACGGCGGAGGAACTCACGGCGACCATGAGCGCAGCACAGCTGGAGCGCTACGGCCAGCTCAACGCGGCAGTGACGGCGCAGGCGCGGTCGTTCATCGAGACCGGCGTGCCGGCCGAACAGGCCGCGCGAGTTATCGCCAAGGCCGCCACCGCATCTCGTCCCCGCACCCGCTACACCATCGGCCGCGACGCGGCGGTCCTGGTGCGGCTCAGCCGGGTGCTACCCGACCGGCTGCTGGACCGTATCGTGCGCCGCAACCTGCGGTCGTTTGCCGACCGCGCGCCCCGCCCGGAACGGCAGTTGTCACGCCACTGACTTGCGAGACTTCTTGCCCGCTCCCAGGAACTGGTACTCCTCGGGCTTCACCGACCGGGTGGCCATCCAGTACTGCCAGGTGTAGCCGCCCCACAGCACGGTGTTCTTGCCGTGCTCGTCGAGGTACCAGCTGCTGCAGCCACCGCTGTTCCATACCGATCCGGACAGCTTCTCCTGCAGCTCGGCGTTGAACCGGTCCTGCGCTGCGCGGGTCGGCGCCAGCGCCTGGGCACCCCGCTTGTCGCACTGGGCGATCGCGTCGGCCACGTAGCGGATCTGCGATTCGATCATGAAGACCACCGAGTTGTGGCCCAACCCGGTGTTGGGCCCGAGCAGGAAGAACAGGTTCGGCACGTCGGCGACGGTGATGCCGCGGTGGGCCCCGATGCCTTCCCGGTTCCACCGGTCCACCAGGTCCTCACCGCGCTGGCCTTTGATCTGGACATAGGTGTAGGAGTCGGTGACGTGGAAGCCGGTGGCATACACGATCACGTCCGCCTTGTGTTCGCGGCCGTCGGCGGTGACGATGCCGTCGCGGGTGATCCGGGTGATGCCCTCGGTGATCAGCTGTGTCTTCGGGTCGGCCACCGCACGGTAGTAGGTGGACGAGTTCAGGATCCGCTTGCAGCCGATGCGGTACTTCGGCGTCAGCTTACGGCGCAGTTCGCGGTCCTTCACCGAACGCCGGATGTTCCACTTGCAGTACGCCTCGATGAACTTCAGCGCGTTGGGGTGCTTGGTCATGCCGAAGGCGAGTGCCTCCTGGCCCCAGTAGATCGCCAGGCGCGTCAACGCACGCAATCCCGGCACGTTCTCCATGGCCGCGCGCAGCGTCGGCGGAATGTCGGGGTTGGACCGCGGCACCACCCAGGGCGGGGTGCGCTGGTAGAGCTGAAGTTCGGCGACCTGCCCGACGATCTCGGGCACGATCTGGATTGCGCTGGCACCGGTGCCGATGATCGCCACCCGTTTTCCGGTCAGGTCGACGCTGTGATCCCATTCCGCGGAATGGAAAGCGGCACCGGCAAATTCGTCGCGACCCTCGATCTCCGGGACCGACGGGATGTGCAAAGCGCCGGCTCCGGAGACCAGGAATTGCGCCACGTACTCCCGTCCGTCGACGGTGAACACGTGCCAGCGGTACTCGTCGTCGTCCCAGTAGGCGCGATCGACCAGCGAGTTGAATTCGATGTAGCGGCGCAGCCCGTACTTCTCGGTGACGCCCTTGAGGTAGTCCCAGATCTCGGGCTGGAAGGAGAACGGGTTCCGCCAGTCCGGCTTGGGCTCGAATGAGAACGAGTACAGGTGCGACGGGATGTCGCACGCGCAGCCGGGGTAGCTGTTGTCGCGCCAGGTGCCGCCGACATCATCGGCCTTTTCCAGGATGATGAAGTCCACGCCCTCTTTCTGCAGCGCAATGGCCATGCCGAGGCCGGAGAATCCGGTCCCGATGATCAGGGTGCGGGTGTGGGTCGGCTGGGACTGCGGTTTCTCGGCGGATTCGGTAGCCGAGGTCACGACGTCGGTCATGGTGGATCTTTCCTGTTGTGGCCGCTAGAGGGCGGGCGTGCTCATTGAGACGCGGATACCCAGTACCCGGGGTATCGGATATATCCGAGTGTCATGGAAACCCAGGACGATGTCAACGTTGCTGAGGCTCAGCTCACGGCAGGGCGGCCGGCAGCGCATCGTGGATCGGCTTGTCGGGGTCCATCGCGATGCCGAGCGTTTCGGCGGTGCCGACGATGACGCCCATCATGATGGTGGTCAGCTGGCTGACGAACTGCTCGCGGGTCATCGAGCGTGGGCTGTCGGGTTCGGGACCCAGCCACCATTCAGTGGCCGACGCGGCGCACCCGAACGCCGAAAACGCGGCGAGCTCGAGTGCGGCGGCGTCGAGCTCCATGTCGCGCAGCTCGTTGTTGAACATCTCGGCGATGGTCAGCGTGATCTCGCGGCCCTCGTTCAGGGTCCGGACCGTGGCCTTGGACTGGGCGCTGGAACTGCCCTGAATGAAGACCCGCATGACGTTGGGGTGCTGGTCAAGGAGGGTGACGAACTCTTCGACGGCCCGGTTTATCACCTGGCGGGCCGAGTCGGTGGCCAGGTTGATCGACGGGAAAATCGCCGCCCACAGCATGTCGCGCAGTCGTTCCCCGATGGCCAGAAAGAGGTCGGACTTGTCGGTGAAGTGGCGGTAGATCTTCGGCTTCGCGGTGCCGGCCTCCTCGGCGATCTCCCGCACGCTCAACTCCGGACCGAGGCGGTCGATGGCGCGGAAGGCGGCGTCCACGATCTCGGCGCGCACCTTCTTGCGGTGCTCGCGCCAACGCTCGCTGCGCGCGTCGACTTTCACACCGGGCTTCGCGCTCGGGTGGGGTAAAGCGGGTCGAGGCATTCTCACCACGTCATGCACCTTACCGCTTGGGAGCCGCTGACCTGCGCAGACCGGCTACTCACGGTTCAGCCGAGGGTGAATTAGCCAACGCGACACGCGCATTGAGCGCCGTGGGATTCATTGTCGGCCGGAAGACACGTAGCGCAGAATCACCAAATGCACCGAACGCGACTCGTCGCCTGTGAACTCCGATCGCGACGCCACGCAACCATATCCGCATGTCTCGTAGTCGCCGCCGCGGTCACCGCATGCCAGACCTCTAACACCCCTACGCCTCCGAGTTCTTCGGTGGTGGGGTCGCCGAGCGCTGCAGCTTCCACGCCCGCGGCCGCCAAAACGCAGGTCATCAATGTCGTTGCGGTCATCGACGGACAACCCGCCGACGGCTACCGCGACGTGACAGCCGGAGAAGTGAGCGGCACCGTCGAGATGTGTGACGCCTCGCCCTCAGCGGTAGACCCCGGCATTTATCGATGCTCACCGTCAGCAGCGGCCGCCGACGTGTGCTGGAAATCGAGCGCGCAGACCCTGTTGTGCGTCGGCGATCCATGGAAAAAGGAACTTCACCGGGTGACCGTGACCGATGCGCTGCCTTCCATCCATCCGGTGTCGTTGCCGCAGCCGTTCGCGCTGCTGCTGGACGACGGTGTGCAGTGTCGACTCCGCAACGGAGGTGCCTGGGGTGGCCGCGACGACGGCCTGGTCGGCGCCTACGGATGCAGCGGCAAGGACGTCGTCCTGGTGGCAACCGACGACGCTTCGACGCCTATCGATCGGTCCCAGCCGCTGTGGACGGTCAAGGTGGGTCCACTCGGAGCCGGCGACGCGCACTTCCCACCCCCGCAGACGCACTCGGTGACCACGGCTTGGTTCGCCGCGACGAGCAGCCCAGGTGGCTGAAGTCCCTGACCCGAATTGCCCTACAGCATGCAGGACACGCAGCCCTCGACCTCCGTTCCTTCCAGCGCCATCTGACGCAGCCGGATGTAGTAGAGGGTTTTGATTCCCTTGCGCCAGGCGTAGATCTGCGCCTTATTCACATCGCGCGTGGTGGCGGTGTCCTTGAAAAACAGCGTCAGCGACAGCCCCTGGTCCACATGCTGGGTGGCCGCGGCGTAGGTGTCGATGATCTTCTCGTAGCCGATCTCGTAGGCGTCCTGGTAGTACTGCAGGTTTTCGTTGGTCATGTACGGGGCCGGGTAGTAGACGCGGCCGATCTTGCCTTCCTTGCGGATCTCCACCTTGGACACGATCGGGTGGATCGACGACGTCGAGTGGTTGATGTAGGAGATCGACCCGGTGGGCGGCACCGCCTGCAGGTTCTGGTTGTAGATGCCGTGCGTCTGCACCGATTCCTTGAGCCGCTTCCAGTCGTCCTGGTTCGGGATGCGGATGCCGGCATCGGCGAAGAGCTGGCGCACCTTGTCGGTCGCGGGCTCCCAGACCTGCTCGGTGTACTTGTCGAAGAACTCACCCGAGGCGTACTTGGACCTCTCGAAACCCTTGAAGTGTGTGCCGCGTTCGATCGCGATGCGGTTCGAGGCGCGCAGCGCGTGGTAGAGCACCGTATAGAAGTAGATGTTGGTGAAGTCGACGCCTTCCTCGGAGCCGTAGAAGATCTGCTCGCGAGCCAGGTAGCCGTGCAGGTTCATCTGACCCAGGCCGATCGCGTGGGAGTCGTTGTTACCCTGCTCGATTGACGGTACCGAGGTGATGTGGGTCTGGTCGCTCACCGCGGTCAGCGCGCGGATCGCCACCTCGATGGTCTGCGCGAAGTCCGGCGAGTCCATCGCCTTGGCGATGTTCAGCGACCCCAGGTTGCACGAAATGTCTTTGCCCACCTTGGCGTAGGACAAGTCGTCGTTGAACAACGACGGCGTGGACACCTGCAGGATCTCCGAGCACAGGTTCGAGTGGGTGATCTTGCCCTCGATCGGGTTGGCCCGGTTCACCGTGTCCTCGAACATGATGTACGGGTAACCGGACTCGAACTGCAGCTCGGCCAGCGTCTGGAAGAACTCGCGGGCCTTGATCTTGGTCTTGCGGATGCGGCCGTCGTCGACCATCTCGTAGTACTTCTCGGTGATCGAGATGTCGGCGAACGCAGTGCCGTAGACCCGTTCGACGTCGTACGGCGAGAACAGGTACATGTCCTCGTTCTTCTTGGCCAGTTCGAAGGTGATGTCCGGGATCACCACGCCCAGACTCAGCGTCTTGATCCGGATCTTCTCGTCGGCGTTCTCCCGCTTGGTGTCCAGGAAGCGGTAGATGTCGGGGTGATGGGCGTTGAGGTACACCGCGCCGGCGCCCTGCCGGGCACCCAGCTGGTTGGCGTAGGAGAAGGAGTCCTCGAGCAGCTTCATGATCGGAATGACACCCGAGGACTGGTTCTCGATGTTCTTGATCGGCGCGCCGTGCTCACGAATGTTGCTGAGCAGCAACGCAACTCCCCCGCCACGCTTGGAGAGCTGCAGCGCGGAGTTGATGGATCGCCCGATCGACTCCATGTTGTCCTCGATGCGCAGCAGGAAGCACGAAACCGGCTCGCCGCGCTGCTTCTTGCCCGAGTTCAGGAAGGTCGGGGTGGCCGGCTGGAACCGGCCGTCGATGATCTCGTCGACCAGCTTCTCGGCCAGCCCGGTGTCGCCGGCGGCCAACGTGAGCGAGACCATCACGACGCGGTCCTCGAAACGCTCCAGGTAACGCTTCCCGTCGAAGGTCTTCAGCGTGTAGGAGGTGTAGTACTTGAACGCGCCCAGGAAGGTCGGGAAGCGGAACTTCTTGGCGTAGGCGCGGTCGAGCAGACTCTTGACGAAGTTACGTGAGTACTGGTCGAGAACCTCACGCTCGTAGTAATTCTCGCGAATCAGGTAGTCGAGCTTCTCGTCCTGGTTGTGGAAGAAGACCGTGTTCTGGTTGACGTGCTCCAGGAAGTACTGACGCGCGGCCAGCACGTCCTTGTCGAACTGGATCTTGCCGTCCGCGTCGTACAGATTCAGCCTGGCATTGAGCGCGTGGTAGTCCGTTTCGTCGGGCAAGCCGTGCACGCCGGCGGTTACAGGCTCTGCAGTGACGGTTGGTGGCACGTCTGTTCCTTCCAATATTGAGCCCAGAACTGAGCGAGGCCTGCGCGAACGGCGGCCACGTCGTCCTCGGTACCCATGAGTTCGAAGCGGTAGAGGTACGGAACACCGCACTTGCGGGAGATCACGTTGCCCGCGTAGGCGAATTCGGCACCGAAGTTGTTGTTGCCCGCAGCGATGACGCCGCGGATCAGCGAGCGGTTGTGCTCATTGTTCAGAAAGGCGATGACCTGCTTGGGGACGTAGCCACCGTCATTGATGTTCGGAGTGGCCCGCCCGCCACCGTACGTGGGGAGCACCAGCACGTACGGTTCGTCCACCTCTATGCGGCCGTGCAGCGGTATCCGCGTGGCGGGAACACCCAGCTTCTGCACGAAGCGGTGGGTGTTCTCCGACACGGAGCTGAAATAGACCAGATTGCGTCCCGCGATATCTGAGATGTCCATCGGGCACCGCAACCCTTCCTTCTATCTATCCGGTTACGAACTACGCACTCAGCGCCGTTTCGGCGAGCGCCTTGATGCGGTCGGGCCGGAAACCGGACCAGTGTGCGTTGTCGGCCACCACAACGGGTGCCTGCAGGTAGCCCAGCGCCATTACGTAGTCGCGCGCCTCGGGGTCCAGGGTGATGTCGACTTTCTGGTAGTCGATGCCCTGCTTGTCGAGCGCCTTGTAGGTGGCGACGCACTGCACGCAGGCCGGCTTGCTGTAGACGGTGATGCTCATGGGCGTACCGCTCCTTTGCGGATGAGGGGGGTTGATAAGACTGGCAACGACTGGATTGGCACAACCACGCTGTATTCAGCGCCCCGGCGAGCCCCCAGATTCCCATCGGGCGGGCGCTGGTTTCGAGCTGACCCTGCTCGAGCTGCGCCGTCCGATTCCGGGAAGTTCATCACGCCCCGCCTGGTCGGTCGGAACCTGATCGGGACTTGGTGAACCTGGGATCTGCTGGTCCTCGAAACACTACACCTAGGGGGTGACAACATGAAGAGATACAACATGTTCTGAATAACATTCCTGAAATTCCCAGGTAGCAGGGCACGTCTGGCGTGTCGCTCCGGCGTGTCGCAGATCACAAAATCGCCACGTTGGTGTATCCGATCCGACATGCAGGCACCCATGATCAGAGGTATATCAGCGGCCACCGACAACTCCGTCGCGCACGACCTGGCCGGCACCTACCAGCAAAGCCGCCGGCGAGACCGCCGGCGGCTTTGACTAGGAGGGTTGAGCCGGGCACGGCCGGCTCGGTGCAAACGGGTCAGCCGACCTCTGCGGCCAACTTGCCGACCACGTCGCGCACATTGCCCGACAATTCCGCGTTGTCGGCCGGGGCGCTGCCACCCAAGGTCTGGAACGGCACCGAAAGCTTGATCGCGTCGCTCACCCGCGCGCCCGCGATGCCGAACGACTTGCGCGTTTCGTCGTGCGCCCATACCCCGCCGTACTGGCCCAGCGAGCCGCCGATCACGGCCAGCGGCTTGTCCTTCAACGCGCCGTTTCCGAAGGGCCGCGACAGCCAGTCGATCGCGTTCTTCACCACGGCGGGAATGGACCCGTTGTATTCCGGGGTGACCACCAGCGCGGCGTCGGCCTCGGCGGCCGCGGCCCGCAACGCCACCACCTGCGCCGGCGCCTGGTCCAGTTCGCTGTTCATCGCATCGTCGATGTCCTCGTTGTAGAAGGGAACCTCCCCCAGCCCTTCGAACACCGCGACGGTAACCCCTTCGGGGGCCAACTCGGCGGCCAGTTCGGCGATCTGCCGGTTGACCGATCCCGCTCGCAAGCTGCCCACCAGGGCCAAGATCTTGATTCCTGTCACTGTCCGTTCCCTTCGGTCGTTGGTGTCCATCCTTGCATCGTTGAAACGGACTATAGTCCGCTTTATTCCCGCCGCGTTAAAGTGCAGGAGTGAGCGGTATTGAGGACCGGGGCGGATTGCGGCTCGCTGCGCACGAAGACCTGGCCGGGGAGCCGCTGCCGGAGCGAAGCGACGCGGCGCGAAACCGGGCGCTGCTGCTGGAGGCCGCGCGTCAGCTGGTCACCCAGCGCGGCGCCGACGCGGTCACCATGGACGACATCGCCGCCGCCGCGGGTGTCGGCAAGGGAACCCTGTTCCGCCGGTTCGGCAGCCGGTCCGGCCTGATGTTGGTGCTGCTCGACGAAGACGAAAAGGCCAGCCAGCAGGCATTCCTTTTCGGGCCGCCGCCGTTGGGTCCCGGTGCGCCGCCTCTGGAGAGACTGATCGCATTCGGCCGCGAACGCATCGCCTTCGCGCACGCCCACCGCGAGCTGATGTCCGCGGCCAGCCGGGACCCGCACATGCGACACGTCGGCGCCGCCCTGGTGCTGCGGACCCATGTGCGGGTGCTGTTGCAGGCCGCGCACACCAGCGGCGATCTGGACATCCAGACCGACGCGCTACTGGCGCTGCTCGATATCGGCTATGTCGAGCACCAGATCACCGAGGGCGGCCACACGCCGGAGACACTGGCCGACGGCTGGGCCGGC
This sequence comes from Mycobacterium sp. Z3061, assembly GCF_031583025.1. Taxonomy (NCBI): domain Bacteria; kingdom Bacillati; phylum Actinomycetota; class Actinomycetes; order Mycobacteriales; family Mycobacteriaceae; genus Mycobacterium; species Mycobacterium pumcae. Next base: position 2,045,685 of record NZ_CP134062.1, on the reverse strand, counting down.
CTGGCCCGCAAGCTCTGCGGACGCTGAGCCCGGGCATGACGCGCTGGGTCCTGCACGTCGACCTCGACCAGTTCCTCGCCTCGGTCGAATTGCGCCGCCATCCCGAACTGGTCGGGCTGCCGGTCATCGTCGGCGGCAGCGGCGACCCGACCGAACCGCGCAAGGTCGTCACCTGCGCGTCGTACGAGGCGCGCGAATTCGGGGTGCATGCCGGCATGCCGTTGCGCGCGGCAGCGCGCCGTTGTCCGGGCGCCACCTTTCTCGCCTCCGATCCGGCCGCCTACGACGAGGCGTCCGAGCAGGTGATGGGCCTGCTGCGCGACCTGGGCCATCCCGTCGAGGTATGGGGCTGGGACGAGGCGTATGTGGCGGCTCCGGGTGACCCCGTCAACGTCGCCGAAACCATCCGCAGCGTCGTCGCGGCGGAGACCGGACTGTCCTGCTCGGTGGGCATCAGCGACAACAAGCAACGCGCCAAGGTCGCCACCGGTTTCGCGAAACCGGCCGGGGTTTTCCAGCTCACGGATGCCAACTGGATGGCACTGATGGCCGACCGGCCCGTCGACGCGCTCTGGGGCATCGGCCCGAAGACCGCGAAAAAGCTTGCTGCCCTTGATATCAGCACAGTGGGGCAGCTGGCCCGTACCGATGGTGAGTTGTTGACGTCGACGTTCGGCCCCCGCACCGGGCTGTGGTTGCTACTTCTCGCCAAGGGCGGCGGCGACACCGAGGTCAGCTCCCAGCCGTGGGTGCCGCGCTCGCGCAGCCACGTCGTCACGTTCCCGCGCGACCTCACCGATCGTGCCGAAATGGATTCGGCGGTAACCGAATTGGCCCAACGAGCGCTGGACGACGTCGTCGCCTCAGGGCGGATCGTGACGCGGGTGGCGGTCACCGTCCGGACCGCGACCTTCTACACCCGCACCAAGATCCGCAAACTGGACGCTCCGACCATCGACTCCGACGTCATTGCCGCGGCCGCCCTGCGCATCCTGGACCTGTTCGAACTCGACCGCCCGATCCGGCTGCTCGGGGTTCGCCTGGAACTGGAAATGCCGTCCTGACCTGGAGGTCGCATGACCTGTCAGTCGTGAAGCGGCTTCAGGACGGCGGCGCCGTATCGCTGAGCGGCCCGCAGGGCGAGTTCGACGCCGCGCTTGTCCTCGATCGGACGGCCCCGTCTCGCGACGGCTCGCTGCACGTCATCCCTGACGGCCTCGAGAGGCACGTGCAGTTCTTCTGCGACCCGGAAGGGCCGACCGAAATGGAGATAGATCCGCAATATCTCACGCAGACGGGCGTCGTCGTCGGTATCGGAGGCCAAGGGGCCGAGCACGTCGGTCACCCATCCGCGGATCTCTTCGAGGTCCACGTCCAGCAGCGCCGCGGAGACGATGCCGGCATCGGTCGCCGCGACCACCTCACTCGGCTGACCGATGCGGCCCTCCGCGGCCTTGCGCGCGCGCTCCGCCTGACGATGAGACCGGCGGAATCCTTCGACGCCGCAACCCATCGCCCCGATCGCGACGTTGGGCACATCCGTTCGTAGCCGGACGAATTCGCGGATGTTCATGATGACGTCACCCGGCACCGAGCGGTAGGGCAACCAAACCCACCAAGCGGCCCGGCCGGCGCCAACCAGCAGCGGGCGTGCCGTCGCGTCCGCGGCCACCGCCAACGCGCGAACGAACTCCCACACACTGGCCAACCGGTCGTGTTCCGCGGCCACGTGCGGGAACCATACGATGAGGGCGAGGTGTTCCCAGCTCAGCGGATAGTTGATGGCCGCGGAAACCGCCTCGACGTCAAAGGATTCGGGTCCATCGAGCACGCCCCGAATCTGGGTTTCGGTTGCGATGTGCCGAGCCGTCAGTCGCTCGTGCTCGCCCTGGTAGGCCGCAAGGGCCTGCTGTGACAGCACGTCGACGTATTTCGACAACGTCCTGGCGAGGGTTTCCACCACGGTGGACTGGGTTTCGGGCGCCATCCCGGCGGCCTGTAGTTCCGCGAACACCGCCTCGCCCAGCCGGCGCTGCCCGAGCCGGTGAGCCCGCATCATCGATTTGATCGGAATGCCCCGGCGGGCAAGAGTTCTGGCGTACTCGGTATGTGTTGCGGGCACCGCGATCCTGGTGACGTCGATGTCCTGAAGCAGAGCGCGGAATATCGTGTGGAACTGGTCGCGCATTGCGGCGCGCATCAATTCGCTCATCCTGGCGTCGCGGGGAAGTTCCGGAACATCTTCCTGAGCAGCGGCACAGAGGGCATCACTGATCGCGGCGGCCTGCTCGTCGAGTCGGGCAACAATCCTTGCGACGTCGCTGTCCACGCCAACCTCCGCCGATGTGTCGGCCCCCACTGAGAAGGTAGATCGTCAGGGCGCGTAACGGGAAGTCAGAATCGCCGCAGAGCCGAAATCGTGAAGCGGCGAACGTGCCTGTGCTGCAGGCACTGCAGCCGGAAATGGCGGCCTAACGCTCCAATTGCGGGGGCGCCGGGCGCAGCGCCCGCGTGAAGATCGTGTTGACCTGCCGCATCGCCACGCTGTACGGCCACCAGGCCAGCCGCTTGAACGCATACAGCGCCCTGATGTCCTGCGAGGTGTAGATCAGGTAGCGCTTCTTCGCGACCCCGGCCAGGATTTTCTCGGCGGCCCGTTCCGGTGACACGGCGTGGCCGCTGAAGCGGTCCACCCAGCGAGCCACATTCGGGTCTTCCCGGTCCACACCGGCGATTTCGACGGTGTTGACCAAGGGAGTCTTCACGGCGCCCGGCACCACCACCGACACCGCGATGCGGTGCCGGGCGAGGTCGAAACGCAGCACCTCGGACAGTCCGCGCAGTCCGTACTTGCTCGCACTGTATGCGGCATGCCATGGCAGCGCGACGATTCCGGCCGCCGACGACACGTTGACCACGTGCCCGCCCCTGCGCGCGGCGATCATCTGCGGAACGAAGGACTCGATCACGTGGATCGGGCCCATCAGATTGATCGAAATCATCTTGTCCCACTGCTCGTGGCTCAATCGGTCGACCGTCCCCCAGGCCGACACACCAGCGATGTTCAGCACCACGTCCATGCTGGAATGCCCGGCATGGATGTCGGCGGCGAACGCGGCCACTTCGTCGTACTTCGAGATGTCCAGCACCCGGTGCGCGGGCACCTGCGCGCCGAGCGCCCGGGCGTCCGCCACGGTCTGCGCCAAGCCGTCGCCGTCGCGATCGGTCAGATACAGTTCGGCGCCGTGTGCGGCCAGCCGCAGCGCCGTGGCCCGGCCGATGCCGCTGGCCGCGCCCGTCACGAAACACCGCTTTCCCGCGAAATACTCCGTGGAGCCGCTCTGCACCATGGTCGGAACGATACCGGCGGTACCGGACCTACCGCGCCGGGCCGCCCCACAACGCGTTGAGCCACATCTGCTCGAGCACCTTTACCCGGCGCTCCAGATCACTCTCCCGTCCCACCATCAGCGGGTCGCCCGTCAACGCGAGCGCGGTGGTCCCGGCCAAGGTACGAACGAGGGTGGGCAGGTCGTCACTGATCGGCCGGGCGGTCCCGGCCTTCATCTCGGCGTCCACCACACTGACGATCTGGCGAAACAACACGTCGAACTGCCGATCGAGAATCTCTCGGATCTCAACGTCGCTGTGACGGGCGGCATTACAGGCGTTGACGACCGGGTCGTTGTCGGTGTAGACCGCCGCGGCGCTGCCGACCATCCGCTTGGCGAACTGTTCCGGAGACTCGCCCGGCTGCCGCGGTGCGAAGTACTGCGTCAGTTCCTCGAGCTCTTCGGCCGCCTCAGCCAGGATCTGCGCGAGCACCGAGTACTTGGAGTCGAAGTAGAAGTAGAAGCCCGAGCGGGCTACCCCGGCTCGCAGGCTGATGGCGCTGACCGAGAGCTCTGAGAACGGCATCTCCTGCAGCAGTTCGCGAACCGCCTGCATGATCGCCTGCCGATGTTTGTCACCACGACGGCGCGACGCCGGCGCTCCCTGCCCCTCGTCGGCGGCTGGACTACTCACTGGTGATCACATCCTGACCTTGCACCACATCAATCCAAAAAGAAAACTTGACAGGCGTCAAGTCGTCCGAAATATTGAGCTTTAGTGACGGTGACCACAACCGGTTAGGAGCGCGCGTCAATGACGACGACCATCAGCACCCCCGACTATCTCCTCGACCAAGCGAGGCGCCGGTTTACGCCGTCGTTCAACAATTTTCCCGGCATGGGCTTGGTGGAGCGCAGACTGCGCAACACCCAATTCGCGGAGAAAACCCTTGCCGATCCACCCCCGGGGAGCGGACTCAAGCCGGTAGTCGGTGACGCCGGCCTGCCGATCCTCGGGCACATGATCGAGTTGTTGCGGGGCGGGCCGGATTACCTGATGTTCCTGTATGAGACCAGGGGCCCGCTGATCTTCGGCGACTCGCCGTTCCTGCCGTTCGTCACGGCGCTGGGACCCGATGCCGCGCAGACGATCTACACCAACCGCAACAAGGACTTCTCCCAACAGGGTTGGGTCCCGGTGATCGGCCCGTTCTTCAACCGCGGGCTGATGCTGCTCGACTTCGAAGAACACATGTTTCACCGCCGGATCATGCAGGAAGCGTTCATCCGCTCCCGTCTGGTCGGCTACCTCGAACACATCGACCAGGTGGTGCAGCACGTCATCTCCGATGACTGGGTGACGAACGACCCGCGCTTCATGCTGTATCCGGCGATGAAGGAGATGACGCTCGACATCGCCTCGATGGTGTTCATGGGGCACGAACCCGGCACCGATCGGGAGCTGGTCACCAAGGTGAACAAGGCATTCACCACCACCACCCGCGCCGGCAACGCGGTGATCCGTAAGGGCGTTCCCCCGTTCACCTGGTGGCGCGGTCTCAAGGCGCGAGAGCTGCTGGAGAACTATTTCGCCGAGCGGGTCAAGGAGCGCCGCGGGAAAGACGGCAACGACCTGCTGACCGTGTTGTGCCAGACCGAGGACGAGGACGGCAACCGGTTCTCCGACCAAGACGTCATCAACCACATGATCTTCCTGATGATGGCCGCGCACGACACCTCCACGTCGACAGCGACCACGATGATCTACCACCTGGCGGCGCACCCTGAGTGGCAGCAGCGCTGCCGCGACGAGTCGGACCGCCTCGGCGACGGGCCGCTGGACATCGAGTCGCTGGAGAAGCTGGAGTCCCTCGACCTGGTGATGAACGAGTCCATCAGGTTGGTGACGCCCGTTCAATGGGCGATGCGGCGGACGGTGCGCGACACCGAACTGCTCGGCCACTACCTCCCCAAGGGCACCAACATCACGGCGTTCCCCGGTCTGAATCATCGCCTGCCCGAAATTTGGACCGATCCGTTGAAATTCGATCCAGAGCGGTTCACCGAACCGCGCAACGAGCACAAACGGCACCGCTATGGATTCACTCCGTTCGGCGGCGGTGCACACAAGTGCATCGGGATGGTGTTCGGCCAGTTGGAAGTCAAGACGATCCTGCACCGCCTGCTCCGGCGCTACCGTTTGGAGCTGCCGCGCCCCGACTACAAGCCACGCTGGGACTACAGCGGCATGCCGGTGCCGATGGACGGCATGCATATCGTGTTACGTCCGCTGTAGACGGATCGTCCTCAAGACCCGGCCATCAGTCGGTTGGCGCAGGCAACCACCGCGCGCAACGCGGACTCGGTGGAATCCTGAGCCCACCCCATGGCCCATTCCGTGCGCACGCCATCGGTACCGCGCACGAAGGTAGCCGTGTCGCCTCCCGCGCACATCTGGTGAAAGTTCAATGTCTCCACGCGGATTCCGCGGCCGTGCAACATCGCGGTAAGCGCCGCGACTGCTCCACCGGCCGCCGCTGTCGACGTGCCGATGCGGTCGCCGACGGCGATCACGGCACGAAAGTTGCGCGCCTGCGGACCCATTCGAGTGGCCGGCCGCTCGGCGTCGGTACACGACCAGTGCCCCAAACGCACCGGGCCGGCGGTATGGCCGTAGACAGTGACGAAAAGCTCCCACGGCATTGCGTCGCCGGGGTCGCCCAACCCGCGCGGCAGTGCCACCCCGAAGTGGTGAGCGAACCACGCGTTGGCGGAAGCGGATTCGCGGAATCGGTAAGTGTTCTGGCTGGGATTCGTCTTCGGGTTCGTCACTGTGCCGGTCTTCTCTGGCTCGAAGGAGCGACCGACGGTAGTAGCTTCCGACCCACAGCGGGGGGTCGGTCTGGATCAGACCCCGCTGCGGGTGCTGGCTACTACGGCACGCGGTGAAGGACGCACGAGCGAAGACATTAGACGGGCGGGGCCGCCCGGCGCAACTGAATTTTATGAGAGGGCGATATCGGAATCTCATTCGAAAATTTCGCTAATTCAACGCAAAACAGCTCGCGAGACACATTGCCGGAGTTAGCATCCAGATAGCGATGCAAATCGCTAACCGGGGAAATCAGCGAATGAAGGGGGTAGCCGATGAAGGTGCGTAAATCTGGCAGGGGGATTCAAGCGGTGAAAGTGGTGGTTGCCGTGCTGGCCGCTGCTTTCGCCCTGACGGCGGCGGGTTGTACAGCACAAACCGCAGGTTCCGTCGGTGGCACGATCGGCAACCCGGTCCCGCCTGAGACTCAGTAGAAACGTTCTTACGAGCGTCGGGGGAACCCGCTGGGAACCGCTGCACCTGCAGTCGGTTCCCAGCGGGCTGACGTACCGAATGAATGCTTAAACCCCCAAAACCAAAATGGCAGATAACCCCATTCGTTTGAATTCATTCAGGATTTTCCACAATTCGCCGAAAACCCTCTCCTTAACCGCTGAGCGGCGATAGCATCGCAGGCGCCAGTCACGTCAAGCGCGCCCCGGCACGGGGAGAAAGGCGAGATGAATGCGCACCAAGCGGAGGACCGTCCAGGCGGTGGGAGCCCTGATCCTTGCGGCGTTCGCCTTGTTCGCGGTCGGTTGCAGTCACACGATGGACCCAGTGCGGAACCCCGAAGTCGGTGGCGGAGGCACGGGTCAGTTCGGCTGAACACACCGGCAGCGTTCGGCCAGGACTCGATCGAACCCCGGTCGGGCTGACCCCTGTCCCGTGCGTAGGTCGTTATGCCGCAAGGCAACTCGCCTTCCGTTTTGGGTATTCCGCGACGGCGGCCGAGCAGCTAGTGTGACACAGGTAACACTCTTACATCGGCGTAAATTTGCCGATGCATCCTTGAGGAGGGCTCAACGATGAGCGCAAGAACCAAGGTGAAAGCCGTTATCGGCGCCGCGATATTCGCCGGCTACGCCCTGCTGTCCGTCGGCTGCATGAAGGCCCCGACTCCCGCGCCGCTGCCCGTGACGGTACCGGTGGAGTCGCCGGCACCCCAGTAGGGTCGGTAGGCCCAGTCGGTCAGCAATCCCGCGCGGGAGTCAGCCTCAGGTACGCCTGAATGGTGGTGCCGTTGGCGCTCGTGTGCGTGCGCACCAGGTCAGCCATCGCATTGACCAGGAAGAGCCCGCGGCTGGCGGTGCCGCGGGCACTCGGTCGCCTGTGTCCGATGAACGGGTCTTTCAGCCGCCCGCGGTCGCGCGCCTCGCACACCAGGTGCTCGTCGTGCCGCCAGAAGGCCAGCCGGCAAGAGCCCCCGGCGTACTGCAGGCTGTTCGTGGCGAGTTCGGTGGCGATCATTTGCAGGTCGTCCAGACCGTCTCTGGACAGACCGACCCAGCCGGCATAGTCGGCGGCGAATGACCGCGCCGGACGCAGGTCCGCGCTGCCGCGGACCGTGTACGTCACCGCGCCCGGGTTCGTATCGAGCGGTTGGTTGCATCGCGCCAGGACATCCTCGGGCGCGTAATCCGAACTGGGGCAAGCCGATCCACCCTGCCACAGCATCGGGTGGGTGCGCCGGGCATCCGCCAGCACATCGTCGGGCAGGTGGGTCGCGTCGTACAGGCACAGCCCCATGACGTTCGGATTCTTCAGCACGCCGTTGATCAGCGACTCGTGTTCCATACAGGCCAGACACTCGTCCGCGGTGCGCCCGGGCCAGACGAGCTGTCGCACGATCCGGACGGTCCGATCGGCGTGTTTGTCGGCAAAGGAGCTTTCCATCGCCGCGAACCGGCCCGGGTTGCGCGCCACTTCGCTTATGTCGGTCAGCCGAAGTTCGGCGTCAGATCCGGCGCGGGCGCCGTAGAGAGCCGGTCCCAGCATCGCGAGCTTGTCACCGGGCACAGCCGCCAGCACCGGCTCGTCGAGCGCGAAGCCGTCGGCGGCGAACCGCACCACAGAATCGAGATATTCCCGTTCGCTTTGGAAGAACAGCGCCGAATGCACGAATCCCCTCGTCGAGCCCAGGGGCCTGATCTCCGTGCTCGTAGTCATAGAGACTCCCACCCAACGTCGGCCGGCACGCCTTTGTGCCGCCATCACTTGAGTATTCCTGTACCCCGGGCAGGGCTTTGCTATGCGCGGCGTTGCCGCTCAGCGTGTCGCGCCTACAGCCACCACGACGCGGCGGCGTCCAGATGGCGCCGGATGCGGTAGCGCGCGAGGCTGTCATCACCGGCGTCGATCGCTTCCAGGATGCGCAAGTGAGCGTTCTCGACGGCCATCGTGTCCGCGGGCGTCAGCTGGGCCTGCCCGGTCGTGGACCAATGCCGGCGGAACAGTTCGACGATGATTCGCAGAAAAAGATCAAGCAGCGCATTCCCGGCCAGATGCGCCAGGCCGACGTGAAAGCGGAACTCCTCGACGGCGGCGGTGCGCGCATCGTCACTGGCATTGCCGGCCGCACTCGCCCAGTCATGCGGGTTCAGGAAAGCCGCCACCTCCGGATCGGAGCGACGGGCAACCACCTTTGCCACGTTGTCGATCTCGATGGCATCGCGCACGCAACGCAGGTCTTCCCGGGTCGGCTTGCGGTACTGCAGGTAGAGCGCGATGGTGTCGATGCTGGCCTGGGCGCGCGGCCTGGCGACGACCAGCCCACCGCCGGGCCCCCGGCGCATGTGCGCAACCTCGTGATATTCGAGTAGCCGCACGGCTTCGCGCAGTGCCGCCCGGCTCACCCGGTAGCGCTCCAACAACGCCGTCTCGGTGCCGAACACCGACCCGACGTGCCAGCCGCTGGCGGCGATGTCGTCGGCGATGTTGGCCGCCAGCACTTCGGCGAGCTTGCCGCGCGGCGCTTCCGAGGCGAGGCGCTTGCGACCCGGCCTGCCGCGAAGTGACGGGTCGCGGTGTTCGGCCAGCCAGGCCGTCACGCGCTCCACGTGTCGTTCGCTCAGTGTCTTGGCCCGCGCGGAATCGCCGGCGGTGACGGCGGCGACGATGTCGGCGTGCGCACCGCGCATCTTGTGGGCAGCATCGGCCGCTTCGGCCGGCGACCCGGTCCGCGAAGCGCGCGCATAGCGCTTCGTCAGCCTCGTCAGGACATCGATGAACAATTGCAGCACAGGGTTTTTCGACTGCTCGGCCAGTGCGATGTGGAATTCGTCGGGCGGCGCGGGCAGGCCGGGACGCCACTGTTCCTCGGCGCTCAGCACCGATCGCAGCCGGGCGATTCCGGCTTCGTCGATGTGTTCGGCGGCCAGTGCCGCTGCCAGCGGTTCGAGCACCAGGCGCGCGTTGAGCAGATCGCCCAGCGTGGTGCCGCGATATTCGAGGTAGATCACGACGGCGCGCGTCGCCGGCCCGGCGTCGGGCTCGCAGATGAGCAGCCCGCCGTTGGGGCCGCGACGCATCCGGGCGACTTGGTGGTGCTCGACCAGGCGGACGGCTTCGCGCAGCACCGACCGGCTCACGCCATAGCGTTGCTGCAGAGCGGCTTCCGAGCCCAGCGACTCCCCCACCGCCCAGCCGCGCCGGACGATGTCCTCCTCGATACGACGCGCGATCTTCGCGGCCCGCTTGTCCGCCCGGACTTGTGCCGCTTCGACGGTCACTGCCGGCTCAGCACGTGAGCAGCATGCATCCTGCCACCGGACCGCCGCCGACGGACACCACGCCGACCTCGGGGCGGCGCTCGACCTGCCGCTCCCCGGCCCCGCCGCGCAGTTGCAGGCAGCCCTCGTGCAGCGCCCAGTAGCCGTGCATGCGACCGGCCGAGAGCTGTCCGCCGTAGGTGTTCAGCGGCAGCTCACCGTCTCGGGCGATGCGGGCACCCCCCTCGACGAAGGGCCCGGCCTCACCGTCGCCGCACACTCCGAGGGCTTCCAGCCACGAAAGGGTGAGGTAGGTGAAACCGTCGTACAGCTGCGCGACGTCGAGGTCCGCGGGTGTCAATTCCGTCCGCGACCACATCTGCGCCGTCGCGTCCGACATCGCCATCTTCGGGTAGTCAGGGCGGTGAAACCACCCGCCGGCACCGTCGGAGCCGCCGATGGCCTCGACCTTCACGGCACGGTGCGGACAGTCTGCGGCGTAGTCGGCATGGGAAACCACCACGGCGATCGAACCGTCGATGGGCACATCGCAATCCAGCAGTCCGAACGGCGTGGACACCGGACGGGCACCCAGGTAGTCGGCCATCGTCATCGGATCCCGATATACCGCAAGGGGATTCAGCGCCGCGTTGCGGCGGCCGTTGAGGGCGATCCAGCCCAGCTGCTCCTTGGTCGTGCCGTACAGTTCCATGTGCCGACGACAGTTCAGGGCAAGCCAGTTCGCCGCCGAGTAGGCGTGCGCGGCGACCAGATCGTTTATGTCGTCCATGGCACCGACGGCAGGACGCTCGCCCTCGGGCGCATCGAACATGCGCGCCAGCGGTGGTGCGGGGGCGTCCTTGTCCTGCAGAATGGTGCCGCCCAACATCTGGATGGTGCGATAGACCACGACATGGCGTGCCCGCCGCTCGGCGACGGCACGGCAGGCGGACATCACCGGGCTCAGCAGACCGCCGGTGCCGAACCCGCTGCCGCAGTCGGCGGCGTCGATCCGGAGTTCGGCGTTGACCTCGGCGGCCGGAGTGTCACCCAGTGTCGCGATGCCATCGATATCGGCCGCGCGCAGGCCGGCGTCGTCGATGGCGGACCGCACCGCCTCCATGGTCAGATCCCGCCCGGGAATGCCGGTGCGACGGCCGATACGCGAGATACCGATGCCGGACACGATCGCGTCTTTTTCGAAGTAATCCATCTGCACCGTCCGTAGCCCCGAACAAATACCAGTTCGAAATGAGTGTACTGTATTCGTCGTGTCGACTTCCTCGTTGCTCGTCGAGCACTGCGACAGCTGCGCACACTGGGTTCATCCCGCCGCAGGCGAATGCCGCGACTGCGGCGGACCCCTGAGCGCCAAGCCTGTCTCGGGCCACGGGACGGTGTTCACCTACACCGTCAACCACCACCCCTACAACCCGGAGATCCCGACACCGTACGTGATCGCCCTGGTCGAACTGGCCGAGCAGAGCGGCCTCCGTGTCGCGGCCAATATCGTTGACTGCGAACCGGATTCGGTGACGTGCGGGATGCCTGTCGCCATCCGCCCGGAGCGGGGCACCAGCGGAGCCCCGCTATTCGCGCCCGTCGCCTAGTTGCGCGAGCAGACGCAAAATCGCACAAAATCTAGGATTTTGATGCGATTTTGCGTCTGCTCGCGGGTGCTCCTCGCCAGCTCGGCGCGCCCTTCAGTTGATCAGCGGGTCGCGCGGCATGCCGAGAATCCGCTCGGCGATCTGGTTGCGGGTGACCTCTGAGGTGCCACCGGCAATCGCCATACCGCGCGCGCCCATCACCATCCGCCCGGCCAGCGCGGCGGGTCCGTCCAGCAGAGCCGTCTCCGGACCGGCCAGCGCCGTCGAAATGGCGGCGCCCTCGATCATGTGGTCGGCCAGCTTCAGCTTGGTGACGTTGCCTTCGGGCCCCGGGCCCGCCCCCTCCACGCTGCGGGCCGCACGGCGCAGGTTCAGCAGCCGCAGCGCGTTCTCCTCGGCCAGGTAGGTTCCGACCCGAATCACCGCGCCCGCCAACTGATCTGCACGACGCTGCGCCTGCTTCACCAATTCGCCGGCCAACCCCTCGTAGAACGAGCCACTGCCCCCGATGCTGACCCGCTCGTTGCCCAGCGTGGCGCGCGCCACCGTCCACCCGGAGTTGGGTGCGCCGACGACGTCCTCGTCGGGCACGAACAGGTCATTGAAGAACACCTCGTTGAACTCCGCACCGCCAGTGATCTGGCGCAGCGGACGCACCTCGACCTCGGGTGCCTTCATGTCCACGATCACGGTGGTGATGCCGGCGTGCTTGGGCGCCTCCGGGTCGGTGCGCACGGTGGCCAGGCCGCGTGCGCAGTACTGCGCCCCACTGGTCCAGACCTTCTGCCCGTTGATCTTCCACCCGCCGTCCACCCGGGTGGCGCGGGTCTTGACCGACGCCGCATCCGAGCCGGCCTCCGGTTCGGAGAAAAGCTGGCACCAGATCTCGTCTTTTCGGAGCGCCTTTTCGACGAATCTTTCTATCTGCGAGTCGGTTCCGTGCTGGATCAGGGTGAGGATGACCCAGCCCGTGATGCCGTAGTCGGGGCGTTTTACGCCGGCCGCACGGAACTCCTCTTCGATGACGAGTTGCTCCACCGCATCGGCGGCCCGGCCCCACGGCTTGGGCCAGTGCGGCATCACGTAGCCCGTCTCGATCAGCTTGTCGCGCTGGGCCTTCTTCTCCAGCGCGGCGAGTTCGGCGGCGTCGGCCCGGATCTGGGTCCGCAGTTCCTCGGCTTCCGGCGGGAGGTCCAGACTGTTCTCCCGCACAACGCCGGCCGCGGTGAGATCGAAGACATCGCGGGCCGGCCCGTCGCCGCCGAGCAGGGCCGAGGACACCAGGGCGCGCCGCAGATGCAGATGCGCGTCGTGCTCCCAGGTGAATCCGATGCCGCCGTGCACCTGGATGTTGAGCTCCGCATTGCGCGCGTAGGCCGGGAACGCCAGCGTGGCGGCGACTGCTGAGACCAGCCGGAACTGATCCTCGTCTTCGGAGGCCGCCCGGGCGGCGTCCCACACTGCGGCCAGCGCGGATTCCGCGGCCACCAGCATGTTCGCGCAATGATGTTTCACCGCTTGGAAAGTCGCGATGGTGCGGCCGAACTGCTTGCGCACCTTGGCGTACTCCACCGCCGACTCGACGCAGTCGGTCGCACCGCCGACGGCCTCGGCGGCCAGCAGTATGCGCGCCCGGGCCAGCGCCGACGCGGCGGCGCCGGACAGGATGTCGTCGTCGGTCACCTTCACGTTCTGAAGGCGAACGCGCCCGGAGCGTCGCGTCGGATCGAGGTTCTCCGGCACCTCGATGGTGATGCCGGACCGTCCGCGGTCCAGTACCAGCACGTCGTCACCGGCGACGAGCAACAGCACGTCGGCCAGCCCGGCGCCGAGCACCACCGCGGCCTCGCCGTCGGCGACACCGTCGGAAACCCTTACGCCGCCAGCCAAACCGACGCCGGCGGTGACGGTTCCGTCGATCAGGCCGGGCAACAACCGCGCCTGCTGATCGGCGGTGCCGTCACGGGCGATCACCGCTGAGGCGATCACCGTCGGCACGAACGGGCCCGGCGCGACGGCGCGCCCGAGTTCTTCGATCACCACCACCAGTTCGGGCAGTCCGTAGCCCGACCCGCCGTGCTCTTCGCCGATGTGCAGGCCGAGCCAACCCAGTTCCGCCAAGCCCTGCCAGAACGACGGCCGCGTCTCCTCCGGCGCGTCGAGCAGCGACCGCGCCGCCGCCCGCGCCTTCTGCGAGGTCAGAAACCCGCGGGTCACCTCGGCGAGCTCGCGATGGTCGTCGGTCAATGCGATACCCATGCGGGTCCTCCTCGCGGCGCTGCTGATTCCCTAAAGAGTGTACTCAATGCGCCGTGAGGAGCGCCGGGGTGCTACTTGGGCGCGAAGCGCTGCCCCGCGTCCAGCCGCAGGCACTGGCCGTTGAGCATCGGGTTGTCCACGATGGCGGCGACCAGCTTGGCGTACTCTTCGGGCCGGCCGAGACGCTTCGGGAACGCCGCGTCCTTGGTCAGCGCCGCGGCGAACTCGTCCGGGATGCCCTGGGTCAGGCCCGTGGCGAACAGGCTCGGCGCGATCGCCAGCACCCGGATCCCCAGCGACCCGAGGTCGCGCGCCATGGTCAGGCACATGCCCGCGATGCCGGCCTTGGCGGCGGTGTAGGCGACCTGTCCGATCTGGCCCTCGAACGCCGCGATGGACGCGGTGTTGATGATGACGCCACGCTCCTCATCCTCGGGGTCGTTCTTGGCCATGTGCGCGGCGGCCAGCCGGCTGATGTTGAACGTGGCGATCAGGTTCAGGTCGATGACGGACTGGAAGGACTCAAGGTCGTGCGGGCCGGACTTGGTCATGGTCCGCTTGGCGATGCCACCACCGGCGGTCGTCACCGTGACGTGCAGGCCACCGAGATCGTCGACCGCCGCCTGCAACGCCTGCTCGGTGTCGGCGAAGTCGGTGACATCGACCGGATAGAACTTCCCGTCGATCCCGTCGGCTACCGCCTTGCCGTCCGAACTCTCCCGGTCGAGCACCGCCACCTGGGCACCGCGCTGGTGCAGAAGTTCGGCGCTGGCCCGTCCCATCCCCGAGGCGCCGCCGATGACGACGACCTTCTTCCCGCTGATCTCCACCCGAACCTCCAATATCTGGCTTGTCACTTTGACTAAGATTTGTAACGTTAACCCGTCACGGTAGCGCGTCCGGTCCGACTCCGTGTCACCGAGCCATGCCAAGCTCGAAACCGTGCTCCTCATCGACGTAGCAAGCACTTCGCTTAATGTGGGCGCCACCTCGTCGCGGCTGACCAAGGTCGCCCACATCGCCGACCTGCTGCGCGGTGCCGCCACCGATCCCGAACTGGTCGCCACCGTCGTGTCCTGGCTTTCCGGCGAGCTTCGGCAACGTCAGATCGGCGTCGGTTGGGCGGCGCTGCGATCACTCCCCCCGCCTGCAGCCGATCCGACGCTGACCGTCGGAAAGGTCGACGCCACTTTCACCGAGATCGGCGCAGCCGCCGGCAAGGGTTCCCAGGCGCGGCGCGCCGCCCTGCTCACCGAACTGTTCGCCGCGGCCACCGAAACCGAGCAGACCTTCATGGTCCGCTTACTCGGCGGGGAGCTGCGTCAGGGCGCACTCATCGGGATCATGACCGACGCCGTGGCCAAAGCCGCCGGGCTCCCCGCCGCCGCGGTGCAGCGGGCGGCCATGCTGGGCGGGGAGCTGCCGGCGGTCGCCGCGGCCGCCCTGGCAGGTGGATCGCTGGACGCCTTCACCCTGCAAGTCGGACGGCCGGTCGGGCCGATGTTGGCGCAGACCGCGACCGACGTCGCCGGTGCGCTCGAACGCCACAACGGCACAACCATTTTCGAGGCGAAGCTGGACGGCGCACGAGTGCAGATCCACCGCCGCGGTGATGATGTCACCGTCTACACCCGCAGCCTCGACGACGTCACCGCCCGGTTGCCCGAGGTCGTGGAGGCCACGCTGGCCCTGCCCGTGTCCGACCTGATCGCCGACGGGGAGGCGATCGCGCTGCGCCCGGACAACAGGCCGCACCGCTTTCAGGTCACCGCGTCGCGATTCGGGCGATCGGTGGATGTGGCTGCCGCGCGCGACAAGCAACCGCTCTCGGTGTTCTTCTTCGACATCCTGCATCGCGACGGAGTCGACCTACTGGATGCGCCGACCACTGAGCGGCTCGCCGCGCTGGATGAGCTGGTGCCCGCGCAGCACCGGGTGGATCGGCTGGTCACTTCCGATGCCACGGCCGCGACCGCATTCCTGGACGCAACTCTGGCCGCAGGTCACGAGGGTGTGATGGCCAAGGCGCCGGACGCCCCGTATCAGGCGGGGCGGCGCGGGGCGGGCTGGTTGAAGGTCAAGCCGGTGCACACCCTGGACCTGGTGGTGCTGGCCGTGGAGTGGGGTTCGGGACGTCGCAGCGGCAAGTTGTCCAACATCCATCTCGGCGCCCGCGACCCAGAATCCGGCGGCTTCGTCATGGTCGGCAAGACTTTCAAGGGGATGACCGACACCATGCTGGAGTGGCAGACCCGGCGGTTCACCGAGCTGGCGACCGACGGCACCGACGGGTACGTCGTAGCGGTCAGACCCGAGCAGGTGGTCGAAATCGCCCTGGACGGGGTGCAGGGCTCGAGCCGCTATCCCGGCGGCGTGGCTCTGCGGTTCGCGCGGGTGCTGCGCTACCGCGACGACAAGAGCCCCGCTGAGGCCGACACCATCGACGCCGTGCGCGCCATGTACTGATCCCGCGCTCGTCGGGCGATTCCCGCAGCACCCGCGTAGGGTGTGCGCCGTGGCCGACAGCGACATCAGCTACATCCGCACCGAGCCTGACCTCCCACCCGTCGCCATCGTCGACCGCTCCCCCATCAACCTCGGACACAAGGTCGTCTTCGGTCTCATCGCGGTCATCGGCGCGACCGCCTGGACGATCGTCGCCTTCGTCCGCGGCGAGGCGGTCAACGCCGTGTGGATCGTGGTCGCGGCGGTGTGCACCTACATCATCGCGTTCCGGTTCTACGCCAGGCTGATCGAGGCGAAGATCGTCCGCCCCAGGGACGACTTCGCGACACCGGCGGAAATTCTCGACGACGGCACCGACTATGTGCCGACCGACCGGCGGGTGGTGTTCGGCCATCACTTCGCCGCGATCGCGGGCGCCGGTCCACTCGTCGGCCCAGTGCTCGCCACCCAGATGGGTTTCCTGCCCAGCAGCATCTGGATCGTCGTCGGCGCCGTGCTCGGCGGATGCGTGCAGGACTACCTGACGCTGTGGATCTCCACGCGTCGGCGCGGCCGATCGCTGGGTCAGATGGTCCGCGACGAACTCGGCGCGACCGCCGGAGCGGCAGCGCTGCTGGGCATACCGGTCATCATCACCATCCTGATCGCGGTGCTTGCGCTGATCATCGTCCGCGCGCTGGCGCAGAGCCCGTGGGGTGTCTTCTCGATCGCCATGACCATCCCGATCGCCCTGTTCATGGGTTGCTACCTGCGATTCCTGCGTCCCGGGAAGATCTCGGAGGTGTCGGCGATCGGGGTGGGCCTGCTGCTGCTCGCCGTGATCTCGGGTGACTGGGTCGCCGGCACGTCCTGGGGCGCACGGTGGTTCACCCTGTCGCCGGTCACGCTGGCCTGGCTGCTCATCGTCTACGGCCTCGCGGCATCGGTGTTGCCGGTGTGGCTCCTGCTGGCACCGCGTGACTATCTGTCGACCTTCATGAAGGTCGGCACCATCACCCTGCTGGCAATCGGCGTCTGTGTGGCGCATCCGGTCCTCGAGGCGCCGCCGGTCTCGCGGTTCGCTCTCAGCGGCGATGGCCCGGTGTTCGCCGGTTCGTTGTTCCCGTTCCTTTTCATCACCATCGCCTGCGGTGCGCTGTCCGGCTTTCATTCGCTCGTCTGCTCCGGGACGACGCCCAAGATGCTCGAAAAGGAAGGGCAGATGCGCCTCATCGGCTACGGCGGAATGATCACCGAGTCGTTCGTCGCCGTCGTCGCGCTGCTGACCGCATCAATTCTCGACCAGCACTTGTATTTTGCGATCAACGCGCCGTCGGCGCAGACTCACGCCACCGCCGCCACCGCCGCGCGGTACGTCAACGGGCTCGGGTTGAGTGGGCCGTCGGCGACCACGGAGCAGATCAACCAAGCCGCTGCCGGTGTCGGTGAAAAAACGATCATCTCGCGCACCGGCGGTGCCCCGACCCTGGCCTTCGGGATGTCGGAGATTCTGCACCGGGTGTTCGGCGGCACCGCCCTCAAGGCCTTCTGGTACCACTTCGCGATCATGTTCGAGGCGCTGTTCATCCTGACCACCGTCGACGCCGGTACCAGGGTAGCGCGATTCATGGTCTCCGACGCACTCGGAAACCTGGGCCCCGCACTGCACAAGTTCCGCAATCCCAGTTGGCGCCCGGGTGCCTGGCTGTGCAGCCTGGTGGTGGTCGCCGCGTGGGGCAGCACGCTACTGCTCGGCGTGACCGACCCGTTGGGTGGCATCAACTCGCTTTACCCGCTGTTCGGGATCGCCAACCAATTGCTCGCGGGTATCTCGCTGACCGTCATCACGGTGATCGTGATCAAAAGGGGCCACGTGAAATGGGCCTGGATTCCCGGTGTTCCGCTGTTGTGGGATCTGGCGGTCACGCTGACGGCATCGTGGCAGAAGATCTTCTCCGGGGACCCCAAAGTCGGTTACTGGACGCAGTACTTCCAGTACTCGGCGGCCCGCGACGCCGGCAAGACATCCTTCGGTTCGGCGGCCACCGCGCAGCAGCTCGACGACGTCATCCGCAACGCGTTCGTGCAAGGCACCCTGTCGATCGTCTTCGCAACAGTGGTCCTGGTCATCGTCGCCGCCGCGATCCTGCTGTCAGTCAAGGTGATTCGAGGCGCCGGAAGGCCGTTGACCGAAGACGATCAGGTGAGCTCCCGGCGCTTCGCGCCGTCCGGGCTGATCCCCACCGCCGCCGAACGTGATGTCCAGCGCCAGTGGGATGCGGTGGCCGCTAGGGACCCCAGCTAGTCAGATCCCGTGCCGGTATTCCATTTTCGGCACAATAGGTGTGGTATCGCTGAAGCGATGTTTTGTGGTTTTCCTGCCACAGGATCCTGTTGTCCTCGTCGAGGAACAGCAACTCACCGACCAGAATGAAAAAGACCTCGGTGTCCTCGAAGCTTTCGGGAGTGTGCGACGAACCCGCCACCTCGTACAGGGTGTCGCCGGCCCGCGCGATCCAGTCGCTCTCTTTATAGCGCCAAGCTCCGCTAATGGTATGCGCCACAACGATTCCGGTGTGATAGTGGGTTCCCAGTTCGACCCCGGCGGGGATCTTCATCGACACGATAGACTCCGCGCGCACCGGATCGATCTTCCAGTATTTCAAGAAGACCTGGTCGCTCAGGGGCGTGAAGGGTACCCACGGGTTGTCAGACCCGTGCATGTAGTTGACGTCGAGTTCCTGTAGCGCTTGCATCTGCTCCTCCTCGTCCTGGATCGGCATGGGCGCCGATGCCGCAAAACGCTAAGCAACGGTCGCGACATCGGCTCGGGGCGGGGCGACAGAGTTCACCAACGCATTTGTGTTGCCGGCACAAAACCACCGTGCTCGGTGAGCCCCCGCACCGCGGGCAGCAACGCCAGGGCCACCGACAGCTCCAGGGTGTTGTTGTCGATCTGGCGGCCGAGGAGTTGCTCCGCCTGGTGGACGCGATAGCTGACGGTGTTGGGGTGCACCGAAAGCCGTTGCGCCGCCTTGCCCGGGCTCCGGTTTTCATCGAGGTACACCGCCAGGGTGGCCGCGATGCGGTAAGTCGCTTCATCGTCGACGGCCAACGGTCCGAGGACGCGCTTGACGAATGCCACGGCATGCTCGTCGTCCGTGCTGGCCAGCGCCGCGACGGCCACGTCTCGGTAACGAGTCACGACCGCGGCACGCTCGCCCAGCAACGAAGCGAGTCGGTGGGCGTGCGAGGCTTCGAGATAGGTGCGGCGGAAGCCGCCGATCCCCCATCCCGGCTCACCGAGCGCCACCGACACCCCGTCGGGTGATCGAGCGTCATCGCCCAGGGACGCCAGCTCGGCCGCGGTGAACGCCTGCGGCCGGCTGAGCCAGGCTGTGATTGCCATCGAACCGGCGGGAAGGATCATGGGACTTTGCGCCGACAGCGCCTCGGTGAGCTGCCACAGCGCCGCCGTGAGTGTGCTCTGCAACCCGGGGTCGTCACTCGAGCTATCGAGCCAGGCGCGGACACCGAGGTGGTGGCGGTTGATGTCATAGCGCATGCGTTTCGAAGCACGTTGAGCGTCGACTTCGGTTCCGGCGAGGATGTCTTCCACCGCCGCTGCCCGCGCGGCAGCCGTGCCTCGCAGCCACGCTTCGCGCTCGATTTCGTAGTGGTGCTCGGCCTCGAGCAGAATCACGTCGGCATAAGCGAAGAAGAAGGTGCTCACAAGCTCGAGGCTCGCGGCCTGTTCGCTTGTCGGCGCCCTCGTCACGATCTGCTTGAACGTCCACTGCCACGCTCTCTCGTGCGCCAGGCGCACGGATCGAAAAAGATCGTTGAGAGGTATCCCTCGTTGCACACCGGAGCGCGCAATGACGACGGTGGATGGGGTGAGTTCGAGCCCGCGCGGGTCGTCGCCCATATCGATGCACTGGGCTACTTGGCGCAGGCTGTCTTCGACGCTGATCAGCTGCTCGGACACAGCCGGTGGGTCGGGGACTACCGTGGGCACTACGGCCTGGTACCGCTCAACTATCTCCGCAGCCAGTTCTGTTGCTTCCGAGCGCAATTGGGCAGCGACCGGCCGCAACACCTGTTCCCACACACGCCGGGCGGCCGGCTCCCGAAGCGGCCGCCATTGAGGCTCCATAGGGGCAGAATCTAATCCCGTTGTGCCGCTGCCACAATGCTCGGCCGATGTGCGTGACTGCCCCGATCAACTCCCCGGCGGCAACAGCATCGACTGCCAGGTGCGCTGCCCGCCGGCGATGGCCAGATCAGACTGGGTGTGGACGCGCCCGTCGGGGCCGAGGTAACTGCCGGTGGCGGGGTCATATTCGGCGGCCGGGACAGGTAACGGCGGTGGCAGCTGCGGGACGGGCTGACCCGACAGCGTCGCGTTCGGGTCGCCCTTCCAGTTGTAGCCGTCGTTGAGCGGTACATAGGTTTGATCGCTCTCACACATCGCGACCGTGGGCGCGCGTTTGCCTGGTTGTTCTACGCACGGTGTATTGCGAACGCCGCGAACGTTGTTCGGCGAATCTTGCGGCACCCTGCAGTACAGATCACCCGGCGGCCGGTCCGGGTGATCCTCCCAGGAAGGCACCCGCTGCTGTTGGGCCGGCAGGTAGCCGGTGGTACACGGCGGTGGCAGGTTGAGCCGCAGATTGAAACTAAGGAAGGCGCCCCGGTAGGCCTGTTTGGTGTTTCGGTTGGGGACGCCGATGGCCTGAATCGTCGCCACGGCCTGGGGAAGCAGCACCAGCAGCTGCTCGATTCCGGCGTGATACGTCAGGGCGACCTGGCCGACGCCGATCAGATTGGACAGCAGGATCGGCAGCGTCGGGTTCACCCGGTCTAACAGCCGGCGCACCTCGATCGCCGCGGGTCCCGCGTCACGCAGCACGTCTTTCAGGGCGCCGTCGTTTCGTTGCAGCCCCGAGCTGATATCTGACAGATGGGCGGCCCACTGCGTTACCGCGTCCGGGGACGCCGCCTGGCTGTCCAGCACCGGCCTGGATTGGTCGATGAGCGTGAGCAGCGGCCCCAGATTTTTGCGGGCGTCGCTGGACAACGCGCTGGTGCCCGTCACCAGCCTGGAAAGCTCGGGCCCCAGGCCACCCACCGCCGTGAAAGACTCGTCCACAACGGTTTTCAGGTTGTCGCGCGGGATCGCTTCCATACCCCTGTTGACCGAGTCCAGCAAGGTGTCCAGATCGGGCGGCACCGACACACGGTCCCGGGTGATCACGTCGCCGTTGCGCAGCGGCCGGGAATCCCGGCGCGGCAACAGCGCCACGTACTGCTCCCCTACCGCCGACTGGCTGTGCACCTGAGCATCGAGATCCGAAGGGATGTCAACGCCCGATTTGAGCGAAAGCACGGCCGCGACGCCGGTGTCGGTAAGCCGCACGCTCTCGACGCGGCCGACCTCGGTGCCGCGATAGGTGACGTTCCCACTGACGTAGAGACCCGCGGCCTGCGGCAACTCCACGGTGACCTGGTAGCGTCCCACGCCGAACATGGCCGGCAACTGCATATAACCCAGGGCCATCGCCGCGCCACCCACCAGCGCGACCACCCCGAAGATCGCCAGCTGGATCAGGATTCGTCTCGTCAGCGGCGGCATGTCAGGGCCCCTGATCCCAATGGTAAGGCGCCACAAGGGGATTGCCGGCAGTAGCCGGGCTGGGCATCTGGCCGATCGTGCGGCCCCACTGTAGTTCGAGTTCGGTCAGATTGCCCTCGAACCGGGTGCCGGTGAGGAAGGAGGCGTCGAGCCGGCTCAGTGTCAGGTCGATGATCGCGGTCAGGTTTGCGTAGTCGCCGCGGGCCCACTTGCTGATGGTGTCCTTCGGGAATGGGTAGGTGGGCAGCAGTCCCAGTGAGCGCGTCAGTGCCGGACCGGCATTGGCGAGTGATTCCAGCACCGGACCCAGGTCTTTCAGCTCCTTGACCAGAGCGTCCTTGGTCTGGTTGGCGGAGTCGGCCGCCAGGGCACTGAACTTGCCGATCTGATCGAGGGCTTCGACCAGTTGCTGGCGCTCCTGTTTGAGGGTCGCAAGCGCATTCGGCATGGTCGCAAGCGCCCGGTCCAGTACCGGACGCTGCTCGGCGAGCTGGCCAACCAGGTTGTTCAGGTGTTCGGTGGCGGCCAGAATGTCACCGGTCTGATCGTTCACCGAGCCGGTGAACCGGTCCAGCTGCCCGATCAGGCTGCGCAGGTCGTCGGCCCGTCCGGACAGAGCCGTGCTCAACGACTCGGTGATGTCCTGAATCTGGCCGATGCCACCGCCGTTGAGCAGCAACGAGATAGCTGCCAGGGTCTGCTCGGTCGACGGGTAACTGCCGGCCGACGCCAGGGGTATCAGCGATCCCTCTCTCAGCTTGCCCTGCGGCGGGACGCCGGTCGGCGGTGCCAGTTCGATGTGCAGCGAACCGAGCAGGCTGGTCTGTCCGATCGTCGCGGTCGCGTTGGCCGGCAGGTCGACGTCACCGTTGAGCCTGATGGTGAGCAGCGCATGCCAGGCCTGTCGCTCGATCCTGGTGACGTTGCCGACGGTGACATCGCCAACCTGGACGCGGGAGTTCTGCTCCAGGGTCCCGACATCGGGCATCTGGACGTGAATCATGAACGAGCCGGGGCCGTTACCGACACTGCCCGGCAGTGGCAACGAATTGAGACCGCGCCATCCGCAGCCACCCAGAACCAGCACAACCATCCCCAACAACAGAGCTGCCGTCGCACGGCGAACCATCAGTTACCCCCCTCCGGCAGCAGCAGTCCCGGCAGTCCGTCGGCGGGATCGGTGGCGTGGATCTCGGCCGGCAACGGCACAAGTCCGGCCCCGAATGGCGTATTCGGTTGTGGTGGAACGTAGTCCGGCCGCAGCCAGTCCTCGCTGTAGGTCACCTCATTGGGTCGCGCCGTGGCACCGACCACCGTGTTCTCGCCCAGCGGCGGGAAGTTGTACTGACGGTTCTTGATGATCGGCGCCAGGTACTGCACACACAACTTCGCCGACTGTTGGTACCCCAGCCTCGACGCCGCCTGGATGGCTCCGCAGAGAAAAGCGATGGGATTCGCGAAGTTGTTGAACGCCGGCGCTCCGCTCAACGTGCCCTGCGCCGGCTGGTAGATGTTCATGAAGTTCTGCAGTTCGGTCGGGGCGATGTGCAGTGCCTGCTTGATGTCGCCGAGACTGGCGTTGAGCACCTGGGACACCGACGCGAGCTGGTCGGCCGAAGTGCCCAGCGCTTCCCGATTCTCGGCCACGAATCCCGTGACGTCACGGGTCACTTCGGCAAGGGCGGCCACGGCACTGCCCACTTCGTTGGGATCGTTGGCCAGCAGTCCGGTCACCGCGGCGAGGTTCTCGTTGAGCTGCGTCATCAGGTCCGCGCTGCTCTGCAGCGCCGAAACCAGGATCGACAGGTTGCGCACCGTGCTGAAGAGGTCGTTGCTGTGGTCGGCGATCGCCGAAACAGCCTGGGAAAGCTTGAGAAGGGTGTCCCGGATGGTTGCGCCCTGGCCCCGCAGGTTGGCAGCGGCGGTGTTGACGACCGCGCCGAGGGGGCTGACGTTGCCGGGCCGGGTGGGCTGCAGCATCTGCGCGAGTCTTTCCAGATCCGAACGCAGGTCGTCCCACTCCACCGGTACCGCGGTGCGCTCCAGCGGGATCACCGCGTCGTTGGGCAGTTGCGGGCCGCCGGTGTAGGCCGGCGTGAGCTGAATGGCCCGCGATGTGACGAGTGACGGCGACAGGATCACCGCTTTGGCGTCGGCGGGCACCTGGTACTTGGAGTCGTAGAAGAAGGTGATCTTGACGCGTCGGGGCTGGGGTTCGATGGTGTCGATCTTGCCGACGGCTACCCCCAGGATGCGCACCTCGTCGCCCGCGAAGATGCCGTTGCTGTTCTGGAAGTAGGCGACCACCCTGGTCTTGCCGGAAGCCGCAAGGCCATGCCAGGCCGCCGCCACTCCGGCGATCAGGGTGAGCACCAGCACGGCACCCAGTCCGAGGCGAATGACGTTGCGGTTCATCTCTGTTCCCCCGGAGCCGGCACGAATACCGGCGGGTGCGTCGGCACCGGCGGTGGGGACGTCTGACCGGGCGCCAATGCCGGTGGTCCCGGTGGCGGCCCGCCCGGCGGTGGTGCGGGCGGCGGTTCGCGGTAGGGATAGCGGGGATCGCCGGGGTTACCGGTGATGGCGTCCGGCAGGGTCAACCGTGGCTCGCCGCCCTGGCCGGTGCGCGGGTACGGCATCGGCAACGCCGGTGTGCCGGGCTGACCGACTTCGGGGTCGGTGAGTTGTGAGGGCAACAGCACATTGGGGTCCAGCCCCAGGTCGGAGAACGCCGCGTCGACGAAGGGCTGGATGAACTGGCCGGGGATCAGGTTCGCGATGTAGAAGTTGAACCATGGCCCGGTGGACATGGACTCGCCCAGCGACAGCGCGTAGTCGTCGAACTTCTTGATTGCCAGCGCGATCCGCTCCTTGCGGCGGTCGACGATCGCCAGCGCCGCATTGAGTCTGTCCAGCGTCGGTTTGAGCGTCTGCCGGTGTTCGGCGATGAAGCCTTTCACCTGACGACTCGCTGCCTCGATGTTGCCGGATATCTGATCCAGGGCCCGGCTCTGGCTGCGCAATTGGGTGAGGACGGCATTGCTGTCGGCAACCAGACGCACAATCTGGTCGCTGCGCCCGGCCAGCACCGTTGTCGCTTTATTGGCGTTGGACAACAGGTTTCGCAGTTGCGCGTCCCGGTCGGCCAGCACCGCGGAGAACCGGGCCACGCCGCTCAGCGCGATCTTGAGGTCGGGCGCGGTGTCGGAGAAGGTGTCGGCCAGCACCCCCAGCGATTCGGACAGGCGGTTGGTGTCCAGTCCACTGATGGTGGCCGCCAGATCCCCGAGTGCGTCGGGAAGCTGGTACGGCGATGTGGTGCGCTCAAGCGGAATCGGCCCGCGCAGCCGGCCGTCGCCCCGGGGCGTCACCTCCAGGATTTTGGCGCCCAGCAGGCTTTTGGTCTTGATGGACGCCTCGGTGCGTTCGCCGAGCCGGATGTGCTTGTCGACCTCGAAGGTGACCAGCACGCGGGGCCCGTCCAGGGCGATGCTGTCGACCTTGCCCGCCTTGTATCCCGAGACCTGCACCGCGGTCCCGATCAACAGCCCGCCCGCTTCGGCGAAGTAGGCCGAATACTCTTTCGCGGATTTGAAGAACGGCAGCTTGCTGTACGTCAGGGCGGTCACCACCGCCGCGGCGACGACCACCACGCCGACTGCGCCGACGACAAGTGGATTGCGCTCGGAGAAATACTTCATCGCGGCGTGCACCTCCCCGACGGCTGACCGATCACCTTGACGTAAACCGGTTGCCCCCCTTTGCCGTTCACCTTCAAGATCAGGTCACACAAATAGAAGCTGAAGAAGTCGCCGTGCAGGCCCTGGCGATTGAGCATCTGATAGGCATCGGGCAGCGTGTTGAGCAGATCGTCGAAGTAGTCGTGGTCGTCCAGGGCGAGACCCGCTACCCGGTCCGACTCGTGCAGGGCTTTCCCGAGCGGCTGCCGTCCCCGTGCCAGCAGATCGGCGACGGAGCCGGCCGCCGCGTTGCCATAGGCCAGCGAGGTGCTGATGTCCTGCTTTCGGTCGGCCAATGTGGCGAGCAATTGCGCCAATGCGTCGACGGCCTTGGCGAACTGGGTGCTCTGGTCGCCCAGCGATCCGAGCACGGTGTCCAAGTTCCCGATGACCTGCCCGATCAGCGTGTCCCGATCGGCAAGCGTGTTCGTCAGTGCCGCGGTGCGCACCAGGACCGAGCTGATGGTGGCGCCCTCACCCTGGAATGCCTTGATCAGCTCGCTGGACAGCACGTTGACCTGGTTGGGATCCAGCGCGTGGAACAGCGGCCGGAAGCCGCCGATCAGCGCGTCCAGGTCCAGCGCGGGCGCGGTCCGGGCCAGCGGAATCGTGCCGCCCGGTGTGAGTTGCCTTGCGCCGCCCGGGCCTTCCTCCAGGGCGAGATAACGCCCGCCGATCAGGTTCTGGTACCGGATGACCGCCCGGGTGCCCTCGGTCAGTACCACGGAATCGTCAGCGCTGAAGTCGACGAGGGCGGTGCCGTCATCCTGGATCGAGATCTTCTTGACCTGGCCGACCTCGACTCCGGCGATGCGCACGAAGTTGTCGGCCTCCAGCCCGGAGACGTTGCTGAACGTCGCCCGGTACTGCTTCTCTTTCCCGAACCGCAGGTCGGCGAAAATCGCCAGCATGGCAACCAGGCCCAGCACGCACACGGCCATGAAGGCAGCGAGCCGCCAGATCGCCCCTAGCACAGTCATTCTCACGTGGTCTGCTCCTGGGTACTAGTGGCCGCTCGGGGTGGGCTGCACCTGAGCGGGCGCCGGTGGCACGAACGGTTCGGATCCCGGTGGCGCGGGCCCGGGTTCGCGCGGTGCGCCCGGCGGGGGCGCCGGGGGTAGGCCCGGGTAGAGCGGTGTTCCGTCGGGGGCGTACTGCGCGGCGCCGTAGGGCGGTGCCCCGGGATACGGGATCGGTCCGGGCGCCGGGCCGCCCGGGTAGCGGATGCTGGGCGGCTCGGGGATCCCGCGGGTGACCGGGAGGTAGTCGGCGTAGGCGGGGAACGCGATGCCGGGGTTGGGCCGGATGTCGAGTCCGGTTCCCCAGCCGGTGTCCGTGATGAGTTGGCGCAGCGGCCAATTCGCTGCTACGTCGGGCAGGGATCCGCAACCCGGCCTACCGCCCGGACCGCCCTTGGCCCCGACGATCGGCAGGTTCTGCGGATAACGATATTGATCGGCGCCGAACAGCGGAGTGCTGTCGATGACCAGTGAGTACCCGTTCGCGCCTCCGGTCGCGTCCAGGTAGCCGGTGTCCAGGGCGAGCTTTGCGCCGACCAGCATGCACGTCAGTCCGGGGTTGTACTTCATCAGCAGGCCGGTGGTGGGCTCCAGCAGGTTCACGGCTTTGATCAGGTTGTCCCGGTTAGCTCCCAGAACCTGGGTTCCGCTGCGCGACAGCCCGATGACGTTGGTCAGCAAGGCATCCAGGTCGGGTGCGTCGGAGAGTGTCGAACTGGTGACGCTGGCTGTGTCCAGCGTTCGCAGAATGTCCTGTGCCGCAGCACTATACGTGTCGGCGACGCTGCCGGCCGCCCGGGTGTCGGCGCGGATCATCTCCGCGCGCGGGTTGACCGCCCGGAGCACCTCATTGGCATCGGTGATGCCCTGACCGATGGCTGCCCCGTGTCCGCGCAGCCCTTCAGCCAGCGCCGACAGCACCCCGTTCAGTTTGGCCGGGTCGATCTGGCTGAGCACCTTGACCAGGTTGGCGAACATCGTGTTGACCTCGGTGCCGACGCTGTCGACCCTGATCGCAGCGCCGGCGGCCAGGTGTCGGCCGCTGGGGTCACTGGGGTAGACCAGGTCGACATATTTGGCGCTGAACAGCGTGGTCGCCCGGATGCGGGCCCGCACGTTCGCCGGGATGTGCCTGATCTCTGCCGGGTAGATGTCCAGCCGCAGGCGCACCTCGTCTTTGCCGGTGCTGACGGCGCCGACCCGGCCCACCTGCACGCCGCGCATCTTGACCTTGCCGCCGCGGTCCATCACCAGGCCGGCCCGGTCCGAGACCAAGGTGACCGGAACATAGGATTTGAACGACCCACTGAACAGCGCCGAGGTCGCCGCGACGACGCCGATCGTCGACACGAGCAGTATGAGGGTCCACCATGCGGGATGCATTCCCCCTGGTCGTGGCTCCTGCATGCCGACCCCGATCCGCCCGCTAGCCCGACAAGTTGAAGTGACCGGACTGGCCGTGGACGGACAGCGAAATCGCAAGCACCACAAGGGTCAATACGATCAACGAAGTGCGCACGGAGTGGCCCACCGCCTCCCCCACCCCGGCGGGACCACCGCGTGCGGTGTAGCCGTAATAGGTGTGCACCAACATGATTGCGATCGCCGCGACGATCACCGTGACGAACGACCAGAGCAGATCGATCGAGTTGAGGAAGGTGTGGAAGTAGTGGTCGTACACGCCGGTGGACTGTCCATAGAGCCTGGTGGTTCCGAATCGCGCGGCCTGAAAGGCGCACACCACAGCCACGCAGTACAGCGGGATGACCACGACGACACCGGCCACCACCCGGGTGGAGACCAGGTAGGCCACCGAGCGGACCGCCATTACTTCCAGTGCGTCGATTTCGTCGGCGATGCTCATCGCCCCCAGTTGCGCGGTGGAGCCGGCCCCGATGGTGGCGGCCAGGCCCACCCCGGCCACCGCCGGAGCGATGATCCGGACGTTGACGTAGGCGGAGATGAAGCCTGTCATCGCTTCCACGCCGATGCCCGACAGCTGGTTGTAGCCCTGAACGGCGATCACGGCTCCGGTCGAGAGGGTCAGGAAGCCGACGATGACCACCGTCCCGCCGATCACTGCCAGCGCTCCGGTGCCCATGCTCATCTGGGCGACGAGTCGTACCATCTCTCTGCCGTACCGCCGGAAGGCGGTACGCATCTCTGCGAATGTCCGGGCGTAGAAAGCCACCTGGGCGCCAACGTGATTCCAGCTCGCCACCACGTTCATTGCGGCCCCGTGTAGAAGACCGCGGTGGCGACGATGTTGATCAGGAACAGGGCGATGAAGGAGTAGACGACCGTCTCGTTGACGGCGTTGCCCACGCCCTGCGGCCCCTTGCTCACGGAAATGCCCTTGTAGCAGGCGATCAGGGCCGCCGCCATCCCGAACAGCGCACCTTTGACCAGGCCGAGGATCAGATCGGGCAGGTGCGTGATCAGTGTCAGACCGGCGGCGAAGGCCCCGGGAGTGACGTGCTGAACGAATACCGAGAAGACGAACGAGCCGGCCAGACCCACCAGGGTCACCAGCGACACCAGGGACACCGCGACAACGGTGGCGGCCAACACCCGGGGCGCCGCCAGCCGGCGAATGGGGTCCACGCCCATCACTCGTAACGCGTTGAGCTCGTCGTGGATCGCGCGGGAACCGAGGTCGGCGCACATGGCGGTGGCCCCGGTGCCGGCGACGACGAGAACCGTCACCACCGGGCCGATCTGGGTCACCGAGGCGGTCGCCGCGCCGGTGCCGGAGAAGTCGGCGGCACCGAACTCCACCAACAGGATGTTGAGGGTGAAGACCACCAGCACCGTGAACGGAATGGTCAGCAGCAGCGTCGGAATCAGTGAGACCCGTGCCACGAACCAGCTCTGCAGCAGGAATTCGCGCCATGGAAACGGCAGCTTGAACATGGCCACGAACGTGTCCAGTGACATCGCGAAGAACTCGCCGACGGATCGCAGCAGCTTGGTGACCCTCTCCAACTCAACTGAAACCATCGGCGGCTTCCTCTACTTTGCGCAATGCCGGCGGGTTCAGCTTGCGCAACGCGCATGCGGTCCCACTAGGGACTTAGGTCGCCAACTTACGTTCCCGAAAACACTTGCGTATCGGCTGGCCAGGAACGATTCAGCGCCGCGTCACCGCACCCGCGGCGGCGCGCTGGTGCCGGGATGGTGCCGAACTGCCTTGCCGGGCCCTAGAATTGTGCGGAATGAGAGTCGGTATCGACTTCGGCACCACCCACACCGTCGCAGCGATCGTCGACCGGGGCAATTACCCGGTCGTCGCCTACGACGGCGTCGACACGTGGCCGTCGGTGATAGCGGCCGATCCCGGCGGCGAGTTGCGTTACGGCCTGGACGCGGCGGCGGTGCGCCACGAACCCGGCTGGGAGGTGCTCAGGTCGTTCAAGCGTCTGCTCAACGACGCCGGGCCGCAGACCATGGTGCGGCTGGCCGGCCGTGAATACCGGTTGGCCGATCTGCTCACCGGGTTTCTGGCTCAACTGAAAAGTGATCTCATCGAGCGCTCGAATGCCGGCGCCGCCAGCGGTGAGGCCGTCCAGGCGGCCATCAGCGTGCCCGCGAATTCATCCAGCGCCCAACGCTTTATGACCCTGGACGCCTTCGCTGCGGCGGGGTTCGAGGTGGTCGCGCTGCTGAACGAGCCGTCCGCCGCGGGACTGGAATACGCCCACCGGTACCGCTCCACGATCACCGCCAAACGCGAGTACGTGCTGATCTACGACCTGGGCGGTGGCACGTTCGACGCCTCGCTGCTGAAAATGGCCGGGCACGTCAACGAAGTCGTGGTCAGCGAGGGAATTCAACGGCTCGGCGGTGACGACTTCGACGACGCGATCGCGCAGTTGGTGCTTGCCGACTCACAACTGCCCGGCGTGCGGGGCGCAGCCTACGAACTGCTCGTGGAGGAGTGCGCCACGCGCAAGGAAGCGGTCGGTCCGCAGACCCGGCGTTTCCTGGTGGACCTGACCGTCATCGACGGCGCCGACCGCCCGCCGTTCTCCTGCCCGATCGACGATGTGTACGCCGCGTGTGCACCGCTCGTCGACAAGACGACGGAGCTTCTTTCGCGCGTCCTGCACGACCCGGTCGGTGACGGCAGAGACGTCCCGTGGTCAGAGGTGGCGGGTATCTACGTGGTGGGTGGCGCGGGCAGCTTCCCGATCGTGTCGCGGATGCTGCGCGCGAGCTTCGGCGACAAGCGGGTCAAGCGCTCACCGCACCCGTTCGCCGCGACCGCCATCGGACTTGCCGTCTTCCTGGACACGGAGTCGGGTTTCGTTCTCTCCGAACGCTTTTCGCGTCATTTCGGGGTGTTCCGGGAGGCGCACGCCGGCGCCGATGTGGTCTTCGACCCGATCGTGCCCAAAGACGCCGCGTTGCCCGCCGACGGACGCACACCGCTGGTCGTCAGCCGAAAGTACCGGGCGGCGCACAACATCGGGCACTTCCGGTTCGTCGAGTGCAGCCGCGTGGTCGACGGGCGCCCCGACGGCGACGTCACGCCGTACGATCCGGTCCTGTTCCCGTTCGACCCGGCCCTCAGCGACCGTGACGATCTGCGGCGCCAGCCGGTGGGCCGCTGGCAGGAGGGGCCCGACGTCGAGGAGATCTACACCGTGGGTCCTACCGGCGCGGTGGAAGTCACCCTCACCACCGAGCCGACCGGCATCCAACGCACCTTCCGGCTGGAACGGCGGGGCCATGGAGTTCTATGACGTCCTGCGAAGCACCTTCGCCGCAAGGGAATTCACCGATGACCCACTGCCCGACGACGTCCTGTACCGCATCCTCGACAACGCCAGGTTCGCTCCCAGCGGTGGCAACCGGCAGGGCGCGCACATCACGGTGGTGCGCGACGCCGGTACCCGCCGGCGACTCGCGGAATTGGGGGCACCCGCCGCCCGTCGCTATTTCGCCCAGCTGACCGCCGGTGAAAACCCTTGGAATCCGGTGCATCCCACCGCGGTGCCGCAAGACGTCATCGATGACACCGAGGTTCCCGAGACGTTCATCGCGCCGATGATCAACGCCGCCGTCGTCCTGGTCGTCTCCGTCGACCTGAACGTGGTGGCGGCGTTGGATCAGGAATTGGACCGCGCCGGGCTCGCCGGTGGAGCCTCGGTGTACCCGCTGGTGTGGAGCATCCTGCTGGCCGCCCGCTACGAAGGCTATGGCGGCACCATCACGACGATGGCTATTCCACGCGAAGACGCGGTCCGCGAGCTGCTGGGAATTCCGGGTTCGCACGCGGTCGCGGCGCTGGTGCCGCTCGGAAAGCCCCCGCGCCAGCTGACGAAACTGCGCCGCCGTCCGGTCTCCGAGTTCGTGACTCTGGAACGTTTCGACGGGCCGGTCTTCGACGGCTGACCCTGCGCGCGTCTCAGACGGCCTTGGTTGTGCCGACGTAGGACACCACCACGTCAGATTCATCGGTGATGCGGGTCAGGGTCGAGTACGAGCGGATGAACGACTGTCCCACGCATCCGTCGATCTTGATGTGGAAGTCGCTGATCATGATCCAGGGGTTCGGGCCCTTGAACTCTTTTCGCACGACCGGCACCACGACGACGAAGCCGGGCTTCATCCCTACGCTCACCACCCCGTTGTACGAGCCGGTGATCAGCGGCAGCAGCACCGGCGGCTGGCCCGGCCCCAGCGGCAACTCCGCGCCGAGCGACGGGGCGATACCGCCGCCGTTGGCCATGGTGACGCCGTTGGCGGTGCTCATGTCGATGCCGCAGCCGATTTCATAGCCGACTTCCAGGATGCCGTGCGGAGGTTCCGGACCCTGCAGCGACGCTACGAAAACTCCGCTGGACAGGTATTCGCGCGAGGACGCCGCGGTGGTCAGCGGCGCGACGGGAACCTGTTTCTCGTCTTTCGCGCCGAGGGCCAGCGTCCAGCCATCGGGGGTGTTGACCCGCGCAGGTGTGCCAGGGGGCAGGACACCGTCGGCCGGTGATCCCGTGCCCGACACCGGTTCGGCGCCGGGCTGCGCAGTCGCCGCGGCAGCGGGCGTCACCAACAGAAGGCACACAGCGAATACCGCAGCACGGCGAACAACCGCGGAAATCGGCATCACGGCCTACACGCTAGGCACGGCGGGATTACTGTCCGGGTTTGCGCGAGGCAGCAACTCGAAGTTGTTGCGCGTTTGTAGCTGGTTCGCGATGCAAAGACGGGAGGCTGGACAAACCGTGTCGCGAGTAGACTCCGCAGTTGACCGTTCGCGCCAATCGGCAGGGAGGGCGACCAATGACACGTCACAGGTTCGCTTCCGCGGTGCTTGCCGGACTGATCGCGATCACTGCCGTGTTCGGGAGCGCGGGCGTCGCCCGCGCCGATCCGGACGACGCGGCGCCCCAGATCATCGACGATCTGCTGATCATAGTGCCGGGATTGACGCTGGATCCCCGCGACCGGGACGCCACCGAGAAAGGCCCCGGACCCAAAGAATGGACCGGTAGCGGAATGTACTGTCAGAACCGAAACGTCAAGTGCCAGAAGATGGGATTCTAGGCTGACCGAGACACGTCACGAATTCCGTTCCGCCTGCTGGCTTTAACGCCTCTGACCGGAAGGAAGGTCGCCGATGTCTACGTGGCTCATCACGGGTTGTTCGACCGGCCTCGGCCGTGCCCTCGCCGAGGCGGTAATCGACGCCGGCCACAATGTCGTCGTCACCGCACGCGACGTCGCGAAAATCGCCGACCTGGCTGAGACCGCATCCGAGCGCACGCTGGCCGTGGCCCTCGATGTCACCGACGCCGAACAGGTCGGTGCGGCGGTCCAGCAGGCACAGGATCGGTTCGACGGCATCGACGTCCTGGTGAACAACGCCGGCTACGGATATCGCGCCGCCATCGAAGAAGGTGACGACAGAGATGTGCGCGCCCTGTTCGAAACCCACTTCTTCGGCGCCGTCGCCATGATCAAGGCGGTGCTACCGGGCATGCGGGAGCGCCGCTCCGGTGCGATCGTGAACATCTCCTCGATCGGCGTGCAGCTGACGCCGGTCGGATCGGGTTACTACTCGGCCGCCAAGGCGGCCGTGGAAGGCATGAGCGGGGCATTGCACGGTGAGCTTGCGCCGCTGGGCATTTCGGTCACCATAGTCGAACCCGGCGCTTTCCGAACGGATTTCGCCGGGCGTTCGCTGACCCAATCCTCTTGCGTCATCGACGATTACGCCGACACCGCCGGGCGCCGGCGCATCGAGAACGACACCATGCACGGCAGTCAGACCGGTGACCCCGCCAAGGCGGCCGGGGTGATCATCACCGCAGTCGAGTCCGACGAGCCCCCCGCCTTCCTGCTGCTCGGCGAGGATGCCCTGTTCTCCTACCGCCACATCGCCGAACGCAGAGCGGCCGAGATATCGGCGTGGGAAGAGTTCACTACCAGCACCAATCTGGACAGCTGATGCAGGGAGCGGTGTTGGCGGCGGGGGTCCTCGGCGCACTCGTCTGCACCGCCATGGGAGTGACGCTGCTGATAATCGGCGTGCGGAAGCGTTCGGCGCGGCGCAATCTGGCGCAGATCGGTTACCCGCCGGGCTACCTGCCCGGCTATCCGGGCGGGTACCCGCCCGCATTCCCGGGCTACCCCGGTGGCGGCTACCCGCCGTTGCCGCCGCCACCCCCCAAGTCGGGCGCAGGCCTGATCATCGCGGGTGTCGTATTGCTCGCCGTGAGCGCCCTCGGGGTCGTCGGCACGGTGGCCCTGGCGGCCGGCCGGAGTACCCGACTGGCGGTGGGCGACTGTTTCACCAACGAAATCCTGGACAAGCAGCGCTGGAAGTCCAAGAGTTGCGGCAATCCCGAGGCGGTGCTCGAATACGCCGCAAAGGTGGACTCCAGGGGGAACTGTCCGGACGGCAAGCTCGACAGCAGCTCCTACCTATCCGTCGAGCACGACGGTTTGCGGCGCTGCTTCATACCCAATCTGCTTGTCAGCCATTGCTATTCGTCCGATCACAACGGGGAGACGATACGCGCGGTGAGCTGCGGCGCCGGCGGCACCGTGGTGCGGATCACCACGCGGCTGGACAACACCGTCGACACATCGGCCTGCCCATCGGGGGCGCGCACGGTCACGTTTCCTCAGCCCAAACGGACCTACTGCAGCGAACGCGTCAACGGAATCATCTGAGCCGCAACCGACTACCGCCCAGCGCGTACCGACCGGGCCCTGTGAAAACCAGCAGCAGGAAGCCGAAACAGAACAATATCGCCGGAGTTCCCCCGTTGCCGTCGGGTGGATTGCTGATCGGCCAGAGCGCCAGCGGTTGATGCATCCAGAAGTACGCGACCGCCATCTGGCCGGAGGCCACGAAGGCAGCGATACGGGTGAACAGTCCCGCAGCGATCAGCAACCCGGTGACCAGTTCGATCACGCCGGCATACCAGCCCGGCCAGTCGCCGACCCCGACGGGTTGCCCGGATGGGACCGGCCAGCCGAAGAGAATCATCGAGCCGTAGCCGGCGAAGAGGAAGCCGTAGACCAACCGGAACAGGCTCAGAACTGCCGGCGACAAGCCGGCCACGCGGTGGTTGAGGTCGTTTGTCATAGCGCCCACGTTACGGTCGCGGCCCGACATGGCCGAAATAGTGGGATCGGTGTCTGCTGCGCCACTCACGCTGACACCGCCGCGGCTCGTACAGTCGTGTTCATGCAACCGGTACCATCACTCCTGAACTCTGAAGTTGCCTGCGCCGCAATTGAATTAGCCCGATCGACCGAATCGGAGTCCGTCTTCAACCACAGTGTGCGCAGCTATCTATTCGGCGAGCTGCTCGCCGCACACGAAGGCTTGAAACCCGGCCCGGATTTCGACAGCGAGACGCTGTTCCTGGGCTGCGTCCTGCATGACCTCGGCGCCGGTACGGCCGCCGCCGGCAAGGAACGCTTCGAGATCGAAGGCGCGGACCTGGCAGCCAAC
Source organism: Mycobacterium sp. Z3061 (assembly GCF_031583025.1). Taxonomy (NCBI): domain Bacteria; kingdom Bacillati; phylum Actinomycetota; class Actinomycetes; order Mycobacteriales; family Mycobacteriaceae; genus Mycobacterium; species Mycobacterium pumcae. Next base: position 2,010,092 of record NZ_CP134062.1, on the reverse strand, counting down.
CTGCTGACCGAGCAGGGTTGTGAGCGTGCGGTGATCGATGCGGTATGGGAAGCGATTGCGTTGCACAGCTCGTTCGGAATCGCCCAGCGCCGCGGGCCGATCTGCTACCTGGTCAACGGCGGCGTGGGGATCGATTTCGGCCGCAACGCCGACTTCATCGACGACCGGGCGGCCGCGGCCATCCATGCCCGCTACCCACGCCTGGCCATGGCGAAGTCATTGATGGACGCGATCGCCGCCCAGGCGCAACGCAGTCCCGAGGCAGCGCTCCCGTACACGATGGCCGGCGAGGTGTTGCGCGAACGTCGCGACGGCGGAATCACCCTCCTGGAACAGATGGCCGCCCTCGGTCGATGGGGAAACTGACTGCCGCGCGGCGGTGACCCGCCACGATGATAGTGTACATTTGTACATGTACATCTGTACACAAGGGAGAGTGTCGTGGCATATCTATTCCTATTGGTCGCCATCTTCGCGGAGGTAGCGGCAACGAGCCTGCTCAAGAGCACCGAGGGTTTCACCCGGCTGTGGCCGACCGTCATCTGCCTGGCCGGTTACGCGGTGTCATTTGCCCTGCTGGCGCTGTCCATCTCGCGCGGGATGCAGACCGATGTCGCCTACGCGTTGTGGTCTGCGATCGGGACGGCCGTGATCGTGTTCATCGCCGTGGCGTTTCTCGGCTCACCCCTGTCGGCGGCAAAGCTGATCGGTGTCGGACTGATCATCGGCGGGGTCGTCACGCTCAACCTCGGCGGTGCGCATTGAGCTCCGCGCCCGAACGCCGGCCGCGCGACCCGGCCGGCCGCCGTCAGGCGATCGTCGAAGCGGCTACCAGGGTGATCGCCCGCCGCGGACTCGGCCAGCTGACACACCGCCTGGTGGCAGCCGAGGCGGACGTCCCGGTGGGGTCGACGACCTACTATTTCAGCGACCTGGGCGAGCTGCGGGAAGCAGCCCTGGCGCATGCCGCCACCACCTCGGCCGAGCACCTGGAGCAGTGGCGGCAGGAACTGGACGCGGACTCCGACCTGCCGGCCGTGCTGGCCCGGCTCACCGCCGACTACCTGGCCGACCACGACCGGTACCGGACGCTCAACGAGTTGTATCTGGCGGCGAGTTACCGGGACGAATTGCGGCCCCTGGCCCGGGTGTGGAACGAGGGCGTCGTCGCACTGCTGGAGCCGCGGGTCGGACGGCGGGCCGCGGACGCCATCGCGGTGTTTCTCGACGGCGCCATGCTGCATCCGCTGGCTACCGGCACCCCGCTGAGCACCGACGCGCTGGCCGACGCCATCGCCCGGCTGGCGGCGACTGACTACGAGACGTGAGAGCCCAGCCTGCCCAGGTAGGACAACCAGAGCAGCCCACCGAGGACCGTTCCCACGATGGCCCACGTCTTGGCCGTGTTCGCGGACCTGCTCGCCTCCGCCCATCGCCCCTGTGCCCACAGCCCGTCGACCTTGCTGGAATACACCGTGGCCACGATGCCCGGGATCATGCACAGGAAGATGGTGATGATGGACCACACCAGGTAATTGTTGGGCTTCATCGGCTGCCCATAGGGCCCCTGCGGCGAGAACCCGCCATAAGGCTGCGGCGAAGGCGGTGGGTAGCCGCCGTAAGGTCCTTGCGGTGGTGGCGGCTGGTACCCGCCGCCCTGATACGGCGGATATTCCCCGGCTGGCTGATAGCCACCGTACGGGTTGTCGGGCGGCGGTCCGGTCATGGGGACTCCAGAAGACGAGGTTGCGCGCAAAGCCTTTTCAAGCCCTTTTCACCTTATAACGGCCCCCGGGGCTTGCGGCAAGGCCCGGTTCATGCCGCACAATTGCTGGCCGGACGCCGCCGCGTGGGTCGGGGTCCATGGATTGGGGGGTGAATTGCGGGAGTCAGCTACCAGCTTCGATGACGAACTGCGGTTCGAACAGGACTACGTCACCGGCCTTTATGCCCGGCTCGACGCCGAACGGGCGCAGGCGAAATCGAGGTACAGCGCCGCCTTGCGGGGCGACGGCGAAACGCCGATGGATCGCGATGTCGAAGTGCGGGCGCTGGCGCGGCGGATGAAGCGCCTCGACGTCGCCGACGACGGGCTGTGTTTCGGTCGGCTGGATGGTATTTCGGGCAACCGGTCCTATATCGGGCGCATCGGCCTGCTCGATGAGGATAACGAGTACGAACCGGTGCTGATCGATTGGCGCGCGCCGGCGGCGCGTCCGTTCTACACCGCGACGGCAGCCAACCCCGAGGACATCCGGCGGCGCCGCCAGTTCCACACCCGCGGGCGTCGCGTCGTCGACTTCACCGACGAGGTGCTCGGCCGCGCGGACGACGGAGACAAGCGCGAAAGCTCAAGCGACGCCGCCCTGCTCGCCGCGATCAACGCCCCCCGCGGTGATGGGATGCGCGACATCGTGGCAACCATCCAGGCCGAGCAGGACGCCATCATCCGTCTGGACCACTCCGGGGTGCTGGTGATCGAGGGCGGTCCCGGCACCGGCAAGACGGTGGTTGCGCTGCACCGCGTCGCCTATCTGCTCTACACCCAGCGCGAGCGGATGGAACGCCACGGCGTGCTCGTCATCGGTCCCAATCCGGCATTCCTGGACCACATCAGCCGCGTCCTGCCCTCACTCGGCGAATCCACCGTGGTGTTCATGACGGTCGGCGATCTGGTTCCCGGTCTGCACATTACGGCCGAGGATGAGCCAACCGCCGCGCGCCTCAAGGGTTCACTGCAGATCCTCGATGTGCTCGCCGCCGCGATCGCCGACTACCAACGGCTGCCGGAGGATCCGCTGCTCATCAAGCTGTCCGATGTCACCCTGCGCATCGACGCCGAGACGGCGCAGTGGGCCAGGGAGGAGGCGCGCGCCACCGGGCTGCCGCACAACGCGGCCCGCGCCGCGTTCACCGACATCGTCACGTGGGTCTTGACCGAGCGGGCGATCGGCAAGATCGGCCGCGGCTGGCTGACCCGGTCGGACCGCAACGCGTGGGAGAAGCTTCGCGAGGAGCTGATCGAAGAACTCGCGGACAACGCCGCGTTCGCCGCCGCGCTCGATGAGCTCTGGCCGATCCTGACCCCGGACGCGCTGCTGTCCGCGCTGTACGAGTCGCCCGAGAGGCTGCGCGCGGCGGGTGCCGATTCCGCGCTGTGGCGCGAGAGCGGTGACGCGTGGACGGTATCCGATGTGCCCCTGCTGGACGAGCTGGTGGATCTGTTGGGCGTCAACAAAGAAGCCGAGGAACTCGCCAGAAAGACTGCCGCACAGGAACAAGCCGAAGAGGCAGCCTATGCGGCGGGCGTCCTGGACCTGATGGTCAGCCGCGAAGACCTGATGGACGACGAAGACCAGTTGCTCGCCCAGGACCTGCTCTACGGCGAGGACCTCGCCGACCGATTCGTCGAACGCGATCTGCGTGAACTCTCGGAACGCGCTGCGGTGGACCGGAATTGGACATATCGGCACGTGGTGGTCGACGAAGCGCAGGAACTGTCCGAAATGGACTGGCGGGTCTTGATGCGTCGCTGCCCGGCCAGATCCTTCACCGTAGTGGGCGATCTCGCGCAGCGACGGTCCGCGGCCGGTGCGACGTCCTGGGATGCGATGCTGCGGCCCTATGTGCCCGGCCGCTGGGTTTACCGGTCGCTGACGGTGAACTACCGCACGCCGGCGGAGATCATGGCCGTCGCCGCGGCGTTGCTCGCCGAGTTCGCACCCGACGTCGTGGCGCCCGAGTCGGTCCGCGCGTGCGGCGCCCCGCCGTGGTCACGACGGGTAGATGCAAGCCAATTAGTTTCTGCCATCGACGATTTCGTGCGTGACGAGGGATCCCGCGAGGGCACCAGCGTGGTGATCGGGCCACCCGGTGTCCCCGGCGCGGTGCTGCCGTCAGCGACCAAGGGGCTGGAGTTCGACGCCGTTCTGGTGGTGGATCCGCAGCGGATCCTGGCCGACGGCCCTCGCGGCGCCGCCGAACTCTACGTCGCCCTCACCCGCGCGACTCAGCGCCTCGGCGTTGTCCATCAGGAACCGCTGCCGCCGGTGCTGGACGGCCTGGCGACGACGTCTCCGTCGATGTACCGCTGAATGTTGGGCGCGACGGCGGCTACCACGTCCTCTTCGGACATCGAAGCCACCGGTTCGATTTTCCAGATGAAGCGGATCAGGGCGAAGCCGATCAGCTGACTGGCGATCAACCCGCTGCGCCGCAGCCGATCCGTCTCGTCGGTACCCAGCGTCGAACCGCCGATGAGGCTGCGCTCGACCACCGCGCGCAGCTTTTCCCGGGTGCGCTCGTCGTGCGCGGCCGTAAGCACCACGGCGCGCAGGACCGGACCGATCTCGTCGTCTGCCCAGGCGCCGAGCACGGTGCGGACCAGGCGGGTGCCCAACTCGTCGCGGGGCGTGGCCCATGTCTGCGCGACGGTTTCCAGCCACTTGGCCGGCGGGTCCGTCGCCGCGTCCAGCAGGCGCTCCTTGGAGCCGAAGTAGTGATACACCAGCGCCGGGTCTACGTCGGCGGTGCGGGCGACGGCCCGGATCGTCGTTCCTGCCCAGCCGTGCGTGGCGAATTCCTGCCTGGCGGAGTTGAGGATTCGCGCCTGCAGCACCCCGCGCTCGTCGCGCGGCCCGGGAGTCACCGCCTTCTTGGCCATCTGTTTCATCGTAGCGTGAGACTAGTGCATAACGAGTACATAGCCAGCTGTTCATGTGTTCGGACGGCATTCCCGTGCCGGGTGTGCAAACATCGCTGCAGGCCTCTTTGCCTGTTTCCCCCGTGCGCCGGCGAGATTTCCAGGGATAGGACCCACCATGACTGATCTTGATCAGACACCCTCCGACGAGATTCCTGCCACCGGCCCAGGGCGGGCCGAACTGATCGAGCACTCCCGGACGGGCATGGGCGCCGCCGCGCTGCAACGTGCGATCACCGATCATCTGCGCTATTCGATCGGCCGCCCCGCGGCCGCGCTGCGGCCCGAGCATTACTACCGCGCGCTCGCGCTCGCCGTGCGTGATCGCATGCAGGACCGCCGGGTTGCCTCGACGCAGGTGTCCCTCGATCTCGGCCGCAAGGTGACCTGCTACCTGTCGGCCGAGTTCCTGATGGGTCCTCAGCTCGGCAACAACCTGCTGAACCTGCGCATGGAAAGAGCGGCCAAACAAGCACTCTCCGCGATGGGCCAGAACTACGACGAGGTGCTGGCCTGCGAAGAGGAACCCGGTCTGGGCAACGGCGGTCTGGGCAGGCTGGCCGCCTGCTACCTGGATTCGCTGGCCACCCTGGAGCGCCCGGCGATCGGCTACGGCATCCGCTACGAGTTCGGCATCTTCGATCAGGAGATCCACGACGGCTGGCAGGTCGAGCAGACCGACAACTGGCTGGACAGCGGAAACCCTTGGGAGATAGCAAAACCCGACGTCAATTACCTGGTCAAGTGGGGCGGCTACGTCGAGCATTACACCGACGACTCTGGGCGCGAACGCGCCCGCTGGGTGCCGGGCCTGATGCTCAAGGGCGTCGCCTACGACACCCCCATCCAGGGTTACGGCGTCAACACCTGCAACGTGCTGACGCTGTGGAGTGCGCGCGCGGTGAAGTCGTTCGCGCTGGAAGCGTTCAACACCGGCGATTACTACAAGGCGGTCGAGGACGAGGTCACCTCCGAGACGGTCACCAAGGTGCTCTACCCCAACGACGAGCCGGAGGCCGGCAAGCGCCTGCGACTGCTGCAGCAGCATTTCTTCGTGTCCTGTTCGCTGCAGCACGTGCTGCACATCATGGACGATCTGGCCGACGTGTCGGTGCGCGAACTTCCTCAGCGATTTGCGTTGCAGCTCAACGATACTCACCCGTCGATCGGGGTCGCCGAATTGATGCGGCTGCTGATCGACGAGCGTCACCTGGAGTGGGAGGAGGCGTGGGACATCACCGTTGCCACGTTCGCCTACACCAACCACACGCTGCTGCCCGAGGCGCTGGAGACCTGGCCGCTGGAGATGTTCGGCGAGTCGCTGCCCCGTCACCTCGAGATCATCTACGAGATCAACCGCCGGTTCCTCGATGAAGTCCGCATCCGGTTCCTCGGTGACCACGACCGGGTCCGCCGGATGTCGCTGATCAGTGAGGACGGGGGCCGGAACGTCCGGATGGCGCACCTGGCCACGGTCGGCAGCCATGCCGTCAACGGGGTCGCCGCGCTGCACTCCGAACTGCTGAAAGACAGTGTGCTGAAAGACTTTTACGAGATGTGGCCAGAGCGCTTCAGCAACAAGACCAACGGCGTGACACCACGACGCTTTCTGGCGCTGGCCAATCCCGGACTGCGCGAACTGCTCGACCGCACCATCGGCGACGGGTGGCTGACCGATCTGGGCCGGCTGCGTGGGCTGGAGCAGTTCGTCGACGACTCGTCCTTCCGGGAGCAGTGGCGAGACATCAAGCGCAACAACAAGGCGCGCCTGGCCTCTTTCGTTCGGTCGGCCACGGGCGTGGAACTCAATCCCGAATGGATCTTCGACATCCAGGTCAAGCGGATTCACGAGTACAAGCGTCAGCACCTCAACGTGTTGCACATCGTTGCGCTCTACTACCGGCTCAAGCAGAATCCCGGGCTGTCGATTCCCCCGCGGGCCTTCATCTTCGGTGGCAAGGCGGCACCCGGGTACTTCCTGGCCAAGCGGATCATCAAGCTGATCAACGCGGTTGCGGAGACGATCAACAACGACCCGGAGGTCAACAAGTTCCTGAAGGTGGCGTTCATCCCGAACTTCAACGTGCAGAACGCGCATCTGATCTATCCGGCGGCCAATGTGTCCGAGCAGATCTCCACCGCGGGCAAGGAAGCCTCGGGCACCGGCAACATGAAGTTCATGATCAACGGTGCGCTGACGGTCGGCACCCTGGACGGGGCCAACGTCGAAATCCGCGAGGAGGCAGGCCCGGAGAACTTCTTCCTGTTCGGCCTGACCGTCGACGAGGTCGAAGCGCTCAAGGCGCGTGGCTACCGGCCCGCGGATTACATCGACGGCAATGAAGAACTCAGCGCGGTGCTGGACCTGATTGCCGGCGGGACGTTCTCGCACGGCGATCACCAGGTGTTCCGGCCGCTGGTCGACAACCTGCGCTACCACGACTCCTTTCTGGTGTGCGCCGACTTCGCGTCCTACGTGGAATGCCAGGAGCGCGTGAGCCAGGCCTGGCAGGACCGGGACGCGTGGACGAAGATGTCGATCCTCAACACCGCGCGCAGCGGCAAGTTCTCCTCAGACCGCGCCATCGCCGAATACTGCGAGGACATCTGGAAAGTCTGGCCGCTGACCGTCAAGATCTGAGGATGATACGGGGGCTCGATGACTGAGTTCAGCGAGGAATACGGTTACGAGCCCGAACTGAAACGCACCCTGGGTTCCTTCCAGGTGTTCGCCGTCTCGTTCGCCTTCATCTCGGTGGCGGTGGGCATCTTCGGAACCTACGACGACCTGTTGCGCAACTCCGGCCCGGTGGGGATCTGGACGTGGATCGTCGCCGCGGTGGGGCAGCTGCTGATCGCGTTGGTGATCGCACAGTTCGCCGCCCGCATCCCGCTCAGCGGCTCGTCCTATCAATGGGGATCGCGCCTGGCCAACCCGAAGATCGGCTGGTTCTTCGGGTGGCTGACCTTCTGCTACCTGATCACCGGGCTGATGGCGATTGACAGCGCGATGTCGAGCACATGCCTGATGCCGTTGTTCAACATCGCGCCCGATGAAGACACCGCGCGCCTGATCACCGTGACGGTGATGGTGATCCAGGCTGTACTCGCGATTGCTTCGACAAGGATTGTGGCGCTGATCAATTCGGCGGCGGTGGCTATCGAGTTGTCCATCGTGGTGGTGCTGGCCATCGCGCTCGTCGTTGTCGTGTCGGTGACGGGAAACGGCTCGGTCGGCAACCTCACGTCCCGCGGTATCACCGAGGGGGCGCCGAACTACTTCGCCTTCGGCGGCGGCTTGATGGCCGTCATGATCGTGGGCCTGGGAACGCTGGTTGGCTTTGATTCCGCGGCCAATATGGCCGAGGAGGCCAAGGACCCGTTCCGCAGCGTTCCGCGTGCCATCGTGGGATCGGTGGCCGCAGCCAGCGTGCTGGGCCTGCTGTTCCTGATTGCGTTGACGGTCGCCATCGACGACATCCCGCATGTCTCGGCCGCCGGTTCACCGGTGGCGATGATCATGCACGATCAACTCGGCACGGTGACCGAGCGAATCTTCCTGGTCGCCATTGCGATTGCCTTCTTCGGCGGCGGAATGGTCACGCTGACCAGTTGCTCACGGATGATTTTCGCGATGTCGCGTGACGACCGTTTCCCCGCCCACCGGCTGATGCGGCGCGTGAATTCCCGGACCCAGACCCCGATTCCGGCGACCGTCGTGCCTGTGGTCATCGGAGTGGCGGTGCTGGCCGCGCTGCCGGGCGACGCGCTATTGGAGCTCATCACCTCGGGGACGGTGTTCCCGGCGCTGACCTACGGCATGATCGTCGTGCTGTACCTGGTGGTGCGCAAACGACTGGATCGTCAGGAAGGTGCTTTCGATATCGGGCGGTTCGAGCTGCCGATCGCGGTGGCGGCGCTGATCTGGTCGGTCTGCGCGCTGATCATCCTGCTCTCCCCCGCCTCCGCGGTCGTACCGATGATCATCGTGGCCGGCCTGCTGGGCACGGGCGCCCTGTACTTCGGGTACATGATGATCTTCAACCGCGAGGTGCTCGACAACGAGCCCGGGGATCTGACCGTCTTCTCGCACTGACGGGCAGAAACGGCGACCGGCTAACGGCTCTCGTTGGCGACCCAGACGGCGACGTAACCGATGGGGATGCCGGTTTTGCGTGCGATGCACTGGCGCGCCGCGAGCTCGACCGCCGACCGGCGAGCGGCGCGGGCGATCCCGTCCACCTCGGGTATCCGGATCAACCATCCGTCGGCGTCACGGCTGATGTCGATGTCGAAGCACTGGCCAACCGTCACGCAGTTCATACGCTGTGTACGACCTCTGCGCGTGGAATGTGGGCGGCGCAGAGTGGGCTGAAGAGGCATAGGTGTGTTCCTGAGTCGGATGACGGACCGCGCGCAAGACTAATGCGACTCCGGAGTAAAACCTAATCGGAACTCGGAAAAGGAGGCAGCGTGTCGATTGTTCTGGTGCATGGCAATCCGGAGACGGATGCGATCTGGGGTCCGTTGATCGACGCGCTGGGACGCGACGACGTGGTGCGGCTGTCCCCGCCGGGATTCGGCGCACCCCTGCCGGAGGACTTCCCGGCGACTTATGTCGCCTATCGCGATTGGCTCGAGGGCGAATTGGAGCGGATCGGCGGCGTGATCGACCTGGTCGGTCACGACTGGGGTGGTGGGCACGTGGTGAATCTGGTGATGCACCGGCCCGAGCTGGTCCGCAGCTGGGCCAGCGACGCCGTCGGCCTGTTCGACCCGGACTACGTCTGGCACGACATGGCGCAGATCTGGCAGACGCCCGGCGACGGTGAGCAACTCGTCGACACCATGCTGGGTGGAACCGTCGAGGACCGGGCCGCGCAGATGGGTGCGCTCGGCATACCGGCCGACATCGCCACGGCGATCGCGCGGGAACAGGACGCGGCAATGGGCCGGGCGATTCTGACGCTCTACCGCTCGGCCGCCCAGCCGTCGATGGCCGAAGCCGGACGGGCCCTCGAGAACGCCGCGGCCCGGCCCGGGCTGTCGTTGCTGGCGACCGACGACCCATATATCGGCGGCGAAGAAACCAGGCGCCGGGCGGCCGAGCGGGCCGGCGCCCGCACCGCAGTGCTTGACGGCCTCGGGCATTGGTGGATGGTGCAGGACCCGGCACGCGGCGCGGCGGCCCTGACCGAGTTCTGGAATTTGCTGGACTGAGCGACGCATCGTCGGAAACAGGCCTTACGCTTCGTCTCGTGGGGAAATATCTCGTGCTGTATTCGCCGGCCCACCGAACCGGCCAGGAGCTGCGGTGGCGCCTCGCCGAAGATGCCGATGTCACGGACGTGCGCCGCCGCCTCGACAAGGCGCAACCGGGTGAGTTCGTGACCGTTCCCGTGGTGCTCGAAGACGAATTGGACACCCTGTTGCTGCGCGTGCAACCCCACCAGTTCGGCGCGTGGCTGGTTCTGGACCTGGCCGAGACGCAGCGTCCGACGGCGCCGCTGCCCGCCGCGCGTGCCCGGGTACCCGACTTCGGGCAGATCTTTCGCGACGCGGCCGAAGCGGTGCGCGAATCCACGCGTCAGCAACGCAAGTGAGGCAACCGATTTGGCGATGACACGTAATTTTGCCCAGTTCCTGGGCTTCCGATACGTGCCGTCGCAAGGGCCGGACGCGATCGTGGAGGCCTTGCCAGCTGCCGAACACTGCAACGAGCGCGGAAGCGTCCACGGCGGATTCCTTGCGGCCCTGTTGGACACCAGCACCGGCCTGGCGGTTCACTCCGCACTCGACGACGAGAGGGCGGCTCCGCATTTCGACCTGATGATCCAGTACCTGCGGCCGGCGGTCGCGGGGACGCTACTCACCTGCAAGGCGCGGACGACGAAGGCCGGTCGCCGCGTCGTCGCCTCAGAGGCGGAGGTGTTTCAGGACGGCAAGCTGGTCGCCCGCGCGATCGGGAGTCACGCCGTCGTCTGACCTCCGGCGTCGGTCAGCCGAACCGTAACGATGACCCGGCCCTCGCTGTCCCGGGTGGCCACCGCATGACCGGTGCGCTCGATCCCCCTGAGTTGCAGCGTGACCGGGCCACCGTCGCCGAGGAAGTTGCGCCACCACGTTTTCGTCTCGGGCAGGTTGGCGTTCACGGTGACCTCGTCACCGGTGCGGCGATATGCGACGGGGATGCTGATGCTGCGTCCGGAACGCCGCCCGGTGTAGCTGAGCATGGCGATGTTTCGATTCACCAGTCCGGCGAAACGCGGTGACCTGGCCACTGCGGCCACCGGCGCGTTGATCACCGGAGCGGCGCGCATCAGCAGTCGCCCAAGGGTTCTCGGTCGTGTGGTCATCGGTCCATTCCTTTCGGGTTCGCTTCGGCGCGGGGTCAGGCGATCAGAGCGAGGCACAAGGCGGCCAGCGCGAGACCCTGCAACAGGGCGCGGGCATTGATGATCCGGTCCCAATCAGCCTGCAGCACGCGCACATTCGGCAATACCCGACCTCGATCGGCGGCGGCGGTGAGCTGCCGGTTGATCGGCGCGCTGACGCGGAGGTAGAGCACCAGCCAGGCGAGCAACAACACCACGGCCACGCCGGCCGAGATCGCCTGGGCCCAGTGCCCCGCGACTGCGGCAAGTACGGCGCTGGCGGCGGCCGCGACGACGCCCACCACCCCCGGTACGGGCATACGCCGGTCACCGTAGCGGTGCACGAAACCGCTGACCGCCGACAGCGCCTGGTCGTCAACCTGGGCCAGGGCGGGCCGCAACACGATCGCGCAGAACACATCGGTGCCGTAAACCACCGCGTTGGCGACTACGGCGATCAGCGCCGCAAGCTGAGCGAACTGGACGAGCGACATGCGAGGCCTTCCGTTGGTCACTGCTAGATATACTAGCAACGCTAGGCCGGTCCGTCGCATGTGTCAATAGCGGTGCTATTGAAACTAGCAATGCTACTGTTGCGCATGCCCGCCGAGGACCGTCGCACCCGTGAACGAGCCGCGCGACAGCAGATGATCGTGAGGACCGCGCGCCGTCTGGCCGAGGAGGAAGGGTGGGACGCCGTCACCACGCGCCGACTGTCGTCCGAGATCGAATACAGCCAACCCGTGCTGTATTCGCACTTCACCAACATGGACGAACTCGCGAAGGCCGTCGCTGTCGAGGGGTTCGGCGAGCTCACCGAGAATCTGCGCGCCGCGCGCGCCGGCGCCGCCACGACTACCGACGCGCTGCGGCGGGTTGCGCACGGGTACGTCGATTTCGCGCAGGAGAACCCTGCCCTTTACGACGCGATGTTCACCCGGGCGACCTCCCTGCACTTCGCCGCCGAGGACACGCCGCCAGAATTGGCAGCGGCCTTCTCCGAACTGCGCGAGGTGGTCGCGGCCATTGCCGAGCACCGCGACGCGGACACCCTGACCGAGGTGCTCTGGTCGGCATTGCACGGATTGGTCAGCCTGTCCCGCACTCGCCGGCTACGCCCGGGCCTCGGCGCCGACCGTGTCGATCTGCTGGTTGCTCTGCTTGCGCCGTGAGGTAGTTTCTGAAGATTTCTTCATTAACGCCTTGACTGCCGATTACCTCGTGACTGAAGATATCTTCACTACTCTTTGACCGGAGGTCGACCGTGGCAGCTTCTGAACTCACCTACACCGCGCCCCCACAGCGGGTGGCCGACAAGCTGCAGGACGGCCTCGCCGCCGCGGTGCAGACCGCGCACGAACTCGTCACGGCCCTGGGTGAACAGGAACCGCCCCGCCCCAATCACGACGGTGAAGCCGAGCAACTGGGCGATGTGAGCGTGGTCCACCGCTTCGTCGACGCCCCGGGCGACAGCGAAACGGTGCGCTGGCACGTCGTGGAATCCGGAACGCCGTCAGATCCCACCGTGGTGTTTCTGCACGGACTGCCCGACTCGTGGTGGCAATGGCACTACGCCCTGGAGGCCCTCAGCCCCCGTTATCACTGCCTGGCCATCGACCTCAAGGGCTACGGTCAGTCCGACAAACGCAGCGGCGACTACCGCCAAGAGGGTGTGGCGCAGCAGCTCGGCGCCCTGCTCGACACGCTGCAAGTCGGCGAACTCACCCTCATCACACACGACCGCGGCAGCCCCGTCGGTGACCACCTCGCCGCGGCGCTCGGCGACCGTATCCGCGGCTACGGCCGTGGGCAGCAACACTTCTGGCATTTGCACCCCAGTCTGCACCCGCAACAACAACTGATGCAGTCGCCGGAGGCGCCGGCCATGCTCACCGAGGCACGCCGCTTCGTCCTGACCGTGTACTCGTGGCTCACCGAAAGGCCGGTCGCAGAACGGGATCTGCTGCGCACCAGCGCGGAGTTCAGCTACCCGGGAATCGCGACAGCGGTCCCCCGCTATTTCCACTCCTCGTCGTTTCGTCAGGAATGGGTGGACCGGCGGACCCGGCTGATTCGGTCCTGGACTGCTCCGGTGCTGCTGCTGCAGGGCGCCCACGATCCGCTGCAGCCCCGCGAATTCTACGAAGAGTCAGCACTTTTGGAACTGCTGCCGCCTGGAAGTGGCCTGCATCTGTTCGACACCGGGCACTTCTGGCCGTTCGAAGCGCCACAGGAAACGGTTGACGTGCTGAGCGACTTCTGCGACACGGTGTCCCAAAGCCGTTCGGCGCGCGCCGTCTACGGCTGAACCGCCGCCTGCAATTGGCCAAGGGCGTCGAAATCTAATGGTTTGCAGCACAATTGGTGAGCCTCGTCGGCCGACATCCCGAACATCCTCAGCAGGTCTTCCGCGACCCGGTCGGTGTTCTGTGCCGCGTCACGCTCAGGTTCGGCCTGCAGCAGTTCGCCCAGCCCCAGCAACACTCCGGCGGTGACGGCCATCGCCAGTTTCGGATCCGCGACGTGGAGCCTGCCGGCTGCGGCCGCGGCGGCGATGTCGCGCTTGGCGCGCGGCGCCAGACCCCGGTCGGCGGTAATGAGAGCCAGGCCGTGGTTGAGGACGATGCGGCTCGCCGGCTGAGGAAACATCCGCCCGGTCAGCCGGAAACTGAATGCAAATTTCTCGGCTGGATCGTCAATCGACTCCGTCAGCGCGTCAAGCAACGCCCCGTGCGCATCGAGGACCTCATTGATGGCCGCTTCGAAGAGATCTTCTTTCGTCTCGAAGTGGTTGTAGAACGAGCCGACGCCGACGTCAGCGGCTTGACTGATGTCTTGGATCGGCACGTTGAGCTTGCCCGCCGCCATGAACTCCTGCGCGGCTGCGATCAGCGCCGCACGGGTGCGCTTCTTCCGTCTTTCCAGGCGGTTGAGTGGGCGGTCATCGGACACGGGCGTTGGCTCCTCGGTTATGAAGCTTTCTTCAAAAATAGCGCCATTCGTGAATGACGATATCTTCAGGCGGGCGATTCGGAGGTGATCATCGCCCAAACGCCGTGAGGCGGAAGGCCGCGAGCCTCGGCTCGTCGAACGGGCGGTTCGACAACCGCCGGCCAGATCGCGGGTCGCGCGGCCGGTGTCGCGACCAAATGCCTATCCTCGGCGCATGGTCGACACCACCCCGGACATCGTCGTCATTCACACCGACGGCGGGTGCAGACCCAACCCCGGCCCCGGCGGGTGGGGCGCCGTGCTGCGCCAGCGTCACCACGTCCGCGAGATGTACGGCGGTGAACCCGGCCTGACGAGCAACAACCGGATGGAACTGATGGCGCCGATCATGGCGCTGGAGGCGCTGACCCGAGCGGTGCAGGTCCACCTCTACACCGACAGCACCTACGTCCGGAACGGCATCACCAAGTGGGTTCTCGGCTGGGAGCGCAACGGCTGGATGACCGCCGCGAAGCAACCGGTGAAGAACGTCGACCTGTGGGTGAGGCTCCAGGCGGCCTGCGCCCGGCACCGCGTCGAGTGGTTCTGGGTGAAGGGGCACGCAGGTATCGACGACAACGAACTTGCGGACGAACTGGCAACCCGGGGTCTGCGGGAAGCGCTCTCCGGCTAGCTTTCGCGCGAGCGGTCCACTCCTTTTCAACTCTGTCCGGTTAACCGCACGGACCGATTTGGTATCAGGTCACACACGCCACTTCTATCTCCGACAGTCACATACATAGCATCACGCGATGCGGGACTGCTCGATCAATCTTTGGACACGGCAAGCGCGCCCTGTTGCTCGTCGTGACTTCATGCGCTATGCCGTCGCCTTCTCCACGCTGCCGGCTTTATACGTGGCCTCGACAACGGCACCCGCGACGGCTGCCGCCGCCCCCAAACTGATCGACTTCGCCATGCACCAGATTCCAGCCGAGCACATCAAGGCCGCCGGCTATTCCGGGGTCATCAACTACGTCTCGCTGTCGCGTCCCGGCTCGTCCTTCGGCGCCAAGCCGATCACCCGGTCCTACGCCGAGCAGCTGACCGCTGCCGGGCTGATGATCGTCAGCAACTACCAGTACGGCAAGCCCGGTGGGACGGCATCGTCGGACTTCAAGCGCGGGTTCGCCGGTGGCGTCGAGGATGCCCGCACCGCCTGGAAGTTGCACACGGCGGCGGGTGGCGGTCAGAGTGCCCCGATCTTCTTCACCATCGACGAGGACATCAACCACGACACCTGGAACAATTTGGCGTTGAAGTGGTTTCGCGGAATCAACTCCGTTCTGGGCGTGCAGCGGACCGGTGTCTACGGCGGGATCGATGTATGCCAGTGGGCAGCCGCTGACGGAGTCATCGGAAACTCGCGCACCCCCGGCCATCGGTGGGCCTGGCAGACCAAAGCCTGGTCCGGTAGCAGGATCGACCCCGCCGCCGTCCTCTACCAACGCGTAGTTAGTACGGCGTCGAACCCAGGCCCGAAAGTGGGAGGACAAGAAGTGGACGTCAACGACATCCTTGCCGCGGATTGCGGTCAGTGGCACCTGCATCCGTGAATCAGCCAGTGCTTTCCGGTCCTGACTTTCCCTCGAGTTGACGTCCCAGCTCCCCGCTGATGTCAGTGGTCGTCACGACGAGGGCAGTCATGAACTCGATGAGTTCCATTCGGCTGACGCTGATTTGGTGTCGATACCACTGCGTGGTGAGTTCAAGTAGACCGCTGGTGACGGTCAACGCCGTCAGCCTGAGGTTTTCGTCGGATCCGGCGGCGTCACCGAGTAGTGCGCGTGCTTGGCCGACCATGATCTGAACTAGGACATCGATGATCTCATGACGCCGTTCGACGAGCGCCTCGGCGGTCTGTAGCTCGATCAGCAGCCGTGATCGTCGTGGATCCTCGTCGATGAACGCGAACGCAAACTCAAGTACAGCCTTCGCGCGGGGCCGCAGTTCGTGTGGCGAGTCGGCGACCGTCGCCATGATTCCTGTCAGCGCGCGGGTGAACTGGTCATCGAAAGTTGCGAGCAGTAACGCCTGGCAGTCGGGAAAGCTTTCGTAGAAGTAGCGGTCGTTGAGTCGTGCACGTTCGCTGACGGCGCGTACCCGCAAATTGCTCACACCGTTTTCGGCAATCGCGTCGAGGGCCGCCTCCATCAGTTGTCGGCGGCGTTCGTCACGCCGTTGATCTGCGGTTCGGCCGCGATGCATGGCCATCGACGCTTCGACACTCCTTCCCCTCTGCCGATACGTCTTGCGCTGCCGCGCCAGTTTGGTGAAAGATATCACCAATAGTTTGGTGAAGTGTTTCACCACTAATGGGGGGTCGACAGGTGAATCGGAATCACCATCCGCTCAAACATCCGGCAACGTTGCGCCCGTTTTCGCCAGATGAAGCAACGACGACACGGGTTGAGCTTCGGCTGCCTCGATTCTTCTTGGTAGCGGACATCTCCCGCGGTCCGAACTCGCTGACTCCTCGGCTTGCCTCCGCTGGCAGGTCCACGGCGATGACGGCGATCTGTCTGACGATCGCGGCGATCTGGTTGTCGATCGCCGGCGGTGTGTCTTGATTCGTCCAGCCGAAGGTATGACGGAAACCCTTGAGTCGCCACGACGTTGCCCGCCCAGCGGGGGCCCGCTCCGTGAATCCACCGGTGAATACAGCGCTCGCCTCGCGGCGCTGGGTGCGTTCGCGGTGCGACACAAGGGGCTGGTGATCGGGGCGTGGATCGGTGCGGCGGTCATCCTGGCCGTGGTCTTCCCACAGTTGGAGACGGTCGTGCGCCAACAGTCGGTACAGCTGCTGCCCAATGACGTCGCGTCATTTCGCGCCGCCAATGACATGGCGGCGGCGTTCGACGAGCGGGGCGCCAAGACCACGGTCATCGTCGCCATGGAAGACCCGGCCGGTTTGACCCCGTCTGCGCGGCAGCGCTACGACGCGGTCGTTTCCGCACTGCGCGCCGATCAAGCACACGTCCTGCTGGTACAGGACCTCCTGGCTGACGCCGTCACCCGAACCGGTGCGGTGAGCACCGACAGAAAGGCTTGGTTTCTTCCGGTCGGGATCGCGGGAACACTTGGTGACCCCACGTCAGCCGCGTCCGTCGATGCCGTGCGTGCGACCGTCACCTCGGTAATCGCCGGGTCTCCGACGACCGCGTATGTGACCGGACCCGCCGCGACGTTCCATGATCAAATCTCGGCCGGCGAGCACGACGCGTTGATCGTCTCGGTGGTCACCGCCGTTCTCATCGCGCTGATCTTGCTACTGGTCTACCGATCGGTGTTCACCGCACTGCTACCGCTGCTGGTGATTGGTGTCAGCGTGGCCGTCGCCCGCGGTGTCCTGTCGGCGCTCGGTCAATTGGGCGTGCCCGTCTCTCAATTCACCGTTGCCTTCCTGGTTGCCATCCTGTTGGGCGCCGGGACCGACTACAGCGTGTTCTTCATCAGCCGCTACCACGAACAACGACGACAAAACGTCGACCCAGAACAGGCGATCCCCCGTGCGTGCGGCAGTATCGGGCGCGTCATCCTGGCCTCAGCCGCCACCGTCGCGTTGGCTTTCGCCGCAATGGTGTTCGCCCGTCTCAGTGTCTTCAAGGGTGTCGGGCCCGCATGCGCTGTCGCCGTGCTGATCGGATTCCTCGCCACCGCGACGCTGCTCCCGCCGGTGTTGGCGCTCGCCGCCAAGCGGGGCATCGCCGAGCCCCGCGCCGACCTCTCGCGCCGGTACTGGAACCGTGTTGCCGTCACGGTGGTGCGGCGGCCGGGCCGGATGCTGGCCGCCAGTCTGGTGGTGCTCCTGGCCCTGGCCGGCGTCGTGGCCGGAATGCGGATCACATACG
Organism: Mycobacterium sp. Z3061; assembly: GCF_031583025.1. NCBI lineage: Bacteria > Bacillati > Actinomycetota > Actinomycetes > Mycobacteriales > Mycobacteriaceae > Mycobacterium > Mycobacterium pumcae. Next base: position 1,992,174 of record NZ_CP134062.1, on the reverse strand, counting down.
ACGACCGGGCGGGCCAACCCGCAAGCACCGGTAGCAACTTGGGTTACCAGCTGTTAGACCGACACTTCCCCAAAGACACTGTCATCAACGAATTCCTGCTCGTCCGGTCCAGCACCGACATGCGCACCGCGAAAGGCCTCGCCGACCTCGACGAACTAGCGTCACGGGTCGCGCAGCTCCCCGGGGTGAAGCGTGTTTCCGGCGTCACCCGCCCCACCGGAAAGCGGCTCGACGAAGCGCAATTGTCATGGCAGAACGGACAAATCGGCGAAAGAATGGCCCGCGCGGTCGCCGACGGCCAGGCCCACCGAGACGACCTCGCCAAGCTCACCAATGGAGCCGACCAACTCGCTGCCGGCCTCGGCCAACTCGACACCACACTGCGGCGCGCACTGGCTCCGCTGACCGGGTTGCTCAGCCAAGCCCAAAACGCCGGCCACAATTTGGAGAACGCCCGCCCCCTGCTGCAGCAACTCAACGCCACCGCGCCGATCCTCGATCAAGCCGTGCGCAGTGGCGCGGGACTACGGCCACTGGCCGAACAAGCCGCGACCGCTATTGCGGTCATCGAGCCCCTGGCGCAGAGCCTCGACACCTCTCCCTGGTGTGCCACTACCCCCGAATGCACGCAACTACAGGAAGAAATCCGGGTACTCGTCACGCTGCGCAACGGCGGATTCTTCGATCAGATCGCCGGCCTGACCGACCAATTCAGCCCGAACGCATCCCTGGCCAGCACACTCACCGACATCCACAACGCCGCCACCACCATGCAACAAACCCTTGGCGCCGCAGGGAATCCAGCGGACCTCGTCGGCAACATCCACCGCCTCCAAGACGGCGTCAGCCGTCTCGCCTTCGGTGCGCAGGCACTCGCGACGGGAGTTCACACCCTGGCCGACAGCAACATCCAACTGCTCGGCGGCATGAGCCAGATCGCCACCCAATTGCAGAACTCTGCACGTGCTACCTCCGGATCCGACGCCGCTGCTGGCTTCTACCTGCCACCCGATGCATTCGGAGATCACCGATTCGGTGATTTAGCAAGACAATTCGTGTCCCCTGACGGGCACACGGCCCGGTTCGCCATCGCATCGGCCTACGATCCCTATTCTGCCGAGGCCATGGCCTTGAACCGCACCATCGTGGACACGGCCAACGCCGCCAGACCCAACACGTCGCTGGCGAACACCGCGATCTCGATGGTCGGCTTTCCCGCCGTGAACTCCGACCTGCAACATCTGCTGTCCACCGACTTCAACCGCCTGGCCGCCGCTACCCTGCTGGTCGTCGGGGTCGTCTTGATTCTGCTGTTGCGCGCTCTGGTCGCCCCGCTCTACCTGCTGGGCACCGTCGTGTTGAACTACTTCGCTGCCCTGGGATTGGGAGTTCTCGTGTTCCAGTACGGGTTCGGCCACGACATCGGCTGGCCCGTACCGCTTTTGGCTTTTATCCTGCTGGTCGCCGTCGGTGCCGACTACAACATGCTGCTGGTATCCCGACTCCGCGAGGAATCCACCCGCAACATGCGTGTGGGCGTCCTACGCACCGTCGTCAACACCGGGTCGGTCATCACCTCGGCGGGAATCATCTTCGCCGCCAGTATGTTCGGCTTGATGATCGGATCCGTCGGCATGATGATCCAAGCGGGGTTCATTATCGGTTGCGGGCTGCTGCTGGATACGTTCGTCGTCCGAACCGTCACGGTACCTGCCATCGCCACGCTGTTGCGCGAGACGAGCTGGTGGCCACATCGACCGACAAAATGGACATTCAAGGCTCTGGTAGAGGAGCGGTAGCGCCGTGAAGAATTGCATTACAACACATCTGAAATCTCTTACTTCGTCGGCGGCGGTACCGGTGCATACTTCGACGCCGCGACGATCTTGAAGGTTGCCTTCTTCATCGCATCGCGCCTGTCTCTCGTGACGAAAACGAACATGTCCCTCTGGGCGGCTTCGCCCGGCGCCAGGATGTCCACGAAAGCGGTGTCGTCTGCGATGCGATTTCCGTTGGCGTCCAGAGCTTCAACTTCGACGCTGAAGGACTGGCTGCTGTTGCTCTTGTTGCGCAGGGTCACAACCATTTTGCCGGGCTTGCCCGGATCGCTGTCATTGACAAATTGGCCCAACTGGACGTCGAGATCGTTGCGCAGAATCACGTCGGTGTCCTGGCCCGTGATGGACTCCATTGGTGGGCGGCTGTCCTTGAAGGAGTTGAGGATGACGACGATCCAGAAGCTCCCGAGGACCAGCGCCAGCACGCAGAGCAATGTGCCGGCAATAGCCCCGGCTCTGCCCGCCCGCACTCCTCTGATCGCGCCGACCAGCGCGATGATGCCGAACACAAGGCCCACGACGGCGACCGGCAAGGCCATGATCCCGACCACGGGAAGCAGCCCTAGACAAGTCCCGAAGATGCCGAACAAGAGGGCCGTCAGCGCAAGGCCCTTGCCCTTTCTTGGCTGTGGCGGCCGCGGCCAAGGGTCGTCGGGTGGCAGTCCTCCCGCTTCGGGTGCCTGTTGCCACTCTCGCGGTGGCGGCGGGGAGGACATGCGGACCCCTATCCGTTAAAGTGCCGGAGCTTATAGACGGCACGTTAAGCCGCAGTGCTGCTGCGCAAGTAGTGCCAAAAGTCCCCGACCACCAAGCAGATTCCCTCGCGATAATCGGCAACCGGCGATGTTGGTCGGATAGGCAATCGCTCCCCGTTGATCGCCGGAGCGCCGCAATTCCCCTGCACACCTAGACTTTTGCGACTGGCAGCCCCGGGCAGGCGACGATGTAGCCGATATCTTGTGATACCGAGTCCTGCCACTGCTGGCGGCTCATATTGGTGGAGAGCTTGGCGCACAACCCCGACGTCGCATCGCGGTAGTTGAGCCACAACCGCATGCTGTGGTCGACACTGCCGGACACCAGATAGCCTCCGTCGGGGCTGAACGCCACGCTCTTCACCGGCTGCGTGTGGCCCCTGAGCGGAGCACCGACGGGTTGCCCGGTGTCGGCATCCCACAGCCGCACGGTGAAATCGTCACTGGCGGAGGCGATCCGCCTGCCGTCGGGGCTGAACGCGACGCTCAATACGCTGCCCGTGTGGCCGGTCATCGGCTGGCCGACGGCTCTGCCGGTCTCTGCGTCCCATAAGCGCACCTCATCGTTCAGTCCGCTGGAGGCGATCCGCTTGCCGTCGGGGCTGAACGCGACGCTGTATACCCAGCCGGGGCCGGGCATCGGCTCACCGATTTGCTTGCGGGTGGCCATGTCCCACAGGCGCACAGCGCCGTCGGTGTCACCCGAAACGATCCGCGTGCTGTCCGGGCTGAACGCGACGCTGACTATCCAGTCCGGGCCGGTCATCGGATCACCGATCTCTTGGCCGGTCGTTAAGTCCCACACCCGCAACGTTTTGTCGCCGGCGGAAACGATCCGCGTTCCATCCGGGCTAAAGCCGACAATGTCCATTTTGGTCCCGATCGGGGTACCGACGGGTTGGCCGCTCGCCACGTCCCACACCCGTACCGTGGAGTCGTCGGCGCTCCTCGCCGCGATCCGCGCACCGTCTGGGCTCCACGTCATACCTCCCCCTCCGTAACCGGTGATCGGGGCGCCGACAGGTTGGCCGGTGGCTGCATCCCACACCACGATGCGGTCGCGACTGCCGGAGGCGATCCGCTTGCCGTCGGGACTGAACACCGCGCTGTTTACCGCCCCCGGGGGCCCGGTAAGCGGCTGCCCGACCAGCGGAATGGGTTCGCCACTCCAGATACGGACCGTGTGATCCTCACCGCCGGAGACGATCCGGTTGCCGTCGGGGCTGAAGGCTACGGCATGAACTCCGCGCCGGTTGCCCATTAGGGGCGGGCCCTCGGCCTGGCCGGTGGCGGCATCCCACAACCGCACGGTCGTGTCGTCACCACCGGAGGCTATCCGCTTGCCGTCCGGGCTGAATGCCACGCTGGCCACGGGCCCGGTGTGGCCGGTCATCGGCGGGGCGAGGGCTTGGCTTGCATCAGAGTTCCACACCTGAATGGTGCCGTCCCCGCTACCGGAGGCGATCCGAGTGCCGTCGGGGCTGAACGCGACGCTGAACACTCTGCCGCCGGTCAGTTGCTGACCGACGGGTTGACCGGTGTCCGTGTCCCAAACCCGCAGTGTCTTATCTGCGCTACCGGAGACGATTCGCCGACCGTCGGGGCTGAAGGCCACGGTATTCACCGAGTCCTGGTGCCCCGCCATGTAGCGCCCGACCGTTCGGCCGGTGTTGAGGTCCCACATCTGCACGGTGCCGTCCCGCCTGCCGCAGGCGATCCGGGTACCGTCCGGGCTGAAAGCCACCGAATCGGTAATGCCGACGAGATTGAGCTGATCACCGATCGGATTACCGTTCTGCGCGTCCCATACCCGCGCGACACCCGCACTGACCGCGACGACCCGCGCCCCGTCCGGGCTGAACTGCACCGCACGGACAGAAAAGAGGCTCACGCGGTCGACAACCGGCTGGCCCGTGTCGGCATTCCAGAAAGACACACCATTGGCGCCGCCTGAGGCGACCCGCCGCCCGTCGCGGCTGATAGCCACACTGTCCACTGACTCACGTGTCTCGATGATCTTCAACGTGCGCGAGTTGTCTTCCAGCGCGCTCCGCAACGGACCGTCGTCAGGCGTTTGCGCAAGTCGCGCCGCCGCAACCAGTCTCTGGAAGGCCATCACGTCCGACCCGGGTCGGGTGCGGGCCAGAATCGACTGCGCCTCGGCGACCAGGCGAAGGCTGGTCGCCTGGCGAAGGTCCCGCTCCGCCGCATGTGTGGCCCGGAATGCCATCACGAAACCGACTGCGGCGGCGACCAGAGCCACGACGGTGCTCACCACCAGCACCGCTATCAGGACCCGCGGACGCTTTGTAGCCACGGGCGAGAGCCTTTGGGCAGCATCCTGTTCAACGACAACCTGTGGGCCGGCCTTGTCTCCCACGGAACATCTCCTTCACAGCAATGTGCATGCGGCGTCGCATGCGTCTGCCTCGATGACTACTTCGGCTTTGTCGTTGATGTCTTGTCAGGCACGCATGTCTCGGGATTGTGTTCGCAGTGATAGCCGGTCCCAGGGCAGGAAACGCAGTAGGGCGTCGGCTCCGGAATCGTCGTCGATCCCGCGCTTCGCGAATTGCCACAGGCAGCCACCAAAATCGTTGCCAAGAACGCGAAAAGCCAGCGCTGGAACATATTTCGCTCCTCTCAGAAGCAACTGATTCGCGGTTTCCGCGGGTTAGGTCACCGCTGCGCGCAACCCGGCAGTCGCCCCAATCTTTCTGGTGCTGGCCGTGAATTCCTGAGACGCCACGTTCCCGCATCCCAGTGCTGTTCGAGAAGAGCCTTTTGAACCGACCGTGCAGAGCCTTAAGACCCCAATATCGGCCCCAGGTCCGCGGGGCCGACCTCGCCGTGGAGTGGACAAACCAATCGAAACTTGTTCTCGTCTACGACTGGCGACGGCCATCCTGCTTTTGATCAAAGTGACGCCGACGCCCCATCAGGGCCGAAAGGCCCTAGCGGGACATCACCTTACCGAGAAAATTCGCTCCTATGATTCGCTCATTACTTGCCGCAGCGGCCGTCGCGGCGGCCGCGCTGGGATTTGCTCCCATAGCCATCGCCGACCCTGACCCCGACCCGCCCTGCAGTGAAGAGAGTAGTAGTTGCAGCGACACCTGTTACGAACGCTGTTGCGGGGACGTCTACTGCCGCACCTCCTCACAGCTCTCGTGCCTGACTAATTGCCTTAAGAACTGCTAGTCCAGTCCCGAATAGCAGTTGCAGATAATGGTTTTCGCGATCTCGCGCCGCAACCCGACACAGCGAGATCGCCCCACCGGTTGGGCGGGCACGATTCCACAGAGAATGGCTCGTAACGTGTGGAAAGCATCTAATCCGTTGCGGGGTTTGGCAATCCGAACCCTTGCGGTGGTGGGAGCCGTTGCGACGACCGCCATCGGTGCCGCTTCCACGGCCGGCGCCGGCCCCGAGGAACAGCTGAGAAGCGTGCTGCCAGCTGGTTATGACCCCGCCTCGTGCCAGTCGCCGAACAATCAGTCGTCACCTACGGGAGTGGCGCAGTCGATGCTTGCCCTAGCCGCCCTTGAATGTCGGGACAACTCCCTGCCTGGCGGCCCGACCTACGCCTACTACAGGCTCTACGCGGATAACGAAAAGCTGGATAAGGCGTTCTCGGGGGAAAAAAATGCCAGCCGCCAGGCCTATTGGTGGTTCCTACCGTGCCCTGGCCAGCAGGGAACCGGTCCCGCGGCCGCGGCGACCTGGCATGACAATCGCGCGCCCGACAGGGTTGCCGGCTGGATGGTGTGCGGCAAGGTCTACGGCCCGGTGCACGGCAATGCCGAGGCGAAATCCATCATGTGGACGCGGGACTCCGACCGGCTCCTCAGCATCGCCGAAGGACCCGATCTCGCCGGTTTGTATGACTGGTGGACGCGCAACAGGTGAGCTTCCTACGGCGATACAACCTACGATCGATGTTCGATCACCAACACCGTGGCGCTGCCTTGGTTGGCGCCGTAAACAGGGCTGCTGACGTAGACAGTATGGGTGCCCGGGTCCACCGCCAGCATGTGCAGCGTTTCCTTGCCGGTGGGCAGCTGCAGGGTGGCGGTGACGGTGCGCGTCGCTCCGTCAACCACGGACAATGTGTCGTTGTAGCCGTAGGTGACGTAGAGGGTATGGGTGCCTGGGTCCACCGCCAGGTCGTACGGGTACGAGTGCATCGAACCGCTGTCGACGTGCAAGGGCACGGTGGCGGTGACGGTGTGTGTCGCCCCGTCGATCACCGACACGCCGTCGCCCGCGGTGCCGTAGACGGTGTGGGTGGCCGGGTCCACTGCCAGGTTGTCCGGATGGGGACCTTCGATGGGAACGGTCGCGGTGACGGTGCGCTTCGCGCCGTCGATCACCGCCACGCCGCCGAACGTGCTGATGTAGACGGCATGGGTGCCCGGATCCACCGCCACGTCGGTTGCGTCACCTTTTTCGAGGGACACGGTGCCGACGACGGTTCGCGTCGCCCCGTCAATGACCGAAACCGTGCCGTCGCCGTAGCAGAACCCTGCATTGCCGCACATGCGTCCGGTTGTGACGTAGACGGTGTGGGTGCTCGAGTCCACCGCTAAGTCGACAGGGCTCTTGCCGAGGGGCACGGTGGCGGTTACGGTGCGGGTCGCCTCGTCGATCACCGACACCGTGTTGTCCGAGCTGGCGACATAGAGGGTGTGGGTGTTCGAGTCCACCCCCAGGTCGACCGGGCTCTTGCCGACGGGCACGGTAGCGGTCACACTGCGCGTCGCCCCGTCGATCACCGATACGGTGTTGTCAGCGTTGGCGACGTAGATGGTGTGGGTGCCCGGGTCCACCGCCAGGCCGAACGCGCCGCCTTCGACGGATATGGTGGCCGCGACGGTGTAAGAACCTGCCCTATTGGGATCAGGCTTGCTTGTCGACGGCGCGGCCGGCGCGGAACTCGCCGTCGAAGCCTGGCCCCCGTTAGGGCCCCCGCATCCATCCAGGACCATTGCGAACACGACAGCCGCGATGACCGCGAGCACACCGGTGCGCAACGGGATCCGGGCCAGCCGCGGGCGTTGGCGGTTGGGTCGGCGTTGCAGCCTAACGAGGCTTGGGAAGAGGGCCAGGCTTTTCACAATTCATTCTCCCGTGCGTTCGAATTTGTCGTCGAAGTCGTAGACGCTGTCGCAGGGGGTGCCGCCGGTCACCTGCTGGTGGGCGCGCCCCGTGAGGATGGGAATCGGATCCTGCGGCGCAGGGGGCAACGGGAATTCCCGGTTGTCCGTATAACGCCCCGCGCCACCACTCGCACATCTCATGCCGCGTTCAAAATTCACGGTCCATTTTTGGCCCGCAAAGACCAGCGGGGTAAAGTCGAGGTCGGTGTAGACGAGACTTATGCAGTGGTCTCCGGTGCGGACACAATACGTCTTGACAAAATGACTAAGGGTATAGGTGCCCTTTATCTGTTGCATTGTCTCCAGATATTGACCGTGCAATCCTTGGGCTGGCGACCGGAGTCGCGGTGGTTGCGCCTCGGGGTACGCCACCTGGACATTCGAATCCACGTTTCCGCTACGACGAAATGTCAGGAGCTGCTTGGCGGGCAAGCTCGATCCCCGAACGCCGGGAGCGCCGCACTGGATTTGAGGGACCTCGAGATACTCACCGGATAGTGTCCCATCGGCACCGGGTTGCAGCGTAAATATCACCCAGACATCGGTGCCGACGGTGTCACATGTGCCTGGTGTCACAGCGACCGCCAGCCATCGTCCGTCGATCTCGTCGAACACCAAACTTGACAGCTTAGCATTCTGCCGACCATATGATGCGGTCGCCAGACAGCCATTAGCTCGACACGTGGACCGGATCGACCATGGCCCGTCATAATTTTCGGTCACCACATTCCCTTGATAGGCGTTGCCGAAGATGTCAGTCCGGGGACCGAATTCAGCAATAAAAGTGCCATCGAGAGGGACGACGGGTTCGGCTGTCGATTCTTCTGCGGACCGGCGCGACAAACCGATGACGGCCACGATCGATGCGAACACCACGACGACCAGCACAGCGGCAAGGATGCCGGCGCGACCGGCCCGACGGCGCCGTGGCGCGGCGCACTCCGAGTAGCGCTCAAACGAGGTCTCGGCCATCGAGCCCTCCCGACTTTCCAGCCCATCAGCCGCCTCACCGTAAGGCGCGCACGGCAACACTTGATAGGCACCTTCGGCACCAAAGAAGAGGACAAAGGTCCATTCGAGGCGGGCGTCTTCACCCGTGCGGCACGGCGCCCGCTTTCACCCTGACGCCCGGCGGCGCCGTCATCGGTGCCGGCTGTCGCACCACTCAAATCGATTCCCCTGGTACAAATTTCGCCGTCGGGGCCTGGCGGGCGCCAGTTCACCGGGCTGCCCGAGTCGGGCAAATTCCGCTCCGGCTGTCAATTCGGATATGACATGCTTGCTCGCGACGGCCACTTGCTGCAGGTTGACTATCGAAGGAGCACGATTGGCGCATATTGTCCGAAAACCCAGAGGCTTTGGTGCCGATCCGGCGTCTGCTCTTTTAGCTGACCTCAAATCGACGGCCTCACGATGCAGGTTGTCGTGTTCCGTCGTTTCCATGGCTCGCGCGGTAGTCGGCTGGTGAACATGTCGCCGTCGGCAGGCGAAGAGGCAAGGCGGGTAGCGCCAGACCAAAAGGCCCAATATCCCGGTGTGATGGACGAAACCGGCGAAGAATCACCCGTCAGCTTCTTCGCCGGTGAGCAGGACCCAGATGGACTGGGTGAGCGCCTCGTGGTCCGTGCCGCGACGATCGATGAATTGCTGTCGGAGAGTTTCGAGGCGTTACGGGGCCAGAAAGGCGACGCCGACGTTGCGGCGCGGCGCCTTGCCGCGTGGTGTCGCTCGAGCGCGAGCGGCGACTGGGCACAATTCAACCTACGGCTCGCCCGGGACGGCTTGGATATCGCAGGTGTACTGGGCCGGTTCGCCACCGTACGGCACAAACCCTCAGCGCCAATGCCAGCATGGGTGCGCGATGCGATCTGGATCAGCACCGCGTTGTCCGGCCCAATTGGCAAGCCCGGCACCCTCACCGCCGATTCGGACGAACCTGGCGTGTTCGAGCAACTGCTCATGCCGGTGGTTGACGAAGCTGATGCCCGGCTATGGTCGGGCATCGACGAGGCGACGAGAAACAATTTCAGCGCCGCCGCCCACGCCAGCGTCCGCCACTTGCTGCTACGGCAGCTATCCGACCTGTGCGCGCCCTCGACGTATGCGCTCTTTGAGTCGGCACGAAAGAACGCGGCAGCCGAAGTTGCGAACCCCGACCGGGACCTCTACGAGCGATTCGTCACCCAGATGAAAACGCAAGGGTTCAATGAGCTTTTCGATGCCAAGCCGGTGCTGCTGCGGCTGATCGCCACGATCACACGGCAATGGATCGACACGACCCACGAGCTGATCGTCCGGTTGGCCGCTGACCTGCCCGCCATCCGGGACGAACTACTCGGGTGCGTGTCCGATTCTCGGGTCGCCCGAATCGAGGGGGAACGCTCCGATCCGCACAACGGTGGCCGTTCGGTCCATATCGTGGTGTTCGAGGACGAGACGCGAATTGTCTACAAGCCGAAGGACTTGCGGGTCGATGCCGCGTTACACGGTCTGGTCGGCCACTTGAACGAGGTGGCTCCGCCGCTGCAGTTGCGGGCTGTCCGCACGTTGCCGCGCGAAGGGTACGGCTGGAGTGAGTTCATCGACCATAAGCCGTGCGCCGACCAGCAAGGCTTCGATCGATACTTCCGTCGGGCCGGCGCTTGGTTGGCGCTCCTCTACTGCATGGCTGCCAGCGACATGCACCAAGAAAACATCATCGCGGCCGGCGAGCACCCGGTGCCGATCGACACCGAGACAATGTTCCAGGCGAACGCACAGGAGCTCCAAACCCAGGATCCACAAAGCCAAGCCCACTATGCCGCGCTGAAGATCATCACCAACTCTGTCATGACGGTTGGCCTGGTCCCCGCCTACGGACGCTCGCACGACAACCAGGTGTTTGCGTTCGGCGGCTTGGTCTCGGACTGGAATTTCACCACGGCAGTCCAGTGGGACGATGTCAATACCGACGCCATGAAGCCCAGGGTGGGAACCGAAATCCACTCGACCACACCAAATCTTCCGTATGTCGAAGGCCACTACGCCCAATTCACCGATTACATCGATGCTTTCACCTCAGGCTTCCGCGCCTACGCACGATTTCTGGCCATACAGCGTGTGGACGAGACGACGAACAAGCTGTTCGGCGAGTTCGCCGGCTTGCCGGTGCGTAAGGTGCTGCGTCCGACCAGGTTCTACAGCATGTTGTTGCAGCGACTCAAGGATCATCGATTGATGGCCGATGGTGTCGTCTGGTCGGCCCAGGCGGATTTTCCTGCCAGACTGGCTGATTGGGAGAAGGACTCCGATCCCGACTGGCCATTGCCGCAGGCCGAGCGATCGGCGATGCTCACCCTCGATGTGCCTTATTTCGTGATGCTCACCGATGGGACCGAATACCACGACACCGCCGGCACTACGGTCGCGACCGACGTCATCTGCGGGTTGGATCGCGCCCTGGGTCGTCTGCACAGTCTCGACGAACGGGAAATCGACTGGCAGGTCATGATCATTCGGCAGAACATGGAATCATTTACCGGAGTCGGCCAGTCGCGCACCGGCGCACTCGTGTCCGTCGGAGCCGATGAGGCAGTTGACAGCGGTGGGCGCCCCAGCAGGGACGTGTTCGCCGCAGAAGCCGACGCGATTGCCGGGGAGTTGTCGCGGTATGCGATCCGCCGGGGAACGGGCGCGGCGTGGATCGCGCTGGACTGGTCTGGCGATTCGGAAGCCTTCCAACTCGTCGAGCTGGGCGCGGGCCTTTACAACGGTGTGTCAGGCATCGGGCTCTTCTTGGCTGCGCACGCAGCCGTCACGGGGTGTGCAGAGTCAGCCGATCTTGCGCGGGCTGCGATCGCGCATTTCCGTGGACAATTCACCGGCCGCAACGCCGCGCGCTACGCCCGTGGCGTTGGCATCGGAGGCGGCTCGGGTCTGGGATCTTTGATCTATGCGCTGTCGGTGATGTCGAAGCATCTACGCGACGACGGGCTGCTCGCCGACGCGCACGCGCTGGTGGCACTGGCCACCGACGATCTGATCGCGGCCGACCAGCAGCTCGACGTCATCGGGGGTGCTGCCGGCGCGATTCTTGGACTGCTCCGTCTCCATCGCGAATCGAAGTCGGCCGACGTGCTTGCGCGTGCCACCCGGTGCGGCGAGCACCTGCTGCGCCAATCGCGAGTCGGGGCGGAGGGACGCCGCAGTTGGACAGGACTGGGCGGTCCGCATGACGTCAACGGGATGTCGCATGGGGCGGCGGGATTCGCCTACGCTCTCGCATCACTGGCTTCTGCTACGGGACGCGACGACTTCGCCAACGCCGCCGCGGAATGCATCGCCTTCGAGAACGCCAGCTATGACCCACGGCGACACACCTGGCCCGCGATATTCGGCGATGGGCAGCAACATTGGCCGACGCAGTGGTGTCACGGGGCACCCGGAGTGGGTTTGGCGCGCATCGGCATCGTCCGACTTCACGGCGCGAACGCTACCCCACTGATCGCCGACGTCGAAAACGCCGTGACGGCCGTGCAAGACGGTTGGTCAAGCCAACTGCTGGACACGCTGTGCTGCGGTGCCCTCGGCAGCGTCGAGTTTCTGGCCGAGGCCGGAATCGCGTTGGGCCGCAGTGAGCTTTGTGATCTGGCCTCCCGGCGATTGCTGAACGTGATGTCAGCAGCGACGGCACGTGGCGACTACCGGTGGAGCGGTGGTAGCCGAAGGTTCAACCCGGGTCTTTTCCGCGGTATAGCCGGGATCGGCTACACCGCGCTGCGCCGAATCGACGAATCACTTCCCAACGTGTTGCTCTGGGAATAGCGCTATTTCAGCGACGGCGACGTGAGCGATTCACCGCACATATTGCACCACAGAGCAATCGAGGAACCAGCCCCGCGTAATCGAGTTACTGGTGTTCGGCCCGCTCGCGCGCCGCGACACGTGCCCTGGCCTCCGCAAGCTGTTCGGCGGTCATCGGCGTATTTTTGCACCCGGTAGGCGAGTCCTTGGAGAAGCACCAGCACCGGGCTGTCTCGTCGCCAAGGCCGACGCCACCCGAGGCGGCCTCGATGGCCTCGTCGGAGTACGAAACGGCGAAGACTTCATCCAACGGCGGGGCAAAGTCGGTGGTCGAGTCATCCATGGGTATCCTCCTTAACCCGAAGAGAGAGGCTGATTTTCTAACACAGCCCGAACACGTGCAAAGGGGCTTTGGTCCTTTGATCGCTGCCATCGCATCTGGCGCCGCCGCCGGAAGTGGTTCAGGCGTGCGGGTGAATCTACCGATCGGGAGTCAGACCTGGGTCATCGAATAGTAAGGACCTCGGCGTGCCAGCAACTCGGCATGGCTGCCGCGTTCCACGATCTGCCCACCCTCCATCACAAGAATCAAATCCGCGTTGCGGATCGTCGAGAGCCGATGAGCGATAACCAAACTCGTGCGGTCGCGGCGCAGCGCACCCATCGCCTGCTGGATGAGTACCTCGGTGCGAGTATCTACACAACTGGTGGCTTCGTCGAGTATCAGCAGTTCCGGGTCGGCCAGGAACGCGCGCGCGATGGTGATCAGCTGCTTTTGGCCGGCGCTGATATTGGCGCCGTCCTCGCTTACCGGGGTGTCGTAACCGCCGGGCAGCTTGTCGACGAATCTGTCCACGCAGGCTGACTCAGCCGCCGCCACGATCTCCGCACGGCTCGCTCCGGGTCGGCCGTAGCCGATATTGTCCGCGATCGTGCCCCCGAACAGCCATGTATCTTGCAGCACCAGCCCAATTCGCGACCGCAACGCCCGCCGACTGATGGTCGCGACGTCGACCCCATCGATCAGGATCCGTCCGGAGTCGACTTCGTAGAACCGCATCAGCAGATTCACCAGTGTGGTCTTGCCGCAGCCGTTAGGCCCAACGATGGCGACCGTGGTACCGGGCTGAGCCACCAACGAAAGATTCTTGATCACCGGCACACCAGGGAGATAGCTGAAATTCACGTGCTGGAACTCAAGCCGCGCACCCGGCGCCCGCTCGGTCGCCCAAGGCGGATTCCCCGCCGGGTCAGGGTCCTGCTCCGGTTCATCCAGTAGATCGAAAACCCTTTCAGCACTGGCAATTCCCGACTGCACGGTGTAGTAGATGGCCGCAATCTCGGACAACGGATCGTTGAACCGCCGCACATATTGAATGAAAGCCTGGACGCTTCCCAGCGTGACCTTCCCCGAAGCGATCTGCAGACCACCGATGACCGCTACGGCGACATAGTTGAGATTGGCGATGAATCTTATCGCCGGTGACATCAGGCCGGCGATGAATTCAGCTCCGAAACTGGTGCGGTATGCCTCGGTATTGAGGTCGGTGAAGCGTTCCCGCGCCCTGCTGCGCTGACCGAACATTCTGATCAATGTCAAACCGCTGTATGTCTCTTCGATGTGAGCGGTGAGGTGTCCGATCGTGGCCCACTGCGCCATCAAAAGCCGCCGTGCCCGTGGGGCGATGACCCGGATGACTAAGAGCGACAACGGCACTATCAAGAGGGTGATCATCGTGAGCAGCGGAGAAATCGTCAGCATCATCGCCAGTACCGCCACGACCATCACCGCAGAGCTCAGCAGCGGACTGATCGTCATCCACAGCGACGTCTGAATGTTGTCGATGTCGTTGGTGACTCGGCTCAGCAACTCCCCGCGCTGCTGGTGGTCAAAGTAGGACAGCGGGAGCCGGTTTATCTTGTCCTGCATGTCGCCGCGCAGCGTGACGATCGTGCGCTGCACAATCACATTGAGCACCAAAGCCTTCAGCCAAAGAAACAGAGCAGCGCACAGATACACCACAAGGACTTCAGCCAACGTCTGTGCGACCGCCGTGAAGTCAACGCCGTGGCCGGGCACCACATCCATCCCGGACAACAGATCGGCGAAAGTGTTGTCGCCGCGTGACCGAGCAGCCTCGACCGCTTGCTCCTTGGTGAGTCCCAGTGGCAGCTCACGGCCGATAACGCCGTTGAACACCAGATCGGTCGCATGGCCGAGGAGGCGCGGACCGATCACCTCGAGTGTTATTCCGCCAACGATCAGCAGGCTGAATATCGACAGCAAGCCGAGGTGGGGGCTGAGTCGCCGCGCAAGGCTTATCACCGATCCGAGAAAGCGCCGGTCGCCCTGGCCGGATTGCCGGCCTGTCTTGTTGATACCAACCCGCAGCGTCCCGGTCATTGCTCTCCCGCTACAGCGGCGCCTACTGATTGGAGGTTGGCGAGTTCGGCGTAGGTGGGGCAGTCCAGCAGGAGCGTTTGGTGTGTCCCGGTACCAACGACCCGGCCGTCGTCGAGGACCACGATTTGATCGGCCGAGGCTACCGTGCAGATGCGCTGTGCCACAATGATCACCGTCGAGTCCTCCGCCACGTCGCGCAACGAATCGCGCACCCGCGAATCGGTGTGTACGTCCAGCGCGGAGAACGCATCGTCGAACAGGTAGATAGCCGGGCGGCTGATTACCGCCCGAGCGATCGCCAGCATCTGACGCTGACCACCCGAGAGGTTGCTGCCGCCCTGGAGGACGGACATCTGTAAGCCGTCGGGGTGGGCACGCACAAAACCGTCAGCCGCCGCCAAGCGCAACGCTTCCCACATCTCAGATTCACTGGCACCCGAGCTGCCGTAACGCAAGTTGTCCGCGACCGTGCCGGAGAACAGATAGCCGCGCTGAGGTACCAGCCCGATCGCCGAACACAACCGCTCGGTGTCGTACTCACGCACGTCGGTTCCATCGATCAGCACCGCGCCCGAAGTGACATCGAACAGCCGGCAGATCAGCGATATCAGCGTCGATTTTCCGGAACCGCTGCCGCCGACAATGGCGGTCGTCGTTCCGGGCAGTGCCATCAGCGAGACATCCTGCACCGCAACCTGTTCAGTGCGGGGATAGCGAAACGTCACCCTGTCCAAGCGCACCACTCCCTCGATCCCGTGCGGTGACCGCTCGGCGCGCAGGGGGCTGGTTATCGCTGGAACCGTGGCAAGGACTTCGCCTATTCGCCGTCCACACACCGACGCCCGGGGCAATGCTTCGACCAACAGCGTCGTCAGCATCACAGCCATCAAAATCTGCGTGAAGTACGCCAGATAGGCGACCAACGAACCCACTTGCATTCGGCCGGCGTCGATGCGCAGGCCACCAAACCAGATCAGTGCGACGCTGGAGAGATTAATCAACAACGTCGCCACCGGCACCATCAGCAGTTGCCAGCGACCCAACGCGATAGTTTTCTGTGACAGCGCACGATTGACGTTTGCGAAACGCTCCTGCTCCACACTCTCGCGAGTGAATGCGCGAATAACCTTGATCCCCAGTAGTTGTTCGCGCAGAACCTGGGTAAGTGCGTCGACCAGTGTCTGCAGCTTGGTGACCAAGGGCCGGATCCGTGCGACGATCAGATAGTTCGCCATCCCGAGCAGAGGAACGCTGACGGCCAATAGCCAGGCCAGGCCGGCGTTTTGGTGAATGGCCATGACGATCCCGCCAACGCCCACGATTGGCGCGGTGATCAATACGGTAAACGTCAACTGCGCCATCTCTTCGACCTGTTGAACGTCGTTGGTGGTGCGTGTCAGTAGCGACGGCGCTCCGAAGGGGGCCGCGTCCTGTTCCGCGAACCCGATGATGTGACGAAACAGCGCCGATCGGACGTCCCGGCCGAGACCCATACTGGCCTGAGACCCGAAATAGACTGCGCCGACTGCACACAACATCTGCACGCCGGTCGCGGCGAGCATGACGGCGCCCAGGTGCGCGATGACTCGAGTATCCCCTTTGGCGACCCCGTCGTCGATGATCGACGCATTGACGGCAGGCAAATACAGCGACGCCAGGTTGCTGATCAACTCCAGCAACACAAGGACCGCGATCAGTCCCCGGTAAGGCGTGGTGTACTGCCGTAGGAGCGCGAAAAGCATCTCGTTACCGCGGCGGCGGCCTTATAATCCATTGCCGGACAATGGTTTACGCTCAGCGCAAACCCGGATGCGAACAACGAACTGCAGCGGCCTACCTACCACTCGTACTCCTTCTTGATCGGAAGTCCCGGGCAGGCCTCGGTGTAGTCGATATCGGGTGACACCCAGGCCTGCCACAGCCGGCGGCTCATGTTGGTGGAGAGTTTCGCGCACATTGCCGATGCCGCGTCAGGGTAGTTGAGCCACAACCGCACGGTTCCGTCCTCACTACCCGACACGAGGAAAGATCCGTCGGGGCTGAATGCCACGCTCGTTACGTCCGCCGTATGGCCTCGCAACGGCGCGCCGACGGGTTGTCCGGTGTCAGCATCCCACAGCAGCACGGTGCGATCCCACGTCGTAGAAGCGATGCGCTTGCCGTCGGGGCTGAACGCCACGCTCATGTCGTACAGAACCAGGCCCGGGTAGCTCGTCACCGTTTTCGCCGTCATCGGCCGGCCGACGGGTTTGCCGGTGGCCGCGTCCCATAAGCGCACCGTGTCGCCTCGGGTCAGAACCTCGCCCGAGGCGATCCGCCTGCCGTCGGGGCTGAACACGACGCTCTCGACACCCCTCGTTTCCGGGCCAGAGACGTTCATCACGTCACCGATTTGTCGGCCGGTCGCCACGTCCCACAAACGCACACCGTCGGTACTGCCCGAAGCGATGCGCGTGCCGTCCGGGCTGAATGCAACACCCTTCACATCGGAACTATGGCCTGACATAGGGTTTCCGATTTGTTGGCCGGTCGCCACATCCCACAGCCGCACGGTCTTGTCGTCACCGCCCGAGGCGAGCCGCGTACCGTCCGGGCTGAAGGCGACGCTTCGCACGTCCCAGCTCTCTATCGGCCTGCCGACGGGTCGGCCGGTGGCAACCTCCAACACATATGTCTTTCCATCACCGCTCGCGGCAATCTTCGTGCCGTCGCGGCTCAATGCCACGAATTGCCCGTACTCGGTGAGCGGGACGCCGACGGGTCGGCCGGTGGCCGGGTCCCATCGTGCGATGCCGTCACCGCCGGAGGCGATCCACGTGCCGTCGGGACTGACGGCCACTATGACCTCCGCTACCGTGCCCGGGGACAGCGGGACCCAGCCAGGCGGGGTCAGCGTCTGGCCAACCAGTGGGACTGGTTCGGCGTTCCATACTCGGATGGTCCTATCCCCGCTGCCTGAGGCGATCCGCTTGCCGTCGGGACTGAACGCCACGGTCCCGACGCTCCATTGGTGGCCGGCGAACGGGCGGCCGATGGGCTGGCCGGTGTCGGCATTCCACAGCCGCACGGTCTTGTCCTCGCCCCCGGAGACGATTCGCTTGCCGTCGGGACTGAACGCCACGCTGTACACGTTCTTCGCGTGGCCGGTCATCGGTGGACTGACTGCCTTGCTCGCATCGGCGTTCCACAACTCGATGGTGCCCTCGCTGGTGCCGGAGGCAATCCGCGTGCCGTCGGGGCTGAATGCCACACTGCGAACCGAGCCCCCGGTCATCTGCTGGCCTATAGGTTGGCCGGTGACCGCATCCCACACCCGCACGGTCTTGTCCCCACCGCCGGAGACGATCCGGCTACCGTCCTGGCTGTACGCCAAGGCGAGGACCGCGTCCTGGTGGCCTGTTAGAGGCTTCCCGACGGTTCGGCCGGTGTTGACATCCCAGATCTGAATGGTGCCGTCTTTGGCGCCGCACGCTATTCGCGAATTGTCCGGGCTGAACGCCATCACAGGACCGTTGACCTTCAGCGGATCGCCGATCGGATGGCCGGTCTGGACGTCCAACACCTGCGCGGTGGTCCGAAGGAGGGCGACGGCCCGCGTACCGTCTGGGCTGAGCACCACACTCCGGACATAGTCGAGATGGGTCCGCTCGCCGACCAGCAGGCCGGTTTCGGCGTTCCAGATCGACACGCCCGAATCATCGCCTGCGACAATCCGTTGCCCGTCGCGGCTGAACGCGACCGCGGTGACTTCATTGGGTGGCGCGAAGGATGCCTCGATGATCTTCAGGGCCCGGGCGTTGTCCTCCAGGACACTGCGCAGCGGATCGTCGTCAGGCGTTTGCGCAAGTCGCTGCGCCGTGACCAGCCCCTGGAAGGCCGTGACGGCCGTTCCGGGGCGGGTACGGGCCAAAATCGACTGAGCTTCGTCGGCCAGGCGAAGGCTGGTCGCCTGGAGAAGATTCCGATCCGCCCTTCGCCTGGCCTGGGATGCCATGACGAAGCCGACCACCGCGGCGACCAAAGCGATGACAGTCGTCACCGCGAGCACGGCTATGAGCGCGCGGCGTCGCTTCGACTGCGCAACCGCGGCAAGGCTGATGGCGGCGTCCGGTTCTTCACCGCCCCCTTGGCGTTCGGGCGTGCCCTCCACCGAAATCTCCTTCGCTGCGGCCCTTCTCGGTTTCGAACACCACGGACCCGAGTTGTCGCCAGCGTTCCAACCCTGGCTACTCAGTGTCGGCGGTCGAAGAGTCACGGAGCTAGTGCCTTTTGACCCTCGTAGTCGGGCCCAATTTCCCGCCCGGACCGTTATTGAGTAGCCCGGTAAAACACGCGGGTGATGTCGGCCATGAGGGCAGAGCTGTCTTCACTGTTGGTCATCCCTCGGACGAGGATCACAAGTACGAAGGGTTGCCGCCCGTAGACGATTGCCGCATCGTGGTGAATTCCTTTCAGGGTGCCGGTCTTATGGGCGACCGGGATGGTGGGGTCCAGACCGGAAGGAATGCCGTCGTTTATGTGCTGGCGTTTGAGGATTTCAACCATTTGGCGTGATGAGTCGGGGTCGACGACTTTGCCTTGGGCGATTGCGGTGAGCAGGATCTCCAGTCCGCGCGCAGTCGTGGTGTTGTTGAGACCCAGGTCGTAGGCCTTATTGTCTTCGACGCCGCGAAGCACGTTCATGCCGTCCGCGCCGAGGAGATGAACCGTGGCGCGAATGTTCTCTATGCCGAGCTTCTTGATAAGCAGATTTGTTGCGAGATTGCTGCTCATCGTAATCATCAGTTCGCACAGTTCGCGAAGGGTTCGGGTCTGACCTTCGGACCTGTAGAGGTCGGCGTTGGAATCGTTGCCAGGATCGAGGTAAAAGGCAGATCCATCGACAAGTGAAAAAAACTCATTGTGGATGAGGAGCGGATCATCGAGGGCGAGCTTGCCTTGTTGCGCCTGATGGAAGAGCTCGATCATGACGGGGACCTTCATGGTGCTGGCGGCGTGGAATGTGTCGTCGGGTTTGTAGGACCACTCCGATCCACCACCGAGGGGGCGGAAGAAAATAGCGACATCGGCGTGCGCGGCATGGATGCGTCGTTCGACTTGTCGTTCGGCACCGGCCAGGGAGTAGATCCGGGGCGAGGACGAAGGTATCGCCATGGACGCCAGTAAGACGAAGACGAGGGCAGCGCGAGGCTTCCGGAGAACGTCTCGGCAGTTTCGCCAACAACCTGCCACCGGTGGCCTCAACTGGCGTTTCTAACTGGCGGTGCAGTTAACGCTGGTATGAGAAGGATCGACCGGACATTTGCTGCCTTTCGTGGAACCAGTCCACGACACCGGGTTCTTCGGGCAAAGGCGGTGCGTGTAATTCGCCAGGTTGGAATTGGGTATCGGATTTTTGATAATCGTGCTCGTCTCGCCACAGCGAGGGCACTGCACCAACGCTTCGGGGAAATCCGGGTCTTGCCACTCATAGTCATGCAGCCCTGTGCACCTGCACGCGTACCTCTTCGGGGTCGTCGTCGGGCTGGTCGTTGTCGGATTAGTCGTTGTCGGTTTGGTTGTTGTCGGGCTGGTCGTTGTCGGTTTGATTGTTGTCGGGCTGGTTGTTGTCGGGCTGGTTGTTGTCGGGCTGGTTGTTGTGTCACCCATGGAATTCTCAGTTCGGCTGCCGCGATTACCATCGGCGGCACATCCGCCGATCAGCACCGCACCCAGCGCACCAGACACCGAGAAGATGAATTGTCGCCGGGTGACGGCGCGAACGAACTGTTTCATCGTTTCAGCCATATCTGCGTGAATTTCCGTGGTGTCACCAGACCGCGACTGCTAGCGCGACTTGAAAACCCGTCTTTCAAACCGACCCAGGCTCCTCGTCACGGCTCCGCCGCCGTCTCTAGGACGCCAATCATCGGGCCTGAAG
Organism: Mycobacterium sp. Z3061; assembly: GCF_031583025.1. NCBI lineage: Bacteria > Bacillati > Actinomycetota > Actinomycetes > Mycobacteriales > Mycobacteriaceae > Mycobacterium > Mycobacterium pumcae. The sequence goes on along the minus strand of NZ_CP134062.1, from coordinate 1,971,316 downwards.
GCGAAATGCGGCAGGGACTTTGGACCCCTAAGTGCGCGGCCTTCGGACGTAAGACTCGAGGACGGATGTCATGTGGACACGCGCCCGGTTGGACGCGATGTGGAACACGCAGGCGGTGAAGTGGTTTCGCAAATCCCGCGCCGTTCTCTCCGACGCGTGACGAACTGGCTAAACCCCGCGTTCAACGGGCAGCAATCCTCGATCGACAGCGCTGACCAATGCTGCATGGTCTTTTTCAGTCTGATCGGCGTAGCGCCGCGCGAACGTGCACAACGCCCTATCAACCCGGCCGGAACTCCCCAGGTAACCGGCAATCATCGAGGCACCGCTTGTCCTGGCGTGCCCCTTGGCCAGAAGCTGACCCACCACTCCGGCGTAGTCCGCTAGCGCGGCCGCATCGATCGCCTCTAAAGGTATGCTTCCCTTCATGTTTCGGAACTGCCGCACGTAGTACTGCAAGCCGTCGATCGTGGTCCAACCCAGCAATGGATCGCTCACCGTCTGCAGTGATTGTTGGTATTCCACCACCCGCTGCCCCTGGTGTGCGTGCCATGCCGATTCACCGTGTACGTAGCGCGCAAGCACCGATCGACGAGCTTGTTTGAGCTGTAGGAAAATTACGTCTTTTTCCGATGAGCCTTCCAACAGCGCCACGTAGGCACGCAGGCCGACACTGCCCACCCCGACGACCTTGTGTGCAACGTCGACCAATGTGTAGCCACCGAGCACGCGTCGCCAGTACGACGGCAGGGTTTCGACATACTCGTCGAGTGCTTCGGCCAATGACGCCGATTCACCGGAGGACAACCGGGTGATCAAAGGTGGCTCCTCGACAATTTTCCGCTCGCCATCCACCTCGTGGGTGAAGCGCGGCAACGCCCGGTCGCCGGTGCGGTGGCGCGCCCGCTTCGCCGACCTCACGACCTGTTTCTTGAGCCGGCCTGACGTCTCGGCTGCCAGCCTGTCAACATCGAGCCTGACGAAAGACCTTGTGAACAAGGGCAAGTCGGCGAGCCGCCGCAATTCGTGACGATACGAAGCCACACAGGACCGCACCGCATCGCAGCAGTCGTCTTCCGACGTCCCGTTCTGGCGCCCGGCCACCCAGATGCTCGCGGCCAACCGCCGCAGGTCCCACTCCCAGCAGCCTGGGTGAGCCTCGTCGAAATCGTTGAGGTCGATCACCAGATCCCGCTCAGGAGATGCATAGAACCCGAAGTTGCCGAAGTGCGAGTCGCCGCACACGACGGGTGAGATTCCAGTCGCCGGCAGATGCGCGACGTCCTCGGCCATCACCACCGCGGCCCCGCGCAGAAATCCGTACGGCGAGTCGACCATGCGACCGACCCGGATCGGGATCAGCCGGTCGTCCCTCCCCCGGTGACTGATGTTGATCAGGTCCACGGGGTCGGGACGGCCGGAAGGCGCCGCCCAGTCGGCCAGCGACTTGCGCGGCACACGCTTACGCAAACTCTTGCCAAGCGCGTAGCGCTCGGCCCGTGTCACCGGTCGCTGCCGCAACGACCGATACGGGGCGGCGTCGGCGTCGGCGAGTACGGTGTGCACGCCGGCGCCCGCATCGCGATCCATATCGGTTAGATACCCCGATCGTTACGGGGTAAGTCCAGAAAAACCTGGCGAACCCCTGACCCCCACACTGCCAGTTGCGTGGCCAATTATCGTCACCAGGCCACCGCTGGGCCCGGCAGCCCAAAGCCTGGCCCGGCGGCATAATCGACCCTGCCGCGGTTCTCTACCAGCGTGTGGTCACCTACACGCCATCGGGGGCTGCATCATCCACGTCGGCCAAGCTAACCTTCAACGTCGTGGAACCGCCGATGCGGGCAAAGCTGGCCGATGGCCGTGACTTGCTGTTTTTCTCGCTGCCCGGGCACCGTCCAGCGCCGGTTCCGGATCGCCGGCCCTTGCTCGAGCACGACGGGTACCAGTCGGAGTTGCGCTTCGACCGGTCAACCGGGCAGTGGGTGATCGTCGCCGCGCTACGCCAGGACCGCCCCTACAAGCCGCCTGCCGACCATTGCCCGCTGTGTCCGGGTCCGACCGGACTGACCAGCGAGGTGCCCGCCCCCGACTATGACGTGGTCGTTTTCGAGAACCAGTTCCCGAGCCTCTCGGGCGCAGCACGGTCGACCCTGGCGTCAAGTCCCGCACCGATCCTGGCTCCTGCGGATGGCGGCTTTGTGTCCGCGCCTGGATACGGCCGGTGCGAGGTGATCTGCTTTTCCAGCGAACACTCCGGGTCGTTCGCGGATTTGGAGCCGGCCCATGCCCGGTTGGTTGTCGAGGCGTGGCGGCACCGCACTGCTGAACTGATGGCCGAACCGGGCATCGAGCAGGTGTTCTGCTTCGAAAACCGTGGCGAGGAAATCGGGGTGACGCTGACCCATCCGCACGGTCAGATCTACGGCTATCCGTTTCTGACGCCGCGCATCACCACGATGCTGGGGCAGGCGCGCCAACATCGGATGCGCCACGGCGGCAACCTCTTTGCCGACATGTTGGCGCGCGAGGTGGCCGACGGCAGTCGCGTAGTGGCGCGCACCGAGCAGTTCACCGCATTCGTGCCGTTCGCCGCGCGCTGGCCCGTTGAGGTACACCTCTACCCGAACAGGTTCGTGCGCAGTCTGGTCGATCTTGAGGACGACGAACTGGACGGGTTCGCGCGGCTCTACCTCGATGTCCTGGGGAGATTCGACAACATGTACGCACCCACTCCGCTGCCCTACATTTCGGCACTGCATCAGTTTGCCGCGACTGATGCCCAAGCCGACGGTTACTTCCACGTCGAGTTGATGTCGATCCGGCGCAGCGCCACCAAGCTCAAATACCTGGCGGGCTCCGAGTCCGCGATGGGGGCGTTCATCAGCGACGTCACGCCCGAAAGCGTGGCCCGGCGGCTACGGGAGCTCGGATGACGGTCCGCTTCGCCGCACCCGGTCGGATCAACCTGATCGGAGAGCACACCGATTACAACCTCGGCTTTGCACTGCCGATCGCGCTACCGCAACGCACCACCGTCACTTTCACCCCCGACCACAGCCCGGCGATCACGGTCAGCAGCGATCGCGCGGACGGCTCCGTGCGCATTCCGCTGGGCACCGCACCCGCTGACCCCGACAGCTACATCGAGGGCTGGGCCGGCTACGTCGCCGGGGTGATGTGGGCCCTGCGTGAAGCCGGCCATCCAGTGCCCGGCGGCGCGATGTCGATCACCAGCGACGTGCCGATTGGATCGGGCCTGTCTTCGTCGGCTGCGCTGGAGTGCGCGGCGCTGGGCGCGATCGCGTCGGCAGCCGATGCACACATCGACCGCATGGAACAGGCACGCCTTGCGCAGCGGGCGGAAAACGACTATGTCGGCGCGCCAACGGGTTTGCTTGACCAGCTGGCATCGCTGTTCGGTGAACCGGCCACGGCGCTGCTGATCGATTTTCGCAGCCTCACCGTCACGCCGGTCGCATTCGACCCCGACACTGCCGGCGTCGCGCTGTTGCTGATCGACTCCCGAACACGCCACCGTCATGCCGGCGGAGAGTATGCCGCCCGACGCGCATCGTGCGAGAAGGCGGCTGCCGATCTCGAGGCGTTATCGCTGCGCGAGGTTCAAGACCGCGGCCCGTCCGCTTTGGCCGCGGTGACCGACCCGGTCGCAGCCCGTCGTGCCCGTCATGTGCTGACCGAAAACCACCGCGTGCTTGACTTCGTTGCCGCCCTGGGTGATTCGGATTTCGCTCAAGCCGGTCGGATCATGAGCGCCTCGCACGCCTCGATGCGCGACGATTTCGAAATCACCACCACGCAGATCGACCTGATCGTCGATGCCGCCATCGATGCCGGGGCTCTGGGTGCCCGGATGACCGGCGGCGGCTTCGGGGGCTGTGTGATCGCCTTGGTGCCGATCGACCTCGCGGATAGGGTCGGCGAGGCGGTGCGCCGGGCGGCGTCTGACGCCGGGTTCGCGGGGCCGGCGATCACCCGAACCCGGGCTGCCGGAGGCGCCCGGGCGCTCCAGTGAGGGATCCGGAAGCATTGGCGCGCTAGCGCCGTCGCTGTCACTGCACCTTCGCCGGTGCAAATCGATCAAAGACGCGCAATCACCTCACTCGGGGAACTATCGTCAATAGGTGCGGCGTCGAACGGTGCTGAAGCTACCTGCGCTGCTGGCGGCCGGGCCTACACTGACGCGCGTTCCCCGCGCCGCCGCACAGCAGAGCCGGTGGTCGGCTGACCGAGCCAACCGTTGGTATCAAGCGCAAGCCTGGCCCGTCGGCGCCAACTACATCACCTCGAACGCCATCAACCAACTCGAGATGTTTCAGGCCGACACCTTCGACCCGCACCGCATCGATGTCGAGCTCGGCTGGGCCCAACTGCACAAGCTCAACACGGTGCGGGTATTCCTGCACGATCAGCTCTGGGCCCAGAATCCCTGGAGCTTCCGAATGCGTCTGGCGGAGTTCGTCACCATCGCGGCGAATCATCGGATCAAGCCGATATTCGTCTTCTTCGACTCGTGTTGGGATCCGTTCCCGAAGCCGGGTCCGCAGCGTGCGCCGACGCCCGGCGTGCACAACTCCGGCTGGGTGCAAAGCCCGGGGGCTGAACACCTCGACGACCTGGACTACCGCCGAACGCTGCACGACTACGTCACGGGAGTGTTGAAGCAATTCCGCTCCGACGATCGCATTTTGGCTTGGGATCTGTGGAATGAGCCCGACAATCCAGCGCGTGCGTACCGCAAGGTCGAGCGGAAGGATAAGCTGGAGCGGGTCGCCGACCTGCTCTCACTGGCGTTCGATTGGGCACGTTCGGTGGATCCGATTCAGCCATTGACGAGTGCCGTTTGGCAGGGCGAGTGGGGAAGCGCTAACCGCCGCAGCACAATTGCCAACATACAACTGGACAATTCCGATGTGATCACATTTCACAGCTATGACCGACCAGCGGCATTTGAGGCGCGGATCGCCGAACTCTCCCCGCTGGGGCGGCCAATGATCTGCACCGAGTACCTGGCCCGGACGGTCGGCAGCACCGTCGAGGGAATATTGCCAATTGCCAAGCGCTACAACGTAGGTGCGATCAATTGGGGTCTTGTCGCCGGGAAGACCCAGACCTACCTGCCCTGGGACTCATGGGATCATCCGTACAAGACGGATCCCGAGACCTGGTTTCAGGACCTGCTCCAACCGGATGGAAAGCCGTACCGAGACAGCGAGATTCAAACCATCGGCAAACTGAGCGGTCCCGACGGCCCGGGATGAGCGCCGATCCGCTTGACCGTAACGGTCGAACGAAATCTCAGCGATTGCGGCCTCAGTCGGAGCGGTGGCGGCGATAGTGCCGCGCCACTCGAGTCCGGTTGGCGCAGATGTTCTGGGTGCAGAACTTGCGGCGGGCATCGGAGGCCACGAAAAGCATGCTGCAGGCTGGGTTCTGGCATCGGCGCAGGCGGCCGCGCGCGGGCCCTACCAGCAGGTCGATGAGGCTGTCGGCGACCACCGCAAGTGCGATGTCGTAGGGCTGGTCGGTGGCGGCCCGCCATCGGGTGAGGGCGCTCCATCCCGAGGGTGACCGCGCCAACCGTCGCGTCGCGGCGGCCCGGGAGGCGACGTCGTTAACGAGTTCGACTGTGTCCGCCCTCGGTGCGGCCCCCGTCAGATGCGCGTCGAGAATGTCCCTGACGGCGCGGCGCAACTCGATGGTGGGTGCCAGGGGTGGCGACGGTGCGACCTCAGGCAGGCGATCCCGTTGCAGGTCCCACCACCCTCGGCAGGCGGCCTCATCAGGCAGAAGGTCGGTGGGTGGGTCATGGACCGTGATGATCGTGTCCGCCAGGTCCACCGCCAGCGGCTCTCCCGCGACAAAGTAGCCGGCCGCTTGGGCGCGCTTGAGTCGCAACTCGGGATCCATGTCCTAACGATAACAAAAACTTGACACCGTTAGGCCGACAGTTCATGATTACTAACGCCAAACCACGTTAGTTAACGTTAGGATATCCCAAATGACCGCACTCGACCTCCTCAAGCGTGCCGATCGCCGCCTCGCCGGCCTCACCGCTGGTCTCGAAACCGCCGATCTGAACCGCCCCAGCCCGTGCACCGGGTGGAATGTTCGGTCCCTGCTCAGCCACACCGTCGCGTCGATCGACGCCTTCGCCACCGCCATCGACGGACTGGGCGGCCCTACCGAGGAAGAACTCTTCAGCGGTTCCGACATCCTCGGCGCGGCCCCGCTCGCGGTCGTCGAGGACTCGATCGCGCGGTCTCATCGGGCGTGGTCGACCATCACCGACTGGCAGTCTCCGGTCGCGACCGTACTTGGCGAGATGCCCGCCGAACAGGCCATCGGGATCATCACCTACTCCACCCTGGTGCACAGCTGGGATCTCGCGGTCGCCGTCGACGTGCCCGTCGAGTTCGACGCCGACGAAGCGGGATTGGCGGAAGCCGTCGGGTCCCAACTCGTCCCCGCCCTGCGGCCGCAGAACCTCTTCGGCCCAGCCGTCGCACCGGGTTTGACGGCAACGCCGACTCAGCGAGTAGTCGCCTTCGCGGGTCGGCATCCGCTGTGAGGACGAACGAAAGCCGGCGCGCCGCTGTGGGATTCCACAGCGGCGAGCTCGCCGTTCAGAAGCAGGCCGGTGTGAGCAGTCAGGCTGGACGGCTTTCCACGATGGTGGGTCGCGGCCAACTCCGTTCGGGAACAGCGGATTTCCTAGGTGCTGCTCGGCTGGCGGTCGTGACCGCCCGCGACCCCAGCGGCACACTGTGGAGCTCACCACTGTTCGGAGAGCCGGGCTTTCTGTCGGCGATCGACTCGGGCACGCTGCACGTCGACAGCCACCTTCCCGCGGCGGACCCGCTGAACAACATGCCCAGCGGTCAGCTTGCCGGCATGATCGTCATCGACTTTGCCACCCGGCGTCGCTGGCGGATCAACGGCGTGGTGAGCGCCAGCCCCTCCGGGGGATTCGATCTCGAGGTCGACCAGTCATTCGGTAACTGTCCGAAGTACATCACAGTACGCAATCTCGCTACGCCATCCAGTTTGCTTGTGCCGCAGCGGAATCCGGTCTTCGCCGGGGACACCCTACGTGCACAGGACCACCTGCTCATCCAACGCGCTGACACGTTCTTTCTGGGCACGTCGCACCCGACGGCGGGGGCTGACTCCTCCCACCGCGGTGGCCCAACAGGTTTCGTGACCGCCGTGCACGATCGGCTGTGGTTTCCCGACTATGCCGGCAACAACCTCTTCAACAGTCTCGGCAACATCGCCGTCGACCCCAGCGCCGCTCTGCTGTTCATCGACTTCGACACCGGGACAACACTTCAGCTGTCCGGGGAGGCAGCTCTGACGTGGGACGGTAGCACGCCCGCCGAGGAGGTTCAGACCGGACGCGGCGTGAGCTTCACTCCACGGCACGTCGTGGTCGCCAGGATGGGCCAGTAGCGCTATTCCGACGGGCGGAAATACGGTTCGACCGTACCGCTCAGCTTGATGACCATGGGATTTCCGCGGCGATCTTTGGCTGTGGGGACTTCAACACGCACCCAACCCTCGGCAACGTCGTATTCGTGGACGTTGGTTTTCTCGACGCCGTTGAAGCGAATACCCACGTCGCGGCTCAGGGCCTCTTCGCTATAGAACGGGCTGCGCGGATCAATGGAGAGGCGATCCGGCGGGACGTCATTCGTCTGTTCCTCGGACATCATGGCTTTCGATAGATCCTGCGTTGGGTCATGGGTCGATCTGAGCGTAACCCGACCCTGTCGAAGCGGGTTGCGGGGAGCGGCTTGGAGGGCTAACTCATGAATTTCGCTGCAGCAAAAACCCGAAGCCATCTGACTTCGGGTTTTTGAGAGTGGAGCTAAGGGGACTCGAACCCCTGACCCCCACACTGCCAGTGTGGTGCGCTACCAGCTGCGCCATAGCCCCAAGATGTCGTGCTCATCGAAGCTACACCACCAGCCACACGCGTTCAAAGTCGCTGCCGAGCGCAGTGATATCGCCGGCGATATCGAATCCGCAGACAACCCACCACCTGCAAAAAGGTACTGATGTGACGAATGTGACGCCAAAACCTACCCGATCACGGAATTGACCAGCTCCCGGGCCACGGCCTGCACTTCCGCCAGGTGCTCCGCGCCGAGGAACGACTCGGCGTAGATCTTGTACACATCCTCTGTCCCCGACGGCCGCGCAGCGAACCACGCGTTGGCCGTGGTCACTTTGAGCCCGCCCAGCGGCGCACCGTTGCCCGGCGCCGTCGTCAGCTTCGCCACGATCGGCTCCCCCGCTAACGACGTGGCGGTCACCTCCGACGCTGACAACCGCGCCAGCCGTGCCTTCTGATCGCGGTTGGCGGGCGCGTCCACCCGGGCGTAAACCGGCGCCCCGTACGCAGCCGTCAACTGCGCATACCGCTGCGACGGCGTCAGCCCAGTCACCGCCAGAATCTCCGAGGCCAGCAGCGCCAGGATGATCCCGTCCTTGTCGGTGGTCCACACCGATCCGTCGCGCCGCAGGAATGACGCCCCCGCCGACTCCTCACCCCCGAACCCGATGGTCCCGCCGATCAGCCCGTCCACGAACCACTTGAATCCGACCGGGACCTCGACCAGGTCCCGGCCGATTCCGGCCACCACGCGGTCGATGATCGATGAACTCACCGCCGTCTTGCCGACGCCCACTCCTGAAGGCCACGACGGCCGGTGGGTGTACAGATAGTCGATCGCCACCGCCAGATAGTGGTTCGGGTTCAGCAGCCCCCCGTCGGGCGTGACGATGCCGTGCCGGTCGGAGTCTGCGTCGTTGCCGGTGGCGATCTGGTACCGATCCCGGTTGGCGATCAACCCCGCCATCGCGTCCGGCGAACTGCAATCCATCCGGATCTTGCCGTCGTGGTCCAGCGTCATGAACCGCCACGTCGCGTCGACCAACGGGTTGACCACGGTCAAGTCGAGACCGTGCCGATCGGCGATTGCGCCCCAGTAGTCGACGCTGGCCCCGCCCAACGGATCCGCGCCGATGCGCACACCCGCCGCGCGGATCGCGTCGATGTCGACCACATTGACCAGGTCGTCGACATAGGCACTCAGATAGTCATGGCGCTGCACCAGACCCAGAGCCCGCGCCAACGGCACCCGCCGCACCGAAGACAAATCCCGCAGAATTTCGTTGGCGCGCTTGGCAATCAAACCAGTCGCCGCACTGTCTGCGGGACCGCCGTTGGGTGGGTTGTACTTGAAGCCCCCGTCCGCCGGCGGGTTGTGCGACGGCGTGACGACAATCCCGTCGGCAAGGCCCTCGGTGCGGCCCCGGTTGTAGGTCAGGATGGCATGGCTGATCGCCGGCGTCGGCGTGTAACGGTCCCTGGAATCGACAACGGCCACAACGTCGTTGCCAGCGAGCACCTCCACCGCCGACACCCAGGCCGGCTCTGACAACCCATGCGTGTCGCGGCCGATGAACAACGGCCCGGTGGTCCCCTGCGCCGCGCGGTACTCGACGATCGCCTGGGTGGTCGCCAAGATGTGCGCCTCGTTGAACGCACCGTTCAGCGCCGAACCCCGATGTCCCGAGGTGCCGAACACAACCTGTTGTGCGACGTCGTCGGGATCGGGCGCGATCGTGTAGTACGCCGTCACCAGGTGCGGCAGGTCGACGAGGTCTGCGGGCTGGGCCGGCTGACCGGCTCGCGGGTTGGCCATGGTGACCAATTCTGCCCGTAAGCCCCAACACGTTTTAGGCTGCGTAGGCGCACAGTTGGCAGACCGGAAGGAAACAGCCCGTGGCACGGCCTGACTATCGCGAGTTGGCGGCCATCTTCGCCGGCGGTGCGCTCGGTTCGCTGGCCCGAGCCGCCCTGGCCACCCTGGCCGTCCCCGATCCCGGGCGCTGGCCCTGGCCCACCTTCGTGGTCAACATCCTCGGCGCGTTCCTGGTGGGCTACTTCACCACCCGACTGCTGGAACGACTACCCCTGTCGAGCTACCGTCGCCCGCTGCTCGGCACCGGATTGTGCGGTGGCTTAACCACTTTCTCCACCATGCAGGTCGAAACCATCAAGATGGTCGAACACGGTCACTGGGTGTTGGCCGCCACCTACACCGTCGTCAGCATCGTGCTGGGACTCGTGGCGGTATACCTGGCCACCGCCCTGGTACGCCGGGTGCGCATCCGATGACGACGGTCCTGGTCTGGCTCGGAGTCATGCTCATCGGCGGCATCGGTTCGGTGACGCGGTTTCTGGTGGACCGCACGGTGGCTCGGCGGGTAGGCCGCCCGTTCCCCTACGGCACGCTCACCGTCAACATCACCGGCGCGGCGCTGCTGGGATTCCTCACCAGCCTGGCGCTGCCCAAGGACGTGTCGCTGCTGATCGGCACCGCGTTCGTGGGCGCCTACACCACCTTCTCCACCTGGATGCTGGAGACTCAGCGCCTTGGCGAAGAACGCCAGCTGCTGGCGGCGTTCGCCAACATCGCCGTCAGCGTTCTGCTCGGACTGGGCGCGGTGCTGCTGGGACAACGGATCGCGGGGCTGATATGAGCGAGAAGAGCCTGAAGCTCACCGCCTATTTCGGCGAGCGGCAGCGCGCCGTCGGCACACCGCGGCGCTTCCTGGCCGACGAAATGCTGGACCTCTTCGGGGCACGCGGCGTGGCGACGAGCGTGATGATGCGCGGAGTCGCCAGCTTCGGGCCCACCGGCGGCCTGCACAGCGACGTTTCGCTCAGCCTGTCCGAGGACCCACCGGTGACGATCGCCGCCGTCGACGTCGAATCCAAGATCCGTGGCCTAGTCAACGACGTCACCGCCATGACCGGCCATGGGCTGGTCACACTCGAACGTGCGCGCCTGATCACCCGCGACAGCGGCACCGACGCGCTCAGCGAGATCGACAGCAGAACCGGAGACGCCGCCAAGCTGACCATCTACGTCGGCCGGCAGGTGCGCGTCGCCGGAAAACCGGCCCACCTGGCCGTCTGCGAGTTGCTGTACCGCCACGGATTCGCCGGCGCCACAGTGCTTCTCGGCGTGGACGGCACCGCGCACGGTCAGCGACAGCGGGCCAGGTTTTTCGGCCGCAACGTCAACGTGCCGCAGATGATCATCGGCATCGGGCTGCCTCCGCAGGTGTCGGCCGCCGCCACCGAACTCGCCACTGTGTTGCCCAACCCGCTGCTGACCATCGAGCGGGTACGGCTGTGCAAACGCGACGGCGAATTGTTCGCCCGTCCACAGGAGCTTCCGCCTACCGACAGCCAGGGACGCACGCTGTGGCAGAAGCTGATGGTGCACACCGCCGACGGCGAACACGATGACGGGCAGCCGATCCACCGCGCGATCGTGCAACAACTGATGCGCTCCCGCACGGCCCGGGGAGCGACCGTACTACGCGGCATCTGGGGCTTTCATGGCGACCATAAACCACACGGCGACAAGCTGTTTCAGCTCGCCCGCAAGGTGCCGCTGATGACCATCGTGGTCGACACCCCCGATGCGATCGCCCGCAGCTTCACCATCATCGACGAGCTGACGGCCCGCCACGGACTGGTCACCAGCGAGATGGTCCCGGCGGCCACGTCACTGGACGGCACGCCGCGCGCACCCGAGACGCCGCTGGCAGAGTACGACTACTGAATCCATTCGTCTGCCAGAGCCGAAATCCATTCGGGCACAGCGTCGACACTGTTCGGCGGCGCCTGCACCAGTACCAGCTCGTCGACGCCGAGCTCGGTCAACGCACGGGCATCGGCTACACGGGGTGCTGCCAGGGCTACTGCGACACGCAACCCCGCCCGGTCACGACCCGATTCCTCGAGCAACTTCTCGAGCCGGCCGATCCGGTCCCGAGCCTCGTCGATCCCGTCGAGGTTGAAGCCGTACCAGCCGTCGCCCCAAGCGGCGACGCGGCGCAGCGCGGCGTCGCTGTTGCCGCCAACCACAATCGGGATGCCTTTTTCGGCAACCGGTTTCGGATTAACCCGGATCGAGTCGAAGGCGACGAACCGCCCGGCGAAGGACGCGACGTCCTCGCGCCACAGCGTGCGCATCGCGGCGACGTATTCCGCGGTGCGCGCAGCGCGTCCTTCGAACGGCACCCCGAGTGCCTCGAACTCCTCCCGGGACCACCCGACGCCGATGCCCAGCGTCAGCCGGCCGCCGCTGAGCCGGTCCAGACTGGCCGCCTGTTTGGCCACGATCACCGGGTTGTGCTCGGGTAGCAGCAGCACACCGGTCGCCAGCCGGATCCGCGACGACGCGGCCGCGGCGAAGCTGAGCGCGACCATGGGATCCAGCCAATCCGCCTCCGCGGGAACGGCAATCTCGCCGCTGTCGGAGTACGGGTAGCGGGACGTGGAGTCGTCCACCATCACGACGTGTTCGCCGGCCCACAGCGTGGCAAAACCGTGGCTCTCGGCCGCCGAGGCCACGGCGTCAATCACCGTCCGGTCAGCGCCGGACCCGATTCCCAACGCATGCAATCCCAGCTGCATCCGACGATCGTCTCACTTGATCAGCGACTCAGGGATACAACAGGTTGGTGTGCTGGCTGCAGTAGCTGTTGACTGCCGAAAGCACTATCGACGTCGCTTCCTGCTGGCTGAAGTTTGCGGGCCCGCCCACCAGCCGGCTGACCGTCGCCTGGTGGGTCTGCGGGGTCGGACTCTGGTCGAGCATCGCGCACGTTGTGTGCGCCTGAGCGATCATCGTCTGCAGCGAGGTCCGGCCCTGATAGTTGACCCCGTTCTCAGAAAGCCACTTCGTATAGTTGGCGTCCTCGGTTCCCAACGCCGGATCAGCCTGCGCGACCGGGCAAATCAAGACAGACATACCGACCAGCACTGCAACGGTCACGGGGTTCATCGCCTACCTCCTCGGAGGGGGTCGACGTTACGCGGTCGGCCCTAGTAGTGGTAGGTGTCCGAGGGGGCCGGCGAGTGCACCTGTTCGTCCTCGAACTCCGACGCCACGATCCCGTAGGACCGGGCCAGGTCGAGGATTTTGGTGGCGCGGGCGATACGGGGCAGGTCCGACCCGTTGCGGATCTCTCCCCCGTCCCGCTCGAACTCAGCGAAAAACTCTTTCGCCCAACCGATTTCGTCCTGCGACGGGGACAGGCCCTCGTTGACGACGGCGCACTGGTCCGGCGACAGGCAGATCTTGCCGGTCATGCCGAACTCGACGGACACCGCGGTCGCCTCGATCAGCTTGAGCGGATTGGAGCCGATGGTCGGGCCATCGATCGCGCTGGGTAGCCCCGCCGCCTTGGCGGCGATGGTGAACCGCGACCGCGCGTAAGCCAGCGTGGCAGGCTCTTCGCCGAAGCCGGTGTCACGCCGGAAGTCGCCGATGCCGAACGCGAGCCGGAAGGTGCCCTTGGCCGCCGCGATCTCGGTGATGCGCTCGAGTCCGCGGGCCGTTTCCACCAGCGCGACGATCGGCACGTTAGGCAGGCGCTTGGCGGTCTCGGTGACGTGGTCGACCGATTCGACCATCGCCAACATCACCCCGCCGACCGGGGTATCGGCCAACCGCGCGAGGTCGTCGGCCCACCACGGCGTGCCGAAGCCGTTCACCCGAACCCAGTCGTTCTTGTCGGCGCCCAACCACCGCACCACGTTGTCGCGGGCACTCACCTTGTCTTTGGGCGCCACCGCGTCCTCGATGTCGAACACCACGATGTCGGCGCGCGAGTGCGAGGCCGCCTCGAATCGGTCGGCGTGCGTGCCGTTGACCAGCAGCCAACTGCGGGCCAGAACCGGATCGATGCGTGAGCCGACGTCGGCGGGATCCGTCGCGTCGAAATTCGCTTGGTCATACATTGCGTGCTCTGCCGCCTTCTCGTGCCGGTCGGTGTCGGACTAGTCGCCCATTACCGTAGCGACACCCGCCACGGAGCAACCAGACCTCCCCTTCATCGCGGACGCGCGTGAAAAAGCGCTGGTAGCGGGTGTGCGCGCGCCGCTCGGCCCGATCGGCCGACAGGACTGGCGTCATGGTGTTGGATGGCGGGGTGGGAGATATCAGCCGCAGTCGGACCATAGCGGCGCAGCCGCAGGCGATTTGGGATGTCCTCGCCGACTTCGGAGCGCTGAGTTCCTGGGCGGACGGCGTCGACCACTCGTGCATCCTCAACCACGGGCCGGACGGCGGGCCGCTGGGCACCACCCGCCGGGTTCAGGTGGGGCCGAACACCTTGGTGGAGCGGATCACCGACTTCGATCCGCCCGTGACCCTCGCCTACGACATCCAAGGACTGCCGGCCCGGTTGCGCCGGGTCGCCAACCGCTGGACGCTGCGCCCGGTGGGGGCCCAGACCGCCGTCGCCCTGATCAGCACGGTCGAGGTCGGGACCGGTCGGCCGGCCCGCATGGCCGAATGGGTGGCGCTGCGGGTCCTGGCCAAGCAGTCCGATGCGCTGCTGGCCGGCCTGGCACAACGAATGGAGAACGCGCATGTCTGACCGCCCCGACATCGTCATCGTGATGACCGACGAAGAGCGGGCGGTGCCGCCGTACGAGTCGGACGAACTCCTGGCCTGGCGACAGCAGACACTGGCCGGCCGGCGCTGGTTCGACGAGCACGGCGTGAACTTCACCCGGCACTACACCGGCTCGCTGGCCTGCGTGCCGAGCCGTCCGACAATCTTCACCGGCCAGTACCCCGACCTGCACGGGGTCACCCAGACCGACGGCATCGGCAAGCGTTTCGACGACTCGCGGCTGCGCTGGCTGCGCGCCGGCGAGGTGCCGACGCTGGGCAACTGGTTCCGCGCGGCGGGATACGACACCCACTACGACGGCAAGTGGCACATCTCGCACGCCGACCTCGAGGACCCGGCGACCGGCGGGTCGCTGGCGACCAACGACGACGACGGCGTCGTCGACCAGGCAGCGGTTCAGCGCTATCTCGACGCCGACCGGCTCGACGCCTACGGCTTCTCGGGCTGGGTTGGACCCGAACCGCACGGCGCCGGGAACGCCAACAGCGGCTACCGCCGCGACCCGCTGATCGCCGATCGGGTGGTTGCCTGGCTGGAAGACCGCTACGCCCGCCGGCGTGCCGGCGACGCGGCCGCCCAACGCCCGTTCTTGCTGGTGGCCAGCTTCGTCAACCCACACGACATCGTGTTGTTCCCGGCCTGGGTGCGGCGCAGCCCGATCCAGCCCTCCCCGCTGGACCCGCCGCAGGTGCCGCCGCCGCCCACCGCGGATGAGGATCTGTCCACCAAGCCGGCCGCGCAGATCGCCTTCCGCGAGGCCTACTACTCCGGGTACGGTCCGTCACCGGCCATCAGCCGTTCCTACAAGCGCAACACCCAGCGCTACCGCGACCTGTACTACCGGCTGCACGCCGAGGTGGACACACCGATCGACCGGGTCCGTCGGGCGGTCACCGACGGCGGCTCCGACAATGCGGTGCTGGTGCGCACCTCCGACCACGGTGACCTGCTCGGAGCCCACGGCGGGCTGCACCAGAAGTGGTTCAACCTCTACGACGAGGCCACCCGGGTGCCGTTCGTGATCGCCCGCATCGGTGCGAACGCGACCGGGGCTCGCAGCGTGGCGGCGCCGACGTCGCACGTCGACCTGGTGCCGACGCTGCTGGGCGCGGCCGGCGTCGACGTCGAAGCGGTGGCGAAACAACTAGCCGAGTCATTCTCCGAGGTGCACCCGCTGCCCGGCCGCGACCTGATGCCGGTCGTCGACGGCGCGCCCGCCGACGAGGACCGCGCCGTCTACCTGATGACCCGCGACAATGTGCTCGAAGGCGACACCGGCGCTTCCGCGCTGTCCCGCCAACTGGGCCGCGACGTGAATCCGCCTGCGCCGCTTCGCATCAAGCTTCCGGCGCACGTGGCTTCCAACTTTGAGGGCCTGGTCGTGCGGGTATCGGACGAGGACGGCGGGTCGGGGCATTTGTGGAAGCTGGTTCGCACCTTCGACGATCCGGCCACCTGGACCGAACCCGGTGTGCGGCATCTCGCGGCCAACGGGATCGGTGGCGAGGTCTACCGCACCGACCCGATCGACGACCAGTGGGAGCTTTACGACCTGACCGCCGATCCCGTTGAGGCACAAAACCGTTGGTCCGACCCCGACCTGCACGAGTTGCGGCAGCACCTGCGGATGCAGCTCAAGCAGGCCCGGGCGTCGTCGGTGCCTGAGCGCAATCAGCCGTGGCCGTACGTCAACCGGCAGCCTCCGACTGGTGAGTCCGAGGGTCTGGTGCGCCGGGTGCTGGGGCGCTTCAAGTAGGGCCGTTCGCCGAGATCGCCGCAGTGGTCGCGCCGGCGTGCGAATCGCGACCAAGGGTGCAATCTCGGCGATCCGAGGGCGCGGTGTGGGACAGTTCCCTGTGTGCCAGACAGCGTGGCGGTGATCGGGGCCGGTCCCGGCGGGCTCGTCGCGGCGCGCTGGCTACTGGCGCAGGGCTTCGACCCGACCATCTTCGAACAGGCGCCGACGCTGGGTGGCCAGTGGGCAGGCCTGCAAGGCAGCAGCGGCGTGTGGCCGGCGATGCACACCAACAGCAGCCGGATCATGACCGCGTTCGGCGACCTGGCACCCGAGGACGGCCCGGCTTACCCGTCGAATCACGACGTCCTTGCCTACCTGCACCGCTACGCCGACATGTTCGAGGTCACGCCGCGTATTCGGTTCGGCACGCGTGTCGACCGGCTCCGACAGGTGAACAAGGGCTGGCTGCTTGACCACTCCGGCACTGACGAACGTTTCGATCGCGTCGTCGTGGCCCCCGGCCGCTTTCATCTGCCTGCTATCCCGAATGTTCCTGGGTTGGAAGCTTTTTCCGGCACTCTCGGTTGCGCGTCCACCTATCACTATCGCGGGCCTGCGCGTTACCAGGGTAGCCGTGTGCTGGTGGCCGGCGGTGCGATCAGCGCCCTCGAGGTCGCGACGGAGCTCGCCCAGAGCGGTGCCGCTCAGGTGACGGTGACGCAGCGACGGCAGCGCTACGTCCTGCCGAAGTTCGTGGCCGGCGTGCCGTCGGATCACCGGATGTTCACCCGCTACCACGCCTTGGCCGGCGAATCGCTACCACCGGACGAATTCGACTGCCTGATCGAGCAATTGGTGATCGATGCCGGCGGAAACCCGGCGGACTACGCGGCACCGGCACCCGATCCGTCGATCGCCGTGGCCGGCCTCACCTTGAACGACGGGTATCTGCCGCTGGTCGCCGCGGGCCGAATCACGTTGCGGCCGTGGATAACGTCGGTCACGGAATCGCGCGTGACCTTCGCCGATGGACATGCTGAGGAGTTCGACGCAATCCTGTTCGGCACCGGCTACCGGCTGAGCCTGCCGTTCCTCGATGAAGACATCAAGGCGGTGCTCAACGCCGGCAGTACCTCCTTCGACGCCGACCGCTACACCTTCCACCCGGATCTGCCCGGGTTGGCGTTCGTGGGTCTGTGGGATCAGTCCGGCGGCTACTTCGTGCCACTGGAGCTTCAGGCCCGGTGGATCGCATACACCTGGGGCGGCGCGATCCCCGCTCCGGCCGAGCCCGTCCATCGGATCGAAGCCGGCGGCGGCAAGACACGCATGGACCGTGTCGCCCTGACCTTCGCCCGCGCGGCCGGAGTGGAGCCGCAGCTGGACAACTGGCCGCAATTGCGGCGCGCGCTGCTGTTCGGCCCGCTGGCACCGAGTTCGTTCCGGCTCGAAGGCCCCGATGCCCGACCCGACGCGCCAGAGCAATTCGCCCGCGACGCCGCCGCGTTCGGGGTGATTACGTGACCTGAGCCCGGCCGGCCCGCGTTCAGGTGGTCGCGCGTTGCTGGCGCGCCGCATAGAGGATCGAGCCTGCGGTCTGGAACGGCACCGTGTCGCGGTGGGCGGTGGCGATGGGCAGGTCGGCGGCCCGGCGCAGCATCATCAACGCCAGCGTGCCGTTGGTGGAGTACGGCACGATCAGGACGTTGGCCAGCGCGTCGGCACCCGTCACCGTCATCACGTGCTGCTGCTTGTGCTGCCAGCCCTGCCAGTTCAAGTCGGGTGGTCGTTGCAGCGGCGGCCAGTTGACCGCGATGTTCGTGATCTCACCAAGTCGCGCCCGCAGCGCCAGGATGAGCTCCGGCAACTCAACGCCGATCCGGTCGGTCCGGGGCCACCAGGCCCCGTCGATGTCATTGCCCAGCTCGTTCGCCAGAGTGAGACGTATCGGGGTGGACTGGCGTCGCATCCCCAGCGAAGGGTTGACGGTGCTCACCGGGGCTCTTCCTTCATGCTCGGCATCGTCCGTCCCGCGGGTGCGGGACGACGGAGGAATCGCATTGCCCTGAGGCACGGCCCGTAGCTGGCTACTGGTCACCATCGCTGACAACGAAAAGGCTCGCGCCTGACGCTACGCCACCACCCAGGCACTTCCACCGCGGGCCATGAATAGGGATCGGCGACGATCACCTGCGCACATAGTGGAGGATGGGTGCATGCCCACAGACAATTGGTGCGATGCACCCGAGATTCATCCATCGGAGATCCGGGTAGGTGACACCATTGGCACGGTGGACTCCGAACATCTCCCTTACCAGGTCAAGATGATCAGCACCCCGCAGGCCGGATCGACGAGGTGGACCTTTTTCGGTCGCGACAAGAACGGCCGGGACCACTCCAGCACGTTCCGAGAAGGCCAACTGGTTCGCCGGTACGCCAAGGCGTCGTAAACCAAGGGACCGATAGTCAGATGCCGAAATTTTCGCTGCCCGAAGAAAAACCCGAGGGCCTGGCCTCTCCGGCGACGGCCAAGATCATCAAGTACTCGGCGAAGGCGCACGTGGCGGTCTTCAAGCTGACCAACGGCCGCATCGGCAACAAGTGGCGCATCGGCGCCGGCTTCGACAAGCCGGTGCCGACCCTGCTTCTCGAGCACCGGGGCCGCAAATCGGGAAAACTGTTCACCACTCCCCTGCTCTACATGCGCGACGGGGACGACTTCGTCATCGTCGCCTCGCAGGGCGGCCATCCCAAGAATCCGCAGTGGTACTTCAACCTCGTCGCCAACCCCGACACCCGTATCCACGTGAAAGGGCAACGCAATCTTGAGGTTTCGGCGCATGTCGCTTCGCCGGAGCAGCGCGCCGCGTTGTGGCCGCGGTTGGTCGATCTCTACGCGGACTTCGAGAAGTACCAGCGGTGGACGGACCGGGAGATCCCGGTGATCATCCTCTCGCCGCGTTAGCGGTCAGCCGGAACAGGGCGCGGTCCAGCGTCGGCAGGATCTCGGTGATCGGGATTTCTCCGGCGGCGAATCGTGCGACCAAACCGTATGCGAGGTTGGACACGATCGGCGGCAGCTCCTCGACCAGATCCGGTTCCGCGCCTGCGAGCACGGCCATCGCGGCCGGTATCACCGCATCCAGACCGCGGCTGACGAGACGTTGCCCACCCGGCGCCGACCGCGCGCGGAAGTAGGCGCGCAACATGTCGGGATGACGTTCCCAGGGCTCGAAAATGGTCCGGAAAACCCTCATCAGGCCGTCGTATATGGATTCGTCGGGTTCAGGTGTCTGCGAGGCCAGACCGGCATACCGGTTCTCATCCATCCAGCGTTGCAGGGCGGCCAGAATCAACGCGTCCCTGGTGGGGAACCGCTTGTAGATGGTGGTCAGTGAGGTACGCGCACGCTTGGCGACTTCGCGGAGTTGCACGGCGTCGTAGCCCTCGGTTTCCAGGATGTCGACGACGACATCAAGGATGGGGTCGGACTGCTCGGTCATGACCTCAGCGCTAACCACGTCCGCCCTTGCCTCGAGTCTTGCCCCAACTCAGTAACGGGGTTACTGTACCGGGAGTAACGAGGTTACTCAACGAGGAGGGTGCCGATGCCCGGCCGGGTAGCAGGCAAGGTCGCGTTCGTCACCGGCGCGGCGCGCGGCCAGGGCCGTAGCCACGCCGTACGACTGGCGCAAGAAGGCGCCGACGTCATCGCCATCGACATCTGCCGGCCTTTCGACAACTCCCCGGCCCCCGCATCGACACCGGAGGATCTGGCGGAAACCGCCGATCTGATCAAGGGTTGTGACCGCCGGGTGGTCACCGCGGAGGTCGACGTCCGCGACTACGACGCGCTCAAAGCCGCCGTCGACAGCGGGGTCGAGCAACTCGGCCGCCTGGACATCGTCGTCGCCAACGCCGGCATCGGCACCGGTGGCGTCCGGTTGGACCGGATGACCGAAGACCTGTGGCAGGAGATGATCGACGTCAACCTCACCGGCGTCTGGAAGTCGGTGAAAGCCGCCGTGCCACATCTGCTTTCCGGCGGCGGCGGCTCGATCGTGCTGACCAGTTCAGTGGCTGGCCTGAAGTCCTATGCCCACACCGGTCACTACGTGGCGGCCAAGCACGGCGTGGTCGGGTTGATGCGGTCGTTCGCCGTCGAGCTCGGCCCGCGCAACATCCGGGTCAATTCGGTGCACCCGACCCATGTGAATACGCCCCTGCTGATCAACGAGACCACATTCCGGCTATTTCGGCCCGATCTGGAAAATCCGGGACCCGATGATCTGGCGCCGATCTGTCAGAGCTTCCACACGCTGCCCATCCCCTGGGTGAACGCCGAGGACATCAGCAACGCGGTGCTGTTCCTGGCCTCCAATGAGGCGCGCTACATCACCGGCGTCACCCTGCCCGTGGACGCGGGAAGTTGCCTGAAGTAGCGAAAGGACCTGCCGTGACCATCACTTCGGACACCGATGTGTATTACGACCCCTACGACGTCAACATCACCGCCAACCCCTACCCCACCTTCGCCCGGCTGCGCGACGAGGCACCGCTGTATTACAACGAGCGCTACAACTTCTGGGCGATCTCCCGGCACGCCGACGTCGAGAAGGCGCTGTCGGATTGGGAAACGTTCTCCAACAGTCGAAGTGACATCCTGGAGCTGATCCAGTCCAAGTTCCCCATGCCGCCGGGTGTGATGATGTTCGAAGACCCGCCGACACACACCATGTTGCGCGGGGTCATGTCGCGGGTCTTCACTCCGCGCCGGATGGCCGCCATCGAGGACCAGATCCGGGCCTACTGCGTCCGGTGCCTGGATCCCCTGGTCGGCTCGGACGGTTTCGACATCATCGCCGAACTCGCGTCCATGATGCCGATGCGCGTCATCGGCATGCTGCTGGGCATTCCCGAGGATGACCAGATCGGGGTGCGCGACGCCAACGACGCCAACCTGCGCACCAAGCCCGGCACACCGATGAAGGTGGCAGACCCGGATTCGATTGCCGACGGGCGTATTTACGCCGACTATGTGGACTGGCGCGCCAAGAACCCGTCCGACGATCTGATGACCGCGTTGCTCAATGTCGAGTTCGAGGACGAGAGCGGCGTGATACGCAAGCTGACCCGCAAGGAAGTCCTGCACTACACCCAGGTCGTCGCCGGCGCCGGTAACGAGACGACGGGCCGGCTGATCGGCTGGCTGGCCAAGGTTCTCGCCGAGCACCCCGATCAGCGTCGGGAAGTCGAGCAGGATCGTTCCCTGTTGACGCGCGCGGTGGATGAGACGCTGCGCTTCGAGCCGACCGGCCCGCACGTCGCCCGCTACACCATCCGCGATTTCGAGGCTTACGGCACCACCGTCCCGGCGGGCAGCGCCGTCCTGCTTCTCTTCGGGTCCGCGAACCGGGATCCGTTGCGCTACAAGGATCCTGACACTTTCGACCTGCACCGGGACAACATCTCGCACCTCACCTTCGGCAAGGGCGTGCACTATTGCCTGGGCGCCAACCTGGCCCGCCTGGAAGGCAGGGTCGCTCTCGACGAACTACTCAACCGGTGGCCCGAATGGAACGTCGACTACGACAGCCTCAAGCTCGCGCCGACGTCGACGGTGCGTGGGTGGGAGCGGCTGCGCATCGTCTTTGCCTGAAACGTCAAGCTAATCCAGCGATCCCGGCCAGCTCGTCCAGGCTTCGCAGCGACTCCTTGCGCGGCGCGGTCTCCAGCCCGAGTAGAACCCGCTCCACCCCCAGCGGCCCGTAACCCTCCAGGGTCTGGGCCGTGGCGTCACCCCATTGGCAGACGGTCACCGGAACGTCGGGGCCAGCGATCGCACGCAGCTCCTCGAGCGGACCCGCCAGCAACTCCGGCGTCGGGGTTATCGCGATCCATCCCGCGTTCAGCGCCGCGATCCGCTTGAAGCTCGCCGGACCGCCGCCGACGTAAATCGGCGGATGAGGCTTGCTCACCGGCTTCGGCCAGCTGTAGATCGGGTCGAAATCGACGTACTTCCCGTGAAATTCGGCCTCCTCCCGTGTCCAGATCTCGATCATCGCGCGTAGCCGTTCATCGGAGACCCGACCACGTACCGCGGGATCGACGCCGTGGTTGGCGACCTCCTCGCGCAGCCATCCCACGCCGACACCGAAGATGAATCGGCCGCCCGACAACAGGTCCAGAGACGCGACTTCCTTGGCCGTCACGATCGGATCCCGCTCCGGGACCAGAGCGATTCCGGTGCCCAGCAGCAGAGTTTCGGTGGTGACCGCCGCCGCGGTCAACGCCACGAACGGGTCCAGCGGTCGATAGTACTTCCGGGGAATCGGGCCACCGCTGGGGAAAGGGCTGTCATGGTTGACGGGGATATGGGTGTGCTCGGCAAGAAACAGCGAATCAAAGCCGCGCTGCTCCAACGCCGGGCCCAGCTCGTCGGGCCTGATGCCCTCGTCGGTGATAAAGGTCAGAACCCCGTAGCGCATGTCGTTCCCTCTCGCCGCGTCCACTCTGACATGAAGACCTCCTGTTGGGAATTAATTCCTGACCGCGGCGGTAGAACAACGCATGAAGCTCAACGACGCGGCACGCGAACTGATCGGCAAGGGCGCCGACGCCACCCTGGTGACCCTCAATCCCGACGGCAGCCCCCAGGTGAGTGTGGTTTGGGTTGCGCTGCAGTCGACGCCGGACGGAGACGAACTCGTCACCGCCCATCTGGCCGAACACAAGAAGGTGCGCAACGTCCGCAACGATCCCCGCGTTGCGGTCACCATCGTCTCGACCGATGACCCGCACGGCGACATGCGGCCGTACCTCGCGATCAACGGCACGGCTCGAATCGTCGACGGGGGCGCGCCGGAACTGTTGCGCGAACTCGCGCAGACCCTGTCGGACCCGGCCGTGTTCCCGCCGGCCGGTGCACCGCCGGGATTCCTGACGCGCATCCGCATCGACAAGGTCGGCGGAATCGGTCCCTGGAGCTAATCGGCCGCGGGCGGTAGCTCAGCACGCTTGGCCGGACGCGCCGCACCCCAAAGCCCCACTCCGACACCGACAATCGCGCCACCGAGGCCGATGACTTGTTGTGGGCGCGTCAAGTCGTGATGCACGCTCACCCCGCCGAGCAGGTCGGCCGCGTCCGCTCCACCGGAAGCCAAGAACCAGCCGCGGGTGTTCTTGCCACGCAACGCTGCCGCGGCAAGCAGCCCGCCGATCAATGCGTCGCGGTATCCCATGGACCGCAACAGCAGTCGCGCTTGCGCGTCCGGCTGGTGCGGAGTGCCCCACAGCCGGTTCGCACGGTCGGGGTCGACGAGGAACGAGATCCCCGACGCGAGTCGGATACTGCCCGCAATGAGCGCGGCACGATCGATGGCCATGGCGGCAGCTTAGAGTCTTCCCACACCACAGGAGAAGGAGTCTGGAATGACGTGGCAGATCGTGATGTTCGTCGTGAGCCTGATCGTGGCCGGCGTTGCGGCGCTGGGCTGGCTGATCAGCCGGGAGGACAAGGCCCGCAGCCGCCGCAGGACGGTGGTGATCGGCGCGCTGGCGACCGCAGTCCTGTTCTTCCTGCTGGGTTGTTTCACCATCGTCGGTACCCGCCAGATCGCGATCGTCACCACCTTTGGCCGCCCCACCGGGGTGAGTCTGAACAACGGGTTTCACGGCAAGTGGCCGTGGCAGATGACCCACCAGATGGACGGTGCGGTGCAGATCGACAAGTACGTCAAGGACGGCAACCACGACGAGCGCATCATGGTGCGACTGGGCAACCAGTCCACCGCCTGGGCGGACGTCAGCATCCGCTGGCAGCTCAAACAGCACGCCGCGCCCGAACTCTTCCAGCAGTACAAGACATTCGACAATGTCCGCGTCAATCTGATCGAGCGGAACCTGTCCGTGGCGCTCAACGAGGTGTTCGCCGCGTTCAACCCGCTGGACCCGCAGAACCTCGACGTCTCGCCGTTGCCCAATCTCGCCAAGCGCGCCGCCGACCTGATGCGCAAGGATGTAGGCGAACAGGTCGACATCTTCGACATCAACGTGCCCACCATCCAGTACGACCAGGGCACCGAGGACAAGATCAATCAGCTCAACCAGCAGCGCGCGCAAACTTCGATCGCGGTCGAGTCTCAGCGCACGGCCGAGGCTCAGGCCAAGGCCAACGAGATCCTGTCGCGCTCCATCAGCAACGACCCCAACGTGGTCGTCCAGAACTGCATCACCGCCGCGATCAACAAGGGCATCAGCCCGCTGGGTTGCTGGCCTGGCACCACCGCCATGCCCACGGTCCCCGTCCCCGGACGGTAGGCACCAGCGGGAGCCACCCATGAGAGGGTGGTTCCTCATGGAGATCCCGTTCGCCGACATAGTCCGCGGCCGATTCGGTGCCCGCAGGGGTCACCGAGCGCCCGCGTTCGACCTCGTGCCGGCCCTCGAGGACATCGAGGACGACGAGACCAAAGCCACCGATGCCGCCCTGGACACCGTCGACCTGCCGTCGGCGGACCCAGCCCTGCTGTTGCAGAAGATGGAAAACCGGCTGGTGCGCAACCACCTGGCCAACCCAGACGTACTCAGCGACGAGCAACTGCGCAGACTGCGCTACATCCTGAACTTCGCCCGGCTGGCCGACTTCGAACCGGGGGTGGCGGGCCCGGGTGGCGCCCGGGGCCGTGGGGACATCTCGGTCGGCGCGGAAATCGGACCGTGGCGATCCAGGGTCGTCGATGCGTTGTTCGCTCCGTTGCGCGAGGAACCCGACCAGGTCAAGGCGTTGACGGCGGCACGCGAGGTGTTGGCCGGCCTGGCCGACGACCAGGAAGACCAGCGACAGGTACTCATCGATCGCCACCGCAACGACTTCTCGGCTGCCGAACTCGACGCCGAGGTGGGCTACAAGAAGCTCGTCACCGTGCTCGGCGGCGGTGGTGGCGCCGGCTTCGTCTACATCGGCGGTATGGCGCGCCTGTTGGAATCCGGCCAGGTGCCCGACTACATGATCGGCTCGTCGTTCGGGTCGATCATCGGCAGCCTGGTCGCCCGCGAACTTCCGGTGCCGATCGAGGAGTACGTGGCCTGGGCCAAAACGGTGTCCTACCGCGCCATCCTCGGGCCCGAGCGGGTGCGGCGCCGCCACGGGATGGCCGGCCTGTTCGCGCTGCGTTTCGACCAGTTCGCGCACGCCCTGCTCAGCACAGAAGACGGCGAGCGCATGCGGATGTCGGATCTGGCGATTCCGTTCGACGTCGTGGTCGCCGGAGTCCGCCGGCAACCGTACGCGGCGCTGCCCTCACGGTTTCGCCGCCCCGAGCTGGCGGCTTTACAACTTCGCTCACTTCCCTTCCGCCCCATCGGAATCGGGCCATTGGTGGCGGCCCGCATGTGGCAAGTCTCGGCGTTCATCGACCTGCGGGTGGTCAAGCCGATCGTGATCTCCGGCGATGATCCGGCACTCGACTTCGACGTCCTCGACGCGGCGTCCTTCTCCTCGGCGATTCCCGGTGTGCTGCACCACGAGACGAGCGACGCACGGATGCTGCCACTGCTCGAGGACCTGTTCGCCGAGCGGGATATCGCGGCGCTGGTCGACGGCGGCGCGGCCAGTAACGTACCCGTGGAGCTGGCCTGGAAGCGCGTGCGCGACGGCAAGATCGGCACCCGCAACGCTTGCTACCTGGCGTTCGATTGCTTTCACCCGCAATGGGATTCGCGACATCTGTGGCTGGCCCCGATCCTGCAGGCGATCCAGCTGCAGATGCTGCGCAACCTGCCCTATGCCGACCACCTCGTCCGCTTCGAGCCGACCCTGTCGCCGATCAACCTCGCCCCGTCCACCACCGCGATCGACCGCGCCTACCGGTGGGGGCGGGCCAGCGTCGAGCGGGCGATTCCGGTGACATCGGCGTTGTTGTCGCCGACCTGGTGGGTGGGCGACGCGCCCGCGGTTCCCACCGCACACCCGCAGGAACACGCCAAGTCGGTGGCATCGTCGATGAGCTCGGTGATGGCCGCGATTCAGTCTCCGAGCGGTCGCCTGTCCCGCTGGCGCAACCGCCACCTGACCTGAGACGGTCCGCCCGGACTACCATGACCCCCATGGTCGACCGGGTCGGAGGCGCCGACTACAACGCGGGCGAGACGGCAGAGTCGGCGAACCTGGCGTGGTCGAGCGGCAACGAGCTGCCGGACATTCAGGACAGTGCGTCGGCGCCCGGCAGCCGGGCAAACCCCGCCGCAGTCCCCGAAGAGGCCGACGTCGACCAGTCCTGGACCACGGCGTGGACCCGAGCCGCCACCGTCCTGCTCATCTGCCTGGCCCTGGCCGTGGTGATCGTGGTCGCGGGCTGGTTGATGCACAAGAACAACACGTCCGAGACAGCCTCGGAGCCGACGCGAACCACGGCCGCGCCGGTGACCACCACGGCACCGGCCACCACCACCGTCTCGTCCACGGCGGACCAGGACAGCCGGTACATCGCCGCGCTCAACGACAAGGGCATCCAATTCGCCAACCCTGAAGCCGCCGTCTTCAACGGCAAGACGGTGTGCCAGAACATCGGACAGGGCATGACGGTGCAAGAGGTGGTCGCGCAATTCCGTTCCAGCAGCCCGGACTTCGCGGCCCACGCCGAGGACTTCGTCGCCATCTCCGTCCGGGCCTACTGCCCGCAGTACAGCAAGCTGGTCGCCGCGATCTGATCAGTCGGTGACCTTACGAAAGGCGCCGACCAGGTCTGCCAGCATCTCCTGGGCCTGCCCGGGATCGGAGGGCACCGATCCCGAGAAGCGGATGTCGGTGGCGCCGTCCGCCACGATGCGCGGGACCACCGCAACCGAGGCATCCACATCGATCCGGCGATCGGCGCCTCTGACCAGGACCGCCGAACCCTGCACCCGGAGTCCATCCGGGTCTGCACCCGTGTCGGCGATCGCGCGCTTCATCGCCGGGATCGCGCCTTGGAGATCGGTGATGGCCGGACCCCACGGGATCCAGCGCATTCCGAACCTGCTCAACCGCTTGGCGACGGCCGGATTGACGGTCCCACTCACCCAAATTGGAATTCCATTGGGCTGCATCGGTTTTGGCATCTGATGGATGCCGTCGAACGACAGCTCCGGCGAGCTGTAGACGCCCCGCCGCTGCGTCCACAGCGCCTGGCACACCTCCAGCGTGTGGTCGAGCAGGCGACCGCGACGCTCGAACGGCAACCCGGCGGCCTGGTACTCCTCGCGTTGCCAACCGATTCCGACACCCAGATCGATCCGTCCGCCGGAAAGCACATCCATGGTGGCCAACTGCTTGGCCAGCACGGCCGGCCGTCGCAGCGCGGCCAGCAGCACCGACGTTCCCAGCCTGATCCGGGTGGTGGTCGCGGCGATCGCGGTTAGCAGGATGAGGGGTTCCAGCCACTGGCCGTCGGGGCCGGTCGGTTGTCTGCCACCGGTGGTACCTCCGACCGCCGGATCGGCGTAGGCGTCCAGGTTCTCGCCGAAGACGACGTGGTCGGACACCACGACGCGATCGACTCCGGCTGCGTCCATGGCGCGGGCGGTTTCGAGGGTGGCATTCCAGTCGGGGTTCGGGTCGTCGCTGAAGTTGCGCAGGTACACCGTGAGTTTCGGACGATCCGTCATATGCCAGTACCGATCACTCACCGAGTATCGCGGACGCGATGGACTACTCCCGCAGCCACCGCCGGATTGACCGCTGATTCGATCCCTATCAATATAGATGTATGTCGATGAGTCCGAAGCCGTCCGTGCTGTTCGTGTGCGTCCACAACGCCGGCCGCTCGCAGATGGCTGCCGGGTTTCTCGCGACGCTGGCCGGTGACGCCATCGAAGTGCGCTCGGCGGGCAGCGCGCCGGCCGACGCGGTCAATCCCGCCGCGGTACAGGCCATGGCCGAGGTCGGCATCGACATCTCCACCCAGAACCCGAAGATCCTGACGACTGACGCGGTTGCGGCCTCCGACGTCGTGATCACCATGGGTTGCGGGGACACCTGCCCGTTCTTTCCCGGCAAGAGCTACCGCGACTGGGTGCTCGAGGACCCCGCCGGCAAGGGCGTGGAAGCGGTGCGGCCAATCCGTGATCAGATCGCGGCCCGTGTCAAAGACCTCATCGCCGAGTTGCTGCCCGATACCGCGAGACGCTGAAAGTCGTTCTAGGAACAGCAGTTCGGATCGAGAACCCCGACCAGCGCAGCCACCGCGGCGCGGTGCGGGCGGTGATAGACGCTGGTTCCGCGCCTGGTCGACTCGACCAGCCCCGCGTTTCGCAACTGGTTCAGATGGTGGCTGACCGTGGACTCGCCCACCCCGATCGCCGTCGCCAACTCCCCACTGTTGCATCCGTCGCCTGTGGCACCGAACAGCAGCGACATGATCTTCACGCGCGCCGGATCGGCGAGTGCCTTGAGTCGCAGCGCGATCTGCAAGGCGTCGTCGTCGGTCATCGCTCCGGCGGCCACCGGTGCACAACACACCGGTGCGGAGATGTCGATCACCGGCAACGCTTTGGGCATGAACTCATGATGCCACAATGTTGACATATATCGAAAAGGTGGCATGCTAGGCAGCAGCACATAACTTCGACATATGTCGTAAAGGTCACCAGGAGGCATGCCATGTCCCGTATTCAGTTGGCCCTCAACGTCGATGACATCGACGAGGCCATCGCGTTCTATTCCAAGCTGTTCAATACGGCGCCGGCCAAGGTCAAGCCGGGCTATGCCAACTTCGCCCTCGACGAGCCGCCGCTGAAGCTGGTCCTGCTGGAGAACCCCGGCCAGGGCGGCACGCTCAACCACCTCGGCGTGGAGGTCGACTCGAGCGACGAGGTACACGCCCAGATCGCCCGGCTGACCGCCGAGGGACTGTTCACCGAAGAGGAGTTGGGCACCACCTGCTGCTTCGCCAAGCAGGACAAGGTGTGGGTCAACGGTCCGGGTGGGCACCGCTGGGAGGTCTACACGAAGCTGGCCGACTCGGACACCTTCTTCGCCCCGGAGCCGGATGCCGAGGATGCCCGTTGCTGCGGCGCGGAGGCGACGGCACGGTGAGACCGGCGGTCCGCGGGCCCTCGGTGTGGACGCCGTGCGACTTCCCCGACGAGGCGCTCTGGTCGTTCGACCTGTCCGCTGACGATCGACAGGCGCTGATCGCCTACGGCCACGGTGGCGAACTGGCTGGTCTGGCAGAGCATTTCCGATCCGCCGCGCGCCGCTGGGCCGAGCTGTTGACCCACGGACCCGGCTTCGTCCGGGTGCGGCGATTTCCCATCGACGCACTCACCGAAGCCCAGACCGAGCGTGCGTACCTCGGCCTGGGCAGGCTGCTGGGTGAGCCGGTCGGCCAAGACCGAGACGCCAACGTCATCACCCACATTCGGGACGAACGCCTGCCCGCAGCCCCCGGGGTACGTAAGTACCGGACAAACCTGCGTCAGGATTTCCACAGCGACGGCTCGGACATCGTCGGGTTGCTGTGTCTGCATCCGGCCAAGGCCGGTGGTGAGTCCAGGATCGTCAGCGCGCACGCCGTCTACAACGAGATGTTGCGGCGGGCTCCGCATCTGGTGGACGTGATGTATCAGCCGATGCCCTGGGATCGCAACGAGGAGCAGAGCGCCGGCGAGCCACCGTTCTTCGAGCTGTCACCCATCACCGACATCGACGCGACGCCACGGCTGTTCTTCATCGCCTGGTACATCCGCGATTCACAGCGCCACCCCGAGGCGCCCAGGTTAACCGAAAAGCAATGTGCGGCACTAGATCTGGTTGAGTCTATCGCCAACGACCCGGCCTTCCACATCGAGATGCGGTTCGAGCCCGGAGACGTACAACTGCTCAACAACACCGTCGTCCTGCACTCGCGGGAGGCCTACACCGACGAAGAATCCCCCGCAGCGAGGCGGCATCTGTTGAGGTTGTGGCTGAAAACCGCCACGGCGACCACTCATCAGATGTTGCGCGGCGGAGTGCCACGACAAGATCGCTGATGAGCTTCCTTGCCGAAGTATTCGATGACTGTCAATATCGACGAGTGTCAAAGTACCGCCCGTCTGTAGCCGACAGTTGCTGCGAGGCCACCCCATTGCTCGTCGAACCCCTGTCGGCCGAGGATGCGGCCGAGCTCGCCGTGAAGCTCAAAGCGCTGGCCGACCCGGTCCGACTCCGGCTGTTCAGTGCGGTGGCGAGCCGCGCCGGTGGCGAGGCCTGCGTCTGTGAGGTGTCCGAAGGTCTTGCCGTCTCGCAGCCGACCATCTCTCACCACCTCAAGGTGCTGCGCGAGGCCGGATTGCTCACCTCGACGCGCCGCGGGTCTTGGGTGTACTACGCGGTCGTACCGGGGGCGGTGCACGTCCTCTCGGTAGCCCTTGGGGTCCACCACGACATGGCCTCGGGAGCGCCGGCATGACGGACGGCCCCAAGCTCTCCACACTCGATCGGTTCCTCCCGGTATGGATCGGCATCGCCATGGCCACCGGCCTGTTGCTCGGCCGCTGGGCACCGGGGCTGAACACCGCCCTGCAGAAGGTGCAGATCGACGGGATATCGCTGCCGATCGCCCTGGGCCTGCTGATCATGATGTATCCGGTGCTAGCCAAGGTGCGCTACGACCGCCTCGACACCGTCACCGCCGACCGCAGGATGCTGGTCAGTTCGCTGCTGCTGAATTGGGTGCTCGGACCGGCACTGATGTTCGCCCTCGCCTGGCTGCTGCTGGCGGACCTGCCCGAGTACCGCACCGGCCTGATCATCGTCGGACTGGCCCGCTGCATCGCCATGGTCATCATCTGGAACGACCTGGCCTGCGGTGACCGCGAGGCCGCCGCCGTGCTCGTCGCTCTGAACTCGATCTTCCAGGTGCTCATGTTCGCCGTACTCGGCTGGTTCTACCTGTCTGTGCTGCCCGGCTGGCTGGGCCTGTCCCAGACCTCGATCTCCACGTCTCCGTGGCAGATCGCCAAATCCGTTCTCATCTTCCTGGGCATCCCGCTGCTCGCCGGTTACCTCTCCCGCCGGTTCGGCGAACGGGCCAGGGGCCGCGACTGGTACGAGACGAAGTTTCTGACCACCGTGGGCCCGTGGGCCCTGTACGGCCTGCTGTTCACCATCGTCATACTCTTTGCGCTGCAAGGCGATCAGATCACCAACCGGCCGTGGGACGTCGCGCGCATCGCGCTTCCGCTGCTGGCCTACTTCGCCATCATGTGGGGCGGCGGCTACCTACTGGGCGCCACGCTGGGCCTGGGTTACGAACGCACCACCACGCTGGCTTTCACCGCCGCCGGCAACAACTTCGAGTTGGCCATCGCCGTCGCGATCGCCACCTACGGCGTCACTTCCGGGCAGGCCCTCGCCGGTGTCGTCGGACCTCTCATCGAAGTACCGGTGCTGGTGGCACTGGTCTACGTGTCACTGGCTCTGCGTCGCCGATTCCCGCTGCGGGGCCGAACCGGCGACTCTTTGGAGCATGCTTGACGTCGATGGTGAAAATCGGCGTGCAGATACATCCACAGAACACCACCATGGCCGACCTGCGCGCGGCGTGGCAGGCGGTCGACCGGCTCGGGGTGGACAGCCTGTGGACATGGGACCACTTCTTCCCCCCGCTGTACGGCGCGCCCGACGAAACCCACTTCGAAGGCTGGCAGATTCTGGCCGCGATGGCAGTCACCGCGCCGAACGTGTCTCAGGTCGGGATGCTGGTCACCGGGTGCGGCTACCGCAATCCCGACCTGCTCGCCGACATGGCCCGCACCCTCGACCACTTGTCGGAGGGTCGCGCGGTGTTGGGCATCGGGTCGGGCTGGATGGACCGGGACGAAATCGAATACGGCTATCCGGTGCGCACGCCCGCTCAACGACTGGATCTGCTCGCCGAGACGCTGCCCCGCATCCGACGGCGCCTTGCCGTGTTGCAGCCGGGACCACTTGGCCGGTTGCCGATCCTGATCGGCGGCAACGGGGAACGACGCACGCTGCGCCTGGTGGCCCAACACGCCGACATGTGGAACGGCTACGGCGACGCAGACACGATCCGGGCCAAGAACGAGGTCATCGATCGGTGGTGTGGCGAGGTCGGGCGCGACCCGCGCGAGATCGAACGCACCGTGTGGATCGAGCGCGCCGACCCCGACCTGATGAGTTCGCTGGTCGAAGCCGGGGCCGAACATCTGATTCTCGGACTGCGTGCGCCCTACGACTTGGACGAAGTGAAACGCCTGGTGGCACGACGGCCGGAGTTTTAGCACCCAGTTGCCCGGGTATGCGCCGAACAGCGGTGCACAGCCCCCCGCCCGCACTTTCCGAGCCCCCTCACCGGAGGTTTATTTGCTATGTCCGAAATGATTGTTGAAACACCCGAAGAAGTCATCGATTTCCTCAAAGCCCAGCACGACCTGATCGAGGACATGTTCGACCAGGTGCTGCTCGCGTCGGATCCCCAAGCCCGGGAAAAGCCGTTCGTCGAGCTGCGTCAGCTTCTCGCGGTGCACGAGACCGCCGAGGAGATGTTTGTGCACCCGCGCGCGCGGCGCGAAGTGGATTCGGGCGACGCGATCGTCGATAGTTTGCTGGCCGAAGAGCACTCCGCCAAAGAGCAGTTGTCGAAGATCGAGGGGCTCGAGATCACCTCGCAGGAGTTCATCGACGAGTTGACGAAACTGCGGGAAGCCGTGCTGGCTCATGCCGAGCATGAAGAACTGGAAGAGTTCGAACAGTTGCAGGCCGACATGGGCCCCGAGGAACTCAAGCGGCTGGGCACTGCGGTGAAGCTTGCCGAAGCCATTGCACCGACCAGGCCGCACGCCGGGGTGGAGTCGGCCAAGTTGAACTTCGCGGTCGGCCCGTTCGCGTCGATGCTCGACCGCGCCCGTGACCTGATCAAGCAAGCCGTCAGCTAGGAGAAGCATGAGTCACCCCGAAACACCGGACGATCGGGAAGAGACCACCGAAAGCAGCGACGACAGCGTCGTCTCGCCACCCGCCTACCCCGCGTACTCCACGCCCCCGCCGGAAGGTTTGGCCACCAACGAGGACGGTTGATTCTCCGTAGTGTGTGACAAGTGAGCGTTACCCCCGACATCACCATCACCCTGCAGGGCCGCTTCGCCGGCGAGCTACCCGAGATGGCGGTTCCCTGGCAGGCCGAAGTGCCACCCGAGGCACGGTTGCTGGTGCTCAACGAGCCGCTGGCCGGCGAGCTGGGCCTGGAAGCGAGCTGGCTGCGCAGCCCCGACGGTCTGCGGTTCCTGGTGGGCAACCTGGTGCCCACCGGCGCCGCGCCGGTAGCCCAGGCCTACGCCGGGCATCAGTTCGGTGGCTACGTGCCGCGGCTGGGAGACGGGCGCGCCCTGCTGCTCGGCGAACTCACCGATGCCGACGGGCGGCTGCGCGATCTCCATCTGAAGGGTTCCGGGCGCACACCTTTCGCCCGCGGCGGCGACGGCCTGGCGGCCATCGGCCCGATGCTGCGCGAGTACATCATCAGCGAGGCGATGCACGCACTGAAGATCCCTACGACCCGGTCATTGGCGGTGGTCGCCACCGGGCGTCCGGTGGCACGCGAGACGATGCTGCCCGGTGCCCTGCTGGTGCGCGTGGCGAGCAGTCATCTCCGGGTGGGTAGTTTTCAATACGCTTCTGCCACAGGCGATCTCGGCCTCCTGCGCCGACTGGCCGACCACGCCATCAGCCGCCACCATCCGGAGGCGGCACAGGCCGAGAATCCCTACCTCGCACTGTTCGAAGCCGTCGTCGCGGCGCAGGCGTCGCTGGTGGCGCGATGGATGATGGTCGGGTTCATCCACGGGGTGATGAACACCGACAACATGACGATCTCCGGCGAGAGTATCGACTACGGGCCGTGCGCGTTCATGGAGGCCTACGACCCGGACACCGTTTTCAGTTCGATCGACGCCTGGGGCCGCTACGCCTATGGCAATCAACCGACGATCGCGGCCTGGAATCTCGCCCGGTTCGCTGAGACGTTGCTGCCGTTGCTCGGCGATGATGTCGACGAGTCAATTGCTCTGATAGAGCACGCTTTTGACGGGTTCCACGCCTACCACTCCGCGTGGCTTTCGGGTATGCACGCCAAGCTCGGCGTGGCCACCGACGTCGACGCCGTGTTGCCGTTGCTCGACGAGTTGCTGCCCATGCTGCAGGAGAGCCACGTCGACTTCACCTCGTTCTTCCGCCACCTCGCCTCGGCCGCCCGAGGCAACGACGAACCGGCCCGGGGACAGTTCGTCGATCCCGCCCGCTTCGACGAGTGGGCGCGGCGCTGGCGGGCCCTGGGACCGGACGCCGACGCGATGGACCGGGTCAATCCGATCTACATCCCGCGTAACCATCTCGTCGAGGAAGCACTGACGGCGGCGACCGACGGTGACCTCGGTCCGTTCGGCCGACTGCTGGATGCGGTCAGCGAGCCGTACACCGAACGGCCCGGGCTGCAGCAATACGCATCACCCGCGCCCACGGACTTCGGTGTCTACCGAACATTCTGCGGCACCTGAATATTCGAGTTCTCCCGGGTGCTCGCCGTGATTCCGATCGCGATCATCACGTCGATGTAGGTGATGATCAGTCCCCACCAATACGCCCACTTCATGTGCGGATCCATTGGCGCGGAGAAGAATATGACCAAGAAGATCGGGCCGACAATGCCGCACACGAACACCATCGCCTGGATGACGAGGTAGCGCTTGAACGTGGACATCGTCACGAGCATATCGCGCACAATGGGCGATGTGGCCGACGTCTACCGCGCTCCGATGCGATCCCGCAGCAACACCATCGACCCGCGCGCCACGTCCGAACGCGCCCGTCGGTTGGGCCTGTGCGGATTCGGACAGCTGGTGGCCGATCCGGCGGAAGAGGAACGTCTGGCCCGTCGGGTGGACCGGTTCGCCGCTGCGGCCGACGGCTCCTTCGTGTGGACACGCGACCTGGACGGGCTGTTCTGGCTCGGCCGGCTCGACGGGCCGTATTTCCGTGACGATGACGACGGCGCCGTGGCCGTCGATCTGGTGCACGTGCGCCGCTGCACCTGGCTCCCTGAGCCGCTACTGGAGCCCGAGGTGCCCGGCGCGGTCGTCGCGACGTTCCGCCGCGGTGGCCGCAACTTTCAGCAGACCCATCACCAGTCGGTCGGCCGGCAGACCCAACAGCTCTGGGACGGGCGGCGGCCCAAGCCCTAAGCCTTGGCGCGCGAGCGCCGAATCCGTTGGAACGTCGCCACGACGGCCAGCACGAGCGCTCCGACCACCGATCCGACCACCGCGGACATCGCGGTGTTGACCAACCAACCCAGGACGCCGCCCAGCGCCGCCACCGCATGATGCGCCCACTGCTCGGCGTGGTGCACCAGTCCGTACGGCGTGTGCCAGCCGAGGTGATCAGCGCCCATCAGCAGGATGTGACCGCCCACCCAGAGCATCGCCACCGTTCCGACCACCGACAGCACCGAGAGCAGTTTGGGCATCCCGGCCACCAGGGCACGGCCCACGGCCCTGCCGACGCGGGACGAAGTCTGGGCGAGATGCAGGCCGACGTCGTCCATCTTCACGATGCCCCCGACCACGCCGTACACCGCGACGGTGATCACCAGCGCAACGATGAGCAGGATCACCAGCCGAGGCACGAACGCCAGGCTGGCCACTTCGTTGAGCGCGATCACCATGATCTCGGCGGACAGGATGAAATCGGTGCGGATCGCGCCGGCCACCACGTGACGCTCGTTCTCCGGCTGCTCGTCGCCGTCGCCGTGCCCACGCAGGCTGCTCCAAACCTTCTCGGCGCCTTCGTAACACAGATACGTCGCCCCGAGCATCAGGATCGGGCTGAGCAGCCATGGCGCGAACTGACTGAGCAGCATCGCGCCGGGCAGGATGAACAGGATCTTGTTGCGCAGCGATCCGAGCGCGATCCGCTTGATGATCGGCAACTCACGCTCGGCGGAGATTCCATCGACGAACTGCGGCGTCACGGCCGTGTCGTCGATGACCACACCGGCGGCCTTCGCAGTCGCCCGTCCCGCGGCGGGCCCGACGCCGTTCAGCGAGCCGGCGGTCAGTCGCGCGAGCGTCGCCACGTCGTCGAGAAGGCCGAACAGACCCGCGCTCATCGCGTCTGCCTCATGGCGTTGCAGCGTACCGGGCTGCGCCTGGTTCGGCTCATCGCTGCGTCCATCAGGAAGGGCGGCTGCCGACCTCGAGGCCGGCCAATGTCGATGTGCCCTCGAAGATCACGCGCCCCCATTCACGCACCCGGCAGTGCAACGTGCCGGCCAGATATTCGTAGTCGGTGTCGATGTTGCGGCGCTCGGCCGGCAGGGGTACGGGCAGCACGTGCGGTCCGTCCGGCGTGCCACGGCCCTCGAGCTCGACGCGGTACCGCACGGTGCGGGCATCGATGTGCCAGCGGTGGACGTCGCAGCTGGAAGAGACCAGCGCCGGTGGAGTAATCCGGATCACTCGATCACCCAGTCGCACAACGACTCCGGTGACATCGCGGTTGAGCGGACCCAGCTCGAGCAGACCGCCGGAGAACGCCACCGACACGTCGGCGTCGCCGAAGTCGTGAGCCTGTCCCCACCACCAACGCAGCGGGAAACCGGCTCCCCAATTTCGTTCGCAGTACAACCTGGCGCCGGTGAATTCCCAACGCTGGTCTTGATGGGTCACAGTGCCGGATGCTCTGCCCCCCAGCCGATAAGGGTGCCAATACTGATTGAGAAACGGCACCGACGAGAAAACTCCACCGCCGCCAAACGGTTTGGGCCACTGATAGACATCGTGAAATTTCAGGTCGACTGCGGTGTCGCCGAGAACCATCCGGAGCCGCTCGCCGCCGGCATCGATCAGATTGCCACCAGATTCCGCCTGCACACTGAACCGCGCCTGACTCGCCGTAACACCGTCGACCGCGGCCGAGCGCACCACCGCGCCGGGATGCAGCGCTATCGCGGCCGTGGACCAGTCGCCGTCAGCCTGCCGGTTGGCGCTGCACAGGGCGACCACCACCCGTCCCTCGCCCTGGTCGGAGAGCCGCCAGAACCAGCCTTCCATCTCGGTCCCGTGCGACGGGACCGGATCGCCGAACGGCACGTCGGCGCCGGTTCGGCGGTAGAGCGACACGAGCCCCGGAACCAGCCCGAGCCCAGCGCGTGCTGCAGAACCCACGACATTCACACCAGCTTTGGTACCCCACACCCTCCTAATTGAACCTGCTGCGTTCGCCCGGCGGTCCCAGTCACCGAGCTTGACCTCAGGGTTGGGAATCGGCCAGATTCCCACCCTGACGACACGCTCGACGAACCGGGGCGGCCGACTCCGCCAGATAGGCCACGATGGCGTTGGTCAACCCCCGCCGCGCCTCGTCGAGGTCGGCGTAGCTGCCGAGCTGCCGTTCCGAGACAAGGCCGCGCATCGCCCCGGGGATCAGCGTGGCAATCTCGCGCACCCGCTGCGGATCGACCTGCAGATCGGCGAAGGCCTTCTGACAGGTCGCATGCCAGCCCTGCCCCCACGACCGCAATTCCGCGGCGGTGTGCGGGTAGAGCCGGTCGAGTTCGCCCGGTTCCCTCGGCAGCGCCGCGCGCAGGTTCTCGATCGCCCGCGAGTCGGGGGCGGTCAGGCCGTCGTACAGCGTGTCGATGATGTCCGCGACCCGCTCCTGCAACGACGCCCCGGTGTCGGGATTGGCGAACACGTTGGCCCGCCGCTGCGCAGTGTGGTGCAGCACCGCGGCCCAGAACCCGTCGGCGTCCCCGAACTGGTATTGCACGGTGCCCCAGGTGACGCCGATCTGCTTGGCGATCCGGTTCGCCGAAACCGCTCCGGGGTCTCCGGATGCCAGGGCGGTCACCGCGGCCTGCAGCATCGCCTCCCGCGTGGCCAGGCCCCGCTTGTTGGCCCTGCGATTCGCGCTGTCCGCCACTGCCATGCCGGAATCCTAACGCGGCGGCACAGGTTTCGTTGACTCGTCTATGACTTTTTCATAGAGTGCTTGATGATCGGACGGAAAGGACCGCGTGCATGGCCAAGCCGCCTTTGTCGATGAAACCTACCGGCTGGTTCCAGGTTGCGTGGTCCGACGAGATCGGCATCGGCGACGTCCACTCGATGAAGTACTTCGACCAGGAAATGGTGGCCTGGCGCGCCGACTCCGGCCGGCTCACCGTGATGAACGCGTACTGCGAGCACCTCGGAGCGCATCTGGGCTACGGCGGCAGGGTCGTCGGCGACGTGCTGCAGTGCCCCTTTCACGGCTGGCAGTGGAGTCAGCAGGGGCGCAACGTCTGCATCCCTTACCAGGATCGCCCCAATCGGGGACGGCGAATCCGCACGTATCCGGTGGTGGAGCGCAACGAGTCGGTCTACATCTGGCACGACATCGAAGGCCGGGCACCGTTTTTCGAGGCCCCCGACATCTTCGCCGACTTCGCCGACGGTCGCGGGCGTGCCGATTACTACCCGCAGCAGCGACTGTTCCGCGAAGGCCTGGAGTTGCATCCGCAGTACGTGCTGGAGAACGGCGTCGACTTCGCCCACTTCAAGTACGTGCACAACACGCCGATCGTGCCGATCTTCACCCGGCACGACTTCGACGAGCCGGTGTCCTACGTCGACTTCACCATCACCTTCGAGGGCGACGACCAGCAGAGCATCGAGGACGTCAAGAGTGGCGTCGAGGCCATCAACGGCGGCCTGGGGGTAGCCGTCACCAGGAGTTGGGGCATGGTCGACAACCGCACCATCTCGGCGATCACCCCGGTCGACGAGCGGACGTCCGACGTCCGCTTCATGGTTTACATCGGCAGGGTTCCCGGCAGGGACGACGAGCGCGCCGAAGCCAAGGCCCGCATGTTCGGTGAGGAGATCATCCGGCAGTTCACCCAGGACGTGCACATCTGGGCGCACCAGCGGTATTCCGACCCGCCGGCGCTCGCGAACGCCGAGTACGAGGGGTTCACCGCGATCCGCAATTGGGCCAAGAAGTTCTACCCCGATGGAAAGGGCGGCACCGCCGCCGAACTCAGCAACTCCGGAAAGGCACAACCATGACGTCCCCGATCAAGGTCTTCCAGGTCGCCACCGGCAACGTGGGTTCCGAGATGATCAAGCGCATCGCGACGCATCCCGACCTGGAACTGATTGGGGTGCACTGTTACTCACCGGAGAAGGTCGGGCGCGATGTCGGCGAACTGGTCGGGTTGGCACCCAACGGTGTGACAGCAACCGGCAGCGTCGAGGAGATCATCGCCGCCAAGCCTGACGTGCTGACCTTCCACGGCGTCTTTCCCGACGAGGATCTGTACGTGAAAGTCCTTGAGGCCGGAATCAATATCGTCACCACGGCGGACTGGATCACCGGTTGGCACCGCGATCGCAACCATCCGCACCACTCCGGCAAGCCGGTCACCCAACTGCTGGCGGAGGCTTGTCACAAGGGTGGCTCCACGTTCTACGGGACGGGTATGAACCCCGGAGTCAACCAGATCCTCGGCGTGGTCTGTTCAGCCGATGTGGCCGAGATCGAGAACGTCACCACCATCGAGTCGGTCGACGTGTCGTGCCACCACTCCAAGGACACCTGGATCGAGGTGGGTTACGGACTGCCCGTGGATGATTCGTCCATCCCGGGCAAATTGGAGAAGTACACGCGCGTCTTCGCCGACAGCGTGTTGATGATGGCCGACTGCTTCGGCCTCACGCTCGACGAGGTCAAATTCGACTACGAGTTGGGTGCCTGCACCAAGGACGTCGACCTGGGTTGGTACACGCTGCCGAAGGGTTCGCTGGGTGGCAACTACATCAAGTACCAGGGCATGGTGGACGGCGTGCCCAGGGTGGAGACGCA
The DNA here is from genome assembly GCF_031583025.1 of Mycobacterium sp. Z3061. Lineage (NCBI taxonomy): Bacteria > Bacillati > Actinomycetota > Actinomycetes > Mycobacteriales > Mycobacteriaceae > Mycobacterium > Mycobacterium pumcae. The sequence continues at coordinate 1,931,156 of NZ_CP134062.1, read as the reverse complement.
CCTGGAGTGGCAGATGACCCCGCACACCGACCCCAGCTGGGATATCAAGGGGTGCTACATCACTCAGATCAAGGGCGACCCGTGCATCTACAACAAGCACATGATCTTCCCCAAGCCCGGCGTCGATCTGTCCAACCCTGACAACTTCGCATCCATCGGCATGACGGTCACCGGGCTGCCGGCGCTGAATTCGATCAGGTCGGTCGTCGCCGCTCCTCCGGGTCTGCTCACCAGTGCCGACCTGCCGTTGCGCGCGTTCGCCGGCCGGTTCAACATCTAGATGCTCCGGGTAATCCTCTGGGGCACCGGAGCGGTGGGCCGCGAGATGCTCACCGCGATTCTCGACCACGGTCACGGCATGCGCATCGTCGGCGCCCGGGTCTACTCCGCGGACAAGAACGGCGTCGACGTCGGCACCCTGGCGGGCCGCGATCCCATCGGTGTCACCGCCACCACCGACGTCGACGCGATTCTGGCTCTCGACGCCGACTGCGTGCTGTATACGCCGCGCAACACCGACCTGGACGAGGTGTGCGCGCTACTGGCAAGCGGGAAAAACGTTGCCACCACTGCGTTCCTGTTTCATCCGCGGCGCCTCCGGCCCGCCGACCGGGACCGGTTGGCGGCCGCCTGCCGAGCCGGTCATGCCTCGGTGCACGGCAGCGGTCTCAATCCCGGCAACCTGTCGGGGGTCCTGCCCCTGGCGTTGTCAGGAATGAGCCGCACCATCGACAAGGTCACCCTGCAGGAGCGCGCCGACTGGTCGGTGTACGAGAGCACCTCGATCACGTTCGACAACATGGCTTTTGGGCAGCCAGTGGATCGGATAAGTCCCACCGCAAGCGAATTCCTCGCCTTCAACAGCTCGATCTTCGAAGAGCAGGTCTGGTTTCTCGCCGACGAGTTGAACGCCGGCATCGACGAGGTGGTCGCGGCGGTGGAAGCGGTGCCCGCCCAGAGCGACCATCAGATCTTCGAGCACCTGCTGCGCGCCGGAACCACCGCCGGCCAGCGGTGGACGTGGTCCGGGCGGCGCGGCGGACAGACGCTCATCGAGATCGAGACATTGTGGACGGTGGGCGGTGAGTATCCAGGGCATTGGCCCAAACCCGAGCATGGGTGGACGCTGACCATCGAGGGCGACCCGTCCATGCGAGCCCACTTCTTCGCGCTGGCCAGCTTCACCCGCGCTGCCTCCATGGCAGAGCACGTCCGCTCGGCCAGTGTCGCCACCGCGATGCAGGTACTCAACGCCGTGCCGGCAGTCTGTGACGCGCCGCCCGGCTTCGCCACGAGTGCCGGATTGCCAGTTGTCCGTAGCTACAACGGATTTGGCAACTCAGTCGTCGGTCTCGACGACTAACACCTCGGTCTTCGCCTTACGCTCGACCGCTTTGGGAACCGAACCGATGACCTTTCCGACGATCGAATTGGTCCCGACGTTGCCCACCACCAGCAGGTCGGCGTCGACGTCTTCGGCCAGTTGCACGAGCGCGTCCACCGCAGCGCCTTCCACCGCACGCTCCTCGACGTCGGCGGCGCCGGCCTCTTTCGCCCGGTCGGCGGCGGACCGCAGCATGTCGTAGACCGGGGCATTGCCCTGGGTTCGATACTCGACGGTGCGAGCCTGGTCGGGATCGGTGCCGCCCCGATCCTCATCCAGATATGCCGAGGCGACGATCAACTTGGCACCCGACTCCGCTGCGATTTTCGCCGCCCGGTCAACGGCACGAAAAGATGTGTCGGACCCGTCGGTACCGACCACCACGACCTGGTATTTGCCCATACCAGGTATCTAGCCGCCATCGCCCCAAATCAAACCCCTCGGCGTCAGGAACCGAGCGCCAGAATGAGTTTGCCGGTGTTGTCGCCGCGAAACAGCTTCAGCAGGACCTCGGGGAAGTCGCCGACGCCTCCCTCGATGATCTGCTCCCGCGAGCGCAATTCGCCGGTGCGCAGCCAATCCGCCAGCTGCACAACACCTTCGCGGTAACGGTCGGCATAGTCGAAGATGACGAAGCCGGTCATCGAGGCGCGTGCGACCAACAGCTGCATGTAGTTCGCCGGGCCGCGAAGCTCGTCGCTGGCGTTGTATTGCGAGATCGCGCCGCAGATGACGACGCGCGCGCCACGGGCCAGCCGGGACAACGCTGCTTCCAGGGTCGCTCCCCCGACATTGTCGAAGAAGACATCGATGCCGTCGGGGGCGTGTGTTCTCAGTTGCCCACGCAGATCCCCGGCCTTGTAGTCGATGGCGGCGTCGAAGCCGAGTTCCTCGACCAGCCAGCGGCATTTTTCCTCGCCGCCCGCGATGCCGACGGCCCGGCAACCTTTGATGCGGGCGATCTGACCGGCGATGCTGCCCACCGATCCGGCGGCGCCGGAGACGACGACGGTCTGGCCTTGTTGCGGCCGGCCGACGTCCAGCAGCCCGAAATAGGCGGTCAAACCGCTGATGCCCAGCGCGCCGAGGTGCACCGGGGCGGGCGCCAGCGTGGTGTCAACGGGGGTCACGTCGCGGCCGTCGGAGACCGCGTAGCGCTGCACCCCGAACGTTCCGAATACCTCGTCGCCGTCCGCGAAACCCGGGTGCCGCGACTCGATGACCCGCCCGATCGCGCCGGCTCGCATCACCTCGCCGATCTCCACCGCCGGCACGTACGACCGTCCGGCATTCATCCACGTCCGCATCGCCGGATCGACCGACAGGTACTCGACCTGCACCAGGAACTCGCCATCCGCCGGAGCCGCAGCGGGTTCATCGTTGATCTGCCAATCGGAGACCTTCGGCAGTCCGACCGGACGGGCGGCCAGCCGGCACACGGTATTGGTGAGCGTCATGGCATCTCCTGACTCAACGCGGTGAGAACCCGACGGCCGCCGGCATCCTCTGCTGTGCCGGGCACCGCCGCGACACAGTCGGCCCCCGCCTCCCGGTACTCGCGCAGTCGCTGCGCGATTCGGTTCGCAGACCCCAGGGCGCATACCGTATCCAGCAGCTCGACGGGAATGGCGGCCGCCAGATCGCGGCGGGAGGCACCGGCGCGGGCCCGCTGCACCAGTTCGCCGAAACCCAACGCGCTGAACATCTCTCCGTAGCCGGGCGGTGCCAGATAGACGCCCAGCTGACCGGCCAGTTGCGCGTGCGCGGCGGGACCGGGATCGAGCGCGACCGGCACCCAGACCGTGAGCCGCGGGGCGGGGCGGCCCGCCGCGGCCTGGTCGATGGCTTGACGCACCTGGGCCACGCGCCCGGGCGAGGCGAGGTTGAGCACCACTTCATCGGCCTGCCGTGCCGCCAGCGCGATCATGCCAGGACCGAACGCGCCCAACGCGATTCGCGCCTCCGGAACCGGGTTGCGCAACCGGAAACCATTGCTGCTGACGTGCCGGCCCTGGTAGCTGACGCGCTCGCCGGCCAGCATCGGCCGCAGGCATTCGATGGTCTCCCTCATGACGGGGACGTGGTGGGCCCAGCCGCGGTTGTGCCAGCCGGTCACGATGGCCGGGCTGGAGGCTCCCAGGGCGAGGTCGACGCGGTTGCCGGTGAGGGAGGCCACGGTGCTGACGCCGAGTGCGAGTGTCACCGGGCCACGCACACCGACGGCCAATGGTCCGATCTTCAGCGGCAACTCCGAGGCGCGCAGCCCGATCGCGGTCGCCAGAGCGAACGCATCGTAGGTTGCCATCTCCCCGACCCAGAGGGCATCGAACCCGGATTCCGACACCGTCCGCGCGATCTCCAGTGCCTCGCGGTCTGGGCGGTCGAGCCAAAACGGAAGGACGACTTCGAGTTTCGTCACAGCATCGAGGTGTCGGCGTGCTGGTCGAGCAGCAGGCGACCGGGCAGTTCGCGGGATGCCTCGTTCACCTGGAAGTGAGCGGTGGCGGTGAACGCGTCGCGGAACCGGCGCTGCAGGGGCGACGTGTCGTAGATGGCGGTGCCGCCCGCAAGGTCGTACATGGTGCGCACCACGTCGGCGGAGGTACGTGCGGCGTGGGTGGCCGCCAGGCGCAACCGGTTGCGCAGGGCAACGGGTACGGGTTCGGGTTCCTGGCTTGCCTGCCAGGCGGTTTCGGTCGCCTCGTAGTACAGCGCGCGGGCCGCAGCCAGTGCCGACTCCGCCGTTGCCACCGCGGCCTGGGTCGCCGGGCGCTCCGCCAGGGTGCGCGTCGACCCCAGTCCCTTCTTGCCACCGGCCAACTCGACGAGGTCATCGATCGCGGCGCGGGCATTGCCCAGCGCGGCCGCGGCGACCGACAGCGCGAAGAACCCGAACACCGGGAATCGATACAACGGCCGGTCCACCGCCGGCCCGTCGAACACCGAGAACACCCTGTCGGCGGGGACGAAGACCTCTTCGGCGACGGTGTCGTGGCTGCCGGTGCCGCGCAGGCCCAGGGTGTGCCAGTTGTCGAGGACCCGCAGATCTTCTTTGGGCAGCGCGACCACAGAGGGCACTCGGCCCTCATCGACGAAACAACCCGCAAACAGCATGTCCGCGTGCGTGATTCCGCTACAGAACGGCCATCGCCCAGACACGATCACGCCGCCGTCGACCGTCTTAGCCCTGCCCCGCGGCGCCCACACCCCGGCCGCGACACCCTTCCCGCCGCCGAACATCTCGTCCCTGGGCGCATCCGGGAGGTAAGCCACCAGCAGCGCACTGGTGATCGCGATCGACACACACCAACCTGTGGCCGCGTCGCCGCGCGCGATCGCCTCGGCACACCGCAGGGCCGTCGGCGGTGACAGTTCGAGTGCGTCCACCTCGCGCGGCATGGTGGCGCGCAACATGCCGGCCTCGTTGAGACGGGCGACGAGCTCGGGCGGCAGCCTGCGCTCCCGATCGATCTCGGATGCCGACTCGCGGGCCGACAGGGCGATCTTCTCCGCGAGGACCTCGGGGGTGTCTGCGTGATTCATCGGCGGCTCCCGGTGGTGATGACGGTGCAGACAAGTTATCACGTGCGGTTCAGTTATTGAACCGGTACAGTGACTGAACTATGACGGCCGCCGATCTGTCCCATCGCTTCCAAGGGGAGTCGGTCGGCCGCGCGCTGGAGTTGGTCGGCGAACGGTGGACGCTGCTGATTTTGCGCGAGGCGTTTTTCGGGGTGCAGCGCTTCGGCCAACTCGCCCGCAATCTCAGCATCCCGCGGCCCACGTTGTCATCACGCCTGCGAATGCTCGTCGATGCGGGGCTGCTTGAACGGGTGCGCTATTCGCAGGATCCGGAGCGTTACGAGTATCGCCTCACCGAGGTGGGGCACGATCTGTTCGGCGCCGTCGTGGTGTTGATGCGGTGGGGCGACGAACACCTGCCGAACCCGGACGGACCGCCAATTGTGTTGCGGCACCAGGCTTGTGGCGAGGTTGCGGACCCACGGCTGATTTGCGCCCACTGCGGCGGGGAGATCACCGCGCGCAATGTGACGCCCGAAGCGGGCCCTGGATTCTCTGCCTGAAACGTGATAGCGCGCGTGATATCAGAGTAGGGTCGGCGCCCAGGAGGCGACATGGTCCGCGCAGCAGTCACTTTGGCGGGGTTCACATTGTTCGCGGCCGGCATCGCTCCGCACGCGATCGCCGATCCTGGTGCGGGCCGCCAGTACGTCAGGACCCAGTCCGGTGCGGTCCGGTGCATCGTCATCTCGGCCGAATTGAACGACGGTGACTCGATGATCACCTGTGAACACGGGCCGGGCTTTGCGCAGGCACCGCTCGGTCCGTACGGCGAGCACTTCGACGAGGCCGTGATCCGCGCGTCGGGCGCCTTCAGCTGGAACAACGCCAACCTCGGTGGCGGCGGGACACCGCAGAACGATCTGGTGCTCAACTACGGTCAGACGTACCACGTTCTGGGCTGGACGATCGTTCCGAGTAGCGACGGCACCCGCTTCACCAATGACGGCACCGGCCACGGCATGTTCGTCAGCATCGAGAACGTGAAGTCGTTCTGACGGCACGCGGGTCAGCCCGTCAGTTGCGCGATCTGGATCAGGTTTCCACAGGTGTCGTCGAGCACCGCGGTGATCACCGGGCCCATGGCGACCGGCTCCTGAGTGAAGCGCACACCAAGGCCCGTCAACCGCTCGTATTCGGCTCGGGTGTCGTCGACGGCGAACGACGTGAAGGGAATGCCGTCGGCCACCAACGCCTCCTTGAACGGCCTGACCGCGGGATGCCCGTCGGGCTCGAGGACAAGTTCGGTGCCGTTCGGGTCTTCCGGTGACACGACGGTGATCCAGCGGGCCCCGCCCATCGGGATGTCGGCCTTGGTCGCGAAGCCGAGAACCTCGGTGTAGAACCGCAGCGCCTTGTCCTGGTCGTCGACGAGGATGCTGGCCAGATTGATTCGCATGGTGATCCTTCCCCCGGTTGAGCCGTCCGCGACGGTCCGTCGCGGCGGCGCGGTGTGTGGCTATTTGCCTGTCACGGTCACTGCGGGTGTGCTGCCAGGTAGTCGCCCACCGGGATCCGCTCGGAGGCCAGGTACCCGACGGGCAGCAGCACGTCACCCGAGGTGGTCAGGTAGTAGACATCCCACCGGTGATAGCCGGGGAGGACGGCCGGATCGGCGGCGATCGCGGCGGCATAGTCCTTGACCGCTCCGACGTAGTGGCTGGAGTGGTTGTAGCTGTAGATGGCGCTGTCCCGATTGCCGGCGAAGCCGTTGGCGGCGAGCATCCGGCCGGCCGCCATGATGCTGTCGCGCGGTGAGTGGATGTCGCCGCCCTCGGCGTAGGAGGCGAAGGTCGACGGCAGGAACTGCATCGGCCCTTGCGCGCCGGCAGTGCTGACACCGTTGATGCGGCCGAAGTCGGTTTCGACCATGTTGATCGCCGCGAGATAGTTCCAGTCGACGCCGCTCGCCGCAGCGGCCGCCTGGTAGTCGCCGACGAGTTCGCCGAGCGGGACGGGCGCGTCGATACGCCACGCGGGCAACGTGGGTTTGGCCTCTCCCGCGTTCAGCGCCATGAGGTGGTGTCGCGCGTCGACGTTGAGGTCGTAGATCCCGACCAGCGATGCGGGAATGACGGGCCGCACGACCGACTCCCACTCGGGGTGGCGTCCGATGGCGCGGTAGGCCGCCTGCTGACGCAGCGCGGCCGCCTGCAACACGGCATCCGACGACGACGGGTCACGCAGGGCCTGCTCGTCGGCGACCAGGTCGCGGGCCAGCAGCGCCGGGTCGGCGGCCAGCGCGGGTGCCGCGGGGCGCGGGGCGGCAGACGCTTGCCAGGGGGAAGCGGCCGCCGCCAGTACCACTAAAAATGCTGCGCTACAACGTGTTCCACGACTCAGCAGATTCCAGCGGCGAACGTCCATGATGTCGACCTCAACGCGTTCAGCGAGCCGGCGTCGTCGGCTCGCGCGGGCATTCCGCTCTACATCTTGTCCGCCGGGTACCCACCGGGCCAAAGCGGGGTCACTCTCTTGCCGCGCGAAGGCTGGTCGCCGACGGCGCTTATCCGAGCAGCAGTTCCCGCACGTTGAGCTGCGGACAGGTATTCGCCCAGGCGCGAGTGACGAGTTCGGATTCCAGGGCGCCCGCACGCAATGCGGCGAGCATGGCGTCCGGGTCGAACGACGGGCCGATCGGGTCGGCGCCGTATTCGTCGCCACGCATGTACGCCGTCGATTCCGCTGGAGTCGCGAAGTTGTCGATCTGTAGTTCCACCATGTTGGAATCAGGGTCCCGGTAGTAGATCGATGTCGTCACACCGTGTTGCACAGGCGCGTGCGGGCGAATGCCGTTCTCCTGCAATGCCTCATATTTCACGAGCAGGCTGAGTAGATCAGGGAAGGTGTAGGCGGTATGAGCCAGGCCCACTGTCGTCGGGGTGCGCGGGGTCGGGTCAGGAAGCTCAACGATCGCCAGCCGGTGATGCTCGTCATCGAAAGTCAAGAAGCAAAGGAACTCGATTTCGAAGACCACATGTGCGTCGAGCACTCGGATGTACCAGTCACGCAGTGCGGGCAACTGGCCGGTCTGCAGCACGAAGTGGGCGAGCTTCTTGTCGGGCCCCATCGCTCACCAGGCAGGCGCCGGGTCCAGCATCGCGACGTGGTCGTTCTGCCACTGGTACCGCACGGTGGTGATCGGTCCCGGACAGGCCGTGCAGACCTCCCTGCCGTCCTTGTAGTCGAGGGCGACGGTGTCATCTGTCGTCTTGGCCGCGTTGACGGAGGTGAACGCGTACGCCTTCAACGTGGCCACGCCCGCGTAGCTGCCTTTGTGGAACAACAACGCCAGGTCGGGCGAACTGCCGGTGGCGCCGACGACGGTGATGATGACCGTCGACAGCGTCGCGCACGGGTTGTAGTTGCTGCTCGGATCGAAGCTCTTGACGTTGTGATCCCACGCCGAGCCTTCCGGTAGCGCCGGCAACGAGCCGAGCGCCGTTTCGATCTGCGGCGCGTTCAGATTCACCCCGCACGTCGGCGTCGGATCGGCGCGGGCGGGCGATGCCAGCGGGTTCAACACACAGAGCGCGGCGACAAGCGCGCTCAAGACAACTGCTCGCATCGAAACACTGCCTCCCTGTCGGCTGCAGTCAATCGTCGCGCTGTTTCAATCCCGGCTGGTAGGACTGCTATGACATTGTGTCGAAGAAGTGACCAACGCGACCGGTCACCGCGCAGGCTGGTTCGGCACGCCGGGGAACAACTGCTCGGTCGAGCCCGATGTCACCCAACCGCCCAATTTGGTCACCACGTGGGGCGCGAATACAGCCCCGTACATCAGGTTTCCGACGATCACCACCGCGACGATGGACAGCAGCGCGGACTGCCGGGACCCCGTCGTCTTCCGGTCGGCCCATGCCTCGATGACGTTGCGGCCTTCGGAATCGGTGCGTCCCAGCAGGTAGGTGAACACCATCATCTGCACGCCCATCGCCAGCGAGTCGTAGATCGGGTATTGATGCCTGGTCCCTTCGAAGACGGCGAGTCCAGGTATCACATAGCCGTAGTAGAAGACTCCGAGCCGGGCGCCGATGAACGCGTTGAAGACGAAGGCCCAGCAGAAGCCGACGACGAGGCCGACCGTGAGGAGTGTGAGGGGCCTTCTCCAGCCGAACCGCCTGCTGATCCGTTGCCCGAGCGCTGCCCCGATCGTGGCCGGCAGCACGAAGTATCCGATGTAGCCCACGGGCACAGACGACGGCAGCCCACCCCAGGTCATGTTCAGTGGCCACCATGCCGGCATCCGCGGCAGCGCCGGCGGGAACTGTGCATACATCGCCCAGTCGTATGGCGCCTCGATCCAGGAGAACGAGATCGCCGAGATGCAGAGCAGCAGCAGCGGATGCAGCCGACGGCGACGGATGCTCAGATACACGCCAGCTGCGGTGAAAGCGATGCCGCTGCCCCAGCCGAAGATGACGGCGCCCGTCAGCAACGGGGTCAGCCCAGAGCTCATCGCCGGGCTTCGGGGTCGAAGTAGATGACCACGCCATAGATGACGGCGATCAGCCCGAACAGCGTGCCGAGCATGATGACTGCGCCCACGATTAATAGTGGACACTATCTTAAGAGCGCGGTCAAGCGCGACTATCGTCAAAGACCGTGCCCCCGCGCCCAATTGAGCAGAGACCGGCCGCAGCGCGCAGAGCCCGCGGCGAGCCGCGGCGGCTACTACTCGACGCGGCCCGGGAGTTGTTCGCGCGCAAGGACTACCGCAGCACCACCACACGTGAGATCGCCGCGGCCGCCGGTGTCACCGAATACCTGCTGTTCCGCAACTTCGGTTCGAAGGCCGGCCTTTTCCGCGAAGCCCTGGTTGCTCCGTTCACCAGTTTCGTCGAAGAGTTCGGCCGGACCTGGCAGCAGGTGGTACCCGAAGAAACCGACGAAGACGAGCTGGCGCGCCATTTCGTCGGACAGCTCTACGACGTGATCGTCGAACATCGGGGCCTGCTGCTGACCCTGGCCGCGTCGGAGGCCTTCAGTGAGGAAGAGATCGCCGAAGCCGGCATCGGCGATATCCGGGCGGCCATCGCGGTGCTCGGAAAGATCAGCACCGAAGGCATGCAGTTACGTGGTCTGCGTTCTGCCCGTCCCGAGCTGCCGGCGCACTCCACGGTGGCAATGATCGTCGGCATGGTCGCGTTACGTTCAGCGTTCTTCGGCGACCACCAACCGTCGCGCGACGCGATCGTCGACGAGCTGGTGCAGGCGAGCCTGCACGGGTTCCTGCACCGGCACAGGTGAATTCGCGGCAAGCGCGACTCTAGCTCAGCAGCCCGGGCGACCCGTTCAGACCGTTGACACCGATCCGCGGCCCGGCCGCGCCGCCCTTACCGCCGGCCCCGACAGTGCCTGGGGCAGCGGTGTCCCCACCGTTGCCGCCGTTACCGCCGTTGCCGATCTGCCCGGCGCTGCCGCCCACGCCGCCGGTTCCGCCGACACCGTTGACGCCGGTGAGTTCGGGGGCGTTGCCGCCCGCGCCTCCGGCGCCACCGAAGCCGATGATCCCCGGCGCCGCGCCGCCGTTGCCGCCGCTGCCGCTGACCGCCAGGACGCTCACGCCGCCGGAACCGCCGGCACCTCCGATCCCGTTGAATGTCCCGGCCCAGCCGCCGTTACCGCCGTTGCCGCCGATGCCAATGAGACTGAGCCCCCCGGCCCCGCCGGCGCCGCCGGAACCGCTGAACAGTGCGTTGCCGCCGGTCCCGCCCACACCGCCGGTGCCGTTGCCGGTCACTCCGCCGGTCCCGCCGGCGCCGCCGTTGCCGATCCATCTGGCGTTGCCGCCGGATCCTCCGGCCCCACCGTCGAAGATGGCACCCGCCCCTCCGGACCCGCCGAATCCGCCGTCACCGAACCCGAGCGCATTGCCGCCCGCCCCGCCGGCCCCGCCGGTGAAGACGCTGGCCCCGCCGGCCCCGCCGGCGCCGCCGCGACCGAACAGGCGCGCACTGTCACCGCCGGCGCCACCGGCACCGCCGACCCCGGAGGAACTGGCCCCACCGGCTCCGCCGGCTCCGCCGTTGCCGAACAGCACGCCGGCCCCGCCGGCCCCGCCCTCACCGCCGGACAGGGCATTGCTGGCCCCGCCGGTACCGCCGATACCGCCGTTGCCGAACACCCCACCCGAGCCACCGTTCCCGCCGATCCCTCCGACGCCGTTGACGCTGCCGCCGCCGAGACCGCCGGCCCCGCCGTTGCCGATCAAGCCCGCGGCTCCGCCGGCGCCTCCTGCTCCGCCCGCTCCACCAGGGGCGCCATTGCTGGCACCACCGGCGCCACCGGCACCGGCGCCACCGTAGAGAGCGCCGGCCGCGCCGCCGCCGCCGCCCGCTCCACCGGCACCGCTTGTAGTGCCGCCGAGTCCGCCGGCCCCGCCGACACCGCCGGTCCCGATCAGCGGGCTGGCACCGCCGAGGCCGCCGGCCCCGCCGACACCTGTGACACCGCCGACTCCGCCCGCTCCACCGGCCCCGCCGTATCCGCCGAACAACCCGCCCTGCCCGCCGAACCCGCCCGCGCCACCCGCGCTACCGGTGGCGCCCGCGCTACCGCCGGTGCCACCCGCACCACCGGCCCCGTAGAGCAGACCGCAACCCACCGTTGCCGCCGAACCCACCGGGTCCGGTGGCGGTGCTGGCGCCGCCGGCCCCACCGGTGCCGCCCGCACCGAACGGCCCGGCGTTACCTCCGTTACCGCCGGACATGTTTGCCGCGCCGGAACCGCCGGCCCCGCCGTCGCCGAACAACCACCCACCGGGCGTGCCGTTGGCACCGCTTCCCGCGGCGCCGGGCGTGCCGTTGCCGATCAACGGCCGCCCGGTCAGGGTCTCGAAAGGCCCGTTGACCGTATTCAGTACCTGTTGCTGCAGCGTATGCAGCGGTGAGGTGCTCGCCGCCGCGTTGAATCCGTCGAGGCCCAACAGCAGCCCGCCGGTGCCGCCGACACCGGTGTTGCCCGTGGTGTCGCCGGTCCCGCCGACGCCGGCGTTGCCGCCGTTGCCGATCAGCGCACCGTTCCCACCTGCGCCGCCCGACCCGCCGGCCCCGGCGCCGGCACCACCGGCGTTTCCTTGCCCGCCGGCGCCGCCGGCACCGCCACTGCCGATCAGCAACGCGCCCTTGCCGCCGGCCCCGCCGTTGCCGCCGGCCGCGGCTTCGCTCACTCCGCCGGCGCCACCTATCCCGCCGGCCCCGTTCAGCGCGCCGCCGGACCCTCCGCTACCGCCAGCGCCGCCCGCGCCCGCTTCGCTGAAGCCGCCGGCGCCGCCGGCACCGCCCGCACCGCTGAACATGGTGCTGCCACCGACCCCGCCGTCGCCGCCGTTGCCGCTGTTGCCGCTGCCGCCCGCCCCTCCGGCCCCGCCGGCACCGAACCCGAACGCGTTGCCACCTGCTCCACCGTTGCCTCCGGTGGCTGAGCTGGCGCCGCCGCCGCCGCCCACACCGCCGGCGCCGAACACAAACCCACCGTTACCACCGGCACCACCGACGCCGCCGATTGAGGAGATGCTGGCGCCGCCGGCACCGCCCGCGCCGCCGTCCCCGAACACACCGCCGGCGCCGCCGGCGCCGCCTACCCCACCGGCCGCCGCGACACTGCCGCCACCGGCACCACCGGCACCGCCCAGTCCGATGAGCGTTCCCGCGCCGCCCGCACCGCCGGCCCCGCCGATGCCGCCGTTGCTGCCGCCACCGGCGCCACCAGCACCACCGTCGCCGAACACACCGCCCGCTCCGCCGACCCCGCCCGCTCCGCCGGCGCCGGCGAGGGTGCCGCCGCCGACACCACCCGCGCCGCCGTCGCCGAACAACGCACCAGCCCCCCGGCCCCTCCTGCGCCGCCGTTGCCGACGACATTGCCGGCACCGCCGGCGCCGCCCGCACCGGCGGTGCCGTACAACGCACCGGCCGCGCCACCGGTACCACCGGCCCCGCCGTTGCCGCCACCCAGGCCCGCGGTGCCGCCGTTACCGCCGTTGCCGCCGCTGCCGAACAGCGGGCTGGCGCCACCCTGACCGCCAATCCCGCCGCTGCCGTTCTGGCCGCCGTCCCCGCCGGCCCCGCCGGCCCCGCCGTAGCCGCCGAAGAGCCCGCCCACACCGCCGGCACCACCCGCCCCACCGGCGACGCCGAAGACGCCGCCGGGGCTGGCACTGCCACCGACCCCACCCGCGCCTCCGGTGCCATAGAACAAACCGCCCGCTCCCCGGCGCCTCCGGCGCCGCCGATCCCGCCGGCAACGGCACCACCGCCCGCCCCGCCGGCTCCGCCGGCGCCGAACAGACCGGCGGCACCGCCGGCCCCGCCGTTCTGGCCCGCGGCGCCGGACCCGCCTGCTCCGCCGTTGCCGAACAGCAACCCGCCCGCTCCCCCGGCCGCGCCGGTTCCCGGTGCTCCGTTGGCCCCGTTACCGATCAACGGGCGCCCGAAAAGACCCTGTGCGGGTGCGTTGATGAGATTGAGCAGGACCTGCTGCAGACCGTCCAGCGGTGCGGCACTGGCCACCTCCGCGCTGGCGTATGCGCCCGCGCCCGCATTCAACGCCTGCAGAAACTGACTGTGGAATGCCGCTGCCTGGGCACTGACCGCCCGATATTCCGCCGCGTGCGAACCGAATAGCGCGACGATGCTCACCGAGACCTCGTCGGCTGCGGCAGCCACCAAATCCGTGGTCGCTCCCGCCGCGGCCGCGTTGGCCGTGCTCAGCGCCGAACCGATACCGGTTAGATCCGAAACCGCCGCTTCCAGCATTGCCGGCGACACAACAACAAATGACATGACATCTCCCGAATACGACCAGCCCGAATAGGTCCGAACAAGAAAACGTCACGGCCCCGAATACCAGCCGCAGAAGCGGAGAATAGCGCCATCCGAACCGATGATTTCGGGTTTTCCCGAATTCGCGGTTAATTTGCGCTTTAACGCTCGAGCAGTTGCCGAATCCGCAGGGAGCGGGCGGAGATGAATTCGTCCTGGGACTTCATCGCGTCGGCCTGGCTCAGGAACACCTCGACTCGACCGGGGCGCTGCAGCTGGTCCATGAAGGACACGTAGAAACTGCCCGGCGATTCGGCTGATTCGATCAGCGGAACGATGTGTGCTTCCAACTGGGGCCGAAGATCATCCGGCCGTGCGCGAACCCGCAGCGGCGCGCGGCGTTGCGTCAGATCCCCGAGCCGATAAGTGAAGATCGCGCGCAGCAGGTCATCCTTGGAGTCGAAGTGATACCGGATTGCCGAATTGTTCGACGAACCGGCCTCGCGCCAACCGCAATTGCAGGGCGGTGGCCGGAAGTGGACTGGGCGTCACCGGGCGCCGAGATTCATGGCGCCGATGGTATTCGTGGCCACCCGGACAACTTCGGAGGAATCCCGGCCGACCAGGTCAGCGAGAATGTCGACATCCTTGGCGAGCAGGGCGCCGGCGAGTTGCGCCATCACCGAGAGGTCGTGCCCGGAGCCGCTGATCACCTCGGCGGCGTAGCTGCGGCCACTCCCCTTGGACAGGACGCTGGTGAGGGCTGCTTTGTCCACTCCGAGTCCGTCGGCGACGGCGAAGACGCTGGCGGCCAGCCCGAGGTGTGCGCTGAACAGCGCGTTGTTCAACAGCTTCGCCGCCTGGCCGGCACCCAGACCACCAAGGTGCACAAGCGGATTCGCGAACGTCTCCAGCACGGGCCGGCAGCGCTCGACCGCGTCGTCGTCGCCACCGACCATCACCAGCAACGCCTTCGCCGCAGCCATATGCCCTCCGCCCGACACCGGGGCGTCGACGAAATGCAGGTGCGGGAAATCGGCCTGCAGACGCCGGCAGGTATCGGGATGGACGGTGCTGTGAATCACCACGATCCCCTCGGCGGCCATTCCGGAGAGCGCGCCGTCGTTCCCACGCAACACCTCGTCGACATCAGAATCACCAATGACGCAGAGGCACAACACATCCGATGCGGCCCCGAGCGCACGCTTATCGGCGGCAACCACGGCGCCGGTACCTTCAAAGGGTTCTAGCGACTCGGGGCGGCGCGCCCACAGTGTCGTCTGAAACCCGTCCTCGACGATCCGGCGTGCCATCGGGCCACCCTGCGACCCCACACCCGCGAACCCGACTCGCAGTCCGGTCATCCCGGTGCCTCGATGTCGGTGGCGCGCCGCATAAGTGCATCGTGCACCTCCGGAGCGGTCACCACCAGAAAACGCCCCGCCTCCACGGCATCGGCCGTCAACTTGCCGACATCTTCGGGCGGAAACGATGTTGCTCGAGGTCGCCGGCGGGATCGACGAGGCCTGAGTCGCTCCCGGCCGCCATGGGAGGATCTAGCGCTATGGCAGACAACAGGGTCGGCAGAGTCGCCGGCAAGATCGCATTAATCACCGGCGCGGCACGGGGCCAGGGTCGCGAACACGCGATCCGGTTGGCCGAGGAGGGCGCCGACATCGTCGCGGTCGACGTCTGCGCGGACATCGACGGCGTCGCCTACCCGGGAGCTACCGACAGCGACCTCGCCGACACCGCGGACCTGGTCGAGAAGTCGGGCCGCCGCATCGTCACCGCGAAGGCCGACGTGCGGGACGTGGAAAGTCTGCGTGCCGCGGTCGCACAGGGCGTGGACGCGTTGGGCCCGCTCGACATCGTGGTGGCCAACGCCGGCATCAGCGGGGTCCCCGCACCCGCGGCGATGATCGAAGAATCGGCTTGGCAGACGATGATGGACATCAACCTGACCGGGGTGTGGCACACCGTCAAAGTGGCACTGCCGCACATGACCAACGGCGGCGGTTCGATCATCCTGATCAGCTCGATGCTGGGCATTCGCGGTGGCGGCTACATGGCCCACTACGCCTCCGCCAAACACGCCGTCGTCGGTCTGATGAACTCGCTGGCCAATGAGCTTGCACCGCAATGGATCCGGGTGAACTCGATCCACCCGGGCAACGTGTTGACGCCGATGCTCGACAACGACTGGTTCGTCCGGACCCTGAGGCCGGACCTGCCGAATCCCACCGTGCAGGATGCCGGGGAGATCATCGGACAGTTCCACCTGTTGCCCAAGCCGTTGATCGAGGCGCGCGCGGTCAGTAACGCCGTGCTGTTCCTCGCCTCCGACGAGTCGCAGTACATCACGGGCGCGGCCTTGCCGGTCGATGCCGGCGCCGTGGCCAAGTTCTGAGGACTTATTCGCGCGGTAGCCGGCGCAGCCGGTCGGGATCTCCCTCGACCCACAAGTAGGGCTGCCCATCTTCATCCGTGGCAACGCTGATGGGTAGTTCGTTTGCCCCAGCCGTATCCGGCTCCACGAGGAGTTCCAGTTCCCCGGAATCGACGTACGCCACGGCGTCATCGCTGGACAGCTTCCACGGCCGGCCGTCGGTGGGCCAAACCCCGCCGACGGTCCGAATGTCCAGGCGCTCAGCGTCTTCGGATTCCTCCGCCTGCAGGCACTTCACCCACAACTTGCCGGGCAGCGGGCGGAAGTACACCGCAAGTCGCTGGCGGTTCAGATTGACGTCGACCGGTATGCCGATGGGCGGCAGGGACGTGCCTTCGGGTTGGTCGTTCAGCGACTTCTTGACCTGACGCGATCCGAGCCCGGTGCCGAACCAGTCGATCGTCAACACGGTGGTGAGGTACTGCGCGATCGCCAGGGTCAGAAGGCCACCCGCCCCGGCGACCCCGACGCCCGCCGCGCCCGCCGCGGCGGTGACCGGGAGCGCGATCAGGCCGGCGACGGCCACGGCGCCTGCCGCGGTCGCCACCTTTCCGGCCGCGGTGAGACTGAAGTCCGGATGCACCTCGGGCTCCGGTGGATTCTGCGCCGGCCGCACCCCGACTGTCCGCGGCAGCTCGTCGAAGAGCTCACTGACCCGCTTGACTTCCGCCTCGTATTCCTCGCCGCTGAGCTCACCAGCCCGTTTCTTCTCACCCGCGGATTGCAGTGCCTCTTCCAGACTTTCGACGGTTTTGAAGTTGGCGCGACGGCTCTCCTCCACCTTCGGGTCGCGTGGTATCTCGTCAAGGCCCATCTCGTAGGTCACCTTGAAGCTGGCCTTGAAGTCGTAGAGCTTCGTCTCGGCGCTGACGGTGCCGTCGACAACCAGCCGGCCGTCGCCGGTGCGGGGCAGGATGTCGGCGTCGAGTGAGTCCAGGCTGCGCTCTTCGCCACCGATGCTGACGGTTTTGGGCCCCCGCAACAGACACGGCGCGTCAGGGTCGAAGTCGGTCTCGTCGAGGTCGAAGCTGTTGCGCACGGTGTCCCGCACCTGGCGCAGAATGCCCCACCCGGTGGTGGCCAATCCCGTTTTCTCACTAGGGTTTTCGGCAAGAATCGAGTGCGGCAGCTGCTCCCCGGCGGGCAGCCCGCGCAGCGTCTGCAGTTGAACCACCATGGACTCCTCGGTGGTCTCACCGACGTCGAAGCGTTGCACGACGGCGTCGAGCGCCTTGACCGTGCTGTCGTCGTCCGCGTGCGGGTCGACGTCCAAGGGGGTCGGCAGCAGGCTCTGAATACCGTTGTCGCCCATCTCGGCCAGCTGCGGGCGGACCGCATCGGCGATCTGCGTGGCGAGCGAGTCCAGCACCCTGGTTCTGGCCTCATCGTCCGAAAGGCTGGGATGCTGCAGCTTCTCCATGTTCACCAGCAGTTGGCCCGCGATGCTGTGGGTGATCCAGTGCGCTTCGGCGTAGTCGATTTCCCAGCTGATCCGCGGGTCCTGTCCGGTAAACACGGTGGTGCCGTCGGCGCGGCGTTCGACGTCCGGCCCGAACAATCGAGCCGCGAACTGGTCGGCCGGCGGCCCGGCCACCAGCACCGGAGCATCCTGAGCGGTGAAGTTCAGCGCGATGGTCTGCTTTCCCGGCTCGATCTCGTGCCGCTCGAGCTGGTCATGAATGATCAGTCGCCCGAACAGCGGGATCTCGTTGTAGGGGATCTCCCGTGATTCCCCGGCCCGCGGCCCGTCCGGGATGGTGATGGTCGACGGGGGAAGCTCGACCAGGGGGATGCAGGTTACGGAATCGATCACAATGCTCGAGTCGAAGACCACCAGATCGATCGCGAAATGCCTTGACGGGTCCCGGGTTTCGCCGTCGACCTGCTCCTGCCACGGCCGCTGGTGGGAGTCGACGATGAACCAGACCCGATCCAGCGTGAGGTCCAGAGTGGCGGTTGCTGAGTAACCCGTGCCGTCCACGGACTCGGTGCGCTTGTCACCGCTGAACATCTCGACCGTCTGGTCCTGGACGCGTTCACGATGAATTTCGATGATCGTGTCGGGGCGGTCCATGCGGATGCTGTACCCACAAAGGCTCAGGAGTCAATCACCCGAGCGTGCTCAGTTCTGGCGAGGCAGCAGCTCGGTGACGAAGCGGTCGATGAAGCCGTCCACGGCCGGCACACCCACCGGCCTGATGACGAACTTCGTCAACCCGGCTGCCAGATACCCGTCAAGTTGCTGGTGCAGCTCATCCCAGCCCGCGGCGACCAGCTCCTCGGGAGCGCAATCCGGACGACGCCGGCGTACCGCTGCGGCCAGTTCCGCGGGCAGTTCGCCGTCGGCCACCGCCAACGAGATGCCGAAGTGGTCGGGTTCGACATGCCGACCTGCCTGCGCCGCGGCGTGTTCGATCGCCGCGCGCGCCTGCCTGGCTTCGTCCGGAGTGAGGAAGCTGCCGAGCCAGCCGTCGGCCAGCTCACCGATGCGCCGGTATGCCGCGGGTGAGGAGCCGCCCACCCAGATGTCCAGCGGTGGCGACGGCCGGGGCGCGACCGCGGCCCCGGTGACCGTGAAGAACTCCCCGCGATAGCTGGCGGCATCCTCAGCCAACACCGCGCGCAGGATCCGCAGCGACTCGTCGAACACCGCCGCCCGCTCGCCGTCAGGAACCACGAACACCTCACGCTCGGCCGGAATCGCCGAGCGCAGCCCGAAGACGGGAAGCACCCGTTTCGGCGCCAGTGCTGCCAGCGATGCCAACTGTTTCGCCACCAGCACCGGGTGCCGGCCCGGTAACACCGCCACCGACGTACCCACCTTCAACCGCGTGGTCCGCGCCAGTGCATAAGCCATTCCGACCATCGGATCGACCGCCGGCGAATAGACCAGCTCGGAGAACCAGAGCGAGTCAACCCCACTGGACTCCAACTGGTCGATGATCGCGGGAAGGTGATCGGGCGGGGTGTCCGAGCCCAGACCGACCCCGAATCGAATTTTCACAAAGGGTGCAACGCGGCGCGTCCGCTATTTCAGTCCCGGCGCCCGGAGCAGATCCGCAAAAGCCTGCACGGCCCCGGTGACGCCCGCGTCGTCGTCGGTGGCCACCAGGTCCAGCAGTAGTCCCCGGATGACGGCAAGACCCAGTCGCACCAGCGCCGGGTCGTAGGCATCCCCGGCGACTCTCGCAGCTTCGGCCAGCCAGTCGTCGACAGCGCCGGGCACCATCCGGGCAAACGGCTGCTCGCCCTGGGCGCCCCGGGAGTAACACTCGAAGAACAGCCGCTCGAAGGGACGCAATTCGGGCCGGCACAGGGTGGCCCACATCGCGGCGACACTGTCGGCCGGGTCGGTGGGCAACTCGGCGAGCACCGCCATCTGCCGGAGTTCGACCTCCGCGACGATCGCCAGCAGCAACTCATCGCGGGACGTGAAGTGGTGCAACAGCATTCGGTGACTGGTGCCGACCGCGGCCGCCACGTCACGCAGGGACCGGTCTCCGATGCCGCCGGAGGCGAACTCGTCGATCAGGGCATCGAGCAGCTGCCGGCGCCGCCCGACGTCAGGAGTGCGGGCCAAGTGACTGGCGCAGCTGCTCGCTGCGGGCCTTGAGCCCCTGGGCCTCCATCTCCAGATACCGGCGGGTGGTGCGGATCATGAGCTTGGCGATCAGAGCGCCTACCGGGCCTCGCTGGTCGAGAACCTGACGCACCAGCGTCCGGTCGCCGGCCATCGGCGTCAGCGAATGCAGAGCGGACGTGGCCCCGCCCGGCGAACGTTGTTCCCAGGTCCACGACGCCCCCGGCACGACGTCGGTGACTTCCCACACCAGCTTCGGCAGCTTTGGCTGCTTGATCTGGAACCGCTTTCCCACGGCGAGACCGGGGCCGTCCAGAGCGACCAACTCGGTGACCGAGGCGGTCCATTCGGGCCAGCGCTCGACGTCGCTGAACACATCCCACACCAGACTTGCAGGTGCGGCGATCTCGACGCCGCTCTCTGTAATCATGTACCAAATGGTACATGCCGTCGGGGTCGGCCAACAGGTGCCAGGCACAAATCGGCGCCGAAAATCGGCTCATCGCCTTGTTAGGATCCACTACGCAGTGGGACGGAGCTATCCGCAGCGGGGGCTGGCTCGGAAGCTCGCGGAGCAGGCAACGGCGGGCCGGCATCGGTCGACCGCCCCGCGAGGAGATCAGAGCGGAGAACTGATGAGTGTGTCGTGGCGAGAAACGGCCAGCGACGAGTGTCAGGCCGATTTTGATGCGCTGCTGGACGAGTGCATCGACATCGCGGCGGACAACTTGGTACGGAACTGGGGGTTGGACCCGACGGCCATTGCCGTCGATGCCGACGGTGGCAAGTCCGTGGTGATGGCTGAGGACTCACACGGCCTGTCCAGCCGCGACGAACTGGCCCGGTCCTTGAAGCGTTCCGCGCCGGCGATCAGATCGTTTGCCATCGTCAGCAGAGTCAGCGATGAATCGACGGACAAGTTGATCGAGATCCACCTCGAGCACCGTGACATCGCCATTCAGATGGTGTTCCCCTACGAAGTCCCGAATACGTCCACGTTCGACCTCGGCGCCCCCCGTTCGGCGGTAGCGAAGCACCGCCTGTTCACCGGCGAGTACCTCTGATGAGCAGGCCGCTCTACGTCGATCCGGGAATGGCACTGCGCGCGGGCGCGGTTGCCCAAGAACAGTCGCAGACGGTGACCGCCTACCTCAGGTCCGTCGATCGTGATGTGCACGACCTGCTCGGTACGTGGAAAGGCGATGCCGCACAGGCCTATTCGGATGCCTGGAACGATCTCCTGCCATTGCTGCAGTCGATGGCCACAGAGCTGGATCGCCTAGGTGAACACGTCAGTCGCAGCACTGCCGCATTTGTGCAGTCAGATCAGGTCGAGTGACGGCCGGGGGGTGAATTCTGTGGTCGAGTATTCCGTCGATCTCAAGCTGCTTCAGGAAACGACCGACAGGATCGAGCGGCTCGTTCGGGATGTCACGACGGCGATCGAGACAGTGCACAGCGACGTGGCGACTCCGTGCCAGGAGGCGCTGCAAGGGGCAACGGGTAGTGCGTTCCAGGACAAGCATGCCCAATGGTCGGAGACGATTACGCGTGCCAACGGGGAGATGGCGGAGATGCGGGCCGCGGCGCAGCGGGCCCATGACAACTATTCGGCGGCCAAGGCCGCCAACCGCGCCATGCTCGGGCGGTAGTCCGTGGTCGACAGGATCAACACCCAGAGTTACTTCGACGGAGCGACCGCACTTTTCGACGTTGCGTCGGCGCTGCAGCGGGCGCAGGCGACCCTTGCCGCTGACCTATCCGGCACCGAAGGCATGGCAGGCAAGGATGAGCGCGGCAGAGAATTCGGCGATGCCTATGACGAGCAAGCCAACCAAATCGAAAGGTTCGGCCGCGATCTGGCCGCAGCCGTACGCAACTACGGTCGCGTGCTGCGCCAAGCGGGGATAAATCATGCCGGTGCGGAGGCCGATTCGAATATCAACGGCGGCGCGCCGATGCCCCCGCCGGCAGATCCCGGCGAGCTCATCGCGCCATGCCTCAACATGCCGCGGGCAAGCGGGGGCAACAGCGACGGCTTGATGGAGAACGTCGGCCTGCTTGAAGAGATCGGGATCCCGGTGCCCGACGGCGATACCGACAAACTTCAAAGGGCAGAGGCCGCCTGGGCCAAACTGGGATCGGATCGATCGGCGAGCTTCGCCGGCAAGATCAGCGCGATTTCAGCGAAATTCAACGAACTCAACGGCGACGAGGTCGACATCATCGTCGAGGACCTCGAAGAACTCGATTCGCTGATCCAGGATTACACCGGTCTCGCCACCGCACTCAAAGACGCGTGCGCAAACCATCGTGAGTATCTCACCGAGTTGCGCAATGAACTTACCGATATTCTGGAGTCACTTGCGATTGACTTGGCCGTTACCGCCGCAATCGGCATCCTGTCGTCATTCGTCTCCTTCGGAGCCGGTGCCGCGCTCGCCGGCGGGAAGGCCGCCGCCACCATCGCCAGGTATGCCATGAAAATCAGAGACGTCATTCAGACTGTCAAAAGGCTGAAGGCATTCAAGAAAATCTCCGAGTTTTTCGAGGGATCCCGCGCGTCGAGCCAGAACGAGAAGCTCGCCAGGTTCCTGCAGATGCAGTTGAAGAGCGCACGAACGCAAGGTTTGAAGAATAATCTTAAGGGCCGGATCGGTGAGCTGAAAGCCGGGATCGATCCAAAAGCGCCAAAGACGGAAATCCAAATCAATGGCCGGGTCAGAGTTCCGGACCGGATCGATGACGCCGCTATGGAGCTGGTCGAGGTGAAAAATGTCAACTCTATCGGCAAGACGAAACAGATACAGGACATGCTAGATTATGCGAGCCAGGAGGGTTACACGATGACGCTGATTGTTGACACTCGCACAACGATCTCAAGCAACCTCCAGGCGCTTATCGACGGTGGAAAATTGAAGTTGCTGCGAATGGCGCTCAACTGATGCCTCCCACACCCGAATGGGCACGCGCCCATGAACGTCTGAGTGCGGATATAACTGAGACGGCTAAACGGAACAAGCTGCCATTCAGAACCAATGCTGATCTAATCAATACCAACGAACGGTATCCGAGCCTCATCCCAATACTCGTCGACTGGCTGCAGAACACCGAAACAAAGAGCGGCCTCACCGACCCCGTCGAATTACATCGGTTTCGAAACGGCCTGTACCGATCCTTGACGACGATCGACGCGATGGGGACGGAGGCGGTGCCCCTCTTGTTCGACAGCCTCTACCTGCAGCCGCCCGCACCGGCCACGACGCTGGCTGCGATCGGCAACGCGCTCAGCTACCTTGCGGCACCCGCGGACTATGCACGGATGCGCGAGGTCGCCACCGACCGTTCGTTGGGCTCCGGCCGAGCCCCTGTCATCGAGTGGTTGCTCCGGGCCGACCCGGAGGACGCCCTCCCCATCGCCCTTGATGGACTCGACGACCCACCGGTCCGGCCATACATCCTCCGGTCACTGCGGGTCATCAAACATCTGCCGGCATCGTTGCGTCCGAGAATCGAACCGTATCTTGACGACCCCGACAGCGAAGTGCGCCTTCAAGCCAAGCGGACGCTGGCCAAAGTCGGCAAATAATGCCCGCGGCAGCGGGCGAGGCACGCCTCAGACGAGGCCGCGACGCCGTCGCAGCACCGCAACATCGGCAGCGATGAGCTCGTCGATCCGCGTTCGCAGGCTCTGCGCCGTCACCGGTACTGCTCGGCTGCGGTCCGGTGTGTACACATAGTCACCGTCCCCCTCGATCCGGACCCAGACGACAACTCCTCGTGTCCAGTCCACACCCCGGACCGCTGACGGTTCACACCGCGACTGCACGGTAGCCATCAGGCTGACGTCGTCGAACTCTGCGATCGTGGCCACGCCCGGACCCGTGGTGCGGTCACGGACGTTGACGTCGACGCCGCGGTCGTCGTCGAAGTCGGCTACCCGCCTGAGCTCGGCGGTCTGGCCGGTGAAGTTTTCCAGGAATCCAGGAATGCGGATGGCCGGACGCCTCCCCGCTTGCGCCAACCCGGCCAGGCCCGCGACCCCGGCTCCCAAATCCAGCGGTGAAAGTCGGTACACGTCAACGACTTCGGCTTCTGGACGCTGCACCGCGACGAAACCAGCCTCGCCTGCCCGATGAGCGATCAGCCGAACCGCGGAGATTCCCGGCGCGAACGGCTTGAGGCGGCACTCGACCCAGATATCTGCGTCCCGGTACGTTTCCGCCCATTCGCGAAGGTGCCGGAGCTCACCACGAACCCGCTCCACGAAGGGCACCGACGCCTGTTCAAGCTCACCCCAGTACGGTTCCCTTTTGGTCCGCCAGAATGGGTACGGCACACCGTCGCCAGACTCGCCACACATACCGATCAAGTCGTTCAAAGCAACGCTACCAACATGTTTCAAAGGAAGCGTTTGCGCACTCACTGTCATAACGCTACCGGGACAGAGCTTGGCCCTGACAGGAGCAACGATCGCCTCGTCTCGCACGGGCGAGGAGCGGAACTCTTCCCCACCGGCGACCGTTCATCTTCGGTTTGACGAAGCGTCACCTTCCAGGCAATCCTTTCTGCATGCCGCCGCGCGCACGGATCAGTGAGCAGACCCGGATCGCTGAGATCGAGCGCCGCCTGATGGAGCAGTTCCCCCAGGTCAATGCCGCGTTACTCGACGAGACCGTCCGCGAACACCATTCCCGGTTCGCCGCGAGCCCCATCCGGGATTTCATCCCCTTGCTCGTCGAAAAGCGCGTTCGTCAGGAACTGACCAGACTCGCGTAGAGCGTCATAGGCTCCTGTCCCATGGACTTCGAAATACTCCGCAAGGATCTGCACCAGACCCGGTTCGCATCCGCCGACGCCCCGACCCCGGCCGACGGCGAAGCCCTGCTGCGGGTGGAGTCCTTCGGGCTCACGTCGAACAACATCACCTACGCCGTCTTCGGCGAAGCGATGCGGTACTGGGATTTCTTCCCCGCGTCGGACCCGGACTGGGGCAGGCTGAACGTCTGGGGCTACGCCCACGTCGAGGAATCGCGGCACCCCGATCTGGCGCCGGGCGTGCGCGTCTACGGCTACCTACCGTGCGCTAGCCACCTGCTGATCACGCCGGACCGCATCAACGAGAAAGGGTTCATCGACGCCGCGCCGCATCGGCTACCGCTGCCCTCGGCCTATCAGGGCTACCGCGACGTCACGACCGATCCCGTCTATTCGGCCGACCGCGAAGCCGAGCACATCCTGTTCTTCCCGCTCTTCTTCACGTCCTTCCTCATCGATGACTTCGTCGCCGATGAGGGCTTTTTCGGCGCGGACACCATCGTGATCTCCAGCGCCTCGTCGAAAACCGCGATCATCGCGGCCTACCTGCTCGCGAAGCGTGAGGGCATCCACGTGGTAGGCCTGACTTCGGCGGGCAACCGCGCCTTCGTCGAAGGACTGCACGTCTACGATTCAGTTCACCTGTACGACAACATCTCTGAGTTGCCGGGCGACCGTGCGGTGTACGTCGACATCTCCGGTGACGGCGCGGTCCGCGCCGACGTCCACGCCCGCTACGGCGACCGCCTCGCCCACAGCTCCGCCGTCGGCATGACCCACTGGACCCAGATGGCGCAAGGCAGCACCGATCTCGCCGGGCCCAAGCCCGTCTTCTTCTTCGCCCCGGACCGCATCCAGAAGCGCGGCGCCGACTGGGGCGCCGCGAAACTCGACCAGAACGTCGCCGAGTCATGGGCGCCGTTCGCCGATTGGGCCTCGAATTGGCTTCGCATCGACCGGATTTCGAGCGAGGACGAGATCCAGCAGGCCTACCTGGAGTTGCTCGACGGGAAGGTCGACCCGACAGCAGGCACCATCGTCGATCTGTAATTCACCGGTCCGCAACCGCGGCGAGGAGGCTGCAATGGCAACAGCGGTGAGCGCGTTCGCCGCCGTGTTCTTTCTCGGCATGGGCCTCTACGCGTTGGCCGCTCCGGCCACGATGATCCAGGTGTTCGGCATCACCCTGCCCACGCGTGAGTCCCGCTCCGAGGTGCGGGCCGTCTACGGCGGCTTCGGTGTGGCGATCGCGGGTGTGCTGGCGTTTGCGGCCTTCCAGCCGAGCCCGGCACGAACGGGGATCATGATCACCGTCGGACTGGCATTGGCGGGTATGGCATTCGGTCGCCTCGTCTCGGCCGTCATCGACGGCAGGACCCCGTTCTACCCGAACTGGTTCTACTTCATCGTGGAAGCGGTCGTCGGCGGTGCACTGCTGCTGACCGCCCAGGGTTAACCGACCGCCGGCGGCGTTCCCCAGCAGTCGACGACCTCACCGACATGGCGCAGCAGCACGTAGCGGTAGTCCATCGCGCTCGCCTGTGCGGTCGAGTCGGCATAGGCCTGCTTCGCGCCGGCCTCCCCGCCCTCATAGACGGTGGTCGGCACCGGAGGCACACCGACGCTGCCGGGTTCGGCCGCTTCACCGACCTCCACGGTCCAGGAATGCTCAGTCATGGTCCTCGTTCCTGGCGCACTCAGCCTTCGAGCGTCCCTTACCCGCCGTCCGCCGATGTTTGGTCGCGGCGTCGCTGTGCAGATCGCCGGTGCTGTTCGGCTTCGCGTCAGTGGCCCACTCGTGCCCCTCGGCAATCTGCTCGTTCAATTGCGCCGTTCGATCACCTTCGGCCGCGCGTTCCCGTGCTATGTCCGGCATGCCACCAGGGATAGCCACGCAACCGCGACCCAAACAGATCCGTGACACGCGATCAGGCATGCTGAGTCCGTGTTCGACGCCCTCGACCACGTCATCGTCGCCGTCCGCGACCTCAGCGACGCCACGCGCCGCTACGCCACGCTGCTGTCGCGCAGCCCTTCGTGGCGCGGCGAACATCCCGGCTGGGGCACGGCCAACGCACTGTTCAGACTCGACAACACCTACCTCGAGCTGATCTCGCCACACGGTGACGGTCCTCTCGGGCGCACGGTCGCGGCGCAGTTGGACCGACGCGGCGACGGACCGATCGGGCTCGCGTTCGCCAGCGCGGATCTCGATGACGCGCACGCCCAGCTCATCGCCAACGGACTTGAGCCGCCACCGGTCTCGCCGGGTCGGGGCATCGACACCGATACCGGAATGGTCCGGCACTGGCGCAGCGTGCTGCTACCCCAATCCCACACCCGCGGCGTGCTGATCATCGCGATCCAGCACGAATCCCCGAATCGCCTGCCGGAGGCCGTGCCGGTCGGCGACGCGGATGCCGTCGTGACCGGAATCGACCACGCGGTCGTGCAGAGCGCCGACGGCGACGCCGCGATAGCGCTGTACCGCGACGGGCTCGGCCTGCGTCTCGCGCTGGACCGCAGTTTCCCGGACTGGGGCATGCGGCTGGTCTTCATGCGGGTCGGCGGCGTCACCGTCGAGATCGCGCAGCCGCTGCGTGACGCGCCGCTGCCGCCCCACACCGACCAGCTGTGGGGTCTGTCCTGGCGTGTTCGGGACGCCGACGCGGCGCGGGCGCGGCTCGCTGCAGCCGGCCTCGATGTCTCCGAAGTTCGTCCCGGGCGCAAGCCCGGCACGCGTGTTGTGAGCGTGAAGGACGGCACCTGTGGGGTACCGACGTTGCTGATCGGGCCCAGTTGATTTCGTGCTTGCGGGCGCTCACCCTGC
Organism: Mycobacterium sp. Z3061; assembly: GCF_031583025.1. Classification (NCBI taxonomy): domain Bacteria; kingdom Bacillati; phylum Actinomycetota; class Actinomycetes; order Mycobacteriales; family Mycobacteriaceae; genus Mycobacterium; species Mycobacterium pumcae. Next base: position 1,903,744 of record NZ_CP134062.1, on the reverse strand, counting down.
TCGCACTGCTCGCCGCAGTGGTGCAGTGCGCGCATGCGGAGCCTCCGCATCGAGCCACTCCGGCGCCGCTTTCTCCGTCATCGTCAGCCAGTGCGGCACCGGCCACGGCGGCGGCTGAGGCGGTCACCACAGCTGATCTCGGGGCGAGCTGGCGGCCGGGCTGCCCCGTCGAACCCGCGCACCTACGACGAATCCGTCTCCGCTACAGGGGTTTTGACGGCCAGACTCACCGGGGCGAGCTGGTCGTGCACGAAGACCTGGTCGCGGACGTCACCGACATCTTCGAGCAGCTCTACCGACTGGGCTATCCCATCGAGCGGATGCAGACCGTCGAACACTATCCGGGCGCCGACGACGAACTGTCGATGGAGGACAACAACACCTCCGCATTCAATTGCCGGGCCATTCCGGGCACCGGCCGATGGGCCCAACACGCTTACGGCCGGGCGATCGACCTCAATCCGCGTCTCAACCCGTGCCTCTATGCCAATGGCGGCTTCGAACCACACAACGCGGCAACATATTTGGATCGCATCCGCACCGACGCCGGGATCCTGCACGGCGGTGACTCCGCGGTTCGCGCCTTCACGGATCACGGCTGGCGCTGGGGCGGCGACTGGACCACGCCGATCGACTACCAGCACTTCGAGCGGCCCTGAGCTCAGAGTCCCAAAGCCCGCGCCGCAGCCGTCGCCACCTCTCCCCGCAGATTCGACATCGGTGGACTGCCCCGGGTGTGGATCGAGTTGGATAGCAGCACGATGTAGGTGTCGGAGGCGGGGTCCATCCACAGCGAGGTTCCGGTGAAGCCGGTGTGGCCGAAGCTGCCGACGGGAAAGACCGCGCCCCGCGGCGCGGATTGACCCGTGTCGATGTCCCAGCCGAAGCCACGCAGGTTCTGGCCCGCGATCGCCGGGTAGCGCACGCCGAGCAGCGAATGCGTATTGTTCGGGCGCTGCGCCAGCGCCTTGCGCGCAGCCCGGTCGGCCGCTTCGACCTGCTGGGGTGTGTGTCCCGGCTGCTGCGGCGAGGTCATCATCGCCAAAGTCGCTTGCTGCAGCGGGAATTGACTCGGACGGCCGGCGAGGCGGTCGAGCAGGGCCTGGGCGAAGACGCTCACATCGTGTGCCGTCGAGAACACGCCGGCATGGCCGGCCACCCCGCCCATCCGCCGCGCCGTCGTGTCATGCACCGTGCCCCGAAGCAGGTGATCGAGATCGGGGTTCTTGCCAGGATCGGCTCGGCCTTCCTCGTCTCGTGCGGTCGGCGCGATGCGCGGCAGCAGGCCGGTGTTCCAGGTACCGGCCGGACAGGTGGTCGGCAGCTGGCCCGCCCCGGGCGCCCAGGCAATCGCGGACCCGTACGTCGCGTGCGGCCCGCACGCTCTGGCCGCAGGCAGGAACCGGGTGTCATCCATTCCGAGTGGGTCGAAGATGTGTTGCTGCGCATACACATCGAGAGCCTCACCGGTGGCCTTTTCCACCAGCTCACCAAGAAGGATGAAGTTGATGTCGGAGTAGCGGAAGCCGTCGCCGGGACCGGACTGCAGCGGGGTGCCCAGCGCGCGCCGCAGGCCTTCTGCCTTGTCGGGGCCGTTCAGTCCCCACGGATCTTTGAGTTCGACGTCTCCCGGTTCACCCGAGGTGTGCGTGAGCAACATCCGGATCGTCACCTTGGCGCGCCGCGGGTCGTTCGACGGGTTGAAGTCCGGCAGGTACTGCTGGGCAGGATCGTCGAACCGCACCTTGCCCTGTTCATAGAGCTGCATGACGGCGGTGGCGGTGACCAGATTCTTCGTCAGTGACGCCAGGTCGAAAATGGTGTCCTCGGTCATCGGCTCAGCCGGCGACGGCAGGCCGTCCAGGCCGGCTTCGCCGGCATGCTTGCGCAAGCCGTAGGCCTGGTGGAGTGCGACGGCGCCCCCGTGCCCGATCTCAATCACGGCGCCGGGCAGTTTGTCTGCCGCGATCGCGTCGTTGACCAGCTTGGAGACGGCGCCGAAGCCGGGTGCGTCGGCCATTTCGGGCAGCGCCGGCGACGGTGCGTGGACGTGGGCGGGGGCGGGCGTTGCCTGGCCGCCGTCGCTCACCGCGGTGTGCGCTGCAGAGTCGTGCGAGCACCCCGCGACGACCGCGACCAGGAGCGTCGCGAGTGCGATGGCCTTTCGATTCACGTGATTCCCCGCGTTATTCCCCGCGTTCACGGATATGGATGGAGCGATTTCAGCTTAGTGTGGTCGGAAGCACTAGCCGGAGGACACGGACCAGATGAACACCGACGAAGAGTCCGTCACCACGCTGGAAGATCTACGGGGCGACCTGGCGCAGCGATACAAGTGGACGCCCAGCGGCGGAAGCACCGTTGACAGCGCTGTCGTGGATGCCGACGTGGCGGCCCTGGCCCGCGACGGCTACGTCATCTGGGAGAACCTGCTCGATGCCCAGCAGTGCCGGGAGATCCGGGAAACCGCGCGTCCGTGGCTGGGACATACCGGACGCAACTCCTTTGAGGGCAGGCGCACGCAACGCGTCTACAGCGTGCTGAGTCGGACGAGGGTGTGTGACCGGCTCGTCGACTACCCGAGGGTGCTGGCGGTGCTGGACCGCTTGCTGATGCCCAACTATCTGCTTTCGGCCTTGCAGGCCATCAATATTCAGCCGGGCGAGTCCGCCCAGCTGCCTCACCACGACGACGGGTTCTATCCGATTCCGCGCCCGCGGGAACCTCTTGCGGCAGCGACGATCTGGGCGATCGACGACTTCACCGCCGACAACGGCGCCACCGTGGTGATACCCGGCAGCCACCGGTGGGGTAAGCGCCGTCCCGGCCCGGACGACACCGCTCTGCCGGTCGTGATGCCCGCCGGTTCCTGCGTCTTCTTCGTCGGCACGCTGTGGCATGGCGGTGGCGCGAACACGTCCGCGCACGACCGTCTGGCCGTCACCGCCCAGTACTGCCAGCCGTGGCTGCGACCGATGGAGGCCTTCACCCTGTCGGTGTCGCGCGACATCGCCCGAACGGTGTCCGACGACATCCAGCGCATGCTCGGCTACAGCATCCATCCGCCGTTCGTCGGAGCGGTGGACGGACTGCACCCGTTGCGGCTGCTGGGAACCGAGCAGGATTAGCGCATGGCCGCCGAAGAGGATCGCGTCAGCCGCCGCCGGCTGATATCACTGGCGGGCGGCCTGGGGTTGACGGCCGCAGTCGGCGCGTGTGTTGGCCGGACGGCTGCGGATCCCGCGCGACCCGTCGCGACACAGGTGATCAGCCGCGACGCCTGGGGCGCCCGTCCCGCACGCCCCGGAGGTACGCCCCAAACGATTACGCGCATGACCCTGCACCACGCCGCCGTGGTGCTGGGCGACAACCGCAACGCTCCGGCCCGGTTCCGTGCGGACCAGCGTTACCACCAGGACACGCTGGGCTGGATCGACATCGCGTACCACTTCGGCGTCGACGGGAACGGCAACATCTACGAACTGCGCAGACCCGAGATTGCGGGTGACACCGCGACCGACTACAACACGATCGGCCATTTCCTGGTCATCTGCGAGGGTGACTTCGATCGGGAAGTCGTGCCAGAGGCGCAGGTTGACGGCGCGGCGCGCATATTCGCTTGGGCCGCAAGCACTTACAAGATCTCCACGACCACGCTGGCGGGCCATCGAGATTTCGCGCAGACGTCGTGCCCCGGCAAGAACCTCTACGCATACCTGTCCTCGGGCGACCTCAAGCGCCGTATCGACGGCTTCCAGGCCTCCGGCGGAATCGACCTTCAGCGGTTGTCCGGATCTGACGGCTTGGCGAAGGTCGCGGCCATCGAGGCCGGCAACTGACGCACGTTTTCAACGACGTAATTGCGTTCAACGATGCAATTACGTCCAAGGCTTAACCGCCGTCGGCCGAACGCTTATCCTTCGAGAGTGGCACGAGGCCCGGGATGACCAGCGAAGAGCACGCGAGCGCGCCGGCTCTGGCCGATTGCGCGAGTGAGCAGCTGCACCTGTCCGGCCGGATCCAGGCCCATGGGGCGCTGATCGCCGCTGACCTGCAAGACCGTCGCATCACCTATGCGAGCGCCAACACCGAAGAGCTGATCGGCGCCGCGCCGGATCAGCTCTTCGACGCGCCGCTGACGAGCATCTTCTCCGCGGACGAACTGCAGCGCCTCGAGCAGGCGATGGAGCAGAGCGGATACCGGCCGTCCTCCCCGGATCTGTACGGCGTCCGCCTGGCGGCCGAGGCCCATGGCAGGGTCGACGTGATTCTGCATCAGGTGGCCGGACAGATCGTCATCGAGATCGAGAAATCGCACGGGGACTATCAGGCCAATCTCGTTCCGGTGCTGTATGCGTCGCAGGAGATCGGCGAAGCCAAGAGCGTGCCCGAAATCGAGTTGGCCGTCGCTTGCGCCGTCCGGGCCTTGACCGGCTTCGATCGGGCGATGGTCTACCGGTTCCATGAAGACGAGCACGGGGAGATCGTCGCTGAGGATCGCCTTCCCGGACTGGTTCGTTATCTCGGACACCACTTTCCAGCGAGCGACATCCCGCTGCAAGCCCGTCACATTTACACCCGCAAAGCGTCGCGCTACATCCCCGACGTCGATGAGGGCGACGTCGCTGTGATCGCCTCCCGGCGGATGGCCGGCACCAGCCTCGACCTGAGTCACGCTGCGCTGCGCAGTGTTTCCCCGTTCCACCTCGAATTCATGCGCAACATGGACACCGCGGCCAGCGTGTCGTTCTCGATGGCCGATGGGAGCCGGCTGACCCGTCTCGTCTCGTGCACATCCGAGAAACCCCAATGGCTTTCGCGCTCCACGCGCCGTGCCTGTGAACTGCTGGTCCTGCAGGCAAAGCTTCAGGTCTCCGCAGCCGAACAGATCTCCAGATTGAACGATGCCGCGCGAAGGGAATCCATCCGCAACCGCCTGCGGGCGGCGATGCAGGCGGCCACCGCCATCCCCGAAGGCCTCACGTCGGCTGCCGAAGACCTGCTGGAGCTCTGCCAGGCGGAAAGCGCGGCCGCATCTGTGGACGGGCAATACCGCTCGATCGGATCAGCGCCGGCCGAGGAGGCCGTGCGACGACTCGCGAGCGAGATCCGCGCGTCCAGGTCGCCGGGTTCGCCCTGGGCCTCCGATCGCTTGCAACAGCAGACGGCAGACGATCTCGGTGCGGCCGGCTGTTTGTTCGTCGCGCTCAGTGCGCCCGACGACTTCGTGATCTGGTTTCGGCGCGACCGTCTGCAACAGCTCCGCTGGCTGGGAGATCCGCGTACGCACGCCACTGGATTGCTGAATCCGCGCAAGTCGTTCGACACCTGGCTTCAGCAGGTCACCGGCTCGAGTGTGCCGTGGATAGACGCCGACCTGCGGGCGGCGCGCCTGCTGGCATATGACATCGAATCGGCGCAGCTCAGCCGTGCTCAGGCCCAATTGGCGCACCTCGGTATGCACGACCCGCTGACCGGGCTGCCCAACCGCCACCACCTGAGCAGTGTCATGGCGAACATGCTGGCGGGGGCATCGTCAGCGGCTCCGGTGGCCGCCATCTTCATCGACCTCGACCGCTTCAAGGCGGTCAACGACAAGTACGGCCACGAAGCCGGCGACTGCGTGCTGCGGGAGGCGGCCCGGCGCATCGCCGAGGTCACCCGAGCCAGGGCCGACCTCGTGATTCGCGGAGGTGCGGACAGTCCGCCCGCGGTCAGGCTGGGTGGTGACGAGTTCTTCGTGCTGTTGCCCGGGGCGGATGCCGCCGGCGCCGCCCTGGTGGCAGAGCGCATCCGTCAGTCGCTGCGTGAGCCGATTGCGATAAGCCCCGATGTCCGACTGACCATCGGCGCTTCTATCGGGGTGGCACTGGCGTCGGAGCCCGAGGAACTACACCGTCTGCTCAGCCGGGCCGACGCCGCCATGTACGAAGACAAGCGCCGCCCCAAGCCCGTGGAAGCATCGTGATTCACCGCTGAAAGTCGATCAGGCCCCGGATATTTCGGCCTTCCCGCATATCGTCGACCGCCTCGTTGATCTGCTCGAGCCGGTAACGGCGGGTGACCAGTTCGTCGAGCTTGAGCCTGCCCTCGCGGTACATCGACAACAGCATCGGGATGCCCGCGCGCGGATTCATGCCGCCACCCAGCACTCCCTTGAGTTGCTTGGCCGACAACACCATGTCGTTGAGCACGAGCGGCACCGGCAACTCGTCATAGCGACTGAGTCCGGTGAGCACGCAGGTGCCGCCCTTGCGCGTCAACATCATTGCCGGCGAGAGCAGTTCGGTCGGCATCACACCCGGAGTCAGCACCACCCGGTCGGCCATCACACCGCGGGTCAGCTCCCGCACCAGCGGCGCCGCCTCCCCGACGGACGCCACGACATGGGTGGCGCCGAATGAGATCGCCGAATCACGTTTGAACGCAACGGGATCCACCGCGATTATGTATTTGGCCCCGACGGCTCGCGCGCCCTGCACCGCATTCATGCCGACACCACCGACACCGATCACCACGACGGTGTCACCGGCCTCGGTGCCGGCACCCACGGTCGCCGAACCCCAGCCGGTCATGACGCCGCAGGACACCAAAGACCCCGCGTGGAAGGGGATGTCGTCGTCGATTTTGATCACTGAAGACTCCGCGGCCACCACGTACTCGGCGAACGTGCCCAGCTGGGTCATCGCCGTCAGAGCATCGCCGCCCAGGTGCCGGCGCGGGGTGCCGTCGGTCGTCATCTCCTTCGACACCGTGCCGGCCCCGAGGTCGCAGAGGTAACTCAGACCGCAGGAGCACCACCGGCATACCCCGCAGGCCGGGATGAACGACGTCGCCACCCGGTCACCGGGCTGGACTGACCGCACGCCCGGGCCGACCTCGACGACGACGCCGGCGCCCTCGTGCCCGCCCAGCATCGGGTACAGATCGGGCACCGGAATACCGTGCGTCCGCATGATCGCCGCCAGACGCTCACCCGCCACACCGTCGCCCGTCGCGTAGTGGTCATCGGAGTGGCAGATCCCGGCGACCGCCACTTCCACCAGCACCTCACCGGCCTTTGGTGGATCCAGTTCGATTTCGTCGATCTCCCAATCACGGCCCGCGCCCCGCAACACCGCACCCCGACATTTCATCCGAACACCGTGCCCATTGCCACATCCCGTCTGCACCGATGCCAATCGCTGCGGCAGAGCATCCCATTGCGGCCGATGAGCCCTCGGGACAGGGACCATTGGCCCTACAGAAGCCTCCCGGTCGAAGCGCATGCTGGTCACTGCACAAATCGGGAGGAGCGCCATCATGACTGACACAGACACCGAGAAGAAGACCGTTGCGGAAATCGCGGCAGACCTGACCGATCGAGCGGCCGGCCTGTCTGACGAAGTCCTCAAATCGGTCGAATCCGGACAACGGGCGGCGATCGATGCCGTGCGTAAGTTCGTCGGCACCGTTGAGGATTCGATACCCGGACACGGTGACGACCACCCGTCACGACGCAACACGATCGTGGACGCCGCACTGGACATGGCGGACAAGCTCGTCAAGACCCAGTACGAGTTCATTCGCAGCGTGGTGAGCAGCGCGAACGAGACACTGCACAAGCAGGCCGAGGCCAAGCCGCCCGCTGAATGATCGCCGCTGGCCGGCACGGCCGCTCGGGTGCGGAATTCGCTCCCCCGCCGTGCCGGTTTGTAGGCTTTCGGGCATGCCGTTCAAAAACGGCGAGGTCTTCGCTGGCTACGTGATCGAGCGGCTGCTCGGCACTGGCGGGATGGGCGAGGTCTACCTCGCACAGCACCCGCGTCTGCCTCGTCACGACGCGCTGAAGGTCCTGTCCCTGGCCGCTACCGCCGACCAGGAGTTTCAGGCGAGGTTCAAGCGCGAAGCCGAACTGGCCGCGACACTGTGGCACCCGCACATCGTCGGCGTGCTGGACCGCGGTGAGTTCAACGGCCGGCTGTGGATCTCGATGGAATACGTGGACGGCATGGATGCGGGCCAGCTGGTACGGGATCGCTACCCGGACGGCATGCCCGAACAGGATGTGACCGAAATCGTGACCGCGGTGGCCGACGCGCTCGACTTCGGTCATGATCGCCGTCTGCTCCACCGGGACGTCAAGCCGGAGAACATCCTGGTGGCGGCGGCCGACGGCCACCGCCGCAGGGTGTTGTTGACCGACTTCGGCATCGCCCGCAAGATCGACGACGTCAGCAACCTCACCGAGGCCAACGTCGCCGTCGGGACCATCAGCTACGTCGCACCCGAGCAACTCCTGGGCAAGTCCCTGGACGGCCGAGCGGACCAGTACGCGCTGGCTGCCACCACGTTCTTCCTGCTCACCGGAGCTCCGCCGTTCCAAGACTCGAACCGCGCGGTGGTGCTCAGCCACCACCTCAATTCGCCGCCGCCGCGGATATCGGAGCGCCGGCCCGAACTCGCACACCTGGACGCCGTGCTGGCCAAGGCGCTGGCCAAGGACCCGAATAAGCGATACGCGACGTGTGCGGATTTCGCCCGGGCGTTGTCGGCGGCGGGTCGCACCGAAAGCCCCCGCTCGGCCGAACGTCCGACGACCCAGCGCCTCGAACGTCTCATCGTCAGCGGGACCGCCCGCGCCGTGCAATCCAGTCCGGCCGGGGTCGACGACGTCGGAACCTTGTCGCTGCACGTGGTGCCACACGAGCCCCTCGAGGACCTGCCGGCTCTGCTGCCGGTCGAGATACAGACCGACCTCGTCCCGGGTCAGCTGACCGACGGGGACGAGATCGAGGTCACCGGCATGTGGGACGGCGAGATCCTCGACGCCGACAAGATCGTCAACCTGTCGGCGGGCGCGCGGCCGAAGCGTCCCCGTCCCGAGGTCCCTTCGCCCACGCCGACAGCTCCGATCGCGCCGAGCGACAAGTCGCCGAAAGGCAGGAAAGTCTGGGTCCTGGCTGCCCTTGCCGTGGTCGCCGTTCTCGTGGTGACCGCCGGTGGCGTGCTGTATTTCACGCACGCCTTCAGCAAGGAGACGCGTCCCGGCCCCATCGTCAAGCCGGTCAGCGCCACGGTGTTCTCACCCGACGGCACACCCGACAACCCACAGGACGCCAAGCTCGCGATCGACGGCGACCCCAACACGGGTTGGTCCACCGTGACCTACACGGACGCTGTGCCGTTCCCGAAGTTCATCCAGGGAATGGGCCTGATGCTGCATCTGTCCGAACCGACCGCGTTGAGCGTGGTGACGCTCGACGTGCCCAGCACCGGGACCCAGGTGCAGATCCGCTCCTCCCCCACCGAAAAGCCCGCGAAGCTGGCCGACACCACCGAAATCGCCCCGACCACGTCACTGGAACCGGGACGCAACCGGATCACGGTGACGAGCAAGACAAAGACGTCAAATGTGCTGGTGTGGATCTCCAGGCTCGGCACCACCAACGGCCAGAGCCGCACGGAGCTGTCTGATATCACCCTGCAGGCCGCCGGTTAAGGCCGGTCGCGAGGAGCTTTCGTCCGAAAGGCCCGCCGGCCGGTGACCTTGTCCTCTGGCCGCGTGTGGCTCTGGTCACAGATTCTCAGAGCATGACCGAGACCCCGTCAGCAATCCCCTTCTCCGTCTGGCGCAAGATCGCCATGGCGACCTGGCGTCCCCGGACGGACCCGACGATCTCGGCCACGATCGACGTCGAAGCCGGTCAATTGCTCGACTACATCGACCAGGTTCGGCAAGCGACCGGCCAGCACATCACGCCCGTCGACCTGGTCGGTCGGGCCGCGGGCAAGGTCGTCGAGGCGCTGCCGGGGCTCAACGGCCGGGTGGTGTTCGGCAGCTTCCTGCCGTCTCCGACCGTCGATTGCTTCTTCGTCGTATCGCTGCGGACCGATCCGGTATCAGGGGTTGAGGCCGCCAGGACCGATCTTTCGGGGACCGTGGTGCGGCGCATCAATGAGAAGCCGCCCTGGGCGATCGCCAAGGAGCTGGCCGACCGTGCGGGCCGCATCCGCCACGACAATGACCCGCAGTTCAAGAAGATGAAGGCCATGGTCAAGGGGCTGCCGCCGTTGCTGCTGCGCCCCCTGATGGCGGGCGTCGGATTCGTCACCGAGAGCCTGCAGCTGCCCCTTCCATTCACCGGACTCGAGGCCCGCCCGTACGGATCCATCCTCGTCAGCAACGTGGGGACCTACGGCCTCGATTCGGCGGCTGCCCCGGTGCCGAACTTCTGCCACGTACCGATCACGATCCTGCTGGGAGCCGTGACCGACAAGGTGCTGGCTCGCGACGGTCAACCCGTCGTCCGTCCGGTGTTGCCGCTGACGATCAACCTGGACCACCGGTTCGTCGACGGCTACCAGGCCGCGACGATGGCCCGCATCTTCCGCGAGTACCTTGCCGACCCCGCGAAGTTCGACCCGGTTCCTGCCCAGATCTCATCGGGCGAGCGCGAGCCCGCGAACTCCGATGCGAAGAGCGCGGCGACCGTGTAGGCAGATCGCGGTCAGGCCGCGATGCCGAGTTGCCGGTTGATGTCCGGCCAGTAGGGCAACCCGCTCGGAGTGAGCAGGATGAAGTCGTGAATCCCGGTCTGGTTCAGGATGAAGCTGACCGGGGCCCCTTGAGCGATGGCTGCCTGTTGCAGGACGGCCGCTTGTTGAACGAGTGGATCCAGCGCGCCGGAATACACATAGGTCGGCGGAAGCCCGGCGAGTGACCCGTAGAGCGGGCTCACCATCGGGTTGGTCGTGGAAAGGCCGCCCGCCCAGACCGCGCCGAGGCCGCCGGCCCCGACGTCCAGCCACGGCGACAGCAGCACCATCGACGCCGGTACCGGGGCACCGTGGCTGACCAGGTACTGAACGGAGGACAGTGCGAGATTGCCGCCCGCGGAATCACCGACGACGCTGACGTTCTGCACCCCGTGTTGGGTGATCAGCGATGAGATCAGGCCAGCCGTCCGGGGCACCACCCACCCGGCGGTGCCGCCTTCCTGCAGCAGCGGGTAAATCGGCACCTGGAAGGTCGCGCCGGTCTGGTAGGCAGTCACCGAGTAGTTGATCCAGTGGAAGAACGACGGCGGGAAGATGAACGCACCGCCGTGCAGGGCGACGACGTATTCGCCCGTTGGGTTGGCCGGCGTGATCTGGACGACCCGCATCCCGTCATACGAGGTGAACTGGACCGTTTGCCCCAGCAGCGCGTTCAGCAGCGGGGGCGGTGAGTTACCGAGGAACCACGACAGGGGCGGTGCGTCACTGGCGATCAGCGCCAGCAGCGGAGAACCCTGCACCGAAGTCAGCGACGCAAATCCTGCGGCCACGTTTGCAGGGATCTGCTGAACTCCGAGCACCACTTGCTCGAAAGCCGCCAACGGCGCGGCGCCTGCCGCCTCAGCGGAGGCGTATGCCCCGGCCGCGCCCGTCAACGCCTGCGTGAACCGCTCCTGAAAGACGGCCACTTGCGCGCTCAGTACCTGATAGCCCTCGCCGTGGGCCGAGAACAGGGCGGCGATCGCCGCGGACACCTCGTCCTCGGCCGCCGCCAGCACCGCGCTGGTGGCACCCGCCACGCCCCGGTTCGCGGTCGCGACCGCCGAACCGATCGAAGACACGTCGGTGGCCGCGGCGGACATCAGCTCGGGAAACGCAACAACATATGACACAGCGCCGCTCCACCCTTCGATCGCCCGATTGTCGGGAGCTTATGTCGCCCTCGAGGGTTCAGGGAGCGGTTTGCCGGAAACCCATATCTGGCTTTGCCGTCATGGATATGCTGCCGAAGATGCAGGTCGCGCCAGAAAGTCTCATCACCGCATCACATGATTTGGCAGCCATCGGATCCGATCTGGATTTCGCCCATCTGAGGGCTGCAGCGCCGACAACCAACATCGCCAGCGCCGCGAGCGATGAGGTGTCGACGGCGATCGCCGGCCTGTTCGGCTCGCACGCCGAGGAGTTCCAGCAAGTCTCCGCCCAGGCGGCGGCATTCCATGAGCAGTTCGCCCGCAACCTCGCCGGGGGTGCGAATGCGTACGCGAGTGCGGAGGCTTCCAACGCCGGAGTGTTGGCGTCGGCGGCGCCCGCTGCAGACGACAATCCCTGGACCTTCCTGGTCCAGCTGGGAGCGCTGATCCTGACGCCGCCCATTTTCGTTGCGCTGCTCGGCTTCGCCTCGACCCTGCTGGCGACCTATTGGGCGGCGATGCTGTTCAGCAAGATCGTCCTGGGCAACGCGTAAACCCGCTCAGGCGTCCTGCAGAGACGATGGACCGGTGGCTCTCCTGGCCCGGGTGGCGGCCTTCTTCTTCGCGGGGGCCCGGCGCGAGCGAGCGGCAAGCGACTTGCTCAATGCGGGAGTCGCGGTCGTGCCAGGCTGGCTCTCGGCGACAGAGTTGCCGCCGCCATCCGCGTTGAGAACCTCCGCCAGCGCGTCGACCAGAGTCCTGCCGCCCAGCTGTGGCCAGCCCTTGCCTTCGGGTCCCAGCAGTTGCTCCCAGATCTCTTGCAACAGAACGTGATCGGTGGCCTCCGGCTTCTTCTGCTCCTCGACCTCCGGTTCCTTCTTCTCGAACTTCTCGAACACGCCGAGCATTGCTTTCGCGACTTCTGCGCGGAACCACGTCATATCCATGTCGCCCGGGTCCGGTTTGCCCTGTTTGTTGATGCCGAGTGGGTTTTCCGCACCGGCCCACTCCTTGTGCCCGATGACGTGACTCGAGTCGTAACCCAGCTTCTTGAGCACCGCCGCACTCGCGTCGCGCATGGTGATGATCTGCGCCGGCGGCCACGTCTCGTTGCCTGCGTAGTGCGTCCCCGGTTGCCACGCGCACTCGAAGCCGATCAGCCGAGTGTTGCCGAGGTCGTCGGGGATGCCCGGATAGCAACCCGGTCCGGCGTGGTTACACGGGCCCACTGCGACCAGATGCAGGCGGCCGTCGGGAGTGATCAGCGCTTGCGACAGCGGCCCTTCCAGCCACCCCCGGGGCTGCATCACACCATTGCGGATGACCTCCCACTTTTCGTTGACATTGCCGGTGTGGTGGATCATCACACCCCAGATCGGACCCATCGCATGAGAGCCGTTCTCACCGGATCCGGTGCCACAGTCCTGCCAACCGTCATGAACGACCAAGCGGTCGCCGAGCGCCGAACTTAGAACTTCTTCCAACCACACAGGGTCCCCGGTGTACGTCACGTCGATTCCTCCCTCTGACATTTCGGCGAAGCGTTCGAACATCTCGCCGGCTTTTGTGATGCGGCTGCGGATTTCATTGAGGTAGTCACGGCGCGCGTCCGGATCGTTGAAAGCGTCGTCGGCGGACGTTTCGCCCGGACGCTGCTGGAGCCAGAAGATGTTCTTCCAGATGTCCGGCGACGCCCCTGCGCTGCAACGCTTCTCGTCGAGTCTGTCGAGGAACACCCGGATGTTCTCGTTGGGGTCGTCACGGCCCGGGTAGCTGTCGTCCTGCTGGTAGATACCATGCCAGGCGCCCTCGCCGCCTTCGGCATCCGGGCGCAGCCCAGACTCCTGAATCGCGGTCGACAGGCACGCGATCACTTCCTCACGGCCGTAGCGGCGCCGCAGGGTTTCACCGATGATGACTTCCGCGACGGCATCGAAGCCGGACTGCCGGGTCAGTGAACCCAGCCGTTTCAGGCCCTTCCAGCGCTCGGAATCCTGTTGTACCGCGGCGCTTGAGGTGACGACGTCCCATTGCCCGAAGTCCTCTCGCAGGATGCGGTTGCGATCCACCCCCACGCCGCCGACGCGTTGTTTGTCGATCTCGAACTGGTGCAGGTGGGCAGCGGGATGGACCTGTCCCCCGCTGTAACCCTCGTCCCAGTCGTGCATCCAGAAATACGTGCCGATGCCGTCGCGGAGCGCCCACTCGATGCAGGGGAAGTTGCAGTACACGCCCATCCGGTCTTTACCGAGTCGCTCCTGCCAGGCAAGCAGGTACGGGCGGCATTGGGTATTCCATTCTTCCTGGCTGGGGCAGGCGTCGATCGACACGTAGATCGGCGCGGTGTCCGGACCGCCGGCCTCGGCATGCAGTCGCTGCCCGCGCTCGGCGTCTTGATATCCCTGCGCCGCACCGCCTTTCCAGTCCGCGGAGTCGGCCTTGCCGAACTGATAATTCGACACCACTGCCAGTCCGCGGGCACGCAGGTCGTCGGCTTCCTGTTTGCGCAAGGGCTTGCCGTGCATCCAGTCTTCGCGGGGATCGGAGACGTAGCGCACCGCACCGGCATACCCCGCGGCCCGGATCTGCTCGGCACTGGGGACACCGGCGGAGTAGTCGACGAGCACCTGACCGACCAGCGATGTAACAGGCCGTGCTGCTTGACCTTTCGGTGCCAACCGAGGATCCACAGCGTCCTTGAGCCAGGCCTTGTTGGGGTCGCGGTCCTGTCCGCCACTGCGCCCGGGCGGACCCCAGGTCTCGAAATGCAGGTGTGGACCCGAGGAACCGCCCTCGGAGCCCACGACGGCGATCTGTTGGCCGGCGCGCACCGTGTCGTTGGTCTGCCACGGCCGACCCGTGTCGGGATTTACCAGAGATGACGGCGGCATGTGCCCGAGAACGAAGTCCAGCCCCCATTGCTGCTGCGCATCGATCCACAACCACGAACCGAAACCGCCGGGGTCGTCGTTGATTCCAACGTGCACGAAGAATCCGTCCGCGGGCGCGTAGATCGGTGTTCCGTGGGCCGCTGCGATGTCGACACCCCGGTGGTCGGGACGATCGCCGGTGCGGTAGCCGCTGCTGTCACCGGTGTAGGTGCCGGGCGCCAGGGGGTGGTACTTGACCCTGGTGGGCTGATCAATCCTCAACTGGCGGGCCGTCTTTGGCTTGGTGGCCTGTTTTGATGCCATTCTCGATTCCTGTTCTGCCGAGATCACGCATTGACCGGGTCGGCTGCGGGCGGTGCCGCCAGACGTCCGGTGAGCAGGCCCCGCACCCAGTCCACGCCTCCGCCGATGTCATACGGGGAGTAGTGCGGATTCGGCTTGTCGTGCAGGAACACGACGCCGGAAATGATGGCCTCGATGATGGCCCAGATCTCCTCCACGGGCCTGCTGAAAAGCTTGCTGATCTGAAAGGCCAGCGAGATCGGATCCGAGAGGATGTCGCCGCGGGCGACGGCCTGGTACACCGCTGCTTTCGCCTTGCTGGCATCGTCGTCGCCGTTCTCGGCGAAGATGTCACCCTCCCGGTAGACGTCCATCCAGTTGTCCGGCTTCACCGGGAAACCGGGCAGGCCGAATCGCCGGTACGGGTCCAGGCCGTGCGTACCGGTCTTCTTGATCCCGCCCGCTGCCCACGGAGCGATGCTGCCGGTTTGGCGGCAGGGGTTGCCGTAGGCCAGTACCCCGAGCAGATCGGCTTCCCGCCACTCCAGCGGCTTGCCCGGCGCGAGATGGTCCATCCAGAAGTCGAAACCGACGATCGCGCCTTGACTGAAGATCCCGAGCACCCACTTGGTGCCCGGCGGGAACGGCACGCCGTTGTCCAACACCGTCGCTCCGACCAGACGGGCGAGTTCGTTCTCTCCGCTGGCGTTGTCGAACGGGAATGCCGCGTTGTTGTAGCCGATCGGCTGGTGGCGGCACAGACCCTCGCCTTCCAGCTGCGTAGCCGTGCCGGCCACCGGCCCGGCGAACATGTCCGACTGGTGCCCCTCGACGGTGAACATGATCGGCAACGTCGGCGCGGAGCCGGAGCGCACCCTGTCCCGGGTGCCAGGCGCCGGGTAACTGCCCAGTCGTTGCCGCACAGCGAGATTGGCGACCGCGCGCCCAACCGAATCGCGGATGATCGGCAGCCCGGTGCGCTGGCAGAACTGCTCGACGGCGCGAGCCACCAGATCGTCATAGTTGGGCTGGGCCACCACCCCCAGGTCGCGTGCCCACTGATATTTGTCGTGCAGTTTGGCCGTGAGCAGCTGGATCGCGTCCCAATTCGGCGCGTCGCGTGGGGTGTCCGGGCTGTCGACGTCGCCGACACCCAGGCCGATCCACTGCCCATCCGCGTCATTCGCCATGTGAATCTCCTGCCACACCCCCAGTACGATAGCGCCGGGCCCCCCGTCAACAGCGACTTCGACTATGGCCCATGATGTTTGCCACCCCGCCCGTCAAGGATGGTTTCATCACAGCATTCAGCCGGGTGCGTCGATAGGGTCGAAAGTCCTGACCTGGCGAATGTTCTGAATCGTTGTGCCGCAACGGAATTACTCGGCTATTCAAGTACTTTCCAGGCGCTGGGACCGCCCTCCGAGGCCGAACTGGTGCCGGACTCCTCCCCCGAACAACTACCGCTGTGGGTCGTCCGCCATTGCCCCGGACCGGAGCGGTCCACCACGGTTCCGTCCAGGCTGAATTGGAAGGTGGTCGGCACCGACGTCTCCGTCTGCCACCTGCAGCGCGGGTCCTTCGCGTCATGGCCGGTCTGACGGGTCGTCCACGTCCCCGTCATCGTCATCCCCGACAGGGTGCCGGTGAAGCTTCCGGTGTACGTATCCGCTTGATAGGGCTGGTCCCAACTCGCCGTGCAGGTCACCGCGGCGTCGACGACGTGGCAGTCCTGCACCGGCCCGTAGCTGTCACCGCCGATCTGGAAGTGCTTCATGGGCGGCAGGCCTGCGCCGTTCTGGTCCCGCGAGGTGGTGGTGCTGGATGGTCCAGTGATGATCGTGAACGGCGCGACCGCAGGCTTATTCGGCGTCGAGGCGCAGCCCGCCAGCGCGAGTGCCGTCGACGTGGCCGCAACGGCCCGAAATAAGTTTGCCCACATCAGGCTCACCAGTATCGGCGTCCGAACACGCCGCGATTAGAGACTAAGGACCCTGGACTTCGGGCCCTAAGTCCGCCACACATCCAGGTCGGCGCCGCATAGGGTGATCGGATGTGGCAATGGCGGTTCGGGGCGTTGGCGATGTTGAGCGCGATGGCGATCTCCGTCGCGCCGGCAGGAGCCGCGCCCGGTGATGACAACGGCCCACAGGACAACCTCGACGGCTATCCGCTCGCGCCGGGCACCTACACCACCTCGTACCGCTCGTGGGTCTACTTCACCACACCGGACGGGCGGTCCTGCGGCCTCGCCCCCAACGGCGGCCCGGTCGGGTGTGACGCGGTGCCCGCCGACGCCCCACCCGGCACCAATCAGACCTTCGCCGACGCGATGCACCCCGCTGAGTACCGCCATTCGGACACGAAGACCTTCACCAGCAACTTAGCCGTGCTGCCCGCCGGATACCGGGTACAGACCCTGGGCGGTGCCTGCGCGGTCGACAAGCAGGGGGCCGTGCACTGCCAGACCGAAGGCAACCACGGCTTCATCCTGTCGACCGAGCACGGCGTGCTCTGGTAGCTCCGGCGGCCCGAGGTCGTTCAGCCGGACAGCTAGGCGACGGTGAGCACGAGTTTGCCTCGCACATGCCCCTGCTCGGCGCGCTCATGCGCGGCACGAGCGTCGGCCAGCCGGTAGGTGCTGTCGATCGCCACCCGTACGGTGCCCGCGTCGAGCAGGCGCCCAAGCTCTGCGAGCTGTGAACCGTTGGAGCGAACCTGGGTCATCGAGACGGTGACGCGGCGCGCCGCGGCCGTCTCGGCGTCGGAAAAGCCTGGGAATACTGGAAACAACGCACCGCCAGGCTTTATCGCGGGCAGGAAGCGGCTGGTGGCGGGCCCTCCGAGCGTGTCGAGGACAAGATCGACGTCGTGCGGGACGTCCTCCGGGCGGTTCTTGGTGTAGTCGATGAACTTGTCTGCACCGAGGTCGATCAGAAACGACTCGTGCGTGCCCGACGCTACGGCGATCACCTGTGCCCCTTTCCATTTCGCAAGCTGCACGACAATGTGCCCGACGCCACCCGCGGCGCCGTTGACCAATACGGTCATGCCGTCCAGCGGCACCGGGCGATGTGCCTGCGCCTGCAACGGATTCGTTTCGTCGTGGCCGAGATCGATCAGGAACTGCCACGCGGTCAGCCCCGACATCGGCGCGCCTGCGGCATGGACGTGATCGATGCCGGCCGGCTTGTGCGCCAGGTCGGAGGCAGGCGCGGCGACATACTCCGCATAGGCCGCACTGTCCCCGAAGCTGGGAAAGCGGATCATGCCGAAGACGTCGTCGCCGACGGAGAACTCGTGCACGTCGGGAGCAACCGCCTCGACGACACCCGACACGTCCGACCCCGGAATGACCGGCAACGGGATCGACGGCCTGACCTCCGGCGGCAGGTCGGCATGCTCGTAGTTGTCGCGCAGATACCAGTCGGGAGGATTGATGCCGACCGCGTAAACGCGCACGAGCACCTCACCTGACCCCAACTCGGGCACCGGTACCGACTCGTAGCTCAGCACCTCAGGGCCACCGAAACGTTGCACCTGAATCGCTTTCATCGTCGCGGTCATCGCTTCTCCTTTAATTTCGCCCACACCTTTATCGCATCAACATGTTGCTTTAAGCTCAGGCTGGCATAGTCACGTCTGTAAAGCAACCGAGCGAGGCGATTAGTGGAAAACCGGCAGATGACGAGAGGGGTGCGCACTGGCGGTCGCAGCGCGCGGGTGCGCCAAGCGGTCCTTGCCGCCACCCTGGACGAACTCGTCGGCGGCGGGTATGCGGCGCTGAGCGTGGACGCGGTGGCATCCCGCGCCGGCGTGAACAAGACCACCGTCTATCGACGCTGGCCCACCCTCGACGACCTGGTGGTGGACGCGCTCACCACATGGTCACTGGAAGCCCTGCCGGCGCCCGACACCGGCAACATCGAGACCGACCTGCTCGCGCTCGGCAACGAACTGGCGACCGCGCTCAACGGTGGCATCGGGCGCCAGGTTGTCGCGATGGTGCTGACCGCGGGTTTGCGCTCATCGCAGCTCAGCGCAGCTACCCGGCGCTACTTCGACTACCAGGCAGAGCGCGCCATTCCGCTTGTGGCCCAGGCGATCGACCGGGGTGAGCTCCCCGCCACGTGCGACGCCCACGCGTTACTGACCACCTTTCGGGCTCCGCTGTTCTATCGCATGGTCACCACCGGCGAACCCATCGACGAGGCCCTCATCGCCCGGGCGGTGAGCGTCGCACTCAATGCGGCACGAGCCGGATTGTTGTCGAGTGATTGACTAGTAAAGGTTACTGGATTGATCTACAGTATCGGTTGACGATCGCGGCATCGTTTGGGAGGCAACGCCTGTGGCTCAATCTTGTGGCAGTACAGCCGCCCGGCGGCGGGTCTTTCATGTCGGCACCGGCA
The DNA here is from genome assembly GCF_031583025.1 of Mycobacterium sp. Z3061. Taxonomy (NCBI): domain Bacteria; kingdom Bacillati; phylum Actinomycetota; class Actinomycetes; order Mycobacteriales; family Mycobacteriaceae; genus Mycobacterium; species Mycobacterium pumcae. Next base: position 1,884,487 of record NZ_CP134062.1, on the reverse strand, counting down.
TGACCGGCAGCGTGGCGCTGCGCGCGATCATCGATGACCCGGCACTGGATCTGGTCGGGGTCAAAGTGTCCTCGCCGGGGAAGATCGGCGCGGATGCGGGTCAGTTGTGCGGGCGTCCCGATGTGGGCATCACGGCGACGGGCGACGTCACTGAAGTTCTGGACGCGAAGCCGGATTGCGTCGCGTACTGCGCGACCGCTGTCAGGCGCGAGGACGAGGTGATCGCCGACATCGTCGGCTACCTGGATGCCGGCATCAACGTCGTCACCATCTCCGCGATCCCGATGGTCTATCCCAAAGCGGCCCCGGCCAATTGGCGCGAACCGATAGAGCGAGCCGCGGAAAAGGGTGGCGCGACCTTCTATGCGACCGGCTGCGAACCGGGCTTCGTGAGCCTGAACCTGCCCACCGCCTTATTGGCGGGCGCCGGCGTGGTCAATTCGTACCGGATGGACGAGTACGCGCTCGACCTCGACCTGGCCTACCCGATATGGGAAGTCCTGCACGAGTCAATGGGTTTCGGGAAGCCGGACGGCCACATTCCTATCCGCATCGCGGTCGGCAAGGTGAACAACGACTGGGAACCCGTGGTGCGCTACGTCGCTGACACGCTCGGCGTCGACGTCGACACGGTGGCGCTGGACTGGGAGACGATCCTGGCTCCGCACGACCTCGACACCGCACTCGGTGTGATTCCGAAGGACATGATCTGCGCTCACCGCTGGCAGCTCTCCGCGATTCACGACGAGCGGCCAGTCGTGTCGGTTCAATATTTCGCCACGGTGACCTCTACGCCGTGGCCCGAATCCTGGCCGCCCCCAGCACAACCCGGCCGAGGCGGAATGGTGTTCCGCGTCGAAGGCTCGCCCAGCATGACGCTCGACCTCCATCTCGACCCGACGCCGGGCGACACCACGAACCCTGGCGTCGCGGCAACGGCCATGGCGGCGATCAACGCGATACCCGCGGTGATCGACGCCCCATCCGGACTCGTGCCGGCGCCCCTGTCTGGCCCCTCGATCGTGACCCGCCAGACCCGCCGCTGAGATGCCACCGCCGCGCGAGAAGGCGCCGCCGCAACCACGCCGACGAGCGCGAGGCTCGCTGACCGCAGACACGATCGTGGATACCGCCTTCGCGATAGCAGCCGAGTCGTCAGTCGACGAGCTGAGCATCCCCCTGGTCGCCAAATCGCTGGGCGTCGGAGTCACCAGCATCTACTGGCATGTCCGCAACAAGTCGGAGCTTCTCGATGCCATGACCGATCGCGCGTTGCGCCGCAGCGGTTTCCCGCCCTTCGCGGAATCGGACGACTGGCGCAAGTCTTTGATGGCACACGCGCGAGGAGTGCGAAAGACCTTCCTCGGCGATCCGGTGTTGACGGACCTCATCCTCATTCGCGGTGCGCTCAGCCCCTTGGCCCGCCGGCTCGGCGCACAGGAAACGGAGAAGGCGATCGCCAGCATGATCGGTGCCGGTCTCGATGAGCAGACGGCTCAGGAGACGTACGCGGCGGTCTCAGAGCTTGTCCAGGGTTCGGTGCTGCTCGCGCGGTTGGCTCCGCCATCGCAGGACGACCGAGCCTTCGAGCTGCTCTTGACATCCCTACTCGGCAACGCCGGGCGTCGCACCCACGATTGAGGCTCTGAGCTCAGCTGGGCTCGCCCACCTCGGCCTGCCACCGCGCGCGGCGTTGCTCCGCGCTCGCCTCCCACCACGGCGGTGAGCCACGTTCTCCGAGAGCGACTTTCGCGGCATTCACGCCCGCTCGGGCCGTCGATTCCTCAGGCGTTCCCTTGGTAAGACGCACCTCTCGGCGCCACGCCATCAAGATCCGAACCAGCTCTTGCCTGCGGTCCTCGGGAATCAGCGGATCGGTCGCGCGCCATCTGCGACCGTCGATGACGAGGTAGTGCCCGTCGTCGGTGGGTTCCGCCGCTCGATTGGACAAGAGTGCCCCGCACAGCCCGATGCGCGATCAGGCCGCGATACCGAGTTCCTGGTTGATCTGGTGCCAGTATGCGGGCCCGTCCAGGGTGAGAATGAGCCAGTCGTGGATTTGGCCGTTGGCCAGTACGAAGTTGAGCGGCGCATTGGCGATCGCGGCATTTGCCTTCAGCACCAATGCATCCGGGGAGAGTATGTCCAGATTGCCGGTGTAGACAGTTGTCGGCGGGAGGCCGGCCAGCGAGCCGTTGATCGGGCTCACCCAGGGATTGTTGATGGGCAGGTTGCCGGCCCACTGTCTGCCGAACTGCTGGGCCAGCCCGACGGGCAGCAACGGGTCCTGGACGAACGCGATGTTCGGGTTGGTCATCGACAGATCGAGCCAGGGAGACAGCAGGACCATGGACGACGGCATTTGCGCACCGTTGAGCACCATCTGCTGGACGGCCGCCAGCGCGAGATTTCCGCCCGCGGAGTCGCCGATGACGCTGACGTACGGCGTGCCGTAGTGCGCGGTTTGCGCTGCGACAAAGTTCGCCATCATCGGCACGACGAGCCCGGCCGTACCTCCTTGCTGAAGCAACGGATAGATCGGCACCTGAATGGTCGCGCCGGTTTGGTAGGCCATCACCGAATAGTGAATCCAGTGCAGGAAGGACGGCGGGAAAATGAAGGCGCCTCCGTGAATGGCGACAACCTGCTCGCCGGTGGGATTGGCCGGCGTGATGTGCACGACGCTCATGGTTCCGCCGGTGGGATTGTCGTAGGTGCTGTAGGAGACCGTCTCGTCGAGCAGCAGATTCAACAACGGTGGCGGGGAATTGCCCAGGAACCAAGATAACGGCGGAACATCGCTGGCCAGTAATTGCAATATGGGGTTACCGGGCGTCGCGATGTAGGTGTCCAGCCCCGACAGACTCAGCAGCGGCTTGACCGGGTACAGCAACGCCTCTTCGAATCTCGTGAGCAACGACGGCGAGCCGGTGTAGGTGCCCGTCTGCCCCGCGGGAATGGGCGGACCGGCCGTCGCGCCGAAGATAGTCGTGAAGACTTCGTTGGCTATCCGGTTGAAGCCGGCGGCGACGCCGGTGGGGAACTGTGCGATCTCCCGCTGGAAGAGGGTGACGGTCTGCTCGAACGTCTGCAGCGGCGCGGCGCTGGCGGCCTCCGCGGCGGCATAGGCGCCGCTGGCGTTCGTCAGGGTCTGCACGAACTGGCTGTGGAACCGTGCGACCTGGGCACTCAGCGCCTGATAGCCCTCGCCGTGAGCGGAGAACAGTTCCGCGATGGCCGCCGATACCTCGTCTTCGGCCGCAGCGAGCAGGCCGGTCGTCGGCGCTACCGCAGCTGCGTTGGCAGCGCCGATCGCCGAGGCGACATCCGCGGCATCCGCTGCCGCGGCTGTAACCCACTCCGGCACAACCATCAACGACATGACATCTCCCCCTCAATCCCCCCGTGGCCCAATCCTTTTTCAGGCAGAATCAAGATCGATCCGCCTGCCGCGCTCATCAAACCGACTCGGACGAGTCACCCGCCTTTACGAAATCTATCGTTGGCATCGCCGAATCGTTAGTGGAATCCGGAGAAAATCGGTAACGGCCGGGACTTCGATCGGTGTCTTTGGTCCCTCTGCTTGCGTCACTTCGGCCCTGATGGTCGTGGCCTCCCTCAGCGATGCTGCGGACATGTGGCAACCACCACGAGGCGCGATCTTGGTATGCGTCGACGGCTCGGCAGCGGCACTGGGCGCCGTCCGTTGGGCGGCCCGTGATGCAGCACTGCGGAATGCGCCGTTGGCTCTGGTCCATCTATCCGACGCTCCCCTACCGGAGTGGCTCGCGGCCGGCGGTAGGCAGCGACAGGGCGATCGGACCCACGATGTCATCGACGCGGCGGCCCGGGTCGCCGAGGCGAGCGCCGATGGGTACGGTCCGTTGCAGATCGACACGAAGGTGCTCAATTCGGCCCCGATCCCGACGCTTGTCGACCTGTCCGCTCAGGTGGAGATGGTCGTGGTCGGTTACCGGGGACATGGCGGCGTGTCTGCCCGGGGCGGCCTCGGGTCGGTGAGTTCGGCGTTGGTTTACCACGCGCATTGCCCGGTCGCCGTGGTCCATGACGACCAAACCAACATCGGCAATGTCGCGCGGGCACCGGTGCTGGTGGGCATCGACGGCTCGCCGGCCTCGGAAGCGGCGACGGCTATCGCATTAGCGGCAGCCGCCCGCCGTGGTGTCGGCCTCATCGCTTTGCACGCCTGGACCGAACCCTGGGTTTCCAGCTCCCGGCCATCCTTCCAAGACTCCAAATGGGACGCTCAGCTGTCCGAAGAAGAGGAGAGCCTTGCCGAGCGGCTGGCGGGGTGGCACGAACGCTATCCAGATGTGCCGATCACCCGCACCATCGAAATCGGCGACCCGGCACGGTGCCTGATCGAGGCGTCCAAACGGGCGCAACTGCTCGTGGTCGGCAGCCACGGCTGCAGCAGGCTCCGCGGCACGTTGCTGGGATCGGTCGGGGCGGCGGCGGTCAACAAGGCTAAAGTCCCCGTGATCGTCGCGCGTCAGCCCTGACAGCGGATGGGGCGTTAAGCGGGGTCAGCGAAAACCGGCCGCTCCCCGGACATTCCAGCCACCACGGCAGCGATCTGGTTGGGCGAGCCGATCAGTCCGGTTTGCAGCTCTGATTCGAGCGCGAGCGCAGCCCTGGGGTCATTGCTGACCCAGGTTTCGTCATACAAGCGCTTCGCGGCACGGATCGCATGCGGCGACTTTGATGCGATCTCGTTCGCGAGTGCCAGGGCTGCCGCCAACGGGTCCGCGTCCGTCCGGGTGACCAGGCCGAGCTCGGAGCCCTCGCTGCCGGAAACGATGCGGCCGGTGAACGTCAACTCTTTCGCGACGTCGATCGGCAGAAGTCTCGGCAGTGCCTGGGTGATGCCCATGTCGGGAACGAGTCCCCACTTGATCTCCATGACGCTGAGCTTGGCGTCCGGCGCGGCGATCCGGATGTCTGCGCCGAGCGCGATCTGCAGACCGCCACCGAAGCAGTTGCCGTGTATTGCGGCGATGACTGGCGCGGGTACCAGAGACCAGTCGTAGCTCACCCGCTGGGCGAGGTTCGCCGGCCGGTCTTCGTCCCGGGTCAACAGCACGCCCGTGCCGCGCTCGCCGCCCATGAAACTTGCCACGTCCAGACCCGAGCAGAAGCTCTTGCCCTCACCGTGCAGAACGACCGCGCGGACCGCGGTGTCGCCCTTGAGTTGTGCGGCGGCATCCACCAGGGCTTCGAACATCGCCTGGTCGAGCGCATTGTGCTTGTCGGCGCGCACCATCGTTGCCGTTGCCACACCGTTGTCGTCGATCCGCACGCGGACTCTGTCTTCGCTCACGAGTAGCAATCTATCGCGCGCCTGCCGTCGGTATCAGACGTAGCGGTTGCGGCCCGCCAGCGCGCCCATCGTCATCTGCAGAACGTAGATCACGAGGACGAAGATCCACGGCACGGTCCACCCACTGGTGACATCATGAAGCACCCCGAACAGGAAGGGGCCGATGCCGGCAAGCAGGTACCCGAAGCCCTGCGCCATCCCCGACAACTGAGCAGTATCCTCGGTGGTGCGCGCGCGTAGCGCAATCACGGTGAGCGCCAACGAAAATACGCTCAGACCCAGGCCGACGAGCACACTCCATAACAGCGGCGCCGCTGCCGGATCAACCAGCAGGCCGATGACGCCGACGAGTCCGATGACGCCCAGCGCCACGATCCAGCCGCTCTGACTGGCGGATCGGGCGGCCATCGGCGCGAGGAAAATACTGATCGGCACGGCGATCAGCGACACGAGGCCGGCAAGCATCCCTGCGGTCGCCTTCGGCACACCGCTGTCGATGAACACTTCGGGCAGCCAGCCCAATATGATGTACGCGAGTGTGGACTGGAAGCCGAAGAACAGGGTTACCGTCCATGCCAAGCGATTTCGGAGCAGCGATCCGCCGGTGGGGCGAGCCGGGAGCTCGACGGTACTCACTCCCCGGGCGCCGAAAAGCCAGGCGATGAGAGCCAGCAGCGCAAGGACGGCCCAGCCGCCGAGCGCACCACGCCAACTTCCGAACGCGGACTCCATCAGCGGTGTCAGCGCCGATCCCATCGCGCCGCCACCCTGCAGGGCAGCGGTGTAGATGCCCGTCATCACCCCGATCTGAGCGGGGAACGACCCCTTGATGACCACCGGAATCAACACATTGACCAACGCGATGCCGGCGGTGGCCACCACCGTCCCCCCGATGACCACGAAGGGACCGCCCAGTACGCGCAGCAACAGGCCGACGACCAATATCGCCAACGCGGCGCTGATTGCGTGCTGCAGGCCGACTCGGCGGGCCAGCCACGGCGCAGCGAGTCCCGCTGCGGCAAAACACAATCCGGGCAACGTGGTGAGCACGCCCGCCCAGGTGGCCGAGGCGCCGAGCGATTCGCGCATCGCGCCGAGGAGGGGCCCCACGCTGGTGAGCGCGGGTCGCAGGTTCAGCGCCGTCAGGACCACCGCGGCGACCAGGAGCCCACCGCCCGCTAGCCGGGCGGCTGGATGGATCTCTTCGGCAGTGGCTGCGCGGCCGTCCGCTTCGGCCCATATTCCTGCCACTTCCGCACTCACTCGGCTATTCTGTCATACATCCCATGATTGGATGAATTGAGGACACTGTGCCACTGGCGACAACGCGCCGAACAGGCCTGGTCGAGCAGATCATCGATCAGCTGCGGCAGTCCGTAGCTTCCGGAGAATGGCCCGTCGGATCCCGTATACCCAATGAACCGAGCCTCACCCAGGCGCTGGGTGTGGGCCGCAACACCGTGCGGGAGGCGGTGCGCGCCCTGGCGCACGCCGGGATCCTCGAAGTCCGACAGGGGGACGGCACCTACGTGCGCGCCACCAGCGAAGTCTCCGGGGCGCTGCGGCGCCTGTGCGGGTCCGAGCTCCGCGAGGTACTGCAGGTGCGTCGCTGCCTGGAGGTCGAGGCAGCGCGACTGGCTGCCGCTGCACGCACCGACGAAGACGTCGCCGTGCTGCGGCAATTGCTCCGGCGCCGAGATGAATTGGAATGCGGAGAAGATCGCGCCGCCTTCGCGGCAGCCGACGCGGCCTTGCACTTCGCCGTGGTGCAGGCATCCGGGAACACCGTCCTGACGGAGCTGTACCGCGGGCTCACCGAAGTCGTCGCGGCCAGCGTCGCAGCCACAAGCGTGACGCACGAACCCCGCGAGATCCGGCACGGCGGCTTGATCGATGCGATCGCCGCGCGGGACGTCGAAGAAGCCGGACGGGAGGCCGGCGGCTTCCTCGCGGAGCTCATCGAGGAACTGCCGTCCTGACGGTGCCAGTCACCCTGCCCACACGTCCTCGACGTAGTGGTCGGTTTCGATGAGACCGTTCAACCAGTCGCGGGCCTGACCATCATCAGCACCCGTCCGTGCCCGATAGATGTCGAGGAAGGACCCGCGCACCGCCGGCGCCATCCGCGCGCCGTCGCCGCAGACGTAGACGTGGGCGTCCTTGCCCGGGTCACCCAAGAGGTTCCAGACGTCGTCGGCGTCCGCGGCGATGCGGTCCTGCACGTAGCGAACCCCTTCCTGCGGTGCCCGGGAAAACGCCGGCCGCATCTGGACGATGCCGAGTCCCTCGGCCTGCTCGAACTGGTCTCGGAAGATGTAATCGACCTCCGGGTCACGTACGCCGAAGAAGCACAACGCGGGCTCCACCGGCGTTCCGGCGTTCTTTGCGGCCAGCCGATCACCGAGGAAACCGCAGAAAGGCGCGACGCCGGTACCGGCGCTGACCAGAATCACGTTCCTGGCCGGATCGGCACCGGCCCGGAACGCCTGCCGGGCCGGGTCCACGCGCGCCCGGATCAGCTGTCCGGGTTGGACGGTCGCGAGGTAGTTGGACGCGACACCTTTGAACAGGCCGTGCCCGGAGCGGGCCGGTGCGTCCAGGACGCTGACGATCAGTCCCACTGTGCGTGGTGACAACAGTGACGACGACGCGATCGAATAATGCCTGGGAACCATGGGGTCGAGCAGTTCGAGGAGTTCGGCACCGGTGAGAGCGCAGGCGGGGAATTCGTCGAGGCATTCCATCACGCTGAGCGGGCAGCCTTCTGGATCGTCGGCGAGTTCGGTGAGCCGCTGACTTTCGGCAGGACTGGTGTTGGCTGCCGCAAGCTTGCGTAGTTGACTGCTGGTCACCGGTTTCTGCAATTCGACGAAGTGCGTGAGCAGTTCCCGGACGCTGACCTCTCGGTCCAGCGCGATGAGCCGTCTGGAGCTGCGCCGGGGGTTGATCGCCAGCCGCAGTCCAGGATCGAGGTCGAGTTGGGTCAGCACCCTGTCGACAACCTCGGGCGGGTTGTCGGCCATCACCGTGAGGTGGTCGCCCGTCTGGTAGTCGACGCCGTCCGGAAGTTCCACGCGGATATTGGTTTTGGCTTGTCCCAACCCTGGGCTGACCAGTTCGGTTCTTTCGACGACGGTCATCGGGATCACCGACGACCGTGCGTCCATCGCCGCCGTCACGGGGCCGACGATTCGGCGCAACTCGTAGAGCGGTTCGGCAGCATCCGTCAGCGGCGCGGCGTCGGGGTCACCGAAACGCTCGGTCAGGGACGACCACAGCGCGGCGGCGAACTCCTCGATCGTGCCGACAATGTCCCCCGAGGTGTCGGCCGCCGCCCGCGGAACCAATCGATTGGCTTGCAGTTCGCCGAGGCGCTCGTCGATGCGTTGCGGGACCACCTGATAGGTGTCGGCCCAGTTGTGGTCACCCACACCGAGAACCGCGATGTTGGGTGTCGGATTCAAGGTGGTGTCGGCGTCGAGCAGCCAGGTGAGGAAGGCGCGCGCATCGTCGGTTGGTTGTCCGTTGTACGAGGAGGCGATGATCAGGATGGCCTCGGCCTCGGGGAAACCGCCGACCGCGTCGTCGAGCGGCGCCACCGTCGCTACGCAGCCCAAAGACGTTGCATCGTCCGCGAATTGACGGGCCAGAGCGCGGCACGTGCCGAGGTTGGAGCCGTGCAGGACGGCCAGCCTGGTGCCGGCCGTGATCGCCGTCGGGCGCTGCGCCGCGCTCTGTGCGGTAGCGGCTTCGCGGCCCGTTACATCGGCCCTGCGGTCCTGCGGGGTGCGCCGGCGGACATCGAGCCGGAACCCGATCGGTCGGCGGCTGTTCGGGGTTTCCCACTGCGGCACATAGTGATAGGCGTCGATGAGGCGGTAGCGATGGATGAGCCGGGCCAGTGCCATGGCCGCCTCGTGCAGCGCGAACTGCCGGCCGATGCAGGATCGTGCCCCGGTTCCGAATGGTTTGAACAACGCAGTCGGCCGCGATGCCGAGCGTTCGGGAGCGAAGCGGTCCGGATCGAAGAGTTCGACGTTGTCGCCCCAACCTGGCTGGCGGTGCAATGCGCCGGTGAGCACCGTGACCGCCTCACCGCGCTTGATCGGATACTTGCCGCCGATCACGGTGTCTTCCAATGCCATTCGGTCGAATTGCAGCACCGGCGGGGACAGTCGCAGGGTTTCCTCGATGGCCTGGCGCAGATACGTCAGCTTGCCGATGTCGTCGTAGCCGGGGAGGTAGTCGTCGTCCGTTCCGAAGACGGTGTCCACTTCGGCTTGGACGCGGTGCAGCACGGCCGGATCGTTGATGATGTTGTACAGCGTGTTGGGCATCAACTCCGACGTGGTGAGCTGGCCGGCGATCAGGAAGGTCATGATTTGATTGCGGATGTTCTCGGTGTCCAGCACCGGTTTGCCGCTCGAATCCTGTTGCAGCATCAGTGCCAACAGGTCCTCAGACGCACTGTCACCGGATTGGTGCTCCGCTATGAGTCCGTCCATGAACGTGTGCAAAGTGGCCAGTTCTTCGTTGAAGACTGGCGTGGTAGCTCCCGATCCCAATTCCCCAATGGCCGTCGTGAAGCTCTGTGGAATCGGCGCCAGCCCCGGACATTCGAAAGAATCGAATCGCGAACCGAATCCGGCGAGCGCCACGGTGTCCATGGCCAGCTTCTGCAAGTCGTTCGACACATCCACCGGCCCAACCCCGACGCTGGCGTCCCACCGGTCGATCAGTTTGCAGTTGATGTCGAGCATCGCGTCGTGATACCGCCGCAAGCCCGCGTAACTGAAACCCGGTAGCAGGACGTCGTGGGCTCGCTGCCAGTTCGGTTCGCCGTGGTAGGCCGTGAACAGGCCGTCGCCGGCCAACGGTCTGACTCGGGCGAGGGTTGCGGTGAGGTTCTTGGCAAAGCGGCTCTCATCGCAAAGCTCGGTGACCAGCTCCAGCGAGCACGCGTAGAGCTTCCGGATGCCGCCGTTGAAGTCTGAGTAGAACAGCGGACCGTGCAATTCACCGAGTAAGTCCACCGGCAACGCGCGGGGGCGCCCGACCAATTGATCGGGCCCGGGCAGGGGTCCTTCGACCGAGGGGACGCCCGGTAGGTCCGGTGGTGCCGACGCGCGAAACTCGTTCATGCGCGCAGCATAGGTTTCGGCGCGGAGGCTTGTCTGCAATCCGCGCTAAGTGGCGGGGCGGTAGCGCGCCTCGGCGAACGAGAACAGACCGTAGGCGAACAGGCCGACGGCGATCAGCCAGAGGACCACCTGTCCCCAGCTCTGGCCGGCGAGTTCGGCCAATAGCCCGGACAATCCCTTGGCGTTCTCCGGGTCGAAGGTCAGGCCTGCGACGACGAAGAAGAAGCCGACACCGATGGCCACCAGGCCGCTTCCCACGTAGCCCGCGCGGCCCAGCGTTTCGACGACTTTTCGCTTGTCCCGGCTCAGCGTCCCGGTGCGCTTCATGAAGCTGCAATTGATGGTGTGCTTGTAGATTTCGTAGCCACCGAAGCCGATTGCGGCGAGGCCGACGATCAGCACGATCCACTGTCCGCCGGGCAGACCCATGACCACTCCGGCGGCATGCTGCTGACCCTCGCCACCACCGCCACCGGGGACCGCGCCGGCATCGCCGCCCCAATTCGCGATGAGAATAGACAGCGACGCCAGGGCCGCGCCGCTGTAGAGAACGCCCTTGGCCGCGTACTTGGCCCGATCGCTGCCGTCGGACCCTTCGATCGGGTCACCGGAGACGGCCTGGCTGAATTTCCACACCACCAGTGCGATCAAAGCCACCGTCAAGGCGATCAGCAGGAACTTGCCGAACGGCGCCTGCGCGACCGTCTGGATCGCCCCGGTCTTACTGGCACCGGCCGCGGAGCTGTCACCCATAGCGACCTTGATCGCCAGGAAACCCAAGAGCACATACAGCGATCCCTTGCCGATCAGGCCTACCCGCGCCACTTTGGATCTGACGTCTCCCGCATGGCTTTGTGCACTCACAGTAGCTCTGCTCATCGTGTACCCGCCTTCGCCTAATGGACCGCTGTGTAATAACCAATTACCCACCGCAGGCTCTGGCGATACGTGCACGCGTTAATTCATGTCTGTTCAGCGGCGAAGCTCGGACGGTCCACCTTCACCTGGATCTCGCCCGGCAGCTCGCTCGCTCTGACGGTTCTTATTGAGTTGCTCAATGACGCTGTCCGTGTCGATGTCCTGCAGCCCGAAGTCCTTGCAGGCCGATCGGATCTCGGCCTCGGTGAACATCGGCACAGGCTCCTTGTCCCCCCAGCCCCAGTTGGGTCGGTCTCCGTTCAACGGAACTCCACAGCCACCGATGGCTCCTTCGGGTGTCGTGCGACGTTACGACCAACATAGCGCCGCCGCGCCCGCGCAAGAGTTCCGCAAGGCGTCAGGCGCACGCTGTGATGACCAACCACGAGAGAGACCGGAACATGAGCCGACGAATCGCGGCACTCGCATCCGCTGTGTTGACCGGCTGTGGCGTAGGGCTGGCAGCTCCGGCGCAGGCGGGACCCCTACCACCGCACACGTGGTGTCCAGGTGACTCGATGGTGTACTCCCGCTACGACATGTCGTCCGGCCCGGGAGTTGCCTACGGATGGGACATGAATGTCTGCCACACCTGGTACTGGGTCCGGAACTCGGCCGGCAACGTCCCTTACCGGGGGCAGCTGCCGAGCGATGTGTGGGACGGACCCAATCCGCCACCCGTCAAAGAGGATTCGTGCGACTTCTGCTCGTAGGCCGCGGACGCTGACAGTCCCTCGCAGGCCCCGCTGATCGCGTACTGATAGAAGTTGTTCTACTGCGGCAGGCGCTTGCTCGACATGCTCGACGATGTCGGCTCTCGAAGGGAGCTTGATGGACTGGTACACCGGCAACACCACTTACGACACCGTGGTGACGATAGGTCTGGTCATCGCGGCGTTGGTGATCATCGGCGGATTGTTCCGGCAGAGTCCTTATGGCCGATTCGGCGCAACGGCACGCGGGGTGAATCTCAATCCGAAGCTCGGCTGGTGGCTGATGGAAATACCCGCCACCGTGGTGTTCGCGATCTTCTATCTCACCGGGCCACACCGATACGACACGACGCCGCTCGTACTCGCGGCCATCTGGCTGATGCATTACGGCAACCGCGGCTGGTTCTTCCCGTTGTCGATCAGACAGGTGCCGGGCAAACGCGGCAGCTTCAACATCGTCGTGCTCGCCTTCGGAATGGTGATCACCACGATGCACGGTTACCTCAACGGAGCGTTCTTCAGCCATGACTACAAGCACCAGTACGGCGTCGAGTGGTTGTCCGATCCGCGGTTTCTTGTCGGGCTGGTTGTGTACCTCGGCGGATTCGTCCTGCTGGTCCGGTCGGAGTCGATCGTGCGCAACCTGCGCGACAAGGCGAACCCAGGCGCAACCGAGTACAAGATTCCATACGGCGGGGGGTTCCGGTTCGTCACCAGCCCGGCATATCTGGGTGAGCTGATCGCGTGGGCCGGATTCTCCCTGCTGACCTGGTCGCTCGCCGGGGTGATCATATTTCTGATCACGGCAGGCAATCTGATCCCGCGGGCGTTCGCTACCCACAAGTGGTACCAGCAGAAGTTCCCCGACTACCCGCCCGAGCGAAAAGCGTTGATACCCGGGCTGATCTGATCAGGTCGAGGCTGGGACCGGCGCGTCGCTACCTGACCTCGAGCAGGTCCACCACGAAGATCAGCGATTCGCCGGGCTTGATGACGCCACCGGCGCCACGGTCGCCGTACGCGAGGTGGGCCGGGATGAGCAGCTGCCGGCGGCCGCCGACCTTCATGCCCTGCACGCCCTGGTCCCAGCCCTGGATGACCTGGCCGACGCCGAGCCGGAACGTCAACGGCTCACCGCGGTTATAGGAAGCGTCGAACTCCTCGCCGGTGGAGTGGGCCACGCCGACGTAGTGCACGACGACCGTATTACCGGAGGTTGCCTCCGCTCCGGTGCCCTCGACGACATCGGTGATGACCAGGTCGGTGGGCGGTTCTCCGCCGGGGAAATCGATCTCGGGCTTCTGTGCAGTCATGCTCACCACCCTGACAGATGGTCGCCGGTGGTCTCGCCGGAGGGTCGTTTCAGGTCAGGAGTAAAGCTCAGCAGGATCACCGGTCTCGCCGGGTTCGTCGAATGAGGCCTTGATTGTGGTCCGCGAAAGCTCGCGGTGGTCACCGCCGAACGAGACTGTTAGTCTCGTTCATAGACGGGGAGTCTTAAATTTCGATCGTATCCGCCGAGGGGGTGGGGCGTGGTCGATACGCAGGCGCGGCCAAGTCAAGTAGACGATTTCGCGCTCGCCGATTTGTCGGTGCGCGCACGGAGCTGGTTACTCACCGTGGCGTCCCTCGGTGTTTTGTTGGTGATGTCCTCGATGGTCGCGCTGAACACCGCCATTCCGGACATGGCGACCGCTCTGTCGGCTACCCAGACTCAGCTCACCTGGATCGTGGACAGCTACACCCTCGTGCTGGCCTGCCTGTTATTACCGGCGGGAGCACTCGGCGACCGTTACGGACGCCGCGGCGCCATGTTGGTGGGGCTCGCCGTGTTCGGCTTTGCATCGGTAGTGCCGGCGGTCTGGTCTGACCCCACGATCGTCATCCTCGCCCGGGCGACTGCCGGCGTGGGCGCGGCGCTGGTCATGCCGGCCACCCTGTCGTTGATTACGGCGGCCCATCCAAAAGATCAGCGCAACAAGGCAGTCGGCATCTGGGCCGGGGTTGCCGGGGCCGGCGCAGTCGTCGGGATGCTCGGGTCTGGGGCCCTGCTGCATTTCTGGTCGTGGCATTCCATTTTCTGGGCCTTCACGGGCGGCGGGTTGACCTTGTTCGTCCTCACTTTGACGATCGCGAGCTCGAAGCAATCCGAGGCCCGGCCCCTGGATTGGCGGGGTGCCTTCGTCATCGGCGGCGCGGTGGCGGCACTCGTCTTCGGCATCCTCGAAGCGCCGGCGCGCGGATGGACGCACCCGTTGGTCCTCGGCAGCATCGGCGCCGGTTTGGCCATGGGCATCGCTTTCGGCTTTGTCGAGGTGCGGCAGAGTTATCCGCTACTGGACGTGCGGTTGTTCGCGGTTCCGGCGTTCGCCACCGGGGCTGCCACCATCACGGTGTTCTTCATTTCGATGTTCGGCTACATGTTCCTGCTGATGCAGTACATGCAGCTGATCTTCGGTTACAGCCCCATCAAGACCGCATTTGCACTGACTCCCATCATGGGACCGCTGCTCGTGCTGTCACTGCTGTCCTTCTGGTACCTACCCCGGTTCGGGCTGCGCGCGGTGGTTTTCTCTGGACTGATGCTGATCGCGTTCGGGTTGATCTGCCTGGTCGGAGTAGAGCTGGGCTCGACCTACTGGAGGGCCGCATGGCCCATGCTGGTGCTGAGCACCGGCATCGGCCTGTGCACCGCACCGACGACGTCGGTCATCATGACGACTGTTCCGGACGACAAGCAGGGGGTCGCGTCGGCGGTCAACGACGCCACGCGGGAAATCGGCGCCGCGCTCGGCATCGCGCTGGCCGGGTCTATGCTGGCCGCCAACTATCCGAAGATGCTGGCTCCCAAGATGATCGGGTTCCCCCAGCAGGTCAGCGACGCCGCCTCGACTTCGGTGGGGCAAGCCCTCGAAGTTGCCCGGCGGCTAGGGCCCGCGGGTGACCGCCTGGCGGAGTTCAGCAAGGTCGCCTTCATCGACGCCATGAATAGCTCGCTATTGGTGCTTGCTGTGTTCGTGGCCGTCAGTGCCGTCCTGATCGGACTGTGGGCGCCCGGGCGCGACGACCGACAACTGCGGTTCGTATCCGCCCTCCGGGCCCGCTGGGCACAAGGCCGACAACGGCCGTGCGGAAACACAGCCCCGACGGGCGGACCCTCGGTCGACCAGAAGACTTTGTAGGGCTGACAATTCGTCGGTAGTGCGCCGCGGTGACCAGCGATCAGGCCGCGATACCGAGTTCACGGTTGATCTGCGGCCACCGCAGCCAATCCGCCAGAGCCCAGTCGTGATGTTCGAAAGGTGCAGTGAGGAAGCTGAACGGGGCTCCCTGGCTAATGGCCGCCTGCTGGAGGGCATTAGCGGAGATTACGAGTACATCCAGCCCACCCGAATAGACATACGTTGGCGGGAGTCCGGCAAGCGATCCATAGAGCGGACTAACCATGGGGTTGGTAACGGAAAGGTTGTCGCCCCACCACATGCCGACCTCGCGTCCAAGCGTCAGGTCCAGCCACGGCGACAGTAGAACCATGGACGACGGCACGGGGCCGAGCGGGTTCGTCTGCAGCATGTGTTGGACGGCCGCGAGTGCGAGGTTGCCGCCCGCGGAGTCGCCGATAACGCTGACGTTCTGGTACCCGTGTTGAGCAATTTGCGAGGAGATGAAGTTGGCCGTCGCCGGTACCACCGTGCCGGCGGTGCCGCCTTGCTGTATCAGCGGGTAAATAGGCACTTGGAACGTCGCGCCGGTCAGGTAGGAATTCACCGAGTAATTCAGCCAGTGCAAGACTGTCGGCGGCATGATGTACCCGCCGCCGTGCAAGGCAACCACGTATTCGCCGGTCGGATGAGCCGGCGTGATCTGAACGACCTGCATCCCCTCGTACGTGGTATACGAAACCGTCTGTCCCAGTAATAAATTCAGCAGCGGTGGCGGTGAGTTGCTGCCCACGATCCACGAGAACGGCGGGATGTCGCTCGCCAGCAGCTGCAAGATCGGCGAACTCCGCACTGAAAACAGGGATGCGAATCCGGTGGCGGCTTCGGCAGGAAGCCGCTGAACAGCGACCGCCGCCTGCTCGAAGGCCGCTAATGGCGCAGCCCCGGCCGCCTCGGCGGCGGCATACGCTCCGGTTGCGCCGGACAATGTCTGGACGAACCGCTCATGAAACGCCGCCGCCTGCTCGCTGAGAGCTTGAAACCCCGCGCCGTGAGCGGAGAACGCGGCCGCGATCGCCGCTGACACCTCATCCTCCGCAGCTGCGAGCAACCCCGTGGTGTCACCCGCCGCGGCCCGGCCGGCCGTCGCGACCACCTCGCCGATCGAGGCGAGGTTCGTGGCGGCGGCGGACATCGCGTCGGGCAACGCAACGACATACGACATCGAGCAGCTCCACTCTTCGAAGCAACTGGTCACGTGCCCAGCCGGCACCGTCCGCCTAGCCGGAGCTTATGTCGTTGCCACACAGCACGCGACGGTTTCGCGAGAACCGCAGCGCCTCCGCGTCACGGCCGCAAGTCGTCGATTAATCCACGTTCCCGGTCACCGTCGTCACGATGACCGGGCACAGGGCATCGTCGAGGCGTCGCCGCACAATGCTGACGACCGAGATTCCCTAGCACAATATGGTGTTCGAACAGCGGTTGTTTGGTGGAGCTGCCGGGAAAACCACCCTGGAACTACCTGCTCACTTTTCGACCGGCACCGACAAATTTGGCTACGCGAAACGACGCGAAAACACGTGAATTGACCTGGGGAATACGCGAGAGGTGGTGATGGCGTCAACACTCTCTCCGACGCCCCAGCCCCGCAACGCAGGGTCACCAGTAAGAGGCACCAAATCCGAGGCGCTTGCGGAACGCCGCGACATCACTGTGGCTAGGTGGCTTGATGCTTGGCGTCTGGATCGGCTTGTTGAATGGATCCCGTTAGGCCTTAAAGCGCCGGCGTCATTCCATTCCGCTCAACCGCAGCGGCCTGTTCGGGCCGCGGCTACGGCTGCGGCTACGGGGGTCATACCGCAGGCACACGATGGTGGCGATTTGCGGAGCACTGCTGGCGGTCCCGCCGCCACCGCGGTGACCTGAACCCCTATTCAGTCGCCACCGCTGTGACTTGAGTCCCTATTCAGCTGCAGTTCCTAGTGTCAGATTGGAAGGCATCAGCCTTCACGCGACACGAGGGGTACTGGATGCCAGCAGCGGGCCGAGTTGCGCAGCTGGGGGTGGTCATCCCGGGCGATGATTGCTGGAAATGGCTCGATATCGATGATTCGGCCGGAGCCGAGACCGTTTTGGCATTCGCCGCAAGGCCGGCAGAGGCTCTAACCCAGGGATTAATCGACGGGGTGCCGCAGTCCGTACGTCTGAAATTCAGGGCGCCTTCCGCGGGACCACCCTCAAGGGAAGAAGCTTGCTGGACCGTCGCTTTACGTGCTGCCGAAGGAAAGGCAGAGCGCGATTGGAAACCACCCCTGTGTCCAAGCGAGCGGCCCGCCAACGACATGACGCGACGGCGGTATTTCGGGCTGACTCGCAGCCTTTCGAGCGTCGAGCGTCGAGCGTCGAGCGTTAGTAGATCACGTAAAGCAGTTGCTCTGCTGGATCGGGGATGAGGATCATGGCCGGCGATTTCGATGCGATCACGATCGGGTCCGGACTTGGTGGCCTGACCGCGGCTGCCCTTTATGCACGGGCCGGTCACCGGGTGCTGGTTGTGGAGCGCAATACCGAGATTGGTGGAGCTGCAACGACATACCAGCACGGTTCATTGAGAATTGAAGGGTCCCTGCATGAGACCGCACAGTTGTCCACGTCCATTGACCCCAAGGCGCGCATCCTGCGGGCGCTCGGCATCGATGGCGAGTTGGAGTTTGTGTCCGCCGGCCCGCTCTATGAAATTCGCAGCCGACTCTTCGATCCGCCGTTTGTGTTGCCCACGGGAGACGATGCCGCCCAGGCGGCCCTTGCCGATCAGTTTCCCTTGCACCGCAAGGCCTTCCGGCGTTTCTTCCAGCGCGTCGAGGCTGTCCGATCGGCGATGGGCGTTGTCGGCGAGGAGCACAACAGCGCGTGGTGGTTCCTGCATGCTCCGACTTTGCCGCTGACTCTGTGGCCGCTGCTTCGCGACATGCGCCATAGTCTCTCGGAGGTCTTCGCGGACCTATTCGGCGATGACGAACTGCCCAAGATGGCGCTGGCCGCCAACCTCGGCTACTACGGCGACGACCCGGACCGATTGTGGTGGGTGTACTACGCACTGGGTCAAGGTGGGTACCTCTCCGGTGGGGGGGCCTACATTAAAGGCGGCTCGGCCAGCCTGAGCCGCAGCCTGGCCGATGTGGTCTGTAATGAGGGCGGGGAGCTGCTCGCAGGGCGCACGGTTACCGAGATTTTCCTCGATGAACAGGGGCGCGCTGCCGGTGTAGCGCACACCGGTCCCGACGGTGCCGACCGGCGAGTGGACCACGCACCAGTGTTGTTCGGCAACGCCGCACCCGCCGTGCTCGCCGACGCACTTCCACCAGAGTGCCGTTCCGCGTTTTCGAACCAGTTCGCCGGGCGGGAACTCTCGACATCGCTGTTCTCCGTCGCGGTGGGTCTCGACCGGCCGGCCCGCGAGTTCGGTCTGACCCACTATTCGACGGTGCTGCTGCCCGATTGGTGTGAGCGGCTGACGGATTTCTCCGGCTTTGCTGATCTGCTCGCCGGCCCGCCCGGAAACCGAATGCCGGGCGTGATCCTGGTCGACTATGAATCCATCGACAGTGGCCTCAATCCTCCCGACGTCCATCTGGTTTCCATTACCGGAGTGGATCGACTGGCGAACTGGAAGGAGCTCGACGAGTCGTCCTATGAGGCCAAACGGCAGGCGTGGCTGCAGGCCATCATCGGTCAGGTCGACCGGTCCTTTCCCGGATTCGCCTCCGCCGTCGTGCATCAGGAGATGGCCACCGCGGCCACCATGGCGCATTATCTGAACACGCCGGACGGAGCGGTTTACGGGTTCGCCCAGGTGCCCCCGCAAGCCATTCCGACCGCGGGCACACCGAAAGGTGTCGAGACAACGGTTCCGGGCTTGTGGCTGGCCTCGACGTTCGGCGGCTTCGGCGGCTTCAGCGGGGCCATGCTGTCCGGCATGCTGGCAGCGCGGGCAGCGCTTAAGTCGCAAGTCCACTCTGGTGCAGCCCGGTGATCTAGCCAATCGGTGGCGGGGGTCGCTCGGTGTCGGCAAATCCTGGCGAATAGCGACCACTGCGCGATTGCGCGTATTGCTTCGTCTTGCTTCGTCGCGGAAACGCCGTTCGGTCGATGATGGAAAAGAATATTGGCCAGAATTTTCGTCCTGACCGGCTATTCCTGTGGAGCTGCCGGGAATCGAACCCGATTCTCTACCAGGCATTTTGGGCTCTGAACTGCAGGTTCATTCCAGTTTCGATCCCGTTCAGTACGCCCCGTCACCTGCTGTTATGTTTTCGGGCCTTGACGGCGTCAATACTTCCGATCGACTGCCCGGGTTCTTAGCGACTCGTCGGAGCGGTCGGGTTCGTAGAACTCATCGCACCCGTAGGAGTCGTCGGTGTTGTACTAGTCGTCGGGGTCGTAGTAGTCGTCGGGGTCGTAGTAGTCGTCGGCGTCCTAGTAGTCGTCGGGGTCGTAGTAGTCGTCGGGGTCGTAGTAGTCGTCGGGTTCGCAGGACTCGTTGGGCTCACCGGGCTCGTAGGCCGCGCAGGGCTTGTAGGACTTGTCGGGCTTATGGGGCTCGAGGGTGTGGGAGTCGCAAGGCCTGGACCTTCGCCACACCAGTCGGCCACATCTTTCGGGTACTGCTCGAGCGGCGGCGGACAACGCTGCCCAGGCGGGAAATTGGCGCCGGCGTTGAGCAGATCGCAGGGCACATAGACCTGCTTGCCCGCGGGAATGTTTGTTAGACACTTTGTCGGCGGATCGGCATGGCCTTGGGTCGGGACAATAGTCGCCAACGCCAGAGCCGCGAGCACCCAGATGGCGACGCGATACATCGTTTGCACTCCTTTATCCGCAGCCCCTATCAGAATTGAACTCCGCAGGACATCGTGAGCCACAGCTGACGAAAATGAAAACTGGCCGGAGCTTGAGGCTCTGACCAGTACGTATTCAGTGGAGCTGCCGGGAATCGAACCCGGGTCCTACGGCATTCCCTCAAGGCTTCTCCGTGCGCAGTCCGCTATGTCTCTGCTCGGATCTCCTGGTCACGCGAACTAGCCAGGATGACGATCCCAGTCGCTGTTGGTGTCCCGATGAGTCCCGCGACCGAACTCATCGGTTGATCCCTCTAGCTGATGCCGGGGTCCGGGGCGAGGGCGTTCCCGGTCCGACAGACTAGCTGTCGCTTAGGCAGCGAGAGCGTAGTCGCGCTGATGTGAATCGGCGCTTATATGGTTGCAACGACGCTTACGGTGGTCTCTTGCCTGCACCGGCACGCTTCCCTTGATTCGATGCGCGAAGTCGAAACCGTTCAGCCCCTTGTCTTTGTTGCTTCGTGCATCCCTGCCGGTTTCCCGGCAGGACAACTCATGGTACGCCTCTATCAACCAGCGGCAACGCATTTATCTTCCCGACCGCATCGGCCGCAGACAAACCAAGTCCCCCCGGTTAGCGGACCGGGGGGACTCGATCGAAACATCCTGCCTAGCTGATGCCGACGGCCTCCTTGGCGATGGCGGCGACGCGGGTCTGCGCGGCGGAAACGATCCGCTGACGATCCTTGTGCGCCTCCTCGTAGGCGATGATGACGCGGACGTCCCGGGGAGTGGTCAGGTCCTTGATCGCGGCGACGGCATCACTGATGTTCAGGTCGTCGTAGTTCGCGATCGGCAACTCACTGGCGTCCAGGACGCCCACCGTCTCACGCCCCTCGTGCAGCGCGTCGGCGGCACCGTCGGCTCCCTCGTTACGGGTGACGCGCTCGGCGGCCCGCAACGCGGCGTTCTGCGAGGCCGACAGCGCCTTGGCAGCGATCTCGCCGGCGTTTCCGCCTCGCTCCACCAGCTCGCGGAACGCGGGACCGGCGGTGCGCAGGCTCTCGACAGCGCGGTCGATGCCGCGCGCCGACCAGGTCACCGGCAGGTTGACCAGCTTCACCGCGGTGCCGGCAGCCACCTGCACCGGTGTGCGACGAAGCGCCGCCGGACCGCCGAGGGCGTCCTCGGCAAGCACCGTGGTCAGCCATTCCACCGTCGCGGTGTGCGCGGTGATCAGGCGGTCGGCCAGGTTCTCGACGTCCTTGTTCTTGGCAGCGATCGCCAGCGCCTTGGTGTAGCGGGCGCGGTCCAGCAGCTGGTCTTCCAGCGCCAGGTCACCCAGCAGTGCCTCGTCGAACGGCTCGGCCTGCTCTGTCAACGCCTTGACCGCCGCGGCAGCGCGACCAAGGAATGGGCCGATCACGTCCGGGTATCCGCCCAGGTCCCGGATCCTCGCCTGAATGGCTTCGGCTCGCTCGCGGCCATTCTCAGCGTTCTGGCTCAGCTCGCGGCGTACCGCATCGGTGCGAGCCTGAATCACCCGGGTTTCGGCAATCTGAATCTCGGTATTCGTCAGATCGAGCAGAGTGCGAAGCTGCGCGAGCAGTCTGGTCGTATCTGGTGCAGTCATTATCTGTAGACCTCCCTGAGTCTTGAGGATTTCGGTGGCGCGACGGCGCCCGTAACTGTCGGCTACCCATCTCGGCCGACGAGTAACATCCTCATCCCAGGTGTGATCCACGTCGCTCCGTGCGACGAAAAGCATTGTCAAATAACGAAGTTGATTCGCTCGACAACGCGTCCCGCCACGTCCCGATCGCCGTCGAGTCCGACGTCTTGGCTGCGTGCGGGGCATAACGGGCGACCGCCGGCAAGCCGGGTGAACTGCAAAGCGTCGACGCGGATCGTTGCGGTCGGCTCCGCGTCACCGAAGTCGTCGACCAGTTGCGCCCGGCCGTCCACGCTGACCCGTATCTGGCGCGCGTGCGGGCCGGTCAGGTCGAACAGGACCCGCGAGCCGTCGGGCGCCTTCGCCAGTTTGCCCACGACGAATCCCATCGAGGTCTCGACCTCGTCCAGCGACAACCGCAACGCCGGTCCGAGCAGTTCCTCGTCGGACGACGGTCGTTGCAGACCGATCCGGATGTCCTGTTCGTGCATCCAGCAGTCGAACACCCGAATCCGCATGAACCGTCCGTAGCTGTCCGGCCCGGCCGGGGTGAAGGACACCGCGTCCCACTGCTCGTCGGTCATGGCCTCCAATACTTTTCGACGCGCACCGGTGACTTCGCGGAACTTCCCCAGCACCTGCGCGCCCGGTTCCCCACTGAGGTGGCGTACCCAACACTCGTTCATCACCCCGATGTCGTTGCGCACATGGTCGAGCGCTTTGACGTCGATGTCGGGTTCGGGAGGACTGACGCCCTGCAGGAACGACTCGGTGCCGATGATGTGCGAAACCACGGCCTTGATGTCCCAGCCGGCCAGCGCGCTCGGCTTCTCCCAGTCCGCCTCGGACAATCCGCCCAGTAATGCGTCGAGGTCGTCCCAGACGGCGAACAGACCCGTCAGGACGTCGGACTTGTCGAGCAGGGTGACGGGACGGTCGGCCATGGGTGGATAGTACCTAGACGAGCAGGCCGAACCTCACGATGAACAGCCCGCTGACGGCCACTAATACTCCCGCCGGGATTGCCCACGGCCCACCGAAGGCCACCGCACCCGCCCCGACAGCCGCCGCCAGCGCCGCATGCACGATGCGCACGACAACTCCGGCGCGGCCGCGCGCAGCCGAAACAAAAGTCCGGCGCGGCACCGCGCGCAGCAGCCAGACGAAGTTCCCGACCAGCACCACGACGCCCATCACGATCAGCACCTGCATCATCACGGTGCGGAAATCCGTGCCGCCGTGGGACGAGCCGACGAACGCGGACAAGATACCCACCATTACCGCCAGTACGGTGACGCGGCGCAGGATGGTCGCGAGGACCGCACCGATATTGCGGCGCACCAGGTTTCCGAGCGTCGGGTCGCTGCCCGCGGCCCCGAGAAAACCGCGCAACGCATGGCCGAACTTTCCGCCGCGCAGCCGGTTGACGGCCAGGTTGTTCTGGGCCTCGGCATTGCCGGGATCCAGCGCCAGGGCCCGCTCGTAGGTGGCCGAGGACTCTGCGATGTAACCGAGGTCGTGCAGGATGGTGCCGCGCAGCACCAGTGTGTCGACATCGGCGGGCGAGAGCCGCAGCGCCTCGTCGACCTCGATCAGGGCATCGCGATACCGCTGCGCCTTCTGCAGCACGCGGGCGTAAAGCCGGTGCGCCATAACCTCATTCGGGTGCGTCGTCACCGTTCGCCAAGCCATCCACACCGCTTCCGGACCGCGCCCCTGCCCATCCAGCGCGAGTGCGTAGATCCGCATGGCAAGTTCGTCGTGCGGCGCGGCCGACAGAGCGGCATAGGCGCTGGAAGCCGCTTGCGCATGGTCGCCGAGCAGGTATTCGGCGCGGGCATGGTGGGCCAACAGCCCGGGATCGTTCGGGTGCTCGGCCAGCACCTGCCGCAGCACGTCACGCGCACGCTGATAGTTCTTCGACTCGATGTAAGCGTCGGCGACCACGATGGCCTCGGCCACGGGATCGGGGCCGGGCTGAGTCATTACCGAATTTTCCTGCGCCGCAGATACTTTGCCAGCTCGTCGTAGCTGCCGTCGCGGTTGGCGAATTCGACGACGTTGCGCGCGGTCTCGAACCACGGTCCGGTGCTGGGACGGATCTGCGCCAGCGACGCGGTGACGTCGGCCATCGAGACGGGGCGCACCTGTCCGCTGCGCATCGAGTCGGCCATCGCCAATTGTGTTGCGCTGTCACAGACATGGGCCAGATCGGCACCCGAGAATCCCTCGGTGCGTCCGGCCACCGCTTTGAGGTCGATGCCCGCCGCCGGCCGATCCCGCAGATGGTAGCGGACGATGCCGGCCCTGGCTTCGGCATCGGGTAGCCCGACGAAGACGGTCCGGTCGAAACGTCCGGGGCGCCGCAGCGCCGGGTCGACATCCCAAGGCGCATTGGTGGCGCCCAGCACGTACACGCCGTCGTTCGCCGAACCGGCCGAATCGAGTTCCTCCAACAGCGCGTTGACCACCGTACGTATCCCCGAGTTGCCGCCGAGCGCCGAACGGCGGTGCCCCAGCGCGTCGACTTCGTCGAAGAACAGCACGCAGGGTGCATTACGGCGGGCAACGTCGAAGACCGAGCGGATGCTGCGTTCACTCTCCCCCAGCCAGCGGCTCAGCACGTCAGCGATGCCCACGTGGTAGAAGCCAGCGCCGAGCTCGCCCGAAATGGCTTTGGCGATATGGGTTTTGCCGCACCCCGGCGGACCGTACAGCAGCAGCCCGCCACGCGCGGTGATCTTGAACGCCTTCATCAGGTCGGGGTTGCGGATGGGGCCCAGCAGCGAAAGTTCAAGCTGCTGTTTGACATCGGGCATGCCGGCGACGTCGTCCAGGCCCACGGTGCTGCGTTGCAGCACGTCGTAGTCGCCTTCGTGCACGACGTCAGCGCTGTCCTCGGCGGACCCTTCGACGAAAGCCGGTTCGACGATGTCGGCAACCTGCTGCTCGGCGCTGTGCCAGTCGAACTGTGACTCGGCCGGCCCCGACAGCGCCGCGCTGCAACGCTGCAGCAGGCTCAGTGCGTCGGCGTTGCCGGCGTCGTGCGTGAGCGCCGCGCTGCAGTGTCCGACGGCCTCGGCGTAGCGCCCCTTGTCCGCCAGCAACCGGGCCAGGTGCACCCGCAGTTCGACCACGTCCGGGCTGCGCTCGACTGCCGCCGAGAGCTCCCTGATGACGGGGTCTTCGGTCATCAGCCCATGCCTTTGGCCCGGCGACCGAGTTCCCTGATCACCTCACGCTGAGCGTCGCGCTTGGCCATGTCCTGACGTTTGTCGTGCGCCTGCTTACCACGCCCCAGCGCCAGCTCGACCTTGACCTTGCCCTCGGAGAAGTACATCGACAGCGGCACCAACGCGTAGTTACCCTCGCGGATCTTGCCGATCAGGGTGTCGATCTGGCGGCGGTGCAGCAGCAGCTTGCGGTTGCGCCGCGGCTCATGGTTGGTCCAGCTCCCGTGCCGGTACTCCGGGATGTGCACGTTGCGCAGCCAGATCTCGCCGTCGTCGACGGTGGCGAACGCGTCGACCAGAGATGCGTGCCCCTCCCGCAGACTCTTGACCTCGGTGCCCTGCAGCGCGATGCCGGCCTCGAACACTTCAAGGATCGAGTAGTTGTGCCGCGCCTTGCGGTTGCTGGCGATGATTTGTCGGCCGGGAAGCTTCTTGGCCACCGCTACCGCCGTATGTAGAGGCGCAGCGTCGCGTATGCCGTCAACCCCGACATCGCGACGCCGAGCAGCAGCAGGATCGGTGAGATGTAGACGATGTCGGCGTAGTCGACCTTGGCGATCAGATGCGCTTGATAGAACTGGCTCAGCGCCCCCTCCAGGAACAACGCCCGCACCGCTACCAAGCCCAGAATCGCGATCACCACACCGATGGTCGCGGCGAGCACCGCCTCCACCAGGAACGGCAGCTGGGTATACCACCGACTGGCGCCGACCAGACGCATGATGCCGATCTCAGTGCGACGGGTATAGGCGGCCACCTGCACCATGTTGGCGATCAGCAGAATCGCGCCGATGGCCTGTACCAGTGCGACGGCGAACGCGGCGTTACTCAACCCGTCCAGCACCGCGAACAACCGGTCGATCAGCTGCTTCTCGTTGAGGATGCCGCGCACGCCGGGCTGGCCCTCCATAGCCGCGGCGAACTCGGCGTGCTGGTCCGGGTTGCTCAGCTTGACGATGAACGACGCGGGAAACGAGTCCTTGCCGGCGACGTCCTTGAACTCCGGGAACTTCTTGATCGCGTCGGCGTAGGCGTCCTGCTGGTTGACGAACCGCACGGACTTGACGTCTTGGCGACTCTCGATCTTGTTGCGCAGCGCCTTGCAGATGTCGCCGCCGCACGTGGGGTCGTTGGCCGACACGTCTTCGGTGAGATACACCTGCGTCTCGACCCGGTCGAGATAGATGGCCCGCGAGTTGTCGGCCAACCGGACCACCAGCAGACCGCCGCCGAACAAGCCGATGGAGATCGCGGTGGTCAGGATCATCGCGATCGTCATGGTGACGTTGCGACGAAGGCCGGTGACGACCTCGTTGAGTAGGAATCCGACGCGCACTTAGCGATCCATCCCGTAGACGCCGCGCTGTTCGTCGCGAACCAGCCTGCCCAGCGACAACTCGACCACACGCTGGCGCATCGCGTCGACGATGTGGTGGTCGTGGGTGGCCATCAACACCGTCGTGCCGCTGCGATTGATGCGCTCCAACAAATCCATGATGTCCTTACTGGTGTCTGGGTCGAGGTTGCCGGTGGGCTCGTCGGCCAGTAGCACCAGCGGCCGGTTGACGTACGCGCGGGCGATGGCGACCCGCTGCTGCTCACCGCCGGAGAGTTCGTGCGGCAGCCGGTTGGCTTTGCCCGACAGGCCGACCGTCTCCAGCACCTCCGGAACCACCCGGTTGATCGCGTCGCCGCGGCGGCCGATGACCTCCAGCGCGAAGGCGACGTTGTCGTACACCGTCTTCTGTTGCAGCAACCGGAAGTCCTGGAAGACGCAGCCCATCACCTGGCGCAGCTTGGGCACGTTGCGCCCGCGCAGCTTGTTGACGTGAAACTTCGAGACCCGGATGTCACCGGTGGTCGGCGTCTCTGCGGCCAGCAACAACCGCATGAACGTGGACTTGCCCGAGCCCGACGGACCGATGAGGAAAACGAACTCACCCTTGTCGATTTTGACGTTGATGTCATCCAAGGCCGGACGTGCCGACGATTTGTACTGCTTGGTGACATGTTCCAGGGTGATCATCACGGCACGCCAGTGTAGCGGGGTGGTTCGCCGGGGGGCGAAACTCAGCGCGCCGGAGCCGGTGAGCTGGGCCCCGGAACAGGCGAGGAACCGGGCCCCGGCAGCCCGGGCTGTTGCTGGTTGGCGGGCGGTGTGGTCGGGGTCGTCGATGCCGGGCAGAAGGGCGGCGGCAGCAGGCACGGCAGGCCCGGTGTCGTCGTAGTGGTCGTCGTCGTCGGCGGCGGCGGGGTTGTCGTCGGCGTCGGCGTCGGCGTGGGGGTGGTGGTGACGGGCTGCTGCTGCACCCGGGTGCGCGGCACCCAGGTGTAGCCGGGGTCGGGCACGAACCCGGGCGGCACCACCTGGCCAGGCGGCGTGTTGCTGCGCGGCGGCTCCGGTTGCGGACGGTAAGTGGCGTAGGTCCACCACAGCGCGAAAAAGGCCACGATCAGCACCACGGTCGACGTACGTACCCGGCCGCCGAACAGATGGCTGGGCGTCCGCCGCTCCCGGCTCTCCCGGACGCGCTGCAGCAGGTTGAATCCGATCTGTTTCATCGCTTCGTCACCGTTGTGTCGGCGTCGGTCACCTCGTCGGCCGCGGGCATCCCGGCGTCGTCGACCACTCCGACCGTCGCGTCGGCCGCGGTCACGATCCCGGCGCGCGCCAGCGCCCGGATCACCAGCACCCGCAACAGCCGGCCGGCCTCGAACTGCTTACCGGGCAGCGTGCGGGCCACCAGGCGCAGCGTGACGGTGTCGACCGCGATGCTCTCCACGCCCATCACCGTGGGCGAGTCCAGCAGCAGCTCGCCCAGCAACGGGTTGTTCTGGGCGTTCTCGCATTCCTGATGCAGCACCTCGTTGACCCGGTTGAGGTCGGCATTGGTCGAGACCGGGATGTCGACGACGGCGCGCGCCCAGTCCTTGGACAGGTTGACCGACTTGACGATCTGGCCGTTGGGGACCGTGAACACCTCGCCGTCGGCCGATCGCAGCCTGGTCACCCGCAGTGTCACGTTCTCCACGGTGCCGGTGGCGTCGGTCGTCGAACCCTGAATGGTCAGCTTCACCAGGTCACCGAAGCCGTACTGGCGCTCGACGATGATGAAGAACCCGGACAGCAGATCCTTGACCAGCTGCTGGGCGCCGAAACCGAGGGCCGCACCCACGACGGTGGCCGGTGCGACCAGGCCACCCACCGAGAACTGCAGCACGTCGGCGATCTGCATCATCACCATGATCGCGATGATCACGATCGACACCCAACGGATCACCGAGGCCACGGCCTGACGGTGTTTGGTCGCCTCCGAGCGCACCAGCGCGTCACTCTCGGCGAAGCCCAGGTCGAGCTGGCGGGAGATCCGCTGGGCTACCCAGCTGACAAAGCGGGCAGCCAGCACCGCGGCGATGAGCAGCATGGCAACCCGCAGTCCCCTGGTGATGATCCACTCACCGATTGGACCGCGCCAGAAGTCATGCCAACGCTGCGCCGCGGAGGCAATGCCCTTTACGTGGAAAGCGAGGTTATTAGTCGTCATCTTTTCTGTTGCGCCACCGAATCCCGGCTTCCAGGAATCCGTCGATGTCTCCGTCCAGGACGGCCGCCGGGTTGCCCACCTCGAACTCGGTGCGCAGATCCTTGACCATCTGGTAGGGGTGCAGCACGTATGACCGCATCTGGTTTCCCCAGGAGCTGCCGCCGTCGCCTTTCAAGGCGTCCAGCTCCGCGCGTTCTTCGGAACGCTTGCGCTCCAACAACTTTGCCTGAAGCACTCGTAACGCTGAAACTTTGTTCTGCAGTTGCGACTTCTCGTTCTGGCAAGTCACGACAATACCCGTTGGGATGTGGGTTAAACGAACCGCCGAGTCGGTGGTGTTGACCGACTGCCCCCCGGGACCGCTGGACCGGTAGACGTCCACGCGCAGGTCGCCTTCGGGGATTTCGATGTGGTCGGTGGTCTCCACCACCGGCAGCACCTCGACCTCCGCGAAAGACGTCTGACGTCGACTTTGGTTGTCGAACGGGCTGATTCGCACCAGACGGTGAGTGCCCTGTTCCACCGACAGTGTTCCGTAGGCGAACGGCGCGTGCACGGCGAAGGTCGCGCTCTTGATGCCGGCCTCTTCTGCGTAGGACGTGTCGAACACCTCGACGGGGTACTTGTGCTGCTCTGCCCAGCGGATATACATGCGCATCAGCATCTCGGCCCAGTCCGCGGCGTCGACCCCGCCCGCGCCGGAGCGGATTGTGACCAATGCCTCACGTTCGTCGTACTCGCCGGACAGCAAAGTGCGGACTTCGGTGGCCTCGATGTCGGCGCGCAGCGCCTTGAGCTCGGCGTCGGCTTCCACCAGGGCGGCGTCGGCAGCCGGCCCCTCTTCTTCGGCGGCCAGTTCGTAGAGCACCGGCAGGTCGTCGAGCCGCTGCCGCAACTCCTCGACCCGGCGCAATTCGCCCTGGGTATGGGACAGTTCGCTGGTCACTTTTTGCGCGCGCGCCTGGTCGTCCCACAGGTTGGGGTCGGACGCCTCCTGCTCGAGTTTTTCGATGCGGGTGCGCAGACCTTCGACGTCAAGCACCCTCTCCACCGTGGTCAGGGTGGAGTCAAGTGCGGCGATATCTGCTTGACGGTCAGGTTCCACAGGCGACAACGTTACCGGCACCACCGTCTAGCATCCTTCTACATGCGTCCCTATCACGTCGCCATCGTCGGCTCCGGGCCGTCGGGCTTCTTTGCCGCCGCGTCCCTGCTGAAGGCGGCCGACACCACCGATGAGATCGATGTGGCCGTCGACATGCTCGAGATGCTGCCCACACCGTGGGGCCTGGTGCGCTCCGGCGTCGCACCCGACCACCCGAAGATCAAGTCGATCAGCAAACAGTTCGCCAAGACGGCCACCGACCCCCGCTTCCGGTTCTTCGGCAACGTGGCCGTGGGCGAACACGTCCATGCGCACGAACTCGCCGAGCACTACGACGCGGTGATCTACGCCGTCGGGGCCCAGTCGGACAAGCCGCTCAACATCCCTGGGGAGCACCTGACGGGCAGCATCTCCGCGGTCGACTTCGTCGGCTGGTACAACGCGCACCCGCACTTCGAGGAGAAGACACCGAACCTGTCGGGCGCTCGTGCCCTGGTGGTCGGCAACGGCAACGTCGCGATCGACGTCGCACGCATTCTGGTGACCGACCCCGACGTGCTGGCACTCACCGACATCGCCGACCATGCGCTGGAGTCGCTGCGCCCCCGCGGAGTCGAAGAGGTAGTGATCATCGGCCGGCGTGGTCCGCTGCAGACGGCGTTCACCACGCTGGAGTTGCGTGAGCTCGGCGAGCTCGAAGGTGTCGACGTGATCGTCGACCCGGCCCAGTTCGAGGACATCACCGACGAGGACGCCGAGGCCGCGGGCAAGACCACCAAGCAGAACATCAAGGTGCTGCGGGGCTACGCGGAGCGCGAGCCGCGCCCGGGCCATCGCCGAATCGTGTTCCGTTTCCTGACCTCTCCGATCGAGATCAAGGGCGACGAGCACGTCGAGAGCATCGTGCTCGGTCGCAACGAACTGGTCACCGACGAAAGCGGCTGGGTATCCGCCAAGGACACCGGCGAGCGCGAAGAACTGCCGGTGCAGCTGGTCGTCCGCTCGGTCGGCTACCGCGGTGTGCCCACCCCTGGGCTGCCGTTCGACGATAAGCGCGGCACCATTCCCAACACCGGGGGCCGCGTTGAAGGCAGTCGCAACGAATACGTCGTCGGCTGGATCAAGCGCGGGCCGACCGGCGTCATCGGCACCAACAAGAGCGACTCCCAGGAGACCGTCGACACGTTGATCGCCGATCTGGCAGGTGCTGCTTTGGCTGAGTTCCCCGAAGACCACGCCGACCGGATTTCGGACTGGCTGACCGAACGGCAGCCCAAGGTGATCACCTCGGAGCACTGGGACGTCATCGACCAGTTCGAGCGCTCAGCCGGTGAGCCGCATGGCCGCCCTCGGGTCAAGTTGCCCAACCTCGCTCGGCTTTTGCACATCGGGCACGGCTGATTCGGGCCGCTACTACTACCCCACCAACACGCCGGGATTGAGGATTCCGGCCGGGTCCAGCGCGTGCTTGGCCGCGCGCAGCGCCTTGGCGAACGGGTCGGGGCGCTGCCGGTCATACCAGGGGCGGTGGTCGCGACCTACCGCGTGGTGATGGGTGATGGTGCCGCCGGTGGCGCTGATCGCTTCGGAGACAGCGGCTTTCATCTCGTCCCACTGCGCGTCCAGGGCACCCCAGCGGCCGGCGGCATAGATGCCGTAGTACGGCGCCGGGCCGTCGGGATAAACGTGGGTGAACCGGCAGGTCACCACACCGGTGCCGCAGACCTTTTGGATCGCGTCCGTGGCGGCACGGGTCACCGCGTTGTGCAGATTCTCGAATTGAGTCCAGGTGCAAGCGGTTTCGAATGTCTCGGCGATGACACCGCGGCGCGCCAGGGCATCACGTTGATAAGGCATGCGCAGGAACGACGAGCGCCAGTTGGTCGACGCGTCGTCTTCTGTTCTCTCACTGTCGGATTCGCGGTTGCGCCGGGAGATGACCGTGCCGCCGTGTTCGGCGGTGATTTCCAGGGCCCGGTTCAGCCAGGGGTCGATCGGATGGTCGGCGGATTCGAAGGCCAGCACCAGCAGGCCACCGCCGACCGGTGCGCCGGCGTTCAGGAACGCCTCTGCCGGATCGAGCAGCCGGCAGTTCGCCGGATACAGACCGGCTTGGGCGACGGTGCGGGTGGCGGCGACCGCGGCCGGCCAGCTCTCGAAGGCCACCGACGCGGTGACGTGCCAGCGCGGGCGGTACTGCAAGCGCATCCATGCCTCGGTGATGACGCCGAGGGTGCCCTCCGAGCCGACGAAGAGCCGGTCCGGGGACGGTCCCGCGCCCGAGCCGGGCAGCCGGCGCGACTCGCTGACGCCGGCCGGGGTGACCACGCGCACCGATTCGGTCAGGTCGTCGATGTGGGTGTAGAGGGTGGCGAAATGTCCGCCGGCGCGGGTGGCCAGCCAGCCGCCGAGGCTGGAGAACGCGAAGGACTGCGGGAAGTGCCGCAGTGTCAGGTTGTGTTTGCGCAACTGGTCTTCGATCCACGGACCGAGCGCGCCGGCCTGGATCCGCGCGGCACGGCTGACCTGGTCCACCTCGACCACCGCGCTCATCGCGCTGACATCCAGGGTGATTGCGGGCCCGTCGAAGCGGGGCTCCACGCCACCGACGACGGAACTGCCTCCGCCGTAGGGAATCGCCGGAATCCCTTCGCGGGTACACCAATCCAGCACGTCGATCACGTCCTGTTCGCGCCGCGGTCGGACGATCAGGTCGGGTAGATGATCGAGGCGCCCCTGCAGATTGCGTGCAACGTCGCGGAAAGCCTTGCCCCGCGCGTGCCCGGCCCGGTCCACCACCTGGGCGGAGCACAACGCGGCCAGGGACTGCGGCGGGGTGATGCGCGGGCTGGGTAACCCGAGCGCGTTCGGGTCGGGCGGCGGGTGGTCGGTGAGGTCGTGCCCGGGCAGCATGGCCGCTACCCGTGCCACCAGGTCCTTGGTCTCTTGCTCGGTGAGGGCCTGTTCGAGCGTGCCCCACCCCCACCAGGAACGCATGCCGGTGGTGTCAGCGCTTGCGGAGAACGAGTGCGCCGCCGGCGACCAGCAGCACCAGGGCCAGGATGATTCCCCAGCCGGCACCGGCGAAGTACCAGGTGACAGCCACCAGCGCGATCAGCGGTGACACCGCGAAGAGCACGATGCCGGGGTTCTGCTTGATCACTGCCAGAGCGCTTCTAGCCCGGATGGGGTCCAGCTCATTGCCCGCCATCCGTTCAGGATGCCAGGTGCGGGCCGCATTGCGAAGTGCCGTCAACTGGGTTCGTCGTCATCCGGTGCCAGCAGTTTCTCCGGGTGGTGGAATGTATTTATTCGCGGTTGGCCGTGGTCCAGATGGGCGGGCGGTAGCCACTCGGTGTCGCTTTTGGCGTTTTTGCGGGTGGTCCAGCCTTTTTCGGCGAGGCGATTATCAATGCCGCAGGCCAGGGTGAGGTCGTGGATGTCGGTGACGTGGGTGTTTGTCCAGCCGCTGGCATGGTGCACCTGGGCGTGGTAGCCGGGGACGTCGCAGCCCGGGCGGGTGCAGCCGCCGTCTTTGGCCAGCAGCATCAGTCGCTGGGCGAGGTTGGCAAACCGCTTGGCGTGGAACAGCGCCAGGGGTTTGGCGCCGTCGAAGACCGCGAGATAGTGGTGGGCGGTGGCGGCCCAGCCGATCAGGGTGGGCAGCGGGATGCGGGTGCCGCCGGCGGTGCGGGCCCGCCCGGCGCCGGCCTCGAGGTCCTTGAGGGTGGTGGTGACGATGATGGAGACCGGTAGGCCGTTGTGGGTGCCCAACTCGCCGGAGGCGAAGAGTTCGCGGATCGCGGTGATGATGGCGTCGTGGTTGCGTTGGGGTTGGCTGCGGGTGTCGGTGTCCCCGTCCGGGATGCCGGCGCCGGGGGCGGCGAGTTTGGCCCAGGCGGCTTCGAGCAGTGCCCGTAGTTCGGGGGTGATCAATCCGCTGATGTGCGACATGCCGTCGTACTGCTGGGGGCCCAGAATCAGGCCGCGTGTGCGGGCGCGTTCCTCGTCGGTGTAGTCGCCGTCGGGGTGCAGCAGCGCCATCACTTCGTGGGCGTATTTGGCGACCTGGTCGGGGCGGAAGTCACACGCTTTGCCGGCCAGGTCCTTTTCGGCGGCCTCCCAGGTGTCGACATCCACCGTGCTGGGCAGGTGGGCGATGAAGTCGCGGATGACTTTGACGTGCGCGTCACCGATCAGACCTTCGCGTTGGGCGGCGGCGGTCGCGCCCAACAGTGGCCCTAATGGTTCGCCTGTCAACGCCCGTCGTTCGCCGAGGTCGTCGGCTTCGGCGATGCGCCGGTTGGCGTCGGCTTTGGTGATCCGCAGGCGCTCAGCCAACGCCGCGGGCAGTTTGCCGCCGAGTTCTTCCTCGGTCGCTTGGGTTTTGAGGTGGTTGATCAACGTGTGCTGGGGTGTGCGCATCCGGCGGTGCACCTTTTCCAGGCGCTCCATACCGCGCAGGAACTCCGGGGTGGTGAACGCGTCGAACGTCAAGTCACACAGGCGATCAACCGCAGCGTCGAGTGTGTTGAAGACCTCGATGATCTCCTCGCGCGTACTCGATGCCATACCCCAATTCTATGGAGGGCCACTGACAAGTCCGGATCGCCGCGAAGGCCGAAAGGTGTTGATATCACCGGCGATATCACTTCCACCGTCGAACGTCGCCCGCCGGAACGGTGACACACGGCATGCCGCCGAATGACCAAGGTCCCTACCCCTCGCCAGCGCCCGACCGTAACGTGCCTGGCGTGGACATCGAGACCGTCAAGAGCGCAGTCTTGCTGGCCTGCCGGGCGCCGTCCATCCACAACAGTCAACCGTGGCGTTGGGTTGTCGACCATAACGCCGTGCACTTGTTCGCCGATCGCAACCGGACCGTTCCCGCCACAGACCATTCCGGGCGCAGCGCACTGATCAGCTGCGGCGCGACACTCCATCATCTCGAGGTCGCCATGGCGGCGGCGGGCTGGCGGGCCACCATCACCCGGTTGCCCGACCCGAACGACCCCGGGCATCTGGCCACCCTGCAATTCCGCCCGATCGATCTCGTCACCTCGGCACATCGCAATCGGGCCGAAGCGATCCTGCAGCGGTACACCGATCGGCTGCCGTTCGACCGGCCCATGTACTGGGACCACTTCGAACCGGTGCTGCGCGAAGCGCTCGACGACGAGGTCGCCACCCTGCACGTGCTCGCCGACGAGCAGCGCCTCAGGCTCGTCGAGGCATCGCAGCTGAGCGAGGAACTGCGCTGTGACGACGACTTTTATCATGCCGAACTCGATTGGTGGACTTCGCCATTCGCCCTATCGGAAGGCATGCCCCCGTCCTCGCTGGCGTCCGACACTGAACGCCTGCGGGTTGATGTGGCCCGGGAGTTCCCGGTCCGTGGCCACCAGGATCGCCGTCCGGGGATCGCGACCGACTGGTCCAAAATTCTGGTGTTGTCGACACCCACCGACACCAAAGCCGATGTTCTGCGCTGCGGCGAAGTACTCTCTAGCGTGCTACTCGAATGCACCATGGCCGGAATGGCGACCTGCACATTGACCCACCTGATCGAATCGAGCGAGAGCCGAGACATCGTGCGGGACCTGATCGGCCGGCGCGGTGAGCCCCAGGTGCTGATCCGGGTCGGCATCGCCCCGGCAATGGAACCTGTGCCCGCACCGACACCACGCCGTCCCCTGCATGCCGTCCTCGAAATCCGCCCCACGCCAGACACTCCGAAAGGATGAGCCAATGAGCAATGAGCCGATCACCGTCCTGTCCGAAAGCGAGAGCTGGGATCTGCTGGGCACCGCCTCACTCGGCCGGTTGGTGACCAACTTCGGCGGAGAACCGGAGATCTTCCCGGTCAATTTCGTGGTGCAGAATCGGACCGTGTTGTTCCGGACGGCCGAGGGCACCAAACTCTTCTCGGCCGTCGCCAATCGCACGGTGATCTTCGAGGCCGACGACCACAATGTCGCCGAAGGCTGGAGTGTGATCGTGCGCGGGCGTGCGCAGCTGTTGAAGGCCGACGCCGACATCCAGCAGGCGGACAAGGCCGGCTTGTACCCGTGGGTGGCGACGGCCAAGCCGAACTTCGTCCGCATCACCCCGAATGACATCACCGGCCGCCGCTTCGTGTTCGGTCCGGAACCGGACCACAACGCGACCGCCTCCTGAGGACTCAGCGCGTGAGGAGCGCGTCAAGCTCACG
Organism: Mycobacterium sp. Z3061; assembly: GCF_031583025.1. NCBI lineage: Bacteria > Bacillati > Actinomycetota > Actinomycetes > Mycobacteriales > Mycobacteriaceae > Mycobacterium > Mycobacterium pumcae. Next base: position 1,848,606 of record NZ_CP134062.1, on the reverse strand, counting down.
CGCGTCGGCACCGTTCAACCGCCGGTTCATCGACCAGGCGATCCGGGCGGCCTGCAGCTTGGCGTGCTCGGCCACCGGTCCGTCGTAGAGTTCGTCGACGGCCTCGTGCCACAGGGTCAACCAGCGGACAAAGTGGCCTGCCGTCAACGGAGTTCGGCTGTGCAGGTCCCGATGCACAGTCAATGCGCTGCCCTGGTAGCGGCCCGCGCGAAACAGCACGGTCTCCCAGAAGTCGCTCATCGTCGGGATGTGTCCGTCCAGCCCGGCGGCTCTCAGTTCCGTGAAGGCGTCGTACAGCACCTCGTCGTGTAACGCCGTGCCGTAGAACCGGTACAGCAATGCCTCGATATCCGCGCGATCGACCAGATCCCGTGCCGGCACCGTCAGACCACCAACGACAGCGGCCCACGGGTCGGAGGGTTCCTGCGGCGCTTGCTGATTGTCACCAGCCGCCTGATCGCGGCCTCGATGCCGCGCGCGAGTTGGTCGACGTCCCCGACCGCGTTGTAGTCGGTGAGGATTCCGAAGAACATGTCGCCGGCGTAACTGAGCATCGCGACACCGGTGCGCAGATCCATCGCCAGCGGCGGAACCGGATACAGCCCGGTCACCTGCCTACCCATGATCCGCAGGGGTCGGCGGGGTCCCGGCACATTGGTGGCCACCGTGACCACACCGCGTTGCGGGAGCCGCATCAACAACCCGACGGTCCAAGCACTCAATGCGAACGGGATGCGATTAGTCAAGGACAAGAACGCATTTCCCGCCTGTCGCTGACCACTGGACTTCGCGCGGCCCAACCGGTCGTGCACGGTCCGCAGCCTCTCCACCGGGTTCTCCTCGTCCACCGGCAGATTCGGCAACATCAACGACACCCGATTATCCGTCACACCGGCCGCCCCGGCAGACCGCACCGACACGGGGACCAGTGTCCGCAATGATCCGCGCAGCGGCGTGAGCCCGCGCTCCACCATGACATTGCGATAGCTCTCGGTAATCGCAGCCAGCGCAACGTCATTGACAGTGACATCGAACGTCGAGGCGATCAGTTCGATGTCGGCCATGGCCACCCGCGCCCCGCCGTACCGCCGCTGGTCGCTGAGCGGACCGTTCAGGGATGACGCGGCTGGGATCAACAGTCCCGCGGCGACCTCACCGGCGCCCTGGACGGCACGGACGACACCGGCAGTCAGTGCGGCCGACGCCTGCGCCAAACCCTCCAGCAGCGGCTTCCGTTGCGCGGGCCGCTCTTTCGAGATCTTCCTCGCCGCGGGCACCCCACGGTGAGAAACACTGCTGACCCCGTCGTCGCATAACCCGGCGAGGATATGCGTGGCGGCGATGCCGTCTGCCATGCAGTGGTGCAGTTTCGTCAACATCGCCCAGCGATCGTCGGCGAGTCCCTCGATGACCCATACCTCCCACAACGGCCGATCGCGGTCCAGACGCCGCGCCATCACGTCGGCAATCAAGCGGAACAGCTCACGGTCGTCACCGGGATGTGGCAGCGCGGCCCGGCGCACGTGGCGCTGGATCTCAAAACCGGGGTCATCCACCCACTCCGGCGCACCGAGGTCCAACGGGTGCAGTCGCAGGCGCTGACCGAACCGTGGGCAACCCCGGATCCGTTGCGCGAAAACCGAGATCAACTCACTCTGCTCGGGTGCCGGCCCTTCGATGACCGCAAGACCCCCGATCGCCAGGCTGACCCGCGAATCGGCATCCTCGGCCTTGAGGAACCCTGCGTCCAGTGTCGTCAGGTGGTCCATGAATCAGCGCCTCCCAGTTATGTGCAACTCTCAGTTTCACTATCCGCTGTCAGTGGTGCCGGGAGCAGGGCCAAAGGTCCCACGCTGCCGGGGCTTCGTCCTCTGACGCAGGTCGCGCGATGCCGACGATCCTGGAGAGCGTGACCACAGTCATGGACAGGAAGGGCTCAGCCCCGATGAACGCCCAATTCCCCGACGCCGACACGTTGCGAACGGTCCTCACCCTGGCCACCCGTGCCCCTTCGATCCACAACACGCAGCCCTGGCGGTGGCGGGTGGGCGCGGCGAGCCTGGACCTGTTCTCCGAACCGGACATGCAGCTGCAGAGCACCGATCCCGACGGCCGGGATCTGATCATCAGCTGTGGCGTCGCGTTGCATCACTGTGTCGTCGCACTGGCGTCAATGGGCTGGCACGCCAAGGTAAGTCGCTTTCCCGAACCCGCAGATCCGCGCCACCTGGCCACCATCGAGATGGTTCCGCAGGCGCCGGACCAATCGGACATCGCCCTGGCAGCGGCCATCCCCCGGCGCCGGACCGACCGGCGCGCCTACAGTTCATGGCCGGTACCCGGCGGCGACATCGCGCAGATGGCCGCCCGCGCGGCTCGCAGCGGCGTCATGCTCCGCCAGGTCGATTCGCTGGCGAGAATGAAAAGCATTGTGGCGCGTGCCGTTTCCGACCATGCCAGCGACGACGCCTATATGCGCGAATTGACCACGTGGAGTGGACGATACGGCGCGGTGGCCGGAGTGCCGGCGCGCAACGCGCCGCCGTCGGACCCGCACTCCCCGATCCCCGCACGGTTGTTCGCGGGCCCGGGGCTGGCACAGCCGACCGGCATCTCACCGGCCGACGATTGCGGCGTCATCCTGGCACTGGGTACCGAGAAGGACGATCGGTTATCGCAACTGCGGGCCGGGGAGACGACCAGCATCGTGCTGTTGACCGCCACGGCGCTGGGTCTGGCGTGCTGCCCCATCACCGAGCCCTTGGAGATTGCGGAGACCCGCGCCGCGGTCCGCGCCGACGTGTTCGGCGACAGCGGTTATCCCCAGATGCTGCTGCGGGTCGGCTGGGCCCCGATCAACGCAGATCCGTTGCCGGCCACACCGCGACGCCGACTGGTCCGCGTCGTCGACTGGCCCGAGTAACTATTGAACGAGCGGCGCCGACCACCGCAGCAGAGTCCCACCCGAGGCCGTTGTGTCGACGGTGAACTGGCCACCGGCCTCTTCCGCGCGCCGCCTGAGGTTGGTCAGTCCGCTGCCGGTGAACTGCTCGGGCATACCGCAGCCGTCATCACCGACCTCGATGCACAGGTCGTCGTCGACCCTGACGCGCACCGTCAACGCCGTCGCTCTCGCGTGCCGGACGGCATTGCTGACCGCCTCCCGCACCACGGCCTCGGCGTGGTCGGCCAGTGCACTGTCGACCACCGACAGCGGCCCGATGTATTGCACGCTGGTACGCAACCCGGAGTCAGCGAACTGACCGGCGGCCGCGTCGATGCGCTGACGCAGCCGGGTGATGCCCTGCGAGGCTCCGTGCAGGTCGAAGATCGTGGTCCGGATCTCCTGGATGACGCCTTGCAGCTCGTCTATCGCGCCTGAAAGCCGCTGCTGCACTTGGGGTTCTCCAGCCCGCGGCACCGCGGCCTGCAAAGACAGCCCGACCGCGAACAGCCGCTGGATCACGTGATCGTGCAGATCCCGCGCGATCCGGTCGCGGTCCGTCAGCACATCGAGTTCTCGCATCTGCCGTTGCGACGTCGCCAACTGCAGTGCCAGCGCGGCCTGGTCGGCGAACGCGGCCATCATCTCGAGTTGGTCGTTGGTGAAGAATCCCGCACCGCCTCGGCCCAGGACGACGACCACGCCCGCCACGGTGCCGGTGGCCCGCAGCGGTAGCAGCAACGCCGGGCCGACATCGTCCAGGCCGGCCAGGCCCTCGGTGTCCAGCCGTTCGATCTGGCGTGGCATACCTTTGATGAACACCTCTCCCAGCGCCGTGCCGACGACAGGAATGGTCTGTCCCGCAACATTTTCGACTTCAGAGCCGAGCGTCTCGATCACCATCAGTTCCGCGACGTCGGTATGGGAGGCGTTTTCGTCGAGCGGGACGGCGACCAGGGCCGCATCCGCAGCGGTCAGTTTGATCGCCTCTTGGGCGAGCAGTCGATACACCGTGGCGGGTTCCGTGCCGGACAACAGTTCGGTGGCGATGTCGCGGGTGGCCTCGATCCAGGACTGCCGTTCCTTGGCCTCTTGATACAGCCGCGCATTGGCGATCGCGATTCCCGCCGCTGCCGCCAGAGCCTGCACCAGCACTTCGTCGTCTTCGGTGAACGGCTGTCCGTTCGTCTTGTCGGTCAGGTACAGGGTGCCGAAGGATTCCTCACGAACCAGCACGGGCACCCCGAGGAACGTCCGCATCGGCGGATGATGCGGCGGAAATCCGACCGACGCCGGGTGCTTCGAAAGATCATCCAGCCGTAGCGCTTTCGGCTCATCGATGAAGTGGCCGATGATGCCTTTGCCCTGGGGCAGGTTGCCGATGCGGCGCACCGTCTCTTCGTCGATGCCCTCATGGACGAAGTTCATCACGCGTTGTTCGCCGTCGTGCACCTCCAGAGCGCCGTAGCGGGCGTCGACCAGATCCGTCGCCGAGTGCACGATGGCACGCAGTGTGGCATTGAGCTCCAGCCCTGAGGTGACCACCAGCATGGCCTCCAGCAGGCCGTCGAGGCGGTCGCGGCCCTCGACGATCTGTTCGACCCGGTCCTGCACCTCGACGAGCAGTTCCCGCAACCGCAACTGGGAAAGGGTCTGCCGGAACGGTTGCAGACCGACCTCGTCGGGACCGGTCTCGTCCGGCTCGCCGACGGTCATCGGCCGGCACCTTGCGAGCGCTTCAATTCCGTTGCGAATACCGCGGCTTGGGTTCGCCGCTCCATGCCCAGTTTGGCCAGCAATCGGGACACGTAGTTCTTCACCGTCTTCTCGGCGAGAAACATCCGATCGGCGATCTGCTTGTTGGTCAGGCCCTCGCTGAGCAGGGCCAGCAGTGCGCGCTCCTGCTCGGTGAGGCCCGACAACGGGTCCTGTTTCTCGGTGGCGTCGCGCAGTTTGGACATCAGGGCCGCGGCCGCGCGGTTGTCCAGCAACGACCGGCCGGCACCCACATCCTTGACCGCGCGAGCCAGTTCCATGCCCTTGATGTCCTTGACGACATAGCCGCTGGCGCCGGCCAGGATGGCGTCCAGCATCGCTTCGTCGGAGGTATAGGACGTCAGGATCAGGCACCGGAGTTCGGGCATGCGTGACAACAGGTCCCGGCACAGTTCGATACCATTGCCGTCGGGCAGCCGGACATCGAGGACCGCGACATCCGGATCCGCCGCCGGAATCCGCGACATCGCTTCGGCAACCGAGCCGGCTTCGCCGACGACGTCGAGTTCGGGGTCGGCACCGAGCAGGTCGATGAGGCCGCGTCGCACCACTTCGTGGTCATCGACCAGGAAGACTCTTACCAAGGCATCACTCCCGAACTCGCCGCTAAAGGTTGCCGCTGCGCACGGTCAACACCGAGGACCCCGCGTTGTACACGCTGCGCACCTGGGCGGCGTGCGCGTCGGTGACGAAGAGCTGACCCGGCGCCTCATTGTCAGCCATGTAGCGGCCATCGTGCCCCCGGACGATGGCCGACTCCACCCGCACATCGGGATACAGCCGCGTCCAGCGGGTCAGCCTGCGGTGTAACTGCGCTTGCGCCAAGCGGTTTCCGTCGCCGGGTGAGTCCGCTGAGTGAGGCCGCTGCACCGAGACCGCGCGCAACGGGACGCCCCGAAGGCGAGCTTCCTGGAACGCATGGCGCAATACGGCTCCGTTGTCCGCTTCCGCGACGACCCGCCTGATCGTGGGCGCGGTGGTGCCGTCGTGCGACCGGTGTATCACCGCCACCGGACACAGCGAGGATCCGGCCAGGGCCCCGGCCACCGAGCCCTCACCACTGTGCGCGTGATTGCGCCCTATCGACCCGACGCAGATCATCGACGCCGTCCGCGACTCCTGCATCAGTTTGGTCAGCGGCCGGCCCCACAGAATTTCGGTTTCGATCACCACCTCTTTGCCCGTCGCCCTGATGGCTTGCTGGGCATCGAACAACGCCGCGCGGGCGGCCGCCTGGTGTCCCGCGATACCGCCCGACACCGGTGGCGATTCGATGACATAGACCAGGCGCAGTGGAACGTCCCGGGCGACCGCCTCGTCGATCGCCCACAGGGCGGCGTGCAGAGCCGTTCTCGAACCGTCGATACCCACCACGACTGCGGGACCCGACTCGCGGCTCGTCATCGCGGCCTCTCCTTCACTCCATCACCTGGCATGAACGTGGCTGAACCGAACGTTATTGACGGCCGGGCCAGGAACCCAGAGGCATAGGTCCCCGGATCGGGGCCTTAGGTCCCTAGAGCGAAGCGATCCGCGTCGACTCTTGCCAGCGCCGCACGGGCCGCATTTTGATAGGTGAGGGCGCCCACACGCGTCTTACCAAGCGCCCGGCAGAAGTTTCGTCGCGTACCGGGGGGTTGCTGCCATGGCCGTCAAAGAGAGCTCTCCTCAGTCCGCCCGGCCACCGTCGCAACCCCTGGTAGGTAAAGGCTGGCTTCAGGGCGTCGCGCTGGTGATGATCTTCGGCTTCCTCGTGATGGGAATCCTCGCCTACCGGACGTACACCGCGGCGATGCCGATGCCGGACAAAGTGGTCACCGAATCCGGCCAGGTGCTGTTCACGGGTGGCGACATCACCAAAGGCCAGGAGCTCTACCAGGCTCGCGGCCTGATGGAGTACGGGTCGGTGCTGGGCCACGGCGCCTACCTCGGACCTGACTACACCGCCGACTACCTGCGGATGGCCACCGACGACGTCGCGGACCAGTTCCGCGCCGAGGGCGTGGCCGAGCCCCGTCAGCGGGTGGTCACCGAATTCCGCACCAACCGGTACGACGCCGGGACCGGGACGCTGGTGTTCACCAATAAGCAGGCCGTGGCGTTCGACCGTATCCAGAGTCATTACGCGGAGATTCTCGGTGAGAACTCCACCAGATACGGCTTGTTGCCCCGGCTTATCACCGACAAGACCCAGATCCGGCAGTTGACCGCCTTCTTCGCCTGGACCGCGTGGGCCGCCGCCGCCGAACGGCCCGGGCACAAGTACAGCTACACCAACAACTGGCCGGCCGAACAGCGCGTGGACAACGGTCCGACCGCGGCGGTGATCGTGTGGTCGGCGTTGTCGCTCATCGCCCTGTTGGGCGGCATCGGGGTCATGTTCGCGATCTACGGGCGCTGGAGCCAGAAGGTCGGCTGGCACGGCGCCGAATCGCCCACGCTGTCGTTCCGGCAACCCGGCGAGGTGAGCCTCACTCCGGCACAGCGGGCGTGCATCTGGTTCTTCGCGGTGGTCTCGGTGTTGTTCTTGGCGCAGACGCTGTTGGGCGCGGCGGCCGAGCACTACCGGGCCGACCTGTCGACCTTCTTCGGAATCGACCTGGCCCGTGTGCTGCCGTACAACCTGGCGCGCACCTGGCATCTGCAACTCGCACTGTTCTGGACCGCCGCGGCCTTCCTGGCCGGCGGAATCTTCCTGGTGCCCTTCATCGCCCGCCGCGAGCCCAAACGCCAGGCGCTACTTGCCTACGTGTTGCTGGGCGCGGTGGCACTGGTGGTGTTCGGCTCGCTGATCAGCGAAGCGCTGTCCATCTACGGAGTCATTCCGGAAGGCGGGCTGCTCTCCCAGCAGTGGGAGTATCTCGACCTGCCGAGACTGTGGCAGGTGCTGCTGATCGTCGGGATGTTCGTGTGGATTGCGATCATCTGGCGGGGCATGCGCGCCCGGCTCAAGGGCGAGTCGAAAATGAACATGCCGTGGCTGTTCTTCTTCTCCGGCCTGGCGATTCCGGTCTTCTACACCGTGGGCCTGCTCGCCGGCAGCGACACCCACTACACCGTCGCCGACTTCTGGCGGTTCTGGGTGGTGCACCTGTGGGTCGAGGACTTCCTCGAACTGTTCACCACCGTGATGGTCGCGTACATGTTCGTCCTCCTGGGAGTGGTGCGCGAGCGGATTGCATTGGGCGTCATATTCCTTGACGTCATCCTGTACTCCGCGGGCGGCGTCATCGGCACCATGCACCACCTGTACTTCTCCGGAACTCCGGTCGAGCACATGGCACTCGGCGCGTTCTTCTCAGCCGCAGAGGTGATCCCGCTGACCTTCCTCACCGTGGAGGCCTGGGCCTTCCTGCAGCTCGGCGCCCGCCAACAATCCGGGGACGCCAATCCTTTCCCCCACCGCTGGGCGGTGATGTTCCTGGTCGCAGTGGGGTTCTGGAACTTCCTGGGGGCGGGCATCTTCGGGTTCCTGATCAACCTTCCGGTGGTGTCCTACTATCAGATCGGGACCGCGCTGACGGCCAATCACGGGCATGCCGCGATGATGGGCGTGTACGGCATGCTCGCCGTGGGGCTGGCAATGTTCGCGTTCCGTTACGTGATCCCGGCCGAGAGGTGGCCGGAGCGGTTGGCGCGAACGTCGTTCTGGTGCATGAACATCGGCCTGGCATGGATGGTGTTTGTGACCCTGCTGCCACTGGGTGTCATGCAGCTGTTCCATTCGGTCAACGACGGCTACTACGAAGCCCGTTCGCTCGGCTACATCACCAAGCCGGGCAATGCGGTGCTCGAATGGTTGCGGATGCCCGGCGATGTCATCCTGATCGTCGGCGGGGTGCTGCCGTTCGTCTGGATCGCCTGGACGGCGTTGCGCCACTTTCGCGCCGGGAACACGACGGAGGAGCTGCCGGAGAATCCGCTGTACACCGAGACACCGGCAGCAGCTCAGACACCGGCGACGGACTGAAGCCGTGTCCTTGCCCGCTACCTCGGTGTGGCTGATCGCCGGATACTCGCTGATGCTGCTGGCCGTCGGATGGTGTTTCGACGCGATGGCACGACATGCCTCGGCGCGGGCCGCAGCCTGGCGCACAGGACAATTCAGCTACCGGCCCGACCACGACGCCTGGGTGTGCCCACAGGATCAATGGCTGTGGCCGACATCGTTCGATCCCAAACACCGGGTGATGCGTTATCGCGCGTCGCCGGTGGTCTGCAACAGTTGTCCGGTCAAGGCCACCTGCACCACGTCGGATCACGGCCGGGAGATCAGCCGTGAGGTGGACCCGTGGCCGCATTCGGAAGCGGGCCGCTTTCATCGCGGGATCGCCTGCAGCGTAGCGGGATTCGGTATCGTACTGCCGTCGGCGACATTGATCGCCAATCATTCGTTGTCCGAGGTGCTGGTGTTGACCGGCACCATGACCGTCGTGCTGTTGCTCGGCCTGCCGCTGGCCCGGCACCTGTGGAAGACCCCGGCCAACGCGCCGGACCACCTCCCGCACCGCACCGCGATCGAGGATCAGGTGGCCGCCGCGATCGATCGTTACTCCACCCGCTGGGGCGGCTGGGCAGGCAAGGAGGACCGGACATGACCGGGCTGGCGCTGGGCGTGACTGCCGTCGTAATCGTGGTGCTGGTCGTGCTCGCCGTGCCGTCCCTGGCGGTGCTGCGTGAGTACGAGCGGGGGGTGGTGTTCCGGGTGGGCCACGTGCGCCCCCTCTACCAGCCCGGCCTGCGATTCCTTATTCCACTGGTGGACAGGATGACCCGTGTCGATCAACGTCTCGTGACGCTGACCATCCCGCCCCAGGAGGTGATCACCCGGGACAACGTGCCGGCCCGGGTGAACGCGGTGGTGATGTTCGCGGTCACCGAACCGCTGAAAGCGATTCTGGCCGTGGAGAACTACGCGGTAGCTACCTCACAGATCGCGCAGACCACGCTGCGTTCGCTGCTGGGGCGCGCCGACCTGGACACCCTGCTCGCACACCGCGAGGACCTCAACAGCGACCTGCGCACCATCATCGAGCAGATGACCGAACCTTGGGGGGTGCAGGTCCGCGTCGTCGAGATCAAGGATGTCGAGATCCCCGAGTCGATGCAGCGCGCGATGGCACGCGAAGCCGAGGCCGAACGCGAGCGTCGCGCCAAGGTGATCAACGCACGCGGGGAACTGCAGGCGTCCGAGGAGTTGCGCGAAGCCGCCGAAACCCTTTCGAAGAGCCCTGCGTCATTGCAATTACGCTATCTGCAAACCCTTTTGGAGCTCGGTGCCGACCAGAACTCGACGGTGGTCTTTCCGCTGCCGGTCGACATCATCACGCCGTTCCTGCGCAATCCGGAAATGTTGCGGGGCGTGCTGGGCAACAACCACGGGTGATCGCCCGGGCGCGCACGTCCATCGCGTATTGAATTCATCCAACCGGAATTCACACTGACGGCACCAGGAATTTGCCGAATTCGCCTTACTTTGGTCGCCAGCCTTGGCAGGTTTAGTTCACGCCGCCGGAAAACACCTGACTGAATCAAATGCTGTTCTGCCCGGCACCCGTCTGGTAGTTCATGCGTACACCACGAAGGAGAAGTGACACAATGGATTACGCCTTTCTTCCCCCGGAGGTCAACTCGGCGAGGATGTACGCCGGCCCCGGCCCGAGTTCGTTCCTGACCGCCGCCGGCAGCTGGGACGCGCTGGCCGCCGAACTCGCCACCACCGCAGCGGGGTACGAGGCGGTGCTCACCGCTCTGGCCACCTGGCAGTGGAGCGGCCCCGCCTCGCAGGCCATGACCGCCGCTGCCGCCCACTATGCGGGCTGGCTGCAGGGCACCGCCGAACAGACGAAGCAGACGGCGGCACAGGCCCGGTCCGCGGCCGCGACCTTCGAGCAGGCCTACGCGATGACCGTGCCGCCGCCGGCAGTGGCGGCCAACCGCACTCAGCTCAGCTCCCTGGTCGCGACGAACCTGTTGGGCCAGAACACCGCGGCGATCGCCGCCACCGAAGCGCAGTACGCCGACTACTGGGCCCAGGACGCCGCCGCCATGTACGGCTACGCCGCGTCGTCGCAGACGCTGACACAGCTGCTGCCGCAGTTCTCCTCCCCCGCGCAGACCTCCAGCCAGGCCGGAGTAACCGCTCAACAGGCGGCGGTCGCCCAGGCCAACGCGAGCGCCGCCGCGTCGGACCCGGTGTCTCAGTTGATCGATTCGACGACCCAGGGGCTGCAGTCGCTGGCCGGGTCGATCATCCCGGACGACCTGACCGCCCTGGATGTCATCGCGGCTGTCGGCACGTCCATCAACTCCACGTACTACCTGGAAGCGTTCGCCGCCGGGGTCATCGGCGCCGAGAACAATCTGGGCGTGCTTCCGAAGGCGGGTGCGGCTCTGGCGGCCGACGCCGCCCCGGCAGCTGCGGCGGCCCCGCCGCCGGTGGGAGCCGCGGCGGGACTGGGCAGCGTCACCGCCACTCTCAGCCGAGCCGGCACGATCGGGCAGATGTCGGTGCCCGCGAGTTGGGCGGCGCCGTCGACGAGCCGGTTCTCGGCGCTGGAGCCGGCCGGGTTCACCGTGATTCCCGGGACCGAGGACGCGGTGGTGTCCGGGTACCCCGGCTATCCCGGACTGGCCTCGGCGACAGCGGCGCGCGGCGCCGCATCCCCGCCGCGGTACGGTGCCCGGCTTACCGTGATGGCCCGCCCGCCGGCTGCTGGATGATCGATTTCGCTTTCCTGCCACCGGAGGTGAACTCCGGGCGGATGTACAGCGGCCCCGGATCGGGGTCGTTACTCGCGGCCGCGGAGAGCTGGGACTCGCTGGCCGCTGAGCTGGAAACCACGGCCCAGAGCTGTCACTCGGTGCTTTCCGCCCTCACCGGGTTGCACTGGCACGGGCCGGCGTCGGCGGCGATGACGGCAGCCGCCGTCCCGTACCTCGGCTGGCTGCAGGTCACCGCCGGGCAGACGCGACAGACGGCCATGCAGGCCCGGGCGGCGGCGGCCGCCTACGAACTGGCGCATGCGATGACGGTGCCCCCGCCGGTGGTGGCGGCCAACCGAGTTGCGCTCGCCGCGCTGATCGCGACGAACTTCTTTGGCCAGAACACCGCGGCGATCGCCGCCACCGAGGCGCAGTACGCCGAGTACTGGGCGCAGGACGCCGCCGCGATGCACGGCTACGCGGCCGGCTCCGCGGCGGCATCGGAGCTGACGCCGTTCACCTCGCCTCAGCGGGGCACCGCGGCCGCCCAGGCACCAGCCGCCGCCGAGGAGTCTGCCGGTGACCTGTCGCTGCGGGCGCTGTATACCGCGCTCGACCCGTCGTCGCTGTTTTATCTCGATGTCACCGTGTTCGACGAGATCCGCGTCGTGGGCACCACGATCGGTAGCGCCACCAAACTCGATCTGACCGCATGCGGTGTCATCGGAGCCGAGCACAATCTCGGCATTCTGCCCGCGCTGACCGCGGAGACGCCCGTCGTCACCCCGGCGCCCCGACTGAGCGCGTCCGTCGCGCGCGGTGGTGCCGCCCTGGGCGAGGTGACCGCGACACTGTCGCGCGCCGGCACGGTCGGATCGATGTCGGTGCCGGCGAGCTGGGCCGGTGTGCCGGTCAAAGGCGCCCTGCCAAGCGTTGCCGCACCGGCCGAACCCGCCGCGCCCGGGCTGGGGATGCCGGGGATGCCGGGGATGAAGGTGTCCCGACCGTCGATCGTCGTCCCCCGGTACGGACGCCGGCTGCGGGTGATGTGGCCGTCGCCGGCGGTCGGCTGAGGGGTCAGCTCAGTCGGGCGGCTCCGGCGGCTCGGGCGGCGCGAAGTTCCAGTTGTCCGGATTGTTCGGTGAGTAGACCACCGGAAACTGCTGGCCGGTCACCGGCCACTGGTCGACGTCGACGACCATGCGCCGGTACACGGCGTGCTCGTTGACCGTGGGCCCGTTGATGACGCCGGAGATGGTGGCGAACTGCTCGCCCTGGGCGGTGATGTCATCCGGGCGCGGGCTGACACCCGTCACCAGCAGCGTGCCGCTGGCCAGGGCGCCGCGCGGGCCGGGACGGATGAACCGCGGCGCCAGAAACACCACCAGCACCGCCACCAGGAGGAGCAGCACCATGAATTCCCACATCCCGCCATGGTAGGACTGCTGGGGTGGAGCAGACGGATCTGCAGTTCGCGCTGGAACTGGCCGACCGGGCGGACGAGTTGACCCGCGCCCGATTCGGCGCCCTCGACCTACGCGTCGACACCAAACCCGACCTGACGCCGGTGACCGACGCCGACGAAGCCGTGGAGACGGAACTGCGCGAGGCGATCGCTGGCGGGCGGCCCGGGGACAGCGTCCTGGGCGAGGAATTCGGCGGCACCACCAGCTGGCACGGACGGCAGTGGATCATCGACCCGATCGACGGCACCAAGAATTTCGTGCGCGGAGTTCCGGTGTGGGCCAGCTTGATCGCGTTGCTGGACGACGGCATCCCGGTCGTCGGAGTGGTGAGCGCGCCGGCACTGCAGCGACGGTGGTGGGCGGCGCGCGGGCAGGGTGCGTTCGCGTCGGTCGCCGGCGAACCGCCGCGTCGTCTATCGGTTTCGGCTGTGGCGCAACTAGATTCGGCCAGCCTGTCGTTTTCCAGCCTCAGTGGCTGGGCCGAGAAGGGGCTGCGGGGACGATTCATCGACCTGACCGACGCCGTCTGGCGGGTGCGGGCCTACGGCGACTTTCTGTCCTACTGCCTGCTTGCCGAAGGCGCGGTGGACATCGCCGCCGAACCCGAGGTGTCGGTCTGGGATCTGGCCGCCCTCGACGTCCTGGTGCACGAGGCGGGTGGGCGGTTCACCAGCCTGGACGGCACCACCGGTCCGCACGGCGGGAGCGCCGTTGCGACCAACGGCCTGCTACACGAAGACGTGCTGAATCAGCTACGGCCCGCTGTGAACTAGCTAACACGTGCCATCTATCTTACTCCGGAGTAAGATACGGTTATTCGCATCGCCCCAACGACAGAGGCTGCTGATATGACCGACACACTTCCTGCTTCCGGCACGCGCTCCAAAAAGCGCCGCGACCCCCAGACCACCATCGGGATGAAACCGCACAAGCGCACCGGCGTCGACATCGCCATCGCGTTGCTGACGCCGCTGGTCGGCCAGGAGTTCCTGGACAAGTACAAGCTGCGCGACCCGCTCAACCGGACGCTGCGTTACGGCACCAAGCAGGTGTTCTCCACCACCGCCGCGGCAAGCCGCCAGTTCAAGCGGGTGCAGAGCCTGCGCGGCACCCCCACCCGGCTGAAGTCGAGCGGCAAGAACTACTTCGACCTCACGCCCGACGACGACCAGAAGATGATCGCCGAGACCGTCGAGGAATTCGCCGCGGAGATCCTGCGCCCGGCCGCCCACGACGCCGACGAGGCCGCGACCTACCCAGGCGGGCTGATCGCCAAGGCCGCCGAACTGGGCATCACCGCGATCAACATCCCCGAGGACTTCGACGGCATCGCCGAGCACCGCTCGGCAGTGACCAACGTGCTGGTGGCCGAGGCGCTGGCCTACGGCGACATGGGCCAGGCGCTGCCCATCCTGGCGCCCGGCGGTGTCGCTGCGGCGCTGACGCATTGGGGCAGCGCCGATCAGCAGGCAACGTACCTGCGCGAGTTTGCGGGCGAGAGCGTCCCGCAGGCGTGCGTGGCCATCGCCGAGCCGCATCCGCTGTTCGACCCGACGCGGCTGCGGACCACCGCGGTGCGCACCCCGTCCGGCTACCGACTCGACGGCGTGAAGTCGCTGGTGCCGGCCGCCGCCGATGCCGAATTGTTCATCGTCGGCGCACAGCTCAACGGCAAGCCGGCGCTGTTCATCGTCGAATCCTCCGCCCAGGGACTGACCGTCAAGGCGGACCCCAGCATGGGGATTCGCGCCGCCGCGTTGGGACAGGTTGAGCTGAACGGTGTTTCGGTGCCGTTGCACGCCCGGTTGGGTGAAGACGCGGCCACCGACGACGACTACTCCGAGGCGATCGCACTCTCCCGGCTGGGCTGGGCGGCACTGGCCGTAGGCACCTCACACGCGGTGCTCGACTACGTCGTGCCGTATGTGAAGGAGCGCGAAGCCTTCGGCGAGCCGATCGCCCGGCGTCAGGCCGTCGCCTTCATGTGCGCCAACATCGCCATCGAACTCGACGGTCTGCGGCTGATCACCTGGCGTGGCGCGTCGCGCGCTGAGCAGGGTCTGCCGTTCGCCCGGGAGGCGGCGCTGGCCAAGCGGTTTGCTTCCGACAAGGGCATGCAGATCGGCCTCGACGGCGTGCAGCTGCTCGGCGGCCACGGATTCACCAAGGAACACCCGGTCGAGCGCTGGTACCGCGATCTGCGGGCCATCGGCGTCGCCGAAGGTGTCGTGGTCATCTAACTCGTTTACTACTTCGTATATTTCAAAGGCGAAAGATCAATCATGGCAATCAATCTCGAACTGCCCGGCAAGCTGCAAGCGGTAGTCACCAAGACCCACCAGGGCGTCGCCGAATTGGTACGGCCCATCGCCCGCAAGTACGACCTTCGGGAACACGCCTACCCGGTCGAACTCGACACCCTGATCAATCTTTTCGAGGGCGCGTCGGAGTCGTTCAGCTTCGCGGGCGCCGGCGAGCTCCGGGGCAGCGACAAGAAGGAAGACAACCACAACGGAGCCAACATGGCCGCCCTCGTGCAGACCCTGGAGGCCAGCTGGGGTGACGTGGCGATGATGCTGTCCATCCCCTATCAGGGACTGGGCAACGCCGCGATATCCGCGGTGGCCACCGAGGAGCAGCTGGAGCGTCTGGGCAAGGTGTGGGCCGCCATGGCGATCACCGAACCGGGCTTCGGCTCGGACTCGGCCGCGGTGTCGACCACGGCGAAGCTCGACGGCGACGAGTATGTGATCAACGGCGAAAAGATCTACGTGACAGCCGGTTCGCGCGCCACCCACATCGTGGTGTGGGCCACGCTGGACAAGTCGAAGGGCCGCGCGGCGATCAAGTCGTTCATCGTGCCGCGGGAGCACCCCGGGGTCACCGTCGAGCGGCTCGAGCACAAGCTCGGCATCAAGGGATCGGACACCGCCGCAATTCGCTTCGACAACGCCCGCATCCCCAAGGAGAATCTGCTCGGCAACCCGGAAATCGAAGTCGGCAAGGGCTTCTCGGGTGTCATGGAGACCTTCGACAACACCCGTCCCATCGTCGCCGCCATGGCCGTCGGGATCGGTCGCGCCGCGCTGGAGGAGATCCGCAAGATCCTCACCGACGCCGGGGTCGAGATCGACTACGACCGGCCCGCACACGTCCAGAGCGCCGCCGCGGCGGAATTCCTGCGGATGGAATCGGACTGGGAGGCCGCCTACCTGTTGTCGTTGCGTGCGGCATGGCAGGCAGACAACAGCATCCCCAATTCCAAAGAAGCATCCATGAGCAAGGCCAAGGCCGGCCGGATGGCCAGTGACGTCACCCTGAAGACCGTCGAATTGGCCGGCACCACCGGATATTCCGAGCAGATGCTGCTGGAGAAGTGGGGCCGCGACTCCAAGATCCTGGACATCTTCGAAGGGACACAACAGATTCAGCAGCTGGTGGTGGCCCGCCGCCTGCTGGGCCTGTCGTCGGCCGAGCTCAAGTGAGCTGGCGGGCGAGGTCGTAGATGGCCCGCCCGTGCAGCTCGAACAACGCGATCAGGTCGACGGCGTCACCGCCGAGTTCTTTGGCGATGAATAAGCCGTCGGCGCCGGCCATCGCATAGGTCGCGAGCTGGTGCACGTTGGCCTCGGTCAACTTCGGCATAACCGCCCGAAAGTTGTTCTTGAGTTGGTCGAACGCGCGGGCCCTGACCTGAATGAACATCGTCTTGGCACGGGGTTCTTCCGGGCGGCGCTCGAGGGCGAGCATCAGGCCGAGTCGCAGGAAGTCCGGCGCCTCCAGCAGAGCCTTGGCGGTCTGTTCGGTGAGCCCGGCGACCAGCTCCCGCGGATCGGACGTGTCCGTCGGTTCCGCGAGGTTCCACGCGGCCAGCCAGGTGCCGAAGCTGCGCTCGATGACCGCGGCGATCAGGTCGTCTTTGTCCTTGAAATGCCAGTAGATTGAGCTGGCCGGCAGCCCGCACTTCGCGCTGACCAGGCCGATGCTGGTGCCCTCATAGCCGCGTTCGGCCGCGATCTCGGTTGCCGCGTCCAGGATCCGAGCGCGCGACAGTTCGCCGTCGGCCCGGCGCTTTCGCTCGGTCTTCTCAGCGGCCATGCAACTCCCCTTGACTCCGGAACTCACTCAACATTACCGTAGCGATCACTACGGGACAAATATCCGGGGGACGCACATGGGCCGAATCGACACTCATCATCACATGATTCCCGAGGTCTACCGTAAGGCGTTGCGCACGGCGGGAATCGGCGGTGCCGGCGGTCGCGACCTGCCGCAATGGAGCCCGCAGGAATCGCTGCAGACGATGACGGAACTCGGCGTCGACACCGCCATCCTCTCGGTGTCCGCGCCGGGTACCAGCTTCCTTCCCGACGCGGCAGCGGCGGCGGCCCTGGCCCGAGATGTCAATGACTATGGCGCCGAACTGATGTCGGCCCGGTTCGGCTTGTTCGCCACGGTGCCCCTGCCCCACCTGGACGCGGCCGTGGCCGAGACGGTGCGCGCGCTGGACGAGCTGCGGGCCGACGGGGTGGTGCTGCTCGCCAACAACGACGGGGTGTACCTGGGCGAAGACGGGCAGGACCCGTTGTTCGCCGCGCTGAACGAACGGCGCGCCGTGGTGTTCATCCACCCTGCCGAGCTACCCGGCCCGACGGTGCCCGGCGTCGCGCCGTGGGCCACCGACTTCCTGCTCGACACCACCCGCGCGGCATTCCTGTTGGTGCGCAACGGCATCCGTCAGCGCTATCCCGAGATCAGATTCATCCTCAGCCACGGCGGCGGCTTCGTACCGTATGCCAGCTACCGGATGGCCATGGCGATCACGGCCGACACCGGCCGCGATCCGTTCGAGGTGCTCGATGAACTGTCCAGCTTCTACTTCGACACTGCCCTCACCTCGAGCCCCGCCGCGCTGCCGTCGCTGCTCGCGTTCGCCAAGCCGGGTCACATCACCTTCGGCTCGGACTTCCCCTTCGCGCCGTCGTTCGTGGGAAAGATGTTCAGCGACAACTTGGACAGCTTCCCGGGCATCGACGGCGAGTCGCTGGCGACCGATTTTCTTCGCCGAACGTGAACTGAGGGCCAGATTTTCGCGACTTAGCGCCCTGAAGTCACGCTCGGCGCCAGGTTAGGCCACCGCGTCCAGTTGCGCGCGCAGCTCGTCGTCGAGCTCGATGTCCCTGACGGCGACGTTTTCTTCCAGGTGACCAACCGACGACGTGCCCGGGATCAGCAGCACGTTGGGCGCCACACCGAGGGTCCAGGCCAGCGCGACCTGCGCCGGGGTGTGACCCAGCCGTTCGGCGGCGCTGCGCACCAGCTCGTGTCCGAGCACCGGATTCGACGGCGAGAAGGCCGAACCGAGGGGGAAGAACGGCACGAACGCGATGCCGCGTGCCGTGCACTCCTCCAGCACCGGAGTCGACGACCGGTCGACGAGGTTGAAAGCATTCTGCACACAGGCGATTTCGGTGCGCTCCAGTGCGTGCAGCAGATGCCGGTGCGTGATCTCGCTGAGCCCGATACCGCCGATCAGTCCTTCGTCGCGCGCCGTGATCATCACCGAGAGCTGTTCGTCGAACAGGTCATCCGGCTCATTGCTGTCCATCAACCGCAGATTCACCACCGCCAGCTGGTCGACACCCAGCGTCCGCAGGTTCGCTTCGAGGTCGGCGCGCAGGGCGGCGGGATCGGCCAGCGGCAGCCAGGCGCCCGCCTCGTCACGGCGTCCGCCGACCTTGCTCACCAGCGCCAGGTTCTCCGGATACGGGTGCAGCGCCTCCCTTATCAGCTGGTTGGCGACGTCCGGCCCGTAGAACTGGGCGGTGTCGATGTGGTCTACCCCGAGTTCGACGGCCCGCCGTAGCACGGCCACTGCCGCGTCACGGTCGCGAGGCGGACCGAACACTCCTGGCCCGGGCAGCTGCATCGCTCCGAAGCCGACCCGGGCAACCGAAAAACGACCAAGTGGGAAGGAATCCATAACTGAGGCTAGCGTCGAGTCCTATGCAGAAATTCCCCGCGCTGGTGGCGCATCAAGAGGGCGACCAGATTTCGACGACATTCCAGACGCTTTCCGAAACTGACCTGCCGCCCGGCGAAGTGACGATCCACGTGCTGTATTCCAGCGTCAACTTCAAAGATGCGCTGGCGTTGACGCCGGGCGGTGGCGTGGTGCGCAGTTATCCGTTAGTGCCCGGCATCGACCTCACCGGCGAGGTGGTCGATTCGCACTCACCGGACTTCGCCGTAGGTGATGCCGTGGTGGCGCACGGCTACCAGATCGGCACCGGCCATCACGGTGGATACGCCGAGTACGCGCGACTGCCCGCAGACCAGGTGGTGGCGCTCGGGGCGCTGAGTCCGCGCGACGGCGCCGCGATCGGGACCGCGGGTTTCACTGCGGCGATGAGCGTGCAGGCGCTCACCGACTGGGGCATCACGCCAGGAGACGGGCCTGTCGTGGTCACCGGTGCGTCCGGTGGCGTCGGCACCGTGAGCGTGGACCTGCTGGCCGCTGCCGGCTTTCAGGTGGTGGCGTCCACCGGCAAGCCGCAGGCTGAGGAACTACTGAAACGGCTTGGCGCTGCGGAGGTTATCGGCCGGTTGCCGGCCGATCCGGACGCCAAGCCGCGGCCCCTGGCCAAGGCGCGCTGGGCGGCCGGCGTGGATTGCGTCGGCGGGGCGACCCTGGCCGACGTGCTCAGCGCTGTGGACTACCGCGGCGCGGTCGCCGCCAGCGGGCTCACCGGCGGCGTGGCATTGCACACCACGGTGATGCCGTTCATCCTGCGCGGTATCGCCCTACTCGGCATCGACTCGGTGCAACTGCCGATCGGTCCGCGCCGCGACCTGTGGGCGCGATTGGGCGATTCGCTGCGGCCGCGTCACCTCGACGCGGTCACCACCGAGGTCGACGTCAAGGATGTGGTCGGAGTTCTCGACCAGGTGCGCGCCGGGGCCTTCACGGGCCGGGCCGTCGTACGGGTCGCGGGTGGCTTCTGAGCCGGAAGTAGGGTGATCGGCATGCGCGCAGCACGGGTGACTCGGCTGGATGGTCCGGAAGCGATCGAGGTGACAGACATCGACGAACCCACCGGAGACGGTGTGGTGGTCGATGTGCACGCCGCCGGGGTGGCCTTCCCCGATGCGCTGCTCACCCGCGGGCTGTATCAGTACCGGCCGGACCCGCCGTTCACCCTCGGCGCCGAGATCGCCGGGGTGGTGCGGTCGGCGCCAGAGGGCGCCCATGTCAAGGCCGGCGACCGGGTGCTTGGGTTGACAATGCTGACCGGCGGCATGGCCGAGGTCGCGGTGCTCGCGCCCGACCGGCTGTTCAAGCTGCCCGACAACCTCAGCTTCGAGGCCGGCGCGGGCGTGCTGTTCAACGACCTGACCGTGTACTTCTCACTGGCCGTCCGCGGTCGTTTGCAACCCGGCGAGACGGTGCTGGTGCACGGGGCGGCCGGCGGAATCGGCACGTCGGCGCTGCGACTGGCCCCGGCGCTGGGCGCATCGCGGGTCATCGCGGTGGTCAGCTCCGAGGAGAAGGGCCAGATCGCCACTGCCGCCGGGGCGACCGACGTGGTGCTGGCCGACGGATTCAAGGACGCGGTCAAGGAATTGACCGGTGGCCGCGGTGTCGACATCGTGGTGGATCCCGTCGGCGGTGACCGGTTCACCGATTCGCTGCGCTCATTGGCTCCGGCCGGCCGGTTGCTGGTGATCGGTTTCACCGGCGGCGAGATCCCGACGGTGAAGGTAAACCGGTTGCTGCTCAACAACATTGACGTCGTCGGCGTGGGGTGGGGCGCCTGGGCGGGCCGCCACCCCGGCTCGCTCGAAGAGCAGTGGGCGGCCCTCGAAGAGCTGTTCACCTCGGGCAAGCTGCGCGCCCCGGAGCCGGAGGTCTTCCCGCTCGAAGAAGCGGCGGCAGCGGTGGCGTCGCTGGAAAACCGCACCGCCAAGGGCAAGGTCGTTCTGCGGGTCCGCTAGATCCGGCGTGACGGGCGCAGCCCCTTGCCCACGCGCAAAACAGAAAGTAATGTCACTTTTACTTTCTGCACGCTATCTGGAGGCCGCTTCATGGAATCGTTTGTCCACTTGCGTAAAGGCAGGACACCGCGCCGTGTCCACGCCGACCTCGACGGCCTCAAGGACGACGAACTGGGCCGCGGCGGCTTCACCGGGCGCACCGCCAACATCTACCGCCGCCACGACCCCACCGCCTTCCGCGCCGTCGGCCCACTGCGCCCCGTCGACGTCCTGGCTGAGCAGCTCAAACCCAGTGACGCCACCGACGTCAACGGCGGACCGCTGCTGATGTTCAGCAACGCCGACTGCCGGGTGTTCCTGAGCCGGCGCCACGAGGAGATGCCGTTCTACACCCGCCACGTGGACGGCGACCTGCTGTGCTTCGTGCACGACGGCGCCGGCCTGCTGGAGACCGAGTTCGGGCCGTTGCGCTACCGCACCGGCGACTGGGTGTACCTGCCGAAAGCGACGACCTGGCGCCAGATTCCGGATCCCGAAACCGCAGAAGCAACCACGTTGCTGATGATCGAGGCCACCGACGAGTTCCGGGTGCCGCCGCCCGGAGCGCTGGGACGGCACTTCCCGTTCGATCCGTCGCAGGCCGTCATCCCCGAGCCGGCCCCGATCGAAGACGACGGCCGGGACGAGTACGAAGTTCGGCTGATTCACCGGGAATCAGAGCATGCCGGCTCGACGACTACCCTTTACTACCAACATAATCCGATCGATGTCGAAGGCTGGCGCGGCGACAACTTCGCGTTCACGTTCAACATCGCCGACTACAACGTCATCACCTCCGACAGCATGCACCTGCCGCCGACCGTCCATCTGTTCATGCAGGCGACCGGCGTCTACGTGATGAACTTCCTGCCCAAACCGGCCGAAACCGTCCCCGGCACCGAACGCACCCCCTGGTATCACCGCAACGTCGACTACGACGAGATCGCGTTCTTCCACGGCGGCTCGCTCTACGGCATCCCGATGCCACCGGGCCTGATATCGCATGCGCCGCAAGGGGTTCACCACGGCGCGCCGGAGAAGGCACGCGAACGCGCGCGGCGCAAATTCGACGAGTACTCCAGCGTCGACTGGCAGGTGATCGCGATCGACACCCGTCGCCGGCTGATCCCGTCGGCCGAGGTGCTGGCGCACGACCTGGGGCAGCACTCATGAAACACGACTACGAGCGCATCCCGTATCTCGTTGCCTTCCAGAACAATTCCGGCGTCCGCGACGTCTACGGCGGGCTCGCGGAAATCACGGTGCTGGAAAGCTATCTGCTCAAGCCGAAGGACCGGGCGTCCGACACCGTGCTGGTGTTCATGCATCCGATCGGCGGCGGCGCGTACCTGCCGATGATCAACGCGCTGGCCCGCGCCGGGCATCATGTCATCTACTGCAACAGCCGTTTCCGCGGCACCGACTCCGCATTGCTGATGGAGAAGGTGGTCGAGGACCTCGGCGAATGCATCAAGGACGCCAAGAACCGGTTGGGCTACCGCAAGGTGGTGCTGGCCGGCTGGAGTGGCGGCGGCTCGCTGTCGGTGTTCTATCAGCAGCAGGCCCAGCACGCGACCATCACCGCCAGCCCGTCCGGTGACGGCCCCGACCTGACCCAGCTCGATTTGCCGGCCGCCGACGGCATCATGTTGCTGGCCGCGCACATCAGCCGGCACGGCACCCTGACCGAGTGGCTGGATGCGTCCATTCTCGACGAAGCCGACCCGACCAAGCGCGACCCCGAGCTGGATCTCTACAACCCGGACAACCCCAATCAACCGCCCTACACCGACGAGTTCCTGACCCGCTACCGGCAGGCGCAGATCGACCGCAACCGGCGGATCACCGCGTGGGTCCGTGAGAAGCTGGCCGAACTCAAGTCGGCCGGCCGCCCGGATGACGAGTTCTGCTTCGTCGTACACGGCACCATGGCCGACCCGCGCTGGCTGGACCCCACCGTCGACCCCAACGAGCGCACGCCGGGCACCTGTTACCTGGGCGACCCCCAGGTGGTGAACATGAGCCCGGTCGGCCTGGCGCGGTTCTCGACGTTGCGCGGGTGGCTGTCGCAGTGGAGCTATGACGAGGCCCGGGGCGACGGCGTAGCGTGCGGGAAGGACCTCACGATCCCTGCCCTGGTGATCGGTAACCTGGGCGACGACGCATGCACACCCAGCCACACCCGTCGGCTCTACGAGGCGATCGGGCACCCGGACAAGGAGATGCACGAAATCCCCGGCGCCACACACTATTACGCGGGACCCGACCAGCGGGACAAGCTACGCCAGGCGGTGGATATCGTCACCGACTGGCTGACCCGGCACGACTTCGTGGGCTCGCAGTGACCGGTGCTCTCGACGGTATCCGGGTGCTCGAACTCGGCACCCTGATCGCGGGCCCGTTCGTCGGCCGCCTGCTCGGAGACATGGGCGCCGACGTCATCAAGGTGGAACCACCGGGCGCCCCGGACCCGTTGCGGACCTGGGGGCAGGCCGAAATGGACGGCCATCGCGTGTTCTGGACCGTGCACGCCCGCAACAAGAGGGCCATCACCCTCGACCTGCGCAAGCCGCGGGGGCGCGAGCTTTTCCTGGATCTCGTCGAGAAGTCCGACATAGTGGTGGAGAACTTCCGGCCGGGCACCTTGGAGAAGTGGAACCTGGGTTATGACGTGCTCACCGAACGCAATCCGGGCATCATCCTGGTCCGCGTCTCCGGCTACGGCCAGACCGGACCCGACGCCCGCAAGGCCGGCTACGCGTCGGTCGCCGAGGCGGCCAGCGGGCTGCGACACCTCAACGGCTTCCCCGGCGGCCCGCCACCCCGGCTCGCGCTGTCGCTGGGCGACACGCTGGCCGGCATGTTCGGCGCCCAGGGCGCACTGGCCGCGCTGCACCGCCGCAGCGTCACCGGGCACGGCCAGGTGGTCGACGTCGCGCTGACCGAATCCTGTTTGGCGGTGCAGGAATCCACCATCCCTGATTATGACGTCGGCGGTGTGGTGCGGGGCCCGTCGGGTACCCGGCTGGAGGGCATCGCGCCGTCGAACATCTATCAGAGCGCCGACGGCTCGTGGGTGGTGATCGCCGCCAACCAGGACACCGTCTTCGCCCGGCTGTGCAAGGCAATGGAGCGCCCGGAGCTGGTCACCGACGACCGGTTCGCCACCCACGGCGCCCGGGGACGCAACCAGGACGAGCTGGACGAGATCATCGGCGCCTGGGCCGCCCAGCGCGCACCCGCCGAGATCATCGAAACACTGTCCGCCGCAGGCGTGATCGCCGGCCCGATCAACACCGTCGCCGAGGTGGTGAACGACCCGCAGCTACGGGCCCGCCACATGCTGGTACCGCACCACGACGAACGCCTGGGCCGCGACGTCCTCGGTCCGGGGATCGTGCCGGTGCTCTCGGAATCTCCGGGCGGCGTGCGCAATGCCGGTCCCGCCCGCCCGGGGCAGCACAACGACGACGTCTATACCGGGCTGCTGGGCAAAACGGCTGACGAAGTCGCGTCGTTGGTGGCCGAGGAGGTCATATGAGCCCCCACGTCGACATCCGCGAGGTGGCGCTCCGCGACGGGTTGCAGATCGAGAAGCCAATCCCGTTGTCGGCCAAGCTGGAACTGTTGGCCGCGGTGGCCGCCACCGGCGTGCGCGAGGTCGAGGCCACCGCCTTCGTGTCGCCGTCGAAGGTGCCGTCGATGGCCGACGCCGCCGAGCTCGCCGCCGAACTGCACAACTACCCTGACATCGAATTCTCCGCGTTGGTGGCCAGTCCGAACGGAGCCAGGCGGGCGATCGCCGCCGGGTTGCGGTCCATCGAGTACGTGGTCGCGGCATCGGACGCCTTCAGCCAGGCCAATGTCGGGCGGTCCAGCGCCGAGGCCACCGACCAGATCAGCGAGATCGTCGCCATCGTGCACGACGCCGACGCGGCCGTCGAGGTGATCGTCGCCACCGCGTGGGACTGCCCGTTCGACGGGCCCACTCCCCCGCAACGCGTGCTGGACATCGCCGCCGCGGCGCGCGAGCGGGGCGCGGACCGGTTCTGCATCGCCGACACTATCGGCACGGTCACGCCGGGGCGGGTGACTTCGCTTGTGAGGAAACTACATCCGGTGGTCGGCGAGTTGCCGCTGGGCGCACACTTCCACAACACCCGCGGCGCCGGCCTGGCCAGCGCGTACGCCGCTGTGGCGGCCGGTGTCACCCGACTGGACGCCTCGGTGGGCGGACTGGGCGGTTGCCCCTTCGCGCCGGGGGCGACCGGCAACATCGCCACCGAGGACCTGGTGTACCTGCTGACCGACAGCGGGTTCGACGTCGACGTGGACCTGCCGGCCGCGATCGCCGCCGCGCAGGTTGCCCGAGCGGCCGTCGGCCATGACCTGCCGAGCGCCCTGCTGCGCGCGGGAGACCGGATGCGGACCTGATGCCGGCAGAAGTGCTCAGCGCCAAGGGCCAGCAGACGCGCCAGGCCATCGAGCTGGCGGCGCGGAAGCTGTTCGCGGAGCGGGGTTTTCATGGGACCACCCTGGCCGACATCACCTCTGCCGCCGGCAAGTCGTCGGCGGTGTTCTACCGTTATTTCACCGACAAGGAAGATCTGCTGGCCGCGCTGGCGGAGTCGTTCCTGCACGACGTCGTCGAGCCGTCGGGCTTGCGGGTTCAGCTGCCCGAATCACCGGATGACGATGCCTTCTTCACCTCCGTGGTCACCGGCTACTGGGGCATGTTCAAGCAGAACATCGGCATCATGATCGCGGTGGCTCAGCTGGCCGCCACCCAACAACGGTTCGCCGACGTCCAGAACGAATTCCGGCGATTCGGAATGGACATCGTGGCCGCTTCGGTGCGTCGCGCGCAGGAACAGGGCCACGGCAGCGAGCTCAACCCGGAGCACACGGCGGCGGCCATCGCGCTGCTCTTCGAGAACTTCACCACCGTGTTCGTCGGGAAGCCGGACCTGGGCGTGACGATCAGCGACGACGACGCCATAGCCCTGCTGTCGCGGATCTGGAAGAAGACTTTGTACGGCGCTTGACAAGACAAAGGAGATCAACGTGGATTTCAGCCTGCCCGAACACCTTCCGGGTCTGCTTGCGGAGATGGACGAGTTCATCGAAACCGAGATCAAGCCGCTGGAACGCGAGAACATCCAGTACTTCGACCATCGGCGCGAGAATGCCCGCACCGACTGGGACAACGGCGGCATCCCCCGCCGGGAATGGGAAGACCTGCTCGGCGAGATGCGCAGGCGCGCCGACCGGGCCGGCTGGCTGCGGTACGGGCTGCCGTCGCAGTTCGGCGGGCGCGACGGCACCAACATCGACATGGCGGTCATCCGGGAGCATCTGGCGCACAAGGGACTTGGCCTGCACAACGACCTGCAGGACGAATCGTCGATCGTGGGCAACTTCCCGCAGGTGATCATGATGGACCGGTTCGGCACCGACGTGCAGAAGAAAGAGTGGACCGAGGCGCTGATCACCGGTGAGCGGTCGATGGCGTTCGGGCTGACCGAGCCCAAGCACGGCTCGGATGCCACCTGGCTGGAAACCACTGCCGTCCGCGACGGTGACGACTGGGTGATCAACGGCGCCAAGCGATTCAACACCGGCGTCCATCGTGCCACCCACGACCTGGTGTTCGCCCGCACCTCGGGCGAACCCGGCCAGGCGCGCGGCATCACGGCTTTTCTGGTGCCGTGCGACTCGCCCGGTTTCACCATCCCGTACTACTGGTGGACGTTCAACATGCCCACCGACCATGCCGAGGTGGAGCTCAAGGACGTCCGGGTGCCCGACAACGCGATCCTGGGCGAGGTGGACCGCGGACTGGAAGTCGGCCAGACCTTCCTGCACGAGAACAGGATTCGTCAGGCCGCCAGCAGCCTCGGCGCCGCCCAGTACTGCATCGACCGTGCCGTGGCCTACGCCGGCGAACGTCAGGTCTTCGGCAAGCCGCTGGCGGTGAACCAGGCGGTGCAGTGGCCGCTGGTGGAACTGCAGACCGAGGCGCAGATGGTGCGACTGCTGGTGTATTACGCCGCAACCCAATTGGATCGCAACCACCACATGGCGGTCTCCGACAAGGTGTCGATGGCCAATTACCGGGCCAACCGGCTGGTGTGCGATGCGGCCGACCGCGCCATGCAGGTGCTCGGCGGCATCGGTTACAGCCGGCACGAGCAACTCGAACACATCTACCGCCATCACCGGCGCTACCGGATCACCGAGGGTGCGGAGGAGATTCAGATCCGCCGGGTTGCCCAGCGGCTGTTCAAGTTCGGCAAGAAGTGACCAAGAGATGACACTGTCCGAAAGCTTGACCGGGCTGCTCGAGCCGGTATTGGGCGACGGCGTGGCGATCGACAACCTGCGGGTGCTCACCGGCGGCGCCAGCCGCACCACCTGGGCGTTCGACGCCGTCACCGGCAGCGACCGAAGACCCCTGATTCTGCGTACCGGACCACCCGACGACATCCACGCCGGCATGGAACTGGAAGCCCGGGTGCAGGCCGCCGCGGCAGCTGCGGGGGCACCGGTGCCGCATGTGCTGGTTGCTGATAATTCTCTTGCGGCACTGGGTAATCCGTTTCTGATCTGTGAGGAGATCAAGGGCGAGACCATCGTCCGGCGCATCTACCGCCAGCTCGACGACCCGCAGCGGCTGCTGCAGCAATGCGCGCAGGCCCTGGCCGCGATTCATCGCGCCGATGCCGGCGATCCCGACCTTGCCCACGATGACCCCGTCGAGCATTCCCGCCAGCAGCTCGACGACATGGGTGACACCACAGCCACTTTCGAATGGACGATCCGCTGGCTGAGCGCCCACCGGCCTGCGCCGTCGCCCACCGTGCTGGTGCACGGCGATTTCCGGATGGGCAACCTGATTGTCGACGGCTCCGACCTGGCCGCCGTGCTGGACTGGGAGCTGGTGCACGTCGGCGAGCGTTACGAGGACCTGGCCTGGTTCTGCGTGCGCGCGTGGCGGTTCGGCGCGCCCGCCAGCCGTGCAGCCGGCGGACTGGGCAGTATCGAAAGCTTCCTGCGCTCCTATGAGGAGGCCGGCGCAACGACGGTCGACCGGACCGCTTTCCACTGGTGGCTGGTGCTGGCCACGTTGCGCTGGGGTGTCATCTGCCGTTATCAGGCCGAACGCCACCTGAGCGGGCAGACCCGCTCGGTGGAGCTGGCGACGATCGGTCGCCGGGTGTGTGAGAACGAATGGGATCTGCTTGAGCTGTTGGAGGATTCGTGAACCTACACGGCCGGCCCACCGCGGCCGAACTGGTCGCCGCCGTCGCCGAGTTCCTGGAGAACGACGTGCGGGATGCGACCACCGGCCAGGTCAATTTCCACGCCCGAGTGGCCGCCAATGCCCTGCGCATGGTCGAGCGCGAACTGCAAAACCCCGGCGAGACCGAGGTTCGCGCCGCCCTGACCGGCCTGGGCTTCGCCGACGAACCCGCCCTGGCCGCAGCGATCCGTGCCGGTGAGCTCGACGACCGCGGCGACGACGTCGCCGCGTGCCTGCGCACGCTGGTACGACACCGACTCGCCGCCGCCCACCCGGGATACGACGCCGCCGAAAACGACGAGGAGCCGCTTTCATGACCGTCAACGAACTGGCCGACCGGCTGTTCAGCGCAATCGAGAAGGGCGACCGGGAGACCGTCGCCTCGATGTGGGGCGACGACGTCGCCGTCTGGCGCACCGACGGCCGCCGCGACCCGACCACCTGTGATGACAAGCCGCGGGCACTGCGCGTCATCGACTGGTTCCTCTCGACCACCGCTACGCGCGGCTACGAAATCCTGGACCGCCAGGTATTCGAAAACGGATTCGTCCAGCAGCACGTGTTGCACGCCACAGGCCACGGCGGCCAGTCGATCGCGATGCGGGTTTGCATAGTGATCAAGGTGGACAAAGAAGGTCTTATCAACCACATAGACGAGTACTTCGACCCCGCAGACCTCGCGCCCCTACTAGTCAGGGACTCACGATGACCACGCTGGAAACTCTGCTCACCGACCCGGAATCCGCCGGGACGTGGGCTCTGGTGCCCGACCGCTCCGCCGTCACCTTCAAGATCCGCAACATGTGGGGCCTGATGCCCGTCAAAGGCGCCTTCACCGAGTTCAGCGGCGAGGGCCGCCTCACCGGCGAAGGCGAGGTGTCGGGCCGGATCGACATCCAGGTCGCCTCACTGGACACCGGGATCGCACGCCGCGACAAGCACCTGCGTTCGGCCGACTTCTTCGACGTCGAACGCTTCGGCGAGATCGCCGTCGTCGTCAACGCCCTGCACCCGGCTACCGGAAAGTCCGCCGACCTGCACACCCACTTCACCATCAAGGGCATTACGGAACCTGTGCCCCTCCCGGTGACGATCACCGAACTCGACGACGGGTCGGTTCGGGTTTCGGGCCGGACGCAGATCGACCGATCCCGGTTCGACCTGGACTGGAACAAACTCGGGGTGATGTCCAACGCAGTCACGGTGTCCGCTGAAGCCGTCTTCGTGCACCCGGCTCAGACCGCGTGAATTAACATCTGCACCGTGCCCGACTCCAGCCCGCTGCGCATCCTCGTCTACAGCGACAACGTCCATACCCGCGAACAGGTGAAGCAGGCCCTGGGTAAACGGCTGCACCCGGACCTGCCCGAACTGAGCTACGTCGAGGTCGCCACCGGCCCGATGGTGATCCGCACGATGGACGAGGGCGGCATCGACCTGGCCATCCTCGACGGAGAGGCTGCGCCGACCGGCGGCATGGGGATTGCCAAGCAGCTCAAGGATGAGCTGTCGTCGTGCCCCCCGATTCTGGTGCTGACCGGGCGTCCGGACGATGCCTGGCTGGCCAGCTGGTCACGCGCGGAGGCGGCGGTGCCGCATCCGCTCGACCCCATCGTGCTGGGCCGCACGGCGCTGAGCCTGCTGCGCGCCCCTGCGCACTAGCGACGCGTCAAGCGCCGGGGATCTGGACCCGCGCTTCTTCCTCTTCCTCGGCCCGGGGGCGAAACTCGCCGGGGGCGATCTTCGGACGTAGCGTGGCTACCGTTTCTTCGGCTTCCTCTGCGACGGCGTCCGACGCGCGGAATCCCGATGCCGGGATCCTGGATGCTCCCGCTGCTGGTTGCGTGGCCGGCTTCGCTTCGCCGGGAGCTGCCGCCGCCGCGGCGCCGGGGACCGCCGTGGGCAGCACGCTCATGGCCGGCACTTCGGACTCGGGCGTTTCGGCCGTGACTTCTGCTTCTGCGGTGGCTTCCTCGACTGCGGCGGCCTCTTCTTCCTTCTCCTCGGCCTTGGCGGGCACCGGCATCGAGGGTCCGTCGCCGAGTAGACCGGCGCTCCGGGTGCCTAGACCCATCGGCATCGGCATCGGCATCATCCCGAAGCCACCGACGCCCGAAGTGGCCACGCCGGGATTTGCGCTGGTAGCCGCCGCGCTGCCGACATCGGTCCCAGCGGCGGTGCCGCCGGTGTAAGCACCCGCGTCGCCGCCGGTGTAGCTGGCCGGGGCGAGGCCGCTGTCGGCGCTGCCGACTCCGCCGCCGCCACCACCGGCAGCTGCCGCGCCCTCGGCACCCGTGGCTTGGGGCGGGGCGCCTCCGCCGCCGCTCGCGCCACCTCCCCCACCCGCAGCACCGGCGGTGCCGCCACCGCCACCGCCGCCGGCCGCGCCGCTCAGGCCGCTGGCAATCCCACCCGCCAGGGCCGGGAAGCTCTGCAGTACCGACTGCCACGGCACGACCTGTGCCGCAGCGGCCGCCGCCCCGGAGTAGTAGCTGGCCATCGCGCTGACGTCCTGCGCCCACATCTCCTCGTAGATGCTCTCGGCCAGGGCGATCGCGGGCGCGTTCTGTCCGAACAGATTGGTCATGATCAGGTTCACGAAGGCGTTCCGGTTGGCGTCCACCGCACCCGGGTGAATGGTGGCTGCCTGGGCAGCCTCAAAGGCACTGACCACCGCCAGCGCCTGCCCGGCGGCACCCTGTGACTGTGCGGCGGCGGCGGCCAGCCAGCCCGCATAGGGGGCGGCCGCGGCCGCCATGGCTGCCGACGCGGCACCCTGCCACGCTTGTCCCGCCAGATTGGAGATCACCGACCCGAACGATTGGGCTGCGGTACCCAACTCAGCCGCCAGTCCGTCCCACGCCGCCGCAGCCTGCAACATCGGTGCGCTTCCAGCACCGAGGAACATTCGCAACGAGTTGATTTCCGGTGGCAGTGTAAAGAAACTCACAGACCCCGTCCTCCCAGATCGGCCATCGGCATCCTCGCGCTGACCTCGCAAAAGTGAGCAGCGACCCCTTGTAACAGTAACAACAAGCGCTCCACACGTCTGGCCGTCGCGCAGATCAATCGTATTTCGCCCGCCGGGGTCGCGGCAGGCACCCGACGGAGCAGGGCTCAGGACCATCGGACGCGCCCGGAGGGACTTTCGGCCCTAAAGATCCGGCAACCGAAATCGTTTCATCGGAGAACGTCGTTCTCTGGATACCCCACGGGGTGTGACTGAAGTGACGTACGGGCAGAAGTGAATTCGGGCGCAGGGGGTCTTCGGGCTATGTCGTTTCTCAGTGTGTCGCCGGAGGCCGTGACCCAGGCGGCTTCGGATGTGGCGCGGATCGGTGCGGATGTCAGTGCCGGCAATGCGGCGGCGGTGATGCCGACGACGCAGGTGGCGGCGGCCGCGGGTGATGAGGTGTCGGCGGCGATTGCGGCCTTGTTCGGTACCCATGCGCGGGAGTATCAGGCGTTGGCGGCGCAGGCGGCCAGTTACCAGGACCAGTTCGTGACGGCGTTGCGGTCGGCGGCCAGCGAGTACGCCGGCGCGGAGGTCGGTGCCGCAGCGTGGCTGCAGGGGTCGGCGGCGGCGGTGGCCGCGTCTCCGGTTTCCAGCCTCTTCCAGCTGTTGGTGTACGGGCCGACGCACACGGTGAGTCAGTGGTGGATCAACAGTGTGTTCGGGCAGGTGTTGGATCCGATCCTGAACTTCCCCACCGAGTTGTTGCTGGGCCGGGCTTTGATCGGCAACGGGGCCGCGGGGACGGCGGCCAGCCCGACTGGTGGTGCGGGCGGGTTGTGGTTCGGGGACGGTGGTGCGGGTTACAGCCCGACCGGGAGCTCGCCGTTGGCGGGTGGGGCCGGTGGTGCGGCGGGGTTGATCGGCACAGGCGGGGCCGGCGGTGCCGGAGTGGCCGGGGGTGCCGGGGGCAGCGGCGGCGCCGGGGGCTGGTTGATGGGTAACGGCGGTGCCGGCGGCGCGGGGGCACGGCGGTGACTCTGGGCGGGGTCGGGGGCGTCGGCGGCGCCGGCGGGCAGGCAATCGTGTTCGGCGACGGCGGCATCGGCGGAGTCGGAGGTGCCGGCCTGTCCGGCACGGCCGGGCACAACGGGGTCAACCCCGGTGATTCGGGCACCAACGGCGGCGGCGCCGGAAACGGCGGCATGGGCGGGGCCGGGGGCCGGGGCGGGGTGTTCGTCGGCGACGGCGGCTCGGGCGGTTTGGGCGGAGCGGGCGGTGCCGGCGGGGCCGGCGGCAGCGGGCTGACCGGCCAAGCAGGGGCTGCCGGGGTCAACAACGGTGCTGGTGGGCACGGCGGGTCCGGTGCCGACGGCGGTCTGGGCGGTGACGGCGGCACCGGTGGGGCCGGCGGGGCGGGCGGGCTGTTGGGCCAGGCCGGGGTGGCCGGTAACGGCGGGGCCGGCGGGTCCGGTGGGGCGGCCGGGTTGCCCGGCGACGGCGGCGCCGGTGCCGCCGGGACGGCGAGCTTCGTCAACGGCGGGGCCGGCGGTAACGGCGGCAACCCGGGGCCGCCGGTGGCGGCGGGCACGGCGGTGCGGCCGGCGGCGCGGGTGCGGTTGCCGGCGCCGACGGCGGCCCGGGGCTGGCGGTGATCAGCGGTGGCAGTGGCGGTGCGGGTGGGGCCGGGTTCAGCGCGGTCGCCGCGGGCGCCAGCGGCGGGGCCGGGGTGCCGGGGGTAACGGGGTTCGGTCGGCAATGGCGGCGCTGGGGGTGCCGGCGGCAACGGAGCCGCCGGCACCTCTGGCCCCAGCGGGGTGAACCCGGGTGAGTCCGGCACGCCCGGCATGGCCGGTGGGGCGGGGGTCACGGCGGGGCTGGCGGCCTGGGCGGGACGGTGTCCGGCAACGGCGGGGCCGGTGGGGCCGGTGGCAGTGGTGCCACCGGCGGCAACGGCGGTGACGGCATCAGCGGCAAGACCGGAACAGCCGGCACCGACAACGGCGCAGGCCAGGCCGGTGGCTCCGGCGGGAATGGCGGGGCCGGCGGGGCCGGCGGCACCGGCGGGGACGGCGGCACCGCCGCCCACGGCACGGCCGGGGTCAACGGCAACGGCGGAACCGGCGGCCACGGCGGCAACGCGGGCACCCCCGGCGACGGCGGCGCCGGAGCGGCCGGCACGGACCTGTTCGTCAACGGCGGCGCCGGCGGTAATGGCGGCAACCCCGGAGCGGTCGGGACCGGCGGGACCGGCGGTGACCCCGGCATCGGCGGCACCGGCGGCAGCAAAGGCCTAGACGGCGGATCTGGGGCGGCGGTCACCGCCGGCGGCAACGGCGGCGCCGGTGGGGCCGGGTTCAACGCCGTCGCCGCCGGTGTTTCCGGTGGCAGCGGCGGTGCCGGCGGCAACGGCGGTTCGGTCGGCAACGGTGGGGCCGGGGTGTCGGCGGCAACGGCGCCGCCGGCACCGCCGGTCCCAGCGGGGTCAATCCTGGCGACTCCGGCAATCCGGGCGTCGCCGGCGGGGCCGGCGGTCACGGTGGATCCGGCGGCCTGGGCGGGGCGGTGTCCGGTAACGGGGCCGGCGGGGCCGGCGGCAACGGCGCCACCGGCGGCAACGGCGGCAACGGCATCACGGGCAAGGCCGGGACGGCCGGGGTAGACAACGGCGCCGGCCAGGCCGGCGGCTCGGGCGGAAATGGGGGTGCCGGCGGGGCAGGTGGCGCCGGCGGGGACGGCGGCACCGCCGCCCACGGCACGGCCGGGGTCAACGGCGACGGCGGCGCCGGCGGCCACGGCGGCAACGCCGGCACCCCCGGTGACGGTGGAGCGGGCGCGGCCGGCACCGACCTGTTCGTCAACGGCGGCGCCGGCGGCAACGGTGGCAACCCCGGCGCCATCGGGGTCGGCGGCAACGGCGGCAACCCCGGCATCGGCGGCACCGGCGGCAGCAAAGGCCTCGACGGTGGGGCGGGAGCGGCGGTCACCAGCGGCGGCAACGGCGGCACCGGCGGCGCTGGGTTCAACGCCGTGGCCGCGGGTGTCAATGGCGGCGCCGGCGGTGCCGGCGGCAACGGCGGCTCGGTCGGCAACGGTGGGGCCGGGGGTGTCGGCGGCAACGGCGCCGCCGGCACCAACGGACCCGACGGGCTGGCCGCAGGCGACCCGGGCAACCCGGGCATGGCCGGTGGGGCCGGCGGGCGCGGCGGGGCCGGCGGCTCCGGCGGCGCGATCTCCGGTAACGGTGGGGCCGGCGGGAAAGGCGGCGCCGGGGCCGACGGCGGCAACGGTGGGGCCGGCATCACCGGCAAGGCCGGAACCGCCGGAACCGACAACGGCGCCGGCCAAGCCGGCGGCTCGGGCGGCAACGGCGGGGCCGGCGGTAACGGCGGCACCGGCGGTGACGGCGGCTCCTCCGCCCACGGCACCCTCGGCGCCAACGGCGACGGCGGAGCCGGCGGCAAAGGCGGCAACGCCGGCACCCCCGGAGACGGCGGCGCCGGCGCGGCCGGCAACGCCACCTTCATGAACGGCGGTGCCGGCGGCAACGGCGGCAACCCCGGCACCCTCGGGGCCGGCGGAACCGGCGGCAACCATGGCATCGGCGGCAGCGGCGGCAGCAACGGCACCGACGGCGGCCCCGGGGCCGCGGTCACCGCCGGCGGCAACGGCGGCAATGGCGGCGCCGGGTTCAGCGCCGTGAGCGCGGGCGTCGACGGTGGCGCCGGCGGGACAGGCGGTAACGGAGGCTCGGTCGGCAACGGCGGGGCCGGCGGTGCCGGCGGCAACGGGGCCGCCGGCATGCCAGGCACCAGCGGCCAGCCAGGACCCGACGGCACTGGTCAGGCTGGCGGCAACGGTGGCCTTGGTCAAGCGGGCGGTAGCGGTGGAAACGGCGGCAGCGGCGGCCAAGGCGGCTCGATATCCGGCAACGGCGGCAGCGGCGGCAAGGGCGGCCAAGGCGCACCCGGCGGTAACGGC
The DNA here is from genome assembly GCF_031583025.1 of Mycobacterium sp. Z3061. Taxonomy (NCBI): domain Bacteria; kingdom Bacillati; phylum Actinomycetota; class Actinomycetes; order Mycobacteriales; family Mycobacteriaceae; genus Mycobacterium; species Mycobacterium pumcae. Next base: position 1,813,444 of record NZ_CP134062.1, on the reverse strand, counting down.
GGCAACGGCGCCAACGGCGGGAGCGGCGGCAGCGGCGGGATCGGCTCTGATGGCATTGACGGCGGCAAGGGCGGCAGCGGAGGCAATGGCGGGGCCGGCGGCAACGGCGGCAAGGGCGGCAGCGGAGGCACGGCAGCACACGGCACCACAGGGACCGGCGGCGCCGGCGGGGCCGCCGCCAACGGCGGCGCCGGCGGGACGGCTGGCAGCGGCGGCGCCGGCGGGGCCGGCGGGGCCGGTGCCAAATCAACCATCCCGGGCGGTCCCGGTCAGGACGGCGGGGCAGGTGGCAAGGGCGGCAACGGCGGTGACCCGGGCACCGGCGGGTCCGGCGGCACGGGCGGTACCGGATCTACCACCGGCGCGAACGGCAGCCCCGGCTCCTCGCCCACCAGCGGCGGCAACGGCGGTCAGGGCGGTGTCGGCGGCACTGGCGGCGCTGGCGGCAGCGGATTCATGCTAGGCAGCACAGGCAACCCGGGCGGCACCGGCGGGGCCGGCGGCGAAGGCGGTGTCGGCGGCAATGGCGGCAAGTACGGCAACGGCGGCAACGGCGGCAACGCCGGCACGGGCGGTGCGGGTGGCGACGGGGCTAACGGCAACTCCAACCACTCAGCCGGCACCCTAGGCGGCGATGGCGGTCTCGGCGGGCAGGGCGGTATGGCCGGCAACGGCGGCTCGATATCCGGAAGCGGCGGCTCCGGCGGCAAAGGCGGGGATGGCGGGGTCGGTGGAGTCGGCGGCACCGGCCGCAACGGCGCCGATGGCGACCCACTCTCCGCCACCGGTAACGGCGGGAACGGCGGGAGCGGCGCGGGCGGCGGCACCGGTGGCAAGGGTGGTGCCGGCGGCCTTGGCGGAGTGGCCCTGGCCTCGGGCGCCAACGGCAACGGCGGGACCGGCGGCGATGGCGGCTTGGGCGGTAAGGCCGGCGACGGTGGTAGCGGCGGGAACGGCGTCGTGACCAATGCCTTCGTCGCCGGCAGCGGCGGAGCCGGCGGCAACGGCGGCAACCCCGGCGCCGGCGGCGGCTTCGGGGCGGGCGGTGTACCAGGCGGCCCCGGAGCCAGCTTTGGCGCGAACGGCGTAGCCGGCACTACGCCCACCAGCGGCGGCAACGGAGGCCACGGCGGAGCCGGCGCTAACGCTGTCATCGCCGGCGCGACGGGTGGCAATGGCGGAGCCGGAGGCAACGGCGGGCTCGTCGGCAACGGCGGCAATGGCGGAGCCGGCGCCGATGGCGCCGCAGGCAAGGCCGGCGTCAACGGCGTCACTTCCGGCGACTCCGGCACCGACGGCGGGGCAGGTGGCAGCGGGGGCTACGGCGGCAACGGCGGCTCAGGCGGCTCAATCAGCGGTAACGGCGGCAATGGCGGGGCGGGCGGCGCCGGTGCCGCCGGCGGTAACGGCGGCGACGGCGTCACCGGCGCGGCAGGAGTGGCCGGGGTCAACAACGGAGCCGGCCAAGACGGCGGGTCGGGCGGCAAAGCCGGCAGCGGCGGCAATGGCGGGGCCGGCGGCAACGGCGGCACAGCCGCACACGGCACCGCCGGAGCGAATGGCAACGGTGGAGCCGGCGGCCACGGCGGCAACGCCGGCACCCCCGGCGACGGCGGAGCAGGTGCAGCCGGGAACGCCACGTACGTCGACGGCGGGGCCGGCGGCAACGGCGGCAACCCGGGCACGTTGGGAACCGGCGGCACCGGCGGCAACCCCGGCACCGGCGGCAGCGGAGGCAGCAAAGGCCTCGACGGCGGGTCTGGGGCCGCGGTCACCAGCGGCGGCAACGGCGGCGCCGGCGGAGCCGGTTTCACTGCCGTTACCGCCGGCGCCAACGGCGGCAACGGCGGGGCCGGCGGCAACGGCGGCTCGGTCGGCAACGGCGGCAGTGGTGGCAGCGGCGGCAACGGCGCGGCCGGTGCGCCCGGGTTCGACGGCGGCGGTGGCGGGAAGGGAGGCGCTGGCGGCAACGGAGGCGCCGGCGGCAATGCCGGCAGCGGCGGCAACGGAGGCAACGGAGGCGCCGGCGGTGCGGACACCGGCACCGGTGGAACTGTCGCCCCAGCAGGCGGCAAGGGCGGCGACGGAGGCGCGGCGGGCACGCCCGGTATCGGCGGCACCAGCGCCACGGGTGGTGCCGGTGGTGACGGCGGCCAGGGCAGCACGGGCAACGCCGGCAAATTCGGCGCCCTGGCCTGACCGGTGACACCGGTGGCGCCGGCGGTGCCGGCGGCAACGGCGGTGCTGGCGGCGCGACCGGGACCGGTGGCAACGCCGGCAGTGGCGGTACCGGCGGCAATGGCGGCCGCGGCGGCGCCGACTACTCGCTCGGCGGACAGATCGCCGCAGCCGGCGGCGCCGGAGGCAATGGCGGCGCCGCCGGCTCGGCCGGTAGCGGCGCCACCGCAGGCAAAGGGGCCTCGGCGGCAACGGCGGCAACGGTGGTGCCGGCGCCGACGGCAACAACGGCAACGTCGCCGCCGACGGCTTGAACGGCGACGCCGGCGGCGCTGGTGGTGCGGGCGGCAACGGTGGCGACGGCGGCCCGACCGGCACCGGCGGCAACGCCGGGAACGGCGGGGCCGGCGGGAACGGCGCCCAGGGCGGCCTCGACACCGGGACTGGTGGAAAGCCGCGCCCCGCGGTGGCAACGGCGGCAAGGGTGGCGCTGCCGGCACCGCTGGTGGCGGCGCCACCGCGGGCAACGGCGGCATCGGTGGCAACGGCGGCAACGGCGGCCAAGGCAGCACCGGCAACCCGTACGGCGCCAGCCCCGGCCTCGCCGGCGACGCCGGCGGCCAAGGCGGGATTGGCGGCAACGGCGGCAACGGCGGCGCCACCGGCACCGGCGGCAACGCCGGCAACGGCGGCAACGGCGGCGGCGGCGGCAACGGCGGCACCGACACCGGGTTCGGCGGAGCTACCGCCCGCCGGAGGCGCCGGTGGTGCGGGTGGAGCGGCCGGGCTGGTCGGCACCGGCGCCGTCAGCGGCAAAGGCGGACACGGAGGCGCCGGCGGCAATGGCGGCGCCGGTGCCGTCGGCAACAACGGCGCTGGCGGCAACGTCGCCGACAACGGGGGCGCCGGAGGTGCCGGCGGCGCCGGCGGCGGCGCCGGCTTCACCGTCAGCACCGGCAATGTCGGCGGGGACGGTGGACGCGGCGGAAACGGTGGTGCCGGCGGCACCGGCGGGTCGTCCAGCGGCGGCGGAAACGGCGGCGCGGGCGGGGCCGGCGGCAACGGCGCCAGCGTCACCGGCGCCGGCAACATCGGCGGAAACGCAGGCAGCGGTGGCAACGGCGGCGCAGGCGGCGACGCCGGCGCCGGCAGTGGTGCCAACGGGGGCGCCGGCGGCAACGGCGGCACCGCCGGTACCGCAACAGCCGGCACCGGTGCCACCGCGGGCAAAGGCGCTAGCGGCGGCAACGGCGGCAGCGGCGGTGCTGGTGCGAACGCCGGCGGACCCTTCGCCGGCGGCAAGGGCGGCTATGGCGGCACCGGCGGCAACGCCAGCGGTACGAGCAGTGTCGGTGGCAACGGCGGCAATGGCGGCAGCGGGGGCAACGGCTACGCCGTGGGCTTCATCGGCGGCGCCGGCTTCAGCGGCGGTGACGGTGGCGCCGGCGGCACCGGCGGCAACGCCAGCGGTACGAGCAGTGTCGGTGGCAACGGCGGCAATGGCGGCAGCGGGGGCAACGGCTACGCCGGCGGACTCGACACCGGCACCGGCGGGACCACCGCGCCGGCCGGCGGGGCCGGCGGCAACGGCGGCATGTCCGGCGTGGCAGGGACCGGCGCTACTGCAGGCAAATACGGCACCGGCGGCAACGGCGGCAACGGCGGTGCCGGCACCGCGGGCAATAACGGCGACCCCAACAAGCCCGGAGACAACGGCGGCACCGGTGGCCAGGGCGGTTACGGCGGATACGGCAACGGCAACACCGGTGTCGGCGGCAACGCCGGCAGCGGCGGCGCCGGCGGCAAAGGCGGTAACGGCGGCCTCGACGTGGGAACTGGCGGAGCTACCGCACCGGCCGGCGGCAACGGCGGCAACGGCGGCGATGCCGGCTACGCAGGCGGAGCCGGCTCGGGTAAGACAGGCAACGGCGGTAGCGGCGGTAACGGTGGTCAAGGCGGTGCCGGCAGTACCGGCAACAACGGCAACGCCGGGCTGGCCGGTGACAACGGCGGCGCCGGCGGCACCGGCGGCAACGGTGGCGCCTCCCACATCGGCTACGGGGGCACTGGCATGGGCGGCAACGCCGGGGCTGGCGGCGCGGGCGGCAACGGCGGCAACGGCGGCACCGACAGCCACAAAGGCGGCGGATTCGTCGCCCCGGCTGGTGGCGCCGGCGGAGACGGCGGTGCCGCCGGGACGCCCGGCACCGCCGGTTATAGCTGGACTGTTGGCGCCGGGGCCACTGGCGGCAACGGTGGCACCGGCGGTTACGGCAGCACCGGCAGCAACGGCACGTTCCCGCCGAGTGGCAGTAACGGCAACGGCGATTACGGCGGTGCCGGCGGTGCCGGCGGCAGCGGGGGCAATGCCACCGGGACCGGCAGCGTCGGTGGCAACGCCGGCAGCGGCGGCAAGGGCGGCAACGGCGGCAACGGCGCCAACGACATTGGCAACGGCACCCCGGTCGGTGGCAACGGCGGCAACGGGGGCGATGCGGGGACCGCAGGCACCGGCGCTACCGCAGGCACCGGCGGGAATGGCGGCAACGGCGGCACCGGCGGGAACGGCGGCAACGGCGCCACTGGCGGGTGGAGCGGATTGCTCAACGGCGACGGCGGCGGCACCGGCGGCAACGGCGGCAACGGCGGCAGCGCCGCTGGCACCGGCAGTGTCAGCGGCAGCGGCGGCACCGGCGGCGCCGGCGGCAATGGCGGCGACGGCGGCACCGACAGCGGCGCCGGCGGCATGGCAGGCGGTGCTGGCGCGCAAGGCGGCGCTGGCGGCAGCGCCGGCGCGGCAACCGGTGGAGCCACCTCAGGCAACGGCGGCGCGGGCGGCAAAGGCGGCGCCGGTGGCAATGGAAGCGCCGCGACGACCGCCGGCGCCAGCGGCGGTGCCGGAGGTATCGGCGGCACCGGCGGTACGGGTGGCAACGCGGGCACCGGCGGGACCAACGGCGCCAGCGGCACCGGCGGCAACGGCGGCAACGGCGGCAACGGCGCGCTAGCGGGCTCCTTCGTCGGCGGCGGCAAAGGCGGCGCCGGCGGTGACGGCGGCGCAGGCGGCACGGCTGGCACTGGCGGCAGCACCTCGAGCGCCTCGGGCGGCGGCGGCAACGGCGGCCATGGTGGCAACGGAGGCGCCGGCGTGACGTCGGCGGGCTCATTCGGCGGCGGCAACGGCGGCATCGGGGGCAACGGCGGCGCGTCGGGCACCGGGGACCTCGTCGAGACCGGCGGTGCTGGCGGTGCCGGCGGCGCGGGCGGCAACGGCGCCACAGGCCTGGCAGGCAGCGCAGGCGGCGACGGCGGCCAAGGCGGCCTGGGCGGAAACGGCGGCAGCGCCACCGGCACTGGCGGTGTCGGCGGCAAGGCCGGCAACGGCGGCATCGGCGGCAACGGCGGCAACGCCGGCGCCGACATCGGTACCGGCAGCGGCATCGCCCCATCCGGCGGCAACGGCGGCAACGGCGGCAATGCCGGCACGGCCGGCACCGGCGCCATCGCCGGCAACGGAGGCATCGGCGGCAACGGTGGCAACGGCGGAGCCGGTGCAACTGGCAACGCCGGCAACCCCAGCAAGCCCGGTGATGCTGGCGGCAACGGCGGTGCCGGCGGTGCCGGCGGCAACGCCACCGGCACCGGCAGCGTCGGCGGAAACGGCGGAAGCGGCGGCACGGCCGGCAACGGCGGCAACGGCGGCACCGACACCGGAACCGGCGGAACCACCGCCCCAGCCGGAGGCAACGGCGGCGTCGGCGGAAACGGCGGTAACGCTGGCAGCGGCGCTACCTGGGGCAACGGCGGCGGCGGCGGCAAAGGCGGCGGCGGCGGAAACGGCAGCACCGGCTACAGCTACACAAGTGGCCCTAGCACGCCCGGCGACACCGGTGGCAACGGCGGGGCCGGCGGCACGGGCGGCATCGGCGGCAACTCCGGTTCCGGCGGCACCAACGGCGCCAGCGGGGCGGGCGGTAACGGCGGCAACGGCGGCAATGGCGGTGTCGGCGGCGATATCAGTGGCCCTCTTGGCGCCGGCGGTAACGGCGGCAACGGCGGGGCCGCCGGCACGGCCGGCACTGGCGGCACCTTCTCAAGCCCCGTCGGCGGCGCCGGCGGCAACGGCGGCAACGGCGGCAACGGCGGCAACGGGCTCAACAACACCGCCCACTCCAATGTCGGCACACCGGGAGGTGCCGGCGGCAACGGCGGCACTGGCGGCGCCGGCGGCGTCGGCGACCTCGTCGAGACCGGCGGCAACGGCGGACAGGGGGGGACCGGCGGCAACGGTGCCAGTATGACCTTCCCGTACAGCGTCACTCTCGTCGGCGGTACCGGCGGGGCCGGCGGCAATGGCGGCGCCGGCGGCGCCAGCACCGGCGGCATCGCCTCCAACACCGGCGGAACCGGCGGCATGGCGGGCGCCGGGGCTCCGGCGGTGCCGGCGACCCAGCCTCGAACGTCCCACCCGGTATGGGCGGCACGGGCGGGGCCGGTGGGCTTGGCGGCGCGGGCGGCTTCGCCAGCGGCGCCGGGGCCATCGGCGGAAACGGCGCCTCGGGCGGCATGGGCGGTGCCGGCGGCGCCGGCGGCAACGCCGCGTCGGGTAAGGGCCTCGTCGGCGGCGCGGGCGGCCAGGCCGGTGCGGGTGGCGCAGGTGGTGACGGCGGCAGCACCGGCGGCGGCACCAACGGCTCCGGCGGTGCGGGCGGCAACGGCGGCACCGGCGGCAACGGTGGCTCCGGATCCAGCGGAGTGGGCTTCGGCTTGGCCGGCGCGGCGGGCGGCAACGGTGGTGCCGGTGGCGACGCCGGCGCCGGTGGGGCCGTGGGCAGTGGTGGCAGCGGCGGTGGCGCGGGTACTGCGGGTACGGGCGGAACCGGCGGTAACGGCGGGGCAGGCGGTAGCGCCGGGGCCGCCGGCGCGGGCATCACCGGCCTCAGCGGCGGCGCCGGCGGCCAGGGCGGCAACGGCGGATCCGGTGGTGTCACCGGCACTGGCGGCAACGCCGGCAACGGCGGCGCCGGTGGGAACGGCGGCAACGCCGGTGCCAACCTCGGTGGTCCGGGCTATGTCGGTGGTACTGGCGGCGCCGGGGGCGACGGGGGCAAGGCCGGCACCGGCGTCATCTCAGGTAACGGCGGCAATGGCGGCACCGGCGGCGACGGCGGCGCCGGCAGTGACGGTTCCGGCGCCGTCGGCGGCGGCAATGGTGGCGCCGGCGGCGCCGGTGGCACCGGCGGCAACGGCGGCAACTCGGGCTTCGGCGGCACCAACGGCGCCAGCGGCGCCGGCGGCAACGGCGGCAACGCGGGCAACGGTGGCAATGCCGCGGTCGGAAACGGCGGTAACGGCGGCACAGGCGGCAAAGGCGGTAACGCCGGGTCTGCAGGCTCCGGCGGCAGCTTCTTCAGCCCAGCAGGCGGCGCGGGTGGCATCGGTGGCAACGGCGGCAACGGCGGCACCTCAGCCCCGAATGCTAGTTGGACTGGCGGCTTCGGCGGGTCCGGCGGTGACGGCGGCAACGGGGGCAGCGGCGACCTCGTCGAGTTCGGCGGCGCCGGCGGCGCCGGCGGCACAGGTGGCACCGGCAGCACTGCATCCTCCGGCTCCATAGGTGGCAACGGCGGAGCCGGGGGCGGCGGCGGAACCGGGGGCGCCAGCACCGGCGGCATCAGCAATAACATCGCCGGAAAGGGCGGGGCGGGTGGCACCGGCGGCGCGGGCGGTACTGGCGGCGCCGGCAATGGCACCGACTACAGCTTCGGCGGCCAAGGTGGCAACGGCGGCAAAGGCGGATCTGGCGGGGCCGGCGGCTACACCGGTGTGATCGGCGTCAACGGAGACGGCGGGCAGGGCGGCGTCGGCGGCAACGGTGGCGCCGGTGGCAGCAACGTAGGCCTCACGCCCGGCCAGACGGTTTACGGCGGCGGCAGCGGCGGAGGCGGTGCCGGCGGCACCGGCGGCAATGCCGGTGGCGGCCTCGGTACCGCAGGCACCGGCGGAATGGGTGGCACCGGCGGACGCGGCGGGACCGGTGGCACCGCATCCAACAGCCTCGGCACCACCGGGGTCGGCGGGGTCGGCGGTGGCGGCGGGCAAGGCGCCAACGCTGTTGGCGTTGCCGGGGGTAACGGCGGAGCCGGTGGCGGCGGCGGTGGTGGCGGCGGCGCCTATCTCGCCACCGCCGGCGGCGGTGGCGGTGGTGCCGGAGGCGCCGGAGGCAACGCCAGCGCCACCGGCGGCACCGGAGGCAAAGGCGGCACTGCGACCAGCGGCGTCCACACGGGTACCGGCGGCACGGGTGGCGCAGGCGGAACCAACGGCACCGGCGGCGGTGGCGGCGGTGGCGGCGTGGCCACCAGCACCTTCAATAACAACGGTGGTGCGGGACAAAGCGGTGATTCCGGCGGCACCGGCGGCACCGGGGGTAATGGTGCGAACGCTGGAGGCAATGGCGGCATCGTCGGCTCCCCCACCTCCGGTGGCCGCGGAGGCAAGGGCGCAGGCGGCATTGATCCAAATAACGGAGTTGCCGGCCAGAACAGCTGACACCAGCGCCTGACATGCGAATTTGACGCAGGGGCAGGGTGGGCGCGACCACCGGCGCGTTCCTGGCTAGGCTGTGCTCAAGGTCATGTCGGGGTACCCCAGTCCGGTTTCGTCACACCTGGTCGCCGCTTGGCCGCTGTCGACAGCCCAAACGACGGAAACGTGGAGCAAGTGAACGTCTACATACCCATATTGGTGATGGCGGGCATTGGTGCGGCCTTCGCCATCGGTTCGGTCTTCCTGGCCAGCATCACCGGCCCCAGCCGATACAACCGGTCAAAGCTCGAGGCTTACGAATGTGGGATCGAGCCCACCGAAACCGGGTTCAGCGGGCCGCACGCGGCGAGCGGGCAGCGCTTCCCGATCAAGTATTACCTGACCGCAATGTTGTTCATCGTCTTCGATATTGAGATTGTGTTCCTCTATCCGTGGGCGGTTAGCTTCGATTCGCTGGGGACTTTCGCGCTCGTCGAGATGGTCATATTCATGCTCACGGTTTTCGTGGCCTACGCCTATGTGTGGCGCCGCGGCGGCCTGACGTGGGATTGAGGTAGGTAGGACGTGGGACTGGAAGAACAGTTACCCGGCGGGATCCTGCTGTCCACGGTTGAGAAGGTTGCGGGCTACGTCCGCAAGAACTCACTGTGGCCGGCGACGTTCGGGTTGGCCTGCTGCGCGATCGAGATGATGGCGACCGCGGGGCCGAGGTTCGATATAGCCCGATTCGGCATGGAGCGGTTCTCGGCGACGCCGCGACAGGCGGATCTGATGATCGTCGCGGGCCGGGTCAGTCAGAAGATGGCGCCGGTGCTGCGCCAGATCTACGACCAGATGGCCGAGCCGAAATGGGTTCTGGCGATGGGTGTGTGCGCGTCGTCCGGCGGGATGTTCAACAACTATGCGGTGGTCCAGGGCGTCGACCACGTGGTGCCGGTGGACATCTACCTGCCCGGCTGCCCGCCCCGGCCCGAGATGCTGTTGTACGCAATCCTCAAGCTGCACGAGAAGATTCAGGAAATGCCGCTGGGGGTCAACCGGGAGAAGGCCATCGCCGAGGCCGAAGAGGCCGCCATGGCTGCCCGGCCGACGATCGAGATGCGCGGGCTGCTGCGATGAGCTCACCCGACAAGGACCCGCAGGGTGCAACCCTCACTCCGGGTGCCGACATACCGCCGGAAGGTCAGGAGGTCATCAACGTCCGCCGCGGCATGTTCGGCGTGCGCGGCACCGGCGACACCTCCGGCTATGGACGGCTGGTGCGCGAGATCGCGCTGCCCGGCGAAAGTCCCCGACCCTACGGCAGCTATTTCGACGACATCGCCGACCGCCTGGCCGAGGCATTGGACCGAGAGGGCCTCGACTTCAACGAGGCGATCGAGAAGGTCGTGGTCTATCGCGACGAGCTCACCCTCTACGTGCGCCGGGATCTGCTGCCGCAGGTCGCCCATCGGCTGCGGGACGAGCCGGAACTGCGTTTCGAGCTGTGCCTGGGCGTCAGCGGCGTGCACTACCCGAACGAGACCGGCCGCGAACTGCACGCGGTGTACCCACTGCAGTCGATCACGCACAATCGTCGGCTCAGACTGGAAGCCGTTGCGCCCGATAGTGATCCGCACATCCCGTCGCTGTTCAACGTCTACCCCACCAACGACTGGCACGAACGCGAAACCTACGACTTCTTCGGGATCATCTTCGACGGCCACCCGTCCCTGACCCGCATCGAGATGCCCGACGACTGGCACGGGCACCCGCAACGCAAGGACTATCCGCTGGGCGGCATCCCGGTGGAGTACAAGGGCGCGCAGATTCCGCCGCCCGACGAGCGCAGGGGTTATAACTGATGAGCGCACCACCAGCTGAGACACTCGTCGTCGCCGGCGGCCAGGACTGGGACAAGGTCGTCGACGCCGCCCGAAAAGCCGATCCCGGCGAGCGCATCGTCGTCAACATGGGACCCCAGCACCCGTCCACCCATGGCGTGCTGCGGCTGATCCTCGAGATCGAGGGCGAGACGGTCACGGAGGCCCGGTGCGGGATCGGCTACCTGCACACCGGCATCGAGAAGAACCTCGAATACCGGTACTGGACGCAGGGCGTCACCTTCGTCACCCGAATGGATTATCTGGCACCGTTTTTCAACGAGACCGCCTACTGCCTGGGTGTAGAGAAGCTGCTCGGCATCACCGACGAGATCCCGGAGCGGGTCAACGTGATCCGGGTGATGATGATGGAGCTCAACCGCATTTCGTCGCACCTGGTCGCATTGGCCACCGGCGGAATGGAATTGGGCGCCATGACGCCGATGTTCGTCGGCTTCCGGGCCCGCGAGATTGTGCTCACCCTTTTCGAGAAGATCACCGGCCTGCGGATGAACAGTGCCTACGTCCGGCCGGGTGGCCTGGCCCAGGACCTGCCGCCGGGCGGTGTCGACGACATCGCGGCGGCCCTGAAGGAACTGCGAATTCCGTTGCGCCAGATGGGTGAACTGCTCAACGAGAACGCGATCTGGAAGGCGCGCACCGAGGACGTCGGATACCTGGACCTCACCGGGTGCATGGCGTTGGGCATCACCGGCCCGATCCTGCGCGCCACCGGGCTGCCGCACGACCTGCGCAAGAGCGAACCCTACTGCGGATATGAGAACTACGAGTTCGACGTGATCACCGAGGACACCTGTGACGCGTACGGGCGCTACATGATTCGTGTCAACGAGATGTGGGAGTCGATCAAGATCGTCGAGCAGTGCCTGGACAAGCTCAAACCCGGCCCGACGATGGTCGAAGACCGTAAGATCGCCTGGCCCGCAGACCTTTCCGTGGGCCCCGACGGCATGGGCAACTCCCCGGAGCACATCGCCAAGATCATGGGCAGCTCGATGGAGGCCCTGATCCACCACTTCAAGCTGGTCACGGAGGGCATCCGGGTTCCGGCCGGCCAGGTGTACGTGTCGGTGGAATCACCGCGCGGCGAGCTGGGCGTGCACATGGTCAGCGACGGCGGTACCCGCCCCTACCGGGTGCACTACCGGGACCCGTCGTTCACCAACCTGCAGTCGGTGGCCGCGATGTGCGAGGGCGGCATGGTGGCCGACCTGATCACCGCGGTCGCCAGCATCGACCCCGTGATGGGCGGAGTGGACCGATGAGCGAATCAGGCAGCGGCGAGCGGGTTTTCCTCCGGCTCGGCCCGCCACCGGAGGAACCCAGCCAGTTCGTGGTGGAGGGTGCGCCGGAGTCCTATCCCACCGAGGTGCGCGCGCGGCTGGAGGTGGAAGCCAAAGAGATCATCGCCAAGTACCCGAACAAGCGGTCGGCTCTGCTGCCGTTGCTGCACCTGGTGCAGGGCGAGGACTCTTACATCACCCCGGCCGGGATGGAGTTCTGCGCCGAGCACCTGGACCTCACCGGCGCCGAGGTGTCGGCGGTGGCCAGCTTCTACACCATGTACCGCCGCGGTCCCACCGGCGAGTATCTGGTCGGCGTCTGCACCAACACGCTGTGCGCGGTGATGGGCGGTGACGCGATATTCGAGGATCTGAAAGCGCATCTCGGTGTCGGCAATGACGAGACCACCGACGACGGAGCCGTGACGCTGCAGCACATCGAGTGCAACGCGGCCTGCGACTACGCGCCGGTGATGATGGTCAACTGGGAGTTCTACGACAACCAGACCGTCGAGTCCGCCCGCGAACTCGTCGACTCGTTGCGCGGCGGCGAGCCGAAGGCCCCGACCCGCGGCGCACCGCTGTGCAAGTTCCGCGAGACGTCACGCATCCTGGCCGGTCTGCGCGATGAGCGTCCCGACGAGGGGCAGGGCGGGCCCGGCGCGGCCACCCTGGCCGGGCTGCGGGTGGCCAAGGAGAACGACATGCAGGCTCCCCCTGGTCCGGAAGGCCAAGCATGACAACACCTTTGACTCCGGTCATCAGTCGTTACTGGGACGACCCCGAGTCCTGGTCGCTGGCGACCTACGAACGCTATGACGGCTACCAGGCCATGAAGAAGGCCCTGGCCATGAATCCCGACGACGTGATCGCCACCGTCAAGGACTCAGGGCTGCGCGGCCGTGGCGGTGCCGGCTTCTCTACCGGCACCAAGTGGTCGTTCATCCCCCAGGGCGACAAGGGTCCCGCGGCCAAGCCGCACTACCTGGTGGTCAACGCCGACGAGTCCGAACCCGGTACCTGCAAAGACATTCCGTTGATGCTGGCCACCCCGCATGTGCTCGTCGAAGGCGTCATCATCGCCGCCTACGCGATCCGGGCCAGCCACGCGTTCATCTACGTACGCGGCGAAGTGGTGCCCGTGCTGCGCCGGCTGCAGAACGCGGTGGCCGAGGCATACGCCGCCGGTTACCTCGGCCGTGACATCGGTGGCTCGGGATACGACCTGGAGCTGGTGGTGCACGCCGGCGCGGGTGCCTACATCTGCGGCGAGGAGACCGCGCTGCTCGACTCGCTGGAAGGCCGCCGCGGCCAGCCCCGGTTGCGGCCGCCGTTCCCCGCGGTCGCCGGCCTCTACGGCTGCCCCACCGTGATCAACAACGTCGAGACCATCGCCAGCGTCCCGTCCATCGTCCTCAACGGCGTCGACTGGTTCCGGTCGATGGGCAGCGAGAAATCGCCTGGCTTCACACTGTATTCGCTCTCCGGGCACGTCACCCGGCCCGGCCAGTACGAGGCCCCGCTCGGTATCACGTTGCGCGAGCTGCTCGACTACGCCGGCGGTGTCCGGGCCGGACACCGGCTCAAGTTCTGGACGCCGGGCGGTTCGTCGACTCCCCTGCTCACCGACGAGCACCTCGATGTGCCGCTGGATTACGAGGGCGTCGGCGCTGTGGGATCCATGTTGGGCACCAAGGCACTCGAGATCTTCGACGAAACCACCTGCGTGGTGAGAGCTGTTCGCCGCTGGACCGAGTTCTACAAGCACGAGTCCTGCGGCAAGTGCACGCCGTGCCGCGAGGGCACCTTCTGGCTGGACAAGATCTACGCCCGCCTGGAGAACGGCCAGGGCACCCGCGAAGACCTGGACAAACTGCTGGACATCTCCGATGCGATCCTTGGAAAGTCGTTCTGCGCGTTGGGAGATGGCGCGGCCAGCCCGGTGATGTCGTCGATCCAGCATTTCCGCGACGAATACATCGCCCACGTCGAGACCGGCGGGTGCCCGTTCGACCCCAAAGATTCCATGCTGACCTCCAAGCCAGCGACGTTGAACGGAAAGGCCTGACGCTGCAATGACAAGTGCGGCCAAGACGGATACCGGCGACGAGGTCAAGCCGCCGGACATGGTGACGCTCACCATCGACGGCGCCGAAATCAGCGTTCCGAAGGGAACTCTGGTCATTCGCGCGGCCGAGCTGATGGGCATCCAGATCCCCCGGTTCTGTGACCACCCGCTGCTCGACCCGGTGGGTGCGTGCCGGCAGTGCATGGTCGAGGTCGAGGGACAGCGCAAGCCGATGGCGTCATGCACCATCGTCTGCACCGACGACATGGTGGTGCGCACCCAGCTCACGTCACCGGCGGCCGACAAGGCGCAGCACGGCGTGATGGAACTGCTGCTGATCAACCACCCGCTGGACTGCCCGATGTGCGACAAGGGCGGTGAGTGCCCGCTGCAGAATCAGGCAATGTCCAACGGCCGCGCGGAGTCTCGCTTCACCGACGTCAAGCGCACGTTCGCCAAGCCGATCAACATCTCCGCGCAGGTGCTGCTGGACCGCGAGCGCTGCATCCTGTGTGCCCGCTGCACCCGGTTCTCCAACCAGATCGCCGGCGACCCGTTCATCGACATGCAGGAGCGCGGCGCGCTGCAGCAGGTCGGCATCTACGCCAACGAGCCGTTCGACTCCTACTTCTCCGGCAACACCGTGCAGGTCTGCCCGGTCGGCGCGCTCACGGGCATGTCATACCGGTTCCGGGCCCGCCCGTTCGACCTGGTGTCCAGCCCCAGCGTGTGCGAACACTGCGCATCCGGCTGCTCCCAGCGCACCGACCACCGCCGCGGCAAGGTGACGCGCCGCCTGGCCGGCGACGACCCGGAAGTCAACGAAGAGTGGAACTGCGACAAGGGCCGGTGGGCATTCAACTACGCCACCCAACCGGACGTGCTCACCACCCCGCTGATTCGGGATTCCAACGGAGAGCTCACGCCGGCTTCGTGGGCCCACGCGATCGTGGCGGCCACGCAGGGCCTCGAGGCGGCACGGGGCCGCACCGGCGTGCTGGTCGGCGGCCGGGCCACCTGGGAAGACGCCTACGCCTACGCCAAGTTCGCGCGAATCGTCTTGAACACCAACGACATCGACTTCCGTGCCCGTCCACAGTCCGCCGAGGAGGCCGACTTCCTGGCGGCCCGCGTCGCCGGCCGGCCGGTGAGCGTCAGCTATGCCGACCTGGAGTCGGCGCCGGTGGTGCTGCTGGTCGGATTCGAACCGGAAGAAGAATCGCCGATCGTATTCCTACGGCTGCGCAAGGCGGCGCGCAAGAACAACGTGCCGGTGTACGCGATCGCCCCGTTCGCCACCCGCGCGCTGGAGAAGATGTCGGGCCGGTTGCTGCAGACGGTGCCCGGCGGTGAGCCCGCGGCGCTGGACGACCTCGCCACAGGCGAAGTGGGCGACCTGCTGAGCACCCCCGGCGCGGTGATCATGGTCGGCGAGCGGCTGGCCACCGTGCCCGGCGGGTTGTCCGCGGTGGCCCGGTTGGCGGACTCGACCGGAGCCCGGCTGGCCTGGGTGCCGCGGCGGGCCGGGGAACGCGGCGCGCTGGAAGCGGGTGCCCTGCCCGCACTGCTGCCTGGTGGCCGTCCGGTCGCCGACGACACCGCCCGGTCAGAGGTCGCCGCCGCCTGGCACGTCGACGAATTGCCTTCCGCCACAGGCCGCGACGTCGACGGGATCCTCGCCGCAGCCACCGACGGAACTCTCGGCGCGCTGTTGGTGGGCGGCATCGAACCCGGCGACTTCGCCGACCCGGACGCGGTGCTGGCCGCCCTGGACGCGGCCCCGTTCGTGGTCAGCCTGGAGTTGCGGCACAGCGCGGTCACCGAGCGGGCCGACGTCGTGTTCCCGGTTGCCCCGACCACCCAGAAGGCCGGCGCTTTCGTCAACTGGGAGGGCCGCTACCGCGCCTTCGAACCGGCGTTCAAGGGCAGCATGCTGCAGGCCGGCCAATCCGATCACCGGGTGCTCGACACGCTGGCCGACGAGTTGGGCATCCAACTGAACTGCGCGACGGTCGAAACGGCACGCGAAGAACTGGCCGGACTGGGCACGTGGGATGGCAAGCACGCCGCCAGCCCCACCGTCGAACCCGCCGCCGCCGCACAGCCCGGCGAAGGCCAGGCCGTGCTCACCGGCTGGCGCATGCTGCTGGACGCGGGCCGCGGGCAGGACGGCGAACCGCATCTGGCGGGCACCGCACGCACACCCGTAGTGCGGTTGTCGGCCGGTACCGCCGCCGAGATCGGCGCCGCCGACGGCGAGTCGGTGACGGTCAGCACCGACCGCGGCTCAATCACCCTGCCGCTCAACGTAACTGACATGCCGGACCGGGTGGTGTGGCTGCCGCTTAATTCACCCGGCTCGGCGGTTCATCAGGAACTGGGCGTCACCAGCGGCGCTTTGGTAAAGATCGGGGTCGGAAAGTGAACAGTTTGGCCGCCTTCGGACACGATCCCTGGTGGCTGGTGCTGGGCAAGGCGCTGGCCATCTTCGTGTTCCTGATGCTCAACGTGCTGGTGGCGATCCTGCTCGAGCGCAAGATCCTCGGCTGGATGCAGCTGCGGCCGGGCCCCAACCGGGCCGGACCGTGGGGCACGCTGCAGAGCCTCGCCGACGGCATCAAGCTGGCCCTCAAGGAGAGCATCACCCCCAAGGGCGTTGACTGGTTCGTGTACTTCGCGGCGCCGGCCATCTCGGCGATTCCCGCGTTCACCGCTTTCTCGTTCATCCCGTTCGGACCCGAGGTGTCGGTGTTCGGTCACTGGACGCCTCTGCAGCTGACCGACCTTCCGGTCGCGGTGCTGTTCATCCTGGGGATGTCGGCCATCGGCGTGTACGGAATCGTGTTGGGCGGCTGGGCTTCCGGCTCCACCTATCCCCTACTCGGTGGGGTGCGCTCCACCGCGCAGGTCATCTCCTACGAGGTGGCGATGGGATTGTCCTTCGCGGCGGTGTTCCTGTTCGCGGGCTCGATGTCGACCTCGCAGATCGTGGCCGCCCAGGACCGCGTGTGGTTCGTGTTCCTGCTGCTCCCGTCGTTCGTGATCTACCTCATCTCAATGGTCGGCGAAACCAACCGGGCGCCGTTCGACCTTCCGGAAGCCGAGGGCGAGTTGGTCGCCGGTTTCCACACCGAGTACTCGTCGCTGAAGTTCGCGATCTTCATGCTGGCCGAGTACGTCAACATGTTCACGGTGTCGTCGCTGGCCGCGGCCATGTTCTTCGGTGGCTGGCACGCGCCGTGGCCGCTGAACCTGTGGGAGGGCGCGAACCACGGCTGGTGGCCGGTGCTCTGGTTCACCCTCAAGATGTGGACGTTCCTGTTCATTTACTTCTGGCTGCGCGCCAGCCTGCCCCGATTCCGCTACGACCAGTTCATGTCGCTGGGCTGGAAGCTGCTGATCCCGGTGTCGCTGGTGTGGATCATGATCGCGGCGGTGATCCGCACGCTGCGCAACCAGGGCTACGCGCACTGGACCACCCTGCTGGTGGTGAGCAGCCTGGTCTTCGCCGTGGCGCTGATCGCCACGCTCCGAAAACCGTTCAGCGCGCCCAGTCCCCGCAAGCGCCGCAGGCAGGTTGTCAGCCTCACCCCGAGCGGCGCAGCCGACCAACCGGCATTCCCGACACCGCCGCTGCCGCTCAAGACCCTCGAGCGGCCGGTAGGTGCGAGCAAGGAGAAGGCACGTGGCTAACATCTTCAAGCGCCTCTGGGATCCGGTAGCCGGATTCGGCGTCACCTTCGGGTCGATGTTCAAGAAGAACATCACCGAGGAGTATCCGGAGAAGCCCGGTCCGGTGGCCCCGCGCTATCACGGCCGTCACCAACTCAACCGGTACCCGGACGGCCTGGAGAAGTGCATCGGCTGCGAGTTGTGTGCCTGGTCCTGCCCGGCCGACGCGATCTACGTCGAAGGCGCGGACAACACCGAAGAGGCGCGGTACTCCCCCGGCGAACGCTACGGCCGCGTGTACCAGATCAATTACCTGCGCTGCATCGGGTGCGGGCTGTGCATCGAGGCCTGCCCCACCCGGGCGCTGACCATGACCAACGACTACGAGTTGGCCGACGACAACCGCGCGGACCTGATCTACGAGAAGGACCGGCTGCTGGCGCCGCTGCTGCAGGACATGCTCGCGCCACCGCATCCCCGGGCCGAGGGCGCCACCGACAAGGACTACTACCTGGGCAACGTGACGGCCCAGGGCCTGCGCGAGAGCCAGGACGCCCGATGATCGTCACCCTCGCAGCAGAAACTCTGACCCACACCTCCACCGGTGAAGCCGTCATGTTCTGGGTGCTGGGCGTGGCGGCGGTCATCGGCGCGCTCGGGGTGGTGCTGGCGGTCAACGCCGTGTACTCGGCCATGTACCTGGCGATGACGATGCTCATCCTGGCGGTCTTTTACATGGCTCAGGACGCGCTGTTCCTGGGCGTCGTGCAGGTGGTGGTCTACACCGGCGCGGTGATGATGCTGTTCCTGTTCGTGCTGATGCTGATCGGCGTGGACTCTGCGGAATCGCTGAAAGAGACCCTGCGCGGACAGCGGGTGGCCGCGGTGGTCACCGGTGTCGGGTTCGGCGTGCTATTGATCGCCGGCATCGGCAACGTCGCGACCGGGGGCTTCTCCGGCTTGGCCGGCGCGAACGCCAACGGTAACGTCGAAGGGCTTGCGGCGCTGATCTTCTCGCGCTACCTGTGGGCCTTCGAGCTGACCAGCGCGCTGCTGATCACCGCCGCGGTCGGCGCGATGATCCTGGCGCACCGGGAGCGCTTCGAGCGACGCAAGACCCAGCGCGAACTCTCCGAAGAGCGCTTCCGCCCCGGCGGTCACGCCACCCCGATGCCCAACCCGGGCGTCTACGCGCGTCACAACGCCGTCGACGTGGCAGCGCTGCTGCCCGACGGCTCCTACTCGGACCTGTCGGTCTCCAAGATCCTGCGCACCCGCGGGGCCGACGGGCTGGAAACACCCTCACCGGAAGCCGTGAAGGGCGGTGCCTCGTGAATCCGGCCAACTACCTATACCTTTCGGCATTGCTGTTCACCATCGGGGCTTCCGGCGTGCTGCTGCGGCGCAACGCGATCGTCATGTTCATGTGCGTCGAGTTGATGCTCAACGCCGTCAACCTGGCGTTCGTCACGTTCGCGAGGATGCACGGCAAGCTCGACGGACAGATGATCGCGTTCTTCACCATGGTGGTCGCCGCATGCGAGGTCGTCATCGGGCTGGCCATCATCATGACGATTTTCCGTGCCCGCAAATCGGCGTCGGTCGACGACGCGAATCTACTCAAAGGCTGAGAACGCCAAGATGATTCACTACACCTGGCTGCTGGTGGCGCTGCCGCTGGCGGGTGCCGCGATCCTGCTGTTCGGCGGCAGACGTACCGACGCGTGGGGCCACTGGCTCGGCACGCTGGCCGCCCTCTCGGCGTTCGGCGTGGGCGTCACGCTGCTGACCGAACTGCTGGGCCGGTCGGCCGACGACCGCGTCATCCATCAGACGGTTTACACGTGGATGCCGGTGGCCCAGTTGCAGGTCGACTTCGGGCTGCAGATCGACCAGCTGTCGATGTGCTTCATCCTGCTCATCTCCGGCGTCGGGTCGCTGATCCACATCTACTCGATCGCCTACATGGCCGAAGACGAAGACCGCAGAAGGTTTTTCGGCTACCTCAACCTGTTCCTGGCCTCGATGCTGCTGCTGGTGGTGGCCGACAACTATGTGCTGCTCTACGTCGGCTGGGAAGGCGTCGGCCTGGCGTCCTACCTGCTGATCGGCTTCTGGTACCACAAGCCGTCGGCGGCCACGGCGGCCAAGAAAGCGTTCGTGATGAACCGCGTCGGGGACGCCGGCCTGGCCCTGGCCATGTTCCTGATGTTCGCCACCTTCGGGACGGTGTCCTATGCCGGCGTGTTCGCCGGGGCGCCCGCCGCCAGCCAGGGCGTGTTGAACGCGATGGGTTTGCTGCTGCTGATGGGCGCCTGCGCCAAATCCGCCCAGGTCCCGCTGCAGGCCTGGTTGGGCGACGCGATGGAGGGCCCCACCCCGGTGTCGGCGCTGATCCACGCCGCCACCATGGTGACCGCCGGTGTGTACCTGATCGTGCGGTCCAACCCGGTGTTCAACCTCGCTCCCGACGCACAACTGGCCGTGGTCATCGTCGGAGCCGTCACCCTGATGCTGGGGGCGTTCATCGGTTGCGCCAAGGACGACATCAAGCGTGCGCTGGCCGCTTCCACGATGAGCCAGATCGGCTACATGGTGCTCGCGGCCGGCCTCGGCCCGGCCGGCTACGCGTTCGCGATCATGCACCTACTCACCCACGGGTTCTTCAAGGCCGGCCTGTTCCTCGGGTCCGGATCGATCATTCACGCGATGCACGAAGAGCAGGACATGCGCCGCTATGGCGGGCTGCGCAAGGCCCTGCCGGTCACCTTCGTCACGTTCGGCCTGGGCTACCTGGCGATCATCGGTGTGCCGCCGTTCGCGGGCTTCTTCTCCAAGGACGCGATCATCGAAGCCGCGCTGGGCGCCGGCGGTGCCCGGGGTTACGTGCTGGGCGGAGCGGCACTGCTGGGCGCGGGTATCACCGCCTTCTACATGACCCGCGTGATGTTGATGACCTTCTTCGGCCAGAAGCGTTGGGCGCCAAGCTCCCATCCGCACGAATCGCCGGCCCTGATGACATGGCCGATGATCATCCTGGCATTCGGTTCGGTGTTCTCCGGCGCCCTGTTCGCGATCGGCGGGACGCTGAAGACCTGGCTCGAGCCGGTCGTCGGCACGCATGAGGAGACCGCGCACGCCGTACCGGCCTGGGTCAGCACCTCGCTGGCCCTGGGGGTGGTGGTCGTGGGTATCGCGGTGGCCTACCGGATGTACGGCGGCAAGGCGGAGATTCCGCGGGTCGCCCCGGCTCAGGTTTCGGTACTGACGACGGCCGCACGCGCCGACGCTTACGGCGATGCCTTCAACGAGGAGGTCTTCATGCGCCCGGGTGCGCACCTGACGGACAGGCTGGTCGCCGTCGACAACGCCGGCGTGGACGGGTCGGTCAACGGACTGGCCGCACTGGTCGGCCGGACATCAAATGGGTTGCGGGGCTTGCAGACCGGCTTCGCCCGCAACTACGCGCTGTCGATGCTGGCGGGTGCGGCCCTGGTCGCCGGAGCGCTGTTGGCGGTGAACCTGTGGTGAGTAATGTGCCCTGGCTGAGTGTGCTCTGGCTGGTGCCGTTGGCCGGTGCGGTGCTGGTGATTCTGTTGCCTCCGGGCCTGCGCCAGGTCGCCAAGTGGACGGGCCTGGCGGTCGCCGTTGCGACGTTGGCCGTTTCCCTCGTGGTGGCCGTTGGGTTCAAGCCCGGTGGTGACACTTATCAGTTCGTCGAAAAGCGCACCTGGATACCGGCTTTCGGTGCCGGTTACTCCCTGGGTGTGGATGGCATCGCACTGATCCTGGTGGTGCTGACCACGGTGCTGATCCCGCTGCTGCTGGTCGCCGGCTGGAACGACGGCGGAGAAACCAATCCCCGTGGCCCGCACGCCTATGTCGCACTGACGCTGGCCATCGAGTCGATGGTGCTGATCTCCGTGGTCGCGCTGGACGTGCTGCTGTTCTATGTCTTCTTCGAGGCCATGCTCATCCCGATGTACTTCCTCATCGGTGGGTTCGGACAGGGCAAGGAGCGCTCGCGGGCCGCGGTGAAATTCTTGCTGTACAACCTGTTCGGCGGGTTGATCATGCTGGCCGCGGTCATCGGCCTCTACGTGGTCACCAGCCAGCACGGCGGCGGCACCTTCGATTTCGTCCGGATCGTCGACGACGTGAAGGCCGGCCGCCTCGCCGGTGTCGACCCGGCGGTGTTCAAGGCGCTGTTCCTGGGCTTCATGTTCGCGTTCGCGATCAAGGCCCCGCTGTGGCCGCTGCACCGCTGGCTGCCCGACGCGGCGGTCGAGTCCACTCCCGCCACCGCGGTGCTGATCACCGCGGTGATGGACAAGGTGGGCACCTTCGGCATGCTGCGGTACTGCCTGCAGCTGTTCCCCGACGCCTCAACCTATTTCCGTCCCGCCATCGTCACGCTGGCCATCATCGGCGTGATCTACGGCGCCATCGTGGCGATCGGCCAGACCGACATGATGCGGCTGATCGCCTACACCTCGATCTCCCACTTCGGCTTCATCATCGCCGGCATTTTCGTGATGACCACCCAGGGGCAGAGCGGCTCGACGCTCTACATGCTCAACCACGGCATCTCCACCGCCGCGGTGTTCCTGATCGCCGGGTTCCTGGTCTCCCGCGGTGGCAGCCGCAACATCGCCGATTACGGCGGCGTGCAGAAGGTGGCCCCGATCCTGGCCGGCACCTTCCTGGTGTCCTGCATGGCCACCCTGTCGCTACCCGGCCTGGCGCCGTTCATCAGCGAATTCCTGGTGTTGCTGGGCACATTCAACCGGTACTGGGTGGCGGCTGCCTTCGGCGTGACGGCCCTGGTGCTCGCGGCCATCTACATGCTGTGGCTCTACCAGCGCGTGATGACCGGCCCGGTCGCCAAGGGCAACGAGAAGATCCGTGATCTCGTGGGACGCGAGATGATCGTCGTCGCACCGCTGCTCGCGCTGTTGTTCGTGCTCGGCGTCTACCCCAAGCCGGTGCTGGACATCATCAACCCGGCAGTCGAGAGCACCATGACCACCATCGGTCAGCACGATCCCGCACCCACCGTTCCGATCAACGCCGTCCCCCGTAAAGCCGAAGGACCGCACCAATGACGCTGCCCAGCCCCAGCATCGAGTACTTCCTGCTGTCCCCGATGTTCATCGTCTTCGGCATCGCGGTCGTCGGGGTGCTGGTCGAGGCCTTCCTCCCCCGCCGGCTCCGTTACGGCGCGCAGCTGGTGCTGGCCCTCGCCGGGTTGACCGCCGCGTTCGTCGCCGTTGTGGCAGTGGCGAAATCGGTTCCGGCCGAGGGGCGCCGTGCCGTGCTCGGGGCGGTGGCCGTGGACCGGCCGACGCTCTTCCTCCAGGGCACCATCGTTCTGGTCTCGGTGCTGGCCGTCATCTTCGTCGCCGAGCGCAGCCAGCGAACTGTTGACGCCAAACAGAAGGTGTTCGCGGGTCTGGATTCCTTCACCCCACAAGCCTCCGCGGTGCCCGGCAGCGACACCGAGCACGAAGCCGAACGCGCCGGTGTGGCTCAGACCGAGCTCTTCCCGCTGCTGACCCTCTCGGTCGGCGGCATGATGGTGTTCCCCGCGTCCAACGACCTGCTGACCATGTTCGTTGCGCTGGAAGTCCTTTCGCTCCCGCTGTACCTGATGTGCGGGCTGGCCCGGCATCGCCGCCTGGTGTCGCAGGAATCGGCGTTGAAGTACTTCCTGCTGGGCGCGTTCTCGTCGGCCTTCTTCCTCTACGGTGTCGCCCTGCTCTACGGGGCGACCGGCACGCTCACACTCGGTGGGATCCGCGATTCGCTTGCGGGCGAGAGCGATACGTCCATGGCGCTGGTCGGTGTGGCGCTGCTGTCGGTCGGTCTGTTGTTCAAGGTGGGAGCCGTCCCATTCCATTCGTGGATCCCGGACGTGTATCAGGGGGCGCCCACCCCGATCACCGGCTTCATGGCGGCGGCGACCAAGGTCGCGGCGTTCGGTGCGCTACTGCGCGTGGTCTACGTCGCGCTGCCTCCGCTGCATCACGACTGGCGCCCGGTGCTGTGGGGAATCGCGATCCTGACCATGACCGTGGGCACCATCACCGCGGTGACCCAGACGAATGTCAAACGGATGCTGGCGTATTCGTCGGTGGCACACGTCGGATTCATCCTCACCGGTGTGATCGCCGACAACCCGGCCGGACTCTCCGGCACCTTGTTCTATCTGATCGCCTACAGCTTCAGCACGGTGGGCGCATTCGCGATCGTGGGCCTGGTACGCAATTCCGAGGACGTCGAGGACGCCGACCTGTCTCGCTGGGCCGGCCTGGGTCAGCGCTCCCCCATCGTGGGCGTGATGCTTTCGATGTTCCTGCTGGCCTTTGCCGGCATCCCGCTGACCAGTGGCTTCATCAGCAAGTTCGCGGTGTTCAAAGCCGCAGCCCAGGGCGGTGCCGTGCCGCTGGTGGTGATCGGTGTGATCTCCAGCGGGGTGGCCGCGTACTTCTATGTGCGGGTGATCGTCTCGATGTTCTTCACCGAACCCACCGATGACACACCGCATGTCATGACGCCCGGGGTGCTGAGCAAGGCGGCCATCGCGGTGTGCGCGTTGGTCACGGTGCTGCTCGGCATCTTCCCGCAGCCGGTGCTGGACCTGGCTGAGCGCGCGGCAACGTTCCTGAACTGACTTACGTCTGGTCGAAGAATCCGGACTGGTCGTCGGCCTTGTTGTAGAACCCCGAACTGTTGTTGCCCGAGTTCGAGATGCCGGAACTTGCGTCGCCGGATATGCCGATGCCGGAACTGAACTTGCCCGAAATGTTGAACCCGGCATTGAATGATCCGGTATTGCCGAATCCGACGTTGAAGTCTCCGATGTTGTTGAACCCGACCAAACCTGAGCCATTGTTGTTGATGCCCGAGATCGGCAGGAAGCCACTGGGTTTGACGTTTTGGAATCCTGATATGGAGTCACCCGAGTTGTTGAATCCGGAGACATTCGTGGCTCCGGCGGCGTGGCCGAATCCGGACACGGTCCCGGCCTGATCGGTCGCGCTGCCGACACCGGTGTTGACGTTGCCGGCGTTGAACAGCCCCGTGTTCAGGTCGCCGGAATTGCCGAACCCCGTGTTCAGCGAGCCGGCGTTGAATGATCCGGTATTGGCCCCGACCCCCCCGGAAATCCCGCCCGAGTTGAAGTCGCCGGTATTGGCGTAGCCCGCGTTGAAGGAGCCCATGTTGCTCGCGCCGGCGTTGCCGACGCCGACGTTGTCGAAGCCGCCGTTGCTGAATCCGACGTTGGTGAACCCGCCGTTGCCGAAGCCGGTGTTCAGCCCACCCCCGTTCCAGAAGCCGGTGTTCACGTTTCCGGCATTCCCGAAGCCGGTGTTGGTGTTGCCGGAGTTGAAGAAACCGAAGTTCCCGTCACCGGAGTTGAAGAAACCGACGTTGTTGTTGCCGGAGTTGCCGAAGCCGACGTTGCCGGTGCCGGTGTTCAACGCACCGATGCCGAACTGGTTGTCGCCGGTGAGTCCGAAGCCGATGTTGTTGTTGCCGTTGTTCCCGATTCCGAAGTTGAAGCTGCCCTTGTTGCCGAACCCGAAGTTGGACGATCCCAAGTTCCCGCTGCCGAGGTTGAACGCGCCGAGATTTCCGCTGCCGATGTTGCCGCTGCCCGAGTTTCCGCTGCCGAAGTTTCCGTCGCCGAAGTGGTTGCCGAAGCCGAAATTGCCGCTGCCGACGTAGTTCCCGCCGCCGAAGTTCAGATTCCCGAAGTAGTTGCCGCTGCCGAAGTTGGTGCTGCCGACGTTGCCGCTGCCGATGTTGTAGGAGCCCCAGTTACCGCTGCCCAGGTTGAGATTGCCGAGGTTTCCGCCGCCCAGGTTGACGTTCCCGATGTTGCCGACGCCCAGGTTGAAGTCGCCGATGTTTCCGCCGCCCAGGTTCCAGACGCCGAGATTGCCCAGGCCGGTGTTGACGTCGGGCAGGGCAAGGCCCAGTGCCGGCGCTTGAGGCAACGCCGCCAGAACCGGGGCCAGCGGTCCGAGGCCGAGCAGGACCGCGGGCGCCACAGCGGAGCCGAAGCCCGCACTGTTGCTGCCCGCGATGTAGAAACCGGAACTCGAGTTACCGGAAACTCCGATGCCGGTGCTGCCGCCTCCTGCGACCGAGATGCCGGCGCTGAGGCTGCCGGAGTTAAGTATTCCTACCGCGGTCTGGGTGTTGAACCACCCGACAGCGGAGGTCGCAGAATTGTTGAAGCCCGACATCAAAGTGGCTCCCACACCGGCGTCAGAATTCTGGAAACCAGATGAGAAACTGGCCGTGTTGTAAAAGCCTGAGCTGTTGACTCCTGTGTTGCCGATGCCGGAACCCGTCACGCCCGGCGGCGTGATTGCGCTCCCGACGCCGGTATTGAAGGTCCCGGAATTGAGCAAACCCGTGTTGGTGTTCCCGGAATTGCCGAAGCCGGTGTTGAGTCCCCCGCTGTTCGACATGCCGGTGTTCCAGTCACCCGAATTGAAGGAGCCGGTGTTGAAGCCCCCGGAACTGCCGAAGCCCGCATTATGCGTGCCGGAATGCCCAATGCCAGCGTTGACATTCCCCGCGTTGCCCACCCCGAAGTCGGCAATGCCCGCATTACCGAAACCGGTGTTGGTGTCGCCGGCATTCCAGAAGCCCGTGTTGACGCCACCCGCGTTACCGAACCCGAAGTTGTTGTCGCCGGAGTTGAAGAAACCCACGTTGCCGTTGCCGGAGTTGAAGAAGCCGACGTTGTTGTTGCCCGAGTTCCCGAAGCCGATATTTCCGGTTCCGGAGTTGAGCGCGCCGATACCGATCTGGTTGTCTCCGGTCAGCCCGAACCCGATGTTGTTGTTGCCGTGGTTCCCGAAGCCGAAGTTGAAGTTGCCGTTGTTGCCGAAACCGATGTTGGACGAGCCCAGGTTGCCGCTGCCCAGGTTGAACGAGCCCAGATTGCCACTGCCGAAGTTCAGGGTGCCGAGGTTGCCACCGCCGAGGTTGCTGTTTCCGAGATTCCCGAAACCGGCGTTGCCGCTGCCGGAATGGCCGAATCCCACGTTCAGTCGGCCCGCATTTCCGAGGCCGAGGTTGGTGTAGCCGGTGTTCCCGAAGCCCAGGTTGAAGGACCCGAAGTTGCCGCTGCCCAGGTTCAGGTTGCCGAGGTTGCCGCCCCCTACGTTGACGCTTCCGGTATTCCCGTTGCCCAGATTCAAAAATCCGTTGTTGCCGCCACCGAAGTTCCACGAGCCGATGTTGCCCAGACCTGTGTTCACGTCGGGAATAGTGGCCGCGGCGGCAGCTGCCTGACCCAACCCGGGCAGGCCGGCCAGTGCATCGCCCCACGACGACAACGCAGCGGCCGCCGCCGACGCGCCGCTGTGATAGCTCACCATCGCCGCCACGTCCGCGGCCCAGAACTCCTCGTACACACTCTCGGCGGCCGCGATGGCCGGGGCATTCTGACCGAACAGATTACTGATTACCAATCGCACGAACGCGTTTCGATTCGCCGACACCGCGAGCGGATGCACCACGGCCGCCCGTGCCGCCTCGAACACACTCGCGACCGCCTTGGCCGCCGAGGACGCCGAGGCCGCTCGGAGCGCCGATTCACTCAGCAACCCGGCGTAGGGGGTGGCGGCCGCGACCATCTGCTCCGCGGCGGCACCCTGCCACGCCTGACCGGCCAGGCCGGACGTGACCGCCTGGAACGACTGCGCCGCCGTTGCCAGTTCCTGCGCCAGACCGTCCCAGGCCGACGCGGCCTCCAGCATCGGCGCCGGACCCGCACCCGTGAATATCCGCAGTGAATTGATCTCCGGCGGCAACATAAAGAAACTCATCAGGCGACCCCTTCCGCAGAACAGGGCGCAGCCTCTAAGCACTGAGATTCGCGCCCGACACGTTTCGTCAGCACGAACCATAGAAGAAACCGGTGGCCGCTTTATGCGGTTCCGTCAAATTCCGCCTAATTCAGAAACGGACGGGTCGCCAAGACGTAAATCGCCAGCACCGCGACCGGCGCCACCAACGGCAACCAGGGCACCTGCACCGGGAAGGACGTCGCCACCAGTCCCGCAAAGGTGAAGCCGACCGCGGCGACGATCGTAGGCCAACTGCCCGTGACGACGTCGCCAGACGCGTGCCGGCACACCAGGTAGGCCGCGGCACACAGTCCCGACAGCGCGGCGAGAATGTGCGACGGGTCCGACGCCACGATGACGGTCACTGCCAGCAACACGGCAACCGTTGCGGCAGAACGAAATACCGTTCCGATCCCCACGGCGAGCACGGCCGCGGCGGCTGCCATCAGCGGTAGCCCGTGGGATCCGATGGCCGCCGCCGCCACCATCAGCAGACCGAACGCCACCGAGAAGACCCGGATACCGGACGCGGCGAGCACGTCAGCGCCTGCCCCGCACGCGTACCCGGCGGTCCGGGAGCGCGCCCATCGACTGCTCGAGTGAGCGGTCCGACGGCCAGGACAGCACATCCACACCGACGGTGGCCATGTCGCGGTACATCGCCGAGCGCTGCAGCGCCCACATCTTGACCACCAACGGGTCATGCTCGCCCTCGAACGGGGAGCTGTCCAGCACGTCCACCGCCACCACGACATGCCCGCGCTTGCGCAGATCGATGAGCGCCAGGGCGAATTCGGTGTCCAGCAGCGTCGAGAACGCGATGACGATCGCACCCGAGGGCACTGCCGCGCGGGGAGCCAGGGTGCCGGTGGTCGTTTCGAACCGCTCGCCGGCATCCAGCACGGTGTCGAGCACCCGGTAGAACTGACGCTGGCCGATGTCCGCGCCGAGCCAGCGGGGGCGGTTGCCGCCGAGGGCGACGATGCCGGCCCGGTCGCCGTTGCGCAGCGCGGTCTGCACCACCTGGGCCGCACCGCGCACGACGCGTTCGGTGGCCGCGGTCGCGGGCCCTGCGGGCTGGCGATAGGTGTCGATCAGCACCACCACGTCGGCGGCGCGGTCGGTCAGCCGCTGGGTCACGTGCAGTCGTCCCCGCCGGGCGCTCACCGCCCAATTCACTGCGCGCAGTTGATCACCCGGAACATACAGACGGATGTCGGCGTATTCCACGCCGGGTCCGATGTGCCGGGTGAGGTGGGCTCCTAACCGGTCGAGCAACTCGATCTGCGGGATCGAGGTCGATTGCGGCGGTGTCAGCGGAAACACGATGATGTCGGCGACATCGGCGGTTCCGACCCCTTTGAGCAGCCCACCACGCGCAACGACGTCGACCCGGGCCCGCAGGTGGTAGCGTCCCCACCGCTTCGCCACCGCGGCAACCGTTTTCGCTTGAGGATCGGTTTCGATCTCCTCCAGTTCCATCCCGTCAACGGCCGAGACCGCGAGGTCGACGGCGGCCGGGCCGGCGTCCGTGGTGACCCACACCCGCACCCGCGATTCCTCGTTCTCGAAACATCGTTGCGCATCGGGCTCCGCGTTCACCCGGACCGTCGGGACCGGAGATTGCCAACTGAGCGAACACAGCACCCCGAGCAGCGGCGCCGCGAATGCGATGAGCTGCCACCGTCCGCCCATCACCGCGGCCGCCAGCGCCACTCCGGCGCAGGTGGCGATCGCCAACGTCAGTGGGGATGCACGCCAGCGGATCTCGACGTCGCGCTGCGTGATCACGTGGGCGGGCGGTCGGCGCGGGGTACGGGTAGGCGCCGCAACAATTCCCCGACCACGTCGGCGCCCTGAATCTTGCGCACCCACATCTCCGGACGGAGCGTGATGCGATGGGCGACAGCGGGAACGGCGAGCGCCTTGACGTCTTCGGGGATCACGTAGTCGCGGCCGAGTAACAGCGCGCGGGCACGGGCGAGTTGCACCAGGTCCAGTTCGGCGCGCGGACTGGCGCCGACGGCGACCTGAGGATGGTGGCGCGTCGCGGTGGCCAGCGACACAACATACTGCAGCACGTCTTCGTGCACGGTGACTTGCTCGACCGCCTCGCGCATGGCCAGCAGGTCGGTCGCGTCGACAACCTGATTGACCACCGGTTCCGCCGAACCTCGGTCCAGGCGCCGGCGCAGCATTGCCGCCTCGTCCTGTTCGGAGAGGTAGCGCAGTTCCAGCCGGATGGCGAAGCGGTCCAACTGGGCCTCCGGCAACGGATAGGTGCCCTCGTACTCGATCGGGTTGTCGGTGGCCAGCACGATGAAAGGCGTTGGCAGCTTGTGGGTTTGGCCATCGATACTAACCTGCCCCTCGGCCATCGCCTCGAGCAGTGCCGCCTGCGTCTTGGGAGGTGTGCGGTTGATCTCGTCGCCGAGCAGCAGGTTGGTGAAGATCGGGCCCCGGCGGAATTCGAAACGCCCCGACTGCATGTCGTAGATCGTCGAACCGAGCAGGTCGGCCGGCAACAGGTCGGGCGTGAACTGCACTCGGGTGAATTCCAGCCCCAGCGCCGACGCGAACGACCGCGCTATCAGCGTCTTGCCCAGTCCGGGCAGATCCTCGATCAGGACGTGCCCGCGGGCCAGCAAGGCGGTCAGGATGAGCGTGAGGGCCGAGCGCTTCCCGACCACGATGCGTTCGATCTCATCCAGGACCGCCTCACACTGGGCAGTGGTCGAACCAACTGGCATCGCCGCCGGGGTCGTCATCTGTGCTCCATCGTCATACCTTCTCCAACCTTCGCAGAATCTCCTCCAGCGCCGCGCGGCCCGGTCCCGGTTGGCCGCCATCGGCATGCCGGACGTTGTTCGGGTTAACCCATTCCCATAGTTCCGGGCCGAACAGCATTTCGCCGGTCGCACGAAACGCCGCCGGATCCTTCGACTGTCGTTGACCGGTGGTGAGCTCGAAGCGGCGGGCCAGCATCGGGCGCAAGTGACGATCCCAGTCCTTGCGGCTGGAATCCGACCACCGGATCATCGTCTCCGTGTTCGACAACCAGCGACGCAGCGAGTCGCCGAGATCGTCGGACTCCGCTTCGGCTTCCGGTTCACGGGGATGGCCCAGCACTCGGCGGACATTGAGCAACACCAACGCCAGGGCCACGCCGGCGCCGACCAGCACATATCGGCGGTCCTGCAATATCAGGCCCAGCAACTCGATGCCCACGATGAGGCAGATGCCGAGTGCTATCAGTCTTTTCATGCGGCCCTGCCGGATCGCGGAGCGATCTCGTCCAGAACCAGTTCAAGTACGCGGACTGCTGTCTCGCGGTGCTCTTCGTCCATCACGTGCGGGCTGAACCGCGCC
Organism: Mycobacterium sp. Z3061; assembly: GCF_031583025.1. Lineage (NCBI taxonomy): Bacteria > Bacillati > Actinomycetota > Actinomycetes > Mycobacteriales > Mycobacteriaceae > Mycobacterium > Mycobacterium pumcae. The sequence continues at coordinate 1,782,570 of NZ_CP134062.1, read as the reverse complement.
TCTTCGAAAAGATTCACCAACTGAACGGCGTTTTCGGCTCGCAGCGCGCGCTGTTCGACAGCGCGGGCGAGCACCTCGGTGGGCGTGTCGAATTCCTGGGGCACCGCCCCCGGGACGTTGGCGAGCTCACGTTCCATCGCCGCGTAGCAGGCGATGATCGCCTCACGCGGTTCGCGGCTGAGGTCCGCCATTTCGGCCAGCCCGACTTCGGCGGCACGCACCAATGACTCCGAAGCGACCTCCGGCGACGGCAATTCGGTGGGATCGTCGGTTGCCAATCCTGTTGGCGCCGTCGGCCGGCGCCGGCGCGACACGATGAAGCCGCCGACGAACAGCATCAGCAGCACCGGCACGAATGCCAGCAGAGACCCCAACATGCCCGGGCTGTCTTTTGGCCGTGCAGGCTGTTTGGGTTGCGGGGCGCGTCCGGCGCCCGACGGAGTGGCACCCGAATCCAGTTGCGGCGCATCGAGACCGATCTGGGGCGGGGTGAACAACCGAGATATCAGTATCGCGACCAGGAGCCAGGCCGCGATCACTCCCAGCGCGATCAGCACCACGCGCCAGCTCGGCCGGGCACTGCCGCCGCCCAGCATGTCGGGCAACGCACCGGCACTGGGCGCCGCCGTGCGCGGGTCGCGCAGTCTGGCGATGATCGAGAACGCCAGCAACGCCAGTGTGGCCGCGATGGCAGCGACGAGAAACATCAGCGCCGTCTTGCTGGGCCCCTCCTCGGCAATGCGGCGTCCTTGATGCGCCGGGAGATACCCACGCAGCGCGGCAGCGACCAGCATCAGCAGAGCGACCAAAGCCACCACACGGGTGGTGGGCTTGTCGAACATCAGCGGCAGTCTCCTGGCGGCTTGCGCCCCATAGCCGAAGGCTAGTGGCGCGGGGCTGCCCGGGTCCAGTCGCGGGCGATCGCCGCCCGGCTATGGTATATTCGAACATGTGTTCGATTTGATGCGGTTCTCGCAGGTGGACCCGGGTGCCAGCGAAGCCGAACTGGTCGCGCGCATCACCGAGTTGGAGCGGGTGAAATCCGCCGCGGCTGCGGGGCAGGCGCGGGCGGCGGCCGCCCTGGATGCGGTCCGGCGTGCCGCGGAATCGGCCGCGGGAGTGCCGGCGGGCAAGCGGGGCCGCGGGGTGGCCAGCGAGGTCGCCCTGGCCCGCCGGGATTCTCCCGCGCGCGGCGGCCGGTATCTGGGGTTCGCCAACGCCCTGGTGCACGAGATGCCCCACACCCTGGCCGCGTTGGAACACGGCGCGCTCAGCGAATGGCGCGCCACCCTGATCGTGCGGGAATCAGCCTGCCTGGACGTCGAGGACCGCCGCGCACTGGACCGCGAACTGTGCGCCGAGATGGACACGCTGGTGGGCCTGGGTGACAAGCGGATCACCGCCGCGGCCCAAAAGATCGCCTACCGCCTGAACGCGCAAGCCGTCGTCGACCGCGCCGCCCGGGCCGTGCACGACCGCACCGTCACCATCCGCCCCGCCCCCGACACCATGACCTGGGTCAGCATCCTGCTGCCCGTCGCCCAGGGCGTCGGTGTCTACGCCGCGCTACGCCGCACCGCCGACACCACCTTCGACGGCCGCTCCCGGGGACAAGTCATGGCCGACACCGCCTTCGAACGCATCACCGCCGCCCCCGCCACCACACCGGCCCCGATCGCGCTCAACCTCGTCATGTCCGACCGGGCACTACTCGGCGATGACACCGATCCCGCCCTGCTCGAGGGCTACGGACCCATCCCCGCCGAAGTCGCCCGCCGATGGCTCAACGCTGCCCTGGCCGACCACACGTCGCTGGCCACCCTGCGCCGCCTCTACGCCAGCCCCACCACCGGCGCCCTGGTCGCCATGGAATCACGCGCCCGCACCTTCCCCCGCGGGCTGGCCGAGTTCATCAACCTGCGCGACCAAACCTGCCGCACCCCCTACTGCGACGCCCCCATCCGCCACCGCGACCACATCACCCCCGCCCAACACGGCGGGCCCACCACCGCCACCAACGGCGAAGGCCTGTGCGAACGCTGCAACTACGTCAAAGAATCACCCGGCTGGCGCGTCACCGCGCACGACGAAAACGGTGTGCACACCACCGAATACATCACCCCCACCGACGCGCGGTACCGATCTGTCGCGCCACCGATATACCAGCGCTTCGACGTCAGTGAGATCGAAGACGCGATCGGCGTCCGACTCGTCTACCACCATGCCGCCTGAACGCTTACACCATGAACGGCGCGAAGCTCCCGTCGAGCACTTCCAGATGCCCGATCGTGCGGCCGGTCACGACGCTGGGGCTCACCCGCGCGAGTTGCAGTGCCGCCTGCGCGAATTCCTCGGCGGTGCTCTCGTCGTCGAAACCGTGGGCGTAGTAGGACAGGCCGGGAGTCATGATCGGCTTGGACGGCGCCAGTGCGTTGACCGCGATGTTGTGGTCAGCGAGATCCAGTGCGGCACAACCGGTGAGGTGTTCCAGCGCCGCCTTGGAACCACCGTATCCGGGCAGACCCCCGCCCAGCCGGGATGCGATAGAGGTGATGTTGACGATCGAACCGCCCCCGGCACTGATCATGTCCGGGCTGACCAGCTGCATCAATTCGTACGCGGCGAACACCGCGATCTCGAAATGCCGGCGGTAGGCGGCCAAGGGGACGCTCACGAAGCCCGGGTACCGGGCCTTGTCCGTTGCAGTTCTCTTGGCCCGCGGCGTGCCACCCGGCCGTCCCGGCGCGGTGAACGCGGCATTGTTGATCAGAATGTTGATGGGTCCCAGAGCATCTCGCGCTTCGTCGACCAGCTTGACGATGTCGTCATGTTCGGTCAGGTCGGCCCGGATCGCCACCGCCCGGCCGCCGGCCGCTTCGATGTCGGCGACGGTCTCGCCGATGGTCCCGGGCAACCGCTCATCCCAGACGGCCTCGGTGCGCCCGACGACGGCCACCGCCTCGCCGTCGGCCGCCAGCGCGAGCGCGATCGCCCGCCCCAGACCGCGACTGGCACCGGTGACGATGGCGGTCAACGGGTCACCCCGTGCACGACGATGGCCGCGGTCTGCTCCACCCAGGCGTCGTCCAGCTTCTGGTCGGGGTACAGCATCATCCGCAGCATGGTGGCTCCTCCGATCAATTCGATGAGGCGATCCGGGTCAACGTCGGGATGCGCCTCGCCGCGCTCGATCGCCTCGCGCAGCCGTATCCGCACCGCGGCGAACAACCCCGCGAAGCGCGACATCACCCGCGCGTTCAGCTCGGCATCGGCCGTCATGTCGGCCACCAGACCCGGCAGCGCGGCCCGCACCACCGGAGTGGTGAACACGTCACGGGTGGCCTCGATCATCATCCGGATGTCGGCGGCGAAATCGCCGGCCGGGGCGACCAACGCCGTCGGCGCCACCGGGAAGGCCGCCTCGTGCACCAGTTCCGCCTTGCTCGACCACCTGCGGTACAGCGCCGACTTCGTCGTTCCGGCCCGCTCGGCCACCGCGGCCAGACTCAGATTCGAATAGCCGATGTTGACAAGCAGTTCCGCGGTCGCCGCCAGGATGGCAGAGTCAATACGTGGATCCCGCGGCCGCCCGGCGCCGGGGATCTTGTCAAGGGTGGACGGGTCTGCTTTCATAACGCTACCTACCGTATCGTAATTACCCCGCAAAGGAAGTACCCGTGGCCAACGAACCGGCTCTCGAAGATGTGGGCCGCATGCAACGCTCGAGCCGCGATACCGCCACCGTCCCGGCCTTGATGTCTGAATGGTTGGCGACGAAGCTGCCGGTAAAGCCCGAGGTGACCGTGGAAAGCGGCGTGGACTCGACGGGCATGTCGTCCGAGACCCTCATCCTGACCGCACGCTGGGACGGCAACGAACAGAAGCTGGTCGCCCGGGTCGCGCCCACCGCGCAAGACGTGCCCGTCTTCCCGACGTACCGCCTGGACCACCAGTTCGAGGTGATCCGGCAGGTCGGTGAGCTGACCGACGTACCGGTACCCCGGGTGCGCTGGATCGAGAACACCGGGGACGTGCTGGGAGCCCCGTTCTTCCTGATGGACTACGTCGAGGGCGTGGTACCTCCCGACGTCATGCCATATACCTTCGGCGGCAACTGGTTCGCCGACGCACCCGCCGAACAACAGCGCAAGCTCCAAGACGCCTCGGTCAACGTGCTGGCCGCACTGCATTCAATTCCCAACGCCGAGAACACGTTCGGCTTCCTGACCGCGGATCTCACCGGCGAAACCGCGCTGCGCAAACACTTCGGCTGGGTCAGGTCGTGGTACGACTTCGCGGTCCCCGACATCGGCCGGTCCCCCTTGGTGGAGCGCACCTTCCAATGGTTGCAAGACAATTGGCCGGCCGACGCCGATGCGCGCGAGCCGGTGCTCAACTGGGGTGACGCCCGGGTGGGCAACGTGCTGTACCAGGATTTCCAGCCGGTGGCGGTACTGGACTGGGAGATGGTGACACTCGGCCCACGGGAACTCGACGTGGCGTGGATGATATTCGCGCACAAGGTGTTTCAGGAACTCGCCGGACTTGCGACACTGCCCGGCCTGCCCGGCGTGATGCGTCAGGAGGACGTGCGGGCCACCTATCAGCAACTCACCGGCGTCGAACTCAGCGACCTGAACTGGTTCTACGTGTACTCCGGTGTCATGTGGGCGTGCGTGTTCATGCGCACCGGCGCCCGCCGCGTGCACTTCGGTGAAGTGGAGAAACCAGAAGACGTGGAGACGCTCTTCTATCACGCCGGATTGATGAAACGTCTTATCGGAGAGGAAAGCTGATGCTCGGCCCACTAGACGAGTACCCCGTACACCAGATTCCCCAGCCGATCGCCTGGCCCGGCTCGTCCGACCGCAACTTCTACGACCGCTCCTACTTCAACGCCCACGACCGCACTGGAGAGATCTTCGTCATCACGGGTATCGGCTACTACCCCAACCTCGGGGTCAAGGACGCGTTCCTGCTCGTCCGGCGCGGGGAAACCCAGACGGCGGTGCACCTTTCCGATGCCATCGACCAGGACCGGCTGAACCAGCATGTCAACGGCTACCGCATCGAAGTTGTCGAGCCGCTGCGCAAACTGCGCATCGTGCTGGACGAAACCGAAGGTATCGCAGCCGATCTCACCTGGGAGGGGCTGTTCGACGTGGTCCAGGAGCAGCCGCACATCCTGCGATCGGGCAATCGGGTCACGCTCAACGCCCAGCGGTTCGCCCAGCTCGGCAGCTGGAGCGGACAGCTGAGCATCGATGGAGAAGACATCACCGTCGACCCCGCCGTCTGGATCGGCAGCCGCGACCGGTCCTGGGGCATCCGCCCGATCGGCGAGCCGGAGCCGGCCGGCCGGCCCGCGGACCCGCCGTTCGAGGGCATGTGGTGGCTCTACGTGCCGATTGCGTTCGAGGACTTCGCGATCGTGCTGATCATCCAGGAGGAGCCCAACGGGTTCCGCTCGCTCAACGACTGCACCCGGGTGTGGCGCGACGGCCGTGTCGAGCAGCTGGGCTGGCCGCGGGTCAAGATCCACTACCGCTCCGGCACCCGGATCCCGACCGGCGCCACCATCGACGCGACCACGCCCGACGGCACCCCGGTCCACTTCGACGTGGAGTCCAAGCTGCCGGTGCCGATCCATGTCGGCGGCGGCTACGGCGGCGACTCGGACTGGACACACGGCCTGTGGAAGGGCGAGAAGTTCGCCGAGCGGCTGACCTACGACATGACCGACCCCGGCATCATCGCCCGCTCGGGCTTCGGCGTCATCGATCACGTCGGACGGGCGGTCTGCCGGGACGGAGACGGCGAGCCGGTGGAGGGCTGGGGCCTCTACGAACACGGCGCGCTGGGCCGGCACGACCCGTCGGGGTTCGCCGACTGGCTAACCGTCGCGCCCTAACTCGTCGATGATCTCGGCCAGCGTGGACAGGCCGATGGGCGCAGCCTGATACAGGAACACCGTGTCCGAGACGCCGTCGAGACGGTCGCGGATATGCGCGGCGATCTGTGCCGGCGTGCCGCACGCGGCGATGGTGTGCATCATCTCGTCGGTGATCAGTGAGCCCATCTCCTGCCAACGGCCCTGCTTGGACATCGCGTTGAGCTCGGGCTGCAGGTCCTCCCAGCCGTGCGCCGCCAGCACCGGTCGATACGCCGGGGTCGACCCGTAGAACGACAGCAGCCGCCGGGTACCCGCCACCGCCTCCGGCGAGTCGCCGGAGACGATGACTTCGGGGATGATCCGGAAATCCTGCGCGCCCCGGCCACTGGCCTCCAGACCCTCCCGAACCGCCGGCATGGTGCTGCCGTGCAGGAAACGCTTCGAACCGAACGGCATCACCAGCAGGCCGTCGGCGTGCTCGGCAGTGGCCCGGGTCAGCCGCGGCCCCAGCGCTCCCACGTAGATCGGCGGCGGGCCGTACGGGTTCGGGCCGGGATTGAACGTCGGCGTCATCAGCGTGTGCCGGTAGAAATCACCGCGAAAATCCAAGCGCCCGCCGGAATTCCAGGCCTCGAAGATCGCGCGCAGCGCCGCGATCAGCTCCGTCATCCGTTGCACCGGGCGGTCGAACTGCGCGCCGAACCGCTTCTCGATCTGCGGACGGATCTGCGTGCCCAGCCCCAGATGAAAGCGGCCCTCGCTGAGCAGCTGGTGGTCGTTGGCCTGGTGCGCCAGGTGAATCGGGTTGCGCGGAAACGCAATCGCGACATTGGTCATCAGGTCCAGGCCACCCACCGTGGCGGCCAGCGTCAACGGCGCGAACACGTCGTGCGGGCCTTCGAAGGTGGCCACACCGCTTGCCCCGGCCTCGCGCAGCTCGCGCGCGCGCTCGGCCGCGTCGCCCAGCCCGTATAAAGCGGTAAACACCCTCATCGCACGCCTACCAGGAAATCCGGCACGCAAGTCACCCTACGGAACCGGCGGCCGATGCTGTTCACTGGAGCACGTGCCGAACCCACCCTGGAATGTCGACATCGTCGTGGTGGGCGCCGGCCTCGCCGGACTCGCCGCAGCTCGGGAATTGACGCAACAGGGCCATGACGTGCTGGTGCTGGAAGGCCGCGACCGGGTCGGCGGCCGCTCGTTCAGCGGGAGCGTCGCCGGCCTGCCGATCGACCGGGGCGGCTCCTTCGTCGGCCCCACCCAGGACGCGGTGCTCAAGCTGATCAGCGAGCTCGGGCTGCCCACCGTTCCGACCTACCACGACGGCAAGAACGTGATCCACTGGCGCGGCGCCGCCCGCGCCTACAGCGGCACCATTCCCCGGCTCTCGCTGGTCGGACTGCTCGACATCGGCCGGTTGCAGTGGCAGTTCGAGCGCATCTCGCGCACCGTCCCGATTGCGGCGCCCTGGCATGCCAAGCGGGCCCGCCAGCTCGACGGCGTCTCGCTCGGACAGTGGCTGGGCATGGTGCGCGCCACCGCATCGTCGCGGGATCTGATGGCCATCATGACCCGGGTGACCTGGGGCTGCGAACCCGATGACGTGTCGATGCTGCACGCCGCCCGGTATGTGCGTGCGGCCGGCGGACTCAACCGCCTACTCGACACCGAGAACGGTGCCCAGCAGGACCTGATACCGGGGGGCACTCAGCAGATCGCCGATCGGGCGGCGGCCGAACTCGGCGACCGCGTCGTGCTGGACGCCCCTGTCCGGCGTATCGACCGGCACGGGTCTGGCGTGACGGTCACCTGTGACCAGGGCCGGGCCGAGGCCGGGTTCGTCATCGTCGCCATTCCGCCCGCCCACCGCGCCGCCATCGAGTTCAGTCCCCCGCTGCCGCCCGAGTACACCGAACTCGCCCGCAACTGGCCGCAGGGCAGGCTCACCAAGGCCTACGCGGCCTACGAGACACCGTTCTGGCGGGCCAAGGGCTTCTCCGGCCAGGCCCTGCTGGACAGCGGACCGGTGTTCATCACCTTCGACGTCAGCCCGCAGGCGGACGGTCCCGGCGTCCTGCTGGGCTTCGTCGACCCGCGCGCCTTCGACTCGCTACCGCCCGACCAGCGACGCCGGGACGCGCTGCGCTGCTTCGCCTCGCTGTACGGCGAGGAAGCGCTCAACCCACTCGATTACACCGATTTTCGTTGGGGCACAGAAGAATTCGCACCGGGCGGACCCACCGCGGCAGTGCCGCCGGGGTCATGGACCAAGTACGGCAGGTTGCTTCGCCAACCGGTCGGCCCGATTCACTGGGCGGGCACCGAGACCGCCGACGAATGGACCGGATACTTCGACGGTGCGGTCAGGTCCGGCCAGCGGGCCGCCGCCGAGGTCGCCGCTCTGCTATGAGCTGATCAGCGTGACGCGGGCCTGGCGCTCGATGGCCGCTTCGGCCAGCCCACGCAACTGCCGGTTCACCGCGTCTGGCTGTTCCAGCATGGAGCAGTGCCCGCCGGGCAGCTCGACCAGGTCGACGACGTTGGGGGCGGTGCGCGCGAGCTTGCGAGCCTGGCTGATCGGCGTCAACCGGTCGTGTTCGCTGCCGATGACCAGCGTCGGCACGGTCAGGCCTTCGAGGTTGAGGTGTCGCGAGCCGATCTCTTCGATGAGCATGCGCGCGCAACCGCCGCGGCCCATCGGTGAGGTCTGCGCGAAGAGTTCGTAGACGAGCTCGACGACCGCCGGGTCGGCGCCGGCGCCGACCGCCATCATTGACACCAGGTACCGGCTGGGAATCCGGACCGCTCCGGGCAGCGGCAGACCGCCGACCGCGCTGATCAGCGTCCGCCCGGCCACCACCCGCGCCGGCGAAAACCCGCGCGGCACGGACAACAGCTTGATCTTGTCCAGCAGGTCGCCACTGGCCGTGTTGATCAGCGCGACGGCGTCGGCGCGGCGCCGGACCTTGTGGCGATAGCGTTCCGACCACGCCTGGATCGTCATGCCACCCATTGAGTGCCCGGCGATCAGCGCACGCTCGTGCGGGGCCAGCGTCGCGTCCAGCACGCAGTCCAGGTCGGAGGCAAGGTGCTTGAGGCTGTATCCGCCGCGGCGGGGGATGGCGCTGCGGCCGTGGCCGCGGTGGTCAAAGGCGATCACCCGGTAGTCGCCGGCCAGGTCGGCGATCTGGTGCGACCACGCCCGGATGGCGCAGACGAAACCGTGCGTCAGGACGATGGGGTAACCCTCTGGCGGGCCGAACACCTCGGCGTGCAAAACGGTGCCGTCAGCTGCGCGAACCTTGACGGTACGGCTCTCGGGCAACTCGGCCGGCAACTGCCGGACCGATCTTTCACGGGTAGTCATCCGAGCACTCATCACCGCTCCCGCCTTGGTCACGGCTCCGTTGCCGCCATCCAGTTGCCCGCGACTTTACCTGACCGTAATGTGCGGTCCGTCACAAACCAGAACACGATCAGATAACGGCGAAACCGTGCCGGAGTTATCCCGCCGAGGGTTTTTAGCGGCCACGACCCTGCTGGCCGGTGGGTGCGCGACACCCACCCGACCGGCCCAGCGGTCGACGGCGCCGAACTCCACCGCGCCCCCGGACACCAGATCCGTCCTGGTCATCGGTGCCGGAATGGCCGGTTTGGGGGCCGCGCGCAGTCTCGCCGACGCGGGCTGGCCGGTGCGGGTGCTCGAAGCCCGTGATCGGATCGGCGGGCGGGTGCACACCACCCGCGATTGGGGGGTGCCGCTAGAGATGGGGGCGTCCTGGATCCACGGGACCACCAACAACCCGTTGACGGAGTTGGCGCAGCGGGTGCACGCCGACGTCGCACCCACGGACTACGACGACTCGACCAAGTTGGTGATCGATCCGCGGCTGCAGCCGATGACGTTCAACCCGAAAACCTGGAGCCGGTTGGTGTCCGACGCCCGCGACGAGGCGACCGGTGGTTCGCTGGGCGCGGCCATTGCCGCCCAGTCCGGCGATCTCACCGACCGGGAGCGCGCCGAACTGGACTTCTACGTCACCACCGAGATCGAGGACGAGTACGCCGCCGATGCGGGCCAGCTTTCGGCCACCACCTTCGACTTGGGCAAGTTCACCGACGGGCCGCAGTCGGTGATCACCAGCGGCTACGACGCCATCCCGCGGCTGATGGCCGACGGACTTCCGATCACACTGAACACCACCGTCAATTCAATTTCACACCAACAGAATTCAGTGCAGGTCCGGGCGGGCGACCATACCTTCGAGGGGCCCGCGGCCATCGTCACCGTGCCGCTCGGCGTGCTGAAGGCCGCGAGCATCACCTTCGATCCGCCGCTGCCCGAAGGACATACGCACGCGGTGAACGCGCTGGGCTTCGGCGTGCTGTCCAAGAGCTACTTCCGTTTTCAGAAAAGAGCCTGGGACACCGAGAACGCCTTCTACGAATATCTGAGTTCCGGCGACGGCTCCGGGAAAGGGATGTGGGCCCAGTGGTTCACCCTGCCCGCCGCCGCCGGGCCGATCGTCCTGGCGTTCAACCCCGGGTCCCGCGGTCGCACGGTAGAGTGCACTCCCCCAACAGATTTGGTGGCCAGTGCCCAGCCCGTAGCCCGGCAGCTGTTCGGCAGCGACGTCGTCGAGGTACGGTCGTCGAGCTGGACCACCGACCCCTTGGCGTTGGGATCGTATTCCTTCCACGCACCAGGTTCGGGTCTCGACGACCGGCGCCGACTGCAGGAACCGATCGGCGACCGCCTCTACCTGGCCGGTGAGGCAGTGGGAGCCGACAATCCCGCGACGGTCCACGGCGCCCTGCTCAGCGGACGACACGCCGCCGCGGAACTGATGCAACGCCTGCCGAAACCGTGAATAGAACCGCGGCTCAATAGTTTTCCAGTGCGTCCACGCCCCGCCAACTCGGCCAGGTGGTCTCCCAGATCCGGTGAATCAGCCCGTCGCGGTAGGTGGCGATCAGGATCACCTCGATCCGCGTCGGCTCCTCACCGGGGCGTGACGTGGTGATCCAGCACCGGCCGGCGATCCGGTCGCCCGCCTCCACCCAGGCCTGCTCGTCGTACTCGACCGAATAGGCGATAGGGGTGGCATAGAGCTTGCGGTGACTGTCGCGAAAATCGGCGAAATCTTGCGTCAGTCCATCGGAGGACATCACGAAGTCGGGGTGGTAGTAGTGCTCGATCAGGTCGCCGTTCTTGGCGACCACCATCCGCTCGAACATCTCGCGCAGCAGGGGAACCGACATCCGGGCATCTCACCACGCGTCGGGACGCATCGGCATCCGGGGTTTCGGCTTGACCCGGTTGATGGCGGCCCACAGGGCGCGCTCGCGGGCATTGTCGGCGACGAACAGCATCTCGTCGCCGCCCTCGAGCACCTCGTCGTCGCGGGGAACGATCACGTCCCCGCCCCGCACCACGGTGACCAGTGCGGTGTTCTTGGGTAGGCCCAGCTCGCCCACCTGCCTGCCCACCACCGGGTTGTCGTCGGGCAGCGTCAGTTTCGTCAGCGCGGTGCGGCCTTCCTGCAGCCCCATCAATCGCACCAGGTGCCCCACGTCGATGGCGCCCTCGATCCCCGCAACCATCGCACCCGGCGTCGAGACCGACACGTCGATCCCCCACGCCTGGCCGAACAGCCACTCGTTGCGGACGTCGTTGATCCGGGCCACCACCCGGGGCACGCCGAACTCGGACTTGGCCAGCAGCCCGACCACCAGGTTGGCCTTGTCGTCTCCGGTCGCCGCGATCACCACGTCGCACGTCTGAGCGCCGGCCTCCTGAAGCGCCGACATCTCGCAGGCGTCCGCGTTCAGCCAGTCCGCGTCGGGCACCTTGTACGGCTCGAAGTTGCGCCGCTGCCGCTCGATCAGCAGGACCTTGTGCCCGGCGTCGAGCAATTCCTGCGCGACCGAGCGGCCGACATTGCCGGCGCCGGCAATCCCGATACGCAACTTCCGCTTGGTCACACGACCATCTTTGCGTATGCCATGACACCCGGCACTTCCCGCTGTGCAACGCGCGGCCGTCGGCTGCGGGCTGATTTACTGGCAGCACGCCGATGCCGGCGGCCTCGTCCGCACCACATCGCCTCGTCTGACTGGAACCACATGACCCTGGAACAGCTGTACCTGACCGTGTCGGTCGGCGGCCTCGTGCTGCTGGCCAGCATCGTCGGTACCCGCGTGGCCACCGTCGTGGGCTTCCCGAGTCTGTTGTTGTTCCTGCTCGTCGGTGTCGTCATCGGCGAGGACGGGTTGGGCCTGCAGTTCGACGACGTGATCCTGTCCCGCAACGTGGGCATCGCGGCGCTGGCCGTCATTCTGGTGGAAGGCGGTCTGACCACCAGGTTCAGCGACATCCGCAAGGTCCTGGCGCCGGCGGCCGCTCTGGGCACGGTGGGCGTCGTCATCAGCACGGTGGTCACCGCCGTCGGCGCGCACCTGCTGCTGCACTTCGACTGGCAACTCGCTCTGCTGCTGGGCGCCATCGTGTCTTCGACCGACGCGGCGGCGGTGTTCTCGGTGCTGCGGGTGCTGCCGTTGCCGCGCCGGCTGGCCGGGCTGCTGGAGGCGGAGTCCGGGTTCAACGACGCACCCGGGGTGATCCTGGTCCTGATGTTCAGCGTGGTGCCCTTCGTGTTCAAACCGGAGGGCGCCGTCACCGACCTGCTGTACGAGCTGCTCGGCGGGTCCGTGATCGGGCTGCTGGTCGGCTACCTCGGCTCGTTCGGACTGCGGCGCATCGCGTTGCCGGCGTCCGGCCTGTACCCGATCGCCACGTTCGGCCTGGGCCTGGTGGCGTTCGCCGCCGCCGGTGACGCCCACGCCAGTGGCTTCATCGCCGCGTACCTGGCCGCGGTGGTCCTGGCGAACTCGGGGCTGCCGCACCGTTCGGCGACCCGATCCTTCGCCGAAGGGGTCGGGTGGCTGGCCCAGATCGGCCTGTTCGTCCTGCTCGGCCTGCTGGTCAACCCGAGCGATCTGGCGGCTGACCTGATCCCGGCGATCGTGATCGGGCTGGTGCTGCTGCTGGTCGCGCGGCCGCTGTCGGTGGTGGGAACGCTGATCTGGTTCCGAACGCCCTGGCGAGATCAGGCTTTCCTGTCCTGGGCAGGCCTGCGCGGCGCGGTCCCGATCGTGCTGGCGACCTTCCCGATCGTGGAAGGCGTGCCGGGCAGCTCCCGGCTGCTCAACATCGTGTTCGTGCTGGTCGTGGTGTTCACCCTGATCCAGGGCCCCAGCCTGCGGCCCATCGCCCGCGTCCTGGGCCTGATTTCGCGCGAGGCGACCCGCGAGATTCAGGTGGAAGCCGCGCCGCTGGACATGCTCGACGCCGAACTGCTGACCATGCGGGTGCAGCGGCCGTCGCGGCTGCACAACGTCACCATCCTGGAACTGCGGCTACCCGACCCGGCCGTCATCACCCTGATCATCCGCGACGGCCACACCTTCGTCCCTGAGCCCGATACCCGCATCGAGAGTGGCGACGAGCTACTGATCATCACCACCAGCAAGACCCGCGCCGCGGCCGAGGCCAGACTGCGCGCCGTCAGCCGGCGCGGCAAGCTTGCGCACTGGTTCGACGAGTACGGCGAGCTCGACTAGCCCGCAAACCGCGGCGATCGCAAGCGCGGCGCAGCCGGGCGCAGCGGGTCGCCGCCGTCAGAACCGCGGTTCGCCCAGGGTGAAGGTCGCCTCTTCGACGAAGGCGCCCAGGTGCAGTCCGGGACGCAACCACGTCGGCAGCGGGCCCGACGACGACACGCCGACGGTCACCAGGGCCGGCCGGATCCGGCCGTTGAACGTCAGCAGCGAATCACCGATGCGACCGTCCGCGAACTGCTGGCGCGCGCTGCCCTTGACCTTCAACGGCAGCGCAGGCCCCTTGATCCGCGGCGTCGCGCTGACCGTCCACGACGGCTCATCGGTGCTGCTGCCGGTGATGAGGTTGCCGTCGGCCAACTCCCCGTCGAAGCGGGCCAGCGTCTTCGGCATCGCCCAGTTGGTGCGGCCGCCGACCAGGCTGGTCTCGGAGTCGACCGACATGAAGGCCACATTGCCCCAGGGGCGCAGGCCGCTCCGCGAGCCGACGATGCCGAGCACCTCGTCGTAGGCGCCGACCGGGGTGTCGGTGTAGCGGACGAACGCACCGAGTGTGACCAGCGCCGGACTGCCCGCCAGCGCCGGCGGCAGGACCGAGGCGGCGGCGCGACCGCCGCGGCCCAGCCACAGCAGGGCCGAGCAGCGGCACTCCCACGGCGCGGGCGCTTCATTGCGCGGCAGCGTCGCGACCAGCGCCTGACTGAGCGCGCTTTCCGGCACACCCCGCAGTCCGGTCAGCTCGATCCGAGTGTCGTTGTCCCCCATGCCTACTCCTGATCCTCGATACGCGCCTGATAGGCGGCCCGCTGCTCGCGGTCGAGCTCCGCGGTGACCTTGTTACCGCCCGACAACCGGAAGGCCGCGTCCACCAGGGGCGCCGGCAGCGTGACCGTTCCGCGGGAAACCAGACCCACCAACTTGGGCACGAACACCGTGCGGGAAGCTCCCTTGGCCAGTTCGGCCACCACGGCGGTGGCGACATCCTCGGGGTTGACCACCAGGAAACGCTCCAGCAGTCCGGGCGCCGACATCCCGGCGATCAACTCGGTCCGGACGAAACCCGGGCAGATGGCCGACACCTTGACGCCGCTACCCCGCCACTCCTGACGCAGCGCCTCGCTGAACCCGACGACGGCGTACTTGGACGCGCAGTAGGTGGCCGCGTTCGGGGAGGCCAGGGTGCCCATCACCGAGGCGATGTTGACGATGTGGCCCGATCCGCGCTCGGCGAAGCGGGCACCGGCCAGCCGGGTGCCGGTCAGCACACCCAGCACGTCGATCTCGATGGTGCGCCGGGTGACTTTGGGGTTTTCCTGCAGGAACGGCCCGATCGGCATGATGCCCGCGTTGTTGACCAGGACGTCGAGGCCCCCGAGATCCGCGGTGGACTGGTCCAGGAAGGCCTCGAAGCTCGCCGCGTCGGTCACGTCGAGGTGATAGCCCTCGGCCCCGATGTCGGTGGCGGTCTGCCGGACAGCAGCTTCCTGCACGTCGCCGAGGGCGACCGTGGCGCCCGCTGCGATCAGCGCCTCACCGATCGCCCGGCCGATGCCCTGGGCCCCTCCGGTGATGGCCACCCGTCGGCCCCGCAGCTTCGCCATGCGGCCCAGAATCTCATACCGCGGGCGCCCGGTTGCGCTCAACTCCCGGACCGCAGCACTTCGTGGACGAGATCGACTGCATACGAGGCGCTTTGGGCAGCGCCCTCCATCGTGGTGGGCCAGTCGTTGTGCGTCCAGTCACCGGCCAGCACCAGGTTGGGCAACGACGTGCGGTTGCCGGGGCGGATGGTCGACATGCCGACCCGGGACGAGAACGTGGCCTTCGGCCAGGGCACCACGGTGACGTCGAGGACCCGGGCCTCGCGCGCGGCCGGGTAGCTGGCGCGCAGTGCGCCGACCAGGCGGTCGGCCACCTCCGGGTTCTTCAACGTCATCAGGTCGTAGGCGGCGCAGGTGGTCAGCGCGTAGAGATGGTTGCCGTCGCTGCGCGGCCCGTGCATCCGGTCGCGGTCGAAGACCCAGCCGATGTCGCTGTCCAGCAACGATTCCCACGGCGCCACGGTGCCCAGCGGTCGATCCAGCAACACGTAGGCGTTCATGATCGGGATCGGCTCGAGTTGCTTGGCCGCCAACCGGACGTCCTCGGACCCGGGCACCTCGTCCAGCAGCGACCGCAGATTCCAGGACGGCACTGCCAGCACCACCGCGTCGGCGTCGATCACCGAACCGTCGGCCAACCGCACCCCCGACGCGCGACCGTCGTCCACCGCGACCGCCAACGCCCGGGTCCGCAACCGCACCTGGACCCCGCGTTCGGCCATCACGCGGCGAGCGCCGTTGAGGTACAAGGTTTCCAGGTCGACGGTGGGATAGCCGATGCGCATGGCCGTCCCGCCGCCGCGACGAACGCGGTCGGCGCCGGTCCGCAACAGAGCGGCGAAAGCATGCGCCGACGCGTACTCGGGTAACTCGTTCAGCAGACCGATCACCATGGAATTGAGCATGATTCGGCGAACCGCGGCGGGAAACCCGAGACGGTCGAACCACTCGTCCACGGTGATGTCGTCCAGCGCATCGTCGAAGCGCACCACGTCACGCATCAACCGGGCCCATGCCGGCGCGGCACGCAGCAGATCCACCAACCCCAGGCCCCGTACCTGACCGAGGAACATCCGCCGGGCATTACGCGCCCGCAGACCGAACGTCTCGACGTGCCCGCCGGGATACCGCACGCCGAACTCGTCGGGAAACTTCAGAAGATGGCGCGTGCCAACCGAATCCAGATAGCGGAAGATGCAGTCGTAGGAACCGGCCAGCACGTGTTGCCCGTTTTCGATCGCATCGCCGTGCCCGGATGTCAGGCCGATCGTGCGTCCGCCCAGCCTGCCGTTGCCTTCCACCAGCGTGACGGCGTAGCCGAGTTCGGCCAGCCACACCGTGGCGGCCAGGCCCGCCAACCCGCCGCCCACCACGACAACACGCTGCTTCACAGTTCCCCCTCGCTGGCCAGGCCCAGCGCCCGCATGGTGCCCGCCAGATGCGCCCGCACCGCGGCTCGCGCGGCGTCACCGTCCCCGTCGCGAAGCGCCCGGGCGATGCCTTCGTGTTGCTCGATGATGGTGGCCAGGCGCTGAGGATTGCGCGCCGATTCGCCGATCATCCGCATCTGCCGGTCCCGCAGGGTGGAGTAGAAGCCGGCCAGGATGTCGTTGCCGGCGGCCTCCAGCGTGGCGTTATGAAAGGCACGGTCGGATTCCAGGAATTCGTGCAGTCCGGATGCGGCCGCGGCCTTGCGCTGGCGCTGCACCTGGGCCGAAAGCCGTTCGTAGACAGCCGCACACGCCTCGGGACCGCGCTCGATCACCGCCCGCACCGCGAACTCTTCCAGCACCAGCCGGGCCTGCAGGACCGCGCGGACCTCACCCGGCGAGACCGGCACCACCAGCGCCCCGCGTTTCGGATAGAGCCGCAGCAGGCCGGCGGCCTCCAGTTGCAGGAACGCCTCGCGGACCGGGGTTCGCGACATCCCGAGGGCGGAAGCCACCTCCCCCTCGCTGATCAGTTCCCCGCCGGGAAACTCCCCGGTCAGCACCTTGGCCTTGACGTAGTCGAGCGCACGATCCTTGGCCGCACCCGGACCGCTGGTGACTTCCAACGTCATGGCCCTCCTCTGCGCCTGCGTGGTACCGGAAACTCTAACGGCTTGCAGCATAGATACAAGATAGATACGATATAGACATGACTTCCACCCTCGGAACTTCCAACCTGGAAACGACGTGGGCCCGCGACGCCCGCTATTTCGAATACACCCAGGCCGCCGACCCCATCGGGTCCGGCCACACACCCCGGGTGCCGATCGCGCAGTTCGGCCCGGAGATCTACCTGGACCGGCCGACCGGTGTCGTGCCGTTGGACCTTTCCGCCGACCTCGGCATCAGCACGGGCGCGGCGACCAGTCCCGCACTGCTGGCGAACTTCGTGCGGATCCGCGCGGGCGAGCGGATCGGCACCTGCCCCAACGCCACTTCCCAGATGTACTACGTGCTGTCCGGCCGCGGCGCCATCGTGGTTGACGGCCGCCAGGTGCGTTGGGAGCAGGGCGATTTCCTGACCTTGCCGGCCGGCGCCGAGGCGACGTTCCACGCCGACGACGACGCGGCGATGTACTGGGTGCACGACGAGCCGCTGCTTCGTCACCTCGGCGTCCGGGCATCCGAACCCCGCTTCCGTCCGACCAAGTTCCGCGGGGCGGACGTGATCGCCGAACTCGAGCACATCGCCTCGCAACCGGGAGCCAACGAGAAGAACCGGGTCAGCGTGCTGCTGGCCAACGCCGAGCAGGAGCAGACGCTCACGCTGACGCACGTGTTGTGGGCGATGTTCGGCGTGCTGCCGCCCGGTCGGGAGCAGCGCCCGCACCGCCACCAGTCGGTCGCCCTGGACCTGATCCTGGACGCCCAGCCCGGGTGCTACACGCTGCTGGGCACCGAACTCGATTACCGCGGTCAGATCGCCGATCCGATCCGGGTGGACTGGCAGGCCGGCGGCGCGTTCACGACCCCGCCCGGCATGTGGCACGCGCACTACAACGAGTCCGGCGCGCCGGCGCATCTGATTCCCGTCCAGGATGCGGGTCTGCAGACTTACCTGCGCAGCCTCGACATGCAGTTCAGTCGGCCTTCCGCGCCCGCCGCAGGTGCAGGATCACTTTGACGATCAGGAAGGCGATGGCCACCGCCATCATCAGCGACGACAACGCATAGGCGCCGTAGACGTGTCCGCGGTTGTACCGGTCGTTGACGAGGAGCGTGAGGGTCTGAGTGCTGCCCGGGAGATTCGACGACACCATGATGACGCCGCCGAACTCACCGAGCGTGCGCGCCACGGTCAGCTCCACACCGTAGGTCAGACCCCAGCGGATCGAGGGCAAGGTGATCCGCCAGAAGGTCTGCCACCAACTCGATCCCAGCGTCGCCGCCGCCTGCTCCTGCTCGGTGCCCACCTCGCTGAGCACCAGTTGCACCTCGCGCACCACGAACGGCAGGGTGACGAAGATGCTGGCCAGCACGATGCCCGGAACTCCGAAGATGATCTTCACGCCGGTGTCCCGCTCGATGAACCCCAGCGCGCCGGCCGACCCCCACGCCGAGATCAGCGCCACGCCGACGATGATCGGCGACACCGCGAACGGCAGGTCGATGATGGACTGCAGCACACCCTTGCCGCGGAATCGGTTGCGGGCCAACAGCAGTGCCGTGGGGACTCCAAATAATACGTTCAGCGGCACCACGATCGCCAACACCAGCAGCGAGAGGTGCAGCGCGGAGATTGCGGCCGGCGTGGTGATCCAGATGTAGAACTGGTGGAAGCCCGGCCGGAACGTCCGCCACAGGATCAGTGACACGGGCACGATCAGCATCACGATGATGTAGCCGGACGCCACGTAGCGGATCAGGTAGCGCGCCCAGCTGGAGGACGTCACCGCTTCCGCCCCCCGATGATCCGCAGGATGAACAGCACGCTGAACGAAACCGACAGCAGCACAATCGATATCGCGGCGGCGGCTGGACGGTCGTCGTTCTCGATCAGTGAGCGGATCCACTGCGACGACACTTCGGTGCTGCCCGGCACCGCGCCGCCGATCGTCACCACCGAACCGAACTCACCGATGCATCGTGAGAATGCAAGTCCCGCACCGGAAAGCACCGCCGGTAACAGCGACGGCAGCACGATGGACGTGAAGACCTTGCGGCCGCCGGCACCCAGCGACGCGGCGGCCTCTTCGACTTCCCGGTCGATCTCCCGCAACACCGGCTGGACGGCGCGAACCACGAACGGCAGGGTCACGAACGCGAGCGCCATCGCCACTCCCGGCGGGGTGTGCTGCAGATGCAGGCCGATCGGGCTGCTCGGGCCGTACAGCGCCAGCATGACCAGGCTGGTGACGATGGTCGGCAGGGCGAACGGCAGGTCGATGACGGCGTCCAGCAAGCCCTTCCACGCGAAGTCGTCACGCACCAGCATCCAGGCCACCAGCACACCGAAAATCACGTCCAGGACGGTGACCACCACGGAGATGATCAGCGTCACCTTGAACGACTCCAGCGCGGCATGCGAGGTGACGGCCAGCCAGAAGTGCTGCCAGCCGCCGCCGACCGCCTGCCATGCGATCGCGGCGAGCGGCAGCAGCACGATCACCGACAGCCACAGCGTGACCACTCCGACCCGCAGCGCCGTGCCACCCGGCGGTTCGGGGACGACGACCTTGGGTGCCGGCTGCGATTCCTGTTCCGGGGTGACTACCGCGGCCGTCATCCGGTCGCCTCCAGGTACACCTTGGTGATGGCGCCGGTCCTGCGGTCGAACAACTGCGGGTCGACGCTGCCCCAGCCACCGAGGTCGGTGACGGTCCAGAGTTTCACCGGCGTCGGGAACTGGTCGCGGAATTCGGCAGCGACGGCCGGATCAACCGGGCGGAATCCCGCCTGCGCCCAAAGACGCTGTGCCACAGCGGTGTATTGGAAGTTCTTGAACGCGACGGCGGCGTCGAGGTTCGGACTGGTCGACACCACCGCAACCGGATTTTCGATCTTGAAGGTCTGCGGCGGGTTGATGTGTTCCACCGGATGCCCCTGCCGTTCAGCCGCAATGGCTTCGTTCTCGTAGCTGATCAACACATCACCGCTGCCTTCGATGAACACGTCGGTAGCGATCCGGCCCGACCCCGGGCGCAGCTTGACGTGGTCGCGCACCAGGTTCGCGATGAAGTCGACGCCGGCCTGTCTGTTACGGCCACCACCGCTCTTGACGGCGTAGGGGGCCAACAGGTTCCACTTCGCCGAGCCGGAACTGAGCGGGCTCGGCGTGATGATCTCCACACCGGGCTGCAGCAGATCGTCCCAATCCCGGATGTGTTTGGGATTGCCCTTGCGAACGACCAGCGTCACCACCGACCCGAACGGGATGCCCTTGGACGCCTCGGTGTCCCAGTCCGCTGCGACCTTGCCGGCCTTGACCAGTCGGGTGATATCGGGTTGTACCGAGAAGTTCACGATGTCGGCGGGCTTACCCGCCACGACGCCGCGCGACTGGTCACCGGAGGCTCCGTAGGAGGTGACCACCTGGACGCCGCGCCCCTCCTCGGAGCCGTTGAACGCGGCGATCACTTTGGTCCAGCCCGGTTCTGGCACCGAGTAGGCGACCAGGGTGATGTTGGTGTCCACATCTCGCAGGCCCCCGCCGTCCACCGCGTCGCTGGCTCCGCCGTGGCACGCCGCGACCACGACTGCCGTCAGCGTCAGGCCGATGACCTGACGCCAGCGGGTCGCGCTGCGAATCATGAGTGGCCTTCCAGTGCGGGACACGGAAATAGGAATCGGCATGTGGGTCCCGATGCTGCGGAACGGCGTTCGAAATGGGAAAAGGTCTCACCGACGCATCGCCACCCCGCACCCGGGTTCGGGGGGTCAGCGACAACAGCACGCGACGGCGCAACGCTGCGAAACGCCGGTCGTCGGTTGCATGGGGCGAAACCTAACAGAGCGTTGCCGGCCCGGGCATCTCGAAGTTGCCGAGATGCCGCGGGGCGGTGAACACACGGTGCCCCGGCCCGGTCGAAGCGGGGGGTTCCCAGTCCTGGCAGGCAGTGAACCACCGTGCCGGTAAAAACACTGGTCGACGCGATCTGCTGCGTCACGATGGCGCCGCAGACTCACATCCTTCGCACACGAAAGCCAAATGCGTTCTTCGGCTTCGTGTTTGCGCCGGTAAAAGTCACGGTGAAAATAATCCGCGCGAAAGCCACCGGCCAGCAGCAGAATTCAATTGCGCTCGCCGTCGGAGGCCGCGGCCTCGACGGTGGCGATCTTGCTGAACCCACTGACGGTGAGCACACGGACGAGAAGAGGATGGACGATCACATGTAATTGGTCGACCGCGTCGGCCTGATCGAACAGCGCGTTGATGCCCGCACTGTCCACGTACTTGACGGCACTGAGATCGATGGTGATCGGGTCGCGGGTGCCGGCGTTGGCGTCGGAAAGGGCCCGCTTGAACACCTCGATGTTGCTCAGGTCGATCTCGCCGACCGCGGTCAAGCGGTGCGCCCCGTCGGAGCCGCGGTCGGTGTTCAAGGTGAGCGGTGTTGCCATTACGTGATCCTTGCATGCATGGAAACGGTCGTGCCGGCTTCGCTGGATTCAATGCTGCAGTCCTCCATCAGGACTCGCATCAGGGAAATGCCACGCCCGCGGCTGAATTCGGCAGTGTGGGCCGGCGTCTTCCAGGCTCCGGTATCGCTGATGGTCACCTGCAACCGGTCGACGATCGCGGTCGCACGCAGCGAGACGGTGCCGACCCGCTGGTCGCGGTGACCGTGCTCGATCGCGTTGGCGACGGCTTCACCCGTCGCGATGAGCACGTCCTGAATCTGATCCGGCTCGACGCCCGCACGGGTCAGCCAGCCGCGCAGCGCATTTCGGCTATCGGCCAGGTTGCTCGCATCGGCAACGAATTCCAGTGAGAACGGCGCGGGCTGGCGGTAGAGCAACATCGCCACGTCGTCGGGGTACCCGCCGCCGGGCTCCAACTGGGACATGAGCCGATCGGCCACTTCTTCGAGCGCTTGCGATCGCCCGCTTTGCACCAGGTCGGCCGCCCGCGTCATGCCGTCGTCGAGAGAGTGCCCGCGCCGCTCCACCAGACCGTCGGTGTAGAGGAGCAGCGTCGCACGCGGCGGCATCGTGATGTGGCTTTCGAGTCGCTGCCAACTCGGACGCAGCGCCAGGGGAAGCCCGTGTTCCTCGCCCAGCAGCACCGTGCTGCCGTCCGCGTAGACCATGATCGGCGGCGGGTGTCCGGCGCTGGAGTACACCAGTTCGCCCGTCTGCTGAGTCAGCACCGCACAGAATGCGGTCGTGCAGCGGGCGCCGGGCAGTCGCGCGGCGAAACGGTCCAGGGCAGTGAGGACTGCGCCGGGGCTGGGCTGCTCGAGCAGCAGCGCGCGGCAGGCGCTGCGCAGCTGACCCATGACGGTGGCCGCCGCCAGACCGTGACCGACACAGTCGCCGACGATCAACGCGACGCGATCGTCGTCGAGATCGACGACGTCGTACCAGTCGCCGCCCACCTGCAGTGGATGGCTGGCGGGCAGATACCGCACCGCGAAACCCTCGGGCAGCGACGCCGGCCCCAACATCGCATGCTGCAGTGCCACCGCGGTTTCCCGTTGCTCGTCCAGCTGGTAGACGCGCTGCAGCCCCTGACCGAGCCGGCCGGCCAGCACCGCGAGCAGGGTCTGATCTTCCCGGGTGAACCGGCGGTGCTCGGACAATTCGACCCAGATGACCAGCAGGCCGCGGGGATGCTGCGACGCGATACCGGCCGCGCCGGCGTCGACGGTGACGGTGCTCAGTAGATCCGTCTCGCGCAGCGACCCGATCTGCTGCCGCAGTTGCGGCGAGAGGTCGGCCCACTGCGCCGGCTCTCCGGCGCAGACCACGTGCGGCGCGCTTTCGGTGGCGCCGGCGAACGTGACCGCCAAAACGCGCCGCGCCTGCCACACCCGGCGCAGCACCTCGGCGGCGCCCTGCAGCGCATCGGTGAGCGTATCAGCTTGCACGAGTTGCTGATTGAGCTCGGCCAGCGCGCTCTGACTCTGCACGGCATAGTGCTCGGCCGTGATGTCGCGGAAGGTCCCGACCATGACCCGGCGCCCGGAATCGGGGTCATGGGCGTGGTTGAAGTTGACCGCGATCCACAACCGGTGCCCGTCGCGGTGGGTGACCGGAATGCTCAAGCTGCCCTCAGATTCGCCGAGCGACTTGGCGAACTCGTCCTCGACCAGCCGACGGGCCACGATGTCGACTTCGGGGTCCGGCCACCAGGCGTGAGGCGCTTCGTACGGCAGTCCTTCGGGGCCGTAGCCGAGGATATCGGCGAAAGCCGCGTTGACCTCGATGACGGCGCCCTGTTCGTCGATGACGAAGAAGGCCTCCTGCAGCGAGTCCACCAGCGCCGTGCGCCACCGGACGTGGTAGTTGCGTATCCGCGCCAACTCGACGTTGGCGCGCACCCGCGCCAGCAGTTCCGCGGCGGCGAACGGCTTGACCAGATAGTCGTCGGCGCCGGCCAGCAAGCCTTCGATGGACGCTTCCTGGCCGGCCCGCGCCGACAGCAGCAGCACGGGCAATGCCGCCGTGCGCTGATCGGCCCGCAGCGCGGCCAGCAACTGCAGACCATCCAGCTTCGGCATCATCACGTCGCTGATCACCAGATCGGGCAGCTGGGCGCGGATCGCATCGAGCGCCTGCTCACCGTCACCCACGCCGCTCACCTGATACCCGGACGCACCCAGCAGGTTCGTCAGATAAGCGCGCATGTCAACGTTGTCGTCGGCCACCAGTACCCGCGGGCCGCCGCCCCCGACCTTGGCCGGCTGGGCCTCCAGAATCGTTGTCGCCGAGCCGGATTCGTCCGGCAGCCAACGCAGCGCCTCCTGCACGTACGGCTCGGCGACCGCGCTGGCGGCCACGCGGGTGTCGCGCGGTTCGGCCAGTTCGTCGGGGGGCAGGTGCGCGGTGCCGAACGGCAACCGGATGGTGAAGGTGGTCCCCTCGCCCTCCCGGCTGTCGGCGGCGATGGTGCCTCCATGCAACCCGACCAGTTCCCGCACCAGGGCCAGCCCGATGCCGCTGCCCTCGGTGGATCGCGCGCGAGTGGTCTCGATGCGGTGAAAACGTTCGAACAGCCGCGGCATTTCGGCCGCCGCCACACCGACCCCGGTGTCGGCGAAGGTGACCAACGCCTGCCGGTCGTCGCGGGCGACCCGCACGGTGATCTCGCCGTCGAAGGTGAACTTCAGCGCGTTCGAGAGCAGGTTGAGCACCACCTTCTCCCACATCCCGCGGTCCACGTACACCGGTTCGTCCAGCGGCGGGCAGTCCACCGTGAGCGTCAGGCCGACCTGGTCGATCGCCGAGCGAAACACGCTGGTGAGTTCGGCCGTCACCGACGCCAGGTCCACCGGTTCGAACCGGGCCTGCATCCGCCCTGCCTCGATGCGCGAGAAGTCCAGCAACGTGTTGACCAGCTTTGCGAGCCGTAATCCGTTGCGGTGCACCAACTCCAGTTCCTGGCGGGCGGTCTCGTCCAGACCGTCGGCCCGGGCCCGCAATTCGTCGATAGGGCCTTGGATCAAGGTCAGCGGGGTGCGGAACTCGTGGCTGATGTTGGAGAAGAAGGTGGTCTTCGCGCGGTCCAGTTCGGCGAGTTCCTCGGCGCGCTGCTGCTGAGCCTGGTAGCTGCGCGCGCTGCTCACCCCAGTCGCGAGGTAACCGGCCACCAGTTCGACGAATCCGCGATAGCCGTCGTCGAGTTCGCGGTACCGGTTGAGGCCCGCCACCAGGAATCCGACCGGCGGCCCACCCTGCTGCTGCAGCGGCACCGTCAACGCCTGTTTCGGTGGCTCGGGCCATGCGCCGGTGGGCAGATTCATTGCGAGGCCGTCGAGTTCGATCACCTCGCAGTCGCCCTGCGCCGCCTTGTCGGTCGGCCACAGCGAGTCACCGCCGCTCGGCAGTGTTTCCGGGGCCGCGGGATGCCCGGGGGCGATGCCACTGACCCCGGCCAGCTGTGCGTCTCCCTGTTCGTCGAACAGGTAGGTGAGGGTGAACGGGAGATCGTAGGGGTTCTTGTTGAGCTGGTCGGCGGCGAAATCGAGCATCTGCCGCTCGGTGCGGATGACACTGGGGTCCGAACCCAGATCGCGCAGGGTCGCCATGCGCCGCTCTGCGATGACCCTGTCGGTGTCCTCGCTGACCACACAGAGCAGACCGACGACGCTCGCGTCGTCATCGCGCAGCGGGCTGTAGGAGAACGTGTGGTAGGACTCCTCCGGATAACCGGACCGGCCCAGGATGAGCATCAGCGCCTCGTCCCAGGTCGCCTCACCCTCGCTAAGGACGCGCTCGACGCGGGGGGCGATATCCGGCCAGATTTCGGCCCAGACCTCGCTGGCGGGCCGGCCCAGTGCCCAGGGGTATTTGCGGCCCAGGGTGTCCCGGCGGTAGGCCGCGTTGCAGAAGAAGGTGAGTTCCGGTCCCCAGCCCATCCACATGGAGAACTGGGACGACAGCAGAATGTCGACGGCGGTGCGCAGGCTCTGCGGCCAGTCCTCAACTGGCCCAAGCGGAGTGGCCGCCCAGTCGACGGCAGCCAGATCGCGGCCTATCTCCTGGTCTGCGCGAAAGACCACTGACCTGCCTTTCCTGTCATCGGAACCGGACACTCAGTATGACCTCACCTGGCTGCCAGCGGTGTGGCGATGTCCTCCAGGGATTTGCCCTCGGCGTCCACCGCGAGGAACCAGGCCACCAGGCCGCCGGCGATCATCACCGCCGCGCCCAGCAGGTAACCCAGGAACAGCAGCAGCGGCCTGGAGCCGTCGCCGATGAGTGCGCCGTAGATGACCGGCCCGAGCGCACCGAAACACTGCGCGATGGCGAAGAACACCGCGATCGCCTTGGCGCGCACCTCGAGCGGGAAGATCTCGCTGACGGTGAGGTAGGCCGCGCTCGCCCCGGCCGAGGCGATGTAGAAGATGACGCACCAGGCGATGGTCTGAGTGATGGCGTTCAGCACACCGGCCTGGAACAGGGCCGCGCTGAGCGCCAGCAGCAGCCCCGACGCCAGATAGGTCCCGGCGATCATCTTGCGCCGGCCGATCGTGTCGAAGAAGTGCCCGATGGTCAGCGGTCCGAGCAGATTACCCACCGCGAATGCGATGAGGTAGAGCGGTGTCGAGGCCGAGGGCACGCCGTAGAACTTGCCCAGAACCAGCGTGTAGGTGAAGAAGATCGCGTTGTACAGGAACGACTGGCTGATCATCAGCACGGCACCCAGGACGGCGCGACTCGGGTAGTCGCGGAACAGCACGCGCGTCAACGCGAGGTAACCGATCTCCTGAGCGGGCCGCAACTCGATGGCGGTGGATTCGTCGACCGGCGGCAGGGTGGCCCCGGTGGCCCGCACCTCCTCCTCGATGTGGGAGATGGTGCGCTCGGCGTCCTCGGTGCGGCCGTTCATCACCTGCCAGCGCGGGCTCTCCGGCAGGTTGCGCCGGACCAGCAGAATCACCAGCGCCAGGACCGGGCCGATAAGGAACGCCAGGCGCCAGCCCAGGCTGAGATCGATCGCCCGCAGGAAGATGAACGTGCCCAGCGTGCCCAACACCGCCCCGGCCCAGTACGTCCCGTTCACCGCGATGTCGACGCGGCCCCGGAAGCGGGCCGGGATCAGTTCGTCGATCGCCGAGTTGATGGCCGCGTACTCCCCGCCGATGCCCATCCCGGCGATGAATCGCGTCAGGTAGAGGAAGGCGATCCAGGCCGCGCTGTTGCCCAGCGTCGCCGCGGTCAGTGCACTGCCGAGCAGATACACGCCCAGGGTGATCATGAACAGGTTGCGCCGCCCCAGCTTGTCGGACAAGCGGCCGAAGAACAGCGCCCCGGCGACCTCGCCGGCCAGA
The DNA here is from genome assembly GCF_031583025.1 of Mycobacterium sp. Z3061. Lineage (NCBI taxonomy): Bacteria > Bacillati > Actinomycetota > Actinomycetes > Mycobacteriales > Mycobacteriaceae > Mycobacterium > Mycobacterium pumcae. Next base: position 1,755,527 of record NZ_CP134062.1, on the reverse strand, counting down.
TAGACGGTGGCGACGAACCCGACGGCGGCCGAAGACAGATGCAGTGTCTGCGGTTCGGTCAGCGTCTCGGCCACCGCGCTGGCCACCGTGATCTCGAGGCCGTCCAGGATCCACGCCACGCCGAGAGCCACCACCATGCGGGTGTGGAACGGCGACCAGGGCAATCGGTCGATGCGGGCGGGAATCAGGCTGCGGATCGGACCCGACTGCTCCTCACTATTCGGCACACGTCCTCGTTCCCTTCAGGGAGCGGCGGGAAACATTCATCCCGCGAGCTGCTCGGCGGTCGGCGGCGCGACGAATACGCGTTCCCCGGTGATCAGGTCGGACTCATCGAAGCCGAAGACGGCCCACAGCCGGACCTCGAACGGCTCGGTTGCCGTGGTCGGAGTACCGCGAAGCCAGAACTCGATCTGGACCTGCCCGTCATCGAGGTGGGTGAGCTCGATCAGTTCGTTGGTCTGGTCGGGTACCAGCGCGCGCCCGTCGATCCAGTACCGCATGACCTCGTCGGCTCCGTCGAACACCGTGCCGTCCGGCAACTCGTAGCGGGGGTGGCTGAAAGTCGCCATCGTGCGATCCCACTCCTGCACGTTCTCGCTTTGCATGTGCTCGATGACGCGAGCCCTGCGGGCTTCCTGATGTGCGCTCCGGCCGGCATCGGCCATGAGCCCTCCTTTCATGAATTACTCAGTCCGACAACCAGATTGATAGTGACAGCCAGAATAACCGCACCGAACAGGTAGGACAGCAGCGCCTGGCCGAGCGCGATGCGGCGCAGCTGGCCGGTCTGCAGTGTGGTGTCGGAAACCTGATAGGTCATCCCGATGGTGAATCCGAGGTAGAAGAAATCCAGAAATCGGGGGTTCTCGCTGCCGCCGAAGTCAATGCCGCCGGCCGAGTTCGAGTAGTAGACGTCGGCGTAGCGGATGCTGAATACGGTGTGGACGACGCACCACGCGACGGCGATGCACACCACCCCGGTTCCCGCGGCGATATTCTTCTCCACTCCCGCCCTGGAGCCGGCGGTGAGCAGATGCCCTACCCCGGCCAGACTCGCCACGCTCGCCGAGAGGATCACCACGTCGATCACCCAGCCGGTCGGCGGATCCTCGGGCACCACGTGTTCGCGCGTGCTCTCGGCGTCCATGGGCAGCACGACAATCCACGTCCACACCAGATACACCAACGCCGCGGCGATCCATCCCACGCTCGGCGCGAACGCCCATCCCGATGTGGTCACGAACAGCAACACCGCCGCGGCGCCGACGAGTCCCGCGACGATCAGCCGGATGACGACATGCCTGCGCCAGCCCTCACCGCCCATCGCCGTCAACCCAGCGCCGCGGCCAGGGGCAGGCTGGCCTCGAGCGGCGTGAGATCCTCGGAAAGCCCGGCAGCGCTCCGCAATTCACGGAACGCGTCGATCAGCGCATCGGTAGCCTCGTGCGGATCGTCCAGGGTGCGATCGTCGGTCAGCACCGAGATGGCGAATTGGTCGACGTAACTCCACACGGTGATGTTCATGCCGCTGCCCGCCACGATCGGCCCCACCGAATAGATCTCGGTGAGCGTCGCTCCCTCGATGCAGCCGCGTTCGCGCGGCCCGGGCACGTTCGACACCACCAGGTTCATCACGCTGGCGGACTCCATGCGTCGGGCCTGGGCCCGAAACATGCGCGGCGCCAACCCTGTCGGGAGATAGGACATCCAGGCGGGCAGCACGGTGGGGCCGAGCAGCTGGTGATTCTCCTTCGCGATCCTGGTTGCCATGGCCGTCAGCCGAACTCGTTGCATCGGGTCTTCGACATGCACCGGCAGTGACGGCGTCATGTAGGTGAATTCGTTGCCCGCCATGCGGTCTGGTGCCGGGTTGTAACTCACCGGCACCCCGGCGATCAGCGGGACATCGGCCTGGCCGTCGTAGCGCAACAGCAGTCGGCGCAGTGCCCCGGCCACGGTGGCCAGCACGACGTCGTTGAGCGTGACGCCGAGATGCTTGCTGGTCTCCTTGACGTCGGCCAACGCCAACGGCGCGGTGGCGAACCGGCGACCGGGACTGACCCGGTGGTTGATGAAGCACGGCGGCGGGGCGAAGTTGCGGGCGAGGTCGGGGGTGGGACCCCGCTCCTTCGATCGGCGGCGCACCCGGGAGACCCCCGAGGCCGTCTCGCCGAGCAGGCGCGGCAGCTTGCGGATCAGGCCCGCGTGATCTTTGGCGGCCTCCTTGAGCAGGTGCGAGCGGGTCGGCAGTTCGCGTGGCAACCGCCGGGGTTCGGGCTGGTGCGGCGACAGCGCCTGAGCCATCTGGTTCGCCGAAGCCTTGCCGTCGGCCAGTACGTGGTGGACCTTGTGAATGATGGCAATCCGGTTGTCGGCCAGCCCCTCGGCGACGTACATCTCCCACAACGGGTGATCGCGGCGCAACGGTGTGCTCGCGATGTGGCCGATCAACTCGTCGAGCTCTCGTCGCCCGCCCGGCGCCGGCACCCGCGCGCGGCGTACGTGATAGTCGAGGTCGATGTCTTCGTTGACCAGCCACATGGGGTGGTGCAACTTCAGCGGGATGTCCAGCAACTGGTACCGCAGCGGCTCGAGCGCCATCAGCCGTTGGTAACCCACCTCGCGGAAGATCTCAAAGTCGTAGTCCCGCTCCATGTTTGACACGTCGAGGATGCCGATCTTCAGCGTGTGCATGTGAATCTCGGGTGTCTCGGTGTACAGCATCAGGGCGTCCACACCAGTGAGTCGCTTCACACGCCTATTCCACCCCGTCACGGAGTTGGATGCCAGACCCCGATCCCGGCCGTACACTTCGGACGGTTGTCCGACTATCAACCCCGATCACGAAAGGAGCCGTGCATGGCATACGTGCGGGTGGAACGTCGCCAGGAAGAGATCGTGGCCGCCGCGGTCCGGGTATTGAGCGACGTCGGGGTTCCGGGCACGACTCTGCGCGCGGTGGCAGCCGAGGCCGGCATCCCGCTCGGCACGTTGCACTATGTGTTTCCGACGAAGGACCTGCTGTTGCGCGCGGTCATCACGGCGGTCATCGACGACGTGGTGTCGGCCGTGCGGCCCGGCCTGCAGCCTGACCGCGGGGTCGCGCACGCGCTGCGGGAGAGCATGACCATGTTCTGGAGCAAGCTGGTCGAGCGTGAGATCGGACTGCAGGTCATGCAATATGAGCTGGCCATGTATTCGGTGCGCACCGAAGGCGCGGGCGGTCTGGCCCAGTTGCAGTACCACCGGTATACCGAGCTGGTCAGCACGCTGTTCGAGCAAGCTGCACGGACGGCCGGCGAGCGGTGCGCCGTGGATTTCCCGACGCTCGGCCGGTTGACGCTGGCAGTGCTGGACGGCCTGATCGTGCAGTACGTGGCCAGCACCGACGCCGCCCGCGCCCGGCATGATCTCGAACGCGCCGTCGACATGCTGGTGATGTTCGCCGACCCGCAGCCGGTCAAAGGGGCACGGTGACCCGGTGTTGCGCCGCATGACCTCCCTGTGGCTTACTAAATCAGTCGGTTGACCGACTTAGTGCGGAACTTGGAGGTACCCGATGCGGGACTCGACGGTGGCGGTGGTGGGCGCCGGACTGTCCGGACTGACCGCGGCGCGTGAGCTGCATCGGCGGGGCATCGACGTGATCGTCCTCGAAGCGGCCGATCGGGTGGGCGGACGCGTGCTGGGCCGGACCAGTGCGCTGGGATCGCGTTTCGACCTGGGCGGGCAGTGGATCGGCCACGACCACCACCTGGTCCCGGAGCTGGCCGCCGAACTCGGGGTGACAATGTTCCCGATGCACACCGGGACCCTGCCCACCGTGATCGACGGGGAGCGGCGGGTCTCACCACTGGGGCCCTCGATGCTCGTCTCGGCACTGGCTTTGGCCGGGATCGGCGTGCTGGCGCGGGTCGGAGCACCGGCCAGACTCAACGCGTCGACCCTCGACCGCTGGCTGAGCAGGGTGCCGGGTCGCACCGCTCGGCGACTGCTCGAGGTGGTGGCCCTGATCTCGTGGACCGGGGACCTCGACCGGCTGTCGGTGCGCGCCGCCACGGACATGATCCGCTACCAGGGAGGCCTGTTGACGATTCTGGGCACCAAAGGCGGCGCCCAGGAATCGTTGCTGGTTGAGAGCGCCGGGGCGCTGGTCGAGCGGTTGGCGGCAGAGTTGGGCCCGCGGGTGTGTACCGGACATCGGGTGACCTCGATCGTGTGTGGCGATCGGGTGCTGGTGCGCACGGCGTCGGGCGACGTGCAGGCCGACAAGGCGATCGTCACGCCGCCGCCGCCGGTGGCTTCCCGGATCGCGTTCGAGCCCGCGCTACCCCCGAATCTCGTTGCTTTGCAGCGCAATACATATATGGGGTCGGTGTACAAGGCGGTCGCGGTCTATCACCGGCCGTTCTGGCGAGAGCGGGGCGGCGGAGAGTTCATCGTCCTGGACAGACCGGGCAGCGCGGTCTTCGACACCACCGCGCCAGGCGGGCCGGGCCATCTGTGTGTGCTGGTCGGCGGTCCCGACGCACGCGAGCTGTCCGCGTTGGACGCCGCGGCGCGCCGCGAGGCCGTGCTGAGACCGCTGGTGCCGCACATCGGCCGGGAAGTGCTGGAGCCGGCCGACTGGCAGGAGAAGTCCTGGCACCTCGACGAATTCGTCGAAGGCGGCTATGTGGCGCTGCCGAAACCCGGCACCACCGAGGGATTCGTGCCGATGCCGTGCGGGCCGGTCGGCGACATCCATTGGGGTGGATCGGAAACCGCCACTGGGCATCCCGGGTATCTGGATGGGGCGATCGAAGCCGGCCGGCGGGCCGCCGCCGAAGTGATCGCCGCCCTATAGCCGTAGCGTGTTCATCAGGACACAGCCGAGGAACCCTGACGTACGAAGACGCCCCGTACCGGCAGACTTCGGTCCTCGGCCGGCATGGCCGGCCGGGCGAAATACGTCACGTAGAAAGCGGTGCTGAATGCCACCAGCGTGCCGATGATGAGCACGCCGAACGGCACCGCGTAGCGCGCCATCTCCGACGCGAAGTACCGGCAACACACCAGCAGCGCAACCAGAAATGCGGCTCCAAAAGCCGTCATTCCTATTCGCCACCCGACCCGGTCGCGCACCGGCTCCCGTAGCGCCGATTCCACCGTCAGGCAGAGCAATCCGCCCGCCAGCAGATCGACGCCGTAGTGGTACCCGAAGCCGAGGGTCGCCGCGACGGTGCAGACCAGCCACAGCGCGCCGCCCATCCGCAGCCAGCGTGGTCCCCCACGGGAGTGCAGGAACACCGCCAGCGCCCACGCCGTGTGCATCGAGGGCATGCAGTTGCGTGGAGTCGACCCGTCGAAGGCAATTGCTCTGGGCGACAGATTGATCCGCGGCACGGCGTGCGGCCAGAAGTCGCCGATTTCGAATCCCCGGCCCTCGCTTCCAAAGGCGAAGTCCGGGCCGACCAACGGGAAGAACACGTAGATCAGCGGCCCGATCAGGCCGAGCACCAGGAATGTCGGGATCAGAAAGTGCCGCGGCCAGCCGCCGATGCTGACGTTGCGCAATTGATAGATCGCGACCACCATTGCCGCGACGGGCAATTCGATGTACACCCAGTGAAACGCCGCATTGAGAACAGGGCCGCCCGCGTGCAGGAGCCGGCCCAGCAGCCACGACGGTTGCGCGAGAGCGTGATCGGCCAGCAGTGCGTACTCGTCCAGGACAACCGGCCGCAGGATCGCGGTGATACGCAACCAACTGTCGCCGACTTTGGTGGCGATGACGAGCAGCAGACCGAAAGCGACTCCCCGCAGGGCCGTGCCCTGTTCGTCCCTGGCCCAGCGCCGCCACCCGACGATCACCGCCAAGCCGGTGAGCACGATCAGCGGACCGTTGCCGACCGTCCAGGCACCGCCGCGCGCCACCCTCAGCACCGCGAGAACGACATCGAGCGCCACCGCCACCGACAGCGACCAGACCCGGTACCGGCGGGATAGCCCGACCATGGCCACACCCAGGCCCACCCACGGCACGGTGGCCGATGTCGGGGTGCCGAAATAGTCGCCGGCCAGGCTGCGCAGCGGACCCACGAACCCCGCACCGGTGGCCGTGATCTGCAGGCCGATCACCACGGCGGCGATGAGCACGACGGCGGTCGGCCCCCACAGGCGGGCCGCCTGAGAGCGCCATTGCACGCTTCGCAGGTCGCCGGTGAACACCCGACGAATAATAAGTGTCAGGTTGGGGTCTAGGGCAAGATCGGGCCGATGCCCACCTAACCGTTACGTCCACGGTCAAACACGCCGGCGATGTTTGAGGCGGCAAAAGGCGGAAATCCGCAGCGCTATGTCGATCGCGGAGCCGCAGGCTGCCCAGCTCACCGCACGTCGTCCCTTCCCGGCCCGGCTCGGCCCCAGGGGCAACCTGATCTACAAGCTCGTCACCACCACCGATCACAAACTGATCGGCATCATGTACGTCGTCACCTGCTTCACGATGTTCTTCATCGGTGGACTCCTGGCCCTGATGATGCGCGCCGAACTGGCCGCGCCCGGCCTGCAGTTCCTGTCGAACGAGCAATACAACCAGCTCTTCACCATGCACGGCACGATCATGCTGCTGCTGTATGCCACCCCGATCGTGTTCGGCTTCGCCAACCTGGTGCTGCCGCTCCAGATCGGTGCGCCCGACGTGGCGTTCCCGCGCCTGAACGCCCTGTCGTTCTGGCTGTTCCTGTTCGGCGGGCTGATCGTGCTCGCGGGCTTCATCACACCCGGCGGCGCGGCGGAGTTCGGCTGGACCGCCTACACCCCGCTCAGTGACGCCGTCCACTCTCCGGGCGCCGGTGGCGATCTGTGGATCACCGGTCTGATCATCGCCGGTCTGGGCACCATCCTGGGCGCGGTCAACATGATCACCACCGTCGTGTGCATGCGCGCACCGGGCATGACGATGTTCCGGATGCCGATCTTCACCTGGAACATCCTGGTGACCTCGGTGCTGGTGCTGATCGCCTTCCCACTGCTGACGGCGGCGCTGTTCGGCCTGGCCGCCGACCGGCACCTCGGCGCCCACATCTACGACCCCGCCAACGGCGGAGTTCTGCTGTGGCAGCACGTGTTCTGGTTCTTCGGACACCCGGAGGTCTACATCGTGGCACTGCCGTTCTTCGGCATTGTCACCGAGATCTTCCCGGTCTTTTCACGCAAGCCGATCTTCGGGTACACCACGCTGGTCTACGCGACGCTGTCGATCGCGGCCTTGTCAGTAGCGGTGTGGGCGCACCACATGTTCGCCACCGGAGCCGTTCTGCTGCCGTTCTTCTCGTTCATGACGTATCTGATCGCGGTGCCGACCGGAATCAAGTTCTTCAACTGGATCGGCACCATGTGGAAGGGCCAGTTGACCTTCGAGACGCCGATGCTTTTCTCCATCGGCTTTCTGCTCACCTTCCTGCTGGGCGGGCTGACCGGAGTGATGCTGGCCAGCCCGCCGCTTGACTTCCACGTGACGGACAGCTATTTCGTGGTCGCCCACTTCCATTACGTCCTGTTCGGCACCATCGTGTTCGCCACCTACGCGGGGACGTATTTCTGGTTCCCGAAGATGACGGGTCGACTCCTTGACGAGCGGCTGGGCAAACTGCACTTCTGGTTGACCTTCATCGGGTTCAACACCACGTTCCTGGTGCAGCACTGGCTGGGCGATATGGGCATGCCGCGTCGCTACGCCGACTATCTGGCGACCGACAATTTTCAGGGGCTGAACATCGTCTCCACCGTCGGGGCCTTCATCCTGGGATTGTCGATGTTTCCGTTCGTGTGGAACGTCTTCAAGAGCTGGCGCTACGGCGAGGTGGTGACCGTCGACGACCCGTGGGGTTACGGCAACTCGCTGGAGTGGGCGACCAGCTGCCCGCCGCCACGGCACAACTTCACCGAGCTGCCCCGAATCCGTTCGGAGCGCCCGGCTTTCGAGTTGCACTACCCGCACATGGTCAAGCGCATACGTGAAGAAGCGCACATCGGGCGTGCGCACGGCCCTAAAGACAAAGACGTCACCAGAGTCGACGACGTCGAGGTGCGCTCCTGACTCAGGCCGCGCCGAAGACCACTGCGACGTTGTTTCCGCCCAAGCCGAACGACTCCGCGACGGCATAGCGGTAATTCCCGCGACGTGCCTCACCGGCCACCACGTCGAGATCGATCTCGGGATCGGATTCCGTGAAATTTAAAGTGGGCGGCACGATTTGGTCCCGCAAAGCCTGGACCGTGAGCACGGCCTCGACCGCGCCGGCCGCACCCAGTGAATTGCCCAGCGCCGCCTTGGGCGCGTACACCGCCGGTGAGTGGTCACCCAGTGCCCGGCGGATGGCGCGCGCCTCGGCTGAATCGCCGAACGTGGTGCCGACGGCGTGCGCCTTGACGAGGTCGATGTCGCTCGGGGCCAGTCCGGCCAGGTGGATCGCCCGGGCAATCGCGTCACCGGCGCGCTCGCCGCGCGGGTCCGGCATCACGGCGTCGCATCCGTCCGACGTGATGGCGGCACCCATCAGCCGGGCCAGGACGGGCGCGCCCCGTGCCTTGGCATGCTCCTCGGTTTCGACCAGCAGCATCGCGCCGCCTTCCGCCAACACCATGCCGTCGCGGTGCCTGTCGAACGGCCGGCAGGCTCCGGTCGGGTCGTCGTTGTTGGTGGACAGCATGCCCAGTTGCCAGAACGTCGCCATAGGCACGGCCTCGATAACCGTCTCCACGCCGCCGCAGATCGCCATGTCGGCCTCTCCGAGGACGATGTTCTGCCAGGCCTGAGCGATGGCCGCGGTACCCGACGCGTCGGCCATCACCGACGTCTCGACGCCGGCCTTGGCCTCACGGTCGAGCCCGATCACGGCGGCGGGCGCGTTCGGCATGTACTTCTGCACCGAGATCGGCGAGATCGCCTTGAGGCCTTTCACCTTCCAGATGTTGTGCCAGAGCGGAATGTCCTCGGTGCTGCCCAGGCCCAGACCGACCGACACCATCAGCCGGTTGGTATCGACTTCGGGCGATCCGGCCTGCTCCCACAGCCGCCGGCTCACCACCGCGGACAGTTTCTGCATGAATGCGAACCGGCGCAGCTCGACGCGACCGAATTGCTCGTCCAGGTCTTCGCGCAACGGACCGCCGATACGTATCGGTGAGTCGAATTCGGTGACGAAATCTTTGTCCAATTTACGAATTCCGCTACTGCCCTGCAGCAGTTGCTGCCAGGTCTCCTCGGCATCCGGCGCGAGTGACGTCGTGGACGCCACCCCGGTGACGACGACGTCTGGGAACCCCTCGCCCGTTCTCAACGCGGTCATGCCGGTCGTTTCCTTGTGTCGAACATCGACGTCACGTCCCCCTCCAGGAGCCACGCCCGCTACAGGTATCACCTTCCCAAGAAGTGCCGACAAAAACCTGATATCGGCAATCGGCATCATGATAAACAGCGCCGCCGAGGCCGAAAAGGCCATCGTCGAACTCGGCGTGCTGCGTGCCACGTTTTCGGCGCCCGGCTGCGGGTAAAACTCTCGGTCTGAACACCTCGCTCATGCACGGATTGATTCCCGCCGTGGTGCAATTCGTCACCGTCGCGGCGCTTCTCTATGCCATCGGATGGCGTGGGCGAGTTGTCGCGGTCGGCGTGATCGCGGGAGCGGCGACCGTCGCGGTGGCGCACTGGACGTACGAGACGCTCGGAATCGCCAGTGAGCCCGCGCCGTGGCACCTTTGGCTGTGGATCTTTCTCTTCGGGCTGGGTACCGCCACCGTTATCGCGGGCTGGTCGGGTGCGAGCGGCTGGCGACGCAACGCGGCGGTATTCGCGACGTCGTTCTGCTTGCTCAGTGCGGGATTGACGATCAACGGCTGGCTGGGCTACTTCCCCACCGTTGATGCCGCGTGGAGCCAACTCACCAACCGACCACTGCGGGGTCAGGTTCACATCGGCGCCGCCTATGCGATGCAGCGCAAAAACGTTGCAGTGCAACGGGGGAAGCTGGTGGCGGTAACCACGGGCAGTGGGGTGTCGGGGTTTTCGCACCGTCGCGACTGGGTTTACCTGCCGCCGGCCTGGTTCACCGGAGCGCAGCTCCCGGCGGTCCTGATGATCGGGGGTGAATTCGGCACTCCTGCCGACTGGATTCGGGTGGGAAATGCTACCGATGCCCTCGATGCATATGCAGCCGCTCACGCCGGCAACGCCCCGATCGCCGTTTTCGCCGACGCCACCGGTGGATTCACGGTCGACACCGAGTGCGTCGACGGCCCGCGCGGCAACGCCGCGCTGCACCTGACCGCGGAGGTCATTCCGGAGATCGGGGAACTATTCGGCCTTGGCGGACAACCGAAATGGGGCGTCGTCGGTTTTTCCTCCGGCGGCACCTGCGCCGTCGACTTGGCGGTCATGCATCCCGAAACGTTCAGCGCCTTCGTGGACATCGGCGGTGACATCGGTCCGAACGCGGGCACGCAGGAACAGACGATCGACCGACTGTTCGGCGGCGACGCCGACGCGTACTGGCGCTTCGACCCGAGGACCGCGATCAGCCGGCATGGTCCGTACACCGGCATGTCGGGCCTGTTCGCGGTTCCCGGGTCTTCCGGGGAACGCGACGGAGTCGGGCAGGATGCGGCAGAGGCGTTGTGCGAGGCCGCCCGAGGCAGCCGAATTTCGTGCGAGCTGATGGCACTGCCGGGCAAGCACGACTGGCCGTCGGCGGCCGGGGCTTTTGCGGAAACGCTGCCGTGGCTGGCTAATAGGTTAGGGATGCCGGATGGCATGAGCGCTCGGACCCAGTAGATTCAGCCGTTCTGACAACAGCTTCCCGAACCTGCCCAACCGGAGTAGGCACTGGACCCGCGTCTCAGCGTCTAGTACCACCAATCGGTACCGTTCTGACATCAAGATGTTTCGCCCAGTGGCTTTCGGGGTATCCGCCAATGTCGAGTTCAAACCAGAGCCCGCAAGCACCCTGTTTTGTGGTTGGAGGGCTCGACGTGGGAACTAACGACGAATATGCAGATGTTGAAGGCCTATTTGGTCATTTGCGCACGCTTGATCCAGCATCTCATGCGTACCAAAAGCAGCGGAGCTTGATAATAAGACGCTGCCTGCCGTTGGCTGACAATATGGCACGTAGGTATCGAGACCGCGGCGAGCCTCTCGACGATCTCGTGCAGGTAGCACGAATGGGGCTGCTCAACGCGGTCAACCGGTTCGACCTCGACACCGGTACGGACTTCCTGTCTTTCGCCGTTCCTACCATCACCGGCGAAATCCGCCGCCATTTCCGTGATCACGGCTGGGCAGTCAAGGTACCGCGGAGGATCAAAGACCTGCAGATGCATTTGAAAGTCGCCAGCGAGGAACTATCGCGTCAGCTGCACCATGCTCCGAACGCATCAGAAATCGCTGAATATTTGAACATGGACCGTGCGCTGATAATCGATGCGATGATTGCCGGCAGCAATTATTCGGTGTTATCCTTCGATGTCTCACCGCGGGAAAGCGACGTGCAGCAGGCGTTGGTGGAAACGTTCGGCGAAATCGACCCTCGCCTGGAAAAAGTTCTCAGCGTGGAGACAGTCCGCCCAATGATTGCTGCGCTCCCGGAGCGGGAACGGACTGCCATCAGGCTTCGATTCTTCGACGAGTTGACGCAGTCCGAGATTGCTGAACGCATCGGATGTTCACAGATGCAGGTCTCGCGCCTACTCGCGAAGGCCTTGCATACTTTACGCACCGGCGCCGGCCCGTCATGCTTCGCCGCGACTGGCTGACGCGAAGGGCCTACGTCGTCACTTTCGTTGTCGGGCTGCGCGACTGAGTCGATTGCGCCCTTCAGGCGTGCTCGGCTTGAGCCGTTCGAGTCGCGGCGTCGATCCATGTTGGTTACCTAAGCCGCTGCGGCCGGGCCGTCTCCCGTCTCCTTATTAAATTCGTGCCGAATATCCACATTCGGACGCACGATGATGTGAGCTACCTGAACTGCGACTTGGGATCGGTAGCCCGCTCTGTCGTCAAAGCTTGGCCAACCCGCACTGCGCATTCGGGACAGAAGTGCGACGAAGGGACCTGGCATGCACAACACCATCGCGATGCTGAGCCGCAGCGGCATGTCTGGTCGGCTCCGGTGATCCCGCTTATCGCGAGGGACGCAGACCTTGCGGCGCTGGAGGAAACACTCGACGATGCCCGACGGGGAACGGGCCGGGTGCGGGTGCTGGCCGGCGATGCCGGCATGGGCAAGACGCGCCTGGCCCGCGAGCTCAGCCGCCGGGCCGAGGAGCGCGGCTGCGCCGCGCTGTGGGGTGGATGTCGGGAGCTGGAGCTCGCGCTGCCGTTTCTGCCCTTCTCCGAAGCGATCGACAGCTACCTGGCCACCGCCGATGTGGCGGCGTTTCGAGAACAGCTCGGGCCGGCGGCCGGTGCGGTGGGCGCGATCGTCCCGGAACTGTCCGACGGGGCGCCCCCGGTGGACGATCTTTTCGGTGCCCCGATCCGGCTGCGGCTCTTTGAGGGTGTGGTGACGGTGCTGCGCACCGTGGCGGCCCCGTCGGGTGCGCTGTTGGTGGTCGAGGACGTGCACTGGGCGGATGCATCGACCCGTGCGCTGATCGACTTCGTTGCCCGGCGCACCCGCAAGCTTCCGCTGCTGTTGGTGGTGACGGACCGCTCCGACGAAGGCGGTGCGACCCACCCGGTGCGGGTGATGCTCGACGGGTGGCGGCGCGCCGGCCTGGCCGGCGTGGTGGATTTGTCGCCGCTGGCCAGAGGCGATGTCCAGCGCCTGGTGTGCGCCCGCCTCGATGCCGAGCGGGTCAGCAGCGAGTTGGTCGACATGCTGGTGCACCGCAGTGAGGGTGTGCCGTACGCCGTGGAGGAGTTGCTGGAAGCGGCGATCAGATCGGGCCATGTCATCCGGCGCGACGGTGGGTGGCAGTGCTCGGAGCTTTCCGGGTTTCATCTGCCCAACACGCTGGCGCTCGGCGTCTTGCGGCGACTTGGTCGCCTCGAGCCCGAACACCAGCGCGTCGTGATGGCCGCGGCGGTGCTGGGAAACACCTTCGATCCCGGGTTGCTGTCGGAGCTGACCGGGCTGCGGGCGTCGGTGGTGTGGGCAGCGCTGACCGCCGCGACCCGCGCACGGTTGGTGGAGTCCGATCCGGCGCACCGCGGCCGGGTGCGGTTTCGGCACGCCCTCACCCATGAGGCCGTGCGTGACGCGGTGCCGGTCTGGGAAGCCACAACGCTGCACAGCCGGGCCGCCGACGCGCTCGCGGCGGCGGTTCCGCCGGCGCCGGTGATCGAGCGCAGCCGTCATCTCCTGGCCGCCGGGCGTGCGGCCGACGCCGCGCCCCTGTGCGCGCAGGCGGCTGAGATCAACTCGCGGGCGGGGGCATTCGCCGAGGCGGCGGCACTGTACGACCACGCGTTGGTCAACGTCGACAATCCTGTCGAGCGCGGCAATCTGCTGTGCGAGCGGAGTCGCATGCTGCTGGCCAGCGGGGATCCGGCGGCGGCGATCGCGCCACTGGAAGAGGGCGTGGAACTGCTGGAAGGAGCCGGAAACGGCTTGGCGGCAAAGCTTCTCATCGTTCTCGGATCCGTGCAGCTGGCTCTTGGCCAGCAGCAGGGCGCGCTCGATGCATTCGAGCGGGCGCGTCTGATACTCGAAACCGCTTTGCCGGGGCCGGATCTGGCCTTGCTGTACGCGCGCCTGGCGATGTGGCACGACTCGAACCTCGAAGGTGAGGCTGGTCTGGCCTGCGCCGATCGCGCGCTGGCGCTGGCCGAGCAATCCGATGCCAAGCATGCCCGCGCCGCGGCGTTGATCTACCGCGGAGCAGCGCTGTGTGAGCTGGGCCGCCGCGACGAGGGCATTGCGGTGATCGACCGTGGAATCGCGGAGGCCGTGCGGCTGAGGCTGCCCGAGGAATTCGGCGCCGGCGTCATCATCAGCGTTCTGCAGAAGGCATTGGCGATGCGGGCCGGCGAGCTTTCGTCGGTAGTCGGCCTGATCCGCAGCGGCGCCCGCGCGCTCAACGTCGGCCCGGCCCCCGAGGTGTTGGCTTCGCTGGTCGAGGCAGTGGCGGGCCGGTTCCTGGGCGACATCGACCGAACCGAGGCGGCCGCCCTGGCTGTGCTCGAGGCCTCCGAAGCCGTTCCCACCGGAATGTCGTCCTTCCTCGGGCGCGAACTCCTGGCCTGGGTGCGGCTGCAGCAGGGCAGGCTCTCCGAGGCCGAGGCGCTGCTGGACGACCTCGGGCCGCGGGACGGCTGGTGGCACCGCATGTGCGGCCCTACCCGGGTGGAACTGGCCACCGCCCGGGGTGGGGACCCACAGGTGGCTGCCGATGTGGCGAGAACCCTGCTGGCACAGGTGCCCGTGCTGGCCAAAGATCCCTTCGTCGTGAGCACCGTGGTGCCCGCCTTGCTGGCAGCCGGGTCCGCAGCCGAGGCCGAGCACTGTGTCAACGCCACCCTTGGTCCGGACCGCCATCCGCTGGCCGTAGGCGCGGCGGCCGACCTCGCTGCCTACCGCGGCGACTTGGAGGATGCCGTCGCGCTGTACCAAGAGGCCGCCGATGCCGCCTCGGCCACGGGATACCGCGCGATTGCGGCGGGTTACCGCAACCGGCTCGCCGAGGCCCCCAGGCTGACGCCGGCGGCCGCGTCGGCGAAAGAAGCCCGCGCGCCCCACAAGCTCAGCCGGCGCGAGTTGGAGCTTCTGGCGTTGCTTGCCCACGGCAACACAGATCAGCAGATCGCCCAGACCTTGGTCATATCGCTGCGCACGGTGCGATCGCACCTGGATCGGATCCGCGACAAGACCGGGCGCCGACGCCGCCCCCAATTAACCCTCTTGGCAATGGAATTGGGCCTGTTGGAAGAGCAAGTCGGGCACGAACACCCGCGTGCCGGGGCCACAACTCTGCGCCTGGCCCGATAGGCCGCTCACCCTCGATTTCCAAGCCGGGCGTTCAGCACCGGTTGCCCCGGGCCGGCCAGCTCCCCGATGGCACTTGGCCGGCCGGTGATCGCCATCAGCATGGCTTCCGCCGGTCCGGCGACTTCAAGTCCTGAGCCGTGAGTCCAGTCCAGGTCCGTCGCGGTCAGGCGTAAACCGCGGGCAAGGCGCCACGCCGGCAGTTCGGGACTGTACAAACAGGCCCCCAGGACCCACCGCAGCCGTTCGGCCGGGATCTGGCGGGGCATACCCAGTGGACGGCGGATGTCCTGGTGATGGATGGTGACGTCCAGCAGGGCGAGTCGGCCCCCGAGAATCGTGGCCAGCCCCTGCGGTCGGAGACCAGCCCGCAGCCTGTGCAGGAGCTGTTCGGCAGTGAGGGATGCGAGTTCGTCGACACCCGCCTGGTTGATGTGGAAAATCCGACCGCGGATGGCGCGGCGAAACATGCCGCCGAGACTGACTCCGTCAAAGCTCATGACGTGAGCGACCACGTCCCGTACCCGCCAGCCCTGACACAGCGACGGTGCCTCCCACTGCGCGGGCGTCAGATTCTCCAAAAGATCAGCCAGGTCCGTGCGCTCGGCGGTGGCCATCTCCAGACCATCCACGGCATCACTTCCTAACGCCAGTCGGTAGACAGAAGTCTGTCACTTGCGCGTGCCCCGCGCCTCCCTCTGTGCGATCCGCTCCCGACCAGCGTCATAAATACCCACACGGCCGGGCGTCCCGCCGATGGGGTATTTCGACCCCTTTACCGCGGCGGCTGCGCGCGCCACCCTGAATGCCGAAAGTGCTGGGAGAAGGAAGGTTTGAGGCGATGAGCTTTCTAGTGTTGCCACCGGAGATCAACTCGGCCCAGATATTCGGCGGTGCCGGGATCGAACCGATGTATGGCGCCGCGCAAGCTTGGGGCAATCTGGCCGCGGAACTAGGTTCAGCGGCAACGTCTTTCGACGGGGTGACCTCGACGCTGACCAGCGCGTCCTATCAGGGCGCGGCATCGCAGGCGATGATGGAGGCCGCCGCGCCTTATGTCGGCTGGCTCACAACGGTTTCCGCACAAGCCGATCAGACGGCCGCGGCTGCGCGCACTATGGTGGCGGCGTTCGAGAAGGTGCAGGCGGCGACGGTTCACCCTGACCTGATCGCACTGAACCGTGTGGTGGTGTCATCGCTCGCGCGGACAAACCTGTTCGGTCTGAACTTCCCGGCCATCGCGGCAGTCGAGGCCGATTATGCGGAGATGTGGGCCCAGGACATCGCCGCGATGCTCGGCTACTACGCCGACGCATCGAGCGCTGTTGCCGCGTTGCTGCCGATCGCCGGATCGCCGGCGGCCGCATCCGCTGCCGCATTGCCCGCCGCGTCCACGAGGTCACTTGACTTCGCCCTCGGCCTGGCGAACGCCGGGATGAACGACCTGGGCATGGGAAACTTCGGCTTTGGAAATATCGGCAACGCGAACTTCGGTAATTCCAACGTCGGATCCGCAAACATCGGCGACGGAAACGTCGGCTCGGCGAACGTCGGCAGCCACAACTTCTTATTCGGAAACCTGGGCAGCAACAACCAGGGCATCGCCAACCTGGGCAACTTCAATATCGGTATCGCCAACAAGGGCGACCACAACATCGGCATCGGCCTGACCGGCAACAACCAGGTCGGCATCCAGCTGAACACGGGCGTCAACAGCTTTGGCCTGTTCAATTCCGGCGACGGAAGCGTGGGATTCTTCAATTCGGGCAAGGGCAGCTTCGGCTTCTTCAACTCGGGAGACTTCAGCACCGGCATCGGGAATTCGGGCTTAGCCAGCACCGGCTTCTTCAACGCCGGAAACCTCAACACGGGCATCTTCAACTCGGGTGCCGTCAACACGGGTGCTTACAACGCGGGTAGCTACAACACCGGCTCTTTCAACCCGGGCTGGGTGAACACCGGCGACTTCAACATCGGCAGCTTCAACACCGGTTCCTACAACTCCGGCAACGTCAACACCGGCGCATTGAACACCGGCAGTTTCAACAACGGCATGTTCAACATGGGCAACTTCAACAACGGCATGTTCTATACCGGCAATTTCCAGGGCAGTCTGCACGTTCAGATCGGCGTACCCGCCCTCACCCTGCCCCCGATCCACATCCCTTCCGCGCACCTGAGCGGATTCTTCGCGCCGAAGATGGTCATACCGTCGATCATAAACAACTCACAGTTCTCCATTCCCTCATTTCACATAGGTGGGTTCTCGGCGCCGACAATAACGATTCCGGGAATAAACCTTCCGAGCGTGCACATTCCGCAGTTCCAGACACCGCCGATAGCAGTGGGCGGTTTCACCGCACCGACGATATCTATCGGGAAGTTCAACCTCCCCTTCGTACAACTACCGTCCATGTATCTTCCGCTCGCGGCGAACTTCCAAGTCGGTGGCGATCCGGCCCAGACATTCGGGAAATTGGACGGGCTCGGCACCTACATTAATCTCACCAACGTTTTTATCCCGCCGATCCTGATAGGTGACCCGGGGGTTCCAATAAAATACTTTTCAATGAATAACAGCGGTAACGAGATCACTCAATTCGGCTCCAATGGTTTCATCTCCGCCTTCAACCTGCCAACGATCGGTTTGACGTCGTTCAACGCCCCGATCATCACCATTGGGGCGCCCGGAGGCTACAACACACCGGTGATTTCGACGAATAGTTTCACCGTCCCGCCCATCAACCTGGGCGGATTCGACACGCCGACAATCACCATCCCCCCGGGCCCCCTCACGCCGACGGTGGTTATTCAGAGCGTCAACATCTTCCCCTTCGACGCGCCGGCCATCGACGTCCCGAGCGTCACAACGGACCCCGTCACGATCGCGCAAATCAACATTCCGGCAGCACCCGGGTTCTTCAACACCACCGCCGCTCCCTCGTCGGGCTTCTTCAACACAGGCCTCGGCGGCAGCTCCGGCTTTGCCAACAGCGGCGATTTCGTCTCGGGCTACCAGAACACAAATCCGTTCCCGTTCTTGAACTTTGGCACCTCGGGCGTCAACGTCACAGGCCAGATTTCCTCGGGATTCATGAACTTCGGCAACGCCGTATCAGGCATGGGCAACGTCGGCGAACTGGGCGCCGGGCTTGCGTACAACTTTGTGTCGGGCGTAGAGAACATCGGCCACAACCTCGCCGGCATCTTCCAACAGGGCACCTCGTCCTAGGGGAGGTTGGACATCATGTCGTTTGTGAGCGTGGCACCGGAGCTAATCGATTCGGCTGCAGGAGATTTGGCCAGCGTCGGGACGACGCTTCAGGCCGCCAGGGCGGCGGCGTCGGGCTCGACGACGGCGGTGCTGGCAGCGGGTGCGGACGAGGTTTCGGCTGCGATATCTCAGTTGTTCGGCGCCTACGGCCTGCAGTACCAGACGCTCAGCGCGCAGGCGGCGCTGTTTCACGAGCAATTCGTCCGGGCCTTGACGTCGGGGGCTGGGGCATACGCGACCGCGGAGGCGGCCAATGCGGCAGCGGTCGCGGACCCGCTGACGACCCTGGTCGGTCAAGTCCAGGCCACGGGGTTGTTCAACTACGACCCGGTCAAGATGTTGACGGGCCGCCCGCTGTTCGGCAACGGAGCCGATGGGGCCGCGCTGACCGGACAGCGGGGCGGCGACGGCGGGTGGCTGATCGGCAACGGCGGCAACGGGGGCTCCGGCGGAACCGGGCAGGCCGGTGGCGCCGGCGGATCGGCGGGCTTGTGGGGCCACGGCGGTGACGGCGGGGCCGGCGGAAAGGGCCTGCTGCTGTTCGGTGGCTCCGGCGGAAGCGGCGGTGCCGGAGGGGCCAACGGGCTGCTCGGCGGCGGGGCGCCGGGGGCTGGCGGGGCGGGCGGAGGCGGTGGGGTGAACATCTTCAACGGACCTGGGGGCCATGGCGGAAATGGCGGCGCCGGCGGGGCCAACCGGCAGTTGTTCTCCCTGTTCGGCGGTGCCGGCGGTGCCGGAGGCGCGGGTGGCAGCGGCGGCGGCGGCGATGCCGGCGTCAACAACGCCGCGCCCGGGGGCGCCGGCGGGAACGGCTATCAGGGTGGAGCGGGCGGTAACGGCGGTGCCGGCGGTGCGAATCTGGCGCTAGTTGGCGGCACCGGCGGGGTGGGCGGTCTCGGCGGCAACGGCGGCGTGGGCGGCCACGGCGGCAGCGGCGGAAACGGCGGACCAATTGCCGGAGCCGGGGGAATCGGCGGCGATGGCGGTGCCGCCGGCGCTGGCGGGGCCGGCGGCGCCGGGGTCTCGCCCGGAGGAGGGTATTACGGGCAGGCCGGCAACGGCGGCGCGGGCGGCACCGGTGGGACCGGGGGTATTGGCGGCACCGGCGGCTCGAACGACGGCTCCTTTGCTCAGGATTACGCCGGCCAGGGTGGCCAGGGCGGCCACGGTGGCGCCGGCGGGGCCGGCGGTAACACCAGCGGCAGCGGAGTCAACGGCACCGGCGGCGGCGGGGGTAAGGGCGGCACCGGCGGTCTGGGCGGTACTGCCAAGAACGACGCAGCCAGCCTCATTGCGGCCGTGGCCGGCGGCGGGGAGATGGTGGGGGTGCCGGCGGGAGCGGCGGCCAGGCCGGCAGCGGCGGCGCTTTCGCCGGCGGCGACGGGATCGGCGGCATCGGCGGAACCGGCGGCTCCGGTGGCACCGCCACCACCGAAACCGGCGGCAACGTCGTCGCCAAAGCAGTTGGCGGCCTGGGTGGCGGCGGTGGCGCCGGCGCACCCGGCGGCGGGTCAGGCACGGGCGGCGGCGGTGGCGCCGGCGGCACCGCGGTATTGCAAGCAGCCGGCGCCGGAGGCGGGGGCGGAGGCGGAGGCGCCGCTTATGCCGGCGGCACCGCAGGAGCCGGCGGCACCGGAGGTTCCGCGTCCTACGCCGCCATATTCGCTGCCGGGGGTGCGGCCGGGAACGGCGGCATCGGCACCGGCGGCGGCGGTGGGGGCGGCGGCCTCGAGACCCTTGGGTTCCCCTTCACCGGGGGTGCCGGCATAGCCGGTGCCGGTGGGGGGACGGGCGGCCTCGGCGCCAACAATGGCGGTTTCCCCAACGCCGGAGGTCACGGCGGCACCGTCGGGGCCGGAGGCTTCGGCGGCACGGGCTGGGGCAACGCGGTCAGTAATGACGGCGGTGACGGGCAGGTCTGACAGCTGCCCGCGCCCCGCAGTCAGCGGGGAGCGAGTCCACTTGTCAGCGTGTCGATCAGCCCGTCGTAGCGATCGAGCGTTTCGCTCACGGGCGTTGTCGCACTGAGTATCCGATACAGGATCGCTCCGATCAGCGCGTCGGCCACAGCCTCGATGTCGGCGCTTGCCTGAATCTGACCGAGAGCTATCCCTTTTGTTAACCGGTCCTGCACCGCGTGGTGAACGCGACCGGTGAGTTGCCGGTAGAGGCTGTCTCGATCGTCGAGGTCTTCGGCAGCCGCCGCGGCGAGTGCCCGGATAAGTGCGACATTTTCCGGTGCTGCCGTGCGCGCCGCGTATTCGCGCATCCAGGTTCGTAGGTCATCGACGCAATCGCCGGTGTCGGGAAGTGTGAAGTCGGCGGGCGGGTATTGCTGCATGACGGCTTCGGCCACCAGGGGCGCCTTTGACGGCCAGCGCCGATACACCGTCTGTGTGCCGACCCCAGCTACTGCGGCGACCTTGTCCATCGAGACCCCGGCGTAGCCGACATCAACAAGCAGTGAGCGTGTCGCCGCCAGAATCGCCTCGTGCGCAGCGGCACTTCGCGGTCGCCCTCGGCGGGGTTGGCTCACCACACGACCGTAATCCCGTCGCCCTGTACGCCGTGGGCGCCGTATGACATGATTTACGAGAAAATTACTCTCGTAATTCGTGGTCGACAACCGGGAGAAGGTGCGAGTGCGTCCAGTGTGTGTCGTTACCGGGGGTGCAGGAGGCATGGGACTTGCGGCCGCGAAGCTCGTCGGACGCGACCATTCGGTCGTGCTCGGCGATGTCAGCCGCGACGGCCTCGACGCCGCGGCGAAGGAATTGGAAGTCGGCGGTGTCGACTGCGCGTTGCGGCGCATCGGCAGACCCGAAGAGGTCGCCGAACTACTCGCGTTCTGCGGAAGCGACAAAGCCAGTTATCTCACCGGCGTCGACTTGTCTGCGACGGTGGGGTTTTGGCGGCGATGACGTTGAGGGCCAAGCTCGCGACGGCGCAGGAAGCTTTCGCCTCGATCTCCGGCTCATCGAGAAAAGAATGACCGGCATCGAAATGCGAGACATGCAGATCCGCCGGGCACACGGTGCCGCCGCCATCAGCATCGGCCTGGCGCACTTTGCGGCGCCGCAAGTGTTCGAGCCGTTCAACCGCCTCGGCTTTCCTCATAACGCGCGTACGTTCACCTACATCAACGGTGGCATCGAAACGACGCTTGGGATCCTGACAACCGCTCCTCGGACCCGGCGACACGCAAAAGCTTTCGGGCTCTGCTACATCGGGTATCTGGCGACCTGCATCATCACGACTCAGGCCCGCTTGCGACGGCACCTGAGCCGCGATAGCCGAGCGATCGGATAGCCGAGCGTGGCCAAGAAGCAGACCATGCACGGAGCCGCAGAAAACGCCAGACTGCTTGGCCGCGCCGTCCGAATGAACCTGGCCGCCGCCATCCGGACGCGCCGACGTGGCTACGACGGGTGGACGGGCGCGGTCAACACCGACTACGACCCGCAAGACCCGGTCACCGCCGCTCAGCCATTTGACGCCTACCGGGCGCTGCACCGCGGTGGACGCGTGCACTACAACCCCAAGCGCGCCACCTTCATCATCAGCCGGCTCGATGACGTGCGCGCCGCGCTGCGCGACACCGATCAGGTCACCAGCACTCAAGGGGTCACCCGACTGAGAATGTCCGCACCTCTGGCCGTGCTCACCGACGGTGAAGAGCACACCCGCCTGCGCAAGCAGGTTCAGCCTGGATTCAGCAAGGGGGCCATGAACTCCTGGCAGGCGATTATCGAGAAGCTGGCCGAAGAACTCGTCGCGGGTGTGGTGAACAACCCCGGATGCGACGTGGTGCAGCAGTTGGCGATACCAATGCCGATACGCCTGATCGCACGGATCCTCGGCGTGCCCGACAACGACGTCAGCGACTTCCGTCGATGGTCGGAACGCGCCGTCGGAGTCATGGACGTGACTTCGACGCTGTCCGGACTGACTGGTGCCGCGCGGTCAATCACAGCAATGGCAGCGTTGCAGCGCTATTTCGTCAAGCAATTCTTCGCAGGGGCCCTTAAAGGCTCGGATACCGTGCTGGGCCGGCTCTTGGCGCACAACACCGATGGCAGCCTCACGGACCGCCAACTGCTGCTCATCACGATCCATCTACTCATCGCCGGAAACGAAACGACCACCAACCTCCTCGGTGGCATGTTCGACACCCTGGCCCATCATCCCGATCAATACGAAATGATCCGTGCGCAGCCCGATCTCATCCCGCTGGCCATCGAAGAACAACTCCGCATCACGACCCCCATCCAGAACCTCTACCGCTATACCCGCGCCGACTATCAAATCGGTGACATCACCATTCCCAACGGCTCACGCGTCCTGCTGTCGTTCGGAGCGGCCAACCGCGATCCAACGGTCTTCGAGGAACCCGACCAGTACCGTGCCGACCGCAACCCGCGCTCTCACGTTGCCTTCGGCTACGGCGCCCACATGTGTCTGGGCGCACCACTGGCGCGCATGGAAGCGCATGCGGTGCTACGACAACTCGTCGAACACGTCAGCCGGATCGAACCCATGGGCCCCACGACCTGGTCTACCCACAGCTCGCTACGCGGCCCGACTCGACTACCCATCCGGCTGGCCGCAGGGTGACTGTCAGCTGCTTGGACCGATGAATTCCACCCCGGCGCGAATAGCTGGGCGGTGGCGCAGGATTCGGTAATGCGCCAAGCGGCCGAGCCCTTGTGTGGTCATGAATTGTGCGCCTTGCCACGCGGCGGCCAGGCGCTCGCTGGCGGCATAGGGGCTGTCCGGGTCGTCGGGGTCGTGAATGAGAAGCAAAGGCGGGTAGTTGGCTCGCCGACCGATCCGCGTCATGTTCGTCTCTTGCAGCGGCATATCGATTCGTTTTTCCAGACGACGGTGCAGGCCCGCGCGGATCCGTCGACCGAAGTTATGGCGTGCGGCGAACCAGTCGAGATAGAGAGGAAAATCGCCCATGGGCGCCAGTAGGACCAAGCGCCCTACGGGTGCGCCCTGCGCCGCCGCCAACGCGGTCGCGTTCGCTCCGAGTGAGTGAGCTACTACCGCGTGGGCGGGCCCGTGGGTCTCGATCATGGCCGCAATCGCGTCGGCGCACTCAGTGGCGGTAGTACGCCCGGGCGCAAGCTCACCTGGATCAGACTCGTTGTGGCTGGGCAGGTCGAACGCGACGACTCGATACCCCGCCTCGACCAGCGGTTTGACGAAGATGGCCAGATGCGCGCGCTGGCCGCCCCAACCATGTACCAGATATACCGGCGGTCCCTCGCCCCATTCCTCACCAGCGACCCGATGCCCATCCCAATACGCTTCTACCGGCCTGCCCGGGGACACCCCCGGTGGCATGCGCAGAGCCGACTCTAGAACCGGTGGCGTGCACCATAACTCGACCGCCCACCGTGATCCCAAAAAGGGCGCGAAGCGCTCGAGGAACCAGAAAAGTCGGCGCACTCTGGCATCGACCGGCGGAAGGACTCCGGAGCCGTTGACATCGAGCGGGGCAATCTCGCCGGCCTCCGCTTGTGCCGACACCGGTCCACGAACTCCTTCAGTCATCAATCGCGATCGTAGAGTGTTCCCGACCATCACGAAAATGGCCCCCAGGCTTGCGCCTGAGGGCCATCCCACTTTGTAGCGGGGACAGGATTCGAACCTGCGACCTCTGGGTTATGAGCTAGCAACCAGGGGTTCTCGGCTGTTCCTGTGATCTCGTTTGCAGGTCAGATTGGGTTAGGCGTTCGGACGGTTGCGTCGTGATGCGCCGGATGGAGGTGGTTTCGCAATTTGATTCCCGAATTCGTTCCCAGAAAGGGCCTCTACTGCATCCGCGACGAGAGCCGAGGCGGCCCGGTGAGAAAAATCCTGTAGGACCCACCAGAAGCCACACATTTGTGGCCTCGGCTTTGTAGTGTCACCTCGCAGACACGCAACAACGATGTCAGATCCGGGGGGATTGTGAGTGCACAGCCGGGTTGGTATGTCGACCCGTGGGGCCATGCCGAGGTGCGTTGGTGGGATGGTGCTCGATGGACGCACTGGACGTATCCACCGGCGCCGCTTTGGCCAGCGCCAAGGCCCGCGTCTAGGCCGGTCCCTCCCGAGGTGAACGGCGTCGAAGCTGTTCGATCAGTAGCGAACAGGCCGCGCCAGACAGGCGACGGGCTCGCAGCCCTACTTGTCGGAGCAGAATGCGTCACGGTGGTCGATGTAGAGACCACTGGGCTGTATCGGAGCGATCGGATCGTCGAGATAGCGATCGTGACAATGGATTCCACCGGCAATGTTATCGACGAATTCGACACCCTGGTCAACCCACTGCGTGATCCGGGACCGACGTGGATACACGGTGTCACCGCATCGATGCTCGCTGAAGCGCCGACCTTTGAGGACATCGCCGATCATATCGCCGCCCGCATACATGGCACCGTTGTCGTCGCTCACAATCTTCGCTTCGATGCTCGAATGATCGACCAAGAATTTAGTCGGACCGATGTGCAAATCGATTGGGGCGCCGGCTTGGACACCCTGCAAGTCACCGGATGCAAGTTGGGCGTAGCGTGCGCTGAATATGGCATCCGCCAGCAGGGCTCGCACCGCGCACTGTTTGATGCCAGGGCCACCGGGCAACTGCTATTTGCGATCTGGGAATCGTTCACTCGCACCTGCCTTCCGGTCGCGGTCTCTCCCCTGCATCACGCACCCGCTAAGCGCATATTGACGAGGGACGGATTCGCGCACGTTTCTATTGATGTCCCATATCTCGCGAGCCTGGCTCGCGGGGTTCATGCCGATTCCGACGTAGCCGCCTACGTCAACTTGCTAGATCGAGCTGTCGCAGACCTACAGCTCACGGCAACAGAACGAACTGAATTGGCTACTTTGGCAGCCGAACTCGGTCTGAACAACCGGTATCGAGAACGCGCACATCGCGAGTTCCTCAATGGGCTCATAGATGCCGCGCTCGAAGACTCCATCGTCACCGACGACGAACTCGACCAACTATGCCGAGTGGCAGCGCTACTCGACTTAGATGCCGAGACGGTCACGCGGCGGACCAACCCCTACCGCCTCACCGACGACACCATCACCCTAGAACCCGGGTTGCAGGTCTGCTTCAGTGGCGCGGCCCTAGACGAACTCGGTAACCCTATCGATCGAGAGGCCGTCCTTGAGCCCGAAGCCCGTTGCCGCGGACTGATCCCCAAAGACTCTTTCACCAAAGCCTGCGGGCTTGTTATCGCCGCCGACATTGCATCGCAATCGTCAAAGGTCAAGGCAGCGCGCCGATATGGTACGCCCGTCGCTGCCCTCGCGGACTACCGCTGGGCGCTAGCTTCGGGCCAAGCTCTGCCCGTTACTCGGCTGGTCACCGTTGGTATTGCGCAGGTTTGCGGCAGATGCGGTGATTCCTGGATGGCCGCACGTCGTGCTACCAAGCCAGTCTGCCCCAGATGCCGCGGCGCTGCGCGGACCACTGCGGGCAATACGAGAAGGTCTTCACAGCAATCGAACGTGCCCACAAACAACAGCGGGCCGCCAGCGGTCGAAACGCTGGTCTGCACCATATGCATGGGCACCTGGGAGCGTGCCCGTACCCGCGGACGCCCACCAAAGCGATGCCCGACATGTGCTGAGAGTAAAGAAGAGGCGCGTGCATGATGCGGACAAAAGTGGTTCGAGGACTAGTTCCCAGAGGTGGGAATGCGTGAACGACCAAAGATCTTGAGCCTTGCTTCGGCGCTCGCTGCCCTCGCCGCGCCGGTAGTCACTCCACCAGCCGCGGATACGGCAAGCTCGGATGATGCCCAGATCGCTAATAAAACGGATCGGAAGGAGCGAAGAGATAAGAAAGTCGTCCTGCAAGCGGCCTCGGAGCTAATGAGCTTCACCGTGCACCAAACCAGCGACGGCATATTGTTCCCTCAGCACGGATCTCACGTATCCCATTCGTCGCACTCGTCGCATGTGTCCGGCGGCGCCCCAGGCGCGCCGTACGTGCCGGATGTCCCATACGTGCCAGGCACGCCATATGTCCCTGGTGCTCCTGGTGTGCCATACGTACCGTATCCGCCCTACGGGCCTACCACCACGCCGCCGTCGACGACCAAAAGCTCGCCGGCGCCAATGAATCCGTCTGATGTAGCCCGCCTCGCGTGTGCGCGGGCGAGCAGCGGGTTCGGAGTGAATCAAATCGCAACCGAACTCGAGCGACTCTACGGGCTCTCGGAGCAAGAGGCCGTAAGCATCGCGAATCAAGCTTTAGCCGCTGTGCATGGAGGTGGACATTACTGTGACGGCTACCCTCATTGACTACCCAATGATATTGCTCTCATGCTCTACAAGGATTAGATGTCAGCGGCCCCTCTATCTGCGCGCTGAGCGGCGAGGTAAAACCGATGAGTGAGCTGTCAAAGTCCGATATTGTCGTCGAGTTCAACGTCTCGCTGCAAAATCTTGGCGCACTGCAGGAAGCCGCGTACCGTTTGATCGGCCAGGCCGCTTGCCAGATTGACGAAGTGGATGGGCGCTTCGTTTGCCGACTTTCACCGTCGCAGCATTGGCTTCAAGGCGACGAGTTGCGTAGCTATTTTTTAAATTTGGTTACTGACGAAAATCTTCGCGAGAAAATTGGCCGGGAGACTAACCGGTTGCGCGACGTCATCGTGGCTTTGGCGTTCGGGTCTCTAGTCGACGAGGAGTGACAATGGGCCATTTCACCTCACCTGACTCCTTCCGCCCCGATACGAATGCGCTTCAACTCTTGCCTATCCGCTTCGAACGGCTTGACGCGGAGCGATTCCTTGTCGGGAACATGGTAGGCGACATGGCTGAGATGACCGCTTCCGAGCTAGACCGCCTTTGCGCGCTCGATCTCACGCCCGGTGACGGACTCTATGAGCGCGCCTTCGAAAAGCTTTTTGTTGGGTCGGTTGATCAGCGCGCACAGCAGCAGATCTTGGCGCTTCGTTTGCGTAGCCGGCTGAGCTTCCTGCGAGCGGCCACTCCGCTCCACTTGTTCGTGGTCACTCTCCGATGCGAACACTCGTGCCCGTATTGCCAGGTCTCCCGACAAAGCAGGGACCGTGTCCGCTACGACATGGACCGGGAGACGGCGTCGCGGGCGCTGGATATTGCTCTATCTGCACCTGCTCCGCTTATCAAGATTGAATTTCAAGGAGGTGAGCCGCTGCTCAACTTCGAACTGATCCGATGGATTGTGGTGACTGCAAAGCAGCGGGCGGCCACCGGCGGAAAGCAGCTCCAGTTCGTGATCGCTACGAACCTCGCCTTGCTAAGTGACGAAGTGCTCGATTTCTGCGCTGAACATGGCGTTCTGTTCAGTACTTCGCTAGACGGCCCCCGAGATCTACACAACAAGAATAGACCGCGCCGCGGCCAAAACAGTCACGAACTCGCGGTCGCGGGCATTGCACGCATTAAAGAACGCCTCGGCCCAGATAAGGTCTGCGCATTGATGACAACCACTAAGGCGAGCCTTGATCAAGTCAACCGAATTGTCGACGAGTACATTAGGCTGGGGCTTGACGGCATCTTTCTTCGCCCACTCTCTCCCTATGGGTTTGCTATCAAAACCAAGCAATTCCATAAGTACGGCGCGCAGGACTGGTTGCAATTCTGGAAGAATGGTCTTCGCTATATCTTGGAGATCAACAAGTCTGGGCGGCGCTTCCCCGAATTCTATTCGGCGCTGATCCTTCGACGAATGCTCAGTGACGAGCCCATCGGTTACGTCGACCTGAGAAGCCCGGCGGGAATTGGACTAGGGGCGCTTGTCTACAACTACGAGGGCACCGTGTTCGCGTCTGACGAGGCCCGGATGCTAGCGGAAATGGGCGACCGCAGCTTCGAACTCGGTAACGTGCGCGAGCACACCTACCGAGATCTCGTGCTCTCTGACACATTGGTCTCGGCGGTCGCAAATTCGTTGACCCAAACGGCGCCGCAGTGCTCGACGTGTGTATTCGAGCCCCACTGCGGCGCAGACCCCGTGTATCACCATGCAACCCAGAATGACGTATTGGGCATTAAGCCTCTTTCCGAGTTCTGCGAGCGACAAAAAGGTGTCATCACGCACCTGTTTGAGCTTCTGGAACATTCTCCCGAGGATGCCGCCATTCTCCGGAGATGGGCATCGTGAAACCTCTTGTGCTCGCGGGAGTTTCGTCGACCGCCGACCTCGCCGACTTGAGTGCAAAGCAACAGTGTTGGCGGCTTCGCTCGCCGGTCAGCTATCCAGTGGGTGTTCGCGATGCCGCGTTGATCGCAGACCATACCGACTGGGAGCGGGCGCACGCCCGTAATTTCAGGCTCGCAGTCGGTCGCGATGCCCGTCCCGACGGCATGTCGTTGAGCTATGTACGTGTGCCTGCAGGCTTCGCCGAGCTCTGCGAGGGCGACGTCCTTGCGATCCATCCACGCTCCGGTCGCTTGCGGGTGCTCTACCGTCGCTCATCGAGGCACAATTTTTTCCTAGTTACGGAACGCTGCAACAACTTCTGCTTGATGTGTTCGCAACCGCCGAGGAAGGTCGACGACGGTTGGTTAGTCGACCTAATTGCGCAAGCTCTTCCGTTAGTCGATCCAGCGACGCGCGCGCTCACGTTCACCGGTGGCGAACCTCTTAGGGAATGGCGTCGCTTCCTAGGGCTACTCGAGCTGACACGTGATTTGCTTCCGGACACCGCGATTCACGTTCTCACCAATGGTCGTGCCTTTGCTACTCCGGAAGTCACAGACGCTTGGGCGGCAGTTGACCATCCGAAGCTTTCTGCAGGCATACCAATCTATGCGGCCGTCGATAGCATCCATGACTACGTCGTTCAGTCGAAAGGGGCGTTCGACGAGACAGTCCTCGGCGTGCTTCGACTCAAGGACCACGGTCAACGAGTCGAAATCCGTATCGTGCTTCACGCCGTCACTGCGCCACGGCTACGCGAGACATGCTCGTGGATCGCACGGAATCTGCCGTTCGTGGATCACGTCGCCCTGATGGGTATGGAGCACACCGGCTTTGCGATCGCCAACGACGACAAATTGTGGATCGACCCAGTCGACTACCAGGAGCCATTGAAGGCTGGCGTCGACGTGCTCTCGACGGCTGGGGTGAATGTCTCGATCTACAACCTGCCGCTCTGTGTTCTCGACCCTGATGTCCGGCCTTTCTCGGTGCAGTCGATATCGGATTGGAAGAACGCCTACGTCGAAGAGTGCGGGGGCTGCTCGGCCCGCGGAAAGTGCGCGGGCTTTTTTTCTAGCGGACGTCCAAAGATCAGTCGCGGCGTAGCTGCGATTTAGTTCCTCCCTACTGAGCTGAGCCCCTCGTAGTGGTCCAGTCGCTGTGAGACTCTGTTGCCCGAGTGTTCGGGCAGGAAGAATCAACTTCGATATGGCATCGAACAAACGCCGGCGGCATACGCCGGATCAGATCATCCGCAAACTCGCCGAGGGAAACAAACTCCTCGCGTCGGGCCAGGAGCTGGCCGAGGTGTGCCGGCATCTGGAGATCGCGGAATCGACGTGGCACCGCTGGCTGGCTCAGCACGGCGGCATGAAGGCTAGTGACGCCAAACGGCTCAAAGAACTCGAAGCCGAGAACGCCCGCCTCAAAAGACTGGTCGCCAACCATGCCCTCGACATAGAGATGCTCAAGGACCTCTCAGCGGGAAACTTCTAGCCCCGAACCGCAAACGCCGCGCAGTAGAGTTGCTGCGCAAGCGGTTCGGGGTATCGCAACGCCGGGCGTGCACCGTGGTAGGCATCCACCGTTCCACGATGCGGTTGACGCCGCCGCCGATGACCACCGAGGAGGCCGAGCTGCGTGCCTGGTTGCGGCGGTTCTCCACGGATCGGCCACGTTAGGGGTGGCGGCGGGCAGCGAAGATGGCCCGCCGGGCGGGCTGGCGGGTAAACAACAAGCGCATCCGCCGACTGTGGCGCGAGGAGAGGCCGCGGGTGCCGCAGCGCCGCCGCAAGAAGCGTTTGACCGGTATCGGTGTCGCCGTGGGTGCGATGTCACCGATTCGTCCGAGCGTTATCTGGGCGATGGACTTTCAGTTCGACACGACCGCCGATGGCCGCACACTGAAGATGTTGAACGTCATCGACGAGTTCACCCGCGAAGCCCTCGCGATTGAGGTCGATCGCTGTATCGATGCCGACGGCGTCGTCGATGTCTTGGACCGCCTATCCCTGACACACGGCGCGCCCCACTATGTGCGCTTCGACAACGGACCTGAGTTCGTGGCGCACGCCGTCAGTGATTGGTGCCGATTCAACAGCACCGGTTCACTTTTCATCGATCCCGGCTCGCCGTGGCAGAACGCCTGGATCGAGTCGTTCAATGGCAGGCTACGCGATCAACTGCTTAACGCGTGGCGCTTCGACTCGCTGCGCGAAGCCCGGGTGATCATCGAGGATTGGCGGGCCGACTACAACGCCAACCGACCCCATTCCGCTCATGGAGAACTGACCCCAACCGAGTTTGCCCTGCAGTGGGCCGCGCCCCACCAACCGAAAGCCGCATAGCGGATCGACCGCCAACAGCGTCCCCCGCACCGCCTAAATCCGCTGATGCACAACACGTCGTGCTGTTTCTCACCGTGTAGGCGCGAAGTTCAGTAGCGTGAAGCTCGGTCTGTTGCGTCGGTAGAGGCCGATGCGGTCTAGGCGGGGATGCGACAGAATCTTCACCGCTCCACGGCCGGAGGGGAACGCAATATCGCGAGCGTCAGTGACGCCAGCTATACGGCGGGTTAGGTTGACCATCTCGTCGGCGGTCGTTCCGAAGGGCATATGCGGCAGTGTGTAGTCGCGTGAGAGGCGGACGCCTTTTTTCGAGCGTCTGCTTAGCCAGGGGGGTATCGAGTCGAATAGCATTGCGCCGCCGGGAAAGTTGGTGGCGCAATCGGCGATGAGGCCCAGGACCTGCTCGGGCCGGAGGTACATGAACAATCCTTCTGCTGTGTGGAAGACTCCGCGCGATGGGTCGATGTGTTCCATCCAGCTTCGGTCGAGCGCGGACTGCGCGAGGGCTGTGATGCGCTGGTCTGATGGAAGAAATTGTTGGCGCAGGCTGATGATTGGTGCTAGATCGATGGAGTACCAGTGTGATTCGTTGATTAAGCCGGTTCGGTCCAGTCGCCAGAAACTGGTTTGCAGGCCCTCGGCTAGGGCAACGACACTTGCTCCGGGGTGTCGGTGCAGGTAGGCGGCCGTTTGGTCGTCGTAGAGCTTGGCCCGCAGCGCGTAGGCCTGGATGGGTCGACCGAAGCTGCTGTAGTCGTAGTCGATGGCTTTCCACAGCTGCACGGCCCAGGGGTCGTCGATGATGGTCAGCGCGTTGGGCTTCGGCGGCCCGGCATTGCAGCATCCATAGGCTGGTGGCCGAAACGCCGTGCAGTGCGTCGGTTTGCCCACCCATGGCATGGTCTAGCGGGTAACGAGCGGATTGTTGGCGTTGAGCACGGCGTCGTAGGAGGCGTGTGCGTTGGCGATCGCGGGTTCGTTGCGTCCGACGAGGAGCTGTTCGAGTAGGCCGGTCTCGAGGTTGACTTGGGTGCGTGCAGCGGTCGGGAAGTCTTCGTTGAGTACGACGTTGAAGAGGAACTCGTTGAGCATCTCGGCGCCGGCTCGGGTGTCGTCGTTGTCGATCGGTGTCCAGCTGTAGCTGGTGAATCGAAACGACGACGTGTTGGGGGTGGGGCCGGGGTCGAGCCGTGTCAGCGCGACCATGGGGCCGGCTACGACGAGCCCCGTGCTGGGGAAAATGTTGTAGATGAACTGCAGGTAGTCCATCGGGTCCCACTGGTCGTCGGGGGCGTTGACCATGTCGCGCGCGGCCGGCGAGAGCGCGGTCATGCGGTGGTTGAACCCGTACTGTCGGTATAGACCGGTGTTGCCGATGTTCGCTGCTCCCACGGAATCCTTATGCAGGTAGGCGACATGGTAGAGCTCAAAGCCGGTGTCGTTGGCTAACTTCCAGTTGATGTCGACTTCGGCGGTGCGTTGCCGCACGGGGTGCAGAGAGTCGAAGCCCAGATCTGCAAGCTCGGGTCCCAGCTCGGCCAGGGCGGTGTCGACGTCGATGTCCTCACCTGGGGTGGGTACCACGAAGAGCAGGCCGTGCCGCTCAGCTGAGGGTAGCTCGATCAGTCCGTTGATAGTTTTATCGATGTCGCCGAACGTCGGCGCGTGCGCGACCCCGACCAGGGTGCCGCGCAGGTCGTAGGACCATGCGTGCCAGGGACAGGTCAGTCGGCGCGCTTTGCCGCATCCCTGCGCGACGGTGGTGCCTCGGTGGCGGCAGGCATTGAGGAAGGCATGGAAGCCTCCGTCACCATCGCGGGTCAGGATCACCGGAATCCCGGCAACGGATTGGGTCGAGTAGTGCCCGGGCGCTAGATCCACGCTCATCGCAACCACTTGCGGGTACTTCAGGAACAGGGTCTCACGTTCCCGGTTCAGCACGTCGACGTCGCAGAACCGCGCAGCATCGAGGGTGACCACGTCGTCGCCGAGTGTGGTGGATTTCGCGGCGTCGAGTTCGAGCAACGCGCGCATCGCCTCCAGCATGTCTTCACGTCGCATTGAACCTCCCAAGTGGTAATCAGAGTTGGCGTGCAGACAGTGACTTGATGGGCTCGGGATCGTGGTCGAGCACACCGAGTTTCGTTGCGCCGCCGGGTGAGCCGAGTGTGTCGAAGAAATCGCGATTGTACTGGGTGTAGTGGCTCAGCTCGTCGGGGACGTTCTCGTCGAAGTAGATCGCGTCGACGGGGCAGACCGGCTCGCAGGCGGCGCAATCCACGCATTCGTCGGGGTTGATGTAGAGCATGCGGGCGCCCTCATAGATGCAGTCGACAGGGCACTCGTCGATGCACGCTTTGTCCTTGACGTCGACACAGGCGTCGACGACGACATAGGTCATGGTGGTCCTCCGGAAGGATGTGCGTTTCGTCAGAGCACCGCGGAGGCGTGGCGGGCGTTGAGCGCCTCGACTGCCTCAGTGCCGCCGTTCCAGCCCGGGATGCCAGTCACCCCCGGTCCAGCGTGCGTGCCTTGTCCGCACATGAACAGGTTGTTCACCGGGGTGGCGTACTTGGGTTCGCCTGGAGCCATCCGGTTGTCCCACATCTGCAGCGGCGCCAGGGTGCCGTGTGTGAAGTCTCCGTTGTGGGCGCTGAAGGCACTCTGAAAGTACCTGTCGGACATGGTCACCCGGTCGATGATCCGTTCGGAGAACTTCGGCGAGTACTTGTCAATCGAGGCGATGCACGCGTCGGTGTAGGCGTCTTTCATCGTGCGGTGCGTCTCGGGGTCCAGCCCGTAGGGGAAGTAGGGCGCGTAGATCGTCGCGCTGTGGAATCCCTCCGGCGCCAGCGAATGATCCACCATGCTGGGCAGGTACAGGTAGCAGATGGGTTTGGATGGACACGCGTTGAAGCGATATTCATCCCACCCGTCGGAGACGTATTCCGCCGACGGCAAATACGCGAGGGTCGGTACGGTGTGTCCCTGGTCATGAACATAAGGCTGTAGCCACTCGACGAATTCTGGCTCCCCCTCGATGGTGAGGTGCGCCTGCAGGTAGCCCAGGTCGTAGTTGATCTCTTTGAGTTTGCGGACATACTCGTCGGGAAGGTGTTCGTCGCCGACGAGCTCGCGGAAGGTGGTGTGCGGGTCAAGGCTCGACAACACGATGTCGGCCGAAATCCGGGTACCGTCGCGCAGCGTGACACCCGTGGCCGTGCCGTCGACCAAGTCGATTGACTTCACCGCGGTGTTCAGGCGTACTTCGGCGCCCATCGATTCAGCGCGGTGCTGCAGCGCAGAACTCAGTGAACCAATACCGCCGCGCGGCATGAGGATCCGGTCGCTGGCCTCACCCGGGCTGCGGACCAGGTAGTGATACAGCATCGAGGTGCCCGAACCCGGAGTCCAGGGACCACCGTCGAAGCCGTCGATGGACATCGCCGCCATCGATCCCTGGATCGGATCGCCGACCCCTTTGGGTAGGAAGCGACGCACGGTGTCCATGGCGCTGCCAAACCACATCTGCGCGAAGTCCCGGCGGGTCTGGGGATCGGTCTGTTCAGCGATGACCTCGAAGACGTTCACATTGGGATCGAAGCGGGCCTTATCGAAGTAGGGCTCGAATTTCATCAGGTGGGCGAAGAAGTCGCCCATGCGCATGGCGACGTCGGGGCTGTGGTCCTCGAGCATGTGCTGTGCCATTCGCTCGGGGTCGTTGTACATCACAAAGGGGGTGTCTTCAGGCTCGCCGAACGTGCATGCCGACGACCACTGCTCGACCAATTCAAAATCCCACTTACTCAGCTCGAGGCGTTCGGTCATTAGTTCCGACCACACCAGTACCGCCCAGGCGCCGACGCTGTGCTTGAAGCCGTCGAAGAGTTGTCGCGTCGCCGCCATCCCGCCGACGAACCGTGCCCGCTCGAGAACCAGGACGCGCGCCCCGGCTTTGCTCAATACGTTGGCGGCCGTCAAGCCGTTGTGCCCGGCGCCGATGATGATCGCGTCATAGTCAGCCATAGCGGTTTCCGTTCTTGTCGTGGTCGCTCGCGAGACCACCATGTCACTAGTGACAATTTTATGTCAATAGTGTCGCACAGATGTCATTGGGGTACTCTCCGACGATGACGAGCAGCTTCACCACTCGCGAGCGCACCCGCCAATCTCTGCTCGCCGCCGCGCTTCGGCGTTTTCTCGATCAGGGTGTTGCCACCACATCGGTGGCCGATATCGCCGCCGACGCCGGTGTCACCAAAAGGACCTTCTACCGGTACTTTCCCTCGAAGGAACACATCCTCTTCAGCGATTACGACGCGCGACTGGACTGGTTTCGCGCCGCATTGAAAATGCGTCCTCCTAAAGAACCGCTCGTTACGTCGGTGCGAGCCGCCGTCGAGTCGTTCCCCTACGACGACGCGCTGCTGGAAATAGCTCAATTACGCACGCGCGAACTAGAAGTCGACATTCTCAACGCGCACCTGCGACGCGTTCAAGCAGAATTCGCCGACGAAATCGTCCAACATCTACGCCGGCTTCGACAGGACTCAGACGGGAACGATGTCAACGCCCTTCTCCACGATCGCTTGCAAGCTCAAATCATCAGCTCTGCCATGTTCACCGCTCTCGACATCTGGCTGGCAACAGGCGACGGCGACTTCGAAACCCTTGAACGCCTCATCGACTCAGCCCTGGACATCATCGCCCAAGGGGTCCAGTAACTCCCATTCGCCGAGCGTGATCCGGCATAGACCAATGAGTTCGTACTCGAATCTCAATCGGCCTTGAACTACCCACGGCGGACACGCCCGGCCGAGCTGTCCTAATGTGGACACGACCCACCAACCCAAGCCGCACAACGGCTGGACCACTAACCGGGTCCCCCTCACTACCATCCTGACGCCGGCGCAATGGAAGTTCACAAAGTCGTTAGCTTTTGCAAAGGTCCCTAGAACGACTCCCAACGGCAAGAAAATGGCCCCCAGGCTTGCGCCTGAGGGCCATCCCACTTTGTAGCGGGGACAGGATTCGAACCTGCGACCTCTGGGTTATGAGCCCAGCGAGCTACCGAGCTGCTCCACCCCGCGTCGGTAAACGCAAGGTTACCCAACGCGTGGGGACCTCTCCAAATCGCGCCCTGACCAGCACTGATACTCCGAACCCGGCCCAAAATACGTTGCAAACGCCACATCAGGGGGAATACCGTCGACCAGCCAACCCACGTTCAAGGAGACCGTCATGCCCGAACAGCTCGGGCCCAAGCTGCTCAACTTCGCCACCGACATCGCCGGCAACACCGTCGAGCAGGCCAAGGTCACCGCGTCGATGCCGTTCGTGCACCCGCACGTCTCGCTGATGCCCGACGCGCACCTAGGCAAGGGCTCGGCCGTCGGGACCGTCATCCCCACCCGGGGCGCGGTCATCCCGGCGGCGGTCGGCGTCGACATCGGCTGCGGCATGGTCGCGGCCAAGACCCGGTTCACCGAGCAGGACCTGTCGGCGAAGTTCGGGGGCGACTACCGCCCCCAGCTGCCGGCACTCAGGCGGCTCGTCGAGGACGCGATCCCGCTCTCCCCCGGCAACTACAACAAGACCCTGCAACGGTTCTCGTTCACCGGCCGCAAGCACGACGAGCTGCTCAAGCTGCAGCAGGAACTCGACGTCGACCTGTCGCACAGCCCGAAGTGGATGCAGCAGTTGGGATCTCTGGGCGGCGGCAACCACTTCATCGAGCTGTGCCTGGACACCGACGACACCGTCTGGCTGTTCCTGCACAGCGGTTCCCGCGGCGTCGGCAACAAGATCGCGCAGCGGCACATCAAGATCGCCCTCGACCAGTGCTCGGCCGACCCACAGGTCAAGCTGCCGAACCGCGACCTCGCTTACCTACGGGAAGGCACACCCGAATTCGACCGGTACATCAAGGATCTGAAGTGGGCGCAGCGCTTCGCCTACCTGAACCGGGCCGAGATGATGGACCGGTTCATCCACGTGTTCGCGTCCTGGGTGGGCACTCAGCCACAGCGGGTGGAAACCAACCGCATCAACACTCACCACAACTACACCGTGCCGACCACCATCGACGGTGAAACGGTCTGGCTGACCCGCAAGGGCGCGATCGACGCCACCGAAGGCAAGCTGGGCATCATCCCCGGCTCGATGGGCACCCGGTCCTACATCGTGCGGGGCAAGGGAAACCCTGACGGACTGTGGTCGGCTCCGCACGGGGCCGGCCGCCGGTTCAGCAGGACGAAGGCCAAGCAACTGTTCACCGAACAGGATCTGGCCGCCGCCATGCTGGGCATCGAGTACCGGCACGGCAGGCAGTGGATCGACGAGATCCCCCAGGCCTACAAGGACATCGATCAGGTCATGGTCGACGCCGCATCACTGGTCGAGGTGGTGACGTCGCTGCGGCAGATCATGAACGTCAAGGGGACCTGAGCCGCTGCATCGTCAGCAGTTCCCGGTGCTGATCGTCCAGATAGGGAATGCCGATCCCGTATTCCTCCCACCGGGCGGCGACGATCGACTCCAGCTCCGGGTCAATCGTGTTGAGCGCCGGATAATGCTGCCCACCCCACTCCGGCCTCGGCTCGAAATCCCAACTGCGGGTGGCGTCGATGAGCACCCGGGTCCACTCCCCTCCGCCGGAGTTCGACTTCTGCGGCGGGGTGGAGGGATCCAGCGGGGAGCCGAGAGTGGGCCCGTAGCAGGCGATGTCACCGCGCCCGGCATTCACCCGGTACGCGATGGCCCAGTCCAGCGCGGCGGGGTCGCGAATGTCGACGTCCTCCTCGACGACGACGACGTGCTTGTAGAACCAGACCGATCCACCGCTGCCCCACAGCGCCGCGGCGACTTGCTGCGCGTGACCGCGGTAGGCCTTGCGGATCTGCACCGCGATGTGGGTGCCGTTGGACACCGGCGACATCCACACATCGGTGACGCCGCTGATCCCGTTGTCTTCCAAAATGTTCCACACGATCGCCGAGCGTGCGTAGTTGACCATGGCGTCCTCGTTGAGGAAGCCGGGACGGATTCCCTCGGGCGTGCCGCGCAGCACCGGGTCGTTGCGATGGGTGATCCGGGTGACCCGCAGCACCGGCGCCGGCGCGGGATGCCCGTCCAGGTAGCCCGGGTACTCCGCGAAGGGGCCCTCGTCCATGAAGGTGGCCGGGTCGGGATCAATGAACCCCTCGACGACGATCTCGGCGCTGGCCGGCACATGCAGCGGCACGGTCTCGCACGCCACAAGGTCGACCGGTCGCCCCAGCAGGGCGCCCATCATGTCCCACTCGCACACCTCCTTCGGGAACGGACTGCCGGCGCAGAACGGCAATACGTCGTGCCAGCCGTAGACGACGGCCACCGGCATCGGTTCCGGCTTGTACTGCTGAGCATGGCCGCCCCAGCCCTGACTGGGCACCATCAGCTTGGCGATCTTGTCCCGTCCGACGATCATGCCGCGATACACGCCGATGTTGTCGCGCCCGGTCACCCTGTCCTCGGTGACCACGCCACAGAACGTGTCGATGTACCTACCCCCGTCCGCCGCATGCCACTTCGGGGCGGGGAACTGCCACAGATCGATGTCGTCGCCGGTCACCATGTTCTCTTTGACCGGACCCGTGTCGACAATGCGCGGCGGAATCGGTTGTCGGAAAGCCTCTTTCAGGTGACGGACGATGGCAGCGTCGCCGGTGGCCTCCGGCAGTCCCAGCATCAATTGGATCTGACGCCGACTCCCGATCCCTGATGTCAGCAGTTTGGTGCACCTGGTGTCTTCGTGCCCGGCAATGTTCTCGAACAGCAATGCCGGCCCGCCGAGCGAGAGATTGGCCCGGGTGATCGCGCCGATCTCCTCGTTCCAGTCCACCCGTGCGACGATGCGGCGCAACTGGCCGGCGGCTTCCAGCGTGGCCAGCCAGCTACGCAGATCGGGGCTCGCGTCGCTCATGATTCGCGTGATCCTTCCAGCGTTTGATCAGGTGGTGTTCGATCCCGAGTTGGTCGATGACGCGGCCGACGACATAGTCGGTCATCTCCTCGATCGACGCGGGCCGCGCGTAGTACGACACCGTCGGCGGAAAGATCACCGCGCCGGCCCGTGCCAGGTAATGCAGGTTCTCCAAATGGATCTCGCTCAGTGGCGCCTCGCGTGCCACCAGCACGAGCCTGCGTCGCTCCTTCAGCGTGACGTCGGCGGCGCGAGTGATCAGGTTGTCGCTGTAGCCGATTCGAATGGCGCTCAGCGTTTTCATGCTGCACGGACAGACCACCATGCCGTCGGTGCGGAACGACCCACTGGAGATCCCAGCGGCGAGGTCGCGGGCACTGTAACTATGTGAGGCGAGCCCGCGGACGTCGTTGACGCTGCGATCGGTCTCGAGCTTGATGGTTGCGCGCGCCCAGTCACTCAGGATCAGGTGCGTCTCGACCCCCAACTCCCCCAGCACTTCCAGGAGACGAACCCCGATCGGAGCGCCGGTCGCGCCGGTCATGGCGATTACGAGGCGCATGATCGCACCCCCTCCCGGCGGCTCAGCCCGACGAGGATGAGCACCACGGAAGTCAGGAAGGCGTACCGCATCCCACGAAAGCCGAACAGTACGAACCGTTCCTGGCCGCGGCTCCCGGAATTACCCTGCGACAGAATCGGGTTGGCGGCAGCGGTGCCCAGCGCGGCTCCGAGCGTGGTGAACAGCCAGTTGCCGTAGGTGCCGTAGAGCAACGTCCACCGCGCGACCGCCGCCACCGGACCCGGTAGGCCGATATGACCCCAGCCGGCACCGAGAGCGACCAGGAAGGTGCCGTTCATCACGCCCTCCAGGTGCGCGGACAGCGCCATGCGCATGTTGGTGAAGCGCCGCTCCTGCGTGCCGGTCACCAGTCCGATCAGGAACAGGAAGATGCCGTGCCGAATCAGTGCACGGTCGGTTACGCCGCCTCGATCTCGGCCTTGAGTAGCCATGCTTCCTTCTCTCACGCCGCGGGCCACAATGGCTGCGGCACTTCGATACCGAACGGCGCATCCCAGTGGTTGCGCGATGAAACCTCCTGCACGGGGCGCCGATTGGCTGCGACACCCCACCTGCCCAGTGGGTAGCCGAGGGCCAGCATCGCCGACATCGTCCAGCCTTCCCCGACCGGCACGCCGAGCAACTCGTTCACCTTGTCGGCGAAGTTCCGCAGCACCATCGTCATGACTCCGCCGACGCCCTCGGCGCGGGCAGCCAGCAGCGCACTCCAGATGGCGGGGAAGATGTTGGCGCCGCCGAGATCGTCGATGGCGAACACAAACAGCAGCAGGGGAATTTCCTCGAAATGGTCGGCGAGGTAATCCCCCGAACCCTTGATCCGGCGCATGGTTTCGGCATGGGCGGCCGGGTCCGCGCCCGGCGCCGGCGCCACCATCGGCCCCGTCCCGGTGCTGAACTTCTCGTATTCGATGGCGCGGGCCGCCCGGAACAGTTGCGCGAATTCGGCTTTGAGCTCCGGATCGTCCACCGCCACGAAGTGCCAGCGTTGGGTGTTGCCACCGTTGGGGGCGCGGACAGCAGCGTCGAGAATGCGGGCCTGGGTGTCCAGCGGAATGGGATCGGGCCGCAGCCGCCGCATCATTCTGGTGGTGTAGAGCGCTTCGTAGACGTCCATCACTCGGCCCACCCGTTGCCCAGGATGATGTCGACGAAGTTCGCCCGCTGGAACGTCGGGTCGAAGTGCGCCAGCACGTCGTCGTTCATGGTGCCGAAGGTGCTGTCGGGCCGGTGCTTCGTGCCCTCGTTGAAGGCGACGATGATGCGGTTCTTGAAGTCCGGCCGAGGGTGTGCCGCGGTTACCGCGTCCAGCGCCTCGGGCGCCAGGTCACCGCGACCCATGCCCAGCACGTCGGTCTCGACACCGGCTGTGACCAAGGCGATTTCGGGGTCCAGGAACTCCGGCACTCCCGGCGTGGTGTGCAAGGCGATGCCCAGCCACACCTTTCGGGCATCGGCCGGGTCGTAGCCGCGCTCCAGCAGAAAGTCGCGCGCGGCGTTGGCGCCGTCGACTTCGAAGCGCAGCATCGACGTGCGGTAACGCTCGGTAAGGCCGATGTCGTGAAACATCGCCCCCACGTACAGCAATTCGAGGTCGGGTTGCAGACCCAGCCGGCGCCCCTGCAGGGCGCCGAACAGAAAGACCCGCCGGGAGTGGTCGAAGAGCAGATCATCTTCGGCGGCGCGGATGTAGTCGGTGACCTCACGGACCAGTGGCGTGTCCGGGATGGCGATGCCGGCAATGGTTTCTATCGATTGAGTGTTCATGCGGTCAGTCTGCGGCGATCCACCCATGTCTGTAGGTGGCCGATTGAGCCGTCTTTCCCACAGAAAGCGACACGGCCACAATGGACGGATGGGGGCTCGCGTGATCGTGATCGTCGTCTTCGACGACGTGACCATGTTGGACGTTGCGGGGGCCGGCGAAGTGTTCGCGGAAGCCAATCGCGCCGGCGCCGACTATCAGCTCAAGATCGCATCGGTGGACGGCAACGATGTCACCACCTCGATCGGGACCCGGCTGGGCGTCACCGACGCCATCGCGTCCATCGAGTCCGCGGATACCGTGCTGGTGGCCGGTAGCGACGACCTGCCGCGACGGCCTCTGGACCCCGCACTGGTCAAGGCGATCAGGTCGATCGCCGGCCGGACGCGGCGATTGGCCTCCATCTGCACGGGATCCTTCGTCCTCGCGCAGGCTGGATTACTGCAGGGCCGCCGCGCCACCACGCACTGGCACGAAGTCCGGTTGTTCGCCCGCGCGTTTCCAGACATCACCGTCGAGCCGGACGCCATCTTCGTCCGCGACGGCGAGGTCTTCACCTCGGCCGGGATCTCGTCGGGCATCGATCTGGCGCTGGCTCTGGTCGAAATGGATTACGGCACAGAGCTGGTCCGCGCCGTGGCCCGGTGGTTGGTCGTCTACCTCAAGCGCGCGGGCGGCCAGTCGCAGTTCTCGGTGCTGGTCGAGGCCGACCCCCCGCCGGAGTCCCCGCTACGCAAGGTCACGGCTGCGATCTCGGCCAATCCGGCGGACAACCACAGTGTGAACACCCTCGCCGCGCGAGCGTCGTTGAGCACCCGGCAGCTCACCCGGCTGTTTCAGTCCGAGCTCGGGACGACGCCGGCCCGCTACGTCGAGATGGTGCGGATCGACGCCGCCCGGGCCGCCCTCGACGCGGGGCGCAGCGTCGCCGAGACCGCGCGGTTGGCGGGGTTCGGCAGCGCCGAGAGCCTGCGGCGGGTGTTCGTCGATCATCTCGGCGTCACGCCGAAGGCTTACCGCGAGAGGTTCCGCACCGCGGCGCGGGGCTGACCCGACGCGAGGGTGCGCAAAATGCCACCACTTACGGCGTGTCGCTGTACCAACACGCACGCTCGCGGCCAAGAGCGGCAAGCCGCGCCGCTACTTGGTGTTGTTGAACTTCG
The DNA here is from genome assembly GCF_031583025.1 of Mycobacterium sp. Z3061. Classification (NCBI taxonomy): domain Bacteria; kingdom Bacillati; phylum Actinomycetota; class Actinomycetes; order Mycobacteriales; family Mycobacteriaceae; genus Mycobacterium; species Mycobacterium pumcae. Next base: position 1,713,264 of record NZ_CP134062.1, on the reverse strand, counting down.
TGATCGCCTCGTCCAGCCGCTGCAACGCAGCCCCGTAGCCGGCGAAGTCGCCCTTCTTCTGCGCATCCCGCGCCGCACCGATCGCCGCTTGAATCTCTTGCAGCACAGCAGCTTTAGCGGGTGACAGGCCAACGGAACCATCGGGCGGCGGCGGCAGAGCCGCCGTCGGCGGTGGCGTCCCGGGCCCGTTGGCCGGCGGCGGCGGATTGGACGGCGGGGCGGCCGGCACCCCGGCGTCGGTGGGCTGAATGCCGGTCGCGGCATCACCCGCTCCCGGCCCGAACAACCCGGTGAGCGCGTCGCGCACGGTCGGGCCGTATCCGATCTTGTCGTTGTACATCATCGCCACCCGGATCAGACGCGGGTACGAGGATGCCGCGTCGCTGGCACCCGGGGAGGCGTAGACGGGCTCTACGTACAACAGCCCACCCTGGCCCACCGGAAGCGTGAGCAGGTTGCCCCAGCGGATCCGGTTCTGGTTGTCGCGACCGATCACCCCGAGGTCCTGGGACACCGCCGGGTCGGTGGTGATCGCGTTGTTGGCCAGCTTGGGACCGTTGACCTGGCCCGGGATGGTCAGCACCGTGAGCCTGCCGTAGGTCGCGGGATCCGAACTAGCGCTGATGTAGGCGGCCAGGTAGTCGCGCTTGAACCTGTTCATCGCGCTGATCAACTGGTACGACGCCGAATTATCGTTCTTGGCAATGTTTTTCGCGACGATGTAATAGGGCGGCTGATAACTGCTCGCGGTCGGATTCGGGTCCAGCGGCACGTCCCAGAAATCCGAGGTGGAGAAGAACGTCACCGGGTCGTTGACGTGGTACTTCGCCAGCAGCATGCGCTGCACCTTGAACAGGTCTTCGGGGTAGCGCAGGTGCTCGGCCAGCTCGGCGCTGATGTCGCTCTTGGGCTTCACCGTTCCGGGGAAGACCTGCATCCAGGCCTTGAGCACCGGATCGTTCTCGTCCTGCTGATACAGGGTCACGGTGCCGTCGTAGGCATCCACGGTGGCCTTCACCGAATTACGGATGTAGGAGACCCGCTTGTCGGGCGCCAGCCGGTTGAACGCCACCTCGTTGGAATCCGCCGTCGCCGAGGACAGCGACGTGAGCTCTGAGTACGGATAGTTGTCCAGCGTGGTGTAGCCGTCGATGATCCACACCATCCGCTTGTTCACGATCGCCGGGTACACCGCGCTGTCGGTGGTCAGCCACGGCGCCACCGCCTCCACCCGCTGCGCCGGGTCGCGATTGAACAGGATTCTGCTGTTGGACCCGATCACGTTGGAGAACAAGAAGTTTCGCTCGGCGAACTTCGCGGCGAACACACTGCGGGAGATCCAGCTACCGATCGGCACACCGCCCGCGCCGGTGTAGGTGTAGTTCTTGGTTTCGGTGCTGGTCTCGTAGTCGTATTCGCGGTCGGCCCCGGTCTTGCCGACGATCGCGTAATCGGCAGCCGCATTGGCGATCACCGGGCCGTAGTAGACCCGCGGCTGGTCCAACGGCGCCGGGCCGTCGGACACGATGCTGCCATTGGCGCCGACGACGCTGGCCAGGAACTCCGGGTACCCGCCGTTCTGGTTCGGGTCGTTGGCGATGCCGCGCACGGTGTTGGCCGGTGACGCGATGAAGCCGTTGCCATGCGTGTAGACCGTGTGCCGGTTGATCCAGTCGCGCTGGTTGTCGATCAGCCGGTCGGGGTTGAGTTCCCGGGCCGCGACCACGTAGTCGCGCAGGTTGCCGCCGCGGTCCTGATAGCGGTCGATGGACAGCTGGTCGGGGAAGTAGTAGAAGTTCTTGCCCTGCTGGAACTGGGTGAACGCCGGGCTCACGATGGTCGGGTCGAGCAGCCGGATGTTGGAGGTGGTCGCGCGGTCGGCGGCCACCTGCTGCGCGGTCGCCTGTCCGTCGCCGGTGTAGTTGCGGTAGGTCACCACGTCCGGCGTCAGCCCGTAGGCCTGCCGGGTGGCGGCGATACTTCGGCTGATGTATTCGCTTTCCTTCTGCGCCGCATTGGGTTTGACGCTGATCTGCTCGACGATCAGCGGCCAGCCGGCGCCCACGATCAGCGACGACAGCAATAGAAGAACCAGCCCGATCGCCGGAATCCGTAAATCGCGCAACGTGATCGCGGAGAACACCGCGGCCGCGCAGATCAGCGCGATGGCCATCAGGATCAGCTTGGCCGGCAGCACCGCGTTGATGTCGGTGTAGCCGGCCCCGGTGAACGGCTTGCCCCCGCGGGTGTGCGACAGCAACTCGTAGCGGTCCAGCCAGTACGCAACCGCCTTGAGCACCACCAGAACACCGACCAGGCTGACCAGCTGGATGCGGGCCGAGCGGCTCAACGCGCCGGCGCGCCCCGACAGCCTGATCCCACCGAACAGGTAATGCGACACCACGTTCGCGACCAGGGCCAGGAACACCGCGACGAAGAGGTAGCTCAGCACCAGCCGGTAGAACGGCAACTCGAAGGCGTAGAAGCCGAGGTCCTTGCCGAACTGCGGGTCGGCGATGCCGAAGTCACCGCCGTGCAGGAACAACTGGATGCGCACCCAGTAGCTCTGCGCCACCATGCCGGCCAGCACACCGATCGCCGCCGGGATGCCGATCCCCACCAACCGCAGCCGGCTCAGCACCACCGCGCGATAGCGCGCCACCGGGTCGTTGTCGTTGCTCGGGACGAACACCGGGCGGGTGCGGTAAGCCACCGCGAGCCCGGCGAACACGATGCCGCCGACCAGCAGGGCGGCCACCAGAAACACCACGATGCGGGTGACCAGCACGGTGGTGAACACCGAGCGGTAGCCCAGCTCACCGAACCACAGCCAGTCGACGTAGGCGTCGATCAGCCTGGGTCCGGCCAGCAACAGCACGATCACACCCAGTGCGATCAGGATCAGAATCCGGCTGCGCCGAGTCAACTTCGGCATCCTTGCGGCGGGCCGCATTCCCACTAGCTACGCTCCCTGCTTCGTTTTCCCGATGGCCACAACTGTACGCAAGCTGCCGGCTGGGCGAGATTGCCCGGCTAGCAGCTCGGAGTCGCACCACCCGACGTCATCGCATGCAGCGCGTCCACCGCGGAACCGAGCGTCTCGACCTTCACCAGCTTGAGGCCCGACGGAATATCGGACATCGCCTCATAACAATTCTTGGCCGGGACCAGGAACACCGAGGCGCCGGCCGCGCGCGCCGCGGCCATCTTGTGGGTGATGCCCCCGATGGGGCCCACCTTGCCGTCGACGGTGATGGTGCCGGTACCGGCGACGAACGTCGAACCGGCCAGGTCACCGGTGGTGAGCTTGTCGACGACGGCGAGGCTGAACATCAGCCCGGCCGAGGGGCCACCGATGTTGGCCAGGTTGAAATCGACGGTGAAGGGCGCCCATGGCGCGTCGAGCACGGCGACGCCCATGAACCCGTAGTCGCGGTCCTTGTTGGTACCCAGCGTGATCTCCGCGACGCCGGCCGGCTCGTTCTTGCGGCGGTAGTCGATGGTCACGACCTGGCCGGGCTTGGTGTTCTTCAGCAGCGAGGTGAACTGCTCGACGTTGCTCACCGGCGTGCGGTTCACCGCGTCGATGGCATCGCCCGCCTTGAGCTTGCCGGCCGACGGGCCGGGGTCGGTGACCGTGGCGATGGTGACCGCTTCGGGATACTTCAGATAGCCCAGGGCGGCGTATTGGGCGCTGTCTTCAGAGGTCTTGAAATCGGCGTTGTTGGCCTGGTCCACCTCGTCGCGCGACTTGCCGGGCGGGTAGATCAGATCACGCGGCACCAGCTGCTCCTGACCCGAGATCCACAGACTCATCGCCTCACCCAGGGTCAGGTCGTCGCGCTGGGAGACCGTCGTCATGTTGAGATGACCGGTCGTCGGGTGGGTCTGGGTGCCCTCGATCTGCACGACCTGTTTGCCGTCGACTTCCCCGAGGGTGTCGAACGTCGGCCCCGGGCCCAATGACACAAACGGCACGGTCACCACCGCGAGCAGCACCCCGAAGACCACGATGGGGACGAGCGCGACCATCAAGGTCAAAATCCGCCTGTTCACGCCGCTTACCCTATCCGGCACCGCCGCGGCGGCGTTCAGCTGAGAGCGTGACCGTGCCCCGCGCTTTCCGTTGGTGCGGTGAGTACGGTTGACCTCATGGCTGACCTGCCTTTCGGCTTCTCCGGTGGAGACGACCCCGACCGTGAGAAGCGCGAGAAGAACGATCCAAACGCCGGCGCCAACCCGTTCGGGTTCGGCGGTGACTTCGACATGGCCAACCTCGGCCAGCTGTTCACCCGCCTGGGTGAGATGTTTGGCGGTGTCGGCAGCGCCATGAGTTCGGGCAAGGACGCCGGCCCGGTGAACTACGACTTGGCCCGACAGGTCGCAACCAGTTCGATCGGATTCGTCGCACCGATCCCGGCCACCACCAGCTCGGCGATCGCCGACGCGGTGCACCTGGCCGAGACCTGGCTCAACGGCGCGACGGCGCTGCCCGAAGGCACCAACAGAGCGGTCGCCTGGAGTCCGTCGGACTGGGTCGAGAACACCTTGGGCACCTGGAAACGGCTGTGCGATCCGATGGCCGAGCAGATCTCGTCGGTGTGGGCGCAATCGCTGCCCGAAGAGGCCAAGGGCATGGCCGGGCCGCTGCTGCAGATGATGTCGCAGATGGGTGGCATCGCGTTCGGTTCCCAGCTCGGCCAGGCACTGGGCCGGCTGTCCAAAGAGGTGCTGACGTCCACCGACATCGGCCTGCCGCTCGGGCCGAAGGGGATCGCCGCGATCTTGCCGGACGCGGTGGAATCCTTCGCCGAGGGCCTTGAGCAGCCGCGCAGCGAGATCATGACGTTCCTGGCGGCCCGGGAGGCCGCCCACCACCGCCTGTTCAGCCACGTCCCCTGGCTGTCCAGCCAGTTGCTGGGAGCCGTCGAGGCCTATGCCGCGGGGATGAAGATCGACATGACCGGCATCGAGGAGCTGGCCCGGGACTTCAATCCCGCTACGCTGGCCGATCCGGCCGCCATGGAGCAGCTGCTGAGCCAGGGCGTGTTCGAACCCAAGGCCACCCCCGCGCAGACCCAGGCACTCGAGCGGCTCGAGACGCTGCTCGCCCTGATCGAAGGTTGGGTGCAGACGGTGGTGACCGCGGCGCTGGGTGAGCGGCTGCCCGGCGAGGCGGCGCTCAGCGAGACGCTGCGCCGGCGCCGGGCCAGCGGCGGGCCGGCCGAGCAGACGTTCGCGACCCTGGTCGGGCTGGAGTTGCGCCCGCGCAAACTGCGCGAGGCGGGTGCGTTGTGGCAGCGACTGACCGAGGCGGCCGGAATGGACGCCCGCGACGCCGTCTGGCAGCACCCCGACCTGCTGCCCGGAGCCGACGACCTCGACGACCCCGCGGCATTCATCGACCGGGTGATCGGCGGCGACACCAGCGGGATCGACGAGGCCCTTTCCGGTCTCGAAGCAGAGCTCGACCGTGACGACCCCGGTTCTGCCGATAGCTGAGTAGAGCCGGCTTACTAGGAGCCGCCGGCGCCGCCCTTGCCGCCCTTGCCGGTGGCACCGATGCCGATGCCGTTGCCGCTGCCGCCGCCACCCCCACCGCCGCCGCCCGCGCCGGCGGCGCCGCCCAGGGCGCCGGTGGCCGCTCCGCCGTTCTGAACGAAGGCGAGCCCGCTGGTGCCGGCGTGGCCGGTGGTGCCGCCGCCACCCCCGCCGCCGACCACGCCGCCACTCCCCCGCTGCCTGCGGTGCCTCCGGCGATACCACCGCCGCCCCCGCCGCCACCGCCACCGGAGGCGAAGACGCCGGTGCCGGTGCGCCCATCGCGGAGCCCCCGAAGCCGCCCAGTCCCCCGCCGGTGCCCAGACCGGCGACACCATTGACCCCGCTGGCCGTGGTGTTGCCGACGATTGCGGCGGTGCCGGCGCCGCCACCGCCGCCGGGGCCTCCGGTGGTGCCCGCCGGGCCGCCGCCAGTGCCGCCGAGGCCGCCGCGGAGATTGTCGAAGCCGCCGGTGTGCCGCTCCCGTTGCCGTTGGCGAAGGCGCCTGCCGTGCCGCCGGTACCGCCGGTTCCGCCGGTGCCCCCGTGGCCGCCACCGGTGCTGCTGCCGCCTTCGCCGCCGCCGCCACCGCCGCCACCGGCGCCCGCGGCTGAGGTGGTGGCGTAGACGCTGGCGCTGCCGCCGTCACCCCCGCCGCCGCCGTTGCCGCCATTGGTGCCGGCGCCGCCGTGGCCGCCGTTGCCGCCGATGCCGCCGGTGCCGCTGACGGCGCCGCTGCCGTTGAAGTTGGCGGCGCCACCGTCGCCGCCCCTGCCACCGTCGCCGCCGTCGCCGGTATGGCCGCCGAGCAATGCCGCCAAGCCCTGGGCCTGGCCGCCGGCGCCGCCGTTCCCGCCGGTGCCGCCGTGGCCGCCTACGCCGCCTGCGGTGACGGCCCCGCCGGCTCCGCCCACGCCGCCGATGCCGCCGGACCCGCCGTTGCCGAAGAACAACCCGCCGGTGCCGCCGATCCCACCGACCCCGACGTGTGCTCTTCCGATCTGGACCCCGTCACGCCGACGGCCCCGGCCCCGCCCGCGCCGCCGACCCCGCCATTGCCGAAGAACCAGGCATTGCCGCCTCGACCGCCGGGCTGCCCGGGAGCGCCGGAGCCGCCATTGCCGCCGTTGCCGAACAGCAGCCCGCCCGGTCCACCCGGTTGCCCGGTCCCCGGCGCGCCATCGGTGCCGTTGCCGATCAGCGGGGTTCCCAACAGCACATTGGTCGGGAGATTGATCAGAGCGAGTAGTTGGTCTCCGACGGCCGCGGCATTGGCCGCCTCGGCGGTCGCATAGGCGCTCCCCGCGCTGGTCAGCGTCTGCATGAACTGGGAATGAAACGCCATCGCCCGCGCGCTGAGCGCCTGAAAGTCCAGCGCGTGCCCGGAGAACAACCCAGCTATCGCCGCCGACACGTCGTCAGCCCCCGCGGCCAGCACCTGCGTCGTCGAAGCCGCCGCCGCCGCCCGGGCCGCGTTGAGTGTCGACTCGATACCGGCCAGATCCGCTGCCGCTGTTGCCATCATCTCCGGCGCCGCGATCACAAAAGACATGTCGTGCCCCTCCCGGCAATCCGCTCGTCTGCCTGGAAAGTAAGGCGCGTGGGCGGGGGAAGCGTGAGTAGTCGGCTACTTAATTCTGCGGTGATCGGCGGTGATCCGCGGTCCTGTGGATAGCGGACCACAGCCGCGCGCCCGGCCTGGCAGCGTGGCATCCCATGGCCCCAGCCCCCTGGTACGCGCTGGATCCGGCGATGCCGGTGCTGCTGCGCCCCGACGGCGTCGTGCAGGTCGGCTGGGATCCCCGGCGCGCGGTGCTGGTGCGGCCCCCCGGTGATCTGACCGCGCCGGGTCTGGCCGCGCTGCTGCGCGAATTGCGGTCTCCGACGTCCATCGCCGAGTTGTGGCGTGAGGCCACCGACCGCGGACCGGTGGACCGTGAAGACCTGACGAACCTGGTCACCCAGCTGATCCGTGCGGGAGTGGCCACCTGCGGGCACCGCAATTCCACCGGCCGGACGCGCCGCTCGTGCTCATTCAGCAGGAGTCTAAATGCCGAGTTCCTGCTCGATTTGCCGCCAGTAGCGGACCCCGCCCGGACTCAGCAGAATCCAGTCATGGAATCCGCCGCTGGCCATGACGAAGCTGATCGGTGCTGACTCAGTTACGGCTTTTTGCGCGAGGACGAACGCATCCGGTGCGACTACATCCAGCGAACCCGCGTAGACATAGGTCGGGGGAAGCCCTTGAAGTGACCCGTATAGCGGACTGACGAGCGGATCCGTCAACGCAAGATCGCCTGCCCAAAGACCGCTCAAGCCATACATCCTGTTCGGGCGCGGCGGGAAAAAGGGTTCGTTGACGAGCCCGATGTTCGGATTGGTCAACGTCTGGTCCAGCAGCGGGGACAGCAGAACCAGCGACGCTGGTACGGGTTGGTTGTGGGCCACCAGGTACTGGGTGGCGGCCAGTCCGATGGTGGCGCCTGCGGAGTCACCGAGCACGCTGACGCGGGAAGCGCCGTGTGCGGCGATTTGCGAGGAAATGAAGCCGGCCACCTTGGGTACGACCGTGCCGGCAGTACCGCCTTGTTGAATCAGCGGATAGATCGGCACCGCGAAGGTCGCACCGGTCTGGTAGGCCATTACCGAGTAGCCGATCCAGTGGAAGAGCATGGGCGGCCAGATAAACGCGCCACCGTGCAGGGCTACCACGTAGTTGCCGGTGGGACTTGCTGGGGTGATTTGTACGACGCGCATGCCGTCATAGGTCGTGTACTGGACCCTTTGTCCCAGCAGCGACGTCAGCAGGAGCGGCGGGGAGTCGCTGAAAAGCGGTGACAGGAGTCCGCTGACAAACAGATTCTGGACTGGGGAGCCGAGCCTACCCATTTGGTCCCAGATTCCGGAGAAGTTCAGGAATCGTGATAACTGCCGCAACGCAGCCGTTTCGATTCGGGTTAGCAGCGACTGTGTGCCGGTGAAGATCGGATTTTCCGTAGCCGGGACCGGCTCGATGGCCGGTGACCCGAAGATATTGGTGAGGACCATGTTTCCCAACGCTGTGAGATTGGCGGCTTCCGCGCTGGCAAAGGATTCCGCGGCCCACTTCAACGCCTGCAAGAAGTCCTGATGAAACGCCGTCGCTTGCGCGCTTAGCGCCTGAAATCCCTGACCGTGAGCCGAGAACAACGCCGCGACCGCCGCCGACACCTCATCTTCAGCTGCAGCCAGCACCGCCGCAGTCCGGGAGGCCGCCGCGGCGCGGGCTGCGCTGAGCGCCGACTCCATATCGGCCAAATCGGTTGCTGCCGCTGTCATTATCTCCGGCGCCGCGCTAACAAAGGACATCTGCACACCTCCGGCCTAAACCCTGTTTGTCACTAGCCCGGCGTTCTTCATCCGCTGGATAGGTGCAACGTAAAGCGAGTGGGCCGGGGGAACCTGAGTAGTCGGGTACCTGATTCTCTTGCTGTCGGTTAGTGCTGTCGGTTAGTTCTGTGAACAACTGACTACGGCGTTAGTAATCGCCGGGGTGACAAGCTGCCTGTTTGGTCACTAAGGGGAAACACCCAGCAGCAGGCGGTCCGGGTGCGCGACGATGACGAACTCGAGCAACCCATGTATGACGGTTAGCGCTAGGCGCACATTACAAGCGAGCCTAAAGACGACCATGAGAGCGCTTATGGCCGCTGGCGGCCATGATCAACGAACCCGAGAATGGTGGCGGCTCGTGCCGATACCGGTGCCCACCCGCGTGCTGGCGGTCATCGGTGCCGTCGCGTTGGCCGCGGTGGTCCTATCTGGGTGTGGGGGTTCCGGATCGGCTGGTCCGACTCACAGGGCTACCGCTACGGTGCCCGTGGGCAAGCGCCCGTACCAGGTGGCGATGGAACCGGGCAGCCACACCGGCTACGTCACCAACTACTTCGACAACACGGTGTCGGTGATCGAATCTAAGCAGTGACGCGCATCGGCGTCTGGGCGCGACGTGTCGGCTGCCGGTCGTTAGACCGGGCCGCCTGTGGATAACTGATCGAGGCGCCGGCGCACGGTGTGGCACTGTCTGAACTCATGCCGCTGGCCGCGACCTCACTCTATGCGCTGGATCCGGCGATGCCGGTGCTGCTGCGGCCCGACGGCGTCGTGCAGGTCGGCTGGGATCCCCGGCGCGCGGTGTTGGTGCGGCCCCCCGGTGACCTGACCGCACCCACCCTCGCTGCGTTGCTGCGGACGATGCGGTCGCCGGTGTCGCTGACGGAGCTGCAGCGCCAGGCCGGTGCCGACCTGACGGATCTGGTCACCGGGCTGGTCGACGCCGGGGTGGCCACCCGCGGAGACGGAAAGTCGTCCGGCCGGACGGCGTCGATCCGGGTGCATGGCCGGGGTCCCCTGTCGGACCTGCTGGTCGGCGCCCTGCGCTCCTCGGGCGTCCGGACCGGGCACAGCAGCCAGCCTCATGCCGTGGTCACGACGGCAACCGCCGATCTGGTGGTCCTGACGGACTTCCTGGTGGCAGACCCGCGCATGGTGCGCGACCTGCACAGCGCAGGCGTCCCGCACCTTCCGGTTCGGGTTCGCGACGGCACTGGGCTGGTGGGACCGCTGGTCCTGCCGGGAATGACCAGCTGCCTGGGCTGCGCCGACTTGCACCGGCGCGACCGCGACGCGGCCTGGCCGGCCATCGCGGCCCAGCTGCGCGACACCATCGGGGTCGCCGACCGGGCCACCATGCTGGCGACCGCCGCACTGGCGCTGAGCCAGGTCAATCAGGTGGTCGCGGCGGTGCGCGGGCAGCAGCCCGACCCGCCGGCGGCGCTCAACGCCACTCTGGAATTCGATCTACGGGCGAGCACGATCAGGGCCCGGCCGTGGAGCCGGCACCCGCTGTGCACGTGCTAGCCCAGCCGGCCCTGCTCCGGAACGCAGCGTCGGGATCGAGGCATACGCACGGCCCCGAGAGTCCCGCACGAAATCATGCATCCCCTTGGAAACTGCTATGAATTTCATTGGACAATTGCAATACTTTTTTAGCAACATCTAGCGAGATTCGCTCAGCCTGTCCGAGCATTTCGAGGACTGACATGAACGCAGTAGTCATGGCTATTGCCGTCGCGATGGCCCCGCTGACGCCCTACACGCAGTCACCGAATTTGGGCGATCAGTGTTACAACTGGCACGCAACCGCTACCGACAGCAACGGCAACACGCTGGTCTGCACCCACACCCCAGACAGCGGGCACATCATGTACTGGGAGAGCCGAATCATGGACCAATGAAGGGTGCGATGATCCCGGGCGTCGTCGCGGTAGGCATCACCTGCATCCCCGCGGCGCACGCCGATCCCTGCACCACTCAGGCGTGTCTACAGAAGGACTTCGGTGAAGCTGGTGGTCCGTTCATCGGATTGTGGGGTGCTCACGACGAAAGCGTGACCGTCAACGCTGACGGTTCGGGCGTTGAGAACTCCAGGCGAGGCACGACTACTTTCCGGCTGAACTCTGTCCAGACTTCGACCACCCCATGGGACACCGCCTATGGCGGCGTTGTGAGCGGATTTCTAGCGCGGGGCTCTTTCGTGACGATCCGACTTGTGGACGGCGGCAAGGGCATGGTCTTCAGCGCCGGAGGTGGAGACGACAACTTCCCGTTCTGCAAAATCGTCAACAACAGCAAAATCAACCCCAACGACTGCGGAGCTTAGAAGTGTCACGCCCGGAGACAGGGTCCCGCTGTGCGCGGTTTTAGCCGAGCCGGCCCTGCTCCGGCACGCACGTCGAGATCGAGGCATACGCACGGCCCAGGGCGTCCAGCACGTTCTCGTTGAGGGTGCGCTCGTTGCGGTGCTTGTCCAATGTCTCGATGATTGCTCGGTACAAGGCGTCGGCGGCGTCGTGCTGCGCTTGTCTGGCTGCCATGGCTGTTGCGGTCCACCCTCCGGACGTGGAAAACGATGCGTCACACGGATGCGCGACCCGACGAGAGTACATATCCGAAAAGAACAACGACCCAATTCGGTGCAGACGATGCGCAGGGCGTCGTGGATGATGGGTATGTGTCAGAGATCAAGCGCGGCCGTGCAGCCCGCAATGCAAAGCTCGCCAGCCTGCCGGTCGGCATGGCCGGACGGGCGGCTCTCGGCTTCGGCAAGCGGCTGACCGGTAAGTCGAAGGACGAAGTCAACGCCGAGCTGATGGAGAAGGCCGCCAACCAGCTGTTCACCGTTCTGGGCGAGCTCAAGGGCGGTGCGATGAAGGTCGGGCAGGCGCTCTCGGTGATGGAAGCGGCCATCCCCGAACAGTTCGGTGAGCCGTACCGCGAAGCGCTGACCAAGCTGCAGAAGGATGCTCCGCCGCTGGCCGCCGCCAAGGTGCACCGGGTTCTCGACGCCCAGCTGGGCACCAAGTGGCGGGAACGCTTCACGTCGTTCAACGACACCCCGGTCGCCTCGGCCAGCATCGGCCAGGTGCACAAGGCGGTCTGGTCCGACGGCCGCGAGGTGGCCGTGAAGATCCAGTACCCGGGCGCCGACGAGGCGTTGCGGGCCGACCTCAAGACGATGCAGCGCATGGTCGGGGTGTTCAAGCAGCTCTCCCCCGGCGCCGACATCCAGGGTGTGGTCGACGAGCTGATCGAGCGCACCGAGATGGAGCTGGACTACCGGCTGGAGGCCGACAACCAGCGCAAGTTCGCCAAGGCGTACGAGGGTCATCCGCACTTCGCGGTGCCGCACGTGGTGGCCAGTGCGCCGAAGGTGGTGATCCAGGAGTGGATCGACGGCAAGCACATGGCCGAGATCATCCGGCACGGCACCCCCGAAGAGCGCGACCTGATCGGCAATCGGCTGCTGGAACTCACCTTTGACGCCCCACGCCGGCTGGAGATGCTGCACGGCGACGCCCACCCGGGCAACTTCATGCTGCTGCCCGACGGGCGGATGGGCGTCATCGACTTCGGCGCCGTCGCGCCGTTGCCCGGCGGCTACCCCATCGAGCTCGGCATGACCATTCGGTTGGCCCGTGACAAGAACTACGACCTGCTGCTGCCGACCATGGAGAAGGTCGGGTTCATCCAGAAGGGCCAGCAGGTGTCGGTCCGCGAGATCGACGAGATGCTGCGCCAGTATGTCGAACCGATCGAGGTCGACGTGTTCCACTACACCCGCAAGTGGCTGCAGCGGATGACGGTGAGCCAGTTCGACCGCTCGGTGGCCCAGATCAAGACGGCGCGGCAGATGGACCTGCCGCCCAAACTGGCGATCCCGATGCGGGTGATCGCATCGGTGGCCGCGATCCTGTGCCAGCTGGATGCGCACGTCCCGATCAAGGCACTGTCGGAGGAGCTGATCCCCGGCTTCGCCGAGCCGGATGCCGTTGTCGTGTAAGCGCTTGTCAGGCAGCCTCTTTGCGGGGCCGCCCACGCGGACGCTTACGACCGACAACGGAACCGCGCTCGAAGATCTCGCCGCCCCACACACCCCACGGCTCGGCCCGTTCCAGCGCCGCGGCCAGGCACTGGCGCCGCACCGGGCACTGCACGCACAACGTCTTGGCACGTTCGAGGTCGGCCGGGGTTTCGGCGAACCATAGGTCGGGATCACCGGCGTGACACGGCAGCGCCGGCTGCTTCCGTATGGGGACTGTCGATGCCGACATGTCCTTGTCACCTGCTTCCTGGTCGGTTGGCTGTCCTTGTGATCCGGACCGGGAAGTCGTCTGCTGAGACAACTATGGCCACGGATCCTGGTGACTTCGGGTCCGTGGCCATTGGGCGAAACTCGGCTGGTTACGTCTTCACGTAGAGCCTCACGGACGCTTCAGTCGCGGCGGCGACACGGTGCTTGCCCGCGGCCGCCGGTGTAGCGGCGGCATGGCGGGCGGCGGCGCGTACGCCGGACAAATTGACTTTGATCATCGGGAGCCACCCTCCTTCCTATTCGCTACTGACGGCCAGCAAAGTGCGGTTACGAGCGTAGATGTTAACACCCGGAGGCGGCAACCGATTTTCTGACCTGCGCAAATGCGGTTTCAGCGCCGTTGCCGGATCAGTTCGAGCACCTCGGGCCCGTACTGTTCGAGCTTGCGGGCCCCGATGCCCGGGATCGCGATCAGGGACGCTTCGTCGGTCGGCCGCAGCTCGGCGATCGCGATCAGGGTGTTATCGCTGAAGACGATGTAGGCAGGCACGCTCTGTTCTTTGGCGGCGTTCAACCGCCAGTCTTTGAGCTGCAGCAACAGATCTTCGTCGACGTCGCCCGCGCAGCTTTCGCATCGCCGCAGCATGATGGCCGCCGGCGTGGAGAGGTCCTTGTTGCAGACCCGGCAGCGCGCCGGACCCTTGTTGCGCCGCGACTTGCCGGGCGCGGCCTCCACCCGGGTCTGCGGGGCGATGCCGTTGAGGAACCGGGACGGCTTACGGCTCTGACGCCCGCCCTGAGACCTCGCCAACGCCCAACTGAGCGCCAAATGCACTCTGGCCCTGGTGATTCCGACGTAGAGCAGTCGACGCTCCTCCTCGACCGGCTCGCTGTCGGGGCCGTGCGCCAACGCATGCGAAATGGGCAGCGTGCCATCGGCCAGGCCGACCAGGAACACGGCGTCCCACTCGAGACCCTTCGCGGCGTGCAGTGACGCCAGTGTGACCCCCTGCACCACAGGTGGGTGCCGGGAGTCGGCTCGCAACCGCAACTCGGCCACCAGGCCCGGCAACTCCAGTCCGGGGCGCTGGGATATCTCGTCGTCGGCCAGTTCGGCCAGCGCGGTCAGCGCTTCCCAGCGATCGCGGGCCTTGGTTCCGGCGGGCGGTTCGGTCGTGAGCCCGAGTGGCTCGAGCACCTCGCGAACCACCTCCGGCAGGGCGCCTTCGGCGCCACGGTCTGCCGCACGCTGCAGCGCGAGCAGGGCCTGCTTGATCTCCTGCCGATTGAAGAAACCCTCTCCGCCGCGCACCTGGTAGGCGATGCCGGCCTCGGTCAACGCCTCCTCATAGACCTCGGACTGTGCGTTTACCCGATACAGGATCGCGATTTCCGATGCCGCAGTGCCGTTTTCGATGAGCTGGGCGATGGAGGCCGCGACCGCGGCGGCCTCGGTGTGCTCGTCAGGATGCTCCCGGAACGACGGCGCCGGGCCGGGCTCGCGCTGACCGATCAGCTGCAGCTTGCTGCCCGCGACGCGGCCCCGGGCGGCGGCGATCACCTGGTTGGCCAGCGAGACGACTTGCGGGGTGGAGCGGTAGTCGCGTTCCAGCCGGACCACCGTCGCGTCCGGGAAGCGCCGTGAGAAGTCCAGCAGAAAGCGGGGCGAGGCGCCGGTGAACGAGTAGATGGTCTGATTGGCGTCGCCGACGACGGTCAGGTCGTCACGATCCCCGAGCCAGGCCGACAGCACCCGCTGCTGCAGCGGGGTGACGTCCTGGTACTCGTCGACCACGAAGCAGCGGTACCGATCGCGGAATTCGGCGGCCACCGCGGCGTCGTTCTCGATCGCCGCGGCCGTGTGCAGCAGCAGGTCGTCAAAGTCGAGCAACGTGACTTCCTCGTCACGGACCTTGAGCGCCTCATAGGCGGTATAGACGGCCACCACCTTCTCGGCATCCAAGGGGGTGTCCCGACCGGCGCCGGCCACCGCCCCCGCGTACTGCTCAGGGGTGATCAGCGACGCCTTGGCCCATTCGATCTCGCCGGCCAGATCGCGCACGTCGTCGGTGCTGACGTTGAACCGGCACCGGCTGGCCGCGCGGGCGACGACCGCGAACTTGGTATCGAGCAGTTCCCAGCGGGTGCTGCCGACCACCCGGGGCCAGAAGTAGCGCAGCTGGCGGTGGGCGGCGGCGTGGAAGGTGAGCGCCTGCACAGTGCCGACGCGCGAGCCGTTCTGCGCCGCCGCGTCCAGCGCCCGCAGCCGCGAGCGCATCTCACCGGCCGCGCGCTGCGTGAAAGTGACCGCCAGCACCTGACCGGCGGCGACGTGACCACTGGCGACGAGCTGGGCGATCCGGTGGGTGATGGTGCGTGTCTTGCCGGTGCCGGCGCCGGCCAGCACGCAGACCGGGCCGCGCGGGGCCAGCACGGCTTCGCGCTGCTCGTCGTCCAGCCCTGCAATCAAGGGATCGGCCATCACCGGCATGCCGTCTATCTTGGCAGTGCCCGCCGACAAACCGGGCGTGTCGCGGGTCGTCGGCGGGCCGAGGCTGGAATGGTTCATCGGCGGGCTACGTTATCGAGTCATGACCAATGCTGCGCTGACCATGTACACCACCAGCTGGTGTGGCTACTGCTTCCGGCTCAAGACGGCGCTCAAGGCTCAGGGCATCGCCTACGACGAGGTCGACATCGAACAGGATTCTGCGGCCGCGGAATTCGTCAGCTCCGTCAACGGCGGCAACCGGACGGTGCCGACCGTGAAGTTCGCCGACGGGTCGACGATGACCAATCCGAGCGCGGGCGAGGTCAAGGCGAAGCTGGCCGGCTGACCTAAGACGACGCTGCCGCCGACACGGGAGCGGCAATTTGTGCCGACTCCCAGGTGCGCTCGCCCTTACGATGAGGACCATGGCAGGGGCGCTGGTCCGGCGGTTGATTGTCGTGTTCTGCGCGCTCGCCGCACTGACCGCCTGCTCGCACCGCAACACTCCGGCGGCGGCTCCGAGCACCTCGGCCGCCACCGGGGTCGACGCGTTGATCGTCAGCGTCGAGGACGTGCGCCGCATCGCCAACTACGAGGAACTCACCACGCACGCGCACGCGAACCTCAATCACCCGCCGGCCGGTGACGTCAACGCACCCGGGCCCTGCCGGGCGGCCGGCACCAGCGATCTCACCTTCGCCAGCGGCTGGACCGAGTTTCGCAGCGCGGGCTACAGCGGAGTGACCGACGACCTCGACCCGGGTGGCCGCACCATGAAGGACTCGGTCAGTCAGGCCGTCGCGATCTACCCGGACGCGCAGGCGGCCCGCTCCGCGCTGGATCAGCTGGAAGCCTCACTGAATGCGTGCGTGGCGCTGCATGACCCGAGATACGACTTCAAGCTGGACAAGCCGGACCCACTGAGTCTGCGGATCACCGACAGCGGGTGGAGCCACCAGTACCGGGCCCGTAAGTCGGTGTTGATGTCGGTCGGGGTGTTGGGCATCGAGCCCGCGGAGCGAATCGCCAGCACGATCCTGGACAACATCTGCGACCGGATCAAATAGCCGTTCAGTCGTTTGCGGCCCAGGATTCGATGATCACCCTGGCGATCGAAATCGACCCGGGCAGTAGCAGTTTCGAGTCCGAAGTGCTGGACCAGTCGCCGGCGTCCAGGGCCGCGCGGATCTCGTCGCGGGTGAACCAGGCCGCCTCGGTGATCTCGCCGTCGTTGAACGCAAACGGTTCGTCCGGATCGCCCAGGGCGTGGAACCCGACCATCAGAGAGCGCGGGAACGGCCAGGGCTGGCTACCGAGGTAGCGCACGTCGCGCACGGTCAGGCCGATCTCCTCGCGGATCTCGCGGGCCACGCAGACTTCGAACGATTCGCCGGCCTCGACGAATCCGGCCAGTAGCGAGAACATCCGCTGCGGCCAGACCGCCTGGCGGGCCAGCACCGCACGGTCGCCGCCGTCGTGGACCAGGCAGATCACCGCCGGGTCGATGCGGGGAAATTCTTCGTGGCCAGTGAGCGGGTTGACCCGCGCCCAGCCGGCGCGGGCCGATTTGGTGGGCGTGCCGTCGACCGGGCTGAAGCGGGCGCTGTCATGCCAGTTGAGCAGCGCCAACGCCGACGACACCAGTTGGCTGCTGGTGTCGTCGATGATCTTTCCGAGCCTGCGCAGATCCAGCACCTCGACGTCGCCGTCAGCGGGTGGCTGCAGCGGGCCCCGGATCGCCCAGACGTGGCGACCGCCTTCCACGCGCCCCAGGAACACCGCTTCGGGGGGCGGCTTGTCGCCCAACGCGGCCGCCGCCCCGAGCACCACTTTGCCGTCGGCGGCCAGCACCTGGTTGCGGGAGTCGACGCGCAGCAGGGCCGCGTCGGGCCACCCGGCTGCGGCGGCGTCGATGTCGGTGCGCAACTGGTCGGCGCGATCGGCGCCGACGCGCGAGAGCAGCGGAACGTCCCGCAGCCGGAAGTCCACGTGCACCCCTACCGTTCGTCTGCGATGTGGCGGACGTAGAGCAGCCGGTCGCCGGCCTCGATGGCGTCCACTTCGGGGGCACCGATGCGGAGCAACTGCCCGCCGCGGACCACCCCGAGCACGATGTCGCGCAGATGCCGCGGCGAGCCACCCACCTCGGACTGCTCCACCTCGCGTTCGGCGATGGCCAGGCCCTGGTCCGGAGTCAGCAGGTCCTCGATCATCTGCACGACGCTGGGGGTGGTGGTGGCCAGGCCTAGCAGCCGGCCGGCGGTCTCCGAGGACACCACTACCGAGTTGGCCCCGGATTGCTGCAGCAGATGCTGGTTCTCGGCCTCCCGGATGGAAGCGACGATCTTGGCCTTGGGTGAGATCTCCCGCGCGGTCAGCGTGACCAGCACCGCCGTGTCGTCGCGGTTGGCGGCCACGATGATCGACGCGGCGTGCTGGGCGCCGGCCAGTCGCAGCACGTCGGATTTGGTTGCGTCGCCATGGACGGTGACGAGGCCGGCGGATGCGGCGCGCTCCAAAGCCGCCCGGTCGGTGTCGACGACGACGATCTCGGCGGGAGGCACCTCGTCACTGAGCATGGCGCCGATCGCCGTCTTGCCCTTGGTCCCGTAGCCGATGACGACGGTGTGGTTGCGCACTCTGCTCCTCCAACGCTGGATCTTGAAAGCCTGCCGCGATGTTTCGGTGACGACCTCGAGTGTCGTGCCGACCAGCAAGATCAGGAATGCGATGCGCAGCGGGGTGATGATCAGAACGTTCGTAGCCCGCGCGAACTCCGAGACCGGCGTGATGTCGCCGTAGCCGGTAGTCGACAACGTCACCGCCGAGTAATACAGGCAGTCCAAGAAGGTGATGCTCTCACCGCGCGCGTCGTGGTAACCGTCGCGGTCGAGGTAGACGGTGACGGCGCCGACAAACAGCGCCACCAGGGCGATAGTTATCCGGCGGGAGATGATGCGGGCGGGACTGGCGTGACCCTGAGGGATGCGCAGCACGCCGACAAGCGCGTAACTGGGCTGGACGGTCAGCCTCTCATCGAGACGCCGCAGCCGCCGCCAACTCCCCTTCGCCACGGGAGTCATGTAACCACGATCAGGCGGGACTGGGGCGACCGGAGTCGACGAGCAAGGTGGTCAACTCGTCGGCATCGGGCAGCTCATCGGGCACGACGGTGGTTCCGCTGCGGACGTAGTAGAAGGCGGTACGCACCATCGATTCGGGGCAACCCTGCAGCGCCGCCCACGCCAACCGGTACACCGCCAGTTGGACGGCGGCGTGCCGCCTGGCTTGCAGGCCACGCGGCGGCTCACCGGTCTTCCAGTCCACGACGGTGACGCCTCCGTCGGCGTCGGCGAACACCGCGTCGATGCGCCCGCGCACCACCGTGTCACCCATCGGCATCTCGAACGGCACCTCCACCGCGATCGGGGTGCGGGCCGCCCACGGTGATGCGGCGAAGGCCTGCTGCAGGGCGGCCAGCTCCTGCGGGTCGCCCACGTCGGAGTCCGCCGCGCCCGGCAGGTCGCCCAGGTCGAACAGCAGCTCGGCTCCGTAGAACTGTTGCACCCAGGAGTGGAAGGCGTTGCCCAGCAAGGCATGTGGATCCGGGCGACTCGGGAGTCGATAGATCAGCCGTTGCGCTGCCGCGTCAGGGTCGCGGGCCAGTTCCACCAGGCCACTGACAGACAGCTGGCTCGGCAACGCGTGCTCGGGAGGCTGCGCCGCGCGCGCCCGTTCGGCCAGCAGTGCGTCGACATCGGCGGCCCAGCCTTCGACGTCGGCGGTGCTGTCGCGCTCTCTGGTCTCGGCGTTGGTGACCAAGATGGCACCGCGCTCCACGTCGGCACGCCGCCGCGACAGCGGGTCGACGGGCCAGACGGCTTCGATGACATTGTCCTGCAACGGGTTTCGCTCACCGTCGGCCGGCGGCGGGGCCCACTGCTCGACGACGCCGCAGGGCCGGCCGGACCGCCTGGATTCTTCGATGATGTCCTTGAGTTCGCAGAGGAACTCCGACGGACCGCGCGGCTTGATGCCGGTGGCGCCCCAGTGGTGACCGGATACCAGCAGAGTGTCCTCAGCCCGGGTGACACCGACGTAGAGCAGGCGGCGTTCCTCATCGACACGTCGCTGATCGAGCTGGGAGCGGTGTTCGGAGATCTTGTCCGACAACTGCTTTCGGTTGGTGACGGCAGAGGTGTCCAGGACCGGGATGCCGAGCGCGCCGGCCGCGGCGCGATCACCGCGCAGCAGCGGCGGCAGCTCGCCGGCATCGGTGAGCCAGCTGCTTCGCGAAGCGTTGGAGGGAAATGTCCCACCAGACAGGTGCGCCACCGCCACCACCTGCCATTCCAGGCCCTTGGCGGCGTGCACCGTGAGCACCTGCACGCGGTCGCGGGTGGTGATCGGCTGTGCGGGCGTCAGACCGTTCTCCCGCTCCGCGGCGACGTCCAGATAGGCGAGCAAGCCGGCCACCGAGGCCTTGGCCACCGTCCCGGCCCGCTCGGCGTAACCGATGACCTCATCGGCGAAGGCGTCGAGATGTTCGGCGCCGGACCATTGCCCGGTGGCGATGGCCCGGACCTCGCAGTCGACCCCCAGGACACGGCGCACCTCGGCGACCAGGTCGGGCAGGGAGTAGCCCAGGTGCCCCCGCAGCGCGGTCAGTTCGGCGGCCAGGGCGTTGATCCGCTGATAACCGGCGGGCGAGTAGTCCTCGGACGGGCCAGGGTCGGAGATGGCGTCGGCCAGGCAGGCGACGTCGGCGTCGGGGCCGGCCGCTTGCGCGATCGACTCGGCCGAGAGGGGTTCGCTTGCGCGCTGAACACTGCCCAGATCCTGAGCGCGCCGCCACAATGCGGCGATATCGCGGCCGCCGAGGCGCCAGCGTGCGCCGCTGAGCACCCGCATCGCGGCCGCACCGGCGGTCGGGTCGGCGACCAGGCGCAGCATGGCGACGACGTCGGCGACCTCCGGAACCGACAACAGGCCCGCCAGCCCGACGACCTCGACCGGCAGCCCGCGGGCGCGCAGCGCATCGGCGATCGGAGCGGCGTCGGCGTTGCGGCGCACCAGGACCGCGGCCGTCGGCGGGGCGACCCCCTCGTCGTCCGCCCGACGGTAATGCTCCTGCAGATGGTCGGCGATCCAGTCCCGCTCGGCCTCCACGTCAGGCAGGAGCGCGCAACGGACCGTGCCCGGCGGGGCATCCGGTCGCGGGCGCAGCGGACGCACGGCGACCGAGCGCCGCCGGGCCTCGGCGGATATGGCGTTCGCCAGGTGCAAGGTCGTGGGGGGATTGCGCCAGCTGGTCCGCAACTCCAGCGTCGGTGCGGGCGATCCGTCGGACAGCGGAAAGTCGGTGGTGAACCGCGGCAGGTTGGTCGCCGAGGCGCCGCGCCAGCCGTAGATCGACTGGATCGGGTCACCGACTGCCGTCAGCGCCAGCTCATCGTCGACCCCGCCACCGAACAGCGACGACAGAGCGATGCGCTGGGAATGTCCGGTGTCCTGGTACTCATCGAGCAACACCACCCGGTAGCGGCTCCGTAGGTCCTTACCCACCTGCGGGAACGTCGCCGCAAGCCGCGCCGCCGAGGCCATCTGCATGCCGAAGTCCATCACCTTCTCCGCGCGCATGCGTTCGGCCAGCGCATCCAGCAACGGCACCAGCTCGGCGCGCTGCGTCTGGGTGGTCAGCATGCGCAGCAGCGACTGGTTGGGACCGCGGTCGCGCTGACCCGGCCCGGCGGGCAGGGTGTGCACCAGCCTTTCCAGCCCCACGTGAGTGTCGCGCAGCTGGTCGGTGTTGACGAGATGTTCGGTGAGCTGGCCCCACAGCCGCAGCACCACGGCAGTGACCGCGGCCGGGGTCTTCTCGGTCTCCAGCGGGCCCTGGTACCCGTTGACCACATCGAATGCCAGCTGCCACAGTTCGGTCTCGGTGAGCAACCTGGTGTCGGGTTCCACGGGCAGCAGCAGCCCGGATTCCCGCAACAACGAACCGGCGAAGGCGTGGTACGTGCTGACCGCCGGCGTACCTTCGCTCGGCTCCATCCCTACGCCGGACAGGCGCGCCAGCCGCGACCGCACCCGGCGCAACAGCTGGCCGGCAGCCTTGCGGGTGAAGGTCAATCCGAGCACCTGGCCGGGCTCGGCATAGCCGTTGGCGACCAGCCAAACGACGCGCGCGGCCATGGTCTCGGTCTTTCCGGCTCCCGCGCCCGCAATGACGACCAGCGGGCCCGGCGGTGCGGCGATCACCGCGGCCTGTTCGTCGGTGGGCGGGAAGACTCCCAGCGCATCGGCTAATTCAGCCGGGCTGTAGCGCGGAGTCATGAGGCGCACCCGTCGTGGGCGGGGCACGACTGCCGCAGCGGGCAGTGTGAACAGCCGTCGTTGCGCCGGGCGATGAACTCCGGGCCGGCGGTCGCCTCAGCGGCCTGTCTGATCAGGTTGCGCCAATGCTCACGGGCCTGCGGGGTGAGCGGATCCTGCTCGCGTTGGGCGGCGCCGGACGCGCCGGTCTTGCCGGGATAGACCAGCCGCGCTCCGCCGGGCTCGTCTGGTCCGGTTTGGAAGGCGGCGATCATGCCTTCGGCGACGGCGAGTTGATACATCGCCAGCTGGGCGTGCTGCTGCGCGTCGTCCTTGCTGACCGGCGTCTTTCCGGTCTTGACATCGACGATCACCAGCCGCCCTTCGGCGTCGCGTTCCAGACGGTCGACCCGGCCGCGCAACCGGACCTGCCCGCCGTCGCTGCGTGGTGTCTCCAGGACGCCGTCGACGCCGATTTCGACTCCGACCTCGGTCAGTTCGGCACGCGTCTGCGCACGCCACTCGACGAACGCGGCAATCATGGCGCGGTGCCGGCTCAGTTCGTTGGCCGAATGCCAGTCAGCGTCGAACGGGAGGTGCCGCCACGCCCGCTCCAGGTCGGCCAACAGCTGCGATTCCGTCCTGCCCGGTTCGGCGATCAGCGCGTGCACCACCGAACCGATCGTCGAACGCAGTTCGCGTGGGTTGGTTCCGCCGTGCCGCTCGGCCAGCCAGCGCAGCGGGCAGTCGGTCAGCGTCTGCAGGGTCGAAGGCGTCAGAGTGACGACGTCGTCGCTGCCGCACAACGGAGCGGTGCTGCTGACCGGAACCAAACCGTGCCATGCGGAAGGATCGGCGCCGGGCACCCCGGCCTCGGCCAGGCGAGCCAATTGCCTTGCGGCACAGGCGCGAGCGTCGTCCTCGACCGCGCCGTCGGGCGCACACACCACCGATCGCAACCGGCCCACCACCGCCGCGGTCGACAGCAGGCGCGGGGCACTGACCGGTTGCACCACCAGCGTTTCGTCGTCATCGAATTGCGCGATCTCGGAAAAGAACGGCGACGGCAGCGCGGCTTCTCCTCCGCTGCCACCGGTGTCGCTGTCGACCGCCGTCACCAACACCTTGTGCCGGGCCCGGCCCATCGCGGCAACCAGCAGCCGGCGTTCCTCGGCCAGCAGCGGCGCCCGGACCGACGCATCACCGCTGACGCCGTCGAGTTCGTCGAGAAGCCGCTGGGTGGCCAGCACACCGCCGCGCGGAATTGTGTTGGGCCACAATCCCTCCTGCAAACCGGCGATGACCACCACATCCCATTCCTGGCCCAGCGCCGCATGCGCGCTGACCACCTTGACCTGCTGGGTCTGACAACCCGCGTCGCGGCTGGCGGGCGGTAGTTGCAGCGCTTCGACGTGCTCGACGAGTCCGCGCAGCGACGCCCCCGACGTGCGCGAGACATAGGCGTCGGTGACGTCGAACAACTCCGTCACCACCTCGAGATCCCGGGTGGCCTGGGCCGCCGCCGGGCCACCGCGCTCAATCGCGGCCAGCCATCGCCGCTGCAGGCCACTACGGTGCCACGCCGCCCACAGTGTGTAGCGCGGGTCTTGCCCGTCGCGGTGACACCGGGCGGCGGCGGCCAACACCGCGCGCACCCGTCGCAACGCACTGGACTGCGGGCCGGACAGCGGCTCGTCCCCGGTGAGCGTCTCCACCAGCAGGTCGGTGAAGCTGTCCGGCCGACCGCGCCGCAGAGCCCTGCGCAGCTGGCGCAATGCGACCGGGTCCACCCGGCCGATCGGCCCGGACAGCAGCGCCAGCGCCTGATCGCCGTCCAGCCCGTCGGCGGTGGCGGCAAGGACGGTGAGCAACGTGCGGGCCGCCGGTTCCTGGCACAACGACCCGCCAGTTGCGGGTAGCGCGACCGGGACGCCGGCGGCGGCAAGGGCGCGCGGTAACCGGGCGCCGGCGCGTGGCACCGACCGGACAATCACCGCCATCTGCGACCACGGCACGCCGTCGACGAGATGCGCGCGCCGCAGGGTGTCGGCGATCAGCGCGGCCTCCGCATGTGCCGATGCGGCCAGGCGCGCCGTGACGGCGCCCTGCTCGGTTCCGGTGCTCTCGATACGCCTGCCGGCGCTGGTGCCGGGAAGTCGGCCGGCGATGCCGCTGACTGCGCGGGCGACGGCAGGCCCGCATCGGTGGGACTCCGTCAGGGTCACCGAGGGGCCGTCGACATCGAGCAGCGCGTCCGGCTCACCTCCCCGGAAGCCGAAGACCGCCTGGTTCGGGTCGCCCGCGATCAGAGCTGTTTCGCCGCCGGCCGCCAGCACCCGAACCAGTTGCGCCGCCTGCGGATCGAGTTGCTGGGCGTCGTCGACGAGGAGCACCCGGATCCGGGCACGTTCAGCGGCCAGCAACTCGGGATCGACCGCGAGGCTTTCCAGCGCGGCGCCGACCAGTTCGGCGGCGGCCAGGGCCGGCGCCGTCGCCTGCGGCGCCGCCGTACCGACGGCCGCGCGCAGCAGCATGACTTGTTCGTACTGCCCGGCGAACCGACCGGCCGCGGCCCACTCCGGGCGCCCACAGCGTCGTCCCAGCCGCTCCAGCTGCTGGGGGTCGAGGCCGCGTTCCGCGCAGCGCGCCAACAGGTTTCGCAGCTCGTTGGCAAATCCCGCAGTGCTCAGCGCGGGCAGCAGATGCTCGGGCCAACGGTCGCCGTCCTCGGCGTCACCGGCCAGCAGTTCCCGGATGATGGCATCTTGTTCGGCGCTGGTGAGCAGCCGCGGCGGCGGGTCGCCGGCCCGTTCCGCGGCGCGCCGCAGCACGGCGTAGGCGTAGCTGTGCAGCGTGCGAACCAGCGGTTCACGTACGGCCGCCGCCCGACTCGATCCCAATAGCGCCCTCGTCAGCGCGCTACGCTCACGCATCCCGACGCGGCCCGAACCACTCAGCAGCAGAACAGATTCCGGTGGCACACCCGCGGCGATGTGGGCGATCGCGGCGTCGACGAGCAAGGCGCTCTTGCCGGTCCCGGGTCCACCGAGGATGCGCACCTGCCCACGCGAACCGGGCCGCAGAACCTCGCCCGCCTCGTGACCCCACTGCAATGCCATAGCCCGCATGCAATCACCAGGCTCCGACAAGTCGCCGCGACCAGGCCGGACACCGACTGGCATCATCGAGGCGTGACCCTTCATGTGCACCGCTTCGGCCCGTCCGGCCCGATCCAGTTGCTGGCGTTGCACGGGTTGACCGGTCACGGTCAGCGCTGGCAGCACTTCGCGGACTACGTTCCCGAAATCACCGTGGCGGCGCCCGATCTGATCGGGCACGGCCGGTCGTCATGGGCCGCACCGTGGACCATCGAGGCCAACGTCGCCGCGCTTGCGTCCCTGCTCGAGGCCGGGACCGACGCTCCGGCGCTGGTGGTGGGGCATTCGTTCGGGTCTGCGGTGGCGATGCATCTGGCGGCGGCCCGGCCCGAACTGGTGTCGTCGCTGTTGCTGCTCGATCCGGCGATCGGTTTGGACGGGCAGTGGATGGCCGAGATCGCCGCGGCGATGTTCGCCTCCCCCGACTATGCCGAGCGCTCCGAGGCCCGTCAGGAGAAGGGCGGCGGGGTGTGGGCGGACGTGGATCCGGCGGTGCTCGATGCCGATGTCGATGAGCACCTGATCCAGCTGCCCAACGGGCGGTACGGCTGGCGGATCAGCCTGCCCGCGATGATGTCCTACTGGAGTGAGCTGGCGCGTGACGTCGTGCTGCCGCCGGCCGGGGTGCCCACGACGCTGGTGCGGGCCGCCTGGACGTCGCCACCGTATGTCAGCGCGGAGTTGGTCGCGGGACTGCGGGAACGGCTGGGTGACGATTTCGAGCTGCTGGATTACGAATGTGACCACATGGTGCCGCACGCCAAGCCCGATGACGTTGCCGCACTGGTACGTAAGCGCTTGAACGCGCGGTAGCCATGGCCGCGGTGACCGACGAGCAGATCGAGCGGGTGCGTTCGCTGGTCGCGGCCATCCCGGCTGGCCGGGTGTCCACCTATGGCGACATCGCTTCTGCGGCAGAGCTTTCCAGTCCGCGGATCGTCGGCTGGATCATGCGCACCGACTCCGCTGACCTGCCCTGGCACCGGGTGATCACGGCGTCGGGGCGACCCGCCGCGCATCTGACCACCCGGCAGCTGGAGTTGTTGCGCGCGGAGGGGGTGCTGGCGGTCGACGGACGGATCGCGCTGAGCGAGGTCCGCCACGAATTCGATGCCTAGAGAATCATCCTGACCATTGCCGCGGTGCGGGCCAGGCCCGGAAACGCCTCGGCGGTGGACCGCGGGTGCAGCGCATGCACGGCCAGCCGGAACATCAACGCGCGCAACAACATCTGTGACCACTCCGGCAACGCACTCCACCGTTCGATGAGGCCGTCGTCGGCCTCGCCCCACGACAGGGCGTCGACGACCACCACGCCGGCCGCCCACGACGCCGGCCGCCAGTACGGGGTGATGTCGGTGATGCCGGGGGGTGCGGTGCCGGCGAAAAGCACGGTCCCGTAGAGGTCTCCGTGCACCAGCTGGTTCGGACTGCGGGTCGGCTTGCGCAGCGTCGCAAGCTGATTGATCAATTCGACCGAACGCTCGGCATCGGCAGACGGCGGCGCCGTCCGTGCGCCGGGAGGCACCGACTGCAGGGGCCGTTCCTCCCACGCGGCGCGGTCGGCGGCGATGAAGACATCGACGTCGGCCCACGGCGCGGTGGGTCCCTGGGTCAGGAATCGCGGGCGCTCGAGTTTGCCGGTGGCCTCATGCAGGCGAACCGCGGCGGAGACGACTTCGTCGTGCCGGGCCTCGGGGGCACCCGCGACGAACGTGTCCGCCCGCCACCCGGACACCACGTAGCGGCCGTCGGTGGAACGGACCGGGCGGGCCAGCCGCACACCGTCGACGAACAAGGTTTCCCGCACCCGGGCCGACCAGGTGGCGCGGGCGTTGTCGGCCACCATCGACAACACCACTTCGCCGCATCTCCAGCCGCCTTCCCAGGCGGCGCCGAGGGCCGCGGGCTGGACTCCGGTCAAACCGAACGCCGCCAGTACATGCTCGGGCGGCGGCTCGTCAGTCACAGCGGTCAGCCTAATCGAGGGCAGAGCCGCGTCGGAGTCAGTACACGACCATGTCGGGCTGCATCTGCGCGGCCCAGGCCAGGATCCCGCCCTGCAAGTGCACCGCGTCGGCGAATCCGGCCTGCTTCACCGCGGCCAGCGCCTCCGCCGAGCGCACCCCGCTCTTGCAGTACAGCACCGCCACCCGGTCCTGCGGCAGCTGCGCCAAACCCTCACCGGAGATGATCAGCCCCTTCGGCACGAGCTGCGCCCCGTCGATGTGCACGATGTCCCACTCGACCTGCTCGCGGACGTCGATCAGGGCCAGCTTCTTTCCGGCGTCCATCATCGCGCGCAACTCCTGCGGAGTGATGGTCGATCCGCTGGCCGCGGCCGCGGCGTCCTCGGAGACCACGCCACAGAACTGTTCGTAATCGATCAATTCGGTGATCTTCGGCGTCGACGGATCCTTGCGGATCCTGATGGTCCGGTAGCTCATTTCCAGCGCGTCGTAGATCATCAGGCGGCCCAGCAGCGTCTCGCCGATCCCGGTGATGAGCTTGATCGCCTCGGTGCCCATGACCGACGCGATCGAGGCGCAGATGATGCCCAGCACACCACCCTCGGCGCACGACGGCACCATGCCCGGCGGCGGCGGCTCCGGGTACAGATCCCGGTAGTTCAGCCCCAGTCCGTTCGGCGCGTCCTCCCAGAACACCGAGGCCTGGCCCTCGAACCGGTAGATCGAGCCCCAGACGTACGGCTTGCCGGCCAGCACCGCGGCGTCGTTGACCAGGTACCGGGTGGCGAAGTTGTCGGTGCCGTCGAGGATCAGGTCGTACTCGCCGAACAACCCGACCGCGTTGTCGGCCTCCAGCCGGAACTCATGCAGCCGCACCTCGATCAACGGATTGATCGCCACGATCGAGTCGCGCGCCGACTGCGCCTTGGACCGTCCGACATCGGCCGTGCCGTGGATGATCTGACGCTGCAGGTTGGACTCGTCGACGATGTCGAAGTCGACGATTCCGATGGTGCCGACGCCGGCGGCCGCCAGATACAGCAGCGTCGGCGATCCCAGACCCCCCGCGCCGATCACCAGCACGCGCGCATTCTTCAACCGCTTCTGACCGTCCACCCCCAGGTCCGGAATGATCAGGTGGCGGCTGTACCGGGCCACCTCCTCACGGCTGAGGGTGGCGGCGGGTTCTACAAGCGGCGGCAGCGGTGGCGTCACATCATCGAGGTTAGGCGATCACCACGCCGGCGAGCAGACGCGAAATCGCACTTTTCGGCACGAAACAGTGCGACTTCGCGTCTGCTCGCGCTGAGAAACTAGGCGATGGGGAACGGCCAGGGATTGAACCGGCACGTCTTGCCGTCGGCCTTCACCTGATCGGGGTCGAACTTCGCCCCGTCGTCATTGGACGTGGAGAACGTCTGCTGCATCATCACCGGCGCCAGGGCGCCCTGCTGGTCGCACGGCTCGTGTTTCACGTACCCGATGGCGTGGCCCACTTCGTGGTTGATCACGTACTGCCGATACGAGCCGATGTCGCCCTCGAACGGAACGGCTCCGCGGATCCAGCGCGCCTCGTTGATGAAGACCCGAGACTGCCGATCGGACCCGAAAGACGGGTTATAGCAGGATGTTTCGAGCCGGAATTCGTAACCGCAGCCCTCGCGCACCGACACCGGTGAGACCAGCGAAATGCGAAAATCCGGTTTGCCGTTATCGATCCGGACGAAGGCGAACTGCGGGTTGTGGGTCCAGCCCTTGGGATTGGCCAGCGTCATGTCGACCATCTGCGCGAACGCGTTGTCGCCGCCGTACATGTTCGGGTCCACACCGTTCTCGATCTCGATGGTGTAGCGGAAGACCTTGCTGGTGCCCTGGCCGATTTGCGGGGTGGTGCCGGGGATGACGCGGTAGGTCTTGTCGCCGGCCTCGGTGTAGGGCCCGCCGTCGGGCAGCGTTCCGGCCGGCAGGTTCGCATCGAAAGCGACCAGGCCGCGCGGCGGGGTGTCGAGGATCGACGTGCCCACCGCCCCGATGGTGGGCGGTTCCTGGTGCGTCGCGTGAGCAGCCGGCTTGGGTGTGCTCGTCCCGGTCACCGTCTGGTAGACGACGACCAGGGTGAGCACCGTCAGCAGGGGCAGCGCGTAGGCCCGCCAGCCGTAGGTGGACACGAATCGTCCCAGCCAGGTCTGCTTGCGCCATTGGCGCGGCCGGTCCCGGTCCGCGCGAACCCGCCCGGCACTCTGGCCGAGTGGGTCGCGCTGGGCGCGTAGCGGCTCACGCCAGTCGTCACGCAGCACGGGCGCGCGACCGGGACCGTGGGGCGGCCACTGGGACGTCATTTTCCCAGGATGGCACAGTCGCTCCGGGCAACCAGCCCTGGCGCGCCCGAAAAACGCGCCGACCTGCTTCACATCGACCTCACACCCCAGCGAGTCCGCAGGTAGTAAGGTCATGGCAAGACAAGGGCGGCCGGGGGGAACAGGCTAAACGGTCGCCGGCCGAAGCGATCAGATTGAGGACGATGAGCGAGCTAGCCAAGACGGTGCAGCGACGTGCCGTCAGATCGGCCGACGGCGTTCGGCCGATTGAAGGCGCTCCGGTCTCCAACCGCCGGGGTAACCGGTTGCCGCGCGACGAGCGTCGCGGCCAGCTGCTGACCGTCGCCAGCGACGTCTTCGTGGAGAGCGGCTACCACGCCGCCGGGATGGATGAGATCGCCGACCGCGCCGGGGTGAGCAAACCGGTTCTCTACCAACACTTTTCGAGCAAGCTGGAGCTGTATCTGGCAGTGCTCAATCGGCACGTGGAGAACCTGGTCAGCGGCGTCCAGCAAGCGCTGGGCCGCACCACCGACAACCGGCGCCGGCTGCACTCTGCGGTGCAGGCCTTCTTCGACTTCATCGAGCACGACAGCCAGGGCTACCGGCTGATCTTCGAGAATGACTATGTCACCGAGCCGGAGGTCGCCGCACAGGTGCGGGCGGCCACCGAATCGTGCATCGACGCCGTCTTCGCCCTCATCGCCGAAGACTCCGGCCTGGACCCGCACCGCGCCAGAATGATCGCGGTCGGGTTGGTCGGCATGAGCGTCGACTGCGCCCGGTACTGGCTGGACTCGGATCGCCCGATCTCGAAGTCCGACGCGGTCGAGGGCACCGTGCAGTTCGCCTGGGGCGGCCTGTCGCACGTGCCGCTCGCCCGTTCCTAACCCTTGGCAGCTTTGGCGGCGACGGCTTCGGCTCCGACCCCGAATCCCACGCGGCGTGCGTCCGCGACACCGATCTCGACGTAGGCGATCTTGGCCGAGTTGATCAGAAAGCGCCGGCCGCGCTCGTCATTCAGGCTCAGCAGACCAGCGTCGTCGCGCAGCGCGGCTCCGACGAGTTCTTCGACCTCAGCGGGCGTCTGCGTACTGGAGAACACCAGCTCGCGCGGACTGTCCGTGATACCGATCTTGACCTCCACGGGGGCCCCTTCCGTTGGCGTTTTCATCGCAGGCGTCTGTGCAGCAGGCTAGTAGACGGTCCGGACGCGCATAGCGCCCCGCCCCCGAACCGGGAGTTCGCGGTTAGTGAACAAACCCGTCACGATTCGGTTTAGGCACCCGTTGCACCCCCGTTTCAGACAGCGGGCGTCATTAACATCGGCACCATCAGTAACATCCGCGACACCCTCTACGACATCGTCCGAGACCTCGAGGAGTTCCCGGGCGATGAAGTCCGCGCGGAAAGTTACCCGCAGGACTTCGACGATGATCCCGAGACCGACAGCTGGGACGAGCCCGACTACGAAACCGAAGAGGAATGGGCTTGGCCCGCCGACCGCCGTTGGCGTCCGATCGCCCTGCTCCTGGGCGCCGTCGTGGCGATCGGCGCCATCGCCACCGCGGTGATCATCAACAGCGGCGACAGCGCCACCACAAAGGCCACCGTCGGAGTGACACCCCCCAGGACGGCTGTCACGTCGCCCAGATCGAGTGCGCCACCCAGCGCGACCACAAGTGCCCCGCCCACCTCGTCCCGCGCCGCGCTCCCCCCGGAGACGGTCACCACCATCGCGCCCAGTGACGCGCCCACCAAGACGGCGGTGCCGCCCACCCGGCTTCCGAACGCGGCCCCGGCCCCGACGGCCGCGCCTCCGGGCGCGACGCTCAACCCACGCGCCGTCGTCTACAGCGTGACGGGCACCAAGCAGCTCTTCGATCTGGTCAACATCGCCTACACCGATGCGCGCGGCTTCCCGGTGACCGAGTTCAACGTCGCGCTGCCCTGGACGAAGGTCGTCGTGCTCAACCCGGGCGTGCAGACCGAATCGGTGATCGCGACCAGCATCTACGGGCAGCTGAACTGCTCGATCGTCAACGCACAGGGCCAGCTGGTGAAGGCGTCGACCACCAACTCCGCCCTGGCGACCTGCACTCGTTAGGCCAGGCCCAGTTCGCGCATCCGGCTGTCGTGGGTGTGCTGTAGCCGTTCGAAGAACGCGCCGAGCTGCCCCAGGCCGCCCGTCCCGGAGACCACCAGATCCACCAGTTCGTCGTGGTCGGCGAGCAGGAATTGCGCCTGGGTGATGGCTTCGCCGAGCAGCCGGCGCGACCACAGCGCCAGCCGGCTGCGCTGTTTGCCGCTGGACGTTACCGCCGCCCGGACTTCGGCGACGACGAACTGGGAGTGCCCCGTCTCGGACAGCGCCGCGCGCACCACGTCGGCGACCTCGTCGGGCAACCCGTCGGCGATCTCCAGGTACAGGTCGGCGGCCAGCGCGTCACCGACATACGTCTTCACCAAGGCTTCCAACCAGGTACTCGGAGTAGTCAGCCGGTGGTAATTTTCCAGCGCCGAAACGTACTTGGACATCGCCGGCACCACGTCGACACCACGTTGTTCCAGGGCGTCCCGCAGCAGCTCGTAGTGGTTCATCTCGGCCGCGGCGATGCTGGCCATCGAGATCCGCCCGCGCAGATTCGGGGCCATTCGCGCCTCTTCGGTCAACCGGTAGAACGCTGCCACCTCGCCATATGCGAGCAGCGCGAACAGTTCGTTGACGCCGGGATGATCCGCCGGCAGTTGTGGCCTGGGCGAATCGGCCGCCTCGTCGTAGGAGTCAGCGGAGGATGGCGAAGGCATGGTGACACTTTAGTCGGCAGGATTAACGGAACATGGGTGCCCGCAGGGCGACCAGGTACCATGCTTGTAGGTAGTGGCTGAATCTGTGCTGCTGCTGCCCAAAGAAATGTGCGTGCACGCAACTGGCCCGCCCCGATCTTTCCAGCGGGCCTCGGCGACGTAATCGGAGTCGGAAATCGTGCGCGCGAACCGCGACACAGACGAAGTACCGACTCAAAACTCGATTACTGTCACCGAAAGGCTCTTACCCCGCGTATGACCGCACTTAAAAGCACTACCCCACTCACCTTTGCCAGCCTTGGAGTCCGCGACGAAATCGTCAGCGCACTGGCCGAAAAGGGCATCGAAACCCCATTTGCTATCCAGGAGCTCACCCTCCCGCTCGCGCTCGCCGGCGAGGACGTCATCGGCCAGGCCCGCACCGGCATGGGCAAGACCTTCGGCTTCGGCGTACCGCTGCTGCAGCGCATCACGTCCGAGACCGCGACGCGGCCGCTGACCGGCGCACCGCGGGCCCTGGTCGTGGTACCGACCCGTGAGCTGTGCCTGCAGGTCAACGATGACCTGGCCACCGCAGCCAAATATCTCAAGGCCACGAACGAAGACGGCGCCCAGCGACCGCTGTCGGTCCTTGCCATCTACGGCGGTCGCGCCTACGAGCCGCAGATCGAAGCGCTGCACAAGGGCGTCGACGTCGTGGTGGGGACTCCCGGCCGGCTGCTCGACCTGTGCCAGCAGGGCCACCTGCAGTTGGGCGGGTTGTCGGTGCTGGTGCTCGACGAGGCCGACGAGATGCTCGACCTGGGCTTCCTTCCCGACATCGAGCGCATCCTGCGCCAGATTCCCGCCGACCGGCAGTCGATGCTGTTCTCCGCGACCATGCCGGACCCGATCATCACCCTGGCCCGCACCTTCATGGTTCAGCCGACCCACATCCGCGCCGAGGCCCCGCACTCGCTGGCGGTGCACGACACCACCGAGCAGTTCGTCTACCGCGCCCACGCCCTGGACAAGGTGGAACTGGTCACCCGGATCCTGCAGGCCCGCGATCGCGGCGCGACGATGATCTTCACCCGCACCAAGCGGACCGCTCAGAAGGTCGCCGACGAGCTGCAGGAACGCGGTTTCGCGGTCGGAGCCGTGCACGGCGACCTCGGGCAGATCGCCCGCGAGAAGGCGCTCAAGGCGTTCCGCTCGGGTGACATCAACGTGTTGGTCGCCACCGACGTGGCCGCCCGCGGCATCGACATCGACGACATCACGCACGTCATCAACTACCAGTGCCCCGAGGACGACAAGATGTACGTCCACCGCATCGGGCGCACCGGCCGCGCCGGTCGCACCGGCATCGCGGTCACGCTGGTGGACTGGGACGAGCTGGAACGCTGGGCGACGATCGACAAGGCGCTGGGCCTGGGCTCCCCCGACCCGGCCGAGACCTACTCCAACTCGCCGCACATGTACGCCGAACTGGGCATCCCGGCCGAGGCCGGTGGCACCGTGGGAACGCCACGCAAGGCCCCGGTCAAGCGTCGCGAGGCCAGCAGCAGCGGCAGTTCCGAACGCCCCGCCCGCCGCCCGGACCGCCGCAAGCGCACCCGCGGCGGCAAGCCGGTCACCGGCCACCCCGAGGCGAACGCGGCCGCAGTCGCTGACGCGCCCGCCGAGGATGCGGCACCTGCTGCCGGCGCGCCCAGCAGCAGCCGCCGACGTCGGCGTCGTCGCAAGCCGGCGGATGCCGCCGCGGTGACCAACTGACGGCATACTCACTTCCGTGGTCCGACCCGAGCGCCGCACCAAGACCGACATTGCGGCCGCCGCGGCCATCGCGGTCGTCGTCGCGGTAGCCGCCTCGCTCATCTGGTGGACGAGTGACGCCCGGGCCACCATCAGTCGGCCGGCCGCGACAGCCGCGCCCACCGCTACCCAGGCCCGCGACGTTCCGGCGGCGCTGCACCAGCTCTGGACCGCCCCCAGCCCGGCCACCCGGGTGCCCGTGGTGGTGGGCGGCACCATCGCCACCGGCAACGGCCGCGAGGTCCAGGGCCGCGACCCCGGCACGGGTCAGGTCCAGTGGAGTTACTCGCGCGATACCGACCTGTGCGGGGTGACATGGGTTTACCACTACGCAGTCGCCGTCTACCAGGACGACCGGGGCTGCGGTCAGGTCAGCACCATCGAGGGATCAACCGGGCGCCGTGGCCCGGCCCGCAGCAGCTACGCCGATCCGGCGGTACGTCTGTCCTCGGACGGCACCACCGTGCTGTCGGCGGGCGACACCCGGCTGGAGATGTGGCGCTCGGACATGGTCCGGATGATGGCCTATGGCGAGACCGACGCCCGCGTGAAGCCGGTGAACCGGGGCCTGCACTCGGGCTGCACCCTGGAATCGGCGGCAGCCAGTTCGTCCTCGGTGGCGGTGCTCGAGGCCTGCGCGAACCAAGCCGACCTGAAGCTGATCCTGCTGCGACCCGGCAAGGAGGACGACGAGCCGCAACAGCAGGTGGTTCAGGAATCCGGGGTGCGTCCCGGCACCGGCGCACGGGTGGTGGTGGTCTCCCAGAACCGCGCCGCGGTGTACCTGCCGACACCGCAACCGCGCCTCGACGTGGTCGACGAAACCGGCACCACGGTGTCGAGCACGCTGTTGACCGGGCCGCCCTCGGCGTCGTCGGTGGTCTCCAATACCGGGAACCTGATCACCTGGTGGACCGGTGACGCGCTGCTGGTGTTGGACGCGACGACTCTGACCGCCCGCTACACGATCGCGGCCGGCGAGACCGCCGCCCCGCTCGGCCCGGGGGTGATGATGGCCGGTCAGCTGTTGGTGCCGGTCACCGGTGCGCTCGGGGTGTACGACCCGGTGAACGGCGAGGCCAGCCGCTATATCCCGGTGGAGCGACAGCCGATCAGTACGGCGGTGATCCCGGCGGTGTCAGGCTCGCGGGTGCTCGAGCAGCGCGGCGACACCTTGGTGGCGCTGGGCTGACTCACCTGCGCGAGCAGACACAAAATCACCCGGGAGCGTGCGCTCCGAGGCGATTTTGTGTCTGCTCGCGGGGAATTAGTACTCCACTGCGAAGGTCGGCAGCGCCTTGCCGGTCTTCCAGTGCTTGAGCAGCGCCTTCGCCAGGTCCCGATAGGCCAGCGCCCCCTTGTTCTTGCGGCCCGCCAGCACCGACGATCCCGACGCGCTGGCCTCGGCGAAGCGCACCGTTCGCGGGATCGGCGGCGCCAGCACCGGCAGCTCGTAGCGATCGGCGACGTCGAGCAGCACGTCGCGGGTATGAGTGGTCCGCGAGTCGTACAGCGTCGGAAGGGCGCCCAGCAACCGCAGATTCGGATTGGTGATCTGCTGGACGTCGGCCACGGTGCGCAGGAACTGACCCACCCCGCGGTGCGCCAGCGTCTCGCACTGCAGCGGCACGATGACCTCGTCCGCGGCGGTCAGCCCGTTGAGCGTGAGCACCCCCAGCGAAGGCGGGCAGTCGATGATCACCACGTCGAAATCGTCGGCGAGCTTGGCCAGCGCCCGCTTGAGGGCGTACTCGCGTCCGGCCCGCATCAGCAGCATCGCCTCAGCACCCGCGAGGTCAATGTTCGCCGGCAGCAACGTCATTCCCTCATCCGTCGTCACCAGAGCGGCGCTCGGTTCGACGTCGCCGAGCAGCACCTCATGGACGGAGACCGGCAGCTTGTCCGGATCCTGGCCCAACGAGAAGGTCAGACACCCCTGGGGGTCCAGATCGACGAGCAGCACTCGTTTTCCCTCGTCCACCATCGCCGCACCGAGCGAAGCGACCGTCGTCGTCTTGGCCACACCGCCCTTCTGGTTGGCTACCGCCAGTACCCGCATGTCACTCACAGTGCCCATCCTGGCACGGAACCCGTTGCCTCGTTCGGGTGGCGGGCCCGGCACGGCTCTCGGCGTGTCTCGGGCAGAATCGCGATCATGGGCGTACAAGATCACCGGCTGGTGCTGTTGCGCCACGGGGAGACCGAATGGTCGAAATCGGGGCAGCACACCGGCCGCACCGACATCGAGCTGACCGGCGCCGGCCGAGAACAGGCGGAGTTCGCCGGGGTGGTGCTGGGCGACCTTCACCTCAAGCGCCCGATGGTGATCTGCAGCCCGCGCCGCCGGAGCCTGGTCACCGCCGACCTGGCCGGACTCATCGTCGACCAGGTCACCCCACTGGTCGCCGAGTGGGACTACGGCGACTACGAGGGACTGACCACCCCGCAGATCCACGAAACCGACCCGGACTGGCTGGTGTGGACGCACGGCTGTCCCGGCGGCGAAAGCGTCGCACAGGTCAGCGATCGCGCCGACCGGGCCATCGCTCTGGCGCTGGAGAACATGGAGTCCCGCGACGTCCTCTTCGTGAGCCACGGCCACTTCTCCCGCGCAGTCATCACCCGGTGGTGCCAGTTCGATCTGCGTGAGGGCAGCCGCTTCGGCATGCCCACCGCCACCATCGCGATCTGCGGGTTCGAGCACGGCATCCGGCAACTCGCTCAGCTCGGCTTGAGCTGCCACCCGAAACCGTCTGCGATCGCGTGAGCCCCGAACCGGCGTTTGCGCTGACCGGGCCACGGGGGACGCTGGTCGCCGATCGGGCCCGTGACAGCTTCCCCGACATCGCCTCGGCGCAAGCGGCATTGCACACGGGTCGAGCCTCAATAGTGTTGGGCGCGTTGCCTTTCGACGTCACGCGACCGGCAGCGCTGCTGACCCCGGACACACTGCGCCGTCTCGATGCGCTGCCCGACTGGCCGACCGATCCGCTGCCGGCCGTTCGCATCGGCGCCGCCGTCCCGCCCAGTGACGAGCATCGCGACCGCATCAGGCGCGCACGCGAACAGCTTGGGGCGCCGGACAATCCGCTGCGCAAGGTGGTGCTGGCCCGCGCGTTGCGGCTGTCCGCCGACGCTCCTCTCGACGGCCGCGCCGTCCTGCGGCGCCTCGTCGACGCCGACCCGACGGCGTACGGCTTCCTCACCGACCTGAGTGCGGCCGGTCCGGCCTACACCGGGGCGGCCCTGGTCGGCGCCAGCCCGGAACTGTTGGTCGCCAGATCCGGTGAACAGGTGGTGTGCCGGCCGTTCGCCGGTTCAGCGCCCCGCTCGGACGACCCCGACACCGACGCGGCCAATGGCGCCGCGCTGGCCGGATCCGACAAGAATCGCCACGAACACCAGTTGGTCATCGACACCATGCGCGCGGCACTCGAGCCGCTGTGTGATGACCTGACCATCGCCGCCGAACCGCAACTGAGCCGCACCGCGGCCGTCTGGCACCTGTGCACCCCGATTGTCGGCCACCTTCGCGATACCTCAACCAGTGCAATCGATCTGGCACTGGCGCTACACCCCACCCCGGCGGTCGGCGGGGTACCGACCCGACAGGCGGTCGAGTTGATCGACGCCTTGGAGGGCGACCGCGGATTCTACGCCGGAGCGGTGGGGTGGTGTGATGCGCGCGGCGACGGTTACTGGGTGGTGTCGATCCGGTGCGCCGAGTTGTCGGCCGACCGCCGTACCGCACTGGCCCGGGCGGGCGGTGG
Organism: Mycobacterium sp. Z3061; assembly: GCF_031583025.1. Lineage (NCBI taxonomy): Bacteria > Bacillati > Actinomycetota > Actinomycetes > Mycobacteriales > Mycobacteriaceae > Mycobacterium > Mycobacterium pumcae. The sequence goes on along the minus strand of NZ_CP134062.1, from coordinate 1,675,460 downwards.
CATCGTCGCCGAATCCGACCCCGACGACGAAGTAGCGGAAACCACAACGAAATTCGCGACGATATTGAGAGCACTGGGAGTGCAGCAGTGACCGAGCAGATCCGCCGGGCCACACCGGACGACGTTGCCGACATCACGGCCATGATCCACCAGCTCGCCGAGTTCGAGCACGCCGCCGACGAGTGTACCGTGACCGAAAAGCAGATCACTGCAGCACTTTTCGGAGATGCGCCCACGGTGCACGGACACGTGGCCGAGTGCGACGGCCAGATCGCCGCGATGGCCCTGTGGTTTCTGAACTTCTCCACCTGGGACGGGGTGGCGGGCGTTTACCTCGAGGACCTCTACGTGCGACCGCGCTTTCGTAGACGCGGCTTGGCCCGCGGGCTGCTCGCGGCCCTGGCCTCCGAATGCGTGCGCAACGGCTACAGCAGGCTGTCGTGGGCGGTGCTCAATTGGAACACCGACGCGATCGCGCTGTACGACGGCGTCGGCGGGCAGCCGCAGACCGAGTGGACCACCTACCGGGTGTCGGGTCCCGAACTGGCCGCGCTGGCCGGACCGGGCTGATCCCGCCCGGCGGCCCACCGCACCGCCGGCCCACTGAACAGCAGCGCCAGGGTCACCAGCGCCACCAGCGCCACCGGAGTGCCGAACACCGGCCGGTGCGAACCGACCGCCAGGTACCAGGCCACCGGCAGCAGCAGTAACTGTGTGAACACGGCCAGTCCCCGGCCCCAGCGCTTGCCCCTCACCAGGGCCACCCCGGCCGCCAGCACCCCGCCCCCGATCACCGCGAACCACGCCGCCGTGCCCAGTCCATTGACGACATGCTGATCGGCTCCGGCGAGGCCGCGTACCACGAGGATCGCGGCCACTACGAGCCCAGCGACACCCTGGGCCGCGACGATGAAGCCGGCACGACGGACGACGGACGGGGCGGGAACGGTCACAGCGCCAGCGTAGTCAGGCTGCGCCGCGCGGGCCGAGATTGCCCAGGGTTGGCGTCAGGGCCCGAAAGTGCATCCGCCGCCGCGTTGTTTTGCCTGGTACATGGCTTGGTCCGCCTGATGCAGGGCATCACTGCCCAGTTGCCCGGGGGTGATCATGCTGACGCCGATCGTGACGCTCCCGGGCGAGTGGGTTCGTACCCGCTCAACCAGCGTGCAGGCCAGTTGGTGAGCCTTGTCGGCGGAGGTGTGGGGCAGCAGGGCGGCGAATTCATCGCCGCCGATGCGGGCGAAGACGTCTGACAGGCGTAGCTGGCGGCTGATGATCTGGGCCACGCTCTTGATGTAGCCGTCCCCGGCCGCGTGGCCGTACTGATCGTTGATCCGCTTGAGGCCGTCGAGGTCGATCATCAACACCGCCGCCTCCTCCTGGTAGCCATGACGGCTGAGCAGCGCTCCGTACTGGGCGAGTTCCTCGGCGAACTGCGCGCGGTTGAGCACTCCCGTCAAGGGGTCTCGAGTCGCCTGGTGCCGGAGCAGTTCTTCGTCGCGTTTGCGGGCGGAGATGTCCTCAATGTGAGCGATGAAGTGCAGGGGCTGACCGTCGGCGTCGCGCACCATCGAACCCGAGAGATGGACCCAGATCAGGTGTCCGTCCTTGGCGTAGTAGCGCTTATCCATCTGATAGCTGGTGATCTCACCGTGCAGCAGCCGGGTGGCCTCATGGAGGTCAGAGTCGAGATCGTCGGGGAAGGTGATGTCTTGGAACGTCAATCGGGTCAGTTCCTGCTCGTGGTATCCGGTGATGCGACACAGCGCCTGGTTGACCCACTGGAAGCTGCCGTCCAGCCCGACAACGGCAATACCGATCGGCGCGCTATCGAACACGGCCTTGAACATGGTCTGGGTACTGCACTGAACAGCTGGGTCCCCCGACACCCCGGTCATGTCGCGAACGAGTGCATGCAACGTCACACTCGGCGCAGAACGGACCGCGAGGACGACCACTTCGACTGGTAGTTCGGTGCCGTCTTTGGCGCGAATCACCTGCGCAACGACGTTGCCGACAACCGGTGACCGGCCGGTGCGCAAGTAGTCCACCAGGGCCGGCAACGCCAAGTCGCTCTGCTCGCCGGCAGAGACTCCCATGAGCTCCGTCAGCGGCTGCCCGACCGCTTCCTCCGCGGCCCAGCCCAACATCGCGGTCGCGGCGCCATTCCACTCCAGCACGCGACCGTCCGAATCCAGACCAACATAGGCATCCACGAAGGAGCCCACCATCGGGCGAGGACGGTCATCTACCCCTCGCGCGCCGTCGGGGTTAGACAACGCGAGAGCCATTGCGCCGGTGGCTGGTTGGGGTAACCGGAACTCGCAACTCCATGCACTCCCTCCGGCGGCGTCGGGACCAACAGGCAGCGCGGCCGGTGGGCGTTGGCCGCGGTCCTCTGGGTGAGTATCGCGCGGGAACGCAGATTCTGGCGCCGAACGAGTCGAATGAAGCTCAGCGGCCCGTCGCGCTTCTCCTCAGCGGCCCGTCCCGGCCCGCATCGTCGTCGCGCCCCATCACAATCGCGCTTCTCCTCAGCGGCCCGTCCCGGCCCGCATCGTCGTCGCGCCCCATCACAATCGCGCTTCTCCTCAGCGGCCCGTCCCGGCCCGCATCGTCGTCGCGCCTAAGCTCAAACGTCATGCGTGCCATGTTGATCGTCAATCCGATTGCCACCACCATCACGCCGAGCGCCCGCCAACTGGTGGGACACGCCCTGGGCAATCGCCTCGACCTCACCATCGAGCTCACCAACTACTCCGGTCACGCCGAGGAGCTCGGACGCAAGGCCGTCGCCGACGAGTTCGATCTGGTCGTCGTCCACGGCGGCGACGGAACGGTCAACCAGGTGGTCAACGGCATGCTCGGCCGGCCCGGCTCCGCCCCGGCAGGACCGGTTCCGGCGCTGGGCATCATCCCCGGCGGCTCGGCGAACGTACTGGCCAGGGCGTTGGGCATCCCGCGAGACGCCTCCGGCGCGACCGACCAGCTCATCGCCCTGCTGAACGCCTACGAGCGCCACCACGAGTGGCGCCGCATCAGCCTGATCGACTGCGGCGAGATATACGCGCTGGTCAACGCCGGCATGGGCGTAGACGCGGAAGTGGTCCAGGCGGTCGAAGAAGAGCGGAAGAAGGGTCACAAGATCACCCCGCTGCGCTACTGGCGGGTGGCCACCCCGGTCTCGGTGAGGTTCAGCCGCCGCGAGCCCAACCTGATCCTGGAGCGGCCCGACCACGAGCCCGTCTCCGGCGTCCACTTCGTCTGGGTGTCCAACACCAGCCCGTGGACCTACAGCGACGACCGGCCGATGGTCACCAACCCAGGTTGCAGCTTCGAGACCGGCCTGGGGCTGTTCGCGCTCACCAGCATGAAGCTGATACCTACCCTGCGACTGCTGCGCCAGCTGCTCGCCAAGCGACCGAAGCTGGAAGCCGAACAGCTCATCCGGGACGATGACATCAGCCACATCCGCGTCAGCACGATGGCGGGGCCGGCCGCCTGCCAGTACGACGGAGAATACCTCGGGCTGCGCGAAACCATGACCTTCCGGGCCGTACCGGCCGCCTTGGCGGTCGTCGCGCCTCCGCCAAAATAAGGTCGCTGACCTGCGGAAATCGAAGATGTGACAAGCCCGCGACAAAAATGTGGGGCGAAATTTCCCGAGTAGTGTAGTACAACGGAGTAAGGGCTTGTGTAAGAGTTCGATGAAGTGAGATACCCCACGGGCCCGCGTAACACTATTGACATCTGTTGAGCCTGTGAAACGATCAAAAGGTTGCATGCAGAAATATGCAGAGGTACGGAAACCTTTCTTGAGCACGCTCAACAGCCAAGAAGAAAAATGCCCGTGCGCAGTGCTGCGCACTTAGTGAGGAGTAGCAACTAATGGATTGGCGCCACAGGGCGGTCTGCCGTGACGAGGATCCGGAGCTGTTCTTCCCGGTTGGGAACAGCGGCCCGGCACTCGCGCAGATCGCTGACGCGAAACTGGTCTGTAATCGGTGTCCGGTGACCACAGAGTGTCTCGGATGGGCTCTGAATACTGGTCAGGACTCGGGCGTCTGGGGTGGGATGAGCGAAGACGAGCGGCGCGCACTCAAGCGTCGCAACGCCCGGACGAAGGCCCGCAGCGGAGTCTGAAAACTCAGCTAAGCAGCTTTACGGCCCCGATTTCATCGGGGCCGTATTGCTGCGCGCCTAAACCAGCAACCGGCCCATCCGGCCGATCGGAACCCGCAGCACCACGTCGGTGCCGCGGTCGGGGCCTTCTCGCATCCCCAGGGAGCCGTCCAGCTCCGCGGACACCAGCGTCCGCACAATCTGCAGCCCCAGGCTGTCTGACTTCTCCAGGCTGAACCCGTCCGGCAGGCCGCGCCCGTCGTCGTGCACCACGACGTCCAGCCACCGCGCCGAGCGTTCGGCGCGAATCGTCACCGATCCCCCGGTGGCCGACGGATCGAACGCGTGCTCGATCGCGTTCTGCACCAGTTCGGTGATCACCATGATCAGCGCCGTCGCCCGGTCGGAGTCCAGCACCCCCAGGTCGCCCACCCGGTTGATCCGGATCGGCCGGTCCACCGAGGCCACGTCGTTCATGATCGGCAGGATCCGGTCTATGACCTCGTCCAGATTCACCTGCTCGTCCACCGACATGGACAGCGCGTCGTGCACCAGTGCGATGGACGAAACCCGGCGCACCGACTCGATCAGGGCCTCCCGGCCCTCGGCATTGACGGTGCGGCGCGCCTGCAGCCGCAGCAGCGCGGCCACGGTCTGCAGGTTGTTCTTCACCCGGTGGTGAATCTCACGGATGGTGGCGTCCTTGGATATCAGCGCGCGGTCGCGCCGCTTCACCTCGGTGACGTCGCGGATCAGGATCGCCGCGCCCACGTTCTCACCGTGGACCACCAGCGGCAGCGTCCGCAGCAGCACGGTGGCGCCGCCGGCATCCACCTCCATCCGCATGCTGGACCCGCCGGCCAGCAGGTTGAGCACGTGTTCGGCCACCTCCTGAGCCTCGAACGGGTCCGAGATCAGCGGACGGGTGACCTTGATGAGGTTGTGGCCTTCGAGCTCACTCGTCAGGCCCATGCGGTGGTAGGCCGACAGCGCGTTGGGACTGGCGTAGGCGACGATGCCCTCCACATCGAGCCGGATGAAGCCGTCACCCGCCCTCGGGGTCGAACGGGACATGGCGACGTCGCCGACGTCGGGGAAGGTGCCCTCGGCGATCATGTGCAGCAGGTCGACGGCGCACTCCCGGTACGCGGTTTCCAGGTGGCCCGACATGCGCTGCGCGGCCAGTTCAGTCTGGTGCTGGGTGAGTACCGCCACCACCTGGCCGCCGTAGCGGACCGGGGACGCCACGATGTTGGGGCCTGGCAGTTGCCACGAATGGTTTTCTGCCGCTTCGCTTTCCTGAATAGTGACCCCGGAGCTGAACGTTTCGGCGACCAGCGGCAGCCGGTCGGCCGAGACGACGCTGCCGACCGCGTCGGTCTGCAGCACCGTAGGCGAGGTGTTGGGCCGGCACTGCGCCACGCACACCAGCATGCCGTCGTCCCGGTGGACCCACATCAGGTAATCGGCAAAGGACAGGTCGGCCAGCAGCTGCCACTCCCCCACCACGGCATGCAGGTGATCGACGGCGTTGCCGGGCAGGACAGTGTGCTCGGCGAGCAGATTACCGAGAGTGGACATGCAGTAAGTGACGCCTGACGGCTAGCTGATCACGGCTATGAGGTCGCCGGCCTGGATCACATCACCGACGGCAACGCTCACCCTGCTGATGGTTCCTGCGACCTCGGCCAGGACCGGGATCTCCATCTTCATGGATTCCAGCAGCACCACGACGTCACCCTGGCCGATTTGGTCGCCTTCGTTGACCACGACTTCGAGCACGCTGGCCACGATCTCGGCGCGGACCTCCTCGGACATCATCACCCCACTCGTATCGGCCGATTCTGCGTATATCGAACCATAAGGCGGGTCAGGGTGGCGCCGCGCGGGCTAATGAGGGCGCGTCGCCGGTCTCATGAGACACTGGAGGGCAACCCGGCGGCCGGTGTGCCGCCCAGCTCATTCAGACGAAACGAGGTTCCATCATGGCCAAGCGTGGCCGCAAGAAGCGTGACCGCAAGCACAGCAAGGCCAACCACGGCAAGCGCCCCAACGCCTAAATCTCAGGCCTGAAACTCTCCCCGGACGATCGTGGTCCGGCGGATTTCCAGCCGTAGGCGCTCGCGCAGCGTGTCGGGCGCCTTCTCACCACTGCATTTTGTCGCGATCAGCGCTTTGAGCCGCTCCTCAATGCCGTAATGCTGAAAGCATCCGGGGCATGCCTCGAGGTGCCGGCGCAGGCTTTCCTTCTTCTCAGGGGTGCACTCGCCGTCGAGCAGCGTCCATACCTCGGCGATCACCTCGGCACAGCCGAAGGCACCGTGGTCATCGTGCTCGCTGGGTCGGCCGCAGGACTCACTCATGACGACACCTCCTCGTGTGCCTGCTCACCGCGGGTGAAACCACGATCCTTGGCCACGTCAGCCAGCAACTCGCGCAGCTGACGGCGGCCCCTGTGCAGCCGGGACATCACGGTACCGATCGGCGTTCCCATGATCTCGGCGATCTCTTTATACGGAAAACCTTCGACGTCCGCGTAGTAAACCGCCATCCGGAACTCTTCCGGCAGCGCTTGCAGCGCCTCTTTGATCTCGGTGTCCGGCAGCGACTCGAGTGCCTCGACCTCCGCCGAGCGCAGTCCGGTCGAGGTGTGCTCCGCGTTGGCAGCAAGCTGCCAGTCGGTGATCTCCTCGGTCGGATACTCCGACGGCTGCCGCTGTTTCTTGCGGTAGCTGTTGATGTAGGTGTTGGTCAGAATCCGGTACAGCCACGCCTTGAGATTGGTGCCCTCGCGGAACGAACGGAATCCGGCGTACGCCTTCACCATCGTCTCCTGCAGCAGGTCCTCGGCGTCGGCCGGATTGCGCGTCATGCGCAGCGCACCGCCGTAGAGCTGGTCGAGCAGCGGAATCGCGTCGCGTTCGAAGCGCGCCGTCAGCTCGGCGTCGGTCTCGTCAGGCTTGGGCGGCCCGTTCGTGGCACCGTCTAGCCCGGTCTCGCCATCGATGTCGGCCATCTTTATTAATACGGTCCCTTCGGTTGCGGTGTCGCCGGGGCGCGCAAACCACGCCGCCGGACTCGCAAGGAAGCGATCCAACCGCTCCGCACCCAAGAGGCTCGTCGCAGTTGACACCGAACTCCCTCCTTCAATCTAAAGGCCGCCACCGAACCGTGCAGTCACCGCCTCACATAACGGCAATTTCCGGCGCGCTATTTCCGGCGTGTGATCCCGCGCACGGGCTCAATGGCAGGTGGCGTTAATGTGACGGCCATGTCTCTCAACGGCAAAACCATGTTCATCTCCGGCGCCAGCCGCGGTATCGGCCTGGCGATCGCCAAGCGCGCCGCCCAAGACGGCGCCAACATCGCCCTGATCGCAAAGACGGCCGAGCCGCACCCGAAGCTTCCCGGCACGGTGTACACCGCCGCCAAGGAACTGGAGGAAGCCGGCGGACAGGCCCTGCCGATCGTCGGCGACGTCCGCGACCCGGACTCGGTGGAGTCCGCCGTCGCCAAGACCGTCGAGCAGTTCGGTGGCATCGACATCTGCGTCAACAACGCCTCGGCCATCAACCTGGGGTCGATCCTCGAGGTGCCGATGAAGCGCTTCGACCTGATGAACGGAATCCAGGTGCGCGGCACCTACGCCGTGTCGCAGGCCTGTCTCCCGCACCTGAAGGGCCGGGAGAACCCACACATCCTGACGCTGTCGCCCCCGGTCCTGCTGGGCAAGGAGTGGCTGAAGCCGACGGCGTACATGATGGCCAAGTTCGGTATGACGTTGTGCGCCTTGGGAATCGCGGAGGAGATGCGCGAAGAGGGCATCGCTTCCAACACCTTGTGGCCGCGCACCTTGGTGGCCACCGCAGCGGTGCAGAACCTGCTCGGCGGCGACGAGGCCATGGCGCGTGCCCGCAAGCCCGAGGTGTACTCCGACGCCGCCTACGTCATCCTCAACAAGCCCTCGCGGGAGTACACCGGCAACATGGCGCTGTGCGAGGACGTGCTGCTCGAGTCCGGCGTCAGCGACCTGTCGGTCTACGACTGCGTGCCGGGCGGGAAGCTCGGCGTCGACTTCTGGGTGGACGGCGTCAACCCGCCGGGGTACACCCAGCCCTGACGTGGCGGCCGCCGCGACACCGGCTTTGGCGGCACTGACGAAAGCCGGTGTGCCGCACCAGGTGGTGAAGTACGACCACGATTCCCGCGAACGCTCGTTCGGCGCCGAAGCGGTCAGTGCGCTGACTGAGTCGGGAAGCATTGCGGCAGAACAGATTTACAAGACGCTGATTATCGCGGTGCCCGGCGGCCTGGCGGTGGCCATCCTGCCGGCGTCGTCGAAGTTATCGCTGAAGGCAGCCGCCGGGGCGCTGGGCGTCGGGAAGGCCGCCATGGCCGAACCCGCTGTCGCCGAGCGGACCACCGGCTACGTGCTGGGTGCGGTGTCCCCGTTCGGGCAGCGCAAGCGGCTGCCGACCGTGCTGGATGCCGGGGCGCTGGCCTGGGAGACGATGTACTGCAGCGCGGGCCGCCGCGGTTGGGACGTGGCGGTGGCGCCGCAGGATCTGATCCGGTTGACCGGCGCCGTCACCGCCCCGATCCAGGCTTAGCGGTCAGGAAACCCTCGATGACGGGCGCCAGCTCGGCGGCGTTGTGCACCACGTCGATATGCCCGCCCGCGTGCAGGTGCAGACGGGAATGGGGAAGCAACCGGTGCATGATGTGCGCGTTGATCACCGGGATGATCGGGTCGTCGGTGCCCGCCACGATCAACGTCTGCTGCCGCACCGCCCGCAACGCGAACAGGCTGGTCCACACCGAGCCCGCGAGCAGCTGATGCAGGTAGCCGACCTTGGAACCGGCATGCAACTGCTTGACGAACAGCCGCGCCACGTCCTCACCATGAGCGCGGACGGTGCCGCCGTAGAGCTCACCGGCGATGTAGGCCGCGTAATCGGGATCCGAGAAGCGGCGCGGGGTAACCATTTTCGCCAGCACGCGCGGGTGGGCAGGCACCATCAGCGCTCCGGTTCCGGTCGCCACCAGGACCAGCCGCCGGCACCGCCGCGGATTCTGAAACGCGAACTGCTGCGCCAGCGCGCCACCCCAGGACAGGCCGAGGATGTCAACCACGCCGAAACCCAGCTTCGTCAGCACCCGACCCAACACCCAGGCGAGGTAGGGAAAGCCGTAGGGCAGCGGCGAAGTCGGCGATCCCCCGGTGCCAGGGACGTCGAATCTGATTACCGGACAACCGAATTGCTCGACCAGAGGGTCCAGTACCTCGAGACTGGCGCCGATACCGTTGCACAGCACCAGCGGCACCCCGGTTCCGGGCCGAACCTCGACCCGGATCCGCTGGCCGCCCGCCGTGACGTAGTGGCTCACTTTTCCATCACATAACTGCCAGGCGCCGGTCCCAACGGCGGAAGGCCCTCCCCACCCAGGGCTTTCGGAGCGTCGATCTCCGGCCCGCTGCGATCGGCCAGCCAGGCCACGTAATGCGGCCACCAGGAGTCGGCGAATTTCTCGGCGGTGTCGAGCCACTGTTGTGGATCCTCCTCGCCCACCGGACCGACCCGGTAGGACGCCTTCGGATTGCCCGGCGGATTGACCAGGGCCGCGATGTGACCGCTGGTGGACAACACGTAACTGTTGTCCTTGCTGCCCAGCAGGCGCGCACTGCGATAGGTGGCCTGCCACGGTGAGATGTGGTCGGCGACGCCGCCGATCACGTAGGCGTCCGAGGTGACCTTGCCCAGGTCGACCGGACTACCCAGCATGCTCACCGCGCCGGGGGTCAGCAGCGCGTTCCGCAGCCCCATCAACACCATGTCGCGGTGGAGCGCGGCGGCCATCCGGGTGGTGTCGGCGTTCCAGAACAACACGTCGAACGCCGCGGGCTTACGGCCTTGCACATAGTTGTTCACCACGTATCGCCACACCAGATCGGTGGGGCGTAGCCAGGCGAACATCTCCGCCATGTCGCGGCCGTCGAGGAATCCCTTCTTGGCCGACACCCGAATCGCGGCCTGCGCCGCCCGTTCGCTCATCGCCGCCGCGGCAACGCCGGCCCGGGTCTCGTCGAGGACGGTGACGGCCAGCGTCAGGCCCGCGACCCGGTCGCCCTCACCGATGTCGGCCAGGTGGGCAGCCGTCATGGCGGCGAGGATGCCGCCCGAGCAGGTGGCCAGCAGATGGGTGTTGTCGGTCCCGGCGATCTTCTGCACGGCGTCCATCGCCTCGATGATAGCCGCGCCGTAGGCGTCGAATCCCCAATCCCGGTGCCTGGCCTGTGGATTGCGCCATGAGATGACGAACACCTGTTGGCCTTGGCTGACGAAGTATTCGATCATGCTGCGGCCTGGCGCGATGTCCATGACGTAGTACTTGTTGATCACCGGCGGCACCATGAGCAGCGGGATCGCCCGTACCTTCGTGGTCTGCGGGGCGTACTGGATGAGTTCGAACATTGAGGTTTGCAGCACCACGGCACCCTTGGTGACGGCCACCGTCTCGCCCACCACATAGGCGTCAGGCTCAACCATCGCCGGCACGCGCGGCTTCGAAAGCATGTCCCGGGCAAAGGCTTTGAGGCCGCGCACGGCGCTCAGCCCACCGGTGTCGATCAGTGCCTTCCAGCCGAGCGGACTGATCAGCGGATTGTTGCTCGGGGCCAGGCCCTCGACCACGTTGTCGAGGACGAACTGCATCCTTTCCTTGTCGCGCCAGTCGAGTGCGGCGTCGTCCAGCAGTTCGCCGGCGGTCTCGGCCGCGGCCAGGTAGGCCTGCATGATTCGGTGCAGCAGCGGATTCTCCTGCCACGCAGGGTCGCTGAACCGTTTGTCGGCCCGCGCCGGGGCGCGTTGCGACTTGCCTGCGGCGATTCTGCCGAGTTCGCGGGTCAGCGTGCCGGCCCGGTCCGCGACGGCGCCCGGCTGTTGCGCGAGGCTTCCGGCGACCCGCGCCCAAGTTGCGTCGGGCATCATCCGACTGGCGAAGGGCCGGGTGGCGCTGGTGAGCAACAGGTCCAGCGGGGCGGCCAGTTCGTCTGGTTTGTGTTGAGTGGCCATGGTTATCGCGTGCTTTCGGTGGTAGGGATGGTGATGTCGCGCTTTTGGACCTTGCCGGTGGGGCCCTTGGGCAGCTCGTCGACGAGCCAGACCAGGCGCGGGTATTTATAGGCGGCGACCCGGCTCTTGACGTGGTCGCGCAGTTCCTCGGCGGTCACCGCCCTGTCCTTCTTCAGGGCGACCGCGGCGCCGACTTCCTCGCCGAGCGAGTCGTGCGGGATGCCGACGACGGCGGCTTCGGCCACCGCCGGGTGCTCGTAGAGCACTTCCTCGATCTCCCGGGGATAGACGTTGTAACCGCCGCGGATGATCAGGTCCTTGATGCGGTCGACGATGTAGTAGAAGCCGTCTTCGTCGACGCGTCCGACGTCGCCGGTGTGCAGCCAGCCGTCCTCGGTGATGGTGGCCCGGGTGGCTTCGGGCAGGTTCCAGTAGCCCTTCATCACGTTGTGGCCGCGGATCTGGATCTCGCCGGTCTCCCCTTGCGCAACCTCGGCCCCGGTCAGGTCGACGACCCGCATTTCCACCCCGTCGATGGGCGTGCCGATGGAACCGGGCTTGCGCGGTCGGTCAGGATGATTGAAGGCGGCCGCCGAGGAGCTTTCGGAGAGCCCGTAGCCCTCGAGAACGGTGCAGCCGAACGTTGTTTCGAAATCGACGAGAACCTGCACGGGCAGCGCGGCGCCGCCGGACACGCAGGTCCGCAGAGTCCGCGTCCCCGCCGCCGCCTCCGCGGCACCGAGCAGCGCGGAGTACATGGTCGGCACGCCTTCGAAGACCGTCACGCCGTCGCGCTCGATCACCTCGAGGGCCTTGCGTGGGTCGAACCGGGGTATCAGCGTCAACGTCGCACCCGCGCGCACCGCGCTGTTGAGCGCTCCCGTCAACCCGAAGACGTGAAACAGCGGCAGGCAACCCATCACCACATCGTCGGGCCCGATCTTCACCAGGGTGCGCACGGTGACGTCTGCGTTGTGACCGATGTTGCCGTGAGTAAGCATGGCGCCCTTGGGTTTTCCAGTGGTGCCGGAGGTGTGCACGATGACTGCTACATCGTCGGCGGCCCGCTGCACCGGACCGGTTTGAGCGGGCAGGTCGGCGATCAGCTCGGCCAGTACGGCGTCGTCGACGAGCCAGCACCGGGCTCCGACCTCGTCGGCCCCGGCGGTGGCCTCCGCCGCGAAGGCGGGCGTGGCGAACAACGCGGTGGCACCGCTGTTGGACAGGTAGTAGGAGACCTCGCGGGACTTGAGCAGCGGGTTCATCGGCACGGCGACGGCGCCCCGGTACATGATCCCGAAGAATGCGATGGCGTAGGCGGGGGTGTTGGGCAGCATCAGGCCGACCCGGTCGCCGGGCTGGATGCCGGCCCGCTCGAGCAGTGTCGCGACCCGCGACGCCGCGGCGTCGAACTCGGCGAAGGTGAACTGCAGGTCGTCGCAGCGCAGGGCCACGCGGTCGGGGTAAAGGTCTTTCGACACAACGAGATTGGTGCTCAGCGCGGTCATGGGTCTGCCTCCGGGAAGTGCTTGTCTGGGCTTGACTCCAGCGTCGTGCCGGCGGCCTCGAACGACAATGTCCCCGCAAACAACGTGAAACCCGGTTCGGTGTTCCCGTGCACAACGGGCTTAAGGTTTGACCATGGGCGTCGGCACGACGGTGGACCCACACGTCATCGAACTCGGCAGGCTGATGTTGGCCCGCGCTCCGAGTCTGGGTGAAGCCATGGCCGAACAGTTGTGCCGCGAGATCGACGCCTACAGCGACGGGACCGTCGTATCGAAGGACGAGGTACGCGAAAGCTGCGTCGCCAACCTGACATTCATCTTCGACTCGCTCGCCAGTGATTCCGACGGCGGCGCGGACGTGACGCCCGCCGAGCGCACCGGCACCGCGCGGGCGATCAGCGGGGTGCCGCTGCCGGCGGTGATGACCGCGTACCGGATCGGCTTTCGCTTCATGTGGGAGCAGACCCTCGCCGTCGCACGCGCTGCAGCGATACCCACCGACTCCATTCTGAATGCGACCTCTCGGGTCTTCTTTGCCCAGGAGAGGTTCACCCAGGCGATGAGCGACGCCTACCGGGAACAACTGACGGTGCAGATCCTGGAGCGGGAGGAGGAACGCTCGGCGCTGGTGGAAGCGCTGCTGTCGCGCCGGATGACCGACCGGCAGAGCCTGTGGGAGGCTGCGGACCTGTTACGGCTGCCCACCTCGGGGCCGTACGTCGTGGTGGCGGCGGAACTGCCGGCGATCGGCAAGCTCGGTTTGCCGGCCATCGAGAACAGGCTGTCCGCCCGCGACATTCGGTCCGCCTGGCGACTGCTGCCCGAACTTCAGGTCGGCATCGTCCATCTTCGGGAAGCGGCGCACACCCTCAACACCCTGGTGGAGGTGCTGGGGCAGGCCGCCGCGGCCCGGGTCGGAATCAGTCCGCCTTTCCACGAACTGCCCGAGACCGCAGACGCGTTGCGCTATGCCCGGCTGGCGGTCGCCGGTAACTCCCCCGAACTGGTGACCGTCTTCGATGACACGCCGCTTGCCCTCGCGGCGGTCAGTGCACCCGAGGTCATGACGCGCATCCGATCCTCGGTACTGGGTCGGCTGGACGGCATGCCGGCCGAGGAACGGGCCATCCTGGTCGACACCTTCCGTGCCTGGCTGGCTGCCGGCGGCTCAGCCAATGACACTGCGGCACAGATCTATTGCCACCCGAACACGGTGCGGCACCGGCTGCGTCGCATCGAGGAGTTGACCGGCAGGATGCTCACCCGTCCCAAAGACGTCGCAGAACTCTGTCTCGCGTTCGAAGTAGATCAGCGGCTGACGTGAACTCCGACGATGAACGCCAGATAGGGCGACTGGCGCGCCGTCACGTTCAGGTCTTCGCATGTCCGAGGCTGGACACCGGAAACGATTCGGCGACTCCCTGGAAGGCGCCGACGACGATGGCCTCGGCAAAGCTCAAGTGCGCGCCCACTATTGAGTTTTTCTCCAGTCGTAGAAACCCTCGCCCGTCTTGATGCCCAGCTTGCCCGCGTCGACGTAAGACTGCAGTAGATCCCGCACGCTCTGCGGCAGGTGCGGAAATTCCTGCGCGTAGTTGTTCTCGATGTCGAGCACCACGTCCAGGCCGACCATGTCCATCATCTGGAACGGCCCCACCGGGAAGCCGAAATTGACCTTCCAAATGCCGTCGACATCTTCCGGGCGGGCTACCCCCTCGGCGACGACGGCGACGCACTCGCGCTTGATGGCCGCCCAGACCCGGTTGAAGATGAACCCGGTGCACTCCTTGCGGGCTTCGAAAGGATGCACCCCGAATTCGGGCAGCACGGCCAGCAGAGTGTCGAGCAGACCACGGTCGGTCTGGCCGTCCGACATCAGTTCCAGAGCGTTGAACTCAGGCGGCATATTGAAGTGCATGTTGCACAGGCGCGTCTTGTCGCGCACATTTTCGGCCATCAGCCGCGACGGAAAGGACGACGAGTTGGTGGCGAAGATGGTGCCCGGCGGTGCGGCCTGGTCGATCTCGCCCCATAACGGGATCTTGATGTCCAGCCGCTCGGGCACCGACTCGACGGCCAGCCAGGCGCCGTCGAGCGCCTCCGGCAGAGTCGCGGCGCCGACGGCAGTACCCAACTCACCAAAGCCTCTGTCAGTCAACAGTTTCGGCAGAGATTCGGTGACGTACCCGACCGCCTCGTCCCGCTGCTCGGCGCGCCGGGCGTAGATCCGCACCGGTCCCCCGCGACTCGCCATCATCAGCGCGATGCGACGGCCCAGGGTGCCCGCACCGATCACGGCGACGGGGCGGTCCTGGATTTCTTCGAACGTGTGGGTGTATTTGCCGGTCACATACGCATGCTAGGTCGCACGCTAGCGCCTAGAGCAGCGTCATCTGCCCGGGCTCCGGCTCGGCCGGCTCCAGCAACTCCGGCCCGTTGTTGCGGATGTTGTTGACCAGTTTGGACACCTCGCGCATCTCGATGTCGCGCACGTCCGGCGGCCGCGCCAGCAGTTCGGGATCCAGCGGCGCGTCCGGGTTCAACCAGGCATCCCAGTCGCCCTCACCCAACATCAGCGGCATGCGGTCGTGGACCTCGGCCAGCTCGCCCACCGCGTCGGTGGTGATGATTGTGCAACTGAGCAACGGCTTCGCCTCTTTGTCGGATTTCCAGACCGACCACAAACCGGCCGCGAACAGCGGTTCACCGTCCCGCCGGTGCATGAAAAACGGTGTCTTACCTGCCTTTTTCGCGGTCCCACCGTCGGGATTGGCGCGCCATTCGTAGTAGCCGTCCATCGGAACCAGGCAGCGCTTGCCCTTGGCGGAGCCCCGGAAGGCCGGCGAGGTGGCGACCTTGTCGGCGCGCGCGTTGATCAGCAGCGGACCCTTGGTTTCCGGCTTACCGTCAGCGTCGGCCTTGACCCACGGCGGCAACAGACCCCACCGCATCAGTCGCACCCGGCGGGTGGGTTGGTCGTCGGGCTCGTCGTGGCGGGTCACCACGGTGGCGATTGTCGTGGTGGGGGCCACGTTGTAGTTGGGCTCGGAGGCCCGTTCATCGGAGCCCGTGGCCTCGTCGATTGCCTTGATCTTCTCGGCCAGCAGGGCCGGATCCGTGGTGACTGCGAACCGTCCGCACATATCTCCAATGGTGGCAGATGACCCCGACAAGAGATGATGGACCGGTGAACGCATGGCAGGCCCCGTCCACACCGACACCGGTGCACGCGACCGTGACCGTTCCGGGCTCGAAATCCCAGACCAACCGCACCCTGATACTGGCCGCGCTGGCGGCCGCGCAGGGCCAAGGCACCTCCACCATCACCGGCGCACTACGCAGCCGCGACACCGACCTGATGATCGGCGCGCTACAGATACTGGGCCTGCGCGTCGAGGGCCCCGGACCCGACCTGACGGTCAGCGGCGGCATCGGCCCCGCTCCTGGCGCCCGGGTGGACTGCGGCCTGGCCGGTACCGTCCTGCGTTTCGTGCCGCCGCTGGCCGCCTTGACCGCGACCCCGGTCGTCTTCGACGGCGACGAGCAGGCCCGCGCCCGGCCGATCGCCCCGCTGCTCGATGCGCTGCGCGGACTGGGTGTCCCGGTCGACGGTTCGGGGCTGCCGTTCCGGGTGCAGGGCAGCGGCGCGGTAGCCGGCGGCACCGTGGCCATCGACGCCTCCGCTTCTTCGCAATTCGTCTCGGGCCTGCTGCTGTCCGGCGCGTCGTTCACCGAGGGACTGGCCGTGCAGCACACCGGCGCGTCGCTGCCGTCGGCGCCGCACATCGCGATGACGGTGGCGATGCTGCGGCAGGCCGGCGTGGAAGTCGACGATTCGGTCGCCAACCGCTGGCAGGTGCTACCGGGGCGGGTCAAGGCGCGGCACTGGGAGGTCGAACCGGACCTGACCAACGCGGTCGCGTTCCTCGCGGCCGCGGTGGTGACCGGTGGCACCATCCGCATCACCGGCTGGCCGCAGACC
The DNA here is from genome assembly GCF_031583025.1 of Mycobacterium sp. Z3061. NCBI lineage: Bacteria > Bacillati > Actinomycetota > Actinomycetes > Mycobacteriales > Mycobacteriaceae > Mycobacterium > Mycobacterium pumcae. The sequence goes on along the minus strand of NZ_CP134062.1, from coordinate 1,658,775 downwards.
AGCGTGCAGCCCGCAGAGCACATCCTGGACCTGCTGAAGAAGACGGGTGCGGTTGTGACACAGAGCGATTCGGCCCTGGAGGTACAGGGCACGGCAGGTTACGAAGGTTTTGACGCCGACCTGCGCGATGTCGGCGAGCTGACGCCGACGGTGGCCGCGCTGGCCGCGCTGGCCCGACCGGGATCGGTGTCGCGGCTGACCGGGATCGCACACCTGCGTGGACACGAGACCGACCGGCTGGCCGCGCTGAGTACCGAGATCAACCGTCTGGGCGGCGACTGCCGGGAAACCGACGACGGCCTGGTGATCACCGCGACGCCGCTGCGGCCCGGCCTCTGGCACGCCTACGCCGACCACCGGATGGCGATGGCGGGTGCCATCGTCGGGCTGCGGGTTCCCGGCGTCGAAGTCGACGACATCGCCGCCACCACCAAGACGCTGCCCGAGTTCCCGCAGCTGTGGCGCGAAATGGTGGGCGATTGAGGCCTGGCGACTACGACGAGTCCGACGTCAAGGTCCGGTCCGGCAAGGGATCGCGGCCCCGGACGAAGACTCGCCCCCAACACGCCGACGCCGAGTCCGCCATGGTGGTCAGTGTCGACCGCGGCCGCTGGGGGTGCGTGCTGGGCGGGGACCCCGAGCGCCGCGTGGTCGCCATGCGGGCCCGCGAGCTCGGCCGCACCCCGATCGTCGTCGGTGACGACGTCGACATCGTCGGTGACCTGTCCGGACGGACCGACACCCTGGCCCGCATCGTGCGGCGCGGCCCGAGGCGAACGGTGTTGCGGCGCACCGCCGATGACACCGACCCCACCGAACGGGTGGTGGTGGCCAACGCCGACCAGCTGTTGATGGTGGTGGCCCTGGCCGATCCGCCGCCCCGCAGTGGCCTGGTGGACCGCGCGCTGATCGCCGCGTACGCCGGCGGGCTGCGGCCGATCCTGTGCCTGACCAAGACCGACCTCGCGCCGCCCGAACCGTTCGCCGAGCAGTTCGTGGATCTGGACCTGACGATCGTTGCCGCGGGCGTCGACGATCCGCTGCTGGCGGTTGCCGACCTGCTCGACGACAAGATCACAGTGCTGCTCGGGCACTCCGGGGTGGGCAAGTCAACGCTGGTGAATCGCCTTGTGCCCGAGGCGGATCGAGCGGTCGGGCAGGTGACGGATATCGGCCGTGGCCGGCATACCTCCACGCAGTCGGTTGCGCTTCCGCTGTCCAATGGCGGTTGGGTGATCGACACCCCCGGCATCCGCTCGTTCGGGCTGGCCCACATTCAGCCCGACGACGTGATGAAGGCATTCTCCGATCTTTCCGAAGCCATCGAAGACTGTCCGCGCGGCTGCGGGCACATGGGGCCGCCGGCCGACCCCGAATGCGCGCTGGACGCGCTCAGCGGGACGGCGCCGCGTCGCGTCGCGGCGGCACGCCGGCTGCTGGCCACCCTCAGGGAGACTTGACCACCCGCATACCCAGCTCCTCCGCGGGAACGAGATGCCCCTCGGCACAGCGGATTTGGACTTCTGCGGCGGCGCCACAACCCACGTGTTCCAGCCTGAGCCGGTGTTTGCCCGGCAGATGCCGCTGACCCCACTGGAACAGCGACCACACCACCGGCATGAACTCGATGCCCGACTCGGTGAGCACATACTCGTCGCGCCTGCGCTGCCCGGGCTCGCGATAGGGGCGGCGTTGCAGCAGTCCGAGGTCGACGAGCTCGCCCAACCGGGCCGACGTCGCGGCCTTGGTGATGCCGACCCGGCGGGCGAAGTCGTCGAACCGGGTGGTGCCGTAATAGGCCTCGCGCATGATCAGCATGGCGGACTTGGTGCCGACCACGGCCATCGTCTTCTCGATCGCGCATTCCCCGACCGCCGACCACGACTCCCGATCAGCAAGCGGCCCCTGCAGCATTGTCACGCACGTCACCTCCAGACTGGGTTGCTTTCAGTATACCCAGGTGTTATAGCTGGGTATAGACAGCAATACTCAGCTGTTAAGGACTCAAGGAGGAGCCATGACCCGTGATGCCGTGATCGTCGGCGCAGTTCGAACCCCTGTCGGCAAGGGCAAAGCCAACGGAGCGCTGCACGGCGTGCTGCCGGCCGATCTGCTGGCCCACAGCCTGCGCGAGGTGGTGGCCCGTTCGGGCGTGGATCCCGCGCAGGTCGACGACGTCATCGCCGGCGCCGTCACCCAGGTCGGCGACCAGGCCGTCAACATCGCCCGTAATGCGTTGCTGGGGGCCGGATTTCCGGAGTCGGTGCCCGGCACCACAGTCGACCGCCAGTGCGGCAGCAGCCAGCAGGCGATCAGCTTCGCCGCCCAGGGCGTGATCGCCGGCGCCTACGACATCGTCATCGCCGGCGGTGTGGAGTCGATGAGCCGGGTGCCGATGGGCACGTCGGTATTGCCGGGCAGCAACCCGTTCGGTGAGGACATGGCGCGGCGCTACCCCGACGGGCTGGTGCCGCAGGGCATCAGCGCGGAGCTGATCGCCGCGAAGTGGGGCTTCTCACGCGCCCAACTCGACGAGTTCTCCGCGGCCAGCCACGAGAAGGCCGCCCGCGCCACCAAGGAGGGGTTGTTCGACAACGAACTCATCCCGATCGCGGGGCTGTCCAGCGACGAGATCATCCGGCCCGGCACCACCGTCGACACCCTGGCCGGGCTCAAGCCGGCGTTCTACAGTGAGGCGATGGCGGCGCGGTTCCCGCAGATCAACTGGCAGATCACGCCGGGCAACTCCTCCCCGCTGTCCGACGGCAGCGCGGCGGTGATGATCACCAGCAGCGAGGTGGCGGCGAAGCTGGGCCTGAAGCCGCTGGCCCGCATCCATACGGCCACCGCGGTGGGATCCGACCCGCTCTACATGCTGACCGGCGTCATACCTGCCACCGAACGGGTGCTGCAGCGTGCCGGCTTGACGCTCGCCGACATCGACCTGTTCGAGGTCAACGAGGCGTTCGCGCCCGTGGTCCTGGCCTGGGCACAGGACACTGGCGCGGACCTGGCCAAGACCAACGTCAACGGCGGCGCTATTGCGATCGGTCACCCGCTGGGCGCCAGTGGTGCCCGCATCATGACCACCATGGTCAACGCGCTCGAGCAGCGCGGCGGACGCTACGCGCTGCAGACGATGTGCGAGGGCGGCGGCATGGCCAACGCCACCATCATCGAGCGGCTCTAGGAGGGCCTGAGAAAGGGGAGTAGGGAGATGACCGTAATCCGCGCTGCCGCAGTGCAACTCAGTCCGGTGCTGTACAGCCGGGAGGGCACTGTCGACAAGGTGGTCGCCAAGATCGCGGACCTGGGCGCCCGCGGCGTCCAGTTCGCGACCTTTCCCGAGACGGTCATCCCCTACTACCCATACTTTTCCTTCGTCCAGCGACCGTTCCAAATGCGTTCGCAACACCTGAGATTGATGGAGCAGGCGGTGACGGTACCGTCGTCGTCCGTCGAGGCGATCGGGGCGGCTGCCCGGACCGCCCACATGGTGGTGTCGGTCGGAGTCACCGAACGCGACGGAGGGTCGCTGTACAACACACAGTTGCTGTTCGACGCCGACGGCACGCTGATTCAGCGGCGCCGCAAGACAACTCCCACCTACCACGAGCGGATGGTCTGGGGACAGGGCGACGGAAGCGGGTTGCGCGCGGTGGAGAGCGCTGTCGGGCGCATCGGTCAGTTGGCCTGCTGGGAGCACTACAACCCACTGGCTCGGTACGCGCTGATCGCCGATGGCGAGCAGATCCACTCGGCCATGTTCCCGGGATCGTTCGGGGGTGACCTGTTCGCCGAACAGACAGAGATCAGCGTGCGCAATCATGCGCTGGAGTCGGGTGCGTTCGTCGTCAATGCCACCGCTTGGCTCGACGCCGATCAGCAGGCACAGATCGCGGCGGACACGGACAGCCCCACCGCGCCGATCTCGGGCGGTTTCTTCACCGCGATTATCTCGCCCCAGGGCGAGTACCTCGGCGAGCCGCTGCGCTCCGGTGAAGGCGAGGTCGTGGCCGACCTGGACTTCTCGCTGATCGACACCCGCAAGATCCTGATGGATGCCAGCGGGCACTACAGCCGACCCGAACTCCTGAGCTTGCGGGTCGATCGCACTCCCACCCCACACGTGCACGAGACCATTCACCCTGAGGCGGTCGAACATGTCAGCGTCTGAGACCCCCTTCCAGGGCGTACGTGTGCGATACGACAGCGCCAAGAGCTATGACGAACTGGTGACAGCCTTGCTCGCCGACATCGGCGATCAACCGGTACCCCTTGCCGAAGTCACCAAGCCGTCAGACAGCTGGCGAAGCTATCAGGCCGGGGTCGAACCACACGTCGGCCCAAGTGGATTCATGCTTTTCGCGCTGATCGACCATGGGTCCTGGCTGCCCAATGCCGGCATCGACCGCAGGGCGCTGCGCGTCATCCTCGGCAATCCCCTGATCGCGATCACCATGCTGCGTCACGACGTGACCGCGGGCCTGTTCGCCCCGGTGGAGTTGCTCGTCCTTGACGAACCGAACGGCAGCAGCCTCACCTACGTCAAGCCGTCGTCGCTGATGGTCGTCGAACCAAATCCTGAATTGCTGAGCGCCGCAGAGCAACTCGACGCCAAGCTGGCAGCGTTGGCCGACAAGGTGACCCGCTCAGATTCGGAGCGAGGACCTGGCTAAGCCGGCGACGCCGTGGTGGGCGAAGGCGGCCCAGTAACCTCGCGTCCTGCGAGCCAGCTCGGTGTCGATCGAGTCGGGTCCCGGACCGAGCATCGGCGCGTCGGCCCAGGTCTCCGGCGTGCCGAACAGCAGCGGCAGTTCGATGCAGTGACACGCGCGAAAGGGCGCGCCGGGAGGTGACCAGTCCACCCGGAAGGTCGCGGCGGCGCCGCCACTCGACGTCCAGAACTTGGCCAGGCCACGCGCGGGCCCGCCGAATATCCGCCTTGTCAGTACGTCACCGAGCAACCGCGCCATGACTCGGCCCGGTAAACCCAGACGTGCAAGTCGTTGCCCCCGTGGGTCCATGGCGACGAACGCGTCAGCGTCGTTGCGGGTGTATCCGACGAGTATCTCGACCCGGCCGGCCACGTCCGCGAGTACGCGGCTTTCGTCGCCCGCGGCAGGCATCGGGTCCACGCCTGCGATGGGTGCGAACGGAAATCCGCCGACCAAGCCGAATCGTTGTGCCGTTGTCACAGCGGCAGTCTGGGCGTCGAGCAGCTGTTCCACTGTGGCCTCGCCAGCGGCGACATCCGCGAGCGCCGCGGTCACCGCGTCCCGCATCGCGGCCGTCATCGCCTCTCTACCCTTTCGCAGACCGAGCGGGGCGCTTTGCAGGATCGCGCGGTGGAACAGACCCGCGGTCTGGCTGCCGAGCATCAATGACAGCACCGCATCTCCGCCCGCGGACTGACCGAAGACCGTCACGCGCGCTGGGTCGCCGCCGAACGACGTGATGTAGCGCCGCGTCCACCGCAACGCCAGAATCTGATCCCGCAAACCCAGGTTTGCTTCCCCGTCCGCGTCGGGGTTGAGGTATCCGAAGATGCCGAGCCGGTAGCTGACGGTGACGACCACGACGCGCCCTTCCCTGGCTAGCGCGTCCGGGTCATATTTGGGTGCCTCTCCGCTGCCCGACATGTTCGCCCCGCCGTGGAACCACAACATCACCGGCAATCCCTGCGCGTCGTGCGGTGCCGTGACGCTGAGTACCTGGCACTGTTCACTTTTGGCGAGGCTGTCGGCGATCGGGCCATTGACGAAGTCGAGCCGCGACGTTGCCTGCGGGCACGCCGCACCGCGCCTGGTCGCGTCGCGCGGCTCGCAGTGCCTCGGGGCGGGAATGGGCGCGGCGAACCGTTCGGCAGTCGCATAGGGAATGCCGTGGGCATTCAGGACAGTGCCGTCGTCGTCGACAAGCATTGGACCGCAACCCACTTCGAGGAGTCTCACGGGCTGTTTGGCGGGTAATTCCAGATCGCGGTCCCAAGATCGGCGGGACTGTAGGAGAAATAGATCGGCCCCTGCAGGAAGGGGTAATACCCGGTATTCGCCCCGTCCGACGCGGACGAGACATACGGCTGATTGCCCAGCGCCTTCATGGTGTCCGTCACCGTCTCGGTGTACAGCAACGTCTGGGTACCGGTGGCATACACCGAAACCGTCGTTCCCACAGGCAGATTGTCGCCGACCGTCAACTGAGAGAGGGACGTTGGAAGCGTGTAGTGCGGGAAGTTGCCGCCCAGGCCACCGGAATCGATCACCGCGTACCCGTCGCCCTGATAGACGATCGGTGTGATAGCCGAACTCACTCCGTTGTAGGTGATTTGGACTCCCAGGGCGGTGGAGTACCAGCCGCCGGACACGGAGGTAACGGGGGTGAACGGGTTGGGCCCGAACTGGAGTTGACCCGCGGGTTCGTTCATCAGGAAACCCTGGTTGAGCACGCCCGGCAGTTGATGCAGGGGGCTGGTCAGGCCCTGGTCAACCGCACCCCCGACACCCACGCCCATGTTGGCGCTGATGGCGTACTTCGGGTTCGACCAGTCGGATTGCGGCACTGGCACCCAACTTCCGTTCTGATATTCCTCCACCTTGTCGATGACGCCGATGGTGGTCGGCTGGGTGAGCATGCCGTTGCCGAAGTCCACCGGCGCCTTGTAGATGGTGTAGTGATTGATCTGGAATCCGCCGTAGTCCACCGAACCGGTGCCGACCGACGGGCCCAGGTTGGCTATGGTCTGCGCATCGAGTTCGGTGATCGGGATGACGAGGCCGCCGGATCCGGTGTCCACCTCCGTGACGATTGGCGGCGCGCCACCCACGGAGAGGTTGATGGTCGAGTAGTTGTTGGTGCTGGTGTAGGTCAGCGCGACGGTGGGCTGGCCGCCCGCGGCGCCCTGAGCACCCGCGGTACCAAGCAGGCCGGCTTTCCCGCCGAGACCGCCGGCGCCGAGGACTCCGCCGGTCCCGCCGCCCCCGCCGGTTCCGATCAGGAAGCCGCCATTGCCGCCGACGCCGCCTGCCGCCAGTTCGCCGCCGGTCCCGCCGCCGCCACCAGTGCCCCACAGGATGGCGTTGCCGCCGGCGCCCCCGATGCCGACTGGCCCGCCGGCACCGCCCCACCCACCATTGCCGTACAGCAGGCCGCCGGTGCCACCGGCCCCGCCGAGCGCGCCCCAGCCGCCGGACCCGCCATTGCCGCCGGTGCCGATCAGGCCGGCTGCGCCGCCCGCACCGCCGGCTGCGCCCGCCGCCGTGCTGTTACCCCCGTTACCGCCGCTGCCGATCAGGATTCCGCCGGCACCACCGGGAGTTCCGATCCCCTGCGCGTTGGTGGTGCCGTCCGCGCCGGGGCCGATCAGCGGACGCCCCAACAAGGCGTTGGTCGGTGCGTTGATCAGCGCCAGCACATCCTGCTCAAGCGTCTGCAGCGTCGCCGCGCCACTGGCCTCAGCCGCCGCATAGCTGCCGCTTGCGGCGCACAGCGTCTGCATGAAGCGGGCATGCCACGCATCCGCCTGCGCGTTGAGCAGCTGATACTGCCGGCCGTGCGACGAGAACAGCGCCGCGATCGCGGCCGACACCTCGTCGACGCCGGCGGCGAGCACATCCGTAGTCGCTACTGCCGAAACGGCATTCGCGTCAACCAGCCCGGCACTGACACCTGACAACCGCAACGCCGAAGCTGCCACCACGTCCGGCACAACAACTACCAACGACATCCGAAACCTCCCAGGCCCCCGACAACCTGATGAGCACGACGGTCACTCAACCTACAGTAGGTGGCAACCCGTTAACCAGGCCTTTTGGGTGAATTCCAGAATTCGGATCGTGATCGGGCTTACTTGAGACCGAGAATCTGCACGGCCTCATCCGGCGAAGCAACGGGCCGGCCGAAGCGACCACACAGGTCCACGGCCTCTTCCACCAACTCGACGTTGGTCGGGGTGCGGTCGCCGCGGTAGAACTCAAGTCCCAGGTGCAGGTGCCCGCCTCGTTCCAGCGCGAGCTTGGCCACCGGACTGGCGCAGAGGTCACCGCCGACGACCGAGACCGCCCACGGAATGTCGCATCCGTCAAGCAATTCCAGGTAGGCCTCCAGCGCCCGCTCGGTCGGGGGTAGCCCGAAGGGCGCTCCGAGATAACCGAGTTCGGTGGAGAAGTAGAGCTTGATCATCGCGCCCCGCGGCAACCGGCCCGCGCGCCACCAGGCCAGCGTGGTCCGCAGGAAGCCGGGTTCATAGATGGCCAGGCTGGGGCCCAGCCCGGCTTGATGGCATATCTTGAAGGCCCTGGCGATCGTGTCAAAAGAGTTGCTGTAAACCAGATTCCCGGTAGGTATGCCCGCGGCGTCGGTACCCCCGAGGTTGACCGACCCGGGGTCGGCGAGCCCGACGCGCAAACCGGCCGCGGCGAGCGGGATGAGGTGTTCGTAAGAGATGGAGAAACCCTCGCCGAAGTGGATCGTCGGGTAGAGCAGGGCATCAGGCCGGGCCGCGAGCACAGGTCGCCATGCTTCGAGATATCGCTCGGCGGCCTGCTCGACGGTAATGCCGTAACGGTCGATGTGGTTGTGGATGATCGCCGCACCCGCCTCGATGCAGGCCAAAGCGTCCGCGGTGATCTCCGAAGGTTCCACGGGCACATGAGGATTCGTCGCCTTCGAGGTGGCGCCGTTGATGGCGCACTCGATGATGACGGGTCCCACGAACTCAGAGCCAGCCGGTGCGGGCCGCGGCAACCGGCTCGGCGGGTGACGGCGCCAACTGGCCGTCGCGCACTCCGTCGAGCATCCGCTTGACGGTGGCGACGATCTCCGGCGCCGACGCCGCCAGGCCTGTGAGATCCGCCGCAGTCACCTCCGACACGTCGATGCCGGCCCGCTCCAGCACCGCGGCCGGGTCGGCCAGCTGACCCGCCAGCCAGGACACCGGGTCAGCGGACAGCTCCGGGACGAAGTGCCGGCGTCCCGGTTCCCACCCATCGAACCGGGGGTGGTGATGGGCGCGGTCCAGCGTTCCCGGCGGGCTCTCGGTCGAGCCGAAAAGGTCGACCCGCCATACCGGCCGGGTGAAGGTGATCGGTATGCCGGCGTAAATCGACCCCTGCGGATCGGCCCGGTCGACCAGCCGGAGTTCCAGCCGGACCCCTCGTTCCGGGGTTTCCTGACCTGTCATCGGGGACGGGTCGACGAAGTACATGTCTCCGACGACCACGCCCAGAGTTTCGAATCCGAACGCTGCGAGCATCTACCGAGCGTAGTCCCGGTCCGGGCGCAAAGCGCCAGGCGCACTCGCCGGAACGGCGGGATTAACCGGCACCACCGGCGAGACACGAACATAACCGGAGCCGACGGGCGGGCGTGGGTCCGGCTCGCCCTTGTTCGGCCACAGCGACGTGGCGCGCTCGGCCAGCGCGGTGATGGTGAGCGACGGATTCACGCCCAGGTTCGCGGTGATCGTGGACCCGTCGATCACGTGTAACCCGGGGTGCCCGTGCATGCGGTGATACGGGTCCACCACGCCGTCCGCCGCGGTCTCGCCGATCACACAGCCCCCGATGAAGTGTCCCGTCATCGGGATGTCCGCAAGATCTGCCCAGGCGCCGCCGGCGATCCCGTCGGTGTGCTCGGCCGCCCGCCGGGCCACCTCGTGGCCGACCGGGATCCAGGTCGGGTTCGGCTCGCCCACCCCCTGCCGGGTCACCATGCGGCGGCCGAACAGCCCGGGCCGGGTGAACGTGGTGAGCGAATTATCGTGGGTCTGCATCACCAGCAGCGGGATGGTCTGCTGCGACCAGCGCCTGGGATTGAGCAGCCGCCGCAGGTCCCGGCGTTGCCGCACAAGCTCTTTCATGCCGGTCCGCCACCGGCCGCGCCCCTTGCCGACCCCGTCCAACCCGTCGACCAGAACAGTTCCCATCAACCCCATCAGGTTGGAATCGTGGCCGTAGCGGCACGGCTCGACGTGGGTGTGCTCGTCGGGGTGGATGGATGAGGTGATGGCCACGCCCTCGGAGTAATCCACGTCATCGCGGCGCGCCCGCACCGCCAGGATCGCCTCGGAGTTGGTCCGCGACAACTCCCCCAGGCGCGGCGAGACGTACGGCAGACTGCCGCCGTCGCGCAACCGGTGCAACAGCCTCTGGGTACCCAGTGCCGCCGCGGAGAACACCACCTGCTCGGCGGTGAACGTCCGGCGCCGCCGGCGGATCTTGCTCCCGGTGCGACGGGTGATCACGTCGTACCCGCCGTCGCGGCGCGGTCGCACGTCGACCACCGTGGTCAGCGGATGGATTGCCGCACCGAGCTTTTCGGCCAGGTGCAGGTAGTTCTTCACCAGGGTGTTCTTGGCGTTGTGCCGGCAGCCCGTCATGCATTCGCCGCAGTGCAGGCAGGCGTTGCGGTCCGGGCCGGCACCACCGAAATAGGGGTCACCCACCGGTGCGCCCGGGGCGGCCAGCCCGTCGGCGCCGCTGAAACACACCCCGACGCGGGTGGCATGGAAAGAGTCGGCGACGCCGAGGTCGGTGGCTATCTGCAGCATCACCTTGTCCGAAGGTGTTGTGCGCGGGTAGGTTTCGACGCCCAGCATCCGGGTGGCCTGGTCGTACCAGGGGGCGAGCTCGTCCTTCCAATCGGTGATGCCGCTCCAGCGCGGGTCGGCGTAGAAGGGGTCACCGGGCTCGTAGAGGGTGTTCGCATAAACCAGCGAGCCCCCGCCCACCCCGGCACCGCTGAGCACCACGGCGTCCGACAGCACGTCGATCCGCTGGATGCCGTAGCAACCGACCGACGGCTTGAACAGGTAATCCCGCACGTGCCAACTGTTCTTCGCGAAGTCCTCGTCGCGGAACCGCCGTCCCGCCTCCAGAACGCCTACGCGGTAACCCTTCTCGCTGAGCCGCAGTGCGGTGACGCTGCCGCCGAAGCCGGACCCGATCACCAGCACGTCATAGTCGTATCCGGTCACGCGTTCACCTCCGCCGGCACGGGAAGAACTTCGTGGTAGTCCTCGAGATCCGCGATCTTGGTGCGGCGCTGATATTCGTGCACCAACCCCGGCCAGTTCGTGGTGACCCGGCCCGAGCCGGTGCGGTACCAGGAGTCGCAGGTCGTCCAGACGCCGCGCTCGAGTCGCGACTGCACACCCGCGTCGTAGGACTGCTCGACATCACGCCGGACCTCGAACGCGCGGGCCCGTGGACCGCGGGCCAGTTCCTGCACGATCTGCCGGATGTAGCGGGACTGCTGCTCCATCATCAAAATGATCGAGCTACTACCGAGATTGGTGTTGGGGCCGTAGATCAGGAACATGTTCGGAAACCCCGGGACAGCCATGCCGAGGTGCGCGCGGGCACCCTCGGCCCATTCGGTGTGCAGGTCGCGTCCCTGGCGGCCGGTGATCGTCATCGGGGCCAGGAATTCGGTGGCCTTGAAGCCGGTGCCGTAGATGATCACGTCCACTTCGTGCACCTGTCCGTCGGACGTCCGTACGCCGGTCGGCGTCACCTCCGCGATGGCGCCGGTCTCCACAGAGACGTTGTCACACGCCAGCGCCTGATACCACTCACTGCTGAACAGCACACGCTTGCAGCCGATCGCGTAGTCGGGGGTGAGCTTCGCCCGCAACACCGGATCCTTGATGTGACGCTTGAGGTTTGACGACGCGAGCGTCTTCAGCACGCGCGCCAGCGGCGCCGCCCTGGTCAGCGCGAAACCCAGAAGTTCGGTGGTCTCCCAAATGGTGCCGCGCATGGCCGCGGCGAATCCCGGGACGTTCGCGAAGGCCGCGTGGTGCTTATCGGTGTAAGCGCGGTCGAGCTTCGGCACCACATAGGGCGCCGACCGCTGAAAGACGGTGACCTGGGCCGCGTTCTGCCGGATACGGGGGACGAACTGGATCGCCGACGCGCCGGTGCCCAGCACGGCCACCCGCTTGCCGGTCAGGTCGACGTCGTGGCGCCACTGAGCCGAATGGAACGACGGGCCCGCAAACGTGTCGAGTCCGGGGATGTTCGGCAACGCCGGCCGCGACAGCTGCCCGACCGCGGGTATCAGCACGTCGGCCTCCAGCACGTCGCCGGACGAGGTCGCCACCCGCCAACTGGCGGTGCTGTCGTCATAGGAGGCGGAGGTGACTTCGACGCCCGTCCGCACCAGGCGGCGCAGACCGAACCGGTCGGCGGTGTCGTGAATGTAGCCCAGGATGTCCGGCTGCTCGGCGTATCGCCGCCCCCAGTCGGTCTTGCGGGCGAACGAGTACGAGTACAGGTTCGACGGGACGTCGCACGCGGCCCCGGGGTAGGTGTTCTCCCGCCAGACGCCGCCGATGTCGTCGGCCTTCTCTAGAACCGTGACGTCGGCGAGCCCGTCTTTGGACAGTTCGTAGGCGGCGGCGAGACCACCGAAGCCGGCCCCGATCACCAGAACGCGAGGTTTTGATTTCATGTCTCCGACGTTAGGGGCGGGGAAGCCCTCGGCGTCAGCCGATTGCGGACGGCGAATCCATGATTCCGGCCAAACGTGAGGTCGCCGACCGCTGATAGCGGGCCGGCGTCGTCCCTGTCCACCGCTTGAAGGCGGCGATGAAGCTGGTGGCCTCGGCGTAGCCCAGCCGCAACGCGACGTCCTCCACCGAAAGCGCGCCGGTGGCCAGCAGCTCCTCGGCCAGCACCCGGTGTACCTCCTCGACCAGTTCCCGGAAGGTGGTGTTCTCCTCGGCCAACCGCCGCCGCAGGGTCCGCTCGCTCATCGCGAGCTGGCGGGCTACGGCCGCGATCGTGTGGGGTTCGCCGTCGATCGAGGCCAGCCGGTCGCGGACCCGCCGGGCAACGCCCGTGCGCTGTCGGCGCCGCTCCAGCAGCGCCTGGCACTGCTGCTCGCACATGACCATGCTCAGCTCGCTGGCCTGCGGTAGCCGGTTGTCCAGCAGCCCCACCGGCCAGCGCGCCACGGTGGCCGGTGAGTCATATCCGGGCGTGACGCCGAACGCCTCGCGCGCCGCGGCGTCTCCCGATGCGGGGGCAGGGCCGGCGAAGTCGATGGAGGTGAACGGGATCGGGCTGCCCAGCAACTCCGACATCACCCGGGCGATCGCCGCGAGGTCACGCCGCATCAGGAATTCGGCCACCGGCCCGGTCAGGTCGGGCAGGTCGAGCCGCAACGCCACCACCGGCCCCTCGACGGTGACGGTCGGCAGGCAGAAGCCGTAGCTGAGGTCGTAGTACCGGGCCGCGAACCGGACGGCGTCGCCCAGTGTCGAGCTGGTCAGGCAGGCGAACCCGAAGATGCCGAACGATCCGACGTAATAACTGCGGCCGACCCGGACACCGAGGTTGGCCGGGTCGCCCAGCAGATTGACCAGATTCGTTGCGACCGCCAGTTCCTGGCGGCCCAGAATCATCCGCTCGTGGTCGTGCAGGTCGGCCTCGGACAGCCCGGAATCCGTGAGCACGTCCGACACGGAAAGTCCGTTCTGACAACCAAATTCAGCCATCAGGGCGACGCTGGCGGTGGTCCGCGGGAAATCCCAGTGCGACACCTGGGAGCCGACGAACACCTGCACTAGACCAGGTTAGGCCGCCAGGTCGTCATCGGTGGGCGCGACCACTGCACGCCGGTTGCGCCGCCAGCCACGCACGGTGGCGATCGCCGTCTTGAGACCGCGACGGCGTCCGGTCGTCGGGTCGGTCCCGGCGAAATCCGGTCCCAGCTCGACGAACATCCGTTCGCTGCGGGTCTCGGGCGCATTGTCGGCGTCGTCGCGCAGGTACTTGTCCGGCAGCGACAACTTGGCCAGCGTGCGCCAGGTCTTTCCGTACTGCATCAGGAAAGAGCCTGTGGTGTAGGGCAAGTCGTACTTGTCGCAGACTTCCCGGACGCGCACCGAGATCTCGTGCAACCGGTTGCTGGGCAGATCCGGGTAGAGGTGGTGCTCGATCTGGTGGCACAGGTTGCCGCTCATGAACCGCAGCAGCCAGCCGCCCTCGAAGTTGGCACTTCCCAGCATCTGGCGCAGATACCACTGGCCCTGCGTCTCACCAACCATGTCCGTCTTGGTGAATTTCTCTGCCCCATCCGGGAAGTGGCCGCAGAAGATGACGGCGTTGGCCCAGACGTTGCGGATCACATTGGCCAGTGCGTTGGCCTTCAGCGTCGAGCCGTAGGTGGCGCCGGGCGACAGGGAGGTGAGCGCCGGAAACGCCACATAGTCCTTGAACACCTGGCGACCGGCCTTCAGGAGGAACTCGTCGATCCGCTCGCGGGCCTCCGCGTGGTCCATCCGCTTCTTGACGATCTTGCCGATCTCGACGTGCTGCATGCCGACGCCCCACTCGAACAGCAGCAGGAGCAGGGTGTTCCACACCAGATTGAAGATGTTGAAGCGCTTCCAGGGCTGGTCGCGCGTGACCCGCAGCAGGCCGTAGCCCACGTCGTCGTCGATGCCGAGGATGTTCGTGTACTTGTGGTGCACGAAGTTGTGGGTATACCGCCAGTGCTTGGACGACCCGCTCATGTCCCACTCCCAGGTGGAGGAGTGGATCTCGGGGTCATTCATCCAGTCCCACTGGCCGTGCATGACGTTGTGGCCGATCTCCATGTTCTCGATGATCTTGGCCACGCCCAGCGTTGCGGTGCCGGCCCACCAGGCCTTGCGCCGGGAGCTGGCGGCCAGGATCACCCGGCCGGATAACTCCAGGGCGCGCTGCGCGGCAATGGTGCGGTGGATGTAGCGGGCGTCTCGTTCGCCGCGCGAGTCTTCGATGTCGCGGCGGATCGCATCCAGTTCGATGCCCAGATTTTCAATGTCGGCATCCGTCAGGTGCGCAAATACTTCGACGTCCGTGATCGCCATGGTCTCCTCGGGGGTCTGAAATAACCTACGTACCCGTAGGTTACCTGTCAGTAACTCTAGATGTCGACCGCACAGTCGCCCGATGCGGCCGACACGCACGTCTGCACGCGGGATCCAGGATCGTGCTGCTCTCCGGTCCGCAGGTCACGAACATGACCCTCCACCAAGTCGACGACGCACGACTGACAAATACCCATCCGGCAACCGAACGGCATCTGCACACCGACTCCTTCGCCGGCATCCATCACCGACGTCGCCGCGTCGGCGGCCACAGTCTTGCCGCTGCGGGCGAACGTCACCGTTCCCCCCGCCCCCGCCGGCGCCGCTTTGGCCACCGCAAAACGCTCGAGATGCAACCGATCGCCGAGGCCCGCGGCGCTCCATACCCTGGTGGCCTGGTCGAGCATGCCCTCCGGTCCGCACGCCCAGGTCTGGCGATCCCGCCAGTCGGGCACCTGCTCATCGAGCCGGGACAGATCGAGGCGACCCTCGACCCGGGTCGGGCGCACCGAGAGGCGATAGCCGGGGTGCGCGTCGGCCAGTGCGGACAGTTCGGCGGCGAACATGACGTCCGATTCGGTAGGCGCCGAATGCAGATGCGTGATATCGCCGATCTGGTTGCGGCGCAACAGGGTTCGCAACATTGACATCACCGGCGTGATCCCCGAGCCGGCAGTGAGGAACAGGATCGAGGGCGGCGCCGGGTCCGGCAGCACGAAATTCCCCTGGGGCGCGGCCAGTCGCACGATGGTCCCCGGTTCGACACCGGCCACCAGGTGCGTGGACAGGAAACCCTCGGGCATCGCCTTGACCGTGATCGTGATCGTGCCCGCGCTGACCGGGGTCGACGTGAGCGAATACGACCGCCAGCGCCAGCGCCCGTCGATGAAGAGGCCGATACCGATGTACTGACCGGGCTGGTAGTCGAAGCTGAATCCCCAGCCGGGTTTGATCACCAGCGTCGCGGAGTCCTCGGTCTCGCGCCGGACCTCCACAATGCGGCCCCGCAGTTCGCGGGCCGACCACAGCGGATTGGCCAGGCGCAGGTAGTCGTCGGGCAGCAACGGGGTGGTGATTCGCGCGGCGAGTTTGCGCAGCGCGTGCCAGCCGGGATGCCGGTCGGCACCGGCGACGACCGGGCGCCTGGTGTTCACGACGTTGGCGGACAGTACCGCGTTCTTGATGCCCATATCGGAAGCTACGGTACCGTAACTTACGGTTGCGTAGCTAGTTCAGAGCAGCTCGAGCAGGAAAGGCAGTTCCTGCGTGGCGTACCAGGCCAGGTCGTGATCCTGGGCATCGCCGACCATCAGGTCGGCATCCTCGTCGCCCAGGTCGGCCTCATCGATCGCCTCGATGGCCGCCAGCACCGCCTGCTCGGCGCCGGCGTTGTCCACATAAGCGGCGATCACCCGGTCAATCGGCACCGGGCCGGACAGCCTGACCACCGCGTCATCGAGATCGGGGCGGAAAACGATGTCATCGACGTCGGCGGCCAGCACCGCCCGCCGCGGCGGCAGCCCGTCTCCGTGCTCCACCGCAAGCAACCGCAAGGACGCCAGCGCGGCCTCCCGCAGTGCCACCTCGGCGAGTTCATCGTCGTCGCCCTCGGCATAGGACTCCCGCAACGTCGGCGTCACTGCGAAGGCCGTGCCGCTGACCGGTTGCAGCGACCCGTCGGCGACGAGTTGTTGCAGCATCGCCAGGGTGGCCGGGATGTAGACCTGGGTCATGCCGGCTTGATCAACGTGGCCGCGTAGTCGTCGACGTAGGTCGACAATTCACGCGGCGGCCGCTTGTAATCGCCACTCACGACCGGCCTTTCGGGAATGGTGACCTTGGGCCTCTTCACTTCTTCGTATTCGATCGTGGAGAGCAAGTGGTGCATCATGTTGAGTCGCGCGTGCTTCTTGATGTCCGATTCCACGATGTACCAGGGGCTGACCGGGGTATCGGTGTGCACCATCATCTCGTCTTTGGCGCGCGAGTATTCCTCCCAGCGATAGATGGACTCCATGTCCATCGGGCTGAGTTTCCATTGCCGGACCGGGTCGTTGCGGCGGGCTTTGAATCGCCGCAGCTGTTCGGTCTCGGATACCGAGAACCAGTATTTGCGCAGCAGGATCCCGTCGTCGATCAGCATCTGCTCGAAAATCGGCGTCTGCCGCAGAAACAGCACGTACTCCTGTGGGGTGCAGAATCCCATGACCTTTTCCACACCGGCGCGGTTGTACCAGGAGCGGTCGAAGAGGACGATTTCTCCGCTGGCCGGCAGATGGGCGATGTAGCGCTGGTAGTACCACTGACCGCGTTCCCGGTCGGTCGGCGCGGGCAGCGCCGCGATGGTGGCGAGCCGCGGGTTGAGGTATTCGGTGATCCGCTTGATGGCGCCGCCCTTGCCGGCCCCGTCGCGTCCCTCGAAGATGACCACGACGCGGGACTGGGAGTGCCGCACCCACTCCTGAAGTTTCACGAATTCCGTTTGCAGCCTGAATAATTCGGCCTCATAGAGATCATTGGAGATCTTCGGCGCTGCCGCGGATTTCTTCTTCTTCGGGGTGCTCACATCAATGGATGTTATCGGTACCCGCGCCGAACTACCGGGAAGCTTCCAGCAGCTCGTCCAGTGCCTGGTTCAGCAGACCCGGCAGCAGGTCGACGTCGCTCATGGCGTCGCGGTCGGCGTTGATCCCGAAATACAGCATCCCGTTGTAGGAGGTGACACTGATCGCCAGTGCCTGATTGTGCAGCAACGGCGGCACCGCATAGGTTTCCAGCAACTTGGTGCCGGCGATGTACATCTGCGACTGCGCGCCCGGCGCGTTGGTGATGAGCAGGTTGTAGGAGCGGGCCGCAAAGCTGGTCGCCACCCGGATTCCCATCGCGTGCAAAGTCGGCGGGGCGAACCCGGACAACGTGACGATGGTCCTCGCGTCCACCCTGCTGGATGCTGCTGGGTTGGACTCGGTGGCATGGGCGATCTGCGACAGCCGCACCACCGCGTTGCCTTCCCCCACCGGCAGGTCGACGAGGAACGGTGTCACTTCGCTCATCGCCTGGCCCGGGCCGGTCGAGTCGAGTTGTTCGTCGGCGTACACCGACAGCGGCGCGAGCGCGCGCACCGTCGCCGTCGACGAAACCGCCTCCCCGCGCGACATCAGCCAGTTGCCCAGCGCCCCGGTCACCACGGCGAGCACCACGTCGTTGATGTCGCAGTCGTAGCGCGCCCGCACCGCGCGGTAATCGTCGAGCTTGCCGCGCGCGACCGTGAAGCGCCGATTGCGCGACACGGGAGCGTTGAGCGGGCTGCTGGGCGCGGTACCGCGCGCGACCGTGCGCGCGATGTCGAACACCCGGCGGCCGGCCTCCATGAGCTGGGTCGAGCTGGTCACCAGCCCCGCCAGCGAGGACCCCACGGCGCGCATCTGCGTGCCCGGGCCCGCGATCCAGTCGCCGATCGCGCCGATCATCAACCGGGTGCTGCCGGGGTCGCGCTCGGGGACCCAGATGTCCTCTGGAAACGACGGCGAGCGCCGCGTCCGGTCGGCGATCACATGGTTGATCTCGAGCGCGCCCATCCCGTTGATCAGCGCCTGATGCGATTTGGTGTACAGCGCGATGCGGTTCTTGGCCAGGCCTTCGACGAGGTACATCTCCCACAACGGCCGCGACTTGTCCAACGGCCGCGCAGCCAGCCGCGCGATCAGTTCGTGCAGTTGCTCGTCGCTGCCCGGGGACGGCAGCGCCGACCGCCGCACGTGATAGGTGATGTCGAAGTCGCGGTCGTCGATCCACACCGGCCGCGCCATGCCGAACTTGACCTCGCGCACCTTCTGGCGGTACCGCGGGATCTGCGGTAACCGCTGTTCGACGGTGGCCAGCAGCGTCTCATAGCTCAATCCGGATCGCGGGCGCCGCAGGATCGACAGCGAACCGACGTACATCGGGGTCGCCGTGTTTTCCAGCCGGTAGAAGGACGCGTCCGCAGTGGACAAGCGAGTCACCATCGCGGCTCGGTCCTCCTCAAGTCGTCGCCTTTCGTTTTCGGGATCATGCAGTCGCCCCACGGTAACCGCATTCGCGGGTCCGCGAAGGTCGGGGCTGGCGCCCACGGCGCTTGTGGATCAATGCCGGCGGGTGAATACCGCAGACCGGCGATCGTCTGCCACTCTCCACGGGTGCCCGTTTCCGACACCGCCGTAACGCCGGTGATCGACTACGAACCGCCGGCGCACCCGCCCGGCCCTGACGCGCCGCGCTGCCGGCCCTCATCGCCGGCGTCGGTCCCGCGCCCGCGTCCTCGCCCGGCGCCGAAGACGCCGCTGTCGCCACGGATGCGCCAGGCGGCCGCCTTCGCCGACGCCGCGCTGCGCCGCGTGCTGGAGGTCATCGACCGGCGCCGCCCGGCCGCCCAACTCGGCACGGTGCTGGCGCCGTCACTGGTCGACGCGGTGCTGGCGGTCGGCCGGGCCACGGCCGGGACGCCCGGCGCCGCGGTGTTGCGCCGGATGCGGGTCCAGCCTGCCCTCGGTGACGACGCCGCCGAGGTATTCGGCTCGTACAGTCGCGGCGAGCGGGTCCACGCGATCGCCTGCCGGGTGGAGCAGCTACCTCCCGGCCGATGGCTGGTGGTAGCCCTGCACATCGGCTGATCGCCGGACGCGGGGAACCAGCATCGGAACCCGGCGACGGTAGTCGCGGTACTGCTCGCCGAGCTGCGCCGTCAGGTCGCGCTCTTCCAGCTGCAGGGCGATCAGGATGTAGGCCGTGGTACCGATGGCGAACAGCAGGTGCCCCGCTGTCATCGTCGGCGCCGCCCAGAACGCCACCAGAAAGCCGAGCATGATCGGGTGACGCACCAACCGGTAGAGCAGATGAGTGCGAAAACCCAAGTCGTTGTATGGATTCCCTCGCCAGGCGAGATAGACCTGCCGCAACCCGAACAGGTCGAAATGATTGATCATGAAGGTCGAGGCCAACACCGTCGCCCATCCGACCCAGAACAACACCCAAATCACCCAGCGCCCGGCCGGTTGCCGCACCTCCCAGACATGCACCGGCATGCTGCGCCACTGCCAGTAGAGCACCAGCAGCACCGAACTGGCCAGCAACACATAGGTGCTGCGCTCGATCGTCGTCGGCACCCATCGAGTCCACCAGCGTTTGAACGCCGGACGGGCCATCACACTGTGCTGCACGCCGAACAGGCCGAGCAGCGCCGAATTGATCAGCAGCGCCTGCCACAAGGGTGCGCTGATTCCGGTGTTTACGTTGCGCGGCACCAGGATTGCGCCGACGAAGCCGACGGCGTACAGGAAGGCGACCAGGAACACCAGGTAGCTCAGGGTGCCGTAACAGATTGTCAGATAGCGTTTCATGGGCTGATTGTTCGGCGAGACCATGCGTGTGGGCATGGGGCGGATGCCTCAACTTGGACCGCCGCCCGCCCGTAGGGTGGTTGAATGGCACTCTTGCTCGGCCCGGCGTTGCGGCACGTGTCCGATACGACCGCGCTGGTGTGGGTCCAAACCGACAGTGCGGCAACGGTGCAGGTACTGGGCGGATCGGCCCGGACGTTCGCCGTGCAGGATCACCACTACGCGCTGGTGACGGTGACCGGGCTGACTCCGGACACGGTCACCGAATACGACGTCAGGTGCAACGGCGAAGTGGTTTGGCCGCTGCCGGATTCAACGTTCCCGCCGAGCGTCATCCGGACCCGGGGGCCGGAATCCACCCATCGGCTGCGGGCGATCTTCGGATCGTGCCGGTACCCCAAGACCGACGACTCGAGCATCGAGTCGAAACTCGGGTTCGACGCGCTGGACGTGTACGCCGCCCGGATGGCCACCCAGCCGACCGAAGACTGGCCCGAGGCGCTCATCCTGCTCGGCGACCAGTTGTACGCGGATGAGCTGACACCAGAGGCGCGGCGACGGCTGGCCGGCCGCCGCGGCCGGGCCAAGCGGGCCAAGCGTCCCCCGGACGAGGTGGTGAGTTTCACCGAATATGAACGGCTGTACCGTCATTCGTGGAGCGACCCCGAGATCAGGTGGCTGATGTCCACGGTTCCCACCGCGATGATCTTCGACGACCACGACATCAGGGACGACTGGAACACGTCGTCTTCCTGGCGGGCCGACATGCAGGAGAAACCGTGGTGGCGCGACCGGATCAGAGCCGGGCTGGCCTCTTACTGGGTGTATCAGCACCTGGGCAACCTGAGCCCGGCTGAGCTGGCCGCGGACGAGGACTACCGGCGCCTGCTGGCGACCGACGGTGACTGCTGGCCACACCTGGTCGAGCTGGCCGACCGCGCCGACGCAGAGGTGGACGGCAACAAGGGCGTTAGGTTCAGCTACCGATGGGATTTCGGCCGTAGCCGGCTCATCATGATCGACTCACGCAACGGCCGGATCCTGGACTCGGGCCAACGCATGATGATCGGCGAGCACGAGTTCGACTGGGTGCAGTCACAGGTCTGCGACGGCCTCGACGAATTGGACCACCTGATGCTGGCCACGTCGGTGCCCTGGCTGATGCCGCCCGCCCTCGGAGACTTGGAAGCGGTCAACGAACGCAACGCCGACCGGCCCGGGCTGCCCGGCAGGCTTGCCGAAAAGACGCGCCAGGCAGTGGATTTCGAACACTGGCCGGCGTTCCACAAATCGTTCGAACGGCTGGCCGAGCTGATTAGATCGGTGGCCGGTCATTCCACGGGGCCGGCCACCGTCAACGTACTGTCCGGCGACGTGCACCACAGCTACGCCGCGCGCGCCGAGTGGGCCGGTGAGTCGGGTGAGCAGGCCGCGGTGCACCAACTGGTGTGCTCACCGGTGAACAACTACGTGCCGCTGTTCGTCAAGCCGGTGTTCACCCTGGCTTGGACGCGTCCCGCTGCCAAGCTGGCGCGCTGGTGGGCACGCCTGCGCCACGTTCCGGCGCCTCCGCTGTCCTGGGTGAACACCTGCGGTCCCCTGTTCGGCAACACCATCGCCACCCTGCTGGTGGACGGCCGCGGCGCCGAGGTGCTGTTCGAGCAGCCCCGCGGCGCCGACGCGCTGGACGAAGTGGGTAGGGTGCGGCTCAGCCGGCCGACCTGACGCCGGACCTGCGGTCCAGTACCCACACCGTGGCCAGCGTGAGTGCGACCGCGAAGCAGCCCAGCGCCAGCAGGCTTCCACCGGTGCCTCCGCTGAACGTCTCCCGGTAGCCGGACATGGCCGGCATCGTGGTGGTGAACCGGTCCAGGTTCAGATCGCGCCCTAGCGCTTCGAACGCATGGCGGTTGGACAGGCCGAGGCTCATCAACCGCCCCGGCAGGGCCATCTTGTCGACGGGGACGATGGCGCCGCCGAACAACACCTGTGGGAAGCACAGCATGGGCAGCGCGAGCGCCGCCTGAGCGGCGTTGTGCACCGCGGCGGAGGCGAGCAGGCCGAGGGCCAGCGCGGAGGTCGCTTCGATCACCATCGTCGCGAACAGCAGGGCGTAGACATGCCATCCGGCGGCCGGCAACCGGCCCAGACCCCGCAGCACGAGCAGCAGCACCGCGCTCACCGCGGCCAGCACCGGCAGCAAGGCGGTGACCTTGGACGCCACGTAGGCCGCCACGCTGAGCCCGGCAAGGCGTTCCCGCCGGAACACGGCGATCTCCCCGACGATTTGCAGCAAACCGTAGGTGAGGCCGAAGAAGAAGCCGTCGAACGCGATCCAGAAGACGATCTGGGCCGGGCCGACATCGCCGGCGCCACCGGGGTCGAACGCCCCGCGCCGGAACAGCGTCGCCATCATGGCCGTGACCAGTACCGGTGAACCGAGCAGCACCGCCAGGGTCAGCCGGTTGCGGACCAGCACGTCGGCATTGCGGCGCGTCAGCAGCCACCACTGCCGAAAGGCGTTCGGGCGCTTGATTTCCGGGCCGGCGGGCGTCGTCGCACCCGTCCGGTGTGCGATCGGCTCGACCATCGGGATGTAGTCACCGACCAGTCGGTCATATACGTCGGCCAGGTTGTGCACCCCGAAATGCCGGCGTGCGTTCGCCGGGCTGCCGTTGAATGCGAGACGGCCGTCGCGGGCCAGAAAGATCACCCGGTCACACTGATCGATGCCGGCCGGCTCATGCGTGGTGAGCACGACCGTCACCCCGCGCCGACTCAGGCCGCGCAGCAGCCGCATCACGTCGGCCGCCGTCGAGGGGTCGAGCCCGGAGGTCGGTTCGTCGAGGAAGAACAGGCGCGGGCGGGTCAGCAGTTCGACGGCGATGCTGGCGCGCTTGCGCTGGCCGCCGGACAGCGAACGCACCGGCACCTCGGCCCGGTCGGTCAGGTCGAGATCCTTCATGACCTGCTCGACCGCACGGTCCGCCTCGCCGGCCGTGGTGCCCGCCGGCAGTCGGAGCCGCGCCGCGTAGCGCAGCGTGCGGCGGAGCGGCATTTCGAGGTGGATGATGTCGTCCTGGGGCACGTAGCCGACACCTGCTTTTCGCCCGGCGCCTTCTCCTGCCACGTTGTGCGAGACCGCCCCGCCGGTCGGCGGCTGCAGTCCCGCAAGGATTTTCAGCAGAGTGGTCTTTCCCGCTCCGCTGCCACCGGCGATGGCGACCAGCTCCCCCGGTTCTATGCGGAGCGACAGTTTCTGCAGGATTTGTCGTGTGCCGACCCGTCGGCTCACATCGATGGCATGTACTAGTGCGGTCATGCTGAGGATCATCGGCCGGCGGCGGGACCGGTTACATGGGGCGCTTGCCTCAAATCATCCCGCGGTCGATCGCCGCAAGGCTTGCCTGCGTGCGGTTGTTGACGCCCAACTTGGTGTAGATCCGCTCGACGTGATTGCGCGCGGTCTTCTCGGCGATGAACAACTGGCTGGCGATTTCACGGTTCGACCGGCCCTGCGCGACAAGCCGCAGGACTTCCACCTCCCGGGCGGTGAGCCCGGAAGACCATGAGGTGCGCCGGGTTGCCCGATGCCCGGCCGCGGCCAGCACGGCTTCCACCGAGTCGGCGTCCAGGCGTCCGCCGCGCGCCTCCCGGCGCAGTTCGGCCGCGGCGGCGTCCGGATCGAGGGCGGCCCGTTGCGGGCGTGGTTCGAGCAGTTGCCGGTAGGCCACCACGGCGGCGAGAAGCCGGTCCTGAGGGGTCAATTCGTTGCCGGAAAGGCTACGGGGAAAGCCCGATCCGTCGATACGTTCCTCGTGCTTGGTGGCCACCGACACCACCGACTCCAGGCCGTCGATCCGGCTCAGGATCCGGCCGGTCAGGTAGGGGTACATCCGTACCCGCTCCCATTCGGCCGTACTCAGCGGGCCCTTCTTCTCCCAGATCTGGTTGGACACACCCAGTCTGCCCAGACCCTGGACCAGGCCCGCGCGGTACAGACGGGTGATATCGGCGGGCGGCATGCGGCAGTGCCGGGCCGCCGCGGCCGCGAGATCGGCGACGCCGCGCGAGTAGCCCGGTGAGCATGGACATTTCAGATCGACGAAATCCGCCATCGCCCTGAGTAATTCGTTGATCTCGTCGGCGCCGATGATGCGGTCGCGATCGGGTGCCTGCGCCAGAGCCGCGGTCCACACGTCTATTTCGAGTAGGCCGTCGACGATCGCGGCCGCATCGCGGGTGAACACATCGGCCACCGCAGGGCTGAACTGCGTGCCACGGCGGGACCGGGCGGTCTCGACCGCGTGATCCAGGCCGCCCGTGCGCAGATGGACCTCGATGACATCGGCCAGGTGGACGATGTGGATCTCAAGTGGAATGTCTTCTCCGCGAGCGCCGTTCGGCATTCCCCGGCCGTCCCAGCGCTCGAAGATGTAGGCCAGCGCCGCCCCCACCTCGCTGTCCAGGCCGATCCGATCGGAGAGCACCCCGGCCGAACTGCAGTGCGAACTGATCAGGCTGGCCACCTGGTTGCGGGCGGTGAGCAGGAAGGCCGCCGAGCGCAGTCCGCGTTCCCACGCGGGCAGTCCGCGCCCGACGTGGCTGACCATCAGACGCAGGAACGGCAGGCCGGCCATATCCACCCCGTAGGTGTCGGCCCGGAACGCTATGTCGTCACCGAACAGCGCCGAAAGTTCATGGGAATCGGCGTGACAACCGATCCAGCCCACCAGATTGGCGTAGTACACCGTCGCGCGCTGGCCCGCGTCCAGACCCATCCGGTCGGCGACGCGGGTTGCGATCAGGGTGGACCGAAGCATGTGTTCCATCGGTTGACCCAGACCGAGGTCGATAGCCAGCGATATAGCCGCCAGCAACTCGGCTTTGCGCACGCCCTCATTCTGCACTCTATGGGGCTTCTGCACTTACTGGGGCAACTGCCCCATGTGACGCCCCGTTGCGTGGCCCTAGCCTGGGCCCATGGTCACGGCGATCGAACACAACCCCTGGGACAGCGTCCTCACCGACGGTCACGCATCGCTGGTCAAGGCACGGCGGGTGTTCCGCTACCTGCCATCGGCGCCGCGATGCAAGCTGTGCAACAACCCGTTCGGCGGCCCCGCCGGCCGGGTTCTCGCCGTCGCCGGGTTCAGTCCCTCGCGCAAGAACCCGAACCTGTGCAGTCGTTGCTGCGACGCGCTGCCGGCGGGCGGCGCCGAGGTGGACGTCGCGGTGCTGTTCGCCGACGTCCGGGGGTCCACCGCGCTGGGTCAGCGCGGCGCGGCCAAAGACTTCGCGGCCCTGCTGAACC
This sequence comes from Mycobacterium sp. Z3061, assembly GCF_031583025.1. Lineage (NCBI taxonomy): Bacteria > Bacillati > Actinomycetota > Actinomycetes > Mycobacteriales > Mycobacteriaceae > Mycobacterium > Mycobacterium pumcae. The sequence continues at coordinate 1,633,223 of NZ_CP134062.1, read as the reverse complement.
GGTTCTACGGGGCCGCGACGCAGACGCTGCTGCGGCACGACGCGGTGATCGACAAACTGATCGGCGACGAGGTGATGGCGTTTTTCGTCCGCGGCATCAGCGGTCCGCAGTACCGGGGCCATGCCGTCGCGGCCGGATTGGACCTGCTGCAAGCGGTCGGTTACGGCAGCGCCGAGGGGCCGTGGCTGGAGTTGGGTGTGGCGGTCAACGCCGGCATCGCGTACGTGGGCAACGTCGGTGACGCCGTCGTCGACTTCACCGCCCTGGGCGATCCGGTCAATGTCGCCGCGCGGATGCAACAGCACGCTGCGGGCGGGGAGTTGCTCGTTGCCGCCGGCGTGGCCGACGACCGCATGGCGATGTCGCAGCGACGCCTGCTGAACCTGCGCGGCTACGCTCTGCCGGTCGAAGCGTTCGCGCTAGGGGCGTGATCCTCGGCGTCGGGCGCTGATCTAGCTAGCGCTTCTTCACCGATTTCGGCGGCTTGGCGCCGCGGCCCTGGCTTCGCGCCGCGGCCCGCCGTTCCCGGCGGCTGCCGCCCGCGGCGGCGCCGGCGGAGGTCTTGGCCCCGCCGCCGTTGCGCTGCACCTGCGCCGAACCGTCCTCGGACGGACCGGAATAGGTGAGGGCGGGCCCGTCGCTGTCGTCGATTCCCTTGGCGCGCAACGTACTTACCGGCTCCTTCGCCCGCACCGGCTCGTCGTCGCCGCCGTCGGAAGCGGCAGCGGTGGCGAATTCGGCCAACCCTTCCGGCTGTTCGACCGGCGCGACGTCGACCTGAGGTGCCGGGACCGCCTCCACGCTGACGTTGAACAGGAAGCCGACCGACTCCTCCTTCATGCCGTCCAGCATGGCCATGAACATGTCGTAGCCTTCGCGCTGGTACTCCACCAGCGGGTCCCGCTGGGCCATCGCGCGCAGCCCGATGCCCTCCTTGAGGTAGTCCATCTCGTAGAGGTGCTCACGCCACTTCCGGTCGATCACGTTGAGCAGCACATTGCGCTCCAGTTGGCGCATCGCGCCCTCGCCTGCGATCTCCTCCAACTCGGCTTCCCTTGCGGCATAAGCCTTGTCGGCATCCTTGAGCAGTTCGTCGAGGAGTTCCTCGCGGGTCAGGTCGTCGCGCTCGGAGTCCGCGTCGTGGTGAGTGAGGCTCTCGTGGCTGATGCCTACCGGGTACAGCGTCTTGAGCGCCGTCCACAATGCGTCCAGGTCCCAGTCCTCGGCGTAGCCCTCACTCGTCGCACCGTTTACGTACGCGGTGATGACGTCAGTCAGCATTTCCTTGGCCTGCTCCTTGAGGTTCTCCCCCTCGAGGATGCGGCGGCGCTCGGCGTAGATGACCTTGCGCTGCTGGTTCATCACCTCGTCGTACTTCAGGACGTTTTTGCGCATCTCGAAGTTCTGCTGCTCGACCTGGGTCTGCGCGCTCTTGATGGCGCGAGTGACCATCTTGGCTTCGATCGGGACGTCGTCGGGCAGATTCAGCCGGGTCAGCAGGCTTTCCAGCGCCGCGCCGTTGAAGCGGCGCATGAGCTCGTCACCCAGCGACAGGTAGAACCGCGACTCCCCCGGGTCGCCCTGGCGGCCGGACCGGCCGCGCAGCTGGTTGTCGATACGGCGGGACTCGTGGCGCTCGGTGCCCAGCACGTACAGGCCGCCGGCCTCGATGACCTCCTTGGCCTCCGAGCTCGCTTCCTCTTTGACCTTGGGCAGCTCCTGGTGCCAGGCCTCTTCGTATTCCTCGGGCGTCTCCACCGGGTCCAGACCGCGCTCGCGCAACCGCTTGTCGGTGAGGAAGTCGACGTTGCCGCCCAGCACGATGTCGGTACCGCGGCCGGCCATGTTGGTGGCCACGGTGATGCCGCCACGCCGGCCGGCCTCGGCGATGATGCCGGCCTCCTGCTCGTGGTACTTGGCGTTGAGGACGTTGTGCGGAATGCGCCGCTTGGTGAACTGGCGCGACAGGTACTCCGAGCGCTCGACGCTGGTGGTGCCGATCAGGACCGGCTGGCCCTTCTCGTAACGCTCCGAGACGTCGTCGACCACGGCGATGTACTTGGCCTCTTCAGTCTTGTAGATCAGGTCGGACTGGTCGGTGCGGACCATCGGCTTGTTGGTCGGGATCGGCACCACGCCCAGCTTGTAGATCTCGTGCAGCTCGGCCGCCTCGGTCTGGGCGGTACCGGTCATGCCGGCCAGCTTGTCGTAGAGCCGGAAGTAGTTCTGCAGTGTGATGGTGGCCAGCGTCTGGTTCTCGGCCTTGATCTCGACGTGTTCCTTGGCCTCGATGGCCTGGTGCATGCCCTCGTTGTAGCGGCGACCGATCAGCACGCGTCCGGTGAACTCGTCGACAATGAGGACCTCACCGTTGCGAACGATGTAGTCCTTGTCGCGGTTGAACAGCTCCTTGGCCTTCAGCGCGTTGTTGAGGTAGCTGACCAGCGGAGAATTGGCCGCCTCGTAGAGGTTGTCGATGCCGAGCTGGTCCTCGACAAACTCCACGCCCTTCTCGTGCACGCCCACCGTGCGCTTGCGCAGGTCCACCTCGTAGTGGGTGTCCTTCTGCATCAGCGGCGCCAGCCGGGCGAACTCGGTGTACCAGTTGGACGCACCGTCGGCCGGCCCGGAGATGATCAGCGGCGTACGGGCCTCGTCGATCAGGATGGAGTCGACCTCGTCGACGATGGCGAAGTTGTGCCCGCGCTGCACCAGGTCGTCCAGCGAGTGCGCCATGTTGTCGCGCAGGTAGTCGAAGCCGAACTCGTTGTTGGTGCCGTAGGTGATGTCGGCGTTGTAGGCGACGCGGCGTTCCTCCGGCGTCATCTGGGCCAGGATGACGCCGACGTCCAGGCCGAGGAAGCGGTGCACCCGACCCATCCACTCGCTGTCACGTTTGGCCAGGTAGTCGTTGACGGTGACGACGTGCACGCCCTTGCCGGCCAGCGCGTTGAGGTAGGCCGGCAATACACAGGTCAGGGTCTTGCCCTCACCGGTCTTCATCTCAGCGACGTTGCCCAGGTGCAGGGCCGCTGCGCCCATCACCTGCACGTCGAACGGGCGCTGGTCGAGCACCCGCCAGGCGGCCTCGCGGGCCACCGCGAACGCCTCGGGGAGCAGGTCTTCGAGGTCCTCCGGGTTTTTCTCGTCTGCCAGTCGCCGTCTGAACTCGTCGGTCTTGGCCCTCAGTTCCGCATCGGTCAACTTTTCTACGTCGTCCGACAACGTGTTCACATAGTCGGCCACCTTCTTGAGGCGTTTGACCATGCGACCTTCACCAAGGCGCAGCAATCTCGACAGCACAGCTTTGTTCCCCTGTTGGGTAGGAGTCTTTCAGGCGACCCCCATCCTAGGTGACGGGGTGATCAGGCCAATCTGATCAGGCCGTAGTCGTAGGCGTGCCTGCGATAAACCACCGACGGCCGCTCGGTCTCCTTGTCGAAGAACAGGAAGAAGTCGTGCCCGACGAGCTCCATCTCGTAGAGCGCGTCGTCGACCGACATCGGCTTGGCCGGGTGCTCCTTGGTGCGCACCACCTTGCCCGGCTGGTGGTCTTTATGGTCCTTGCGGTCCGGCTCGGCGCCCAGGTGATCGTGCGCATCGGCCGGTTCGGCGTTGAACGCCTTCTCCGGCGGCGGCAGCACCGCGGTGGCCTCGGCCAACGACACCGGCGTCTTGTCGCCGTAATGCACCTTGCGGCGATCTTTGCCACGGCGCAGCCGGTTCTCCAGCTTGGCGACGGCTGATTCCAGCGCCGCATAGAAACTGTCGGCGCAAGCCTCGCCGCGCACGACCGGGCCGCGACCGCGGGCGGTGATCTCTATGCGCTGACAGGCCTTGCGTTGGCGGCGGTTGCGCTCATGGTCAAGCTCGACGTCGAAAAGGTAGATGGTCTTGTCGAACCGCTCGCAGCGGGCGAGCTTCTGTGAAACGTAGACACGGAAATGATCGGGTATCTCGACGTTGCGCCCTTTGAACACGATCTCGGCGTTGGCCGTCGGTTCGGCCTGGTCTTCGGTTCCGGCTGCATCGAGAACCTGCTCGGAATCCGCGGTAAGCCTTGGCATTCGTGACAACTCGTTTCTCTTTTCACGTCACACGCGACCTGCGTGCCCGGCACTGATTCAGATACGCGCCGACGGGGTTAGAGCGGTACGAAAGAGCCACCGCCGCAGGCTGCCCGCCGGAGCAAGAGATCGTATTCTCACCTCCTACCGCGGGTGCTGCTGGTGTTGTCGACGTTAGCCCTTGTTCGCCTCACCGTGCCACCCCATTCGCAGACCTGTTGCGAGTTCTTCACGCGGCGGCGATGGCGAGAACCGCGGCTACCCGCACGCCGGCGGTCCGCAGCACCCGAACGGATTCCCGGGCCGTGGCCCCGGTGGTTACGACGTCGTCGACGACCAACACCTCGGTGTCGGGCAGTGGACCGCGCAGCCGAACCCGGCCGGCGATGTTGCGTTCGCGGGCTGAGCTGTCCAGGCCCACCGAGTCGCGGGCCAGGCCCCGCATGCGCAACGCGGCGGTGACCGTGACGTCGGGATTGGCGGCCACGGCGGCATGCGCGATCCGGGCGATCGGATCCCCGCCGCGCCGGCGGGCAGCGGATCGCCGGGTGGGCGCGGGCACGATCGTCAGCGGGGTTTCCACCATGCCCCAGCTACAGAGCCGGTGGAGGCCGACGGCCAGGGCGTGCGCCAGGGGTGTCACCAGGTCTGAGCGGCCGCGCTCCTTGAGCGCCAGGACGGCCTGGCGGCGGACGCCGGTATAGCGACCGAGCGCGAACACGGGGACTTCCGGGTCGATGCGGGGACTGATCACCAGCGGCTCGCCCGGCTCGACGGCGAGTGCGGCGGCGCACGCCGGACACCATCGGGTTGCCGGAACTCCGCAGCCGCCGCATTGCAGCGGCGCAACCAGGTCGAGCAAGTCGAGCATGAGCACAGTGTCGCCGTAGGGGGTGACAAGGCCGGATGGAGACCGACTTGTAACCAAACACTGACCGACTTGCGCACGCGCGCTTACGTTTACGCGCTGGTGGCGGCCCTACCATTCGAGCAGCGACGTCTTATTACCCATCCGACAAATTGACCCTGGAGAAAAAGCCATGCGGGCGGCGATCCGGTCTCTGCTGGCGTTCCTGTGTATCACTTCGACGGTGATCGCGGGGCACGCCGGTGTAACGCTGATGGCGGCAAGCACCTCGAGCGGCTATTCCGGCATCGTCGCGATGCTGCCCGTACGCGGCTCCGTCGTGGGTGTCGCCCACCCGGTCGTGGTGACTTTCGGCAGTCCGGTCGCGGATCGTGAGGCCGTGGAGCGCGCCATCGAAGTGACATCGGCGCCCGCGATGAGCGGCAAATTCGAGTGGGTGGACAGCAACGTCGTGCAATGGGTGCCCGACCGGTTCTGGCCGGCACACAGCACCGTGGCGCTCTCGGTGGGCGGTCTGCGCACGGAGTTCAAGACGGGTCCGGCCGTGGTCGGCGTCGCGGATGTCACCAACCACACCTTCACCGTCAGCATCGACGGGGTGGAAGCCGATACGGCGCCGCCGGCCCTCCCGGCGCCGCATCACCGGTCGCACTTCGGTGAAGCGGGAGTGTTGCCGGCGTCGATGGGCAGGCCGGAGTACGCGACGCCGGTGGGAACCTACAGCGTGCTGGCCAAAGACCGCTCGGTGATGATGGATTCGAGCAGCGTCGGCATTCCCGTCGACAACCCCGACGGTTACCGGCTGCAGGTCGACTATGCCGTCCGCATCACCAACCACGGTCTGTACGTCCATTCGGCGCCGTGGGCGGTCAACGCGATGGGCGTCGACAACGTCAGTCACGGCTGCATCAGCCTGAGCCCCACCGACGCGGAGTGGTACTTCAACACCGTCCACGTTGGTGACCCGGTGATCGTCAAAGAGGGTGTCCCGGCTGTCGACAGCGGCAAGGAAGCCGACGTCAAGCCGCCGCAACCGTCGACCCTCAACCCCGATCGGCCGCCCAGCTAGAAGGGTGGGGGTTCGTCGTCGGGTGGGCCGGTGGCGGTGGTGCGGGCGTGGTGGTTGGCGCGGCGTTCGGCGGCCACGCGCGCGGCGCGGGCCTGGGTGCGGGTGCGGCGGCGGGTGGGCATCATCGCGGTGCGCTCGGCGCAGTAATCGGTGGGTGGAGTCTGGGCTTCAGGGGCGGGCATGCCGCCCACGGCGTGACACAGGCTGGGAAACAACAACGCAGACCCGGGGGTGGTGACGTGGGTGTCCCCGCCGGGGCTGGTCAGGATCAGGGTGCCGTCGGCGAGTTGTTTCTCAGTCCAGCCCCAGAACGTTTTCATCAAATGATGGGTGCGGCAGTAACACTTCATGTTGCCCGCATGGGTGGGCCCGCCCTGGGCCCAGGGGATGGTGTGGTCGAGATCGCAGTGGATGGCCGGCACCTCGCAACCCGGCCAGCGGCACGTCAAATCCCGGGCCCGCACGAAATCGGCCAACGCCTGCGAAGGGTGGTAGTGGGGTTCGGGTGCGGCGTAGCCGGGGTGGATCAACGGCACCTGCTTGGCCGTCAACGCCAACTCGGCCAGCAGCTCGGGGGTGATCAGGTCCTCACCGCCCATCAGGCACCCCGGCTGGTCGCTGCGGCCATTGAGGGTGGCCTGCTCGGCGATCACATGAATCACCACCGGGCTGGCCGGCTTGCGCCCGGCGGCGGTGCAGTCCGGGCGCGCGCACTCACAACCCAGCCGGGTGCCACCGGCGGCCAAGGCCCCCAGGGCATCGGCGCGGCGCTGCGCCAGGGTGCGCGGATCGTTGCCGCAGACCGTGGCCGCCAACGCTGACAGCCGCGCATCGATCGCCTGGGCATCGGTGGCGCGCAGGCGTCCCTCGATCTGCGCCAGCCCGTCCTGGGGCGGGCTGATCCACACCTCCCGCTCGGCCTGAACCACCTCTGTGCGGCGGCGCAGCGCATCGGCATCGGCGCGGGCCACGATCGCATCCACCTTCGCCGAGAGCCGCCCCCGGCTCAGCGACGGCCAGCGCGTCACCCGCGCCGCGACCGTGGCATCCACCGCCGCCAGCACCTGGGGGTCCTCGATCAGATCCGTGCGGTACACGATCGTCGTGAATGCCTCATAGTCAATGTCCCCGGCGCAGAACACCGCCGCCACCTGCGGCAGCCGCTCCCGCATCGCCCGGGCATAACGCACCTTGGTCTCCGCGCGGCCCTGACTGATCCGCAACCCCGCAGCCACCTCCCCCGCCACCGCCTTGACCGTGTCGATCGCCCACTGCCCCCGCTCCCCACCGCCCACCAAACGGTGGGCGAACAACGCCCCCACCGCCACCAACTCCGCCGCCGCACCCTGATTGACCACCCGCGCCGCCCCACCAATGCGCGCCACCCAGCCCACCGACTCCTCGGTCTGTTCCAGCAGCGCCCGCCGGTGAGCCACCACCTCCGCCAGGTAGCCGTCATATTCCGCCAACCCACACGGAAGGCACGGCAATCTATCGAACATATGTTCGAGTATACCCGATGCCGCCGACGCGGTGTGGTGCCTCAGGACATCAGTGACATTTCATCGGCCTTGCCGTGGGCCGTGGGGTTCTCCGTTGCCCACGTGTCGCACTCCGGGTGCTGGGCGGGTCTGTTCGACGAGGACTTCACGCTTGCGCAGAACGTCGAGACCGCCCCGCGTCGTGCATCATCGGGCCACCGCGCGACTGCGAGGTGGAGACGAAGATCGATGGATTCATCGGCAGCCACCGAAGATGTGTTGATACAGACTCTGCAGGGTTGCAGCCGGATAGCTGTGGCCGGCGCCGAAGTTTCGACGAGCTCTGCGCGAAGCCGGAAAGTAACCGACAATCGGGCGATGACAGCCCAGAATCCAGCCTTCCGAACGGGACGGGGAAACGGCGGGGCGGTCGGGCTCGTCGCGCTGCATGCCGTGCTGGTGGTTTTCACCGTGCTGCTGAATCTGGCCCTGCTCGTGACCGCCGATCCACACGACCAGTGCCGCATTCACCATGTGCACTGCGATCGAGGAGCCCATCTCCGGGAGGCGGTGCTGATCAGTGGGGTGGGAACCGCCGTCCTGATCATCCTCGAGATCGTTATGGGGACCTACGCCCACTTGTGGAAACGCCAACGACTGCACTTCGCCGTGCCGCTGTTGTGCTGCTTCGGCCAGTTCGTCATCCTGTGCACCGCCTTCACTCTCGGCGCCACCGGGATTCCGTAACTACTGCGCCGGTACGCCCACCGCCCCACACGCCGGAAGCGCTGTCGTCGTGCCGGCCAAGACGGCTGGAATCGGCGCCGAGGGCACCTCGGCGGCAACGGCCTGCGGCGCCGGCGCCTGCGGCCCGGGCAGCACGACCGGGTCAGCGGCCTTGCCACTCGAGGGAGTCATCGGCGCACCCTTGCCCGTCCCCGCCTGCGTCGCGATCGGCGCAGCCGCCGGCGCCGCCTCGGCCGCGCCGGCTCCCGCGCCCGCGACCGGGACCACCGGCGCCACCGGAGGAACCACGGGCACGGGCGGCACAACCGGCACCGGCGGCACAACCGGCACCGCCGGCGCGATCGGCACCGGACCTGGCAGCACCACGGGCGCCGCTGCTACCGGCCCCGCAGCGAAGCCCATCTGTTGCTCAATGCAGTTCCCACCACCGGTCCGCAGCGGAGTGGCCACCGCGCCCGGACTCAATGCCAGCGCAGCTCCGCACAACCCCGCGCCGGCCGCAACCGCTACGCAGAATCGATCGATTATCCGCAACGCCAACTCCGTTCAATCTCCCCAATTGCCCCCGCAATTAATGACAATGGGGAACCGTATCGGCGCGCCGAATTCTTGCCTAGAGCCCAAAGTTGATGGTTGCCGAACCGATGCCAAGCCCCAGCCGCGCCGTGACGGTGTCTTTCCCAAATAGTTACGCGGCGAGGGGTTTTGGGCACCGAAGCTGTGCTACGCGACCAATTCGTGACATGAACACGGCCAATTGGCACACCGCAAAATTCGCCCGATTAATGGCCGGCCAGCAAATTCGAACCATAAATTACAGCGGTGTAATTTACATTAATGTAATTCACTCGCCGGAGTCGGAGCCCCACCACAGTGACGGCCAGCTGAAGCTCAGCGCCCCCTGACTCAGCCGCGTGATCAGGTCTTCGAGCGCCCGCAACGGCAGTTCCATCCGCCATTCGGGCAGCAGCCCGGACAGGTGCAGGGATTCCGGTGTCAGCTCGACTCCGGTGATCATCAGGCCGTGCGGCAACTCCGGCAACGGCACCTGATACGCGGGTGCGCGCAACGGCAACTTCCACCGCCGCTGCCCTGCCACCACCGCGCGCGGGCGCAGCCACAGCGTCGAGCCCACCACGTCTGCGTCCACCTCGAGCCCACCCAGGCCCGGACGGCGTGCCCAGCTCAACAGCGCGGTCCCGTCCTCCCCCGACTCGCTGCGCAGATGGGGCGCCGCCTGCTCCAGCACATGGTCGAAGACGTCTTTCGGCAGCTCGGTAGTCAATTCCGTCGGAGCCGCAATGACCAGCGGCGGTACCCCGGGACGGATGTGCACGTTGCGCATCACGGCGACCGCACTCTGCAGACGGTTGTCCGCCCAGCAGATGTCGCGAGCCGCCACCCGCACCTCGCCGAGCTGACCCACCGGCAACCCCTGGGGATCCAGCTCCGATTCCAGCTCGACGACGGTCAGCGTCACGTCCTGATCGCCGATGCGGACGGTGACTTCCTTGCCGACCAGCAGCTGCTGCAACGTCGCGAACAGGGTCCGGTAGGGCATTGCCACCGCGTGGGCGCCGACCGACGGTATCCCGGTCGACGACCAGAGGGAAGCCAGCATCTCCAAGGCGCGGAACGGGTCGTCCCAACGCAGGAAAGGAACCTTGGGCGACATCGGCAAGCGCCTCCTCACCAGCAGATTAGCCGGTGCCGGCGCAGTTATCCCGGCAGCACCGGCGCGGCCCCGCCGATCATCAGACCGGGCACCTCCGACCAGCCCTGTTGGTTCTCGGCGGCAGACGCGGAGTACATCAGCACGCCCTGCGGACCGGCGACATACACGGTGGACGGACTTGCCGCGATCGCGAACAGCGGGATTTGCAGCCCGCGCGCGGGCGCATCCGAGTTGACGCCGTCCAGGTTGACGTAGGACACCGGGTGGGTGGCGTCGTTGCGGGTCACCACGATGTCGTCACCCGTTCGCCAATACAGCGACACCACCGACGTTCCCAGGCCGAAGCCCAGCCGCCGCGGGTAGGTCAGGGCGAACTGGCCGGCCTGCGTCTGCTCGACACCAGCCAGGATCACCTGTCCGCCGATCACCATTGCCGCGCGCGTACCGTCCCGGGACAACTGCAGATCGGTGATGGGCCCGGGGAAGCGGCTGGACACCGCGGTGGAGTCCACGGGAATGCGGGCGGGCTGTCCGGTGGCTGGTTCCTGGATCGCCCGCAGCACGTTGTTGGCGTCGACGACCACCCAGACCGCATCGTCCAGCGACCAACTCGGCCGCGACAGGTTGTGCCCGTCGGCGGACTGGACCGCTTCGCCGCCGAGGTCCCCGATCCATAACGACGCCGCCATGTCCGGCGCTCCGCGTCGCAGCGTCACCACCGACGCCACCTGCCGCCCGCTGCGCGACAGTGCGGCGCCGGTCTGGTCCCCCATGTGACCGAAGGCGCCCGGCACCGTGGTGACGTGCTGGCCGTCCAGTTCCACCAGCGATCCGCCCACCAGCGCATGCAGGCCTGCCCCGGCACCATCGGCCACGCCCGGGTCGGTGGCGGCGACGTCGGAGGTGTTCCAGCCCTGGGCGAACCGGTCGTCCAGTGGGGCGCCGTCGGCGTTGATGACGTACGGCCCGCGGATGTCGGCCCGCGCCAGCGTCCAGATGATCTGCGCAGCAAGCAGAGCCCTGCTGTGCGGGTCGGTGGTGGACAGCTTCTCCAGTTCGACGCGGGCGCCGCCGTAGCCCTTGCCCACTCCGCTCTTGCCACCGTCGGCCCGGGTGACCGGCCCACGCAACCGCAGTGGTGGAGCCAGCAGGTTGCGCACCGTATGCGCCATCTCGGGGCGGGGGCCGGCCAGCAGCTTCGAGATGAGCTCGGTGGCCAGCTGGTCGTGGTCGGACACCGCGACGTAGCGCGGATCGGGCACCACGGTCTTGCCGGTGGGGTCGGCGAAGTACAGCGTGTTCCGCTTGTAGGTCGACTGGAACTGCTGCCAGTCCAGGAACACGCCGTTGGGCAGCCGGTCGATGCGCCACCCGCCGGAGGTCTTGACCAACTCGATCTGCCCCGGATCGGGCAGCTGACCCTCGGCGGTCTCGAAGACTCCGATGTCGGACAGCGAGCCCAGGATGTCGGCCCGCATCGTCGCCGAAACACGTTCGGCGCCACGGGTTTCGACGAACACCACATGGTCGATCAGCAGCGCGCTACCGGCGTCGTCCCAGGAGTTGGAGGCCGACTGGGTGAGGAACTGCCTGGCTGCCAGGTGCCGGTTCGCCGGGTCGGCGGTGGCCTTGAGGAATTCGCGCAACAGCACGTCGGGATCCATGCCCGGGGTGGGTTTGGGCAGGTTGGACGGCGCCGGCCGCTCGACCGTGCCGATGGCCTGCGGCGCCGACGAACTGGGGACGCTCGCACAGCCGGACAGCACGCTCACCGCCATGAGCAGAGCACCCATCGCGCGTCTCATCCGGCGTGCTCCCGGGTGCGCTGATCGGCGAGGGCAGCCGGGTTGGCCGCCGGCGCAGGCGCCGGGATCGGCTTCATGGGCAGCGGGCTGGTGGTCACCTTGTGCCCCCGCACCAGCGGCAGCGTCAGCCGGAAGCAGGCGCCCTGGCCGGGCTCGCCCCAGGCTTCCAGGCGGCCCTGGTGCAGCCGGGCATCCTCGATGCTGATCGCCAGGCCCAGCCCGGTACCGCCGGAGCGCCGCACCCGGGACGGGTCGGAGCGCCAGAACCGGCTGAACACCAGCTTCTCCTCGCCGGGCCGCAGGCCGACGCCGTAGTCGCGGACGGTGACTGCCACCGTGTCCACGTCGGCCGCCATCCGGATCCGCACCGGCTTGTGCTCGGCATGGTCGATGGCGTTGGCGATCAGGTTGCGCAGAATGCGTTCCACCCGGCGGGCGTCGACCTCCGCGATCACTTCCTCGGTCGGCATGTCCACCAGCAGCTCGATGCCGGCCTCCTCGGCCAGGTGGCCGACGTTGGTCAGGGCCTTGTTGACGGTGGTGCGCAGGTCGACCGCCTCTACGGACAACTCGGCCACCCCGGCGTCGTGCCGGGAGATCTCCAGCAGGTCGTTGAGCAGCGTCTCGAAGCGGTCCAGCTCGTTGACCATCAATTCGGTGGAGCGGCGCAGGGCGGGATCCAGGTCGGCGCTGTGGTCGTAGATCAGGTCGGCGGCCATCCGCACCGTGGTCAGCGGGGTGCGCAGTTCGTGGCTGACGTCGGAGGTGAACCGGCGTTGCAGGTTGCCGAACTCTTCGAGCTGGGTGATCTGGCGGGACAGGCTCTCGGCCATGTCGTTGAACGAGACCGCCAGCCGCGCCATGTCGTCCTCACCGCGGACCGGCATGCGCTCGGACAGGTGCCCCTCGGCGAACCGCTCGGCGATCCGCGAGGCGGACCGCACCGGCACCACCACCTGGCGCGACACCAGCAGGGCGATGCCCGCGAGCAAGAGCAGCAGCACCAGCCCCCCGGTGGCCATCGTGCTGCGCACCAGCGTGATGGTGGCCTGCTCGTTGGCCAGCGGGAAGATCAGGTACAGCTCGAGGTTCGCCACCCTCGACGACGTCGGTGTCCCGACGATCAGCGCCGGCCCGGAGAACCCGTCGGTGTGCACCGTCGCGTACTGGTAAGCGGCCTGCCCTGCTTTGACGAAGCCCCGCAACGCGTTGGGCACCTGGTCGACGGGTCCCGCCGTCGAAGCGGCCCGCGGGCCGTCCCCCGGCACCATGAGCACCGCGTCGAAGGCACCGGCCAGGCCGGCGCCGGAGGCGGGATCGGTTTTCGAGGTCAGCGTGTTGCGCGCCAACTGCAGGCTGCTGTCCAGTGAGCGGGTTTCCTCACCGTTGACGATTCCGCTGACGGTGTTGCGCGCCCGCTCGATCTGATCGGTGGCGGCCTTGACCTTGACGTCGAGCACGCGATTGGTGACCTGGCTGGTCAGCACGAAACCCAGCGCCAGAATCACCGCCAGCGACAACCCCAGGGTCAGCGCAACGACACGCAGTTGCAGGGAACGACGCCAAACCACAGCGACGGCACGGCTCACAGCACTCAAGCCGCGCGGCAGAGGCCCCGAACGGCCCCAGCGACCTCGACTACGTCGTGGAGAGCGCCAGATCACCTACACCGCACTCTCCCGGCCGCCGGATCACGGGGGGCCGGCCTTGTAACCCACTCCTCGAACGGTCAGAACCACGGTCGGGTTCTCGGGATCCTTTTCGACCTTGGCGCGCAGGCGCTGGACGTGCACGTTCACCAAGCGGGTGTCCGCCGGGTGCCGGTATCCCCAGACCTGTTCGAGCAGCACATCACGAGTAAACACCTGGCGGGGTTTACGCGCCAACGCGACCAACAGGTCGAATTCCAGCGGTGTGAGGGAGATCTGCTCGCCGTTGCGGGTGACCTTGTGCGCCGGCACGTCGATGTCGACGTCGGCGATGGACAGCATCTCGGCGGGCTCGTCGTCGTTGCGCCGCAACCGCGCCCGCACCCGCGCCACCAATTCCTTGGGCTTGAACGGCTTCATGATGTAGTCGTCGGCGCCGGACTCCAGGCCGAGCACCACGTCAACGGTGTCGGTCTTGGCGGTCAGCATGACGATCGGCACGCCGGAATCGGCGCGCAGCACCCGGCAGACGTCGATGCCGTTCATGCCCGGCAGCATCAAGTCCAACAGCACCAGATCCGGACGCAACTCGCGCACGGCGGTCAGGGCCTGAGTGCCATCGCCGATGACCGCGGTGTCGAAACCCTCCCCACGCAACACGATGGTGAGCATCTCGGCCAGCGAAGCGTCGTCGTCGACGACCAGAATCCTTTGCCTCATGGAGTCCATGGTGTCACCAGATCCGGACAAAACTCGGCTACCACACGGGTGTTTCTTGATTGATAAGGGCAAATAGCGCCGATTTTGTGCTAAACGGCCGTCAACTCGGCCGCCAGAGCGGCCGGATCGACGTCCGCGTCCACCACGAGCCATCGCCCGGACCACCCCGCGGCGGCCAGTCCGGCGTACACCTCGCCGGTCCGCCGTTGCAGTCCGTCGTCGCGTTCGTAGCTGTCGCGCGCCCGGCCCGGGTCGCTCTCGGCGCGGTCGCGGGCCCGCTGCCCGGCCAGTTCGGCCGGCACCGCGAGCAGGATCTGCCAGTCCGGCACCGGTAGCGCAAGCCGCTCGTATTCCAGCGCGTGGACCCACGCCACCGCGTCCCCGGTAGCGTCCTGATGCAACCGGGCCGCGCTGTAGGCGGCGTTGGAGGCGACGTAGCGGTCCAGGATCAGCACGTCGTGCTCGCGCCGCAGCCGGTTAATCTCCGTGACGGCCCCGGCCCGGTCGAGCGCGAACAATGTCGCCATCCCGTACACCGATTGCGCGAGATCACCGTGCTGACCGTGCAGCGCCTCGGCCGCGAGGTCAGCGGTGATGGACTGCCCGTAGCGCGGGAACGCCAGCGTCGCCACCGACTTGCCGGCGCGGTGCAGGTGCGCGCGCAGGCCGTCGGTCAGCGTGCGCTTGCCGGAGCCGTCGACGCCTTCGATCGCGATCAGCACGGCGCGAGGCTACCCGCACGCGGACGGTGGTGCGGCAGGCCGCACACTCGGTGTCGGCTGTGCGGCTGGCCGCACACTCGCGCCGAGACCCGACTCAGTAGCGGTAGTGGTCGGGCTTGTACGGGCCCTCGACGTCGACGCCCAGGTATTCGGCCTGGTCCTTGGTCAGCTTGGTCAGCGTTCCGCCGAGCGCTTCGACGTGGATGCGGGCCACCTTCTCATCGAGGTGCTTGGGCAGGCGGTACACCTCGTTGTCGTACTCGTCGTTCTTGGTCCACAGCTCGATCTGGGCGATCGTCTGGTTGGCGAAGCTGTTGCTCATCACGAACGACGGGTGGCCGGTGGCGTTGCCCAGGTTGAGCAGCCGGCCCTCGGACAGCACGATGACCGAGCGGCCGGTCTCCTTGAAGGTCCACAGGTCGACCTGCGGCTTGATGTTCGTCTTGGTGGCGCCGGAGCGCTCCAGGCCGGCCATGTCGATCTCATTGTCGAAGTGGCCGATGTTGCCCAGGATCGAGTGGTCCTTCATCGCCTTGATGTGGTCGAGCATGATGATGTCTTTGTTGCCGGTCGACGTCACCACGATGTCCGCGTCGGCGATGGCGTCCTCGACGGTCACGACGTCGAAGCCCTCCATCATCGCCTGCAGCGCGTTGATCGGGTCGATCTCGGTGACCTGGACCCGGGCGCCCTGGCCCTTCATGGCCTCGGCACAGCCCTTGCCGACGTCGCCGTAGCCACAGATCAGCACCTTCTTGCCGCCGATGAGGGCGTCGGTGCCGCGGTTGATGCCGTCGATCAGCGAGTGGCGGGTGCCGTACTTGTTGTCGAACTTCGACTTGGTGACGGAGTCGTTGACGTTGATCGCGGGGAAGGCGAGGTCACCGGCCGCGGCGAACTGGTACAGGCGCAGCACACCGGTGGTGGTCTCCTCGGTGACGCCCTTGACCGACTCGGCGATCTTGGTCCACTTGCCCTTGTCGGTCTCGAAGCGGTTGCGCAGCACGCTCAGGAAGATCTTCCATTCGGCCGAGTCGTCTTCCTCGGCGGGCGGCACGACGCCGGCCTTCTCGTACTGCATGCCGCGCAGCACCATCATGGTGGCGTCGCCACCGTCGTCAAGAATCATGTTGGCCGGCTTGTC
Source organism: Mycobacterium sp. Z3061 (assembly GCF_031583025.1). NCBI lineage: Bacteria > Bacillati > Actinomycetota > Actinomycetes > Mycobacteriales > Mycobacteriaceae > Mycobacterium > Mycobacterium pumcae. The sequence goes on along the minus strand of NZ_CP134062.1, from coordinate 1,617,276 downwards.
CTCGTCCGGCCAGGTGAGCATCTGCTCGGCGGCCCACCAGTACTCCTCGAGCGTCTCGCCTTTCCAGGCGAACACCGGGACACCCTTGGGCTCTTCGGGTGTGCCATGCGGGCCGACAACGACGGCGGCCGCCGCATGGTCTTGGGTCGAGAAGATGTTGCACGACGCCCACCGAACTTCGGCACCCAGCGCGGTCAGGGTCTCGATCAGCACCGCGGTCTGGACGGTCATGTGAAGCGAACCCGAGATCCGGGCTCCCTTCAGCGGCTGCACCTCGGCGTACTCGCGGCGCAGTGACATCAGGCCGGGCATCTCGTGCTCGGCGATCCGGAGCTCTTTGCGGCCGAAATCCGCCAGCGACAGATCGGCAACTTTGAAGTCGATGCCGTTCAGAACGTCGGGGGTGAGCGAATTTTCGAGCGTCGTCATAGGGGTTTACATCCTTCTTTGGGGGCTTCTTTGAGTCTGAGTAGGCGCGTCGGCCCAGTAACTCTCTGGACTCACTCTAGCCTCCGGCCAATAGCCGTCCTGGTCAGGGCACGTTGATGACGCCGTGACGCTCCGCGAACGGGGTCATCATCCTGGCCAGATCCGCCGCGACGTCGTGGTCGGCCTCGGGCGGCATCGACACGTAGCTCAAGCACAGCCGGACGATCGCCCGCGACAGCACACCGGCGTCGTCGTCGCTGGTGGCCAGCCACGTCTGGGTGAATGCGGTGGCCAGCCGCTCTGACGCCCGGCTGATGATGGGCGCGCTGTCGGTGGTGATCAGCTGCAGCAGATCCGGCTTGGCGACGCCGGTCAACAGCGAGATCACCAACGGGTCGGCCGCCGACTCGGCGAAGAAGGCCCGGAAGCCCTGCAAAAACGACTCGTAGATGTTGCCGATGTTGGCGTCCAGCGCGCCCTTGACGGTGTCGACCAGCCGGTCGGCCAGGCGCAGGGCGTAACCCTGCGCCAGGCCCTGCCGGGACCCGAACTCGTTGTAGATGGTCTGCCGGCTGATGCCGGCGGCCCGGGCCACGTCGGACAGTGTGATGGCGGACCAGTCGCGGGTGAGCAGCAGATCCCGCATCGCGTCGAGCACCGAATCCCGCAACAACGCGCGGGACGCTTCGGCGTAGGGAATCCGCTTCACAGGCGCGACGATATCTGTTTTGGCAGCGAAGTTGGTGCCGATCATGACCGGGCGACCTCCACCATCACGAAGTCCGACTTCGCGGCACCGCAGTCCGGGCAGCTCCAGTCCTCGGGGATGTCGTCCCACCGGGTGCCGGGCGCGATGCCGTCTTCCGGCCAGCCCAGCTCCTCGTCGTACTCGAAACCGCACTGCACGCACTGGTAGAGCTTGTAGTCACTCATGTCATCTCATCCTTCCTGGACTAGTTCGAAATCGGGCTTCTCGCGGACGGCGCAGTCCGGACAAGTCCAGTCATCGGGGACCTGGTCCCAGCCGGTGCCGGCCGGGAAACCTTCGCGGGCATCGCCTTTGGCCTCGTCATAGCGGTAGTCGCAGACGGGGCACTTGTAGGCCGCGCTCATGCTGCCACTCCGTACTTGGCGAGCAGCTTCTTCCGCAGCCGGGGCTGCACGTTCACCTTGGTGATGTCGCCGTCGTAGTGGTCCAGCACCCGGTGGTCCATCACCTTGCGCCACAGCGGCGGGAAGTAGGTCAGCGAGATCATCGACGCGTACCCGCTGGGCAGGTTGGGCGCACCCTCCATGCTGCGCAGCGTCTGGTAGCGGCGCGTGGGGTTGGCGTGGTGGTCGCTGTGCCGCTGCAGGTGGTACAGGAACAGGTTGGTGACGATGTGGTCGGAGTTCCAGCTGTGCACCGGGGCGCAGCGCTCGTACCGGCCGTTGGCGTTCTTCTGCCGCAACAGTCCGTAGTGCTCGAGGTAGTTGACGGCTTCCAGCAGGCTGAAACCGAAGATCGCCTGGATGACCAGGAACGGGATCACGCTCACCCCGAAGGCCGCGATCAGCGCGCCGAACAGCACCACGGTCATCGCCCAGGCGTTCAGCACGTCGTTGCCCAGGTAGGTACGCGGGTCCCAGGGGCTCTTGCCGAGCCGGCGGATGCGCTGCGCCTCCAGGTGAACCGAGGAGCGGGCGCTGCCGATGACGCTGCGGGGCAGGAATTCCCAGAACGTCTCACCGAAGCGGGCCGAGGCGGGGTCCTCCGGGGTGGAAACGCGGACGTGGTGACCGCGGTTGTGCTCGATGTAGAAGTGGCCGTACGCGGTCTGCGCCAGGGTGATCTTGGACAGCCAGCGCTCCAGCGAGTCCTTCTTGTGGCCCATCTCGTGCGCGGTGTTGATGCCGACGCCGCCGAGCACGCCCACCGAGAGCGCCACGCCGACCTTGCCCAGCCAGCCCAGTCCGCCTTCATAACCCAGCCAGTGCAGGTTCGACGCGGTGAACAGGTAGGCGCCCAGGACCACGCTGGCGTACTGGAACGGGATGTAGATATAGGTGCAGTAGCGGTAGTACTTGTCGTTCTCCAGCCGCTCCATGACCTCGTCCGGGGGGTTCTGCCCGTCCGGACCGAACCGCAGGTCCAGCAGCGGCAACAGGATGTAGACCAGGAACGGCCCGATCCACAGCGGCAGCTGCGCCGCGGAGTGCCAGCCGAGCTGGTTCAGCCCCCAGATCACCGGCAGCATCACGAACAGCGCCGTCGGGGCGATCAATCCCATCAGCCACAGATAGCGCTTCTTGTCGCGCCATTCGTACACCGGCACCTCCGGAGTGCCGTCGATTTGTGTGGTCATACGCCAAACCTCCTTGTGTGAGTCTCACCACTTGAGGTTGGACATTACAACTGTTTACGTCTCGTGTCTAGACACGGGACGTTGTTTTGTAAACTAAGTATCCAAAATCGACCTAAATGTCCAGGTCGGCGTCACCCTTCTCGCGTCTTGCCTGCACTGAATGCCGGCGGCCGTAGCCGAGGTAGATCGCGACGCCCACCAGCAACCAGACGCCGAACCGCACCCAGGTCAGCGCGGTCAGGTTGAGCATCAGCCACAGGCACGCGCACACCGACGCGATCGGCAGCACCGGCACCCAGGGCGCGCTGAACCCGCGGGGCAGGTCCGGCCGGGTCCGGCGCAGCACGATGACGCCGGCCGACACCAGGACGAAGGCGAACAGGGTGCCGACGTTGACCATCTCTTCGAGCTTGTTGATCGGAAACACCGACGCCGTCGCCGCGATCACCACCGCGACCAGCACGGTGATCCGCACCGGTGTGCCGCGCGAGCCGGTCTTGGCCAGGCTCCGGGGCAACAGACCGTCGCGCGCCATCGCGAAGAGCACCCGGCACTGGCCGAGCATCAGCACCATCACCACCGTGGTCAGGCCGGCCAGCGCTCCGACCGAGATGATTCCGCTGGCCCAGTAGATGCCGTTGGCCTGGAACGCGGTGGCCAGGTTCGCCTGCCCGTGCCCGGGTACGGTGCGCAGCTGGGTGTAGGACACCATTCCGGACAGCACGACCGCCACCGCCACGTAGAGCAGCGTCACGACGCCGAGTGAGGCCAGGATGCCTCGTGGGACGTCGCGCTGCGGGTTCTTGGTCTCCTCGGCCATGGTCGCCACGATGTCGAACCCGATGAACGCGAAGAAGACGATCGAGGCGCCCGCCAGCACGCCGTACCAGCCGTAGTGGCTGCCACCGGCGCCGGTCAGCAGCGACAGCACGGACTGGTCCATGCCCCTGCCCTGATGCTCGGCTTCGGGTTTGGGGATGAACGGCGTGAAGTTGGCGGCCTTGATATAGAAGGAGCCGACGATCACGACCAGGATGACGACCGACACCTTGATCGCAGTGACCACGGCGGAGAACCGGGACGACAGCTTGGTGCCCAGCACCAGCAGAATCGCCACCAGCGTGACGATCAGCAGCGCGCCCCAGTCAAAGTCGATCGGCCCCAGCGCGACGGTGCCGCCGGCGAACCCGAATACCGTCCCGAGGTAGCTGGACCAGCCCTTGGCGACCACCGCCGCGCCGATTGCCAACTCCAGCACCAGATTCCAGCCGATGATCCAGGCCAGAAACTCTCCGAAGGTGGCGTAGGAGAAGGTGTAGGCGCTGCCGGCCACCGGCAGGGTGGAGGCGAATTCGGCGTAGCACAACGCCGCCAGGGCGCAGGTGCCTGCCGCGATCAGAAACGAGATCCAGATCGCCGGGCCGGTGATGTCGCCGGTGGTGGATGCGGTGACGGTGAAGATGCCGGCCCCGATCACCACCGAGACGCCGAAGACCACCAGGTCAAGCCAGGTCAGGTCCTTGCGGAGCCGGGTCGTCGGCTCGTCGGTGTCGGCGATCGATTGCTCGACCGATTTCGTGCGCCAGCGACCGGACATCTGCCCGCCCCTTCTCCTCACCTGCAGTTGTGTCCGCACAGTACTGGGTACTCTGCGGGAATGGTGGGGAGCGTAGAGAACAAGAATCATGCGGTGGTGATCGGAGCGAGCATCGCGGGGCTGTCCGCGGCGCGGGTGCTTTCCGACTTCTATGGGCGGGTGACGGTATTCGAGCGGGACGACCTGCCGGGCACACCGGCCAACCGCGCCACCGTCCCCCAGGACCGTCATCTGCACATGCTGATGGCGCGCGGGGCCAACGAGTTCGAGAGCCTGTTTCCCGGTCTGCTGGAAGACATGGTGGCCGCGGGCGTGCCGATGCTCGAAAACCGGCCGGATTGCATTCATCTCGGCGCCGCCGGCCACGTCCTGGGCACCGGGCACACCCTGCGCGACGAGTTCACCGCCTACGTGCCCAGCCGCCCGCACCTGGAGTGGCAGATCCGGCGCCGCGTGCTCGACATCGACAACGTGGAGATCGTCCGGCGCCCGGTCGCCGAGCCGCGTTTCGAACCGGCCCTGCAGCGGGTGACCGGCGTGCTGCTGGACCCGGCGGTGCCGGGTGAAGAGCCGGAGTTTGTCGCCGCCGACCTGGTGGTCGACGCCGCGGGCCGCGGTACCCGGCTGCCGGTGTGGTTGGACCAGTGGGGCTATCAGCGTGCCCCGGAGGCGACCGTCGACATCGGAATCAACTACGCCACACACCAATTCCGCATGCCCGAAGGGCTGATCGCCGAAAAGGTGGTGGTCGCCGGCGCCTCGCACGACAAGTCACTGGGGCTGGGCATGCTGTACTACGAGGACGGCACATGGGTGCTGACCACGTTCGGGGTGGCACACGAGAAGCCGCCGCGGACCTTCCCCGAGATGCTGGCCCTGGCTGAGGATCTGCTCCCGGACCATTTCAACGCCGCACTCGCGCATGCCGAGCCGCTGGGGGAACCGGCTTATCACGCCTTCCCGGTGAGCCGCTGGCGTCGCTACCACAAGCTCGAGCGCTTCCCGGCGGGCATCATCCCGTTCGGGGACGCGGTGGCCAGTTTCAACCCGACGTTCGGCCAGGGCATGACGATGACGTCCATCCAGGCCGGCAACCTGCGCCGGGCGCTCGCGGCCCCGGAAGGGGATCTGGCGGGCACCCTCGCCCGGTTCACTGCCAAGACCACCTTCCCGGTCTGGATGATGAACGCGATCGGCGACGTGGCCCTGCACCACGCCACCGGCAACCCCGAGCCACGGTGGTGGCGGGCGGTGGGCGGGCTGTTCGACCAGTTCCTCGGCGCCGCCGAGACGGATCCCGTTCTGGCGGAATGGTTCTTACGCCGGTTCTCGCTGCTGGACAGTCTCTACATGATTCCGCCGGCGAAGCTGATCGGGCGGACGATGGCGCACAACATGCGGCTGTGGGTGAAAGAGCGCAGGGAGTTGCGCGCTCAGGGTCGTCAGCGCGGGCTGGTCACACGCCCACGGTAGCCCGGAACAGCTTGGCGGGACGCTCTGCGGACAGGCGGATCGGGCCGTCGTCGGCGCCGACCCACGCTGCCGCGCCTCGCTCGAGCGTCAGCGACCCGGATTTACCGTGCACGGTGATCGAGCCCTCGGCGCACAACAGGATCTGCGGCCCGTCATGGCTCGACGGCGCGTCGACCTCGTGGCCGAGGTGATCGCCGTCGAGCACCAGCAGCGCCAGCGCGAACTCGTCGGCCGGCGTGTCATAGATCCGTTCCAGGCCGTCGCGGTGCATTGACGGCCGCAGCTGCGCCTCGGCCGTCGGCGTGAAGTCCAGCACCCGCAGCAGCTCGGGCACGTCGACGTGCTTGGGCGTGAGGCCACCGCGTAACACGTTGTCGGAGTTGGCCATCACCTCCACCGCGAAACCGCGCAGGTAGGTGTGCAGGTTGCCGGCCGGCAGGAAGATGGCCTCGCACGGAGCCAGGGTGATGCGGTTGAGCAACAGCGCCGCCAGCACCCCGGCATCACCGGGGTACCGCTCCCCCAGCTCCAGCAGCGTCTTCAGCTCGGCCGCGAATTCCGTTGCCCCGGAACTGATGTACTGAATAGCGCCGTCGAGCACAGCCGGCACCAGCACGTCGAGGTCGGGCTGCGGCGCGGTGATCCAGGTGGTGAACAGGGCGCGCAGGCCGTCGGCGTCCGACTGGTCGTTCAGCAGGTCGATGAAGGGATCGAGATCGGACACGTTGAGTGCCCGCAGCAACTCGGTGGTCCTGGAGGCCTGACGGAAGCCGGCGAGCGCCTCGAAGGGCTGCAACGCCACCAGCAACTCCGGCTTGTGGCTGGTATCGCGGTAGTTGCGCACCGGCGAGTTCACCGGGATACCCAGGCGCTCTTCGCGTGCGAAACCCTCGAGCGCCTGCGCGGCGCTCGGGTGCGCCTGCAGCGACAGCGGCTCGTCGGCGGCCAGCACCTTGACCAGAAACGGCAGCACGTCGCCGAACCGCGCCCGCGAGGCGGGCCCCAGCTGCCCCTCGGGATCATCGGTGAGCTCGGCCAGCAGCGAGGTCTCGCCCTCTGGTGTCTCCAGCCAGGCCGGGTCACCGGGGTGGGCACCGAACCACAGTTCGGCCTCGGGATGCGCGGCAGGCACCGGCCGACCGGTGAATTCGGCGATGGCGGTGCGTGATCCCCAGGCGTACGTTCGTAACGCTCCGCGTAGCAGTTCCACCGTTTATCTATCCCCGTGCCAGTCGCAGGTAAACCGCGGCCATCTCCAGCCGAACGGCCAATACTGCCAGTTGCTGCTCGGCGCGGGACGCCGCGGTTGGTGCGGAAGGCAGTTCCTGCATATCCTCCGCCCCCAGCAGATAGACGTCGTCGAACCCGGCCACCCGGGCGGCGACCACGGTCCGCTCGGCAGCCAGCGTCAGTGCCAGCACGCGCAGCCGCCGGGGCAGCGGGCCGTCGATCTGCTCGTCGTGGAAGAGCGCGTCGGCGGGATCGGCGAACCCACGCGGCCCGCTGCGCAGTGCGGCCAGCGCGTCGCCCAGACCGGCGGCCGCCGCGGCCTGCTGCGCGACGCGGAGCAACACCGAACTGCCGTGCCGGGCCAGCGCCAAGGTCGCGGCGCTGTCGCCGGCCAGCGCGACCTGGCAGTCGGTCATCCGGGCGGCCAGCGTCTTGGCCGGGTTGGTGAACAGATCCCGGCCCGCGCTGTTACGCAACGCCTCGGCGTCCAGTTCGTCGGCCAGCGCGGCCAGGTCGACACTGAGCCGGGAGTCGACCGTTTGCAGCACCGCGAGGCCGGCGGCCAGATACCGGCACAACCCGAACTCCTCGGGCGCGGGCAGGCGCGGGGACAGCACCGCGACCCGACCGGCGGTGGAGTCCCGCAACGGGCCCTCGAACGGTGCCACCACGACCACCCGCGAGCCCCGGCGCACCCCGGTCGCGGCCGCGCCCACCAGCGCGGGATCACCGGGATCGTCGCCGGCGACGATCAGCACATCGAGCGGGCCGACCCACGGCGGCGCCTCGGTGACCAGCGCGCGATCGGCCGCTGCGGTGGCCAGCGTCGCGGCAAGCAGGGCGCCCGCGGTCTCGGCGGCGCCGCGCCCGGCCACCCAGATGACGCTGCGCACCCGGTCCTCCCCGCGCAGCGAGTCCAACTCGCCTTCACTGACGGCGGCCGCCACGGAACGCACCTGCGCACCGGCCATCGACGCCGCCCGCAGCAGCCCGTCGCGGTCGGCGGCGATCAGGCCGTCGGCATCCTCGAGATCGACGGCCCCGACCGCACTCACGGTCCGGCTCCGGTTGCCTGCGCGCCGATTTCGGCGCTGACCTGTGCGACCACGGCGTCCACATCCTCGATGCTGCGCCCCTCCACATTCAGCCGCAAGAGCGGCTCGGTGTTGGAGCTGCGCAGGTTGAACCAACTGCCGTCGCCCAGGTCGACCGTCACGCCGTCCAAGTGATCGATGGACTGGATCCGGCTCGCGAATGTCTTCAACACGGCCTCCACACACGCGGGCGCGTCGGCGACGGTGAAGTTGATCTCGCCGGAGGATTCGTAGCGCTGGTAGTCCGCGGTGAGTTCCGACAAGGGCCGGTCTTGCTCGCCGAGCGCGGCCAGCACGTACAACGCGGCCAGCATGCCGGAGTCGGCGCCCCAGAAATCGCGGAAGTAATAGTGCGCCGAGTGTTCACCGCCGAAGATCGCGCCGCTTTCGGCCATCAGCGCCTTGATGTAGGAGTGGCCGACGCGCGAACGCAGCGGCGTGCCGCCGCGCTCGACCACCAGCTCCGGCACCGCGCGCGAGGTGATCACGTTGTGGATCACCGTGGCGCCGATCTCCCGGCCCAGCTCGCGGGCCGCCACCAGGCTGGTCACGGTGGACGGCGAGACCGGCCGGCCGCGCTCGTCGACAACGAAGCAGCGGTCGGCGTCGCCGTCGAACGCGAGCCCGATATCGGCGCCGGTTTCGCGCACGAAGTTCTGCAGGTCGACCAGGTTCGCCGGGTCCAGCGGGTTGGCCTCGTGATTGGGGAACGTGCCGTCGAGCTCGAAGTACAAGGGCAGCAACGTGATCGAGTCGATCGCACCGAGCACCGCCGGCGCGGTATGGCCGGCCATGCCGTTGCCGGCGTCCACCGCGACCCGCAGCGGGCGCAGTCCCTCGGTGTTGACCAGCGAGCGCAGGAACACCCCGTAGTCGGTCAGCACATCCTTGTCGGTGACCGAACCGCGCGGCCCGTCGTGCCCGGGCACGCCGGCGATCAGGTCCTCGCTGATGGTGGTCAGCCCGGTGTCGGCGCCGACCGGCTTGGCTCCGGCCCGGCACAGTTTGATGCCGTTGTACGCCGCCGGGTTGTGGCTGGCGGTGAACATGGCGCCGGGACAGTCCAGCAATCCCGAGGCGAAATACAACTGGTCGGTGGAGGCCAGCCCGATGCGCACCACGTCCAGGCCCTGGCCGGTGACGCCGGCGGCGAAGGCCGCCGACAGCGAGGGTGAACTGTCGCGCATGTCGTGGCCGATCACCACTTGGCTGGCGCCTTCGCTGCGCATCAACCTGGCGAACGCGGCTCCGACATCGGTGACCAGCGCCTCGTTGATCTGCTCGCCGACCAGGCCGCGGACGTCATAGGCCTTGATGACACGGTGGACAGCCTCGGCGGGCCACGACATTCTCCGGTGCTCCTGACGACCTGGGTGGGTAGAACTCTTCGGCCGCCAGCCTATCGGCTAGCCGGGAGGATCCGGCAGGACCCGTAGGTGGCCACGTCGGCGTCCGGAGCGGTGCTCGGGCGGTGCGAGCAGACCGGTACTCGGCGCGGTGGCGTGCGCGCCGATGGACTGCGGCACGTCGTCGAAGCCGTCACTGGCGACGAAGCCGTTGACCCGGACGGGGGTACGTGCGGGAACTGCTCCGCCCTCGCGCACGGCGTCGGCCAGCGCCACCAGTTCGTCGTCCTCGTCGGGATGGGTGGGCAGCGGGCCGGCGTGGCGCATCAGTTCCCAGCCTCGCGGTGCCGTGATGCGGCCGGCGTGGTTGACACACAGATCCCACGAGTGGGGTTCCCGCGCGGTAGCGAGTGGGCCGACCACCGCCGTCGAGTCCGAGTAGACGAACGTCAACGTTGCCACTGCATAATGCGGACACCCGGGCCGGCAGCAGCGTCGGGGTACGTTCACGCTCGAAAGGCTATCGCGGGAAAACGCCGCCACAGCGGCGGACACGCGCATCGGCGGTGGCGATGTGGAACCGTTACCATCGGCGCGTGAGCGGGGAAAGATCGGCTCAGCCATACGGCCGGCCCGGACGCCGGCGGGGCCGCGATCTGCGCGGTCCGTTGCTGCCGCCGACGGTGCCGGGCTGGCGCAGCCGGGCCGAGCGGTTCGACATGGCGGTCCTGGAGGCCTACGAACCGATCGAGCGGCGGTGGCAGGAGCGGGTCGGCGAACTCGACGTCGCGGTCGACGAGATTCCGCGCATCTCCGCCAAGGATCCCTACAGTGTGCAGTGGCCGCCGGAGGTGATCGCCGACGGGCCGATCGCGCTGGCCCGCCTGATACCGGCCGGCGTCGATGTTCGCGGAAACGCGACCCGAGCGCGAATTGTGTTGTTCCGCAAGCCTATTGAGCGACGAGCCAAAGACACCGTCGAACTCGGCGACTTGCTGCATGAAATCCTGGTGGCCCAGGTAGCCATCTATCTGGACGTGGAGCCTTCGGTCATCGACCCTTCGATCGATGACTGAGCAGGTGATCGGCGTTTAGATGATGCCGCGCTTGAGGCGGCGACGCTCGCGTTCGGACAGGCCTCCCCAGATGCCGAACCGCTCGTCGTGCGCGAGGGCGTATTCGAGGCATTCGTGCCGGACCTCGCAACCCAGGCAGATCTTCTTGGCCTCGCGGGTGGAACCGCCCTTCTCGGGGAAGAAGGCTTCGGGGTCGGTCTGGGCGCACAGCGCCTTGTCCTGCCACTGATCGGCAGGGATCTCCTCGATCGGCTCCGGCTCGAACACAGCGGGCGCATCGGGAACAACGCTCAGATGAGGACGGACTGGCGGCATGATGGTTTCAGCCGGCTCGGGAGTGGTGTGCGGTGTGCCTCCCATTACGCCCCGAAGGTACTCATAGGACATGCTCCGCCTCCTCACTAATAGAGATTGAAATGGTTTCCCACTGTTTTGATGTACAGATGCCCAATTCGAACAAGTGATCGAATCTCGGTCTGCGACACCGGAACCGGCCGGCCAACCGGGAAATGACACTGATGTGATTAGACACGGGCCAGGGACCCTGGTCAAGCACTTCGGCGTAATTCCATACCATCTCGTGATCGAATTTCGGCGATTCTGTTGTCCACGAAACACGGCGTGTCGAGTACGAATTGATCACAAGTCCCTTGCGCCACATTGGTTACCAAGATTCACCCCACCCTAACGTGTCCCGCCGGGCAGGTACTGTCCTGGTGTGAAAGTCACCGTTCTGGTCGGGGGAGTCGGGGGCGCCCGTTTTCTGCTCGGAGTGCAGCGGTTGCTCGGCCTGGGCCAGTTTGCTCAGGGCGAGGACGCCGGCCACGAACTGAACGCGGTCGTCAACATCGGCGACGACGCGTGGATCCACGGCGTGCGCATCTGCCCGGACCTCGACACGTGCATGTACACCCTCGGTGGCGGCGTGGACCCGGAGCGTGGCTGGGGCCACCGCGACGAAACCTGGCATGCCAAAGAAGAACTCGCCCGCTACGGCGTGCAGCCCGACTGGTTCATGCTCGGCGACCGCGATCTGGCCACTCACCTGGTGCGCACCCAGATGCTCAACGCCGGCTATCCGCTGTCGCAGATCACCGCGGCGCTGTGCGACCGGTGGCAACCCGGCGCACGGTTGCTGCCGGCCAGCGACGACCGTTGCGAGACGCATGTGGTGATCACCGATCCGTCCGACGGAAGCCGGCGGGCGATCCACTTCCAGGAGTGGTGGGTGCGTCACCGTGCCCAGGTGCCCACCCACAGCTTCGCCTTCGTCGGGGCCGAAAAGGCCTCCGCGACAACCGAAGCGGTGACGGCCATCGCCGAAGCCGATGTCATCCTGGTGGCACCGTCGAACCCGGTGGTCAGCGTCGGGGCCATCCTGGCCGTCCCCGGGATCCGCGGCGCGCTGCGGTCGACCCCCGCCCCGGTCGTCGGCTACTCCCCCATCATCGGCGGAAAGCCGTTGCGCGGCATGGCCGATGCCTGCCTGTCCGTGATCGGGGTGGATTCCACCGCGCAGGCGGTGGGCCGGCACTACGGCGCCCGCAGCGCGACCGGGATTCTGGACTGCTGGCTGGTGCACGCCGGCGACGCCGCCGACATCGACGGAGTGGCGGTGCGCGCCGTTCCGCTGCTGATGAGCGACCCGGCGGCCACCGCCGACATGGTGCGTGCGGGTCTCGACCTTGCCGGGGTGACGGTGTGACCGCCCTGCCCCCGGCAGGTGAGCACGGCGCCGCCGCCGCCATCGAGATCCTGCCCGTCACCGGGCTTCCCGAGTTTCGTCCCGGTGACGATTTGGGCGCTGCGTTGAGTGCGGCCGCGCCGTGGTTACGTGACGGCGACGTGGTGGTGGTGACCAGCAAGGTGGTGTCCAAGTGCGAGGGCCGGCTGGTCCCGGCGCCCGAGGACGACGAGGAACGAGACCGGTTGCGGCGCAAGCTGGTCGACGACGAAGCGGTGCGGGTGCTGGCCCGCAAGGAACGGACCCTGATCACCGAGAACCGGCTGGGCCTGATTCAGGCGGCGGCCGGAGTAGACGGATCGAACGTCGGGCGAACCGAATTGGCGTTGCTGCCACTCGACCCGGACGCCAGCGCGGCGGCGCTGCGGGCCGGGTTGCGCGAGCGGCTCGGTGTCACCGTCGCCGTGGTGATCACCGACACCATGGGCCGCGCCTGGCGCAACGGACAGATCGACGCGGCCGTCGGCACCGCGGGTCTGGCCGTACTGCACAACTATTCGGGTGCCGTCGACCGGCACGGCAACGAACTGGTGGTCACCGAGGTGGCGGTCGCCGACGAGATCGCGGCCGCGGCCGACCTGGTCAAGGGCAAGCTCACGGCCATGCCGGTGGCCGTGCTGCGCGGGCTCAACCCGGTCGACGACGGCTCGACGGCCCGGCAGTTGGTGCGCGCGGGCACCGAGGACCTGTTCTGGCTGGGCACCGCCGAGGCCATCGAGTTGGGCCGCGGGCAGGCTCAGCTGCTGCGCCGGTCGGTGCGGCGATTCAGCGCCGAGCCGGTGGCACCGGCCGTCGTCGAATCCGCTGTCGCCGAAGCGCTCACCGCGCCGGCCCCGCACCACACCCGCCCGGTGCGGTTCGTATGGCTGCAGGACCAGGACACCCGGACGCGGCTGCTGGACCGGATGAACGACAAGTGGCGTGCCGACCTCACCGGCGACGGCCGCCCGGCGGACTCCGTCGAACGCCGCGTCGCACGCGGCCAGATCCTCTACGACGCACCCGAGGTCATCATTCCGTTCCTGGTGCCCGACGGGGCACACAGCTATCCGGACGCCGCCCGCACCGAGGCCGAGCACACCATGTTCACCGTCGCGGTGGGTGCGGCCGTGCAGGCGCTGCTGGTTGCGCTGGCGGTGCGCGGGGTGGGCAGTTGCTGGATCGGCTCGACGATCTTCGCTGCCGACCTCGTCCGCGACGAGCTTTCGCTACCCGCCGAGTGGGCGCCGCTGGGCGCCGTGGCGATCGGCTATGCCGCCGAGCCCGCGGGTTTACGCGACCCGGTGCCGATCACGGAGCTGTTGATCCGCAAATGAATACGTTCGCGGGCAAGGCGGCCGTGACGGCCGACAAGATTCGCGGCGGCTATTACACGCCGGCGCCGATCGCCCGCTTTCTGGCCGGCTGGGTCACCCAGGCCGGACCCCGGGTGCTGGAGCCGTCCTGCGGTGACGGGCAGATCCTGCGCGAGCTGGCCGCGCTCAGCGATCAGGCACGCGGCGTGGAACTGGTTGGCGCTGAAGCGGCGAAGGCACGGACGTTCGCCCCCGTTGACACCGCGGACCTGTTTTCGTGGTCGGGCGGCCGGGACTGGGACGGTGTGGCGGGCAACCCGCCCTACATCCGCTTCGGGCATTGGCCGGCGCAGCAGCGCGAGCCCGCGCTGGCCGCCCTGCATCGAGAAGGGTTGCGCCCCAACCGGTTGACCAATGCCTGGGTGCCGTTCGTGGTGGCGAGCACCACCCTGGTGCGCGAGGGCGGCCGGGTTGGCCTGGTGCTGCCCGCCGAGCTGCTGCAGGTCGGGTATGCGGCGCAGCTACGCGACTTCCTGGTGAGCCGCTACCGGGAGATCACGCTGCTGAGCTTCGGGCGCCTGGTGTTCGAGGGCGTTTTGCAGGAGGTGGTGTTGTTCTGCGGCGTCGTCGGCCCCGGGCCGGCCCGCATCCGCACCGTGCAGCTCGACGACGCCGACGCGCTGGTCGCGGCGGACCTGGACGTGCCGTCCGCTCCGGCGCTGCGGCACGACCACGAGAAGTGGACCACCTATTTCCTGGAACCGTCGCAGATATGCACGCTGCGCGGCCTCAGGGAATCCGGCCGGCTGACCCGGCTGGGCCTGCTTGCCGAGGTGGACGTCGGCATCGTGACGGGCCGCAACAGCTTCTTCACCTTCACCGACGCACAGGCGGACGAGCTGGGACTCACGCCGTACTGTGTGCCGCTGGTCTCGCGCAGCGTCCAGCTGTCCGGACTGGTTTACGACAATGATTGCCGCACAAGCGATCTGACGACCGGTCAGCGCGCCTGGTTGCTGCATGCGCCGGCGCGTCCGCAGGACGGCGCGCTGCTGGCCCACATCGCGGCCGGCGAGGCGGCCGGCGTGCACCGCGGCTACAAGTGCTCGCTGCGCAAGCCGTGGTGGGTCACGCCGTCGCTGTGGGTCCCAGATCTGTTCATGCTGCGCCAAATTCACCTGTCTGCGCGGCTGACGGTCAACGGGGCGGGCGCCACCAGCACGGACACCGTGCACCGGGTGCGGGTCGCGCCCGGCACCGAACCCCACGCGCTGGCCGCGGTGTTCCACAACAGCGCGACCTTCGCATTCGCCGAGATCATGGGCCGCAGTTACGGCGGCGGAATTCTGGAGCTCGAACCTGCCGAGGCCGAGCGGTTGCCTGTCCCGCCGCCGGCGTGCGCCGATCCCGACCTGGCCGGCGACGTCGATCTGCTGTTGCGGGCCAACGAGATCGAGAAGGCGCTCGACCTGGTGGACCGGCGGGTGCTGATCGAGAAGCTGGGTGTCTCGCCGGAGGTGGTGGCGCAATGCCGCGCGGCGTGGCTCGCGCTGCGGCATCGGAGGACCGCGAGGCGGGCCAGGAGCGGGTCGCGATGAGCGTGCGGGAATCGGTGATCACGCTGCTCACGGACTGGGAGGCACCCAACCCGGCGCAGGACTCGTTGCGGGAGGCGGTGCTGGGATTCGTGCTCGCTCGCGACGACTCCTGCCTGCGCGAGTGCGAACCGGGCCACGTCACCGCGTCCACCCTGGTGCTCGACGAGACCGGCGAGCGCGTGCTGCTCACCCTGCATCCCCGGCTGGGCCGCTGGGTCCAACTGGGCGGGCACTGCGAGGACGACGAGGACATCCTGGCCGCCGCACTGCGGGAAGCGACCGAGGAGTCCGGCGTCGCCAATCTCTGGTTGCGGCCGGAACTGGTTGCGGTGCATGTACATCCGGTCACCTGCTCGCTGGGGGTTCCGACCCGGCACCTGGACCTGCAGTTCATGGCGCATGCCCCGGCCGGGGCGCAGATCGTACTCAGCGACGAGTCCGACGACCTGCGGTGGTGGCCGGCCGGCGAGTTGCCGTCGGGCACCGATCACGCGCTGGAATACCTGGTGCAGCAGTCGTTGCGCCGAGTGTGAAGCTGGCCGCACGTTCGCGCGCGAGTGTGAAGCTGGCCGCACGTTCGCGCGCCGAGAGGGCTCAGACGTCTGACGAGTAGCGGATGCCGCCGTCGGGAATAGATACGCCCGGCCACACCCGCGCGCCGCGCAGCAGTTCGCAGCGCGCGCCGATGTCCGCCCCGTCGCCGATCACCCCGTCGCGGATCAGCGCCCGCGGGCCGATGCGGGCGCCGAAGCCGATGATCGAGCGCTCGATCACGCTGCCGGCCTCCACCTTGACGCCGTCAAAGATAACCGCGCCGTCCAGCCGCGCGCCCGGACCGATCTCGGCCCCGCGCCCCACCACCGTGCCGCCGATGAGCAGCGCCCCGGGGGCCACGGCGGCGCCGTCGTGCACCAGGCTCTCACCGCGCTGGCCGTGCAGTGCCGGCGACGGGGCGATGCCGCGCACCAGGTCCGCGGACCCGCGCACGAAGTCCTCCGGGGTGCCCATGTCGCGCCAGTAGGTGGCGTCGACATAGCCGCACACCTTCACGTCCGGGTCCGACAGCAGCGCCGGGAACACCTCGCGCTCCACCGACACCTCCCGACCGCGCGGGATCCGGTCGATGATCGGCCGCTGGAACACGTAGCAGCCGGCGTTGATCTGGTCGGTCGGCGGATCCTGCGTCTTCTCCAGAAACGCGGTCACCCGGCCGTCGCTGTCGGTCGGCACGCATCCGAACGCGCGGGGATCGCTCACCCGCACCAGGTGCAACGTCACATCGGCCTGGTGATCGCGGTGGAAGGCCAGCAGCTCGCCCAGGTCGGTGCCGGAGAGCACGTCGCCGTTGAACACCATCACGGTGTCGTGCCGCAGCTTCTCGGCGACATTTGCGATGCCGCCGCCGGTGCCCAGCGGCTTCTCCTCGGTGACGTAGTCGATCTGCAACCCGAGCTTGGAGCCGTCGCCGAACTCGGCCTCGAACACCTCGGCCCGGTAGGAGGTGCCCAGCACCACGTGCTCGATGCCGGCCGCGGCGATCCGCGACAATAGGTGGGTCAGGAACGGCAGGCCGGCCGTCGGCAACATCGGCTTGGGCGCCGACAACGTCAGCGGCCGCAACCGGGTGCCCTTGCCGCCGACCAGGACCACCGCATCAACGTCATGGGTTGCCACTTCAGCGCCGCCCTTCTGCCAGTTCTTCTCGCGCGGCCCGCCGGGACCTTCGCACCGCATTGCGCACCATCACCCGCGACCGCACCGCCAGCGATCCGCGCAAAGTCCAGCGCAGCGGGGCCCGCCAAAACCCGGTGTTGCGATCGGCCAGAAAGATATAGGTACTGCGGTGGTGGGCGGCCAGGTGGCGGCCCGGGTCACGGCCGGTCGAGTGTCCCTTGTGGTGCAGCACCTCGGCCGTCGGCACGTAGATGGACTGCCAGCCGGCTTTTCCGAGCCGGTCGCCGAGGTCGACGTCTTCCATGTACATGAAGTAGCGCTCGTCGAAGCCGCCGATCTGGTCGAACGCCGACCGCCGCACCAGCAGACACGACCCGGACAGCCACCCGACCGGCCGCTCGCTGGGATCGAGGTGCTCCTGGCGGTAGGCCCGCGTCCACCGGTTGCGCGGCCACACCGGCCCGAGCATGGCGTGCATGCCGCCGCGGATCAGGCTGGGCAGGTGGCGCGCCGACGGGTACACCGACCCGTCCGGGTCCCGGATCAGCGGACCCAGTGCGCCGGCGCGCGGCCAGCGGGCGGCGGCCTCCAGCAGGGCGTCGATGCTGCCCGGACCCCACTGCACATCCGGGTTGGCGACGATCACCCACTCCCGGTCGAAGCGGTCCCATTCACCGCCACGCGCCTGGCTCAAGTGCTCGATGGTGCGGTTGACCGCCGTGCCGTAGCCGAGATTGGCGCCGGTGGGCATCAGGCGCACGTTCGGGTAGCGCTCGACAGCCGCTTCCGGGGTGCCGTCGGTAGAGCCGTTGTCGGCCAGCAGCACGCCCACCGGCCGGTCCGTGGCCAGCGACAACGAGGCCAGGAACCGCTCCAGGTGTGGGCCCGGCGAATAGGTCACCGCGACGACCGGCAGAACGTCAGTCACGCGTAGAGGGTAACGGTCGGTCGGCGGCGGCCGTCAGCGCCGCGTTGAGGGCAGCGCGCCACGGGCGCAGCGGGGTGAGGCCGGCGGCCGCCCACGACCGCCCGGACAACGCCGAATACGACGGGCGCGCCGCAGGCCGCGGAAACTCGTCGCTGCTGCACGGGGTCACCCGCGCGGGGTCGGCGCCGCTTTCCTCGAACACCGCCCGGGCCCATTCGAAACGAGACACCACACCCTCGTTGGCGGCGTGCAGCACGCGTCCCCGCACGGGACTGGCGGCCAGCTCCAGCAGCGCGGCGGCCAGGTCTGCTGCGTAGGTGGGCGAGCCGGTCTGGTCGTCGACCACCTTGATCGGGCCGTCCCGGCCGGCCAACCGCTGCATGACGGCGACGAAATCGCCTCTGTCGGACCCGCCGGTGTACACCCAGGCGGTGCGCACGACCACCGCCTCCGGCAGCGCGGCCTGCACGGCCTGCTCCCCGGCCAACTTGCTTGCCGCGTAGACGCCCTGCGGGCCGGTGGTGTCGTCAGGTTCATAGGGCCGTGGGTCGGCGCCGCCGAAATCGCCGTTGAAGACGTAGTCGGTGGAGACGTGGATCAGCGAGGCTCCGGCGCGGGCGCACGCACGGGCGAGGTTCTCTGGGCCGGTGGCGTTGACGGCGTAGGCGCGGGCTTCGTCGGTCTCGGCGCCGTCGACGTCGGTGTAGGCCGCGCAGTTGATGACGACATCGCCAGGCTGGATGATCTCGTCGGCCAGGGCCGGATCGGTGATGTCCCACTCCCCCGACGTCCTGGCCAGCACGTCCCGACCCTCGCGGATGGCCTGAGCCGCCACCAGGGTGCCCAGCTGCCCCCCCGCACCGGTAATGACAAGCCTGTCCGACATGTGTTCGAGTCTGGCACGCCGAGCCCGGCTACCCGGAAAGCGGCTGTTGCACAAGTAGCCTACAGTGATGCCTGCGCAAAGTGTGGCTCGTGTGACTCGTGTGGTCTCTACCGCTCTGGCCCTGGTGGTCGTGATCGGCACCGGGGTGGCCTGGAGCAACGTCCGCTCCTTCGAGGACGGCATTTTTCACATGTCGTCAGCCTCACTGGGCCGCGGCGCCGACGACGGCGCGATCGACATCCTGCTGGTCGGCCTCGACAGCCGCACCGACGCGCACGGCAACCCCCTGACCGCTGAGGAACTGGCGACGCTGCGCGCCGGCGACGAGGAAGCCACCAACACCGACACCATCATCCTGGTCCGGATACCGAACAACGGGAAGTCGGCGACCGCGATCTCGATCCCCCGCGACTCCTACGTGCAGGCCCCCGGACTGGGCAAGACCAAGATCAACGGCGTCTACGGGCAGACCCGCGAGATCAAGCGCACCAGCCTGGTGCAGGCCGGCGCCTCGCCCGCCGAAGCCGCCACCGCAGGCACCCAGGCCGGCCGCGAGGCGCTGATCAAGACGGTGGCCGATCTCACCGGCGTCACCGTCGACCACTACGCCGAGATCGGCCTGCTCGGCTTCGCGCTGATCGCCGACGCCCTCGGCGGCGTCGAGGTCTGCCTCAAAGACGCCGTCTACGAACCACTTTCGGGCGCCGACTTCCCGGCCGGCCAGCAGCGGCTGAACGGCCCGCAGGCCCTGAGCTTCGTGCGGCAGCGCCACGAGCTGCCGCGCGGCGACCTGGACCGGGTGGTGCGCCAGCAGGTCGTGATGGCGTCGCTGGCCCACCGGGTGATCTCCGGTAAGACGCTGTCCAGCCCGACCACGCTCAAGCGACTCGAGGCGGCCGTGCAACGCTCGGTGGTGATCTCGGAAGGCTGGAACATCATGGACTTCGTCCAGCAGGTGTCCAAGCTGACCGGCGGCAACGTCGCGTTCGCCACCATCCCGGTACTCGACGGGGCCGGCTGGAGCGACGACGGCATGCAGAGTGTGGTGCGGGTGGATCCGCACGCGGTACAGGAATGGGTGGGCGGCCTGCTGCACGAGCAGGACCAGGGCAAGACCGAGGAACTCGCCTACACACCCGGCAAGACCACCGCCAACGTGATGAACGACACCGACATCAACGGCTTGGCCTCCGCGGTCCTCGACGTGCTCAGCGCCAAGGGATTCGCTGCCGGCTCAGCCGGCAACAACGAGGGCGGCCACGTCAAGAACAGCCAGGTGCGGGCGGCGAAAACCGACGACCTGGGCGCCCAGGAAATCGCCCGGCAACTGGGTGGGCTGCCCGTCGTCGCCGACTCCTCGATTCCGGCCGGGCAGGTGCGGGTGGTGCTGGCCAACGACTACACGGGACCGGGCTCAGGCCTAGACGGTTCGACGCCGACGCCCGCGCGCGCATCGACCGTCGGATCGGTCAACAGCAGCAACGTTCCGGCGCCGTCACCGATCCTCACCGCGGGCTCGGAGAAGCCGGAGTGCATCAACTGAACCCCACGCTGTCCGGGTCGATCCTGGACCCCTTGCTGCGCGCCGACCCGGTCGGCCCGCGCATCACCTACTACGACGACTCGACCGGCGAGCGCATCGAGCTGTCCGCGGTGACATTGGCCAACTGGGCCGCCAAAACCGCCAACCTGCTGCGCGACGAGTTGGGCGCCGGGCCGGGCAGCCGGGTCGCGGTGTTGTTGCCGGCGCACTGGCAGACGGCGGCGGTGCTGTTCGGGGTGTGGTGGATCGGCGCCGAGGCGGTGCTGGATGGTCCGGCGGATATCGCGTTGTGCACCCTTGAGCGGCTCGACGAGGCGGATGGCCTTGTGGCCGGCGGTGAGGTCGCGGTGCTGTCGCTGGATTCGTTCGGCCGGCCGGTCCCCGACCTGCCGATTGGCGTCACCGACTACGCCACCGCGGTGCGGGTGCACGGCGACCAGATCGTTCCCGAACCCGCGCCGGGACCGGCGCTGGCCGGACAGTCAGTGGCTCAACTGGTGGCGGCGTGTGTGCAATCGGCGGCGATGCAGGGCCTGACGCCGGGCGACCGGGTGCTGTCCACGGCAACGTGGGAGCGGCCGGAGAAGCTGGTGGACGGGCTGCTGGCGGTGTTGGCCGTCGGCGGATCGCTGGTGCAGGTGGCCAATCCGGATGCGGCGGCGCTGCAGCGGAGGGTCGAGATGGAGAAGGTCACCAAGGTTCTGTGACCTGTGCCGCCTCAGCAGTGGGCGGGGGCTTACCGACGCTGTAAATCTGCAGCAAAAGTGCGAGTACGGGCCGCCAGATTTACCGGCTCGGCGCATCTGAAGGCCTGCCATTCCGCCACACACATGTTGATATCGCAATATTTGGATAGTAACGTCGGTTCGAAGACCACTGACGGGAAGGGTTCAGAAAGATGGCGGTGCAGGTGCTTTTGGCGAAGGCGGCTTCGACGGTGATCACAGGCCTGGCCGGGGTGACCGCGTACGAGGTGCTGAAGAAAGCCGCCAAGAAGGCGCCGCTGCACGAAACCGCCGTCAAGGGCGCCGAACTCGGCCTGCGCAGCACCCGCAAAGCCGAGGAGGCCGCCGAGTCGGCCCGGCTCAAGATCGCCGACGTGATGGCCGAGGCGCGCGAACGCATCGGCGAGGAAGCACCGACGCCGGCCGTCGGCGACGCCCACGACCACGACCACTGATCCGGTGGCCCTCGCGCTGGTTCCAGAGCTTGCGCCGGCTGCTAAAGACCCTGCGCTGCAGGTGATCTCCGATGCGGCCGGACGCATGCGGGTACGGGTGGACTGGGTTCGCGCCAACTCGCGGCGCGCCGTGGCCGTGGAGGAAGCCGTCGCCAAATGCGAAGGCGTGCGCGTCGTACACGCCTACCCGCGCACCGGTTCGGTCGTCGTCTGGTACTCCCCCAGGCGTTGTGACCGTGCCGTCGTGCTGGAAGCGATCAACGGCGCGGCACATGTTGCCGCGGAACTGATCCCTGCCCGCTCACCCCATTCCGAGGAGATCCGCAACAGCGACGTGCTGCGCATGGTCGTCGGCGGCGCGGCGCTGGCCCTGCTCGGCGTGCGCCGCTACGTCTTCGCGCGGCCGCCGCTGCTCGGGCCGAGCGGACGGATGGTCGCCACCGGCGTCACCGTCTTCACCGGCTACCCCTTCCTACGCGGCGCGCTGCGCTCGGTGGGCTCGGGCAAGCTCGGCACCGACGCACTGGTCTCGGCGGCGACGGTCGCCAGCCTCATCCTGCGCGAGAACGTCGTCGCGCTGACCGTCCTGTGGCTGCTCAACATCGGCGAATACCTGCAGGACCTGACGCTGCGCCGGACCCGGCGGGCCATCTCGGAGTTGCTGCGCGGCAACCAGGACACCGCCTGGATCCGGCTGCCGGACGGCGCCGAGGTCCAGGTGGCGATCGACACCCTGGAGATCGGCGACGAGGTGGTGGTGCACGACCATGTCGCCATCCCGGTCGACGGCGAGGTGGTCGAGGGCGAGGCGGTGGTCAACCAGTCCGCCATCACCGGCGAGAACCTCCCGGTCAGCATCACGGGCGGGGCGCACGTGCACGCCGGCTCGGTGGTGGTGCGCGGGCGCCTGGTGGTCCGCGCCCAGGCGGTCGGCAACCAGACCACCATCGGGCGCATCATCACCAGAGTCGAAGAGGCGCAACATGATCGGGCTCCCATTCAGACCGTCGGGGAAAACTTCTCCCGCCGCTTCGTGCCCACGTCCTTCGTCGTCTCGGCGCTGACCCTGCTGGTCACCGGTGACGTCCGGCGCGCGATGACCATGCTGCTGATCGCCTGCCCGTGCGCGGTGGGCCTGTCCACCCCGACGGCCATCAGCGCCGCGATCGGCAACGGCGCCCGCCGCGGCATCCTGATCAAGGGCGGATCACACCTCGAACAGGCCGGCCGGGTGGACGCGATCGTCTTCGACAAGACCGGAACGCTGACGGTCGGACGCCCGGTAGTGACCAATATCGTTTCCTTGCACAAGGATTGGGACCCCGAGCAGGTGCTGGCGTATGCCGCCAGCTCGGAGATCCACTCCCGCCACCCACTGGCCGAGGCCGTCATCCGCTCGACCGAGGAACGCCACATCAGCATCCCGCCGCACGAGGAGTGCGAGGTGCTGGTCGGCCTGGGCATGCGGACGTGGGCCGACGGGCGCACCCTGCTGCTGGGCAGCCCGGGTCTGCTGCGCGCCGAGAAGGTCAAGGTGTCCAAGAAGGCGCAGGAATGGGTCGACAAGCTGCGCCGCGAGGCCGAGACGCCGCTGTTGTTGGCCGTGGACGGCACCCTGGTGGGTGTGATCAGCCTGCGGGACGAGGTGCGCCCGGATGCGGCCGACGTGCTGAACCAGTTGCGCGACAGTGGTGTTCGGCGGATCGTGATGCTCACCGGCGACCACCCCGACATCGCCGCGGTGGTGGCCGCAGAACTGGGCATCGACGAGTGGCGCGCCGAGGTGATGCCCGAGGACAAGCTCCAGGTCGTCCGCCAGCTACAGGACGAGGGACACGTGGTCGGGATGGTCGGCGACGGCGTCAACGACGCCCCGGCGCTCGCGGCCGCCGACATCGGTATCGCGATGGGCCTGGCCGGGACCGACGTCGCCGTGGAGACCGCAGACGTGGCGCTGGCCAACGACAACCTTTATCGCCTGCTCGACGTGCGGGATCTGGGCGCCCGCGCCGTCGACGTCATCCGGGAGAACTACGGCATGTCGATCGCGGTCAACGCCGCCGGGCTGCTCATCGGCGCCGGCGGTGCGCTGTCGCCGGTACTGGCCGCGATCCTGCACAACGCGTCATCGGTCGCTGTGGTGGCCAACAGTTCCCGGCTGATCCGGTACCGGTTGGACTAGCTAGCAACAATCTTTGCCGCGCCAGGCCAGCACGCCCTGCCACATGGCGACGCCGGCCACGGCCAGCCCGATCACCGGGTCGATCCACCACCCCGCGGGCCAGGCCGCGGTGATGGCCAGTCCGGCCAGCACGCCGGCGGCCTGGGTAGCGCACAGGTAGTTCTGGGTGCCCTCCCCCTCCGTCGCACCGGAGTGCAGGCGCGCGCCCACCCGGTGGTTGGCCCAGCCGAGGATCGGCATCAATACCAACGCCAGCGCGGTCAGCGCGATGCCGAGCACCGAGGTCTCGGCATGCTCACCACCGACGAGGTGGCGGACCGATTCGGCGGCGACATACGGCGCCACCAGCCAGAAGGAGATCGCGACACCACGTTGGGCGCGCCGCTCGGCGGTCGCCGACAGGGTGCGGTCGCCGGTGAAGCGCCACAGCACCATCGCGCTGGCCAGGCCTTCGGACGCCCCGCCCAGCGCCCACCCGGTCAGGGCAACCGACCGGACCGCGATGCCCTCCCAGAGGCCGACGCCACCCTCGATGAGCAGCACCGCCAGGCTGATCCAGGCCAGCCGGCGCGCCCAGGAGACATCGCGCTGCCAGGCGGCGTCGTGCGGTGCCGCCTCCTGATGGCATCCCTCGACGACGCCGGCGGGTTCTCCAACGGCGCCGGGACGAGTCATCTCCGCGATGGTAGCGGCAAGTCCCCGGGCGTGCCCGGATCGACGCGATCGCCGGCGTCCAGCAGACGCTTAAGCACCTTGCCGCCGGCATTGCGGGGCAACACCTCGACGAAGCACACCTCGCGCGGAATCTTGAAGCGGGCCAACCGATTTCGTACGTACTCCCGGACGTCGTGTTCGGTGAGGGCCGATCCGGGGCGCCGCACGATGTAGCTGCGCAAGCGCTGCCCGAATTCCTCGTCCGGAACTCCGATGACCGCCACGTCGACAATGTCGGGGTGGCGGGCCAGCGCATCCTCGACCTCGCCGGGGAACACGTTCTCGCCACCCGAGACGATCATCTCGTCGTCGCGACCGTCGATGAACAACCGGCCCCCAGAATCGAAATGGCCGACGTCACCGGTGGCCAGCAGGCCCTGGATCGATTCCTTAGTACCGCCGCCGGTGTATCCCTCGAAGGCCAGCACGTTGCCGACGAAGATGCGCCCGGGACTCCCGGTGGGAGCTTCCCGGTCGTCCTCGGTGAAGATCCTGACCACCGAACCAGGGACGACGCCCCCGACGCAGCCGGGCTCGGCGGCCAGGTCGTCGGGACGCGCGATGGTGGCGTAGGCGACTTCGGTGGAGCCGTACATGTTGTAGAGCACCGGCCCGAGCGCACCCAGCGCGCGCGAGGCCAGCGCCGCCCCCAGTTGCGATCCGCCGACGAACACCACGCGCAGTGCCGACAGGTCTTGGCCACTCAACGCGTCCGGTCCCAGATCGAGAATGCGCCGCAACATCACCGGCACCACGATCATCGCGCTGGCCCGGTGCGCGGCCAGGCTGTCGAGCGTGCGCGCGGGATCGAACTCGCGCCGCAACACCAGCGTGGAACCCAGCACCATCGCGATCATGGCGTGGCTGAAACCCAGCGAATGAAACAGCGGCACACAGCATTCGGTGACTTCGCGGCCCCGGAAGGGCACCTTGCCGAGCAGGGCACCCACGGGGATCAGCGAATACGGCTCCGACCGCATCGCGCCCTTGGGAGTCCCGGTGGTGCCGCTGGTCAGGATGACGATTTTGGGGCGGCCACCGGAAGCGGGCGGCGCGGCCGGATCGCCATTGTGGATCAGCGCCTCCAGGGTGTCCGGACCGGGCGCGTCGGTCCAGGCTTTGATCAGCCCCAGCTTCGGACTGGTGCCGGCGACGGCGGGACCGAATTCCTCGTCGTGCACGATCAGGTCGATCCCCTCGCGGCCGACCATCTCGGCGAGTTGCCCGTGGCCGAAGCCGGTGTTGAGAAGCACGATGCGGGCACCACACTTGGCCGCGCCGTAGACGGCTTCCAGCAGTCCCCGGTGGTTGCGGGCCAGGATCGCCACGCCGGTACCAGGACCGACGCCGCGGCGGCGCCACTGGTTGGCCAGGGCGTTTGTTCGCGCGTCCAGGTCGCCGAAGCTGAGCGGCCCGCGTTCGTCGATCAGCGCCAGCCCGCGCCGGTCGCGCGCGGCCGTGATCACGGGCGCCGCGCCGAGCAGGCCGTAGCGGCGCAGCGCCAGCAGCACCGCGGCGGGATTGCGCATCGCCCGCAACCCGCCCGCCCGCGCGAGCAGCAGTAACGACGAAGCTTCCAAGCGGACCCGGTTCAGCAGCCTGCGCCCCATGTCGGCAATGCTTCGTGAGCTGCCGTGCCGTCGGTAAGGGCGCAACGCCACCATCGTCGGAGGCCTTTAGTCACCCACCGCCCGGTTAGTTACAGTGGCTAACCACCAGGTCAGCTGCGGGAGGATCCAGATGGTGCGCACCGACGACGACACCTGGAACCTGGCGTTCAGTGTGGGCGCGACGGCCACCATGGTGGCCGCGGGCCGCGCCCGGGCCAGCAGAGCGGCGCTGATCGACGATCCCTTCGCCGAACCGCTGGTGCACGCAGTCGGCATCGACTTCTTCACCCGATGGGCAACCGGCGAACTGGACACCGCCGACGTCGACTTCCCCGACGCCCCCTGGGGCATGCAGCGCATGACCGACCAGCAGGCCGCCCGCACCCGTCACATCGACGAGTTCTTCCTCGCCGGCCAGCAAGCCGGGATACGGCAGGCCGTGATTCTGGCGTCCGGCCTCGACGCCCGCGGCTATCGCCTGCCGTGGGCCGCGGGAACGACTGTCTTCGAGATCGACGTCCCGCAGGTGATCGAATTCAAAGCCGCGACGCTGGCGGCCCTGGACGCCGTTCCCACCGCCGACGTGCGGGGCGTACCGATCGACCTGCGCCAGGACTGGCCCAAGGCGCTGCGTGAGGCCGGGTTCGACGCCACCCGGCCCACCGCCTGGGCCGCCGAGGGCCTGTTCGGCTACCTGCCGCCCGCGGGCCAGGACCTGTTGCTGGACAACATCTCCGCACTCAGCGCCGCCGGCAGCCGGCTGCTTGCCGAGGTGTTCTTCGCCGCTCCGGCCAGCCGGGAACTGTACGACGCGATCTTCGCCCGGTGGTACGAGCACGGCCTCGACGTCGAAATGGACCGACTGGGCTACCCCGGCGACCGCAACGACGTCGCGACCTACCTGGAGCGGCACGGATGGCGCGTCACCCGCACGCTGCTCAACGAGCTGCTGGTGGCCAACGGTTTTCGACCGCATACCGTCGGCCGCTCCACCGACGAAACCATGTTCACCGAGAACTACTACTGCACCGCGGTGCTGCCAGGAGGGCCCTGCTGATGCCGAACGCCGCCAAGCCGCTGGACGGCTTCCGGGTACTCGACTTCACCCAGAACGTGGCCGGCCCGCTGGCCGGCCAGATCCTGGCCGACCTCGGCGCCGAAGTCGTCAAGATCGAAGCGCCCGGCGGCGAGCAGTCCCGGCGACTCACCTCGGTGCTGCCCGGCCGCCCGCCGCTGGCCACCTACTTCCTGCCGAACAACCGCGGCAAGAAGTCGGTCGCGGTGGACCTGACCGAGGAGGCGGCCAGGCAGCAGATCCTGCGCCTGGCCGACACCGCCGACGTCGTGCTGGAGGGGTTCCGCCCGGGGGTGATGGAACGGCTGGGCCTGGGCCCCGACGAGTTGCGTGCCCGCAACCCTAGGCTGATCTACGCGCGCCTGAGCGCGTTCGGGGGAAACGGCCCCAACGGCACCCGCCCGGGCGTCGACCTGATGGTGGCCGCCGAGGCGGGAATGTGCACCGGCATGGCCACGCCCACGGGCAAACCGCAGATCATTCCGTTCCAGCTGGTCGACAACGCCAGCGGGCACGTGCTCGCACAGGCGGTGCTGGCCGCACTGCTCAATCGCGAGCGGCACGGGGTGGGTGATCTGGTGCAGGTCGCGATGTACGACGTTGCCGTCAGCCTGCAGGCCAACCAGCTGACCATTCATCTGAACAAGCCCAGCGAGCAACCGGCTAAGCCCACGCCGGCCGTGCCCCCGGCGAAGAAGCGCAAGGGAGTCGGCTTCGCCACGCAACCGTCGGACGCCTACAAAGCCTCCGACGGCTACCTGGTGATCAGCGCCTACGTGCCCAAGCACTGGGCGAAGCTGTGCGAGATCATCGGCCGCCCCGATCTGATCGACGACGAGCGGTTCGCCGATCAGCGCTCGCGAGCGATCAACTACCCCGAGTTGACCGACGAACTCGAATCGGCACTGGCCACCAAGACTGCCGCGGAGTGGGTGCAACTGCTGCAGGAGGGTGGCCTGATGGCGTGTCTGGCCTACACCTGGAAGCAGGTGGTCGACACACCGTTGTTCGCCGAGAACGACCTGGCCCTGGAAGTGGGCAGCGGCGACGACACCATTACGGTCATCCGCACCCCGGCACGCTACTCGAGCTTCGACGCCCGGGTCACCGAGCTCCCTCCGGCCGCCGGCCAGCATAATGGTCAGTTTCTGACGTAGCCCTCACGTTCTCGCTGGAAAACGCCGCTTTCGGCACAATTCAGAAAGACCGCATCGCGAATCTTCTGAGGAATATTCAATTTCAAATCCTGAAGATTATTCAGTTTCCCTCTCACGCCATTTTATTGATAAAAATGCTGCAATTCTTCGGCGAATGGGATTAGGGTCCTTCTGTCTTCGACGAGATACCGACTACGGACGGGGTGTGCGGCAGCGATGTCCTTTACGACGATTGCCCCAGAGGCGCTGACGGCAGCGGCGGCGAACGTGCAGAACATCGCCTCGGCGCTCGGGGACGCGAACGCGGCGGCCGCCGCCAGCACCACCGGAGTGCTGGCCGCGGGTGCCGACCAGGTCTCGACGGCGCTCGCGTCGCTGTTCTCCGGTCACGCCCTGGACTATCAGGCGGTCAGCGCGCAGGCGGCACAGTTCCACTCCCAATTCACCCAGGCACTCGCCGGCGCGGCGAACTCCTACGCCGCAGCCGAGGCGGCCAACGCCGGCCCGCTGCAATCCATCGAGTCGCTGCTGTCGCGGCCGATCATCGGCAACGGGGCCGACGGCACCGCGGCCAGCCCCAACGGTCAGGACGGCGGCTGGCTGTACGGCAACGGCGGTAACGGCTACAACGGCGCGGGTGGCAACGGCGGGAGCGCCGGACTGATCGGCAACGGCGGCGCAGGCGGCAGCGGAGCCAATGGCGCGGCCGGGACCGGCGCGGCCGGCGGCAGCGGCGGTTCTGGCGGGAACGGCGGCTGGCTGTGGGGTAACGGTGGCGCGGGCGGCGCGGGCGGTATCGGCGGCACCGGGGCCACCGGCGCCGCGCACGTCACGGGTAGCCCCGGCGGCAACGGAGGTACCGGCGGCGCCGGTGGCGCCGCCGGCTTGTTCGGCACCGGAGGTGCTGGGGGTGCCGGAGGTGCCGCGGGCCAGGGTGGCGGCAGCACCTCGTCGACCAGTCCCACCGAGTACGGCGGCACGGGCGGCGTTGGCGGTGCGGGCGGCGCCGGCGGTGCCGGTGGCTGGCTCTACGGCCAGGGCGGTGCCGGCGGTGTCGGCGGTGCGGGCGGCGCCGGCGGAACCGGCGCTGACGGCACCCAATCCGATGACCAAGCCTACGGCGGGTGGGGCGGGAACGGTGGTGTCGGCGGAACGGGCGGCAGCGGCGGGTCGGCGGGCCTGTTTGGCGACGGCGGAGCAGCGGGCCTCGGTGGCCGCGGCGGAGATGGCGGTGCAGGTGGGCTCGCCACCAGCGACTGGTACGGCCGCGGCGGATTTGGCGGCTACGGCGCCTCCGGCGGCAGCGGCGGCGTCGGGGGTGACGGCGGCTGGTTGCTGGGCACCGGGGGCGCCGGTGGCGGCGGCGGGCACGGCGGCACCGGCGGGGACGGGGGCCAGGGCGTTACTTCGGCCAGTGGCGGCAACGGCGGCACGGCCGGCGTCGGCGGCAACGGGGGTACCGGCGGTGGAGGCGGCCGGTTGTTCGGCACCGGCGGCGCCGGGGGTAACGGGGGCCACGGTGGGAATGGCGGCGAGGCCGGTATCGCCGGCACCGTCGAGCCAAACGCAGGTGGGTCCGGCGGGCCCAAGGGCGGCAGTGGTGGCGCCGGCGCCGGCGGCGGCGTAGGCGGTGCGGGCGGCACCGGCGGTTGGCTGTTCGGTGACGGTGGCGCGGGCGGAACGGGCGGTGCCGGCGGCCACGGCGCAGACGGCGCGGCTACCACCGTCAACTTTTCCAACCCCGGCGGCAGCGGCGGTGACGGCGGCGCCGGCGCAATGGGTGGTCGGGGCGGAGCCAGCGGCTGGCTGATCGGCAACGGTGGGGCCGGCGGGAACAGTGGCAACGGCGGCGGCGCCGGCAACGGCGGCGCGGGGATCGGCAGTTCAAACACAGGCGGCGACGGCGGCGACGGCGGCGACGGCGCCACCGGCGGCGACGGCGGCGACTCCGGACGGTTGTTCGGCACCGGCGGCAACGGCGGGATCGGCAGCAACGGCGGCGCCGCCGGGCAGGCCGGCAACGGCGGTCATGGCAACGGCGCCGCGGGCAGCGTTGGCGCCAACGGTAGCGGCGGGGCCGGCGGGTCGGCATGGGTGTTCGGCGACGGCGGCGACGGCGGCTACGGCCCGGTGGCCGGCGGCGCGGCGGGCCGAGCCGGATACCTGATCGGGGATGGCGGCGCCGGTGGCAGCGGCAATCAGGGCGCGGCCGGCGCCGACGCCGGGCAGCTCTTCGGCACCGGCGGCCGCGGCGGCGACAGCTCCGCCTCCGCAACGGCCGGCGCCGCGGGCGGTCGCGGAGGCTATCTCTACGGAGTCGGCGGCGACGGAGGCAACGCCGGGGCCGGGGCGAACGGCGGCGCCGGCGGCAGCGGCGGCGTGCTATTCGGCGACGGCGGCAGCGGTGGCGACGGCGGGGCCGGCGACACCGGCACCGGCGGCAACGGCGGGGCCGCGGGCAGCGCCGGGCTGCTGATCGGCGACGGCGGCTCCGGCGGCAACGGCGCCCCCGGCGCCTACGGCTTCGACGGCGGGCTCGGCGCCCAGGGCGCGAGAGCCGGATACCTGACCGGCAACGGCGGCAACAGCGGCAACACCTTCGCCGCCGGCGTATCCGGCCACGACGGCGGCGCGGCCGGCTTCATCGGCGGAAACGGCGGCGACGGCGGCGACTCAGGTGCCGGCGCGGCCGGCGGCCGCGGTGCCGACGCCGGCTGGCTGATCGGAGCCGGTGGCGACGGTGGCAACGCGGGCAACCTCGACGGCCCCAACCCCTCTGGCACCAACGGCGCCGACGGCGGTACCGGTGGTCGCGGCGGCTATCTGTACGGGGTAGGCGGCGACGGCGGCGACGGCGGGTCGGTGGAAGTCTCCGGCCACGGCGGTAACGGGGGTCAGGGCGGTTCCGTCGGGCTGTGGGGCAGCGGCGGCGACGGCGGTAACGGTGCGCGCGGTGGAGACGGCGGTGGCACCGCCGCCGGTGGCGGTGGTGGCACCGGCGGCACCGGACGTGTGCTCTTCCGATCTGGCTCATCTACGGCGCGGGCGGCGACGGCGGCAACGGCGGAGCGGGCGGCACCACCTACTACACCGCCGGCACCGGCGCGACCGGCGGCGCCGGCGGCGCCGCCGGCAGCGGTTCGCACGGCGGATACCTCTGGGGCGTCGGCGGAAACGGTGGCAGCGGCGGCAACGGCGGCTACGGGATCGCCGGTAACGGCGTGCAGATCGCCGGCGGCAGTGCCGGCACCGCGGGCGCGGGAGGCGACGTGGGCCTGGTGGGTGTCGGTGGGGTCGGCGGCAACGGCGGCATCGGCGGCAGAGCCATCAACCTGTTTGGCGACGCCAGCCAGGCCGCCGGTGGCGCCGGCACCAACGGCGGCGACGGCGGCCACGGCGGATACCTCTGGGGTGTGGGCGGCGCCGGCGGAAACGGTGGCGACGCCGGCTCCGGCGGCAACGTCAGCTCGGTCAACGCCGCCGGCAACGGCGGAAACGGTGGTGACGTCGGCCTGGGTGGCATCGCCGGCAACGGCGGCGCCGGTGGTCATGGCAGCAACGCAGGATTGTCGAGCGGTCAAGGCGGCGCCGGCGGAAACGGCGGAAACGGCGGCCAGGCGCTCGGGTTGATCGGCTACGGCGGTGACGGCGGGGTGGGCGGCGCCGGCGGCAACGGTGGCAGCAACAGCCACAGCGGCGCGGGCGGCAACGGCGGCAACGGCGGCAACGCCGACAGCCTGGTCGGAATCGGCGGTGACGGAGCGGCCGGCGGCGTCGCCGGAACGGGCGGGGCCGCGGCGGACGACGGGACCGCCGGCGCTGCCGGTAGCGGCGGCCTCATCGGGATATCCGGCAAGGCGGGCTAGCCCAACTGGTTGAAATCGACGTCGCGGACCCAGCTGAGGTCGGGCAACGGCATACGGCTGATGCGCTGTGCCTCCTCCGGCCCCAATCCGAAGAGCCGGAGCAGGCTGTCGACCACGTCGTCGATCGTCTCCTCGTCGTCGCGGGCCGGCTGGTCATACAGCAACTGGCCGAGCGCCAGTAGCGATCCCGCGCCAAGCACCATCGCCAGCTCGGGGTCCTTGACCGTGAACCGCCCAGCAGCCGCGGCCGCGCCGATGTCCCGGACACCGCGCGGTCCCAGGCCCTTCTCCGCCATGATCAGCGGCATGCCCAGCGCGAGCCCGATCCGGCTCTCCTTCGGGCGCAGCCGGAACATCCGGCCCGTCAAGCGGAACCGGGCGGCGAACTTCTCCGCCGGATCCTCGACGGCCTCCGTCAGGGCGTCCAGCAGACCCGCCTGGGCGTCGATCACGTCGACGATGGCGGCCTGGAAGAGTTCTTCCTTGCTGTCGAAGTGGTTGTAGAACGATCCGATGCCGACATCGGCGGCCAGACAGATGTCCTGCACCGGCACCTCGAGCTGACCGTCGGCGATGAACGTCCGCGCCGACTTGATGAGCGCGGCACGGGTGCGCTGCTTGCGAAGGTCCATGCGGCTGGGCGATCTGTCGGCGGCCATATCCCTCTCCCGGTAGACGGCGAACTCACCTTAGATCAGGAGTGGGGACTCTCACCGAACACCAACGTTGCTCAGGCCGGGCCCGCAGCGGTGGCCGGCTTTCTTTGAATTGCGAATGAATCCGCGTGGGATTTGCCGAATTACCGAGGGTCACATGGACCATTTGGTCAGACGTCGGTAGCGGGATTCAAAGAATTTGCTGATCACAAATATATGGCGAATCCGGGTTGCCGACGCCCGGTGGACACCCGATACCCCCCACCTGTTCACACCGGTCCGATTGCCTGAGCGGACCGGCCCGAGGAGACTGATGCGGAAGATACTGCCCAACCTGCGTTACGACATCCCAGCGTCGCTGGTCGTGTTCCTGGTAGCGCTGCCACTGTCGCTCGGTATCGCGATCGCGTCGGGGGCACCACTGATGGCCGGGCTGATCGCCGCGGTGAGCGGGGGCATCATCGCCGGCTCGGTCGGCGGGTCGGTGCTGCAGGTCAGCGGACCGGCCGCAGGTCTGACCGTGGTGGTGGCCGGGCTGATCGACGAGTTCGGCTGGGAAATGACGTGCGTGATCACCGTCTGCGCGGGCGCCGTACAGATCCTGCTGGGCCTGGTGCGGGTGGCGCGTGCCGCACTCGCCGTCGCCCCCGTGGTGGTGCACGCCATGCTGGCCGGTATCGGTGTCACCATCGTGCTGCAGCAGATTCATGTGCTGCTGGGCGGATCGTCGCGCAGCTCCGCGTGGGCGAACATCGAGGCGCTGCCCAGCGGAATCATGAACCACGAGTTGCACGAAGTGATCGTCGGCAGCGTCGTGATCGCCATCCTGCTGCTGTGGCCGAAGCTGCCACCCAAGGTCAGGTTCATCCCTGGCGCCCTCATTGCGATCGTGGCGGCCACCGCCTTGTCCCTGGTGGTGAACCTCGACGTCGAGCGAATCAAACTGTCCGGCAACTTCTTTGAGGCCATCGGCCTGCCGCACCTACCGACGCTGTCGCCGGGCGGACACCCGTGGACCCAGGAGATCGGCGCCGTCGCACTGGGAGTGGTGACGGTTGCGCTGATCGCCAGCGTCGAGTCGCTGCTGTCCGCGGTCGGCATCGACAAGCTGCACAGCGGACCGCGCACCAACTTCAACCGGGAGATGCTCGGACAGGGCAGCGCCAACGTCGTCTCCGGACTGCTCGGCGGCTTACCGGTCACCGGCGTCATCGTGCGCAGCTCCACCAACGTGGCCGCGGGTGCCCGCACCCGCACATCGGCGGTGCTGCACGGCGTCTGGATCCTGCTGTTCGCGTCGCTGCTCACCAACCTGGTGGAGATGATCCCCAAGGCGGCACTGGCCGGCCTGCTCATCGTGATCGGTATCCAGCTCATCAAGCTGGCTCACATCAGGGTTGCGGCGCGCACCGGCAACTTCGTGATCTACGCGATCACCATCGTCTGCGTGGTGTTCCTCAACCTGCTCGAAGGCGTGGCGATCGGTCTTGCCATCGCGATCCTCTTCCTGCTGGTGCGCCTCGTCCGCGCTCCCATCGAGGCCCGGCCGATCGGCGGTGAGTCCAAGCAGTGGCATGTGGACATCGACGGCACCCTCAGTTTTCTGCTGCTGCCCCGGCTGACGAACGTGCTCTCCACGCTGCCGCCCGGCAGCGATGTCACCCTCAACCTCAATGCCGATTACATCGATCACTCGATCTCCGAAGCGATTTCGGACTGGAAGGCCGCCCACGAGGCGACCGGCGGAACCGTACACATCATCGAGACATCGCCCGCGAATCTGTCCAGCGCGCACACCAGCCCACCCAAACGTCACTACACGGCGCGGTCACTGCGCGAGGCGCCGTGGCCGTCCCGGCGCGACGGCAACGGCGAAGGCACCGACGCGTCGATCCTGGACGGCGTCGAGCACTACCACCGCAACGGCGTGGGGGCCCTGCACCACCACGTGTCCGAGCTGGTTGATTCGCCGAACCCGGACACGTTGTTCCTCACCTGTGCCGACTCCCGGATCTTGCCGGACACCATCACCGCCAGCCGTCCCGGCGACCTCTACATCGTCCGCAACGTCGGCAACCTGGTGCCCACCGATCCGGCCGAGCACTCGGTGGACGCCGCGCTGGACTTCGCCGTCAACCAGCTCGGCGTGAGTTCCGTTGTGATCTGCGGACATTCGTCCTGCCGCGCGATGCAGGTGGTGCTGAACGACGACGCCGGCGGGGCCGACCGCCCTATCGGCCGTTGGCTGCGGAACGCCGAAGACAGCCTCGCGGCCTTCCGGGACAATCACCCCGCCCGGATGAGCAGCACCTCCAACGGCTTCAGCTTCAGCGAACTCGACCAGCTGTCAATCGTGAACGTCGCCATGCAGGTGCAGCGGCTCACGCGGCATCCCATGCTGGCTCCGTTGGTGGCGTCCGGGCAACTGCGCGTCGTCGGCATATTTTTCGATTTCGCGACCGTCCACGTGCACGAAGTGGACGAGCACGGCATCGTGCACGCGGAACCGGCCCGGGAAGCGGTGGCGTCAGCCGTTCGGTAGGCGCACGACCTGCACGAAGAATTCGTCGATCTGGCGGACCGCATTCATGAACTGGTCCAGGTCGACGGGCTTGGTGACATAGGCGTTGGCGTGCAGTTTGTAACTGCGCAGAATGTCTTCCTCGGCCGAGGACGTGGTGAGCACGACGACCGGGATACGGCTCAGGTCGGGGTCGGACTTGATCTTCTCCAGCAGGTGCCGGCCGTCGTACTTGGGCAGGTTGAGGTCGAGCAGGATCAGGTCCGGCCGCGGCGCGTGTTCGTAGGCGCCCCGGCGGTAGAGGTAGTTCAGGCCTTCCTCCCCGTCGTGCGCCACGTGCAGCCGGTTGTTGAGTTTGTTGTGCTCGAACGCTTCCCGGGTGATCAGTTCGTCGCCGGGGTCGTCTTCCACGAGCAGGATGTCGATTGCGCGGCCGGGTGATGTCATGCGTCTGCTCCTTCTGAAATGGCCTCAGCGTTGGTGTCAGCAATGGGAAGCGTGAATTCGAATCGCGTTCCATCGGTGTAAGAGGTGTCGATCCACACGGTCCCGCCGTGGTGCTCGACGATCTTCTTGCACATCGCCAGCCCCAGCCCGGTTCCACCATAGGTGTCCCGGCCGTGCAGGCGCTGGAAGATGATGAAGACCTTACCGACGAACTCCTCCGGGATTCCGATGCCGTTGTCGGACACGCTGAAAACCCAGTTGTCGCTGTGGTTGCCGGCACCCCGGCGGAACGCGATCTCGATGCGCGGCGCCCGGTCGTCCCGGCGGAATTTCACGGCATTGCCGATGAGGTTCTGCCACAACATGGTCAGCAGCGTCGGATCGCCGAAGACCTGCGGCAGGGGCTGCCCGGGGTGAACCACCTCGGCCCCGGATTCCTCGATCGCCGCGGCGAGGTTGGCGATCGCCGTGTCCAAAGCCGTGTCGAGTTCCACCTTGGTGTACTTGGTGTTCAGCCGGCCGACCCGGGAGAAGCTGAGCAGATCGTTGATCAGCACCTGCATGCGCTTGGCCCCGTCGACGGCGAAGTCGATGTACTGGATGCCCCGTTCGTCGAGCTGGTCGCCGTAGCGCTTCTCCAGTAGCTGACAGAACGACGCCACCTTGCGCAACGGTTCCTGCAGGTCGTGCGACGCGACGTAGGCGAACTGCTCGAGTTCGGCATTGGACCGGCGCAGCTCGGCCGCCTGCTCGTCGAGCTGCTCTTGCGCCGACTGCGACGCCTCGAGTTCGGCCACGATCCGCTGCCGCATGTTCTCGACGTCGACGGCGATGCCCCGGATATCCGCGGGCCGGCGCGGCGGTTCGATGGTGTCTTTGAAGTGGCCGTCGGTGATCTGCCGGCACGCCGCGGCCAGCCTGGCCAGCGGACGGGTGACCGCGCGCTGCACCAGGAAACCCAGCAGGCCGGCCGTGGCGACGAAGATGAGCACCATGGCGCCCAGCACCCGGTCACGCCAGTCGTTCATGCGCACGAGCCTCGCCGCGCCCTGCTCGCGGGCCTTGGTGAGATGGTCGTTCTGGGTGGTGAAAAGTTGCCGTATGTAGTCGAATTCGGCTTTGCCCAGCGCCGCCGTCGCGGCCGGCACGACCGTGGGAGTTTTCGGGGTCACCCGGGCGATGAGCGGCTCGGCATAGTCTTTGCGCCAGCTGGCCGCGGCGGACTCGATGCGGTCCAGGTCGGCGACCAGCTCGGGGTTCCGGCCGAGTCGGTTCCGGAGCTCTTGCGCGACATCCTTTTCGGCGGCCACTCCTTCGTAGTACGGGACGAGAAACTGCTTGTCGGCGGAGATCAGGTAGCCCCGCAGCCCCGTTTCCTGATCACGCAACGCCGACTGCAGCTGGTAGGCCGCCACCCGCGACGGCTGGATGTTGTCCCTCAGCTCGCGCGCCAGCTCGTCGGTGCGCTCCAGCAGTACCGCGCCGATGACCGCACCCAGCAACACCAGCAGGCCCATCGTGGAGAGCACGAGGGCCAGCCACCCGCGCACGGTGAGCCGCTTCTTCGGCAGCGAACCCGATGCGTCGTTCCTCACGGGCGGTCGGTCCGCTGCACCCGCACCACCGCGATGTCGTCGGTGAGCCCGCCCTGGTCCTGCGCCAACTCCTGGGCGCCATCGATCAGCGCGTCGACGAACTCCGCGCCGCCCAGCTGCGCGTGCCCACGCGCGAGCGCCAGCAAGCCGTCCTCGCCGAGCCGGCGCGGCCCGCGGCCCGCGTACCCCTCGAAGAGCCCGTCGGTGAGCAGCAGCAGCCCGTGCCCTTCCGGTACTTCCAGCTTGTGCTGTGGCCAGTCGCTGCCGCGCAGGCCCAGCGCCGGACCGTACGGCGGCTCGATCCACTCCACCGATCCCGGGCCGTGCAGCAACATTCCCGGATGACCCGCGCGGATGGCGGTGATCGCGCCCCGCGCCGGGATCGCGAGGCTGAGCACGGTGGCGAAGACGCCGTTCTCGGCACGTTCGGCGTGCAGCACGCGTTCCAGCTGACGCATCTGCTCCACACCGTGGATTCCGGAGAAAGTCAGTGTGCGCCAGGC
This sequence comes from Mycobacterium sp. Z3061, assembly GCF_031583025.1. NCBI lineage: Bacteria > Bacillati > Actinomycetota > Actinomycetes > Mycobacteriales > Mycobacteriaceae > Mycobacterium > Mycobacterium pumcae. Next base: position 1,579,512 of record NZ_CP134062.1, on the reverse strand, counting down.
GATCCGCAGCGCCGCGCCGAGCGCCGCCTCGTCCGGGCCGTGCCCGGCGACGTCGCCGATGAGCACGTGGGTGACCCGGTCGGGCGTTTGCACGACGTCGTAGAAGTCGCCGCACAGCAGGGCGTTCTCCCGGCTCGGCCGGTACCTGGCCACGATGTCGACGCCCGGGTCGTCCAGCAACAGCGGAGACGGCAGCAGGCCGCGCTCGAGCAGCGCGTTCTCCCGCGCGCGCAGCTGGCTGGCGTGCAGGTCGGCGGCGATCAACTCGGCACGCTTGCGTTCTATCGCGTAAAACAGCGCGCGCCGCAGCATCTCGGGTTCGACGCGACCCTTGACCAGGTAGTCCTGGGCGCCGGCGGCGACCGCGGACGCGCCGAAGTACTCGTCGTTGAGGCCGGTCAGGACGACGATCGGCACGGTGGCATCGCTCTTGAGGATGCGGTCCAGCGCGTCGATTCCGTTGGCGTCGGGCAGGTTCAGGTCCAGCAGGACGCAGTCGGGACGGGCCGAGGCGAGCTGACGCTCGGCGTGCTCCATCGACTGCGCCCACACCACCTCGATGTCGGCCACTGTGTCGGCGATCAATTCCTCGACCAGCACGGCGTCCGCGCGGTCGTCTTCGACCAGGAGCAATGACAGCGATTGCCAGCTCGCCGCCGGGTCCAATGGACCAGCCACCGTCATGAAGGACCCGTCTTTTCCGGGTGCGCAGGCGCCATTGGGTCAGTCACCTCACACCCCCCTGGGCAGTGCAAAACGTTCGAGCGGCACGACAGCGCGGCGGCGACGGCGAATACACCGACACCGGCCCTGCGCGTTCGTTGCCACCCCGACTGGCTGCTCAATCGCGGGGACTTGGTCGTCAGCTGGATACTAGGCGGTTGGACTGGGGTTTTCTCCCCAGTTGAAGAAACTTCATCTTTTGTGCCGGCGGTCCGTTCAGCGCAGCAGCGCCCGTGACATGACCACCCGCTGAATCTGGTTGGTGCCCTCGTAGATCTGGGTGATCTTCGCGTCGCGCATCATGCGCTCGACCGGGAAGTCAATGGTGTATCCGGCGCCGCCGAACAGCTGCACCGCGTCGGTGGTGACCTCCATGGCCACGTCCGAAGCCAGGCACTTCGACGCCGCGGAAATGAAGCCGAGATTGCCTTCACCGCGTTCGGCACGCGCAGCCGCGGAGTAGACCATCAACCGCGCGGCCTCCACCTTCATCGCCATGTCGGCGATCATGAACTGCACCGCCTGGAAGTCGCTGATCGACTGGCCGAACTGCTTGCGGTCCTTGGTGTAGGCGATGGCGGCGTCCAGCGCGCCCTGCGCGATGCCGACCGCCTGCGCCCCGATCGTCGGGCGGGTGTGGTCCAACGTGGCCAGCGCCGTCTTGAACCCGGTGCCGGGATCGCCGATCATCCGGTCGCCCGGGATCCGGCAGTTCTCGAAGTACAACTCCGTGGTGGGCGAGCCCTTGATGCCGAGCTTGCGCTCCTTGGGACCGATGGTGAAGCCTTCGTCGTCGATGTGAACCATGAACGCCGAGATGCCGTTGGCGCCCTTGTCCGGGTCGGTCACCGCCATGACGGTGTACCAGGATGACTTGCCGCCGTTGGTGATCCACGCCTTGGCGCCGTTGAGGATCCAGTCGTCGCCGTCGGCCTTGGCCCGGGTGCGCATGGAGGCCGCGTCCGAGCCGGCCTCGCGTTCGCTCAGCGCGTAGGAGGCCATCGCGGAGCCGTCCGCGATCGAGGGCAGCACCTGCTTCTTCAGATCGTCGGAGCCGCGCAGGATCAGGCCCATGGTGCCCAGCTTGTTTACCGCGGGGATCAGCGAAGCCGAGGCATCGACGCGGGCCACCTCTTCGATGACGATGCAGGCCGCCACGGAGTCCGCGCCCTGGCCGCCGAATTCCTCGGGGACGTGCACGGCATTGAAACCGGAGGTGTTCAGCGCCTGCAGCGCTTCCTCGGGGAACCGGGAATTCTCGTCCACATCGGCGGCGTGCGGCGCGATCTCCTTTTCGGCCAGCGCGCGAATCGCGGCCCGCAACTCCTGGTGTTCCTCCGGCAACTGGAACAAATCGAACGACGCGTCTCCGGCCCAACCAGCCATCTTCGCCAGCCTCCTCTTTCCTATTCGCGGGCTAACTTACCCGCAAGTCTCTGCAGTTCCGCATCCTTGGCCCGCACGGTCTCGGCCAGCTGATTCTGAAACGCGACGATGCGCGTCCGTAGTTCCGGATCCGAGGATCCGAGCATCCGTACCGCCAGCAGACCGGCGTTGCGGGCGCCGCCGATGGACACCGTGGCCACCGGCACACCGGCCGGCATCTGCACGATCGACAGCAGCGAGTCCAGTCCGTCGAGCCGGGCCAAGGGTACCGGCACGCCGATGACCGGCAGTGGGGTCGCGGAGGCGACCATGCCCGGCAGGTGCGCTGCGCCGCCCGCCCCGGCGATGATCACCTCGATGCCCCGCTCGGCCGCCTGCCGCGCGTAGTCGAACATCACATCGGGGGTCCGGTGCGCCGACACCACCCGGACTTCGAAGGCGACGTCGAACTCGGCCAGTGCCACCGCGGCGTCCTGCATCACCGTCCAGTCGCTGTCGCTGCCCATGATCACGCCGACCCGGGGATTAGTCATGTGGATCCCATCCGTCCGTCCATTGCCCGTGGGACAGCCAGTGTGCCGCGAGCTCGGCACGTTCGCGCAGCTCGGCGAGGTCGTGCGGGCCGTCCGCATGGGTGCCGAGGAAATTGATGTGCCCGACCTTGCGGCCAGGGCGTTCGGTCTTGCCGTAGAGGTGGACGCGCGCGTCGGGCATCCGGGCGAACAGGTGGTGCAGGCGTTCGTCGATGCCCATCTCCGGGGTCTGCGCCGCGCCCAGCACGTTGGCCATCACCGTCACCGGCACGGTGGCATCGGTGTCGCCCAGCGGGTAGTCCAGCACGGCCCGCAGGTGCTGCTCGAACTGGCTGGTGCGGGAACCGTCCATGGTCCAGTGCCCGGAGTTGTGCGGCCGCATCGCCAGCTCGTTGATGAGGAGGGGCCCAGCAGCGCTCCCCGTTGTCTCGAACAGTTCGACGGCCAGCACGCCGACCACGCCCAGCTCCGCGGCCAGCCGCAGCGCGAGCCGCTGGGCATCGGCGGCGACTTCCGGCGCCAGCTCCGGCGCCGGAGCGATCACCTGCACGCAGATACCGTCGCGCTGCACCGTCTCCACCACCGGCCACGCCGCGCCCTGGCCGAACGGCGAGCGGGCGACCAGCGCGGACAGTTCGCGACGCAGCGCCACCCGCTCCTCGACCAGCACCGACACCCCGCCGGCCAGGTAGTCGCCCGCGACCTCGCGGGCGTGGGCAAGATCACGCGTCATCTCGACGCCGCGGCCGTCGTAGCCGCCGCGGGCCGCCTTGACCACCAGCGGGCCGCCGATTTCCGCCGCGAACCCGTCCAGCTCACCGAGGGCGTCGGGGTCTTCGATGCCGAGGTAGCGCGGCACCGGGGCGCCCAGGGCCTGCAAGCGCCGCCGCATGACCAGCTTGTCCTGCGCGTGCACCAGCGCTTCCGGCGGCGGCAGCACGTTGACGCCCTCGGCCACCAGCTTCTCCAGCAACTCGGTGGGCACGTGCTCGTGGTCGAAGGTCAGCGCCGTGGCGCCGGTCGCGACCCGGCGCAGGTCCTCGAGGTCGGTGTGCGAGCCGAGCACCACATCGGGGGCGACCTGGGCGGCCGGCTCGTCGGCGGTGTTAGCCAGCACGCGCAGGCTCTGCCCGAGCGCAATGGCGGCCTGATGGGTCATCCTGGCCAGTTGGCCACCGCCGACCATGGCCACCAGCGGGGTACGGGGTCTCGGCACGGCCATCATGTTGTCACGGCACCTGACCGGCGTGTTTTCCGGCTCTCGTACCAAATCGTTATGTACCATTTTGCGCCGAATTCGAGATCGTCCGTACACTGGCGTGCTGTGTCCTTTGCCGATGCCACAATTGCGCGCCTCCCCGGGGTGATTCAACCCTTTGCGATGCGCCACCACGAGCTGATCAAATTTGCCATCGTCGGCGGCACCACATTCATCATTGACTCGGCGATTTTCTACACGCTGAAGCTCACAATTCTGGAATCCAAGCCGGTTACGGCGAAGGTGATCGCCGGGATCGTCGCGGTCATCGCGTCCTACGTGCTCAACCGGGAATGGAGCTTCCGGGACCGGGGTGGCCGTGAGCGCCACCACGAAGCGCTGCTGTTCTTCGCGTTCAGCGGCGTGGGCGTGCTGTTGAGCATGGCCCCGCTGTGGTTCTCCAGCTACGTCCTGCAGCTGCGGGTGCCGAACGTGACCCTGACGATGGAGAACCTGGCCGACTTCCTCTCGGCGTACATCGTCGGCAACCTGCTGCAGATGGCGTTCCGGTTCTGGGCCTTCCGGCGCTGGGTGTTCCCCGACCAGTTCGCCCGCAACCCGGACAAGGCGCTGGAATCGGCGCTGACGGCCGGCGGGATCGCCGAAGTGTTCGAGGACGAGTTGGAAGGCGGGAACGTCACGCTGCTGAAGTCGTGGCGCAACCGGCGCGGTAAGGGCACCGGCCGGCTGGCAGCGCCCGGGTCAGCTCAGCTGGGTGACTCCTCCGAGCCCAGGGTGTCGAAGACTTCGTGATACAGCAGCGCGTGCACCTCGCGTAGCCGCGGAATGTTGTAGAACTCCAACGGATCCTGGGACGCCGACTCGATGATGAGCGTCCCGGTGCGGAACATCCGCTCGAAGATCTTGTCCCGGAACTCCACGCTGTTGATCCGGGCCAACGGGATGTCGATGCCGCTGCGGGTGAGGACCCCGTGGCGGTACATCACCCGCCGGTTGGTGACGACGAAGTGAGTGGTCAGCCAGGTCAGAAACGGCCACACCGTCAGCCAGCCGACGATGATCAGCCAGATACCCCAGATGACGCCCTGCAGGATGTTCTTGGTGAGCTGCGCCCACTGGGTCGAGTTCACGAAGCCCGACCCGAGCGCTGCCAGGCCCGTCACCAGCAGCAACGTCAGGACCGGCAGGATCAGCCGCTTCCAGTGCGGGTGGCGATGAATCACGACCTGCTCGCCGGCAGCCAGCGCGTTGTCGGGGTAGCCCATGTCGCGCGAGATTACCGCAGGTGCACCACATCACCGGCGGAAATCACGACGGTCTCGCCGGACTTGGCGGCGTCGCTGTCCCAGGTTTCCAGGCACAGCCGGCCCTGGTCGTCGACGTCGCGAGCGATCCCGACGATCTGCCGGCCACCGGGGAGTTCGGCGCGCACCCGGGAGCCAAGGGTCAGGCTGCGGGCGCGGTAGTCGTTGGCCAGCTGGGGGTCGGCGCCGTCGGCGGCCCGCCAGCCGGCGATCCGCTCCCCGAGTTCGCGCAGGATCCGGCAGACGAGGACGTCCCGTTCGGGCTGCTCGACGCCCTCGTCGCGAAGTGAGGTGGCCCCGGGCACTCCGGATGGGGCCGCGGTGACGTTCAGGCCGATCCCGATCACCGCGAACGGCCGCGTGACCTCAGCCAGGATGCCGGCCAGTTTGCCGTGCCCGGCCAACACGTCGTTGGGCCATTTGAGACCGGCTTCGACGGTAGTGGCGGTGGCCACCGCGTCGGCGACCGCCAGGCCGGTGGCCAGCGACAACCAGCCCCAGCCGGCGGTCGAGACGTCTTCGACCCGCACGCCGACCGACATGGTGATCTGCTCGCCGGGAGATGCCCATTGGCGGTCATGGCGCCCTCGTCCGGCGGTCTGGTGCTCGGCGATCAGCACCTGACCGTCGATGTCGGTCCCGGACGCGGCGCGCGCCAGCAGGTCGGCGTTCGTCGAACCGGTCTGCGCGACGACGTCCAGGCGCCGCCAGTAGGACGTGTCGCCGAGCACCTGGGCGCGCAGTGCGGACTCGTCGAGCGGGTTGAGCTGATCGGTCATCGCCTTCTCCCTACACCAAAACCCTGCCCGCCGGTGCAGCGCAGCTTACCGACCGGACAAGACGCGAAGGTGTGGCACACCGAACCACTGGGCACATCCAGCGCTGGCAGGTGACGCGAGCAATCGGCTCAGCGCCGACCGCCGGTACCGCGGCTCCCGTTGGCACCGGAGCTGGCCGTCACCGAACCGCCGCTGGCCATGCCGGTGGTCGCACTCCCACCCACGGCGGTACCCAAGGGCGGGAGCGCAACCCCGCCTTGGGCATCCGGCACACCGCTGGTGCCCCCCGATCCACCCGTCGCGTCGCCGCCGAGCCCGCCTGCGCCGCCTTTCCCGCCCAGCAGGGAGCCGCCGGCCCCGCCCGTCCCGCCGACCCCTCCGGTAACGGTCACCGCCCCGCCGTCGGCGTTGCCGACCGAAGCGTCGCCGCCGTTCGGCACACCGCCGGCCTCGGAGGCGCTACCTCCGGTGGCCTTAGGTGAGCCACCGTTGCCCCCGTCACCACCCACCGCGGTTCCGCCGCGCCCTCCGACACCACCGTGGCCACCCCACATCCCACCGGCGCCGCCGGTTCCGCCGGCCCCGCCGGTCACCGTCACCGCGCCACCGTTGCCGTCACCCACCAGCGCATCGCCGCCGTCGGCCGCAGCCGGTGCGAGAGGATTCCCGGACGCCGTGTTGGCGGCGCCGCCGATCGCGGTCGGGGCGCCACCGTGGCCTCCATTACCGGCCGCTGCCGCCCCGCCAGCACCACCGGCACCGCCATGGCCCCACAACAAGCCACCCACCCCGCCGGTTCCGCCGGCCCCGCCGGTCACCGTCACCGCACCCCCGTTGGCGCTGCCGACACTCGCGCTTCCTCCGACCGCGCCACTGTTGTCCGCCAGAGCCTGCGCGCTACCACCTTGAGCCACCGAGCTGCCGCCGGCTCCGCCACCGCCGCCGGAGGCATCCCCACCGACTCCGCCGGCACCACCGTGGCCCCAGAGCAAGCCACCGTTGCCGCCGAGGCCACCAGCCCCACCAGTGACAGTCACGGCCTCGCCTTGCGCTCCGCCGCCCGCCGCGTCACCACCGATCACCACCTCACCCGCAACGTTGGTGGCAGCATCCCCCCCGACGGCGACAATGCCAAAGCCGTCGCCTCCATTACCGCCAATCGCCCGTCCACCGGCGCCGCCGGCACCACCATTGCCGCCGAGCCAACCGGCATTACCGCCGCTCCCCCCAACTCCGCCGACGACCGTCCCGCCGGCGGCCGTGGAATTCCCACCGGCGCCCCCGGCGCCGCCGTTGCCCCACAACCATCCGCCGTTGCCGCCGGCACCGCCGGCGGTGGTGCCACTGCCACCGGCACCGCCGGTCCCGCCGTTGCCGAACAACCCGGCCGCCCCGCCGGCCCCACCGGCCCGGCCCGGCCCGCCCGATCCACCGGCGCCACCGTTGCCGAACAGCAGGCCGCCGGCTCCCCCGGCCTGTCCGGACCCGACCGGTGCGTCGGCTCCGTTGCCGATCAACGGGCGCCCAAGCCATGACCGGAAGGGCGCATTGATCCCGTCCAATATCTGACGCTGGGCGGCCTCGGCGGCGGCATACGAGTTCATGCCGTTCCGCAGCCCCTGCACGAACTGGTCGTGGAACGCGGCGGCCTGCCCGCTCAGTGCTTGATAAGCCTGTCCGTGCGCCCCGAACAGCGCAGCAATCGCCGCCGACACCTCGTCCTCGGCCGCAGCCAGAATCGCCGTCGTAGGCAGCGCGACCGCTGCACGGGCCGTGGCTATCGATTGACCGATCGCCGACAGCTCGCCGGCCGCCGCCAATGTCGTCTCCGGGACCACGTACACAAAGGACATCGGATACCCCTCGGCAAGCCACCATCGATTTGCTGTCGCAGCCCGATACGACCTACCGAAGCGTACTCAACCGGGCCGTACCGGACCCGGTGTTTGCCCAAACCTAGCGAGGCGGCCGCGCGGCAAGCATGTCCCGCACGGCCAGGTGACTGAACAACATGCTGGTGCCGATCGGGTTGCCGCCGCCCGGGTATGCAAGGCCGCTGGGTGCGGCCATCGTGTTGCCGGCCGCGTACAGGCCGGGAATCGGGCGGCCCGCGGTATCGAGCACCCGCGCGGCGGCATCGGTGCGCAAGCCGCCCTTGGTGCCCAGATCCGAGATACCGAACGCCGCGGCGTGAAACGGCGGCGTGTCCAGGGGCACCAGTGGTGAGGCACCTTGGGAGAAGGCCCGATCGAAGGCCTCGTCGCCGCGGCCGAAATCTTCGTCGGCGCCGGCGGCGGCAAACGCGTTGAATCGGGCGACGGTGGCGGCCAACCGGTCGCCGGGCACACCGATCCTGACCGCCAGCTCTTCGAGCGTGTCGGCGGTGTGCCACAGCCCGGCGTCGACGTACTTCTGCGTCTCGACAATGGAGACGTTGGCGGCCTTGACCGGCGGCCGTTCGCCCTCTTTGTCGTCGTAGATCATCCAGTAGGGCAGGGTCAGCGAGCCGTCCTGCAACTGGGCGATGATCTCGCGGCCGGCCCGGTCGTAGGCCCGGGACTCGTTGACGAACCGGTTGCCGTCCTGGTTGACGAAGATGCCGCCGGTGAACCACAACGCGAAGGCGGAGCGCCCGTCGGGATGGTTCATGCCCGGCGACCACCACGCCTGGTCCAGCAGGTCGGTGTCCGCACCCGCCGCGATCCCCGCCTGCAGCGCCTGGCCCAGGCTGCCCGGCCCGCCCATGGTGTCGCGCGCGACTCCGGGCACGCCGTACCGGCTGCGCAGCTCGTCGTTGCCCTCGAAACCGCCGGCGGCCAGCAGCACGCCGCGACGGGCGCGGATAGCCCTGCGCGTGCCGTCGCTCTCGACGATGGCGCCCTGAACGGCGCCGTCGGTGACGACGAGTTCGACGAGCGCGGTATCGCGCCGCAGCGACGCGTTGGGGTACTGGCCGATGGCCTTGAGGAAACGAGCGATCAGCGCCCGGCCGCCGATGTAGTAGTCGGGCGGGGTGGGCGCCCCGAGGCGGTCGGTATCCAGCGGACCCCGGATCGCGTCGCGCAGCTCGGGGGCGGCGGCCACCTTCAGAGGCTTCGCCGCGATGTGGCGCTGGCCGTCGAGGCGGGCCTTCGGCGCCTTGCCGTAATAGTCCGGCCACGGCAGCGGCACGAACTTCAGGTCAGGGTCCTGCTCCAAGTATTCGATCAGCGGGGCGCCGCCGCGGACGAAGGTTTCCTGCAGTTCGCGGGGCGTCCGGTCCCCTACCACCGCGTGGTAGTAGGTGAGCGCGTCCTCGATGGTGTCGTCTGTGCCGGCGCGCTGCAGCACCGGATTGCAAGGAAACCACACTCCGCCGCCACCGGAGTACGCGGTGGTGCCTCCGAACCGGTCGGTCGCCTCGATGAGTAGCACGTCGAGACCTTCGCGGGCGGCGGTGTAGGCGCCGGTGACACCACCTCCGCCGGAGCCGGCGACCAGGACATCGTGCTCCTCTGACCAGTCCACCGCACCAGGGCCACCCATGACCGGAGACTACTTAAGGGCTGCTTAAGGACCGGGCAGGGGGCTGCCGATAACATCGACTCCCATGACAAGCGTTGCGGACCACACGGCGGAACCCGCTGCCGAGCACACCATCGACATCCACACGACGGCGGGCAAGCTCGCCGAACTGCACAAGCGCCGGGAAGAGTCGCTGCATCCGGTCGGTGAAGCCGCCGTCGACAAGGTGCATGCCAAGGGCAAGCTGACGGCCCGCGAGCGCATCACCGCGCTGCTCGACGAGGACTCGTTCGTCGAGCTGGACGCGTTGGCCAAGCACCGCAGCACCAACTTCGGCCTGGAGAAGAACCGTCCGGTCGGCGACGGTGTGGTCACCGGTTACGGCACCATCGACGGGCGCGACGTGTGCATCTTCAGCCAGGACGCCACCGTGTTCGGCGGCAGCCTGGGTGAGGTCTACGGCGAGAAGATCGTCAAGGTGCAGGACCTGGCCATCAAGACGGGCCGGCCCCTGATCGGCATCAACGACGGCGCCGGCGCCCGCATCCAGGAAGGCGTCGTCTCCCTGGGCCTGTACAGCCGGATCTTCCGCAACAACATCCTGGCGTCCGGCGTCATCCCGCAGATCTCGCTGATCATGGGCGCCGCGGCCGGCGGGCACGTCTACTCCCCCGCGCTGACCGACTTCGTGATCATGGTCGACCAGACCAGCCAGATGTTCATCACCGGGCCCGACGTCATCAAGACCGTCACCGGCGAGGACGTCACCATGGAGGAACTCGGTGGCGCCCACACCCACATGGCCAAGTCGGGCACGCTGCACTATGTCGCGTCCGGGGAACAGGATGCCTTCGACTGGGTACGGGACCTGCTGAGCTACCTGCCGCCCAACAACGCCACCGACGCCCCGCGTGAGCCGTTCCCGGTGCCCGTCGGCGCGATCGAAGACAACCTCACCGACGAGGACATCGAACTGGACACGCTGATCCCGGACTCGCCCAATCAGCCCTACGACATCCACGAAGTGATCACCCGCATCCTCGACGACGACGAATTCCTGGAGATCCAGGCGGGTTACGCGCAGAACATCGTTGTCGGGTTCGGCCGCATCGACGGCCGGCCGGTCGGGCTGGTGGCCAACCAGCCCACCCAGTTCGCGGGCTGCCTGGACATCAACGCCTCGGAGAAGGCCGCCCGGTTCGTCCGGACCTGCGACTGCTTCAACATCCCGATCGTCATGCTGGTGGACGTGCCGGGCTTCCTGCCGGGAACCGGCCAGGAATACAACGGCATCATCCGCCGCGGCGCCAAGCTGCTGTACGCCTACGGCGAGGCGACCGTCCCGAAGATCACCGTCATCACCCGCAAGGCCTACGGCGGCGCCTACTGCGTCATGGGTTCCAAGGACATGGGTTGCGACGTGAACCTGGCGTGGCCGACCGCGCAGATCGCGGTGATGGGCGCCTCGGGTGCCGTCGGCTTCGTCTACCGGCAGAAGCTGGCCGAAGCGGCGAAGAACGGCGAGGACGTCGACGCGCTGCGGCTGGAGTTGCAGCAGGAGTACGAGGACACGCTGGTCAATCCCTATATCGCAGCCGAGCGCGGATACGTCGACGCGGTGATCCCGCCGTCGCACACCCGCGGTTACATCGGGACGGCGCTGCGCTTGCTGGAACGCAAGATCGCAGTGCTGCCGCCGAAGAAGCATGGGAACATTCCGCTGTGAGCGACGACGTGAGCGACGTGAGCGAAGCCGTGGAGGCGCAGGCACCGCACCCGCACGAGCCGCACATCCAAGTGCTCCGGGGGCACCCGACCGACCAGGAGCTGGCCGCTCTGGTCGCCGTCCTGGGCACCATCGGCCACGCGCCGGAGCCGGCTCCGCCCGAGCCGTCTCGGTGGGGCCTGCCGGTGGACAAGTTGCGCTACCCGGTCTACAGCTGGCAGCGCATCACCCTGCAGGAAATGACACACATGCGCCAATGACGCGGCTGGTGCTCGGGTCGGCCTCGGCCGGCCGGCTCAAAGTGCTGCGTCAGGCCGGCGTCGACCCGCTGGTGCGCGTCTCCGGCATCGACGAGGACGCGCTGATCGCGGCGCTGGGGCCCCGCGCCGCTGCCGACGAGGTGGTCCGCGCGCTGGCGCGCGCCAAGGCCGAACACGTGACGGCCACACTCAAGGAGCGCGAGGTGACCGCCGACTGCGTCGTCCTCGGCTGCGATTCGATGCTCTATCTGGACGGCCGGCTGTGCGGCAAGCCGGTCTCGACCGACGACGCACGCCGGCAGTGGCGGGCGATGGCCGGGCGCACCGGGCGGTTGCACACCGGACACTGCCTGATTCAGCTGCGGGACCACGCCGTCGTCCGCGTGGAAGCCGAAACATCAATCACCACAGTGCATTTCGGCACTCCGGCGGATTCCGACCTGGAGGCTTACCTGGCCAGCGGCGAGCCGTTGCGGGTCGCCGGCGCGTTCACCCTGGACGGGCTGGGCGGGTGGTTCATCGACGGTGTCGGCGGCGATCCGTCGACCGTGATCGGCGTGAGCCTGCCGCTGCTGCGCGCTCTGCTGCTGCGGTGCGGGTTGTCGGTGGCCGACCTGTGGACGGGAAACGTCGGTTGACGTGAGTACGGCCGTACGATCGACGCGATGACGAATTCTGCTGAGTTGGTAGCCGTCGAACTGACCGAACGCGAGCGCGAGTTCATTCGGCAGGCTCTGCAGGAATGGCAAAACGCGGCCGCATGGAAGCCCTTTCCCATCCATGTCTTGGGTTTGTATGAATGGAGCGAGTTCGACGAACTTACCGACCGGCTTGCGCAAGCCGTCATCGGGCGCCGGTCGCTGTCGGTTCGGGACTGGGCGCTTGTCCTCTATCTCACTGAATGTTCTTGGGCCAGTAGTCTTGTCGGCGCGGGCCTCGACTTCTCGACCGTTAGCGAGTTCACCGACGCCCAGGCGCTGGGCTTGCTGCGGGGCCTGCAGCGCAAGGTTGGCGGCATGAAGTACGCCGATGCCCTGTTCCCGGGTCGCGGCCGCCATCGCCCGGTCGAACAATGGAAACACGAGAGCGAGAAGATCATCGAGGAGCAACGGGGCCGCCGATATCCCCCTGGCCTGTGAACGCTGCACTGGACGGGGCCCGGAGCTGAGTTTTCCTGGTGGCGCATCGCCCGTAGTGTCGAGGCGATGACAACTCCTGCTGAGTTGGTAGCAGTTGACCGAGCGCGAGTTCATCCGGCGGGCTCTGCAGCAGTGGGGCTGGTCGGCGTCAGACGCGCCGTTCCCATTCCAGGTTCTTGGCTTGTCGACCTGGGGCGAGTTCGGCGAGCTCTCGGTTCGCCTCGATCGCGCCCTTCAAGAGCACGAAGCGTTGGCCGACTTGGACTGGGCGCGAGTGCTGTTTCTGACCGAAATCAGCTGGGCCAGTGATCTAGTCGGTGCTGGCTCCGACTTTGCGACCGTCACCGGATTTTCCGACACCGAGGCGCTGGGGTTGCTGCGCCGCCTGCAGCGCCGCGACAAGCTCGGTGGCCACGACCGGGCCAAGCTGCTGTTTCTGAACGGTGGTCGCACCGCGACCGCGGAGGAATTTGATGAACGTGAACGGTGGGCGAAGGCGGTGCGCCTGGAACAGCAGGGTCGCCAGTATCCTCCTGGGCTTTGAACGCCGCCCGGCACACTCGACCGTGACAATGGCACGAATAGTCAACTGCTACAAGCCTATTCAAAGTCCCGAGGATTCTCCCACGGGTCGTCTTCACCAAGAATCGGCAAGTGGTGAGGAATGCTGTGCGGTGGGTGCACGATATGCGGCCCGATCGGCGTGGCTGGTCCGCCGGGCAGCAGCGGCGCTCCGCCGGCCCTGGGCGGGGGTGCTGACTTAGGCGCCGCCGGAGGTTCGGTCTTAGGCAGGGGTCGAGGTGGTGACATTACGCCGGGCGTCAGTGGCGGCAGCCTTCCCGGTGCAGGGGGCCCAATCGGCCTTAACGGTCTGGTCTGCTGCTCGAAATATTCCAGGGGAGTACGCCATTTGCTGGTGGGCGTGGGGTTAGGTCGGAAAGCAGTCCCGTAATCCGGATTGCGGGGATCGATGAAGACGACTTTGCCGTCCCGGAGCAACGCAATCCCGCCGGAGTTGATGCTCGTCGCGACGCGAGTACTCGGGTCCTTCATCGTGTCGTATATCCACCGGCTCAGATCTTGTCGGGTCATCCCGGGGAAATCGGTGCAGTGCTGATCCCAGGCATGCCCGTGCGCGATTTCCGTTGCCACCTGAGCCATCTGCTCATCAGTCCACCCCGCGAACGGATTGCCCGGCGACCCCGGGGGCGGGGGTGGATCTCGTTTAAAGCCGCGCTGGTCGACCGCTTGGATTCGCGGGGTGTCGCCATGACCTGTTTTCGGGAAGTCCGTGGTGGCGATTCCCGCTGTGGCGGCGGCAATGCTGTCAGCCACTTGCTGTTCGATGCCGATGAGTTGGGTGGCGCGTCGGCGGATCTCGCTCGCGAAAGCCAATGCCTGAGTGCGGCGATAAGCCTGTTGCGTAGCGGTGCGGCTGATCTGGGTGTCGGTGACCGAGAGGTCTTCACCGACGTGAAAACCCGCGTTCTGAGCGTCCTCGACCGCGTAGCTGACCCTCCGATGGGCTGCGCCAATACTTCCGGCTCCATCCCTGACGATGGCACTCGCCTGACGAAGCTGGTCGGCGTCAGCGCTGACGATTGACAGGTCGTCCCGGGTTCGTTGTCGCAGCCCTTCACCGCCGGCGCCCTGCCACATCAGGAAGTGGGCTTCGTTTCGCACCTGGAGGAACACGCATTCCCATTGATCCGCGGCTGTGGTCCAGTGCCGTGCCGCCGCGATGAGATGTTGGGTGTCCCAGGCGTTGATCTCCGAAAGGGTGGGCAGCAACTACAACTCCGCCGTTGTAAGCACCACCCCCGCGAATTCACCCGCAGCGGTCGCTTCGTTCATGTCATAGTGGTCAGCGCCCGTCGCCACCAGCGCAATTGTGGCCGTCGTCCGGGACGTCAACGCAGCTGCGGCGAGATCAAGCGCCGTATGCACACCAGCCACTGCCGCCGTCGTAGGTTGAAAAGGCTGGCCTGGCCACGGCGTCGTCGGAGCGGCCAATCCACTGGTCAGGCCACTCCATCTGGCGGCCGCGGCCTTCAATTCCGGAAAGTCAACCCGCAGCTCCGCACCCATTCTGCGGAAGTTAATTCACCGGCCTATGCTCGGCAATTCACCTCCGCGCCATAGCCTCACACCATGGCTACCTGGACCGAATTCACCGCGCAGGCACCACAGATCTCCGCCACCTTCAGCCGCCGCCATCGCGCCGCGCGCAACCTGTGCATGCTGGCCACGCTTCGCTCAGACGGCTTCCCGCGGATCAGCCCGATGGAGCCGCGGATATTCGAGGACACGCTGTGGATCTCCGGCATGCCGGACACTACGAAATACCGTGACCTGCAACGGGACCCGAGGTTGTGCCTGCACACCGCGACGGTCGACACCGAGGTCACCGACGGCGACGCGAAGCTGTGGGGCCGGGCCTACACGGTGCCCTACGGCGATCAGCATCAGCGCTTCGCCGACGCATTGTTCGACGACATAGGCCTGGATCTTCGCGGCCAGGAGTTCGACCTCATCGGCGTCGACCTCACCGGGGCGTCGGCGGTCCACGTCAGCGACGGCCACCTGGACGTCACCATCTGGAAGCCGGGACAGGCCGAGCGGGTGGTGCGCAAGCACTGAGTAGGCTTTGAAACGTGCCGCTTCCACCCGATCCCAGCCCCACCCTGCAGGCCTACGCCCATCCCGAACGGCTCGTCACCGCCGACTGGCTGTCCGCCCACCTGGGCTCGCCCGGTCTGGCGATCGTCGAATCCGACGAGGACGTGTTGCTCTACGACGTCGGCCACATCCCCGGCGCCGTCAAGATCGACTGGCACACCGACCTCAATGACCCGCGCGTGCGCGACTACATCAACGGCGAGCAGTTCGCCGCGCTGATGGACAGCAAGGGCATCGCCCGCGATGACACCGTGGTGATCTACGGGGACAAAAGCAACTGGTGGGCGGCCTACGCGTTGTGGGTCTTCACCTTGTTCGGTCACCCCGATGTGCGGTTGCTCAACGGTGGACGCGATCTCTGGCTGTCCGAGCGGCGCGACACCACGCTGGACGTCCCGCACCGGACCTCGTCCGGCTATCCGGTCGTACAGCGCAACGACGCACCGATACGCGCCTACAAGGACGACGTGTTACAAGCCCTGGGCAGCGAGCCGCTGATCGACGTGCGCTCCCCCGACGAATACACCGGCAAGCGCACCCACATGCCCGACTACCCCGAAGAAGGGGCGCTGCGCGCCGGCCACATCCCCACCGCGCGCTCCATCCCGTGGGGCAAGGCGGCCGATGAGAACGGGCGCTTCCGCAGCCGCGAGGAATTGGACGAGCTGTACGGGTTCCTCGAGCCCGACGACAAGACCATCGTCTACTGCCGCATCGGCGAGCGATCCAGCCACACCTGGTTCGTGCTGACCCATCTGCTGGGCAAGCCGGGCGTGCGCAACTACGACGGTTCGTGGACCGAGTGGGGCAACACCGTGCGGGTGCCGATCGTCGCGGGGTCCGACCCCGGAGCCGTCACCGGCTGATGAGCATGCCGGCGCCCCTGGCGGAAGTGGTGTCCGACTTCGCCGAGGTCCAGGGCCAGGACAAGCTGCAGCTGCTACTGGAGTTCGCCAACGAGCTTCCCCAGTTGCCGCCCGATCTGGCCGAGGCGGCGATGGAGCCGGTCCCCGAGTGTCAGTCGCCGCTGTTTCTGCATGTCGACGCCAGCGACCCGCAGCGGGTGCGACTGCACTTCAGCGCTCCCGCCGAAGCACCCACCACCCGCGGATTTGCCGCCATCCTGGCGGCGGGGCTGGACGAGCAACCGGCCGACGCGATCCTGGCGGTGCCGGAGGATTTCTACACGGAACTCGGTCTGGCCGCTCTGATCAGCCCACTTCGGCTGCGCGGTATGTCGGCGATGCTGGCGCGAATCAAGAGGCGGCTGCGCGACGGCGCCTGAATAGGGAACCGCCTGCCCGGGTCCGCGGCGCGCCGCATAAACTTCCCCCGACAAGACTTGTAAGAAAATCTCTTAAAGAGAAATCTCTTCCAGAGACTCCCAGAAGACGTCGATACAGGAGGCGCCAGTGCCCAGTCACGCCAGCTCGAGGATCTCCAAGGTTCTGGTCGCAAACCGCGGTGAGATCGCGGTCCGGGTGATCCGGGCGGCCCGGGACGCCGGACTGGCCAGCGTGGCTGTTTACGCCGAACCCGACGCCGAGGCGCCGCACGTCAGCCTCGCCGACGAGGCGTTCGCACTGGGCGGGCAGACCTCGGCCGAGTCCTACCTGGACTTCGGCAAACTACTGGACGCGGCCGCCAAGTCGGGCGCGAACGCCGTGCACCCCGGCTACGGCTTCCTCTCGGAGAACGCCGACTTCGCCCAGGCGGTGATCGACGCCGGGCTGATCTGGATCGGGCCGAGCCCGCAGTCGATCCGCGACCTCGGCGACAAGGTCACCGCCCGCCACATCGCCGCGCGCGCCCAGGCCCCGCTCGTGCCCGGCACGCCGGATCCGGTCAAGGACGCCGACGAGGTGGTCGCCTTCGCGCAGGAGTACGGCGTGCCGATCGCCATCAAGGCCGCCTTCGGCGGTGGTGGACGCGGCATGAAGGTGGCCCGCACCATCGAGGAGATCCCTGAGCTGTTCGAGTCGGCCACGCGTGAGGCCGTCGCAGCCTTCGGTCGCGGCGAGTGCTTCGTGGAGCGCTACCTCGACAAGCCCCGCCACGTCGAGGCGCAGGTGATCGCCGACCAGCACGGCAACGTCATCGTGGCCGGCACCCGCGACTGCTCGCTGCAGCGCCGCTTCCAGAAGCTGGTCGAGGAGGCGCCGGCGCCGTTCCTGACCGACGCGCAGCGCAAGGAGATCCACGAATCGGCCAAGCGGATCTGCAAAGAGGCGCACTACTACGGCGCCGGGACCGTCGAGTACCTGGTGGGCCAGGACGGCCTGATCTCCTTCCTCGAGGTCAACACCCGTCTGCAGGTCGAGCACCCGGTCACCGAGGAGACCGCGGGCATCGACCTGGTGCTGCAGCAGTTCAAGATCGCCAACGGCGAGAAGCTGGACATCACCGAGGACCCGACGCCCCGTGGCCACGCCATCGAATTCCGGATCAACGGCGAAGACGCCGGACGCGGCTTCCTGCCCGCCCCTGGCCCGGTCACCAAGTTCCACCCGCCGAGCGGCCCCGGTGTCCGGCTGGACTCCGGCGTCGAGACCGGCTCGGTGATCGGCGGCCAGTTCGACTCGATGCTGGCCAAGCTCATCGTGTACGGCGCCGACCGTCACGAGGCCCTGGCGCGCGCCCGTCGCGCCCTGGACGAGTTCCAGGTCGAGGGGCTGGCAACGGTGATCCCGTTCCACCGCGCCGTGGTCTCCGACCCGGCGTTCATCGGTGACGACGACGGCTTCACCGTGCACACCCGCTGGATCGAGACGGAGTGGGACAACCAGATCGAGCCCTTCACCGGCGGGGAACCCATCGACGAGGAAGAGAGCCGACCACGGCACAAGGTGGTTGTCGAGGTCGACGGCCGCCGGGTCGAGGTTTCGCTGCCCGGGGATCTGGCGCTGTCCAACGGCGCGCCCGACGCCGTGGGGGTGGTGCGCCGCAAGCCCAAGCCGCGCAAGCGGGGTGCGCACTCAGGTGCAACGGCCTCCGGTGACGCGGTGACGGCACCCATGCAGGGCACCGTCGTGAAGGTCGCCGTGGAGGAAGGCCAGGAGGTCGCCGCCGGAGACCTGGTGGTGGTCCTGGAGGCGATGAAGATGGAGAACCCCGTCACCGCGCACAAGGACGGTGTGATCACCGGCCTGGCCGTGGAACCCGGTGCCGCCATCACTCAGGGCACGGTGCTCGCCGAGATCAAGTAGCCGGGGCGCGTTGGGTGTGCGCCCACCGCGTTGGGTGTGCGCTCACCACGGCCGACACGCCGGTGCAGCCGCAGTGGCCGCACACTCAAGGCTGCGGAAGGCGGCGGTGGCCTGGCCGGCCTTTCTGTGAATCCGGCGCCTTCGTTTGTCGGCCTTCCGCATCGCGGGTAGGGTCGTAAATAGGTTGAGTTCACAGCCCCCCGGAAACAACGTCCGGTAGGTGCGATTTCTAATAGCGGCATCTCGCCCACTTGATGTGATCCACAGCAACGACCATCGTCGACTGATGGAGCTCACAAATGTCTATATCCCAAACCTGGCTCAAATGCGAAAACGCCGAGTTCACCGCCCAGTGGGAACACGGTTCGGGCACGGTCAGCGCGTACGGCGAGCTTGATGCCGCCAACGCCGACCTGCTCGCCGAATACGTCGCGCGCTGCATCAAGCACTGCCGCTGGCTGACACTGGATCTGACCGGCCTGAAATTCATTGGCACAGCCGGTTTTTCGGCTTTGCACCGGATCAATGTGGGGTGCTCGGGCGCCGATGTGCGATGGGCGATGGTGCCCAGTGTGGCCGTGTCCCGGCTACTGCGCATCTGCGACCCGGACGGCGTGCTGCCGGTCACCGAGCCGAAGCGGTCCGCTCAGTCGCGGCTACTCCAACTGATCCCGGAGTCGAGCTAGCGATTTCGCCAGCAACCGGGACACGTGCATCTGCGAGATGCCCACCCGCTCGGCGATCTGCGTCTGCGTCATCGACTCGAAGAACCGCAGTACCAACACCATTCGTTCCCGCTCCGGCAGCGCCTCCAGCAACGGGCGCAGCGCCTCGCGGTTCTCGATGCGATCCAGGCCCTGGTCGACGTCGCCCAGGGTGTCGGCGATGGCGCGCGCATCGTCGTCTTCATTGCCGCCACCACTGTCGATGGACAGCGTGTTGTAGGAGCTGCCGGCAACCAGGCCCTCGACCACCTCGGCCCGGTCCATACCCAGCTCGGCGGCGAGTTCGGTTGCGGTGGGCGCGCGACCCAACCGCTGCGACAACTCGGCGGTGGCGGTGCCCAGCCGGAGGTGTAGTTCCTTCAGCCGGCGCGGAACCTTGACCGACCAGCTGTTGTCGCGGAAGTGGCGACGGACCTCGCCCATGATGGTGGGCACCGCAAAAGAGACGAAATCCGAACCGGTTTCGACGTCGAAGCGGACGACGGCATTGACCAGACCGACGCGTGCGACCTGGATCAGGTCATCGCGTGGCTCGCCACGCCCCTCGAACCGCCGTGCGATGTGGTCGGCCAGCGGCAGGCAGCGCTCCACGATCTTGTCCTGGTGGCGCTGGAATTCCGCCGAGCCGGCGGTGAAGCCGGCCAGCTCGCGGAACATGTCCGGGACATCGGCGTATTCGTTGGGACGCGAATTGGAACCGCCGGCAGTTTGCTCTGTCAACTGGCAGTCACTTACTGGGGGCCGCCCGTCGCGCGGTCAACGAGATGCCGAAGACACTGCCCGCTGCATCGGGTTCGCGACCGTCATGGAAAGTCTGGACATCATCGGCCAGGGAGGTCAGGACATGCCAGCTGAAGCTGCCCGGCGCCACCACGTCGTGGGTGTCGCAGGCCGCGGAGGCCTCGACCACGAGCTCATCGTCGCGCGGGTCCACCACCAGGGTCAGGATCGCACCGGGTGTGGCCGAACGGATCAGACGCGTGCACGCTTCGTCGACCGCCAGCCGCAGGTCCGCCACGGCGTCGAAATCCAGGTCTTCGAAGGTGCCGATGGCACCGACCAACGTGCGCAGCATGGCCAGATTCTCCAGGCGTGCGGCAACGTTCAATTCGACGGCGCGGTATCCGCGTTGGCGCCCGTCAGCGCGCTGATCCGCATCGGTCATCTGGCCTCCCGGCAATATTCGGCCGACACTACTCCTGGCAGGGGTCCCGGCAGGGGCGCCGGATTGCGGCCCGCCGTGGACCAAGGGGTCGAGCCGGTTGGTCATGATCGCCACCGGGTATCTAACCAGTTGCGGGCGACGCAGGCATAGCCGGCACAGCCCCGGTTGCGATAAGGGTCTATGTCGGTGTCGTCGTGATTCTGTGCCCCATGATGGGGTGACCACGCTAACGCAGAATTGCCGGTACTCATCATGGTGCAGACTTGATACCCAGTTGTCGGTACGGAAAAACGCCGCCGACCTGGTTTCCTGCTGTGACCTTCCCGACCCGGCCGCCTCGCGGGCCCGGGCAGACAATCCGTTAGCTCGCCAGCCTTTGACGCTGGACTTCCGGGTGCTGGGCGTACCAGCGGTCGGCGATCCTACGGATCCGCGCGTGCTCGACGGCCAGCCAGAGGGCGCCGATCACCGCGACGACGGCCGCCGCGATGCCTGAGGTAACGCCCTGCGAGTGGTGTCCGGTGGCGAAGGCCGCAAGCGAGCCGACGCCGCCGATGATCCCGGCCACCACCAGGAAGTACCCCGGCCAGTGCAGGACGTCGATCAACGATTCGCCGGCAAGTGGCCGCGTCGTCCGTAAGTGGTCGACGGGGTCACGAAATGTGTCCCCCATGACTCCTCCTCGTTCCATTCCGAAGAGCCTGTTCAACGGGCTCTACAACCAACGGTAGAACTCCTGGAACGGGATTGGGAGGGCGCAGACCTGGCAAATTTGCGAGGGCGCAGACGTCAGAGAGCCAGCGCCAGGGCCGGGCCGGCGATGTGCGGCGCGCTCATCGACAGCGTCACCAGCATCAAGGTCAGCAGGAACCACCCCGCGCCGTGCCAGCCCCACCAGGTGCCCTGGTCCCGCCACACCCGGTAGGTGCGCAGGAAAGCCCACAGCCCGGCGATCAGCAGAATCAGCGGACCCCCGAACGCGAGGATGCCCCGCTCCGGCGGACCGCAGGCCACGGTGTCCGTGCTGACCCCTCCGCAGGTGCTGACCCACAGGGCCGCTATCACCACGAAACCCACCGCGGCGGCAGTGGCCAGGGCGGCGAAGCGGATGGCGGCGTGGACTTCTCTGTCGTCCTGATTTGCGCGATCGCCGCGTATTCTCTCGTCTGCTGTTCGCATCGGAGCACCTCTGTATCTCGCCAATCGCTCGCGGCAGCTGCCGGTTTTCGTAAGCCGCGACGCGTTTTCGTCCAATACCCCGCGCGCCCGCGGGGCAAACCGGCTGTAGTCCGCGTCGGGCCCATTTCACAGCCCCGACCGGCGCCGGAAGACGAACGAAATCCGGCGGATCCATCCGCCGTGGCGGTCTTCATATCCACCGTGAGTAATATCTGTCCTTATGGCGACAGCCAGGAGGCGGTTATCCCCCGAGGATCGACGCGCCGAACTGCTCGCTCTGGGGGCGGAAGTCTTCGGTAAGCGACCCTACGACGAGGTGCGGATCGACGAGATTGCCGAGCGCGCCGGTGTTTCGCGTGCGCTCATGTACCACTACTTCCCTGACAAGCGGGCGTTCTTCGCCGCGGTGGTCAAGGACGAAGCGGACCGGCTCTACGCGGCGACCAACACCCAGCCATCCCCCGGCATGACGATGTTCGAGGAGATCCGGATGGGCGTGCTGGCCTACATGGCCTACCACGAACAGAATCCGGAGGCCGCCTGGGCGGCATACGTGGGACTCGGCCGCTCCGACCCGGTCCTGCTCGGCATCGACGACGAGGCCAAGAACCGCCAGATGCAACACATCATGACCCGCATCGCGGAAGTGGTGGGTGGCATACCCGGACAGGCGGCGCTGGAGGCCGAGGTCGAACGCGACCTGCGGGTCATCCTGAACGGCTGGCTGGCGTTCACCTTCGAAACCTGCCGGCAGCGGATCATGGATCAGACGCTGGAAGCCGACCGGCTCGCCGACGCCTGCGCGCACACGCTGCTGGACGCGATCGCCCGCGTCAAAGACATCCCGCCGCAACTGGCCGAGGCGATGGCGACCGCACGCTTCAAGCCGCAGGTTTAGTCACTTGTCGGTGCCCCTTGGCACCATGGCAAGGTGAGCAGTTTTTCGCCGGCGCCGGGCCTGACGCGATTCAGCGCGATCACCCGTGACTGGTTCGCCAGCACCTTCGCCGCGCCCACCACCGCGCAGGCGCAGGCGTGGACGGCGATCGCCAACGGCGACAACACGCTCGTCATCGCTCCGACCGGCTCGGGCAAGACGCTGGCCGCTTTCCTGTGGGCACTCGATAGCCTGGCGGCTGCGCCGGATCGGCCGCGCGGCACCCGGGTGCTGTATGTGTCGCCGCTCAAAGCGCTCGCGGTGGACGTCGAACGCAACCTGCGCACTCCCCTGGCCGGGCTGACCCGACTCGCGCAGGCCCGCAGCCTGCCCGCGCCCGAGATCGGCGTGGGCGTTCGGTCCGGAGACACTCCGCCGGCGCTGCGCCGCCAGCTCATCAACTCACCGCCCGACGTGCTGATCACCACCCCCGAGTCGCTGTTCCTGATGCTGACCTCGGCGGCCCGCGAGACCCTGGCCGGCGTACAGACGGTCATCGTCGACGAAATCCACGCCATCGCGGCCACCAAGCGAGGCGCGCATCTTGCGCTCTCGCTGGAAAGGCTCGACGAACTGCGCGAGGGGCGGGGAGCCCAGCGCATCGGACTGTCGGCTACCGTGCGCCCCCCGGAGGAGCTGGCCCGGTTCCTGTCCGGGCAGTCCCCTACCACGATCGTGGCGCCGCCGTCGGCCAAGACGGTCGAGCTGTCGGTGCAGGTGCCGGTGCCCGACATGGCCAACCTGGCCAACAACTCCATCTGGCCCGATGTCGAGGCGCGCCTGGTCGACCTGATCGAATCGCACAACTCGACCATCGTATTCGCCAACTCCCGGCGGCTGGCCGAGCGACTTACCGCACGGCTCAACGAGATTCACGCTGAGCGCGCCGGAGTCGAGCTGCCGACGGGAGGCAATACGCAGGTCGCCGGCGGCGCCCCGGCCTACGTGATGGGCAGCGGGCAGAGCTTCGGCGCGCCCACGTTGCTGGCCCGCGCGCACCACGGATCGGTCAGCAAGGAACAGCGCGCGATCGTCGAGGAGGACCTCAAAAGCGGGCAGCTCAAAGCGGTCGTCGCGACCTCCAGTCTCGAACTGGGCATCGACATGGGCGCGGTCGATCTGGTGATCCAGGTGGAGGCACCGCCGTCGGTGGCCAGCGGCCTGCAACGGATCGGGCGCGCCGGCCACCAGGTCGGTGAGGTGTCGCGCGGTGTGTTGTTCCCGAAGCACCGCACCGACCTGATCGGCTGCGCGGTGAGCGTGCAGCGGATGCTCACCGGGCAGATCGAGACCATGCGGGTGCCGGCCAACCCGCTCGACATCCTGGCCCAGCACACCGTGGCCGCCGCCGCGCTGGAGCCCCTGGATGCCGACCGCTGGTTCGACACCGTGCGGCGCAGCGCGCCGTTCGCGACGTTGCCGCGCAGCGTGTTCGAGGCGACGCTGGATCTGCTGTCCGGCAAATACCCGTCGACCGATTTCGCCGAGCTTCGGCCGCGGCTGGTCTACGACCGCGATAGCGGCACGCTCACCGCCCGGCCCGGCGCCCAACGGCTGGCCGTCACCTCCGGCGGCGCCATTCCCGACCGCGGGCTGTTCACCGTCTACCTCGCCACCGATTCCGAAAAGCCTTCGCGGGTAGGCGAACTCGATGAAGAGATGGTCTACGAGTCGCGGCCCGGCGACGTCATCTCGCTAGGCGCCACCAGTTGGCGCATCGTGGAGATCACCCACGACCGGGTGCTGGTCGTGCCCGCGCCCGGGCAGCCCGCCCGGTTGCCGTTCTGGCGTGGCGACGACGCGGGCCGCCCCGCCGAGCTCGGCGCCGCGCTCGGCGCGCTCACCGGCGAGCTGGCCGCCCTCACCCGCGACGAATTCGACAAGCGCTGTGCGGGTTGGGGTTTCGACGAATACGCGCGGGACAACCTGTGGGGGCTGCTGGACGAGCAACGGACCGCGACCCAGGTGGTCCCCACCGATATGACGTTGCTGGTGGAGCGGTTCCGGGACGAGCTGGGCGACTGGCGGGTCGTCCTGCACTCGCCCTACGGGCTGCAGGTGCACGGCCCGCTCGCGCTGGCGGTCGGCCGGCGGCTGCGGGAACGCTACGGCCTCGACGAGAAGCCGACCGCCTCCGACGACGGCATCGTGGTGCGGCTGCCCGATACCGGCTTTTCCACCGACGGCGATAGCCCGCCCGGAGCCGAGCTGTTCGTGTTCGACCCCGACGAGATCGACCCGATCGTCACTGCGGAAGTCGGCGAATCCGCGCTGTTCGCTTCGCGGTTCCGGGAGTCGGCCGCCCGGGCCCTGCTGCTGCCCCGACGCCATCCGGGACGCCGTTCGCCGTTGTGGCAGCAGCGACAACGCGCCGCGCAGCTGTTGGCGGTCGCGCGCAAGTATCCCGATTTCCCGATCGTGCTCGAGACCATCCGCGAATGTCTGCAGGACGTCTACGACGTGCCGACTTTGACCAACCTGATGGCGCAGATCGGCCAGCGCAAGGTGCGGGTGGTCGAGGTCGAGACGCCCCGTCCATCCCCTTTCGCCGCGTCGCTGCTGTTCGGCTACGTCGGCGCGTTCATGTACGAGGGCGACGTGCCGCTGGCCGAGCGGCGGGCGGCGGCCCTGTCGCTGGACAGCTCCCTGCTGGCCGAACTGCTCGGCCGGGTCGAACTGCGCGAGCTGCTCGACCCCGACGTCATCGCCGGCACCGGGCGCCAGCTGCAGCACCTCTCCTCCGATCGGGCCGCGCGGGATGCCGAGGGCGTCGCCGACCTGCTCCGGCTACTGGGCCCGCTGACCGAGGAGGAAGTGGCAGCGCGGGCAAGCGCCGCGGACGTCGGGGGCTGGCTGGAAGGTCTGCGCGCCACCCGCCGGGCGCTGACCGTGTCGTTCGCCGGGCGCAGCTGGTGGGTTGCCGTCGAGGACATCGGCCGGCTGCGCGACGGGGTCGGGGCGGCGGTCCCGGTGGGACTGCCGGCGGCGTTCACCGAATCGGTGGCCGACCCGCTGGGCGAGCTGCTCGGCCGGTACGCGCGCACCCACACACCGTTCACCACTGCCGAAGCGGCCGGCCGCTTCGGCCTGGGATTGCGGGTGACCGCCGACGTGCTGGGCCGCCTGGCCGCCGACGGCCGGCTGGTGCGCGGGGAGTTCGTCGCCGCGCCCACCGGTGGCGCGGGATCCGAGCAGTGGTGCGACGCCGACGTGCTGCGGATTCTGCGGCGCCGTTCGCTGGCCGCGCTGCGCGCACAGGTCGAGCCGGTCAGCACCGCCGCCTACGGGCGTTTCCTGCCGGCCTGGCATCAGGTGGGGACCTCCGAAACCGGGGTGGACCGGCTGGCGGCCGTGATAGACCAGCTGGCCGGGGTGCGGATACCTGCGTCGGCGCTGGAGCCGCTGGTGCTGGCGCCGCGCGTGCGCGACTACTCCCCCGCCATGCTCGACGAGTTGCTCGCCACCGGCGAGGTCACCTGGTCGGGTGCGGGGTCGATCTCGGGCAGCGACGGCTGGGTCGCGCTGCACGTCACGGCTTCGGGGGCCGACTCCCTGCCGCTGACCCTGGCACCGGCCGCCGAGATCGAGTTCACCGTCGTGCACCGGGGCATCCTGGACGCGCTGTCCGGTGGCGGCGCGTACTTCTTCCGTCAGCTCGCCGGGGCCGGCGGCTCCGAGGCTGAGTTGAAGGCGGCACTCTGGGAGCTCGTCTGGGCCGGTTGGGTCACCGGCGACACGTTCGCACCGGTGCGCGCGCTGCTGGGTGGCAGCACAGGCGCGCGTAAACGCTCGGCGCCCGCGCACCGCAGCCAGCGGGCGCCGCGGCTGAGCCGCTACAGCGTTGCGCACGCGCAGGTCCGCTCCGCCGACCCGACGGTGGCCGGGCGGTGGTCGGCGTTGCCCGCGCCGGAGCCGGACTCCACGCTGCGGGCACATTTCCAGGCCGAGCTGCTGTTGAACCGGCACGGGGTGCTGACCAAGGGCGCGGTGGCCGCCGAGGGCGTGCCTGGCGGATTCGCCACGCTGTACAAGGTGCTCAGCGGTTTCGAAGATGCCGGGCGCTGCCAGCGCGGCTATTTCGTCGAGTCCCTGGGCGGTGCGCAGTTCGCCGTCGCCTCGACGGTTGACCGGTTGCGCAGCTATCTCGACGGCATCGACCCGCAACGTCCGGACTACCGCGCCGTCGTCCTGGCGGCGACCGACCCGGCCAACCCTTACGGCGCGGCGCTGCCCTGGCCCAGTTCGCAGGCCGAGGGGTCGGCGCGGCCGGGCCGCAAGGCCGGGGCGCTGGTGGTCCTGGTGGACGGCGAGCTGTGCTGGTTCTCCGAACGCGGCGGACGGTCGCTGCTCACATTCACCGACGACCCGGATGCCAACCGCGCTGCGGCCGTGGCGCTGGCCGAACTCGTTTCGGCCCGGCGGGTGGCGTCCCTGCTGGTCGAGCGGGCCAACGGGGTGTCGGTGCTGACGCCCGACGGGCCGGCCGCGGTCGCGCTCGACGCGCTGGTCGAGGCCGGTTTCTCCCGGACGCCGCGCGGGTTGCGGCTGAGGTAACCATGCCCGAAGGCGACACCGTTTGGCATACCGCCGCGAACCTGCGCGAGCACCTGGTCGGTCGTACCCTCACCCGCTGCGACGTCCGGGTGCCCAAGTTCGCCACCGTGGACCTGACCGGGCAGGTGGTGGACGAGGTCCTCAGCAGGGGCAAGCACCTGTTCATCAGGGTTGGCCCGGCCAGCATCCACTCCCACCTGAAGATGGACGGCAGCTGGCGGGTCGGCCGTCAGCGGGTGGATCACCGGGCACGAATCATCCTTGAAGCCGGTGATATTCGTGCCGTCGGAATCGATCTGGGTGTGCTGGAGATACTCGAGCGCGAGCACGACGGCGTCGTCGTCGCGCATCTGGGCCCGGATCTGCTCGGCCCGGACTGGGACCCTCAGCTCGCCGCCGCCAACCTGATGGCCGAGCCGGATCGCGCCATCGCCGCCGCGTTGCTGGACCAGCGCGTCATGGCCGGGGTCGGCAATGTCTACAGCAACGAGTTGTGTTTCATCAGCGGGCATCTGCCGACCGCGCCGGTGGGCGCCATCGCCGATCCACTACGGCTGGTCTCGCGAGCGCGGGAGATGTTGTGGGCCAACCGCTCTCGCCGCAACCGCACCACCACCGGCGACACCCGGGCCGGCCGGCAGGTTTGGGTGTACGGGCGGGCGGGGCAACCGTGCCGGCGGTGCGGCACACCCATCGCCTACGACGGTGACGCCGAACGGGTGCAGTACTGGTGCCCGTCCTGCCAACGGTGAGGCTGCGCTTTCAGTCGCGGCCGTGCGTCAGGAAGAACTCGGCGATGACCTGGGAACCGTCGAACACCCGGGTGGTGGCCCCGATGACCGTCTTCGGCAAATACTGCTTGCCGCCCGGCCACGTGTGCCCGCCCTTCTCGATCTGGTACAGGACGACTTCGGTGCCGTCCGCGCACCCTTCCGAGTCGTACCGGCGCACCACGGTCCCGTCGTTGACCGGAGGCAGATCCTCGATCGTCGGCGGACCCTGGCAGCGGTCGACGGTCCGCCACCGGTCGAGCAGACTGCTGACCGAGATGGCGTGGCTCAGCCCGCCGCGGCCGCGGACGTCGCCGCCGTTGTAGGGAACCACCGGATCTCCGGTGCCGTGCGCGTCGAGCACCGACACCGGCCGCGACGGGTTGCACGCCACGCCGACGCCCAGCGTGCCGGAGATCGGCGCGATCGCCGCGAACACATCGGCACGCTCGCAGGCCAGGCGATTGGACATGAACCCGCCGTTGGACATGCCGGTGGCGAAGACATGTCCCGTGGGGACCTTGAAGTCATCGCGCAGCTTGGTGACCAGTGAGACCAGGAAACCGACGTCGTCGAGACGTTTGCGGTCAGCCGGCGCCGCGCCCCGGCCGTCACCCCAGCTCTTGTCGTAGCCGTCGGGGTAGACCACCAGCAGGCCGTTGGCATCGGCGACGGAGTCGAAATCGGTCAGGCCGCGCTGCCCCGCGCCGGTGCCGCCGCCGCCGTGCAGGTTGAGCACCAGCCCGACCGGCGGACCGGGCGGCACGTGCACCAGATAGGTCCGGTTAAGTCCGCCGTAGGGGAAGATTCCCGCCTGATCCCGCGCCCGGGCCGCCCCGACCTGCCGCTCGTTGCACCCGACCAGGCAGGCGAGCAGAACGGCCAGCAGGAGCAGTCGCGCCCAGGGCATGCCGTCAAACGTACCGACTTTGCTC
Source organism: Mycobacterium sp. Z3061 (assembly GCF_031583025.1). Taxonomy (NCBI): domain Bacteria; kingdom Bacillati; phylum Actinomycetota; class Actinomycetes; order Mycobacteriales; family Mycobacteriaceae; genus Mycobacterium; species Mycobacterium pumcae. The sequence goes on along the minus strand of NZ_CP134062.1, from coordinate 1,550,789 downwards.
ACCCCGCTGAGGGGGGACGGGTCATGAAGGTGCCCTTGAGCTCCAGGCCCATCGCGAGGTCCTCGTACTTCGGCTCCTTGCGCTTCTTCCAGCCGCTTCCCGCCGAGGGTGTGATGGGCGGCGCCATCAGCGGCGGCAGCATCGGGAACTCGGAACCGGCATCCGCGGCGGGCAGCGGCGACGCCGCCGACGCGAGCTGCACCGGCATGTGCGCGCCAGTCAGCACCGCGGTGGCGGCCGGCGGGGCGGACAGGGTTCCCATCGAAACGGCGACGCCCATCGCGGCCGCCGGTTCGGCCGAACCCAGCGCCGTGGTCGCGCTCGTGAGTGATCCGATGGCCGACTCGCCCTCCGAGAGGCCTGCGGCGATGTCGGGGGCGACCGACTGCAGCGCCTGAGCCGAGGTGTTCTGCGCCAGGTAGCTGAGCATGTTGATCGGGAATCCGGACGACACGAACTGATTGGCGTAGGTGTTGGCCAGGCCGAACCACCCCTGGTTGGGGTCGAAGGTGACACCGATCGCCTGCAGCAGCGTGTCGACCGGAGACACCGGCGGCGGCACCGCGTCCGCCGGTGCGACAGCCGCGGCGGCATTGGCCAGCGCCGTCGAGACGTTGCTCGATGTCGCCTGGGCCGTCGCCGTCTGCACCGCCTCTGCCTGAGCCGCCGGTCCCTCCGGCGTGGTGATCGACGGCGGGGAGGTGAACATCGGCAGCTGCAGGGCCTGCGCCGAGGCCCCCTGGTAGCGATACATGGCCGAGGCGTTGCTGACCCACATCCGTTCGTACTGCGCCTCGGTTTCGGCGATTGCCGCGACATTCTTGCCCAGCCCGTTGGTCGCGAGTAGACGCACCAACTGGGCACGGTTGGCAGCCACTACCGAAGGGTGCACGACCGCGGACTGCACGACCCCGAACGCGCCGGCGGCGGCCTGCGCCGCGGATCCCAGTGCCAGACACTGTTGTGCGGTACCGCCCAGCCAGGTGAGGTAGGTGCCGACCGCTTCGATCATGGCTGTGGACGCCGGGCCGTTCCAGGCCTCGGCCACCGCCCCGAGCACCGGGGAATAGGCGCGAATCGACTCCTCCAAGTCGTAACCGAGCCGTTGCCACGCATACGAAGCATCAAGCAGGGGTTCCCCTCCGGGCCCCGAGTGGATCAGCGCCGAGGTGACCTCGGGCGGCAGTCCGATGAAATCCATGCCATACACAATGTCAAGTCAGGTAAATTTTTGCGAAACATTGCGTTGTCTTCGAGAGGAAATACCCAGGAACATTGCGCGTCAGGCCTCGTCATCGGTCACGAGACGGCGCCGACCGCGGCCGCCAGGCGCGGCCGGAACTCCTCGGGCACGGGCGCGTATCCGTTGTCGGCGAGGCCGGTCTGACCGGCGCCGGTGGCACTTTCCAGGAACGCCTTCACAGCCGCACCGACCTGGGCGTCGGGGTACTTCGAGCAGACGATCTCGTAGGTGGCCAGCACGATCGGGTAGGCGCCGGCCTGATTGGGCCGATAGAACGAAATCGTGTCGAAGGCGAGGTCGTTGCCCTGCCGGATGAACCAGGCGGACGAGATGGTCTTGCCTACCGAGGCGGTGTCGATGCCGACCGGATCCGGACCGGCCGAGGTGACGACCTTGGCCACGCTCAGCTGACGGGCCAGAGCGAACGACCATTCCACGTAGGTGACCGACCCTTCGGCGCTCGCCACGGCCGCCGCGACGCCGTCGCTGCCCGCCGCGCCCTCCCCCACGCCGCCGTTGAATTCCTTGGCGGCGCCCTTGCCCCACGCATCGTTGCCGGCCGTGTCCAGATACCTCTGGAAGTTCTCCGACGTGCCGGACTGATCGCTGCGGAAGACCACCCGGATCGGCTCGGCCGGCAACGCGACGCCCGCGTTGAGCGCAGCGACCGCCGGATCGTTCCAGGTGGTGATGGCGCCGTTGAAGACCTTGGCCGCGGTCGGTCCGTCCAGGTTCAACGACGGGACGCCGCGTAGGTGGTAGGCGATGGCGATCGGGCCGAACACCACCGGCAGGTTCCAGACCGGCGACCCGCACCGCTGCTGGGCCCTGGCGTATTCGTCCTTGCTCAACGGCGAATCCGAGCCGGCGAAATCGGTTTGGCCGCCCAGGAATTCGCTGATGCCGGCGCCGGAGCCGTTGGCGGTGTAGTTCAACGAATGCCCCGGGCAGGCCTGCTCGAAAGCCTTGGCAAAGCGGGTGATCGCGTTCTCCTGGGCAGTGGAGCCACTGGCTTTGAGCGTCGGGTGTCCACCGCAACTGCCGGCATGGGGCTCGCCCGCACACGCCGACAACACCGCCGCACCGACGGCCAATGCCGTCAACCCGGCGCCAAATCGATTGAGGTTCAATTCATTTCCCTGACAGGTACCGGCCGGCGGTCATGCGGAATGCTAACAAGATCGGACCGCTCCGGCCTGCCCTCGACTGGGGCCCACCCATCCGGATCCGATGATTTCAGCCACAGTTTGCGAGCGGTTCACTGACCGGACAGCTAGCCCGTTCACCGTCACGGGTGAAGGGATTTGACCCATCCCCGTTCGTTACATGCGATGATCGACAATGTAAGCATCGTGTTACGTCAATTCGTCTGCGGGGAGGTTCCAGCGATGGCCGTATGCCACACACGCTTGCGTAGCCTCCTACCAGCCGCACTCCTTGCCGTCGCCGTGATGGCGGTGTTTTCCCAGGCGCCGACCGCGCAGGCCGACGCCGTCGACAGCCAATTTCTCAATGCGCTGAATTCCCACGGCATCAACTTCGGGTCACCGCAGACCGCCATCCAGGCCGCACACCAGGTGTGCGACGAACTCGACTCCGGCCGGCTCAAGTCCGACGTCGCCAACGAGGTGACGGGCAGCAGCAACTTGGACGGCTACCACGCCGGATATTTTGTCGGGGTGAGTATTGCCGCGTACTGCCCACGCCATCACGCGACGAATTAGCAAACCGTAACTGCGGCGTAACTCGCGGCCCGTCGACAACCCTTAAACTTCCGCTACAAATATCAGCGGGAGTGATCATTGATCAAGAAAGTGTTCTTCGGCGCTGCGATTGTGCTGATTAGCGCGGTGGCAACCGCTACCCCGGTCGGCGCCGACCCCAGCCTGTTCAGCGTGCTGAACTGCGACTGCGACGGCAGCAGCTCGTTCCTGCACCGCGGCCCCTCCGTTCAGGAGCAAATCGACGCCGGCATCGAGAACGGGATGACCGACCTGCTCGGTCCGCGAGACTAGCCGGCGGCGCCGCGCCCCACGGCTTGCACCGAGGCGTGTTCGTGCAGCGCGATCTCGTTCTCGGGTGAGACCGGCATGAGGTCGAAGACGACCTCCTTGACGGTGCCCTTGAACGCATACGGCGCCTTGTCCTCGTAGTCGCGGTCGACGACGAGCCCGTTGTCGCGGCCGACGTCGAGGCCGGCGTATGACGTGAACGACAAGCTGACCGTCTGCGGCAGTTCACCTTCGCCGATCTGACGGTCGTCGGCCCACAACGTGACGCGGCCACCCGAGCCGACGACGGGCTGAGCCGAGTCGAACAGCATCCGCACGGTGACCTCCCCGGTCGGGATCGGTTCGGTGGACACCTGCCGGTAGGTCTCGACGCCCAGGAACGAGTAGGTGTGGTGCAGCCGGCGCTCCTCGTCCAACCACAGCGCGAACCCCCCCATGAAGTCGGCGTTGGCGACGATCACGCCCTCTGCGTCCTCGGGCACCGTCAGCCGCGCCTCGATCGCATAGGAACGGCCGTAGATGCGAGGCACCATGCCGCGCTGGATGTTCTGGACGTCACCTTTGAACGCGAACCGGGTGGTGGTGGGTAGCGGCGGCAGATCACCGAACATCACCGCGAGCCCACCCAGCAGCGGCAACACCCGGTTGCGCTCGGCTTCCTGCCACCACAGCTCCTGCAGCTCGGCGAGCTTGTCGGGATGTTGGGCGACGAGGTTGTTGGCCTGCGAGAAATCGTCGGGCAGGTAGTACAGCTCCCAGACATCCTGGTCGGGGTCATAGGTGCCGGGCGCGAACCGCTGCATGGTTTCCGGCGAAAGATCCCACGGCGCCCGGTCCAGCCGGGCCGATGCCCACCATCCGTCCTTGTAAATGGCGCGGCTGCCGAACATCTCGAAGTACTGGACCGTTCGGTGTTCCGCAGCCGCCGCATCGTGGAAGCTCTCCAGGAAACTCGTGCCGTCCATCGGCTCCTGCTCGACCCCGTCGACGCTCGTCGGCACCGGTAAACCGATGGCCTCCAACACCGTTGGGGCGATGTCGATGCAGTGCGTGAACTGACCGCGCAGCTTGCCGTCCGGCCGGATGCGGCTCGGCCAGGCGATCACCATCGGGTCGCGGGTGCCACCGAGGTGGCTGGCCATCTGCTTGCCCCACTGGAACGGCGTGTTGTTGGCGTGCGCCCAACCCGAGGCGAAGTGCGGCGCGGTGAACTCGTCGCCGAGCGCCTCGATCCCGCCGTACTGCTCGATCAGCGCCAACTGCTGGTCGGCGTCGAGATCCAGGCCGTTGAGGAACGTCATCTCGTTGAAGGAGCCGGTGTTGGTGCCTTCCATGCTGGCGCCGTTGTCGCCCCAGATGTAGATCACCAGCGTGTTGTCGGCCTCGCCGAGCTCGTCGATGGCATCGAGCAGCCGGCCGACGTTGTAGTCCGCGTTCTCCGAGAACCCGGCGAACACCTCCATCTGCCGCGCGTACAGCTTGCGCTGACTGTCGGTGAGACTGTCCCAGGCCGGGAAGAGGTCCGGCCGCTCGGTCAGCTCGGCATCGGGCGGGATGATACCCAGTTGTTTCTGGCGTTCAAACGTCTTCTGCCGGTACACATCCCAGCCCTCGTCGAACTTACCCTGGTACTTGTCCGCCCATTCCTTGAACACGTGGTGCGGCGCGTGGGTGGCGCCGGTCGCGTAGTACATCATCCAGGGCTTGGTGGCGTTCTGGGCACGCACGGTGTGCAACCACTCGACGGCCTTGTCGGTGAGGTCGTCGGGGAAGAAGTACGGCCGGTCGCTCGAGGGCGCCTCCGGTATGCCGATGACCGTGTTGTCTTGGGTGATGATCGGGTCGTACTGGCCGGCGGCCCCGCTAGGGAAACCCCAGAAGTGATCGAATCCCCAACCCAGCGGCCAGTTGTCGAACGGGCCGGCCGCACCCTGCACGTTGTCGGGGGTCAGATGCCATTTGCCGAAAGCGCCTGTCACATAACCGTTGTCGCGCAGGATCCGGGGCAGCGCGGCGCAACTGCGGGGTTTGACGGTGGCATAGCCGGGGTAGGGGCCGGGAAACTCGCAGACCGACCCGAACCCCACCCGGTGGTGATTGCGCCCGGTCAACAGCGCAGCACGGGTCGGCGAGCACACCGCCGTGACATGAAAGCGGTTGTATGCCAACCCGTTTTCGGCCACCCGGGACAGCGCCGGGGTGCTGATGCCGCCGCCGAAGGTGTCCGGACCACCGAATCCGGCGTCGTCGATCAGCACGATCAGCACGTTGGGTGCGTTGTCCGGCGGCATGGCCCCCGGGACAATGGTCCAGTCACCGACCGACTCGGCGACGGTGCGCCCGATGGTGCCGCCGAAGTTGCGTTGCGGTATGGGCAGTTTGGTGCGGTCGGGATTGAACTTGCCCATCGCCTCTTCCAGCGCCGAACCCAGTGACCGCAGCGTCGAACGACTGAGCTCGGCAACCGATTTCATCGGCGATCCGGCCATCGTCTGTTCCACCGGAAGCCGGCCCTGCGCCGGCGTCACGGCGATGATCAGGGCGCTGCCCGCCGACAGGGCCTCTCCGATCTTGTCGCCCAGTCCGCTGGTGATCCGGTGGTGGGCGAAGGTGCCCGCCAGCGCACCGGCCGCGGCACCGAACGCGGCGGTGGCCAGCAGTGCCGGCGAGAACAGGCCGACGGCCAGGCCCGCACCCGCGCCCCACGCGGCGCCGCGGCGGCCGAGCTTGTTGCCGGTGTCCAGCAACACCCCATTGCCCTCGGCGTCCTTGCCTACCAGCACCGCGCCCTGCAACGGCAGCGTCTTGGCATTGGCGCGTCCGGTCAGGTTCTCGAAGTCGCTGCGCGCGGTGTCGATGTCCTGATACCCGGCAACGATGACGAGCGCGTTGTCTTCACTCATAACCAGACTTCCTCTCGGCGGCTGACGAACTCGCGGCGCGACCCGGTGAGCGGGTCATCGAACTCGATACGGTGGGCCAACAACTGCAGCGGCGTGCTGAAGTCGTCGTCTTCTGTGTGTAACACCTTGGGATACAACGGGTCTCCGTATATCGGCACGCCCAGCTCGGCCATCTGCAGCCGGAGTTGGTGGGTACGGCCGGTGCGCGGTGTCAACCGGTAGAGGCCGTCGGGAGACAGGAGTTCGATCAGTGTCTCGGCATTGGGCTCGCCGGGTTCGATGACCGCCTGCAGGTTGCCGCGGCGCTTGACGATGCGGTTGCGCAGCACCCGCGGCAGCGCCAGCGCGGGGTCGACTGCGGCCCGCGCCAGGTACGTCTTGCGCACCAGCCCGCGCGCGAAAAGTGTTTGATACCTGCCCCGCAGCTCCCGCCGGGTGGTGAACAGCAACACACCCGCGGTCAGCCGGTCCAGCCGGTGCGCCGGACTCAACTCGGGCAGGCCGAGGCTGCACCGCAACCGCACCAGCGCGGTCTGCGCAACGTGGCGCCCCCGCGGCATGGTGGCCAGAAAGTGCGGCTTGTCGATCACCACGACGTCGTCGTCGCGGTGCAGCACCGGGACGTCGAAGGGCACCGGCACCTCGTCGGGCAGATCCCGGTAGAGATACACGCTGGCACCCGCGGGCAATTCGGTGGCCTCATCGACAACCCCGCCGTCGGCATCCACCACTTCGCCGGATCGCACCTTCGCACCGGCCCGGGCACCGAATCGGCCGACGAGTTCGGCCAGCACCGGACCGCCGTGCAGGCGCACCCGCACCGGCCCCAGGGCGTCCCGAACGCCGATCAGTGCAGGCTCCATCGCGAGCAGACTATCGACCGGGACGGGTGCATGCGGGGAAATTCGCTAGACCCGGTGGTGGTGGAAACGCGCCGCGCGGCGCCGGATGCGGTGGGCGCGTCCCCGGGTGCGATGCGGTTGATCGGCAAGACGCATCGGTTCGGCGTAGAACATCGCCTTGGCCAGTTCCACGAGTATCAGGTACACCACCACGAAGCCGCCGAGGGCGGCGAAGAACTGCCACGGCAGTGTGGTGAAGCCCAGCGGGGAGGCCAGCGGAGACACCGTCAGACCGACCCCGACGGCCACCACCGTCAGGCTGGTCGCCGTCAGCAGCCCACTCGGTCTGCTGCGAAAGAAGGGGACCTTGCGGGTGCGGATCGCGAAGATGATGAGCGTCTGCGTCGCAAGCGATTCCACGAACCAGCCGGTGCGGAACTCGACAGCGCCGGCGTCCAGCACGCCCAGCATCAACCCGAAGGTCATGAAATCGAACAGCGAACTGATCGGGCCGAAGATCATCATGAACCGGCGGATGAACGCGACGTTCCAGTGCGACGGCGCGTGCAGTTGCTCTTCGTCCACCCGGTCGGTGGCGATCGGCAGCTGGGAGCTGTCGTAGAGCAGGTTGTTGAGCAGGATCTGGCTGGGCAGCATCGGCAGAAACGGCAGCAGCGCCGACGCCGCGGCCGCGCTGAACATGTTGCCGAAGTTGCTCGAGGTGCCCATCAGCACGTACTTGATGGTGTTGGCGAAGATTCGCCGTCCCTCCGCCACCCCGGTGGCCAGCACCCCCAGGTCCTTTTCCAGCAGCAGCACGTCGGCAGCATCCTTCGCGACGTCGGTGGCGCTGTCCACGGAGATACCGACGTCGGCGGCGTGCAGAGCCAGCGCGTCGTTGACGCCGTCCCCGAGGAACCCCACCGAGCGTCCGCTGCGCCGCAGTGCGGCGATCAACCGCGCCTTCTGCTCTGGCGAGATGCGGGCGAAGATGGTGTGCCGGCGCGCCGCGTCGGCGAATCCGTCATCGTTGTCCAGCGCTTCCAGCTCGGCGCCGGTGACGGTGCCCTTGGACGCCAGACCCAAATCCTTGCAGACCTTTTCGGCGACCCGCGGGTTGTCGCCGGTGGCGATCTTCAGTTCGATGCCGAGGCCGGCCAGGGCGGCCAGGGACTGGCGCGCGGCCGCCTTGGGTTCGTCGGCGAAAACCAGAAAGCCGGCCAGCGTCAGCCCGTGTTCGTCGTCGGCGGTGATCGCCGTCAGGTCGTCGGCGGGTCGGGTCGCCACCGCCACCACGCGGCGCCCGGCGGCGAACAGCGTCGCCAAAGTTTCCTGCGCCACCCGCGGTGTTTCCGGGCAGCGGCTCAGCACCTGCTCGGGCGCGCCCTTGACGATGAGCAGGCGGTTGCCGTCGAGGCCGTCGACCAGAGCGGAGGTCGCCCGGCGCTCATGGTCGAAGGGCGACATCGCGATGCGGCGCACGCCGGCGACCAGCCGCGACGACTGCGGCGCCTCCCACAGCGCGGCATCGAGCGCGTTGGCGCTGGCCCCGCCGGATTCCGGGTCGACGTCGGTGGCCAGCAACCCCAGCCGCAACACCGCATCGGCGGGCGCGCCGGCCGCGTCGATCGTCTCGACCAGCCGGATCCGCCCTTCGGTCAGCGTCCCGGTCTTGTCGGTGATCAGGATGTCGATGTCACCCAGGTCCTCGATGCAGACCAGCCGCTTCACCAGCACCTTCGCCTTGGCCAGCTGCCTCGACCCGGTCGCCAGGCTGGTGCTGACCACGGCGGGCAGCAGCTGCGGGGTGATACCCACCGCGATGGCCAGCGAGAAGAGCACCGAGTCGATCACCGGCTTATGCAGCAGGAGATTGCTGGCCAGGATGACCACCATCAGCGCTATCGCGACCTGCAGCAGCAGATAGGAGAACCGGCGCAATCCGACCTGGAACTCCGTCTCGGGCTGGCGGGTGTCCAAACCCGCTGCGATGCGCCCGAATTCGGCGTCGCGGCCGGTGGCGTACACCACCGCGGTGGCCTCGCCGGCGCTCACGATGGTGCCCATGAAGGCCAGGTCGGTCAGGTCGGCCAACGCGGTAGCGGCCGGAACCGGCTGCGGCGACTTCTCCTCGCCGGTCGATTCTCCCGTCAGGATGCCCTCGTCACATTCCAGGCCGCTGACCTGGATCAGCCGGACATCGGCCGGGACGGCCTCGCCCAGCGAGAGCCGGATCACGTCACCTTGGACCAGCGCGGTGACGTCGACGGTGATGAACTCACCGTCGCGGCGGACCAGGGCGCTGTGGTGGACCCCGGCGTGCAGGCGCGCAGCGGCGTTCTCGGCACGGTATTCGTTGAAGAAACTCAGCCCGGTACTGGCCAGCAGGATCACGCCGATGATCAAGGCCTGCGTGCTGTCGCCGAGGAAGTACGACACGGCCGCGGTGACCGCCAGCAGGATGAGCACCGCATTGCGCAGTTGCCGGGCCAGGATCGCCAGCGCACGGACGCGATGGGTGCGCACTACGTTGGGGCCGTACCGCAACAGCCGGGCCGCGGCCTCGGCCCCGGACAGGCCGACGGCCGAGCTGTCCAGCCGGCGCAGGACGTCTTCAATCGGAGCCGCGGCAACCTCATTCGCGGTCAATGCGGGCGGCACGGCAGGACTCTCGCGCATTTGACCGGATTGCACAAGTGACGAAGGGCATCTGAACGGCCACCCAAACGCTCCTGCGGCGCCCGCGTTGCGGGACTACTCTGCTGCCTATGCGTCTGCCCGGATGGGGCCTGGTGGCGGGCACCGCGCTGCTGGGAGGCGGCGCGGCAACACGGGTGGGCAGGTCGGTGGCGCATGCCACGCCCGACATCCCGGCGTTGGCCCGCACCGCCGCAGGCGTCGCGATCGAGGCGATCGGCGGCCCATCGGTGCGCCGTACCAGCAGCAACGGCGACCGGCGCTGGATCGAGGTGCGGGGGCTGCGCGACGAACACGCCGCGCAGACCGCCGCCGACGTGCTGGCGGCGGTCCGCGCCACTGCGGGTGTGCGGGCGGCACACCTGAACCCGACGCTGGCCCGGGTGGTCGTAACGCTGGACACCGAGGCCGCCGGGCCGTCCACGGCCCAGCTGTGCCGGATCGTCGGCGAGGCCGAACGCCGCGGCCGTCGGCGGTTGCCCCGGGAGCAACCGACCAGCTTGCCCGGGGACGACGCGGTCCTGCTGGGCAGAGTGGCCGCGGCCACCGCCGCCACTGTGGGCCTTGGCCTTTCGCTGACCGGCAGCCTGCTGCGGCTACCCCGACTGCCCGACCTGCTGGCGGTGCCGCCGACGCTGGCCGACCACCTGCCGCGGTTGCGCCGCGAGGTGGACCGCCGGCTCGGACCGGACGGCGCCGACCTTTTGTTCGGCGTCGTCAACGCGACCGCTGCAGCACTGACGGTGTCGCCCGCGGCGGCGGCCGCCGAAGCCGCTACCTGCGTGCTGCTGGCGGCCGAGGCGTGGAACGGCCGGCTGGCGTGGAACCGCCATGAACCCGGGCTGGGCCGTCACCCGGGTCCGGAGGCCGGCGCGACGAAGATCGCCCCGACGTTCCCCGACGGTCCCGCGGAGCACTATGCAGACCGGGCCGGCGCGGCCGGCGTCGCCGCCGCCGCGACGATAGGCCTGTTGTCGCGCAACGCCGATGCGGCCGGCGCGGCGGCGCTGGCCGCCGTGCCGAAGCCGCTGCGCGCCATCCGCGAGGGATTCGGCTGCGCGATGAGCCGGGGCCTGACGAACCGGCACGACGCCCTGGTGCTGCACCCCCGCGCCCTGCGCCTACTCGACCGGGTCGACGCCGTCATGATCGACCCTCGGGCCCTGTACACCGACGACCTGACGGTGAGTCGCGTTCTGGGAGTGACGGATTCGCAGCGCACCACGGCCTGGGACGCGGTCCGCGCCGCGCTGGCGAAGGACGGGCTGACACCCGGATGGCACCGGCTGGCGGACATTCCCGGAGCCGGCGGCGACGGTCAGGCGCTGATCAGTCCGGTTCGAGATCCGTACGCCGCGGCGGTCGTCACCGAGGCGCGTCGCTCGCGACCGCGGGTACTCTGCCTCGAAGAAGACGGATTGCGTTCGCTGGCACAGGGATTCGACCACCTCTACCCCTTGGACGGGTCGGTCGACGACGCGTTGGCAGCAGCCGTGGCGGAGCTGAAGGCCGGCGGGGCCACCGTGGCGTTGCTGACCACCTCGGCGATGCGGGCCGCCCATGACTCCGACGTCACCATCGGCGTGCTGCGGCAGGGGTACACCCTCCCCTGGGGCGCCGACGTCGTGGTCGCCGACCTCACCGGCGCCTGGCGGATGTTGCACGCGCTGCCCGCCGCCCGGGCCGCCACCGAAAACGCGATCCGGCTGTCGGCGTCGGCCTCGGCCGTCGGCGCGCTGATGTTGATCCCGGGCGTCCCGGGGCGCAGTTCGGTGTCGGTGAACCTCGGCATGGCGGCCAGCCTGTGGTTCGGATTACGTTCGGCTGCAAAAATTTTCGGGGACCCGATACCCGAGCCGGAAGCCGGCCACGACTGGCACGCGCTGCCGGTGCGGGAGGTGCGGCGGCTGTTGCCGCGCCCGCCCGACCAAGCCGCCGAAGCGGCGCTTGCCTGGTGGCGACGGTGGTTGCCGGTGCGGGTGCTGGGCGGCGCGATGACGAAATCGTGGCGCCTCGCGCGCGATTTCACCGACGAGATGCGCAACGACCTGTCCGATCCCATCACCCCGCTGCTGGCCACCGGTGCCGCGGCCAGTGCGCTGCTCGGCTCACCGCTGGACGCGTTCCTGGTGGGTAACGTGTTGCTGCTCAACGCGGCACTGTCGGCCGAGCAGCAACTGCGTGCCCAACGCATTCTCAATCGCCTTCTGGCGGTGCAGGATCCACCGGCGCGGCGGCGGGTGGGCCCGCTCGACGAGCGGCGCCGCGAGAAGGTGCCCGCCAAACGACTGCGTCCGGGCGACATCATCGAAGTCCGTGCGGGCGAAGTGGTTCCGGCCGACGCGCGACTATTGCACGCGTCCAGCGTGGACGTCGACGAATCGACGCTGACGGGTGAGTCGCTGCCGGTGTCGAAGCAGACCGAGGCGACACCGGGCGCGCCGCTGGCCGAACGGACCTGCATGCTCTATGCCGGAACCACGATGGTCGCGGGCACGGCGGTGGCCGTGGTGACCACGGTGGGTTCGCGGACCGAGATGCGCCGGGCGCTCGCGATGACGCCGAGAAAGTCCCGCGAGATCGGGCTGCAGCGGCAATTGAGCCGAATCACCCGGCGCGCATTGCCGTTCAGCGTCGGCGGCGGGGCCATGGTCGGACTGCTGAGCGTCGCCCGGGGCACCCCCCTGCGGGAGGCGGTGGCGGGCGCGGTCACGTTGATCGTGGCGGCGATCCCGGAGGGGTTGACGCTGGTGGTGACGCTGGCCCAGTTGGCCGCCGCGCGCCGGCTCACCGGCGATTCGGTGCTGATCCGTAACGCCCACTCGGTCGAGGCGCTGGCCCGGTTGAACGTGGTGTGCTTCGACAAGACCGGCACGCTGAGCGAGAACCGGCTGACGGTCAAGGCGGTGCGTCCGGCGGCGGGCTTCGACGCCGACGAGGTGCTCGACGCGGCGCTGAGCACAACGTATTCCAGGCACGCGCACCGCGTCGAACACGCCACCGACGACGCGATCGTCCAGGCAGCCGACGGTTCGGGGCCGCGCCCGCGACCAACCCGGGACGCGTTCCTGCCTTTTCAATCCGGCCGTCCGTACGCGGCCGCGCTCGTCGGCACCCGGCTGACCATCAAAGGGTCACCGGAGGTGCTCGTGTCGGCGCTCGCCCACCGCGACGGACCGTTGGCTCGGGCGATCGAGGAGATGGCCGGCGACGGTTTCCGGGTACTGGCGGTGGCCGAACGCCGGCTCACCCACGAACAGGCCACGGCCGCCGCGGCGGATCCGGATCTGCTGGAGAGCCTGTGCGGTGCGGAACTCACCCCTGTCGGGCTGCTCGGGCTCGCCGATACGCCGCGGCCGTTGGCGCAGGCGGTGCTCACCGAGCTTGCCAAGCGCGATATCGGGGTCCGGTTGATCACCGGCGATCATCCCGCCACCGCGACCGCGATCGCCCGGGACCTGGGCATGGACGTCTCCGCCGGACAGGTCATCACCGGAAGTGACTGGGAGGCGCTACATGCCACGCAGCGCGCGGCCGCCGTGCAATCCAGGCTGGTGTTCGCCCGAATGTCGCCGGAACACAAGGTGGAAGTGGTCCAGGCGCTGGAGAAGGCCGGGCTGGTCACCGCGATGGTCGGGGACGGCGTCAACGATGCCGCCGCGATCAGGGCGGCCAGCGTGGGGATCGGGATGGCCGCGCGCGGCAGCGACGCCGCCCGCACCGCCGCCGACATGGTGCTGCTCGACGGGCGGATCGAGGGGCTGCTCGACGCGCTCGACGAAGGCCAGCAGCTGTGGCGGCGGGTGCACTCGGCGGTGTCGGTGCTGTTGGGCGGCAACACCGGCGAACTGTGCTTCGCGTTGATCACCACCTTGCTGACCGGCCGATCGGTGCTCAACGCCCGGCAGATGCTCCTGGTCAACATGCTCACCGATGCGCTGCCGGCCGCCGCTCTCGCGGTCAGCCCGCAGAACCACGACGGCGCGGTCGACCGCGACGAGGCGGCCATGTGGCGCGCCATCGGCATCCGTGGTGTCGCCACCACGATCGGCGCCATGCTGGCGTGGGCGATGGGCCGCGCCACCGGCACCCGGCGCCGGGCGGCGACGGTGGCGCTGATCGGGCTGGTAGCCACCCAGCTCGTGCAGACGCTGGCCGATTCGCGCAGCGGGCTGGTGGTGGCCACCGCAGGTGGCTCCCTCCTCGTGCTCGCGGTGGTGATATCCACTCCGGGTCTCAGCCAGCTATTCGGGTGCACCCCGGTGGGCCCGCTGGGGTGGGGTCAGGGGCTGCTGGCCGCAGCGGCGGCCTGTCTGGTGGCAGTGCTCGCACCCGACCTGTTGGCTCGTGCGTCGCACGGCGCTCGCCAGATCATCGGCCGGGTCAACGATTTCGCGCCCGCTTAACCGAAAGTTCGCCCGCTGTTGGGCCGCTGCGCTCGCGAGCTGTTCGCGACGACCGTATTTTTGTGTGATGCAGCGCCCAACCCGGTTGGAAATCAAGCCTTTTCGGCGAATTTCTGAGCACGTTGACGGGGCCTGGTGGCCGCGGTCCAGGCGACTGACCGACGAACTGCCCGGCCTGGTGACGTCGCTGGCCGAGGAACTGGGGCCGATCGCCATGGTCGGCTACCACCTCAGCAGCTGGGACGGCGACGCTTCGGTGCTCGAGATCGGCGGACGCACCATCGAACTGCTGGGCTTCAGCGGCGACGAGCCGGCCGGCATCATTCTGATCGGACAGGACGGGCACCACCTGAGCCTGCAGGTCATCCCGCCGGACGCCAGCGAACAGAGTGGCGAGCAAGCCCTGCAGGAGGCACGCTCAGGCTCCGACGACGACGTCAACGCCGCGAGCCGTTCGCTGGTCGCGCGATCGGTGGCCGACGTGGCAGAGAAACTGGCCCAGCACGAAGGCCGCGGCGACCAGCAGCGCACGGCGGCTCTGCGCCCACGGATCAGGCAATGGTGCGAAGACGCCGCTCAGCAGTTCGTCGACGCGCCGGTGCAGCAGTTCGTCCCGATCCTCGTCGAGCACATCGTGCGTGGCCGGTTGATGGAGTTCCGGGCAGCGGCGTCAGCTTCCTAGGGCGTTAGCCAGCGCCGTGATCGCCTCGACGTCGGCCGGCCCGGGCAGCCCCCAGTCTGGCTTGTAGTCGAACAAATCCTCGGCCCGCGCCGACTGCAGGTCGACGTCGAGCACCTCGATCGCGTTCAGCGGCACCAGGGCGGGGTGCACGTGGCCGCAGGCCCGGGCCAGGCACAGCAACTCGAAGCGCAGGGTGGCCAGATAGTTGGCGCAGCGCACCGACTTCAGGGCCGGGTCCAGGCCGTGCTGCAGCCAGGCCGACTGCGTCGCGACGCCGGTCGGGCAGCGGCCGGTGTGGCAGCGCTGCGCCTGAATGCACCCGATGGCGAACATCGCGGTACGGCCGACGTTGATCAGGTCGCAACCCAGCGCCAGGGCCAGCAGCGCGTTCTCCGGAATGCCCAATTTGCCCGACCCGATGAACACCACGTCGTGGTGCAGACCCTGCTCGGCGAAGGCGCGGTAGACCCTCGGAAACGCCCACTTGAAGGGCAGCGCGACATGGTCGCTGAACACCAGCGGCGCCGCGCCGGTGCCGCCCTCGCCGCCGTCGACAGTCACGAAGTCCACGCCGCGCCCGGTACGGGCCATCCGCGCCGCCAACTCCGGCCAGAACGCGTCTTCCCCGACCGCAGATTTGATGCCCACCGGCAGCCCCGTCTCGGCGGCGATCGTCTCGACGAACTCCAGCAGACCGTCGACGTCGCTGAAGGCCGAATGCCCGGCCGGGCTCTTGCAGTCCACCCCCACCGGGATACCGCGGATCTTGGCGATCTCCTCGGTGACCTTGGCGCCCGGCAGCATGCCGCCCAATCCGGGCTTGGCGCCCTGGCTGAGCTTGATCTCGATGGCCCGGATCGACGGGGCGGCGGCCACCTGGTCGATCAACCGCGGCAGGCTGAAGGTGCCGTCGTCGTTGCGGCAGCCGAAATAGCCGGTGCCGATCTGCCAGACCAGGTCGCCGCCGTGCAGGTGATACGGCGACACCCCGCCCTCACCGGTGCTCTGCATGGCGCCGGCCATCGCGACACCCTGGTTCAGCGCGGTGATCGCCGCACCGCCCAGCGCCCCGAAACTCATCCCCGATACGTTGACCAACGATTCCGGCCGAAAGGCCTTGGCGCGGTTGCGCGCTCCGCCGAGCACCTTGGCCGCCGGCAGCGGCACCTTCGGGTCGGGGTGGCCGGGATCGCCGTCCGGGGCAGACACCGGAAACGCCGCATGCTTGATGATCGGGTAGTTGTGGGCGCGTTCCAGGTCGTTGTCGGTGCCGAAACCGAAGTAACGGTTGCTCATCTTCGACGAGGTGTACACCCAGCGCCGTTGGTCGCGGCTGAACGGTTTCTCCGCGTTGTTGTCGGTGACGATGTACTGCCGCAGCTCCGGCCCGACGGCTTCCAGGATGAACCGCAGGTGGCCGACGATGGGGTAGTTGCGCAAGATGGTGTGCCGGCGTTGCCAGAGGTCCCAGCCGGCCAGCCCGGCGATGCCCGTTCCCAGCACAGCACTCACGGAGTGTCGTTTCACGCCCTCATGCTCACCCGGGCCACCGACACATGGCTAGTGACATGAGTCCTCAGTTGAGCGGCACCGGCTCCAGGATCTCGGCGCGGGCCTCAGGGGCGCTGGCCCGCAGCTCGTCGGCGGAGACGTCGTCGGGCTGGGCCTGCGAGAGCACCTCGGCTTCCACCCGCGCCTTGTAGTTGGCGACCTCGCGGTTGACGTCGTCGGCGCTCCAGCCCAGTACCGGTGCGACCAGGTCTGCCACTTCGCGGGCACAGTCCACGCCGCGGTGCGAGTACTCGATGGAGATGCGCATCCGCCGGGCCAGGATGTCCTCGAGGTGCAGGGCCCCCTCGGCCGCGACGGCATACACCGCTTCCACCTTCAGGTAGCCGGGCGCCTCCTTGATCGGGGTCAGCAGTTCGGGATGGTCGGCCGCCAGCGCCAGCACGTCGTCCATCATCGAGCCGTAGCGGTCCAGCAGATGACGGACCCGGTAGGGGTGCAGTCCGACCCGCTCGCCGACGTGTTCGACCTGGTTGATCAGCGCGAAGTAGCCGTCGGCGCCCAGCAGGCTCACCTTCTCGGTGATCGACGGCGCCACCCTGGTCGGGATGAACTGCACCGCGGCGTCGATCGCATCCTCGGCCATCACGCGGTAGGTGGTGTACTTGCCGCCGGCGATGGCGACCAGACCCGCCGACGGCACGGCCACCGCGTGTTCGCGGGAGAGCTTGGAGGTCTCGTCGCTCTCCCCGGCCAGCAGCGGGCGCAGCCCGGCGTACACCCCGTCAATGTCGGCGTGCGTCAGCGGAGTGGCCAGCACGGCGTTGACCGTGGTCAGGATGTAGTCGATGTCGGCCTTGGTGGCGGCCGGATGGGCCAGGTCGAGGTTCCAGTCGGTGTCGGTGGTGCCGATGATCCAGTGGCTGCCCCACGGGATGATGAACATCACCGATTTCTCGGTGCGCAGGATCATCGCGACGTCGCTGACGATGCGGTCGCGCGGCACCACGACGTGCACGCCCTTGGAGGCGCGCACCTGGAACCGTCCGCGCTGTTTGGACAGCGCCTGGATCTCATCCGTCCAGACTCCGGTCGCGTTGACCACGACATGCCCGCGAACCTCGTTGATCGAGCCGTCCTCGGAGTCGCGCACCCGCACGCCGGTGACCCGGTCGCCCTCGCGCAGCAGCGCGACCACCTGCGTGGAGCAGCGCACCACCGCGCCGTAGTGCGCAGCCGTACGCGCCACCGTCATGGTGTGACGGGCGTCGTCGACCACGGTGTCGTAGTAGCGGATGCCGCCGATCAGGGCGCTGCGCTTGAGGCCGGGGCTCAGCCGCAGTGCGCCCGCGCGGGTCAGATGCTTCTGCGCCGGAACGGATTTGGCGCCGCCGAGCTGGTCGTACAGGAAGATGCCGGCGGCGATGTAGGGACGCTCCCACCAGCGCTTGGTCAGCGGGAACAGGAACGGCAGCGGCTTGACCAGATGCGGCGCCAGCGTGGTCAGGGACAGTTCGCGTTCGAAGAGCGCCTCACGCACCAGACCGAACTCGAGTTGTTCCAGGTAGCGCAGGCCGCCGTGGAACATCTTCGACGAGCGACTGGACGTGCCCGAGGCCAGATCCCGGGCTTCGACGAGGGCCACCTTGAGTCCGCGGGTGGCGGCGTCCAGCGCGCACCCGGCGCCCACCACACCACCGCCGATCACCACCACGTCGAACTGCTCGGAGCCGAGGCGCTCCCAGGCCTGCGCGCGCTGCTGCGGTCCCAGCGACCCATCGGACCAGGTCTGCTCGCTGTCGGCTGCCTTGCTCGGGTTGCTCACGACGAAGGACTCCTGTCGGTTACTTGTCGGTAGGCGTTCGCCCAACCAGGCTAGTTCGTCGGCGGCCGTTGGGGCGGTCTTCAGTCCAGATCGTCGTGCGCCATCAGGCGCCTTGCCGCCTCGGTGATCGAACCGGACAACGACGGGTAAACGGCGAGCGTCTGGGCCAACTCGTTGACCGTGATGCGGTTGGTGACGGCCACCGCGATCGGCAGGATCAGCTCGGAGGCGATGGGCGCCACCACGACGCCGCCGATCACCACGCCGGTGGATTTGCGGCAGAAGATCTTGACGAAACCCTGTCTCAAGCCGGACATCTTCGCCCGCGCGTTGGTGTGCAGCGGCAGCATGATGGTTCGCGCGCTGAACTCCCCGTCGTCGATCGCCGACTGCGGCACCCCGACCGCCGCGATCTCGGGGCGGGTGAACACCGTCGCGGCCACCGTGCGCAGCCGGATCGGGTTCACTCCCTCGCCCAGCGCGTGGTACATCGCGATGCGGCCCTGCATGGCCGCGACCGAGGCCAGCAGCAGCAGACCGGTGCAGTCGCCGGCCGCGTAGATTCCCGGTACCGAGGTCCGCGACACCCGGTCCACCTTGAGGTAGTCACCGGGGCTCAGTTCGATACCGACGCGCTCGAGGCCCAGGCCGCTGGTGTTGGGGATCGAGCCGATGGTCATCAGGGCGTGGCTGCCCTCGATGGTGCGGCCGTCGGTCATCGTGACCAGCACCCCGTCCTCGGTACGGGTGACCGACTCGGCGCGGGCGTTCTTGAACAGGTTGACGCCGCGTTCGGCGAACGACTCCTCCAGCACCGCGGCGGCGTCGGCGTCTTCGTAGGGCAGCACCCGGTCCCGGCTGGCCGCCACCGAGACCTGGACCCCGAGCTCGGTGTACGCGTGCACGAACTCGGCGCCCGTGACGCCGGAGCCCACCACGATCAAATGTTCCGGCAGGGTTTTCAGGTCGTAGAGCTGGCGCCAGGTGAGGATGCGTTCGCCGTCGGGCTGGGCCGACGGCAGCACCCGCGGGCTGGCCCCGGTGGCGATCAGCACGAAGTCGGCGTCGTGCTCGGTGACGGTGCCGTCGGGGGCGGTCGCCTTGAGCCGGTGGCGGGCCAGGCCGGGGGTGGGGTCGACGAGTTCCCCGCGACCGTGCACCAGCTTCACTCCGACGCTGCGTAGCTGCTCGGCGATGTCTGCAGACTGCTCGGAGGCGAGCCTGCGGACCCGGTCGTGGATCTGCGGCAGGTCGATTTTGGCGTCGTCGATGTCGATCTCGAAGCCCAGCCGCGGCGCGCGGCGCAGCTCGGTGCGCAGCCAGGTGGAGGCGATGAACGTCTTGGACGGCACGCAGTCGTCGAGGACCGCCGCCCCGCCGACACCATCGGAATCGATGATGGTGACTTCGACGTCGTCGGGTTTTGCGTTGGCGGCCACCAGGGCCGCTTCGTAGCCGGCCGGGCCTCCACCGAGGATCACGATGCGGGTCACCACAGCCCATAACCTAGTCCGGCGGTGCGGTGGCCCGCAGGGCGGAGTTTAAGCTTTCTCCGTGCCGCTCTACGCCGCCTACGGGTCGAACATGCATCCCGAGCAGATGCTCAAGCGTGCACCCCACTCGCCGATGGCGGGAACTGGCTGGTTACCGGGGTGGCGCCTGACGTTCGGCGGCGAGGACATCGGCTGGGAAGGCGCACTGGCCACCATCGTCGAGGACCCGGACTCGCGGGTGTTCGTGGTGCTGTACGACATGACGCCGGCCGATGAAATGAACCTGGACCGCTGGGAGGGCTCCGAGTTCGGGGTCCACACGAAGATCCGCTGCCGAGTGGAGCGTGAGTCGTCGGACACCGACATCGACCCGGTGCTGGCATGGCTCTATGTGCTGGACGGCTGGGAGGGCGGCCTGCCCTCGGCGCAGTATCTGGGCGTGATGGCCGACGCCGCCGAAATAGCCGGGGCCCCGGCGGATTACGTGCATGACCTACGCACCCGGCCGGCCCGCAACATCGGCCCGGGGCCCGCCAGTCCGGAGTAGGGGCTCTCCACCCCGGGCGCGAGCGTGCACTCGCGTACATCGACACGCCGTCAGGGCTGGCATTAGCCGCACGCTCGCCGGGCGGGGCCTGCTCAGGCGGCTCGCGCGTGCGCGAGTCGTGACTCGATCCGCCGGACGAGTTGCGCGGGTTGATGCCGGACATCCTCGGCGATGATCGGCACCACGACCCAGCCGAGCTCCTGCAGCGCAGCGGCGCGGGCGCGGTCTCGACGGAATGCGTCGGGTCCGCTGTGCCAGTCGACGCCGTCATACTCGGCGGCGACGCGGTATTCCGGCCAGGCGAAGTCCAGCCGCCAGAGCCGGCCGCTTAAATCTACGACTTCGTACTGCAGCACCGGCGGCGGCAGTCCTCCGTCGAGCATGACCAGGCGGGCCTCGCTCTCCATTGGCGACTCAGCCAAAGGTGAAGCGAGGGAGACCATTTCACGAGCGATCACTATGCCGCGGCGCCCAGACTGCAGGTCGAGAACCCGCATTAGTTGCTCGCGGCCGCACGTTCGGCTGCGCAACGTGGCGTCCAGTGTCGCCAGCGCACGAGGTCGACGGAGTCCGCGCACGACCTCAATCGCCGTCCATGCCGGTGCTGTGGCAGTCCGTCCGCCGACCGCGGTCAGCGGAGCGCCGTCACGCCGATGCACGACCAGACCGTCGGTCGATCGCAGTTGTCGCCCATCGGGGTTGAGCACGTGCAGAGAGTCAGTCCGCTCGGTGTCGAAACCGTAAGCTGCCGCGGCGGTGCCCATGCATGCAGCGACATTTGTGCCCGTCAACAGGTCCAGCCCGCGCAGCCGAAGTGCCACGGTCGGGTCGTCGCGGGAGTAAATCCCGCGCCAAACCCGCTGCAGAGCGCCGCAATTCACATAGCGCTGCAGATCTCGGCGGGACAGGAAGGCGAGCGCCTGAGCGGTAGTCACCACACCGCCTTGCGCTATAAGCAGCCGGTCGAGCTCTGCACTCACGGGGTTATCGTCTGGGCGTCCTCTCTGCGGCACAATTCACCCGCCGAGCGTGCGCCAAAGACCACCTCCCGCGGCGTGTCGCCGTACCGCAGCGCACGCTCGCGCCCCAGAAGCACGCCCAGAAGCAGCGCCGGCCACAATTCACCCGCCGAGCGTGCGCCAAAGACCACCTCCCGCGGCGTGTCGCCGTACCGCAGCGCACGCTCGCGCCCCAGAAGCACGCGGCCCGCCCTCAGAAAGCGGCGGACTGCTCGATGATGTTGACCATCACCCGCACGCCGATCGCCAGCGCCCGCTCGTCGAGATCGAACGTCGGCTGGTGCAGATCGAGCTGGGGCCCGTCCCCCGACCACACCCCCAGGCGCGCCATCGCCCCTGGAACCTCTTCGAGGTACCAGGAGAAATCCTCCCCACCCCCGGACTGCCGGGTATCGGCCAGCACGTCCGGGCCGACGGCTTCGATGGCGTGGGTCAGGATGCGCGTCGAGATGTCTTCATTGACCACCGGCGGCACCCCACGCCGGTATTCCAGGGTGTGCTCGATGGCCAGCGGCGACAGCAGGCCGGTGACGGCCTCGCGGATGATCGCCTCCAGGTCGATCCAGGTCTGGCGGCTGGCCGTGCGCACGGTCCCGGCCAGCACCCCGGACTGCGGAATCGCATTGGGCGCTACGCCCGCGTTGACCGCGCCCCACACCAGCACGGTGCTGTTGCGCGGGTCGATGCGGCGCGACAGCACACCGGGCAGCCCGGTGATCAAGGTGCCCAGACCGTAGACCAGGTCGGCGGTCAGGTGAGGGCGCGAGGTGTGCCCGCCCGGCGAATACAGGGTGATCTCGAGCTGGTCGGCCGCCGAGGTGATGGGTCCCAGCCGGACGGCGACCTTGCCGACCTCCAGCCGGGGGTCGCAGTGCAGCGCGAAAATCCGCGACACCCCGGTCAACGCCCCGGCGGCGATCGCATCAATCGCGCCACCGGGCATCAGCTCTTCGGCGGCCTGGAAGATCAACCGCACTCCGACGGGAAGTTCGGGCACCGAGGCCAGCGACAGCGCCGTCCCGAGCAGGATCGCGGTGTGCGCATCGTGGCCACAGGCGTGCGCGATATTGGGCATCGTCGAGGCGTACGGCGCGCCGGTCCGCTCGGCCATCGGCAGCGCGTCCATGTCGGCGCGCAACGCTATCCGGGGCGCGTGCTCTGGCCCGAAATCACAGGTCAGACCCGTCCCGCCGGGCAGCACCTTGGGATTGAGCCCCGCGTCGGCCAGGCGCTCGGCGACGAACTGTGTGGTGGCGAACTCCTGGCGGCCCAACTCCGGGTAGCGGTGGATGTGCCGGCGCCAGTCCACGAGGTCGTCGTAGTGGGCGGCCAGCCACGACTCGGCGCTGTCGACCAGACTCACGATGCGGCCGCCCTGTGCTGTCGGGCCGCCAGCACCCGGTCCCGCTGAGCAGGGTCCGCGGCCAGCGCGACGACGGTGCGGGCCAGCATGATCGCGCCCTCGACCACCGCGCGGTCGGCACTGGGCCCCGCCGCCGCGGCCGCAAAGGCACGCTGGTGGACGGTCGCGCCCCCGGCGTCGACCCCGATCACCGGGTGGATACCGGGCAGCACGTGCGTCACGTTACCCATGTCGGTACTGCCCAAGGGCAGCGCCGCCTCTACGGCGGCCGGCACCGGTTCGCGCCCGAGGCGGCGCATCTCCTCACGACATACGTCCGCCAGCCACTGGTCGGGCCTCAGTTCGGCGTAGGCGGGGCCGGCCTCGTTGATCTCGTACTCGCAGCCCGCGGCCAGCGCACCGGCGGCGAAACAGGAGTACATCCTGCCTTCCAGCTCACGCAGCGAGTCGTACTCGACGGCGCGCATCGCGTACTTCAGCGCCGCCCGCCCGGGGATGACATTGACCGCCTGCCCGCCGTCGGTGATGATGCCGTGCATCATCTGACCGGGCGCCAGCTGCTGACGCAACAAACCGATGGCCACCTGCGCGACGGTCACCGCGTCGACGGCGTTGAGACCCAGATGCGGTGCGACGGCGGCGTGCGACTCCTTGCCTCGGTAGTCCACGGTGACCTCGGACAATGCCAGCGACCGCGCGCCGGCGATGTCGGTGGGCCCCGGGTGCACCATCACGGCCACTGCGACGTCATCGAATGTGCCGGCCCGCAGCATCAGCGCTTTGCCGCCGCCGGACTCCTCGGCGGGAGTGCCCAGCAGCGCCACCGTCAGTCCCAGCTCGTCGGCGACCTCGGCCAGAGCCAGCGCGGTGCCCACTCCCGACGCCGCGATGATGTTGTGGCCACAGGCGTGGCCGATCTCCGGCAGGGCGTCGTACTCCGCGCACACCCCGACGACCAGCGGCCCGCTGCCGAAATCGGCGCGGAAAGCGGTGTCCAGGCCGTCGACCGGGGCGATCTGGAAACCGCGTTGCGCCACCAGCTCTTTGGCCTTGGCGCAGCTGCGGTGTTCGTCGAACGCCAGCTCGGGTTGCGCGTGGATGGCGTGAGACAGCTCGACCAGGTCGCCGCCGCGGCGCCGCACTGTCGCCTCGACGGTGTCCAGCGGGCTAATGGCGGGCATCCACGCAGTATCTCACCGACGGTCAAACCCGCCCGGCGATGAACCCCGCCGCCTGGCCCGGGTACGGCGGGTCCGCGTATTCGCGGTGCGCGAGCCGGTCGCGCCCGCCAACCGTGCACACCGGGTCCCCGGGGCTGCACAGGTCGATCGCCCTGCCGGCGAACTGGCCGGTGGACGCCAGCGGGACGTTGAACCGGATGCCCGGATTCCCGAAAACCGCGACCGCGGCGACCCGCTGGGCCAAGACCGGATCGAGCTCGGGGGCCGAGCCGAATTCGCCGACGGTGTCTCCCAGCGGCGGCACCCCCGCCAGCATCGAAACCGCGGCGGCACCCTGTGAGAACCCGCCCAGCACAATCCTCGTCCGAGGGCACTGGTCGGCCATGAAGGCGATGTGGTCGCGCGCGTCGTTGGCACCGTCGGCGGTCGTCAGGAAGTTGTAGCTGGCCGCGTAGTTGACCGGATAGACGCCCAGGCTGCGCGCGCCCAGTTTCGGCCGCAGCGCGGCCTCGAGCGCGTCTCCGACGACGCCCATCCCGGGCGGCTCGGCGGTCCCCCGGGCGAACACGAGCTCGACGTTGGGGCAGTCGTCGGCGACCGCCCTGGGTATCGGGCCACCGAACAGCGCGCTGACGGCCAACACGGCCGCAGCGGCGAGAACGTAAAGCGATTTGTGATGCCGCACAAGGCAGATCATCACACACGCCGGGCGCCGGTGCCCGAGCAAGTAGTCTCGCCGAGTGTGACCAGCGAACTCGCAGCCCAGGCGGCGGACGTCATCGCCGAACGCACCGGCATCGGCACCCACGACGTCGCCGTGGTGCTGGGCTCGGGATGGTCGCCGGCGATCGCCGCGCTGGGCTCCCCGACCGCCGTGCTGCCGCAGGCCGAGATCCCCGGATTCACGCCACCCAGGGCGGAGGGGCATGCGGGTGAAGTCTTGTCGGTGCCGCTAGGCGCACGGAGGGTGCTGGTGCTCGCCGGCCGCATCCACGCCTACGAGGGCCATGACCTGCAACACGTGGTGCACCCGGTCCGGACGGCCTGCGCGGCGGGAGCGCGGATCGTCGTGCTCACCAACGCAGCAGGCGGACTGCGCACCGACATGGAGGTCGGACAACCGGTCCTGATCAGCGACCACCTCAACCTGACCGCACGGTCGCCGCTGGTGGGCGCGCAGTTCGTTGACCTGACCGACGCATACGCTCCGCGGTTGCGGGCGCTGGCGCGCGAGTGCGACCCGAGGCTGGCCGAAGGCGTGTACGCGGGCCTGCCGGGCCCGCACTATGAGACGCCCGCCGAGATCCGGATGCTGCGACTGTTGGGCGCCGACCTGGTGGGGATGTCGACGGTGCACGAGACCATCGCGGCGCGGGCGGCGGGCGCCGAAGTGCTCGGGGTGTCGCTGGTGACCAACCTGGCGGCCGGGATCACCGGTGAGCCGCTGAGCCATGCCGAGGTGCTGGCCGCGGGGGCGGCGTCGGCCGCGCGGATGGGTTCGTTGCTGGCCGACGTGATAGCCCGGTTCTGATCCGTGACTCCCGAGGACTGGATCGCCCACGACCCCGATCCGCAGACGGCCGCCGAGCTTGCCGCACTGGGTCCGGCCGAACTCGCCGCGCGGTTCGCCAGGCCACTGACGTTCGGCACCGCCGGCCTGCGTGGGCCGGTGCGCGGCGGACCGGACGCGATGAACCTGGCCGTGGTGTTGCGGGCCACTTGGGCGCTGGCGCAGGTGCTCGAGCGGTCCGGCACCGTGATCGTGGGCCGCGACGCCCGGCGCGGCTCGGCGGAATTCGCCACGGCTGCTGCGGAAGTCCTTGCTGCGCAGGGGTTTTCAGTACTGCTGTTTCCCAGCACGGTGCCGACGCCGGTGCTGGCCTTCGCGGTGCGGGCCACCGGGGCTGTCGCGGGCATCCAGATCACGGCGTCACACAACCCCGCCGCCGACAACGGCTACAAGGTCTATCTCGACGGCGGCGTCCAGATCGTCTCCCCGACCGACCGCCAGATCGAAGCCGCGATCACCAACGCTCCCCCGGCCGACGAAATCCCGCGCCGCACCGTCACACCCGCCGACACCGATCTGGTCGAGCGATACATCCGCCGGGCGGCAGGCGTGCGGCGCGGCGCCGGTTCGATACGCGTGGCACTGACCCCGATGCACGGGGTGGGCGGCGCGGTGGCGGTCGAGACGCTGCACCGGGCCGGCTTCGATGACGTGCACGTAGTCGACGCGCAGTTCGCACCGGATCCCGACTTCCCCACCGTCGCGTTCCCCAATCCCGAGGAGCCCGGCGCTGCCGATGCGCTGCTGGCCCTGGCGGCCGGCGTCGGCGCCGACGTCGCGATCGCACTGGATCCCGACGCGGACCGGTGTGCGGTGGGGATCCCGGCGCCGTCCGGCTGGCGGATGCTCTCGGGCGACGAAACCGGTTGGTTGCTGGGCGATTACATCCTTTCGCAGCCCGCGACAGGACCCAGAACGGTGGCCAGCACGGTGGTGTCCTCGCGCATGCTGGCTGCGATCGCCGCTCACCATGGTGCGCAGCACGTCGAAACCCTCACCGGCTTCAAATGGCTGGCGCGCGCCGACGCCGAGCGTCCCGGGACATTGGTCTACGCCTACGAAGAAGCGATCGGCCACTGCGTCGATCCGCAGGCAGTGCGGGACAAGGACGGCATCAGCGCCGCGGTGTTGGTGTGTGATCTGGTTGCCTCGCTGCGCGGCCGTCCGGTGCCCGAACTGCTCGACGACCTCGCCCGTCGCTACGGCGTGCATGAGGTGGCCGCGGTGCCCCGCCGCGTCGCCGACAGTGCGGAAGCCGCCGCCCTGCTGGCCCGGTTGCGCGACGATCCGCCGGATCGGCTGGCCGGTTTCGTCGCGGCCCGAAAAGACATCGCCGACGCCCTGATCCTCGCCGGCGGCGACGACGACACGTTGGTGCGGGTGGTGGTGCGGCCGTCGGGCACGGAACCGAAACTGAAGTGCTACCTGGAAGTCCGGTGTGCGGTGCACGATGACCTGGAGGCCGCGCGGCACCGGGCACGCGCGCTGTCCGGGGAGTTGGCCATACAGGTTCGAAGCTGGTAGTCAGCCCGATGGCGGCGACCCGCCGCGCCCGGCTCCGCCGCGCTTGCGATCGCCGCTAGCGCGGCCCGAACTGACGGTCCCCCGCGTCACCCAACCCGGGCACGATGAAGGCCGTCTCATTGAGCCCCTCGTCGATCGCGGCGGTGTACAGCCGCGCGTTCGGCGCCACCTTCTCGACCGCGGCGATGCCCTCCGGCGCCACGCACACGCACAGCACTTTGATGTCCGTCGCCCCGCGGGACAGCAACAGGCCGAGGGTGTAGACCATCGACCCTCCGGTGGCCAGCATCGGGTCCAGGATCATCACCGGCACGTCGGTGAGGTCGTCGGGCAGCGACTCGAGGTAGGGCACGGGTTGATGGGTTTTCTCGTCGCGGGCCATGCCGACGAATCCGACGTGCGCCTCGCTCAGCACAGCGTGAGCCTCGTTGACCATGCCCAGCCCCGCCCGCAGCACCGGCACCAGCAGTGGCGGTTTGGCCAAGCGGACCCCGACGGTGTCGCCGACCGGGGTGCGGATCTGCACCGGCTCGGTGGGTGCGTCGCGGGTGGCCTCGTAGACCAGCATCAGGGTCAGTTCGCGCAGCGCGGTCCGGAAGGCGGCGTTGTCGGTGCGCTCGTCACGCAGCACGGTCAGCCGGGCCGCGGCCAGCGGATGGTCTATGACGTGGACGTCCACGGGGTGTGACCCTATATAACGATCGGGTTCAGGCCTGCTGACACGCGCGTTTCTGTCCCCGGAGCGGGGTCGGGCCGCCCATATACTCCCGGCATGCGAGCGCTCGGACGTCGTCTGACCAGGGGTTTCTGCGTCTTGGCGGCGTTGGGTGCGGTGATCGTGCCGGTTCCCCGGGTGGCGCTGGCCGCGGCGACGCTGCCGTCGTACGCGCACGTGGTGATCGTGATCGAGGAGAACCGCTCGCAGGCCAACATCATCGGCAACAAGGCGGCGCCGTGGATCAACGCGCTGGCGGCCGGCGGGGCGATGATGGCGCAGTCGTTCGCCGAGACGCATCCCAGCGAACCGAACTACCTGGCGTTGTTCGCCGGGAGCACCTTCGGGCTCACCAAGGACAGCTGCCCGGTGGATGTCGGTGCCCAACCGAACCTCGCGTCCGAGCTGCTGGCCACCGGGCACACCTTCGGCGGCTACTCGGAGGATCTGCCCGCGGTGGGCTCGACCGCCTGCAGCGCCGGCAAATATGCGCGCAAGCACGTGCCCTGGGTGAACTTCAGCAACGTCCCGGCCTCCGTCTCGGTGCCGTTTTCCGCATTCCCTGCCCCCGGGAACTACGCGAGCCTGCCCACGGTGTCGTTCGTCATTCCCAACAACGACAACAACATGCACGACGGCTCGATCGCCCAAGGCGACGCCTGGCTGAACAGCCGGATGTCGGCCTACGCCAACTGGGCCCGGGCCAATAACAGCCTGCTGATACTGACCTGGGACGAGGACGACGGCGGACCGCGCAATCAGATCCCGACGGTGTTCTACGGAGCGCACGTGCAACCCGGCAGCTACAACGAGACCATCAGCCATTACAACGTGCTGTCCACGCTGGAGGAGATGTACGGCCTGCCTAAAACGGGTTATGCAGCAACCGCTCCGGTGATCACAACTATTTGGGGCGGGTAAGCGCCAACAGGCCGGGTCGCTATTGTGTGCCGCATGGCTGCTGACCTCGTGCCCATCCGCCTGAGCCTGTCCGAAGGCGACCGCTACACGTTGTGGGCGCCCCGCTGGCGCGACTCCGGGGACGAGTGGGAGGCGTTCCTGGGCAAGGACGACGACCTCTACGTTTTCGACAGCGTTGCGGATCTGGTCGCGTTCGTCCGCACGGATGAGGACAACGACCTGGTCGACCACCCGGGGTGGCAGGACATCACGGAAGCCCACGCGCAGAAGCTGGACCCGGCCGACGACAAGCGGTTCGATCTGGTGGCCGTCGAGGAACTGGTGGCCGAGAAGCCCACCGAGGAGTCGGTGGCCGCGCTGGCCGGAACGCTGGCGATCGTGTCGTCCATCGGGTCGGTCTGCGAGTTGCCGGCGATCTCGAAGTTCTTCAACGGCAATCCCACCCTGGGCACGGTGTCCGGGGGCATCGACCACTTCACCGGCAAAGCGGGCCACAAGCGCTGGAACGCCATCGCCGAGATCATCGGCCGCAGCTGGGACGACGTGCTCAAGGCCATCGACGACGTGGTCAGCACGCCCGAGGTGGACGAGAAGCTGTCGGAACGGGCCGAGGAAGAACTCGAAGAGGAACTCGAGGAAGAAGAAGACGAGGCCGCCGAGGAGTCCGATGAGGCGACCGACGAGGCCGAAGAGAGCGCGCAGGAGTCCGCGGAAGAGGACGACGAGGACAGCGAGGAAGAAGACGAGGAAGACGACGAGCGCGCCGAAGGCGACACCGTCGTACTGGGCAGCGACGAGGACTTCTGGGCACAGGTAGGCATCGACCCGATCCGGATCATGACCGGTGCCGGCACGTTCTACACGCTGCGCTGCTACCTCGATGACCGCCCGATCTTCCTGGGCCGCAACGGTCGCATCAGTGTGTTCTCCTCGGAACGGGCCCTGGCCCGCTATCTCGCCGACGAGCACGACCATGACCTGTCGGATCTGGCGACCTACGACGACATCCGCACCGCGGCCACCGACGGCTCGCTGAAGATCGACATCACCGACGAGAACGTCTACGTGCTCAGCGGGCTGGCCGACGATTTCGCCGATGGGCCGGAGGCGGTTGACCGCGACCAGCTCGACCTGGCCGTCGAGCTGCTGCGCGACATCGGCGACTACTCGGAGGAGAGCACGGTCGACAAGGCCCTGGACAAGGGCAAACCGCTGGGCAAACTGATCGCCTACGTGCTCGAACCCGACTCGGCGAGCAAGCCCGCCGGGCCGTACGCGTCGGCGGTGCGGGCGTGGGAGAAGTTGGAATCGTTCGTGGAGTCGCGGCTAAGGCGCGAATAGCGCCGCTAGCCGGCGACGACGTTCAGCGTGAGCGTCGCGGCTCAGGCGCGAATAGCACCGCGAATTAAGTAGACGACTACGGAGGACGGCACGGTTCGCCCGGCCTGACACTGATCCCATGATCGCGAACCCGGCAATGATCGCCCAGGCGGCGACGGACCTCACGGCCATTGACTCGACGCTCATCGCGGCTCACCTGCAAGCGGTGGGCCCCACCCAGGCGCTGCTGCCGCCCGCTTCCGACGAGGTGTCGGCGGGCATCACCCAGCTGTTCTCCCAGCATGCCGAGGACTTCCAGCACGCGGCCGCGCAGGCGTCGGCTTACCACGACCAGTTCGTACAGAAGATGACGGCGGCGGCGGGCTCCTACGCCGGCGCCGAGGCGGTCAACGCAGAGTCGTTGTGGCAATTGCTGGGAACAGCTGCCAATAGAGTCATGACCGACGGTTTTTCGGCGTACACGCAATTATGGGCGTGGACCGCCACCTTGCCTCAGCCATTTTCGCAAATTTTCGCAACGGCGATCACCGCTCCGTTTTATGCATTGCTCGTTCCTTTTGCCGTGATATTCGTACTCAGCGTTCCGCTGTTGTTCGCGCTGTTCGCCTACAACGGGGTCTCGATATTCCCGCCCTACAACCTGTGATGTCTCAACCAGATTCCGTTCGCACCACGACTAGATAGCTGACGGGCTCGCGTCTTGCCCCCGGGACCTCGGCACTGTTTCCATGATGGCCATGTCCGCGGTAGTCGCCGTGCCGGACCTGCTCGCCCAGGCCGCAACGCACGTGGCCACTATTGGCCAAACGCTCAGCGCGGCCAACCAGACGACGGCCGCGTCGACCCGAGCGGTGCTTCCCGCGGCCGCCGACGAGGTTTCGGCTGCTGTCGCACAACTGTTTTCCGAGTTCGGGCGGGACTATCAAGCGGCGGCCGGGCAGGCCGCGGCGTATCAACAGCAGTTCGTCCAGCACCTCAACGCGGCAGCGAAGTCCTACGCCGGCACGGAAGCGGCCAACGCATCGTTGCTGCTGCCCGCGACCGCCGCCGCCGGCCTCCCGTCCCTCGACCAGGTGTTCTCGTCGTTGATCAGCACGGTGACGGGGCTGTTCTGGCAGACGCTGGCTTATCTCTATTACCTGGGCTTTCTGCTGCTCATCCCGATTTATGCCGCGCTGGCGCTGTGGCTGCCGGTCGCCTTTCTGGGTTCGCTTTTCGGGTTCATCTAAATATCAGCCGCACAGGCCGCGAAGATCGCGTCCCAGTCCTCGACATTGAAGTGGTCCTCGCCTTCAGACCAGTTCAGCTCCACGCCAGGAATCGTGCGCTCGAAATAATGCCCCATGGCCGCCGGGACAAAGGAGTCGCGGTCGCCCTGCCAAATGTGGGTGGGCACGGCGACCTCGCTGACCTCGAATTCCCACGGGCGGTAGAGCAGGAACGATTCGTAGCCTCCGGCGCGACCACCCTGCCGGAACCCTTCGAGCTGAGTCGCGAGGAAGTGCCGGAGGAACAGTTCGTCACCCAGGTGCTGGCGCTCCGCGGAAGGCACCCACGCCGTCAGCAACCGGCAGAAAAGGCCGGGTCGGTACTTCGCGCACCAGCCCAGCGGGACGAATGCGGCGTCGAAGGTCCAGGCTCCGAGATTCGCGAGAGCGCTGTAGGCGCGGTCGGTCGAGTTCAGAGCAGCCACGATCTCCGGCGTCGCCAGCGGACCCCACGGCGCGAACGCGCCGATGAAGCGGAGCCGCGTCGGCGGTATCAGAGCGCCGCAGGCGAACAGGTGCGGCCCGGCTCCGGAGTGCCCGACCACCCCGAATTCCCCCAGACCCAGCGCGTCGGCCAAGTCACAGACGTCGGCCGGCCAATCGCGGAAACTGCGTCCGGGCTGGAAAGTCGAACGCCCGAATCCGGGGCGGTCGACCGCAATCAGCCGGAACCCGTGCCGCTTGGCTGCACCGTCGGCGAACACACCCTCGAGCCGGGAGCTTGGCGTTCCGTGAAAGTAGAAGGCGGGATAACCGGTGGCCTCGCCCCATTCCAGGTAGGCCAACTCACGGCCATCGGCCAGGCGATGAAGCTGCGCCTCGTCGGTGCGAAGTCGCTCGGGCAGCACGCCGATGATGCTAGTCAGAAACGGTCCATCGCGCGGGACATACTCATCGGCGAAAATGGTGTCCCTCAGAAAGTCACCAAATGCCAAGTTGCCGTTGCGAACTGGGCATAGCGAAATCTGGTGAAACACAAATATTCCGGACTTATGCGGCGGCCAGACAAGTTCTCACGGGTCGAACGGCGGCGACGGCGGCGACGGCGGGTCGGGTGGCGCGGGCGGCAGCGTCGGCGCCGGCGGTAAAGGTGGGCTGGGCGGCCTAGCCACCAGCTTCCCGGGGGCGACGGTCTACGGCGGTAACGGCGGGCTGGGAGGTGATGGCGGCGGAGGCGGCAACGGTGGCGACGGCGGTCTGGGCGGCGTCGGCGGAGCAGGGGGAGCCGGGGGTTGTTCTTCGGCCAGGAAGGCGCCAGCGCGGGCAACGGCGCAGGTGGCGGAGGCGGCCACGGCGGCTCGATAAGTACCGGCGGCACCGGCGGAGCCGGCGGCAAGGCCAGTGCGGGGGCAGTGCTTGTCCCCGGCATCAAAGCGCAGACGGCACAGGTGGCGCAGCCGGTATCGACGGGACGCCGGGTTAGGACCACCGCCCAGGGCAATCCGCTCCGCGACACTGAACTGACGCACACGACACGCCGAAATGCGTGTACCAGCGTTCAAAGTCGAAAGAGCGCGGCGCGAGCCGACACCACACCTACCCGATCAGCACCGCATACCGCGGCTTGATCACCTCGTCGATGATCGCCAGCCGCTCGTCGAAGTGGATGAACGCCGACTTCATCGCGTTGATGGTGAAGCGCTGCAGGTCGGTCCAGCCGTAGCCGAACGCCTCCACCAGGCGGTGCATCTCCTGACTCATCGTGGTGTCGCTCATCAGCCGGTTGTCGGTGTTGACGGTCACCCGAAAACGACTGCGCGCCAACAGGTCGAACGGGTGGTCGGCGATGCTGGCGACCGCGCCGGTCTGCACGTTGGAGCTCGGGCACAGCTCCAGCGGAACCCGCTTGTCCCGCACGATCGCCGCCAACCGGCCCAACACCACCCGCCCGTCCGGGTCGACCTCGACGTCGTCGACGATGCGCACCCCGTGGCCCAGCCGGTCTGCCCCGCAGAACGCGATCGCCTCGTGGATGGACGGCAATCCGAACGCCTCGCCCGCGTGAATTGTGAAGCGCGCGTTATGGTCCCGCATGTATTCGAAGGCATCGAGGTGGCGCGTGGGCGGGTACCCGGCCTCAGCGCCGGCGATGTCGAATCCGACCACGCCCTTGTCGCGGAACCGGACCGCCAACTCGGCAATCTCCCGCGACATCGCCGCATGCCGCATCGCGGTCACCAGGCAGCGCACCTTGATCGGGTTGCCCGCGGCGGCGCACGCCTTCTCCCCCGCCGCGAAGCCGGCCAGGACGGCGTCGACGACCTCGTCGAAGGACAGCCCGCGGTTGATGTGCAACTCGGGGGCAAAGCGGATTTCGGCGTACACCACGGAATCTGCGGCCAGATCCTCCACACACTCGTGGGCGACCCGGTACAGCGCGTCGGGCGTCTGCATGACGGCCACCGTGTGCGAGAACGGCTCGAGGTAGCGCTCCAGCGAACCGCTGTGCGAGCGGGTGCGAAACCACGTCGCGAGCTCCTCGGCGTCGGTGGCCGGCAGCTCGTCGTAGCCGATTTCCCTGGCGATCTCGAGCACCGTGGCCGGCCGCAGCCCGCCGTCCAGGTGGTCGTGCAGCAGCGCCTTGGGCGCCTGCTGTATCTGCTCGAGGGTCAGGTTCATCGCGTGATCCGATCGATAATCAAGGGCCTGGGACTGGGTGGGGCGTCACTCACGCTGAAGGCACCGTCCAACTCCGCCAGCGCGGGTCCCAGACGTTCCGGCGTTTCGGTGTAGAGCGTGAACAACGCCTCACCCGCCGTGACCGGCTCGCCCGGCCGCCGGTGGATCCGGATGCCCGCGCCGTGTTGCACCCGCGCCCCCGGTCGGGATCTGCCCGCACCGAGGCGCCAGGCCGCCAGCCCCACTGCCATCGCGTCGATGTCGCCCATTGTGCCGCCCCGCGCGGCCGTCACGGTTTCCGAACACCCACCAATCGGCAACGGTTTCGACAAATCGCCGCCCTGGGCGGCCACCAACCGGACGAACCGGTCCATCGCGGTGCCGTCGCCCAGCGTCTGCGCGGGGTCCACGCCGTCGATGCCGGCCAGCTCCAGCATCTCGGCGGCCAGTCGCAGTGTCAGCTCCACCACATCGGGCGGCCCGCCGCCGGCCAGCACTTCCAGCGACTCCTGGACCTCGACCGAATTGCCGACGGTGCGGCCCAGCGGGCACTGCATGTCGGTGAGCAACGCGCGGGTGGGCACCCCGTGCGCGATGCCCAACTCGACCATGGTGTGGGCCAGTTCGCGGGAACGCGCTTCGGGCTTGAGGTAGGCCCCCGAGCCGACTTTGACGTCGAGCACCAGCGCGCCCGCCCCCTCGGCCAGCTTCTTGCTCATGATCGAACTGGCGATCAGCGGCAGCGACTCGACGGTGCCGGTGATGTCACGCAGCGCGTACAGCTTGGCGTCGGCCGGCGCGAGCTCGCCCGCGGCGAAGATGGCGGCCCCGACGTCACATAGCTGTTCGCGCAGCCGTCGGTTGGACAGGTTCGCGGTGAATCCGGGGATCGATTCCAGCTTGTCCAGGGTGCCGCCGGCGTGCCCCAGGCCGCGCCCGGCCGCCTGCGGCACCGCGGCGCCGCACGCCGCGACGACCGGCACCACCGGCAGCGTGATCTTGTCACCCACTCCCCCGGTGGAGTGCTTGTCGACGGTCCGCAGACCCAGGTCGGTGAAATCCATCCGCGGGCCCGAGGCCAGCATGGCGGCGGTCCATCTGGCGATCTCGTCGCGATCCATGCCGCGCAGGAAGATCGCCATCAGCAGTGCCGACATCTGTTCGGGCGCAACCGTGCCGTCGGTGTAGGCGGCAATAACCCAATCGATGGCGGCATCGGACAACCGGTCACCGTCGCGCTTGGTGCGGATCACCGTCGGCGCATCGAAAGCGAACTCGCTCAACGGGAGTCCCGAAAAAGATCGTCGGGACCGAAGGCGTCGGGCAGCAGCTCCCCGAGTGCCCGCGCACCGGCGGGATGGTCGATCAACATCTCCGGGCCGCCGTGCTCGAGCAGCACCTGACGGCATCTCCCGCACGGCATCAACGGCGCACCGCCGGAGTCCACGCACGCCAGCGCCCGCAACCGACCGCCCCCGGTGGAATGCAGCGCGCACACGACGCCGCATTCGGCACAGAGACCAAGACCATATGAGACATTCTCCACATTGCAGCCGGTCACGATCCGGCCGTCGTCAACCAACGCCGCCGCACCGACCCGGAACCGTGAATACGGCGCATAGGCTCCGACAGAAGCTTCAATTGCCTTGTCCCGCAGCACCTTCCAATCGACTTCCGACATTCGCGACCCCGCTCGGCGTTGTGCTGGCTGAACCACACCACCCTAGCCCGGCTGTGACACGGGATATGGATCACATCGTGGCGCTACCGCGGGCAACGTTTACCGGGCTAAGCTCGCGATTGCCCGGCGATAGCCGCCTATCCGCCGGATTCCCAACGGCGTGAATGAGGTGAGCTGTCAGGTGGTTCTGAAGACGACAACCACGGATCCGCCGGCGCCGGAATCGTCACGCAAACGCAAGCCGCCCAGGACCCTCTACCGCGGAGACCCCGGCATGTGGGCGTGGGTGCTGCACCGCATCAGCGGCGCCACGATCTTCTTCTTCCTGTTCGTACACGTCCTGGACTCCGCGGTGCTGCGGGTCAGCCCGCAGGCCTACAACACCGTGCTCGCCGACTACAAGACCCCGATTGTCGGCTTGATGGAGTACGGACTGGTGGCCGCGGTGGGATTCCACGCGCTCAACGGGATCCGGGTCATCCTGATCGACTTCTGGTCCGAAGGTCCGCGCTATCAGCGTCGGATGTTATGGATCGTCGCCGTGACGTTCCTGGTGATGCTGGTGATGGCCGGCGTGGTCACCGGAATCCATATGTGGGAGCACTTCAAATGAGCAGCCCCGACCTGCAACTCGGTCTTCAAAAAGGGCCAAGCCAGACCGCACCGGTGAAGCAGCGCAGCTACTACCGCCCCGCCAGCCTGGACAACCCGCGCTCGCCGCGCCGCCGCGCGGGCATCCCGAACTTCGAGAAGTTCGCGTGGTTGTTCATGCGGTTCTCCGGCATCGTGCTGGTGTTCCTGGCCATCGGCCACCTGTTCATCATGCTGATGTGGGACAACGGCGTGTATCGCATCGACTTCAACTACGTCGCACAGCGGTGGGCCTCACCGTTCTGGCAGGTGTGGGACCTGCTGCTGCTGTGGCTGGCACAGTTGCACGGCGGCAACGGCATTCGCACCATCATCGACGACTACAGCCGCAAGAACATCACCCGGTTCTGGCTGAACGCGTTGTTGACGGTGTCGATGGTGTTCACGCTGATGCTCGGGACCTACGTGTTGATGACGTTCAACCCGAACATTTCGTGAAAGACCACATTCTCATGAAAGGCGTGCGGTGATCGAGCAACACCGATACGACGTGGTGATCGTCGGCGCCGGCGGTGCCGGCATGCGTGCCGCGGTGGAGGCGGGCCCGCAGGTCCGCACCGCGGTTCTCACCAAGCTCTACCCGACCCGCAGCCACACCGGCGCGGCACAGGGCGGCATGTGCGCGGCACTGGCCAACGTCGAAGAGGACAACTGGGAGTGGCACACCTTCGACACCGTCAAGGGCGGCGACTATCTCGCCGACCAGGACGCCGTGGAGATCATGTGCAAGGAGGCGATCGACGCCGTCCTGGACCTGGAGAAGATGGGGATGCCGTTCAACCGCACCCCCGAGGGCCGCATCGACCAGCGCCGGTTCGGCGGCCACACCCGCGACCACGGGAAGGCCCCGGTAAGGCGGGCCTGCTATGCGGCCGACCGCACCGGCCACATGATCCTGCAGACGCTCTATCAGAACTGCGTCAAGCACGACGTCCAGTTCTTCAATGAGTTCTACGCTTTGGACCTGGCTCTCACCCAGACCCCGACCGGCCCGGTGGCCACCGGAGTGGTGGCCTACGAACTGGCCACCGGCACCATCCACGTCTTCCACGCCAAGGCGATCGTGCTGGCCACCGGCGGCTCCGGCCGCATGTACAAGACCACCTCCAATGCGCACACCCTGACCGGCGACGGCATCGGCATCGTGTTCCGCAAGGGACTTCCGTTGGAGGACATGGAGTTTCACCAGTTCCACCCGACCGGGCTGGCCGGCCTGGGCATCCTGATCTCCGAAGCCGTGCGCGGTGAGGGCGGCCGGTTGCTCAACGCCGACGGCGAACGGTTCATGGAGCGCTACGCCCCGACCATCGTCGACCTGGCACCGCGCGACATCGTCGCCCGCTCGATGGTGCTCGAAGTGCTCGAGGGCCGCGGCGCTGGACCCAACAAGGATTACGTCTACATCGACGTCCGTCACCTCGGTGAAGACGTGCTGGAGGCCAAGCTGCCGGATATCACCGAGTTCGCCCGCACCTACCTCGGGGTGGACCCGGTCAAAGAGCTGGTGCCGGTCTATCCCACCTGCCACTACGTGATGGGCGGCATCCCGACCACGGTCAGCGGACAGGTGTTGCGGGACAACACCAACACCGTGCCCGGCCTGTTCGCCGCCGGGGAGTGCGCGTGTGTCTCGGTGCACGGCGCCAACCGGCTGGGCACCAACTCGCTGCTGGACATCAACGTCTTCGGCCGCCGCGCCGGCATCGCCGCCGCCCGCTACGCGCAGAGCCACGATTTCGCCGACATGCCGCCGGACCCGGCGGCGATGGTGGTCGGCTGGGTGCGCGACATCCTGTCCGAGCACGGCAACGAGCGCGTCGCTGACATCCGCAGCGCCCTGCAGCAGTCGATGGACAACAACGCCGCGGTGTTCCGCACCGAGGAGACGCTCAAGCAGGCACTCACCGACATCCATGCCCTCAAGGAGCGGTACTCGCGAATCACCGTGCACGACAAGGGAAAGCGTTTCAACAGCGACCTGCTGGAGGCCATCGAGCTCGGCTTCCTGCTGGAGCTGGCCGAGGTCACCGTGGTGGGTGCGCTGAACCGCAAGGAATCCCGCGGCGGCCACGCCCGCGAGGACTACCCCAACCGCGACGACGTCAACTACATGCGGCACACCATGGCGTACAAGGAGGGCACCGACCTGCTCAGCGACATCAGGCTGGACTTCAAACCCGTCGTGCAGACCCGCTACGAGCCGAAGGAGCGGAAGTACTGATGACCGCCGATGCAGAAGTCGAGGTAGTCAAGGACCCGCCGCTGCCGCCGGTTCCCGAGGGCGCGGTGATGGTGACCCTGAAGATCGCCCGCTTCAACCCCGACGACCCCGACAAGTTCGCGGCCACCGGCGGCTGGCAGAGCTTCCGGGTGCCCTGTCTGCCGAGTGACCGGCTGCTGAACCTGCTGCTCTACGTCAAGGGCTACCTGGACGGGACGCTGACCTTCCGGCGCTCGTGCGCACACGGCGTGTGCGGCTCCGATGCCATGCGGATCAACGGGCTGAACCGGTTGGCCTGCAAGGTGTTGATGCGCGACCTGCTTCCGAAAAAGCCCGGCAAGAAACTCACCGTCACGATCGAACCGATCCGTGGGCTGCCGGTGGAAAAAGACCTCGTGGTCGACATGGAGCCGTTCTTCGACGCCTACCGGGCGATCAAGCCGTACCTGATCACCACCGGCAATCCGCCTACCCGCGAACGCATTCAGAGCCCCACCGACCGCGCCCGCTACGACGACACCACCAAGTGCATCCTGTGCGCCTGCTGCACCACCAGCTGTCCGGTGTTCTGGTACGAGGGCAGCTATTTCGGCCCGGCCGCGATCGTCAACGCGCACCGGTTCATCTTCGACAGCCGAGACGAGGCCGCCGCGCAGCGCCTCGACATCCTCAACGAGGTGGACGGGGTGTGGCGGTGCCGTACCACGTTCAACTGCACCGAGTCCTGTCCGCGCGGCATCCAGGTGACCAAGGCGATCCAGGAAGTCAAGCGCGCGGTGATGTTCTCCCGCTGACGGTTGCGTTCCCGCGCGAGCAGACGCAACCTCGCACAATCGCAGGCGATTTCGTGCGAGTTTGTGTCTGCTCGCGCTAGTTGGGCGGCAGCTTGAGCACGCGATTGTTGCCGGCGTCGGCGACGTAGACGTTCCCGGCGGAGTCCACCGCGACACCCTGCGGTCCCTTGAGGCCGTTGAACGGCAACGTGATTGACGTTGTCGTGTCCTTCGTCAGCTTCATGACGCGGTTGGCGTGGCTGTCGGTCACGTAGAGGTCGCCGGCGGCGTCGACCGCGACGAAATCGGGGTGCCCGACGGCGTACGGCAACACGGTCGCCACCGACGCCGTCCAGGGCAGCTTGAGTATCCGCTCGTTCGCGCTGTCGATGACGAACAGGCCGCCGTCGCTGCCCACCGCCACACCCGCGGGATCGTCAAGGCCGGTGAAAGGCAATTCCCGCTGCGCGGAATGTGCCCCGTTCAGTGCCAGCACTCTGTCGTGCCCCAGGTCGGCGACGACGATCCGGTCCGTCTCGGGGTTGCGTCGGTACAGGGCCACCCCCGCAGGGCGCGCGAGATCGGTCAACGGCAGCACCGTCTGGCCGGCTCCCGGCGCCAGTTCCAGCACCCGGTTGTTCGTCGGCTCGGTGATCACCACATTGCCCTGCTCGTCGATGGCTATGCCGCCCGGATGATTCAGGTCTGCGAACGGTTCGACGGTCTGGGTGGTCGAGTCTGCGGGGAGTTTCAGCACCCGGTTGTGGCCGGTATCGGTGACGTAGACGTTGCCGCTGATGTCGACCGCTACACCCAGGGGCCCGTCGAGCCCGGTGAACGGCAAGACGATCTGGGTCTGCGGGGTCCCGGAGCGAAACGGAAATCCGTTGGTGAGCGCCAGGACTGCGGCGATCAGCAGCACCACGGCGGCGACCGCGCCGACGGTCAGGGCACGGCGACGGCCGCGTGACGGCGACGGGACGGTGCGGGCATCCTGCGTCGAATGCAGCGCGTCGGGGACCGCGGACGGCGGTGCCGGTTCCGTGGCCAGGGCCGCGCGGGCCGCGACGGCCAGCTCCTGTGCGGATTGGTAGCGCTCATCGGGGTGCTTGGCCATGCCGCGAGCGATCACGTCGTCGAACCCGGCGGGCAGCGCGGGGTCGGAGCTGCTCGGCTTGGGTGGCTCGTCGAACAGATGCGCGGCGGTCAACCCCTCGACCCCGCCACCGCGGAAGGGCGGCCGCCCGGTCAGGCACTCGTAGAGCACACAGGCCAGCGAGTACACGTCGGAGCGAGCGTCGGCGATCGTCCCGGACCTGAACCGCTCCGGGGCCATGTACGCCGGACTTCCCGGGGCGATGTCGGTGCGCGTCAAGCGCGACGCAGTTGCTTCGTGCACCAGCCCGAAGTCGATGAGATACACGAATTCTTCGCCGACCATCAGCAGGTTCGACGGCTTCACATCGCGATGCACCAGGCCCGACTTGTGCGCCGCGTCCAGCGCCACGGCGACCTGTTCGACCACTCGCACCGCCTGCTGCGGGCTCATCGGCCCGGCCTGGTCGAGCACGTGGTGCAGGTCGACGCCGTCGACAATCGGCATCACCAGATACAGGCGCCCGTCGATCTCACCGGCCTCGTAGATCGGGATGATGTGCGGGTTGGCCAACCTGCCGGCGGCATACGCCTCGCGCCGGAACCGCTCCTGGTAGCCGGGCTCGGTGGCCAGTTCGGTGCGCAACACCTTGACCGCCACGTCACGCCCCAGCAAGGTGTCGTGCGCTCGGTACACCGAGCCCATGCCGCCGGCGCCGAGCAATTCGAACAGCCGGTACCGCCCGAAGTCCGTTTCCTCGGCCATGACCACCGGCGTCGCCACCGGCGCCAGCGCCTCTCGGGCGGCGACGGCCAACTCGCGGGCTGTTTGGTAGCGGTTGTCGGGATCATCGGCCAGGCCGCGCGCCACGACCTCGTCGAATCCGGCCGGGATGGTGAAGTGGACGTCGCTCGGCTTGGGCGCCTGGCCGGCGGGGTCTGCCGGCCGGCCGGTGAGGCACTCGTAGAGCACGCCGGTCAGGGCGTGGATGTCGCCGCCCGGGTCACCCGGGCCCGAGTTGTCGGCGGTGGCACCGAAATCGAGCAGGTACACGAACTCGCCGCCGACCACGAAGATGTTCGCGGCCCTGACATCACCGTGTGTCAGCCCGCAACCGTGGCCGGCCTCCAGCGCCGCGGCGGCCTGTTCGATCACCCGCACGGCCAGCTTCGGGCTGATCGGCCCGTCGCGGTGCAGCATGGTCTGCAGGTCGAGACCGTCGACGACGGGCATCACCAGGTAAAGGCGGCCGTCGATCTCGCCGGCCTCGTAGATCGGGATGATGTTCGGGTTGTGCAGGCGGGCCGCGACAGCGACTTCCTGCCGGAACCGGTCCTGATACGGCGGCTCGGCGGGCATCAGCTTGATGGCCACTTCCCGGGTCATCATGGTGTCCCGGGCCCGATAGACGGTGCCGATGCCGCCCCAGCGGAGCACTTCGAGCAGTCGGTAGCGCCCGAAGACTTCGCCTTCCACGTCCCCCGTCACCAAGCCTCCTCCGAAGCGGTGTCTGGATGCTATCAACGCGTTGCTGGTTTATCGTTCTGCCAACGGTTTGCTGACCAGTTCCCTAGGGGGGCCATGGAGCACGGGACGCCGTTCGGGCGTTATGAGTTGCTGGACCTACTCGGCCGGGGTGGCATGGGCGAAGTGTGGCGAGCCTATGACACGGCCACCGAGCGCGTCGTCGCCCTGAAGGTGCTGCCCGTCCAGTTCGCTGGCGACGCGGTATTCCAGGAACGGTTCCGCCGCGAGGCGCGATCGGCCGCGGCGCTCGACGAACCACACGTCGTGCCGATCTACGACTTCGGCGAGATCGACGGGCGGCTCTACGTGACGATGAGGTTGATCAAGGGTCGCGACCTGCACAGCATCCTGCGCGACGGCGCGATATCAGCGGACCGAGCAGTTGCGATCATCGATCAGATCGGCGCAGCGCTGCACGCCGCCCACCAGGCCGGTTTGGTACACCGAGACGTCAAGCCGTCCAACATCCTGGTCACCGACGACGACTTCGCCTACCTGATCGACTTCGGCATTGCCCGCGCCGCCAACCAGACCGGGCTGACCAGCACCGCCGGCGTGATCGGCACCTGGGCTTATCTGGCTCCGGAGCGGGTCTCCACCGGACAGACCGACGCGCGCGCCGACATCTACGCCCTGACCTGCGTGCTCTACGAATGCCTGACCGGCAGCCAGCCTTTCCCGGGCGACAGTCTGGAACAGCAGGTCGGTGGCCATCTCGCCCTTCCCCCGCCGCGCCCGTCGGACCGACTTCCGGACACGCCATCCGAACTCGACACGGTCGTGGCCAGAGGCATGGCGAAGAACCCCGACGACAGATACGCCACCACCCGTGAGCTCACACGGGCGGCCCGGGCCGCTGTCAACGCACCGGCGATCGGCCCGAATACGCTGCCTGCGACCGCGGTGGCGCCCCTTGCCCCGCCGTCGCCGCAGGACGGCACTCTTACCGGGCCTACCCAGCACGCGCCCGTTTCGCGCTTTCCGAACGCACCCGGGCCGGCTAAGTCGCGCAAAGGAAGGCTGATCGCCCTGGGCAGCACGGCAGCCGTGCTGGCCGTCGTCGCCGTCGCGACAATCGCACTGACCAACTCGGACGACCACGGCACGTCACCGAGCGGCGCGACTCCGGCAGCGCCCACGGCACTTCCCAACACCGGCCCGTTCACCGGGACGTTCACCGCGGCCGCTGGCCAGCGATTGATGTGGGACGGATCGCCCCTCGGCAGTGCTGGGGACGCGGCGTACTCGGAGTCTTGGAAACTGCGTTCGGCATGCAGCGCCAACGGCTGCGTCGCGACGGCAGTAACCGGTGGCCGCTATGCCGTTAAGGATCTGGTCTTCGACGACGCCGACGGAAACTGGGTCGCAGTCAGCACCACGCGGGGGAAGTGCAGGGCCCGTGAGGACGACGAGGTTTGGAATGTCATCGTGCTGCACCCGCAGCCCAACGGATCCATGGGGGGTGAGTTCACACAAATCACGGCCAATGGCTGCGCCAGCAAACGCACCGCAACATTGACCAGAACCGCGGACGCCGACATATCGCGGTTAGCCGACCCGACGACGCTCGCGCGCCGGGTGATATCTCCGGCTGCGGCGCTGCGCGGCAGCTATAAGCAACAGGTCACCTATCCGAACGGTAACAAGTTCACACACACGGAGACCGTTCGCACCGATTGCCTCCGGACCGGGGATCGATGCATCAGCCGATTGACCAACGAGAAGGGGGGCGGCGAGACGTTGGTTTTCGGCAATGGCGCCTGGACCCGCAATGAGGTATTCGACAGCCCGTGCCCGTCCGGCGGGTCCTCGATCGACACCTGGACCTCCACCCTGCCGCTTCCCACACCGCCACAAGACCCGATACCGACCCTCACCGGGCACGGGTACGACGAGGCCGGGCCTGGGACCAAGTGCCATTCATGGCCATTCGAAATTCTGTTGAACCGCACGGGAGACTGAACGACGGTCGGCGCAGATGTTTAGCTGAACTGGTGCAACGAACCCCCGCGCTCGCCCGGCAGTGCTATGACCGCTTCGAGCCGATCCACGCCCTGACCTATTTCGCGCCCGAGGTACGAACGGCGTTGGACGGCCTGGGTTATCGCGGATTTTGGATGGGGTACTTCGCCGCACGTTCGGCGCCGCTGGGCGCGGTGCCGCCGCAGGTGGTGACAGCGGTGTTCTACAACTTCGCACACGCCCGGGTGGCCAAGTCGCTGCCGGCCGCGTGGCAGATCGCCGGTCCGGACAGCGCATTACGCGCCCGCCAGGACTCCACCGTCGCGGCCTTGCGCCGATGCGGCGTCACCGACGACGAAAACGTCAGCACCGCAGCAGAATTGGCGTGTCGAGCCGCGCAGTCCGCACCGGTGGACGGCCGCTCGCTGTTCGCGGCCAACGTCGCGTTGCCGGTGCCCTCCGATCCGGTGGCCGCGCTCTGGAACGCGACCACCCTGCTGCGCGAGCACCGCGGCGACGGGCACGTCGCGGCGCTGGTGGCCGCGGGGATCTCCGGGCGGGAGTCGAAC
The DNA here is from genome assembly GCF_031583025.1 of Mycobacterium sp. Z3061. NCBI lineage: Bacteria > Bacillati > Actinomycetota > Actinomycetes > Mycobacteriales > Mycobacteriaceae > Mycobacterium > Mycobacterium pumcae. Next base: position 1,506,629 of record NZ_CP134062.1, on the reverse strand, counting down.
GTCTTCCATACCGCGGCGAGCGCGGTCTCCGAGGAGTTCATGAAGCGTTCCCGCCACTACGACGACGACGAGTGGGATGCCTGCCGCCAGAGCCTCGCCGACCGCGGGTTGCTCGATTCCGATGGCTCGTTGACGCCGGACGGGCGTGACCTCAAGTCCCAGCTCGAATCCACCACTGACGCATTGGCTTTGCGGGTATTCGACGGTCTCGACGACGACGATCTGCAGGCCTTGTTCAGCGCGCTGACGCCGGTCGCGCGGACGGTGATCGCCGCCGGCGACGTGCCCGCCGCCACACCCATGAGTGCCCGCCTCGATTTTTGAACTCAGCGTCGGGTGCCAGTGCGGCGCCGTCCTTGGCTTCCGCGTACGCCGCCACGAGATTCTCGATCACCCCGTTCCACGACTCCTCGTCGACGCACAACCGACTCGCGGTCAGCACCAGCCGGTCGGGTGTCCCCGGCAGCAGCGACACGGCGAACAACCGGCCGGTGCGCATGTCGTAGCTGGCGCGTTGGCGGGCGATGACCTCGGGCACTGTGACCCCGGGTGGTTCCACCGCCCAGCTCCAGCTGCCACCGGGACGGGACAGCCACCGGTCGCGACTGGGTTCGAACACCGCACCGAGGGCGGGGTTTGCTTCGAAGACCGCGTCCACCGCAGCGCGGATTCCGGTCTGGTCCAGCCGCGAGTCGGCGATCAGCACCTCCTCGTGCGCCCAGTCCTCGAGTTCTGTCAGCTGCGGAAATTCGGTAAAAGACCAGTAAGACGACGTTGCGTGCTCCACCTGTCCAGAGTCCGCTGCCGCCCTTGGAGAATCCTTGGCGAATTCTTGGCGGCGCTCTGTCACACGAACCTGTCACAGGAAGGCGGGCTGTCTCGTCTAAGGGGTATGACGCAGAAAACACGCATTCAACCCCTGCCTCCCAAGCGCGCCGGACTGCTGGTGCGCACCATGTACCGGGTCGCCAAACGCCGCTTCGGCGAGGTGCCCGAACCGTTCACCGTCGCCGCTCACCATCCGCGGCTGCTGGTCGCCAACGCCGTCCACGAAACGATGCTGCAGAACGCCTCGCGGACCCTGCCGGCCAACGTGCGCGAACTGGCGGTGTTCTGGACCGCGCGCACTGTCGGCTGCTCGTGGTGTGTGGACTTCGGAGAGATGTTGCAGCGGCTGGACGGCCTGGACACAGAGCGGCTTAGGGACATAGATGGATACACGACTTCACCTCTTTACTCCGACGACGAGCGCGCCGCGATCGCCTATGCCGACGCGATGACCACCGACCCGCATGCGGTCACCGACGAGCAGGTCGAGGATCTGCGGGTCCGCTTCGGCGACGCCGGAGTGATCGAGCTGACCTATCAGATCGGCGTCGAGAACATGCGCGCGCGCATGTATTCGGCCCTCGGGATCACCGAGCAGGGCTTCAATTCGGGCGATGCCTGCCGGGTCCCGTGGGCCGACGCCCCGACTGCCTGATCACGACCGATGGTGCGGGCCCATCATCCCGCCGGGGCCCATCATCCCGCCGCCCATCATCTCCTGCATCATCGCCGGCATCCCGTCGCGCACGAAGCCACTGACCTCTGCGGCGTGTGCCCGGATCACCTGGACCAGGCCGGGGTCGTCTGCCGTCTCCTCCGCGACCACGCCCGTAGGAGTGAAAGTGAGTTGACGGCGGTATCCCCCGGCGCCGCGGAACAGTGTCGGCAGGGTCGGGCTCATGCACATCACCTGCGCGCCCTGCCCCAATCGGCCGTACATGTCCGAGACGTGGGCCTGCAGTCGGGCGGCGAGGTCGGGCGCGGTTGACTCGGTGGTGGTGCGCACACCGCCCGGGATTTCGTCCACGGTGCGGGTGATCTCGTTGTGCCGGGCAAACATGTCCCGGTACACCTGGATGTCCGCGGGACTCATACCGTCCCCGGGACCGTTGACGAGCCGCACTCGCGGCCCCGGCGACCCGGCCACTCTGCGGATCAAGTACCGGGCAGCGACCCCACCGCCGGCCGCCAGTGCCGTAAATGCGGCGAGAACCGCGCGGCGATCCATCGGTGCCATTCGCACATCGTCGCTCGGCCGGAAGCGCCGCACTAGAGCCCTTGGGCCCATGACTGGGGTGCCGGAATTTCGTTCAATTTGTGAACTAAACCGTTCCAGACCTCGTAGCATTTGGCAGCAGTCCTTTGGTTGTCGGGGCCACCGGGGAATGGAGCCGCAATGTCGTCGTACGTGATCGCCGCACCTGAAGCCTTGGCCTTGGCTTCGGGTGAGTTGACCAAGATCGAGGATGCGATCAGAGGGGCTGCCGCCGCGGCGGCGCCTTCGACGACGAACATCGCCTCCGCGGCTGCCGACGAGGTGTCGGCTGCGGTCGCGAAATTCTTCGGCAGCTACGCCACCGAGTTGCAGGCGCTGACCGTGAAGACGACGCTGTTCCAGTCCGAGTTTGAGCGCGCGTTGAGTGCGGCCGGGGCTGCGTACGCAGCCGCCGAGGCCGCCAACGCCGCGCCGCTGCAGGGGTTGTTTCAACAGCTCGGCAGCGCGTTGTCCACCTGCCCGCTGTTCAACGGCACCGGCGCCGCGACGGTGGGAGCGCTGCTCAACTTCGCCACCAACTCCGTGGGCCTGGGCAAATTCATCAATTTCCCCACCACGTTGCCCGTGACCGGCACGGGCGGAGTGACCGGCGTCCGGGTCGGCTTCTCGTTCATGCCAATCCCGATCGGCCCAACCTCTTTCCTCGGGCTCCCGATCCCCCAGTTCAATTACCCCGCTCCGGCGTTCTGGTACTTCCCGACACAGGCGAACGGAACGGTGGCCCCCACCGGCACTGTGTATTTTTCCCACGGCTTCGGCGCGTTCGGTTGGTTGTACCAGCCGCTTGCCATCGAACTGGCGGGGCAGACCAACAGCGCGGTCGTGACTCCGACCGTGCCGTCGATTCCGTTGCCGTTGGGCCTGTGGATCGGCAGCCCGGAGATGCAACAGGGCGTGGCGTCGCTGTTCCAAGGCCCCCAGACGGCACTGAACATGAGCGCGCAACACGCGGGATTAGTCGGCACGCTGCCGCAGGATTTCATCCTGTCCGGACACTCCGCCGGAGGAGGCCTCACCTCGATCGCCGCCGGCAACTACCTGGCGAATCTCAATGGCGCCACGAACCACCTCAAGGGCGTGGTGATGTTCGACGGCGTCGCCAACAACAACGCGGTATTCGCCGGCGCGATCAGCCAACTGCAGGCGGCAAATGTTCCGATCTACACGGTGGCGGCGCCGCCGCAGTCGTGGAATGCCTTCGGCAACACCACAAATCAGTTGGTCAGTCTGTACCCGGGCCAATTCGTCGGCGCCGAGATCGCGGGCGGCTCCCATGTCGACTCGATGCTGGGCCGTGGCCCGCTGATCGACTTGGCCCTGCAGGTGATCACCCAGTTCTCCCCGCCGGGCGCCACCGCGGCGGTCTACACACTGTCGACGGGCTGGATCAACGACATGTGGGCCGGTCTGGGTCCGACCAGCCCCGGTCACGTCGGCATCTACGGGCCCGCGCCCAGTTACAACTACGTGGCGCCCGGTGGTCAGTCGATCTCCCTCCCGCCGGCCACGGCGATCATCCTGCCGGTGTAGCCCGCAGCGGCGAGCCGGTGAACTTGTCGGGATTGGCGACATCCCAGAGTGCGACCACCTTGCCGTCGCGCACCGTCATCGCCGTGATCCGCGGCGCCATCTCCCTGCGCCCTTCGGAAGCTGGGAATCCCGTTGTGTATGAGCCTAATTCGCCATTGACCAACGCCAGATGATTCGCGGTGTAGAACGCGTCGCCGTAGCGGCGGGCCAGGCCCATCATGAACCGGACCACCTTGTCCGCTCCGCGGATGGTCTGAACCGCGGTAGGCGCCTTGCCGTCCGAGTCTCCGGTGAACGTCACGTCGGGGTGCAGCAGCGAGACCACGGTCTCGATGTCACCGGCGGCCATGGCGGCCATGAGCTTCCCGACCACCTCGGCGTGGCTGGGGTCGGGCTCCGGCGGCGGCGCCGCGGCGACGGCCTTGCGGGCCCGCGACGCCAGTTGCCGCGCGGCGGCCTCGTTGATGCCCAGCACATCGGCCACCTCTGCGAACGGCACGGCGAACCCGTCGTGCAGCACGAACGCCACCCGCTGATCGGGTCGCAAGCGCTCCAGTACCACCATCGCCGCGAACCGGGCATCCTCGGCGGACACCACGGCCGACAGCGGGTCGACCGCTTGGGCGTCCGAGAAGCCCGTCACAACCGGTTCCGGCAGCCAATTGCCGGTATAGCTTTCCCGTCGGTGCGCCGCCGAACGCAACTTGTCCAGACCCAGCCGGCTCACCACCGTGGTCAACCAGGCGCGCAGGTCGTGGATCACACTGTCCTGCGCGCTCCAGCGCAGCCAGGCTTCCTGAACGATGTCCTCGGCGTCCGCCACGGTTCCGGTCAGCCGGTAGGCGACCGACATGAGATGCGGTCGCAGCGACTCGAATTCGTTGACCTGCGTGGTCGCGACCATAACCCGAGCCTAACGCCGGCCTATGGTGCAGCGATTTTCATGAATGGATTCAACTCTTTCGATAAGGTTCTGCTGTGGCCGATCACTGGCCCATGATCGGCCGACAGCAGGACGTCCGCGCGGTCATGGGCTCCATTGCCGAGATGCGGGGCGTAGCGCTGGCCGGCAAGGCCGGGGTCGGCAAGTCGCGGCTGGCTCGCGAGGCGATACGGGCCGCAGTGGCCGACGGCTGGACCGTGCGAACCATTGCTGCCACGGCCACCAGCCGGCCGATCCCGCTCGGCGCCTTCGCGCAGTGGACGGACGATGTGGAGAACGCGCCACTTGCCTTGGCGCGCCGCGTCATAGGCGCCATGACCGACGGCGTGCAACAGGGCCGCCTGCTGGTATTCGTCGATGATGCCCACCTGCTAGACGAGATCTCCGCCCTCGTCGTCCACCAACTGGCCCATGCGCGGGCCGCCGCTCTGATCCTCGCGATCCGTGCCGGCGAGCCCGTTCCGGCCGCGGTGACGACGCTGTGGAAGGACGGTTTGTTACTGCGTCATGACCTCGAGCCGTTGCAACGCGGCGAGGTCGAAGACCTGTTGGCAGAGGTTTTCGGCGCGGCCCCCGATCAGCAGTGCGCTGAGCGGCTGTGGCACCTCACGAGCGGCAACGTGCTGTATCTGCGTCAGCTCATCGAACAGGAACGCCGGGCGGAACGGATGACGATCCGGGACGGCGCCGTGAGCTGGCACGGAGACACCAAAATCTCCCGATCCCTCGCCGAATTGCTGGACGCCCATATCGGTGCCATTCCGGCGGCCGTACGCGACGTCGTCGATCTGGTGGCCGTGTCCGAACCGGTGGACTGGCACTGCCTGAGGTTGATCGCCGATCAGGACGCCATCGAAGATGCCGAACAGCGCGACCTCATTCGGGTGTCGGGCGGCGACGTGTACATCGGGCACCCCTTGTACGCCGAGAGCCGCCTGAACCGCTGCGGCTCGACGCGGCTGCGCCGCCTTCGCGGCCAGGTCGCGACCGCGATGAAGGACGGCGGAGGCATCGCCAAGACAGTCAAGCGGGGCCTGCTGTGGCTCGAGTCCGACCTGCCACCCGAGCCGGGCGTGCTGCTGTCGGCTGCCACGGCCGCCAGTTCGTTACTGGACTTCGAAACGGCGGAGCGGCTTTTCACCGCGGTCGCCGCGACGGGTGCCGGCGCGCAAGCCCGGATCCCTCTGGCCTACTCGCTGTTCATGATGGAAAAGGGCGAGCTCGCCCTGGAAGTGCTCGACGGTGTGGAGGTCGACGAGGCCACCGAATCCGCATTCATCAACTACATGGTGATGCGTGCGTCCAACCTGCTGTGGGGATTGCGATCGCCCGAGCGGTCCTGGCGGCTGATCGACGATGCGCTCCAAACCACCCAAGGAACCCGGCGACTGCAGTTGCTCATTTTCCGCGCGAATCAGCTCTCGCTGGCCGGCCGGCCGGTGCAGGTCCTGGCGACCGTGGCGGAGGTGGACTACGACCAACTCGATTGGTACGGCATGACAATGGGTTACGCCGCCGAGTGCCTGGCCAACGCGGAACTGGGCCGCCTCGATCGGGCCGTGGAAAGGGCAGTCGATGCGTCGGCGGCGCTCGTCCTGAGCGAGCAGGGCAAATTTCTTCAGCAGCCGCTGACGGAGTTCCATACCTTCGCCCTGGCAGCTGCCGGGCAGATTTCCGACGCCATCGAGGTCGCCGAACGGCACCGACGTGCCCAGCGCGACGAACCGGTCGCCATCCGCACCGTCGCATCCGAGATCCTCGGAATGGCGATGCTGGCTGCCGGCGATCTCGTTGCCGCGCTGCGGTTGCTGCCCAACGAGATCGACGACGAGATGACGAACAACTTCAACCTGGCCAACAGCTTCTACCGGTTCCACCTGATGCGCGCCCAGGCACTGGCCCGCTGCGGTGACGTCGATGCGGCCGAACGCGCATTGGGCACCGCGCGCACCCACCGCCATCCGGCCTACGTGTACGTCGAATCCCTCGAAATGCTCACCGCCGCATGGCTGGCGGCGGGGCGCTCACACACCACCGAAGCACGTCAACTGGCCCGCGAGGCGGCCGAGTTCGCGCGCGAGCACGATCAGTTCGCCCGCGAAGTGTGGTACCTGCAGACCGCGGTGCAGTTCGACGACGTCGATGCGGCCGCGCGACTGGCCGAGTTGGCCTCGCGTGTGCAAGGACCCCGCGCCGCGATCGCCGCGCGCTACGCCGCGGCGCTGGGTGCTGACGATTCGGATGAACTCGAAAGAGCCTCAACAGAATTCGAAGACATGGGCGATCTGCTGGCGGCCGCCGACGCCGCCGGCCAAGCCGCGGTGTCACACCGGCGGGCGGGGCGGGCGGGCAGCGCCATGACCCTGGCCACCCGCGTGCGCAGCTTGGCGGCCCGATGTGGCGGCGCGACCAGTCCGGCGATCGCGGCGGCCTCCTTCGCGCCGCCGTTCACCGCCCGCGAACGGGAGGTCGCGGTGCTGGTGGCGCGGGGGCTGTCGAATCGGCAGATCGCCGAGGCGGTGTCGCTGTCGGTACGGACCGTCGAGAGCCACATCTACCGGGCGAGTACCAAGGCCGGCGTCAGTGGACGCGCCGCGCTGGCACGGCTGATGCGCGGCGCCAAGGAGCTGAACTGACCGGGTCCCTACCATCGGTGAGATGAGCAACCTCTGGCTGCACTTCACCCGGCACGGCCCGGACTTCACCCCGCCGGTGATCACCCGCGGCGACGGCGTCACGATTTTCGACGACCGCGGTAAGAGCTACCTCGACGCGCTGTCCGGATTGTTCGTGGTGCAGGTCGGTCACGGCCGGTCCGAACTCGCCGAAGTCGCGGCCCGGCAGGCGCAGACGCTGGCCTTCTTCCCGCTCTGGGGATACGCCACCCCGACGGCCATAGAACTCGCCGAACGCGTCGCCGGGTACGCCCCGGGTGACCTGAACCGGGTGTTCTTCACCACCGGCGGCACCGAGGCCGTCGAAACGGCATGGAAAGTCGCCAAACAATATTTCAAGCTGACCGGCAAACCCGGTAAGCACAAGGTGATTTCGCGTTCGGTCGCCTACCACGGCACCACCCAGGGCGCACTGGCGATCACCGGCCTGCCGAAGTTCACCGCCCCCTTCGAGCCGGTGACGCCGGGCGGTTTCCGGGTGCCCAACACGAACTTCTACCGCGCACCCGAACCGTATGCCGCGGACGCCAAAGCGTTCGGCCGGTGGGCGGCGGACCGGATCGCCGAAGCGATCGAATTCGAAGGACCGGACACCGTCGCCGCGGTGTTCCTGGAACCGGTGCAGAACGCCGGCGGCTCCATTCCGCCGCCGCCGGGTTATTTCGAGCGGGTCCGGGAGATCTGCGACGAATACGACGTGCTGCTGGTGTCCGACGAGGTGATCTGCGCCTTCGGCCGAATCGGATCGATGTTCGCGTGCAACGACTTCGGCTATGTACCCGATATGATCACCTGCGCGAAAGGTTTGACGTCGGGCTACGCACCGCTGGGCGCGATGATTGCCAGCGACAGGCTGTTCGAGCCGTTCAACGACGGCAAGACGATGTTCCCGCACGGCTATACGTTCGGCGGCCATCCGGTGTCGACGGCCGTCGGGCTGGCCAACCTCGACATCTTCGAGCGCGAAGGCCTCAACGACCGCGTCAAGGAGTTGTCCCCCGCGTTGCGGGCCACCTTGGAGAAGCTGTACGACCTGCCCATCGTGGGCGACGTCCGGGGCGAGGGATTCTTCTTCGGCATCGAACTGGTCAAAGACCAGGCGACCAGGCAGACCTTCGACGACGACGAACGCTCGGCCCTGCTCGGCCGGGTGTCGGCCGAGATGTTCGAAGCCGGCTTGTACTGCCGCACCGACGATCGCGGCGATTCGGTGATCCAGCTGGCACCGCCATTGATCAGCGGTCAGGCCGAGTTCGACACGATCGAGTCGATCCTGCGCGGTGTGCTCACCGAAGTCTGCTGAACCGTGGGCACGAGCGTGCACAGATGCACGGTGACACGCCGGTGGCGGCGGCATTCCATGCACGCTCGTGCCCCGAGGGTCACCGCCAGAAGCGTCGTTTTGGCGGCCGTTCGGTCATGGCCCGCCTGACCGCGTCGAGGGCCACCAGCACCTGCCGGCTCTGCGGACCCTTCGGATCTTTCAGGAAGCGCGCCAGCGCGGCGCACAACTGGTCGAGCGCCGCCCGCAGTTCGGGGTCACTGGCCACGTCGCGATGCTGCCTCAGCTCGTCGAGCACGGCGTCGAGGCCGGATCGCCGCACCTGCATCGACTTCTCGACCTGCTTCAGCAATTTGTCCAGCGGCCGCGGAGTGGCGGGCTTGCGGGGCGTGGCCTGCTCGGGTGCGGCCCCGGCCGGCGCCGGCATGGATCGCGCCGGAGCCGGCATGAATCCGGTCGTTTCCGGCATCGATCCCGCCGGTGCCGGCATCGCGTAAGCGTGCGCCGCCTGGGCGAAGCCCACATTGGTCACCCAACCGGATGGCTCCTCGACGGGCTGAATCACCTCGGTCAGCGGACCGGCGTCGGTGTGCTCGGGGTCGATCGCGACGAACGCCGTGAACCGTGACAGCACGCCGAACCGCACCGAGTGCGCGACCAACCGAGCGGCCAGTTCGTCGTCGGCGGAGTACGCCGCGTACTCGTCCTCCAGGTCACGGACCACCGAACGCGCCCAAATCGTCCGCACCGCAACAGCTTCCGGTGCGACCCTGGCGGGCAGTGCGGTCGTGAACGACTCGTCGGCCTCGACGTGGAACGTCACCTCGCCGGCACCCCGGTAGCGCCCCGAGATCACGCACGGTATACCTGCGAAGGCGTCGGGTAGACGGGCCGGCGTCACCGTGTCGTCGAGGAGCGAGACCCCGTCCGCGCGTACCCGCAGCGACGTCAGCGCCGGACGCCCGATGGTCCGGGCCAGCCGGGCCATCACCTCATCGAGACGCTCCTCGGATTCCACCAACTCCGAGCGCCCGTGCCCCAGCCCCGCGAGCCGGTCGAGGAAACCGGCGTTGACGGCGCGATCGATGCCCACGCAGTAGATGCGGGACCGTCCGACGGCGGGAGCCAGGGTGCGCAGCAGATGGTCCTCCCCGGTGATCTGGCCGTCGGTCACCAGCACGACGCTGGCCTGGCGGTCCTCACCCGTCCCCGCCAGGATGTCGACCGCCTTGTACAGCGGCTCGGCCATCACGGTGCCGCCGCGGCTCTCCAGCGAGCCCAGCCACGACGCCGCGGCGAACCGGTTGCGGTCGGTCGCGTCCACCAAACCGTCCAGCAGACCCGTGGGTGTGTCGATCCGATCGTCGAAGGCCAGCACGCAGAATCGGTCGGCGGTGTCGAGCATGTCCACGATCCGGCCGGCGGCCCGTCGCGCGGCGATCATCTTCCAGCCGTGCATCGAACCCGAGCGGTCCAGCAACACCACGACATCCCTTGGCGCACTGGATGTCTGGACAGGCGGCACCACTGTCACCGACCAGGTGCCCTCGGATCCGTCCTCGTCCGGGACCACCAAAGCCGACGACGACAGCTCGCTGCGGTCGACCCGGAAGCGCAGCACGAAGTCCCGGTCGGCGCGCGCACCCGGCTCCACCTGAAGGTTTGTCACCCCGTCGGCCCGGGTCGCCGCGGTCGGCAGGGACGACCGCAGGTCGGACACCGCGAGTCCGGCACCATCCAGGCTCAACGAGATCTGCAGGTCCGGACGCTCGTCGGATTCCAGGAGGCGAGGCGGAGTCACCCGGGAAGCGTCGGGTACCGCATCGGTGTCGGCCGCCAGGCCTGGGCCGGTCTGGTCACCCGGCAGCGGCGTCCCGGTGGTGTACCGCGGCGCGACCACCAGCGGGAAACGGAACGTGGCCTCGCCGTCCTCGAAGGACAGCGGCCCGGTCAGCCGCATCTCGATGACCGCCTCCTCGCCGGGGCCCAGATTGCCCACCCGCACCGAGAACACGTCCGAGCGGTCCTCTTCGACGATCGCGGCGCGCTGGCCGGAGACGAGTGCCTGTTCGTAGTCCGCGCGCGCCTGCCCGCGTTCCTTGAGCACACCGATCACGCGTCGGCCGGCCAGCTCGGCGGTGAAATCGGTGACGCCCGCGCGGGCCGGCAGCGGAAACACATAGGTGGCCTCGATCGTGGTGTCGCCGGCGTTGACGAACCGCTGCCGCACCGTCGAACTGGCCGTCATGCCGACCAGCACGGTCTGCACAGTGAGCGCCTTCAGCGGCAGGGAGCGGCCGTCGTCGGCGCTCAATTGACCGCAGCCGGGCCGGCCGGCCCGAACCGGTCGGATGGGTTCGGCCGGCAGCAGGGGCAACAGCTGGGTATTCATCGAGAATCCTTTCCTGGATCAGCGAGCAGGTCCAACAGCGGCGCGGCGGCGCGGCGCAGCGAGTCGAGTGCGGGCAGCGGCCCGTCGATCAGCAAGGTGACAGTGTCGGAAAGCCGAACGGCCTGTAGGCGGGTGACGGCCGGCCGGGGAGCAGGGTCGGGGACGGCGTGCGGGACGGCGCGCCAGAAGGCCCCGGCCGCGCGGGCGGGTTCGGGAGCCGGCTCCGGATCGCCGAGTCCGTCCGGAATGGCGCTGTCCGGGATCGCGGCCAGCTCCTCGACCTGATCCGACGACATGGCCGCCAGCCGCTCGGCGATCTCGTCCAGAGACAGGCCCTGACCTTGCAGGCGCTTGATCGCGACCAGCCGGACCAGGTGGGTGCGTCCGTAGGTCAGGGCACGGCCCCGGTTCCCGGGCCGGGGCAGCAGGCCCCGAGAGGTGTAGTAGCGGACCATGCGCTCGGCCGGAACGGCTTTTGCCTGCCGGTTGTCCGGCGCGGCACCGGACGCCTGAACGGCGTCGGCGGCCGCGGCGGCGAATTCGGGCAGGGTGAGCAGTGTCATGATATTTGACAGTGTCATCTACTCTTTCGACACTGTCAAATCAGCGCGGACATTAGCAACTTCCGCACCACCCGTCACAGCGCGGCTCCCGGCGTTCGGCGTCCCCATCCCTTAATCTGCACAGCGATGCCCTCCACACGGACCTCTCTACGCGCAGCGTCGTGCCTGGCCGCAGCGGTTTTCGCGATCAGCGGCTCCGGTGCACTGGCCAACGCCGAGCCCAGTGCCGAGGTGAATCCGCAGGCAGCCAACTGCCCTTACAAGATCAACACCCCACCGGCCGTCGACTCCTCCGAGGTCCCCCGCGCCGGTGAACCTCCCCTGCCGTTGGCCCTGCCCCCCACTCCGGTCGGCGGCAACGCACTGAGCGGCTGCGGCATCATCGCCGCCCCCGACACTCCCCCGGTGCCCGGTGACGTCTCCGCCGAGGCGTGGCTGGTCGCCGACCTGGACAGCGGCGCCGTCATCGCCGCCCGTGACCCGCACGGCCGGCACCGCCCCGCCAGCATCATCAAGGTGCTGGTCGCGATGGCGTCGATCAACGCGTTCAGCCAGAACAAGGCCGTCCCGGGAACCGACGACGACGCGGCCGCCGAGGGCACCAAGGTCGGCGTGGATGCCGGGGGCACCTACACCATCAACCAGTTGCTGCACGGCCTGCTGATGCACTCCGGCAACGACGCCGCGCACGCGCTGGCCATGCAGCTCGGCGGCATGCAGCAGGCGCTGGAGAAGCTGAACGTGCTGGCCACCAAGCTGGGCGGGCACGACACCCGGGTGGCCACGCCGTCCGGATTGGACGGGCCCGGCATGAGCACCTCGGCCTACGACATCGGCCTGTTCTACCGGTACGCGTGGCGCAACCCCGTCTTCGCCGACATCGTCGCGACCCGGACCTTCGACTTCCCCGGCCACGGTGACCACCCCGGCTACGAGCTGGAGAACGACAACCAGCTGCTCTACCACTACCCGGGAGCGATGGGCGGTAAGACCGGCTACACCGACGACGCCGGCCAGACCTTCGTGGGTGCGGCCAACCGCAACGGCCGGCGACTGATGGCAGTGCTGCTGCACGGCACCAGGCAGCCGATCGCGCCGTGGGAGCAGGCCGCGCACCTGCTGGATTACGGGTTCAGCACCGCGCAGGGCACCCAGGTGGGCTCGCTGATCGAACCCGACCCCTCGCTGGTGAGCACCAAGGCGAGCCCCGCCAGCCGGGCGCCCGACAGCAACCAGGCCGCGGGTCTGATGTCCTCGGCCGACTCGTTGCCGATCCGCGTCGGCGTCGCCGTCATCGGAACCGTCGTCGTGTTCGGGTTGATCCTGGTAGCGCGCTCGATGAACGGCCGGACACAACACTGAAAAGCACTACAATCTGCCGGATGACCGCCCTGTACCAAGACGCCGGACTCACGCTGGACGAGGACGGGATCACCGTCAACCGCTACTACTTCCCGTTCGCCAACGCCAAGCGGATCGCCTACTCCGACATCCAGGGCATCAGGCGCGAGAAGATGAGCTGGGCGACCGGCAAGGGCCGGATCTGGGGCGCCGGCGATCCGCGCTACTGGTTCCCCCTGGACCCCCGCCGCGGCCGTAAGTCGACCCTGCTGGTGATCGACGTGGGCCGCCGGGTGCGGGTGTGCATCACCCCCGACGACCCGGAGAAGGTCATCTCCATCCTCAAAGCCAAGGTCAAAGCCTGACCGGCCGGGGTCTGCTGGTCGGGCTGACCGCGGCCGGCGTCGGGGTCATCTACGGCTACGACCTTTCCAGCATCGCGGGCGCGCGGTTGTTCATCGCCCAGGACTTCCATCTGAGCACGCGACAACAGGAGCTGCTCACCACGATGGTGGTGATCGGTCAGATCGTGGGCGCCCTGGTGGCCGGCGTCACCGCCAACGCGATAGGCCGCAAGCGGTCCACGGTCCTGCTGACCGCGGGGTACGCGCTGTGCGCGATCCTCGGAGCCTGCGCCATGTCGCTGCCCATGCTGCTGGCCGCCCGCCTGCTGCTGGGCGTGGCCATCGGCGTCGCGGTGGTGGTGATACCGGTGTACGTGGCCGAGTCCGCGCCGACAGCGGTGCGCGGCTCGCTGCTGACCGCCTATCAGGTGACGATCCTGGGCGGCATCATCCTGGGATACCTGGTGGGCTACCTGCTGGCCGGCGCGCACGCCTGGCGCTGGATGCTGGGGATCGCCGCCGTGCCCGCCGTCGTGCTGCTCCCCCTGCTCATGCGGCTGCCCGACACCGCGCGCTGGTACATGCTCAAGGGTCGCGTCGAGGATGCGCGGCAAGCCCTGTTACGGCTCGAGCCTGCGGAGGCCGTCGAGACCCAGTTGGCCGAGATCGCCGACGCGCTCAAAGTCGAAGGCAGCGGCAAGATCACGGAGATGGTCCGCCGGCCGTACCTGCGGGCCACGCTCTTCGTCGTCGCGCTCGGCTTCCTGGTCCAGATCACCGGGATCAACGCGATCATCTACTACAGCCCCACGATCTTCGCCGAAATGGGCTTCCAGGGCGATTTCGCGCTGCTCGGATTGCCCGCGCTGGTCCAACTGGCCGGGCTGTCCGCCGTGTTCGTCTCGCTGTTCTCGGTGGACCGGTTGGGCCGACGCCCGATTCTGTTGTCCGGCATCGTGATGATGATCGTTGCCGACATCACGCTGATCGTCATCTTCGCCAACAGCGCCGGCAGCGGGCTGGTCCTCGGGTTCGGCGGCATCCTGCTGTTCATCGTCGGCTTCAACTTCGGATTCGGTTCGCTGGTGTGGGTGTACGCCGGCGAGAGTTTCCCATCGCGCCTGCGCTCGCTGGGGTCCAGTGTGATGCTCACCTCGACGCTGACGGGCAACGCGCTGATCGCCGGATTCTTTCTCACCATGCTGCAGCTGCTCGGCGGCGCAGGGGTTTTCGCGGTGTTCGCCGGGTTGACGGTGGTGGCCTTCGTCGTGGTGTACCGGTTCGCGCCGGAGACCAAAGGCCGCGAACTCGAGGACATCCGGCAGTTCTGGGAGAACGGTGGCCGCTGGCCCACCGAGGACCCGTGACACTGATCAGTGCGGGCACCGTCGTCGCCGGCGACGAGGTCTGCCGTCCGGGCTGGGTGCATACCGACGGCCGGCGGATCGCCGCCTGCGGCACCGGAGCGCCGCCCGCGCCGGCCGACCTGGCGCTGCCGGATTCCCTTGTGGTGCCTGGCTTTATCGACATGCACGTGCACGGTGGTGGCGGCGCGTCGTTCAGCGACGCGCCGGCCGCGGCCGCACGGTTCCACCAGGGCCACGGCACCACCACCACCCTGGCCAGTCTGGTCACCGCCGCCCCGGCCGAGTTGCTGTCGGCTGTGCGCCTGCTGGCCGACGCGACCAGGCAGGGCGTCGTAGCGGGCACCCATCTGGAGGGACCGTGGCTCAGCACGGCGCGCTGCGGCGCCCACGACCACACCCAGATCCGGCACCCGGACCCCGCCGAGATCGACGCGGTGCTCGCCGCCGCCGACGGCACCATCCGCATGGTCACCCTGGCGCCCGAGTTGCCCGGCAGCGACGACGCGATCCGGCGTTTCCTGGACGCGGGTGTCGTTGTCGCGCTTGGACATACCGAGGCGACCTATGAGCAGACCCAGCATGCGATCGCCCTGGGCGCCACCGTCGGCACCCACCTGTTCAACGCGATGCCTCCGATGGGTCACCGGGAACCCGGACCGACGCTGGCCCTGCTGCAGAACCCGGCGGTGACGGTCGAACTGATCGCCGACGGCGTGCACGTGCGCCCCGAGATGGCCCATGCGGTGCTGCAGTGGGCCGGGCCCGACCGCGTCGCGGTGATCACCGATGCGACCGCGGCGGCCGGCAGCGGTGACGGTGAGTACCGGCTGGGAACGGTGCCGGTCGTCGTCGCCGGCGGAGTGGCCACGGTGCGCGGCACCTCCACCATCGCGGGCAGTTTGGCGACCATGGATCAGCTCTTCCGGGCCGTGGCCGACGGCGCGGGCCTGGCGGCCGCAGTGCAGACGACCTCGGCCACCCCCGCCCGTGCGCTCGGACTCGACGGTGTGGGTGCCATCCGCGCCGGCTCCCAGGCGAATCTGGTTGTGCTGGGCCAGGATCTGCGGGTGCGCGAGGTCATGGTCGAGGGCTCCTGGCGGGGCGATCGATAACCGGCTGTCACACCTGGGCGGCCCGGCGCGGCATAGCTGTGTATCCCGCCATATTTGATCCCGCCGTATTCCTACCGATGCGCAGCAGTGAATCGGGCGGGATGTGACGGGGGAGAGGTGCTGGAGCGCGATGCCCGAGACGATCTGGCGCCTGCTTTGTTTGCTAGCCGGGTCGCGACTGCGCAGTCCGTGCATCCAATGCCTTCGGCACCTGACTTTCGGCTCGATCAAGCGGTGCGAGAAGGACTCTCAACTACCAGCCCTCCCCGCCGGGGTATTGGCCGCAGGTACATCATGGTCGGTGCAGGGTCGTTGCCACCCAACACCCGTTCCGCCATGACAGGATCCAGGTGCTGCCCGCCGGCCGCAAGGCTCAATGTCGAGCAGGAAACGGATTTAAGCCCTTGTCACTTCGGGAATGTTCACGTATTGCGTCCTCGACCGAAGTGAGACATCACTGGCTAGGCCGAACGGCAATGTGCGCTTGTGCGCCGCAACGTAGCTGGCTTAGGGGACATCGGTGTGCCGGTGAGGAGATGGTAAAGCCGTTGCAGCCAAGGCGTATTGGCGTGACAGGACACGATCTACACCCGTGTCGTCGACAAAGTCGGTACTCGCATCTGCCAGGACCGATGGGCCGCCGACGGAGAGAACAACGCCATCTGTGTCGGGTGACGCTGAAGGTCGTAGCCACTTGACGCTTTGCAGTACGAGGTAGGGACCTGGACTAATGTCGATCTATATGAATAGGCGGCTCGGAAATCTGCTTGCTTTGGCGCTGGTCATCATCGGCGCCTCCACCCTGGCAATCGCAACGTTTCTGCCATTTCTCGAGCCGCTGGACGCATCCCAGACGATCGCAAACAACATGTGGATGGAACAGGGCGGCTGGAAGTATCTACTCGGCGCGGTTTTCATCGCGTTAGGCGGTATCCAGGCCTACCGACGCCAAGATCAGTCCTGGCGTATTTCGCTTGTCCTATGTCTCCTGGTTTCGGTTGGAGTCGCAACTTCCGCCGCGGGGGAACACCTGTTGGTGCTACCAGGCACCGGCGGACCAGTGAATGGCGGCGAGCCGGGTGTCACGCAGGCCCGTCTCGGCATGGCTCTGCATGTGGCGGGAATCGGGGTGGTCACGGCCCTCATTGGCTCGGTACTGCTGCGCCTGACTAGGCGGAATCGCTCGGAGGTGGTCACGGACGCCGCCTCGGATCAGGCACAGACCAAAGCATGCGCGGGTTGCTCGCAACCCATGCCGGTCGACGAAAGGAAATGCAAGCGCTGCGGGTATCGCTTCGCGCCCTTCGCCTAGCCCCAACGACTACTTGGCGAACTCGCCGGTCAAATCTTTCCTCCGATGCCCTGCGCGGGGCGCCGTTTCCGGCCAGGCATGCGTTTCAGCGGGCCTTCTGTCTCGCCCCCGGGCCACATTGTTCCAGTACGGGTTGGGCTCAATCAGCGCGAACACGGTGGTTTCATTGGCGGTGGTGCGTTAACTTATTCGTGGTGTGAATGGCGGGGGTTGTCCCTTGACAGGCCTCGCGAAATAGCTTGTCGTTGAGAGCGGAAATGATTTCGGGGGGACCATGGTGAGATTTCTCGCGTCGTGCCGCGTCGGATTGTCGTTGTTATGAGTCCTGCACCGCCTCCGACGCCGGCCGGTTGGTATCCCGACCCTGACGGCAGCCCGAACACTCGTTGGTTTGATGGCACTGAATGGACCAGCCGCTTTCAGCCACCCCCCGCGCATTTTGCCGCTACGCCGCCAGTTGAACCGGGTCGTGTCACCATTCACTACGGGTTTGTCTTGCTCGCAGTCTTCGCATTCCTCGGCACTGCCATCCCTTGCTTCTTCTGGTTTGGCTCTGCCGCCAGTGTCCCC
Source organism: Mycobacterium sp. Z3061 (assembly GCF_031583025.1). NCBI lineage: Bacteria > Bacillati > Actinomycetota > Actinomycetes > Mycobacteriales > Mycobacteriaceae > Mycobacterium > Mycobacterium pumcae. The sequence goes on along the minus strand of NZ_CP134062.1, from coordinate 1,489,094 downwards.
ACTGACCCCAACGCAACTCAATCGGACATCGACGCCTCGAATGCCGCGTCAGGTGTCCTGTCGTTGTTCGGATTTGGTTGGCTGCTCTGGGGCGGAATGTGGACTCTGATCTGGGCGGCGTTCGCAATCAATCACACGCTCAAGGCGCGCCGCAAGTGAGTGTCAAGGTAGCCGTGGTGCGCGAATTATGTTGAACGACAACTGTTGATGACGGTCCAAACGCAGGCCAGGAGCGACGGGGTGGGTTCTAGACAACGTCGCAACACCGACGGATCGCCTGAAGGTAGCAGGGCGGTGAATAGGTCAGCGGGGCAACGGTCTTGGAGAACCATCCTGCGGGCCAGACTCCACGCGACCAACCGCATCACCGGCATGGACGTCGGCGTCGTGATGACCCGCCCATCAACTCGCATACAGCGCCGGCAGCTTCAGCACCCGCTTGTTGTAGCTGTCGACGACATAAACATCGCCATTGTCCACCGCTACACCCATGGGAAACCTGAGGCCGGTGAAAGGCAGTTCGCTCGAGACGTATGAGACTGCCGCCAGTTTCAGTACCCGGAGCCATCACGACGAACCGGGCGTGATCGTCGATACCAGTGACCAACTTGCACTCACGACCATCGGCCAAGAACACCCCACCTATGATGTCCATCTGCCACAGCTGCATCGGCGGGTCGCGCTGGCAGCGCCGTTACTTGCGTTTGTGGTTCTGCTGCTGGGAGGACGCCAACCCGTTGATGGTCACCGTGGCGCGCCAGGATCCGGTACACACTCGATCGCGAGGGCGGCGACGCTACTTCCCTCAGGGCCAACTCGTGGGGGATGCGTTGTGCTCCTCAGCGCGGGTACGACTTCGCGACCAATCGCTGCGTAATAGGCCTCGCCACACTTCGTAACCAATCTGTTCGAGCAGGCGGTAGCGGCCGGATGGCGCGTCCTCGGCATTCAGCTCAGCGCGGCTGCAAGTCGCTGCGACCTAACGGCTTCAGCGGCGGGCCGAGCCCGCACGCCCGGCAGACGCCCACGCAATCGCCGCAGCGATGTGTTAAGGCGTATCAGACGCTGATCCTCGTGATCTCGAAGCTTGAAGCTGCATCCCGCGTGCCGATGCGCGTTGAGCGCCTCGCACCCATACTCGCGTTGTGTCACTGGCCTTGCTAGAACGCGACTTCAGGACAGTTTGATAGTTGCGCCTCTCGAGAGTGAGGAGTCATGCAGCTCTACCTTGAGGGGTGAGACATCACTGGGTACGTCGAACGGCAACCTGTACTTCGCGTCGAAGCCGGGTCCGAGTTGAAGCAGGAGTGTGTTCTCCTCGTTTATCGAACCTGCGGCAACCCAATCGGCTTTGTATTTTGCGTTATTCGAACCGACTAGAATCTGGTCGTTGACCTGGAATGATTTCGCTTCCCGGCTAGTGTTTTTCACGGTCACATCAATAATTACGAATCTGCCTCGAGGCTTTGTAAGACCGATCGAGTCCATCTGATCCATGCCGGTAACGGTGAAGGTGAACTTGCCGTCACTGACGGGCTGATTGATCGCGCCTGTCTGGTCGTTTAAAATTCCGGGCCCGGAGGCGCCGCTGTTGCCGCGGCTGTCGTGGCGAGACAGCGCCGCTACACAGGAGACACCGACGATCAGCACCAGGGCGATACCGATCACTCCGAAGATGATCGCGAGTGTTCGACCGCTGTTACTTGTCTTGACAACCGGCGACTGCGCGGCAGGTGGCGCGTAGTTCTCTGTCCAGGTCGCGCCATCGAAGTACCGTTGGCGACCAGACCCGTTGGGGTCCGGGTACCAGCCGGCCGCGGGTTGTGTTGTCAAAGTCGTTTCTCCTCAATGTCGTTAGGCTCTCTGGGGGAGGCTTCTTTGGTTGACTGAAGGATCGCGGGTGCCCCGATTGCTCCGCGTCGCCTCATTTGTCTTAGCTTCGTGCGTGTTGGCCTTTCGCCGGCCGGCACCCAGTTTGACTGGCGCCTAGGGCTCGGGCACTCAGATAGGTTCAGCACCTAGCGATATGAGCGTCTGGTTTGCGTCGATGACAACCGCCGCTGTCGGCAGGGCGATGACTTTTGCGAGGGGTTGTAACCTCCTAGTCTCCATAGCGCTAGCGAAGAATCCCGGCGAAAGGTTTCTTAATTGCAATGCATTCGCCCTCGCGTTGGATTCGGTGCGGCTGCAGCCGTTGGTGTTTAGCGTTCGCGGGAAAGTTCGATTACCTCGCCCTTGATTGCCCAACGGTCATTGACCGGTTCCGCAGACAGCAAATCCCCGGCCACGCAGAGGTGGTCGCACGGGTCCCACTTGACGCCTTCTCGGTATGGGGTGACCAGCCTGTGTACTGAGCCCAAAACTGCCCGGCGTTGATCAAGCAGACGCTCCTCAATCTCAGCGGAATCTGCCGGAAGAACCGTTGCGAGCCGCGCTGCGACCTCCGGCAGGATCGCGGTGTCGATGTGAGCTTGGAATGCGCAGATCACCCCATCAAAGACCCCCTTCAGTAACGCACCCCAGACCGGCTGGCGATTAACCGGCGGCCGAACCTTCACTCTGACGCCAAATGGGGTCCCGTGCGCGGTGGGCGCAAATACCTTGACATCGCCGCGGGCGAGTGCCAGCCACACCTGAGCCAGCTGCTTTTCGCCGGCGAACGCTCCGAGATCAGTCCAGTCGAATGAGGCAACCGTTCGTTCCTGCCGCCACGAATCGAAGGCGCCCGACCGGGGCGCAAGCGCATAGCGGTAGCAGAACCGGTATCCGTTACCGTTTGGCGCCGGCGGCACCCCGGCGCCGTGTTCGAAGCGAATCCCGTTCTTACCTGAGACTCTGAACGAGTCAATGTAGTAGAGCAACACGTTCTCGACGTCGGCAGTGGAGACCTTGGGACCGAAAAACGCGGCGTGCAGTAGCTGCTCTGCAGACGGCTCAAGCTGCCCGCAGCGATTGCGAATCTCATCGCGCAGGTCCTTTTGCCAGATCGGCAGGCGTTCGAACCGAATGTAGTCATCGGCCCAAGCCTGGACCACTGCAGTGTCCACCGGTCCATGTACTTCGCAGCGGCCGTCGGGCAGTGCGGCGGGCACCGCCTGGTCAGGCGGCTGGATTGAACTGGGCGAATGGGAATCACTGGCCGGATGGCAAGTTCCGCACGGCGCAATCGGGTTCCCCACTTGGTCGACCGCCCACTGGTCGAGTTCAGCCAGATGCTCCGCGCAAACCTTGACGTATGGTCCCGTCCACGCGCCACCGTTGGGGCACTCACCGTTGATATTCCTACAACCGGCGTGGTGCACCCTCGCTTGGGTCGCACTGTGGCTGCGGGCGACGTTGATTACGTAGCCGTTGGGATGGGTGGCGAGCCATGCCAGGTAGCCGGCGTCGTCGTCTCGGAACTCACTCACCCACGGCTCAGCGTTAGGCTCGCGCCTCACGTCTGTAAATTCCGTAGGCTCAGCGCGAGAGTTTAAGGGGGTTGATCCTGATCCCTCGACGACAAATCGCGCATCGACCGAGGCGGCGACCTCAATGTCCTGCGGCACCAGCTCGAGACCTGATTGCTGAACGGCTTGGTGCAGTCCGGCCCGGGCCACCGTACGGCCCTGCCCAGAGCCCGCCTCTGGACGCAGGTTGGCAACCAACATTCCTGCGTCAGCGATCGCCACGGGACTGATTTTGCCAAGGCCAAGGGCATCTGCGTACGACTGGGCACGATCAACAGCGTCCTTGACGGCCCTATCGCGGACCTGCCGAGTTAACTCATCACGCCGTTTCACCGTCAATGCCCACTCGATGTGGGTGACGTGGAATCCTTCGGTGGTGGTGACGTGCTCACCGACCCAAGCGGACAACGCGGCGAAGTCGCGGAACTTTGCTTCAATAGCGACCCTGGCGTGATGCACGAGCGGCAACTGTTCGCCGTCCTGATTCCATGGCCGGGTCGACCAGGTGCGCAAGCGCTCGGCGGACCACCAGGTGACCGCGGAGTCATCCCCGTCCATGAGCTCGGTTACTGACGTCTGCACGACGTCCAGGTCACGTGTCACCCTCGTGTATACCGGCCCCATCGACGGACCCTCGTAGCTGATAAAGGCATGAACAGTACCTCGCTCGGGCGGCCGAGACGCCGCGAACGAACCACGAACGGTTATTTCAGCAGACATGCGGTCAGCGTAGCGTCGGCCACTGACGCGGCCAGATCCCAGATCTCGACCTCCCAGGTACTTCGTTTTGGATCCCGTCGGTCTGCTCAACGAGGCGGACATCGAATGCGCGGGCGACGGTTCCGACGGAGGCGGGTACATCGAGATGGATTTTGTCGGGAAGCTTTGGTTTGCCACCTTTGCGGCCGATCTGCCGACGTAGTGAGTCGAGCCGATCGCCGAGTTCGTCGTTCAAGTAATTCAGATGGCGCTCAACTTTGCTGGGGTTGATTGGCGAGTGCGAGCCTTCTGGCTTCGCTAGCGGACTCTGCGTGAGAGCAAAGAAGGACCACAGTGCGGCGCGGAATCGGGATGATTGGGCCTGAAGCGCAACAGTTCGAAACTGGCTAGAGAACTTCATTTGCTACGACTGCGCTGCGGGCAGGCCGTATTGAGCTGTCCTTTCGAGCGAGCTCCAGGCGGCGTACGGGTTGGCAGCCTAACTGCTCTCCACCGAAGTCGACGAACTAATTACCACGTGCGAACGTCTGGAGGCGTCCCTCGACCTGAAGATCGCGGACCCGAGTTACACGCCCGAACCGCCTGCCTGGTTCGTGCTCAGTTCACCTCCCGCGACCACCGTTCTGACGCAGGCAATAGCTGAGGACAACCAGCAGGTCGGCGCCCACGCTGAACTCAGTGCGGATCGTAAGAAGACCGTTCTCGATCACATCGTGGGTTCCAGGCCGAAGCGTTCCGTGACCTCGATGGGCAGGTAACCACACACCAGCGAAGGCCTCTGCGAGCGCCGCGGCTGCCCAGCTCGCCGAGAACAACCCGACCGCAGGTGATGAGTATCCCGGCGATCGCGTCGTGCTCGGCCTGAGTGACCCAGAGCGCATACGTGGCCTTCACGTCGATGATGCGGGAAACGTAGGTGCACCGATAGGACTTGTTGGGCGGCAACCATGTTGCGGCGTCTCCATCGCTCTTCTGCTCATTGATGGACGCGGTGGTTGCCTGCAGATTGATTGGATCGTTAGCGAAATTTCGCCGTTGAATCGGGTCCCACTGTTGCGCCCCTTTCTGCCATGCGTCCGCTAACGCGACGATGTGCGCGACGATATGGTCGACGTGGATTTCCGAGGACGTGTCCTGGCCGCGTTGGAACGCAGTGGTGGCGCCGCTGTAGAGATCGTGTAACACGCCGACGAGCACGGTACAGCCGTTCGACCCCGTTTTGATCTCCACCTCCTCGAGGTCACGCCGCAGGATGTCGTTACGGGTGTCGCAGGCATTGTGCCCGCCGGCCACAGAGACGTCGTCGCTCCACGCAGGACCGAATAAGCTGCTGTCATACCCCGTCTTCGACGCGCGCCCCTTGATCGGCAGTGTGGCGAGTTTCGCCAGACCTGAGGAAGCATCGCCAGGCTGGACGTGTGGCGGCGGGTCGACTGACGTTGGCGCGGGCAGCCTCGCCAGAGCAGCCCCCGGAGGGGGCACATGGGTGCCATCGTCATGGCCGCACAAAGCCGATCAACAACGCCACACCGATCAGGCTCGCTGAAACTAGTATCAACCGGCTTCAATCCCATGGCCGTGCTGCGACTTTCAGTCACGTTCGGTCGTGCCTGAGCAGTCGAAGCTCCAGCGGATGGCGGCTGCAAGCGAAGACATGTATTCGTCTTCGAGCTCGTTGTTGTGCTGCCGCCGGATCCACGACGGGTGCTTCGCATGAAATACGTGCGGTAAGCCATTTCGACTTCCCTTACCAGGAATCACGAAGGGCAGATTCACTATTCGCGCCCGTGGATACAAGAAACTCAACACCCTTTGCGCGTCGCGGCCCAGAGTGATCACTAGCAGTGGCCGCACTATCTCGAGCTCCCGGTGAAGGTGCGGAGAGCAGTTCACGATCTCGTACTCACGGGACGCGCGATTTTTCGGCGGATGACAATGCACCGCATTGCTGATGAAAATGTTGCTCTTGCGCTGGCCGGCGCGCTCGATGCTTTCATCAATCAAATCGCCGCTGCCGCCGGTGAACGGGATCTGGCTTTCCATGCACTTCTCGCACAGGCTCTGCCCGACCAGCGCCACCGGTGAGCTCAAACTGCCGTAGCCGGGTGCGGATGCAGTGAGTCGTGGGATATTCATGCCCTCGCAACGCCGGCAACTTCTGATGTCCTCGTCGAGGGCGAGCTTGCGCTGGAGCCGGGTAGCTGATGTGTCATCCTGCGTAACGTCGGGATTCACAAACGAAGTGTAGGTAGATCCGCCTTGCAACCGACAGAGTGAGCGCTGCTGATTTGAAAAGGCGCACGGGGTGGGGAGCTGCGGGTCTCAATGTCCCTAGTGCGAAACACCAAACAGGTCTGTGCGTTGAAACGAATCTGCTACGAGAGGCCCCAGCGCCGCGCTGGCCGCCAGCGCCGCCATTGCCCATAACGGCGCCGTCGCCGCCGTTGCCACCGTGACCACAGTTGCCTCCTAGTCTGTGAATGAGCCGAATCGTCGTCGCCGCCAGCTCCCGCGACCACCGTTGCCGTCGGCGCGCAGACCGAATATCCATATCATCGCGATTTGGCTGCGGGATCCACCCCCGCCACCGGTGCCACCATCACCCCCATTGCTGGTGATGCCGACGCAGCCAACGTCTCCTCGACCGCCCGTCCTACCCCTCCGCTGCCGAACAGCAGCCCACCGGTGCCGCCGGCCCGCACAGTGCCCCAACGAACGCCGACAAGTGCGGGGGCGCCCCGGTTCCGCCGGCTCCTCCCATACCTCATTGTCGAATACTCGCGCCTCCCGCGACCGCCCGCTTGGCCCGGAGCGCCGCAACCAGCGTTGCCCCAGACGATTCCGCGATCGGCATCCGCGTTCTGAGCCCCCCGATTTTGAAAAGGGCACTGTTGGGGTAACCGGCCGCCTATGCGGTTTTTGATGTCGGTCCTCACGGCGTTGATGTTTTTCACGAGTTGCGGCGGTATCGCCTCGGCCGACCCCGCTAACACCTATTACTGCCGGTTCACCACCTACCAGGGCGGGCCCTACTACGTGCAGGTTTACAACCTCAGAGTGCCTGGCAAGGGCATGTGTTCGGGCGCCGAAGCTGATTACAGTCAAAAAGATTTCCAGAACGTCGACGGCTTGAAACGCCGGTGCATCCTCGACAGGGATGAGCAAATCAAGCAGAAGGCGGCGATCGTGTCCATCTACAGTGACGGCACACCGGCTAGTGTCGCGGCCGCACGGTTGATGTGTAGCAACACCGGCAACGCCTTCACCGAGTAACGCCGAGAAGCGCGCACTGAGCTGCGCCCCCGCCAGGTGTTCTCTTTCACCGCCAACGCCAAGCGGGCCCTCGCGTTCACCGCCTGGAGTAGGGCACTACAACACGCAATCCGAATGTTCCTCAAGGAAGTGCGCTTTTGGTGAAACCTGAGGATGGCCGCCGGGGTGGGATGCTCCCGGCGGCAACGGGCCAACACCAATCACACCAACAGCGGTGCACTGTGCACAAACGAAGCGCACATCTAGTCAGCGAGGCTGCGGCCGTTGAGCCAAACGGCTGACTGTATATGTGCGGAGGGGTGTGAAAGTCGAAGCCGCCGTTCGAGGCTCAGCGCGTACGTATACCGACGCGTGTATCGCATTTCGTTACCGCGAAGCATCCGTCATTAATCCCGTGCCAGCGCGAGACCGGTGCGGGGCTGGTGCAAGGTAGGTTTCGGTCGGCTGCTTATGGTTGGTCGATGGAAGGGAAGCCATTCGGCCGGTACCGCCTTATCGAGTTGCTGGGGCGTGGCGGTATGGGGGAAGTCTGGCGCGCCTATGACTCGGCAGCTAACCACCGCGTTGTCGCAATCAAACTGCTCCCCGCCCACTTGGCTGGGAATGACTCTTTCGTGCAGAGGTTCCGCCGCGAGGCAGACACCGCGGCGCAGTTGAGTAACAAGCATGTCATCCCAATCCACAACTACGGTGAGATTGACGGCCAGCTGTACGTGGATATGCGGCTGATCGAGGGTCGGGATTTGCAAGCCGTCCTTGCCGGTGGCCGATTGCCAGTCGAGCGGGCAGTGCGGATCATCGAGCAGGTCGCTAAAGCCTTGCAGGCCGCTCACAAGGCTGGTTTGGTGCACCGCGACGTCAAACCGTCCAACATATTGCTCGATGAGGACGATGATGCCTACCTGATTGACTTCGGTCTCGCCGTCGGCGCCGAACAGACCAGCTTGACCCAATCCGGGACAATGATCGGATCCTGGCATTACATGGCCCCGGAACGATTCCGCGCCGGGGAAGTCGACCACCGCGCGGACATCTATGCACTAGCCTGCGTCCTCTATGAGTGCTTGACAGGCAACCGCCCCTTTCCCGGAGACACCCTAGAAAGCCAAGCCGCTGCGCATCTCGCCGATCCGCCGCCGCGCCCGTCAATTGCCCAACCAGACATCAATCCAGCCTTCGACGAGGTCGTCGCGAAAGGCATGGCGAAAGACGTCAATGGGCGCTACTCGAGCGCCAAAGAACTCGCCGCTGCCGCACGAGGCGCTTTGGGCCAACCCACCACGCCTTTCGGAACCTATGCTGCCCCGACTGCCCCTGCGCCAGCGGCCGAAAACGTTGCAGTCCCATCAAGATGGTCGCAAAAGGGCAAACGGGTCATTTGGGCTGCCGGGATCACCGCGACTGTTGCCGTTCTCTGTTTGGTGCTTTTTCTGCGCAACACCGCAATTCCCCGAGATGAGTCCAAACAGCCAATGCCCAGTAGCGGCCGTTCGAACCTGACCATCGCCCCGCATACTGGCAGCCCGCGGACGTCCGCCAGCGCCGCGCCGGGAGCCTCACACGACGTTGTCGTCAGCTTCACCCAAGTTGGTCGCTTTTTGGACGTACGGTTCCGAAATCCCAATACCGAAGTGGGATTGGTTCGATCCCCGTTCGAGTTGGCGATTCTCGATGAACATGGTGCGCTGTTGGGCACCGAGGGGCAAGGAGGCCTACCGGGTGCAATGGCCAGCACCATCTACCAACTTCCACCCGGCGGCGAATACGGACTGGCCGGCGTCATCGTGCCGGATGGAAAGACCGTCGGCTCAGTCCAACTGACAATTCTTGGAAAATGGCTGCAGTGGGACACCGTGAATCCACCACAGGTGGCTTTGACCGATGCGGCCGTCCGGGCCGACACCGGCTTTTCTGGCCCATCCGCGACCGGACGCCTAACCCTTGATAGGGACGGGCCGCTCAACGTGATCGTCGTAGCACTTGTGAAAACGTCGGCCGGCACCGTTGTGTCCGATGTAGTCGTGGATTGCGTTCAAACCGGTCAACAAAGAACTTTTCAAACCCTTGCTTTCGCAGACGCCCGCGGTCCCTACGAGTTGGAATCGGCAGTCGCATATGTCACCTCAGTCCCGGGTGCTGGCCCACAGTACAAACCAACGTGCTGAGTCTGGATGGGCAGGTCCTGCTCGTCGCGACTCGCGATCTCGCGGTGGAAGGCGTGGTGGTGAACGCATTGATTCGACCCAACAGCCGGGCCGCCGCTCGAGGTCCTGGGTCAAGACAGTGGTGCACCGCAAAGCTCACCTCAGAGTCGCGGGGTGGGTCAGTGGCCGCGCTGGGGCTGTCGGTGCGCTTGCGCTGGCCGCCTACGACAATCGCGGAAGCCTCACCCATTTGCGGAGCGGTGCGTTCAGGCCTGCACGCGAAGGGCGGGCGCACCCTGTACGAGCAGCTTCGCGGATTGAAGCCGGCGACTGTTGCCCTACCCCCCCACGGCGGTATCGCCAGGTTTCTTCAATAGGTCCAGCCACGACTGGTCGGCGTAATGGAGTACCGCGAGTTTAGCGGCCTGCTGCGTCAGCCGGCGTGGAAGGGAGCTCGCCCCCCGCGGTGCTGACGCGAGGTCATTAGGCGAGTTGCAGTGAGCCAGCCACGGCGAGGCTTCACCCGCGATTCCCGGCCTCAAGATTCATTCCGTGAGGTCGACAACTGCGGCGCCCGCAGCGTTCGCCTTTACCGATTCGATCCCTTTCGTGGCGCCGGCTTTGCTCTCATAACCTTGGCTGGCGGCGATGATTTCGCCATTGGCTGCCTTGAGGTGAAAGCGATACTCGCCAGCTTTGTCTTTGGTGAATTCAAATTTTGCCGCGATGGTCACCCTTCTGGCCGTTGGGCTGCAGGGCCGCCGAAAGGACCGCCCTCGCACTTCCGTTGAGGTCTACCACGACCCCACACGTATTGGTACTCCCACCGGTGTTTGGTCGTCGTGCGGCGACGGACGGCCGGCGGTCACCCAGGGCCCTGCCGAGTGGGCCACGGCGTCATCCTGGTCGTGGGCCGGGTAGGCCAGCACACCAAGATCGGCGTCGTGTGCCTTTCGTCGGATTGCTTGCTGCCGCAAGTTGACTTGTGTAGGCACGAATTGACAGACACCACAGACGATGCGAAAGAAGGTACGCGTTGGTGACATACCGGTTATACGAGGACCACGGAGCAGTTGCCACATGCCCGGCATTCGCGGAGTCCGATGATTTCGACGCCCTGCGGTTGTGGGCAGTCACTAACAACGATTGGAAGGGCACGCGGAAGGTCGCGGTGATTGCTTCCGACGAGGGTCGCTTCTGGCTGATACGCCGAGACGGCTCGGTGTTGCGTGAAGTCAGCCATGAGCGCGGAATCACGGGAGGTCGTTCGCAGGCGGAGAAGCTCGCGCAAAGACTTGATGGCACTAAGCCCTTCACTCCCAAAGGCGCCGCAGACCTGAACTATGAACTGCCCTCCCTAAAGCGGTACCAGCACAAGACAATCCGCGTGCCCAAGACGTGACACGAACCCCCACTTCTCCGTACGAGCGAGGTTCAGCATCATTCCGCGACACTGGTCTGGATTTGATGGCTTCGGTGGCGGCTTACCAATGAGTCCGAGGGGAAGGGTCGGGGGCGAACCTTTCGCCCGCGCCGGAAACGACGCCTCGGCATTGGTGGTGCGTTCGGCGGCCGGCGCGTCTTCGGCTCGGCTCTGGTTGCTCGCGGGACAACCGTTCCCTCCCCTCTATCGCGTTGCGCGAGAGTGCATGGTGCCGTTTCTATATGGCGCCCATCCGATTTGCTGGATCGGCCACGTGGCTGGGTGCCGATAGTCGTCAGGGGACTGTCGATGCTGTCCCGTCAGCGCCGGGCAGCCCATCTGGTGCGCCGATGCCGCGGCTACCGCCCTTACCGGCAGTGGCATTGATCAGATCAAGGGCAGCGGCGTTGCCGCCGTCGCCACCATCGCCGCCTCTGCCGGTCGCGCCGTTGCCGCCGTTGCCGCCGTTGCCACCGACACCCTTTCCCCCTCCGAAGGCAGTCCCCGTACCGCCGGACCCTCCGTTGCTGCCTGTAAGGCCATCGACACCCGCGCCGCCCGCGCCGCCGTGGGCGTTGCCGGTGCCTGCGGTGATTGCGTCACCCCCGTTGCCGCCGATATTGGTGCCCGTACCGCCCGCACCGCCGATGGCGTTGCCGGGACCGCCGGAGGTGAATGATCCGTCCGTAGCGACGTAGGCATTCCCTCCGTTGCCGCCATTGCCAGCGCTGAAAACGGTGGTGCCGTTACCGCCCGTCCCACCGGTGGCGTTGCCCGTTCCGGAGTTGCGTGCCTCACCGCCGGCGCCCGCGACTCTAGCGTTGCCGCCGTTGCCGCCGGTCGCATCACCAGCACCGGCGGCGTACCCGCTGCCACCCTTCCCGCCGTTAAAGGAGCCGCTGCCGCCGTTTCCTCCGATGGCGTTGCCCGGACCACCAGAGGTCATTGAGCTGTCTTTAGCGACGAACGCATTTCCGCCATCACCGCCGCCCCTGCCGCCACCGTCACCGCCATTGCCACCCGTGGCATTACCGGTTCCGTAGTTATAGGCATCTCCGCCGTCCGCACCGCCAGTGGCGTTGCCGCCGCGGGCATTTCCGCTGCCGTATGCGATGGCATCCCCCCCGTCGCCGTTTGCGAAATTGTGGCCGCTACCGCCGATCCCGCCAGTCGCGGTTCCCTGCCCAAAGGTCGAGCCGGTCCCGCCCATACCACCTGTGCCTCCGCCGGTACCGCCCTGGCCGCCGCCTGCGTTTCCACTGCCATGGGCATAGGCGGCGCCGCCCTTGCCGCCGACACCCGAGTTCGCACCCCCGACGAGTTCGCCGTTACCCGACCCTCCCGTTCCACCTGATGCGTTCCCGCTTCCGTAGGTATAACCAGCCCCGCCGATACCACCGGTCTTCCCTAGTCCTCCGGCACCGCCAAGGGCGTCACCGCTTCCGTAGGCGTAGGCGTCGCCCCCAATACCGCCGTAGCCGGGAATGTTCTGGCCGCTGCCAAGGCCGCCAGCTCCGCCGGCACCTCCATAAGCTGTCCCGCCGCCCTGGGTCACCGCCGTGCCGCCGGCCCCTCCGACGCCGCCGATCACACCTCTGCCGCCGGCACCGCCGTTGCCGGCGACAGCGTTGCCGGGTCCAGCCTCGAGGGCCGCACCTCCATCGCCTCCAGTGCCGCCGGTCAACCCCATGCCTCCATCGCCGCCCACACCGCCGGCACCGCTGGTGAACCCGTTGCCGCCGGCGTACCCATTGCCGCCAGTACCTCCGGTTCCACCAACACCGATGGGGCTCGCCCCACCGACTCCACCGGCACCACCGGCGCCACCGGCCCCGGTGGCCCCCACTTGACCGAACGGAGAGCCAAGCCCGCCGCTGCCCCCTCTACCGCCGTCGCCGCCGTTTCCACCAGAACCGGCGCCCGCGCCGACATCGGCCACCCCCACGCCCCCGATGCCACCGGCCCCGCCAACTCCCCCTGCCCCACCGCTGCCGAGCAACCACCCGCCCTTGCCGCCGACACCACCGATACCGCCGTCGCCGCCGCGCATACCTGACGCACCCGTCACGCCCGTGCCGCCCACACCCCCGTTGCCACCATTGCCGAAAAGGCCGGCGTCGCCACCGCGACCGCCCGCCTGACCAGGCGCCCCGGACCCGCCATTGCCGCCATTGCCCCACAGAATTCCACCCGCGCCGCCGTTGGCGCCCGAACCGGGTGCTCCGTTGACACCGTCGCCGATCAGCGGACGGCCTAACAGTGCGTTGGTCGGCGCGTTGATCACGTCGAGAAGGAGTTGCTCGACGCTAGCGGCCTCGGCACCGGCGTACGCCGATGCGCTGCTGTTCAGCGTATGCAGGAAACGTTCATGAAACGCCGCCGCGTCGATACACAACGACTGATATGCCTGGCCATGCCGAGAAAAAAGCGCGGCGACCGCCTCCGATACTTCATCAGCTGCCGCGGAAACCACCTGGGCGGTGGTGTTTGCAGCAGCTTGGTTTGCGGTGCTCAACGAGGAGCCAATTCTCGATACGTTGGCTGCCGCGGCAGCAAAGGAGTCTGGGAATGCGTAGACGTAGGACATTGAGTTCCCCCAACTAGACCGGGACGTGTCAGACCACGAGTCGGTCCCTCTTCCTGCGGCGTACGCCGCTTGAATGGCGATACTTGGACACGCGCCCAACCGCGGAATGCTACCCGAATGTCAAACGCATGGGTGAAAGTTACTGCTACTACTCGAGAATTCAAAGGTTCACGTCCACATCGCACTCAATAACCAATGGCCGCCGGTCCATCCGGGCGCAGGTGCATCCCCTCATCCATCCCGGTCTTTGAGCCGGACGACGACCTCGACTGTGGACGCCACGATGTGTCTCCCATGTCGTGGAGAGGGGTCGGTAAATGACCAGCGGCGTTGGCCAGGTTGATCGCACGTCACGCACCTACCAACGGTGCCTAGCGCGGGAAATAGCCTGGGAGCGAAGGGTTCTCGCTCCGAGCGTCATTGTTGCTGTCAGCGCTGCGATGGCGTCGTTTGTCGGGCTGCGGAGTGGGACCCGACTCGTCCCTCCGGCCAGACTTTCAGTGGATCCAGCTGGCCGCTCCACACAGCGTCCGACGACGAGTTCTCAAAACGACAGCGTCATGATCGTCGGCGAACGCCAGCTGGTCGGTCGAGCACTCGGTTCATCGTTGCATCTCAGAGGCGTGTTGCCCTGCCAGTGCGATGCGACCACAATTATCTGCATCGACATGGAGGTGCGCGCAATGCACTGGGCTGCCGTAACTAAGTCGCGGACTTGCGTAGCGACGGTCGCGCGAGCGGCCTTATCGTTGACAGTAATTACGGCCGTCCCACTGACTGTGGGGTGGGTCCCGGCGGCGTACGCCGATTCAGTCGAATACTGGACGTCGTTGGTATGCCAGCCAGGAACCTATTCTGACCACTTCGGTTCTAACTCGTTCACGCCGAACGCGACCGCGGTTGGTACCTGTTTCGCACGGACGAATGGGGCTAACGTCTTTGCTGCTACATTCGCAACACAGTCTGCGGCAATGAATGACGTGGGCAATTTGTGGCGCACTTTTGGAGGCGGCGGCACCTTCACATCTGCTCGAACGTCTAACGGCGTTCCGGTTGTGTTCTACGCTCCCGGGGATTCAGGGTATGCGCTGAGCCCCCTCCGGAACGACGGCCTGGTGCCTCTCCCTTATCCGGCTGGCCCTGGTGCAATACCAGTACCCATGCGCTGAGTTAACGCAGAACGTTGCACGCTACAACTCACGGTCCTCCGCATAAGCCCCCGCAACCGCACGGCTCCGCCGGGCGCTCGAGCAGTAATCTGGGGTGCCCGCCGAACAGGTTTGACGACCCTTCTCGTTCGCCGCGGACGCCGACTGCTTAGCCGCCGAAAATGTAGACGACCGCATCGTTGCCGCCGCGGCACTCAATCCACATGGCGGCGTAAGGGCCGTCCATTCGGCATTGCATGACGAACTTGGTGCCATCGCACTGGGTGTTGGTGCAGTTCGCTTTCGGGCTTTGAACGCTGATTTGCGTCGGGTATTGCCAATCATTGACCGTCGCTAGGTAGGTCTGCCCTACCGCGATGGCAAACCCGCAGGACGTGTAATGGGGCCCACGGGGAGTGGCGGGCGCGACCAGGTAGGACCTGCCGTTGGTGTAAAGGCTATGCCCACCGCTGCAGGCATAGTCTCCGCTGCCGTCGGCGCCGTGCAGTACGTCTGGCGGAGTGCCCAAGGGAAGCGAGGGACGGGTCGACGGAGTCGATAGGGCAAAGGACGTGGACCCGCCGTAATCTCCGTATCTCGTGGTGGGATAGGCATATGAACTCGAGGGCGCCTGCGACCCCGAGTCGGTCCCGCGTTGGCTGCCGATCGCCAGCAGGGCGACGACAACTATCGCAAGGCCGCCGACGACGGCCAGAATCGAACCCTTAGCCGCAGGCGACATCTGTCCGCTTGTAGTGGGCCTTCCCGCGGTGTTCCACTGTTGTGGCACTCGGTGAGGCGGAGGCTGGGGTGGGGGCGGGGTTTGGGCGACAGGAGGCAGTTTCGGAGGCGCGGCGGTCTTCTTTCGGTGCTGCGCTTCTTCGATGGCGTGTCCGAGAATGTAGGTCCACGACTCGGGTAGCGGTCGCTTGTGTGTAGGGCGTTCCAGGGTGTCGGTGATCAGGCCACGAAGCACTTTGGGCGCTGTGGCCGGAATGTGTTGAGGCGTCCTGACATCCTGGTCGCCGACAAGCAGTCGCAGCGCGAGTAGGCCGAGTTTGTAGGTGTCGGAGTAGACAGTGGCCGGTTCCTCCCCCGAAGGAATTTCCCAGCCCGGTGTTTCGACTTGCGGTAGGGCCGATACCCCGTTAATCCGCATGGCGTCACAATCGATGAAGTAGATCTTCGCTCGCGGCGCTAGACAGAACAGCAGGTTTTTGGGTGAGATGTCACCGACGCACACGCCGTTACTGTGCAGAAAGGTGAGCCCGGAGGCTACTTCGCGCAGCAGTGTGTAGCGTTGCACGTCATCGATGTCGATGCCTCGTGCCTGCAGGATCGATTCGGCGTTCAGTAAGTGCTGGAATTCGGCGAGGTTTCTCGATACCCCTTTGAGGGTCGTCAGCGGGATGAAGAATTCGTCTGGAATTTCGGGCATAACGAAACCCGTTTGGGCCCCGTTCTCTTCGACGAGCTCGCAGGGCCAGGCCGCGAGTGAGATGAGTCGTTCGCCATCGTCAGACGTCAGAGACTTCTCCACGAGTTCCGGCATTGCAGCCAGGGCACTGAAATCGATCTCGTTGCGAGCCTTGGCCTTGTACTGCTTGTAGACCATGGATGACGTGAATTTGGTCTTGAGGTTCGGCGCTCGGTACACCACCCCCTGGCCACCTTGACCGATCTTGGTCAGTTCGCCCAGTTCGCTGACTTGCTTAACCGCACGCGCCATCGACCCTCCTGTCAGCACCTGGTCGTTGCGGTGACGGTACCGCTGGTGGGGGTCGCTTTGACCAAACCGCTACTAAAGTCCTATCGTCGTCAAACATTTCGCGGCTGAAGTCGACGGCGTGGGCGAACTCGATGAGCGAGGGCGGAGATGAGGTGCTCAGCACGGCTCGCAATAGGTTCCCCACTCCGCCTTGCCCGGTACCAAGGGGGTCCCCGATGCCGTCGGTGCCGATGAGTAACACATCGCGGTCGGTGAATTCGACAACTACCGGCGTCAGTTCAGCAGGCAGACGAGGCAATCCGGCCACCGATGAGGTAGTAATGGCGCTGTCTTGCAGGGGTTTTCCACCTAGGAGGTGACGGAATGCTCCCCGCGAAAGTAGCCATGCGCTTGAGTCGCCGACGCCCACAACATAGGCACGCGACCGCCCCGGGTCTCGTGGCTCGATGATCCCGCATACCAAAGTGGTGGCCATTTCTTGCTCAGCGCGCAGAGGGTCAGGTTCGGCGAGCTGCAGAAGGCTTTGTGCCTGCTCGGTGAGTTCCCAGGCGACGTTCTTGAACAGTGTCAGCCAATCGGTCTGTGCGGAATCGTCATTGAGATGTTCCTGTAGCCACCGCGCAGCCTGCTTGATGGCTGCGCTTGCGCCGATGTGTGATTGGCGCGCCCCCGAAATTCCATCTGCGACAAGGATGACGACTCGACCGCCTGATGCGTGGTGGATGGCGAAGTCGTCTTGACGTGGTGCACCGTTGTAGCGGTGTAGGTGTCCTCGTTGGGAGACACCGCGAACGGTGATCGAATCGGTTGACCACCCGTCAATGACCACATCCGGGCGGAACGGGAAGGAACGGTATTGCGCACCAATTGGTTCCGGCTCTGTGCAGGGAGACGGTGGTCCTACCGTGATTTGTGGTATCGCGAGGGGTCCGATGACTTCCGCTACGGTTGCTGCTTCGGATCTCTTGGCGATGGTGAACTGTTGGACCAACGGCGAGTCGACCGGCGTGCTCTGAGGAAGGTCGAGCGGCTGAGTCGGATCGTCGGAGAGTGAGTCGTTCGTTAGCGAATCCTGGTGCGCGGGCTCAACGCGGTGCCGGACCCGTCGAAAGCGTGCCATGAGCCCTAGACGACGTCGACGGCCAGGGTGAAGCCTTCTGGGCGGTCAAACTGCAGCTCTGCGTTGCCAGCAGCGAACGCCTGTCCCGAGCTGATGACTGATTGCGTCAAGGATGTGAGGAACTCTGACAGTGCGGCACCGGTGTCCACTCCACGCGCCGATTTGAAGGCGTAATGCTGTTTGGTGGCGAGTTGGGCGACGGTGTCGGCATCGGCGTCGCCGATTCCAAAAGCAATGATGTTCGGCGCCGCGGGTTGTGCTAGCAAGCGTTCCCGGGCTGCGCGCCAGTTATCGCGCGAGTTCGGTTGGCCGTCGGTCAGGAAGAACACGGCGGGCCGATGGACGGTGTATCCGCTGGCCTTCAGGTGGGGAATGTCTACGGATATACGGTACTCGAGCTCTTGGAATGCAGCTGCGTAGGAGGTCAGCCCGTTGGCACCCAGAGACGGCAACCATGTCGTCTCTCGCAGGTCTGCAGCTTCCAGGTGGGTGAAGGCTGTATCGGAGAACCCGATCACCGAGAAGCGCACCCGAGCGGCAGCAAACGGTTGTCTTTGTAGCGCGTCTTGGAGTGTGACGAGCCCCTCGTTCAGTTCGCCGATGTTGTTGCCCATCGATCCCGATTCGTCGGCAACGAAGTAGACGAGCAGGATCGACCCTTTTGGCTCCACTTTCCAACCCCCGTGATGACACGTTGAACGCTTAGCCTGCGGAGGCATTCTCGTGAGTCGCCGGATCCGCTAACCTCGGGTCAGGCTAACACTGAGCCGCGGCTGTGGGGTAGGAATTGGTTTACCCATCCGCCTCAAATGGAGGTCTCTCGTTCACGGCACCGCCCCGGTTGCTGCCTCCGATGGACCTAGCGGCAGCAAACGCCACATACGGCACGGGGGCCCCGTGCGCGTGCAGCGAAGTCGTTGCTCAGCAGGTGTTACCAGCGGGTCGGATGCGCGCTATTCTCCGTTCATCGGGGTGCGGGCCAGGTAGGGAGGGATCTGCGATGACGACGCCGCACTCACCAGGGTGGTACGACGACCCAGATGGCTCAGGCGCTGAACGGTTCTTCGACGGCAATGGTTGGACTCCGCAGCGTCGGCGAAAGTCTTCCTCGCCCACCGGGCGTGGTCCCTCGCCTGACGCGACCGGGCCTCACTCGCCCGGACCGGCAGATTCCCAGTCTTCCAGCTATGCCGACAATGACACCTCATTCGGGCAGCCCGCGAGCGGCTACCCTGCCCCCTACCCCGCTGCCTCGGCTGGAAGTGCCGGTTTCCCAGACCAGTACGCAACCGGGTATCCGTACACGGCGTCCCCCGTGGACCCGTACGGTTTCAGCTCGCCAACGAGCGTCCCTTACCCTGCCTACGGACCTTACGATCCATCCGGGGCCGGTGGCGCTCCTTCTGGCCCGTCGCATCTCTATGGATCCGCCGGCACTCCCGCTGCGCCGGTCTCCTCCGGGGCCTTCGCGGCACCACACCAGCCAGGTCGACCGCCGCGGCTTTGGGCCGGGATCGCGCAGGGCGCTGACCGAGTGGTGGGACTGGTCACCGCGGCGTGCGGCGCCGCCTTGGTCATTGCTTCGTTCCTGCCGTGGGGCCGGGTAAGTGCGGCCGGCAGATTCGATGACGGTCTGTACGGTTCGAGAACCTTAGCGTTTCCCGGCCTTGGAAAACCGAGCATGACAGTCAGAATTTCTGGCGACGGAACGTCGATGAGTGGCAAAATCGAGACCCCCGAACTTAATGCGCTACAAAATACAAATCCCGGCTGGATTGCGCTCCTATTGGGCATCATCGCGATTCTCGCGGGGATCGCCTACCTGTGGGTGAGGCAACGCATGCTGATAGCTGTTACGGTGGCGGTTCTCGGCGGAGTCACAGGGTTGATTTGCACCAGCCACATCGTTGATGTCGCGGGGACCTTCGGCGATCCGCCCGGCCTAGCGCACAACGATTTTTCGCCAGGAGTGGGCTTGATCGGCGCCTGTGTGTTGTCGTTGGTTTTGACAGGGGCTGCAATCTTCGCCGCGTTTATCCAGGGGCGGGCACAGGCGAGCAATCCAAGTTTTGGCCCGCCGGGCCCTAGCTATTGACGTCCCGGCGCCCAATTCAGGTGCTGCACTCCCCGGTGGGCAACTGTGCACGGTGAGCGAATAGCCAACTGGCGACGTCGCTGAGTTCCTCGGTACCTTGGGCCAGGGATCCCGACGCAGGCTCAACAGCCATCGAGACGGCAGTCATCCCCCCGGGTGTGGGTATCACGCCTATCTGTCTGACGAGGTATTCGCCTGTTGGTTTCGGCCCCCAACCACCTTTGAAGCGGGCTCCTGAAATGTTGCCGAGGCCCCAGCTCTGATCCGGAGTAATGCGTCCCATCAACGCGAAGATCGTCCCGTTCCGGGTATCGCACACTGCAGAAGATATGAACCGAGTCTGCGCGGTCAGAGACCAGATAGTCTGGCCGAATGCAGTAAACGGCGGTCGAACTCTGCGCGATTGAACCGCGGTCTGATCCCCAGTTTCGCGAAGGACTGCCTCGACTTTTTGTGCAGCGACCGACGGTTCGCCGAGGCTGCTCCACAACGATTCAGCTGCCGCGTTGTCCGAGTCGGTGATCGCCGCGACCATGTTCTGGCTGACTTCCGTTTGGTTTGTTTCCCGCAGCACGGCGATGGCTAATGGCACTTTGATCGTCGACCAGGCCGGCCCTGCTGGCCAATCGCCGAGGACCCTGGCTTTTGCATCTGCCCCCACGGCGCTAATCGCGATCGCTACCTTGCCGCGCATCCTTTCTCGCAATTGGGCGAAGTCGGTTTCCAGAGTGTCGGTGGAGGCGGGGGCGGATGCTTGCGGGACGGGCGTCGGTTGCGGCGCCAAGGCGCCGCCGGGTGATGTCGTGGCCGACTGTGCGACGCGGTCACCGCCATGACCTTTGGTTGCATCGGTTGCTACCGCGCAGTAGCCAGCCATGACAACGACACCGGCACTTAGGCTTGCCAATACCACGCGGTGATGGGGGGTCGGGAAGTGCCTGCCGGCAGCGGTGTCATCGCGATGGCGTCCGCCGCGTTGCTGCTTCTGCGCCGATCGATCAGGCATGGCACTGATTGCCGTCTTTGGCCACGCAGCAGTCTGACACAGCGGGAATGCAAGAAAGCACCGTCTTCATTACGTAGGCATGTCAGTTCTGGCCACCTCGTGGAGTAAATCCCGTGTCTTGGGGAGCCCAACGTCGAGTCGGAGCGACCATGGGCCGTCGATGCGTGAGACAGTGAGAAGCGCTCCGGTGTCATTCAGATACGCCCGCAGACGAACTTTGTCTGGATCGCCGGCCTTGTTCCACGAAGCCAGCCGTGGCACCGCCCTGAGTTGGTGGGGGTCGTTTTCGGGACGGGCAAACCAACGCATCGCCATAAGGTAACGCGGCGAGGTGTAGAAGCACTAAGCCCCCATCACGAGCACCGCGCCTACGATCCCGATGAACGGTCTGATGCTCACGGTTGGGAGGTACCAAATGGACTGACCGACAAACGGGTAGCGATTCGGTATTCGCACCAAGTCTTCGTTGACGC
This sequence comes from Mycobacterium sp. Z3061, assembly GCF_031583025.1. Classification (NCBI taxonomy): domain Bacteria; kingdom Bacillati; phylum Actinomycetota; class Actinomycetes; order Mycobacteriales; family Mycobacteriaceae; genus Mycobacterium; species Mycobacterium pumcae. Next base: position 1,467,927 of record NZ_CP134062.1, on the reverse strand, counting down.
GACGAAGAATGGTTGCCTACGGCGGTTCCCTTGCCTTCAATGGCGTGTAAGCCACGGCCGTGCAGTTCTAGAACTGCCAACAGTTGGCGGCGCACGGCAGACTTGCTAGTGAGCTGCATTGTCAGCGCAGAAGGCCGCTAACGGGCTTTCGGCACGAGCCTGGGCGGGCAGACCCAAGCCGACTCCAGCCGCCAATATTGCACCGGCTACGACCAGTGCCGCCTTCGTATGCCTCGCTAGGGATTTCGGCATGACAGGGATGGCTACACCTGGTTTACGACCCATCGCGAAGCGGCCCTACCGCGGCCGTGCCGTGATCGCGATGGTGGTCGGTACCGTCGCCAAGGTGCTCGACGACTTCCGGTTCGAGCGGGAGTTGGACGGCGCGCTCATGTTCAGAGCGACCGTCGACGGACTGGACATCCAGGGCTGCGATTTCCTGCACACCGACGACGACGGACTGGTCGATGAGATCACCGTGATGATGCGTCCGCTCAAAGCCGTTGCCGCGTTCGCTGCCAGGATGCGCACCGAACTCAGCGACGGCGCCTGAACACCCGCGAGAGTGTCAGCGCGCCAACGGCTCCCGCCGCCATGGCCGCAACAGTCTGCCGCGGGCGCAAACCCTCTTCAACCAGGATCCGCGGACTGATGACCGCCGGGGGTGGCGGGTCGACGTGTCGGTCCCGCGGGTCCTCAGGCGTCGCCGTGGCCGCCCACGCGGTACTGAACAACAGCAGCGACCACGTCACGAACGCGAACACCATCAACCCCAGAACCGGACCGAACGCCGCTCCCGCCGGGCTGCGCACCACCGTCTGCAGGTAGAGCGAACCCACCTGTTTGAACACCTCGAAACCCAGCGCCGCCATCAGCCCGGCCCGCACCGAGGTGGTGAAACGCACCGACTCCCGAGGCAGCCTGGCGATCATCCAGGTGAAGAGAAGCCACGTCACCAGCACCGAAACCAGTACGGAAACACCGCGGAAGATCTCGTCGAACACCGAATAGTCAGGAATGTGAAGCCATCTCAGGACAGCCGCCATCGGTCTCTTCTGCCCGAGCGCGCTCAGCGCGACCGTGACCATGATCACCAGGAAGGTACCCACCATCGCGGCCAGATCGGAAAGCTTGGTGCGCACATAGCCATCCGGTTCGATGTGTTGTTCCCACATCTCGCTGAGCGCCTCGCGCAGATGCCACATCCAGCCGAGCCCGGCCCAGGCCGCCGTGGCCAGACCGATCAACCCGACCGATGCGCGCGCATCGATCGCCGAGTTGATCAGATCGACCATCTGCTGGCCCAATTCGCCGGACACCGCGGACCGGATCCGGCCGTCGATCGTCTGCAACAACTGCGGCCGGCCCGCCAGCACGTAGCCCGCCGCTGCGAAACCCACCATCAGCAACGGGAACAGCGCGAAGATGGTGTAGTACGTCAGGCCCGCCGCGAAGAAGGTGCCCTTCTGCTTGGCGAAGCGCTGGTAGGCCCGCAGGATATGGTCCAACCGCGGGTGGCGGGTGCGCAGCCGCTGCAAAAACCCGGGCTTGTCAGTCGGCTCGGTCACGACGCCCCCGGCGCGGTCGCGGCCCAGGCGGTGCTGTACAGCACCAAAACCCAGGTGACATAGGCGAATATCAGAAGGCCCAACAGTGGCCCGAACGTCGCCCCCGCGACGCTGCGCAGCACCATCCGCAGGTACAGCGAGCCCACCCATTTGAACAACTCGAACCCGACGGCCGCCATCAGACCGGCCCGCATCGAGGTGGCCACACCAACCGACTCCCGCGGTAATCGAACGATGACCCAGCTGAAAACCAGCCACGACACCAGGAAAGATATCACCACCGACATGGTGCGGAATACCCAGTGGAATACCGAGAGTTCAGGTATGCCAAGCAGATTCAGCACCATCTTCGTCGGCTCAGCATGGGCCAGCGCGGCGAGCGTCATGGTGGCCACCACCACCGCGAAGGTGCCCAGCACGGCGGCCAGATCGGACACGATGGTGCGCGCGAAGCCCAGCCTGTCGGGCTGATGGCCCCAGATCCTGCACAACGCTTCCCGCAGCCGGTACATCCAGGTCTGGCCCATCCACGCCGCGAAGACCAGCCCGATCACGCCAACGGAGGTGTGTGCCTTGATCGCCGAATTCATCAACGTGACCAGTTGCTGACCCAGCTCGGGCGACACCCAGGACCGGGTGCGATCGTCGATCGCGTCGACCAGTTGGGGACGCCGCGACAATGCGAAGCCGCCCACCGCGAAAGCGATCATCAGCAAAGGAAACAGCGCGATCAGCGTGTAGTAGGTGAGACCCGCCGCGAAGAGGTTGCCATTGCACGCTCTGAAGTGCAGAAAGGCGCGGATGAGATGGTCCAGCCAGCCATACCGCGCCCGGAGCCGATCCAGGAGCCCTGGCCCGGTCTGCTGATCGACGGTCAATTCATTCCCTTTGCGGCAGGAAACCTAACCGATCGTAGACCCGCTGCAAGGTTTTGCTGGCGACATCGTTGGCGCGCTGGGCGCCGGCGGCGAGCACCGACTCCAGCTCGGCCGGATCGGCCGTCAGCTCCGCCACCCGGTCCCTGATCGGCCTGATGTATTCGACGACCGCCTCGGCCGTGTCCTTCTTCAGATCGCCGTAGCCACGCCCGGCGTAGCCGTCGACCAGAGTGTCGATCGCGACCCCGGTGACCGCCGACTGGATGCTCAGCAGGTTCGAGACACCGGCCTTGGCCACCGGGTCATAGCGGATCTCGCGCTCGCTGTCGGTGACCGCCGAACGAATCTTCTTGGCGGACTTGGCCGGATCGTCGAGCAGGCTGATCAGTCCGGCGTCGGTGGACGCCGATTTACTCATCTTCGACGTCGGGTCCTGCAGATCGTAGATCTTGGCGGTGACCTTGGGGATCAGCACATCGGGAACCACGAAGGTGTCCGGGAAGCGGCTGTTGAACCGTTGCGCGATGTCGCGCGCCAACTCCAGGTGCTGGCGCTGGTCCTCGCCCACCGGCACCAGATCGGTGTCGTAGGCCAGCACGTCGGCGGCCTGCAGCACCGGGTAGGTGAAGAGTCCGACGGTGGTGGAGTCGGCGCCCTGCTTAGTCGACTTGTCCTTGAACTGCGTCATCCGCGAGGCCTGGCCGAAGCCGGTGAAGCAGCCCAGCACCCACGCCAGTTGGCTGTGGGCCGGCACGTGGCTCTGCACGAAGATGGTGGCGCTGTTCGGGTCGATGCCCAGCGCCAGGTATTGCGCGGCGGTGATCAGCGTGCGGCGCCGCAGCGCCTCGGGGTCCTGCGGAATGGTGATGGCGTGCAGGTCGACGACGCAGAAGAACGCCTCGTACCCGTCCTGCAGCCCCACCCACTGGGCCACCGCGCCCAGGGCGTTGCCGAGGTGGAGAGAGTCGGAGGTGGGCTGCACGCCGGAGAAGATCCGGCGGGTTCCGGTAGGGGTGCTCATGATGCCCCGATCTTTTCACGGGTCCTCGAGCGCCGAACGTGAAGCTGTCTTCACGCTCGGCGTCGAGCGTGAAGACAGCTTCACTCTGGGCGACGACCGGGGGCCCGGGGGGCGGCTTGCGGTACCGGCGGTACCGCATTTACTGTCGGATTTATGCTCCGTCTGCGTAGACCGTCATCGGCGGGCGCCACCCGGCAGCCCATCCACCTCGGACCCACGGACGGCTCCGCGGAGCCGATCCTGCTGCTGCACCCGTTCCTGATGTCCCAGACGGTGTGGGAAGTCGTCGCCCAGCAATTGGCCGACACCGGCAGCTACGAGGTGTTCGCACCCACCATGGCCGCCCACAACGGAGGCCCCCGCGCCGGCACCTGGTTCCTGTCCTCGCAGGTCCTGGCCGACCACGTCGAACGTCAGATGGACGAGCTCGGCTGGGAGACCGCTCACATCGTCGGCAACTCGCTGGGCGGCTGGGTCGCGTTCGAACTGGAGCGGCGCGGCCGCGCCCGCAGCGTCACCGGCATCGCCCCGGCCGGCGGCTGGACGCGCTGGAGCCTGGCCAAGTTCGAGGTGATCGCCAAGTTCATCCTGGGCATTCCGCTGCTGGTGTTCGCCTGGCTGTTCGGCCCGAACGTCATGCGCGTGCCGTTCAGTCGTCAGCTGGCCACGTACGCGATCAGCGCGAAACCCGAAGGCGTCAGCGAGCGCGAGCTCAGCGTCATCATCGACGACGTCGCGCACTGCCCGGCCTACTTCCAGCTCCTGCTCAAGGCATTGCTGATGCCCGGTCTGCAGGAACTGGCCGAGAACGCCGTGCCGGCACACCTGGTGATCTGCACCAAGGACCGCATCGTCCCCTCTCCCAGGTTCAGCAAGCACTTCCGTCACCACCTGCCCGACGACCACCAGTTCACCGTGCTCGAAAACGTCGGACATGTACCGATGTTCGAGGCGCCGGGCCGCGTCACCGAGGTGATCCTGGAGTTCCTGGAAGAAGTGTCGCCGCCCGTTCGCGCCCTCGAACCGCCGGCCGGCTGAGCCGCCTCGCCTGTCGATTTGGCAGGACACAGCAGCCATACGATAAGCTGCGAATCGGTCATGAGTGCCAGCGTTTAGCCCCGGCTTGCTGGCCGGCAACCCTCCAACCGCGGTGGGGTGCCCCGGGTGATGACCAGGTTGAGTAGCCGGAACGGCTACGCGGCAAGCGCGGGTCCGTCGTGATCGGACCCCTGAGCCAGACAGGGGAGCATTCTCATGAGCACTGACGGCACCACCGAGACGGACCCGACCGCGCAGTGGTCCTTCGAGACCAAGCAGATTCACGCCGGCCAGCGGCCGGACCCGACGACGAACGCGCGCGCCCTGCCGATCTACCAGACCACGTCGTACACCTTCGACAACGTCGCACACGCCGCCGCACTCTTCTCGCTGGCTGAGCCGGGCAACATCTACACCCGCATCGGTAATCCGACCACCGACGTGGTCGAGCAGCGCATCGCCGCCCTCGAGGGAGGCGTCGCAGCGCTGTTCCTGTCCTCCGGGCAGGCGGCGGAGACGTTCGCGATCCTCAATGTCGCCGGTGCCGGCGATCACATCGTGTCCAGCCCCCGGCTCTACGGCGGCACCTACAACCTGTTCCATTACTCGCTGGCCAAGCTCGGTATCGAGGTCAGCTTCGTCTCCGATCCCGACGACCTGGACGCCTGGCAGGCCGAGGTCCGGCCGAACACCAAGGCGTTCTTCGCCGAGACCATCTCCAACCCGCAGATCGACATCCTGGACACCCCGGCGGTCGCCGAGGTCGCGCATCGCAACGGGGTGCCGCTGATCGTCGACAACACCATCGCCACGCCCTACCTGATCCAGCCGCTGGCCCAGGGCGCCGACGTGGTGGTCCACTCGGCCACCAAATACCTGGGCGGGCACGGCTCGGCGATCGCCGGGGTGATCGTCGACGGCGGAACCTTCGACTGGACCCAGGGCCGCTTCCCCGGCTTCACCACCCCCGACCCCAGCTATCACGGCGTGGTCTACGCCGAGCTGGGGCCGCCGGCCTTCGCCCTGAAGGCCCGCGTGCAGCTGCTGCGCGACCTCGGCTCCGCCGCGTCGCCGTTCAACGCGTTCCTGGTGGCCCAGGGTCTGGAGACGTTGAGCCTGCGCATCGAGCGGCACGTCGCCAACGCCCAGCGGGTCGCCGAGTTCCTGGAAGCCCGCGACGACGTGCTGTCGGTCAACTACGCGGGACTGCCGAGTTCGCCGTGGCACGAACGGGCAAAGAGGCTGGCGCCCAAGGGCACCGGCGCGGTCCTGGCCTTCGAGCTGGCCGGCGGCGCGGAGGCCGGCAAGGCTTTCGTCGACGCGCTGCAGCTGCACAGCCACGTCGCCAACATCGGCGACGTTCGTTCGCTGGTGATCCACCCGGCGTCGACCACCCACGCCCAGCTCAGCGCCGCCGAGCAGCTGGCCACCGGCGTCACCCCCGGTCTGGTGCGCCTGGCCGTCGGCATCGAGGGCATTGATGACATCCTGGCCGACCTGGAGCGTGGATTTGCTGCCGCCGGGGTATATAGCGCCTCTAAGACCGGCAGCGACCCGCAGACCGTGGCGGCCTTCTGAGGAGACCTGACATGACGATCTCCGACGTGCCTACCCAGACGCTGCCCGCCGAAGGCGAGACCGGCGTCGTCGACATCGGCTCGCTGCGGCTGGAGAGCGGCGCGGTGATCGACGATGTCCACATCGCAGTTCAGCGCTGGGGTGAGCTGTCACCGGCGCGGGACAACGTCGTCATGGTGTTGCATGCGCTGACCGGCGACTCACACATCACCGGGCCCGCCGGACCCGGGCATCCGACCCCCGGGTGGTGGGACGGGGTGGCCGGGCCGGGTGCGCCGATCGACACCGACCGCTGGTGCGCGGTGGCCACCAACGTGCTCGGCGGGTGCCGTGGCTCCACCGGCCCGAGTTCGCTGGCCCGAGACGGAAAGCCTTACGGCTCAAGGTTTCCGCAGATCTCGGTGCGCGACCAGGTGGAGGCGGACCTGGCCGCGCTGGCTGCGCTGGGAATAACTCAGGTGGCCGCGGTCGTTGGCGGATCCATGGGCGGTGCCCGGGCTTTGGAGTGGATGGTCGGTCACCCGGAACGGGTGCGGGCCGGGCTGCTGCTGGCGGTCGGGGCGCGCGCCACCGGCGACCAGCTCGGCACCCAGACGACCCAGATCGCGGCCATCAAGGCGGATCCGAACTGGCAGGGCGGCGACTACTACGAAACCGGCCGGTCCCCCGATGACGGCCTGCGGATCGCGCGCCGCATCGCGCACCTGACCTACCGCGGCGAGGTCGAACTCGACCGGCGCTTCGGGAACGACGCCCAGGACGGCGAGGACCCGACGGCCGGCGGACGCTATGCCGTGCAGAGCTACCTGGAGCACCAGGGCGACAAGCTGCTGTCGCGGTTCGACGCGGGCAGTTACGTGGCCCTGACCGAGGCGCTCAACAGTCACGACGTCGGGCGCGGTCGCGGTGGTCTGCACGCGGCGCTCACCAGGTGCCCGGTGCCCGCCGTGGTCGGCGGGGTCACCTCCGACCGGCTCTACCCGTTGCGGTTGCAGGACGAGTTGGCCGAGTTGCTGCCCGGTTGCGGCGGCGTGCGGGTGGTCAAGTCCGTCTGCGGGCACGACGGCTTCCTGGTCGAATCCGACGCCGTCGGTGTCCTGATCCGCGAGACCCTCGACCTGGCGCTCGCACAAGGCGCGTGTTCGCGGTGACCCGCTCCAGGCGTGACCGCTCCCTGTCGTTCGGCTCGGCGGCGGCCGCCTACGAGCGGGGACGCCCGACCTATCCCCCGGATGCCATCGACTGGCTGCTGCCCGGTGGCGCACGCCAGGTGCTGGACCTGGGTGCCGGGACGGGCAAGCTCACCACCCGGCTCGTCGAGCGCGGGCTGGACGTGGTGGCCGTCGATCCGGTTCCCGAGATGCTGGAAGTGCTGACCGCCTCGCTGCCCGACACTCGCGCGCTGTTGGGCACGGCGGAAGAGATTCCGTTGCCGGACAACAGCGTTGACGCGGTGCTGGTGGCTCAGGCGTGGCACTGGGTGGACCCCGCCCGCGCGATTCCGGAGGTGGCCCGGGTGCTGCGGCCGGGCGGCCGGCTGGGTCTGGTGTGGAACACCCGGGACGAACGGCTGGGCTGGGTGCGCGCGCTGGGCGAGATCATCGGTCGTGACGACGACCCGCTGCGCGACCGTGCCACGCTGCCCGAGCCGTTCGGCGAGGTGGAACGCCACCAGGTGGAGTGGACGAATTACCTGACGCCGCAAGCACTTATCGATCTGGTCGCGTCGCGGACCTACTGCATCAACTCGCCGGCCGAGGTACGGACCAAGACCCTCGACAAGGTCCGCGAACTGCTGGCCACCCACCCGGCGCTGGCGAATTCCGCGGGGCTGGCGCTGCCGTACGTCACGGTGTGCGTGCGGGCCACCCTGTCCTGAATCTCACCGGTAGCCGCGCCTGAGCAGATGCTTGGCTCCGGCGTTCATGGCCTCCGGTCCGGCAACGTCGAAATCGAAGGCGTTGGCCAGCCGGTTGGTGATACCGAAGACCAGGGCGACATTGAGCGCGTCGGTGATCTGTTGCGGGGTAACGCCTTTGGCGAGCACGGCACGGATGTCGTCCGCGGTGCATGGCTTGGCCAACATGCGCAAGGTGGCTCGCAGCGGCTCGCCGACGGGTGCGGTGTCCACCTCTGCGAGGACGGCATCCACCTTTGCCGGGTCGCCGTACCACTGGCTGGACGTGGCGGAATGCGCGGCGACGCAGAATGGGCAGCGGTTGGCCTGGGAGACAACGGCGGCCATCAACTCGCGGTCGCCGACGGACCATTGCGAGGGTCCGCGCATGGCCTCGTGCGTCAATGGCCCGGCTCCGTAGAAGTCGGTGCGGTAGAGGGCGAGCTTGACGGCGTCGACCACGGGCTGGCGGGTCATCAGCCGGATGACCGCGAACAGCGCCTTGGTCGGGAGGGAATGGCCGCGTTCCAGGACTGCGAGCCTCATCGACCCGTCACCTCTACGAGAGCGGCCAGTGCGCTGTCGTAGTCACGGCCGGCTTGCCCGACGGCGGCGCAGACCGCGATCTCGAAGATCTCGTCTTCGCTGAAACCCGCGTCCCTGGCGGCGGCGACGTCGTCGTCGGTCACCTGGTGGGAGTGGTGCGCGACTTTGTCGATCAACTTTCGGAGCGGGTCGCCGGTAGCAGCGTTCTCGAATGCGGCGCGGCGCAGCTCGATTGGAGTCTGTGCATCGCTGCCGAGGATGCGGGCGACGAGTGCCCGGCGCAGTTCGGTGATGTCGGTCATTGCGGTGGTATTCCCCCTTTCCGCTATGACGACGAACGACGAGCCACCGATGTGACGAGAACCGGAGTGATATCACCGGCGATAGCGCTTTCCCGGGACGGGTGCCACCCACCTCCGGGTACGCAAGTGACGGATGTGATAGTCAAATCGAGCCGGCCCGAAAACCACTACTGCGCGACCGGCAACTCCGGACACAGCGTGATGTACCCGACCTTCGGCGAGATCCACTGCTGCCAGTCCTCGTGACTGACGTTCGACGTCAGCTTCGAACACAGCAGCTTGGCGGTCGCGTCAAGCGGGGTGGGTGAAAGTCGCACGGTGGTGTCGGCACTACCCGAAGCCAGGCTCCGACCGTCGGGACTGAACGCGACACTCAGGACGGAGTCGGTATCGCTCATCAGGGGTTGGCCCAGCGGGTGCGCGTGGGCCGGATCTTCCAGGTCCCACAGCTGCACATCGTGATCGGCGCTGCCCGCCGCCAATGTGTGACCGTCCGGACTGAACGCCACTTGATAGACGTAACCGGTGTTTCCGTGCAGCGGACGGCCCAGCGAGCTCGGGCGCGCCGGGTCGGTGACGTTCCACAGCAAGACGGTGTCATCGCCACTGCCGGAAGCGAGGGTGCGTCCGTCGGGGCTGAAGGCCACGCTGTAAACCGCGGTCATATACCGGCGAAACGGCTGACTCAGCGGCACCGCATGGTCAGTGACGTTCCACAACCGGATGGTGGCATCGTCGCCAGCGGAGGCCAGGGTGCGCCCGTCGGGACTGAAGGCGACACTGCGCACGGGCGCGCTATGACCGGTGAGCGGCGCGCCCAGCGGAACCGGATGCGCTGAGTCCGCGACATTCCACAACCGGACGGTGGCATCGTCGCCACCGGAGGCCACGGTGTGCCCGTCGCGGCTGAACGCGACGCTGCGAACCGGTGCGCCGCCACCCGTGAGCGGCCCACCCAACGGAACCGGATGCGCCACGTCCGCGACATCCCACAACCGGACGGTGCCATCGTCACCACCGGAAGCCAGGGTGTGCCCGTCGGGACTGAACTCCACACTTTCAACGGCGCCGGTGTGACCCCGCAGCGGCTGACCCAGCACTCGCGGGTGTACCGGGTCCGCGACATCCCACAACCGGACGGTTGCGTCTTCGTTTCCCGAGGCCAGGGTGTGCCCGTCCGGACTGAACACCACACTGTGCACGGCGCCGGCCTGCGTTTGGAGCGGCAGCGCGGTGTCCAGGTTCCACAGCTGGATGTTGCCGTCCTGACTCCCCGAGGCCAGTGTGCGTCCGTCCGGGGTGAACGCGATGCTGGGCACATTTCCGCTGTGACCGGCCAAGGGCCCGCCCAGCGGGCCGGCGTGTCCCGGATCTGAGACGTCCCACAGTCGCACGGTGTCGTCGTCGCTACCGGAGGCCAGGACGTGTCCGTCCGGGCTGAAGGCCAGACTTTGCACAATCCCGGTGTGTCCCAGCAGCGGCTCACCCAGTGGCCTCGGGTGTGCCGGGTCGGCGAAATCCCACAACTGGATGTCGCCGTCACCGCTGCCGGAAGCCAGCACCCGCCCGTCCGGGCTGAAGGCCAGGTCCTGCACGAAACGGGTGTGACCCGACAGAGGTTCGGCCAGCGGGGCCGGACGTGCCGGGTCGGCGAGATTCCACATTCGCACCCTGCCGTCGCTGCCACCGGTGGCCAAGACGTGCCCGTCGGGACTGAACGCCAGACTGGCAAGACCTTTGCCCTGGCCCAGCAGGGGCGCTCCCAGCAAACCCGCATGCCGCGGGTCGGCGACGTCCCACAACCGCACCGTGCCATCACCGCCGCCGGAGGCCAGCACGCGTCCGCCGGGGCTGAACGCCACGCTGGCCACCCCAGCTCCCTGGCCCTGCAGAGGTTCGCCCAGCGGACCCGCATGCCCTGGGTCGGCGACGTCCCACAACCGCACCGCGCCATCAGCGCTACCGGAGGCCAGCAGGCGCCCATCGGGACTGAACGCGACACTGGCCACCGCGGCGCCCTGCCCCAGTGCACCCAGTGAACCCAGTGGGCGCGGGTGTGCCGGCTCGCTGACGTTCCACAGACGCACGACTGCGTCGCCGCCACCGGAAGCCATGACGCGTCCGTCCGGGCTCATCGCCACCGTGGCGACCGGGGCCGGGGTGGAGATGATGATGCGCGTGGTATTCAGCACCGTGGCAGCGGTGTAGAGCGCGCCGAGTCCGGCCGCGGGGTCCGAACGCAACCGTTGCGCGGCCAGGGTGGCGGTCAGCGCGCGAATGTTGCTGTCCGTGATGGTTCCGGAGAACACCGCGGCGGCCTGGGCATCGAGTTCCGCGGCCAGCGCGTTGCGCGCTTCGCGGGTGGCCTGCTTGAACATGATCACAGCCACCACCGCGCCGACGACGGCGATGACGGCGATGACGGACGTTCCGGCGAGGACCGCGCGCAGGATCCGGCTCCGCTGGCGTAGGGCCGCGGCGCTCTCCTGAACCTGTTCGCGCGCTTGGGTTTCCGCGGCGGCGAGCTTCTTGGCGGCCTCGAGTTCGGCGACCTGGCGCTGCTTTTCCAGCGCCGCCTGTTCGTTCTCATGCTGGCGCGAGGCGAGCAGGTAGTCACGGACGTTGTTCAGGCGGTCACAGAATCCTGGCTTGGCGGCCAGGTTTTCGGCTGCGGTCAGCCGGGGGCCGTGCAGCAGCCAGGCGTCCTCACGCTGCTTCTTGCGCCACTCGGCGGCACTGCGCTCCAGAGCGTCAGCGGCCTTGAGGTCTTCGCTCTCCTCCGTCAGCCAACCGGCCAGCTCTTCCCACAGCCGCAGCAGGCTTTCCAGCGCGACCTCGACAACCACCACCCCGTCGCGCAGGTCTTTCATCAGCAACCGGCGCTCGATGAAACGCTCCAGCAGCGGATGACTGTCAGCAGGCAGGTCGTCCCAGCGCGCCAGCCGTCGCATCGGCTGGTCGTTGTCGGGATTGACGGTGGCCAACCACGGAATGAAGGCGGACCGCAGCCGGTGCAGCTGCTCGGCGCGCTCACCGGGTTCCGATGCCAGCAGCTCGTGGATCTCAGCTTGCACGACGCCGTCGATACCGCCCCGCTCGTCATAGGGCTTGGCGGTCAGCCGGCCCGTCGACCCGTAGTCGCGGTACAGCCAGGCCAGGGTCAGCGACAGCAACGGAAGCGTGTCGGCGCCGGCGGTGGCGTCGGCCAGCAGGCGGCGCACCAGATCCTCGTCGAGGTACAGCGGACGCCCACCGTCGGTGGATCGCTGCGCCGGGCCAGTAATCACGCTGTGGAACTGGGTCGCGTCCATCGGCCGCAGGTCGAACTGTCGGGTCTGCAGCCCGGAAAGCTGCGGCGCGGTCTGCATCACCTCGTAGCGGTCGGTGCGGACGGTCGCCGCCACGATGAACGGCAGCCGGTCCTCGCCGTCCCCGGCGAGCGCCAGATCTCGGATCAGCGCCAGGAAACCGGCGGCCTCGCCGCCGCTGTCGGCGGTGAACAGCTCTTCGGCCTGATCCAGCGGCAGCACGACGGTCGGCGCTTCGCGCTCGGCAGCCGCATCGGGCGAGCCCCCGGCGTCCCGGCATTCCAGCAGCCAGGTCCGCAGCGCCGCGGCGTCGCCGCGGGTGCAGGCATCCTTGATGTCGCCCAACGGCGGCTCGTGCAGGCCGACTCGCTGCCGGGTGGCGCAAATCGCCTGCGCCAGGCCACACGCCCCGGTCAGCGCCCTGAGCTCGGGCCGGACGATGTCCAGCACGAGATAGCTGCGCTTGATTCTCTGCAGCCGGGGCACGATGCCCGCGCGCAGAAAACACGACTTGCCCGCTCCGGATGCCCCCAGCACGACGAACAGCGCCTCGTCGCTGCCCCGCATCCCGTGCAGTGCGTCCATGGCCCGCACCAACTCGGCGTCGCGACCGAAAAACACCCCGGCGTCGACCGGCTGGAATTGCTCCCATCCGCGATAGGGCGGCCGGTCCGGCTCCGAGGGCGGTGGCCACGGGAATGACGCCGCGCCGATGCCGCTCTGCAGCGTGTTGGCCAGTCCAGCGAACGGGGCGGCGCCGCTGCGCGGTGACTCGACGCGCGCGCCCACCTCGACGGGGTCGAGGCTGTCGCCGGCTTCCCCGCGCCGCGGCGTCGCCAAAGCGGCGGCCGCGGCCACCGCCAGATCACCGGCGCTCTGGTAACGGTCGGCGGGGTCCTTCGCCATTCCGCGGGCGACGACGTCGTCGAACCCGACCGGCACTCCGGGCCGGCGCTCGCTCGGCCGCGGGGGCGGGGTGGTCAGGTGCGCCGTCATCTGTTGTGCCACAAGCTCTCCGGGGAACGGCCGGTCGCCGGTCAGGCATTCGTAGAGCACGCAGGCCAACGCGTAGACATCGGTGCGCGCATCGGCGACGTCGCTCATCAATCGTTCCGGCGCCATGTAGGCCCAGGTGCCGACGGTGCGGCTCGCGGTGGTCAATTTGGAAGCCGAATTGTCTTGAGCGATACCGAAATCGATCAGGTAGACGAAGTCGTGGTCGGTCATCAGGGCGTTGGACGGCTTGACGTCGCGGTGGACCAGACCATGGGCGTGCGCCGCATCCAGGGCGGCGGCGATCTGTTCGACGACCCGCACGGCTCGCGCCGGAGCCATCGGACCGTCGCGCCGCAACGCGGCGTCCACATCGAGCCCACGGATGATCGGCATCACCAGATAGAGACGTCCGTCGATTTCGCCGGTGTCGTGAATGGGGATGATGTGCGGTTCGGTCAACCGCGCCGAGATCAGCGCCTCCCGGCTGAATCGCTCGCGAAACCCCGGAACGCGGCTCCGCTCGCCAGGCAGGATCTTGATGGCCACGTCGCGTCCCATGACGGTGTCGTGGGCCTTGTACACCTCGCCCATGGCGCCCTGGCCGATCAGCTCGAACAGTTGGTATCGACCGAATTCGCTCGCTTCCAACCGACGCGCCCTCCTTCCGCCTCCCTCGACTGCGGTGGGCTACCGCCATTGAACCGGGCCGACGTGCGTCGAGGTGGGGAAATCGCGCGATGGAGCCGACAACTCAGAAGGAAAGCCCCGAATACATCAGCCCGTTCGGGTCATACTGTTGCCGCACTGAGGCCAGCCGCGCCAGATTGGCACCGAAGTACCGTGACGCCGGTGTATTGGGCTCCAGGTAGTTGACGTACCCGCCGGCCGAAACCTGCTGCACCGTCGTGTGCGCGGTGGCCACCCAGGTGCTGGCGGTCGAGGTTTGTCCGCTGCCGTTCTCGACGTACCACTGCGCGACGGCGGCGTGCCGGCGCCATGGAAAGGCCGAGTCGGCCGGCTCGACGTCGCCGACCGCGCCGCTCAGCGTGTCGACGATCACCGACGCCCGTCCGCCGGCCGGCGGCCACTTTCCGAGTGCCGCGACAATCGCTTGTGCTGCAGTCGAATTCATGGTGCCAATCACGTCGGACCCGGCCACGAAGCCACGCGGGGAGCTCGTCGCGCTCCCGCCGGCCAGGTACATCACCAGGTCCAGATGCGTCATCGTCTTGCGCTCGGTCGCGGTGGGCTGCGCGCCCACCGCGTTCGTGATCGCTTGAGCCACGGCCTGGCCCGAGCCGGCGGGGCAGGTGGCCAGCACATGGCAATCTCCTTTTGCCGAGCCCGTGGTCCCCGTGACCGACAGATCGACCAGCCCCCAGGTGTTGCGGTCGGCGGCCGCCAGCCAGGTCTGCCAGCCGGTGAGCACCTGCGCGCCCGCGGCCGGGGCGAAGTCGACCCGCACCACGTCGGAGTCGGCGACCGGGAAGGTGGAGAACGTCAGAGACGTGGTCACCCCGAAGTTGCCGCCGCCTCCGCCGCGCAATGCCCAGAACAGGTCGGGGTGGTCCTCGGCGGACGCGGTGACGGTTTCCCCGCTGGGCAACACCACCGTGGCCGACCGCAACGCGTCGCACGCCAACCCGGCGTGGCGGGAGTCCGCACCCATCCCACCGCCCAGCGTCAGCCCGGCGGTCCCGACGGTGGGGCAACTGCCGGTGGGAATCGCCCGCCCGGCAGACGCCAGCGCCTGCTGCACCGCATACAGGTTTGTCGCGGCGGGCACCGTGACCGTGCCGGCGGCGCTGTCGACGTTCACCCCGCCGGGCAGCCCGCGCAGGTCCAGGACCATGGCGCCGTTGGCGGTCGAGGCACCGGTGTAGGAGTGCCCGCCGCCGCGCGGGGCGATCTTGAGCTTATTGGCGGCCGCGAACGCGACCGCCTTCGCGACATCCGACGGTGAGGTCACCACCACGACCGCCGCCGGGGTGGCGGCGTTGTAGTTGGAGTTGAAGACCTGCTTGGCGGTGGTGAAAGAGGCTCCGTCGGCGGGCAGCAATACCTTGCCACCGATTGAGGAGGCCAGGCTGCTCCACGCACCGGTCGGTTCCGCCCAGGCCCGCGGCCCTCGAATCCCAGGGGAAATTCCGTACAGTGCCGAGCCCGCCAACGCTCCGGCGGCCCCCCGAAGAAATGCCTGGCGAGAAATCATGAGCCGCATTGTTCTTCGCCGCGGCACCGGAAGCGACCCTCCGTCAACGTGTCGCGGCACAGCGTGACGCTATTGTGTCCCCAGCCGGCCTGGCCGCCCCGCCGCGGTCGCAAAACGCCGGTCCTGCCAAACCTTTACGCCATCGTGTCCCGAATGAGACTGTGAAGGACGAAGGTTCGAGAGGTCGCTTGAGTGCCGCCAGAGGGTGCTCTCCAACAATCCTGAGGGAGCCCCACCATGCAGCCATGGCGTCACCAACCCCTGACCGTCCGGCTATTGGCCGGAACCGCCTGCCTGCTGACCGCGGGCGCGGCGTTCGCCGCCCCGGCCGAGGCCAGCCCCGTCGACGACGCATTCATCACCGCGCTGAGCAATGCCGGCGTCAACTACGGCGACCCGATCAACGCCGAGAACCTGGGCAAGTCGGTCTGTCCGATCCTGGCCCAGCCCGGTGGGTCGTTCAACACGGCCGCTTCCCGCGTGTTCGCCAGCCAGAGCGGCATGTCGCCCGAGATGGCCGGGATGTTCACCACCATCGCGATCCAGATGTACTGCCCGTCGGTGATGGCCGACGTCGCCGCCGGCAAGGTGCCGGGCGCACTGCAGCAGATCCCGGGCGTCGGCAGCATTCCGGGCCTGGCCGGGATTCCGGGGATGCCGGGGTCCTGAGACGGTCTAACCCGTCCCCAGCGGGTCGATGGTCCACGCGACGTAGACCATCGCGGCCCCCACCGACGCGGTGGTGAGGAAGTCGGTCCCCC
Organism: Mycobacterium sp. Z3061; assembly: GCF_031583025.1. Classification (NCBI taxonomy): domain Bacteria; kingdom Bacillati; phylum Actinomycetota; class Actinomycetes; order Mycobacteriales; family Mycobacteriaceae; genus Mycobacterium; species Mycobacterium pumcae. The sequence goes on along the minus strand of NZ_CP134062.1, from coordinate 1,451,822 downwards.
GGCTGCGCACCACCAGCAGGCCGGCCCGCTCGTCGGGCAGGGCCAGCCGCAACACGGCGGCAACCCCGACACCGATGCCGATCAGCAGCGAGCCGCGGCGCCAGAAGTTGGCGCCGGCCAGCACGAACGCCACCAGGAAGATGAGCCCCACGAGCAGGATCGGCCATTGGGCGCGCACCGCGCGCCCCAGAATGGCCCGGACCGTCATCGGATAGTCACTGCCGTTCGGCCAGCTCGACGACGTTGGTCAGCAGGAACGCACGGGTCAGCGGACCGACGCCACCGGGGTTGGGTGAGATGTGACCGGCAACCTCCCACACGTCGGGATGCACGTCCCCGGTGAGCTTGCCGTCCACCCGGCTGACACCGACGTCGACGACGGCAGCACCGGGGCGGACCATGTCCGCGGTCAGCATGTGCGGCACCCCGACCCCGGCTACGATGATGTCGGCCTGCCTGGTCAGCGCGGGCAGATCGCGAGTTCCGGTGTGGCACAAGGTGACTGTTGCGTTCTCCGAACGCCGGGTGAGCAGCAGCCCGAGTGGACGGCCCACCGTCACACCGCGGCCGATGACCACTACGTGCGCGCCGGCGATCGGCACGTCGTAGCGGCGCAGCAGATGGACGATGCCGCGCGGGGTGCACGGCAGCGGCGCCGGCATGTTCAGCACCAGCCGGCCCAGGTTGGTGGGGTGCAGGCCGTCGGCGTCCTTGTCGGGGTCGACGCGCTCCAGTGCTGCGTTCTCATTGAGATGCTTCGGCAGCGGCAACTGGACGATGTACCCGGTGCACTCGGGGTTGGCATTGAGCTCGTCGATGGTCTCGTTGAGCGTTTCGGTCGAGATGTCGGCGGGCAGGTCTCGGCGGATCGAGGTGATGCCCACCTTGGCGCAGTCGGCGTGCTTGCCGCGGACGTAGGCCTGCGAGCCTGGGTCGTCACCGACCAGGATGGTGCCCAGGCCTGGGGTGCGGCCCGCGGCCGTCAGGGCCGCCACTCGCTTGGTCAGGTCGACGAAGATTTCGTCACGGGTGGCCTTGCCGTCCAGCGTGATTGCGCCCACGCCAGACAGTCTGGCATGGCCGGGGGTGGCGGCGACTCCCGCCCGAGCCGTTAGGCTGCCTATATGTCTGCAGCCCCAGACGTTCTGAGCCCCGCCAAACTCGGTCCGTTGACCCTCCGAAACCGGACCATCAAGTCGGCGACATTCGAAGCCCGCACCCCGAATGCGCTGGTGACCGATGACCTGATCGAGTACCACCGCAAGCCCGCCGCCGGCGGGGTCGGGATGACGACCGTCGCGTACTGCGCCGTCTCCCAGGGCGGGCGCACCGAGGGCAACGGGATCTGGATGCGACCCGAGGCGGTACCGGGCTTCCGGCGGCTCACCGACGCAATCCACGCCGAAGGCGCCGCCGTCAGCGCACAGATCGGCCACGCCGGCCCGGTCGCCAACGCCCGCAGCAACGGAGCCACCGCGCTGGCCCCGGTGCGGTTCTTCAACCCGATCGGTATGCGGTTTGCCAAGAAGGCAAGCGCTGACGACATCGACGAGGTGCTCGCCGATCACGCCAAGGCAGCCCGATTCGCGGTGGAGGCCGGTTTCGACGCCGTCGAAATCCATTTGGGGCACAACTATCTGGCGAGTGCGTTCCTGTCCCCCCTGATCAACCGCCGCACCGACGAGTTCGGAGGTTCGCTGGCCAACCGGGCCAAGGTCGCTCGCGGGCTGGTGATGGCGGTGCGCCGGGCCGTCGACCAGGGCCCGCGGCAGATCGCCGTCACCGCCAAGCTCAACATGTCCGACGGCGTGCGCGGCGGCATCTCCAACGAGGAGTCGCTGATCACGGCCAGGTGGCTGGAGGAGGACGGCGGGCTGGACGCCATCGAACTGACGGCGGGCAGCTCGCTGGTCAATCCGATGTACCTGTTCCGCGGCGACGCGCCGCTGAAGGAGTTCGCCGGCGCCTTCAAGCCGCCGCTGCGCTGGGGCATGCGGATGACGGGCACCAAGTTCCTGCGCGAATATCCCTACCAAGAGGCTTACCTGCTCAAAGAGGCCAAGCTGTTCCGCGCCGAGTTGAAGCTGCCGCTGATTCTGCTGGGCGGCATCACCAACCGGGAGACGATGGACCTGGCGATGGCCGAGGGGTTCGACTTCGTCGCGATGGGTCGCGCGCTGCTGGCGGAGCCGGACCTGATCAACCGGATCGCCCGCGACGGGGCGAGCGTCCGGTCGGCCTGCACACACTGCAACAAGTGCATGCCGACCATCTACAGTCGCACCCACTGCGTGGTGACCGGGGCGCCGGACTAGGGCCCCGTGCCGGTGTAGATCAGGCCGGATAGCCGCTGGCCGACGTTCATCCAGCCCGAGTTGAAGGCCTGGGTGATCAGGTCGAGCGTGCTGGTGTTGAACACCCCCGACATGCCGGCGCCGCGGTTGAGCAGGCCGGAGAGCTGGGTGCCGAAGTTGAGGGCGCCCGAGGCCGAGCCCAGCAGCGGGTCCGAGATCGCGTTCAGGAACCCTGACAAGCCTGACCCTGAGTTCCAGAAGCCCGAACCGCCGCCGCCGCCGATGTTGAAAAAGCCTGAGGACGGCAGCAGGGTCGTGTTCGAGAAGCCCGGCGTTCCGCCGAAGCCGAGGATCGGAATCTCGATCGGGCCCAGGGTGGAGGCCACGTGCAACTCCAGCGGTATCCGGTCGATGACGGCCGTCGGGAGCCCGAAGGCGGGAGTGGCGAAGTTCAACCCGAAGTTCAGCGGGATGTTGGGGATCCCCCCGCCCGGGATGCCGGAGCCCGGAATGGTCAGGGACAGCGGCAATCCGACGTGGATGGGTTCGAGCGGAATGGTGAACCCGGGGAACGTCGCGGTTCCGGCCAGGATCGAGATGGGATTCACGACGAATCCCGGCGACGTGACCTGGACCCCGGCGGGACTGCCCGAGATCTTGATCGGTCCCGGAATCACCAGTGCGTAGCTGGCCACCACGTAGAGGTCCGAGCTGCCGCCGGACACCGAGGTACTGGGTGCGGTGCTGTAGTTGACGGTGAAGTTCGGCGTGCTGATGGTGAATGGGCCGACGTTGACCGGGCCGGCGTCGATTGTCGGGTTGACGCCCAGGTGGATCGACGGGATCGGGATCGACGGGATGCTCACCGGGCCGATACCGCCGGATGTGTTGATGTACAACGGGATTGACGGTATGTGGATCGGCGGCAGCACCGTTATCGGCCCGACGCCACCCAGCAGGTCCCCGCCGACCGCAGGGAATTGCGGCACGGTGTAGCCGAGCGCGAACCCTGCCAGGCCCTGGAAGTTGCCGCGCCACAGGATGCCGTTGCTGTAGTTGCCGGACATGAAGGCGCCGGTGTCGACGTTGCCGGCGTTGGCGATGCCGGTGCTGGAGTGCCCCGTGTTGAACCATCCGCTGTTGGTGTTGCCCGGATTGAAGTCGCCGGTGTTGACGTTGCCGGCGTTGAAGCTGCCCGAGTTGTAGTGCCCGGCATTGCCCAGCCCGGTGTTGAAGTTCCCGGCGTTGAACAAGCCGGTCGAGGCCGTTCCGCTGTTGCCGATGCCGGTGTTGTAGCTACCGGAGTTGAACAACCCGAAGTTTCCGGTACCGGTGTTGAAGAACCCGACATTGCCGGTGCCGGAGTTGAACAGCCCCAGGTTGCCCGACCCGGAGTTCAGCGCCCCGATCCCGGTCAGGTTGTCCCCGACCAGCCCGATGCCCAGGTTGTTGTTGCCGCTATTGGCCAACCCGATATTGCCCAGCCCCACATTGGCCAGCCCGGCGTTGAAGCTGCCGGAGTTGGCGAACCCGTTGTTGCCGATGCCCGCCAGGCCCGCCGACAAGCCGCCATTGCCGAACCCGATGTTGCCGTCGCCGATATTGGCGAACCCGACATTGTGGTCGCCGATATTGCCCAGGCCCAGGTTCTGCAGCCCGAGGTTGCCCAATCCCAGGTTGAGGTCCCCGACATTGCCCAGGCCGAGGTTGAAGTTGCCCACGTCGGCCAGACCAATGTTGGCCAGTAGCGTCCGGCTCACCCCGTTCCCGGCCGTCAACAACCCCGCCACGTGGTGGCCCACATTGCCCACACCGGACACCAACGCCGGTGCCCCCAGCGCCGCGGTGTTGTACAACCCCGACACCCCGGACCCGAAGTTCAGGAGGCCGGAGTTCAGGGTGCCGACGTTGAAGTAACCCGAGCCCGTCCCCAGCAATGCGTCGTGGGCCTGGTTCCACCAACCCGACATCCCGGCACCGAAGTTGCCCCAACCCGATCCCCCACCGGCCCCGCTGTTGAAGAAGCCCGACGACGGAACGGTCGTCGTGTTGCCGAAGCCCGGTGTCGCCGGGATGTTGACGAACGGGATGTTGCTGGAAATCACATATACGGTGCCGTCGACGTTGCCCAGGATCTGCGGGAAGGTGATCGCCGGAATGTCGACGCCCAGGTTGCCCGCATTGATGCCGAGGTTGATCAGGTTCGCCGCCGGGAACGTCACGCCGCCCGGGAAGACGGTGATCGGGTCGACGAAGCCGGGCACGTGGAAACCCGCCGGGATGCGTCCGATGTTGAGTTCGGGGGTGTCGAAGCCTTCGCTGATGATCTTGATAAAAGTGTTGGCTTCTCCGGCGAAACCACCGTTGGCGGTGATGTTGCCGGTCGAGAACGGGTTGCCTCCCGATCCGCCGATCGAGTAGTAGGTCGGGCCGAGATAGATGCCTGACGTGTCGCCTGCCGTCCAGATCAGGAAGGGACTGGTGGCGGTGTTCGGTCCCCGCACCGGGTCGGTGTGCATGACGACGTTGATGGCGTCGATGCCGGGGATGTGGACGGACGGGACGTGGATGGGACCGAAACCGATGCTGCCGAGGATGTCGGGGTTGAGCGCGGGGATGTCGATCTGCGGAATGGTGAACGACCCCATCGCGACGTTCCCGCCCAGTTGCAGGTGAGTGGCCGGGATCGGGATCGGCGGGATGACGACGGGACCGAACTCGCCGCTGCCGTGGATCTCGAGCAGCGCGATCTTGGGCAGCGGGTAGTCGTAGTGCATGCCGAACAGGCCCTGATACTCGCCGCGCCAGAACAGGCCGTTGCTGTAGTTGCCCGACATGAATGCGCCGGTGCCGACGTTGCCGGTGTTGACGAATCCGGTGTTGGAGTCGCCGGTGTTGAACCAACCGGTGTTGAGGTTGCCCGGGTTGAAGTCGCCGGTGTTGGTGTCGCCGGCGTTGAAGCTGCCGGTGTTGTAGTGACCGGGGTTGGCCAGGCCGGTGTTGAAATTGCCCGCATTAAACAGCCCAGTACTGGCGATGCCGGAGTTGCCGACGCCGGTGTTGTAGTTGCCGGAGTTGAACAGCCCGAAGTTTCCGGTACCGGTGTTGAAGAACCCGACATTGTTGGTGCCGGAGTTGAACAGCCCGATATTGCCGGCCCCGGAGTTGAGCCCACCGATGCCCGTCAGGTTGTCGCCGACCAGCCCGATGCCGATGTTGTTGTTGCCGCTGTTGGCGAAGCCGATGTTGCTCAGGCCCACATTGGCCAGGCCGAAGTTGCCGCTGCCTGCGTTGGCGAATCCCACGTTGCCGATGCCGGGCAGACCCACCGACACACCGGCGTTGGCGAAGCCGAAGTTGCTGGTGCCGATGTTGCCCAGCCCGAAGTTGCCGTCACCGACGTTGCCGAAGCCCAGGTTCTGCAGGCCGATGTTGGCCGCGCCGATGTTCAGCGTGCCGATGTTGCCCAGCCCCGCGTTGAGGTTGCCCAGGTCGGCCAGCCCGAGGTTGACGATCGGGCTCTGGGCGCCTGTCGTCCCGGCGGTGAACAACCCGGCCAGGTGCTGGCCGACATTGCCGATACCCGAGAGCTCCGCGGGCGTGCCGAGCGGCAGCGTGCTGGTGTTGAACAGGCCGGAGACACCCGAGCCGAAGTTCATCAGTCCCGAATGCAGCGAGCCCACGTTGAGCACGCCGGACGCCGACCCGGCCAGCGCGCTCGATGCCTGGTTCCACCATCCCGACACCCCCGCGCCGAAGTTGCCGAAGCCCGACACCCCGCCTGCGCCGCTGTTGAAGAAGCCGGACGACGGCGTCGGCGAGGTGTTGCCGAAGCCCGCGGTCCGCGGGATGTCGATCAGCGTGACGCTGCTCTGCGGCATGGTGACATTCAGCGCCGCGTGCAGGGGCAGCGAATCGATTGTGAGACCGTTCGGGAAGATGGTGATCGGGTCGAGGATTCCGGTGGCATCGATATTGAATGGAATGGCGTTCTGCGGAATGTTGAGTCCGCCCGGGAACAAAGTGAAGGCGGGTAGACCACCGCTGATATCGATATTCAGCGGAATGGCGTCGGTCATGATCGTCGGGATGTTGATGACCGGAATGGTGATCGAGTTATAGCCGGACGTGGCGAAACCGGTGCCGGTGTACAAGGTGATGCCTTTGACCGGCTCCTGGGCCCAGTTCTCGTTGCCCATGAATCCCAGGCCGTTGGGTTGGCCGATCGTCCAGACGAAGTTGCTGATCAGCGGTATCCGCACCTTGATGATCGGCAGCGTGAACTCGGAGGCGAGCCCGGGCGGGTTGTTGAACGGCGTGGTGTAGGTCTGTCCGCCGAGCGTCATGCCCTGCAGGAAGACGATGGGCGGGATCTCCAGGGTCTGGTGAATATCCAGCTCGAACGCCGGGACGTCGATCTGCGGAATGACGTAGGGCCCGACATTGACCACCTGGTGGATGTCGAACAGGGACATTCCCGCAATGTGGATGGGATCGCTGATTTTGATTGGGCCGAAATCGAAGGTCTGGTTGAAGTCGAAAATGGTGCTGCCGGGTATTTGCAGGTCGTACCGGAAGCCGAAGGTGCCGTGCCAGTCCCCGGTCCACAGCACCCCGTTGTTGAAGTTGCCGGAGTTGAACAGGCCGGTGTTGACATTGCCGGTGTTGAACAGGCCGGTGTTGGTGTTTCCGACGTTGAACCAGCCGGTGTTGACGTCGCCTGGGTTGAAGTCGCCGGTGTTGGCATTACCGACGTTGAAGCTGCCGGTGTTGTAGTGACCGGCATTGGCCAGCCCGGTGTTGAAATTGCCGGCATTAAAGAGCCCAGTACTGGCCGTTCCGCTGTTGCCGACACCGGTGTTGTAGCTCCCGGAGTTGAACAGCCCGAAGTTGCCGGTCCCGGTGTTGAAGAAGCCGACGTTTCCGGTCCCCGAGTTGAACAGGCCGATGTTCCCGCCACCGGTGTTCAGGGCGCCGATGCCGGTGAGGTTGTCGCCGGTGAGACCGATCCCGATGTTGTTGTTACCGCTGTTGGCGAGGCCGATGTTGCCCAGGCCGACGTTCGCGAAACCGGTGTTGGCGTTGCCGGCGTTGCCGAAGCCGACGTTGCCCAGGCCCGCCAAGCCCGCCGCCAGACCGGAATTACCGAAGCCGAGGTTGCCGTCACCGATGTTGCCGAACCCGAAGTTGCCGTCGCCGATGTTTCCGAAGCCGAAGTTCTGGGAGCCCAGGTTGCCCCCACCGAAGTTGGCACTGCCGGAGTTGCCCGCACCCAGGTTGAGGTCGCCGAGGTTGCCGAAGCCGACGTTGACGCCGCCGACGTTGCCGAGGTTGAGCGCATTGCGGACGTCCAGGTGCTGCAGCTCGGCGATGGCGTTGTCGATGAGTTGCGAGATGGCGCTGGGCCCGGTGGGATAGGTGAGCATCGCGTACAGGCCCTTGTAGGAGAGCCCGGACAGATGGTCGCCGAGGTTGCTGAACCCGGAGACGAATGCGGGGGTGTTGAAGTCCAACCCGGTGACGTTGAAGAAGCCCGAAATGGCGGTGCCGGAATTCAGCAGTCCCGACGACAGGCCGCCGGTGTTGCCCAGGCCCGAGAGGGTGCCCAGCATCGATTCCTTGGCGGCCTGGTTCAACACACCGGAGATAGCCGAGCCCGCGTTGAAGAAGCCCGATCCCCCGCCGGCGCCGGAGTTGAAGAAGCCCGAGGACGGCGCGGTGCTCGAGTTTCCGAAGCCCGGCACCGGCTTGAGGTCGATGATCGAGATGTGCAGCGGTCCCGCGGTCAGCGGGATGTCGAAATTCAGCGGGATCGCCGGAATCGTCATTCCCGTCATGGAGATGGCCGGGGTGTCCAGCGAGTAGTTGAGCGGCAGGATGTCGCCCATCGAGATGCCCTTGACCGTCTGCGCCGGGATATCGATCGGCGGGATGTCGATCGGTATCGCTTGGGTGAATGAAATCGCTTGTAGCGCAATCGGATCCATGGCCTGTTTGATCGGCAGCGACAATCCGGCGAGTGTGATGAAATCAAGGATCAGCGGCGCTTCGAGTTCGATCCCGATCGACGGCGGCAGGTTGAACGGCGGATCCTGAAGGACCTGCGGCATGGCCAGGTTGATCTTGAACGGGTTGACTTTGATGTTCGAGGCGGTGAGGGGGCCCGCGGTGAAGTTTCCGTCGACGTTGACGGCGGAGAGCAACGTGGTGGCCGGCGCGGTGAAATTGACGTTGGCGCCCCCGCCGAACCCGATGTGGATCGCGGGTATCGGGATGTCGGGCAACGTGAACCCGTAGTTCGCCGCTCCAGCGAGATCGATGTGCAGCGGCGGCAGGATGTCGATGTCCGGGATGACGATGGGGCCGACGCCGCCGGTGGTGACGATGTGGATCGGGAACTCGGGGATGGTGATGCCGTAGTAAAGGCTGACCAGCCCTTCGTAGTTGCCCCGCCAGAACAGACCGTTGTTGCCGTAGCCGGAGATGAACGCACCGGTGTTCAGACTGCCCGAGTTCAGCAGGCCCGTGTTGGAGTGGCCGGTGTTGAGCCAGCCTGTGTTGAGGTTGCCGGGGTTGAAGTCGCCGGTGTTGGTGTTGCCGGCGTTGAAGCTGCCGGAGTTGTAGTGGCCGGTGTTGGCCAGTCCGGTGTTGAAGTTGCCGGCATTAAAGAGCCCGGTACTGGCCGTTCCGCTATTGCCGATGCCGGTGTTGTAGCTGCCGGAGTTGAACAATCCGAAGTTGCCGGTACCGGTGTTGAAGAACCCGACATTGTCGGTGCCAGAGTTGAACAGCCCGATATTGCCGGCCCCGGAGTTGAACCCACCGAAGCCCGTCAGGTTGTCCCCGACCAGCCCGATCCCGATGTTGTTGGTACCGCTGTTGGCGAAGCCGATGTTGCTCGAGCCGAGGTTGGCCAGGCCGAAGTTGCCGCTGCCGGCATTGCCGAATCCCACATTGCCGATGCCGGGCAGCCCCGCGAGGCCGGAGTTGCCGAAACCGTAGTTGGCGGCGCCGGTGTTGCCGAACCCGAAGTTGCCGCTGCCGATGTTGCCCAGGCCCAGGTTCTGGGCGCCGATGTTGGCCGCGCCCAGATTCAGATCGCCGACGTTGCCGAACCCGACGTTGCCCAGGCCGACGTCGGCCCACCCGATGTTCGCGATGCTGCTGCCGGCATTGAGCGTGGTTCCCGCGGCGAAGAGGCCGGACAGGTGGTGGCCGACATTGCCGAGACCCGAGACCAGTGCGGGCGACCCCAGCGCGGCGGTATTGAGGAAACCCGACACACCCGAGCCCGCATTCAACAGACCCGATCCCGGGCCACCGAAGTTGGCGAGCCCCGACCCCGAACCCGCAAGCGCGTTCTGCGCCTGGTTCCACCAGCCCGACATGCCGACACCGGAGTTGCCCCAGCCGGATCCGCCGCCCGGTCCGGTGTTGAAGAAGCCCGAGGACGCCGTGGTGGTCGCGTTGCCGAACCCCGGATTCGCGGGCAAATTGATGATCGGGATCGGGATATCCCCGACGTAGGCGACCCCGTCGACGCTTGCCGGGATGTTCATGGTGAAGCCGTTGGGCAGCAGGGTGAAGGCGTCGATACCGCCGAACAGGTTCGCGACCCCGGCGGACGCTTTCGGAATCGTGAGACCGTTCGGGAAGAAGGTGAAGGCGTCGTTGCCGCCGGACACATTGACGGTCGCCACCGTCTGTCCGGGAATGGTGAAGCCGTTCGGGAGCAGGGTCAGCGCGTCGCTGACGAAGTTGAGGCTCAACGGAATGGTGCTGCCAGAAGTGGGACCGCTGATCTGCACGCCGGCGAGTGACAGATTCGACAAGAAGAACCCGTTCGGATTGCCGAACTGGTCGATTGCGATGAAGGGGTCGTTGAATCTGAAGGGGTCGATGCGGGCCGAAACGGCGCCGCTGAGCTGGTTGAGAAGCCGGATCGGGGCGATCGAATTGGCCGCCAGGTCAACCGAACCCAGCGCGTCGATGGGTATCGCCGGCACGGTGATGGGCGCAAAGTTGATCGGCCCCAGACCGATCGCCGCATTGGTGACGGCGACGTGGACCGCGGGGACCGGGATGGGCGCCACATGGATGGGCCCGACCAATCCGGCCGCGTGCAGCGTTACCGGGAACCGGGAAATCGTCGGCGCGAAGTAGGCGCCGACCAGCCCTTCGTAGTTGCCGCGCCACAGGATGCCGTTGCTGTAGTTGGCGGTCATGAACGCGCCGGTGTCGGTGTCGCCGGCGTTGGCGATGCCGGTGCTGGCGTGCCCGGTGTTGAACCATCCGCTGTTGGTGTTGCCCGGGTTGAAGTCGCCGGTGTTGACGTTGCCGGCGTTGAAGCTGCCCGAGTTGTAGTGCCCGGCATTGCCCAGACCGGTGTTGAAATTCCCGGCATTGAACAGACCCGTCGAGGCCGTCCCTGAATTGCCGATACCGGTGTTGTAACTGCCGGAGTTGAACAACCCGAAGTTCCCGATCCCGGTGTTGAAGAATCCGACATTGCCGGTGCCGGAGTTGAACAACCCGAGGTTGCCCGAACCGGAGTTCAGCGCCCCGATCCCGGTCAGGTTGTCCCCGGTCAGCCCGATACCCAGGTTATTGGTGCCGGTGTTGGCCAGTCCGATATTGCCCAGGCCCGCATTGGCCAACCCGACATTGAGGCTGCCGGCGTTGCTCAACCCGATATTGCCCATCCCGGCCAGACCCGCAGACATTCCGCCATTGCCGAACCCGAAGTTGCCGTCCCCGATATTGGCCAACCCGACATTGTGATCCCCGAGGTTGCCCAGGCCCAGGTTCGCCAATCCGGCATTGCCCAGACCCAGGTTCAGATCCCCGACATTGCCCCACCCGACGTTGAAGTTGCCCACATCAGCCAGACCCACATTGGCGATCAGCGTCCGGCTCACCCCGTCCCCGGCCGTCAGCAACCCCGCCACCTGCTGACCGACGTTGCCCACACCGGAGACCAGCGCCGGCACCCCCACCGCCGCGGTGTTGTACAACCCCGACACACCCGAACCGACGTTGAGCACACCCGAGGCCAACGACGCGGCGTTGAGGTAGCCCGAGCTCGTCCCGAGCAGGGCGCCGGAGGCCTGGTTCCACCAGCCCGATACGCCGGTTCCGAAGTTGCCGAAACCCGACACTCCGCCCGCGCCGCTGTTGAAGAAGCCCGACGACGGCGCGGTCGTCGTGTTCCCGAAACCCGGCGTCGCCGGGATGTTGACGCCCTGGATCGGGATGGGGCCGATCCGGATGCCGGCGCCCACGTCCAGCGGAATACGGTCGATGGTGATCGCCGGCGTGGTGAACCCGTCGATCTGGCCGTCGATGTCGATCGTGAATGGAATCGGTTGTCCCGGAATGCTGAACCCCGGGATGGTGAAGCCGGGGGTCCCCAACGACAGATTGGTGAGCAGCGCCAGTGGGTTGTCCGGGATGCTGATGGCATTCGGGAAGAGCTTCACCTCCGGCGTATTCCAGTTGACGTGGAAATTCAGGACGGGAATTCGCGTATCGATATGAATTGGACCGGTCACCGACCCGTCCGAGGCGGTGGTCGCCGGTATCGTGACAATCCCCAGAGCGTTGAAGGGGCCGGCCGAGAAATCGATCGCGGGGAATTGCTGTTTGGCCACCAACGTGATCGACGAAACCGTGAGCGGTCCGATGCTGATCGGTATGCCGGTGCCGACCGAGAATGAAGGGATCGTGATGTCGGGAACGGCCAGCGGCGGGATATTGAAGGTGTAGTGGATGTTCAGCGGGATGGCGGGAATGATCGGGATGGGCAACAGCGTGATCGGGCCGACGCCGCCGTTGATGCCGATGCCGATGGGAATTGCCGGTATCGACGATCCGGCGGCAAAGCCGAAGAGGCCCTGGAAATCTCCCCGCCACAAGATGCCGTTGCTGTAGTTGCCCGAGATGAAGGCGCCGGTGTTGACGTTGCCGGGGTTCGCCATGCCCGTGTTGACGTCGCCGGTGTTGAACCATCCGGTGTTGAGGTTGCCGGGGTTGAAATCCCCGGTGTTGGTGTTTCCGACGTTGAAGCTGCCCGTGTTGTAATGACCGACATTGGCCAGGCCGGTATTGAAATTGCCGATATTGAAAAGCCCGGTAGAAGCTGTACCCGCGTTGCCCACACCGGTGCTGTGACTGCCCGAGTTGAACAGCCCGAAGTTGCCGGTACCGCTGTTGAAGAACCCCACGTTGCCGGTCCCGGAGTTGAACAGCCCGATGTTGCCGCTACCTGAATTCAGGCCGCCGAAACCGGTCAGATTGTCGCCGGTCAACCCGATACCGATATTGTTGTTCCCGGTATTGCCGATGCCGATATTGCCGACACCCATGTTTGCGAGCCCGACATTGCCGCCGCCGGAATTTCCGAACCCGACATTGCCCAGGCCGGCCGTGCCCGCCATCAATCCGGAGTTTCCTAATCCCCAATTGGCGGTCCCGGCATTTCCCAGGCCGAAATTGCCGTCACCGGCGTTTCCGAAACCGAGGTTGCGCACCCCGGCATTGGCCGCGCCGAGGTTGAACGCGCCGACGTCGCCCAGTCCGACGTTGTAGTTGCCGACATGCGCCAGTCCGGCGTTCAGGCTGAGCACCTTCGACGGGTCCGCCAGAACGGCGTTGACGAATGCGTTGGCGCTACCGACCAGATCGGTGAACGCGGGCAGCGCCGACACCACCGCGGCCGCACCGGCGTGGTAGCCCGCCATGGTGGCCACATCCTGGGCCCACATCAATTCATAGGCCGCCTCGGCGGCCGCGATGGCCGGGGTGTTCTGCCCGAAAATATTCGTCATGGCCAGCGCCGTGCGCTGAATCCTGTTGACGGCGATCGTGAGCGGATCCACCAGCGCCGTCAGTGCCGCCTCGTAAATCGACGCCGCCCCGCGTGCCTGCCCTGCCACGACGGACGCCTGCGCCGCGACCTCGGTCAACCACCCCGCATACGGTGCCGCCGCCGCGGCCATCGCCGTCGACGCCGGGCCCTGCCATGCCCCGCTCACCAATCCGGAGGTCACCGACGCGAAGGAAGCCGCCGCCGAACCCAACTCCGCCGCCAGACCGTCCCATGCCGTGGCGGCCGCCAATAACGGTGCCGATCCCGCACCCGCCCGCATCAATAAAGAATTGATCTCGGGAGGCAACAGTTGGAAATTCAACGGGTCGACCTCCCCTCGTCATTCGCGAAGATCATGGTCTCATTACCGGCCCCTAGGTGCGGATGCTTTCGACAATCGGCCTGTCCAATTTCGGCCACGGTCGATGCCCGAGTCCTTCGGCGGCCAAGGGCGTACATAATTCCCGGCTCCGTCCCCGCGACTCAAGGGCGGAATAACCAATTGAATTCGTGGAGACTGTGCAAAGTGCACAAGGGGCCGGGAAACCCCGGGACCGTCCCGCCATCCCGCGGTCGTGCTCCGGCTTGCCGTGGTCGGCTGCGCGGGATTCCCAGGAGCTAAAGTTGGTGCGATGCCTCCACCCGCCCCGCCGGCGCTGACCGTTCGATACGACGGGTCGGAGCGCACGTTCGCGGCGGGCCACGACGTGGTCGTCGGCCGCGACCTGCGCGCCGACATGCGCATAACCCATCCCTTGATTTCGCGCGCCCATTTGCTGCTGCGCTTCGACCAGGGCCGCTGGCTGGCTATCGACAACAACTCGCTCAACGGCACCTACGCCAACGGGCGGCGGGTGCCGGTGGTCGACATCAGCGACGGCCAGACGGTCAACATCGGCAACCCGGACGGGCCGCTGCTCATCTTCGAAGTCGGACGGCACCGCGGCCCGGCCGGGCGCCCCCCGCAAACCGAATCGCTGCCGATCCTGCAGCCGTCAGGACCGGCCGGACCTTCCGGTCCCGTGCCACCCGGCGGGCCGGGGCATCCCCCACCGCCGAGCGGTCGACAGGCCACCTGGGTGGGACCGCTGCCGGGACGGCAGGGTTCCGGGGGTCCCCCACCGCCGCCGCCGGGTCAACCGATGTATCCGAGCAGCGGGGCTCCGTGGGCGCCGCCCGGCTACCCGTCGAGCGGGCCACCACCGCACCCGGCGTCGTCTTCGCACATCCCGCATCCGCCGCCGACTCCGCAGGCACCATTCCGGCCGCCGGGCCGTCTACCGGGCCCGCCGGTCGGGGCGAAGCCGCCCGAACAGGGCAACATCGCCACCAAGATGTTCCAGGCCCTGCTGGGCACGGGCACCCACGAGAAGCCAGTCGGTTCGGTCACCATCGGCCGCTCCACCGACAACGACATCGTCATCCAGGACGTGCTCGCCTCGCGGCACCACGCGTTCCTCACGCTGACGCCGCTGGGTGCGGAGATCCGCGACAACAACAGCGTCAACGGCACGTTCGTCAACGGGGTGCGGGTCGGGTCGGCGATCCTCACCGAAGGCGACCTGGTCACCATCGGCAACGTCGACCTGACGTTCACCGGGGGCACGCTGGCACGCCGCACCGCCGTGGCGTCGCGAACCGGCGGCCTGGAAGTCAACTCGGTGACGTTCACCGTCGAGGGCGGCAAGCAACTGCTCGACCACATTTCGCTGACCGCCCGGCCGGGCACGCTGACCGCGATCATCGGCGGGTCGGGCGCGGGCAAGTCCACGCTGTCGCGCCTGATCGCCGGCTACACCAGTCCCACCACCGGCAACGTGACCTTCGAGGGCCACGACATCCACGCCGAATACGCCTCGCTGCGCAGCCGGGTCGGCATGGTCCCGCAGGACGACGTGGTGCACCGGCAGCTGACCGTCAGCCAGGCGCTGGGCTACGCCGCCGAGTTGCGACTGCCCCCCGACACCAGCAAGGCCGACCGCGCACAGGTGGTCGCTCAGGTCCTCGAGGAACTGGAGCTGACCAAGCACGCCGAGACCAGGGTGGACAAGCTGTCCGGCGGCCAGCGCAAGCGGGCGTCGGTTGCCCTCGAGCTGCTCACCGGACCGTCGCTGCTGATCCTGGACGAGCCGACGTCCGGGTTGGACCCGGCACTGGACCGGCAGGTGATGATGATGCTGCGCCAGTTGGCCGATGCCGGCCGCGTGGTGCTGGTGGTCACCCACTCGGTGTCCTACCTCGACGTGTGCGACCAGATCCTGTTGCTGGCGCCCGGCGGCAAGACCGCATTCCTGGGTACGCCGGACCAGATCGGCGAGGCGATGGGCACCACCAACTGGGCCGACATCTTCACCAAGGTGGGCGCCGACCCCGACGAGGCCAACCGCCGCTTCCGGGAAGGCAACCGGGAGCCGGAGCGTCCGTCGCAGACCAGCCCCGCCGCCGACCTCGGCGAGCCGGTGCACAACAACGGGTTCCGGCAGTTCTCCACCATCGCGCGCCGCCAGGTCCGGCTGGTGGTCTCCGACCGTGGTTACACGGTGTTCCTGGCGTTGCTGCCGTTCTTGATCGGCGTGCTGACGCTGACGGTTCGCGGCAAGACCGGGTTCGGCATGGCCGATCCACTCAGCAGTGCGCCCAACCAGCCCGGGCAGATCCTGGTCATGCTCAACGTCGGCGCGGTGTTCATGGGAACCGCGCTGACCATTCGCGACCTGGTCGGCGAACGGCCGATCTTCAAGCGCGAGCAGGCCGTCGGCCTGTCCACCGGTGCGTACCTGGCGGCCAAGATCGTGGTGTTCTGCGCGTTCGCCATCATGCAGGCCTTCATCGCGACCACCATCGCGGTGGTCGGTTGGGGCAAGCCGCTCTCGGGTGCGGTGCTGCTGGGTGACGTGCGATTCGAGCTGTTCGTCACCGTCGCCGCCACCTGTGTGGCATCGGCGATCCTGGGCATGGCGTTGTCCGCGATCGCCAAGTCCCAGGACCAGATCATGCCGCTGCTGGTCACCGCGATCATGTCCCAGCTGGTGTTCTCCGGCGGCATGATCTGGGTGACCAACCGGACCGGCCTGGACCAGCTGTCGTGGGCCACACCGGCGAGATGGGGTTACGCGGCGGCGTCGTCGACCATCGACACCCACCGCCTCACCCCCGGGCCGACCGACCCGAAAGACCAGCACTGGAATCACACGGCGAGCGCCTGGTTGTTCGACATGGCCATGCTCGCGGTGTTGTGCATCATCTACAGCAGCATCGTGTGGTGGAAGATCCGGCTGAAGCGCCGTTAGTCCGGGCATTCGCCGCTTAATCTGTCCGGATGAATACAACCGCCGCGCCGGTGCTGACAGTCCGATCAGACCGTTCACACCGCGAGTTCGCGGCGGGACCCGATGTGGTCGTGGGCAGCGACCTGCGCGCCGACCTGCGCGTCGCGCATCCCCTGATCTCCCGAGCCCACCTGCTACTGCGCTTCCACCAGGGCCGGTGGCTGGCCATCGACAACAATTCGCAGAGCGGCATCTTCGTCAACGGCAAGCGGGTGCCGGGACTCGACATCCGCGATGGCCAGACCATCAACCTGGGCCAGCCGGACGGTCCGCGCATCACGTTCGAAGTCGGGCATTACCGAGGCGACGTGGGTGCGTTACCGCCGACCGAACGCGTGCCGGTGCTGGCCCTGGATGACGTCACGCGTACCACCGCCATCCCCACGATTTCGCAGCCGCCCACCCGGGCCGCCCAGCCCAACCTGCAGCCACCCACCCGGGCGGCGCAGCCCAACCTGCAGCCGCCCGCGCAGCCGCCGGCCCAGGACGACACGGTGTCGCAGTCGCAGGCCGGCACGGTCCGGGTTCCGAACCAGGCGACGGGCACGGCCGCCCCGACCGCGGCCGCCCGTATCGGCCGGGCCTCCGACAACGACATCGTCATCCCCGACGTGCTGGCATCGCGCTACCACGCGCAGCTGTCCCCCAGCCCGGCCGGTGCCCAGATCCGCGACCTGAACAGCATCAACGGAACCTTCGTCAACGGCATCCGGGTCGGCTCGGCGATCCTGACCGAGGGCGACGTGGTCACCATCGGCAACGTCGACCTCGCGTTCGTCGGCGGCATCCTGGTGCGGCGCACCGAGGCCGCGACCCGCACCGGCGGCCTCGAGGTCCGCGACATCATCTTCTCGATCAACAACAACCGGCTGCTGGACAACGTGTCGATGACGGCCCGGCCAGGCACGCTGACCGCGATCATCGGCGGTTCCGGCGCCGGAAAGAGCACCCTTTCGCGGCTCATCGCAGGTAACACCACCCCCAGCTCGGGCGCGGTTACCTTCGAGGGCCACGACATTCACCAGCAGTACGCGTCGCTGCGCAGCCGGATCGGGATGGTCCCGCAGGACGACGTCGTGCACCGGCAGCTGACGGTCAACCAGGCTCTCAGCTACGCGGCCGAGCTGCGCCTGCCCCCCGACACCAGCAAAGAGGACCGCGAGCAGGTGGTGGCACAGGTCCTCGACGAGCTCGGGCTGACCAAGCACGCCGAAACCCGGGTCGACAACCTCTCAGGTGGCCAGCGCAAGCGCGCATCGGTGGCACTGGAGCTGCTCACCGGGCCGTCCCTGCTGATCCTCGACGAACCCACGTCGGGCCTGGACCCCGCGCTAGACCTGCAGGTCATGACGATGCTGCGACAACTCGCCGACGCCGGCCGGGTGGTGCTGGTGGTCACCCACTCGCTGACCTACCTGGACGTCTGCGACCAGGTGCTGCTGATGGCGCCCGGCGGCAAGACGGCGTATCTGGGGCCGCCGGGCCAGATCGGCGACGTGATGGGCACCACCAACTGGGCGCACATCTTCGCCAAGGTCGGCGCGGACCCCGACGAGGCGAACCGGCGGTTCCTGGCCCAGAAGCAACCGCCGCCGACCCCCGCGGCAGCCGCGCCGGGCGACCTCGGCGCTCCCGCCCACACCAGCGTGCGACGCCAGTTCTCCACGATCACCCGCCGCCAGGTCCGGCTGGTGGTCAACGACCGCGCCTACTTCATCTTCCTGGCGGTGCTGCCGTTCATCCTGGGAGGCCTGGCGCTGACCGTGCCCGGCAACACCGGGTTCGGGATGGCCTCGCCAACCAGCAATACCCCCGACGAGGCCGCCCAGATCCTGACGCTGCTCTCCATCGCCGCCGTCTTCATGGGCACCGCGCTGACCATCCGCGACCTGATCGGGGAGCGCCCGATCTTCCAGCGCGAACAAGCGGTCGGCCTGTCCACCTGGGCGTATCTGGGCGCCAAGCTCACGGTGTTCATCGTGTTCGCGGTCCTGCAGGCCGCGATCGCCACCGCCATCGTGATCGTGGGCAAGGGCGCTCCCACCCAGAAGGCGCTGGTGCTGGGCAATCCCAGTTTCGAGCTGTTCACCACGGTCGCCGCCACCTGTGTCGCCTCGGCGGTCGTCGGGTTGCTGCTGTCGTCGGTCGCCCGGTCCAACGAACAGATCATGCCGCTGCTGGTGGTGTCGCTGATGCTGCAGCTGGTGCTCGCCGGCGGCATGATCCCGGTGACCGACCGGGTCGGTCTGGACCAGATGTCGTGGGCGATACCCGCGCGGTGGGGGTACGCAGCCTCGGCGGCCACGGTCAACCTGCGCGAACTGGTGCCCGGTTCACTGAGCCCGGAGGACAGCCACTGGACCCACTCCCGCCCGGCCTGGCTGTTCGACATGGCAATGCTGGCCGTTCTGTCGGTGATCTACAGCCTCGTCGTGTGGTGGAGGATCCGGCTCAAGCGGCGGTGACGGGCGTGCTGTCGCCAACGGTCTCCGGGGAGGCGCTGGGGGTTTTCATATGTTTGGCCCCGGCGCCGGCGGCTAACTCTCACAGGGATGAATGCGGCGGCGCCGCCGGTGCTCACAGTGCGGGCCAACGGGGCGGAACATACTTTCACCGCAGGTCACGACGTTATTGTCGGAAGTGATCTGCGCGCTGACGTGCGGGTCAGCCACCCGCTGATCTCGCGCCGGCACCTACTGCTGCGCTTCGGCAACGGGCGGTGGCGGGCCATCGACAACTCCTCGCGGCAGGGCACATTCGTTGCGCGGCGCCGGGCCCGGGTCATCGACATCTGCGACGGCCAGCGCATCAACGTCGGCAACCCGGACGGGCCTTGCCTGACCTTCGGCGTCGGGCGGTCATTTGACGGCGCGGCGCCGACGACCGCTCCCCTGCCCACCATGCATCAGCGACGCCCGGCGGACCCGCCCACCGTTCCGCAGTCCCCGCTGCCGGCCCCACCGAGCCGGCCGGCCCCGCGACCGCAGCCCATCCCGGCCGGCGACCACTGCGCGACGATCGGGCGGGCCGGCGACAACGACATCGTCGTGCCCGACGTGCTGGCCTCGCGCCATCACGCCTTCCTGGTGCCGACCCACCTCGGTACCGAGATACGGGACTCCCGCAGCGTCAACGGGACGTTCGTCAACGGCGTGCGGGTCGGGTCCGCGACCCTGCGCCGGGGGGACGTCGTCACCGTCGGCAACGTCGACCTGGACTTCACCGGCGAGACCCTGGTCCCGCAGTCCGCCGGCGGCACCGGCGGCCTGGAAGTCAACGGCGTCCAGTTCAGCGCCGACGGCAAGGAGTTGCTCGACACCATCTCGCTGAGCGCCCGGCCCGGCACCCTGACCGCCATCATCGGCGGCTCCGGTGCGGGCAAGACCACGCTGGCCAGGCTGCTCGCCGGATACACCCGCCCGAGTTCCGGCTCGGTGACCTTCGAGGGACACGACATCCACGCCCAGTACGCGACGCTGCGAACCCGCATCGGGATGGTGCCGCAGGACGACGTCGTGCACCGCCAGCTCACGGTCAACCAGGCCCTGGGCTACGCCGCTGAGCTGCGCCTGCCACCGGACACCAGCCCGGCCGACCGCACCGCGGCGGTCGCCCGGGTGCTCGATGAGTTGAACCTCACCGAGCATGCCGACACCAGGGTGGACAAGCTTTCCGGCGGCCAGCGCAAACGCGCGTCGGTCGCCCTGGAGCTGCTCACCGGCCCGTCGCTGCTGATCCTGGATGAACCGACCACCGGCCTGGACCCGGCGCTGGATTCCCAGGTGATGATGATGCTGCGACAGCTCGCCGACGCCGGTCGCACGGTGTTGGTTGTGACGCACTCGGTGGCCCACCTCGACCTGTGCGACCAGCTGCTACTGCTGGCCCCCGGCGGCAAGACGGCCTACTTCGGCCCACCCGACGGCGTCGCACCCGTCATGGGCACCACCAATTGGGCCGAGATCTTCATTAAGGTGGGCGCCGATCCCGACGAAGCCAAGCAGCGCTTTCTGGCCCAGCGCCGGCCGGAGCCGGAATCGCCCGCCGCCCAGCCGCGGGACCTGGGCGAGCCGGTGCACATCCAGGTGCGGCGTCAGCTCTGGACCCTCGCGCGCCGGCAGGTTCGGCTGGTGGTGTCCGACCGCTGGTACACGGTGTTCCTCGCGGTGCTGCCGTTTCTCATCGGTTTGCTCACGCTGACGGTGCCCGGGCAGAGCGGGTTCGGCCTGGCCGACCCGCATGGCAAGAGCCCGGCCGAACCGGCACAGATTCTGGTCCTGCTCTGCATGGGCGCTGTCTTCATGGGCACCGCGCTGACCATCCGCGACCTGGTCGGCGAGCGTCCCATCTTCCACCGGGAACAGGCGTTCGGGCTCTCGACCAAGGCGTACCTGCTGGCCAAGATCGGCGTGTTCTGCGCGTTCGCGATCGCCCAGACGGTGATCGCCACCACCATCACAGTGATCGGCAAGGGCACCCCGAAACACGGGGCGGTGCTGCTGGGCAGTCCCACCCTCGAGTTGTACGTCGCGGTGGCCGCGACGTGCATCGTCGCGGCGATCATCGGGATGCTGCTGTCGGCGGTGGCCCGCACCAGCGACCACATCCTGCCGCTGCTTGTGGTGGCCATCATGGCGCAGCTGGTGTTCTCCAGCGGGGTGATCCCGGTGACCGACCGGGCGGTGATCGACCAGCTGTCCTGGCTGACCCCGGCGCGGTGGGGTTTCGCGGCCTGCGCGTCGACCATCGACCTGAACCAGGTACAGCCCAGCGAGTTCAGCCCGAAGGACAGCCACTGGAACCACTCGACGGGGGCCTGGCTGCTCGACATGGCGATGCTCGCGGTATTGGCCGCGGTCTACTCCGGCCTGGTGTGGTGGCGAATCCGCCTGCGCCGCTGAGTGAGGTTGCGCGGGCACCCAGTGGGGTGAGCAGACGCAAAATCGCACGAATCCGCTTCGCGGAGTGCGATTTTGCGTCTGCTCGCGCCACCTCTCAGGCGTCCAGGCGGAGGCCGTGCGCCAGCGCGAACGCCAATGCCTGCGGCACGTCGATGCGGGCCCCCGTCAACGACGCGGTGGTCCACAAGGCCGGGTCGGCGCTGGCGCCCCGCAGGTCGGCGTCATCCAGCCGGGTACCCGTGGTGCGGGCGCCGCGCAGATCGGCGCCGCGCAACACACTCTTGCGCAGGTCGGTCTCCACCAAGCTGGTTTCGCGCAGCCGGCACCCGCTGAGGTCGACCCCGCGCAGGTCGTTACCGCCCAACACCGCCAGCGTGAAGTCCACCTCGTCGAACGTCGCCGGCCGCAGACGGCACTGTGCGAAGACCGAGCCGAGCATGCTGCACTGCGCAAAACTGCTGTGCCACAGCGTAGTTCGAGTGAACACACAGTTGCGGAAGGCCGATCCGCGGTGCCGGGACTCGGCCAGGTTCACCCCGCTGAAGTCACACTCGGTGAACACGACCCGTTCGGTCTGCAGCCGGCTGAAATCCTCGTCCCGGAAGTCGTCACCGGTGAACTCGCGGTCGGTCCACTCCAAGGCGGTCAGTGGCTCGCCAGGCTGGCCAGCGCGTACTCACTCACCGCGATCAGCGCGTCGCGCGCCGAGTGCCGGTTGCGGGCGTCGACGCTGATCACCGGGATGTGGTCCGGCAGGGTCAGCGCCTTGCGCACCTCACCGACCGGATACCGCGGCGCGCCGTCGAACTCGTTGACCGCGACCACGAACGGCAGCCGGCGGTGTTCGAAGAAGTCCACCGCCGCGAAGCTGTCCTGCAGCCGCCGGACGTCGACCAGCACGATCGCGCCGATCGCGCCCCGCACCAGGTCGTCCCACATGAACCAGAACCGGCGCTGGCCCGGCGTGCCGAACAGGTAGAGCACCAGATCCTCGGCCAGGGTGATGCGGCCGAAATCCATCGCGACCGTTGTGGTGCGCTTGTCCGGGGTGGCCTCGATCATGTCCACACCGGCTGAGGCGTCGGTGACCATCGCTTCGGTCCGCAACGGCATGATCTCCGACACCGCGCCGACGAAAGTGGTCTTGCCCGCGCCGAAACCGCCCGCGATGACGATCTTCGTCGAGGCGGTGTCCTGCTGCACAGGAGCCCCTTCAGAGTGCTCGTAAGCCACGCAGGGTCCTTCCTATGAGCTCGTGCCGCTCATCGCGGGTCGAACGGTCGGTCAAGGTCCTGTGCACCCGAAGGTAACCGGCCGTCACCAGATCGCCGACCAAGACGCGCGCAACACCGACCGGTAAATCCAACCGGGCCGAGATTTCGGCGACCGACGGGCTCGCGGTGCACAACTGCAGGATCTTGCCGCGGGTGTCCCCGGCCGGCCACTGGTGAACCAGCCCCGCCTGCAGGGTCTGCACCGGCGCCTCCAGCGGTAGGTC
Source organism: Mycobacterium sp. Z3061 (assembly GCF_031583025.1). Classification (NCBI taxonomy): domain Bacteria; kingdom Bacillati; phylum Actinomycetota; class Actinomycetes; order Mycobacteriales; family Mycobacteriaceae; genus Mycobacterium; species Mycobacterium pumcae. The sequence continues at coordinate 1,428,933 of NZ_CP134062.1, read as the reverse complement.
GACGTCGGTTCCGGTCCGCCCGGCCGTCAAAGTGTACGGCCGGACCAGGTTTGGCCCGCCGGCGGTTACCGGCGGCTCGCGTTCGTCCATTGCGGTCCGGACTCGGCGCGGCGGGCGGACTGCACCACGTTGCCCACCTGTTCGACAAGGATGGCCATCTCGTACCCGATCTGACCGATATCGCACGACGGCATCGCCAGCGTGGCCAGATGCGAGCCGTCACCGACGCGCATCAGCAGCAGGAACCCGTTCTGCATCTCGACCACCGACTGCAGCACCTGTCCGCCCTCGAACAGCTGAGCCGCGCCGCTGGCCAGGCTGGCCAGCCCGGATGCCACCGCGGCCAACTGGTCGGCGCGCTCGCGCGGCAGGTGTTCGCTGGCCGCGACCGGCAGCCCGTCGACCGATACCAGCAACGCGTGCGCCACCCCGGGCACCTCTCGCACGAATTTCGACACCAGCCAGTCCAGTGGGCTGTACGACGATTGGACCGTCATTGCTCGCCTTCCCGGGTATCGCGCGCGTGTGACCGGGCGGAGCGCACACCGCTGAAATGGCTGCCGATCGAGGTACGGACGGCGTTGGGGTCGCGGGCTTGAAATCCGCCGTTGGAGACAACCGGCTCGTCGGCCTCCGCGGCGCCGGGCACCAGGCGGGCTCCCGGCGTGCGCATCGGCAACCCGTGCTCGGTGCGCGACTCCACCGGCTTGTTCTCGGCTTCGGCGGCCGCCGACCAGCCGCGGTCCCACACCGTCTGCCAGTCCAGGTCGGGGCTGTCGACCAGCTGATGGGGGTCTTGGTCGCCCATGATCTCCGACAACATGCGCTGGTAGATCACGTCGTCGTCCTGCGGGCCCGACGGGGTGAGGTCGGGCGGCTCGGGTCGGGCTGCGGGCGCTGGGGCGGGGGCCGGGCGCCGGGCGAAGAACGCCGAGGTGTCCGACGCCGTCCCGGCCCCGGACTGCGCGGGCTCCGGTGCGGGCGCCGTTGGCTGCGCGGATCCCTTCTCCCACCACGGCGTGGGCAACGGACGCTTGGGCTGCGCCTCGGGCGGGACCTCCGCCGCCGGGGCCTCGGTGATACCGCTGGACCCGGGGCTGCGCCGGGGCAGGGACGTCACCGACGTGCCGGTCTCGCCGGTCTGCATCGGCACCCCGGCCGGTTCGGGCTCGGGCGGCTTCACCGCGAAGAACTGACGCTGGGGCGGCTGTTGCTGCTGTTGTTGGCCCTCGACCAGCACGGCGAGCGGGAGGTAGACCTCCGCCGTCGTACCGCTGCCGGCCTCGCCCGTCGCCGGTCCCCGCAGCCCGACCCGCAGCCCGTGCCGCGCGGCCAGTCGGCCCACCACGAACAGACCCATGTGCCGCGCATTCTCCGGGGTGACCTCACCGCCGGCCTGCAGCCGCATGTTCGCCATCCGCCGGTCGGACTCGGTCATGCCGAGCCCGGCGTCGGCGATGCGGAGCAGCACGCCGCCCTCGCTGCCGCGCACGGCGGACACCTTGACGGCGGTGGTCGGCGGCGAATAGCGCAGCGCGTTGTCGATCAGCTCGGCAAGCAGGTGGATGATGCCGCCGGCCGCCCCACCGAGCACCGTGCAGTCCGCGACCGCCGCGATCTCGACCCGTCGGTAGTCCTCGACCTCCGAGACCGCCGCGTTGATCACCGTCGCGAGCGGGACGGGTTCGCGCTGGTCACGCCCGATCTGAGCGCCGGCGAGGACGAGCAGGTTGGCGCTGTTGCGGCGCAGCCGGGCCGCCAGGTGGTCCAGCCGGAAAAGGTTGTCCAGCCGCTCGGGGTCTTCTTCGTTGCGCTCGAGCCGGTCGATCAACGAGAGCTGCTGGTCGACCAGCGACCGGCTGCGGCGCGACATCGTCTCGAACATGTCGTTGACCAGCAGCCGCAGCCGCGCCTCGTCGCCGGCCAGCAGCAAGGCCTGGGTGTGCAGTTCATCGACGGCGTGCGCGACCTGCCCGATCTCCTCGGTGGTGTACACCGCCAGCGGCTGCGGAATGGGCTCGGCGCCGCCCCGGATCCGGTCGATCTCGCCCTCGAGGTCGGTGTGCGCGACCTTCAGAGCGCCGTCGCGCAGCACCCGCAGCGGCTTGATCAGGGCCCGCGCCACCAGCAGCACCACCGCCAGCGCCAGCCCGATGGCGACCAGCACCAGCACGGCGTCGCGGACGGCCGCGTCGCGTCGCGCCGTGGCCTGGCTCTGCACCGAGTTGGTCACCGACGCCGTGGCGTCGTTGATGATCTGCTCGGCGATGCCCTGGGTGGTGTGAATCGAGCGCAGCAGGTCGGCGTTGTCCACCAGCGAACTGTCCGGGTCGGACATGATCGCCATCCGGGCCACCATCTGCTGCTGCAGATTCTTGGCGTCCGGTGAGCCGGTGCCCAGCACCTCACTCATCCCGAACAGGGTGGACGGCTCGGTGCCGGCCAGGGTGATCATCGCGGTGCGCAGCTGCGGCTCGGGCAGGTCGGCGCCCCTGGTCACCAGGATCTCCTGCATGGTCATCTGCCCGCGTGCCCCGACCGCCCGGCTCAGGCCTTCCACCTGCGCCCGGATCTGCTCGCTGTCGACGTGCACCGACGCGTTGATCGCGTCCTCGGCGGTCAGCAGCAGCGGGGCGTAGGTGGTGATCCGGTCGCGCAGGCCGATGCTGTTGTCCAGCACCTTGTCCAGCAGCGACTGCCCGCCGTTGAGCAGCGTGTTGACCCCGGAGCGCACGTCGGGGATCACGTCGGTGTCGGCCAGCCGGGTCTGCAACTCGTACTTGCGGGCCGAGAAGTTCTTCTTGGCGCCTTCGACATCGCGGCCGGTGGAGCTGGCCAGCAGGGCGACGTCGAGCGCCGACATGTATCTGGTGATGGTCGGTATCACGTCGGCCCGCGCCGCGGCCAGACGCAGAGTGCCGGAGGTGGCCATGGCGCTGCGGACCTGCAAAGCACCGAACGTCGTCGCCACCAGCAGCGGCACCAGCGCGATCGCGAGCACCTTCCAGCGCACCGGCCAGTTGCTCAGCGACCACCGCGGCGGGCGCTTGGCCGGCTTGGCCGGGGTGACGGACGGCGGGACGGGAGGAGCCGCTGCGACCTGATTGGTCGGGCGGGCGAACATGGTCACGTGCTGGCGGCCGGGCCGGCCGCACCCTTCGGTGGCGTCGCGCGAAACGAGAGACTCATGAGACTTCCTGCTGCTTTATTCGCCGGCAGATGGCCGCGGGCGTGTATGCCTGGCAATCCGACGAGTATGACAGCCCCCAGCCGAGGTCTCCATAATTGTTACTGAGTAGATAAGGTTCGCCGCAAACCCCCCGCGCGATGAGGTCACGGTCCGGCAAACTCAGGCCGGGTACTCGGCGACCGCCTTCTTCACTACCGACTCAACCTCCGCGGTGAGCAGGAACCGTTGGGCGACCAGGGCCTGCGCGGCGGACCGGACGGCGGCGGCGTAGTCGTCGCGGGTGGCGTAGCGCTCGGCCACCGACGGGCGCCCCGGCCGGAACGGCAGCTTGCTGCCGATGCGCTCGTACATCACGTCCGGGAGGTCCTCGACGAACCGACGGGCATTCCAGCCGGTGTAGGTCGCCAGCGGCGCCGCGACGGCGGGCAGCCGGATGCCGGCCACCTCGTTGCCGTCCTCGTCGACCGCCGAGACCAGGTCGACGTGTCCCGCCGAGGGCAACCACGCGGGAGCGGGTGTGTTCGCGTAGCCGAAGCCGGACAGCACCTCCTTGCGGGCCACCGCGGTGCCGTCGCCGGTCCTGGGCACCCGGCTGGCCGGGGGCTCGATCCCGTCGGCGACCCAGTTCTCTAGCGCGATCAGCAGCGCCCGGGCGACCGGCGTGACGTCGAGGTGGTGCACCGGGTTGGCGGCGGGCAGGGCGTCCTTGATCTTGCTGCTGCCGAAGTGGTCGGTGCCCGCGAGCAGGTAGGTGCGGACGTCGGGGTCCTCGGGCAGGTCGGCGCCGGTTTCCGGGTCGACGTGCACCAGCGCGCCGTCACCCTGCCAGTACTCGGTCGCGCTGTTGGTGAAGATCGTCTTCGGCACGCAGCCGAGTTCGCGCTGCCGGGCGAGCAGGTCGGCGCTGTTGAACGGGCCCTCGGTGCTGCTCCTGCCCGGGGTGGAGGGCTGGGCGTAGCGGTGGTTGAACTCGCCGCGGTTGGCGCTGGCGAAGTCGCTGAAGACGCCGTCGAACACCTGCATCCCGGACTCGTCGATATTCAGGCCGTCGGACAGGAACTGCCGCAACAGCCGGCCCGCCTGGGAGACTCCGTAGGCGAAGGTGTGGGTGATGCCGTCCGCGCGCAGATGCGAAGCCACATCGCGGATTGCCAGCAAACCGGCGCCGGCGACCGGGGCCAGCGCGCTCCGGTACACCAGCTCATAGATGTGGAACGGCTGGAATCCGCCGTCCAGGGCGACGTGGGTCTCGTCGGTGAAGCGCCAGGTGTTCCGCGGAACGGTGACCGGCTCGGCGTCGGGTGCGGTGCGTACGGTCAGCACCGCTTCGGAGTCCTCGACGTCGACGGTCGGGTACGCGGTGAAGGTGAACAGCGCCTCCGCACCGGGGATCGATTCGATCTCGGGCGCCGAGAAGCTGAGTGGGTGGTCGTCCCGGACGGTGTCAGAGCGCCACTCCAGGCGCAGGAAGCCGGGTTCGACGTCGGCCTGCGGCGCGGTGAGGCCCAGGATCGCCGGCCCGCGCTGCACGTCCCACTGCCAGCCGCACGAGGCGATGGTCCAGCCGCGCTCGAGCAGGAACCCGTTCTTCAGCCAGGGCGCGTTGGTGGGGACGCCGCGGTTGGGCACCACGAACAGCAGCTTGCCGTTACCGCCGCTCACCGGGCGCAGCAGTCGCAGGTCGGCGTCGAAGCGGACCAGCCCGTCGGCGTCGCGCGGTGCCAGCTTCAGGTCGGCGATGCGCTGATTCGACCGGTATTCGGGGTCGACGGCGAAGGTGACAGTCGCCTCCACGTTCTCGTAGCGGCTGTCGGCGTGCGGGTAGACGTTGTGCACCTGAACTGACTCGACTGACATCTCGGCTCCTCCCCGGTGGGTCTGACCCAAGATTTCTGCAGAGCCCTTGGCGAGTTCTTGGAGACGGCTTGGCGGCGACGCCAAGAAAGGCGCAAGAATTTGGCAAGCCGACGGCTTTGCCATGATCGACGCATGTTTCGGCTGCTGTTCTATTCCCCGCGCATAGCGCCGAACACCGGCAACGCCATCCGCACGGCCGCCGCCACCGGATGCGAGCTGCACCTCGTGGAGCCGTTGGGGTTCGACCTGTCCGAGCCAAAACTGCGCCGGGCCGGGCTGGACTATCACGACCTGGCCTCGGTGACCGTGCACGAATCGCTGCAGCAGGCGTGGCGGGCGCTCGGTAGCGCTCGGGTTTTCGCGTTCACCGCGCAGGCCACGGCGTGCTTCGCGGACATCGCCTACACATCCGGTGACGTGCTGATGTTCGGGCCCGAGCCGACCGGCCTGGATGCGGCCACACTGGCCGACCCGCACATCACCGCACGGGTGCGGATCCCGATGCTGGCCGGGCGGCGCTCACTAAATCTGTCCAACGCCGCGGCCGTCGCCGTCTACGAGGCGTGGCGGCAACAGGGATATGGCGGCTCGATCTGACGCGGGTCGTTCGATGGCTGCAAATGCAGAAGCAGGCTCGTGCATGAAGCACGAGCCTGCTTTCCACAGGGCACGTTGGGGGGCAGGGGGGAAACGTGCCACAGCTCGGGGGCGCCGCTAACGCGGCGCGGATATCAGGCGCAGTCCTCGGCGTGGAAAGCCGGCGCGGTGTAGACGGCTTCGGTCTCCTGGAAGAGGATTTCGTGGCTCATTCGGTCTTTCCTTTCGAGCGAAGCTTGGTCTCTGTTGTCACTTACATTGCCGGACTCGAAGCGCTCGCGGTGTCCCCCGATAGGGGACAAAGCGGGATGAATTCCGTGTCCTCCGATTGGGGGACAACTGGAGGACAAATCAGCCCGGACAGGGCAGGCCGGCTGATTTACCAGCTGTTCCAGTGCGTGAGGCTTTCGGCCGGTAACCGCTTGGCCGGCCGGAAGTCGGTGCCCTTGGTGTAGGCGATCGGGAACAGCCCGCCCTGGCTGTACTCGTCGTAGGGGATGCCCAGGATGTCGGCCACCTTGCGCTCGCCGTCGTTGAGTAGGTGCAGTGTCGTCCAGCAGGACCCCAGACCGCGCGAGCGCAACGCCAGGCAGAAGCTCCAGACCGCCGGGAACAGCGACGCCCAGAAGGAGACGCCGCCGATCGGCGAGCTCTCTTCCCGGCCGCTGATGCACGGGATCATCAACACCGGCGCCTCGTGCATGTGCTCGGCGAGGTAGGTCGCCGAATCGCGGACCTTGCCCATCCGCTCGCCGCGGGTGTCGTCGTATTCCGGCGCCGGCGAGCTGAGGTAGCCGCTGGCGTTGGACAGGTAGACGTCGCCGATCGCCTTCTTCTTGTCCGCGTCTTCGACGAACACCCACTGCCAGCCTTGCGAATTGGAACCGGTGGGCGCCTGCAGGGCGAGGTCGAGGCATTGCATCAACACCTCGCGCGGCACCGGCTTGTCGAAGTCGAGGCGTTTGCGGACCGAGCGGGTGGTGCTCAGGACTTCATCGACGGTCAAGTTGAGGGTCATAGGTGGAGGCTACCGTTGAGTCCATGAGTATCGAACTGTCGCAAGAGGTTTCCAGCAGGCTCGAATCGGATCACTACGGCTGGCTGACCACGGTCGCCAAGTCGGGACAGCCGGTGCCGCGGCTGATCTGGTTCTACTTCGACGGCGCTGACCTGATCGTGTACACGATGCCCAGTGCCGCCAAGGTCGCCCACATCAAGGCGCGACCTCAGGTGAGCCTGAACCTCGACTCCGACGGCAACGGCGGCGGGATCATCGTCGTCGGCGGGACGGCCGCGGTGGACGCCACCGACGTCGACTGCCGTGACGACGAACCGTACTGGGCGAAGTTCCGGGAATTGTCCGACCAGTTCGGCCTCACCGACTCTATGGGCGCCTACAGCACCCGGCTGCGGATCACGCCGACCAAGGTGTGGACCACGCCGACGGCCTGACGGCCTGTTGGCGACGAAGCGTCACCGGAAATCCCGGGACTTCGAGCCGACGGCCAGGCTGATGCGGCCCAACCGTTCGGCGACGACGGTGATCGCACCGCTGGCGTTCTGCACCTGGCCGCGGATCAGCAACGCCGGCGCCGTGTGCGCGAGCTTGCGGTGCCGTGCCCACACCCCCGGCGTACAGAGCACGTTGACCATCCCGGTCTCGTCTTCGAGGTTGACGAACGTCACGCCCTGGGCGGTCGCGGGCCGCTGCCGATGCGTCACCGCCCCGGCGATCAGCACCCGGTCCCCGTCGGGCACCGAACCCAGCTCGGCCGCCGGCACCACCCCCATCGCGTCCAGGTCAGCCCGCAGGAACTGGGTCGGGTAACTGTCCGGGGAGACGCCGGTGGCCCACACGTCGGCTGCGGCCAGCTCCAGCTCACTCATCCCCGGCAGTTCCGGGACATGTGATGACGAGCCCACCCCGGGCAACCGGTCCGGCCGTTGGGTGGCCGCGGCCCCGGCCGCCCACAGCCCTTCCCGCCGGGACATGCCGAAGCAGCCCAGCGCTCCGGCCGTCGCCAGCGCTTCGGTCTGCGGTACGGACAGTTGCAGCCGTGAGGTCAGGTCCAGCAAAGAAGTGAACGGGCCGTTGGCTTTTCGCTCATCGGCCAGCTTCTCGGCCAGCTCGTCGCCGATATGCCGGACGGCGCCCAGGCCGAGGCGGACCTCCATTCCGCCATTTTCCAAAGTGGCGTGGGCCAGGCTGGCGTTGACGTCCGGACCATGCACCAGCACCCCGTGCCGGCGTGCGTCGGCCACCAACGACTGGGGCGAGTAGAAGCCCATCGGCTGGGCGCGCAACAGCGCGGCACAGAACGCCGCCGGGTGGTGCAACTTGAACCACGACGAGTAGAACACCAGCGACGCGAAGGACAGCGCGTGACTTTCCGGAAAGCCGAAATTGGCGAATGCGTGCAGCTTTTCGTAGATCCGGTCGATCACGTCATCGGACGCGCCGTGCAGGGAGCGCATGCCCTCGTAGAACCGGCCGCGTAGCCGTTGCATGCGTTCGGTCGACCGCTTGGACCCCATGGCGCGACGCAGCTGGTCGGCCTCAGCGGCGGAGAAGCCGGCGCAGTCGACCGCCAGTTGCATCAACTGTTCCTGAAACAGCGGCACTCCCAACGTTTTCCGCAGGGCCGGCTCCATGGAGGGATGGTCGTAGACCACCGGATCCAGGCCGTTGCGCCGACGGATGTAGGGGTGCACCGAACCGCCCTGGATGGGCCCGGGACGGATCAGCGCTACCTCCACCACCAGGTCGTAGAAAAGCCGGGGCCGCAGCCGCGGCAAGGTGGCCATCTGGGCTCGCGACTCCACCTGGAAAACGCCCACCGAATCGGCCCGGGACAGCATCTCGTACACCGCGGGTTCGGAGAGGTCGAGCCTGGCGAAATCCACCTCGATGCCCTTGTGCTCGGCAACCAGATCCCGGGCGTAGTGCAGCGCCGAGAGCATGCCCAGCCCCAGCAGATCGAACTTCACCAACCCGATTGCCGCACAGTCGTCTTTGTCCCACTGCAGGACGCTGCGGTTCTCCATGCGCGCCCACTCCACCGGGCACACGTCGGCGATCGGGCGGTCGCAGATCACCATGCCCCCGGAGTGAATGCCCATGTGCCGCGGCAGGTTCCGGATCTGCTCGGCCAGGTCGACAACCTGTTCCGGAATACCCTCGATATCGGCGGGCTGCCCGCTCCAGTGACTGATCTGTTTGCTCCACGCGTCCTGCTGCCCCTGCGAGAACCCCAGGGCACGTGCCATGTCGCGCACCGCGCTGCGGGCCCGGTAGGTGATGACGTTGGCGACCTGGGCGGCATAGTCGCGGCCGTATTTGTCGTAGACGTACTGGATGACCTGTTCCCGCTGATCCGACTCGATGTCGATGTCGATGTCGGGCGGCCCATCGCGGGCGGGTGACAGGAACCGCTCGAACAGCAGATCGTTGGCCACCGGGTCGACCGCCGTCACCCCCAGTGCGTAACAGACCGCGGAGTTGGCCGCCGATCCCCTGCCCTGGCACAGAATGTCGTTGCGCCGGCAGAACTGGGTGATGTCGTGCACCACCAGGAAGTAGCCCGGGAACTGTAGTTGAGCAATCACTTTCAGCTCGTGCTCGATCTGGGCATACGCCCGTAGGGCGACGTCCGCGGGACCGTACCGGTCGGCGGCGCCCGCCATGGTCAGCGTCCGCAGCCAGCTGTCCTCGGTGTGCCCGTCGGGTACGTCGAACGGCGGCAGCTGCGGCGCGATCAGTGCCAGGCCGAAGGCGCACTGCTCGCCGAGTTCGGCGGCGGCGGTCACCGCCTGGGGCCGCTGCGCGAACAACTGTGCCATCTCCTCACCGGAGCGCAGATGCGAGCCGCCCAGTGGGGCCAGCCACCCGGCCGCGGCGTCCAGGGACTGCCGGGCCCGGATGGCGCCCATCGCCATGGCCAGCCTGCGCCGCGACGGTCCCGCGAAATGGGCCCCGGTGGTGGCCACGACGCCGACCCCGAAATGCGGCGCCAGTTCGGCCAGCACCGCGTTGCGTTCGTCGTCGAGCGGCTGACCGTGATGAGTCAGTTCGATACTGACCCGGTCGGCGGTGAACCGGTCCACCAGATCGGCCAGCGCCCGTTTCGCCGCGTCCGGCCCGCCTGTGGAAAGCGCTTGCCGCACTGAGCCTTTGCGGCATCCGGTGAGTATGTGCCAGTGCCCGCCGGCCGCCTCGGTCAACGTGTCGATGTCATAGCGGAGCTTGCCCTTCTCGCCACCGGCCAGGTGCGCGGCGGCCAGTTGCCGGGACAGCCGTCGGTACCCTTCCGGACCGCGCGCCAGCACCAGCAGATGGGGACCGGGTGGATCCGGCTGCTCGGTGCGCGCCACTGAAGACAACGACAGCTCGGCACCGAACACCGTGCGCACGCCGAGCTCGGTGGCCGCTTCGGCGAACCGCACCGCCCCGTAGAGGCCGTCGTGGTCGGTCAGCGCGAGGGCACGCAGGCCCAGGCGGGCGGCCTCCTCGACCATCTCCTCCGGCGTGCTGGCCCCGTCGAGGAAGCTGTACGCCGAATGCGCGTGGAGCTCGGCGTAGGCGACCGACGAGCGCACCCGCCGCCCATCCGGTCTTGCCGTATACGACCCCCGCTTGTGCGAGAGCGGAGCGTCACCGGCCGGCACAACCGGGGCCGCTTGACCAGCATGGCGTGGCTTGCCGTCGAGTACCCGTTCCATCTCGGCCCAGCTCGGGGGTCCGTGGTACCAACCCATAACATCAGTCTATCGAACAAATGTTCGATACGCCACGGACAACGAGGCGGACTGCCGAACAACTTCGCAACGGCGATGAAACGATTTGCGAACGGCATCTGACAGCACCGCATCGCCGCTGTTAAACGCACCTTTATCGGAAAAACATGTTCTTAACCTGACGGACCTCGCCACGTGCACCCACCACCCGGATACTGGTACAGATTGAAAAAAGCGACGGCGGGGGCTGAGCATGGCACAACCGATGACACCGGGCACGGGACTCACCCGGGCTCCGGACTCGAACCGGCACATCGGCATGACGGCTGCGGTCGCGGTCCTGGCCGGACCCGTCCCACCACCCCACGACATCAAAGATCTACTGGCCGAACGCTTTACATCCGGATCAGACATCACCGCGCACCTGCAACGGGTGGCGCTGCCGACCCCAGGTGACGACGGCGAACTGTTCCGAGCCATCGCCCACGCCCTGGAGCGACCGCTGGAAACCGACTTCCCACTGTGCGAATGCTGGATCATCGAGGGCCTGCAGGACGGCCGCTGGGCGATCCTGGTCAAGGTCGGTGCGGGCCAGGACCAGCATCCGTCCCCGGCCCAGCTGCTCGCCCGGCTCTGCGATCACGACCGGGACGCCTTCAGTGATTCGACTGCCGCAGTTACCTTTTCACCCGAACCCACGCCCGGCTGGGCCGACGCCACGCGGCAGGCCGCGACTCGCGTCGTCAACGGCCTTTCCGCCGCGGCCGGCATCCTGCGACCCTGGCCGTCCGCCGGCCCGCCGCCGACCGTCCTGCGCTACCAGACGGTCGTCGTACCCCGCGGCGCCGTCGACCACATCGCCCGCAAGTTCGGCGCGACCTCCGACGACATCGCCCTGGCGGCGATCACCGAGGGATTCCGCGCCGTTCTCATCGATCGAGGCGTACAACCACAAGCAGATTCGCTGCCCACTCTGGGCACGTCGTTGACTCACCTACCCGTCGAGCACCGGGACCCCTTCGCCCAGCTGCACGCGGTGCGCACCCGGGCAGGCCGGCGATCACCGGGAGACTCACCTTTAGCGCTGTGCACCAAGATGATTCACACGCTGGCCCGAACCCCGCAGCAGGACGTGATCGCGCTGGCCACCGCACCCCCCGGACCGCGCTACCAGTTGTGGCTGATGGGCCGGCGGCTCGAGCGGCTACTGCCGATCCCGCCGACGGCGCCGCAACACGGCACCGGGGTCGCGGTACTGAGCTACGGCAGCGACCTCGTCTTCGGTATCACCACCGACTATGACGCCGACCCGAACATCCTTGCCGCCGGCATCGAATCGGGCGTGGCGCGCCTGACGGCGCTCGGCCGGGACTCGGTCGTGCTTTTCGACCGCCGACGCAAGCGCCGCGCCCTACCCAACAGCGCGGTGCGGTGGCGGCCGTCACCGGCGTCCGCCCGAGTGCGCCACTGACCGACACCCCCGCCGACCACCGTGAGAGGGTGGGCGCATGCCGGTGACAATCGACCCACGCCACCACGATGCGGTGTTGTTCGACGCGGCGCTGCCGCCCGCCCATCCGCTGCTCGAGCGCCTGCGCTCCGTGCATGTCGGCACCGCCGTCTGCGCGCCCGACGGCCTGGTCGAGACGGCCCGGCGGTTGTCCACCCGGCCTGGTCGGTGCGCCGTCATCGCGTCGGACGCAGCCGGTGTCACCGCCGCCCGCGACGCCGGTTTCGCGCTTGTGATCGCGGTCGGCCCCGACCGCTTCCCGGGCGCCGACGCGGTGGTCGCCGACCCTCGTGAGGTCGAGGTGCGCACCGGTGACAAGCGCATGTCCGAACTGCCCGATGCCGTGCACGCCGTCGATCTCGCCGGCCAGGCCCCTGCGGTGTTCTTCGACTTCGACGGCACCTTGTCCGACATCGTGAACGATCCCGACGCGGCCCGGCCGGTCGCGGGCGCATCCGAGGCACTACGGGAACTGGCCGCGCAGTGCCCGGTCGCGATACTCAGCGGCCGCGACCTGGCCGACGTCTCCAAACGTGTGGGCCTTCCGGGCATCTGGTATGCCGGCAGCCACGGGTTCGAGCTCACCGCACCCGACGGCACCCACCACCAGAACGAAGAAGCCGCCGCGGCCATCCCGGTGCTGGAGCAGGCGGCGGCGGAACTTCGTGAGCAGCTCGGATCGATTCCCGGGGTGGTGGTGGAGCACAAGAGATTCGGCGTCGCAGTGCACTACCGCAATGCCGAACGGGACCGGGTCGGGGAGGTGGCCGCGGCGGTGCGCAATGCCGGGCAGCGCGACGCGCTGCGGGTCACGACAGGACGCGAAGTCATCGAATTGCGTCCGGATCTGGACTGGGACAAGGGCAAGACCCTGCGCTGGGTGATGGAGCATCTTGGCGCGCAAGCGGGTTCCCGGCTGCCGATCTATCTCGGCGATGACATCACCGATGAGGATGCGTTCGATGCGGTCCGCGCCGATGGCATCCCAATCCTGGTGCGGCACAACGATGATGGCGATCGCGCCACCGCGGCGCTGTATGCTCTGGACAGCCCCGCCCAAGCCGCCGAATTCACTCTTCAGCTGGCCCGGCAATTATCTGACGCTGGCGTGAATTAACTTGCGGCTCTTCGGAATTCTGCGGTAAAAGCAGCACCCGGGGTTCCGATAGGCGTTAGGCTCCCGGCAGTCTATCGGGAGGACTGCCATGTCGTTCGTGTTCGCAAATCCGGAATCGATGGCCTCCGCGGCAACCGACCTGGCAGCAATCAGATCCGCTGTCGACGCGGCCCGTACCGCGGCCCTGGGCCCGACCACGCAACTGCAGGCTGCTGCCGCCGATGAGATCTCACAGGCGATCACCGCGATATTCGGCCAGCACGCCTTGTCGTTCCAAACCGCCGGCGCGCAGGCGACGGCGCTTCATCAGCAGTTCGCCCAGGCACTGAACTCCGGGGCCGGCGCCTATGCACTTGCCGAAGCCACCAACGTCCAGCAGACGCTGTTGGACGCGATCAACGCGCCCACCCAGGCGCTGCTGGGGCGACCGCTGATCGGCGACGGCGCCAACGGGACGGCGACCAGCCCGAACGGTGGCGCGGGTGGGCTGTTGTACGGCAACGGCGGCAACGGCTATTCCCAGGCGGCTGGTTCCGGGGCGCCCGGCGGGAGCGGGGGCGCCGCGGGAACTGATCGGCAACGGCGGCGCGGGCGGGGCGGGCGGTGGTGGCGCTACGGCCGGCGGCGCGGCCGGCGGCAGTGGCGGGTCCGGAGGCGCCGGCGGTTGGCTGTGGGGCAACGGCGGCGCCGGCGGGGCCGGCGGCAGCGGTGTGGCCGGGGCGACGGGCGCCAGCCTCGGCCAGACCGGCGGTGACGGCGGTAGCGGCGGAGCCGGCGGCGCGGCGGGACTGCTGGGCGGCAACGGCGGTGCCGGCGGCCACGGCGGAGACGGCGCGGCCGGCGGGTTGTCGACCGCGAACAACAGCATCGGCGGCCATGGCGGAACCGCAGGCGGTGGCGGAGCCGGCGGCCGTGGTGGGCTGGCCTGGGGCGACGGCGGGAGCGGCGGCGGGGGCGGTAACGCCGGCGCCGGAGGAAACGCCGGGACGAGCGCCGTGCGTGCCTTCCAGGGAACCGGCGGCGATGCGGGCGGTGCCGGCAGCGGCGGCGCCGGCGGTACCGCCGGATTGTTCGGTGGCGGCGGTGGAGCCGGCGGCGGTGGCGGTGACGGCGCAGACGGGGGAATCGCCTGGGGTGGATTCAACGCCGGTCAGGGCCCCCTGGCGAGCGGCGATGGCAGCGGCGGCGGCAACGGCGGGGCCGGTCAGAGCGCCGGACTGCTGTGGGGCGGGGCAGGCGCCGGCGGGTCGGGTGGCGACGCCGGAGCGGCCGGGGGCCTCCGCGGCAACGGCGGCACGCTGGGCACCGCGGGGGCGGGCGGCAGCGGGGGCGCCGGCGGCGGTGCCGGCCTGGTGGGCAACGGCGCTGCGGGCGGGGCCGGCGGGCAGGCCGTGGACAACGGCGGGGGCGGGACCGGCGGCGCCGGCGGGCGCGGCGGTTGGATTTACGGCAGCAGCGGCGCAGCGGGTGGCGCGGGCGGCAACGTCGGCGACGTTCAGGGAACCGGCGTCGGCATCGGAGGCGCGGGCGGGGCCGGCGGGTCAACCGGCCTGTGGGGCGACGGTGGTGCAGGCGGCGGCGGTGGCAGCGGCGCTCAGGCTGACAGCGGCGGTTCCCCGGGTAACGGAGGAGCCGGCGGAGCGGGCGGGGCTGCCGGCTGGCTGGCCGGCAACGGCGGGGCCGGCGGGGGCGGCGGCACCGGCGGGACACAAACCGGCAGCAACAACCCGCCCGGCACCGGAGGCGCCGGTGGGGCCGGCGGTCGCGCCGGGTACCTGTCGGGCGACGGAGGGGCCGGCGGTGCCGGGGGGTCAGGCGGCGAAAACCAGGTGAATGGCGCCGCCGGTGACGGCGGTCTCGGCGGCAACGGAGGCAACGCCGGGTTGTTCGGCACCGGGGGTCACGGCGGCCAGGGTGGGCTCGCCGGCAACGAATCCGGGGGCAATGGCCGCGGTGGCAACGGCGGCAACGGTGGCAACGGCGGGACCGGCGGCTGGCTGTATGGCACCGGTGGGGACGCGGGTGCCGGCGGCAACGGTGGAAGTCACACCGCCTCGAGCATCGGCAGCGGCGGCCTCGGCGGCCAAGGCGGCACCGGTGGCAGTGCCGGGTTGCTCGGCGCCGGCGGCGCCGGTGGCAGCGGCGGGGCCGGTGGCAGCACGAACGGCCCGAACAACGGCACGACCGGCACCAATGGCGGTGACGGCGGCGCCGGGGGCCATGGCGGAACCGGCGGGCTCTTCTACGGCAACGGCGGCAGCGGCGGGACCGGCGGGGCGGGCGGCGTCAACACCGGCAAGAGCGGCACCGCCAACCGCGTCGGAGGCAACGGCGGCGGCGGTGGAGTAGGAGGGTCCGCCCAGTACATCGGAAATGGCGGGATCGGCGGAAACGGGGGCGCGGCAGGAACCGGCCCGTCAGCCAACGGCACCGCGGGCAACGGCGCTGCCGGTGGCGCCGGCGGGATCCTGTTCGGCGCGCACGGCGGCACCGGACTCGACGGCGCGCCCTGACCCGGGGGGCTGCACCGCACGCTCGTCGGCAATGACATGGTGGACGCGAAATCCCACCGGCCGATAGAAGGGCGTCGCGATCAGCAAGCTCGGTTTCTGGAGCATCGTCATGCTCGGGGTCAACGCGGTCATCGGAGCCGGCATCTTCCTGACCCCCGGCGCGGTGATCAGGCTCGCCGGCACCTGGGCGCCGGTCGCCTACATCCTGGCGGGGCTGTTCGCCGGCATCATGGCGCTCGTCTTCGCCACCGCCGCCCGCTACGTCAGGACCAACGGTGCCTCGTATGCCTACACCACCGCGGCATTCGGCCAGCGGATCGGCATCTACGTGGGTGTCACCCACGCCATCGTCGCCTCCATCGCCTGGGGCGTGCTGGCCTCACTCTTCGTCTCGACACTGCTCAATGTTCTTTTCCCACAACGTCATTGGGCTCAGGAAACGCACCTGTTCAGCGTCAAGACATTGACCTTCCTGCTGTTCATCGCCGTACTCCTGATGATCAATCTGTTCGGCAACCGGGCGATCAAGTGGGCCAACGGAATCTCCACCGCCGGCAAGATTTTCGCCCTGACCGTCTTCATCGGGGGCGGTCTGTGGGTGATCACGAGCCAGCACGTGGACCACTACGACACAGCGGGCGCCCCCGGCATCTACCAACCGGCTCCGTACGCCTTATTCGGGTTCGTCCCACTCGGACAGAGCACGCTGACGGGCGTGGTTCTGGCCACCGTGGCCGCGCTCTACGCGTTCACCGGCTTCGAGTCGATCGCCAATGCCGCCGAGGAGATGGAGGAACCGGACCGCAACCTGCCCCGGGCCATCCCGCTGTCGATTCTGGCGGTCGGCACCGTCTACGTTCTCGCCGTCACGGTCGCGATGTTGTTGGGGTCGGACAAGATCGTCCAATCGCCGGACACGGTGAAACTGGCGGCGGCCATCGGCAACGACGCCTTCCGCGGCATCGTCATCCTGGGCGCGCTGGTGTCAATGTTCGGCATCAACGTGGCGGCGTCGTTCGGCGCACCCCGGCTGTGGACCGCGCTGGCGGACACCCACACCCTGCCCGCCCGCCTGTCCGGCAAGAACCGGTTCGGCGTCCCCATGCTGGCTTTCGCCATCACCGCGGCGCTGGCGCTCGCCTTCCCGCTGGCACTGCGCTTCGACAACGAAACCCTGACCGGCCTGGCCGTCATCGCGCGCTTCATCCAGTTCATCATCGTCCCGATCGCACTGATCGCCCTGGCCCGCGACCGCACCGGCCCGCATTCAGAGGTCAGGCGAAATACGTTCACCGACAAGGTGTTACCGATAGCTGCGGTGGCGATCTCGGTGGCTCTCGCGGTGTCTTTCGACTACCGGACCCTGATTCTCAGCCCGCACGGCGGCCCCAACTACTACTCGATCGTGTTGATCGTGCTCACCTTTGTCGTGGTGCCGGCGATCGCCTATGTGCACTACTACCGAACGGCCGGCCGCTAAACGGCATACTCCACCTCACCGTCGTCGAGCACCAACCGCGGCCCCTGACCCTCCGCGCCGGACGCCTCGGTGCGGAAGACCGCCTTGCCCGGTCCGGTCTTCCAGATCAGCGTCGACAGCGTCTCGCCGGGAAACACCGGCTTGGTGAAGCGGGCGGCGATCGAGGTGATGTTCGCCGCGACACCCTGCCCCAGTTCGGCGACCAGCGCGCGGCCGGTGACGCCATAGGTGCACAGCCCGTGCAGGATCGGCTTAGGGAATCCAGCCAGGTTGGTGGCAAACCAGGGATCGCTGTGCAGCGGGTTGCGGTCGCCGGACAGCCGGTAGATCAGTGCCTGATCCTCTCGGGTGGGAAGCTCGACACGGACGTCGGGATCGCGGTCGGGGAATTCCGGGGCCACCGGCCGCTCCCCCTTCTCACCGCCGAAGCCGCCCTCACCGCGGATGACGAGGGTGGTCAGCGTTTCGGCGATCAGGTCGCCGGTCTCGGGATCGGTCCCCTTGCCGCGCAGCATCAGGATCGCGTTCTTGCCTTCGCCCTTGTCCTGGATGTCGACCACCTCCGAGACCACGGACAGCTTGCCGGCCGGCGGCAGTGCCGCATGCAGCCGGACGGTCTGCGATCCGTGTAAAAGCATGGCCCAGTTGAACGTTCCGACTTTGCCGGCCGCGCCGAAAGCCGGGCAGCAGATCACCGCGTAGGTCGGCAGGACCTGCTGCGGGATGTCGTGGCTGTTCTCGGTGGTGAAGGACAGATCCTCGAGCCCGGCGCCCACTCCGAGCGCGTACAACAGCGTGTCGCGATCGGTCCACTCGAACAAGTGCGGCTTGGTCACCGTGCCGACGGCACTCGGGTCAATCGCCATGCGAGTCTCCTCTGAGATTTCAATTCCGCAATTTCGGTGAAGTAACCATCGCAAACCCTTCCCACCGACGGTGTCGGCAGGGCAGGCTATCGCCATGGCGAAGCGCATATTGATCCGGAGGGCCTCCCAATTCGTAGCTGTGGCCGCCGTGGCGGTGATCGTCGGGGCCTGCGGCAGCAGCAGCCCGCAGGCCCGCAGCATCACCCTGACGTTCATCCGCAACGCGCAGTCCCAAGCCAACGCCGACGGCGTCATCGACACCGCGGTGCCCGGTCCCAGCCTCACAGCCGACGGCAAGGGTCAGGCGCAGCAACTCGCCCATCAGGTTGGACACACCGAGTTCGACGCGCTGTACTCCTCCCCCATGGCCGCGGATCAGCAAACCGCCGGGCCACTGGCCACCGAGGTCGGCCGCCAGGTCGAGGTCCTGCAGGGCCTGCAGTCCATCAACGCCGGCTGGTACAACGGCAAGCCCGAGTCGATGGCCAACTCGACCTACATGCTGGCGCCGGTGCGCTGGGTGGACGGCGACGTGGACACCAGCATCCCGGGCTCGTTGAGCGGCAGCGACTTCAATTCGCAGTTCAGCGCCGCGATTCGCAAGATCTACGACAGTGGCCACAACAAGCCCGCGGTCTTCTCCCAGGGCACGGCGATCATGGTGTGGACGCTGATGAACGTCAAGAACCCCAAGCTGAGCCTGCTGAACAGCCACTCGGTGCCCAACGTCGGGCGTGTGGTGATCACCGGGAACCCGGTCACCGGCTGGACACTGGTCGACTGGGACGGCGTGCGCAGCTTCAACTGAACTCGGCAGCGCGTCGAGGTTGACGTGGGCGGCCGTATGCCGCCACGATGGGCTGCATGCGGTATGTCGTTACCGGCGGTACCGGGTTTATTGGCCGCCGAATCGTTTCCCGGCTACTCGACCGCGAACCCGATGCGCAGGTGTGGGTGTTGGTCCGCCGCGCATCGCTGGGTCGCTTCGAGCGCCTCGCCCTGGACTGGGACGAGCGTGTGAAACCGCTGGTCGGCGAGTTGCCCGAGCTGGACCTGGCCGATCCGGTGATCGCCGAACTCGGGCACGTCGACCATCTGGTGCACTGCGCGGCGATCTACGACATCACCGTCGGCGAGGCCGAACAACGCGCGGCCAATGTCGAGGGCACCCGCGCCGTCATCGCTCTGGCGCAACAACTCGGCGCCACCTTCCACCACGTCTCCTCGATCGCGGTGGCCGGCGACTTCCGGGGCGAGTACACCGAGGACGACTTCGACGTCGGCCAGGGCCTGCCGACGCCGTACCACCGGACCAAATTCGAGGCCGAGGCGCTGGTACGGAACGCGACCGGGCTGCGCTACCGCATCTACCGCCCGGCGGTAGTGGTGGGCGACTCCCGCACCGGCGAGATGGACAAGATCGACGGGCCCTACTACTTCTTCGGCGTGCTGGCCAGGCTGGCCGTCCTGCCGTCGTTCACCCCGATGATGCTGCCGGACACCGGGCGCACCAATATCGTCCCGGTCGACTACGTGGCCGACGCGCTGGTGTCGCTGATGCATGCCGACGGCTCGGCTTCTTTAGACGGGCGGACGTTCCACCTGACCGCTCCCACCACCGTGGGGCTGCGAGGGATCTACCGCGGCATCGCGCGGGCCGCCGGGCTGCCCCCGCTGCGCGGGACGCTGCCCCGCTCGATGGCCACCTCGGTGCTGAAGGTGAGCGGACGCGCGAAAGTGCTGCGCAACATGGCGGCCACCCAATTGGGCGTGCCGGCCGAGGTTCTCGACGTGATCGACCTGGCTCCCACGTTCGTCAGCGACGAGACGCAGAAGGCGTTGCGCGGCACCGGTATCGAGGTCCCCGAATTCGCGTCGTACGCGCCGAAGCTGTGGCGGTACTGGGCCGAGCACCTGGATCCCGACCGGGCCCGGCGCGACGACCCGAACGGGCCGCTGGTGGGCCGGCACGTCATCATCACCGGCGCGTCCAGTGGTATCGGGCGCGCGTCGGCGCTGGCCGTGGCGCGGCGCGGCGCCACCGTGTTCGCGCTGGCCCGCAACGGTGCAGCCCTCGACGAACTGGTCGCCGAGATCCGCGCGGACGGCGGACAGGCCTACCCGTTCCCTTGCGACATCACCGATTCGGCGTCGGTGGAGCACACCGTCAAAGACATCCTGGGCCGCTTCGACCACGTCGACTATCTGGTGAACAACGCCGGCCGGTCGATCCGCCGCTCGGTGGTCAACTCCACCGACCGGCTGCACGACTACGAGCGCGTCATGGCGGTCAACTACTTCGGTGCGGTGCGGATGGTGTTGGCGCTGCTGCCGCACTGGCGGGAGCGCCGGTTCGGCCATGTCGTCAACGTCTCCAGCGCCGGTGTGCAGGCCCGCAACCCGAAGTACAGCTCGTACCTGCCCACCAAGGCGGCCCTGGACGCGTTCGCCGACGTGGTCTCCACCGAGACGCTGTCCGACCACATCACCTTCACCAACATCCACATGCCGTTGGTAGCGACCCCGATGATCGCGCCGTCGAAGCGGCTGAACCCGGTGCCGGCGATCAGCGCCGAACGCGCGGCGGCCATGGTGGTGCGCGGCCTAGTGGAGAAGCCGGTGCGCATCGACACACCGATGGGCACCCTGGCCGAGGCCGGTCACCAGTTCGCGCCCAGGCTGTCCCGCCGCATTCTGCATCAGCTCTATCTGGGGTATCCCGACTCAGCTGCCGCGCGCGGGATTGCCGAACCCGCCGAACCCGTTGCCGCACAACCCCGTCGGCCCAGGCGCCCGAGTCGGGCTGGACGCGCAGTGCCGCGGGTGGGGCTGCCCAGGCCCGTCAAGCAGATGGCCCGGCTGGTGCCGGGCGTGCACTGGTGATCACTTTTCGCAGGTGAACTGGTTGACGTCGATGTAGCCCATGCGGAACATCTCGGCGCAACCGGTGAGGTACTTGATGTAACGCTCGTAGACTTCCTCGGACTGCAGGGCGATGGCCTGGTCTTTGTGTGCCGCCAATGCGGCTGACCAGATGTCGAGAGTCTTGGCGTAGTGCGGCTGCAGCGACTGCACGCGGGTCACGTTGAATCCGTTCGCCGTGGCCCGCTCCTGCACCATCGGTATCGACGGCAACCGCCCGCCCGGAAAGATCTCGGTGACAATGAATTTGACGAATCGGGCGAACTCGAAAGTCAGCGGCAGCCCGCGCTCCTTCATCTCCAGCGGGTGCAGCCCGGTGATGGTGTGCAGCAGCATGATTCCGTCATCCGGCAGCAGGCGGTGCGCGAGTGTGAAGAACGCGTCGTAGCGCTCGTGCCCGAAATGCTCGAACGCGCCGATGCTGACGATCCGGTCGATCGGTTCGTCAAACTGTTCCCAGCCTTGCAGCAGAACGCGTTTCGTGCGAGGGCTGTCGGATTTCGCGAACAGCTGCTCGACGTGGTTGGCCTGGTTCCTGCTCAGGGTGAGGCCGACGACGTTGACGTCGTAGCGCTCCACCGCGCGCATCATGGTGGCACCCCAGCCGCAGCCGACGTCGAGCAGGGTCATGCCCGGCTGCAGCCCGAGTTTGCCCAGCGCCAGATCGATTTTCGCGATCTGCGCCTGTTCGAGAGTCATGTCGTCGCGCTCGAAGTACGCGCAGCTGTAGGTCTGGGTGGGGTCCAGGAACAGCCGGAAGAAGTCGTCGGAGAGGTCGTAATGCGCCTGAACTTCGTCGAAGTGCGGGGTCAGATCATCGGGCATCCGGACAGCGTAACGTGGCCCCGGTGAGCGCCGTGTTCGTCGACGTCGACACCGGCATCGACGACGCGCTTGCCCTGATCTATTTGCTGGCCAGCGACACCGACCTGATAGGTATCGCCTCCACGGGGGGCAATATCGCCGTCGACCAGGTGTGCGCGAACAACCTGGGCCTGCTCGATCTGTGCCGGGCCGCCCCCATCCCCGTCTCCCGCGGAGCCGATCGGCCGTTGAACGGTGAGCGGCCCCGGCGCGGAGACTTCCACGGCCCCAACGGTGTGGGGTATGCCGAGCTGGCGCCCAGCAACCGGCGGCTCACCGACCACGATGCCGCGACGGCCTGGGTGCGCGCGGCACACGCCCACCCCGGTGAGCTGGTGGGGTTGGCAACCGCGCCGCTGACGAACCTGGCGCTGGCGCTACGCATCGAACCGGAGCTGCCGGCACTGTTGCAGCGACTGGTGATCATGGGCGGGGTGTTCGATGGCCAGGGGCCGCCGGAATGGAACGTGCGGGTGGACGCGGAGGCGGCGGCCGAGGTATTCGCGGCCTGGGCGGGCCGACCACGACTACCCGTGGTGTGCGGGCTGGACCTGACCCGCAAGGTGGTCATGACGCCGGACATGCTCGACGGTCTGCCGGGACCCGCGCCGGTGACCCGGTTCATCGAGGATGCGATGCGGTTCTACTTCGAGGTGTACCGCGACCGCGGCCTCGGATACCTGGCGCACCTGCATGATCCACTGGCCGCAGCCGTGGCACTGGACCCGCAGCTGGTCGAGACCCGGCCGGCCACGGTGGACGTCGAGGTGTCGGGCAACCCCGGGATGACCACCGCCGATTGGTCGGGTGCGCGAAAGCCGAATGCACAGATAGGCATAGATGTTGACGTGACTGAGTTCTTCGATCGGTTCACGCAGCGGGTGGCGGCCTTCGCGCGCCGGACGCAATGACCCGGATCCGCGTCTTCGGGGTCTGGTCGAGGCCACCTTTACCGGCCATAAAACCGAAAGTCAAGGTCAAACAGCTGAAACCATACCGACCGTATGGCACATGCGTCCCAAAAATTACCGTTGAACTGTTGCGCAATTGGCCCCTGACCCCCTAACTTATAAGCACGGTGAGATTCAGATCACGTATGAGGCGACAAAGCAACGGAGCGTTGGTCACAACTTGGTCTGCACCGCGGGGAGGCGGCCGCACATCGCGGCCGGATAGTTAAGGGGAGCACTTCGTGTCAGGAACACGCCCGGCCGCTCGGCGGCTGAACCTTGTCGCCGTCAGCAGCACCCAGCACGCCGAAGACGGCGGGGATCGAGCCTGGGTATCGCAGGGTCTGTGCAGGACGAAGGACCCGGACGAACTGTTCGTGACCGGGGCGGCGCAACGTCAGGCAGCAGCCATCTGCAGGCACTGCCCGGTGCTGCGGGAGTGCGGCGCGGACGCGCTCGACAACAAGGTCGAATTCGGCGTGTGGGGTGGCATGACCGAACGTCAGCGCAGGGCCCTGCTCAAGGAGAACCCCGACGTGGTGTCGTGGTCGAGCTTCTTGAACAAGCGCAAGTCCCGCTCCGTCGGGTAGACCGAGCCAGCGGTCATCATTACTTTTCTGTTACAGATGCGCCCAACGCTACGGCTCTGTTCGATGAATCTCGCACCAACGCAACGGATTTGCCGAATCAGCGAGTCCGGCCCGAACCGCTGATTTTTTACCTGGCAGTAAATCCGCGGTATTTCCGCTGATCAGCGCGAGAATTACTCGTAGATACCTTCCAGGAACCACCTCCTCTGCCGGTAACACAGCAACAGCGCCCGTTCGCTCTCCAGCAGTACCTGGGCACGAGCGACGCGACCGGCCCGCTGACCGGCTTCAGACCGGTCGTCCCACCACCGCTCGTCGACGGGCCACGGCCCGGCCCACCAGCGCAGCCGGTCGTCCCGTCCCCGGACGGCCAGCCGGGCAGGATCGGCCGAGAACACCCCCCTGCTGGTCACCCGAATCGGATTACCTTGTGCATCAAGCAATTCCACCGGATCGTCGACCAGTACCGCCGGCGACGGGTCAGGCAGTTGACCGGGCCACGGCTGAGCGGGATCGGCCCGCGGCACCGGTTCGTCACCCAGCGGGGTCATCGTGATCCGCTCGGCCGGCCCCCGACCTCCGGACAGCACCGGTACCTGCACCGCCTCCGGGCCCAGCAATCCCTGAACCCGCACCAACGCCCGTCGGGCCCGGAGCCTGTCCTCCTCCCCCAGACCACCCCAGAGCGGTAGCTGCAGCGCCCCGGCCGAAACCACCTCGACGGCCTGCAACCGCAACAGCGTCACCGGCGCGTCCAAGGGGCGGCCTCGCGCCATCCGATGACTCAGCCACCCGTCGAGTTGCCAGCGCACCCGGTCGGCGGTGGCGTCCTCGGTCAACGGTTCGGCGCACCGCCACACCCGGCTCAACTCTTCACCGGTGGCGGTGACGGCGTGGATGGCCAGCCGGGTGCATCCCACTCCGGCGGCCAGCAGCGCCTGATGCAGCGCGGCAGCCAGTGAGCGCCCGGCGAATGCCGCGGCGTCGACCCGGTCGATCGGTGGATCGCAGTCCAGCACGGCGCCGAGTTCTGGTGGCGGTTCCCGCCCGGAAGGACCCCGTTCCGATTCACCGCGGGCGAACCGGTGCGCAGTCACCGCATCCGCTCCGAACCGGGAAGCGACGTCGGTGCGGGATAGCGCGGCGAACTGTCCGATGGTGCGAATTCCCATCCGCCACAACAGATCTGCCAGCTCGTCCCGGCCCGGTCCGGACAGGCTGGGCTCGGTGGCAAGCTGGCGGATCGACAGTGCCGACAAGAACCGCGCATCCCCTCCCGGCTCCACCACGCGACCCGCACGGGCGGCGAAGACCGCGGTGGACAACCCGTCGGCAATGCCGATCTGACATTCGGCTCCGGCGGCGGCCACCGCGTCGATCAGCCGCTCAGCCGCCTGCTGCTCAGATCCGAAGAATCGGGCCGCGCCGCGCACCGGCAACACCAGAAGACCGGGTCGCAGCACCTCCGGGCGGGGCACCAGGTCCTCCACTGCGGCGATCACCCCTTCGAAGAAGCGGGCGTCGCGGTCCACATCGGCGGCCACGATGTGCAGTTCCGGACACCGCGCCGCGGCCTCCCGCCGCCGCAGCCCACGACGGACCCCGGCCGCCCTGGCCGTCGCCGAACAGGCGATCACCCGGTTCGCCAGGGTGACCGCGACCGGATCCGTCGCCGACCGGCCCGCGGCCGCCGCCGCCGCGACCGCGGGCCAGTCCATGCACCAGATCGCCAAAACGCGGGAAGACATCAGAGTCAGCCGGTTCGTGACCGGTCGGCCGACCGTCCGCACCGGCTGATCTGCAGCCGGACCCCGCTGATGCGCCCAACCCCGGGACGGCCACCACCGGCGAGCTCATAGCCGCAGACGCGGGCCTCCAGCCGCGTCGACGCTCCTTCCCAGTCGCCGTCGGTGACCAGCACCGTGCACCCCTTCTGACGGGCGCGAGCCACCACCGCCCGCGCCCGGGTCCGCGTCACCCGCCGGCCCTCCAGGCCGAGAACCACCAGATCCATGCCGTCGATGAGCACCGCGGCCACCTCCACCGGATCGTTTCCCGGATCCGGCACCACCGCGATCCGGCTCAGGTCCGCCCCCATTTCGACAGCAGCCAGCAACCCGATGTCCGGCTGCCCGACGATCACCGCATTGCCCCCGTCCGCCGTCACCGTGGCCACCATGCGCAGCACCAGCGACCGCGCTCCAGACAGCACCGCCACCGTCCCGCGGGGCAGCAGCGCCGGACCCGACGGCACCAGGTCTTCGGCGGGGGCGGTATCCTTGCCAGATAATGCGGCGATCTTCTGACGCAGCTGTTTAAGCTGCTCAACACGGCTTTCCTGGCGTAGATCGGAGGCAAAAGCCGCAGTCATGACCAGCCTCCCAACCAGATCTTTTCGAAAGTATGTTCGATTCGATTCGAGTAAACACCCACCCCCCGACAGCGTCAAGGCGCGGGCGGGGACGCCCGGTTCGCGACCGCCGAAATGCCCTGGTGCTGGTGTGGCTGCTGATAGCCGGTGGCACTGCTGTGGCACCTGGGTCAGCAAACGCCGACTCGGACGCGTGCCACCCGGCGGAGCTGTTCGTCACCGACAACAGTGACTCGAGCGGAATCGACGAGCTACGACTGTTCGAGATCCAGGCCGACGCCACGCTCGCCCTCAACGGCGCACCGGCCACGGGTTCGGTTCTCCTGGACGGAGTGTTCTGGTCCGACGAGGGCCAGCAGGTCACCGTGGAACGCGCACGCCAGTTCCATCTGTGCGTCGTCGACGAACCCACCTTGCGCACCGCCGCCGAGGCACTGCGCCGTCAATTCGACCAACAAGCGGTTCTGACCTTCGACTACCCGACCGAGGCTGCGCGCGACTCTCAGGCGGCCATCATCACGGTGCCCGGCATCGACTTCGCACTCTTCCGCGACGCTTTCACCGCCGACGAGGACGCACACCGCCGACTGCTCGGCGGATCGGTCACCACAGCCGAGCCCACGCTGATCCTGGTCGCGCACAAAGCCGATCTGGACATCGCCCGCCGGCTGGTCGAGGCGTCCGGCGGCGACTGGGCCACCGCCGTCATCGCGTACGGCGACCGCGAGATCGTCCGGTAGCAGCTAGTTGGCCGCGACGCCCGTCGGCACCGGAAACGGGGTCGGGATCGGCACACCCGGCATGAACCGCTGGAAAAGCGAGGTGGCGATCCCCGCGACCTCATCGCTGAGCGGATACATGTGGCGGTACTGCAGCACCTGCTTGCCGATCAGCCCGAGCCGCTCCTGGAAGGTCGGCATCCGGGCCGGATCCAGCAGCGGGTTGTTGAACGGCGGCCGGTCGGCCCGCTGAAACTCGAAGGCGGCACTGATCCGCGGCGCCGATCCCAGCCGGCTGCCGCGCCCGCCCCAGTGCAGCACGGCCTGGTTCCAGGCCAGCACCGATCCGGCCGTCGCCGGCAACGCCCGGATGTCCTGCGGGTTGTAGACGACGGTGTTGTTCTCACCATCCCACCGGCGTTGCCGGAACCGGTCGTCGAGGTGGGCGGGCAGCATGTACATGCACCCGTTGAGCGGGGTGGCGTCGGTGAACGGCAGCCAGACCGTCAGCGTGTGCGGCGAGTTGTCGGCATCGAGGGTCGGGATCACCCGATCCCGGTGCGGGCCCCAGCCCAGCGCGTTCTCGTTGGGGTTGACGTGCCAGACCCAGAAGTCGGGCAGCGCCTGGTAACCCTCGCCCAGCACGGACGTCAGGAATCGCGAAAGACCTTGGAACGCAAGCCACAGCTCGTCATAGACGAACGCGAAAGCCAGTGGGATGCCGCGCTGGAACAGTGTCGACACGGCATAGCGGATCGGTGCGATGGCCGCTTCCGACAACGCGTCGGGTATCTGGACGTAACCCTCGCGCTTCAAATTGGCCAGTAGTGGGTCGATCTCGCCGACCGCGGCCGGTCTGGCACAACCGCCAGCCTCGATCGACATCCCCGGGCACAGCTCGCCCCAGAACTCGCGACGCTCCGCCTGAACAGCGGAAAGGCTCCCGATCATCGCGATATCGTATCCCGGGTCAGCGGCGTTCGGGGCCGATCAGAATCACTCCCACTCGATGGTCCCGGGCGGTTTGCTGGTGACGTCAAGAACCACCCGGTTAACCTCGCGGACCTCGTTGGTGATGCGGGTCGAGATGCGCTCCAGCACCTCATAGGGCACCCGGGTCCAGTCGGCGGTCATGGCGTCCTCGCTGGAGACCGGCCGCAACACGATCGGGTGCCCGTAGGTACGCCCATCACCCTGCACGCCCACCGAGCGGACGTCGGCCAGCAGCACCACCGGGCACTGCCAGATCTGGTTGTCCAGACCCGCCGCCGTCAACTCTTCCCGTGCGATCAAGTCCGCGCGCCGCAGCGTGTCCAGACGCGAAGCGGTGACCTCGCCGACGATTCTGATGCCCAGACCCGGTCCCGGGAACGGCTGGCGCGCAACGATTTCCTCCGGCAGCCCGAGCTCCCGGCCGACCGCACGCACCTCGTCCTTGAACAACAGTCGCAAGGGTTCGACGAGTTTGAACTTCAGGTCGTCGGGCAGACCGCCGACGTTGTGGTGGCTCTTGATGTTGGCGGTGCCGCTGCCGCCGCCGGACTCCACCACGTCCGGATATAGCGTCCCCTGCACCAGGAAGTCGATCTGGCTGCCGTGCAACACATCCCGCACTGCGCCCTCGAACGCCCGGATGAACTGCCGGCCGATGATCTTGCGCTTGCCCTCCGGATTGCTGACCCCCGAGAGCGCCTCGAGGAATGTCTGCGCCGCGTCCACCGTCACCAGATTGGCTCCGGTGGCGGCCACGAAATCACGCTCCACCTGCGCACGCTCACCGGCCCGCAACAACCCGTGATCGACGAAGACACAGGTCAACCGGTCGCCGATGGCGCGCTGCACCAGCGCGGCCGCCACCGCCGAATCCACCCCACCCGACAGGCCGCAGATCGCCTGGCCGTCGCCGATCTGCTCGCGCACCTGCTCGATCAGCGCGCTGGCGATGTTGGCCGGTGTCCACTCCGCGCCGATCCCGGCGAACTCGTGCAGAAACCGGCTGAGCACCTGTTGTCCGTGCGGCGTGTGCATCACCTCCGGGTGATACTGCACCCCGGCCAGGCCCCGTTCACGGGCTTCGAAAGCGGCCACTGCCGCCCCCGCACTGCTGGCCACCACTTCGAAGCCCTCCGGCGCCGCGGTGACCGCGTCGCCGTGGCTCATCCACACCGGCTGCACGCCGGGAAGATCTGAATGCAGTTCGCCGCCAAGGACTTTCAATTCGGTACGGCCGTACTCGCTGGTTCCGGTGTGCGCGACGGTGCCACCGAGCGCCTGGGCCATGGCCTGGAATCCGTAGCAGATGCCGAACACCGGCAGGCCGAGGTCGAACAACGCCGGATCCAGCTGTGGAGCGCCCTCGGCGTAGACGCTGGCCGGCCCCCCCGACAGCACCAGCGCCCGCGGGTCGCGGGCCCGGATCTCCTCGATCGAGGTGGTATGTGGAATCACCTCCGAGTACACCCGCGCTTCGCGGATCCGGCGGGCGATCAACTGGGCGTACTGAGCACCGAAGTCGACCACCAAAACGGGCCGCGGCGAGGCTGATTCCACGGGCACCGAGTTTAGCCATGTGGCGGACTCCATGGTTGTCAACCCAAGTTGACGGAAATCACGAAGCGCTCCTATAGTCCCTCCAATCGTCTACTTATGTTGACAGTTCGAATGGGCAGGTGGTTTGGGTGGATTTTCTGGTCTCACCGCCGGAGATCACTTCCGCACGCATCGCGAATGGGCCGGGATCGAGGTCGCTGCTGGCCGCGGCGTCGGCGTGGGCGGGCCTGGGGGAAGACCTGGCGGCCACGGCGAACGAGTTCTCGTCGGTGGTATCGAGCCTGACGGAATCGGCGTGGCAGGGACCTTCGGCGACAGCCATGACCGAACTGGCGCTGTCGCATACCTGCTGGCTGCGGGACGCGGCGACGAACGCCGCCGACGCCGCCCGCCACGCGGCGTCCGCGGCTGCCGCCTACGACGCGGCGCTCGCCGCCACCGTCCCACTGGAGGCGCTGACCGGCAACCGGATGCAGTTGATCTCGCTCGCGGTGTCAAACATCCTGGGGCTCAACGCACCAGCGATAGCTGCCGCCGAGGCCGAGTATGAGCAGATGTGGGCCCAGGATGTGGTTGCCATGTCGGACTACTATGCCGGCGCTGCGGCCGCGGTCGCCCGGCTCAGCCCTTGGCAGGCCACTCCGACGGCCCCGGCGGCGGCCTCCAACGTCACCCTGGTCATCGGCGGCAGCGGATTCCCGTTGCCCTCGCAGAGCTATGTGAACTCCGTGATGGCCAACTACGTCACACCAAATTTCCCCGCATTCACCGTGACCAACGCACAGGCACTGCTGACTCCCGCGCAGTCGTACTGGATCACCGGCATCAAGACCCTGACCGAGGACGCATCCTGGGCCCAGGGGCTGACTATTCTCGACAGCGCGATCCACGCACAGTTGACATCGGGTAATACCGTTGTCGTGCAAGGCTTCTCGCAGGGAGCCGGTATCGCGTCACTGGAGATGGCGAGCCTGAAGGCCGCCGGGGTGCCGAGCGACGCCGTGAGCTTCGCACTGGTCGGAAACCCGATGAATCCCAACGGGGGGTTGTATTCGCGCTTCGACGGTCTGACCCTGCCGAGTTTGGGCAAGTCGTTTCCGGGGTCCACACCCGCCAATGACTATCCGACCGTCATGTACACGATCGAGTACGACGGCTTCGCCGACTTCCCGCGGTATCCGCTCAATATCGTCGCTGACGCCAACGCCATGCTCGGCGCGCTCTACGTCCACCCGCTGTATCCCACCCTCACCGCGGAGCAGGTCGCCACCGCCGTCCAACTGCCCACCGAGGGACCGACGATGACGAAGTACCACATGATCCCCACCCACAATCTGCCGCTGCTGGAGCCGTTGCGGACGTCGTTCCTGGGCAACACGATCGCCGATCTGATTCAGCCCGACCTGAAGGTGATCGTGAACCTGGGCTACGGCGACCCCGACTACGGATACTCGACCGGGCCCGCCAACGTCCCCACCCCGTTCGGGCTCTTCCCGGACGTCAGCCCCGTGACAGTCTTCAACGACCTGGTCAGCGGAACGCAGCAGGGCATCAGCGCCGCCGCCGCCGACCTCCGCTCCTGGCACCCGCCGTCACTGCCGAACGTCTCACCGTCAGGCCTCCCGCACCTGACCCTGCCGGCATTCACGCCGCATTCGGTCGACAGCTTCATCCACGGCCTGCAGACGGCGAACACCAATGTCACCACCGCCGCCACGCATGCCGCGGCGTCGGCGTACTCCACCCTGCTGCCGACCGTGGACACCTTGACTGCCATCGCCGTCTCGCTGCCGTCCTACGACCTGAACCTCTTCCTAAACGGCATCAGGCAAGCCGTCGAAGGAGATCCCGCCGGCATCGTCAACGCCATCGGCTATCCCGTCGCCGCGAACACCGGACTACTGACCTTCCTGAGCTTCTTCCTCGCCTATGCCTACTACGGCGCGGCCAAGTCGATCGTCGCCGATGTCGCTGGTCTGCTGTAAACCGTTGGCGCGCAGGCAGAGCCATGCTGCCTCGGCAAGCACGGCGGCATCCTCGGTGTCGGGCGGATCGGCCAGCACACCCAACAGCCAGGCGCGCACCAACTCCTGAGCCGGACCCAGCCAGAGCGCCTGACTGTGCGCCAGCCCCAGCGGCCGCAATGTCCCGTAGTGAGCGTGTGGACGCCACCACGCCTGAAGCGTGACCGCGAAGCGCTCGTTGAGCTCTTTCAGCTCGGTCGCCACCGCCGCGAGGACCGCCGGCTCGGTCATCGTGATGAGGAATCGCGCCATCTCCGGGTGATGGGTACACCACCGCAGGTGCATGGCCACCATCGCCCGCACGCCCGCCTCCGCGTCGGCATGCCGGGCGAGTTCGGTCAGGAAATCGCTCTGGTACGTCGTCACGCAGTCGACGTACACCGCGCCCGCCAGCGATTCTTTGCTGGGAAAGTGGTGAAAGAAGCTGCCGTTGCTGGCCTTCGCGTCGCGCTGAATCTGCCGCAGCGATGTCGCGCTAATGCCCTGCGCGAGAAAACGATTCAACGCCGCACCGATGATCGTTGATCGGCGGTCGGCGCCGGCACGGAGGGCTGTACGGGAGACGGCCACGCTGCTAGTCTATCACTCCATAATATTGGAGCGTTGCTCTAGGAGGCAACAATGGACCACCACCGCGCCACCGCCATGGCCGAACGACTCCTCGAAGCCTGGAACACCCAGGAGGTGAAGTGCGTCGTCGACTGCTACACCGACGACGTCCGCTACCGCGATCCCAACACCCGCGGCTTCGTCGAGGGCGCCGATGCGATGTCGCGTTATCTGAAGAAGCTTTTCGACCGCTGGCAGATGCACTGGGCGTTGCGCGAGGCGTACCCGCTGCGCGACGCGGATGGCGCCGGCGTCCTGTGGCGCGCCACGTTCCGCCTCACCGGCACAGACACTCAAGTCGAAATTGACGGCATGGACCTGGCGCTGGCTCACGGTGACCGACTGGCACGAAATGACGTCTACTTCGATCGGTCGTCCTTGCAGTTGCTGGCCGCCGCCGGAACCTGAATCGCTCCCGCATCGTCGGACCGCTGCCCGGCGGTATGCTCGCCGGAGCAGGCGACGGATCGATCAGGGGTAAAAGGCGTGCGGGTCACGGGCAGAATTGTGCGGTTCGACGGGGTTCGTGGTTACGGGTTCATCACCCCCGACATCGGCGGTGAAGACGTGTTTTTGCACGTCAACGACTTGGAAATGGAGAAAAACCGCGCCGTGCGCGGTGCTCAGGTGTCTTTTGAGATTGATGAGGGAAATCGGGGAAAATTCGCGCGCGAAGTACGTTTGTCGAACGGTTCCGGGCCCGTTGACGACGATCCGTCAGTGGCTGGCGACGAATATTTCGACGTGCTTTCGCCCGAAGAATTCCGTCAGACAATTACCGAGAAGCTATTGCACATAACTCCAGCACTGAATGCTCAACAGATCCTGGCGGTGCGCAGCAGCTTTGAAGAGGTGGCCCGCAAACACGGCTTAATAGATTCATAGTTTGCCGCCTGCGCCTCACCGGGCATGTGGAGGGGTGTTGCCAACTACATCGCCAACTACTTGGAAGCGGGGTTGCGCCAGTGGTATCTACGCTCGGTCTGCCTGAGAAAGTGCACGCCTGCCTGTTCGACCTCGACGGTGTGCTCACCGACACCGCGAGCGTGCACACCAGGGCCTGGAAGGAGATGTTCGACGCCTTCCTGAAGCAGCGCGCCGAGCAGTCAGGAGAAGAGTTCGTTCCCTTCGACGCCGACTCCGACTACCGCCAGTACGTGGACGGCAAGAAACGCGAGGACGGAGTCCGGTCGTTCCTGGAGAGCCGGGACATCGAACTGCCCGACGGCGGCCCCGACGATTCCGCTGACGCGGAGACGATCCACGGCCTGGGCACGCGGAAAAACGATGCGTTCCAAGCGGTTCTGCACAAGGACGGCGTGAAGGTGTTCGACGGCTCGCGCCGTTACCTGGAAGCAGTCAAGAAGGCGGGGCTGAAAATCGCGGTCGTCTCGTCGAGCGCCAATACCCGCGACGTCCTCGAGATCACCGGGCTGGACCGGTTCGTGCAACAGCGCGTGGACGGAGTCACACTGCGCGAGGAAGACATCGCCGGCAAGCCGGCGCCGGACTCCTACCTGCGCGGCGCGGAACTGCTCGGTGTCGAGGCGGACGCCGCCGCGGTTTTCGAGGACGCAATCTCCGGCGTGCAGGCCGGCCGGGCCGGTAACTTCGGACTCGTGGTGGGTGTCGACCGGGTCGGTCAAGCCGACGAACTGCGCGACAACGGCGCCGACGTGGTGGTGACCGATCTCGCCGAACTGCTGAATGACGATGACGGGGAAACAACATGATTTCTGAGGAAGCGTTTCCGGTTGAGCCGTGGCAGATTCGCGAGACCCGGCTGAATCTGAACCTGCTGGCCCAGTCGGAGTCGTTGTTCGCATTGTCCAACGGGCACATCGGATTACGCGGCAACCTCGACGAAGGCGAACCCTACGGGCTACCGGGCACCTATCTGAACTCCTTCTACGAGATCCGGCCACTGCCGTATGCCGAGGCCGGATACGGCTATCCCGAAGCCGGTCAGACCGTCGTCGATGTCACCAACGGGAAGATCATCCGGTTGATGGTCGACGACGAGCCGTTCGACGTCCGCTACGGCGAACTGCTGGACCACGAGCGCATTCTCGACCTGCGCGCCGGAACGCTGACCCGCTGCGCACATTGGCGCTCCCCCACCGGCAAACAGGTCAAGGTGACATCCACCCGGCTGGTGTCGTTGGTCCACCGCAGCGTCGCCGCCATCGAGTACGTCGTGGAAGCCATCGACGACTTCTCCCGGGTCACCGTGCAGTCCGAACTCGTCACCAACGAGGATCAGCCGGAAACCTCCGACGACCCCCGGGTGTCGGCCATCCTGGAGAACCCGCTGGAGGCCGTCGATCACGAAATCACCGAGGGCAGAGCGCTTCTCATGCATCGCACCCGCAGCAGCGCGCTGATGATGGCCGCGGCGATGGATCACGAGGTCGAGGTTCCGGGCCGGTGTGAGATCAGCACCGACGTCCGCGCTGACCTGGCGCGCACCACGGTGATCTGCGGTCTGCGGCCCGGCCAGAAACTGCGCATCGTCAAATACCTCGCCTACGGCTGGTCCAGCCTGCGGTCCCGTCCGGGGTTGCGGGACCAGGCGGCCGCGGCGTTGTCCAGCGCCCGCTACAGCGGCTGGCAGGGTCTGCTCGACGGACAGCGTGCCTACCTGGACCTGTTCTGGGACGCGGCCGACGTGGAGGTCGAGGGGGATCCGGAAAGCCAGCAGGCGGTGCGGTTCGGGATGTTCCACCTGCTGCAGGCCAGCGCCCGAGCGGAGCGCCGCGCCATCCCCAGCAAGGGCCTCACCGGGACCGGCTACGACGGCCACGCCTTCTGGGACACCGAGGGATTCGTGCTGCCGGTGCTCACCTACACGGTGCCGCACGCGGTCGCCGACGCCCTGCGCTGGCGTGCCTCGACGCTGGACCTGGCCAAGGAACGAGCGGCCGAGCTGGGCCTGGACGGTGCGGCCTTCCCGTGGCGCACGATCCGCGGTCAGGAATGCTCGGCATACTGGCCGGCGGGCACCGCGGGCTGGCACATCAACGCCGACATCGCAATGGCCTTCGAGCGCTACCGCCAGGTCACCGGCGACAATTCCCTGGAAGAAGAGTGCGGCCTGCCGGTGCTGATCGAGACCGCCCGGCTGTGGATGTCACTGGGGCACCACGACCGCCACGGGGTGTGGCACCTGGACGGGGTCACCGGCCCCGACGAGTACACCGCGATCGTCCGGGACAACGTCTTCACCAATCTGATGGCGGCCAACAACCTGCGCATCGCCGCCGACGCCGCCAAGCGTCACCCCGACAAGGCCGGGGCCCTGGGCGTCACCACCGAGGAGATGGCCGCATGGCGCGACGCGGCCAATGCCGCCCACATCCCCTACGACGAGGAGTTGGGCGTCCACCAACAGTGCGAAGGATTCACCACTTTCGCGGAATGGGACTTCCAGACCAACGCCACCTACCCGCTGCTGATGCACGAGGCCTACGTCCGGCTCTATCCGGCGCAGGTGATCAAGCAGGCCGATCTGGTCCTGGCCATGCAGTGGCAGAGCCATGAGTTCACGCCCGAACAGAAGGCGCGCAACGTCGACTACTACGAGCGGCGGACCGTCCGCGACTCGTCGCTGTCGGCCTGCACCCAGGCGGTGATGTGCGCCGAGGTCGGCCACTTGGAGCTGGCCCACGACTATGCGTATGAGGCGGCGCTGATCGATCTGCGCGATCTGCACCGCAACACCCGCGACGGTCTGCACATGGCCTCGCTGGCCGGGGCGTGGACCGCGCTGGTCGCCGGCTTCGGCGGACTCCGCGACGACGAGGGCGTGCTGTCCATCGACCCACAGCTGCCCGACGGCATCTCCCGGCTGCGATTCCGGTTGCGCTGGCGTGGTTTTCGCGTGACGGTGGACGCTGACCACGAGAACGTCACCTACACCCTGCGCGACGGTCCCGGCGGTGAGCTGGTCATCAAGCACGCGGGCGAGGATCTCACCTTGAGCACCGAAGAGCCCTCGACCATCGCGGTGCGCCCGCGCGAGGCGCTGCTGCCTCCGCCGCCGCAGCCGCCAGGCCGCGAGCCGATCCACCGCAGGAGCCTGGCCAGAATGGCGCCCGCGACGTAGTTCGGCCCGTCGTCCCGGCTTCGCGGTGGCGTCTATGCCGTTGGCATGAGCGACCGACCCCGGCGTGACAATCGGATAGAGGTAAGGCTAACCTCATAACTCCCCGATCACCCCGGAGCCCTGGTAGGCCGACATTGACTTCCGCGTTCATGAAGTTCCGCACGTTCCATGGCTCGATGCTGGAACGGCCATCGGCACGTATTTCGCCGCACAGAACCAGGACCAGCTCCGGGGCCGGCGACACGGCCACGGGCGAGATCCCCTTCATCCGCCCCAGTTTCCCCGGACCGGCGGAGCTGGCGGAGGACTTCCGGCGGATCGCCCACACCAACTGGTATACGAATTTCGGCCCCAAGGAGCGCCAGTTCGCCCACGCCCTCAGCGAATACCTGGGACCGGAGTTGCATGTTGCCACCCTCGCGAACGGCACGATGGCGCTGATCGCCGCGATGCACGTCACCTTCGGCGCCGGTGACCGGGATCGCTACGTGCTGATGCCGTCGTTCACGTTCGTCGGCGTCGCCCAGGCTGCACTGTGGAACGGGTACCGCCCGTGGTTCATCGACATCGATGCCGATTCATGGCAACCATGCGCCCAATCCGCCCGCGCCGTTCCGGAGCGCGCCCGCGACCGGATCGCGGGCATCGTGCTCGCCAATGCCTTCGGGGTCGGCAACCCTCAGATCGGGGCGTGGGAAGAGCTTGCCGCCGAATGGGATCTGCCCATGGTCATCGACTCGGCAGCCGGCTTCGGTTCGACTTACCCAGCTGGCGACCGCGTCGGCGGACGCGGGACATGCGAGATCTTCTCGTTGCACGCGACCAAACCGTTCGCCGTCGGCGAGGGTGGCGCTCTGGTATCGCGCGATCCACGCGTGGTCGAGCAGACCTACCGGTTCGCGAACTTCGGATTCGGAAACTCCCGCGAGGCAGGCCATTTCGGGATGAACGCGAAACTTCAGGAGATCAACGCCGCCATCGGCCTGCGTCAACTGGCGGGGCTTGATCACCGCTTGGAAAGCCGCCGCGCGGTGCTCGCCAGCTACCGCGCCGCACTGGCTGACACCGGGATGCGGTTCCAGCAGAACGCCGAATCTTCCGCGCTCTGCTTTGCCAGTGCATGTTGCACGACACCCGACCACAAGAGCGCCGTCCTCGCCAACCTGCACCAGAACGCCATCCGGGCGCGCGATTACTACAACCCGGCCCAACATCGGCATCCGTATTTCGTTGCCAACGACGAATTGCTCGAATCAACCGATTTGGCTGTCACAGAAGACATCTGCTCACGGATAGTGTCGCTGCCGGTGCACGACCACATGGCCTCAGCGGATGTCGCGCGGGTTGTCGCGGCGGTGCGGGAAGCGTGACCGCCCGGCCGGCCGCACCGAGCAACTACCCGAAGGTGAGCGTGGTGTCGATCACCTACAACCAGGAGAACTTCATCCGCCAGGCACTGGACGGCTTCGTCGCGCAGCGAACCGATTTCCCCGTCGAGGTCGTCATCGCCGATGATGCATCCACCGACTCCACGCCGGCGATCATCCGGGACTACGCCGACCGCCACCCGCAGCTCTTTCGCCCCATTTTCAGGTCCACGAACATCGGCGTGCACGCGAATTTCGTCGCGAGCCTGTCTGCGGCCCGAGGCGAGTACCTCGCGCTGTGCGAGGGAGACGACTACTGGACCGATCCGCTCAAGCTGAGCAAGCAGGTGGAGTTTCTGGACCGGAATCCGCGCACGAGCGTGTGTTTCCACCCGGTGCGGGTCATCCACGACGATGCACCCGACGCGGAGTTCCCCCCGGTCGGCTGGCGTCGCGACATGAGCCTGGAAGCGCTGCTGGCACGCAATTTCATCCAGACCAATTCGGTCGTCTACCGTCGCCAGCAGCGCTATGACGACATCCCCGTCAACATCATGCCGATCGACTGGTACCTGCATGTGCGGCATGCGATCAATGGTGAGATCGCGATGCTGCCCGACACGATGGCGGTGTATCGGCGCCACCCGCAAGGGATTTGGTACGAGTCGGATCACGACCGGCAGAAGTTCTGGCAGTCACGCGGCTACGGGGTGGTGGCCACGCTCGAGGCAATGGCGGACCTGTTCCCCGGTGACCATGCACGCGAAAAGATCATCGGCAAGGTGGCCGATTGGGTGCTCGGCGAGATCGCCAAGGTTCCGGGCCCCAAAGGACGTGCCGCACTGCTGAATTCGGTCGCCGACCACCCGCGGATAACGATGCTCTCACTGCAACACCGGTGGACGCAGACGCGCTGGCGACGGCTCGAGCATCGCCTCTCCGGCGACGTGGCCAGTGTTCGCAAGCATGCGTATCTGTACTCGTCGCGCGTCAAGCGCCGACTGACAACGGCTTCCGCACCACGTAGAGAGCCGAACCAAAGCCGATAGCGTGCCGGGAGAACGTGTCTCGGCCGAAGTCGCGCGAGTCGAGCACATCGATGCCGAAACCGTGCCGGCGAATCCGCGAGCAGAGGGTGACGCGGTCGTAGAGCCGCACGTGGTCGCCCTGGGCGAACCGGCGCCATCGCTCACGTTCGTCGGCCACCGCGGGGTCCTCGTCGAAACTGCCCTGCGGCGTCACCGGTGTCATGATGATGCCGCGCCCGCCGGGTACCAGGATCCGGTACAGCTCATCCAGCGCCAGTCCGTCATCGGTGACGTGCTCGAGTACGTGTGAGCAGATGAAGAAGTCGAGCGAATCATCCTGGTAAAGAGGCATATCGGTGATGTCCACCACGTCATCGACACCGGGCATCATCAGGTCGGCGGATCGGTACTGGAAGTCGTCCCGGCCGCGCAGATATGCAGACAGTGCTGCCGCAGGGGCGAACTCAACCACCCGGCGCAACCCGCCGGGCGGCAGGAACCGCTCGACATAGAGCTGGTAGAGCCGGTCTCGGTCGGTGGACCCGCACACCGGGCACAGGTACCGGCGATGGTTCAACGTCTCGAATTCGTCCAACGAGTAGGGGAATTCACGCTCAGCCAGGGTCCGGCCCAAGGTGCGGCTGATGCTTTTGAAGCGGACCTTCTTGCCGCAGAGATTGCATCGACCCGGACCCCGGAATATCACGCTCCGGATGAGCCGCTCGGCGCCTCGGACGTTCATCCGGCTCTCTCGACCAGGCTCGGCTGCACCGACGAAACCAGCACGGCAGCCAGCGATTTCGCCAGGGAGCGGATGCGAGGGGCACTCTCGACATGCCAGAAGCGGATGCGAAGATTGAAATTGCCACCGTTCAGCGGACCAATGACGAAAAATCCCGGGCTGGCCTCGAATTCGTCGTTCACCAGGACACCCCGGTTGGTGCGGTTGGGCCGGCACAGACCGTTGCGCAGGCTGCTGGCCAGAAATGGTGCCGAACAGGTGTCCAGCTCTTCGAAACCGCCGCAATTCACCACTGCCGCAAACTGTTCGGGGTGCGTCTGCTCGATGCCTCGCGCCCGGTAGCGCACCCGGGCGAAGGGCCCGCCGGAGGCGCACGGCTCCACACCCAGCACCTCTCCGGCAACCATGGTCAAGGTGCCTTCGGCGGCCGACTCCGCTGCCGCCTGTCGGCAGTCGCGTCCAGCACGACGGACCAGCTTCGTGTAGTCCATGCCGTGGACGCAGAAGAACTCTTCCAGCTCTTCTGGGCCCATCTTGCGAAACGCCGCACCGATCAGCGCGCCCACGTCGTGGTACAGATCGGCCAGGTTCAAAGACCGTTCCGCGGCGGTTCGCAGGTCCGCGCGGATGGCGTCCATCAACTCGGCGGCACTGACCGTCTGCGCCGCCACCAACTCGCCGAGTCGCGGGAATTCGAACTCGAGCGGCTCGTCGCAGATCATGTGGGGCAACATCCCGGAGCGCGAGA
Source organism: Mycobacterium sp. Z3061 (assembly GCF_031583025.1). Lineage (NCBI taxonomy): Bacteria > Bacillati > Actinomycetota > Actinomycetes > Mycobacteriales > Mycobacteriaceae > Mycobacterium > Mycobacterium pumcae. The sequence goes on along the minus strand of NZ_CP134062.1, from coordinate 1,389,480 downwards.
TGACGGTGATGGAGCCGATTCGTTCGCGGATGGCCGGCTCATGGTGCATCAGGTAAAGCACTTCAAGTGAGGTGGCGTTGGATCCCACGACCAGGACGTTGCGCTGTTCCCGCACCGGGACACCGTCCAGCGCCCGGCGTAACCGCTGCACGTTGCTCTCACCGTCGGGGCTGTAAAGGTCGTTGATGTAGGTGAATGCCGGCTCGCGATCGCCATCGACGATCGCCTTGGCCGGCGGGCTGCCGATAGCCGCGACCACCCGTTGTGCGTGGATCTCCGTGGGACCGTCGCCGGCCGACGGGACCAAGCCGACGACGAAGTGCCCGTCCACCGCATCCGCGCTGACGGCTTCGGCGTGGATGGTCGCTATCTCGGCCAGTCCGCGGCCGCAGAGATCAGCGATGGTGGCGGCGATCTGCTCAGAGATGAACCTGCCGAACAGGAATCGCGGTAGGTAGACCCCGCCCCACCGGTTCTGGCTCAGCGCGTCGCGGTTGTCGTCGAGCCAGCGGGCCGCGGCCTCGCCCCCCTCCTGCCGCAGGAATGTCAACCAGGCGTCCTTGTACCGCTCCAGCCAGCCGCAGTAGGCACCCTTTTCGGGTTCGTCGGCGAACTCGTCGAGCTTCTGAATGGCGAGCGAGCGGATACTTGACCGCCGTCCGTAGGCGATCCCGCACCAGAACTGCTCGTCACGTTCCACCACCGCGATGCGGAGTTTGGCGGGCGCCGGGCGACGCACGAGGACCTCGGCCATCTCCAGCAAGGTCATCGAGCACGCGATACCGCTTCCGATGAACGCGATGTCGAACGCGGGTACGGGAAGCACAGCGCTGTCGCGCAGCATGACCCCCGCCTCCAGATCAGCGGGACGTCCCGCAAGCCATCGAGTTAGGGCAGCCTAACATAATTAGGGCGGCCTGGTCAGAGCTGCTCTTCGGGCTCGAGTACGACACGGACGAATACCTTCCGACCCGAGGAATCGACGAACCAGGCGTTGCGGAACTCGTCGTGTGTCAGCGCCCGGAGGCGATCCAGGAACTTCCCGAACGACCCGTGTTCGTCCAGGTCCAATTGCCGCAGCCGCTCGAAGTCCTTCTTGAGGTTGAGGTTGCCCTCCTTGGCCATCGGCTCCGCCCGATAACTTCCTTCGCGGATCGCGGCGAAGTGTTCGAGCACCAGCTCCCGCTCGATAGCCAGCAGCCGGGCATACACGCTGCCCGAGGTGTCCCAGGAAGCGATCGGACATTCCCGCTGCGCAATGATCGGGCCGTGGTCCAGTTGGTCGTCCATCTCATGGATCGTCACGCCGGCTTGCTGTCCGTCGATGATGGAGAAGACCTGCGGGAACCACCCGCGGTTGTATGGGTTCAACCCCGGGTGGACGTTCACGCATCTGACCCCGTCGAGCAACGCCGCCGGAAAGATCTGCTTGCAGTGCAGCGAGAAGACCAGGTCATAACGCTGACAGATCTCCGCCACGCTGCCCTTGACGTCGATGCGCGGCACGCCCGGCAGTTGGCCGATCAGTGACTGGTAGACATCACTCTCGCCGTACCGTCCCTGCAATTCGACGGCCAGCGCGTGCGTGTGGACGTTGTCGGTGAGGATCAGAGTTGTCATGCCCGCCCCTGCACGGGCCCACCGTACGGCACGGCCCACCGCGACGATCAGTGCGGCCCGATCACTTGGCTATGACGGCGAAGTGGGCGCCGGTGGCCCACGATGCTTCGAAGACCGCGAAGGGAACCACCTCGTCGCGGCCGTAGTCGACGCCGGGGTCGTTGAGGTGCACCACATTTGCGGCGGTATCGATGCCGGTGACGACGACGAAGTGGTCCTCGTGGGCATGGTCACCAGGCTGATTCCATAGCGTCTCGCCGTTGACCGCGGCGAGCACTTTGTGCCCCGCGCCCAACTCCGGTGCCAGCGTCCCGATGGTGAACTGGCCCCTGTTGGTCGCAATACCGTAGTGCCCCAGCAGAACCGCTACGTCCCAAGGGTCGGTGCCGTTGCCGTTGAAGATCGGTCCGGTCCCAGCCGAGTTCGGGGTGTTGGAAGCCACCGCCTTGACCTCGCCCTCGGTGGGTTCGTTGCCGGTGATCTCACCGACCACATCGGCCACCGCGACCAGTGCGCAGGCCCTGTTGTCGGCCTGCCGGCGCCAGAACGGTGCTGCCGCCGCGGGGTCGCCATACATCCGGCCGGCACCGCCGCCCGGATTAGCCTGTGCCGCAGCGGGAAACGTGATCAGTCCCGCGGTGGCCAGCGCGACCAGCGCCCCGGCGAAACTCAACTGCCTTGCTGCCTTCGTCTTCATGTGCAAAGGATCGGCCGGCCCACTGGCCCGATCCATGGGAAAACCTTGCGGAATTCCTGCGCCGCAGGCAGCGCGGCTCTCGGGAGTCAGTGCGGTTGGACCATGCGGGCCAACTCGGCCATCACGGACTGCCGCAACTCATCGTCGGACAAGTCATCCAGTCCGGTCGAAGCCCGCAGGAACGGCTCGAACAGCCGCCAGCCGAATTGCAGGGCAGCGGCGTTGGCCACCGCCAGTCGCGCGCTGCGATCGTCGGGGAAATGCGGTCGCGCCGCCTCCAGCAGCTGCGACATGCCGGGGAAATGCGTCTGCAGCTGTCCGACCGGGTAGCCGTCCAGCAGGGTGCGGGCTATCACCCGCAGATGCCGCTCCATGGCTTGCTCGACTTCTGCGTCCGAGGCCCCGTGCTGCCGCGCCGTGGTGGTGGCCGTGCTCAGGTGGTCGAGGACCGCGCCGACCAATTTCTCCTTCGTGCCGAAGTGACGAAACACCAAGCCGTGGTTCACCTTTGACCTTGCGGCGATGTCGCGGATGGAGGTCGCGGCGGGTCCTCGCTCGGCGAACAGCTCAGCAGCCGCCTGCAGCACCGCGGCCGCCACCTCTTCCCGGCCGGTGGGAATCGCGCCGCGCGAAACGCTTGCCGCACGTGTAGTCACGTGTCTACGTTAACGTGGTAGTCAACTGACTACACAGATCGTCCGGAAAAGGAACACGAGATGACACACGCGGTTACCGTCACCAAGCTGAGCAGCCGGATCGGCGCCCGCCTCGACGGGGTGCAGCTGGGCGGCGACCTGGACCAGGACACCGTCGACGAGATTCACCAGGCGTTGCTCACGCACAAAGTGATCTTCTTCCGCGGCCAGCACCACCTGGACGATGACGGGCAACTCGCGTTCGCCGAGCTGTTGGGCATCCCGGTCGGCCACCCGGCCGCGGCCGCGTTCGGGGCGAAGGGCCACATCATCACCCCGATCAACTCCGAGTGGGGCAAGGCGACGTCCTGGCACACCGACATGACTTTCGCCGCCAACCCGCCGGCGGCCTCGATCCTGCGCGCGGTCACCCTGCCGAGCTACGGCGGGACGACCCTGTGGGCCAATACCGCCGCGGCCTATGCCGCACTGCCCGAACCGCTGCAGCACCTCGTCGAGAACCTGTGGGGACTGCACACCAACAAGTTCGACTACGCGATCAGCGAGTCCGACCTGAAATCGTTGACGGAGGCACAGCGGGCCATGGTGACCGGATTCCAGCAACCCGACTTCCGCACCGAGCACCCGGTGCTGCGGGTGCACCCGGAAACCGGCGAACGCACGCTGCTGCTCGGTAACTTCGTGCGCAGCTTCGTCGGACTGGACCCGCAAGACTCCGACGTCCTCTTCGAGCTGCTGCAGCGTCGAATCACACAGCCGGAGAACACCATTCGCTGGAGCTGGGAGTCCGGTGACGTGGCCATCTGGGACAACCGCGCCACCCAGCACCGCGCGGTCGACGACTACGACAACCAGCACCGGCTCATGCACCGCGTCACACTGCTCGGCGACGTGCCGGTCAACGCCCGCGGCGAGCGCAGTCGGGTGATCAGTGGCACCCCCCTTGCCGTGGCGTAGTCAGTTGACTACACTCGCTGTTATGTAGTCAGTTGACTACACCCTCTCGCAGAAGGAACAGCGATGACAAACCTGGTAGCAGTACACAAGTTGGGCAGCCGCATCGGCGCGGAGGTCGATGGCCTCCGCCTCAGTGGCGACCTCTCCCCCGATGCGGTGGAAGAGATCCGCGCGGCGCTGCTGACTCACAAGGTGATCTTCTTCCGCAACCAGCACCACCTCGATGACCGTGAGCAACTCGCCTTCGCCGCGCTGCTCGGCACCCCGATCGGTCACCCGGCGGCCACCGCGCTGGCCCCGGACGCCCCGGTCATCACCCCGATCAACTCCGAGCTCGGCAAGGCCAACCGCTGGCACACCGACGTCACGTTCGCCGCCAACTACCCGGCCGCGTCGATCCTGCGGGCGGTCACCCTGCCCAGCTACGGCGGTTCGACACTGTGGGCCAACACCGCGACGGCGTACGCCGACCTCCCGGACCCGTTGAAGCACCTGGCCGACAACCTGTGGGCGGTGCACACCAACCGCTACGACTATGTCCAGCAGCAGCCGATGACGGATCTGCAACGCGCGTTCCGGCAGGCATTCGAGATGCCCGACTTCCGGACCGAGCACCCCGTGGTGCGGGTACACCCCGAGACCGGGGAACGCACCCTGGTGGCCGGCGACTTCGTGCGCAGCTTCGTCGACTTGGACAGCCGCGAATCCAGCGCTCTGTTTGAGTTGCTGCAGAACCGGATCACCGCGCCGGAGAACACCATTCGCTGGAACTGGCAGCCGGGCGACGTCGCTATCTGGGACAACCGGGCCACCCAGCACCGCGCCGTCGACGACTACGACGACCAGTACCGGCTGATGAACCGGATCACGCTGATGGGCGACGTGCCCGTCGATGTGCACGGGCAGCGCAGCCGGGTGATCAGCGGGGCGCCGCTGGCTCTGGTGAGCTGACGGGCGACCTGGTCAGCCGGTCTTGGTCTTGCTGACCGGGTCGATGGGCAGCCACCGCAGCGCTCCCGGCGCGTCGGCGGGCACCACCGGGTGCTCCGGTTCGATCGGGTCCAGCCTCCGGTATGCGTCTCCCTGCAGCGGCCGCTGGTCGTTCTGGCCCTTGTTGGGCCAGAGCGACGCCGCCCGCTCGGCCTGGGCCGCGATGGACAGCGACGGGTTCACGCCCAGGTTGGCCGAGATGGCCGCGCCATCGACGACGAACAGCGACGGGTAGCCGTAGACGCGGTGGTAGGGGTCGATGACCCCGTTGGACGGGCTGTCGCCGATCGCCGCGCCGCCCAGGAAGTGGGCGGTCAGCGGGATGTTGAACAGCTCACCCCAGGTGCCGCCGGCCACGCCGTCGATCTTCTCCGCGATGCGCCGCGTCACCTCGTTGCCCACCGGGATCCAGCTCGGGTTCGGCTCGCCGTGGCCCTGCTTGCTGGAGAACCAGCGAACGCCGAGCTTCCCACGCTTGGTGAACGTGGTGATCGAGTTGTCCAGATGCTGCATCACCAGCGCGATCGTGGTCCGCTCGCTCCACTGCCTGGGGTAGAGCATCCGCAGCATCAGCCGCGGATTCGCACGGGCCTGGTCCAGCAGCTGGCGCCAGCGCGGGACATCGGTGCCCTGTGGTCCGGAGCCGTCGGTCATCAGCGTCTGCAGCAGGCCCATCGCGTTGGATCCCTTGCCGTAGCGGACCGGCTCGACGTGGGTGTCGCTGGTCGGGTGGATCGACGACGTGATCGCCACCCCGTGGGTCAGGTCCAGCTTGGGATCCACCTTCAACGTCGCCGCGCCGACGATGGATTCGGAGTTGGTTCGGGTCAAGACCCCGAGCCGCTCGGACAACCGCGGCAGCTTGCCTTTGTCGCGCATGTTGAACAGCAGGTGCTGGGTCCCCCAGGTGCCGGCGGCCAGGATCAGGTGTGAGGCCGTGTAAGTGCGGCGGTCGCGGCGCACCCAACTGCCGGTACGGACCGTCTTGACCTCCCACAACCCGTCGCCCCGCTGCTCGAACCCCTTGACCGTGGTCATTGGAATGACCTGTGCGCCAGCGGATTCCGCCAGGGCCAGGTAGTTCTTGAGCAGTGTGTTCTTGGCGCCGTGCCGGCAACCCGTCATGCAGCAGCCGCATTCCATGCAGCCGGTGCGCGCCGGTCCCGCGCCGCCGAAGTACGGGTCGGGCACCGTCTTCCCCGGCGTCTGGGTGCCATCGGGACCGAAGAACACCCCGACCGGAGTGGGCACCCAGGTGTCACCGCAGCCCATCTCGTCGGCGACCTCTTTGAAGATGCGGTCGGCATCGGTGAACGTCGGGTTGTAGACCACGCCGAGCATGCGCTGCGCCTGCTGGTAGTGCGGCATCAGTTCGTCGCGCCAGTCGGTGATGTGTTTCCACTGCTGGTCGTTGAAGAACGGGTCCGGCGGGATGTAGAGCGTGTTCGCGTAGTTCAGCGAGCCGCCGCCCACACCGGCCCCGGCCAGGATCATGACGTTCTTGAGCGGGTGGATGCGCTGGATCCCGTAGCAGCCCAGCTTGGGAGCCCAGAGAAACTTCCGCAGGTCCCACGAGGTTTTGGCGAAGTCTTTGTCTTCGTACCGACGGCCGGCTTCGAGCACCCCGACCCGGTAGCCCTTTTCCGTCAGGCGCAGCGCGCTGACACTGCCGCCGAAGCCTGAACCGATAATCAAGACGTCAAAGTCCGGTTTCATCGGAGCAGTATGACCCGCTTTACATCGGAGGCGTCAAGCAGTCTGCCGAGCAGACGCGAAATCGCGTGTTTTGGCACTGCATCGTGCGATTTCATGTCTGCTCGCGACAGAACCGGCCCCTAGCTGGCGACCGTCAGACCGACCTTCTGGAACTCTTTGAGGTCGCAGTACCCGGCCTTGGCCATCGCCCGGCGCAGACCGCCGACCAGGTTCAGGGTGCCGAACGGGTCATCGGACGGGCCGTTGAGAACCCGCTGCAGCGGCGGGCGCTCGCCGACGGCGATCTGCAGCAGTGCTCCGCGGGGCAACGACGGGTGCGCGGCGGCCGACGGCCAGAACCAGCCCTCGCCCAGTGCCTCGGCCGATTCGGCCAGCGGCGTGCCCAGCATCACCGCGTCGGCGCCACACGCGATGGCCTTGGCCAGTTCGCCGGAGGTGTGGATGTCGCCGTCGGCCAGCACGTGCACGTAGCGGCCGCCGGTTTCGTCGAGGTATTCGCGCCGGGCGGCGGCGGCGTCGGCGATCGCCGTGGCCATCGCCACGCTGATGCCCAACACCTCGTCGGTGGTGGTCACCCCTCGGGTGGAGCCGTAGCCGACGATGACGCCGGCCGCGCCGGTGCGCATCAGGTGCAGCGCGGTGCGGTGGTCCTGCACGCCGCCGGCGACGACGGGGATGTCCAGTTCGGAGATGAAGGTCTTGAGGTTCAGCGGCTCGCCGTCACTGGCAACCCGCTCGGCCGAGACGATGGTGCCCTGAATGACCAGCAGGTCCACGCCCGCCTGCAACAGCACCGGGGTGAGCGCCTGGGCGTTCTGCGGGCTGAGCCGTACCGCGGTGGTGACGCCCGCCTCGCGGATGCGGGCGACCGCCGCGCCGAGCAGGTCAGGGTTCAGGGGGGCCGCGTGCAACTCCTGCAGCAGCCGGATGGCCGCCGAGGGTTCGGGCTCCTTGGTCGCGGCTTCGATCAGCTGGGTGATCTTGCCCTGCACGTCGGCGTGCCGGCCGATCAGCCCTTCCCCGTTGAGCACCGCCAGCCCGCCCAGCCGGCCGAACTCGATGGCGAACTCCGGGGACACCAGGGCGTCGGTCGGGTGCGCCAGTAGTGGGATCTCGAACCGGTAAGCGTCCAGCTGCCACGCCGTCGACACATCCTGCGACGAGCGGGTGCGCCGCGACGGCACGATGTTGATCTCGCTGAGTTCATAGGTACGACGGGCGCTGCGGCCCATGCCGATCTCAACCATGGTCACCGTCAGCGCGCGTAGTAGTTCGGTGCTTCGACGGTCATCGCGACGTCGTGAGGGTGGCTTTCCTTGAGACCAGCGGGGGTGATCCGGACGAACTGCGCCTGCTGCAGCACCTCGATCGTGGGCGAACCGGTGTACCCCATCGCGGCTCGCAGACCGCCGGTCAGTTGGTGGATCACCGAACCGAGCGGGCCGCGGAAAGGCACCCGGCCTTCGATGCCCTCGGGCACCAGCTTGTCCTCGGAGAGCGCGTCATCGGCGAAGTAGCGGTCCTTGGAGTAGGACTTGGCTCCCCCTCTGCCTTGCATGGCGCCCAGCGACCCCATGCCCCGGTAGCTCTTGTACTGCTTGCCGTTGACGAAGATCAGCTCCCCCGGCGCTTCGGCGGTGCCGGCCAGCAGCGAGCCGAGCATGGCCGCCGACGCGCCCGCGGCCAGCGCTTTGGCGATGTCGCCGGAGTACTGCAAGCCGCCGTCGGCGATCACCGGCACGCCATGAGGACGACAGACCGCCACTGCTTCCAGGATCGCCGTGATCTGCGGTGCGCCGACACCGGCGACCACCCGGGTGGTGCAGATAGAACCGGGCCCGACGCCCACCTTCACCGCGTCGGCTCCGGCGTCGACCAGGGCGGCGGCCGCCGAGCGGGTTGCCACGTTGCCGCCGACCACGTCGACCCGGTCGCCCACCTCGAGCTTGAGCTTGTTGACCATGTCGAGCACCAGGCGGTTGTGCGCGTGCGCAGTGTCGACCACCAGCACGTCCACGCCGGCGTCGACCAGCATCATCGCGCGCACCCACGCATCGCCGCCGACGCCGACGGCCGCCCCCACCAGCAGCCGGCCGTCGCTGTCCTTGGTGGCCAGCGGGTGCTGCTCGGTCTTGACGAAGTCCTTGACGGTGATCAGCCCGGTCAGCCGGCCGTGGCCGTCCACGATGGGCAGCTTCTCGATCTTGTTGCGGCGCAACAGGCCCAGCGCCGCCGATGCGCTGACGCCCTCCTGGGCGGTGATCAGCGGCGACTTCGTCATCACCTCGGCGACCTGCCGGTTCTGGTCGACCTCGAACCGCATGTCGCGGTTGGTGATGATGCCGACCAGCGCGCCGTCGTCGTCGACGACGGGAAGACCGGAGATCCGGAACCGCGCGCACAGCGCGTCGACCTGGGCCAGCGTGTTGTCCGGGCGGCAGGTGACGGGATCGGTGACCATGCCGGCCTCCGAGCGCTTCACCATCTCAACCTGACCGGCCTGCTCGGCGACCGGCAGGTTGCGGTGCAGCACGCCCATGCCACCGGCACGGGCCATCGCGATCGCCATCCGGGACTCGGTGACCGTGTCCATCGCCGAACTGACCAGCGGCACCTTCAGGCGTACCCGCTTGGTGAGCTGACTGGAGGTGTCCGCGGTGGCCGGTACCACGTCGGAGGCGGCGGGCAGCAGCAATACGTCGTCGAAGGTCAGGCCCAGCATCGCGATCTTGTGCGGGTCGTCGCCTCCGGTGGGCACCGGGTCCCCGGACAGGCCGCCCACGCGCACGTACGGGCTGCCGACCAGGTCGGAGCTGTCTTCGAGGCCGGACATGCCACGGGACATCGGCGGGGCCCTCCAAATGCAGGCTGGGGTAAGAAAGATCATCCTATCGGCTTCCGGGGACAGCCCGACTCGCGACTTCGCCGTGTCATCTGGGAAGTGGCGCAGCCGCGCCACGGTGTCATCTGGGAAGTGGCGCAGCCGCGCCACGGTGTCATTGCGGCAGTGGCGCAGCCGCGCCACGGTGTCATTGCGGTGGAGCGGGGCGCGCCCCGGCAATTTCTGGCGTTATCGCTGCCGGGCTGCGTAGGCTATGGGGGTGCGTGACCACCTCCCGCCGGGTTTGCCGCCCGATCCCTTCGCCGACGACCCCATGGACCCGTCGGCGGCTCTGGAGGCCGTCGAGCCCGGACAGCCGCTGGATCAGCAGGAACGGATGGCCGTCGAAGCGGACCTGGCCGACCTGGCGGTCTACGAGGCGTTGCTGGCACACCGCGGGATCCGCGGCCTGGTGGTCTGTTGTGATGAGTGCCAGCAGGATCACTACCACGACTGGGACATGCTGCGGGCGAACCTGCTGCAGCTGCTCATCGACGGCACCGTACGTCCGCACGAGCCGGCCTACGACCCCGAGCCGGACGCCTACGTCACGTGGGATTACTGCCGCGGGTATGCCGACGCCTCGCTGAACGAAGCGACGTCAGACGCGGACGGGTTCCGTCGCCACCTCTGAGGCGCGATCTCTAATTTAGGGGCCTGATTTAAGGCCGGGTGCTGGTCGGGAGCGATGTTCTCGGCGTAGCCGGCCCGGATGTCGTGTCCCACAATTCCCCCGACGGTGTCGACGGCGCCGGCGAACCCGGTCCCGCGGCCGGTGAGTTGGGCGACGCGGACGTACTCGACTTGGGCTTGGCCGTGGTGGTCGGCGTGGTGGTTCCGGGTTGCGTGGTCGGCGTGGTGGTGGACGCCTTGGGCTTGGTGGTCGACGGTGTCGGGGACGTGCTGGGCACCGTGGTGGTGGACGCCGGTGGCGTGGTCGTGGGAGCCGGTGTCGGGGTGGTGGAATCGACCGGTTCGGGTGTCTCCGGGGATGTCGACGCGTCGACCGCCACCGGAGGTGAAGGTTCGGTGGCGGGCGCCAGCGGCTGCGGAGTCCGCGAGTTCGCCGGGGCACTGGGGACCGCCAACTCGGTGGTGGGTGGCGAGGCGGGCCGCGTCATGGCATTGGGATCGCGCTTTTCCACCTTGGTGTTGAGCTGGTTCACCTCGTCGAGCAGGCCCTGCCGGCGGCCACCGTCGTTGACGGCCTGCAGCGTGCTGCTGACCTCGGCCAGCTGGGTCTGCGCCTGGTCCCATTTGCCCTGGGCGATCATCTGCTCCACCTTGGCCAGATCGGCCTTCGCGGACAACATGATCTGGTCGTCGCTGACCCTCGGTTCGTTGAACATCATGGCGTGCAGGCCGTACAACAGGTCGCCTGGCCGGGCGTCGCCCACTACCGCACCGAAGCCGCTGAGCATCAGCAGGGTCGCGGCCACCGAGCCGACCGCGGCCAGGCCGCGCCGGCCGCGGTTGTTGTCCATCATCCCGTCGCGCAGCGCATCCTCGGCTTCGTCCTGCGACACCAGCGCACTCGCCGGTGGCCAGCGCAGGTCGTCGCGCCACTCGCCCAGCAGCGCCGTCAGCGCCTCGTCTTCGAACCCGACGGGGTCGCCGAACACGCCCTCGGTGCGTGCTGCCAGCGCGTCGAGCAGCAGGTCGGTGCGGGCCACCTCGTCCAGGGCCGGCCGATCATTACCGAAATCAGAACTACGCATATTCACCTGCCGCGACGATCTCGTCTCTCAACCGTTGAAGTGCGCGATGCTGGGCCACCCGAACCGCACCCGTCGTGCTGCCCACAGCCGCAGCGGTCTCCTCGGCGCTCAGACCCACCACCACGCGCAGGATCAGGATCTCGCGTTGCTTGGCCGGCAAGATCTCCAGCAATTCGTTCATCCGGGTCACCGAGTCAGCCTCGATGGCCCGCTGCTCCGGCCCCGCGTCCGATGACCGGCGCTCCGGCACCTCTTCGGCCGGGTAAGCCAGGTCGCGGCCGGCGGCACGATGGGCGTCCGCCACTTTGTGTGCCGCGATGCCGTACAGAAAGGCCAGGAAAGGGCGCCCACGGTCCCGGTAGCGCGGCAACGCCGTTATTGTCGCCAAGCACACCTCCTGGGCCACGTCATCTGCGGACAGTCCGCCCCGTTCGACGGTGCCGACTCGCGCTCGGCAGTATCGGACGACGATCGGACGGATGGTCTCCAGCACCTCCCGAAGCGCGTTCCGGTCCCCTGCGGCGGCCTCCACGACCACAGCGTCGAGACGTTCTCCCTGCATTGTCATCGACGGTGGTTTCTCCAAAGTCACGGACGGGACTCATCCCGGGCTAACTCGCTGAGCGACAATAACGGGCGGACAGGATCTCAGGCGGTGCGCCAGGTCCCACCGGCGCGTTGTACCTCACCTGCGCAAATATCCCGGATTTCAACGAGTTCGGGCAGCCCCTGTGCTTCAACCGTGACGCTTCCGGTATCGATCAGCAAGCAAGCGAGGGCCCAGCGCAGCGGGATGAGCCGCAACGGCGCGGCGGTCTCGAATGCCGCTTGCGCGACGGCTCGGGCCCGCTCGACGGCCCCTGCGCTGCACAGGGCGGCGGCCAGCACCACATCGCTCTTGACGCGGTGCCGCGCCGATCCGCCGGCCATGTCGCGCGCCTTTTCGACCGCCTCTTCCGCGCGGCGCACCGCGGTCGAGCCGTCGCCGGAGGCCATCGCCAGCTCGGCGCCGACCCAGCCCCGGCGCACCGCGAGCCGGTCCGCCGTCGGCGCCGCCAACAGGGCCCCGTCCAGCGCGGCGTCCGCGCGGGTCAGCAGCGTCGCCGCCGCAGCAAAACGACCGACGCCGAGCGAGTCGGCGGCCAGCCCGATCAGCGCGTCGGCCCGGGCCTCCGGGTCGTCGCCCGCCAGCGCGACAGCCCGCCCGTCCCAGCCGCGCGCCAGAGTGTGCCAACCCAGCTGGCGCAGAAAAGATCCGTGGGTGCTGTGTGCCACCGATGCCAGCGGTCCGGCACCGACCCGCCGGCGCAGCGTGGCCAGGTCGGCGTAGGCGCTGGCGTAGCGGCCCTGTCCCCCGGCGGCGACGGCTCGTAGCCACAGCTGCCGCGGTGTCGTCGCCGTCGGCAACGGCCAGTCTGCAGAGCGGCCACCGAACGCGGCATCTTCGAGTGCCTTGTCGAGAGCAGCAACGTCCGCACCCTCGCTCACAGTGATCGTTTCGCCCCCACCGGCCGATGCTTCGACAAATCTTGCCGAAAGATTACTGCACGCTACGGGTGAATCTCCTGAGCTGCGCCGCGGACAGAAATTGAAATTGGCACATTCGGCAACGCTCAGCCGCCGTGATTTCGGTGCGATCGGATCGATGCCCGCATCCCTCGAACAACTGGGCGCGCCGTCTCGATCAGCGTCAAACCCGGCCTGACGCAGTGTCGCCGGTGGCCACCGCGCCCGTGGTTGCACAGCCGGTGTCCCAGCTTCGATTTTGTACAGGGATTCGACTGAATCAACTCACCGCAATTGTCGATGCCATCGACACCGCGAGAATTCCCCGCTTCCCGCGCAGTAGCGTTGGCGGCACGCCCCCGAAATACGTATTCGAATTCTCACACCAACGGGACGGCGCCGGTGAAGGTGAGAGCAAACTGCGACTCCGGCACGCAACACGGAGCCGGGTCGGGCGGCGGCCGCGACCGGCCGAGCCGTCGGCGGATGCGCCCGGACCGGTCTTGGGACTCCTCACGAACTCACACCCGGAGGCGGGTTTCAATCACCGTGATATCTGCGCGCCGTTGGTAAAAAGTTTGTGCGCTGTGTGTTACCGAAATATTACCCACAGTGGCTTTGACGCCAATTACAGGTAGCTCACATCACCCCTCTGAACTGGGAGTTTGGCAGAGCATGGCGATCCGGTTAGCACATCTAGCCTTCGGCAATAGCGTCACAGATGAACGCGGAGTTAATTCTCAAACAACACGCACGTATTTCGCCACACCGTGCGCCTATTGACTGAATTTCGATAGCCCACCTAGCGTCTACCGTGTTCGGTGTAGTCATCGGTGACGCCACTGCCATTCAGTTGCACAACTCGCCTCGTTCGCGAGCCTGCCCACTCAGGTGTGCCGTGCAGAGAGGGAATCAGCAATGCCACAGCCGGAACAGCTACCTGGACCCAACGCCGACATCTGGAACTGGCAGTTGCAGGGGTTGTGCCGCGGTGTCGACTCGTCGATGTTCTTCCATCCCGATGGAGAGCGTGGCCGTGCGCGGATGCAGCGCGAACAGCGGGCCAAGGAGATGTGCCGACGTTGCCCGGTGATCGATGAGTGCCGGACCCACGCGCTGGATGTCGGCGAGCCGTACGGGGTGTGGGGTGGCCTTTCGGAGTCCGAGCGCGACATGCTGCTCAAGGGCTCCCTCGGACGCAACCGCGGAATCCGCCGCTCGGCCTGATTACTCGAGACGACGCAGGCCCGGGTGGAGTACCCCGGGCCTGTGTTCTGTCGGTGCCCCTGATCCAGCTACTTCCGCACGACTCAGCCGGCGTCAACCAGCTGCCCGAGCGCCTCGCCCACCGCCGTGATGACCCCGGGGGTGTACCGGTGGGTCGGCAGATTGACGATCACACCGTCGATGCCGGCGTCGAGCACCCGGCGCTTGATCTCGTCGGCCACCTGCTCGACCGTCCCGGTGACGGCCCGCCCACCACGCGCCTCGCCGATGTCGCTCGACGCGCCGTAGCCGTCGAGCACCACCGTCAATAGACAGCTGGTCTCCAATGTGGCGGGGTCGCGGTCGATTTCGGCGCAGCGCCGGCGCAACACATCCAGCTTGGCCGGCAGGTCGTCGATGTCGGCGATGATGTTGAGGTGGTCGGCGTACCGGGCGGCCAGCCGGAAGGTCTTCTTCTCGCCGCTGCCCCCGAGCATGACCGGGATGTGGTCGCGGTAGCGGGGCTCGTTGACCGCGTTCTCCGTGCGGTACCACTTACCCGAGAAGCTGGGCCGTTCGCCGTGGAACATGGGGAGGATGATCTGCAACGCCTCTTCGAGCTTCTCGAATCGCTCGGTGAAGGTGTCGAAGTCGAAGCCCAGCTGCCGGTGTTCCAGCTCGAACCAGCCGGCCCCGATGCCCAGGATGGCGCGGCCGGCGCTCACCACGTCCAGCGTCGTGACCTCTTTGGCGAGCAACGTGGGATTGCGGTAGGTGTTGCCGGTCACCAGCGTCGACAACTGGACGCGCTCGGTGGCGGTGGCCAGGGCGCCCAGTGCGGTATAGGCCTCCAGCATGGGTTCGTCGGGCTCGCCCAGTCCGGGCAATTGGTAGAAGTGATCCATCAGTAGCACGGTGTCGAATCCGGCGCTCTCGGCCTCCTGGGCCTGGGCTTTCACGGCGGGAAAGAGTTCGGCGACCGGGGTGCCGTAGGAGAAGTTGGGAATCTGCAGTCCGAGTCGAATGGTCATGTTGTGGTGTAACCACGGCAGGCGGCGATTAAATCCCGGACTCACCTGATCCGCTGGAGCCCCGGGTTATTGTCACCGCGAACATTGCGGGTGCGTGACCGGCTCAAGTCGATCTCGTTGCACTTTCGCGACTGTGCTTGCGCGCCAGAGTTATTCGCGAAACAGGACGTCCGCTTCCGGTGGCACTTATTGATCCCGTGACCGATAGTCATAGGGACTGCATAGGAATGGGCATGGGTGAGGTTTTTCAGTTTCATCGTGAGATCATCGTCAGCGGTGACGACCCGCTGTCGAAGACGATCGCCGAGGAACTCAGGGGCGCCGGCGCGCGGATCATCAAGATCAACACCGCCGCCGATCTGCGGGCCGCGGGCGTGCATCGCGCCCGCGCCGTCGTCTGCGCCGGGCCCAATGATGCGGTGAACCTCGAAATCGCATTACTGGCACGGGAATTCAGCCCGAATGTGCGCGTGGTGGCGCGGTTGGCCAACGAGGTGCTGCGCAGAGGGGTGGCCGGAGTCAACGGCCCCGGCGCCATCCTGGACCTCGCAGACCTTGCGACACCCTCCATCGTCGAGGCGGTTCTGTCCCGCAACACCCACCAATTCGCCGCCGCCGGTATCGATTTCGTGGTCTGGGGATCCGAGGCGCCGCATGACGGAACACTGCGCGAAATATACGCCGACCTGGCACCGGTGGCGGTGGTGCACGGCAAGAACTCGCCCGTGCCCGGCGAGGTGGTGCCATGCCCGGGGCGGGATCAGCAGGTCTACACCGGCGACTGGACCTCGATGATCGGCGTCAAAGACGAGTTGGAGGCCCGCGGCATCACCGTGCCGTCGGCGGACGCGACGCGCTCACGCCACTCCCGGATGCGCCGCGCGATCGATGCGGTGCGCGCCATGCTCGACGACCTCAACCCGATGGTGTACCCCTCGCTGGTGTTCACCCTGCTGCTGACGCTCGGCTCGACGGTCGTGGTGCGCCTCGGTCATCACAACCCGGAACTTTCCTGGCTCGACGCCCTCTACTTCGCCTCGGAGACCATCACTACCGTGGGCTACGGCGATTTCAGTTTTGCCTACCAGTCCCCTTTCCTGAGACTGTTCGCCGTGGGCCTGATGTTCGGCGGCGTGATCATCACCGCGGTCCTCACCGCGTTTCTCGCGGACCTGCTGCTGTCGCGGCGTTTCGTGAACACCACCGGACGGCTGCGGGCCAGGCACATGCGCGGCCACGTCGTTGTAATCGGACTCGGTTCGATCGGTGTCCGTGTGGTCACCGATCTGACCGCCGCGGGTTACGACGTCCTGGTGGTGGAGCAGAACGAGAACAACCCGTTCCTGCAGACGGTGGCCGAGTTGGACGTGCCGGTGATCTTCGGTGATTCGACGATGCGCCAGACGCTGGAGTCGGCGCGGGTCGATCACGCCCGGGGAGTGGCGGTGGTGACCAAGGACGACATGGAGAACATCGAGACCGGGATTGTGCTGCTCGAGATCCTGGGTTCCGACACCAAGGTGCCGATCGTGATGCGTGTGCAGGGGCGCGCGCTGGGCACCGCGATCAACCGGCGATTCGGCTTCGAGAACGTGCGGTCGATCGTCGACCTGGCGGCTCCGTGGTTCATCGGGGCGGCGATGGGCCTGCAGGTGCTGGGCACGTTCTGGGTCGGTCAGCGCTCCTTCATGGTCGGCGCGATGCTGGTGGCGGCCGGCAGCGAGTTGGACGGACTTTTGATGCTCGAGCTGTCCACCCAGACCCGCGTCATCGCGATCATCCGTCCGGAGGGTCCGATACGACTGCGCCCACGGCGCGATGCCCGGCTCAAGGCCGGCGACACCGTCTATCTCATCGGCCCCTACCGGGAGCTGATCGCGACGCTGCGCAAGGGCCAGCCGCCCCCGCTGACAGCCATCAACGGTGAGCGGACGACGACGTTGGCCTCCGCGCGCAGGCCCGACGTCCGCCCACCACGGTGGGCACAGGACGTCGAAGTCTAGACGTCGTAATACAGCGCGAACTCGAAAGCCGTGGGCCGCAGGTTGAACGGCGCCAGTTCATAGTCGCGCTTGTAGTTGATCCACGTCTCGATCAGGTCGGGGGTGAAAACGCCTCCCTCGGTGAGGTATTCGCTGTCCTCCTCCAGCCGGTCGATCACCGCGGCTAACGACGTGGGGGCCTGCGCGATGTCCGCGGCCTCCTCGGGAGGCAGGTCGTAGAGGTCCTTGTCGATCGGCGGGGGCGGCTCGATCTTGTTCCTGATGCCGTCCAGGCCGGCCATCAGCATGGCGGCGAACGACAGGTAGGGGTTGCCCGACGCGTCCGGACAGCGGAACTCCAGCCGTTTGGCCTTCGGGTTGTTGCCGGTGATCGGGATGCGCACGCACGCAGAGCGATTGCGCTGGCTGTAGACCAGGTTGATGGGGGCCTCGTATCCGGGCACCAGTCGCTTGTAGGAGTTGATGGTGGGGTTGGTGAAGGCCAGCAGCGAAGGGGCGTGGTACAGCAACCCACCGATGTAGTGGCGGGCGACGTCCGACAACCCGGCGTAGCCGTCCTCCTCGTACATCAGCGGAACGCCGTCCTTCCACAACGATTGGTGGCAGTGCATGCCGGAGCCGTTGTCGCCGAACAACGGCTTGGGCATGAACGTCACGGTTTTGCCTGCCTGCCAAGCGGTTTGCTTGACGATGTACTTGTACATCTGATGGTCGTCGGCCGCGTGCAGCAGCGTATTGAACCGGTAGTTGATCTCGGCCTGGCCGCCGCTGCCCACCTCGTGGTGGCCCTTCTCCAGGGCGAAGCCGGCGTTGGTCAGATGGCTGAGCATCTCGTCGCGGAGGTCGACGTAGTGGTCGGTCGGAGCGACCGGGAAGTACCCACCCTTGGGACGGACCTTGTAGCCGAGATTCGGGCTGCCGTCGACCTCCGTCGCGGCCCCGGTGTTCCACCAACCCGACGTCGCGTCCACCTTGTAGAACGCGCCGTCGGTGCGCGAATCGAAGCTCACCGAATCGAAAATGTAGAACTCGGCCTCGGGTCCGAAATAGGCGGTGTCGGCGATACCCGAAGAGATCAGGTAATTCTCGGCCTTGCGGGCGACGTTACGCGGATCGCGGGAGTAGGGCTCCAGCGTGAACGGGTCGTGCACGTGGAAATTCACGTTCAGCGTGGGGGCCTTGCGGAACGGATCGATGGTCGCGGTCTCCGGATCCGGAAGCAACAGCATGTCGGACTCGTGAATGGACTGGAATCCGCGAATCGAGGATCCGTCAAAGGCCAGGCCCTCCTCGAACACGTTCTCGTCGAAGGCGTACATCGGAATTGTGAAGTGCTGCATGGTGCCTGGCAGGTCACAGAATCTGACATCGACATATTCGATGTTCTCGTCCTTGGCGAGTTTGAAGATGTCGTCGGGCGTCTTTTCGGACACGGGATGCTCCTTTTTCGGCTATCCGCGGTAATGCGCCCTCCCATTGACACATGCCGCGCCGCACCCCGCATCCGGAGCGTTTTGACCTGGATGAATCGGGGTAGGTACGCGTCATGAACAAGGGCGTAACCTTCGCTGTTGCGGCACTGGCCACGACCATTGCACCGTTAGCCGCCTGCTCGACGCAGCAGGGCGGCCAGAGCGGCACCTCGTCCACGTCCGGCGGGCAGAGTGGCGCGGAGAAGATGACCACTCAGCTCAAGGGCACCGACGGCGGCCAAATCGCCACGGCTACCTTCGATTTCGCGAACGGTTTTGCGACGGTGACGGTGGAGGCCGGCCCGAATTCGGTCTTAACGCCTGGTTTCCACGGCCTCGCGGTCCACGCGGTGGGCAGCTGCGAGCCGGCCGCCTTCGAGTCCGCCGGCAGCGTGTACCAGGCGTCCGGCCACACCGGTTATCCCGCCAGCGGCCAGTTGACCGCCTTGCAGGTCCGGCCCGACGGCTCGGCCAAACTGGTCACCACGACCAGCGGGTTCACCGCCGCCGACCTGAGAAACAGTTCCGGCACCTCGCTGGTCATCTCCGCGGACCCGGGCAGCTTCGGCGAGAGTTCGGCGGAAGAGACCGGCAAGCGGGTGGCGTGCGGCGTCATCGCAGCGGCGTCCGCCACGACGACGTCGTCGACCACCTCGTCCACGACGACGACGAGCGTCAGCACGGTCACCACTACGGTCGCCGTACCGCCACCGGTTACCAGCACGAGCACCAGCACCAGCACCGTGACGGTCAGCAGCACCCCGACCACGACGTCCACGGCACCCAAGACTGTGACCACTGCGCCCGGCGGCTGAAATTTGGCCGGTTGACGTGCAAACCGCGCTCTTCGCCTTGGGACTGGTGTTATTTCTGCTCGGCCTGCTGACCGGGTTCGCCCTCCCTGGGCTGAAGAACCCGCGCATGGGGCTTTCGAGCCACCTCGAGGGCGTTCTGAACGGCATGTTCCTGGTATTGCTAGGACTACTGTGGCCGCACATTCACCTTCCGCGCACCTGGGCACTCACCGCAGCGGGACTGATCATCTACGCCGCCAACACCAATTGGCTGGCGACGCTCCTGGCGGCGGCCTGGGGCGCGGGCCGGCGACTCGCGCCCATCGCCACGGGCGATCACCAGGCGTCGGCCTCCAAAGAAGGAACCGTCAGCATTCTGCTGCTGTCCCTCGGGGCGTCGCTCGTGCTTGGTGTAGGCATCCTGATCGCCGGGCTCTGACCTTCGGCGCGCACACTTCTGCACCACTTTGTCCGCATATATGGGCAAATACGCCCTTGGGAAGGGTTGCCTCGACCTCGACTATGGAGCTACCCCACTCCACAGAAAGAGGTCTGACGATGAGGAACCTGCTCCGGAACGGCGCCGCAGCCGCCGCGGTCGCGCTCGGGCTCGAGTTGATGCCCGCGATCGGAATCGGGCTGCCGGCAATCAGCCACGCAGACGAGCCGTGCCCTATTGACACGGTCTGGAACGCCGTACTGGAGCAGTGCGTCGAGAGCCCCGCCACACCTTCTGCACCCGCCCTGCCCCCGGCACCCGGCACGCCGGGCGGACTCTACGGACCCGGCGGATTGGGTGGGCCCGGTGGACCGGGCGGACCTCCGGCACCCGGCCAACTGTACGGCCCGTTCGGACCCCAGTCCGGAGCTCCCGGAACCCCGGGCGGCATCGGCTCACCCGGCCAGATCGGTGGCATCGGCGGACCGGGTGGATTTGGCGGACCCAGCATGGCCGATGGCCACATGGGCGGGCTGGGAGCACGCTAGGTGGTCGGCCCACCGCGCCACTGCAGTGCCTCGAGCGCGACAGCAACGTGCACGCTGCTGTGCTCGAGGGGCCGGGGAAGCAGCTGCTGGGCCCGGTCGAGCCGGCGCAACAGCGTATTGCGGTGCGCGTAAAGGCGTTTGGTGGTGCGTCCGATGCTGCACTGTTCGTTGATGAAGGTCAGTACCGTGTGCTGCAACTCGGGGCTGGCCGACTCGAAATCGCCGAGCACGTTCTTGATGAAATCGTTTGCGGCTTGCGGATTTTGGCTGATCAGCGCGATCAACTGCACCTCGGCGAAGAACGCCACCCGCTGCGCAGAACGCAACCCGGCGACCATGCGCTGCGCGGTGAGCGCTTCGAGGTGGGTGCGCCGGAAGCCGTCGATCCCGACAGCAGCGGTGCCGATGGCGATTCGCGTTCCCGGGGCGCCTTCCACGGCCCGCTCAACGGGCTCGATGTCCAGGGTCGCGTCGGGAATCCACACCCAGCGGCTGGCCGCGGCGGCGGTCACGGTGAGTGGCCGCGCGAACCCGGCGGCACGGCCGAGCGCGTCGGCGAGTTGGTCGAGCCGGCCGAGGTCACCGTCGGGTTCGTCGCACCAGATGACAGCGCCCGTGTGGCTGCGGTTCAGGGCGTAACCCAGCCTGCTTTCGGCGCGCGAGCGGCTGATCGGGGCGCCATCGAGGATGAGCGCGGTGACTTCGCGGCGTTCGGCGTGGGTGCCGCGCAGCAATTCCTCCCGCTCCTGCCGCATCCGGGCGGCAATGCCGTCGGACGTGGCGTCGAGGAATTCGCTGATGGACCGAAACGACACCTCGAACAACTCGCGCAACTCGTCCGCGTCCGACGTGAGCCGGAAAACGGTGTCCATCCAGATCTGCCAGCCGACGCTCTGCGCGGGCCGATAGGTGAACGGCTCCAGGCCGCGGCGCACCATGTCACGAGCGATGCTCAGCGGCTCAGGACCGAGATTGGCCGGCACCGGAGCACCGGGATCGCTGACATTGGCTGCCGCCCAGTGCATCAGGCTGGACCGGACGCTGCGACGGGCCGCTTCGGCGAGGACAGGGTCCTCGGCCACGGACGGGTTGGCCGCCATCGTCGCCCGATCGAATTCCTCGAGCCACTCCGCGGGTGCATCCAGGACGATCCGGGCGCCCTGCCGGATCAGTTCCCGCACCCGCGGCGACGGGCGTTGCCAGACCACGGTCCCCAGGTTAAGTCCGCCGATGCGGACGGTGGACAGTTTTGCACCATTTACCGCTTGTCTTGAACGGTTCTCAACCTGGGGCCGAATGCCGGCTACGCGTCCCAACTCGTCAGGTCGCGAGCCGGAATGCCTTGACTGGCACAGTAATTCGTGTAGCGCTCAACCGATGTCTTGTGGTTTTCCTGCCAGAGGATGGTGTTGTTCTCGTCAATGAACAGCAACTCGCCGACGATGAGGAAGAACACCTCGGTGTCCTCCACGCTCTCCGGGGTGTGCCGGGAACCGGCGACCTCGTAGACGGTGTCACCGGCGCGCGAGACCCAGTTGTTCTCCTGGTAGCGCCACGCGCCGCTGACGGTGTGCCCAACCACGATGCCCGTGTGGTAGTGCGGGGGCAGCTCCAGGCCGGCCGGGAATTTCATCGAGACGACGATCTCGGCGCGGACCGGATCGACCTTCCAGTACTTCAGAAAGACCTGGTCGCTGAGCGGGGTGAACGGAATCCAGGGATTGTCGGCGCCGCTCATGTAGTTGACGTCGAGTTCTTGCATCGTCTGCATCGGGGTCTCCTTCTTCAGGTTGATGGCCGGTTGACCAACTGCCTGAGACGGTAGGGAGGAATCCCGCGATTTACTTGGCGCCCGATACCAGACTTGGCCACCCCGCTTGTACTGGGATCACAACTGCCGGGTCAGACCCGGCAACGTGGGCAGCAGTGCCAGTGCCACCGCGAGGTCGATGCTGTCGGTGTCGATGCTGCGACCGAGGATCGTCTGCGCCTGATCGACGCGGTAGCTGACGGTGTTGGGATGCACGGTGAGTCGCCGCGCGGCCCGGGTCCGGCTCCGGTTCTCCTGCAGGTAAACGGACAACGTCGAAGCGACCCGGAATGTGGCTTCGTCGTCGGCCGCCAGCGGGCCCAGCACCCGGTGAACGAACGCTTCAGCGAGTTCGGCGTTGCAACTTGCCAGCGCGGCAACCGCAACATCGCGATAGCGGGTCACCGTGCCGCCGGAGGCCACGAGCAACGCCGCGACCCGGCGCGCATTCGAGGCTTCCAGATGACTACAGCGGAAAGCTTTCAGGCCGAAGCCCGGCTCACCGATGCCGACCCGTACGCCGGCCGCAAGCTTCAGTGCGGGCGCATCGAGATCAGCCGTGCCGAAAGAACTTTGACGGCTAAACCAACCGAATGCCACCAGCGAGCCGGCCGGGTGGATCAGGGTGGTTTCACCACCGACCCCGTGTGAAACCGTGGTCAGCGCCTCACTCAGGACCGACTGCGCGTCGACGTCTCCGTCCACCGTCTCCAGCCATGCCACCGCCCCGACATGATGGCGGTTGACGTCGTAGCGCAACCTTTTCGAGGCCCGCTGCGGGTCACGTTCGCGCTGCGTCAGGATCTCCTCGATGGCCCCGGTCCGGGCGGCCGCCGCGTTTCGCAGCCAGACTTCCCGTTCGGATTCGTAGGCTTCCTCCGCGCGGTTCTGGGCGGCATCGACATAACCGAACATCCAGCTGGTGGCCAGTCGCAACGTCGCGGCCTGCTGCGCCTGATCCGCCCCGGTGGACGTGATGCGGTCCCACATCCACTGCCATAGCAGCTCGTGGGTCACGCGATAGAAACGCATCAGGCTGGCCAGCGGGATCTGACGATTCACCCCGGCACGCGCAACGGCCCGGGTCGGCGCAGACAACTCGGCCTCACGAGGGTCGCCGCCGATGTCGAGGAGGTCGGCAACATTGCGCAGGCTGGCCGCGGTGCTGACGACGTTTTCCTTCACCGACTGCGGGTCCGGAAACAGCAGCGGCATCTCGTGCTGTACGCGGGCCACCGCCTGTTCAGCGAATTCGGTTGCACACGATCGTAATTCGATGGCGAGAGGGCGCAGAAACGTCTCCCAGAGCCGCTCAGCACCGGGCTCACGAAAGGATTCCCAGCTGGGTTTCATGGCGGCTGAACATACTCCGTCGCGACGCCGCAACCACCGGGATCGGCCATTTTGGCGGCGGGCATTTGTGATCACGTCACAACCGCCGGACTAGACCTTGGCACGCGGAGACGAGCGCTGGCCGATCCTGAGCGCCTAACTTCTGCGGTGATCGGCGGGACGACACCGCTCAGAACACACCTACGCACCAGAGGACAAGCCATGAACCTGATGTCACCCATCGAATCGATGATGCTGCTTGCCGAGTCACCCGGACACCCGATGCACGTCGCCGGACTGCAGCTGTTCCAGACACCGGATGGCGCCGGGCCGGAGTTCGCCGGCGACTACTACCGGTCACTGCGGTCCAGGGATGACGTAGCGCCCCTGTTCAGCAGGTACCCGGCAAGCCTGCCGACGGGACTGAACCTCGGCTGGTCTTCCGCCGGAGACATCGACCTCGACTACCACGTGCGCCACTCGGCACTGCCCGGTCCCGGCCGGGTGCGGGAACTGCTGGAATTGACGTCCCGGCTGCATTCCACCATGCTCGACCGGCACCGGCCGCTGTGGGAGACCCACGTCATCGAAGGGCTGGCCGACGGACGCTTCGCCGTCTACACCAAGATCCATCACGCCCTCGTTGACGGGGTCTCGGCGATCAACCTGCTCCAGGGGGCACTGAGCGCGGACGCACTCGACGAAAACATCCGGGCGCCCTGGTCGACGGTGGCCGGCGCTGACGATCCCGCCGACGCCCCGTCGCGATTGCAGGCGCTGGCTCAAGCAGTCAGATCCATTCCGCGCCTTGGCTCCTCGACGCTGGGACTGGCCCGTTCCGCGCTGTTCGAACAACAGCTGACGCTGCCGTTCCGGGCGCCGCGCACCATGTTCAACGTTCCGATCGGCGGTGCCCGACGATGTGCTGCGCAATCATGGCCGATGCAACGGATCAAGGATGTCAAGAACGCCGCCGGCGTCACCGTGAACGACGTCGTACTGGCGATGTGCGCCGGCGCATTGCGCGCCTACCTCCGCGAACAGCAGGCGCTCCCCGAAAAGCCGTTAGTGGCAATGGTTCCGGTCAGCTTGCGCGCCGCCGACGAAGGTCCCGGCGGAAATGCGGTCACCGCCGTGCTGGCAAACCTGGCGACGCACGTCGACGATCCGGCACTGCGTCTCGCGACGATCAGCTCATCCATGCGCAAGAGCAAGGCCGTCCTGGCCGGCCTGCCCCGGGCACAGGCGATCGCCATGGGCATGATGCTGCTGTCGCCCGTTGTACTGGGCGGCGTGACCGGTGGCATGGCCACACCGCCGCCGTTCAACGTGTGCATCTCCAATGTGCCGGGCGCACGGAACCCGTTGTACGCCAATGGCGCCCGCCTGCACGGCAGCTATCCGATGTCAATCGCGGCCAACGGTCAGGCGCTGAACATCACTCTGGTCGGTAGTGGCGACAGCCTCGACTTCGGTCTGGTGGGGTGCCGCCGTGCGGTCCCACACCTGCAGCGTCTGCTGGGTCATCTGGAGACCTCCCTCAAAGATCTGGAACAGGCCGTCGGACTCTGAACCGAATCAGCTGGTGCGGGAACCTAATTGATCCCGGCGGCGCGCCAGGTAGGCATGTTCGGCCGGGTTGTCGACGAGGGCGAGAGCCGCCGCGTAGGCGGCGCGGGCCTCATCCGATCGTCCGAGGCGCCTGAGCAACTCGGCGCGGGTGACATGAAACGGGTGATAGCGCTGCATGGCAGCCGGCGGCAGTCGGTCGACCCGGGCCAGGGCGACAGCGGGTCCGTCGAGCTCGGCGACGGCGATCGCGTAGTTGAGTTCGACCACGGGGCCGGAATCAAACGCCAGCAGCTGGCGGTACAACGCCGCGATCTGGGACCAGTCGGTATCGGCCGCAGTAGGTGCATCGGTGTGCACCGCGTTGATCGCGGCCAGCAGTTGGTAACGGCCAGGCCTGTTGATAGACAGGCAGTTGCGGACCAGGGCATGTCCCTCGGCGATCAATGCCGGGTCCCATCCACCGCGGTCCTGTTCGTGCAGTGGCACCAATTCACCGTTGACGATCCGGCTCGCCCGACGGGCCTGGATGAGCAGCATCAGCGCCAGCAGGCCCGTCACCTCCGGCACCTCAGGCAGCAACCCGCGCAGGATACGGGCGAGCCGGATCGCTTCGGCCGTCAGGTCGTCGCGCACCTCTGATCCCCCGGTCGCCAGGTAACCCTCATTGAAGACGAGATAGATCACGGCCAGCACAGCGGCGACCCGCTCGCCGAGGTCGTCGGTCGCGGGTACGCGATAAGGGATGTGCGCGTCCGCGATCTTCTTTTTCGCCCGGCTTATCCGCTGGGCCATCGTCGTCTCGGTCACCAGGAAGGCCGCGGCGATCTCGGCGACGGTGAGCCCGCCGAGGAGTCGCAACGTCAGCGCCACCCGCGCCTCAGGTGCGAGCGCCGGATGACAACAAGTGAAAATCAACCGCAGCCGGTCATCCTCGACGGGTCCCGTCGGCTCGTGCGCAGTGTCATCGCGAATCATGTTTGCTGCCAGATGTTTTGAAGGTCGAAGCGATTCACGCCGAAGCCGGTCGACCGCCTTGTTGGCCGCGGTCCGCGTCAGCCAGCCGGCCGGATTGGGCGGAACCCCGTCCTGTGGCCACCGCTGCAGGGCGACCACCAGCGCCTCGCCGGCCGCCTCTTCGGCGACGTCGATGTCACCGAAGCGGCGCACCAGCGAGGCGACCACCCGCCCGTACTCTTCGCGGTACACCCGCTCGATCGGGTTCACCCGTTCGCCTAACCCTCCTGGAACGGCCGCACCTCGACCCGGCCCTGGCAGGCCTTCGACCCCTGCTTCGCCCAGTCCAGGGCGGCATCGAGGTCGGCGGCCTCGATGATCCAGAAACCGCCGAGGTACTCCTTGGACTCGGCGTACGGGCCGTCGGTGATGATCGGCTTCTCGCCGGTGTTGTCGACGGTGGTGGCCGACTCAGGTGCGGTCAGGCCACCGGCGAATACCCAGGCGCCTTCGGCCTGCAACTTGTTGTTGAAGGTGTCGACGGCCTCGAAGATCGGCTGCATCTGTTCGATGGTCATCTCCGCCATGGCGGCGGTGTCGGCGGCGTCGTGGTTGACGGCGAGGAAGTACTGCGGCATCACATGCTCCTTGAACTCCGCGGGCGGCCCGGTCTGGCTGCCCGTCATGATGTCTACGAAGACGGCACGCTGGATATGACACGTCCCGACAAGAAAATTCATCGGGCGCCTCAACCGATCTGGTTTTCCTGCTCTCCCGCCGCCAGCAGCCGCAGAATCGCCGGATGGACGACCTCAGCATGGTCGAGATGTGGTGCATGCTTAGCACCTTGGACCGTCAGCAACTCCGCGCGGGGATACAACTGCAAGACGCGCTCCCTGTTTGCGTAGGGGGTGACTTTGTCCTCGGTGCCCCACACCACGAGCACCGGACGTCGATGGCGTCCGACAGCGGCCCACTGGTCGCCGGCGCGGGCAGGGAAGTGGGCGACGGTCGATGCGAAAGACTCTGCCATGCCCGGAAACCGGAGCTGTTCTCGTGCGCGTCGGTTGTAATCGGGGAATCTTTCCGGACGACTCAGGTGCTGGTTTTCCAGCTGGTCGACTACGTCGCCGACGCGGGAGGCGATGAGCTTCTGGCCGCCGGGCAGGCGCAACAACCGCTGGGCGAGGATTTTCAGTGACCCTGCCGCATAAAGACCGGGCGAAATCAGCGCGATGCTTGCGGCCCGGTCGGCAGATTCGGCGGCGAAACGAGTCACGACGAGAGCACCCATCGACCAGCCGACGAGATGCATGCTGTCGATCCCCAGCGTGTCCACCAACTCACGCAGTTGCCGCACATACACGTCGAGGTCATACCTGATCGGTGGCCGGTCGGAGAGCCCCCGACCGTACTGGTCGTAGCGCAGCACCCGAAATCCTTGCCCGGCAAGCACTTCGGCCAGCGGCTCCCAGGCGTAGCTGGGCGTGACCAAGCCGTGCACCAGCACCACCCACGGACCCTCGTCACCGGCGACGTGGTAGGCGGTGATCCCCTGCGACAGTGACGCCGTCTGCGCGTCCGCCGCCTCTCGCGCCTGCGGCAATGACTGCATGCCCGCAGCCTATATACAGTGCAGGGATGTCGACTCGCAGTCGTGCAGCAGCCACCATCGCCGCCGCCCTATCTGTCCTGTCGGTTCCGGCCGTGCTGAACACCGCCGAAGCCCACGGCGCACCGCTACCCGGTTTCTGCACGCCACCGGCGGTGGCCGACAACGTCTGTACCGTGCGGTTGGCATCGGTGACGGCCAATGTCACCGACGGAACGATCACCGGGAAGCCGGTCAGCGGCGGGACCGCGATCACCCTCTCGGGACAAGCCGACGCGTACCTGAAGTCGACCGGATTCGGGGCTGCGCCCCCGGGCCCGATCCAGCGCTGGGATTCCGCGATCGACAGTGTCGGACCCTACGACCCGAACAATCCCAACTGGTACGGCGACGCCAAGTCCAGGGCGTTCCTGCCCCGGACTCTCAATGACCTGGCCGCCCAGTTCCCGCCGAACGTCCTGGTCGTGCGGTTCACACCCGACGACGAGTACCCCGGCTGGTTCCGGCTGGTATCCATTCAGCCGACGTCGCAGTGATCTAAGCGTCAGCCGGGCCTTCCGCGGCTGTGGTCGCGACAGCCGGGCGCGACACTGACTCCACGCACACGACACGCCGGGAAATGTGTGCGTGGTTTATGTCTCGCGAAAGCGAGCACAGTTGCCGCGACGAAAACACCCCCGGACCAACAGGGCCGGGGGTGTTTCGTCGAACTGATCAGTGGTGGTGGTGATGACCGTGGCCGTGGCCATGGTCGTCGTCGTCGGCCGGCTTCTCGACGACGGCGGTCTCGGTGCTGAGCACCATCCGCGCCACCGACGAGGCGTTCAGCACGGCCGAACGGGTCACCTTCACCGGGTCGACGATGCCGGCGGCACCCAGGTCCTCGTAGGTCCGGGTGGCGGCGTTGAGGCCCTGCCCGGTGGGCAGCTCGCTGACCTTGTTGACCGCGACCGCGCCATCCATACCGGCGTTGGTGGCGATCCAGTACAGCGGAGCGGCCAGCGCCTCGGAGAACACGTCGACCCCGAGCTTTTCGTCGCCGCTGAGTTCATTGCGCAGCGACTCCAGCACGTGGCGCGCCTGAATCAGCGCCGAGCCACCGCCGGGGACGATACCCTCCTCGACCGCGGCCTTGGCCGCCGCGACGGCGTCCTCGACACTTTCCTTGCGCTCCTTGAGCGCGGTCTCGGTGGCGGCGCCGACCTGGATGACGGCCACTCCGCCGGCCAGCTTGGCAACCCGTTCCTGCAGCTTCTCCCGGTCCCAGTCGGAGTCGCTGGCTTCGATCTCGCCGCGCAGCTGCTTGACCCGGTTTTGCACCGCGTCCTTGGAGCCGGCACCGTCGACGATGATCGTGTCGTCCTTGCTGACCACGACACGGCGGGCCGACCCCAGCACCTCGAGACCCACCTCGCGCAGCAGCAGTCCGGTGTCGGGATTGACCACCTCGCCGCCGGTCACGATGGCCAAGTCCTGCAGGAATGCCTTGCGGCGGTCGCCGAAGAACGGCGCCTTGACCGCGACGGCCTTGAGCGTCTTGCGGATGGAGTTGACGACCAGCGTCGCCAGCGCCTCACCCTCGACGTCCTCGGCGATGATCAGCAGTGGCTTGCCCGATTCGGCGACCTTCTCCAGCAACGGCAGCAGGTCGGGCAGCGAGCTGATCTTGTCCTGGTGGAGCAGAATCAGCGGGTCTTCGAGCACCGCCTGCTGGGCGTCGAAGTCGGTGACGAAGTAGGCCGACAGGAAGCCCTTGTCGAAGCCCACGCCCTCGGTGAACTCCAGCTGGGTGTCCAGCGTCGATGACTCCTCCACGCTGACGACGCCGTCGTGGCCGACCTTGCTCATCGCCTCGCCGACCAGGTCGCCCAGCCGCTCGTCGCGCGAGGAGACCGTCGCCACCTGGGCGATGGCCTCTTTGCCCGACACCGGGGTGGCCGCGGCCAGCAGCGCCTCGGATACCGCGTCGGCGGCCTTGCTGATGCCCGAACCCAGGGCGATCGGGTTGACACCAGCGGCGACGAGCCGCAGCCCGCCCTTCACCAGGGCCTGGGCCAGCACGGTCGCGGTGGTGGTGCCGTCGCCGGCGACGTCGTTGGTCTTGGTGGCGACCGACTTCACCAGCTGCGCACCGAGATTCTCGAAGGGGTCTTCCAGGTCGATCTCGCGTGCGACGGTGACTCCGTCGTTGGTCACCTGCGGTCCGCCGAACGCCTTGGCCAGCACCACGTGGCGGCCACCGGGTCCGAGCGTTACCTTGACCGCGTCCGCGAGCTTGTTCACGCCCGCTTCCATCGCGCGACGCGCGGTCGCGTCGTACTCAATAATCTTGCTCATGAGGCTCCTTCGCCAAACTGCCTAACGCATGCCGCCCCGGAAATCACCCGCGCTTGCGTGCGGGGATCGCCGGGGCGGAACACGTTGCGTTACTTGGAAACGACCGGTGTTACTTGGAAACGACAGCCAGCACGTCGCGTGCCGACAGGATCAGGTATTCCTCGCCGCCGTACTTGATCTCGGTGCCGCCGTACTTGCTGTAGATGACGGTGTCACCCTCAGCGACGTCGAGCGGGATCCGCTTTTCGCCATCCTCGTCCCAACGGCCGGGGCCGACTGCGACGACGGTGCCCTCCTGGGGCTTCTCCTTGGCGGTGTCGGGAATGACCAGACCGGATGCGGTCGTGGTCTCGGCCTCGTTGGCCTGTACGAGAATCTTGTCCTCGAGTGGCTTGATGTTGACCTTCGCCACGATTGGAGCCCTCCACTAGTTGAATCGGGTCCGGAGCGTATGCCCTGACCGGAGTTGGCGGTCGGTCCGGGCTGCCCCGCACCGTCCGAATTACCAGGTGATTCGGCAATCGTCCGGGTCCCTCGCGCCGTCGTCGCGGGTGCCGACACAGGGGTCGTCCGAATGCCACCTAGCACTCTATACATGAGAGTGCTAGCACTCAAGGGTGGCCCGGTGCTTCTACGCGCACAGCGAAATGGCGAACGCCTGACCCCCTTCGGGCTTGCCGGTCACTGACCGGACATATCGGCCGACCGTGACGCCTGGGCGATCCGCGCACCGGCCCGGGACGGCGCGCCCCGGAGTCCGGATCCCGCAAAAAATTCATCGCAAGAAATAAAACCAGCCAATACCCGGCCGCTCACCAATTCACTGAGTAAAGCCCACTTATCGAAGAATGCTTACGACAATATCTACCGCGACAACCGCGCGTCTTGGTCGCCCAGGTCAACGTTCCTCTCTACCAGCGTGTTTCACCGTGGTTACCGTCAATAAAATCAGTGTGCAATTTATGAGGATCCATAGAATCAGCATGCAGAAATTGGGGCGGCGCTGCTAATGCGGCCCGATATCGTTGCGGGTCAATCACCCCGAGGATCCTGCCGGGGTCTGCCGTGTATTGGAGCCCCCAATTGTCATCTTTCGTTTTCCTCGCGCCCGAAGTCCTTGGTAGCGCCTCCGCCGATCTGAACGGAATCGCCTCAGCGGTGCGGGCGGCCAATGAGGCGGCCGCGGGCGTGACGACTCGGATCGCGACAGCTGCCGCAGATGAAGTGTCTCTCGCGATCGCGGAGTTGTTCGGCGGGTTTGGCAGCGAGTATCAGGCGCTGAGCGCGCAGGCGACGCTGTTCCACCACCAACTGGTGGCTTCGTTGCGGACGGCCGACGCAGCGTATGCCCTGGCAGAAGCGACGAACGCGGCGCCGTTGCAGTCGATCGGACAGAACATCCTGGGTGCAATCAACTCGCCCACCCAAACACTGTTTCAGCGCCCGCTGATCGGGGACGGGGTCAGTGGAGCACCGGGCAGCGGCGCCGCCGGCGGGGCCGGCGGGATTTTGTTCGGCAACGGCGGCAACGGCGGGTCCGGCGCGGCCGGGCAAGCGGGTGGCGCGGGCGGGGCGGCCGGCCTGATCGGTACCGGCGGAATCGGTGGCGCCGGTGGCACCGGCGCGGTCGGTGGGCGGGGCGGCGCCGGTGGGTTCCTGTTCGGCAGCGGCGGCGCGGGTGGAATCGGCTCGGCCGGCCAGGCAGGCGGGGCCGGTGGATGGGCCGGGCTGCTCGGCAATGGCGGGATTGGCGGCACCGGTGGCACTGCCGTCGCGATCGGCGCAGATGGCGGTGCCGGCGGGGCCGGGGGTGCGGGTGGCCTTCTCGGTGGCTTCGGCGGCGCCGGCGGCGCCGGGGGTCACGGCGGCTCTGGTGCGGCCGGTATCGCCGGCGGTAACGGTGGCGCCGGCGGTAGCGGCGGCCTCGATCGCGCACCGGTGGGCTGGACCGGGGGTGCCGGCGGGGCCGGGGGTGCTGGTGGAGCCGGTGCGCAGGGCAGCGCCGGCCTCGATGGAGGCGTGGCCGGCGGTCATGGATCAGCCGGAGGGAGCCGGCGGCGCCGGCGGCGCGGGCGGCGCCAACGCCGGGCTGTTCGGCCTCGGCGGGCTGCTGGGCAGCGGCGGGACCGGCGGGACCGGCGGGGCGGGTGGTCTTGGCGGCGACGGCGCGGCGGGCGGCACCGGCGTGGGCTTTGCCACCGACGGGGGAACCGGCGGCAATGGCGGCGCCGGCGGCAACGCCGGGGCCGGCGGAGCCGGTGGCGCCGCGGGATTCCTGGGCTTCGGCGGTCAGGCGGGCGGCCACGGCACCGGCGGTCAGGGCGGGGTGGGCGGTAACGGCGGGGCAGCCGACATCGGCGGCGCAGGAACCAGTTCCACGGCCCCCACCGCCGGTCAGCAGGGCTTCCAGGGCGGGGCAGGTGGTCGAGGCGGAGACGGCGGCGCCGGCATCAACGGGACGGGTGGCGGCGCGGGCGGCAAGGGCGGCATCGGCGGCCAAGGCGGCGACGGCGGCACGGGCGGCAGCAACACCGACGTCACCGGAGGCGGCGCCGGCGCCGAGGGCGGCAAAGGCGGTTCCGGGGCGCGGCCGGCGGTGCCGGGGCCGGGTCAGACGGCGGCGCCAACGGGGCAATCGGCACCGGCGGGCGGGGCGGCAACGGCGGGGGCGGCGGTAACGGCGCCACCGGTACCGGCGGCTCCGCCGGCGCGTCACCCGCCGCGGGATTCCAGGGCGGCCAGGGAGGTGCGGGCGGCCAGGGCGGGGACGGCGGTGCTGGCATCAACGGCGCAGGTGGCGGCCAGGGAGGCAATGGCGGCCAAGGCGGATTCGGCGGCACGGGCGGTCAGGGTGGCGCCAACACCGCAGGCGGTGCCGGCGCCGAGGGTGGCAAGGGCGGCACCGGAGGCACGGCCGGAGCGGCCGGGATCGGCGGCGCCGGCGGCGGCAGCGGATCGATCGGCGTGGGGGCCGCGGCGGTGCGGGCGGCACCGGCGGGGGTGGTGGCACCGGCGCCGCCGGAACCAATGCCGTCGCACCCACCGACGGATCGCAGGGCGGCGCGGGCGGCGCCGGCGGCGCCGGCGGTGACGGTGGAGCCGGAATCGACGGCCAAGGTGGTGGTCAAGGCGGCATCGGAGGCGACGGCGGAAAGGGCGGCCACGGCGGTCAGGGCGGCAACAACACCGGCACCACTGGGGGTAGCGCCGCCGCGGGCGGTAAGGGCGGCACCGGCGGCGCGGCCGGAGCGGCAGGCGTCGGCGTGGACGGCGGCCTGAACGGGTCGCACGGCAGTGGCGGTCAGGGCGGGACCGGTGGCACCGGCGGCCAGGGCGGCACCGGCAACGCCGGTGGCAGCGGCAGCGGACCCGGAAAGGGCAGCCAGGGAGGCCTGGGCGGCGCGGGCGGCGTCGGCGGTAACGGCGGTGCCGGCATCGACGGCCAAGGTGGCGGTCAAGGCGGCATCGGAGGCGACGGCGGAAAGGGCGGCTACGGCGGCCAAGGCGGCAACAACACCGCGAGCAGCGGCGGCAACGGCAATAGCGGCGGTAAGGGCGGCACCGGCGGGGCGGCCGGGGCCGGCGGCAAAGGCACCGACGGTGGTGCGGCCGGCTCGAACGGCATCGGCGGCACGGGCGGCACGGGCGGCAACGGGGGCAACGGTGGCAACGGCAGTGCCGGTGCCACCTCGACGACCGCAGCCACGGCCGGCGCCGGGAACCAGGGCGGCCAGGGCGGCGCCGGCGGTCAGGGCGGTGACGGCGGTGCCGGCATCGACCTGCAGGGCGGCGGCCAGGGCGGCCAGGGCGGAAATGGCGGTACGGGTGGCGCCGGTGGTGTCGGCGGCGCCAACACAGGCACGAGCGGCGGTGGTGGTGGCGACGGCGGCAAGGGCGGCACCGGCGGCGCGGCGGGGTCGGCCGGATCCGGCAAGGCCGGCGGCAGCGACGGAACGATCGGAACCGGCGGACAAGGCGGCAAGGGTGGCACCGGCGGCACCGGCGGTACCGGCACAGCCGGGACCAGCAGTGGCGCGCCCACGAACGGCAGCCAGGGCGGCAAGGCCGGCGCGGGCGGTCAAGGCGGCAAGCGGCGGCGCCGGCATCGACTTGCTGGACGGCCAGGGTCCGCAGGGCGGAGGCCAGGGTGGCCAGGGCGGCACCGGCGGCGTCGGCGGTACCGGCGGCGCGGGCGGCAGCAACACCACGGCGGGCAGCACGACGGCCGCTGCCGATGGCGGCAAGGGCGGCACCGGTGGTACGGCCGGGGCCGCCGGCACCGGCACCGACGGCGGCGCCAACGGATCGATCGGCACCGGCGGCCAAGGCGGCACCGGGGGTAAAGGTGGCACCGGCGCTACCGGGGCCGGCGGCAGCTCAGGCTCGGCGCCTACCGATGGCAAGCTGGGCGGCACCGCGGGTGCGGGCGGTGTCGGTGGTGACGGCGGCGCCGGTATCGGCGGCGTCGGCGGCGGTCAAGGTGGAACCGGCGGCCAGGGCGGCACCGGCGGCACCGGCGGCACCGGCGGCAGCAGCAACGCCACCGGCGGCAAGGCCACCGGCGGTGTCGGCGGCACCGGGGGCGTCGCCGGCACTGGCGGCGCGGGCGGCACCGGAACCGACGGCGGTTCTGGCGGCACGGGAGGCCAGGGTGGCACCGCCGGCACCGGCGGCGCCGGCGGCCTGGCAAATACCTCCGGCAAGGGCGGAAACGGCGGAACCGGCGGTATTGCCGGTACCGGCGGCGTGGGCGGCAATGCCGGCGGCGGAAACGGCAACGGGGGCACCGGCGGTTCCGGCGGCACCGGAGGTACCGGCGGCGTCGGCGGTAACTCCAGCATCTCCACCGGCGGTACTGGTGGCGACGGCAGCGTCGGCGGGACCGGCGGCACCGGCGGCACCGGTAGCGGCGCGGGCACGGGCGGCACTGGGGGCAGCGGTGGCACGGGCGGAGGCGGAGGCACCGGCGGCAGGAGCGGCTCTGTCAACGGCAAAGCCGGCGAGCCCGGAACGGGAGGCGGCGTCGGCAACGGTCCCACCGGTGTGAACGGTGGCACCGGCGGGAGCGGCGGCGGCCTCGGTACCGGCGGAGCCCCTGGTTAGCCGATGGGTAGTCGCGACCAGACCTGGCCGACCACCACGGGCAGCCCCGGATCACTCGGCGCGTCCAACGGCGACGGCGCCGCGCCCGCGGCCACCAGGTGCGCGGCGAACGAGGCGATCATCGCGCCGTTGTCGGTGCACAGTCGCGGTTTGGGAATCCGCAACGTCAGGCCCGCGTCGCGGCAGCGCTGCGTGGCCAGCTCGCGCAACCGCGAGTTCGCGGCCACCCCACCGGCGATCAGCAGCGTCGACACCCCCAATTCGGTTGCCGAACGCACCGCTTTCCGGGTGAGTACATCGGCCACCGCTTCCTGGAAGCCGGCGGCCACATCGGCGGGCACGTAGTCGGGATGGCTCTCGACATAGCGGGCCACGGCGGTCTTCAGACCCGAGAAGCTGAAGGCGTACGGGTCATCGCGCGGCCCAGTCATGCCGCGCGGAAACCCGACCGCGTCGCGGTCGCCGGTGCGGGCCAGCTCGTCGAGCACCCGACCGCCCGGGTAGCCCAGGCCCAGCAGCCGGGCCACCTTGTCGTAGGCCTCGCCGGCCGCGTCGTCGACAGTGCTGCCCATTTCTACGATCGGTTCTCCGAGAGAGCGGACGTGCAGCAGGTGGGTGTGCCCGCCGGATACCAGCAGGGCGACCGACTCGGGCAGTGGGCCGTGCTCGTAGACGTCGGCGGCCAGGTGTCCACCCAGGTGGTTCACCGCATAGAACGGCACCCCCCAGGCGGCCGAATACGCTTTGGCCGCAGCAACTCCCACCAATAGCGCACCCGCCAGCCCCGGTCCGATGGTGGCCGCGACGATGTCCGGCCTGGCCAATCCGGCCGTCGCCAACGCCCGGCGCATCGCGGGACCCAGTGCCTCCAGGTGTGCCCGGGACGCGATCTCAGGCACCACTCCGCCGAACCGGACGTGCTCGTCGACGCTGGACGCGACCTCGTCGGCCAGCAACGCCACGGTGCCGTCGGGGTCAAGCCGGGCGATACCGACACCCGTTTCGTCGCAAGAGGTTTCGATGGCAAGGATGGTCGTCATCTATCGAGCGTCCCTCCGCATGGTGTACGCGTCGGCCCCGCTGACGCGGTAGTACCGCTTGCGCAGACCGATCTGCTCGAACCCCACACTGCGGTAGAGGCCGATGGCGGGTTCGTTGTCGGTACGGACCTCGAGGAACACCACTCCCCCGTCCGCGAAGTCCAGCAGGGCGCCGAGCAGTCGGCGGCCGATCCCCTGGCCCTGGTAGGCGGGGTCTACGCCGATGGTGTGCACCTCGTACTCGAACGGCGCGATCCGCCCCAGCCGGGAGATGCCCGCATACCCGACGAGCGTGCCGCCGCTGCGGGCGCCGACATAGTGGTTGGTCTTGCTGTGCAGTTCGCGCTGGAACGCGACGGCCGGCCACGGGTCGTCGCCGTCGAACAGCATCGCTTCCAGTTCGGCACACCGTGCGGCGTCCCCGTACGTCAGCGGACCCAGGGTGACCGGGTCGAGGTGGGCGGTCACGACCGAGCCGCCAGCGGCTTGGCATCGGGTCGACGCAGGTACAGCGCCACCAGTGGCGCGGGTTCGGCGGACCAGTCGGGCACCGCACGCACCAGACCGGCCGGCGTCGGGTACCCGGGCTCGCAGTACGGCAGGTCGAACAGTGCCGCGTGCTCCGGGGACCCGGCGACCGCGCGCGCCGCACCCGGGTCCACGTCGACCGCGGCGTTCACGGCGGGGCCTTCGGTGCGAACGCCGTCTCGGTAGCGCGCCCAGTAGACCTCCCGGCGTCGGGCGTCCGTCACCACCAACGTCTCGCCGGCGGTGAGCACGCCGATGGCGTCCAGGCTGCACACGCCGTGCACCGGGATGCCCAGTGCGTGCCCGTAGGCGGCCCCGCTGGCCATGCCGGCCCGCAACCCGGTGAACGGGCCGGGTCCGCAGCCCACCACCACGGCGTCCAGATCGGCCATCGTCAGTCCTGAATCGGATAGCGCCGCAACAACATTGGGAGTCAGCCGCTCGGCGTGGGCGCGGGCGTCGACGGTGACCCGCTGCGCCAGGGTGGCACAGTCGTCGAGCCTGACGACGCCGGCTGTCACGGCGGGGGTGGAGGTGTCGAGCGTCAACAGGATCATGCGTGAACCCACTCCCACGTCGCGGTCCGCACGTCCGAGTGGGCGAGGCGCTCGAGGCGGACGTCGAGGTGCCGTTCGGCGAGGCGCTCGACGAGCCCTTCGCCCCACTCCACCACCACGACGGCGTCTTCGAGATCGGTGTCGAGGTCGAGCGAGTCGAGCTCGCCGAGCAGGTCCGCGCCGTGCTGGTCGAGCAGTCGGTAGACGTCGACATGGATCAGCGACGGACGGCCCGCAGAACGCGCACGATGCACCCGCGCCAGCACGAACGTCGGCGACGTCACCGGGCCGTCGACGTCCATTGCCGCGGCAATTCCCTTGGCCAGCACTGTTTTTCCGGCACCCAGCGGACCCGAGAGCACGACCACGTCGCCGGCGCGCAATTGTTCGCCCAGCTTCGAACCGAGCGCGAGCGTGTCCTCGACACGCTCGAGCGTGGCCTTGCCGCCATCAAACCCACAGTCAGCCACGGCGCCGAAACCGTCCACGTAGCCGCTCGCCGAATCGGCGGTAGTGCCACTTCAGCTTGCCCGGCTGTGA
Source organism: Mycobacterium sp. Z3061 (assembly GCF_031583025.1). NCBI lineage: Bacteria > Bacillati > Actinomycetota > Actinomycetes > Mycobacteriales > Mycobacteriaceae > Mycobacterium > Mycobacterium pumcae. The sequence goes on along the minus strand of NZ_CP134062.1, from coordinate 1,351,861 downwards.
CCGCTCGATCAGCCGGATCAGCCCGTCGTTGATGGTGTCCGGCTTGTCCAGCAACGCCAGGTGGCTGGCGCCAGGGACGATCACCAGCTCCGACTGCGGCAGCGAGGCAGCCATCAACCGGGAGTATTCGTCTGGGGTGAGCAGGTCGTGGTCTCCGCAGGCGATCAGGGTCGGGATCTTCAGCAGCGTCCACAGTCCCGCGGTTTCGTCGTGCTTCTCCAGGGCGCGCAGGAAGCCGACCAGGGTGGCGATCGGGGTGCCGTTCATCATCCGCTGGGAGAAGGCGTCCAGACTGCGACTGACCTGCAGATCGCTGTAGGACGCGGCGCGCAGGATAGGGCCGATCAGGGACCGGGACACGTTGCGGCCCCGGTGCATCAGCTTCGGTGCGGATTTGGCGGTGAACCGGACCGCGTCCAGCGCCGGGTTTTTCAGGAACGCCCCCAGCGGTGAGCGGGTGACGCCTTCGGCGGCCGACGAGATCAGCGCCGCTCCCACGATGCGGCGGCCGTACTGTTCGGGGAATTGCCCGGCGTGCGACAGCACCGTCATGCCGCCCATCGAATGGCCCACCAGAATGATCGGACCACGCGGCGCGGTGACCTGCAGCACCGTTTCCAGATCCCGGCCGAGTTGGGTGAGCGTGTAGGAGTCGGGCTCGCCCTCGCCGGACTGGCCGTGGCCACGCTGGTCGTAGAACACCATGCGTACCTGCGAACCCAGCACCTCGCCCAGCCGCATCCGCTGAAAGTGGAAGGCGCCCATCCGCAGACAGAAGCCGTGCGCAAAGACGACGGTCAGCGGTGCGTCGGGTGGCCCGGCCTCTCGGACCGCCAGCGGTACCCCGTCAGAGGTCATCACCACCTGGGCGCGGTCGCTGTCGAGTCGCTCGAAATCCTCGTCCGCCCAGGGGTCTTCGTCGGACGAGGTCCGTTCGATGATCGTCTTGCGGGCCGACGCGCCGACCAGGGTGGCCACCGCGGTCAGCCCAGCACTACCCGCGAGCCAGGCCTTGCCCTTCGGGATGCGGTGGCTGTGGTCAGCGCTCAACGGCTTCGACCTCGCGGTAGGTCCTGGTGATCCGGCCGCGGATGCCAGTGACCACCTCGTAGTGAATCGTCCCGATCAGGTCGGCCCAATTCTGCGCGGTGGGTTCCCCGCGGGTGCCGGGCCCGAACAGGATCGCCTCGTCGCCCTCGGCTACATCCGGCCGGCCGGGCCCCAGGTCGACGACGAACTGGTCCATACAGACCCGTCCCACCCCGGGGCGCCGACGGCCGTTGATCAGCACGTCCAGCCGCCCGCCCAAGGACCGGAACACGCCGTCGGCGTAGCCGATCGGAATCAGCGCCAGGTTCGTGTCGCGGGGGGCAATCCAGGTGTGCGCGTAGGACACGCCCTCCCCGGCTTTGATCGACTTGACCAGTGCGACAGGGGATTTGACCGTCATGGCCGGAATCAGACCCATGTCGCCCAGTCTAGGCACCGGGCTGAGCCCGTACACCGCGATGCCCGGGCGCACCAGGTCGAACGTCAGGTCGGGACGGACCATGGTGGCCGAGGAGTTCGACAGGTGTGCCACCTCGAACCGCACCCCCTGATCGGCGGCGTAGGAAAGCATCTCGCGGAACCGCTGGGCCTGGATGTCGTTGATCGGCTGCTCGGGGGCGTCGGCGAAGACCATGTGCGACATCAGCCCGCGCAGCGTGATCGCCTCGTCCGCGACGGCCTGCTTGAGCGCGCTCACCATGGCGGGGAAGTCCGCCGCGGCCACGCCGTTGCGGTTCAGGCCGGTGTCCACCTTGACGGTGACGGTCGCCTGGGTGCCGGTCCGGTGTACCGCGTCCAGCACTTCTTCGAGTTGGCGCACCGAGGAGACCGCGATCTGCACGTCGCCCTGCAGGGCGGGAGCGAAGTCACAGCCCGGCGGATGCAGCCAGGCCAGAATCGGGTCCAGAATGCCGTCGGCCCGCAGCGCAAGCGCCTCCTCGACGGTGGCCACGCCGAGTTCGGTAGCCCCGGCGGCCAGCGCGGTAAAGGCGACGCGGGTCGCGCCGTGCCCGTAGCCGTCGGCTTTGACCACGGCCATGACCTGCGCGTTTCCGGCATGTTCCCGCAACACCCGCACGTTGTGCGCGATCGCGCCCAAGTCGATTACGGCCTCGGCGAGGACGCCGGGGGTCAGGGAGATCGGCGTGACGGACACGCCGACCATTGTCCCAGAACCTCAGAGTGGCGATCCAGAACGCTCAGTGGGCGAAGTGCTCCGCCTCGTAGTGCCCGCCGGGCTTGAGCTTATCCAGCGACGCCAGCGCCTTGATCGCGTCGTCGTGCAGCGCGCGGGCCAGGTCGGCGGAGAGCCCTTCGCGCACCACGATGCGCAGCACCGACACGTCGGTGGCGTTGTCGGGCATGGTGTAGGCCGGCACCTGCCAGCCGTATCCCCGCAGCTCGTGGGAGACATCGAACTCGGTGTAGCCGCGGTCTTTGGCCAGCCGGAAGCTGACCACCGGAATGGCCGAGCCGTCGGAGATGATCTCCATGTGCTCGCCGGTGCGCAGCTGCTCACCCAGCCAGCGCGCGGTCGAGGACAGCGACTGCATGACCTGGGTGTAGCCCTCGCGGCCCAGCCGCAGGAAGTTGTAGTACTGGCCGACCACCTGGTTGCCCGGCCGGGAGAAGTTCAGCGTGAAGGTGGGCATGTCACCGCCCAGATAGTTGACCCGGAAAACCAGGTCCTCCGGCAGGTGTTCGGGACTGCGCCACACCACGAACCCGATCCCGGGATAGGTCAGGCCGTACTTGTGGCCGCTGACGTTGATCGAGACCACGCGCGGCAGCCGGAAGTCCCACACCAGCTCCGGGTGCAGGAACGGAACCACGAACCCCCCGCTGGCGGCGTCCACGTGCACCGGAACGTCCACGCCACCGTCGGCGGCCAGCTTGTCCAGGGCCGCGCAGATCTCGGCGACGGGCTCGAGTTCCCCGGTGTAGGTGGTGCCCAGGATCGCGACCACGCCGATGGTGTCCTCGTCGACGGCGTCGAGAACCTGTTCGGGCGTGATGACGTAGCGGCCCTCCTCCATCGGCAGGTAGCGGGGTTCGACGTCGAAGTAGCGGCAGAACTTCTCCCAAACCACCTGCACGTTGGAGCCCATCACCAGGTTGGGGGTGCGGCCCTTCCAATCTTTGGTCTTGGCGCGCCAGCGCCACTTCAGCGCCAGACCGCCCAGCATCACCGCCTCGCTGGAGCCGATGGTGGACACGCCGACGGCGCTGCCGGGGTCGTCGTCGCGCAGGCCCTCGGCGTGGAACAGGTCGGCAACCATGCACACACAGCGCTGCTCGATGGCCGCGGTCGCCGGGTATTCGTCTTTGTCGATCATGTTCTTGTCGAACGTCTCGGCCATCAGCTTCCCGGCTTCGGGGTCCATCCAGGTGGTGACGAAGGTGGCCAGGTTCAGCCGCGAACTGCCGTCGAGCATCAACTCGTCGTGGATGAAGCGGTAGGCGGCTTCGGGATCCATCGACTCGTCGGGCATCCGCAACGCCGGCACCGGCGCGGTGAACATGCGACCGGTGTAGGCCGGAGTGATCGAGTGGGTGGCCATCGACGGGTGGCTCTTGGACACGGCGATCCCTTTCGTTGCTGGTTGCTAAAGAGCGGCCACAGCTGCCCGGATGTGGTGCAGAATCCGCGACGACGAGGTCGGCGCCTCTCCGGGTCCCGGGTCGGCGGCCGACAGCGCCGCCGCCCGGGCGTGGACGAATACCGCGGCCGCCGCGGCCTCGCCGGCGGGTAAACCGGAGGCCAGCAGCGCGCCGATCATCCCCGACAGCACGTCGCCGGACCCGGCGGTGGCCGCCCAGGACTGCCCGGCGGGGTTCAGGTAGACGGGCCCGCCGGGTTCGGCGATGACGGTGACGTTGCCCTTGAGCAGCACCGTGGCACCCAGGGCGTCGGCGAGCCTGCGCGTCGCGCCCACCCGGTCGTCCCCGGGCGGCGATCCGGCCAGCCGGGCGAACTCCCCGGCGTGCGGTGTCAGCACCGTCGGGGCGGTGCGGCCGGCGACCAGCTCCGGATGGGCGGCCAGGATCGTCAACCCGTCGGCGTCCACCAGCACCGGCAGGTCGGTCTCCAGGGCGAACCACAGTGCGGCGGCGCCGGCCTCGTCGGTGCCCAGTCCCGGCCCGACGACCCAGGACTGCACCCGTCCGGCCGCCGCCGGGGTGGGTGAGGCGATCACTTCCGGCCAGCGCGCGAGCACTTCGTGATGGGCGCTGCCGGCGTAGCGGACCATGCCCGAGTGGGTCGCCACCGCCGCGCCGGTGCACAGCACCGCGGCGCCCGGGTAGGTCGAGGAGCCGGCCAGCACGCCGGTGACGCCCTGGGTGTACTTGTCGTCGCGGGCGCCCGGCACCGGCCAGCGCGCAACCACGTCGGCGGCCTCGAAACTGAGCAGGTCGGTGCCGGGCAGTTCCAGTCCGATGTCGACGAGTTCGACGCGGCCACAGTCAGCCAGCGCGTGCACGGGTTTGAGGCCGCCGAAGGTGACGGTGAGCGCGGCGCGCACCGCGGGTCCGGTGATGGCGCCGGTGGCCACGTCGATGCCGCTGGGAATGTCGACGGCGACCACCGGGATGTCACCGGCCTGTTCGAAGACGTGAGCCGCCGCCGGCCGCAGCGGCCCCGAGCCGGAGATGCCCACCACTCCGTCGATCACGAGATCGGTTGTGGGATCGATGTTTTCGACGACATGCCCGCCGGCCTTGCGGAACGCGCCCAGCCCTTTTCGGTGGGCCTTGTCGGGGTTGAGCAGCACCGCGTCGGCGGCCGCGCCGCGCCGTCGCAGGAAGGTCGCCGCCCACAGCGCGTCGCCGCCGTTGTCACCGGACCCTACGACCGCGCAGACCCGGCGGCCCGCGACTCCGCCCGTGCGGGCGGTCAGCTCACGGATGATCGCGGTGGCGAGGCCATAGGCGGCGCGTTTCATCAGCGCGCCGTCGGGCAGGCTGGCCAGCAGCGGCGCTTCCGCGTCGCGAATCGTGTCCGCAGAGTAGTAATGCCGCATCGTCAGCCCGGCGCTTCCTGTGTCTTGCGCCGTCCGAAGACGGCTTTGAACCGCTCGGCCGGATTCCAGGACCCGGTCTTGCGCTCGCGGGCCATCGGGAAGAAGGCGAGACCGATCAGCAGCGCCGCGAAATGGCCGATGGCGGTGAAGCTGAGCTCGATCCGGTCCATCACCAGCACGGGAAAACCGAAGATGAGCAACAGCACCCCCAGGTAGCCCCAGCGCCAGGGCCGGGCGATGCGGTAGGTGAGTATCCCCATGACCCCGACCAGGAAGTAGCTGACCCCGATGTCGTGGGCGCGCACCGATCTCGACGAGGCGTCATGCATCTGAATAGCCAGGTAGAGCAGGCCTTCGCTGATATAGGTGGCGACGATGTGTGAAGACAATCCCACAGTGAGCCAACGTAATTGGCCAAGCCATCGCTCGGCCGGCGCCAGGAAGATGGTGAACAACAGCAGGTAGGGCTCCAGGCTCCGGCCGTCGATCCACAACAGGCTGGAGAACAGCACACCCAGCGGATCGGTCGCCAGGGCGTGCACGTTGGTGTAGCGGTGCAGCAGGATCGAGTGCAACTGATGCCCGGTGAGCAGGTTCTGCACGATCGTCGTGATGGCCAGCGCGAGCAGCCAGCCGTAGGTCAGCGGCGCGCTGGTGACGTAGTGCCACACGATGCGCACCAACGCCCGAGCCCGTACCGATACCGATACCCTCGCCACCGTGTAACCCTTTCACGCCCGGTGTCGCAGCGTACAGCGTGGGCGGCTTCGGTTCAGCTAGTTGCCGCTGGCTCAGCGGGTTTCGCGGGTTTCTCCGGCTTCGCCGGTTGCTCCGGCGCCAGGTGCCGCCACCAGCAGGTGATGTAGATCAGCATCGAGAGCACCAATACGACGATCACCCACAGTACGACCCTGACGTCGACCTCGGCCCCGAACGGCGGCGCGTTGGGCAGCGCGTTGCGCAGCGGCACCACCGCGAAGAGCATCGCCGCGTACCAGGTGGTCATCGGGGGCTGGAACTTACGCTTGTCGCGGGCCGTCTGCACCGCGACGAACAGTCCCATGCCGGCGAGTGCCACCAGGACCGCGATGATGACGACCGCGAACGTCTTGGTGCTCGGTGACCGCTCCAACTCCACCCGATACGGTGCGGCGGCCGCGGAATTGTCGGTCGTCGAGATGTCGATGCGCCAGCCGGCGAGACGGTCGGCGAACGTCACGGCCGCCCGTTCCGGCACCGGGTTGTCGCCCCGGAAGATCTCGACCGTGACCGGCCCGGAAACGTATTGATCGAACGGCCAGTCGGTGACGGCTCCCGCGATGCTCATTGGCACCGGAAAGCTGCCGGGCACCATGCCTTTCGACCATGAGCGCTTGGTGGGCGACGCCGCGGAGGTGACGACGATGCTGAAGTCCTGGGTCAGATCATGCGTGCGGGGGTCGAGCAACGTAGGTCCGGGCACGATGGCGAGGTTGGCCAGCAGCACCGTGTTGCTCTGCTGAACTTCCTGCAAATCCATGGTGATGGTGGTTCCGTCGGTCATCGGCCGCCCCTGGGTCAGGTCGTGCGGGCCATGACCGGCGCCGGCGTATACGAAGTTCGTGGCGATGTAGGCCGCGATGAACAGCAGCACACCGGCGATTCCGAGCTTCATATGTCATGCCTATAACCGTGTCCGAAAACCCGCAAGGACCAGCAGCGAACTCAATTCTCGGGTCTGAGATGCCGCCACCAGCAAGCGATGTACAGCGTCAGCGAAATCACCAACACCACAATGACCCACAGAATCACCGTCACGTCGATCCACGCGCCGACAGGAGGCGGGTCGGGGAGCGCGCCCCGCAGCGGCATCACCGCGAAGAGCATCGCCGCATACCAGGTGGTCATCGGCGGCTGAAATTTCCTTCGGTCGCGAAATGTCTGCACCGCGACGAACAACGCCAGCACGGCGAGTGCGACCAGAACACCGAGAATGACGACGGCGAAGGCCGCGGTACTGGGTGACCGGTACAGATCCAGCCGGTAGGGCGCACGTTCGTTGCCCGCCCCGAGCCGATTGACCTCGATCTTCCAGCCGAGCAGCCGGTCGACCAGTGTCGCGGTGGCGGGCACCGGCGTCTGGGCTGTCCCGGTGAAGAGCTGCATCGCCAGGGGCCCCGACTCGTACTGGTCGAACGGCCAACTGGCGACATCACCGGTGAGGGTGACCGACACCGGAACAATGTCGGGCAGCGTGCCCTTGGGCCAGGTCCGCTTGCTCGTCGAAACCACGGAGGTGGCGACGACGCTGAGATCGTCTTTCAGCGTGTGGGTCTCGGGGTCCAGCAGCGCCGGTCCAGGCAGGACGGTGATGTTTGCCCGCAGCACGCTGTTGTCGGACTGGATGTCCTCGATGTCGAAAGTCACCTTGGTTCCATCGGCCGGGGCGGGACCGTCGGCGATCCGACGTGGATGGCCCATACCGCTGTCGACGTACAAGACGATGGAGCCGATGTAGGCCGAGATGAAAAGCAAAACGCTCGCGATCGCAAGCTTCACGGGCCGGCCGGCTTCTCCGGCGCCAGATGCCGCCACCAGCAGGACACGTAGATCCCCATCGAGGCGACCAGGGCCACGATCACCCACAGCACCACGGTGACGTCGACCCACGCGCCGAACGGGGGCGCGTCCGGAAGCGCGTTGCGCAGCGGGATCACCGCAAAAAGCATGGCGGCGAACCACGTGGTCATCGGCGGCTGGAATTTACGGCGGTCGCGCACCGTCTGCACGGCGACGAAGAGCGCGAAGCCGGCAATCGCGACAAGTACCCCGAGCAGGGCGATCGCGAGCGCCACGGTGCTCGGCGAGCGCTGCACCTCCGCGCGGTACGGCGTCTTGGCATCGCCCGTCCCGCCCTGCACCTCGACCTTCCACCCGGGCAGGCGGTCGACGAATGTCACCGAAGCCCGCTCCGGCGTCTGCGGGGTGCCCCGGAACAGGTTGATCGACACCGGTTTGGAGACGTAGCTGTCGAAGGGCCAATCCGATACGTCGCCGCTGATGTTGAGCGAGACCGGGACGACGCCGGGCTGCGTCCCCTTTGGCCAGGTTCGGCTGGTCGGTGCGGTCGCGGATGTGGCGGCGACCGTCAGGTCTTCCTTGAGATTGCCGGTGAGCGGATCCAGCAGCGCGGGTCCGGGCGTCACCGTGAGGTCTCCGACGAGCGCGTTGCGGTAGGGCTGGATGCCCGTGATATCCAGCGTCACCGTCGTTCCGTCGGCCGACGGCTGGCCTTCGGTCAACGGATGGGCGGGGCCCATGCCGGCGAGCGCATACAGTGCGACCAGGCCGACGTAAGACACCACGAAAACCCCGAGACTGACAATCCCCCACCGCATGGCGTCTCCGACTATTCGACTGTCACCGACTTCGCTAGATTACGCGGTTTGTCCACGTCATAACCACGGGCCCGGGCCACCGACGCGGCGAACACCTGCAGCGGGATGGTCGACAGCAGCGGCTGCAAAAGTGTTGACACCGAAGGTATTTCGATCAGGTGGTCGGCGTAGGGACGTACCGTCTCGTCACCCTCTTCGGCGATCACGATGGTTACCGCGCCCCGGGTCTGGATTTCGCGGATATTGGACAGCAACTTCGCGTGCAGTGTCGCCGACCCTTTCGGCGAGGGCATGACGACGATCACCGGTAGGTCGTCTTCGATCAGCGCGATCGGGCCGTGCTTGAGTTCGCCGGCCGCAAAGCCCTCGGCATGCATGTAGGCGAGTTCCTTGAGCTTGAGCGCGCCTTCCAGCGCGACCGGGTAGCCGACGTGGCGGCCCAGGAACAACACGGTCGACGACTGGGCGAACCGGTAAGCCAGCTCGGCCACCGGGTCGGTCGCCGCGATCACCCGGGCGACCAGGTCCGGCATCGCCTCGAGTTCGCGGTACTCGCGTTCGACCTCGTCGGGGTACTTGGTGCCACGGGCCTGCGCCAGCGCCAAGCCCACCAGGTAGTTGGCGGTGATCTGGGCCAGGAACGTCTTGGTGGAGGCCACCCCGATCTCCGGCCCGGCGCGGGTGTACAGCACCGCGTCGCACTCACGCGGGATCTGCGAGCCGTTGGTGTTGCAGATCGCCAGCACCTTGGCCTTCTGCTCTTTGGCGTGCCGAACGGCTTCCAGGGTGTCGGCCGTCTCCCCGGACTGGGAGATCGCGACGACCAGCGTGCTGCGGTCCAGAACCGGGTCGCGGTAGCGGAATTCGCTCGCGAGCTCGACCTCGACCGGCAGCCGCGTCCAGTGCTCGATCGCGTACTTGGCCAGCAGTCCGGAATGGTAGGCCGTGCCGCAGGCGACGACGAAGACCTTGTCGACCTCGCGCAGCTCCTGGTCGGAGAGGCGCTGCTCGTCGAGCACGATCCGGTTGTCCACGAAATGGCCGAGCAGTGTCTCGGCCACCGCGGTGGGCTGCTCGGCGATCTCCTTGAGCATGAAGTACTCGTAGCCGCCCTTCTCGGCGGCGGCGAGGTCCCAGTCGATATGAAATTCCCGGTACTCGCGGCCCGCTTGCAGGTCGTCGTTCCCGTGGAAGTCGAAGATCCGGTATCCGTCGGCGGTGATCACCACCGCCTGGTCCTGGCCGAGTTCGACGGCCTGGCGGGTGTGTTCGATGAATGCGGCGACGTCGGAGCCGACGAACATCTCGCCCTCGCCGATGCCGATGACCAGCGGCGTCGAGCGGCGGGCGGCGACGATGGTGCCGGGCTCGTCAGCGTTGGCGAATACCAGGGTGAAGTGGCCTTCCAGCCGGCGCAGCACCGACAGCACGGATGCGGTGAAGTCCCCGGCCGTCTCGCCGTGGTGATACGCGCGCGAGACCAGGTGCACCGCGACCTCTGTGTCGGTGTCGCTGGCGAACTCCACGCCTTCGGCCTCCAACTCCTGGCGCAGCGCGGCGAAGTTCTCGATGATGCCGTTGTGAACGACGGCGATCTTGCCGGCCGCGTCGCGATGCGGGTGCGCGTTGCGGTCGGTGGGGCGGCCGTGGGTAGCCCAGCGGGTGTGGCCCAGGCCGGTGGTGCCGGACAGTTCGGTCGGAGCCATCTTGGCCAGCGCCGCCTCCAGATTGGCCAGCTGGCCGGCGCGGCGGCACACCATGAGCTTGCCCCTGCCGTCGGCCAGCGCGATGCCCGAGGAGTCGTAGCCGCGGTATTCCATCCGGCGCAGGGCGTTCATCACGACGTCGCAGGCAGGACGCTGCCCGACGTAGCCGACGATTCCGCACATTCTGACCAGGGTAGTGCAGGCGCTGAATTATCACCGGGACCGGCGATATCGTTTATCTCTCTACCTGCATGAAAGGTCTGCTGTGTCACAGCCGTACCGCCCGCCCGGCCCGTATCCACAGCCCGCCGCGTCCGGATATCCGGAGCCGTTGTTCCAGATCGGCCTGCTCAAGCACACCGGTGCGCTGATTTTCTGGCATCAGCAGACCTCGCGGTACACCGGCACGCTGCAGCAGTGTGAGCAGGCCTATAAAGACGCCCAGACCCACTGCTTGCTGGCCGGCTGGTGGAGCCTGGGATCGCTCGTGGTGCTCAACTGGATCGCGTTGTTCTCCAATATGCGCGCCATCCGTCAGGTGCGGGCGCTGGCCCAGAACCCACACGCTTACGGGCACCACCAACACCCGGTGGCCCCGCCTGCCACACCACCCGGCTGGTATCCCGACCCGTCCGGCCAACCCGTCCAGCGTTATTGGGACGGTGCGACGTGGACCGCCTTTACCCATCCACCGGGGCACCGCTAACGTCGACGGGTGGCCCGCATCCGCAAGCTCGTCGCCGCCCTCAACCGTCGTGGTCCACATCGCGTTCTGCGCGGTGACCTGGCATTTGCCGGCCTGCCCGGCGTGGTGTACACCCCGGAGTCCGGGTACAACCTGCCCGGCATCGCCTTCGGGCATGACTGGCTGACCGGCTCGGCCCAGTATTCGGGCCTGCTGGAGCATCTGGCGTCCTGGGGCATCGTGGCCGGGGCGCCGGACACCCAACGTGGCCTCGTCCCGTCGGTGATGAACCTGGCATTCGATCTCGGCGTTGCCCTCGACATCGTCTCGGGTGTGCGGCTGGGCCCTGGCGAGATCAGCGTGCACCCCGCCAAGCTCGGGCTGGCCGGCCACGGATTCGGGGCTTCGGCCGCGGTCTTCGCTGCGGCCGGCATGTCCGGTTCGACCGGCAGACCGCTGGCCGCGGTGGCGGCGCTCTTCCCGACGGTGACCGCTCCCCCCGCCGAGCTGCCGGCTGCGGGCCTGAACGTGCCGGGTCTCATCCTGACCGCCCCCGGTGATCCCAAAGCGCTCAACTCCAACGCCCTCGCACTGGACCGCGCGTGGGACAAGGCCACGCTGCGCATCGTCAGCAAGGCAGAAGCCGGCGGCCTGGTAGAGGGCCGGAGACTGCCGAAAGCCGTTGGGCTGGCCGGTTCTGATCGCAAGACCCAGCGGGCGGTCCGCGCGCTGCTGACCGGCTATCTGCTCTACACGCTGGCCGGCGACAAGACCTACCGCGACTTCGCCGATCCGGACGTGGCGCTGCCCCGAACCGACCCGGTCGATCCAGAAGCGCCACCGGTGACTCCCGAAGAGAAGATCGTCGCGCTGTTGAAGTGATCGGCAGGCGTGTGTCCCGGCGCACGCGAGCGGGTAATAGCCACTTATGGCAGACGTACAGGCTCTGTACCAGCGTTGGATCAGCGAGCTGTGGGCCGGGCGGCCGGTCGCGGCGGAGATCGTCACCGATGACTTCGTCGGGCACTGGCCCGATCGGGAAGTACACGGACCGGACGAACTGACGCAGATCATCGAGCAGACGCGGAATATGTTGAAGGATCTGACCTTTGACATCGAACTCGGCCCGCTGCACGATGGCGACCTGGTCGCCGGCCGTTGGGTCGGCAGCGGCGAGAGCCAGGACGGCCCGGTGCGGTTCACCGGCAACGACATTCTGCGGCTCACCGATGACGGGCACCGATTCGCCGAATACTGGACCGGCACAGCGACAGGCTGACGCGGGGCCCCGGAGCGGCCGTGGTAAGTGTCGTTGATGCGGATCGGGATCGCGCTGGACTACTCGGGCGGCTTTCACGAGGCGGTCGACCGCGTCGTGGAACTTGAAAAGGTCGGTATCGACGTGGCCGTGGTCGCCGAAGCCTATGCCTTCGACGCCATCAGTCAGCTTGGCTTTCTGGCGGCCCGGACCAGCACCGTCGAACTGGCCTCGGGCGTGTTGCCTCTCTTCATCCGGACTCCGTCGTTGCTCGCGATGACGGCCGCCGGCCTGGACTACGTTTCCGGTGGCCGCTTCAACCTGGGCATCGGCACCTCCGGACCGCAGGTGATCGAGGGGTTCCACGGCGTCGAGTTCGACGCCCCGCTGGGCCGGACCCGTGAAGCCGTGGAGATCTGCCGGCAGGTTTGGCGCAGGGAGAGGCCGCTTGAGTACGACGGCAGGCATTATCAGATCCCGCTGCCCGCCGATCGCGGGACTGGCCTGGGCAAGGCCCTGAAGCTTATCAATCACCCTGTACGGCAACGTATTCCGATATCGATCGCGGCACTGGGCCCGAAAAACGTGGAGCTTACCGCGGAGATCGCCGAAGGTTGGCAGCCGGCGTTCTACTATCCGGACAAGGCGCACCTGGTGTGGGGCGAGGCGCTGGCGGCCGGCGCCGCCAAGCGCGATCCTGAGCTTGGACCCCTCGACGTCATGGTGGGCACGGCGCTCGCGATCGGCGACGACGTCGAGGACCGGTTCGCCTGGATCAAACCGCAGTTGGCGCTCTATATCGGCGGCATGGGCGCCCGAGGCCGCAACTTCTACCACGACCTGGCCACCCGGTACGGGTTCGGCGAGGCCGCCGACCGAATCCAGGAGCTCTACCTGGCCGGCCGCAAACGTGAGGCAATCGACGCGTTGCCCGATGAACTGGTGCGCGGGGTCTCGCTGATCGGCCCGCGTGGATTCATCGCCGAGCGGCTGGCCGTCTTCGCCGAATCGGGGGTGACCACGTTGCTGGTGCGGCCGGCGACGGCGGATGCCGGTGAAGCCGTTCGCTACGTCGAGGAGCTGCTGCAGCTGCTTCCGTGACGTCACTGCCCCGCCTGCGGGAGTTCGTTTGCCGCGATTTCGCAGGGGGTCGACCCCGTCGCGGGCGGGGTAGGAGGCGGCACCTCGACCGGCGGCGGCTCCCCGGGGACTGCCCCGGTGACAGGTGATCCGGTTACCGGTCGCGCCGCACCGATCGGCTGCGAGACCGGTACGGCGGCCACACCCTGGGCTGGGGCGGACTCGGGTTTCTTCGGTTCTTCGGCTGCTTCGAGCCGGTCCGGCTCGTGCGGGTCGTTCTCGTCCTCGAACGGGTCGGCGGCCAGGCTGTCGGCGGGGCCGCCGTCGGTGGCGGACGATCCCAGCAGGTCACCCATGCTCGCGACGATCCGGCTGGCGAGACTTTCGAGACCACCGAGACCGTCCGGGCCACCGACACCTTGGGAGCCGGCGCTGCCGTCGAGACCACCCGCGCCAACCGGGTCACCCGACCACCCGATCCCTGATTCCATCGGCGTCGGCGCCGGTGCCGCTGCCGGTGTGGGTACCGACCGGGGTGCGGCGGTAGTCGTGGGGATCGGCGCGAACCGTGCGAGCGCCGCCGACAGCGTCCCAGCGGCCGGTCCTCGCGGCGGCTGGTCCAGCGGGCCGAAATCACCGGGGATCTCGAAGTAGGCGCGCGGGGCCGCAGCGAACCGGTCGGTGACCATGTCGTAGGCCGCTGTGACGCCCGCCCGGGTGGACAACATCGCCGACCGCCACTCATGGCGAATGTCGTTGTCCACGAACGGCTTGATCTGTTGGGCGACCACATCGCGGGCGCCCGCATCGGTCGCCACAGCGGCGGCCGCTGCCAACCATGCCAGCCGCTGCGCCAGCGTGCGGTCGTCGATCGCAGTGGTCGTCACGACCTTCGCGTCGACCAGTTGCCACAGGTTGTCACGCAGCGACTCGCAACGCTGGGCCGCCGCGCGAACTTCGGTGACCAGCGCACTGGCGGTGTCGCAGTGGCGCCGCAGAAACGCCACCGCGGCGTCGGCACCCGAGCCTGTCCACGCCGTCGCCAACGCATTGAGCTGGTCGCGCAGTAGTCGCAGCGCGTCCGTGGCCACCGACCCCGCGGCGCGCAACGCCGCACAGTCACCGTCCAGGACGGGTAGGTCGAGCCCCTCTTCGGCGGCGTACCAGTCATGAATCTGCGCGGGGTCGCCGGTCAGGTCCGGATCCCGGTAACCGATCTGTCCGCAGGCCAACAGGTACGTCTGCGTGTGCTCAACCGCGGGCAGGCCTTCGGCCAGGCGTCCCGCGACGTCCAGTCGCGCGGCCACGGTCAGGCGATCCGGGCGGCGGCATACGACTCCGCCTCGGCGTATCGATCGGCTGCGGCCCGCAGCGCGGCGGCGATCTCGACCGCCGCCCGCGACCACTGGGACAGTTCGACGGCCAGGCGGTCAAGTTCGGCACGCAATCGCTGGCCGCACGCGGCATACGCCCGGCCTGCCCGAGTACTGTCAAAGGCCAACCGCGACAGGTGGTTTGAGGCCGCCTCGCCGATCAGCTCCGCCGCGTCGTCGATCCGGCCGGCGATCCCTCGCACATCCGCGCTATCGAGTCTCATACCCCATTCGACGCCACGCGGGGCGTCGGGGTTCCACCCGGTTTTTAGCCGGCAGCGCCGACGGCGTCGGCCACGGTGGCGGCCAGCCGCTGCGCGATGTCCTCGTCGGCAGCCTCCACCATCACCCGGATGAGTGGTTCGGTTCCCGAGGGACGCAACAGGATTCGCCCGGTGTCACCGAGTTCGGCCTCGGCCTGCGCGACCGCGGTCTGCACCGACGGCGCGACGGCGGCGGTGGCCTTGTCGGCGACCTCAACGTTGATCAGCACCTGCGGCAACGTCTGCATCGCCGCGGCAAGAGTGGCCAGCGACGAACCGGTCTGCACCATCCGGGTCATCAGACGCAGCCCGGTGACGATGCCGTCGCCGGTGGACCCCAGGGCCGGCATCACGATGTGGCCGGACTGCTCGCCACCGAGGCTGTAGTCGCCGGCCCGCAGCTCTTCCAGGACGTAGCGGTCACCGACGCCAGTGGTGCGCACGGTCACGCCGGCGGCCCGCATGGCCAGATGCAGTCCGAGGTTGCTCATCACGGTCGCCACCAGCGTGTCCGATGCCAGTTCCCCGGCCTCCTTCATGGCCAGGGCCAGCACCACCATGATGGTGTCGCCGTCGACGAGTTCGCCGTTGGCGTCGACAGCCAGGCAGCGGTCGGCGTCGCCGTCGTGCGCGATCCCCAGGTCGGCGCGGTGGGCGATCACCGCTTCCCGCAGCGCCTCCAGATGGGTGGAGCCGCAGCGGTCGTTGATGTTGAGGCCGTTGGGTTCGGCGTTGATCGCGATGACGCGGGCTCCGGCAGCGCGGTAGGCGCTCGGAGCCGCTTGCGAGGCTGCGCCGTGGGCGCAGTCGACCACCACGGTGAGCCCGTCCAGGCGGCTCGTACTGGCCTTGCCGACGTGACGCAGATAGCGTTCGGCCGCGTCCTCGGCGTCGACGACCCGGCCGATGCCCGCGCCGACCGGGCGCCGTCCCGGCCCGGTCGCGACCAGATTCTCGATCTGGTCTTCGGTGTCGTCGTCCAGCTTGTGGCCGCCGGGGCCGAAGATCTTGATGCCGTTGTCGGGCATCGGGTTGTGCGACGCCGAGATCATCACGCCGAAGTCGGCGTCGTAGGCGCCAGTGAGGTAGGCGACTGCGGGCGTCGGAAGCACACCGACTCGCAGCGCGTCCACGCCTTCGCTGCTCAGGCCCGCGATGACGGCAGCCTCGAGCATTTCACCGCTGGCCCGCGGATCGCGCCCGATCACAGCCATCCGGCGGCCGGGTCCGGTTGAACTCGCCAGGTGCCGCGCCGCGGCTGCGCCCAGCGCTAGCGCCAACTCGGCGGTCAGCTCGCGATTGGCGACTCCACGGACGCCGTCGGTGCCGAATAGTCGACCCATGCGGACAAACCTCTCACAAGATAGCGATAGTGCTCATACCCACTTTTGGCTGCGAGCGTGCCGACCGGGCGTGCGACACGCCGACTGACACACGCTCGCAGCCAAAACGTGGTGGCTGATCAGCGCTTGCTGTACTGAGGCGCCTTGCGAGCCTTCTTCAGGCCGTACTTCTTGCGTTCGGTGGCACGCGGGTCGCGGGTGAGGAAGCCGGCCTTCTTCAACGCCGGCCGGTCCTCGGGGGTCGCCACGATGAGCGCGCGGGCGATGCCCAGACGCAGCGCCCCGGCCTGGCCGGAGGGGCCGCCGCCGTGCAGGAGGGCGTAGATGTCGTAGCTTTCCAACCGCTCGACGGTCACCAGCGGCGCCTTGATGAGCTGCTGGTGCACCTTGTTCGGGAAGTAGTCCTCGAGGCTGCGGCCGTTGAGGTCGAACTTGCCGGTGCCGGGCACCAGGCGCACCCGTACCACAGCCTCCTTGCGGCGGCCGACGGTCTGAATCGGGCGCTCGAACACGAACGACTCGGTCTCGACCACGGCCTCTGCTACCTCGGTGGTTTCCAGACTGGTCTCGGTCACTGCGCCACCTGCTTGATCTCGAACGGAACCGGCTGCTGAGCGGTGTGGGGGTGCTCCGGGCCGGCGTAGACGCGAAGCTTCTTCTGGATCTGCCGGCTCAGCTTGTTCTTGGGCAGCATGCCGACGATCGCCTTCTCCACCACGCGGTCGGGGTGCTTCTGCAGCAGCTCACCGATGCTCCGCTGACGCAGACCGCCGGGATACCCCGAGTGGTTGTAGGCCATCTTGCTCTGCAGTTTGTCGCCGCTGATGGCGACCTTTTCGGCGTTGATGACGATGACGAAGTCACCACCATCGACGTTGGGCGCGAACGTGGGCTTGTGCTTGCCGCGCAGCAGCGTCGCCGCTGCTACGGCAAGGCGGCCAAGCACAACGTCCGTGGCGTCGATGACGTACCACGACCGCGTGGTGTCACCCGCCTTGGGCGCGTATGTGGGCACAGCGCTTACCTTCTCTTCTCTCGGGTGGATCCCGGTGCGAACCGGGGGCCGGTCAGGCGTTTGCGGCAGGGGCTGGTCTCGGCGACCGACATTGACCCGAGGCCCCGCAACTATCCGCACGCCAACGAAGCAGCTTACCGACGCGCATCCCCGCAGGTCAAAACGACTACCACGACCAACTGCCGGCCGCCCGGCGATCGGCGCCGGCCACCTCGTCTGCGCCGTCGCGGACCGCTTGTCCCAACTCGATCAGGATCTCATTGAGCGCGGTGGCCGCCTGGTGCCATTTGAGCTGTTCGGCCTGGTAGGCAGCGGCCGCCTGCCGGGTCCAGAGGTGCTGCAGGGGCGTGATCTGAGACCGCAGCTCATCCAGCGCCGCGTTGAAGCGTGCGGCGGTGGTGTGAATCTCCTGCCGGACGGAGTGTTCGATGGCGTCGAAGTGATACGACAGCGTTGAATCCATGACGGTCTCCGATCAGAGGGTTCCGCCGGTGGCGGCGATTCGGTCGGCATGGCTCTGGCCGGCCTCACGCAGCGCCGCTTCGTTGTGGCGGATGGTTTCGGCGATGGCGTGCAGGACGTGATGAAGCCGCGCCGACTCGGCGTTCCAGCGATCCACCACATCCTTGAACCGCGCCGCGGCGACCCCGCCCCACACCGACGGCGGTACGGCGCCCATCTGCCCGATGAATGCGTGCAGCATGGCCCGGATCTCGTCGTTGCGGACGTCTGTGGTTGCTGCGACCGATCTCATCAGGTCGAAGTCGGTGTTGAGTGCGTCGGCACCCGCAGAAGTGCTCATCTGGTCCTCCTGTCGTCTCCTTGTTCGACCCGCGTGGACGCGGTTTGGTTCCATCGACTTCCCGGGTCTCACCCCACCGCGTGCGCGGTCCGCACGGCCTGCTCGCA
This sequence comes from Mycobacterium sp. Z3061, assembly GCF_031583025.1. NCBI lineage: Bacteria > Bacillati > Actinomycetota > Actinomycetes > Mycobacteriales > Mycobacteriaceae > Mycobacterium > Mycobacterium pumcae. The sequence goes on along the minus strand of NZ_CP134062.1, from coordinate 1,333,780 downwards.
GGCGGACCGTACGGAGTCCCGCTCCGCGGGCCGGCTCTGGCATCCGATGCTGATCCGCAGCGATCCGTCCAGCAGCACCGTCCACCGCACATCGTGGGCCGCCCGCACTTCGCGATAGGTCACTGCGGGACGGCCGGCGCTGACCCCGGCCGGGTCGAAGTCGACGAAGACCCCGGCAGGTTCGGCGTCGATCGCGCGGCGCAACCGGTCGGCCGCACCGGCCAGCGTCTCGCCGGACGTCGGCGTTTGCGTGACGTGCAACGCCGCCTCGGGGTCAGACGGTGAGGTGATCTGGACCCGCGCCGAACCCGGCCCGGAGGTGACGCGCTGGGTGAGCCAGCCGGCGGGGATCGTCAACGCCACGTCACCCTCGACCAGAACCGTCGTGGGCGCCACCCGGGCCACCGGGGGCGGATTCTCGGCGGTCACCGCGGGCAGCACCAGACCCGCCGCGGTCACCGTGACGCCGGCGACCGCCAGCCGCGCACGAGTTCGACCGCCGAATGCCACGACCGGTTCCCGGTCCGGAATCGATGCCGCCGCGCGGGCCGGATTCGTCGCACCGATGTCCTCGACCGTGGTGACGAGGTGCCCGGTCGCAATGGCTTCGGTGATCGCTCGGGCGAGCCGACGTGCTCCGGGTACCGCGGTCGGGGCGTCGATCACCACGTTGCCCGGTGTCATCGTGGCGATGACGCGGGCAACCTCCTCGACGACGCCCTGCTCGCCCGTGCGGCGCGGCACCGCAACGACACCGTCTCCCGAGACGGCCACGAGCCGTTCGGCGATCTCCACCACTATCGCCGAATTCTGTTGTGCCAGAATCGAAGAACGCGTGCACACGGTGGCCTCAGCGCCCGCAGCCGCGGTGACCACGTCGACCCGGGCCGTCGACCACCACGACGGACACATCACGAGCACGCCGAGGTGCCCCGCGGCCAACGAGCGCAGCACGTCGCGCCACAGCGTGGCAACGGCGATCGGCCGCTCGTCCACCAACGCCACCGGGTCGTCCACGGCCTCCAGCGCCGCTACGAAGCGCGCGTCGGTCTCGGCTGTCGCGCAACACAATCGGCTTATGCGCACCGGCCCGGCCACGACGACTGCGCGGTGCGCGGTCACGCCGGCGGGCTCCAGGCCACCTGCACCAGCTGCTCGACGCCAGGGCGCGTGATCAGTGTGCCTCGACCGGGCGGCAGCGGTGCGGGTGGCCTCGATCCGAGCAGGGCACCCTCTTCCGGGCGGCCACTCATCATCATTCCCATGCAGCCCAGGTCTCGCAGACCGGCGAGCAGCGGCTCGAACAATGCCCGCGCGGCGCCCCCGCTCCGTCGCGCGGCGATCATGTGCAGTCCCAGATCTGTTGCATACGGCAGGTATTCGAGCAACGGGAGTAACGGGTTCGCGGTCGACGTGGTGACCAGGTCATAGTCGTCGACGACGAGGTAGATCTCGGGACCGGTCCACCATGATCTCGCCCGCAGCTCTGCCTGGCCGACCTCAGGACCCGGCATCCGCAGCCGCAGCAGATCGACCAGCTTCGACACCAGAACCTCCAGGGCCGTGGGCGCCATGGCGTACCCGCCCAGATGTTCCGACGTGACGACGCCGAGCAGTGTGCGCCGGAAGTCGACCAGGAACAGCCGGGCCTGCGCCGCGCTGTTTATGCGGACGATCTCGCGGCACAGGGTGCGCAGCGCGGCGGTCTTGCCGCAGCCGTTGTCCCCGAGTATCAACAGGTGCGACCGCTGCTGGAAATCAATTGCAGCCGGCTGCAATCGGTGTTCTTCGAGACCGAGCACGATCCGGGGCCCGTGTTCGAGGACGACGGCGTCGTAATCGACCTGGGTGGGTAACAGCGGTATCGGCGGCGCTGCGGGGCCGCCGCGGTGCAATTCGAGTTCCTCCGGTCCCGGCAGGGCGACCATCATGTGCAGGCCGTCCACGCTGAGACCGCGACCGGGACGGTCGGCGGGCACCTGACGGGCCTGCCGGCGGTCAAGCTCGGAATCGGCGGGATCACCGAGCCGCAACTCGATGCGGGTGCCGAGCCGATCCTTCAGCGCCGGCCTGATCTCCGCCCAGCGACCGGCCGACACCAGCACGTGCACCCCGTACGAAAGTCCCTGAGCCGCAAGCGCAGTGATCGAATCCGCAACCGCGTCGAAGTCCTGGCGCAGGCCCGCCCACCCGTCGACCACGAGGAACACATCCGGGAAGCAGTCGAGCGGACCACCGTCGCGGCGGCATACTTCGCGGGCGTGTACCGCCGATTCCATCTCGGCCGCCATCCGCCAGACGAGCTCTGGCTGAGTCCGGTCGGCGACCTCGCCGACGTGCGGCATGCCGCGCAGGGCGGACAGTGCTCCGCCGCCGAAGTCGAGGCAATAGAACTGCACCTGTCCGGGACCGTGCGTGGCGGCCAATGCGGTTATGAGGGTGCAGAGCGCCGTCGACTTGCCCGATCGGGGCGCTCCGACAACGGCGACATTGCCGGCAGCACCCGACAGGTCGACCGTGAGCGGCACGCGACACTGCTCGTAGGGACGGTCGACGACGCCTATCGGAACGACCAGACGTGTCGGCCTTCGAACGGCCAGCAGCGTCCGCAGTCGGGGCGCCGCATTCAGCGGAGGCAACCACACCTGGTGGGCGGGAGGCCCCTGGTGCTCCAGCCGGTCGAGGATCGTGTGCAGGAGCGAGGGGCCGTGTTCCTGCTCCGAATGCCGCACTGACGCATGATTTTCGGCGGTGAAGCGGCGTACGCCGGGCGCTACCGGACCGTCGGCACCGCCCGACGGCGCCCGTCCCGACACGCAAGCGGCCTGGAAGCGGACCGGCTCTCCGCTAGCTGCCCGCAGCAACCCCGCTCCCGGCGTGCTCGGCAGTTCGTATGCATCCGCGGTGCCCAGCACTGCACGTGACTCGCCGGCGGACAGGGTCTTCAGGCAGATCCGGTAGGACAGGTGGGCTTCCAAGCCACGCAGCCGCCCCTCGTCAAGCCGTTGACTGGCCAGCAGCAGGTGCATGCCGAGGGACCGCCCGAGCCGACCGATCGCGACGAACGTGTCGGCGAAATCGGGATGCTGACTGAGCAGTTCGGAGAACTCGTCGACGATGACGAACAGTGTCGGCAGCGCAACCGATCCGGGTCCCCGAGCCTGGGCGTACGCCGCGGCGCTGGCGAAGTTGCCGGCCGTGCGCAGCAACTGTTGCCGTCGGTTGATCTCTCCCGCCAGGGCCTCGCGCATCCGTGCGACCAGGGCTGCCTCGTCGGCGAGATTGGTGATGACCGCCGCCACATGCGGCGCCCTGGCGAGGTCGAGAAACGTTGCGCCTCCCTTGAAGTCGATGAGCAGTAGATTCAGCACCTCGGGCGAGTTGCGCATCATCATGCCCATCGCGACGGTGCGCAGCAGCTCGGACTTGCCCGATCCGGTGGCTCCGACGCACAGCCCGTGCGGCCCGATCCCTCCCTCGGCCGCCTCCTTGATGTCCAGGAGCACGGACCGGCCGTCCAGAGTGGCGCCGATCGGGACCCGCAAGCGGTCCTGGCGGTTCTGGTTGTGCCACAACGCGATCGGGTCGTCATCGATGCCGAGGAAACCGGCCGTGCCGGCGGGTCCGGGCACACCTGAGGCGGACGCCGCAATCCGGCGCGCGCACACCAGCGCATCGTCTCGGTCGAGGTAGTCGGGAGCCTCCAGCAGGTCCTGCCCGGCGGAATGCCGAATCGTCAACGATGCTGCCGGAACGCCGGTCCGCAGCACGGTCGCGCCGCTGATCTCGACGTCGTCGTTTCCGGCAGCGTCGACGATCACCACCACATGCGCCGGCCCGACCAGCGCGTCGCGCGCCTGGGCCGGCGTCGGGTACACCATCCGCGCCGAACCGGCCGGGTCCGTTGCGCTCGGATGTTGATTGTGCGGCAGCCACTTCAACCAGTCCCACTCCGCTCGATCCGTCACGGCAGCGACGATCAGCAACTTCCCGGGCGGATGCGCTATCGCCAGCTGGCAGACGATTGCGCGGAGCAGTCCGCGCACGCGGTCTGCGTCGCCGTCGATGGTCGTCCTGTCCAGTACGCGTAGCGGTATCGCGATCGGCGCATCCGGGAGCGTCGAATATGTTCGCACGAAGCGATTCAGGGCCGAGACGGTCAGAGGATCACACCGGCGCGCAGATCGTCCTGGCGCGACCACCAGAGCGGGTTTCAGCGGAATACTTCCGACACCGACCCTGACCGAGCAGGACTCCGGTTCGGTGGACTGTCGCCTCCACATGCGGTGGCCGCCTGTCAACGTCCAGAGACTGTCCGGCTCTGGATGCAACGTCGTCAACGACGCATGCTGCGCGACAATGGCTTCGGTGACTTTCGGGCGCAATGCGCACAGGTAGTCCAGATACTCGTCCCGGTCACCGGCTATCGCCGCACCCCGGCGTCTGCCCCGCCCGGCCGTCAGGGCCAGCGACACCAGCATCATCGCTGGAACGGCCAACAATGCGGGGTTGCGCGCGGCGGGAGACCCGGTGCAGAGGACCACTCCGGCGACGGCCACGGACGCGACGGCCATCACGGCCGGCAGCACCAGCGTGCTCGAGGACGCCGATTGCGACAGTTCGGGCGGGGCGGCTACTTCGATGACCGCGGCCATAGTTCGACGACGTTAAGCGGCACCGAGATTCATGGCAATTCAGTTGTGGATAGCCGTAAGCAGCGCGCTGCCGAACCGTTTAGCGTGCCGAGGATGTCTACACCCGATCCGGAGTTGCGTCGCGTTTCCGTCCACGCCGGCAGCGCCTCCGTCGACCTGACATTGCCCGCCGCGGTGCCCGTTGCGGAGTTGATCCCGCCGATCGTCGATGTGTTGGGGGGCGTGACGCCGGGGGCGCGCTACCACCTGGCGCGGCTCGGCTGCGCCCCGTTGCCGAACTCGACAACTCTGCGGCAGAACGGTGTTCGTGACGGTACCGCGTTGGTGCTGAGCCGGCAGCCGCCCGCACCCCCGGCCGTGCGTTACGACGACGAGGCCCAAGCGGTGTCCGCGGCGCTGGTCCGCTCCCCGCGGTCCTGGCGGGGAATGACCGCCGGTCTGGCCGCCGCCTGCTTCGCCGGCGTAGGCGCGCTGGTGCTGGTTCGCTGGGCAGGTGGCGCCGGCCATGCCGACATCGCCGCAGCGGCAGCGGGCGTCGCCGCTGTGACTGCCCTGATGTCTGCGGTTATCGTCCTGCGCGTCCACCGTGACCCGATCGCCGGCCTCACCCTCAGCCTCATTGCCACAACGTCTGCGGCGCTGGCTGGTCTGCTCGCGGTGCCCGGTGCTCCCGGCGCCCCGCATCTGCTGCTCGCCGCGATGGCCGCCGGCGCCATGGCGGTCCTGGCGGCCCGCGTAACCGGTTGTGGCTCCGTCACATTGGTCGCGACGGCATGCTGTGCGCTGGTCGCGGCCGCGGCCGCGCTGGCAATCATCGTCACCGGAGCGCCGTCGCACGCCGTCGGGTCGGTGACCGCGCTCGCCTGCCTAGGACTTATCGAGGTCTCACCGCGGCTGTCGATCCGGTTGGCCGGCCTGGTGCCCGGCATCGAGCACGATGACCCCAGGCCCGAAAGTGAACTGACGGCCAGGGCCTTGCGTGCCGACAGTTGGCTGACCGGTCTGCGCGGCGGCGGCGCGGCGGCTGCGGCCGTTGCCGCCGCGACCGCCGCGCTGGCCGTACACCGGGCGATCGCGCTGGCCGCCCTCACGGCAGCCGTGTTGATGCTGCACGCACGGACCGACAGGGCACGGGCACCGATGTATGTCATCATCGGAATCGGCACGCTGACAACCACATTCGTGATTGCGGCCGTCGACCTGCCGCAGCAGGCGCCGTGGATCGCCGCGCTGTCCGCTGCGGCGGCCGCCGCAGCGATCTACCTGGGTTTCGTGGCTCCCGCCGTTACGCCGGTGGCGCGCCGCGGTGTCAATGCCATGGGGTGCATTGCGCTCGCCGCCGTGGCTCCGCTGGCGTGCTGGACGTGTGGCGCGTTCGGCGCCGTCCGCGGCTTGAGCCTGGTTCGTGCGTGAGCGCCGTCCGGGTGGTGCGTCCCCTGCTCGTCGCGGTGCTGGTGTCCCAGTGTGCGGCACCGCCCGCGCAGGCGGTCACGCCGCCTTCGGTCGACGAGAAGTGGCTGCCGGCGCCGGCATTGCCGGCACCCGTGCAACGCACCGTGCAACGGGAGACGTGCGCGGTGGCAACGATGGAACCCGGTGGCGCAGAGGCGCCGGCGCAGCTCGCGGGCATCGACCTGCCGCAGATCTGGCAACTCACCCGAGGTTCAGGTCAGCGAGTTGCCGTCATCGACACCGGAGTGCACCGGCACCCCCTGCTGAAGAACGTGTTAGCCGGCGGTGATTACGTGGCCACCGGAGACGGCACCCAGGACTGCGACGCCCACGGTACCCTGGTCGCCGGCATCATCGCCGCCGCAACGGATTCCGCATATACCGGGATAGCTCCCGACGTCACGCTGATCAGCATCCGCCAGTCCAGCTCCAAGTTCGCGCCTGCCGCCAAACGCTCCGACGGCGGTGTCGGCGACGTCGCGACGCTGGCCAGGGCCGTGCGCACGGCCGCCGATCTGGGGGCCACCGTGATCAACATTTCGTCCGTCGCCTGCGCCCCGGTGGCCCAGGCGCCCGACGACCGGGCGTTGGGCGCCGCACTCGCCTATGCGGTGGACGTCAAGAACGCGGTCGTGGTGGCGGCGGCCGGCAACAGTGGGTCGCACTGCCCACCCCAGCCGGCCGGCGTCACTCGCGACACCGTGGCGGTGGTGGTCAGCCCAGCCTGGTACGACGACTACGTTCTGACCGTCGGTTCGGTTGATTCCCAGGGCATTCCGTCATCGTTCACCCTGGCTGGTCCGTGGGTGGATGTTGCGGCCACGGGTGAGGGGGTCACCTCGCTCAACCCGGTCGGTGACGGCCTGGTGAACCGGATCGACGGACAATCGGCCATCTCGGGCACCAGCTACGCGGCTCCGGTCGTCAGCGGACTGGCCGCCCTGATCCGGGCCCGCTTCCCGGCGTTGACCGCCCGTCAGGTGATGCAGCGCATCGAGGCCACCGCGCACCACCCGGCCGCCGGATGGGACCCGCTGGTCGGCAACGGCACCATCGACGCCCTCGCTGCGGTCAGCGCCGACATCCCGCCCAGTGCCGCACCCGGTGCCAAGCCGCTCAGCGTGCCGGCACCGGGTACCAGCACCCGCCCGGACAACCGGCGGCGCATGGTCGTCGGCGCCGCGATCTGCCTGACGCTCATGCTGGGGGCGCTGGCGACGAGTCGACGCTCAGGGTCCCGGCGACAGGGTGTCCCGGGCGACTGACGCCTTCTCCCGGCTCAGTTCCGGTCCGCACGGCAACGCGGCCAGCACCGGCCACGGCGCCGGCGTTGGCGTCGCCGGCAGCCCGAGCAGGTGAGCCGCTTCGTCGTCGTGGATCGCGAACCGCACCCCGGTGTCGGTCACCAGATAGCGAGTGTCCACCCGGGTGCTGTTTCCGATCCGGCTCTGCGTGGCCACGTAGGCGCTGTGGCCCGCGGCGAGGGAGAATGCATCCACCGCCGGTCCGGGTCCGTCGGCTTGCGCCAGCCTCACCGCCCCCGTGGCCGGCGGGCGCGGGTCGGCCAGGAATCCGATGTCGGGCGGACCCGACGCGACGGGAGTCCACACCGCACACCACGTCGAACCCCCGGGGTCCGACGGCACCTGCTCGGGGATCCCGGAGACCGGCAATGTGTCCACGCTGGGGGCCGTGCGCAGCAGCCCGGGGTCCACGGTGGTGATCTCGGCCGAGACCTCGAACCGGAGCAGGTCCGCGACGACCTGGCTGATTCGCTGGACCCCGGCGTTGAGCAGGACGTAATACTCGTCACCCGCGGCGCGTGTGATTCGTAGCACAGTGCCCACCCGAAACCCGGGCAGCCATGCCCCTGCGGGGCCGCCCGCGCCAGGTAGCCGGGGAGCCGCGATGGGCGGTGCCTCCGGAACAGCATTCAGCAAAGTCTGAGAGACGATGCGTGGAGCCCGGTCCGGCAACCTCAACGCTCGCACGACGGCACGATCGGCGAGGTCCACCAGCGCCCGCCGGCCGCGGTAGAGCAGGTAGGCCGGCCCGCCGGTACGGGCGGCCACCAGCAGCGCTTGTCCGCCGCCGACGCGACCGGCCGGCGAATCCACCCCCAGTAAGACCGCCGTCCCTCCCGCACTGTCACACACCGTCCAGCGCGACTCCTGCGCGGGCAGCGCCGGAGCAATCAATCCCGGTGCTCCCGGAATACCAAGCAGTGGGCCGCGTTTGGTCCGCGCCAGCGCAGACTCCGCCACCGGTCGCGGATTGGCATCGGTCGCGGCGATCAACCGCGCAGACGCCAGGTTCAGCACCGGATGCCAGGTGTCCGCGACCTTCACATACAGCGCCCCGGAGGCCTGACCCATTACGATCCGAGCGTCGCCCAGATCGGGCTGAGGCCAGAGCCGGCTCAGGAGCAGGCAACCCGTCAAGGCGGTGACGGTCAAGACACACCCCACCGCCAGCGAATTCCGCCACAACCTCCCGGGTGAGCCCTGCGGCACGTCCAGCAAAGCATTCTCGATGCGCCGCAGCCGGTAACGGTACCCACTCACCTGCAGCCACGTCGCCACCTGCAGCGCCACACATCTCCCATATCGTCGTCCTGCCCGTCGGTTACGGTAGGCCGTCCACGGGCTGCGCCTGACCCGTTATCCACAACGCTGGAGGTTTTGCTCCGCCACTGCGCGGGTAAAATTTCGGCGTGTATCAGCACTTCATGCGCCTTGCCGGTCGGGCCGGTGTAGGCCTCGCAGCCGTGTTCGCCGCTGTCCTGCCGGTCAGCCCGCTCGCCTCGGCGCCGTCCGCGTGGGCCGACGACTGCCCTGACGCCGAGGTGGTGTTCGCCCGGGGAACCAATGAGGCTCCGGGCCTGGGCCGGGTGGGCGACGCGTTCGTGGACTCGCTGCGTCAACAAACCAGTGGTCTCAACATCCGCACCTACGGCGTCAACTACGCGGCCAGCAAGTTGCAGTTGCACGGCGGCGATGGAGCCAATGACGTGATCACTCACGTCAAAGCCACGGTGTCCTCCTGCCCGAACACCAAAATCGTGCTGGGCGGTTACTCGCAGGGTGCGTCCGTGATGGACATCGTGGCCGGCGTTCCGATCGGCGGCATCAGTTGGGGCAGTTCCCTGCCGCCCGAATACGTCGGCAACGTCGCGGCGGTGGTCACCTTCGGCGACATCGCCGACCGTGCCGGCGGATCACTGCCTACCAAGAGCACCCTGTTGGGGTCCAAAGCCGTCGACTACTGCAATCCGCAGGACCCGATCTGCCACGCCGGCGCCGGCAACGAGTGGAGCGGACATACCGAAGGCTACGTGCCCTTCTACACGACCCAGGGGGCCGCTTTCGCCGCGCCCAAGATCATGAACGGCACTCCGCACATGCCCGGCCAGCTGCCCCTCGTTCCTCAGATACCGGGCGTCGTGCCGCAGAACCCCGCCCTGGCACCGCAGGTGCCCGCCACTCCCATCACTCCGGTGCAGCAGCCCGTCGTTCAGGTGCAGTGACGCACCGTCGACAACGCCTAGCATTGGGGCCATGAGATGCGCCCCCCTGGGTCGGTTGACGGCCGCCGCACTCGCGGCGGCCGCTCTGTTGGTGGCCCCTCCGCTGGCACCGCCGGCGCAGGCAGCTTGCCCGGATGTCGAGGTGATCTTCGCCCGCGGAACCGGCGAGCCGCCCGGCCTCGGCCGGGTGGGTAACGCTCTGGTCGGGTCGCTGCGCCAGCAGACCGGCCGCAATATCGGCGCCTACGGTGTGAACTATCCCGCCAGCCGGGACTTCCTGGCCGCCACCGACGGAGCCAACGACGCCAGCGACCATGTGCAGCAGATGGCCAACTCCTGCCCCGACACCAGGATGGTGCTCGGTGGCTATTCCCAGGGCGCCGCGGTTATCGACATCGTCACCGCCGCACCGCTGGCCGGCCTCGGTTTCACCCAGCCACTGCCACCCGAAGCTGCCGACCATGTCTCCGCGGTCACCCTGTTCGGCAATCCGTCCGGCCGGGCCGGCGGCTTGTTGACCGCGCTGAGCCCGCAATTCGGCGGCAAAATACTCAACCTGTGCAACGAGGGCGACCCGATCTGCTCCGACGGCAACGTATGGAAGGCGCACCTGGGCTACGTCCCCGGCCTGACCAATGAGGCCGCAAACTTCGTCGCGGGCAGGATTTAGCGGGGCGAACGGATGTCGCGGGTGATCAGATTGCGCGCGGCCAGCTGGTCATCCGGCGGGTAGTCCACTCCGATCAGCGTCAGGCCTTGCGGTGGCGCTGCCGCGAAATCGCTGGATCGGCTTGTCGCACTGAGCAGTTCACGACACCAACGCGGGTCTCGCCGATGCTCGCCGACGGCCAGCAGGGCACCGACCAACGAGCGCACCATGGACCAGCAGAATGCGTCGGCGCTCACGTGCGCGGTGACCAGATCCCCATCGCGCGTCCAGTCCAGCCGTTGCAGCTCCCGAATCGTGGTGGCACCTGCACGGTGCCGGCAGAAAGCCGCAAAATCGTGCAGTCCCAACAGTTCTCGCGATGCGCAGATCATCGCGTCCAGGTCCAGCGCGCGTGGCCAGGCGGTGACGAACCGCGCCTGCTGCGGCAGCACGCCGTAGGGCGCTGTCGACAGTCGATACGCGTAATGCCGCCGCAGCGCCGAGAACCGGGCGTCAAAACCAGTTGGCGCACGCGTAATCTCGATGACCCGGACATCGGCCGGCAGAAACCGCCCCAACCGGCGTACCAGCGATCCGAACTCCGGATCGCCCGCGCGGTCTGATCGCGAATAGGCGTGCGGCAAGGCGTCAGCGGGAACATCGGCATGAGCCACCTGCGCGGTCGCGTGTACGCCGGCGTCGGTGCGGCCGGCCGCGCGTAGTCGCACCGGCGTGCGGAACACGGTCGTCAGCGCCGCATCGAGGACGCCGGCGACCGTGCGTTGCTCCGCTTGCGCCGCCCAGCCCGCGAATTCGGTTCCGTCGTAGGCGATATCAAGCCGCAGACGGACGTCCCCACTAATTCTCGGAGTTCTCCGACGTCTCGTCGGCCTCGACAGCCTCGGTCTCGACGGCCTCGGTCTCGACGGCCTCGGTCTCGGTGGCCTCGGTGGCCTCCTCGGCCGTCGGGCCCTCGGCCGCCTCCGGCTCGACCGCCGCCTGAGGCGCCGCCGCCGCCGCGACCGGCGCGGCCTTCTTCGAGGACTGCACCCGCCGCGCCCGGTCGGCCTCCGACGTCACCGTCTTCTCACGAACCAGCTCGATCACGGCCATCGGAGCGTTGTCGCCCTTGCGGTTCTCGACCTTGATGATGCGGGTGTAACCGCCGTCGCGGTCGGCGAAGAACGGTCCGATCTCCGCGAACAGGGTGTGCACGACGTCCTTGTCACGGATCTTCTTGAGCACCTCACGCCGGTTGTGCAGCGTGCCCTTCTTGGCGTGGGTGATCAGCTTCTCCGCGTAGGGCCGCAACGCCCGCGCCTTGGGCTCGGTGGTCTTGATCCGGCCGTGCTCGAACAGCGACGTGGCCAGGTTGGCCAGAATCGCCTTCTGGTGCGAGGACGACCCGCCGAGACGAGGACCCTTGGTGGGCTTGGGCATTGCGACTTCTCCTATGTGGGGCCGGCCCCCGTATCAGGTAGGACCGGGACGGGGGTTCTTTAAAGCTGCTCGGTTTCGGCGTAGTCCTGGTCGTCGTAGGCACCCTCGGTGGACCAGGTGCCGGTGGCGACGTCGTAGCCGGCGACCTCGGACGGGTCGAAGCTGGGCGGGCTGTCCTTGAGCGACAGACCGAGCTGGTGCAGCTTGACCTTCACCTCGTCGATGGACTTCTGCCCGAAGTTGCGGATGTCCAGCAGGTCCGACTCGGTGCGGGAGACCAGTTCGCCGACGGTGTGCACGCCTTCCCGCTTGAGGCAGTTGTAGGACCGCACGGTCAGGTCCAGGTCGTCGATCGGCAGCGCGAACGAGGCGATGTGGTCCGCCTCGGCCGGCGACGGCCCGATCTCGATGCCCTCGGCCTCGACGTTGAGTTCGCGTGCCAGACCGAACAATTCGACCAGCGTCTTACCGGCCGAGGCCAGCGCGTCGCGCGGGGTGATCGAACTCTTGGTCTCGACGTCCAGGATCAGCTTGTCGAAGTCGGTGCGCTGCTCGACACGGGTCGCGTCCACCTTGTAGGTCACCTTGAGAACCGGCGAGTAGATGGAATCGACTGGAATACGGCCGATTTCGGCACCCGAGGCCCGGTTCTGCACCGCCGGCACGTAGCCGCGGCCGCGCTCGACGACGAGCTCGACCTCGAGCTTGCCCTTGTCGTTCAGGGTCGCGATGTGCATTGACGGGTTGTGCACGGTGACACCGGCCGGCGGCACGATGTCGCCCGCGGTGACCTCTCCCGGGCCCTGCTTACGCAGGTACATGGTGACCGGCTCGTCCTCCTCGGAGGACACCACCAGGCTCTTGAGGTTCAGGATGATGTCGGTGACATCCTCCTTGACGCCGGGCACGGTGGTGAACTCGTGCAGGACGCCGTCGATGCGAATGCTGGTGACGGCCGCGCCGGGGATCGACGACAGCAACGTACGCCGCAGCGAATTGCCAAGGGTGTAACCGAATCCCGGCTCCAGCGGTTCGATGACGAACTGGGACCGGCTGTCGGTGAGGATGTCCTCGGACAGGGTGGGCCGCTGAGAGATCAGCATTGTTTCTTCTTCTCCTTCTCGGCACCCGCTATTTGATGCCGTTAGGTATCCCGCGCCGGGCGGCGCAGAACATTCTTACTTCGAGTAGAACTCGACGATCAGCTGCTCGGTGAGCGGGACGTCGATCTGGGTGCGCTCAGGCAGCTGGTGGATCAGGATGCGCTGCCGCTCCCCCACCACCTGCAGCCAGCTCGGGATCGGGCGGTCGCCCGCGGTCTCCCGCGCAATCTGGAACGGCACCGTGTTCAGCGAACCGTCCCGGACGTCGATGATGTCGTACTGCGACACCCGGTAGCTGGGCACGTTGACGTGCACGCCGTTGACCGAGAAGTGACCGTGGCTGACGAGCTGGCGGGCCATCCGTCGGGTACGCGCCAGGCCGGCGCGGTACACAACGTTGTCCAGCCGGCTTTCCAGGATGCGCAGCAGTTCCTCACCGGTCTTGCCCGAGTGGCGAACGGCCTCTTCGTAGTAGCGGCGGAACTGCTTCTCCATCACGCCGTAGGTGAAGCGAGCCTTCTGCTTCTCCTGCAGCTGCTGGCGGTATTCGCTTTCCTTCACCCGGGCGCGGCCGTGCTGGCCGGGCGGGTAGGGCCGCTTCTCGTAGGACTGGTCGCCACCGACGAGGTCGGTGCCCAGCCGGCGTGACTTGCGAGTGACGGGTCCGGTGTAACGAGCCATGGGTATGTCCTCCTAGACCTAGACGCGCCGACGCTTGGGCGGGCGGCAGCCGTTGTGCGGCTGGGGAGTGACGTCGGAGATCGCGCCGACCTCCAGGCCCGCGGCCTGCAGCGAACGGATCGCGGTCTCGCGGCCCGAACCCGGGCCCTTGACGAACACATCGACCTTCTTGACACCGTGCTCCTGCGCCTTGCGCGCGGCGTTCTCGGCGGCCAGCTGAGCCGCGAACGGCGTCGACTTCCGGGATCCCTTGAACCCGACGTGACCCGACGAGGCCCAGGCGATCACGTTGCCCTGAGGGTCGGTGATCGTCACGATCGTGTTGTTGAACGTGCTCTTGATGTGAGCGGCGCCGTGCGGGATGTTCTTCTTTTCCCTGCGGCGGGTCTTCTGGCCCTTCTTGGGACCCGAAGCGGTTCCCTTCTTCGGTGGCATCGGTTACCTGGCCTTCTTCTTGCCTGCGATGGTGCGCTTGGGGCCTTTACGGGTCCGCGCATTGGTCTTGGTCCGCTGGCCGCGCACGGGCAGCCCACGACGGTGTCGCAGGCCCTGGTAGCAGCCGATCTCGATCTTGCGACGAATGTCGGCTTGCACCTCACGGCGCAGGTCACCCTCGACCTTCAGGTTCGCTTCGATGTAGTCGCGCAGATGGGTCAGCTGGTCATCTGTCAGGTCCTTGGTCCGCAGGTCCTTGTCGATGCCGGTGGCCGCGAGAATCTCGATCGAACGGGTGCGGCCGATGCCGAAGATGTACGTCAGCGCGATCTCCATGCGCTTGTCGCGCGGCAGATCGACGCCTACTAGTCGAGCCATAGGTGGCGTTTCCTCTTTCTCAGCGGAGGTCTTTTCCCAGTCCGTTCCTCACCTGATGGTGAGGGCCCGGCCTCCGTCCGGGCGTGCCCGAGCGACGTATTCGCTCAGTGGTGCTGGGAGGTCAGCATTCAGTTGTCGACGTCGGCAATCAGCCTTGCCGCTGCTTGTGACGGGGATCTTGGCAGATCACCATGACCCGTCCATGCCGACGGATCACCCTGCACTTGTCACAGATCGGCTTGACGCTCGGGTTCACCTTCACGGCAGTCTCGGTCCTGTTCTTCTGGTCGTGTCAGTTGCTACTTGTACCGGTACACAATGCGGCCCCGGGAAAGGTCGTAGGGAGACAACTCCACCACCACCCGGTCCTCGGGCAGGATGCGGATGTAGTGCTGCCGCATCTTGCCGCTGATGTGGGCGAGCACCTTGTGGCCGTTTTCCAGCTCAATGCGAAACATGGCATTGGGCAGGGGTTCGACCACGCGACCCTCGACCTCGATGGCACCGTCCTTCTTGGCCATTACTTTTCGGAGATCCTCTACTTTTCGTCCGTACCTGGTTGGGCGCAGCATTCGTCCGAACTACAAAACGTGAGCCGATAATGGAAATTCCCGGAAGAAATTTCAGACAGGGCACGCAAAGAGTCGGCACGGACGCCGCACCGTTGGTCCACGATACCCGTAGCCCCGCGTTCGACGCAAAAACGCCCGGATCCCGCTGCGAACCGGAATACGCCACACCACCCGCCCGGTTGGAGCGATCATGACCGCTTCTGCTGACAGCAAGCCCGATCTCGGCCGGTTCGGATCGTTCGGACGCGGCGTCACGCCCCAACAAGCCAAAGAAATCGAGGCCCTCGGCTACGGGGCCGTATGGGTGGGCGGTTCCCCGCCCGCCGAACTGGACTGGGTGGAACCGATCCTGGACGCGACCACGACGCTGCAGGTCGCCACGGGCATCGTCAATATCTGGACCGCACCGGCCAAGCCGGTCGCCGAATCGTTCCACCGGATCGACAGGGCCTACCCGGGACGTTTCCTGCTCGGTATCGGCGTCGGCCATCGCGAGGTGGTCACCGAGTACCGCAAGCCGATAGACGCCCTCACCGAGTATCTCGACCAGCTGGACGAGTACGGCGTGCCCGCCAGCCGCCGGGTGGTAGCCGCGTTGGGCCCGCGGGTCCTCAAGCTGTCGGCGGAGCGCGGTGCCGGCGCGCACCCGTACCTGACGACGCCCGAGCACACCGCCCACGCGCGGGAACTCATCGGGCCATCGGCGTTCCTGGCACCTGAGCACAAGGTGGTGCTCACTACCGACGCGGAGCAGGCTCGCGCCGTAGGCCGAAAAGCCCTTGGCATGTACCTCAACCTGGCCAACTACCTGAACAGCTGGAAGCGGCTGGGCTTCAGCGACGACGACCTGGCCAAACCCGGCAGCGATCGTCTGGTGGACTCCGTGGTCGCCTACGGCACCACCGATGCGATCGCAGCCCGGTTGCGCGAGCACCTCGACGCCGGCGCCGACCACGTGCCGGTGCAGGTTCTGGCCCGCAGCGAGAACCTGGTCCCCGCGCTTGCCGAATTGGCCGGGGCACTCGGGCTGTAAACGGGTATAGGGACCGGCGATGACTGAATCCGTTTCACTCAAACCCGACTTGGGAAAATTCGGCGTATGGCTGGGCAGCCGGGGCATCGCCCCCGAGCTGGCCGGCGAGATCGAGTCGCTGGGGTACGGCGCCGCCTGGATCGGCATGTCACCGGATGCCGAACTGGCCTGGGTCGAGCCGGCGCTCGAGCAGACCACCACACTGCAGCTGGCCACCGGCATCGTGAACATCTGGGCCGCGCCGGCAGCGGCCGTCGCCAAGTCCTACCACCGCATCGAAGATGCGCATCCGGGCAGGTTCCTGCTGGGCGTCGGCGTCGGTCACCCCGAGCACACCGACCAGTACCAGAAGCCGTACGACGCTCTCGTGTCCTATCTCGACGAACTGGACAATGGCTTTCAGGGCGCCCCAGTGCCGAACAGCCGCCGGGTACTCGCCGCACTCGGGCCCCGGGTGCTGCGGCTGGCGGCCGAACGCAGCGCGGGTGCCCACCCGTACCTGACCACACCCGAGCACACCGGCACCGCCCGCCACCTGCTGGGCAACACGGTGTTCCTGGCACCCGAACACAAGGTCGTGCTCACCACAGACGCCGACGAAGCGCGTGCCGTCGGGCGCGAGGTCATCGACTTCTACCTGGGCCTGAGCAACTACGTGAACAACTGGCTGCGGCTGGGATTCACCGACGAGGACGTGCGCAAGCCGGGCAGTGACCGGTTGATCGACGCCTTGGTCGCCTACGGCACCCCGGACGCGATCGCGCGCCGCCTCAACGAGCACCTGGACGCCGGTGCCGACCACGTCGCCATCCAGGTGCTGGGTTCCTCGGGACCGGAGAAGGTGCTACCCGCGCTCACCGAACTGGCAGGAGCGCTCGGGCTCTCCGGTTAAGGTTTGTAGCCATGCGGCTGCTAGTCACCGGGGGGGCGGGCTTTATCGGGGCGAATTTCGTGCACAGTACGGTGCGCGAACACCCCGAAGATTCCGTGACGGTCCTGGACGCGTTGACCTACGCCGGACGCCGGGAGTCACTGGCCGGCGTCGCGGACTCGATCCGGTTGGTCGAGGGCGACATCTGCGACGCCGGGCTGGTGTCGGCTCTGGTGGCCGAGTGCGACGCGGTCGTCCATTTCGCGGCCGAATCTCACGTCGACAACGCGCTGGACAACCCCGAGCCGTTCCTGCACACCAACGTGGTGGGCACCTTCACCATTCTGGAAGCGGTTCGGCGCAACGGGGTGCGACTGCACCACATCTCGACCGACGAGGTGTACGGCGACCTGGAACTCGACGACCCGCAGCGCTTCACCGAAGCCACGCCTTACAACCCGTCAAGTCCCTACTCGGCGACCAAGGCAGGCAGCGACATGCTCGTCCGGGCCTGGGTGCGGTCCTACGGTGTGCGCGCGACTCTGTCGAACTGCTCGAACAACTACGGCCCGTTCCAGCACATCGAGAAGTTCATTCCACGCCAGATCACCAACGTGCTCACGGGGCGGCGGTGCAAGCTTTACGGCAGCGGCCACAACGTGCGCGACTGGATCCACGTCGAGGACCACAACAGTGCGGTGCGGCGAATTTTGGAAAAGGGTGAGTCCGGCCGCACCTACCTGATCAGCTCGGAGGGCGAGCGGGACAACCTGACCGTGCTGCGCACGCTGCTGCAGTTGATGGGCCGCGATCCCGACGACTTCGATCACGTCACCGACCGCGTCGGCCACGATCTTCGCTATGCCATCGACCCGACCCTGCTCTACAACGAATTAGGTTGGGCGCCAAAGCACACCAACTTCGAAGAAGGGCTGCAAGCCACCATCGACTGGTACCGCGACAACGAATCATGGTGGCGGCCAATCAAAGACGCCGCAGAGGCACGCTACGAGAAGCGCGGTCAGTGACATGAAAGTTCGTGAACTCGACATCCCGGGCGCCTGGGAGATCACCCCTACCATCCACGGCGACTCCCGTGGCGTGTTCTTCGAATGGCTCACCGACAAAGGTTTCAGCGCGTTCGCCGGACACCGGTTGGATGTCCGCCAGGCCAATTGCTCGACGTCCTCGGCCGGTGTGTTGCGCGGCTTGCATTTCGCACAGCTGCCGCCGAGCCAGGCCAAGTACGTGACTTGCGTGCGGGGTGCGGTGTTCGACGTGGTCGTCGACATCCGGGAGGGCTCACCCACGTTCGGCAAGTGGGACTCGGTGCTACTCGACGACCAGGACCGCAGAAGCGTCTACATCTCCGAGGGCCTGGCCCACGGTTTCCTTGCACTGCAGGACAATTCGACCGTGATGTACCTGTGCTCGGCCGAGTACAACCCGGAACGCGAGCACACCATCTGCGCCACTGACCCAGCCATCGGCGTGGACTGGCCACTGGTCGACGGCGCCGCGCCGAGCCTGTCCGATCGCGACGCCGCGGCGCCCAGCTTCGCCGACGTTCGGGCCTCCGGCCTGCTTCCCACCTGGCAACAGGCTCAAGATTTTGTCGCCGACCTGCGCGCTCACTGACATACTGCTTCTCAACATCTGCTGTGTGTGCCGATCAGTCGAAGGAGACATTGGTGAAGCGTGAGCTGTTGGTCGCCCTGAGTGCGACGACCCTAGTGGTGGGCATGGCCGGATGTTCGAAGGATGAGAAGTCGCCGGGCACCTCTTCCAGCTCGCCGGCTTCGTCGAGTGCGGCCGCGCCGGCCAACCCGGCCACCAGCTCCGCTCCGCCCGCCGCCCCTGCCGCCGCCGGAGAGACGAAGGTCATCATCGGCGGCCAGCCGCAGCCGGTCAGCGGAGCGGTCGTGTGCGAGACCAACCAGGGCAAGTTCTCCATCGCCATCGGTGACATGATGACCGGCGTGATCGTCGGCCTGGAGCAGGACGCCTCCACGGTCCGCAGCGCCGGCCTGGGCACCGTCGACGGCGTGGTCCTCAGCTTCACCGAAGGCGCTCCCGGCAACAGCGCCAAGGCGACGAAGAACGGTAACGCCTACCAGATCACCGGCACCGCAACGGGTGTCGACAATGCGGGGCAGCAGGTCAGCAAGACCTTCGAGGTCGATGCCACCTGCCCCTAGGCGGCATGGAAGTCGATGACGGTGATGCCCAGGGCGTCTTCCATCTCGCTGATATGGGTGATGGCGTAGATCGGTGGTGCGACGGATCGGTAACGGGCGTCGGTGGGGGTGATGTATTCGGTGGTGTGCACACCGTTTTCGTCGTGCGCGGTGACGCGCCAGCCGGGTGATTCTTTGACGTAGTTGCAGCGTTCGCACAGGCCTTCGCCGTTGGTGGCGGTGGTGGGCCCGCCGTGTTGGGCGGGGGTGATGTGGTCGCGGTGGCGGATGGGGGCGTCGCAGTAGGGGGTGCGGCAGGTTTGGTCGCGCAGGTTGATGAACTCGGCCAGCCCGCGGGGGAAGGTGCGGGCGCGTGATTCCATGGCGACCAGGGCGCCGGTGGTGGGGCTGGCGTAGAGGCGGCGCAGGGTGGCCAGGGAGTTCTTCTCGGCCAGCGCGGCGTTGAGCCATCGGCGGGCCACCTCGGCGGGGATGGGCCCGTAGCCCTCGAGGGTCGCGGCGTCGTCGGTGTGGCCGAGCAGGGCCCGGTCGGAGATGACCACATTCAGGGCGAGGGAGGCCGGTGTGGTGGCGGGGTTGGCGGTGATGCGTTCGAAGGCGGTGTCGGCCATGACTTGTCCGCGGGAGCGTCCGTCGACGGTGCTGTCGGCGGCGCGGCGTAGCGCGGCGTAGACCCCGACGCCCTGGGCGACGGGCAGCAGGATGCTGACCCAGGTCATGGTGTCCGGAGCCGGGCGGATGGTGACGGTGCGGTCGGCGGGGGCTTTGGCGGCCCGGTCGACGACGGCTTGCGCGTTCAGGCGGTAGGCGATCTTCTGGACGGCGGCGGTGATCCGCTTGTCACCCAGGCCCACCAGCGTGTCCATCGCGGCGCACAGTTCGCGGTCCAGCGTGCGGCGGTCCTCGACGTCCAGGCAGGCCGATTCCCGCACGATCAGGGTGGCGCGCCATTCGCTGAGCGCGCCGTGTTCCAACGCGGCCAGGGTGTGGGGCATCTCGTGCACCAGCGCTGTGGCGAACCCCAGATGCCGGCCCCCGCGGGCCGGGGAGTCGCGGCGGGCCAGGGCGACCTCGCTGGCCACCCCGCGGCCCCGCTTGCCCGCCGGCACTCCCGCGGCCGATTCCGCGGCACGCCGGGCGGCATCCAGGGCGGCCGCCGCCCGCGCCTGCCCCGCAGCCGCTGCGGATTTCACCTGCTCCAACTCGGTGATGCGCGCGACCAGTTCGGCTTCGGTGGCACCCGAATCCACCTGCGACAACCGCATCAAATCGAACACATGTTCGATACTACCACCAATTCAACCCGCCCGCAGACGCCTTACACGGACGGTTTGTCCGGGGGCGCCGGGGCGAACACCTCGATCTCCCCGTCCACCTCGCGAACCAGGAATTTCGGCAAAGGGCTTGGTGCAACCGGGTTTTGGTGTGTCAACACCTCGCCGGCCGGCGAAAACGACGCCGAGTGGCACGGGCAGCGCAGCCGGTCGTCGGGCGCATCGAACCACAGCCGGCAGCCCTGGTGGGTGCACACACCCGATACCGCCTCGGGCTTGCCGTCCACCCGTCGAACGAATCCGTTGACCACGCCGAGGTCGAAGGGCCGCATCATCCGATCGGGCACCTCGGAGCTGGCCGCGACCGGCACCCAGCGCCCGGCGTTGGGCGTGAGTTCCCCACCTCCCGGCGGCGTTGCCGGACCGCGGTCGCCGATGACGAGCCGGTCGACGGAGACTGCGGCCACCGCGGCGGCAGCGGCGGCCGACGTCCCGACCACCACCTGCCTGCGCGTGGCCCCAGCCTTAAACGGTTGAGGCGCAACCGATTCGGATTGCTGCTCGGCGAGGCGCCGGTGCAGCTCCGCAAGAAATTCCGGCCTCGGTGCGTCTCCCCCGGGTTGCGCGGCCCGCAGCTCTATCGCGGTGCGGATCTGTGCGGCCTCGAAGTCGTCGGGCTGGAACGGCCGCGGACGGCGGCCGCCGAGCAAGTCGTCGAGGTATCGGCGCAGAGCACGGACGTTCATCACTCGCTCCCCTCGTTCATCTGTGCGGCGAGCCGCAGCGCACGATGTTGGAGCACCTTGGCATTGGCGACGCTCACCCCGAGCAGGGCCGCGGACTCCTTGATTGAATTACCTCCCAGAAATCTCAGCTGCAGAATTCGACGATAATTCTCCGGCAGTTGGTCCAGTACGCGGGCGACGCGCTGCGGTGCGTTGTTGACCGCTTCCTCACTTTGAGGTGGCTGCTCGATGTCGTCGATCGAGGTGATTTCGCGGCCCAGGGTCTCGCGCCAGTGCGCAGCCAGCACGGTTCGCGCGGTGGCCCGCAGATAGGCCCGCACCTCGGCCACACTGGCGGTCAACCGCAGCGGCCGCAAGGCTGCCAGGAAGACTTCCGTGGTCAGGTCTTCGGCATCCGCCCGATTGCCTACCCGTGCGAACAGCGTGCGATATACCCAGGTGGCGTTGTCCTGATAGACGGCCTCCCAGTTGGCGTAACCGTCATCGGGCACCGCACGCAAAGGCCGTGGTTGATCGCTAACCGTTTCCTGACTCCTGTGTCGCGCCGATCCCTTCACGAATAGTGAATACGGGATCGGGTTACACCGGCAAGCGATGCGGCAAGCCACCCTCCTTGCAGCCCCGCGCCTCAGTTACTAGGATATGCAAGTAAACCTCTTACCTACTTCCTCGGGACAACCATGACCTCGCAGATTCCCCACTTCATCGACGGGCAGCGCACCGCCGGCTCCTCCACCCGCACCGCCGACGTGCTCAATCCGAGTACCGGAGAAGTCCAGTCCACGGTCCCGATGGCCAACCAGGCCGACATCGACGCCGCGGTGGCCTCTGCCGTCGAGGCCCAACAAGGCTGGGCGGCATGGAATCCGCAGCGCCGTGCCCGGGTCCTGATGAAATTCGTCGAATTGGTCAACAAGAACATCGACGAGCTGGCCGAGCTGCTCTCCCTCGAACACGGCAAGACGCTGCCGGACGCCAGAGGCGACATTCAGCGCGGCATCGAGGTGATCGAGTTCTGCATCGGAATCCCGCACCTGCTCAAGGGTGACTACACCGAGGGCGCCGGTCCCGGCATCGACGTCTACTCGCTGCGCCAGCCGCTGGGCGTGGTCGCCGGCATCACCCCGTTCAACTTCCCGGCGATGATTCCGCTGTGGAAGGCCGGTCCGGCTCTGGCGTGTGGAAATGCGTTCGTGCTCAAGCCAAGTGAACGCGACCCCTCGGTTCCGGTCCGACTGGCCGAGCTGTTTCTGGAAGCGGGCCTCCCGCCCGGGGTCTTCCAGGTGGTGCACGGCGACAAGGAAGCCGTCGACGCGATCCTGCAGCACCCGGACATCCAGGCGGTGGGTTTCGTCGGCAGTTCCGACATCGCGCAGTACATCTACAGCCACTCAGCGGCCACCGGAAAGCGTTCGCAATGCTTCGGTGGCGCCAAGAATCACATGATCGTGATGCCCGACGCCGACCTCGACCAGGCCGTCGACGCGCTGATCGGCGCCGGCTACGGCAGCGCCGGTGAGCGCTGCATGGCGATCAGCGTCGCCGTCCCGGTCGGCGAACAGACCGCAGACCGGCTGCGCGCCAGGCTGATTGAGCGCATCAACGGCCTGCGCGTCGGACACAGCCTGGACCCCAAGGCCGACTACGGCCCGCTGGTCACCGAGGCCGCGCTGACCCGGGTGCGCGACTACATCGGCCAGGGCGTGGAGGCCGGCGCCGAACTGGTCATCGACGGACGCGAACGCGCCAGCGACGACCTGACTTTCGGGGACGCCAATCTCGAGGGCGGCTACTTCATCGGGCCCACCCTCTTCGACCACGTCACCCCGGAGATGTCGATCTACACCGACGAGATCTTCGGGCCGGTGCTGTGCATCGTGCGTGCCCACGACTACGAAGAGGCGCTCCGGTTGCCGTCCGCGCACGAGTACGGCAACGGCGTGGCGGTCTTCACCCGCGACGGCGACACCGCGCGCGACTTCGTCTCGCGGGTGCAGGTGGGCATGGTCGGCGTCAACGTCCCGATTCCGGTTCCGGTGGCCTACCACACCTTCGGTGGCTGGAAGCGGTCCGGCTTCGGCGACCTCAACCAGCACGGTCCGGCGTCGATCCAGTTCTACACCAAGGTCAAGACCGTCACCTCCCGCTGGCCGTCCGGCATCAAGGACGGTGCCGAATTCGTCATCCCCACAATGGATTAACGGGCCGAAATGTTTACCCTCAACGATGAAGAACGGGTGATCACCGAGACGGCGGCAGCCTTCGCCGACAAGCGGATGGCCCCCTACGCCCTGGAATGGGATGCCACCAAGCACTTCCCCACCGACGTGCTGCGCGAGGCCGCCGAACTCGGGATGGCGGCGATCTACTGCCGCGACGACGTCGGCGGCAGCGGACTGCGCCGCCTGGACGGCGTGCGCATCTTCGAACAGCTGGCCATCGCCGACCCGGTGACCGCGGCGTTCCTGTCCATCCACAACATGTGCGCCTGGATGATCGACAGCTTCGGCACCGACGAGCAGCGCAAGGCGTGGGTGCCGCGGCTGGCGTCGATGGACGTCATCGCCAGCTACTGCCTGACCGAGCCCGGCGCAGGCTCCGACGCGAGCGCGTTGAGCACGCGTGCGGTCAAGCAGGGTTCGGATTATGTGCTGGACGGCGTGAAGCAGTTCATCTCCGGTGCCGGGGCGTCCGACGTCTACGTGGTGATGGCCAGAACGGGCAATGAGGGACCGCGCGGCATCTCCGCCTTTGTCGTCGAAAAAGACACTGCGGGACTGAGTTTCGGTGCGCTCGAGGAGAAGATGGGTTGGCATGCCCAACCCACCGCCCAAGTGATTCTGGACGGCGTGCGGGTCCCAGCCGACGCCATGCTCGGCGGAGCCGACGGTGAGGGCACCGGTTTCGGGATCGCGATGAACGGCCTGAACGGCGGACGGCTCAACATCGCCGCCTGCTCGTTGGGCGGAGCGCAGTCCGCGTTCGACAAGGCGGGCGCCTACGTCCGTGACCGGCAGGCGTTCGGTTCCGCGCTGCTCGACGAGCCCACCATCCGGTTCACCCTGGCCGACATGGCCACCGGACTGGAGACGTCGCGAATGATGTTGTGGCGGGCTGCATCCGCGCTGGACGCCAACGCCGCCGACAAGGTCGAGCTGTGCGCGATGGCCAAGCGATACGTCACCGACACCTGCTTCGAGGTGGCCGACAAGGCGCTGCAGTTGCACGGCGGCTACGGGTACCTGCGCGAGTATGGTTTGGAAAAGATCGTCCGCGACCTGCGGGTGCATCGGATCCTGGAAGGAACCAACGAAATCATGCGGGTGGTCGTCGGCCGCGCCGAGGCCGCGCGCATTCGGGCCAGCGCCTAGAAGGGCACCATGACAACACGTCTCGCGATCGCGTTCCTGGGACTCGGCAACATGGGCGCGCCCATGGCAGCCAATCTCCTTGGCGCAGGCCATCTGGTGCGCGGCTACGATCCGGTACCCGCAGCCGCGAGCGCCGCAGCCGACAAGGGTGTGACGTTGTTCGGGACCGCCGCCGAAGCCGTGGCCGACGCGGACGCCGTGATCACCATGTTGCCCAGCGGCGAGGTGGTCAAACGCTGTTACGCCGAGGTGCTGCCCGCCGCGCGCCCCGGTGCGTTGTTCATCGACAGCTCCACCATCTCGGTCAGCGATGCCCGCGACGCGCACGAGCTGGCGGGCTCGCAGGGTATGCAGCAGCTCGACGCACCTGTGTCCGGCGGCGTCAAGGGAGCGACGGCCGGGACGTTGGCCTTCATGGTGGGCGGCGAGTCCGACGCCCTGGAACGCGCGCGCCCGGTGCTGGAACCCATGGCGGGCAAGGTGATTCACTGTGGCGCTGCTGGCGCCGGTCAGGCCGCCAAGGTCTGCAACAACATGGTGCTGGCGGTTCAGCAGATCGCGATCGGCGAGGCGTTCGTGCTGGCCGAGAAGCTCGGCCTGTCTGCGCAGTCGCTGTTCGACGTGATCACCGGGGCAACCGGTAACTGCTGGGCGGTGCACACCAATTGTCCTGTGCCGGGGCCTGTTCCGACATCACCGGCCAACAACGACTTCAAGCCGGGTTTCGCGACCGCGCTGATGAACAAGGACCTGGGCCTGGCGATGGATGCGGTCGCCTCGACCGGTTCGGCCGCTCCCCTGGGCACTCACGCAGCGGAGATCTACGCCAGATTCGCGGCAGAGCACGCCGATAAGGACTTCAGCGCCGTCATCGAGATGCTGCGCAACGGCTAGAAGTCACCGGCGTTGCGCCGCAACGTCTCTATGGACGACACCAACGCCTCCGACTGGGCGGCATCGATCCCGATATCGGCGAACACCTGCTCGTTGAGGGTCACGGTGGCGTCCTCGACCGTGGAGCGTCCCAGTTCGGTGATCTGCACCAGCGTGGTCCGCCCGTCGGTGGGATGAGGTACCCGCCTTACCAGCCCGTCGGATTCCAACCGCCGGATAGCATGCGTGACGCTGGTGACGTGTACCTGCAGTCGGTCCGACGCTTTGGTGATCGGCAGGCCACCCGTGCGGCTGAATGCCAGCAATCGCAGCAACTCATACCGGGAAAAACTCAGATCGTAAGGCCGCAGCGCGGTCTCGACGCGGGCCAAGAGGATCTGGTGCGCGCGCATCACCGACGTCACCGCGACCATGCCCTGCGAGACATCGCCCCAGCCGGCGAGTTCCCAGTTGGTTCTCGCCACGGCGATGGGATCGCGCTTCGCAGAGTCAGCCACGTCCCTTTCTTACCGCACCGGGCGAGTTACATCGAACGCTCGAGCAGAACCTGACCACTGTCGGCGGCAACCACCTGCACGGCGGCGATCTGCTCCATCGGCGTCGAGATACTGCCGGCCGGGGTTGCGCTGTGACCGGGTTCGGCCACCCAGGTCGCCAGCCGTGTGTGGCTGCCGTCCCGGCCCACCACCACCATGGCCAGGGTGTCGTGCGGGGCGTCCGGCGGCGCCAGGCAGAAGCACTTCAGGTTGATGAAGGTGCCCCAGTGCTCGCTGGACACCGAGATCGTCGACGTCAGCAGCTTGGTGCCGACCTGCTCCATCGGCTGTGCCGAGGTGATTGGTTGCGAGTTCGTCGCGAAGTAGCCGTTGACCCCAACCAGCACGCCGATGCCCAGCACCACTGCCGCGGCGGCCGAAGCCAGCCAGGTCAGCCGGGTGCGGCGCCGCCGCCAGCGCACCGTCTCCAGCAGTGACGGCAACATCTCCGGCGTCGAAGGCGCCGGTCCGGCCTCGTTGATGGCGGCAACGTCGTCGCGGCTCAGCTGAGAAAGCAGCGCCGGAATGCCGCTGAGTTCGGCGACGGCTTCCCGGCAGGACGCGCAATCGGCCAGGTGCGTTTCGAATTCTCGCCGCTCGGCACCCGACAGCGACCCCAGTACGTAAGCGGCATCCCACGTCGCGTAGCGGTGCGTGTCGCCGGGCTGGTCGTGTCGCACAGACCCCGTCATCGCGTGACTCCCAGTTCCTGCAGAGTGAGCCGCAACGCGCGCACCGCGTAGTGCAGGCGCGACTTCACTGTTCCCTCTGCGATATTCAGATCGTTGGCAATTTGAGCAGTGGTCCAGCCACGGTAGTACGACCGCTCGATCACCGCCCGGTGTTCGACGGACAGCTGGGCCATCGCCTCGGCGATCAGCAGCCGATCCAGCGCCGCGTTGACCTCGTCGGGCGTGGACTGTTCCGGCGCGCCGTCCTCGTCGGTCGACCCGACGACGTTGCGGTACCGGGCGCTGCGCCGATCGTCGATGATCATGTTGCGGGCGACGGTGAACAGCCAGGCCCGCGCCGAACGCTCGGTGTCGCCGATGACCTCCGGATGCTGCCACGCCCGTAGCAACGTCTCCTGGACGACGTCCTCAGACTGGCTGGCGTCGCCGGTCAACCGCAACGCATACCGCCACAGGACGGCGGCATGCTCGTCATAGAGCGCTTTCATCAGAGCGGCTTCAGCAGCCCCGGTGTTGGCCACACGAGCCACCTGATCACCTCCCGTTACTCATACGAGTCATCGGGGAGTTTGGTTCAAAGCGTGAGGATGCGCGGACCGTCTTCAGTGACGGCCACGGTGTGTTCCCAGTGGGCGGCGCGCGAGCCGTCAACGGTGGTCACGGTCCACTGATCGTCGAGGACGACGGTCTTTCCGGTTCCCAGCGTCAGCATCGGCTCGATGGCCAGCACCGACCCCACCGCGAGGGTGGGACCCCGCCCCGGCGAGCCTTCGTTGGGCAGGAAGGGGTCCATATGCATCTGCCGGCCGATGCCGTGGCCGCCGTAACCCTCGACGATCCCGAAGGCGCGGTCGTAGCGGGCCGCGGCGGCGTGCGTACCGGTCTCAATGGCATGCGCGACGTCGGTGAGCCGGTTCCCGACGACCATCGCCGCGATTCCGGCTTCCAGAGAGTCTCTGGTCGCTTGCGACAGCGCCGCGTCGGCGGGGATCAGGTTGCCCACCCCGAACGTGACGGCCGCGTCGCCGTGCCAGCCGTCCAGCACCGCGCCGCAGTCGATGGACACCAGATCGCCGGGCACCAGAACCTCGGCGGCGGAAGGGATTCCGTGTACGACGCGGTCGTTGACCGACGAGCAGATCGACGCCGGATAGCCGTGGTAGCCGAGGAAGGACGGGATGGCGCCCGCCTCGCGAATCACCGACTCGGCGATCTCGTCGAGACTCAGGGTGGACACGCCGGCCACCGCCGCAGATTGAACCGCTTTCAGGGCGGTGGCAACGACCGCGCCGGCCGCCGCCATCGCATCGAGCTCACCGGCAGTGCGCTGAGGTACCACTTTGCGGCCCCGCAGCCGTGCCAGGGCGCCCATGATTACTGGCCCAGAACCTGCAACGCGCGAGCGAACACCTCATCCAAGGTACCGACCGCGTCGACGGTCTTCAGCTCGTCGCTGTAGTAGTCCAACAGCGGCGCGGTCTCTTCGCGGTAGACCTTCATCCGGTTTCGGATGACCTCTTCGGTGTCGTCGGCACGACCGCGGCCCGTCAGCCGGGTCAGCAGCTCGTCCTCGGAGACCCGGAACTCAACGACGGCATCGATGTCGGTGCCGCGCCGTTCCAGCATCTCGTGCAGCGCCTTGGCCTGTTCCACCGACCGCGGATAGCCGTCGAGGATGAAGCCGTTGGCGGCGTCCGGGTCATTGAGCCGGTCGTCGACGAGTTCGTTGGTCAGCGAGGACGGCACCAGGTCACCGGCGTCCAGGTAGCGCTTGGCCTCCACGCCCAGCTTGGTGCCCTCCTGGATATTGCTGCGGAACAGTTCGCCGGTGGAGATGTGCGGAATCCCCAGCTTTTCGGCCAGCTTCTCGGCTTGCGTCCCCTTGCCCGCCCCAGGCGGTCCCAGCAATACCACTCTCACTTGAGGAACCCTTCATAGTTGCGCTGCATGAGCTGACTCTCGATCTGTTTGACCGTATCCAACCCGACGCCGATCATGATCAGAACCGCGGTACCCCCGAAGGGTAGATTCTGTATCCCGCCGCTGTTGCCGATCTGGAGGAACAGGTTGGGCAGCACGGAGATGACACCGAGGTAGATCGAGCCGGGGAGAGTGATCCGGCTCAGCACAAAGCGCAGATAATCAGCGGTCGGGCGCCCGGGCCGAATGCCGGGAATAAAGCCGCCGAATTTCTTCATTTCGTCGGCACGCTCATCCGGATTGAACGTGATCGACACGTAGAAGTACGTGAAGAAGATGATCAACCCGAAATAGATGCTGATATACACCGGGCTACTGGGGTCGGAAAGGTAGCTTCCGACGAATTTGTCCCACCAGCTGTGGCCACCACCGCCGCTGCCGCTACGAACCAGCTGAGTGATCAGATTTGGAATGTAGATCAGCGAGGACGCGAAAATGACCGGGATAACGCCGGCCTGGTTGACCTTCAGCGGCAGGTATGTCGACGTTCCGCCGTACATCCGCCGGCCCACCATGCGCTTGGCGTACTGGACGGGGATCCGGCGCTGGCCCTGCTCGACGAACACGACGCCGACGATGATGACCAGGGCGGCCGCACATACGGCCGCGAAGATCATCCCGCCCCGGCTCTGCAGGATCTGATTGCCCTCGGCGGGAATGCGGGCGGCGATGCCGACGAAGATCAACAACGACATGCCGTTGCCGATGCCGCGCTCGGTGATCAGTTCGCCCATCCACATCACCAGGGCGGCGCCGGCCGTCATCACCATCACGATGACGATCTCGGAGAAGATGGTCTGGTTGGCCAGAATGTCCAGCGAGCAGCCCTGGAGCAGACCGCCGTTGGCAGCCAGCGCCACGATGCTGGTGGCCTGCAGGACGGCCAGCGCGATCGCCAGGTAACGCGTGTACTGCGTCATCTTGGCCTGACCGGCCTGGCCCTCCTTCCTGAGCTCTTCGAACCGCGGGATGACCACGGTGAGCAGCTGCACGATGATGCTCGCGGTGATGTAGGGCATCACCCCCACCGCGAACACCGTGAGCTTCAGCAACGCGCCGCCGGAGAACAGATTGATCAGGGAATAGATCTGACCGGCCTGGCCGCCGCTGGCTTCCTTGATGCACTGCTGCACGTTGGGGAAGTTGACGCCGGGTGAGGGCAGCGCGGCGCCGACGCGGTACAGGACGACGATGCTCAGCGTGAAGAGGATCTTCCGTCTCAGGTCGGCTGTCCGCAGCGATGAGATGAAAGCCGAAAGCACTCTTCCTCCTGCGCAGCCGAACTCTGGTGGCGGCATGCCAACCGGGACTGGCCGGCTGGTTCCAATGTCTAATAGTTCCCGAGGTCATCTCGCGTCACGCGCCCAACACCGGCAGGCCAGGACATACGGCCAGCCAAGATCCAAGCGCGTCAAACCGTGTACGAGACTAACAGCTGGTGCGCACTGGTCCGTCCAGGGTGGCCTCCGCTGACAGCAGACGGTCAACTTTCCGGCGTACAGTCCGAGAAGCTCGTTATATTTGCTAAGTATCAGATCGCACGTTTTCGGGAGCAGCTAGATGACCCAAATAAGCAGCGCACGGTATGAGGGCGACACCTGGGACCTGGCGTCCAGCGTGGGCCTGACGGCCACGATGGTCGCGGCGGCGCGTGCCGTGGCGGCACGCGACACCCATGGAGCGGGCGCGGTGGCCACCGATTCCTTCGCCGAGCCGCTGGTCCGCGCGGTTGGCGTCGACTTCTTCTCCCGGCTGGCCGGCGGCGAGCTGGACCTGGCCGAATTGGACGAGGAGACAGCGACCGGCACGGTGCACTTCGCCAACGCGATGGCCATCCGGACCCGCTTCTTCGACGACTTCTTCGGCGCCGCGACCGAGGCCGGCATCCGGCAGGCCGTCATCCTGGCCGCGGGCCTGGACTCCCGCGCCTACCGGTTGCCCTGGCCGTCGGGCACCACCGTGTTCGAAGTGGACCAGCCTCAGGTGATCGAGTTCAAGACCGCGACGCTGTCCGGTTTGGGCGCTCAGCCGACCGCGGACCGGCGCACCGTGGCCGTCGACCTGCGTGAGGACTGGCCCGCCGCCCTGCGCGAGGCCGGCTTCGACCCCACGCAACGCACCGCCTGGATCGCCGAAGGCTTGCTGGGCTACCTGCCGGCCGACGCCCAGGACCGGCTGCTGGATCAGATCGGCGCGCTCAGTGTCCCGGGGAGCCGGTTCGCAACCGAGGGCCTGCTGGACATCAACGAGATCAACCAAGAGGAACTGCGCACCCGGATGAAGCGGCAGAACGAGCGGTGGAGCCGCCACGGTCTGGACTTCGACATGGCCGCGCTGGTGTATTTCGACGATCGCACCGACGCGGGGACCTACCTGGCCGCTCACGGCTGGCAGACCACCAGCAGGCGCAACTCTGAGTTGTTCGCTCAGCACGGGCTGGAGCCGGCCTCCGGTGACGATGCGCCGTTCGGCGAGGTGGTCTACCTGAGTGCGGAGCGGCGGTAACCATGGCAAGCACTGAGCGGTCCGCCGGAGACAGCTGGGACCTGGCCTCGAGCGTCGGGGCTACCGCAACCATGGTCGCCGCCGCGCGGGCGGTGGCCTCCGCGCAGGACAACCCGATCATCGACGACCCGTTCGCGGCACCGTTGGTGCGGGCCGTCGGGCTGGATTTCTTCACCCGCCTGGTCAACGGCGACCTGCCGCTAGAGCAGGCGCTGCCCGACGCGGCCGACGGACGTGACCTGCAATTCGAGACGGACTCGATTGCGGTGCGCACCCGCTTCTTCGACGACTTCTTCCTCGGCGCGGCCCGCGAGGGGGTACGGCAGGCCGTGATCCTGGCAGCCGGACTCGACGCCCGGGGTTACCGGTTGTCCTGGCCGCGCGGCACCGTGGTGTACGAGGTCGACCAGCCCCAGGTCATCGAGTTCAAGAACTCAGCGATGGCGGCGCTGGGCGCGACTCCGTCCGCACACCGCAAGGCGGTCAGCATCGACCTTCGCGACGACTGGCCGGAAGCGCTGCGCCGCAGTGGATTCGACCCCTCTCAGGCGACCGCTTGGAGCGCCGAGGGCCTGCTGATGTACCTTCCGCCCGACGCGCAGGACCTGCTCTTCGACAACATCACCGCGCTCAGCGGACCCGGCAGCAGGATCGCCACCGAATACCATCCCGACTCGGGTGTACCGGTGAGCCAGCGCGCCCAGCAGTTCAACCAGCGCTGGGCGAACCTGGGTTGCGACATCAATCTGTCGACCCTGTTCTACGAAGGAGAGCGCAACAACGTGGTCGACTACCTGACCGCTGCGGGCTGGACGGTGAGCACCCGGCCACGACGGGAGTTCTACGCCGACTACGGCCGCGTCTTCCCCGACGACCCCGACTCGGCCACCATGCGCAACATCGTCACCGTCACCGCGAAACGCTGAAGCCGTAGAGGTCGTAGTTGTGCGGCAGTGGCTTACCGGGGTTGAGCCGATCGCCTGACAGAGTGGTGGCTCCGGCGTCGATCAGGTGAGCCAGGACCGCTTGACCGAGGAAGATCGACAGGTCCGCCCCTGGGCACACCTGAGGCCCGTGGCTGAAGAAGTTGTATGACCAGTCGCTGCCCGCGTCTCCGCTGACCCACTCGCCCGGCGAGAACCGGTCCGCGTACGGGATTCGCTGCCGGTTGCGGTGGTTGAAGACGTTGTAGATCAGCACCTGGCGTCCCTCCGGCAGCACGGCGCCATTGGGGAATTCGACGTCGCGGGTGGTGACCCGGCCGAACAGCTGGGTGGTGGGCCACAGCCGCATGGCTTCGAAAAGGCACCCGGCCAGGTACTCCAGCTTGGCGATTCCCGCGGCGGAGCTTATGTCCGCATCGGCCATCTCCGCCTTGACTTCATTGAGCTGCTCGTCGTGGCTCGACAGCACCCCGAGTGTGCGAAATGTGTTGGCCGCCAGCGTGTCTCCCATTGCGAACATCCAGTGCACCAACTGGCCGGCGGGGTTGGAGCCCGGGTCGGGCGCCTGCGGCACCAGTGCGGCCAGACTGCCTTCCGCAGGGCTGGCGAGATAGCTCTCCAGCCGCGCGATGAACTCGCCGTACTGCGGCGCCGGCTCGTCGGGCATCTTGTTGCCGGCCGACATCATCTCGCCGAGCAGCTCGGTGAGGCCCTCGTCGTCTGCGGCGGGATCACCGAACAGCACCCGCCGCGTCATCCGCTGAAAGGCCTTGTTGGCGGCCGGCCAGTCGATCTTGTCGCCGGACAGCGCCTCGGCGGTCTGGGCAGCGACGTCCGCGAACGGTTGGGCCAGCCGGTGTACGGGTTTGCCGGTATCCAGCACCGCCTCGGCGAACTTCCGCCGTTGCTCCCACGCCCGTCCCTGGGACAGGGTCAGGGCCTCGGGCTGAAATGCCTTCATGCCCTTGCGTTTCGCCTCCGGGTCCGACGCGAAAGGATCGGGAGAACCACCCAGCACGAACTTCAGGTCGTCGGGGTGGTGCACCAGCAGCGCCTCGTCCTTGGCGACGCGCACATAGAACGGCGCCGGACCGTAGCTGCGCACCATCCCGTCCACCAGTCGGTAACCCAGGTAGTCGGCTCCGACGGTGGAGGCCACCCGGCTGGGCAACTCCCGTTTGTTGAACAGGCCCAACACCACGTTGGGGACGGCGACCTGAGCCGTGAACCTGATGCCTTCCAGCGTGGAGGCGTGCTTGAAATCCTCAGCCACGGGTTAGGACCCCCAGGGGATGTAGGCACGCACGGTGTCGGCGAGTTGCACCACCCGGCGCTTCTTACCCTCGGCCGGCGCACCCAGCTTCGGCCACGGGGCGAACACCCGCTCCACATCGCCGATCACCGTCTCCAGCTCCGGGTAGTGGCGCAGCAGCACGTCTTTCATCGTCGTGTGATTCACCCAGTCGTAGCCGATCTGAGTGTAGACCTCGGGCCGGAAGTCCTTGGTGAAGAACCGGTCGCTCTTCAGCCGACGGGACGCCATCAGGATGAAGATGCGAAAAGCGGTGTCGGAGAAGCCGAACCCCTTGGGGGGCTGCTCGGCCTGCATTCCGATCTGCAGATCCACCGCGTCGACGTCGCCGTTGTAGACCTCGTTGATCTCCTTGGCCCACTGCTTGTTGGGCGTGATGTCGTCGATGCTCTTACGGCGCGGCATCCGCAGGGCTTCGCGGAAGTCGTTGTATCGGGGCACCCCGCGTTCCCGGTCACGCACGATGTCCAGCGTGGCCAGGTCGGTGACCTGACCGTCCACCCGCGTCAACTGGCGCAGTGCGTTCGGGTAGTTGTGCAGGCACACCGCTCCCGCGCTGGCCAGGCCGAACGAGTACCACATGTCGCCGAATTCCATCCGGTCCATGAAGTCACGAGTGAAACGCCCTTGCAGCTCGGTGAATTCGCGCTTCTCCAGATGCTCACCCGATGCCAGCGAGAAGAAGTTCCAGTCGTCGGGGATCAGTGGGTGCATGCGGTAGACCGAGACGAATTCCTCGGTCAGGGAGAACGGCGCGGAGTGGTGATCGGTCGGCGAGCCGATGATGCCCGACAAAGCTTCGCTGTCTCCGACGCGGCCGATGCGGTCCCGGAACGTCTCACCGAGGGCGCCGTACCAGTTGGCGTTCATGCCGATCTGCAGTGCGGGGTGGCGCAGGACGCACGTCGTCCACTCGACGGTGTGGATCTTGGCGATCAGCGCCGAGACCACCAGGACGCCGAGTTCGAACAGGCGCTGGTCGTCGAAGCTCGGGTATGCCTTCTTCAGGGCGTCGCACACGGCGTTGTGTTCGCGGGCGAAAAGGGTGTGCAGGATGCCGACTCCGACCCACCAGTTCTCCCGCATGCCGGTCAGGTCGATACCGGGGATGTCACTCTTGGGCAGTCGGCCGTCGTCGCCGACCTTGATCTTGCCGTCGACAAAGGTTCGCACCTCGGCCTGGCGCTCCCTGCCGCTGCCGTAGATCTGCGACCCGTCCCACCAATGGGTTTCAACGTTGCTGAACACCGGCGCCGGACAGCCGTCCACGATTTCACCGCGCGGCGGGATGGTGCAGCGAATCCGCATCGGATCCTCGGGAAACTCGTCACCCTTGCGTAGCGGGATGTCGATTGTCTTGTCCGCCAGACCATCGCCGTGGAAGAACCAGTTGTGGTTTTCGAACTGCAGCCATGCCGCGGCCAGCGCGTTGATGATTCCGGCGGGCTTGAATTCGTCGCGCGCCATCAGCCGCCGGCTGATCAGCCGCGGGTCCGGGTCGAGCAACCGCTTGGTATCGGTGACGGTCTTCGCCAGCGGGACGTTGCGCCCGAAGCCGGTTCCCTTTGCCCCCATCCATGGTTCGGAGAGGTCGTTCCAGGTGCCGTCCGGGGTGCGCGCCCGCTTGACCTCCTCGGTGGCCTCCCCCAGATCGTCCTTGGGACGGATTCCGTCACCTTCAAAAAGGTTGTGGTCGCGTAGATCATTGCGCAGTCCAGCCAGCGCCTTGAGTTGCAGAACCAGCGAAGGATGCTCATACCATTGACGACTCACCTGGACCACCGTTCTGTAGATGTCGCCAAGGCCCAGTGGGAATGCGAGGAAAACGCAAGAGGCACACAGATATTCGCGCCAACTCGGCAGCTCTGCTCGACCGATGGCACATGACCCCCCGCAAGTGGGCTGTGACGGTAATACGGACGGCTCGATCTTAAGCGCGTGTGACGAGCGTGTAAATGAAGTTGCGTCCTACCCGGGGATCAGCCGGGATTGGCGGCGGGTGCCCGAACGACCATCGGCACGGCCGGGAAGGCCCATGCCATCTCCGAGCGCGACTTGCGCAGCGCCGCCGTGCCGTAGCCCTTCTTGCGGTGCTCGGGGTGGATCCAAATCCTGACATTCACCTCACCGTTCAGCAGTTCGCCGAACACCATGCCGACCTTCTCACCTGAATCGACGGCAACGAACCACACGGCCTCTTCGTCGTGCAGACGCTTGAGCGCCTTGCTGATCTCGTCGTCGATGCTGCCGGCCGGAGCGCCGGATCCGTCGCCGGCAAACTTGATCTCGTCGGTGCGGGTGGTGAAAATGTCACGGTCCTCGGCAGCGGAGAAGGGCCGCAGCTCGAGGGTCTCCCCCGAACTTGCCGGCCGGTCGCCGAGGGCGAAGCTGAGTTGGTTGTTCAGGTCGTCGAGCTCCGCGAGGATCTTCGCGCGCGCGTCCTGGGTCAGCTGTTCGAAGGACATACTCATCACGGCTTCAGCAGCCAGATGCGAGGTACCCAGCAGCGCGACGATCGCCTCGACCGCCGCCGGCTTGTTCTTGGCCTCGACAATGGCATCAGCGACCTCGTGCCGGCGCTCCAACGCGGCAAGCAAAGCGTCTGCGATCTCTCGACGGGCTGCGGTCTGGTCGTGGTCAGTCATTGCACTAGCGTAGAACGACGGACGCGTGAACGCGCCATCAGTCAGGCCAATCGCGATCCGCTGAGTTCCAGGAAGCGCCGGTACCTGTCCTTCGTCGGCCGCACCCAGTCAGGACGCGGTTCGACGACCCGCTCAACCGCGGCCCAGCGGGCCGCGTCGGTGATCACCGATTCCAGTCCCACCGCCATCCGCGCGAGAAACGCAGCGCCCAGCGCCGCCCCCTCGGCGACCGCGGACACCTCGACGGGCCGACCGGTCGCGTCGGCAATGGCCTGCATCCACGGTTGGACGCGGGTCCCGCCGCCGCAGGCGATGATGCGACGCACTGGCGCGCCGCTCAACTCGAGGATCTGCCGGACCACGAAGCCCGACGCCTCGTAGGCGGCCCGCCGCACGGATGCGGCGTCCTGGGTGAGATCGACGCCGTGCAGGGCCGCGCGCCGATCGGGGTCGTGGAACGGCGTGCGTTCACCGCGGATGTAGGGCAACCACACCGGCACCCGCCTCGGATCAGCGCCCAGTGGATCAGCTTGCGCAACAACCCGATCCATCCACCCGAGGAACAATCCGCCGGCATTGCTGGCTCCGCCGATCTGGCTCTTTCCCACCGCGGTGTGCGGGATCGTCCACAACCCGGGTACCTGGCGGGCTTCGGGAACGGTGATCCAGACGATCAGGGTGGTGCCGCACAGGACGAGGACGTCGCCGTCGTGATCGGCTCCGGCGACGATCTGCTCGCACAGGGCGTCGATGGCGCCGGTCGCCAGCACCGCTGCTGTTCCCCGGACCTGTCCCACCGGTTTCCCGAACGTCTCGACGCGCGGCATCTGATCGACCGTGGCACCGCAGTCGGCGAGGGCCGCCGCATTCCAACCCGTCCCGTCGAAGAGTGGCAGCGAGGTGATCGCGGTGGCGAAGTCGATCACCGCCTCGCCCGCCAGCGCGTGATTGGCGACGGCGGGCGCCGGCCAGTACCCCGCGGCACCAGGGGCCTCCGCGGCCGTCCAGCGCAGGAACTCGGCGGCCTCGCCCACGGCGGGCACGGGTTGCTCCGCGCCGTCGGGCACCCGGCCGCGGCTGTCGCCGTACAGCAACCCCGGGGTGAGGGGCCGGCCGTCGGCGTCGACAGCGGTCAGAGACGGCACCATCGACGACACGGCCACCGCTTTGGCGTCTGGCCGGTTCAGCCGGCGCAGCGCCGTGAGGGGTCCCTCCCGCCAGGCTTCTTCTGCGTTGTGCTCCAGCCGGTCGGGGGCCGGGACCAGCAGCTGATGCGGAATGCGCGCCCGCGCGTGCACCCGGCCGCTTTCGTCGACCGCCACCGCCTTCGCGGCCGTCGTGCCGACGTCGATGCCGATTGTGACGTCTTCGCGTGACACGGGCGCCACGGTACGCCAGCATTGGGTTTCGTGACATCTCGACCACGCGCCCTGGTGACGGCCCCGCTGCGCGGCCCGGGGTTCGCCAAGCTCGCGGAACTTGCCGACGTGGTCTACGACCCCTGGATAGAACAGACGCCGCTGCGCATCTACAACGCCGGACAACTGGCCGACCGGATCACCGCCGAGTCCGCCGATATCGTTGTGGTGGAGAGCGATTCGGTGAAAGGACCGGTGTTCGAGTTGGGGCTGCGGGCGATCGCGGCCACCCGGGGCGACCCCAACAACGTCGACGTCGCCGGTGCCACGGCGGCCGGCATCCCGGTGCTCAACACCCCGGCCCGCAATGCCGACGCGGTCGCGGAGATGACGGTCGCGCTGCTGCTCGCGGCCACCCGCCGGCTGGTCGCTGCCGACGCGGATGTGCGCAGCGGCAATATCTTTCGCGACGGCAGCATCCCCTATCAGCGGTTCCGCGGCTGGGAGATCGCCGGGCTCACCGCCGGGCTGGTGGGCCTGGGCGCCGTCGGCCGGGCCACCCAGTGGCGGCTGTCGGGGCTGGGCCTGCGGGTCATCGCGCACGATCCGTACTGCGACGACGCCCACCACACGCTGGAGCAGCTGCTGGCCGAGTCCGACGTCGTCTCCCTGCACGCACCGGTCACCGACGACACCGTCGGGATGATCGGAGCGCAACAGTTCGCGGCGATGCGCGACGGCGTCGTCTTCCTCAATTCCGCGCGGGCCCAGTTGCACGACACCGACGCCCTGGTCGACGCGCTGCAGACCGGCAAGGTGGCGGCGGCGGGCCTGGACCATTTCGCCGGCGAATGGCTGCCCGCCGATCACCCGCTGACCACGATGCCCAACGTCGTGCTGACCCCGCACATCGGCGGCGCCACATGGAACACTGAGGCACGGCAGGCACAGCTGGTCGCCGACGATCTGGAGGCGCTGCTGTCCGGCGGGAGGCCCGCCCATATCGTCAACCCGGAGGTGCTGGGCTCATGAAATTCGTTGAGAACGCGGAAGACGCCGTGCTGGCGGCGGCCAAGGACATGCTGCGCCGCGGTCTGGTGGAGGGCACCGCAGGCAACATCTCGGCGCGACGCTCCGACGGCAACCTGGTGATCACGCCCTCATCGGTCGACTACGCAGACATGGTCCTCGATGATTTGGTCCTGGTGGACCCGGACGGCGGCGTGCTGCAGGCGAAGGACGGGCGCATGCCCTCGACCGAGATGCAGCTACACCTGGCCTGCTATCAGGCGTTCGACGACATCGGCAGCGTCATCCACAGCCACCCGGTGTGGGCCACCATGTTCGCCGTCGCGCATCAGCCGATCCCGGCCTGCATCGACGAGTTCGCGGTGTACTGCGGCGGGGACGTGCGCTGCGCCGAGTACGCCGCATCGGGTAGTCCCGACGTCGGCGCCAACGCGGTCAAGGCACTGGAAGGACGGGGCGCCGCCCTGATCGCCAACCACGGCCTGGTGGCCGTGGGACCGCGTCCCGACAAGGTGATGCACATTACCGCACTGGTCGAGCGCACTGCGCAAATTGCTTGGGGCGCAAGGGCACTCGGTGGCTACGTGCCGGTGCCCGAGGAAGTGAACCGCAACTTCGCCGGTGTGTACACCTACCTGCGCAGTCTCTGACGCCGGCATGCGCCCGTTGTGAATTCTGCGACGCGACGCGCCGTGGATACGTCGCCTGTTTCGCACCCGCCGAGGAGGAATTGATGGCTGCGGTTGAACTGGGACGCGCCACCGTGAAGCGGGTGCTGGAGTTGCGGTTCGACCTGCCGACGCGCGCCTTCCCGCACACGCCGCCCGCCGGGTGGCGCGACAATGCCGACCTGTTGGCGCCCGATTTCTTCGACCCCGATACCGATCAGTGGCACATCGCGATCCAGAGCTGGGTGATCGAGGTCGACGGACTGACCATCGTCGTGGACACCGGCGTCGGCAACGACCGGACCCGCCCGCAGATGCCGCCGCTGGACCACTTGAAAACCGGCTATCTGGCGGCGCTGCAATCGGCCGGCATCGACCGCACCGCTGTCGACGTCGTGGTCAACACGCACGTCCACTCCGATCACGTCGGATGGAACACCACGCTGCACGACGGCGCGTGGTTGCCGACGTTCCCGAACGCCCGATACCTGGTCCCGGAACCCGACTACCGCCACTTTCACCCGGACGGGGCAGCGGCACAACAGAATCCGCGCACCGAAGATGAGGAGCTGCAGCAGCGCGGCAACCGGCTGGTGTTCGAGGACAGCGTCCTGCCCGTGGATGCCCAGATCGTCCAATGGTCGGAGGACTTCGAGATCAGTCCCTCGCTGCGGTTACGCCCCGCGCCGGGGCACACTCCCGGCTCCTCGGTGCTCTGGCTCGACGCGGGCCGTCCGGCGGTCTTCGTCGGCGACCTCACCCACAACCCCATACAGGTGCGCCGCCCCGACGACCCCTGCGCCTTCGACATCGACCAGGCCGCCGCCGCCGTCACCCGCCGCCGGATCTTCTCCGAGGCCGCCGCGTCCGGTGCGGCCGTCGTACCCGCGCACTACCCCGGACACGGAGGCGCGACGCTGCGCACCGTGGCCGACCGGTTCGAGATCGACCACTGGCTGGACATCGAGCCGCTTTAGCTCAAGGTCACCGGCACAGATTCGTACACGGTCATGTTGTTGGCCAGGTGTGGTAGCCGTAGCCTAGGCTCGCCCAGTTCAATGTTGTTGGTAGGCAACAGAATCTCGTCAAGGGCGGCCCTCACCTCGGCCCGGGCCAGCATCGCCCCCAGGCAGTGATGGGCGCCGCCGCCCCCGAAAGACTGGTGCGGGTTGGGATCCCGGCGGATGTCGAAGCGGTAGGGGTCGGTGAAGACGTCCTCGTCGCGGTTGGCCGAACGCAACATGGTGACCACCCGTGCGCCCTCCGGAATCATGGTGTCGCCCAGCACCACGTCCCTGGTCGCGCCACGCACCCAGAACATGATCGGCGTGGAGTAGCGGATCACCTCCTCGACCGCGGTGGGGCGCGCCTGCGGATCGTCGCGGTAGCGCGCCGTCTGGTCCGGATTGGCCACGAACGCCCGGATGCCGTCGCACAACGCATTTCGGGTGGTGTCCGCCCCGGCCAGGCCGAGAATGAAGAAGAAGATCTCCAGCTCGTTGGCGGGCAGCAGGAAGGTCTCCCCCGATTCCGCGGTGATCTCCGTGGTGCACAGCGCGCTCCAGATGTCGTCCACGGGATGTTCACGTTTATGGGCGGTCAGCTCGCTGGCGTATTGGAACAATTCGAGGAAAGGCATCAAGTCGTCGCCGTCGGGGACCGACAGTTGGCCGCCGGCGGTCTTGAGCACTTTGTCGATCAGTTCGAACACGCGCGGCCGGTCGGCCCCGGGTATCCCGACAATATCCCCGATCACCGAAATCGGCAGTCCCGCGGCCAGATCGACGAATTCGCCGCCGCCATCGCGCAACAAAACGCCTGCCATCTCCTGGGCGCGGGCACGAATGCCGTCCTCCAGCTTGGCCACGGCGCGCGGCGTGAAGGCGCGCGTGATGACTCTGCGGCGAATGGTGTGATCCGGTGGATCCAGACTCACGATGGCCGGATACGCGTCGAACAGCGGCACATCCTGGATGAGCGGTCCTCGGGTGGCGGTGAACGACTCGTGATCGCGGTGCACCCGCGCGACGTCGGCATGTCTGGTGCACACCCAGAATTCGCGGCCGACAGCCGATTTGACGTCGTCGGTGAGTTCCTGGTGGAACACGGGGGTACCGGCCCGCAACTGCTCGAACAATGCGTCCGGAAAATCCGACGCCCACAATTCAGGGTCAGCGAGATCGATCACCGTATCCGTCATGAAGCCCCCCTGATCTCGTTGCGTAGACCGCTCAGGATCAGGCGCAAGCCGTAGGAGAACATCCCGTCGCTGGGTCCGTCGGCGGTGCGGCGTAGATGTTCAAGCTGCACCGAGCCCAGCAGGTGCACGTACAGCGCAGCGTGTGCCGCCTCGAAATGCTCAGCCCGCAAACCTGATTCGTTCAGGATGCGGCGGGTCGCCCGGTCCATCTCGGTTGCCGCCGCGGTGTGCGGATGCCCCTGCAGCAGCCCAGCGATCCCCGGGACCTCGACAAGCACCTGCCAGGCGTTCATATAGAGCGCGACCAGCCGGGATTCCCAGTCACCCTGCGGTGGCACCTCGATCTGCGCCAGTACCGATTCGATCAGCAGATCGAGCAGTTCGGACTTGTCGCGGACGTGGTAGTACACCGAGGACGGCCGGGTGCCCGCTTCGGCAGCCAACTCCCGCATCGTCACCTTGTGCACGCCGACGCGTTTGGCCAGTTGCCACAGGTGCTTGATCAGATGCTCGCGATCCAGAGCGCCGTAGCGCAGTACCGGCGCCTCCATGCCACCCCCATTTCGAACAATGTTCTGATTAGAACAGTGTTCGAGTCGGGCTGTCAACGGTTACCGTTGGGCATGCGGCAAGTGGTGCAATGGTCCACCGGCAATATCGGCAAGCGGGCGCTGGGTATCCTGCTCGACCGCGACGACCTGCACGTCGCGGGTGTCCATGCCTTCGGTGCCGACAAAGTCGGTTGCGACGCCGGTGTGCTGGCCGGCCGAGAACCCATCGGGTTGGCGGCAACCGACGATGTCGACGCCCTGCTGGACCTGGCGCCGGATTGCGTGAACTACCTGCCGCGCCTGATCGACTACGAGTTGGTGGCCAGGATGCTGGGCCGCGGCATCAACGTCGTCACGACGGGTGACTTCCTGACCGGCAGCCACCATCCGACGGAGCGCGCGGCCCTCGAAGCGGCCGCCCGTTCCGGTGGCGCGACCTTCCTCGGCACCGGGTTCGAGCCCGGTTTCATCAACGTGGTGGCGGGTTTTCTCACCGGCGCGTGCCCTCGCGTGCGCAACGTCCGGTTGGCGGAGACGTTGGACTGCACGACCTATCCGGTGCGGGACGCCTGGCGGGTGCTGGGGTTCGGCAAGCCGCCGCGGCAACGGGTCACGCCGATCGACCCGGCCACCCAGCGGTTCGGCCTCGGGTACTTCGAGACGCTGGACATGGTGGCCGCCATGCTGGGCGCCGAACTCGACGGCAAGGAGGCTTTCGTCGAAAACGCCGTGGTGAAGCAGGATTTGGATCTCGGCTGGACGACCTACGAGGCCGGTACGGTCGGTGGCCAGCGCCGGACCTACCGAGGGTTGCGCAACGGGAGACCGGTGATCGAGCTGGCCATCTGTTGGACCATGAGCGGCGACGGGCTCGATCCGCAATGGGAGGATCCCGAGGGTTTCAGCATCGTGATCGATGGGGAGCCGTACGTCGACGCGACGATCCGCTTCGGGAAACCCGGACAGGACGCGATGACCGTGCTGATGGACAGCACCGCGGTCGCGGCCGTCAACGCCATCCCCTTCGTGTGCGAGGCGGCGCCGGGGGTTATGACGCCGATAGACCTGCCGATCACCGGATCATATGGGTCGCTGAACTAACGGTGACCCGAGAGCGCGTGCCCGGCACGCCACTGACGAGGCGAGCCGCCGTGTGCGCGGCTGAAGAGCCGGCTGAAATAGCCCGCGTCGGATATGCCGACACGTCGCGCGATTTCACCGATGGGTATATCGGTCTCGGCCAACAACTCCCGCGCTTCGGCCATACGCCGTTCGATGATCCACTCCTGCACCGTCCGTCCGGTACGCCGACGAACCACCGTGGTCAGGTGCCCGGGCGTCATCCCCACCTCCCCGGCCACGTCGCGCAGCGACAGCGGCTCACCGAGGCGGCGGTCGATCACCGCGAACACGTCGGCCAGCAGCGGTTCGCCACTGCGGCGCAGACCGTCGACGATGTCACCGGCCAGGCGGGCCAGTTCGA
This sequence comes from Mycobacterium sp. Z3061, assembly GCF_031583025.1. Lineage (NCBI taxonomy): Bacteria > Bacillati > Actinomycetota > Actinomycetes > Mycobacteriales > Mycobacteriaceae > Mycobacterium > Mycobacterium pumcae. The sequence continues at coordinate 1,290,599 of NZ_CP134062.1, read as the reverse complement.
TCAGCAGTAGGGTCAGGTGCGCCAATGTGGCCTGTTGATAACTTTCCCGGCGTAGCCCAAGTTCGCTTTCGATGGAGCTGATCGTGCTGTCCCACAGTGATTTACGGTCACCAGGCAGCTGCAGCCGCAACACCCCGCCGGATTCCCCGTGCAGGAACGGGAACAGCAGCGGGTGCGTCCGCCAGGCAGGCCAGGGCGAGCGCGCGTCCTCACCCAGGGCGACCGGATCGAAGAACACCGCCACCCCGTCCCCGACCGGAAAGACCTGCTTAGGATTGAGCACCTTGCCGGGAGCCGCCACGTAGACCACACCGGCCGCGGGCACATACCAGAGCGCCGGAAAATCATGGATGTGCGGACGGCCCTCGGCGAACTCGTGGTAGCGGACCACTGAAACGGGAGGTGTTCCGGGATCGGTCCGGTACCGGTAGACGGGCACGCCATCGCGGTGCCGGCTGAGCCGGGTGGCTTGCGTCATATTGCCAAAGATAGTCCAAGTCGAGGCGATGATCACCCAATCATGCTGTTGCCGAGGCGGCGATTATGGACAGTATGACCAAGCATCATCCAAATGACTATCTGCCTGCGACCGGTCACCAGGCGCTACTGCCCGCCTACGACCTCATGTCCCGCGTCATGGGATTCAACAACGTCTACCAGAAGCTGATCCGGCAGGCCGAACTTGCCGACGGACAACGCGTGCTTGAAATCGGCTGCGGCACTGGCAATGTGATCATCCGAGCCAAGAGGTCTCGGCCCGGGATCGAGGCGGTGGGATCCGACCCCGACCCTCGGATACTCGACCGGGCGCGGCGAAAAGCCGCTGGATTGACCGGCATTCGGTTCGACCATGCCTACGCCCAACGGTTGCCGTACGCCGACGGCGAGTTCGACCGGGTGCTGTCGTCGATGATGCTGCACCATGTCGGCGGCGACGCGAAGCCCGAGGTTGCCGCCGAGATTTTCCGGGTGCTGCGTCCGGGCGGCCGGTTGCATCTGGTCGACATCGCCGGCGGCGCGCACGCCCACCACGGCATCCTGGCACGTCTGGTGAAGCGCAATCCGCACTTCAGCGAGAACATCGGCGACGCGGTTCCTCGGCTGCTGAGCGAGGCCGGGTTCGAGTGCAGCGAGGTTGCCACGCAATCGCAACGGGTGGTCGGACAACTCGCGTATTACCAGGCCGTGCGTCCGGCATAGGTGGGTCAGCATCTGATTTCAGAGCTTTCGGTCGCGAGCAGTGCGCTTATGCCGTGAGCGAAATGCGGCTCTGCCGAGCGGGTTTGGCGCGAATTGTTGTCGGTGGCCCTTCGTAAAATCGTGAGTATGGCATCGAGTACGCGCGAGGAGATCGTGGAGGTCTTCGACGCGTCCGACGAGGTGCAGGACCGGCTGTGCGCGTTGAGCTTTGAGGCGCTGACCACCCCGGAGCTGCTGCGGGCCCTCGAGCGCGAGGAACGCCGGGAACGCCGCTCGCGGTCGGTACGCCACGCCCTGATCAACCAGATCAAAACCCAGGCCACCGAAGAAGAACTCGGCGGCAAACTGCCCGCCGCACTGGCCGATCGGCTGCGCATCACCAAAGCCGACGCCAACCGCCGCATCGCCGAAGCCGAAGACCTCGGCCAGCGACGCGCACTCACGGGCGAGCCACTGGCACCGCTGTTGACCGCGACCGCGGCCGCCCAATGCGCCGGGTTGGTCGGTGATGCCGCAGTGAAAGTGATCCGCGACTTCCTCGCCCACCTGCCCACGACCATCGATCTGGACACCTGGGAAGCCGCCGAAAAAGACCTCGCCGGCAAGGCGTGCGATTTCCGCCCGGACCAGGTCGCCAAATACGCCCGCGAACTGATGGCAGTGCTGCACCCCGATGGCGACTACACCGACGAGGAATGCGCCCGCAAACGCGGCCTGATCCTGGGGCCCCAGCAGTACGACGGCATGTCGCGCATCAGCGGCCTGATCACCCCCGAACTACGGGCGTTGATCGAAGCGCTGTGGGCCAAACTCGCCGCCCCCGGCGCCGCCAACCCCGAGGACGACACGCCCGTCCTCGACGGCGCACCCGATGACGACGCCGCCCGCCACGACACCCGCAGCCAACCCCAACGCAACCACGACGCCATGGTCACCGCCATTCGGGAGCTGTTCGCCTCCGGCGAGCTGGGCACCCACAACGGCCTACCCGTCAGCATCATCGTCACCACCAGTCTCAAAGACCTCGAGGCCGGGGCGGGACGCGCCCGCACCGCCGGGGGCACCCGGATCCCCCTGCCTGTCCTGATCCGCTGGGCCGCCAACTCCCACCATTACTTGGCCGTGTTCGACCGGGCCAAGCCGCTGGCGCTGTTTCACACCAAACGCTTGGCGAACCTGGCTCAGCGAATGATGTTGCTGGCCAGAGACGGTGGCTGCACCCGGCCGGGTTGCGACGTCCCCGGCTACCACACCCAGGTGCACCATGCCAGCGGCTGGACGAACACCCACGTCACCGACATCCACGACCTCACCCTCGCCTGCGGTCCGGATAACCGCCTCGCCGAAAAAGGCTGGACCACCCGCAAAAACGCCAAAGGCGACACCCAATGGCTCCCGCCCGCGCACTTGGACCACGGCCAACCGCGAATAAATACATTCCACCACCCGGAAAAACTGTTCACCCCCGACCCAAGCGAGGATGATGACGAACCCGATTGACCGGGCTTGAGACCATGCATACCTAGCGCTGATCGATCGCCACCTTGACCGCGCCGCTGCGCGAACACCGCAATCTCGTCGGGCACCGAATCAGGAACCGGGAACAGCATGCTGTCGTGTGCCGGCATCAACTCCGCGTATCCGCCGGTGACATCGGCGGAAACGCCGGTGTGGATGCCGGGTTTGATGTCGCCGTCGGTGAAGCTCCAGCACAGGCTGTAGTCTCCGCTGTCGCAAGCCGGACATGGCGGGTGGATGCCACGGGGCCCACAGGAGAGCCACGGGTTGAGCACCACGCGCTGACCGACCTCGATCCCCCGGGCTTCCGGCCCCAACTCGACTACATCGGCCACCACCTCGTGGCCCATCACCTGCGGGAAAGAACAGAACGCGGCCAGGGCGTTGTCGGCGTCATCCGCGCCGAAGTCCATCAGTATCTGCTTGGAGTCCGACCCACAGATACCCGTCAACCGGGGTCGGGTGATCACCCAATCGTCATGCAGCAGAATGGGATCCGGAATCTCACGCAATGCGGTGGGAGTCCGGGCGAGATTCTGGACAAGCACACCCGCGTCCGCCGGAACATCATGGGGCTCGGGCGACACCCCGTAGACGAGTGCCCTCACGGTTGCGTCATGCCGGCGATGAACGCGTCGAGATCGGCGTTCTTGGCATCGACCACCGCTTTGAGGTCGGGTAGGTAGTGCTCGAAGCGGTCGCTGTCCATTGCGCCGATGATGCCCTCGGCAACCTCCTCCGGCGTGACCTTGGGTCCGGTGTAGGCGGGCGGTTCGTTGTCGGGCTGGTCCCAGATCTCGGTGTCAACCGGACCGGGCTGAATCAATTTCACCGAGACGCCGGTGTCCGCCAGGTCGATGGCCATCGCCTCGGTCCAGCCGCACAGGGCGAACTTGCTGGCGCAGTATGCGGATTCGGTAGCAATGCCGAGCCGGCCGGCAACGCTCGACACGTTGATGATGGTGCCGGCACGCCGGGCCAGCATGCGCGGCAACAGCGCGAGCGTCAGCCGCATCGGCGCGATGAAGTTGACCTGCATGACATTCTCCACCTCGAACGGCTTGAGCGCGGCCACGCTGCGCCGCTTGGGAATTGCGGCGTTGTTCACCAGGATGTCGATGCCACTCATGGCGTGCCATGCCTGCAGCGCCAGCCTGCTGGCCGTGATGCCGTCGGCAAGATCGGCGACCCACATCACCGAGTCCGGTGAGCTGGCACGGCAGTCAGCCAAGACGTCGGCCAGCCGGTCTTCGCGGCGCGCCACCACACCCACCGTCGCGCCCCGGGCAGCCATCGCCCGGGCCAGGGCCGCACCGATTCCCGATGACGCACCCGTGATGAGGACGTGTTTGCCTTCCACTTTGCCGCTACTCATCGCTTCAGCGTGCCCTAACCAGACCGCCGACCGGAACCTATTCGGGTCAATTTGCGGGGACGGAAATGCGGTGGGCGAGCCGAACGTTGTATACACGGCACTAACCGCGACAGATAGGACACGCATGCCACGCGCTCACGACGACAACTGGGATCTCGCGTCGAGTGTCGGCGCCACCGCGACCATGGTCGCGGCCGGCCGCGCGATGGTGACCAAGGCTCCCGACGGCCTGATCAAGGACCCCTTCGCCGAACCGCTGGTGCGGGCGGTCGGTGTGGACTTCTTCACCAAGATGCTGGACGGGGAGCTGCAAACCGAGGCGCTCGAGGACTTCAAGCCTGAGCGGGTACAGGCGATGATCGGCGGAATGGGAGTGCGCACCAAGTACTTTGACGAATACTTCACCGCCGCGACCGAATCCGGTATCAGGCAGGTGGTGATCCTGGCGTCCGGGTTGGATGCGCGCGGCTACCGGCTGCCCTGGCCCGACGGGACGGTCGTCTACGAGATCGACCAACCCCAGGTCATCGAGTTCAAGACAACCACCCTCGCCGAGATCGGGGCCGAACCGACCGCCACACGGCGCACCGTGGCCATCGACCTGCGCGGCGACTGGCCCTCCGCACTCAGGGAGGCCGGCCTGGACCCGTCACAGCCGACGGCGTGGCTCGCCGAGGGGCTGCTGATCTACCTGCCCCCGGAAGCTCAGGACCGGTTGTTCGACAACATCACCGCGCTCAGTGCCCCAGGCAGCACCGTCGCGACCGAATTCGTGCCCGGCATAGTCGATTTCGACGCGGAAAAGGTCCGTGAAATGTCCGGACGGTTCCGCAACCACGGGTTGGACATCGACATGGCCTCGCTGGTGTACTCCGGGTCGCGCACCCATGTCGTCGACTATCTGCGCGACAAGGGCTGGCAGGCCGACGGGGTGACGCGGACCGAGCTGTTCAAGCAACACGGTCTGCAGCTTCCCGCCCCCGGAGATGACGACCCGCTCGGCGAGATCATCTTCATCAGCGCGAGGCTGACTTAGCGGCGATCGCCATCGAACGTAGCCGGGCCGCCGCCATCTGGCCGGCCTCAGAAGCGCGACTGACCTGCCCACAGAACGCGGGCGCCACTCAACGTCTGCTCGACGTTGTCGACGATCCCGGCCACCGAGCGGGTGAGCAGTGCACCGACGGCCTCGGGCAACGAAGCCGCTCCGGGCTGTGACGACGCCCGGGGGCGCAGCATGTCCAGCAACGACGATCCCGGATAGCTCAGCACCCGAACCTCGGTGTCCGGGTCCAGCCCGGCCAGTACCTTTGCGCGGCGCACCGCGGTGCGGAAGCCACCGAGCTCATCGACCAGCCCACGCTCCAGCGCGTCGGCGCCCGTCCAAACCCGGCCGCGCGCAACGGTATCCACGTCTTTGGTGGTCAGGTTGCGGCCGTCTGCGACGCGCTGCACGAAGTCGGTGTAGAACAGGTCGGCGTCGGCCTCCTGCCGGGCCTGCTGCTCCGGGGTGAACGGGGCGTCTATCGACCAGGCATCGGCATTCGCGTTGGTGCGCACCGTGTCCGAGCCCACCCCCAACCGGTCCTTGAGGTCGCGCACCACCAGCTTCCCGGTGATGACACCGATCGAGCCGGTGATCGTTCCCGGGTTGGCGACTATCGCGTCGGCGGCCATCGAGACGTAGTACCCGCCGGAAGCGGCGACCGAGCCCATCGAGGCCACCACCGGCTTGCCGCGTTCGCGGGCTCGTTTCACCTCGCGCCAGATGGTCTCCGATGCGGTCACCGAACCACCGGGACTGTCCACGCGGACCACGATCGCCGACACCGAATCGTCGGCCGCCACCTCGCGTAGCGCCGCAGCGATGGTGTCGCCGCCGGCGTTGGACGGACCGAAAGGCACACCCTGCGGCCCGCCCCGACCGTTGACGATCGCGCCTTCGACAGTGACCACGGCGATGGTGGGCTTGGCGCGCCGCCCCGGGATGGCGGGCACCGGCGGCGCCAGACGCGACCGGGCCGAACCCGCATAGCGCGCCAGGTACATCCGCGGCGGCTTCTCCTCGGCGTCGGCGTCATCGTCTTGCGAACCCGTTGTCCCGCCGGCCAATTCCGCCATGCGGGCGTAGGCCTCGTCGCGGAATCCGATGTGGTCGACCAGCCCCGAGGCCAGGGCGTCGTCGCGCATCAGCGGAGCGCGATCGGCCATCGCGTCCAAGTCCTCGACAGTGATCTTGCGCGACTCGGCCACCGCCTGCCACACCTGGCTCTGCAGGCTCTCCAGCATGCGGGTGACCGCTTCGCGGTGCGCGTCGGTGAAGCCGTCTTCGGTGAAAAGGTTTGCCGCAGACTTGTATTCACCACGGGCTACGAACTGCGCCTCGATACCCGCCTTGTGCAGCGCATCCCGCAGAAACATCGCGTTCGCCGCGAAGCCGATCAGCCCGACACCACCGGAAGGCTGCATCCAGATCTCCCGGAACGCGGAAGCCACGTAGTACGACAGCGTGCCCGGGTAGGTCTCCGCCCACGCCACGGACGGCTTGACGGCGCTGAACGCGGCGATGGCATCCCGCAGCTCCTGTACCGCCCCGATCGGCGACGGCGGCAGCTGCACACGCGCGATCAGCCCCGCGACCCGGGGGTCCTCGGCGGCACGATGGATGGCGGCGACCGTCTCGCGCAGCGACATCTGACGCCCACCGCCGGTGAGGATGGTGAACGGGTCGAAGCCGGTGGTCTCCGGTGGCGCGCTCTGCAGGTTCAACTCCAGCACGCAACCGTTCGGCACGCCGTGGTGCCGGGCGGTGTCGACCCGGTCGACAAGGGCACGGACTTCGTTGACTCCGGGCAGTGAGGGCATAAACGCGAACATCTTAGATAGCCTACCGACCGGCCCCGATCCGGCCCGTACGGTGGAGCCCGTGAGGTATTCGATAGCCATCCCCCAACTCATTTCGGGCGACTTCGACGCGGACGGGCTGCGTTCCTATCTCGCCCGGGCGGAGCAACTCGGGTTTGAGGGCGGCTGGGTCCTCGAGCAGATCATCGGGGACGCACCCCTGCTGGCACCGCTGGAGTTGCTCGCCTACGCGGCGGCCTGCACGCAGCGGCTGCGCCTGGGAGTCGCCGTTCTCGTCACGTCACTGCATGATCCGTTGCAACTGGCCTCGGCGATCACCGCCGTCGACCGCCTCAGCCACGGCCGGCTCGACGTGGGTATCGCCCCCGGCGGTGGCCGTCGCCGTTTCGCCGCTTTCGGCGTGGAGCAGGACAGTTTCATCAGCTACTTCACCGAAGGCCTGCAGTTGATGAAGGCCGCGTGGTCCGACGAGCCCCGGGTGACGTTTCACGGCAGGTTCCGCGATGTCGACGACCTGCCCATCGCCCCCAAGCCTGCGCAGCGGCCGCATCCGCCGATCTGGTTCGGCGGCCTGGCGCCCAAGGCCCTGGCCCGGGCGGTGCGGCACGGTGACGCCTTTCTCGGCGCCGGTTCTTCCACGACTGCGGACTTCGCCAAGGCCGTGGAGATCGTGCGCCGCGAACTCGCCGAACAACACAAGGACCCGGTGGACTTCACCATCGGCAAGCGTGTCTACCTGATGATCGACGATGATGCCGAGCGGGCCCGCGAACGTGTGCTCGCCGGGCTGCGTCGCATCTATGGCGGCATGGCCGGCATTGACGCTGTTCCGGTCTACGGCACACCCAAAGATGTGATCCGCGGTCTGCGGGAGGTGATGTACGCGGGCGCGCAGATGCTGCTGTTCAATCCGGTCGGCGCGGACGTCGCTGAGGACCGCGAGCAGATGGAACGCCTTGCCGCAGAAGTGATTCCGCGGCTGAGTTAGCTCGCGCGAGCAGACGTAAAAGCCCCCGACACGCCGGGCGTGCGGGGGCTTTTACGTCTGCTCGCGAGACTACAGCTCGGTGGCGCTGCCGCCGGCCGCAGTGATCTTCTCCCGTGCGCTGCCGCTGAACTTGTGTGCGGTCAGGTCGACCTTCACAGTCAGCTTGCCGTCGCCGAGCACCTTGACCAACCCGTTCTTGCGAACCGCGCCCTTGGCCACCAACTCGTCGATGCCGACGGTGCCGCCCTCGGGGAACAAGCGGCTGATGTCGCCGACGTTGACCACCTGGTACTCGGTGCGGAACCGGTTGCGGAAGCCCTTCAACTTGGGCAGTCGCATGTGGATGGGCATCTGCCCACCCTCGAAGGTCGATGGAACATTCTTGCGAGCCTTCGTACCCTTGGTACCGCGGCCCGCGGTCTTGCCCTTGGAGCCTTCACCGCGGCCGACTCGGGTGCGCGCGGTCTTCGACCCGGGCGCAGGCCGCAGGTCGTGCAGCTTGATGGTCACTGTGTCTTCCCTTCGGGCGCCGACTCCACCTCAACCAGGTGGTTCACCACTGCGATCAACCCGCGCGTCTGCGGGTTGTCTTCGCGGATCACCGAGTGGCGAATCTTGCGCAGGCCCAGCGTGCGCAGGCTTTCGCGCTGCTTCCAGCGCGCACCGATGGTGCTGCGCACCTGGGTGATCTTCAACTGGCTCATTGTGCTGTTCCCTCTCGTGCCGCGGCAGCGGCCAGGGCGTCGCTCTCGCGGCGCGCCTTGAGCATCCCGGCCGGGGCGACGTCCTCGATGGGCAGACCGCGGCGAGCGGCCACCTCTTCGGGACGCTGCAGCATCTTCAACGCGGCGACGGTCGCATGCACCACGTTGATCGCGTTGTCGCTACCGAGCGACTTGGCCAGGATGTCGTGCACGCCGGCGCATTCCAGCACCGCACGCGCCGCACCACCGGCGATCACACCGGTACCCGGACTGGCCGGGCGCAGCAGCACGACGCCGGCGGCGGCCTCGCCCTGTACCGGGTGCGTGATGGTCCCGCGGATCAACGGCACCCGGAAGAAACCCTTGCGGGCCTCCTCGACGCCCTTGGCGATCGCGGCCGGAACCTCTTTGGCCTTGCCGTAGCCGACACCGACCATCCCGTTGCCGTCACCGACGATGACCAGAGCGGTGAAGCTGAATCGCCGACCACCCTTGACCACCTTGGAGACACGGTTGATCGCGACGACCCGCTCCAGGTAATTGCTCTTGTCACCGTCGCGGTCGCGGTCGCGACCGCCACGGCCACCGCCGTCGCGGCGGCCCCGTCCGTCGCGCGAGTCGCGGCCGCCGTCACGGCTGTCGGGGCCCTGACCCCCAGCGGACTGTTCCGCCATTATGCGGTCCTTCCGTTCATCAGAAACTCAATCCGTTCTCGCGGGCAGCATCGGCCAATGCCGCGATCCGTCCACCGTAGGTGTAGCCGCCGCGGTCGAAGACCACGGAGTCGACGCCGGCAGCCTTGGCCCGCTCGGCGATCAACTGTCCGACCCGCACGCTACGGGCTTTCTTGTCCCCATCCAGTCCGCGCACGTCGGATTCGATCGACGAAGCCGCAGCCACCGTGGTGCCGTTCAGGTCATTCACCAGTTGCACGTGAATGTGCCGCGAAGACCGGTTGACCACCAGTCGGGGACGCTCCGCGGTGCCGGAGATCTTCTTGCGCAGCCGTGCGTGCCGGCGCAGCCGCGAGACCCGGCGGGTCGCGGATACGCTCTGCCCCACGGGCTTTTGCGCTTCAGCCTGTGATTGCGCCATGACTACTTACCTGTCTTTCCGACCTTGCGGCGGATCTGCTCACCCTCGTAGCGCACGCCCTTGCCCTTGTACGGGTCGGGGCGGCGCAGACGGCGGATGTTCGCCGAGATCTGGCCGACCTTCTGCTTGTCGATACCCGTGACGGTGAACTTCGTCGGGGCCTGCACGGCGAACGTGATGCCCTCAGGCGCCTCGATCACCACCGGGTGGCTGTAACCGAGCGCGAACTCCAGGTTGCTGCCTTTGAGTTGCACGCGGTAGCCCACCCCGTAGATCTCCATCTTGGTGGTGTAGCCCTCGGTCACACCCGTGACCAGGTTGGCCACCAGGGTGCGCGACAGCCCGTGCAGCGAACGGTTCTGCCGTTCGTCGTTCGGACGGGCGACCACGATGGCGCCGTCGTCGTTGCGGGCCACCGTAATCGGTTCGGCGACAGTCAGTTCCAGAGTGCCCTTGGGCCCCTTGACCGAGACGTTCTGGCCCTCGATGGTTACGTCGACTCCCGCGGGAATCGGAACCGGTTGCTTACCAATACGCGACATCGTCTAACCCCTCACCATACGTACGCGAGGACTTCGCCGCCCACGCCTTGTCTGGCTGCCTGACGGTCGGTGAGCAGACCCGACGACGTCGAAATGATCGCGACGCCAAGGCCTCCCAGTACCCGCGGCAGGTTGGTGGACTTTGCGTACACCCGCAAGCCGGGCTTGGACACCCGCTTCAGACCAGCGATGCTGCGCTCGCGGCTGGGTCCGTACTTGAGCTGGACGATCAGCGACTTGCCGACCCGAGCATCCTCGGTGCGGAAGTCGGTGATGTAACCCTCGCTCTTCAGGATCTGGGCGATGTTGGCCTTGATCTTGGAGTGCGGCAGGGTCACTTCGTCGTGGTACGCCGAGTTGGCGTTGCGCAGACGTGTCAAGAAGTCCGCGATTGGGTCCGTCATCGTCATGGTTTAGTCCCTGTGTCCTGTCACCAACTGCTCTTCTGCACGCCGGGCAACTCGCCCGCATGCGCCATCTCGCGCAAGCAGATTCGGCAGAGCCCGAACTTGCGGAACACCGCGCGCGGACGACCGCACTTGCTGCAGCGCGTGTAGCCGCGCACCGCGAACTTCGGCTTGCGGTTGGCTTTGTTGACCAGTGCCTTCTTCGCCATCTGCTCAGTTCTCCTTGAAGGGAAAGCCGAGGGCCCGCAACAGCGCTCGTCCTTCGTCGTCGTTCGTCGCCGAGGTGACGACGCTGATGTCCATACCGCGGACGCGGTCGATCTTGTCCACGTCGATCTCGTGGAAGACCGACTGCTCGGCGAGACCGAAGGTGTAGTTGCCGACACCGTCGAACTGCTTGGGCGACAACCCGCGGAAGTCACGGATACGGGGCAGCGCGATCGAGGTGAGCCGGTCGAGGAACTCCCACATACGGTCGCCACGCAGGGTGACCCGCGCGCCGATCGGCATGCCTTCGCGCAACTTGAACTGCGCAATGGACTTGCGCGCCTTGCGGATCTCCGGCTTCTGCCCGGTGATCAGCGACAGGTCGTTGACGGCGCCGTTGATCAGTTTGGCGTCCCGGGCGGCCTCGCCGACACCCATGTTGACCACAACCTTGGTCACCGTCGGGATCTGCATGACGTTGCCGTAGCCGAACTGCTTGTGCAGTGCGTCGCGGATTTCATTGCGGTAGCGCTCTTTCAAGCGCGGCTGCGTTTTCTCTGCAGTAGTCATCGTCAGATGTCCTTGCCGTTGCGCTTGGAGATGCGGACGCGCTTGCCGGTCTCTTCGTCCACGCGGTAGCCGATGCGGGTGGGCTTGCCGTCGGAGTCGACCACCATCACGTTGGACACGTGGATCGGCGCTTCCTGGGTGACGATGCCACCCGAGCGGGCGCCGCGCTGGTTGGTCGAGATCGCGGTGTGCTTCTTGATCCGGTTGACGCCTTCGACCAGCACCCGGTTGCGGTCCGGGTAGGCCTGAATGACCTTGCCCTTCGCCCCTTTGTCTTTGCCGGCGATGACCAGCACGGTGTCGCCTTTATGGACCTTCACCTACAACACCTCCGGGGCGAGCGAGATGATCTTCATGAACTTCTTCTCCCGCAGTTCGCGGCCGACCGGCCCGAAGATGCGGGTACCGCGCGGGTCGTTGTCGGGCTTGATGATCACCGCGGCGTTCTCATCGAACTTGATGTAGCTGCCGTCGGGGCGCCTGCGCTCCTTGACGGTGCGCACCACGACGGCCTTCACGACGTCACCCCGTTTGACGTTGCCGCCCGGGATGGCGTCCTTGACCGTGGCGACGATGATGTCGCCGATGCCGGCATAGCGTCGCGACGAGCCGCCGAGCACGCGGATGCACAAGATCTCCTTGGCGCCGGTGTTGTCGGCGACCTTCAGCCGCGATTCCTGCTGAATCACTCGATCTCCTGACCTGGTGGACGTGTGCGCGGCAGGCTGAAACAAGCTCAGTGAGCCTGACGTGCGCGGTCTTGAAAAACTGTTTGTCACCGAAAGGCACGCGGGGCCGGCTTTCAAACCGCAAAGCCAGCCGAGGTCTGCCCAAGGCAACCCCTAGAGTCTAGGGGACACCCAGCTCAGCACCAAATTGTCCCGGGCCGCCCACCCCTGTCGGCGAGTACTTTCGGTGGTATGCGGCTGCGCGGGACCTATGCGGCTTACAGCGTCGGTTGCGCATTGACCTGGGCAGTGGTCCTCATCGTCGTTGCGCTGACCTACCCCGACCGCCTGCACACCTTCCTGATCTTCGCCGGCGGCTGGTTGATCGGATGGATCTCGGCGACGATAGCCAGATCTGTTTATCCGCCACCGAAAACCAGGAGCCGCCCCCCGGCGTCCTAGTCCCCCTGCCGGTGCCAGGCCAGGATGTAGAGGATCAACGCGGTCGCGAGCCCGATCAGCACCCAGATCACCACCGCCTGGTCGACCCAGGAGCCGGCCGGCGGAGAACCGGGCAGGATGTTGCGCAGCGGCACCACCGCGAACAGCATCGCGGCATACCAGGTGGAGAACGGCGGCAGGAACTTGCGCCGGCCGGTCAGCATCTGGATGGCCACGAACAGCGCCAGCGTCGGCAGGGCCACCAGCACCAGGCAGATCCCCAGATCGAAGACGAGCGGCCCCTTGGCCCGCTTGATGGTGATGATCACGTTGTCGGGGCGGTTGGGGTCGTGACTGTCCCGCCCGACCCGGGTTGCCGAGACGTCCCAGCCCTCCAGCACGCCGGTCACCTCCACCCGGGCCGGCTTGTACTGACGGCCGTCGCCGGTTCCGACCAGCACATCGGCCTGGATGGTGTCAGTCGTGTAGGTGTCGAACGGCCAGTCGCCGGGTTCGCCGTGCGCCGGGATGGTGGTGGCCACCTGCGCCGGCGACTTGCCCATCGGGTACTGCAGGTCACCCAGGTCGTTCTGTGGGAAGAATCGCACCGAGGTATCGGTGTTCAACACGTTCAGGCGCGGGTCGACCATCGAATCATCGGGCTTGACAAGGACTTTGACGTCCAGGCGATGTTCGACGGCGTGCAGTTGCTCGATGCGCACCAGGACCACGCTGTTGTCCGTGGTCGTCATGTCCGGCTCGGGCAGCGGCCCGGGCGAGGTGGCCAGCAGGTGGTAACCGAACAGCGACAACAGGTAGACGACGACCACGCTGAGGACGACGGAGACATCGAGGATGAGGTGGCGGCGGCGACGCCGCTGATCCGTATCCGCGGGGCTGTGCGCGGGCAGCGCGAACGTCTCGTCCAGGTCGAACTCGGGTCGAGGGCCCGCCGGTGCGGCCAGCTCCCTGTGCACTGTCACTGCGGCAGATTAGCAATTGATTTGTTTGCTAGCAGCTTTTGGTACGACGCGCTACGCGCCCGTAACATTGCGTGTCACCTGCGTTAACACGGCGGTAGCGACCTCTGCTTACGATCTCCGACCAACTTGCCCAGCGCGTCTCGAGCGGAATGTCGACAGCCGCAGTGAGCCCCGTTGTGACCGCACCGGGCCCAACAGCTTTCGAACTACGATCCACTGCGGCGAAAAGGTTGTTTGTCGGCACCGCGCTTATGTTTCGCGTCAACGTGTTTCTATGAAAACTCGTTGTGCTTTTCGGTGACTTCGCACCGATGACAAATGCGCGCTGCGAACTCCATTCAGGGAACCGGCTGTTAACTGTTTCGGTGTTGCCTTCATCGGGTTAACGCCAGGTAGGGCGGCTGATGAGCCGTAACCAGGCTCGAGGCGAGCAGGGCGCCACCGGGACCGCTATTGGCGCCGTGCTTTTCGCGACACGACACCTTTAACGTTGCCCGTCAGCAGAATTCGGCGACCGGGTAGTCCGGCTGAAGCATGGCAATGTGACCGCAGCTGACCTAGCGACCCTTTCAATGTCTGCCTTTGTCGTCGTGCCGTTGTTTCTGCGATCGGAGTTCCATGTCTACTTTCGTGAGTGCAGTGCCTGATGCGTTCGCGACCGCGTCGCAGGATCTGATCCGAATCCGATCTGCGATCACCGCGGCCAACTCGGCCGCGGCCAATTCCACGACCCGGGTTCTCGCGGCGGGGGCCGACGAAGTGTCGGTGGCAATCTCAGCACTTTTCGGCAATTTCGCGAGGGATTACCAGGCACTCTCCGGAGACGTCGCGAATTTTCACGAGCAATTCGTCCGGACCTTGACCGCGGGCGGGGAAGCGTACGGCCTCGCTGAGGCCGCCAACACATCGCCCCTGCAGGCACTCGAGCAGGCCGTAGTCGACACGATCAACGCGCCGACCGAATTCCTGGTCCGGCGCCGACTGATCGGCGACGGCGCCGCCGGCACGGCGGCAAACCCCAACGGGCAGTCCGGCGGACTGTTGTGGGGCAACGGTGGCCACGGCTACAACGGCCTGGGCGGTAGCGGCGGCGCGGCCGGCTTGTTCGGCAACGGCGGGACCGGCGGTGTCGGGGCGAGCGGTGTCGCCGGCGGATCCGGAGGCAACGGCGGGTTGCTGTTCGGCAATGGAGGCGCCGGCGGGGCCGGCGGCACCGGCGCGCCAGGGGGCGCGGGCGGATCTGCGGTCTTGTTCGGCAGCGGCGGCATCGGCGGAGCCGGCGCGGCCGGCTTCGCCGGGGGATCCGGAGGTGCGGGTGGATTCCTCTTCGGCAGCGGGGGTGACGGAGGAGCCGGCGGTGCCGGTGCTGCCGGCACCGGCGTGTCAGGAGGTGCCGGCGGGTCCGGAGGCGCCAGTGGCTACCTGGGCGGCACGGGTGGTGCGGGCGGAGCCGGCGGCGACGGCTCTGCCGGGGCGGCCGGCCAGGTCGGTGGAGCCGGCGGGTCGGGCGGCACCGGGGGCGTCAGCCGGGCACTCGGCCTGTCTTCCGGTGGCACCGGCGGGGCCGGCGGTAACGGTGGTGCGGGCGGATTCGGTGCCGCGGGTGCCGACGGTGGTTGGGCCGGCGCAGACGGCTCCACCGGCGGCACCGGCGGCACCGGCGGTGCCGGCGGGGCGGCGCAGGGACTTTTCAGTAAAGGCGGCATCGGGGGCCTGGGTGGCAACGGCGGTGCGGGCGGCGACGGCGGGTCCGGCGGGGCCGGTGCGGGCTTCGGCACGGTCGGCGGGAACGGCGGTAATGGCGCCTCGGGTGGCGCTGCCGGGTCGGGTGGCGCCGGTGGAGCCGGCGGATTGCTCGGCCTCGGCGGCGGTGCCGGCAACGCCGGCGTGGGTGGAAACGGCGGCGTCGGCGGATCGGGCGCTACCGGGGATGTCGGCGCGTCGCGCGGGCCGGGCGGCGGTCTTGCGGCAGACGGGTACCGCGGCGGAACCGGCGGCAATGGCGGCGCGGGAGGCAACTCAAGCAATGCCGGCTTCAACGGCTCCGGCGGTGCGGGTGGAGCAGGCGGCGCGGGCGGTGGCGGTGGTGCCGGTGGTGCAGACATCGGGACAGGTGCCGGCGGGGGCGGTCAGGGCGGAGCGGGTGGTGACGGCGGCGTCGGTGGCGCGGCAGGCACCGGCGGTGCCGGAGGCACGGTTGGCGCCGGCGGCAAGGCCGGCACCGGCGGCAACGGCGGAGTGGGCGGCAACGGATCAGCCGCCGTATCCGCCTCGCAACTCGGCGGCGACGGCGGCTTCGGCGGCAAGGGCGGTCAGGGCGGCCAGGGCGGCAGCGCCGGTGGCGCGACCGGGACCAGTGGTGCCGGCGGCGCCGGCGGTGTCGGCGGTCACGGCGGCAACGGCGGGGCGGGCTACAACGACGACGGCAATAACAACGCCACCGCCGGCGGCAACGGCGGCCGCGGTGGCAACAGCGGTTCCGGCGGCGCGGCCGGTGGCGTCGGCACCGGCGGCACGGCCGGACTCGATGGCACTGGCGGCCAGGGCGGAGTTGGAGGTACCGGTGGCAGCGGTGCCACCGGTAAGGCCGGCTACGACGGTGGACTCGGCGCGGCCGGTGGCCGGGGCGGCGCCGGAGGTTCGGGCGGAACCACCGGCGGCAGCGCCGGTGGCGCGACCGGGACCAGTGGTGCCGGCGGCGCCGGCGGTGTCGGCGGTCACGGCGGCAACGGCGGGGCGGGCTACAACGACGACGGCAATAACAACGCCACCGCCGGCGGCAACGGCGGCCGCGGTGGCAACAGCGGTTCCGGCGGCGCGGCCGGTGGCGTCGGCACCGGCGGCACGGCCGGACTCGATGGCACTGGCGGCCAGGGCGGAGTTGGAGGTACCGGTGGCAGCGGTGCCACCGGTAAGGCCGGCTACGACGGTGGACTCGGCGCGGCCGGTGGCCGGGGCGGCGCCGGAGGTTCGGGCGGAACCACCGGCGCCGGCGGTGACGGTGGCGCCGGCGGCGTGGGCGGGCAGGGCGGCGCAGGCGGCGCCGACCTGGGTCAAGGCGGGGCGACGGCTCCGGCGGGCAGCCAAGGCGGGGCCGGAGGCCGCGGCGGCAACGCCGGGGATGGCGCCGTATGGGGCGATGGCGGAGCCGGTGGCCGCGGCGGCAACGGTGGCGCGGGCGCTACCGGCGCCGACTCGATTTACGTCGGCGGACTCCCCGGCGCGGGTGACGTCGGCGGTCGCGGCGGCGACGGCGGCATCGGCGGCGACGGCGGCAATTCCGGCTTCGGCGGAGTCAACGGCGCCAGCGGCGCCGGGGGCGACGGAGGCGACGGCGGTGCCGGTGGTGCCGGCGTGCGGGCCGCGGCGCCCGCCGGGGCCTCGGCGGTGCCGGTGGCAATGGCGGTGCGGGTGGCAAAGCGGGAACTGGCGGCGCGCTCAGTGAGATAGGCGGGGCCGGCGGGGACGGCGGCAAGGGCGGTGCCGGTGGCGCCGCCAAGCCCAACTACATCGACAGCGGAATCCTCAAGGGCGTGACCGGCGGTGGCGGCGGTAAAGGCGGGGCCGGCGGCGCCGCTGGTAGCGGTGACCTTTACGCGACGGGTGGCAATGGCGGCCAGGGTGGCGACGGCGGGCGCGGCAGCGTTATCACCCAGTCGAGCACCTCGGGCAGCATTACCGGCGGCAACGGCGGCGTCGGCGGCACCGGCGGTACCGGGGGCGCGAGCTCCGGCGGCGTCCTGCAGAACACTGCGGGCGCCGGCGGAATCGGCGGCACCGGCGGGGCCGGCGGCTCCGGCTCGCCCGGGAGCGGCATCTTCAGCGGCGGCTTCGGCGGCACCGGCGGCGCAGCCGGGACGGGCGGACGTGTGCTCTTCCGATCTCCGGGCGCGATCGGCGGCGTGGGCGGCCAGGGCGGTGTCGGCGGTGTCGGCGGCACGGGCGGCAACGCACTGTCGAACACCGGGCTCCGCGGCGGTAACGGCGGCGCCGGCGGTACCGGCGGTGCGGGCGGCGTCGGCGGAACGGGCACCACGAACGGCGCCGCCGGTGACGGCGGGTTCGGCGGCGGCGGCGCTCATGGCGGCACCAGCGGCAACGGAGTGGTCGGCGGCCTGGGCGATGTCGGCAAATCCGGCACCCCGGCTGCCAATGGTGTCCCCGGCACCGGTGGCGGAGGCGGCACGGGTGGCCTCGGCGGCGGCAGGGTCTAAGTCGGCCTGTCCCGGTACCACGCCACGATGTAGATGACCATGGCGGCGGCCAGCCCCAGCAACACCCAGATCACCAGGCCCTGGTCGATCCATGCCCCCGTCGGCGGCGAACCCGGCAGGAAGTTGCGCAGCGGCGCCACCGCGAACAGCATCGCCGCGTACCAGGTGCCGAACGGCGGCAGGAACGGCCGCCGGCGCGTCACCATCTGAATCGCGACGAACAGCGCCACCGCCGGCAGCGTGATGAGCACCAGACAGATGCCGATGTCGAAGATCCGTTGCGCCCGCGTCCGCTTCAGGGTGATGACGACGTCGTTGGGGCTGTCGGCGACTTCTGCGACGTCGATGTCGAAGCCGTCCGCCGATCCGTCCACCTCGACCCTGGCCGCTTCGTAGTGGCGGTCCTGGCCCGCACCGGCCAGCCATTCGGCTCGGATCGGGTCGGTGGTGTAGGTGTCCAGCGGCCAGTTGCGCGGCTCACCGCGCGCCTCGATCGCGGTCTTTTTCGGTTCGGGCGCCTTATTCAGTTCGTACGACACCTCCCCCAGGTCGTCCTGCATGGGAAAGCGCACCGCAGTGTCGATGTTCAGCCGGCCGGTCTTCTTGTCGACGATCGCCTCGTCCGGCTTGAGCACCAGCGTCACGTCGAGCATGTTCTCTTTGTTGCGCAGGCCGTCGATGTGCACCTTCACCACGGTGTCCTTGGGGGATCGCAGATCCACCTTGGGCAGCGGGTGCGGGGCCAGCCACTGATAGTTCAGCAGGGTGAAGATGTAGACCGCGGCGAAGCCGATGAGTATCGAGGAGTCGAGGATCAGGTGCTTTCGCACCGACATGTGTTTGTGCTCGGGGATCCCCGGCTCAGGCGGGGGAGCATCGGCCGACACGAAGTCAGATGGTAGATCAGTCCCCTTGACGCACCCAAGCGACGATATACAGGCTCATCGCCGTCACGAGCGCGATCAGCACCCACTGCACGATCGCCTGGTCGATCCACGATCCGGGTGGCGGAGCGCCCGGAAGGATGTTGCGCAACGGAACGATGGCGAACAGGTTTGCGGCGTACCAGGTTGCGAACGGCGGCAGAAACTTCCGCCTGCCCAATGCCATCGGGACTGCCACCAGAAGAGCCAGCGTCGGCAGCGCGATGAGGACCAGACAGATGCCGAGATCGAAGATCAACGGGCCCTTCGCCCTTTTGAAGGTCACGACCACGTTGCCGTTGTCCATGGCCCGTGAGGTGGGAAGAGCAGCGGGATCGAGCACCCGGTTGACGCTGATCTCCCAACCGTCGAGCGCTCCGGTCACCTCCACCCGGGCAGGTACCTTCTTGAGGTTGTCGCCGGACCCGACGAACGCGTCGGCGGCGATCGGTTCAGTGCGATAGGAATCGAATGGCCAGTTGCCGGGATCGCCGTGCGCTTCCACGGTGGTGCTCAGTTGTGCCGGGGCTTTGCCTTTCGGGTAGTGCAGGTCGCCCAGGTCGCTGGTGGGATAGAGGCGCACGGCGACGTCGGTGCCCAGCACGTCGAAGCGATTGTCATACGACGAAATGCTGGGATAGACAAGCACATCCACCGTCAGTCGGTTGGCGACCGGCTTCAGTTCCTCCAGCCGCAGCTGCACGATCGTGGCATCGCCACCGCCCTGGCTGAGGTCCAGCGGGGGAAGCGGGCCCTCAGATCTTTGCAGAATGTGTACCCCGACCAGTGACAGCACGTAGAAGATGACGATGACCGTCAAAATGATGATGCCGACCAGGATCCGCGATTTCTCCGGCTTCTTCGGCGCTGGCTTTTTCTTCTTCTTGTGCGGCTTCTCCGCCGCGGGTCGCGGTTTGTCCGTCGACGGGGTGGGTGGAGCCTCAGTGGTCATCGCACACCTCCGCTCGCCACGCATCCCCACCGCTCGAGGTCAGATGCTAGCGAACTACCCGGACTCTTGCGCCTCGACTGAATTCGGTTCACCCGCAATACATCTGGCTGTAATCCAGCAGCCTGGTCGGCTGCGCTACCCGAGACACCGGACGTTAACCGAGAAAAGCCGACCGGTTCACCCGATGTTCTCCTGACCGCGCCGATTCGGACAGATGTCGGTGTCAGCATGAGCGTCTGCTGCTTTGAGAGGGGCCACCGCATGACGCGCAACCGACCGGCCGTCGGGGTCGGCCTGCTGGCCGCCGGCTCCCTGGTGCTCTCGGCCTGCACCACCGCACAGGCCACCCTCCCCTACGTGAGCGGGGCCAAGGTGGCATGCGGCGGCAAACAGACGCTGACCGCCAGCGGCTCGACCGCGCAGGCTCATGCGATGACGCGGTTCATCGACGCCTACCACAAGGCGTGCTCCGAACAGACGCTCAACTACAACGCCATCGGCTCTGGCGCCGGGATCAACGAATTCCTCTCCGGCAAGACCGATTTGGCGGGATCTGACACGCCCCTGGCGAGCGATCAGTACGCCGCCGCCAAACAGCGGTGTGGCGGGGCCGACGCCTGGAACCTGCCCGTCGTGTTCGGCCCGATGGCCATCACCTACAACCTCGCCAACGTCGACACCCTGGTGCTCGACGGGCCCACGCTCGCCAAGATTTTCAACGGCACGATCACGCGCTGGGACGACCCTGCGCTCACCGCGCTGAATGCATCGATGCCGGCCGAAGACATCCGCGTCGTCTACCGCAGCGACGCGTCAGGAACCACCGACAATTTCCAGTCCTATCTGAACGCCGCGTCGGCCGGGGCGTGGAAGCAAGGCACCGGCAAGGCCTTCAACGGCGCGGTCGGCGTCGGCGCCGTCGGCAACAAGGGCACGGCGGAGTTGGTCAAATCCACCGAAGGCGCGATCAGCTACAACGAATTGTCCTTCGCCCTCGAACAGGGTCTCTATGCCGCCGAGATCAAGACGCCCGCGAGCCGCCGGTCGCTGCGGCCCGTACGGATCGGCACCGACACCGTCGGCAAAACCATCAGCGGAGCCAAGATCGTCGGCGAGGGCAACAACCTCGTGCTCGACATCTCGTCGTTCTACAACCCGGCACAACCGGACGTCTACCCGATCGTGCTGGCCACCTATGAGATCGTCTGCTCCAAGTACCCCACACCAGAAGTCGCACTGGCGGTCAAGGCGTTCCTGCAAGCCGCGATCGGCCCGGGTCAAGTCGATCTGAACAAGTTCGGCTACATCCCGTTGCCGGCTGGATTTCAGGCCCGGGTGTCCGAAGCCGTCGACGCGATCGGCGCGGTGGGCGACGCACCGCAGCGGAGTGAACCGCCCGCCTGACCTCAGTCCGACTGTTTTCGGTACGCCATGATGAACAACGTCATCGCGACGATCAGTGCGAGCAGCACCCACAGGGTGATGGCCTGGTCGACCCATGACCCTTCCGGCGGCTTGCCGGGGAAGATATTGCGCAACGGGACCACTGCGAACAGCATGGCGGCGAACCACGACACGAACGGTGGCAAGAACTTCTTCTTGCCCAACGCCATTGGGATGGACACCCACAGCGCCAGCGCCGGCAGGGCGATGAGCACCAGGACGATGCCGACGTCGAAGATCAGCGTGCTCTTGGACCGGTGCAGCGTGATGATCACGTCGTCCGGGCGGGGCGAACTCTGGGTCGACTCACCGACGCGCCTGACGGTGGCGTCCCAGCCGCCGACCTCTCCGATCACCTCGACACGGGCGTCCTCCACCGTCCGGTTCTCGCCGGTTCCGGCGAACACCTGGGCCTGGATGGTGCCGGTGGTGTAGGAGTCGAAGGGCCAGTTGGCGGGGTCGCCCTGCGCGTCGAGATAGGTGGTCTGTTGGGCGGGTGACTTACCCACCGGGTACTGCAGGTCCCCCAGGTCATTCTCCGGGTACATCCGCACGGTGAGGTCTTGAGTCAGCGTGTGGAATTTCTTGTCGAACTTCGAATCCTCAGGAATGACAAGCACACTCACCTTGAGGCGGTTGTTGACGGTGTCCAGTTCCTCGATCTTCACCTGCACCACGGTGTCTTCGGTGGTGCCCATGTCGGCTTCCGGCAGCCCCTCAGCCGAGGTGGCCAGCAGGTGCACGCCGACCAGCGAGAGCACATAGACCACGACCACGGCCAGGATCACGCCGATGTCGATCAGGATGCGTTTGCCCCGCGACGACTTCGGCGGCGGCGATGACGGTGCCGTGGGGGCGGGCGGTGCCGGGGGTGCGGGCGGCGGGGCCTGGTGGCTCATCGATCGCGGCCTTTCGGTGACAGCACGGGCGTATGAGGCGAAACTCGTCACACATTAACCGGCAACAACGCGCAGAGCGATAGATACACGAATTTCTTTAGCTCGTCTTGAGATCCACCACGCACCGGAACCCGATGTGGGTGGTCGCGGTGTCCTGCGACTGCGGCGAACGCGCCGCCGGCCGGTAGCGGTGGCAGTACTCGGGTGCGCACAGGTGCGATCCGCCCTTGAGGGTCTGGCTGACCGTCGGATCGGCGGGACCGCTCGGTGTGCAACACGCCTTGGGCGGCTGCGTGATTCGGTGGTGGGCACTGAACTCGGTGGTGGTCCACTCCCAGACATTGCCGATCATGTCGACCAGGCCGAAGCCGTTGGCCGGAAACGTCCCCACCGGCGAGGTCCCGATCCAGCCCAGCGCACCGTCGTTGCGGTACGGAAATCTGCCCTGCCACGTGTTGGCCATCAGTTGGCCGCCCGGCTTTTCCTCGTCCCCCCACGAGTAGGTGCCCGTGGCCCCGGCCCGGGCGGCGTACTCCCATTCGGCTTCGGTGGGCAGGCGGCGGCCGGCCCACCGGGCATAGGCCGCGGCGTCGGGATATGCCACCTGCACTACGGGGTGCTCGGCTCGGTCGGCCGGGTGGTCACTGCCGACGCCGAACGGGCGGCGCCAACTGGCCTCCGGCGCCCAGTCCCACCACTGCCGCCAGTCGCGCAGATCAACCGGACCAGCCGTCGGCCGGAACACCATTGCTCCGGGAACCAGGTCGTCGGGGTTGGCACCGGGATACAGCGCGGGATCCAGCGGCTGCTCCGCCACCGTCACATAGCCTGTGGCGTCCACGAATTCGGCGAACTGCGCGTTGGTCACCGGGTGCCGCTCGATCGCAAAAGGGGCCACGGTCGCGGTATGGATCGGCGCCTCTTCGGGATAGAAGCTCGTGGAACCCATCCGGAAAGACCCGCCAGGGAGTTCGACCAGCTCTGTCAACACCGCTTCAGGGTATGACGACCGCGAAATCCTGTGTCAACGCGGATCTCGCCTCCCTGAACCCGGGAGTGCCGGCGTTCGCCTGCACATGAATGGTCACCAGGTACTGCTTGGTGTTGGTCCAGATGTGGGTGATGCGATCGGCGAAGTCGATGCCGCCGGACGGCCCCTGCAGGGTTCCGGTGAGTTGCTGGCTGCTGTACCCGCAGAACGGCGAGCCGGTGACCGAGAACTTCAGCCGCGGCAATGCCCCGCCGACCGTGGACGTATGGCGCAGGAACGCGCTTTCGGGTGTCAGGTCGGTCGCCGCAATGGTGACCGTCGCGGTCAGGGTGTCCGGGCCACTGGACGTCAGCGCGGTGTCGCCGGCGCCGGGTGTCGAGGTCCAGCCCCGCGGCACCGTGATGGTGATTCGCGGGGCATCGGGATCGGATACGGCGGCCGGCGTGGGATCGCCGTCACCCACCGGCGCCACGACACACGACAGTGCGTTGGGCGGAATACGGTCGGGGTGGGTGGGTGCGATGCCGGGCACCGGTTCGGCGGGATCCGAGTGCGGCGCGGGCGCGGCGGATCCTCCGGTGTGCGAGTCGCAACCGGCAAGAACGCCCAGCAGACAGACCAGGCCGACCAGGCGCACCCGCTGCGCGGACACCTCAGTCCCGCGAAAAGGCAAGCGCAAGTTCCTTTTCCACGTCCTCGTAGGGCCGGCCGGAAAGGTCGATGGTGACCTGGGCGACCCTCGCGCCGGTCAGCACGAACGGGGCCTTGTACTTGCTGGAGACGGCGGAGCCGCCGTTGCGGCCCACCGTGATGCCGGCGCCGGCCAGCCCGAATGTCCCGGGGTGGGTGATCACGTCGGGAAGCATTCCGACCGCGTGTTCGTCGAAGTACAGCGTCACGTTTCCGATCGGCGTGTGGCTGTTCGGGACGGTCCCGGTACGTTCGTAGCGAACGCCGAACAGGTGCCTGCCCAACGGGATCGGTCCGTTCGACTGGATCTGCTGCTGGCGTTCACCGAGAAAGTTGTAGACGTATTGCAGGCGGCCGTCCTGAATGAAGAGCACGTGTCCGCCGTGCGCTCCACCCTGCTTGTAGATCACGCCTTCGGCGCCGGTGGTCTCGACCGTCACGTCGGCCAGCACCGTGAAGGAACGGCCCCGAATCTCCGCGGCGGCACCGATGCCGACGTCGGCGCAGTCGGGGTAGTAGACGTAGCTGTCGCGCTCGCCCACCAGGTAGGGCCGCGAGCGCATCATCGTCTCCATGATGTTCAGGTCCGAAAGCGGGAGCCCGTTGTACTTCTCGGCCTCGGAGTACCACAGCGCTTTGAGCTCTTCGAGCTTGTCCGGGTGCTCGGTGGCCAGGTCGCGGCATTGGCTGCGGTCGGCTTCGATGTGGAACAGTTCCCAGCGGTCGGCGTCGAAGTGCGACCAGCCGGCGGGGGTGGCGGCGTGGACGGTGTTGGCGAACCATCCCTCATGCCAGATCCCCCGGGTGCCCAGCATCGTGTAGAACTGCGTCTTCTTGCCGGTGTCGGCACCAGGATCCTCAAGGGCGGCCTTGAAACTCACTCCGTCCAGCGGCTTCTGCGCGATGCCCTTGACGGTCTCCGGTGGCGTCATGCCCAGCAGGTCGTAGACGGTGGGGGTGATGTCGCTGACGTTGACGTAGTTGTCCCGGACCTCACCGTGTGCGGCAATTCCGTTGGGCCAGGAGATGATTGCCGTGTCGGCGATACCACCTTCGTGTGAGGCGTAGCGCTTGAACAGCTTGTAGGGCGTGTTGAACGCCATCGCCCACCCGATCGGGTAGTGGTTGTAGGTCTGCGGGCCGCCGAGTTGATCGAAGAGTTTCATGCTCTCCTCGACGGTGTCGATGTAACCGTTGAAGAACTTGCCTTCGTTGACCGAACCGTTCGGTCCGCCTTCGCCGCTGGCCCCGTTGTCGGAAATCACCACGATGATGGTGTTGTCCAGCTGGCCGGACTCTTCCAGGTAGTCCAGGATCCGGCCGATCTGGGCGTCGGTGTAACTCAGAAAGCCGGCGAACACCTCGGCCATCCGGCTGAACAGCTTCTTCTCTTCGTCGTTGAGCGAATCCCAGGGCCGTACCGTGTCCTGCAGCGGCCACGGCTCGCCGTTGGGTCCCTTGACGTCGAGATAGGGGTTGATCGGCGACAACTCGGTGTCCGTGGGCACGATCCCCATCGTCTTCTGCTTTTCCAGCGCGATCTCGCGGTACTTCTCATAGCCCATGTCGAACACGCCGTCGTACTTGTCGGCCCATTCCTTGAACACGTGGTGCGGCGCGTGGCCCGCGCCCGGGCAGACGTAGCTGAACCACGGCTTGTCGGGCGCGATCACCTTGGCGTCGCGGATGAACTGAATTGTCTTGTCGGCAAGGTCTTTCGACAGGTGGTAGCCGTCTTCGGGGGTGCCCGGCGGATTCACCGGGTGGTTGTCGTACATCAGGTCGGGGTACCACTGGTCGGTCTCTCCGCCCATGAACCCGTAGAACCGCTCGAAGCCACGCGAGGTCGGCCAGTGCCGCTTGGTGGCGGCCATGCTGGACTCCTCCAGCGGCGTCAGGTGCCACTTGCCCACGCAGTAGGTGTTGTAGCCGCGCTCGCTGAGCACCTCGGAGAGCAACGCGGTATCCGCCGGGATGCGGCCGTTGCAGTTGGGGAAGCCGTCGGTGAACTCCTCAATAGTGGCCATACCGACCGTGGTGGCGTTGCGGCCGGTCAGCAGCGATGCCCGCGTCGGGGAGCACAGCGCCGTGGTGTGGAACTGTGACAGGCGCACGCCGCGCTCGGCGATGCGCGTCATGGCCGGCATCTCGACCAGACCGCCGAAGCAGTCCCAGGTGGCGATGCCGGTGTCGTCCCACACCAGGTACAAGACATTGGGGGCATTCTCCGGGGCGGTCGGCGCCGCGTACGGACCCCAATCCGGTTCCGAATCGCGAATGTCCAATTCGATCTTGCCGCCAAACTGCGCCGACCCCGTCATACCCAGCCTCACCGTTGAAATGACCACCCGAACGTCCGAGGACATTACACGCGCCAGGTAGAAAACAGCTGAGATTTCGGGGGGTCCCGGGGCGGGTCAGTGCATCCGGACCTGCAGGCTCCGCAGACCGTTGCGCCGGTTACTGCCGACCCACTCCGGTGGCGCCAACACCTCGATGCGCTCGAAGCGCGGCAGCAGTTCTTCGAAGAACACCCGCAGTTCCAGGCGAGCCAGGGTCGCTCCGAGGCAGTAGTGCACGCCTTGCCCGAAACCCAGATGCGGGTTGGGCTTTCGCGTGATGTCGAACTCGTCGGGGCGGTCGAACACACTGGGGTCACGGTTGGCCGAGGCATCCCAGACGAGCACCTTCTGCCCCTCCTCGATGCGGTGCCCGCCGAGGGTGACATCGCGGGTGGCGGTGCGCCGCTTGGACGGTGACGGTGTCGTCCATCGCACGAATTCTTCGATCGCCACCGGCAGCATGCCCGGGTCGCTGCGTAACTGCCGCCATTGATCGGGCCGCTCGGCCAGGGCGAGCAGGCTGACGGACGTGACGCTGCGGGTGGTGTCACTGCCGGCGCTGAACAGCTGATGGAAGAACAGATAGACCTCTTCGTCCGACATGAACGGCTTGCCGTCGACGGTCGCGTTGGCCACGATCGACAACATGTCGTCGCCAGGTTCGGCCCGCTTGCGCGCGATCAGCTCGCGGCCGTAATCATCCCGCCGGGATTGCGCGTCGGTGCCGTAGATCCATGACACGAACTCTTTGCTGGAGCCGCGGAAGTTCAACCCCGCCTCGATCTCGTCGAACAACCAGTGCCGGTCGACTTCGGGCACGCCCAGCAGCATGCAGATCATCTGGGTGGGCAGTTCGGCGGCCACGTCGACGGCGAAATCGAACGCCTCGCCGGGCTTGATCTGGTCGAACAACCGGCGAGCCCGGTGACGCAGGTCGTCCTCGATGCGGCCGATGATCCGCGGCCCCAGACCCGAGCTGACCAATCGCCGGATAGCGGCGTGCCGCGGGTCATCCATCATGTTGATCAGCCGGCCGGACACCGGGAAGTCTTGCAGCAACGTGCCGCCGTACGGTCGCTTGCCGCCGGTCTCCGACGAGAAGGTCGTCGAATCACGCAGCACGGCAATAGTTTCGGCGTACGTGGCGACCGACCAGAAGCCCTCCCCGTCGGGTGTGTGCTCGGTGGGCTCATGCCAGAACACCGGCGCCTGGAGTCGGTGGGTCTCGAAGATGTGGTACGGGAAGCCGTTGTCGAAGTTGTCCGGGTCGGTGAGGTCGAAACCGAGCCGGGCCGGCAGGAGGCAGCTGGTCATGATGTCCAATCGGGAATGAGGCGACTGATGCCGCTGACCCCGACCCACCCGCAGGTGGTCGCAGGTACGGCCGGGGTCAGGATCGACTTCCTCGTGCGTGCTTATTCGCAGGCGTCGGTGGCGCTGTAGATCGGCGCCGAGTAGACGATCTCGCTCTCGTTGAACAGCATCTCGTGGGACATGGTTTCTCCTTTATTCGCTGATTGAATTGCGCAATTAGAAACTAACAACGCAGATCAGCCGGCGATGTCCACCGATAAGCCCGAGTCGGGCGGTATTCCGTGTCCCCCGATCGGTGGACGAGTTCGGTGGCGAGCAGACGTAAAAACCCCCGTTTCGGCGATGAAACGGGGGTTTTTACGTCTGCTCGCGGGAGTTACCGAGAGTTACTTGGCCTTCTCGAGGATCTCCACGAGGCGCCAGCGCTTGGTGGCCGACAGGGGCCGCGTCTCCATCAGCGAGACGCGGTCGCCGATACCGGCGATGCTGTTCTCGTCGTGCGCCTTGACCTTCTTGGTCGTCCGAATGATCTTGCCGTACAACGGGTGCCGCACACGGTCTTCGAGCTCGACGACGATGGTCTTCTGCATCTTGTCGCTCACCACGTAGCCGATGCGGGTCTTACGACGACCGCGCGGCTTGGGGTTGGCCGGAGTGTGCTTGGGGCCCTTGTCTTTTGCCGGGGCGTCCGCCTTCTGGGCCGCTTTCGGGGCCGCCTTCTTAGCCTCTGCCATCACGACTCCTTACCGTCGGGCCCGCTGGCCAGACCCAGTTCTCGTTCACGCAGCACCGTGTAGACGCGCGCGATCTCCTGACGCACCACGCGGAGCCGGCGGTTGTTGCTGAGCTGGCCGGTGGCCATCTGGAAGCGCAGATTGAACAGCTCTTCCTTGGACTCGCGAACCCGCTCCTGCAGCTCCTCGTCGGTGAGCTCGCGCAGTTCGCCAGGGGAGATTCCCACTGCCATCAGAACTGCTCCTCTCGGGTAACGATGCGTGCCTTGATCGGCAGCTTGTGGATAGCCCGGGTGAGCGCCGCCCGCGCGATCTGCTCGTTCGGGTAGCTCAGCTCGAACAGCACCCGTCCGGGCTTGACGTTGACCACCCACCACTCCGGCGAACCCTTACCCGAACCCATCCGGGTCTCGGCGGGCTTCTTGGTCAGCGGCCGGTCCGGGAAGATGTTGATCCACACCTTGCCGCCACGCTTGATGTGCCGGTTGATGGCGATACGAGCGGACTCGATCTGCCGGTTGGTGACGTAGGCGTGTTCGAGCGCCTGGATACCGTAGTCACCGAAGTTCACCGCGGTGCCGCCACTGGCGATGCCGCGCTGACGGGGGTGGTGCTGCTTACGGTGTTTGACCTTGCGGGGAATCAGCATGATTCAGCTCTCCGTGCTCTGCGCTTCTACTGCGGGTGCCGCAGCTTCGGGAGCCGCGGCAGCGCCCTCGTCGCCACCGGCGGCCCGGCCCGCGTCGGTACCGGTCGCCGTGGTTCCCGAGGCACCGCTGCGGCGCGGACGGGTGCCCGACGGCCGCTCGCGGCGGGGACGGTCGGCACCGGCCGGTGCGGCAGCGGCCAATTCGCGCTTGCCACCGACGATGTCGCCCTTGTAAATCCAGACCTTCACACCGATCCGGCCGAAGGTGGTCTTGGCCTCGTAGAGGCCGTAGTCGATGTCCGCCCGCAGGGTGTGCAGCGGCACGCGGCCCTCGCGGTAGAACTCCGAGCGGCTCATCTCAGCACCGCCGAGACGGCCCGAGCACTGCACCCGGATGCCCTTGACGTTGGGCTGCCGCATGGCCGACTGGATGGCCTTGCGCATCGCCCGGCGGAACGCGACCCGGTTGCTCAACTGCTCGGCAACGCCCTGGGCCACCAATTGTGCTTGGGACTCCGGGTTTTTCACCTCGAGGATGTTGAGCTGGACCTGCTTCTTGGTCAGCTTCTCCAGGTCGGCGCGGATACGGTCGGCCTCGGTGCCACGACGGCCGATGACGATGCCCGGGCGTGCGGTGTGGATGTCGACCCGGACCCGGTCACGGGTCCGCTCGATCTCCACGTCGGCGATTCCGGCGCGCTCCAGGCCGGAGGACAGCAGCCGGCGGATCGCGACGTCCTCCTTGACGTACTCGGAGTACTGCTTGTCGGCGTACCAACGTGACTTCCAGTCGGTAGTGATACCCAGCCGGAAGCCGTGCGGATTGATCTTCTGGCCCACTAGTCTGAGCCTCCCTTCGCTTCAGAAGCCTCAGAAGTCTTTGCGGGTGCCTTCTTGGCGGGCGCTTTGGTGGCCGCCTTCTTCGCGGGCGCCTTGTTGGCCGCCTTCTTCGCGGGTGCTTTGGCGGCGGCCTTGCTGCCCTCGGCCCGACGGGTGCGCGACGACTTCGAGGAGCGCTCGTCCTTACTTGGGCGGCTCTCCACGATCACCGTGATGTGGCTGGTGCGCCGGCGGATCCGGAACGCGCGGCCCTGCGCGCGCGGACGGATGCGCTTGGCGGTCGGGCCCTCGTCGGCGTAGACGGTCGCCACCACCAGGGTGGTGGGGTCCAGGCCGTTGTTGTTCTGCGCGTTGGCGGCAGCACTGGCGATCACCTTGGCCACCGGCTCGCTGGCCGCTTGCGGCGCCCAGCGCAGGATGTCGAGTGCGTCGGCCACCGACCGGCCGCGCACCAGGTTGATGACGCGGCGCGCTTTCGTGGGCGACACCCGGACGAACCGCGCCTTGGCGGTCGCCGACGGATATTCAGTCGTAGTAGTCATCGCCGCTTACTCTTCCGGTCGTCCTTGATGTGTCCCTTGAAGGTGCGGGTGGGCGCGAACTCCCCCAGCTTGTGACCCACCATCGATTCGGTGACGAACACCGGCACGTGCTTGCGGCCGTCGTGCACCGCGAACGTGTGTCCGATGAAGTCCGGAATGATCGTCGACCGTCGCGACCAGGTCTTGATGACCTGCTTGGTGTTCTTCTCGTTCTGCACGTCGACCTTCTTGAGCAGATGGTCGTCGACGAACGGGCCCTTCTTCAGGCTGCGTGGCATTATCGGCTACTCCCTGTCCTAGCGCCCGTGCTTCTTGCCGGTGCGACGGCGGCGGACGATGAGCTTGTTACTGGCCTTATTCGGATTACGGGTACGGCCCTCGGGCTTGCCCCACGGGCTGACGGGGTGACGACCACCGGAGGTCTTACCCTCACCACCGCCGTGCGGGTGGTCGACCGGGTTCATCACCACACCACGGACGGACGGGCGCTTGCCCTTCCACCGCATACGACCGGCCTTGCCCCAGTTGATGTTTGCCTGCTCGGCGTTGCCCACCTCACCGACCGTCGCGCGGCAGCGGACGTCGACCCGGCGGATCTCGCCGCTGGGCATGCGCAATGAGGCGTAGGTGGCTTCCTTGCCGAGCAACTGGATGCTCGAGCCGGCCGAGCGCGCCAGCTTGGCCCCACCACCGGGCCGCAACTCCACGGCGTGCACCAGGGTGCCGGCCGGGATGTTGCGCAACGGCAGGTTGTTGCCGGGCTTGATGTCGGCGTTGGCACCCGACTCGACGATGTCGCCCTGCGAGAGTCCGTTCGGCGCAATGATGTAGCGCTTCTCCCCGTCCAGGAAATGCAGGAGTGCAATCCGTGCGGTCCGGTTGGGGTCGTACTCGATGTGCGCGACCTTGGCGTTGACGCCGTCCTTGTCGTTGCGACGGAAGTCGATCACCCGGTAAGCGCGCTTGTGACCACCACCCTGGTGACGGGTGGTGATGCGGCCGTGCGCGTTACGCCCGCCCTTGCTGTGCAGCGGGCGCACCAGCGACTTCTCCGGCGTGGTCCGGGTGATCTCGGAGAAATCCGAGACACTCGCGCCGCGACGACCCGGGGTCGTCGGCTTGTACTTGCGAATTGCCATGTCTAATCAGATCTTTCTCTCGCGCTCGGCTAGGCCGGGGCTCCGAACAGGTCAATCTGCTTGCTGCCCGGCGCCAGGGTGACGATGGCGCGCTTGGTGCTCTTGCGCGTCCCGTAACCGGACCGGGTGCGCTTGCGCTTGCCCTGCCGATTCGCGGTGTTCACCGAGGCGACCTTGACGGCGAAGATCTTCTCGATAGCGATCTTGATCTGCGTCTTGTTCGAGTCGGGGTGCACCACGAAGGTGTACACGTTGTTGTCCAGCAGCCCGTAGGACTTCTCGGAGATGACCGGCGCCAGGATGATGTCGCGGGGGTCAGCGATGGTTGCCATCAGGCCGAAACCTCCTCGGAAGCTGAAGATGCCGCGTTGGCGGTGTTGGCTGAGATATAGGCGTTCAAGGCCTCGACACTGAACACCACGTCGTCGGCGCGCAACACGTCGTAGGTGTTGAGCTGGTCCGGCGGCAGGATGTGCACACCGGGCAGGTTGCGCACGCTCTTAACACCGGCCTCGTCGCTACGGCCGACGACCACCAGGACCTGCTTGCGTTCGGTCAGGGTGGCCAGGAAAGCCTTGGCGCTCTTGGTCGAAGGGGTCTGCCCCTCTACCAGCTCGGTGACCGCGTGGATGCGACCGTTGCGGGCCCGGTCGGACAGCGCCCCGCGCAACGCGGCGGCGATCATCTTCTTGGGCGTGCGCTGGCTGTAGTCGCGCGGCTTCGGGCCGTGCACCACGCCACCGCCGGTGAACTGCGGAGCGCGGGTCGAACCCTGCCGGGCGCGACCGGTTCCCTTCTGCCGGTAAGGCTTGCGGCCACCGCCACTGACGTCACCGCGGGTCTTGGTGGAGTGCGTGCCCTGGCGAGCCGCGGCGCGCTGCGCCGTGACCACCTGGTGCATCAGTGCGATGTTGGCCGGCGCGTCGAACAGCTCGGCGGGCAGCTCGACAGAGCCGTCAACCTTGCCCGCCGGCGTCTTCACGTCAATTTTGAGAGCCATTACTTCTCACCTCGTTTGATCGCGCTGCGGACCACGACGAGTCCACCGGTGCGGCCGGGAACCGCGCCCTTGATCAACAGCACGCCGTTGGCGGCGTCGACCTTGTGCACCACCAGGTTCTGCACGGTCACCCGGTCGTTACCCATCCGGCCCGACATCCGGGTGCCCTTGAACACCCTTGCCGGAGTGGCACATCCGCCAATGGAACCCGGGCGGCGGTGCACCGCCTGGGCGCCGTGGCTGGCGCCCTGCCCGCGGAAGCCGTGCCGCTTCATGGTTCCCGCGAAGCCCTTGCCCTTGGAGGTGCCGGTGACGTCGACGTAGGCGCCGTCGGCGAAGATCTCCGCCGTCAGCTCCTGGCCGACCTCGTACTCGGCCGCCGCCTCCGCGTCGTCCAGCCGCAACTCGGCCAGGTGCCGGCGCGGGTTGACTCCCGCCGCCGCGTACTGACCGGTGACCGGCTTGTTGACCTTGCGTGGGCTGATTTCGCCGTAAGCCAGTTGCACGGCGCTGTATCCGTCCCGCTCCGGGGTACGCACACGGGTCACCACGTTCGGCCCGGCCTTGACCACAGTCACCGGCACGACTTTGTTGTTCTCGTCGAATACCTGCGTCATGCCCAGCTTGGTACCCAGAATGCCTTTTCTTGCCATTGCTGCCCAAGCTCCTACTGGATGTTGACGTCGACGCTGGCCGGAAGATCGATGCGCATCAATGCGTCAACGGTCTTCGGCGTCGGGTCGAGGATGTCGATCAGACGCTTGTGTGTACGCATCTCGAAGTGCTCCCGCGAGTCCTTGTACTTATGCGGAGAGCGGATGACGCAGTACACGTTCTTTTCCGTCGGCAGCGGCACCGGTCCCACGACGCTGGCTCCGGTACGGACGACGGTCTCGACGATCTTGCGCGCCGACGCGTCAATAGCCTCATGGTCGTAGGCCTTGAGCCTGATGCGGATCTTTTGTCCCGCCACGCTTCTCCTACCTCTTCTCCCACACTGTGAGCCCGTAACCGGACTTCAGTCGTTCTTCGACCCCAGTGCCCCCCGGCGCGCGGACCGACCCCCTGTCGAGGGCCGATCGAGCGTTGCGCCGGATACTGCGCCGCTGTTTACCTGTCGTGGTTCAACCGCTCCCCGCGCTCGGGTGTGTCACCCGCACGCAGCCTCGTAGGCGACCGAAATAGCCGCGCTCCAAGGTTGGGACCGGACGCGCCCTGCTGGGCGCTGGTCGTATGCCCGACCAGGATGAACCTGGCGCAGGGCAACCTGAACAGTATGCCCCAGATCAGCGCCTGGGCCAAATCCCGGGTGCTGACCGCGGGCGGTCCGCGCCTGACGGTCCCCGACCGTCGTGCACAGCGACCCTACCAGGGCTTTTAGCGGGTCTTGGGCCAGCACCGAGACCGGCGTTGACCGGTCGGCGTAGGCTTCCAGGCCGTGATGGGTCCCAATCCGGGAGAA
Organism: Mycobacterium sp. Z3061; assembly: GCF_031583025.1. Classification (NCBI taxonomy): domain Bacteria; kingdom Bacillati; phylum Actinomycetota; class Actinomycetes; order Mycobacteriales; family Mycobacteriaceae; genus Mycobacterium; species Mycobacterium pumcae. The sequence goes on along the minus strand of NZ_CP134062.1, from coordinate 1,256,902 downwards.
CCAGACGCCGCACAACCCATGATCGACTGGATCAACGGGGCGCCGCCGGCCGAACTGGCCGCCGAACTCATGTCCGCCTTCGGACCCGACGTGCCCAGGCGCGTTCCGGTCCTGGCGTTGTCCGACTTCAGCGACTGGATGTTCCGGGGCTTTCCGCAGCGCCGGGGCCTGATCGTGCCGGCCCGTCCGGTGCAGGAGTCGTTACTGGAAGCCATTCAGCTGTTGCAGCATTCCGAACTGGCGTACGTGCGCTGGATCGTCGACAACGAGTTTCGTTGGAGCGCTACCCGGCTGGGCCTGACAACGCTGGAGGAAGGCAAGGCCGCGGTTCGGCAGCGGATCAGGGACCGGACCGGTCTTTGAGCGTCCGTGCCCGACGGGACTGGACCTCGAGGAAGCCGTCGACGGCGGCGCGCGCCGTTTCCCGGTAGTCGAAGTCAGGCAGCGTGCTCAATCGGCCGAGCACCAGGGGGCCGATCAGCAGCGCGATCGCGCTCGAGCGGTCCACCTCACCCAATTCGAGGCCCGACTCGGCGGCCTGCGGGCCGTCGAACAGCGCGTCGAAGGGCGCCGCGTACTGCTGGGCGATGCGCTCGCGCAGGCCGGAGATCGCGCTCTGGGCGGCCGGCGAGCCGCTCGGTTCGGGTAGCCCCTGCAGGTCCGGGCCCAGCGCCAGCCACGCCATCGCGGTCAGCACCGCGGGCGCTTCGGCGATCACCTCGGCTTGGGCCAGCACCAGCGCCAGCAGCCGCTCGCGCAACGGCCCGTCGGCCGTCGGCATCGGCGCGGGCGGTATCAGACTGCTGAATGTTGCTGCCAGCAAATCGTTTCCGCTCGGAAAGTGGCGATAGAGGGTGGCCCTGGCGACATTGGCGGCGCGGGTGACCGCGTCGACGGTCACCGCGCTGGGACCGCCGCTGCGCAGCAGCGAGGCGGCGGCCTCCAGCAGACGAGCCCGCGAGCGTGCCGGACGGGGGTCCCGGTAACTCCCATCGCCGATTGTGATGCACCTCCCTGTTTGGAATCGAGATTAACGGTCTACCTACGAGACCATTAGTCTCGGTCACTACTTCGCCACCGAGAGGGGGCGCCACACATGGTCCAGACCTTAATCCGGCCCGAGGAGCGCGGGAACCGCGCAGGCCACAGCACCCGGGCGCAGCGCTGGACGCTGACCGTGGCGTGCCTGGGGGTGTCGCTGGTGGTCGCGTCGATGACAGCGCTGAACACCGCACTCGGCGACATCGCGGTCGCCACTTCGGCCACGCAGACCCAACTCACGTGGATCGTCGACGGATACACCGTGGCGCTGGCCTGCCTGCTGCTACCCGCGGGCGCCGTCGGTGACCGGTACGGCCGCCGGGGCGCGCTGCTCACCGGGCTGATCATCTTCTCGCTGGCCTCGGTCGCGCCGGCGCTGCTGCACTCCCCTACCCAGATCATCGCGGGACGCGCGGTGGCCGGTGTCGGCGCCGCGCTCGTCATGCCCGCGACACTGTCGCTGCTGACCGTGGCATATCCGAAGGCGCAGCGGATGCGGGCCGTTGGCATCTGGGCCGGCACCGCGGGGTCCGGCGGGGTGATCGGCATGCTCGGTTCCGGCCTGCTGCTTCGGTTTTGGGACTGGCACGCCATCTTCTGGTCGTTGGGCGCTGCCGGCCTGGTGATCTTCGCGATGGCGTGCACCATTTCGCCGTCCCGCGACCACGACGCTCCCCGCGTCGACTGGTGGGGCGCGGTGCTGATCGCCGCGGCGGTCGCCATCGGCGTGTTCGCGATCCTGCAGGCACCGACGCGGGGCTGGGACGACACCCAGGTGTGGGGCGGGCTGGTGCTGGGCGCGATCATCGCCGGGCTCTTCGCGGCGTTCGAATTTCGCAGGAAGCAACCACTTCTGGACGTGCGACTGTTCGCCGACCCCAGTTTCGCGACGGGCGTGGCAACCATCGTGGTGCTGTTCGGCGCAACGTTCGGCTTCTTCTTTCTCGCCATGCAGTACGTCCAGCAGATCATGGGCTACTCACCCCTGATGACGGCGGTGGCCCTCGGTCCGTTCATGGTGCCGCTCGGTATCTGCTCGGCGCTGTCATGGTGGTACGTGCCGAAGCTGGGACTGCGCCTCGTACTGTTTCTGGGCACCCTGCTGATGGCGGTGGGCTTCCTGTGCATGCTCGTACTGGACCTGCACTCGTCCTACCTCAACTTCGCCTGGCCGACCCTGATCCTCAGCACGGGCATCGGGTTCTGCACCGCGCCCACCACCTCGGCGATCATGGCCGCCGTCCCCGACGAGAAACAGGGCGTCGCGTCCGCGGTCAACGACACCGCACGCGAGTTGGGCGGCGCCCTGGGGATCGCGGTGGCGGGTTCCATCCTTGCCGGGAGCTACAGCGACGAACTCCGGCCGAGGCTGACGGGGTTCCCCGAGCCGGTGCGCGGCCCCGCGTCCGACTCGCTGGCCAAGGCCGTCGAAGTATCGGAAAAGCTTGGCCCGCAAGGTGATCAGCTGGCGACGCTGAGTCAGACGGCCTTTCTGCACGCCATGCACGCGTCGACGATCGCGATGGCGGTGATCGTCGCCGTGGCCGCGGTGCTGATCGGGTTCTGGGCTCCCGGGCGCGACGGGCGCCAGCTGCGCCCGGTCCGCCGCATCCGGGGCGGCCACACTACCGCCGGATCGCATTGAGCCAAAACGCCGCGCGCGTCCCCGTGGCGGGGCTACCATCCGAAGAGGGGAAAGGTTCGTAACGGGCGTCGGACACGATCCATGTTTGGCTGGGGGGCCGCATGTCGTACGTAATCGCTGCGCCGGAGTACGTGGCTGCCGCAGCTACGGATCTGGCGAATATCGGCTCGGCGATCAGCGATGCCAACGCCGCGGCCGCGATTCCGACGACCGGGGCCTTCATCCCGGCCGGTGCGGACGCGGTGTCAACGGAAATCGCGGCCCTGTTCGGCGCGCATGCCGAGGCATTCCAGGCGATCAGCGCACAGGCGGCGGCCTTCCACGACCAGTTCGTGCAGTTGATGAATCTGGGTTCGCAGTCCTACGCCGTCACCGAGGCGGCGAACGTGTCGAGCATTCAGTCCGACGTCGCGAATATGCCGCAGCAGACGCTGGGGCCCGGGGTGTTGGCCCAGAGTGCCTACGCGGCGCCGGCGGCAGCCGCGGCGGCACAGACGATGGCTGTCGGTTCGGCGGCGGTAGCCGGACCGGTGGGCTCGGCGATGGCTCCGGCGTTGACGCCGGTGGGATCGGTGGGGTCGGCGGTCGCGGCGGCGTCGGTTGGGTCGGCGGGATCGGCGACCCGGCAACCTGCGCTACAGGTTAGCGCCGCGGAGCCCGTCGAGATCGAGGAGACGACCGCCGTCTCCGCATTGCCGGCTCCGCTGGCGGCGCGGGCGGTACCGGCAGCTGCGATCGCCGGCGCCCCGACGGCGCGGGTGGAATCTTCCGGCGAAGCGGCGCCGGCGGCGAGCTGATCGTTCACTGAACGAATTCGGCCGCACGGTGGCCGACCATGACGATGGTGGCGTGCGGTCCGCGACTGGGGACCACCGGCAGGATCGATCCGTCTATCACCCAGAGGTTTTCGAATCCCAGAACACGACACCTGTTGTCCACCACCGCATCAGGGTCACCGTCGACACCCATCGGGGCGCTGCCGCACAGATGTTGCGATGTCGACCAGGCCACGGGACCTGTTGTGGTGGGACAGAACTCGCGGGCCAACTCAGTTCCCGCACGCAGGTCCGCGACGTCGTCCGGCTCGCTGTCGTAATGATGCTCGATTCGCGGCGGCGTGCCCGGGTCTGCTGCCACCAGAGAGATGCGGCCCCGGGACCGTGGCCGCATCAGCGCCACACCGAGGTGCGGCCAATCACTGTGCCCGGCAACGCCGTCGCCGGTCATCGCTATGAAACCGCCCGTGTAGGGCCGGATTTCGATTCCGTCTGCGGTGCTCAGCGCCACTTCCAGCACCGGATGGTCGGGGGCGACCGCCCAGTTGGTCGGTATCACCCACTCCGGGTGATCGCTGCATCGCAGCCCGACCGGCAGCGCCGCAACAACTTTGACGCCGGCGGCGCGCAGCATCTCCGGCTCGCCCACACCGGACAGCATCAGTAGATGCGCCGATCGAATTGTCCCGCAGCACAGAATAATTCGATCCGCCGTCAGATCCCGGGCACCGTCCGGCCCGATGACATCCACGCCCACCGCGGTGGCGCCGGTGATGCGCAGGCGCACCGCCCGGGTTCGGTCCAGCAGCGTCAGGTTCGCTCGTTGCAGCGCGGGTAACAGAAAGGCGGCTCCGGAGCCGGTGCGCACGCCCTCGACGATGTTGAGCGGCACGGCCCCCACACCCGCGGGCAGCTCGGGTCCGACATCGTTGAGGTCGGTGACCCACCCGAATCCCGCCCGTGCGCTGGCGGCGACGAAAGTCTCGGTGACGCCGGTCAGATCGCGGGTGCGACCCACCGGGATCGGACCCGCGTCACCGTGGGCGGGGGTGGCGAAGTCCAGATCCGTCTCGATGGCCCGGAAGTGGTGCAGCACGTCGGCCCATGCCCAACCGGGTATCGCCATTCGGTCGAAGTCGCCGGGCAACCCCCGGCAGAAATAGCCGCCGTTGACGGCGCCGGAACCGCCGACCGTGGTCCCCCGCACCAGCGACGCCTGCCGCGCCGGATGGTCGGTGAGCGTCGTCGCATAGCGCTCGGCCAACGGGCTGCCCGCACCGATGGGCAGCTGCAGTCCGTTGCGGGTCCGCGCCAGCAGCTGGGCATCGGCGAGTCCGGGACCTGCCTCCAGCACCGTCACCCTGCAACTTGGATCGGCGGAAAGGCGTTCGGCGACAACCGAACCGGCGCTTCCGGCACCGACGATCAGCACATCGCTGTGCCGGGCGGCTGCAGACAAGGCGGCCGTTACGTCCGGATCTGTGGCTTGAGTGCGCCGATGTTGCGTTCGCGTATCACCCCGTACCAGAGGCCGATCCCATAGGCCAGGTCGTCGATGCGCTTGAGCAACAGGAAGGTCAGCAACCCGATCGGCTCGGCGTCCTCCCCGACGGCGTCCCGGCGGCGCAACCAGTCCGCCACCCCGTCGACGATCGCCGCGACCACCACGACGTGCCGGAAGTGGCGCGACAGCATCGCCGCCAGCAGAGCCACCGGCCAGTAGTGCCGGCAGATAGCCGATGCCAGCTGCAGCGCCGCCGACCACAGTCCCCGGGTGGCGATCACGGCCACATCCCAGAGCGAGGTCTCGACGGACGTGTCGGCGCCGCGCAGGGCCTTGGCGATCCGGCGGCCGGTGAGCACGGCGATGACGATCGAAGCCAGTTGCGCAAGACCGGTGCCGAGCGACATCAGAATCCAGGCCGCCAGTGCCCAGCCGGAAATCACCACCGGCGCGGTCTTGTCAGGGTGGCGCACCGACAAGGGCGCCGCCGAGCCCCCGTAGAACGCTTTGCGCGCGATCCAGTCCCGCAACTCGGTCCGGTGGTCGTGGGCGACCAACGCGATCGGTTCGTACCGCAACCGGGCGCCGGCTTCCACCAGTCGCCAGCACAGGTCGACGTCCTCGCCGGAATGCATCGTCTCGTCGAAGCCACCGACGGCCCGGATCGCCGACGTGCGGCACACGATCGCCGCGCTGGGCACGTAAGACACCGCGCTGTGCGGCAGCACCGGCGCTTCCCGCAGACCCAGATCCAGTGACGAGTGCACCGCTTCGTAGCGGGCGATCACGTTCTCGTCCTGCCCCAGACCGACGATCCGCGGCGCCACCAGTGCGACCGTCGGGTCGCAGAAGTGTCCCAGCAAAGCTTCGAGCCAGCCGCGGCGTGGTGCCACGTCGGAGTCCAGGAACGCGACGAAGTCGGTGGTGCAGGCCGCCAGGCCGGTGTTCCGAGCGGCCGCCGGACCCTTGTTGCGAACGTGGTGCAGCACTTCGATATCGCAGTGCGAGCCGGCGAAATCCTCCAGTTCGATGGGCGTGGAGGATCCGTCGTCCACCACGATGACCCGCAGCCCGCGCAGCGACGTCACCAACCGTCGTACACCGGTTATGTTGTCCCGCACCGGGATAACGACGGTGACGTCCCGGTGGGACGGACCCGTCGCGGGGCGCGGGTGAGCTACCGTGGCGTCCAGCAGGGTGCGCGCCAGCTGCGCGCTGACCTCGTCGCGGACCTTGAGGCGGCCGTCGCAGAGCATGCTCTGCGCGGCGGGCGCCAACCGCAGCAGCCGGGTCGGCGAGCCACCCAGCAGGGCCTTGCCGTCGCCGAGCACCCGCACCCGGCGATCGACCTGCACGGCAAATCCGTTCGGCAGCCGGGTCACCGGCGCGGTCACGTCAGCATCCCGTCGGCACCGGGAGTCCACCGGCCGATGCGCCGGACACAGTCGTCCACCATCTCGGTGAAGATCCGGCTTCCCGCGGCCGCGGTGGCCGTGGTCGGATCTCCCAGCACCCCGATCGGACTGACGGCCGCCACCCCGCCCCGTCGCATCGACGGCAGCAATTCGCGCAGCGGCGCGTCGTTGCCGGCGAGCATGCGGTCGGTGTGCACGACGTCCGGTGAGATGTGGAGCAGCACGGATGTTTCGGTGTGGCCGGCATGCGCATCGCCACCGGCGCTGGCGCACGGGCACCATGCGGCGTCGCGGCCCTCGGCACGAAGCCGGCCGATCGCGTTCTTCAATGCGCTCACGTTGCCGCCGTGGCCGTTGACGAAGACCAGCCGCTGCGCCCAGCAGGCGGCCGATCGCCCGTACTCCACCAACAGCGTGGTCAAGGCATCAGTGCCGATCGAGATCGTTCCGTCGAAACTCTGGTGCTCACCGCTGGCACCGTAAGCGATCGCCGGCGCCACGAGCCAGTCGAGCCGCTCGCCCACGGCGCGGGCGACCGCCGTGGCGATTCGGGTGTCGGTGTCCAGAGGTAGGTGTGGACCATGTTGTTCGGTAGCCCCTAGGGGAATCGTCATTGACGGCGGCGCAGATATTGAGAGTTGGCTCGACGTCGAATCCCCCAGTTCGCCGTGTACAGGCACCCGCCGATGGTAAGACGAATTCACCTGGCGTGCACCAATTGTTGCCCTATCTATCGAATTTTTTTTCCGTGGTGTTGATCGATAGAGAAAAACGCTGCTCGTCCGCCACGACTGCCCCGCCAGTATCAGATTCCGGCAAATGGCCGTTCCCGAACCGCCCACTGTGTGGTACGGCCCGGCGCACCGAAATGACCGTTTCGCAATGCGGCCAGACGGTGCGCGATTCGGCCGGCCGGCGCGTGTTCAGCGCGCTCCCAGCTCCCTGGTGAAGCCGGGCGGTATCAATATGTCATCCGCAGTGAGGTCATGAATGGACGAATGCCCGAGACCCATCAGCGCCGAGTCGATTCCACCGCGCAGGATGTCCAGCACGTTCTCGACGCCGGCTTGGCCCGCCGCCGCCAGCCCCCACAGGTAGGCCCGTCCGATCATCACCGCACGCGCCCCCAGCGCCACCGCCTTCACGACGTCACTCCCCCGCCGGATGCCTCCGTCGAGCAGGACCTCCACCTGGTCACCGACGGCCTGCGCCACCGCGGGCAGCGCGCGGATCGACGCGGGTGTGCCGTCCAGGTTGTTACCGCCGTGGTTGGACACCGAGATCGCCGAAACACCCGCGTCGACCGCCCTTTTGGCGTCGTCGACGCGCATCACGCCCTTGAGCATGAAGGGTCCGCCCCACAGTTCCCGCAGCCAGGCGATGTCCTCCCAGGTAGGCGGCGGTGTGCCCATCCATTCGCCGTACGCGGAGAAGAACGGCGGGCCGGGCTCGCCGCGGCGGCCCTGGTTGGGGACTCGCAGGTCCGGCGGCCGCATCGTCTTGCCGAACTTCCACAGCCAGCGCGGCTTGGTGATCGCCTCCGGTGAAAGCTTCAGGATGTTCTTCAGGTTCATCTCTTCGGGGATCTTGGGGCTGCCCCAGTCGCGGCCGTGGGAGAACGTCCAGTCGGTGGTGACGATCAACCCGGCCGCACCTGCCGCCCGCGCCCGCTCGGCGCGTTCGGCGATCGCGTCCCGCCCGCCGAGCCAGTAGATCTGGAAGAAGATCTTGGGGTTGGCGGCGATGACCTCCTCGATCGGCTTGCTGGCGAATGAGGACAGACCCATTGCCGTGCCGCGGGCGGCGGCGGCACGTGCGACTGCGACCTCGCCGTCGGGGTCGACCGCCTGAACGCCGGTCGGTGAAATGAGCACCGGCATCGAAATGTCCTGGCCCATAACCGTGGTCGAGAGGTCGCGTTTCGCGCTGGCACCGATGACGTGCGGCGCGAATCCGAGTTCGCTGAATGCCGCCACATTGTCGGCCACCGTCACGCCTTTTTCGCTGGCCGAGATAAGCGACGAATAGACGGATTTCGGCAGCCGCCGCTTAGCGCGTTGCTGGGCAATGGCGACTGTTTCAAACCATTGGTCGGCCATGGTTATACGGGACTTTCATTGCACAGCCGCGACGGCGGCCTCATGGACAGGGTCAACGGCACCGGCGTGGTGATCCGTTTACCGCGGGAGTGGTCGACGCGCGGCCTCGGCGTCTGGCGCTCGGATTCCAGCGCCGGCGCCCCGTGGCCCTGTACGCACTCGGGATCGGGGCCGTCCATCGGCAGGCCGGTGAAGAATTTCGCCGCCATGCAGCCGCCCCGGCAGCTGTCGTAGTGCCCGCAACTGCCGCAGGCTCCGGCGGACTGTGGCTCGCGCAGTTCGCGGAACAGTGGCGCGTTCTTCCAGACATTGGAAAAGCCGAGGCCGAAACCGCTATCCGTCAAAACGTTTCCGGCCAGGAAGCGGTCATGGATGGCAAATGGGCAGGCGTACACGTCGCCCACCGGGTCGATCAGGCACACCACCCGGCCGGCCCCGCACATGTTCAGCCCGGCCAGCGCGCCCGGCGACCCCAGCGGCGCCAGGTGGAAGAAGGAGTCTCCGGTCAGCACGCCCTCACCCTTGGCCACCAGCCAGTCGTACAACTGCACCTGCTGGGCGGCGGTGGGGTGCAGGTCCTCCCAGACATCGGCGCCGCGCCCCGACGGGCGCAGCCTGGTGATGCGTAACGTGGCACCGTAACGGCTTGCCAGCGCCGCGAATTCGTCGAGCTGATCCACATTGTGCCGGGTCACCACGACCGAGATCTTGGCGTCGCGGAAACCCGCGGCAGCCAGGTTCTCCAGCGCCCGCACCGCCATGGCGAACGACCCGGGCCCACGAACGGCGTCGTTGACTTCGGCGGTGGCGCCGTCCAGCGATATCTGGACGTCCACGTAGTCGCTGGCCGCCAGCCGGGCCGCCACCTCCGGCGTGATGCGCACGCCGTTGGTGGAGAACTTCACCCCGACATGGTGTTCGGTCGCGTAGTCCACCAATTCCCAGAAGTCCGGCCGCACAGTGGGTTCGCCGCCGCCGATGTTCACGTAGAACACCTGCATGCGTTCCAGCTCGTCGATGATGTCCTTGCACTGGCGGGTGGACAGCTCACCCGGATCACGTTTGCCCGACGACGACAGGCAGTGCACACACGCCAGGTTGCAGGCGTAGGTCAGCTCCCAGGTCAGGCAGATCGGCGCGTCCAGCCCGTGCTCGAACTGCTCGATCAGTGCGGGGACTCTGGCTGCGGTGCTCATCGTTCCTCCCGGGGGACCAGCATGGTAGAGCGGGCCAGCACACCCAGTGCGTGCAGATAGGGGCCCTGGTCGGGGTCGTCGACGCCGGCGGCCCGGCAAGCGGACCGGACGTCAGGGTGCTCGCCCAGTGACTTCACCACCGTCAGAATGGTGCGGTTCTTCAGGAACGAGAGTTTGCGGGTGCCGAAGTGATACAGCAGCGCCCCAAAGGGTTCCGGCCGGATCGCCACCTGCGGATGCAGGCGCCAGGCGCTGTCCGGGTCGAACTGCGCGGTCTCCGAGGCCGGCGCGGGCGCGGCCACCGTCAGTAGACCCCGCACATGCCGTCGATGGAAACCTCTTCCACCAGGGTCTCGGTGACGAGCTCGGTCTCAGTCTGGTTTTCGTTGTCCATGGCGGTTGCCTTTCATTGAAGGGACTCGACAATGATGGGTGGTGCTGGTCACAATCACACGATCGTGGCCAGAATATGGCATCGAGTGCCGAAATGGAAGGGCGGGTCTGATGCTGCCGGAGTCGCGGGTGGGCAGGCGCCGCTCGACGACGCCGCTGCACATCACCGACGTCGCGATCGACCTGTTCGCCGCGCGCGGGTTCGCCGAGGTCAGCGTCGACGACGTCGCCCATGCCGCCGGCATCGCGCGCCGGACCCTGTTCCGCTACTACTCCTCCAAGAACGCGATCCCGTGGGGCGACTTCGACGCCCACCTCGAGCAGTTGCAGGAACTGCTGGACCGAGTCGATCCACGGGTGCCGTTGCGGGAGGCGCTGCGCGGGGCGCTGCTGGCGTTCAACACCTTCGACGAATGCGAGTCGGTCCGGCATCGCCAGCGCATGCGAGTCATCCTGGAAACGGCTGAGCTGCAAGCATATTCGATGACGATGTACGCGGGTTGGCGGGAGGTGATCGCGGGCTTCGTGGCCAGCAGGTCGGGCGGCAAGACGACCGACCTGATGCCGCAGACCGTCGCATGGACCATGCTCGGGGTCGCGCTGAGCGCCTACGAGTACTGGCTCGGCGACGAGTCGGTCTCGCTGCCCGAGGCGCTGGGGAATGCGTTCGACGTCGTCGGGGCCGCCCTGGACTCACTCGAGTGAGCGATATCGACCATTTGTTGCACACCCTGCGGTCACAGGGCCGGTTCTGCGCGCGATCCGGATCGGCGATGTATGGCGAGCTCTTCGAACTGGTGGCCGGCGATGTGGAAAGCGGCGGCGTCTTCGCGGCCATCCTCGCCGGCCAGGAGGAGGCGTCCTCGGGCCAGGCGGTGCCGCTGCGATTACTCGGCGGGCTGCACCGGATGGTGCTCGACGGGCGGGCGGCGCACCTGCGCCGCTGGTATCCCAGCGCGGGTGGCAGCTGGGACGCGCAGCGCGCCTGGCCCGAGATCCTGCGCCTCGCCGACGAGCAGCCCGACGCGCTGCGGGCGGCGCTGCGCTCGCCGCCGCAGACCAATGAGGTGGGCCGGTCGGCGGCACTGATCGGCGGCCTACTGCACCTTGACAGCGAATTCCAGCTGCCTATACGGCTTTTCGAGATCGGCAGCAGCGCCGGACTGAACCTGCGTGCCGACCGGTACCACTACCGCTACGCCGGCAATCAGTGGGGACCGCCCGATTCGCCGGTGGTGATTGACGACGCCTGGCACGGTCAACTCCCCCCGGGTGGCAGGCTGCGCATCACCGAACGGTACGGGTACGACATCGCGCCCATCGACGTGACCGAACCCGACGGGGAGCTCACCGTGCTCAGCTATGTGTGGCCGGACCAGCAGGCCAGATTGACCCGGGTGCGCGGCGCCATCGCGGTGGCCCGCGAGGTACCGGCGCAGTTGGAGCGCCGGTCGGCCGCGGCTGCGGTCGCCGGGCTCACCCTGACCGAAGGAGCGCTGACCGTGCTGTGGCATTCGATCACCTGGCAGTACCTCTCCGCCGACGAACGCGCGACGGTGCGGGCCGGGATCGACAGCCTGGCCGCGCAGGCGGACGCGCGGAAGCCGTTCGCGCACCTGACTCTCGAGCCGGCACGCGAGGGACCGGACGGCGCGTTGAAGTTCCTGGTGCGGGCCACGGCCTGGCCCGGCGGCGAGGATCGCGTGCTGGCCGAATGCCACGCCCACGGCGCGCCGGTGCACTGGCAGTGACACCAGCGGAAAATTTTTCCGATTACCCCGTCGGAATTCGGGCCGCCACAACGACGTCAAGGATGTGAGCGCCCAACCGCACCGCCAGCGCGACGCCGCGAGCGCGCTGCTGGAGCTGTACGACGAAGCGCTGCCTGTGGTCTACGGCTACTTCGTGCGCCGCTGCGGAGACCGGGGGACGGCGGAGGATCTGACGTCGGAGACGTTTCTGGCCGGGATGGATGCAGTGCGCCGCAACGATCCACCGCCGATCGCCATGCCCTGGCTGATGGGAGTGGCGCGGCACAAACTGGCCGACCATTACCGGGGCCGGCGTGACCCGGTGCCGGTGGCCGATCCGCCGGAGCCGGTCGACCCACCCGATGACTGGGATGCCGAGCTGGACCGGTTGGTCGCCGAGAGCGTGCTGGAAAGACTGAGCGACTCACACCGCGCGGTGCTGGTGCTGCGCTACATGGACGACTGCAGCGTCGGTGAGTGCGCCGCACTGCTCGGCCGGACCGTGCACGCCACCGAGGCGCTGCTGGTTCGCGCCAAGAAAGCGTTCCGCAAGGAGTATCCGGAAGGGGGCACGGCATGAGTCTGCGCGATCCGCTCAACGTGCTGCACACCGAAGACCTTCCGGTGCAACCCGATCCGGGCTTCGCCGCGCGGTTGCGGGCGCGGCTGGAGTCCGCATTGTCACTACCCGAAGGAGTTGTCATGAGTGGCATCAGCGCAACCATTTCCGAACTGTCCGAACAGCCCGCCGCCGCCCCCCGCCCGGCCGCACTCCCCTATCTCTCCCTGCGGGACGCGCGTGCCGCGATCGACTGGTACGCCGCGGCGTTCGGCGCAGTGGTGGTCGGTGAGCCAATCGTGATGGACGACGGCCGAATTGGGCATGCCGAGCTCGAGATCGGAACCGGTGTGCTGTATCTGGCCGACGAGTACCCCGAGTTGGGCTTACGGGGTCCGCAACCTGGCGCCGTGTCGGTCAGCCTGATGCTGCATGTCGCCGATACCGATGCCGCGTTGCGGCGGGCTCGTGAGCACGGTGCGATGGTGCAGCGCGAAATCTATGAGGGGCACGGCGCGCGCAACGCGACCCTCGTCGACCCATTCGGTCACCGCTGGATGCTCAGCGGCCCGGTGGCGACCCCGATCGCCGGAATCAGGCAGGGCGACCTGGGTTACATCTGGCTGCAGGTTCCTGACGCGCAGCGCGCCGCTGACTTTTACGCACACGTACTGGGGTGGACCGTCGACGCGGCGTCGCATCGGGTGACCAGCACCGACCTGCCCACCGACATCCGAGCCGGTGAGCCGGGCATGTTCTGCGGCTACGCCGTCGCCGACCTGGCCGAGGCGCGCGCGGCGATCACCGCGGCCGGCGGGTCGGTCGGTGAGACTCGGCGCAGCGAGCACGGCATCACGCTGGAAGCCACCGATCCGCAAGGTGCGCCGTTCGCGGTGTTCGAACCGGCAGCGGGCCGGGAACGTCCGCAGCTCAACGGATCTGGTCCCGGCGAGCTGGCCTACGTGACCTACGACGTGACGGAGTCCGCGGGCTTCCGGGACTTCTACGGGCGGGTGCTGGGGTGGACGTTCGAACCTGGCCGCGTCGCCGACGGGTGGCAGGTGCGCGACGCTCACCCGATGTCGGGCGCCGCCGGCGGGAGCCCGCGCCGCACCACGGTGCCGATGTGGACCGTCGACGACATCGACGCCGCGGTGGCCCGGGTCCGCGAAGCCGGCGGCACCGTGCTGGACGAGCCGTCCCGCCAGCCGTACGGACTGTCCGCCGAGTGCACCGACGACCAGGGCTCGCGCTTCTACCTGGGGCAGTTCTAGCCGTCCAGCATCTCCGAAATCGGAACGGCTGCTGCGACTTTGGCGCGCACCTTCATGACCTTGCCGGGCAGCCCGCCGCCGACCACACCCACCAGGGCGCCGTCGCGTTCGTAGTACGCCAGGAACTTGCGCCCGTCGTCCTCGACGATGTGCACGGTGTCGGTGGCCTCGGGTTCGCCCAGGCACTGGATCTTGACGTCGTACTGATCGCTCCAGAAATACGGGACGACGACCGTCGACGGCACCTCGCGGCCCAGCATCGCGGGCACCACCACCCGGGTCTGGTCGGCCACGTTGCTCCAATGCTCCACGCGCACTTGGTGTCCCGCGGCATCGCGCCAGGAAGCGACATCACCGAGCGCCCAGACGTGCGGGGCGCTGGTGCGGCCGGACTCGTCGCAGACGACACCGTTATCGACCTCGATGCCGCTGCCGTCGAGCCAGTCGGTGGCCGGATGCGAGCCGATTCCGACCACAACGAGGTCGGCGGGAACCTCCGTGCCGTCGCTGAGCACCACCGTGTCGACATGCCCCTGCCCGCGGACCTCGGCCACCCCGATGCCGGTGCGCACGTCGACACCTTCGTCGCGGTGCAGCCGGGTGACCAGCGCACCGATCTGCTCGCCCAGCACCGATGCCAACGGCGTCGGCTGCGGTTCCACCAGGACCACGTCGACGCCGAGACCACGCAGGCTGGCCGCGACCTCACAGCCGATGAATCCCGCGCCGACCACCACCGCCTTCTTGGCCGAGGACGCGTGGGTGCGCAGCGCCATGCATTCGTCGAACGACCGCAACACCCGAATGCCGTCCAGGTCGGGCAGGCTCGGGATCCGGCGCGGCACCAGCCCGGTGGCGATGACGAGTTCGTCGTAGCCCAGCGAGGTGCCGTCGGCCAGCGTCACCGTCTGCGCCGCGGTGTCGATGCCGGTCGCCGCCTGACCCAGGCGAAGGGTGATGTCCTTCTCGTCGTACCAGTCGCGCGGTTTGAGAGCGGTGTCATCGATCTCGCTGCGCAGCACCTCCTTGGACAGCGGCGGCCTGTCGTAGGGCAGGTGCACCTCGTCGCTGACGATGGTGATGGGGCCGGCGTACTCCGCACGACGCAGTTGCTCGGCGGTCCGGGCGGCAGCCAGCCCGCCGCCGACGATCACGATTCCGTGTGTGCTCACGTGGAGTTCATAGCACGGTAGACAATCAGTACTTCAACGCGCCCTTGTCCACCGGGATCTGAGTGCCGGACAGGGTGCCGGAGCCGTCACCGGCCAACCAGACGACGACGTCGGACACCTCGTCGGGTGACATGAATCCCTTGTACTGCATGGGCATTGGCGGGAAGGCGTGCACGAACCGGGGATGCTTGGCGAACACCTGCATCATCGCTTCCGGCTCGATCATCGGGGTGTCGACGGAGTAGGGGTGGATCGAGTTGACCCGGATGCCGTATTCGCCCAGTTCCAGTGCCAGGGTGTTGGTCAACGCGGTCAGGCCGAACTTGCTGGCCGCGTAGTGGCCGTTGCCGGGCGTCGCCTTCAGGCCGGCCGCGGAGCTGACCACGACGATGGAGCCGCCGTTGCCGGCCTCGATCATCGCCGGGATGGTGGCCCGCAGGGTGCGCCAGGTGCCGGTCAGGTTCACCCCGATGACGGTGTCCCACTGCTCGTCGGTGAGTTCCCAGACCCGGCCCCAGCCCAGTACGCCGGCGTTGGCGACCACGATGTCGAGCCGGCCGAACTGTTCGACCCCGTCGGACACCAGCTGCCGCACCGCGGCGTCGTCGCGCACGTCGACCTCGCGGGCCAGCACCTTGCGCCCCTCGGCCTCCACCGCGCGGACGGTCTCGGCGAGATCCTCCGGCGTGGCCGGCGGGTAGGTCAGGGTGTCCGAGACCGGCCCGCAGATGTCGGACGCGATGATGTCGGCGCCTTCGCGGGCAAGCCGGATCGCGTGGGAACGTCCCTGGGCCCGCGCGGCTCCGGTGATGAAAGCCACCCGTCCTTGAAGTGAATCAGCCACTGGTCCCCTTTCGCCGCTTGCCAGGCTAGCAGCGAAACTGAAACGTGTTCTAATTAGGTGCCCCGATCGGCGCTAGGGTGCCGCGAACGGAACCGCACCGCGAGATTTCGCGCCAGAATTCGCAGCCAGGTTCCGTTCGTGGAGGCGTGCTCAGATCTCGGAGATGATCTGAGCACGCCGGCTCGCGTACTCCTGGTCGTTCACCACGCCGCTGGCCTTCAGCGATTCCAGCTCCTGCAGCCGGTCGGCGATCGAGCCCTGTGCCTGGGGCTGGGCGGTCTGACCCGCCTGCTGCTGGCCGGCACGGCGCACCACCGCGTGCAGCTGCTGACGGAGAGCCGGATTGGAACGCACATCGACGATGCGGTTGAGCGGGATGTTGTTGGCCTTGAGCAGCTGCAGGATCTCCATCAGCGGCCCGGCCTGGCCACTGAGGTCGTAGGTCCGGTTGTCCTCCTCGACGGTGAACTGCGCGGGCACCAGGCCGTTCACCAAAGCGCTTCGCTCCCAATCGATCCGGTACTCGTTCGTGGTGGGGTCGACCAGGACGACGAGCTTGCGGGCCGTCAAGTTGCCCAGCCGCGTCACGCTCGCGATCACCCGGTCCTCACTGTCGAAGGGCGCGATCCCAGGTCCGGATACGTGCAGATGCACCTTGACCACCGGCTGCTCGTTGATCCGGGTACCCGTCTCGCTCAGACCGGTGATCTGCGCCAGCGCCAGCACTCCGGTCTGCTCGAGCGCCTCGTTCTTGGCGGCCGTGTTGACGCTCCAGTACGTCAGCCCGATCGCGATCAGCACGTCGGCGACGGTGATGAGCAGACCGACGTAGAACATCCACGACAGCAGCTGACCGAAGCCGAGGGTGAAGTAGACGACCAGGAAGATCGGTCCGACCAGGCCGCCGCACAACAGCACCAGCAGCTGCATCTTGATGTACCGCGCGAGCATGTGTTTTCTCCTCACTCTGCTCGGGTCGGGTGCCCGAGGATGTCAGATTAGCGCTCGCACGGCCTCTACCGATCACAAGTCAGCCCGCCCAGCAGACGTAAAAGCCCCCGAAAACCGAGGTTTTCGGGGGCTTTTACGTCTGGTCGCGCGGTGAACGCTACTTGATGATCTTGGTGACCCGGCCGGCGCCGACGGTGCGGCCACCTTCACGGATCGCGAACCGCAGACCGTCGTCCATGGCGACGGGCTGGATCAGCTTCACCGAGATGTTGGTGTTGTCACCGGGCATCACCATTTCGGTGCCCTCCGGCAGCGTCACCACACCGGTCACGTCCGTGGTGCGGAAGTAGAACTGCGGACGGTAGTTGTTGAAGAACGGCGTGTGCCGACCGCCCTCGTCCTTGGACAGGATGTAGACCTGGCCCTCGAACTCGGTGTGCGGGGTGGTGGTGCCGGGCTTGATCACGACCTGGCCGCGCTCGACGTCCTCACGCTTGACACCACGCAGCAGCAGACCGACGTTGTCACCGGCCTGACCCTGGTCGAGCAGCTTGCGGAACATCTCCACACCGGTGACCGTGGTCTTGGTGCTGGTCGGCTTGATGCCAACGATCTCGACTTCCTCGTTCACGTTGACCACGCCGCGCTCCACACGACCGGTGACGACGGTGCCACGACCGGTGATGGTGAAGACGTCCTCAACGGGCATCAGGAACGGCTTGTCGGTGTCGCGCACCGGGTCCGGGATCGACTCGTCGACCGCGTCCATCAAGTCCTCGACCGACTTGACCCAGGTCGCGTCGCCCTCGAGCGCCTTCAGCGCCGAGACCCGCACGACGGGGGCTTCCTCGTCGAAGTCCTGGGCGGCCAGCAGCTCGCGGACCTCCAGCTCGACGAGCTCGAGCAGCTCCTCGTCGTCGACCGCGTCGGACTTGTTCAGCGCCACGAGGATGTAGGGCACGCCCACCTGACGGGCGAGCAGCACGTGCTCACGCGTCTGCGGCATCGGGCCGTCCGTTGCGGCGACCACCAGGATCGCGCCGTCCATCTGGGCGGCACCGGTGATCATGTTCTTGATGTAGTCGGCGTGGCCGGGGGCGTCGACGTGCGCGTAGTGACGCTTCTCGGTCTGGTACTCGACGTGCGCGATGTTGATCGTGATACCGCGCTGACGCTCCTCAGGCGCGTTGTCGATCTGGTCGAACGCCTTGGACTCGTTCAGGTCCGGGTACTTGTCGTGCAGGACCTTGGTGATAGCCGCGGTCAGGGTGGTCTTGCCGTGGTCAACGTGACCGATGGTCCCGATGTTGACGTGGGGCTTGGTCCGCTGGAACTTCGCCTTCGCCACTTTGGTGTCCTCCTGGACTGTTGGTGCTTAAAAAAGCAGTGTTGATTTTTCTGGGTTTTGCCGCGGTGCTAACCGCGTCAGCTTACTAGTCGGGGTTTCCGCTTATTCGCCGGTTGCCTTGGCGATGATTTCCTTCGACACGTTCGCCGGAACTTCGGCGTAGGAGTCGAACACCATGGAGTAGTTCGCCCGGCCTTGCGTCTTGGACCGTAGGTCGCCGACATAGCCGAACATCTCCGACAACGGCACGTGCGCCTTGACGACACGCGCCCCTGCCCGCTCCTCCATGGCCTGGATCTGGCCACGGCGGGAGTTCAGGTCGCCGATCACATCACCCATGTAGTCCTCGGGTGTGGTGACCTCGACGGCCATGATCGGTTCCAGGATCACTGGCTGTGCTTGCGCCGCAGCCTTTTTCAGCACCTGGGAACCGGCGATCTTGAACGCCATCTCCGACGAGTCCACCTCGTGGAAAGCGCCGTCGAGCAGCGTGACTTTCAGGTTCACCAGCGGGTAGCCGGCCAGCACGCCGTACTGCATGGCGTCCTGGGCGCCGGCGTCGACCGACGGGATGTACTCCCGGGGGATACGCCCACCGGTGACCTTGCTCTCGAACTCGTAGGTCGCACCGTCTTCGCTGGTGAACGGCTCGATGCTGATCAGCACCTTCGCGAACTGGCCCGATCCACCGGTCTGCTTCTTGTGGGTGAATTCGACCTTGTCGACCGTCCGCTTGATGGTCTCCTTGTAGGCGACCTGCGGCTTGCCGACGTTGGCTTCCACCTTGAACTCGCGGCGCATGCGGTCCACCAGGATGTCCAGGTGCAACTCGCCCATGCCGCCGATCACGGTCTGACCGGTTTCGGCGTCTTGGTGAACCTTGAACGTCGGGTCTTCCTCGGCGAGCTTCTGGATCGACAGGCTCAGCTTCTCCTGGTCGCTCTTGGTCTTCGGCTCGATGGCCACCTCGATGACCGGGTCCGGGAACGTCATCGACTCGAGCACGATCTGGTTGTTCGGGTCGGACAGCGTGTCGCCGGTGGTGGTGTCTTTCAGGCCGATCACCGCGTAGATGTGACCCGCTGACGCGGTCTCCACCGGGTTCTCCTTGTTGGAGTGCATCTGGAACAGCTTGCCCAGACGCTCCTTCTTGCCCTTGGTGGCGTTGATGACCTGGCTGCCCGAGTCGACCTTGCCCGAGTACACCCGGACGTAGGTGAGCTTGCCGAAGAACGGGTGCGTCGCCACCTTGAACGCCAGCGCGGAGAACGGCTCGTCGGTCGACGGCTTGCGCACGATCTCCTCGTCCTCTTTGCCTGGCGGGTGCCCGATGGCCGGGGGCACGTCCAGCGGCGAGGGGAGGTAGTCGATGACGGCATCCAGCATCGGCTGCACGCCCTTGTTCTTGAACGCGCTGCCGCACAGCACCGGGTACGCCTCGGAGGTGGTGGTGAGCTTGCGGATCGCGCCCTTGATCTCGGCGACCGTGAGCTCTTCTCCACCGAGGTACTTCTCCAGCAACTCCTCGTCGGTTTCGGCGACGGCCTCGAGCAGCTTGGTGCGGTACTCCTGGGCCTTATCGGCCAGCTCTGCCGGGATGTCGATGGTGTCGTAGGTCTCGCCCAGCTTGGTCTCGCCCCGCCACACCTTGGCCTTCATCTCGACCAGGTCGACGACGCCCTCGAAGTCCCCTTCGGAGCCGACCGGCAGCTGGATCGGAATGACGTTGGCGCCGAGGCGCTCCTCCATGGTGCGCACGGAGAAGTAGAAGTCCGCGCCGATCTTGTCCATCTTGTTGACGAAGCAGATGCGCGGTACGTCGTACTTGTCGGCCTGGCGCCAGACCTGCTCGGACTGGGGCTCGACGCCCTCCTTGCCGTCGAACACCGCGACCGCGCCGTCCAGGACGCGCAGCGAGCGCTCCACCTCGACGGTGAAGTCGACGTGGCCGGGGGTGTCGATGATGTTGATCTGGTTGTCGTTCCAGAAGCAGGTGGTCGCCGCGGAGGTGATGGTGATCCCGCGCTCCTGCTCCTGCTCCATCCAGTCCATCGTGGCCGCGCCGTCGTGAACCTCACCGATCTTGTAGCTGATGCCGGTGTAGTACAGGATGCGCTCGGTCGTCGTGGTCTTGCCGGCGTCGATGTGCGCCATGATGCCGATGTTGCGGACCTTCGTGAGGTCGGTCAGCACGTCCTTCTGTGCCACAGAAGTCTTCCCACTCTTTCGTTGCTCAGTTAACTATCGGATGCGCCAGCGCTCACCCTGATGTCGCCGCCCTGGCGGCTCCGGCGCCGGCACACTGCTCTACCAGCGATAGTGCGCGAAGGCGCGGTTGGCCTCGGCCATCTTGTGGGTGTCTTCACGCCGCTTGACGGCGGCCCCGAGGCCATTGCTGGCATCCATGATCTCGTTGGCCAGACGCTCGACCATGGTCTTCTCGCGACGCTGCCGCGAGAAGCTGACCAGCCAGCGCAGCGCCAGCGTGGTCGACCGGTCCGGGCGCACCTCGACGGGCACCTGGTAGGTGGCACCGCCGACGCGGCGGCTACGCACCTCCAGCGCGGGCTTGACGTTGTCGAGCGCGCGCTTGAGGGTGATGACCGGATCGGTGCCGGTCTTGTCCCGGGCCTGCTCGAGCGCACCATAAACAATGCGTTCCGCCAGCGATTTCTTCCCCTGCAGCAGAACTTTGTTCACCAACTGGGTCACCAGCTGCGACCCGTAGACCGGGTCGTTGACCAGTGGACGCTTGGGCGCGGGTCCCTTGCGCGGCATCAGCTCTTCTCCTTCTTGGCGCCGTAGCGACTGCGAGCCTGCTTGCGGTTCTTCACACCCTGAGTGTCGAGCGAACCGCGGATGATCTTGTAGCGCACACCGGGGAGGTCCTTCACCCGGCCGCCACGCACCAGCACCATCGAGTGCTCCTGCAGATTGTGGCCCTCGCCCGGAATGTAGGCCGTGACCTCAACCTGACTCGTCAGCTTCACACGAGCGACCTTCCGAAGCGCCGAGTTCGGCTTCTTCGGAGTGGTGGTGTACACGCGGGTGCACACGCCACGGCGCTGCGGGCTGCCCTTCAGAGCCGCGGTCTTGACCTTGGCGACCTTGTCTCGGCGACCCTTACGGACCAGCTGATTAATGGTTGGCATCTACCGGCTTTCTGTGTTGCTGTTCTTCGTGCGGTGTTCAAAAAGTCTCTGGTACTGCAGTTATGGCCCCACCGCGGAATAACTTCATCACCCCGCGGCCGGGCGTGTCGCATGCGCTTGCCCGGAATACCTCATCCGTCGCATTGTGGACACGCGAATTGGCCCGGCATTTACGCCCGCTACTTCAGGCGCCGTTAGCCGCCAGGCACGAGGTCCCACAATACCCGCCCGGAGTCTGGCAGGTCAAAAGCGGTGGCATCACCCCGCCGAGCGCCGCCCGCTAGGGAGTCTCCGCCGCCTGCACGGTGCGCCGATCCATGCCGGCCGCCAGTCGCAGCACCATGTCGGTGAACACCGCGTCGGTGTCGATTTCATCCATCACACCGGTCATTTCCAGCAGCACGAACCCGTGCATCGCCGACCAGAACTCGAGCGCCGCATAGAAGGCCTCCTCGCCCTGCAGGCCGTACGAGGACAACACCGCGATGACGGGCGCGGCCGCCCCGCGGGTCACCGCCGTGTATTCGGGGTCGTCGCCACCCAGCGGCATCCGGGTGAACGCTGAGTACCGCCCGGGGTGATGGTGTGCATAGCTGCGGTAGGCGCCCGCCATGACCAGGACGGCGTCGTCGCGCGAACGACCTTCCCCCACTCGGTTGAGCATGGTGATGATGTCGTCGATGACCCGGATGCGCACCGCGCGGCGCAGGTCCTCGAGGCTGTCGACGTGGTTGTAGAGCGACGGCCCCTTGGTCCCCAACTGGGTTGCCAGGGCATTGATGGTCAGGGAGTCCCAGCCCTCCCGGTCCAGGAACGTCAAGGCACCGTCGACGATGCCCTCGCGGCTGAGCTTCGCCTGGCGGGCTCCCGACTTTGCGCCACGCGCACGGCCGCCACCCGACGGTGGCTCCGGCTGAGCTGCCATGGCGTTCACCCTTCGCGCGACGTGAGAGCTAACTAATGACTCTAGTTGACTGCACCGCGACCGCCGGGTGCGGCGCTCCGTGGTGCCGGCGGTGCGCGGCTTTCCGGATAAATCCACACGGGGCTGTCGTCACGCAGTTAAATGCACGTAATCTCAATCGAGGTCTCGTCGAGCAGACGACCCGCCCAACGAAGGGGGCCCGCAGTGAAATGGACCACCGTGGGAACGCTGGCTGTCTGTGCCGCGTCCGTCGTTGCCATACCGGTCGCGCCGGCTCCGGCAGCGCACGCCAAGAACGGCGACACCCATATCACGGGGCAGGGCGTCGAGACGACGATCGACTGCGGCGACGCCACTCTCATCGTCAACGGGACCAACAACATCGTCACCGCCCTGGGAAGCTGCTGGGCGGTCACCATGATGGGGACGGGCAACACGGTCATCGCCGACACCGTCGTCAACGACATCACCGTCTACGGCTACGACGGGACGGTGTTCTACAAGAACGGCGATCCCGTCATCTGGGACCGCGGCCGCGAACTGGGGATGGTCAACCGGATCCAGCGAGTCGGGCCCTGAACCGGCAAGTGTGACAGTTCTGATCACCGGGAGGAATCGAGAAACCATGCGCGCCAACGGAACTGCCGAAACATTCAGACTGGCCGGAGTAGGCCTGGCAGCCGCGGCCGTCGCCGCCGCCGTCGGGCTGGTGGGCTGCAGCTCGACCGCCGGGCCGCCGGCAGCCAGCAGCTCCTCGTCGACGAAGTCGTCGACCACGACCACCGGCGGCGGGTCCACGGAGACGACCAGCAGCACCGGCGCCCTCCCGACCGGGAGCACTTCGGTCCAGGTGGGCGACACCATGGTCTACGCGTCGATGGGCCAGACGGCCACCATCGCCTGCGAAGAGGGCAAGTCACTGAATGTGACCGGGTCCGACAACACGCTGACCGTCAACGGCAACTGCGAGACGGTGAGCGTGGGCGGCACCAAGAACAAGATCACCCTGGACAAGGTCAACAAGCGCATCACGGTGCTGGGGATGGACAACACCATCACCTACAAAGACGGCGACCCGGAGATCAACAAGATCGGCCCCAACAACACGGTCACCAAGGGCTAACCGGCCGGGGCACCGTGCCGGCCGGCTCCGCCGGCGAACCGGCCCGCGCCCTCCAGCGCCTCGGCGGCCACCCGGGAGATACTCGCGAACTCGAGGTCCATCGCCGCGGACTCGGGCAGGCCCCACTGGTGCAGCGCCGACAGCCGGTCCGAGCGCAGACATTGCTGCGGCAGTGCGGCAAGCTCGGCCGCCAACTCCTGGGCGGCCTGGCGCCCTTGGCCTTTCGGCACCACCCGGTTGGCCAGCCCGATCGCCAGGGCCTCGTCGGCCTTGACGCCCCGACCGGTGAGGATCATGTCCATCGCCCGGCTGTGCCCGATCAGCCGCGGCAGCCGCACCGTCCCGCCGTCGATCAGCGGCACTCCCCAGCGCCGGCAGAACACCCCGAAGACGGCGTCTTCCTCGGCGACCCGCAAATCGCACCACAAGGCGAGCTCCAGGCCGCCGGCCACCGCGTAACCGTCGACCGCGGCGATCACCGGTTTGGAGAGCATCATGCGCGACGGTCCCATCGGGCCGGGCCCGGTGCGATGCACGGAGTTTGCCTGCGGTGTGCCGAAGGCCTTCAAATCGGCTCCCGCACAGAAGGTTCCGCCTTCTCCGCACAACACCGCCACCGATGCGGTGTCGTCGCGGTCAAACCGTTCGAACGCGGTGTACAGCGCGGCCGCCGTCGGCCCGTTGACCGCGTTGCGCGCCTCGGGCCGGTTGATGCAGACCGTGGTCACCGGGCCGTCGCGTTCCACCCGCACCAAGTCGCTCATGTCGCCTCCTGAAGTTGGGTCGTGTCACGAAGTTCCGCCAGTTCGGTGGCGAAGTCGTGGTAGGCCGCCCGCAGTTCGGCTCCGGGCCAATGGGCGGGCAGCAGTTCGTCGGGCAGGATCGGGTCGCTGCCGAGATGGCGCACAATGGCCGCGGCCACCACGAAGCGCCCCGGCATGTCGGTCGCCCGGGCGATCTCCCGCAGCAAGTCGCGGCCCACTTCGGCCCACTCCGGCAGGTTCCACAGTTGTCCGGCCAGTGCGGCCGGCTGGTCGTCGCGCGCCCGCAGCACCCGCACCCGGGACGCGACGTCGGGCGTCAGGTCGAGGTCGAGGTTGTCCGGACGCATCCAGACCCCTTCACGCAACTCGCTGAACCGCTTGTCGTGCATGGTGTTCCGAAGCGCCGCGCGGGTTCGGGGATCGGTGCCGACGCTGGTGACGACGACGACGTGCCAGTGCCCGCGCCAGGCCCGGGTACGCGGCCGCATCGCCTCGTCCTGCCGTCGCTGGCGAGCCAGCAGGCGGTCGGAGAGCCGATAACCGTCGGCGGACCGGATCAAATCACCGGCACTGACCATGCGGGTCAGCGCCACCCGTATCGTCGCTTCTTTGATACCGAAATCTGTTGTCAGACGCACTAATTCGCTGGCGGTGGCGCACGCGGGGTGCGCACCCAGCAACACGCTGAGCACCACCGACCGGGCGGTCATCCGGGCCAGCGATTTGGGCATGCCTCAGACCTGCGACGCTCTGCGGCCGTAATCGCCGAACGGTTCGTCGCGGTGCTTGACCGCATCCCGGAAGCCGTGCTCGACCGCGTCGGCGACGAACGCGTGCCCTTCCGGAGTGTGGCGTGCCACCCCGTCGAACACCGTGCTGACCATGCGACTGGTCGCGACACCCTGCTGCAGCAACGGGGCATTGAGCGCGAGTTTGATCATGATCAACTGGTTGACCGGTAGCGCGGCGATCCTGGCCACCAACCGCTCCGTGCGTTCGTCGAGATCGGCCGGATCGGGCGCCTCCACCGCCAGGCCCCACTCCGCGGCCTGCGCGCCGGTGATGCAGTCACCGGTGAACAGCAGGCGCTTGGCGCGCTGGTCGCCCAGGCGGTGCGCCCACAGGCCCGCGGCGGGCACACCCCAGACCCGGGTCGGCGGGTAGCCGATCTTCGCGTCGGCGGCCGCGATCACCTGATCGGCGTGCAGTGCGATGTCGGTGCCGCCGGCCACGCAGTAGCCGTGGATCTTCACCACCGTCGGCTTGTCGGCGTGCATCAGGCTGGAGAAACCGCGCACGAACCGGCTCATCATCTGGTAGTCGATCATCGGGTCCCACGGCTGGTTCGGCAGGTGGTTGACCGCCTGCGTCTTCCCGTCCAGCACCGTGTCCCGGTATCCGCCTTCCTGACCCGAGGAACCCGTCCGGTCGGCGTAGGCCGAGAGATCGAAACCGGCACAGAACCCTTCGCCGCGACCGGAGACCAGGATGACGTGGACGTTCGGGTCCAGGTCGGCGCGTTCCACCAGCGCCGAGAGTTCCAGCGGGGTGTCGGCGACGATCGCGTTGCCCTTCTCCGGCCGGTTGAAGGTGATGCGCGCAACCCGGTCGGTGACCTCGTAGGTCATCGTCTTGAGGTTGTTGAAGTCGACCGGCCTGATCGAGTGGGTCACCGGCGGTCAGCCCTTGACCAGCGCGCGCTCGATGATCGGCGCCAGGTCAAGGCCACTGGGCATGGTGCCGAACGCGCCACCCCACTGCCCGCCCAGCCGGGTGGCCAGGAAGGCTTCGGCGACCGCGGGGTGGCCGTGGCGCACCAGCAGCGAGCCCTGCAGCGCCAGGCAGATGTCCTCGGCCACCTTGCGGGCCCGGTATTGGATGGTGTCGAGATCGGCCAGCTGCTCGCGCAACCGCTCGACGTGGGCGTCCTGCCGGGCGTCCTGGCCAGCGGTCTGGGCCAGCTCGTCGAACAGGACGTCGACGGACTCGGGCCGAGTTGCCATGGCGCGCAACGTGTCCAGTGCGCTGACGTTGCCTGAGCCCTCCCAGATGCCCATCAGTGGGGCTTCCCGGTAGAGCCGCGGCATGCCGGAATCCTCGACATAACCGTTGCCGCCCAGGCACTCCAGCGCTTCGGCCGCATGCGGGGTCGAGCGCTTGCACACCCAGTACTTGCTGGCCGCCAGGCCGATGCGGCGCAACAGCGCCTCGCGCTCGTCACCCCGGACGGCCTTGTCGGTGGCTCCCGCCATTCGCATGGCGACCATGGTGGCCGCCTCGGCCTCCACGGCCAGGTCGGCCAGCACGTTGCGCATCAACGGTTGGTCGATCAGGTACGCGCCGAACGCCTTTCGGTGCTGCGCGTGGTAGGTCGCGCGGGTCAGCCCGGTGCGCATGCTGGTGGCGCTGCCGAGCGTACAGTCCAGGCGCGTGAGGTTGACCATCTCGATGATGGTCGGGACGCCACGGCCCTCCTCGCCTACCAACCAGGCGGTGGCGTCGTCATACTCGACTTCGCTGGACGCGTTGGCGTGGTTGCCGAGCTTGTCCTTGAGCCGTTGCAGGAACATCCGGTTGCGGGTTCCGTCCGGCAGGATGCGCGGCAGCATGAAGCACGACAATCCGCCCGGTGCCTGGGCGAGCACGAGGAAGATGTCGCACATCGGCGCCGAGGTGAACCACTTGTGGCCCCGCAGGCTGTAGGTGCCGTCCCCGTTGGGGGTTGCCTGGGTGGTGCCCGCCCGCACATCGGAGCCACCCTGCTTCTCGGTCATCGACATGCCGGCGGTGATACCGGCTTTGGTGGCGGCGAGCTTGAGTTCCGGGTCGTATTCGCGACTGGTGAGCAGCGGCTCGTACACCGCGGCCAGTTCGGGGTTGAAACGCAGCGCCGGCACCACCGCGTAGGTCATCGAGATCGGGCAGATATGGCCCGCTTCGACCGTCCAGACCGATGTCTTGGCGGCCCGCACCACGTGCGCGCCCGGCCGGTCGTCCGCCCACGGGGCGCCGTGCAGGCCGTGCGCGATCGCGATACGCATCAGCTCGTGGTAAGCCGGGTCGTACTCCACCTCGTCGACGCGGTGCCCCACCCGGTCATGGGTGTGCAGCACCGGCCGGTTGCGGTCGGCCAGCTCGCCCCAGCGTTGCGCCTCGCGGCTACCCGAGATGGCCCCCAGCTCGTTCACCTCGTCCAGACCCCACTGGCCACCCTCGCGGATCAGCGCCTCGATGAGGACGGGAGAGGAAGCCGGGTTGTGATTCTCGAGTGGCGGAACCTGGTTGGTGACGACGTGCGTATCTGGCATGCCGCCAATGTTACATTTCTCCTACAACTGCACAAGAGGTGTAACGAACCGTTAAGCACCCATGTTGTCGCGCAGGAAAGCGATGTCGTTTTTGCGGCCCTCGTCGGCGGTCTCGCAGATCACCGGCGCGTCGGCGGCTTTGACGACGGCCAGCAGCAAATCGGGATCGATCTGCCCGGTGCCGAAGTTAGCGTGCCGGTCGGCGCCGGAGCCGGCCGCATCCCGGGAGTCATTGCAGTGCACCAGGTCGATGCGGCCGGTCAGTGCCCTGATGCGATCGACGGCGTCGATCAGCGCCTCACCGGCCGCCCAGGCGTGGCAGGTGTCCAGGCAGAAGCCGATTCCCTTGTCGCCGATGTGATCCCACAGCCTGCCGATGGTGTCGAAGTGACGGGCCATCGCATGGTCGCCGCCGGCGGTGTTCTCCAGATAGATCTGCATGTCGGTTTCGAGATAATCCAGCGCCTTGACCCAGCGTTGGAAGCCGGCCTCCATGTCGTCGTCGTCCGCATGGCCGCCGTGCACGATCACGGCTGTGGCGTTGATCGCTGAGGCGGCGTCGCAGGTGTCCTGCAGGATCTTGCGCGACGGGATCCGGATCCGGTTGTTGGCGGAGGCGACATTGATCAGGTACGGCGCGTGCACGTACAGCGGCATAGCGGCCGCTTTCAGCGTCTCGGCGTCATCGCGTGGTTTCGGTTTCTTCCAGCTCTGCGGATTGCCGAGGAAGAATTGCACGACGTCGGCACCGTCTGCGTCGGCGGCGGCAAGGGGATCGTCCTGGTGGACATGTGAACCGATGAGCACTTGTCCAGTCTAGTGAGGCCGTCGGACGCGGCCCGGAGCATAAGGTGTTGAGCGTGACGGACGAGGCAACGCTTGCGGCGGGACTTTCGGCGGGGCTTTCGGTGGGGAGGGGCATCTCCGACATCACCGGCGAGGCCGCCGAATGCGGCATGCTCGGCTACGGCAAGACCGAACAGCGCACGGCGGGCATCCACCTCCGACTGCGGTCGCGGGCGTTCATCTTCGCCGACGCGGCGGCCGACGGCGCGCGGGTGCTGCTGGTGGTCGCCGACCTGCCGTTGCCGATGCAGAACGTGACCGACGAGGTGTTGCGCCGGTTGGCGGCGTCATATGGCGACACCTACACCGCGCAGAACACCTTGATCACCACGACGCACACCCACTCCGGGCCCGGCGGCTACTGCGGACACCTGTTGTACAACCTGTCGACGAGCGGGTTCCGGCCGGCGACCTTCACCGCCATCGTGGACGGCATCGTCGAAGCGGTGCGCTTCGCCCACGACGATCTGGCGCCGGCGAAGGTCGCACTGTCACACGGTGAGTTGCGTGGCGCGAGCATCAACCGGTCCCCCGCCGCCTTCGACCGCAACCCGGTGTCCGACCGCGAGTTCTTCCCCGACCGCATCGACCCGCACACCACGCTGGTGCAGATCGATCGCGGCGAAAAGGCCGTGGGCGCAATCCATTTCTTCGCCACCCACGGCACCAGCATGACCAACCGCAATCTGCTGATCTCCGGAGACAACAAGGGCTTCGCCGCCTATCACTGGGAGCGCACCCATTGCGGAGCGGACTACCTCGCCGGCCAACCCGACTTCATCGCGGCCTTCGCGCAGACCAACCCGGGCGATATGAGTCCGCACGTCGACGGGCCGATCGAATACGGTCCGTCCAGGGAAGCCGACGAGCTGGAGAACACTCGCCAGATCGGTTTGTCCCAATTCGAGGATGCGTTCGGGCAACTCGACACGGGGACCCCGATCGGCACCGGCGTCGACTCCAGACTCGTCTACGTCGATCTCGGCGCCGTTTCGGTGCACGGGCAGTACACCCCTGACGGTCAGCAGCGCCGCACCGGGCGGCCGCTGATCGCCGCCGCGATGTTCGCGGGGACCGACGAGGGCGAGGGCTTTCCGGGCTTTCAACAGGGCCGTAACCCGTTCTGGGACAAGGTTTCCCGCGGCGTGTACCGGCTGGCCAGGAAGGTGCGGGCGGCGCAGCAGCCCAAGGGCATGGTGATACCGGCCCACCTGGTGAACCGGCTGCAGCCCTTCATCCAAGAGGTCGTCCCGGTCCAGCTGCTGCGAATCGGGCGACTTTATCTGATCGGCATTCCAGGCGAACCGACCATCGTCTCCGGTTTGCGGCTACGCCGGACGGTGGCTTCGATCGTCGGCGCCGACCTCGATGATGTGCTCTGCGTGGGGTACAGCAACGCCTACATCCATTACGTGACCACGCCCGAGGAGTATCTGGAACAGCGCTACGAAGGCGGCAGCACGCTGTTCGGCCGATGGGAGTTGCCGGCGCTCATGCAGACCGTCGCCGGACTCGCTGAGGCCATGCGCGACGGCCGCCCGGTGCCCCCCACGCAGCGACCGCGGCCCCACAGACCTCGCAGCTGGTTGCGCGCCGCACCTGCCGACACGGGTTCCTTCGGCTCACTTGTCGCCGAGCCGGACGCGACGTACCGTCCGGGCGACTCGGTGGAAGCGGTGTTCGTCAGCGCATACCCCAACAACGACGTCCACCGAAACCGGACCTTTCTCGAAGTGGTCCACCTCGCCGGAGACGACTGGGTGAGGGTGGCCGACGACGGCGACTGGTCGACGACGTTCCGGTGGCAGCGCGACGGGCGCAGCGGCTCGCACGTGCGGATCCGGTGGGACATCCCGGTCGATGCGGCGCCCGGGCACTACCGCCTCGTCCATCACGGGATGGCCCGCGACAGCTACGGCAGGCTCGAGCCGTTCCAGGCGACGACGCACGAGTTCGCGGTGCGCTAGTTCTGGCGAGCAGACGCAAAAGCCCCCGACACGCCGGGCGTGCGGGGGCTTTTGCGTCTGCTCGCGCTGACCTACCGGTAGTCGCTGTATCCGTAGTCGTCCAGCGGAACCGCGGCACCGGTCGCCTGACCGAAGTCCGGGCTGTAGTACTGGTCCTCGTAGGACGGGATCGTGTACGCGGCGGCCCGGGCCTCCTCGGTCGGCTGCACCTGGATGTTCCGGTACCGGTTGATACCGGTACCCGCCGGGATCAGCTTTCCGATGATCACGTTCTCCTTCAGACCGTTGAGCTTGTCGCTGCGGCAGTTGATCGCCGCATCGGTCAGCACTCGCGTGGTCTCCTGGAACGACGCCGCACTCAGCCACGAGTCGGTGGCCAGCGACGCCTTCGTGATACCCATCAGCACCGGACGTCCGGCGGCGGGCTCGCCACCCTCGGCCACCACCCGGCGGTTCTCCGCCTCGAACTCGGCACGGTCGATCAGCGAACCGGGCAGGAACTCCGTCGAGCCCGAGTCGATGATGGTGACCCGGCGCAGCATCTGGCGCACGATCACCTCGATGTGCTTGTCGTGGATCGACACACCCTGCGCCCGGTAGACCTCCTGGACCTCGCGGACCAGGTGGATCTGCACCTCACGCGGGCCCTGCACACGCAGCACCTCGTGCGGGTCGGCGGAGCCTTCCATCAGCTGCTGGCCTACCTCGACGTGGTCGCCGTCGGCGAGCACCCGCTCGGAGCCGTCCTCGTGCTTGAACACCCGCAGGCGCTGACGCTTGGACAGCTTGTCGTAGACCACTTCCTCGCCACCGTCGTCGGGAACGACGGTGATCTTGTAGAAGCGCTCCCCGTCCTCCAGCCGCACCCGGCCGGTGACGTCGGCGATGGGCGCCTTGCCACGCGGGATCCGGGCCTCGAACAGCTCCTGGACACGCGGCAGACCGCCGGTGATGTCCTCACCCACACCACCCTGGTGGAAGGTACGCATGGTCAGCTGCGTGCCGGGCTCACCGATGGACTGGGCCGCGACGATGCCGACCGCCTCACCGATGTCGACCAGCTTGCCGGTGGCCATCGACCGTCCGTAGCAGGTGGCGCAGACGCCGGTGCCGGTGGTGCAGGTCAGCACCGAACGCACCTTGATCTGCGTGATGCCGGCCGCCAGCAGGGCCTCGATCGACGGGTCGCCGAGGTCCTCGCCGCGCGCGACGACGACATTGCCTGCCTCGTCGACCGCGTCGGCGCCCAAAGTCCGTGCGTACGCCGAGGTTTCGATGTACGGGTCACGGATCAGGCTGCCGTCGGGCTGACGCTCGGCCAGTTCGACGACGATGCCGCGCTCGGTCTGGCAGTCGTGCTCGCGAACGATCACGTCCTGGCTGACGTCCACCAGACGACGGGTCAGGTAGCCCGAGTCGGCGGTACGCAATGCGGTGTCCGCCAGACCCTTTCGGGCCCCGTGGGTGTTGATGAAGTACTCCAGCACGGTCAGGCCCTCGCGGAACGACGACTTGATCGGACGTGGGATGAACTCACCCTTCGGGTTTGTCACCAGGCCCTTCATGCCGGCCAGCGTTCGGGTCTGGGTGAAGTTACCGGTGGCGCCCGACTCCACGATCGTGATGATCGGGTTGTCGCTCGGGTAGTGCTCCCGCAGCGCCTGACCGACCTCGTCGGTGGCTTCCTTCCAGATCTCGACCAGGGCCTCGTTGCGTTCGTCGTGGTTCAGGGCACCACGCTGGAACTGCTTCTCGACCTTCTCCGCGCGCTCTTCGTAGGCGTCCAGAATCTCCTTCTTGCGCGGCGGAACCAGCACGTCGGCCATCGAGACCGTGACGCCGCTGCGGGTCGCCCAGTAGAAACCGGCATCCTTCAGCTTGTCCACGGTCTGCGCAACCACGATCATCGGGTAGCGCTCGGCCAGGTCGTTGATGATCGCAGCCTGCACCTTCTTGTGCATCTGCTTGTTCACGAACGGGTAGCCCAGCGGCAGCAGCTCGTTGAACAGCACCCGGCCCAGCGTGGTCTCGGCAACCCAGGCATCGCCCGGCTGCCAGCCGTTGGCGCCGAACAGCTCGGCCTCGAGCTCGGCCGGCGGACGCAACTGCGTCAGCCGCACCTTGACCTTGGCCCGCACCGAGAGCACGCCGCGGTCGGCGGCCATGATCGCCTCGGCCGGCGAGGAGTACACGCCGGTCTCCGACTGGTCGGTCGTGGCAGCCTGGAACTCGCCCTTGTCGCCGGCGACCTCGGTGGTCAGGTAGAAAAGCCCGGTCACCATGTCCAGACGCGGCATGGCCAGCGGACGGCCGGAGGCCGGCGACAGGATGTTGTTCGACGACAGCATCAGGATGCGCGCCTCGGCCTGCGCCTCCGCGCTCAGCGGCAGGTGCACGGCCATCTGGTCACCGTCGAAGTCGGCGTTGAACGCCTCACACACCAACGGGTGCAGCTGAATCGCCTTGCCTTCCACCAGCATCGGCTCGAAGGCCTGAATGCCCAACCGGTGCAGGGTCGGTGCGCGGTTCAGCAAAACAGGATGCTCAGCAATCACTTCCTCGAGCACGTCCCACACCTGCGGACGCTGACGCTCCACCATGCGCTTGGCGCTCTTGATGTTCTGCGCGTGGTTGAGGTCCACCAGGCGCTTCATCACGAACGGCTTGAACAGCTCGAGTGCCATCAGCTTGGGCAGACCGCACTGGTGCAGCTTGAGCTGCGGGCCGACCACGATGACCGAACGGCCCGAGTAGTCGACGCGCTTGCCGAGCAGGTTCTGACGGAAGCGGCCCTGCTTACCCTTGAGCAGATCGGACAGCGACTTCAGCGGGCGGTTACCCGGTCCGGTGACCGGGCGGCCGCGGCGGCCGTTGTCGAACAGCGCGTCCACCGACTCCTGCAGCATGCGCTTCTCGTTGTTGACGATGATCTCGGGCGCACCGAGGTCGATCAGTCGCTTCAACCGGTTGTTGCGGTTGATCACGCGGCGGTACAGGTCGTTCAGGTCGGAGGTGGCGAAGCGGCCACCGTCGAGCTGGACCATCGGGCGCAGTTCCGGCGGGATCACCGGGACGGCGTCCAGCACCATGCCCATCGGCGAGTTGCCCGACTGCTGGAAAGCGGCGACCACCTTGAGGCGCTTCAGAGCACGAAGTTTCTTCTGTCCCTTGCCACTTCGGATGACCTCACGCAGGTTCTCCGCCTCGGCGTCGATGTCGAAGTTCTCGATCAACTTCTGAATCGACTCCGCGCCCATGGCACCGGTGAAGTACTCGCCGTAGCGGTCCTGCAGCTCGCGGTAGAGGTTCTCGTCCACAATCAGCTGCTTGGGAGCCAGCTTGGTGAAGGTGCTCCAGATGTCCTCCAGCCGGTCCAGCTCGCGCTGCGCACGGTCGCGCAACTGACGCATCTCGCGCTCACCGCCGTCGCGAACCTTGCGCTTGGCGTCGGCCTTGGCGCCTTCGGCCTCCAGCTCGGCCAGGTCGGCCTCGAGCTTCTGGGCACGGGCTTCCAGGTCGGCATCGCGCTGATCCTCAACGGCCTTGCGCTCCACCACCATTTCGGCCTCGAGCGTGGAGAGCTCGTTGTGCCGCATCTCGTCGTCGACCGCGGTGATCACGTAGGCGGCGAAGTAGATGATCTTTTCCAGGTCCTTGGGAGCCAGGTCCAGCAGGTACCCCAGACGCGACGGAACGCCCTTGAAGTACCAGATGTGGGTGACCGGGGCGGCCAGCTCGATGTGGCCCATCCGCTCACGGCGCACCTTCGCGCGAGTCACCTCGACGCCACAGCGCTCACAGATGATGCCCTTGAAGCGCACGCGCTTGTACTTGCCGCAGTAGCACTCCCAGTCGCGAGTCGGCCCGAAGATCTTCTCGCAGAACAGGCCGTCCTTCTCGGGCTTGAGCGTGCGGTAGTTGATGGTCTCCGGCTTCTTGACCTCACCGTAGGACCACTGACGGATGTCCTCCGCGGTCGCCAGGCCGATTCGGAGCTCATCGAAGAAGTTGACGTCTAACACGTAACTCCCTTTCCCCTTGCGGGTTTAGTGACTGAAAAGCTGATTCAAGAAGATCAGGCAAGATCCTCGACAGACGCGGATTCGTTGCGCGACAAGTTGATTCCCAGGTTGGCCGCCGCCCGCTCGAGGTCTTCGTCCTCGCCCTCGCGCAGCTCGATGGCCGCACCGTCGGACGACAGCACCTCAACGTTGAGGCACAGCGACTGCAGCTCCTTGAGCAGCACCTTGAACGACTCCGGAATGCCCGGCTCGGGGATGTTCTCGCCCTTGACGATGGCCTCGTAGACCTTGACCCGGCCGACGGTGTCGTCGGACTTGATGGTCAGCAGCTCCTGCAGCGTGTATGCCGCGCCGTAGGCCTGCATCGCCCAGCACTCCATCTCACCGAACCGCTGGCCACCGAACTGCGCCTTACCGCCCAGCGGCTGCTGGGTGATCATCGAGTACGGACCCGTGGAACGGGCGTGGATCTTGTCGTCCACCAGGTGGTGCAGCTTCATGATGTACATGTAGCCAACCGTCACCGGGTACGGGAACGGTTCGCCGCTGCGACCGTCGAACAGCACGGCCTTGCCGTCGCCGTTGACCATCACGTCGCCGTCGCGGTTGGGCAGCGTGCAGGACAGCAGGCCCTGCAGCTCCTCTTCCTTGGCGCCGTCGAACACCGGGGTCGACACGATCTGGTTCGGCTGTGCATGCCGAAGGTCCTCCGGCAGGTTCGCCGCCCAGTCCGGGGCGCCTTCGATATTCCAGCCGGCCTTGGCCACCCACCCGAGGTGGGTCTCCAGGATCTGACCGATGTTCATCCGTCGCGGCACACCGTGGGTGTTCAGGATGATGTCCACCGGGGTGCCGTCCGGCATGAACGGCATGTCCTCCACCGGCAGGATCTTGCCGATGACGCCCTTGTTGCCGTGCCGTCCGGCCAGCTTGTCGCCGTCGGAGATCTTGCGCTTCTGGGCGACGTAGACCCGGACCAGCTCATTGACGCCGGCAGGCAGTTCGTCGTCGTCCTCGCGGGAGAACACCCGGATGCCGATGACCTTGCCGGACTCACCGTGCGGCACCTTCAGTGAGGTGTCGCGGACCTCGCGGGCCTTCTCACCGAAGATGGCGCGCAGCAGCCGCTCCTCCGGGGTCAGCTCGGTCTCACCCTTGGGAGTGACCTTGCCGACCAGGATGTCGCCGTCGCGGACCTCGGCGCCGATGCGCACGATGCCGCGCTCGTCCAGGTCCGCCAGCACCTCGTCGGAGACGTTCGGGATGTCCCGGGTGATCTCCTCGGCGCCCAGCTTGGTGTCGCGGGCGTCGATTTCGTGCTCCTCGATGTGGATCGAGGTCAGCACGTCCTCTTCGACGAGGCGGTTGGACAGGATGATGGCGTCCTCGTAGTTGTGACCCTCCCACGGCATGACCGCCACCAGCAGGTTCTTGCCCAGGGCCATCTCACCGTTCTCGGTGCAGGGCCCGTCGGCGATCACCTGACCGGCTTCCACCCGGTCGCCGGCGTCGACGATCGGCGACTGATTGGCGCAGGTGCCGTGGTTGGAGCGGGCGAACTTGCGCATCCGGTAGGTGCGCCGGGTGCCCACGTCGTGCATGACGGTGATGTAGTCCGCCGACACCTCTTCGATGACGCCGGCCTCTTCGGCCACAACGACGTCGCCGGCGTCGATCGCCGCACGCAGCTCCATGCCGGTACCCACCAGGGGCGCCTCGCTGCGCACCAGCGGAACCGCCTGGCGCTGCATGTTGGCGCCCATCAGGGCACGGTTGGCGTCGTCGTGCTCGAGGAACGGGATCATCGCGGTGGCCACCGACACCATCTGGCGCGGCGAGACGTCCATGTAGTCCACCTCGGACGAGGGCACGTACTCCACCTCGCCCGCCTTGCGGCGGACCAGAACGCGCGGCTCGACAAACCGGCCGCTCTCGTCGATCGGCGAGTTGGCCTGCGCCACCACGTGGCGGTCCTCCTCGTCGGCGGTCAGGTAGTGGATCTCGTCTGTAACGACCCCGTCCACAACCTCCCG
The DNA here is from genome assembly GCF_031583025.1 of Mycobacterium sp. Z3061. NCBI lineage: Bacteria > Bacillati > Actinomycetota > Actinomycetes > Mycobacteriales > Mycobacteriaceae > Mycobacterium > Mycobacterium pumcae. Next base: position 1,220,794 of record NZ_CP134062.1, on the reverse strand, counting down.
GTACGGCGTCTCGATGAAGCCGAACGGGTTGACCCGCGCGTACACCGACAGCGAGCCGATCAGGCCGATGTTCGGGCCTTCCGGGGTCTCGATCGGGCACATGCGGCCGTAGTGCGACGGGTGGACGTCACGGACCTCCAGACCGGCGCGCTCACGGGACAGACCACCCGGACCCAGCGCCGAGAGACGACGCTTGTGGGTCAGACCCGACAGCGGGTTGTTCTGGTCCATGAACTGCGAGAGCTGGCTGGTGCCGAAGAACTCCTTGATCGCGGCGACGACCGGCCGGATGTTGATCAGGGTCTGCGGCGTGATCGCCTCGACGTCCTGAGTGGTCATCCGCTCGCGGACGACGCGCTCCATGCGGGACATGCCGACCCGGATCTGGTTCTGGATCAGCTCGCCGACGGTGCGCAGCCGGCGGTTGCCGAAGTGGTCGATGTCGTCGGTCTCCACCGGAACCTCGGTGCCGCCCGGAACGGTCATCGTGTGCTGACCCTCGTGCAGACGGACCAGGTACTCGATGGTGGCGACGACGTCTTCTTCGGTCAGCGTGGAGCTGGTGATCGGATCGCCGACGTGCAGGCCGAGCTTCTTGTTGACCTTGTAGCGGCCGACACGGGCCAGGTCGTAGCGCTTCTCCTTGAAGAACAGGTTCTCCAACAAGGTCTGCGCGGACTCCTTGGTGGGCGGTTCGCCCGGCCGCAGCTTGCGGTAGATGTCCAGCAGCGCCTCGTCGGTGCCAGCGGTGTTGTCCTTCTCCAGCGTCCCCATCATGATCTCGGAGAAGCCGAACCGCTCGTGGATCTGCTCGTTGGTCCAGCCGAGGGCCTTGAGCAGCACGGTGACGGGCTGGCGTCGCTTGCGGTCGATACGCACACCGACGGTGTCGCGCTTGTCGACATCGAACTCCAGCCAGGCGCCACGGCTGGGGATCACCTTGACGCTGTGCAGCATCTTCTCGGTGGACTTGTCGATGGTCTCGTCGAAGTACACACCGGGCGAACGGACCAGCTGGCTGACCACGACACGCTCGGTGCCGTTGATGATGAACGTGCCCTTCTCGGTCATCATCGGGAAGTCACCCATGAACACCGTCTGGCTCTTGATCTCGCCGGTGTTGTTGTTGATGAACTCGGCCGTGACGAACAGCGGAGCCGCGTACGTCATGTCCTTGTCTTTGCACTCGTCGACGGGAGCCTTGACCTCGTCGAAGCGCGGGTCGGAGAACGACAGCGACATTGAGCCGGAGAAGTCCTCGATCGGTGAGAGCTCGTCGAGCACCTCTTCGAGGCCGCCCTTGGGGCTGACCTCGCCGCGCTCCAGCGCGCGCTCCCGCCAACCCTGCGAGCCGATCAGCCACTCGAAAGAGTCGGTCTGAACGTCAAGCAGCCCCGGAACCTCGAGAGGTTCACGGAGCTTGGCGAAAGAAACGCGGTTCGGCGCCCCAGGTACGGAGTTGTTTGAGCTCTGGCGGAAATCAGCCAAGATGCATCCTTCCAGCACCTCGTGCGACTAACGAGAACTCGAAGTGAAAGCCGGTGCGACCCGGTGCCCACCAAAGCCTGTTCGCCGCAGATAATTGTGTCGGTTCGGCTGGCGGACGAACTGTCCGGATCTCACGCACGCAGCTGAAGCTGAGCCACGGGTTGGGGCTCAGGCTAAGACCACAGTGTCTTCAGCGGCCAAGAGGCGATTGTGAGGTGGGCAGGAAGTAGCCAGCGCAACGTCCAACAATAGCGCAGACGCGCGCATTCCTCAAATACCCACAACAACTAGCAGTCATACGCCGTCCTTGGACTTGTGACGACCGATGGCGCTGGCTGGCGACCTCGAGTTGCCCGTGGACAGATACGACACATGCTGCCCAACAGATTGACCCGTTTGGGCCTCGTCGTCAAGGGCTGCGCGCGGCAAGTTGTGGGAAGTTGTGGTTAATTCCGCGGCGGTCGCCCACCAGGTGAACAGCACGGGGCAGCAGCGTGCGGCAACTTTCCGAACCGCCGGACGGCGACAAAAATCGCGGCGAGGGCAATCAGTCAGGGCAGCCGGTCCCCGGGCGCTTGGAGCCCTGGGATCAGTACTCGTGCGACTGGTACTTGTGGGTGCCCTCGAGGTCGTCGAGGATCGCCGCCTGCGCGTCCTTGGGCAGCGTGTGGAGCATCGCACGCACGCGGGCCTGGCGACGGGCGACGGCTTTGCGCTCCGGCATGCCGGGCGAGGCCACGATCTGCGGTGGCACGCCTTCGATCTCCTCCACACCGCCGGCGTGCTGACCGGCGTCCAGGGCGGCCTGCTCCTCGGCCATGGTGGCCTCGTCCTTCTCCTCGGACATGCCGATCGGGCCGATGCGGCGGCCGTTGAGGAACTGCCGCACCACCGGTTCGTCGCTGGTCAGCAACACTTCGCGGGGGCCGAACATGACCAGGTGCTTGCGGAAGAGCATGCCCATGTTGTCCGGCACGGTACGGGCGATGTTGATGTTGTGCGTCACGATCAGGATCGTCGCGTCGATCTGGGCGTTGATGTCCATGATCAGCTGGCTGAGGTATGCGGTACGGACCGGGTCCAGACCGGAGTCCGGCTCGTCGCAGAGGATGATCTGCGGGTCCAGCACCAGGGCCCGGGCCAGGCCGGCGCGCTTGCGCATACCACCGGAGATCTCACCGGGGAACTTCTTCTCGTCGCCACCGAGACCGACCATCGTCAGCTTCTCCATGACGATGTCGCGGATCTCTTTTTCCTTCTTCTTCGTGTGCTCGCGCAGGGGGAATGCGGTGTTGTCGTACAGGTTCATCGAACCGAACAGCGCGCCGTCCTGGAACAGCACGCCGAACAGGGTGCGGATCTCGTACAACTCTTTGGCCGAGCACTCGATGATGTCGGTGCCGTCGATGATGATCGAGCCCCGCTCCGGCCGCAGCAGACCGATCAGGGACTTCAGGAACACGGACTTGCCGGTACCCGACGGGCCCAGGAGAACGCTGACCTCCCCGGAGGGGATCTCGAGCGTGACGTCTTCCCAGATCCTCGAGGATCCGAAGGACTTCGTGAGTCCGTTGACCTCGATGCTGACGCCCATGGGAAATCCTTCCGTCAACGCGCAAATTCGCCACCAGGCCCCGTGTGGCTTGAGTCACTGTAGCGCACGCCTGGTGCGGGATATCAGGGTTGCAAAGATAACAATCTGCCGGGCGCCCTGACCAGCTGCGTCAGCCGGCCGGAGCCCAATTGCCGTGGAACCCCATCGGCACCCGCTGGGGCAGGTGGACGGTGGCCACCGACTCCAAGGTCTGGGCATCCACCAGCAGCAGTTGACCCTCGTCGCGGCCGCGGTGATAGCCGTACCCCATCAGGACACCTTGGTCTTCTGCGGGGTCTTCCCCGTTGCTTGCGGGGTTGGGCACGAATGACATCTCGCCGATCACAAGTTCGGGGTCCAGCCGGGCCACCTCACTGGATCCGGTGGCGTAGTCGTGCTTGTAGAGGGCGGTCACCATCGGCGTTCCCTGCTCCTGGGCGAGATAGCCGTCGTCGACACCGACGGCGTAGCCGAACCGGTGCCGGGCGCCCGTCAGCGTCTCGTTGATGCGGGGGAACTCCTGGGGCCGGTCGTCACGACGGTCGGTGGACACCGAGCCGGTGGCCAGGTTGATGGTCCAGCGCTCCAGCATGGGCTGGGTGTCCCCGGGACCGCGGCGGTCGCGATCGAACATGCGCGCGTAACTCACCACGTCGAGGACCAGGAATTCGGTGCCGTTCCGGATTTCGGAGTAGGCGTTGAGCGGGTGGTAGACGTAGCAGGGTTCGATGTCGAACCACCGCACGTCGCGGTCGGAGCCTTCCCGGGGCATCACGCCGATGCGCGCGGGATACGACGGGTTCCACGCATACGGCATGCGGTCGGTGGGCTTCGGGTTGCTGTTCAGCCGGGCCGCGATCGGACTCGGCACCCGCACCCGCCCCACCAGCGACTGCATCACCAGTTGGGCCGGCAGACCCAGCCAGCGCGGAATCTTGACCGGCAGCACCTGACCCGGGTCGAACGTGACCGGCAGGTCGTAGATGACCACGTATTTCTCGGTGAGGGAGAAGTCATGCATCATCGGCGATCCACCGACCCGGATGTCGACGGTGCGGCGGGCCCGGCCCTGGGTGTCGATCACCGAGTACTGAACTGTTCGCCCGCGGGCGAAGGAGTAGGAGACGGCGTGCAGTTCGCCGGTGTGCGGGTCGCGGTGCGGGTGGGCGGTGTAGCCGCCGTACAGCGTCCCGTCGAAATCGCACGTCCCGACGGTGTCGAGCTCCTCGGTGAGCTCGTAGTTGGCCACGCCGCCCTCCACCAGCGCCAGGGTGCGGCCGGCGTGGGCCAGCACGCTGGTGTTGGCGCCCAGGGCCAGCAGCCCAGCACGCGGGTCCAGCCGCGACGGGGCGGGCTCGCCGAGCTTGGCCGCGACCGATGCGCTACGCACCCAGCGGTTGCGGTACCAGCGCGCATGCCCGTCCTGCAGCGACACCCCGTGGACCATGCCGTCGCCACTGAACCAGTGGTAGGTGGCCGGGTTCACCTCCGCGGCGGGGTTGGGCCCGTTGCGCAGGTAGCGGCCGTCCAGGTGCTCGGGGATCTGCCCGGTGACCCGCAGGTCGGTGGCGGTGACTTCGGATTTCACCGGTGCCAGGAAGTCCTCGAGGTAGGGGTTCCGGATTTCGGCCGTCTGCGTCACCGTCATGTCTAAGCTCCTATAACATTGTTATTTCAGCGTTATTGCGACCGTACGCTTCGGACCGGGAGATGGCAATATTGTTTGGCGAGATGACACCCGACCCGGCCCCGCGCAGCGTCCGCGACGACTTGCTGCACGCCGCCGTGGGACTGCTCAACGACCACGGACCCGATGCGCTGCAGACCCGCAAGGTGGCCGGCGCCGCGGGAACGTCGACGATGGCCGTCTACACCCACTTCGGCGGCATGCGTGAACTCATCGCCGCGGTCGCAGAGGAAGGTCTGCGGCAGTTCGGCGCGGCGCTGACGGTGCCGGAGTCCGACGACCCGGTGGCCGACCTGATGGCCGTCGGCGCCGCCTATCGGCGTTATGCGATCGAACGGCCGCACATGTACCGGTTGATGTTCGGCAGCACCAGCGCGCACGGCATCAACGCCCCGGCCGGCAACGTCCTGACCCTCACCCTTGACGAGATCGAGCAGCAGGATTCCAGCTTTGCGCATGTCGTGCATGCCGTACACCGGTCGATGCTGGCCGGCCGGATCACGGCAGCTACCGCCGAAGACGACACCGCGGTGGTAGCGACGGCCGCCCAGTTCTGGGCGTTGATCCACGGTTTCGTGATGCTGGAGCTGGCCGGGTTCTACGGCGAAGACGGCTCGGCTGTGTTACCGGTGCTCGCCGGAATGACGACGAACCTGCTTGTCGCGCTGGGCGATTCACCCGATCTGATCAAGCGGTCGCAGCTGGCCCTACAGGCTGAGCAGACGCAAAAGCCCCCTGAACCGTGAGGAAAAGGGGGCTTTCGCTGGGGGTACCTCCCGCTTGCGGGGGACTGCTCGGCAGAGCTACTTGACAGTGACGCTGGCGCCGGCGGCCTCGAGCTTGCCCTTGGCCTCGTCGGCGGCCTCCTTGGAGACCTTCTCGAGCAGCGGCTTGGGGGCGCTGTCGACCAGGTCCTTGGCCTCCTTGAGGCCCAGGCCGGAGACGATCTCGCGCACCACCTTGATGACGCCGATCTTCTTCTCACCGGCGCCCTCGAGGATCACGTCGAACTCCGACTGCTCCTCGGCGGCCTCCGCCGGAGCGCCGCCACCGCCACCGCCGGCCGCGGCGACGGCGACCGGAGCGGCCGCGGTGACCTCGAAGGTCTCCTCGAACTTCTTGACGAAGTCCGACAGCTCCAACAGGGTCATTTCCTTGAAAGCGTCGAGCAGGTCGTCGCTGGAGATCTTTGCCATGGTGTTTTCCTCCTGAGTTTCTTGAATTTCTCGGGTTTGTGGGGTTATTCGGCGGCTTCGGGGGTGGCCTCAGCGGCCTCGGCGGCGGGCTCCGCCGGGGCTGCGGGGGCTTCGGTGCCCTTCTTTTCCTGGAGGGCGGCCAGCAGGCGGGCCATCTGCGACGCGGGTGCGTTGAACAGCCCGGCAGCCTTGGCGAGGTTGCCCTTCATTGCGCCGGCCAGCTTGGCCAGCAGCACCTCGCGCGACTCCAGGTCTGCGATGCGCTCGACTTCAGCGACGGTCAGCGCGTGGCCGTCCATGTAGCCGCCCTTGATGACCAGCGCCTTGTGCTCTTTGGCGAAGGTCTTCAGGGCCTTGGCCGCGTCGACCGGCTCACCGGTGACGAACGCGATCGCGGTCGGGCCGGCGAACAGTTCGTCGAGGCCCTCGATGCCGGCCTCGGACGCCGCCCGCTTGATCAGGGTGTTCTTGGCCACCGCATAGGTGGTCGACTCCCCCAACGAGCGGCGCAGTTCGGCCAGGTTGGCCACGGACAGACCGCGGTACTCGGTGATGACCGTGGCCGTCGAGGCCTTGAAGTGCTCGGTGATGTCTGCGACGGCGGTGGCCTTGTCAGCCCTGGCCATGCATACCTCCTACAAGTGTGGTGGCCACCGGAGGAACGACGAACGCCCCGGCGCAGGATGCGGCCGGGGCGTGGAATGCGCCGGCGCTCGCGCCGGCTGGGTTGCCTCGTCCTCCTGCGTGGGCCGCCGGGATGTTCCCGGACCTTCAACCGATTGCTCGGTGACCGACGGTCTTTGGTGGATCGGCCACCACAATAGCGTGGGCCCGCGCGATCAGCCAAAACGGCGCCATGCCATGAGTGAAAGCTGCTACCCGCGCACGGCTTTCGATCGCCGCCTATAGCCCGGCGAGGCGCGCCGCGCCAACGAGACCGGCATCGCCGCCGAGCTCGGCCGGCACCACCCGCAGGCCGGTCAGGAAATCCAGCCGGGCGTAGTCGGCCAGGGCGGCATGCAGGGGTTCGAACAGCAGAGCACCGGACTTGGCCACTCCCCCGCCGATCACCACCAGATCCAGGTCGCAGACCGCGCCCACCGAGGCGATCATCGCGGCCAGCGCGCGGGTGCCCCGCGCGAATGCCTGCAATGCCACCGGATCTCCGCCCGCCGCCGCCTGGGACAGTTCCCGTGCCCCGGCGCCCTGCGGCGCCGACCAACCATTGGCCCGCGCCCAGCGCGTCATCGAGGGACCCGACGCAATCGTCTCCACGCAGCCGCGGCCCCCGCACGCACACGGCAACCCGTCGGGTTCGACCACCACGTGACCGACGTGGCCGGCGTTGCCGGTGCGGCCGGTGTAGGGCACACCATCGAGCACCAGGCCGCCACCGACGCCGGTCGAGACGACCATGCCGAGCAGAAACCCGGCGCCGCGGCCGGCGCCGATCCAGTGCTCACCCAGCGCCATGCAGACTCCGTCGCCGCCCAACCGGACCGGTACGCCCGGCACCGCGGCCGCCACCCGGTCGCGCAGCGGGAACCCTCGCCAGGCCTTGATGTTGACCGGGCTCACGCTGCCGGTGGCGAGGTCGACGGGGCCGGCAGACGCGATTCCCACCGCGGCCACCGTTCCGCCGGCCGCGCGCACCGCGTCAGCGACCATCGCGGCTACCGCGTCCCAAACCTGTTCGGCACCGGCACCGGCGGGTGTCGGGCAGGTGGCGTTGTAGACCAACGTGCGGCCGGGGTCGGCGAGGGCCGCGGGGTCGGCGAGTCCGGCGGCGATCTTGGTGCCGCCGATGTCGAGGCAGAGGGTGAGCATCAGTGTCGGTGGGTGTTGTCGGGCTGGCGCGGGTCGCCGGGGTGTTCGTAGCCGGGTGCCAGCTGTACCAGGGCGGCCCGGCGGGCGTCCAGCCACCCGCGGAACGCACGCCGGCGCGCCGCCGCCAGCAGATGCTGCCTAATGGTCGACCGAACCTCGTGCAGCGGCGGTTGGGCGACCGCCGGGACGCGCCAGCCATGGCTTCCTACCGGCGATTGCGCGAACCGCAGCGGGTTGCGGGCGTGGTAGGCCGCGACGTCGTCGGCGCTGATCTCGACCGCCGCGGTGACGTCGGCGAACAGTGCACGTGCCCGCGGGTCGGCCAGGGCCGCCGCCGCGATGCTGCCGATCTCGAGCCTCGCGGTCACATCGGGCAGCAGGTCGTCCTCTGCCGGGGCGCCGCCGCCGTCGAGGCCGCGGGCGGCCGCCTCAGCGGCAACCACGCGCTCGGTGACGATCAGTTGCGTCAGCCATCGTCGCAGTTGGCGGCCCTCGCTGGTGCCCGGCGCCGGCAGGGTGTTCGCTTGAGGACCGCCACGCAACCGCGCCTCGCGGGCGTCGATCTCGGCGACGGCCACCGTGGCGCCGGCCACGGTCGCTGCGCAATCGATATTCATGTCACCGTCACTTTCACCGCCGGCGAATAGATGAGTCGGCCCGCGCAGCCGACCCGGATCAGCGCCCACCACTGCCCCGGGTCCAGCCAGGCCGGCGGGCTGACGTCGAAGGCGAGTTCGACGCTGCCCTCGGCGGGCAGCTCGGCACCCTGGGCTGCCGGGCGAATCCACTCCCACGTCCCCCAGGGGCTGATCAGGTGTGCTTCAAGAGCCAGGTCGGCACGCGCACGGCTGCCGATCGTCACCGACAGGCGGGCCACGGCACCGGCGCCCACGACGACATCAGCGGGGTCCTCGACGAGGTAGACGAAATCGGCGGCCTGCGCATCGATGTCGACGAACGCGACATCCTCGACCACCTGCCGCCAGGCAACCGGCACGTCCGCGCCGGTGACCCGAAGCTGGGCGCGCACCGGGTATCGCCCGGCCGGGGCGTGGCCCGGGATCCCCAGGACGACATCGGTTTCCAGATGCGTTCCGGCGGCCAGCGTGAACGGCAACTCAACCGGGGCGACCGACCAGCCGTCCGGATACACCACCTCGACCACACCATCCAGTTCGGCGTCGGTGCAGTCGCTGGCCACAGTCAGGCGCAACGTCACCTCGCGCAGATCGGCGCCGGCATCCACACTGACCTGCTGCGGATGCAGGTGGGCGACCACCGGCAACCCACCCAGCGGCGCGGGACCGCGGTTGTGCAGCCAATACCGTGCGTAGAGGGGCTGGGCGGGTTCGGCGTCCGGGGCCAGCCGGGCCGGGTCGTTGCGGAGTTCGGCGATGTCGAGGCGCGCCAGCACGGTGGCCACCTGATACCCGTGCAGATCGATGAGGCGTTTGCGGCGTTCGGGTACCTCCAGCAGGTTCGCCTGCGCGAGCCCACGCAGCCTGCCCAGGTCCGACCCGACGACGACACGCGCGGCCGCGCCGGTGGATTCCACGAGTCGCAGCGCGACGTCACCGGGTGCGACTGGTTGTGCGCTCCCGGCCGCCAGTGGGTTGCCGGCGGCTTTCAACGCGCCCAGTTGCACCGAGTCGGCGGGCTCGACGTTGAGCAGCGATCCGGCGGCCGGCAGCACGCCGTGCCGCTCTGATGGGGTAACCGCGAGCAGTGGATTGGAGAACTGGGCGCTGCGGGCCGGGAGTCTGTTTTCCCGCCAGTCGCCCTCGCCGCAGATGAGCACATAGTCGAAATCGTGCGTCCAGTGCTGGAGCTGGAAGTTGGAACCGTCGGGTGCGGTCCGGCGCGGTTCGTCGATCCAGGTTCCCGATGGCCATCCGGTGCACGACCGCATCAGCGCCGTATGCAGCGTGCCGTCCGTTTCGACGGCGAAGCTCGGCACGCCGCGGTTGAGCAGGGCGACGGTGTAGTCGTCGAAATCGTCCGCGTTCGACGGAACCTGCTGCTGGACAACGACTTCCGCGTCGCCGAGGTCCGTGGCGAGCGTCGCGATCGCGGCGCTGAGGTTCCGGGCACCCCTGCCGTCGATGATCAGTACCGGCACCGCGTCGCAGGCTCGCAGGTCGGCGCCGGGCACCCAGGCGGCCGCCAACTGCGTCGCTGCCGGCACCCACACCCGCGCCTTACCCGTCTGAGCCAACTGCCGCTCGAGTTCGGCGGTGTAGGCCGGGTCGGCGCCGGCGAGCACCGCTTTGGTGAACGCGTTGCGGGTGGGCCCGCCCAGCGCGATGCGGGCGTCCGGCAGGTTCGAGTCGACGTCGAGGTGGCCGTAACGCGGCTTTTCGGCGCCGCTGCAGGTGGCTGTCACCCCCGCGCGCACCAGCGCGACCATGAGGTCGCGGGCCAACGGACCCGCGACGGACTCCGCGGGGGCCACGACCTCGGCTACCGAGATCGCCCGGGTGTCGCTGCCCAGTCGGACCCGGGCCGCCGAGGACAACCCGAACCAGCCGTAAGCGGGGTTGTCCAGCGTCCACAGGTGCTGGCCGGTGTCGACCGAGCGGGGGCCCGCCGCGGTGGCACAGTGCAGTAGGGCGAAACCGCGCCCGACGACCGCGTCGCCTACCTCGCTGACCGGCATGGCTCCAGGTACCGGACACGGCCAGCGCAGCCGCACCAGCCGGTCTTCCCCGACGAAATCGTCGATGGTGGTGCGGCAGTCGACGCGGTCGGTGCCGCGCCACAACGTCAGGGTCTGGGTGTAGCGCAGCTGGTCGCCGATGCGGCCGCGGACCACCAGCCGCTCACCGAGTGGTCCACGGCACGCCTGCACGGTTGCCGAAGATTCCGAGCTGCACACCACCGGCCCGTGCGGGAGCAGATGCCAGGGGCCCTCGCCCTGGGTCGGGTGCGACGCGTATTCCTCGTAGACCGCGAGCTCGTTGCCCACCCGGCCGGGGGCGATCAACTCCCGGCCGGCACGGATCAACGACGCCACCGCGCCGCCGCGGTGCGGGTCGACGGTGAGCCGGTAGAACTCGTTGGCGATCTGCGTCCCGGCGACCGGTTGCCACCCCGTTGCGTGGTCGGATGGGACCAGCCGATAGGTCCGCCATCCCAGCGAGGGCACGTCGCGGGCCAGCCAGGTCACCGACCTTCCGTCGTGTTCGACATGGGCGGGCACCTCCGCGCCGCCGGAGTCCAGTACCCGCACGCCCGCGCCCAGCGGCGGGTCCAGCCGGACCGTGACCACGTCGTCGCGCAGCCGGGTCAGCGGGTTCCACACCACCACCGAGTGGTCCGTGGCCGTCGCCAGACCGGACAGCAGCCGCAGCGCGTTGTCGCGGCAGGTGCCGCCCAACTCCCACGCGTCCCGCCAGCCCGTCAGCAGATCGAGGTAAACCTGGTCGGACTCCGACCCGGTGATGGCGTCGTGGTGCGCGCCGTACGCCAGCTGTACCCACGCCTTGGCCAAGGCGGCCTGCGGGTACTGCGCCCCGGTCAGCACACCTGCGAAAACCGCGAAACGCTCGGCGTCCAGCACCGCGTTCTCGGCCGCGCGGTTGGCCTGCTTGGTGTCGATGTACGACACGTCCTTGCCGGTATAGATCGGGTTCATGTCACGGGTTTGCGGCGACGCGACCGCCGTGCGTTCGGCCAATTCGGCCCGCACCGCCGCGAAGAACTCCCGCGGCAACCCGCACACGAACCGCGGCCACGTGTAGCGGGCTGCCCAGTCGCGGTGGATCTCGGTGACCCACTTGTTCGGAGGCGTGTAGTCGGTGCCGACCGGCAGCAGCACGTTGCGGGTCAGCGCCACCTTTTTCAGCTGGTCGAACAGCGCGTAAGTGGCTTCCTCGGCTTCGGCCAGCGTGGTCGATGAGTCCATCCACCAGCCGGCCGAGTAGTGCGCGGGCATGTAGTGGGTGAGCAGGCCCCGGCCGGACGGCGAGATCCACTCGAACTCGCTGGAGAACTGCATCCGGTCCACGTCGCCACCCGAAGCCGGGCCCCACTGGTGGTGCGGCCCGCGGGCCCAGGAACTCGAGGTCAGGCCGGCGTCGGCGGCCATCCCGGGAAATTGCGGGTCGTGCCCGAAGACGTCGAGCTGCCAGGCGGTCGCCGGGTCGGCGCCCAGCACATCGCGCTGAAAACCGATGCCGTGCACCAGGTTACGGATTGTCGTCTCGGGGCTGGTGAGGTTGGTGTTGGGCTCGTTGTAGGTGCCACCCATCACTTCGAGCCGGCCCTGGGCCAGGAACCGCCGCAGGTCGGCGCGGTCCTCGGGGCGGGTGTCCCAGTACGGCTTGAGGTAGTCGACTTCGGCGAGCACGAATTTGTACTCAGGTTCGCGCCGGGCCATCTCCAGATGGGCATGCACCAACTCGAAGCCATTGGTCTGACGGGCGCGCCCGGGCGGGTCTTCATGCCATTCGCTGGTGTAAGCGGCCTGGGTGTTCCACCAGACGGGGTCGTAGTGGAAGTGGCTGACCATGAACATCGTCCAGCCAGGTTCGGCCACCACGAAGTCGAAAGTCAGGGCGCCTCCGGGGGCGCTCACCCGGGCGGGCAGCCGCTCCCCAATTGCCGGCCGGTCCACCGAGACCGCGACCTCGACCACCTCTTGACCGGCGCTGACAACGGCCTCGCCGCGCAGGCCGTCACCGTCGATGCGCAGCGCGGTCGGCTCAGCACACCCGGCGACGCCCACTCGAACCAGCTGCTGCGGCTGGTCCGGCGGGCCCACGAACAGCTCGGTCGATGCCGCCGAAACCAGTTGCATGACCGCACCTTACGGTGCCGCTCCGGCGCGACGAAGACGATTGCCCACCGCGCCTGCCGCCGCCTGCACCTCAGGGGGCTCCAAGACTTGGAACTCGGCGCCCACCATCGCGAAGTGCAACACCATCCGCTGCGGATCGTCGCCGCCCGCCGTCACCACGCAGGCCTCGTCTCCGTCGGCTTCGACGGTCATCGACTGCGGCGGGAAGTGGCGCGCGACGACGGACGCCGGCAGCTGATAACGCACCCGGGCCACGTAGCGGTAGGGCGCGGCGCTGATGGCATGGCGGAGGAATTCGCGTGCATCCGGCGCGCGCCGTGGGACGAACGTGCTGCCCGCCGCGCGCGTCGCGCTCATCCGGTCCAGGCGCAGCGTGCGCCAGTCGGTCCGGTCGCGGTCGTAGGCCAGCAGGTACCACCGCCGGCCGGTGGTGACCAGTTGATAGGGCTCCAGGCGACGCCGGCTGGGGGCGCCGTCACGGGCGGTGTAATCGGTGGTGACGTGCTCGTGATCCCGGCACGCCCTGGCCAGCGTCATCAGCGTGTCCGGCTCTACCGGGGAGTCCACCGCGTCGGGCGTCAACGTGACGGTCGCCTCGTGCAGCGCGGTCACCTGCGACCGCAGCCGGGCCGGTAGCACCTGATCCAGCTTGCTGAGCGCGCGCAACGCAGATTCACCGACCCCGGCCACACTGCCCCCCGCCGCCAGCCGCAGACACACCGCCACGGCCACCGCCTCCTCGGGATCGAGCAGCAGCGGTGGCAACGCCGCGCCGGCGCCGAGTCGGTAGCCCCCACCGGAACCCTTGCTCGCCTCGACGGGATAGCCCAACTCGCGCAGTCGCTCGACGTCGCGCCGCACACTGCGGCCCGTCACCGACAGCTGCCGGGCCAGTTCTTCACCAGTCCACACCCGACGCGACTGCAGCAGACCCAGCAGCTGCAGCACCCGGCTCGTCGTCGCCGACATAACAGCAAGTCTGCCCGACTTTTAGGACCAAAACTGTCCGGTATTGCTGCGAGGCTCGTAGACGTGGCAGATCTCAGCACCCAACTGGCCGACCAGCTCGACTGGCACTGGCAAGCACAGCTGCGCCCGCGCCTGGACGGGTTGACCGACGACGAGTACTTCTGGCAGCCGGTGCCCGACTGCTGGACCGTGCATCCGGACGGTTCGGTGGATTTCGCGTATCCAGGCCCCAGCCCGACGCCGTTCACCACCGTCGCGTGGCGGCTGGCTCATGTGATCGTCGGAGTGTTCGCCATGCGCAACAATCATCACTTCGGCGGCCCGCCCGCCGACTACCAGAGTTGGCGCTACGCCACCGACGCCAGGACGGCGCTGCGGCAACTCGACGAGGAGTACTCGGTGTGGATCACCGGGGTGCGGGCGTTGTCGGACACGGACCTCAACCGGCCGTGCGGCCCGGCCGAAGGCCCCTACGCCGAGCACGCGCTGAGCGAACTGATCCTGCACATCAACCGGGAAGCGATCCATCACGGCGCTGAAATCGCCTGTCTGCGCGACCTTTACCTGCACACCCGAAAGGACTGACCATGCCCCCCCTCGCCCCTCCGGTCACCAACGAACGCAATGCGCTGCGGGAATTCCTCGCCTATCACCAGAGCGCCTATCTCGCGGTGTCCTACGGCCTCACCGACGAACAGGCCCGATCGGCTCCGTCGGCCAGTGCGCTGTCGGTCGGCGGCCTGATCAAGCACGTCACCGGCATGCAGCGGATATGGATGGCCAGGGTGGCCGCCGCGCCGGACGCTCCGCCGAAGGACACCCGACCGTTCGAGGACCGCTCTGCGCAGCACGCGGACGAATTCGTGATGCATCCCGACGAAACACTTGCGGGGATCCTCGACGCGTTCGCCGCTCAGAACGCCGAATCGCTACGACTGGCCGAGAGCGCCGACCTCGACGCCGCGGTGCCGGTTCCGCGCGATGCCCCCTGGTTTCCCAAGGACGTCGACGCCTGGTCGGTGCGCTGGGTCTTTCTGCACGTGATCAACGAACTGGCCCGTCATGCCGGGCATGCCGACATCGTGCGGGAAAGCATCGACGGGGCCACCATGTACGAATTGATCGCAGGCCAGGAGAATCGGCAGCCGGAACCCTGGCTGACGCCCTGGCAACCCCGATAGGCCGTCACACAATCCACCGTTCGACGCGCTTTTGCGTCGGGTGAGGCGGCTCACGCAAATTGTGATTCGACTGCACCGATTTGGCACACTGCAGAAATGAGTTCCACTAAACACCGCGATGTGGCCAAGCTCGACCGGGTGCCGCTACCGGTCGAGGCGGCCCGGGTAGCTGTCACCGGTTGGCAGGTCACCCGCACCGCCGCTCGTGTGCTCACCAACCTCCCCGGCAAGGGCCCCTGGCAGCAGAAGGTCATCAAAGAAATTCCCCAGACCTTCGCCGACCTGGGCCCGACGTACGTGAAATTCGGACAGATCATCGCCTCCAGCCCCGGCGCCTTCGGTGAATCGCTGTCCCGCGAATTTCGCGGGCTGCTGGACCGAGTGCCGCCCGCCGACACCGACCAGGTCCACAAACTGTTCATCGAGGAACTCGGCGACGAACCGGCCAATCTGTTCGCCACGTTCGAGGAGACGCCGTTTGCGTCAGCCTCGATCGCGCAGGTGCACTACGCGACCCTGAAAACCGGCGAAGACGTCGTCGTCAAAATCCAGCGACCGGGTATCCGCCGCCGGGTGGCTGCCGACCTGCAGATTCTGCAGCGCTTCGCCCAGGCCGTCGAGCTGGCGAAGCTGGGCCGCCGGCTGTCCGCGCAGGACGTGGTCGCCGACTTCTCCGACAACCTCGCCGAGGAGCTGGACTTCCGGCTCGAAGCGCAGTCGATGGACGCCTGGGTCTCCCACCTGCATGCGTCTCCGCTGGGCAAGAACATCCGGGTCCCGCAGGTGCACTGGAACTTCACCAGTGAGCGGGTCCTGACGATGGAGCGGATCCAGGGCATCCGCATCGACAACGTCGCCGCTATCCGCAAGGCGGGATTCGACGGCACCGAGCTCGTCAAGGCGCTGCTGTTCAGCGTGTTCGAAGGCGGGCTGCGACACGGGCTGTTCCACGGCGACCTGCACGCGGGCAACCTCTATGTCGACGACGAGGGCCGCATCGTGTTCTTCGACTTCGGGATCATGGGCCGCATCGATCCGCGCACCCGTTGGCTGCTGCGCGAACTGGTGTACGCCCTGCTGGTGAAGAAGGACCACGCTGCCGCGGGCAAGATCGTGGTGCTGATGGGCGCCGTCGGCACCATGAAGCCGGAGGCGGAGGCGGCCAAGGACTTGGAGAAGTTCGCGACTCCGCTGACCATGCAATCCCTCGGCGACATGTCCTACGCCGACATCGGCCGCCAGCTGTCGGCGCTGGCCGACGCCTACGACGTCAAGCTGCCCCGGGAGCTGGTGCTGATCGGCAAGCAGTTCCTCTACGTCGAGCGTTACATGAAACTGCTGGCCCCCAAGTGGCAGATGATGTCGGACCCGCAGCTCACCGGGTACTTCGCCAATTTCATGGTCGAGGTCAGCCGCGAGCATCAATCCGACCCGCAAACCAACCCGCAAACCAACGAGGTGTAGGTAAGTGGAAGTTCGCAGTGGCACCGCGGTATCGGGTGATCTGAAGTTGTACTACGAGGACATGGGTGACCCCGATCATCCGCCGGTGCTGCTCATCATGGGCCTGGGTGCCCAGATGCTGCTGTGGCGGACCGAGTTCTGCGAGCAGCTCGTGCGCCGGGGCCTGCGGGTGATCCGCTACGACAACCGTGACGTCGGGCTGTCCAGCAAGACCGAGCGCCACCAGGACCCTCAGCCTCTGGCGACGCGGATGGCGCGCTCGTTCCTCGGCTTGCCCAGCCGCTCGGCGTACAAGTTGGAAGACATGGCCGACGACGCCGCGGCCCTGCTCGATCACCTCGACATCGACGGGGCCCACATCGTCGGGGCATCGATGGGCGGCATGATCGCGCAGGTCTTCGCCGCGCAGCACGCGCACCGCACCCAGACGCTGGCGGTGATCTTCTCCAGCAATAACCACCGCTTCCTGCCGCCGCCGGCGCCGCGCGCGCTGCTGTCACTGATCAAGGGCCCGGCGCCGAGTTCACCGCGCGAGGTGATCATCGACAATTCCGTCCGGGTCTCCAAGATCATCGGCAGCCCGCAGTACCCGACGCCGGAGGAGCAGATGCGGGCCGAGGCCGCCGAAGCCTATGACCGGAACTACCACCCGTGGGGCATTTCCCAGCAGTTCAGCGCCATTATGGGCAGCGGCAGCCTGCTGCACTACGACCGGCGCATCACCGCCCCGACTGTCGTAATCCACGGCACAGCGGATAAACTTATGCGCCCCTTCGGCGGCCGGGCGGTCGCAAAGGCGATCAACGGTGCCCGATTGGTGTTGGTCGACGGTATGGGTCATGATCTGCCCAAGCAGTTGTGGAGTCGCGTCATTGGTGAGCTGACTAGCAACTTCGATGCCGCCGGTTAAGCCGATAGCCGACGGCTCCGTGGTGCCCGGCGAGGGGTGTCACGCAAATACGAGAGACGCAATGGTGTGCGCTGGAGGTGGTCCGATATGGCCGAACTGAGACCGTATTACGAAGAGTCGCAAGCGACCTACGACATTTCGGATGATTTCTTCGCGCTGTTCCTGGACCCCAACATGGTGTACACGTGCGCCTACTTCGAGCGCGACGACATGACCCTCGAAGAAGCGCAGCTGGCGAAGCTGGACCTGGCCCTGAACAAGCTGAACCTGGAACCGGGCATGACGCTGCTCGACGTCGGCTGCGGTTGGGGCGGTGCGGTGGTGCGGGCTCTCGAGAAATACGACGTCAACGTCATCGGCATCACCCTCAGCCGCAATCACTACCTGCGCAGCAAGGCCCGGCTGGCGGCGATCCCCACCACTCGGCGCGCCGAGGCGCGGCTGCAGGGCTGGGAAGAGTTCAACGAGAAGGTCGACCGGATCGTCAGCTTCGAGGCCTTCGACGCCTTCAAGAAGGAGCGCTGGCCGGCGTTCTTCGACCGCTCCTACGAGATCCTGCCCAGTGACGGCTCGATGCTGCTGCACAGCATCTTCACCCACGAGCAGACGTACTGGCGCGACCACGGCATCACCGTGACGATGAGCGATCTGCGCTTCTTCCGGTTCCTGGCGACCGAGATCTTCCCCGGCGGCGGCATGTGCGGCGAGGTCGACATCATCGACAATGCGAAGAACAGCGGATTCTCGGTCGGTGAAATTCAATACCTGCAGCCGCATTACGCGCGCACCCTGGACATGTGGGCAGCCAATCTGGAGGCCAATCGCGAGCAGGCGATCGCCATCCAGTCACAGGAGGTCTACGACCGTTTCATGCGGTATCTGACCGGCTGCGCGAACTTGTTCCGAAAGGGCCTGTCGAACGTCGCGCAATACACGCTGACTAAATAGCTAAAAGACCGCTGAACAGCGCAGACGCTGTCGCGGTTTAGTAACGGCGCGGCGCGTCGGATAACATACTTCCGGCATGCACCGGGGGGTGCGACGACGCGTGCGATCGTGGGCCTGTTCGGGTCCGGAAAGGCAATACATATGGCTGCGAAGCTGAAGCCGCACTTTGACGATGTGCAGGCACACTACGACCTGTCCGACGACTTCTTCCGGCTGTTTCTGGACCCGACCCAGACATACAGCTGCGCTTATTTCGAGCGCGAGGACATGACGCTGGAAGAGGCACAGATCGCCAAGATCGACCTGGCGCTGGGCAAGCTGGGCCTGCAGCCCGGGATGACGCTGCTGGACGTCGGCTGCGGCTGGGGCGCCACCATGCGCCGGGCTGTCGAGAAGTACGACGTCAACGTCGTCGGCCTGACCCTGTCGAAGAACCAGGCTGCGCACGTGCAGCAATCGTTCGACGAGATGGACACCGAGCGCACCCGGCGCGTGCTGCTGGAAGGCTGGGAGCAGTTCGACGAGCCCGTCGACCGCATCGTCTCGATCGGCGCGTTCGAGCACTTCGGCTTCGACCGCTACGACGACTTCTTCGCGCTGGCGCACCGGGTGCTGCCAGCCGACGGCGTGATGCTGCTGCACACCATCACTGCCCTGACCGGTACGCAGATGGCCGAGCGCGGGATGCCGTTGACCTTCGAGGGCGCCCGCTTCGCCAAATTCATCATGACCGAGATCTTCCCGGGCGGCCGGTTGCCGTCGATCGAGAAGGTCCAGGAGCACTCCGCGAAGGGTGGGTTCACCCTTACCCGGCGCCAATCGCTGCAGCCGCACTACGCCCGCACACTCGACATGTGGGCCGCGGCCTTGGAGTCGCGCAAGGACGATGCGATCAAGATCCAGTCCGAAGAGGTCTACGAGCGCTACATGAAGTACCTGACCGGGTGCGCGGACTCGTTCCGGACCGGCTACATCGACGTCAACCAGTTCACCTTGGAGAAATAGCGAAAGGGCGATCAGAGTGACGTGTGAGGTCGCCTTCCAAATAATCCCGGTATCGGTGAGTTCAAATGCGGGGGACGCGTCCCCGCACGTGTAGGGTCCCGGAGATGATCACCTCGCGGGGGGTGGGCCCGTCCCATCGGGAGGACAAATGTCTAACAACCTAACTCGAGCCAGGAGCCGGCGAGAGAACAACGACGACGTCCAGGCGCACTACGACATCTCCAACGAATTCTTCGAGCTGTTCACGGACCGCACCCGGACCTATAGCTGCGCCTACTTCGAGCGCGACGACATGACCCTCGAGGAAGCCCAGATCGCCAAGCTGGACCTGGCGCTGGGCAAACTGGGGCTGGAGCCGGGTATGACCCTGCTCGATGTCGGTTGCGGCTGGGGTTCGACGATGAAGCGCGCCCTCGAGAAATACGACGTGAACGTCATCGGCGTGACTTTGTCCAAGAACCAGCACGCCTACTGCGAGCGGCTGCTGGGCGAGGTCGACACGAACCGTTCGCACCGGGTTCTGCTGAGCGACTGGGCCGAGTTCAACGAGCCGGTGGACCGGATCATCACCATCGAGGCGCTGGAGCACTTCGGCTTCCAGCGCTACGACGACTTCTTCAAGTTCGTGTTCGAAGCCCTGCCCGACGACGGGAGGATGCTGCTGCACTCGATCACCGGGTTGACCGGAGGCCAGATCGTCGAGCGCGGCATGCCGGTGACGTTCGAGATGGCTCGGTTCATCAAGTTCATCGTGACTGAGATCTTTCCGGGCGGCCGGCTGCCGTCTATCGAGAAGGTGCACGACCACGCCACGAGAGCCGGTTTCACCGTCTCGCATGTCGAGTCGTTACAGCTGCACTTCGCCAGGACCCTCGACTTCTGGGCCGAAGCGCTCCTGGCCCACAAGGACGAGGCGATCAGGATTCAGTCCGAAGAGATCTATGAGCGCTACATGAAGTACTTGACCGGTACCGCCGAGTGCTTCCGGATCGGGTACATCGACTGCCACCACTTCACGTTGCAGAAATAGACTTACGCGGGCCTCGACGGGCACCGAAGCAACCCTCGGCCGGTCAGCCGGTACCACCGGATCGGGTAGTGTTGCACGTCAGAGGTCTGGGCCCGCGCGGACGACCAGCTAGTGCCACTTATTCAGGAGAACACCACAGCAATGGCCGACAAACCGACCGGTGCCATGACGAAGGCGACGCAGTTCGAAGACATTCAGGCGCACTACGACGTCTCCGATGACTTCTTCGCGCTGTTCCAGGATCCGACCCGGACCTACAGCTGCGCTTACTTCGACCCGTGGGACATTTCGCTCGAGGAAGCCCAGATCGCGAAGATCGACCTGAACCTCGACCAGCTGGACCTCAAGCCGGGAATGACGTTGTTGGACGTCGGCTGCGGCTGGGGCACCACCATGAAGCGCGCCGTGGAGAAGTACGACGTCAACGTCATCGGCCTCACCCTGTCCAAAAACCAGCACGCCCGCTCGCAGCAGGTGCTGGACGCGATCGACACCGACCGATCCCGACGGGTCCTCCTGCACGGCTGGGAGGACTTCAACGAGCCGGTCGACCGGATCGTCTCCATCGAGGCCTTCGAGCACTTCGGGCACGAGAACTATGACGACTTCTTCAAGCGGTGTTTCGACGTCATGCCCGACGACGGCCGGATGACCATCCAGAGCAGCGTCAGCTACCACCCGTATGAGATGGCGGCGCGGGGGAAGCGGATCACCTTCGAGACGGTCCGCTTCATCAAGTTCATCGTGACCGAGATCTTCCCCGGCGGCCGCCTGCCCTCCACGGAGATGATGGTGGAGCACGGCGAAAAGGCCGGGTTTGTCGTCCCCGAACCACTTTCGCTGCGCCCGCACTACATCAAGACCTTGCACATCTGGGGCGACACCCTGGAGTCCAATAAGGAGAAGGCCGTCGAGGTCACTTCGCTCGAGGTCTACGAGCGGTACATGAAGTACCTGCGCGGCTGCGAGCACTACTTCGACGACGAGATGCTCGACGTGAGCCTGGTGACCTATCTCAAATCGGGGGCAGCCGCCTAGTTGGTCGGATCGGGCGTGCACCGTTCGTCGAACCGGTAGAGAGTGGAGCACCGGGCTCCGCTCGCTACGGGAGGAGACGACGAATGCAGTATTTCGCTTTGCTGATCAGTCACGAGCGCGACCTGACGCCCTCGGAACGTGCTGCCGAGATGGAGGCCTACCAGGGCTTTCACCGCGCTGCGGCCGCGGCCATCCGGGCCGGTGATGCCCTGCTTCCCGCGGCGGCCGGCGTACGGATCGACGGCGGCCCGGACGAGCCGGTCATCACCGACGGACCGTTCGCCGAAGGCGCCGAAGTAGCGTGCGGGTACTACCTTTTCGAAGCCGAAAACCTCGACGAAGCCCTCACCTTCGCCCGTGACATTCCGCTCGCCAAGCACGGTGCGGTAGAGGTGCGGCCCACCGTCCACGCGATCGAACCGTCTCCCAAACCCAGCGGCGCCGACTGGCTCGCGCTGCTGTTGGAGCCGCCCGGAACCACCCACACGCCGCACACTCCGGAGTGGGATGCGGTGGCTGCACGCCACGTCGAGTTCGCCGCCGCCGCAGGCGATCACATCGTCGGCGGCGCCGCGTTGCACGATCGTTCGACCGCGACGACCGTGCGGGTCCGCGACGGCGAGGTCCTTGTCACCGACGGTCCCTACGCCGAAGCCGCGGAAGTCGCCAACGGCTTCTATGTGCTGAGCGCCGGCGACCGTGACGAAGCCGTCAAGGTGGCCTCGATGATTCCCGCGTCCACGGTGCAGCTCCGGCAACTGGCCGGTATCTCGGGACTGTAGCCACGTCGGATGACCGATCTGGACGGCGTCTTTCGGCATGAATGGGGACCTGCCGTCGCCGCCATCGCACGATGGTCGGGCGACCTCACCATCGCCGAGGACGCCGTCCAGGAGGCGTGCGCCGAGGCGCTGCGCACCTGGCAGCGCGATGGCGTACCCGATCGCCCCGGCGCATGGCTGATCACGGTCGCGCGCAATCGTGCCCGTGATCGGCTACGCCGCGAATCCATCCGTCCCGGAAAGGAATTGGCGGCTTTCGTGGACGATATCCGCACCGACGACGCGGTGTTGCATCCGGTTCGCGACGACGAACTGCGGATGATGTTCACCTGCGCGCACCCGGCACTGGACCGCCGCTCGCAACTGGCGCTCACGCTGCGGCTGGTATCCGGGTTGACGGTCGCCGAGATCGCCCGCGCACTGTTGCAGACCGAGGCAGCGATCGGGCAGCGAATCACCCGGGCCAAGTACAAGATTCGGCACGCGAACATTCCGCTGCGGGTTCCGCCCGCCGAGTTGCTCCCCGAACGCACACCGCACGTACTGAGCTGCATCTACTCGGTGTTCACCGAGGGCTATTGGTCCACAGCCGGCCCGTCGGCCATCCGCGACGAGTTGTGTGACGAAGGGGTGCGGCTGGCCGGCGAGCTGTGCGCCCTGATGCCGCATCCCGAGGCACACGCCCTGGCGGCCCTGGTGCTGCTGCATGACTCGCGGCGGGCAACACGGCTGGACGCCGCCGGGGCGCTGGTGCCGCTGGACGAGCAGGACCGTCACCGCTGGGACCGCGACCGGATCAGCCGCGGCCTCAATCGATTACGACAGGCGCAGGGATCGACCGGTCCGTATCTGCCGCAAGCCGTGATCGCCGCCATCCATGCGACGGCGCCCTCCTGGGACCAGACCGACTGGACCGCGATCTGCGCGGCTTACGACCGGTTGCTGCAGTTGACCGACTCGCCGGTGGTGAGAGCCAACCGCGCGCTCGCGGTCGGCTTCCGCGACGGCCCGGATGTGGGCCTGGCGGCCCTGGACAAGGTGGCCCATGACCCGCGGCTGGCGCACTCGAATCTCGTCGCGTCGGTGCGGGCCGACCTTTTGCGGCGGGCAGGGCGCCGCGCCGAAGCCGTAGTGTGATATCGAAAGGCATTGGAGGGCAACGCTTCTGAGCCAGGCCGCGCATTCCTGCGGCGGCGCGTCACCGAATGCGGCGGCTAGATCCACCGCCCAGCCCTCCCCGCGAGCAGACACAAAATCGCCCTGGAACGCGTGCTCCAGGGCGATTTTGTGTCTGCTCGCGCAGCAGAAGGCGCCTCTTACTCCGCCTCGGCGGTGAAATTGCGGGTGACCGACGGGTCGACCGGGATACCCGGGCCGGTCGTCGTCGACACCGTGACCTTCTTCAGGTAGCGGCCCTTGGACGACGACGGCTTGTGCCGCAGCACCTCGTCGAGCGCGGCACCGTAGTTCTCCGCAAGCTTCTTCTCGTCGAACGATGCCTTGCCGATCACGAAGTGCAGGTTGGCCTGCTTGTCGACGCGGAAGTTGATCTTGCCGCCCTTGATGTCGGCGACGGCCTTGGCGACATCCGGGGTGACGGTGCCGGTCTTGGGGTTCGGCATCAGGCCGCGCGGACCCAGAACGCGGGCGATCCGGCCCACCTTGGCCATCTGGTCGGGAGTCGCGATGGCGGCGTCGAAGTCCAGGAAGCCGCCCTGGATCTTCTCGATCAGGTCGTCGCTGCCGACGACATCGGCTCCGGCGGCTACGGCGGCGTCGGCCTTCTCACCGACGGCGAAGACGGCCACCCGGGCGGTCTTACCCGTGCCGTGCGGCAGGTTGACCGTGCCGCGGACCATCTGGTCGGCCTTACGCGGGTCGACGCCGAGCCGGATCGCCACCTCGACGGTCGCGTCCTGCTTGGTCGACGACGTCTCCTTGGCGAGCCGGGCGGCCTGCAACGGGGTGTAGAGATTGTTGCGGTCCACCTTCTCGGCGGCGGCGCGGTATGCCTTGCTGGTTTTGCTCATCCTTCAATCCAATCTGGTGTTGGGTTCGTGGTTGGCGGGCCGAAGCGGGCCCTCCCACGCGTTCTCGGGTGTTTTGTCGAACTGGAACTACTCGACCGTGATGCCCATCGACCGGGCGGTGCCGGCGATGATCTTCGCCGCCGCGTCGATGTCGTTGGCGTTGAGGTCCGTCTTCTTGGTCTCAGCGATCTCGCGCACCTGGTCCCAGGTCACCTTCGCGACCTTCGTCTTGTGTGGCTCCGCCGACCCCTTGGGCACACCGGCGGCCTTGAGCAACAGCTTGGCGGCCGGCGGGGTCTTCAGCGCAAAGGTGAAGCTGCGGTCCTCGTAGACCGTGATCTCCACCGGGATGACCTGCCCGCGCTGGCTTTCCGTCGCGGCGTTGTAGGCCTTGCAGAACTCCATGATGTTGACGCCGTGCTGGCCGAGCGCCGGGCCGACCGGCGGGGCAGGGTTGGCCTGCCCGGCCACGATCTGCAGCTTGATCAGCCCGGTGACTTTCTTCTTCTTCGGGGCCATGAGTTTGTCCTACATTCCTTCCTGGTTTTGCAAAGTGCTGGGGTGCAAAGTTCTGGGATGCCCTGAGGGCTAAATCTTGGAGACCTGGCTGAAGGTCAGCTCCACCGGTGTTTCACGGCCGAAGATCGAGACCAGCACCTTGAGCTTCTGCTGTTCGGCGTTGACCTCGTTGATCGTGGCCGGCAGCGTCGCGAATGGTCCGTCCATCACCGTCACCGACTCACCGACCTCGTACTCGACGTCAATGACAGGGCGTTCCAGTCCACCGGTCTCTGCCGCGGCAGCCGTGCTGGCCGCACCCTTGGCGGCCTTCTTCGCCGCACCCGGGGGCAGCAGAAACTTGACCACGTCGTCGAGCGAGAGCGACGACGGCCGCGATGTCGCGCCGACGAACCCGGTGACTCCCGGGGTGTTGCGCACCGCAGCCCATGAGTCGTCGGTCAAGTCCATGCGCACCAGGATGTAACCGGGCAGCACCTTGCGATTGACCTGCTTGCGCTGGCCGTTCTTGATCTCGGTGACCTCTTCGGTGGGGACCTCCACCTGGAAGATGTAGTCGCCGACGTCAAGGTTCTGCACCCGGGTCTCGAGGTTGGCTTTCACCTTGTTCTCGTAGCCCGCGTAGGAGTGAATGACGTACCAGTCGCCGGGCTTGCTGCGCAGTTCCGCCTTGAGCGCAGCGGCGGGGTCGACATCTTCGGCCGGAGCCGCCACCGCGTCCTGCGGGGCGTCAGCCTCTTGCACGTCGACCGCCTCACCCGCGGACGTGTCACCGTCGAACGTCGTCACGGTTCTCAGTCCTCTCTATCGCTCTCAAGTCTCAGCCGAACACCAACAGCACGAGCTTGCTCAGACCCAGGTCGGCGCCACCTACCACCGCCACCATGAAGGCCAGGAAGACCAGCACCACCGACGTGTAGGTGAGCATCTGCTTGCGGTTGGGCCAGATCACCTTCCGCATCTCGGCTACAACCTGCTTGAGGTAGGTGTAGACGAACACGAAAGGGTTGATCGAGCTGGTCGAACCGGCTTTCTTCGGCTTCTTCGCCTTGTCTTTCTGCGTCGATTTGGCCCCCGAAGACTTCGACGCCTTCGAAGACTTCGACGCGTCCTTCTTTGCCGAATCCTTCTCGGCAACCTCGACGTCGGTCGACTCGTCGCCGTCCTCGGCCTCCGCCGCGCGCACCCGGGAACGCTTTCCCGTGGGCCGCTGCGGCCGCGCCACCGCCTTGGTCACCACGGCGCCGCTGTCGCCTGCGGCGTCGTCGGCAACGTCGCCTTCGTCGCTCACCGCGTGCTCCTTCGTTCGCTAGCTGTTTCGCGTGCCGTACCGCTCAAAGTGGCCACTCTTTCCAGTGTCCACCATGGCACGCGAGTCAGATGGCCCGCCTCCTCGTGCGGCCCGCCGTCAGCAGGGGCGACAGGACTTGAACCTGCAACCTGCGGTTTTGGAGACCGCTGCTCTGCCAGTTGAGCTACGCCCCTATTTTCCGGGGCTTACATGACTCGCGCGCCCCCCGTTCGGCAATCGCGAACCGACGGACAGCGCGCTTGTAATGGGAAAACCCCGAGGTCCGAGTGTACATCGACGTAGGAGCCAGATACTAATTACCCGGTTCTGACTACCTGGCCCGATTCCTTGTCCCATTTGAGCTGGATGGAGTTGTCTCCTTCGTGGCCCATCAGGGTGGTGTAGGCCTCCAGGACCAGGACGCCATCCTGGTTGTGACAGAAGTTCTTCGTCATGACGATGTCGGCGCCGAAACGCTCGTTGACCGATTCGATGCGCAGACTGCCGTAAAGCTTGTCTCCGACATGGATCGGCGCGTGGTACACGAACTTCTGATCGACCTGCACGATCTGCATGGTTTCGAAGCCGACGTCCACATTGCGGAAGAAGTCGTCCTGGATGAGTTTCGCCAGGATCGTCACGAAGGTCAGCGGGGCGACGATGCGGTCGCCGCCGAATTCGGCGGCCGCAGCCTCGTCGTAGTGGACCCGATCATCGCACTTGATCGACCGGGAGAATTGCCGAACTTGTTCGCGGCCTACCTCGAAGTAGTCGGGATAGACAAACGACATTCCGCGGATATCTGTTTTGAGGGCCATCCGCTAGGCCAGCTTCGCCGAGGCGACAGCCCGGCCGAAGATCTTCTTGCCGCCGGTCGTCGCCGTCAGTGCGATGGTCACCGATTTGGTCTCCGGGTCAACGGACTTCACCCGGCCGCTGAACACCAACTCGGCGCCTTTGCCGTCGTTGGGTACCGGTACCACCGCGGTGAACCGCACGTTGTACTCCGTCACGGCCCCGGGGTCGCCCACCCACGACGTGACATAGCCGCCGCCGATACCCATCGTCAGCATGCCGTGGGCGATCGCGGTGTCCAGCCCGACCATCTTGGCGATCTCGTCGTCCCAGTGGATCGGGTTCAAGTCACCCGAGACCCCGGCGTAGTTGACAAGGTCCTGACGGGTCAACGGGTAGGTCCGCTCTGGGAGCTGGTCACCCACCTGCACCGAACTGAACTCACGCAGTGGCATCGGCAAATCCTACTTCCCCGTCTTCACCGGCACGGCCAGCCAGGGTCGTGTACGTCTCCTGGACGATCTCGCCGGCATCGTTGGTGATGATGTTCTTGGTCACGATGATCTGGGTGCCGTGCGCCTCGCGCACAGCATCCACGTGGACGTCGCAGTACAGCTTGTCGCCGGCGACGATCGGCTTGAGGAACTTCAGAACCTGGTCAACCTGAACGATCTGCTGGTCGGTCACCGCGATGTTGGCGTCCCGGAAAAAGGCAGACTGCGCCTTGTATCCGAATACCGAGATGAAACACAACGGGGCTGCCAGGCCGTCGTAGCCCAGTTCTGCCGCCGCGTCCTCACCGAAAAAAGCCGGCTCGTCGTTTTGCACCGCCGTGGCGTACTCGCGGATCTTTTCCCGTTCCACCACGTAATGGTCGGGGTAGCGATAGTGCATCCCGAGGATCTTTTCGGACAGGGCCACAGTTCTCGAACCTACCTAGTCGACTCTCTGTAATTGGGGTGCGCGCGGTCAGCGCGTTTCGCGGTGCCCCTGGTGCTTACCGCAGTTCGGGCAGAATTTCTTCAGCTCGAGACGGTCGGGGTCGTTGCGGCGGTTCTTCTTGGTGATGTAGTTGCGGTGCTTGCACACCTCGCACGCCAAGGTGATCTTCGGCCGCACGTCGGTACTGGAAGCCATGACGGTTCTCTCTCAAATCTCTCGAAGTCTCTATATTCGTTTGTCGTGCTGTGGTGGTAGCGATGGCCGGACTCGAACCGGCGACCTAACGATTATGAGTCGTTCGCTCTAACCAACTGAGCTACACCGCCTCTGGGGCCGCGCACCTGCTCGGCGTCCGCCGAGCCCCCTAACGGAATCGAACCGTTGACCTTTTCCTTACCATGGAAACGCTCTACCGACTGAGCTAAGGGGGCCGTTCACCCACAGCGAAGACCTGCCGCGGGCCAAAAAGAGGGTACAGCCTGGCGCACAACGTCTCCAAACCACGTGGGCCCAAGCAGGACTAGCCGGTCAACCCGTATCGCTGTTGCGGTGCAGTGACCAGGCACTGAGGTCACTGAACTCGTCGTAATCCTCGGCATGCGAGTCGGGGTCGGCGTTGTCGGCCTCGTCGAGCATTGTCCGCATGGCCAGATTGACGGCTTCCCGCGCCCCGGCCACGTGATAACGGCGAATGATCTCGTCGACCAAGTCCATGTCAAGTAGGACTTCGATCCTCTTCAACATGAACCGATATTAGCGACTCGGCGCAGGTAGGAATAGGTACCGGGAATAGGCAGAAGGCCAGGCCGAAGGTGTTTTCGCGCGCCCCATAGGCTGGTGGTGTGTCGAATTCGGACCGGTTGTACTTCCGGCAGTTACTTTCGGGCCGCGACTTCGCGGCCAACGACGTGATCGCGGCGCAGATGCGCAACTTCGCCTACCTCATCGGCGACCGCGAAACCGGGGACGCCATGGTGGTCGATCCGGCCTATGCAGCCGGGGACCTGGTCGACGCGCTCGAGGCCGACGACATGCACCTGTCGGGGGTGCTCGTGACCCATCACCACCCGGACCACGTAGGCGGTTCGATGATGGGATTCGAGCTCAAGGGCCTCGCCGAGCTGATGGAGCGGGTGAGCGTGCCGATTCACGTGAACACCCACGAGGCGCTGTGGGTGTCCCGGATCACCGGAATCCCGATGAGCGACCTGACCGCTCATGAGCACCGCGACCGGATCAGCATCGGCGACATCGAGATCGAACTGCTGCACACACCCGGCCACACGCCCGGCAGTCAGTGCTTCCTGCTGGACGGACGGCTGGTCGCCGGCGACACGCTGTTCCTGGAAGGTTGCGGACGCACCGACTTCCCGGGCGGCGATTCCGACGAGATGTATCGCAGCCTCCAGCAACTCGCCGCGCTCCCGGGCGACCCGACCGTGTTCCCCGGGCACTGGTATTCGGCCGACCCGAGCGCCTCGTTGTCGGAAGTCAAACGCTCCAACTACGTCTACCGGCCCGCCAATCTCGACCAGTGGCGAATGATGATGGGCGGCTGAAGCTCGCTCGATGACCCGCTCAGCGATACACAGGAAGCCCCTTTACGATCAGTGCAGCTAAGTTCCAGGTCCGAGGATTAAGTGGAGGGTGGAATCCATGGGGTGGGTCCGAGGAAACTGGCCGGAAAGCTGGCCGCAGAGCTGGCGGGGCATCGACTCGATCGAGTCCAGCACCTGGTTGGCCTGGGCCGCATGGGCGGCGATCGCGCTCGGCGTCGTCGCGCTGATCTTCACCCACCGCCAGCTGCAGCGGAATCGGGCGCTGGCTGCGGAGAAGACGCGCCCACATGTCGCCATGTTGATGGAGCCGCACGTCGCGGACTGGCATGTCATCGAGTTGGTGGTGCGCAACTTCGGCCGCACCGCGGCTTACGACATCCGGTTCAACTTCCCCAACCCCCCGACCGTCGCCGAATACGAGAACGCCTCCGACGGCTACGCCGACGTCGTCGAACTGCAACTGCCGCGGGAGCTGCCCACACTGGCGCCCGGGCAGGAGTGGCGGATGGTGTGGGACTCCGCACTGGACCGCGCGGAAATCGGGCACGGCGTGGAATCTCGCTTCGAGGGCACGGTCACCTACTACGACCGTCCCGAGCGGCCCCGCGGGTGGAAATTCTGGCAGCGTACCCGGCAGCCGTTGGAGACGAAGGTGGTCTTGGACTGGGACGCCCTACCTCCCGTCCAGCGCATCGAGCTGATGACGACGCACGACTTGGCCAAGCGCGAGAAGCAGAAGCTGGAGCTGTTGCGCAACCTGCTGACCTACTTCCACTACGCCAGCAAGGAAACTCGCCCCGAGGTGTTCCGCAGCGAGATCGACCGCATCAACCGCGCCGTGCAGGAGACCCAGGACCGCTGGCGCACCCGCCAGCTCGACGAGCCCACCGATGTGAGTCTGCGTTGGGGCGACGCCGAGAACGAACTGGGAAAGCATCGCAGCCAGCGGGTGTGAGCCCGGCGGGCCGCGATCTGGTTCAATCGACTCGCCGAGCGAAGGAGTAACCCATGAGCGGTCCGGTCGTCTACACCCACGACGAAACCATCGGGGTCATCCGGATGGACGACGGCAAAGTCAACGCGCTCGGCCCAACCATGCAGCAGGCCCTCAACGACGCGCTCGACCAGGCCGACGCCGACAACGTGGGGGCGCTGGTGGTCACCGGCAACCAGCGGGTGTTCAGCGGCGGGTTCGACCTGAAGATCCTGACCTCCGGCGAGGTGCAGCCCGCGATCGACATGCTGCGCGGCGGATTCGAGCTGTCCTACCGGCTGCTGTCCTACCCCAAGCCGGTGGTCATCGCGTGCACCGGCCCCGCGATCGCGATGGGCTCATTCCTGCTGTGCTCGGGTGACCACCGAATTGCGGCCCACGCGTACAACATTCAGGCCAACGAGGTCGCGATCGGGATGGTGATTCCCTGGGCGGCCCTGGAGGTCCTGAAACTGCGACTGACCCGGTCGGCGTACCAACAGGCCACCGGCCTGGCCAAGACATTCTTCGGTGAGACGGCGCTGGCCGCCGGCTTCATCGACGAGATGGCACTGCCCGACCGGGTGATCGCCCGCGCCGAGGAGGCGGCTCACGAATTCGCCGGCCTGAATCAGTCCGCGCACGCCGCCACCAAACTGCGTGCCCGCGCCGATGCGCTCAAGGCGATCCGCGCCGGGATCGACAACATCGAAAAGGAATTCGGCATCTAGGAGGGCCCTGCATCCGGCCAGGTGGTGCGGTTGCCCGAACAACCGCTGCACACCGGCGCCTCCTCCACCGTCAAGTCTGACACCGTGGCGCTGTCACGTCATTGGAACTGGCGGAACCGCTCGAGATAGTCGACCCAGTTCCAGGTCGACAGAAACGCCTGTGCCGATTCGTATCCCTTGGTGTAGAGCGCTTCGGCGTCCTTGCGGGAGATGCTGAAATCCAGGAAGTTCACCGCTGTAGAGTCCACCCGGATCGCCCGGGCGCTCACCCACGGCTGGCTGAGATACGTCTGGTCATGGCCGACGAACATGGTGGTGATCAGCTGCTCGAGCAGCACCGACGGCGGGCCCAGGAGCCGCAATGCGCCCACCCCCGGAATCAGCTGGTCATTGCTGGCCGGCAACTCCGGGACCACCGTGATACCGAAGGTGGGCCAGCGCGGCGATTTGCAGTCCGGCCGGTCGAAGGAGTCGATCGGAAAGTTCGACAGGACACCGCCGTCGACCAGGGTGGATGTGTGTCCGGCCGCGCTGGTCAAGGTGACCGGCCGGAAGAAGAACGGAATGGACATCGACGCGCGCACCGCGTCGGCCACCGATTGTTCGTCGGGATCGAGTCCGTACAGCCGCCGGTAGTCCCACGGCAGCCGCACCAGCTGCCCGGTGGTCAGGTCGGCGACGGTGACCACCAGCCGGTAACGGCGCTCGGCGGGCATCTGCCGGTCACTGAGCGCCAGATCGCCGAAGGTCCGCACGCCCAGATTCCGCAGCTCGCCGCGGATCCAGTCATGTGCGAAATCGCCTCTGTACATGCCGTTTTCACGCAACAGACCCCACGCCGGACCGACCACGGGCAGATGTCCGACCGGACCGGTATCGCGAAACTTCTCATACGGCAGGGTCAGTGCAAGCTCTTTGATCTGCCCGGTGGTCAACTGGTCGCCGTTGGAGGCGGCGGCCAGTATCGATCCGACCAGGGAACCCGCGGAGACGCCGGAGACCCGTTTGAGTGAATAACCGGCTTCCATGACGGCGACCACCGCGCCGACCAGCCCGACACCCTTGACACCGCCGCCCGAGAGAACCATGTCGACGGGTTTGCGCCGTGCGGTCCTGCCCCGCTGCTCAACCATGAGCGCCCCTTCAGTCTTGGGCCGAAGTCCATTGATACGGAAGGAATTTCCCGTCGAACGTGACTACGACCCGATCGCCCGAGTCGTGCGCTTTCTTCTGCAGGTCGATGCTGAAGTTGATCGCGCTCATGATGCCGTCACCGAACTGTTCGTGGATCACTTCCTTGAGCGCGCCGCCATAGACCTGGAGCGCCTCGTAGAACCGGTAGATGGTGGGGTCGGTGGGCACGGCACTGGGCAGGCCGCCCCGCATCGGCGGCGCCGCCAGGACGGGAACGACGGACTCGTCCAACCCCAGCATCTCGACCAGGACCTTCCCCTGCTCCGCCGGAATCGGGTGCTGGCCCAGCAGCGCCGACGTCGTCCACAGCAGTGGCCTGTCGATCGCGTCGGCCAGTTGCTGCCAACTGAGCCCCCTCGACAACCGGGCAACGACGATCTTTTCGGTGATCTCGTTTCTGTTCATGCACCCAGCATGCACGTTTGGGCCGACAGGGCCTGACCCGGCTCACGCGCCGCATCACTCCACAAGGCGGCGAAGGTTTTTCAGGCTTTCAGCCAGTGAACGACCCACCCAGCGCGATGCGACGCGGTCGGCGATCAGTCCGAGCAGGCCGCCTTCGGAGTTGTAGGCCAGGCGGAAGGTGACCGTGGTCCGGCCGGGCCCCGCATCGCGCAGCCGGAAGCGGCCACGCTGGGTCACACCGGTGATGTTGATCCAGGCCAGATCACGCGCGGTGTCGAGCTCCACCACCTCGGCGATGCCTCCGACCGGGATCGAGCCGATCTTCCACAACACCGTGTAGCGGGCGCCTACCCGGACCGGCCCTTCGGTCAACGTCTCCCAGCGCTCCAGATGAGCCAGGAAGGAAGGGTAGCGATCCGGGTCGCTGAGCACCTTCCACACGGTGTCCCGATCGGCGTTGACGACGATCCGGCGTTCGACGCGCATCAGCCGATCACCGGGAATCGCCGCTCGGCGGCCAGCCGATCCACGCCCGCCTGCAGGCTGGCGATCACGTCGTCGTACACGCCCTGGTCGTCATCATGGACTTCGATCGGCTCCTGGACCTCGATGACGATCTTGGCGGGTAGCGGAATGTGCCCCAGCAGGTCACTGACGTTCAGCCCCCAGGGGATCGCCAGCGAGACCGGCACACTCTTGAGCCGGATCAACTTGTCCAGCATCAGCAGTTTGGCCAGCCACTGCGCGCGGCCGAGGAACAACGCCGTCTCCTGGCCGCCGACCGCGGCCACCGGCACGATCGGCACGCCGGTCTCGCGGGCGAGCCGCACAAATCCCTTGCGGCCGCCGAAGTCGACGACGTGCCGTTGCCACGACGGGCGGAAGACTTCGTAGTCGCCGCCCGGGTACACCAGGACGGCTGCGCCGGATTCCAGTGCCAAACGGGCATTTTCGGGGCTGGCCGCCACCGTGCCGAACTTGCGCAGCCAGCGCAACGGCGGATACAGCGTCACCAGGTTGTGCGCGAGTTGATAGAAGGGACGCTCCACCCCGAAGTACGAGCAGAACGCCAGCGTGAAGACGAACGTGTCGGGCGGCACGTTGCCGCCGCTGTGATTGCCGACCAGCAGCACCGGTCCCGTCGGGGGTATGCGGTCAAGCCCGCGCACATCCGCACGGAAGTACAACGATGCCAGCAACCAGGTCCCGGGCAGCTGATCCCGGATGAAGTCCGGGTCGCGCTGGTCCAGGTCCGCTTTCGGGACCCGGCCCGTGATCTGCTTGCCGGCCCACTCAAGGGCATCAGCGACGCCGCCCATTGCTCAAGCCTGGCACATGATGAGCCCAGCGGACTCACCAACGGCCATGATGAACCACTTCGTGCAGTGGCCGCCGATTCGGTTTGCGGATCGGAGTCAGCGGCCGGTCGGCGGGATGGCCCACGCCGAGCATGTACGCGACCAGATGGTCGTCGGGGACGCCGAGGATCGCGCGCGCCCGGTCCTGGTCGCCCACCGAGGAATGACCGGTGCCGATACCCAGGTCGGTGGCCGCCAGCATCATCGCCATCGTCGCCTGACCGATGTCATATTGATCGATGAGCTTTCTGCGCTCATCCGGCGGGGCCGGAATCACCAGAACGATCGCGGCTGCGGCGCCGGCGAGGTGACCGGCGCCCATCCAGACCGTCGAGAGTTCTTGCAGCTGAGCAGGATCGGTGACCACGATGAAGTCCCACGGTTGGCGGTTCTTCGCCGACGGCGCCCGCCATCCCGCCTCCACGATGCGCTCCAGGTCGGTCTCTGCAACCGGCTGCGCCGTGTACTGGCGCACATTGCGTCGTGCACGTATCGCATCCCAGGTCTCCATGACGTCCTCCCGTTCGCGCGATCGGGCCCGGCCCCCGCGCCCATTTGTACACCCGTAGCGCCGTCGGTGTCGGACGGGCGGTCTAGGGTGGCCCGCAATGGCGCTTCATCTCCACCGTGCCGAACGGACCGATCTGCTTGCCGACGGTCTCGGCGCGCTGCTGGCCCGGCCGCTGCCCGACCCGTTCGCGCAGGAGCTCGTACTGGTACCGGCGCGCGGGGTGGAACGCTGGCTCAGTCAGCGCCTGTCCCACCGGTTGGGCGCGACGCCGGATCGCGGTGACGGCGTCTGCGCGGGGGTGTCGTTTCGCAACCCAGCGTCACTGATCGCCGAGATAGTCGGCACCGTCGACGACGACCCGTGGTCTCCGGAGGCCATGACCTGGCCGCTGCTCGAGGTGATCGACCGCTCACTGGCCCAGCCGTGGTGCCGCACGTTGGCAAAGCATCTGGGGTACTTCGACATTGGCGATGAAGCGGATCTGCGCCGGGGCCGGCGGTACGCGGTCGCCCGCCGCCTGGCCGGGCTGTTCGCCTCGTATGCCCGGCAGCGTCCCGGCTTGCTCGTCGGCTGGCTGGCCGGAGACCTGGGCGACCTCGATGCCGACCTGCACTGGCAACCCGAGCTGTGGCGCGCGCTGGTGGCGACGATTCCCGCCGATCCCCCGCACATCCGGCACGGCAAGACCCTGGCCAGACTGCACGACGGTCCGGCGGCGCTGCCGTCGCGCCTATCTTTGTTCGGCCATACCCGGCTGGCGCGCAGCGAGGTCGAGTTGCTCGAAGCCGTGGCCGTCCACCACGAGCTGCATCTGTGGCTACCGCATCCCAGCGACGCATTGTGGCGGGCACTGGGCGGCGTGCGGGGCACGGTGCCCCGTCGCGAGGACACCAGCCATCGCGCAGTCGGGCACCCGCTGCTGGCGACCCTCGGACGGGATCTGCGTGAGCTGCAGCGAAGCCTGCCGAATGATCCCGCGACCGATGAGGCTCTGGGCGAACCCGATCGCCGGGACACCCTGCTCGGCTGGCTGCAAGCCGACCTCGCCGCCAATGCCGTCCGGCCGCACGGCCGCACGCTGGCCGACGACGACCGGTCCGTGCAGGTGCACAGCTGCCACGGTCCGGCCCGGCAGATCGACGTGCTCCGGGAGGTGCTGCTCGGACTACTGGCCGACGACCCGACCCTCGAGCCGCGCGACATCTTGGTCATGTGCCCGGACATCGAGACTTATGCCCCGCTGATCGTCGCGGACTTCGGCCTCGGCGACGTGGTGAACGGCGCGCACCCGGCCCACCGCCTTCGGGTCCGGCTCGCGGATCGCTCACTGCTGCAGACCAATCCGCTACTGGGCGTGGCGTCGCAGCTACTGTCCCTGGCCGGTGGGCGGGTCACCTCGAGTGAAGTGCTCAACCTCGCCCAGTCCGCCCCGGTCCGAGCCCGCTTCGGCTTCAGCGACGACGACCTGGAGGGCATCACCCGCTGGGTGCGGCAGTCGAACATCCGGTGGGGCTTCGATCAGGAACACCGCAAGCCGTTCGGCGTCGACTTCGTGCACAACACCTGGCGGTTCGGTCTGGACCGGGTACTGGCCGGAGTCGCGATGTCCGAGACGGCACACGCCTGGATCGATTCGACGCTCCCCCTGGACGATGTGGGCAGCAACCGGGTCGAACTGGTCGGGCAGTTCGCCGAATACATCGACCGGCTGCAGCGCGTGGTCGACTCGCTGACCGCAGCCCAGCCGCTACGGCAGTGGCTGACGGCGTTGGCCGACGGGATCGGCCTGCTGACTCGGACCAGCGAGGACGACGCCTGGCAGACCAACCAGATGCAACGCGAATTCGCCGACGTGCTGCGCACCGCGGGTTCGCGCGACCAGACGCTGCTGCGCCTGCCCGACATCCGCGCTCTGTTGCAGAGGCACCTCGCCGGGCGGCCCACCCGCGCCAACTTCCGCACCGGCACCCTGACGGTGTGCACGATGGTGCCGATGCGCTCCGTCCCGCACCGGGTGGTCTGTCTGGTGGGACTCGACGACGGCGTCTTCCCACGGCTCGGCGTCGTCGACGGTGACGACGTACTGGCCCGGCAACCGCTGACCGGCGAGCGCGACATCCGGTCCGAGGACCGTCAGCTGCTGCTCGACGCCATCGGCGCGGCCACCGGCAATCTGGTCATCACCTACACCGGCGCCAACGAATACTCAGGCCAGCGCCGGCCCCCGGCCGTCCCGCTGGCGGAGCTGCTCGACGCCCTGGACACGACCACCACCGGGCCCGTCCGGTCACGGATTGTGGTCGAACATCCGTTGCAGCCCTTTGATATTCGGAATGTGGAGCGCGGCGCGCTGGTGCCTGGCGCGCCGTTCAGCTTCGACCCGACGGTGTTGCGCGCGGCGCGCTCGGCCACCGGCGAACGATCCGAGCAACCGAGACTGATCCGCGGCCTGCTGCCGGCGCCACCGTCGGACGACGTCGTCCTCGCCGATCTGGTCGCGTTCTTCAAGGACCCGGTGAAAGGCTTCTTTCGGGCGCTGGAATACACGCTGCCGTGGGATGTCGACGGTGTCGAGGACGCTATGCCGGTCGAGATCGACGCGCTCGAGGAATGGACGGTCGGCGATCGGATGCTGAGCGACATCCTGGGCGGGCTCGCTCCTGATGACGCGCGGCAGGCGGAGTGGCGGCGCGGCACCCTGCCCCCGGGTCAGCTCGGGTGGCGCAGGGTGACCGATATCCGTGATCAGGCGGCGCTGCTGGCGTCAACCGCCTTGGGACACCGCCAGACCGACAGCGCAACCTACGACGTCGACATCGATCTCGGGGGCCGGCGCCTGACCGGCACCGTGTCCGGGGTGTTCGGCGATCGCCTGGTGTCTGTGACGTATTCCAAGCTAGACGGCAAACATCTACTTCAATCGTGGATTCCGTTGCTGGCGTTGCACGCTCACCATCCCGACCGCGACTGGTCAGCGGTCTGTATCGGCCGGCCCAAGCGGGGCACCACCCCCCGCGAGGAACATCTGGGACGGCCCGAACAGCCCGCCCTGGAGGTGTTGCGGGACCTGGTGGCCATCTACGATGCCGGGCGCCGGGAGCCGATTCCGTTGCCGGTCAAGACGTCTTACGCCTGGGCCGTCGCCCGGCACTGCGGGGATGACCCGGTCAAGCAGGCGGACTACCGGTGGCGAAGTGGTCTGTATCCCGGGGAGGATCAAGATCAGGCGCAGGTGCGGGCCTGGGGCCGACACGCACGGCTGAGCGACCTGATGCAACCGCTGCGGCCCGGTGAGCAATACCCGGTCTTTGCCAAAGGCGAGGAACACCGCCTGGGCGCCTTCGCCGCGCGCCTTTGGCTGCCCCTGTTGCGCGCCGAGCGGAGGCCCGGATGATCCCGCCATTCGACCTGCTGGGCCCACTGCCCGCCGAGCGGTCCACCACGGTGCTGGAGGCCAGCGCGGGAACCGGCAAGACGTTCGCGTTGGCCGGCCTGGTGACCCGATACGTCGCCGAAGGCAGGGCGACCCTCGACGAGATGCTGCTGATCACCTTCGGCCGCGCGGCGAGCCAGGAACTCCGCGAGCGGGTGCGCTGCCAGATCGTCGACGCGGTCGCCGCTTTCGGCGACCGTGCGATCGCCGACGGCAACGACCTGGTGCGCCACCTGATCGACGGCACCGAGGCGCAACGCAACGCTCGAAAGCAGCGGCTGCGTGACGCCCTGGCCGGCTTCGACGCGGCCACCATCGCCACCACCCACCAGTTCTGCCAGCTGGTGCTCAAATCTCTTGGCGCGGCCGGGGATACAGATTCGGGCGTCACCTTGCTGGAGGACCTCAACGACCTGGTAACCGAGATCGTCGATGACCTCTATCTGGCCCATTTCGGGCGCGTGCGTGACGATCCCGCATTGACTTATCGCGAGGCGCTGCGCATCGCCCGCGCGGTGGTCGCCAACCCGTCCACACACCTGCGGCCGAGCGACCCGGAGCCCGGCTCGCGCGCCGCGGTCTGCATAGCCTTTGCGAAAGACGTTCTGGCCGAGCTGGAAAGACGCAAGCGACGCCGGGGCGTGCTGGGATACGACGACCTGCTCATCCGGTTGGCCGCCGCACTGGACACCGACGACTCCCCCGCCCGGGTCCGGATGCATCAACGCTGGCCCATTGTCATGGTCGACGAGTTCCAGGACACCGATCCGGTTCAGTGGCAGGTGATCGACCGGGCCTTCAGCGGGCGGTCCACGCTCATCCTCATCGGAGACCCGAAGCAGGCGATCTACGCGTTTCGCGGCGGCGACATCGTCACCTACCTCGATGCGGCCAGGACCGCCGGCGACAAGCGCACGCTGGGTACGAATTGGCGCAGCGACAGCGCACTGGTCGAGCGGTTGCAAGCCGTGCTGCGCGGAGCCGAGCTCGGTGACCCCGCGATCGTGGTGCATGACGTCGCGGCCTCGCACCGCGGTCATCGCCTCGCCGATGCTCCGCGCAACGATCCGTTCCGGCTTCGGGTGGTGCGCAGAGCAACGCTGGGCCGCAAAGGGACTCAGAATCTGCCGATCGATGAGCTGCGCGAGCACATCGGCCGCGATCTCGCCGCCGACATCGGCGGGCTGCTGACGAGCGCGGCGACGTTCGACGGTGAGCCGCTGGAAGCCCGCGATGTCGCTGTCATCGTCGAGAGCCACAGGGACGCCCGTGTCTGCCACCGCGCACTCACCGAGGCCGGGATCCCCGCCGTCTACACCGGCGACTCCGACGTGTTCAGCTCCGAGGCCGCCGACGACTGGCTGTCGCTGCTGGAGGCGTTCGATCAGCCGCACCGCCCGGGCGTGGTGCGGGCGGCCGCGACGACGATGTTCTTCGGGAAGACGGCGCACGACCTGGCGGCCGGCGGTGACGCACTCACCGACGACATCGCCGACACGCTGCGGGAGTGGGCGGACCACGCCCGTGAGCGGGGTGTCGCCGCGATCTTCGAAGCCGCGCAGATGAGCGGCATGGCAGACCGGGTGCTCTCGTGGCACGGTGGCGAACGGCACATGACCGACCTGGCGCATGTGACGCAACTCCTGCAGGAGGTGGCCCACCGGGAGCGTTATTCCCTTCCTGCGCTTCGTGACTGGCTGCGCGGCCAGCGGGAGGAACGAGCCGGCGCCACCGAACGCAACCGCCGGATCGACAGCGACGCCGCCGCGGTCCAGATCATGACGGTCTGGGTGAGCAAGGGACTGCAGTACCCCGTGGTGTACCTGCCGTTCGCGTTCAATCGCAACGTGGGTGATCGCGACCTGGTGCTGTTCCACGATCAGGGCAAGCGCTGTCTGCACATCGGCGGAAAGGACAGTTCCGACTTCGCCGCCGTGGAGAAACTGGGCCGCAAAGAAACGGCCAGCGACGACAGCCGGTTGACCTACGTTGCGCTGACCCGGGCTCAGTCGCAGGTGGTGGCGTGGTGGTCACCGGCTCACGGCGAGCCCAACGGCGGGCTGTCGCGGCTGCTACGCGGCCGGCGTCCCGGACAGTCAGCGGTCCCCGATCGGTGCGAACCGCAGAAGATCACCGACGACGAAGCCTGGGAGCGGCTTCGGGAGTGGCAGGACGCCGGCGGGCCGGTGGTGGAGGAGTCCGTGATCGCCGCAGCACCGACAATGTCAGTCCACCACGCGCCGTCCGACCTGGGGACCCGGCACTTCCACCGCGCCATCGATACAGCGTGGCGGCGCACCTCCTACTCGGGCCTGATCCGCGACGCGGAGCGGACCACCGGGGTGAGTAGTGAGCCCGAGCTCACCGAACTCGACGACGAAGTTCACGATCTCCCGCTGACGGGGCCCGGGGCGTCGTCGGACGTGCCCTCCCCGATGGCCGAGCTTCCCACCGGCGCGCAGTTCGGCACGCTAGTGCACGCGGTGCTGGAAACCACCGACCCCTTCGCGACCGACCTCGCCGCCGAACTCGAGGCACAGGTCGGTGTTCATTCGGCGTGGTGGCCGGTCGAGGTGCCCGCCTCCCAACTGGCCGCGGCGATGGTGCCGATGCACGACACGCCCCTGGGGCCACTGGCGGCCGGGCTGACACTACGGCAGATCGGCCTGCCGGATCGGCTGCGCGAGTTGGACTTCGAGTTTCCGCTGGCCGGTGGCGACGTGCGGGGTGCCGACGCGGACACGCGACTCGCGGACGTCGGGCGGTTGCTGCGCGCCCATCTCCGGGTTGACGACCCGTTGGCGTCCTACCCCGACCGGTTGGTGGGAGACACGCTCGGCAACCAGTCGCTACGCGGCTACCTCAGCGGCTCCATCGACGCGGTACTCCGGATTCCGCATGGGTCGGGGCATCGTTATCTGGTCGTGGACTACAAGACCAACTGGCTCGGCGAGCCGGACCGTCCGTTGACCGCCGCCGACTACACGCAGCCCCGGATGGCCGAGGCCATGTTGCACTCGGACTACCCGCTCCAAGCGCTGCTGTACAGCGTTGTCCTGCATCGTTTTCTGCGTTGGCGGCAGCCGGATTACGATCCCGGTCGGCATCTCGGCGGGGTGCTGTATCTGTTCCTGCGCGGAATGTGCGGACCCGGTACCCCGGTGCATGACGGTCATCCCGCCGGGGTGTTCAGCTGGGCGCCGCCGCCGGAGTTGGTGACCGCTCTGTCCGACCTGCTCGACGCGCGCGCGGCGGCCGCATGACCGCCGAGACGATCGACCCCGCCGACCGGCGGCTGGCCGTCAGTGCCGGCGAGCTGTTGCGCCTCTTCAACGATGCCGGTGTGCTCGACTCAGCCGATGTGCATGTCGCACAGCGTCTTACGGCGATGGCAGGCGAGTCCGAACCCGCCGTCGCGCTGGCACTGGCGCTGGTGGTGCGCGCCCTTCGCGGCGGGTCGGTGTGTGTGGACCTGGAATCGGTCCAGGCGCAGGTCGGCATGGACGACCTACCGTGGCCGTCTGCGCCGCAGTGGCTTGCGGCGGTGCAGGCCAGTCCGTTGGCCGACGAGCCGCCGATACTCCGCGTGTACGACGGCCATCTGCTTTATCTGGACCGGTATTGGCGCGAGGAGCAACAGGTCGCAGACGACTTCTCGGCCCTGCTGTCGGCTCCCGGCCGGCCGGAGGTTCCCGATATCGACCGGCTCTTCCCGCCCGGCTATGAAGAACAACGCGAGGCCGCCGGCATCGCCCTGCACCAGGGACTGACCGTGCTCACCGGTGGTCCGGGGACGGGCAAGACCACCACGGTGGCGCGGCTGCTGGCGCTGTTCGCCGAACAGGCGGAGCTGGACGGGAAGCCGCGGCTGCGCATCGCGCTGGCGGCCCCGACGGGCAAGGCGGCGGCACGGTTGCACGAGGCGGTCCAGCTCCAGGTAAATGAGTTGGATCCGGTTGACCGTCACCGGGTCTCGGGTTTGCGTGCGACGACGCTGCACCGGCTGCTGGGCAGTCGGCCCGATACATCGTCGCGGTTCCGGCACCATCGGGGCAACCGGTTGCCGCACGACGTGATCGTGGTCGACGAGACGTCGATGGTGTCGCTGACGATGATGGCGCGGCTACTGGAGTCGGTGCGCCCGCACACCCGACTGCTCCTGGTCGGCGATCCCGACCAACTCGCGTCGGTGGAGGCGGGTG
Source organism: Mycobacterium sp. Z3061 (assembly GCF_031583025.1). Taxonomy (NCBI): domain Bacteria; kingdom Bacillati; phylum Actinomycetota; class Actinomycetes; order Mycobacteriales; family Mycobacteriaceae; genus Mycobacterium; species Mycobacterium pumcae. The sequence goes on along the minus strand of NZ_CP134062.1, from coordinate 1,178,934 downwards.
CGGTACTCGCCGATCTGGTCGACGGACTGGGATCGCGCGCAGACGCCCGGGTCGCGGCGCTGCTGACGTCGCATCGGTTCGGCGAATCGATTGGCCGGCTGGCCTCGTCGATTCGCGACGGCGATGCCGACCTCGCCATCGACCTGCTGCGCTCCGGCGGCGATCACGTCGAATGGATCGACACTGAGGACCCTACCGAGAGTTTGCGCAAAGCGCTTGTGCCGCATGCCCTTGCACTGCGGCAGGCCGCGATGCTCGGCGACGCGAAGACTGCCCTGGCCACCCTCGACGAGCACCGGCTGTTGTGTGCGCACCGCCGGGGACGCTACGGGATCGCTCACTGGAACCGCCAGGTGGAGCGGTGGCTGGTCGAGTCCACCGGCGAGGCGATCTGGTCGCCGTGGTACGCCGGAAGACCGGTGCTCGTCACGAACAACGACTACGGACTGGGCGTCTACAACGGCGACATCGGTGTGGCCGTGGTCGGCGGCGCCGGCCAGCAGGGCACGCTTCGAGCCGTCATCGCCGGTGCCGAGGATCTGCTGGAGTTGGCGACCAGTCGGCTGTCCGATGTCGAGACGATGCACGCCATGACGATTCACAAGAGCCAGGGCAGTCAATCCGATGTGGTGAGTGTGCTTATGCCGCCTGAGGATTCGCGGTTGCTGACGCGGGAACTGTTCTACACCGCGGTCACCCGGGCGAAACGGAAGGTGCGGGTGATCGGTCCGGAACGCTCGGTGCGCGCCGCGATCGCTCGACGGGCGGTACGGGCCAGTGGGCTGGCGCGGCGACTGGCAAGCCACCATGGATGACAAAGACGACACCACCGGCGCGTCCCGGCGGCCCCACATCCTGCGACTCGTCCTGTTCGTCGCTTTCCTGCTCACCATGTTCTATCTGGTGGCTGTCGCGCGAGTGATCGACATCGACGCGGTGCGCCGCACCGTTACGGCGACCGGACCGATGGCGCCGTTGGTGTATGTCGTCGTGTCGGGCTTCCTCGGCGCCATGTTCCTGCCCGGTTCGATTCTGGCCGCCGGCAGTGGGCTGCTGTTCGGTCCCGTGCTGGGCCTTTTCGTCACGCTCGGCGCGGCAATGGGTACGGCAATCGTCGCAAGCACGCTCGGCCGCCGGGCCGGCCGGGACAGCGCACGGGTTCTGGTGGGTCCCAAACGGGCCGAACGGATCGACTCGGTGATCGAGCGGGGCGGGTTGTGGGCGGTCGTGGGCCAGCGTTTCGTCCCCGGCATCTCGGACGCGTTCGCTTCCTACACGTTCGGGGCGTTCGGAGTCCCGCTGTGGCAGATCGCAATTGGATCATTCATCGGCTCGGCACCGCGGGCGTTCGTCTATACCGCGCTGGGTGCTTCCATCCGGGACCGCTCGTCACCCCTGGCTTATGCAGCTATAGCGGTGTGGTGCGTCACCGCGGTTCTCGGCGTATTCGCCGCGCGGCATCTGTACCGGCACTGGCGCGACCACCCCGTCCGGGAGGACGACGCGAATTGAGCGCATGCCCACCGCACGGACCAGCCGGTCGGCCCGTGCCTTCGGCGATGCTGCCCTAGTGGCGCCCGCAAAGCGTGACGCGAACCCATCAGGCGACCCCCACGATCGGGTTGGGCTTCTGGTAGGCCAAGACGTTCATGGGCTCGCCGTCGAAGATGTCGTACGAGTCGCGTCCGACGACTTCGTACCCGAGATCGCCGAGCGTGTTGCTCAGCGCGCGGCATCGAGAGAGGTAATCGGCGCTGACGGCTATGACGAGAAACCCACCCGGCTCGAGAATCCGATCCAGCGCGGCGAGATCGGTGGCTTCTGCGTGCGCGAAGGTGAATACCCCCACTGCGACGACGGCAGAGAAATACCGTTCGGGAAACAGGCTCGGCGCCTCGGCCAGTGTCCCGTGCACCAGCCAGCGGTATACCCCCTTGGCCTGCGCATGCGCGAGCATCCCCCCGGATCTGTCGAGCGCGGTCAGATCGGTATGCCCGAGCCTGCGCAGCTCCTCGCCGACGAGTCCGGTGCCGGCCCCCGCATCGAGTAGCGGGCCGGCGCCCGCAGGCAGGCAACGGGACAGCAGCGCAGCGGCGCGGCGAGGATTCTCGAGATAGCTGTTGCCAAGGTCAGCGTCGTAGCTCGGGGCCCAAGCGTCGTACCTCTGCTCCAGGCTCAGCCATCGGTCCGGCTGGTAAATCCACGCGAGCTTGCCGACGACCTTCTGACAGAGGAAGAAACTCCAGCCCACGTTCCCGCTTTGCACTACTTCAGGGATTCGCCGGTAGGCTCTCGCCAGGCTTGGGCACAAGTGCTGCGCACGGTCCGACAAGAGTTCATAGCTGCGGGCGAGATGCGAGCTCAGATCACGGGTTTCGTAGACGACGAAGCCGTGCCGTGCGAGGGCGTCGACGTAGTCGTCGACCGAGAACGTGGGCTCGAACAGAAGCCGGTCGTAGACCACCTCGCGCGCGAGCCTACTCACCGGTCGGACGGGCGTCACCAGATCGTCGAAAGCGAAGATGCCGCCGGGTTCGAGCACCCGCATCGCCTCGCCGATCGCCGTCTCGCGTGCGTGTACGTGGTAGAGAGCGGCTTGGCTCAAGACGTGGGTGAACGCGCCGTCGTCGAACGGCAGCGCCGCCGCTGACCCGATGGTGAATGCGAGGCGCAAGTCCGGATTCTCCGCGGCAAGGCCGCGGGCGCTGGTGATCCGGACGGCGCTCAGGTCGATCCCAGTAACGGCCGCGCCGGTTTCTCGCGCCAGCCAGGCGGCGACGGACCCGTTGCCACAACCAAGGTCGAGCACATGCGATGTCGGCCCGATCCCGGCGGCGAGCAGCATCTCCTCGTTCCACCGCTGGCAGCCGGCGAGGAAGCCGGTGCTGTGGTCCTCGAAGATGCCCCAGTGCAAGCTTCCATCGGGATCCCAGAACGTGCGATACGTGGCGTCCTCCGAGTCGTAGAAGTCCCGCGTCATGCTCTCTGTGAATCCGCGGTCGAATCCTCGGCGAATCGCATTGGTGGCGACCCGTCCGGTTGTCGCGTTTGCGATGTCAGACCTACTTTCAGTTGCCGCGTTTCACGACAACACGTTCGAATTCGACGGGCATCGTGGCGCCGAGTCCGCGTCTACAATGGCCGCTACAATGGCCGCTACAAAGGCCGCCTGATCATTTTCCGCGGCGGGGCGTGATGTCCCGTTTGTCAACGACACCCAGCGCCTCACTTAAAGCCGTCTTTGGTACCGGCGGGCCGCATGGTGTGGGCCGATGTCGAAATCCAGACGAATGGTCGTGCCGATGCCCGTTCCACCAACCGATCACACTGCGGAAAGGTTGATATCGCAGGCTCACCATACCGAGAAATCCGGGGTCGAAAAAGCAACACATCAGCTCACCTATTTCATGGCCCGTAAAGGCGAATCGAATTGCATCTCGGGGCCTGATGTCCGTAGCAGGTTCGACAACGAATACCATCAAAAAGTAGTGGCCACAATGGTTTTCGATATCCTGCGAATGATTTGTCTTGACGTGGATTTAAACGTCTGTCATGCGACGAACACGTACGGCTCAGCTGATGGTGTACGGCCGACACACCGCAGCCCGCGCGTCCACCCGCCCCGCCCTGGGCGACACTGGATGAGATGACTACCGACGCGCTCCGCATCTCGAACGTCAACATCTTCGACAGCATCGAGGGCCGGATCACCGGGCCGCAGGACGTCACTCTGAGAGACAACCTCATCGAGTCGATCACGCCACCCGACGGCGACGCCACCGGCCCGAAGATCGACGGCACCGGCAAGACCTTGATGCCCGGCCTGATCGACGCGCACTGGCACGCGATGTTCACCACCATCTCGGCGCTGGTGGCTCAGGTCAGCGAGCTCGGTTACGTTTTCGCCCGGGCTGTGGTCAGCGCCGAGGAGACCTTGCTGCGCGGCTTCACCACCGTCCGCGACCTCGGTGGCCCGGTATTCGGCATCAAGCAGGCGATCGACGACGGCACGATTCTCGGCCCGCGCATCTACCCGGCGGGTGGCTTCATCTCGCAGACCGGTGGGCACGGCGACTTCCGGATGCCGCACGAGGTACCCCGCGGCATCTGCGGCCACCTCAGCTACATCGAGATCATCGGGGCAGCCGTGATCGCCGACGGCGAAGCCGAAGTGTTGCGCGGCGCGCGCGAGATGCTCCGCCGGGGCGCCTCACAACTCAAGCTGATGGCCGGCGGAGGCGTTGCCTCCGCATACGACCCGCTCGATGTCTCGCAGTTCACCGAGGCCGAGATGCGCGCCGCGGTGGAGGCCGCGGAGAACTGGGGCACGTACGTCACCGTGCACGCCTACACGCCCCGGGCGATCCGCACCGCGGTGGCCGCCGGCGTCCGTTGCGTCGAACACGGGCATCTCATCGACGACCAGACGGCTGCGCTCCTGGCCGAGAAGGACGTGTGGTGGTGCCTGCAACCCTTTCTCGACGATGAAGACGCCGTGACGGTGCCGCCCGGCAATGTGCCCAAGTTCCAGCAGATGGTCACCGGCACCGACACCGCCTACGAGCTGGCCATCAAGCACAACGTCAAGGTCGCGTTCGGCACGGACACGTTGTTCGACGCCGCACTCGCCAAACGTCAGGGCGCCCAGCTGGCCAAGCTCACCCGCTGGTTCACTCCCACCGAAGTGCTGCAGCAGGCCACCGTCCGAAACGCCGAACTGCTCGCCATGTCCGGGCCGCGCAACCCCTATCCGGGGCGACTGGGCGTGGTCGCCGAGGGCGCTCTGGCAGACCTGATCCTCGTCGACGGCGACCCGGTGGCCGACATCTCGCTGATCGCCCGGCCGGACGAGGCGTTCACCGCGATCATCAAGGACGGCCGGCTCGTGAAGGGAACAGTCAGTTAGCCGAACGCACCGCTGACACGAACTGGGTACGCGGCGAGGTGTCCTCCACCCCTTCGGGCACACCACGTCCGTAGCCGGCCATCAACTGGGGGGACGGCGTCACCGTCGCGTCCCAGCCGTGCCTGCGCAACCATTCACCTACATCTTCGCGTTCCTCGAAGTACCACAGCTCGTCGGTCCGCGGCATCTCGCGGTCCGGTTCGACGTTGGCCATCACCGCGCGCAGCCGGTCCATCCGCTCACGCCGCCGCGCCCGCACACCTTCATCCATCCAATCCGGTCCCGGCGCCTCCACGGCTATCCGGCTGCCGGGTGCGGCAAGGCCCTGGATTCGTTCGAACAACAACTCATGGGCGGCGGCCGGCAGGTACGGCAGTAGCCCTTCGACCGACCAGGCGCTCGGGGCGGAAGGATCGAATCCAGCCTGCTGCAATGCCGCCGGCCAATCGTGGCGCAGGTCCACCGCGACGGCGACGCGAGTGCACGTCGGCTCTGCCCCGTGCTCGGCCAGCGTTGAGGATTTGAATTCCAGCACCTTGGTCTGGTCGAGTTCGTAGACGGTCGTACCGTCCGGCCAGGGCAACCGCCACGCCCGCGAATCCAGGCCCGACGCCAGGATCACGATCTGGCTCACGCCGGCGCGGGCCGCGTCCAGGAAGAACGTGTCGAAGAAAGCCGTCCGGCAGGCCATGTAGTTCACCATCGACTGCATCTGCTCGGGCAGCTGCGGCTCCGCTTCGAGCAGCTCGTCGGGCAGGTCCGGCGTGGCAAACCAGTTCCAGATTCCGTCGCCGACCACGTCCAGAAAAATCCGCGCGTACGGGTCGCTGATCAGCGGATTGTCGCTCTCGGTCTCCGCCGCCCGGCCCGCGGCAACGCCCAGCGCCGTCGCCCCCACACTCTCGGTGATCTCCCAGGTGTCGTTCTCGGTCCGCACCACGCCCAATCCTCCTACTCCCCAACACACGACTGTGCCGACACTACGTGAGCAGGATGTGAACCGGCCGGCACGTTAAGTTGTCGTAGAACAGACGACAGCGGCAATTCGGAAGACGGATCACAAGGACCTCAAAGGACCCCTGCACATGCGAGTTGACGGCCGCGACATCACCGTGTCCGGCAGCCTGCTGCAACCGCTGACCCGCCGCACCAACGACATCATCCGGCTCGCCCTGGCCGCCGTCGCGCTCGTGGCGGTGGTGACCAGCTCCCTGATCACCCGTCCTCGCTGGGTCGCGCTGGAGAAGTCGATCTCAGAGATCGTCGGGGTCCTCACCCCGACCCAGTCCGATCTGGTGTACCTGGTGTACGGCATCGCGATCCTGGCGCTGCCGTTCGTGATCCTGATCGGCTTGATCCTGTCCCGGCAGTGGAAGCTCCTGGGCGCGTACGGGGCCGCCGCACTGATGGCGGTTCTCCCGTTGTCGATCAGCAGCAACCGCATCGCGGCGCCGAGGTGGCACTTCGACCTGAACGACAAGCTCACCACCGTGCCGGCCCAGTTTCTCGATGACCCGCGCTGGATCGCGATGCTCGCGGCGGTGCTGACCGTGTCCGGCCCCTGGCTCCCGGCGCGCTGGCGGCACTGGTGGTGGGCATTGCTCCTGGCGTTCGTGCCAATCCACCTCGTGGTGAGTGCGATCGTGCCGGCCCGCGCGGTGGTGGGACTCTCGGTGGGCTGGTTCGTCGGCGCTTTCGTCGTGCTGGTGGTGGGCACGCCCGCGCTCGAGGTGCCACTGGACGGCGCGGTCCGCGCCATGGCCAGGCGCGGATTTCTGGTGTCGCGGCTCCTGGTTATACGCCCGGGCGGACCCGGACCGCTGGTGTTGTCGGCCGAGTCGACCGAACCCTCTGCGCGCGCGGCAGTCGAGTTGTACGGCCCGCATCAGCGCAGCGGCGGCGCGCTGCGCCAAGTGTGGTGGAAATTGCGGCTGCGCGGTTCGGAGACCGCACCCCTGCAAACCTCCCTGCGCCGCGCCGTCGAGCATCGCGCGCTGATGGCGATCGCCATCGCTGACACCGGTGTCGCCAACACCTCCACGATCGCGCTGGCCGCCCTGGATCGCGGCTGGACGATGTACGCGCACCAACCCGTGCAGGGCATTCCGCTCGACGAATGCGCCAACGACACACCCGTCACCAGTGTCTGGGAATCCCTGCACGTCCTTTACGACCACCAGATCTCGCACGGCGACCTGCGCTGCAACGAGATCACGGTCGCCGACGGCAAGGTGCTCTTCGGCGGGTTCGGCGCCGCTGAGTACGGCGCTACCGATGCCCAACTGCAGTCCGACATCGCCCAGCTCCTGGTTACGACGTCGGCGCTGTATGACGCGGAGTCCGCGGTCGGCGCGGCGATCTCGGCCTTCGGCAAAGACACCATCCTGACCGCCTCTCGTAGGCTGACCAAAGCCGCTGTGCCCAAACGTATCCGGCAATCGGTGGCCAACCCCAAAGCGGTGATGGCCGACGCGCGGGCCGAGGTGAAGCGCCAGACCGGTGCCGACGAAATCGAAACCGAGACCATCACCCGGTTCAGCCGCAGCCAGTTCATCCAACTGGTGTTGATCGGCGCTCTGGTCTATGTCGCCTACCCCTTCATCAGCACCGTGCCGACCTTCTTCCACGAACTCCGGACGGCGAACTGGTGGTGGGCCCTGCTGGGACTGTCGGTGTCGGCGCTGACCTACGTCGGTGCGGCCGGGGCGCTGTGGGCCTGCGCCGACGGCGCGGTGAGCTTCTGGAAGCTGTCAATCATGCAGGTGGCCAATACGTTTGCGGCAACCACAACGCCGGCCGGCGTCGGCGGCCTGGCGTTGAGTACCCGGTTCCTGCAGAAGGGCGGGCTGACCGCGCTGCGTGCCACCGCGGCGGTGGCGCTGCAACAGTCGGTGCAGGTGATCGTGCACCTGGCGTTGCTGATCCTGTTCAGCGCGGTGGCCGGGACATCGACCGACCTCTCGCACTTCGTCCCCAACGCCACGGTGCTGTACCTGATCGCCGGTGTGGCGCTGGGCATCATCGGCACCTTCTTGTTGGTGCCGAACCTGAGACGTTGGCTGGCAACCGAACTGCGGCCGAAGGTCGGCGAGGTGACCCGCGACCTCACCGATCTGGCTCGGGAGCCCAAGCGACTCGGGCTGATCGTATTGGGTGCCGCCGGAACAACTTTGGGCGCGGCGCTGGCGTTGTGGGCAAGTGTCGAAGCGTTCGGCGGCGGGACGACGTTCGTCACCGTGACGGTCGTGACGATGGTCGGTGGAACGCTGGCTTCGGCGGCTCCGACGCCCGGCGGGGTCGGCGCCGTGGAAGCCGCGCTCATCGGTGGGCTCGCCGCCTTCGGCGTGCCCGCCGCCATCGGGGTGCCCTCGGTGCTGCTGTACCGGGTGCTCACCTGCTGGCTCCCGGTGTTCGTCGGGTGGCCGGTGATGCGGTGGCTCACCAAGAACGAGATGATCTGAGCACCAGACTCATTCGGCGGACTCCGCCCCCGCGACGTCGACCATGATCGTCAGATATCTACTGCTCCCGGCGACGGTCGTGGTCAGATACACCTGGTAGTAACCCTCGGATACGGACTTCGCCACCGTGATCGCGACGTCCACCTTCGCGGCCCCCTCGTCATCGAAGGGGCCGGAGGCCGGTTTGACCGTGATTCCCGGCGCGTAGGACGTGCCCGTGACCGTGTAGTCGCGGGGCCCGTCGATCATCCGCTGGGCGTCCAGCCTCACCGTGCCTGTCGTCCCGGGTGTGATCGTGACGACCGGGCGCGCGACGTTGACGGTCACCGCCGCACTACCCGCGCCGAACGACGGTGGTGCCGAGGACGGGCCGGTACCCCAGCTGTCCGGCCGCGACCCGAGTGAGAAGGTGAGATCACCGCCGGTACGGATCAAAGTCTCGGGAAGGTATGTCCGGTCGCTCGGTTCGCCGTTGACGCGCAGGGCCCTGATGTATTTCAAGCGGTTGAAACCCGAGGCGCCCGGCGCGGTGACCCTGATGGACTGTCCAGTCGGCAAGGCGATGACGGCGCGATCGAACAATGGGGTGTTGATGCTGAGCAGTGCGGTGCCCGGGGTGACCGGGTACATCCCGAGTGCGGCCCAGACGTACCAGCTGGACATCGCGCCGAGATCGTCGTTGCCCGGTGCGCCGTCCGGCGTCGGGCCGAAGAGCCCACGGACGCGGTCGACGGTGCGCTGCGCCCGCCACGGCTCACCGATGTAGTTGTACAGCCACGGCACGCCGAAGCACGGTTCGTTACCGGCCCACAGGTAGGGCTCGTTGGGACCCTCGTTGAGGCGTTTGGTGAATCGGTCCAGGCGCGCCGCGGCCGCCTTGCGCCCACCGAGGGCGGTCACCAGGCCGGCCACGTTCTGCGGCACCAGCCAGAGATACTGCTCGGCGTTGCCCTCGTCGTAACCGGGCTGACCGAAAGCCGAGGTGGATTCCCGGAACCCGGGGCCGTCGCGGAAGAGGCCGCTGGGGCTGCGCGGTGAGATGTAACCGGTGGTGGGATTGAACAGGTTCTGCCAGTACTGTGCCCGGTTCTGGAATTCGGCCGCGGTCCCGTCCTCACCCAGTGCGGCGGCGAATCGGGAGATGGCGAAGTCATCGATGGACCACTCCAGAGTGATCGAGGCGCCGGGACCGAACTCGGTGAGTTGTGGGACATATCCCAGCTGCAGGTAGGCGCCGATACCCGGTCGCTCGACGTAGCCGTCAACACCGGCACCACCCCGGGTCGCACCGCTGACCATGAAACGCAGGGCCGCCGCGGTGTCAAAGTCCTTGGCCCCGAACATGTACAGGCCCACGATCAGCGGGACCACGCTGTCTCCGGTCATCTGGCTCGTCGCGGCATTCGCCAGCGCCCAGCGGGGCAGCGACCCGCTCTGCTCCGCATCGGTGACCAGAGATTGAGCCATGTCGCTGGCTTCCTTCGGGAACAGCAGTCCTTGCAGCGCGGCCAGGCTGCGGTAGGTGTCCCAGTCCGAGAAGTTGGCGTACTGCGTACGCCCCGGTGCCACCGTGTGAATCGCGCTGTCGAACCCGATGAAGCGGCCGTCGGTGTCGTTGAAGGTGTTGGGATGCAACAACGACCGGTACAGGCAGGTGTAGAAGGTCGTCACGTCGCCGGGGCTGCGGCTGGACACCGTGATCCGCGACAGCACATCGTTCCACGCGCTCGCCGCGGCGGCGCGGACACCGTCGAAAGTCCCGCGCTCGGCGGCCAGATTCGCCCGTGCGCCCTCGATGCTCACATAGGAGATGGCGGTCCGCACCTCGAGCACGGCGCCCGCCGGAAACAACACGTAACCGCCACTGTACGGCGAATTCGCCTGGCGGGCACCGTCATACACCGAATAGCCGTCCCAGGTCCCGTACGAGATGAACGGCTGATTGAACTCCATCGCGAAGTACACCGTGTAGGTGTTCTGTTTGTCGCAGAACGAGCCGCTGGTCGCCCACCCGGTGATCGTGGTGTTGTCCTCGCCGAGCGCAATGGCCGCGCGCGAGTTGCCCGCCAGCGATGCACCCGAGCGCACGTGCAGCAGCGCCGGCTGGTTGTCCCGCGGATAGCTGAACCGGCCCAGCCCGGTTCGGGTCGTGGCGGTGAGTTCGGCTTTGACACCGGTATCGGGGAATTGCACCGTGTAATAGCCCGGGACACCGGACTCCGTGTTGTCGTGGGCGATTCGGTCCCACGCCCGCCAGGGCTGTGACCCGACGGGACTGGTGGTCGGCAGCATGGAGATGTCGCCGAAGGCGGGACAGCCGACCGAGGCGTGGGTCATGCTGAATCCGGTGGCACGGTCGTTGGCGTGGTCGTAACCGGCGTAATTGTGGACGGTGTCCGGTGAGTACTGCACCATGCCGAACGGGACGGTGGCACCCGGGAAATTGTTGATCTCACCGACGATGTCGCCCCCGGTACCGGTGCCCACGAGAGTGTCGACATGTTCCACCGGATTGGTCACCGCCGCGGGTTCGCCGTCATAGGCGGTGGGCGACAGCAGAAAGAACGGCACGAAGAGAGCCAGCGCCGCGACAATGGCGACGGTGACTCTCAGCGACCTGCGGGACCGCATAGATGTCTCTTACTGCACGCGCGGTATTCCAGTGGCCTTTTCAGTCAAACGACCCACCCAACGTATCTGACACATACCGACTACCAATTACGCAATTCGGTTAGTCTCTTCTGCGACGTCACCGGCACAGATACCGGTGCCACAACTCCTGGAGATGCGATAGATGAAGGACCTGACGGCAGTAGTCGCAACGGTGGCACTGAGCCTGACGCTGGTTGGCTGCCACTCCGAAACCAAGACTGAAGTCAAGACATCGACGTCGACGAGCACGTCCACCTCGACGTCGACGGCCACCTCGACCACCACGACCAGCGCAACGCCGGGGGCGCAGGCGAACAAGACGATTGCCGACTACATCCGGGAAGCCAACCTCAAAGAGGTGCCGGTGCACCACGGCGACCCTGGCTCCCCGACCATCAACCTGCCGGTGCCCAACGGCTGGCACAGCGTTCCCGAAGGACAGGGCGCGCCCTACGGCGGCATCGTCTTCGACGCGCCGGCCGACCCCAACGACGCACCTACGATCGTGGCGATCGTCTCCAAGCTGGAAGGCAATGCCGACCCGAAGAAAATCCTCGAATACGCTCCCGGTGAATTGAAGAACCTGCCCGAATTCGAGGGCGGCAGCCCGAACGGCAAAGAATCCACCCTCGGCGGCTTCCCGGCGTGGCAGTTCGGCGGGTCCTACACCAAGAACGGCAAGAAGCGCACGGTGGCCCAGAAGACGGTGGTGATCACCGGGCCGAACGGTCTGTTCGTGCTCCAGCTCGACGCCGACGGGCTCGACTCCGAGGCGGGGCCGTTGATGGACGCCACGGCGGTCATCGACGACCAGACCACGATCACCCCCTGAGTCAATCGAGAACGCAGAGCGCCGCGGAGCCACACGCTCCGCGGCGCTTTGCTGTGCGGGACCCGCGACCACCGAGGCATTTCCCGCGGCACGGCCGGATTGTCTACGGTTGAACGCATGACAGACCAGTCGTATGCGGTTGACGTCGGGCATCCACCGTCAGCCTTGCTCAAAGCCGTCAACCCCGCCCTGAGCTTCCTGCTGGGCACCCCGCTCGGCGGTTCGCTGCGCAAGCAGTTCATGGTGCTCAATTTCTCGGGTCGCAAATCGGGCAAGCAGTTCAGACTGCCGGTGAGCGCGCACGTCATCGACGGCGACCTGTACGCGCTGGCCAGTGCCGCCTGGAAGTTCAACTTCCGTGGCGGCGCCCCAGCACAGGTGGTCTACGACGGCAAGACCACCGCGATGCGCGGCGAACTCATCGAGGACCGCGCCGTCACCCGCGACCTCTACCTGCGCGGCGCGCAGTCCTACGACGTCAAGCGCGCGCAGCGGCAGATGGGTTTGAAGTTCCGCGACAACCGGATTCCGACGGCGGAGGAGTTCGGCGAAGCGATCGAGCGACTCAAGCTGGCCGCCATCAAATTCACGCCGGCCGGCTGAGCAGCCTCCTTTGCCACTGCCGATATTCGCCAGGTGCCGGCCGCTGGCCTACCTGCTGTCGATGGTCCTGGTTGCCGGTGCCGTCGGCTGTTCGCACGGATCGACGAGCCGAGTCTCGTATGCGGGCGCGCCCTGCCCGCAGCCCAACTTCCCCGGAGTGCCGCAGGCCGACCTGGGTTCGAACTACAGCTGCGGTTATCTCACCGTGCCGGAGAACCGTGACGACCCCAAGAGCCGGACGATCCGGATTCTGATCGCACGGGTGAAAGCCGCCAACAATGCCGCCAAGCCCGACCCCATCGTGTTCCTGGCCGGCGGCCCCGGCGGCGCCGGGACGCTGAACGCGCCGGCCGTGGTGGCCGCCGGGATGAATTCCGACCGTGACGTCATCTTCGTAAACCAGCGCGGCACAGTGCACAGCGACCCGCACCTGAGCTGCCCGGAGATGGACGACTTCGCAACCCGCGCAGTGCAATTGGTTTTCCAGGCACCCGCGACGGCGGATCTCGACGCGGCTGCCGTCGCCGCCTGCCGCAACCGATTGTCGTCCTCGGGTGCCGATTTCGCCGCCTACGACACCAGGGAGAACGCCGCCGATATCGCCGACCTTCGCGAGCAACTGGGCATCGACCAGTGGAATGTCTACGGCGTCTCCTACGGGACCGACCTGGCTCAGCAACTTCTGCGCAACCACCCCAAGGGCATCCGGTCGATGGTCTTGGATTCGGTGGTGGCACCGCATGTGAACATCGTCGACCACTGGTGGGACGCCCCGGCCAGTGGCCTGGCCGCGATCTTCGTGGCATGCGCCGACCAGCCGGCGTGCGCCGCGGCCTACCCGAACCTGCCGACGGTATTCGTCGACACCGTGAACACCTTGAGCCGCAACCCGATTGAGGTCGACACTACGAACCCGACGGGTGGGCCGACGCACGTCACCATTGACGGGTTCAAGGTGGTGCCCCTGGTGCTGGACTGGAGCGCCGATCCCGCGAAGGTCATCGACATCCCCCGCATGATCTACCAACTCTCCCGCGGCGATGGCGCCCTGGCCGGCGCAGGGATCGCCGCCGGCGCTCCGTCGGGATCCGAGCGCGGCCTGTTGGGTGCCGGGCTGGCATTGGGCGCGTACTGCCAGGAGATGGCCGCCTGGACCGACCCGGATCAGGCCCTGGCCCAGGCGCGGCAGGCGATGCCCGGTCTGCCTGACTCGGTGCTGCGGATCACCCCGACCGGCAGCTGGATCTTTCGCGAGTGCCAGGCGTGGGGTCTGGGCCGGTCGGACACGGCCGACACACTTCCGGTGTTGAGCAAGGTTCCGACCCTGATCCTGTCGGGTTCGTTCGACTCCAGCACCGCTCCACAGTGGGTGAAAGAGGTGACCACCGGCCTGCCCGGCTCGGTCGCGTTGCGCTTCCCGGGTGTCGGCCACGGCGTGATTCCGGCATCGGCGTGCGCCCAACGGATCATGACCACTTTTCTCGACAATCCGCGAACCGATGTCGATCAGTCCTGCATCGGACAAGTCGCCATCCCGACCTTCAGCCTGCCTCCGGGATGAGGACCGCCAACTTCCCCGCATCGATGACCGAGCGCTACCAGCGCGCCCGCACGTGGACGGTGGGTTCCGACCCGGGCCTGTTGCGGCTGCGCCTGGCCATTCGCACGACTATCGCGTTGGCCTGCTCCCTGCTGGCTATGTATGTGCTCACCAGCGCGGTGCACCAACCGCTGACCGTCGCGCTGCTGGGCGCGGTGATCACGATGATCGCAGCCCGGTCGGTCAACGAGCCCGACCCCCGCCAACAACGGATCACGATGGCGTTGTTGCCGTTGCCGGCGGCCCTGTCCATCACTGCTGCCGCGCTGCTCACGCCGTATCAATGGGTCAGCGACGTGGTGTTCGTGGTCGTCGTGTTCCTCGCCGTCTATGTCCGGCGGTTCGGTGCCCGCGGCCGGGCACTCGGCATGGTCGCGTTCATGGCCTATTTCTTCAACCTGTTCCTGAGGGCCGGCGTGCACGAGCTGCCGTGGATGATCCTCGCCGTCCTGGTAGGCACCCTCTGTACCTTCGTCATGACCACTTACCTGCTGCCCGATCGCCCAGAACGGGTGCTGCGAGCCACCATTCGCTCCCTGCGAGCGCGTATGGCGATCGTTGTCGACACCACCGCCGACGTCGTGCGCAGCGGACGTCTCGACGAACGGCGTCGCCGGCGACTGCGGGTGCGGATCGCCCGCCTCAACGAGACGGCGCTGATGGTGCAGGACCAGATCGAGGACAAGGCCAACCCCGCGGCACTGTGGCTCGGGCCGGGAGGCGATCAGTTGGCGCCGTGGCTGTATGACGCCGAACTTGCCGTGGAATGGGTCGCGATCGCTGGTATCCGTGCGGCATCGGAGGAATCCGAGATCCCGGCGGCCACGCGCGCCGAACTGGCCGCCGCGCTGACCGAACTCGCCTGGGCCATCGGGGTTCCGAATTCGGCGGGGCTGGGCCGTGCGGCCGATCAGGCGCAGGGCATTCTGGACCGTCAGCCCACGCCGCCCTGCGAACCCCACCATGCGGCGGTGCGCCGCCTTGCCCTGGCGGTAATCTCGGCAGCCACAGCGACGTCGGAGGTCCGCGAGCAGATCGAGCACGCCGTCGCCGACGGCGCGACGGCGCGGGAGCCCGACGACGACGCCCCGGGTGACCAGAGCGAACCCGACGAGCCCCGGCCTGGACTGCTCCCGACCACCCGGCAGGCCATCCAGGCGTCCGTCGCGGCGTCGCTGGCGATCGTCACCGGCGACCTGGTCTCACCGGCGCGCTGGTACTGGGCGGTGATCGCCGCGTTCGTGGTGTTCGCCGGCACCAACACCTGGGGCGATACCCTCACCAAGGGCTGGCAGCGACTGCTGGGCACCGTGCTTGGCGTACCGTGCGGCATCCTGGTCGCCACGCTCGTCGCCGGTGACCGCACCGCCTCGCTGGTGATGATCTTCGTCTGTCTGTTCTGCGCCTTCTATTTCATGCAGCTGACCCAGAGCCTGATGGCCTTCTGGATCACCACGATGCTCGCGCTGCTGTATGGGCTTCTCGGCCAGTTCAGTTTCGACGTGCTGCTGGTCCGGATCGAGGAGACCGCCATCGGCGCGGTGATCGGTTGTGCCGTCGCAATCCTGGTGCTGCCCACCAACATCGGCACCGTGCTGCGCCAGGACACCCGCGATTTTCTGGCCGAACTGTCCGCTCTGATCGCGACGTCCATCGCGACCATGTTCAATCACGACCTACCCGAAAGCCCGACCGAGCAGGCCCGCCAGCTCGATCGCAAGCTGCAACAGGTACGGGCGACCGCCAAGCCGTTGTTGGCCGGCGTCGCGGGATTCGCCGGCCGCCGCAGCATCCAGCGCCGGCTGAGACTGTTCCGTGCCTGCGACCGCTACGCCCGCATCCTGGCCCGGCGCAGCGAGCAGTACCGCAATCCGGACTGCCCGCAGGAACTGGCCATCGCGGTCACGGCTGCCGCCGATCAGATTCGGCGCAATATCGATTCGCTGGTGGCCACGCTCGACGGCGAGCACGCCGCTTCGGTCGTCTCGGCGGCCGATGCCCTGGACGCCGCCGAGGCGCTGGCGCGGCAGCATGACAGCACCTTCACCCCGGCGGCGCCCGGACCCGATACACAACGGCACCCCTCGGTGCTTCATCCGTTGCGTCAGATCGACCGGGCCATCGTTGCCTCCGCCAGCCACCTGGACAGCGACGTCGGCCTCAAAATCCCCGCCCCGCAACAGAACTGACCTCAGGGCACCGGCCAGACCTTGCGGAGGATATCGGCCAGCTCGAAAGTCACCGCCGTCAGCCTGGCCTGGATCTCAGGCTGTTGCTCCGGCGGCAGGTTGTTCACCTCGCCCTGCACGATGGTCGCTTGCCGCTGCAACTGCGACAATTGCTGACTTCGCTGCGCCTGAGAGAGGTTGTCCCAGTTCGCGTGCAATTCAGAGGTCTGCCGCTGTAGCTCCTGCACATCGGACTGCGCATCGGCCCGCGCGGGACCCGCTGTCACCAGCGCGCCGACCGCCAGTCCTGCTGCAAGTATCGTCGCAATCTTCATGGCTCTCAGGGTGCCGCGGTGCGCTTGCCCGATGTTCGCGGATTTCTTGCGAAACTCTTGCGCTCGTCGACTACGGCGCCGATAGCATCGCGTTGACCCTCCTAGAGGAGCCGTGAAGGAGCCACGCGATGGCCGCCCCAGACCTGCCGCCGGGATTCGATTTCACCGACCCTGACATCTACGCGCAACGATTGCCGGTTCAAGAGTTGGCCGAACTGCGCGCCACAGCTCCGATCTGGTGGAATGAGCAGCCCATCGATCAGGGTGGCTTCGGAGACGGCGGCTACTGGGTGGTGAGCAAGCACCGCGACGTTCGCGAGATCTCGCTGCGCAGCGACATCTTCTCCTCGGCCGAGAAGTCGGTGGTGCCGCGCTACCCGCAAGAAGCGGCGCAGGCCCAGATCGAGCTCGGGCGGGCATCGATGATCATGATGGACGATCCCGAGCACAGCCGCCTGCGCAAGATCGTCGCGCGCGGATTCACACCCCGCGCTGTCGAACGGTTGCGCGCCGACCTTGCCGAGCGTGCCCGCCAGATCGCCGCGCGGGCCGCTGCCCAGGGTTCGGGTGACTTCGTCAGGCAGGTGGCCTGCGAGCTACCGCTGCAGGCGATCGCCGGTTTGCTCGGGGTGCCGGCCGAGGACCGCGACAAGCTGTTCGACTGGTCCAATCAGATGATCGGCGCCGACGACCCGGAATTCGCGGACCACGATTCGCTGACCTCGGCAGCCGAAATGATTTGGTATGCAATGCAATTAGCGGAGCGCAGGGCCGCAGAGCCCGGCGACGACATCGTGACGACGATGATCCGGGCCGACCCCGACGGCCATCGGCTAACCGAGGCGGAGTTCGGGATGTTCGTGGTCACGCTGGCCATCGCCGGTAACGAGACGACCCGAAATTCGATCACGCAGGGCATGATGGCATTCACCGACTTCCCCGAGCAGTGGGAGCTGTTCAAAGCCGACCGCCCCTCCACCACCGCCGACGAGATCATCCGCTGGGCCACGCCGATCACCGCGTTCCAGCGAACCGCCCTGGCGGACACCGAACTGGGTGGGGTGGCCATCAAGAAGGGCCAGCGGTTGGTCATGTTCTACCGGTCGGCCAACTTCGACGAGGACGTGTTCGAGAACCCTTACCGGTTCGACATCCTGCGCAGCCCGAACCCACATGTCGGTTTCGGCGGTACCGGAGCGCACTACTGCATCGGCGCCAACCTGGCGCGCATGACGATCGACCTGATGTTCAATGCGATCGCCGACACCATGCCCGATCTGGAGTCGGCCGGGAATCCCGAGCGACTGCGGTCGCCGTTCATCACCGGTATCAAGCACTGGCCGGTCGAGTACCGGAGCGGCCGAGACAACCAGCCAAAATGCGAAAGATAAGCCGCCGGCGGAAATCCTCTCCGCGAAAATCGCGTGACGGCCGGCTGCGCGGCACTGCCTGTGAAATGCCCCTTATCGCAACCATTTGTGCCGATCCGAGCTGATCGCGGCCGTGTTCTGAGCGGCCCGCGGAGCTTGTCGGCGCAATCGGTTGCCTGGGATAGTGGAGTGAGTTGCAGCCACCGATTGCTGGAGGGAATCGTGAGGGGCCACGACGTCGGCTCGCGGTTATCGGAGCTACCTGAACAGACATTGTCGGCCGAACGACTGAACATGTACACCATGCTCAGCAGGCTCGACGAGCTACAACGCAACCGCAGGACGGACTTCGGGACGCTGCTGCGCGACATCATCGCGATCACGGTGGCTGCGGTCCCGGGGGCCCAGTACGTTGGCCTCACCGTCTTCGACGAATGCGGGGCGGTCCAGACCTTGGCGACCAACCATCGCTACCCGTCCATGTTGAACGACGTGCAGCGCGAGGTCGGTGAGGGTCCGTGTCTGTCGGCGGCCCGGGAGCGGCGCACCGTCTGCGTCGACGACCTGGTCGCCGATCGGCGCTGGCCGCGCTACCGCGATGCGGCGCTGCAACGGACCGCCGTCCGCTCCATGATGTCGTTTCCGCTGTTCGAGGAGGAGGTTGCCTCGGCCGCGTTCAGCTTCTACGCCGACTCCCCAGCAGCATTCGGCGGGGAATCGGTCGAGCTGGGACTCTTATATGCAGGGCATATCGGCTTGGCGTGGAACGTGATTCGCAGTCAGCAGCACTTTCGCGCAGCGCTGGCCAGCCGCGACGTGATCGGCCAGGCCAAAGGCATCCTGATGGAACGCTTCGACATCAGCGCCGTGGCCGCGTTCACCATGCTGCGCCGGCTGTCTCAGGAATCGAACACCAAACTCGTGCACATCGCCGAGAGGGTGATACGACTCGAGCACCCCGACGACGCGGCCGGTGAAGCGCCTTCTCAGTTGCGCAATGTGTCGTGCGGAGAGCGTCCGTAGATTCCGTTAAACCATGCGGAAATCCCGCCCCCTGGCCTCCCGCTTCCACAGCACGCCGTCCCCCGCACTCGGACCCTCGCTGATGAGTTCGCGTTTGAGGACCTTGTTGGTGGCGGTGCGCGGGAGCGTGGCGGCGATCCGCACATACCGGGGCCAGGCCTTGGGCGACAGGTCGGGCTGCGCAGCGAGGAAATCGCCGAACTGCCCGGGCGTCAACGTCGCGCCGTGGTTCAGCACGATCGCCGCCATCACCTGGTCACCGACGCTGTCGTCGGGCACCGCGTACACGGCGACGTGGTTGATCTCCGGCAACCGCTGCAGCACCCGCTCGACGGGTCCCGCCGCCAGATTCTCCCCGTCGACACGCATCCAGTCCGCGGTGCGCCCGGCCAGGTAGATCCAGCCATCGGCATCCCGGTAGGCGAGGTCGCCTGACCAGTACATGCCGTGGCGCATCCGCTCGTCGGTGGCATCGGCGTCGTTGTAGTAGCCGGTGAATCCGCCGGCACCGAAGGTGTTCACCAGTTCACCGACGGCGTCGTCGAAGTTGAGCAGCGCGCCGTGTTCGTCGAAAACTGCTGGCGCACATTCAGTTACGGTGTCCGAGTGGTAGACGCTGACGCCGGGATACCCCTTGCCGATGGATCCCGCCGGCGTGCCGTCCTCACGCATCACGACGACGGCGAATTCGCTGGAGCCGAAGCTGTCCACTACCCGGCAGCCGAAGCGGCGCGCGAACCGGTCGAGATCGTGTTCGGTGGCTTCGTTGCCGAATGCCGCACGCAGGGGGTTGTCGGCGTCATCGGGCAACTCAGGGGTGGCGAGCACCAGGGCCAACGGCTTGCCGACGTAGTTCATGTACGTCACTCCGTAACGGCGGATGTCCGCCAGGAACCTTGTTGGCGAGAACTTGGCCGGCACCATGGTCGCGCCACAGGAGATCGCCACCGTCCAGCCCGCCGCTACTCCGTTGGAGTGAAACAACGGCATCGACAGATAACACACGTCCTCGGACGACAGTCCGAATCGCTCGACCAGGCTCGCACCGCACAAGACCCCCATCGCGTGCGCGAACCGGACCGCCTTCGGGTCACCGCTGGTGCCGGAGGTGAAGATGATCACCACCGGGTCGGCACCGACGCGCTCGACGGGCACCAGCGGTTTCGCGGCAGTGACCGAGTCCCGGTATTCGGCACCGTCGACATCGAGGACGGTCACCCCCGCCAGATCCAGACCATCAAGCAGGCCACGGTGCTCGGAGTCGACCAACATGATCTGGCAGTCGGCCCTGCGGACGTCGGTGGCCAACCCCTCCCCACGCCGGGTGGTGTTGATGCCGCACAACACATATCCGCCCAGTGCCGCGGCCGCCATCGAGCGCAGCATGGCCGGGGAGTTGCCGAGCAGTGCGCCGACGTGCAGCGGCCGGTCAGCTGCCATCAGGCCGAGCAGCGAGGAGGCTTCCGCGGATGCCTCGGCGAGGTGCTCGCGCCAGGTCCATCTCCGCTCACCGTATGCGATCGCGACGCCGTCGTCGTCCAGACGAGCACGCAACAACTGTTGGATGGTCTCGAAAGGCATTAGCAGTCAGCCTCTTTGGTGTAATACAACAAGGTCACCTGCTGATCGGGAACATCGTGGAACACCGGCGACACCCGCATTCCGATGTGGATCTGCTCGGGTTCTACATCGATGAGCTCTGTGCTGACCCGCGGCCCGGCATCCCACTGCACGACCGCGAGCAGCTGTGGCACCTCTTCGGCCCAGGGCGGTCCGGTCGGTCGGCGCGCAACGGTGTAGGTGTACAGGGTCCCGGCGCCGTCGATGTCGCGCCACTCCAGGTCGTCGGCGAGGGTCCCGGGCGCCAGGGTGCGCGGGTAGAAGACGTACCTGCCGGACGACGGCGAGTACTGGATGCGGATGCGGTGTTGCCGCAACGCATCCCAGAACGGTTGCGACACCGGTGTCGGTTCGGGCAGCGGGCGGGGCTCGGTCATCTCAGTCGCCCCCCAGCACCAGCGCAACCTGTTCGCTCATGATGCCGCCGTTGCCGGTCACGAACGCCGTGTCACACTCGCGCACCTGCGCGGCCGCGGCCCGGCCCATCACCTGGCGCGCCCCGTCGACCACGTGGTGCATTCCACCGGCCATCCCCGCCTGCCCGTAGGAGAGTTGACCGCCGGCAGTGTTGAGCGGGAAGTCGCCACGGAAGGTGAGGTCGTGCCGGGTCAACCACTCCATGCCCTCGCCCTTTTCACAGAATCCGGCATCTTCCAACGTCATCAGCACGGTGATGGTGTAGCAGTCGTATATCGATGCGACATCGACGTCCTCGCGGCCCAGACCTGCCATCGCAAAGGCCTTCTCGGCCGCCCGGGCTATCGGGGTACGCAACAGGTCGTCGGCGTAGGTGGGCGTTTTGAACCGGATGTGCTCGCCGAATCCCTTGATCCAGACCGGCCGGTGGCGGGAACTCCGCGCGATGTCGGCGTTGGCGATGAGGACCCCGGCGCCGCCCTGAACCCGCATCACCGTCTCGAGCATGTGGATGGGGTCGGCGATCACCGGACTGTTCAGCACGTCGGCGACGGAGATCGGCTTGCCGTGAAACACCGCCGGGGGGTGGGCGCAGGCGTTGGTCCGCTGATCCACCGCGACTTTGGCCAGAGCTTCTGGCTGGTAACCGTATTCGGCCGCGTAGCGTTGCGCGATCTGCGCGTACGGTGCGTTCTGGCCGACGTTGCCGTACGGGATCTCGAATTCGGCCTGCGGCGAACCGTAGATGTTGCTCGACGCCCCGTACCAGCCCGGCGTGCGAGCGGGCCGGCTTTCGGAGCGCGGGATCGCCTGCGATCCCGGCACCACCGCCAGTACCGCGTCGCAGACGCCCAATTCGACCGCGGCGGCGGCCCGCCACACCATACCCGCGGCGGTCGCACCGCCCAGGTCGACGCGGTCACCGAAATCCAGTGGGATGCCGAGGTATTCCGACAGCGTCGCCGGCGCGAACATGTCCGACTCGGCGATGCCGTGGCACGACAAGCCTTTCACCACATCGGGTTTCACTCCGGCGTCCTCGATCACCAGCCTGGCCAGTCGCGCGTATTGGTCGAGGGTGAACGACGGCGGCCCGGCCTGTCGCTTCTCGGCCGGCAGTTCGGCGATTCCGATGATGGCGGCCTCGCCGCGCAGGCCGGTCACGGGGTGTTCCTGCGCGGCAGCCAGACGGTCGCCGTGCCCGGCATCAGCACGTCGTCACCACGCCGGCAGAAGATGTCCAGGTCTACCAGCAGGTCCCGCTTGCCGGTGACGACGCCGCCGAAGCTCAATTCCTGACCGGGATACGCGATGGCCCGGTTCTGCACCGAGAACGACACCAATCGGCCGGCACCACCGATCCAATCGTTCAGTGAGCGCGACAACAAGGCCGCCTGCAACGGCCCCTGCACCAGCACGTTGTCGTAGCCTTCGACGCCGCGCGCCCAGTCTTTGTCGTAGTGGATGCGGTGACCGTTGTACGTCGCGGCGCTGAAGAAAAACATCTGCGTCTCGGTGACGGTGACGGTCAAAACCGGTATCGCAGTGCCGGTTTCGACGTCGTCGAGGTATACCTGCCCGGTCATGCGGGCCTGGCGATCATCGACATGGTGGCCTCGGCGATGAGTTCGCGGTGCTGGTTGCGGTATTCGCCTCGCCACGTCACCAACACGAATCGGCCTGACCGGCCATCTTTTTCGACGATCGAGTCGATGGTGCGTACCATTTCGATCTCGTCGCGATGGTAGGCCGGCCCGTGAAAAGTCGTGTTCTCCCCGCCGGCCATCCGTCGCGGGGCACGCGGAAACGCCAGGCTGCCGGTGACGGCACCGGACGATCCGTCGGGCCGAAGGTCACCCAAGGAAGTCACGCCGAGGATGGCGTACTGCAGAAACAAGGGCGGACAGATGACGTCGCGGTACCCGTGCGCTCGCGCGTAGCCGGTATCGAACCACAGCGGGTTGTGATCATCGACGGCGGCGGCCCAGCGCTGCCAGTCCCGCTTGTTCACCTCACCGGTCGCGGCCGCCACCACGGTGCCGACCCGCGCTGCGGATTCCGGGTCAATCAGGCTGTCCATTGCCCCCCTCCCAATCCATTTCATCCTCAAGCCATTTCGCCGCCACATCGGCGCCGCCGCCCCAGGTCGACAGCACCCGGGCGCGCTCGGAGAACAGGTGCAGGTCGGTGTCGACGACATATCCCATGCCGCCATGCAGCTGATGGGCGTCAAGCGTGACCTGCTTGACCGCGGTGGCATGCATCTTGGCGATAGCCGTCTCCCGGGTTGCGGTGTGACCGCGGCCGATGCGGAACACCGCCGATTGCGCGGCCAGCCGGGCGGCCGAGAGCGCGATACGCATGTCGGCCACCAGGTGCTGGGCCGCCTGGAAGGACGCGATCGGCCGGCCGAACTGCTCACGCATCGTGGTGTGGTCGACGGTGCGCTGCATTACCGCCTCACCCACCCCGACCAGGTCCAGACACAGCAACGCCACCGCGGCATTGGCCACGCGGCGCAACTCACCCGGGCAGACACCGGCGCCCAGAATGTGAACATCGTCCTCGACGAGCACCTCATCGAACGTGACGGTGCAACTGCGGTACCCACCCATCATCGGCAGCGTTTCCACGGCGACCCCGTTAGCCACCAGATCGATGACGAAAACGCCAGTGGCGGAATCGGTTCGCGCGGCTACCACGATCAGATCGGCCAGGTCGGCGTCGGCGACGAAGTCGGCCACCCCGGACAGCCGCCACCGTCCGTTCCCGTCGGCGATGCCGCGAACCGGCGAACCCGGCACGGACGCATCGCGTGGGTTCCACAGTGCCGTCGTGGCGCTGGACGTTCCGGAGGTCAGTCCGGGCAACCAGGCGTCTCGTGCGGCCGGCCCACCCAGCCAGTCGACGGCCAGCGCCGCCTGCAGCGTGCCGTGAACGATGTTGGGGCACAACGCCCGTCCTGCCTCGATGCAGAAGATACCGAGATCGCTCAACGTGCCGCCCGAGCCACCCGATTCCTCGTCGATCGCCAGGCCGAGCAGGCCGGCTTCGGCAAGCACTTTCCACAGGGGCGGCGGGACGTTGCGGTCGTAGGGACCGTGCGCGGCCAACAGGCCGCGACACATGGCGGCCAGATCGTGCTCATCCTGATCGGGAAGTAGTCGCATCGGATCACCGGCCGTAGGACGGCATGCCGTAGCCACGCTGGGCGATCACATCCCGCAGCACCTCGTTGGCGCCACCACCGAAGCGCATCAGTGGCGACACCCGGTAGAGGCGCTCGAAGAACCCACCCAGCGGCGCGGCGGCGCTGCGGTGTGCCAGCAGCCCGTCCGGTCCGAGCAGATCGAGCGCCAGATCCGCGATGCGCTGCCGCAGTTCGCTGGTGAAGATCTTCTCCACGCTCACCTCGATCGAAGGTATTCGTCCGCTGTCGAGCAGGGACGCCGCCTCGTACCCCATCAGCTTGGCGGCTTCGACGTCGGCCTCGGCCTGGGCCAGGCGGCGACGGAAGGCGGGTTGGTGGACCGGTACCGATCCGTCGCGAAGCGGGCGACCCGCCAGCGACACCAACTCGTCGAGTGCCCGTCGCAGATCGCCCGCGTTGGTCAACGCTCCACGCTCCAGGTCCAGCGCACCGGTGATGTAGGTCCAGCCTTTGTTCACCTCACCGATAAGGTTGCCGGCCGGTACCCGCACGTCGCGGAAAAACGTCTCGTTGGTGCGGTAGCCCGACCACGCGTACAAAGGTCGGACCTCGACGCCGGGAGTGTCGACGGGCACCATGATCACCGAGATGCCACGGTGCTTCTTCGCGTCGGGATCGGTTCGCACGCATAACCATTCGTGTGTGCAGCGCTGAGCACCACTATTCCAGATCTTGGACCCGTTGATCACCCATTCGTCGCCGTCGCGAACGGCCCGGGTACGCAGACTGGCCAGATCCGTCCCGGCACTGGGCTCGGAATATCCGACAGCACAGACGATTTCCCCCCTGGCGATGGGCGGGAGGAACTCCGCCCTGTTCTGTTCGGTGCCGTGCCGCATGATCATCGGCGCCACCGACGTGACCGTGAGGTCCGGGCCGGGCACGCCCCAGTACTCGAATTCACTCATCAACAGGTGCTGGTGCATCGCGGTCAGCCCGAGCCCGCCGTATTCGCCTGGCCAGTTCAGCCCGAACCAGCCGCGTTCGCCGATCTTGCGGCGGAACGCGGTCAGCTCGCCGCCCTGGAACTCGAGGTCATGCTCGGCCATCTCGGCACGCAGCGCGGGGGTGACGTTGTCCCGGAGGAACTGCCGCACCTCCGCCAGCCACGCCCGCTGCTCGTCGTCGAGCTCGAACTCCACAACCGCGACATTAATCCGTTTCGCACGACGCCTGGCAGCGTGGCCCGTTCGTGTGGAGATAGAGCGCCGGTCCGTCGGATATCCGGCCGCCGGTGTGCAGGTCCAGCAGTGCCGCCACCGCTTTGGCGGTATAGACGGGCTCGAGTTCCAGACCCTCCGTCTCGTGGGCGAGCTGTAGTGCCGCCGTGCCCTGGGCTGTCGGGTGGCCGTAGCCCTGACCAAGCCAGTCGCGCAGCAGCAGCAGGCGCTCCGCGGCCAGGGTGACATCGGTCAGGCGCGCGCCGCGCTTGTGCAGTAGGCGCGCGGCGCGGCGCGCAAGGGAGGTGATCGAGCGATGACTCAGGCGAAGTGTGTCGTTCACGACGACGCCGATCACGCGGGTGGTGTTGAGGCCGGCCAGCGCGAGGCCGAGATGCAAGCCGGCGACGGTGCCGCCGGATCCGACTGCGACGACAACCGACCCCGGCGCCGGCAGCAGACCCTCTTGCACCTGCGCGGCGATTTCCAACGCAGCCTCGACGTACCCCAGAACACCCACGGGTGAGGACCCCCCGGCGGGCAGCACGTAAGGGCGGCGGTGCCGCGCATAAAGGAAGGGCACGGCCGCGACCGTACGAGACTTGCTGTGGGTCAGATAGATGTCGGCGCCGGAGGCGCGCAAGCGCGTGAGCTGAGCCGCGACATGTTCGTCGACCGGCTGATCGATAAGCGCGAGCGCGGTGCGCAGACCGACATCGCGGGCGTAGAGTGCGGTCGCCAGCCCCCAGTTGGTGCCGAGACCGCCGAAAGTCAGGATCGTTTGTCGGCCAAGTCTTTTCGCCTCCGGAAGCAGCCACTCCAGCTTGCGCACCTTGTTTCCGCCCCAGCCCCCGTTGCCGTAGGCGCCGTCGTCCTTGATCCAGAGCGCCGGGCCGGCGGTCGTCAAACCAGACAGCGGGCGCACCGGTGTCGGCCCGTCACCGAGGTAGACGCGGTGCAATGTTCGACGCAGCTCAGGGAAGCGCTCGTGAAGGTAGGTGGTCACCGGTGCGTCGCGACGGCCGACTGACCCACGGGCTTGTGCGCGCGGACGCTGACCCGGGCGCCGAGATGCGGAATGAGGATGACGTGCTTGAGCTTCTGGCGTTCGCCGGCGTCGTCGGTCGTACTCAACTCGACACGGCGCAGAATTTCGCGCAGCACGACCCGGAATTCGACCATGGCGAAGGCGGCGCCAAGACAACGACGGTTGCCACCGCCGAACGGGAGCCAGGTGCTGGGACTCAGAGTGGCTCCCAGCATCCGATCGGGGTCGAACCGTTCCGGATTCGCATATACAGCCGCGCTCGCGTGTACAAGTCCCATTGCCGGGACCACCATCACTCCCGCCGGCAGCCGGTATCCGGCCAGGTCGACGGGTTCGGTCAGAACCCGGCCCACATCGAACACCACCGGACGGACGCGCAACGTCTCTTTGGCCACCGCGTCCAGGTACTCGTCTCCCGCCGGATCACCGGCCGCGCTGGCCTCGGCCGCCAGCACCGTCTTCGCCAAGATGTCGGGATGACGGGTCAGGCGCTCCAGCGCCCAGGACAGCGCGGTCGCGGTGGTGTCGTGGCCGGCCACCAACAGGGTCATCAGCTGGTCACGCAATTCCCCGTCCGTCATCCCGCTGTCGGCCCGTACCAACATGGCAAGCGTGTCGGTCCGGTGCGCGAGGTCCGCATCGGTGCGGCGGTCCTTGATCTCCGCGTAGAGCAGGCGGTCTGCCTCCGCGATGTGCCGCCGCAGCCTTCGCCAAGGCCGACGATGGAGCAGCTTCGGGTTGGCGATCGCGATGCTCTCCCAGGGCCCGAGGTTGAGCAGCGGCGGCATGATCGCGCGCAGCGCGGCGAGCCGGTGCCGATCGGAGGCACCGATCACCGTACGCAGAATGATTTCGAGCGCAATCTCTGACATCTTGGGCGCCAGTGCAAATGGTTCCGCTACCGGCCAGCGGGCGATGTTGTCCGCCGTGATCTCGGCCATCAACTCGGACTGGCGGGCTACCGCGTCGCGGTGGAATGGCGGCAGCATCAGCCGCCGCCGCTCCCGGTGAATGTCGTCGTCGATGACGAGCAGCGAGCTGTCACCCAGCAGCCCGCGCAAGATCTTGTTGGCCTCGCCCGCGTGGAACACCCCGGGGGCGCCCGCGAACACAGTCTTGATGTCGGCCGGATCGGCCAGATAGACCATGGTGCCCAGCAGTGCCACCCGCAGCGTGAACACGCTGCCATAGCGGCGATGGCAGGCGGCCACCGCCGCGGGACCGCGGCCCATCATCAGCGCTGCCAGCACCCAGCCGGGTAACCGGGGTCCCGGCGGCAGCGTCGGCGCGATTTTCGGCTGCATCGTTCGATCGTCGACGCCGGGAACTATCGGGTCAATAGCCGTACCTCAGTCTTGCGTGCGGTTCACGGCCCCGTCCGCAGGCGTCCCTCGAACGACTCACTTTCGGCACGCGCCGCGCGCACGATGTGATCGCCCGACCGGTAGGTCTGCGTGGTCGCCTCAGATGGCGTGATCGGAAGATTCGCGGCTTGGCGCAACAGCATGAGGGCCAGAGTGCCGGAGGTTCTGCATGGCACCACCAGGATGTTCGCGCAGGCATGGCTACCGCTGATCGCCATGAGTCGTTGGCGCGCGGGCAGCCCACCGGGCAGAGCGGGCATCGTGCCGAAGGCCGCGTCCAGGTCCGGCGAAGCCTCCAGGGACGTCCAATTGACGTTGATGGCGACAACCTGGCCCAGTCTCGGCGACAGAACCTCGATCAGCTCGGGAAGCTCACCCGCGATCGAGGCCGAGTGGGGCCACCATGCCCCGTCCACTGGTGCACCTAACTCCGCCGACAAGGTGAGCCGGACCGGGCTCGCCAGGCGCCGGCCGTGCGGTCCGCGATTCATCGCATGCAAACTTGCTGGGGCAACAAGCAATTCAAGACGATCCTTCTTTCGGATTCAACCGGTGGCTGGGGTGAGGATCGACAGAAATCAAACCAATCAATCAAACGCTCAAGCTCAATGCTACACGGTAGTCGAAGTCACGTAGCGCAATGATCAAATCATCACGGAGACAACAGCATTCGATAGCACTACGGCACCCCGAGCGCACCCGGCAGTCGGCCCCCAAACGAAATCCCAAGCAGAAAAACCGATGTCACGCCGAAGCCGTGCTAGTGTGATGCGGGGTGTTTTTCGACATCCGTTCAGATTGAGAGAAAAGATAGAGTATGGCACAGGGGACCGTGAAATGGTTCAACAGCGATAAAGGCTTCGGATTCATCGCTCCCGACGGAGACACTGGAGATGTGTTCGTGCACTACTCCGAGATCAGCGGGAATGGTTACCGTTCGCTCGAGGAGAACCAGCGAGTCCAATTCGACATCGGCCAAGGCGCCAAGGGGCCGCAGGCCACCGGAGTGACCGTCATATAAGCGACAGTCCTTCACGCATGGGCTGGCAGGCGATGTCCTGTCGGCCCATGTTTCATTTGGGCACCCGGGCGACAATTGACCATACGCTCATCCAGAAGCGTATTGCGTTTTGCCGCGTCCTGGGATTCGCGTTCGGTGAATTGCCGACCAGGCAGTCGCATTTCGTTGACAACCGCCTTTCGCGGCCATACATTATGTGACAGTTGTCCCGGCGGTCTGGGGGCCGGGAGCCGCACTTCGTCAGTGGGCAGGTGGCCAGCGATGAACAATCGCACATTCCATCCGGGGCGGGGCCGGCCGCTGGTTGCGCCGCCCAGGCCATCATGACCGTCGGCACCGCTGCCCCAAGCGTTTTCGACGCCGGCCTGCCGACGCTGTCCTACGAACCCACCGAAACTCCGGCCGCCGTCTACCCGCGCATCCAGGCCGCGCAACGGCAGGCGCCGATCGCGCTCGGGCCGTTCGGGCCCGAGGTGCTTTCCTATCACCTTGTGCGCGCAGTGCTGCGCGACAGCCGGTTCCAGATCCCGCCGGGCTTGAATCTTGTTGTCCAGGGCATCACTTCGGGACCGTTGTGGGACAAGGTGATGAACAGCCTGCTGTGCCTCGAGGGTGATGCGCATCATCGCCTGCGCAGCCTGACGTCCAGGGCTTTCACCCCTCGCGCGACGCTACGGCTGCACGACACCATGGTGGCGGTGATGAACGATCTCGTCGATCGCGTCGCCGAAGCAGGCGCGGGAACCAACCACTGCGATGTGGTCACCGACCTTGCCCGCCCCTACCCCGTTCCGATCATCTGCGCGCTGCTCGGCGCGCCACGCGAGGACTGGCAACGTTTTTCGCAATGGGCCGACGAGATCTTCAAGGCCTTCAGCTTCATCGCAGGCGTCAGCGAGATCGAATCCGACGTGATGCGCGCCTGGGGAGAGCTCGACGACTATGTCGATGAGATGGTGGTCCGGCGCCGTCACAGCCTGACCGAGGACCTGCTGTCCGATCTGATACGCGCCGAGGACGACGGCGACCGGCTCAATCCCGCCGAATTGCGCATGCTCGCGGGAGGATTGTTGCTGGCGGGCACCGACACCACGAGGAACCAGCTTGCGGCCTCGGTCCACGTGCTGTGCGCACACCCGGACCAGTGGGAGTCACTTGCGGAGCGTCCCGAATTGGCCATGCGCGCCGTGGAGGAAACGATGCGCCACTCCCCCATCGCGTGCGGGACGCTGCGACTGGTGACCGAGGATGCCGAACTCGACGGTTACCTCTTTCCCGCCGGCACCATGGTTCTGGTCAATACCGCTGCGGCGAACCGAGATCCGTCGGTGTACGACGAGCCAGACCGCGTCGACATCACCCGCGAAGGAGCACCGGCCATCCTGACGTTCGGCGGTGGAATCCACTACTGCCTGGGTGCCAATCTGGCCAGACGTGAACTCGCCGAGGCGCTGACCGTGCTGACGGGCCGGCTGCGCAACCCCCGCATCACCGGACCAGCCCCGTGGAAGCCGATGGTGAGCCTGAGCGGGCCGCTGAGTTTGCCGATCGCGTTCGACCTGTAGCCCTTCGGCTCCAAGAAGCCGCCAAGAAATCGTCGAGCCGTCCGACAGATTCTTTCGCTGTCAGCACCACAAGCGAAAGGAAAGCACAATGTTCACCACCAAAATCCGCGCCCTCACCGGCATGTCCCTGATGGCAGCCGGCCTCGGCCTGGCCGCGCTGGGCGCCGCCGGTCCCGCCGACGCCGCGCCGGGCAACCAGCCGCCCACCGGCAGCTACACCTGCTACGACTACGCGAGCCAGACCTTCTACACCTGCTACTACTGAGCCGCCAGAGCGTCCCGCAGAAGCCCGTCCACCTGGTCCAGGGGACGGGCTTCAACTCCACCCACCGAAACGGTGAGCTGCCCGCAGTCGACAATCACCGAGTAGCAGGGCACCCCATCGGGGAAATGGCGCAACCGCATCTCCAGCACCGACCGGCTGCGCCAGCTCGCAGAATCCAAATGCCAACAGTCGTCGGTCAGCTTCAGCACGGTCGAGCCCGTTGTGGTGTCGAGCAGTTCGGGTGTGTCCACCCACTGGAAGGCCCGCGCCTCGAAGGAGTCGACATAGACCACATAACGTCCATCGGGCGAGACGCTTCTCTCTTCCTGCGTCACGGAATCACCGGGCGATAGGAAGACCACGGGTGCGCCGACTCCAGTTGCGCGGCAACGCGAATCAACACGTCCTCCCGGCCGTATGCGGCAGCGAGCTGAACCCCGATGGGAAGTCCATCGGGGTTGCGGTGCAGCGGCAGGCTGATCGCCGGCTGGCCGCTCATGTTGAAAGGGGGCGTGAATGCGGCGAACTCGCCGCCACGACGCATCGGCCTGGTCACATGGTCGGGATCATTCTCGAACTCTGCCAGCGGCAATGGCGGTTCAGCGACCGTCGGGGTGAGCAACAGATCCCAGCCATCGGCCCACCACTGCTGCAGCGAACGACGGAAGGCGTACACCGCGTTCTCCGCCGCGGCGTACTCCACAGCCGTCACGTGCCGGGCTCGCTCGATCAGCGCCCAGTTGACGGGCTCGATGTCCTGGGCTGTCACCTCCCGCCCGAGTGTCTCGCCGAAGCCGCGCGCCGCCATGGCCATCTGGGTGACCCACAGCGCCATGAACTTCTGCTGCAGGGTGGGATCAGCGAGGCACGACGGCCAGGCCGGCTCGACGATGTGGCCCAGGTCCTCCAATAGCGCCGCTGCCGCCCGCACGGCAGTAACGCAGTCCTCATTCAGGAAACCGCCGCGCGGATGGCTGTCCAGCAGTCCGATACGCAACCGGCCCGGGTCGGCGCCCACCTCGTCGCGGTACGGCCGCTGCGGCACCGGCGCTATGACGGTGTCGCCGACACCCGGGCCGTGCACTGCGTCCAGCAGCGCGGCCGTGTCGCGGACCGTGCGACTGACGCACAACTCCACCCCCAGGCCCGCTTCGGCGCGCTTGGGCCCCACGGTGATGCGGCCCTGGCTCGGCTTGAGGCCCACCAGCCCGCAACAGGACGCCGGAATGCGGATGCTGCCTCCACCGTCCGAAGCGTTCGCAAACGGCACCATCCCCACCGCCACCGCGGCGGCGGCCCCGCCACTGGAACCACCCGGGGTCCGGTCCAGCGCCCACGGATTGCGCGTCGGTCCCCAGGCCAGCGGCTGCGTGGTCGGCAGACTGCCCATTTCGGGGCTGTTGGTCCGGCCGGCGATGACCAGGCCGGCCGCCTTGAACCGAGACACCAGCGTGGTGTCGGCAGTGTCGATCTTGCCCGCTTCCTTGAGCGCCACGTTGCCGTTGGACAGGGTCTGACCGGCAAAGCTGGTGTAGAGGTCTTTGAGCAGAAACGGCACCCCACGGAAGGGACCGTCCGGCAGACCGGGGTCGGCCGCAACCGACCGGGCGTGCTCGAACCATTCGATGACCACGGCATTCAGGGCCGCATTGGACTGCTCGATGCGTGCGATCGCCGCTTCCAACAACTCGCCCGGGGTGACCTCACCCCGGGCAACCAGCCCCGCCTGCTCCGTCGCGTCCATCCAGCGGGTTTGCTCGGCAAGACCAGTCATGACCCTTGGTCTACCACGACGGCGCGGTTCCCAGTACGGCTCGTCGTTGGGATCCGCGCGGACGGGATTTTCGATCCAAGCGCCTCAGCCGATCACCGGGCGCCGGCCCGCGGTCATCTCGGTGAGTGCGTCCTGCATCGCGGTGTGGATGCGCTCGGCATAAGCCTGGGCGTCCTCTTCCGGTTCGACGACCATGGCGGGAAGAACGCGGGTCTGCAGCTTGGTGGGGAGCGGAAGGTAGGGCAGCATTCCCACCGCTCCGGTGTTGAGCCCCCAGGGCAGTGACAGGCTGGTTGGCAGCGCCTTCACCCGCAGCAACTTGTCCAGGCGCAGTGCGCGGGCGAGCCTTTCGCCATCGGAGAGCACCAGCAACGACTCGCCGGCTCCGGCGGTGACGATGGGAACGATGGGCACGCCTTCATCCATCGCCAGCTGCGCGAAACCGCTGCGACCGCCGAACACGATCTGATTGCGGTCGGTGAACTTCTTCGCCGCGTCCAAGTCGCCTCCGGGAAAGACGACGACGTGCTGCCCGTCGGCGAACGCCTCGTGGGCGCTTTCCCGACTGGCCGGCCGGGCGCCCAGGTGCTCGACAATCGGCCCTACACCCACCGTCCACGCCAGCTGATGCGTCAGGAAAATGACTGGTCGTTCGAGTTCCAGGTCTTCCAGGGCCGCGCTGACGGCCATCACGTTGAGGTCGACAACGCCGCCGAATCCGTGATTGGCAACGAACAGCACCGGATCGTCTAACGTGTCGGCTTCGACCTCGACCTCTAACCGGTGATACCGGCGAACGAATTCAATGACGTTGCGCCGCAATGCGTTCAGAGCGGCATCCAGGCGCGCCCCGCCCGGGTCGACCACCTGCTCCACGGCATCGAGAAGTGAATCGGCGAACTGCTCGACCGCGGCGGGTCGGCCAGCATCGGACTTCGGAGTCACGGCGGTCATTATGCGGCATCAGTGAGACCCACATCACAATTGGGTGAGCGCGTAGCGGTTCTGGCCGCCATGCGCCTGGGTCGCCTACACCCTGTTCGATCGGAGGAGAGTCCACTCAAGTCGCAGTTCGCGGCGCACCCCTCTAGGCTCAAGGGACACCGGACTTAGCGGGGGGAACGCTGATGACCGTGCTGAACAGGCTGTTTGCATCAACGGGCAAACACCTAACGGCCGCACTGACCGCTGCTGCGGTCCTCACGGGATGCTCCACATCCGCGACCGTGACGCCGCCTGCCGCGCAAACCACGCACACAACCGTCAAACCGCCGCCCAATGCGGTCGCGCCGGCCCCGCCGCACATCAGCCCGCTGGCAAAAGATTGGAAGACCTACGGCGATACCGTCTACTTCGGCTGCCCCACCGAGTTCTCAGCCAGCAAATCAGCGCTGGAAGATATCCGGCCTAAAGTCCTGGATCCGAAAACCGCCGATTTGATCATGCCGGCGGTGCCGATGGTCGCCGCCGGCGAGACGGTCACCGGCGCCATGTGTGCGCTGTCCAACAACGTCGGTGACATGAAGGTCGTCTATGTCGTCGCCACCACCACCCCCGGCCAGCCGCCGGCCGCGGTGAAGGCCACAGCCTATTTGTTCGACCTCAAATCGAGTCAGCCGCTGGCCACCAGAGAGGTACTCCCGCCGACACCGGAGCTCAGGCTGGCTGCGGCCAAGGACTGGCGGCTGGCGCCGACCACCACCGGAGTGGCGTGGGTCAACGCTTTCACGGACACGCGCGGGTCGCCGTCGCCTCCGAAAACCACGATCCTGTCCAATACCGACCTGGCCTCGCGCTGGGACGACCCGGAGCAGGCCCGGGTATGGCAGGACGTGCTCTCTTTCCAGCGCAGTCCGGTGCCCGGCGGCCCGCTGGGCGCTGAATTGCGTTTGCCCACCGGCGAACCCGTTTACCAGGACAACGACGTGGCAACGGTCGACGCTGAATTATCCGATGGGCCAGACAGGCTCGTGCAGATCACGCACTGGGACTCGCACAACCCACCGGTGATGTCGACCGCGTTCTACGACTTGACATCGCGGACTCTCGTCAAATTCGGTGACACCGAACGGATTTCCGGCGGCGGCCTGGCAGCGACCCTGTCGGACGGCAAGCTCTTCGTCGACGGGCGGGGCTCGGCCGGTTCTCAGTTCGGCTATGGAGTGTGGAATCTGCGCACTCAGCACTGGGATCTGCTCACGGCTCGGGATGAGGCCAAGAAGCAACCGATTTCGAAGCTCGCGTTCTTCGGTGACCACCTGTACATCACCAATTCCGCCGGCACGCATTCCGTGCTCGCGCTTCCGGAGACCAACCCGGTTGCCACGAACTGGACCGACCGGCCGTTCGGACGCATATCCGGCTGGACCCTGGTATGCAGCGGCGAGACCGCGCCCCAACAGAAAGGGGACTGCCGGGAGATCCTCCTGGTGCGCGACACTGAGGGCCGCTACCCCGGCCCCTGGTTCTGAGCCACAAAAGCGTCGACCGTCGCCAGGTCGTAAGAACCCGCGTCGGTACCGACTCCGCCCGCAACCTGCGCAGCGGTAGCGCATCCCAGCCGGGCCGACTCAGCCAGGTCGCGCCCCAGAGCCCGACCCAGAATGAACCCCGCCGAAAACGCGTCGCCGCACCCGGTGGTGTCGACGACTTCGACCGGGTACGCGGGCACCGCAATCGTTTCTTCGGCCGCCACGACGAGCGCGCCCGCACCGCCCCGGGTCACCGCGACGCAGCCGGCGCCGGCCTCCAACAGCGCCCTGGCTCCTGTCTCCAAATCGGTGGCGCCGGTGAAGCCGAGCACCTGCTCATCGTTGGGCAGCAGATAATCGGTGTGCGGCAGTGCCTCGACGATCCACGCCAGCAGGCCGGGATTACCGCCGGCAAGGATGTCGACCGACGTCGACATCCCGCTTTCCTTGGCGCGCTCGAGCAGCGTCGCGGCGGCAGCTCCGCCCAGAAATTCCGGTCCACCGAGATGCAGGTGCCTGCCGCGGGCAATGTCGTCGAGGTCAAGGGCATCCAGGGTCAGGGTGGCGTTGGCGCCCGGGCAGTGCCAGGCCGGCCGGTCGCCGTTGGGACGCACCGGGATGACCGATGCCGACGTCTGACTCGCCGTGGTGCGTGCAATGCCGGCGACGTCGACGCCGTGGCCCTCCAGCAACCCCAGCAGTGTGTCACCGAGTGCATCGGTTCCGACGGCTCCGTAGCAGCGGACCCGGGCCCCGAGCCGGCTGAGCACAACCGCCGTGCCGCCCGCGGTGCCGGCTGCGGAGATCTTGATGGCCTCGACCAGCTGGCCGTCGGAGCCGTCGGGAATGGAGGTGGCCCCAAGGACATGCGTGTCGAGAACGTGGACGCCGACGGCTGCGATGTCGACCTGACTCACCATGTGCTCTCCTCCACTGCTGCGGACGGAATGCTCCGGAGCCTAATGGTTGTTGACGACGACACCGAGTAAGAAAGGGACCCGCTCATGGACGAACGTGTCGCCATCATCACCGGCGCCTCGCAGGGAATCGGGGACGCGCTGGTCGCGGGATACCGCCGACGCGGCTACGCTGTGGTCGCCAACTCGCGTCGCATCGCCGACAGCACCGATCCCCTGGTACTCGCCGTCGCCGGCGACGTGGCGCAGCCCGGAGTGGGCGCCCGCATCGTGGATGGGGCACTGGAACGGTTCGGTCGCGTCGACACCGTCGTGAACAATGCCGGGATCTTCGTGCCCAAGCCGTTCACGGAATACACCGACGAGGACTACGACGCCGTCACCGGAGTGAATCTCCGTGGCTTCTTTGAGGTTTCACGGGCCGCGATCGCGGCGATGCTGACCCGGGGCGGTGGCGGCCACGTGGTGAACATCTCCACCAGCCTGGTCGATCAACCCAATTCCGCGGTGCCCTCGGCACTGGCGTCGCTGACCAAAGGCGGGCTCAACGCGGCAACCAAGGCTCTGGCTATCGAATACGCGGGCAGGGGAATTCGGGTCAACGCCGTGGCGCTGGGCAACATCCGCACACCGATGCACGCCCCGTCGACCCACGACCTGCTGGCTAAGATGCATCCACTCGGGCGGCTGGGTGAGATCGACGAGGTGGTGGACGCGGTGCTGTACCTGGAAGGCAACTCGTTCGTCACCGGCGAGATCCTGCATGTGGACGGAGGCCAAAGTGCCGGGCACTGAACTCGAAGGCATCGTCGGTGAGGTGATGGACCGCTGGAAGGCGGGCATCGACAGCCATCATCCGGACCGAGTGGCCGAGCAGTTCACCGAGGACGCGGTCTTCCAGGGGCTGCGCCCCTATAGCGTTGGCAGACAAGGTGTCTACGCGTACTACGACGGACAACCATCAGGCATGACGGTGTCCTACCGTGTCCTGGAAACTCGGCCCGTCGCTACCGACGCGGTGCTGGGATATCTGCACGCCGACTTCTCGTTTCCCGATCGGGACACCGTCAGCGTGCGCATCGGCGTGCTGGTCACCCGAGGCGCCGACGGCTGGCTCATCGCGTATTACCAGGCCTCACGAACCGCCTGAAGCTCAGTCCTTTTCGGCACGGCGCGCTCGGGCGCGGCGCTTGCCTTCGTGCATCGCGGCGACTCGGGCGACCGGGATCGAGCGGCCCTGCTCGACGAGATCGCTCGGCAGCCGTTGCGCCGCTGGCATGGACGAAGCCCAAGGGTCATGTCCGGCGAGGGCGTCGACCGCCGTGTGGACCGTGAAGTCGATGGGGTGCACCCGATCCAGGTCCGACCAGTCGAGCGGAAACGACACCGGCGTGCCCGCACGCAACCGTGGACTATAAGCAGCGGCGACCGTCGCGCCTCCGGCTCGTGTCGCGTCGACGAACACCTTGCCCTCGCGGTCCTCCACGATGAAAGCCGTTGTCGCCGAGTCCGGGTCGAGTGCCTCGGCGCGAGCAGCCAGCGCCCGGGTGGCCGCTGCGACATCGTCGGAGGCTGCGTGGTCGTCGATCGGAACGAACACATGTACGCCCTTGGCGCCGCTGGTTTTGACCGCGCCGGCCAGACCGCAATCCTGCAATGCCTGACGCACCTGATGGGCCACCTTGACCACCGCGGCGAAGTCGCCGTCGGCCGGCGGGTCCAGATCGAGCACCAGGTGTGTCGGCTGATAGATGTCGTCGGCCAACCCCAGCGCGGGGTGGTACTCGACAGCACGCTGGTTGGCGAGCCAGAGCAGCGTCCGCCGGTCGTCGCACACGGGGTAATGCACCTCGCGGTGAGATGCCGCCGCCCAGATGGAAACGGTGCGCACCCAGTCCGGGGTGTACTTGGGGACGTTCTTCTGCATGAAGGGCGCCCGACCGCGCAACACCCGCAGCACGGTGAGCGGCCGGCCGGCCAATGCGGGCACCATGCGGTCGGCCACCGCGTCCAGGTAGTCCACCAGATCGCGTTTGGTCGCGCCGGCATCGGGACTCAGCGGCTGATCGAGGTTAGTCAGATCGACTCCCCCGCGCTGCTCCCCGGCGCTCATATGCAAAGCCTATGCGCTGGTTGTCGGCCGACTCCGAACCGCGCACCGCGCGCTATCGTTGACCTTGCATGCACTTCGTTCGAGGGCAATGCAGTTCTTTCGAGGGCAGAGTCAGATGATCGCAGTCAAGGTGTTCGTCGCAGCAGCGCTGACCGCGGGGTCGTTGCTGGCCTTACCGCCGGCCCACGCAGACTACGGACCCGGCGACCCGCCCTGTCCGGCGACCGGATGCCAGCCGCCGCCCAAAGCGACTCCGCCACCGGTTCGGGGCGTGCTGGGATGCGTACGGGGCGTCTGCATCCCCAATCCGCATCCGCCCTGGCAACGCCACTGACCTGAACCGTTCCCGCCGCAGCCGGTTTCGTGGCCGGGGGCTAACGTCTGGGCTATGGGTGCTTTGGATGGCCGGGTTGCGTTGATCACCGGAGGGGCCCGGGGTCAGGGCCGCGCGCACGCGGTGGCGCTGGCAGCGGAAGGGGCGGACGTCGTCGTCGCCGACGCGCCCGGCCCCATGACCGACCTCACTTACCCACTCGGTACCGAGGACGATTTGCGCCAGACGGCCAAGCTCGTCGAGGAGTCAGGACGGCGCTGTCTGCCGATTGCCGTCGACGTGCGCGACACCGCGCAGGTCGCCGCCGCGGTCGAGCAGACGGTCGCCGACCTGGGCAGCCTCGACATCGTCGTGGCCAACGCGGGCATCGTCAGCACCGGTCCGCTGGACCAGGTCAGCGACCAGATGTGGCAGCAACTCATCGACACCAACCTGACCGGAGTGTTCCACACGCTACGGGCGGTCATCCCGGTGATGCGGCGGCAGCGATTCGGCAGGATTGTGGTGACGTCGTCGATGGGCGGCCGGATGGGGATCCCGGATCTCGCCGCGTACAACGCGACCAAGTGGGGCATCATCGGGCTCGCGAAGTCCGTCGCCCTGGAGGTGGCGAAGGAGGGCATCACGGTCAATGTCATCTGCCCCACCACTACGCAGACGCCGATGGTGCAGCCCGCCGGAGGCGACGACGTTCCCGACGATCTGGTGCGGCGCATGATGAGGGCCAACCCGATACCGCAGCCGTGGCTTCAGCCCGAGGACGTCAGCCGCGGCGTCGTGTACCTGGTCACCGACCCCGGGGTTATCACGGGCAGCGTGCTGGAGGTAGGACTGGGCGGCAGCGCCCGTATCCACTGATGTGCTTCTAAGTAGGCACCCGACATGGAAGGCTCTTCGCATGCCTGACCTAGCTGACCCCCGCTTTCTCGACGACCGCCTCGCCCACTGGGCAGCGACCAAGCCCGACGACGAGGCGATTGATTATCTGGATCGGAACTGGACCTGGGCGCAGTGGAACGACAGGGTGCGCCGCCTGGCCGGGGCTCTCTCGGCGTTTGGCGTCAAGCGCGGCGACGTGGTGGCGTTCCTGGACAAGAACCATCCCGCGTGTGTCGAGTTGACCATTGCCGCCGCATCGCTGGGCGCGGCCAACGCGATCATCAACTTCCGGCTCGCAGCCGACGAACTCGACTATGTCCTCAATGATTCGGGGGCCAAGGTGCTGATCGTCGGCACCGAGCTGAAGCCGAGCATCGACAAGATCCGCGGCGACCTCACCAACGTCGAGCACATCATCACGGTGACGCCCGAAGGCGGCGACGGCGACGAATACGAAGCGCTGCTGGCCGGATCGACACCGGTCGGCCGGGCCGACGACGTCGAGCCCGACGACGTGTGCATCATCATGTACTCCTCGGGAACCACCGGGCGCCCCAAGGGCGTGCAGCTGACGCAGGCCAACATGATCGCGCACACGCTCAACGCACACGAGGGCTTCGACTTCGACCCGGGTGACAAGAGCATGGTGTCGATGCCGCTGTTCCACGTCGGTGGATCGTCCTACGTACAGTTCGGTATTCACGACGGAGTGCCGAGCGTGATGACGCGCGACGTCGACGGCATGACACTGGCCGGCGCAATCCTCAAGGGCGCCAACAGAACGTTCCTGGTGCCTGCGGTGTTGGCCAAGGTCCTGGAGTCCGGCGAGGACGCGGTGAAACTGTTCGGCGCGCTCAAGACCTACTCGTACGGCGCGTCACCGATGCCGCTGCCGCTGCTGCGCGCGGCCCTGGAGGCGTGGCCGAACACCGACTTCATCCAGGCGTACGGCCTGACCGAACTGTGCGGGGTGATCAGTCACCTGCTCCCCGAGGCCCACCGCGCCACCGACCGACCGGAGCGGCTCAGCAGCGCGGGCACGCTGGTGCCGGGCGCAGAGGTGCGTGTCGTCGACCCCTACACGCTCCAGGACGTCCCGACCGGCGAGCAGGGCGAATTGTGGTTCCGCTCACCGCAATTGATGAAGGGGTACCACAACAGGCCGGAGGCGACCGCCGAGTCGATCACCGAGGACGGGTGGTTCCGCACCGGCGACATCGGCCGCGTCGACGACGGCGGATACATTTTCGTCGAGGACCGGCTGAAGGACATGATCATCTCGGGCGGTGAGAACATCTACTCGATCGAGGTCGAGCAGGTATTGGCCGAGCACCCGGCAGTCGTGGAGGTCGCGGTCATCGGCGTGCCCGACGACAAATGGGGTGAAGTGGTGAAAGCCGTTGTGGCAGTTGAGGGCGAGGCCACTGCGGAGGAGATCATCGCATTCGCCCGCGAGCGACTGGCCGCCTACAAGTGCCCGAAATCCATTGACTTTGCCGACGCGCTACCGCGCAACCCCACAGGCAAGATCCTCAAGAAGGAGCTGCGCAAGCCCTACTGGGAAGGCCGCGACCGCGCGACCGTGTGAGGTCAGCGCGCCGGCGCCACCTCGGAGGCCATCACGTCGACGGCCCGCTCCCACACCCGATGCAGGCCGACCGCTCTGGCGAGCGCGGCGGTGAACTTGCGGTCCATCTTGTCGGCGACCAGGACGCCCGGTGCGTCCAGCGGGATGCCCGCGGCCCTCAGCGCAGCCGTCCCGTCACCCCACGCGGCTATCGGTTTGCAATGCCGGAAAGCCTCCTGCAGCAACAGAACCAGCTTCAGATCGTTGGTGGGCTTGGTTCCGTCGGCGACCACCACCGCGTCGAACTCGATGGATCGCGTGGTCAGCAGGGTCCGTTCGACGATCACGCTGCGCCGGCCGGACTTCAGGACGCCGCCGACGGGTGCGGTCACCAACGGCGTCGCGTTGAGCCCAAGGACGGCGTCGACGAGTTTGGCGACGCCGCCGAGGTCGGAGTCCGCTCCGGCGATGATGCCGATCTTGCGGCCGTCGATCGGGCCGGGGATCTCAACCACCTGTGACAAAGACGGCGACAGCACAACGTCTTTGGGCGGGTTGCCCTTGGGCGCGGGCAGGCCGAGCCCGATGGCGACCTGCTTGCACAGATCGGCGTCGACATTGGCCAGGACTTCGAGTTGGCGTTCCTTGATGGACTGCTCGTAGCACTTGCCGAGCTCGAACGTGAACGCTTCGATGACATGCGCCTGCTCGACCGCGGACAGACTCCGGTAGAACATCGCCGGCTGGGTGTAGTGATCCTCGAACGAGGACGGGTTCTCCCGCACCGTCGGCCCCTGCACCTGGCGCGGCGTCTGCACATAACCGCCTTCGTCGGCGCCGGCCACCAACGGTTCCCCGTCATCGATGCTGTTGGGGCGGTAGGGCGCCTGGCCGGTGTGAATCGCGGTCTGGTGCATGCCGTCGCGCAGCATGTCGTTGACCGGGCAATGCGGCCGGTTGATCGGCAACTGCGTGAAATTCGGGCCACCGAGACGGGTGAGCTGAGTGTCGAGGTACGAGAACAGGCGGGCCTGCAGCAGCGGGTCGTTGGTCGGTTCGATGCCGGGGACCAGGTTGCCGAGATGGAACGCGACCTGTTCGGTTTCGGCGAAGAAGTTGGTCGGGTTGCCATTGAGGGTCAATTTGCCGATCAGCTGCACCGGCACCATCTCCTCGGGCACCAGCTTGGTCGGGTCCAGCAGGTCGATGCCCTGGAAGCTGTCGGTGCCGTCGTCCGGCATGACCTGGATGCCGAGCTCGTATTCGAGCGGGGCACCCGCCTCGATGCCATCGGCCATGTCCCGGCGGTGGAAGTCGGGATCGACGCCGGCCGCGATCTGCGCCTCCTCCCAGACCTGGGAATGCACGCCGGCCACCGGCTTCCAGTGGAACTTGACCAGGCTGGTCTTGCCCTTCTTGTTCACCAGCCGGAAGGTGTGGACGCCGAATCCCTCCATCGTGCGATAGGAACGCGGAATGCCGCGATCGCTCATGTTCCAGAGCACGTGATGCGTGGCTTCGGTATGCAGCGAGACGAAATCCCAGAAGGTGTCGTGCGCGGACTGGGCCTGCGGGATCTCACGGTCGGGATGCGGCTTGGCGGCATGAACCACGTCCGGGAACTTGATGCCATCTTGGATGAAGAACACCGGAATGTTGTTGCCCACCAAGTCGAAATTGCCCTCGTCGGTGTAGAACTTGACCGCGAATCCCCGGGTGTCGCGAACGGTGTCGGCCGACCCCCGCGAGCCCAGCACCGTCGAGAATCGGCAGAAAACCTCGGTCTTCTTGCCCTTGCGCGCAAGAAACCCGGCCCTGGTAACCGATGCCGCGGTGCCGTAGGACTCGAAGACACCGTGCGCGGCCGCGCCACGGGCATGCACGACGCGCTCGGGAATGCGCTCGTGGTCGAAGTGCGTGATCTTCTCGCGCAGGTGGAAGTCCTCGAGCAGACTGGGCCCGCGGTTACCGGCTTTCAGC
Source organism: Mycobacterium sp. Z3061 (assembly GCF_031583025.1). Classification (NCBI taxonomy): domain Bacteria; kingdom Bacillati; phylum Actinomycetota; class Actinomycetes; order Mycobacteriales; family Mycobacteriaceae; genus Mycobacterium; species Mycobacterium pumcae. Next base: position 1,136,278 of record NZ_CP134062.1, on the reverse strand, counting down.
GAGTGGTCGGTGTCCGGGAGCCGCAGACCTTGTGCGGTGGTCAGGTATTTACCGCCCTGAGCGCGCGCGTCGATATCCCCGGCCTCTCCGTTGGTGTTGCCCGTGGGGCTCGTTCGCTTGGGGGCGGTCTGGTCGGGCTGGCGGCGCGGTGGCATGGCTGCTCCAAAAGCTGGGTCGTGGATTCCGCGGGGTACCCCGAACTCGACGCCCTAAGCAAAGATTGGCCTTTCGTGTTTTCGGGTATTTCCCACCGTGTTTCATTGGTGAGTGTTGAAGTGAGCGGCGATGGTCGGCTGGCTGGACAGATTGCAGCAACGCAATCGCACCGTGGGTGTGACCATTGCGGTGATCTACAAGTACCTCGATGATCAGGGTGGCTATCTGGCCGCCCTGATCACCTACTACGCGTTTGTCTCGCTGTTCCCCCTGTTGCTGCTGTTGACCACCGGACTCGGGGTGCTGCTGGCCGGCAGACCCGACCTGCAGGCGCAGGTGCTGCAGAGCACGTTGAGTCAGTTCCCGGTCATCGGCAGCCAACTGCACCAACCGGAAGGGCTCAGCGGCGGGGCGGGTGCGGTGGCGGTGGGAATATTCGGGGCGCTCTACGGCGGTTTGGGTGTCGGGCAGGCGCTGCAGAACGCGATGGATTCGGTGTGGGCGGTGCCACGGCATGAGCGCCCCGATCCGGTCCGGTCGCGGGTACGCAGCTTCGTGTTGTTGTTGGTGCTCGGTTCGGCGGCCGTCGCGACCACCCTGCTGTCGGCAATCGCTCACGTGACAGGCACATTGGGGCCCCTGGGCAGGATCGGCGTCGCACTGGTCGCTGTCGCCATCAATGCGGGGATCTGCCTGGTGGCATTCCGGGTGACCACGGCCCGGGAACTCACCTACCGGCAAGTTTTGCCGGGAGCGATCGCGGCGGCCATCGTCTGGCAGGTTCTGCAATCCTTCGGCGCCGGCTACATCGGACATGTGGTGAAGTCATCCAGCGCGACCAACAGCGTCTTCGCTCTGGTGCTGGGGATGTTGGCGTTCTTGTTCCTGGTGTCGTCCACGCTGGTGTTGTGCGCCGAGATCAACGTGGTTCTGGTCGAAGGGCTGCACCCGCGTTCGTTGCTCACTCCATTCACCGACGACGTGGACCTCACGCCGGCCGACCGCAAGACGTACACCAAGAGGGCCAAAGCCGAACGTGTCAAGGGGTTTCAGCGCGTCAGCGTCAGATTCGACGATTCCGACCGTAAGACCACTGGCGTATCCTGAATCTCCCGTGCCGCTATCACGTTGCGGTGCAACCTGTTACCGAAGGAACCCATGGACTTCCGCGCTTTCGTCGAACCACAGCAAGGCGCCACCTATGCCGACCAGCTGGCTGTAGCGCGATCCGCCGAAGACCTCGGCTTCGATGCGTTCTTCCGCTCGGATCACTACCTGGCCATGAGCGGGGACGGGGGTCCGGGGCCCACCGACTCATGGGTGACGCTGGGCGCGATCGCGCGCGAAACGACGCGTATCCGGCTGGGCACGCTGGTGACGTCCGCGACGTTCCGCTACCCGGGACCGCTGGCGATCGCGGTGGCGCAGGTCGATGAAATGAGTGGTGGCCGTGTGGAATTCGGTTTGGGCAGCGGCTGGTTCGAATCAGAGCATAAGGCGTGCGGCATACCGTTCCCCTCGGTGCGCGAACGCTTTGACCGGCTCACCGAACAACTCGCCATCATCACCGGGCTGTGGACCACCCCGGTGGACCAGACGTTCGACTATGCGGGTGAGCACTACACGATCGCCGATTCGCCGGGGCTGCCCAAACCGGTGCAGAGCCCGCACCCACCGATCGTGATCGGGGGCACCGGAGCAAAACGCACACCGGCGCTGGCGGCGCAGTACGCGGCCGAGTTCAACGTGCCCTTCGCGACGATCGACGTCGTGCGTACCCAGTTCGAGCGGGTGGCTGACGCGGTGGCCGCGGCCGGCCGCGCCGCGGACTCGATCGTCTATTCCAGCGCCTTCGTGTTGTGCACCGGTCACGACGACGCCGAGGTGGCCCGCCGCGCCTCGGTGATCGGCCGGGAGGTCGACGAGATGCGGTCCAACAGTCCGCTCGTCGGCACGCCGGGCGAGATCGTCGACAAGCTGGGCCCGTGGGGTGAATTGGGCGTGCGGCGGGTGTACGCGCAGCTGCTCGACATGTCCGATCTGGCGCATCTGGAGCTGCTGGCGAGTGAAGTGATGCCGCAGTTGCGGTGAGTGGTCAGGTGTAGAACCCGTCGATGACCTGCTTGTTGTTCTGCTCCACCACCGCCCGCTTGAGCTTCAGCGAAGGTGTCAATTCCCCTGTGTCGACTGACAATTCGTGGTCGATCAGCGCCCACTTCTTGATCGTCTCCCAGCGGTTGAGTTCGCTGTTCAACTGCTGCACATAGCCGTCGACCATCTCGCGGACCTGGGCGTTGCGGGTGAGCTCGGCGAACGAGCCTTCCGAGATCCCTTGCTCTTCAGCCCATTTCGTCAGCGCGTCACCGTCCAGGGCGATCAGCGCGACACAGTAGTTGCGCGCTTCGCCGAACACGATGAATTGGCTGGCGTAGGGGCACAGCGCCATGAACTTCGCTTCGATGGCCGGCGGCGCGACGTACTTGCCACCGGAGGTCTTGAACAACTCCTTGATGCGGCCGGTGATGGTGAGGAACCCGTCGGAATCAAGGCTGCCGCGGTCGCCGGTGCGAAGCCATCCGTCCTTCGTCATCGCCTCTTCGGTCTTGTCGGGCAAGTGGTGGTAGCCCGTCATCACCAGCGGGCCGTGCAGCTGCACCTCGCCGTTGTCACCGATGCGCACCCCGGTGCCGTCGAACGGCAACCCGACGGTGCCCAGTTTGTAGTTGTCGGGACGGTTGATGAACCCGGCCCCCGCGGATTCGGTGAGCCCGTAGCCTTCCAGCACCAGCACCCCGGCCGCGAGGAACCACTCGGCGATCTCACGGTTCAGCGGCGCGGACCCGGAGACGAAGAACCGCAGCCGGCCGCCGAAGACCGCGCGCACCTTGCTGAACACCAGGCGGTCGAACAGCTGCTGCTGCAGCCGTAGCGGCAGCGGCACGGGCTTGCCGTCACGGCGCCGGCGGCTGACGTCCAGGCCAACCCGGAAGGCCTGCTCGAACAACCGGGCCTTGATGCCACCGCCTTCCTGGCTCGTCATCACGATCCGCGCGTGCGCCTTCTCGAAGATGCGCGGCACCGCGGCCATGAACGTCGGCTTCACGATGCCCATGTTCTCGACGATCTTGTCCACGCGCCCATCGACAGCGCTGACGAAACCGCACGCAAGCTGGCTGGCGAGCAGCACCTTGCCGAACGAGTGGGCCAGCGGCAGCCACAACACGTGCAGGTCGTCCTCGCCCAGGAGTTCCTCGTTGCGGATGAACTCCGCCGCCGAGGTCCATGACCGGTGCGCGAGGCGAACCCCCTTCGGGCGTCCGGTGGTGCCCGACGTGTAGATGAGCGTGGCGAGCGACTCGCTGGTCACCGTGGCTGCGGCTTCCTCCACGCACTTCGCCTGTTCCTGCAGGTGAGCGGCACCGCGGCGGGCGAATTCGTCGAAAGTGATGACCCAGTCCCCGTCACCCTCCCCGTCCATGACCACCACCAGCCGTACGTCCGGCAGGTCGCCGCGATTGTCGGCGAGTTTGGCGACCTGTGATGCGTCCTCGGCGAAGACGATCTGCGATTCCGAGTCAGCCACGATGTAGGTGGCGTCCGCCGCGTGCGTGCTGGGGTAGACGGTCGTCGTCGCCGCACCGGCGCACATCACGGCGAGGTCGGCCAGGATCCACTCGTACCGGGTGCCCGCCATGATGGCGACGCGCTGTTCCGGTTCGATGCCCGACGCGAGCAAGGCCGCCGCGAGTTCCCGCACCCGGTCGGCGGTCTCCTGCCAGGTGATCGACACCCAGCGGCCGTCATGCAGTTGCCGAAACGCCTCTTTATCGGTGGAAACGGCGACTCGATCAAAGAACATCGAAGCCAGGTTCGACGACGTCTTGGGTTCAGCGGTTACCGACGACACTGTCATCCCTCTCCTTGTCACTTCTCTCAATGAGAAGTATGCGAGCTCCGCCAAGCATTTCCAGATGCTGCATGGGTCACCAACGCTAAACGGCCACGATCTCGGATGAGCGGAAACCGCTTCTATTGGGGGCGATACCCGAGCTGTGCGACCGGGGCGGCGTCATTCGGGGCCCAAAGGCCCTAGTAGAGCGGCGCGTTGAGGGCGCACAGTCGGGGCGGGCGGCTGATGACGACCGAGGGTGGTCATTGGAGAGTGCAGATCATGAGCGATTCCCGGGACGGGCCTGAGAACCCCTGCGGCACAACGGGATATCCGCCTCCACAGTCCTCAGGCTGCACTGCGCCCCGCACCGCCCCGAAGAACGGCCCGGGCACGGCTTCGATTATCGCCGCGGTCATGGCCCTGCTGACGGACGCGGTGGCCTTTGCGCTGGGAACGGGCTGGCCGATATTCGGCGGGGCGATTCTGGGCATAGTCGCAGTGGCGACCGGGGGCGCTGCCCTCAAAAGAGTCCGGCGCGGCGAAGCCGACAAGGCTGGCGTCGCGATCGCGGGCGTCGTGCTGGGATGCCTCGCGATCGCCGCGGGCATCGTCTTGGCAATCCTCACGTTTCTCGTCCTGATGCTGATGAAATGGGTGGAGACGGTCGTCTAGCGACGTGCTTCCGTCGTCTCACCAGCGCTGCTCGGCGGGATGCCCTGGCCGCGGTGCCGGCCACCTCCGACGCGGTGGCCCGGACTACTCGCGCGGCGGGAAATAGCCTCTGAGCTGTGGTGGCAGGTACTGGATTCGAACCAGTGTAGCTTTCGCGACGGATTTACAGTCCGCTCCCATTGGCCGCTCGGGCAACCTGCCGCCTAGCAGGGTACAACGACGGGGTAGACAGTTCACAAACGGGCAGCACTGAGAAAGGACGCAACGCATGGCGGACTCCTCGTTCGACATCGTCAGCAAGATCGACCGGCAGGAAGTCGACAACGCGCTCAACCAGGCCGCCAAGGAACTGTCCACGCGCTTCGACTTCCGCGGCACCGACACCAAGATCGCGTGGAAGGGCGAGGAAGGCATCGAGCTGACCTCGTCCACCGAAGAACGGGTCAAGGCCGCGCTCGACGTCTTCAAGGAAAAGCTGATCCGCCGTGACATCTCTCTGAAGTCGTTCGAGGCCGGCGAACCGCAGGCCTCCGGCAAGACTTACAAGCTGAGCGGAACACTCAAGCAGGGCATCAGCAGTGAGAACGCCAAGAAGATCACCAAGCTCATCCGCGATGAGGGGCCCAAAACCGTCAAGACCCAGATCCAGGGCGACGAGGTCAGGGTGACCAGCAAGAAGCGCGACGACCTGCAGGCCGTCATCTCGATGCTCAAGCAGGCCGACCTCGATGTCGCGCTGCAGTTCGTGAACTACCGCTGACCCGGTCCGCGAACGGAACCCCACTGCGAAATTCGAACCGCGGGATAGCAGCCAGGTTCCAATCGCTCTCGCGCCGTCTCGCCCGGGGCCCGAAGTCCCTGGCTCGATCGGCTGGTCGCTCCCTAGGCTGAATCACGTGACTCATTACGAGACGGATTACGTAGACGTCCTCATCGTCGGCGCCGGCATCTCCGGCCTCGGGGCGGCCTATCGCATCCTCGAGCGCAACCCGGGCTTGTCCTACATGATCCTGGAGCGGCGGGAGCGGATCGGCGGCACCTGGGACCTGTTCAGGTACCCGGGGGTGCGCTCGGACAGCAGCATCTTCACGCTCAGCTTCCCCTTCGAGCCGTGGACCCGCGAAGAAGGCGTCGCGGACGGCGAACACATCCGCGAGTACCTGACCGACATGGCCCGCAAGTACGGCATCGACAAGCACATCCGGTTCCGCAGCCACGTCCGGGGCGCGAACTGGGATTCGGCCACTGATACCTGGACCGTCCGCTACGAGCAGGACGGCGTCACCAAGCAGTGCCGCAGCAGGTTCGCGTTCTTCGGCAGCGGCTACTACGACTACGACGCGGGTTACACCCCCGACTTCCCCGGCATCGAACAGTTCGGTGGCACCGTGGTCCATCCCCAGCACTGGCCCGAGGACCTGGACTACGCCGGCAAGAACGTGGTTGTGATCGGCAGCGGCGCGACCGCGGTGACGCTGATTCCGGCGATGGCCGAAAAAGCCGGCAAGGTGGTCATGCTGCAGCGTTCGCCGACGTACCTGATCTCGTCGTCCAAATACAGCAAGGTCGCCTGGCTCAGCCGAAAGTTGTTGCCCCGCAGGCTTGCTCACCTGACCATCCGGTTCTACAACGCGCTGATGGAGGGCGTGCTGTGGTTCCTGTCGCGTAAGACACCGCCGCTGATCAAGTGGCTGCTGCGCCGCAAAGCGGTGCAGAACCTACCGGCGGGCTATGACGTCGACACCCACTTCAAGCCCCGCTACAACCCGTGGGACCAGCGGCTGTGCCTGATCCCGGACGCCGACCTGTACCAGGTCGTGGCCGACGGTCGCGCCGAGGTGGTCACCGATCACATCGACCACTTCGACGCCACCGGCATCGCCCTGAAATCCGGGCGGCATCTGGACGCCGACGTCATCGTCACCGCCACCGGCCTGCGATTGCAGGCCCTCGGCGGCGCCGCCATCAGTATCGACGGCGTCGAGATCAACCCGAGGGACCGCTTCGTCTACAAGGCGCACATGCTCGAGGACGTGCCTAACTTGTTCTGGTGCGTCGGCTACACCAACGCGTCGTGGACGTTGCGGGCGGATATGACCGCACGGGCGACCGCCAAGCTGCTGGCCTACATGGCCGAGCACGGCTACACCCACGCCAGCCCGCACCTCGGTGATCAGCCGATGACCGAGAAGCCGGCCTGGGATATTCAGGCCGGCTACGTCAAGCGGGCGCTGCACGCGCTGCCCAAGTCGGGCACCAAACGGCCCTGGAACGTGCGGCAGAACTATTTCGCCGACGCCATCGAATACCGGTTCGACCGCATCGACGAGGCCATGGAGTTCGGCCGGGTCGCCGACCGCGCCGCCCTGGCGGGTTAGGCGGACGCCCCCAGCGAGATCTTCTTGCCGCAGTTCGGGCAGAACTTCTCGGTGTGGTGATGTTGCGCGCCGCAGTTGGCGCAGAAGTGCGGTTCGTCGGTGCCGGCAGCAGGGACGAGTTCCAGCGGGCGCACCGTGTCGTCGGCGGCGTCTTCGTCGTCCGGTTCGGTGGATTCTTCTTCGGCGCCGCGCTGGCGCCGATTCCGGATCACCAGAAGACTCACCCAGCCGCCGACCAGCAGAACCAGCAAGGCACCAGCTGCGATGTACCACAACAGGTTTGACCGCTCGAACACCGAGACGTCACCGTACTGCTGGCGGAGATTGGCCGCACTGGTCTTGAGATCGGCGGCGCCGGGATAGTCGGGCGACAGCGTCAGGGCCAGGTCGAAGTCGGCGATCGCATCGCTGTAGCGGCCCTCGTAGTAATGACTGAGTCCGCGGCGGTAGGCCTGATCGGCCGGCCCGAGCGTGGGCTTGACGGCCTTGGCGGCCAGCATCGTCGCGAGGGTGTCCGCGGGTGCGATGAAGTTGAACGGCTGCGGTTCGCCGGCGGGCCCGAAACTGTTGACGCCGATCACCTTTCCGCTGAGGTCCACGGTCGGGCCACCACTCATGCCCTCGGCGACGGCGGCGTCGATCTCGTAGACCGGGCTCGATTTCACGTTCGACTTCTTGCTCACCTTGCCGCTCTTGTTGGTCGGGTCGAGAGACCGGCCGGTCAGCCTTGCGGTGGGTTCGGCGTAACCGACGGCCAGCACGGGTGTGCCGATGCTGACCGCGGAGTCGGTGGTGAGTTCGGATGACGGCAGATTGTGTTTGTCAACCTTCAGCAGGGCCACGTCACCTTTGCCGAGTGGCTTGAAGTCCACGACGGAGGCGGGCATCTTCTCAGCGATCTTCGTCCCGGTGCCGTAGATCAGCGTCAGGTTCACCTGCGGCCCCTGGCCCGGCAAGGTGCCCTCCACCCGCGCATTCTTCGCCAGCCAATCCAGCGTCGCCAGCGGATCCTGGCTGACCGGCGCGTCCGGATATTGGGCCTGGTACTCGCCGACCGCCCGTTTGAGTATCTGCTCCTTCGCCGTGTCCGGATCGGCGCAGTGCCCGGCGGTGGCGACCCAGCCGTCGGGGTTCACGACGAATCCGGTGCAGTTCCAGGTGGTGACGAACGGGGCGTTGGATCCTTCGCCGAAGAACGACAGCGTCTTCCCGTCGGGCAACCTGACCATGCCGTACGCCTCGACACCGAGAAACATGACGGCCGGCCGTATCCGTGCCGCTGCAATCTGTTCGGCGTTGGCCCGCGGTCGGCCACCATCGGCCATCGCGGTGGCGGGCCACGACACCGAAACGACGAGCGCGGCTGCGGCAAGCATTGCTCGGCACAGGGTCACTCCGTCAGCTTCCCGGTGTCGGCGCCCCCGCGGGAAGGGCCCGAAGTCCTCTGCCCGTGGGTCGTTGGTATCCGGTCGTTGGTATTCGGTCGTTGGTATCCGGTCGTTGGTATTCGGTCGTTGGTATTCAGAAGCCGCCGCAATAGGCTGGCGTTCATGGCAGCTGAGAAGCGCGAACCCAATGTCGTTGTCCTCGGTGGCGGTTCCTGGGGCACCACGGTCGCCTCAATCTGCGCACGCCGCGGACCGACGCTGCAGTGGGTGCGGTCGGAGGAAACGGCCAAGGACATCAACGAGAATCACCGCAACAGCCGCTACCTCGGCAACGAGGTAGCGCTGAGCAGCTCGCTGCGCGCCACTACCGACTTCGCCGAAGCCGCCAATTGCGCGGACGTTCTGGTCATGGGCGTGCCGTCGCACGGCTTCCGCGGAGTGCTGACCGAGCTGGCCAAGGAACTGCGGCCGTGGGTGCCGGTGGTCTCCCTGGTCAAGGGGCTCGAACAGGGCACCAACATGCGGATGTCCCAGATCATCGAGGAGATCCTGCCCGGGCATCCCGCCGGAATTCTGGCCGGACCGAACATCGCGCGTGAGGTCGCCGAGGGGTACGCCGCGGCCGCGGTGCTGGCCATGCCGGACCAACACCTGGCCACCCGGCTGTCGCACATGTTCCGCACCCGGCGTTTCCGCGTCTATACCACCGACGACGTGATCGGCGTGGAGATGGCCGGAGCGCTCAAGAACGTCTTCGCCATCGCCGTCGGGATGGGCTATTCGCTGGGCATCGGCGAGAACACCCGGGCACTGGTGATCGCCCGGGCGCTGCGCGAGATGACCAAGCTCGGGGTGGCGATGGGCGGCAACGCCGAGACCTTCCCCGGCCTGGCCGGTCTCGGCGACCTGATCGTCACGTGCACCAGCCAGCGCAGCCGCAACCGCCACGTCGGCGAACAGCTGGGCGCCGGCAAGCCGATCGACGAGATCATCGCCTCGATGAACCAGGTGGCCGAGGGCGTCAAGGCCGCCAGTGTGATCATGGAATTCGCTGAGGAGTTCGGTTTGAACATGCCTATCGCACGCGAGGTCGACGCCGTGATCAACCACGGCTCGACCGTCGAGCAGGCTTACAGTGGCCTGGCCGCCGAGGAACCCGGACACGAGGTGCACGGCTCCGGGTTCTGACCCCAGGCTCCATCAGGCGCTGATCAGGTGCGGCGCATAGAAAATTTGCGTTCGCTATGCACCCAGCGCGTCCGGTTGCCGGTGCCAGCCGCCCCCCATACCGTCTTTCAAAGGTCGTCATGCGGGCCGCCCGAAACACCGGCGTTTCGGGTCAGTCCGTATTCGCTTGTGCGTCAGAGCGTTACGGCTGACCCGGGGCGGATGTCGCATTGTCCCCCGCTACATCTGACGAGGGAGCATCCGTTGATCGACGAAATCGGGGGCGCCTCGCGAACAGGTCGGCTGCGGGCCGTCATGCAACACGACCTGCCGGCGTCACTGGTAGTTTTCCTGGTGGCACTGCCCTTATCGCTGGGCATCGCGATCGCCTCCGACGCGCCGGTGCTCGCCGGTCTGATCGCCGCGATCGTCGGCGGTATCGTCGGCGGCGCACTGGGTGGGTCGCCATTGCAGGTGAGCGGTCCGGCCGCCGGCCTGACAGTGATTGTCGCCGATCTGATAGCCGAATTCGGCTGGGGTATAACGTGCTTCATCACCGCTGTCGCGGGCCTCATGCAGGTGCTGTTGGGGCTCAGCCGCGTTGCCCGTGCGGCGCTTGCGATTTCGCCGGTGGTGGTGCATGCGATGTTGGCCGGCATCGGGATCACCATCGCGCTGCAGCAGACGCATGTGCTGTTGGGTGGGGAGTCGCACAGCTCGGCCTGGGTCAACGTGGTGGAACTGCCTGCCCAGATCCTCGGTGCTCACCGGCCCGGACTCTTCCTCGGCCTGCTGGTGATCGCGATCATGGTCGCGTGGCGGTGGGCCCCGGCGAAGCTGGCCGCCGTTCCGGGCCCACTGGTCGCCATCGTGGTCGTGACGGTGATCTCGGTGGTGTTTCCGTTCACCGTTTCACGTATCACGCTGGAAGGCTCCGTGATCGACGCGCTGCAGTTGCCCTCGATACCGCACGGCAACTGGGGGGCCGTGGTGGTCGGCATCATCACCGTCACGCTGATCACGAGCGTGCAGAGCCTGTTGACGGCGGTCGCCACCGACCGGATGCACACCGGGCCGCGCACGAACCTCGACCGCGAGCTGATCGGCCAGGGCGCCTCCAACATCGTCTCGGGCGCCATCGGCGGCCTGCCGATCGCCGGAGTCATCGTGCGCAGCTCGGCAAATATCAAGGCGGGGGCCAAATCCAGCGCCTCGACGATCCTGCACGGGTTCTGGATCCTGCTGTTCGCGCTGCCCTTCGCGGGCCTGATCGAACAGATACCCAGCGCCGCGCTGGCCGGGCTGCTGATTGTGATCGGAATTCAGCTGTTACAACCGGCGCACATCGAAACCGCGGTCAAGACCGGCGATTTCGCGATCTATCTGGTGACCATCGTCGCCGTCGTCTTCCTCAACCTCCTGCACGGCGTCCTGATCGGGCTGGCGCTGGCCATCGCGATGACCGGATGGCGGGTGATCCGGGCCAAGGTGCAGGCCGCTGCTGACGGCGATCAGTGGCGCGTCACCATCGAGGGCGCCTGCACCTTCCTCAGCCTGCCGCGGCTGACCCGCGTGCTGGCCTCGATCCCACGCGGCAGCACCGTCACCCTGCACATCGCGGTCACTTACCTCGATCATGCTGCGCATCAAGCGATTACCGACTGGCAGCAGCAGCACCTGGCCAACGGCGGCCAAGTACGCATCGACGGCGTGCTGGAGCGGGGACACTCACCGGGAACGCAGGTCGCATCGGTGGTGGGAGGGACCGCGCCCGAACCCGCCGTCTGAGTTCCGCGCTTACCCCTTGGCGCAAGGGTCCGGCGTACTGGCCGTCTTGAGGATGTTCACACCGCCGCGCTTCTGAAGCGGGCTGAAGAGCCGGAACACCTCGACGACGATCATCCTCCTGGTCGGTGCGTCACCCCACCTCCAGTAGACATAACCGACGCTGTCGTTGGTGTCTTCCAGGCACCAGCGCAGTCCTTGAAGATCACGACCGATGGGCAACTGGCCGCGGAGCGCTGCCACTTCCCGGTCGAACGGCAATGCCAGCTCCCAGAACTCGCTCGCGTCCCATTCGTTCGTCCGCGAGGAATCGATCAGCTTCGAGCCCGGCGGCAAAGCGAGATCGACGAGTTGTGACCTTGCCGTACCGCCGGGTGTCAACGCCGCCCGTTCGCGGTGGGCGGCTATCACGCCGACGGCCACGGCCGCGACGACGAGAAGACCCACGACGGCAACTGCCCGGATCCAGGTTCGGAGCCTACTGCGGGCCCGGCCGTCGGGTGGTGGCGACGGCGTCGTCATACCCCTCTTTTCATGGGTGGCCAGCGTACCGGCAACGACGCCAAAGGACTTTCGGTTCTAGTCCTGACCGAAAAGTGCGGGGACGATTGCCCACATCGCGGATGAAGGGAACGCCATGAGGTCAGAATTCTTAGCCCGCCGCCTCGCCGCTACGGCCGGGGCAGCCGCACTCATCGCCATGGGTGTCGTAGGGACATCTGCCGCCTGTAGCAACTCCAGCGCCAACGCTCCCCAGCAACCACCAGCGGCCACGCCCAGCCTCACGAGCATCTACTCCTCGATCACGTCGTGGCTCACCTCACTCAGCACTGCTTTGAGCGTGCCCAATAGAACAACCGCGGTCACCTCCGTTCGCGGCTAAATCGGACACACAGCGGGAATGCAGATGACGCCGCCAGAGCCAGGCTGGTACCCGGATCCGTCCGGGGCGGCAGGGTCCCGATATTGGGACGGCCATGATTGGGGGGCCTTCGTGCCGCTGGGCGGCATCGACACGCGCAGTGTGGCCGATAAGCGCACGCGTGCGGTGACCGCCAAGGCATCACCCGTCAGCATCGCGCAGGGGATCTCGCTGGTTCTGTTCGCGCTGATATTCGGATATTTCCATGCCGGCGCGTTACCCGATGTGCCTACGCGCCGGGCATACGCCCCCGCATTGGTGGACACCTTGTGGCGCACTTACTTTCTGACCGTTCTGGCGCTCTGTGTGGCGGCGTTGATCTTGGGAATACTTGCCCTTCTCAGACCGGAGTCTCACCCGCTGTACAGCGTCATCACGGGGGTCTCGACGGTCGTGGTGGGATTGGCCGGGTGCCTCCTGGGCCTCTTGTCCGTGGGCAACGGCGACGACATGGGCACCCCGATTGCCTATCTGTTCTCCGGCTTTTCGTTCGCCTGCTGCGGTGCGGTGATCACCGCCCTGTCCGTCGCTGTGCTTGCCAGAAGGCGCCACGCACAGCGTGAAGCCGTCGTCGGCTACTGACCGGCCACGTCCGAACTTTGTTCCGATGCAAGGATTTTCGCAACGTCCACCGCACGATTGGTCGTTAGATGCCCACCCCGGCGCGGGCCTTAAGACTCTTCACCCCAGGTCAAAAGGCCCTTCCCCAGTGCCACCCCGACCCGGCAACGTAGCCTTCCACGGCTGCTCAAGGACCCGCATCCAACAGGACCGAGGGAAATGACCATGGTTCGCGCATTATCGACCGCGGTGATCGTAACGGCTTTCTTCGCGTTCAATTGCGCTGTGGCACTGGGTACGCCAGCGCAGAGCGGGTCGAAAATCACCTTGCCGCAGGACCCTCCGCCGTCGATGATCGCCGGTACCTCATGGCGTTTCGTCGAGATCATGGGCGCGGCACCCCCCACGGCCGTGCAGCCGACGTTGGCATTTTCCGCCGATGGCGCGGCGACCGGCGACACGGGCTGCAATCAATTCTCCGGGCGCTACGTTTCGAGCGGGACAGATCTGAGTTTTTCCGATCTCTCTTACACGAAAATGATGTGTAGTCCCGACGTCATGGCGGTGGAAGTGGCTGTCCAGCAGGCCCTTAAGCGTTCCAGCCGGATGGCCAACCCTCCGGGCGGGCTCGAGTTGATCGCGTCCGACGGGACTGTGCTCGCACGCCTGACAGCGGCGACGTGATTTGCCAGGCCGCGGCGGCACCGTTGCCGTTATGGGAACGCCGCTTGCTGTTCGCTCGTATTGTGCGACTACGTAATACCAGTTAGGAGCCGAGGGGGTAACCAACATGACGGTGATTGTCAGTGCCTTGAGTCGGCGCGGGGAGTGTCCCCGCAAACCTGGGGTCGGCGTACTCGCGGTGATCGGAGCCCTCGTCCTGGCCGTGGCCTTGTCGGGATGCCGGGGTCCTTCCGGAGGTCAGGCGTCGACGTCGAGTTCGACCTCGGCAGCGCCGACAAACGGGCAGGGCACGTACCGGGTCGCCGCGACCATCCGCGTCGGCAAGGGACCCGGAGGCGTGGCGGTGGACTCAGGCACCCACACCGTCTATGTCGGCAACTTGGACCCCGACAGCGGCGACGGCACGCTCTCGGTGATCGATGGGTCGACGCGTACGGTGACCGCCACTGTGCCCCTGGGCAAGCGCTCGGGCCCGGTGGCGGTGGATCCCGGCACCCACACCGTCTACGTGGTCAACGCCACGGACAGCACCGTGTCGGTCATCGACGGCGCGTCCAACAAGATCACCGCCACGGTGCCCGTCGCCCCCGGCTCGAAGTCGGTCGCACTCGATCCGGGCACTCACACCGTCTACGTCGGCGCGTCCGATCCCAACGACGGGCACGGCTCGGTGGCAGTGATCGATGGGTCCAGCCACGCCGTCACCTCGACCGTGCCTGTCGGCAAATTCCTGGGCGAGGTGGCGGTCGATCCCGGCAACCACGTCGTCTACGTCACCAACTCGGGCGACGACACCATGTCGATGATCGACGGGTCGACGCATGCCGTGACCGCCACGATGCCGCTCGGCCAGTGGCCCGAAGCCGTTGCAGTCGACCCCGACACCCACGTCGTCTACGTCGCTACCCGGGACCCCGAAATCGCCCCGAACGACACCCAGCCCCCGTCGCGCAGTGGCAGGGTGTCGGTGGTCGACGCATCGACCCGCACGGTGACCGCGACCGTTCCCATCGGCAAGTCACCGGACGGGCTGGCGGTCGATCCGGGCACCCACACCGTCTACGTCACCAAGTACGCCAACGACACCCTCGCGGTGATCGACGGGTCTACGCGCGGGGTCACCGTCACCGCGCCCCTCGTCGGGGCGTCGCTGGGGCACGGCGTCGCCGTGGATCCGGCGACCCACACCGTCTATGTCACAAGCTTCAACGACGGCACGGTGACGGTGATTGAGCGCTGAGTGCTGACCAATCCGCCTGGGAAAGACGGCAATTCGCCAGGCACCGATTCAGGCACGACAGCTGTGAACCGGTGCGGCAGAAGCTCACATGTTCACCGGCACGTCGTAGACATTGAGCCGGGATCCATCCTTCATGCTCGTTTCCCACACGACCACATGGCCGAGACGACCTTGCTGCGCCGGGTAAGTGGACGTGAAGGTGAAGGCGTACCAGTTGCTCCATTCCTGCTGCGTCGCAGTCGTAAAACCGTGATCCAGTTCTGCACCTTCGGCGGCGTCGACCGAGTAGGAGAGCGTTCCCTCGAAGACGTTGGCGGCTCCGGATACCTTCAGCGGTGAGGTCACTGCTTGCCCGGGAACCGGAGACTCGACGAGGATCTTCGGCGTCAACGTCTCGAGGTCGCCGCGTTTCAGATCCACCCCGCCTTCCACGGGCTTGCCCTCGAGGGTGATGGTCACCTGCCGTACGTCCTGGAATTGAGTTAGTGTGAAAACGATTTCGGCGACGCGGAGTTGGATCCGCTGCGTGGCCTGCCCCGATTGGAAGTCGTTGGAAAGGTCAACGGTAGCGGTGCCGTCGATGACCTTGAGGCCGAGCAGTTTGGATGCGGACGGGATATCGGTCGACATGCCGATGCTTCGTTCGAAGTCACTGGGTCCGGACAAAAGGGCCTGCACCGCTTGATCTTTCGCGCTCGGATCGGCCACCTGACGACCCGCGGTGGCAACCTTGTCCGCCCGGACGAAGTAGACCCGGACCGTACCGGCGGCCGGTGTCACGGTCGAAGATGCCGTCGGCTTCGGTGACGTCGCCGCCGGCTGTCGGGGCTCGCCGCACGCGGTTCCCACCAGCAACAAGCTCACGGCCGAATAAACCCACATCGTCAGCCTCATAGCGAGGAGCGTGGCATCGAAGATCACGGTGACAACAGGGGCGAATGGCCTCATTTCAGTCACCGGACGCCGTCCGTTGTGCCCTATCGGCATGGTCCGCCGGCGTTTTAGGCTGACAACGCCCGCGGCACATTCGTAAGGAGCCTCAGATGCGGTTTTGCAGGCCGGCGAACTGCTTGGGAGCATGGCTGATGTTCGCAGCGGCAGTGCTGGGAGCATCGGGCATGCCGACCGTCGCGCGGGCCGACCCACCCGGTCGACTCATCTACGAGATGGTCGTGTGGGCGCCCGATACCAGGAGTCAGGGCTGGCGTGGCCTGCTGTACGACACCGAGGGCAATCCGGTCCAAGCTGAGCCCGGGCAGAAGGTGACCACGCTACTCGGCGACTTCGTCAGTGTCGCATGCGAGATGCTGTGGGACGTCTGCGGAATGATCCGCGTCGACATGGCGGAATGGATGAAGACCCATTCGACCAACACGCCCTCGATCGGCGTGTCAAACGACTGGGACTACCGCATGTATGTGAGCGGTGAAACCTCTCCCGAGCCGCAATGGAAGAGCACCCTCGTGCACGCCGGCTCCGAAGTTCCACCGAACACCACACCGGTCGACACGCCGATGGGTCCGTTCCGCACTGGTGGCCCAAACGCGGTCGGCTGGGCGCGCGCCGGCTGGTTCCCGGTGGGCTGGCAGCCGCCGCCGCAATAGTCCGCCCGGTCATCGGCTGGCCGTCCACCAGTCGTAGAGGTTGGCGAGATCGGGCCCGCTGGCTAGGGCGAGAACAAGATTCGATTCGTTCGTCCACTCCACGGCGAGGTCGGGACCACCTTCCAGGCGGCCGCACAAGACCGAACCGAAGGACTGATTCGGGGTTCGGTCGTCATGCCAGGACCCCGGCGAAGGCCGGCCGCCCGGGCAGGGCACCGGCTGGGGGTGCCTGGCGTTGACGTCATGCTGGAATTGACCGCCCAGCATGTTCCGGTCAGCGAAAAGCTCGTATTGCGCGTAGGCCGGACCCCCGGGCAGCGAATTGTCCCGGCAATTCAGCCCGGCCAATGCGCCTTCCCCGAGGAATCCAGGTTGAGCCGGTTCACATGAGTCGGGACCGTATCCCGCCGGCAGCAGCCTCCTGAGTTCGTCGAGCGGCTCCGCACCAGCTGGCGGTGCCGCGACGACAGCTTTGGCTGTGGCCGTTACGGCTGCCGCGGCGCACCACGCGCGGATCCTGGATGTCGACATTGGCTGCGCCTCAGGCGCCTTCGGGGTATCCCGGCGGCCTGAATGGTTTTTGGACAACAGAGGGCGCCACCACATCGACAGTCGCCCCGGCATCAGCCGCGGGCCATCTGCTCCAGCCGGCGAATGCGGTCCTCGATCGGCGGGTGCGTCGAGAACATTGACCCGATGCGCTCGCCGGCGCGGAACGGGTTGGCGATCATCAGGTGGGCCTGGCTGGCCAGCTGTGGCTCGGGCGGCAACGGTGCCATCTGCACGCCGCCGGAAATCTTGCGCAACGCGGACGCCAACGCGAGCGGGTCACCGGTCAGCATCGCGCCGGACTCGTCGGCCTGATATTCCCGGGAGCGAGACACCGCCAGCCGCACGACCGTCGCGGCGATCGGGCCAAGTAACGAAACCAGAAGCAGGGCAAAGGGATTGGCGCCACCTTCGCGGTTGCCCCCGAATGCGCCGAACCACATGGCCATGTTGGCCAGGGCGGTGACCACCGATGCGAGCGCACCGGCCACACAGGAGATCAGGATGTCGCGGTTGTAGACGTGCGACAGCTCATGACCCAGCACGGCGCGCAGCTCGCGCTCGTTGAGGATCTGCAGGATCCCGGTGGTACAACACACCGCGGCATTGCGCGGGTTGCGACCGGTGGCGAATGCGTTGGGCGCGTTGGTGTCGCTGATGTAAAGCCGGGGCATGGGCTGGTGGGCGGCGGTGGCCAACTCCCGCACGATCCGGTACATAGCGGGGTACTGCAACTCCGACACCGGTACCGCGTGCATGGCCCGCAGCGCCAGCTTGTCGCTGTTGTAGTAGGTGTAGACGTTGATCCCGACCGCGAACAGGGTCGCGAAAATCAGGGCGGTTCTGCCGAACAGCGCGCCGACGAACACGATCATCGCGGACATACCGACCAACAGCAGGAATGTCTTCAGCCTGTTGGCATGCGGATGCCAGGTCATGGGTGTGTCCTCCTACGACTTGATTACAGCGGATCAACGGTCGAGAGGACGCTTCGGGTTCCGATCGGTGCGGACAGGTTCAGCCGTGCCGGCTGACGGTGTAGTCGACCAGCGACTGTAACGCGTCGCGGCCGGGACACTGCGGCAACAGGCTGAGCTCGTGATGGGCCCGGTCCGCATAGCCTGCGAGCGTCTGCTTGGCCTGGGCCATGCCCGGTGATGCCCGTAGCAGGGCGAGCGCTTCGGCCACCTCGCCGTCGTCGTGGATGGGTCCGGCCAGCAGCTCGCGCAGCCGAGCTCCGTCGTCGTCGGTGCCTTGCAGGGCGTACAGCATCGGCAGCGTGCGCACACCTTCGCGAAGGTCGGTGCCGGGCACCTTGCCCGACTCGTCGGACTCGCTGTCGATGTCGATGATGTCGTCGGCGATCTGGAATGCGGTGCCGACGATGCCGCCCAGCCGGCTCAGCCGTTCGATCTGATCGTCGTCGGCGCCCGAGAACATGCCGCCGAACCGGCCGGCGGCGCCGATCAGACTGCCCGTTTTCTCGTGGACCACCCTCAGGTACTGCTCGATGCGGTCCACCCCGTCGGGCGTTCCTCGGGTCTCTCGCATCTGCCCGGTCACCAGCTCGGCGAACGTGTCGGCGACGATCCGCACTGCTTCCGGCCCCAGCCGGGACACCAGGCGCGACGCCGTCGCCAACAGATAGTCCCCGGCCAGGATGGCGACGTTGTTGCCCCAGCGCGCGTTGGCACTGGGAGCCCCGCGGCGAACTTCGGCCTCGTCCATCACGTCGTCGTGATACAGCGTCGCGAGGTGGATGAGCTCCACCACGGCGCCGGCCACCGTCACGTCCGCGTTGTCCGGATCCGGCCCGGTCTGGGCGGCCAACACCGTGAACAGCGGACGGAACCGCTTGCCGCCGGCCTGGAACAGATGCAGCAGGGACTCGGTCATCACCTCGTCGGACCCCCGCAGCTCGGCATCCATGAGCTGCTCGACCCGGGCGACACCGTCACGCACAGTCGCGGCGAACCCGGCGTCACCGAAGTCCACGCCCGCCACCACCGTCGCCGGAGTTCTCATTCGACCAACATACTGGTGGGCGTGGAGAACAAAGTCCCCAGAGCCCTACGCGCGCAGGTGGTGGTGGTCGGTGCCGGACCGGCCGGGTCGGCGGCGGCCGCCTGGGCCGCCCGGGCGGGCCGGGACGTCCTGGTCATCGATTCGGCCAGTTTTCCCCGCGACAAGGCGTGTGGCGACGGGCTGACACCCCGGGCCATTCTCGAACTCGAGCGGCTGGGGCTGGGCGAGTGGCTGTCCGGCCGCATCCGGCACCAGGGCCTGCGCATGAGCGGCTTCGGCGGCGAGGTGGAGGTGCAGTGGCCGGGTCCGTCATTCCCGCCGCACAGCAGCGCGGTGGCGCGCCTGGAACTGGACGACCGGATCCGCAAGGTTGCCGAAGAGTCCGGGGCGCGCATGTTACTGGGCACCAAAGTGGTTGAGGTGCATCATGATTCGTCACGACGGGTGACTTCGGTGACGTTGGCGGACCGTACCGAGGTGGCGTGTGACCAGCTGATCGTCGCCGACGGCGCGCGGTCGTCGCTGGGCCGCAAGCTGGGCCGCCGCTGGCATCAGGAGACGGTGTACGGGGTGGCTGCCCGCGGGTACCTGACGACGCCGCGCAGTGACGACCCCTGGCTGACGTCGCATCTGGAACTGCGCTCGCCCGACGGCGCCGTGCTACCGGGCTATGGCTGGATCTTCCCGCTGGGCAACGGCGAAGTGAATATCGGCGTGGGAGCGTTGTCGACCACCAGGCGGCCGGCCGATCTGGCGTTGCGACCGCTGATCTCCTACTACACCGACCTGCGGCGCGACGAGTGGGGATTCGAGGGGCCGCCACGGGCAGTGGCCTCGGCGCTGCTGCCGATGGGTGGCGCGGTGTCGGGCGTGGCCGGGCCGAACTGGATGCTGATCGGCGACGCCGCGGCGTGCGTCAACCCGCTGAACGGCGAGGGCATCGACTACGGCTTGGAGACGGGCCGGCTGGCCGCCGAAATGCTGGAGCTGCCCGACTTTTCCCAGTTATGGCCGGCACTGCTGACCGACCACTACGCCCGCGGCTTCTCGGTCGCGCGCCGGCTGGCGCTGCTGCTGACCTTCCAGCGATTCCTGCCGGCGACCGGGCCGATCGCGATGCGGTCCACCACGTTGATGCGGATCGCGGTGCGGGTGATGGCCAATCTGGTCACCGATGAGGACGCCGACTGGGTGGCGCGGGTGTGGCGCGGCGGCGGGCGGGCTTCGCGCCTGATCGACCGCCGCCCACCGTTCACCTGAGGTCACCCAAGGGTGCCGAGCAGACACAAAATCGCACGACTTGGCGCCGCACAGTGCGATTTCGCGCCTGCTCGCGCCACAGTGGTGACCCCCTCTGGATGTATCAATCTAGTTGACATGTATCAGGTAGGTTGATATGTTGAGGGCATGACTTCACCAGTGGATTTTCAGTTCGAACAGGCTTACCGGGGCGAATCGGAGCAGCTCGGCGGAGGCGTCCGGCCGCCGTGGAGCATCGGAGAGCCCCAGCCCGAGCTGGCCGCGCTCATCGAGCAGGGCAAGTTCCGCGGCGACGTTCTCGACGCCGGTTGCGGAGAGGGCGCGATCTCGCTGGCGTTGGCCGAACGGGGTCACAGCACCGTCGGCCTGGACGCCTCCCCCACCGCCATCAAGCTGGCCCAGGCCGAAGCGCAGCGGCGTGGCCTGGCCAACGCGAGCTTCGCGGTGGCCGACATCAGCGATTTCGGCAGCTATCCCGCCGGATTGGCCGGCCGCTTCGACACGATCGTCGACTCCACTCTCTTCCACTCGATGCCCGTCGAGCTTCGTGAGGGCTATCAGCAGTCCATCGTGCGCGCCGCGGCTCCCGGGGCGTCCTACTTCGTGCTCGTCTTCGATAAGGCCGCGCTGTCGCAGGGCCCGGTGAATGCCGTCACCGAGGACGAACTGCGCGAGGTCGTCTCCAAGTACTGGGTGATCGACGAGATCCGGCCGGCGCGCATTCACGCCCAGCTTCCGGCGGACGCTCCGGAGATGCCCGGCTTCGAGGCCCGCGACGAACCCGACGGCCGCAAGTCGGTCGGCGCCTGGCTGCTCTCGGCCCATCTCGGCTGATCGCCCAGGTGTATAGTCCGTCTAATGAAGGCATTTAGGCTGGGTGCTTTCGCGGCCATGGCGGTCGCCGCTATCGGAGTGGCGGCACCCGCCCAGGCCGACGACTACGACGCCCCGTTCAACTCGCAACTGCACACCTACGGCATCTACGGCCCGCAGGACTACAACGCCTGGCTGGGCAAGATCAGCTGCCAGCGCATCGAGCGGGGCGTGGACGGGGATCCGTACAAGTCGGCCACGTTCCTGCAGCGCAATCTGCCGCGAGGCACCACCCAGGGGCAGGCGTTCCAGTTCCTCGGCGCGGCGCTCGACCACTACTGCCCCGAGCAGGTCGGCTTCTTGCAGCGCGCCGGCACTTAAGGGCGCCGGCTCGGCGGGCTCTCAGAGCGGCTTGTACGCCGCGTGCAACGCCACGATCCCGCCGCTCAGATTGCGCCACCGCACCGCGGACCATCCCGCTCCCGCGATCTCCTGCGCCAGCGCCTCCTGGTCGGGCCAGGCCCTGATCGACTCGGCCAGGTAGACGTAGGCGTCGGGGTTACTGGATACCGCGCGCGCCACCCGCGGCAGCGCCTGCATCAGGTACTCCTTGTACGCGGTGGCGAACAACGGGCTTGTGGGAGTGGAGAATTCGCACACCACCAGCCGGCCACCGGGCCGCGTGACCCGAGCCATTTCGCGCAGCCCGGCGGCGAAGTCGGCCACGTTGCGCAATCCGAAGCTGATAGTGACCGCGTCGAACACCTCGTCGGCGAACGGCAACCGGGTCGCGTCGCCGGCGACCTTGGGTACGTCACGGGAGCTGCCCGCGGAGAGCATGCCGACCGAGAAGTCGGCCGCCACACACCAGGCCCCGGACTTGGCCAACTCCACGGTCGACACCGCGGTGCCCGCGGCCAGATCCAGCACCTTCTGTCCGGGCCCGATTTTCAGCGCCGACCGGGTGGCGCGCCGCCAGAACCGGTCCTGGCCCAGCGACAGCACGGTATTGGTGATGTCGTATCGGCGGGCGACCCCGTCGAACATCGACGCGACGTCCCGGGGATCCTTGTCAAGGTCGGCGCGGCTCACC
This sequence comes from Mycobacterium sp. Z3061, assembly GCF_031583025.1. Lineage (NCBI taxonomy): Bacteria > Bacillati > Actinomycetota > Actinomycetes > Mycobacteriales > Mycobacteriaceae > Mycobacterium > Mycobacterium pumcae. The sequence goes on along the minus strand of NZ_CP134062.1, from coordinate 1,114,089 downwards.
CCTGAGACGCTACCCGGCCGCCGGATACGGGAATTCGTCGCCGGTCGATGCGTTGCAAGACTGCGTGAGCGAAAAAGTTTGGTTTATCACCGGGACATCGCGCGGCTTCGGACGCCAATGGGCAACGGCCGCATTGAAACGTGGCGACAAGGTGGCCGCCACGGCACGTGACACCGCATCGCTGGACGACCTGGTCGGCGAATACGGTGACGCGCTGCTGCCGATCCAGTTGGACGTGACCGACCGGGACGCGGACTTCGCTGCCGTCCAGCAGGCCCACGACCACTTCGGGCGGCTGGACATCGTGGTCAACAACGCCGGCTACGGACAGTTCGGATTCATCGAGGAAATCTCGGAGCAGGACGCACGCGACCAGATCGAAACGAACGTGTTCGGCGCGCTGTGGGTCACGCAGGCCGCATTGCCCTACCTTCGGGCGCAGCGCAGCGGGCACATCATTCAGGTGTCGTCGATCGGTGGCATCACGGCGTTCCCCGACGTCGGGATCTACCACGCCTCCAAGTGGGCACTGGAGGGTTTCTCGCAGGCACTGGCCCAGGAGGTCGCCCCGTTCGGCGTCCACGTCACGCTGATCGAGCCCGGGGGGTTCGACACCGACTGGGCCGGATCGTCGTCACGCCGGGCTGAGCGTCTGCCGGACTACGCCGAAGTGCATGCCAAGCAGGACGAATGGCGCAAGCAGCGGTGGGCGGCCCCGGGCGACCCGTCGGCGTCGGCGGAGGCGCTGCTCAAAGTGGTGGATGCCGACGAGCCGCCGCTACGGGTTTTCTTCGGCGCTTCCCCGCTGGCAACAGCCAGGGCCGACTACGAAAACCGGCTGCGCACCTGGGAACAGTGGCAACCGGTGGCCGAGCTGGCTCAGGGCTAGGTCATTCAGGCGTATCGCCGGGTGGCCCGGGCCCGTTCGGGACGGGCCATCACGGCCTCGTAGTGGCCGAGTAGTTCGTCACAGATGACCGACCAGCTGCGGCCGAGCACGCTGCGCCGAGCGGCCTGCGAGTAGCGCTGGCGCTCGGCCAGCAGGTGTTCGACGGCCCCGGGCAGCCGTGCCTCGAACTCGGCCACCGGCAGCAACAGGCCGGTGCGGCACGGCGACACCAGGTCGCGCGGGCCACCGGCGTCGGGGGCGATGACCGGCAACCCCGACGCCAGCGCTTCCTGCACGACCTGACAGAACGTCTCGTGTTCGCCGGGATGCACGAAGACGTCCATGCTGGCGTATGCCGCGGCGAGCTCGTCACCGTACAACGCGCCCGTGAATATCGCTGTGGGCATTGCCTTTTGCAGTTTCGGAAGGTCGACGCCGTCGCCCACGACGACCAACCGAACGGTGCCGGCACCCGCGAGCGCCGCGAGCCGTTCGACGTGCTTCTCCGGGGCGAGTCGGCCGACGAACCCGACGACCGGCCGGCCGTCGGGAGACCACCGCCGGCGCAGCGTCTCGTCGCGCGCAGACGGCGCGAACCGGATCAGGTCGACGCCGCGCGCCCAGCGGTGAACACGTGGGAAACCTTGAGCGGCAAGGACTTCCATGGTCGGCGTGGACGGTGCCAGAGTGCGGTCGGCGCGACTGTGCAGGCGCCGGAACCATGCCCAGGCGGCCCGGGTCGTCATCGGGATGCCGTAGCTGGCCGCGAAGCCCGGTACGTCGGTCTGGTAGACGGCCACGGTGGGAACGCCGAGCCGTCGCGCGGCCAGCAGCCCGCCGTAACCGAGCAGCGCCGGCGAGGCCAGGTGCACCACGTCAGGGTCGAATCCGCGCAGGACCCGCAGGATTCGCGGGGTGGGCACGCCCAGCGGGAGCGTGGTCACCTTGGGAAACATCCGCGACGGCGTCCGGTGGATGCGGACACCGTCGTGCACGCGGTCGGCACGGGCCGCACCGGGTGGGTTGTCCGGGGCGATGACGAGGGCCTCGTGACCGGTGCGGCGCAGATGCTCGAGAACCCGCACCACCGAGTTACTTACACCGTTGACCTGCGGCAGGAACGATTCGGCGACGATTGCAACGCGCACGCCACCACAGTGGCAGCAGCGGCTGTCGACCAGGTTGCCGCCGGGAGTACGCGACGCGAAATCTGTTCGCGCTAGGAATCGGCCTTATTCAGCCGCTTGTCCAGCACGGCCAACAGGATCAACGCCCCCGCACCGATCAACCACGCCACCACCGCGATCGAGCCCGCCGGGATGATCGCCAGACCGGCGTTGCGATGCTGGACCCGCACCAGATTGGGGTCCTTTTTGTTGTACTCGACATAGATCCGCATGCCGGTGGCCAATTCCGACGGGTAGAGCACGCCGAGTTCCGGCCGGTACGTGACACGATCCGGGGTCACGAACTCGATGGTGGAACGCCGCGGCCCGGCACTGAGCACCTCGGCCTGCGCGACCCCCATGTTGCGTTTGATCGCCAGGTCATTGCGCCACGCGCCGGCCACCAACAGCACCGACTGCAGGGTGACCAGAAGTATGACGATCAGCACGGTTATCCGGGCCCAGCGCACCACCCTCCTGGCCCGGGTGTCCGGCAGTTCCTCGCTGCTGCCGTGAATCAGGATGCGCAGCAGGTCTTTCGGCGATCTGGCGAGTCTTCTCACAAAGCGGCCTTGATGGCTGCGTGGAGTCGCCGCAACGACGACCGGTCCGCCTTGACCTCCAATACCCGCATGCCGGCGCCCGGTTCGTCGAGGGCAGCGGCCAACTGGTCGACCTCGATCTGGCGGCTCTCCACGTGGTAAGCGCGGCACAGCGCGCCGACATCGACGTCGTGCGGGGTGCCGAAGACCCGTGCGGACACGTCCGAGAACCTCGGATCGCCTTGCTCGAGCAGTTCGAAGATGCCGCCGCCGTTGTCATTGGACACCACGATGGTCAGCTGCCGCGGGGTCGGTTCGGTGGGTCCGATCAGCAGCCCCGAACTGTCGTGGACGAAGGTGAGGTCGCCGATGAGGGCAACGGTGCGGGGTGGGTCATCGGTGTTGCCGACGCGCTCGAACGCGAGCGCTGCCCCGATGATGGTGGACACGGTGCCGTCGATTCCAGCGACTCCGCGGTTGGAGCGCACCTGGATGCCCTGGGTGTTCAGCCCGACCAGGGCGGCGTCGCGCACCGGGTTCGACGCCCCCAATACCAGCTGGTCGCCGGGTCGCAGCGCGTCGGCGACCGCGGCGGCGACGTGCAGGCCGGTGGTGAGCGGGTGCTCGGCCAGCTGCGTGCGCACCGCGGTGACAGCCTGCTGATTGACTTCGGCGCAGCGGCGCAGCCAGGCCGGGTTGGGCGTGCCGGACGTGACCGCCCGGGTGCCGGTGGCCTGCGAGTTGCCCGACACGTCGGGCCAGCGGGGTCCCGTCGTCAGCGCGAATACCGGCACTGCGGCGTCGGCCAGCAGCGCCGACACCGGCCGGTGCAGCGTGGGGCGGCCCAGCATGATCACCTGCTGAGGCCGCAACAGCGGCAGCGCCAGCGGATGCAGCGGGTTGGCGGCCGGCGGCGCCGTCGGCTCGGCGACCGTCGGCAACGCCGCGAGGTTGGGGTGCGCGCCGGCGCCGTGGCCGGCGATGACGACCGTGTCCGGCGTGAGGTCGATGTCCAGCGGTTGATCGAATGTGACCGGCGGGGTGTAGGTCCACGGCTTCCCACCGGGACGGCCGGCCGGCACGGGCGCGTTCAGGTGCTCGGCATCGGGCACCAGAGGTTCGCGCAACGGGATGTCGAAGTGCACGGGCCCGGCGTTCGCTGTGCGAGAACCCATGGCGGCCACCAACACTCGGCAGGTCGCCGAACGCCAAGTGGCATTGAGAGCGGGCAACCGCTCGGCCGCATCCTCGGCCAGGCCGAGACTGATGGTGGCCCGCACCTGCGAGCCGAAATAGCCGAGTTGCTCCATGGTCTGGTTGGCGCCGGTGCCCAGCAGTTCGTACGGCCGGTTGGCGGACAGCACGATCAGCGGCACCCGGGCGTAGTTGGCCTCGACCACGGCCGGCCCGAGGTTGGCGACCGCGGTCCCCGACGTCATGGCGATGCACACCGGTGCGTTCGCCCCGATGGCCAGACCGATGGCGAGATAACCGGCGGTCCGTTCGTCGATGCGGACGTGCAGTCGTAGCCGGCCCGCCCGGTCGGCGTCCTGCAGCGCGAACGCCAGCGGCGCGTTGCGTGAGCCGGGACACAGCACCACGTCGCGGACGCCGCCGCGAATCAATTCGTCGACGACGACGCGCGCCTGGGTCGTCGAGGGGTTCACCTCTACAGGGTGTCACAGCCCTGCGCGGTGTCGACTCTGCGTCCAGGGCGGCGACACGCCGATGCGGTGCGCGCTGGATACAGTCTCGACGGCCTTCGTAAGCGGCGGGTCAGGCCTTGGCCCCGCCGAAGAACTTCAGCATCGCGGCATTGACCGCCTCCGGCCGCTCCAGGAACCCGAGGTGCCCGGTGTCGGGGACCTGCAGGTAGCGGCCGTTGGGCAGCGCATCGGCGACCTCGCGGCCCAGATAGGGCGGGGTGATCACGTCGTCGGAGAAACCGATCACCAGCACCGGGGCGGCGATGTTGCGGTAGGCGGGTAACCGGTTGGTCTGCGGGGCGATATCGAGCTGGCAGCGATAGCCGGGAGTGAGCTTGGTCGGCCACATGCTGAACATGGCGATCCAGTCGGCGATGGCCGCGTCGTCGTTCAGGGTCTTGCGGGAAAAGTTCTCCACCAGGCGGGTTTTCGCGTCGTAGGTGGCGGGCAGGCCGACGCCTGCCGCATCGAGGTCGGCCTCGGCCTGATGGAAGAACTGGCGGGTGCGGTCCAGCCGGCCACGGGTGGCCATCAACACCGCCGAGCTGACCAGTTCGGACCGGACCACCATGAGTTCCTGGGCGATATAGGAGCCCATCGACACCGCGACGATCCGAACCGGACCGACGCCCAGGGATTCGATCAGGGCCGCGGTGTCGGCGACCACGGTCGCAGTGGTGAAGCCTTCGGCGTTCTCGGTGGCCCCGATCCCGCGATTGTCGAAGGTCACACAGCGATATCCGGCGGCCAGGAACGCCGGGACCTGGTGCAGGTGCCAGGTGCGTCCGGCACCGCCGCGACCGGAGATGAAGACAACCGGCTCACCGGTCCCCTTGTCGTCGAAAGCCAGGTTGATCACCCGATCGACGGTACAAGCAACGGGTAGCAGGCCTTGACCCGGTCGATCCACCACTGTCGCCGATCCGCCGGCGCGCTCAACGCTCGGAGCCGGGCGGGATCGGGTGTCACCGGACCGACCGGAAGAAATCCGTCGACGGGCGCGACCGGATCGGTGACGTCGTCGACGAACAGCCGACCGGTGCCCAGTCCGCAGGCATGCCGCAGTTCCGGCAGGGCCGCAGCGGCGGCCAGGCCGTGGCCGATCCCCACGGCCGAGTCCAATGCGCTGGACACCACGATCGGGATGTCGATCTGCGCGGCGACCCGGAGCATCGCCGAAATGCCGCCCAGCGGAGCGACTTTGAGCACCGCAACATCGGCGGCGCCGGCACGGACCACCGCCAGCGGGTCGTCGGCCTTGCGGATGCTTTCGTCGGCGGCGATGGGCACGTCCACTTCGCGGCGCAACTCGGCGAGCTCGGCGACGCTGGCGCAGGGCTGTTCGACGTATTCGAGCGGGCCGTCGGCGGTCAGTGCCGACACGGCCCGGGCGGCCTCCGGCACGCTCCAGCCGCCGTTGGCGTCGACCCGGACCGTCTGCACCAGCTCGCGGACCGCGTTGACGCGGTCGACGTCGTCGGCCAGGCCCTGTCCCGGCTCGGCGACCTTCACCTTGGCGGTGCGGGCGCCGGGGAATCGGGCCAGCACGTCGGGCACCTCGGCGGCCCTGACGGCTGGCACTGTGGCGTTGATGGGAATGCGGTCGCGTCTGGCCGGCGGGGGTTGCCGGTAGGCGGCCTCGATCGCCGAGGCCAGCCAGTGCGCGGCCTCGGGCGGCCCGTATTCGACGAAGGCGCCGAATTCGCCCCACCCGGCGGGGCCCTCGATCAATGCCAGTTCGCGGGTGGTGATGCCACGAAACCGGACCCGCATCGGCAGCGCCACCACCTGCAGGCGGTCCAGCAGGTCCTGCAGGGCGGGAATCACTGCCCGTAGACCTGCCTACCGGCCAGGAAGGTGGCACGAACCTCGAGGTCGGCGATCTGCTCGGGAGGCACCGTGCGGGGGTCCGCCGACAGCACTACGAGGTCGGCGTACTTGCCGACCTCCAGCGAGCCGGTCACGTCGTCGGCGAACAGCTGCCAGGCGGCGTCGATGGTCTGCGCGCGAATCGCCTGCTCGACCGTGAGCCGCTCTTCCGGTGCCAGCACCCGTCCGCTGGGAGCCACCCGGGTCGCGGCCACACTGATGTTGCGCAACGGCTCCTCGGGCGTCACAGGCGGGTCATTGTGCAGCGAGATCCGCATTCCGGTGGCCACCGCGGAGCCGGCCGGCATCCAGCGCGAACCGCGTTCCTCCCCGAACAGCCCGTCGACGATGACGTCCCCCCAGTAGTGAATCTGGTCGACGAAGATGCTGCAGGTGACCCCGAGCGCGGCGGCGCGCTGCAGCTGCTCGGGCCGGATCGCGCCGACATGCTCGAGTCGCAGCCGATGGTCTTCGCGTGGGTGCTTGCGCAAGGCCTCTTCATAGACGTCGAGGATGGTGTCCACGCCCGCATCGCCCTGCACGTGGCAGGCCATCTGCCAGCCCAGTGGCAGATATGCGTCCACGATCTCGGTCAGCTGCTCGCGGGTGTAGTTGGCGCAGCCGCAGGAGCCCGGGGTGATGCCGGCCGAGCGGGTGGCGGCGGTATCCAGGTACGGAAACGACAGCGCGATGTTGCCGATCCACGGCGAGCCGTCGACCCAGATCTTGATGCCGACCTGGCGCAGCATGTCGTCGCCCTCACCGGGGGTGGCTTGCGTGGACATCTGCGCATTGGAGACCTCGTAGGTGCGTAGCCGTACGGTCAGGTCGTTGCGCAGCTGCTCGACCACCGGCTTGAACTTGGGATCGAAGGCCATCTCGGAGCAGGTGGTCAGCCCGGCACGGTTGAGCCGGGCACACTCCGCGCGCAACATGTCCGGGTAGGCGCCGGCCTGGATCGCGCCACCCAGCAACGGGAATACGGCGCCGATCTCCTCGGCGGTGCCGTCGAGTTCGCCGTTCGCGTCGTGACCGTACTTGGCGCCCTTCGGGTCGGGCGTGTCCCGCGTGAGGCCGTTGAGCTCCGCGGCGCGGGAGTTGAAGTACGCCTTGTGCCCGGAGTTGTGGATGATGACGAGTGGGCCGTCCGGTGCGATGTCATCCAGCCAGCTCAGCGTCGGGTCGGGCAGCCCGGGTTGCAGCAGGGCGTCCCAACCGTTGAGGTAGGCGCCTTCGGCCCCCCGACGGGCGGCCTCCCGCCGGATCGTCTCGACCACATCGTCCGGGTCGCGGATGGTGACCGGGCGGATGTCGACGATCCGGTCCGAGAGCGCGATCGCCTCCATCAGCGGGTGACCGTGCGCCTCGATGAACCCGGGCATGACGCAGCCGTCGCCGAGGTCGATAGTCCGGGTGTCCGGTCCGGTGTGCTGCGCGACGTCGGCGCGGTCGCCGACGGCGATGATCCGGCCGCCGGCGATGGCGAGCGCCTCGGCCGTGGGGCGGCGTTCGTCGACGGTGAGAACGGTTCCGGTGATGACGACATCTGCGGCACTCATGAGAGCAGACTCTACTGATCAAGGGCGCGGCGAAGCCGAATTGCAACACGTTCTAGTCTGAGGTTATGAGTGTCGATTTGTTGCGCAACCCGACCCACAACGGCCATCTGCTGGCGGGCGCACTCAAGCGCCACAAGAACCGGCCGGTGCTCTTCCTCGGCGACACCACGCTGACCGGTGGTCAGCTGGCGGAGCGGATCAGCCAGTACGTCCAGGCGTTCGAAGCGCTCGGCGCCGGTTCCGGTGTCATGGTCGGCCTGCTGTCCCTGAATCGCCCCGAGGTTCTGATGATTCTCGGCGCCAGCCAGACCCAGGGGTACCGGCGCACCGCCCTGCACCCGCTCGGCTCCCTCGATGACCACGCCTACGTGCTCAACGACTCCGGCGCCAGCGCGCTGATCATCGACCCCAACCCGATGTTCGTCGAGCGTGCGCTGGGGTTGCTGGAGAAGGTGGACTCGCTCAAGCAGATCCTGACCATCGGCCCGGTGCCGGAAGCGTTGCGGGGGGTGGCGGTCGACCTGTCCGCGGAGGCGGCCAAGTTCGAGCCCAAGCCGCTGGTGGTCGCCGATCTGCCGCCGGACAACATAGGGGGTATGGCCTACACCGGTGGCACCACCGGCAAGCCCAAGGGCGTCATCGGCACGACGGGCAATATCGCCGCGATGACCCAGATCCAGCTGGCGGAATGGGAGTGGCCCGAGCACCCGCGGTTCCTGATGTGCACCCCGCTGTCGCATGCCGGCGCGGCGTTCTTCACCCCCACCGTGGTCAAGGGCGGCGAGATGGTGGTGCTGGCCAAGTTCGACCCGGCCGAGGTGTTGAGAGTCATTGAGGAACAACGCATTACGGCCACCATGCTGGTGCCGTCGATGCTTTATGCGCTGATGGACCATCCCGACTCGCACACCCGGGACCTGTCCTCACTCGAGACCGTCTACTACGGCGCCTCGGCGATCAACCCGGTGCGGCTGGCCGAGGCGATCCGCCGGTTCGGCCCGATCTTCGCCCAGTACTACGGCCAGTCCGAGGCGCCGATGGTGATCACCTACCTGGCCAAGGCCGACCACGACGAGAAGCGGCTGACGTCGTGCGGACGCCCCACGCTGTTCGCCCGGGTGGCGCTGCTGGGCGAGGACGGCAACCCGGTACCGCAGGGCGAGCCTGGCGAAATCTGTGTCAGCGGGCCACTTTTGGCGGCTGGTTACTGGAACAAGCCGGAGGCGACGGCCGAGGCCTTCAAGGACGGCTGGCTGCACACCGGGGACATGGCCCGCGAGGACGAGGACGGCTTCTACTTCATCGTCGACCGGGTCAAGGACATGATCGTGACCGGTGGCTTCAACGTCTTCCCGCGGGAGGTGGAGGACGTGATCGCCGAACACCCGGCTGTCGCGCAGACGTGTGTGGTCGGCACTCCCGACGAGAAGTGGGGTGAGGCCGTCACGGCGGTGGTGGTGCTGCGGGCCGACGCGGCACGCGACGAAGCGTCGATCGAGACGATGACGGTCGAGATCCAGGCCGCGGTCAAGGAGCGCAAGGGCTCGGTGCAGTCGCCCAAGCGGGTGGTCGTCGTCGACGCGCTGCCGTTGACCGGGCTGGGCAAGCCCGACAAGAAGGCCGTGCGCGCGCAGTTCTGGGAGGGCGCCGGCCGCGCGGTGGGCTGATCGGTGCGCCGAGCGTGAAGCTGGCCGCACGTTCGCTGCCGAGTGTGAAGCTGGCCGCACATTCGGCGACGCCACGGTGGCTACGCTGGCGGGCATGAGTGAGCGCAGTCAGCCGTCGGTGAAACCGCCCTGGTGGCTCAAGCCACTCAACAAGGTCTTCATCCAGATGTCGAAGCTGGGGATGAGCTTCGGCGGGGAAAGCCCGGTCGTACTGACGGTGCCCGGCCGCAAGTCCGGCAAGCCCCGTTCGACGCCGGTCACTCCGATGACTCTGGACGGCAAACAGTATGTGGTGGCCGGCTTTCCGGGTGCCGACTGGGTGAAGAACGTCAGGGCCGCGGGCGAAGTCACGCTGACCCGTGGCCGTCACAGCGATCGTGTCCGGATGGTGGAACTCTCGGCCACGGAGGCCAGGCCGGTCCTGCGGGCATTCCCCACCGAAGTGCCGACCGGTGTCGGCTTCATGAAGCGTTCTGGCCTCGTCCAGGACGGGCGCCCCGAAGAGTTCGAAGCACTCGCCGGGCGCTGTGCGGTTTTCCGTTTCGGCGCATGATGCTGCGGTTGCTTATCGCCGTCGCGGTTGCGGCTTGTCTGGTGGCGGTGCCGCGAGCGACCGCTGCTGCAGGATGCCCGCCCGGCGGCGCCCCGGTGCCACCCGGTGCCGCCACCCGGCAGATCAGCGACGTCGACGGGGACGGCCTGCCCGACACCTTGTGGGTGGGCAAATGGCAGAGCCCGGACGGTGCCATGACCCGCGCCGTCGGCATCGCCACCGCCAGCGGGGCGAACAGCGACGTTCCGGTTGTGTCGGCCAGCCCAATACCACTGCGCGCCTTGGCAATCGAGGTCCAGGACGGCCATCAGGTGATTGCCAGCGTGGGCCGCAGCGCGCCGCTGTACGCCTTCGCCGACTGCCGGTTGCAAAATGTCGTAGATAGCCACTACGGCAGACCGTTCGCCTTCGATCTGGAGAACCTGGCGGGCAACGGCACCGGCGTCGGCTGTAGCGAGACCGGAGGCGAACGTCATCTCGTCGCACTGCAGGCGCTGGGCAGTGGCGGTCAGTGGACCGTGCGGCGCACCGAGATCGACCTGAACGGGCTGCGGGCCGCTACCGGCGCGTCCGATACCCTGACGGCCACGTCCGCGCAGGACCCCGCGGTGACGACTGCCCAGACGATCAGTTGCGGCGAGCGCACAATCGACCAGGATGGAGTCCAAGAGCCTTGAGTGACAACCCCTTTGACAAGACTCATTGGCAACCCGTCGACGGCTTCGACGATCTGACCGACATCACGTACCACCGACATGTGAGCGACGCGACGGTGCGGGTGGCGTTCAACCGCCCTGAGGTACGTAACGCGTTCCGTCCGCACACCGTCGACGAGCTGTACCGGGTGCTCGACCACGCGCGGATGTCGCCGGACGTGGGAGTGGTGTTATTGACCGGCAACGGGCCCTCACCCAAGGACGGCGGCTGGGCGTTCTGTTCCGGCGGCGACCAGCGCATCCGCGGGCGTAGCGGCTACCAGTACGCCAGCGGCGAAACGGCGGACACCGTGGACGCCGCACGCGCCGGCAGGCTGCACATCCTCGAGGTGCAGCGGCTGATCCGGTTCATGCCGAAGGTGGTGATCTGCCTGGTCAACGGATGGGCGGCCGGAGGCGGGCACAGCCTGCACGTCGTCTGCGACCTCACCCTGGCCAGTCGCGAACACGCGCGCTTCAAGCAGACCGACGCCGACGTCGGCAGCTTCGACGGCGGGTACGGCAGCGCCTACCTGGCCCGCCAGGTAGGCCAGAAGTTCGCGCGCGAGATCTTCTTCCTGGGCCGCACGTACACCGCGGAGCAGATGCACCACATGGGTGCGGTCAACGAGGTCGTCGACCACGCCGATCTGGAAGCGGTGGCCGTGCAGTGGGCCGCGGAGATCAACGCGAAATCGCCTCAGGCACAACGGATGCTGAAGTTCGCCTTCAACCTGCTCGACGACGGCCTGGTGGGTCAGCAGTTGTTCGCCGGGGAGGCCACCCGGTTGGCGTACATGACCGACGAGGCCGTCGAGGGACGCGACGCGTTCCTGGAGAAGCGGCCGCCGGACTGGAGCCCTTTCCCGCGGTACTTCTGAAGTTCAACACGGCCGCATTTTGAATCCAAAATACGAAGCTCAGAAAGCCGAAAAGCGCGGGAAATGGTCCCCGGCAACGCCGTCATCAGGTTGAACGATTCTGCTTTTCATGAGACCGGTTACGGGCCATAATCACGCGGTGATTATGAGCCGAGCGCGAGTGACACTCGCTTTCCTGTTGTCGCTGACCTCGTATCTGGCCATTCCGCATGCCGTGGCGGACCCGGCGCAGGGCGCACACATAACCGACGTACAGCACGTCACCGACCGCTGGGACAAGGTGTCTGTGTACTCCCCCGCGATGGACAAGGTCATCGTCAACGACGTCTTTGTCGCGCCTCAAGCCGGGGCGCCGACGTTCTATCTGCTGCCTGGCATCGATGGCGGCGACAACCTCGATCCCGGCGCGAGCTTCGGACCAGGAGCCAAGAGCTGGTTCGGGATGACCGACATCCCGGGCTTCTTCGCCAACAAGAACGTCAACGTCGTCTCGCCGCTCGGCGGACAGTTCAGCTGGTGGACCGATTGGGTCGGCGATCCGGGCAAGCAGTACCAGACCTACATGACGCGGGAGCTCCCGCCGCTGATCAACTCGATGTACCACACCAACGGCCGAAACGCCGTCGGCGGACTGTCCAGCACCGGGGGAACGGCGATCGACTACGCCGTGCAGGCGCCCGGCGTTTTCCAGGCCGTCGCCTCGTACAGCGGGCTCCCTGCACCGTCAGACAGCCCTCAGCAAGTCGCGCTGACCCTTTCGGGTGGCGGTGCCAGTGCCGAGGCGATGTGGGGGCCGCTCGGCGGACCGCTGTGGGTGGCTCATGACCCGTCGAAGAACATCGGTAAGCTGCGAGGAGTCGCCGTCTACGCCGCCGCGTCCGGCGGCGGGCAGGGCGCGGTCGACCGCCTGCCGGACGGTTTCGGCAACAACTTCGCCGGTGGACTCATCGAGGGCATCGTCGCGTCCAACACCAAGGCATTCGCCGACGCGGCGGCGGCAGGCGGGCTGCCCATCACCTACGTCGTCCGGCCCGAGGGCTCCCATACGTGGGGCCTGTTCGAGTCGGAGATGCAGGAATCGTGGAACACCACCGTCGGGCGTGCGCTCGGAGTCGGCTGACACCTTCTCGCGCACCGGATGTCGGGGGGCGGTAGCCATCCGCTGTGCCGAAAGACACCCGCCCTAGACTCGCGCCGTGAGCAAGAGTCCGCTGCGCCGGTTGACCGATCAGTTCGTGCTGGCCAGCATGCGCCCGCCAGTGACGCCGCAGGTGCTGCTCAATCGGCCGGCGATCAAACCCATCGACCTGCGGGGCAAGCGCGTCCTGCTCACCGGCGCCTCGTCGGGCATCGGGGAGGCAGCGGCCGAACAGTTCGCCGAGCGCGGCGCCACCGTCGTCGTCGTCGCCAGGCGTCGGGACCTGCTGGACGAACTGGCCCACCGGATCACCACCGCGGGTGGAACGGCGATGTCCATCCCCTGCGACTGCTCCGATATGGACGCCATCGACGCCCTGGTCGCCGACGTCGAACAGCGCATCGGCGGCATCGACATCCTGATCAACAATGCCGGCCGGTCCATCCGCCGGCCACTGGCCGAATCGCTGGAACGCTGGCACGACGTCGAACGCACCATGGTGCTCAACTACTACGCGCCGCTGCGCCTGATGCGCGGGCTCGCGCCCGGCATGATCGAGCGCGGCGACGGCCACATCATCAACGTCTCCACCTGGGGTGTGCTCAACGAGGCCGCTCCGCTGTTCTCGGTCTACAACGCATCCAAGGCCGCGTTGACCTCGGTCACCCGGATCGCTGAAACGGAGTGGGGCCCCAGGGGCGTGCACTCCACCGCCCTCTACTACCCGCTGGTGGCCACCCCCATGATCGCTCCGACCAAGGCCTACGACGGAATGCCTGCGCTGACCTCCGAAGAGGCGGGCGAATGGATGATCACCGCGGCCCGTACCCGGCCGGTACAGATTGCGCCGCGGATGGCCATCGCCGCCAAGGCGCTCAACACCGTCGGCCCCCGCTGGGTCAACACCCTGATGCAGGCCCGCAACAACCACCAAGGCTGAGCCGAGGAGGGTGCCATGACCGACATCTGGACCACCATCGCCGCCGAGCGCGGCGCCCTGGCCGACGACCTGGCCGTCCTGACCCCCGCGCAATGGGACGCGCCCTCCCTGTGCGCCAAGTGGACGGTCCGTGACGTCGTCGCCCACCTGTCGGCCACCGCGTCGATGACCCCGGCGAAGTTCTTCGCCGGCATGGCCAAGGCGGGTTTCAGCTTCGCCAAGTTCTCCAAAGGGCAGCTCGATGAGCACCACGGACCCGATCCGGCGGCTACGCTCGCCGACTTCCGCGGCCGGGTGCACTCGACCTCCGCCCCGCCCGGTCCCAAGGTCTCCTGGCTGGGCGAGATCATCATCCACGGCGCCGACATCCGGCGCCCGCTGGGCATCGCGCATACCTACCCGACCGAAGCGGTCCGCCAGGTGATCGACTTCTACAAAGGTTCCAACATGCTCAGCGGCGCCAAGAAGCGGATCGCCGGTCTGTCGCTGCGCGCCATCGACGACGACTGGCAACACGGGCAGGGCGAAGCTGTCGAAGGCCCCTTGCTGTCGCTGCTGCTGGCAATGACCGGCCGGGCCGCGGCCTGCGACGATCTCAGCGGCCCCGGCGTGGCGACCCTGCGCAACCGGTGCTAGACACGAACACATGGAGATCCTGGCCAGCCGGATGCTGCTCCGACCGGCGGACTATCAACGCTCGCTGGCCTTCTACCGTGACGAGATCGGTCTGGCAATCGCCCGCGAGTACGGCGCGGGCACAGTGTTTTTCGCCGGCCAGTCGTTGCTGGAACTGACCGGCTACGACGAGCCGGACCATTCCCGGGGACCCTTTCCCGGCGCGCTGTGGCTGCAGGTGCGCGACCTGTACGCAACCCAGGACGAGCTGCGCGGCCGGGACGTGAAAATCGCCCGTGAGGCCCGCCAGGAACCGTGGGGTCTGCACGAGATGCACGTGACCGACCCCGACGGCGTCACCCTGATTTTCATCCAGGTCCCGCAAGGTCATCCGCTGCGCACCGATACCCGGCAGTGAGCAGGGACGAACCGAAGATGAACTGCTAGGTAACATCTGGCGACGACTCGCGATATTCCTGCATTTCCCCTAGTCATCCGTTCGACAAGGGTTACTCCGACCACAAGAATCAGGGCCTGTGAACATTCAGCTGTTCCTCTTGATCATCGTCGTGATCACCGCACTCGCATTCGACTTCACCAACGGCTTCCACGACACCGGTAACGCCATGGCGACCTCCATCGCCAGTGGCGCGCTGGCGCCGAAGGTTGCGGTCGCGCTCTCGGCGGTGCTCAACCTGATCGGCGCATTCCTGTCCACGGCGGTGGCGGCAACCATCGCCAAGGGGTTGATCGACGCCAACCTGGTGACCCTGGAATTGGTGTTCGCCGGCCTGGTGGGCGGCATCGTCTGGAATTTGCTCACCTGGTTGCTCGGGATTCCCTCGAGCTCCTCGCACGCACTGATCGGTGGCATCGTAGGTGCCACCATCGCTGCCGTCGGCGGACACGGGGTGATCTGGAAAGGCGTGATCTCCAAGGTCCTCATCCCTGCCGTGATCGCCGCGCTGCTGGCGATCGTCGTTGGCGCGGCAGCCACCTGGCTGGTCTACCGGATCACCCGCGGCACCTCGGACGAGCGCACCGAGGCGGGTTTCCGGCGCGGGCAGATCGGGTCGGCGTCTCTGGTCTCGCTGGCCCACGGCACCAACGATGCGCAAAAGACGATGGGCGTGATCTTCCTGGCCCTGATGTCCTACGGGTCGGTCAGCAAGACGGCCTCCATGCCGCCGCTGTGGGTCATCGTGTGCTGCGCGCTGGCCATGGCCGGCGGTACCTACCTGGGCGGCTGGCGCATCATCCGCACCCTGGGCAAGGGACTGGTCGAGATCAAGTCCCCGCAGGGCATGGCCGCCGAATCCTCCTCGGCCGCAGTCATTCTGCTGTCGGCCCACTTCGGCTACGCGCTGTCCACCACGCAGGTCTGCACCGGCTCGGTGCTGGGCAGCGGCGTGGGAAAGCCGGGCGCCGAGGTCCGCTGGGGAGTGGCCGGCCGGATGGCGACCGCGTGGCTGGTGACGCTGCCGCTGTCAGGTTTGGTCGGTGCGGTCACCTACTGGATCGTGCACCTCATCGGCGGGTACCCCGGTGCGATCGTCGGCTTCGCGATGCTGGTCGCGGTCGCGGCCACCATCTACCTGCGGTCGCGCCGGGTGAAGGTCGACCACAAGAACGTCAACGCCGACTGGGAGGGCCACCTGACGGCCGGGTTGGACGGCGGGGACGAGCACGAACTGTCGCCGCCCCCACCGCCGTCCAGTCCGATGCCGCCGAGTCCGCCGACACCGCCGGCACGTCAGTACGGCTCCGACGGCCAGATCCCCGCTCGGAACGCCTCATGAACGGCTGGTTCAACTACGCAGCCACGTTGAAGATCCTGCTTTTCAGCCTGCTGGCGGGCGCGGCCCTGCCCGGATTATTCGCCCTGGGCGTGCGGTTGCAGGCCGCCGGCGGGGGCACCCTCAACGCGGGCGGTACCGAAGGACGGCACCGCCCGATGCTGACCGCCATCGCCTGGCTGATCTACGCGGTGGTTCTGGTGGTGGTCGTTCTGGGCGTGCTCTACATCGCCAGGGACTTCATCGCCCACCACACTCACTACCCGTTCCTGGGCGCCAAACCGTAACGCGAAGTTCCTCGTCAACCGCGTTTCGGCGATGGTCAGGGGGGTAAGTTGATCGCACAATGAACCGTTTTCTCAGTTCGATCGTCTCGTGGCTGCGCGCGGGGTATCCGGACGGCATTCCGCCGACGGATTCCTTCGCCGTGCTGGCGTTGCTGGCCCGCCGCCTGACCAACGACGAGATCGTCACGGTGGCCAACGAATTGATGCAGCGCGGCGAACTCAACATCGACAAGATCGACATCGGCGTCGCGATAACCCAACTCACCGACGAACTGCCGTCGCCCGACGACGTCGAGCGCGTCCGTAAGCGATTGGCCGCCCAGGGTTGGCCCCTGGATGACGTGCGCGACAACGGAGACCACGCATAGCCGTCCTGCGGGCACTGGGTGTCGCACCGGGTTCGGCGACCCGGCAGTTGCTACCCGCGTTGCGGCGGGTGCTCGACGGCAATGATTCCGCGCTGGTCGTCGGCCCCGAGCACGCCCTGGATTCCACGGTTCGCGGCTTGCGCGTCGGGGAAGAGATCGACGAGGACGTCGCCCTGGTGGTGACGACGTCGGGAACCACCGGCGCTCCCAAGGGTGCGCTGCTGACCGCCGCGGCCCTGCGGGCGAGCGCTTCGGCGACCTACCGGCACCTCGGCGGACCCGGACGCTGGCTGCTGGCCATACCGCCGTATCACATCGCCGGTCTGCAGGTGCTGATCCGCAGCCTGCTGGCGGGATCGGAACCGGTCGAACTCGATGTCTCGACCGGCTTCGACGTTACTGAATTGCCCGGCGCCATAGCGCGTTTGGGCTCTGGGCGGCGTTATACCTCACTGGTCGCCGCCCAGCTGGCCAAGGCGCTGGCCGATCCTGCCGCCACGGCCGCGCTGGCCGAGCTGGACGCCATCCTGCTCGGCGGCGGGCCCGCGCCACGACCGGTGCTCGATGCCGCGGCCGCTGCCGGTGTCTCGGTGGTCCGCACCTACGGAATGAGCGAGACCGCCGGCGGCTGCGTCTACGACGGTATCCCGCTGGACGGGGTGAAACTGCGGGTGCACGATGACGGCCGGATCGCGCTGGGTGGCGCCACGCTGGCCAGAGGCTACCGCAACCCGGTCGATCCGAATCCGTTCGAAGACGGTTGGTTTCTCACCGATGACCTTGGCTCCGTGGATGATTCGGGTGTCCTGACGGTGCTGGGCCGGATCGACGACGCGATCAGCACCGGCGGATTGACCGTGTTGCCGGGTCCGGTCGAGGCGGCCCTCTTCACCCATCCCGCCGTGGCGGACTGCGCGGTTTTCGGAGTTGACGACGCCCGGCTGGGCCAGCGGGTGGTCGCCGCAATTGTGCTGCAGGCCGGATCCGCAGCGCCGACCGTGCAGGAACTGCGGTCCCACGTCGCGCGCACCCTGGACGCCACTGCCGCACCGCGGGAGTTGCATGTGGTCTCCGAGCTGCCGCGCCGGGGCATCGGGAAGGTCGACCGCCGGGCGTTGGCGCAACGCTTTAGTCAATAGGCTGCTTTCTTTCAATAGGCTGCTGGTGTGAAGATCGCGCGCCGGGAAACCCTCGCAGTGGTGTCCGCGGCCGTACTGGTGGCTGCGGCGTTCGTGCTGCCACGGATGAACGTCGGCGTCAAGCCGCGCTCGGATATCGGGTTGGAGCGGTTCGCGATGCGCGCCGGCGCCGCTCCGATATTCGGCTACTGGGATATCCACTTCAGTTGGGGAACCGCGGCGGCGATTGTCATCGCGGCTGCCGTGGTGTTGTGGGGTCCCGTTGTGGCGCAACGACTTTCCTGGCGAACGCTGCTGTTCGGCAGCTGGGCGACTTCGGCCGCATGGGCGTTGTCGCTGGCGCTGATCGACGGCTGGCAGCGCGGCTTCGCAGGTCGCCTGACCACCCGGGACGAATACCTGTGGGAAGTGCCCGGCATCACCGACATCCCCGCGACGCTGCGCACCTTCGCGAGCCGGATCGTCGACTTTCAGCCGCATTCGTGGACCACACACGTCTCCGGCCATCCCCCTGGCGCGCTGCTGACGTTCGTGTGGCTGGACCGCATCGGCCTGCACGGCGGCGCCTGGGCCGGGCTGTGGTGCCTCCTGGTCGGTTCCAGCGCGGCCGCCGCCGTACTCGTCGCCGTCCGCGCCCTGGCCGGCGACCGGATGGCACGCCGCGCGGCCCCGTTCGTCGTGGTGGCCCCCACGGCGATCTGGGTCGCGGTATCGGCCGACGGGTACTTCGCCGGTGTGGCGGCCTGGGGTATTGCGCTGCTGGCGCTGGCGGTGCACGGCGGTGTCCGGGTTCCGGCCCTGGCCGGTGCCGCCGCGGGGCTGGTGCTCGGCTGGGGGGTCTTCCTCAGTTACGGCCTGGTGCTGATCGGGTTGCCGGCGCTGGCGGTGCTCGTTTCAGCCGCCGACTGGCGGGCCGCGTTGCGGGCGCTCGGGCCGGCGGTGCTGGCAGCGGTGGCGGTGGCGGCGACGTTCGCGGTTGCGGGTTTCTACTGGTTCGACGGCTATAACCTGGTGCAGCAACGCTATTGGCAGGGCATCGCCAAGGACCGGCCGTTCCAGTACTGGAGTTGGGCCAACCTGGCGTGCGTGGTGTGCTCGATCGGGTTCGGCTCGGTGGCGGGCGTCAGCCGGGTCTTCGACCTGGCCGCGATCCGTCGCCGCAGCGGCCTGCACCTGCTGTTGCTGGCCGTGCTGGCCGCCATCGTCTGCGCCGACCTGAGCATGCTGAGCAAGGCCGAGACCGAGCGGATCTGGCTGCCGTTCACCGTCTGGCTGACGGCGGCGCCGGCGCTGCTTCCGGTGCGCTCGCACCGGGCGTGGCTGGCGGTCAACGCCGCCGGGGCGCTGCTGTTGAACAGCGTGATCTTCACGAACTGGTAGCGACGCCTTCGGTGGCGCGAGCGAAGCGACTGGTGCGTCCGCACACCTGACGCACCCCTGCTACGTCGCCGATGACGTCGATATCGGCCAGCTCCTGCACCAGAGCCACCTCAATACCGTTGTCCTGCAGCGCTTTACGCGTGAGATTGCCGGTGTCGGACTGCGACATCGGGACGCCGCGAAGGCACTGGGCGGCGTCCGGACTGCGCACCCCGAGCACCCACCAGCCACCGTCCTGCGCCATTCCGAGCACGGCCGGAGCTTCCAGCAACCGGCGCGCGCACCCGGTCAGCAACTCGGCGCTGACTTGCGGCGTGTCCATCCCGATCTGCAGCACCGGGTAGCCCGCGTTCGCCGCGTCGGCGTGGGCGTTGACCAGGCGGTCGGCGAAATCGTCGCCGCGCTGTTCGACGACGGTGAACGCGCCGAGCCGTTCCCGGAGCTCAGCTGTCCCGGCGGCATTGTCCAGATTGCCGGTCAGGGCGACCACTCGCGCGGCCACCGGGGCCGCGGCCACCGCGTCGAGCGTGTCGAGCAGCGCGGCGGCGGCTATCTCGGCGGCGACGCGGTTTCCGACCGTCGCCGCCAGCCGGGTCTTGGCCAGCCCAGGCTCGGGCGCTTTGGCGACCACCAGCACCGTGACCGGCAGAGTCACGAGATCACCTTCCAGAAGTCCAGAATCGCGGTGACGCTGCCCCGCAGCGACCCACTGACCTTGGACTTGCCGCCCGTCCGGGGGCCGTAGCTGACATCGAGTTCGACGACCCGCCAGCCGGCGGCCGCCGCGCGAACCAGCAGTTCCAGCGGGTAGCCCGATCGCCGGTCCTCGACGCCCAGATCCAGCAGCGCCTGGCGCCGGGCCACCCGCATGGGCGCGATGTCGTGCACCGGTAGCCGGTGGCGGGTCCGCAGCCGCCAACTCATCACCACGGTGCCCACCCGGGCGACCCACGGCCAGTGCAGGCCGGCCACCGGGCGCCGCCGCCCGGTCACCATGTCGGCGCCGCGATCCAGTTCGGCGACCAGTCTGGGCAGGTCGCCGGGGTCCATCGATCCGTCGGCGTCGATCACCGCGACGATCGGCGTGGTGGCCGCGACCACACCCGCGTGCACCGCTGCGCCGTATCCGGCCCTCGACTCGGCGACCACCCGGGCACCATGGCGGGTGGCCACCGCGGCGGTCCCGTCGGTGCTGTTGTTGTCCACTACGAGCGCCTGGTAACCGGCCGGGATGGCGGCCAGCACCGCAGGCAAGGACTCTTCTTCGTTCAGGCAGGGCAGAACGACGGTCACCTCAGACATGGGGAACCCTGACGCCGCCGAATCAACTCACCGGGGACCGCTGCCGCCACTGCCGCCACTGCCGCCGCTGCCGCCGGACGGCGGCTTGGGCGCCTGCTGAGTCGGTGGCTTCGGGGCCACGGTCTGCGGCGCCTGGGTTTGCGGTGCCTGAGTCCTGGGCTGCGGCGCCTGCGTGGGCTGCGGCGCATACGTCGGCTGCGGGGCCTGCGTGGGTTGCGGCGCCTGGGTCGGCTTGGGCGCCACGGTGGTGGGCTGCGGCGCATAGGTAGTAGGCGCGGGAGCAGCGGTAGTCGGCTGTGGCGCGTACGTCGTGGGTGGAGTAGTCACGGCCGCAGTCGTCGGCGGCGTCGTGGGTGGCGTCGTCGGCGGCGTCGTGGGTGGGGTCGTCGGCGGCGTCGTGGGTGGCGTGGTCGGCGGAGTGGTGTACTCCGTCGTCGGCGGCGTCGTCGGCGGCGTCACGATCGGCCAGGTCGGCATGCCGGGCTGCCAGCCCGGGTACGGCGGAATGAAGATCGGTACCGGCACGGGCGCCGGAACGGGGACCGGAGCGACGGGCTCAGGGACGGGTGCGGGAGCGGCGGGCGCCTGGCGCGGGATGTTCTGCACCGCGGGGATGCTGCCGCCCTGGAAACCTGCGGTGGGCAACTCGGGCGGCGGCGGGGGCACCGGTGCTTGCTGCTCGGTCGGCAGCAGCGGCATGAACTTGCCCGGCTGCGCGTTCTGGTGTCCTTCGACGGGCAGTGTGGAGGCGGTCGGGCGGACGGTGACGGCCACCGCGACGGCCAGCGAGGCGAACCCGAGTACCGCAAACCCCATTACCGCGTTGCTGATCAGCAGTCGCCTGAGATTGTGCGGTTTCCCGCCGGCCGCTTCGGGGTCGTCCTCGTCGAACCCGTCGTCGAACTCGTCGTACTCATCGCCGTAATCGCCGAAGCCGTCGGTGTCGACCGGGAGGATGTCGTACTCGCTGGCCTGCGAATAAGCCAGTTGTTCATCCCCGCCGCCGGGTTGCCCCGCGTCGGGCGAGGACACGTACGCGGTCGCATCGCCCGGAACCTGCGCCGCCATGGTGGCGTCCGGGGAGGCGGTCGGGGCGGCCATCGTCGCGTCGCCGGCAAAACCCTGATGCGCCATCGTCGCACCCATTCCCGATGCGTCCGGCGACGAAGTGGGGCCACCGCCGGGCCCACCGGCCGACAACCCCGGTGCATCCGGGGACGCAGTGGGACCGCCGCCAGACAGCGACGGTTGCGCCATCGTCGCGGCCCATCCCGAGGCGTCCGGGGACGATGTGGGAGCGCCACCGGGACCACCGGTCGACAGACCCGACGCATCCGGCGACGACGTGGGAGCGCCACCGGGCCCACCGGTCGACAGACCCGACGCATCCGGCGACGACGTGGGAGCGCCCCCGGGACCACCGCCCGCGAATCCCTGGTGCCCCATCGGGGCATCGAGAGACGAACCGGCAACGCCCGCCGGCCCGTCGGCAGGGATCACCGGGGCGGCCATCGTCGCGTCGGCCGCCGCCCCCTGCGCCAGCGCGAAGGTGGCGTCCGGCGGGATCTGCACGCCCATGGTCGAAGCGGACTGCAAGTGGTCGGCGAACATCGCGGTCTGCTCGGGCGAGCTGCCCACGACCAGCACGTCGTCGGGGCTGCCGACCTGCCCGGGAATCTGGGCCATCAACGTGTCGAACGTCGCACCCGGATCGTTCTCCACCGGTGTCGACGCCATGATGGTCGGCGGCGCATCCGGATCTCCCGACACGGCCAGGCTCGCTGTCTGGTCGCCGATCAGCAGGACTGCCGCGGCGCCCCGGCCGGGGCCCAGCAGCGCCCCGGCCGCCTTCGACTCCGAAACCACCTGCACGTTGGGCACGCGGGCATAGTCCAACGCCTGCCGCAGTTGGTCGGCCAGGTACTGGTCCGACCAGACCAGGCGGGTGGCCACCAGCCGGTGGCCTTCGTCGGCCAGCAGCCGGTTGGTGCCGACCACGGTTTCGGTCAGGTCCGTGACAGGGTCACGCGACAGCTCGACCGTGGACTGGTCGAGCACCTGGTTACCGCGAGCGGCCGCCTCAACCAGAGCCAGGCGTGCGACCTGGCCGGTGACGGCCACCCCCAACACGACATCCATTTACGGCTCCCCTTCGGCTGGCTACCCCAGAACCAGCTAAGTCCCGGCATCACTACACTTTGTACCGTCGGCAATATTCGTTATTCGGGCTTGGAGAAAGCTTGGAGGCAAGCCCCATGAGCGCAGCGTAATCGGATTCCCACCCCCTAGGGATGCTCACCAACGATCCCGTTCACGTTCATAACCTGTTCACAGCCACTGCCCCACATCCGAATGGAGAATATGTTCGCAAGGGAACAACGCAGCGGGCCGGGCAGGGGGTTCCCTTGCGACACTACCGAACCTGCCCCGCCAGCACCCGACCTCGATCCCTGGGGGGCATCGTGAGCCTGAACACCGACGACACGCCGACGGGCCCGATCGTGGGCGCGCGACAGGCACCTCCCGGCCCGGCGGGTGCGGGCCGGGCCGGCCCGGGTCCACAGCCTCCCGGCTCCACTGCGCAGCGGCGCAACTCGCTCCGCGACATCGCCGCCGTCGTCCTGCTTCTGCTGGCGTTGGTGTTCCCCTGGAATCTCTACTTCGGTCTGGGAATCCCGCACAGCAGCCTGGTGTGGTGGGGGCTGCTGGTCCTGGCGACCCTGCTGTCGCTGGTCTCGATCCTGGTAGCGCGCGGACGATCCGATGGAGGTTCGAGCGCGCGGCTGCGGCTCATCCTCAACATCCCGTACCTGGTGCTCATCGCGGGTTTCGTCCTCTACGACGTGGCTGAGTCGATCCTGCAGGGCGGCACCACGGAGGTACCGGGTGGCGTCGGGCCGGGCGGGTGGCTGGGCGCCGCGGGCGCACTGCTGGCCGCGCAACCGGCGTTGATCCGCCCCCACCTCGAAGAACAGCACTACGAGAGGTGGCTGCGCGGCGCGCGGCTCCTCGGCTACATCTCGATGTTCGGTGCGTCGCTCAGCGCTGGATTCAACCTGTGCTGGCGGGTGCGCTACGCACTGCAGAACGCGGGCGGCTCGGAGGCGTTCGGCACCCGCAACACCACGGTCATTCTCAGCGCGGTGGTGTACGGCGTGGTGGCACTGACGGCAGTGCTGGTGGCCTCCCGCTGGATCCTGCGCAACACCCCGGCGTCCCGGTTCGCCATCTTCGCCCTGGGCGTCTCGTCGCTGCTCGCCGGGATGCTGGTGTGGGCCCTGCCGGCCGGCCGCGAGATCGACGCGTTCCACGGCATCGCACAGAACACCTCGACGGCAGGCGTGGGCTACGAGGGGTATCTGGCCTGGACCGCGGCAGCAGCCCTGTTCGTGCCGCTGACCCTGTTCAGCCGGCCTGAGGTGTACCGGGACCGGGAGGTGTGGCGCAACGCGATCCGCAAGGGCCTGACGTTGATCGTCGTCTGGTGCTTCGGTTCGGCGCTGATGCGGATCACGGATCTGCTGGTCGCGGTGCTGCTCAACTACCCCACCTTCCCGTACAACTCGCTGACGCTGGCAACCTTCGACGTGATGACCGCGGCGCTCGCACTGTGGCTGCGCGTCAGGCTGGCGTCCGGGGCACTGCGGTCGCGGTTGATCACGGCGTTGAGCGGGCTGGTGGTCACGCTGACGGTTTCCCGGGTGATCCTGGGCGTCGTGCTGGCCCCACGCTTCGAGCAGGGAGGGTCCGTCAGCCCGGTCTACGGCAACAATCTGGCGCAGCAGATCACCAGCACCTTCGACGTGACGCTGTGTGGTCTGGCCCTGTTCATCCTCGCGGCCGTCATCGTCGCGGCACAGATCCGCAAGCCGCGGCGCCGGCGCCGGCCGGCCCAGCGTCCGGTCGCCAG
The DNA here is from genome assembly GCF_031583025.1 of Mycobacterium sp. Z3061. Taxonomy (NCBI): domain Bacteria; kingdom Bacillati; phylum Actinomycetota; class Actinomycetes; order Mycobacteriales; family Mycobacteriaceae; genus Mycobacterium; species Mycobacterium pumcae. The sequence continues at coordinate 1,089,687 of NZ_CP134062.1, read as the reverse complement.
GACCCGCCCCCCGGTGCCGATCCCCACCCGCCCCGGCGCACCCCCGCCTCCGTCGGAGGCCAGGACCACGCGGTTCGGGGCCGCCCCGACCGAGCACGATGCTCCCACCACGGTGCTGTCCGCGCCGGGGCCCGCGCCGCGGATCTTCCGGTCCAGCGAAACCACCGGGCCGGTGCGACCGAAGATCTTCCGGCCGCCGAACAACCGTCAATAAGCCGGCTACCGCAACGGAGCGAACGCGAACTCGCCCAACCCCTCCATCGGTTCCACCGCCGCCCGGAAACCCAGGATCTCGGCCGCTCGGGCGGGATCGGCGACGATGTGTCGCACGTCCCCGCTGCGGTACTGCCCGGTGACGACCGGCGAGAGGTCACCACCCCGCGCGCGACACAGCGCGTCGGCCACCTCCCGGATCGCGATGGGGCGCCCGGAGCAGACATTGGCCGCGGTGAACCCGCCCGGATCCGTGTCCATCGCGGCGAGGTTGGCGGCGGCGATGTCGTCGACGTGCACGAAGTCACGCATCTGCCCACCGTCTTCGAAGACCCGCGGCGGTTCACCCTTTTCCAGTGCCGACCGGAAGATGGCCGCCACCCCGGAATAGGGCGTGTCGCGCGGCATGCCCGGCCCGTACACGTTGTGGTAGCGCAGCGCGACCACCGAACCGCCGGTGGCCTCCGCCCACGCCAGCGCGTAGTGCTCCTGCGCGGTCTTGCTGGCCGCGTAGAGGCTGCGGGGGCGCAGCGCGGCGTCCTCGTCCACCAACCGCCAGCCGACCGGTTCACCGCAGCGTGGGCAGCGGTGCTCGAAGTTTCCGGCTTCCAGGTCGCTGCGTCGCCGTGGCTGCGGGTCGACCAGTCCGTGCTCACCGCACTCATAGCGGCCCTGCCCGTAGACCACCATCGACGACGCCAGCACCAGCCGCGACACTCCGGCGGCGTACATCTGAGCCAGCAACACCGTGGTGCCGTAATCGTTGTGGCCGCCGTACTCGGGCGCATCGGCGGCGTTCACCCCGGCGCCCACCATCGCGGCCTGGTGACACACCAGGTCCACCCCGGCCAATAGCGGGGCCAAGGCGTCGGGATCGCGGACGTCGACCCGATGACAACCCTCCGGTAGTACGGCATCCGGACCGTGCGCGGCGGGCAGCAACACATCGGCGCCCACCACCTCATGACCGGCGGCCCGCAGCGCAGCGTCCACCCGCGATCCGATGAATCCGGCCGCTCCGGTCAGCAGCACCCTCATGGCAGCTCGAAAGGCAACGGCACCCCGGCATGCTGCAGGCAGTGTGTGCAGGTGCGCTCGGCCGCGACGCTACCGATCGCGGCGCGCACCAGTTTCTTGAACATCTCGATGTTCTGCCCGAACTCAGCGAACACATCGACGCCCTTCACACCTTCACCAACCGCCACCCCGGCATCCACATCGGTGATCAAAGCTATTGCTGCATAACATAATTCGAGTTCGCGGGCGAGGATAGCCTCCGGATATCCGGTCATGTTGACCAGGCTGAACCCGGCGGCGGCGAACCACTGACTCTCCGCCCGGGTGGAGAAGCGGGGACCCTGAATCACCACCATGGTGCCGCCGTCGACCACGTCGGGCAGGTCGGTGACCGCGGTGCGCAGCGTCGGACAGTACGGGTCGGCGAAGCCGGTGTGCACCCCGCCGGTGTCGAAATAGGTGTCCGCCCGGCCGCTGGTGCGGTCGACGAGTTGGTCGGGCACCACCACCGCGCCCCGCTCGATCCGGGGATTCAGGCTGCCGACCGCACAGGGCGCGAACACCCGCCGCACGCCCAGCGCGCGCAGCGCCCACATGTTCGCCCGGTACGGGACGGTGTGCGCCGAGTACTCGTGCTTGGCGCCGTGGCGCGGCAGAAAGGCGACCTCATGCCCGCCGACGGCGCCGATCGTGATCGGTGCACTGGGTTCACCCCAGGGGGTGTCCGGATGGACGGTTCGGGTGTCTGAATCGAAGAACGTATAGAAGCCGGTACCGCCAATCACTCCGAGCACCCGCGCAATCTTATGCATAGGGCAGGATGCGGTGGTGGCCAGTTTTGCCCAGTGGATCTCCGGAGCGCGCCCGCGCACGCTGCCGAACGCGGTAGCCCCCGTGATCGCGGGCACCGGCGCCGCGGCATGGCTGCACGGCGCGGTGTGGTGGAAGGCGCTGTTGGCGCTGGCCGTGGCGCTATCGTTCATCGTCGGCGTCAACTACGCCAACGACTACTCCGACGGCATCCGCGGCACCGACGACGAGCGGGCCGGCCCGGTGCGGTTGGTTGGTTCGCGGCTCGCGGCCCCGCGGGCGGTGCTGACCGCGGCGCTGGTGAGCCTGTTCGTCGGCTGCGTGGCCGGGCTGGCGCTGGCGCTGGTCAGCGCACCGTGGTTGATCGCGGTGGGCGCTGTCTCGGTGCTGGGTGCCTGGCTCTACACCGGAGGGTCGCGGCCGTACGGCTATTCGGGGCTGGGCGAGGTCGCGGTGTTCGTATTCTTCGGCCTGATCGCGGTGCTGGGCACGCAGTACACGCAGGCCCTGCGGGTCGACTGGGTGGGACTGGTGCTGGCGGTGGGCATCGGGGCGTTGTCGTCCTCGGTGCTGGTCGCCAACAACCTTCGGGACATCCCGACCGACACCCAGTCCGGCAAGATCACCCTGGCGGTGCGCCTGGGCGACCGCCGCACCCGCGTGCTCTACCACTCGCTGCTGGTCGTCCCTGGTCTGCTGACGCTGGTGCTGATGCTTGCCACCCCGTGGTGCGCTGCGGGTCTGGTGGCCGCGCCGCTGGCCCTGCGCGCCGACCGCCCGGTCCGGTCCGGCCGCGGCGGCCGCGAGTTGATCCCGGTGCTGCGTGACACCGGCCTGGCCATGGTGGTGTGGTCGGTTGCCGTGGCCGCCGCGCTGGCGTACAGCGGGCACGCCTAGAGTCGATCACGCCCCGGCGGCATAAGGGAAGGTGCGGCGGCGGCGGGAAGGACGCGGTAAATGACGGAGATCGCCACGGTCAGTGGCCCCACCAACGTCGGCCTGCTCAGTGTCGGGGCATACCGTCCCGAGCGCGTCGTCACCAACGACGAGATATGCCAGAACATCGACTCGTCGGACGAATGGATCTACTCACGCACCGGTATCAAGACGCGCCGGTTCGCCGCCGATGACGAGTCCGCCGCTTCGATGGCGGCCGAGGCCTGCCGGCGCGCCCTGAAGAACGCCTCGCTGTCGGCGTCCGACATCGACGGCGTGATCGTCACCACCAACACCCACTTCCTGCAGACCCCGCCGGCCGCCCCGATGGTCGCGGCGGCACTCGGCGCCAAAGATGTTCTCGGCTTTGACATCTCGGCCGGGTGCGCGGGGTTCGGCTACGCGCTGAGCACGGCGACCAACCTGATCCGGGGCGGTGGCGCCCGGAGGATGCTGGTGGTCGGCACCGAGAAACTGTCCCCCACGATCGACATGTACGACCGCGGCAACTGTTTCATCTTCGCCGACGGCGCCGCCGCGGTGGTGGTCGGCGAGACACCGTTTCAGGGCGTGGGGCCGACGATCGCCGGCAGCGACGGCGAGCAGTCCAGCGCGATCCGGCAGGACATCGACTGGATCACGTTCGCGCAGAACCCCAGTGGCCCGCGCCCGTTCGTGCGTTTGGAAGGCCCTGCGGTATTCCGTTGGGCGGCCTTCAAAATGGGCGATGTCGGCCGTCGGGCACTGGAGGCTGCCGGCGTGGGACCCGATCAGATCGACGTCTTCGTGCCGCACCAGGCCAACACCCGGATCAACGACCTGCTGGTGAAGAACCTGCAGTTGCGGCCGGACACCGTCGTCGCCAACGACATCGAGCATGCCGGCAACACCTCGGCGGCCTCCATCCCGCTCGCCATCGCCGAACTCATGGACACCGGGGCGGCCAAACCGGGCGACCTGGCCCTGCTGATCGGCTACGGCGCGGGCCTGACGTACGCCGCGCAGGTCGTCCGGATGCCGCTGCACAGCGACTGATCGCTAATCGTCCCCGTCGGAAGCAACGGTCTCGCCGCGCAGCCGGGCCTGCAACTGCTCCCGTTCCCGGCGCCGGCGCTCACCGGCCGCCGCGAGCGTCGCGGTCGCGTGCCGCCGCAGCGGGCTGAAGACCCACATGCCCAGCGGCATGGAGATGATCAGGCCGCCGAGGGCGGCCACGAACAGCGGGAAGTCAGCCACGCCGAGCAGGCGCGCGAGCCCGTAGATTCCGGCGGTGACAACCACGAACAGCAGCAGTCGGGCCGCCACGTACAGCAGGACTGCGACGACGCCGCGGCCGGCGGCGGAACGGTCACCGGTGTTGTCGTTAGGCGCTTCTGGCACAGCCTGAGCCTACGGCGCGGGTATATTTGCCCAAAGGAGGTGTCGAGTGCTTTACCTGCTCGTCGTCCTTGTTCTGGGGACGTTGATCTATCTCGGCTGGCGCGCGGCGCGGTCGCAGACCAGCCCGCCGAAGACCCGCGTCATCGGGCCCGACGACGATCCGGAGTTCTTGCGACGATTGGGCGATAACAAGCCGCGCTAGACGAAGTTCGGGTTGGACCGCCGCTGGTCGGCGGGGAATCCGTCGGCGACCACCGCAGCCAGCTCCGCGACGGCCTCGCGGGTATCCCGCTTCAACCGGTCCAGGCTGATTTCGGCGCCTTCCTCGAGGTGGGGGTCGAAGGGCACCACCCGCACCGCGCGGCATCGCCGCGCGAAGTGGTCGATCACTTTGTCCATGTCGACCTTGCCGGAACGGGACCGCACCGCGTTGATCACCGCGACGGAGTTGCGCACCAGGTCCTCGTAGCCGTGGGCCTCCAGCCAGTCCAGCGTCGCCGAGGCACTGCGGGCGCCGTCGATGGAGCCCGAGGCGACCACGATCAGCACATCGGACTTCGCCAGGACCGCCGACATCGTCGAATGGAGCAGGCCGGTGCCGCAGTCGGTGAGCACCAGACCGTAGAACCGCTCGAGGATGTCGATCGCCTTGGTGTAGTCGTCGCCGTTGAAGGCCTCCGATACGGCCGGGTCACTCTCGGAGGCCAGGATTTCCAGGCCGTCCGCGTTCTGCGACGTGTAGCTGCGAACGTCGCTGTACCGGTCAATGCTGTCGGCGTCGCGCAGCAGATGGCGCACGGTCGCCGGGGTCTCCAGCGGAACCTTCTGGCTCAGGGTCCCGCGGTCCGGGTTGGCATCCACCGCGACCACCCGGTCGCCACGCACGGACGCGAAGGTGGACCCCAGGGACGCGGTGATGGTCGTCTTGCCGACGCCGCCCTTCAACGACAGCACCGCGATGCGGTAGCAGCCGCGCAGCGGCCGGTTGATCTGGGCGACCAGGTTGTTGTGCCGGGTGGCGCGGGGACCCTCGCCGAGATTGATCAGCTGGCCCGACATGACGTAGAGCGCGCGACGCCAGCCCTCCGATGGCGGCGGCTTGACCGGTCGCAGCAGGACTGTCGTGGACAGTTCGGGGTAGGGGGCATGCGGTAGCGGTTCCGGGCGGAACTGGGGCCGCTCCTCCTGGGTACCGGCGTTCTGGGCGTTCTCCGGCGGGCCGGGGTAATAAGCGCCGTAGGCCGTCGGGTCCACCCGCGTGACACCGGTGACCGGCCCCGTCGTCGGGCCGGCGTCCCACTGCGGACGCTCGAGCTCGGCGGTCTGGTACGGCGCCGGGCCCGGCTCGGGGGCGGCGCTGCGCCGTTCGGTACGGAACCCGCTGAACGCCCGGGTCGGTGCCTCGCCGACGGGGTCGGCGGCCGGTTTGAACTCTGCGGTCGGCTGATCCGGACTGACGTTGGGGCTGCCCGCGCTCTCTTCATTGCCCGGGTGAACCCGCGGCGCCCCCGCGCCCGGCGTCGGATGCTCTGACACTCCCACTCCCCCTCTCTCGCCTGTCTGGCCCTGGGTCAGCCGACGCCCGCGTAGGAGTGCAGGCCGACCGTCACCAGGTTAACGAAGAACAGGTTGAAGACCATGGCGACGAATCCCACGACGTTGATCCAGGCGGCCTTGCGGTCCCGCCAACCGGCCGTTGACCTGGCGTGGAGGTACGCGGCGTACACCACCCATGCGATGAAGGACACCGTTTCCTTGGGGTCCCAGCCCCAGTAGCGGCCCCACGCTTCCTCCGCCCAGATCGCCCCGAAGATGACGCCGAATCCGAACACCGGGAAGGCGAAGATGGTGGTGCGGTAGGCGATCCGGTCCAGCGTCTGGGCGTCCGGGAACCGCTGCACAAGCCGCGGTAGCCGGCCTTGGGCGTCCGGCTCGCCGAACCGCGACGTGCGCAGCAGGAACAGGATGCTCGCGATGCCGGCGACCATGAACACGCCCGAGCCGAGACTGACCACCGACACGTGGATCGGCAGCCAGTAGGACTGCAGAGCGGGCATCACCGGTGCGGCGTTGGCGTAGAGCCAGCGCCCGGAGACAGTCAGCAGGATCAGGATCGGCAGCAGCAGGAACACCCACAACGGCCGGTACTGCGGGCGGCGCAGCACGACCGCGCCGGCGATCAATCCGGACATGCAGGTCAGGTTGATGAACTCGTACATGTTGCCCCAGGGCACCCGCATGGTGGCCAGCCCACGCAGCACGATGCAGGCGAACAGCAGTCCCATGCCGAGGTAGAGCACCGCCAGGCCGGCCCGACCGACACGTTCGTCCAGCGGCCGGCCCGGCGTCTCCGCCACGATCCCGGGCGCGGCGCTGTCGGTGGTCACCGTCCCGGCGGCCACGGCCACCGGTTCCAGCTTGCGGGCGCGGACGTAGGCGAGTTCGTAGGCCAGCAGCAGCAGCGCCACGACCAGTGCCACCACGGCCGACGTGAACGCCCAGTCGGAGTAGCGGGCCAGACCGATGTTGATGTGCTGGGTGTTCATGTGACGTCCACTTTCGTTTCGGCTCGCTCGGCAGCTGGGACTTCGCCGAACCCGGCCACCAACCGCTCGGTCAGCCGCTCGAACTCGTCGCCCCATCCGGAGTTGTCGGTGCGCGCCAGACCGCCCAATTCGACGTCAACCGTATCTGGTGTGCCGGTGACCGGCGTCAGGCGAACCCACACCCGGCGCCGGCGCACCAGCAGCGACACCAACAGCCCGGCCATCATCGAGATGGCGAACACCAGTACCCAGATCTGTCCGGGGTCGTGCGAGACCTGCAGGTTGACGAACGGCACGGCGCCGTCGAAGCGGACCGTCGTGCCGGCCGCGGGGCCCTGGTCGATCCGCACCTGGTCACCGACGCGCAGATTGACCCGCTTCTCCTTGGTCAACCGGCCCTGTTCGATCAGGCGAGGGTCCAGGTTGAACAGCGACTGGGGCCGTCCGGTGTCCAGGCCGGTGTCGCCCCGGTAGATGTCGATGGCCACCGCCGGGTCGTTGAGCGCCGGGAACCGCGACGACAGCAGCGTGCCGTCCAACTGTTCGGTGGGCGCCAGCAGTCCCTGGATGGCGATCTCGTGTTGCCGGCGCTCCTCGGCGGTGGGGTAGCTGCCGGCCGGCGGATCGATGCGCGCCACGCCGGAGGACAGCAGGGTCTGCGGGTTGTCGGGTCGCCACTGCACCGTCGATGTGCGGGTCTGGCCGTTGGGGAACGTCACGGTGAAGGTGGGCGCGTAACCGTGCCCCTGCAGGTAGACCCGGTCGCCGCCGATGCGCAGCGGGTGGTTGACCTCGAGCCGGTAGGGCCGCCAGGTGTTCGACGTCAGGTCGTCCCCGGCCTGGTATGCGATGTCGGCGGCGAACGAGGTGGCCTGCCCGGACGGGAGGTAGTTGGCCTGGAAGTTGTTGACCCGCAGGCAGATCGGGTGCAACGAGGTGCCGTCGACGGTGTTGCCGGCGCGGAACGAGTCGAATGCCGCCGGCGACGCCGAACAGAATCCCGGGCCGCCGTCGGCGATGACGATCACGTTGCCCTCGTAGCCGAACAGCTTGCCGGCGGCGACGGCGACCAGCAGACCGAGCAACGAGAAGTGGAAGACCAGGTTGCCGAACTCGCGCAGGTACCCCTTCTCGCCGGAGACCTCGACGGTTGCGCCGCTGCGCCTGACGCTGGTGCGCCAGCCCCGCAGCCGGTCGGTGACGGTCGTGGCCAGGGTCTCGGGATCACCGAACGCTCGGGCTTCGGCGTGCTTGGGCAGCCTGGACAGGTTGCGCGGCGCGGCCACCGGGTGGGCCCGCAAGCTACGGGCGTGTTCGAAGATCCGCGGGGTCAGGCAGCCGACCAGCGACACGAACAGCAGCACGTAGATGGCGGTGAACCAGAAGCTGGAAAAGACGTCGAAGGCCTGCAGCTCGTTGAGCCACGGCCCGATCATCGGGTGGGTGTGCAGGTACTCCTCGACCTTGCCGGCGTTGAGGCTGCGCTGCGGCAACAGCGCTCCGGGAATCGCGCCGAGGGCGAGCAGGAAAAGCAGGACCAAAGCGGTGCCCATGGACGTCAACGACCGCCAGGTGTTGCGCACCCTCCCCGCGAGCGCCCTGGGCGCGAACAGACGCGCCATCAGATCGGCAGCCTGACATCGGAGACGAAGGCGTCGCGCAGCCACGACACGAAGTCGTTCCACACCCCGGTGACCAGCGCCGTGCCGACCGCGATCAACAGCACACCGCCGAACACCTGGATCGCCCGGGCGTGGCGGCGCAGCCAGCCCAGGCCGGCCATCGCGCTGGCCGAGCCGAACGCCAGCAACACGAACGGGATACCCAGCCCCAGGCAGTACGCGATCACCAGCGCTATCCCGCGGGCCACGTTCGCGCCGTCGGTCGCCGAGGCCACGGTGATCACCCCGGTCAGCGTCGGCCCCAGGCACGGCGTCCAGCCCAGCGCGAACACCGCACCCAACAGGGGCGCTCCCGCAACCGAGGTCAGCTGCCGTGGGCTGAACCGGGCCTGGCGCTGCAGCGCCGGGATCAGCCCGACGAACACCAGTCCCATGACGATCGTCAACACCCCGCCGACGCGCTGCAGCAGCATCTGATTGGTGATCAACGCGGTCGTCATGCCGAGCACGACCACGGTGCCCAGCACGAACACCATGGTGAAGCCGGCGACGAACAGCGCCGCCGACCCGGCGACCCGCCAGCGCGCGGCCGGCGGCGCCTTGACGGTGCCCGGACTGTCGTCGTCCACCCCCACGACCGCGGCCAGGTACGAGAGGTAACCCGGCACCAGCGGCACCACGCACGGCGACGCGAACGACACCAGCCCTGCCAGCAGGCAGGCACCGAGTGCCACCACCAGCGGCCCGGCGGAGGCGATGTGGGCGAAACCGGTCACTGCGGTCCCGAACTCGCCGAGGGCCCGCCGGCACTCTCCGCGGCGATTCGCTGGACCACCGGCTGCAGATCCTCGGCGAGCAGTTCACGCAGGAACACCGCGGCCACCCGGTGCTGGCGGTCCAGCACCAGCGTCGACGGAATGACGGTGGTCGGATACTTGCCGCCGAAGGCGATCAGGGTGCGCATCGGCGGGTCGTAGATCGACGGAAACGTGACGTGCCGGTCGTTGACGAAATCCTGGGCCGCCTCGCGACTGTTGTCCCGGACGTCGATCCCGAGGAACGAGACGCCGGAATCGCGGGTCGCGTCATACACCCGCTGCAGCTGCCCGATTTCGGCCCGGCACGGGCCGCACCACTGGCCCCACACGTTGATGACCACGACCTGCCCGGGAAAGTCGTTCAGCGACAGGGTCCGCGCCGGGTCGGTCAGGCTGGGCCCGGACAGCGGGCCGGGGCGGCCGCGGCTTTGCGGCGGGTCGTAGAGGATGTCGGTCTTGCCGCCGGGAGAGACGAACTCGAAGGTGCCGCCCTGCGCGACCGCGTCACGTCCGGAGCAGCCCGTGAGCAGCCCCGCCACCACCGCCGCCGCGATGAACCAGCGCCCAACCTTCATCCGGCCGCCGGTTCCGCGTATTCGACGTCGACCAGCCGGTCGCCGTCATAGACCAGCGATGTCACCGACGCCAGGCCGCACTCGCGCCGCCGCGGGTCGTGCCAGAGCCGACGGCCGGTCACGTGCATGCGCAGCGTCCAGACCGGCAGCTGGTGACTGACGCAGACCACCTCGTGGCCTGCGGCGCGCGCCCGCGCCTTGTCCGCCGCCGCCGCCATCCGGGCCGCGATCTCGCTGTACGGCTCGCCCCAGGACGGGGTGAAGGGATTGCGCAGTTGCCACCACACCCGCGGGTCGCGCCAGGCGCCGTCGCCCGGGCCCACCTTGCGGCCTTCGAAGAAATTGGCCGACTCGATCAGGTCGGGATCGGTGTCCACCGGCAAGTTGTGACGGGCGGCGATGGGTGCGGCGGTCTCCTGCGCCCGCTGCAGCGGCGAGGCGACCACAGCCACGATGTCGCGGTCTGCCAGAAAGTCCGCGACCGCGGCGGCCTGCGCGGCGCCATTGTCCGACAGGCGGAAACCGGGCAGCCGGCCGTAGAGGATGCCGCTGGGGTTGTGCACCTCGCCGTGCCGTATCACGTGGACCCGGGTCTGTTCGGCCATCAGGGTTTTTCCTCCTGTGCCGCGGCTGCGGCTGCGGCGGGTAGCGCGTCGGCGATCCGCTCGAAGGCGCTGTCGTCGAGCGCGGCCGAGACGAACCACGCTTCGAAGGCACTGCACGGCGGGTAGACGCCAGCGTCGAGCAGGGCATGAAAGAACGGGGCATAACGCCAGGTCTGGGTGGCCCGCGCGGCGGCGAAGTCGGTCACCGGCGCGTCGGTGAAGAACACGGAGAGCATATTGCCCGCTCGCTGAATGACGTGTGGCACAGCGGCATTCGTCAGGGCATCCGTCAACAGCGCGGCCAGCCGGTCGGCGTTGGCATCCAGGGCCGCGTACACCGAGTCGTCCGCCGCGCGCAGGGTGGCCAGCCCGGCCGCCATCGCCACCGGGTTCCCCGACAGCGTGCCGGCCTGATACACCGGCCCGAGCGGGGCGAGCCGCTCCATCACCTCGACCCGGCCGCCGAACGCCGCCGCGGGCAGGCCGCCACTCATCACCTTGCCGAAGGTGAAGAGATCTGCGGCCACGGGATCGATTCCGTACCAACCACTTCGGCTCACCCGGAAGCCGGTCATGACTTCGTCGGAGATCAGCAGCGCGCCGTGTTCGCTGGTGACCGCCCGCAGCCCCGCGTTGTAACCCGGCGCCGGCGGGACGACGCCCATGTTGCCGGGGCTGGCCTCGGTTATCACCGCGGCGATCTGGTCACCGAATTGGGCGAAGACCTCCCGGACGGCGTCGATGTCGTTGTAGGGCAACACGATCGTGTCTGCCGCGGCCGCTCCGGTGACCCCCGGCGAGGACGGCAGCCCCAGGGTGGCCACCCCCGAACCCGCATCGGCCAGCAGCGCGTCCGCGTGCCCGTGGTAGCACCCCGAGAACTTGACGATCTTGGGCCGGCCGGTGAAGCCGCGCGCCAGCCGGATAGCGCTCATGGTGGCTTCGGTGCCGGAGTTCACCAGCCGGATCCGCTCGACGGGAGCGACCCGGCCGATGATCTCGGTGGCCAGCTCGGTCTCGGCGGGCGTCGGGGCCCCGAATGACAGTCCGTGGGCGGCGGCCTTGCTGACGGCGTCGACGACGGCCGGGTGTGCGTGGCCCAGGATCATCGGGCCCCAGGAGCAGACCAGGTCGACGTAGGTGTTGCCGTCGGCATCGGTGAGCCGGCAGCCGTGGGCCTCGGTGATGAACCGCGGAGTTCCGCCCACCGCGGTGAACGCCCGCACCGGCGAGTTCACCCCGCCGGGTATCACCGCGCACGCGTCGGAGAACAGCTGCGCCGAGGCGCGCACCTGCGCGGTTGCCTGGTCGATCCCCATGCCGACCAGTGTCCCAGCCGCGCCGACAGGTTCAACTACAGGGTGTAAGAGTTACGTCATGCAACTTCCCCAAGGACTGGCCCGGTTCAACCGGCGTGTCACCAACCCCATCCAGCGGATGTGGGCCGGCCGGATCCCCCTGCACGGCATTCTCGAACATGTCGGCCGCCGCTCCGGCACCGCCTATCGCACCCCGTTGGTTGTGTTCAACGCCGAGATCGACGGCAGGCCCGGGTACGCGATCCTGTTGACCTACGGCCCGAACCGCGACTGGCTCAAGAACATCAAGGCCGCCGGCGGCGGCCGGTTGCGTCGCCACGGCAAGACGGTCGGCGTCACCGACCCGCGGGTCGTCAGCAAGGCCGAGGCGGCGCCGCACGTGCGCAGCGCCCCGCGGGTATTCGCCAGGCTTCCGTTCGAGGAAGCCGTGTTGCTCACTCGAAGCGAGTGACGCATCTCACCGAGATTCGGGAGCGTGCGGTCGCACTCCGCGGGACTCCGGCGAACGCGCTGGTGAATTTCTCCGGGCACACCGTGTCGCTGGTGGCGCTGATCGGCGTCCACAACGGGAGACGCGTAGCCGGGATCGCCTTCGATTCGATCGGCCGGTTCGCCCAGAGCGGGATCCTGCGGGACCGGATGATTCCGCGGGTGCTCGCCGCGGCCCCGGACACCCTGCTGGACGACTCGGGACGGCTCGACCCGGCGGCCGTGCTGGCCTGCGCCCTACGGGACGAGAAGCCGGGCGGGCACGGCGACCGGGCCGCCGCGGCCGCCGCCCTGGAACTGGCGTGCTGGGATCTGAACGCCAAACTCGACGACGAGCCCGCCTGCGCGACCATCGCGCGCCGGTTCGGGCGCGAGCCACTGGCGTCGGTCCCCGTGTACGCCGCCGGCGGGTACTACTACCCGGGAGCCGGCCTGGACACGCTGCGCGATGAGATGCGGTCCTACCTCGACCTCGGCTATGCGGCAGTGAAGATGAAGATCGGCGGGGCGCCGATGCCGGAGGATCTGGCCCGGGTGGAGGCAGTCATCGACGTGGTCGGCGACGGCGCCCGTGTCGCGGTGGACGCCAACGGCAGGTTCGACCGATCTGCGGCCGTCGAGTGGGCCGAGGCCCTGGCGGCCTATCGGCTGCGCTGGTACGAGGAACCGGGCGATCCGCTGGACTTTGCATTGAACGACGCTGTCGCCCGGCGCTACGACGGTCCGATCGCCACCGGGGAGAACCTGTTCTCGGTGCCCGATGTCGTCAACCTGGTCCGGTACGGCGGCATGCGCGCGGACCGCGACATCTTCCAGATGGATGCCGGGCTGAGTTACGGGCTCGGTGAATACGCCAGGATGCTCGAGGTGCTCGAGTCGCACGGCTTCGACCGCCGGTTCGCCTATCCGCACGGCGGACATCTGATCAACCTGCACATCGCCGCCGGGCTGGGCCTGGGCGGGTGTGAGTCCTACCCCGGCGTCTTCCAGCCGTTCGGGGGCTACTCCGACGGCTGCGCACTGCTCGGCGGCAGGATCGCGCCGACGGACGCACCGGGCTTCGGGCTGGAGCGCAAGAGTGGCCTGGCCGAGGCGATCGTCGAGTTGACGGCTTAGGAGCACAGCATGAAGGTTGCGATAATCGGTTGCGGTGCAATGGGTTCCATCTACGCCGCGAAGCTGGCCGGTGCGGGCAACGACGTGCTGGTCGTCGACCGGCACCAAGCCGGTGTCGACCAGATCGCGCGACACGGACTGCGGGTCACCGGGCCGGGCTACGACCAGACGGCGCAACTGCGGGCGAGCACCATCGCACCGGACGAGACCATGGACCTGATCGTGCTGGCCGTCAAGGCGGCTGACGTGACAACCGCTGCGCAGCAGGCACTTCCGATGCTGGGCGAAAACACCCCGGTGCTGAGCATCCAGAACGGCCTCGGCTCCGCGGAGACCGTCGCCGGCATCGTCGGCGACGGTCGGCTCGCCGTCGGCATCGCCAGCGGGTTCGGCGCAGCCCGGGTGGCGCCCGGCCATGTCCATCACAATGCCATGCGCGCCATGCGTTTCGGCGCCTATTCGGCGCTGCCGCAGTCGACCGTCGAGTCGATCGCCCGGGTGTGGGCGGATGCCGGTTTCGACGCCGCGGCGGTGACCGACATCGCCGCCATGCAGTGGGAGAAACTGATCTGCAACGTCGCCTACAGCGCACCGTGCGCACTGACCGGGATGACGGTCGGCGAGGTGATGGACGACCCGGAGATGGGCCCGGTCAGCCGCGCGGCGGCCAGGGAAGCATGGCGGGTGGCCTTCGCATCGGACATCAACATCAATGTCCCCGATCCCGTCGAACACGTGCGTGCCTTCGGCGCCGGGATGCCGGACGCGAAGCCGTCGGCCCTACTGGATCACGAAGCGCGCCGAGTCAGCGAGATCGACGTCATCAACGGCGCCGTACCGCGCCAGGGAGCCCGCGTGGGTGTCGACGCACCGGTCAACGCCACCCTCACCGCATTGGTCAAGGCTATCGAAAAGCGTTGGAGTACAACGTAGCGACCTACAGAATCGGCTGTCCCCCGGTGACCGGGGCGTACCCAGGTCACTTAGACCGGGTCAGGTCCGTGGTGGCGGGACCCTCCAGCAGCGTCCCGTCCGGCGCGAACCGCGACGCATGCAGCGGGCACTCCCACGCCTTGTCCGCGTCGTTCCAGTTCACGATTCCGCCCAGGTGGGTGCACACGGGCGACACCACGTGCTCGACTCCGTCGACGACGCATCGCGCCTGCAGATCCCACGGCGGCCCGCTGACCACACCGCCCTCGTCCGGCTTGGGGTCACGGCGCCCGAGTCGGGTAGCCGGAGTGACCCAGCCGCGGGCCAGGTTGAAGCCGACCTCCATGTTGGCCGTCAGTGCCGTTGTCACCCCGGACAATTCGTGCGGACTCCAACTCGCGAACGCGCCGGCCCAGTCCATCCGGCCACCCAGGATGCGGCTGGACAGCGCCAGCGCGGCGGCTGGGCCATTGGTCATCCCCCACTTGTTGAAACCCGTTGCCACAAAGATTTTTTCATTGTTGGGAAGGATCGGGCCCACATACGGCAATTGATCGATGGGGGCGTAGTCCTGCGCCGACCAGTAGTGCGTCTGCTCGGCGCCGGGAAAGTGCTTGCGCGTCCACTCGTCGAGTTCGGCCAGCGCAATCGACGGACTCTTCTTGCGACCCACCGTATGACCTGCGCCGCCGACGATCAGCAGTTCGCCTTCGTCGGTCGGGGCGTAGCGGACGGAACGGGTCGGCGAGTCGGTGGAGATCATCATCGCCCGCGTGATCGGGCCGGGCACCCGGTAGGCCATGCAATAGGAGCGGCTGGGCTTCAGCCTGGCGAAATACCCACCGCGATCGAGAATCGGGATGCCCGTCGCGAGCACCAGTTGCCGCGCGAACACCTCGGTGTCTGCTTCGGTGCCCTCGTCTGTCTGCTCTTCGCTACCGCTATGGACGTGCAGCCGCAGGCCGTCACCGTTGCCGGCAACTTTGCGGACCCGCGCGCCCTCGACCAGCCTGCCGCCGCGGTCCAGCAGCTCGACGACCAGGCTGTCCAAAAATGGGACCGGATCGAACTGCGCCTGATCGGGCAGTCGCACCCCGCCATGGAACGAGAACGGAACGTCGGCACGGTCGTCCCAGGTGACCGGAAGCCCGACGGCACCGCACGCCAACCACTCCGCGCGCGCCGACGGCACTCCCCGCGCCGATTGCGCGTAGGTGTACGCATCTTCCCGCTGCACGTCGATTCCGTGAGTGTCGCAATGGTGCAACACCCACTCCATCCCCTCCCGGTTGCCCTCGACGTAGGCCCGAGCGGTGCTTCGGCCATGCCGCGCAAGGATTTTGCTCAGGTGGGTGCTCTGCAGCAGGCTGAGCTTCGCGGTCGTGTTGCCGCTGGCTCCGGCCCCCACCGTACGGGCCTCCAGAACCAGCACGTCCTTACCCGCGCGTGCGAGCAGCACAGCTGTTACCAAGCCGGTGATACCGGCTCCGACCACGACCACGTCGGCAGATCCCTCGGCGGTCCCGGAGGTTCTGCCTGCCCACGGCGTTGCGCCCCGGTCGTCCAACCACAGTGACACCATGGCATACGAAGTACCCAGACACCCTGGAACGAAACGGTGGGCGGATCGCCATCGCTGAGTTAGCCAGAAGAACGTTATTTCGCAGCGCGGCATTATTTTTCGCTGTCCGCCGATTTTGCGTCGCCGATGTTTTAGGCATGAATGCCCGGGTACCAGTGGAGCGCGGCGCCGGAGTCAATCGCTTCGCGTCGTCGTCCGACGAACTAGATCAACCTGGTTCGAATCCGTTTCCGGCCGTTCGCGGCCGAAAGGAGTACCCCATGCGTAAAACACTTGCAGTCTGCTGCACAACCGCCGCACTCGCCCTCGGTGGGGCTGGCGTAGCCAACGCGTCCGTCGAACACGCCCCGGCGCCGTCGTCGACGACCAGCACACTGGCCGACACCGACAACAACACTCATGAGAGTGACAACACCGGTCTGTGGGGTCTCGCCGGCCTCCTGGGTCTGGCCGGACTGGCCGGGCTGAAGCGTCGCAACAACACCGACGCCGCCATCCAACCGGCCGCCACCCCCCGACCCCCGGTGTAACGCCGTGGTTGAACGCCCCCGTCAGCGCGCGCCGCGCTGGTGGGGGCGTTCCACTTTTCCGCAACTTGGGTCGAATCGCTCTGCACCCCTTGGCTTTCCACCGCCGCATCGTTTCGCCGGAGCCGACGCGGGTACCCGCAGCTGATTGCTCCACACGAAAGGCAATCATATGGACGCATTGACATTTCTCCGCCAAGACCACAAGAGCGTGCTGGGCATGCTGGAAGTACTCGACGGGGCACCCGAATCCGACGGCGCGCAGCTGAGTGGCCTTGAGACGATGGTGAATAACCTGATCATCTCCGAGTCCCAGCACGAGGCGGTCGAGGAGCAGTTCTTCTGGCCGGCGGTACGCCGCGCCGTGCAAGGCGGCGACGAGTTGGCCGACCAGGCGATCGCGCAGGAAGAGGCCGGTAAAAAGCTCCTGCAGCGCCTGGAAGACGGCGCGCCGGGCGATCCGGACTACCACGAGGCCCTCAGGGAGTTCGTCCAGGCCGGCCGCGAGCACATCATGTTCGAGCAGGATGTGGTGTGGCCGCGTTTCTCCGCGGCCGTCGATCAGCAGGAACTCGAGCAGCTCGGCTCAAAGCTGGAGACCGCGAAAAAGGTTGCGGCGACCCGTCCGCATCCGAACACACCATCCGATTCGTTGACGCAGAAGACGATGGGCGTGGGCGCCGCCGTGCTTGACCACGTCCGTGACGCGGTCAGCGGCCGCGCGGCCGACAACCCACCGGATCCTCAGATGCACTGAGCCGCAGCACCGAAAAGCCTGGCGCCCCCGCGGACGCCAGGCTTTTCCGTCCGTCAACGGGTCAGGTGGTCGGCGTCCGCTGTTCGTGTGTGAAGGGCTTGTCGCTCGGAACAGCGGGCGAGCCTTCAGGATTGGTGGCTGCACCGGTGTTCTGCCGAAGGGTGCTGCCCAGCCATTCCGTGGTCGGCTCCGCCACGTACTGCCATTCGGTGCCCTGCGGCCACGGACCCTGTCCCTGATTCCACGGGCCACGCACCGAGCCTTTGCCGTTGGACATGTTGAAGGCCACGTTCTGGAACCGTTCGTCGCCGGCCAGAGTGCCGGGCGGGAAGTTCACCGGAAGGTCGTTGAGGGCGGCGGTGAACTGCTGGTAGTGCGCGACCTCCCGAGTCATCAGGAACGTCAGTGTTTCCTGGACACCAGGGTCGTCGGTGAACTGCTTCAGGTACTCGTAGACGACCTTGGCGCGCGACTCGGCGGCCAGGTTGTTACGGAGGTCGACCGTGGGGTCGCCGTTGGCGTCGATGAACGCCCCGGTCCAGTTGTTGCCCGCGGAATCCTTGGCATCCGGCCCGCCACCGCTGAGCACCAGGAACATCGGATTGACGGCAACCTGGTGGATGGCCTGCTCACGACCATCCCGGCTGGCCACCAACGGCATCCAGTCGCAGCGGTCGTTGGCCAGCTTGAGATCGTCGTTCAAACCGTCCAGCAGCATGGTGATCATCGACCCGACCATTTCCAGGTGACTCAGTTCCTCCGTGGCGATATCCATGAAGAGGTCATACATTTTGGGGTTCTTCTCTCGCAGCACGAAGGCTTGAATGAAGTACTGCAGCGCGGCGGTCAGTTCGCCGTTGGCCCCTCCGAACTGCTCCATCAACAGCGAGGCGAACCGAGGGTCCGGTTGGCTGACACGCACCTCGAACTGCAGGTCCTTATTGTGAATGAACATATTTCTCCCAGGGCTGTTGCGTATGTGTCTGGGCCCGATCTGGCCGGTTACCCGCGCCACAGTGGTCCAAACTGCTTACTTCAGCCCTGCTCACCAATTCGACTGCGCAACAGTCTGTTACGACGGAAGTAAGGCGTGAGGAAGTACACCGCGACCACCACTACCCAGGACAGCAGACTCAGCGACAACTGGCTTCGGGTGGCCCGGTCGAAGCCCATCTGCACAAGAACCGCAACGATTCCCGCCGCTGTCAGGATCGAAAGCACTGGGAACAGCCACATCTTGACCCGTAGCTGCTCCGCGGATGTCCTCCGCCGCAAGATGATCTGCGATACCGCGATGAGCAGGTAGACGAACAGGATCACGGCGCCGGAAGAGTTGAGCAGGAACAGAAAAACGGTATTAGGCGACAGCCAGGCCATCAGCACACAGAGAAAGCCCACCAGCGAAGAACATACGATCGCGGTCGCCGGCACACCGCGACTGCTGAGTCTGACCAGTCGCTCAGGTGCCTCATGGCGCCCGGCCAGCACGAACAGCATCCGAGATGCGGTGTAAAGGCCCGAGTTCAGACACGACAGCACCGCGGTGAGCACCACCGCGTTCATGATCTGGTCTGCGCCGGGCAGGCCCATGTGCCGCAGGGCCGCCACGTACGGGGAGGCACCGAGTTCCACTGAGTTCCACGGCATGATGACCACCAACAGCAGGACCGACCCGACGAAGAAGATGACGATGCGGGCGACCACCGACCTCGTCGCTTTGGCGATCGCACGTGCGGGATCGCGGCTCTCCGCTGCGGCAATGGTGACGACTTCGGCCCCCACCATGGAAAAAATCACCACCACGATGGCGGCGAATACCGCCGCCACTCCCTTGGGAAAAAAGCCGCCATGTGAGGTCAGGTTGGAGAAATCCAGGTGACGGCCGGGCAGTAGACCGAAAACGAATGCCGCACCCACCCCCAGGAAGATCACGATTGTCGCCACTTTGATTCCGGCGAACCAGAATTCGAACTCTCCGAACGATGACACCGAGAACAGGTTGGTGGCCGTCATCAGCAGCATCAGGCACAACGCGGACAGCCACAGCGGCGCCGGGAACCAGTAGTTCAGCACCTTGCCGCCTGCGACCGCCTCAAACCCGACGACGATGACCCAGAAGTACCAGTACAACCAGCCGACGGAGAATCCGGCCCAACCACCCAGCGCGGTCGCGGCATAGTCGGCGAACGACCCGGTCGACGGATTCGCCGCCGCCATCTCACCCAGCATCCGCATCACCAGGACGATCAGCAGACCGCAGATCGCGTAGGTCAGGAATGCGGCCGGACCGGTTTCTTTGATCACCACGCCCGAGCCGACGAACAGTCCGGCGCCGATCACCCCGCCGATGGCGATCATGCTGAGCTGGCGTTGCGAAAGTCCTTGCTTCAGCGTGGCTTTTTCGTGTTCCCGGTCGTCCCGGTCGTCCCGCATCACCGGACGCTAGCAGTTCAGCGTGTATCACGCCGTCGTTACGAGTCCCTTGCGATACGGCGTGGCACGGGCGTCAAACCGCCTTCAGCGCGGCATTATTGACGATCGTGGCCGACCTGACCCGCCGCTCGGTGCTGCGCATGGGTGCCGGCGCCAGTGCCGGTGCGGCCGGCGTCTGGGCGCTGAGCGCCCTGCTCGACCCACTCACCACTCTGGCGGCGCCCTCGGCGCCCGCCCCGTTCGACCCGCCGACCGCGGGCAAGACGCTGCCCACCAAACTCACCGGCTCTTTCGTCTCGGCGGCCCGGGGCGGCATCAAGACCAACTGGGTCATCGCCATGCCGCCCGGCCAGACCAAGATGCTGCGACCGGTCATCGCGCTGCACGGCAAGGACGGCGACGCGAACATGATGCTGGACTGCGGCGTGGAGGACGCGCTCGCGCAACTGGTCAGCGAGGGCAAACCGCCGTTCGCCGTGGTGGGCGTGGACGGCGGTCCGAACAGCTACTGGCACCGGCGGGCCAATGGCGAGGACTCCGGCACCATGGTGCTCGAGGAGCTGTTGCCGATGCTGGCGTCGATGGGCATGGACACCTCACGCGTGGGATTCCTGGGCTGGTCGATGGGCGGCTACGGCGCGCTGCTGCTGGGCGCCCGGCTGGGGCCGGCCCGTACCGCGGGCATCTGCGCGATCAGTCCGGCCCTGTACATGTCCTATATCGGCAGCGCGCCCGGGGCCTTCGACAGCATCGACGACTGGAACCGCAACACCGTGTTCGGCCTACCGGTGCTGAACTCCATTCCCATCCGGGTCGACTGCGGGATCGGCGACCGGTTCTTCTTCGCATCCAGCCAATTCGTCAGCCAACTGAAGAAGAAGCCGGCCGGCACGTTCTCGCCCGGCGGGCACGACGTCGACTACTGGCGTGCGCAGTTGCCCGGTGAACTCGCCTGGATGGCGACCTAACCCGTGAGTCAGCAGGACCGCGCCCCGTTCCGTCCGGACATCGAGGGGCTGCGCGCCGTCGCGGTCGTCGCCGTCGTTCTCTACCATGCCGGCATTCCCGGTATCGCCGGCGGCTACATCGGTGTGGACGTCTTCTTCGTCATCTCCGGGTTCCTGATCACCGGGCTGCTTTGGCGTGAGGTGCAGGCCACCGAAACCGTTGCGCTGGGCCGTTTCTACGCCGCCCGCGCGCGCCGCCTGCTGCCGGCAGCCGCGACCGTCGGGGTCGTCACGGCTGTTGTCGCGGCGGCGGTGCTGCCGCCGTTGCAGGCCCGGCGGGTGTTCATCGACGGCATCGCCAGCATGCTCTACGTCGGCAACTACCGGTTCGCCGTACAGAACACCGACTACATGATCTCCGACCTCCCCCCGTCGCCTTTCCAGCACTATTGGTCTCTCGGTGTGGAGGAACAGTTCTACCTGGTGTGGCCGGCCCTGATCATCGCCACGGCGTATCTGGCCCGGCGTATCGCCCGCGCCGACTCACCGCGGAACACGCCGCACCTGGTGGTCGTGACACTCGTCGGCGCGGCGTCACTGGCGGCGGCGGTGATCTGGACCCACACCTCGCCACCCTGGGCCTTCTTCTCACTGCCCACCCGGGCCTGGGAACTGGCCGCCGGCGGTCTGGTGGCCCTGACGATCAACCAGTGGAAGCGACTGCCCCTGCTTCCCGCGACAGTGGCGGGGTGGGGCGGCCTGACGCTGATCCTGCTGACCTGTACCCAACTGGGCCCCCACACCCCCTACCCCGGCACCTCGGCGCTGCTCCCGGTGCTGGGCACCGCCCTGGTGATCGGCGCGGGTTGCGTCACCGGCGGCATGGGCGTCGGGCGGGTGCTCTGCCCGCCGGCGATGCGGGCGATCGGGCGGGTCTCCTACTCGTGGTACCTGTGGCACTGGCCGGTCCTGCTGCTCCTGCCACCAATGCTGGGCGATCCCG
The DNA here is from genome assembly GCF_031583025.1 of Mycobacterium sp. Z3061. Classification (NCBI taxonomy): domain Bacteria; kingdom Bacillati; phylum Actinomycetota; class Actinomycetes; order Mycobacteriales; family Mycobacteriaceae; genus Mycobacterium; species Mycobacterium pumcae. The sequence continues at coordinate 1,068,059 of NZ_CP134062.1, read as the reverse complement.
GCGGGTTGCCGGGGCGGCTCGCGGCGACGACGGTGTCCGCCGGCCTGGCCGTCATCACGATGCACGCCGTCGAGAATCCCGGCCGCTTCGCCGCGGGGTTACGCCGTTCGGCGAAGGCGAGTCTGGCCGTCGCCGGCGCCGCCAGCGCCGTCGCCGCATGCGCGTGCGCGGTTCTGCTGACGGCGGTGCCGGCCCCGGTGGGGCACGGGTCGGCCGCCCCGCAGGCCAGAATCGTCGCGCTGCCGCCCGCACCCGACCCGCAGCTCAGTCCGCAGGAAGCGGCGGTCCGGCAGGCGTTCACCCAGGCGCGGGAGATGCTGGTCGCGGCGGCCGGACAGCGGGCCGTGCCGTCCAACCTGAATCCGTCCCTGGCGGCTGCGCCGGCCGACAAGGCGGCGGTGTTCGTCAACGGCTGCATGCGATCCTGGCGCGATGTCGGTCAGAGCGAATGCGCTTCGGTGAAAGGCGACGCGAACCCACCCACCACCGTCGCGCTGATCGGCGACTCGCACGCGGCGATGTGGGATCCGGCCCTACAGCAGATCGCCGAGCAGCGGCACTGGCGGCTGGAGACCATGGCCAAGGTCACCTGCCCGTTCCTGGACATCCCGATCGTCAGCCCGTACCTGGGCCGCAAATACACCGAATGCGAGCAATGGCGCGCAGAGATCGTGAGCCGGCTTGCGGCCGAACGACCGCGACTGGTGGTGCTGAGCATGAGCCGGCGCTATCACGCCGACTTCAGCTTCGCCTCGTATGACCCCGCGTGGATCGACGCGCTGGCCACGGTGGTGGCCCAGCTGCGCGGCATGGGCTCGCGGGTTCTGGTGCTCGGTCCGGTGGCCGACCCGCAGGGCTCGGCTCCGACGTGCCTGTCGGCGCACCTGGACGACGCCGGCGCCTGCGCACCGGCGCGGTCGGTGGCGGCCAACGGCGACGGCATCGCTGCCGAACAGCGGGTGACCACCGCGGCCGGCGGCTCCTATGCCGACCTGACCGACCTGTTCTGCAGCCCGCAGCGCTGCCCGTTGGTCGTCGGAAACACCCTGGTGTTTCGCGACGACAACCACGTGACCACCGAGTACGCACAACTCCTGGCGCCCGTCATCGGCGCATTGGCCGATCAAGCCATAACAAATGAATGACACGACGGCGGATTATCAGCGAATGAACCATGCGATGACCGCGAACGTGATACCAATAGAAGGGTTTTGGAGGTTTTGAAATGAGTCCGATGCTGGTGGTCCTGCTCTCAGCAGCCGCGCCGGTCGCCGGGCTTGGTCTATTGCAATTGCAAGCGCGCCTTGAACGTTGGGATTACGAGAGGCACGCAGAAGACTGAAGCTGCGGCGGCGCAACTCAATACGTCCCGGTGGCGAGGGTTCACTCGTCTCACCTCGACTTACCGGGACAGTTGCCAGCGAATCAGTGGCACCATCTTCTCCGCCATGTACTCGTGCCCCGCGTCGTTCGGGTGCACTCCGTCGGATCCGATCAGGTCCGGCCGGTCCACGAACCAGCGGTCCCCGATCGGGTCGACGAAATCCGCTCCCGCGGCCCACGCGGCTCCGGCCAGTACATCCCGAATCACCAGCACCGGCAGCGGCACATCTGCCGTCGGCCACGGCGGGCCGACCACCAGGAACCGCGCCGACGGCGCAAGCCGGCGGGCCAGAGTGAACGTGGCGTGGACACGCTGGGCGAGCAGTACCGGGTCGACGTCCTGGTCGTTGCGGGAACCGAAGAACACCACCAGTACGTCTTCGGGTTTCACCACCTTGGCTGTCAGGTCCTGGAAGATGCTGCCGTGGTCGCCGATCGCCCCATATCCGGCTCTCCCCTCGGCGGCCACCTCACTGGCGATACGCAGGCCGGGTACGGTGAGCGACCGCCAGGTCCGGGCGGTCCACGAATTGGCTCCCAGCCCGCCTTCGTTGGTACCGGTGGTGTACGAATCACCGATCACGGCGATGGGTTTGAGCCGCAGGTCCAGTGTCAGGGCCCGGAACGGCCGCGCCTGCGCGGAGTCGACAAGGCCGGAAGAAGCCACAGCCACCAGCACGACGATGCTGATGGCGAAGGTGGCCAGCCGAGTCACTGCGACCTCCTGGAACGGACCTATCTGAAATCCTACGAGGGACCCAACCGAACCATCGTCAACTCGCTTGTGGCCCCGGCGTTTCGGGGCGCCCACCTCACACCGCCCGCGAGGAAACCTCGGACAGCGCACCGTCGATCGGATGCCGTTTGGTGATGGGTGAGTCATCGGGCTGGGTGCCCGCCGGCGCGGCTCTGGCGCCGATCATCCTGCGCATCCACCGGCGGGCCGGCTCTTCGACGAAGTGGTACATGAGGCTGGAGATCAGCAGTGCGATCAGGATGAGCCCGATGACATTCCACTTCCACGGGTTGTCCTGCGGCGTGAGCTCGAACTGCAGCACCGCCCATCCCCAGGTCGTGTGCACCAGCTCATGAACCATGTACAGGCAGAATGAGATCTCTCCGCCGTAGACCATCAGCCGCGTCGAGAGCACCCACGGCAGGCTGCCCAGGCCGATCGCCAGCGTGATCACCAGTGGCACGAACAGCACGTCCACCACTCCGCCGCTGTCCACGACGCCGCTGATCGGGTGCGCGTCGAACCAGTAGAGGATGCCGACCATCGCGACGACGAGCAGCAGCGAGAGGTATCCGGCGATGTGCCGCGCGCGGGTGCTCAGCCGCAACCTGCGGACCGCGGCGCAAGCCAGCGCGCCGGCGATGAACTGGGTGACGATGCGCGGCAGCCAGCTCCACGGCGTATAGAAGTAGCCGCTGGCCAACAGCAACACCACCGGCGGTAGGCAGGCCGCAAAGGCCAGCACCATCAGGCTGCGCGCCCGGGTGGTGCGCTCCAACCGCAGAATGACCAGCACGATGAGGCCGAACAGCAGATAGGCCAGCCATTCCGCGCTGATCGACCAGGCCGGCCCGTCCCAGCTGGTGTTGTCGAAGAACGGTTCGAACCACAGCTGGACCAGCAGGACCTGGCGCACGTAGCTGATCGCGGTGAGGTCCCTGACCTCAGGTAACGGCACGTGCCCGACGTGCAGGCTGAGGATGACGATCAACGCGGCCAGGTGCATGGTCAGCAGGTACACCGGCCACACCCTGGCCAGCCGTAGCCACAGGAAGTGCACGGTGGCGCGCGTCGACCATTCCCCGCCCATGCGGTCGAGGTAGTTCCAGGTCAGCACGAACCCGCTGAGGATGAAGAACAGGTCGACACCCTGGGCGCCGCAATTGAGCACCGGGGCCAGGTTCTCCCGGAACTCGGGCGACACATCGGTCAGCATCGGCCGGAAGTGGAACAGCACCACCCACAGCGCCGCGATGATGCGCAGCCCGGTCAGGGCCTTGATCTCCCCGCGGATCTCGGCCTTCATCTCTACGCTGCGCACGAGGTTCTTTCCGCCTGGACTCTTGCTGTCTGCTCTTTGTCGCGTCAACCTGCCCCCCGACTAGCAACCGGCAGCCTAACAGCGACACCGCCGGGACGGTCGACGTGGAGCTTCTTAGCAAAGAGTTAGTCGCGGCTACCAGTCCCCTTAGGTTTAGCGGGCACCTTAGAGTGCAGGGTTTGGTCGACCCACTAGTCGGCTCGCCAGGGGAAATGGGGCTCTTTGATGACTACCGCGATCACGAGCGTTTCAAGCACCGCCGACTGTAACGGCGCCCAGATTCGGGCCCACTGCCGGCACCTGGCCACCGTGGTGACCATCCGTGGCGAGATCGACGCCTTCAACGTCGACCAGGTTGGCGAGCACGTGCGGCGTTTCGTCCTGCGCGACAATCCCGTGGTGCTCGACCTGAGTGCGGTCACCCACTTCTCGTCTGCCGGAATCGCGCTGTTCTGCGTGCTCGACGAGGAATGCCGCGCCGCCGGCGTGGAGTGGATGATCGTCGCCAACCCGGTCGTCAACGCGCTGCTGGGCGACAGCAGTGATCCCGCCGAGGCCCTGTTCCCGGTGACACGTTCGGTTCACGAGGCGCTGCGCTACCTCGCCGACGGAATCAACTGGCGCCGCCAGTTGGTTCTGCCGCTGGTCAAGAAATCTGCTTAGCCCGCCTGAGCCTGATCACGCCGAGTACGGCGAAAATTCCGGCGGCCGTCGCCAACAACAGCGTCAGCACCAGCTGCTGCGGGTCGTAGACCACCGACATGGTGGGTGGCTGTCCATCGACCACCGGCGCGACCGCGATGGTCGAGCGAGTCTGCAACCAACTGAGCCCCGCGGCCACCAATGCGGCGGCGGCCAGCGCCAACTCCACGACAGCGCGGGCACTCACAGGATCGACTCATTGTCGTCGTCGCCGTACGCGTCCATCTCGTCGGCGACCTCGGCGACATACGGGCCCATCCGGCGCTCCACCAACGGGGTCAGGGCGTCGCGCAAGTGGCGGTGACGGCGCGCCCAGGCCTGCGCGGTGCGCCCGCCGGTCAGCTTCAGGCCGATCCCGTAGCGCCCGCGCGGGACGCCGATGAGTTCCCCGAGCGCGCGCGCTGACTGCCACCTGGCGAGCGGCTTGTCGGACTTCACCGAGTTCTCGGCCTCGGGGAACACCTTCACGATCTCGCGCACCAGGATGGTCTCGGTGCCTTGACGCAGCGCGTCTTCTGTCAGCTCGACCGAGGTGTGAATCCGCGCCGCCTTGACCTGCAACGCCACGAACGCGGACACCAGGACCAGGAATACCGACGGCACCAGGAACGAAATCGGAACATGGTTGACGTGCTGGATGTAGATCAGCGACACGGCGGACAGCGGGCCTGCCAGCACCCAGTACCAACTGGCGCCGGATTCGTAGAACAGTCGCTTGTCCGCGGGCTGGTCTTTGTCTGCAGATCCCATGTGCGCCTCCGTCACGCAAGCCACCCCGCCGCGTCGGCGGCCCAGTAAGTCAGCACGAAATCCGCCCCCGCACGCCGGATACTGGTCAACGACTCCAATGCCGCGGCACGTTCGTCGAGCCAATTGTTGGCCGCCGCCGCACAAATCATCGCGTACTCGCCCGAAACTTGATAGGCCGCCACCGGAACCGAGGAGATGTCGGCTGCGGCCGCCAGTATGTCCAGATACCCCAGTGCGGGCTTGACCATCACGATGTCGGCGCCTTCGTCGAGATCCAGCCGAACCTCGCGTAACGCCTCGCGGGCGTTGCCCGGCTCCTGCTGATAGGTGCGCCGGTCACCGGCCAGGCTGGAGGCCACCGCTTCGCGGAACGGACCGTAGAACGCCGAAGCGAACTTGGCGGCATAGGCGAGAATGGCGACGTCGGAATGACCCGCCGCGTCCAAACCGTCGCGGATCGCACCCACCTGGCCATCCATCATGCCGCTGGGACCCACCACGTGCGCGCCCGACTCCGCTTGCGCGACAGCAAGATCCACGTAGCGAGCCAGGGTGGCGTCATTGTCGACCCGGCCCCGCTCGTCGACCACTCCGCAGTGCCCGTGGTCGGTGAACTCGTCCAGGCAGGTGTCGGCCATGAGCACCGTGGCGTCGCCGAGATCCTTTGAGAGATCGCGCAAAGCCACGTTGAGGATGCCGTCGGGATCAGTGCCGGCCGAGCCGGCCGGATCCTTGTCCTGCTCCCGCGGTACACCGAAGATCATCAGTCCACCGACACCGGCGGTGACCGCGTCGGCGGCCGCGCTGCGCAACGAATCGCGGGTGTGTTGCACCACGCCCGGCATTGAGCCGATGGCCCTGGGTTCGTCGATACCGTCAGCAACGAACATCGGCAGCACCAAATGCCTTGGTTCCAAGGATGTTTGGGCCACCAGCCGGCGCAGGGCCGGGGTGGAGCGGAGCCGGCGTGGCCGCTGCCTCATTCCTGTCCGGTGACTCTGCGTCGAGGGCGGAGGTTACTCGCACGTTCGCGCCACTGACGCGGAGTCAATGCGCGGTGAGTCATCGCCGGCGGCTCTTCTTGCGCGGCGGCGGCAACGCGCCTTCGGCGCGCAACCGGGCGGCGTGTTCGGCCAGCGCGTCGACCAGCGGACCCACCGCGGCGGTCTCCGGCTGGACATCCACCCGCAAGCCGAATTCCGCTGCGGTCTCCGCGGTCTTGGGCCCGATGCAGGCGATGATGGTCCGGGCGTGCGGCTTGCCGGCGATGCCGACCAGGTTGCGCACAGTGGAGCTGGAGGTGAAGCACACCGCGTCGAAGCCACCCGTCTTGATCATCTCCCGGGTGGACGCCGGCGGCGGAGCGGCCCGCACGGTCCGGTAAGCGGTGACGTCTTCGATCTCCCAGCCACGCTCACGCAGGCCCTCGGCCAGCGTCTCGGTGGCGATGTCCGCGCGCGGCAGCAGTACCCGGTTCACCGGGTCGAAAATGCTGTCGTAGGGCGGGAATTCGTCCAGCAGGCCCATCGACGACTGCTCGCCGGACGGCACCAGCTCGGGGCTGATCCCGAAGGCCCGGACGCGGTCTGCCGTTGCCTCGCCGACGCAGGCGATCTTCACCCCGGAGAACGCACGGGCGTCCAGACCGAATTCGCCGAACTTCTCCCACACCGCGCGCACCGCGTTCGTGGAGGTGAACACCACCCACTGGAACCGGCCGTCCACCAACCCCTTGACCGCGCGTTCCATCTGCGCGGGGCTGCGCGGCGGCTCGACGGCGATGGTCGGCACCTCGATCGGCAGCGCGCCGTACGACGTCAGCCGCTCGCTCATCTCACCGGCCTGGTCTTTGGTGCGCGGCACCAGGACGGTCCAACCGTACAGCGCCCGGCTCTCCCACCAGTTCAGCTTCGCCCGGCTGGCGACCGTCTTGCCGATGGTGACAACCAGCGGACCGGTCAACGGACCGGCCGGGTCGGTTCCGCCGCCCAGGACGGCGGGGTCGGTCAGGCCCTGCAGCGTGGTCTCCACCGAACGCTGCTGGCAGGTGGTGCCCTGAGCGGTCACCACGCAGGGCGTGCTGTCGGACAGCTCGTGGTCGATCAGGGTGCGCGCGGCATCGGCCAGGTGTGACGCCGTGGCCTGCAGGATCAGCGGCCCCGGCGCGGCGGCGAGCGCCTCCCAGTCGACGTCACCGCGCACGTCGGCGACGGTGTGCGAGGAACCCAGCGGCAACCCGGCGTAGGTCGGGACCGCGCTACTGGCGGCCAGGCCCGGCACGATCTCGACATGCAGGTGCGCCCGGGCGACGGCGTTCACCTCGGTGATCACCGCGTCCACCGACAGCGGGTCGCCGGCCACCAGACGCACGACGTCGACGCCCGAGCGGGCCTCTGCCGTCAGCGTTTTGGCGACCTCGGCGGGATCGCCGAGTGCGGGACGGACGTCGGGGCCTTCCGAAATCACCGCGGCAGCGGTCTCCGGGCTCGACGAGCCGGCAGCGGTATCGGAGCTGGCCGGCGCGGACTCAGCGGGCGCCGGACCGGAGACCGGCGGCAGATCCTTTCCGATCAGCGCCAGCACCGCCTCGGGCACGTCGGGGTCGGTGAACACCAACGCCGCATTCGCCAGCACCGTGGCAGCCCGGGTGGTCAGTAGACCGGGGTCGCCTGGACCGGAGCCCACAAACGTGATCCGGCCCGGTGTCGGCTTACGCCCTCGCGTCATCGTTGTCGCTCCCAAGTCTCTTTCAACTTCCTCGAACGGGGTCTTCCCGCGCTCCCCATATCAACTCTGCGGCGCCCAGTTCGAACAACTCCGCGGCAACCGAGAGGCCCAACTCCCGTGCCCGATCGGAGGTGCCGATCCCGGACGCGCGGATCACGTCGGATCCGTCGAGTGCCGCCACGCAGCCGCGCAACGACAGCTCTTCGAAGACCCGCCCCTCCTCATCGATGGACTCGACCACTTCCGCGATCGCGCCCACCGGTGCCGAACAGCCGGCCTCCAGTTCGGCGAGCAGAGCACGCTCCGCGGTGACCGCCGCACGTGTGTCGGCGTCGTCCAGTTCCGCCAACACCGCCGCCAGACGACTGTCGTCGGCCCGGCATTCGACGGCGAGAGCGCCCTGAGCAGGTGCTGGCAACATCTGCACCGGCTCTAGCGTCTCGGTGACGTCGTCGAGCCGACCCAGTCGGGCCAACCCGGCCCGGGCCACCACCACGGCGTCAAGATCACCACTGCTCACCCTGTTCAACCTGGTATCTAGGTTGCCTCGTAGGGGGCGGATTTCCAAACCGAGACCCAATGCTCTAAGCTGAGCGGCCCGCCGCGGCGAGGAGGTTCCCACCAGCGAACCGGCCGGCAACTCCCCGAGCACCAACCCGTCGCGGGCGACCAGCGCGTCGCGGGGGTCGTTGCGTCGCGGTATGGCCGCAATGGTGAACCGGGGGTCGACCGCGGTCGGCAAATCCTTGTGCGAGTGCACAGCCGCGTCGACGCGGCCCTGGGCCATCGCCTCCCGGATCGCGGTGGTGAAGACGCCCACCCCGAGTTCTTCGATCGGGGCCGAGGACCGGTCGCCCACCGTGCTGATCGTCACCAACTCGGCGGGATGGCCGTTGGCGATCAGCGCGTCCCTGACGGTCGCGGCCTGAGTGGTGGCCAGCAGACTGCCCCGAGTGCCTATCCGGATCACGTGTGCCAATCGGTCACTCGGCCGAAGGATTGTCGAATTCCGTTGCCAGGGCTTGTAATTCGCCAGGAGCCGCCACGGCGGCTACGGAATTTATCGCGGTCTGTTCCAGCTCGAAAAGCTCGCGCAGCGCCTCGGCGTAGCTGTCGCCGCCCGGCGCACTGGCCAGCTGCTTGATCCGCACCGTGGGGGCGTGCAGCAGCTTGTCGACCACTCGTCGCACCGTGCGGGCCACCTCTTCGCGCTCGGCGGAGTCCAGGCCGGGCAGCCGGTTGTCCAGGCGCAACAGCTCCGCCTCGACGACGTCGGCGGCGCGCTGACGCAGCGCGGTGACGGTCGGGGTGACCTCGGCCATCCGCTGTCCGGTCAGGTAGGCGGCGACTTCGGCGGCGACGATGTGACGGGCCGCATCGACGTCGGCAGCCGCCGCGTGCGCCGATGGTTCGTGCTGCACCCTGTCCACGTCGACCACCAGCACACCGGGCAGCCCGGCCACCGCCGGGTCGACGTCGCGCGGCATGCCGAGGTCGCAGATGATCAGGGGTTTCGCGGCCTCGTCCCGCGGGGCGCTGACCAGGGCGTGATGGACGTCGGCCAGCGACACGACCGGGCTGACCGCGCCGGTGCTGCTGACCACCACGTCGGCGTCGGCCAGCGCGTCAGCCAACCGGTCCAGGGTCAGCGCCTGGGCCGGGATGCCCGACGCCTCGATCCGGTCCGCCAACCGGGCGGCCCGGGCCAGCGACCGGTTCAACACCTGCACACGGCCGATACCCGCCCGGGTCAGGTGTGCCGCCGCAAGCGCGCCCATCGCCCCGGCGCCGACCACCACGGCGGTCTTGCCGTCCAGCGAGCCCAGCTTGCGCTGGGCGATGTCGAGCGCCACCGAGACCACCGAGGCGCCGGCGGCGTCGATCGCGGTTTCGGAGTGCACCCGCTTGCCCACCGAGAGCGCGCGCTGCGCGAGCTCGTGCAACACCCGGCCGACCGCGCTGTTGGCCTCGGCAGAGGCGTAGGCACGGCGGACCTGCCCGAGCACCTGCTGTTCGCCGACCACCGCCGAATCCAGGCCGCTGGCCACGGCGAACAGGTGCTCGACGGCGGCCTCGCTGTAGCGGACGTAGGCGTGCTTGGTCAGATCGCCCATCGGCAGACCCGAATATTCGGCGAGCACCTGCCCTATCACCGACAGGCCGCCGTGGAACGCCTCGACGACGGCGTAGACCTCGACACGGTTGCACGTCGACAGCACCATGGCTTCGCTGACCAGCGGCGACTGCAGCACGGAGTCGACGATCTTGATCTGATCGGACTCGTCGATACTGAGTTGTTCCAGCACGGAGACCGGCGCACTGCGGTGCGAAACCCCGAAGAGCAGGATGCTCACGGCAGCATCACCTGGCCCGCTCCCTTGCAGCGTCGGAAAGTGAACTACTACCTACGGTAGACGGTTGTCAGGTGGGCTACCAAATATCCAGCGCTCACGGCCGCCGGACGGCGAGGTCGGCCCGCAACCGCGGCTCGTCGACCTCCCAGTAGCTGTGCTCCCGGCCGTCGAGCAGCACCACCGGCAGCCGATCGCCGAATTCGGCCCGCAGCTCAGGTTTTCCGGACTGCGCGGCGGCGTCGACGTCAGTGCTGACGAGGTCGAAGTCGAGCTCTTCGGCCAATTCGGCCAGTTGCGCGTGTATCCGGTCACAGATCGCGCAACCGGCGCGCGTCAGCAGCTGCACCTGCGGTCGGCGGGCGGACGTGACCATGGCCACCAGTGTCGCATTCGCGCCGCCTCGGGCGGATAGGGTTGGTATCGGCTCGGCAGCTTGCACCGACTTGGGAGGTTTGGCATGGCTTCCTCTGAACCCGTGAGCGGTCGCGTCGACCTAGAGGCGCTGGCCGCCGACGCCAGTGCCGAACGGGCGCTGGACGATCTGCGCGCGACGCCCGAAAGCGAGCGCCCGCAGCCGCCCGTCGACCTGACCGCTGCCGCGTTCTTCGACGTGGACAACACGCTGGTGCAGGGCTCCTCCGCCGTGCATTTCGGCCGGGGGCTGGCTGCCCGGGACTACTTCACCTACCGGGATGTACTCGGATTCGTTTACGCGCAGGCCAAGTTCCAGATTCTCGGCAAGGAGAACAGCGACGACGTCGCAGCCGGGCGGCGCAAGGCGCTGGCCTTCATCGAGGGCCGGTCCGTCGACGAACTGGTTCGGCTGGGCGACGAAATCTATGACGAGATCATCGCCGACAAGATCTGGCCCGGCACCCGCGAACTCACCCAGATGCACCTCGACGCCGGCCAGCAGGTGTGGTTGATCACCGCCACGCCCTACGAGCTGGCGGCGACCATCGCCCGTCGGCTGGGCCTGACCGGCGCGCTGGGCACAGTGGCCGAATCCGTCGACGGGATCTTCACCGGCCGCCTGGTCGGCGACATCCTGCACGGCACCGGCAAGGCCCACGCCGTGCGCTCGCTGGCGATCCGGGAGGGCCTCAACCTCAAGCGCTGCACCGCCTATTCCGACAGCTTCAACGACGTGCCCATGCTGTCGCTGGTGGGCACCGCGGTCGCGATCAACCCGGACGCCCGCCTGCGCAGCCTGGCCCGCGAGCGGGGATGGGAGATCCGCGACTTCCGCACCGCGCGCAAGGCCGCTCGCATCGGCGTGCCGTCCGCACTGGCGCTGGGAGCGGCGGGCGGCGCGCTGGCGGCTTTGGCGTCCCGGCGCCAATCCCGCTGATAGGCTGCGCCGCTGAGCTAACTCTTCGATCGGAAAGCAGCGTCATGACAGTTCCCCAGGGAGCCGAAGGAATCATCGGTAAGCACTACCGGCAGGAAGACCACTTCGTGGTCGGACGCGAAAAGATCCGCGAATTCGCGCTTTCGGTCAAAGACGAAAACCCGATCCACCACGACGAAGCCGTCGCCGCCGAGGCCGGCTACGACACGCTGCCCGCCCCACTGACGTTCCTGGCCATCGCCGGACGACGCGTCCAGTTGGAGATCTTCACGAAGTTCAGCATCCCGATCAACATCGCCCGGGTCATGCACCGCGACCAGAAATTCAAGTTCCACCGCCCGATCGTGGTCGGTGACGAGTTGCACTTCGACACGTATCTGGACTCGGTGATCCAGTCGCACGGCACCGTCCTGGCCGAAATCCGCAGCGAAGTGACTGACGGCGAAGGAAAGCCCGTGATCACCAGCGTTGTCACCATGCTGGGCGAAGCGGCGCAGCACGACGCCGACACCGAGGCCACGGTGGCTGCAATTGCATCCATCGGATAGCGGCCGGTAGCGTCGGATTAATGACAGAAGGCACCCAGCTGCAGCCGCCGGTCGAGGCGGTGCAGTCGCACTACGACCGTTCCAACGAATTCTTCAAGCTGTGGCTCGACCCGTCGATGACCTACAGCTGCGCCTACTTCGATGAGAACCCGAACATCGACGAGCCGCAGACCAAGACGCTCGAAGAGGCACAGTTCGCCAAGCGCAAGCTGGCGCTGGACAAGCTGAACCTCGAGCCCGGCATGACGCTGCTCGACATCGGCAGTGGCTGGGGTTCGACCATGCGCCACGCCGTCGAGCACTACGACGTCAACGTCATCGGCCTGACGCTCAGCGAGAACCAGCTCGCCCACTGCCAGCAGAAGTTCGACGAGATGGACAGCCCACGCCGCAAAGAGGTCCGGCTGCAGGGCTGGGAGCTGTTCGACGAGCCCGTCGACCGCATCGTCTCGCTGGGCGCGTTCGAGCACTTCGCCGACGGGGCCGGCGACGCCGGCTACGAGCGGTACGCCACCTTCTTCAAGAAGTACTACAGCTTGCTGCCCGACGACGGCCGGTTCCTGCTGCACTCCATCGTGGTGCCCACCGCCGAAGAGGGCAGGGCCATGGGGCTCAAGACGACGATGACGCTGCTGCGCTTCATCAGCTTCATCCTGCGGGAGATCTACCCCGGCGGTAAGTTGCCGCAGGTCGAGCAGGTCGACCGTTACTCGACCGAGGCCGGGTTCAAGATCGAGCGCCACCACTTCATCGGCAAGAACTACGTCCCCACCTTGAACACCTGGGCCGACGCCCTGGAAGCGAACAAGGAGAAGGCGATCGAGCTCAAGGGCGAGCAGGAGTACGAGACGTTCATGAAGTACCTGCGCGGCTGCTCGGACCTGTTCCGCGACGGCTACACCAACGTCTGTCAGTTCACCCTGGTCAAGTAGCCCCGTTCACCACGCAAACGACGCGAAAGCCCCGATTTCCCAAAGAAATCGGGGCTTTTCGCTGGGCCTAGCCGAAGAAGATGTTGCGCCGGCCGGCCAGCAACCGGTACAGCGTCTGCTGAATCGTCTCGCGCACCTGGTCGGTCAGCTCGAAGGTGACCATCGGGTCCTCGGCGTCGTTGGGCGCGTAGTCGGCCGTATGAATCGGCTCGCCGAACGCAATCCGCCACTTGGACGGCAGCGGCACCAGGCCCGCGGGTCCGGCCAGCGGGAACAGCGGGGTCACCGGGAAGTACGGCAGGCCGAACAGTCGCGCCAGCAACTTCACGTCGGTCAGCATCGGGTAGATCTCTTCGGAGCCGATGATCGAGCAGGGCACGATCGGAGCCTTGGTGCGCAGCGCCGCCGAGACGAAGCCACCGCGGCCGAACCGCTGCAACCGGTAGCGATCCTCGAAGCGCTTCCCCAGGCCCTTGTAGCCCTCCGGGAACACCGCCGTGAGTTCGCCAGAAGCCAGCAACCGGTGTGCGTCGGTGGTGCAGGCCATGGTGTGGCCGGCTTTGCGCGCGGTCGACGAGATCACCGGCAGGTCGAACACCATGTCGGCGGCCAGCAGTCGCAGGTCGCGCTCCGCCGGGTGCTCGTCATGCACGGCGACCGAGAGCATCAGGCCGTCGAAGGGCAGCACTCCGGCATGATTGGCGACCACCAACGCGGCGCCCTCGCTGGGGATGTTCTCGATGCCGCTGACTTCGACCCGGAACCAGGAGTTGAAGAAGAATCTCAGCAAAGGCCGGACGATCGCGTCGTTGAAGTGCGGGTCGAATCCGAATTCATCGACGCTGTAATCACCGGTCAGACGTTGACGGAAGAACCCGGCCACGGCGGCGACGCGCTGCGCGAGGTCGTTGAGGGGCGCCTCGCCGGTGGCTGAGCCTCCGGCCACACGCCGGTGTTCATCGATCTCCCGGACGACGGCAGCGATCTCTTCGGCCGATGCGCGACCGCTCGGATCGGAAAGCAGCGAGGGGTGCTGACGCGTGGCGTCGGCGCGTTGATCGGCACGGCGGCGCGCCGCTACGCGACCTCGATTACTGTGCAGTGGAATAACATTCGCTCTGGTTTCACCCGCCACGTTATTTACCCAAATCTATCTACGACCCCGCCCACGGAATGGGATTTCGGCTACCCCAGCGCTGCGCCACCGCTATGGCACGACCCTCCCAGGAGCGTACCCGATGAGGGTCGATTATGGGAGTTAAGTTACGCCCGCGGACGTAGTCGTCGAAGGCCTCTGCCGTCGACCATTTCGGCTGGTAGCCAAGCTCGGAACGCATTCTGGTGGTATCCATTACCCGGCCATAACTCAGGTAGGCGAACTGATCGCGGCTGATCTCGTTATAACGGTTGGCACGCCGCAGCGAATCCAGGGCCCACACCCCGATTCCGGGTACTGGCAAGGGAATTCGTCCGGAAAGACGAATTGCCTGTGACAGCATGATGATTCCGTCGGCGCCGATGTTGAAGGTGCCGGCCCTGCCCGCCATCGCGGCGCGCTCCAGCGCGCCCAGCGCATCCTGTTCGTGCAGCAGCTGGAGCCGGGCATCGCGGCCGAACATCGTCGGCACCAACGGCCCCGCCAGGTACCGCGACAGCGAGGTGTCCATCGCGGGGCCGATCATGTTGGCCAGCCGCAGGATGGTCACCGCGATGTCGGGGCGCCGCCGGCCCAGCCCCCGCACGTATCCCTCGATGTCGAGGCTGTCCTTGGCAAACCCGTCGCGGAAGGGCCGCCGGCTGCTGCTGTCCTCGGTGAACATCACCGGGTCGTGCGGGCTCGACCCGTAGACCTCCGACGTCGACTTCAGCACGACGCGGCGCACCGACGGCGCCTTCTGGCAGGCGGCGAACAGCTGCATCGCGCCCATCACGTTGAGTTCCTTCAACGCCGCGGTGCCACCGGACCGCGGGGCGTACGACGCGGCCGCCGCATGCACCACCGTGTCGACGTCGCCGTTCCGGATGACCTTCGCGATGAAGGGGTTCCGGATGTCGGCGCGCACGAACTCGGCGCGGCCCATCCGACGCAGCATGTCCTTGCTCGGCGCGATCGCGTCCACCGCTATGACGCGGTTGATCAGCGGGTTCTGCACGAGACGAGCGGTCAGGTAACCGCCCAGGAACCGGCACGCGCCGGTGACCAACACCACCTTCGGGTAGTGCACCGTGTCTGCGTTGGGCTGCTGGCCGCCGGTTCCCCCATCGTCCTGGCCGTTCGACGAATCCACCTTGACAGCCTAACGACGAGGAGAAACGGAGGCGTTACGGACGGGTGACGGTACCCGCAGGCAGGACTTACTTGCCAAGTTTTCTGCGCTGCACCCGGGTGCGACGTAGCAGCTTGCGGTGCTTCTTCTTCGACATACGCTTGCGCCGCTTCTTGATTACTGAACCCATGAACTCCGCTATCTGACCGGCCGTCTAAGACCCCAAAAGGACCCAGCCACCTTACCGAACCCGGGCCCCGCAACACCAAACCGGCTGGGCGGCCCGCGCTCCGGGCAGGTCGCCGAGGCTCCAGAATGGCAGGGACCTACTCACACGGACGCCGGGCCGCCAAATCCAGGTGACTTACCAGGCGTCCTACCCGGCGTCGAAGTACGACGTCTCCAGCATGTCGTGAACCGCCTTGGCGTGGACCCGGAAGGACCGGCCGACCCGAACCGCCGGCAACTCGCCGTTGTGCACCAACCGGTACACCGTCATCTTCGACACCCGCATCAGAGCCGCCACCTCGGCGACGGTGAGGAATTGTGTCCGGGACTGCGCGGAGTCGGCCGATCCGGCCGCCTTACCTGCAGAATCCCGTGCCGACGGCCCATTCGTTGACGTCATCGCAACCCAATCGTGTCAGGCCCGCGCAATGCCAGCGGCTTCCCCTCCGCTGGCACCCACACGTGCATACAAAGAGGAGAATAGCGGGACTAGTGGGGTTCCTGGTACTGGTGAGAGACAATCAGTCCAAATTTCTTGAATTATTCCGATGTAATTCTCAGCTGCTCAGAGCGGCTTTTCGCGGCCTGCACGGCCGCGTCGACGGCGACCCGGAATCCGCCCCGTTCCAGCGCCCGTAGCCCGGCCGCGGTGGTTCCGCCGGGCGAGGTGACCGACGCTCGCAGCTGCGCCGGCGAGGTGTCGACCCGCAGTCCGATCGGCTCGCCGTCGGCCGGCGCACGCCCCTCATCCATCCGCTCCAGCAGCATCGCCGCCGACCCGGCCATGGTCTGTGCCGCCAGATCAGTAGCCACCTGACGGCTCAAACCCACCGCGACACCGGCGTCCACCAATGCCTCGACCAGCAGGAAGAAGTACGCCGGACCCGATCCCGAGACCGCCGTCACCGCGTCGAGGTGCTGCTCGGACACGGTGAGCACGCCACCCACCGCGTCGAAGAGCGCGGACACCTCTTCCAGCTGCGTTGGGCTGACGAACCGGCCCTTGGCCAGCGCCGTCACCCCGGCTCCGACCAGCGCCGCCGCGTTGGGCATCGCCCGGATCACCGGCGTCCCGGCCGGCAGCTTGGACTCGAAATAGGTGATGGTGACGCCTGCCGCGACCGTCACGAACACCTGCTCGGCGCTGTCGTGCTCGGCCGCCGCCGCCGCATCCGCGAGATCGCCGATCACCGCCTCGACGTCGGCCGGCTTGACCGCGACCACCACGAACGTCGCGTTCTCGGCCGCATCCTTGACCGACGTCACCACCAGCACGCCATAGGTGTTCGACAGGTACTTCGCCCGGTCCGGCATCCGTTCGGCCACCACGAGGTCCTTGACCTGCCGGCCCGCCCGCAACAGGCCGGACAACAGTGCCTCACCGATGCTGCCGCCGCCGATGATCGCGATTCTTGCCATGCCGGAGAGCATTCCAGACACATGGGCCGCGCTACCGGGCAGGCACCATCGCAAGTTGGCGGGCCTGTACCACCAGGCGACCCAGCCTGTCGACGACGATGTGGTCCTCGTCGAACCAGTCGTGCCCGATCTCGAGGCAGGTGGCGACGATGCGCAGCCACCCGTCGGCAGGCAGGGACCGGAGCAGCGCGGTGAGCTGAACGGTGGGCGCCCAGCCGGTCCGGTCCACGGCGAACGTCACCGGCGCGGACAGGTCGCCACACATGAGCGCGAACAGCCCGTCCGGGGCGACATCACGTGGACGCGCCCACATCTGGAGAAGCGGCGGCCGCCCGTCACCGGTCGGCTCCATCGTCGACAGCACGGGGCGGATGTCGCAACCCGCGCCCAGATGCACCAGCCCCGCCAGCCGGTGGCCAGGCCCGATCGGCGCCAGATCGTCCGGCGGTTCGGGAGGCATCAGATCCAGTACCGGGTTCGCCGACAGCAGCGGCTCGCTCTCGCCCGGCAAGTGGTGTTCGGGCTCGCCCAGAGTCACCACGGCGTGCACCGCGGTGCGGCCGCCCTGAACCAACTCCACATCGGCCACCGTGATCCGGCGGCCGCGCTTGCGTGCGGCGGTCACCAGCCGCATCGGGCCCGGATCGGGCGCCGACAGGAAGTTCGCGGACACCGCCACCGGATGCAGGTTGCCCCCGCCGAACGCTGTCCGCGCGGCCTTGGCGCACAACGCCACCATCACGCCACCGTGCACCTTGGGGCCTATCGTCCAGTGCTCACTGAGCTCGCCGTCGAACACAGGCCCGTCCGGGCCCGAGTCGACTTGGCGCAGCGCCATGGCCGCGGTGAACAGTGCGCTCATATCAGCGCAACAAATTGGTGCGGGCGAACTGCAACGACTCGACGAGCATGGCTTCGCGCTCAGCGGCCGACCGCGCCCCCGAGGTGGACACTTCGAGTACCACGTGGCCGGTGAAATCGCTTGCGGCCAGCATCTGACACACCTCGGCGGTGGGCTGGGTGCCGCGGCCGGGCACCAGGTGCTCATCGGCGGGCAGGCCGCTGCCGTCGCACAGGTGCAGATGGACCAGCCCCGACCCCATCCGTTGCGCCATTTCCAGCGAGTCGGTGCCGGCGGTGGAGGTGTGCGAGAGGTCCAGCGTGTAGTGCGCGTGGTTGCCGTCCAGCGGGTCGTAGGACGGCGCGAAGGCTGAGATCGCCGGGCCGGGTCCGCCGCCGCGCCGGCGCATCCGCTCGCGGCTCTGGTCGCTGCCGAAGAACCGGTCGGCACGGAACGGAAACATGTTTTCGACGGCCACCATGACGCCGCTGGATTCTTCCAGGGCCTTCACCTGTTCGCCGAATCCCTCCGCATAGCGCCGTTGCCACCGAAACGGCGGGTGCACCACGACGGTCTGCGCGCCCAACTGCTCGGCGGCGCGCACGCTGCGGTCCAGCTTCACGATCGGGTTCGCGCCCCACACCCGCTGCGAGATCAGCAGGCAGGGCGCGTGCACGGACAGCACTGGCACGCCGTAGCGCCGTGACAGCCGGCCGATGGCGTCAATGTCCTGGCTGACCGACTCACCCCACACCATCAACTCGACGCCGTCGTAGCCGAGTCTGGCCGCGTACTCGAACGCGGCCTCGGTTCGCAGGGGATATACCGAGGCCGTCGACAGGCCGACTTTGATTGCTGGGCGCACTGGCTGTCTGAGGCGCCTAACCGGTTTGCAGCAGGGCCATCGGTCCGAGGGTGATCAGCGCACCCACTGCGACCGCGATCAGCGTGCTGGCGATGTCCTCGGTCTTGCGGACCACCCGGACACCGACCACCAGCCCCAGGATCACCAGCACCGAGAGCACCAGCGCCACGATCGAGTTCCAACGCCACAGCTGATCGAAAGCGATGAACAGACCGGCGCCGAACGCAACGGCCAGGATGGACTGCAGCACGGTCAGGGCGGCCCGGCCCAGCGTCGCCATGGTGTTGCCGGAGCGACGTTGCGGCGCTTGCGCATCGGAGTCGAGGTCACCCTCGTCGACCGAAGGGCGCTCGCTGCGCCGCCGCGCCACCTCGTCGGCGATCGACTGCCCGCCGAACAGTGTGTGTTCGGTGCCGCTTCCGGACTCCTGCAGGTATGAACGCACGTAGGCCGAGTCTTCGACCGGCTCTTCCGCCTCGCTGATTTCGCTGTCCAGGACGTCGACCGAGGCGTCGGTGTAGTGCCCCACCGGGTCCGGGCTCATGCTGTCGGCGCCGGACTGCGGTTCGCCGGAGTCGCTGACCTCGTCCAGGTGACGCACCGGCCGGGGGTATTCGCTGCGCTCGGGCCCGGTCCTGCGGGTCGTTATCGGTTCGGACTTGGGCCAGCGCGGCTCGGGCTCGGCCCAGTACGGGGTCTTGGACTCAGGCTCGGCGGCGGTAACGGGGGCGGGTTCTGGGGTCGTTTGGGGAGCCGGTTCAGGAACCTGCTCGACGACGGGTTCGGGCGGCGCGACGGCTTCGGCGACCTGGACTTCGCGGTTGACCGGCGGCGGCGCCACCGGAGCCGGCGCGGGCCGGTCGTCGCGGATCACGGGGATCTCGCCGGTTAGCTCGGCGACGGTAACCGAGTCGTCACCGCGCCGGCGCCGGCGGCGGCGCGTGACCGCGGGAGCGCCGATTGTTCCATTCCTGGCCAGCAGCTCGGCCACCGAGATCTGCTTGGTGTCCTCGGAGTCTGGTTCGGTCATGGTTTACCTCTCGATCGGTTAGGCGAGTTCCGATCAACCAACTGCCGTCCAGCATCCCGCACCGACGTCTCAACCAGAGCCGTTCCGTCGGCTTCGGAGTCAAGTTTGCGCAAGATGAGACCCTCCCGTAGCGCCCACGGGCAGATGTCCACCTGATCTATCGACAGCGCTCGCATGCTCGCCTCCGCCACCAGCGCACCCGCGACGATCTGCGGTGCCCGCTCGGCGCTGACTCCTTCCAGTTCTGCCCGGTCAGCGGTCGTCATCCTAGAGATGAAAGATATGAGTTGTCTGAGGCCGTTTGCTGTGAGCGTCCGCTTCACCCGCGGGCCGGCTGCCGACGGGGCCGCGCCGGTGAGACGCGCCAGGGACCGGAACGTCTTCGAAGTCGCCACGGCGAGGTCCGGGGCACCCGCATCAAGGACCGTCGCGCCGGCCTCGGACAGCTCGGCGTCCAGCCAGTCGCGCAGCATCGCGACGCGGCGCCGGCCGGGTGGATCGTCGGGCAGCCACTCGCGGGTCAACCGTCCGGCGCCCAGCGGCAGCGACATCGCGACCTCGGGCTCCTCGTCCACCCCGCTGGACACCTCGAGTGAGCCCCCGCCGATGTCGAGGTTGACGATGCGTCCGGCGCTCCACCCGAACCAGCGGCGCACCGCCAGAAAGGTCAGCCGCGACTCGTCGACGCCGCGCAGCACCTGCAACTCGACACCGGTCTCCTTGCGGACCCGGGCCAGCACGTCGTCGGAATTCTCGGCATCCCGCACCGCGGACGTGGCGAAGGCCATCAATTCGGCACAACCGGAGCTGACGCCGATCTTGGCGAACTCATCGATGGTGGAAACGAGCTTGTCGGCGCCGCGCTTGGTGATCTTGCCCGAGCTGTCGGTGGCCTCGGCCAGGCGCAGGGTCGCCTTCGTCGAACTCATCGGCGTCGGATGCCCACCGCGGTGCGCATCGACCACCAGCAGGTGGACGGTGTTACTGCCCACGTCCAACACACCCAATCGCACGGATTCAACCTAGTCGGGGCGACGGCGCACCCGTATCGCGACCCGCTGCGCAAGGCCCGGCCGGCGACACCGACGGCGTCCCCGGTGGTCGCAGGAATCGTGCACTAACGTTGCACCCGTGGCGAACTGGCGGCCCGGACAAGAGGTCGATCTGGACTTCACCCGCGAATGGGTGGAGTTCTACGACCCCGACAATCCCGAACACCTCATCGCGGCCGACATGACCTGGCTGTTGTCCCGGTGGACGTGTGTGTTCGGCACCCCGGCGTGTCAGGGCACGGTGGCGGGCCGCCCGGACGACGGCTGCTGCTCCCATGGCGCATTCCTGTCCGACGACGACGACCGCGCCCGGTTGGACGACGCGGTGCAGAAGCTGACCAAGGACGACTGGCAGTTCCGCGACAAGGGCCTGGGCCGGAAGGGTTACCTGGAACTCGACGAGAACGACGGTGAGCCGCAGTACCGCACCCGCAAACACAAGAACGCCTGCATCTTCCTGAACCGCCCGGGTTTTCCCGGTGGCGTCGGATGCGCACTGCACAGCAAAGCCCTCAAACTGGGGGTGCCGCCGCTGACGATGAAACCCGACGTGTGCTGGCAGTTGCCGATCCGGCGCAGTCAAGACTGGGTGACCCGCCCCGACGGCACCGAGATCCTCAAGACCACCGTCACCGAGTACGACCGGCGCGGCTGGGGTTCCGGCGGCGCGGACCTGCACTGGTACTGCACCGGCGATCCGGCCGCCCACGTCGGCGCTCAGCAGGTCTGGCAGAGCCTCGCCGACGAACTCACCGAACTGCTCGGCGAGAAGGCCTATGCGGAGCTGGCCGCAATGTGCAAGCGCCGCAGTCAATTAGGGCTTGTCGCGGTACATCCTGCCACTCGGGCGGCCGAGTAACCTAGCCCTCGCCCTGCACGCTGGTGTAGGCGAGCACCATTCGCATCGCGCTGGCGTTCAGGTAGGCCTGGACGGCGGCGGCTGCTGCGGTCGCATCGCCGGCGGCCACCGCGTCGGTGATCGCCTCGAGATCGGCGACGACGGGTTCCGCCTCGTCGTAGGCGCGGGTCAGTTCGTGTTCCCGGCCGCCGAAGGCGTCTTCCACCCAGCGATACAGCAAACTCAGGGCCCGGTTGCGGGTGCTGTGGATCAGGGCATGGAAGTAGGCGAGGTCAGCCGCCTGCCTGGCGGCGGCCGTCTGCGCCGCCCGCACCTCGGCCAGCGCGGCGGCCAGCGCCTGGTGGTCCTGCGGTTTGGCGCGCTCCGCGGCAAGCCGGCCGATCACCGGGCCCAGTGCCGCCCGCACCTCGAGCAGTTCGACCAGGAACTCCGGCCCCAGCTTGCGTACCAGCGCTTCCACCACCGCCGGATGCGTGAGGCCCGCCGGATCGCGCACCACGCTGCCGCTGCCCTGACGCACTTCGATCAGCCCCATCTGCTGCAGTCGCGCCAGCCCCTGGCGCAGCGAGGTGCGGTTGACACCGAGTTGATCAGCAAGTTCGCGCTCGGGCGGCAGCGTCGAGCCGGGCGGAAACGCGCCGTCGAGGATGGCGTCGGCGATCGACGCGGCGATCTGCTCATCGACGCGCTGCCTGTCCGGCGGAGGTATGGGAAGCGATTGGTTCATTGGCTCAACCAATATAGTATGGTGGCGATCGAGCGGGCACAACCCGTGCGCGAGTCCCAATCGGAGGTAACACAGTGGACGACGAGATGCGGTCGGCCGCCGCCCCGCGGTGGCGGGGCGCCCCGGGACGCCTGGAGGTCTGGTACGCGACCCTCTCCGACCCGGTCACGCGCGCGGGACTCTGGGTGCACTGCGAGACGGTGGCGCCTACGGCCGGCGAACCGTACGCGCACGGCTGGGTGACCTGGTTTCCGCCGCAGGGATCACCGCGCACCGAGCGTTTCGGCCCCGAACCCGTCCGGCCCGCCGCCGGAGCCCCGTGGTTCGAGGCGGCGGGCGCCCTGGTGGGTCCCGAGCGGCTGTCCGGAAGCGCGCGCTCGTTGACCTGGGACCTGTCCTGGAAGGACACCGGCGCACCGCTGTGGACATTCCCCCGCCTGGCCTGGGAACGTGAAGTGCTGCCCGGCGCCCAGGTGGTGCTGGCCCCCACGGCCGACTTCACCGGCACTCTGACCATCGACGACACCGACCTCCCCGTCGACCGCTGGCGCGGCAACGTCGCTCACATCTACGGGCACGGCAACGCAAGGCGCTGGGGCTGGATCCATGCCGACCTCGGTGACGGCGACGTGCTGGAAGCGGTCACCGCGGTGTCGCACAAGCCCGGCCTCAACCGGCTCGCGCCGCTGGCGTTCATTCGCTTCCGGATCGACGGAAAGGACTGGCCGGCAACGATTCTGCCGTCACTGCGAATGCGCACCACGCTCGGCCTGGAGCACTGGCAGATCGAAGGCCGCGTCGGTCGGCGCGAGGTGTTGATCCGGGTCGACCAGCCGGACGAACGGTGCGTCAGCCTGGAATACACCGACCCCGACGGCGGCAAGTGCGTGTGCACCAACACCGAACAGGCCGATATCTACATCGAACTCGGCGACCGCCGGTGGTCGGTGAAAGGCACCGGCCACGCCGAAGTCGGCCTGCGCGGACAGCAGGCACCTCCCGTCAACGAAAGGTCCCAGTCATGAGCTTCGCCCTCGATCCCCCGCTGCTTGTCGCCTCCGGGCTGCTCATCGAGCGGCGTCTGCCACCCGAGCGCCGCGACGTCGCCGAAGCCGCGGTCCTGGGCGTCTTCTTCGCCGGCTCGTTCGGCCTCTACAACAATGTGCCCGGACTGGGCTTCCTGTGGCGGCCATTCCGCGCCCGCAACGGCCGCGACTTCATGTGGAACTCGGGCGCTTTCGACCTGGACACCGCCGAGTTGGACTGGCCGGCACACGCCGCGGCCGGCGGCATCTTCGCCACCTACCCGTTCTTCCTCAAGCTCGGACGGGCACTCGGCCGACGCGTGGCGGCACGGTCATGAGCCGGCTGGCCGACCGCGTCGGCCGGTCCTCGATAGCCTCCTTCGGCACCGCACTGCTGCCGCAGGAGCACGGCGGGCCGACCGCGACAGAGTTCACGCAGCGGGTCGACCGATACCTGAAGCGGATGCCGGCCACCTCGAGGATGGCGGTGCGGGCGGGCATGGCCTCCCTGGCGGCGGCGAGCTACCTCACCACGGGCCGGTCGTTGGCGCGGCTCGGCCCCGCCGAACGCGAACAGGTACTGCGCCGCATCGCGGCGCTGAACGCCGATGCCGGCGTTGCCGTCGAAGGCATGAAGGTGATCGGGCTGTTGGCCAATGGCGCCGATACCTTTGCGGCCGAACTACTTTCGCGTGCCCAGGACGACACCGTGGTGCGCCCGGACGCGGCACTCGACGTCATTCCCTCCTCTGCCAGCGCCTCGGTCGTCACCACAGACGTGGTGATCGTCGGGTCCGGCGCCGGCGGCGCGATGGCGGCCCGGACCCTGGCCCGGGCCGGCCTGGACACCGTCGTGCTCGAAGAGGGGCGACGGTGGACGGTGCAGGAGTTCCGCACCACCCATCCGATCGACCGCTACGCCGGCCTGTACCGGGGGGCCGGCGCGACCATCGCCCTGGGCCGCCCGGCCGTGGTGCTGCCGATGGGCCGCGCAGTCGGCGGCACCACAGTGGTGAACTCCGGCACCTGTTTCCGTCCGCCGGATGCCGTGCAGCGCCGTTGGCGCGACGAGTTCGGCCTGGACTTCGCCGACCCGGACCGGTTGCGAACGCACCTCGACGACGTCGAGCGCACTCTGCAGGTCGCCCCGGTGCCACTGGATGTGATGGGCCGCAACGGAAATCTTCTGCTGGATGCCGCCGGAACGCTCGGCTGGCAGGCCGCGCCCATCCCGCGCAACGCACCCGGCTGCGAAGGCTGTTGCCAGTGTGCGATCGGCTGCCCGCACAATGCCAAATTCGGGGTGCACCTCAATGCGCTGCCGCAGGCCTGCGCGGCCGGAGCGCGCATCATCTCCGAAGCGCGCGTGCAGCGGGTGCTGGTGGAGAGCGGTCGCGCCCGCGGTGTGCGGGCCCGCCGGCCCGACGGCACCGCGATCGACATCCTCGCCGACACGGTGATCGTCGCGGCGGGCACCACCGAGACGCCAATGCTGTTGCGGCGCAGCGGTATCGGTCAGCACCCGCGGCTGGGCCGCAACCTCGCGCTGCATCCGGCGTCGGTCCTGGCCGGACGCTTCGAGGAGGACGTGTACGCGTGGCGCGGCGTGCTGCAGAGCGCAGCCGTCCACGAGTTCCACGAGTCCGACGGCGTGCTCATCGAGGCCACCTCCACTCCGCCGGGCATGGGGTCGATGGTTTTCCCCGGCTACGGCGCGGAGTTGCTGCGATGGCTCGACCGGGCGCCCCAGGTGGCGACGTTCGGCGCGATGGTGGCCGACCAGGGTGTCGGTTCTGTGCACTCGGTGCGCGGCGAGACGGTGGTCCGCTACGACATCGCGCCGGCCGACATCGCCAAGCTGCGGGTCGCGCTCATGGCTATCGGCAAGCTGTTGTTCGCCGCCGGTGCGGTCGAGGTGCTGACCGGTCTACCCGGTGGCACGACGGTCAAGTCGGAGGCCGAGCTACAGGACGTGCTGACACGTACCAACCCGCGAAGCCTGCACCTGGCGGCCTTCCACCCGACCGGCACCGCGGCCGCCGGTGCCGACGAGCAGATCTGTCCGGTCGATTCGGCCGGCCGACTGCGCGGCGTCGACGGCGTGTGGGTGGCCGACGCCTCGATCCTGCCCAGCTGTCCGGAGGTGAACCCTCAGGTCTCCATCATGGCGATGGCGCTGGCAGTTGCCGACGAGGTGGTCGGGGCGCGCTAACCTTCGAGCTTGTAGCCCAGCCCCCGCACCGTGACCAGGTGCACCGGATTGGCCGGGTCCGCCTCTATCTTCGAGCGCAGGCGCTTGACGTGGACGTCGAGCGTCTTGGTGTCGCCGACGTAGTCCGCGCCCCACACCCGATCGATCAGCTGTCCCCGGGTCAGCACCCGCCCGCTGTTGCGCATCAGGTATTCCAGCAGGTCGAATTCCTTGAGCGGCAACGTGATTGCGTCGCCATTTACCGAGACGACGTGCCGCTCGACGTCCATCCGGACCGGACCGGACTCCAGAACGCCGTCGCTGATCTCGGAGTCGTCGTCGCCGCCGCGGCGAAGCACCGCCCGGATACGGGCGATCAGTTCCCGGGCCGAATACGGCTTGGTGACATAGTCGTCAGCGCCCAGCTCCAGGCCGACGACCTTGTCGATCTCGCTGTCCCGGGCGGTCACCATGATCACCGGAACGCCGGAGCGGGCCCGTAGCTGCTTGCACACGTCGGTTCCCGACATGCCGGGCAGCATCAGGTCCAGCAGGACGATGTCGGCGCCGGACCGGTCGAACTCGGCCAGTGCCGAGGGGCCGTCGGTCACCACGGTGGCCTCAAAGCCCTCTTTGCGCAGGAGAAACGCCAGCGGATCGGCCAGCGATTCCTCGTCTTCCACTATCAGCACGCTCGTCATCAGCGACTCAGTTCTTCCTCTCGTTGTTGCCTGGGCCTGATTTCGCGGCCCAGCAATTGCTCAGGTTCTTGGTTGATGTCATCCGGCCCAGCTGCCGAACCGAACGCCGGGATGGACAAAGTGAAGGTCGACCCGGTCCCCGGCTTGCTCCACACGCCGATGCTGCCGCCGTGATTGGCCGCGACGTGCTTCACGATTGCCAGCCCCAGCCCGCTGCCCCCGGTGGCGCGCGACCGCGCCTTGTCGCCGCGGAAGAACCGCTCGAACACCCGCTCCTGGTCTTCCAGGGCGATGCCGATACCCCGGTCGGTGACCGCGATCTCGATATTGTCGCCGCGCCGGCGCCTGCTGATCGACACCAGGGACCCGCGCGGGGAATAGGCGATCGCATTGGACACCAGGTTGGCCAGCGCCGTCACCAGCAGTGTCTGGTCGCCCAGCACCCGCAGACCGCTGGGTGCGTCGGTACGTATCTCGATGTTGGCGTTTTCCGCCGCCACCTTGTGCCGAGAAATCGCTTCAGCCACCACCACGTCGACATCGACGTCGGTCACGTTGGACAACCGCTCGGCTCCCTGCAGGCGTGAGAGCTCGATCAACTCGGCGACCATGTCGCCCAGCCGGTTGGCTTCGATCAGCACCTTTTCGGCGAACCGGCGAACCGTCTCGGTGTCGTCGGCAGAGGCCAGCAGGGCCTCGGCGAGCAGGGTCATGGCGCCGACGGGAGTCTTGAGCTCGTGGCTGACATTGGCCACGAAGTCGCGCCTGGTCGCCTCCATGCGCGCGAAGTCGGACTGGTCGTGGACGAACACCACGGCGAATCGGCGGTCTTCCTCACTCAGCAACCGGGCGTGGCCGTGTACCGACAGCCCGGACCTGCCGCCCGGTCGCCTGAACGGTGCCAGGTCGAACTCCACATCGTCGCCGGCCAGCGCCTGCTGCGCGGCCTTCCACGCGGCGTCGTCCAGCTGCCGGTCGCGCACCAGGCCGAGTTCCCTGGCGCGATCGTTGAGGTAGACGACGTCACGGTGGGTATCGACCACCGCGGCGCCCATGGGCATCAGGGCGACGATTCGCTGCAGCATCTGCGCGACGGTGATACCCGTCCAGTCGGTGGCGGCACGTTGGCGGTTCTGGCCCGCCTGCCGCGACAGCCGGGCGCCCACCACAATGCCTACGGCCAGTGCCAGTCCGGACAAAACCCCGGCCAGCAACAGTGCCGAGAACACAGTCACATACAAAATCCTACAAATCGGGTGAACGCAGCCCTAGCGGAGCACGGCTAAAATCGGACAAGTCACACGCCGCGGTACAGGTGTTCCGCTGCCGTTAACGCGATGTTCAGCAAACGGTCCTGTGGGGGCAGCAATCAGCCTTTCGCCGCACCCTGGCTGGCCACGGCCGCAGCTCCCGCCGCGGCGGCCTCGGGGTCCAGATAAGTCCCGCCGGCGACCTTCGGGCGCAGGTCAGCATCCAGGTCGTAGCGCAGCGGAATGCCGGTCGGAATGTTCAGCCCGACGACGTCGTCGTCGGACATCTGGTCCAGGTACTTCACCAGCGCACGCAGCGAGTTGCCGTGCGCAGCGATCAGCACCGTCTTCCCGGTGCGCAGATCCGGAACGATGACGTCGGTGTAGTACGGGAGGAACCGGTCCACCACATCAGCGAGGCATTCGGTGAGCGGGCCGCCGTCGATGTTGGCGTACCGGGGGTCCGCGTCCTGGCTGAACTTGCTGCCCTTTTCGATAGCCGGCGGCGGTGTGTCATAGCTGCGTCGCCAGGCCATGAACTGTTCTTCGCCGTAGCGCTCTTTCGTCTCCGCCTTGTCCAGGCCCTGCAGCGCGCCGTAGTGGCGCTCGTTGAGTCGCCAGCTGCGGTGCACCGGAATCCACAACCGGTCCGCGGCATCCAGCGCCAGGTGCGCGGTGCTGATCGCGCGCCGCAGCAGCGAGGTGTAGAGCACGTCGGGCAGTAGATCCTGCTCGGCGAGCAGCTCGCCGCCGCGCACTGCCTCGGCGCGGCCCTTCTCGGTCAGCCCGACGTCGACCCAGCCGGTGAAGAGATTGAGGGCGTTCCATTCACTCTCTCCATGGCGCAGCAGTACCAGCGTGGCAGTGTCTCCCATGGCGGCAAGTCTCTCACGCAGTGTCGTCGTCTTCGTCTATCAGGTGCGCGAACGCCTCCAGGTTCTTCAGGGACTCACCGCGGGATACCCGCCACTCCCATTCCTTCTGGATCGACGACCGAAAACCCAACTCCAGCAACGTGTTGAAGTCCGAATCGACCGCCTCGAGCACCTGCCCCAGCACGCGGTCGATCTCCTCGGCGTCAACCGAGGCCAGCGACATCCGCCCAACGAGGTAGATGTCGCCGATTTTGTCCAGGGTGTAGGCGACGCCGTAGAGGCGGCGGTTGCGTTTGAGCAGAAACCGGTACACACCCTCGTGGTTCTCGTCGGGCTTGCGGCACACGAACGCCTCGACCCGCACCGAATGTTCGCCGATGCTCAGGATCGTGTTCGTCTTGAGCCGCCGCTCACCGGGGAGCTCGACGATGATTCCGGCCAGCCCGCCGCGCGCGCCGGCGTGTTTGGAGTAGTTCAGCTCGCTGGCCTGCAGCGCATCCTCGATCACCTGCTCCACACTCATGCGCCAACCCCTCGCCGGGCCGACCAGCGCCTCGGCTTGCGCTTGGCGACAAGGTCGCGCACCCGGCGCTGCCGTCCCGCGCTGAAGTCGGCGATCGCGCGCCGGTAGCTGGCCAGCAGCGCGTCGGTGGTGTTCTCCCAGGAGAACGTGGCGGCATGCTTGGCCGCCGCCCGGCTCATCGCCCAGCCCTGGGGGCCGGCGTTGACCCGCAGCAGGTGGTCGATGGCGTCGGCCCACTGCCCGACCTCGTGTCCGGACACCAGCGTGCCCGTGATGCCGTCGCGCACCGCCACCGGCAGCCCGCCCACCGCGGCCGCGACCACGGGCGTCCCGCAGGCCTGTGCTTCTACCGCGACCAGGCCGAAAGACTCCGAATAGCTAGGCACGGCAACCAGATCGGCAGCGTGGAACAAGGTGGCCAGGTCTTCGCGGGACTGCGGCGGCAGGAAGGTCACCCGCGAGGCGATGCCGAGTTCACCGGCAAGCCGGGCCAGGCCGTCCGGAGATGCCAGGCCGCTGCCGGACGGGCCACCGGCCACGACGATGCGCACACCCGGCAGGCGCGCCGCCGCACGCAGCACGATATCGGGCGCCTTGAGCGGTTGGATGCGCCCGACGAAGGCCACCACCGGCTCGTCGGGCGCCAGCCCCAGCCGGGCCCGGGCCGCCGCCCGGTCGCCGGGCCGGAAAACCTGCAGATCGACGCCGGGGTGCACCACATCAATGCGCGCCGGATCGGCCTGGTGCAGCGAAACCAATTGCCGCGCTTCATCTTCGGTGTTCACGATGAGCCGGTCGGCCTCGTCGACGACCTGCTGCTCGCCGACCGTGCGCAAAGGCGGCTCCGCGGTATCGCCCGCGGCCAGCGCGGCGTTCTTCACCGCGGCCAGCGTGTGCGCCGTGTGCACCAACGGCACCGCCCAACGGTCGCGGGCCAGCCACCCGACCTGCCCGGACAGCCAGTAATGGGAGTGCACGATGTCGTAGTAGCCGGGCTCATGCGCGGCTTCGGCGCGCAGCACACCGGCGGCGAAGGCGCACAACTGAGTCGGCAGGTCGTACTTGTCGAGTCCCTCGAACGGCCCGGCGACCACGTTGCGGACCAGCACACCGGGTGCGGCGCGCACCACCGGCGGATCGGCCGACGCGGTGGCCCGGGTGAAGATCTCCACCTCGATACCCCGCTTGGCCAGGTGCAATGCGCTTTGAAGCACGTAGACATTCATGCCGCCGGCGTCCCCGGTGCCGGGCTGTGCCAGCGGCGAGGTGTGCACCGCGAGCAGGGCTACCCGGCGTGGTTCGTCGTCGTAACGCACACTGTCATCTTTACAGGACGCGCCGCAGCGTAAGGCCGGGCGCATGGCTGGGATCGACAGCTACGCAGGTCAGACCCTTACTTGGCGATGGCCGCGGGTTCGGTGTCGACGAGCCGGTCGCTCAGCGCTCCCGATCGCCGCATCGCCCCCAGCGGGTCGGCGTAAAGGCCGTCCAGCGACACGATTCCCGCTCCGGCCTCCTGCACGCGATTACCGAAAGCAGTGACGCGGATGTCGCGTGGCGCGAGCACCGAACGCTCGGCGAAAGCCGCCTCCACGTCGGCCATCCCTTCCGGATACTCGGTGAACGCCTGCCCGCCGACCACAACCTCGTCGGGGTTGAGCATGTCGCGCAGCAGCGCGACGGCCCCGCCGAGCACCCGCGCCCGCTCCGACAACAGCTCCCTGGCCTGGTCATTGCCGGCCCTCGCCACTCGTAGCAGGTCGGTCATGGCGGTCGTGGACGCACCGGGGCGGTTGGCCGGGGCCACTCCGGGCAAGATCCGGAGCCGACGGGCGGCCGCCAGGACGGCCTCGTCGCTGACGGTGGACTCCAACTGCCCGGAGCCGCCGAGCAACTCCGACTGCACCGGCAGCGGGGCGATGGTGCCTGGACCGCTGGCGGGGCAGTGCACCCGCCCGCCTATCACCAGGGCATAGCCCACGGTCTCCCGGGCATACACGTACAGGCTGGTGGACGAACCCGGGTTGAACCGCCGCATCCCCAGTAGCAGCTCCGCCCCGGCCATGGCGTCCACATGCGACGCCACCGACACGGGCAGGCCGAGCGCATCGGCCAGCACCGGCCCGACCGGAGCCTGGCGCCAACCCAGTCGGGGGTGGTCCACTAGGCCGGTCGCGCTGTCGACGGTGCCGCCGATCGCCACGCCGACCCACAACGCGCGCCGCCGATGCCAGCGGCGCAGGTAGCGGCTGGCGCTGTGGGACAGCGCGGTCAGAGCGGGACCCGCGCCGCTGAGCGGCGTGGGGGTCTCGACCGTGTCCAGGGTGCGGCCGAACAGGTCGGTGGCCACGATGCTGGTGGTGCGGGCGCCGATGTGGATGCCGAGCGTGACAAAGGGTTCGTGGTTGACCTCAACCGGCACCCTCGGTCGTCCGATCGCCCCGGAAACCGCCAGGTCGGCTCGTTCACGAAGCAGCCCGGCGTCGAGCAACGCGATGACCTGACGGTTCACCGTGGCGATGCTCAGTGAGGTGACGCTGGCGATCACGTCGCGGCCGACGGGTCCGCGTAACCGCACGGCGCGGAACACCGAGGCCGCCGCGGAGTCCGACAGGTGCAATGCCGGGGGCACAACCTGGCGGTAAGCCCGCAACTGTCCGTTGTGTCCGGTGCGGCTGTGCGATTGGTGGGTGAGGGTAGTCGAGTGCACTGGCAGTCCTTTTACGAGTTCCGATGGCCGGGTCCCTGGCCACACCCGCGACTTGCGTCAGTTCAGGCGCGGCAAAGTGCGCGACAACAACACGCGCCCGCGTAGAGACACGCGGTCGTCGTGCGGAACTTGGCACTGCAGTACACACCGAAAATTTAGCACGTTTATTAGAGTTGTCCCGATGAGTTCCCCCGACCCGCACAAACCAGTGGCCGTGGTGACCGGAGCCAGTTCCGGGATCGGTGAGGCGACTGCGAAAGTACTTGCGGCACAAGGCTTTCACGTGGTCCCCGTGGCACGTCGGGCCGACCGCATCGAGGCGCTCGCCGCCGAGGTCGGAGGCACCGGAGTTGTGGCAGACGTCACAAAAGACGACGACGTGGCCGCGCTGGCCCGGCAGCTGGACCGGGTCGACGTGCTGGTCAACAACGCCGGCGGCGCGAAAGGTCTGGCGCCGGTGGCCGAGGCCGACATGGACCACTGGCGCTGGATGTGGGAGACCAATGTGCTGGGCACCTTGCGGATGACCCGGGCGTTGCTGCCCAAGCTGATCGAGTCCGGTGACGGTCTGATCGTCACCGTGACTTCGATTGCGGCCCTTGAGATTTACGACGGCGGCGCCGGCTATACGGCGGCGAAGCACGCCCAGGGTGCACTGCACCGCACCCTGCGCGGCGAACTACTGGGAAAGCCGGTGCGACTGACCGAGATTGCCCCCGGCGCCGTGGAGACCGAGTTCTCGCTGGTTCGTTTCGACGGCGACGAGCAACGCGCGGACGCGGTCTACTCGGGTATGACACCCCTGGTGGCCGCCGACGTCGCCGAGGTCATCGGATTCGTGGCTTCGCGTCCCTCACACGTGAATTTGGACCAGATCATCATCCGGCCCCGGGACCAGGCGTCAGCAACCCGAAGGTTCAACCACCTGGCCCAGAACTAGGGGATGTGGTCGTCGTCGTGGTCGTGGGTGTACCCGAGAGGCTGGGCGCCGTCGACGGCGTAGCAGGCGCGGTGACCGGGATCTGAGTGCCCGGCGGACGGCCGGAGGGTGCCGGCAACGCCGACATCCCCACCCAGGTGTCCCAGTCCACGGCCCAGTCCCAGATGTCGCCGTCGGAGTAGGAAAGCTGGATCGAGCTGCCGGTCACCTCGACGGGGTCGCCGTACATCGCCGTCGGGAAGTACTCCGCCGCGTCGGCCGTCGACAGGTTGATGCAGCCGTTGGTGACATTGCTGTTGCCCTGGGCACCGGCACTGGACGGGTTGGCGTGAATGAACTCGCCATTGTTGGAGATCCGCACGGCCCAGCGCTCGTGCACGTTGCTGTAGCCGGCGGCGGGGTTGGACATGTAGAAGTCGGCGTACTTCTCAGTGACCACGTGGATGCCGTTGCGCGTCACATTGCGGGCCTTGTCGGCCTCGCCGTAGCTGCACGGGAAGTCCATGATCACGCCGGCGTCGGTAACCACCTGGATGCGGTGGGAGGAAACCTCGGCCTTGACGATCTGCCGTCGGCCGATCTGGATGTTCAGGGACATGTCCTGCAGACCGTAGGCTCCGTCGCCGAACGGCAGCCCGTAGAACTTGGCGTCGACATTCACGGTAGTGCCCGCCGGGTAATACTCCTTGGGCCGGTAGTGGATGCGGGCGCCCTGTGATTCGTCGGGCAACCATGCCCAGCTGCCCTCGACGGGCGGGTTGGTCTTGATGGTCAACGCCCGCTCGACCGCGGCCTTGTCGCTGATCGGGGCGTCGAACTGGATGATGATCGGGGCAGCGATCCCCACGGTCTGGCCGTCAGCCAATTGGAACCCGCCGTCGATCTTCTTCTTTGGCGTCACGGTGATGAACTTGCCCGCCACCGGAATGGCCTTGCCGTCGTGACCGACGGCCGACCCGCTCCAGGTGTAGGTGGTGTCGTAGCCCAGCGGCTCGGTGGTCATGAAGACGGTGCGGTCCTGGTTGAACGTGCCGGCGACGGGCTTGCCTGCCGAGTTCGTCAGCGCGACCTTCTGGAACCAGCCGTCGGTGACGCTGACGCTGATCGGCGCGATCGGCACCACGTCTTCGGTGGCGTTCGACGGCTGGTAGGTCAGCTTGGGCGCGGCCGGCGGCTTCTTCTCGGATTGCGGGGTGATCTTGCCACCGGCACACGCGGCCAGGACACTCGGCGCGAACACCCCGAGGCCAATAGCCGCCAGAGCCGCGCGCCGATTGATCGGCCCTCGGCTCGAGGGGGTGCGAGAGGTGGTCACAACCGTCAAAGATACCGGGCGAAAGGCCCTCTCCCCCACTGCAAAGACGTGCGGCGGGGCTGCGCGCGCATAAAAATAGCAGCTACAAAGCGCATCCGACCAGGACAGGCTCGGGTTTCAGTGTGATACCAAACACGTCACGGACTCCGTCCCGAACGGTGCGCGCCAGTACCATCACGTCCTCCGCGGTGGCGTTGCCGCGGTTGGTGAGGGCCAGTGCGTGCTTGGTGGAAAGGCGGCACGGCGCATTGTCGTCGGGGAACCCCTTCCCGAAACCGGCGCGCTCTACCAACCAGCCCGCGGCCAGCTTCACCCCGTCGGGCGCCGGGTAGTTTGGCACCGGTCCGTCGGTCGCTGCCGCCAGGCGCTCGTAGACCTCCCGGGTGACCACCGGGTTGGTGAAGAACGAGCCCACGCTCCAGGTGTCGTGGTCGGCAGCGTCGAGCACCATCCCTTTTCGGGCCCGCAGCGCCAGCACCGCCGCGCGGACCGCTTGCGGGTCGGCGCGCTCCCCGCTGGTCGCGCCCAGAGCCGTCGTCAACTCTCCGTAGCGCAGCGGCGCACTGCGTCCGCCGGCATCCAGCGCAAACTCGACTTCCAGGACGATGCCGGGCAGATCGAGTCCGTCAGCGCGCTTGAGCACGCTGGTGCGGTACCCGAACCGCAGTTCCTCCGCGGGCACCCAGCCCACCTCACCGCTGCGGCGATTCAGCAACCTGACCCGGGTGATGGTGTCGGAGACCTCCACGCCGTACGCGCCGACGTTCTGCACCGGCGTGGCCCCGGCCGAACCGGGAATGCCCGACAGGCACTCCAGCCCGCCCAGTCCGTGCTCGATGGATCGGACCACCACGTCGTCCCACACCGCACCCGCCTCCGCGCGCAGCAGATTGCCCTCGATGACGATGCCGGTGTTGGCGAGCCGGACCACGGTGAGATTCGGCAGCCCGTCACCGATCACCAGATTGGAACCGCCAGCAAACACCAACACGGGGCCGCCGTCGAAGCCGTGGGGCTGAGCATCCAACGCCCGCAACACCGTAATCACCTGATCGCTGCTCTCACAGGTGATTACGCGTCGCGCCACCGGACCCACCCGCAGTGTGGTCAACGGTGCAAGCGGCACCGACTCGGCGACGCGCGCGCCGGCAAAGAACGACCCGACTTCCCGTTTCATGTGCTCCGTTTCCTGGCCCGTAACGGTAGCGTTTTCTGTTATGCCGCGTTCATTCGACGTGTCGGCCGACTACGAGGGCACTGTCAGAGACGTCCACCAGGCTTTCCATGACTTGGCTTACTGGGAGGCCAGGCTCGCCGAAACGCCGGTCGACGTGGCCAGCCTGGAGTCGATGCGAATCGGTGGCGAGTCCGGCGATGACGGCACCATCGAGGTGATCACCCATCAGACGATGCTGAGCCAGAACCTGCCCGCGCTGGTCACCCAGCTGCATCGGGGCGACCTCTGTGTACGGCGCGAGGAGACGTGGGGCCCGATCAGAGACGGCATCGCAACCGCGTCCGTCGCGGGATCGATCGTCGGCGCCCCGGTCAATTTGTGGGGTACGGCGATGCTGCAACCGGTCGCGGAGTCGGGCTGCGCCCGGATGACACTGCAGCTCACGATTCAGGTGCGGGTGCCGTTCATCGGCGGAAAGCTGGAGCGGATCATCGGCAACGAACTCGGCCAACTGGTGACGATCGAGCAGCGCTTCACCACCCAGTGGCTCAACAGCGAGGGCGGATCGGCCGCGAGGAACGGAACCGGCTGACCGCAGTCGCGATGCCTAAGCTGGCGTTCATGCGAATCGCTCTGGCACAGATCCTCAGCGGCACCGACCCGGCCGCGAATCTGCAGCTGGTGCGCGAATACGCCGAGCGCGCAGCCGATGCCGGAGCCCGCCTGGTGGTGTTCCCGGAAGCCACCATGTGCCGGTTCGGGGTGCCACTGCGACCGATCGCCGAGCCGGTCGACGGACCGTGGGCCAACGGGGTGCGCCGGATCGCCGCGGACACCGGCATCACCGTGGTCGCGGGCATGTTCGCCCCAACGGACGACGGGCGAGTCACCAATACCCTGATCGCGGCCGGCCCGGGCACACCCAACGAGCCCGATGCCCGTTACGACAAGATCCACCTCTACGACGCATTCGGCTTCACCGAATCGCGCACGGTGGCGCCCGGCCGGCAACCGGTGGTCATCGAGGTCGACGGCGTCGGGGTGGGTCTCACGCTGTGCTACGACGTCCGCTTTCCCGCGCTCTACACCGAGCTGGCCGACCGCGGCGCCCAGCTGATCGTCGTCTGCGCTTCCTGGGGCTCCGGGCCCGGCAAGCTCGAGCAGTGGACGCTGCTGGTCCGGGCGCGGGCGTTGGATTCCAGCTGCTTCGTCATCGCCGCCGGTCAGGCTGACCCCGGCGGCGCACTGAGCGCCGCGGGCGCGCCCACGGGCGTCGGCGGCAGCCTGGTGGCGTCGCCCTTGGGGGAAGTGGTGGCTTCCGCGGGCTCCCAGCCGCAACTGATCGTTGCCGACATCGACCTCGACGACGTGACCAAGGCCCGGGACAACATCGCGGTGCTGCGCAACCGCTCAAACTTCATTCACACTGATAGGGCAGAATCGCGAACGTGACGACTCCGCAGGGACCACGCAACGAAGGCCCATCCGGTTGGGCACGTCCGGGCGATCAGGGACCGCTCGGCCGACCTCCGGCCCCCGCGGATCCTTCCGCCGGACGCCTGCATCCCGGCGACCCAAAGGGTGGCAGCGGACTCGGACAGCAACCCCCGACAGCCCCGCCGCCTCCGCAGACCGATCAGCTGACCGCCGCCAACGCGGACACCCGGCGGATCAACCCGACCCCGCCACCCATGCCCGGCGCCGACCGCACCACTCCGATCGCGCAGCCGACGGACGAGGCCGGCGAGGTCAAGAAGAAGAAGCGCTCGCGACGCGATCCGCTGGCCATCCTGCTGGTCTTGATCATCGTGTTCTCGCTGCTGATCGCGGGACTGATCGGCGCCGAACTGTACGTGCGGCACGAAGCCAACAACAAGCTCGCCGCGGCGACGGCCTGCGTGGTCAAAGACCAGGCCACCGCGTCCTTCGGGGTGACCCCGCTGGTGCTGTGGCAGGTGGCAACCGACCACTACACCAATATCAGGATCGAGACGGCGGGCAACCAGATCCGCGACGCCAAGGGCATGAAGCTGCAGCTCAACATCCAGGACATCAACCTCGAGAACAAGGGCGACTCCAAGGGCACGATCGGCGCGCTGGACGCCACCATCACCTGGACCACCCAGGGGATCAAGGAGTCGGTGCAGAACGCCATCCCGATTCTGGGCGAGTTCGTCACCAGCAGCGTGGTCACGCACCCCAAGGACAACACGGTCGAGTTGAAGGGCATGCTCAACGACATCGTCGCCAAGCCGGTGGTATCCGGCGGCGGTATTCAGCTGCAGATCGTCAGCTTCAACACGCTCGGCTTCTCGCTGCCGAAAGAATCCGTGCAGTCCACCCTCAACGACTACACCTCGAGCCTCACCAAGGACTACCCGTTGGGCGTTCGCGCGGAAAGCGTAGAGGTCACCGACAACGGAGTGATTGCGCGTTTCGCGGCACGCAACGCCACCATCCCGGCCGGCAACACCGACCCCTGCCTGGCCGACCTCTGAGTTAAGTCAGGCCGTCCAGCACGGCCCGGGTGCCCGACAGACCCAGCCGGGTGGCCCCTGCGTCGAGCATGGCGAGCGCGTCCGAGGCCGTACGGATGCCGCCGCTGGCTTTAACCCCCAACCGGCCGCCCACGGTCGCGGCCATCACCTCGACGGCGCGCACCGAGGCTCCGCCGGCGGGATGGAAGCCGGTCGAAGTCTTGACGAAGTCGGCGCCGGCCTCCTCGGCCGCCCGGCAGACGGCGGCCAGGGTGTGTTCGTCCGAGAGAGCGAGCAGCACCGCCGACTCGACGATCACCTTCAGCACCGCACCGCTTGCGCCTTCGCGTACCGCGGCGACGTCGGCCAGCACAGCATCGAACTGTCCGGCCAACGCCGCGCCGACGTCGATGACCATGTCGACCTCGGCGGCGCCGGCCGCCACCGCCGCCGCCGCCTCCTGCGCCTTCACAACAGACAGATGCTTGCCGGACGGGAAGCCGGCCACGGCGGCGACACGGACGCCTTGCGCATCAGCCTCTCGAACAGCGACCGGCACCATCGACGGCGAGACGCAAACGGCATAGACACCCAGGTCAGTGCCCTCGGCGACCAGCGCCAGGACGTCGGCTTCGGTGGCCTCCGGCTTGAGTAGTGTGTGATCCACCATCGCGGCCAGCTGCCGGCGGGTCGGCGGCGCGCCCATCAGAACGGCTCCTCCGAGGCGCCCGGATTGCAGCGGGACGCCACCATCTCGGCGTCGTCGACGACCGGCCGCCACGGCTCGAGGTTCCAGCTGGTTTTGCCCGGCTGCGCGATCTCGGCGAACTGCCAGTGGCAGACGAACTGCGCACGCATGCCTGGTGTGTCGGCATCGGGTGACTGCGCGAGTACCTCCGACCAGGCTTCGTCAGCGGCTTGCGGGTAGCCGCCGGCGGTTCCCGAGATTCGGGACGCAGCGCGGCCCGAGGGGGTCGGATACACGCGCAGACTGGACAACCCGCCCCAATAAGCCCATTCGGTGTGGTCCACGAAGGGTGGCGGGTATGACGGGCCCGATCCTGGATCGGCAGCTGCGGGCACGGCGCCCAGCAGCGAAATGAGCGCCGCCGCCGGCGCAACCAGCACGACCTTCATCCGCTAGCGCGACTTACCCTGCACTTCGAGAAGCTTGGGCCGGACGTCGACCAGATAGACGCCCGTCGCGACCGCGGCTGCGGCAATCGCCATCACACCGAAGATGCCGATGGTGATCAGAGCCATCGCACCGCCGAGGATCACCAACCACAGAGCCTTGGTCTGCTTGTCGGCGGCGGTGTAAGCGTCGGAGCGCTGCAGCGCCGCGTGTACAAACGCGTACACCGTCGCCACCGCGACGGCGACCCGCAGGACGAACATGACGGTAACTACGGCTTGCACGCTCATAAGACTATGCGGGCCGCCGCAAAAACGTCGACTCCAAGTCGCCG
Organism: Mycobacterium sp. Z3061; assembly: GCF_031583025.1. NCBI lineage: Bacteria > Bacillati > Actinomycetota > Actinomycetes > Mycobacteriales > Mycobacteriaceae > Mycobacterium > Mycobacterium pumcae. The sequence continues at coordinate 1,029,314 of NZ_CP134062.1, read as the reverse complement.
ACGTGCGGCGACTTGGAGTCGAGTGGTGCTTCTCTGGTCCAAGTCGCCCGATCGGGCGGCGACTTGGAGTCGAGTGGTCCGGTGAACCCGGATTACTTCTGGGTGACCTTCTTGGCCGGAGCCTTCTTGGCCGGAGCCTTCTTGGCCGGAGCGGCCTTCTTGGCCGGAGCAGCCTTCTTGGCCGGAGCAGCCTTCTTGGCCGGAGCCTCGGCCTTCTTCGGCAGCTCGATGCCGACCAGCTTGGCGGCGCGCTCACCCACGGCGCGGGTCTGCGTCGCCACGGTGCCCAGGGCCTCCTGAGTCAGCTCCACGGCCTGGTCGACGTAACCCTCGGCGCGCGCCGACGCGTCCTCGAAGGCCGACTGGCTGCGCAGCCGCTCGAGGGCGGCCTCGCCGCGCTCGACCAGCTCGTTGTACCGGCTGGTGGCAGCCTCGACGTAGCCCTCCGCGGCCTTACGCAGCTCGTCAGCGGTGAACCGCTCGCGCAGCTCGGTGAGCTGCTCGGGCAGCTCCTCCTGCAGCTTGGTCAGGCGAGCGCGGCTCTCCTCAACGCGGCTGCGGGTGTCGGTGCGGGTCTCCTCGGCGCGCTCACGCAGCGTGGAGCGGGTCTCCTCGGCGCGGTCACGCAGGGTGGCGATCAGGTCGTTCACGGTCGCCAGAGCCAGGTCGGCAGCACCGAGCGCGGCGAGCAGCGGCGCTTTCAGGTCCTCAATGTTCGTGTTCTCAGCCATGATGTTTCCTTTCTTTGATTTCGATATCGGGGTTAGTGCTAAATGATTGAAAATTGGCGCAAGTTCGGCTCCTCTGGGCAGGAAATGTCAAGACCCGCGGATTGACACTGGTGCGCGACTTGCCGGAAACCTCCTGGTGGTCGGGTCAGTCGTCGTCGGATTCGCTCGGACACTCCTCGCGATTCGCCTCGTTCTGCTGGGTGAAGGACGCGTAGATGTCCAGCAGCACCTGCTTCTGACGCTCGGTGATGGCCGTGTCGGTGACGATGGCGTCACGCACCTGACTGGCCTCGCTGGGCTCGAGGATGCCGGCCCGCACGTAAAGCACCTCCGCGGAAACCCGTAGCGCCTTCGCGATCTGGGCCAAGACGTCGGCGGACGGCTTCCGCAGTCCACGCTCGACCTGGCTCAAATAAGGGTTGCTGACACCCGACCGTTCGGCAAGCTGCCGCATCGAGACCTGCGCCGTCTCGCGCTGCGACCTGATGAAGCTGCCGATGTCCGAGGCCACGTCAGAGGCTTTTGTGGACACCTTGGTGCCCAGCTTTTCCTCCGGCGTCATCGGGTGCTCCTGCGTCAGATTTTGTTTGCTTACGCCCCTCAGGGTACGGAGCAGTGCTTGCTATTGCAAGCAGTCTGTTAGCACTTTTCAGAAGAGTAGCTGCGCGATGGCGTAGATGGCGAGGCCGGCGAGCGCACCCACCACAGTTCCGTTGATCCGGATAAACTGCAGGTCACGGCCTACATGTAGCTCGATTCGGCGGCTGGCTTCCTGGGCATCCCAACGCTCGATCGTCTCGGTGATGATCGCTGTGATCTCTACCCCATATTGCGAAACCAGGTGCTGAGCGGCCCGCACCATCCATCCGTCGACCTTGTCGCGCAGCCCCGAATCGTCACGCAGTGACGCCCCGATCCGGATCACCGTGTCGGCGATCCGGGTACGCAATGTGCTGGACGGGTCGTCTACCCCCTCGAGCACCAGGCGCTTGAGCGTTGTCCACGCCGTCTCGGCGGCCTTGGCCACCTCGTCCCGGGCCATCAACTGCTCCTTGACGGCGTCGGCGCGCGCGATCGTGTCGGCGTCGTTCTGCAGGTCGTCGGCGAATTCGAAGAGGAAACGCGTGGCCGATCGACGCAGTTCATGATCGGGGTTGCGGCGCACCTTGTCGGTGAAGTCCATCAACTCGCGGTGGATACGGTCGCCCACCAGATGGTCGACGAAGCGGGGCGACCAGGTCGGTGAGTCACGTTCGACGACCCGCTGAATCACCACCCCGGCATTCAGCGACCACTGGAACGCCCGGTCGGCCAGCAACTGGATCAGTGCCTCCTGGCGATTCTCGACCAGCAGGGTTTGCAGGACCCGGCCCACCGGCGGGCCCCACTGCGGTTCGGCGATGCGCCGCACGATCATCCGGTCGATGACCTGCTGGACATCTTCGTCCCGCAGCAGCTCGACCAGCACGCGCAGCACCGTCGCCACTTCACCGGCGACCCGCTGTGCATGCGTCGGTTCCGAGAGCCACTTCCCCACCCGACTGGGTACCTGGGCGTCGCGCAGCTTGGTTTCCACCACCTCCGGCGACAGGAAGTTCTCCCGCACGAACGTGCCCAGGCCCTCCCCGAGCTGGTCTTTCTTGCGCTTGATGATGGCGGTATGCGGGATCGGAATCCCCAGCGGATGCTTGAACAGCGCAGTGACCGCGAACCAGTCCGCCAGGGCGCCCACCATGCCCGCCTCGGCTGCGGCGCCGACGTAACCGACCCAGACCGGCGCGGTGCCGTGGGCGTTGGCCCACCGGCACAACAGGAACACCACGGTGGCGCCGATCAGGAAACTCAGCGCCACCGCCTTCATCCGCCGCAGCGCAGCGCGCCGCTCGGCATCCGCCTCCGAGTCGGCGCCCGCGAAGGACTCCGCGAGGGATGTCCGGTTCCCGCGCCCCCCGCTCGGATCCGGGGGCGCCGCCGGGGGTGCCACTGTCGGCAAGGCTCTGTGTGCCACCAGACCATCATCCGCTATCGAAACCACCGGTTAGTGTTACCCACACTGTTCGGAAGCCTCACGCAGTCCTGCCGCTCGGGCATCCGGACGCCCGCAAGCCGTAGTATCGATGCGTCCAGGTAGTGAATGGAATCGGCGACATTGGCACAACACATCCCGGCTCGGACCGCTAAGACCGATGGCCGTAAGCGGCGCTGGCACCAGCACAAGGTGGACCGCCGCAATGAGTTGGTCGACGGCACCATCGAGGCGATTCGCCGCCAGAGCCGTTTTCTGAGCATGGATGAGATCGCCGCGGAGATCGGGGTCTCCAAGACGGTGCTCTATCGCTACTTCGTCGATAAGAACGACCTCACCACCGCGGTGATGATGCGATTTGCGCAGACCACCCTCATTCCGAACATGGCCGCAGCACTGTCGTCCAATTTGGACGGCTACGAGTTGACCCGCGAAGTGATCCGCGTCTACGTCGAAACCATGGCCGCTGAGCCGGAGCCGTACGGCTTCGTGATGGCGAACAGTTCCGGCAGCAAGAGCAAGGTGATCGCCGATTCGGAACGGATCATCGCCCGCATGATCGCGGTGATGCTGCGCCGCCGCATGCGCGAGGCCGGGGTGGATGTCGGGGGCGTCGAGCCGTGGGCCTACCTGATTGTGGGCGGTGTGCAGTTGGCCACACACTCCTGGATGTCCGATCCACGGATGACCAGCGACGAGTTGATCGACTATCTGACGATGCTGAGCTGGAGCGCGTTGTGCGGAATTGTCGAGGCAGGGGGGTCGCTGGAGAAGTTCCGCGCCCAACCACACCCGTCCCCGACCGTGCCCGCCTGGGAGCAGCTCAAACAGGAGCAGTAAACCCCTGACCCGGCCGTCTCCGCTGCGGGTGTGACGCAAGGAGTGCAACTGCACCCCTGCGCAGCGGTTAGCATTCAGGGAATGCATCGGGGGCGCTGCAGGTACGACCGACGGATTTTGTCCGGGAGCACCCCGACAAACAGAAAGGCTGACATCGCAATGGCAGTGCAGCTCACGCCCCATTTCGGCAACGTGCAGGCGCACTACGACCTGTCCGATGAATTCTTTCGCCTGTTCCTCGACCCTACCCAGACGTACAGCTGTGCGTACTTCGAGCGCGAGGACATGACGCTGGAAGAGGCGCAGCTCGCCAAGATCGACCTGGCCCTGGGCAAGCTCAACCTGGAGCCGGGAATGACGTTGCTGGACATCGGCTGCGGCTGGGGCGCCACGATGCGCCGCGCCATCGAGAAGTATGACGTCAACGTGGTGGGCCTGACGTTGTCGGAGAACCAGGCCGCGCATGTTCAGACGAAGTTCGACGAACTGGACACGCCTCGCACCAAGCGGGTGCTGCTGGAGGGCTGGGAGAAGTTTCACGAGCCCGTCGATCGCATCGTCTCCATCGGCGCCTTCGAGCACTTCGGCCGTCAGCGCTACCCGCGCTTCTTCAAGATGGCCCACGAGGTGCTGCCGAGCGACGGCATCATGCTGCTGCACACGATCGTCCGGCCCACCTTCAAGGAAGCCAGGGCCAAGGGCCTCCCCCTGACTCACGAGATCGTGCACTTCAGCCAGTTCATCCTGGCCGAGATCTTCCCGGGCGGGTACCTGCCGACGGTTCCGGTGGTCGAGGAACAGTCCGAAGCGGCCGGGTTCTCGATGAAGCGGATCCAGTCCCTGCAGCTGCACTATGCGCGGACGCTGGAAATCTGGGCGGCGGCGCTGGAGGCCAAGAAGGATCTGGCCATCGCGATCCAGTCGGAGAAGGTCTATGACCGGTACATGAAGTACTTAACCGGGTGCGCCAAGTTGTTCCACGAGGGCTACACCGACATCTGCCAGTTCACCCTGACGAAATAGGCTGGGCGCGGACTCCGCGGCGTCGCACCTCGCGGCGTCCGGACGCGCCCGGGATCACTTGACCAGCGTGAACTGTCCCACGTTGCAGATGCCCTTGCGAAAGAAGTCTTCGCAGCCCGTCAGATAGCGCATGTATTTGTCGTAAATCTCCTCGGACTGCAACTCGATTGCTTCGTCCTTCTTCGCCGCCAAATTCTCGGCCCAGATGTGCAGAGTCCGCTCATAATGCTCGCGCAACAGGTGCACTCTTTCTACTGAAAAGCCCGCGACCTCGGCCAACCTGAGAATATCTTCCTGCGCCGGCAACTGTCCGCCCGGGAAAATTTCCTGACCGATGAAACGCATAAAGCGAAGATCGGTCATCGTCACCTTCACACCGCGCTCATGCTGCTGTTTCTGCGTGTACGCCAGAATCGTGTGCAACAACATCCGGCCGTCGGCAGGGAGAATATTGTGAGCGCGCTCGAAGAACATCGGGTAACGCTCCGCCTTGAATGCCTCGAAGGCACCGATCGTCACGATCCGGTCGACCGGCTCGTCGAACTCTTCCCAGCCCTGCAGGCGAACCTCGATGGTACGGCGCGTGGGAATTGCTGCGAGCCTTTTCTTGCTGTGTTCAAATTGATTGCGGCTCAGCGTAATACCGATGACGTTGACGTCGTACTTTTCGACCGCACGTTGCAGCGCACCGCCCCAGCCACAGCCGATGTCGAGCACCGTCATCCCAGGTTCGAGGTTCAGCTTTCCCAGCGCCAGGTCGAACTTGGCATTGGACGCCTCTTCGAGCGTCATATCCGCACGCTCGAAGTAAGCGCAGGTGTACGCCATGGTGGGGTCTAGAAATAGCGCGAAAAACTCGTCCGAAACGTCGTAAATGGATTGCGATTCCTCGTAGAACGGCTTCAATTCACCCATGCTCAGCGGATACCTCTCGTCAGTTAACAGACGGAATGGTACCTCATTCGCAAACTGGCGTACCGACTTCGCGCAATGAATTCAACGCACGGCCATAGTCAGTATGTGTAAAAGCCCCTGCCCGACTTTTTGCCCAGCAACCCGGCCTCGACCATCCGCTGCAGTAGCGGCGGCGGACCGTAAAGCGGTTCCTTGAATTCGTCGTACATCTTGTCGGCGATCAGCTTCAAAGTGTCCAGACCGACCAGGTCGGACAGCTTCAGCGGCCCCATCGGGTGCGACAGCCCGGCCACCACGGCCTTGTCGACATCTTCGACGGTGGCGAACCCGGCTTCGACCATCCGGATCGCCGACAGCAGGTAGGGCACCAATAGGGCGTTCACGACGAAACCGGACCGGTCCGAGCAGCGCACCACCTGTTTGCCCAGCACTGCACTGGCGAACTCTTCGGTGCGGGCGGCGGCGTCCGGGTCAGTGACCAGCGTGCTGACCAATTCGACCAGCGGCAGCACCGGCACCGGGTTGAAGAAGTGCAAACCGAGCACGCGCTGCGGGTTTTTCGTGGCGGCGGCAATCTTCATGATCGGGATGCTGGACGTGTTCGAGGCCAGCACCGCCTGCGGATCGGTGACGACCCGGTCCAACTCGGCAAAAACCTGGGCCTTCACCGACTCGTCCTCGACAATGGCCTCGATGACCAGCTGGCGGTCAGCCAGGTCGCCGAGATCGGTGGTGAACGTCAACAGGCTCAACGCGCGGTCACGCTCCCGCTCAGTCACCTTGCCCGCGCTGACGCCCCGCTCCAGTGACTTCGTGATCCGGTTACGGCCCGCGGTGATCAGCGCTTCGGTCGTCTCGAACACCGTCACGGCGACGCCCGCCCGTACCGACACCTCGGCAATACCGGAACCCATCTGCCCGGCCCCGATCACGCCTACTCGCTGGATTGCTGTGTCGCTCACTGTTGCCTCTCCCGAGTCTGTGGTTGCACCGCAATAGGCCCCGCCCAGGTTGGCTGGGCGGGGCCTACGCTACTTCATCTCTGCGGACCGTCGAGCGTGACGTCAGGGCGAGGATTCGGCTGAAAACCCGCCGTCAGTTCACGCTCGGCGTAATCCGATCAGTGGCTGACCTGTCCGGTTCCACCTCGCCTCGCAGCGATGCTGCTCGGCTCAGTGAAACTGACCCTCTTCGGTGGAGCCGGCCAACGCGGTCGTCGACGAGGTCGGGTCGACGGTGGTGGCGATCCGGTCGAAGTAACCGGCACCCACCTCGCGCTGGTGCTTGGTGGCGGTGTAGCCGCGCTCCTCGGCGGCGAACTCGCGCTCCTGCAGCTCGACGTACGCGCTCATCTGCTTGCGGGCGTACCCGTGGGCCAGATCGAACATCGAGTAGTTGAGGGCGTGGAAGCCGGCCAGCGTGATGAACTGGAACTTGAAGCCCATCGCCCCGAGCTCCTTCTGGAACTTGGCAATGGTGTCGTCGTCGAGGTGCTTCTTCCAGTTGAACGACGGCGAGCAGTTGTAGGCCAGCAGCTGGTCCGGGAACTCGCTCTTGACGCCCTCGGCGAACTTCTTGGCGAGCTCCAGGTCCGGCGTGCCGGTCTCCATCCAGATCAGGTCGGCGAACGGCGCGTAGGCCTTGGCGCGGGCGATGCAGGGCTCCAGACCGTTCTTCACGCGGTAGAAGCCTTCGTTGGTGCGCTCACCGGTGATGAACGGGCGGTCCCGCTCGTCGACGTCGGAGGTGATCAGCGTGGCGGCCTCGGCGTCGGTGCGCGCGATGACGACCGTCGGGACACCGGCGACGTCAGCGGCCAGACGGGCCGAGGTCAGGGTCCGGATGTGCTGCTGGGTCGGGATCAGCACCTTGCCACCGAGGTGGCCACACTTCTTCTCCGACGCCAACTGGTCTTCCCAGTGCGAACCGGCGACACCGGCGGCGATCATCGCCTTCTGCAGCTCATAGACGTTGAGCGCGCCACCGAAGCCGGCCTCGCCGTCGGCGACGATCGGAGCCAGCCAGTTGTCGACCGAGCGGTCGCCCTCGACCTTGGCGATCTCGTCGGCGCGAAGCAGTGCGTTGTTGATCCGACGCACGACCTGCGGAACCGAGTTGGCCGGGTACAGGCTCTGGTCGGGGTAGGTGTGGCCGGAGAGGTTGGCGTCACCGGCGACCTGCCAACCCGACAGGTAGATCGCCTTGAGGCCGGCGCGGACCTGCTGGACGGCCATGTTGCCGGTCAGCGCGCCCAGCGCGTTGACGAAGTCCATCTCGTGCAGCTGCTCCCAGAGCACCTCGGCGCCCCGGCGGGCCAGCGTGTGCTCCTCGACGACGTGACCCTGCAGCGCCACGACGTCCTGCGGCGTGTAGGTGCGCTTGACGCCGTTCCAGCGGGGGTTGTGGTCCCAGTCGTGCTGAATCTGCTCAGCGCTCTTCGGGGTGCCGACTTCGGACATGGGGTGCTCCTTACGGTCATTCTTTGACTGAAATTTGCTTGCGATGGGTCTTGCGATGAACAAGCCACCGCGGTGCGGATGAAAGCTAGAGGCTTAACTTCGCCCCGACTTCACTGATGTGCTAACTCGACCATGGCACAGTGCATTCCCGCAGGTCCACCCATTTCACTTGCGAATTTCGGCTATGACCTGTGGTCATTTTGCGAAGCTTGCGAAGCTGGCGAACTACTGGAACGGTTCAGAAGCTACTGGCGGGTAACCGAAACCTGCAGGTCATCGGTAATTTACCGGGACGCTTGTCCGGTTAGAGAGTGAACAGCGCGGCGACGGCTTTCGTCTCGTCGCCGACCGCATATGTGAGCGTTGTAACACTCCGGTCGGTCAGCCCGGGGCCGAACTGTTCGGTGGAACCGGCCGGGTGGACGTGCGAGATGATCTCCAGCTTGTCGCCCAGCGCCACCGGAGCCTCGTGCTCGATGGTCACCCGCAACGGAAGCTGCATCAGCTCGGGGTGGGCCGCCAGGTAGTCCTCGATGACGCTCCAATACACCGAGTTGTTCATGTGGTCGAACAGGTCGATGTCCGTGACGCGGACGGGAAACTCGTGTATTTCCGTCGCGTCGTCGCGGCCGCCCGGCTTCAGGTAACCCTTCCACCGCAACCGCTCGACGGTGGTCGTCTTGTGCAGACCCGCAAGGAAGTCGTCGGCGATCCGCGCCGGCATCTCGGTCTCTTTGTTGACGTGGATCCAGAACGCCTCGGACTCGATCAGCCCGCCCTTGCGTCCGTCGATGCGGACCCTCATCTCACACCACCGGTTCGAGGTACCCGAGCACCAGCGACGGCACCGCAGCAGGTCCTGGAACTCGATAGGGCGAATGAGGTCGACCATGGTTCGGCGCACGATCCACAGCGGATGCGTTTCTTCGAAGCCCATTTCGCGCAGCTGGTCCTGGCCGATGTCCTGGATGTGCCGGCACGCCGCGTCCAACCGCAGCCGGCCGGTCCGGTCGATGTCGCCGACACGCAGCGGCCACTCGCGGTCGAAAACATCGGGGCTACCGTCGGGCACCGGCATCAAAATTTTGTCCAGGCTCACGGCGCTGCTCCCCGTTTCCTCCTCGTGCGAAAACCAGGTTATCCCTGGGAACGTCGATGCGAATCATGCCAACGACGCCTCGCAAATACCAATCCCACCGCACCTGCCAAGTCTGCAAAGCGGATCTTCGCAATCCGGACTACGCTGGTCAGAGTGTCTAAAACGTTCGTCGGCGCGCGCGTCCGCCAGCTTCGCAGCGAACGCGGATTCAGCCAGGCCGCGCTGGCGCAGATGCTGGACATCTCCCCCAGCTATCTCAACCAGATCGAGCACGACGTCCGGCCGCTGACGGTCGCGGTCCTGTTGCGGATCACCGAGGTGTTCGGAGTGGACGCCACCTTTTTCGCCTCCCAGGACGACACCCGGTTGGTCGCCGAACTGCGCGAAGTGACGATGGACCGCGACCTGGACATCGACGTCGACCCGACGGAGATCGCCGAGATGGTCAACACCCACCCGGGTCTGGCGCGAGCGGTGGTCAACCTGCACCGCCGCTACCGGATCACCACCGCCCAACTGGCCGCCGCCACCGAAGAACGGTACTTCGACGGCAGCAGCGGCAGCGGGGCGATCACCATGCCCCACGAGGAGGTCCGCGACTACTTCTACGAACGCCAGAACTATCTGCACGAGCTGGACACGGCGGCCGAAGAACTCACCGTCAAAATGCGGATGCACCACGGAGACCTGGCCCGGGAGTTGACCCGCCGGCTCACCGAGGTGCACGGGGTGCACATCACCAGGCGCATCGATCTCGGCGACTCGGTGCTGCACCGCTACGACCCCCAGACCAAGACGCTGGAGATGAGTAACCACCTCGGCTCCGGACAGCAGGTGTTCAAGATGGCCGCCGAATTGGCCTACCTCGAGTACGGCGAGCTGATCGACGCTCTGGTCACCGACGGCAAGTTCACCAGTGCGGAGTCACGGACCCTGGCCCGGCTCGGGCTGGCGAACTACTTCGCCGCCGCAGCGGTGCTGCCCTACCGCCAGTTCCACGACGTCGCCGAGAATTTCCGCTACGACGTCGAACGCCTGTCGGCTTTCTACCAGGTCAGCTACGAGACCATCGCGCACCGCCTCTCCACGCTGCAGCGGCCCTCGATGCGCGGCGTGCCGCTGTCGTTCGTCCGGGTCGACCGGGCCGGAAACATGTCAAAACGTCAGTCCGCCACCGGGTTTCATTTCTCCTCAACCGGCGGCACCTGCCCGCTGTGGAACGTCTACGAGACCTTCGCCAACCCCGGCAAAATCCTGGTGCAGATCGCTCAGATGCCCGACGGGCGCAACTACATGTGGGTGGCCCGTACCGTCGAACGGCGCGCGGCCCGGTATGGTCAGCCCGGAAAAACCTTCGCGATCGGGCTCGGCTGCGAACTTCGCCACGCGCACCGACTCGTCTATTCGGAAGGACTCGACTTGTCGGGGAATATTGCGACGCCAATCGGAGCGGGCTGCCGGGTCTGCGAACGCGACAACTGTCCGCAGCGGGCGTTTCCCGCGTTGGGCCGATCACTCGACATCGACGAGCACCGCAGCACCGTCTCCCCGTACCTGGTGAAGCAAGCATGACCGGCGATCACGTCGCCCGCATCGCACCCGGGCGGTTCCGCCAACTGGGCCCGGTCAACTGGGTGGTCGCGAAGCTGGCCGCACGCAAGGTGCGCGCACCCGAAATGCATCTGTTCACCACGCTGGGTTCCCGCCAGGGGCTGTTCTGGACGTGGGCGATCTATTCCGGTCGCCTGCTGCGGGGTCGGTTACCGACCATCGACACCGAGTTGATCATCCTGCGGGTCGCCCACCTTCGGTCCTGCGAATACGAACTCCAGCACCATCGCGGAATGGCGCGCAAAGCCGGGCTGGACGCCCAGACACAGGCGACGATTTTCGCCTGGCCCGAGGCTCCGCCGGGAGACGGACCGCGCAAGGTGCTCAGCGCCCGTCAGCAGGCTCTGTTGAAGGCCACCGACGAACTGATCAAGGACCGCACGATCACCGAACAGACCTGGCAACAGCTGGCCGGCCATCTCAACCGCGCTCGGTTGATCGAATTCTGCATGCTCGCAACGCAATACGACGCGCTGGCCGCGACGATCACCGCGCTGGGGATTCCGCTGGACAACCCGCGGTAGCGTCAGAAATACAGGTTGGCCAGCACGGCCAGCGTCAACGCCACCGGCAGCACCGGAATGCCGAAGGCAAACGCCGACCACCCATATCGGCGGCGCCAGCGCATCAGCAGGCCGCAGACCACCGCACCGACCGCGAGTGCACCCGACACCAGCAGTACCGCCAGGCTCCACTTGCTCACCGTGGTGAGGTCGTCGCCGACGGTGATGGCAGCCAGCCAGAAGACATAGCCGGCGAGCAGCCCGCCGATCGCGCCGATCACGACGGCAGCGTGGCTCGGCTCCTCGTTGCGGGACATGAACACCTGGCGATGGTATCCCCCACGGCCACCGGTGGTTGCTGAGCGCTGGTATCAGCCGATTCGGGTGAGAGTGAACCGGTCGTGCTGATCATCCAGCGTGCAAGGCGGCGCGGTGTGGGAGAAGTGCACTTCGCCGGCCAGTGTCACGGGGTCCCACGACTGGGTTGCGACCACCTCATGGGTTCCGCCGCCGAGCCACATTTCATTCATGAAAACGTGCGGGCATTCCAGACCGTCGGGAACGACCCGGGTAGTCACGAAACGACCATTCTCTAGGTGGGCTTCGAAACCGTGCCCTGGCGCCGTGGTCACATTGGCGACGCAGCGCGGGTTGCAGGTGGTCGTGATGGTCCACGTACCGACGTCGCCATCTTCATCGGCGTAGTGGTAGACGCCGTTCATCGACGGGACTTCGGCCACGGCGTTTGGTGGCGCCGCGCTCAGCCCCAAGCCGAACAGGAGAGCCATTGCCGCGGGAAAAGCGTTGATTTTCATGTGTTTCCGCTCTCTGGTTAGTGGAAAACCAGCGGAGCGGTTGAGGCGGTCACGTCCAGCGAGTCACCTCGCCGCCGCGTCCGCGCCGCCCCACCTGATACGAAAACTAGATTACGAAAAATTTTTCGTCAATGAAGCTGCGCGGGCGCAGGGTGTATTCATAGAAATCCGCGCGGTTCTAGAAGTTGATCATGTGTCCGATCAGTCCGTGGAAGCACTCCTGCAGCGCCTCGGACATGGTCGGGTGCGTATGTACGTTGCGGGCCAACTCATTAGCGGTCAGATCCCACTTCTGCGCCAGCGTGAGCTCGGGCAGCAACTCCGACACATCGTGACCCACCAGGTGCCCACCGATGAGCTCGCCGTACTTGGCATCGGCGATCAGCTTCACGAAACCGCTCGGGTCACCGACACCGTGCGCCTTGGCGTTCGCGGTGAAGGGGAACTTGGCTACGACGACGTCATGGCCTTCGTCGCGAGCCTGCTCCTCGGTGAGACCGAAGCTGGCCACATTCGGCTGACAGAAGGTGGCGCGCGGCAACATGCGGTAGTCACCCAACGCCAAAGTCTCTGCCCCGGCGATGGTTTCGGCCGCTACCACGCCCATGGCCTCGGCGACGTGCGCGAGCATGAGCTTGCCGGTGACATCGCCGATGGCGTAGATGTGCGGCACGGAAGTCTGCATGTAGTCGGTGATGCCGATCGCCTTGCGGTCGGTGAGTGCCACGCCGGCCTTGTCCAGCCCGTAGCCCTCGACGTTGGGCGCAAAGCCGATGGCCTGCAACACCTTTTCCGCCTTGAGCTCCTCGGACTTGCCGTCCTTGCTGACGCTGATCGTCACCTCCGATCCATCGTCCGTGATGGACTCGACCTTGGTGCCGGTGAGGATCTTGACGCCCAGCTTCTTGAACGCCTTCTCGATCTCCTTGGACGAATCGGCGTCTTCGTTGGGCAGGGCCCGGGGTAGGAACTCGACGATGGTGACGTCGACGCCGTAGTTCTTCATCACGTAACCGAACTCCATACCGATGGCGCCGGCGCCCGCGATGACGATCGACTTCGGCAGCTCCCGGGTCAGGATCAGCTTCTCGTAGGTCACCACGTTCTCCGACAGCGACGTTCCGGGGACCAGCCGGGTGCTGCTGCCGGTGGCGATGATGGCGTTGTCGAACGTGACCTCCTCGGTCCCGCCGTCGTCGTTGAGCTCTACGGAAATCGTGTTGGCGTCGATGAACCGGCCGTACCCGTGGATCTCGGTGATCTTGTTCTTCTTCATCAGGTAGTGCACGCCGGCCACCCGTCCCTCGGCCACTTTCCGGCTGCGGTCGAACGCGACGCCGAAGTCGAAGGTGGCCTCACCGCTGATGCCGAAAACCTTGGCTTCCTTGGTGAAGATGTGGGCGAGTTCGGCGTTGCGCAGCAACGCCTTCGACGGAATGCAGCCGACGTTGAGGCAGACGCCGCCCCAATATTTCGGCTCGATGATTGCGGTGTTCAACCCGAGCTGGGCGGCACGAATGGCCGCTACGTATCCGCCGGGACCTGCTCCGAGAACGACGACGTCATAGTGGGTCACGGAACTCACCCTAGTGGTGATCGCAAGCGCCGCGAAGCGGGGCGCAGTGGGTCACCACCGTCTGGCCCAGCGTCCGGTTATTCGGGCACTACGCCCATCACACACGGTGTAACCACGCGCTCGCAGTAGTAGGAGCCGTACAGGGGCGCCGCGGCGACGACCGAGGCGAACGGCGCCGACATCACGGCGATGGCCAAGGCCGCGACCAGCGGTTTGGATTCCACCATCGCCAAAATCAAGCCGGCCGCGACGCAGGCCACGATGTACACGAACGTCGCGAACACCGGCGGCGTCTTGTCGATGGTGTGGTACCACCAGTAGAACAAGCTGAGCCCGAACACCGCGGCGAAGAACCACACCCCGAACAACACCAGGACGAACTTCCACCACTTCAGGTAGAGGTAACGGCCGGGCACCGCGATCGGACCTGGCGCCTCAGACCCCGCATCCGCCCCGGCACTGGGCGGCGGGGCCACCACGACCGGCGCCGGCTCCTCCTCGGCCGGGGCAGGCTCGGCCTTCTTGACCGGCTCTTCATGCAGCCCCGCCAGTGGCAGGAATGGCTGCGAGTCGGTGTCGAAATCCGGCACGAACGGCACTGACGGCTCGCCGGCGTCGTACTTCGGGGCGACGGGCACCTCGCCGGAGTCGAAATCGGGCACGAAGGGTTCGGTGCCCGGGTTTGACTCGCGGTCCTGCTCGGTCTTCCTGTCAGCCATGAGAGACCACCTGCAAGGCGACGAGCATGCCCAGCCAGCCGGGCCCCAACGCCAGAATCGCCGCGCCGAGCATGGTCACCCACCGGCGCCCGGAGAACAGGATCACCGACAGTCCGACCACGGCGGGTATCCCTACCACCAACGCGATGGCGATGTCCGGACGGATCCGGGCATGTATCAGGAGGCTGGACGCCACCGCCAGCAGCTGTCCGACCGCGCTACCCACGAGCATGCCGCTGGCCAGCAGCCAGGCACGCGGGAGGGGGATCACGGTAGAGCACCTTACTGAATTACCGAGGCGGTGCCGGGCAGGTCCCCGGCGCGTTGTCGGTCACAAGATGGCCTCGTATCGACGGCCTTTCGCCACGCTCGTACGCGGCGCCGGTGATCATGGGTTGGGCTTGCAGCAGTTCACTTTCGGTCTCGGTGAAGACCCGGCCGCGGCTGAGAAATCGCATCCCCTCCGGCGCTTCCAGGCTGAAGCCGCCGCCGCGGCCGGGCACCACGTCGATGACCAGCTGGGTGTGCTTCCAGGTCTCGTACTGAGGGCCGGAAATCCACACCGGCACGCCTTCGGGACCGACATCGAGCACACCCAGCAGGACGTCGCGGTCGCCCACCAGGAAGTCGCCGCGCGGGTAACACATCGGCGACGACCCGTCGCAGCAGCCACCCGACTGGTGGAACATCACCGGCCCGTGCCGGTCCTGCAATCGCACCAGCAGTTCGGCGGCGGAGGCGGTGATGAGCGCCCCCGGGATCATCAGAAGAAGCCCTGTGCCTTTTCGGAATAGGACACCAGCAGATTCTTGGTCTGCTGGTAGTGCTCGAGCGCCATCAGGTGGCCCTCGCGTCCGAAGCCGGACTGCTTGTAACCGCCGAAGGCCGAGTGCGGCGGGTACACGTGGTAGCAGTTGACCCACACCCGTCCGGCCTTGATGTCGCGGCCGGCCCGGTAGGCGGTATTGCCGTTGCGGCTCCACACCCCCGCCCCCAGCCCGTAGAGGGTGTCGTTGGCGATACCGATCGCGTCGTCGTAGCTGTCGAACGATGTCACCGTCACCACCGGCCCGAAGATCTCCTCCTGGAAGACCCGCATCTTGTTGTTGCCGCTGAAGATCGTCGGCTGCATGTAAAAACCGCCGGACAGGTCGCCGCCCAGTTCGGCGCGTTCGCCGCCGGTGATGATCTTGGCGCCCTCCCCTTTGCCAATCTCGATGTAGGACAGGATTTTTTCCAGTTGGTCGTTGGACGCCTGCGATCCCAGCATGGTCTCGGAATCCAGCGGGTCACCCTGCCGGACGGCCTTGGTCCGGATCGCGGCCAGCTCCAGGAACTCGTCGTGAATGTCGGACTGGATCAGGCTGCGCGAGGGGCAGGTGCAGACTTCGCCCTGGTTCAGCGCGAACATCGTGAAGCCTTCCAGCGCCTTGTCCTGGAAGTCGTCCCCGGCGGCCATCACGTCGGAGAAGAAGATGTTGGGGCTCTTGCCGCCGAGTTCGAGGGTGACCGGGATCAGGTTCTGCGAGGCGTACTGCATGATCAGGCGCCCGGTGGTGGTCTCACCGGTGAAGGCGACCTTCGCAATCCGGTTGCTCGAGGCCAGCGGCTTTCCGGCCTCGGCGCCGAAGCCGTTGACGACGTTGAGCACTCCGGGTGGCAGCAGGTCACCGATCAGCGACATCAGGAACAGGATCGAGGCCGGGGTCTGCTCGGCGGGCTTGAGCACGATGGCATTGCCGGCCGCCAGCGCCGGCGCCAGCTTCCAGGCGCCCATCAGGATCGGGAAGTTCCACGGGATGATCTGCCCGACAACGCCGAGCGGTTCGTGGAAGTGGTAGGCGACGGTGTCGTCGTCGATCTGGGACAGCGCGCCCTCCTGGGCCCGGATCGCGGCCGCGAAGTACCGGAAATGGTCGGCGGCCAGCGGGATGTCGGCGGCCAGCGCCTCGCGGATCGGCTTGCCGTTGTCCCACACCTCGGCCACCGCCAGCGCGGCGGTGTTCTCCTCGATACGGTCGGCGATCTTGTTCAGAATCGCGGCCCGCTCGGCCGGGGATGTCTTGCCCCAGGCCGGGGCCGCGCCGTGTGCGGCATCCAGTGCCTTTTCGATGTCGGTTTCGTCGGATCGCGGGATTTCGCAGAACGACTGGCCGGTGACCGGCGACGGGTTCTCGAAGTATCGGCCCGCAGCGGGCGCGACCCACTCGCCGCCGATGAAATTCCCGTACCGCGACTCATAGGACATCAGCGCCCCGGAAGTCCCTGGACGTGCAAAGACAGGCATCTGCTCGGCTCCTCGCTAGTTCATGTAATACAGCTCACACTACCGCTGGGACGACAATGGCTTCCATGTCATCTGAGACTGCCGAAGACCCGTACCTCTGGCTCGAAGACGTCACCGGCGAGGAGGCACTCGATTGGGTGCGCGCCCGCAACGAGCCGACCAAGACGGAGTTCTGCGACGCACAGTTCGAGACGATGCGCGCCGAGGCGCTGGAGGTGCTCGACACCGACGCCCGGATCCCTTACGTCCGCCGGCGCGGCGACTACCTGTACGACTTCTGGCGCGACGCCACCAACCCCCGCGGGCTGTGGCGGCGCACCACGCTGGAGAGCTACCGCACCGACTCGCCCGAGTGGGATGTGCTCATCGACGTCGACGCGCTGGGCCGCGCGGACGGCAAGAACTGGGTGTGGGCCGGCGCCGACGTGATCGAACCTGAGCTCACCCGCGCCCTGATCAGCCTTTCCCCGGGTGGCTCGGACGCCGTCGTCGTACGTGAATTCGACATGCTGACACGCGAATTCGTCGCCGACGGGTTCGAGTTGCCGGAAGCCAAGTCGCAGATCAGCTGGGACGATCCCGACACCGTCCTGGTGGGCACCGACTTCGGCCCGGACTCGATGACCGAATCCGGTTATCCGCGAATCCTCAAGCGCTGGCGGCGTGGCACGCCCCTGACCGAGGCAGAGACGATCTTCGAAGGTGAGCCCACCGACGTCAGCGCCGGCGGCTCCAAGGACCGCACGCCGGGCTTCGAACGCACCTTCCTCGGCCGCTCACTGGACTTCTGGAACCGGCAGCGCTACGAGCTACGGGGAACCGAGTTGATTTCCATCGACGTGCCCACCGACGCCAGCAGCATGTCGGTGCACCGCGAATGGCTGCTGATCGATCTGCGCTCCGACTGGACCGTCAATGACACGACCTACCGCGCCGGCTCGCTGCTGGCGGCCAACTATGACGAATTCCTCTCTGGCGCACGGGATCTCACGGTGGTCTTCGAACCCGACGAACACACCTGCCTCTACCACTACGCCTGGACCAGGGACCGGCTGCTGATCGTCTCGCTGGCCGACGTCGCCAGCCGGGTGGAGATCGTGACGCCGGGCAGCTGGCAGCGCGAGCCGCTGCCCGGCCTGCCCGAGTCGACCAACACCGTGATTACCGCCGCCGACGACACCGGCGACGAGTTCTTCCTGGACTCCAGCGGATTCACCGCGCCGTCCCGACTGTTACGGGGCACCGGCTCCGGTGACCTGGAGCCGATCAAGGCCGCGCCGTCCTTCTTCGACGCTGAAAACATCTCTGTGGAACAGCATTTCGTAACTTCCCAGGACGGCACGTCGGTCCCGTACTTCGTGGTGCGGCCCACCGGCGCCGCAGGACCGGCGCCCACCCTGCTCTACGGCTACGGCGGGTTCGAGACGTCCAATACCCCGGGTTACAGCGGAGTGCTGGGGCGGCTGTGGCTCGCGCGGGGCGGCACTTACGTGCTGGCCAACATCCGCGGCGGCGGGGAATACGGGCCGGGCTGGCACACCCAGGCGATGCGCGAAGGCCGCCATAAGGTGGCCGAAGACTTCGTGGCCGTCGCCGACGACCTCGTGCGGCGGGGCATCACCACGGTCGGTCAGCTCGGTGCCCAGGGCGGCAGCAACGGCGGCCTGCTGATGGGAATCATGTTGACCAAGTACCCGGAGAAATTCGGCGCGCTGGTCTGCAGCGTGCCGTTGCTCGACATGAAGCGCTACCACCTGCTGCTCGCCGGCGCCTCCTGGGTGGCCGAATACGGCGACCCCGATAACCCGGACGACTGGGCGTTCATCTCGGAATATTCGCCGTACCAGAACATTTCAGCGGACCGGAAATATCCCCCGATCCTGATGACCACGTCCACCCGTGACGACCGGGTGCATCCCGGTCATGCCCGCAAGATGACCGCGGCGCTGGAGGCCACCGGCCACCGGGTCTGGTACTACGAGAACATCGAGGGCGGCCACGGTGGCGCCGCCGACAATGAACAACTCGCGTTCAAGGCCGCGCTGAGCTACTCGTTCCTGTGGCGGACGCTGACAACCGACACGTAGCTGTGACGGTTACAACGTCTAGCTGCGAGCAGCATCGGGCACCCTGGAACCCATGTCCGCGCAACTGCCGGGAATCTTCGACACGCTTGCCCCCACCCTCGACCGGTACGGGTACGCGGCGATCGTGGCCCTGGTGGGACTGGAAGGGGTGGGAATACCCCTGCCCGGTCAGCTGATCTTGATCGCGGGCGGAATCTATGCGGCCAGCGGACACTTGACGCTGCTCCCAGTGCTGATCGTCGGGCTGTTGGCGGCGGTGGGCGGCGACAACGCCGGCTACGCCATCGGCCGCTACGGCGGTCGCGGTCTGGTCCTGCGGTTCGGTCCGTATGTGTTCCTCAACCGGGAGCGGCTGGCGAAAACCGAACGCTTCTTCGCCAGGCGCGGCCACCTCGTGGTCTCGATCGGGCGCTTCATCGACGGACTGCGGCAGGCCAGCGGCATAGCAGCGGGGCTGGCTCGGATGGATTGGCGCCGTTACCTCGCCTACAACGCGCTGGGTTCCGCGGTGTGGGTGTCGGTCTGGGTTTTCGCGGGGTATCTGGCCGGGAATCACATCGCGTCGCTCTACGCCGCATTCCAGCGGTACGGCATATACCTGCTGGCCACGTGCGCAGCCGTCGCCTTCGCCGTGCTGGCGGGGCTGGCAATGAGACGTCGCCAACAGGCTTGACACCATAATTCGGCGCGGCTTCGCTTCTCTTCATGCCTTCTGGAGAGCCCGAATTCGAAACGCTGCTGTATTCCAGCAGAGGTCCGGTGGCCACCATCACCCTCAACCGGCCCGAACACCTGAACACCATCGTCCCGCCGATGCCCGACGAGATCGAGGCTGCCATCGGGCTGGCCGAGCGGGACCACGACATCAAGGTCATCGTGCTGCGCGGCGCCGGGCGGGCCTTCTCCGGTGGTTTCGACTTCGGCGGCGGCTTCCAGCACTGGGGCGAGGACATGATGACCGACGGACGGTGGGATCCGGGTAAGGATTTCGCGATGGTCAGCGCGCGCGAGACCGCGCCGACGCAGAAGTTCATGGCCATCTGGCGGGCGTCGAAGCCGGTGATCGCGCAGGTGCACGGCTGGTGCGTCGGCGGGGCCAGCGACTACGCCCTGTGTGCCGACATCGTGATCGCCAGCGAGGACGCCGTGATCGGCACCCCGTACAGCAGGATGTGGGGCGCCTATCTGACCGGGATGTGGCTGTACCGGCTGAGCCTGGCCAAAGTGAAATGGCACTCGCTGACCGGCCGGCCGCTGACCGGTGTGCAGGCCGCCGAGATCGAACTGATCAACGAGGCGGTGCCGTTCGAGCGGCTGGAGGCCCGGGTCGCTGAGATCGCGGCGGAACTGGCGCAGATCCCGTTGTCGCAGCTGCGGGCGCAGAAGCTGATCGTCAATCAGGCCTACGAGAACATGGGCCTGGCGTCGACCCAGTTGCTGGGGGGCATCCTCGACGGACTGATGCGCAACACCCCTGATGCGCTCGACTTCATCCATACCGCCGAGGCGCAGGGCGTGCGGGCCGCGGTGGAGCGCCGGGACGGTCCGTTCGGCGACTACAGCCAGGCACCGCCGGAGCTGCGGCCGAACCCGTCACACGTGATAGTTCCTGATAGCGATGGGTAGTAAGATCGACTAGGAATCGCCGTCGGAATCTTCGCAAACATGAAAGTGTTACGGTAACCATGATGTCTCGGCTGAGTATCGGCCTGCGTGCAGGCGCTGTTTTCCTCGCTCTCGCGATCGCCGCGGTGATCTTTCCCCAGGCAGCGAAAGCTGACTCCACCGAGGATTTCCCGATCCCGCGCCGGATGATCGCGACCACCTGCGACGCAGAGCAGTATCTGGCCGCCGTCCGGGATACCAGCCCGGTCTACTACGAGCGGTACATGATCGATTTCAACAACCACGCGAACCTCCAGGAAGCCACCATCAACAAGGCGCACTGGTTCTTCTCGCTGTCGCCGGCCGAGCGCAGGGACTATTCCGAGAACTTCTACAACGGCGATCCGCTCACCTTCGCCTGGGTCAACCACATGAAGATCTTCTTCAACAACAAGGGCGTCGTCGCCAAGGGCACCGACGCGTGCAACGGGTACCCGGCCGGCGACATGTCGGTCTGGAACTGGGCGTAAGGGCACCATGCGCGCACGGAAGTTCGTCGCCGCCGTGATCATGACGGCCGCCGCTCCGTTGGCGGTCGCCCTTGGAAGTGGCCCGGCGCACGCCGACACCGATCTCGGCAAGCAATGCTCGCCGGAGGGCGCGAAAGTCTGGGGGAAGCCCGGCCCGATCTACTGCGAGCGCCAGGCGGACGGTCAACTGCAATGGGTTTCCATCCCCGTCTCGGCGCTGTGTGTGGCGTTCTGCGTCAACCAGCCCTAGAACCCGTCCACCGACGACCGTTAGCAGATTTTTCTGTTTCTGTCCCCCGATTGGCGGACAGAAATTTCATCCTTCCGGAGGCCGTTCGGGGGATAGCCCCGACCCCATGAACTGCGGAATAGTGCTAGTTAGCACTCAAAGTACGGTTTCGTCGGGGGACCGCAACTGGCGGACGGGACATAAATACATCGCCCGGGCCCTTGCCGCGGTGGGTCAAACGAACCCATAATGGACCTCCGGCCAGCCAATCATCCGCTCGAGCTCCGAGGGATGGGTGCGACTGCGTTCCGGAAGCTGGAGGACATCGCATGAGCCAAACCACTGGCAACGGCATCCCTGGCACGCTCGCGGCCCTGGACTGGCAGACGATCACCTGCCAGTTCGAAGCCGGCTGCACCAACCGGGCAACTCACATCGTTCATCGGCACGCGGTCGATGAATGCAATCATTCCCACGTCGACCCGTTCGGCAACATCGTCGAGATCGTCTGCATCGCCTGCCTGTGGCGCGCCGAGGCCGAGATCCTGGTGCAGGTGGGCCAGCTCAGACGCTCATCGGGCTCCTACTGCCTGACGTGCGGCGCCCCGGTGTCGGAGTTGAGCGACATCATGCGCGACGTGGTCGCGCTCTGACGCCCACTCAGTAGTGCGGCTGCGTCGCCGGGGACCGATCCGAGTTCGCCGCGTCGACGCCGTCGGCGTGCTCCTCCCCCAACAGCGCACGTACCGCCGGGCGCGGCCCGAACGGCCGCAGCATGCTGCTGGCCGGCCGCGGGCGCACGTGCTGCGGCCACCAGAACCAGCGCCCGAGCAAGGTGGCCAACGACGGTGTCATGAATGACCGAACGATCAACGTGTCGAAGAGCAGACCCAGCGCGATCGTCGTTCCCACCTGGGCCATGACTTTCAACGGGCTGAAGGCAAACGTGCCCATGGTTGCGGCGAACACCAGGCCTGCGGCGGTCACCACCGAGCCCGAACCCGCCATCGCGCGGATCGTACCCGTCTTGAGACCCGCATGGATCTCCTCCTTGAACCGCGAGATCAACAACAGGTTGTAATCCGAGCCGACGGCCAATAGCAGGATGATCGCCATCGCCAGCACCATCCAGTGCAACTTCATGCCCAGGATGTACTGCCATAGGAGCACGGAGAGCCCGAAGGAGGCGCCCAGCGACAACAGCACCGTGCCGACGATTACGACGGCCGCCACGACACTTCGGGTGATCACCAGCATGATGATGAAAATCAATGTGGCAGCGGATATTCCGGCGATCAACAGATCGATGTTCGAGCCGTCGTGCATGTCCTTGTACGTCGCGGCGGTACCGCCGAGGTAGACCTTGGCTCCCTCCCAGGGCGTGCCCTTGATCGCCTCGTGCACGGCCCGCTTGATCGGTTCGATGAGGTTGATGCCTTCAGGACTCGCCGGGTCGCCTTCGTGCGAGATGATCAACCGGACAGCGTGCCCGTCCGGCGAGATGAACTGTTTGAGACCCCGCGCGAAGTCCGGGCTCTGGAAGGCTTCCGGCGGCAGGTAGAACGTGTCGTCGTTCTTCGCTCTGTCGAACGCATCTCCTTGTGCGGTGGCGTTATCGGCCTGCGCCCTGGCCTGGTCGTTGAGACCCATGGTGGTCGCATAGTTCGACATGATGGTGTCGAGATTGCGCTGCTGGCTCTCGATCTGCGGTGGGATCAACGCGACGAGCTTGGGCTGAATCTCGTCCAGCCTGTCCAGGTTCTGGCTGAGGGCCAGGATGTTCTGCGCCACCTGGTCGATTCCATCGAGCGCATTGAAGATCGACCTTAGGGCCCAGCAGACCGGGATGTCGTAACAGTGCTTCTCCCAATAGAAATAGCTGCGAATCGGCCGGAAGAAGTCGTCGAAGGTGGCGATGTCGTCGCGCAGTGCCTCGGTGATCTTCACCGTTTCTTTGGTGAGTTTCGTGGTCTCGTGCGTCGTGTTGCTGAGGTCCTGGGTGACCTGCATCTGCTCATGCAGCGTGGCCATCGTCTTGCGCAACTCGTCTGCCTGGTTCAGCAGATTTTTGGCCTGCTCGTCCTGAAAGTGCTGAGTCTGAATGCGGCCCGCGGCCTGGGCGCCCATCTGAAAACCGAGGGTGCTGTGGTCGAGCGGTGTGCCCAATGGCCGGGTGATGGTCTGCACCCGACCGATACCGGGGATGTGGAAGACCGCCTTGGCGACCTTGTCGAGGACGAGGAAGTCGGCCGAGTTGCGCAGGTCGTGATCGGTCTCGATCATCAACAGCTCAGGATTGAGCCGAGCCTGGTTGAAGTGCCGGTCGGCAGCCGCGTAACCGATGTTGGCGGGGGTGTCCTCGGGCAGGAAGTGACGGGTGTCGTAGTCCGTCTTATAGCCGGGCAGGGCGATCAGACCGACCAGGGCAACCGCGATCGTGACCGCGAAAACCGGTGCGGGCCAACGGACGATCGCGGTGCCGATCCGGCGCCAGCCCCGGGTCTGCAGCTTTCGCTTCGGATCCAGGAGTTTGAAGAACGACGCCACGGTCAGCACCGCAGGGCCCAGGGTCAACGCCGCGAGCACGGCTACCAACATGCCGATGGCGCAGGGTGCGCCCAAGGACTCGAAATACGGCAATCGGCAGAAGCTCAGGCAGTACATCGCGCCGGCGATGGTCAGTCCCGACCCGAGCACGACATGCGCGGTGCTGTGGAACATCGTGTAGAAGGCCTGTTCGCGAGTCTCTCCCAAGCCGCGGGCCTCGTGGTAGCGGCCGACCACGAAGATCGCGTAGTCCGTTCCGGCGGCGATCGCCATCAACACCAACAAATTGTTGGCGAAGGTGGACAGTCCGATGATCTCGTAGTTGGCCAGCAGGGCAACGACGCCCCGGGCCGCCAACAGTTCGACAAAGACCATGAACAACACGGCCAGGACGGTGACGAGCGAGCGATAGACGACGAGCAGCATCACGAAAATCACCAGGATCGTGACCAGGGTGACTATGGCGACACCTTTCTCGCCGGCGTGGGACTGGTCGGCGAACAACGGACCCGCGCCGGTGACGTACGCCTTGATCCCCTGCGGGGCCGGCACCGAGTCGACGATCTTGCGTACGGCGTCGGCGGACTCGGCGGACAGGCCCCCACCCATGTTGCCGGCGAGGTAGACCTGGACGTAGGCGGCCTTCTGGTCGTGGCTCTGGGACCCCGCGGCGGTCAACGGATCGCTCCAGAAGTCCTGCACGTGCTGGACGTGTTTCTTGTCCTGCTCTATCCGCCTGACGATCTCGTCGTAGTAGCGGTGCGCCTCGGCTCCGAGCGGCTTGTCACCCTCCAGCACGATCATTGCCGAGCTGTCGGAGTCGAACTCCTTGAACGTCTTTCCGACCCGCATCATCGACTGGAACGACGGCGCATCGGTGGGGCTCTGCGATACCGAATGGTTCTTGGCGACGGCCTCCAGCTGCGGCGCAGCGGTATTGGTCACCACCACGATGCCCAGCCACACCAGCACGATGGGCAGTGCCAGCCGATGGATCATCCGCGGCAGGAACGGCGGGATCAGCGGCTGCGAGACCGGCGGCGGGGCCGAATTAGCCTCGGTGGTCTGACTCATGCGGACTTGTCCAGGCAGTAGACGAACGCGTTCACCGTCTCGTTGGGGGGCGACTGATTCGGCGCCTTGATGACGTCACCTTTCCCGTCGTTGTTGTTGACGAGGAAGCGGCAGGCGATCCAGCTGCCGTTTCCCTGCGCCATCAGATTGGCCGGGATACCGGGCTTCGTTGACTTCAATTCCGTCTTCCACGGTAGGGGCACGTTGAGAGCCTGCTGGGGGTGCGAGTTCTCATCGAGATAACTGATGGTCGCCGTGCTGCCCGGGGACCCCCAGACCTCGAGTGTGATGGTCTTCGGGTTGAACTGATCGATGACATCACCGGATGAGCCGCCGCCGAACGAACCGCTGTGAACACCGAAGATGTCGTGCAGCCGGTGAACCGCGAACCCCGCCACCGCGACGACGGCCAGCACGGTGAGGATGAGCCAGAACCGGGTCACGAGGCTCCTCAGACCGCCCCGCTTGCCCCGTTGCTGAGTCCTTGTACTGCCTTCTCCGCCAGCAGAGTCCGGGGTCGTCAACGGCTCGGTCCTTGGCTCAGTCGTCGTCATGGGCACTTAGTCTTTCTAACCTAATGGACAAACCGTAGGAAATCTCGGCGTGGTGCGCAAAGACCTTGTGCATCAAGAGCTTCGCCGACGTGTTCATCGGGACCCCGCAAGCGAGCCGATGCAGGTGGCGGTGAGCACCCGGGTGAGCGCGGACGGAAAGTCGATATTCCATTCGGGCGGCAGCACTTCCGGCTCCTCCTGGTACACATCGGAGATCCGCTCCGGAGGGTTGGCGATCTGCCAGAAGGCAGCCGCCAGGGAGTAGGCGGCGATCAGCATGTCGAACGCGCCGGAGCGGCCGAGCTCCGGCAAGCTCCGCTCGATGGCGCCGGCCAGGGCGATGGCGGCGGCGGAAATAGTCCGCCTGATCTCAATGACGCGCTCGACGTCGACCTCGTGCTCGAGGTGCAGGTGCAGGTTGGCGAGCAGGTCGCAGAACAGTGGATCGGCCGCCAGCCCGTTGGCCAGCGTCTCGGCGACCCGCGCCGGCGACATCGGACCGGGCTCCCCGAGTTGAGCGCACACGGTGTCCGACCACCGCTGCCAGCCCTCGGCGGACAGGTGCAGCAGCACCTCTTTGTGGGAGGTGAAGTATCGGCGCACGGCCGAGTAATGGATTCCCGCGCGACTGGCCACCGCGGTCAATGTCACTGACGCGACACCGCTTTCCGACGCGAGTGAGCGCGCGGCTTCCACGAGGGCCGCGGCTCGCTGGCGTTTGTTCTCCTCGGTTCGGGCGCGCCGGAAACTGAGTTGCGCCACCGGCTGAGGATAACGCACATGACGTGATTTGCGCGCGGAATCCGGAACTTTACGCACGCAATATGCCTTAGAATCGGCGCTCTAACGGAAGGAGCCCACCTGGGACCAGACGCCTCCGTGTTTTACTTAGGTAAGGCTAATTGTGTTCGCGGCGCGCTGCCCGATCTGCGCAGTGCGGCCGGTCGAATGAAGACGCAAGCGTCTCCTAGGGCGGGTATCGTCCGACCTGAGCGATGCCCAACGGTGAAAGGGACCTGAGATTTTCAAGGTGCTGTCGCGCGTGTGGATCCCACTCGTCATTGTGGCGGTGTTGGTCACCGGCGCGTTCATCGTGAACCGGGTCCACGGTTATTTCGGCTCGGAGAAGCGGGCATCGTACGCGGACAGCAACCTGAAGAACCCAGAGCCGTTCAACCCCAAGCGAATCACCTACGAGGTGTTCGGCCCGGCAGGCACGGTGGCCGACATCAGTTATTTCGACGTCAACGCCGACCCGCAGCGCGTGGACAACGCGCGGCTGCCCTGGTCGCTGCACATCAGCACGAACAAGGCGGCAATGGTGGGCAACCTGATGGCCCAGGGTGACAGCGACAGCATCGGTTGCCGCATCCTGATCGACGACGTAGTCAAATCGGAGCGAGTCTCCAACGAGGTCAACGCCTTTACCTTCTGTCTGGTCAAGTCCGCGTGAGTACCACCTTGGACTACCGAGCCGACGACCGCCCGGACAGCCCCGTCGTCGAACCCCGTCCGCACCGCCCGTTCATCCCGCGGATGATCCATGCCTTCGCGGTGCCGATCATCCTCTTCTGGGTGGTGGTCGTCGTGCTGCTCAGCGTGCTCGTTCCGTCACTGGAGATCGTCGGGCAACAACGCTCGGTTTCGCTGAGCCCCAAGGATGCCCCGTCGTTCGTCGCACTGAAGCGGATCAGCCGCGTCTTCAAGGAAGGGGAGACCGACAGCGTCGCGATGATCGTGCTGGAGAGCGAGCAGCCCCTCGGCGATGCGGCGCACCGGTACTACGACGGTCTGATCCGCAAGTTGCGCGCGGACAAGCACGTACTGAGCATCCAGGACTTCTGGGGCGATCCCCTCACCGCGGCGGGCGCGCAGAGCAACGACGGCAAAGCCGTCACCGTCCAGCTGAACCTCGCCGGCAACCAGGGTGAACCGCTGGCCAACGAATCCGTGGACGCCGTGCGCAAAATCGTCGACGCCACCCCGCCTCCGCCCGGTCTCAAGGCGTACGTCACCGGGGCCTCGGCACTGGCCGCGGACCTGCAGCACAGCGGCGACAGATCGATGGCCAAGATCACGATCACCACGGTCCTGGTGATCCTGTTCATGCTGATGTTCATCTACCGATCTCCGCTGACGGTGATCCTGCTGCTGGTCACCGTCGGGATCGAACTGAGCGCGGCGCGCGGCGCCGTCGCCATCCTCGGGAGCAACCAGCTGATCGGGCTGTCCACCTTCGCCGTCAGCCTGCTCACGTCGCTCGCGATCGCGGCCGGAACCGACTACGGCATCTTCATCATCGGCCGATATCAGGAAGCACGACAGGCCGGGGAGGACCGGGAATCCGCGTTCTACACGATGTATCACGGTACGGCGCACGTCATTTTGGGATCCGGTCTGACGATCGCGGGTGCGACGTTATGTCTCGGCTTCGCCCGCATGCCCTACTTCCAGACGCTGGGCATTCCCTGCGCGGTCGGCATGCTGGTCGCGGTTCTGGTCGCGCTGACGCTGGGCCCGGCGGTGCTCGTCGTCGGCAGCCGGTTCGGCGTGTTCGACCCCAAGCGGGTGCTTTCGGTGCGGGGCTGGCGCCGGGTCGGTACCGCGGTGGTGCGCTGGCCGTTGCCGATTCTCGCCGTCACGTGTGTGATCGCCCTGATCGGCCTGATCACGCTGCCCGGTTACAAGCCCAGCTACGACGACCGCGCCTACCTGCCCAGCTTCATCCCGGCCAACCAGGGCTTCCTCGTCGCCGATCGGCACTTCTCCCAGGCTCGGATGAAGCCGGAGATTCTGATGATCGAGTCGGATCACGACATGCGGAATCCGGCTGATTTCCTGATCCTGGACAGACTGGCCAAGGGGATCTTCCGGGTGCCGGGGATATCCCGCGTCCAGGCCATCACCAGGCCGGACGGCACCACGATGGACCACACGTCGATACCGTTCCAGATGAGCATGCAGAGCGCCGGTCAGATGCAGACCATGAAGTACCAGCGTGACCGCATGGACGACATGCTCAAGCAGGCCGACGAGATGTCCAAGACGATCGCCCTGATGCAGCGGATGTACGGCCTGATGACGCAGCTGGTGGGAGTCACCCACAAGATGGTCGGCGACACCGAAGAGATGCAGCAGATCACCAACGACCTACGCGACAAACTCGCCAATTTCGACGACTTCCTGCGGCCGATCCGCTCGTATTTC
Organism: Mycobacterium sp. Z3061; assembly: GCF_031583025.1. Taxonomy (NCBI): domain Bacteria; kingdom Bacillati; phylum Actinomycetota; class Actinomycetes; order Mycobacteriales; family Mycobacteriaceae; genus Mycobacterium; species Mycobacterium pumcae. The sequence continues at coordinate 1,000,877 of NZ_CP134062.1, read as the reverse complement.
TATTGGGAGAAGCACTGCTACGACATCCCGGCCTGCTGGTCGTTGCGTTCGGTCTTCGACGCCCTCGACGGCATCGACGAGATCGACGAGAAGCTGAACGTCCTGGTGGGCGACATCAAACAGCTCGACGTGCTGATGCCGCAGATGATCGCAACCTTCCCGCCCATGATCGAAACCATGGTCAGCATGCGAACGATGATGCTGAGCATGCACAGCACCATGTCCGGGATCTTCCAGCAGATGGACGAGATGAGCGACAACGCGACGGCGATGGGCCATGCGTTCGACGCCGCGAAGAACGACGACTCGTTCTACCTGCCGCCGGAAGTGTTCAAGAACGCCGACTTCAAGCGCGCCATGAACAATTTCCTGTCCGCCGACGGCCACGCGGCGCGGTTCATCATCCTGCACCGGGGTGATCCCGCCTCGGCCGAGGGCATCGCAAGCATCGGCAAGATCCAGACGGCAGCCGAGGAATCACTCAAAGGCACTCCCCTGGAAGACTCCAAGATCTACGTCTCCGGAATGGGCGCCATCGTCAAGGACATCTCCGAAGGCGCCAAGTGGGACCTCGTGATCGCGGGCATTTCGTCGCTCTGCCTGATCTTCATCATCATGCTGATCCTGACCCGCGCGTTCGTGGCGGCGGCAGTGATCGTCGGAACCGTCGCGCTGTCCCTGGGCGCCTCGTTCGGCCTGTCAGTGTTGGTGTGGCAGCACATATTCGGCGTCCCGTTGCACTGGCTGGTGCTCGCGATGTCCGTGATCGTGCTGCTGGCCGTGGGCTCGGACTATAACCTGCTGCTGGTCTCCCGCTTCAAACAGGAGATACATGCCGGCCTCAATACCGGCATCATCCGGTCGATGGGTGGGACCGGCAAGGTCGTGACCAACGCCGGCCTGGTCTTCGCCTTCACGATGGCGTCCATGATCATCGGCGACGCCCGGATGATCGGGCAGGTGGGCACCACCATCGGCCTGGGTCTGCTGTTCGACACGCTGATCGTGCGGGCATTCATGACGCCCTCCATCGCGGCGTTACTGGGCCGCTGGTTCTGGTGGCCCATCCGGGTGCGGTCGCGTCCCGCCCGCAGCCCGCGGCTTCCCCGTGAGGAGCCGGTCACCGACAGGTCGCCGGCGCTGTCCGCCGAGCGCTGACTCGGGGTCGGCCCCGCCCGCCATCCGGGGCCCGCGGGGCTCCGAATAATAGGTGTGCAGGCACCAGACGGACGATCGGTAGCGGTCATCGGCAGCGGGGTCGCCGGGCTGACGGCCGCGTACCTGCTCTCGGCCCGCGACCGGGTCACCTTGTACGAGGCTGACGCGCGACTCGGCGGTCACGCGCACACCCACCTCGTCGACGGCGGCGACGGCCGGGTGACAGCGGTCGACTCCGGTTTCCTGGTGCATAACGACCGGACCTATCCCACGTTGTGCCGGCTGTTCGCCGAACTCGGCATCGCCACCCAGGACTCGGATATGTCAATGTCCGTGCGAGCCGGAGACCTCGAATACGCCGGAGCGCTCGGCGCCCGAGGCCTGTTCGCGTGCCGGCAGTCGTTGCGGCCCCGCCATCTGTGGATGCTCACCGAGATAATGCGCTTCCACCGCGCGGCGGCCCGCCTGCTGCGCGAGCACGCCGGCGATGACGATCTGGAAACGCTGGACGGATTCCTGCGCCGGCACCGGTTCTCGTCCTACTTCGTCGACTACTTCATCACCCCGCTTGTGGCGGCGGTATGGTCCTGCGCCGGCGACGACGCTTTGCGCTATCCGGCCCGCTACCTGTTCGTCTTCCTCGACCATCACGGCATGCTGTCGGTTTTCGGGTCGCCCACCTGGCGCACCGTCACCGGCGGTTCAGCCACCTACGTGCAGGCGATCGCGACCTGCCTGGACGAAGTGTGGACGGGCACCCCGGTGCGTGCCCTGCGGCGGGTCCCGGACGGTGTGCTGGTGCAGGCAAATGACCACCAGCCGCGGCGCTTCGACGCGGCCGTCGTCGCCGTCCACCCCGACCAGGCGCTGCTGCTGCTCGACGAGCCGACTCCGTGGGAGCGAGCCGTGCTGGGAGCGATCCCGTACTCGACCAACCGGGCTCAACTGCACACGGACGAATCGGTGCTGCCGCGGCACCGGCGCGCCCGCGCATCCTGGAACTATCTGGTGACGCCAGGCCATGAGGACGTCGTCGTCAGCTATGACGTCAGCCGGCTGATGCGACTCAACACACCGCGCCGATTCCTGGTGACCCTGGGCGGCCGCGACTGGGTGGACCCATCGTCGGTGCTGGCCGAGATGACTTACAGCCACCCGCTCTACACACCGGAATCGGTTGCCGCGCAACGGCTTCTGCCGACCATCGATGACGACCGGGTGGTATTCGCCGGGGCCTACCACGGGTGGGGATTCCACGAAGACGGCGCCGCCTCGGGGGTGCGCGCCGCCCAGCGACTCGGCGCAGACTGGCCCGCGGCGCCCACCAGGGAAGCGGTCCTGGCATGCTGACCCCGGCCATTTACCGCACCACGATCAGCCACTGCCGGCAGGTCCCGGTGCAGCACTCGTTCCAATACCGCAGCTACAGCTGGTATGTCGACATCGATCAGCTGCCCGAGTTGCCTTGGTGGTTACGGCCCTTCGCGCGGTTCGACGCGTCCGATCATCTGGCAGGCGCGGACGGTGCCACGGACACGTCATTGCGCCGGCAGCTGGAGCGCTTTTTCGCCGAGCACGACACCGCCATGCCCGACGGCCGCATCACGGCGCTGCTGCAGGCCCGTGTTCTCGGGTACGTCTTCAACCCGCTGAGCATCTTCTGGTGCCACGACCGTGACGGCCTGCTACGCCACGTCGTCGCCGAAGTACACAACACCTACGGCGGACGCCATGCGTATCTGCTGCCACCCGCCGATTCGCCGGTGCTGGTGAGCAAGCAGTTCTATGTTTCACCGTTCAACCCGGTTGACGGGCACTACCTGGTGCTGGCCCCGCCTCCCGAGCGCGAGGTCGACGTCATGGTTTCGCTGCTGCGGGAGCGCCGACTCACCTTCACCGCGACGCTGCGCGGCGAACGACTGCCCGCGACGACTCGGTTCGTCGCGCGGCTGCAGTTCCTGTCACCGCTGGCCCCCCTGGCGGTGGCCGCACGCATCCGTCTTCAGGGGATCAAACTGTGGCTACGACGAGTCCCGGTGGTAGCACGATGAGCGTTCTTGCCATCGAAACGCGGATTACGGCAATCGATTCCGGGCGCTGGCCAGCGGTGGCGAAGGTGCCCTCAGGCCCCGTGGCCGCCGCGTCGGCCACCGTCGCCGACCGGTTACTGCGCGGGGCATCCGCCCGCCTGCCGCTACGGCTGATCTACCCCGACGGCTCGGTGATCGGTGGCGGCGATCCGATCTCCCCGGCGCTGACTATCCATCGACCGGACGCGCTGGCCCGCCGGATCGGACGGCACGGCCTCATCGGATTCGGCGAGTCCTACATGGCCGGAGAATGGTCGGCGGACGATCTGACGGCCGTGCTGACGGTGCTTGCGGAATCGGTCGCCGACCTGGTGCCACGATGGCTGCAGCGGCTACGTCCCATCGCTCCGGCATTCCAGCCCATCTGGCGCGATCCCGGCCGCGACCAGGCGCGCCGCAACGTCGCCGAGCATTACGACCTGTCCAACGATCTGTTCGCAGAATTCCTCGACGAGACCATGACCTACTCTTCGGCGCTGTTCGATAGCCTGCCGGGCCGCTGGCCGGATCTGGCTGCGGCGCAACGCCGTAAGATCGACCGACTGCTCGATCTGGCTCAGGTGCGCGCCGGGTCGACCGTGCTCGAGATCGGTACCGGATGGGGAGAGTTGTCCATCCGCGCCGCCGCGCGCGGAGCTCACGTCCGCTCGGTGACCCTGTCCGTGGAGCAGCAGCGGCTGGCCAGGCAGCGGGTCGCCGCGGCCGGCCTGTCCGGGCTGGTCCGGATCGACCTGTGCGACTACCGCGACGTAGCCGGACACGGGTATGACGCGGTCCTTTCGGTCGAGATGATCGAAGCCGTCGGATACCACTCGTGGCCGACGTATTTCACTGCTCTGGAGAGACTGGTGCGACCGAGCGGTCGGGTGGCGATCCAGGCGATCACCATGCCGCACGAGCGGATGCTGGCCACTCGCAATACGCACACGTGGATTCAGAAGTACATTTTCCCTGGCGGACTGTTGCCGTCTGCCGCGGCCATTGTCGATATCACCGAGCGCCACACGAACTTGCGCACCATCGACGTTGCCTCGCTGCGGCCGCATTACGCCGAGACGCTGCGACTGTGGCGGGAGCGCTTCCTGCAGCGTCGTACCCGGTTGGCGCGCTTAGGATTCGACGAGGTATTCGAACGCATGTGGGAGCTGTATCTGGCTTACTCGGAAGCGGGATTCCGGTCCGGTTACCTTGATGTCCACCAGTGGACGTTCGAGCGCAGGGGTCCGCGGTGAGCGAGCGCGACATCCTGGCGGTGACGGGTGCGTGCACCCTGGCGGTGGCCGTGGTGCATTCGGTCACCTTCGCGATCGGTCGCAGGCTGGGCCGCTACAACGTCGTCGACGTCGCGTGGGGCATCGGTTTCGTGGTGGTGGCGGCGGTGGCGGCTGCGGTGGGCCGCGGGGATCCGACCCGGCGCTGGCTGTTGTTGGCGCTGGTGTCGATCTGGGGTCTGCGGCTGAGTTGGCACATCCACCACAAGACCGCGGGCCAGGGTGAGGACCGCCGCTATGCCGATCTGCTGCGTGGCGCGTCGGTGGGTCAGGTGGTGCGCAAGGTCTTTCTGCTGCAGGGCTTCCTGACGCTGTTCATCTCCTTCCCCCTGCAGCTGTCGGCGGTCAGCGGCCCCACGCCCACCCCGTTGCTGGCCGTCACCGCGCTGGGTGTGACGGTATGGCTCCTCGGGTTCACCTTCGAGGCACTCGGGGACCGGCAGCTGCGGGAATTCAAGTCCGACCCTGCTCATCGTGGCCTGATCATGGACCGCGGGCTCTGGTTGTGGACCCGGCACCCCAATTACTTCGGCGACGCCTGCGTGTGGTGGGGGTTGTGGCTGGTCACGCTCAATGGCTGGGTACCGCTGGCCACCGTGGTCTCGCCGATGGTGATGACCTACTTCCTGGTGGACGTCAGCGGGGCGCGGCTGACCGAGAAGTACATGAGGGGCCGGCCGGGATTCGCCGAGTACCAGGAACGGACCGCGTATTTCGTTCCGCGGCCACCAAGAACGGTGCGCCAGTCATGACCGGCGTACCGGGTGCGGTGGTTGCTGACTTAGGCTACCGATCGATGACCGGACCGCTGCAGCCCAGCAGCGACCTGGACGCCTTGCTGCGCCGGGTCGCGCATGGGGACGACGCTGCCTTCGCCGCGTTCTACGACCAGACGAAGTCGCGGGTCTACGGACTGGTGACCCGGGTGCTGCGGGACGCCGGGTACAGCGAGGAGACCACCCAGGAGATTTATCTCGAGGTGTGGCGGACCGCCGCTGAGTTCGACTCGGCCAAAGGGTCCGCGCTGGCCTGGCTGCTGACCATGACCCATCGCCGCGCGATCGATCGCGTGCGCAGCGAGCAAGCGGGTACCACCCGCGAATCACGCTATGGCGTGGCCAATCTCGAGCCGGCCAGCGACGTCGTCGCGGAGTCGGCAATAGCGGGCGACGAGCGCCGTCGGGTCGCGCAGTGCCTGGAGGGGCTGACCGACACCCAGCGTCAGTGCATCGAGCTCGCCTACTACGGCGGACTCACCTATGCCGAGGTGTCGCAGCGGTTGGCCGCAAACCTGTCGACCATCAAATCGCGTATGCGCGACGCGCTGCGCGGCTTGCGCAACTGCCTGGGTGTCTCATGACCGATCCGACCGAATTCGAACTGCTCGAACTGGCGACCCCTTATGCCCTGCACGCCGTGTCCGACGCCGAGCGCGCCGAGATCGAGCGGCAGGTCGCCGCCGCACCCGCTCCCATAGCCGCCGCCTTCCACGATGAGGTCCGCGCGGTTCGCGAGACGCTGGCAGTGCTGTCCTCGGCGAGTGTCGCCGAACCGCCCGACCAGCTGCGCAGCGCAGTCCTCACCGCGGTGCAGCACCACGATGGTCAGCGGCAATCATTCTGGCGCACCAAGGTTTTCGCGGCCGCCGCGGCAGTCGTCATCGGCCTTGCCGGCTTTGGGCTGGGTGTGCTGGTCAGACCGCACCCCGCCACCTCGACGGTCACGGAGCAGGTCCTGACCGCTCCGGATATGAAGACGGTCTCCCGCCCACTGGGCCCGGGACAGGCCACGGTCATGTTCTCTCGCGACCGCAACGCGGCGGTGCTCGTGATGAACAACGTGCCGCCGCCGTCCAGTGGAACCGTCTATCAGATGTGGCTGATCGGAGCCGACGGCCCCAGGTCCGCAGGGACCATGGGCACCACGACGGTGCAGCCGACGACGACGGCCACGGTCAACGAGATCGGCAGCTGCCGGGCGCTGGCTTTCACGGTCGAACCCGGCGCCGGATCGCCCAAACCCACCGGCGCGATCCTCGCCGAGCTACCCCTCAAGTAGCTGAGCCCTTGCTCTTTCTCTTGAACAGACCACCCAGCAGCGCGGCGAGCATACCGAGGACCACCAGACCCACACCGGTGAGCAGTGTGAGGTTGAGCCAGAGGTGCATGCTGCTCTCCGCGTGGCCGACCATCACATCGGCCATCCGCCGGATGTCCCCGGTGGTCCGGTTCAGCGCCTCGTTGAGGGGCCGCCCACCCATCTCGATCCCCGCCCAGCCGGCGGCGCCGACGAGCAGCGCCGAGATGCCCAGAGCGGTGACCGCGCGGCCGCGGCTGCGCGCGGCGACCAGTGTCAGGAAGGCGAAAAGCGCCGTGAGGGCGGCAACACCGATGCTGAGCCACGGCCCCCACACCTCGGCGCGGTGAAACTGCCCCTGTCGCAGCGGCTGATCCACCGGAACCGTCAGGGGAACCTTCAGCGTCGCGGGGACCTGCACGTTATAGGTGGCGAGCTGCTGCTGGATGCCGGTGTCCTTGAGCATCGGCGCCACGTCGACGACCCATTGGTCGTTGCCGCCCGGTTGCGGAGCGCTGAACAACCAGCCGTGCGCGGCCCGGTTCACCTGCACGAACAGCGGGGGGAACGACCGGCCGGCGGTGAACGCCGCTGCCACGTCGTGCACCGTCGAACTGTCGACCGGGTTGCCGCGCCCACTGCGTTCGTTGATGAGCGCCATCGCCCGGGTGGTCAGCTCGGACGCCATCGCCGACTGCAGCGCCGGATCCCGCGCCGCCTGCTCGGCCAGTGCGCTGTAGCCGTTCTCGTCGACGATGTTCGCCTGCGCCCACGCCGCCGGAAGCGCCACCGCCAGCCCGGCCGTGGCGATCAGCCAGCACAACATCGTCAGGAGGAACCGCACGGGTTGGAACCCTACTGCGCGATCCCCCGCAGGTAGGCTGCCTGCCCCAGGTGTTGGGCACAGTCGTCGATGATGCTGACCAATCGCGCGCTCGCGGTTACCGGCGGATCCCAATGAGTGTCCACGACGCGGGCGAGTTCGTCGGGCGTGACGGTTTCGACGTACTCCACAGTCAGCAGGTGCACCGCGTGGTAATAGCCCAGCAACAGGTCGACGGGCGCGCGGACCTTGGACACCTCCTCGGCGCCGTGCCCGTAGCCGGTGTCGTTGCGCGGCAGGTCCAGGTTGAAGCGGTCCACCCAGCCGTCGCTGGTCCAGACCTGTTCCACACCGGCAACGTCGGCGAGCTGGAGATCTTGAACCCGCGCGCTGTGCCAGAGCAGCCACGCGATGCTGTTGGCGTTCGGGGTCGGCCGGTAGTCGGCGATCTCGTCGGTCAACCCGGCGCACACATCGCCGGCGTGTTCGATCAAGCGGGTGAACGCGTCGCGCAGGAGTTCTTGAACGGCAGCGGTTTCGGAAGTCGCCATGGTTTCGACCCTACGGGCCGCCGTGAAACACCGCTTCGACGTTGTTGCCGTCCGGGTCGCGGACGAAGGCGCCGAAGTAGCCCGGGTGGTATTCGGGCCACAGCCGAGGCGCATGCAGGGACTCGGCCCCCAGGCCTACGGCCGCGTCGTGGAAGGCGCGCACCGCGTCCTCGCCCGCGGCCTGGAACGCGACGTGGACCTCGCGGTTCGGCCCCATCCCCTTCCCGTCGGCGATCCAGAACGCCGGATGCCCTTCGCGGCCGTAGCCGATGGCCTCGCCGAAGTCCATCTGCCGCGAGTAACCCAGGACACCGAGCACCGTGTCGTAGAACTGCCACGATCTCGCATAGTCGCTGCAATTGATGCCGAAGTGATCGATCACGGCTCCGATCCTGGCACGAGCCACCGACACGGTCGTAGATTATTTAGATGACCTACGACCTTCTGATCCGCAACGGCACCATCGTGGACGGATTGGGAGGTGAACCCTACGTCGGCGACGTCGCGGTAAAAGACGGGCTGATCGCGGCGGTCGGCGCCGTCAACGGCGCGAGCGCGACGAGGGAGATCGACGCGAGCGGGCTGCTGGTCACTCCCGGCTTCGTCGACCTGCACACTCACTACGACGGCCAGGCGATCTGGTCGGACCGGTTGACGCCGTCCTCGGCGCACGGGGTGACCACGGTGGTGATGGGCAACTGCGGCGTCGGCTTCGCCCCGTGCCGCCAGGAGGACCACGACGTGCTCGTCGACGTCATGGCCGGCGTCGAGGACATCCCCGGCGTCGTGATGACCGACGGCCTGCCGTGGACCTGGGAAACCTTCCCGGAATACCTCGACGCGCTGGAGTCGGGGAAACGCGACATCGACGTTGCGGCCTACCTGCCGCATTCCCCGCTGCGGGTCTATGTGATGGGCCGGCGCGGTGCCGACCGCGAGCCCGCGACCCCCGAAGACCTGGCCAAGATGCGCGCGCTGGCCACCGAAGCAATCGAGGTGGGGGCGCTCGGTTTTGCCTCCTCCCGGCTCACCATCCACAAGACCGAGAGCGGTGCACCCATCCCCAGCTATGACGCGGCCCGCGAGGAGATCGAGGAGATCGCCCGGGGCGTCGTCGACGGCGGCGGCGGACTGCTGCAGTTCGTGCCCGACATCCCGGCCGGGGGCTACCAGCCCGTGCTGCAGACGGTGTTCGACGTGGCCGAAGACGTCGGGTTGCCGGTCACCTTCACCCTGGTCGTCGGCAACGCGGGCGACCCGACCTGGCCGGACGCCATCACGATGGTGGAGAAGGCCAATGCACGGGCGGGGGCCGGCGACCCTCAGGTCACCGCGCAACTGCTGCCGCGCCCGATCGGGCTGATCATCGGGCTGCAGCTGACGGCCAACCCGTTCGTGCTGTACCCGAGCTACCGCGAGATCGCGCACCTGCCGCTGGCCGAGCGGGTCGCCGAGATGCGCAAGCCCGAGGTGCGCGCCCGCATCCTGGCCGACAAGCCGGGCCAGGGCCATCCGATCCTGTACGTGGCCCAGATGTGGGACTGGATCTTCCCGCTGGACGACAACCCGAACTACGAGCCGAACCCGGCCGACAGCATCGGCGCGCGAGCGCGGGCGCGCGGCGTCGACCCGATGGAGGAGGCCTACGACCGGCTCCTCGACGACGACGGGCGGGCCATGCTGCTGGTCGCCACCAGCAACCTGGAATGCAACTCACTGGACACCGTCGGCAAACTTCTGCACCGGGACGACGTGGTGCTCGGACTGGGCGATGGCGGCGCTCACTACGGGATGATCTGCGACGCCAGCTACTCCACGTACTTCCTCACCCACTGGGCCCGCGATCGCAAGTCGGGCCGATTCAGCGTCGCCGAAGCGGTCCGGGAACTGACATCCGTGCCCGCCCGCATCGCCGGTCTGGCCGACCGCGGCCGCATCGCCGCCGGCTTCAAGGCCGATCTCAATGTGATCGACCACGCCGCCCTGCGACTGCACAAGCCGGTCATCACCCACGACCTGCCCGCCGGCGGTCGCCGGCTGGATCAGACCGCGCAGGGCTACGTCGCCACCGTCGTATCCGGTGAGGTGATCGCCGAGAACGGTGTGCCCACCTCCGCCCGCCCGGGGAAGCTGGTCCGCGGCCGACAGCCGGCGCCCGCTCCCGCCTGACGGCCTGCTGCGAATTAACGGTAGCGGGTTACCCGATACGCCCACGGTAACGGGCTGTGCCGGGTAAGTTTGGGTGGTGACAAGCCCGCATTTCGCGTGGTTGCCGCCAGAGATCAACTCGGCATTAATGCTTGCCGGTCCCGGTGCGGGACCGCTACTTTCTGCTGCCTCCGCATGGGGAAGTCTGGCAGAAGATCTCGCGTCAGCGGTGTCATCTTTCGGTTCCGTTACTCAGGAACTCACCAGCGGCTCCTGGCAGGGGGCGTCGGCTGCCGCCATGATGGTCGTCGCCACCCAGTACATGAGCTGGCTCAGTGCGGCGGCGGTCCAGGCGGACATGGCGGCGGCTCAGGCCACCGCCACGGCGGCCGCGTTCGAGACGGCAGTGGCAGCCACCGTGCAGCCCGCGGTCGTGGCAGCCAACCGCGGCCTGGTGCAGATGCTGGCCTCGACGAACTTCTTCGGTATGAACTGGCCGGCCATCATGGACACCGAGTCCGCCTACGAGCAAATGTGGGCGATCGACGTGGCAGCCATGGCGAACTACCACTTCGACGCGTCGGCGGCCGCCGCTCAGCTGGCGCCCTGGCAGCAGGTACTGCGCAATCTCGGCATCGACATCGGCAAGAACGGCACGATCAACTTCGGCTTCGGCAACACCGGCAGCGGCAACATCGGCAACAACAACGCCGGCAACTACAACTTCGGTATCGGCAACAGCGGCAGTGGCAACGTCGGCGCCGGCAACAGCGGCAGCGGCAACCTGGGCATCGGCAACACCGGTAACAGCAACCTGGGTCTGGGTAACTTCGGCAGCAACAACCTGGGCATCGGCAACACCGGCAGCGACGTCCTCGGTATGGGCCTCACCGGCGACAAGCAGTTCGGATTCGGCGGGTTCAACTCGGGCACCGGCAACACCGGGTTCGGTAACTCCGGCAGCGGCAACACCGGCTTGTTCAACTCGGGCAACGGGAACCTGGGCCTGGGCAACTCGGGCTCTCTGAACACGGGCCTGGGCAACTCCGGCAGCGTCAACACCGGCTTCAGCGGATCGATGGGCTACCTGGGTTCGGGACTGCAGAACGCAGGTGTGGGCGGCACCGGCCTGGAGGCGGGACTGGCCAACTCCGCGCACTACGCCACCGGCGGCCTGGGAACGGCAGCGCTCAGTTCCGGGCTACTCAGCTCGGCCCTGGCCAATACCGGTGGCCTGCACTCCGGCCTGGCGGGGGCGCTGAACTCGGGCCTGAGCAGCACACCTGTGGTTGCCCCGGCATCCGCGCCGGCCGCGGCCGTGGACACCGGCGGCCAGGGATCCGTCTCGGCGAACCCGACCAGCAGCCCGGCGGCCAATGCCGGCCTGCGGACGTCCGCCGGCACCCCGGTCACCGGCTTCGTCAACCCCGGCGCCAGCGACCCGGGAGTGCGGACGACGCTGGGTCGCGAGTCCGGCATCGGCGCCCCGAGTCTGCCGAACTCAGGCATCCCGAAGTCGGGTTTCTACCCGCCGGCCGAGCGTGACACCGGCGATCAGAGCCGTGTCATCCAGTTCCCGATCCGCACCGAGTAGCCGCGCGCCTATTCTCGACCCATGGCTGCAAAGACCAGCAAACCGGTCGATTTCCAGCGGTTGGCCGACACCTTGCCGAGTTATCCCTTCGCCTACCTGATCACCGTCGACGAGGACTACCGCGCGCACACGGTGACCGTCGAGCCGGTGCTGCGCGACCTCGCGGTGCTCGACGTCGGGCTGATCGGTGGCGGCACCCGCACCAACCTCACCCACCGCAGCAACGTCACCCTGGTGTGGCCGCCACCGGCACCGGGCGGCTATTCGCTGATCGTCGACGGGCGCGCCGAGGTTTCCGACGCGGGAGCAGAGGCGGTGCGCTGCGCAGTCGTCCCCACGCGCGCGCTGCTGCACCGCAACGCCGACTCCCCCTCGGCGGCCAACGGCTGCCTGCACGACTGCGTGGTGTTCTCCCTGCCTAGCCCGTCAAACCCTTCCTGACGAACGGCTCGGCTTCTCCACGATCCACGGCCTCGTCGTGCTTGGCGGCCGCATCGTCGAGCAGTTTCCGTAGTGCCGGCTCGTCGCGCACCAGCTGGCGGTATTTCGGCTTCATATCCATGATCTGATCGCGCTCGTCGAGCAGACTATTGAAGATACGTTCTCGTTCCTCGGGGTCGTGGGTGTATTCAGAATCCAGATAGGCCGTCGCGTGCCGGCGGGCGTTGGCGATCGCCGTCATCGCCTTGCCCTTCCGGCTGAGCAACGAGGCCACCACGGTGACGACCAGAACGCCGACGATCACCGACAGCGACAGCGATGTGCTGATCTCGACGACCTTCACCGGCTCACCCCCGTTGATGAACGGGACGTTGTTCTCGTGCAGGGCGTGCAGGATCAGCTTCACACCGATGAGTCCAAGGATTCCCGCCAGTCCGTAGGACAGGTAGATGAGCCGGTCCAGCAGGCCGTCGACGAGGAAATACAGCTGCCGCAGACCGAGCAGCGAGAACGCCGTCGCGGTGAACACGATGTAGACGTGCTGGGTGAGGCCGAAGATGGCCGGGATCGAGTCCAGCGCGAACAAAATGTCCGTGCCCCCGATAGCCACCATGACCAGCAGCATCGGCGTCATCGCCCGCTTGCCGTCGATCGTGGTGAACAGCTTGTCGCCGTCGTAATGCTCGCTGGTGCGGATGACCTTCTTGGCCAGCCGGATGACGAAGTTGTCGGCTTTGCGATCGTCGTCGTCGTGGTCGTTCTTCAGCACACTGCCCGCGGTGAGCAGCAGGATCAGGCCGAACAGGTAGAAAACCCATGCAAACGCATTGATCAGCGCGGCACCCAGAAAGATGAATCCGGTACGGGCGATCAGCGCGAAGGCGATCCCGAACAGCAGCACCTTCTGCTGGTCCTCGCGTGGGACCCGGAAGCTGGCGATGATCACCAGGAAGACGAACAGGTTGTCGACCGACAGCGCTTTCTCGGTGACGTAGCCGGCGAAGTACTCCGGACCCGCCTCCCCGCTGCCGAACAGCAGCAGGCCGACGCCGAACAGCAGGGCGATGCCGACGTAGCCGGCCGACCACACCGCGGCCTCCCGCAGCGTCGGAACATGCGCCTTGCGGACGTGGAACACGAAGTCGAAGGCCAGCAGGCCCACGATGCCGACGATCGTCAGGGCCCACACCCAGTCGGGAACGTCCATCAGCTATCGATACCCCAATCACATGAAAAAGCCCGGCCCCCTAGTAGGGAACCGGGCTTTTTCGTTGACTTCTCAAAGAGTTAGAAGTCCATACCGCCCATGCCGCCGGTCGGGTCGCCCGCCGGAGCGGCCGCCTTCTCCGGCTTGTCGGCCACAACGGCCTCGGTGGTCAGGAACAGCGCCGCGATGGACGCCGCGTTCTGCAGCGCCGAGCGGGTCACCTTGACCGGGTCGGCAACGCCGGCCTTGAGCAGGTCCTCGTACTCACCGGTGGCGGCGTTCAGGCCGGTGCCGGCGGGCGAGTTGCGGACCTTCTCGGCCACCACGCCGGGCTCCAGCCCGGAGTTGAAGGCGATCTGCTTCAGCGGAGCCTCGAGCGCCACGCGCACGATGTTGGCGCCGGTCGCCTCGTCACCGGAGAGACCGAGGCCCTCCAGGCTCGGAGCCGCCTGCAGCAGGGCCACGCCACCACCGGCGACGATGCCCTCCTCGACGGCCGCCTTGGCGTTGCGGACAGCGTCCTCGATGCGGTGCTTGCGCTCCTTGAGCTCCACCTCGGTGGCAGCCCCGGCCTTGATCACCGCAACACCGCCGGCCAGCTTGGCCAGGCGCTCCTGCAGCTTCTCGCGGTCGTAGTCGGAGTCGCTGTTCTCGATCTCGGCGCGGATCTGGGCCACCCGGCCGGCGATGGCGTCGGGGTCACCGGCGCCCTCGACGATGGTGGTCTCGTCCTTGGTGATGACGACCTTGCGGGCCTTGCCGAGCAGCGAGATGTCGGCGGTCTCGAGGGACAGACCGACCTCTTCGCTGATGACCTGACCACCGGTGAGGATGGCCATGTCCTGCAGCATCGCCTTGCGACGGTCACCGAAGCCGGGGGCCTTGACCGCCACCGACTTGAAGGTGCCGCGGATCTTGTTCACGACCAGGGTGGACAGTGCCTCACCCTCGACGTCCTCGGCGATGATCAGCAGCGGCTTGCCGCCCTGAATGACCTTCTCCAGCAACGGCAGCAGGTCCTTGACGGTCGACACCTTGCTGGAGACCAGCAGGATGTAGGGGTCTTCCAGGACCGCTTCCTGACGCTCGGCGTCGGTGACGAAGTAGCCCGAGATGTAACCCTTGTCGAACCGCATGCCCTCGGTGAGCTCGAGCTGCAGGCCGAAGGTGTTGGACTCCTCGACGGTGATGACGCCCTCGTTGCCGACCTTGTCCATCGCCTCGGCGATCAGGTCGCCGATCGACTGGTCGCCCGCGGAGATGCCCGCGGTGGCCGCGATCTGCTCCTTGGTCTCGACGTCCTTGGCCGAGTTGAGCAGGGTCTGGGTGACCTTCTCGACGGCCTTCTCGATGCCGCGCTTCAGACCCAGCGGGTTGGCACCGGCAGCGACGTTGCGCAGGCCCTCCTTGACCAGCGCCTGCGCCAGCACGGTGGCCGTGGTGGTGCCGTCACCGGCAACGTCGTCGGTCTTCTTGGCGACTTCCTTGACCAGCTCGGCGCCGATCTTCTCGTACGGGTCCTCCAGCTCGATCTCCTTGGCGATGGACACACCATCGTTGGTGATCGTGGGAGCGCCCCACTTCTTCTCCAGTACGACGTTGCGGCCCTTGGGCCCCAGCGTCACCTTTACCGCGTCGGCGAGGGCGTTGAGGCCCCGCTCGAGGCCGCGACGGGCCTCTTCGTCGTACGCAATTGTCTTGGCCATTGCGAAGTGATTCCTCCGGATTGGGAATGAAATTGGGGTCGCGAGTGACGACAACCCCATTACTTACGCTGGCCGGGCGCAGTGCCCGCGACGGACGATCACAGCGGTTGGTTGCTGGACCTCACCGTCCCGACCTGGCACTCGCCTATGCCGAGTGCCAACGTCATTATTAGCACTCGCCTATGCCGAGTGCAAGGTCGGCCGGTCCCGTTCGCCGTGGGCTGAAGCGGCGACTGTGAACACCCCGACGTCCCGTGCGCATGTCGCGTCGCGAGATTCACCCTCGCCGGAGGGTCCCGCCGGCCCGGTGCGCGGCAGACTGAAGAGATGTCGCTGTTCGTGCCGCCGTATCCCAAGCCTCGCTACACCGGAGCGGAACCGGAGGTCAGCGCGTGGCTCAAGCGCGGCGATGAGCCACCGGACTACGAGAACTTCGGGGTGAAGTACCACTACCTGGCCAACAAGGAAGCCACCGACGGCGACTACGGGCTGTACCGGGTCGACATCGCGCCCGCCGGCGGCGGACCCGGTCCGCATTTCCACCGCTCGATGTCCGAGGCCTTCTTCGTGCTGTCCGGGACCATGCGGCTCTACGACGGCCGGGACTGGGTCGACGGGAATCAGGGCGACTTCCTCTATGTGCCGCCGGGCGGCATCCACGGCTTCCGCAACGAGGTCGACCAACCGGCGTCGATGCTGATGCTCTTCTCGCCGGGAGCACCCCGCGAGGCCTACTTCGAAGGCTTCACCGCGCTGGCGGACATGACCGACGATGAGCGCCGTGCGTGGTTCGCGGCGCACGACAACCACATCGTGGAGTAACCCCCGAACCTCCGCGAGCGTCAACTCAGCGCGTAGTCCTCGGCGACCATCGCACGGGTCCGTTCGAAGAACGTCCGGCCGCTGAACGGCAACTGGGTCACCACCTTGCCACTGGGATGACGGAAATAGTTGGAGCAGGCCAACCAGACCTTGCCCACCATCGCGGCCTGGATCTCGTCGTTGTAGCGGCGCTGTGCGTCCATCGTCACCTCGACCGTGCGCGCACCCTGGCGGCCCATCACGTCGAGGATGTGGCGGACGAAGGTGGTCTGGACCTCATGGATGTAGATGATCGAGTTGACCCCGTTGGTGTTGGGGCCGTAGAGAGTGAAGAAGTTGGGATAGCCGCTGACCAGGGTGCCGAGGTAGGCCTCGGCACCACCACGCCAGTCGTCGCGCAGGTGCCGGCCGCCGCTCCCGTATACGTCGATGCTGTCCAGGTAGTCGGCGGCCTTGAACCCGGTGCCGTAGATGACGGTGTCGACGCGGTGCTCGACCCCGTCGACGGTGCGAACCCCCCGCTCGGTCAGCTCCGCGATGGCGGTGGTCTCCAGTCGGACATGCGGCAGCGCGAAGGTCGGGTACCACTCCCGCGACATCAACGGCCGCTTGCAGCCGGCCGGGTAATCCGGCGTCAGCTTGGCCCGCAATTCGGGGTCGGCGACCTTGCGGTGCAGATAGCTGCGCGCCAGTTCGGTTGCCTCCCGGGTCTGTCTGTCGTCGGTGTCGAAAGTGGCTGACTCGTAGGCGGCGAACGCCTCGTCGCGCAGCTTCTGCGCGATCTCCGGATGGCGTTCGAACTCCTCGTGCTGCTCGGCGGTGAACGGGAAGTCGAATCGGGGTGCGATCCAGATCGGGGTGCGCTGGAACACGGTGAGCTGCGCGGTGTCTCGCGCGATCGCGGGGACGTACTGAACGGCGCTGGCGCCAGTGCCGATGGACGCGACCCGTTCCCCGGCAGTCGACCTGCTGTGGTCCCAGCGGGCCGAGTGGAACTGCCTACCGAGGAATCGCTGCGCACCGGGGATGTCCGGCACGCTGGGCACGTCGAGCATCCCGACCGCGCTCACCACGGCGTCGAAATCGTGTTGGCGGCCGTCCTCGTCCGTCAGGGTCCAGCGCCTCGACTGATCCGACCATCGCAGGGTCGTGATCGCGGTGTTCGGCCGCAGGTGTGCGCCCAGCCCGTGGTCGGCGGCGACCTTCTCCAGGTAGGCCAGGATCTCGGGCTGGTTCGCGTACGTCTTGCTCCAGCGGGGGTTGAGTGCGAACGAGTAGGAGTAGAGGTGCGACGGCACATCGCAGGCCGCGCCGGGGAAGGTGTTGTGCCGCCAGGTTCCCCCGAAACCGTCCGCGCGGTCGAAGATCGTGAAGTCATAGCCGCCGGCGGCGAGTTGAATCCCCATGGCGATGCCGCCGGCGCCCGCGCCGATGACGCCCACCTTCATTTTCGGGGACATCACGCCCCGAACTGCGCGAAATAGGGGCGCCCGGGCCGGCTCTTCTCCACCAGGATGAACACCACGCCCCACGGGTCGGCGAACCAGGTGGTGCGGACCCGCGCGACATCGGCGATCCCACTGACCAGGAATCGCACCCCTTTGCTTTCCAGCTCGGCGCGGGTCGCGTCGAGGTCGTCGCAAATCAGCCCGACATGCGACAAGCCGTGATCGGTCAGAGCACGGTCTGTCGCGGCACCCTCGACATTGATGTACTCGATCACCTCCAGCACTCGATCGCCGTCGCCGGGCAGGCCGACGATGGCGGCCTTCATAGCGGGATCGGATACCACTTCGCCCATGTCGTCGCGAATGGCATTACCGGACATGATGTACGGCGGCGAGAGCACACGCAGGCCTAACACGTCGCGATAGAACTCGACCGCAGCCTCACAGTCGGGTACGCACACCCCGGCGTGCGCCAGACCGGTAATCACGTTCTCGACGTTACCCGGCTTTCGCCCGCGGGCAGCCGGTCCGTCGGGTTGAGTAAGTTGTGCCCCATGACCTCCAGTGGCACCAGGAAGTGGACGACAGCCGACATCCCCGACCAGAGCGGCCGCACCGTCGTCGTCACAGGTGCCAACACCGGGCTCGGCTACCACACGGCCGCCGCGCTGGCCTTCCACGGCGCCCGCGTTGTGCTGGCGGTGCGGAACCTGGAGAAAGGCAACGAAGCGCTGTCGCGCATCGTGGCCGCCAAATCCGACGCCGACCTCACGCTGACCCAGCTCGACCTCAGCTCACTGGCATCAGTGCGCCGAGCTGCTGACGAATTGCGCAGCGCCTATCCCCGCATCGACCTGCTGATCAACAACGCGGGCGTGATGTGGACGCCCAAGGAGCTCACCGCCGACGGCTTCGAACTGCAGTTCGGCACAAACCATCTCGGTCACTTCGCGTTCACCGGGCTGCTGCTGGAGCACATGCTGAAAGTGCGCGACTCCCGGGTGGTGACGGTCAGCAGCCTCGGCCACCGCATGCGCGCCGCGATCCACTTCGACGACCTGCAGTGGGAACGCACCTACAGCCGAATCGGCGCCTACGGCCAGTCCAAGCTGGCCAACCTGCTGTTCACCTATGAGTTGCAGCGCCGGCTCTCTACCGCGGCCGCACCCACCATCGCCGTCGCCGCACATCCCGGCGGTTCGGCCACCGAACTGGCCCGCAATGTCCCGCGCATCCTGCGGCCGCTCAACGCCCTGGCGCCGCTGCTGTTCCAGAGCGCGGAGGCCGGTGCGCTGCCCACGCTGCGGGCGGCCACCGACCCGTCCGTGCAGGGCGGGCAGTACTACGGCCCGGACGGCCTGGGCGAGCAGCGTGGCCACCCCAGGCTGGTGCAGTCCAGCGCGCAGTCGCACGACGCGGACCTGCAACGCCGGCTGTGGAGTGTCTCCGAGGAACTCACCGGCGTGAAGTTCCCGGTCTGACATGCGTTCCGTCACCGAACACCAGCGCGTGATCGCGGACATGATCACGTCCCGCCCCGCGGCCACGGTCGCGCTGGCCGACGCTCTGGGCCTGGTCTTGGCCGACGACATCGTCGCGCCCTTGTCCCTGCCGGTCTTCGACAACTCCGCGATGGACGGTTACGCGGTGCGAGCCGAGGACACCGCGGACGCGACGCCCGAGCGGCCCATCGTGCTGCCGGTCGCCGAGGACATTCCCGCCGGCCGCACCGACGAGCTGACCCTGCAACCCGGTACCGCCCACCGGATCATGACCGGGGCGCCGCTGCCAGCCGGGGCCACGGCCATCGTGCCGGTCGAAGCCACCGACGGCGGCGTGCGGTCGGTGCAGATCCGGCAGCATTCCGACGCGGGCAAACACATCCGCCGAGCGGGTGAGGACGTGAACGCGGGCACCACCGTGCTGCGCGGGGGCGAGGTGGTGACACCGGCCGCGCTGGGCCTGCTCGCCGCGCTGGGGCTGGCGGCGTTGCCGGTGGTACCCCGGCAGCGGGTGCTGCTGATGTCGACCGGCTCCGAGCTGGTGGCGCCGGGCACGCCGCTGCAACCCGGGCAGATCTACGAGTCCAACTCGGTGATGCTCGCGGCCGCCGTCCGCGAGGCCGGTGCCGAAGTGCTCGCCACCGCGACCGCCGGCGACGACGTCGCGCAGTTCACCGCGGTCCTGGACCGCTACGCGCCCGACGCGGACCTGATCATCACCAGCGGTGGGGTCAGCGCCGGCGCCTACGAGGTGGTCAAGGACGCCTTCGGCCGCGAGGGGGATCAGGGCGTGCAGTTCGTCAAGGTCGCGATGCAGCCGGGCATGCCGCAGGGCGCCGGTTTCGTGGCCGGAACGCCCATCATCACGTTGCCCGGCAACCCGGTCAGCGCGCTGGTCTCCTTCGAGGTGTTCATCCGGCCGGCGTTGCGCGCTGCCATGGGCCTGCCCGACCCGCAGCGGCCGAAGCGGGCCGCGGTGCTGACCGAGGCGGTGACCTCACCCCGCGGTAAGCGGCAATTCCGGCGTGCGCTGCTGGACCGGGCAGCCGGCCAGGTCATCAGCTACGGGCCACCCGCTTCGCACCATCTGCGCTGGCTGGCGTCGGCTAACGCCCTACTGGACATCCCCGAGGACGTGGTCGAGGTGCCGGCCGGAACCGAGTTGCAGGTGTGGGATCTGAGCTAATCGCGATGAAAATCGTCGGCCGCGTCGAAAGCTGAGGTGGCCGCGATCGCGAGCGCCGCAACCGAGAGCACCACCGGGATGGTGACCAGCGCCGCCGACAGCCCCACCCACTGGGCGAGATGGCCGATCAGCGGCGGCCCGAGCAGATAGCCCAGCCAACCGGTCGCGGCGACCAGGGCGATCGCCGAACCCCCATTGCCGGCCGCGTAGGCGGCGCTGAACGCCGTGGGCACCAGCAGCGCCACCCCCGCTCCCACGCAGGCGAAACCGATCACGCTGGCAACCGGATCGGCCGCGACCAGCGTGACGCTGATACCGACGACGGCGACCAGCGCCAGCCCCGGCAGCAGCCGACGGGCCGAGAGCCGGGCGTGCAGGCGCAGCGCGCCGAACCGGATCACCACCATCGCCAGGGTGTACGCCGCGTAGCTCAGAGCGGACACCCCGGCCCCGGCGCCGACGACGTCGTGCACGAAATTCGCCGACCAATCGGTGGCGGCTCCCTCGCACAGGAACGACGCGAACGCCACCGCGGCCAGGATCGCCACCGTCGGTGTCCAGACGCGCCCCCGTTCGCCGGCCACGGCCTCGACGGTTTCGTCGTCGAGGAAGCGCAGGGTCAGCGGGCCGACCAGCACCAGCACCACGGCCCCCAGCACCACCAGCTGGGGTTCGAGGCCGACGCCGACGCTGACGCAGGCCGCCCCGATCACCGCGCCCACCAGCGCGCCCAGACTCCACATGCCGTGAAACCGGGCCATGATCGGGGCGCGGGCCTGTCGCTCCACGGTGCCGGCCTGGGTGTTCATCGCGACGTCCAGCGCACCCTGGAACCAGCCCCACAGCATCAGGGTCAAAAACAGCCATGCGCCGGAAGTCGCCAGCCCGACGGTCATCGGGGCCAGCGAGTAGCCCACGACCATGACGGGCACCACCCGGCGACTGCCCCAGCGGGGCAGCGCCCAGTGGCTGAACAACGTCGCCGCGACCGACCCGAGCGGCGCGCCGAACAGCGCCGTCCCCAACGCCCCGTCGGACAACCCGAGGCCCGCCTTGACCTGCGGGATGTGGGCAGCCCAGGACGAGAACACCAAGGCATGTGCGACGAACGTCGCGGTGACGCCGATCTTTGCGCGGCGCAGCGCCGCGCCGTGCAGGGACTGGGTAGGAATGTCGGACTCCTCGAACGAGCGGGTTCGCTCTCAGCTTTCCCTGCCCGGGACCCAACGAACCACGCCGCCGCCGCGCCCATACGTAAGATGACCCGCGTGGCACGACGCCCTGGTTCTTCCGAAGGTCCCGCGCACCTGATCGAGTTGGTGCGGGACACCGTTCCCCCGATCCACCCGGGCGGGCGGCCGTTCATCGGTGCGGGCCTGGCCCTGGCCGCCGTCGGCTACCGGCACCGCTGGGTGCGCCGGACCGGGCTGCTGGCGGCGGGCGCCTGCGCCGGCTTCTTCCGGCACCCCAAGCGGGTACCTCCGACCCGGCCCGGTGCCGTGGTCGCTCCCGCCGACGGCACGGTCTGCGTGATCGACTCAGCCGTCCCGCCCGCCGAGCTGAGCATGGGTGACACGCCTATGCCGCGCATCAGCATTTTCCTGTCGATCCTGGACGTCCACGTACAGCGGGCCCCGGTGGGTGGTGAGGTGATCGCCGTGCAGCACCGTCCGGGCAGCTTCCTGTCGGCCGACCTGCCCGAGGCCAGCGAGGCCAACGAGCGCACCAGCGTCCGCATCCGCATGGACAACGGAGACGACCTGGTGGTTGTCCAGATCGCCGGACTGGTGGCGCGCCGCATCGTGTGCGACGCACATGTCGGTGACCGGCTGGCGATCGGGGAGACCTACGGACTGATCCGGTTCGGCTCGCGCCTGGACACCTACCTGCCGCCGGGCGCACAGCCGATCGTCAGTCTCGGCCAGCGCACCCTGGGCGGCGAGACCGTCCTGGCAGAGCTCTCATGATCAACAAACCGAGGGTCCGGCGCACCGAGGCGCTGCACCTGCTGCCCAGCGCTATGACCGTGCTCTCCATCTGCGCCGGCCTCACCTCGATCAAGTTCGCGCTCGACCACAAACCGATTCCCGCGATGGCGCTGATCGCGGTGGCCGCCATCCTCGACGCCCTCGACGGCCGGGTGGCCCGGATCCTCGACGCACAGTCGCGGATGGGCGCCGAGATCGACTCGCTGGCCGACTCGGTGAACTTCGGCGTGACCCCCGCCCTCGTGGTGTACGTGACCCTGTTGTCGAAGTGGCCGGTCGGCTGGGCCGTCGTGTTGCTCTACGCGGTGTGCGTCGTGCTGCGACTGGCCCGCTACAACGCCCAGCAGGACGACGGGACGCTGCCGCCCTACGCGAAGGAGTACTTCGTCGGCATGCCGGCGCCGGCCGGCGCCGTCTCGATGATCGGGACGATCGGCCTGAAGCTCCAGTTCGGCGAAGGCTGGTGGACGTCGATCTGGTTCCTGGGCTTCTGGATCGCCGGGACGTCGCTGCTGATGGTCAGCGCGATCCCGATGAAGAAGTTCCACACCCTGGCCGTGCCGCCGAACTGGGCGGCCCCGCTACTGGCGGTGCTGGCGATCGCCGCCGCCGCCGCGGTGCTGGCGCCCTACATCTTGATCTGGGTCATCATCATTTCCTACGTGTGCCACATCCCGTTCGCGGTGCGCAGCAAGCGCTGGCTGGCCAAGCACCCCGAAGCGTGGGAGGACGACAACAAGCAACGACGCGCCGCCCGGCGCGCGACCCGGCGGGCCCAGCCGCACCGACGGTCGATGGCGCGGCTCGGGTTGCGTAAACCGGGCAGGTGACGTGACCCGGCCCAATCACCTGACTCTCACCGCCCGGCTGAACACGTCCGCGGTCGACTCGCGCCGCGGCGTCGTGCGGCTGCACCCGAGCACCATCGTCGCCCTGGGCATCCGCGAGTGGGATGCGGTGTCGCTCACCGGATCCCGCACCACCGCGGCGGTGGCGGGGATGGCCACCGGCGACATCCCGATCGGCATCGTGCTGCTCGACGACGTCACGTTGTCCAACGCCGGCCTGCGGGAGGGCACCGAGGTCATCGTCAGCGCCGTCACCGTCTACGGGGCGCGCACGGTGACGCTGAGTGGTTCGACGCTGGCCACCCAGTCGCTGTCGTCGGCCACGCTGCGCCAGGCGCTGCTCGGCAAGGTGATGACGGTCGGGGACGCGGTGTCGCTGTTGCCGCGCGACCTGGGACCCGGCACGTCGACGTCGGCGGCCACCCGCGCGCTGGCCTCGTCGGTGGGGATCAGCTGGACATCCGAGTTGTTGACGGTCACCGGCATGGACCCCCAGGGACCGGTCAGCGTCCAGCCGAACACGCTGGTCAGCTGGGGCACCGCGGTGCCTGACTCGTCGCACGTCATCCCGGCCGTCGACGTCTCCACCCCGGAGATGCAGGTCGAAGAGCTCAAAGGTGCGCAGCCGCAGGCGGCCAAGCTCACCGAGTGGCTCAAGCTCGCCCTCGACGAGCCGCACCTGCTCAAGACACTGGGAGCCGGGACCAATCTCGGTGTCCTGGTGTCGGGGCCGGCCGGTGTCGGCAAAGTGACCCTGGTGCGGGCGGTGTGCGCCGGACGCCGGTTGGTGCAGCTCGACGGCCCGGCCACCGGCGCGCTGGCCGCCGAGGACCGGCTGCGCGCGGTCTCGGCCGCGGTCACCAAGGCTTGCGACGGCGGTGGGGTGCTGCTGATCACCGACGTCGACGCCCTGCTACCGGAAACACCCGAACCGGTGGCCGCGCTCATCCTCACCGAGCTGCGCAAGGCCGTGGCCACCAACGGCGTCGCGTTGATCGCCACGTCGGCGCGGCCGGACCAGATCGATGCCCGGCTGCGCTCACCGGAGCTGTGCGACCGTGAGCTGGGGTTGCCGTTGCCCGATGCCGGAACCCGCAAGGCGCTGCTGGAGGCATTGCTGAAGAAGGTGCCCACCAGCGACCTCGACCTGGACGCGATCGCCGCCCGGACACCGGGATTCGTCGTCGCCGACCTGGCGGCGCTGATGCGCGAGGCCGCGCTGCGGGCGGCGTCGCGGGCCAGCACCGACGGTCAGCCACCCAAACTCAGCCAGGACGACCTGATCGGCGCGCTGTCGGTGATCAGGCCGCTGTCGCGGTCAGCCGGCGAAGAGGTCGTCGTCGGCAGCGTCACCCTGGCCGACGTCGGCGACATGGTCGAGGCCAAGCAGGCGCTCACCGAGGCGGTGCTGTGGCCGCTGCAGCACCCGGACACCTTCTCCCGCCTCGGGGTGGACCCGCCGCGCGGGGTGCTGCTCTACGGCCCGCCGGGCTGCGGCAAGACCTTCGTGGTCCGGGCGCTGGCCAGCACCGGACAACTGAGCGTGCACGCCGTCAAAGGCTCTGAGCTGATGGACAAATGGGTCGGATCGTCGGAGAAGGCGGTGCGCGAATTGTTCCGGCGGGCCCGCGATTCGGCACCGTCGCTGGTGTTCCTCGACGAGATCGACGCACTGGCGCCCCGGCGCGGACAGAGCTTCGACTCGGGTGTGACCGACCGCGTGGTGGCCGCGCTGCTGACCGAACTCGACGGCATCGACCCGCTGCGTGACGTCGTCGTGCTGGGCGCCACGAACCGACCGGATCTGATCGACCCGGCTCTGCTGCGCCCCGGGCGGTTGGAACGGCTGGTGTTCGTCGAGCCGCCCGACGCCGATGCCCGTCGCGAAATCCTGCGCACCGCAGGCAAATCCATCCCGCTCAGCTCCGACGTCGACCTGGACGCGGTGGCCGCCGGGCTCGAAGGATACAGCGCTGCAGACTGTGTGGCGCTGCTGCGCGAGGCCGCCCTGACCGCGATGCGGCGTTCCATCGACGCTGCGGACGTCACAGCGGCCGACCTGGCCGCGGCCCGGGAAAAAGTGCGCCCGTCGCTGGATCCCTTGCAGATACAGTCACTGCGCGAATTCGCGAAAGTTCTCTAGCGAAGAAACGCTCTGCCGAACAGCTGCGGATCCATTCACTTTCGGGGTCCCGTGCCATATATTTAGCCGTTCGCTTCGCCCCAATGATGGGAGCCGCTGATGTCGACGTTCCTGATCGCAGCCCCGGAAGCTCTGGCAGCCGCGTCGGCCGATGTAAGCGGGATCGGGGAGGCGATCAGGAAGGCGACGGCGTCGTGGGCGCCGTCGACCACGACGGTCGCGGCGGCGGCCGCCGACGAGGTGTCGGCGGCCATCGCGCGGCTGTTCGGCAACTACGCGCAGGGCTTTGTGGCCCTCGACGCGCAGGCAGCGGCCTTTGAGCAGCTGCTGGCGCAGACGTTGAGCGCAAGTGCGGGTGCCTACGCCGGCGCGGAGGCCGTGAATCTGTCGGCACTGCAATCGGTGGATCTGCACGCCCTGGGCGAGAGCCTGCTGGCGCCGATCAATGGGCCCGTGCAGGCGTTGACCGGGCGCCCGTTGATCGGCAACGGCGCCAACGGCGCCCCCGGCACCGGGGCCGGCGGCGGGGCCGGCGGCTGGCTGCAGATCGGAAGAGCACACGTCGCCGGCGGTTCCGGAGCCGCCGGATTCGCCGGCGGGGCCGGCGGCGCGGCGGGGCTGATCGGTTCCGGCGGAGCCGGTGGGGCCGGCGGCTCCGGCGGTGGGACGGGCGGTGCCGGCGGAGCCGGCGGCTGGCTGCTGGGCACCGGTGGGGCCGGTGGCACCGGCGGGTTCGTGTTGAACGGGACCGGTGGCACCGGGGGTGCCGGCGGGGCCGGCGGGTTGTTCGGCGCCGGCGGTGCCGGCGGAACCGGCGGGCTTTCCGACCTTGGTACCGGCGGAGCCGGCGGCGCGGGCGGGGCCGGCGGCCTGCTGGGCGGTCTGGTCGGTGCCGGCGGCGGAGTCGGCGGGGTCGGTGGTGCCGGCGGCGTCGGCGGTGCCGGCGGAACCGGGGGCGCCGGGGGTCCGCTGTTCGGTGCCGGTGGAGCTGGAGGTACCGGCGGGCTGGGCCTGAACGGCGCCGGCGGTGCCGGCGGGACGGGTGGTGCGGCAGGCCCGTTGTTCGGTAATGGCGGGGCCGGCGGGAGCGGTGGCACCAGCTTTGCCGGCGCCGGCGGTGCCGGCGGGGCGGGCGGGCACGCCGGTGTGTTGGGCTCCGGCGGAGCCGGCGGCGGCGGCGGCTCGACGTTCGACCTCGGCGGCGGCGGCGGTGGCCACGGCGGAGCCGGCGGGGATGCGGGCTGGTTCGGGTTCGGCGGGGTCGGTGGGGTCGGCGGGTTCGCTGCGGCCGGCGCCGGTGGAGCCGGCGGCAGTGGCGGGGCCGGAGCACTGCTGGTCGGCAGCGGCGGGGCCGGCGGGGCCGGCGCCCAGGGTGCCCCGCTCTTCGCCGGCGGGGCCGGCGGGGCCGGCGGCAAGGCCGTGTTGCTGGGGCTGGGCGGGACCGGTGGGATCGGCGGACTCGGCGCCCCGGCGGGTGCCAACGGCGCGGGCGGCGCCAACGGGCTGCTGCTGCCCGCGGCGGCGCTCAATGTGATCAACGCTCCGAGCGTGGCGCTGACCGGGCGCCCGCTGATCGGCAACGGCGCCCCGGGCGCGGCGGGCAGCGGCGCCGCCGGCGGCCCGGGTGGCTGGCTGTTGGGTGACGGCGGGGCCGGCGGGTCCGGCGCCAACGGCGTCCCCGGTGGTCCCGGCGGGGCCGCCGGATTGTTGGGCACCGGCGGTACCGGCGGCTCCGGCGGATTCGGCGCCACCGGTGTCGGACGAGCGGGCGGCCAGGGCGGTAACGGTGGCTTGTTCTTCGGCAACGGCGGGATGGGCGGGGCCGGCGGAGTCGGCGCCGCCGCGGGAGTCGACGCCAACGGCGGAGGCGGCGGAGCCGGCGGTACCGGCGGCATCTTCGGCTCGGGCGGCGGCGGCGGCGCGGGCGGCATTGCCAGCCAGTTGGCCGGTGGTCTACGCGGCGGCGGCGGAGGCGCCGGCGGGGCCAGCGGGGCACTGAGTGGGCTGGTCGGCGCCGTCGGCGGAGGCGGCGGCGTCGGTGGAGCCGGGGATATCGGCGGTGCCGGCGGCCTCGGCGGCAACTCCGGCATCGCCGGCTCGGTGTTCGGCGGCGGCGCCGGGACCATCGGCGGCTCACTGATCGGCGCCGGGGGTCGGCGGCGACGGCGGTGCCGCCTTCTCAATCGCCGGCCCCGGAGGACTAGGCGGCGCGGGCGGCCAGTTCGCCGGCACCGGCGGCTCGGGCGGAGCCGGCGGATCCAGCCAGACCGGCGCGAGTGGCCTCGGCGGCCCCGGTGGCGTCGCCGGCGCGCTCGGGTCCGGCGGCGCCGGCGGCTTCGGTGGCGCGGGGCACTTCGGCGGCCAGGGCGGGATCGGCGGCAACGCCACGCTGATCGGCGGCGGCGGCGCCGGGGAACCGGCGGATTCTCCGTCGCGGGCCCCGGCGGAAGCGGCGGGCGGCGGGGTCGGCGGGTCGCTGCTCGGCAACGGCGGTGCAGGTGGGTCCGGCGCGGAGGCCGCCCCCACCTTCCGCGGCGGCAATGGCGGCGCCGGCGGCAGCTCGCTGCTGATCGGCGACGGCGGCAACGGCGGCAACGGCGGCTACTCCGCCACTCTCAATCTGCTCGGCCGTCCCGGCACCATCGGCACCGGCGGCTGGCTGATCGGCCACAACGGCATCCCCGGGCTACCGATGAGCCCCAACCTGCTCGTCAACGGCAGTTTCGAATTCGCCAGTCCCTCCACGACGGGCTTCAGCTCGGTCACCATCCCCGGCTGGACCGTCACCGGCACCCCGACCATCGTCCCCTACGGCACCCCACTCACCTACCCGTCGCCGACCTCCACTCCGTTCCCGACGGTGCCGAACTTCCTGGGCCTGGGCTTCCCCGGCAACCCGGCCCCGGGTGCGGGCAACAACTTCGCCGGCGGCGGACCCGTGGCCACGTCGTCGATCAGTCAAACCGTCAATCTGACCGCCGCAACCGCCAGCATCAATACCGGCACCGTCCCCTACACGTTGAGCGGACTGCTGGGCGGCTACCTGTTGGACCCGTCCTCGACGTCGGTGCAGGTCACCTTCCTCAACTCCAACGGGGTAGCGCTGGGTACCGGCTCGATCGGACCCGTGTCGACGATTGACCGCCTGGGAATGACCGGGTTCCAGTCCCGCGACATCTCCGGCACCGTCCCGGTCGGCACCACCTCCGCGGTCGTCACCGCGACCTTCACCGACCGCAACCCGATCCTGGGCAACTACAACGGTGCCTTCGCCGACAACCTGTCGTTCACCGTCGGTGACCCGACCCTGGCCGCGCCGGTGCTCACCGTCCCGACGTCGAACGTCGGCCAACTCGACCACGTCTACCTGATCTACATGGAGAACAAGGGCGCGGCCGACATCCTGGGCAGCGTCAACGCTCCCTACCTCAACAGCCTGATCAACACATACGGCTACGCCAACAATTACTACGCTCTGGGGCACCCCAGCGACCCGAACTACTTCCGGATCATGGGCGGGTCGGATTTCGGCCTGATCTACAACCCGGCCTCACCCTCCATCAACGCGCCCAGCCTGATGGAAGCCATGGACAACGCCGGCATCACGTGGGCAGGGTATGCGCAGGGCATGCCGTATCCGGGCGCCATCGTGTCCTCCGGGGAGTATGCCGTCGACGCGCTACCCTTCGCCCAGTTCACCTACGTCTACAACAACTCCCCTGCCTATCTGCAGACGCATCTGCTCCCGCTGACCCAGCTGAGCATCGATCTGCAGAGCAGCGCCACCACGCCGAGATTCTCGTGGATCGCCGCCGACGGTTCCTACAACATGGAAGGCCCGGTCGATTTCCCGAACGGTGCGGCTAATTGGCTTGCCAGCCAGCTCACCAACCACCAGTACAACGTCGCGGCCGGCGACCATTTCCTGCAGCAGACGGTGTCCACGATCATGAACTCGAACAGCTGGAATACGGCGGGCCAGCGCGACGCGATCATCATCACGTTCGACGAGGACTACAACAACCTGTCGCTGGGCATCGGCAACCAGGGCAACCTGATCAACACCGTTATCATTCCGAACCAGGGCGCGGTGACCGTCGGGGGAATGCAAGCCGGGCACTTCGTCACCAACACCCGCTACGACCACTACGGCCTGATGTCCACGCTCGAATATGCCTTGAGTCCTACGGCGGGAACACCTTTGACCACGCTGACATTCAACGACAAGTACGCCTTACCCTTGAACGACTTCTGGACGTAACAGCGCCCCGGACGATCACTCCGAGAGCTGAAACTCCACCACCGCGGCGACCGATTCCACCGCGTCGAGCAACGCGGCCAGCCGGTCGGCGGCCGATGGGGCCGACAGCACGGCGTACCGGTCGGCCGGCCCCATCGGCACCCGAGATGCTAACGCGTACAACATCTTTGACAGGTCGGCGGCACCCTCCGGGTAGTCGAACACCTCGTCACGGGCCGGCAGTTCCACGCCCTGCACGTCGGCGATCCGCTCGTACAACGCCCACACCCGGTCCTCGGCGTCCAGGAAGGCAGCGGGGGTCACCGGCGACCCGGGCTCGTCGGGCCACACCTGCACCCGGGCCCGCGGGTAGGGATCGTCCGGGAACCACTGCAGCACCTTGATGCGTTCGCCGATCCGGCACTGCAGTGCGTACCGGCCCCCGCCCGCGTCCACGTAGTCCTCGATCGTCGCCATGGTTCCGACGTCGGAGCGCGCGTCACCGCCGCCGACCTCGCGACCACGCGAGATCAACACCACACCGAAGCGGGGGTCGGGGCTGTCGAGGCAGTCCCGCACCAGCGCGGTGTAACGAGGTTCGAAGATGCGCAGCGGCAGATCCTCATCCGGCAACAACGCCGATTCCAGTGGAAACATCGCCACGTCGATTGGGTCCATCCGACTCATCCCCTTTCTTCCCATAACTATGCAGCAGCGCCCGCGCGGCGGCCTCGACATCGGCCTCCAGCCAGTCCGGCAGCGGATCGTCATGGGCGTGGCGGCGCACGACGGCGTAGGGCAGATCCGACACGGCGCGGTACACCGCGTCCAGTGCCCGCGGTTCGTCGGTGCCGTAGAGCTGATGACACAACTCGCGCATCCGTTGCGTCAGCGGCGCGTTCATCGCGGCCAAGGTCTCCCGGAAGTCCGTGTCGGTGTGGCTGTCGACCAGGTCCGCGGGCCGGATCGTCAGCAACAGCCGGGCGTCGTCGGGAAGTTCGCGGGCAAAACCGATGGCCGCCACAGCCATTGCCGCGGCCTGCGCCAGGGGTGTGCCGCCGACGGCGGCAAGCGCGCGCTGCTGGAACCGGTCCAATGCCCGCAGCCAGGCGGCGATCACCACGCCGTCCCGGTTGCCGAAGCGGTGATACAGCGTGCCGACGGGGGCGCCGCTCGCCTTGGCTATCGCCGCGACGCTGGCTGCCCGCGGGCCGGCCGTGAGCACCAGCGCCCGCGTCGCATCCAGAATCGCGTCGGTTTCATGCTTCCGCGGAGGTGCCACGATCTAGTATGATCCTTCTATATGAAACGATTACCCTATATCGATGAGCATGCTATCGCGATCCACGCCTCGCCGGAGCAAACCTGGGCGGCGCTGTTGGCCAAGACCTGTCGCGACCCCGCCGACCCGAGCACGGTCCCCTTCGGCTTCACCCTGGAGGAAGCCACGCCGCCGCGCCGCCTCGCCCTCAAGGGGCGTCACCCGTTCGCGGCCTACCGACTGGTCTACGAGCTGGATCCGGCTGCCGACGGAGTTCGGTTGCGCGCCTTGACCTTCGCGGAGTTCCCCGGTCTGCGCGGCAGGGTGTATCGGGCGTTGGTCATCGGTAGTGGAGGGCACCGGATCGTGGTGCGTCACTTGCTCAGGCGCGTCGCCGGCGCTGTCCGGCCGGCCGCCGGGGCACTCGCCTAGATATCCAGCTCGGCCACGAGCGCGTCGACCACCGAGCGCAGGTCGCCGTCGTGCTCCTCAGCCACCCGCCGCTGCCGTTGGTAGGACCCGCCGCGGCGCGGGATGTCGGCCACCGCCGCCAGTTCGTCAGAACACTTGAGCGACTTGGCAATCGGCTCCAGCCGGTTGAGCACGTCGTCGAGGTCCTCGGTGACCAGCCGCTCGTTGCTGTCGGCATCCAGGATGATCACGGCGTCCAGCCCATAGCGGGCGGCCCGCCATTTGTTCTCCTGCACATGCCAGGGCGGCATGGTCGGCAGCGGCTGGTCGGCCTCCAGCCGGCGGTCCAGGTCGACGATCAGACAGTGCGTCAACGCGACCAGCGCACCCAGTTCCCGCAGGTTGGACACGCCGTCGCAGATCCGCACCTCGAGCGTGCCGAGATGCGGGGAAGGCCTTATGTCCCAACGGACTTCGTCGACATGGTCGATGATGCCGGTCTTCTTCTGGTCGTAGACGAAGCCCTCGAACTCCGACCATTTCTGGAACTGGAACGGCAACCCCGCGGTGGGCAGTTGCTGAAACATCATCGACCGGTTGCTCGCGTACCCGGTGTCCTCGCCACCCCACCAGGGCGAGGAGGCCGACAGTGCCAGCAGGTGCGGGTACTGGTTGAGCAGTGACGACATGATGGGCATGACCTTGTTGGCCGACGAGATCCCGACATGTACGTGCACGCCCCAGATCAGCATCTGCCTGCCCCACCACTGGGTGCGCTTGATCAGTTCGGCGTACCGCGGCGCGTCGGTGAGCTTCTGGCTGGACCATTGCGCGAAGGGATGGGTCCCGGCGCAGAACAACTCCATGCCGCGGTCGCGCACGATCCGGCGGGCCGGGCCCAGGGTGTCGCGCAGGTCGGCCATCGCCTCGGCGGCATTCTCGCAGATGCCGCTGACCACCTCGACGGTGTTGCGCAGCAATTCCTTGTGTACGCGCGGGTTTTCGCCGATCTCGGCGATCACCGCGGTGGCCTCGTTGCTCAGGTCACGGGTCTGCGCGTCGACGAGCGCGAACTCCCACTCCACGCCGACGGTCGGCCGCGGCGAACGAGCGAAATCGATGTGGCTGCGGGCCCTGGAGGACGGCGGGAAGCCCGGGCCGTTAACCAGACCCTTACCCGGACCCAATGACACCGCACGCCACCCGCTTGCCGGCGTCACCGGTTGTCATCGTCGTCTCGTCGGGACCGGGTGTCCCGTCGTTCTGCTTGTAACGATCCGCCGGAATGTTGGCGAAGTTGTCCGCGCCCGCGTGGATGATGATCGCGGTCTTGGCGCCGGAAGTGAGGTCGTCCATCGTGAAGGCGTCCGTGGTGGTGACGAGCGTCCCGGAGCCGTCCTTGCGGACCTGCAACGGCGGCAGGTCGCCACTGGCGTGGCCGCTGGCTCCGGGCAGCTGCAGATGCCCGCCGGCGGACAGGAAGTCACCGGGCGCGCCGCCGTTGGGAGCCACGGAGTTGGCCTCGCACTTGCCCACCTTGTGCAGGTGCATGCCGTGGAAGCCGGGTGAGAGCACGCCGGTGCCCGTCGTCGCGACCGTCACGGTGGCATAGCCGTTGGCGAACTCGAACTTCGCCGTGGCGATCTGATTGCCGTCGGGACCCTTCAGGACGGTCATCAACATCTGGGCCGCCGCCCCCGCCTGAGGACTCGGCGTCGCCTCCTGGTGGCCGGAGGTCGAGGGTGCCGGAGATCCCGTCCAGACCGACGGGGTGGTACCCGGCGTCGACGTCGGTTGCTGAGGCGACGAGCACGCGCTCACCAGAGCGACACACGTTACGGCTGCGACTTTCAAACCGGCAGGCTTAGGCATAGCGGAGAGCCTAGCGTGGCGAGCCTCCGGAATCAGCGTCAACCCATCACCAAAACGATGACGCCGGGCGGTTGGTCGGAAAGTGCCGAGATCCGCTTTTCCACCGGCGCTCCCAGCTTCTTGCCCACCGCGTCCGCGGTGGCCTTCTCGCTTTCTTCGCCGTAATAGACGGTGGTGGCGGTGACGTCTGAAACCGAAAGGTTGGTCACCTCGGTGACCTTGAACCCGGCGGCCTTGAGCTCGTCGGCGGTGGTCTTGGCGATGCCTTCCTTCGACGAGATGTTGTAGACCCGCACCTCGGCCTCGTTCGCCGCCGCCGGCTTGGCGCTGGTCGACGAGGACGGTGCCGTGGTGGCCGAGACGGTGGTCACCGGCGACGCCTCGTCGTCGGACTTTCCCGAGGAGTCCAGGGCCTGCCAGCCGAGCAGCAGGAATATGACGCCCAGGAACAACAGCACCATCACCATGGCCCGCAGGGGAAGCCCGGAAGAGTCCGGTACGCGCTCATTCATCGAGCCCACTGTAGCCCGGGAGCGTCTCAGGTCACATCGAAGCCGAGCCGGCGTGCGGCGCGGGCCTTCTGACGGCTGGCGCGCAGCCGCCGCAGGCGCTTCACCAGCATCGGGTCGGCTGCCAACGCCTCCGGCCGGTCGACGAGCGCATTGAGCACTTGGTAGTAGCGCGTCGCCGACATCGAGAACAGCTCTTTGATCGCGTCTTCCTTCACGCCGGCGAACTTCCACCACTGACGTTCGAAGGCCAGGATGTCGTGTTCGCGCCGGGTCAACCCATCCGCGACCTCAGTGTTGTCCCCCGATCGATGTGCCCGCGCCATGGCGCTGTCCATATCGCTTCCCCTGGACCCTTCCGGCGAAAACTCGATTGACTCGAATGACCTGACCTAGATCGGGGGCATTCTCCGGCGATTATTGAAACACGCCGCTATCTGCTGAGCCGGAAACCAGACCCGCGAGTCGGCCGAGTTGCTTTGGAATACGCGACGTCTGCGGCCGGCAGGATGCCTGGCAGACGCGCTGGCCGGCCCGGCCTCCGTCGGTTTGGTCACACTTGCCGCACGGCCCGTTCCGGGCCGCTGCGACCAGACGCCTTAAGCTAGCCGACCATGGCCGTCGTACCCATCCGCATCGTGGGCGATCCCGTCTTGCACAACCCGACGACGCCGATCCCGGTCGGCGCCGACGGGTCGCTGCCGGCCGACCTGCCCGCGCTGATCAAGGACATGTACGACACGATGGACGCCGCCCACGGCGTCGGTCTGGCGGCCAACCAGATCGGCTACGGGCTGCGGGTCTTCGTCTACGACTGCTCCGACGATCGGGGGCTGACCAACCGCCGCCGCGGAGTCGTCGTCAATCCGGTGCTGGAGACCTCCGAGATCCCCGAGACGATGCCGTCAGCCGGGCACGACGACGACGAGGGATGCCTGTCGGTTCCGGGCGAGTCCTTCCCCACCGGGCGTGCCGACTGGGCCCGGGTCACCGGACTGGACGGCGAGGGGAAGCCCGTCTCCATCGAGGGCACCGGCCTGTTCGCCCGCATGCTGCAGCACGAGACCGGCCACCTGGACGGATTCCTCTACGTCGACTGCCTGATCGGCCGGCACGCCCGGGCCGCGAAACGGGCCATCAAATCGCACGGCTGGGGTGTTCCCGGCCTGTCCTGGCTGCCGGGCGAGGGACCCGACCCGTTCGGTCACTGATGGTCTCGTGGCCGGCCCTCGGCACGCGGGTGACGCTGCGCTACCGCCGACCCCCCGGGTCCGTCCCGCCGCTGACGGATGCGGTGGGGCGCCTGCTGGCCATCGACCCGACGGTGCGGGTGCAGACGAAGTCCGGCGTGGTGGTCGACGTCGCTCCGGCCGACGTGACGGCGGTGCGCATCCTGACCCCCGCACCCGTCCGCACCGCCGACATCCGCAGTCTCGAGCGAGCCGCCGCTGCGGACTCACCGGGTGCCGAGCAATTCTGGCTGAACGGCTGGCTGCTGCGCGCCCATGGCTCCACCCTGGCCAGTAATGCCGCTGTGCCGCTTGATATTTCGGCCCAATCCGGCACCGTACCGGAGATCTTCGATTGGTACGACGAGCGCGGCCTGACCCCGCGATTGCTGATCCCGGACCGCCTGCTGTCCCCGCCCGCCGGCCTGGAATGCGAACTCGTCGAACAGCTTCTGGTGCGCGAAACTGCAGCGGCCACACCGCAATACGTGTGCGTCCCGGACACCGAATCGACTGCCGCGGCGGAGGAACTGGGCTTCCGGCTGCACCACCGCCGCCGCTACTTCCACCGCCCCTGACCCTCGCCACCGATAGGAGACACCCCATGCCCGAGCTGTTGCGGCTGGCCACCTGGAACGTCAACTCGATCCGCACCCGGCTCGATCGTGTCGTTGACTGGCTCGATCGCGCCGAGGTCGACGTGCTGGCCATGCAGGAGACCAAGTGCTCGGACACCCAATTCCCCGCGCTGCCATTGATCGAACGCGGCTACGAGGTGGCACATGTCGGTTTCAATCAGTGGAACGGCGTGGCGATCGCCTCCCGCGTCGGCCTCGAGGACGTGCAGGTCGGATTCGAAGGCCAACCCACCTGGAGCGGCAAGCCCG
The DNA here is from genome assembly GCF_031583025.1 of Mycobacterium sp. Z3061. Classification (NCBI taxonomy): domain Bacteria; kingdom Bacillati; phylum Actinomycetota; class Actinomycetes; order Mycobacteriales; family Mycobacteriaceae; genus Mycobacterium; species Mycobacterium pumcae. The sequence goes on along the minus strand of NZ_CP134062.1, from coordinate 965,466 downwards.
ATGTGGCCGCCGCGTCCGAAGCCCGCGCCGTGGGCGCGACGTGCGGCGGTGTGCGGGTGTGGAGCCTGTACGTGCCCAACGGGCGCTCGCTCGACGATCCGCACTATTCCTACAAACTGGAATGGCTTGCCGCACTTCGCAACACGGCCGAAGGTTGGCTGCGCGCGGACCCGTCGGCCCCGATCGCACTGGTCGGGGACTGGAACATCGCGCCCACCGACGAGGACGTCTGGAGCACCGAGTTCTACCAGGGTTGCACCCACGTATCCGAACCCGAGCGGCAGGCGTTCAACGCGATCGTAGACGCCCAATTCACGGACGTGGTAAGGCCTTTCACCCCCGGGCCGGGGGTGTACACGTACTGGGACTACACCCAGCTGCGCTTCCCGAAGCGGCAGGGCATGCGGATCGACTTCATCCTCGGCTCACCGGCGCTGGCTGCCCGGGTGGTGGACGCGCAGATCGTCCGGGAGGAGCGGAAAGGCAAAGCGCCCAGCGACCATGCACCCGTATTGGTCGATCTGCGAACCAGCTGAGAATTTCTGGTCATGTGAGTCTCATAGGGGTATACAAAGCAGAGAAAACCTAGGCCAGGGAGGCATCATGGGTGTCGTCGATCAAGCGGTGCGGGGCGTGGGACGGACGGTGAGTCGTGCCGCGACGGCGACAACGTCCGCCGCGGGTGCCGTGGGAGGCGCGGCCGTCAACGGCATCGTCGGCGGTGTCAAGGGCGCCGCCGAGGGGATCCAGCAGGGACTCAGCACCGGCAGCAAGTCGACTCCGGCCGCGGCCCTGGCCATCGGCGCGATCGGCGCGGCGGGTCTGGTCGAATGGCCGATCCTGCTGGCCGTCGGTGGCGGCGCGCTGTTGCTCCGCAGGCTGAGCCATCAGCCCGAGCCCCCGGCGCAGGCCGTGCAGCCGGCCAAGGCCAAGCTCGCGCCGGTACCCGACGAGCCGCCGGCCAAGAAAGCTCCCGCGAAGACTGCGAGGAAAACGGCGGGCCGCAGAGCCGGCACCAGCGACCTGCGCAGCACGAACTGACGAGGCGTCGATTCAGATAATCAACCGGTTGCCCGGCTGTACTCCGCCAGTTGCCGAGGGCGCCGCTCGTTCGTTCGAACCTCCAGCACGCCAACGCGCCACAACAGCGCATAAAGTTCGGTTAGAGGCCCCCTCAGCAACACGGCGAACGACGCCGCTAACGGGTCGGTCGGGTGTTCTGTCGTCGTCATATCTCCGACGGTGACCGCATCAACCGGCAGGACGGCAAATCCGACGTTACCGAAAGGCAAATGATGGCGGAAAAGAAAGAACGCCGGCACACCCCACAACGCGAGGCGGTAGACAGAATCCGGGCGGGACACACCTTCACGGTGAACCTGCCGATAGTGGGCAAGGTGAACGTCCCCCCACCCGAGCAGCTCGCCTATTTCGGCGGACTGATCGCCCTGACCGCCTTCGAGCTGATCGACTGGCCGGTGGCTCTGGTGATCGGCACGGGGCACCTCCTGGCCAGCAATCACCACAACCAGATTTTGGAGGAGATCGGCGAGGCCCTGGAAGAAGCCGACTAGGACGCGGAGGCGAAGCGCAGCGTCACCCGGGTTCCGCCGGTGGTGCGGACCGTCTCGACCTGGTCCGCCAAGCCGCTGATCAGGGTGAGCCCGCGGCCACGCCGGCGACTGCGCCGGCTGGCTGACGAATCGCCGACCCAACGACCGGAGTCACTGACACTGATCGACACCGCGTCGCGCCGGAGAAAGGCCTCTACCGCCACCGTCTTGCGGGCCTCGCAGCCGCTCCCGTGCTCGATGGCGTTGGTGACGGCTTCGCTCACCGCCAGCAGAATTTCGTCTTGCCTGCGCAGGCCGGTTGTCGCCAGCCAATCCCGCAGCCGTGCGCGCACGGCGGGAACATGCTTCGCAGTGGCCGGCACGACCGTGGCGAAGCTTCGGCTGCCGGCGTGGCGGGGACGCACCGCGAGCACCACCACATCGTCGCGGTAGCCACCAGGGGGCGTCATCCGGTGCAGCAGTTCGGCGCACACGGATTCGACAGGCAGGTCCGCGCACTCGGCGGCCGCGGCCTTGAGCCGGTCGAACCCGCGGTCGAGCGTCTCGCCCGCCCGTTCGATCAGTCCGTCGGTGTACAGCAGGACCAGGCTCCCCGGCGGCAGATCAGCGGTCGCGGTCGCCGGCGCGTCGTCGGAGGCGCTGGTCGCCAAAGGGGACCGCCGCCCCGCTTCCAGGTAGACCGGACCCTGTGCCGGTAACACCAGCAACGGGTAGGGATGCCCGGCACAGAGATAGCTGATGCGGGCCGGTTCCACGCTGGTGTCGATGGCTGCGTAGGCGACCGTCGCGCAACGTGCACCGGCCACGGTCAGCGCATACCGGTCCAGAGCGCCCAGCACGCTGGCCGGGTCATACGCCGTCAGCGCCGACACGGTGACCGCGGCGCGCAACCTGCTCATCACGATCGCGGCGGGCAGGCCGTGGCCCACCACGTCGCCCACCGCGACGCCTATCCGGTCGGGGTGATCGAGCCCGGTGGCTGAGAACCAGTCACCGCCGACCCTGATCGCCTCCCCCGCCGGCTGGTAGACGGCCGCGACCACCGCCGCGGTCGACCCGCGATCCAGGTCCAGCAGGTGTTCCTGGAAGTCGACGGCGATGCGGTGTTCCCGCGAGGCCAACCGGATGCGGTCCAGGGCCGACGCGGTGATGTCGGCGGTCCGGGCGAACAACTCGAGTTCGGAGTCTGTGAACCGCCGGGTTTGCGGCCACAGCAGGGTGAGCACGCCGACGACGCGACCGCTGCCGGCCCGCAACGGTTGCGCCACGCAGGCCCGGACACTGCCGGCCGTGTCGTTCACCGCGTGGCTGTACCGCGCCGGCAGCTCGAGCGTGTCCGGGATGACCATGCGCCGGCCGGTTGCGATGACGTCGACGCCCACCAGCGGGCTGTCCAACCTGGCAACGTGGTAGCGGTCTCGCAGTTCGGCCGGTAAGGCCCCGGCGAATTCGAACTGGAGGTGATCCTCACCGTCGACGATCACGCCGATCGCCGCGGCGGGGGCATCGCCGCTGGCAAACGGAGAGTGCAGTATTGCCTCGAGGAGACCCGCGACCGAGCCTGCTCCCTGCACGGCGGCGTCCAGCTTCATCAGGCCTGCCGAGTGCTCGGCGCGCTCCCGCGCTGCCGGGCCTCCCGGGTCGGCGATAGCGGTGGCGGCCGCCATCACCGCACTGACCGCCCCGTCGCTGCCGAGCACCGGGTTCACCGCGAACATGAAGTTCCTCGGAGCCGATTCGCTCACCACCGGCAGCATCAGCCCGTCCGACCAGGTCGCGACGCCGGTCGACAGGACCCCGGTGAGTATCGGGCCGATCTCATCCCAGTTGTCCCACCACAGCTCCCGGGCGGTCCGGCCGAGAGCGTCCGGGTGGTTGTCCCCCAGCAGGGACAGGTACGCGTCGTTGTGCCAGACGAACAGCTCCGGTGCCCGCAGAAACACGATCGTGGGAGACCGCGACGTCAGAGTGCTGGCCACCGTGGTCCGAATCTCGGCCGCCCAGCCCCGCGGCGGCCCGAGCGGATGCACCGCCCAGTCGAAGTCGGCGAACTTCCGCCCCATCTCGCCACCAAGCTTGACCGCAGTCGTGAGGTCAGCCGGTAGCGGATGCGGGTTCATCGTTGCAACGCGTCAGACACTGTCGGAAAGATCGCGAAGATGCGGTCCAACTCGGTCACCCTGATCGGCTGCAGCACCTGCGGATGGTCAGCCACCAGACGGACGGCCGTCCCGGCGGCCCGGCCCGCCTCATGGCAGTCGAGCACCGCATTCAACCCGGCGCTGCCGAAGAAGTTCACCCCCTGCAAGTCAACGATGACCAGACGCCTGGGGTGTGTGGTGGCGGCGTCGAGCGCGGCGACCAACTGATCGCGCAGGTAATCCGCGGTGCTGGAGTCCACGTCGCCCGTGACGAGCACCATTACCGCCTCCCCGCCCGACTCATACGCGACCTCCAGCAAATCCATTACGTACCCGCCTAAAATGTGTCAGATTTCGGCCGGTGGTCAGGGTGCGGATGCCCGAATCCGCCACCTTGCCCGTCCCAGATATTGGGAGCCTAACCCGGCTCAGCGTCCGGATTCCTCAGGGATGCGCTCGTGCACCGTCAGCAACAAGTGGTCGAACTGGCTCTGCGCGACCGTGGACGGATGGTCCAGCGAGCTGACCTCATCGAGCAGCTGCTTGGCCAGTTCGCGCAGTTTGGTATTTGTCTCCTGCGAGCGCCACTGCAGCACCCGGAACGCCTGCTCCGAACTCACCCGGTAGACGTACATCAGCACGCCTTTGGCCTGCTCGATCGCCGCCCGGTTCTCGAACAGGTCCGGCAGGGCGTCGTCGAGAACCTCCTGGCGCGCCTCGTCGAAGGTGTTGGTGAGGTCGATGTAGTGACCGGCGGTGCCCAGCACAGCGCCGTTGTCGTCCAGCATCCGGTCGGCCACCACGATGGCGTCGTGCACGGTGCCTCCGGTGTCGATGAAGCGGTGCCGGCTCGAGAACGGCTCACCCGACCGCAGCGCATAATCCAGTAGATCCTGCACGTGAGCGCGGTCGGCCGGATGCTTGTGCGACATCAGCAGCTTCGTCGTGGGCTCCACCGACCCCGGCTCATAACCGTGCATCCGGGCCATCTCATCCGACCACTCCCAACGCTGCCCGACGAACCAGAAGCGGAAGCTGCCGATGTTGAGGTAGGGCCGGGCTCCGGCCGGCAGCACGGGACTGGTCGACTGCTCACGACCATCGTTCTGCACACCGGCCATCATCCCATTACGCGCGGGTAACGGCCACTTCGCCGTGCGGCCTCCACCGTCTCGCGACGTGCTGACCAGCGCGTTCAATGATTGCGCAGGAAGTGCGCAACACCTGCCGGAGACGGTGTCCGCATGTCGTATGTGATCGCAGCCCCCGAATTCATGGCAGCGGCGGCAACGGACCTGGCGAACGTTGCCTCCACCATCAGCAGTGCCAACACAGCGGCCTCGGTCGGGACCAGGACGGTCCTGGCCGCCGGAGCCGACGAGATATCGGAGGCCATCGCCGCGTTGTTCGACAGCCACGCCCAGGCCTACCAGGCGGTGAGCACCCAGGCAGCCGCGTTTCACGCCCAATTCGTGCAGGCTCTCAACGCCGGCGCCGGGGCCTACGCAAGTGCGGAGTCCGCCAACGCCGGCCAGATCGTGCTCGACGCGATCAACGCGCCCGCCCGGATGCTGCTGGGCCGGCCCCTGATCGGCGACGGCAGGAACGCGACGACACCGGGCGGCGCCGGCGAACCGGGCGGCCTGCTGTTCGGCAACGGCGGCAATGGCGCGGCGGGCGCGCCCGGGCAGCAAGGTGGCGCAGGAGGAAGCAGCGGGCTGATCGGCAACGGAGGCGCAGGCGGCACCGGCGGGGCCCTCGCCCCGGGTGGTGGCGGCGGCCTGGGCGGCTTCCTGTTCGGCAACGGCGGGACGGGCGGGACGGGTGGAGTCGGGAGTGCGGCCGTCTCGGGCGGTTACGGCGGCACGGGCGGCGGTTGCGGGCTGTTCGGCAACGGTGGTGCCGGCGGAATGGGCGGTGCCGGCTCCGCCGGCGGCCACGGTGGCACCGGCGGCGTAGGTGGATGGGGCAGCGTGCTGTACGGCAACGGCGGTTCCGGCGGCGTTGGCGGGGCGGGCGCAGCCGGGCAAGTGCCAGGCCTGGGCGGCGCCGGCGGGGCCGGCGGAACCACCTTCCTCTTCGGCAACGGCGGCGCTGGCGGCGCTGGTGGAGTGGGTGGCGACGGCGCGACCAACGGCGGCCTCGGCGGAAGCGGTGGCGACGCCGGCCGCGGCGGGATCCTCTTCGGTGACGGCGGGGCCGGCGGAGCCGGCGGGACCGGCGGGCTGGCGACCGCCGGTACGGGAGGCAGCGGCGGACACGGGGGCAACGGCGGGTTGAGCGGGCAGATCGGCAACGGCGGCGCGGGCGGCGCGGGCGGCAACGGAACGTCCGCCACCGCTGCACAGCACGCTGGCGGAACCGGCGGTTTCGGGGGCTACGGCGGTGACGCGAAGCTGTTCGGCAACGGCGGCGCGGGCGGCGCCGGCGGGTTCGCCGGCGATGGCAGCCAGTTCGGAGGAATCGGCGGCACCGGTGGCGGTGGCGGCAACGGTGGGCACAGTGGACTGCTGGGCAGCGGCGGCGCCGGCGGGATAGGCAGAGCCGGCGGCAAAGGCCTCATCGGCGGGACCGGTGGCGACGGTGGTGATGGTGGCGATTCCATCGGCTTCATCGGCGACGGCGGCAACGGGGGTGGCGGCGGCGCCGGCGGCGCGACCGTAGCGCCGGGTTCGGGTCAGGCCGGCCCGGACGGCAGGGGCGGCAACGGCGGCAGCAAAGGCTCGCTGTTCGGCACTCCAGGCCCACACGGCTGAGCCCCTGCCCAACCGCCCCGCCCTGCGCTAGCGTGGGAGGGGCCCGGCGAGCTGGGCAAGCCCAATAAATCACGCGGGAGCGCAACCCTCATGCGCTGAGAGGACGGCTGGGGCCGTCGACCGTACGAACCTGACCGGGTAATGCCGGCGTAGGGAGATAGAGATGACTGTCACCATCGAACCGTCCGTAACCACCGGCCCGATTGCGGGCAGCAGCAAGGTGTACCGCGAGCTGGACGGGATGCGCGTCCCCTTCCGGCGCGTGCACCTGTCCACCGGCGACCACTTCGACCTGTACGACACGTCCGGGCCCTATACCGACGCGGACGCCGTGATCGACCTGGCCGCCGGCCTGGCGGCCCGGCCGGGTGTGGTCCGTGACCGTGGCACCCAGTTGCAGCGGGCCCGCGCCGGGGAGATCACCGCGGAGATGGCGTTCATCGCCGCGCGCGAAGGCATGCCCGCCGAACTGGTGCGTGATGAGGTCGCGATCGGCCGCGCCATCATTCCGGCCAACCACAACCACCCCGAGAGCGAGCCGATGATCATCGGCAAGGCGTTCGCGGTCAAGGTGAACGCCAACATCGGCAACTCGGCCGTCACATCCTCGATCGCCGAAGAGGTCGACAAGATGGTGTGGGCGACCCGCTGGGGCGCCGACACCATCATGGACCTGTCCACCGGCAAGAACATCCACGAGACCCGCGAGTGGATCCTGCGCAACTCCCCCGTGCCGGTTGGCACCGTGCCCATCTACCAGGCGCTGGAGAAGGTCAACGGCGACCCCACCGAATTGACCTGGGAGCTGTACCGGGACACCGTGATCGAGCAGTGCGAGCAGGGTGTGGACTACATGACCGTGCACGCCGGGGTGCTGCTGCGCTATGTCCCGCTGACCGCCAAGCGGGTCACCGGCATCGTGTCGCGGGGCGGCTCCATCATGGCCGCCTGGTGCCTGGCGCATCACCGGGAATCGTTCCTGTACACCAATTTCGAGGAACTCTGCGACATCCTGGCTCAGTACGACGTGACCTTCTCACTGGGAGACGGATTGCGGCCGGGCTCGATCGCCGACGCCAATGACGCCGCGCAGTTCGCCGAGCTGCGCACCCTGGGCGAGCTGACCAAGATCGCGAAATCCCATGGCGTGCAGGTGATGATCGAAGGACCCGGCCACGTCCCGATGCACAAGATCGTCGAGAACGTGCGGCTGGAAGAGGAGCTCTGCGAAGAGGCCCCCTTCTACACGCTCGGCCCGCTGGCCACCGACATCGCACCGGCCTATGACCACATCACCTCGGCGATCGGCGCGGCCATCATCGCCCAGGCCGGCACCGCGATGCTGTGCTACGTCACCCCCAAGGAGCACCTCGGCCTGCCCGATCGCAAGGACGTCAAGGACGGCGTCATCGCCTACAAGATCGCCGCGCACGCAGGCGATCTGGCCAAGGGCCACCCGCATGCACAGGACCGCGACAATGCGTTGTCGCAGGCGCGTTTCGAGTTCCGCTGGAACGACCAGTTCGCGCTGTCGCTGGACCCCGACACCGCGCGGGAGTACCACGATGAGACGCTGCCGGCGGAGCCTGCCAAGACGGCGCACTTCTGCTCGATGTGCGGGCCGAAGTTCTGCTCGATGCGCATCACGCAGGATGTGCGGGATTTCGCCGCCAAACACGGCCTGGAGACCGAGGAAGACGTCGAGGCGATGCTGGCCAGCGGCATGGCCGAGAAGTCCCGTGAGTTCGCCGAACACGGCAACCGGGTGTATCTCCCCCTTACCCAGTGAGTTTCCTGCCGCTTCCGGCGCCGGGAACGACGCCGCTGCGGGTGCTGACCATCGCCGGATCAGACTCCGGCGGTGGCGCCGGCATCCAGGCCGACATGCGCACCATCGCGCTGCTCGGCGTCCATGCCTGCGTCGCAGTCACCGCCGTCACGGTGCAGAACACATTGGGCGTCAAGAGCTTTCACGAGATTCCAGACGACGTGGTGGCCGGGCAGATCGAAGCGGTGGTCACCGACATCGGCATCCAGGCCGCCAAGACCGGGATGCTGGCGTCCGCGTCCATCATCGAGGCGGTGGCACGCACCTGGCGCGGGCTCGACCTGACTGTGCCGCTGGTCGTCGACCCCGTGTGCGCGTCCATGCACGGGGACCCGCTGCTTGCCGCTTCGGCACTGGATTCGCTTCGTAGCCAACTGTTTCCGATGGCGACCCTGGTGACACCCAATCTGGACGAAGTGAAACTACTGGTCGGTATCGATGTCATCGATACCGACACCCAACGCGCCGCCGCCGAAGCGCTGCACGCTCTGGGCCCGCGCTGGGCGCTGGTCAAGGGCGGACACCTGCGCTCGTCGCAGCGCAGCAGCGACCTGCTCTACGACGGCGAGGAATTTTACGAGTTCGACGCCGAGCGACTGCCCACCGGCAACGACCACGGTGGCGGCGACACGCTGGCGGCGGCGACGGCGTGTGCGCTGGCCCACGGATATCAGATGCCCGACGCGGTCGCATTCGGCAAGCGCTGGGTCACCGAATGTCTGCGCGCCGCCTACCCACTCGGCGGCGGCCACGGCCCCGTGTCCCCGCTGTTCCGGCTGAACGCATGAACCTCGACGACATCGCCGGCATCGCGCACGAACCGGTGGGCACACCCCAAGGCGTCGCGGTGCTGACACACGGCGCCGGGGGCAACCGTGATTCCGCTCTGCTGCAACGCATTTGCGACGAGTGGGCACGCCGGGGCTGGCTGGCGGTGCGCTACAACCTGCCCTACCGGCGACGGCGCCCCAAGGGTCCGCCGTCCAACTCCGCCATCGCCGATCAGGCGGGCGTCGTCGAGGCAATCGAGTTGTGCCGCACCCTGGCGGACGGCCCACTGATCGCCGGGGGGCATTCCTACGGCGGCCGGCAGACCTCGATGGTGGTGGCCGCCCTGGAGGTCCCGGTGGACGAGCTGACGCTCTTCTCCTACCCGCTCCATCCGCCGGGCAAGCCGGAGCGCCCGCGCACCGAGCACCTGCCCCGCATCAGCGTGCCGACGGTCTTCACCCACGGCACCTCGGACCCGTTCGGCACCATCAGCGAATTGCGTGAGGCCGCGGAGCTGATCGCCGCACCCACCGAGATCGTCGAAATCACCGGCGCGCGGCACGATCTGGGCTCGAAGACTCTCGACGTCCCCGCCCTGGCCGTCGACGCGGCGCTTCGCCTGCTGCCTCCGGCGGCCCGAAAAGCCTGACCCGCCTGACCCGGAGCCGGGAGATCAGCCCGGGTAGCGGGAGTAGCACCCGTCCATCTCGCCACCCACCCCAGAGCGGAACGCGGCGATACGGGTGAATCCGGCGGGGACGCTGATGCCGTCGGCGTCACTGGCGACCATGTGGTTGGTCAGGAGTCCCGCGACGGCTTCATCGAGGTCACCGGCCGTCAGCACCAGGGAGTTGCCGGAGGGCAGCTCGATGTTCTCGGCCATCTTGCGGTGCGCGACGCCGGTGAGGCACGCCGTGCGCAGCGCGGTCCACGGGCTCTGCATCGCCAGCCCACGCTCGTGCTGCACCGCGAGCGCGTACCGCGACATGACGATCGACAGCGCAGTGTCGTCACCCTGCGGCAGGCTGTGTTCCTTCTCGCCGGCGACCTTGCCCATGGTCGCCAGTGCGGGCAGGTCCACGTTGATCGTGTTGGTGGCCGGGCAGTAGGACGCCGGCGGACTGGGCTTGGCATCCGAGCAGCCGCCCGCCTTGAGGACCAGTGTGGGCGGGCTCTTCGGCGAGAAGATCTTGCCCATCAACTCCATCAGCGTCTTCAGCGTGTCTTCGGTGATCTGCACTTCGCCGGTCTCCGGGTCCCCGCCGGTGTCGACCCGCAGTGTGGTCGGTAGATCGCCTCGCCGCTGCTCCACCTCGGCCTTGTTGATCCCCGCGCACGCGGAGGTGCCGGTGATGAAGCCCATCTGGAAGGCGCTGACCCGGTCGAGAGCCGAACCGTGCTCGTCGTCGTTCTGGGAGTCGGCGTCCATCACCGGGTCGCGCGTCGTGATGATGCCGGCCAGCACGTGGTCGAGTCCATCCGCGGTGCTGATGTTGAAGCGCGGCGACTTACCGGCGGCCACGTTGTACATGTACACCCCGGCGAAGCAGTCGGCCTGCTGCTCGCGCACGATGGTGGGGTCTTTGCGGGTGACCAGCTTGGCCATGGTCTGCAGGGCGTGCCCGAATTCGTGGGCCAGCACGCCGTTCACCGACATGTCGCCGAAGTATTTCTGCGCGACTGCCATGAATACGCCACGGTCCCAGGCGATCATGTTGCACCGGGAGGTGTAGAAGGCATTGACCAGGTCGTAGGTCTCGTTGTGACAGACGATCGGGCTGTTGGGGTCGTTGGAGTCATACGACACCAACTTGTCGACGGGTTTGAACGAGCCCTGCAGGGGTGCGATGTAGTTGTTCTTCCAGAATTCCTCGATGTCGTTGACCGACAGCAGGGACAACTTGTCGATGGGCCCGTTGTTGGTGTTGAGCACGGTGCCTGTCGGCGCCGGCCCGTTCGGCTTGACTCCGCTGGGCCCGTCGGTGGCCGGCAGCCCACCCACCCGGAACGGATCGTTGAGTACCGACACGGCGCGTCCGGTGACCATGGTGGTACAGCCCGCCACCACCAACACCGCAGCCAGACAAGCCGTCAGGGCGCGTGAGGACGCGACCACCCTGCGCGAGCGCAACTTCATTCGATCAACCCCGTCCCGAGCCTGCACCAAAGGAAACTCATTCTAAATGGGTCACACCCCATAATGAGCACTTTGTGCAGCGGGTGCGGCCAGGCGGCTGCGCGGGGCGAAAACGGTTGCTGCCCAATCAGGGTGCCGTTCTCAGGAAACCCGTGTCCGATGGCGTTTGTCGTGCGGTGTGACGCCGTTGACGCCGCCGATCGACTCCGCGTAGGTGCCTACCGCGAACGCGACCCCGGACCCCATCACCGCCAGCGCGTCGCGGTTGACCGCATCGACGGTGTCGCGGGCGCCCTGATAGTTCGGATCGAAGGCGGCTCCTGGTTGTCCACCCCAGAGCCGGGCCTGCACAGTCGTTTTCGTCTGGGACGCGCCGGTGTTCATGCCGCCCACCGGCACGCCGGCGACCAGGAACGGGTGGTAGTCGGTCCGGGTGTTCAACGGCATGTCGGCCGGCCGCTTGCCGGCCAGGTTCAGATAGCCGGCCAGGGTGCGCTCGATGCCGGCCGACCCCTCCGGAATGTCCGATGCCGCCACGCCTGGTCCGGCCGGGCCGGACTGGTCCCCGTCGTCGGTGAAGAAGCCCGGGTTGGGGGATCCGAGCATGTCGAAGTTGAGGTAGAGGGCGATGTCGTTGAGCGCGTTGTTGTCCAGACCGAACACGTAGTCCATGGAGCCGTCGAGCCCGTTCTCCGCGGCGCCCCAGAAGGCGAAGCGGACCGCGTTGGACACCGGCGGCAGCGGACCCAGCTGCAGAGCGGTCTCGAGCACCGCCGCGACTCCGGAGCCCGCATTGTTGATACCCGGGCTGTCAGCCGGGCTGTCCAGATGGGTGCCGACCATCACCACTTCACTGCCCGACCCGGTTTTCGTCTGCGCCACCACGTTTCGCGAGCTGACCTTGACGTTCTCGGCGTCCAGCACCAGCCGCACCGACGCGGTGGCCCCCTTCAGCGCGGCCGCTCCATTGGCCCCCACCACCGCGACCGGCACCGTCAGCTGGTTGTAGTAGCCGGGGTTGAACAGGGTCGGCGGCGCGCCCTGACCGCTGGGCTGGCTGATCACGATCACCGCCGCGGCGCCCCTGCCGACCGCGGCGTTCTGTTTGTCGACCACCGAGCAGCGACTGTCGTCGACGACGGCGATCGCCCCTCTGGCCACCGCGGCCGGATAGTCTCCCGCGGCGCAGCCGGCGGCTTGGGCGGGCCGTATCACCTGGCCGGTCAAGCCACCGGGCGGCGTTCGCACCAGCAGCGAAGCCTGGTCCACCGGGAAGCTACGGCCACCGACCGTCAGGGTGGGCTTGCCCTCGGACACGTTCCGCATCCGCTCGAACTGCGGCGTCGAAACGTCGAACCCCTTGCCGCGCAAGGCTTTCACCACGTAGTCGACACTGGCGTCATAACCCGGGGTGCCGGTCGTCCGATTGCCCTTGTTGGCGTTGGCGATCTCCTGCAGCGCGCGCAGGTGCACGAACATACCGTCCGCGGTCACCTTCGCGGCCAGCGAATGGCCCGGGTCGGGTGCGGCGGACGGCTGCCGGGCGGGCGGGTGGGTCGCCGCGCAGGCCGCGATCAGCAGCGTCAGCAGCAATACGGCGAGCGGCCGCGTCATGGCTTGGCGAGCACGTGCCGGACGCGGTCCTCCATCACCGGAACACCGTTGCGCCCGCCGAGATCCTGGGCGTAGAGCGCTACCGCGTAGGCGACACCGCCGCCCTGGATGCCCAGCGAGGTCCGGTCGATTTGCTCCAGATTGTCGCCCTTCTGGTGATAGTTGGGGTCGAACGGCTCGTCTGCCTTGCCGCCCCACAGCTTGGCCTGGTCCTGCGACATCTTGACCTCGGCGCCGGAGAACAGCCCACCCGACGGGATGCCCGCCAGCGTGAATCCGTCGTAGTCGGAGCGACCGTCGAAAGAGGTGTCCTGGGCGGTCTTTCCGGCCTGCTTCAGGTAGGCGACCAGAGTCCGCTCGATGCCGGCCGACCCCTCGGGCACCACCGGCTGGCCACGCGCGTCCATCGGCAGCGACTGGTCACCGTCGTAGGTGAAGTAACCGGGATTCGGCGATGCCAGCATGTCGAAGTTCAGATACAGCGCGATGTTCTTGAGGCCCTCGGCGTCCAGCGATTCGACGTAGTTGCGCGAACCGATCAGGCCGAGCTCCTCGGCGCCCCAGAAAGCGAACCGCACCGCGTTGTGCACCTGTGGTGAATTCCCGAGTTGCACAGCGGATTCCAGGATCGCCGCCACTCCGGAACCGTTGTCGTTGATGCCGGGGCCTTCGGGCACGCTGTCCAGATGCGCACCGGCCATCACCACGTCGGTCGGCGATCCGGTCTTGGTCTGCGCGATGACGTTGCGGGCCTTGAAACTCTGGGTGTTGGCGTTGAGTTTGATGGTCACCGGGCCGGATTTGGAGCGCAACTGGAACCCGACCGATCTGGTGACACTGACCACCGGAATCTTCACGTCGGTGTTTGCTCCGAGGGTGCCACCCATCGCTTGCTCGTCGACGTTGTCGATGACGATCAGGGCCGCCGCGCCCCGCTGGGCGGCCGCGTCTTCCTTCTGGGCGAACTGGCAGCCGCCGCGATCCACCACGGCGACCGCGCCTTTGGCAGGCAGTTTGTCGTAGTCGCCGGGCGAGCAACCGGGGTTCTCGCCGCTGGGTGCGAACAGCAGCGGTCCGGTCGTTCCCTCGGCCGGGGTGGGCAGGCTGTATTCGAGTGCGCGGGCATCCGCGGTCAGGTCGCCGGCTGACACCGAACCCTTCTCGGAGTGGAACACCCGGGCCGAGAACTCGGGAGTCTGCACGTCAAAACCGCTCTTACGCAACGTCTCGACGACATAGTCGACGCTGGCTTCGTAGCCGGGAGTACCCACGGCGCGCGTGCCGTTGTTGGAGTTGGCGATGTCCTGCAGCTTGGTCAGGTGCGCCATCATCGCGTCGGTGGTGACCTTGCTGCGGATCGTGTTCGCGAACTCGCCCGCCGCCTGGCCGCCGCCACTGGACCCGGCCTGGTTTGCCCCGCGCCCGCAGCCCACCCCCAGGGAAGCGACGATCGCGCTGAGAGCCAGCACCACCGGAACCATCTTCAATTTGTGCACCATTGCGCCCACGTTAGACCAGATGCGAAGGCGGCAATCTCAGACGTACAACGCGCTGAACGGAGCAAAGGGCAGATTTCGCACCACAAACCAGACCACCACCAGTGACAGAGTCACCATGGCGGCCCAGCGATTGTGCTGCCAGCCCCGGACCCGCCGGCCGGTCACCCGGCCATACGTCCAGGCCAGGTAGGCCCAGACCAGGAGCCCGACTGCCACCAGACCGAGCGCGTTAAATCTGGCGGCCGCCAACAGGTCACCGTGCATCAGGCTGTACAGCATTCGCATGCTGCCGCAGCCGGGACAGTCGATACCCAGTAATGCTTTGGTGGGGCAGGTCGGCAACGGGCCGTTCGGGGTAGTCGGGTCACCCAGCCAAATGCCGGTACACGCCACAGCAGAAGCTGCGGCCACGAACACTGGGGCGCTCAATCGCGCACCCAGTTTCGTGGGCACCGACCCTTGGCGGGTCACCATCGGATCAGCCCAGGCTCAGGGCATCGACCATCATCATCGCCGCCGAGCTGGTGTCGGTGTTCATCGCACCCAGCGCGATGATGACGCCGTAGATGACGGCGCCGACCACGCCGGCGATGACGGAATACTTCACGAATTTCTTGGCACTGTCGGCAGCAGCCTGCGCCTCGGCGTACTGGCCCTGCGCCCACAAACCACTGACCTGCGTGGACTTGACGATCGCCACGATCCCGAGCGGAAGACAGCAGAACAGCGTCGCCAGGATCGACCAGACCAGATAGTTGTCCGGCTGCTGACCTGCCGGCGGCTGCTGCGGCGGGTAACCGGGAGGGGGTGGTTGAGTCATGGATTCTCCAGATCGAAAGAGTTAGCTGGCGTGAAGCGAGGCTTACCATACCGGAGAGCAGTCTCGACGGCATCACCAATCTGAAATTGCTTGCCGGGCACCTCCACCGCTCACGTGGCGATGTTGGCGCCCACACCTGACGGGTACCCCGGCCAACCGCTAAATACATTGATACACAACGCGTTTCGGTGCACCACGGTGCTGCGATCGATGCCCAGACAGACAGTTGCCAGCGGAATGTGTTGGACCGCTCCGGCGTAGCCCTACGATGCCTATTGGGATGAAAGCCCTGTTCTACGGGGAGTTTGAGAAATACACTCACCGATATCAACGCAGCCGCATATGTCGGTCCGCCGATTAAGGAGCCACGAGTTGTCCCATCTCAACACGGTGCTGCGAGCCGCCACCGCGGTAGCGCTCATGGGTGGCTTTGCCCACCTGGGCACCGCCACGGCGAACGCCGACCCCAATGACACGCTCGCCGCTTCGCTGTCCAAGGGCTACTCGTCGAGCAACTGCACCCCCAAAGAGCCTCCCGCGGGAGTGGCGGCCGCGATCAACTGCGGACAGAACGCGGACGCGAACGGACCCGTCAAAGCGACCTATCTGCTGTACAACAACACCGGCGACCTCAACGGCGGATTCACCGCCAGCATCAAGGATGAGAGCCTCACCGCATGCGGCGACAGCGGCCAGTCGCCGACCACGTGGCACACCGGCAGTGCCGGTGCCACCGCGGGACAGGTCGCCTGCGGTACCTACCAGGGTGCCGCGGAGGTCATCTGGACCACCGAGGCCAAGAATGTGCTGAGCTACATCCGCGGATCCACCACCGACGTCCAGGCGCTCTACCAATGGTGGCGCACGAACGGCTGATTTTGTTCGGCCGCAGGGACTTCCAGTGTGCCTGCGGAGCACTTCCCACAACCAACAACCAAACAACTAAGGAGCTGAAAATGACCTACCTCAGGAACGCGGTGCGTGGCATCACGACCGCGGCGCTCGTCGGTGGCTTCGCCTGCGCCGGCGTGGCTACCGCATCCGCAGACCCCACCGACGCGTTCGCCGGCTCGCTGTCGAAGGGTTACTCCTCGAGCAACTGCGGCTCACAGGCGGTTTCCGAGGTGCAGTCCGCTTTCCCGACGGTGCAGGCGGTACTGGCCTGCGGCCAGAACGCCGACAGCAGCGGACCGGCCTCGGCGAAGTACTTCCAGTTCCCCAACAGCGCGGACCTGGCCAGCGCGTTCACCAAACTCATTGGTAGCGACCAGCTTACAAACTGCGGGGACGCCAAGTCACCGACCGTCTGGCACCAGGGCAGCTCCACCGACTCCGCCGGACAGGTGGCCTGCGGGACCGATGACGGCAAGGCCGAGGTCATCTGGACCGTCGACGCCAAGAATGTGCTGGCTTTCGTCCGGGCATCCGGTGGCGACACCTCCTCGCTGTACCAGTGGTGGCGCACCAACGGCTGAGCCCCGCTACAACCGGCTCACGATCAGGTCAGCGACCGCTTGCATCCCGGCCTCATTGGGATGCAACGGAGCCGGACGACCAGGTAGCGGCACAACGACTTTCACGGTCCAAGGGTGCCGAGACCACGCATGATGATCGCGGCTGGCCGCCGCGGCCGACACGACTTCACAGTCCGTCGCCGCGGCGGCCTTTGCCGTTAATTGCTCGAGGGTGGCGGCCACCTGCCGGCCCAGGTCGGCGTGCTCGTCGGACAGCGGCGGCGCCGGTTCGCCTGACGGCGGCAACAGCGTCAAATAGTCGACGAACAGCACCCGGGCGCTCGGCGCACGCCGGCGGATCGACCTGCCCACCTCGCACAGCGAGTCGAACACCCGGCTCAGCGCCAGCTCGCGCGCGTCGCGGTCCAGCAGCTCACCGATTCGGCCCCCGATCAGCGGCAGCCGCCGCGTGATGGGCGGCAACGAGGCCGCCATCAGCAACGGAACGTAGCCGACGTCGTTGCCGCCGATAGTCACCGTGACCAGCGCCTCCGAACCGTCCAGCGCCGTGAGCTGCGGCGGTGCACCGTTCTGCCGGTCGGTCAGCACGTGGGCGGTGGTGGCCCCGGAGTAGGTGACGTCGACCAGCTCGAGCCCGGCACGCTCGGCGACCAGATGCGGATAGTTGCGTGCCGACCTGCCCGACCGAAACGGCGCGCCCTCGGCACGCGGTTTGATCCCGGGGCCGGATGCCATCGAACTACCCAGCGCGACATATCTTTTCATCTGGAGGGGCTCGATGCATGCGCCCAGAAGCGTTTCGGGATCCGGCCGGCGCGACGCGCCAGGAACCCGGCGTTGACGCCGGCGGCCATCGCCGCGGCCATGGCCGGCGGGTCAGCGGCGCGGGTCACCGCGGTCGCCAACAGCACTGCGTCGCAACCCAATTCCATCGCCAGCGCCGCATCGCTGGCCGTTCCGATGCCCGCATCGAGCACCACCGGAACACCCGCCCGGGCGACGATCATCTCGATGTTGTGCGGGTTGGTGATGCCCAGACCCGTGCCGATCGGTGACCCCAGCGGCATCACCGCCGCGCAACCGGTGTCCTCCAGCCGCCGGGCCAGCGCCGGGTCGTCATTGGTGTAGGGCAGTACCACGAATCCGTCGTCGACCAATTGCTCGGCCGCTCTGACCAATTCGATCGCATCGGGCAGCAGTGTGCGCTCGTCCGCGATCACCTCGAGCTTGACCCAGTTGGTGTCCAGCGCCTCGCGGGCAAGCTGCGCGGTCAGCACGGCCTCGGCGGCGCTGCGACAGCCGGCGGTGTTGGGCAGCGGTGTGATGCCGAGCCGGTTGAGCAGATCGAGCAGGCCGGTGCCACCCTCGGCGTCGACCCGGCGAATCGCCACGGTGGTCAGCTCGGTTCCGGAGGCGACCAGCGCCTCCTCCAATACCGACAGGCTCGTGGCACCGCCGGTACCCATGATGAGCCGGGACGAGAAGCTGCGATCCGCGATCGTCAGTTTATGGTCAGCCACCCTGCACCGCCGTCACCACCTCTAGTCGCGCACCGTCGAAAAGTTCTGTGGCCCAATCCGAACGGGGCAGCACCGCGTCGCCCATCGCGACGGCGACACCGCGCTCGGGGAAGCCGAGCGAAGCCAGCAGCGCGGCCACCGTGGTCGGTTCGTCGACCTCGAGCCGTTGCTCGTTGACCATCACGATCATGACTGGGCTCCCACCGGAACGAGTTCTGAGACAACCCTTTCGGCGGTCCAGGGCGCCAGCAGAAAGCCCGACCGGCCGTGACCGGCGGCCACCACGGTCCGCTCGTCGAGTCGTCGCACAATGGGCAGGTTATCGGGCGTCATCGGGCGCAGGCCAGCGGCACATTCGGCGAATTCGTACTCCCCGAGCGCCGGCATCACCGCACACGCATCCTCGAGCAGGTCACGTATCCCCGACACCACCGGCGCGGTATCCCTGCCGTGCTCGTACTGGGTGGCTCCCACCACCACCCCGTCGGCCCGCGGCACCAGATACACCTGGCGTCCGTGCACGCGGGCCCGAACCACCCTGCCCAGCAACGGCATACAGCCTTTGCGCCAGCGCAGCCGCAGTACCTCGCCCTTCACCGGCCGCACCGGCAGGCCGGGCCACAACGCGGGCGCGTCGATCCCGTTCGCAATCACCGCCGTGTCACCGTCGGCGGCGCTGAGATCGGTGACCGGCGCCGCCCAGCGCACGCCGAGCCGCTCACAGTCCCGGGCCAGCGCGTCGACGACGCCGCGGTTGTCCACCGCCAGCTCGGTGGGCGCCCGGAAACCGTGCCGGATGCCTTGTGCCAGTAGCGGTTCGACGTCGCGGGCGTTCGACTCCCAAACCACCGGGTGGCCCTGCTGGGACAACCAGTCGGCGACGGTGCGCAGGTCGGCGACATCGGCCCGGTCGACGGCCACCACCAGCGACTCGCGTGCGGTCACGACCGCCGGGTCCAGCCCGTCCAGGAACCCCTCGCGCCACAGCCGCAGCGACTCCAGACCCAGCCGCAGCAAGCGTTCCTCACCAGGCCAGCCTTCGCTGTGCGGAGCGAGCATGCCGCCGGCGACCCACGAGGCTCCCCGGTCCTGAGTGCGGTGCACCGTCACCGACAACCCGGCCTGCGCCGCGCGGCGCGCCACCGACAGCCCGATGACGCCGCCACCGATCACGGCGACCGAACCCGACATCCTGTGCTCCCTTCGCCGGCATGACCCGGATCAGGTGTGACGGTAAGGACAGGTCCAAGTTGCTGGCAGTGCCCACTCTCAGCCCCGCTGGTGGCCCGGGACTCCCGTGTGTTCTTCAGCCTCCACGCTAGCGCGCTAACGTCGCGGTGTGCAGGACCCCCTTTCCCGGCTCGCCCAGACACGGCTGTACCTGTGCACCGATGCGCGCCGCGAGCGCGGCGACCTGGCCGAGTTCGCCGACGCCGCGCTGGCCGGCGGAGTCGACATCATCCAGCTGCGCGACAAGGGTTCGCCCGGCGAGCGGCAGTTCGGCCCACTGGAGGCGCTCGACGAGCTGGCCGCCTGCGAGATCCTGGCCGACGCGGCCCGCCGGCACGGGGCGCTGTTCGCGGTCAACGACCGCGCCGACGTCGCCCGCGCTGCCGGAGCCGACGTCCTGCACCTCGGTCAGCGCGACCTGCCGCTGGACGTCGCGCGGGACATCGTCGGACCCACCACCTTGATCGGCCGGTCCAGCCACGATGTCGGCGAGGCGGCGGCCGCGGCCGCTTCCGATGTCGATTATTTCTGCGTCGGCCCCTGTTGGCCCACGCCCACCAAGCCGGGCCGTCCGGCGCCGGGCCTGGACCTGGTCCGCACCGCCGCGGCCCTGGAAACCGGCAAGCCGTGGTTCGCCATCGGCGGCATCGACCTGCAACGGCTGCCGGAAGTGCTCGCGGCCGGCGCTCGCCGCATCGTCGTGGTGCGGGCCGTCACCGCCGCCGCCGATCCACGGGCAGCGGCCGCCGAACTCAGCGCGGCGCTTGCAGCAGCGCGCTGATCCGCCGGCTCAGCGGCGAATGCGCCAGGTCCGCGCCTCCCGGTGTGCACCAGAAGAACTCCGAGTCGATCTCCACGGTGCGTGGCAGATCGTGCCGCAACTCGTCGCCGTGATCCAGCGGCACGGTGGCCGGCGCGGTGCGTAGCCGGTCCCAGCTGGCGGCGAAGCCCGGATGCAGCGGCAACCCGGCCACCTCGTCCTCACCCACCCAGCGCAACTCGGCGCTCTCCCGGTTGGGCACGGTTTGCAGCAGCTCACCGGCGTCGGCGACCACGGTCGTGTAGCTCCACAGCGTCCCGCCATTGCCGGCGACTTCCGCCGTGACGACCGTCGCCCGCACCGTCAGTCGCTCGGAGACCAGACCCGCTTCCTCCTGGGCTTCGCGCACCGCGGTCTGCTCCGGAGTCTCGTGACTGTCACGGGCGCCGCCCGGCAGACCCCAGGTACCGCCCTGATGGCTCCACACCGCACGGTGCTGCAGCAGTACCGCAGGCGTCCCGTCCGGCAACGGAGCCCGCAGCAACAGGCCGGCCGCGCCGTACCTTCCCCAGTAATGGGCGCCGCGCCCGGAGATCACCCACCCGTCGCCGTCGCCCTGCACGGATTCAGGATATGCACGCAAACCCGGTTAGGTAATTGGTCACGCCTCCCCCCATCCGCCGCGAGATGCTCTTAGAATTCGCTTATACGGGTTCGTAACATGGCCGAGATGAGGTCCGAGCAGACGTGACGGTTGAGCTGGCGCACCCGTCGACCGAGCCGATGGGGTCGCGCTCGCCCGCGGAACCGGCTCATCCGCGCTGGTGGTTCATCTCGACCACGCCGGGGCGCATCCTGACCATCGGCATCGTGCTGGCGGCACTGGGCGTGTCGAGCGCGTTCGCCACCTCGACCACCATCAACCACCGCCAGCAGGTGCTGACCACCGTGCTCGACCACACCGAGCCGCTGTCGTTCGCGGCCGGACGGCTCTACACCACGCTGTCGGTGGCCGACGCCGCCGCTGCGACCGCGTTCATCGCCCAGACCGAACCGCGTGCCGTCCGGCTGCGCTACGAGCAGGCCATCACCGACGCCGCGGTGGCGGTGACCCGGGCATCCAGCGGGTTGACGGACGAACCGCTGGTGCAGCTGCTGGGCCGGATCAACGCAGAACTGGCCGTCTATACCGGGCTGGTGGAGATCGCCCGCACCAACAACCGGGCGGGCAATCCGGTCGGCTCGTCGTACCTGTCGGAGGCTTCCGGGCTGATGCAGTCCCGGATCCTGCCCGACGCACAGCAGCTCTACCAGGCGACCTCGGCCCGGGTGGACAGCGAGACCACGGCGTCCACGCAGATCCCGGCCCCGGTGATCCTGGTCGTGACGACCACCGTGGCGTTCGGCGCGTTCGCCCACCGCTGGCTGGCCCGGCGCACGCGGCGGCGGGTCAATCCCGGGCTGGTCGTCGGCGGGCTCGGTATCCTCATCATGGTGGTCTGGGTGGGCACGGCACTGACGATCTCGACGACGGCCAGCCGCAGCGCCAAGGACACGGCGGCCGAGTCGCTGCGAACCGTCACCAATCTGGCCATCACCGCCCAGCAGGCCCGCGCCGACGAGACGCTGTCGCTGATTCGCCGGGGCGACGAAGAGGTCCGCAAGCAGGCTTTCTACCAGCGCATCGACGCCATGCACCACCAGCTCGACGCGTACATGGCGCGCCGCGACGCGGTCGACAAGCCCGACCTGCAGGGAGCCGACCAACTGCTGGTGCGCTGGCAGCAGGCCAACGACCGGATCAATGCCTACATCTCGGTCGGCAATTACCGGGCCGCCACCCAGGTTGCCCTCGGAAAGGGCGAGGACGACTCCACCCCGGCCTTCGACAAGCTCGACGAAGCCCTGACCAAGGCGATGGAGCAGAGCCGCAACCACCTGCGTAACGACGTCCTGAACGCCAAGCGAGGGCTGGCCGGGGCGCAGGTCGGCGCGGTGGTGCTGAGCCTGGGCGCGGCCATCGCCGTCGCGCTGGGCCTGTGGCCCCGGCTCAAGGAGTACCGGTGAGACCCCGGCGGATCGCCGCGCTGGTCGCCTCGGCGATCCTGCTGGCCGGCTGCGGGCACCCGGAGACGCTGAAGGTCGAGGTGACGCCGACGCTGCCACTGCCTACGCCCGTCGGCATGCAGGAACTGCCGATGGAAGCCGCGCTGCCGCCGGACAGCACCAGCCAGGACTGCAACCCGACCGCCAGCCTGCGCCCGTTCCCCAACAAGGCCGACGCGGACGCCGCGGTGGCCAACATCCGCACCCGGGGACGGCTGATCGTCGGCCTGGACATCGGCAGCAACCTGTTCAGCTTCCGCGACCCGATCACCGGCGAGATCACCGGCTTCGACGTCGACATCGCCGGCGAGGTGGCCCGAGACATCTTCGGCGGACCCTCGCACGTCGAGTACCGCATCCTGTCGGCGGACGAGCGCATCACCGCGTTGCAGCGCTCGCAGGTCGACGTGGTCGTCAAGACCATGACCATCACCTGCGAGCGACGCAAGCTGGTGAACTTCTCCACCGTGTACCTGGATGCGAACCAGCGCATCCTGGCCCCGCGGGACTCGCCGATCGCCAAGGTGGCCGACCTGTCCGGCAAGCGGGTCTGCGTGGCCCGCGGCACCACCTCGTTGCGCCGCATCCGCGAGATCACGCCGCCGGCGGTGATCGTGTCGGTGGTGAACTGGGCCGACTGCCTGGTGGCCATGCAGCAGCGCCAGATCGACGCCGTCAGCACCGACGACTCGATCCTGGCCGGGCTGGTCGAAGAGGATCCCTACCTGCACATCGTCGGCCCCAACATGGCCACCCAGCCTTACGGCATCGGCATCAACCTGGACAACACCGGACTGGTCCGGTTCGTCAACGGCACTCTGGAACGGATCCGCACCGATGGCACCTGGAACACGCTTTACCGCAAGTGGTTGACGGTTCTGGGTCCCGCCCCGTTGCCGCCCCAGCCGAGGTACGTGGACTGATGGGCAAGCCAACACAAGAAGATCAGCAAGAGGACCGGGACGACCTCGTGGACGGGGACCCCGGCACCCAGGCGGCCGCCCAGCCGGAAGAAAACGCCCAGACCGGCGCGACCGCGACGACCGGCCGGCCGCAGGCCACCCAGGCGCTGTTCCGGCCGGATTTCGACGACGACGATGACGACGACTTCCAGATCTCTCTGGGCAGTATGGACACCCAGCCGCAGGACCGGATGTCGGTTGCCACCCGGGCGCTGCCGCCCGTCCGCCAGCTGGGCGGCGGCCTGGTGGAGATCCCGCGCACCCCCGACATCGACCCGCTCAAGGCGTTGATGAAGAACCCCGTGGTCCCGGAATCGAAGCGGTTCTGCTGGAACTGTGGACGGCCGGTCGGCCGGTCGGCTTCGGACACCGGCTCCGGCCAAAGCGCGGATAAAGGCTCGGGAAAAGGCACCGAGGGGTCCAAGGAAGGCTGGTGCCCCTACTGCGGCAGCCCGTATTCGTTTCTGCCGCAGCTGAATCCGGGCGACATCATCGCCGGCCAGTACGAGGTCAAGGGCTGCATCGCGCACGGCGGCCTGGGCTGGGTCTACCTGGCGCTGGACCACAACGTCAACGACCGCCCGGTGGTGCTCAAGGGCCTGGTGCATTCCGGTGACGCCGAAGCCCAGGCGATCGCCATGGCCGAGCGCCAGTTCCTGGCCGAAGTGGTGCACCCGTCGATCGTGCAGATCTTCAACTTCGTCGAACACAGCGACAAGCACGGCGACCCGGTCGGCTACATCGTTATGGAGTACATCGGCGGGCAATCGCTCAAGCGGGGCCGCGGCGAGAACCTGCCGGTCGCCGAGGCGATCGCCTACATCCTGGAAATCCTTCCCGCACTGAGCTATCTGCACTCCATCGGCCTGGTCTACAACGACCTCAAGCCGGAGAACATCATGCTCACCGAGGAGCAGCTCAAGCTGATCGACCTCGGTGCGGTGTCGCGGATCAACTCGTTCGGCTACCTGTACGGCACCCCGGGCTATCAGGCGCCGGAAATCGTGCGCACCGGGCCGACCGTTGCCACCGACATCTACACGGTCGGCCGTACGCTGGCCGCCCTGACCATGAGCCTGCGCACCCGCAACGGCCGCTATGTCGACGGGCTGCCCGACGGCGACCCGCTGCTGGCCCAGTACGACTCGTTCGCGCGGCTGTTGCGCCGCGCCATCGACCCCGACCCGCGGCGACGGTTCACCAGCGCCGAGGAGATGTCCGGGCAGTTGATGGGCGTGCTGCGGGAAGTGGTGGCCCAGGACACCGGCATACCGCGGCCCGGGTTGTCGACGATCTTCAGTCCCAGCCGCTCGACCTTCGGGGTCGACCTGCTGGTCGCGCACACCGACGTGTACCTGGACGGCCAGGTGCATTCGGAGAAGCTGACCGCCAAGGAAATCGTCACCGCGCTGTCGGTGCCGCTGGTGGACCCGACCGATGTCGCCGCCCCGGTGCTGCAAGCTACGGTGCTCTCGCAGCCGGTGCAGACGCTGGACTCGTTGCGCGCGGCCCGCCACGGCTCGCTGGACGCCGAGGGGTTGGACCTCAGCGAGTCGGTGGAGCTGCCGCTGATGGAGGTGCGGGCCCTGCTCGATCTCGGGGACGTCAGCAAGGCCACCCGCAAACTCGAGGATCTCGCCGAACGGGTCGGCTGGCAGTGGCGGCTGGTCTGGTACCGGGGGGTGGCCGGACTGCTCACCGGCGATTACGAATCGGCGATCAAGCATTTCACCGAGGTGCTCGACACCTTCCCCGGCGAGCTGGCACCCAAGCTCGCGCTGGCCGCCACCTACGAACTGGCCGGCGAGCCGGACGAGCACAAGTACTACCAGACGGTGTGGGGCACCAACGACGGCGTGATCTCGGCCGCGTTCGGATTGGCCAGAGCGCGTTCGGCTCTGGGCGATCGCAGCGGCGCGGTGCAGACTTTGGACGAAGTACCGCCCACCTCAAGGCATTTCACCACGGCGCGACTGACCAGCGCGGTGACCCTGTTGTCCGGGCGGTCGCAGAGTGAAATCACCGAGGAGCAGATCCGTGACGCCGCGCGCCGGGTGGAGGCCCTGCCTCCCACCGAGCCCCGGGTGTTGCAGATCCGCGCCCTGGTGCTCGGCGGTGCGATGGACTGGCTGCAGGACAACGAAGCAAGCACCAACCACATCCTGGGGTTCCCGTTCACCGATCACGGGCTGCGACTGGGCGTGGAGGCCTCGCTGCGCAGTCTGGCGCGGGTGGCCCCCACCCAGCGACACCGCTACACCCTGGTCGACATGGCCAACCAGGTGCGGCCGACGAGCACCTTCTGACCTGTAGTCCACGCGCGCAACAGGATTGAGAAAATTTCCGGCTGGGGATCTTGCGTTCGCGCGACCTCGGTGGTAAATCAAATGTATGCCTCTTGGCATACATTTACTTCGGCTTTGACACCACATTAGGAGTTGGAGGTGGCGACGATGCTGATGCGAACCGATCCGTTCCGTGACTTCGACCGTTTCACCCGGCCGGTGTCGGGGACTGCGTCCCGGCCGTCGGTGATGCCGATGGACGCGTGGCGCGACGGCACGTCCTTTGTCGTGGAATTCGATCTGCCGGGCATCGATGCAGACTCATTGGATCTGGACATCGAGCGCAACGTGGTCACGGTGCGTGCGGAGCGTCCCGAAATCGATCCCGGCCGGGAGATGCTGGCCAGTGAGCGCCCTCGCGGGGTGTTCAGTCGTCAGCTGGTGCTGGGCGACAATCTCGACACCGAAAAGATCGAGGCGTCCTATGACACGGGAGTGCTGACGCTGCGAATCCCGGTGGCCGAGAAGGCAAAGCCGCGCAAGATCTCGATCGGGCGGAGCAACGGACACCAGGTCATCAACGCCTGATCGGACGCGTGATGACCAGCCTGTTGACTCCGGCTGAGCTGGACCTGGACGCCTGGGATGCTGACGTCGCCGAGTTGTTCGCCGAGGTGGACGCGATCCTGTGCGCGGCCGTTGCCGCCGCCCGCAGGCCGCCCGCGCCGCCGGTGAGGGCCGGCGCTTTGCTCAGCGCCAGGCAGGGGCCGGCGCATCAGGTACGTGCCGTCCAGCGCAGCCCTCCGGCTTCCCCGCACACACGGTCCCTACTGAGCAGTGAAAGGCAGGTGATGACATCACAACAGACCTAGCCGAGCGGCCCGCACCCCGGCCAAACGAGTGAACGTGCTCTTCCCTCAAGCACGCCAAGCCTATTCAGGCGCTGAAGGCCGAGGCGGGCGCCGGCCGCGCTTTACCGCTTTCCCTGTCCATCGAGTGTGCGGCTACCGCCGAAATTCGGGTACATTTCGGCGGTAGCCGCACTATCAAAACAGCAGGCGCACAGTCAACTCGCGAGCGCTCCGCCGCCGTCTCCAGGGCAGCCCGGACCCGTCGCACAATGGTGACTGGATGGTTCTCCGCGACCACCCGGACGATGATCCAGCCCATCCGTTCGAGCATCTCCAGACGCTGGATGTCTCTAGCGAATTGCCGGCGGTCGGTCCGATGCTGATCGCCGTCGTACTCGACCGCGACCATGGGCTCCTGCCAACCCAGATCGAGGTAAGCAAGCGGAATACCGTCGGCCCCCAGCACCGGTATCTGTGTTTGCGGCCGGGGGAAGCCAGCGTCCAGGAGCAGTAGCCGAAGGTAGCTCTCCCGGGGGGACTGGGCTCCCGCATCCACCAGCTCGAGCGCCGTCCCCGGCCGCCGCAATCCGGGCGCGCGTGGATGACCCTCGATGAGGGCTAGCACGTCGTCAACCTTGAACCCCGTTGCGCGCGAGAGTGAGTCGAGACGAGCCACCGCGGAGCGAACCGCGCCACGCCGGCCGATGTCGAAAGCGGTTCGCTCGGGCGTGGTGACGGGCCGCCCGTCGATGACCTGGACTTCGCCGTCCAGTAACACCTCGCGTCGCGTCAACACTCCCTGTGGCGCCCTGGCATTGCCGTGCACCTCGCGCCATGCAGGGCCGCCGCTGCCGCGCCCGCAATGGTGCCCCTACGGCGCGACCACAACCATGCGGCGACAATGCGCTGCTGCAGCGACGGTTGCAGGCCTTTCGGCAGGTAGACATTCGGAAATACCGCGCTGTACTGCTTGCGCAGCTGATGCCAGTTGAGGGCACCGGACGCCAACGCCTCACTGCCGACGAAGGGTGCATCGTTCATAGAGCGCACAATCGCATGACAACAGCCCGCGGCGCTTACCCCCATCCACAGCCACACTCAGCGAAAACATAGGTTTGCGCGCGACAGTGATGCACTATGGCCGGGCAGTCCCCACAGTGGATCATGACGGCCCGCGTCCTGCGCAGGTGCGGGTTCGGAGCCACCGGCGCCGAAATCGACGCGGTGGTGGGCCAGAACTGGCCGAGTTATGTTGACGCCGCCCTGGCGGCCGATCCCGACGCGGACCGCGGCGCACTGGCCACCCCGATGCCGCCCCTGCCACCCCCGCGCCCGCCCGGCAGGGGCGCGACGACGGCGGCACGCACGCAGTACCGCCGCCAGCTCGCCGAACAGAACGACCAACTGACCCGATGGTGGCTGCGCCGCATGGTGGCCACCGAGCTGCCTCTGCATGAGAAGCTGACGTTGTTGTGGCACAACCACTTTGCCACTTCCGCACAGAAAGTCAGGATCGCCGCGCAGATGGCGGCGCAGAACCAGAAGCTGCGCACCCTGAAGCTGGGCGACTTCCGCACGCTGGCGTACGCGATGCTCACCGACGCCGCGATGCTGCGCTGGCTGGACGGACAGCTCAACACCGCCAAAGCCCCCAACGAAAACCTGGCCCGCGAGTTCATGGAGCTGTTCACCCTCGGCCACAACAACGGGTACACCGAGGACGACGTCCGTGCCGGCGCCCGCGCCCTGACCGGATGGACGATCAACGACGACCGGGCGGTGCTGGTGTCCCGCCGCCGCGACCCGGGATCCAAGACCCTGTTCGGCGTGACCGATGACTACGACGCCGCCGGATTCTGCGATGCGGTACTGGCCCGGCCCGGTTCTGCAGCC
The DNA here is from genome assembly GCF_031583025.1 of Mycobacterium sp. Z3061. Lineage (NCBI taxonomy): Bacteria > Bacillati > Actinomycetota > Actinomycetes > Mycobacteriales > Mycobacteriaceae > Mycobacterium > Mycobacterium pumcae. The sequence continues at coordinate 937,244 of NZ_CP134062.1, read as the reverse complement.
CATGTCGCCGGGCGCCTGTGGCAGCAATTGGTGTCCGACGAACCGCCCTCCCCGCCGGCCCTCGAGCGCATTGTCGCCGCCTACGGGCCCCGGCGCGACCTCAAGGCGCTGACCCGGGCCATCCTCACCGACGACGAGTTCACCGGTGGCCGCGCAACGGTCGTCAACGCCCCGGTCGAGTGGCTGGTCGGGGTGATCCGCGCGCTCCAGCCCGCCGAGCAGCACGACAAGCTGATCGAGAACACCCTCAAGGCGCTGGGCCAGCGCCCGTTCTTTCCCACCGACGTCAACGGCTGGCCGAGCGGCCAGGTGTGGTTGTCCACCGCATCGGCCACCACGCGGCTGCGCACCGCCGCCAGGCTCGCCCGGTCAGCGGACCTGTCGACGATCGACAGCACCGGCCCCGGAGAGCGGATCGACGCGGTCGGATACCTGATCGGCGTGGGCGCGTGGACCGACCGCACCGTCGAAGCCCTGCAACCCCTGGTGCGCCAGCCGCAGCGGCTGGTGACCGCCGCCGTCAACACACCGGAATACCTGACCTCATGAACCGCCGTAAGTTCCTGATCGCCGGCGCCGGGGTGGGCGCGGCCGGCCTGTTGTCCGGCGCGTTGGCGGTCGACTGGGACGACCTGCTGCGGGCCGCGCAGGACCGCCCGCGCGCCGCGGGCGACGGGGTGCTGGTGATCGTCACCCTGTACGGCGGCAACGACGGTATCAACACGCTGATTCCCTACGCCGACAACGCCTATCACGACGCCCGCCCGGAACTGGCCTACGCTCCCGACGACGTCTTGCACCTCGACGACCACCTCGGGTTGAACCCCGCAATGCGCGGCCTGAGTCAATTGTGGAACGACCGGCGACTCGCGATCGTGCGCGGCGCCGGGTATCCCAAGCCCGATCACAGCCACTTCCGGTCCATGGACATCTGGCAGACCGCTTCGCCGGGCGCACCGGTGCCGACCGGATGGATCGGGCGCTGGCTGGACGCCACCGGTGACGATCCGCTGCGCGCGGTCAACGTCGGCAGCGTACTGCCACTGCTCGCGGTCGGCGAAAGGCAGACAGCCGCAGCGCTTTCCACGACACAGATACCGGCCGCCAGATCGGACCTGTTCCGGGCGACGATCGAAGCCCTGGGTGTGGACGACCCCACCGACACCCCCGCCATGGCCGCGGTACGCCAGTCCTATCGCGCCGCTCAGTTCACGGATGCCGCGTTCGAGAACGTGACAGGCACCGAGTCAACCAACGCGCTGGCGGCCCGGCTGAGCGTGGTCGCTGCCGCCATCAAGGCCCGGGTTCCGACCCGGGTCTACCTGGCTCACCTGGGCGGCTTCGACACCCACGCCAACGAACGCGGCACCCAGCAGCGACTGCTGCAGACCTTCGACGAAGCCGTAACCGGATTCCTGCAGCAGGTGGCCGGCGCCAACGTCGTAGTCCTGGCCTACTCGGAGTTCGGTCGCCGCGTTGCGGCCAATGCGTCGCAGGGAACGGACCACGGCACCGCCGGACCGGTGTTCGTCGCCGGCGCGCCGGTCAAGGGCGGGTTCTACGGCGAGGAGCCGAGTCTCACCGACCTCGACCACGGAGACCTGAAGTACACCACGGACTTTCGCGACATCTACCACGAGCTGCTGGTACGCACGCTACGCACCGACCCCACCCCGTCGGTCGGCGCCGGCCGCGCCGGCCTGGGTTTCCTATAGCAGGCTCAGGCAGTCGCGGGCGATGGCCAGTTCCTCGTTGGTCGGCACCACCAGCACGGCGATGCGCGACCGGTCACTCGAGATCCGGCGCGCACCGGAAGCTGCCGTGGCATTGCGGTCTTCGTCCAGCTCGATGCCCAGCTCCCCCAGGCCCGCCAACGCATCCCGGCGCACGGCCGCGTCGTGCTCACCGATTCCGGCGGTGAAGCTGACCACGTCGGTGTGGCCGAGCACCGCCAGGTAGGCGCCGATGTACTTGCGCAGCCGGTGGATGAACACGTCGTAAGCCAATTGCGCTGCGGCATCGCCTGATTCGATCATCGTTCGCAGCCGCCGGAAGTCCCGCTCGCCGGACAGGCCGAGCACCCCGGACAGCTTGTTCAGCATCGACTCGATCTCGTCGACGTCCATCTCCGCGGTCCGCCACAGGTAGCTGAAGACACCGGCATCGATGTCACCGCTACGGGTGCCCATGACCAGGCCCTCCAGAGGAGTGAGGCCCATCGATGTCTCGACCGGGCGGCCGCCGGCGACGGCGGACGCCGAGGCGCCGTTGCCCAGGTGCAGCACGATCTGATTCAGCTCCGCCGAGGGACGGCCCAGGAAGGCCGCCGCCTGACCGCTCACGTATTCGTGTGAGGTGCCGTGAAATCCGTACCGGCGGATCTGCCATTTCTCGGCCAGGTCGCGGTCGATGGCGTACGTCGCCGCCGCCGCCGGCAGGCGGTGAAAGAACGCGGTGTCGAACACCGCGACGTGCGGCACCCCGGGCAGCAGCTTGCGCGCCACCTCGATGCCCTGCACGGCGGGTGGATTGTGCAGCGGGGCCAGCGGCGAAAGCTCGTCGAGCTCGCGGACCACCTCGTCGTCCAGCAGGGTGGGACGGTGAAAGCGGTTGCCGCCGTGGACTACCCGGTGTCCCACCGCCGCCAGCCCGCAGTGCTGCAGGTCGATGCCGTCGTCGTTCAGCATCTCGAAGGCGCGACGCAGCGCCGCCTCGTGGTCGGGCACCGAAGACGACGGCTCCCCGATCTGTTCGACGGTGCCACCGGCCCGCGAGGCACCGGAATCGGGGTCTATGAGCTGGAATTTCAGCGACGACGATCCGGAATTGATCACCAGCACCGGACGGTCACTCATGTGTGCCCTGTGCCTGAATCGCGGTGATCGCAACGGTGTTCACGATGTCCTCGACCAGCGCGCCCCGGGACAGGTCGTTGACCGGTTTGCGCAAACCCTGCAGCACGGGACCCACCGCGATGGCGCCCGCCGAACGCTGCACCGCCTTGTAAGTGTTGTTGCCGGTGTTCAGGTCGGGGAAGATCAGCACGGTGGCACGGCCGGCCACCGGCGAGTCGCGCATCTTGGTGGCCGCGACCGACGGGTCGACTGCGGCGTCGTACTGGATCGGTCCCTCGACCAGCAGGTGCGGGTCCCGGGAACGCACCAGTTCGGTTGCCTTCCTGACTTTTTCGACGTCGGCGCCGGAACCCGAGTCCCCCGTCGAGTAGGACAGCATGGCCACCCGCGGGTCGATGCCGAACTGGGCGGCCGTGCGAGCCGAGGAGATCGCGATGTCGGCAAGCTGTTCGGTCGTCGGGTTGGGGATGATGGCGCAGTCACCGTAGGCCAGCACCCGGTCCGGCAGACACATCAGGAAGATGCTGGACACCGTGGAGACGTCGGGGACCGTACGGATGATTTCCAGCGCCGGACGCACGGTGTGCGCGGTGGTGTGCACGGCGCCGGACACCATCCCGTCGACTTTGCCGTTGTACACCAGCATGGTGCCGAAATACGTTGCGTCGTTCATGATCTCACGCGCATGCTCGAGCGTGACGCCCTTGGCCTTGCGCAGCTCCGCGTACTGCTGCGCGAATTCTTCGTGCAGGTCGCTGGTCCGCGGGTCGATCACCGTCGCCTCGTCGAGGCTGACACCGAGTTCCGCTGCCCGGGAACGCACTTGAGGTTCGTCGCCCAGGATCGTCAGGTCGGCGACAGAGCGCTGCAGCAGACGCCCGGCCGAGCGCAGGATCCGGTCGTCCTCGCCTTCGGGTAACACGATGTGTTTGCGGTCCGCCCGGGCCCGCTCCTGCAACTGATGAGTGAACATCTGCGGCGTGGTGACGGTCGGGATCGGGATGGTGAGCTGCTCGAGCAGGTCGTCGATGTCGACGTGCCGGTCCATCAGTTGCAGCGCCGTGTCGATCTTGCGTTGCGAGGACGCGGTGACCCGGCCCCGCGCCGTGGCCGCCGCGCTGGCGGTGTCGTAAGTGCCCAGCGCGGTGGCGATGATGGGCAGCCGCAGCCGCAGCCCCGCAACCAGAGCGGCGATCGAGGGGTGCAGGTCGAAGCCGCCGTTGAGCACCAGACACGACAGCGACGGAAACCCTTCTGCCGCATGGGCACTGGCAACGGCCAGCACCACGTCCGAGCGATCGCCCGGGGTGATCACGGCCATGCCGTCACGCAGTCGCTCGAGGCAGTGGTCGGCAGTCATGCCCGCGACCATCACGCCCATCACCTCGCGCTGGGCCAGTTGCTCGTCACCACGGATCGGTGTTCCGTTGACCGCGGTGGTCAGTTCGGCCACCGTCGGTGCGGCGAGCAGCGGCTCCTCGGGCAGCACGTAGGCCCGCGGGGTGAACTTGCGCAACGCGTCCGCGACGGCCTGCATCTCGCCGGGCTCGCACCGGTTGGCGACGACGGCCGCGGTATGGGCCCGCTGTGCGGACAGTTCGGCCAGACATACCTCCACGACGCTGGCGACCTCGCCGGGAGTGCGGCCCTTGCCACGCACCGTCAGCAGCACCGGCGCGCCGAGATTGACCGCGATCCGCGCGTTCACCGACAGCTCGGCCGGACTGGTGACGTCGGTGTAGTCGCTGCCGACGATCACCACTGCGTCACAGTGCTCGGCCACCGCGTGGTACGCGTCGACGATGCCGGCTATCGCCGCGTCGCTGTCGTCGTGCAACTGCTGGTAGGTGACCCCGACGCACTGCTCGTACGTCAGCCCGGCCGTAGAGTGTTCGAGCAACAGCTCCAGGATGTAGTCACGATCCTCACCGTGACGCGTAATGGGCCGGAACACACCGACTTTGGCGACCGTGGCGGCCAGCCGGTGCATCAGGCCCAGCGCGATCGTCGACTTGCCGGTCTCCGATTCGGGCGCCGCGATGTAGATGCTGGAGGCGGGCACCGTCAGGCGAGCCGGCGCAGGCGCGGCGCCAGGTCTTTCTCGAACAGCTCCAGGAACCGTCGCTGGTCGTGCCCGGGCGCGTGGAACACCAGGTGGTTGAGGCCCCACTGGTAGTACTGGCCGACCTTCTCCACTGCCTCATCGGGGTCAGAGGAGACGATCCAGCGCTTGGCGATCTGCTCGATGGGCAGCGCGTCGGCGGCCTTCTCCATCTCGATCGGGTCGTCGATGCTGTGCTTCTGCTCGGCACTCAGCGACAACGGCGCCCAGAACCGGGTGTTCTCCAGCGCCAAGTCGGGGTCGGTGTCGTAGGAGATCTTGATCTCGATCATCCTGTCGATGTCGTCGACATTGCGGTCGTTGATCGTGGCGCCCTCCTTCACGGCGGGGATGAGCTTCTCGGTGTACAGCTCCTCCCCCTTGCCGGAGGTGCAGATGAAGCCGTCACCGGCGCGGCCGGCGTACTTGGCCACCGCGGGACCACCGGCGGCGATGTACACCGGCACGCCGCCCTCGGGCACGTCGTAGATCGAGGCGCCTTTGGTGCGGTAGTACTCGCCGTCGAAGTCGACGCGGTCACCGCGCCACAACTCGCGCATCAGCCGCACCGACTCGCGCAGTCGGGCAAAACGCTCCTTGAAATCCGGCCAATCGCCCTCGTAGCCGGTGGCGATCTCGTTCAGCGCCTCACCGGTGCCGACGCCCAGGAACACCCGGCCCGGGTACAGACAGGCCATGGTGGCGAAGGCCTGCGCGATGACCGCGGGGTTGTACCGGAAGGTCGGGGTGAGCACCGAGGTGCCCAGCTGCAGTCTTTCGGTGCGTTCGCCGACCGCGGTCATCCACGCGAGGGAAAACGGTGCGTGCCCGCCCTTGTGCCGCCAGGGCTGGAAGTGATCGCTGACGGTGGCGCTGTCCATGCCGTGTCCTTCGGCCAGGACGGCGAGTTCGACGAGCTCGCGCGGTGCGAATTGTTCAGCGGACGCCTTGTACCCAAGTTTCAGTTCAGCCACCAGTCTTTTCTACTCCCCCCAGCTCCTAGGCTGATGGGCATGTCCGGTCAGACACAGCTTGTTCAGATAACCGACACGGTTCACCTCGCACACGGCCCGGCGGTCAACTGGACGCTGGTCACCGACGAAACCGGCGTCATGCTGATCGACGCCGGCTATCCGGGCGACCGCGAAGAGGTGCTGGCCTCGCTGCGCAAGCTCGGTTACGGGCCGGGCGACGTGCGCGCCATCCTGCTCACCCACGCCCATATCGACCACCTGGGCACCGCGATCTGGTTCGCCGCCGAGCACGGCACACCGGTCTACTGCCACGCCGACGAGGTAGGCCACGCCAAGCGCGAGTATCTGGAACAGGTCGCGATTCACGATCTGGCACTGCGCCTCTGGCGCCCGCGCTGGGCCGTGTGGACGGTGCACGTGGTGCGCAGCGGCGGCCTCATCCGCGACGGAATACCGAGCACCCGGCCGCTGACACCGGACATCGCCGCCGGTCTGCCCGGTAACCCGCAGCCCGTGTTCAGTCCCGGCCACACCAACGGCCACTGCTCATATCTGGTGGACGGGGTCCTGGCCAGTGGCGACGCCCTGATCACCGGCCACCCGCTGATCCGCCATGACGGGCCGCAGCTGCTGCCCGCGATCTTCAGCTACAGCCAGCAGGACTGCATCCGAACACTGTCGGTGCTGTCGCAGGTGGAGACCGAGGTGCTGGCCCCCGGCCACGGCCCGTTGTGGCGCGGCCCGATCCGCGAAGCCACCGATGCGGCCCTGCGCAAGGCGGGGGCCGTCTAGCCCGCTAGGCCGAGGTTCTCCCGCAGCGTCTCACCCGGGTATCCGGAACGAAAAGCGCCGCGCTCCTGCAGCAGCGGGACCACCCGGTCGACGAACTCATCGAGGCCGTGCGGTGTCAGGTGCGGCACCAGTATGAACCCGTCGCACGCGTCGGCCTGCACGTAACGGTCGATCTCGTCGGCGATGTGGGCGGCGGTGCCGACGAACTGCTCCCGGCTGGTCACCGCGATCACCAACTCGCGGATCGACAGGTTCTCCGCCTGCGCCCGCTCCCGCCAACGCCGCGCCAGCGCGACCGGGTCACCATGACGCACGCGCCCCTGGGTGATGTCGCTGTCGACGACCGGTTCGATCTCGGGCAGCGGGCCGTCCGGGTCGTAGTCGGAAAGCTCACGCCCCCATACCTGTTCCAGCATGCCGATGGCGGTCGCCCCGCTGACCTGCTGGCGGCGGATGTGACGCGCCTTGTCTTCGGCTTCGTCGGCGGTGTCCCCGATGACGAAGGTGGCCGCTGGAAAAACCTTGAGCTGGTTGGGATCCCGTCCATGAGACTGTGCCCGGCCCTTGACGTCGGCGTAGTAGCGCCGACCGTCCTCAAGCGAACCGTGCAGGGTGAACAGGGCGTCGGCAAACCGGGCGCCGAAATTCCGACCCTCGTCGGAGTCGCCCGCCTGCAGCAAAATCGGATGGCCCTGCGGGCCCGCCGGTAGCGTCGCGAAGCCCGTCACGTCGAAGTGCGAACCGGTGAACGCGACGCGCCCGATCCCGTCCGGATTCACGTAGACACCGTTTTTGCGCACCACCGCATCCGGCGCCCAGCTGTCCCAGAACTTCTGCGCCACGGTCACGAACTCTTCGGCCCGCCGGTAACGGTCGGTATGGGCGAGGAAGCCACCCCTGCGGAAGTTGGCACCGGTGAAGGCATCCGAGGAGGTGACGATGTTCCAGCCGGCGCGACCGTCCGACAGGTGATCCAGCGTCGCGAATTGCCTTGCCACTTCGAACGGTTCGTTGAAGGTGGTGTTGATGGTGCCGGTCAGGCCGATGCGGTCGGTGGCGCCGGCCAGTGCCGCCAGCACGGTGAAGGTATCCGGCCGGCCCACCACGTCCAGGTCGTGAATATGGCCGCGGTGTTCGCGCAGGCGCAATCCTTCGGCCAGAAAGAAGAAGTCGAACAAACCGCGTTCTGCGGTGCGCGCCAGGTGCACGAACGACTCGAACTCGATCTGGCTGCCCGCGCCCGGGTCCGCCCACACCGTGGTGTTGTTGACGCCCGGGAAGTGGACCGCGAGATGAATCGGCTTGCGACTCATGCGGTCAGCCCCCACCGCTGTGCGATCAGTTCGTGCGAGCGCAACCGGTCGGAGTGACTGTGGGTGACGGAGGTGACGACCAGTTCGTCGGCTCCGCTGACCCGCTGCAACGCGTCCAACCGTTCGGCGACCTCGTCCGGGTTGCCGACGAATTGTGTTGCGAGACGGTCTTTTACCAACTCATATTGCTCGTCGGCGAGCGGCCCGCAGTCACCCGGCGCCGGATAGGGCATGGCGCCCACGCCGGTTCGGATCGAGTAGACCCAGTGACCGTACCCGGCGGCCAGACGCTGAGCGGTCTCCGTGTCGTCGGCGACCACGATGTCGGCCGACACCACCACGTAGGGCTCGCTGAGGGCAGCGGACGGCACGAACGTGTCGCGGTAGGCCTCGATGGCCTCCAGTGCGGTGGCCGGCGTGATGTGATAACTCGCGACGAACGGCAACCCCAACGCTCCGGCGACCCGCGCGCTCTGCCCCCTGGTGCTGCCAAAGATCCACGGCCGCAATCCACTTCCCTCGCCGGGCACGGCGTGCACGTCGAAGCCGCCGGCGCGATAGCTGCCGTCCAGCAGGGCGAGGATGTCGTTGACCTGCTCGGCGAAGTCCGGCGATACCGCCTCGGGCTGTTGCAGGATCTCCATGGTGGCCGCCAGCCGTTCCAGATCGAGCATTCCGCGCAGGTCGAACGGGGTCGGAATCACCACCCCGTCCACCTCGTGCCAGACGCGTGGTGGCCGTGGCGTACGGGGCTTCTTCGGCTTGCCCTCCTCGGAGCGACGCTGCCCGGAGCGGCCGACACCGAGGTCGATGCGCCCGGGATAGAACGCGTCGAGCATTCCGAAGTTCTCGACGACGGCGACGGCGGTCGTGTACCCCAGTTGCACCGCTGCCGCGCCCACCCGAATCGTGTTGGTAGCGGCCGCGATCTGCCCGATCAGCAGGGCGGGCGACGAACTGGCGACGCCCACGAAGTGATGTTCGGCGATCCAGTAGCGGCGGTAGCCCCACCGCTCGGCGTGCTGCGCCAGGTCGATGGTGTTGTGCAGTGCGGTGGTCGCGGTGCTGCCCGCGCTGATCGGCGAAAGGTCCAGAATCGACAAGGGAATCATCGGCTCACCGCCGTATACCGGTTGACCGCCACCGGCAGACCGAGTCGTTCGCGCAGCGTTTCGCCGTCGCGGTACTCGGAGCGGAACTCGCCCGCGCGCTGCAGCAGCGGCACCACCTCGTCGACGATCACCGGCAGGTCGGTGGCGTGCACGGCGGGACGTAGCCGGACCCCGTCGGCGCCCGCGCGCTGCCACTGCAGCAGCATGTCCACCAGGTCGGCCGGAGTGCCGCCCCAGACCAGCGTGTCGGAGGTGAAGTCGGTTTCACCGTGGAACGAAACCACGATGTCGGCAAAGACTTTCAGATGGTCGCCGATCCCGCGCACCTCGTCTACGAGCTTCTCCACAGACGTATCGGTGGGAGTGACGAAGACGATGTCGGCGGTATCGGCCGCGAACTCGTACACCGGCGTGGCGTGGGCCAGCACCGCGATCACCGGCTGACCCTGTGGCGGCCGGGGTGTGATCGACGGCCCCTTGACGGAGAAGAACGGTCCGGTGAAGTCGATGTAGTGCAGCTTGTCGCGGTCGATGAAGCGGCCGGTGGCGACGTCACGGATCACCGCGTCGTCCTCCCAGCTGTCCCACAACCTGCGCACCACCTCGACGTAGTCCCGGGCCTCGGGGAACAACTCCTCGGGCCGCACGGCACGCCTGCCGAACAGCGCCGCTTCGTGCGTGGTGACGCTGACCCGGGGTTGCCAGCCGGCCCGGCCGTGCGAGACATAGTCAAGGGTGGCAATGGCTTTGGAGATGTGAAACGGCTCGGTGTGGGTGACCGTGGCCACCGGGATCAGCCCGATGTACCGGGTGGCCGGTGCGACGCGGGCGGCAACCAGCACGGCGTCTGCACGCCCGGCCAGCCGCTTCGGATCGATGCGTTCGCGGCGCCCGGGTTGCGGCATGAGCGAGTCGTCGATGGTCAGGAAATCCAGTAGGCCGCGCTCGGCTGTGACCGCCAACTCCGCCCAGTACTTTCCGCTGAGCACCGAGCGGGTTTCCTCCGCCAGGGTCCAGGCCTGGGTGTGCCAGCCGTATCCGTCCAGCGCGACCCCGAGTTTCATCTGAGCGCCTTCAGGAAAGCGATCGGGAACACGGGGCCCTGCGACGGCAACGGCTCGGACAACCGGGTGTATCCGGTCGATTCGTAAAGCTCTTCGGCTTCGGGCTGACGGTCTCCGGTGATGAGGTACACCCTGGTGTAACCGCGGTCGGCGATCTCCGATTCCAGCGCGGCCAGCAGTGCCCTGGCATAGCCGCGGCGGCGATGTTCGCGGTGCGTCCAGACTCGTTTTAGCTCGGCGGTCTCGGCATCGAAGCGACAGAACGCGCCACCGGTCACCGGCCGGCCGTCCTGAACGCCGATCAGCATCCCGCCGTCCGGAGGCGAGAATTCGCCCTCTGGGCCATCGACGAGCCACTCGGCGATCCGTTGAGGATCCGCACCGTAGCGTTGCGCGTACTCCTGGGCCAGCTCGGCCAGCAGCGGCGCGGCCAGCGGGTCGTCCAGGGCGGTCGGCACGAAGCGCAGCTCACCCGTCACCGGTCACCCAACGTCGCGGTGACGTAGCGGGGGGTGACGGCCAGGTCGTGCCGGCTGATCCGCCGGCGCCCCGCCAGACCGACGGTGGACAGCAGCTCGACCAGGGTCCGCTCGGCGGTCCGCCAGCCGTGCGCCTCGAGATTCTCGGGGAGAGAACCGAATTCGGCGGAATAGGTCAATTTGGCCAGGTCGATGTCCAGGCCCTCCTGGCGCCAGCCTTCGATGAACGCCCGGCCCTCCTGCAACTGCACGTCGGTCCACGGCATGTGGTCGGCGGCAAACCGGCTGCCCGCGGCGCTGGACACGCTCAGCTGATGCAGCAGCCGATCCTGCGCATCCGGCGGCAGGTAACCGATCAACAGGTTCTCGGCGATCCAGACAGTGGGTTGCGCGGGGTCGAATCCGACCCGTCGCAGTGCCGTCATCCAGTCGTCGCGCAGGTCGACTCCCACGGCGCAGCGATGCACGGTCAGCTTTCCGCCCAACTCCCGCAGTACCTGCGCTTTGAAATCCATCACCCCCGGTTGGTCGCACTCGTACACCGTCGTCCCGGGCGGCCACCACAACCGGTAGGCCCTGGTGTCCAATCCGCAGCCGAGATTGACCGCTTGTCGGATGCCCGCTCGCGCGGCTCTGGTCAGGTACTCGTCCAGGAACCGGCCGTGCACGGCAAGGATGTTGAGCATTCCGTACATGACGGGGTCACCACCGCCGTCAGCCGCGTACTGCTCATCCTCGATCACGCGGGTGAAGTACTCCACCCCTGCGGCGCGCACCAGCGGTTCAGCGAACGGATCGTTGATCAGCCCCTTGTTGGTTCCCACCGCCCTGGCGACCGCACCGAACGTCGCCGTCATGCCGACACCGGTGGCAGGGTCCCAGGTGTCGCCGTCGGTGCGTACCATTTCGTCCGGCCGTCAGCCGTCCGAACCGTGTCGGTGCGCGCGTGCCGAGAGGGCTGTGACGGCCGCCCGCCAGCCGAGCAGGAACGCGGCGGTCACCGTCGACGCCACCACCACGAAGGCCCCCGCCACACTGGCTGAACTGGCCTTGCGCAGCAGCATGCCGACCACCACCGTCGATACCCAGACGATCACCCCGGTGGGCACCACGGCCGTCGGGCGACGCCAGCCGCGCGATATGAGCCAGCCCAGCGCCGTGCCGCTCAGAAACGGCCACGCCGTGGTCGCCACCCCGCCGACGCTGATGCCTTCATCGTGGCTGCGCCGCCCCAGGGCACAGAAGATCAGCACGGCTACCACGTCCATCCCGAGCCACGCCAGCCCCCGCCGCGGTTGCATGCAGCGAGACTACCGGGCGGGGGCAGGATTGACCCATGAGCACCGATACCCCTGCGCCTGCATTCGACCCTTTGGACCCGCTGGGACTGGACGCGTCGCTGTCCAGCGATGAGATCGCCGTGCGGGACACGGTCCGGGCGTTCTGCGCTGAGCAGGTGATTCCGCACGTCGGCCAGTGGTTCGAGGACGGCGACCTGCCGGTGGCCCGCGAACTGGCCAAGCAGTTCGGCGAACTGGGCCTGCTGGGCATGCATCTGGAGGGCTACGGCTGCGGCGGTGCGTCCGCGGTCCACTACGGCCTGGCCTGTCTGGAGCTGGAGGCCGCCGACTCCGGCATCCGGTCGTTGGTTTCGGTGCAAGGGTCGCTGGCGATGTTCGCGATCTGGAACAACGGGTCGGAGGAGCAGAAGCAGCAATGGTTGCCCGGGATGGCGGCCGGTGAGCTGATCGGTTGCTTCGGGTTGACCGAACCGGACGCGGGATCGGATCCGGCCGCGATGAAAACGCGGGCACGACGCGACGGGTCGGATTGGGTGCTCAACGGGCGCAAGATGTGGATCACCAACGGCTCGATCGCCGACGTCGCGGTGGTGTGGGCCGCGACCGACGAGGGGGTTCGCGGCTTCATCGTCCCGACCGACACACCGGGGTTCTCCGCCAACACCATTCACCACAAGCTGTCGCTGCGGGCGTCTATCACCAGCGAGTTGGTGCTGGACGACGTCCGGTTGCCCGACGAGGCGCTGTTGCCGGGCGCCGTGGGTCTCAAGGGGCCGCTGGCCTGTCTCTCCGAGGCTCGCTACGGCATTGTCTGGGGCTCCATGGGTGCGGCGCGCTCGGCCTGGCAGTCCGCGCTGGAGTACGCGAGCCAGCGCACCCAGTTCGGACGCCCGATCGCCGGTTTCCAGTTGACCCAGGCCAAGCTGGTCGACATGGCGGTCGAACTGCACAAGGGTCAGTTGCTGTCGCTGCACCTGGGCCGCCTCAAGGACACCGTGGGGCTGCGCCCGGACCAGGTGAGCTTCGGCAAGCTCAACAACACCCGGGAGGCCATCGAGATCTGCCGGACCGCACGAACGATATTGGGCGGCAACGGGATATCGTTGGAATACCCGGTGATCCGGCACATGGTCAACCTGGAGTCGGTGCTGACGTACGAAGGCACCCCGGAAATGCACCAGCTGGTCCTCGGTCAGGCTTTCACCGGCATAGCCGCATTTCGGTGATACGACGCATCGGCCCACATACACTTGCCGCGTGAACCTCAGCAAAGCCATTGTCGGTCTGGCGACAGCCCCTGTCCGGGCCGGCGTCGCGGTGGCCGACGCCGGACTCGCCGTTGCGGCCATCGCGCTCGGGAGTGTGAAGCAGTCTCTGGGCGAGGAAGGCCCGAAGACGGTAGACCCGATTACCGATCTATTTCCGTTGCGCGGGGCGCTCATTGGCGCAAACAGGGTCGCCGAGCTCACCGAGAACGACCGGGCGATGGGACGCGCACTGGTCCGCGGCGGGCCGGCGGACAAGCTGATGCGCCCGGGTGGGGTTGTCGACCTGTTGACGGCGCCCGGTGGGTTACTCGATCGGGTGTCCGTTGAAGGCAGCGCGCTGGAACGGATCCTGGAGCCCGGTGGGCTCGCTGATCGGCTGCTCGCCAAGGACGGGCCGCTCGAGCGGATTCTCGCCGAGGACGGGATCATCGAGCGGATGTTTGCGCAGGACGGCATCATCGACAAGCTCCTGGTCAAGAATGGACCGCTCGAACAATTCACCGAGGCCGCCGAGATCCTGAGTCGGCTGGCGCCCGCCGTGGAGACGTTGACGCCCACCGCTGACACCCTCGAGTCGGCGGTGGACAGCCTCAACAGGATGATCAACTCGCTGAGCGGCATCACGGAACGCATTCCGCGGCGGCGGTCGACGCGGACCGCTGTGCGCGCGAAACGCACTGTGGAACAGGATGCCATCGAACAATGAAAGTTCTTGCACGCCTTGCGTTGATCGCCACCCTGTCGCTGTCCCTGGCACCGACAGCAGCGGCCGACCCCGCCGGCGGGCTGCCTCCGATGACCTCCACCGGCAGCGGGCCTGTCGTAGGCGGAGGCGGCGGTAATTCGAGTGCGATCGCGCAGCAGCTGTTCAGCTTCCACGACCCGAACGTGCAGGAGGTCGACGGGTCCGACGCCGCGCAATTCATCAGTGCCGCAGCCGCCATCACCAATCGCGACCTGGCCACCGTCTTCCAGCCGCTGCAGCGGGCACTGGGATGCCAGTCCAATGGAGCCGGCTTCGGGGCCCGCGCCTATCGTCGGGCGGACGGGCAATGGGGCGGCGGCATGCTGGTGATCGCCAAGAGCGGCGTTTCCGACCTCGATGCCCTCACCGCATGCGCGAAGTCCAGTTGGCGTCGGGCGACCATGGGCACGCCGACGTCGATGTGCAACAGCGGATGGAGTTATCCGCCATACAGTTTCACCCACAAGGGTGAGGGCTATTTCGTCCTGCTGGCCGGGACGAACTCGGACTTCTGCAACCCTCCGAACAACAACTTCCGGAGCACCGCAAGCTCCTGGCCCACCTAAAAGGGTGGGGGTTCGTCGTCGGGTGGGCCAGTGGCGGTGGTGCGGGCGTGGTGGTTGGCGCGGCGTTCGGCGGCCACGCGGGCGGCGCGGTCTTGGGTGCGGGTGCGGCGGCGGGTGGGCATCATCGCGGTGCGCTCGGCGCAGTAATCGGTGGGTGGGGTTTGGGCTTCGGGGGCGGGCATGCCGCCCACGGCGTGACACAGGCTGGGAAACAACAGCGCGGAGCCGGGGGTGGTGACGTGGGTGTCCCCGCCGGGGCTGGTGAGGATCAGGGTGCCGTCGGCGAGTTGTTTCTCGGTCCAGCCCCAGAAGGTTTTCATCAGATGATGGGTGCGGCAGTAACACTTCATGTTGCCGGCGTGGGTGGGCCCGCCCTGGGCCCAGGGGATGGTGTGGTCGAGGTCGCAGTGGGTGGCGGGCACCTCGCAGCCGGGCCAGCGGCACGTCAGGTCCCGGGCCCGCACGAAATCGGCCAACGCCTGCGAGGGGTGGTAGTGGGGTTCGGGTGCGGCGTAGCCGGGGTGGATCAACGGCACCTGCTTGGCGGTCAACGCCAACGCGGCCAGCAGCTCGGGGGTGATCAGGTCCTCCCCACCGAGCAGGCACGCGGGGCTGTCGCTGCGCCCGGCCAGGGTGGCGGCTTCGGCGATCACATGGATCACCACCGGGCTGGCCGGCTTGTGCCCGGCGGCGGTGCAGTCGACGCGGCCGCATTCACAGCCCAGCCGGGTGCCACCGGCGGCCAAGGCCCCCAGGGCGTCGGCGCGGCGCTGCGCCAGGGTGCGTGGATCGTTGCCGCAGACCGTGGCCGCCAACGCTGACAGCCGCGCATCGATCGCCTGGGCATCGGTGGCGCGCAGGCGTCCCTCGATCTGCGACAGCCCGTCCTGGGGCGGGCTGATCCACACCTCCCGCTCGGCCTGAACCACCTCTGTGCGGCGGCGCAGCGCATCGGCATCGGCGCGGGCCACGATCGCATCCACCTTCGCCGAGAGCCGCCCCCGGCTCAGCGAGGGCCAGCGCGTCACCCGCGCGGCGACCGTGGCATCCACCGCCGCCAGCACCTGGGGGTCCTCGATCAGATCGGTGCGGTACACGATCGTCGTGAATGCCTCATAGTCGATGTCCCCGGCGCAGAACACCGCCGCCACCTGCGGTAGCCGCTCACGCATCGCCCGGGCATAGCGCACCTTGGTTTCCGCGCGGCCCTGACTGATCCGCAGCCCCGCGGCCACCTCCCCGGCCACCGCCTTGACCGTGTCGATCGCCCACTGCCCCCGCTCCCCACCGCCCACCAAACGGTGGGCGAACAACGCCCCGATCGCCACCAACTCCGCCGCCGCACCCTGATTGACCACCCGCGCCGCCCCACCAATGCGCGCCACCCAGCCCACCGACTCCTCGGTCTGTTGCAGCAGCGCCCGCCGGTGAGCCACCACCTCCGCCAGGTAGCCGTCGTAATCCGCCATCCCACACGGAAGGCACGGCAATCTATCGAACATGTGTTCGAGTGTACTCGCCACCCCCGACATTGATTCCGATAAAGCGGCCTCGTCGATGATGGTTACGTCAGCCGCTGCCGGTGGTGACTCCGGCGAGCGCGAATGGCCCGGAGGCGGTCTGCGCAACCGCACCAGACGGATTCGTTCCGTCGCGACCGAGGAAGACCTCGCTTAGTCCGACTTCACCGACACCAGGGCGTAGGTCCGTACCCGACCGCGGACCGAAGCCCGGCACATGGAAAGCAGCGGTTCGGACATCTCTTCTGCGACAACGACTTCCACCGGACCCGGGTCAGCAGCAAGCTCGACGTGATGGATCCCGCCGCCCTTGTGCTCGACCCTCAGGGGGGACAACGCGCCGATCCGATCCTCTCCCGACGCTTCCCGGGCGAAATGCTGCGCGGCTTGGACCACATGCGGCAGGCATGTGCGCCCGCGCAGGTACCGGTGGTCGAGCCGCCCGTCTAGATACAGCCGCACGAGTTCGGCCGAGTCGGTGGAATCGACTCGGCCGTAGCAGAGGCCTTCGGGCAGCACCAGCATCGTCGCCGCGAATCGGTCACCGCCCAAATGTGAGCATTCCCAAACGAATTCGGGATACTCAGCCGCGATGGCGGCCGCCGCGCTTCGGCCCCGCACCGCGCAGCACTGATCGTGCTTGCCATGCGCACACACCGCGACGAGCGGGCCGCTGGTCAATTCACCGTCGGAGCCATCTAAAGCGATGTCCAAATAGTCCCCAGCTTCATCGACCTCCCCATGGTAGAGCGCCTCGCTGCCCTCATCGCACCGCGCGATGAACCACCGCCAGCGCGGCTTCGCCGGACGGCGCCCGGGGCGACGGATCGCGGTGACCCGCATGCCCGCCGCCTCGATGCGACGGCACACCTGACGCCCGAGTTCGCGGTCGATGATCGCCGGTGAGTCCAGGAAAGCCGACTGTCCCCATGCCCCACCGAGTTCGAGCATTGCCCACGCGTGCCCGGCCGACGCGGTTCCGTACAACGGGTCGTCTCGCGACAGCGACTGGTCGCTGCACGGAGTACGCCGCGGCGCGTTCATCCGTGCTCTGGCCCGGTCGCAAGCCCGTCTTCGGTCGGCACTAGCACGGCCTCGCGCAGCAGTCGGCGGATCAGCACTGTCGAGTCGGCGCGGTCCAGGCCGGGCAGGGTGTCGGCATCGGCTACCAGGCCGCGATGAAGCGCCTCGATGGCGGGTGCGCAGTACCCGGGAAACGTGATGGTCCGGTCCGGTAGCCGCAGCACAACACGGTCGCCGACGATCTGCGGTGTCCCGATCAGTCCGTGACGCCATCGAACCGGTATCTGGCCGGCCCGCTCGGCGGCCGCCAGCGTGGCCAGCACCGGAACCGGGACGGGCCTGGTGGTCTGGGCGTGACGGTCCGACATCCGCGCGGCCGCCCCGAGACTCAGATCGGCGGCTCGATCGCGCACGGCGTCGACGACCTGGGCCATGATCTTGCTCGTCGTCGCCGCCATCTCGTCGCGGTTGGTGGCATCGATGCCCATCGGTAGCGGTCGTCTGAACTCGGCATCCGAGGCCAGCGTGTCGACGAACGCACGGACGACGTCCAGCGACGTCAATGCGGATACCCCGATGGTGAGGTGGATCGAGGTCGTCTCCAAGGAGCGCGCGGAGTGCACCCAGCCGCGCGGCAGATACAGCGCATCTCCGGCTTTCAGAACCGTATCGATGACCGGGTCGTCCTCGATTCGCGCGGCGATGGCCTCGCGGTGCTGTGTCCATGGTTGCGAAGGCAACGGGTGCTGATGCACGGGCTCGTGGACCGTCCAGTGCTTCTCGCCCGACGCTTGCAGGATGAATACGTCGTGGACGTCGTAGTGCGGATCGAATCCTTGGCTGCCAGGCGGGGTCACATAGGCGTTGGCCTGCACCGGATGCCCCAGATCGTCGACCATGGCTCGCACGAAGTAGATCAGGGGCGGCCACAACCGATGCAATCCCTGCAAGACGATCGTCGCGCCGGCGGAGAACTCGGCCAGGACCTTGGCTGAATCCACTTGGTCCGGCACTTCGGCGCCGAAGCCGGCCGGGCCGGCGTAGCAGTCCCGGGCCAGGATGTCGCCGGCCCTGGCCATCCGGATAAACGGTGTGCGCACACCGCGCCGGGCGATCAGTTCATCCACCGCCGACGGCGACAGCAAATCGCTGAAGTCGCGCGGCAGCGCCTCAGCGCGGCTGAGTAGGGGCGTGCGGCCCCAATGCCGGGTTGCGAACAACCCAGCATCGGTGGCCGTACAGCGACTCAACATCTAGCGGCGGTCACGCGGTTCCGTCGGCCCCGCCATCGTGACCTTCGGGGTTGGAGCCGCCGTCGGCAGGACCTTCGCCCTTCGAGCCTTCGCTTGCCGTTCCGTCAGCCCCGCCGTCGTGACCTTCGGGGTTGGAGCCGCCGTCGGCCGTGCCTTCACCGCCATCGCCACCAGCGGTGGTGATGTCGTCATCGTCGAGCGCCATGATGCTGCCTTTCTCTGGAATCACCGGACGGTCAGATTCCGTGCCGGTTGCTGCGTGTCTGCGATCACGCACCGCAGGAGTTTACGCGCGAGGCCTCGGCTAAACGCGGCAGCGACAAACGTTCTCGCGCGTACGCACGCGTGCACCATCAGCCGTCCCGCTGACCGAGGCCGGCTCATCGGGCGAACCTATCGCATCTGATACCAATTCGCTTTCTGTGCAACGCTTTTCGGGTTCTACACAATAAATAGTCCAGCCGGGAGATCGACACAGCCGTCATCCCGTTCCGCCAAATCCTGATCTCAGGTTCTCCGGTGCGATAACGAGACGATGAAAGGTGCGACTTTCGGCTGGTTGAGTCGTACGGTAGATGCGCTGCAGTGACCAGACTGAAGGAGGACCATGACGCCCCCACCCGCCGAAGCCTCGACCGCCGAGAAGCGCCACCACGTCGTCATCATCGGCAGCGGGTTCGGCGGCCTCAATGCGGCCAAGTCGCTCAAGCGAGCCAATGTGGACATCACCCTGATTTCGAAGACGACGACCCATCTGTTCCAACCGCTGCTGTACCAAGTGGCGACCGGCATCCTGTCCGAGGGCGACATCGCCCCGACCACCCGGCTGATCCTGCGCAGGCAGAAGAATGTGCGGGTGATCCTGGGTGAGGTCAGCGGCATCGACCTCGCATCCCAGACCGTCACCTCGAAGCTGATCAACATGGAGACCGTGACGCACTACGACAGCCTGATCGTTGCCGCCGGTGCCCAGCAGTCCTACTTCGGCAACGACCACTTCGCCACCTTCGCGCCCGGGATGAAGACCATCGACGACGCGCTGGAGCTGCGCGGCCGCATTCTCGGCGCGTTCGAGGCGGCCGAAGTCGCCACCGACCACGCCGAGCGCGAACGCCGGCTGACCTTCGTCGTGGTCGGGGCGGGGCCCACCGGCGTCGAACTCGCCGGCGAGATCGTCCAACTCGCCGAGCGCACGCTGGCCGGAGCGTTCCGAACCATCACACCCAGCGAGTGCCGGGTGATTCTGCTCGACGCCGCCCCCGCGGTCTTGCCGCCGATGGGCCCGAAGCTGGGCGCCAAGGCACAGCACAAGCTGGAGAAGATGGACGTCGAGGTCCAACTCAATGCAATGGTGACCGCGGTCGACTACAAGGGCATCACCGTCAAGGACAAGGACGGCACCGAACGCCGCATCGAATGCGCCTGCAAGGTGTGGGCGGCCGGGGTGCAGGCCAGTTCGCTCGGCAAGATGATCGCCGAGCAGTCTGACGGCACCGAAATCGACCGTGCCGGAAGGGTTGTCGTGGAGCCCGACCTCACCGTCAAGGGACACCCGAATGTCTTCGTCATCGGCGACCTGATGGCGGTGCCAGGTGTCCCGGGAATGGCGCAGGGCGCGATCCAGGGTGCGAAGTACGCCACCGGCGTGATCAAGAACGTGGTCAAGGGCAAGGACGACCCGACCGCCAGAGAGCCGTTCCAGTATTTCAACAAGGGCAGCATGGCCCTGATCTCCCACTACAGCGCCGTCGCAAAGGTCGGCAAGGTGGAGTTCGCCGGCTTAATCGCCTGGTTGGCGTGGCTGTTCCTGCACCTGTTGTACCTGGTGGGCCACCGCAACCGGATCTCCGCCGCCTTCTCCTGGGGGCTCGCCTTCCTCGGCCGCACCCGGGGCCAGATGGCGATCACCAGCCAGATGATCTACGCCCGGGTGGCGGTCAACTGGGTCAAGGAATACTCGGAAGAGGGCACGCTGGCCGCCGCGGAACGCGCGGAAGCGGCCGAACAGCGGGCGGCGGGCTAACTCAGGGCCTGGTCGATGTCGGCGATCAGATCGTCGGTGCCTTCCAGGCCTACCGAGATCCGGACCACGCCGTCACCGAGCCCGATGGCGGCGCGGCCTTCCGGCCCCATCGCGCGGTGCGTCGTCGTAGCCGGATGCGTGACAAGGGATTTCGTGTCGCCCAGGTTGTTGGAGATGTCGATCAGCCGTAACTTGTCCAGCACCTCGAAGGCCCGCTCCTTGGCAGCACCTTCCGCCGCGTTCAACTCGAAGGTCGCAACCGTTCCGCCGCCGGACATTTGGCGCTTGGCCAGGTCGTACTGCGGATGCGACGGCAGGAACGGGTAACGCACCCAGTTGACGGCGGGATGTCCTTCCAGGAACTCCGCGATGCGTTGCGCCGAAGCGTTGCTGTATTGGACCCGAATGGCAAGCGTCTCAAGCCCTTTGAGCATCACCCAGGAATTGAAAGCGCTCATCGCGGGTCCGGTGTGCCGCATCAGCTTCTGCACCGGACCGTCGATGTACTCCTTGTCGCCGAGGATGGCGCCACCGAGCACCCGACCCTGGCCGTCGATGTGCTTGGTGCCGGAGTACACCACCACGTCCACCCCGAGCGGGAAACCCTGCTGCAGCAGCGGCGTCGCGAAAACGTTGTCCAGCACCACTTTCGCGCCCGCCGCGTGCGCCAGCTCGGTGACCGCCGCAATGTCGACGAGAGACTGCATGGGATTGGACGGGGTTTCGAAGAACACCGCCTGGGTGGGCTTCGACAACGCCTCTTCCCACTGGGCGAGGTCGTCGCCGTCGACGAACACGGTCTCCACACCCCAGCGCGGCAGGATCTCGTTGCACACCACGAAACAGGATCCGAAAAGACTGCGCGCCGCCACCAGGCGATCGCCGGCACCCAGCAGCGCCCCGAGGGAGACGAACACCGCGGCCATGCCGCTGGCCGTCGCGAACGCGGCCGGGGCGCCCTCGATGAGGCGCAGCCGTTCCTGGAACATGTTGACCGTGGGGTTGCCGTAGCGCGAGTAGACGTAGTGCTCCACCTCGCCGGTGAACGACTGCTCGGCGACCTCCGCGGAGGGATAGACGTAACCGGACGACAGGAACATCGCCTCGGACGTCTCTTCGAAACCCGATCGCGTCAATCCGCCGCGCACCCCGATGGTCGCCTGGCTCACGCCGTCCGGCAGGTCCTTCATCGCTGAGGCTAGCCCTGTTTCCAGGGCAGCCCGACCGCGCGCCAACCCGTCTCGCCCCGGTGCCCGTGGACGTCGAGCTGACCTTCGAAGCCGTCCAGCACGTTGTAGGACGGCGTGAAGCCGGCCTCGGTCGCGACTTCGGCGGCTCCGATGGAGCGGTTGCCGGAGCGACACAGGAACACCACGGGGCGCTCGCCCTCACCGGCGGGGACCTTGTCCTTCAGTTCGTCAAGGAAGTTGTTGTTGTGCTGTCCGTTGGATTTGTTCCACTCGACGTAGACCACGTCGCGGCCCAGACTCGACAGGTCGGGAACCCCCACGAACCGCCACTCGGCGTCGGTGCGCACATCCACCAGCACAGCCTCAGGATTGTCGCTGAGCAATTTCCACGCCTGCAGTGGCGTGATGTCTCCTGCGTAACTCACCCGCGTGAGTCTCGCACATTCAGCCGGGTCGCGACTTCCCGGGCGCGGTCGCGAGCGGCGGTGACCTCCGGCGCGGTGGCCAGCGTCACACCCCACTTGTCCGGCACCGAGGCAGGCTGCTCGTCGGTCGTCGAACCGAACACCCGCAGATCGCTTTCGGGCACCGCAAGAGCGGAGGCCAGCACGTCCCCGCTGGGGGCCACCCCAGGCGCGGCCGGCCCGTGATCGACCAGCCGGGCGGCGCCCGGCGACACCATCATGGTGTCCACGGCAACTCCCAGGACAGCCCGCGCCTGCAGCTCGAAAATCGAAAGCCGCTGGCTACGCAGCGTTACCCAGGCGCTGTCACTCGGACCAGCGGTCACTTCAGCGAAGTACACCTCGTCGCCGTTGATCATCAACTCGACACTGAAGACACCGCGTCCGCCCAGCGATTTGACGATGCGTGCGGCGATCGACTTCGCCGCGTCCACGGCGGCGGTGGTCAGGTGCTGCGGCTGCCAGGACTCCAGCGCGCCGGTGTCGTCGCTGCCGTGACCGATCGGCGCGCAGAACTCGATGACGGGCCCCGACGGGCCCTCGGTGCGGACCACGATCAGCGTGACCAAAAACTCGACGTCGACCACGGTCTCGGCCCACACCCGGCCGCCCGCGCCGGCCAGTTCCCAGGCTCGCGCGACTTCGTCCGCCCCCCGGACCACCGACCGGCCGGACCCGTCGACGGCCTTGACCAGCAGGGGGAAACCGGCGTGGGCGGCGACCGCCTCGAGTTCGGCCAGTGAATCGACGAACCAGAACGGCGCGGTGGGCAGGCCCAGCTCGTCGGCGGCGAGCTTGCGCAGACCCTCCCGGTCCGCCGTCAACCGCACGGCGCGCGCCCCGGGCACCAGTTCGGTGTCCTGGGCTTCGAGCTCCTCGAGGACCGTGACGGCCGCCGATGTGTCGAACGCCCCGGGAAGCGTCACCACGAAGTCCGGTTGCAGCGCCGCCACGACCGCCGTGAGCTCTTCGGCGTCGGACAGCGTATCGGCGTCCGCGGTGATCACCTCGGCGCCCAGTCGCTGCAGTGCCACCGCCAGCTCCTGGCCGGATTCATCGGAACCGAGCAACAGCACCCGAGGCCCGGCGTCGGCCTCGGGTTCGGCTGGTTCCTCGACGGCCCACGTCGTCGTGCCCTCTTGTTGTTCGGTCACGCCGTCAGTCACGCACTCAACAATAGGTGCGGCCATCAGAACACCGCGCCGGGACTCATTTCCCGAATTTGTATCTCGCTGCGCGAAAAAGATTAACTGTCTCGGGGGAGAGGAGATATGCATGTCGTTCGTGACGGCCCAGGGAAACGCGCTGAATCTGGAATTCGGCGCGCTACCTCCTGAAATCAACTCGGCCAGAATCTATTCCGGGCCAGGTTCGGCCCCGTTGATGCAGGCGGCGGCGGCGTGGGAACGGCTTGCCGAGGAATTGAACGCGACGGCCGAGTCCTATGCTGCGGTGCTCTCCGGTCTCACCAGTCAGGAATGGCTGGGTCCGTCCTCGCTGACGATGGCGGCAGCGGCCACCCCCTATGTGGCATGGATGCGCGGGACCGCCGCTCAGGCCGAACAAGCCGCCACCCAGGCCCTGGCCGCCGCGAACGCCTACGAGGCCGCCTACGCGGCCACCGTGCCACCGGCAGCAATCGCGGCCAATCGCCATGTCACCCTCTCGCTGGTCCGAACCAACATCTTCGGCCAGAACACGCCGGCCATCGCGACCACCGAAGCGGACTACGGCGAGATGTGGGCCCAGGACATCGTGGCCATGGACGGCTACGCCGGCAGCTCGGAAGCCGCCTCCCAGTTGCCGCCGTTCACGCTGCCACCCGCGACCACCACCGAGAGCGCGTTGGCCGAGGAGTTGGAAGGCATTGCACTGCCGCCGGCACTAGGTTCCGCCGCCGCGGCAGCCCCGGCAGCGCCCGTGATCCCGCTGCCCAGCCCCTTCCAAGATCTCGACCTGCTGGTCCTCACCACCGCGGGCCTCGCGGGTGCCAGCCTGATCGTCGCGTTGGGGCAGTACAGCGAAGAGGTCCGCAGCGACCAGGTCGAGGAGGAGGAGCTCGAACAGGGGAACGAGCTGCAGAAAGAAGGACTCGGAGAAGCGGTGCTGATTCCAGCCGAGGAGCCGTCCGTCGGTCTGGAGCGGCTCGCGGCCGGGCCTGTCGGGGCCGGAGCGACGGCGGTTTCCGGCTATTCCGCCAGCCTGAACGGCCTATCGGTGCCGCAGAGCTGGTTCATGCCGCCGGCGGTGCGGCAGGTCACGGCGATGTTCCCCAACAGCACTCCGCTGTACACAGCCGAGGACGGTGGCGGCTACGCCGGCATGGCGGTGGCCGGACTGGCCGGAACCAGCCTGGCCGGGATGGCGGCGCGGGCCGGGTCGTCGGCGACGCCGGCCGAGGCCGCACCGAAGGCCGGCGGCACCGCCGCCGCTACCAGGCCTGCCGCGAATACTCCCGCCATTCCCGCCGCGGCCACCGCCGCACACTTCCCGGGCCTGCCGCAGGGCCTGCCACCGGGGGTGGTGGCCAACCTGGCGGCGACGCTGGCGGCGATCCCGGGCGCGACCATCATCGTGGTGCCGCCGAACCCGAACCAGCAGTAATCAGGGCTGGCCGGGCAGCAGGCGAACCATCAGGCCGTTACCCTCGGCCAGTAGCGCCTCCTCGGCGTCGACCAGCTCGGCCGACACGAACGCTTTGCGGCCCTCGATCCGGGTCACCCGCCCGCGGATGGTCAGCGGCGCGTTGATCGGTGTGATCTTGCGGTAGTCGACATGCAGGAAGGCCGTTCGGCTGATCGGGCGTCCGGCGGCGTGGCTGACCATGCCGAAAGTGTGGTCGAACAGCAGCGGCAACACTCCGCCGTGCACCGCCCAGTTGCCCCCGACGTGAAACCGGGTGAAATGCCCCGTCATCTCGACGCCGTCGGGCGCGTAGCGGGTCAGCTTCCAGGGCGGCAGCAGCAGGCTGCCCATGCCGGGCAGGCCGGGGGTGCGGCCGGCCGGCGACTGGCCCGCGTCCGCCTCGAACGGCTCCAGTAGATCCATGAGTGCTTCGGCGCGCTCGGCCGCCTCGTCCCACACGTCGTCACCCGGGTCGGCGGACACCGCGAGGTCCTGCAGCCGGCGCATGGTCGCCACGAACTTCCCGAACCCGGGCCCCGGGCTGGCCGGGCCGTACTCGGGAAAGCCGCCGTGGTGTTCGTACTCGGGATCTTCGTCCCGGGGATCACCCTGCTGCCCGAGTGACGTGTAATGCGTCACGCGCGAGCCGCCAGGATATCGCGGCGCACGATGGTCTGGTCCCGCCCCGGGCCGACCCCGATGCACGAAACATGAGCTCCGGCAAGCTCTTCCAGCCGCAAAACGTAGTCGCGGGCCTTGGCGGGCAGGTCGTCGAATTCGCGCGCGGCGGAGATGTCCTCCCACCAGCCCGGCAGCTCCTCGTAGACGGGCGTGGCGCGGCACAGGTCGCTCTGGGTCATCGGCATCTCGGGCGTGCGCTTGCCGTCGACCTCGTAGCCGACGCAGACCGGCACCGTCTCCAGGCTGGACAGCACGTCGAGCTTGGTCAGGAAGTAGTCGGTGATGCCGTTGACCCGGGTGGCGTACCGGGCGATGACGGCGTCGAACCAGCCGCAGCGGCGCCGCCGCCCGGTGGTGACCCCGAATTCGCCACCGGTCTTGGACAGGTACTCGCCGTTCTCGTCGAACAGTTCCGTCGGGAACGGGCCGGAACCCACCCGGGTGGTGTAGGCCTTCAGGATGCCCAGGACGGTGCCGATCCGGGTCGGGCCGATGCCCGAGCCCACGGCCGCGCCGCCCGCCGTCGGGTTCGACGACGTCACGTAGGGGTAGGTGCCGTGGTCGACGTCGAGCAGGGTGCCCTGCGAACCTTCCAGCAGCACCGTCTCACCGGCGTCCAGGGCGTTGTTAAGCAGCAGCCGGGTGTCGGCGATGCGGTGGCGGAACCCCTCGGCCTGCTGCAGCACCGCCTCGAGGACCTGGTCGGGCTCGAGGGCCTTGCGGTTGTAGATCTTGACCAGGATCTGGTTCTTCAGTTCGAGGGCGGCCTCGATCTTGTGCTGCAGCTGGGCGTGGTCGAGCACGTCGGCGACCCGGATCCCCATCCGCGCGATCTTGTCCTGGTAACACGGCCCGATGCCGCGCCCGGTCGTGCCGATCTTCTTGCTGCCCATGTAGCGCTCGGTCACCTTGTCGATGGCCACGTGGTAGGGCATCAGCAGGTGCGCGTCGGCGGAGATCAACAGCTTCGAGGTGTCGACGCCGCGATCTTCCAGGCCTTTGAGCTCGTCGAGCAGCACTCCGGGATCGATCACGACACCGTTGCCGATGACGTTGGTGACGCCGGGCGTCAGCACGCCCGACGGGATCAGGTGCAGGGCGAAGTTCTCGCCGGTCGGCAGCACCACGGTGTGCCCGGCGTTGTTACCCCCCTGGTAACGCACTACCCACTGCACTCGTCCGCCGAGCAGATCCGTTGCTTTACCTTTGCCCTCGTCACCCCACTGGGCGCCGATGAGGACGATTGCCGGCATGACGTGCTCCCAACTCGTCTGGCAGGTTGGGCCGCTTATTGTGGTCCAGCCGGTGACCTACCCTACCGAGCGGTTCCCGAGGAGTGTCATGAATACGGCGGAGAACGCGCCGGGTGTTGTCGTGTGGGTGTCTGACGACGCGCGTCTGCCTCCGGCATTGCGCGGCCTGCCCACCCTCGGCAACGACGAAATCGGGCCTTGCCGGCGGCTGGTGGTGGTGGGCTCCGACGCCGATCTGGCGACCGTGCTGACCCGGCTGTTGCGCGCCGAGCGGCTCGACGTCGAGGTGGCGTACGCACCGCGCCGGCGCACCAGGGCCACCCGGATATACCGGTTGCCGACGGGACGACGCGCGGTCCGGCGAGCCCTGCGGGGTACCGCGGGCCGGGTGCCGCTCATCCGTGACGAGACCGGGACGGCGCTGGTGGGGCGGGCCCGCTGGCTGCCGGCCGAAGGGGCGGTCGCGATTCGGGGCGAGGCCGTGGTCGATGACACGGTGCTGTTCGACGGCGATGTGGCTGAGGTATGGGTCGAGCCGACGCCGGCGTTGCCGGGCCTACGGGCCGCCGTGCGTGGGCGTTTGCCGCGGTGGGTGAGCGGGCGCGCCGCGCAGTTGGGCACGACCGGCGCCGTGGTGCTGCGGGACGGCATCCCGGCGCCGCGGCCGGTGCGCCGGTCGGCGTTCTACCGCCATGTCGAGGGCTGGCTGTTGGTTCGGTAGTTTCGACCGGGTGCGCCCCAGCCCGATCTTTCTTGGCCTGGTCGGAGTGACGGGCGCCGGAGCGGCGATGGCGTGGGCGGCCGGCTCGGTGGTACGTCCACTGGCCTACGCCGGAGTGTTCGTCTTCGTCATCGCGGGCTGGCTGGTGTCGCTGTGCCTGCACGAGTTCGGCCACGCCTACACCGCGTGGCGGTTCGGTGACCACGACGCGGCGGTGCGCGGCTACCTGAACCTGGATCCGCGCCGCTACAGCCATTTGGGGCTGTCGCTGGTGCTGCCGATGGTGTTCATCGCGCTGGGCGGGATCGGCCTGCCCGGCGCGGCCGTCTATCTGCAGACCTCGTTCATGACGCCGGTGCGTCGCACCTTGGTGAGCCTCGCCGGGCCGGCGATGAACCTGGTACTGGCGGTGCTGCTGCTGAGCGCAACTCGCGTTTTCTACGACCCCGCGCATGCGGTGCTGGCGGCCGGGATGGCCTTCCTCGGCTTCCTGCAGGTCACCGCGGTGGTGCTGAACCTGCTGCCGGTCCCCGGCCTGGACGGCTACGACGCGGTCGAGCCACACCTGAGCCCGCAGACGCAACGCGCGGTGGCACCGGCCAAGCAGTTCGGCCTGTTCATTCTGCTGGTCGTGCTGCTGGCGCCGGGATTGAACCGGTGGTTCTTCGAGGTCGTCTACTGGCTCTTCGAGCTGTCCGGGGTGCCGCCGCGGCTGTCGATGGCCGGCGGTGCATTGACCCGCTTCTGGAGTGCCCTCACCTGAGCGGGTGCCCGAGTCGCCCAGATTGAATGCAGGCACAACCCCCGCGGCGTGTCGTGTGCGTGATGTAAGTGTCGCGGCGGGCGACCACCTGAGCCTTGCCATATATGCGTAATCGCGCATATATTACGTAGCCATGGGCGCCGGACACAGTCACACCCCCGCTGAAGCGGACTCGTCGCGCATGATCCCGCGGATGATCGGTGCCGCGGGAATCCTCGCGACCTTCTTCGTCATCGAACTGACCACCGCGTTGCTGATCAACTCGATCGCGCTGCTGGCCGATGCGGGCCACATGCTCACCGACGTGGTCGCCGTGTTCATGGGACTGGTCGCGGTCATCCTCGCCCAGCGCGGCAGTTCCTCACCGGACCGCACCTACGGCTGGCACCGGGCCGAGGTGTTCACCGCCGTCGCCAACGCCGTGCTGCTGGTCGGGGTCGCGCTGTTCATCCTCTACGAGGCCATCGAGCGGCTCGGCAGCAAGCCGTCGGTGCCCGGCGTGCCGATGATCGTGGTGGCCCTGGCCGGCGTGGCCGCCAACTTCGCAGTGGCGATGCTGCTGCGATCGCACTCCGAGGCGAGCCTGGCGGTCAAGGGCGCCTACATGGAGGTCGTCGCCGACACCGTCGGCAGCATCGGGGTGCTGATCGCCGGCGTCGTGACCGTCACGACGCACTGGCCCTACGCCGACGTCGTGGTCGCCGTCCTGGTCGCGCTGTGGGTGCTGCCCAGGGCGATCGCGCTGGCCCGCTCCGCCCTGCGCATCCTGTCCGAGTCCTCGCCCGCGCACATCGACGTCGACGAACTGCGTTCGGCGCTGGGCGACCTCGAGGGTGTGACCGACGTGCACGACCTGCACGTCTGGACCCTGTCCCCCGGCAAGGACATGGTGACCGCCCACCTCACCAGCACCGCCGATTCGGCGCAGGTGCTCAGTGACGCGCGGGCGCTGCTGTCAGCCCGAGGGCTCAACCACGCCACCGTCCAGATCGACTGCCCGGACGGCCACTGCGAGGAGACGTTCTAGAAGCCGAGCGCCGCGCGGGCCCCGGGGTCACAGTCGTCGAGCAGATCGAGGCAGCGGTTGTATTCGTCGGTCTCCCCGATGGCGTCCGCGGCACGGGCCAGCGCCGCCACACACCGCAGGAATCCGCGGTTGGGCTCGTGCGCGTAGGGCACCGGGCCGAAACCCCGCCAGCCGTTGCGGCGCAGCTGGTCCAAGCCCCGGTGGTAACCGGTGCGGGCGTAGGCGTACGCCGTGATCGCCTTGTCCTCGGCCAGCGCCTCTTCGGCGAGAGCCGCCCAGGCCACTGACGCCGACGGATGGGCGGCGGCGACGATCCCCGGCTTCTCGTTTGCGAGCAGCTCGGCTTCCGCCTCGCTGTCGCCCGGAAGCAGAGTCGGATCAGGTCCCAGGAGGTCACCAGAGGGCGTCATGGCGCCCATTCTGCCAATGCGGCTCGGTTAAGCTGCACGCATGCCCAACGCACCCGAGCCTGACCGCGACGGCACGACATCCAGCGGCAAGACGGACGCTGAGCGCGACCCCGACGCCACCGTGGCGCAACCTCTGATCGCCGGCGACTCGGACAGCGAGACGCAGGCGATTGCCACCCGCAGCCCGGAGGAGAGTTCGGAGGCGGCGCACCCGGAGCCCGAACGGCGCTTCACAGCGCCCGGGTTCGACGCGAAGGAAACCCAGGTGATCGCCACCTCGCAGGACGCGGCCACCGAGGCTTTCCACACCCGTCCGGCCGCGGGCACCCCACCGACGCCGCCGGCTCCCCCGCTGCCGCCCAAAACCGCTGTCCCCCAATCCATTCCACCGCGTGGCGGGGCCAAGCCGGGGGCCAAGCAGCGCAACTGGGGCTGGGTGCTGGCGGTCGTTGTGATCGTCCTGGCCCTGGCGGCCATCGCCATCTTCGGCACCGTCCTGCTCACGCGCAGCAAGCATGCGAAGGCCTCGCAAGAGGACCAGGTGAAGCAGACCATCCAGAGCTTCGACATCGCCGTCCAACGCGGCGACCTGACCGCCCTGCGCACCATCACCTGCGGCACCACCCGCGACGGGTACGTGGAGTACGACGAAAAGGCCTGGTCAGAGACCTACCAGCGGGTTTCGGCGGCAAAGCAGTACCCGGTGATCGCCAGCATCGACCAGGTCGTCGTCAACGGCCAGCATGCGGAGGCCAACATCACCACGTTCATGGCCTATGACCCGCAGACCCGCTCCACCCGCAGCCTGGACCTGCAGTTCCGCGACGACCAGTGGAAGATCTGCCAGTCCAGCTAGTCAGCTTGCCGAGCGAACTCAGCCGGCCAGGGACTTGCCGGCGCAGTGCAGGTCGTTGCAGGCCTCGATGACGCGCTCGGTCATGCCGGCTTCGGCCTTTTTGAGGTAGCTGCGCGGGTCGTAGACCTTCTTGTTGCCCACTTCGCCGTCGACCTTCAGGACGCCGTCGTAGTTGGAGAACATGTGCGCCGCGATGGGGCGGGTGAACGCGTACTGGGTGTCGGTGTCGACGTTCATCTTCACCACGCCGTAGCGCAGCGCCTCCTCGATCTCGGACTTCGCCGAGCCCGAGCCGCCGTGGAAGACGAAGTCGAACGGCTTGGCGTCATCGCCCAGGCCGAGCTTGGCCGCCGCCACCTTCTGGCCCTGGTCCAGGATGTCGGGACGCAGCTTGACGTTGCCCGGCTTGTAGACGCCGTGCACATTGCCGAACGTGGCGGCCAGCAGGTAGTGGCCGTGCTCGCCGTGGCCCAGTGCCTCGATGGTCTTCTCGAAGTCTTCCGGAGTGGTGTAGAGCTTGTCGTTGATCTCGTTGGCGACGCCGTCTTCTTCGCCGCCGACGACGCCGATCTCGATTTCCAGGATGATCTTGGCGGCCGCGGCCTGCTTGAGCAGCTCCTGCGCGATCTCGAGGTTCTCGTCGATGGGAACCGCCGAGCCGTCCCACATGTGCGACTGGAACAGGGGGTTCTTGCCGGACGAGACCCGTTCTGAAGAGATCGCCAGCAAGGGACGGACGTAGGTGTCCAGCTTGTCCTTCGGGCAGTGGTCGGTATGCAGCGCCACGTTGATCGAATACTTGGCCGCGATGATGTGGGTGAACTCGGCCAGGGCCACCGCACCCGTCACCATCTCCTTGATCCCGAGGCCGGAGCCGAATTCCGCGCCGCCGGTCGAGAACTGGATGATGCCGTCACTGCCGGCGTCGGCGAAGCCCTTGATGGCTGCGTTGATGGTCTCCGAGGAGGTGCAGTTGATGGCCGGGAACGCGTACGCGTTCTCCTTGGCACGTCCCAACATCTCGGCGTAGATCTCGGGCGTTGCGATAGGCATGAAGGACTCCTTGTACGGAACGTGGTCTGCTCAGTATTGCAACGCCGGTATGTTGAAGCACCATGAGCACCGTGTCAGCGTCGGGCAGCATCCTCGACCCGATGTTCTGGATCGGCCCCGAGGGTTTGTTCGCCTCCGCGGTGCTGCCGACGATCCTGGTCATCGTCTTCGTCGAGACGGGGTTGCTGTTCCCGCTGCTGCCCGGTGAATCGCTGCTGTTCACCGGCGGACTGCTGGCCGCCAAGGGAACGCTGGACATCTGGATCCTCGCGCCCGCGGTCGCGCTGGTCGCCATCCTGGGTGATCAGACCGGATACTTCATCGGGCGCCGCATCGGGCCGGCGCTGTTCAAGAAGGAAGACTCCCGGTTCTTCAAGAAGCACTACGTGACCGAGTCGCACGCGTTCTTCGAGAAGTACGGGTCGTGGGCGATCATCCTGGCCCGGTTCATGCCGTTCGTTCGCACCTTCACCCCGGTGATCGCCGGTGTCTCCTACATGCGCTACCCGGTGTATCTCGCGTTCGACATCGTCGGCGGCGTGCTGTGGGGCGGCGGCGTCACGGTGGCCGGTTACTTCCTGGGCACCGTGCCATTCGTCAACCAGAATCTGGAAAAGATCATTCTGGGCATCCTGTTCGTGTCGATGATCCCGGCGTTCATCGCCGCCTGGCGCGGCTACCGGTCCCGCCGCAACGCACCTGCACAGGAACCCGAAGATCTGCCGCTATCCGACTGACTTGACCATCGCGACGTTGTGGGCGGCCTCCATCAGCATCCAGCCCGACAGCTGCACCGACAGGTCCCGCTCGGGGATCGACGAACTGTTCACCGCACCCTCGACGAACTGCGCCTGCTGACCGCCGGCGGTGGGTATCTCGGCGTCGCGGTCCCAGAAGGCGCCGAACACCGGTAGGCCGTCCACCGTCTGGCGGTAGTCCCACGCCGACTTCGCCGACGACAGCACGATGTCGCGGGCGGTGTCGCGGGCGGCTTTGTCTTCGGCGGAGTCACCGGGCAGGTCGGTGGCGACCAGGGCCAGGTAGCGGGCGGTGATGCCGGCGAACAGGCCGCCGTCACCGCCGCCGGCACTCTTCAGGACGCCTTTGGGGGCCATGTGTTCCTTGACCGCGGCGACCAGCCGGTGCACGCGGGGCCGGTGCCGGTCATCATGGGTGCGCTTGGCGAGCTCGACTTCCAGCCCGAGCACCACGCCCTGGCAGTAGGTGTATTGGGCCCGCACCAATGACCCGCCCTTGATGCCGTCGAGCACCAGGTGCGTGTCCGGGTCGATGAGGGTCTCGTCAATCCAGTCGGCCATCTGCTGGGCGCGCCGCAGATGCCCCTCGTAACGGGCCAGGAAGATGCCCGCCGGGCCATTGCCCGGGGCGTTGAAGAACTGATCCTGCTTGCGCCAGGGGATGCCGCCGCCGTCCTCGGGCACCCAGGCGTCGACGAACTGCTTGGCCAAAGTGTGCAGGGCCCGGCTGCGCTCGACGCCGACCAGGCGGGCGGCGCGTTCCAGCGCCAGCGCCAGCCAAGCCATATCGTCGTAATAGCTGTTGGTCCAGCGCAGGGTGTTGCGCAGCCGGTGTGAGCGGATTTGCCGGTTTATCCGGGTGCGGCGCTCCGGTTGCGGGTCACGCAACTGCGCGTCGATCAGGCAGTCCAGCAGGTGAGCCTGCCACCAGTAGTGCCAGGTGCCGAACATGCGGTCCTTGCGGTCCGACGGCCAGGCGACCACACCCAGCTGGGTGCCGGGTAAGCCCCAGAGCCGACGCAGGTTGCGTTGCGTGACGGCGGTCTCGGAGGTGGCGGCCCGGTTCGCCCATACCTGATCCATACCTGCCGATCCTGCCCTACCGTTTTCGGTGACGGGAGGGCACCTTGAACGGGCACGCAAAGTCACCGGACTACCTGGAGAAGAGGGAGTTGCGGACCGGTACCGCCGGGTGGTTGCTGCTCGCCGGGCTCGGCGTCAGCTACGTGGTCTCCGGCGACTATTCCGGCTGGAACTTCGGGCTGGCGCGCGGCGGTTTCGGCGGGCTGACGATCGCCACCGCGGTGATCGCCGCCATGTATCTGGCCCTGGTGCTGGGGATGGCCGAGTTGTCCTCGGCGCTGCCCGCCGCGGGTGGTGGGTACACGTTCGCGCGGCGGGCGCTGGGGCCCTGGGGTGGGTTCGCGACGGGTACCGCCGTGCTGATCGAGTACTCGATCGCGCCGGCGGCCATCGCCACTTTCATCGGCGCCTATGTGCAGTCGCTGGGACTGTTCGGCATCCGTGACGGCTGGTATGTCTACCTGGCGATCTACGCCCTGTTCATCGGGATCCACCTGGCCGGTGTCGGCGAAGCGCTCAAGGTGATGTTCGCCATCACCGCGGTGGCGATGGCGGGTATCGCGATATTCGCGGTCGCCGCCGTCGGGCGGTTCAGACTGGCGAATCTGACCGAGATCGCCCCGTCGCACGCAGTCGGCGCGTCTTCCTTCCTCCCGCACGGCTACCTCGGGGTGTGGTCGGCGCTGCCGTTCGCCATCTGGTTCTTCCTGGCGATCGAGGGAGTGCCGCTGGCCGCCGAGGAAACCGCGCATCCGGCCCGCAATGTCCCGCGCGGTATCACCGCGGCCTTCGTCGTGCTGCTTGTGACGTGTGTGCTGGTACTGCTGCTGACCACCGGTTCCGGTGGCGCGCAGGCAATGTCGACGTCGGGCAACCCGCTGGTCGCGGCGCTGGGGCCGATCGGTGCGGCCCGGGCGGTCAACTACATCGGGCTGGCCGGGCTGGTCGCCAGCTTCTTCTCGATCATCTACGCCTATTCGCGGCAACTGTTCGCGCTGTCCCGTGCGGGCTACCTGCCCACGGCGCTGTCGGTCACCAATTCGCGAAAGGCCCCTACCCTGGCGCTCGTCGTCCCCGGCGCGATCGGCTTCGCGTTGTCGATGACCGGCAAAGGCGATCTGTTGCTGAACATGGCCGTCTTCGGTGCCACGCTCAGCTACGTGCTGATCATGGTGAGCCACATCGTGCTGCGCAGCCGGGCACCCGAACTGGACCGTCCGTACCGGACCCCCGGTGGCCGGGGCACCACCGGGTTCGCCCTGGTGATAGCGGCACTGGCACTGATCTCCACGTTCCTGGTCGACGGTGTGGCGGCCGTATGTTGTCTGGCGGTGTTCTGCGGCTTCCTGCTGTACTTCGGCCTTTACAGCCGGCACCGGCTGGTCACCAGCGCACCGGACGAGCGACTGGCCGGGTGAGCATCGCCAGAACCTCTTGCAGCGCGGTCAACGTGTGCCCCGGCAGGAACAAGTCGCAGAACGGCAGCGCCGCGGCCATCGAACCGGTCAGCGGCTGGTAATCGGGTTGTGCGGCGCGGGGATTGAGCCATAC
Source organism: Mycobacterium sp. Z3061 (assembly GCF_031583025.1). Lineage (NCBI taxonomy): Bacteria > Bacillati > Actinomycetota > Actinomycetes > Mycobacteriales > Mycobacteriaceae > Mycobacterium > Mycobacterium pumcae. Next base: position 902,420 of record NZ_CP134062.1, on the reverse strand, counting down.
CAGCCGGTGGGCACGGCGGCGCAGCCGGGCCAGCGCGTGTTCGAGCACCTCGGGCGGGTCGCTGTCCCAACCGTCGGAGGCGATGATCACGACGGCGCCGCGAAGCGCGTTGCCGTGCGCCGGCGTCAACAGAGCATTGAGGCTGCGGCCGATGAACGTGCCGCCGTACCGGTCGGCCACCCTGGCATTGGCCCGATCCAGCGCCGCCTCCGCGGATCGGTGCGACAGCACGGCGGTAAGCCGGGTCAACGACGTCGAGAACGCGAAAACCTCGGGCCGGATCGCCATCTGGCGCAACATCACCGCCCGCATCAGATGCAGGTACACGGTCGCGAAGGGTTGCATCGACCGACTCACGTCGCACACCAGCACCACCCGCCGAGGCCGCCGGCGCGGCCGGGTCCGGGCCAGGGTGATCGTTTCCCAACCGGTCGAGCGCGACGCGTTGATGGTCGCCCGCAGGTCGATTCGCTTGCCGTGCGGGCTGAGTTGAGTTCGCAGGCTGAGCCGGGTGGGCCAGCGCGGCAACGCTTCCCGCAGCCAGTCGCCGAGCAGCCGCAGATCGTCGGGGTCGAACCGGTCGAACGGTTCGTCGGTCAGCGCGGCGATGCGGCTGGGCACGAACTCGGGCAATCGGACGTCGGCGTCGCCGTCGGACTCGCCGGCGGTCCCCGTGGCCCAGGGCAGGGTCTGGGCCGGCGCGCCGGACCGGCTGCCACCGCGGTGCACGATCCCCGCCGCCGGAGTGCGTGGACCGGGCAGCGGCAGCGACGGGCTGTCATGCCCGTCGGGCGCGCCGGTGCCGAACACCGCGTCGAACACCGCGTCGAAGGCGCTCAGATCGTCCATCCGGTTGACCAGGCTCAGCCGCGCGGCCCAGTACAGTGACGACCGGTCGTGCGGCTTCAGGTGCTGCACGGCCTGCACGAAAGTCGTTTGGCCGCCGGCTGATACCGAAACTCCCGCACCGCGCAGCCGCGCCACCAGGGCGGCCGCGAACGCCGCCAGGTCGACGCCGGGCAGCAGGGCCGGGGCGTGGGTGCTCACTCGCGGGTGCGCCGGCGTAGCAGCCAGATCAGGGCCAGCACGGCGAGCACGGCGGCCGCCACCGCACCGTACTTCTTGAGTTGGTCGCCGCCGGCCAGTTCGAGCAGGTCGATGGGCTCAGGTTCGGATTCCGGGCGGGTCCCCGGGACCGGATTGGCCGGCCACGCCGGGATGGGCTCTTCGGCGCCGGCGCCCAGTTCGGCTTCCAGGGACTCCACGAACTGGCCCAGCAGCTTCTCCGAAACCTGTTGCAGCATTCCGCTGCCGAACTGCGCCAGCTTGCCGACGATCTTGAGGTCGGTGTCGACGGTGACGTTGGTGCGCTCGCCCGCCGCCTGCAGCTGGGCGGTCACGGTGGCCGCCGCGTTCCCCGTTCCCCGCGCCTCTTTGCCTTTGGCGTCGAAGACCGCTCGATGCTGGCCGCGGTCCTGCTCGATGAAGTGCACCTTGCCGGTGAATTCACTGGTGACCGGTCCAACTTTGACCTTGACCTTGCCCAGATAGTCCTCGCCCTCGTGACCGACCAGTTGCGCCCCCGGCATCAGCGGGATCACCCTCTCCAGGTCGCAGAGCACGTCCCACGCCTCCTCGATGGGCGCGCTGACGGTGAACTGGTTGGCGATCTTCATCGGGTGTGTCCTCTCATGTTCGGCTGTATTCCACCAGCGCATCGCGGATGGCAGTGCGGTCGTCGGGTGTCTTGGCCAGCGCACCCAGGCTGATCATCGCCGACTCGTCGACCAGATCGGCGACCCCGAGGGTTACCAGGGCGGCGACCCAGTCGATGGTCTCGGCCACCCCCGGCGGTTTGTCCAAATCGAGTCCCCTTGCCGTACCGACAAATTGGGTGGCATGTTCGATCAGAGGAGCGGTGGCGCCGGGCACGGCGCGGCGCACGATCGCGGCGGCCCGCGCCGGTTCGGGGTAGTCGATCCAGTGGTACAGGCACCGGCGGCGCAGCGCGTCGTGCAGGTCTCGGCTGCGGTTGGAGGTGAGCACGGCGATCGGCGGCCGGGCTGCGACGAATGTGCCCAGTTCCGGGACGGTGACCGCGGACTCACCCAGAAACTCCAGCAGCAGTGCCTCGAATTCATCGTCGGCGCGATCGATTTCGTCGATCAGCAGTACCGGCGGAATCGGCCCGCTGCGACGCACCGCCTGCAGGATGGGCCGGTCGACCAGGTAGGCCTCGGTATAGAGCTCATCCTCGGTCATGCCGGAGCCGCCGGCCTCGGCCAGCCGGATGGACAGCAGCTGCCGCTGGTAGTTCCAGTCGTAGAGCGCCTCGCTTGCGGTCAGGCCCTCGTAACACTGCAGTCGGATCAACTCCGTCTTCAACACCGCTGCAAGTGTTTTCGCCGCCGTCGTCTTGCCGACGCCGGGTTCTCCTTCCAGCAGCAGCGGCCTGCCGAGCTGCACTGCCAGGTAGATCGCCGACGCGGTGCCGGTGTCCAGCAGGTAGTCCTTCTCGTCGAACAGACGGGCCACCTCGCCGGGGTTGCCGAATGTCATGTCGCGGTCGCCAGAAGTCGTTGGTAGTCCTCCCAGGTGTCCACGTCGAGCGGGACGGCACGGTCGACGCGCATTTCACCCACCGCGTGGCGGCCAGACTCGATCAGCTTCCAGACGCCCTTGTCGCCGTGCAACCGGGAGAGTTCGCCGAACATGCTGCGGCTGAACCAGAATGGGTGCCCGACACCGTCGGTGTAACGGCACACCGTGATGTCGGCCGGTGGCGCGTCGATGATGCGCCGCACATCGGCCGGGTCAATCCCCGGCTGGTCGCCGAGCATCAGCACGACGCCCACCGAGCGCGGGTCCACCGTTTCCAGCGCCACCCGCAGCGATGCCGAACACCCCGCGCCGAAGTCGTCGACCGTCACGACGTCGAGCCCGTCCAGCGACACCTGATCGCGTACGGCTTGCGCGGCGCCGCCCAGGGTGACGATCACCTGGTCGAAGCCCACGGCGCGGGCCACGTCCAGGGTGGCACCCAGCACCGTCGTATCACGATACGGCAGAACCTGTTTCGGCCTGCCCAACCGCCGGGATCCGCCCGCCGCCAACACCACACCGGTGACACCGGGCACGGTCACCCGCCGTCCCCACCGGCATGTGCGTGGCAGCCGTGGTGACCCTCGTCCGCCGCGCGCGGGACGTGCGGTCCCGGCTCAGCCCGCGCCAGGCCGCCGCCGCGCAGCGCCGCGATGAGTTCCGCGGCGATGGCCACGGCGATCTCCGGTGGCGTCTTGGCACCGATCGGCATCCCGACCGGGGTGTGGATGCGGGCGAGTTCGTCATCGGCGAGCACGAGCCCGCTCAGGATGGAGGCTCCGCGCACCTTGCTGGCCACCAATCCGATGTAGCCGACGCCGTGATCGATTGCGGCGCGGATGGTTTCGGCCTCCGGACCGCCGTGGCTGGCGATCACCACGGCGCTGGCGTCGGACAGATCGGCGTCCCGCCTCGCATCGTAGCCAAGGACACCGCAGAGTTGCGTGAGTGCGTCGGCGATGGGCGTCTCACCGTAGATCCGGATCAGCGGGGCCGGTAGTTGCGGCGTCAGGAAGATCTCCAGCGATCCTCCGGACAGACACGGGTTGACCACCACGCAGGCGCCGGGCGCCTCCGGGAAGTGCACGTCGCCGTCGGGCAGCACCCGCAGCAGCACACTCTCGCCGGCCTGCAGCACGCCGAGTGCGGCCTTGCGGACCGAGTTCTGCGCGCACTGGCCGCCGACGAATCCCTCAATGGTGCCGTCCGCCAACAGGATTGCCTCATCACCCGCGCTTGCCGAGGTCGGCTGCTCGGCGCGCACCACCGTCGCGTGCACGAATGGCGTGCGCGCGGCCCGTAGTTGTTGTGCCCGTTCGCTGATGCTCATGCTAGATCGGCGGCCTGGCCCGGCCCTGCATGGCCTCCCATACCCGCGACGGCGTCAGCGGCATGTCGGCGTGCCGTACCCCGAACGGGGCCAACGCATCCACCACCGCGTTGACGACGGCCGGGGGCGATCCGACCGTGGCCGACTCCCCGATGCCCTTGGCGCCGATCGGGTGATGGGGCGAGGGAGTCACGGTGAAACCGGTCTCGAGGTGCGGCACCTCCTGCGCGGTGGGGATCAGGTAGTCCATCAACGAACCGCCCAGGCAGTTCCCGTCTTCGTCGAATGCGATCATCTCCATCAGCGCCATCCCGATGCCGTCCACGATGCCGCCGTGCACCTGACCCTCGATGATCATCGGGTTGATGCGGGTGCCGCAGTCGTCGACCGCCAGGAAGCGCCGTACCTTCACCACCGCGGTGCCCGGATCCACGTCCACCACACAGAAATACGCGCCGTACGGATAGGTCAGGTTCGACGGGTTGTAGCAGATCTGCGCGTCCAGGCCGCCCTCGATACCCTCGGGCAGATCACCGGCACCGTGCGCGCGCATCGCGATGTCCTGAATGGTCACGGCCGCGGCCGGGTCGCCCTTGACGTGGAAGGTGCCCTTCTCCCATTCCAGGTCGGCCACCGAGACTTCCAGCATGCCCGACGCGATGATCTTCGCCTTGTCCCGGACTTTGCGCGCCACCAGCGCCGCCGCCGCCCCGGACACCGGCGTGGACCGGCTGCCGTAAGTGCCCAACCCGAACGGTGTCTGATCGGTGTCACCGTGCACCACGTCGATGTCATCGGGCGGGATGCCCAACTCCTCGGCCACGATCTGGGCGAAGGTCGTCTCGTGCCCCTGGCCCTGAGTCTGCACCGAAAGGCGCACCACCGCTTTGCCGGTCGGGTGCACCCGCAGCTCGCAGCCGTCGGCCATGCCGAGACCCAGGATGTCCATGTCCTTGCGCGGCCCGGCGCCGACCGCCTCGGTGAAGAAGGACATGCCGATGCCCATCAGCTCGCCGCGCTCCCGCTTGGCGGCCTGCTCGGCGCGAAGCGCGTCATAGCCGATCATGTCCATGGCCTTGCGCATGGTGGTCTCGTAGTCACCGGAGTCGTACACCCAGCCGGTCTTGCTGGTGTACGGGAACTGGTTCGGCCGCAACAGGTTTCGCAGTCGCAGCTCGGCCGGGTCCATCTTCAGGTCGAAGGCCAGGCAGTCCACCAGCCGCTCCACCAGGTACACCGCCTCGGTGATGCGGAACGAGCAGGCATAGGCCACCCCGCCAGGCGCCTTGTTGGTGTACACCGCCGTCATGTGGCAGTAGGCGGCTTCGAGGTCGTAGCTGCCGGTGAAAACCCCGAAGAAGCCGGCCGGATACTTGACCGGCGCGGCGGTGCCGTTGAACGCTCCGTGGTCAGCCAGCACGTTGGTCCGGATGGCCAGGATCTTGCCGTCGCCCGTGGCCGCGATCTCGCCGACCATGATGTAGTCGCGCGCGAACCCGGTCGAGGTGAGGTTCTCGCTGCGGTCCTCCATCCACTTCACCGGCTTGCCCAACACCAGCGAGGCGACGATCGCGCAGACGTAACCAGGGTAGATCGGCACCTTGTTGCCGAACCCGCCACCGATGTCGGGCGAGATCACCTGGATCTTGTGTTCGGGCAGGCCCGCGACCAACGCATACAGCGTGCGGTGCGCGTGCGGCGCCTGGCTGGTGGTCCACAGCGTCAGCTTCCCGGTCACCGGGTCCAGATCGGCGACGGCGCCACAGGTTTCCATCGGTGCCGGGTGCACCCGCGGGTAGACGATCTCCTGTTTGACCACCACGTCGGCCCTGGCGAACGCCGCCTCGGTGGCGGCCGCGTCACCGGTCTCCCAGTCGAAGCAGTGGTTGTCGGTCTTGCCCTCCAGGTCGGTGCGGATCACCTCCGCCGAGGGATCGAGCGCCTTGCGGACGTCGACGACGGGGTCCAGCGGGTCGTACTCGACGTCGATCAGTTCCAGCGCGTCGCGGGCCGAGTACCGGTCCTCGGCGACGACGAACGCCACCTCCTGACCCTGGAACCGCACCCGGTCGGTGGCCAGCACGGCCTGCACATCGTTGGACAGCGTCGGCATCCAGGCCAGTCCCTTCGCGGCCAGGTCGGCACCAGTCACCACCGCCTTGACCTTCGGATGTGCTTGCGCCGCAGTCACATCGATGCTGACGATGTTCGCGTGCGCAAACGGCGACCGCAGGATCGCCAGGTGCAGCATGCCCGGCAGCGCGATGTCGTCCACATAGCGGCCCCGGCCCCGGATGAACCGCGGGTCTTCCTTGCGCAGCATCCGGCCGTAGCCGCAGGGCTTCTGGTCGTTGTCGAGGGAATCTTCTGAGGGTGGGCGGTCGATAGTTGTCATGACTCAACCTTTGCCGTGCCGTGCTCGGCCGCCCACTGGATGGACCGCACGATCGTGGTGTATCCGGTGCAGCGGCAGATCTGCCCGGAGATCGCTTCCCGGATGGTCTCCTCGTCGGGATCGGGGTTGCGGTCCAGCAGCGCGCGGGCGGTGATCATCATCCCCGGTGTGCAGAAACCACATTGGAGTCCGTGGCACCGCATGAAGCCTTCCTGCACGGGGTCCAGAGTGCCATCCGGCGCTGCTAGCCCTTCTACGGTGCGCACGCTGTGTCCGGACGCCATGACGGCCAGCATGGTGCACGACTTGACCGGCACGCCGTCGACGTCGACCACGCAGGTTCCACAGTTGCTGGTGTCGCACCCCCAGTGGGTTCCGGTCAGCCGCAACTGGTCTCGCAGGAAATGCACCAACAGCATCCGCGGTTCGACGTCGGCGCTGACCGGATCGCCGTTGACGGTCATGTTCACCTGCATCGTTCAGTTCCCTTCTGGCTGGGGCTGATTGCGCACGCGCTGCACCGCACTGCGCAGGGTCCGGACGGTGAGTTCGCCGGCCAGGTGCCGCTTGTAGTCGGCGGTGCCGCGGACATCGGTCACCGGTTCACAGGCCTGCCCGGCCAGCCGGGCCGCCTCGGCGAACGTCTCCTCGGTGGCCGGCCGGCCCACCAGCGCCGCCGACAGTTCCGCCAGCGCGGCCCGGTCCGGGTTCACCGCGGTCAGCCCCACCCGGGCGGCGGCGATGGAGTCCCCGTCCAATGTGACGGCCGACCCGGCGGCCGTCACCGCCCAGTCACCGACCCGCCGTTCCACCTTCGCGTACGCGCTGGAAGTGTTGTGCCGGACCGGGATACGCGTCTCGATCAGGATCTCGTTGGGCGCCACCGCGGTCTCGTAAGGGCCGAGAAGAAAGTCGTCGATCGCGATCTCGCGTTCCCCGGACGGGCCACGCACCAGGCACACCGCGTCCAGCACTTCGCACACGGTGGACAGGTCCTCGGCCGGGTCCGCCTGGCACAGCGAACCACCGAGGGTGCCGCGGTTGCGTACCACCGGGTCGGCGATCACGCGTTCGGCGTCGCGGAAGATCGGGCACACCGCGGCCAGCGTGTCGGATTCCAGGATCTCGCGGTGGCGGGTCATCGCGCCGATCCGGACCAGCGTCGGATCGGTGATCACGTAGCCCAGCTCGGGTGCCAGGTCGTTGATGTCGATGAGGTATTCGGGGTTGGCGATGCGCAGCTTCATCATCGGCAGCAGGCTGTGGCCACCGGCCACCACGCGCGCCTCCTCCCCCAGCCGGTCCAGTAGTCCGATGGCGTGATCGACGCTCGTCGCACGTTCGTATTCGAAGGGCCCTGGTACTTGCATGCGGAAAGTGTCTGCCCGCCGCCCAGGGGCGTCAATGTCGAGTTAAGTGATCCGTTAACTCGCCCTCGACCTGCACGTCCGCGGCGTCGTGATGGATCCGGCCGGCGACCTCGGCCAGCGGACGCCCGCCGCCGCCCCACCGTCGCGCGATCATGTCCGCCGCGATGGAGACCGCGGTCTCCTCCGGAGTGCGGGCGCCCAGGTCCAGCCCGATGGGACTGGACAACCGGGCGAGCTCGGCCTCGGTGAGCCCGACGGCGCGCAGCCGTTCCATGCGGTCGTCGTGCGTCCGGCGCGACCCCATCGCCCCCACGTACCCGACGTCCAGGCGCAGCGCGATCTCCAGCACCGGCACGTCGAACTTCGGGTCATGGGTCAGCACACAGATCACCGTCCGCCGGTCCAGGGTTCCGGCCTGGGCCTGCGCGGCCAGATAGCGGTGCGGCCAGTCGACGACGACCTCGTCGGCGGTCGGAAAGCGGGCGGACGTTGCGAACACCCGGCGCGCGTCGCACACGGTGACTCGATAGCCGAGGAAACTGCCCTGTCGGGCCACGGCGGCGGCGAAGTCGATCGCGCCGAAGACCAGCATCCGCGGGCGCGGCGCGAAGCATGAGACGAAGACCTGCATGCCTTCGCCGCGACGCTGGCCGTCCGGCCCGTACTCCAAGATCCCGGTACGGCTCAGCGCGAGCAGGCCGCGGGCGTCGTCGGTGACGGCGGCGTCGGCCCGTGCCGATCCCAGCGAGCCCGCGGTGCCGTCGGGTGTGACCACGATCCGCCGGCCCACCGATGACGAGCCGGGATGGGCGATGACCGTCGCGACCGCAACCGGCCGGTGTGCGTCGATGGCCCCGGCCACCGCACCGAGTTCGGGAAACCTGGCCTGCGACACCGCCTCTACGAAGATGTCGATAACACCGCCGCAGGTGAGGCCGACCGCGAACGCGTCGTCGTCGCTGATCCCGTAACGCTCCAACCGCGGCTCCCCGGTGGCGGCGACCTCGTTGGCCAGTTCGTACACCGCGCCCTCCACGCAGCCGCCCGAGACGGACCCGCTGACCGACCCGTCCGGTGCCACCACCATCGCGGCACCCGGCTGTCTGGGAGCCGAGCGCATGGTCCGCACCACGGTCGCCAACCCGGCGGTGTCCCCCGCGCGCCAGATCGACATCAGATCGGCAAGCACGTCACGCATGCTCTCAACGTAGGCTCATCGCATGACCCCGGCTCAACTTCGGGCCTATTCGGCCGTGGTGCGGCTGGGCTCGGTGCGAGCCGCGGCCGCCGAACTGGGTATGTCCGACGCCGGAATCTCGATGCACGTCACCGCGCTGCGCAAGGAACTGGACGACCCGTTGTTCACCCGGACCGGCGCCGGGCTGGCTTTCACCCCCGGCGGATTGCGGCTGGCCAGTCGGGCGGTGGAAATCCTGGGCCTGCAACAACAAACGGCCATCGAGGTCACCGAGGCCGCCCACGGCCGCCGGCTGCTGCGCATCGCCGCTTCGAGCACCTTCGCCGAACACGCCGCGCCCGGACTCATCGAGCTGTTCTCGTCCCGGGCCGACGACCTCTCGGTGGAGCTGAGCGTGCATCCGACGAGCCAGTTCCGCGACCTGATCTGCTCGCGGGCGGTGGACATCGCGATCGGGCCGGCCAGCGAGAGCTCGGTCGGCGCTGATCTGTTCGTGCGACCGTTCCTGAAGTATCAGATCATCACCGTGGTGGCGCCCAAAAGCCCTCTCGCGGTGGGCATTCCATCCCCCACGCTGTTGCGCCAGCAGCAGTGGATGCTCGGGCCGTCGGCCGGCAGTGTGGACGGTGAGATCGCAAACATGTTGGGCAGCTTGGCAATTCCGGAGTCACAACAACGCATCTTCCAGAGCGACGCCGCCGCCCTGGAAGAGGTACTGCGCGTCGGAGGCGCGACGCTGACCATCGGCTTCGCGGTGTCCAAAGACCTGGCCGCCGGCCGGTTGACGCACGTGACCGGGCCGGGATTGGACAAGGCCGGCGAGTGGTGCGCGATAACGCTGGCGCCCTCGGCCCGCCAGCCCGCCGTCTCTGAGCTGGTCCGTTTCATCACCACACCCAGGTGCATCCAGGCGATGATCCGCGGCAGCGGGGTGGGCGTGACGCGGTTCCGGCCGAAGGTGCATGTCACGCTGTGGAGTTAGCCGCGTCAAGTGTGCAGTGGCGGCTTCGCCTGTGCGTCCACCGCGGCAAAATCGCCGAATTCGCGACACCTTCGCACATTCGATTCCACGCGCGCACACCCGATGCAGCTATCACGGCAGGAAGTAGCTATACGCTCTATCCCCATGAGCGTGTACAAGGTGATCGACATCATCGGGACCAGCCCCACGTCATGGGAGCAGGCGGCAACCGAGGCGGTGGAGCGGGCACGGGAGAGCGTCGATGACATCCGGGTGGCCCGGGTCATCGAGCAGGACCTGTCCGTGGACGCCAGCGGCAAGATCACCTACCGCATCAAGCTCGAGGTCTCGTTCAAGATGAGACCCGCCAGGCCCCAGTAGAACAATCTCCTCTACCAGGCGCGGGTCAGGTCGCCGTGCTGCCTGATCCAGGCATGCATCGCGATGCCCGCTGCCACACCGGCATTGATGCTGCGCGTCGAGCCGAACTGGGCGATCGACACGGTGATGGCCGCACCCGTGCGGGTGTCGTCGGTGATGCCGGGGCCCTCCTGGCCGAACACCAGCAGGCATTCCCGCGGCAGCGACGTCTCTTCCAGCCGGGCCGCGCCGGGGACGTTGTCGACGGCGACCACCGCCAGATTGGCTCCGGCCGCGAACTCCATCAACTCGGCGGTGCTGTCGTGGTGGCACAACCGCTGGTAACGGTCGGTCACCATGGCGCCGCGGCGGTTCCATCGCCGCCGGCCGACGATGTGCACGGTGTCCACGGCGAACGCGTTCGCGGTCCGCACCACCGAGCCGATGTTGGCGTCGTGCCCGAAGTTCTCGATAGCGATGTGCAGCGGGTGCCGGCGCCGGTCGATGTCGGCAATGATGGCGTCCCGGGTCCAGTACCGGTAGGCGTCGACGACATTGCGAGTGTCGCCGTCGCGCAACAGATCCGGGTCATAACGGGGGTCATCGGGCACCGCGCCGGGCCAGGGCCCGACGCCGGCGGCCGGGACACCCCACTCCGTCGGCCCCGGCTCGGGCCCGCTCACTTGGAAGTCCACACCGCGGCGTGGGTGCCTTCGATCGAGACCGTCGCGTACAGCAGTGCCTGGCTGATCTCGCCCTGCGTACACAACGAAGCGTTGACCTGGATCGAGTCCCGCGACGCGTCCGGCAGGATCAGCACCGACGAGCCATAGGCCGCGCAAGCCGGGCTCAGCCCGCGGCCCGGCAGGCTCGGCGCTGCGACCAGCATCAAAGGCCCACCGCGGCGGGCGGATTCGTCACGGTACTGTGCCCCGATGGCGCCGGCCTCCAGATTCAGCAGCATGTAGCCGTTGCCAGTGAAGGCCGTCGGGTCGCTCAACTGCGCCTTGCTGATCGGCAGGCCATCGGCCCGCCAACCCGAGGCGTTGGTGGACTTGACCACCAGCCCGGTGTCGTTGACGTTGGTCGGCGGCAGCCCCAACGGAAAAGCGGCCGCATAGGCAGCAGAGGTACCGGCGATCCGCTCATGGGGCGAGTAGGTATAGACACCCCGCACCGCGCTGCGTTCCTTCAGCGGGCCCAGGCAGACCGTGCCGGTCAATCGGTCCGGGGGCGCCTTGAGGGGCGAGCTGATGTCGGGCACCTTGGTCACCGCGTCGTCGCAACTGCCCAGCGCATTGACCTCCATCGGATGCGACAGCGCCCCGTAGAGACCGAAGCGGACGTCTTCGGCCTTGGCGCGCGGCGCTTTCGGATCGGCCGGCGAAGCGTCGACGTCGACCAGCACATAGTCCTGAGCCCACCGCAGATTCGACACCGACATGTTCCATCCCAGCACCGCCAGCGACTCGCCGACGTGGGCGCTCGGGGCCCCGAAGATCGGGCCGGGCCTGTCCGAGCCCGAGCAACCCGCCAGGGCGCACACGGTCAGCACAAAGACCAGCGCAACCCGAACGCGCACGCGGACTAGCCCAGCCCCAGATCGGCGAGGCCCAGCACGCTGCGATAGGGCACACCCTCGGCTTCGATCGCCTCGGCCGCGCCGGTGGCACGGTCCACCACGGTCGCCACGCCGATCACCTCGCCACCCGCGTCGCGGACGGCGCGTACCGCCGTCAGCGCGGAACCACCCGTGGTGCTGGTGTCCTCGACTACCAGCACGCGCTGGCCGGACACCTCGGACCCCTCGATAAGTCGTTGCATCCCATGGGTTTTCACCGATTTGCGGACCACGAAGGCGTCGATCGGGCGACCCGGCGCGTGCATGATCGCGGTCGCCACCGGGTCCGCCCCCAGCGTCAGACCACCGACGAGCGCGTAGTCCCAGTCCTGCGTGATCTCCCGCATCAACCGGCCGATCAACGCGGAGGCCCGATGGTGCAGGGTGGCCCGGCGCAGATCGACGTAATAGTCGGCCTCCTTGCCGGAGGACAGGGTTACCCGCCCGTGCACCACCGACAATCGGCGCACGAGCTCGGCCAGTTCGGCTTTCGCCTGCGGATCAGGTCCGGCCACGACCACCACCGAATCGTTTGGTGAACAGCATCGCCAGCCGGCGCGGCATGGCCCGGCCCGTGGTGACCAGGAATTTGTATTGCGCGCCCGGGACGATGACGACCTTGCCGCGGGCGATGTCGGCGAGGCTTTCGCGGACGACGTCGTCGACCTCGAGCCACATGAAGGATGGCACCTGCGCCATGTCCAAACCGGCACGGCTGTGGAATTCGGTGTGCACGTACCCCGGGCACACCGCGTGCACGCCAACTCCGGTGCCTTCCAACCCGTTTGCGAGTCCTTCGCTGAACGAGATCACCCACGCCTTGGACGCCGAGTAAGTCGATCCCCGGCCGGGCAGCAGGCCGGCGACGCTGGCGATGTTGATGACGGTGCCGGTACCCGCATTCATCATGGCGGGCAGCGCGGCGCGGGTCAGGTGCATCACCGCGGCGACGTTGACGTCGAGTTGGCGCTGCAGGTCGGCGGGATCGGTCGCCCAGAACTCACCGGACATGCCGAAGCCGGCGTTGTTGACCAGCACCCGCACGCCGGCGGCCAATCGGTCGGCGACTTTGTCGCGGTCGGCGGCGTCCGCCAGGTCCGCGGGCAGGATCTCGACACTGCCGGCCTCGGACTGCAACTCGGCGGCCAATTCCTCGAGCCGCTTCGCATCGCGGGCGACCAGGACGAGGTCATAGCCGTCGCGGGCGTAGCGGCGGGCGTATCCGGCACCGATGCCGGACGTGGGCCCAGTGATCAGCGCAACAGGTCGAGGCATGTGCTCTCAGTGCTGGTAGTTGCTGGCCTGCTGGCCATTGCGTCCGGACCGCGGCGGACGCCGGACGCCTTCGCTGCGGCTCTCTTCGCGGGCGACGGGCTCGGATGCCCGACGGGCCGGATCGGGGATCACCCCAGCGGCCGGGTCCGGTTGCGAACGACGTTGCGGCAGCTCGGCGCGGGCCGCCGGGGCCAGCGGACGCCCCGGCGCGGCATTGCGCCGCCCCTCGGACTCGCCCTCCTCCTGCGGCGTTTCGGCAGGCAGCGGCGGCAACACCCGGAGCAGGTCGTTGAACTGGCGCACGGTGCGCAGCCCTTCGTCCCAGTGCGCGCGCGTGCTGGCGATCGGCATGGCGACCAGCGTCCAGTTCTGCTCGTTCCACATGATCTCGGCGCAGTCGGGCGCGGTGTGCGCGAATGTGACCATGCGCCGGTCGCAGGCCCGTCGGGCGGCGTCGAGATTGGTGGAGTACACCATGCGGGGTCCGATCGCGCCGAGCAGCCAGATGTCGCTCTCGCGCGGCTCCTTGAGGCCCTTCAGTCGCAGGTCCACGACGACGTTGGTGCCCACCTTGCGGTGCAGCGCGATCACCGTCGCGACCTCTTCGAGGTCGAAGATGTAGACGGCCTCACCGCGGATCTGGCCCAACACGACGTTATAGGCCGGCACATCGCCCACCGTCGACATCACACCGCGCTTCCAGCGGTGCAGGATGTCGGTCGATTCGCGTTCGTAGTCGAAGCCGTGCGAGCGCGCCCACGACCTGCGCCGTCGGCTGCGGCCGCGACGTCGATCGATATCGACGTACAACAACACCGCCGCACCGACGAAGCACAGTGCGGAGAGCGTGAACCAGAGCGGGACCATCCCCAACAGAGTATCTGCTGGAATAGCCGAACAGAGAATCCGACCAGGTCACAACAGAATCACAGGACGCTACACATCGAATTCGCGGCTCAAATCCAGACGTCTATTCTCACTTGCGCAGGACGGCGTCGAAAAGGAGCCCCCGTGTCCGATTCAGGTCATTCGCTGCACATCGACGTGCCGGTCGAGCTCGACGAGGTGAAGGTCGTGTTCAGCGTGGCCTCGCTGACATTCGAGGGCGATATGCCGGCCGTGCTGTTCCACGCCGGCATCGTCGTCGCCGACGCCGCGGCCTGGAAGGTCGAACCGGACGTGGTCGTGGTGTTCCACACGAACGCCGGCCACGTCACCCTGGACGACCAGACCTACGACACAAATCGGCACGTCGCGACGGGCAATCCCTATAAGGCGGTAATCGAGGGACTGATCGCCAAGGGCGCCCAGATCGAATTGTGCGGGGCGACCGCACGGGCCATGGGCTGGGGCAACGCCGATCTCATCCCCGGTATCAAGATCAACCGAAACGCGATGGCGAGACTCACCCAACTGGTGCAGCAGGGCTTTGTGAAAATCTCAGAAGCATGACGTATCAGGGATACGGGCTGATCCGGGTCGCCAGCGCGGACGGAATATGCCGCGCCACCATCGACAACCCACCGATCAACCTGCTGGACATCCCGTTGATGCACGAGATCATCCGGCTCACCCGGGAGGTGGCGACCGACGACGACGTGCGGGTGCTGGTGGTCGATTCGGCCGATCCTGAGTTCTTCATCGCCCACGCTGACGTCGGCATGATCCTGGATCTCCCGACCGACGACATCGGACTGCACGACGAGCTCAGCCCCTTCCACGCCGCCATGGAAGGTTTTCGCACTCTGCCCAAGGCCACCATCGCTGTCATCGAAGGCGTCTGCCGCGGCGGCGGCAGCGAATGGGCGGCGGCGTTCGACATGCGCTACGCCGCGCTCGGCAGAGCGGTGTTCGGCCAGCCGGAGGTCGCGCTGGGGATCATTCCCGGCGGCG
Source organism: Mycobacterium sp. Z3061 (assembly GCF_031583025.1). NCBI lineage: Bacteria > Bacillati > Actinomycetota > Actinomycetes > Mycobacteriales > Mycobacteriaceae > Mycobacterium > Mycobacterium pumcae. The sequence continues at coordinate 887,416 of NZ_CP134062.1, read as the reverse complement.
GCGGCACGCAGCGCCTGCCCCGGCTGATCGGCCGCGGCCGGGCCCTCGAGGTGATCCTCGGCGGCATGGACGTCGACGCGGCGACCGCGGAAGCCTGGGGGTACGTCGACCGCGCCCTGCCCCCCGACCAGCTCAGGCGGTTCGTCGACAAACTGGCCCGGCGCATCGCGGCGGCTCCAGCGACGGCGATTACAGCCGCCAAACGCGCCGTCGATGCTGCGGGCCCCGCTTTCGAGGCCGGCCTGCGGGTCGAGGACCAGCTGTTCCGCCAGACCCTGGCGGAACCGGCGGCGCGCAAACTGCTGCAGACAGTCATCGAGGCCGGCGCCCAGACCCGAGAATTCGAGCTGGGCACCGGCCTCCGACAACCTGATTAGCCCTGGATCAGCCCAAGATCAGCGAGTCGCCGTCCGGGCTGACGTTGACGGGCACCACGTCGCCGTCGTGCACCTCGCCGGCCAGCAGCAGCTTGGCCAACTGGTCGCCGATCGCCTGCTGCACCAACCGGCGCAGTGGCCGTGCGCCGTACACCGGGTCGAAGCCCCGCTGCGCCAGCCACTGCTTGGCTGGCAGGGACACCTCGAGTTGCAGTCGCCGCTGTGCCAACCGCTTGTCCAGCTGGGCCAGCTGGATGTCGACGATCTGCACCAACTCGCCGGGCTCGAGACCGTGGAAGATGATCACGTCGTCGAGCCGGTTGATGAACTCCGGCTTGAACGCCGACCGCACGGCGGCCAGCACCTGCTCTTCGGTGCCACCCGACCCCAGGTTCGAGGTCAGGATGAGGATGGTGTTGCGGAAGTCGACCGTGCGGCCCTGACCGTCGGTCAACCGGCCCTCGTCGAGCACCTGCAACAGCACGTCGAACACGTCCGGGTGCGCCTTCTCGATTTCGTCGAACAGGATCACCGTGTACGGACGACGCCGCACCGCCTCGGTCAGCTGACCACCCTGGTCGTAACCGATGTAGCCGGGAGGCGCGCCGACCAGCCGGGCTACCGAGTGCTTCTCGCCGTACTCGCTCATGTCGATGCGGACCATGGCGCGGTCGTCATCGAAGAGGAAGTCCGCCAACGCCTTTGCCAGCTCCGTCTTACCCACACCGGTGGGGCCGAGGAACATGAAGGATCCGGTCGGCCGGTTCGGGTCGGCGACGCCCGCGCGGGAGCGGCGCACGGCGTCAGAGACGGCCTGCACGGCCTTCTTCTGACCGACGACGCGTTTGCCGAGCTCGTCCTCCATGCGCAACAGCTTGGCGGTCTCGCCTTCCAGCAGTCGGCCGGCCGGGATGCCCGTCCACGCCGACACCACGTCGGCGATGTCGTCGGGACCGACCTCTTCCTTGAGCATCACGTTCTCGCGGGCCTCGGCCTGCGGAACCGCGGCGTCGAGTTTCTTCTCGACCTCGGGGATGCGGCCGTACCGCAGCTCGGCGGCCTTGGCCAGGTCACCGTCGCGCTCGGCGCGCTCGGATTCCCCGCGCAGCTCCTCGAGCTGTTCCTTGAGCTCGCGGACGATGTCGATGGCGTTCTTCTCGTTCTGCCACCGGGTCGTCAGCTCGGCCAGCTCTTCCTTCTTGTCGGCCAGCTCGGCGCGCAGCTTCTCCAGCCGCTCCTTGGAGGCGGCGTCCTCTTCCTTCTCGAGCGCCATCTCCTCGATCTCCAGCCGGCGCACCAGGCGCTCGACCTCGTCGATCTCGACGGGACGCGAGTCGATCTCCATCCGCAGCCGGCTGGCGGACTCGTCGACCAGGTCGATGGCCTTGTCCGGCAGGAAGCGGGCGGTGATGTAGCGGTCGCTCAACGTGGCCGCGGCCACCAGGGCGGAGTCGGTGATGCGCACACCGTGGTGCACCTCGTAGCGGTCCTTCAGTCCGCGCAGGATTCCGACGGTGTCCTCCACCGACGGTTCGCCGACGAACACCTGTTGGAAGCGCCGCTCCAGCGCGGCGTCCTTCTCGATGTACTTGCGGTACTCGTCCAGTGTGGTCGCGCCCACCAGGCGCAGTTCGCCGCGGGCGAGCATCGGCTTGATCATGTTGCCCGCGTCCATCGCCGACTCACCGGTCGCGCCGGCGCCCACGATGGTGTGCAGCTCGTCGATGAACGTGATGATCTGCCCGGCCGAGTTCTTGATGTCGTCGAGCACGGCCTTGAGCCGTTCCTCGAACTCACCGCGGTACTTGGCGCCGGCCACCATCGAACCCAGGTCCAGCGAGATGACGGTCTTGTCGCGCAGGCTTTCAGGCACGTCGCCGGCAATGATGCGCTGGGCCAGGCCCTCCACGATGGCGGTCTTGCCGACGCCGGGCTCACCGATGAGCACCGGGTTGTTCTTGGTGCGCCGGGACAGCACCTGGACCACCCGGCGGATCTCGTTGTCGCGCCCGATGACCGGGTCGAGCTTGCCTTCCTTGGCGCGCGCGGTCAGGTCGGTCGAGTACTTCTCCAGCGCCTGGTAGGTGGCTTCCGGGTCGGCACTGGTCACCCGCGCGCTGCCGCGCACCTTGACGAATGCATCCCGCAGCGCCTGCGGCGACGCGCCGTGGCCGGTCAGTACCTTGGCGACCTCGGAGTCACCGGTGGCCAACCCGACCATCAGGTGCTCGGTGGAGACGAACTCGTCGTCCATCTCTGTGGCCAGTTGCTGAGCGGCGGTGATGGCCGCCAGCGATTCGCGGGACAGTTGCGGCTGCGAACTGGAGCCGCTGATCTGGGGCAGCTTGTCCAGCAGGCGCTGTGCCTCCGTGCGGATGACGGCGGGGTCGACCCCGACAGCCTCCAGCAGTGGTGCGGCGATCCCGTCGTTCTGCGTCAGCAGAGCCATCAGCAGATGCGCGGGCCTGATTTCGGGGTTGCCGGCCGCCGATGCAGCCTGCAGGGCCGACGTCAGGGCCGCCTGCGTCTTAGTTGTCGGGTTAAAAGAGTCCACGACCCCTCCGTTCTCGTGCGTAGGTAAAAATCTTCTCGCGTACTGCAACGCCGTCAAGGTTGAGTCTGTTCCGCTCAACTCTATCTTTTTTGAACTATCCGTGCGAGCCCCCGGCACGCGACGCCTCGCAGCCCGCGGCCAAGGAGCTCACGCTCCGATATGAATGTTTGCGGAATCTGCACTCATCGGTTCACGACGTAGGTAGCGTGTCCGTTAATTTCGCTCCGTGCTTCGCCGGAGTCCTTGCCGTCGGGGGGTTTTCAATATGGCGTTGTTGTTTTCAGCGGACGGCCTGGCAGTCGCAGCGTCGGATCTCAGTGGCATCGGAAATTCGCTACGTACGGCGCACGGAGTGATGGCGCTACCCACCACGGTGGTGGCGGCGGCCGGTCTCGATGAGGTTTCCGCGGCGGTCGCAGCGTTATTCGGGACGTTCGGCAAGGAATACCAGGCACTGAGTGCCCAGGCCGCTGTGTTCCACGACCAGTTCGTCCAAGCTCTGACCGCTGCCGGTGCGGCCTACGGAAGTGCCGAGTCGGCCAACGCCGCGCCGCTGCGAGGCCTTTTGGACATGGTCAACGGACCCAGCGAGGCCTTGTTCGGTCGCCCCCTGATAGGTGATGGCGCCAACGCGACGACGGCCGGTGGTAACGGCGGGGCCGGCGGAATCCTGCTGGGCAATGGCGGCAATGGCGCGCCGGGGGCAGCCGGACAAGCCGGCGGTGCCGGCGGGCCAGCCGGCTTGTTGGGCAGCGGCGGCCAGGGCGGGGCCGGCGGCATCGGTGCCTCAGGCGGAAATGGCGGCCGCGGTGGACTGCTGATCGGAAGCGGCGGTGCCGGCGGAGCGGGCGGCCTTGGCGCCGGCGGAGGCACCGGCGGAAGTGCCGGCTTCCTGTATGGCAATGGCGGCCACGGCGGAGCCGGTGGAATGGGTGCCAACGGCACCGGCAACGGTGGTTTCGGCGGGGCCGGCGGCCACGGCGCCGCCCTCTTCGGCAATGGCAGATCGGAAGAGCACACGTCGGCGCCGGCCTGGCCGGCGGGGCCTCCGGCATCGGCTCCGGGGGCATGGCGGCGGCGGCGGGGCCGGCGGGTTCGGCGGGACACTGATGGGCAACGGCGGGCACGGGGGTGCCGGCGGCGCCGGCGGAGCGGGCTCAGCCGGGGCCAACGGCTTGGCGGCTCAGCAAGGCGAAACCGGATTTGCCGGTGGAACCGGCGGCAGGGGCGGCACAGGTGGCACCGGCGCTCTCTTCTTCGGCGTCGCGGGCGACGGCGGCGTCGGCGGGTCGGGCGGCGTCGGCGGAATCGGCGGAACAGGGGCGCCGGCGCAGCGGCCACCGCAACCTCGGCCGCTGGAGCCGGTGGCGCCGGCGGGAACGGAGGGCACGGCGGGGCCGCCGGCGCGGGCGGCGCGGCCGGCGGACCGGGCGGGCACGCGGGTGTGCGAGGTGTCGCAGGCGACGGCGGGGCCGGCGGCCAGGGGTGAGGGCGGGGCCGGCCACAACGGTTCGGCGGCCACCGGCGACGGCGGTACGGGCGGCGCGGGAACCGCCGGCGGCCAAGGCGGGCAGGGTGGCCAGGGCGGCTCGGCGTTCGCGGGCGGAGCCAATGGGCGCGGTGGGCAAGGCGGCACTGGTGGCCTCGGCGGTGACGGCGGCAGCGGCAGTGCCAGCACCACCGGCGTCGGGGGCCAAGGTGGCGCGGGCGGGGCCGGTGGCGGCGCGGGAGCCGGCGGCTCGGCAGGCACTGGCGCCGGTGCCGCGGGGGCCGCCGGCGCGGCCGGCTCCGGTGGCACCGGGGTCGCGGTGGTGACGGGGGCTCCGGCGCCGCCGGTCCCAACGCCATCCTCGCCGACGGCAGCGATGCGACCGGCTACGCCGGCGGCGCCGGCGGCGAGGGCGGTCAGGGTGGCGCGGCCGGACTTGGCGGCGTCAACGGTAAGGGCGGGTCCGGCGGCAGCGGCGGAACCGGCGGCCAGGGCGGCGCCGGAATCGCCGGCGTCAACAGCGACGGCGGCACCGGTGGGGCGGGTGGTGCCGGTGGCGAAGCCGGCACCGGCGGCAAAGCGGGCAACGGCGCCGGTGCGGCCGGCGACACCGGCGCAGCAGGCACCGGCGGCACGGGCGGCACCGGCGGACAAGGCGGCCAGGGGATGCCGGAGCTGCCGGCACCGCAGCCGCCGCAACCGGGAACACCGGCTACGACGGCGGATTGGGCGGTAAGGGCGGCGCCGGGGGCGGCAGGCGCCGGCGGCACCAACGGCGATGGCGGCCAAGGCGGCCAAGGCGGTACCGGCGGACAAGGCGGCGCCGGTGGCATCGGGGTCCAAGGAACCACACCCACGGGCGGCGCCAATGGCCAAGGAGGCCAGGGTGGCACCGGCGGTAACGGCGGACAGGGAGGGCAAGGCGGGCAGGCCGGCACGGGCGCGGGCGCAGCAGGCGGCGCTGGGGGCGGCGGCACGGCCGGGACCGGCGGCACCGGCGGCACCGGCGGTCAGGGCGCGGCGGCCACAAGCACCGACGGCCCGGGCACCGGCGGTACCGGGGGCAGCGGCGGCACTGCCGGCACTTCCGGAGTAGGTTCGACTCTCGGCAACGCAGGCAAGGGAGGCACCGGCGGGCAGGGCGGGCAAGGCGGCAGTGGCCACGCTGGGCAGAACGGCGCGAGCGCCGGGTCCACCGGAGGTGCCGGCTCCGAGGGCGGTCTGGGCGGCGCCGGCGGCACCGGAGGTACTGCAGGTCACGGGGGCATCAACGGAGACGGCGGCCAAGGCGGTCAGGGCGGCACGGGCGGCAGCGGCGGTGCCGGCGGTTTCGGCGCGCAGGGAGTCACACCCGCAGCAGGGGGCACGCCCGGACAGGGCGGACTGGGCGGCGAAGGCGGAAAGGGTGGCCAAGGCGGCCAGGGAGGCCAGTCCGGGAACGGAGTCGGTGCCACAGCGGGCAACACCGGTAGCGGTGGTACGGCAGGCACCGGCGGAACAGGTGGCGCCGGCGGCAATGGCGCAGCCGCCACCTCCACGATCGGCCCGGGCACGGGTGGCACCGGGGGTGCCGGCGGCCAGGCGGGCACGGCCGGGTCAGGGACAACTGTCGGCAACGCCGGCACCGGCGGCACCGGGGGCCGGGGCGGCCAAGGCGGCCTGGGTCAGAGAGGCGCCGCCGGCGCGACGCCCGGAGCTACCGGCGGCACCGGCGCGACAGGTGGGACCGGCGGCCAAGGTGGTGTCGGAGGCGCCGCAGGCGTCGGCGGCACGAATGGCGACGGCGGGCAGGGCGGCCAGGGCGGTCAGGGCGGGCAAGGGGGCATCGGAGGTGGCGGCGCCCACGGCACCACACCCGTCGGGGGTGGTGCCAGCGGTCAAGGCGGGCAGGGCGGCATCGGCGGCATCGGCGGCCAGGGCGGTGAAGGGGGGCAGGCCGGCAACGGCGCTGGCGCGACCGGAACCGCGGGTAAAGGTGGCACGGCTGGTACCGGTGGTACCGGCGGCATCGGGGGCCAGGGTGCAACTGGCACCACCACCGATGGTCCCGGCACCGGAGGCACCGGAGGCACCGGCGGTCAGGCCGGTACCGCAGGAACGGGTTCCGCACCAGGAAGCGCCGGTGCAGGCGGCACGGGTGGACAGGGCGGCCAAGGCGGCACGGGTGCCACCGGGAGCACCGGCGCCACCCCTGGTGCTACCGGCGGCGTCGGGTTCGGCGGCGGTATGGGCGGTCAAGGAGGCGTCGGGGGCGTCGGCGCCATCAACGGCGACGGCGGCCTGGGCGGCCAGGGCGGGACGGGCGGAACGGGCGGCACGGGTGGCGTCGGCGCGCACGGAACGACACCTGCCAGCGGCGGCGCCAGCGGCCAGGGCGGCCAAGGCGGCTTAGGCGGTGAAGGTGGTCAGGGCGGGAAAGGCGGCGCTGCCGGCGGCACCGGGGCGAAGGCCGGCGGTGGCGGTACCGCGGGAACCGGCGGAACGGGTGGCACCGGCGGCGCCGGCGCAGCAGCCACCGCCTCCGCCGCGGCCGGCACCGGCGGAACCGGGGGCACCGGTGGCGCCGTCGGCACCCCAGGAGCGGGCGGCGGTGCCGGCACCGCCGGCACCGGCGGGACCGGCGGCACCGGCGGGACCGGCGCCAACGGAAACAGCAATGCCGATGGTGGCACCGGCGGGGCGGGCGGTGCCGGCGGGAACGCAGGCGGCACAACAACTGGCGGCACCGGGGGCATGGGGGGTACCGGCGGCACTGCCGGCAACGCCGAAGCCCAGAACAATTACACCGCCACTGCTAATGGCGGCACCGGTGGCAACGGCGGCGCCGGGGGCACCGGCTACATAGGCGGAACCGGCGGAGCAGGGGGTGAAGGAGGGAATGGCTACCGCAGCCACACTTACGCAGCCGGTGGCAACGGGGGTAATGGCGGCACCGGCGGTACCGGCGTCACGCAGGGCGGCAACGGCGGCGCCGGCGGCGCGGGCGCCTACGGTGGCGTGGCAACGGTTCCCGGAAGCGGCGCGGCGATACCGAACACTTCTCCGGGCGGCAATGGCGGAGCTGGCGGCAATGGCGGCACCGGCCTCGACGGTCCCGGCGGCACGGGCGGACGGGGCGGCGGGGGCGGCATCAACGGCGGTCCGACCAGTAACGGCGGCAACGGCGGCGTCGGCGGAGACGGAGGCACCGGTAACGGCACCAATGGGGCCGGTGGCGATGGCGGCCGAGGCGGCAACGGCGGTCAAAGCAGCCAGCAGGGCGGCTACGGCGGTGTCGGCGGCGACGGCGGAACCGGCACTGGCGGGGCAGGCACGGACGGCCAGAACCCGTCAGCGCCCAGCGGCACAACACCTGGATTCGGCGGCGCCGGCGGAGCCGGCGGGCCGGCTTAGGAAAGACAAGAGGGCATACCCCGCAGCGGGGCAGGCCTAGAATCGGCGTCCGTGGGGCTCGAGGACCGGGATGCGTTGCAGGTGCTGCAGGACGCCTTCGCACCCGGCAGCACCGAGCTCGTCCACCGCTTCTACGACCACTGGTTCGCCCTGGACACGTCGGTCCGCGATCTGTTCCCGCCGGAGATGAGTGGCCAGCGGGCGGCTTTCGCCCAGGCAATGCACTGGCTGTACGGCGAGCTGGTCGCCCAGCGGGCCGACGAGCCGGTGGCCTTCCTGGCCCAGCTGGGCCGCGATCACCGCAAGTACGGTGTCCTGCCGGCGCACTACCAGACACTGCGACGCGCGCTGTATGCCACGTTGCGCAGCCACCTGGGCAGCTTCTGGACCGACGCGGTCCAGGAGGCCGCCGACCAGTCGCTGAACCTGTTCGCCGGGGTGATGAGCGGCGCGGCCGACTCCGACGACGCCCCCGCCTGGGTGGACGGCACGGTCATCGAGCACAACCGGGTGTCCCGCGACCTGGCGGTTGTCCGGCTGCATCTGGACCGCCCGCTGCAGTACCACCCCGGGCAGTACGTCAACGTGCAGATTCCGCAATGTCCGCGGCGCTGGCGATACCTGTCGCCTGCCATTCCCGCCGACCCGGGCGGCGGCATCGAGTTCCACGTCCGTGTCGTGCCCGGCGGCCTGGTGAGCAACGCGATCGTCGGCGAAACCCGGCCCGGCGACCGGTGGCGGCTGTCCGGCCCGCACGGCGGACTGCGGGTCGACCGCGACGGCGGCGACGTGCTGATGGTCGCGGGCAGCACCGGCCTGGCTCCGTTGCGGTCGCTGATCATGGACCTGAGCCGCTTCGGGGTGAACCCGCGGGTGCATCTGTTCTTCGGTGCGCGTTACCGCTGCGAGCTCTACGACCTGCGCACGCTGTGGCAGGTGGCGGCGCACAATCCGTGGTTGTCGGTCTCGCCGGTATCGGAATACAACAACGATCCGGCCTGGGCCGCCGACTATCCCGATGTGTCGCCGCCGCGTGGGCTGCACGTGCGCCAGACGGGACGGCTGCCGGATGTGGTCACCAGATACGGCGCCTGGGGCGACCGGCAGATTCTGATCTGTGGCGGCCCACAGATGGTCCGCGCGACGAAGGCCGCGCTCATCGCCAAGGGCGCCCCGCCCGAACTCATCCAGCACGACCCGTTGTCGCGTTAGTTCCCGAGGAGGACCCGGTGCACGTCGTCACGCTGCGCGATCCGTCGTCATCGGTGGCGGCTCAAGTCGTGCCCGACGCCGGGATGATCGGCACCTCGTTGACCGACGAGGGCGTGGAGTTGCTCGGCCAGCGTCGCGGCCTGCAGGCCTACCTTGCGGATGGCAAGACGATGGGCATTCCCGTGCTGTATCCGTGGGCGAATCGGTTGGGTGCCAACACATATGAGGCCGAAGGCGTGTCCGTGACGCTGCGGCCCGGCGAGAACGGCGTGCGAGCTGACCCCGCGGGGTTGCCGATCCACGGCGTCCTGGCCGCGTATCCGGGTTGGCGGGTGACATCGGAGTCGGGCAACGAAATCAGCGCCGAGCTGGACTTCGGCGACGACGAGAGACTGCTGGCCAGCTTCCCCTACCCGCATCTGCTCGCCGTGACGGTGCGCCTGGCCGAGCGGACCTTGACCGTACGCACCACCGTGACGCCGACGGGTGATCGCGCCGTGCCGTTGTGCTTCGGCTATCACCCGTACCTGCAGTTGCCCGGTAACGACCGCGCCGAATGGGTGATCGAGACGCCGCCGCTGCGCCATCTGGCTCTCGATGAACGCGGCCTGCCAACGGGCGAGTCCGCCGATCAACCGGCCAGTTCGCAGCGATTGGGCTCGGACACCTTCGACGACGCCTACGACGGGGTCCAACAGGGAGCCGTCTTCGCGGTCAGCGCCGGCGGACGGCGCATCGAGGTGCACTTCGAGCGGGGGTACTCCGCGGCACAGATCTTCGCGCCTGCCGGCGAGGACGTGATCTGCTTCGAGCCAATGGCCGCACCGACCGATGCGTTACGCCGCGGGGGCTACCGATCAGCGGTCCCGGGCGAGCCCGCGGGCACCGCATTTTCGATCCGGGTCTGAAGGCGAGAATCAGCGTCGTGAGCGCGGCTGCCACACGACCAGCGCCGTGCTCTTGGGCACCACCGCGACCTCGCGACGCTGGTTGGCGCGCAGCACCGCGAGTTCCTCGGCCATCTCCTTGAGCCTGGACTGCAGCGCCTCGACCTGATTGGTCAGCTCGATGATGCGCTTTATGCCGGCGAGGTTCACGCCCTCGTCCTGAGACAGGCGCTGCACCTCGCGCAGCAGGTTCACGTCGTGCTCGGAGTACCGGCGGCCACCTCCGGCGGTGCGCTCCGGGCTGACCAGGCCGAGCCGGTCGTACGTGCGCAGGGTCTGCGCATGCATCCCGGCCAGCTCGGCGGCCACTGAGATCAGGAAGGTCCGTGATTCCTCTTTTTTGGAGGCCATCAGCGATTACCTGCCCATCCCGCCCGGGGGTCGAATCCACTGGCCCGCTCGGCCGCCGCATAGGCTTCCAGCGCCTCCTGGGCGGGGCCCTCCAGGTTCGGCGGGACCGCGACCTTGACGGTGACGAGCAGGTCGCCACTGCCACCGCTGCGTTTGGGCACACCCCGGCCGCGCACCCGCAGGATACGGCCGTCCGCTGTGCCCTTGGGCACCCGGACACCCACCTTGCCGTCCAGCGTGGGCACCGAAAGTGTTGAGCCCAAAGCCAATTCGGTGAAGCTGACCGGTACGGTCACGGTGAGGTCGTCGCCGTCGCGGCCGAATACCTTGTCCGGGCGCACATGGACGGTCACGTACAAGTCACCGGAGGGTGCGCCGCGCAACCCGGCCTCACCCTGCCCGGCCAGCCTGATCCGCTGGCCGTCTTCGACGCCCGGCGGGATCCGCACGTTGATGGTCCGGGTGCGGGTGGTGGCGCCGTTGCCGCCACACTCCTCGCACGGGTGCTCGATGATCGAGCCACTGCCCCGGCATTCGGTGCACGGCTCGGAGAATCCGAACGCGCCCTGGTTGCGGCTGATCACCCCGGAGCCGTTGCAGTTGGGACACACCTTCGGGCTGGTGCCCGGACGCGCGCCGCTGCCATGGCAATTGGTGCAAGGCGCCGGGCTGGTCAGCCGCAGTGGCATCGCGACGCCCTTGGCGGCCTCGACGAAATCAAGTTCCGTCTCGGTCTCCAGGTCGTTGCCGCGGCGCGGCCGGCTGGGCCGGGTGGTGCCACCCCGCCCGAACAGACCGCCGAACAGGTCGCCGATGTTGGCGCCGCCGGACCGGCCGGCGGCGTCGAACAAATCGTTCAGGTTGAACTCGGCGCCATCACCACCTCCGCCGAAGCCGCCGAAGTTACCCGCATCGAACCGACGGCCACCAAAGCCGCCGCCGGCGAAAAGCCGGCGGGTTTCGTCGTACTCTTTGCGTTTCGCTTCGTCAGACAAGACGCTGTACGCCTCAGAGACGGCCTTGAACCGTTCGGCCCCCGCGGGGTTCTTGTCCGGGTGCAGATCGGAGGCCAGCTTGCGATAGGCGGTCTTGATCTGCTTGGCGTCGGCATCGGAGGGGACGCCGAGCTCTTTGTAGAAGTCTTTTTCAACCCACTCACGCTGAGCCATACCGCGTCACCTCCTTACCTTCCTCGTTGATTCTGTGCCCTGAAAGTGGAATTAGTCACCGGAGCCGTCGGTGTTATCGGTCGTGTCTTCGTTCGCATCGGCCCGCGCCGGCTCGGCGGATCCGTCGCCGACGGTGTCGACAACCGCCACCAGTGCGTTGCGCAGCACGTGCTCACCGAGCTGGTAGCCCTGCCGCATCACGGTGCCGATCACCGGCTTGGAGTCCGGACCGCCGCCGCCGTCGTGTTGCACGGCCTCGTGCAGGACGGGATCGAAGTCCTCGCCTTCTTCACCGAATGGCTTGAGCCCCAGGCCGGTCAACACGTTCATCAGCTTGTCGGCCACCGCCTTGAGCGGACCGGATTCCAGATCGCCGTGCTTGCGTGCCCGCTCGATGTCGTCCACCGCATGCAGCAGCTCGCCGACCACGGCGGCTCTGGCCCGATCGGCCGCGGCCTGCTGGTCGCGCATCGCCCGCTTGCGGTAGTTGGCGAAGTCCGCCTGCACCCGTTGCAGGTCGGCGGTCAGCTCCGCCACTTTGCTCGACGAAGGGTCCGACGAACCGGCACCACCGGCAGGCCGACCGGGCTCTCCCGGCGCCGAAGCGCCGGGAGAGTCGTGCCGTACTTCACCAGTCTCGGGATCGATCCGCCGTTTGTCGGTGACCGTCACCGGCTCCTGTGGGAATTCGTCCGTCACTTGGACTCCCGGTCGTCGTCGACCACCTCCGCGTCCACGACGTCATCGGAACCGCCCTGGTCGAACCCGCCTCCGGGCTGACCGCCACCGGCGGCGGCGCCTTCGGCCTGTGCGGCCTCGTAGATCGCCTGTCCGAGCGCCTGGGACTCTTGACCCAGCTTCTCCATCGCCGACTTGATCGCGCTGATGTCGTCACCGCCGAGAGCCGTCTTGGCCTCGGCCACCGCGGCTTCCACCTTGCTCAAGGTGTCCTCGGGAACCTTCGAACCACCCTCGGCCTCGCGCTGTTCCTTGACGAACTTCTCCGTCTGATAGACGAGCGTCTCAGCCTGGTTGCGGACGTCGGCCTCCTCGCGACGCTTGCGGTCCTCGTCCGCGTGCGCCTCGGCCTCCTTGATCATCCGGTCGATCTCTTCCTTGGAGATGCCGGAGCCCTCCTGGATGCGGATCGTGTTCTCCTTGCCGGTGCCCTTGTCCTTGGCCGTGACGTGCACGATGCCGTTGGCGTCGATGTCGAACGTGACCTCGATCTGGGGAACACCGCGTGGAGCCGGGGCGATACCGGTCAGCTCGAAGCTGCCGAGCAGCTTGTTGGCCGACGCCATCTCGCGCTCACCCTGGTAGACCTGAATCTGCACCGACGGCTGGTTGTCGTCGGCCGTGGTGAAGGTCTCCGACCGCTTGGTCGGAATGGTGGTGTTGCGCTCGATGAGCTTGGTCATCACGCCGCCCTTGGTCTCGATGCCGAGGCTCAGCGGCGTAACGTCAAGCAGCAGAACGTCTTTCACCTCACCCTTGAGGACACCGGCCTGCAGGGCGGCGCCCACGGCGACGACCTCGTCCGGGTTGACGCCCTTATTGGGTTCCTTGCCGCCGGTCATCTCCTTGACGAGCTCGGTAACCGCAGGCATACGGGTCGAACCGCCGACGAGCACCACGTGGTCGATGTCGCCCACCGAGATACCCGCGTCCTTGATCACCGACTGGAACGGCTGACGGGTGCGGTCCAGCAGGTCCTGCGTGATCTTCTGGAACTCCGCGCGGGTCAGCTGCTCGTCGAGGAACAGCGGGTTCTTGTCGGCGTCGACGGTGATGTAGGGCAGGTTGATCGACGTGCTGCCTGAGGAGGACAACTCGATCTTGGCCTTCTCGGCCGCTTCCCGCAGCCGCTGCATCGCCATTTTGTCCTTGGTCAGGTCGATGCCGCTGGTTGCCTTGAACTTGTCGACCAGCCACTGCACAACGCGCTCGTCCCAGTCGTCGCCACCGAGGTGGTTGTCACCGCTGGTGGCACGCACCTCGACCACACCCTCGCCGATCTCGAGCAGCGAGACGTCGAAGGTACCGCCACCGAGGTCGAAGACCAGGATGGTCTGTTCCTTCTCGCCCTTGTCCAGACCGTAGGCCAGGGCGGCCGCGGTCGGCTCGTTGACGATGCGCAGCACGTTGAGGCCGGCGATCTGACCGGCGTCCTTGGTCGCCTGACGCTGGGCGTCGTTGAAGTAGGCGGGCACGGTGATGACCGCGTCGGCGATGTCCTCACCGAGGTAGGCCTCCGCGTCGCGCTTCAGCTTCTGCAGCACCCGGGCGCTGATCTCCGGCGCCGAGTACTTCTTGTCGTCGATGTCCACGGACCAGTCCGTGCCCATGTGCCGCTTGACCGAGCGAATGGTGCGGTCAACGTTGGTGACCGCCTGGTTCTTGGCGGGCTGCCCAACCAGCACTTCGCCGTTGCGCGCGAACGCCACGACGGAAGGAGTCGTCCTCGAGCCCTCGGAGTTAGCGACGACGACGGGGTCGCCACCCTCCAGAACCGAGACGACGGAGTTGGTGGTCCCGAGGTCGATGCCGACCGCACGAGCCATAGTGATTCCTCCTGAATGTGTAGAGCTTCTGTGTTGCACTATGCTGAGTGAACCCCGCTCAAGACTGCTCCGGCCGACCCTAAGATGTCAACCCAGACTTGAGTCCGATTCACTCAACTTGTCGATCATGCTAACGGCACGGTCTCCCACTTTGTTCCCGGGGGCCCTGCGTTCCCTATGAAAGCGGCCAGAAGCCGCGTTTCGCATCGTGACCTGATTGTTAGACTTCGGCGAAGAATCAGCTTTGGGGGAAGCGATCACTCATGTCCGCGCAAAGCCGCATGCTCGCCTACAGTTCACTTCTCGCGATGAATGCCGGATGGGTGAACGCGGTGGCCATCCTGATCATGGCCGTCCCAGTGGGCAATCTCACGGGCATCACCACCCAGATCGGCATGGACCGGGCACATCCCTGGCGCTACGAAAGTCACGTCCTGTTGGCCATCCTGGTTGGCTTCCTCGTCGGCGCGGCCCTGGCCGGAGCGCTGCTGGTGTCCAAGCGCGTTCCGATCGGCACCCGCCACGCCGCGGTGTTGGCAATTCAGGCGACCCTGCTCCTGCTGGCGGCCGCCGGCATCGAAGAATCCGACCTCAAATCCCTGATCCTCGGCTCCGGCATCGAGGAGACCGCGGTGCAGGCGCTGCTGGCCGCCTCCGCGCTCGGTCTGCAGAACGGACTGACGTCGAGTTTCCGCGGGATGGCAGTGCGCACCACGCACTTCACCGGCACCGTGACCGATCTCGGGTTGATGCTCGGCCGCAGCCGCCAAGAGGGCATCGACAAGTGGAAGGCCGCAATCCTGTCCGCCACGCTGTTGCTGTTCCTGACGGGCGCGGTGGCCGGATTGATGGCCGGCGCCCGCATCGGGGGCCACGCCCTGATCGTTCCGGCCACCATCTGCCTGGTGCTGGCCGCCGTCTGCATAGCCCGCAGCAGGAAGCGCCGCAGTCAGCAAGAACCGGCGGTCGCCGAGGCGGTCACCGCCTAGGCATCTGCGCGCGATTCCTCCGGACTCCATGGCAGTGGTGGTCGGGGTTGACCGGGAAACAGGAAGTCGACGAAGGCAGCCACCGTCGGTTGGGGTTCGTGGTTTGCCAGTCCGGGCCGCTCGTTCGCCTCGATGAAGGAGTAGTCGGCGGCGGTGACGTCGGGGACGAGTAGGTCGATGCCGGCCACCGGGATCCCGATGACCTCGGCCGCCTTGACCGCCACCCGGCACAGCTCTGCGTTCACCCGGCCGGTCACGTCCTGCAATTTCCCGCCCTGATGCAGGTTGGCGGTGGCACGGACGCGCAGCAGGGTGCCCTCCGGGAGCACGTCGTCCAGCTGCCAGCCCTCCTTGACGACGGTCTCCCGCGCGAGGTCATCGAGCGGAATGCGCGACTCACCGTCGGTGGCGGCAGAACGCCGCCGGCTTTCGGCCTCGATCAATTCGCGGACACTGTGCTTGCCGGTACCGATGACCTCGGGCGGCACCCGCAACGCGGCCGCCACCACCCGGCCGTCGATCACCACCAGCCGCAGGTCGTCGCCGTGTACACGTTTTTCTATCAGCACTTCCGGGTCCTGCTCCCTGGCCCGCGCCAGGGCCGCGGCAAGCTCATCTGGCCCCTGGTCGGCTGTCACCCCGACCGTGATGCCTTTCCCCTGCTCGCCCCGGCACGGTTTGACCACTGCCTCGCGTATCTCGTCGAGGAACGCGTAGTCGGCTTCGTCGAAAGTGGCCAGCCGCGCCGGAGGGACCACGATGCCGGCCGTCTTGACCAGCCGCCGGGTCAGTCGCTTGTCGTCACAACGGCACATCGCGATCGCCGAGGTGTACTCGGACAGCGACTCGCGGGTGACGACGGTGCGGCCGCCGTGGGATAGGCGCATCTCTCCGGTCTCGGCATCCAGCACCTCGACCCGGATGCCCCGCCGGCGAGCCTCTTCGGCGATGATCCGCGCGTACGGGTTCAGGTCGTCAACGGTTTCCGGTGGCGACGTGAACAGCGGCTCGTTGATCGTGTTCTTTCGTTTGACCACCAGCACCGGGACGCGCCGGAAACCGAGCTTTTCGTACAGGGCGATCGCGCCGTCGTTGTCGTAGGCGACCGACAGGTCGAGATAGGCCCGTCCGTCCTGACGAAAGCGGTCGGCCATGGAGCGGGTCAGAGCTTCCCCGACGCCCGGCAGCGCGGCGGCCGGATCGACAGCGAGCGTCCACAGGCTCGAGCCCCGCTCGGGATCCGAGAAGAGCACCTCGTGGTCGACGCCCGTGACCGCGCCTATCACCGCGCCGTCGTCGTCACGCACGGCGACCAGGTATGTGACGGCGTCGACGTGCAGTTGGTTGTGCCAGATCGTCTCGACCGGCGCCGGGATCATCCCGCACCGCACGAAGACCCGGTTCATGGCATCGGCCTCGTCCGGGGAACGCAGGGTGCGCACCGTCACGCCCTGCGGCACCCGGGCTGGTTCCGCCGCCCCTGCGAAGCGCAGACGGTAGGTGTGGCTGGGGTCGATGAACAGTTCGGTCGGCGCGTGCGCCACGACGATGTGGGACTCGCGCGCGTAGATGCACACGTCACGGCGCCCGGGCGCTTCGTTGCGCAACGTTTCGACGAGTGCGCCGGTGTCGGCGAACGTCTGACCGAAAATGAGCCGGCCCCAACCCAATTCGAGTTCAACCTGCCGCGCCGTCGCCTCGGTGAGGTGGGGCGGCGAGGCGTCGTGCAGGTTGAGCGTGATGGGCTCGGGGTGGTCTTCGGCAGCACCCGATGGACATGTCATGGTTGGCCTTGGTTACCCGTTTTACCGGTGCGAACCACCGATGCGGGCGTCACACTCGCGCGAAAGTATTAGAGCATTTGCTCTGTTATCATCGTCGCCATGCCCCGCCCTCGCCTCCACGACCCGGACACGGTGCTCGATGCCGCCGAGTCGCTGGCCGTCGCGTCCGGGCCGGCCGCGGTGACCATCCGCGCGATCAGCTCGATCGTCGGCGTCTCCAACGGGGCGTTGTATTACACGTTCGGGTCGCGGGCCGGACTGCTGGCGCGGGCCTGGATGAGAGCGGGCCGGCGCTTCCTGCAGGCGCAGAACGCCCAGGTCGAGGCGGCCCTCGCGGCACCGGGCCCAGACGCCGGCGCCAAGGCCGTCGCGGCCGCCGCAGACGCCCCGGCCGCCTTTGCCGAGCGATATCCGAACTCCTGCCGGCTGCTGCTGACCATGCCCAGGCAAGAGCTGCTCGGCTCCGATCTGCCCGACGACATCTCAACTGAGATCAGGGATCTCGAGGCCCAGCTGGTCGGCCTGATGATCCGGCTGGCCCGCAGCGTCTGGGACCGCAAAGACGCCGCCGCCGTTGACACCATCACGATCTGCGTCGTCGACCTGCCGACCGCGATCCTGCTGCGTCGCGATCGCCTGCACAGCGCGACGGCACGCGCACAGTTGCGCGCCGCGGTGCGCGCTGTGCTGCACATCGAGCCTCCGATTCGGCAACCTGGAAGGGAACCTTTGTGACCATCACGCTCAGCTACGACGAGAAGATCGCCGTCCTCGACCTCGGGGACGACGAGAACCGTTTCTCACCAAGCTTTCTCGACGACATCAACACCCACCTCGACGACATCGAAGCCAGCGGTGCGCATGCGCTCGTCACCACCGCTGCCGGCAAGTTCTACAGCAACGGGTTGGACCTGGACTGGCTCGGAGCGCACGGCGACCAAACCCAGTGGTACGTCGGCAGGGTGCAGGATCTGCTGGCACGGGTTCTCACACTGCCCATGCCCACCGCGGCGGCGCTGGTCGGCCACGCATTCGGAGCCGGGGCAATGCTGGCCGTCGCGCACGACTTTCGGGTGATGCGCGCCGACCGCGGCTTCTTCTGCTTTCCCGAGGCCGACATCAGGATCCCGTTCACGCCGGGCATGGCCGCGTTGATCCAGGCCAAGCTCACGCCCCAGGCGGCGGTCGCCTCCATGACCACCGGGCGCCGCTTCGGCGGCGCCGACGCAGCGGACTTCGGGATCGTCGACGCCACCGCGGGCGAAGGCGCGGTGACTGCCGCCGCGACGGAACTGCTTCGCCCGCTGGGCAGTAAGGACCCAGGCACCCTGGGGGCGATCAAGCAGACCATGTTCGGCGGCGCGGCGCAGACGCTCACAACGCGCGCCGACGGCTGACATTGGCGATGACCAGCTGCGTGTTGTAGGGCGCTCCGATCGGCACACCATGCCGGTCGGCTTGGGTATTCCATTGACTGGCAAAGATTTTCATCCGCGCCAGGGTGGATCCGGGCAAGATATAGCCGCCGTAGTTCTGCGCCACGAAGTTCGGGCCCGCCGGATCGCTCTGTTGCATGAGCACCGTAGGCGGGGGCTGGCTGAAGATCTCGGTGGGTCCGTCCGCGACCCATATCTCCACCGCCCCATCGGGACCCGTGCGCACATTGAATCCCGCGAGGACGGCGCAACCGTCGACCTCCCGGAAACTGAGCTCACCGAAATTGGTGGCGCTGAGGGCGATCGCCGTTTCTCCCGGCATCCCCCAGGCCATCTCGCCGTCGGTCCGCCGCACACAGGGTCGCCACGATGAGCGGTCGGTGAAGGTGGCGGGGTCGGTCCGGTACAGGGTCACGCGCCGGCTGCGGTCGAAGGCATCGGCGACGATGTAGACATGGCCGTCGGCGGCCTGGTAGCCACTGATCTGCGACTGCCCGCCGTTGGCATGGTCGCCGGGACGCCACGAGCCTCTGACCGGTTTCCACCCCCGCGCCGGACGATCGGTGACTTCCACCAACCATGACCCGCCCTCGGTGCGAAGGTCCTTGGTGCCCACCACCAGCATGTAGGTCCGGTCGCCGACCAGGACGCTGCCCGACGGCAACGTGTTCATGCCGCGCGCCTGCCGTGGCGGGATGAACAGCGGGTTGCGGCTACCCCTCGGCCCGGTCAGCGGCATCCCGAAGTGCGGGCGGCCGGCGGGGTCGAACGTCACCGGCACGGCGACGGACGGGTAGTGCGGGTGAGTGCCTACCTTGTCACCGCCGAACGAGTCGCCGAAGACGGCCACATACGACCCGTCGGGCAGTTCCACAACCTCTCCGAGGTCGACCGCGCCGATGCCGGGTACGCCCCCGCGGGCACCGGTCCCGGCGATCGGACCGAGGTTGCGCACCTCGCCATGGCGCATCGGCTACGTCCGCTCCTTGATCAGCGACAGCAGCGCCCGCACCGCAGCACTGGTCGGGCGCGTCGCCGACGTCGCGACGTAGAGCCGCCAACACAGCTCCTGATCGGTGACCGGAACGGTCACCAGGCCGTCGTCGTCGATGTCATCGAGGATGGTCCAGCTCAGAAATCCGATCCCCAGACCATTTCGGATGTACGCCGCGGCCGTCCCCAGATCGGCGACCTCGAGGGTGACGGTCCGTTCCACACCGGCGGCGGCGAACGCTCTGTCGATGACGATTCTCGTGCCGTAGCCCGGCGGGGCGTCGACGAAGGACATGCCGGCCAACTCGGCCAGTGTCACCGAGGCAGCGGAGGCCAGCGGGTGCTCGGCGGGCACCACCAGGTGCAACTTGACGGCGGCCACCTGCTGCGCGTTGAGTCCGGCCGGCACCTCACCGGGAAAGACAAGGAAGGCGATGTCCAGGTCGCCGTCGCGCAGTTGTCGTTCCAGGCCCGTCGTTCCCGCGCGGGCGGCGCGCAGCTGGACCCGCACTTCGGGGTGCCGGGTGTGCAGTTCGGCCAGGACGCTGGGCAGGTCGATGACGTTGATCGAGGTCAACGTGCCGACGGTGATGGTTCCCCGCACCGCACCCCGGGTGGCGTGGACGGCGTCCTTGGCGGCCGAGGCGGCGTCGAGGGTGGCGCGGGCGTGGGGTCGCAGCTGTTCCCCCGCCGGCGTCAGGCGAACCCCGGCCGGCCCGCGGATGAACAGCGCGGCGCCGAGTTCGCGTTCCAGCGCCCGGATGGTCGCCGATACGCCGGATTGCACGACATGCAGCCGCTTGGCCGCCCGGGTGAAGCTCAGATTGTCCGCGACAGCCAGGAAGTACTCCAGCTGACGCAGCTCCATGCTGGAATTATCACCATCTGTGCTGGCGTCGATCAAGAACTTTCGCTGGCAGTGATCACGGCGGCCGGCGTACCTTCGGGCCGATGGAGGTCACCGAAACCCGCTGGTCATCGCAATGCGATGAGCATCAATTCGTGGTGGAGAACCCTGCGACCGGGCAACCGGTCACCCGGATCCGGGGGGCGGGATCCAAGCAGGTAGACCAGGCCGTCCGGGCCGCCCTCGCCGCCCAGCAGCACTGGAAGCAGCGTCCGGCCCGCGAAAGGGGCCGCTACCTGCGCAGGGTCGCCGATGTCATCCGCGTCCACGCCGACGAGATCGCCGCGCTGGAATCCCTGGAGATGGGCAAACCGGTCACCCAGGCGCGGCAGTTCGACGTTGAGACGGCCATAACGATCTTCGAATATTTCGCCAGCGTGGTCGAGGTGCTGCCCAGCCAGGCCCGCGACTACGGCCCGGTGTTCGACGTGACGACCCTGGAGCCGTACGGCGTGATCGCGGGCATCGTGCCGTTCAACTGGCCGCCCATTCACACCGCCGGCAAAACCGCCCCGGCCCTGGCGGTGGGCAACGCAATAGTGCTCAAGCCGCCGGAGCAGACGCCCTCGGTGGTGCTGCGCATGGTGGAACTGATCAATTCGGCGCTCCCAGACGATCTGGTGCACGCGGTACCTGGCGGCGGGCAGGTCGGAGCCGCGCTGGCCGCGCATCCGTTGGTGGGCAAGGTTTCCTTCACCGGCTCGCCGGCGACGGCGGTGTCCGTGCTGCGCACCACGGCCGACAACCTGACACCGACGCTGATGGAGCTCGGCGGCAAGAACCCGCTGCTGGTGTTCGAGGACGCCGACATCGACCGGGCCCTGCTGGCCGCGATCGACGGCGGATTCTTCAACCAGGGCGAGGCGTGCACGGCTTCGTCACGAATCTTGTTGCACCACAGCATCTTCGACCAGTTCTCGACACGGCTGTGCGCAGCCGTACAGCGCCTGAAGGTGGGTGACGGCGCCGACCCGGACACCGAGGTGGGGCCGCTGGTCACCCGGGCGCAGCAGCGGCGCGTGCTGGACTATCTGGACATCGGCGTCGCCGAGGGCGCCCGCGTCGCCGCCCAGGCGCCCCTGCCCGACGATCCCCGCCTGGCCGACGGCTTCTATGTGCCACCGACCGTGCTCACCGACGTCACCCCTGAGATGAGGGTGGCCACTGAGGAGATCTTCGGCCCCGTCGTCGTACTCATCCCGTTCGCCGACGAGGCCGACGCGGTCCGGATTGCCAACGACACCCAATTCGGCTTGGTGGCAGGGGTTTTCACTCAGGACTCCGACCGTGCGCTCCGGGTGAGCCGGCGGATCCGGGCCGGTGCCGTCTTCGTCAACAACTATGTGCGGGTGGCCGTCGGCACCGGTTTCGGCGGCATCGGGCACAGCGGTTTCGGGCGCGAGCACGCACAGGAGACGCTGGCGGAATACGGGTACACCAAAACCATTCGACTGGCCGCCGACGCACCTCCCGGGTGGGCCGCGGCCGCCCGGGCCCTGGAGGCTTGATGCGCACCGTCGCACTCGAAGAGCACTACGCCACAACGCATTTCCTCAACGGTCCGGGTGGCTGGCTGAAATCCCGGCCGGACATCAGCGAGGCGCTGGTCGATCTCGGAGACACCCGTATCAAGGAGATGGACGAGGCCGGCGTCGACGTGGCTGTGCTGTCACTGGTCGCACCGGGCGTGGAGCAACTCGACGGACCCGCGGCGGTGCGCCTGGCCCGCAGGTGCAACGACGAACTCGCCGCCGCCGTGCAGCGGTATCCCGGGCGGCTGGCGGGATTCGCCGCGCTGCCGATCAGCGAGCCCGGCGCGGCGGCCGACGAACTCGCCCGCGCGATCGCGGATGGCTTTGTCGGCGCGGTGGTCAACGGCCACTGCCGGGGCGTCTACCTCGACGACCCGCATTTCGATCCCGTCCTGGAACGAGCCGCCGCGCTGCGGGTTCCGATCTATCTGCACCCGACCATCCCGCCCGCCGCAGTCATCGAGTCCTGCTACGCCGGGTTCTCCGAAGAGGTGACGTTCGCGCTGGCGACGGTGGGCTGGGGCTGGCACATCAACACCGGCACCCAGGTACTGCGACTCATCCTCGGCGGCGTGTTCGACAGGCACCCCGATCTGCAGATCATCATCGGGCATATGGGTGAGGCGCTGCCGTTCATGATCCCGCGCTTCGAGGCCACGCTGCGACCGGAACTGACCGGTCTGCGCCGTCCGGTCAGTGCCTACCTGCGCGAGAACCTGACGTACACCTTCGCCAACTTCAACAATGAAGCCACCTACGCCAACCTGGTGGCCAACGTCGGCGTGGATCGGGTGGCCTTCTCCACCGACCATCCCTTCGGATCCATGTCGGCGGCCCGGCAGTTCCTCGACGCGCTGCCGCTGACCAGGTACGAGCGCGCCGCGATCAGCCACCGCAATGCGGAGCGACTGCTGGGGCTGTGAACTGCCGACCGGGCAACCGTGGGATAGCCTGACGCGATGGCAGCGCCCGCGCGCGCGTTGGACCGCGAAGACGCGGGTTACCACAAGGCGCTCAAGAACCGGCAGATACAGATGATCGCCCTCGGCGGGGCCATCGGAACCGGGCTGTTCCTCGGTGCCGGCGGCCGGCTCGCCTCGGCCGGGCCGGGGTTGTTCATCGTCTTCGGCATCTGCGGCGTCTTCGTCTTCCTGATCCTGCGGGCCCTCGGCGAGCTGGTGCTCTACCGCCCGTCGTCGGGCTCGTTCGTGTCCTACGCGCGCGAATTCTTCGGCGAGAAGGTGGCTTTCGCCGCCGGCTGGATGTACTTCCTGAACTGGGCCATGACCGGAATCGTGGACACCACCGCCATCGCGCAGTACTGCCGCTACTGGAAGGTGTTCCAGGTCGTCCCCCAGTGGACGCTGGCCCTCGTCGCGCTGATCGTCGTGGTGTCGATGAACCTGATCTCGGTCAAGTTGTTCGGCGAGCTGGAGTTCTGGGCCGCCCTGGTCAAGGTGCTGGCGCTGGTCACGTTCCTGATCGTGGGCACCGTCTTCCTGGCGGGACGCTTCAAGATTGAAGGGCATGACACCGGGATTTCGCTGTGGAGCACCCACGGTGGCCTGTTGCCGACCGGCCCGCTATCCCTGTTGCTCGTCACCTCAGGGGTGGTGTTCGCATACGCCGCAATCGAACTCGTCGGCATCGCGGCCGGGGAAACCGCCGAGCCCGAAAAGGTCATGCCCCGTGCCATCAACTCCGTGGTCTTCCGGATCGCGGTCTTCTACATCGGTTCTACGGTCCTGCTCGCGCTGCTACTGCCCTACACGGACTACAAGGACGGCGAGAGCCCGTTCGTGACCTTCTTCAACAAGCTCGGCATCTCCTGGGGCGACGACGTGATGAACCTGGTGGTGCTCACCGCGGCGCTGTCGAGCCTGAACGCGGGTTTGTATTCCACCGGCCGGATCCTGAGGTCGATGGCGATCAACGGCAGCGGCCCGAAGTTCACCGCGCCGATGTCGAAGAACGGCGTGCCCTTCGGCGGCATCCTGCTCACCGCGGGAATCGGCCTGTTCGGCATCGGGCTCAATGCCGTGACGCCCAAACACGCCTTCGAGATCGTTCTGCACATCGCGGCGACCGGCGTCATCGTGGCCTGGGCGACGATCGTCGCGTGCCAGTTGCGGTTCCATCACCTGGCCAGAGCCGGGGAGGCGGAGCGCCCGAAATTCCGCATGCCGCTGTCGCCGTACACCGGATGGATCACGCTGATCTTCCTGGCCGGTGTGCTGGTGTTGATGATGTTCGACAAGGTGTACGGCCGCTGGATGCTGGCCGCGATGGCGTTCGGTATCCCGGCGCTCATCGGCGGCTGGTTCGTGGTGCGCGGGCGGGTGCGTGACGCCGCGGCGGAAGCTGACGCGTAACGCTTTGCCATCGGCGTCGTTCCAAGAGCGCGTCACTGCGCTGACTCGGGTATTCCCGTGCGTAATCTGACTGCTGATATCGGATATTCCCGGGAGTAGTACGTTGCGGTTATTGCACAAGGCTGGGTGGGTTCCACTCGCCGTCGCCGTGCTCATTGCCGGATGCAGTACGACCATCGACGGCAGGCCGGTGGCCAGCCCCGGCGGCCGGGGTCCGGCCGAACCGACATTCCCGACGCCCCGACCCAGCGCCTCTGCGCCGGCGGCGCCGACGACGCCCATCGCGCTTCCCCCCACGCAGCCGCCATCCACCAACCCGGCGCCCGGCACCATTGCGCTCAAGCCTGACCAGAACGGCTACGTGTTCATCGAAACCAAGTCGGGCATGACGCGCTGTCAGATCAACCAGGAAAGCGTGGGCTGCGAAGCGCCGTTCACCAACTCACCGCTCAAGGACGGCGAGCACGCCAACGGAATCCACATCACGTCGACCGGAGACGTGCAGTGGGTGCTCGGCAACCTCGGCGCCATCCCGACCGTCACCATCGACTACAAGACCTACGACGCGCAGGGCTGGACCATCGTGGCCACCAAAGAGGGCACCCGCTTCGCCAACAACGGCACCGGCCACGGCATGTTCGTCAGCATCGACAAGGTCGACACGTTCTGAAGCTGGAGGTCACCCGCCCGAGTCGAGGGTCTGCGACAGCCACTCGAGCACGGGTGGGGCCACCTCGTTCAGCGCCGATTCCGCGATGATCCAGTGCGGTAGGCCGGGGTGTACCTGGTGCTGAGCGCCGTACCGCTTGGCGATCTGACGTGAAGCTCGCGCCGCGACATTTCGGTCCTCGCCCGCGCTGACGCACAGCACCGGACACGTCACATCTGCGGCGTTGACCCGCGTGACGGGGGCACCGACCAGCATCTGGCGGTAGACCTTCCCAGAATCGCGAACCAGCAGCGGTATCAACTTGTCCTGCTCGGTGGAAGGCAGCGTGCACAGCGGAACTTCGCGCATCGTCCGGGGCGACGGCAGAATCGGTCTGCCCGCCAGGATGCTGGGCATCAGCGGCGCCAGGTGCGGAAGCGGTTTCAGTTGCGGCCAGAGGATGCCCGGCGGAACCGAGGCCAACAGCACAACGGCGCGCGGATCCCGCGCTGCCGCGAGCTTCTGGGCAAGTAACCCGCCCATGCTGTGGCCGATGATGACCGGCCGCGTGGCGAGGCCGTCGTAGGCCTGCAGGACCGTGTCGAACAGCTGGCCGATGCCGGTGCGGCGCAGCACCGCATCATCCGATGGATCGCGCCCCGGCAAAGCTGGTGCGACGCAATCGAATCCGGCCTGACCGAAGAAGTCGATCCACGGCTTGAGCAGTGCCGGACGGCCGAATGCGCCGTGTATGAACAGAACCGGCGGGCGTGAGTCGCTCGACTCCATGACGGGTTACTTCCTTTTCTGGATTTTCCCGCGGGATTTGCGGGAAGTGGGTTGCACGTACAGACACCGGCGGTTGGTGAAATTCATCGCCGGGTTCGTCGCCCGCCGCCCCTCGTTGTTCGCCCCGACCTATAACATCGAAACCGTGGCACGTTACGGCCCACCAGACGACTTCAACAATCAGCCCACCCAGTACGGCGGCTACGGCGGACAACCGCCGCAGGGTCCGCCTCCCGGTGGGCCTCCGCCGTACGGCCGACCTCCCCAGGGGCCGCCGCCGGGTCCCCAGCACCAGCCGACCGTCGAAGGCCCGCCCCCGCCCGGTGGCACGCCGCTGCAGAACCAGCCCACCGTGGAACACGGTCACCCCGGCCAGCCGCTGCAGTACCAGCCGACGGTAGAAGGTGCCGCACCGGAGCAGTACGACCAGCTCGGAGCCGAGGATCCCGACCAGGAGGGTCGGCCGTGGTACCGCAGGCCGGTAACGCTGATCGGCTGGGCCATCCTGGTGCTGATCCTGCTCGCCCTGATCGCCTACGGCGTGACCCAACTGCTCGGCGGCGACAAGAGCAACGGCCCGGCGCCCGGCACGACGTCGACCTCGACCACCTCGACCACCACCGCGACGACCACGACCACCACCACGACCGAGCCCACCACCACGACCACCGAACCGCCGACGACCCCCACTGCGGCCCCGCCGGCCAACCCGCCCCGAAACCAACCGCCGGGTACCCAGCCGACGCAGCAACCCACCCATCGTCCGCACCTGCCTCAGCTGCCGTCGACCATCACGGTTCCGGGTGGTCCCACCATCACCCTGCCCAACCTGCCCCGTTAGGACTTGGTCAAGGTTTGGTTGCTGATCGGTCACGGGCGGCGCGCGCTGAGCCGAGTGACCGGGGGTGACGAATACTGTCGGCGCCCGTGACGAGGTACGACCCGCCCGAATACGGCGCCAACGACCCGACCGCCTACGGCAACTACGGCTACGGGCCCACCGGGGGCGGGTACGGGCAGCCGGCCGGCGGTGGCTACCCGCCCGAACCGGAGCCCGAGCGCACGCCCGGCTGGCGCAAACCACTCGCACTGGTCGGCTGGGGCGTGCTGATAGCGGTACTGATCGCGCTGATCATCTATGGCATCGTTCTGCTCGCGCGTGGCCGGCCGAGCCCGGCCACGGTCACCACCACCGTGACCACGGTGGCGCCGGCGACGACGACCACCACCGGCACCACAGCGCCGAGCACCACGACAACGACCACGACGACAACCACCACCACAACGACGACGACCACCACCACCCCGACGACGACCACCGAAACCACCACGAGCGCACCCACCACGACGACGACGACCACCACGAGCGCATCGCCGACCACCACGCCCGCCAATTCCCCGGCACCCGGAGCGATTCCCAGGCTGCCGTCGCAGATAACGTTGCCGGCCATACCCACCGTCATCAATCTGCCGCCAGGAGTGTGAGCCGGTCCTGCCCTACCAGCGACGGCTAGGGTGGGGAACGGCCCCGACCGCAGCGAACAAGGGACGACGAAGGGTGTGGATATGAGCGAGCCGCTCGGGTTGTCGATCGGCGTGGCCAACCTGGTGGCTGCCCGCTCCGGCAGCGTCCCGGTCTCTCGCACACCCGTCGTGACGTTGTTCGAGAATCGTCCATCCGAGGTGGGGCTGCCCGAGGAGAACCCGAATCTGACCGAGCCCGGCCTGGTGCTGCGCGGGTTCGTGGAACGGGTCGGTGATCCGGCGCCGCTGGTGGCGGCCGACGGGACCAAGTACCTGGGACAGGCGCTGACCATCGAAGCTCTGGAAGCGATGGCGCGCACCGTGGGCTACGGCCGGCCGATCACGGTCGCCGTGCCCGCGTACTGGTCAGAAAACCAGGTCGCCGCGTTGCGCCAGGAACTGTTTGCGCAGCCCGACCTGACGGCTCACGGCGGCACGCCGACGTTGATCTCCGATGCCACCGCGGCGCTGGCCGCGGTCAATGCCCGACCCGGGTTCCCCAGGCAGGGTGTCGTCGCGCTGTGCGACTTCGGTGCCGGCGGCACCAGTGTCACGCTGGCCAACGCCGGGTCCGGCTTCCAGCAGATCGGCAGCACGGTCCGCTACAGCGAGTTCTCCGGTGACGACCTCGACCAGTTGATCCTCAACCACCTGTTGGCCGCCTCCCCCGGTGTCGACAGCAGCGACGTATCCAACACCGCCACTTCGATGGGTTCGGTGACCCGGATGCTGAGCGCCTGCCGCACCGCCAAGGAGCAACTGTCCGCGAATACGGTGGCGACCGTCGCTACCGGGGCCAATGATCAGCGGCTGACCCGCAGCGAATTCGAAGAGCTCATCGCACCGCCGTTGGACAGGTTCCTTGGTTCTATTCCAGAAGTGCTGCAGCGCAATGGAATTGGGCAACTTGCGGGGGTGGCGATCGTCGGTGGCGGCGCCGCTATCCCACTGATCTCCACCAGGATGTCGCAACGCCTGCAGGTGCCGGTCTTCACGACCGCGCAACCCCTGTTCGCCGCAGCGGTCGGCGCCGCCACTCTGGGCGACGCCCAAGTGGCGTCGGCGGGCGCGGCCACCGGAATCGGCCCCGCAGTCGGCCTGCCGACAAGCATGATCGGCGCGGCCGGTCCTGAGACGTTGGCGTCCCCGACTGCGCCGGTCGACACCGAGGCCTTTCCCGACGGTGCCCGTCAGGAGACCGACCGCGCGCTGGCGTGGTCCGAAGACAGCGGTACGGGCATGGAACCGGTCCCGTACACGGGACCTGCCGATTACACCGGTCCGGTCGAGCCTCCTCCCGCCCCGGCAGTCCCCGAGACCCGACAGGACCGTTACGCGGGCGAACCGGAGGTCCCACTGTGGTACCGGCGTCCGGCCATCCTGCTCAGCCTCGCCGGCGCCGCCGCGGCCATCATCGTCGCGGTAGTGCTGGCGCTGACTCTGCGGCCGACCAATGCCAAGCCGGTAGTGACCACCTCGCAGCCGCCGCCCTTCACCACCGTCGTGACCGGACCGGACAACAGCCCGACCGAGACGGTGGTCACCCCGCCGCCCGTCACGGTGACCACCACGCCCTCTACCACCACCAACCCGCCCAGCACCTCGACCACATCGTCGACCACATCAACCACCTCGTCGACGACGACAACCACGACGACCACCCAGCCCACCACCACAACGACCCAGCCGACGACGACGACCCAACCGACCACCACTCAGCAGACCACCACCCAGGCACCGCCGACGACTACGCAGAAACCGCCGACCACGACGGCGGCACCGGTCACGCCTACTGCGGCGCCCACCTCCGCGGCGC
Source organism: Mycobacterium sp. Z3061 (assembly GCF_031583025.1). Taxonomy (NCBI): domain Bacteria; kingdom Bacillati; phylum Actinomycetota; class Actinomycetes; order Mycobacteriales; family Mycobacteriaceae; genus Mycobacterium; species Mycobacterium pumcae. The sequence goes on along the minus strand of NZ_CP134062.1, from coordinate 858,569 downwards.
CGGCCCCTGCGCCCGCGCCCGGGGGCTGACCACCGCTACTAGACGGCGAATTCAGCTAACAGCGCCTCAGCACTGCGGACCGCGGCACGGCACGCCCGGCTGGTGAACGGATCGTTCAACGGATGTTCGGCGCGGCGGCGCCAGTGTTGTGCCGCAGCGAACGCCGCCCGGGAAACCTCCTGAGGGTTGGCCCGGCAGACCTCGGGATCCAAGCGCAGCCGGCTGGCTGGGCCGGTGCCCGAACCGCCGATGATCCGCCGCAGCAGCACAACATCGGCTTCTTTCAAAGTCGTTGTGCGCGAGGATAGTTGACTCAGAAGTCGGAGTTCCTCGAAGGCATGGGTGTCGGCCAGCAGCGGGTCGATGTCGGCGATCACATATGGCGTAGCAAGCACCGGGTGCGCTTCGACGAAGCGGCGCAGCGACACCAGCGCGGTGTGGGCCTTGAGCATGTCGGAGCGCTGCGCGAACTGCTGGTCGATGACGTTGCGCAGGGTCGCCAACCCGCTGCGCTCCAGCAGTTCGTTGGCCAACCCGGACGCGTCGGCGACGCCGGCGGCCAGCACCGCAATCGAGATCCGGATGCCGAACATCCCGAACCGCTCCAGCAGATGAGCACGGGTCGCGGCGTCCACCGGCAGCGGGCTGTCCGGGCGCACGAAGCGATCCACGCTCAACAGCGCCCTGTTGAGTTCGGCGGCGTCCGAGCCGGCGAGCTTCTGCAAGGCGACGAATTCGCTCTGACGCAGTGTGCGCGCGGTCATCGCGAGCAGGCCCGACACCGGAACCACCGCCTGACAGATGCCAGTCTGGTTCATCTCGCTGGTGAACCGCCTGGCCACTTCACTGGCGGACAGCATCGCATCGATCCGGCCGGCGCCGATCTCGTCCGCACGCGATGCGACACCGATGATCCCCAGCGCTCCAGCGGACCCGCCCACCAGACCGCCGATCTGTTTGAGCAAAGCGATGTCGGCGGCGTTGAGGGTGCGCAACAGGAACACCACCGCGTCCACTCGTGGCACCCCGTCCGGCGGGACAAGTAGTCGCAGCGTGCGCTCGGAGGCGTCGCGAGTCAACGACGAGGTACCGGGGGTGTCGATGATGGTGGCTTGCATCAACTCCTGGGCGGGCCACTCCACATCGAGGTGGGCCACCTCCGCCGGGTTGAGGTTGCGCAGGTCGAAACTCAGCCCGTCGCGGTGGGTGATCGGCACGTTGCTGCGCCTTCCGCCCTGGTGGATCGCGGTGACCTTCGGTGTCGGCCCGTGCCTGAACCAGGTCACGATCCTGGTCGCCTCGGTCGCGTCCGTCGGTGCGATATCATCGCCCACCAGCGCGTTGACCAGTGTGGACTTACCCGCCTTGAGGGTGCCTGCCAACGCGATGCGGATCGGCTCGTTGAGCCGCGCGCCGATGCGTTCCAATTCGTGGAAGACGTCCGGGCGCTGACGGTATGCCGGTTCTCCCCGATAAGCCTGGATGGTTCCGTTCAGGATGGCGCGGACCCGATCGCTTGTGCTCACGCTCGTCCTAGGGTCGCCTGTGGCCGCAGTTTGTCCAAGTTTTCGATGACCTGGCGCAGGATGTCCAGTTGCCGCTCCAGTTCACGCACCCGGGTGTCGCGCTCCACGCCCTCGAGGTGCGCAGCGGTCAAGGTGGCCTGCAGGGACTCGTTGAGCGAGCGGCTGAGTTCGTTGGCGATATCGCGGTAATGGTCGCGCAGCTTGCGGTGGATCGTCTTGAGCCGGTCGCGCGATTCCTTGCCGACGACGAACGACACCTCATCGACGAAGCGCCGCACGTTCGCCTTGGCCTCGGCGCGCGCCCGCAGCAGCCGGCTCTGTTTCTCCTCTTTGTAGGCCATCCGGCCGAGCAACAGCCCGGCACCCACCGACACCGGATTGAACAGGCCCAGCCCGGCCACAGAGGACAGCATGCCGATCATCACCACACCGCCGTAGGACCCGCGAAGTCCCGAGAGGGCTTTCTGTCCCTTTCCTTGCGGCTTGGATTCCAGCTCGGCGAGCGCTTTGAGTTGATCGAAGTCGGTAGCCATCAGCCGCGACGTCAGCTCCGGCGACATCACCGAGTTCAGACCGGCGTCCGCAAAGGAGCGGGCGACGTCGTCCGCCAGGGCCGCCGAACGCTGGTAAGCCCAGACGAAGTTGTCGCCGACCGCGGTGGCGACCGCGTCCTCGGCTTCGGCGCCGATCTCCGCCCAGTGCAGGGTGGGGTCGCAAGAATCAATGCGTTTTTCGATCTCGTCGGTGACGGCGCGAAAGCGTGCCCGCAGGTCATGGTCCACGTCGTTGCTCACATCGGTGAAGCCGTCGTTGAGTACCTGCTGCCACAGGGCGGTCGCCTGCAGCGCGTTCTCGGCGTCGCGCTTGCGGCGCTGCAGATCGCTTTCCAGCCGGTCACGCAGCCCGGGGTCGTTGACCGAAGCCAGCTCCGACCCAGCCTTGGTAGTCAATTGCCCTGCGGCAGAACGAATTTCGTTGAGCACCTCATCGCGCACCCGGTCAACTTCCCGGGTCAGCACCTTCTCGCTGAGAAACTTCACCACGGCCGGAAAGTTGGACTCGTCGTTGAGTTCTTTGTCGTTGAGACTCACGGCGTGGCTGCGCAACAGCGACGAAACCGGGATGATCGGCATGGGCACCCGGGCTCGCTGCAGGTGATTGGCGTTGGCGTTGACGATCTGACGCCAGTGCGGATACAGGTCGGTCTTGGTCGCGACGATCACCCCGACCGGGCAGATCTGGTGCGCCTTGCGCAGGAACCACATCTCGGGTTCGGTGAACTCCTGGCTGGCGTCGCTGACCATCAACATCGCATCGGCATCGGGCAGCAGGCCGAGCGTCGCTGAAAGGTGGGGCTGCCCGTGGCCACCCACGCCGGGGGTGTCGATGAACACCAGACCGCCTTGCAGCAGTGGGCTGGGCGCGCCGATCTCGACCCGCAGCACGTGACGTCCGTTGGCCTGAGGCGCCCGGCGCAGATCGGCATTGATCTCCTCGACCGGGATGTCGACCGTCGTGGTTTCGCCGTTGGGTCCCGCCGACAGGACCAGGCGCGCCGACGGTTGGGCGCTGTAGCTGACGATGGTGATCACCACGGTGGCTTCGTCGTCGCCGACCCGGGCTACCGGCAGGTTGAGCAGGGAGTTGAGCAGTTGACTCTTGCCCTGTTTGAGTTGCCCGGCGATCACCACCCGGATGTGGGGATCGGTGATCCGCTCCCGGGCCCGCCGCAGCCGGTGCACGAGATCGCCGCGTTCATGCAGTTCTGCGATGGCGATCGTGTGGTCGATCAGCTCGACGATCACGCTGACCCGACGCGGGTCATCGGGTTGTGCCACCGTGCTGCTCCTCTCCGATCGCGGTCTGTCAGATCTCTGTCAGATCAAGGTATGCGTACAAACCGGCGGGGACCACGAAGGTCCCCGCCGGTTTTGCAGCCGGGTCTGGCTATCAGAACCCGTGGTGGTCGGCCGGGCCGTGCGTCGCCGGCGGCTCGGTGTGCGCCGGCGGCGTGTGCGGCGCCGGGTCGTGACCGAACACCGACGGGCTCTGCGGCTCGTGGTGGGTCGGTTGCGGCTGCTCAACCGGCTGATGCTGCTGCGGAGTGAACACCGGGCCATGGTCGGCCGGGGCCGGGTGGGTCGGAGCCGGCGTGTCCCCCTGAGGGGCCGGCGTGTGCGGCGTATTGATCACCGGCGGATTCGCTCCGCCGGCACCGCCGCCGGTGCCGCCCGTGCCGGCAGGTGTGCCGGGGGTCTGGATCACCGGACCGTGCCCACCGCCCACCGGAGGTGTCGTACCAGCCGTCCCGGCGCCGCCGCCGGTGATGACGGGGCCCTGCCCGGCGGGGACGGTCGGCCCGTGGTCGCCCGGAGTGACGCCGGCGCCCGCACCAGCACCCGCGCCGCCGCCGGTCCCCACACCGGTCGGCCCGACGCCGCCTGCGCCACCGGCGCCGACACCGCCGCCCAGGGTCGTGCCTTCCTGGCCCAGGATGTCGCCGTGACCGCCGACACCGGCACCTGCATGCGCCCCCGGCCCGGTGGCCACGCCTCCGGGTCCAGTAGCCGGGGTCGTGGGTCCGGTGGCGACGGTGCCCCCGCCCGCACCTGCCGCCGCGACACCGCCGGGGCCGGCCTGCGCCCCGGCTCCGGCGCCGGCTGCACCTGACACTCCGACCGGCTGCGGAGCCGGGTGACCGGCGAGCGGGGTGTTTCCGCCGCCGCCGATACCCAACCCTGCGCCACCGGCGGCACCCGCCTGGCCGCCCACGCCGACTCCGCCGATCGGACCCGCCACGTGCGGTGTAGCGGCGCCGTTCAATGCCGCGCCCTCGCTGGCGATGAGCCCCGCCTGGCTTCCTGCACCCAGTGCTGCGTTGCTGCCGGCGATGCTGCCGGCCGCAGCGGCGTGTCCGCCCAGGGCCGCCTGACTGGCGAGTCCGGCTTGGCCGGCAACTCCCGCTTGAGCACCTGCAACAGCGCCCGCCTGCCCGCCGGCCGCGATCCCGGCCTGGGCACCGACAGCGCCGCCGACCTGGCCCCCAGCACCCACGGCACCACCGAGGCCACCGCCGACCTGGCCACCGGCACCGATACCGCCACCGAGTCCACCGCCGATCGCGCCGCCGGCCTGACCACCAATGGCCCCACCGACCTGACCACCAGCGCCTACGGCACCACCGAGACCGCCACCAACCTGACCACCGGCACCGATACCGCCACCGAGTCCACCACCGATCGCGCCGCCAGCCTGACCACCAATGGCCCCACCGACCTGACCACCGGCACCGATCGCACCGCCAACCTGACCACCAGCACCTACGGCGCCACCGAGACCGCCGCCGACCTGGCCACCAACACCACCGCCGATACCACCGCCGATCGCGCCACCAGCCTGACCACCAATGGCCCCACCGACCTGACCACCGGCACCGATCGCACCACCGACCTGACCGCCAGCGCCAACGGCACCACCGAGACCGCCGCCGACCTGACCACCGGCACCGATACCGCCACCGAGTCCACCGCCGATCGCGCCGCCGGCCTGACCACCAATGGCCCCACCGACCTGGCCACCGGCACCGATCGCACCGCCGACCTGGCCACCAGCACCGATCGCACCGCCGACCTGACCGCCAGCGCCAACGGCGCCACCGAGACCGCCGCCGACCTGGCCACCAACACCACCGCCGATACCACCGCCGATCGCGCCGCCAGCCTGACCACCAATAGCCCCACCGACCTGACCACCGGCACCGATCGCACCGCCAACCTGACCACCAGCGCCAACGGCGCCACCGAGACCGCCGCCGACCTGGCCACCAACACCACCGCCGATACCACCGCCGATCGCGCCACCAGCCTGACCACCAATAGCCCCACCGACCTGACCACCGGCACCGATCGCACCGCCAACCTGACCACCGGCACCGATCGCACCGCCGACCTGGCCACCGGCACCGATCGCCCCACCGACCTGACCACCGGCACCGATCGCACCGCCAACCTGACCGCCAGCGCCAACGGCGCCACCGAGACCGCCGCCGACCTGGCCACCAACACCACCGCCGATACCACCGCCGATCGCGCCACCAGCCTGACCACCAATGGCCCCACCGACCTGACCACCGGCACCGATCGCACCGCCAACCTGACCACCAGCGCCAACGGCGCCACCGAGACCGCCGCCGACCTGGCCACCAACACCACCGCCGATACCACCGCCGATCGCGCCACCAGCCTGACCACCAATGGCCCCACCGACCTGACCACCGGCACCGATCGCACCGCCAACCTGGCCACCGGCACCGATCGCACCGCCAACCTGGCCACCGGCACCGATCGCACCGCCAACCTGGCCGCCAACACCTACGGCACCACCGAGACCGCCGCCGACCTGCCCACCAACACCAGCACCGATGCCGCCACCGAGTCCACCGCCCACCTGGCCACCGACACCGAGTCCACCGCCGACACCGCCGCCGATGACACCGCCGGCGCCGGCGCCGATGCCACCGCCGACACCGACCTGGCCACCGAGACCGATACCGGCCTGACCACCAATCCCGCCGCCGAGTCCGACGCCCGCGCCCCCGCCGATACCGCCGACTACGCCGGCCTGGGCACCAATCTCGGCTTGAACACCGAATTCAACGCCGGCCTGCGCGCCTACGCCCACTCCGGTTCCGAGCCCGGCGCCAAGTCCGGCACCAACCTGCGCACCGATGCCGGCCTGCACTCCGAAGCCGACCCCGAGGCCAGCCTGGGCTCCGACGCCGACACCGGCGCCCACACCACCGGTCGGCTCGACGAACGCCAGACCGGGAGCCGCGCCGACAACACCGGTCTGCACACCCAATCCGGTCTGACCGGCCAACCCGGCGTTGAAACCACTGGCCAGCCCCACTCCGACGTCGGAGGCAACCGCGCCGGCCAATCCCGCACCGGCGTCCGCTGCGATCAGGCCCGCGTCCGTGGCAACGAGACCGGCGTCGTTGGCCACCAGTCCGGCGTTGCCAATGATGGGACCGGCGTCTTGCGCGATGAAACTGGACACGACGCCCGGATCCCCCGACGGGATCGCGAATCCATGCTGATCAGCCACCGCCTGCTGCAGGGCGCCGATCGGGTCGCCGGAGGAAACGACCGCGCCCGGGACTGCGCTCGCGACCGCCGAGGAGACCTCGGCGGGAGAGACGTTGATCAGCCCAGCGTTGGTCATAGCCTGTCCAGGAGCAGCGACGAAAGATTGCGCAGCCTCTTCACTGCGGAACAGGCTCAGGATGTAGTCCACTAGCGAGGTCATCTTCTTTTCCCTTCAATCAAGACCGTGAAGTTGTTCGCCGAAGTGACCGGCGCTCTGTCATAAACCGTATGGATTTCGCGGCTCCCCCAAATCGGGGTCGGTACCCCCAGCCAGGGGAACACCTATCGGGATAGCTAGGGCCACCCCATTAGGGGATTAGGGGAAAAGCAGGACCCCCAATCCCGCGCTGAAACCACCCCCGTTTACAGCATTTATGCACGTCAAACACTACTCGTCGACGGTCGGGGCCGCCAGACGGATCGGTGATGGAACGAAGATCAGCCGTGCAATCCGTCGATGCCGAAGCCGTGGTGATCAGGCTGTCCCTCGTGCGGATGGGCGTCCGGGTGGATCACGGAGTGGTCCCATATGCCCGGGTCGCTGGCCGGAAAGCCGCCGTGGTCGAACGCAATTTCTGGCGCTCCACCACCTATGAGCAGCGGTGATGGTTCAGGATGCCCAACCGCCGCTGCGGGTGGACCCGCAACCGCATCGGCCGGCAGGTGCGCCGCTGGTTGGTTGATGACGCCATCGAATCCACCGATGGCCGCGTGCTGAGGCGCCACCGCAGCCGGCGGATGTGGCGCGAAGGCATCGAATGCCGCCGTTGCCGCACCACTCGCCCACACATTGCCGTGATCAGCGACGGGCATTCCGGTGGCAGCCCCTGTAGGTCCACCCATCGACAGCGAATCCGACACCATCGGGATCAAGTTGTTGACATCGACGCTGGTCACGTCGGTAAGGTGCGCGTCGGCAATGGCCTGGGCGGGGTTGGCGGCGTAGCGCGCAGCGACTTCCGGATCACGCACAAGTGAGATCACGAAATCGAGCAACGAATTAGCCATCACCCATCTCCCTATGGCAAACGCCCGCCGAATTCAGCACTAGCAAGATGCTATCCGCTGCGCAGACACCGGTGTTCGGTGCGAACCCCGCCCACCCCCGGCGCCCGTTAGGGGGTGGCGCGTTAGGGGAATGACGGGGTTACGGGGCAGGGACGGCTATGGTGAAAAAGCCGCTGGTGGCCACCGATGGAACTCAGGGGGTATGCGCATGGAGTTCCCGCGTGCTGCCCGGGATGTCCTCGGCGATCTTGCTGATGCCGCGGTTACGCCGATCAAGGCGATCATCGTCGGTGGCATCGGCACCGGAAAGACCACCTTTCTGGCTGCGGCCCGCGACGGCCTGCGCGACGCCGGTGTCCCGGTTCGGACTCGACCCCCGCGAAACGACGATCCGCCCGGAACGGCATTCGTCGTCGACGACGCGCACCTGCTCGATGACGCCGACCTGCTCAAGCTCGCCGAACGCGTCGGCGACGCCGGCGCGACGGTCGTTGCCGCCGCCGAGGCCCACGAGCAGCGCGCGGCTCTGCGCTCCCTGGCGACGGCTATCGCGCGGGACAGACCGCGCATAGTGCTTGGCCCGCTGCCGGTTACCGAACATCAACTCGACTACACCGGAGGTCTGCCGTTTCTCGTCCACGCGTCATCCACCGGAGGCCAGGCACATGCCGCCAAACTCGCGCTGATCGAACGATTGCGCCGAATTGACGAACCCGACCTTGACGCTCTGCTGATCATGTCGCTGGCCCACACCCTTGGTTCCGCCGATATCGCTGCTGCGCTTGGCATTTCGGCACTTGACGCCAGAGCATTGGTCGACCGGGCGCACGCCACCGGACTGATCGAGCCGTCACATCCGCCCGCGTTCCTGCAGCTTGTTCATGATTGCGTCGCCCAGATCATCGGCAACGCCCACCACCGTGAAGTCGAAACTTCGCTACTGCGTTCACAACTCGACATCTCGACCGTGACGCCCGACTTCGCGCTGCGACTGGCCGAACACGGCCTGTGCGACGAACGGTTGTCAGCGATCCTATCCCGTCGCGCAGCCGAAATCCGTTGCGATGCAGCATATGCCACGCGCCTTTACCAGGCAGCGGTAAACATCGGCGCTTCCAGCCTGGCACCTCTACTGGCAGACTCGCTCGCCCTCAGCGGGGAGTGTGCGGCCGCTGCGTCGCTCGCCGACGACCTGCTCGGGTCCCCGGACTTCGCCGAGCGTGCCGCCGCCGTGCGGATCGCAGCCAGCGTGGCTACGCACGACGGCAACTCCGGCCACGCCGCCGAATTGTTCGGCTGGCTGGGTCCGTACCCGGATTCCGTCGTGGGCTCGGCGGGTGCGATCGTCCTCGCGGCGACGGGCGACCTCGCGACCGCCCATGCCGCGGTGCGACTCAAGGACTCCGGGCCGCCGACAATCGCCGCGCGCGCATCCCGCAACCTGGCCGAAGGCCTGCTGCTGACCATGGACCAGCCGTATTCCGCTGCCATGGCCAAACTGAGCGGATCCATCGCGGTGGAACAACCGATCAGCGAAGCCTTCCCCGACAGCCCCGCCGCACTCGCCACCTTGGCCGCGATACACGGCGGGGACCCCGTCCGCGCCCACAGCGTGATCGGGCGCGCCGTGCGCGCCGACGCTCATGCGTTGTTCAGGCACCGCCATGTGCTGCTCTGCGGCTGGATCAAAATGCAGGACGGCCAACTACCGTCGGCCGGCGCGGACGTCGCCGCGGTATCCGGCGCGGCCCTGCACCGCCGCGACGCGTTGTGGGCCGCCGCCCTGCAGACCGCAATCGCACGGCGCAGCGGCGATACCGGTGCGCTCCAAAAGCATTGGTACGCGGCCGTCGAGGTGCTCTCCGAGTACTCCCTGGACCTGTTCGCACTGCTACCGCTCGGCGAGCTGTGGGTTGCGGCAGCCCGCATGCGCCAGGTGGACCAGTTGCAACACGCCCTGGATCAGGCGTTCGCGCTGCTCAACTCCCTGGGAAACCCGCCGCTGTGGTCGGTTCCGCTGCACTGGGCGGGTGTGCACGCAGGAATCCTGGCCAGTTCACCGGAATCCGTCGCGCCCCACGGTCAGGCCCTCAGCGCGGCGGCCGCGCAAAGCGTTCTCGCTCAGGCGCTTTCAGTTGCCGGGCGGACGTGGTTGCGGGTTCTTGCCGGGCAGGTGGACGCCGACGAGGTCGGGGCAGCGGCACGTTCCCTGGCACACGTCGGGCTGACCTCCGATGCCACCCGGCTCGCCGGCCAGGCAGCGCTACAGACGTCGGATCCACGGGTGTCCGGTGCCATGCTGCAACTGGCCCGTGACCTCAAAATCGGGATGGGCTCCGTTGAGGCGCTCAACACAGAGGGTCAGGCGGAAGCCCCTGCGGCAGCCCCCCGTCAGCCGCCCTCGGGAACACCGTTGTCCGACCGCGAACGCGAAGTCGCCGAACTCCTTCTGCTCGGCCTGCCCTACCGCGATATCGGAGCGCAGCTGTTCATCTCGGCAAAAACCGTCGAGCACCACGTCGCCCGCATCCGCCGGCGTCTCGGCGCCGGCTCACGCTCAGAGATGCTCTCGATGCTGCGGGCGATGCTTGCTCCGCAAAGCTGAGGTGTACGCCTGATCACACCCCACCGCGCTGGGCTGGTGATCTGCGCAAACTTAGGTTTGCCTATCTCGCAGCCGACGTCCCGGAGATGTCAGTATGAACCTGTTGACTAGCAAAGGCGCTTCCGCGCCTGATCGCTTCTGAATGACGACGAATCGAGGTGGCCTTCGGTGACCACGCAGACCCTCATCCGGCTCATCGTGGGCTTGGGCATGACCGCGGTGGTGGGCGCACTGGCGCTCAAGCGTGTCTGGTGGTTGTACAAGCTCGTCATGTCCGGGCAACCGGTCTCGGGACGTACCGACGACATCGGCACCCGAATCTGGACACAGATCGCCGAGGTGTTCGGACAACGCAAGTTGCTCAAGTGGTCGATCCCCGGTCTGGCGCACTTTTTCACGATGTGGGGCTTCTTCATCCTCGTCACCGTTTATATCGAGGCCTACGGCACCCTTTTCCAGTCCAATTTCCACATTCCGATCGTCGGCCGTTGGGACGCTCTGGGCTTCCTGCAGGACTTCATCGCCCTCAGCGTGGTCTTCGGCATCGTCACATTCGCGATCATCCGATTGCGCTCCGAGCCCAAGGAATACGGCCGCCAGTCACGGTTTTACGGCTCACACACCGGAGGCGCGTGGCTGATCCTGTTCATGATCTTCCTGGTCATCTTGACGTTCGCGATCTTCCGCGGCGCGTCGGCGAACACAGGAACTCTTCCCTACGGCGGCGGCGCCTTCTTCTCCCATGCCATGGGCACGCTGATGAGCCCGCTGGGCACCACCGCCAACGAGTGGATCGAGACCATCGCGCTGTTGGCCCACATCGCCGTGGCGCTCGTCTTCCTGCTGATCGTGCTCCACTCCAAGCACCTCCACATCTTCCTGGCTCCCATCAACGTCACCTTCAAACGCCTGCCCGACGGATTGGGCCCGCTGTTGCCGCTCGAAGCCGACGGCAAGCCCATCGACTTCGAAAACCCGCCGGACGACGCCGTTTTCGGCCGCGGGAAGATCGAGGACTTCACCTGGAAGGGCATGCTCGACTTCGCCACCTGTACTGAGTGCGGGCGATGCCAGTCGCAGTGTCCCGCCTGGAACACCGCCAAGCCGCTGTCGCCCAAGCTCGTGATCATGGACCTCCGCGACCACTGGATGGCGAAGGCTCCCTACATCCTGGGTGAGAAGAAGGCAGAACCGCTGGAGGGTCTGGACCTGGAGACCGTTCACGAAGAGGGCCATCACGTTCCGGAGTCGGGTTTCGGCCGGGTGCCGGGGCACGGACCCGAGCAGGCCGCCCGCCCGCTGGTCGGCACCGCCGAACAGGGCGGCGTGATCGACCCCGACGTGTTGTGGTCCTGCGTGACATGCGGCGCGTGCGTCGAGCAGTGCCCGGTGGACATCGAGCACGTCGATCACATCGTTGATATGCGCCGGTACCAGGTGATGATGGAGTCCGAGTTCCCCTCCGAGCTGTCCGCGCTGTTCAAGAACCTGGAGAACAAGGGCAACCCGTGGGGCCAGAACGCCTCCGACCGCACCGCCTGGATCGACGAGGTCGACTTCGACGTCCCCGTCTACGGCCAGGACGTCGAGAGCTTCGACGGCTTCGAGTACCTGTTCTGGGTCGGCTGCGCCGGCGCCTACGACGACAAGGCGAAGAAGACCACCAAAGCAGTAGCCGAGCTGCTGTCGATCGCCGGAGTCAAGTTCCTGGTGCTGGGCGCCGGCGAAACCTGCAACGGCGACTCCGCGCGCCGCTCGGGCAACGAGTTCCTGTTCCAGCAGCTTGCTCAGCAGGCCGTCGAAACTCTGGACGGGGTATTCGAAGGTGTGGAGACCGTCGACCGCAAGGTCGTCGTCACCTGCCCGCACTGCTTCAACACCCTCGGCAAGGAATACCGGCAGCTCGGCAGCAACTACTCCGTGCTGCATCACACCCAGCTGCTGAACCGACTGGTGCGCGATAACAAGCTGGTGCCGGTCAACGCAGTCTCGCAGGACATCACTTACCACGACCCGTGCTACCTGGGTCGCCACAACAAGGTGTACGAAGCGCCGCGGGAGCTGATCGGTGCCGCGGGTGCCAACCTCACCGAGATGCCCCGCCACGCCGAGCGCAGCTTCTGCTGCGGCGCCGGCGGTGCGCGGATGTGGATGGAAGAACACATCGGTAAGCGCATCAACCACGAACGTGTCGACGAGGCGCTGGCCACCAACGCCACCACCGTCGCTGTCGCATGCCCGTTCTGCCGGGTGATGGTCACCGACGGCGTCGGCGACCGCCAGGAAGAAGCGGGTCGTAGCGGCGTCGAGGTACTCGACGTGGCCCAGGTGCTGCTGGCATCGCTCGACCGCGACAGCGTGAAGCTGCCGGAAAAGGGCACGGCGGCCAAGGAGGCCGAAGAGCGGGCCGCCAAGGTGGAAAAGGCCAAGCCCAAGGCCGCCGCGGCCGCCCCGGCAGCGGCGCCCGCGGAAGCACCCGCCGAGGAGCCCGCCAAGCCCGCCGAGAAGCCTGCCGCGGCCGCTGCGCCGGTGAAGGGCCTAGGTGTGGCGGGTGGCGCCAAGCGCCCCGGTGCCAAGAAGGCACCGGCAGCCGCCGCAGCTCCGGCAACAGAGGAAGCCGCCGCACCGGCCGCCCCCACCAAGGGGCTCGGCATGGCAGCAGGCGCCAAGCGCCCCGGTGCCAAGAAGGCCGCGCCCGCCGAAGCCGGCAAAGCCACCGAGGCACCCGCAGAAGCCGCACCGGCGGAAACGGCTACTCCGGCCGCGCCCGTCAAGGGCCTCGGCATGGCCGCCGGCGCCAAGCGCCCCGGAGCCAAGAAGGCCGCGCCCGCAGCCGAGCCGGCCAAGGCCGAGCCGGCCAAGGCGGAGGCAGCGCCCGCTGAAACTCCTGCCGAACCGGCCAAGCCGGAGGTTCCGGTGAAGGGGCTGGGTATCGCGGCCGGCGCCAAGCGGCCGGGTGCGAAGAAGAGCGCACCTGCCGCACCTGCCACGCCCGCCGCACCTGCCGAACCACAGGCGGAGGCGGAGGCAAAGCCGGAACCTGCCGACACCAACGGTGACGCCGGTGCGCCGGCCGAACCGGCCGCGCCGGTCAAGGGGTTGGGCCTGGCCAAGGGTGCGCGCCCGCCGGGTAAGCGCTGATCACGGTTTTGCACCGATCAGCAAATTTCGTTGGACAGCGATGGGACCATGGTTGACGTGACCACTCATCAACTGCCCGCGCACACCTCCGGCCATCACCGGCAGCGTGTCTTCGCGCAGTCGTCCAAGCTGCAGGACGTTCTGTACGAGATCCGCGGGCCGGTACACCAGCACGCCGCACGGCTGGAGGCCGAGGGGCACCGCATCCTCAAGCTCAACATCGGTAACCCGGCGCCGTTCGGCTTCGAGGCACCCGACGTGATCATGCGCGACATGATCCAGGCGCTGCCCTATGCGCAGGGGTACTCCGACTCCAAGGGAATCCTGCCGGCGCGCCGCGCGGTGGTGACCCGCTACGAACTCGTCGACGGCTTCCCCCGGTTCGACGTCGACGACGTTTACCTGGGCAACGGGGTTTCCGAGCTGATCACGATGACGCTGCAGGCCCTGCTCGACAACGGCGACCAGGTGTTGATTCCCGCACCGGACTACCCGCTGTGGACGGCGTCGACCTCGCTGGCCGGCGGCACGCCGGTGCACTACCTGTGCGACGAAACCCAGGGCTGGGAGCCCGACATCGCCGACCTCGAGTCCAAGATCACCGAGCGCACCAAGGCGCTGGTGGTGATCAATCCGAACAACCCGACCGGGGCGGTGTACAGCCGCGAAATCCTCACGCAGATGGTCGCTTTGGCGCGCAAGCATCAACTGCTGCTGCTCGCCGACGAGATCTACGACAAGATCCTCTACGACGATGCCAAGCACATCAGCGTGGCGTCCCTGGCCCCCGACATGCTGTGCCTGACGTTCAACGGTCTGTCGAAGGCCTACCGAGTCGCCGGATACCGGGCCGGTTGGCTGGCGATCACCGGCCCCAAGGACCATGCCGGCAGCTTCATCGAGGGGATCAGCCTGCTGGCCAACATGCGCCTGTGCCCGAATGTGCCTGCGCAGCACGCGATTCAGGTCGCGCTCGGCGGACACCAGAGCATCGAGGACCTGGTGCTGCCCGGCGGTCGTCTGCTCGAACAGCGTGACGTGGCGTGGAACAAACTCAACGAGATTCCGGGCGTCTCGTGCACCAAGCCGGAAGGCGCGCTGTATGCCTTCCCGCGGCTGGACCCCGAGGTCTACGACATCGCCGACGACGAACAACTTGTCCTCGACCTGCTGCTGCAGGAAAAGATCCTCGTTACCCAGGGAACTGGATTCAACTGGCCCGAGCCGGATCACCTGCGCATCGTCACGTTGCCGTGGGCACGCGATCTGGCCAAAGCCATCGAGCGGCTCGGCAATTTCCTCGCCGGCTACCGCCAGTAAGGTCCGCTGCCTTTAAGGGCTTGGACAACCTTCGCAATTCCCGCCGCATCGTGACCCTGATGCAATTACGATGCGAATCCGCAGTTCGTGGTGACCCCGCACCAGCCCCCAGGTACCACCAGTTGCGACAACCTATCGGGAGGTTGACGTGTCGTTTCTCAATGTCGCGCCAGAGTTGCTGTCCGCGGCGGCATCCGACGTAGCGGGCATCGGGTCGGTGCTCACCGAGGCCAACGCCGCCGCAGCAATTCCCACCACTTCGGTACTCGCGGCCGGTGCCGACGAGATATCTGTGGCGATTTCGGCGATGTTCGGCCTGCACGGGCAGGCCTACCAGGTCCTGAGCGCACAAGCGGCGTCATTTCACGCCCAATTCATGCAGCTGTTGAGCGGCAACGCCGGCGCATACGCCAGCGCCGAAGCCGCCAACGCGCAGGCGGCCGCGCTGGACTTTGTGAACTCGCCCATCCAGGCGCTCACCGGGCGGCCACTGATCGGCAACGGCGCCAACGCACCAGCGGGGTCGGGACTCAATGGTTCGCCCGGCGGCTGGTTGCTCGGCGACGGCGGCGCCGGAGGGTCCGGTGCCTCCGGGCCGACCGGGCAACAAGGCGGCAATGGCGGCGCGGCGGGACTGTTCGGCAACGGTGGCGCGGGCGGTTCCGGCGGTTCCGCTTCGGCTGGCAGCGGAAGCGCAGTTCAGCTGGCTTACGACCGCAAAAACTCTGTACTTTCACTAGAGACTTGTCGCTACCTTGTCGTTCACCCAGGGGTACGTCGGTCTAAAAGCTGTTTGCTCGTCGCAGGCGGCCCACCTGCGCGTTTCTCCCACATTGTGTCGTCGCGTCGCGCTACGGTGCCGTCGAGACCGTCTGAGGGGAAGAGGCGCGATGACTGCCGAGGCAGTAGTAATGAACAAGTCTGCGGTTGCCTTGGCTGCCGACAGCGCAGTCACCATCCGGAGCAGAGGCCAAACCAGCCTCAAAACATACGAAAGTGCAAATAAGCTTTTTGAGCTTATAAAGGGCTCTAACGTCGGGGTCATGATTTACTCAAGCGCGAGTCTTAACGGCGTACCTTGGGAAACGGTCATAAAATCATTTCGGCACGACAATCCTTCTTTCGTCGGTCCCACCGTCGCCGAGTACTATCAAAAATTGATCGAATACATCGCCGCAAACCAAGATCTGTTGCAAGTTTCGGACGAACAAAGAGTTCTGCTTGGCGTAGTTGATTGGCATCTTGAACAGATATTCGGACTCTTCAATTCTCGCAGTGCAGAGTTTGTCACAGCCGCAGGGCGCATTTATAAAAATCGCTTCAAGGCTGTGGCGACAGAACTTCTTGATTTTTGGGAAAACCTGCTGAATCAGCGCGACGACCTTGGCGGCCCGCTCGGTCTCGATATGCCGCAACTGAAAGCTAAATATGGGTCAGACATCATCGCCTACGTTGATCACTATTACGGCAACTTGCCCTTTCTCGTGTCGCAACGCAAACGTCTATATGAATTAACCATGATGGCGGTCACCAAGGACACCAATCCACCGAATGAGTCAGGAATAGTCTTGGCGGGCTTCGGACAGAAGGAGTATTTTCCCAGCTTGGTCTCATCCAGTTTGGTGGCTCGACTAGATGGCAGCGTTCTGGCGACGCAACCCGATGAAACCAATATCTCTACTCAGACTAGCGGGCATCTGGAAGCTTTCGCGCAAAATGCTCCGGCCATGGGATGGATATATGGCATTAGCTCCGAAGTGCGGCACGTCATTGCCCATCATTGGGAAAATTGGACCGAAAAGCTGCTTGCCCCCGCGCTGATAGCTGAGCTTCAAAACGATTCTACATTTTCTCCGCCGCAACGGAGAAAAGCCGCGCGAGAAGTGCAGAAGTTAGCGCGAAACCAACTGATTGACTTCTTTGACCATATGAACGACTACCAGGATAACGAGGCTTGGAAACCGTTAGTAGACAGCGTCTCCGTATTGCCAAAGGACGAATTGGGGTTTCTTGCGGAAAGCCTAGTCAACATCACTGCATTAAAGCAGCGAGTAAGTGTCCAGGACACCAAGACAGTAGGAGGAGCAATCGACGTGGCGTTGATATCAATTGGCGATGGATTCGTGTGGATCAATCGGAAGCACTATTTCGACTCGCGTTTAAACCCTACTTGGCACCTCAGCCACGGTGCTAAGGTGTGACTTATGGGGTCCACACGGGAGAAAAAAGTGATTGACGGTGACGTCGCATCGCGGTTGTCATCTGCTCGCCGTCGCGCAGCGATGCTAAACATGCTTCCTGCGGACGTGCGAGAGCGCCTTTCGCGTGGGGACGACCGTGGTGAAGCTGAGCTCGACTTTGTCGAATCTCTCTCTCGGGGAAGGCACTAACCCCTACGCCGCATCGGCACCACGTTGGGCGCGGTTGGCTGGCTCATCGCTTCCAGCGCGGCCATGTCGCCGCTGGCGTCGTCGTCGGGGAACAAATGCGTGTAGATGTCTAACGTTGTGGTGATCTTGGCGTGCCCTAGACGACGGCTCAACTTGTCAGCCCCGATCCCAGCCGCAACGCACAAGCTGGCGTACGTGTGCCGAAGCGAATGGAACGTGATTTCTGTCGGAATCACCGTGTCACCGGCCAGCCGATTCGACCGAAGCACCGCTGGCCGGAACACCGACTTGTAGAACGACTGATGCCGCAGCAACCCCGACCAATCCAGCACCAGGCGGGCAGCAGCCTCATCCACGCTCAAATCCGCCAGGGCGGTGGCCTGGCGCTGCGCTTTGACCGCAGCGGTCAACGGCTGCTCGCTGGCGCGCTTGCCGGTCGGCTTCGACGGTTTCAGCGTCACCGCACAGAACAGCGGCGCAGTCGGCTCGTCTCGACGCGGGTGACCGGCTAGGTAGTCGCGCAGCATGTCCGCAGTCGCCGCCGTCAGCGGTACCCGGCGCTCGCTGCCCTTGGTCTTGGTCGTGTCGTAGACCAGTCCGCCGCCCGACTCGATTACCGTGCGCTCAACAGAGAGCCACACCGTGCCGTTCGGGTTAACCGGCCAGGCAATGTCACCGATGCAGAGCCCCGCCAGCTCGGCGGCACGCAGACCCGACCACGCGGCAAGGTGCACCACCACCGCACACGGCCAGGGCGTGGCGCTGACCAGCGCACCGACTTGTGCAGCGGTGAGGAACTGCGACGGATCGTCTACCACGCCGGGCGTGCCGCCTGACAGGTTTCGCTCGGTCGGCAATTTCACATGGTCGGTGGGGTTGGCCATGAGCCGTCCATCGGCCACGCACTGCGAAAGCACCTGTCGCACAACGAAATAATGATGCCTCACCGTCGAGACCGACTTGCCGGCTTTCGTCAGTGCACCCACCCAATCGGCCACATCAGCACGGCGAATTTCATTGACTGGGCGGTGACCGAATGTCGAAGCAATCGACAGGTCAGCAGTCGATTCACCCGAACGGGTGCGACGCGCTCTCGTTTTGTCGGCCAGCAGATTGGTGTATTCGGCGCGGGTGCGCGGCTTCAAGTCGTGGCGACTCGCCAACCATTGCGCCGCCACGTCCGCGAATGTTGCCGATCCCAGCTCGCGCAGGTTTGCCGGTGACTGCCCTTTCGACAGAAGCGTTTTCACGTCATCGAGCTTGTTTTGTGCGGCTTCGCGGGTGTCGAACGTCTCAGTGTGGCGGGTGCCGTCTTCGATCCAAGTGGCTTCGTATCGCTTGAGCGGCTTGCCGTTGACGCGGCGACGTGAATTGCGGGTGCGAATGTGCATCAATCAGCCTCTCGGTTCAACGTTTTCACTGACTTTGATGCCTTTCACAACGACGTCTATTTCGTATGCCGCCATGTCCGACTCGCGGCGGGGATTGCCGCTTACCTTCGCGTTGTCGGCGTACCAGTAAATTCGCCACTTGCCGCTGTCCGGTTTCTGCTGCGCAAGTGTGCGAGCTTGTTGCATCTCAAACATCCAAGCCACATCGCGCGACAGATCAACGACCGCCAACCAATCCGCTGGACAATCTCGGTCGAAAACCCACGAGCATTGCGGCGCTCCCGTGCCGCCTGCTGGTACCGGTTCCCACTGCGCTTTGACCTGAATCGTCGCGGCACCTTCGATGCCGGGGATATACATGACTAGATCGACACCGGCATCGGTTGTCATTCGCGCACTGTCGATTTCACGCTTCAAAAGTTTGTAGGTCACCAGTGCTTCACCGGCTGCGCCGATGATCTGCGTGCGCACCTTCTCCGTAGTCACGATTCCCCCTCGGTCTGTTCTGCGAGCACTCGATACACCGTCGCACGACTGACGCCGAGCGTGCTGCCAATGGTGGAAACCGGTTCGCCTGCCGCATGCATGCGCCGAGCTAGTGCGGCCTTCGATTCATCGAGTGCCTTCGGTCGTCCGATTGACTGGCCGCGCGCGCGCCGTGCTTCACGCGCTGCACTGCGGCGCTCGCGACCTAGCTCCAATTCCAGCTCAGCCAAGCTCGCCAGCACCCCGGCAATCATGCGTCCCGTGGCGTTGGATGTGTCAATACCTTCACGCAGGGATCGCAGCACGATTCCGCGTGCGTTCAGGTCTCGAATCGTGGTCATGACTTCGGCAGCGTTGCGACCCAAGCGGTCGATACCGACCACGGTGATCACGTCGCCGGGACGGGCGTAGTCGAGCAGAGCTGCTAGGCCAGGGCGTTGCTCGCGGGTTGACATACCCGTCAGCTTGTCGCGGTAAATACGTTCTGCTGCAATGCCTTCGGATGCCAGCGCGTCGACTTGGGCGTCAAGCGACTGATGTCCGGTCGATACGCGGACATAGCCAAGCGCGGTGCCGGTGACGGTAGGTGCGGTCATCGTTCCATTGTCTCATAAGTCGCAAAACGCCGCTTACGTACACACGCTTTTGAAACATCTTCTGAGACATGCCGAACAGGGCTTTGAGCGAGCCGTCGCGACACCGGGGCGTCGTCTCACAACTAAAGATTTGCGACTCATCCCGACCGGCCAGGCGGCAAAGCTCGCTGCGGTCGGTGCAGCCTTGCATGCCCCGCCGTCGCCATGCTGTTCATCGCAGCCGCGCGGATCACGGCTTCATTCAAGGTCAAGAGTTCGTCGGGCGGTGAATCGCTTCGGCCCAAAGGATCGAAACTGCTGCCCAGCGGCTCGTCTGGCTGCCAATCGTCGGTGACTGGCGTCATCGGATGGGCGTAGGTCTGTTGATCGCTCTCAGTGACGATCTCGGCGTCGACCACGGCGTCGGGATCGGCAGCCGCCAGGGCGGGTGGTGTGTCGTCTGGGAAGCCTTGCGAGCGCCGCCACTCGGCACGGCTTCCGCCACTGGCGAGGCGTTCGAGAATCGCTTCATACGGCTTGCTTGGGCCGACTTCGACCTCAATTGCTTGTTTCTCGGTGACGCCAGCTCGCGACAGCGCGTCCCTGATCGCGGCCAGTCGCACGGTTTCGCTCACGTTGGCGTCAGTCGCCATGCCCAGCAGTGCTTTTGCCATCCGGTCAGCCGCTTCGGACAGCCGTCGCTGCGCTTTCTCGCGAACCTGCTTGGCTCGCCCGCCGTGGGTGGCGCACACCGTCCCACCTCGGATTGCCCACTTGCGGCATCGGTCGCCGTTTCCGCGATGCGCCGTGCAACGGCGCGCCGGGTTGCCCCTGTCAAACGCTTCCATGGGTGCGTTGTTCGATGCATCGGTCATCATCGTTCCCTTCGTTTTATTCGGCTGATTCGACTGTCGATTGATTTGTGTTGTAACTGCGTCGTTTTCGCGTCTTGCGCCCGGCGTAGTTGCGTTTCTCGTCGGCGTAGCGGTTTGTATCGGCGAGGATGCGCCGCACCGTCGCTGACCAGTTGGTCGCAAAAATCCATTTCTGTTCCATCAGATCGGCGGTGATTTGCGCCAGATCGTTCGATGTCTCGAGTTGTGATGCCCAGATCAAAAAATCGGGGCTGAGTGTCGGAATGACTTCGCGGTCACACTTGCGGTGAATGATTCGCCACCGCACTACCGAGAGATTTCGTGACGGTTCGATGAGTCTGCGTTTGGCGTCCAGCGTCGATACGCGCAAGTAGCCGTCATCGCCGCGAATGATTTTCCAGCACGATTCGCAGATCAACGCGGGCCGCAACGACAGCGGAAGAACGTTCGTCGTCACTACCCGAATTCTCCTAATTCGCAGCCGCTTTGGTCACTGGTCATCTCGAATCGCGACTGTCGTGAAGCTTCACCGCCTATAGGACTTCGTCCTATATAGGCGTGGTGAAACTGTTTCACCGCACATGGTGAAGGTGAGTGAAGAATGGTGAAGAATGCCTGCTCAGGCGGTGAAAATGTCGGTGAAGACGACCGCCCGATTTGTCCATAGTGAACGGGTGTTCTTTCACCGTATTGGTGAAGAATGCATATTTGCAGGTCACGGTACATTTTTTGAGTTCCTCTGCGGCAGAGTAATCGGCCCACCGTTCGTGCCGCCCATCAGCGAAACGGCCGACCGCTCAGTCATAGGCGGCGACGATGGACCGGTTGCATACAGCTTGCTTCGCCCGTTGGGAGTCATGACGATCCAGCCTTGCTGCTCGGCGTAGGTCAGAACGTCATTCGACTCGCCCATGCCTTTGCCTGTTGATGCCAACCTGACCGCATCGAGCAAGGCCGTCTTGGCGACGGGCACACCCTGTCGGTGTAGGTGTTCCCAGACGCGAACGGCTGACTTGCGCCGCGCGGCATCTGCCCGAGTTGTGCCGCTGCCGGTGGCAAAAAGCTCATGGGTCGCGGCGTCGTAGTCGATTTCGAATTCACGCACGGCAACGTTGCGACCGAATGCGGCCAAATACCTCTTGTCATCTGGTGGCAACCCGCCGTGACGACCGGCGTGCCGGTAGGTAACAAGTACGTCGGGGTTGCCCATCATCGCGCTCGCGCCGCGCGCTCGGTCCGCGCTGTTCTCGTCGTGGCCGGTGTGGTGCACAAGCACGATCACCCGAACGCCCGCGCGGGTGGCGATGTCTTCGACCACCAGCCACCACCGATTGAACGCGCTATTGTCTTGCTCGTCGTCACGGTAGAGCTTGCTCAGCGGATCAATCACCCATACGGCAATATTGCGGCTAGCTAGCCAGCGCACCGTCCATTCGGCGGCGATGTCATTGTCGAGATCAATGGACCGGTTGCCGCGCAAACACAGTGGGAATACACGTCTCTGCGCCTCACGGTCGATCCCGCTCTGTTGAAGCCAGCCAGCGAGTGTGCCCTGATCGACTTCGAGGTTCCAGATTGCGACGTTCTCGCCGCTGCCGAGGTTCGTGGAAAACCTTCGCAGGAACGGCTTTCCAGTGACCAGCGCGCGCGTGAGGTTGACCGATGCCAGCGTCGACTTGCCCACCTTGTATTGAGCGTTGATCAAGACGAAGCCGCGTGCCGGAATCAACCCGTCAACAAGGTAGCCGAGATCAGGTTCGGGGTGATCAACCTGATACGCCAGGTCACCTTGCTCGTCAGGTTCATTCCACTGTTCGCGGGCGATGAGTTTCCGCGCCTCGTCGCGGATACGGATTCGACGCACCAACGCCTCGACAGCGTTGTTGTAATCTGCATCGTTGCTGTGGTCCGGTTCCAAGCCGTTTCTGCTCGAATCGTCAGATTCTTCTCGCGGTGTCTGCTCGGGCGGTTTACTGCCGCTAATCGCTTCATACACTTTGTCGAGCGATTCCATCGTTTCGGGCTTGCGGGTATCTGTGCCCGGTGACCGGTCAGCACGTGCGGCAATCTCATCGGGCGACAACGCCAGAGCTTGTGTGATCGCGTAGTGCTCGCAGCGCACGAAATCGGCAGCATCGAATGGCTTTCCGCGCCGCTCGTAAGATGTGCGCGCTGCTACCTCGATGGCATCGCGTGCTGTCGACCACGCGAACCTGCCTATCCGAGCTTCGCGCGCGGCCTGACACAGCGCATCACGCGCAACGTTGCGGGTCGCGCTCTGTGCCTCAGCGACACGGGCCACAATGGGTCTCAGCGCGCCAGGGCGGGTGCCGGTGGTGTGAGCGGCGGTGAACGAAGCCACGTCGGCGTCGGTGACGGTGATCGGCACACACCCGCCCTGGCGATTAGCTTTTGCGCGCAGTTCGGCGGCGATCAGCTCCGGCAATCGTGGTGTCTCGCCCTGACGAATCCACTGGTAGCGTCCGCCTTCTCTGGCGTGGGGTGTCGGCGACAGGATTAAGCCGCCGCCGTCGCATCGGATTTCGCCCCATTCAAACTCAAGGTTGCCGAACCGCTCGCCGGGTGGAAGATCAAACCAATAGTGGCCGCGTCGGGCGTCGACCTTGTCGGTGCTGTGAAACGGCGCGGAGTCCAACAACGGCCACCAGGGCGCAGGCACCAACTCGGGTTTGTCGACGTCAAGCACGACAGCATCGGCGGCACCCGGTGAGGTCGCTATACCGGTCGCGCACGGGCCGAAATTTCGCAGCCACCTTCTAATGACAGCCGGATCGGCAGTGACGTTCTGATACCAGTTCGCTGCGTCGTCTGAGTCGCCGATCAGGTTTCCGCACTGCTTATGGTTTCCACGACTGGCGTCGAATACGACGATAGGAATGCCGCCACTCGCATAGTTCAGCGCAGCGTCGGCAATCGGCGTGGGCAATTGCGGGCCAGATTCTTCGTAACCGGCCTGTACAGTCATTCCTAGCTTGCTTCCGTCTGTGGCGAGCTGCGCCCCGACTCGTTTTCCCTCGTTTACGAGCCGGGGCTTCGCCATTCGGTCGGTGTTAAGTCGTGTCTTCGATGTCGGTCTCGTAAATCGAATCCTCGGGCGGCTCACCAAATGATTCCTCGGCGGCCGGCGGCGCAGTCATTTTCCACCCCAGATCACCGAAACCATCCGAATACGGTTCGTCCACAACGCATCCGGTCGGATCAATGGCGTTCTGTTTAAGAAACAGGCCAACACACCAGCAGCAGACTCGCGACAGTATCACTAGATCCCCGCGCGCTATCGGCAGCGTGACGAAATTCTGTTCGAAGAATTTGCGTTGAAGTTCGCCGTTTGATCCATCGGCGCCCTTCGTGAAGGAAAGATGGCGGCGGTACCATTCCTCGCACGAGGCGTAGCGTTGACCGCCGATCACTGTCGGACTAAAAAGCCTGAAATCGCAGTGTATTTCGCCTGCGATAGCGTCCATCGCGCGGTCGAAGTCCTCAGCACTGTGCAGCACCCATGGTTCGTGATTGGGATCGCACGTGGCGACTATGGCCGGAAGTCCCGGTGCGGTCGCTACCTGGAACGCGGCAGCGGCCTTATCGGCGGGTCGGCGCAACGCGTCTGAAACCGGTTGCAGCAGTTGGAACCACCGCAATTCAGGATGCTTTTCATAAAAGCGGTCCTCGACCGCTTGGGTTTCTAGCCACCCTCGCAAGATTGTTTGTACTTGTTCCTCAGTTGCAGCCAAAGGCGTCGCAAACGCTGGACTGTCGATGCAATGGCGTGTCGCGTCGTGGATACGCTGGCGGGCTTCGTCGTGCATGGGTTGATCGACCTGTGCAAGTTGGGGTTTGTACGTCATGGGATTTCGCCTTTCCTCAGTGGGGGTTTGTGACCGCAGATGGTTTGTGCGTAGATACCTCGCATGTAGCGCGGGATCGCATCGGACTGCGCTAACGCGTTGACGACAGCGGCGAATCTCTCGGCGTCCTGGCGTTGAATCGCCTCCAGTTCATGACGAGCGCGAGATTGACGCGCGCGAGCCTGGGAGTCGGTGACACCGCGAATCGTCGTCATGCACTGGCCTTTGCATCCGCGCTGATGCGTTCTTCCGTTTTGCGCGTGCCCAAGACAATAAAGTCATACAGATCGCGTGCGGAGAAATGAATCTTGTGACCGATCTCGTGGCGCGCAAGCCTGCGCTGCGTGATCGCGCGGCGCAGATAGTGCGGGGTCACTTCGATTCTTAAGTCTGTGGCTATGAATGCCACCGCGCCGTCGACGCCTGGGATATTGGGAATCGCAGAATACTTGGATCGTTCGTCCTGCTCGTCAACGGTTAGGGGGCGACCCGCCACCGTGATGGACGCAGCATCGGTATTGCGTGACATGCAGTGATTTCCTTCGGAATTGGGGCGCTGCGGAGCAGCCCGACTGCCGCCCCTGCCCATCTAATTCCACTATGAGCGCCCGTAAGCGCGACCGCAACACCAACAATCGCATTTCCGCCTAAGGCCGATATTTTTATTGTGGTCTTAATTGATTTAGTCCAGTGAATTGCAGCACGAGAAGTTACGACTCCATTATTCAGATCACGCGGATCGCGTTGCATTTCCGATTCCATACTATTTCCGCTTGTTCCGGTGCGATGGATCGACGACCGTCAATCAACGCGGCCGCGCTCTTGCGTCCGTACATGCCGTGGACGCCAAGGCCCTACGGCGACGGCGGTGGCCGTCTAGAACACCATGCACGCGAAATGCTCGAGTCCGCGAAACCTGGGCCCGGCGATAGCAAGATGCTGGTAAATGTGATGTGGATCACAGTTTTGCGCTATGGCGGATCACTGTTGCGGTCCGCTAAGTTGATGTTCCCCACCGAAGTGGTGGCGGTCTCTCGAAGACCAGCTCGACCTCAACTCAAAAGTTGGACCCACGGACGCGTCGCGGTGACGCGTGCCTGTTCCCAGGAACAGGGTCCGACTAAAGAGAGGAGAGGGAGGTGGGGCAAAAATCCCAGCTGGTGGCGCTGCTGCAGCTGGCAGTCTCGAGTAGCCAGCTAGTTCTAACCTTCATCATTTACTTCGGGCGGTAACCGCCCACTCGGCCCCGGCGGGCATCCCCCGCCGGGGCTTTTCACTGCCAGCTACTCTTTCCGTAGCAGGCCGAAAAATGTTGTCCACCAGGACAATTCGTAAGAGTGCACCGTCACCGCTAAGCGATCCTGCGACCTGCGCTCAGACCGACGTAGTACTCAGCGCGCTTGCGCGTGTGTAGCTTCGCACCCGCCGAGACGCCGTAGTACGCACGCCCTGGTCCGACACGTCCAAGCCTTACTGTGCTACCCAACGAGCCACGGACATACCGTGGCCGACGCTTCTTGATCTTGCGCGCGACGCGTTTGGCGCTTGAACTGCCGGTGGATGCGAACCTGCCTTTGCGGTCTCGCTTATAATTGCGCCGTTTCGCCATAGCACTACCGCTTCCTGCTTTGCCGCGCAGTGCTTTTCGCGCGCTGACCGACCTTGCCTCTACCAGCCTTTGCGGCTCGTTTGAATCGTGCTCGCGCGGCGTGTTGCTTCTTGCTCGCCATGCTGGTGCCTTTCAGTCGGCCAGCTTGATCGACGGACCATCGGGCTTGCCCACGGTGGCCCGGTTGACCTTCACGCGTGCTTCCCCCGTCGTGATCGGCTGATAATGACGCGGCTGGCCCGCGTCACCGCTTAACTCGCCGGGACCGACACGCGCATGCTCGCCACGCAGCGCCGCCGCAAGCTGATCAGGCGGCGCGACGGGTCTGGGGTCGCGCTGGGCGTCGTCCATCGCGTCGGCAACCCACGGCGGCAAACCGCGACAGCGATACGTGCTCATCGGCTCGTAACGAAGTTCGGCGCGGTATAGGCCGGGTTCGTCGTGATCTGGCAGACCGCCGCGCCGCCACGTCGCCGCACGCCGGTTCCAAAGCCGCGCGTCGCAAACGACTCGATCAGCGGTACGCCCTGCCAGTTGCCGGGCATCAGCAGCAAGCCCTGTTGACTCGCCTCGGGCCACTCGCGAAAGCCCACCACGTTGCGGTCTGAGTTTGGCCCGTAGGTCGCTACGACGGCGATGTAACCGCTGGGCACGTAATCGGTTTGAATCACCAGTGCTTCGCCGTAGGAACCGACGACGGGAATGTCGTAAAACGATCCGGCGACGGGTTGGCCGATCAGTTCGCCACCATCGCCACTGAGATACGGCGGCTGCGATTCGCTGGGAATGAAGTCCCAACGCGCCTTCGGCACGTCGTCAATGGTCTCGCTTCCCTCCGGCGGGCGCGAGGGTTGATTAGCCCGCCAGCTCATGACGTGTTCGCCTTCATCGGGGTTGCAGAGCAGCAGAAGCGTTGCGCCGGACTCCTTGCTAAACCCCTTGCGAGTGACCAATGCAATCAGGTGCTCGGCGTCCCCGGCGTCTACCTGTTCGGTGGCACTGGTGATGTAGTGCGTTGTCTCTGTGGGGAATTGCCGACCGAGATAGTCAGGCGGTCCCGGTGCAACGCCGTCGTAGAGGTCATAGACGGTGAACCCTTCGGGATTCTTCCGGCGTGTCTTGCCGAAGATCGCTTTGAGGATTTCTCCGGTCGTCAACGTCACATCGCCGGTGAGAACGTTGTCCATTTGCGCCCGCACTTGGCGGACATCCGCTGCGCGCAGAAACAAACGAGTGAGCCGCGTCGCCAGGTCGTAATCGGTGAACTGATAGCCGAGCATCAGCGAATCACCAGGCGCGCCAGCGGCTTGCGGAACGCCAAGCTCAGTTGCTTTCTGGAACAACGCGGGGCTGATGTTTTGCGGCACCGCTTCGCCCGCAAGAGTTGTGCGAAAGCTCAGCAGGTCAGTCAGCTTCTTGCGGTCCTTGTTCCAGAAGTCGAGTAGCTCGCTGAACTCCGCCCACACGGCCATGAGGTCGGTGCGGTCGCGCAGCGTGCGCAGTATCGGTCCAATCTCAGCGGCGGTGGTGATCCCGTACTGACCCGCCGGCGCAGTCGCACCGTACACCGGCCAAGCGGCTAGGGCTGCGGCCTTCGCGGCTTCTCGTGCACTCTTCGTCGCGTTCACTCGCCTACCTCGATTCGGAACTCAAATTGCTCACAATCCTACGCCCATATTCGACGTAATTCGTTGTTGCACAATGTATCTCAGCGTGTACGCGGGCGTTGGCGCACCACTTGCGGGCGTTCCTGCGCATCAGTGCGTCAAGCCACCCGTACACAACAGACGCCAGGGCGGGTGGGGGGGCGATCAGCTCGTGACTAAGCGGCGGATCAGCCAGGCGGTAGGTGTGTTTGCTGGCCTTGTCGCTATCTCGTCGCTTGCTAGTGAGGTATCCGGCAACGCTCACCAGGTGCTCACGAGTGCGCACCAAGTCCTCAGCAGCGTCGTGACCTGCACATATCCGCGCGCACTTGTGCGCGTTCCCGCGCGCAGATAACACCCTCATGTGTGCCGGAGCAGCTTCCCAAGCTGAATACGCGGGTTCGATTCCCGTCATCGGCTCCACATGACGGCTTAGGACATGCGCGTAGGTAAGCCGTCTCGGCGATTTCAGCTCTCGTAGCGCATTCATTACTCCGATGTGTGGACCTCCTCCTTGATCAGCCAGGGTCGAGCGGGCGGGGCCCGAGGTGACGGCGCACATCCAGAGAGTCGCTCTCGCAACCCGGACTAGCGCGCACGAAAGTCCGATTTATTGGCCTAACTCGGACTATCGGTATAGTTAGTCCGAGTTAGGAGACATCTGTGCAACCTGGATCTGCGTGGCCCAGCCACGGCGCAGAGCAACGCCCGTGGACACAGACTCAAAGGGGTGGCACCCGCGAGGACAGGACACTTCGTTCTGTCAGGGTGTCCCTTCCCCCTTACATCGCCAAAATCGACGCCAACATCGACACGGGTACCGCTGTCGAACTCGAAGCCGCCATGAGCGAGATTTCTCGCCTCGACAGCACGCACGGAACGCACCTCGCAGCGCTCAGCACTCTCCTACTTCGAACAGAATCGGTGGCGTCTTCAAAAATTGAGCGCGTTGAGGCGAGCCTGGACGACTACGCACGCGCGTTGCACGGCGGAAGAAGCAATTCGAGCGCGGTCTCGATGGTGGCAGCGACCACCGCCCTGCACGAAATGATCGCCAGCGTCGATCGAGGGGCGCCCGTACAGAAGTCCGCGATCTTGCGCGCACATGAGGCGCTGATGCGAGAAGACCCGATAGAGGGGCAGCAAGCTGGTCAGATAAGGACGGTCCAGAATTGGATCGGCGGGAGCGACTACTCGCCGCGAAACGCGTTGTACGTTCCGCCACCGCCAGACACGGTGCCCGCGTACATGGACGACCTGGTGGCGTTCGCGAACCGAACAGACATTCCCGTTCTGATTCAGGCCGCCATCGCGCATGCACAGTTCGAATCAATCCACCCCTTCACCGACGGCAACGGTCGCATCGGCCGAGCAGTCATCAACACGATCTTCAGGCGGAGGGGCGCAACAACGCGCCTCGTCGTCCCGCTGGCATCGGCGCTTGTTGCTCACCGAGAGCGCTACTTCGGGGCGCTCAACGCATATCGCGCCGGTGACCTACGCCCGCTCATCGTCACATTCGCGAGCTCATCAAAGACTGCTGCCGCCGAATCACGCACCAGTGCAGAGCGTTTGGCTGAGATACCAGTTGAGTGGCGACACATGGTCGGACCGCTTAGGCGTAACAGCGCGACCGACAAACTACTCCTGCTCTTGCCGTCGATGCCGATCGTTTCGTCCGACGACGTCGCATCACTTGTCGATGCACCTCGAAGCAGTGTGTTCGCCGCGATCAAAAGACTGCATACCACCGGCGTTCTACGCCCATTAACTGACCGAAAACGAGACCAGGTATGGGGTGCAAGCCTTGTACTCGACGAACTAGACGACTTGGGGCACAGGATAGAGCGAAGGAGCACTTAGTCCGGTCCCGGACAACTTGGCCGCGAGGCGCCTACTGGGTCAGGTACACCCCGGCCGCCCACGCGGCGGTGGCGAGCAGTGCGGCAGCCAACTCGACACCCATCGACAACGCGACACCTTTGACGGCGTGCTTCGTCGAGGTCCACGCCAGCCGCTGGTCTCCACGGGCGGCCAGTTCCGCGAGATAGACACCTAGCACGAAGCCGATCACCAGGCCGATCACCGGGATTACGAAGAAACCGATGATGCCCACCAGCGCGCCTGCCACCAGACTCAGCGTCCGCACGTCGGCGGCCCGCATCCGCTTGACGGGCCAGGTGTATTTGATCATTGTCGCCACACCGAGCAGCGTGGCCACCACGCCGAGTGTCACCCACGCGGTGATGTTGTTCTCGAGGACGGCCCACACCAAGATCGCGGCGAACACCAGCAGCGTGCCCGGCAACAGCGGCACCACGATGCCGATGATTCCGACGGCGATCGCCAGTGCTACGAGAACGATGCCGGCGGCACTCATGTCCTCAACGTATCTGTACGGGCCCATGCCCCGTCTCGTAGAAATAGGATCCAAGGTGTGACGTCACCCGATCGGGACGATGTGCTGACTGTGCTGACGCTGAACATTTGGGGCGATCACCTCTGGGAGGAGCGCAAGCACGCGCTCGTCGACTGGTTCACCGAGATTCGCCCCGATGTGGTCGCGTTGCAGGAAGTGACTCGGTCACCGGAATTGTGTGAGGCGACGTGGCTGGCCGAACAGACCGGAATGGACGCGGTGTACGCCGCAGCGTACGTCCGCTCCGGCCCAAGCGATTTCGGCAACGCGGTCCTGAGCCGCTGGCCGATTGTCGACTCGCGGTCGCTCCAGTTGACCCTGGCGGGGGCAAATATCGAGCCGCGCGGCGCGCTGACCGTCGATGCCCGGGTTCGCAACCGTCTGGTGTCGGTCACCTCAACCCACTTGTCTTACCGGTTCGACGAGGGCAGGGTGCGCGAGGCACAGGTCCGTCAGCTCACCGATTTCGTCGGGTCAGCCTCCGGCGATTTCCCCCCGATTGTCTGTGGCGACCTCAACGCCCGCCCGGAATCGACCGAGGTGCGACTCGTCGGCCGCCTGCTGTTCGACGCCTTCGAGGTGGCCCATCCCGGTGAACCTGGCTTCACCTGGAACAACACCAACCCGTACACGGCGCAGGACCCGACACCGGATCAGCGCATCGACTACATCTTCGTTGGCCCGTGCACCGCTGACGGCGCGGGCAAGGTGCTCGACGCGGACGTCGTCTGCGACGCGCCGCGCCACGGTGTCTGGCCCAGCGATCATTTCGGTGTCGTCGCCCAACTCGCGTGCCCTGCCGCCCAGCACTAATCGGGCCGCCAATCGTATGACCGCTCATCCGGTGAGCGAGGTGACCGCCAACGCAGCGACGCAGAGCACCACCATGGCGGTCGTAAGACCGTAGGCGATCGTGCCGGCCCGTCCGATGGTGAACGGTCCCATGAGGTCGCGGTCACGCCCAATGCCGATCATCGCGAACAGCAACGGCACCAGTAGCACGGCATTGAGCACCTGGGTGGCGACCAGGATCGTCACGAGCGGGGCGTTCGGGATGAGCACGGCGAGGGCGCTGAGGAGTGTGACGATTCCGAACGTCAAGTAGAAGGTCTTGGCCTCGCGATAAGAGTCGTCGACGGCTGCTTCGATGCCGGCGTACTCGCACACCGAATAAGCCGTCGACAGCGGCAGTATGGAGGCAGCCAGGAGCGCCGCCCCGATCAATCCCACCGCGAACAGTGTCGAGGCGGCGGGGCCGGCGAGGGGTTCGAGAGCCACTGCGGTGTCAGCAGCGTCCTGGATGGAGCGGCCGTCGCGGTAGAGCGTCGCCGCACACGCCACCACGACGAAGAACCCGATGACCCCGGTAAGCACGGCCCCCGTCACCACGTCGAGCCGTACCAGAGGGAGGTCCTCGGTCCGAAGCTTCTTATCGACCGCGTAGGACTGCATGAAAGAAAGTCCCCATGGGGCGAGCGTGGTGCCGAGGGTGGCGGTGACGATGGCGATGGCTTCGCCGTTGGCGGGCATGCTCGGAACCAGCATGCCGTGGAGTGCGGCACCCCAGTCCGGATGGGCCAGCACTCCGGACCCGACGTAGGCCAGGAAGATCGTCGACAGCAGTAGCAGGACGTGCTCGACGCGGTGGAAGCTGCCACGTAGCACCAGCAGGGAGACGATCACCGCCGCCGCGGGGACGCTCGCGTAGCGGCTAATGCCGAACAGTTCGGAGCCGGCGGCGATCCCGGCGAATTCGGCACAGGTCGTGCCGACGTTGGCGATCACGAGGGCGGCCAGCACGGCACCGCCCAACCGCACGCCGTACCGCTGGCGCACCAGGCCGATGAGACCCTGTCCGGTGACCACACCCATGCGTGCTGCCAGGCCGTGGAACATCACCAGGGCGACGGTGGAGAGCACGAGCACCCACAACAGCTGGTAGCCGTGTTTCGTGCCGAGGACCGAGTAGGTCGTGATACCGGCCGGGTCGTCGTCGGAGAGGCCCGCGAGCAACCCCGGACCGACGACCGCCAGCAGTCCGCCGAGGGCGAGCCGTTTGCGGTGCGGCCGCCTCAAGGCTTCGGCCTCTCGGCACCCCTACCTTCGGCTGGTGCGTGACGCCGGCGAGGCCAAACTTGCGAGCGCAAGAAGGGTCTGTCCAGGAGCGTGGGCGACCCTGCGAGGCGGTCCCGCCAGCGGGTCGCGTGATCGGCGGGCATGGCGGCTACGGTTTCGGCGGCATTAGTGCGGGCCATCGCCCGCAGCACCCGCTCCCCCACGTCCGGGTGGCTGGCGCGGATGACCTCGGCGGCGACGCGGGGGCCCCTGGCGGTGAGAATCTCGGTGGCCGAATCGGTGTCGAGTCGGCTCACCAGTGCGGCGAGTCCTCGCGCGTCGAGGTGGTTTACCGCCGATCGTGGGGTTGCGAGCTGCACGGCATGACCCCGCTCCGAGGTCAGGTGCAGGTCGGTCCACGCGAGGGCGTCCTCCCCGGCGCGCGCCGCCAGTCGGCGCAGGCCGAGCCGCCGCAGCACCCCGCCAAATCCGACCTCGACGCCGACGATCTCGAGCCGGTTCTGGCTGCTGCGGGCGAGCACCACTTCGGCGACCCGGGCCAGTCGCTGGCCCACTACGTCGATGACCTGGGTGTCGAGCACGTCGCGCCCCAGCAGGATCTCGTCGTCTCCCAGCGTTTCGGTGATCGAGGTGATCGCGAATGTGGCCGGATCATCGGTGCCGTGCGCTAGCACCAGCCCCGTGTGCCGGAAACTCTCGACCGCGGCCCACGGCGACAGCAGGTCCGGCGCCCCGTGGCGCTGCACGAGGAGTCGCTTAACCAGGCACGGCCCGGGCTGCTCGCCCAGTTCGACAGTCAGGTCGGCGAGGCGGCCGACCACACCCCCGTCGGGACTCAGCACTCTTTGTCCGGTCATCCGGCTGAGCAACAGCACCCCAGCAGCATGCCCGAGTGACGGGTGTTCGGCGCACGTTGGGGCGACCTCGAGCCAGAAGTTCGCGCGCACGATTTCCATTGGCAACACTCTGCAGACTGCGTGCGCTACGTGGACCGGCTCGCGCCAGATGGCCACCGCACCCAGGGACAATCGGCCCTACACCCATCCGCGACGCAGCGACAGAATTACAGGCCCGGGCAAGAACTCGGTCGATAAGGGGCGAGCGGATGGAAACTGCGCAGACACCGCCGGGGTCGCTGGCTGAGGGCACGCCATTCGGACGCTACCGGTTGATCGAATTGCTGGGCCGCGGCGGCATGGGCGCGGTGTGGCGAGCTTATGACACCGTGATGGATCGGACAGTGGCGCTCAAGGTGCTACCGGAAGAATTCGCCAACGACGATGTCTATCAGGAGCGGTTTCGCCGGGAGGCTCACGCCGCCGCCGGACTCGACGAGCCCCATGTAGTGCCGATCTATGACTTCGGGCAAATCGAGGGACGCCTATTTGTGACCATGCGGTTGATCAGGGGCCGCGACCTGCACAGCATGCTGGCGGACGGCCCCCTGCCGCCGGCACGGGCACTGGCGATCATCGACCAGATCGCCTCGGCGCTGCACGCGGCGCACCGGATTGGGTTGGTGCACCGCGACGTCAAGCCGTCGAACATTCTTGTCGCCGAGCACGACTTCGCTTACCTGATCGACTTCGGCATCGCCCGCGCCGTCGGCGAGACGTCGCTGACCAGAGCCGGCACGGTTATCGGCACTTGGGCCTACATGGCCCCCGAGCGCATCAGCACCGGCCAGAACGATCCCCGCGGCGATATCTACGCCTTGGCCTGCGTGCTGTATGAGTGCCTGACCGGGCGGCCGCCCTTTCCCGGTAAAAGCATTGAGCAACAGATCACCGCTCATCTGACCATGTCGCCGCCGAAGCCATCGATGATGCACGCGGGCCTGCCGCCACAGCTCGACCAGGTGATCGCCACCGGCATGGCCAAAGACCCCGGCCAGCGCTACGCCACCACCCTGGAGTTGGCGAGCGCCGCCAAGGACGCCATCACCACCCCGGCGCTGCGGCCCAACCCTTCCCCCGCAGCGCCGACCATGGCCGCGCCGCATGTCGTACTGAACACCGAGTTGCAGCGCCCGCCTGCTGGGGTGATCGGTGACGCCGCGCCCACCCAATTGGGCAGCCCGAGCGCGCCGAGCCACCCGGGCCTGCCAGTGCAGCCTCCGGAAGGTCCGCCACCGCCAGCAGGTGCTCGCCGCCGCGGGTTTTCGACGCGCGGCAAGGCTGCGATCGGCCTCGGGGCTGCCGCAGTGCTAGCCGCCGTGATTGTGACCACCGCCGTCATTGCGGGGCGTAACGGCGCCGGCAAGCACTCCGGCGTGGAGGCATCAACGCCGGGCTCCGGTTCAACGTCATCCGTCTCCAACCCTCCCGTGACTACGCCTCCCACGTCATCCTCCACCGAACCGACCGAGACGACGATGTCGCTGAGCGGCAGTTGGTCTGGACCCGTCTCCGGCGACCAATCCGGCTTCGACGTCACCGCCGACATCGTTGACGGCGCTCAGCTCACCGGCACCGTCAGCTATCCCCAACTCGGCTGCGCCGGAACATGGACCCAGCATGGCGTCGGCGACAACGGGGCGCGGTTGATCTCCGAACGGATCACGCGCGGCAAATGCGTGCCGGCGGAGGTCACTCTCACCCCGCGCAACGACGGCACGCTTTCCTACATGTCCACTTACTACGCGGCGTCACAACACCGGAACTTCACGATCTACGCGACCATGCGCCGTTCGGCGATCGGATAACCGGCTCAGTTGACGGGGACGTTGATGATCGGGCGCTCGACGTTCGCGGCAGGACCGTCGAAGTGCCACCACTCTCCTGAGTAAGGGGTCAGCCCACCGGTGCCCATGACTTCGCGGAGCCGGGCGCGGTTGGCCTGCTCGGTTTCGCTGACGTCCTGGGTTGCGAATGCATTTGCGCGAGAGGAAAATTCGTCGAAATCCGTGCCCATGTCGGTCAGGCACTGACTGCCGAGGCGATTACCTGGCGGGCACTGTTCTTGGGCGTTCGCAATTGTCACGTCAACCGAGCGCCCCGCCTCGTGGCTGCGCGAATACTGGCCCGGACGGGCCACCCAATTGGGATCGGCCACCGCCTGGAACATCCGCACCTGCACGTCGTGCGGCCGGTAGCAGTCCCAGAAGACCAACGCTTCTCCCTGATGCAGAGCCCCGGCGGCCGCGGCCAGGCCCGGCGCCATGGATTCATGCACCAGGCACCGGGCATCGGCGGGATACAAGGGCGCATGCAAGAAATTGTTTGACGTCGAATAGCGGAGATCGATGATCGCATTGGGAACGGCCGTCCGAACGTCGACGAATCCCACTGCGCCCGCCTCTGGGGAAACCGGGGGCACGGCGTTGGTCGTGGATGCAGGAGTGGAGCCGGTCGCGGTCGCACCAGAGGCCGGGGTGACGGTTGTCGAACCCGGCGTCGCGGGACCACCTCCTGGCGAACCGCAGCCTGAGCTGCAAGCCGCGGTGATCAGGGCGATAGCGAGCCGTCGCACGATGACCCATTGGCACTCGGCATCAGTCGGGAGCTCCGTAATACCCCAGCCGCAGCAACTCCGTGATCTCAGTGACCAGAGGCATCCGGGGATTCGTCCGGTTGCTGAGGTCCTCAAACGCCGTCATCGCCAGACCCGGCAGCGCCGCGAGGAACTCCTCTTCGGCGACGCCCATGTCCCGCAGCGAGCGCGGCATCTCGACACGACGCAGCAGATCCTCGACTCCCCGGAACAGCCGGGCGCGGCTGTCGTCGGGTTCGTGGCCGCCGAAGATGAGCTGACCGATCTGGGCGTACTTGTCGGGGGCGATGTAGGCCGAGTAGCCCGGAGCCGGCATGAATTTGCTTGGCAAGCCCGAGTTGTAGCGGAGTACATGCGGCAGGAAGATTGCGTTTGCCCTGCCGTGCGCGATGGCGAACTTGGCGCCGACGGCATGGGCGAGCGCATGGTTCGTCCCGACGAACGCATTTGAGAACGCGAGTCCGGCCAGGGTGGCCGCGTTGGACATGTCGGTGCGCGCGGGCAGATCGTCAGGGTCGCGATACGCCCTGGGCAGCGAGTCGAAGATCAGGCGTGCCGCCTGTGCGCACAGCGCGTCGGTGTACGGCGACGCGAAGATGGAGACCGCCGCCTCCAGCGCGTGCGTCAGCGCGTCGATACCGGTGTCCGCGGTCAACACCGGCGGCATCGACGACGCCAACTCGGGGTCGATGATGGCCAGCTCAGGCACCAGGCTGTAGTCGACCAGCGTCTCCTTCTTGCCGTTCACGGTGAGCACAGCTGCCGGCGACACCTCCGAACCGGTGCCCGAAGTCGTTGGTATAGCCACCAATTGGAGACGGTGCCGGTCCGTGGGATAGTCGGCCACCCGTTTGCGGGGGTCCAGGAAGGGCATGGTCAACTCGTCGAGGGACTTCTCCGGATGCTCGTAGAACAGCCGCATCGCCTTGCCGGCATCGAGCACCGAACCGCCGCCCACCGCGATCAGGACATCAGGTTGCACCCGTTGCAGCAGCTCGACGCCGCGGTGGATGGTCGTCTCGTCCGGCTCCGGAGTCACTTCGCTGAACACCTGTACGTGGCGGGCGCGCATCTTGCCGCGCACCAGGTCGACCACACCTCGCCCATCGCTCACGGCATCGGTGACCACCACGACGGTGTCGCAATCGAGGTCGCGCAAATTTTCCAGCGCACCGGCGTTGAAGAACGTGTTGGACGGGACCCGGAACCACTGCGGCGGGGTGCGACGTTTCGCCACGGTCTTGATGTTGAGCAACTGCCGGTAGTTGACGTTCTCGGTCGTACTGGACCCTCCCCACGTTCCGCATCCCAGCGAGAAGGTCGGCGTCAGGTTGTTGTAGACCCCACCCAGCGCCCCTACCGCGGTCGGTGCGTTCACCAGGATCCGTCCGGTACGCACCGCCGCGCTGTACGCGTCGATTACCGCCTGATCGGTGGAGTAGACCGCCGAGGTGTGGCCCAGGCCGCCGTGTTCGGTGACAAGTACCGCCACGTCGATGGCGTGCTGGACGTCGCGTGCCCGGACGACGCCGAGGACCGGCATCAGCTTCTCCTGCAGCAGCGGGTGCGCGGCGAGTTCGTCAAGGTCCGCCGGCAGCGGGGCCAGCAACACTTTGACCGTCGGCGGGACCGAAAACCCAGCTCGCGCAGCGAGTTCCGGCGCCTTCTGACCCAGCGCGTCCAGCGAGATCTTGTCGCCGCAGCCGAACGCGAACTGGGTTATCGCCTCAGCCTCGTCGTCGGTGAGCAGCCGCGCACCCATCCGCTCGAACTCGGCGATCATCGCGTCGTACACCTCGTCGTCGATGACGCAGGTCTGCTCCGCGGGGCAGATCACTGACGAGTCAAAGGTTTTCGAGATGAGGATGTCGACGACGGCACCCTTCACGTCGGCGGTCTTGTGGACATAGATGGGGGCATTTCCCGGGCCGACGCACAGCCCCGGCTTGCCGGTCGCACTAGCCAGCGCCACGATCTTCGGTCCGCCCGTCACCCAGATGAAGTCGACCTTGGGATGTTTGAAGAGATAATGCGTCACCTCGTGGGCGGCGTCCGGAATGACCTGCAGCGCACCCACTGGCATCCCGGCAGCTTCGGCCGCCTCACGCATGATCTCAACGCTGCGCTCGCAGGACCGGACCGCATACGGCGACGGCCGGAACACGATGGCGTTGCGGGTTTTGGCGGCGACGATCGCTTTGAACAGCACCGTCGACGTCGGGTTGGTCACCGGGGTGATCGCCAGCACCAGGCCGATCGGTTCGGCGACGCGGACGATGTTGTTCTCAATGTCCTCTTCGACGACACCCACAGACTTCTTGTCACGCAGGTAGTCATGCAGGAATTCGGTCGCCACATAATTCTTGACGACCTTGTCCTCGAAGACTCCGAACCCGGTTTCTTGGATCGCCAAGCCCGCGAGTTCGGCAGCGGCCCGGAGCCCCGCGCGCACCATCGCCTCGACGATGCGGTCGACCTGGACCTGATCGAGCTTGCGGAACTCAGCGGCCGCGGCCGCGGCGGTGTCCACGAGCGCATCGATCTCCTTGCGGCGATGATCGGCGTTCTGCGACTCGGCGCCGTCGCCGGTGACTTCCGCGGCCGCGGCCTGCGAAGCTGCCTCCAATTTCGTTGGCATGTGCGAAACCTTCCTCGTCGACTGCCGCTGCCATCCTCAGCCACCTCCGCCGCTGCGGATAGAGGCTTAAGTCCGTGCCGATAGCGCTTGAGATACTTAGAGCCGAAAGTCCCTAGTCGACGCTCACGCGACCGCGCGACGCTTCTGATATCGATGACGTCGGTCGGGGAGTGAAGATGTCTGCAGTGATCGCGGCGCCGCAATTGATGGAGGCGGCTGCGACAGATTTGTCGGCTATCGGGTCAACGCTCGATGCGGCGCACATGCTGGCGGCGGCCCCGACTATCTCTGTCCTGCCTGCTGCCGCCGACGAGGTGTCGGCAGGTATTGCCGACCTCTTCTCTGGGTACGCCCGGGACTATCAGAAGCTGGCCGGGCAGGCGGCCGCACTGCACCAACAGTTCGTGCAGCACCTGACCGCCGCCGCCGTCTCATACGCCGGCGCAGAGGCTGCGAACCTCGCCCTGTTGCTGCAGCCTTTACTGTCGGCCGAGGGCCCAGTTGTCGGCCCCGCCACCAGCACCCTGGACGCTCTCTCGTTTTATCTGGGCGAGATGTCGCGCCGCTTGAGTACGATCATCAGCAATTCGCCGGCCTTGTTCAACAGCCTGCTTCAGGAAATCATCGCGAATCCCACCGGGACTATTTTTGTTTTACCCGCATTTCTGCTGATACCGCCTCTCTTAGTTCTCGCGCCCATCGGGCCATTTGTGTTGATACACGTGTTCCCAACGTTGGCGAACTACCTGATGAGCCTTGCTGACACATTCTTTCCCTTACTGGGACCCAACCTTTTCTGGTCCATCGGCTATCCGTTGTTAGCGATTTCCCTGGCGATTCCGCAAATACCGCTGTACCTGTTGTATCTCCTCTACATCGCGACTG
This sequence comes from Mycobacterium sp. Z3061, assembly GCF_031583025.1. NCBI lineage: Bacteria > Bacillati > Actinomycetota > Actinomycetes > Mycobacteriales > Mycobacteriaceae > Mycobacterium > Mycobacterium pumcae. The sequence continues at coordinate 819,474 of NZ_CP134062.1, read as the reverse complement.
GGGGCGCGTTGGTATGAAACTGGCCGGGCAGGTGGCGGCATTGCATCCTGCTCTTCGACCATTCATCCAGCGATCGCAGTCGGCGTCAGCCCCCGGTCCGGGAGCTAGGGTCGACACGTGCGCAGGACCATCGACTGGGACGGCGACGCGGTCACGATCATCGATCAGACCGCCTTGCCGGCTGACTACCGCGTCCTGCGCCTGCACCGGGTGGACGAACTGATCGACGCGATCCGCCGTTTGGCGGTCCGGGGTGCCCCTGCGCTCGGCGCAGCTGGGGCGCTCGGCGTGGTACTCGCGGCGCGCGAGGGAGGGGACGTCCGCGCCTCGGCCGACCGGGTCGCCAGGGCGCGACCGACCGCCGTGAACCTCAGTTGGGGAGTGGCGCGCGCCCTGGGGAAACTCGACGGAGGCGCCGAAGCCGTACTGGCCGAGGCACTTTCGATTCTCGACGAGGACGAACGCCTGAACCGCGCCGCATCGGGCCACGCCGCGGAGATCGTGCTGGGGCTCTGCGAACGCAGACCATTGCGCCTGCTCAGCCACTGCAACGCCGGCCACCTCGCCACGGTGGCATGGGGCAGTGCCCTCGGGGTGGTCTGGCATCTGCACCAACGCGGATTGGTCGAATCGGTGCTGGTGGATGAGACACGGCCGCTGATGCAGGGCTCACGACTGACAGCGTGGGAATTGGCGCAGGCAGGCGTGCCCTACCGGGTGCAGCCGGACAGTGCCGCGGCCGCGGCGATGGCACGCGGCCTCGTCGACTGCGTCCTGGTCGGCGCCGACCGGATCGCCGCGAACGGCGACGTCGCCAACAAGATCGGCACCTACGGCCTGGCTATCGCGGCGCGCCATCACGGCGTGCCCCTCGTCGTGGTCGCGCCGTCGTCGACCGTCGACAGCTCGCTTGCCAGCGGCGCCGAGATCGCCATCGAGGAACGCGCGCCCGACGAAATCAGAACGTACGCCGGCGTCACCGTCACTCCGCCGGACGCGGACGCCTTCAACCCGGCTTTCGACGTGACGCCGGCCGAGTTGATCACCGCGGTCGTCACCGAGAACGGGCGATTTCACCCCTAAACAAAACGCCTGCGAGTGGTCATGATGATTCACATGGCTGATCAACACTCCAACCCCGATGTCGTGGTTGTGGGCGCCGGCTTCGCCGGCCTGTACGCCGCGTACCGCCTTCGGCTCGCGGGTCTGTCAATGCGGATATTCGAGGCCGGCGACGACGTCGGCGGCACCTGGTACTGGAACCGCTACCCCGGCGCGCGGGTCGACATCCCGAGCGTCGACTACATGTTCAGCTTCGATGCCGACTGGGCGCGGGACTGGCAGTGGTCTGAGAAGTACGCAACGCAGCCGGAGATCCTGCGTTACCTGAACCACGTCGCCGACAAGCACGATCTGCGTCGCGACATTCAGTTCGGCACCAGGGTCACCCACGCTCACTGGGACGACAGCTCGTCCGGCTACCGCGTGCGCACCGATCGCGGCGAGGAGATCGGCTGCCGTTACCTGGTGATGGCGACGGGTTGCCTCTCGGTACCGAAGGATCTCGACATCGACGGCGTCGAAAACTTCACCGGCGAGACATATTTCACCAGTCGATGGCCCCATGAGCCCGTCGACTTCACCGGCAAGCGCGTCGGCGTCGTCGGGACGGGTTCGTCTGGCATTCAGTCGATTCCGCTGATCGCCGCACAGGCGTCGGAAGTGGTGGTCTTCCAACGCACGCCATGCTTCTCGATTCCCGCGCAGAACGGTCCCATCTCGCCGGACAAGCTCGCGGAGATGACCGACGAGCCGGCGTACCGCCAGGCGGCGAAATACTCCTTCGGAGGCGTCCCCGTGGAGCGCACGATCACCCCGGCCTTCTCGGTGTCCGCCGACGAACGCCGGCAGCGCTACGAACGTGCCTGGCAACGTGGCGAACTGCTGGAAATACTCAACCTCTACGCCGATGTGATGAGTAACCCGTTGGCCAACAAGGACTTTGCCGACTTCATTCACGGCAAGATCCGCGGCATCGTGCGCGATCCCCGGACGGCCGAGACGCTGTGCCCCAAAACCTATCCGGTCGGCGCGAAGCGGCTCTGCCTGGACACCAACTACTACGCCACGTTCAACCTGCCCCATGTCCGCCTGGTGAATCTGCAGGATCAGCCGATGGTCGGCGTGACTGCGACCGGAATCGACACGGTCGGTGAATCTTTCGATTTCGACGCGATTGTCTTTGCCACCGGCTTCGACGCGATCACCGGCGCCGTCGCGGCGATCGACATCGTCGGCCGGGACGGACTCGCGCTGAGGGACAAATGGTCCGAGGGTCCGAACACCTACCTCGGCCTGATGACCGAGGGATTCCCCAACCTGTTCCTCATCGCCGGCCCCCAGAGTCCCTCGGTACTGTCGAACATGGCGGTGTCCATCGAGCAGCACGTCGATTTCGTTGCCGACGCATTGACGTATCTGCGCGACCACGGCTTCGACCGGATCGAGCCCACCAAGCTCGCCGAGGCGGGCTGGATGCAGCACGTCGACGACGCCGCATCCATAACCCTTTTCCCGCAGGCGAATTCGTGGTACGTCGGCGCGAACATTCCGGGCAAGCCACGTACCTTCATGGCGTATGCCGCCGGGGTCGACTTCTACCGGGTGGCCTGCGATGAGGTAGTGGCCCGCGACTACCTGGGCTTCACACTGTCCGGGCCCGGCCACACGCAGTGCTACGACGGCGTGGTGCGCCGCCTGCAACCCGACGTCCAGATGGTGCTGGAACAGATGGCGCTGCTGGAGTTGCCGCCACTGGAGTCCATGCCTGCCGAGCAGGCGCGCGCCTTCATGAACGAGATGAACCTGACCCGCCCACCGGGCCCGGACGTCGGCGAAGTCGTCGACGGAATCCTGCCGGGTGCCGCGGGACTCCTGGCTTACCGTCTGTACCGGCCGTCGAGCCCGGGTCCCCATCCCGTCGTCGTGTACTTCCACGGCGGCGGTTGGGTTCTCGGCGACCACACGTCAGACGATCCGTTGTGCCGGGATCTGTGCGCGCGCAGCGACGCGCTCATCGTGTCGGTGGACTACCGGCACGCTCCTGAGCACCGCTTCCCGGCCGCGCTCGAGGACGGCTGGGCGGCGGCGCGATGGGTTGCCGAGCACTCGCAGGAACTTGGCGGCATTCCCGGTCGCCTCGCGGTGTGCGGTTGGAGCGCCGGCGCCGGGATCGCCACGGTGGTGTGCCAATTGGCCAGGGACACCGGTTGGCCGACCATTGTCGGCCAGGCGTTGATCACGCCGGTCGTCGATTCGGACCTGAGTCGCGGCTCCTACACCGAGAACGCCGACGGCTACGGTCTCACCGCCGCGTTGATGCGGTGGTTCTTCGATTACTACGCCGACCCGGACGTGCGCGACGACCCGCGAATCGCACCGCTGCGCGCGCCCGACCTGGCCGGCCTGCCGCCGGCGATCGTCGTCACAGCGGAGTTCGACCCGTTGCGCGACGAAGGCGACGCGTACGCGAAAGCGCTTGCCGCGGCAGGTGTTCCGAGCCAGCACGCGTCGGCCCGGGGACACACGCACCTGTCGCTGACCATGGTGGACGTGGTGGTCTCCGGGGCGCCGATCCGGGACCAGATCGCCGACGCGCTGCGTGGGTTCTTCGCAGCGGATGCCGCCAGGAGCACGCCGGTTCAGACGGCAGGTTAGGGCCCGCGCCGAGCCGGCGCCGAAAGCTGGGGAATCTCGACGAAACCAAACAACGCCACGCCCTGGAGAGGGATGATGTATTCATTCGCCAGGTAGTGGTAACCGGCGATCCCCGGGGGGGTGTGGCGGAAACGTCATGCGCACTGGGAGGTGTCAGATGTCGTTTGTGTTTGTATCGCCGGAAGCACTTGCGGCGGCAGCGGCAAATCTAACCGATATCGAATCGGCGCTCAGCGCGGCCAGCGCAGCCGCCGGCGCCCACACGACAGTGGTGCTGGCGGCGGCTGCCGACGAAGTATCGGCGGCCATCGCGGCGGCGTTTTCCGGTCATGGCCTGGGCTATCAGGCCCTCAGCTCGGAGGCGGCGGCCCTGCACGAGCAATTTGTACAGACATTGACCACGGGTGCGGCGTCATACGCCGTTGCGGAGGCCACCGCCGCCACGCCGCTGCAACCCCTACTCACCGCAATCAATGCGCCATTCCTGGCGCTGACCGGGCGCCCGCTGATCGGCAACGGCGCCAACGGGACCCCAGGCACCGGGGCCAACGGCGGAGCCGGAGGCATCTTGATCGGTAGCGGCGGCAATGGCGGGTCTGGCGGGGTCGGCCAGAACGGTGGCGCGGGTGGAGCCGCAGGGTTGTTCGGCGTTGGCGGCGCCGGTGGGGCTGGCGGACCCGGCACCACCGCCGGCGGGGCCGGTGGGGCAGGCGGGCTGCTGTTCGGAGCGGGCGGGACGGGTGGTGCCGGCGGATTCAACGCCGCCGGCCTCGGGGGGAACGGCGGGGCCGGCGGGGCCGGCGGGCTGTTCAGCCGCGGCGGCACCGGCGGCGCCGGCGGCAGCGGCAACGGCGCTGGGGGTAATGGTGGCGCCGGTGGTGCGGGTGGCACTGCGGGCCTGTTCGGCGTGGGAGGCACGGGCGGCATCGGCGGGTTCACCGCTGCCGCCGTAGCTGGTCCCGGTGGGGCCGGCGGCTCCGGTGGGTTGATCGGCACCGGCGGCACCGGCGGCACCGGCGGCTTCGGCGGCGCCGGCGGCAGCGCCGGCGCTATCAGCGGGCATGGCGGGGCCGGCGGCCAAGGGGGCATGCTCGGCGGTAGTGGCGGGGCCGGCGGCACCGGTGGCGGCGGCGGCGCAATCAACGGCAATGGCGGGGCCGGCGGCGCGGCCGGCATGTTCTTCGGCGATGGCGGGGCCGGGGGCTCCGCCGGTGGCGGTGGCTCGATCGCCGGGGATGGCGGGGCCGGGGGCAACGCCGGCATATTCGCCGGCGCCGGTGGGGCCGGCGGGGCCGGCGGCACGGCTGGCGCCATCGGCGGGAAGGGCGGGGCCGGCGGCCGAGCCGGACTGCTCTTCGGTACGGGCGGCAGCGGCGGCGGCGGTGGTGCCGCCTCTGGCGCCGCGATAGGCGGGGACGGCGGAGTTGGCGGCAATGCCGGCATGCTGTTCGGCGATGGCGGGGCCGGTGGCGCCGGCGGTATCAGCGCCATCATCGGCGGGAATGGCGGGGCCGGCGGCACGGCCGGGATTATCGGCAACGGCGGGCAAGGCGGCGACGGCGGGACCAACACCACCGTCAACCCGGGCGGGGTCGGCGGCAACGGTGGTCGAGGTGGCGACGCCGTGCTGATCGGCAACGGTGGTAACGGCGGCAACGGCGGGTTCAGCGTGAACCCGGGTAAAGCCGGGAAAGCCGGATCTGGCGGCACCGGCGGGCAGCTGATCGGCCTGGACGGATCGCCCGGGCTCTCATAGCGAGCAACCGGTCACGCCGACGCCAACGGCAATGGTCAGAGCAACTAGCTCGCGCCCGCCGCGATCACCTGGTCCACCTCGAGGGCCCGTTCGGCCATCTCGGCGTGAGCCTTGTCCAGCGCCTCGGCCTGATCTTCGTCGGCCTTCATCAGCGCCTCGATGTCGAAGCCGGCCATGTCGTGAACACCCATGTCCCGGAACGCTTTCTGCACCTTGTCGCCCCACAGCCCGATGTCCTTGACGATCGGCACGATGCGGCTGAACAGGTGTGAACGGAACTGGACCATCAACGGGGAGTGGTCGACCCACTCGGCGCACTCCTGGACGTTCATGCCGAGGGTCTCGAACACCTCCTCGCCGCGGAACCGGTCGCGCATCAGATAACAGGCGTCGACGACGAACTCTTCCCGCTCATCGCGCTCGGCCTCGGTCAGCTCGGAGTAGTAGTCCTTCAAGGAGATCCGGCCGAAGGCGACGTGGCGGGCTTCGTCCTGCATGACGTAGGCCAGCACCTGCTTGGCCAGCGAATCCGGCGCCGCCATGTCACGCAGCACCCCGAAGGCGGCGAGGGCGAGTCCTTCGATGAGTACCTGCATGCCGAGATACGGCATGTCCCAACGCGAGTCGCGCAAGGTGTCGTCAAGCAGCGCGGTCAGGTTCTTGTTGATCGGGTAGACCATACCGACCTTCTCCTGCAGGAACCGCGAAAACGCCTCGACGTGCCGGGCCTCGTCCATGGTCTGGGTGGACGCGTAGAACTTGGCGTCCAGGTCCGGGACGACTTCGACGATCTTGGCCGCGCACACCATGGCGCCCTGCTCGCCGTGCAGGAACTGGGAGAACTGCCACGCCTGGGAGTGTCGGCGCATCTCGGCGCGACGCGCTTCGTCCGCGGCGTCCCACATCGGGCTGCCGAACAGCGGATGGAACTCGTCGGGCAGCCCCACCGGGTTGTACGGGTCGACGTCCTGCGCCCAGTCGATCCGCAACTGTGCATCCCACTGCTTGTCCTTGCCCTTTTGATACAGGGAAAGGAGTCGGGCGCGCCCCTCGTCGTACTCCCAGGTGAAGTGCGCGTTACCGGCGCTGGGGACATCCCACGAGTAAGGCGTGGGCACATCCGTGTACTTGTCCCGCGTGGTCATGAACTGCCACCTCTCTGCCCGGTGTGACCAGTGGTCATATGACGAGTATCACACCACACTGCACCTCGTGCGGCACGTCGTCAAGCGTGACCGGTGACTCTGCTCATTCGGCGACGGTTGCTGTCAGCGCGGGGGCAGGTCGGCGGCCAGCCGTACTGCATGGATGGACTCGTTGGTGCCGCGTTCACGGCAAGCGGCATGAAGCAACACCACCTCGCCGCCCTGCCACGGCCAGCAGGCGAAGGCGCCGCCGCGCACCGTGTCAGGCCGGTCCTTCGGCTCCCACGCGTCTGAGTCCGATGGCGCACCGACGTAGTCGTCGTGCCATCCGTCGTCCACCCACTCGCCCCAGCCCGGAGCCGAAGTGCCGAACCGCGTGTGAGCCTCCTCGGGCTGACCATCGACTGCCCGCTCCGTCCACTCATCGGGCGGTTCATCCCCGCAGATCCATGACTGCCGCCCCCCGGCGCGCGCGATCCATTCCCACTCCGCCTCCGACAGCAATCGCATTCCGGTTGCTGACACTGTCTGCGCTGCCTGCCAACTGTTTTGCCGAAGTACCCCGTGCGCGTTCGCGGCGTCGCCCCCGATCGACCAGATGGCGGCATGGCGATCCAGCAGGGGTGTTTCGGCGCAGAGGAATGCCGCGACCCTCACTTCATGAGCTGGGGCCCACGACTGGGCGAAAGATTCCACACTCTCAGCAACTTCGTCGCCGAGTTCGGCGAGATCGGCCACTTCGTGTTCGGTGATCCCCATTGTCATTCGACCGGCCGGTACGACGACGAAGTTCAGATCGGCGCGCTCGAAGCGGACGCGCACCACATTGTCGCCCGCAGCGGGAACCGGCGACCAGTCAGAACCCAATGCTGCCGCCAACTCCACACTGAGGCGCCGGCACAGCGCACCGTCGTTGAGTCCATCGGCGGTGAACTCAGGCCACTGATCGGCGGCCGATGGGCGCTGAGAAAGTGGTCGCGGTCCCGGCGGCTCCGGCGGGAGCTGGTTGAACACCACGTCATAGACTTCCGCTTCCCAGCTCGGTTGCGCGTACGACGGCGTTCCGGGAGCGACGGGCGGCGGTTGCCACTGGGTTTGCGGCAGGCAGCCAACAGCAACAGCAACACGATCCTGCGCATCGGCTGACAGCTCGTCGAAGATATGTTGCGGATACTGCAGCTTCGCCAGATAGTCGGCGGCCAGCTCCTCCGAGGTAGAAAGTGACGTGTCTATCGGCGCGGCCAGCTGCCAGTCCGCGAAATTGCCTGCGATAGCACGCAGCTCATCGACTCCTGCTGCCGAGATACCTTCGACGAAGTTCGGCCATCTTCCCCTTGAGGACACAGGCGGGCATGCTAACAGCCGATTCATCACCTGATGGCGATAAGGTCGCCCGATTCACGCTGCGCCACAAGCGGATACATGAATTCATGTACAGAGGCGCGGTGGCCCGCCGCCCAGGGATTGGCGCGACAGCTACCTTCTGCCGCCCCCGGAACTACCACTGCTACCGCTGGAGCTGCTTCCGCCTATGGAGCTGCTGCCGCCGATGGAGCTGGAACCGCCTCCAGTGGAACTGCTGCCGCCGATGGAACTACTGCCGCCCCCGGTAGAGCTGCCACCCAGCGAGCCGCCACCAAGTGAGCTACCGCCCAGAGAGCCGCCCCCGAGTGAGCCACTTTCACCACCCGATGAACCGCCGCCTATCCCCGAGGGTCCGGTTCCGGCGATTCCGCCACTGCTTCCGCCGAGCGGTCCCCCGCTCCCGCCGAATGGTGTACCGCCTCCGCCAGTAGAGGACGCCGGCTCCGGCGCCGGCGCAGTCAGCGAACCCGGCAACTGAGGTGCTGCCGGCGGCACGTCCGGAGCCGGTACAACGACGCCCGGTGCGGTGGGAATAGTGGGAACCTCGAGGATTGGACCGCGAATCGTGGGAGTCTCCAAACCGGGAGCCACCGGCACCTCGGGCGCTGGAAGGTTCACGGGCGGTTGGATTTCGGGGGCATGGACCGGCGGCGGAGCCACCGGAGCGGGCCTGGGCGGCTGCGAGACGGGCACATACGTCGGCGGCTGCGTCACCGGAACCGTGGTCGGCGGTTGCGTGACCGGAACCGTCGTCACCGGTTGCGACACCGGAACCGTCGTCGGCGACTGCGTCACCGGAACCGTCGTCGGCGGCTGCGTCACCGGAACCGTCGTCGCCGGCGGCGCGGTGGTTACCGGCTGCGTCGTCGGCGGTTGCGTCACCGGTACCGTCGTCGGGGTCTGCGTCACGGGCGCAGACGGAAGCTGGCGCGGCGGCATGCTCGGCACAGCACTCGGTGGCTGCACCACCGGAAGCGGCAGCAGCAGAGGGTAATTGGGGTAATCGGCATCCGGGATCCTTGGCGGCAGCGCGTCAGGCATCAGGACGGGCAACGCAAGAAGCGCGGGCGGTGCGCCCGGTGAATCACCGGCTATCCCGGCGGGGGGCTGGGGAATCGAAGCATCAGAGGGTGGCAGTTGGACCACCGGACCCGACGGGCGCATCGCGACGGGTCGAGGTGCCGACGCGACAGCCAGCGGCGCCAAGGGCAGCAACGGGGCCGGCATGATGCGATTCTGACCAGGGACGTGGTGCAGGCCAACGGCCGCCGGACGGATACCGAGTGCCAGTGAAATTTCAAGTGCCACAACGGCAGTAATCAGAGTCACCGCTCCGACGCTGCCCAACAGCAACACCGGTCTACGCTGTTGGAGCGTTTCGCTCACACCGGCATCTTCGCTCGACGCGAGCACCGTCGTAGGGGCGTCCGTGTCGCCATCCGGCGAGACGCTGTAGGCGAAGTTCTCCTCGGTCGCAACGTCCATGCGACTCAGCGTCACCGCATCGGGACATACCTCCACCACATCGGCAACCCGTGCATAGGCGAAGCCCTCGGTAGCCAGACCGGACAGCGACCCGTGGACGGACGCCAGCGCCGCTCCGCGCGCCAGCGCCGTCTCCGGCTCTTCTGGCACGCTCACCGCCAGGGAGGTCACCGTCTCCAGATGACGCTTGAGCGGCGCGACGTCCACGCCGGAGCCGATGACGAAAGCACCGTCCGGCCGCGCGCCGAGCGCCTCGGCCCACCCGGCCAGCACGCTCAGCGCCGTCCGGACATCGACGCCGTCCAGCGGTTCGTCCCTGAGGTCGGCGACCGCTCCCTCGGCGACCTCGATGACGGCCATGGTGGCGCTCCCGGGTTCGACGAAGAGCATCGCCATGCGCTCATATCCGATGGCCCGCCCGACCGCCTGAGCCAGAGTCGTCGCGGCGATGAACGGTGGCGCGAGGGTGACGTTGCAGACCTCGTGTGCCGCCAGCGCCTCGTCCAGGCCGCACACATCGAATTCGTCGGTCCATGTGACGCCGATGGATATCACCTGGTTGCCGGCCGCTGCCGCAGCCTCGCGGGCATCCAGTATCGCCGCCATCAGGTGATCGGTTGCTGAGCCGACCCTGACGTCGACCGCGAACTCCCGCTCCTCGACGGCGACGCCATCCGCGTTTTGCCCCTCGACCAGCACCATACGAACGGTTGTAGGTGTCATCGACAGCCCGAGTACGATGTCCACTTCTTCTCCAAATGCGTTAGCCAACGAGTCCCGGTTCAACCACAGAAACCGCGACACTCGCAGATTTAAAATATCACCGCATCGGATTCGTTGCCGTACTCAACAGTTAGGTATTAGCTGAGAATTCTGTTCGGCGCTACAGCTTGCCCGCCACGAAACCCGCGGCCTGATCCACCAGACCGGAGTCGATATAGGACGGCTGCAGATGCGACGGCCAATTCGTGCCCCTGCCGCAGATCGGGTCCCCGGCCGCGCACTGGTCGATGGTCTTTCCGGCGAAGGCCGGCGACAGCCCCCGGGTGCCGTTACCGAACAGCGCGACGGCCGCGACATGCTGGTCGACACCCGGCGGCAGCACGTTGGTGAACCCGAACAGTGGACGACCTCCGGTCACCAGGTCGGCCACTTCGGCGCCCAGCGAATAGCCGCCGAGGACGATACGCGTATTCGGGCAGTCTCTGGCAATCGATTGCACATGGGCGCTCATGTCATTGGCGCCGGTGCCCGTGGTGATGTTGGCGGGGTAGTTGACGCCGTAGACACCGATCGACATCCGCGTCTTGCCCCGCAGCGAATTCACGAGGGCATCACCGACGGCTCCGACGCCGGGCGGCTCCTCTCGGCCGCGAGCGAAAACCACTTCCGCGTCGGGACAGGCCGCCGATGCTTTGGGAAGCAACGGCCCCGGGCCGACCGACAATCCGAAACCGAGCAGAACGGCAGTCGCCAGGCTGAGGGCAACATGCGCGCCTGGCGTCATCGCGACAAGCCTCATGAAGCGATGCTACGGATCTGACCGACAATGTCGAACCGTTCGAGCCGACCGCCGTGTTAGATCTCCAGCATGGGCGAACGTGTCACGTTCCACAGCTCGACGGGGCCGAACCTCGCGGGGATCATCGACGTGCCGGACGGCGCGGTGCGCGGCTGGGGAGTATTCGCTCACGGCTTCACGCTCGGCAAAGAGTCGCCGGCCGCTGCGCGCATCTGTAAACAACTCGCCGCCGACGGAATCGGCATGCTGCGCTTCGACGCGCTGGGTCTCAGTGGCTCGGAAGGAGATTGGGGCGACGGGTCGTTCACCGTCAAAGTCGACGACATCGTCATGGCATGCGAGTTCATGACCGAGCGCGGAACGCCGGCCGACATACTGGTCGGGCACTCCTGGGGCGGCGCGGCCGCACTTGCCGCCGCCCGGCAGTCGCCGGGGGTGCGGGCGGTCGTCACAGTCGCCGCGCCGATCGACCCGAGTCATGTCGAAAAGCATTACGACGCAGTGGTTGACCGCTGCCTATCCGAGGGCAGTGCCGAGTGGATGGTCGGCGGGCGCACGCTCACCCTGAAGCGGGCCTTCGTCGAGGACGTCCGCGCGGCGCATCTGCACGACAAGATCAAGGGTCTGCGGCTGCCGTTGCTGATCCTGCACTCGCCCACCGACAACACGGTCGGCATCGGAAACGCGACCGAGATCTTCCGGTTGGCCCGCCACCCGCGCAGCTTCGTCTCGCTCGAGGGCTCGGATCATCTGCTCACCGCTCGGGGCCAGGCGCGCCGGGCCGCCCGCATCATCGGCGCCTGGGCCGACGCATACCTGGACGAGGATTAGTAACTTGACGCCTCCTGTCACTTAGTGACACATTGGTGTTGTCACTAAGTGACAGGGGGTGGAGGACATAGCGCACGGCGAAGCCAGGTTGCAGGTATCCCGCCACGCCTGCGAACTGTTCTGGCGGAACGGGGTGTCGGGAACGACCGGCGACGACATCGCAGCTGCCGCAGGGCTTTCCACCCGGACAATCTGGAGGTACTTCCGGTCTAAAGAGAGCTGCGTCGAACCGGTGCTCGCCAAGTCGACGCACCGGTTCATCGCAGTATTGGACCGGTGGCCGCGTGAATTATCGCTGGGCGAACACATGGCCGCCGACGCGGTCGCGCACCCGTTCACCGAACAGGACATCGCCGACGAGGTCAGTGCGATGCGAATTGCCAGCATGACGGCGTCGGAACCGGCGCTACGCACCGCCTACCTGATGGTCCACGACGAACTCGAGCGAGGCTTCATTCCCGTCATCGCCAAGCGACTGCGGATGAACCGCGACGATCTCACCGTGCGACTGTGCGCAGCGGCCGTGACCGGTGCGTTGCGGGTGATCGACGAGGACGTCAGCATCGCGGTCGTCGCGCACGGCGAAAAGGTCAGCCCGCAGCAGACACTCGCGCTGATCGACCGGGCGATTCTCGACGCGACCAACGGACGCATCGGCGGACCCATCCCCCAGTAGATCAAAATTCCCTGCACGACAACCGAATTCACCGCACGAGGACCAAAGGAGTCGCCGCATGGCACTGCCCGAACCGATCTCTGTCGAGGACTTCTTCCGCCCACCCGTCCGAGCCGGAGCGACCATCTCGCCCGACGGAACGCGGATGGCGTATCTCGCCCCGTGGCGCAACCGCCTGAACGTGTGGGTCCAACCGCTGGACGAAAGCGAGCCGGCGCGCTGCGTCACCGCGGACGACACCCGTTCGGTGTTGAGCTACGAATGGACCGACGACCCCCGGTGGCTGCTCTACCTGCAGGACAGTGGCGGCGACGAGAATTGGCACATCTTCCGGGTCGACCTGGAGGATCCGGGGGCCTCCGCCGTTGACCTGACACCCTTCGAAGGCACCAAGGCGATCTTCGAGATCCCGGGCGGACTGTCCGGCAAGGCCATCGTGTACCTCAACAAGCGCAACGTCGCGTTGCTGGACGCCTACGAATTGGACATTGCCACAGGCGAACTCACCATGCGCGCCGAGAATCCCGGGCAGGTCGCGGGATGGCTCAGCAGCCGTGACGGCGATCTGTTCGCCGTGGCACTGACTGCCGCCGGCGACGTTGAAATCCACCGATGGGACGCCGCATCGGCCGAGCTACGGCCGATCGCCACCTATGACGGCGCCGACTACACGCTGGGCGTTTTCCCGATGGTCGTCACCCCTGACGGAACGGGAATCTGGATCGGCTCCAACGAGGGCACCGACCGCACCCGACTGGTCCGGCTTGACGTGGTCAACGGCACGGAGACGGCCGTGGACAGCCACCCCAGCTTCGACCTGGACGCCAGGGGCCTGGTCATGCCGCTCGTGCCACAACCACTGATCCAACACAGACGCACGGGTGAGCTGCTCGGGGCACGCTATCTGGGTGCGCGTCAGGTCATCAGGCCGCTCGACCCACTGTTCGCCGAGGTCCTGGCGAACTTGGAGAAGCTGTCCGAAGGCGATATCGGAGCGTTGTCCTCCGACGACAGCGGTCAGCGATGGATCGTCAGCTTCAACCACGACCGGGACGCCGGACTCACCTACCTCTATGACCACTCCACCGGCCGCAGCAGGCTGCTGTTCCGGCCTTTCCCACACCTTGATCCCGCGCAGTTGGCGCCGATGACGCCCGTGACGATCCCGTCCCGCGACGGACTGGACTTGCCGTCATATCTGACGCTGCCCGTCGGACTGGAACCGAAGGGCCTGCCGATGGTGCTGCTCGTCCACGGCGGACCGTGGGCCAGGGATTGGTGGAGGTTCGACCCGGAGGCGCAGTTCCTCGCCAACCGCGGGTATGCGGTGCTGCAAGTCAACTTCCGCGGGTCAACGGGATTCGGGAAGGCATTCGTCAAGGCCGCGGTCGGGGAGTTCGCGGGCAAAATGCACGACGATTTGATCGACGCGGTGAACTGGGCGGTCGAGATGGGTTACGCGGACCCGGCGCGGGTCGCGATCTTCGGCGGTTCCTACGGCGGCTACGCCGCACTGGTCGGCGTCACCTTCACGCCGGAGGTCTTCGCGGCGGCCATCGACTACGTCGGGATCTCCAGCCTGGCCAACTTCATGCGCACACTCCCGGCGATCGCACGGCCCCACCTCGCCAACAATTGGCACCTGTTCGTCGGCGACCCGGAAGATCCCGCGCAGGAGGCGGACATGCTGGAGCGCTCACCGATCACCAAGGTGGAACGAATTCAGACGCCGTTGCTGGTTGCGCAGGGCGCCAATGACGTTCGCGTCGTCCAGGCCGAGTCCGACAATCTGGTGGAGGCGCTGCGCGCCCGCGGCGTCGAGGTGGAGTACCTGGTCAAGGAAGACGAAGGGCACGGTTTCCTCAACCCTGAGAACGTCATTGACTTGTTCGACGCCGTGGACCGGTTCCTCGAACAACATCTGGGCGGACGGAACTAGGCTCGCGGTTTCAACAACGCTGCGAGCTCTTCACGGCTCGAGACACCGGTTTTGGTCATGGCCCGGTAGATGTGACCTTCAACCGTGCGCACCGACAGTGTCAGACGCTCGGCAACCGCCCGGCTGGGCAGACCCTCTCCGAGCAGCATCACGATCTCCCGTTCCCGCGACGTGAACGGTACGGGCACGCTGGCTTGACGAAGCACCGGAGTGACCGCACCGCCGCACCGCTCGGCCAGCGCATCGGCACGCGTCGAGCAGCTCAACGCCGATCCTCGTAAGTCTTTGTTGCGGAACGCAATCGCTGCGTGTGCCGCCGCGTCGAGCGCGGCAACGAGGTCACCCATCGCCTCGAAATCCGCTGATACAGCTATCAACTCGGCTCCGTTGCCGGACGCCAGCGCGGCAGCGAACCGGGCTGCCACGCCGACCCGCGGGCCCTGCACCAAGCCTAGGAGTTCACCCAACCGTGCCGCCGACGACCCGGTGCCGAATTGCGCGGCGGTCTGCAGACACATCACCTCGGCGGCGAATTGACCATTTTCACGGCAGGTTTCGGCCGCTTGGAGCGCGATCTTGATCGCTTCACTGAGCGCACCCTGACAGGCGGTCACCCACGCGTGTGCCAGATCGCGCTCGTAGTTCACGAATCCCCAACTTCGATGGCGCTCCGCGTCCAGTGCCCGCAGCGCCGCGTCCGCCTCGTCGACAAGGCCGCACATGGCCAGTGTCGTAGCGAGCGGGATCAGGTAGCGGTACCGAAAACCGTTGGAATCGCCGCTGAAAAGCTCGACGACAGCCTGCAAGTGGCGCCTGGCCTCATCCAGGCGTCCCGATCCGGCGGCGGCCCGGCCCATGATCGCGGCGCCCAGGAGCTGGGCTACGCCCGGAACGTCGACGGTCTGCTCGCGCGCCTGCTGAGCAAGGGCACTGGCACTCGACAAGCGACCACTGAGCAGCAGCGCACCAAGGTGCCGGTCGGCGAGGATCAGCCTCATGTGGGCAGCGGTGGACGTCCGCTGCACGCAGGCGTAACCCACGTCGGCCACCCGGTCCGCCTCGGCGCCGTCCCCCGCATCTCCATGGGCGACAACCAGCGCCCACGCCGCGGCCGAACTGATGATTCCGGGCAGGCACTCCAGGTCGACGGTTTCGCCCAGGGCTATCGCCTTGGCGGGCTTTGCCATCGATGCCCAGTAGACGGTCAGGTAGGCATCGCTCCAGCTGCGCGTGGCCGGCGTCGCCAACTCTGCGGCTTCCTCGAACAGCTCCCTGGCGCCGTCGGGGTCTGCCAACCCCCACAGCCTGTTGAAGCCGCGGTGACCAAGCAGGTACAGGCGATCCTCTTCCGAGAGACCTTCGGTGGGTGTCGCAGCCACCGCGGCATCGGCCTCCGCACCGCGTCCCTGCCAGGCCAGCGCGAACGATCGGATGTTGTAGGCCGGCACGCCGCATCCGGCCCGAATCGCCGCTGCCGCCAAGCGGTCCGCCAGCGGAGCGTCGGCCAGGAACATCGCGCCTTCCGCGGCCCGAAGAAGCAGTTCTCCGTCCGGCGCCAGGTCGGAGTCGACAGTCAACACCGCGCGGCGCACCACCGTTCGCACCTCGTCGCGATCCTCACTCGCGGCCAACTCGGTGGCCACCCGGCCGCGCAGTCGGCGCAACCGGGTAGCCGCAGCGCGCGACCGGCGCAGCTCGCCATAGAGCGGATGGGCAAGCCGGACTTCCACATTGCCGTCGACCGGCCCGATCGCAATCAATCCCCGCACGTCGGCCTCCTCGATGGCGCCTGGGTCCACCAGTCGCGCCAGGGACTTCAGTTCGAGCGGCTCTCCCACCGCCAGGGTGTCCACGACATCGCCCACCGCGGCGGGCAGCGTCCCCATCCGCGACTCGATCAACTCGGCCAGACTGGGCGGCACCACCGGATCGCCGGTCCACCGCCAATAGCCGTGGCGTTGCACCAATCGGCCATCGGCCCGCTCCTGCTCGACGATGTTGCGCAGGTAGAGCACATTCCCCCGGGTCAGCTTCCAAAGCCGTTGTGAGACATCAGGATCCACCACACCATCCAAAGACTCCGATAACAGCGTCGCTGTCTCGCCGGCAGACAGCGGCTGCAGATCCAGCCGCTCGAACCCGTCGCTCCATACTTCCTGCAGGGCGGCGGAGAGCGGCTCACCGCTGCGGACCGTCAGCACCACTTTCGCCGACCGGCGCTGAACGATCTGATGCAGCACGAACACCGACAGGTCATCGAGCAGGTGTGCGTCGTCGACGGCGATGACGACCGCGGTTTGTTCGGTTGTCGCCGTGAGCGACTCGATCACGTCGCGGACGATATGAACCAGCTGCCCGTCGCCGGGCCCCGGCAGTCGCACCCAGGCGGCAAATGCCCCCAGAGGAATCGATCGGGCGGACGCGCTGGCAACAGCCCGACGGGTGACGCACCCAGCAAGCCCCGTGACTGCGTCACCCGCCAGCCGACTCTTTCCGACGCCGGGTGCACCACAGATGAGCACCCCCGGCGTGCGCGGATCAGATATCGCGGCCTGGACGACCGCGATTTCCTGTGCCCGGCCGACCAGCGGCCATGTCAGACGCACCCGGTTAGCGTAGGAGAGTCGGCACAGCCTCGCAGTCGAACCGCTTTCTGCGGGGGACTGTCTGAGTCGAGGCACGTTGCGTTTTCTTCGACTGAGACGGTTTGTCACAGCGCGCGAAGCCGGAGTGCGGCAAGTTTCGCTTCGGCGACCCGATAGAAACCGTCGAGGAAGTCGTTCTCGACGCCGACGTATTCGCAAATCACCTCGTCCGCGACGCCGGCGTCGCGCAACCGCAGCGCCAGCGAGTACGGCAACGGCAATCTGCGCAGCGCGTGCTCACGCTCGGTGAGTTCCTCGGCCATCGGCCCAGCGTGCCCCGGTGACGACGGCCCCGACTGAGTAGTCCGGTACCTAATCTGGTCGCCGCTGTTCTGCGCTTCAAGAATCCGCCAAGGCGGTTGCTGAACCCTTCACACCATGAACCCGATTGACCTTCTCATCGTCGCCGTTGTCTGCGGGGCCTTCGCCTGGTCGATGGCGCGGTACGCGCCCAAGACCGTGCCGGGAATCGGTCTGGCCGCCCAAGGCGTGCTCGGCGTCTACACCGGGCTGATGGTGCGCGACATCTCCTTCGCCGCGCTGGGCTCGCACTGGCCGATCGTCATAGCGGTGGCCGTCAGCACCCTCGTCCTCAGCGTGGCGGGCGGTGCGTTACTCGGCCTGCACCGCGACATCACGCCACTGACCGGTGGCCTCGCACTGGTCGCCGGCGGCTCGGCCGGGCTGGTCGCCATCGCACGCGAACTCGGCGGTGATGATCGCGTCGTCGCGGCCGTCCAGTACCTGCGCGTTGCCATGATCACGGCCGCCATGCCCATCGTCGCCACCGCCTTCTACCACAGCACTCCCTCCCACGCCGAGAAGGTAAGTGAAAAAGCCTTGCTGCCTTGGTATTTCACGCTTCCGTTGCTCGCAGCCATCGTGCTGGTCGGCGCGGTGGCCGGACGCCGGCTGCGGCTGCCCGGCGGCGGGTTGATCGGCCCGATGGCAATCACCATGGGACTGGAATTCGCCGGACTGGCCAACGGCCTCGCCGTTCCGATGCTGGTGTTCCAGGCCGGAATCGTGCTGATCGTGCTGCAGACGGTACTGACCCTGGACCGCGAGTCAATGCGGGCTATTCGCCGGATCCTGCCCGGCGCGTTCGCCCTGATCATGGTCCTGAACGTGGTCGCGGCCGGCCTGGGGGTGGTCCTGGCGCACTCGGCAGGACTCAGCATGCTGGACGGGTACCTGGCGACCAGCCCGGGCGGTGTCTACGCGGTGCTGGGCACCGCAGCAGGCTCGGGTTCGAACGTGACGTTTGTGATGGCGTCCCAGGTCATCCGGGTGGTGCTGATGCTGGTTGCCGCACCGTTCGTGGCGAAGCTGTTCATCCGGTTCACCCCGCAGAGCGCTCCGGCGGTGCAGATGCGCCCGGAGCTGGTTCCCGTCACCGCCTGAGCAGGGCATCGGTGAGCGCCCCGGTGATGAACTCGCCGTAGCGGGCCGCTGACCAACCCCCGACGCACAGGTCACGTTCGCCGGGGCGGAAGCCGATCTCCGTTCCGCGCGGGCGTTTGTCCTCGACGAGGCCGCTGCACTCTGGGACACGGCATGCGCCGGAGACTCCCCGTCCGTGGCACAGCGGGCCCGTTTCCAACTCGCCGCGCAACAGGCCCTGCGTGCGGCACGCGGAGCCGTCGATACGGCCTTCTCATTGACCGGCGACGGCGCGGTACACGCGAGCCATCCCAATCAGCGGTGCTTCCGGGATCTGCGCACCGCGGGTCAACACGTTTATTTCGGTCCTGCCGCCATGAAGCGCTACGCCCACCTGACCCAGCCGAACTGGCTGATGTAGTCGCTGGCAGCCGCCATACAAACTCCAAGAATTTCTCAAGTGCCTCTCGCCAAACTCATAGAAACGCATCTCAGCCGGACGAGAGGAGATGAAGAGATGCTCACAGTGAAGAACACACGGCAGCGGGTAAGCCAGCGCCGGTCGATTGCCGCACCGACGGTCTGGGACCACGCCAGCCTGGACGCCTGGGACTACATGATCGCCGTCGAGCCGCAGCACGCCGCGGCGTGCCTACGCATCCGCGACCGGCTGCGCCGCCTGGGCCGGCGCCTGGACACGATCGTGGCATCGGACTTCCAGGAGCCGGAGCTGGTCGAGATCGCCCGGGGCATCCGGCACTGCCTGCGCCTGGGTCCCGGCTTCTGCGTGCTGCGCGGCCTGCCGCTGCAGGATTGGACGGATGAGGAAGCCTCGATGCTCTACTGGGGCCTGGGCACCTACCTGGGTGGGCCGCAGCCGCAGAACCGCCAGGGCGACCGGGTTTACCTGGTGCAGGACACCGGTCAGACCGTCGCGGAGGCCCGCGGCTCGAAAACCAACTCCGAGTTGATCTTTCACACCGACTCGGCCTGCGCCTACGCCGGCAGCCGGCCCGACGTGCTCGGCCTGCTGTGCCTGCGCAAGGCCGTGTCCGGCGGGGAGTCGGTCATGGTCAGTGGCCACACCGCATACAACGCGGTGCTGGCGGCACAGCCCGAACTGGTGGAGGAACTCTACGGACGGTTCTGCTTCGACCGCTCGCACGAAACCCAGCCGGGCGAGGACCCGTTCACGTACGGCTCGATCTTCACCGACACCCCGGAGGGCGTCCGCATCCGGTACAACCGGTTGCACATCGAGCTGGGCCACTACCGCAGCGGTCAGCCGCTGAGCGACCGGCAGCGCCAGGCTCTCGACGCTCTGGACCGGGCCCTGAACGACCCCGCCAACCACGTCGAGTTCACCCTCGACCCGGGCGACGTCTTCTTCGCCGACAACCACGCCACCCTGCACAACCGCCGCAGTTTCGTCGACGCACCGGATGCGGCGCAACGACGCTGCCTGGTGCGCCTGTGGCTGGCCGGCGAACCCCGCAACTGAACGCAGCAAACCTTTAGAAAGCCCCAAGGCCGTCGCGACAGACTTCTGCCGTCGGTTCAGGGGAGTTCAGGGGAAAGGCGAGACATGTTGAGGCAGTTGGCCACCTTCACCGTGCGGCGCCCCAAGGCGGTGCTGGCGGCGGTCCTGGTGCTACTCGGCATCAGTGTCGTACTCGGCGGCTCGGTGTCCGACAAGCTGGGCACGGGCGGAAACACCGACCCGGCAGCGGAGTCGTCGCAGGCCGAAGAGTTCCTGGACCAGCATTTCGGGACCACGTCCAACCTGGTCATCCAGCTGCTGCCCCGCGAAGGCACCGTCGACGCACCCGACGTCGCCCCGGTGCGGGACCGGGTGCTTCGACTGATCGCGGCCGAGCCGAAGGCCAAGGTCACCAGGGCCTTCGGCGATGAGGGCGCCGGTGATCTGCGCAGCAAGGACGGCCGCTCCGGCCTCATCCTCGTCCACGTCGGCGGCACCGCGGACGAGGCCGCCGAGACGGCCAAGCGGATCATCGCGAGCCTGCCCACCGACGCCAACGTCGCCGTGCGGGCGGGCGGCTCCCTGGGTGTGCAGCAAGAGATCCGCGACAAGGTCAAACACGACCTCAAGATGAGCGAGAGCATCGCCGTGCCCATCTCGCTCGCGGTGCTGGTCGTGGTGTTCGGTGGGCTCATCGCCGCGGCGCTGCCGGTGGTGGTCGGGGTCGTCTCGATCGTCTCGACCCTGTCGGTGCTGCTGCTGATGACGACCATGACCGACGTGTCCGTGCATGCCCTGACCGTCACGACCGCATTCGGGCTGGGCCTGTCGATCGACTTCGGGCTGCTGATGGTGTCCCGATTCCGGGAGGAATGCGCCAACGGCAGGGGCCACCACCAGGCGATCATCGCGACTGTCACCACCGCGGGCCGCACGATCCTGTTCAGCGCGGCGACGGTTACCCTGGCGATGACCAGCCTGCTGGTCTTCCCCACCTACTTCCTGCGGTCGGTCGGTCTCGCCGCCACCGCCACCGTGCTGCTGTCGGCGTTCAGCGCAATCGTGGTGCTGCCCGCGCTGCTGGCCCTGCTCGGCACACGCGTCGACTCGCTCGCGGTGATCCGGCGCAAGGTGCCGCTGTCGGCGGACTCGCTGTTCTGGCGGCGCTTCGCCGAAGTCGTCACCCGCCGGCCGCTGCTGTACGCGGTGCCCGTCGTCGCGGCGTTGCTCGCGCTGGGGGTCCCGTTCCTGCACGCCCAGTACGCCACGCCCGACGAGCGCGCGCTGCCGACGGACTCCAGCGCGCGCCTGGTGGCCGAGTCGTTGCAGCACGATTTCTCCCTCGACCCGTCTCAGGCGATCACCCTGGTCACCCGCAACGATGCCGGCGTGCTCGCCAATCTCGCCGCCGAGGTCTCCCGCATGGACGGTGCCGTCCTGGTCAACGGCACCATCGGCCGCTACGAGCACGGGCAGCCGGTCGGTCCGACGCCCGCCGCGTCCGGGGCCGGCTACGCCTTCGTCTACCTGTCGGTACAGGCGGACTCCGACCAGGCCCAGCACCTGGTCCGCGACATCCGCGCGAAGATCACCGGCCACCAGGTCGAGGTGGGCGGGCCGACCGCCACGCTGATCGACAGCCGCGCCGCGATCGCCGACCGGCTCCCACTGGCCATCGCCCTGATCGCGGTGGCGACATTCATCCTGTTGTTCCTGTTCACCGGCAGCGTCGTGGTGCCGGTCAAAGCGCTGCTGCTGAACCTGCTGGTGCTCAGCGCGGTGCTGGGTGTCCTGGTCTGGATCTTCCAGCAGGGCCACCTTTCCGGGCTGCTGGGATTCACCCCCGCGCCGCTGAACCCGTCGATGGTCGTCCTGCTCTGCGCCATCGCGTTCAGCCTCTCCGTCGACTACGAGATCTTCCTGCTCAGCCGAATCAAGGAGGCCCGCGACTCCGGCCTGTCGAATGACGCGTCCACCGTCATCGGGCTGGGACGGGTGGGACGGATCGTGACCAGCGCCGCGCTGCTGCTCACGATCACGTTGATCTCGTTCGCCAATGGGTTGTCGTTCATGAAGATGTTCGGCATCGGCACGGCGCTCGCTGTCGTAATCGACGCGACCATCATCCGCGGCGTCGTCGTCCCGGCGTTCCTGCGGGTCGCCGGCGACCTCAACTGGTGGGCACCCAAGCCGTTGCGTTGGTTGCACTCGCGCGTCGGCATCAGCGAGACCGCGGAGCACACCCCTGAGCCGACGCAGACGCCGGAACCCGTCGACACCCCGGCGCCGGCCGAAGACCTCGCCGTGGCGGCCGCAGTGCACGCGGCCGAAGAATATGTCGAGGCCGGACCGTCGACCTCCCCGTCGACCTCACCGTCGACTGAGGTCGAGGTCATCCCCGGCGCACACCTGGTGGCCAACGTCAACGGCACCGTCATCGTGGTCGCCCACCGCGAGCGGACGGCGCTGACCGAGCACTCCGTCGCCGCGCAACAGCTGGCGGCCCTGGCCGAAATGGTGCGGCGGACCGACCCGCAGAAGCTGGTCAGCGCCTTCGCCAAGCTGTCCCGTCAGCCCTGGACCCACACGCTGGTCGACGTCGGCATAGTCACGCCCACCTCGGCCGGCCTGGAAATCCTGCTGTGCGGCAGTGTCACCGTCGCGCTAGATGACGGCGACGACCGGACGTTGCTGCACGGCCGCGGTCGCCTGGTGCACTACTCGGTGCCGATGCCGGCGGTGGCCGCAGTGGTCGCCGTCGAGGAGCTGGGACAGCGGTCACGCGCCGGCATCCCGGCGAACGGCGTCTACCGGATCACCGGCGGCATCGTGCCCGGCGACGGCGCCGTCCTGCGTTCCACCCGAACCCCCGGCCGGCTCGTGCCGGCGGTCGCGTCGCCGCAGCCCGGGCGGTGGGTGGTCCTTGAAGACGGCTCCCACTTCGAGATCGACCGCGACTGCGTCATCGGCCGCGACCCGCACGGGTCGGATGCCGCGCAGCGCGGACTCCGTCCGGTGAGTCTGGAGGACCCGGCCGGTCTGCTGTCCCGGGCCCACGTCGAGGTCCGCACCGTAAACGGCGAGGTGGTCGTCGTCGACCGCGGCTCGACCAACGGCGTCTTCCTGCGCGAGCCGGCCCAGCAGGGTTGGACCCCGATCGCCCCCTGGGAGCCGGCTACATGGCGGCCCGGCAGCTACATCCAGATCGGCGGACGGATCCTTCGGCTACAGGCGGGAACCGCCCCGCTGGCCCCGCGTGGACCGCGTGTCACCAGGCAACACGTTGTTTCGCGGGAGCCGCTTCCCGGCCACGCGTCCGAGGCGGTGTTCCCGACGGGCTAGCATGGCTTAGGTCAATCGGGCTGCGATCTCGCGACGGTACGCTCGACAGGAGTCGAGTCGAAAGTTGCAGACATGCCTCAGGAACAGAATCAATCCGAAACTTTAGAGCCATATTTCGAGGACGTTCAAGCGCACTACGACCTCTCTGACGAGTTCTTCAAGATCTTCCTGGACCCGACCCGGACCTATAGTTGCGCGTACTTCGAACGCGAGGACATGTCCCTCGAAGAGGCGCAGATCGCCAAGGTGGATCTCTCCCTCGGCAAGCTCGGACTAGAGCCCGGCATGACACTGCTCGACATCGGGTGCGGCTGGGGCACCACGATCATTCGCGCGCTCGAGCAGTACGACGTGAACGTCATCGGCCTGACGTTGAGCCGCAACCAGCAGGCGCATACCCAAAGACGGCTCGACGAGCACCCCAGCCCGCGAAGCAAGCGGGTATTGCTGCAGGGCTGGGAACAGTTCGACCAGAAAGTGGACCGGATCGTCTCCATCGGCGCCTTCGAGCACTTCGGGCGGGACCGCTACCCCGACTTCTTCAAAATGGCCTATGAGGCTCTTCCCGCCGACGGGGTGATGTTGCTGCACACCATCATTCAGCCCAGCGAGGAAGAATTCGCCGAGCGCGGGCTGCCCATCACCATGACGAAGCTGCGGTTCATGAAGTTCATCATGGATGAGATCTTTCCCGGCGGAGACCTTCCTCCCGCCAAGGCCGTCAAGGAGCACGCGGAGCACGCCGGCTTCTCGCTCAACCGGATTCAGCAGCTACGCCCGCACTATGCGCGCACCCTCGACACCTGGGCGACCGCGCTGGAAGCCAACCGCGACGAGGCGATCGCCGTTCAGTCGCAAGAGGTTTACGACCGCTACATGAAGTACCTGACCGGTTGTGCCGACCTGTTCCGCGAGGGCTACACGGACGTCGCGCAGTTCACCCTCGCCAAGGTCTGAGGCAGCGCACGCTCACTTGTTGCGGACGCAATCGTAGGTGAGCTTGATCTCCTCACCCAGATCGACGACCTCGAACTGATCGACGCCGATGTCGTTGAATGACTGCGCGCTGATGCCCAATTCGGACCACTTCTTGGTGCTGGTCCGGTCGTCTGCGAAGGTGAGCGGCACCTGACCGCCGTCGGCGAGCAGCATTCCGTACTTCTTCAGAGCGGCGATGACCACCCGTTCGGATTTGGAGAAGTGCGAGTCGTCGAAGTCTGCTCGCAGCCGGAATCGCACACCGTAGGGCGGAGCATTGGGATCAGTGCTGGCCGGACCTCCCGCATGGGTGGCCGGACGCACGTAGACGCCTTCCTTCATCCGGTCGTTCGGGAGGATGAAGCGAATCGCGTGATTGATTGCGCCAGAGGCCACTTCATCGGCAGTCGGCAACATTGCGGCAATGGGGAAACCGGCCGCGTCGGCGCTGGTGCACTGATCGCCACGCAATGTCTCGGGGTATGCCTTCGCGAGGTCCCAGACGAAGAAGGCCTGCGCCGTGATGTCTTTGCCGGACTGGCTGCCGTGATAGATCTCGTAGAGTTTGCGTTGGTCGCGGTCGACGACGAGCAGGTGACAGTCTTCCTGCCCCTCGGTGGCGCCGGTGGTGTCACACTTAAGGCTCGACGAACCCTCGAGGTATGCCTTGGCCGGCAACGGCATCTGCGCGGGAACGGAGTCGCAGTCCGGTCCGCCGCCGCAATAGTCCTCGATGCCGACCACCTTCGTCTTTCGTGAGTTGCCGTCGGCGAAGAAGATCGGGATGGAGAAGTCGGCCTGGAGGGCTCCGGTCCCCCAACCGCCCGCAGCAATCAGCGCCTGAATGATCGCATCCGAGCGGACTGCCGTGGCGGCGCCCGAAACGTCGACGTTCCACGGCACGGCGGTGGTGAAGAGGGCTCCGGCCGGCACCGGCCCAGTAGCACGGGACGAACCGGGCGAACCCGACCCGGGTGGTGCGTCCGAACTCGAAGTCGCCGGTTTGGAGTGGCAACCGGCGACCAGGATCAGCACCGAACACAGGATCGCGAGCGCCTTTGCCGGCCGCACAAGGTACATCGTCCGACATTAACGGGTTGTTGTGCCCCCCGGAACCGGTCGCGTTGCCACGTATAAGGAGATGGACCCGGAAACGGTTCTGATCACCGACACTTCGGCGACATTCGCGAAGCCGGCTTGTTCGATCAATCCCGGCAGTATTCCGTCCGCGTTGGGCTGGGTGTCCTGCTTGCCGTCGGCGAACTGGACGATTCGGAAGCCCAGTCGCATCAGGGCGTCCCGCTGCGCACCGAAGTCGGCGATGAGGAGCTGCCCGCCGGGCCGCAGCAGCGCGAACATGTTGTCGATGATGGCCTTCTTCATCGGCACCGGGCACTGATGCAGCACCAGGCTCGACACCACTTTGTCGGCGATCCCGGGCCCGATCAGTTCGACGGCCCGGTCCCCCATGGCCTGTACGAACTCGACATCGGCCCCGGCCCGGCGCACCTTGTCGCGCGCTATCGCCAGCACCTGCGGGTCAGGGTCGACGCCCACGACCCGGGCGCCCGGCTGCCACTGCTTCATCCTTATCGCCAATGATGCTGTGCCACAGCCGATATCGACGACGACATCGTCGGGTTTCAGACCCAGCTGCGCAATGGCGGCCGAACGCCATCGGTCTTCGCGGGTCAACAGCGCGATGACCGTGTCGTAGTACTTCGTGTACTTCGGGTCACCCGCGGCGGGCGTAAACGACTGCGCTGACATGACACTCAGTCGTACCATCGGAGAGCCATGACACTCTCTGCACAAACGGCCACAGTCTTGTCCTGCGCGGACACGCCTGCGCTGATCGACATGCGGCAGGGTGGCGCCTGCACGGCGGGCGCGTTTGTCTACGAAGGCCAGCGGGTAACCACGGCGCGCCACGCCCACGACTTGCACCAGCTGGAGTACGTCGTGCAGGGCGTTCTGGAAGTGGAGACGGATGCCGGTGCGTACGTACTGTCCGAGCGGCAGGCCGCCTGGATCCCGGCCGGGCTGGGACACATCAGCACGATCGACACCCGAGTGAGGTCGGTGTCGATATTCCTGCATCCGATCCACCTGCAACCGGCCCGTCCGGGCGCCGGGATCGTGATGGTCTCGCCGTTGATCCGACAGATGATCATCTACGCCTGTCGGTGGCCGATCGACCGGGATTCGCCGGACGCGGTGGCGGAGGCGTATTTCCACTGCTTCGCCGAGTTGCTGGCCGAGCTGCTGGGATCGCAGAGCCCCTTCAGCCTGCCGACGACCACTCATCCTCAGCTCGCCGCGGCGCTCAAACACACGCGCAATACGTTGGCCGGTATCACCATTGACGAAGCTGCCGCCGCCGCGGGCATGTCGCCCCGGTCGTTGCGGAGGTTATGTCATCGCGAGTTGCAGATGACCTGGCGCGACTACACACAACAAGCCCGCCTGATGCGGGCGGCGGCGCTGCTCGCCGACTCGCAACTGAGCGTGCTGCAGGTCGCCACCAGGGTGGGGTTCGACAGCGCCAGCTCGTTCACCCGGGCCTTCCGAAGTGCGTGGGGCCGGCCCCCGTCCGCTTACCGCCGGCACGGCAACGAGTTACCGGCATGAAGCTCAACGCCCGAAACCTGCACACCCTGCGGATACCGACACCCACCTACGATCGCAGCCGGATCAAGGTCGGCATCGTCCATTTCGGCGTCGGCGGCTTTCACCGCGCCCATCAGGCCATGTACGTCGACCGGCTGCTCAGCCAGGGCATGGCCCGCAAGTGGGGAATCTGCGGGGTCGGCGTGCTGCCCCGCGACCGGCGAATGCGCGACGCGCTGCGCGATCAGGACCATCTCTATACCCTGACTCTGGCCCACCCCGACGGCACCCGGGAACCTCGAGTCATCGGTTCGATCGTCGACTTCCGTTATGCACCAGATGATCCCGAGGCTGTCATCGAGCTGCTCGCCGATCCTGCCGTGCGCATCATCACCCTGACCATCACCGAGGGTGGCTACAACGAACCACTGAGCGCCGTCTTCGCGCTGGTCACCGAGGCGCTGGACCGGCGTCGGCTACGAGGTGTGAAATCGCCGACAATCGTGTCCTGTGACAACATCGTCGGGAACGGCCATATCGCGCGGCAGGCGTTCACCTCCTATGCCCAAAAATCCAATCCCGCACTGGCGCAGTGGATGGACGAGAACACCAGATTTCCGAACTCGATGGTCGACCGGATCACGCCGGTCACCACCCCCGACGTGATCGAAAGCTTGACAACCGAATTCGGCGTGCACGACGCCTGGCCGGTGATCACCGAACCGTTCGCGATGTGGGCACTCGAGGACGACTTCGCCGACGGGCGACCACCGTTGGACCGCGCGGGTGTCACCTTCGCCGATGACGTGTCGCCATACGAGGCGATGAAGCTCCGCCTGCTCAATGCCAGCCATCAGGGCTTGTGCTATTTCGCGTATCTGGCCGGTTACCGCCTGGTGCACGACGCCGCGCAAGACCTGCTGATCGCCGAATTACTCTGCCGCTACATGGATTTAGAGGCGATGCCGACCCTCACACCGGTGCCCGGACTGCGGGAGTTCAAGGATGGGCTGCTGCCGCGTTTCGCCAATGCGCACGTCCGCGACACGGTGGACCGACTCTGCGCCGAATCGTCGGACCGGATCCCCAAGTGGCTGCTGCCGGTGGTTCGCGACAACCTGCGCTCCGGTGGCTCGGTGCGCCTGTCCGCGGCCATCGTCGCCAGTTGGGCCCGGTACGCCGAGGGGGTGGACGACGAAGGCCGTCCCATCGAGGTGGTGGATCCGCGGGCTGACACCCTGATTCCAATCGCCCGCTCACAGCGCGCCGACGCGTCGGCGTTCTTGGCCAACCGGTCCATCTTCGGCAACCTGATCGAGGAGCCCCGTTTCGTGGAGCCCTATCTGTGGACGCTGGATTCGCTGCACCGCGACGGCGCCCGCGCGACAGTCGAGAAGCTGCTGCGACCGTGACCCTGGTCGCCGGTATCGACTGCTCGACCCAGTCCTGCAAGGTGCTGATCTGCGACGCCGACACCGGTGCGGTGATCCGCACCGGCCGCGCCCCGCACCCCGACGGTACCGAAATCGACCCCGCCGCATGGGAATCGGCTGCCCGGCAGGCGATCGCCGCGGCGGGCGGGTTCGACGATGTGGCAGCGGTATCGGTCGGCGCGCAGCAGCACGGAATGGTGTGCCTCGACTCCGCCGGTGCGGTCGTGCGGCCCGCACTGCTGTGGAACGACGTGCGGTCGGCCGGCGCGGCGCGCGACCTGGTCGACGACCTGGGCGGACCGCAGGCGTGGGCGCAGGCCGTCGGACTGGTGCCACTGGCGGCGGTCACCGCCGCGAAACTGCGCTGGCTCGCCGACCACGAGCCCCACCATGCCGACCGCGCGGCGTCGGTGTGCCTGCCGCACGACTGGCTGACCTGGCGGCTCCGGGGCGAATCCGATGTCGCGGCACTGACCACCGACCGCAGCGACGCCAGTGGCACCGGTTACTTCGACGCCGGGACGAACCGGTACCGCGTCGACCTGCTCGAACTGGCCCTGCGCGGGCGCAGTCCGGACCTTCCACGCGTTCTCGGTCCCGCCGAATCAATCAGTGGCTCAATGTTATTCGGGGCAGGACTGGGCGACAATGCTGCGGCGGCACTCGGTCTGGGCGCCGGAGAGGGCGACGTGATCGTCTCGATCGGAACCTCGGGCGTGGTGTGTTCGGTTGCCGCCGACCCGGTCCGCGACGACCAGGGATTCGTCGCGGGCTTCGCCGACGGTACCGGCCGCTACCTTCCGCTGGTGTGCACCCTCAACGCCGCGCGGGTGCTTGACGCGGCGGCGACGATGCTGCGCGTCGACCACCACGAGCTGTCCGGACTGGCACTGTCGGCACCACCGGGCAGCGGGGGCCTGGTACTCGTCCCCTACCTGGAAGGTGAGCGAACACCCAACCGGCCCAACGCCACCGGCGCACTGCACGGGCTCAGGGTCTCGAATTCGACACCGACAAATATGGCGAGGGCGGCGGTGGAGGGCATGCTCTGCGCACTGGCCGAGGGCCTCGCGCAGCTCGCCACCCACGGCGTCCGTGTGCGCCGCATTCTGCTGATCGGCGGCGGCGCGCAGTCGCGCGCGGTGTGTGAGATAGCGCCGACCGTGTTCGGCATGCCCGTACTGGTTCCCGACCCCGCGGAATACGTCGCACTGGGGGCAGCGCGGCAGGCGGCGTGGGCCTGCGGCGGCTCGCCTGACCCGCCCGGGTGGCCGCCGCCGGCGACCCGGGAATTCGTTGCCACTTCCGAACCTGCAGTGCTGCAACACTATTGCGAAGTTCGCGAACTGACCGAGGGGAATTAAACCCGACGAGGAAGGGGGCGAAACACCGGTAGGGCCCGGTATTGCGCGGCGAAGCTGGCCTGGTCGTATTTCTCGCCGATCTCGCCGTCGTGCGCGATCAACGTCGGTCCGTCCACCGCCGCGAAACTGAATTGGGGCACCTGCATTTCGTGGTACAACGGGCTGCGCTGCAGACGGCCCAGCGCCAGGGCGGCCAGAATTCTGGTGCGCGCCAGACGTCGGCCGGTCTCCAGAATCCGCACATCGATCAGGCCGTCGTCCATCCGCGTGCGCCGCGAGGGCGCGAATCCCGTTGGTAGGTATAGCGAATTTCCCACGAAGAACAGCGACGTCTGTAGCGTCTTGTTGTCGTAGCTGATCCGGACGGGCCGTTCGGTGCGCAGCGTGCGCAGCATGGCGTACATGCCCGCCAGCGGCTTGCCGATCTTCTTCTCCAACTTCTCCCGCCGTCGCACGAACGCCGGGTAGGCGCCGATGCTGGCGGTGTTCACCACGATATGGCTCTCGTTGAGCCGCACCAGGTCCACGTATGCAACGCTGCCCCGCCGGATCGCGTCGACGGTCCGCGCCACCGAGTCGCAGCCGATGTCCTTGGCGAAATGGTTGAACGTACCGGCTGGAAAAACCGCCAGCGGCAGGCCGGCTTCCAGGGCGACGGCGGCCGCCGCGGACACGGTGCCGTCGCCGCCGCCGACCCCCAGCACCTCGGCCCGCTCAGCGGCGCCGCGCAGCACCTCGCGCGGGTCGTCGGAGGAATCCAGTTCGACGATTTCGGCCTCGGGCAACGCGGCACGAACCTCGTCGACGACGCGGGCGCCGGTGCCGCTGCCCGAAGCCGGGTTGATCACCAGCACCACCCCCGAGCCATCGGGCCGTTCGGGCGTCTCGACCCGGAGAGGTTCGGTCTTCGGCAGCGCGGTCTCGACGATCGGCGGGACCAGGCGACTGCCCAGAACCGCGATGCCCGAGCCGATGCCGAAACCGATGACGACATCCCCGGGGTAGTGCGCACCGACTGCGACGCGGGACAACCCGACGAGACCGGCCAGCAGCGCCAGCCCGAAGCCGATCGTCGGATTCTCCAGGCCCACCCCGACGGCGAACGCGGCGGCGCTGGCGGAGTGCCCGGAGGGCAGCGAGTTGGAGGTGGGGTGGCGCCGGACGCGCCGCACCAGCGGCACCGAATCGTAGAGCGGACGCGGACGCCGCCGGACACGCTTGGCAACCTGATTGGTCACCAGGCTGGTAACTCCCAGCGATACCAGGCCGCGGGTGGCGCCGCGCTGTGCGGAGTTCTTCCCCGAGGCGAGCAGGATCGCCCCGATGGCGAACCACAGCTTGGAATGGTCGGCAGCCCGGGTCAACGGCGGCATCGCTTTGTCGAGCAGCGGAGTCGGACTCTCGGCGACCGCCTCGAACAGTTCGCGATCGAGAGCGCCCAAACCCCGGGTGATCTGCTTGACACTGCGCAGCGGTCGCACGGGCCGTCGGTTCATTCGGTCCACCCTAACGGTGGGCACACGCAGAACCTCACGGCCGCTCACCCTTTCGGCGCAGGGTCCAGGCCGGCACCCAGTGCGTCACCGCCTTGTGCCGGGCGCCGAATTCCACCGGGTAGGTCACCAGCCCCCACCAGTCGCCCTGTTCGCAGAGGCCCCAGCAACTCAGCGTGCCCTCGACGACCTTGTGCAACTGCAGGCCGTTCGGGTGGTAGCGGCCTGAGCGGTGCGGCTCGCGCGGGAAGAGCACGGTCAGGTCCACCAGCACCGGGACGGGCGGACGCACCGGCCGAAAGGGCCCGCGGAGCGGTTGCCCGTTGTAGCCGATCGACGCGAGCCGCCCCATTGATCGATCATACGTTCGAACGGAAGGCGCTCATAGTTTCGCTGAAGCGCAATCTGGCAATCCGAGTGCCAACGGTTTCAGAAGGGGGCTCGGAGATGAAGACCATGGTCGCTGCCGGGATTCTGACGGCAGGCGCTGCGTTGTTCACCACCGCGGTAGCGGTGGCCAACGCCGACGAAGTGCAGGTGGAGGGCAGCTACGCGACGTTGGCGGCGTGCCAGGCCGACGGCCCGCACGTGGAGATCACCCACAACGACGCGGCCTACACGCACTGGGACTGCCGTCAGGGCGACGACGGGCTCTGGTACCTGCACCTGTCGAACTAGGGGCGGCTCCGCAGTCTCAGAAGACGCGCACCCAGTCGACGAGCATGTCCTGCGGGTAGCTGCCCGCGGCCGGGTCTCCGCCGCCGGAGCCACCGACGGCCAGGTTCAGGACCGGGAACACGGTGTAGTCGGGGTCGTTGAACGGCCACTCCTTGAACGGCTCGTCCAGGTTCTCGATGCCGGTGGCCGGGACCGAGAAGTACGGGGCCATGCCATCGGCGTAGTCCACCCAGAAGTACATCCCGGTGACGTCCCACTTGACGCGCCAGTTGTGCCAGCCGCCGTCCACACCAATCGGGTTGGTCTCGAACGCGGTGCCGTCCGGGTTGGCGTGGACCGTGGTACCCGACGGCCAGGTGCCGTTGCCGTACCACTCGATCAAGTCGATCTCGCCACTGCGGCCAGGGTCGTCGTTGGATAGCCACCACGCCGGCCACATACCGGGCGCCAGGCAGTTGAATTTAATGCGGGCTTCCCAGGTGGTGCCCACGCCGCCACGCCACAGACCGTGCACGAGGCCGCCGAAGTAGCCGCCGTGGCCATCGTGGGTGGCGCGCAACACCAGGTTGGAATTGCCGTCCAGGAAGACGTTCTGGCGGCTGTCGCGGTACTGCCCCCAGAACTGCGGCTGGTCGAACCCGACCGGATTACGGATCGGCGTCCGGAAATTCGAAATCGCCCACTTACCCGGATCGGGCGCCGAACCGGCCGGTCCGTCGAACTCGTCGTGCCAGATGAATCCACCAGTCGCTCCGGCCGCGGGGGCGGCGGGCACCGGTGCGGGGCCGGCGGGTGCGGCCGGCCGAGACGGGCTGGCATTTGCTGTCGGGGCCGCCGTCGCGGCCGCCAGTGCGCTGAATCCCGCCATCATGAGCATGCGGCGACGGTCCATCTGTGGCATGGCATGGAAGATAGCAGCCCGCCGGGCGTCACGTGGACTCTGGCGAGGCGGTGTCGACGTAGCTCCAGGTCAGTGCGGCAAGCTTTTCGCGCGGTGGCCTCAACCCGGCTCGCTGATCTTCACGAGTGTCTTACCGATGTTGGCGCCGGTGAAAAGTCCGTTGAGCGCGTCGACACACTGTTCGATGCCCTCGTAAATGGTCTGCCGGTGCCGCAGGCGCCCCTCGGACTCCCACTGGCGCAGGTTGGCGAACGCCTCGTCGAAGCGGCCCCACTGGTCGAGCGCGTTGAATCCCTGCATGGACGCGGTCTTGGACAGCAGATTGACGTAATTGGACGGTCCCGGGTGTTCGCCGGTGAGGTAACTCGAGATGACGCCGCAGAGCACCACGCGCGCCTTGGACGCGAGCCGGCCCAGTACCGCGTTGAGGACGGGTCCGCCGACGTTGTCGAAGTAGACGTCGACGCGGCGCGGGCAGTGCTCTCTGAGCGCGGCCGCCAGGTCGTCGTTCTTGTAGTCGATGCACGCGTCGAACCCGAAGTCCTCGACCACCGCCCGGCATTTGTCGGGACCGCCGGCGATACCCACCACCCGGGCGCCGGCGATCTTGGCGATCTGCCCGGCCACAGATCCGGTGGCACCCGCCGCGGCGGAAACCACCACCGTTTCGCCGGGCTGCGGACGGCCGATATCGGTCATGCCGAAGTACGCGGTGGCGCCCGTCGGCCCGTACACCGACATGATCGCCAACTGGTCGTCCTCACCCGGGATGGGTGTGCTGAAGATGTCGTCGCGGATCAGCACGTACTCCTGGAACCCGGTCAGCGTGGTGACGATGTCGCCGACAGCGTAAGCGTCGCATCGTGTTTCGACGACCTCGCCGATTCCCGCGGCCCGGATCACCTCTCCCAGTTGCACCGGCGGCAGATAACTGGGCTGGTCGTCGAGCCAGGTGCGGAGGGCGGCGTCGATGCCCACGTAGGTGGTGCGCAGCAGCGCCTCTCCCGCTGCGAGTTCCGGGGCGGGGCGGGTGATCAGCTCGGTGTCTTCGGGCTGCACCAGACCGGAGGGGCGGCGGCGCAACAGGATCTGTCGATTCGGCAATGCGGGCACGACGCCGAGCCTATTCCGCGTCCGTGCCGATATGGGAGCATCTCAGGCATGAAACCAGAGGATGACCCGGAAGCCCGGATCCGGGAACTGGAGCAGCCCCTGGCCGACCAGGCACGTGCCTCCGAGGCGGGCTCCGACCTGGGCTCCGCCGGAGGTTACAACTACCCGCCGCCTCCACCGGGGCCGGTTCCCCCGCCCATGCCGTCGACTATGACTCCGCCCGGCTACGGGTACAGCAGCCCTTATCCCGGCGCCACGCCCCGGTCGTCGTCGGGGATGCGCTGGTTCTGGATCCTGGCCGCCGTGGGCGTCCTGGGCGTGCTAGTTCTGGTGGGCGGCATCGCCGCTTATGCCGCGCGCCAGTTCTCCCACGGCGACCTCGTCGTTCCGTCCCCCACCGAAAGCACTTCGGCGATCGCGACTCCCGGCACGTCGCCGACCCGCACCGCACCCTCCACCGGCAAGACACACGCGCCCAGCACCGGTCCGTCGCCGTCGGCCACCGCGCCGGCGGGCGAGCCGGTCACGATCTCAGGCATCAACGAGAACAAGACCGTCGCCTGCAGCGGCAACGACATCAACATCAGTGGCATCTCGAACACGGTGACACTCACCGGCCATTGCGCGACGGTGAACGTCTCCGGCCTGCAGAACGTCGTCACGGTCGACAACGTCGACACCATCGAGGCCTCCGGACTCAACAACAAAGTCACCTATCACTCCGGTTCCCCGAAGATCAGCAAGAACGGCAGCGGGAACGTGGTGGAGCAGGGCTGAGTGCCGCTTCAGCCGAGGTAAGCCTCGTAGCCGGCCTCTTGCGCCAGCGCCAGGCAACGCTGCGTGCATCGCAGGTAACCGGATTCGTCGCCGCGGGCCCTCGAAAGCAAGCCCCGCAACCGCAGCACCGGAAGCTCGAACAGCACGAATCCCGGCTCGGTCGGCACCGCCGCCAAGCGGTCGACGGCACGTTCGGCCGCCTCGAGGTCGGCAGCAGAGCCTCGCGACAACAGCGCCTCCACCAGCACCGTGGTGGCCGGCCCGCGGAAGATCACCTCACCACAGTCGAACTGTTCGTCGAGAACCGTTGCCGCCAAAGTTATTGCGGCATCGACATCGCCGGATCTGGTCTGTTCACGCGCGAACTCGATGTCGACCATCCGGCGTAGCGACAGGGTGAGCTTTTCTGCCACGAACAACTCCCGGGCCCTGGCCAGCCACTCCAGTCCGGCCGCCATGTCCCCTGGATCGGTGTGTATCAGTGTGGTCGCGCTGTTGAGTAACGCGTACGCCAACGCTGTGTCGTTGCCGGACTGCTCGGCGAATTCCAGGTCCTCGGCTGCCTGCGCCACGTCCGCCGCGGTGGGCAGCACGGCGCCGTTCTGCAGCGCGGCCTGGTATTTGTACAGGTGCGCGAACGGCGCGGCGCCCGCGTCGACGGAGCGGGCCAGTGCGATGCCCGCCTCGAGGTCGTCGCGCCAGCCGCAGCGGCCGACGAACATGCCGGCGGCGCCCCTGACGACGAGCGCGTAGGCCAGGGGCGACGCGAGAAGGAAATCGCCCATGGTGGCGTCGCCGTCGGCGATGTCGATGACGCGCTGGGTCAACCGCAGACTCTCGCTCACCTGACCGGCTTCCCACTTCGCCTGAGCCGCTGCGTAGAACAGCCCGACGGTCAGCACCGGATCGCCGATCGACTCGACCAGCGTGGTGAACTCCGAGGCCACCTCGGCGGCTTCGGAGTTGCGGGAGTTGAAGGTCAGCGTGGTCAGATGTCCGGCCATCCCCAACACCAGTGACCTTTTGTCGCCGGCGGCGGTGGTGAGTTCGCGCAGTTCGTCGAATCCGGTGTCCGAGGGCGTACCGCCTACCTGAAAAGTGCTGCCGCACAACATTGCCCGCGGTGTGATCCGCATGTCCAGCCGGTCGGGTTCGTCGTCGGGCAACCGGTCGGCCACGTCGCGCGCCGATTCCCAGCTCTTGCGCGCCGCCCGGATGTCGCGGGTGCCGTACCAGGTTGCCGCCTGCATGTGCCAGTCGAAGGCGTCCCGCAGATCGCCGGCGGCCGCGTACTGCGTGGCCACGATGGCGGCCTCCTGGCCGGTGTAGCGGCCGTGGGTGCGTTGCAGCACGGCCGCCACCCGCCGGTGCAACTCCGACCGCCCGGACTTCAACTGCGATTCGTAGGCCACCGCCTGGATCAGCGGATGGCAGAACGCGTACCTGGCGTGCGGGGTGAAGGCGATCTGCTCGATCAGCTCCGTCTCGATCAGCGGCGCCAAATCCGTTGAATCCATCAGTGATTCGAGCAGCTGCTGATCGAATCGGAGGCCGATGACGGCCGCGGCATTCAGTGTGCGTTTGGCCGTTGCGGTGAGGCGGTCGATGCGGGCACTGATGATCGCCTGAACACTGGCCGGTACCTGGATGTCGGCTTGCGGACGGACACAGACATAACTGCCCGGCAGCCCCTCCAACACACCCCGCTCGGCCAGGTCGCGCACGATCTCTTCGGCGGCGAACGGCAGACCGGCCGCCCGCTCGGCGATCACGGCGGCCAACCGGAACACCGAGGGGTCCGGACCCAGCAGCGCGCCGACCAGTTCGGCGGTGTGCGAATCATCAAGGGGCACAAGGGAAAAATGCTGCGAACCGGTGATCGAGGACAGCGCCCCGTCATACTCGGGCCGGTAGATCACCAGCAGCGCCGCGCGCATCCGCGGTACCGCCGCGGCGAAGTCGGCGAGCAGTGCTTCACTGACGCTGTCGATCCAGTGGGCGTCTTCGACCACGTACAACGCCGGCTCGGCGCGATGCAGCGCCACGGTTTCGATGAGTTTGACCAACCGGCGGCGGCGGGCTTCCGGGGTGATGTCCGGTAGCACGGTCTCGGGGTCGCGAATGCCCAGCAAGTCGTCGAGCAGCAGCAGATCCTCAGCGCCAGCGCCGGGAATCTTGGCTCGGACCCGCGCCCGGCCGGCCTCCGCCGGCACCGCGCCGACACCGAAGACCGCCCGCAGCAGCCGGGAGATCACGTGGAACGGGATGTCGCGGGTGTGGGATTCGCAGTAGGTGACAAAGACTTCGAATCCGCGCCCGCTGGCCGTCGCCACCACCTCGCGACCCAACCTGGTCTTTCCGACACCGGGCCGCCCCGACACCGTGACGATGGCTCCGTGGCCGCGCCCCGCCTCGTCCAGAAGTTGCGCTGCGGCCGCAGTCTCCACGTGGCGCCCGACCAACCGGGACTCGTGCCGCACCTTGTGGGTTCGTCCGGGATCCTCGACACCGACGCCCAGCAGTCGCCGCGCCGGGACGCCGGTCTCGAAGCCTTTGATCCGCACCGTTTCCGCGGGCGCGAGGGCCACCCGGTCGTCCACCAGCCGGGCAGTGGACTCGCTGAGCATGACTCCGCCTGGTGGTGCGACGGATTCCATCCGCTGGGCCATACCCACCTGCTCGCCGACCGCGGTATAGCCGAGGTGGGCGGCCCCGACTTCGCCGGCGATCACCTGCCCGGAGTTCAAGCCGACCCGCACCCGCAGATCGATGTTGTCCCGGCGGGAGACCTCGGTGGCCAGCCGCTGCGCCACCTGCTGGATGTCCATGGCCGCCAGGCAGGCGCGAAAAGCGTGGTCCTCCAACGCGATCGGCGCACCGAAAAGCGCCATGATGCCGTCGCCGGTGAATTTGTCCACGGTGCCCGCGTACCGCTGCACCACCGCCGCGGATCGATCCACCAACTCGGTCATCACCTCGCGCAACCGCTCGGGCCCGAGGGCTGCCGCCATGTCCATCGACCGCACCACGTCGGCGAACAGAACGGTCACCTGCTTGTATTCGGCAGGCTGGACGACCACTGTCAGCGGCGCACCGCATGCGTCGCAGAACCGCGCGCCCTGGCGCGGCTCGGATCCACAGTTATGGCAGACGGATGGGGTGGCGGCCACAATCTGCCCAGCATAGGCCGCTGCCGGGTCTAGGCAGGATCGCCTATTGCGTCTTTCGCCGGGCCATCAGTCGGGTCGTCCAACACGCTGACGGCAATGCCGTACGGCAGGAAGCGCACCTTGCGCTTGGGGTCGGTGTTGTTCTTGTTGGCGCGCAGGGCGTCGAGTTCGTTGGCGTACACCTGCTCAACACGCGCGCCGCCGTCGGCGTCCACGGTGTAGATGGCCCACACGCCATCGCCGGCCTCGCCGGCGGTTTCAGGTTCCGGGCGGCTGCGCCGGGACAGATCTTCGAAGAGCAGCGACCAGCCTGGGCGCCCGCCGGGGGACCCGACATACCGGCCGATCCGCTCGAACGCGTCGCGTAGCCCTTCGGTGCCTTCCCGAATCACCCGGTCCAAGTCCTCGGGATCGAACCCGAAGCCGCCGCCCGACCCACCTTTATCGCTCATACTGCCCAGTCTGCGCTCAACCTGGCAGATGCGCTACGGACCGGGTTCCGCGGGCGGGGGCGGCGGCGGTGGCGGGTTGATCGGGATCGGGATCGAGACGAACGGCAAATGCAGGTACATCGTCATGACCGGGGTCGGCGGCGCCGCAGGGGCCGGGGCGGCCGGGGCGGGCGCGGCGGGCGGCGGAGCCGACGGCGGCACCGCCTGCTGCACCGGCGTCTGCACCGGCGGCGCAGCCTGCTGGGTGGGCTGCCGACGGGGCGCGGGCGCCACATACGCCGGGGCCTGCGCCGGCCGGGTCACGGTCTGGGGCGGTGCCTGCTGAATCACCGGCGGCGGCGCCGGTGCAGCGGCGACCTCCACCGGCGGCGGCGCCACCGGCGGCGCCGGACTGGGCGGCGGGGCCGCGCTTAACCCCGGCAGCAGGACCTGCGCCGGCAACTCGGTGGCGGGTGCCTGCAGCGCCGGCGTCGGAACGCTCTCGCGCGGGCTCGGTTGCTGGGCCGCGGTCGGGCGCACGTTGGAGGCCAGCGAGACGATCAGCACTCCGGCGACCACCGCGGCGACGCCGACGATAGCCCCACTCACCAGCGCCAACGGCCTGCGCCGCGGATCGGTCTGAGGTTCGACGGCGTGCTCGGTGTCATCCTCTACGGCGCTGTAGGCCAGCGCCCCCTCGCTGACCCCGGCCATGGCGCAGACGTCGAGGTAGCTGGGGGTGAGCGCGCGGGGGTTCACCTCGCCGGTGCCCGGGTCCAGCGCGTAGGCCAGTGCGGACGTCGACGACGCGAACAGCGGTGCGTTCGCCGAGGCCAGCGCGGCGCCTCTGGCCAGCGCCATCTCCGGCTCTTCGGGACAGCTGACCACCAGCGATGTCGCCGCCTCCAGGGCGGGCTTGACGCCGACGATGTCGACGCCACAACCGATGAGGAACACGCCGTCGGCGCGCGAAGCCGGTGCGTCCAGACCCGCGACCATCGTCACCAGGCCGGCGGCGAGCGATTCGTCCCGGACGGACTGCCGGTGCAGGTCGACGATCGAGCCGTCGGCGACCTCGACGACGGCCAGCGTCGCGCTGCCGGACTCGACGAACAGCATCGCGATGTGCTCGTAGTCGAGGGCGGCGCCCACCGTCTGCGCCAGCGCGGCGGCCGCGAGCAGCGGCGACACCAGCATCACGCTGCCGACATCGCGGGCGGCGAGCTCCAGTCGCAGCGCAGCAACCTCGCTGGGGTCCGTCCAGGTGACGCCGGTGGAGGTCAATTGGTAGCCGCCTTCGGCCGCGCCTTCGCGGGTGCCCACCAGCGCGGCGATCACCCGGTCGGTCGCCGCGTCACCGGCGTCCGCGCCTGCTGCGCCTTTCGAGGCAGCTACTTCGATGCTTTCTTCCTCGACGGTCGCGCCATCGGCGTTCGTCCCCTCGATCAGCAGCATCCGGACTGCTGAGGGCTCCATCGAAACCCCAAGCACGATGTCCATAACCCCTCCAAGCCATGTGCGAGCTAGCCACGGGGTCTGGGCGGACCGGCCCACCGCCCGGGCCGCCGTCGACAAAATATCCGCCCCACTGCTGGAGCGACCGATTCAGCTGGCCTGTATGCAGTTTGCCAGCTGAAACCCTACTCGCGCACATCGAGGTAGGGAGCAATTCCTAGGAAGCTCAAATGTGAATCGCCGGTCAGGGGCCTCCGGGTGAGGAGAAGGGGTTCTGCGGGTTGACGTTGGCCGGTGCCTGGTTAACCGGTGCCTGGTTGGCCGGCACCTGGTTGGCCGGCACCTGGATCGGTATCGGCAGCGGGAGCAGCGGGACGTGCAACCACTGGGTCGTCATCTTCACCGGCGGCGGTTCCGACGTGGCCGGTGTCTCCGCCGCACTGGGCGCCTCCGCCGCGCTGGGCGGCTCGGTGGGGGACGGCGGCTCGGAGGTGACCGGCGTCGTAGTTGCGGCCGGGGGGTGTGTGGTGGTGACGGGGGCCGGCCTCGTCGTGGTGAGCGCGGGCGATGGCGACGGTGGCGGCGGCGGTGATGGGGGTGGGGGCGGGGGTGTCTCGACGCTGGTGGGCGCTGCCGCGCTGGGCGCCATCGCCTCGCTGGGCGGCGGCGGCAGCGGACTGGGTGCCGCCGGACTGGTCGGAATCGGGTTCGGCAACTTGGCGCTGGGCGACACCGGTGGTGGCGCGACGCTGGGCACGATCGGAGCGGGATGGTGGGTGTGACGCTGCTCAACGGCGGTCAGCGTGATCGCCACCCCGCCGACGGCGGTCATCGCGACCGCGGCGCACAGGCCGATCAGCAGCTGCGACACCCGGATGCGGCGCTTCGGCGCCTTCGGGGGGTCGATGATGTTGAGCCGCATCGAGAAGCACGGGCCGTCTTCGTTGTAGGAGTCGCCCTCGAAGCGGGTCGGCACCTCGGGGAACTCGGTTTGCGACCAGGCCAGTTCGCGGTCGGTCAGCGCGTC
Organism: Mycobacterium sp. Z3061; assembly: GCF_031583025.1. Taxonomy (NCBI): domain Bacteria; kingdom Bacillati; phylum Actinomycetota; class Actinomycetes; order Mycobacteriales; family Mycobacteriaceae; genus Mycobacterium; species Mycobacterium pumcae. Next base: position 778,758 of record NZ_CP134062.1, on the reverse strand, counting down.
CTGGTCGATCACCAGCACGTCCCCGGCAGGCAGGTCGATGACGCCGACGCCGGACGCTCCGGCCGCGTGAGCCCCGCCGACCAGCAGCCCGACGGAGGTGCGGGTCCGAAGGTCCATCAGCTCACTGCGGGTCGCCAGCAGCAACGCACCCTTGGCAGCAGCGCTCACCGGATCGGACGCGGTCAGCACCGGCAACCGGGTGTGGAACGAAAGACGTTGGCTGACAAGCGGAATGCTGGCGCCGCCACCGACGGTCACCACCGCTGCCAGGTCGGCGAAACTCGAATTGTTGCGCGCCAGCATGTCGTCGAAGGCGTAGATGAGACCGGTCAGCCGGTCGGCGATCAGATCGTCGAACTTCTCCCGGGTGAGTTCCAGCGCGATGCTGGTGCCCGAGAGCTCTGCCGCCAGTTCGGTGACGGCATCGGTGGACAATCGCTCCTTGGCCTCCCGGCACTGCTCCCGCAGCGTGCCGAGCTGACCCAGCGTGGCGGTGCCGGTCGCATCGATGTCCGTGTGACCGAGTTCTTCGATCACGTGTAGCAGCAACGCCTGGTCGATCTGGTTTCCCGAGAAATCGTCGTAACGCATTGTGGCGCTGACGGGTTCGAACTCGTCCTTGGTTTCCAGCAGGGTGACATAGGTGCCGGAGCCGCCGAAGTCGAGCAACCCCACCACCCCCCCGGTGGGAACACCCACTTCGGCGTTCACCGCCGTCAACGCCGCGATCGCGTCCGGGACCAGGCGCGGCGGCAGGCCGCTGCGGACGAACCCGACATGGGTGCGCAGTGCATTGCGCAACGCCTGCACCGAACCCGGTTTCCAGTGTGCGGGAACGGCAATCGTGATGTCGGCGGAACTCGCATCCGCGCCGGCGGCAACCACCATCGCGTCCAGGGCCTCGACCGTCAGCAGGTCCGGGTCATGCGCGGATCCGTCCGGCGAGATCAGCGCGACCGAATCGCCGATTCGTTCCACAAAGGCACTCATCAGAGTGCCGGGGTCGGCCGAATTCTCGCCGAACACACCAAGTTTCGGGGCGCAGTGCGGATACAGGGTGAGCACAGCGCGACGGATGACCGGAGAACTTCCGCTCGCCGCCGCAACCAGGTTCATGGTCCCGATCGACAACCCCAGCGGGTCGTACATATAGCCATGCTTTCGTCGATAGGGGGTCGGTAGCCAGGGATTACCTTAGCCGCCGCGTCGGTGAATATGGTTCGGCAGCAATGTCATTGGTATCCGGTCGATGCCGTGTCGTCATCGAAAAGGTATGTTGGGCACCATTGACAAATCGAGCCGGCAGGAGTCCGGCCCTGGTTTGTCCCGGCCCTCCCGCGCCGCGGCCGGCCCGGTGTGCTGCAATGAGCCGGTGAGCCTCTCCGAATACCCCGTGGCAGATGTCGAAGCGATCAAGCAAGTCAAGTACCGCTACCTGCGCGCGATGGATACCAAGCACTGGGACGACTTCGCCGAGACGATGACCGAGGACATCGTCGGGGCCTACGGCTCGTCGCTGGGCAAGGAACTGCACTTCGACAATCGCAAGGACCTTGTTGAGTACCTGAGCTCAGCCATGGGGCCCGGCGTGGTCACCGAGCACCGGGTGACTCACCCGGAGATCACCGTCGACGGCGATACCGCTTCGGGCATCTGGTATCTGCAAGACCGGGTGATCGTCGCTGAGTTCAATTTCATGCTGATCGGTGCGGCGTTCTACCGCGACCAGTACCGGCGCACCCCCGACGGGTGGCGGATCAGCGCAACCGGCTACGACCGCACCTACGAGGCGACGATGTCGGTGGCGGATCTCAAGTTCAACGTCAAGCCCGGTCGCGCCCGTGCCGACGTGAGCGAATAGCGTTCGGCTACTTGGCGATCGCGATGACCGCGCCGGGCCGCAACCATTTGATGATCGACACCAGCGTGGCGTCATCGATTGCCACGCAGCCTTCGGTGGGCCCGCCGTCGGTGGTGTGAAAGAAGAACGCGGCGCCGCCTCCGGGCACCTTGTTCTTGTTGACGCCCATCACCACAGCGTGCTTGTACTGCGGGATCTGCAGATTCTCGCTGTCGGCGGTGTTGAAGGGGCACTGGGCTTTCTGGCACACCTGCATGCTGTTGAAGGTGGGGCTGTGATCGTCACCGCTCCACCAGTGGTTCGGTCCGACCTGCGTGTACGGCAGTCCCCCACCGGGATTCGGCGCGGTGCCGAACGCCGAGTCCAGGCTGTACACCCCCATCGGAGTGGCCGGGTAGCCGCTCTTGGCCTGCGGCGCCATGCCCGCCGAGCCGACGTGGGTGGGTATCCCGGTTTTGAGTGGTTGCCAGCCGGCCGCGGTGCGCTGGTAGATGTCCATCTTCGCGTTCGACCCACCGGTCGAGACCACCGAAACCACCTGTGTCGCATTGCCGACCGAGTTCGCGAACCAGGGATTACCGGCGGCCCCGGCGTCCGGTGCGAACAGGGCTGCCATCACGAACGCGCACACGACAGCACAAAGCTGAGCGAGCAGTCGGCGCATGGGTCAATCGTCAGACCCGCCGTAGCTGAGGGTCAAGTAAAGGTTAAGAACCAGTTGAGTCACGGGGCTGTGACTCGGGCCGAAAAGCCCAGAGACACAACATGAAATACACGTAGCCCAGCGCCCAGCCGGCGATCACGTCAGAGGGGTGGTGCACGTTCAGCGCGACCCGGGCCACGCCGACGATGAAGACGCCGAAGGCGGCCGACACCATCGCGGCCACCCGCGCCTGCCTCCTGGTCAGCATCGGCAGGCACAAAGCCAGCAGGGCCAGCAGACTGCACATCGCCTCCAGCGCGTGCCCGGACGGAAACGACGTCTCGGTCGCATGGACAAGCGCGGTCACCGGTCGCGGGCGCCCGGCCAGATTTTTGGCGACCAGCGTGATGAACCCGTTCAGGGGTCCACAGGCCATCAGTAGCAGCCCCATCCGCACCCGCCGTCGCACCAGCGCGTACACCATCGCCGCCAGGCCCAGGAGTCGCAGCGGAATCGGGCCCAGCACGAATGACACCACGACCCAGAACCGCACCCACCCCGCATGCTTGATGCCGATCTCGTGCGCCGGGTTCAGCAACGCCCAGTCGAAGGCGTGCAGCCAGCCCCAGTGTTCCCGATGCCCCACCCACAGCAGGGCGTAGAGCGCGACCGCGGCCGCTACCAGGCCGGCAGACCACGAAAGTCGGGAGGCAATTCGTGGGCTGCTCATCGGCTACATCGATACCAGCCTCGATGCACCGCACGCCAAACCGGCCCATACTGGCGTCATGCCCGTGATTCTTCGGAGATTGTTCGGCGTCGGTAGGTTGCCCGCGGAGCTACATGCCCAGGTGGAATCCGAGGGCCTGATCCACATCGCCGAATTCGTCGCGGTCACCAGGCGGTTCAGTGGGTCCATCCCGGGCCTTCGGTCCCAGGGCAGCGTCGCCAGTTACGTGGGTTCGCTCGCGCTGACCCAGGAGCGGGTGCTGGCCACGCTGTCGGTGGTGCCCAAGTTGGCCGGGCGGGTGGTGGACGTGCGCTGGGACGAGGCGCAGGGCGGCGCGGCCACCGCGGAGATTTCCGCGACGGGATTGCAAGTCGACGTGGACACGGCCGCGGTTGACGAGCGCTTCCACGGTCACCTCTCCCTGCATTTCAAGGACACCATCGACGAGGATGTGCTGGCGCGCCTGCCGCGGCGATCGGTGTCCTTCGATGTGCCACCCGAGTACGTGTTCCGGGCGGTGGGCGTCACCTACAGCCCGTAACCGCCGCGTTTCTACGATTGACCGGATGACCGATCACGCGTACACCGCTGCCGAGCGCGGCGCCGTCTACCGCGTGATTTCGGAGCGACGGGACATGCGCCGCTTCTCCCCGGGCGCCCGTGTGCCCGAGGAGGTGCTGGCGCGTCTGCTGCACGCCGCGCACGCCGCGCCCAGCGTGGGTCTGATGCAGCCGTGGCGCTTCATCCGGATCACCGACCGGGACCTGCGACGGCGTATTCACGCGCTTGTCGACGCCGAACGCCTGCTGACCGGGGCGGCCCTGGGTACACGGGAGGCCGAATTCCTGGCACTGAAGGTCGAGGGCGTGCTCGAGTGCGCGGAGCTACTGGTGGTGGCGCTGTGTGACGACCGGGAATCGCATATCTTCGGCCGGCGCACGCTGCCGCAGATGGATCTCGCGTCGGTCTCCTGCGCGATCCAGAACCTCTGGCTGGCGGCGCGCTGCGAGGGTCTGGGCGTGGGCTGGGTGTCCCTGTTCGACCCGCACCGGTTGGCGGCGCTGCTGGGGATGCCCGACGGTGCCGAACCCGTGGCGATTCTGTGTGTGGGGCCGGTCCCGGAGTTCCCGGACCGGCCCGCCCTCGAGTTGGACGGCTGGACCTCGGCGCGACCGCTGCGGGAGTTCGTCTCGGAGAATCAGTGGCAGACTCCTGGAAGCGAAAGGGACGGTGTGAATGGGTGACGCGGGAACGGCTGCGCAGAATGTCCTACTCGTGCACTGGCACGACCTCGGGCGCTACCTCGGTGTCTACGGCCACCCGGATGTGTCGAGCCCACGGCTGGACCGCCTCGCCGCCGAGGGCATCCTGTTCACCCGGGCCCATGCCACCGCGCCGCTGTGTTCGCCGTCGCGGGGTTCGCTGTTCACCGGGCGCTACCCGCAGACCAACGGCCTGCTCGGGTTGGCCCACCACGGCTGGGAGTACCGCACCGATGTGCGCACCCTGCCTCAGTTGCTTTCCGAATCAGGCTATTACTCGGCCCTTTTCGGGATGCAGCACGAAACGTCCTATCCGAAGCGGCTGGGGTTCGACGAGTTCGACGTCTCGAATTCGTATTGCGAATACGTGGTGGAGAAGGTCGAGGAATGGCTGCAAGATAGTGCGGCTGACCTGTCCGGCCAGCCGTTCCTGCTGACCGCCGGATTCTTCGAAACGCACCGGCCCTATCCCCACGACCGCTACGAACCGGCCGACAGTGCGACCGTGCAGCTGCCGGACTACCTGCCCGACACCCCCGAGGTGCGCGGCGACCTCGCCGACTTCTACGGCTCCATCACCACCGCGGACGCAGCGGTGGGGAGGTTGCTGGACCGGCTTTCCGAGACCGGCCTGGATGCCAGCACCTGGGTGGTGTTCTTCACCGACCACGGCCCGGCGTTCCCCCGGGCGAAGTCCACGCTGTATGACGCCGGGACCGGCATCGCGCTGATCGTCCGCCCGCCGACCGGCCTCGGCATGTCGCCCCGCGTGTACGACGAGTTGTTCAGCGGCGTGGACCTGTTGCCCACGCTGCTGGGTCTGTTGGGCATCGAGGTGCCTCCCGACGTCGACGGCGTCTCGCACGCCGATGCGCTGTTCGCGCCGGAGCCGATCGCGCCGGTGCGTGACCACGTGTACACCACGAAGACCTATCACGACTCCTTCGACCCGATCCGGGCCATCCGCACCAAGGACTACAGCTACATCGAGAACTATGTGCCGCGGCCGCTGTTGGACCTGCCGTGGGACATCGAGGAGAGCCCCTCGGGAATCGCCGTAGCCCCCTACGTCACAGCGCCGCGGCCGCAGCGCGAACTCTATGACCTGCAGGCCGACCCCACCGAGACCAGCAATCTGCTCGATGGCGCCACCGGGGACTCCGACGCCATTGCGGCCGATCTCGCCGTGCGGCTGCATGATTGGCGTCAGCGCACCGGCGACGTGATTCCGTCCGACTTCGCCGGCACCCGGATCGCGGTGCGCTACACCGAGACATATCTGCAGATCCACCGCGCGACGCCGACCAGCCGCTCGGCGATCGCCGTGGACCGCGGCATCGAAGAAGAGGCCGAGCCCGGGCTAGGCAGCTGAGCGGCGCCCGTCGACCTGCGCCACGATGAACAGCCGACGGAACGGGAAGATCGTCGTACCGTCGGCCCGGGGCGGGTAGGCGTCGTCCAGCAGGGGAATCAGCTCCTGACGGAACTGGTCGAAGCCGTCGTCGTCGAGGCGCTCGCGCACCGGCACCAGCGCGGTGCCGGTGATCCACTCCAGCACCGGGTGCTCGCCGGTCAGCTGGTGCAGATAGGTGGTTTCCCACGCATCGACCCGACAGCCGGCATCCATCAGCAGGTCCGCGTAATGCGTGGGCGGGTGCACCACGGCGCCCACGCGAAACGGTATGTCCCGCATGATTTTTGCGTAGGGCTCGCGGCGCGCCAGCGCGCGCACGGCGGCATGCGACGGCGTATCGAAGTTGCCGGGGATCTGAACGGCGATCCACGATCCGCCGGGCAGCTGGCCGACCCACTTGAGCAGCAGGTCGGAGTGCTCGGGAACCCAGTGCAGCGCCGCGTTGCTGACCACGACGTCGGTGTCAGGCTGCGGCTTCCAGTTCCGCAGGTCTCCGGTGGCGGCGTCGATCCCGCGTTCACGGGCCGCCGCGACCATCTCCGGCGAGCTGTCGATCGCCTCGATCACCGCCTCCGGCCAGCGCTTGGCCAGGTACCGGGTCAGGTGGCCGGGGCCGCAACCCAGGTCCACCACCCGGCGCGCCCGGTCGGCACCCACCCGCGACAACAAGTCGTAGAACGGACGGCTGCGATGATCCGCAAAAGCCAGGTAGACGTCCGGATCCCACATGTCGGTCCTCCTGATCGACACCTGAACTGGGGGTGTCATCAACAAACCGTATTACCGGACGGCCCCGCAATGCGCGTCCACCGGGTGCCAAATTATTGACGAGCCTGTCGAAAGTCCCGGCATTCGCCACAATCAGCGCGTTACCATCAAGAGGATGTCTGAGATTTCGGACCTGGTTGGTGACGCTGACCCGATCAGCCCTCCCCTGCCCATTCCCGACGTACCCGGCGGCGACGTAGGCGTCGAGGGACTGCCTGCCCGCTCTGCCCTGTCTCCCCGCCAGCGCCTGGTGGTGGAAGCCTCGGCGATCAGCGATGTCGCACTGCGCACCACGGCCTCGGCGCTGCTGGCCGCCACGGTGGCGCCGGTGGTCGTCAGCAGCAATCTGCGGCGCGGTGATTCCGGCAGCGAGCGCGACAAGCTGAGGTTCTACGCCGAACTCGGCGCCGAGCGCGACCCGCGCCTGTCCTTCCCGGCTCCGCTGGAGCCGCCGAAAAACGTTTCCCGGCACGCCAGTCCGCTCGCGCAGCGTGTCGCCCTGGCCACCATCGACAACATTTCGTTCCCGAGCAGCTTCCGGGCGGTCAACCCTGCCATGCGCAAGCGGTGGAGTTCGCTGTCGGCCAACAATGTGGTGCGGGCCCAACATTGGCGCCATGACGACGGACCCCGCCCCACCCTGTGCGTGATCCACGGCTTCATGGGGTCCTCGTATCTCTTCAACGGCCTGTTCTTCTCGCTGCCCTGGTATTTCCGCTCGGGCTACGATGTGTTGTTGTACACGTTGCCGTTTCATGGCAAAAGAGCCGAAAAGCATTCGCCGTTCAGCGGTTTCGGCTACTTCGCCAGCGGGCTGAGCGGTTTCGCCGAGGCGATGGCCCAGGCCGTGCACGACTTCCGGTCCGTGGTGGACTATCTGCACGGCACCGGCGTGGAACGCATTGCGCTGACCGGACTCTCGCTCGGCGGGTACACCTCGGCGCTGATCGCCTCCGTCGACGACCGGCTCGAGGCAGTCATCCCGAACTGTCCCGTCATCACGCCCGGCGATCTGTTCGACGAGTGGTTCCCGGCCAGCACGTTCATCAGGTTCGGCCGGTGGCTGACCAGCATCAGCAATGAGGAGTTGCAGGCCGGGCTGGCCTATCACGGCCCGCTGAACTATCAGCCGCTGCTGTCCAAGGACCGCCGTATGATCATCACCGGTCTCGGCGACCGGATGGCCCCACCGGAGCATGCGGTGGCCCTGTGGAAGCACTGGGACCACTGCGCGCTGCACTGGTTCCCGGGCAGCCACGTGCTGCACGTGAGCCAGTTGGACTACCTACGCCGGATGACGCCGTTCCTGCACCAGTTCATGTACGACTAAGGGTCGCTGAGGGGCCTTGCGCGGTCGGCCAGTCCAACCGCTGCAGCAGGTCCGCAGGCGCTTGCGCATGACCGTCGAGGCGGCGGGTGGACAACGGGTCCAGCGCCTGTAGCGCCGGTCGCTGGTTGCCTCGCTCCAAGGTCAGGCCGACCACCGGGGCGGTGCCGGCCGGGGCCGCGTCGGTGCGCAGCGCGCAGGCCGCCGCAACCGTGTAGTGAGTTCCCGAAGCCGCGATCTCGACCGCGGTCCAGATCTCCCGTGCCTGCTGAGCCCGCACCTCGGCGAGTGTTTCCGGCAACCCGGAATCCACCTTGATCCGGTATGCCGCAACGTAATCCGATCCACCCTGCTGTACCGCTCGCCATGTTTCGCGGCTGCTGTTGCCGGAATCGATCGCCAGCACCTCCGGAACATCTTCGGCGGCAACGGTATTTGCGTCAAAGCCGATCTCGCGCAGATGATCGGCGAGCCGGCGGGCGGCGACCTCGGCCGTCTCGTGCAACGGGATCCGGGCCGACCGGGCCTGCAGCGCGGCGAGGTTGTCCACCGCCGACAACGTCAGGCCGATCCAGCTGTCAGCGGCACCGGATCCGTTGTGGCGACTGGTGATTCGAATGCTGTCGGCGCGGATGCCGTAACAGTCCAGGTAGCGCGCGATCACTGGCAACGGCAGTGTGCCGGTGGCCGAGGCCGCCGGCCCCAGCCGCACCACCGCGGTGGTGCGGGTGTTTGCATCCGGTTCCGGAACCGGTCGCCCGCCACGGCGGACGATGGCCAGCCGGCGGCGCAGGATCGTGGTGAAGTGCAGCCCGCGCCACCACCCGAAGAGCAGGATCGACGTCGCCACGGCGATGCCGATCAACCAGTAGGCCCTGGTGGACTGCCAGGGGTAGGCCATCACGGCCGGCACGACGGCCAGCAGCGCCAGGGTGATCCTGGCGGCCCCCGGTGTGGGAATCGAGTAGCTCACGAGGTGGGCTCCTTCCGGCGGCGCACTACCGCCACCGTCGCTGCGGTGATGATGACGAGCAGGGTCAGCACGCCGGCTCCGGCCAGTGCGACGTTGCGCGGTGTCGTGTCCTCGGGCGCCCGTGCCGGTGGAAGTGCGACCGGCTTCACCGATGCCGGCGCCGGTGCCCCACCGGCTGCCGCCGGTAGTTGCCAGGTCAGCGCCGCGACGGCATCCAGGGTGCCGGCCCCGACGACGTTCGACGGATCCCGCGGGCCGTTCTGGGCGGTCGCGGTGATGCGGCGCACCACCTCGGCGGCCGGCAGGTCCGGGTACTTGGCGCGGACCAGCGCCGCGACGCCGGAGACATAGCCGGCCGCGTAGCTGGTGCCGCTGAGCGGGATCAGCTGCTGGTGGTCGTCGGGCAGGCCGTTGGCCAGGCCGCCGCCGTCGGCGTTGCTCACCGATGCGATGTTCTCCCCGGGCGCCGCGATGCCGACCCACGGACCCGCCATGGTGAACTTCGAGGGACGGCCGTCGGGAGAGACGGAAGCCGCCGACAGCACGTAGGGCTGCCACCACGACGGGACGGAGACCGACGTGACGCCGGCCCAGTTTCGCGGGTCGCTGGGGCGGCTCAGGTCGGTGAGCGGGTTGGAGTCGCACGACGTGCCACCGGCCACCGATCCGGTCGGGCCGCTGTTGCCGGCGGCGGCGACGATCACCACGTCCTTGTCCACCGCCGCATACTTGATCGCCGCTCCCAGCGCGGACTGATCGACGGTGCGGTCGGCCGGCAGGCAGGTGATCGCGGAGATGTTGATCACCCGGGCGCCGCGATCGGCAGCGTGCACGATGGCGCGGGCCAGCGCCTCGATATCGATGGCCGCCCGCGCCAGTGTCGGGTCACCGCCCGGGGTGCGCGGGGAGAATTTGGCCGACGTCACCCGCAGCGACAGCAGCCGTGCCGCGGGTGCCACGCCGGAGAAGCCGTCGTCTCCGGGCTGGCCGGCCACGATGCCGGCGACCAGCGTGCCGTGCCCGTCGCAGTCGGTCAGCCCGTCGGTGGACTCCACGAAGTCACCGCCGGCATCCACGTTGTTCAGCCGCGGACCCGGGCGCACACCGGTGTCGATGATGGCCACCAACTGGCCTTCGCCGCGGGAGAACTGCCACGCGGCAGGGAGATTCAGCAGGTTCTGACTGGGGGTCGGCGTGCCCGGATCGCTACCCGGGATGACGCCGGAGACGCTGCAGGGGCCGCGCTGCTCCATCGTCTGCACCGGTCCGGGCGTCCCGCCGGGCGGTTGCGCCGCAGCGTCCACCACCGGCGGGCTGATCGCGGGCGCCGGCGGCGCCGTCGCGATCACCGGGCCCTGCATCAGCACCAGAAGCGCTGTGCAGCAGCCCAATCCAGCGACACGTCTCATCGATTGAGCACCCAGGCGAACAGACCGACCAAGAACGCCATGACCGGGATCAGTGACGCGTCGAGACCGGCCGCGACAAAACCCACCAACCTGCGCAGCGGCAGTGAGTAGGTGTCCGGCGAAGCGATCGACGGGTTCAGCGCCACCACGATCCAGGCCAGCACGAGCACCGCCAGCACCAGCACCGCGGCGAACGCGCCGGCGAAACGTCCGGTCGCGGCATAGACCACCAGCAGCACACCGGCCACCAGGAACGGCTGCGCCAGCAGCCACGCCTTGCACGCGGCCGAATCCCACACGCGCGCCCGCAGTGCGGCCGCCAGCGAGGCCGCCACCACCACATACCAGCCCGCGATGCTCAACGTCTCGGGGCGCAGCGCGATCGCGACCGATCCCAGGACACTCAGCAGCACAGCCGCGGCGATGAACCCGTTCTGGTGGGCGTCGCTGATCCGGACCCGGCGGGGCAGGTCCTCCAGCACGCGCATCGACGGCGCCGACGGCGTGGGATCGCCGGGCGCCGGGATCACCGGCAGCGGGAAGCGGGCCCATAGCGCCGACAGCTGAGCCGCCTGGATGGTGATCAACAGCGCCGCGACGATCAAACCGCAACCGAGCGTCAATACCGGCAGCCGCCAGAGCAGTTCGGCGCCGGCCGCCAGCGCGACGGTGAGACCGACCACCGCCGAGGCGGTGAAGAAGCCGACGGCACGCTCTCGTTCGGCGCTGGGGACGATCAGGGCGATCAACGACCAGGCGGCGACGCCGGCCGCGGCCAGCAGCACCTGCGCGGCCCCGAACCTGCCCGGCACCGCCAGCGCCAGGGCCGCCGCGATCGGCACCAGCGCCGTGATCGACAATGCGACGCCGGTGCGTGCAGACCGGCCGGTGCTCAACAACCCGGTGATCGCGACGACCGCTGCGAGCGCACTGACCGCGACCAGTCCGACGAGGGCACCCGTTGCAACCCGGTGAGCGACCGACAAGCCGGTGGCCAGCAGCGTCACACCGATCACCGCGGCCAGCGCGCCACGCTGAATGTGCTTGGCGTCCCAGGGGTTACGCCGCGACGCCGAGAAGATCATGGCGGCGTCGGCGATGTCCTCGACGATTCCCGGCGCGGCGGGGCCGGTCGGAACCGGCTGCAGCGCAAGCAGATCGCCGTCGACCACGCCGACGGTATCCAGGCTCGCATCCAGGCTGAACGGCGCTCCGCCGATCGGGGCCAGGCTCAGGTACGGGGCGCCTTCGGCACTCTCACCGTTGCCGGCGGCGGGGACCACCAGACGCTGCACCGCGGGCAGGATCTCGCGCAGCGGCAACTCGGTGGGCAATGCCATCTCCGTCAGCCGACTGTCCGCGAGAATGGCGACGCGGACGATCGGCATGACGGTGCCGGAGGTCACTGAACCCACCAAAGCTGCTGGGGCCGTTGCTGGAACATCGTGCTCTCTTTCTGCTTGCTATGAACTCTGGGTGGAGAAGTCTCGCGATAACCGGTGGCCGGGGAACCATTCCCCACCCGGCAGCAAGGACGTGAGTTGTTCGATCGCGACGGCGGTCGCGAACGGTGTCCCGGGGCTGAACGTGGACACCCATTCGCCGTCGAAGGCCCGGGAGGGACTGACCAGTACCCGCCCGGCGGTGGTGTCGATGATGCTGAGCCCGACCTCGGTGGTGGCGTGCCGGCCATCGCGGTTGCACCCTGCCACGATTTCGACATAGCTGCGCGGACCGGTGAACACGGACTCCACCACCGTGCGCGCCGAGTTGGGAATCCCCAGATAGTCAAGGACTTCCGACAGCGGCTCGCCGGCCCTCAGCCGTTCGTCGGCCCGGGCGCCCACCCGGGTCGGCATGCTGAACTCCTCGAACCGGGCCGGCGGCCGTTGCATCAGCCCGACGCCCAGCACCGGAACCAGCGCCCTGGGGTCGTCGATGTCCATCACGGTGAAGGTGACCAGCTGGGCGCTGCGCAGCGCGACCACGGTGGCGCCGGCACGCTGCGCGACGATGCCGCGCAGCATGTCGCCGGCGTCGGTCCCCGAACCGGGCCCCACGTAACGCAGGTCGAGCCACCGGTCCGGGAAGCACACGACTTTGATCCAGCCGGCGATCACCGGGTTGACGACACCGCCTGAATTGCCCGGCGTCATCACTCCCATCCGGGTCAGCTCCTCGGCCTGACGGTCGAAGAACGCGGTTCGTTCCGCGGCATCGCGGTACGGCGTGGTGATGGCGAGCACCCATGGAAAGCTGCCCGCCCCCGCGGTTTCCGCGATGAACCACGCCTGATCTACCGTCAGCTCAACGGCATTGGGCGAAGCGTCCATCTAGCTGCGGCTAACCGCCCCACTTGGCGGCTTCGGCGGCGTCCCGGGCCATCATCGACATGGTGTTGGCTTCGTGGGTGCTGGCCATCGCCTGGTAGGCACGCACCAGGTCCTCCATCGCCTGATTCCACTGCACCTGCCACGCCTGATACGTCACCCCGGTGTCACCCTGCCAGGCGTTCTGCAGCGCGGCCTGCTCGGCCGAGATGTCGGCGCCCAAGCCCTGCAAGGTGCCCGCGTAGCCCGACATGTCCCCCGCGTGCGCGAGCATGGCCGGGTAGTTGTACATGATCTGCGACATGATCAATCCTTTCCTTCGAAGCCGGGCTCAGAAACCGGTGTAGGACGACGCGGCCGCGGCATCGGCGGCGACGTAAGTGCCCGCGGCCTCACCCAGGTTGGCCTGCGCGATGTCCAGCAGGGTGTTGACCCGGGCCGCTACTTCCACGAAGCGGGCGTGGGCAGCCTGAAACGCTGCCGAGGACTCGCCCTGGTGGAACGCCTGCGCCGACATCGCCGCCTGCTCGGCCTGACCGATCGTGTGCCGCATCAACCCCGCCTTGGCGCTGAACGCCGACTGCGACGACACCAGTTGCGGAATGTGAGCATCCAACAAACTCATAGATCTTCCTTCCCTTGTCTTGAATCAGAATTCCCTGCTCGGCAAGTCATCTCGCTGACTTCCGGCTCCCCCTTCCTCTCGGCCCCACGCCCCGGGCGCTCATCAGCCGCCGGCCATCCCGTACGTCGCCGCGGCCGCCGCGTCACCGGCGAGGTAGCTGGCACCGGCAGTACCGACGCCGACGCCGGCACGCCCCAGCTCCTCGACACCCTGAGCGGCAACGGCTGCGTGTTCCTGGCCCTGCGCGCTGAAACCGGCGGCGGTCTGCAGCGACACCGGGTCGGCAGCCGGCGGAACCACCGCGGTGATCAACGGCGCCGCGCTGGCGTGCGCGGCAGCCAGCCTCGCCGTCAGCGCCTCGACCGCGGCGCTGGCACTGGCCAGTCCCTCCGGAACCACTCGCAACGTCATGACTGACTTCCCTCCTGTTGCGTATCACCAAATAACGCGGCCGCACCGACCATCGGATTGACCAACTGCAGAAATGTCGGGGTGTCGCTGTCGGACAACAAGACTCCGCGGCCGGCCGGCAGCCGGCTGAACCGCTGACCGCGGATCTTGCCGCTGTCCTGCGGATTGCCGGCCAGCATCAGGGTGGTCGCCTGCAGGTCGTTGAATCTGCGCAGCAACGGGTTGGTCATCAACGCGTGCGCCGACCCGGACGCCCGTCCGGTGACGATCACCCGCAACCCCAGATCACTGGCCTGACCGAGCAGGCCGATCAGCGGGGTCCAAGGGCGCTGTCCCACGTAGGGCCCGCTGACGGCGGCCGAATCGGGTACCTGGTCGACGTCATCGATGATCAGGTAGTGCGTGTGACCCTGGTAGCTCCACCGCGACAGCTCAGCCGGTGACAGGCCCGCCGGCGGCCGGCGCGACTCGATGATGTTGGCCAGCCCCATCATCGCCGGAGTGATCCGGTCGATGTTGGCGGTGTACTCGTTGTCCGGGAACAGCGGCTCGTCGACCAGATGCAAACGACGGTCGAGCACCGTGAAGGCCACCGTGTCGGCGGTCGAGTTCTCCCGGACGGTGCGGATGATGTGGCGCAACAGGGTGGTCTTGCCGGACTTGCTGTCGCCGAACACCATCAGCAGCGGGTGCTCGGCGAAGTCGTGCACCACCGCCGCCAAATCCTCTTCGCGCTGGCCGATCACGATCTGTTCCGGGCCCCGATACAGCGCGCCAACGGCTTCCGGAGCCAAGTTGGTGGGCAGCAACCGCACCGGCGGCGCCGTCTGGCCCGGATAGCGCGCGTTGATCACGGGTATCTGGTCCAATTCCGGTTCGGCGAACAGGAAGTGCTGGGCGGCCATGGTCAGGCCGCGCCCCGGCTGGTCGTGCGGGATCGCCTCGGCGGGACGGTGCAGGGCCCCCGTCACCCGGACATTGCTGTCGCGGGCGTCGTGCAACTTGAGTTCGAGTCGCAGCCCCAGGCCGTCGCGCATCGCCAGCGGCACCTCCAGCCAGCTCGGCGTGGTGATCACCACATGGATGCCGTAGGCGAGACCGCCGTTGACAAGTTCGGTCACCCTCGCCAACAACGGGTTTCGGGTGTTGAACTGGTCGACGTTGTCGCGGCCGAAGCCGTAGAGGTTGTCGATGACCAGGAACACCTCACCGAAGCCGTCATTGGTGACCGATCCGTTGCCGTGCCCGTTGCCTTGCCGGTCCCGGAACGCCTCCCGGCGCTGGCGGGCCAGCAGCAACTGCTCCAGCTCGCCGAAAGTGCGGCGGATGCGTTCGGGCTCGAGTGCCGTTGCCACGCCGCCGACGTGCGCCAGCCCCTCCAGCGCGCGGAGCTGACCCCCGCCGTAGTCCAGGCAGTAGAACGTGACGTCGCGCGGCGAGTGCAGGCTGGCGGCAGACAGGATGAACGTCTGCAGCGCAGTCGTTTTCCCGGACTTGGGGCCACCGTGGATCACCATGTTGCCGGCCGAGGACGTGGCGTCGAAGACCAACGGGTCGCGGCGCATCTCGAACGGCTTGTCGACCTCACCGAGCGGCCAGCGCCATTGCCGGGGCGGCACACCGGCGCGCGCCAGCGCCCCCGTCAACGGGATCGGCTCATCCAGCGGAGGCAGCCACAGCTGCGGCGCCCGCGGCCCGTAGCCGGCCAGCTGTTCGCCGATGGTGGCGATCAGCTTGCGCGGCGGCCCGATGGGCTCGTCCTCATCGACTCCGGAGACAACAGTGCCCGGATCCGGCTCGACGGCTCCGGCGGGGAACAGCTTGGGCTCCGGAATGGATTGCACCACCATGGTTTTCGCAGCCTGAGGCGGCTCGTAGATGCCGTCGACGTAGGTAGACCGGAACTTGATCGGGGCCGCGCCCGGGGCCGGCACCAGGAACCCGATGCCTTTGTGCTCCTTGCCCGACTCGATGTGATAGGCATCCTCCACACCGATGATCTGGCGAGAGACGCTGGGACTGGCCACCTTCAGACCGATCCGGTAAGAGGTGTTCTTGTCGATGTCCTTGATCTTCCCGACGTCCAGCGTCTGCGAGGCGAACAGGATGTGGATGCGGAACGAGCGGCCCTTGCGGGCCACGTAGTCGAACAGCTCGGCATATTCCGGGTGGTCGGCGAGCATCAAGGTGAACTCGTCGGCCACCACGAAAAGCGTTGGGATGGGCGCCAGGTCGAATGTGCCGTCGGCTCCCGAGTCGCGAGCGTTCTCGTACTCGGTGACCGAGTTGAACGCGCTGCCCTGCACCTTGCGGCCGGCCTCGCGCAGCAGCATCTCGCGCCGGGCCACCTCGCCGCGCAGGGTGTCGGCGAACCGGTCGGCCAGCGACTTCTTCTCGGCCATGTTCGAGATCACGGCGACGACCTGCGGGAAGTTGCGGAAGCTGTCGGCCCCGGCCTCGCCCTTGAAGTCGGCGTAGATGACGATCAGCCGGTCCGCCGAGTGAGTGGTCAACAGCGACAACAGAATCGACATCAGGGTCTGCGACTTGCCGGAACCCGTCATACCGATCATCAGACCGTGCGGGCCCATACCGCCCTCGGCCTCGTCCTTCAGGTCGAACATCAGCGGCTCACCGGTGGCGGTGACGCCGATCGGGACGCGCAACTCGTCGTCGCGGTTTCGTGGCGCCCACAACGCGGGCACGTCCAGCTGCGACGCGTCCGAAATGCCCAGCAGCGTCGTGAAGTTGGCGCCGCGGGTAGCCGCCGACCGGAGTCCGGTGTGCGTCGGGTTGGAATCCCAGCGCGACAACCGGCGGGCCAGGTGGGCGGCCTCATGCGCGCTGAATTCGTCGGCGGCATCAATGTACGGTTGCCAGCCACCGGTCTGCCACCGTTCGATGGCGCCACCCGTGACGCGCAGGATCGGCTTCTCCGGGTCGGAGTACTGCTCCCGGTGCGGCTCCTTGTCCGAGAACTGCACGACGGTGACGCCCGCGCGGCCCGCCCCCAGCGCCGAAACGTTCAGGTCATAGTCGGGGTCGTCCACCACGATCAGCACGTGCCGCAACGCATCTACCGGCCGGCCGGTGAACACCGGGCGGTCGTCGAGCGCCGGCGCGAGCAGATCTGCCAACAGGTCGGCATCGTCGGTCAGGTAGCGGGCCGGCCCCACACCGTCGACCTGGCCGGGGATGTCCACGTGCGGCAACCACTTCAGCCACGACCAGTCGTCGCCCTCCAGGTCGCGGGTGGCCAGCGCCACGCCGAGCACCGTCGGGTCGTGCCAGGTCACCGCCTGAGCTATCCAGGCCCGCACCGCGGCCCGCGTCTGTCCGACGTCCCCCAGCACGGTGATGCGGGAGACCTTGGTCAGATCGATGCCGGTGGGTATGTCGCGAACCGTGCGCTGGGTGTCCAGCAGACTGCGTAATGCGCTGTGCGACACCGGTTCCAGGTCGATCTCATCGGCGGTGTCATTGACCCGCAGCGCGGTGGCCAGGGGCGCCGAGTGGCGCCCGGCCCGCAGCACCAGGAAGTCCGGGTCGTGCGGGTCGCGCTCCCACTGGCGACGGGACCCGGGCACCGCGGACAGCGTCTCCGGCGCCGGGTGCGACCACTGCGCCGCGGCGCGCTGCTCGGCCGCCTGGGCCCGGATGTTGTCCCGCACCACCGAGAGGTAGCGCAGATAGTCGGCCCGCTCGGCGTCTACCTCCTCGGTGCGCATCTTGTTGTCGTTGCCCCGGTACAGCGCGGTGGCGGCCAACAGGAGCACGAACGGGAAGAACAGCGTCTGCGGGGAGATCACCTTCATGCCGGTGGCGAACAACGCCACGATCATGCCCACGATCAGGATCCCGATCAGGTACGGCATCGCGCGCCGGAACAGCGACGGCGGAATCGCCCGGGGCAGTTCCGGCGGCGCCTCGATGGTGATGGTGCCTTTCCGGGCACTCGGCGGCGTCAGCCGCCGACGGGCCTCGAAGATCAGTCTGCTCATCGGGGCTCCCCTTCGGCGGTTACCGGGTGTCCCGGTCGGCTGTCGGGCGGCAGGCCGTCATGCGCCAGCAGCGCATCGGCGCGCGACAGTGTCGGACCGGGTGCGAACAAGGACAGGATCGACCACGGAATGCCCAGCGGTGGCGACTCGAGACCAAGGGCCTCAACCGTTTTGCTGCGACCGGTGGCTCCCGAGCGGCCGTCGGACTCGTTGTCGATTCCGTATCGGACCCCGGTGTCGGAGACCCAGAACAACGACCCGGTGGGCGGCGCGGCCGGCCCTCCGCCCACGGTCTGGGTGAAGTATCCGGTGCCCGGGGCGAGCGCGACTTTGGCGCCGCCGCCGACCAGTTCGACGGTGCGCAGCCCGTCGCGCACCGGCAGTGCCGATCCCGACAACAGGCTCAGCGAGCTGGTCGCGGCCCCGGCGGGCTTGCTCCACAACGCGCAGGTGACCGGATTGCTGGCCGGGTTGACCAGGGTCACCGGCTGGGCCGGGTAACGAGCGGTGTCCAGCATCCGCGACACCGGCAGCTTGGCTATGTCGTCAGCACCCAGCCGCGGCGGCTGTTGCAGCCCATAGGAATTCGTGTTGCGCAGGACTGCTGCCAGCACGGGTGAGATCGGTTGCAGGCCGTCGGGCAACACGGCGTAGTAGGTGACGGTGTCCGACGCACTGCGGTCCACCGCAAAGGACACCACCACCCCGCCGATCGGCGCCGGCACCGCAAAGCCGGCCGGGGCGCCGGCATTGGGGATGGGCGGGGCGGCCAATGGCGGCGACTCGGGGATCGCGTTGAACAGGCCCGCCGCGACGGGCCGCGGCGCAGGCACGTCGGTGCCCAGACCCAGGGCATTGGTGACGGCATGGTCGGCCAGATCGATCCGGCTGCGCTTGCCGTCCCACAGCAGCCAGGTGCTGTTCCCGTTATCGACCAGGATCACCTGGCCGGCACTGATCGCGGCCGCACGCGAACCGTCACTGTAGGGCTGCCCGCCGATCACCGTCACGCCCGTGCTGCGGGCGCCGCGCCCGGGCTGGCCGCTGACCGCGTCACATACCGTCCAGGCGGCGTCGCGAGAGGTGTTCTGCACCATGCGCTCCGGGGCACCGGGAATGCCGACCAGGTTGCCTCGCGGGAAGCGGTCCAGCTCAGCACTTTTCACCGTGGTCGGGTTGACCGGCTGGCCGGCGATCAGCCGGGCTGAAGTGAGATTGAGCACCGGGTGCAGCTGGTCCCCGACGCGGACGTACAGCGCCGCGGTGGACCGGTCGGCCAGCACCGTGTTGTTACCCACCTGCCCGTTGGGCCGGATCAACGAAAACACAAAGCAGCCAAGCAATCCGGTGACCAGCAGCAGCACACCCATCAGCACCGAGCGCGACTGGGTACGCAGCGGCTCGACCAGCATCCTGGTGTCGTGCAACGCAATTCCCGAGGCGATGCGGCGCATCACGAACCGCCAGCCGGTCACCTGATGGCGGGTGACGAAACCGCGGCGGTAGTGCACCTGCTCGGGGTTCTCGTTGACCGGCGTGCGGGAGGCGAACGAACGCCGCTCGTCCCGCTCGTCGTCGTACTCGGTCTTGCTCATGCCGGCACCGACAGTCCCAGACCGCGCAGCAGCGGGGCGACGGTGTTGCCGACATCTTGTGCGGTGATCGTCATCAGTTCCTCATCGGTGAATTCACCCGTCCCGGCCTGCTCCGAATGGTCGAGCCGGAATTCGCGCTCTTCCTCCGAGCGCTCCACCACGTTCCGGACGAACCGGCCGTTGCCGGCGATGTCGAGGTTGCGCCGCGCGATGCCGTTGCTGTCGGGCGACGACGTCTCGGCCAGGTGGGTGAACAGCCGCTGCATGTCATCGAGGGCGGCCTGCTCGAAGACGCTGTCCCGTTGCTGCGCCATCAGATTCGCGATCTCGGTGAGTTCAGACGGCTGGTAGGACGGGAAGTCGATGCTGCGGGTGAACCGGGACCGCAGCCCCTCATTGGTGTCGAGGAACTTGTCCAGGTCCGCCCGGTACCCGGCGATGATGACCACCAACCGGTCGCGGTCGTTCTCCATGCGCGCCAACAGCGTGTCGATGGCCACCAGCCCGAAGTCGTTCTTGGCTCCGGTGGCCACCAGCGCGTACGCCTCGTCCAGGAACAGCACGCCGTCCAGGGCGCTGTCGATGATGGCGTTCGTCTTGGCCTCGGTCTCGCCGATGTGCTGGCCGATCAGGTCCGCACGATGCACCTCGCGGATGTTCTCCCGCTTCAGCAGCCCCAACCCGCAGTAGATCTTCGCGACGACGCGGGCGATCGTGGTCTTGCCCGTCCCGGGCGGGCCGGCGAACACCAGGTGGTGGGTCCGCTGGGCGACGGTGAGGCCGCGCTGCTGGCGCAGCACCGCCATCGCGACGGAACTCTTCAACCGCGATACCTGGTTCTTGACCTCGTCCAGACCGATGAAGTCGTTGAGCTGGACCTCGGCCTCGGCCAGCAGCGTGGCCTTGCGCTCGCGCGCGCCTGGGTCGACGAAATCCGCGTCGCTGGGTTCGGTTTCGGCGTCCCACGGGTCGATGCGGGCCTCGATGCGCGCCGCGGTGGTGGTGACTATCCCGAAACTCGGATCGGACAGCGCCTGCTCGATCTCCTCGTTCTCGGGGTTGGCCGCGTACAGCTCGTGCAGTACCTCGCTGGCCGCTTCCTCGTCGACGTGCGCCCGCAGCGCCAGCGCCTTGGCCAGCGCACCGTCGACCGCGGCGACGGCGATCGGGCCCTCGGGCTCTTCGAGATACGACAACGCCGGAGCGAACATGCCCAGCCGGGCCAGCGCGGTGCCCAGGGTGATCTTCACCGCGTGCGCGAAGGCCTCGTCGAGATCGGGGTCATTGACGATCGGGGTGAGCAGCTTGACCACGTCCGACCAGCGCTCCGCGCGATAGTTGATCACGACGGAGATCCAGCGGGCCTCGCGCAGCTTGGGGCGACGCTCGCTGATGCGGTTGACGATCTCGTCGGCCACCGCGAACTGACGCTCCGCGGCCAGTGCGGCCGCGTAGGCGAGGTGGAAGTCGTCGGGCGTGGTGGCCCGGAACTGCAGATAGAGCCCCGTGTCATAGCGGAACCCGAGTGCCCCGGGCACCAGTTCGACCTGGCGCTGCAACACCCCGGCCGTGGCGGCCGTCCGCGACACCTGCTCGAGCACACGTTTGGACGTGTCGCCGGCGGCGGCCAGGCCCGTCCACGCGTCACACTGCTCGTGGGCAACACGGGTGAGCGCGCTGAAGCCCGAGCGCGCCGCGCTCAGGTCCGCCGGTCGCTGCCGCTCGTAGACCGCGATACCGAGCGCGCGACAGCAGGTGGCAAACCTGCTGACGACATCCCCGTCTACCCTGCCATCCACTCTGCCGTCTGTCCGGGATGCTCGGGGCGCTGCCGCCAGCATGCCCGCTATACCGCCGTCACCGCGTTCCACGCCCGCGCCGTCTCCTGAAGTCAAGGTCGCCATTGGCAAATTCCGCCTGAGGTTAGCCTCACGAAGTTAGCATTCCCTAAGCTAACTGTCGAGGCGGCCCATTCCGCGCGACTTATCACTCGAACTCCTGTCTGAAAGCCTTTGACCTGCGCATTTCCGCTGCGACGAACAGCGGGGGGCCAAGGTACTGAAGCTTACTGAATATGGTTTTCATTAACAACACCGGGGGTCGGGTCGGTCTCCGTCAGGCGCCCAGGTGTGGGGCAGCATCGGCGCCACCGTTGCGCCTCCCAGCCCGCCGTCGGTCAGCTTCGCCAGACCTCCCGCGTCGGTGACAGAGCCCCGGGGCAGCGTCCCGGCGAAGCCGATGGTGCCCGCTCCCGCGGCCGTCGGCTCGGATTCCGAGTCCACGAATTCGTGGCGGTAACCCCGGTCCCGCAGGGTCGCCTGCCGCCGCCGGCGCGCCCGCTCCTGACCGCGTTGCGACACTGCGGCCGCTGCCGGCGCCGCGGCCGGATCCGGCGCAACCGCCGTGCGCCGGGCTATGGAACCCATCGTCGATCCGAATCCGGCGCCCGGCCCGCCGACCAGATAGGGAAATGGGGCAGGTCCTGCGCCGGGTGGTGCCGGTACGGCCGCTGCCGGTGCCGGAGTCGCGGCCGTGGGCGCTGGTGACGAGGGGGACGGCGTCGGGCTCGGAGCGGGGGCCGTGGCGGAAAGGACGGGTGAGCTCGCGACGGTGGGCAGGTTGGCGGCCGGCACAGCGGGGGCCGCGGGCACCGCAGGCGTCACCGGGGCGGGCGCGATGGCGGCCAAGCCGGCCAGCCCCGCCGTCCCGACGAACCCGGCGCCGCCCAGCGGCGCTGCGAGCGCGAGGGGCACCAGAGTTTGCAACTGCGGAAAGGTGCTGATCACCTCGCCGACGTGGTCGATCTCGTCGGCCAGCAGCAGGGGCAGGTCGTTCTCCAGCTCTGAGATCGCCGCGGACGGATTCTCGGGAAATTCCTCCAGATCCCTGGCCACCGTCTGGGTGACCTCGGTGACACGGTTGACCCACCAGCTCGCCTGAGTCGGGTCGCCACCGTCGTTGTCGATTATCCCGTCGCCGTTGTCGCCTTCGTCGCCGTCCTCCTGGGCGACGATCGGGGGCGCCGCCTCCTCCGGTGACACCGACGCCACCGCCGCGTCGGTGACCGCCTGGTACGCGGTCATCGTGTCGGCGGCTTGAATCCACATCCGCACATAGTCGGCCTCGTTGAGCGCGATGGGAATGGTATTGATCCCGAAGAAGTTTGTCGTGACCAGCGCGGAGTGCACCACGTGGTTGGCAGCAAGTTCGGCCAGAGTCGGCATCGAGGCGAGCGCCGCGGCGTAGGCGGCCGCAGCGGATTCCTGTTGTGCCGCGGCGTCGGCGCTACGCGCGCCGGCCCGCAGCAGCCACTGCAGATACGGCAGGTGAGCAGCCACGTAGCGCGCGGCAGTCGGCCCCTCCCACGCGCCGGCCTGCACCGCACCCAGGACATTGATCAGTTCGTCAGCGGCGGAGGCGTAGTCGGCACTCAGTGAGTGCCAGGCCTGGGCCGCCGCCAGCCAGCCCCCGGGTCCAGGCCCGCTGCTGAGCTGGGCCGAATGGACCTCGGGCGGCAAGGCCCCCCACGGCACTACCGGCACAGAGAATAGGTCGGACAGACATCAGCAAAAGTTCCCTATATATAGGAAGCTCTTTTGCGACTCATAGAATCGCGGCGGCGGAGCTACGGCTTGGCGGCGCTCACCAGCGTGTTGCGGGCGAACATCGGCGCCGCCTCGGAGTCGGCATCGGGTATCGGCCGACCGACCTCCCGCAGGTAGTCGTTGAGCGGCGTGCCGATAGCGGTCCAGCCGTGGTCGCCGAACCATTCGGCGGCCGGGGCGCAGCGTTCGTTGTAGACCAATTGGAAGAACGGGCGCTCCTCGGCGGCGGCACGTTCTTCTTCGACCTTGGCCTGGAACTCGTCGGCGGGCATCGGGGCACCGTCCTCGACGGCGACGTGGCTACCAAGGCTGGCCAGCGCGTCGATGCCGGTGAACAGCTGCTCCTGCGCGGCGGCCGGCAGATAGATCAGCAGCCCCTCGGCGATCCAGGCGGAGAACTGGGCGGGATCGAAGCCATTGTCCTGCAGAGCTGCCGACCAGTCGTCGCGAAGGTCGACGGCGATCTCGCGGCGCTGGGCACGCGGTTGCACGCCGTGCTCGGCCAGCACCTCCCTCTTGAAATCGAGAACTTGCGGCTGATCGAGCTCGTACACAGTGGTTCCGTCCGGCCACGGCAGCCGGTAGGCCCGCGAATCCAGCCCGGCGGCCAGGATCACCACCTGCCGCGCCCCCGCAGCCGCGGCGCGCTGGAAATACGCGTCGAAGTACTTGGTGCGGGCGGCCTGGAAGTTGACGAAGTGCTGTCCGAAGTCGTCGCTGAGCAGCTCGTGGTCTGGGGCGTTGCCGTCCAGCACATCGGCCCAGGATCCGCCGACGGCCCGGCAGAACAGTTCCGCATAGGGGTCGACGACCAGCGGCTCGGGCTTCTTGGCCTCCAAGGCCCGCGCGGTGGCGACGAACAGCGCCGTCGATCCGACACTCGTTGTGATGTCCCAGCTGTCGCGTTCGCTTCGCACCCATCCGACCCTACGCGGCCCCCGGCGATCGCAAGCGCGGCGCAGCCGGGCGCCGCGGGTCGCCGCCATCAGGACCCGGCTGTGTCCCAGGTGCTGGGCAGCATCGGCGCCTTCGGCCCGCCGCCGAACTCGTCGTCGGCCAGCGTGGTCAATCCCGCCGCATCGCCCACTGATTCTTTACGCACGGTGCCGGCGAAACCGAATCTCCCGGCACCGGCTTCCGACGCCGCCGATCCCGGGGGCGCTGCCCAGTCGGGGTCGACGCCTACGTTCATATCGGCGAACTCATCGCCATGGTCGCGGATCGCCGTGCGCCGGCGGCGGCGCGCGCGGGCCTGTTCACGTGCCTCCGCAGCAGCCGCCGCCGCGGCAAGGTCGGGCTCCGAAGCCTTCCTGCTGGCAGCGGCACTCGCGCTCATCCCGGAACCGAACCCGATACCCGGCCCACCGCCGATCAGATAGGGGAATCCGAAGCCGCCGGCGGGCCCACCGGCGGGCGGCGCCGTCCCGACGCTGGTCACCGTGCTCGTCGCGGTCACCGTCGTCGGCGCCGGCGCGGCGGGGGCCGCTGAGGCCACCACGCTGGGAGCCGGTCCGGCGACGGCGAGGGCAGGTGCCGCGGCAGCGACCGGTGGGACGACCGCCGCGACCGTCGCCGGCGGTATGCCGCCGAGTCCGGCCAGCCCGGCCAGGCCACTCACCGCGCCGAGATTCGCGACGGCGCCGCCGACCGCGAAGGACAGCAACTGCGGGGATTGCAACAGCGGCACGAGCTGGGCCAGGTGGGTGGGCCAGTCGAATTCGGCGAGTTGGACGACGTACTCGATGGCGCCTGCGGGATTGGTGAACAGCTGCTGGACGAAAGTCTCGAACTGCTGGCCGAACTCCAGGGAACGCGCGACCCACCAGATGGGCTGGGTGGCGTCGCTGATGTCGTGCATGTGGATGCCGTTCAGGGTGCCCTCAAGGGGATCCCAGTCGATCTGCCCGCCGGTCACCGCGCGCAACACGTCGGCGATCAGATAGTCCAGCGGGGTCGGGTCCCCGTGGTCGTGGTCCTCGTGGCCGTCCCCGTGGTCGTGATCGTCCCCGTGGTCGTGGTCCCCGTCTTCGTCGTGATCGTGATCGTCGTCCCCGTGGTCGTCTTCGGTCGCCACGATCTCGGGCGCGGGCGCAGTCGCCGGAACCGACGTAGCGGCGGCGCTCGACACCGCGTCGTAAGTAGCCATGGTGGTGGCCGCCTGGATCCACATCCGCGCGTAGTCGGCTTCGTTGAGGGCGATCGGGATGGTGTTGATCCCGAAGAAGTTGGTTGCGACGAGCACACCGTGTATCGCGTGGTTGGCCGCCAACTCGACCAGCGTCGGCATGGCCGCCAGGGCTGTGGTGTAGGCGGCGGCCGCGGTCTCGTGTTGGACGGCGGCGTCCGCACTGATGGTGCCCGCCTGCGTCAGCCACGCCAGATAAGGCTGGTGTGCGGCGACATACTGCGCCGCGGTCGGCCCCTCCCAGGCCCCACCCTGAACGGCGGCCAACAACGCCAGCAATTCGTCGGCGACCTCGGTGTATTCGACGCTGAGCGCCGACCACGCTGCGGCTCCCGCCAACCACGCGCCAGGGCCGGGCCCGCTACTCAGCAGCGTCGAGTGCACCTCTGGTGGCGCTGCCATCCACAACGTGGCCATGCCGAACACCCCTCTGCCGCCGAGCCCTGGCTTTGGAGGTTACTGATTTTGACAATCGTTTTCAATACGGCGTCCGGGCGACTCCGCTCAGACCAGAGGCTTACCGCTCTTGATCCGTCGATCGAGGTCCCACAGCATCAGGTTGAACGGGAACTGCCGAACCACCTTGGGCATCAGGCCGTTCACCGCACCGATCACCGACATCAGCCCGTCGAACTGCCGCTGCTTGGCGTCGTCCCAAGGCAGCCGCATCTCGTCGCGAAACCGTTGCGGCAGGAAGCCGGTGGTGATCAGCAGCGCGACACCTTCTAAGGGAGCACGCACCCAGTCCGGCAGCGGCACGCCCTTGATCCGGGCTACGGCGATCGGATAAAGGAACTCCCGGACGGTGTCGTCGATGTGCACCTTCTCCAACGACTCCTGCCAGTACTTGTCGAAGGCCGCTCGATCCGCCGGCCACATCTCCAGCGGCACCTGCAGGGTGGTGCCGATCGACATGCCTTCCCGGTAGAGGCGGTCGGCCTCTTCGTCGTCCAGCTCACCGACGAATAGGCGATAGATGTCAATACCGCCCTTGAAGATGCACGCGGCGACCCACAACTGCAGTTCCGGATCGAACGCGTTGTAGGACACCGGACTGTCGGGCGTGGAGTAGACCTGCGCGTGCGCACGGTTCACGGCGCGGCGAAATGCCGCCTTCTGGGTGTCGGTGCCGGCGTTGGCGACCGCGATGTAGGTGAACGTGGTGCGCGCCCGCTTGATGGGATGGCGATCGATGCGCCCGCTCTCCACGCGACTCTCGGCCACGCCGTGGCCGACGCCGGGGCGCGACAACTCCATGATCACGTTGGCCGGGCCGGCCAGCAGGGCCAAACCCATCAGGCTGTAATCCTTGGCGATCCGCCGACGGCTCTTGCCCGACGGCCGCGGCGGGTCGGAGATCGGCCGCTCGACATGAGGAACGCGACGGCGCGCGGTCTGTTCAATCGTCATCGTCGACTCCCGGCAATTGCGCCATAATTTTGGAAACACACGTTTCCTGATATTGTCTGTTGCCGCCCCCCGATGTCAAGATGGGTGCCATGACGTCCCAGAGCGCGCGGCCGTATCGCGGCATCGAGGCAGCCGAGCGGTCGGCCGCGCGCCGTAGCCAGTTAATGCAGGCAGGACTGGACCTGCTCGGCTCCCCCGATGACCCGGAGTTGACGGTCCGCAGCGTCTGTCAGCGCGCCGGCCTGTCGGCCCGCTATTTCTACGAGAGCTTCGGCGACAAAGACGAGTTGGTCGAGCACGTCTACGACTGGGTGATCGCCAAACTCGCCACCAACATGCAGGCGGCCGCGGCTTCGGGACCGACCTATGACCAGGCCCGCGCCGGGATGGGAGTCGTGGTTGACACCGTCGCGGAGGACCCCCGAATCGGCCGTCTGGTGTTCAGCACCAAACTCGCGAACGCCGTCGTGATGCGCAAACGGGCCGAGTCCAGCGCATTGTTTGCGTTCATATCCGGCCAGCACGTGATGAACATGCTCGGGGCGCCGGCGAATGAGCATGTGACGGCAGCGGCACACTTCGCCGTCGGCGGCGTCGGGCAGGCCCTGAGCGCCTGGCTGGAGGGCGACGTGAAAATGACCCCCGACGAACTCGCCGACCATCTGGCCTCGCTGCTCGTCGAACTCACCGAGCCGAGCCTCTACCGGCCGGCTAAGGCATCAGCGGAACCTGCCACACCCGCATATCGGGATGCAGCCACAGACGCAGCCACGTCAGGCGCATGATCCGGAGGGCCCCGGAGATCAGCAGGAAAGCCATCGGCGCCTGAATCAGCATGGCGGTGACCACCGACACGGCGGCGTCCTCCGGTTTGGCGGTCATGAGGTCGAACCACCCGTCACAGATCAGCAGCACGCCGGTGGTGAAACCGGTGAGCACGATCAACTGCCGGCGCAGAAACCCCAGCACCGCCGTGGCCCCCATGAACCCGAGCAACAGGATGTCAAAGCCGATCCAGGTTGCCGGCCAGTTGTGGGCCACGTACTTCTGCGGCAGCGTGACCGACAGATAGCCGATCCACGGAATCATCACGATCAGGCCGCCGACGATCAGACCGAGGCGGATACGCCGCATCCGGGCCAGGACCTCAGGATCTTCCAATTCACTCAGCGGCTTTTCCAGCCGGGTGATCAGCTCCCGCCGCTGCTCGGCGCTCAGCGCTTCGATCTGTTCGTCAGTGAGAATGCCCTCGGTCACCCTCAAAGTATCGGCGGCTAGCGGGACGCTGCCACCGGCGGGCGGCGATCGGCGGCGGTCCGGGGCACCGCCGGCGTGTCCGCTTCGGTGAATTCCCTTACCCAGCAAGCGAATTCCAACATGATGCCATCAGGGTCCTGGAAATAGAACGAGCGCACGTACACCCCTGGGTGCACCGTGGCGGACACCTGCATCGGACTCTCGTCGTGGTTGAGCACCGGGCCGACCCGCACGCCCTTGTCCTTCAGTCGCTGCCGGTAGGCGTCGAACTTCTCGGCCGGCACGTGGAAGGCCAGGTGATTCATGGTGCTCACCGCGCTGGTGATGTCGCCGAGGCCCGGTAGCGCACCGGGCGACGAGATTCCCGGCACCCGGTCCGCCGCCTCGGCGAACCAGAAGAACGCGACGCAGTCGCCGTTGCCGGCGTCGAAGAAGAAGTGCTGCCCCGCGCCACCAGGCAGGTCGAGGGACTTGATCAGCGGCATGCCGAGGACGTTGCTGTAGAAGTCCACGGTGCGCTCCATATCCGAGCACACCAGCGCGACGTGGTTGATTCCGCCGAGTTCGAACTCGCTGTTGGTGTTGTGCGGCTTGATCACCTTCGCGCCTCCTACCTAAGATCGAAACCTGAATCTAACATCAGATTCAGGTTGGTTTCCAGGGGAAGGTGCGCGTGACGAGCACGGCAGTACCGACGGGGCGCCCCACCCACCGCGGCCGGCGCACCCAGGCCGCGATCGACGCGGCTGCCCGAAAAGTGATCGCGCGCAAGGGAATACTTGCGACGACCATCGCAGACATCGCGGCGGAGGCGGGCCGCTCGGCCGCGTCGTTCTACAACTATTACGACTCCAAAGAGGCGATGGTGCGCCAATGGGCGCTGCGTTTCCGCGACGAGGCCGGCGAGCGCGCGGCAGCGGTGACCGAGCACGGCCTGTCCGAACGCGAGCGTGCCCATCAGGCCGCCGCCGCACACTGGCAGACCTACCGGCATCGCCTCGCGGAGATGATCAGCGTCTCGCAGCTGGCCATGGTCAACCCCGACTTTGCCGATCATTGGGCCGAGATGTGTTCTATCCCAATATCTTTCATCGCCGAGTCGGTCAGACGCGCCCAGCGGCAGGGTTACTGCCCCGACGACGATCCCCAGTTGCTGGCCGAGGCGATAGTCGCCATGTTCAACCAGTTCTGCTACATCCAGCTCACCCGGGACCCCGATGGCCCGGACGACCAGGCCTGCATCCGGACGCTGGCCAACATCTACTACCGGGCCATCTACAGCGAGGAGCGTCGCTCTTGACCGAGATCATCCGTGAATTCATCGGGTTGCCGTCGCCTACCGCGGGACGCGCGGGGGCCGGTGGGCACCCATGCCAGGGGCTCTATCACCACGCGGCCGGGCAGCGGCCCAAGACGGCGATGATCGCCACGCACTACCAGATCGATTTCTCCGAGCACTACATCGCCGAGTATCTGGCCGCCCGCGGCATCGGGTTCCTGGGCTGGAACACCCGCTTTCGGGGCTTCGAAAGCAGCTTTCTGCTCGATCACGCGCTGGTCGACATCGGCGTGGGCGTGCGTTGGCTGCGGGAGGTTGCCGGTGTCGAAACGGTTGTGCTGCTGGGTAATTCCGGCGGCGGCTCGTTGATGTCGGCCTATCAGTCCCAGGCCGTGGATCCGAACGTGACGCCGCTGGAGGGCATGCGTCCGGCCACCGGCGTCACCGACCTGCCCGCTGCCGACGGATACGTGGCCACCGCCGCCCACCCCGGGCGGCCCGACGTGCTCACCGCCTGGATGGACGGGGCGGTCGTCGACGAGAACGACCCCGTGGCAACCGATCCCGAACTGGACCTGTTCAACGAGAAGAACGGCCCGCCGTATTCACCGGAGTTCGTACAGCGCTACCGGGCGGCGCAGGAGGCGCGTAACCACGCCATCACCGATTGGGCCGAAGCCGAACTCAAACGCGTTCGCGCCGCGGGCTTCTTCGATCGCCCATTCACCGTGATGCGCACCTGGGCCGACCCCCGCATGGTCGACCCGACCCTCGAACCCACCAAGCGGCAACCCAATTCGTGTTACGCAGGCCCGCCGGTGAAGGCCAACCGGTCCGCACTCGGGATCGCCGCCGCCTGCACGCTGCGCAGCTGGCTGGGCATGTGGAGCCTGCGGGTGGCCCAGACGAGGGCCGAGCCGCACCTGCGCCGCATCACCTGCCCCGCACTGGTGATCAACGCCGAAGCCGACACCGGAGTCTTCCCGTCGGATGCCCTGCGCATCTACGACGCACTGGCCGGCACCGACAAATCACAGGCCGCCATCGACACCGATCACTACTTCACCACCCCCGGCGCCCGCGACGCGCAGGCCGACACCATCGCGGCGTGGATCGGGCAACGGTGGGGCTAGCTGTCGCTGACCAACCCACTGGTTGTTAGCTTGGAAAGTGAACCCGCGAATCGATGGGAAGGCGACCAATGCCGATCGCGATCACCCCTGAACATCAAGACCTGGCCGATTCAGTGCGGTCCCTGGTGGCGCGGGTAGCGCCGTCGGAAGTGCTGCATGCCGCGCTGGAGACACCGGTGGACAATCCACCGCCGTACTGGCAGGCCGCCGCCGAGCAGGGCCTGCAGGGCGTGCATCTCGCCGAATCCGTCGGCGGGCAGGGTTTCGGCCTGCTCGAGCTGGCCATCGTGCTGGCCGAATTCGGTCACGGCGCGGTGCCCGGGCCGTTTGTGCCGTCGGCGATCGCGAGCGCGCTGATCGCGGCGCACGACCCGGACGCCAAGGTACTGGCCGAGCTGGCGTCCGGCGCGGCGATCGGCGCCTATGCGCTTGATTCGGGACTGACGGCCACCCGACAGGGTGACGTGCTCGTGATCCGCGGCGAAGTGCGCGCGGTCCCCGCCGCCGCGCAGGCCTCCGTCCTGGTGCTGCCGGTTGCCATCGACAGCGGGGAGGAGTGGGTGGTGCTGCGCGCCGAGCAGCTGGAGATAACGCCGGTGCGATGCATCGATCCGCTGCGGCCCATAGCCGACGTCTGCGCCAACGCGGTCGAAGTGGGCGACGACGTGGTGCTGGCCAACTTGAGCATGACGAAGGCGCACGCGCTGATGACGACGTTGCTGTCGGCCGAGGCGGTGGGGGTGGCACGCTGGGCGACCGAAACCGCATCGGCCTACGCCAAGATCCGCGAACAGTTCGGCCGGCCGATCGGACAGTTCCAGGCCATCAAGCACAAGTGCGCCGAGATGATGGCGGACACCGAGCGGGCCACCGCCGCGGTGTGGGACGCTGCCCGCGCGTTGGACGAGGACAGCGAGCACCTGGGGTTCGCCGCTGCGGTGGCGGCGACGCTGGCACCGGCCGCGGCCCAGCGATGCACACAGGACTGCATTCAGGTGCACGGCGGCATCGGCTTCACCTGGGAACACGACACCAACGTGTACTACCGCCGGGCCCTGTTGCTGGCGGCCTGCTTTGGCCGCGCCTCGGAATACCCGCAACGGGTGGTCGACACCGCCACCACCACCGGGATGCGCGCGGTCGACATCGATCTGGATCCCGCCACCGAGAAGCTGCGCGCCGAGATCCGCGCCGAGGTGGCGGCGTTCAAGGACATGGATCGCGCCGAGCGCACCGTCGCGATCGCCGAGGCCGGGTGGGTGCTGCCGTATCTGCCCAAGCCGTGGGGCCGGGCGTCGAGTCCCGTCGAGCAGGTGATCATCTCCCAGGAATTCACCGCCGGGCGGGTCAAGCGGCCGCAGGTCGGCATCGCCGCCTGGATCATTCCGTCCATCGTCGCGTTCGGCACCGAGGAGCAGCAACAGCGTTTCCTGCCTCCGACGTTCCGGGGCGAGATGATCTGGTGCCAGCTGTTTTCCGAGCCCGGAGCCGGATCCGACCTGGCCGGCCTGTCCACCAAGGCGACCAAGGTGGACGGCGGCTGGCGCATCACGGGGCAGAAGATCTGGACTACGGCCGCGCAGTTCTCGCAGTGGGGTGCGCTGCTGGCCAGAACGGATCCCAACGCTCCTAAACACAACGGCATCACCTACTTCCTGCTCGACATGAAGAGCGAGGGCGTGACGGTCAAGCCGCTGCGCGAACTCACCGGGCAGGAGTTCTTCAACACCGTCTACATCGACGATGTGTTCGTGCCGGACGAGTATGTGCTGGGTGAGGTGAACCGGGGGTGGGAGGTCAGCCGCAATACCCTTACCGCCGAACGGGTTTCGATCGGCGGCAGCGACCTGAACTTCCTGGCGAGCCTGCCGCAGTTCGTCGAGTTCGTGCGGGACGGCCATTTCGACCAGGTCGCCCGGCACCGCGCCGGCCAGTTGATCGCCGAGGGCCACGCCGCCAAGGTGCTCAACCTGCGTTCCACGCTGTTGACCCTGGCCGGCGGCGACGCGATGCCGTCGGCCGCCATCTCCAAGCTGCTGTCGATGCGCACCGGGCAGGGCTACGCCGAGTTCGCGGTGTCGTCCTTCGGGACGGACGCCGTGATCGGCGACCCCGACACCCCGCAGGGCAAGTGGGGCGACTATCTACTGTCCAGCCGGGCCACCACCATCTACGGCGGCACCTCGGAGGTGCAGCTCAACATCATCGCCGAGCGGCTGCTGGGACTGCCCCGCGACCCGTAGAACCCCAGACCCCTAGACCCGTCGCGTCGAGATTGCAGCCGCGGTCGCGATCACGCGCGAATCGCGACCCTGACGGCAATCTCGCTGCGGCTACTCAGATTTGGCGTCGTCAGATTTGGCGTCGTCAGATTTACCCTTGCCCGAATCCTTGGCGAGGTCCTTGGCCTTGTCCGCGGCCTTGTCCTTGTCGTCGACATCCAGCTCACGCAGTTCGCGCTTGAGGATCTTGCCGGTCGGGTTGCGCGGCAACTCGTCGAGGAAGATCACCTCGCGGGGCACCTTGTAGCGGGCCAGCTCTTCCTTCACGTGCTTCTTCAGGGTGTCCTCGTCGACGTCGGAGCCGTCCTTCTTGACCACGAAGGCACGCAGCCGGTGACCCCAGTCCTTGTCCTCGACGCCGATCGCGGTGGCCTCCACCACTTCGGGATGCCCGCTGAGGCAGTCCTCGACCTCGGCCGGGAATACGTTCTCGCCCCCGGAGACGATCATCTCGTCATCGCGTCCGGAGACGTAGAGCAGACCGTCCTCGTCGAAATAGCCGACGTCACCCGAGGACATCAGACCGTCGATGATCTGCTTGTGACCGCCGCCGGTGTAACCCTCGAAGGGGAAGGCGTTTCCGACGAAGATCCGGCCCACCTCGCCCTGCGGCTTCTCCTTGCCGTTGTCGTCGAGGATCTTGACCTTGACGCCCTTGACCACGGGTCCGACCGTCGCGGCGTTCTTCTCCAGGTCCTTGGGTCCGGCGATGGTCGCAAACGCGATCTCGGTCGAGCCGTACATGTTGTAGATGACCGGTCCGAAATCCTTGAGCGCCCGCGTCGCCAGCTCGGCGCCCAGCTGCGACCCGGACACGAAGATGATCTTCAGGTGCGACAGGTCGGGCTTCTTGTCCATCTTCTCGATGGCGTCCAGGAGACGCGACAGCATCACCGGCACCACCACCATGGCGGTCGCCTTGTGCTTCTCGAGGTCTTCGAGCACCAGCGGCGGCTTGAACTTGCGGCGCAGCACCAGCGTCGAGCCCAGGAACATCGCGATGGTGGCGTGCAGGTAGCCCAGCGCGTGGAACATCGGCGCCGGCAGCGAGGTGATCTCGTTGGCCTTGAACGGCACGTGCGACAAGATGCCGCCGACCGGCGCCAACGTCGGCGGGGTGCTGCGGTTGGCGCCCTTCGGCGTGCCGGTGGTTCCGCTGGTCAGAATGATGATCGACGCGTGCTTGCTGGCCTTGGGCGCCGGTTCTTTGCTGCTGCGCTTGATCAGGTCGGCCAGCGTCTCGTCCTTGCTGCCCGAATCCTCGTCACTGTCCGGGTTGGTGCCCAGCGCCCGCAGCTTGCCCAGCTCCGGCTCGGCCTTGCTGACCACCTTGGTGTACTCGTCGTCATAGATGATCACCTTGGCGCCCTCGCGCTCGGAGACCTCTTTGACCTGAGGACCGGAGAATTCGCTGTTCAGCAGGATGATGCGGGCACCGGCCCGGGCGGCGCCGTAGTTGGCGATGACGAACCACCGGGTGTTGCGGGCCAGGATGGCCACCCCGTCGCCACCCTTGACGCCCATCTCGATCAGGCCGTTGGCGACGGCGTGGGCGGCCTCGTCGAGCTCCTGGTAGGTGAGCTCGCCTTCCTCGTCGATGACTGCCCGGGCATCGGGATGGCGCCGCGCGTTCAGCGACGGCAGCATGCCGAATTCGCCCCACTTGGCGATATCGGCCGCCATCGCCGCGGTTTTGAGGGGCGACTCGATCTTGAATGCGCCCGCTTCAAAGATCTTGCGCACATAGTGCAGTTCGGCAGCGCCGCGTTCGACGTACTGCTGAATCTTGGCAGGGATCTGCCCGGGCAGGTCGCTGAGATTAGGCATGTTCCTCACCATATGTGACGGAGGTCGCAAAGCGATCGGTAGGTTTCCCCCGAATTACCATCGAGTTCTATGACCAAACCCGTGTCGCTGGACGTGACCGGCCGCGAGGTCACCATCACGCATCCGGACAAGGTTGTTTTCCCTGATCAGGGCATCACCAAGCTCGACCTGGTGCGTTACTACCTCAGCGTCGCGGATGGCGCTTTGCGCGGGGTGGCGGAACGGCCGATGATCCTCAAGCGCTTCGTCAAGGGCATCACCGAGGAGGCGGTGTTCCAGAAGCGCGCGCCGGCCAACCGGCCGGATTTTGTGGACGTCGCCACGCTGCGCTATGCGTCGGGCACCTACGCCGACGAGGCCGTCATCCACGACGCCGCCGGACTGGCCTGGGTGATCAACACGGGTTGCGTCGACCTGAACCCACATCCGGTGCGCGCCAACGATCTCGAGCACCCCGACGAGCTGCGGGTCGACCTGGACCCGATGCCCGGTGTGGACTGGCGGCGCATCGTCGACGTTGCCCTGGTGGCCCGGGAGGTTCTCGAGGACTACGGCCTGACCCCCTGGCCCAAGACGTCGGGGTCACGCGGGTTCCATGTCTATGCCCGGATCGCCCCGCACTGGCCGTTCGCCAAAGTGCGCCTCGCCGCGCAGACCGTCGCACGCGAGGTCGAACGGCGCGCACCCGACCTGGCGACCAGCCGGTGGTGGAAGGAGGAACGCGAGGGCGTCTTCGTCGACTTCAACCAGAACGCGAAGGACCGCACCGTCGCGTCGGCGTACTCGGTGCGCGCCACCCCCGACGCCCGGGTTTCCACACCGCTGCGCTGGGATGAGGTACCCGGGTGCCGGCCCGAGGAGTTCACCATCACCACGGTGCCTGACCGGTTCGCCGAGCTGGGCGACCCGTGGGCCGGCATGGACGACGTGAGCGGCAGCCTCGATCAATTGCTGGGACTGGCCGACGAACTGGGTCCCCCGGAGAAGGCGCCGCGCGGCGCCAAGAAGTCCGCCGATGGCCGGCGGCAATCGGTGATGCCGTTGATCGAGGTGGCCCGCACCAAGACCAAAGACGAGGCGATGTCCGCACTGGACGCCTGGCGGGAGCGGCATCCCGCGGCGGCCGCACTGCTGCAGCCGGTCGACGTGCTGGTCGACGGCATGCGCGGACCCAGTTCGATCTGGTACCGGATCCGGATCAACCTGCAGCACGTACCCGCCGACCAGCGTCCACCCCAGGAAGACCTGATCGCCGATTACTCCCCTTGGGTGGGCTACACACCAAAGCCGAGCCCTGGAAAGAAGCCACGTAACTGACGGTTCGGTAAGACACGCGATACTCTCTCGCTGTGCACCAGGGATGGAGTCGGCGGGGGTTTCTGCAGGCCGCCGGGGTGACGGGGGTCGCCGGGCTGATTGCTGCGTGCTCCGACCCCAAGCCGGCGTCCGGATCGGCCGGCGGCGGTTCGGTGACGGTCACCCACCTGTTCGGCCAGACCGTCGTGAAACAGCCGCCGAAGCGGGTGGTGAGCGCCGGCTACACCGAACAGGACGACCTGCTGGCCGTGGGCGTGGTGCCGATCGCGGTGACCAACTGGTTCGGCGACCAGCCGTTCGGGGTATGGCCCTGGGCGCAGCCGAAACTTGCTGCGGCACAACCGGTTCTGCTGAACCTGGACAACGGGATACAGGTGGATCAGATCGCCGGCCTCAAGCCGGACCTGATCGTGGCGACCAACGCCGGCCTGGACTCCGACACGTACCAGAAGCTCTCCGCGATCGCCCCGACCATCGCCCAGTCCGACGGCGACGCGTTCTTCGAGCCATGGAAGGACCAGGCCGCCGCGATCGGCCAGGCGGTGTTCCAGGCCGATCAGATGAAGACCCTGGTCAACGCCGTCGACGGCAGGTTCACCGATGTGGGGCAGAAGAATCCGTCCTGGAAAGGCCGCAAGGCGCTGCTGATGCAGGGCCGCATCTGGCAGGGCACGATCGTGGCGACCGTGGCCGGCTGGCGCACCGATTTTCTGAACCAGATGGGGCTGGTGGTCGCCGACAGCATCAAGCCCTACGCCGCCGACCACCGGGCGGTGATCCCCCGCGATCACATCAAAGACGTGCTGGACGCCGCCGACGTGGTGATCTGGTCGACGGAGAGCCCCGAGGAGGAGCAGGCGCTGCTGGCCGACCCCGAGGTGGCAGCGGCGCAGGCGACCGCGCAGAAGCGTCATATCTTCACGGGGAAAGACCTGGCCGGAGCAATCGCCTTCGCATCGCCGCTGAGCTATCCCGTGGTCGCCGATCAGCTGCCTCCGCAGCTGGCCAAGATCCTGGGCTGATGACGCTCTGAGCGTTTGCTAAGGCACCTCTGGCAGTGCTCGAATTTGCTCGCAAGGCGTTGGTGGCCAGAGCTACCGTCGAAAGATGAGTGTGACGGAGATCACCGAGTTCTCGGGGGGCCTCGACTTGGCAACCACCGTGGTCGACTACGGCGACCAAGCACTGATCCTGCAGTGTGACAGCACCGCCGAGGTTTTGGCGTGGACGCAGACGCTACGGGCGGCGCGCTTACCCGGGGTCGTGGACATCGTCCCGGCCTCGGTCACGGTCCTGGTGAAACTCGAGGGACCGCGCTTCCAGGGCGTCACCAGGCAGCGCATCAGAAGGTTGCGGGTGGTCGCCGACGCGGCGCATCCCAGCCCCGGCGATCCGGCTGACGACATCGTGATCGACGTCGTCTACGACGGCCCTGATCTGGCCCACGTCGCCGGTCACACCGGCCTGAGTCCCGCGCAGGTCATCAACGCACACACCGCCACCCGGTGGCGGGTCGGGTTTGGCGGTTTCGCCCCGGGCTTCGCCTACCTGATCGGCGGCGACGAGCGGCTTCGCGTGCCGCGTCGATCCGAGCCGCGAACCTCGGTGCCGGCCGGCGCGGTGGCCCTGGCCGGCGAATTCAGCGCGGTCTATCCGCGGCAGTCACCGGGCGGCTGGCAGATCATCGGCCACACCGACGCGGTGTTGTGGGACATCGATCGACCCGAACCCGCACTGCTCACGCAGGGCCGGTGGGTCCGGTTCAGGGCCGGTTAGGGAGCCAGTCATGACCCCCACTCTGGAAATCCTGCGCACCGGGCCGCTGGCGATCGTTCAGGACCTCGGCCGCTCCGGACTCGCCCACCTGGGAGTCGGCCCCTCCGGGGCCGCCGACCGCCGCTCGCACACGCTGGCCAACCGGCTGGTCGCCAACCCCGACGACCGGGCCACCGTCGAGGTGACGTTCGGCGGTCTGACCGCCCGGGTTCGTGGCGGCGATCTGGACATCGCGGTGACGGGGGCCGACACCGATCCCACCGTCAACGGAATCATGTTCGGCACCAACAGCATTCACCATGTCCGTGATGGACAGGTGATATCGCTGGGCACCCCGCGGGCCGGGCTGCGGACGTATCTGGCAGTGCGCGGCGGCATCTGCGTGACGCCGGTGCTCGGCTCGCGCAGCTACGACGTGATGTCGGCGATCGGCCCCTTGCCGTTACAGGCCGGCGACGTGTTGCCGATCGGCGACCACACCGACGACTACCCCGAACTGGACCAGGCCCCGGTGGCCGCCATCACCACGGACGCCGTCGAGCTGCTGGCGATACCCGGGCCGCGCGACGACTGGTTCGTCGACCCCGACATCCTGGTCCGCACCGACTGGGTGGCCTCCGACCGCAGCGACCGGGTGGGCATGCGCCTGGTCGGGCGTCCACTGCAGCACCGCGAGCCGGACCGGCAGCTACCCAGCGAGGGCGCCACGCGCGGCGCCATTCAGGTGCCCCCCAACGGCCTGCCGGTGATTCTGGGACCCGATCACCCGGTCACCGGCGGATATCCGGTGATCGGTGTGGTGGTCGACGAGGACATCGACAAGGCCGCCCAGGTGCGGCCCGGACAGCACGTGCGGCTGCACTGGGCACGGCCACGGCGAACGGGATAGGCCGGGCCTGGTAGAACAAGCACCGTGCACACCGCACGCTTGGTCCACACCGCCGATCTGGACACTCACACGCGCCAGAGCATCTACCAGATGGTCACCACGGCGTTCGCCGGTGACTTCACCGACACCGACTGGGAACACACCCTGGGCGGGATGCACGCACTGGTCTGGCACCACGGCGCGATCATCGCGCACGCCGCGGTGGTGCAGCGGCGACTGATCTACCATGACCGGGCGCTGCGTTGTGGGTACGTGGAAGGTGTTGCGGTACGCGAGGATTGGCGCGGGCAGGGGTTGGTTCGCGCCCTCTTGGACGGGGCCGAGCAGGTGATGCGTGGCGCCTACCAACTCGGTGCCCTCAGCTCGACGGTGGACGCCCGCGGGTTGTATGCGGCCCGGGGCTGGCTGCCCTGGCTCGGCCCGACGTCGGTGCTGGCCCCCACCGGCCCGGCCCGCACTCCCGATGACGACGGTTCGATATTCGTCCTGCCGGTGAGCGTGACCCTGGACACCTCCGCGGAGTTGATGTGCGACTGGCGCGACGGAGACGTCTGGTAGGCCTCACACCACGGTGGGCGGCGGGGTGATCGGAAGTTCACACACCCGGGTCGGTGACGGAAGCGCTCGGGCAACAATGGATTTCTAGCGTGATCGGCAAGTTCGATGACGTTAGGAGTCTTCATGTTCGCCCGCCGTTCGCACGTTATCTCCGACTGGGATCCCGAAGATGTGGTCGCGTGGGAGGCGGGCAACAAGGACATCGCCCGGCGCAACCTGATCTGGTCGGTGGCCGCCGAACACGTCGGATTCTCCGTCTGGTCGATCTGGTCGGTGATGGTGCTGTTCATGCCGGCGTCGGTGTACGGGTTCTCCGCCGGAGACAAATTCCTGCTGGGCGCCACGGCGACGCTGGTGGGCGGCTGCCTGCGGTTCCCCTACACCTTCGCGACCGCGAAGTTCGGCGGCCGCAACTGGACCGTCTTCTCGGCGGTGGTGCTGCTTATCCCGACCGTCGGAACCATTGTGCTGCTGGCCAATCCGGGGCTGCCGCTGTGGCCGTATCTGGTGTGCGCCGCGCTCGCCGGACTCGGCGGCGGCAACTTCGCCTCCTCCATGACGAACATCAACGCGTTCTATCCGCAGCGGCTCAAAGGCTGGGCGCTGGCACTCAACGCCGGCGGCGGAAACCTCGGAGTGCCGATGATCCAGCTGGTCGGCCTGCTGGTGATCGCCACGGCCGGCGACCGTAGGCCGTACTGGGTCTGCGCGGTGTACCTGGTGCTGCTGGCAGTGGCCGGTATCGGCGCGGCGTTGTACATGGACAACCTCAAGCAGTACCGCATCGAGATGCATACCATGCGCAAGGTGCTGGCCGAGCCGCACACCTGGGTGATCTCAACGCTTTACATCGGCACCTTCGGCTCGTTCATCGGATTCTCGTTCGCGTTCGGCCAGGTGTTGCAGATCAACTTCATCGCCGGCGGGCAGAGCACAGGGCAAGCCGCCCTGCATGCTGCCCAGATCGCTTTTCTGGGACCGCTGCTGGGTTCGCTGTCGCGGGTGTACGGGGGCCGGCTGGCCGACCGCATCGGGGGCGGGCGGGTCACCCTGGGCGCGTTCTGCGCGATGATCCTCGCGGCCGGAATACTGGTCAGCGTCAGCACTTTCGCCGATCACCGCACCGGCCCCGCGCCGGCCTCCACGATGATCGGTTACGTAATGGGGTTTGTGGCGCTGTTCATCCTGTCCGGGATCGGCAACGGCTCTGTGTACAAGATGATCCCGTCGATCTTCGAGGCCCGCAGCCATTCACTGCCGGTGAGTGAGGCCGAACGACGGCAGTGGTCACGTTCGATGTCCGGCGCACTGATCGGGTTCGCCGGGGCCGTCGGCGCGCTGGGCGGCGTCGGCGTCAATCTCGCTCTGCGCCAGTCCTATTCGAGCAACGGTACCGCGACGTCGGCGTTCTGGGTCTTTGTCGGGTTCTACATCGCCGCCTCGGTACTGACGTGGGCGATCTACGTGCGCAGGCCGCTTGGCGCAACCGCGGCCGGCCGCACCGGCCTGGCATACGTGTAGATCACGCGCGCTTGACTGTCGGGCCGGGGTAGCCGGCAGTGCCCGGGGTCCCGTCGAAGTCCGGGCTGCTCAGTCCGTCGGCTCCGGCCAGGCCGTCGTAGCCAGTGGACCCGAGGCCGAGCCCGGCCGCGCCGCCGGTGCCGGCGTCACCCCGGGAGCCACCGGCTCCCCCCGCTCCGCCGTGACCGAAGCCGCCGCCCGCGCCGTCCCACCCGATCAGTCCGCCGCGTCCGCCGGTTCCGCCGGTACCCGCGTTGCCCCCGTTGCCTCCGTCACCGCCGTGCCCGGCGTCACCGCCGGCGCCGCCGAAGCCGCCGAACGCGGTTCCAGAGGGGGCGCCAGATCGGAAGAGCGTCGCCGCCGGCGGCACCGTTGCCACCGTGGCCGCCCAGGCCGCCGCTGCCCCCGGCACCACCGGCCCCGCCGAAGCCACCTGCTCCGCCGTTGCCGGCCAGCATCCCGCCGGCCCCGGCGTTTCCGCCCGCGCCACCGGCGCCGCCCTGGCCGCCGTGGCCGCCCTCGCCGCCACCGCCGCCCCGTCCGCCGTTGCCGCCGAACGAGTTTCCGCCTGAGCTATAGGCGGCGTTGGTGGACGACGAATCGATGTAGTAATGCCCGCCGCCGGAACCGCCACTGCCGCCGGCGGAACCGCTACCGCCGAACCCACCGTCGCCGCCGAGACCGCCGTTACCGCCGTTGCCGACCAGCCACCCGCCGCGGCCCCCGTCCCCGCCTGCGCCGCCGGCGCTGCCGGCCTGTCCGTTCAAACCGGCACCCCCGTCACCACCCTTGCCGCCGAATGCCGCGAGGGCCCCGCCGTCCACGGAGCGCGCGTAACCGGCCGTACCGCCGGCGCCACCGGCGGCGCCGCCGGGACCGCCGGTGCCGCCCTTGCCGCCGCTTCCGGAAATGGCGTCCGCTCCCGCGGTGACGCCCGGGGTCCGTGTGACATCGGCGCTGCCGCCGTTTCCACCGTTGCCGCCATCCACCCCGACGGTTCCGGGTGACCCGGGCGACCCGAGGCCTCCCCGGGCGGCTCCGGTTTGTCCGACCTGGTTACTGGGGTTGTCCATGCCGTTGAGGCTCGGGTCGGTGACCGACGGCGGGTTCACCGCGTCTGCGCCGGTCATGCCGGCACCGCCGTGCCCCCCGTCGCCGCCGACGCCGAACAGCCCGGCGCTGCCGCCGGCGCCCCCATTGCCACCCGTCATGCCGACCGACGTCGCCGCCCCGCCGCTGCCGCCGTTCCCGCCGTAGCCGTAGAGCCACCCCCCGCTACCACCGGCGCCGCCGTTGGCACCGGCACCAGCGGCACCTCCGGCCCCGCCGCTGCCGATCAGACCGGCAGCGCCACCCGCACCTCCGGCCTGACCGGTCGCGCCCGAGCCTCCGTTGCCCCCGTTGCCCAACAAGATTCCGCCCGCTGCGCCGTTGGCGCCCGACCCCTCCGCGCCGTCGGCGCCGTCGCCGATCAACGGCCGCCCCAGCGCAGCTTCCGTGGGGGCATTGATCGCCTCGAGGATCTGTTGTTGCAGCAGAGCCAGATTGGCGGCCTCGGTGTCCGTATAAGAGCTCACGTTCGCGGCCAGGGACTGCACGAACTGGTCGTGAAATGCCGTCGCGGCGGCGGACAGGCTCTGATAGGCCTGACCATGCCCGGAGAACAGCGACGCCAACGCGACCGACACCTCGTCAGCGCCCGCGGCCACAACCTCCGTCGTCGAAGCGGCAGCGTTCTCGTTGGCCCACCGCAGCGCCGAACCGATACTTGCCAGATCCGCCGCTGACGACGAAAGTGCTTCTGGGGCAACCATTAGATATGACACGGCGATCCATTTCCCTTCCACTTCGGGCTCGCTGATCACTCTGGTGTGGCGCCGGCCACACGTCTCTACGGCAAGCGGTGGATTGTCGGGATGAAATTTCCTCCCCCAATTGGTGGACCGATACGCCGAGTGTGACTTCGGTGACGCGACACCCCGCAGGGGCGTCGGGGTATTCACAATCGGTCTCAAGGTGTTTCGAGGTTTACAGGTATCTGGCAGACAACTGGGACACAACTTTCAGCCGATGTGGGCCTTTTCGGGTTGACTGCCTCGAGTGCCCGATGTGAGCATCGAAACCGACCTTGGCGCAAGCCTCTTCACTTCGTGGTGCCCGTCGAGGTGCCCGGAAAGGTGAATAACCTATGGGCCGCAACCATCGCATCGCGGACTGGAATCCCGAGGACACCGCGGCCTGGGAAGCCGGGAACGACAAGATCGCCAGGCGCAACCTGCTCTGCACGGTGGCCGGCGATCACGTCGCGTTCTCGATCTGGTCGCTGTGGCCGGTGATGACACTGTTCATGCCCGCAGCCGTGTACGGCTTCTCGGCCGGGGACAAGCTCTTGCTGGGTGCCGTTGCCACCCTGACCGGCGGTTGCGCGCGCATCCCCTACACGCTGGGCATCGCCAGGTTCGGCGGCCGCAACTGGACCACGTTCTCGGCGTTCGTGTTGCTGATCCCCACCGCCCTGACCATCGCGCTGCTGGCCCATCCCGGTCTGCCGCTGTGGCCATATGTGTTGTGCGCGGCCATGACCGGCCTGGGCGGCGGCAATTACGCGGCCTCCCTGGCCAATGTCAACGCGTTTTATCCGGAGCGGCTCAAAGGTGCGGCGCTGGCCGTCAACGCCGGTGTCGGAAACCTGGGAGTCGCAGTGATCCAACTCGCCGGGCTGTTGGCGCTGGCCACCGCCGGTCACCAGGCGCCGTACTGGGTGTGTGCGATTTACCTTGTGCTGCTGGCAATCGCAGGTATCGCCGCGGCATTGTTCATGGACAATCTGGAACACGGCATTCAGCTGAACACGTTGCGCTCGGTGCTGTTCGTGCGGCACACCTGGGTGATCTCGCTGCTCTACATATGCACCTTCGGCTCTTGGATCGGTTTCGCATTCGCCTTCGGCCAGGTGCTGCAGGTCAACTTCGAAGAGCACGGCGAATCCGTCAAGCACGCGGCACTTCACGCGGCCCAGATCGCTTTTGTCGGGCCATTATTGGGCTCGCTGGCCCGGATATACGGCGGCCGCCTGTCCGATCGCATTGGCGGGAGCCGGGTCACCCTGGGTGTTCTCGCCGGCATGATCCTGGCATCAGGTTTGCTGGTGGGCATCAGCACCCATGACGACATCGCACCGGACACGGGCAGTTTCACGCTGATCGGTTATGTGACGTGCTTCATCGCGTTGTTCATCCTGGCCGGGATGGGCAACGGCTCGGTGTTCAAGCTGATCCCGTCGATCTTCGAGGCACGAAGCCGTTCCC
The DNA here is from genome assembly GCF_031583025.1 of Mycobacterium sp. Z3061. NCBI lineage: Bacteria > Bacillati > Actinomycetota > Actinomycetes > Mycobacteriales > Mycobacteriaceae > Mycobacterium > Mycobacterium pumcae. Next base: position 735,062 of record NZ_CP134062.1, on the reverse strand, counting down.
TGGATGTCAACGAGGCCCAGCGTCGCCACTGGGCGCGTGCCATGTCCGGTTCGCTTATCGGATTCTGTTCAGCCGTAGGGGCGCTGGGCGGGGTGGGTATCAACCTGGCGCTGCGCGAGTCCTATCTGCACAGCGGCACCGAGACCTCGGCCTACTGGACGTTCCTGGCGTCCTACGTCTTCGCCGCGTGGCTAACCTGGGCAATGTACGTACGCCGTCCCGGCACACCTGTGATGAAGAACGCAGCCGAGGGCAATGCTGCAGCAATTGCCAGGTAACGCTTCGGAAATGGGCTTGGCATACAAAGGACATATGGCCCAGTCAACGTCTGCGCCACTCACTGGCTACCGCATCGCAGTCACCTCGGCGCGTCGCTCAGAAGAGTTGTGCGCGCTGCTGAATCGTCACGGAGCGGAGGTTTTCGCCGCGCCCGCGATCAGCATGATCGCGCTACCCGATGACGACGAATTGCACGGCAACACAGAGGCTTTGATCGCCAATCCACCGGATATTCTGGTGGCCCACACCGGCATAGGATTTCGCGGCTGGGTGGCGGCGGCCGAAGGGTGGGGCCTGGCGACCGAACTCATCGACTCGTTGTCATCAGCGCGGGTCATCTCGCGCGGCCCGAAAGCAACCGGCGCCCTGCGCGCCGGCGGACTCCGCGAGGAATGGTCGCCCGAATCCGAATCCTCGCACGAAGTCCTGGAATATCTGCTCCAATCGGGAGTCGACGGTAAGCGTATCGCCGTTCAGTTGCACGGCGCGGCCGATGGGTGGGATCCCTTTCCGGAGTTCCTCGGTGGTCTGCGCGCCGCGGGTGCCGACGTGGTTCCGCTCCGGGTATACCGTTGGAAGCCGGTGCCATTGGACGGGGAGTTCGATCAGCTGGTCACGGGTATCGCCCGGCGGCAGTTCGACGCGGTGAGCTTCACCTCGGCCCCGGCGGCCGTGGCGGTGCTGGAGCGCAGCCGCGACCTGGGCATCGAGGACCAGGTGCTGGCGGCGTTCCGCAGCAGTGTGCACGCGATGTGCGTGGGCCCGGTGACGTCGCGACCGTTGATCCGGCACGGGGTGCCGACATCGTCACCGGAGCGAATGCGGTTGGGCGCGTTGGCACGTCATATCGCCGAGGAACTGCCGCTGCTCGGTTCGTGCAGTGTGCGGGCCGCCGGTCATCTGGTGGACATCCGGGGTACCTGCGTGCTGGTCGACGGGTCGGTGAAGACGGTGTCGGGCAGTGGCATGGCGATACTGCATGCCCTGGCACACCGGCCCGGGGATGTGGTCGGACGCGCGGAACTGTTGCGACTGCTGCCCGGCAACGGTGGTGACACGCATGCGGTGGACACCGCCGTGCTTCGGCTGCGAACGGCGCTGGGCGACAAGAACATCGTTGCCACCGTGGTCAAGCGGGGTTACCGGCTGGCCCTCGACGGAGAGCACGACGCGGCATGAGCCTGATCCTGACGGCCCACGGCACCCGCCGGCCGGCTGGCGTCGCGATGATCGGCGACCTCGCCGCCCGGGTGGGTGAACTGCTCGACCGCAACATCGCGGTGGCGTTCGTCGACGTGCTCGGGCCCACCCCCAGCGAAGTGCTCTCGACCGTGCACGCCAGGAACAGGCCCGCAATCGTGTTGCCCGCATTCCTTTCTCGCGGCTTCCACGTCCGGGCCGACCTGCCCGCACATATCGAGGCCAGCGGACACCCGAATGTCCTCGTCACCCCCGCGCTCGGCCCGGGACCGGGCATCGCCCGGATCATCTACCAAAACCTGCTGGAATCCGGTTGGCACTCCGAGGATTCAGTGATCCTGGCCGCCGCGGGTACTTCCGACCGCCGGGCCCGTGCCGACCTGGACCTTGCGGCGACGTTGCTGTCGACGCTGACCGGGTCGCCCGTTGAACTGGGATTCGCGGCCACCGGCACCCCGACCATCCGCGATGTCGTCGCCAACGCCCGTCGCCGCGGTGCGCGCCGGGTCGTAGTGGCTTCCTACCTGCTGGCCGACGGCCTGTTCCAGGAGCGGCTGGACGACTGTGGCGCCGACCTCGTGACGCGGCCGCTGGGCACCCATCCCGGGGTGGCCCGCCTGCTCGCCGACCGGTTCCGGGAGGCCGCCGCTTCTTCGGCCGGAAGGCTCTACCAGCGCACGGCGTGAGCAACGACACTTGATGTTTGTAGGTATCCCGGGTAATCCTGGCAACATGGCCCGTAACGAAGAGCCCTCGCGAGGACTCCTCGACGATGTGGCGAAGATGCTCCGTTTACCGTTCCGGACACCGGAGTTCATCGACCGCATCTTCACCGGGAGTGTCAACCAGGTGGGACGACGCACGCTCTACATGCTGATCACCACGTGGGATGCCGCCGGCGGCGGGCCTTTTGCCGCGAGTGCGATCGCTTCCACGGGCCTGTCCAAGACCGCCGAGATCGTCCAGTCGATGTTGATCGGGCCGGTATTCAACCCGCTGCTCAAGATGCTGGGGGCCGACAAGATCGCCGTCCGGGCCTCGCTGTGCGCATCGCAACTGGTCGGGCTGGGAATCATGCGCTACGGCGTGCGTTCCGAGCCGCTGCACTCGATGACGGTGGAACAGCTGGTGGACGCCATCGGTCCGACGATGCAGCGTTATCTCGTCGGCAAGATCGACTAGGCAGCCATTCGCGCCGCGAACCGCCCCACCAGAATCCGGCCGTCGGCGGTCACGCGCACCGGGTAGACCGGCACCGAAACCCGCTCGTCATCCAGGCAGGAACCGTCGTCCAGCGCGAAAGCCTGCTTGAGGATCGGCGATTGAACCATGGCGCGGCCCGCGCGATCCCCGACGATGCCACGGGACAGCACCGCCGCACCCGAGAACGGATCGACGTTACCGATCGCGTGCACGGCGCCGTCGTCAAGCCGGAACAGCGCGGCCTGGGCACCGTCGTCGAGCAGCACCCCGACGCCCCGTCCAGGGATGAGGTGGTCGTATTGGCAGGCGGTGGTCCACGCCTGGATGTCGTTGACGATAGTCATGTTTCATTCCCTCCCTAGCTACAGCTGTCCGCGAACTCGCGGGATACCTATGGGCACAGGCACTTTGCGTCCCGAACGCTCGGTGAACGTCACCGTCGGGTCGACGGCGTCGGGGGCGTTGACGAAGGAGACGAACCTCGAGAGCTTGTCCGGATCCTCCAGCACGCCCTTCCATTCGCACTGATAGCCGGCGACATGGCGCTCGATGGCGGCCTCGAATTCCCCGGCCAGACCCAGCGAGTCGTCGCACACCACCTCGCGCACGTGGTCCAGGCCGAGTGATTCCACCCAGGGCGCGGTCCGCTGCAAGCGGTCGGCCGTGCGTATGTAGTACATGAGAAACCGGTCGATATAACGAACCAGCGTCTCGGTGTCCAAGTCGCTGGCCAGCAGTTGCGCGTGCCTGGGGGTCATTCCGCCGTTGCCGCCGACATAGAGATTCCAGCCCTGCTCGGTGGCGATCACCCCGACGTCCTTGCCGCGCGCCTCGGCACACTCCCGTGCGCAGCCCGACACCCCGAGCTTGATCTTGTGGGGTGCCCGCAGTCCGCGGTAACGCAATTCGAGGTCGATGGCCAGTTGCACCGAATCCTGCTGGCCGTACCGGCACCAGTCGCTGCCGACGCAACTCTTCACGGTCCGCAACGCCTTGCCGTAGGCGTGACCCGACTCCATGCCGGCATCGACCAGGCGCTTCCAGATCGCCGGCAACTGGTCCACCCGGGCCCCGAACATGTCGATCCGCTGACCGCCGGTGATCTTGGTGTAGAGACCGAAATCCTGTGCGATCCGGCCGATCAGGATCAAGTGCTCGGGCTTGATGTCGCCGCCGGGCACCCGCGGCACCACCGAGTAGCTGCCGTTGCGCTGGATGTTGGCCAGGAAGTGGTCGTTGGAGTCCTGCAGCGAGGCCTGCTCGCCGTCCAGGATGTGGTCGGATCCAGTGGAAGCCAGGATGGAGGCGACGACGGGCTTGCAGATGTCGCAACCCTTTCCGCGGCCGAAGCGCTCCAGCAGTCCGGAGAAGGTGCGGATCTCGGTGGCCGAGATGATCTCGAACAGCTCCGCCCGCGACTGCCCGAAGTGCTCGCACAGCGCCTTGGACTGCTCCACGCCCTCGGCTTCCAGCAGCTGCTTGAGCAGCGGGACGCAGGATCCACACGAGGTACCGGCGGCAGTGCACGACTTCAGCGCCGCGACGTCGGCGCAGCCGTCGGCGATGGCGCACTTCAGGTCGCCCTTGCTGACGTTGTTGCAGGAGCAGATCTGGGCCGAATCCGGCAGTGCCCCAATGCCCAGAGCACCGGCGGCACCAGCCGACCCGGCCGGGGCGATGAGCGCGAGCGGGTCGCCGGGCAGTTCGCTGCCGACCATGGGACGCAACACCCCGTACGACGAGGCATCGCCGACCAGCACACCGCCGAGCAGCGTCCTGGCATCGTCGGAGAGCACCAGCTTGGCGTAGGTGCGGTTCACCGCGTCGTTGATGACGACCTCAAGGCAGTTCTCGGTGCTGCCCATTGCGTCGCCGAAGCTGGCGACGTCGACGCCGAGCAGCTTGAGCTTGGTCGACAGGTCCGCCTCGGGAAATTCCGCGCTGCCGTCGACCAGCCGGTCGGCCACCACCTCGGCGCTGGTGTAGCCAGGGCCAACCAGGCCGTAGCACCGGCCCTCGATCGCGGCTACCTCGCCCACCGCGTAGATGTCGGGATCGCTGGTACGGCAGGCCAAGTCGGTGAGCACGCCGCCGCGTGGGGCGATATCCAAGCCGGCGGCCCGGGCCAGTTCGTCGCGAGGCCGGATGCCGGCGGCGAAAATCAGCACGCCCGCGTCGATCACCCGGCCATCGGAGAGTCGCACCACCATCGATTCGGACCCGTCCGAATGCGTAACCGGCTCAATCGATTCGGTGCCGGTTCCGACGTGGATGTCGATCCCGAGCTCGCCGATCATCCGGGCGAGCAGCGCGCCGCCCGCCTCGTCGATCTGCTGAGCCATCAACCGGGGCATCATCTCGACCACGTGTGTCGCTAATCCGAACTGGCGCAACGCGTTTGCAGCCTCCAGGCCCAGCAGCCCGCCACCGATGACAACGCCGGCGCCACCCGCCTCGACGGCGCGCTGAGCGCCGGCGCGGATGGCGTCGAGATCGTCGAGGGTCCGGTAGACGTGGCACGACGGCAGGTCGTGCCCGGTGACCGGGGGGACGAAGGCGTAGGAGCCGGTGGCCAGAACCAGCGCGTCGTAACCGTGGACCCGGCCGTCGTTAGTGACGACTGTCTTTGCCGCACGGTTGATTTCGGTGACGCGGGTGTTCAGCAGCAGTTGCACCTGCGGGTCGCCGCCGTAGTCGTTGCCGGGCAGGGCCAGCAGGCTGCGGTCCCAGCTTTCGGTGTAGGAGGTCAGGCCGACGCGGTCGTAAGCGGCATCGGCCTCCTCGGCCAACACGGTGATTCGCCAAGCGCCGCTGCTGTCGCGGGCGCGCAGCGCCTCGACGAACCGATGGCCGACCATGCCGTGGCCGACTACGACAACACGCCGGACGTCAGCGCGCGCGGGAGTACTTCCGGCAGAGGACATGTCACGAGACTACGAAGCCGATGTTGCCGCGAATGACGCCGAATGTGACGCATTCATCACGCCGTCCTCACAACTGGCAATCGCCTGTGTGACGCTGTTCGCTCTCAGCGAACGACCAGGTGGAACTTTAGCGTAGGGCACTCATGTTTAACCGGGTAGCCGACCAGCACAGCGTCGGACACAGCTAACTCACAACGAAGAGTAAGGAGTCACCCATGAGCAATCTCGCCTTGTGGTCGCGTCCGGCGTGGGACACCGACCGGTGGCTGCGGGACTTTTTCGGTCCGGCTTCCGCCGACTGGGCCAAGCCCGCTACCAGCGGTTTCAACCCGGCGGCCGAGATCCTGAAGGACGGGGATGACGCGGTAGTCCGGTTGGAGCTGCCGGGCGTCGACGTCGAGAAGGACGTCAATGTCGAGGTGGACAAGGGGCGCCTGGTCATCCATGGCGAACACCGCGACGAACACGCGGAAGAGGAGCACGGCCGCACCCTGCGGGAGATCCGGTACGGGTCGTTCCGCCGGTCGTTCCAGCTCCCGGCGCACGTCACCGGCGAGGCCATCTCGGCGTCGTACGACGCGGGCGTGCTGACCGTGCGGGTCACCGGCGCATACGCCGGGGCGCAGCCGCAGCGCATCGCCATCACCAAGTAGGGCGACAAGACGCAAAGGTCCCCGCACGCACGGCGTGTCGGGGACTTTTGTGTCTGCTCGGCCCTACTGCCAGCGGGCGAGCAGTTCGGTGGCCCGAGCTGACAGCGCGTACTGGAAGAACGGGCCGAAGCTGATCCGGGCGACCCCGAGCGGGCCGAACGAGGCCGGGTCATCCTGGTCCGGCACCGCGATCGCGTTGATCGGCAGTGGCAACTCAGTTGCCAAGCGCCGCAACGTCTCCGGGTCGTGACGCGCCACCGGGTACAGCACATCGGCGCCGGCCCGGGCCGCTTCGGACAGGCGCGCCACGGCCAGGTCGACCCGGCCCTCGGGGTCGCCTTCCTGGCGCAGGAACACATCGGTGCGTGCGTTGATCACCACGTGTACCCCGGCCGCATCGGCGGCCGCCCGCAGGGCTCCCACCAACTCCGCGTGCTCGCCGGAGGACCGCAGCCGGCCGCCTTCGGAGTGCACGGTGTCTTCGATGTTGAGTCCCACGGCGCCGGCCTCCAGCAGGCCCTCGATCAGCCGCGGCGCCGGTAGCCCGTAGCCGGACTCGATGTCGACCGAGACCGGCAGGTCGACGGCCGCGGTGATCTGCGCGACGCGGGCCAGCACGTCGTCGAACGACATGCCCTCGCCGTCGGGTTTGCCGATCGAGTCCGCCAGCGGGTGACTGCCCACCGTCAGCGCCGCGAATCCCGCCTGCGCGGCCAGATTCGCCGACCAGGCATCCCACACCGTCGGCAGCACCACCGGATTGCCCGGTTGATGGAGTTGCAGCAGCACGCGGGCCTGTTCGGCGGGTTCCTGCGGCATGGGCACAAAGTCACTTTCTTGGCGGCGGGACCCAAGTTGGCCGGTGTCCGGCTCCGACAGCGGATAGTATCGACTGGCGTACTGTGATCCGTAACACCTTCGGCCCGGGGAGCATCGATTGTCCACTGCCACTGAACTCACCGAACTGCACGACCTGATGCGGGGGCTGCGGCGGTGTGTGACCTCGCTGAAGTCGCGGTACGGAGACAATCCGGCGACGCGCCGCATCGTCATCGACGCCGAGCGAATCCTCACTGACATCGAACTACTCGACAACGATGTCGCTGAACTGGACCTAACCCGGGCCACCGTCTACCAATCCGGCGAGAAGATCGCGATCCCGGACACCCAGTACGACACCGACTTCTGGCGCGATGTCGACGATGAGGGTGTCGGGGGTCACAGCAGGTATTGACCGACGCCTGACTGAGAAGCCCGACTAAGGAGCGGGCGTTCATTCTGTGTACCCTTCGAGCTACAGCCCGTTCGAAGAGGAACAACACATTAGATGAGCGCACCAACGGCGAGCCGTTCTGAGTCCGGCGTCTTTTCAGCTACCCGAGCCCAAATCGGGCGCAAAACGCTTCGCACCGACAGGTGGTGGCTGCAGCCCCTGAGGATCAACCTGGGCTTCGCCGCTTTCGTCATCTACGCGACGGTGCGCGCGTTCCAGCAGGACTACTTCTTCGTCCCCAAGTACCACTACCTGACGCCGTTCTACTCGCCGTGCGTCAGCAAGGCTTGCGGTGAGGCCAGCGAATTCTGGCCGCAGATCCTGCCAAACGTGTGGTGGTTGCCCTACGCGGCGTTGACGCTGCCGTTCCTGCTGCTGTTCCGGTTGACCTGCTACTACTACCGCGGCGCCTACTACCGCACGGTGTGGCAGTCGCCGACGGCATGCGCGGTGGCCGAGCCGCGCGTCCACTACACTGGTGAGACGAAGTTCCCGCTGATCATCCAGAACACCCACCGGTACTTCTTCTACATCGCCGGCATCATCTCGGTGATCAACACCTGGGACGCCATCGCCGCCTTCCACTCCGAAGACGGCCCGGGCGGATTCGGGTTCGGTTTGGGCAATCTCGTCCTGCTCGGCAACGTCATCATGCTGTGGACCTACACGCTGTCCTGCCACTCCTGCCGGCACGTCACCGGTGGCCGTCTCAAGCACTTCTCCAAACACCCTGTGCGGTACTGGATCTGGACCCAGGTCAGCAAGATCAACGAGCGGCACAAGATGTACGCCTGGATCACCCTCGGGACGTTGATGTTCACCGACTTCTACATCTTGCTGGTGTCCAGCGGCACCATCTCCGACCTGAGATTCATTGGCTGATCAGCCCTTCAGCCACATTGCGAACGAAATTCCATAATTTGAGCGAGGTTTCATGGTTGAGGTCGAAAGGCACGCCTACGACGTAGTCGTAATCGGTGCCGGCGGCGCAGGATTACGCGCGGTCATCGAAGCGCGCGAACGCGGCCTGAAGGTCGCGGTGGTGACCAAATCCCTGTTCGGCAAGGCCCACACGGTGATGGCCGAGGGTGGCTGCGCGGCATCCATGGGCAACGCCAACCCGAAAGACAACTGGCAGACCCACTTCGGTGACACCATGCGGGGCGGCAAGTTCCTCAACAACTGGCGGATGGCCGAGTTGCACGCCAAGGAGGCACCGGACCGCGTCTGGGAGCTGGAGACCTACGGCGCGCTGTTCGACCGCACCAAGGACGGCCGGATCAGCCAGCGCAACTTCGGTGGACACACCTACCCGCGGTTGGCCCACGTCGGTGACCGCACCGGCCTGGAGCTGATCCGCACCATGCAGCAGAAGATCGTCTCGCTGCAGCAGGAGGACTTCGCCGAATTCGGCGACTACGAAGCCCGGATCCGGGTGTTCGCCGAATGCACGGTCACCGAGCTGCTCAAAGACGGTGACGCGATCGCCGGGGCGTTCGGCTACTGGCGGGAGAGCGGCAACTTCGTGCTGTTCGAGGCACCGGCCGTCGTGCTGGCCACCGGCGGCATCGGCAAGTCGTTCAAGGTCACCTCCAACTCCTGGGAGTACACCGGCGACGGGCACGCGCTGGCCCTGCGGGCCGGCGCCACCTTGATCAACATGGAGTTCGTCCAGTTCCACCCGACGGGCATGGTCTGGCCGCCGAGTGTGAAGGGCATCCTGGTCACCGAGGGTGTGCGTGGAGACGGCGGAGTGCTCAAGAACTCCGAGAACGAACGTTTTATGTTCGGCTACATCCCGCCGGTCTTCAAAGGGCAGTACGCCGAAGACGAGCAGGAGGCCGACCAGTGGCTCAAGGACAACGACTCGGCCCGTCGCACCCCGGACCTGCTGCCCCGTGACGAGGTGGCGCGCGCGATCAACTCGGAGGTAAAGGCCGGCCGCGGCACCCCGCACGGCGGGGTCTACCTGGACATCGCGTCCCGGCTGACCCCGGCGGAGATCAAGCGCCGGCTGCCGTCGATGTACCACCAGTTCATGGAACTGGCCGAGGTCGACATCACCAAGGAGCCGATGGAGGTCGGCCCCACCTGTCACTACGTGATGGGTGGTGTGGAGGTCGACGCCGACACCGGCGCGGCCAAGGTGCCGGGCCTGTTCGCCGCCGGTGAGTGCTCCGGCGGCATGCACGGCTCCAACCGGCTGGGCGGCAACTCGCTGTCCGACCTGCTGGTGTTCGGCCGGCGCGCTGGGCTGGGAGCCGCCGACTACGTGCGGGCCCTGAGCAGCCGTCCGACGGTCTCCGAGGATGCCCTCAGCGACGCAGAGCAGTTCGCCCTCAAGCCGTTCACCGGCCCCACCGACGGCTCGGCGCCGGAGAACCCCTATGCGCTGCAGATGGATCTGCAGCACGTGATGAACGACCTGGTCGGCATCATCCGCAAAGAGGAAGAGATCACCCGGGCGCTCAAGCTGCTCAAGGAGCTCTGGTCGCGCTACCAGAACGTCCAGGTCGAAGGCGGACGCCAGTACAACCCGGGCTGGAATCTGGCAATCGACCTGCGCAACATGCTGATGGTCAGCGAATGCATCGCCAAGGCGGCGCTCACCCGCACCGAGAGCCGCGGCGGGCACACCCGCGACGACCACCCGAGCATGGACTCCAGCTGGCGCAACACGCTGCTGGTGTGCACGGAAGCCTCCCAGGATGAGGCCGAGACCACCGGCGACCACATCACCATCACCCGCCAGGAACAGGTCCCGATGCGGGCCGACTTGCTGGAGCTCTTCAAGATCTCCGAATTGGAGAAGTACTACACCAACGAAGAGCTGGCCGAGCACCCGGAACGGAGAGCGTAATGGCTTACAACGCGAGCATGCGGGTCTGGCGCGGCGACGAAAGTGGCGGCGGGCTCCAAGAATTCACCGTCGAGGTCAACGAGGGTGAGGTCGTCCTCGACGTCATCCACCGCCTGCAGCAGACGCAGACGCCCGACCTGGCGGTGCGCTGGAACTGCAAGGCGGGCAAGTGCGGGTCGTGTTCGGCGGAGATCAACGGCAAGCCGCGCCTGATGTGCATGACCCGGATGTCGACATTCGAGGAGAACGAGGTCGTCACCGTCACCCCGATCCGGACCTTCCCGGTGATCCGCGACCTGGTGACCGACGTGTCGTTCAACTACGAAAAGGCGCGCGAGATCCCGTCGTTCACTCCGCCCAAGGAACTGCAGCCGGGCGAGTACCGAATGGCGCAGGTCGACGTTCAGCGCTCTCAGGAATTCCGCAAGTGCATCGAGTGCTTCCTGTGCCAGAACGTCTGTCACGTCATCCGTGACCACGACGAGAACAAAGAGGCGTTCGCCGGCCCGCGCTTCCTGATGCGGATTGCCGAGCTCGACATGCACCCGCTGGACACGGTGGACCGGCAGAAGCAGGCGCAGGAAGAGCACGGGCTGGGCTACTGCAACATCACCAAGTGCTGCACCGAGGTCTGCCCCGAGCACATCAAGATCACCGACAACGCGCTGATCCCGATGAAAGAGCGGGTCGCCGACCGCAAGTACGACCCGGTCGTGTGGCTGGGTAACAAGCTGTTCAGGCGTTAACCGCCGCCGCACCGGGTATCCGGTCGGCATGCGAGGAACGACCAGCGACAACGAGATTCGAACGGCGATTCGGGAGTTGTCCGTCCGCGCCGAGCTGGCGCACAAAGAAGGACGGCACGACGACGCGAGCGAGATCGAGCAACGGATCGACGGGTACCGGAGAGAACTGAGCCAACGGCCCTAGCCGCCCTCGGCCTCAGACGCCGAGGCGGCGAAAAACGCTGCGGTGGAACACGATCGGGGCCACCTCGGCGTCGACGGTGACCTCATTGACACGCAGCACCACGATAGTGTGGTCGCCGGCCGGAATGAGTTGCTCGATCGCACTTTCCAACCACAACGCCGTGCCCCTGATGAAAACCGCTCCCGAGTCGCGCGATTCCGTTTCCAGTCCGGCGAACCGGTCACCGGTCTTGGCGGCCAGGGTGCGGGCCGCCGCATCGTGGGACTCACCGAGCACGCTGATGCCCAGCATCGGCGCGCCCTTGAGCTTGGGCCAGGTCGTAGACGTGTTCTGCACGCAGAACGACACCAGCGGCGGCTCCAGCGACACCGGCACGAACGTGCTGGCCGCCAGGCCTTCCCGCACTCCGTTCACCTCGGCGGCAATGGCGATCACCCCGGACGGGAAGTGGCCGAAAGCCTCACGCAGTGACGTCGGCGTCAGCTTGTTATTCGCACTCACCGGACTTCATTCGCTCCTCGAGCCGAGAACGGGATTCTCGCTTTCGAGCCTACCGGGCGCGTATCCATGGGCAGCAGCCACATCGGGGTGCGCGCGCACCCTGCTCTTCCAGGCGTTGCGGCCGTAAACGGAGTGGATCGGGTCGGCCGGGTCCGGCGCCCGCCGCGCCTGCGCGGCCAGGTCGGCGGGCAGAGACAGCACCGGCAGCTGCGCATCCAGCGCGGGGTTGAAGAAATACGGCACCGAGATGCGATCGGCGGTGGCGCCGGCCAGATCCACCCGGTGCTCGGTCGCCCGCAGGTAACCCCCGGTGGCGAGTTCGAGCAACTCGCCGATATTGACGACGAACGCCCCGTCGAGCGGCGCGACGTCGACCCAGCGCTCGCCTCGTCGCACCTGCAGGCCCCGGCTACCCGGCTCGGTCAACAACAGGGTGAGCACCCCGGAGTCCTTGTGGGGGCCGACACCCTGCCGGGACTCCGCACGGCGCGGGTACCGAATGATCTTGATCAGCGTCGCGGGGCGCTCTGCGAAGGCCGCGTCGAAGACCTCCGGCGGGCTACCGAGCGAGGCCGCCCAGTGCCGCAGCAGGGTGCGCGACACCTGCGACATCGCGGCATCCCACTCGGCGATCAGGCCGGGCAGTTCCGGCATCGCGGCCGGCCACTGGTTGGGACCCTGCAACCACAGATACTCGGGCCGGCCGGGCCCACCGATGGACGGGCGCTCGGTGCCGATGTCGATCTGCTCGCGCCAGTCGACTTCACCCCTGGTCAACTCCCCACCCAACCTGGTGTAGCCGCGAAAGTGCGGACTGCGCACCATCGCGATCGCGTCCTTGTCCGCATCCGGCAGCGCAAACAGTCGCCGCGCGGCGTCGAGCACCCTGGCCACCAGCGTGGCGGGTACGCCGTGGCCAACCAGATAGAAGAAGCCCACCTCGTGGGCGGCCCGCCGCAGACCGTAGCGCAGTTGGCCGGAATCGGCGCCCAGATCCACTGTCGGAAGGGCCGTGACGCTCCCCACATTTATCATCTGCTCCATCATTGCCGCAGGTGAGCAGGCGTGCCAGGGCTGCAATCAGCAGTATCCCAACCGGTTGGTTAGTTAGACCGTGAAATGTTCCTCACATCGACTTGCGTTGAACAACACAGCCGCGATATTTTAACGGTGTTACTGGTGGGTAACTTAGACCTAGTACCCAACCACAGGTGGCATTCTCAACGAGGAGGACCGTAGTGAGCCACTACAAGAGCAACGTTCGTGACCAGGAATTCAACCTGTTCGAGGTGCTGGGTGTTGACAAGGCGTTAGGCCAGGGCGAATTCAGCGACCTGGACGCCGACACCGGCCGCGAGATTCTCGCCGAGGTGGCCCGGCTGGCCGAAGGCCCCGTCGCCGAATCATTCATCGAAGGCGACCGCAACCCGCCGACCTTCGACCCGAAGACTTTCTCGGTGACCCTGCCGGAGTCGTTCAAGAAGTCCGTCAACGCGGTCATCGACGCCGGCTGGGACAAGGCCGGCCTCGACGAGGCACTCGGCGGCATGCCGATGCCCAAGGCCCTGATGTGGGCCATCAACGAGCACATTCTCGGCTCCAACCCGGCGGTGTGGATGTACGCAGGTGGCGCCGGTTTCGCCCAGATTCTGTACCACCTCGGCACCGAGGAGCAGAAGAAGTGGGCCGTGCTGGCCGCCGAGCGCCGCTGGGGCTCGACCATGGTGCTCACCGAGCCGGACGCCGGCTCGGACGTGGGCGCCGGTCGCACCAAGGCCGTACAGCAGGAGGACGGCACCTGGCACATCGACGGTGTCAAGCGCTTCATCACCTCGGGTGACTCGGGCGACCTGTTCGAGAACATCTTCCACCTGGTCCTGGCCCGCCCGGAGGGCGCCGGCCCCGGCACCAAGGGACTGTCGCTGTTCTTCGTGCCCAAGTTCCTGTTCGACCCCGAGACGGGCGAGCCGGGCGAGCGCAACGGCGTGTACGTCACCAACGTCGAGCACAAGATGGGTCTGAAGGTCTCGGCCACCTGTGAGCTGTCCCTCGGCCAGCACGACAAGCCCGCCATCGGCTGGCTGGTCGGCGAGGTGCACGACGGTATTGCGCAGATGTTCGAGGTCATCGAGCAGGCTCGCATGATGGTGGGCACCAAGGCCATCGCCACCCTGTCGACCGGCTACCTGAACGCGCTGGAGTACGCCAAGTCGCGGGTCCAGGGTGCCGACCTGACCCAGATGACCGACAAGACGGCTCCCCGGGTGACCATCACGCACCACCCCGACGTGCGCCGGTCGCTGATGACGCAGAAGGCGTACGCCGAGGGCCTGCGGGCGCTGTACCTGTACACCGCGACCTTCCAGGACGCGCCGGTGGCCGAGGCGCTGCACGGGGTCACCCCCGAGTTGGCAGCCAAGATCAACGACCTGATGCTGCCGATCGTCAAGGGCGTCGGCTCTGAGCAGGCTTACGCCAAGCTCACCGAGAGCCTGCAGACCTTCGGCGGGTCCGGCTTCCTGCAGGACTACCCGGTCGAGCAGTACATCCGGGACGCCAAGATCGACTCTCTCTACGAGGGCACCACCGCCATCCAGGCGCAGGACTTCTTCTTCCGCAAGATCGTCCGCGACAAGGGTGTGGCGCTGGCGCACGTGTCGGGTGAGATCCAGCAGTTCGTCGACAGCGAGTCCGGCAACGGACGGCTCAAGACCGAGCGGGCGCTGCTCGCGAAGGCCCTCACCGACGTGCAGGCGATGGCCGCCTCGCTGACCGGCTACCTGATGGCCGCCCAAGAGGACGTCACCAGCCTCTACAAGGTGGGCCTGGGTTCGGTGCGCTTCCTGATGAGCGTCGGCGACCTGGTCATCGGCTGGTTGCTGCAGCGTCAGGCCGCCGTGGCGATCGAGGCCCTGGACGCCGGCGCGACCGGCGCCGAGCGGTCCTTCTACGAGGGCAAGATCGCGGTGGCGTCGTTCTTCTCCAAGAACTTCCTGCCGCTGTTGACCAGCACCCGCGAGGTGATCGAGACCCTGGACAACGACATCATGGAGCTCGACGAAGCCGCATTCTGAGTAGTCGCGCCAAAAATCCCCCCGCTTCGGCGGGGGGATTTTTTGTTCGGGCGGCGCGACACTGACGTCAGACACAAAACACGCCGGGAAGGGTGTGCGCACGTTCAATCTCGGCGATGCGCGGGTCGCAGCGCGGCGAACAAAGCAAAAAGACCGCCGCTGGATCCCCTCACTCCAGCGGCGGCCCTTCTCGTTCGCCCGTCCACTCTGACCGGCAATCGATCCAGGGATTGCCCCGCGTTGCCGTCGGGGTCGGGGGGTCAGACACCAACACGGGGCTATCCGAACGAGCGATTACCCATATGTGCGACCGATTAACCCACCAATTGGAAAAATTGCCCCGGTGATTTTCGGCACACCATCACGCCTGGTCACGCCTCGAGGATCGCTGCCACGCCCTGGCCGCCGGCCGCGCAGATCGAGATCAGCGCGCGCACCGGGCCGTTGGTTTCGGCCTTCTTCTGGGCCAGTTGCTTGGCCGTCTGCGCCAGGATGCGTCCGCCCGTCGCGGCGAATGGGTGCCCCGCCGCGAGTGACGATCCGTTGACATTGAGCTTCGACCGGTCGATGGAGCCCAGTGCGCCGTCCAGCCCCAGCCGCTCCTTGCAGTAGTCCTCGGACTCCCACGCCTGCAGGTGCGCCAGCACCACCGACGCGAACGCCTCGTGGATCTCGTAGAAATCAAAGTCCTGCAGGCTCAGCCCGTTACGCGCCAGCAGTCGCGGCACCGCATAGGTGGGCGCCATCAACAGGCCGTCGTATCCGTTGACGTAGTCGACGGCGGCGGTCTCGGAATCCACCAGGAAGGCCAACGGCTGCAGGTTGTGGTCGGCCGCCCATTGCTCGCCGGCCAGCAGCGCCACCGAGGCGCCGTCGGTCAGCGGGGTCGAGTTGCCCGCGGTCATGGTGGCGTCGCCCGCCTTGACCCCGAAGACCGGGCGCAGGGTGGCCAGCTTCTCCGGGCTGGAGTTGGGCCGCAGGTTGTCGTCGCGGTACAGGCCCAGGAACGGCGACACCAGGTCGTCGAAGAATCCGCGATCGTAGGCCTCGGCCATGTTGCGGTGGCTGGCGGCGGCCAGTTCGTCCTGGTCGACGCGCTTGATCCCCAGTTGCTTGGCGGTGACGGCGGCGTGCTCGCCCATCGACTTGCCGGTGCGCGGCTCGCTGTTGGCGGGAATCTCGATGCCCAGGTTCGCCGGCAGAGTGCCCACCAGCTTCAGCCGCTGCACGTTGGACTTGGATCGCCGCAGCTTGAGCAGGGTGCGGCGCAGGTCGTCACCGAGACCGATCGGCGGGTCGGACGTGGTGTCGACCCCGCCGGCGGCCGCGACCTCGTAGCGCCCGGCGGCGATGCCGTCGGCGGCCGCGATCGCCGCCTGCAGTCCGGTGCCGCACGCCTGCTGGATATCGAAGGCCGGCGTGTGCGGGTTCAGCTCGGACCCGAGCACGCATTCGCGCATGAGATTGAAATCACGGCTGTGCTTGAGCACCGCACCACCGACCACTGCGCCCAGCCGCTCGCCTCGCAAGTTGAACCGGTCCACCAGCCCGCTCAGTGCCGCGGTGAACATGTCCTGGTTCGACGCGTCGGCGTAAGCGCCGTCCGAGCGCGCGAAGGGGATGCGGTTGCCGCCGAGTACTGCGACGCGTCGCTTGGTCTGATCACTGGCAGGGGCCACAGTTATCTCCGTCGATCTCCGGTAGTACGGGGGGTTAGTTTTGGGGTATCAGCGCTTCGCAGGCAATACTACCCACTGTTCTTACTCTCAAGTAAGTTCGTACCCCTGACACGGAAGGCAAGCTCAGTGGCACCCAAGGTCTCGCCCGATCTGTTCTCCCAGGTTGTCAATTCCGGCCCCGGATCGTTCCTGGCCAAGCAACTTGGGGTCCCCCAGCCCGAGACGCTGCGCCGTTACAAGCCGGGTGAACCGCCCCTGGCCGGCTCGCTGCTGATCGGCGGGGAAGGCCGTGTCGTCGAGCCGCTGCGGGCCGCGCTGGACTCCGACTACGACCTGGTGGGCAACAACCTCGGAGGGCGCTGGGCCGACTCGTTCGGCGGCCTGGTGTTCGACGCCACCGGCATCACCGAGCCCACCGGATTGAAGGCTCTGCACGACTTCTTCACTCCCGTCGTGCGCAACCTCGGTCCCTCGGCGCGGGTGGTGGTGGTGGGCACCACGCCGGAGGCGATCGAGAACCCGCACGAGCGGATCGCGCAACGCGCGCTGGAGGGCTTCACCCGCTCGGTCGGCAAGGAACTGCGCCGCGGCGGCACCTCGGCGCTGGTGTACCTGGCGCCGGACGCCAAGCCCGCCGCAACCGGCCTGGAATCGACGCTGCGCTTCATCCTGTCGGCCAAGTCGGCCTACGTCGGCGGCCAGGTGTTCTACGTCGGCGCGGCCGACTCGACACGGCCCGCCGACTGGGACCGACCACTGGACGGCAAGGTGGCCATCGTGACCGGCGCCGCCCGCGGCATCGGGGCCACCATCGCCGAAGTATTCGCCCGCGACGGTGCCCGCGTGGTCGCGATAGACGTGGAGTCCGCCGCCGAGAAACTGGCCGAGACCGCCAGCAAAGTGGGCGGCACACCGCTGTGGCTGGATGTCACCGCCGACGACGCGGTGGAGAAGATCTCCGAGCACCTGCGCGACCATCACGGTGGCAAGGCCGACATCCTGGTCAACAACGCCGGGATCACCCGCGACAAGCTGCTGGCCAACATGGACGACGCGCGGTGGGATGCCGTCCTCGCCGTCAATCTGCTGGCCCCGCTGCGCCTTACCGAAGGGTTGGTGGCCAACGGCACACTCGGCGAGGGCGGGCGGGTGATCGGGCTGTCGTCGATCGCCGGCATCGCGGGCAACCGCGGGCAGACGAACTACGGCACCACCAAGGCCGGCATGATCGGCATCACCCAGGCGCTGGCCCCCCAACTGGCCGAGAAGGGCATCACGATCAACGCCGTGGCACCGGGCTTCATCGAAACCGAGATGACCGCTGCCATCCCGCTGGCCACCCGCGAGGTGGCCCGCCGGATGAACTCGCTGCTGCAGGGCGGCCAGCCCGTCGACGTCGCCGAGACCATTGCCTACTTCGCCAGCCCGGCGTCGAATGCGGTGACCGGCAACGTGATCCGGGTCTGCGGCCAGGCGATGATCGGGGCCTGACGGTGAATCAACCCAGTGGCCTTCGCAACATGCTGCGGGCGGTGGCCGGGGCGCTGCCAGTGGTGTCCCGGTCCGATCATCTGTCCGACCGGACGGTGACCGTTGAGGAAATGCCGATCGACTCCGCGAACGTGGCCGCCTACGCGGCGGTCACCGGGCTGCGGTTCGGCAACAACGTGCCGCTGACGTACCCGTTCGCACTCACCTTTCCGTCGGTGATGTCGCTGGTGACCGGTTTCGACTTCCCGTTCTCCGCAATGGGTTCGGTGCACACCGAGAACCAGATCACGCAGTACCGCCCGATCGCGGTGACCGACACGGTGGGCGTGAAGGTGCATGCCGAGAACCTGCGCGAGCACCGCAAGGGTCTTCTGGTGGACCTGGTGACCGACGTCAGCGTCGGCAACGAGCCGGCGTGGCACCAGGTGACCACCTTTCTGCACCAGCAGCGCACCAGCCTGTCCGGCGAGCCCAAGCCGCCGCCGCAGAAGCAGCCCAAGCTGCCACCACCCTCGGCGGTGCTGCGGATCACCCCGTCGCAGATTCGCCGCTACGCTGCGGTGGGGGGCGACCACAATCCGATTCACACCAGTTCGGTGGCCGCCAAGCTGTTCGGCTTCCCCACCGTGATCGCTCATGGAATGTTCAGCGCCGCAGCGGTTCTGGCGAACATCGAAGCGCGTTTCCCGGATGCCGTGCAGTACTCGGTGAGATTCGGCAAACCGGTGCTGCTGCCGGCGACCGCGGGGCTGTACATCGACGAGCGCAATGAGGGCTGGGAGTTGTCCCTGCGGCACATCTCCAAGGGCTACCCGCACCTGACCGGCTCGGTGCGGCCGCTCTGATCACCCGGCCCGCTGGTCCAGACGCAGGGAGCGGCGGCGGATCACGAGCCGGTCGAGCGTGTGCGCGCCGACCGCGGTGACCGAGAACACCAGCAGCATCCAGATCGGCGGCCGGGCCAGTTCCCAGACGAAAATCGCCGCCCAGATCGGTGAACCCTGGGTCACCGCCAGCACGCCGGCCGCGGCGCCCAACGAGATGACCGGCCCGTGCAAGTGGGTTCCGGCAAGCTGATTGAGCGTCAGCACCAGCAGCGTCCCCGCCGCCGCCCCGGTGGCCAGCGACGGCGTGAGCAGTCCACCGGCGCCCCCGGCGCGCAGGAACAGCGCCGTCAGCAGCGGCTTGAGCGCCAGGATGACGGCCGCCGATGCCAGGGTCATACCGGAGGCCAGACTGACGGTGAGCACGCTCTTTCCGTTGCCCGGCAGCTCCGGCCACCAGTGCGAGCAGATACCGGTCAACAACCCGGCGCCGGCCAGCGCCGGGACCAGCACCCAGGAGCGGATCAGTGTGGCCGGACGGGCCGCCGCGACGATCTTGTTGAAGACCCATCCCACCGCGAATGCCACCGGCGCCAGCGCCAGCCCGTGCGCGCTCAGCAGATAAGCCGATTCGGCGCTGGGCCAATGCAATTCGTTGTGGTCGTGGGTGACCGCCGAGCCGACCGCGACGGCCAGGCTCGAGGTGATCAAGGCAGCGCCCACCGCGCGCAACCGCCAGGTGTTCAGCAGTATCCGCAAGGTGAAGAGCGCACCGGCCATCGGCACCGCGTACACCGCGCCGAGCCCGGCACCGGCCGCGCTGGCCAGCAGAATCTCGCGGTCAGCCGGGGACAGCCGCCGCAGCCATGCGGTCCCGAGATCGCCCAGCACAGCCGCGAATTGGCGCGGCGCGCCTTCACGCCCCAGCGAGGCCCCGGACCCGACCAGCACGACCTGAAGCACGGCATCGATGCTCCACGTCAATCGGGGCACCCGCTCGTGCCCGGCGATGGTGCCGGCCAGCGGAGGAACCTCGGCGCGGCGCCGCAGAATCCACCAGCCGGCACCGGCCACTGCGGCGCCGACCATCGGGCCCAGCGCTCGCCGTACCGGACTACTGCCGGTGATCCCGTCCAGCAGCGAGCCGAAAGTGTAGTGGTAAGTGAGGTGTTCGACCGACCGCAGCACCAAAGTGGTAGTCAACCCGGCGAGCCCGGCCAGCAGACCGACGATGACGACGGCACAGAAGAAGTCGACGTCACGGCGGGGCTTTCGGGACACGCCTGCCGACAATACGGACACCGAAGCGGTTGCGCACCGGGTTGCCGGCGGTCAAAGATGACCCATGTTCGCCCGGATACGCGCAGTTGTCGGGGTCGTCGCGCTGTGGGCAGTCGCCGCGCCGGTAGCCCGTGCCGATCCCGTCGCACCGGCCGACTTCGTGGTGCTGCAGGACGTTGATCCCAGTATCGAGGCGGACATCCGCTACTACACGGCGCACAACTTCACCGGCGAGCGGGTCGACGGCTATCGCGCTCCGTTGTGCCTGCTCACCCGCGCCGCGGCGGACGGGTTGCGGCGGGCACAGCAGCTGCTGACCGCACGCGGCTACACCCTGAAGGTGTACGACTGCTACCGCCCGCAACGTGCCGTCGACGAATTCGTTAGGTGGGCAAGCGATGTGGCCGATCAACGGATGAAGGCCGAGTTCTATCCGCGGGTGGACAAATCGGTGTTGTTCCGCGACGGGTACATCGACTCGCGCTCCGGGCACAGTCGCGGCAGCACCGTCGATCTCACGGTGGTGCGGTTGCCGGGCGCGGCCGCTCCGCCCTATGTCCCGGGCCAGCCACTGGTGGATTGCACGGCCCCGGCGCCGGAGCGGTTTCCCGACGACTCGATCGACATGGGCTCTGGCTTCGACTGTTTCGACCCGGTCGCGCACACGCTGGACATCCAGGGCGAACAACTATCGAATCGGTTGCTGCTCAAGGATGTTCTGCAAGGCCAGGGCTTCGTCAATTACGCCGCCGAGTGGTGGCACTACACCTATCAGCCGGAGCCCTACCCCGACACCTACTTCGACTTCCCGATCGACCGTTCGTCGCTCGGTTAACCGGTCGCGGCGTTCGGGCCGAGGTCCCGATCGGCCGGTGCGCCCCGCAGCCCCGCCCAGAACAGGTCGATCATCATCTCGGCGGCCGCATCGACGTCGATGTCACCGGTGCTCAACCGGCTGGCCACCGCCTCGCCGGCACCCACCAGAGCCACCGCCATGATCTCGATTTCGGCGTCCGACCGCGGGCTGCGGGTGCCGGCGCGCACCAACCCGGCCACCAGTTCGATGATCTGTTCCCGGCCTTCGCGCACCGTGTGAGCGAAGGCCAGGGAGCTGGTGGCCTGGGTGTACATCACGATCCAGGACGCGCGGTTCTCGTCGATGTACCGCAGGAACGCAACAATGGTGTTGCGCAACAAGTCTTTTGGGCTCTGGGTGAAGTCGATGTCGGCACGCACCGCGTCGATGAACCTGCTCATCTCCCGGTTCAGGCAGGCGCCGAACAGGTCTTCCTTGGATCCGTAGTACAGATAGAGCATCGGCTTGGAGATCTCGGCCGCGGCGGCGATCGTGTCCATCGAGGTCTCGTGGTAGCCGTTGACCGAGAACATCTGCACCGCGGCATCGAGCATCTGTTGCTCGCGGACAGCGCGCGGTAACCGCTTGGTACCTCCCGCCCCACCACCCGCCATGGCTATCCCCTATCTATCCGAATCAAGGGTAAGCACATTCGGCTAGCGGCCACACGTCGCGGTGACGCCCTTCATCGCCGCGACCCGCACCAGTGAGGCGTCCACCTGCTGCACCGGCAGGTCGCCTGCATTCACGGCCTGCTCGAGCCGGTCCAGCACGGCGGGCACCTCCTTGGTGGTGACCCACAGCGCGATATCGGTTCCGGCCTGCAGCGTTTTCAGGACGGCCTCGGTCACGCCGAACCGGTCGGAGATGGCGGCCATGCTGGAGACGTCGTCGCTGAAGACCGGGCCGTTGAACGGTGGCCCGCCGTAGCCGGTGCCGGTCCGCAGCAGGTCCAGGGCTGCTTTGCTGAGGCTGGCCGGATCACTGCCGGTCAACCCGGGGACCTGCATGTGCCCGACCATCACGGCGACCGGGATGGCGTTGAGCAGGGTTTGGTACGGCACCAGGTCATTAGCGATCAGCTCGGACAGCGGCGGCGTGGTGACGCCGCCGGTGTGCGAGTCGCCGGAGCCGTGGCCGTGCCCGGGGAAGTGCTTGAGCACCGGCAGCAGCTTCGCGTCCCGCAGGCCTTGCGCATAGGCGCCGGCGTATTCGGTGACCTTCGCGGGATCCGAGCCGAACGAGCGGTCGCCGATCACGCTGTCGTCGGGCTCGTCGGTGACGTCGACCACCGGGGCGAAGTCGACGGTGATGCCCAGGTCCTTCATCTTGCGGCCGCGGGTCAGGGCCAGGTCGTGGACCTGCGGGGCGGTCATCGTGGCAGCCATTTCCTTCGCCGTCGGGCCCCTGCCGTCCAGCAGTGTCCGCAATCGCGACACCCGGCCGCCCTCTTCGTCGACGCCGACCGCCAGCGGCAGCGGACCGGCCGCGTTGGCGATCTCGCCCAGCGGTCCCGGGAGCATGGACAGGTCGGTGTCGCTGCCGATGAGGATGCCGCCGACGTGGAAATCGGTGACTACGGCCCTGGCGTCGGCGGCGTCGCGCACACCGACCATCAGCAGCTGGGCCAGCTTGTCACGCAGGTTGGGCATCTTGCCGGGGACGTCGGGCGGATTGGCGCACACCCGCGGGCCGGGTGCCGCGGCCGGGGTCGAGCTGGTGCTCGAGGAGCTTGGACTGCCGGAGGTAGACGACTTCCCGGGCTTGGTGCCGCCGTGGCAGGCGGCGACCAGCACCGATACGGCGGCAAGGACGGCCAGGGTGCGCGAAAAAGCCATCCGGACATGCTGTCACGTGCACTTTGAGGCCTGGTTCGGGGGCGGGTACCGGCATGACCCACCTCGCCGAACGTGATGTGAGGGCGGGTATTCGGGTGAAATCCATCCCGCAGAACACGCTCGGTGCGGGCGGCGACGCCTGCGGCGCTTCAGTACGCCGACCGCTGTCCGACCTCGTTCTGCTAGGTTCGGTGACATGAACCGGATCGTCGCGCCCGCCGCCGCCAGTGTGGTAGTCGGCCTGTTGCTCGGCGCGGCGGCGATCTTCGGCGTCACCCTGATGGTCCAGCAGGACACGAAGCCGCCACTGCCCGGGGGCGATCCATCGTCATCGGTGCTCAACCGGGTCGAGTACGGCAACCGCAGCTAGCGATCCGACGGTCGAGGTTTCGGCACTGTCGCGTCGCTGGCTGCTGCTGGTCGGAGCCGTATCGCTGGTCCTGTCCTTCCTTCAGGCACCCGGCCAGGTCTCACCCGACACGAAGCTGGACCTGACCGCCAACCCGCTGCGCTTCCTGACCCGCGCCACCAATCTGTGGAACAGCGACCTGCCGTTCGGCCAGTCGCAGAATCAGGCCTACGGCTACCTGTTTCCGCACGGCACCTTCTTTCTGATCGGCCACGCGCTCGGACTGCCCGGCTGGGTCACCCAGCGGCTGTGGTGGGCGCTGCTGTTGACGGTGGGGTTCTGGGGGATGCTGCGGGTCGCCGAGGCGCTGGGCATCGGCAACCCGGCGTCGCGGACGCTCGGCGCAGTCGCGTTCGCGCTATCGCCGCGGGTGCTTACAACGCTGGGCTCGATCTCCTCGGAAACGCTGCCGATGATGCTCGCGCCCTGGGTGCTGCTGTCGACGATTCTCGCGTTACGGGGCGGCTCCGGGCGCTCGGCGCGCGTGCTCGCCGGCCAGGCGGGCCTGGCGGTGGCGTTGATGGGCGCGGTCAACGCGATCGCGACTGTGGCCGGTTGCCTGCCCGCGGCGATCTGGCTGGCCGCGCACCGGCCCAATCGGCGGTGGCTGCGCTATGCGGGGTGGCTGTTGGTGGCGCTGGTGCCGGCGGTGTTGTGGTGGGTGGTGGCGCTGACCCAGTTGCGCGACGTCAGCCCGCCATTTCTGGACTTCATCGAGTCCTCCGGGGTGACGACGCAGTGGTCGTCGCTGGTGGAGCTGTTGCGCGGTACCGACAGCTGGACCCCTTTCGTGGCGCCGACGGCCACGGCCGGTGCCCCACTGGTCACCGGGCCGGTGGCCATCCTGGGCACGTGCCTGGTCGCCGGGGCGGGGTTGGCCGGGCTGACAGGTGCCGCGATGCCGGCCCGGGGCCGGCTGGTGACCATGCTGCTGGTCGGCGTCGTGTTGCTGGCCGCCGGCTACAGCGGCGGGCTGGGATCCCCGGTGGCACATCAGGTGCAGGCGTTCCTGGACGCCGGCGGGACTCCGCTGCGCAACGTGCACAAGCTCGGGCCGGTCGTCCGGATCCCGCTGGCACTCGGCTTCGCGCACCTGCTGGGCCGCATTCCGTTGCCGGGCAGCGCTCCAAAAACGGCGTGGCTGACCGCATTCGCCCATCCGGAACGGGACCGTCGGGTGGCGGTCGGGATCGTCGCGCTGACCGGGCTGCTGGTGAGCACGTCGCTGGCCTGGTCCGCACGCCTGGCCCCGCCGGGCACCTTCAGCGCGCTGCCGGACTACTGGCATGAAGCGGCCGACTGGCTCACCGCGCACCGGGAAGGGCGGGTACTGGTGGTGCCAGGCGCCCCGTTCGCCACCCAGGTGTGGGGCACCAGTCACGACGAGCCGCTGCAGGTGCTCGGCAGCAGCGCGTGGGGGGTGCGCGACTCGATCCCGCTGACACCGCCACAGACCATTCGAGCGCTGGATTCGGTGCAACGCCTGTTCGCGGCCGGACGGCCGTCCGCCGGGCTGGCTGATTCCCTTGCCCGACAGGGCATTTCGTATGTGGTGGTGCGCAACGATCTGGATCCTGAATCGTCGCGGTCGGCCCGGCCGATCCTGGTGCACCGCGCCATTGCGGGGTCGCCGGGGCTGACGAAAGTGGCCGAGTTCGGTGCGCCGGTGGGCCCGGGACTGCTGGCCGGCTTCGTCAGCGACTCCGGGTTGCGGCCGCGGTATCCGGCGGTGCAGATCTACCGGGTCGGTGCGGGCGGCAATCCCGGCGCGCCCTACTTCGCCGACGTTGCGCAGCTGCCGCGCGTCGACGGTGGGCCCGAAGTGTTGCTGCGGCTGGACGAACGGCGCCGGTTGCAGGGGCAGCCACCGCTGGGCCCGGTGCTGATGACCGCAGACGCCCGGGCGGCCGGACTGGGGACGCCGGTAGTCACCGTCACCGACACCCCGCTGGCCCGCGAGACGGACTACGGCCGCGTCGACCTGCACTCGTCGGCGATCCGCGCGCCCGGGGACGCCCGCCACACCTATAACCGGGTGCCCGATTACCCCGTCCCCGGCGCCGACACCGTCTACGGAAGCTGGACCGGCGGCCGCATCACGGTGTCGAGTTCGTCGTCGGATGCCACCGCCCTGCCGGACGTGGCTGCCGCGACCTCGCCCGCGGCAGCGGTCGACGGTGACCCGGCGACGGCCTGGGTGTCCAACGCCCTGCAGGCCGCCGTCGGCCAGTGGCTGCAGGTGGATTTCGACCATCCGGTGACGAAAGCGGTGCTCACGCTGACACCGAGTGCGTCGGCGGTCGGCGCGCAGGTGCGCCGCATCCTCATCGAAACCGCCAACGGCAGTACCACATTGCGGTTCGACGAGTCCGGAAAACCGTTGAGCGCCGCTCTGCCGGTCGGTGAGACGCCCTGGGTGCGGATAACGGCGGCCGGCACCGACGACGGATCGGCCGGGGTGCAATTCGGGATCACCGATCTGACGGTCACCCAGTACGACGCGTCGGGCTTCGCCCATCCGGTGCAGTTGCGGCACACGGTGTTGGTGCCGGGTCCGCCGGCCGGGGCGACGATTGCGGGCTGGGACCTGGGGGCCGAACTGCTGGGCCGGCCGGGTTGCGCGGCGGGGCCGAACAGCGTCCGCTGTGCGGCGTCGATGGCTTTGGCCCCCGAGGAGCCGGTCAATCTCAGCCGCACCCTGACGGTGCCGAGCCCGGTGGCGGTGACCCCGGCGGTGTGGGTACGCCCACGGCAGGGGCCCAAACTGGCGGATCTGGTCGCCGAGCCGGACGCCGCGCGGGCCTACGGCGAGTCCGACCTGGTCGAGGTCCTGGGCTCGGCGTATGCGGCCACCGACGGAGATCCGGCTACGGCGTGGACCGCGCCGCAGCGGGTGGTGCAGTACAAGACACCGCCGACGCTGACCCTGCGGCTGCCGCGGGCCACCGAGGTGGCCGGGCTGCGGGTCGCCCCCAGCCGGACCACGCTGCCCGCCCATCCGACGATGGTGGCTGTCGACCTGGGCGACGGACCGCAGGTGCAGGCCGTGGACCCGGCTCGCGACGTGCAGACGCTGACGTTGCACCCGCGGGTGACCGACACCGTCACGGTCAGCCTGCTCGACTGGCAAGACATCATCGACCGCAACGCCCTGGGCTTCGACCAGCTCAAGCCGCCCGGGCTGGCTGAGGTGACGGCGCTGGGCGCCGACGGCAATCCGATCGCGGCCGGTGGGGGCGCCGAGGCCGCGCGCGCCCGGGAGGTTTTCGTCGACTGCGGGCACGGGCCGGTCATCGCGGTGGCCGGCCGGTTCCTGCATACCTCGATCCGGACCACCGCGGGTGCCTTGTTAAACGACGAGCCCGTCACGGCGCAGCCCTGTGAACCGGGCCCGATCGAGCTGCCGGCCGGTCAGCAGGAGCTGTTGATCAGCCCGGGAGCGGCATTCGTGGTGGACGGCGCCGAACTGTCGGTTACCCCTGAATCGCCCAGTGCGTCTCCGGTTTCCGCTGCTACCGGCGCGTGGGGACCAGCGCGTCGGGAGGTGCGGGCGCCCGCGTCGGCGAGTTCACGGGTGTTGGTGATACCGGAGAGCATCAACCCGGGGTGGGTGGCCCGCACCAGCAGTGGCGCGCGCCTGACACCGGTGGCGGTGAACGGTTGGCAGCAGGGCTGGGTGGTGCCCGCCGGGGACGCCGGCACCATCACGCTGACCTTCGCCGCGAACGCGGTGTACCGCGCCGGACTTGGTGTCGGACTGAGTTTGTTGCCGCTGCTGGCGGTACTGGCGGTTTGGCGGCGCCGCAACGGTTCTGACGATGAACCCGCCGCGGTGCCGTGGCCGGCGGGAGCGTGGGCCGCGGTGGCGGTGCTGGCAGCGGGGGGCCTGATCGCCGGCGTTGCCGGCGTTCTGGTGGTCGGTGCGTTGCTGGGCGTGCGATACCTTGCACCTCCACGGTGGCGCGAAGGGTTGACCGTCGGGCTCAGCGCGGGCGGCATCGTGTTGGCCGGGGCGGCGCTGTCACGCCATCCGTGGCGCTCGGTCGACGGCTATGCCGGCCACTCCGCGAGTGTTCAAGTGCTGGCGTTGATTTCGCTTGCCGCCGTCGCTGTGTCGGTGGTGGGGGTCCCGCGGAGCGGCCGGTCAGAGGCTGCGGGGTCCGATCTGCTCGACTGAGCCGTCGAGCGCCATCAGCCACGTCTCGACGTCGATTCCCGGGTGGCGGCGCAACGCCTCCTCACGGAAGGTGCCGAGAATCCTTTCGTGCGTGGCCGTCTCACGCTCCGGAGTCGAGATCGCATCCGGGCCGTAGGCGATCTGCACCGCGCCGCAGTCGCGATGATTGACCACCACCACACCGTTGATCGAGTGCAGCTCGATGGACGCAGCGAGGTTGTCCCAGAACGTGTTATGCCACGCCTCCCAGTGCTGGGAAACGGCGCCGGCGGCGGCGCCGGCCAGCGCGAACTGGCTGTACCGGTTCACCAGGCCTCGTCCCAGCATGTACTCGTTGGTGGGGTGCACGAAACGAGGATCGATGCACATCAACAACATGGCGTCATAGCTTGCCGGCGGAATGTCCGGCGCCGCCGCCGCTCGCGGGACGGCGGTGGCCGCCACTCCCAAACCCGCCAGGGCCAGCATCCGCCGACGGCCGACAACGCGGTTTAGGAATTCAGCTTTGTGCAATTCTCTGCTCAACTTTCTGGCGCCGGGAGAGCGGACGACACGACGCCGAGGACCATACAGGTGAATCGGGGCGCGATGTGCGAAATTGCTCGTAGTCGCCATGATCCGAGGAGTTGTGGCCATGGACTGGTTTTCGGCACCCGAATACCGGCTGGGCGCATCGGTACTGGAGCGCGGCGTCGCGGCGATCTACCTGGTGGCGTTCGTGGCGGCGGCGCGGCAATTCCGTCCGCTGATCGGAGAACGCGGGATGCTGCCGGTGCCGGCGTATCTGGCGAAACGGTCGTTCTGGCGGGCGCCGAGCATCTTTCACCTGCGCTACTCCGATCGGTCGTTCGCCGGGGTGTCGTGGTTCGGCGCGGCGCTGTCGGCCGCGATGGTCGGCGGTCTGGACCTGGTGCCGTTGTGGGCGGCGATGTTGATGTGGGCGACGCTGTGGGTGCTGTACCTCTCGATCGTCAATGTGGGCCAGGTGTGGTACGGGTTCGGCTGGGAGTCCCTGCTGCTGGAGGCCGGGTTCCTGATGATCTTTCTCGGCAACGGGCAGGTGGCACCGCCCGTGCTGACGTTGTGGCTGGTGCGCTGGCTGTTGTTCCGCGTCGAGTTCGGCGCGGGGCTGATCAAGATGCGCGGCGATTCCTGCTGGCGCGATCTCAGCTGTCTTGACTACCACCACGAAACCCAGCCGATGCCGGGCCCGCTGAGCTGGTTCTTCCACCACCTGCCCCGGCCCCTGCATCGAATCGAGGTGGCCGGCAACCACTTTGCGCAACTAGTGGTGCCCTTCGGATTGTTCGCTCCCCAACCCGTCGCCGGGATTGCGGCTGCCGTGATCGTCATCACCCAGCTGTGGCTGGTGGCTTCGGGCAACTTCGCCTGGCTGAACTGGCTGACGATCTTTCTGGCATTCAGCGCCGTCGCCGTCGGCGGCCACGCTTCGACGAATCTGCCGGATCCCCCGTTGTGGTTCGTCGTTGCGGTGATCGTCGTAGCGGTGGTGATGCTGGTGCTCAGTTACTGGCCGGCGCGCAACATGCTCTCACCCGGGCAGCGAATGAACATGTCGTTCAACGCCTTTCACCTGTGCAACACCTACGGCGCGTTCGGCAGTATCAGCCGGATCCGGCAGGAGGTGGTGATCGAGGGCACGTCCGACGCATCGGTCGGTGACGAGACGGTCTGGCACGAGTACGAATTCAAG
This sequence comes from Mycobacterium sp. Z3061, assembly GCF_031583025.1. Classification (NCBI taxonomy): domain Bacteria; kingdom Bacillati; phylum Actinomycetota; class Actinomycetes; order Mycobacteriales; family Mycobacteriaceae; genus Mycobacterium; species Mycobacterium pumcae. The sequence goes on along the minus strand of NZ_CP134062.1, from coordinate 705,896 downwards.
GGCAAGCCCACCGCGTTGCGTCGGCTGCCACGGCAGTTCGCGCCATATCACCTCCGGCTGGACTGGCTGATGTGGTTCGCCGCCATCTCGCCGGGCTACGCGCTGGCGTGGATGACGCCGTTCCTGCACCGACTGCTGCGCAACGACCCGGCGACGCTGAAGCTGTTGCGGCGGAACCCGTTTCCGGAATCACCGCCCCGCTACGTGCGCGCACAACTCTACAAATACCGCTTCACCACACCGGCCGAGCTGCGCCGCGACCACGCCTGGTGGCACCGGACCCTGATCGGGAGTTACGTGCCGCCGATTTCGCTGCCGGGCCGGCTAGAGGCCCAGGACCAGTGATCCGTGCGAGAAGTACGGGCCGGCACCGGGCGCCAAGGACGAATAACCGCTGTTCACCAGGGGCTGCAGAAAGGTGTTGAGGTTGTTGACGATTGGCTGCGGTACACCTAACTGCTGCAGCGGCACCAGCATCGGCAGGGTCGGCGACGGGATCATGTACGTGGTGATCGTCCCGCCCAGCGAGGTGCCGACGCTGGACAACTCGACCACGTTCGACATCGACGCCAGGGACGACGTGTTGTGGTTATAGAGCGTCGCGAACAACGAGTTCACCACCGCCGGAATGTTCCAGGGCCGATCCGGCGGGTTGGCCCAGCCGTCGTACTGGGCGAAGACCACGCTGACGTCGTACTGGGTGCTCGGCAGTCCCTGCACCGTGTAGTTCACTATCGGCAACGTGAACCCGTCGGGAAGGTACGTTCGCATCACGCCTAGCTCCGGGCTGCCGAACAGCGCGAACTGCAGGGCGCCGGGTGGCGGTGCGGCGGCCGGATTGGTGGCCAGGTAGGTCAACTCGCGGCTGACGACCAGGGTTCCCTCCGACAGTGCGGCGATACGCACCGGTGAGCCGTTGCCGTTGACGACCGCGTTGATGATCTGGTCGTTGAGTGCACGCTGCCCGAAGGCGACCGCGTCGTTGACGTCGGGAGCTGCCAGACTGCCGCTCAGGATGCCCATGCTTGCCGGGTAGTTGAGGACCTGCGCGAGGCTGCCGGGGAACCAGTTCTGTCCGATGGAGTGGTTGATCAGGTCGTACCCCTGCAGGATCGAGACCGAACCGGGCCCGGGGACGCTGTCGGCGTAAAACAGTTGGCCGAGGTACGGAAACCGAGTGATGAAATTGGGCAGGTACAGCGGCCCCGCTCCCGGGACGGTGATTCTGGTTGCTGCCGCCGCGTTCGGCATGGCTTGCGCTTGTGTGGCGTTGGCGAGTTCGGTGGCCTGATAGGCATTCGCGGTTGCCGCCAGGCGGAGCATCAGCCGTTCCTGATACTGCGACGTCTGCTCGGCCACGGCCTGATATTCGCGGCCGAACGCGCTGAACAACGTCGCCACGGCGGTGGACACCTCGTCTTCGGCGGCAGCCAGCAGCGACGTGGTGGAGTGCGCGGCCGCCGCCCCGGCCGCGGTGACCGTGGAGCCCAAGGCGGCCAGATCCCCGGCGGCGGCAGTCAGGAAGTCAGGCGTCGCAACGACATACGACACAGCTGCCTCCTTACGGGGTCGATTGGGGACGGGGTGGGCGTCAGATTACTCGCAGCGCGCAATTCGCCACCGCAGTTCCGGGAAACTCGGGCCGCGTTCGCGAAGATGAACAGAAACCATTCCAGGACTTCCGCACTTCTTTTACCGCCTTCGTCGGTAATCGGCATTTTCCGGATGCCGACAGCCCGGCGGTCCCGTGGTCACCGCATGACACCCGGCTGAATCACGCTGTGCGGGCGCAGGGCCGCACCCGGCGGTGCCCGGTAATACCGCTTTCGCACACCGGACATGTCCGCGTGCCCAATCGACGTGCGCTGAACCTAAGGGTCTTCGTCATCATCGGGTGCGAAGAGTTTTTCCGGGTGGTGGAATGTATTTATTCGCGGTTGGCCGTGATCCAGATGGGCGGGCGGTAGCCATTCGGTGTCGCTTTTGGCGTTTTTGCGGGTGGTCCAGCCTTTTTCGGCGAGGCGATTATCGATGCCGCAGGCCAGGGTGAGGTCGTGGATGTCGGTGACGTGGGTGTTTGTCCAGCCGCTGGCATGGTGCACCTGGGCGTGGTAGCCGGGGACGTCGCAGCCCGGGCGGGTGCAGCCGCCGTCTTTGGCCAGCAGCATCAGTCGCTGGGCGAGGTTGGCAAACCGCTTGGCGTGGAACAGCGCCAGGGGTTTGGCGCCGTCGAAGACCGCGAGATAGTGGTGCGAGGTGGCGGCCCAGCCGATCAGGGTGGGCAGCGGGATGCGGGTGCCGCCGCCGGTGCGGGCCCGCCCGGCGCCGGCCTCGAGGTCTTTGAGGGTGGTGGTGACGATGATGGAGACGGGCAGGCCGTTGTGGGTGCCCAGCTCCCCGGAGGCGAACAGTTCCCGGATCGCGGTGACCATGGCGTCGTGGTTGCGCTGGGGTTGGCTGCGGGTGTCGGTGTCCCCGTCCGGGACGCCGGCGCCGGGGGCGGCGAGTTTGGCCCAGGCCGCTTCGAGCAGTGCCCGCAGTTCGGGGGTGATCAGACCGCTGAGCCGGGACATGCCGTCGTACTGCTGGGGGCCCAGGATGAGGCCGCGTGTGCGGGCGCGTTCTTCCTCGGTGTAGTCGCCGTCGGGGTGCAGCAGCGCCATCACTTCGTGGGCGTATTTGGCGACCTGGTCGGGGCGAAAGTCACACGCTTTGCCGGCCAGGTCCTTTTCGGCGGCCTCCCAGGTGTCGACATCCACTGTGCTGGGCAGATGGGCGATGAAGTCGCGGATGACTTTGACGTGGGCGTCGCCTATCAGACCTTCGCGTTGGGCGGCGGCGGTCGCGCCCAACAGTGGCCCTAATGGTTCGCCTGTCAACGCCCGTCGTTCGCCGAGGTCGTCGGCTTCGGCGATGCGCCGGTTGGCGTCGGCTTTGGTGATCCGCAGGCGCTCAGCCAACGCCGCGGGCAGTTTGCCGCCGAGTTCTTCCTCGGTCGCTTGGGTTTTGAGGTGGTTGATCAACGTGTGCTGGGGTGTGCGCATCCGGCGGTGCACCTTTTCCAGGCGCTCCATACCGCGCAGGAACTCTGGGGTGGTCAACGCATCGAACGTCAAGTCACACAGGCGATCAACCGCAGCGTCGAGTGCGTTGAAGACCTGCACGATCTCCTCACGCGTACTCGATGCCATACCCGCAATTTTACGAAGGGGCACTGACAAGTCCGGATCGCGGCGAGAGCCGAAAGGTGTTGATATCAAACGTGATATCACTTTCCAGGACCGGGTGCCACCCGGCTCGCGTTACTGGTGTGACAAGAGCCGGTTCTCCTCATATCAAAGTCATACCGACAAACAATTAACGAAATACTTTTCGTCATCTACACTTCGTATCAGGGGGCCTGACATCGAAAGGCCAAGCCATGAACGCCAAGACAATCGCGGCGGCAGCCGCACTCGCCGTTGCCCTGGGAATCAGCACCACACCCGCACCCGCCCGCGCTGAAACCCCCACCTCAGTTGCCGTCTACCTCTACGCAGACGAAGACGGCGACACCGGAATGTGGACCATCAGGACCACTTGCACTCCGGACTGCGTCGCACACGTCACCACCACTTCTGGGCGCGGTTTCGATGCCGCACTGATCGACGGCCGCTACACCAACACCCGGACCATCCCCGGGGGCATAACCTGCCCGGGTCATACCGCCGGCGACTTCGGCCGCTGGATCCCCGCCAGCGAGCACCCGGTCACCGTCACGCAATGGTGGGACCCGGTGACGCTGACCGGCGAAGTGGACTTCTTCAACGAGGCGGCTCCCTGTGGCCTCGCCGACCGGCGCGACAGCTTCACCCTGACCAGAATCGACCGATGACTACAGCGTCTCGTCCAACTCCCCCAGTCGGTCGGTGAGTCGAAGATTCTCCGAGTAGTCGACCGGGCAGGCGATCAGCGACACCCCGTCGTCGTCCAGCGCCGCCCGCAAGGTCGGCAATAGTTCCTCGGCGCTGCTGATCCGATATCCCTTGGCGCCGAAGCTTTCCGCGTACTTGACGACATCGGGGTTGCCGAACGATACGTAGTGGTGCTCGCCGAGTTCGAGATCCATTTTCCACTCGATCAAGCCATACCCGCCGTCTTCCCAGATCAGCACCACCAGCGGGATCTTCTCCCGCACCGCGGTCTCGATCTCCTGCGAGTTCATCAGAAAAGCCCCGTCGCCCACCACCGCCAGGACTTTCGACTCCGGCTGAGCCAGCTTCACCCCAAGCGCCCCGGGCAGCGCAAAACCCATGGTGGACAGGCCGTTTGAGATCAGACAGGTGTTGCGCTCATAGGTCGGGTAGAGCCGCGCCATCCACATCTTGGTGGCGCCGGTGTCGACCAGCACCACATCGCTGCGCCCCAGGGCCTCCCGGGTATCGGCGACCACCCGCTGGGGTGCCAGCGGGAATCGTGAATCCTGTTGTCCCCGAGCGAATTCTTCATCCAACAGTCCCGAACCGGGCACCTCGACGTCGTCGAATCGGCGTCCTTGCATCGCTTCGGTCAGTTCGTTCAGCGAGTCGCTGATATCGCCGATGATGCCGACGTCGACCGAATAGTGCGCGTCGACCTCGGCCGGAAAGCGGTGGATGTGAATGATCTTCTTGTCGGCCTGGGGGTTGATGCGGACCGGATCGAATTCCTGCAACTCGTATCCGACCGCGATCACGACATCGGCGTTGTCGAAGCCGAAGTTGACGTAGTCGTGCCGCATGAACCCGAGCGTCCCGATGCCGTTCGGGTGATCGTCGGGCATCACGCCCTTGCCGTGAAAGCTGTTGGCCACCTTGATGCCGAGCGCCTCGGAGAACCGGATCAGCGCCTTGGTCGCATCGCTGCGAGCCGCGCCGTGCCCGGCGAGCACCACCGGCCGCTGCGCCGCGCGCAGAATGTCGACCGCACGCGCCACCTGCCGGGCCGCAGGCGCGTCGGCCCGCACCACGTTGCGCGGCAGCGGCCCCAACTCGTAGTCGGCGTCATCTGCGTCCAGGTGCTCGGGCACGGCGAGATACACCGCCGCCGGTCGTTCGGTCTCGGCGACCTTGAAGGCCTTACGAACCATCTCCGGTATGGCATGGGCGGTGGGGATGCCGGCCGACCACCGGGTGATGGGAGCGAACATCGACACCAGGTCGACGTACTGATGGGATTCCTTGTATTCGCGGTCCTGGCCGACCTGCGCCGAGATGGCGACCATCGGGGTGCTGTTGGTGGTTGCGTCGGCCACCCCCAGCTGCATGTTGATGGCTCCCGGACCCAACGTCGCCGACACCACGGCGGCGCGTCCGGTGACCCGGCCGTACATCTCGGCCATAAAGGCCGCGCCCTGTTCGTGCCGGGTCAGCACGTAGCGGATGTCGGAGGCGGCCAGCGCCTTGATGAACCGGATGTTCTCCTCACCGGGTATCCCGAAGACGACCGAAACGCCCTCGTTCTCCAGGCACCTGACGATCAACTCAGCCGCTGTGGACATCCGCCACCTCTCTGTTTCCTCGATAGTGGCAGGCTAGTTGTCGGACGGCTCACGACAACCCTGACAGGAGGGCCGACGTGCCCATCGCCACCATCAACCCGGCCACCGGCGAGACAGTCAAAACCTTCACCCCCGCGACCGACGACGAAGTCGAGCAGGCGATAGCGCGCGCGTACGCACGCTTCCAGGACTACCGCCGCAACACCACCTATGCCCAGCGTGCCGAGTGGGCAAACGCCACCGCAGACCTGCTGGAGGCCGAGGCCGACGACACCGCGGCCATCATGACCCTGGAAATGGGCAAGACGCTGGCCAGCGCCAAAGCCGAAGTACTCAAATGCGCCAAAGGTTTTCGTTATTACGCCGAGAACGCCGAAGCACTACTGGCCGACGAGCCGGCCGACGCCGGCAAGGTCAATGCCTCCCGGGCGTTTACGCGCTACCAGCCGCTCGGCGTCGTGCTGGCGGTGATGCCGTGGAACTTCCCGCTGTGGCAGGCCGTGCGGTTCGCGGCGCCCGCCCTGATGGCCGGCAACGTCGGGCTGCTCAAGCACGCCTCGAACGTCCCGCAGTGCGCGCTGTACCTGGCTGACGTCATCGCGCGCGGCGGGTTCCCCGACGGGTGCTTTCAGACCCTGCTCGTCGCCTCCGGCGCCGTCGAGAAAATCCTGCGCGATCCCCGCGTGGCCGCCGCGACCCTCACCGGCAGTGAGCCGGCCGGGCAATCGGTGGGCGCCATCGCCGGGGACGAGATCAAGCCGACCGTACTGGAACTCGGCGGCAGCGACCCGTTCATCGTGATGCCCTCGGCGGATCTGGACGCCGCGGTGAAGACGGCGGTCACCGGCCGGGTGCAGAACAACGGGCAGTCCTGCATCGCCGCCAAACGCTTCATCGTCCACACCGACATCTATGACGAGTTCCTCGAAAAGTTCGTCGAGCGGTTTGAGGCGCTCAAAGTCGGTGACCCGACCGACCCCGACACCGACGTCGGACCGCTGGCCACCGAGTCGGGTCGCGACGAGATCGCCCAGCAGGTGAAGGACGCCGCGGCGGCGGGCGCCAAAATCCGCTGCGGCGGCGAGACTCCCGACCGGCCGGGCTGGTTCTACCCGCCGACGGTGATCAGCGACATCACCAAGGACATGGCGCTCTACACCGAGGAGGTCTTCGGCCCCGTCGCGTCGGTGTACCGGACCGCCGATATCGACGAGGCGATCGAGATCGCCAACGCCACCACCTTCGGGCTGGGCTCGAACGCCTGGACCGAGGACGAGGACGAGCAGCAGCGCTTCATCGACGACATCGTGGCCGGTGCCGTCTTCATCAACGGCATGACGGTGTCTTATCCGGAGTTGCCGTTCGGCGGGGTCAAGCGGTCCGGCTACGGACGCGAACTGGCAGGTCTGGGGATCCGCGAGTTCTGCAACGCCAAGACGGTCTGGGTGGGGTAGCGCTCCCCCGCCGAGCAGACGCGAAATCGCCCAAAACGCCGTTGTTTTGGGCGATTTCGCGTCTGCTCGCCCAACTGACTTAGACGGCCGCCAGCGCGCGCTCGTCTTCGTCGGCGAAGTCGTCCTCGAGCTGCACCGGCGAATAGTCCAGGTCGATCTCGCCGACCGGGCGACCGCGGGCGCTGCTGATCGTGCCGAACCGTCGCATGCCCTTGTCGGTGGAGTACTGGAGCATCTCACCCGGCTGCAGGCCGAACGGCGGATGCTCGCCGTACAGTTCGAACCCTTCTTCGGTGAGTCGCAACGCCATCGGGATGAGTTCGTTCATGCGGTTCTCGAAGACGGTCCAGTTGGCGTCGTCGGCCGCGACGTGGCGACGGCAGGTGAACGTGCCCCAGGCCATGTGGCGCCGCTCGTCGTCGCCGATCCGCCGCACCAGCTCCCGCATGCCGGGCAGGATGTTGCGTTCGACGCAGATCTTGTTCCAGGCGTAGTAGCCGGTGAGCGCCAGCATGCCCTCGACGATGTGGTTGTAGGTCACCGATGCCCGCACCTGCGCGGCCGGTGAGGGGTCACCGGTCAGCGCGTTGAGACAGTCCGGCAGTTCGTCATAGAAGATGTCGCGATAGGTGGGCAGCGGGTCGAGGTAGCCGTGCAGGTCATCCTTGACGCCCACCGCGTCCAGCCAGAGCCGGAACACCTGGACGTGCTTGGCCTCCTCGAACGCGAACTGCGTCAGGTACATCTCGTCACCCAACCGGCCCTCGGCGCGCATCGCGGCCATGAATGGCTGGATGTCCTCGGTCACCGCTTCCTCGCCGGCGATGAACTGGGCGCACAGCCGAATGGCATAGTCCCGCTCGGCATCCGACAGCTTTTCCCAGTCCTGCCGGTCCTTGGAGAAGTCGATGTCGGCGGGGTTCCAGAACTTCGCGTTGCCGCCGGCGAACAGCTTCAGCGGCAGGCTCTCCCAGTTGAGACCGCCGGCCACCATTGAGCCGGTGTGGGTGCGCGTCATGTGATCTCCTTTGATCGGGCTGGGCTGACGGCGGGGCGCGACGCGCAGAACGCGTCTGAGAGCACCGCAACGAGCCGGCGCACCGCGAGCGCAGGCTGCTCCGGAGTCGGTTCGTCGAGACCGAGGATCGGGTCGAGGCCTCGCATGTACGGGGCCAGCGCCAGATGCGGGAAGATCATCAGCAGCAGCGACAACAACGCGTCGGTGTCCGAATCCTCACGCAGGTCGCCCCGCCGGTGCGCCTCGGTCACCAGCGGCCGGAGCACCTCCAGGTAGTGACGGTGGACGACGTTGCGCACGCTGATGCGGGCGTCGGTGTCGACCTCCAGGGTCGCCGCGGCATGCAGCGACCGTTCCCGGGGATGTTCGGCGTAGTAGGCGACCCAGGCGTCGAGCAGGTCGGTGAGGAACTCGAAGAACGGCCGACTCGGGTCGATGTCGCGGATGGTCGTTTCCACGTAGCCCCGCACCCGCTGGCTGGCGACATCGGCGATGTAGGCATAGAGGTCGCGCTTGTCCGCGAAGTACTGGAACAGACTGCCCTTGGCCACGCCGGCGCGCCGGGCGATGACGTTGAGGCTGCCGTTGGAGAAACCGTGGGCGCCGAACTCGGCCTCCGCGGCCTCGATGACCGCCGCGCGGCGGGCCGGATCGACACGTGCCCAGGTAACCGTCGGCATGGGCCTCCCCTCACCCTGAAATGACCACTGGTCATTCTACTGTGAGGCAGTTCACAGTCAAGGGTGCCAGGCGGGCTGCCTTTACGGCCGCATCTCGTATGCCCCGTTCAGGGGCAGCACGAATTCCTTCCACACGGTGTCGTAGCGCGCCGGGTCGTTGGCAGGGCGGCGGATCATCCGCAGCGCGAACTTTGCCTGCTCCTCGGTGGTGGCGGCCTTGTCGTGCAGTTCGACGGCGTAGGTGTTGAAGTCGCGGACCAGGAGCCCGAAGATCTCGTCGAGCAGCGCCTCGTCCACGCCGGACAGCGGGGCCTCCTCGAGAATCAGCTGTGCGTAGGGCACCAGGGCGAAGATCTGCCCCACACCGAAAGCGAAGTCGATGTCCTTCTGCTGCGCGGCATCCGGGGTGGCGCCGGCCAGCATCTCGGCCAGCACGTCGACCTGCTGACGCAGTAGCGCGACGTTCGGCAGGTGCCCGTAGCTGTCGAACGGCGTCCGCCAGTCGTGGAACCGCACCTTGCCCAGGCCGCCGGTGGGGCCCTGGTTGAACAGGAACGAGTCGTCGGCGTCGTCGTCGCGGCGACCGATCAGCGGCAGCGCCGCGTCGGGGGCGAACAGGAAGTTGGGCATGAACTTGGCCAGCAGCCCGATGTTGATGTGGACGGTGCCCTCCAGCCGGGGCAGCATGCCGATCTCCTGGGCGACGGTCTCGAAGAACATGTCCTTCTCCACGCCCTTGGCCGCGATGACGTCGAACAACGCGGTGATCACCCGCTCACCCTCGCTGGTGACCTTGGCCTTGGTGAGCGGGCTGTACAGCAGGTAGCGGCGGTCCTCGGCGGAGGCGCTGCGCATGTAGTCCGATGCGCGGGTGCACACCAGCCGCATGGCGACCAGGCGCGCGTAGGAGTCGGTGAGCAGCCGTCGCACGTGGCTGAAGTCGGTGACGACGGTGCCGTAAAGGTGGCGGTTGGCGGCGTGCGTGATCGCCTCGTAGAAGGCGTGGGTGCACATGCCGACCGAGCCCCAGCCCAGGTTGTACTTGCAGACGTTCACCGTGTTCAGGGCGGCGTGGAAGGCGCCCATGCCGCGGTGCAGCAGGTCGGCCTCGGTGACGGGGTAGTCGTGCAGCGCGTAGTTCGCCACGTAGTTCTGCGAGTTGACGACGTTCTTCTTGCATTCGTAGCGGTCGTCCTGGGAGTCCGCGGCGAAGAAGACGTACTCCGGGTTGTCCGAACCGTCGTCGATGCGGCCGAAGGTGGAGGTCATCCGTGCGACGTTGGCGTTGCCGATGTAGTACTTCTCGCCGTTGGCCACCCAGCCGTGCTCGGATGGGGTCAGGACCATGTCGGTCTGATAGACGTCGGCGCCGTGGGCCTTCTCGGACAGCCCGAAGGCGAACACCTCGCCCTGTTCCAGCTGGGCGGCGGCCTTGCGCTTGGCGTCCTCGTTGTCACTCATCCAGATCGGCCCCAGACCCAGCGCGGTGACCTGGAAGGGGTACCAGTAGCTCAGCCCGTAAAAGCCGATGATCTCGGCGAACTCACTGATGCGGTAGGTGTCCCAACGGCAGTCATCGGCGCCGTACTCGGCGGGCGTCAGCAGCGAGGCGAAGATCCGGTTCTCCGCGATGTGGTTGAGAAAGTCGGTGTACCAGACCCGCTCGTGCGCGTCGTGCTTGAGCTTCGCCTTGCCCCGGTTCTCGAAGAAGTCCACCGTGGCCTGCATGATCTCCCCCGACCGGGCATCCGGGTACTTGCGTTGCAATTTGTTCGGGTTGAGCAGCATGACGGTGGCTCCAGAGCGATTTCGGATTCAGGACGGGTAGACCGTACTGCAATACCTGCGGCAGCCGGAACAACCACGGTATTGCTAGGTCTTAAAAATGCCCCGGCAGCGCCCTAGCATCAGAGGCGTGTCAGAACTAAATACCGCCCGGGGAACCATCGATACCGCCGATCTCGGCGTCACGCTGATGCACGAGCACGTGTTCATCATGACGACCGAAATCGCGCTGAACTACCCCGAAGCCTGGGGTGACGAGGAGAAACGGGTGGCCGACGCCGTCGCCCGACTCAACGAGCTGAAGTCCCGCGGCGTGGACACCATCGTCGACCTGACCGTGATCGGACTCGGCCGCTACATCCCGCGCATCGCCCGGGTGGCCGCCCAGACCGAGCTGAATATCGTTGTGGCGACCGGCCTTTACACCTACAACGACATTCCGTTCCGGTTCCACTACGAGGGACCGGGCGGCATGCTCGACGGCCCGGAGATCATGACCGACATGTTCGTCCGCGACATCGAGCAGGGCATCGCCGACACCGGCATCAAGGCCGGCATCCTCAAATGTGCCACCGACGAACCCGGCATCACCCCGGGCGTCGAGCGGGTGCTGCGTGCCGTGGCCCAGGCCCACAAGCGCACCGGGGTGCCGATCTCCACCCATACCCACGCCGGGCTGCGGCGCGGGCTCGAGCAGCAGCGCATCTTCGAAGAGGAAGGCGTGGACCTGACCCGGGTGATCATCGGGCACTCGGGTGACAGCACCGACGTCGGTTACCTCGAAGAGCTGATCTCGGCCGGGTCCTACCTGGGGATGGACCGGTTCGGACTGGACGTGCTGCTGCCGTTCGAAGAACGCGTGCAGATCGTGGCGACCATGTGCGAGCGCGGGCACGCCGACAAGATGGTGCTCTCGCACGACGCCAACTGCTACTTCGATGCGCTGCCCGAGCAGCTGGTCCCGCAGATGGCGCCCAACTGGCACTACCTGCACATTCACAACGACGTCATCCCCGCACTCAAGCAGCGCGGCGTCACCGATGAGCAGATCCACACCATGCTCGTGGAGAACCCGCGCAAGATCTTCGATCGGCAGGGCGCTTATCAGTGACGGTCCCGTCGATCGGAACGCAGATTTCGCAATTGGCCGCGCTCGCCCCGGACGAGCCGGCCGTCAGCTGCGACGGACAGACCATCACCCGAGCCGAACTCGACCGCTCGACCAACCGGCTGGCCCGCGCGTACGCCGAGCGCGGCGTGGGGCTCGGCGACTACGTGACGATCGTGTTGCCCAACTCGGTGGAGTGGATTCAGGCGGCGGTGGCGTGCTGGAAGCTGGGGGCGGTGCCGCAACCCTTGTCCCCGCGCCTGCCGGAGGCCGAGTTCGAAGGCCTGCTGGGGTTGCGCCGCTCGGCCTTGCTGGTGGGCCGGGACCATCCTGAAACAGCCAGCGTCCCAGCCGGTTTCGTCCCGCAAACCTCGGACGCCGCGCTACCCGAAGCGGTGTCGCCGTGCTGGAAGTCGATGGCGTCGGGCGGCAGCACCGGGAGGCCCAAGCTGATCGAGGCCGGCGGCGACAGCCGGGTGCCACCGGCGATCGGCTACCCGCTGGGCATGCAGGAGGGCGACACCACCCTGGTGCCGGTGCCGCTGACCCACAACACCGGGTTCACCACCGCCCTGATCGCGTTGATCATGCGCCAGCACCTGGTGTTGATGAGCCGGTTCGACCCGCACGAATTCCTGGCGACCATCGAGCGCCACCGGGTCAGCTTTCTGGTGACGGTGCCGACGATCATGCAGCGCCTGCTGCCGGTCTACCGGGCCGGTTCCTACGACCTGTCCTCGCTGCGACGGTTGTGGCACCTGGCCGCGCCGTGCCCGCCGGCCGTCAAGCAGGCCTGGATCGACCTGTTGGGGCCCGAGAAGGTCTGGGAACTCTACGGCGGCACCGAGTTACAGGCGTTGACCTTCATTTCCGGCGACCAGTGGCTGACCCACCCGGGCTCGGTCGGGCAGGTGGTGAGCGGGGAGATGAAGGTGCTCGACGACGACGGCCACGAATGCCCGCCCGGCGTGGTCGGGGAGATCTACATGCGCCCGAACCCCGGCAGCGCGCCGACCTACCGCTACATCGGCTCCACCGCGAAGTCGCGTGACGGCTGGGATTCGCTGGGCGATCTCGGCTACTTCGACGCCGACGGCTTCTTGTACCTGTCCGACCGCCGCGTCGACATGTTCACCGTCGGCGGCCGCAACGTCTACCCCGCGGAGATCGAGAACGCGCTGTCGGCGCACCCGGAAGTGTTGTCCTGCTTGGTCGTTGGAGTTCCCGACGCTGACCTGGGCCAGGTGCCCTATGCCCTGGTGCACACGGCGAGCGGGTCGACCCTGGACGCCGCGGCGGTGCACAGGTTCGTCGCCGACCGACTGGCGGCCTACAAGGTGCCCCGTATCGTTGAGTTCGTCGACGCGCCACTGCGCGACGACGCCGGAAAGGCGCGTCGCACGGCGGTGCGCGACGCCGTCATCGCGCGATTGCAGGATGGGGGGCCGTGATGGATGCCACCCGGTATTCGGCACTGAGCGATGTCGGATGCGAACGATCCGACAACCAGGACCGCTGGGGCGCGGACGCCGAGCAGCGCCTGTTCATGGTGGCCGACGGGGTGGGCGGCAGCCGCGACGGGGCGCTGGCGGCTCAGACCATGGTCGACATCCTGCCCCGCTACGTCGCCCACCACCTGCCGTCGGATCAGCGTGAGGCAGCGGATGCCCCGGAACGCCTGGGCCGGGCGATCTCCGAACTCTCCGACGATCTGCATTCCAAGGCCCAGAGGGATGCCCGGTACGCGGGAGCCAACAGCACTCTGGTCGCCGTCGTCGTCGTCGGCGCCCGGGTGCTGGTCGCCCATCTGGGCGACAGCCGCGCCTATCTGCTGCGCGACGGACAGCTCACCCAGCTCACCCGCGACCACACACTGGTGCAGTCCCTGGTGGACGCGAACCAGGTCCAGGCCGAGGACGCCGGGAATCTGCGGGTACGCAACGTCGTCACGCGCTACATGGGAATGAAGCCGCCGGCCAAAGCCGACTCCGGCGCACAGGACCTGGCCGACGGCGACCGGGTCCTGCTGTGCTCCGACGGTCTGCACGGCATCGTCAAGGAGCCGACGTTGACCAGGATCCTCGGCAAGTACGACGACCCCGGCGAAGTCTGTGCGGCGCTGATCGCGGCGGCTCGCGGCGAGGGTGCTCCGGACAACGTGACCGCGCTGGTGGTCGACGTTTCCGACTCGTAGTCGGGGTGAGCGGCACACGGCGGTGGATCACCGGGCGCCGCGGTGGCCTCACGGTGTTCGTCTGCTACCTGCTGGCCGCGGTCGTGCTGACCATCGGCGCCTGGCGCGACCCGAGATCGGGCTGGGCCGGCGGCTGTTGCGACCAGGAGCAGACGATCTGGTACCTGGGCTGGGCGCCGCACGCGCTCGCGCACGGCCTCAACCCGTTCTTCACGACGCAGATCGGCGCGCCCGCCGGTGTCAACCTGATGTGGAACACCCCGATGACGCTGCTCGGGCTCCTCGGCTGGCTGCCGGCCAAGGTCGGCGGGCCTATCTTCGGCCTCAACGTCCTGATGGTCTTCGGTGTCGCGCTCAGCGGTTGGACCGCATGGCTGGCCATCCGGCGCTGGACCGGCGACGGCCCGGGCCCGGTGGCCGGCGGCGCGGTCTACGCCTTCTCTCCTTACGTCGCCTCCCATGCGGCGCTGCACCTCAATCTCGCGACGGCCTGGGTTCCGCCGCTGGTGCTGATCGTGGTCGACGAGCTGCTGGTCACCCGCCGGCGACCGCCGTGGCAGGCGGGCGTCGCGCTCGGATTGCTGGCCAGCGCCCAGCTCCTGATCGCCGCGGAGATGCTTGCGACCGGCGTGGTGGCGGCCGGAGTGCTGATCTACGTGATGGCTGTGGCCGGCCCGGGGCGGTGGCGCGCAGCACCGGCCCGGCTGGCGTGCGCGCTCGCGGTCGCCGCGCCGGTGTTCCTGCTGCTCTGCGCATGGCCCCTATTCACCCAATTCTTCGGGCCGCAGCGCATCACCAGGCAGGTTCAGGACCCCAAGACCTTCTCGACCGACCTGCTGAATCTCGTCGTCCCGACGCCCTACCAGCTGATCGCCCCGCACGCCGCCACGCAGGTGTCTCGGGAGTTCAGCGGCCTGTACCACGAGGCGACGGGCTACCTCGGCCTGCCGCTGCTGGTCATCCTCGTCGTCGTGGCCGTCCGCGGTAGGCACGACCTGCGGATCCGCGTCGCGACCAGTACCGGCGGGCTGCTGCTCGTGCTGTCGCTGGGGCCGTGGCTGCACATCGGCAAGCAGGCGTTGCCGGTGCCGCTGCCCTGGCTGCCCTTCGGCAAGCTGCCACTGCTGAACCACGTGCTGCCCGGGCGCTTCACGCTGTACGTCTGGCTGGCGGTCGCGGTGACCGTCGCGCTCGTCATCGCACGCGCGACCCGACTGCCGCCGGGGCCGAAGGCCCGGTGGCTGCTCGCGGTGGGCGTGGCCCTGGCCGTGATCCTCCCCGCCCCGCTGGGGCGGATGCCGTTCTACACCCCGGCCTATTTCCGGACGTGGGCGAGCCACCACATCGGACGTGACGAAACCGTGCTCGTCGCGCCGTATTTTCTCGATCCTCAGGGCCGGGCGGCACCGATGCTGTGGGCGGCCGAGACCGACTACGGGCTACGCATGCCCGAGGCCTACGCCTACATGCCACAGCCGGACGGCGGGACCAGGCCGGGCCCCCCGCCGACGCGGCTGTTCTCACTCATGGTGAAGATCCAGGAGGGCAGCTCGCTGGTGGCCCGCGATGACATCCGTGCCGAGGTCGAAGCCGATCTGCGGCGCGCGGAGGTGCGCCATGTCATCGTCGGGCCGACGCAGGAGTATCGAGCGCTGATTGAGTTCTTCCACGATCTGTTCGGCCGCCCGCCGCAGTATGTCGGTGAGATCGCGATCTGGCGGGACGTCGACGTTCGGGGTGTTGTCGCACCGCCGGCACCCTAGCGGCGTCAGGGCGCGACAGCGTCCGCTTCGGTGTCGGCGTCCTCTGCGTGCTTTTCCCGTTTCTCCCAGCGCCGCAACGCTTCCCGGCACGGCGACTCGACCAGGGCGTAGCTCACCGCGGCTATCGCGATGCCGAAGAGCAGGGTCAGCGCCAGCACGGTCGGCATGTGGCCGTTGAAGGCGAAGATGCCAAGCACCGGGAACACCATGTCCAGTGCGGCGAGATGCCAGATGAACAGGCCGTACGACCAGCGGCCAAGCGTGACCATGAGCGTGCTGCCCAGCAGTCGGTGGGGGGTGTCGGGCCGGTCCAGCACCAGCGGCGCCAGCAGCGCGAACGCCACCACCGAACCCATCGCGGTCTTCACCGAGAATTGGGCGGCGCTGCTGGGCACCAGGCCCGCCGGCCCGGCCAGCGGCGACGCCGCCACCAGGTAGGCCGCCACCGCGATCGCCGCCATCGCGACGCGGTGGCGGGCCAGCCGGTGCACCCACCCGAACCGGCTGTGCACCAACTCGGCCAGCACCATTCCCGCGGCGAACCAGGAGAAGTAGGCCGGCGGCCAGTTCAGGGGGTTGGCGCCGGGCCCGCCGCCGAGCACGGCCAGCGGCAGCCAGCCCCACGCCCAGCTGAGCGCGCCCAGCGCAGCGATCGCGGGCAGCCGCGCCCCGACCGGAATCCGCCGGCCCAGCCAGGCCAGGATCGGCAGCGCCAGATAGAAGGTCACCTCGACCGACAGGCTCCACATCTGGGTGAGGCCGCCGGTCAGGGTCAGGGGCACATAGATCTGGGTGAGCGTCAGGTTGGCCAGCCAGACCGTCAGGCTGGCGTGGTTGGAGTCCGGCAGCAGGGTCAGGATCACCACCACCGCCACCAGGTAGGCGGGCATGATGCGGACCACCCGCGAGCGCAGGTAGTGACCGGTGCGCGGGCGAGGTTTGAGATCGCGTTCCGCGGCCGCGTGTCCGCGCCACAGCAGAAAGCCCGACAACGCGAAGAACACCGCGACAGCCAGGTCGAACCGGCCGAACAGCCGGCCGTCGACCCCGCTGGAGTGTCCCGTCTGAAAGGCGACGTGGGTGACGACCACGCCGATGGCCGCGCAGGCACGCATGCCCTCGACCGCGGGCAGGAAGCTGCGGGTGCCGCCTACCTCCTGGTCCTCAGTCACGGTCCCAGTCTGCCTGTGCGTGTTCGCGGCGGCAGCGGGTACACCTGGGCCCGCATCCCGTCCGTACATTGGGGCCTAGGTTCGTCCACCGGGGCACGACATTCTGCTGTTAGGGTCAAACGGGTTTGCCTCGCTGCTTGGTCAGGTCAAAGCGGGTCGCGACCGGTGTGCCCCGGACGAACTGATGGACCAGAAGGAGGTCACAGCAACGTGAACCGAGCAGTCATGTTGCGCATCGCCGCATGCGGAACTATCGGTCTCGGAGCCGCACTGCTGATCGCCGCGTTGTTGTTGTCGACCTATACCAGCAGCAGGATCGCCAAGATCCCGCTCAATCTGGACGCGACGCTGATCAGCGAGGGCAACGGAACCGCCATCGACGCGGCTTCGCTGTCCACCGACCGGGTCGTCGTCAACCAGAACGTTCCTCTGGTGTCCCAGCAGCAGATCAGTGTCGAAGCGCCCGCCAATGCCGACGTGGTCACCCTGCAGGTCGGATCGTCGGTGCGGCGCAGCGACAAGCAGAAGGACAGCGGGTTGATGCTGGCCATCGTCGACACCGTCACCATCAACCGCAAGACCGCGATGGCGGTGTCCGACGACTCGCACCCGGGCGGATACGTGCAGAAGCCGCGCGGCATCGGCGACGAGAACCCGCCGACCGCGATGCCGTTGCGCCACGAGGGCCTGGCCTACCGCTTCCCGTTCAACACCGAGCGCAAGACGTACCCCTATTTCGACCCGATCGCCCAGAAGCCGTTCGATGCCAACTATGACGGCCAGGAGGACGTCAACGGTCTGAGCACCTACCGGTTCACGCAGAACGTGGGCGTCAACAGCGAGGGCAAGCCGGTGGCTCCGATCACCTATCCGTCGCTGTACGGCGGCAACGAGGACGGCAAGATCACCACGAGCGCGTCGATGTGGGGCGTGCCCGGGGAGCCGAACGAGCAGATCACCATGACCCGCTACTACACCGCGAAGCGCACCTTCTGGGTCGACCCGGTGTCCGGGACGATCGTCAAGGAAACCGAGCAGGCCCACCACTACTACGCCCGCGACGGGCTCAAACCCGAGGTGACGCTGGTCGACTACAAGCTCACCTCGACCCAGGAGACGGTGGAGTCGCAGGTCAACTCCGCGCGCGACGAGCGCGACCGGGTGGCGCTGTGGTCGCGGGTGCTGCCGATCACGTTCACCGCGATCGGTCTGATCGCCCTGATCGGCGGCGGGGTGCTCGCCTCGTTCAGCCTGCGCACCGAGAGTGCGCTGACCGACCCCAGCCTGGACCGCGACGACACGGACTTCCTGCGCCGCGCCGGGCTGGAACCGCCGACCCCAGGCGCGGAAGCGGAGACCGAGAAGATTCCCACCCAGCGACCGGATCTGCACGAAGACGATCCGGGCCCGCCGGAGTTGGATCCGCCCAAGGATCCGCCGGACCCTGAGCCGCCGACCGAACGGACTTAGCGCGGCGACGATGCGGGCCAGAATGGCCCGGGTGGCCCGGCCGGCGTACGCCCTGGCACTGGCACTACTGGTGGTCGGACCACTGTTGGCGCCCGGCTATCTGTTGCTGCGCGACGCGGTGTCAACCCCGCGGTCCTACCTGTCCGACACCGCGCTCGGGTTGACCGCGGCGCCGCGCGCGACGCCGCAGGACTTCGCGGTGGCGCTGGCCTCACACGTCCTAGACGGCGGCGTGTTGGTCAAGGCGCTGCTGGTCCTGGGGTTGTGGCTGGCCGGCTGGGGTGCGGCGCGGTTGGTCGCGGCGGTGCTGCCCGATGCCGGGGCCGGCGGCCAGTTCGTCGCGATCACCCTGGCGATCTGGAATCCGTATGTCGCAGAGCGGCTTCTGCAGGGCCACTGGAGCCTGCTCGTCGGCTATGGCTGCCTGCCGTGGGTGGCGACGGCAATGCTGGGGTTGCGCGACGGGGGTGGGTTCTTCAGCCTGGCTTTCTGGATCGCGCTGGCGGGACTGACGCCGACCGGGCTGATCCTCGCCGCGACGGTCGCGCTGGTGTGTGTGGCCGCTCCCGGGACGGGACGGCCCCGTTGGCTCTGCGCGGGGGTGTCCTTGGGTTTCTCGGTGGTCGGCGCGCTGCCGTGGCTGACGGCGTCGCTGGTCGGTTCCTCGTTGAGCGTGGGCAACGGCGCCGGCGTCGACGCCTTCGCGCCCCGCGCCGAGCCCGGTCTGGGCACCCTGTTCAGCCTGGCCGGACTGGGCGGGATCTGGAACGGTGCGGCAGTTCCCGACTCGCGGACAACGCTTTTCGCGGTGCCGGCGGTTGTCGTGCTGCTGGGGCTGGTGGCGGCGGGATTGCCCCGCGTAGTCCGCCTGAGGGCCGCGGTCCCCTTACTGGCGCTGGCGGCGGTGGCCGTGGTGGTGCCGGCCGCGCTGGCGACCGTCCCCGGATTGCACGTGCTGCGTACCGCGGTGGATGCAGTGCCGGGTCTGGGCGTGTTGCGCGACGGACAGAAGTGGGTGGCGCTGGCCATGCCCGGCTACGCCGTGGCGGCCGCGGGCGCGGTGGTGACACTGCGACGATGGTTGCCGTCGGCGGTCACCGCGGTGGCGTGCTGCGTGGCTCTGGTGTTGGTGTTGCCGGATCTGGCCTGGGGGGTGTGGGGCAGGGTCGAGCCGGTGCGCTATCCGTCCGGATGGACGGAGGTGGCAGCCAGGATCAACGCCGAACCCGGCCCGGTAGCGGTGTTACCGGCCGGCACCATGCGGCACTTCGCCTGGTCGGGGGCGGCACCGGTGCTCGACCCGCTGCCGCGCTGGGTCCGTGCCGACGTGTTGACCACAGGCGACCTGGTGATCTCGGGAGTCACCGTGCCGGGAGAGGGCGATCATGCCCGGGACGTGCAGCGGCTACTGCTGTCAGGAGAGGAGCCCTCGAGGCTGGCCGACGCCCTTTCGAAGGCGGGGGTGGCATGGCTGGCGGTCGAGTCGGGCAGCCCCGGCGACATGGGTGCCAGCGCACGCTCCATTGCCGGTCTGACACCGGCCTACCGGGACGTCGACATCACACTGTTCCGGATCGGCGGCACCACCGCCGCCGCCTCCGGCCGCCGGCCTGTGGTGCTGGCGCATCTCGCGTGGCTCGCACTGCTGGTGGCCGGCGGTGCGGGGTTGGCGTTGCAAACGACAGCCGCACGACGCGCCAGGGTGCGTGGTCCAGATCACCAATGAGTTACGGCGACAATGCGTTTCAGCTCCTGTGCCGGTCCGCCTTCTGGCCAAATTCATACGAAAACTTATTGATGAAGCAGATTTCGCTATATAGCCTTCTTTAGGTAGTGACGACGACCGCCGCGCCCTGAAGGAATCTGATGCCACTCGACCGCACCACTCGACCCGAATCGTCGGGCAAGCGAGCGCAGGGAGTGTTGCTCGGCTACAGCGGCGTCCTGGCGTTCGTCGCCGGCTTCGTCAACGCGGTAGCCCTGCTGCTGCTGGCCTTTCCGGTCGGCAACCTCACTGCGGTGACCACCCAACTCGGCATGAACACCGCCAACCCGTTGCTCTACGAGGGCCACATCCTGGCGGCGATCCTGATGGGATTCTGGGGCGGCGCCATCACCGCCGGGGCCATACTCGGCAACAGCCACCACCTACCGGGCCCGCGGCATGCGACGGTGCTGACCGTCGAGGCGACCTTGCTGATACTCGCCGCGCTCGGTGTGGAAGAAACGCAGGTCAGGGCTGGCATCGAGGCGCTCGGAGTCGAGCAGACCGCGGTGCAGGCGATGTTCGCCGCCGCGGCCCTCGGACTGCAGAACGGACTGACGTCGAGCTTCCGCGGGATGGCGATTCGTACCACCCACTTCACCGGCACGGTGACCGATCTGGGGCTGATGCTCGGCCGCGCCCGCCGGCAGGGCATCGAGAAGTGGAAGGCGGCGGTCCTGTCGCTGACTCTCGTCCTGTTCCTCGGGGGCGGCGCCGCCGGCCTGTTGATGGGCACTTCGCTCGAGGGTTATGCCCTGCTGGTGCCGGCGGCGCTCTGCGCGACCGTCGCGGCGATGAGCTGGGTGCGGGGCCGGGCATTCACCATGCCGTCGCTGATCTCGGCATCAGCGCGGCGCGTCGAAGAACCCGCTGCCGCGACCGCGTAGGCGCCCGCTTCACAGGACGCCGCTGACGTCCTGTCCCGCCCGAACCGCGTCCAGGACCAGGCGCAGCGCTTCGGCGCTCTGCCGCCAGGAGAATTCGGCACTGCGCACCTGCGCCTTCGCACCCAGCTGCTCACGTAGCACCTCGTCGGACAACAGCTGTTCGAGCCGGTCGACCAACTCGGCGCGGTCGTCCACCAGGACGCCGGTGACCCCGTCGATGATCGAGTCGGACAGACCGCCGGAGGATCGGTATCCGATGGTCGGCACGCCGTGCTGGCCCGCCTCGACCACCGCCAGGCCCCACCCCTCCTTGCGCGACGGCAGCACCTGCACCCAAGAACTCTGCAGCACATGGTGTTTGGTGACGTCGTCGACGTGGCCGTGGAAGGTGACAGCGTCGGCGATGCCGCGCTGCTGCACGTGCTCGACGAGCCGCTCGCGCCACCATCCGCCGCCGACGACGTCGAGGTGCAGACCGGGGATGCGGGAGCGCAGGTCGGCGATTGCGTCCAGCGCGTCCTCGATCTGCTTGTGTGGCACCAGCCGCGACAACACCACCACGCGGGGCGCGGCCGACCGCGGGCCGGACAACGTCTGCGTCGGTGCCTCATCAAGACCGTTGCGCACCACGGCAATGCGCTCGCCGTCCACCCCGAGCGTCACCAGGTCCCGCGCGGACGGCAGTGACACCGTGACGTATTGGTTCCCTCGGTGCAGCCGCGGGGACAACGTCGACTCGACGAACCAGCCGACCCGGGACAGCACCGGGCCCGCGACCGGCCACTGCTGGCGGTGGCAGTGATGCACCAGGACCACCGCCCGCCTGCCGTAGATCAGCCGGGCCAGGAACGGTATTCCGTTCTGCGTGTCGACGACGACGTCGGGTTTGACGTGACGCAGCGTGCCTATCCGGAGTTTGGCCAGCGCCATGGCCAGCATCGCCCAGATGTACACGGTGTACGGCCCGCCGGCGCGGCTGATGCGGACGCCGTCGACGACCTCGTGCCGCGCGGAGCCCGGATAGCGGGCGGTGCGCAGGGTGACGGCGACGCCGGCGCCGGCCAGCTGTGCCCCGATGCGCTGCAGGTAGGTCTCGCTGCCACCGCCCTGCGGATGCCCGGTATCGCGCCAGCACAGCAGCAGGACGGATCGCAGGTCAGACATCGAGGACCAGCCTAACGGGCGCGTGGCATACCCATCAGCCGCCGGTGGGTACCGCCGAACAACTCAAGTCGCTCTAGCATCTGATGCGTTCATGTATCATATGAGTCAGACGTTGACCTCGGCACGCTCAGAAAGGGGCAAATCGTGTCAGAAATCGCGCTGGCCTCTCAGCCCACCGGCGCACCCGATCTCGATTGGCGCACGCGGGCCGTGTGCCGGACCGCGGACGCCGAACTGCTGTTCGTCGACGGAGCACAGCAACGCCAGGCTGCGTCGATATGCCGGAACTGCCCGGTCAAATGGGAGTGTGCGACCGTCGCGCTCGACAACAAGTTCGAGTACGGCGTGTGGGGCGGACTGACCGAGCGGCAGCGCCGGTCATTGCTCAAAAAATATCCCGACGTCAGATCCTGGGGCGCCTTCCTCGCCCGTCACCATGCTCACCGCGCTCCCGCCGGCAGCGGATAGGCGAAAGCACGAAAGGCCCTTTCTGATGCCATCGACCAGCCGACATCACGCCGGCCCAGTTGCGGCCGCTCTCGCCGGCGCCGTCGCGCTGAGCGCGAGTCTGACCGGGTGCAACCACACCAGCTTCTCCCCCACCGTCAGGGGACCCACCGTCACCTATACGGGCGGCGCCATCGCAGCGACCAATGACGCCAAAGTGGTCGTCGACGGTCAGGAGCACAGAGTCGATGGCCAGATCGCCTGCATCGCCCTCGACGGCGGGGAGACGATGATCTCGATCGGCAAAGAACCCATCGCGGTCAAGATCACGCTGACCGTCAACCGCGAATCACCGAGGGTGCGCATGGTGATTCTGCAAAACCTGGTCGGTTACACGCTTTTCGTGATGGACCCGCCGCAGAAGGGAGAGGCGTCGGCGAGCAAGGACGGCAAGCGCTACACCATCGGTGGCACCTCATGGGGCCTCGACACCCACAACGACGACGTCAAGAAACCCTTCCGCATCCAATTCACCTGCCCTTGATCGCCGGCCCGCCCGTAGGGTGTGGCGCGTGGCCCGTCCTGTCCAGCCGACCGACCTGTTCGCGCGACGGGCGACCCTGCGCCGGTCGGTTCGGCTGTTGTCGGAGTTCCGCTACGAACAGCCCGACCCAGGGCGGTTCTACGGGGCGCTGGCCGCCGACACCGCGGTGATGGTGGGCGATCTGTGGCGGGGATTGCGTGGCGGATCCCTGGCCGGTCGCACACTGCTCGACGTCGGCGGCGGCCCCGGATACTTCGCGTCGGCCTTCACCGAAGCCGGCGTCCGCTACATCGGAGTCGAGCCCGACCCTTCGGAAATGCACGCGGCCGGACCCGTCGCCGGCGACGGCTCGAGCGTCGCGGTGCGGGCATCGGGCATGGCACTGCCGTTCGCCGCCGACTCCGTCGACATCTGCCTGTCGTCAAACGTCGCCGAGCACGTGCCGCGGCCGTGGCAGCTGGGCAACGAGATGTTGCGCGTGACCAAACCGGGTGGACTCGTGGTGCTGTCCTACACCGTCTGGCTGGGCCCGTTCGGCGGCCACGAGATGGGCCTGACGCACTACCTCGGCGGCTACCGGGCGGCAGCGATGTATGCCCGCCGGCACGGCCGTCCGGCCAAGAACAACTACGGATCGTCGTTGTTCGCGGTGTCCGCCGCGGACGGTCTGGACTGGGCCCGCGCCACCGGGTGCGCGGTCGCGACTTTCCCTCGGTACCACCCGCGATGGGCCTGGTGGCTGACCTCGGTACCGGTGCTGCGCGAGTTCGCGGTGAGCAATCTGGTGCTGGTCCTCTCGCCCCGATAATGGAACATGTTCTAATCTCGCGCCGCCTTGGGTAGGGTGGCGCCCATGAGCCTGCTCGCGACGGTGCGGGGCGGAGCGATGAGGAGGAGCGGCCAATGACCATGACGAAGAGCGACACGACCGAGTACGACAAGCTGTTCATCGGCGGCAAGTGGACCGAGCCGGCGACCTCAGAGGTCATCGAGGTGCACTGTCCGGCCACCGGTGAATATGTCGGCAAGGTCCCGCTGGCGACAGCGGCGGACGTCGACGCGGCGGTGGCCGCGGCCCGCGCCGCGTTCGACAGCGGTCCGTGGCCCTCGACTCCTCCCAAGGAACGCGCGGCCGTGATCGCCAAGGCGCAGCAACTGCTCGAGGAGCGCAAGGAGCTCTTCGCCAAGCTGCTCGCCGATGAGACCGGCCAGCCGCCCATGACCATCGAGACCATGCACTGGATGGGGTCGATGGGAGCACTGAGCTTCTTCTCCGGCCCGGCCGTCGACCAGGTGAAGTGGCGCGAGGTCCGCAACGGCTCCTACGGCCAGACCATCGTTCACCGGGAGCCGATCGGCGTGGTCGGCGCGATCGTGGCCTGGAACGTGCCACTGTTCCTGGCGATCAACAAGCTGGGCCCGGCGCTGCTGGCCGGCTGCACGGTGGTTTTGAAGCCTGCGGCCGAAACACCCTTGACCGCTAACGCTTTGGCCGAGGTGTTCGCCGACGCCGGCTTGCCCGAAGGGGTGCTGTCGGTGGTGCCCGGCGGTATCGAGACCGGGCAGGCGCTGACCTCCAACCCCGACGTCGACCTGTTCACCTTCACCGGCAGCTCGGCGGTCGGCAAGGAGATCGGCAAGCGGGCCGCGGAGATGCTCAAGCCGTGCACCTTGGAGTTGGGCGGCAAGTCGGCGGCGATCGTGCTCGAGGACGTCGACCTGGCCTCGGCGGTCCCGATGATGGTGTTCTCCGGGATCATGAACACCGGGCAGGCCTGCGTCGGGCAGACCCGAATCCTGGCGCCGCGCTCCCGTTACGACGAAATCGTGGATGCGGTAAGCGCTTTCGTGCAGGCGCTGCCGGTCGGACCGCCGTCGGACCCGGCCGCGCAGATCGGCTCGCTGATCTCGGAGAAGCAGCGCGCCCGGGTCGAGAGCTACATCGCCAAGGGCAAAGAGGAAGGCGCCCGGGTGGTGTGCGGCGGCGGCCGTCCCGAGGGCCTGGACAACGGATTCTTCGTGCAGCCCACCGTGTTCGCCGACGTCGACAACAAGATGACGATCGCGCAGGAGGAGATCTTCGGCCCGGTGTTGAGCATCATTGCCTATGACACCGAGGAGGACGCGATCAAGATCGCCAACGACTCGGTGTACGGGCTGGCCGGCAGCGTGTGGACGACCAACGTGCCCAAGGGAATTGAGATCTCGGAGAAGATCCGCACCGGAACGTACGCGATCAACTGGTACGCATTCGACCCCTGCTGCCCGTTCGGCGGCTACAAGAACTCCGGTATCGGGCGGGAGAACGGGCCCGAGGGAGTCGAGCACTTCACCCAGCAGAAGAGCGTGCTGATGCCGATGGGCTACACGGTCGAGTAAGCCTGCCGAGCAGACGCAAAATCGCCCCGGAAAGTCCGTTTCGGGGCGATTTTGCGTCTGCTGGCCGGGGGGCCGGAGCGTGCTCGCGTACGCATTTGAGCACCATCGGAGGATCACCGGAATATCATGTGAATGCTTGGGCCGCAGGTAAATTGACCATAACGTCAGACTTTGATCCGTAAGCATTTCGGCCCGGAATTCCAGAAAATGAGACGGCGAAGGGCGTTATGCTGCGCTCCTGCCGACCCCGCTGTGGGCGGGCGCATCCGGGTCGGCCCGTGGTGCCGACCCTCCCGCCGTGGGAGGTCAGTCATGTCGTTCGTCAGCGCGGTGCCGGATTTAATAGCCACGGCTGCAACAGATTTGGCGGGACTGGGTTCGGCGTTGGGCGCAGCCGGCGCCAGCGCGGCAGGCCCGACGACGGCGTTGTTGAGCGCCGGCGCGGACGAAGTGTCGGCGGCCATCGCGGGGCTGTTCAGCTCGCACGGTGAGGCGTATCAGGCGCTCAATGCGCAAGTGGCGGCGTTTCATTCCGAGTTTGTCGCGGCCTTGACCGCCGGCGGCGCTTCCTACGCGACCGCGGAAGCGACCGCCGCATCGGTGTTGCAGAACGCGCTGGACCTACTGAATGTGCCCACCCAGGCGCTGCTCGGACGCCCGCTGATCGGTAACGGCGCCAACGGCGCACCGGGCACCGGAGCACCAGGCGGGGCGGGCGGGATCTTGATCGGGAACGGCGGGGCCGGCGGGTCCGGCGCCCCCGGGAAGGCGGGCGGGGCGGGCGGGGCCGCCGGGCTTATCGGCAATGGCGGGGCCGGCGGGGCCGGCGGTGGCTCCATTGCCGGCAACGGCGGTGCCGGCGGGGCCGGCGGGGCGGCGCTGCTGTTCGGTAGTGCGGGGGCCGGTGGGCCGGGCGGGTTCTCGACCGGCCTCGCAGGCTTCACCGGCGGGGCAGGTGGGGCCGGCGGGTCCGGCGGACTGTTCACGGCCGGCGGCACGGGCGGGATGGGCGGATCCGGCCGGCTTGGCGCCAGCGGCGGGGCCGGCGGGGCGGGTGGCGCCGGTGGATTGTTCGGCACCGGGGGGGCCGGCGGTACCGGGGGCGAAAGCGCAGCCACCGGCGGGGCCGGCGGCGCCGGTGGTGCCGGCGGACTGTTCGGCGCCGGCGGCGCGGGCGGCGCAGGCGCCAGCGGCGGGATCGGCGGAGCGGGCGGGGCGGGCGGCAACTCCGGCCTGCTCGCGGCCGGTGACGGCGGGGCGGGCGGCGCGGGCGGTGAATCCACCGGCGGCATCGGAGGGTCCGGCGGGCACTGGGGGCAACGCCGGCCTGATATTCGGCTCCGGCGGAGCCGGCGGGGACGGGGGAGCGCCATTCCCGGCGGAGTCAGCAATGGCGGCGCCGGCGGGGCCGGTGGCAAATCCGGGCTGATCGGCAACGGTGGAAATGGCGGTGCCGGCGGGTCCGGATCGACGGCCGGTGGGGGCGGCGCCGGCGGAACAGGCGGCAACGGCGTGCTGATCGGCACCGGCGGCAACGGAGGAAATGGCGGCCTCGGCGGCACCCTGGGCAGCACCGGCGCCGGCGGCGTCGGTGGAGCACTGCTCGGGCTGGACGGATCCAACGCCCCGGCAAGCACCTCGCCCCTGCACTCCGTGCAACAGCAGGTGCTCAAGGCCATCAACACGCCTATCCAGGCCGCGACCGGGCGTCCGTTGATCGGCAACGGCGCCAACGGGACCGTCAGCCTCGGCTCCGCCGGCGGAGCTGGTGGGCCGGGCGGCTGGTTGTTCGGCAACGGCGGGTCCGGCGGGATCGGCAGCTACGGCGCGACCAGCAGCACGTCCGGCCTGGCAGGCGGGGCGGGCGGAGCCGGCGGGCTTCTGTTCGGCGCCGGCGGTAACGGCGGGACCGGAGGAGCCTCCTTGGCCGGCGCCGGGGGCAACGCAGGCACTGGCGGAACGGGCGGGCTGTTCAGTCGCGGCGGGTCCGGCGGCACCGGAGGGGCGGGCGGCTCGGCCGGGGCCGGCGCCGGCGGAGCCGGCGGCGCCGGCGGGCTGTTCGCCGACGGTGGGGCCGGTGGCAACGGAGGATCCGGCGGCGCCATCGGCGGGACGGGCGGTAACGGCGGGGCCGGCGGGCTGTTCGGTTCCGGCGGGGTCGGCGGCCACGGCGGGTTGGGCTACACCGTGGCCGGTGGCGCCGGTGGGGCCGGCGGGGCCGGCGGGTTGTTCGGGGCCGGCGGCGACGGCGGCACCGGCGGGCACAGCAACAACGTCGGCGGCAACGGCGGGGCCGGCGGCAATGCCGGCCTGTTCTCCGCCCTCGGCGGCGGCGGGGCGGGCGGCGCCGGCGGCGACGGCTTGGACACCGCCGGAGGGAACGGCGGGGCCGGCGGCAATGCCGGACTGCTGTTCGGTTCCGGCGGTGCCGGCGGTGCCGGCGGCGCCGGTGCTCGGACATTGCGACCAGCGGCGGCGCCGGCGGTGGAGGCGGCAAATCCGGGTTCGTCGGCAACGCCGGCAATGCCGGCGCCGGTGGCGCCGGCGGGACCGGGGGCACCGGCGGTGCCGGCGGGCTCGGCGGCGGCGCTTTCGTGCTCGGCGACGGCGGAAACGGCGGCAACGGCGGCACCGCCACGACCGCGGGCAAGGGCGGCGCCGGCGGCCCCGGCGGCTTGGTGCTCGGCCAGGACGGAAAGGCCGGCCTACCGTAGCGGGGCTCGTTTCGCCGTCGACTGTGAATTACGCTGCGCGACACGCCGATTGAGGTCCGTGCGGTTCACGCTCGACGCGAGGAGCGCAGCTGGGCCGGCGTCAGCGGCCGGAGAAGCGGGCTTGTCGGCGCTCGATGAAAGACTGCACGCCTTCTGCGGCGTCCTCGCTGGCGAACAATGCGGCGACGTCGGGACGCAACCGCTCGATAGCCGCCACCTCACCCCGCTCGCGGGCCAGGTGCGCCGACTCCAGCGTCGCCCGCACGCCCAGCGGCGCGGCACGCTCGGCGATGGTCTGAGCGATCTCCCGGCCCCGCGCGAGCGCCGCCGCGCCATCTTCGGCGACCTCCTGCACCAACCCGATCCGGTGCGCCTCGGCGGCGTCGAACTCGTCGCCGGTCAACAGCCAGCGCATGGCATTGCCCCAGCCGGCCTCCCGCGGCAGGCGGATGGTCGCGCCGCCGAACGGATAGATGCCGCGCTGCACTTCCAGCTGCGTGAAACGGGTTCCGGCCGCGGCGATCCGGATGTCTGCGGCCAGCAGCAGTTCGATACCCAGCGTCATGCACCAGCCGTGGGCAACGGCGACCAGCGGCGTGGTCCAGGCGCCGTCCAGACGCCACGGGTCGCGTCCGCCCTCCGGCATCGGCGACTCACCCGACGCGATGCCGGGTCCGACGTCCACCAGGTCCAGACCAGCGGTGAAGTGGTCACCGTGGGCGAAGAGCACGCCTGCCCGCACATCGGGGTCCGATTCCAGCACCGCGTAGGCGCGGGAAAGATCGGCCAGCATCTCGCGATCGAACGAGTTGCGCTTATGCGGCCGGTTCAGGCCGATCAGCAGGACGTGTCCGTCCCGCTCCAGGGACACCGTGTTGGTCATGGCACGAGTGAACCGCACAAATATGGATTATGCAATAGTGCATAACACATATCCTCGGCCAGATCACAGGTCGATAGCGAGCGGTTGCTTACTAAACCCCTGTATTATATGCTGCTTAGCATATTCATGGGCCGGTCCCCGGCGCATGAGCGCAACACACCTGCGGGGAGCAGCCATGTGGATCATCGAGCTCAATATCGCCGGCCATACCTTCACCCGCGAGATGCCTGACCTGCGCCGCCGCCCCTTCCGGCTGAGCGGCCGCCACCTGCACTGGCCCGCCATGCGGCACCCGCACGAGCCGTCGCACGCGGCATGACACCCAGCACCACGAAGCGCGTCGGCACCCGGGACAAGATGCTGATCAGCGCCGCCCATGTAATGCGGGAACGCGGTGCCGCAGGGGTGACCATCGACTCCGTGCTGGCACGCAGCGGCGCCCCGCGCGGTTCGGTGTACCACCACTTCCCCGAGGGCCGTAACCAGATCCTGACCGAGGCGCTGCGCTACGCCGGTGACTCCATCACGGCCAACATCGACAACGCGGTCGACCGCGGGGCCAAGGCGTTGCTGCGCGAGTTCGTCGAATTCTGGGAACGTTTGCTGACCGAGTGTGATTTCACCGCGGGATGCCCGGTGGTCGCAGCCGCGATCGGATCGGCTGACGAGGAACTCGAACTGTCCACTGAAGCCGGTCTGATCCTGGGTCGCTGGTGCACCGCGCTGAGCCGGGCATTCGTCACCGACGGATTCGACGACGCGGACGCCGCCTCGCTGGCGGTGATGTCGATATCAGCGCTGGAGGGCGCAATCGTGCTGTGCCGATCGACCCGCAGCGTCGTCCCGCTGCGTCAGGTTGGCGACCAACTCGAATTCCTGATCAAGGCAAGAGAATTCGTTCGGCGCAATGGATTGGACGATAAGCGCGCCGGATAAGACGCTTATTGGATTTGCTCGCGTTTTGTTTGAAAGCTCCAACAAGCTGCGTGATCGGGTTACGCTCCGACGAGGTCCATGGTTGCCTGTCGGGAGGTAAACGGATGTCGTACGTGTTCGCATCGACGGAATTCCTGAATTCTGCGGCCGCCGATCTGTCGAATATCGGTTCAGTGATCACCCAAGCGAATGCAGCGGCGGCTTTGCCGACTACGGAAGTGCTGGCCGCGGGCGCGGACGAAATCTCGGCGGCGGTGGCGGCCCTGTTCGGTGTCCATGCGCAGGGCTACCAAGCCCTCAGCGCGCAGGCGGCGGCCTTCCATCAGCAGTTCGTGCAGGCGATGAACGCCGGGGCCGATGCGTACGCGACTGCAGAAGCGCTGAACGTCGGACCGCTGCAACCGTTGCTCGACGTGATCAACGCGCCGACGCAGGCGCTGCTGGGCCGGCCGTTGATCGGCAACGGTGCTGACGGAACTGCGCTCAACCCCAACGGCGGGGCCGGCGGACTGCTCTACGGCAACGGTGGGAACGGCTTCAACGGTGCCGGTGGCAGGGGCGGCGATGCCGGCCTGTTCGGTAACGGCGGCAGCGGCGGGTCCGGCAACACCGGCGCGCCTGCCGTGCCCGCCGGAACCGGCGGAGCCGGCGGAGCCGGCGGGTGGCTTTACGGCAACGGCGGGGCCGGCGGCGCGGGTGGCGGCAATCTCGGGGCGCCGGCTGCCGGGGGCGGCAGTGGCGGTCGCGCTTGGCTGCTGGGCAGCGGCGGGGCCGGCGGGGCCGGCGGGGACGTCTCGGGGTTGGTCTTGACGCCCGCCGGGAACGGCGGCAACGGCGGCGCGGGCGGATTCCTGTGGGGCAACGGCGGCGCAGGCGGAGCCGGCGGTAGCTCGCTCACCCTCGGTAGCCCCGCCACCGCGGGCATCGGCGGCAATGGCGGCGATGCCTTCCTGTTCGGCAACGGCGGTGGCGGTGGTAACAGTGGGATCGGTGCCACCCAGGGCTTCGGCGGCAACGGCGGCCACGCCGGACTGTTGATCGGCAACGGCGGCGACGGAGGCACCGGCTTTGTCAGCGGCACGGGCGGCCTCGCGGGCAAGGCCGGGTTCCTGATCGGCGACGGTGGCAACGGCGGCGGCGGGAGCGTGGGGCAGCCGGGCGCCAACGCCGGTTTCCTGTTCGGTAACGGTGGTGACGGCGGCAGCGCCGTGGCCAGTGCGAACGGCAACGCCGGCTTCGGCGGCCGCGGTGGCGACGCCGGGCTGATCGGCACGGGCGGCAACGGCGGGTGGGGCGGCACATTCAACGGCCTTGGCACGCCCGGCAACGGCGGCACCGGCGGCAACGGCGGCAACGGCGGCCTGCTGTACGGGAATGGCGGCTGGGGTGGCCCGGGTGGTGCCGGCGGTACCGGCAATGCCTTCGGCGCAGCCGGACACGGCGGGGAGGGCGGCCGCGGCGGCTCCGCCAACCTGTTCGGCAACAGCGGATCCGGTGGCCGCGGCGGTGACGGCGGGGCCACGGGAACGAACGCATCCGGCGGTGGTTACGGCGGCAACGGCGGTGAGGCAGGCAGCAGCGGAATCATCTCCGGCATGAACGGGTCCGGCGGCAACGGCGGCAACGGCGGTGCCGGCAACGCCACCGCCGCCGGCGGCATGGGCGGCAGCGGCGGTCACGGCTCCAACGCCAAGCTGATCGGCCAGGGTGGGGACGGCGGGTTTGGCGGCGCCGGCGGAGTCGGGTTCGCTGTCGGCGCCGGTGCGGCCGGTGGTCAGGGCGCAAACGCCGGCGAAGGCGGCATCCTGTTCGGCAGCGGCGGCTGGGGCGGCTACGGCGGCGCGGGCGGGCAGAACTTCGCCGGCATCGGCAGCACAGGTGGGCCCGGGGGCGGCGGCGGCAACGGCGGCAACGCGTTCTTCATCGGAAACGGCGGCCCCGGCGGTGGCGGGGGCTCCGGGGGCACCGGGGTCACGGCCGGGACCGGCGGAAACGGCGGGGCCGGTGGTACGGCCGGACCGTTCGGAAAGGCCGGCGCACCCGGACCGCACGGATAATCCCGGCGAAAGCTCATATATGTGCCTGCGGTGAACTTCACCGCAATCTCATGTGCGCCCGCGCTGGCGGCGATAGGCTTTCCACCTCTCTGAGTCAGCAGGGGTTGGGAGAGGCAATTGTCGTACGTCATCGCATCGCCTGACCTGGTGGCCGCTGCCGCGCAAGACCTGGCCGCGATCGATTCAACAATCCGCGAGGTCAACGCCGCCACACTGGCACCGACCACACAGTTGCTCGCGGCCGGTGCCGATGAGATATCGGCGGCAGTCGCGTCGGTGTTCGGCCGGCACGGGCAGGGCTACCAGGCCCTCAGCGCCCAGGCCGCGGCGTTTCACCAGCAGTTCGTCCGGGCGCTGACCGCAGGCGCGGATCTGTATGCGGGGAGCGAGGCAGCCAACGCCGCGGCCGTCGCCAATCCGTGGCAGGCCCTGCAACAGCAGGTGCTGGACCTGATCAATACCCCGACCGAGTTGCTGTTGCAGCGCCCACTGATCGGCAACGGCGCTGATGGAGCGCCGGGAACCGGCCAGAACGGCGGGGCGGGTGGCCTGCTGTGGGGCAACGGCGGCAACGGCGGATCAGGCAAGCCCGCGAGCGGGTTCAGCTTCGGCGGGCCGGGTGGCAACGGCGGACCCGCCGGACTGTTCGGCAATGGCGGCGCCGGCGGTGCCGGCGGGCCCTCCGTGGGGTTCGAGTCCGCCGGGCCCGGGGGCGCCGGCGGCAGTGGCGGCATGTTGTTCGGTAACGGAGGCTCCGGCGGTCCGGGTGGGTATGCCCTGATCCCTACCACGGGAGGCACCGGCGGTCGGGGCGGGGACGCCATCGGGTTGTTCGGCAGCGGAGGCGCCGGCGGTGACGGCGGATCAGGGCAAGCCACCGGCAACAGCGTTGCCGGCGCCGGTGGCCAGGGCGGGCACGGCGGACTGCTGAACGGCGACGGCGGCCGGGGCGGCAACGCCGGAGCCGCCAGCCGCGGTAACAGTGGTGGCAACGGCGGCGCCGGCGGGATGTTCAGCGGCAACGGCGGCAACGGCGGCAATGGTTCCATGGGCAATCCGGCGCTGGGCAGCGCATCCTTTGGCGGCGGCGACGGCGGCTCGGCCGGCCTCATCGGTAATGGCGGCGCTGGGGGAACCGGCGGTTCGGCGACGCTTACAACCCCGTTTGAGAACGGTGGCTATGGCGGCAAAGGCGGCACGGGCGGCAGCCTGTTCGGCAACGGCGGTCACGGTGGCGCCGGCGGCCAGTCCAGCTACGGCAACGGCGGCGACGGCGGCGTGGGTGGCAATGTCATCGGGCTCTACGGGACCGGCGGGGACGGCGGCGACGGCGGCCAGGCCCTCGGCCGGGGCGGATTCGGCGGCCGGGGCGGCAACGGCGGGATCGTCGGTGCCGGCGGCAGGGTGGCGACGCCGGGTATGGCACCACGTTCACCGGAGCATTCGGCGGCAACGGCGGCAACGCACAGCTGATCGGCAATGGTGGCGACGGCGGGACCGGGCAGCTTCCCGGCAACGGCGGGATCGGCGGCGCCGGAGGACTGCTGCTCGGTTTGCCCGGATCCGACGGATAGGCATTTCCTCGGAACTTTATATGTGTTCCGCCGGCGCGCGCTACGCTTGATGCGGCGCTTCGGGGAGGTGCACGATGTCTTATCTATTCGTGACGCCAGATGTAATATCAACGCACGCAACAGATTTAGCCAGCCTTGGTAGAAGTCTCAACCAGGCAAACTCAACCGCGGCGGCTCAGACCACGCGAATCCTGGCAGCCGGCACCGACGAGGTATCGGCCTCAATATCGGCCCTGTTCGAATCACACGCACGGGCTTACCAGGCCATCAGCGCCCAGGCCGCGGCGTTTCATCAGCAGTTTGTGCAGGCCTTGAGCGCGGGAGCGGGCGCGTATACCGCCGCCGAGGCGGCCAGCACCTCGCCATTGCAACCGGTCCTGGAGCAAGTGCTCGGCGTGATCAACGCACCCACTGAGATGCTCTTGCAGCGCCCGTTGATCGGCAATGGCACCAACGGGGCGCCCGGCACGGGACAGAATGGCGGAGCCGGCGGGATCCTGTGGGGCAATGGTGGCAACGGCGGATCCGGCGGCGGGGGCAAGAACGGCGGAACCGGCGGGGCCGCCGGCCTCTTCGGCAACGGCGGAGCGGGTGGCGACGGCGGGAGCGCCGCAGTTGCGGGAGGAAGCGGTGGCACCGGAGGCACCGGCGGCACCGGCGGTCTGCTGATGGGTAGTGGCGGCGCGGGTGGTTTCGGTGGTGCAAGCGATTTCGTCAACGGCCGCGGGGGCAACGGCGGCATGGGGGGTAACGCCATCGGGTTGCTCGGCACCGGCGGAGCCGGAGGGGACGGCGGCATTTCGAACAGCGGCACCGGCCCCGGCGGCGCCGGCGGCAGCGGCGGCAGCGGCGGCCTGATCTACGGGGCGGGCGGTCACGGCGGCGATGCGGGATTCGGTCAAAGCGGCAACGTGGGCGGTTCCGGCGGCAAAGGCGGAATGCTGTTCGGCGATGGCGGCGACGGCGGCGATGGCTCCCTGGGATCCGCTGGTGGCGACGGCGGGAGTGCCGGGCTAATCGGAAACGGCGGCGCCGGAGGTACCGGCGGCGGCGAATTCGCCACCGTGAACCCCGGAGGTCGCGGCGGCGCAGGCGGCAGCGGTGGGCTCCTGGTGGGCAACGGCGGACAGGGCGGCACGGGCGGACAAGCGGTCTTCGGCACCCCCGGCACGGGCGGCGCGGGAGGCAACGCCGTGGGGCTGTTCGGCGACGGCGGCGACGGAGGCGACGGCGGTGGCGCTGGTGTCGGCGCCGGCGGAGTCGGTGGTGCCGGCGGCAACGGCGGAATCATCTTGGGCGCAGCCGGCATCGAAGGAGCCCGCGGGCCAAACCTCTGAAGGCTTGGTCAGTCGCTGGCGGGCAGCGGTTTGACCTCTTTGAGGGCAAGCTTGGTGTCGCCGACGCTCAGGCTGCCCGCGCCAGGCTTGGTCACCAGCACCTCGGCGCCGGTTTCGTCCACGTAGCGCTTGCCCATCACGCTGCCGTCGGCGAAGGCCGGGTCGAGCGAACCGGCTCGCTCGGCGCCCATCTCCACCATCGGGGCGCCGCCGCAGCGCAGTTCGTCGAGGCTGTCCGCGCTGCGGACGACGATGACTTGGGTGTCACACACCTGGCTGGCCAGGCGGGTTCCGTTCTTGATCATGATTGCGCCCCTGCTAGGTTCTCGATGATCTCCCGGCGAAGTACCTTGCCGGTGGCGGTGGTCGGCAGCTCGTCGCGGAACACTACCCGGTCCGGCGTGCGTGACCCCCGCAAACTCTTTCGGACATATTCGCGCAGTTCGTCGGGGTCGGGATCGACGCCGTCCCGAGGCACCACCACCGCGACGATCGCCTGTCCCCACTGCGGGTCTTCGACACCGACTACCGCGACATCGCGCACGTGGGGGTGCTCGATGAGCACCTCCTCGAGTTCGGCGGGGGCGATGTTCTCGCCGCCCCGGATGATGGTGTCGTCGCTGCGCCCGCCGATGAACAGATAGCCGTCCTCGTCGACCATGGCGATGTCTTTGGTTGGGAACCAACCGTTTTCGTCGAGCACCGAACCGATCCCGGCATAGCGCCCGGACACCTGCTCGCCGCGGACGAACAGTTCGCCCGTCTGCCCCGGCCCCAGGACGGTGCCGTCCTCGCCCCGGATCTCGACCTCAATGCCGGGAACCGGCCGGCCGACGGAGCCCAGCCGCCTGGCGACCCCGGCGTCGGCCGCCGTGTGCGCGTCGCGGTGGTCGTCGGGGGTGAGCACCGCGATCGTGGAGCTGGTCTCGGTGAGGCCGTAAGCGTTGACGAAGCCGACGTCCGGCAGCAACTCGAGGGCCCGCCGGACCAGTGGCAGGCCCACTTTGGAGCCGCCATAAGCAAGGTTGCGCAGCGCGGCCAGCTTGTGCTCACCGGTCTCGAGGACGTTGACGATCCGATCCAGCATGGTCGGCACCACGGTCGCGGTGGTGACCCGTTCGTCGTTGGCCAGCCGCACCCACTCGTGGGGGTCGAAGTTGGTCAGATACACCATCTTTCGGCCCGCGTACAGGTTGGACAGCGCGGCTCCGACCCCGGCGATGTGATAGGGCGGCACGCAGATCAACGCGGCGTCGTCCGGTGCGGCCGAGTCGAATTCGACGGTCCCGGTGATGTAGCTGGTCAGGTTGTTGTGGGTGAGCTCGACGGCCTTGGGTTGCGAGGTGGTGCCGGAGGTGAACAGCACCACGGCGACCGAGTCCGGATCGGCGAACTCTACGGCCGCTTCCGCGCCGCGGGCCTGCTCGACGAACTCCTCGGAGCCCAGCGCCCTGGCGTCGCCGATCATGTCCTGGTACCGGTCGTCGACGATCACCAGCGGTTCGGGCAACCGCTGGATCAGCGCCTGGATGCCCTCGGCGGAAAGGCGGTAGTTGATCGGGGTGAACGGCAACCCCGCCCGCGCCGAGGCGAAGATCAGCAGCGGCAGCAAGGCGCCACCGGCCCCCACGTACACGACGTGCCGAGCTCCCGAACCAGCCAGGACGCCCGCGCCGCCGTCAGCCAGGTCGCTGAGCTGCTGCGTCGTCAACCGCAGGTCCCCGGCCACCAGCGCCGTGCGCTCGGGGTTGCCCGACGCAGCCATCTCCAGCAGCAGCGAAACGCTCATTCCTCGATCCCTCTAGGATCCCGCGACCGTTACAAATCTTGCCGATAGTGTAACCCATGCCGCTCGGGCGTCACCGCCGGTCCGCGATCAGGTGCCCGTCCAGCGCGGGGGGCGCTTCTCGGCGAAGGCGATCGCGCCCTCCTTTGCGTCGTTGGACATGAAGATCGGGGCGAGGATCTCGATCTGCTTGGTGAACCGGTTTTCCAGTGTCCAGCCACGGGATTCGGTGATGATGCGCTTGGTGGCGGCGACCGCGAGCGGACCGTTGGCCGTGATCTTCTCGGCCAGCGCGATCGCGGCGTCCAGTGCTCCGCCGGGCTCGGCGAGCACGTTGACCAGGCCCAGCTCGTGTGCACGCTCGGCCGACAGTTGGTCGCCGGTCAGCGCAAGTTCCATGGCGATCGCGTACGGGATGCGCTCGGGCAGCCGCAGCAGTCCACCGCCACCGGCCACCAGACCGCGCTTGACCTCGGGGATGCCGAAGGCCGAATTATTAGCTGCCACAATCAGATCCGTGGCCAGCGCCAGTTCGGTGCCACCGGCCAGCGCATAACCCTCGACCGCAGCGATCAGCGGCTTGGCGGGCGGGCGCTCGGTGAACCCCAGACCCCGGCCGGCGATCGCGACGTTCTCACCGCGCGCGAACGCCTTGAGGTCCATGCCCGCGCAGAAGGATCCGCCGGCGCCGGTCAGGATCGCCACCGACAGGTCGGCGTCCTCGTCCAGACGATCCATGGCGTCGGCCAGGCCCTGACTGGCCGCGGCGTTGATCGCGTTCTTGGCCTTGGGTCGGTTGATGGTGATGATCAGGATCCGGTCCCGCTTTTCGGTCAGGATCTCGGGTTCGCTGTTAGCTTCGTCGCTCACAGTGCCGATGGTAGCGGGCGTCGCGCGTGACGAATCCGCCGGTCGATGTAACGTCGGGTCAAGCCTGCGCCATCGCCTCGGCGACGACCGTCAGATCTTCCGAAAGCCCTGCCGCCCTGCGTATCTCGACGAACTCGGCGATCATCGCCTCGGTCACCTCGTGCGGATCGTTCAGGGTGGCGCCGTCGGTCAGCACCGAGATGTTGAGTTGATCGACGTAGCTCCACACGGTGATGTTCAAGCCACTGCCCGCCGTCAGCGGACCCACCGAGTAGATCTCGGTGACCAGTGCACCGCCTACCCGGCCGCGTTCGCGGGGACCAGGGACGTTGGAGATGTTGAGGTTGAGCACCTTGTTCTGGCCGTCGCGACTGGACAGCCAGCGGAACATCGCCTCGGTACCCGACGGCGGCCAGTAGGCGGCCCAGCGGCTGATCAACTCCGGCCCGAGCAAATGGTGGCTCTCCTTGGCGGACACGGCGTTGTCGTGCGCGGCGCGGACCCGCTCCAGCGGGTCGTCCAGGTCGCACGGCAGCGCGACCATCATGCCGCTGAAGTAGTTGCCCGAGATCCGCTCCGGGTCGAAGTTGAAGCTAACCGGCACCGACGCCAGCAACGGCACCGCCTTGCCGTCGTAGCGCACCAGCAGCTTGTGCAGCGCGCCGCTGGACAGGGCCAGCACCATGTCGTTGATGGTGGCGCCGAGCTTTTTGCCGGTCTCCTTCACATCTGCCAGCGCCAGGGTGGCGGTGGCGAACCGGCGCTCCGGGGTGAGCATGTGGTTCATGAACGTCGGTGGCGGGGTGAACGGCATCGTCAGCTCCGGGGAGAGCTTGCGCGAACTGCGCCGCACCCGCCGGATGCCCTGGGCGGTGTAGCGGACGGTCGCGGGGATGCGTTTGATGTGGCGCATGTGGTCGACGAACGCGGTGTTGATCAGTTCGCGTTTGGTGGGCGCCGGATCGGGCGTGTAGGAGCTGAGCTGCGGTGTCGGCATGAGATCCATGCCGTGCGCCATCAGGTTCGCCGAGGCGACACCGTCGGCCAGCGCGTGGTGGATCTTGAGCACCACCGCGATACGGTCGTCGGCCAGCCCCTCGACGAAATACATCTCCCACAACGGGTGCGAGCGGTCCAGCGGTGTGCTGGCGATCTGCCCGATGGCCTCGTCGAGTTCGCGACGGCCACCCGGGGCGGGCAGCTGCCACGGGCGGATGTGGTACTCGAAGTCGACCTCGCAGTTCTCCCGCCACATCGGGTGGTGGAACTTGTAGGGGACGTCAATCAGCTGATAGCCCAACGGAACCAGCTTGTCCATCCGCCCGGCGATCACCTGACGGAACGCGTCGATGGTAAAGCCGCGGCTCTCCGGATCGAGTTCGATGACGGCGACCTTGATGGTGTGCATGTGCACGTTCGGCGTCTCGCTGTACAGCAGCACCGCGTCCCAGCCGGTGAGCCGCTTCACCGCAGTCCCCTACCCATAGCGCGACCTTACAAGCGGTCCGGGCCTAGATGACCTCTTTGGCGAACTGTGTCCGGGTGCGGTGCACCTGGTTGAGGAACAGGGCAGTGGCATGGGCCATGGCACCGGCGCGCGGCCCGTCGAGCATGTCGAAGCCGTGGCCCGCGCCCGGCAACTCCACATAGCTGACCAGGGAAGCCGATACCGCACGCAGCCGTTCGACGAAGCTGCGGGCCTGCGCCACCGGGATCACACTGTCCCGACTGCCGTGAATCACCAGGAACGGCGGCGCATTTCGGTGCACCCGCGCGATCGGCGAGGCGTCCCGGAAGACGTCCGGGTGCCGTGCGATGGACCGCTGGACCACCACGCGCTCGAGGAACTGCACGAACCGCTCCCGCTCGGGGGTCGACCGGTCCTCCCAGCAGTAGCGTCCGTAGATGCCGACCACCGCGTCCACCGAGCTGTCGGCACCGTCGGGCAGCTTGGCCTGGTAGGTCGCGTCGTCGTCGGTGAGCCCGGCCAGCGCGGCGAGATGGCCGCCGGCCGAACAACCGGCCACGGCGACGAAGTTGCGGTCGCCGCCGAACCTGTCGACGTTGGCGCGCGCCCAGGCGATGGCGGTCTTGACGTCGGTGATGTGCCGGGGCCAGCGATGATGTGGCGAGACCCGGTAGTTGATCGCCAGGCAGACCCAGCCCTGCTCGGCCAGGCGCGACATCAGGGCGGTCCCCTGCATCTGGGTGCTGCCGTGCACCCAGGCGCCGCCGGGCACGAAGATCAGCACCGGGGCGGGTTCGGCGGGCAGGTCCTTGCGCCGCCAGACATCGAGGGTCTGAACCGGCTGGTCGCCGTAGTGCACGCCGCGACGGTGCAGGTACTTGCTGCGTCGCAGCGCCTCCCAGAACGGCGGCGTCGGGTTGGCGGCCGGCCACTCGGCGTCGAGTTCCTCCGGCGACACCGTCCCACGCAGCGCCGCGATCGACACCTCGTTGGTGCTGTCCCGCTCGCGGCGGCGCTGCTCGCCGCTGCCCGGGGCGAACCGCCCCTTGGCCGATGCGGACACCAACTCGGGGGCGAACCGCATGCCCCACAGGCTCATCGCGGCGACGGTTCCCAATGGCTCCAGGCGCTTGCCCACCAGCGGCAATGAAGCCCCGGCCCGGCTCATCGCCAGCAGATAGTCAGCAGGACCGGCCCGCAGCATCCTTTTGACGCAGGATTTGGACTGTCCAGTCGCCGTCATGCTGGGGAGCGTACCCCTACCGGCCGGTAGTAACCCAGCATTATCCGGTTGCATTCTCCTCCGGGATTCGCCGGCGCGTCAGGACAAGCCGCACGGCGTAGGCGAGCGCGCTGCCGGCAAACAACGCCGCGACCAGCAGCAGCCAGCGGCCCAGGAACGGCTGCTGGGTCTGGCCGGTTGCCGCATGGTAGGTGTCGGCGCCCTGCTCGATGATGCCCGGCAGAAAGACCAGCAGGGTGAGCCCGGCACCCAGGGCCGGGACGCGAATGTAATTGCGCACCGGGACTTTCGGTGACGGCGCCCGAACCCCGGGCAGTCGGGCGACGGCCGCGTCGGCCAGCGCGTAGAGCGGGAAGAGCACCAGGTCGTGGCCGATGACGGCCGCGGCCAACCACACCGCGACCGACTGCCACCAACTGCCCGGATTCCACAGGGCGGCCGGTCGCAGCGCGATCAGCACATAGCCCAGCAGCGCGAACCCGGCCACCATGGTCAGCAGATGCAACGGGTGAGCGCCGTAGTATCTTGCGAAAAGCGTTGGCCTGGACATCATTTCAAGTCCGCCCGAAGTCGATGGCGGTCACCCACTTGGTGTTGTGCACACCGGGCAGGGCGGGGACGATGATCCGAGCCGGGTAGCCGTGGTCCAGCGGCAGTTCCTCGCCGTTGACCCGCAGCGCCAGCAGCGCATCCGGGTCAGCGACCTGGTTGGCCTGCAGGTACGCCTCGCCGAATGCGCCGCCCCGCTGCAGCGACCGCACGTGCGCCGACCCGGGCGCCGGCACCCCCGCCAACCGCGCCAACTCCGCCAGCGGCACGCCGCTCCAGGTCTGCACCGTCGACCAGCCCTCCACGCAGGCAATCGGTAGCCGCGCGGTGCGTTGCGGCAGCCGGGCCAGCGCGGCGCGGTCCAGCACCACCTCGGTCGGCCCGCCCCGCAGCGTCAAGCGCCATCCGGGGCCCACCGCCTCGGGCGTGATGCCGGCGACGGACGCCGTCTTGTTGACCGGGAAGTCCCGGCCCCTCCCCCGCGGTACCAGGAGTGCGACGCTGCGGGCCGGGCCGCCGAGCGTCTGCCCGACGGTCAGCACCGCGAGCAGCAACACGCCGGAGCCGACCAGCGCCAGTGCGCCGCGCCGGCTGACCGTCGCCGCGGCCGGCTCCTCCGCCACCAGCCCGGTGTCGTCGGCTGGCTGAGCTCGAGTGCCGGAAACGTTGGTACGCAATACTTCTCGCAGCGGTATCGATCGCAGGCCGGTGATCATGCGGGGGATCTTGAGCGCGATGTGCATCAGGAAGCCGGTGATGAACACCCACGCTCCGAAGTAGTGCGCGTCGTAGAAGCTGAATCCGAAGATGTAGTCGTACTGGATGTTGAGCACCCCGGTGACGATCTCGAACAAGAGGCCGCCCACCAGCATCAGCAGCGACACCCGCTCTATCAGCTGGGCCAGGGACCGGGCCGGCGGCCAGGCGAACAGCTTCGGGATCACCGACCACAGCTTGGCCAGCACCACCGGGATGATCACCAGGCCGAGCCCCACGTGCAGACCCTGCGTCAGCCGGTAGAGCCAGGACGGGCGGGTGGGCCAGGTGAACAGTGGCAGTCGCAGCCAGCCGACGTCGGCGGGTATGGCCTGGCCGAGTTGCGGCCCGTAGGCGATATAGGACAGCAGGCCGGTGAGCACGATGACGGGCAGGGCAACCAACAGCGCCAACCCGAAAACCGACGTCAGCCAGGGGCCGCGTAACGGGCTGGTGAAGCGACTCGCAGGGGTCTTCACAACGCTGCCAGCGTTGCGATCACCCTCCCGCCGATCATCCGCACGCCGGTAAGCGTAAGACCAACTTGCGCCGCAAGCGAGGCGGCGCTGTCCACGCCCACCGAGGCCCAGCGGAACCAGGGACCCACCTCGCGTCCGGACTCCAGCCGGACCCAACGGCCCTGGATGCCGATGGCGCGGGTATCGAATTCGGCCACGCAGCGCCCGCCGCGTCCCAGCAACTCCGCGGCCCTGCCCAGGATGCGTCCCGGGTCGCCGCCCAGGCCGACGTTGCCGTCGACCAGCAAGACCGTCTGCCAGCGGCCGGTGCCGGGCAGCGGTTCGAAGACGTCGCCGAGTAAGGCGGGAGCGCCGCCGCGGCTGGCGAGTTGAATCGCGGTCGCCGAGCGGTCGATGCCCAGCGCCGGTATGCCCCGCTGCACCAGGCGCGCGACCAGGCGCGCCGGTCCGCAGCCAAGCTCGATCGTAGGGCCGAAGCACATCGCGGCGACGGCCTCGTCGAATGCCTCGTCGGAGGCTCGCTCGCCGTCATTCTCGTCGGCGGCGCGGTCCGCGGCTCCCAACCACCGGTGGGCCGGGAGCGGCCGCACCTCGCCGTCGTCGTGGCGGATCCAACAGCGCTCGCCGACGAGGGCACGGTCATACAGATTTCCCAGCATTTGCACGCTCCTCGCACATCGTGATCGACCACGTTGCGCGAGCGCGCAGCGGCCACTGGCAAAACCGCGTCCACCGATCAAACCCATCGATACCCCGTTCCAGGGCTGGCTACACACGCCGTGTCAAGAGTTACGCGCGGCGAACGCGAAAGTCCACGCCAGATATTCGGTGCCGGAGCGGGCCCAGATGGCCCGGGTTGGATACTGGATCGATGCCGGCCGCCACGAACGACATCGTGAATGACGAAGTCCACCCTGACTTGCGACGGATCGCGCGCTTTGCGCCGCGGCGGCTGGCCGGTCCCCGGCTGCTGCCGGTGATGCGGCGTGCGGCCAAGCTGATGAGACCGGGACGGACTCCCGCCGGCGTCGAGGTGCTGACCCTGGCGTCGGGCACCGGCGTTCGGTTGTACCGGCCGGCGGGGATCGACGAACCGACTGCCGCGCTGTTGTGGATTCACGGCGGCGGATACGTGTTCGGTTCGGCCCGGCAGGACGACGCGCTGTGTCTGCGGTTCAGCAAAGCGTTAGGTATCACGGTCGCCTCGGTCGATTACCGGCTGGCGCCCGAGCATCCCTACCCGGCCCCGTTGGAGGACTGCTATGCGGCACTGACCTGGCTGGCCGCCCTGCCCGCCGTGGATCCGGCGCGGGTGGCGATCGGCGGGGCCAGCGCCGGCGGCGGACTGGCCGCAGCGCTGGCACTGCTGGCGCGCGACCGCGGTGCCCTCAGCCCGGCGTTCCAGTTGTTGGTCTATCCGATGCTGGACGACCGCAGCGCGTCGGCGCCGCCGAACCCGAATCACCGGCTGTGGGATCCGAGCGCCAATGAATTCGGCTGGGCCTCGTATCTCGGCGGCGCGGACCCGGCGGTCGCGGTGCCGGCCCGCCGTACCGACCTGAGCGGGTTGCCCCCGGCGTGGGTGGGGGTCGGCACCCATGACCTGTTCCACGACGAGGACATCGAATACGCGCGCCGGCTGGTCGAGGCCGGGGTGCCGTGCCAGGTGGAACGGATTCCGGGCGCGTTTCACGGGTTCGACCTTGTCGCGGCGAAACTGCCGGTGTCACAACAGTTTTTCCGGATGCAGTGCGATGCCTTGCGGCCGGCCCTGTCCGGTCACATCGCGAAGTAGACGAGTTCGCCCCGGATCAGCGTCGCCGCCACCAGCCCCGCATCCAGCTCGGCCAGCACCGTGTCGGGTGGCTCGGACAGCACACAGAGGTCTCCCGGTTCGCCGATCTCGACCGTGCGCGGCCGGTCCGGACGATCCGACCAGCCCAGGAACATCGTCAAAGCCGTTCGTGCGGAGACACATTCGCCGGCATT
Organism: Mycobacterium sp. Z3061; assembly: GCF_031583025.1. Classification (NCBI taxonomy): domain Bacteria; kingdom Bacillati; phylum Actinomycetota; class Actinomycetes; order Mycobacteriales; family Mycobacteriaceae; genus Mycobacterium; species Mycobacterium pumcae. The sequence continues at coordinate 661,907 of NZ_CP134062.1, read as the reverse complement.
GAGAACCTCCCCACTGGGCGTGCTGCGCGACACCGCGGCCCGCATTGCCGCCCACGGATCGCCGTCGCCGAACGGCATATCGGTGGACAGCGCAACCGGGATATTCGCCCTGAGTAACGACGCGACCCGCCAGAGTTGATCCTGCTCGTGTTTGGGGACGTCGGCCAGGTACTGATCACCGCGCTCGGCAACGAAATTGGGTTGGGTCACCACGGTGACGCCGAGTTCGGCGAGGTCGGCCAGGTTGTCGTCGGGCACCACCGCGGCATGTTCGATGCGGTCGAACGGGTGGCTGCCGGCCGCCCGCAGGGCCGCGATCGTGACTACCAGTTGCGCCGCGGTCACACAGTGCACGGCGACCGGTTGCCCGGATCGGTGCCGGTCACCGATCCACTGAATCAACTCGTCCAGGTCGAGACGGTCGTCGTGCAGGATCCTCTTGCCGGGCACCAGAACCTTTACGCCAGGCCGGAATTCGCCGCTGCGGTGGGCCATCATCAGCGACACCAGGCCTTCGACGTCCAGGTCGGGGGTCGCGTCGGTGACTCCGGTGACTCCGGTGGCCGTGATGCGCCGGCTCAGTTCGGCCAGATCGGTCTCTCTGCGTTGCAGCGCCTGCGACCAGGGATCGGCGCTACGTAGCCGGCCGTCGGGATGACCGGCGAGCCCTACGCGCCCCAGGGCGGCGGAGTTGAGCATCCACAGCGCCCCGCTGCGGTGCTGGACGCGGACCGGGACGTGCGCGCGCACGGCGTCCAGCGCCGTCCGGTCCAGCTCCCCGGCCACCGACTCGTGGTAGCCGACGGCGCGGATCCATCCGTCGGGACCCGGAACCGCGCTCGAAAGAGCATGCGCCAGTTGGTCTCTGGTGCGCACCGCCGGCGGTCCGAGCGACAGCGAGTCCAGCGCCGACGCCGCCGCGTGCAGGTGCACATGATGGTCGTGCAGGCCCGGCAGCACGGTGCCGCCGCCGGCGTCGAGCACACCTTCCCCGGGCCGCGGGGCCAGGCTCTGCCGCACTTCTTCGATCCGCGCACCCACCCGGATGTCGGCAGTCGTCCCGTCCAGCAGGGTGGCCCGCTTGATCAGCATGACCGGCGACGTCTTTCGGCGACCAGGTGACGCACGGCATCGTTGTCGGCGCCGAGGACGGCGGCCGCGCCGTGCACCTGGGGAGCCCGCGGCGGGCACACCGGCCGGTCGGAGCACGGCCCCGACGGGCCGGCAGGCAACGCCGCGTAGGTCGCGGCAACCGCGGCCATGGCGACCTCGATGAGCTCGCCGCCGCCGCGGTGCAGCGAGTCCAGCACCACCCGGCCGGCCTCCAACCCGGTCAGCGGGTCGGCGATGGCGTCCCCGCAGAAAACGGGGCCGGCGCCGACCAGGCCGCCCGCCACCGCGGCGTCGTCGCCGAACGCCGGCCGCCGCGATCGCGACCCGTGACCGGTGATCCGCAACCAGATCCGCCCGGCCCGCGGGGCAATGTCGTCGGGGCCCAGCCCGCGGCGCGCCAGAGCGTCGGGCCGCGATCCCTCGATCACGATGTCGGCGACCGTCAGCAGGTCCCGCAACTCGCCGGTCTGCCGGTCGAAGTCCAGGCAGCAGGACAGCTTCGCTGCGTTGATCCAGTCGAAGAACCTGCGGTCGCCGGCCCGGGTGCCATCGGGCCGCGCGGGACTTTCCACTTTGACGACGGTAGCGCCCGCCCGGGCCAGCAACTGCCCACACAACGGGCCGGCCCACAGCGAGGACAGGTCGGCGACCAGCAGGCCCGCCGGTCCGTCGAGCGGTGCCGGCGGCCCCGTCCGGCGCACCCGCGGTGGCGTCGCGGCGGCCTCACCCAGGGCGGCCGCTGGGATGTCGAGCAGCGTCGCGCGTTCGACGGCCTGGGCTGCCGGCCGGCTCGCCACCCAGCGGTGCAGCACGGGCCACGGGTCCGCTTCGACGGTGTCGGCCGACACCAGCGCCGGGACGGCGGCGACATCGTCGGGCCGGGACAGGGTGATCGCGCACCACCCGTCGCGCGCGGCCATCAGGTGAGTGGCGCCGCCGGCCGACACCCGGCCGGCCCGGCTCAGTCCGAGCAGTCCGGCGCGCCCCGTCAGCCAGGTGGCCGCGTCGGGAGCAAGCTGCCGGGCGTGTTCGAGCACGCCGGCGCGCGAGAAGTCGGGGGCGGCGTCGGGCAGACCAGTCAGATAGGCCAGGCCGCTGCGCCCCCACTCCGCAACCGAACTCACCCCACCATGGTTGCTCGCGGCCGGTGATCGGCGGCCGCGGGGGCCGCGGGTGCTAGATGCGGGAATGTGGCGCAGACCACATTCTAGAAACTATTCGGATGTGTTTACCGGTTTTTGGCCAGAAGCCAGTTTGTTTTGGGCGGATTCCAGTTATCGTCGTATCGGCTTAGCCGATCAACATGACCGGGGGACTTGACACGACCTCTGTGGTCGTGACCTAGCGAGTGGGCGGTTCCCATGTCGTACGTGACTACATCGCCGGATGTCCTGTCGGGCGCGGCGTCGAATCTGACGGGCCTCGGGGCCGCGCTGGAGCGGGCGAACGCCGCCGCGGCGTTCTCCACCACCGAGCTGCTCGCCGCGGCGCAGGACGAGGTGTCGGCCGCCATCGCCGCGCTGTTCGGCAACCATGGCCAGGCCTACCAGGCCGTCAGCGCGGAAGCCGCGGCCTTCCACGCCCGGTTCATCCAGGCCCTGTCCTCCGGCGCGAGTGCTTACACCGCGGCCGAGGCCGCCGCCGCCTCCCCGCTGCAGCCGCTGATCGATCTGATCAACCTGCCCACCGAGACGCTGTTCGGACGGCCGCTGATCGGTGACGGCGCCGACGGGGTCGACGGGACCGGCGCCGCCGGTAAGCCGGGTGGCTACATCTACGGCAACGGCGGCAAGGGCGGATCGGGCGCGGCCGGTCAGGCCGGCGGAGCGGGCGGTTCGGCCGGGTTGATCGGTCATGGCGGTGCCGGTGGCGCCGGCGGGAACTCGGCGACGGGTGCCGGCGGCGCCGGCGGGGCCGGCGGCAATGGCGGCTGGTTGTACGGCAACGGCGGCGCCGGCGGGGCCGGCGGAAACAACACCGGCGGCGTGGGCACCGGGGGCCTCGGCGGGGTCGGTGGCACCGCCCGCCTGATCGGCAGCGGCGGCGCCGGCGGGGCGGGCGGATCCAGCGTCAGCGCCGACGGCGCGGCCGGCGCGGCCGGTGGCGGCGGTGGCCTGCTGTACGGCAACGGCGGTGCGGGCGGAGCCGGAGGCAACGCCACCGGCACCGGTTCCGGTGGAGTCGGCGGCGCCGGCGCCAACGCCGGTTTGTTCGGCAACGCAGGATTCGGCGGCGACGGCGGTGACGGCACCCTGCTCGGCGCGGGCGGGGCGGGCGGGTCCGGCGGCAACGCCGTGCTCGGCATCGCGGGCTCCGGCGGAGCCGGCGGCGACGCCACTGGGACGGGTGCCGGCGGGGCCGGGGGCATCGGCGGTAACGCCTGGCTGGTCGGACTGGGCGGGCACGGCGGGGCCGGCGGCAGCAGCGTCGGCGCCGACGCCGGGGCCGGTGGCGCCGGCGGGGCTGCGGTGCTGATCGGCTACGGCGGCAATGGCGGAACCGGCGGCATCAGCCTGGCCGGCTTCGGCGGCGCCGGGGGCGCGGGAGCGGCCGGTGGCCTGTTGATCGGCAGCGGCGGTGTCGGCGGTAACGGTGGCGCCAACCTGGGCGGCAACGGCGCGGGCGGCGCCGGCGGCGCCGGCGGCAACGCCTATCTGCTGGGCGAGGGCGGCTCCGGCGGGTCCGGGGCCAACAGTGCGAGCGGGGTCGGTGGGGCCGGCGGCGCCGGAGCCAACGGCGGCTTCCTGATCGGCACCGGCGGGTCCGGCGGCCACGGCGGCTCGACGACCTTCCTCAACGGCACCGCCGGCAACGGCGGCACGGCGGGCAATGCCTGGCTGTTCGGCCGGGGCGGTATCGGCGGCAGCGGCGGGAGCAGCATCAGCGGCCTGGGCGGTAACGGCGCGGCCGGCGGCAACGCCGGATTCCTGCTCGGCAACGGTGGCGCCGGCGGCAACGGCGGAGCCGGCGGGGCGGGCGACGGCATCGGCGGCGGCGGCGGGAACTCCTGGCTGCTCGGCAACGGCGGCCACGGCGGAAACGGCGTGATCGGCGGCACCGCGGGCCGGGCCGGGTTCCTGATCGGCAACGGCGGCGACGGCGGCACCGCGCGTGCCGGCGCCAACGGCGGCCTGCTGTTCGGAGACGGCGGCAACGGCGGCAACGGCGGCGTCGAACTGCCCTCCGACGGTGGCGCCGGGGGCCGGTCCTGGCTGCTGGGCAGTGGCGGGCACGGCGGTGCGGGCAGTGCCGGCATCGTCGCCGTCGCCGACGGCAACGGCTTCGCCGGGGGTAACGGCGGCGCCGCCGGACTTCTGTTCGGCTTCGGCGGCAACGGCGGCAGCGGGGGTGCCGGGTTGGTCACCATCGCCGGGTCCGGCAACGGCGGCGCCGGGGGCGCCGGCGGTGATGCCGGATGGATCTGGGGTATCGGTGGAGACGGCGGCACCGGCGGAGCCGGCGGCAGCGGCACCTTCCTCGCGACGGCGGGCCACGGCGGCACGGGTGGTAACGGCGGCACCGCCCGGATCTTCGGCACCGGCGGCAATGGCGGCGCGGGCGGCAGCGGCGGCGACCACAACGTCAGCGCCGCAGCAGGGGCCGGGGGCCAGGGCGGCAACGCCGGCGGCAGCGGATTCATCTACGGCAACGGTGCCGCCGGCGGGGCCGGTGGCGCGGGCGGTGCCGGTGGGGTCGCCGCGACCGGCGGCGCGGCGGCAACGGTGGCGCCGGCGCATCGACGTTCCTGCTCGGCAACGGCGGGGCCGGCGGATACGGCGGGGCGGCCGGTGACGGGGCCAACGCCTCCGGCCCGGGCGCAGCCGGTGGATACGGCGGGGCTGCGGGCAACAGCGGCTTCATCTTCGGCAACGGCGGGGCCGGTGGCGTCGGCGGCGCCGGCGGCGACAATCTCAGCGCGCAGCCCGGTGGACCCGGCGGCAACGGCGGTGGCGGCGGCAACGCCACCTTCATCGGCAACGGCGGCAACGGCGGCGGCGGTGGCGGCGGCGGGACCGGCAGTTCGCCCGGAACCACCGGGACCGGTGGCGGTGGCGGCCGGGGCGGCTTCTTCGGCCAGCCCGGGACCACCGGATAGCCCGCAGTATCCGTCCTGCGCCAGCGGTATCCGCGAACCGAAACGACTACCGGTACCGCGTGTCATAGCAAACCCGAGATTCGGTGCTCGTCCGGCACGTTGACCCTCAACTAGATGTCTTTAGTGTGGCGCAGACCACTTTTTAGAGACTATTTAGATGATTTACGCTGTTTTTGGACAAAAGTCAGTATGGTCTCAGGGTTTTACAGCTATCGTCCGTATCGGCCTGGCCGATCAGCATGACCTGGGGACATGAAAACGACCTCTTAGGTCGTGACCTAGCTAGTGGGCGGTTCCCGATGTCATACGTTCTTGCAACGCCGGATGTGCTCTCAGCCGCGGCGTCGGATCTAGCCGGCCTGGGGGCCACGCTGGAGCGGGCCAACGCGGCCGCCGCGGCCTCCACGACCGAGCTGCTGGCCGCGGCGCAGGACGAGGTGTCGACCGCCATCGCCGCGCTGTTCGGCACGCATGGCCAGGCGTATCAGGCCGTCAGCGCTCAGGCCGCCGCCTTTCACAGCCAGTTCTTGCAGAGCCTGTCCACCGGCGCGGGCGCCTACGGCCTCGCCGAGGCCACCAACGCCGCGCCGCTGGCCGGGCTCGAGCAGGCGGTGCTCGGGGCGATCAACGCCCCCACTCAGGTGCTGCTCGGACGGCCGCTGATCGGTGACGGGGCCAACGGCAGCACCCCGGGTGCGGCCGGCGGCGCCGGCGGATTGCTGTACGGCAACGGCGGCGCAGGTGCAGCGGGTGCGGCCGGACAAGCCGGCGGCGCGGGCGGCAGCGCCGGCCTGATCGGCAACGGCGGCATCGGCGGCGCCGGCGGAGCCTCGACCACCGGTAACGGCGGGGCCGGTGGCGCCGGCGGCAGCGGTGGCTGGCTGTACGGCAGCGGCGGCGCCGGAGGCGCCGGCGGCGCCAACCTCAACGCCCTCGGAACTGGCGGCGCCGGTGGTGCCGGCGGCCGGGCCTGGCTGATCGGCGCCGGCGGCACCGGTGGCGCCGGAGGCACCGGCGCGAACGGCGGCTGGGGTGCGGCCGGCGGCAACGGCGGCTACGTGTACGGCGACGGCGGCACCGGCGGGGCCGGCGGCGGCAACACCAGTCCTACCGGCATCGGCGGGACCGGCGGCCGCGGTGGAGACGCGTACCTGTTCAGCAACGGCGGCGCCGGTGGATCCGGCGGTGCCGGCCCGACCGTCGGTGGCCAGGCCGGATTCGGTGGCCACGGTGGCCACGGCGGACTCCTCACCGGCGCCGGTGGCGCCGGTGGTGCGGGTGGCATGGGTGCGACCGGAGGCGGCGGCGGCACGGGAGGCGACGCGGGCTGGCTGTCCGGCGGATCGGGCGGAGCCGGCGGCGTCGGCGGCATCGGCCAGAGCGGCAACGGCGGCCTGGGCGGCGCCGGCGGCTCGGGTGGGCTGTACGGCGCGGGCGGCGCGGGCGGCACGGGTGGCGCCGGCGCCGCGGCCGGTGGTACCGGCGGGCTCGGCGGCAACGCGGGCTGGCTGTTGGGCACCGGTGGCACCGGCGGCAGCGGCGGATCCAGTGGCGCCGGTAACCCCGGCGGCAACGGCGGCGCCGGCGGCAACGGCGGATGGCTGTACGGCAACGGTGGTGTCGGCGGTAACGGTGCCAACGGTGGCGCCGGATCCATCGGCGTCAACGGCGGCACCGGGGGCAACGGTGGCGCCGGCGGTCGGGGCGGCCTGCTCTTCAGCGACGGCGGCAATGGCGGTAACGGCGGCATCGGCGGCAAGGGCGGCACCGGCACCCAGGGCGCCAACGGCCTGGACGGTACGTATCCCAGCGGCAACGGCACCAACGGCGGCGACGGTGGCACGGGCGCCATCGGCGGCAACGGCGGTAACGGCGGCGCCGGCGGGCGGGGTGGCCTGCTGTTCGGCGAGTCCGGCATCACCGGCCGCGGTGGGGCCGGCGGCGACGGCGGCACCGGCGGCCTCGGCGGCAACGGCGGCAACGGCGCGGCGGGCAATGCCGCCAGCCCGAACGGCGGCAACGGCGGCAACGGCGGCAACAACGGCGTCGGCGCGGCCGGCGGCACCGGCGGGTCCGGGTCGGTCGCCGGCGCGCACGGCAAGGCGGGCACCACGGTCACCGGCGCCGGCGGCAACGGCGGCAACGGCGGGGCCGGCTACGACGCATCCCTGGGTTCGGTCGCCGGCGCCAGCGGCGGCAACGGCGGTGCCGGCGGCAACGGCGGCAATTACGGCAACGGTGGCGTCGGCGGCGCCGGCGGCAACGGCGCGGCCGGCAAGGCCGGGGTCAACGGGCTCAACCCGGGTGACAGCGGCACCAGTGGCCTCGCGGGTGGATCCGGGGGTAGCGGCGGCGCCGGCGGTAACGGCGGTTCGATCTCCGGCAACAGCGGCGCCGGCGGGGCCGGCGGTCACGGCGGCGGCGGCGGCGCCGGCGGATACGGCGTCGACGGCAAGGACGGCGCGGCAGCGGGCCAGGTGGGTCAGGCCGGTGGCAGTGGCGGCGACGGCGGAGCGGGCGGCAACGGCGGGGCCGGCGGCAAGGCCGGCACGGTGCTGGGCAAGGGCGTCGCGGGTGCCGCGGGTGCCGGCGGAGCCGGTGGTGACGGCGGCGCGGCCGGGCGTCCCGGCGACGGTGGCGTGGGTGCGGCCGGCGACGCGAACCACATCGACGGTGCTTCGGGCGGCAAGGGTGGTAACGCCGGTACGGCGGGCTCCGGCGGCAACGGCGGCCTGAACGGCAGCGGGAGCGGTACGGGCGTCAAGGGCGCCAACGGCGCGGCAGTGGTGGGTCCGGCCGGCTCCGGCGGTGACGGTGGCGCGGGTTACAGCGCCACGGTGGCCGGTGCCAGCGGCGGCGGCGGCGCCGGCGGTGCCGGCGGCAATATCGGCAACGGCGGTGACGGCGGCGCCGGTGGCAACGGCGCGGCGGGCGCGGCCGGCGTGAGCGGCGTCAGTGCCGGCGACAGCGGCACCAACGGTCTGGCCGGCGGCAAGGGCGGCGACGGTGGTGCCGGTGGCGCCGCGGGCGGCGCGGGCACCCACGGCGGGGCCGGCGGCGCGGGCGGCCAGGGCGGCGCAGGCGGCAAGGGCGGCAGCGGCGTTAACGGCTCCGACGGGGTCGCCACCAACGGCGACGGCGGCGCGGGCAAGGCCGGCGGCAATGCCGGTAGCGGTGGCGCCGGCGGCGATGGCGGTAAAGGTGGCGCCGCGGGCGGCACCGGCCTGGGCGGAGCGGCCGGTACCGCCGGAAGCGGTGGCGCGGCCGGTAGTGGTGGTGACGCGGGACTCGCCGGGGCCGGCGGTGTCGGCGCGATTGGACATGACGGCGCGGCTGGCGTCAACAACGGCGCCGGCTACGCCGGTGGAGACGGTGGTGCGGGCGGTAAGGGCGGCGACGGGGGCAAGGGCGGCGTCGGTGGCGCGGCCGGCACCGGAGTCGGCGGCAGCGCGGGTGCGAACGGCAACGGCGGCGCGGCAAGCAGTGGCGGCGCCGGTGGCGCGGCCGGCGCAGGTGGGTCCGGCGTGGACGGCGCCAACGGCCAGGCCGGAGTCAACAACGGCGCCGGGGTGGCCGGTGGTGACGGTGGCGCCGGAGGTAGGGGCGGTGCCGGCGGTACCGGCGGCACCGGTGGCCAGGCCGGTGGTTCGGGTGCGACGGCGGAGCCGACGGCAAGGGCGGCGCCGGTGGGCACGGTGGCAATGCCGGCACGGCCGGCGACGGCGGGCGCGGTGCCGACGGAGTGTCCGGCGCCGTTGACGGCGGTGCCGGTGGCCGGGGTGGCAACGCCGGCGCGGTGGGCGTCGGTGGTAGCGGTGGCAGCGGACCTGCGGGTAACGGCGCGACCGGCCTCAGCGGGCTGGGCGCCAACGGCGGCGACGGTGGTGCCGGCGGTAACGGTCTGGCCGGCTCCAACGGGGCCAACGGCGTGGGCGCCGGTGCCAGCGGCGGCAACGGCCTGGCCGGCGGCAAGGGCGGCGACGGCGGATCCGGTGGCACGGCCAGCGGTTCCGGCACCCACGGCGGTGACGGCGGCGCCGGCGGCATCGGTGGCGCGGGCGGCAAGGGCGGCTCGGGCGTCGACGGCGGCAACGGGCAGCTCACCAACGGCGCGGGACAGGCCGGCCAGGCCGGCGGTAACGCCGGCAGCGGCGGCGACGGTGGCGCCGGCGGCAAGGGCGGCGATGCGGGCAGTGGCGGCACCGGCGGCGGGATTGCGGGCAAGGCCGGCAGCGGTGGCGCGGCCGGCAGCGGCGGCGACGCCGGCACGGCGGCCAAGGGCGGCAACGGCGCCAGCGGCGCGAACGGCGTGGCCGGTGTGAACAGCGGCGCCGGATTCGCCGGCGGCAACGGTGGTGCGGGCGGCCAGGGCGCCAACGGCGGCAGCGGCGGGGCCGGCGGTCAGGCCGGCGCCGGCGCCGGCGGCAGCGCGGGTAAGGACGGCAACGGCGGCGCGGCCAGCAGCGGCGGCGCCGGCGGCGCGGCCGGCAACGGTGGTGCCGGCCTCAACGGCGCTAACGGCCAGGCCGGCGTCAACAACGGCGCCGGCGTCGCCGGTGGCGACGGCGGCGCGGGCGGCAAGGGTGGCGACGGCGGCGTCGGCGGCACCGGCGGCAAGGCGGGCGGCGCGACCGGCACGGCAGGCACCGACGGCAAGGGTGGCGCCGGTGGTCTGGGCGGCAACGCCGGCACGGCCGGCGACGGCGGGCGCGGCGCTGACGGCGCCGCCAACTTCGTCGATGGTGGCGCCGGCGGCAAGGGCGGAAACGCCGGCGCGGTCGGCGCGGGCGGTACCGGTGGCCTCGGGCCGGCCGGCAACGGCACGAACGGTCTGTCCGGAGCCGGCGCGAACGGCGGCAACGGTGGCGCCGGGGGCAACGGCCTGGCCGGTGCCAACGGCACCGACGGCGTCAACCCCGGCGACAGCGGGACCAGTGGCTTCGCCGGCGGCAAGGGCGGCGACGGCGGCGCCGGCGGCACCGCAAGTGGATCCGGCACGCACGGCGGCAGCGGCGGGGCCGGCGGCAAGGGCGGTCAGGGCGGCAGAGGCGGCAGCGGTGTCGACGGGGGCAACGGCGTTGCCACCGATGGTGCCGGGCAGGCCGGCCAGGCCGGCGGCAACGCCGGCGGCGGTGGTGACGGCGGCGCCGGTGGCAAGGGCGGCGACGCCGGCAGCGGCGGCACCGGCGGCGGCGTCGCGGGTCAGGCTGGCAGCGGCGGTGACGCCGGCAGCGGCGGCGCGGCCGGCACGGCCGGCAAGGGCGGCATCGGCGCCCACGGCCACGACGGCACCGCCGGGTTCAACAACGGCGCGGGCTACACCGGCGGCGACGGCGGCGCGGGCGGTAAGGGCGCCAACGGCGGCAACGGCGGGACCGGCGGTCAGGCCGGCCTCGGTGCCGGCGGCACCGCGGGCAAGGACGGCAACGGCGGCGCGGCCAGCAGTGGCGGCGCCGGTGGCGCGGCCGGGGCGGGCGGCTCCGGTGTCAATGGCGCCAACGGCCAGTCCGGTGTCAACAACGGTGCGGGTGTCGCCGGTGGTGACGGCGGCGCCGGCGGCAAGGGCGGTGACGGTGGCACCGGGCGGAGGCAAGGCCGGTGGCGCCACCGGTACGGCAGGTGCCGACGGCAAGGGCGGAGCCGGCGGTCTGGGCGGCAACGCCGGCACCGCGGGCGACGGCGGCCGGGGTGCCGACGGGGTGATCGGTGCCATCGACGGCGGCGCGGGTGGCAAGGGCGGCAACGCCGGCGCGGTCGGCGCCGGTGGCGCGGGTGGCCTCGGGCCGGCCGGCAACGGCGCGAACGCCCTGTCCGGGGCCGGCGCGAACGGCGGCAACGGTGGCGCCGGCGGTAACGGCCTGGCCGGCGCCAACGGCACCAACGGGCTCAATTCGGGTGACAGCGGGACCAGTGGCTTCGCCGGCGGTAAGGGCGGCGACGGCGGTGCCGGCGGCACGGCCAGCGGATCCGGCACCCACGGTGGCGCCGGTGGCGCCGGCGGCCAGGGCGGCACCGGCGGCAAGGGCGGCTCCGGCCTCAACGGCGGCAACGCCGTGGCCGGGGAAGACGCCTACGGAACCGGGGTCGGCGCCGGACAGGCCGGCGGCAACGCAGGCAGTGGTGGCGACGGCGGCGCCGGCGGCAAGGGCGGTGACGCCGGTGGCGGCGGCACCGGCGGCGGCGTCGCGGGCAAGGCCGGTAGCGGTGGTGCGGCCGGCAGCGGCGGTGACGCCGGCTCAGCGGGCAAGGGCGGTAACGGCGCGAGCGGCGCGAACGGCGTGGCCGGGGTCAACAACGGTGCCGGCTCGGCCGGTGGTGACGGCGGCGCCGGCGGTAATGGCGCCAACGGCGGTAACGGCGGCGCCGGCGGTCAGGCCGGTTCCGGTGCCGGCGGCAGCGCGGGCAAGGACGGCAACGGCGGCGCGGCCAGCAACGGTGGGGCGGGCGGCGCCGCCGGTAAGGGCGGCGCCGGGGTTAATGGCGCCAACGGCGCGGCCGGCGTGAACAGCGGCGCGGGTGTCGCCGGTGGTGACGGCGGGGCCGGCGGCACGGGCGGCGCCGGTGGAACCGGTGGCACCGGAGGCAAGGCCGGCGGGGTCACCGGCAGCGCGGGCGCCGACGGCAGCGGCGGCGCCGGCGGCAAGGGCGGCAATGCCGGCACGGCCGGGGACGGCGGCCGTGGCGCCGACGGGGTGACCGGAGCAGTCGACGGCGGCGCCGGCGGCAAGGGCGGTAACGCCGGCGCGGTGGGCCAGGGCGGCACCGGCGGCACTGGACCTGCGGGTAAGGGCGCGAACGGGCTCAACGGGTCCGGCGCCAACGGCGGTAACGGCGGAGCCGGCGGTAACGGCCTGACCGGCGCGAACGGCGCCGACGGCGTCAACGCCGGCGACAGCGGCACCAACGGTCTCGCCGGCGGCAAGGGCGGTGACGGCGGCGCCGGTGGTACGGCCAGCGGATCCGGCACCCACGGCGGCAGCGGTGGCGCCGGCGGCATCGGCGGAACCGGCGGCAAGGGCGGCTCGGGAATCAGCGGTGCCGTCGGTCAGGTCACCAACGGCGCCGGCGGCAACGGGCAGGCCGGCGGCAACGCCGGCAGCGGCGGCGACGGCGGCGCCGGCGGTAAGGGTGGCGACGCCGGCAGCGGTGGCACCGGCGGCGGAGTCGCCGGCACCGCCGGAAGCGGCGGCGCGGCCGGTAACGGTGGCGCCGCGGGCACGGCGGGCAAGGGCGGCGCGGGTGCTGCCGGTCATGACGGCGTGACCGGCATCAACAGCGGAGCCGGTTACGCCGGCGGTGACGGCGGCGCGGGCGGTAACGGCGCCAACGGCGGTAACGGCGGCGTCGGCGGTGCAGCGGGAGCCGGTGCGGGTGCCACCGCGGGCGCCAACGGTAACGGCGGGCGGCCAGCAGCGGCGGTGCCGGCGGCGCGGCCGGTTCCGGCGGTGCCGGGATCACCGGCGCCAACGGATCGGCGGGAACCAACGCGGGCGCCGGACAGGCCGGCGGCGATGGCGGCGCGGGCGGTAAGGGTGGCGCCGGCGGGACCGGCGGGACCGGCGGTAAAGCCGGCGGCACCGGGGCCAGTGCAGGCGCCGACGGCCAGGGCGGCGCCGGCGGCCAGGGCGGTAACGCCGGCACGGCCGGTAGCGGTGGCCGCGGCGCCGATGGCACCAGCACGTTCGTCGACGGCGGGGCCGGCGGCAAGGGCGGCAACGCCGGGGCGGTCGGCCAGGGCGGCACCGGTGGCACCGGTCCCGCGGGCAAGGGCGCGGACGGCCTCAACGGGTCCGGCGCCAACGGCGGTGACGGCGGCGCCGGCGGTAACGGCGCGGCCGGGGCCAACGGCGAGAACGGCATCAACACCGGGGCCAGCGGGACCAACGGCGTCGCCGGCGGCAAGGGCGGTGACGGCGGCGCGGGCGGTACGGCCAGCGGATCCGGCACCCACGGCGGTAACGGCGGGGCCGGCGGCATCGGCGGGACCGGTGGCAAGGGTGGCTCGGGTGTCGACGGCAACAATGGCGTCGCCACCAGCGGCGCCGGCGGCAACGGCCAGGCCGGCGGCAACGCCGGCAGCGGCGGCGACGGCGGAGCCGGCGGCAAGGGCGGTGACGCCGGCAGCGGCGGCACCGGCGGCGGCGTCGCGGGCAAGGCCGGCAGCGGTGGCGCGGCCGGCAGCGGTGGCGCGGCGGGCAGCGCGGGCAAGGGCGGCGCGGGCGCCATCGGCCACGACGGCGTCTCCGGCGTCAACAACGGCGCCGGCTACTCGGGCGGTGACGGCGGCGCGGGCGGTAACGGCGCCAACGGCGGTAAGGGTGGTGTCGGTGGCGCGGCCGGCTCCGGCACCGGTGGCAGCGCAGGCGCCAACGGGAACGGCGGGGCCGCCAGCAGCGGCGGCGCCGGGGGCGCGGCGGGATCCGGCGGCGCCGGCATCACCGGCGCCAACGGCGTGGCCGGAACCAACGCGGGCGCCGGACAGGCCGGTGGCGATGGCGGCGCGGGCGGTAAGGGTGGCGCCGGTGGCACCGGCGGCACCGGCGGACAGGCCGGCGGCGCCGGCGCAACCGCGGGAGCCGACGGCAAGGGCGGCACCGGTGGCCAGGGCGGCAACGCCGGCACGGCCGGTAGCGGTGGCCGCGGCGCCGACGGCACCAGCACGTACGTCGACGGCGGGGCCGGCGGCAAGGGCGGCAACGCCGGCGCGGTCGGCCAGGGCGGCACCGGCGGTAGCGGCCCAGCGGGCAAGGGCGCAGACGGCATCAACGGGACCGGCGCCAACGGCGGTGACGGCGGCGCCGGCGGTAACGGCGCGGCCGGGGCCAACGGCGAGAACGGCATCAACGCAGGCGGCAGCGGCACCAACGGCCTCGCCGGTGGTAAGGGTGGCGACGGCGGCGCGGGCGGCACGGCCAGCGGAGTCGGCACCAAGGGCGGCGACGGCGGGGCCGGCGGCATCGGCGGGGCCGGCGGCAAGGGCGGCTCGGGTGTCGACGGCAACAACGGCGTCGCCACCAGCGGCGCCGGCGGTAACGGCCAGGCCGGCGGCAACGCCGGCAGCGGCGGCGACGGCGGAGCCGGCGGCAAGGGCGGCGCGGCGGGCAGCGGTCCCACCGCCGGCAAGGCCGGTGACGGCGGTGCGGCGGGCAGCGGTGGCGCGGCGGGTACCGCCGGAAAGGGCGGCGTCGGCGCTGCCGGTCACGACGGCATTTCCGGCGTCAACAGCGGCGCCGGTTACGCCGGCGGCGATGGCGGCGCCGGCGGTAGCGGCGCCAACGGCGGCAACGGAGGTGTCGGCGGAGCCGCAGGCACCGGCGCCGGCGGCAAAGCGGGCGCCAACGGCAACGGCGGGGCCGCCAGCAGCGGCGCGGCCGGCGGCGCGGCCGGCAACGGAGGTGCGGGTATCACCGGCGCCACCGGGCAGGCCGGGGTCAACGCGGGCGCGGGTCAGGCCGGCGGTAGCGGCGGAGCCGGCGGCAAGGGCGGCGACGGCGGCACGGGTGGCACCGGCGGCAAGGCCGGTGGCGCCGGCGCCACTGCGGGCGCCAACGGCAAAGGCGGCGACGGCGGTCAGGGCGGCAACGCCGGCATCGCCGGTGACGGTGGCCGTGGCGCCGATGGCACCAGCACGTTCAGCGACGGCGGAGCCGGCGGCAAGGGCGGCGACGCCGGCGCGGTCGGCACCGGCGGCAAGGCCGGCAGTGGGCCTGCCGGCAGCGGCGCCAACGGCGCCGACGGCACGGGCGCCAATGGCGGCAAGGGCGGCGACGGCGGCAACGGCACGGCTGGCGCAGCCGGTAAAGACGGCGTCGACCCCGGTGACAGCGGTACCAACGGGTCGGCCGGCGGCAAGGGCGGCGACGGCGGTGCCGGCGGCACGGCCAGCGGCAAGGGCGTCGGCGGCACCGGTGGGCAGGGCGGCACCGGTGGCAGCGGTGGCACCGGCGGGTCGGGCGTCGACGGCGGTAACGGCGTGGCCGGGCTCAACAACGGCGCCGGCCAGGCCGGCGGCAATGCGGGTGCGGGCGGCAACGGCGGTGCGGGCGGTAAGGGCGGCGATGCCGGCGGCGCCGGCACCGGCGGCGGACGGCCGGCACGGCGGGCAGCGGTGGAGCGGCCGGATCCGGCGGCAGCGCGGGCCTCGCGGGCAAGGGCGGCATAGGCGCCACCGGCGCCAACGGCCTGGCCGGCGTCAACGGCGGCGCGGGCACGGCCGGCGGTGACGGCGGCGCGGGCGGCAACGGCGCCAACGGCGGTAACGGCGGCACCGGCGGAGCGGCCGGCACCGGGACCGGCGGTAAAGCGGGCACGAACGGTAACGGCGGGGCCGCCAGCAGCGGTGGCGCCGGCGGAGCAGCCGGAAACGGTGGCGCCGGAGTCACCGGGGCCAACGGCGTGGCGGGCGTCAACAGCGGCGCCGGAGTGGCCGGCGGCGACGGCGGCGCCGGCGGCAAGGGCGGGGCGGGCGGCACCGGTGGCACCGGCGGGTCCGCCGGCGGCGCGGGCGCGACCAACGGCGCCAGCGGCAAGGGCGGCAACGGCGGTCAGGGCGGCAACGCGGGCAGCGCCGGCAACGGCGGCCGCGGCGCCGACGGCACCAGCACGTTCGTCGACGGCGGAGCCGGCGGCAAGGGCGGCAACGCCGGCGCGGTCGGCACCGGCGGCGCGGCGGGCACCGGTCCCGCCGGTAGCGGCGTCGCCGGCAACGGCGGAACAGGCGCTAACGGCGGCAGCGGCGGGGCCGGCGGTAACGGCGCGGCCGGAGCGAACGGCGTCAGCGGCGTCAACCCCGGCGACAGCGGCACCGCCGGCTCGGCCGGCGGCAAGGGTGGTGACGGCGGCGCCGGCGGTACGGCCAGCGGCGTCGGAACCACCACCGGCAGCGGTGGGGCCGGCGGCCAGGGTGGCGCCGGCGGCACGGGTGGTTCCGGCGTGGCCGGCAGCAACGGAACGACGACCACGGGCATCGGCAACGCCGGCCAGGCCGGCGGCAACGCGGGTGCCGGTGGCGCCGGCGGTGCCGGTGGATCCGGCGGTGCCGCAGGCACGCCCGGCACCGGCATCACCAAGGGCATCTCCGGCAACGGCGGTGCGGGCGGCAACGGCGGGCGGCCGGCACGGCGGGCGCCGGCGGGATCGGCGCCAACGGCGCCAACGGTGTCTCGGGAGTCAACAGCGGCGCCGGTTATGCCGGCGGCAACGGCGGGGCCGGCGGTGCCGGCGCCGCGGGCGGCAAGGGCGGCAATGCCGGTGCGGCCGGCGGCTCAGGGGCCAGCGCGGGGGTCAACGGCAGCGGCGGCGCAGGCAGCAGCGGCGGCGCCGGTGGCGCGGCCGGATCCGGCGGCACCGGTATCACCGGCGCCAACGGAATCGCAGACTCGAGTAAGTACGGCACCGGCATCGGCGGCGGCCAGGCCGGCGGCGACGGCGGGGCCGGCGGTACCGGCGGCAAGGGTGGCGCCGGAGGTGGCGGCGGCGCCGCGGGTACCGGCGGCACCGGTGGCAGCGCGGGCGCCAACGGCAACGGCGGCGCGGGCGGCAAGGGCGGCGCCTCCGGCGCGGCCGGCAGCGGTGGCGACGGCGCGGCCGGCACCACAACCAACCCCAACGGCGGAGTCGGTGGAGCGGGCGGCAACGCCGGGGCCACCGGCACGGGCGGCGCCGGCGGCGCGGCGGGTACCGGCGGCACCGGCGGCAGCAACGGCAGCAGCGGCGGCACCGGCACCGGGGCCAACGGCGGTAACGGCGGCGTGGGCGGCAATGGCGCGGCCGGCACGGCCGGATCCAACGGCGTCAACGCGAACAACCCCAACGGCACCGACGGCACCGTGGGCGGCACCGGCGGCGCCGGTGGCGCGGGCGGCAAGGGCGCGGGCAGCGGCTTCAAGGGCGGCACCGGCGGCCTGGGCGGAAACGGCGGCGTCGGCGGCGCCGGCGGCAGCGGCATAGACGGCAGCAACGGCGTCGCCACCACCGGAATCGGCGGCTCCGGCACGGCCGGCGGCAACGCCGGTAACGGCGGCGCCGGCGGCAGCGGCGGGGCCGGTGGCGCAGCGGGCGCCGCCAACGGCAGCGCCGGCGCGGGCACGGCAGGCAACGGTGGCAACGCGGCCAAGGGCGGCAACGCGGGCACCGCCGGCAACGGTGGAACCGGCGCGGCGGGTGCCAACGGCAGCTCGGGCTTCAACAACGGCGCCGGCTACGCCGGTGGCGACGGCGGGGCCGGCGGTAAGGGCGGCAACGGCGGCACCGGCGGCACCGGCGGAGCTGCCGGCGCCACCAATGGCGGCACCGCAGGCACCGCGGGCACCAACGCCGGCGGCGGCAACGCCAGCAACGGCGGCACCGGCGGCGCGGCCGGCGCCGGCGGCACCGGCATCACCGGTGCCAACGGCGTCAGCGACCAGAACAACTACAACAACGGCATCGGCGGCGGCCAGGCCGGCGGCGACGGTGGGGCCGGCGGTACCGGCGGTGCCGGCGGGGCCGGCGGCAAGGGCGGGGCGGCCGGCGGAGCCGGCGCCACCGCAGGCAGCAACGGCAACGGCGGAATCGGCGGCAAGGGCGGCAACGCCGGCACGCCCGGCAGCGGCGGCAACGGCGCGGCTGGCACCAGCACCAACATCAACGGCGGCGCCGGCGGCAACGGCGGCAACGCCGGAGCCGTCGGCAAGGGCGGCGCCGGTGGCACCAACGGCGGCGGCGGTAGCGCCGCCAACGGCGCCAACGGCACCAACGTCACGGGACCCGTCGGCAACGGCGGCAACGGCGGCAGCGGGTTCAACCCGCAGGCTGCCGGCGCCAACGGCGGCAACGGCGGGGCCGGCGGTGACGGCGGCAACTACGGCAACGGCGGCAACGGCGGGGCCGGTGGCAACGGCGTGGCCGGCAACGACGGCAGCGCAGGTGTGAAGGCCGGTGACAGCGGCGGCAACGCGCAGGCCGGTGGGTCCGGCGGCGACGGCGGCCGCGGCGGCAAGGCCGGCGTGAACTTCGGCAACGGCGGCGCCGGTGGCGCCGGCGGCAGCGGCGGCAGCGGCGGCAACGGCGGTACCGGGCAGACCGGCGCCAACGGTGTGGCCGGCGTCAACAATGGCGCGGGTCAGGCCGGCGGCAACGGCGGCAACGGCGCGAACGGCGGCAACGGCGGTGCCGGCGGCGCCGGCGGCGGCTCCACCAAGGGCATCGCCGGCACCTCCGGCGCCGGTGGCAACGCCGGCAACGGCGGCAACGCCGGGACGCCGGGCGACGGCGGCATGGGCGCGGCCGGCACGGCCACCAGCCCGAACGGCGGGGTCGGCGGCAACGGCGGCAACGCCGGCACGGTCGGCGCCGGCGGCACCGGCGGCAGCAACGGCACCGGCGTCGGCACCGGCAAGTACGGCATCGACGGTGCCCTGCCGCAGACCCCGGTCGGCAACGGCGGCAAGGGTGGCACCGGCTTCACCTCGACCACTGCCGGCGCTAACGGCGGCGACGGCGGGGCCGGCGGCAAGGGCGGCAACTACGGCAGTGGCGGCGCCGGCGGTGACGGCGGCAACGGCGTGGCGGGCGCGGTCGGCAAGGACGGCGTCAGCGCGGGCAACAACGGCAGCACCGGTCAGGCCGGCGGCGCCGGCGGCAAGGGCGGCGTCGGCGGCGACGCCGGCACCAACCTGGGTGACGGCGGTGCCGGCGGCAACGGCGGGACCGGTGCCGACGGTGGCGCCGGTGGCACCGGCGCCGACGGCGCCAACGGCGTCTCCGGGCTCGACGAGTACGGCACCGGCAAGGGCGGCGGCCAGAACGGCGGCAACGGCGGTAGCGGCGGAGTGGGCGGCAACGGCGGCGCCGGCGGCGCCGGCGGCAAGGCCGGCCTGTACGGCACCGTCGGAACGGTCGGCACCGGCGGCAACGCCGGCAACGGCGGCGCCGCAGGCGCCTCGGGCAGCGGTGGCAACGGCGCCGCGGGCATCGCCGGCAGCACCGCCGGCGGCAACGGCGGCAACGGCGGCAAGGTCGGGACCGCCGGCGGCGGCGGCACCGGCGGCCTCGACGGTGGCGGCGACCCGAGCGGCACCAACGGCGCCGCCGGCGCGGCCTTCACGGGCCCTTCCGGCAACGGCGGCGACGGCGGCGTCGGCTACAGCTGGGCGCCCAACGCCACCGACGCCAACGGCAACGGCCTCAACGGCGGCGCCGGCGGCCAGGGCGGCAGCGGCGGCAGCAACGGCAACGGCGGTAAGGGTGGGGCCGGCGGCAGCGGCTCCAACGGCGCGGCCGGTACCAACGGGCTCAACACCGGCGACTCCGGCACCAATGGCGGAAAGGGTGGCGCCGGCGGCACGGGCGGCGCCGGCGGGGCCGGCGGCACCACGACCGGCAACGGCGGCGCAGGCGGCGTCGGCGGCAACGCCGGCAGCGGCGGCAACGGCGGCAACGGCGTGGACGGTCACGACGGCGTGGCCAACTCCAACCAGTACGGCACCGGTATCGGCGGCGGACAGAACGGCGGCAGCGGCGGCAGCGGCGGCCTGGGCGGCGACGGCGGTGCCGGCGGCAAGGGCGGTGCGGCCACCAACGGCGTGGCAGGCGCCGGCGCGGCCGGCGGCAACGCCGGCAACGGCGGCAACGGCGGCCTGCAGGGCAACGGCGGCAACGGCGCGGCCGGCACCGTGACCAACCCCGACGGCGGGGCCGGCGGCAAGGGCGGGAACCCGGGCACCGGCGCCGGCGGCGGCACCGGCGGTGCCGGAGGCGCAAACGGCTCCGGCTCCGGCTCCGGCGCGAAGGGCAACAACGGCAGCGGCGGCAGCACCCCGACCGGCGTCGGCGGCAACGGCGGTAACGGCGGCGACGGCTACACCGCCACCACCCCCGGCGCTAACGGCGGCAAGGGCGGCGCGGGCGGCGACGGCGGCCTCTACGGCGACGGCGGCACCGGCGGCAACGGTGGCAACGGCGCCGCCGGCAAGGCCGGCGCCAACGGCACCGTCGACGACCCCAACGGCGCCAACGGCCAGACCGGCGGCAGCGGCGGGGCCGGTGGCGACGGCGGCAACAGCGGCACCCTGAACGGCAAGGGCGGCGCCGGCGGCAACGCCGGCGCCGGCGCGGCGGGTGGCGCCGGCGGCAACGGCCTCAACACCAACGTCGGTGAAGGCGGCAACGCCGGCAACGGCGGCAACGGTGGCCTCGGCGCGGCCGGCGGCAAGGGCGGCAACGGTTACCTCGGCGGCGGCAAGGGCGGCAACGGCAGCGACCCGGGCGCCGGCGGCAACGCCGGCACCCGGGCACCGGCCCCGGCGGCAGCGGCGCCAACGGCAAAGCAGGCACCACACCCACCACCCCGACCGGCAACGGCGGCAACGGCGGCAACGCCTTCGGTATCCCGGGCGCCGGCCAGACCGGCTACGCCGGCGGTGACGGCGGCAACGCCGGCGCCTACGGCAACGGCGGTAACGGTGGCGACGGATACACCGGCGGCACGGGCGTGACGGGTGCCACCGGTCCCACCGGCGGCACCGGCGGAGTGGGCGGCGACGGCGGCGACGGCGGAGCGGCCGGCAAGGGCGGTAACGGCGGCACCATCGCCGGCAACAGCGGCAGCGGCGGCAAGGGCGGCGACGGCGGCGCCGGCGGCGTCGGCGGCAAGGGCGGCGCGGGAGACCCCACCTTCGCCCTCAACAACGGCGCAGGCGGCAACGCCGGTAATGGCGGCACCGGCGGCAAGGGCGCCGCGGGCGGCAACGCCGGCACCGTCACCAACGGCACCGTCGGCAACGGCGGAAACGCCGGCAACGGCGGGGTCGGCGGCGTCAGCGGCGTCGGCGGCACCGGCGCGGCGGGCACCGCGGCGCACCCGACCGGCGGCGCCGGCGGCAACGGCGCCAACCCCGGCAGCGGCGGCACCGGCGGTACCGGCGGCAGCGGCCTGAACCCCGGCGCCAACGGCGGCAACGGCGCCACCCCGACCACCATCGCCGGCAACGGCGGCACCGGTGGGGCCGGCTGGAACTCCACCGACCCGACCAAGGCCGGCGGCGACGGCGGCACGGGCGGCAACGCCGGGCAGTACGGCACCGGCGGCACCGGCGGCAAGGGCGGCAGCGGAGCCAAGGGCGCCGCCGGCAGCGACGGCAACACACCCGGCGCCGACGGCACCATCGGCGGCAACGCCAGCGCCGGCGGCAACGGCGGCAAGGGTGGCCTGGGCGGCACGATCGCCGGCGACGGCGGTGACGGCGGCGCCGCAGGTAACGGCGGCGACGGCGGAACCGGCGGCAACGGCGGCAACGGAATCAACGGCGGCAACGGCGGTAAAGGTGGCGGCGGCGGCAACGGCGGCGCCGGCGGCAAGGGCGGCGACGGAGGTTCGCCCGTGGCTCCCGGTTACAAGCAGGGCAACGGCGGGGCCGGCGGCAACGGCGGCAACACCGGGGTCGGCGGCAACGGCGGCGACGGCGGCAACGGAACCTACGCCAACCCCAACGGCGGCAAGGGCGGCGACGGCGGCACCATCGGCACCGCCGGCGCCCTCGGCAAGGGCGGCACCGGCTTCACCAACGGAACCGACGGCAAGGCCGGCACCGTCCCCGCGGGCACGGCCGGCAACGGCGGCAAGGGCGGCACCGGCTTCAGCTACAACCCCCTGACCGACCCGGGCAAGACCGGCGGTGACGGCGGCGCCGGCGGCAACGGCGGCACCATCGGCAACGGCGGCAACGGCGGCGCGGGCGGCAACGGCACCGCGGGCAAGGCCGGCGTCAACGGCGTCCTGCCCGGCAGCAGCGGCACCAACGGCCAGGCCGGCGGGTCCGGCGGCAGCGGTGGCAACGGCGGCGCCAGCGGCACCCTGGCCGGCAACGCCGGCAGCGGCGGCGCGGCCGGCAACGGCGCAGCCGGCGGCAAGGGCGGCAACGGGGTCAGCGGCAATCCGGCCTCCCGCTGATCAACAGCGGTGCCGGCCAGGACGGCGGCAGCGGCGGCGACGGTGGTAACGGCGGCGCCGGTGGCAACGGCGGCAAGGCCGGTGCCCTGCTCAACGGCATCGGCCTCGCGGGCACCGACGGCACCGGCGGCAACGGCGCCAACGGCGGCAAGGCCGGCACCCCCGGCAACGGCGGCACCGGCGCTGCGGGCACCGTTCTGAACCCCAACGGCGGCAACGGCGGTAACGGCGGCAACGCCGGCAAGGCCGGCATCGGCGGTACCGGCGGCACCGGATCCACACCCGGCACCAGCGGCACCAACGGCGCCTCGGTCACCGGGCCGGCCGGCAACGGCGGTCAGGGCGGCGCGGGCTACAACCCCCTCACCAAGGGCGCCAGCGGCGGCAACGGCGGCGCCGGCGGCAACGGCGGCAACATCGGCAACGGTGGCAACGGCGGGGCTGGCGGCAACGGCGTCGACAGCGTCCTGAACGGGGCGAACGGCACCAAGTCGGGAGACTCCGGCGGCAATGGCCGCGCCGGAGGCTCCGGCGGTGCCGGCGGGGCCGGCGGCAAGGGCGGCTCCATCTCCGGCAACGGCGGCCAGGGTGGCGCCGGCGGCAACGGCGGCAACGGCACCGCGGGCGGCAACGGCGTGTCCGGCGGCAACGGTGTGACCGACGTCGACCAGTACGGCACCGGCATCGGGAGCGGCCAGAACGGCGGCAACGGCGGCGTCGGCGGCGCAGGCGGCAACGGCGGCAACGGCGGCGTCGGCGGCACCGCCACCAACGGCGTCGCCGGCAGCGACGGCACCGGCGGCAACGGCGGCAACGGTGGCAAGGCCGGCACACCTGGCGACGGCGGCAAGGGCGCCGACGGCACCGTGACCAACCCCAACGGCGGTAACGGCGGCAACGGCGGCAACGAGACCGCGGGCAAGGGCGGCACGGGCGGCACCTCCAACACCAAGGCGGGCACGGCCGGCACCGATGGCGGCACCGTCGGCGGCGTGACCGGCAACGGCGGCGCCGGCGGCAACGGCTACAGCCAGACCGTCGCCAACCCCGGCACGGCCGGTGGCAACGGTGGCGCCGGCGGTAACGGCGGCAGCCACGGCAACGGTGGCGCCGGCGGCAACGGCGGCAACGGCTCGGCCGGCACCGCCGGCACGGCGGGCGTCGGTGCGGGTGCCAGCGGCACCGACGGCACGGCCGGCGGCGCGGGTGGCAACGGCGGCGCCGGTGGTACCGGCGGCACCGGCTTCGGCAACGGCGGCAAGGGCGGTAGCGGCGGCATCGGCGCCACCGGCGGCAACGGCGGCGACGGCGTGGCCGGGTCGGCCGGGCAGAGCGGTGTCAACAGCGGCGCCGGGCAGAACGGCGGCAATGGCGGCACCGGCGGTAACGGCGGCAACGGCGGCAACGCCGGGCTCGGCGGCAAGGCGCTCGGCACCGGCACCAACGGCGCCGACGGCAATGGCGGCGCCGCCGGCAACGGCGGCAAGGCCGGCACCCCGGGTGACGGCGGCAAGGGCGCCGACGGCACCTCGACCAACCCCAATGGCGGCAAGGGCGGCGACGGCGGCACCGCGATCGTCGGCAAGGGCGGCACCGGAGGCTCCAACAGCGGCGGCACCGGCACCCCCGGCGCCAACGGCAGCGACGGCGCCGGATTCGCCAGCCCGGTCGGCAACGGCGGCAACGGCGGCAACGGCTTCACCCAGACCAGCACGGCCGGTGCCAACGGCGGCAGCGGCGGCGCCGGCGGTAACGGCGGGACCTACGGCAACGGCGGCACCGGCGGTAACGGCGGCAACGGCTTCGCCGGGTCGAACGGCGGCACCGGCGTCAACGGTCAGGCCGGCGGCAGCGGCGGTGACGCCGGAGCCGGCGGTAACGGCGGCACCATCTCCGGAAACGGCGGAGCCGGTGGCATCGGCGGGAACGGCGCCAACGGCGGGACCGGCGGCAACGGGACCAACGGCAGCACTGGAGTCCAGGGTGTGAACAGCGGCGCCGGCACCAACGGCACCAACGGTGCGACCGGCGGCAACGGCGGCAACGGCGGCGCCGGCGGCATGGGTGGTACCGCCCTGGGCACCGGCACCAACGGCGCCATCGGTGCCGGCGGCAACGGCGGCAACGGCGGCAGCGGCGGCACCGCCGGGGCCGGCGGCAACGGTGCGGCGGGCACCTTCGCCAACCCCGACGGCGGACGGGGTGGTGACGGCGGCAATGCCGGCGCCGGCGGTGCGGCCGGCAAGGGCGGCCTGAACGGCAACGGCAGTGGCGCGGGCACCAACGGCACGGCCGGCACCACGCCCACCACCCAGACCGGCAACGGCGGCAACGGCGGCGCAGGCTTCAGCTACAACGCGGCCACCGACCCGGGCAAGGCCGGCGGTAACGGCGGCGCCGGCGGCAATGCCGGCCAGTACGGCACCGGCGGCACGGGCGGTAACGGCGGCAACGGCACCGCGGGGACGGCCGGCGCGGCCGGCACCAACCCCGGTGAAGACGGCTCGCTCGGTCAGTCCGGTGGTTCGGGCGGTAAGGGCGGGGCCGGCGGTCTCGGCGGCACCGTCGCCGGCAACGGCGGTACCGGTGGTAACGGCGGCACCGGCGGCAACGGCGGCGCGGGCGGCAACGGCGCGGCCGGCGACCCCACCTTCGGCGTGAACAGCGGCGCCGGCGGCAAGGGCGCGGACGGCGGCACCGGCGGAGCCGGTGGAGCGGCCGGTGCGGGCGGCAACGCCCTCGGTGCCGGCAACGGCGGGGCCGGTGGCACCGGCGGCGGTGGCGGTACCGGCGGAGCGCCGGGCACCGGCGGCAACGGAGCGGCCGGCACCGCGGGCCACCCCGACGGCGGCGACGGCGGCAACAGCGGCGCCGGCGGCAAGGGCGGCGGCGGCGGCGCCGGCGGGACGGGTGGCAACGGCGGCCCGACCTCCGGCAACGGCGGCAAGGGCGGCAACGCAGGCGGCGGCGGTGCCGGCGGCAACGCGGGCAACGGCCAGACCGGCGGCGTCGGCGGCAACGGCGGCGGCAGCAACGGCAACGGCGGCAACGGCGGCAAGGGTCCCGACGGCGGTGACGGTGGCAACGCCGGCGCCGTCGGGACCGGCGGCAACGCGGGCGGCGGCGGCAGCGCCGGCGGCAACGGCAACGGCGGCAGCGGCGGTGGCGGCGGTAATGCCGGAAACGGCGGCGGCGGCGGCGTTGCGGTCGGCGGCGGGTCAGCCGGCAAGGGCGGCAACAACGGCAACAACGGCAAAGCCGGCAACTGACCGGCCCGGCGGGTCTAGAACTGCAGCGCGCGGTAGCGCCAGTCCAGCACCTGCCGGTCCGGCTCGCCCACCGCGTAGACCAGCGAACGCAGCGTCAGCACGCCCGTGTCAGCCGATTCGACGTGCAGCTCGCTGTACAACGTGTCGCCCTCGTGCACCGGGCCGGTGTGATCGCAGGACTCCCAGCCCAGCACCGTGGCGAGGTTGGGCAGCAGCCGGTTGGCCTGCGCGCACGCCAGCCCGATGGTGTGTCCGCCGTACACCAGCCGTTGCCCGCCCACCCGCGAATCATGATGTGTGGCAGCGATGTTCAGGGTGAGACGGGCCAGCTCGGGGGCACTGCTGACCACGTCGCCGGTACTGTGCAGCACGGTACCGGCCAGCTTCGGGTCGAAGTGCGGGCCCGGCACCTTGCGGCGGAAGGCCTCGCCGTCCCAGGTTTCGGTGGGGTTCACCGCCGGTGGGACCGCTTCGAGCGCGGACAGGTCGTCGCCGCGGGTCGCGGCGTCCTCGGGCGCCCAGCCCGGCCCGGCCGGCAGCATCGCGCAGCGGTAGAAGTCCAGCACCAGTCGATCGGCCTGGTCGATCGTCGTCATGCGCAGTGCCGCCATCCCGGTGGGCGCCCGCCCCGCCTTGGCCGTGTTGGCGCGCAGACCCACGACTTCGGTCCTGGTGTAGAGGGTGTCGCCGATCACCGGGAACCGGTGGAACGTCAACCCGCGGTAGAACAGATTGGCTTTGACCCGTTGCGTGGCCAGCGTGGACTGCCCGATCGCCACGTCGCACACCAGCCCCGGGTGCGCCAGCGCGGCCGGTGCGCCCGTTACCGCGAAGCACAGATCGGCGTCCAGGGCCAGCCGCAGCCGGTCGCCGATGATCCCCTGATGCGCGGCGGCCAGCCCCGGCGACAGGGTGACCGAAGGCGCCCAGTCGAACACCTCCCCCACGCTGAGATCGTCGAAGTAGGGGCCGCCCTCGCGCACCGCTGCATACCCGTCAGTCACGAAATGCCATGCTGGCAGGCTGTCTCAGCGAGGGTCAAACACGCGCCTCACCGAGAGTGAATATGACGACGCGACACGCCGGTCGCACGTCGCCCCGTTCACGCTCGGCCGACGGCGGGAAGGAGTCGGGTGAGTACTGAACTCAACGAAGACGAGGCGATGCTGGTGGCCACCGTGCGGGCGTTCATCGACCGCGATGTGCGGCCCACCGTGCGGGAGGTCGAGCACGCCAACACCTACCCCGAGGCCTGGATCGAGCAGATGAAGCGTATCGGCATCTACGGCCTGGCCATCGACGAGGATTACGGCGGTTCACCGGTCTCGATGCCGTGTTATGTGCAGGTGACCCAGGAACTCGCCCGCGGCTGGATGAGCTTGGCCGGCGCCATGGGCGGGCACACCGTCGTCGCCAAGCTGCTGACCCTGTTCGGCACCCCGGAGCAGAAGCGAAAGTATCTGCCGCCCATGGCCACTGGCGAACTGCGTGCCACGATGGCGCTCACCGAACCGGGCGGCGGCTCCGATCTGCAGAACATGACCACCACCGCGCTGCCGGCCACGGACCCGGATACGTTGGTGGTCAACGGTTCCAAGACCTGGATCAGCAACGCACGCCGCTCCGGGCTGATCGCGCTGCTGGTCAAGACCGACCCGAACGCCACCCCGCGGCACCAGGGCATATCGGTGCTACTGGTCGAACACGGGCCGGGTCTGACGGTGTCGCGGGATCTGCCCAAGTTGGGCTACAAGGGCGTGGAATCGTGCGAGCTTTCGTTCGACGACTTCCGGGTTCCGGCTGCTGCCGTACTGGGCGGCGTTATGGGCAAAGGGTTTTCGCAGATGATGAAGGGCCTGGAGACCGGACGGATCCAGGTGGCCGCCCGGGCGCTGGGCGTGGCGACCGCGGCGCTGGAGGACGCGCTGGAATACGCCCAGCAGCGTGAAAGTTTCGGCCGGCCGATCTGGAAGCATCAGGCCGTCGGGAACTACTTGGCCGACATGGCAACGAAACTCACCGCCGCTCGCCAGCTCACCCGCTACGCGGCGCAACGCTACGACAGCGGGCAGCGCTGCGACATGGAGGCGGGCATGGCCAAGTTGTTCGCCTCGGAGGTGGCCATGGAGATCGCGCTGAACGCGGTTCGCATCCACGGCGGCTACGGTTACTCCACCGAATACGACGTCGAGCGCTATTTCCGGGACGCGCCACTGATGATCGTGGGCGAGGGCACCAACGAGATCCAGCGCAACGTCATCGCCGCACAGCTGGTGTCGCGCGGCGGAATCTGAGCGCAACGCGGGTCCGCTTCGGCCTGCCCGCACGCCGGTGGGTGCGCTATATTTGCCTGACTCGCCGCGAGGCACCAGCAAAGTGGCGACCCAAGGGAAGGCAGCGGCCATGAGTTATCCGTCGGACCCGTACGGCGCCAACCCGGGTTGGCAGGGCCAGCCGCCGCCGGGCTACGGCGGGCCGCCGGCTTACGGAGCCGGCCCGGAGCCGGACAACTACCTGGTGTGGGCGATTCTGAGCACCGTGCTGTGCTGTCTGCCGGCCGGCATTGTGTCGATCGTCTACTCCACCAAGGTCTCCGGGCTGTGGGCACAGGGCCGCTACCAGGAGGCTCAGGACGCTTCGCGCAACGCCAAGAAGTGGGCGATCATCAGCGCCATCGTCGGTGCGGTGGTGATCGTGGTGTCGATCATCCTGTACGTGGTGCTGATCGCGGTGGCCGTGTCCAACGCGCCGTCGACCACCTACACCACCTACTCCGGCTACTGAGCAAAGCCGATCGCGTCCACCAGACCCCACGCCAGCGCCGTCTGAGCGTCGACGGTGTGACCGGAGAGCACGAGATATGCGGTGCGCCAACGGCCTATGCGCCTGGTGACGCTGACCGTGCCGCCCGCACCGGGTAGCAGACCCAGGCCCAGTTCGGGCAGGCCGAACACGCAGTCCGGCGCCGCCTGCACCCACCCGCAGAACGCCGCCATCTCCAGTCCGCTGCCCAGCACCCGTCCGTGCACCTGCGCGCGGCACGCCGGCCCGAGCCGGGTGGTGAGTTCGTCGAGCACCAGCGCGGGGCTGTGCCGGGTGCGTGCCAGGTGACCGCTGGCCGGGTCGGCGAAGCTGCCGAACTCGGCGAGGTCTCCCCCGCTGCAGAACGACGGACCGTTGCCGCTCAACACGATTCCGGTCACCGACGGATCCAGCTGCGCCACCGCCAGCGCCTCCAGCAACGCCGCGCGGGTGCCGGTGCAGAAGGCGTTGTGCCGCTCCGGCCGGTTGAATTTGATCCGCAGGATGTCGCCGTCGCGTTGCACCGTAACGGGATTGACGCTGTCCGGCACCCGGGCGGGTCCGCGCTGCGCGAGCCAGCGGGCGAACTCCGGGCCGGACTGCAACGTCGAGTAGGCCAGGGACTCGGTGATCAGGCCGGCCAGGGTGGCCCCGGCGGGGTCCAGGCAGCGCAGCACGTCGTCGCAGACCGCGCTGGCCAGCGGCCACTGCCGGCAACGTTGCGTCAGCTCGGCCAACACCCGCGGCACCGAATCGACGGCGACCACCCGGGGATCGTCGCACCGTTCCTCGGACAGTGTGAAAGTCGCTGTGTCCAGCCAATACTCGCTGTGCGGCGACCCGAAGGCGACGATCACGCCCGGCGGCGCAGCCGTGTCGGGCTCCGGCGCGAGGGACAGATCGACCACCCGCAGGGTCACACCGAATACTTCTCGATCAACTCGTTCTTGTAGAGCTTGCCGGTGTCGGTCCGCGGCAGTTGCGCCTCGAACACGATCGAGCGCGGACACTTGAAGTGCGACAACCGTTCTCGCAACCACTGCGACAGCTCCTCGGCGAATGCCTCGGTGGCGTCGGCCGGGTCGACGGTCTGCACCGCGGCCATCACCCGCTGGCCCATCTCGTCGTCGGGGACGCCGAATACGGCCGCGTCCAACACCTTCGGGTGGGTCACCAACAGGTTTTCGGTCTCCTGCGGGTAGATGTTGACCCCGCCGGAGATGATCATGTGGTGGCGGCGGTCGGTCAGGTACAGGTAACCCTCCTCGTCGAGAAAGCCGATGTCCCCGACGGTCATCCAGCCGTGTGTATCACGCGAGGCCGCGGTCTTCGCCGGGTCGTTGAGGTACTCGAAGGAGTACCCGCCTTCGAAGTAGATCTCGCCGGGATGCCCGGGCGGCAACTCCTTGCCGTCCTGCCCCAGGATGTGCAGCGCGCCCGCCATGGGCCTACCCACCGAACCCGGATGGGCCAGCCACTCGTCGGCGGTGATCAGCGTCGAACCGATGGCCTCCGAGGACGCGTAGTACTCGTCGACGATCGGGCCCCACCACTCGATCATCTGCTTCTTGATCAGCACCGGGCACGGCGCCGCCGCATGCATCACCCGCTTCAGACTGGACAGGTCGTACGAGTTGCGCACGGCTTCAGGTAGTTTCAGCATCCGCACGAACATGGCCGGGACGAACTGGCCGTGGGTGACCCGGTAGCGCTGGATCGCGTCCAACGTGCCTTCGGGATCGAATTTCTCCATCACCACGGTGGTGAGGCCGGCCGCCTGCACCGTCAGCGACCACACCGATGGCGCGGTGTGATACAGCGGCGCCGGGCTCAGGTACACGGTGTCGGGGTCCATCCAGAACCCGACCAGCGCCGACATCATGCCCGGCGCGTCTTCCGGTGGCACATGGGGCAATTCGCGCTTGATGCCCTTGGGCCGGCCGGTGGTGCCGGACGAGTACTGCAGCAGGTCGCCCTCGATCTCGTCGGGGATCGGGGTATCCGGTTGATCTGCAACGCAATCCGGATAGCATTGCCAGCCCTCGAGGTCCCCGTCGGCAAGGAGCAGCACCCCCGGCAACCCCTTGGGAAGGTGCTCACCCAGTTCCGCACAGAGATCACGCATCGCCGCCGACCCGACGATTGCCTTGGCGTTGCTGTTGTCGACGATGTAGGCCGCTTCGGCCGCGGCGAGATGGGTGTTGATCGGGACGTAGTACAACCCGGCGCGCCGGGCCGCCCACATCACCGCGTGCATGTGTTCGTTGTTCTCCATCAGGATCGCGACGGCGTCACCTTCGCGCAGCCCGTGAGCACGGAAGTAGTGCGCCAGCCGGTTGGCGCGCGCCTCGAGTTCCCCGAAAGTCACCACCGTGCCCGACGGATACAGGATGACGGCCGGCTTGTCGGGGTGGGCCTGCGCGTGCGGGCGAATCTGCATGGCTGAATGCTACGAAGTCAGCCAACGAACGGTGCGCGCACCGTCGGCAACACATGCCGGCGGTTCACCAGCAGCGCGCCGATGGCCAGCACCGCATACACCCCGCTGAGCGCCAACCGGCCCTCGGTCGACGCGACCGGGAACTGCACCACGAACAGCGCCAACAGTGCCCACGCCGTGTAGCGGTGGAAGCGCAGCGCCAGGATCAGCGCCACCCCCATCAGGGTCTGGGTCGCGGTCAGCAGCATCTCCTCGATCTGCCTACCGTCCAGAACCAGCGCGGCGCCGCCCCCGCCGGCCAGATGCGCGATCGGCAGCGAGCCCACCAGCAGGGTCCACTGGTTGACCTTCGACGAGATCAGCGTGGCGATCGCCGCGGTGCCCTTGCCCCGGCTGGCGAAGATGGTCGCGATCACGAATTCCGGCGCTTCCGAGGCCAGCGGCGCCAGCCATTGCACCAGCAGGAACCGGTCGACGCCCAGCTCGGTGCCGGCCCCGATCAGGCTCTCCGCGAACGGTTTTGCGCACGCCAGCACCACCCCGGCGGCGACCGCGAACAGGGTGATGACGGCGATCCGGCGGGTCCGGTCGGGCAGGGCGCCCAGGGCCGCGGCGGTGCCCATCAGTTCGGGCTCCTCCACGACGCCGCGGCTGAGCCGGTAGAGATAGAACCCGAACCAGCCCAGCAGGGCGATGCCGAGCGTGATGTGGATGCGGCCGGTCGCCGGAACCGCGAACGCGGCGATTCCCGCGACCAGCAGAAAGCCCAGTTCCACCCGGTTGCCGCGCTCGAGCTGCAGCGCAGCCGTCGGCCCACTCGCCTTCCGTGCCACCCACAGCGCCACCAGCACTACCACCGGCCAGCCGAGGCCCATCAACAACCGGTTGGAGCCGGTCATGTTCGCCGCGGCGTATTGCGTGTATTCGGCGTGGGAGCCGGACTGGTAGGCGTAGTACAGGTCGACGGCGTATTCCGGCAGCACCGCGATCAGGGCGAGGACGGCGATGGCCAGACCGCCGGAGACGTCGATTTGCGCCGCCTCCGCCGCCCAGGCAAGCAGAAAACTCGCCGCGACGACGGCCGCCCCGTAGACGACCAGCGACACCACCGGCGTGGGGTGCAGCCCGGCACAGCGCACGACCAGCGCCGGTGCGATGAAAATCAGGGTGGTCAGCAGCGAGCGCAGCAGTGCGTCTGCGGGGGTCCGGGTCCGACGGCGTTCGGCGATCAATGCCATTAGCGTCCTTCGGTTCCTGCGATCCGGGTCCCGTCGGCGTCGGCGAGACTTCGGACCGACGGTTTTGTCGGCCGAAGGTCTCGCTCGCCGGAAACTTCCCGGTGGATGACCGGGCGTGCGAACTGAATCCGCAATCGCCAGTATGTCGACCATCCGCAGCCGCCGGCTTGACGCCGACGATCTGGAACTACTCCCCTTCGCTACACCGAGGCTAACCTTATTTCGGATGCCTGGCAACTTAGCGAAGCTACGAGTTTTGCGATGTCATCTGCCAATATTTGCTGATCAATGCCCTAAAAATAAAACTTCGCAGACCCGAAGAATTTGATTTGGCAAACCGCTAACCGAACGTACCGCCGATGATGGCCGCGTCGGTGGCTGCCAGTTCGGCAACCAGGGCCGCCTCTCGCGCGGCTACCCGGGCCGCGGCCGCGGCATCGTAGGCGAGTGCCGACGAGACATCGTTGACTGCCCTGACGGGCTCACCCGCCATGAGATCCAGCGTCGCCGTCCCGAATCCGTTCTGGGTCACCGCTGCCGCCTTGACCAGCTCAGCCTGGGTGTCGGCGACCGCGTGTCCGATTGCGGCCGCGTCAGCCTGATAGACCCGCTGGGGCAGTCCGACCAGATCTTCGACCGTGGCCTGGTGCAGCGCATTACTCGGACCGGCGGGCAGTGCAGCCGCCGGTGCCGGCCGACCGGCCAGAATGGCGATGTCTTCGCGGATCAATTCCCCGGGCAGGGACAAGTCTTCGACGCCTAACCGCGCCACCGTGTCCGCGTCATAGGCGACCGCCGACGCGACGTCTCTGGCCGCTGCCACGGGGTCACCCGCCATAACGGCCGCCTGGGCCGCTCGCAGACTGCTCTCGGTCACGGCTTCGGCGCGCAACAGCTGAGTCTGGTTGTCGGCGAGCACACGATCGATAGACACCGCGTCGGCTCGCAGCGCCGCGCCGAGATCGCCCGCGGCGGCAGGCAGCGCGACGGGCGCGGTGGCCGGCGGCCTGCTGCCCGGCGCGGCCAGGATGTCGATGTCCTTCATGAAGATCTGCCCGGGCAGAGCGGCATTCTCGGCGAGCAGTCGCCCTGCCGTCTGGGCGTCGTAAGCGACTGCCGAGCCGACGTGCCACCACGCGCCCGGCCGCCCGAACCGAGCCTCGACGGCCGCCGCATCCAGCGCTCCCCTGGTGAAGCGCGCCGCGCCGGCGACCTCGGCGTCGTTCGCCGCCACCCTGGCACTCACCATGGACCCGTTGGTTTCGACCACCCGCCCGACGCGCGCGCCGATATCGCCGAGTGCCTCCTGCCACGGCGCGATCTGAGCTGCCGCGGCCGACGCCGCACCGTGATACCCCACCAACGCGGACACGTTCTGCGCCCACAACTCGTCGTAGGCGCCTTCGATGGCCGCGATCAGCGGACCGTTGAGGCCCAGGAAGTTCGACCGGATCGCCGACACGAACTGCAGGCGGTTCGCCCGGACCGCGACCGGATGCGCTACCGCGGCCTTGGCCGCCTCGAAAATTGCGGCCACCGACTTGGCCTGGGTGGCGGCGGTCACGGCTCGAACCGCCGCTCCGTTCAAGAAGTCCCGGTATCGAGCGGCAACGGCCGTCATCGCCACCGATGCCGGACCCTGCCAGGCCCCGCTCGCCAGGTTGGCCGTCACCGAGCCGAAAGATGCTGCGGCCGAACCCAATTCATCGCCCAACCCGGCCCAGGCCGCGGCAGCACCCAGCATCGGGCCGGAACCCGCACCGGAATACATCTGCGCCGACGTGATCTCGGGCGCCAACATCGCGAAACTCATGGCCGGGACTCTACGACGGAGTACCGCGCCGAATTGACGTTTCCGCAGAAACAGCCGGACCAGCGGTTACTCCGCGTCGCGCAGCCGCTCCTTGAGCGCGTCGAACTCGTCCCGGATGCCCGTCGGCAGCTTCTCGCCGACGAACTCCAGCCACTCCTCGATCAGCGGCAGTTCCGCGCGCCACTCCTCGGTGTTGACTTCCAGCGCCGCGGCCACGTCACCGGCCTCGACATCCAGGCCGTCGAGGTCCATGTCCTCGGCCGCCGGAACGGTGCCGATCGGGGTGGTGCGCCCGCCGGCCTTGTGCTCGATGCGGTCGACGATCCACTTGAGCACGCGGCTGTTCTCGCCGAAGCCCGGCCACAGGAAGCGGCCGTCGTCGCCGCGGCGGAACCAGTTGACGAAGAACACCTTCGGCAACTTCGACTCGTCGGCGTTCTTGCCGAGGTTGATCCAGTGCTGGAAGTAGTCGCCCACGTTGTAGCCGAGGAACGGAAGCATGGCCATCGGGTCTCGGCGTACGTTGCCGACCTTGCCCTCGGCCGCGGCGGTCTGCTCACTGCCCAGGGTGGCGCCGATGAACACACCGTGCTGCCAGTCGCGGGCCTCGGTGACCAGCGGGACGGTCGTCTTACGGCGACCGCCGAACAGGATGCCGGAGATCGGCACGCCCTGCGGGTCGTCCCACTCGGGAGCCAGGATCGGGCACTGCGACATCGGGGTGCAGTAGCGCGAATTGGGGTGCGCGGCTTTGGTTTCCGTCTCTCGGATGTACCAGTCGTTGCCCTTCCAGTCGATCAGGTGGTCGGGCTCGCCCTCCAGCCCTTCCCACCAGACCTCGTGGTCGTCGGTGAGCGCGACATTGGTGAAGACGGTGTTGCCGGCGGCCATGGTGCGCATCGCGTTGGGGTTGGACTTCCAGTTGGTGCCCGGCGCCACCCCGAAGAAGCCGAATTCGGGGTTGACGGCGTAGAGGCGGCCGTCCTTGCCGAACCGCATCCAGGCGATGTCGTCGCCGAGGGTCTCGGCGCGCCAGCCGGGGATGGTCGGCTGCAGCATCGCCAGGTTCGTCTTGCCACACGCCGAGGGGAATGCCGCGGCGAAGTAGTAGGCCTTGTTCTCCGGCGAGATCAGCTTGAGGATCAGCATGTGCTCGGCGAGCCAGCCCTCGTCGTGGGCCATCGCCGAGGCGATGCGCAGCGAGTAGCACTTCTTGCCGAGCAGGGCGTTGCCGCCGTAGCCGGAGCCGTAGCTCCAGATCTCGCGGGTCTCCGGGAAGTGGGTGATGTACTTGGTGTCGTTGCACGGCCACGGCACGTCGGCCTGGCCCTCCTCCAAAGGCGCGCCCACCGAGTGCAGAGCCTTGACGAAGAAGCCGTCGTCGCCGATCTTCTCCAACGCGGCCTTACCCATCCGGGTCATGGTGCGCATGGAGACGACGACGTACTCGGAGTCGGTGATCTCCACGCCGAGCTTGGGGTCCTCGGCACCCAGCGGACCCATGCAGAACGGCACCACGTACATGGTGCGGCCGCGCATGCAACCGCGGTACAGGTCCGTCATGAGCGAGCGCATCTCGCCCGGGTCTTTCCAGTTGTTGGTGGGACCGGCGTCGATCTCGTTCTCGGAACAGATGAAGGTGCGCGACTCAACGCGGGCGACGTCGGACGGGTCGGACAGGGCCAGGTATGAGTTGGGGTGCTTCTCCGGATTCAGCCGGGTGAAGGTGCCGGCCTCGACCAGCTGCTCGGCCAACCGCTGGAACTCCTCCTCGGAGCCGTCGGTGAACACCACCCGGTCGGGCTGAGTGAGCTCGGCGACCTCCTGTACCCAGGACAGCAGCCCCTGATGGTTGGTGGGTGCGTTGTCCAGGCCGGGGATGGTCGCTGAGGTCATCGAACTCTCCTGAATTCTGGTGCTCGGTAATCGTCGGTTCCAGTGGCATGCGTGTTCAGCACACTTAACGCTTTCTTATTCAGATTATCGCGCATCACTTGTCGCGTAAGTCCCAGGAGGGTATAAGCCTGCTCACAAGACCGATTCAGAAAGGTCTGTTTTCGTACCGCGTCGAGGTTTCGGCCCGAGAGATTCCCCGCTGCTTCGGTATACCCGGTTCGCCGAGTTCTGCCCGCACCGCGTCGAGCGCCGCCTGGACGGTCGGCATCTCCCGGTCGCGCACCGCCGCGGCCCGCGCCGCGGCCAGCGCATGTTCGCGCAGCTCGCCGTCGATCGCGCTGACCTGGTCGGTGACCCGGACGTTCTCCGCCTCATCGTGGGCGGTGACCTCGGTGCTGAGCAGTGATTCGGCCGCCAGTACCCGGCCGGCGACCAGCTGTTCGGCGACCGCACGCAGCGATGCCGTCGCATCGTCCGCCCAGCGGTCCAGCACGGCGCGGTCGCTGAGCAGACTGCGCACACTCACCACCCACGCCGTCGTCGCCAGCCCCACCGCCACGCACGCGGCGATTCCCGCGGCGGTCAGCCCCGGGTGCAGGCCGGCTGTCAGACCGGCGATCAGCCGACTCAGCGTCAGCGCCACCCCGAGCCCGAATACGGCGCCGAAAACCATCATCAGCCGCATCTCGAGGCGACGTGACTTGAGCTGAGGTGGTGAGACCGGGACCGTCGGTATGTTGACCGGCGGCAGGTCCAGCGGCGCCCCCATGGCCGACGCGACCTCGGCTAGGTGGGCGTCGGCGGCCGCGACGCTCTCCCCCGCCGCCTCATCGAGCCGGGCCTGGGCAGCGGAGGCGAATCCAGGGATCTCTCGCCGGGACAGCCCCGCGATGTCCTCCTGGAGTTCACCGCGTAGCGCGGCGGCCCGGTTGCGCGCGCCGTAGGACAGCTGGACCCTGGCCTGCTGGATCTGTCCGCGCAGCGTGATGGTG
The DNA here is from genome assembly GCF_031583025.1 of Mycobacterium sp. Z3061. Classification (NCBI taxonomy): domain Bacteria; kingdom Bacillati; phylum Actinomycetota; class Actinomycetes; order Mycobacteriales; family Mycobacteriaceae; genus Mycobacterium; species Mycobacterium pumcae. Next base: position 625,318 of record NZ_CP134062.1, on the reverse strand, counting down.
CGCTCGGATCGCGACTGGCGCCGTTGCCGCAGGGTCGCGCTGCGCTCGTCGCGCAGGGCGTCGACCCGCGCTTGCCGGCCGGCGCCGTCGGCGTCCCGGTCGAAGCGCTGGGCCACCGTCCGCAGCCGCGATTCCCAGGCCCGCAGCCGGTTGCGGCGGACCAGATCGGAGTCCGCGAGTTGAGCGGCGACGATGACGACCAGGTCGTCGACCTGCGGCCGGCCCACCTCCGGAGCGGCCGCGGCGCCGACCCACGGCACGTTGCCGTACCGCGGTGCGTGGGCAGCCAGCGTGTCCCGATTGGCGTCGAGCACGTCGCGCCAGCCGAAATGGACGTCGATCTTGGCCACCACGGCCACCACGGCGTCGGTGTTCTCGGCCGCGGCGTCCAGCAGCAGGCAATCGGAGGCGGTCATCGGGGCCGACGCCGACACCACGAACACCACCCCCTGCGGCGCCTCGCCGGCCCCCAGCTCGCCCGACTCGACGAACGTCCGGTGCGGAATCCGTTGTCGCAGCGCGGCAGCCACGCTGCTGACCCCGGCCAGCCACGGCCCCGTCACCAGCACCACGTCACGCCGGTTGATCGCCGGCGGACCCAGGTTCGGCCCGACGGCCGCCACCATGGCATCGACGCGGGCCGCGGGATCGTCGCGGGTCACCTCGGCCCCTGAGACCACAGGCGCAACGCCCCCCTGGCGATATCCGCGCCGCAGGCGCGCTGCAGGCCGCTGCCCGCCGAACGGCGGTAGCGCTGCCAGTGCGCCGCACGCTGCAGCGGCTCCTCCGGACCGGCTTCCAGCCCGCAGGCCTGCGCGGCGTCCAGCGCGGCGGCCATCCGGGCGACCACGGTGTCGTCGGAGCTGAGGAATGCGCCGATGGCCGGATCCGTGACCGCCAGGGTCTCCAGCTCGGTGACGGCGTCGAGCACCCGGCGGTAGCGCGCCGGAGCTCCGGCGGCGACAAGCCGGTCGACCACCTCATCGACGCCGCTGAGGCGTCGCCAGAGCGCCCGCACCTGCGCGGGCCCGCTCCCCTGCCGCAGCGCGGCGACCGCCAGGGCGACCCCGAACAGATCCAGGCCGGCCAGCAGCTCTCGCGGTATCGGAGCCGGCGCGGGTTCCGCGGCCAGCGCGCGCAGCGCCGCCCAGCGCGGGGCGCCGGGATCATCGAACGCGTCGAACGCAGCCAGGGCCAGCAGCCCGCTCATCGGGAGCACCGGCACCCCGAGACGTTCGGCGAACTCGGGGCACCGTGCGCTCGCCGCGGCCATCGGGCCGTCACCGCCGAAGCCGGTCAGGTCGGCCTTGTTCAAGACCGCCAGCACCGAGCCCGGCGCCGAGTCCTCTGGTTTGACCGCCTCGGCGATCACCTGAACTTCGAGGTCCGCGCCGCTTTCCAGCACGGTGAACCACCGGCTCAGGGCGCGCGCGACCGTGCTGCGCCCCACCCCCCGTCGCCCGCGGACCGTCACCCGCAGCGGCGCCGCAACCCGTTCGGCAACCGCCACAACACGCTGGTCAGCGGCCCCCCGGGCGAATCGCATGAGCTCGTCGGCGAAAATTTGCTGCCCCCCGTCCCCTCGATGTGCACCCGCACCGAATGGTGGCATCTACCTCGCCGGCGCGCGAGCCAGGTCCCCGCCTGATACCAGCCGAAGGCAACTGTTGGGTATCAATCTGGACCAGAGGCGGCTACACCCGGCCTTCATGGGCCACCATGGACGGATGCACGCGCAACCCGGGGTTGGGTTACGGCCCGACGCGCCCTGGGGCTATCTGCCTGCCTCGAGTTTCCGGTCGCGGCGTTCGGCCCTGTCCGACGCCCAGCGCCAGACCTGGGAGCGGCTGTGGCCGCAGCTCGGCCGTCAGGCCGACACCCCGCCAGGCGAGACCCCGGACGCACCTCTGGATACCGGGGCCTGGTTCGGCCGCAGCGCGCCGCTGGTGCTGGAGATCGGGTGTGGCAGCGGAACGTCGACCCTGGCGATGGCGCAGGCCGAGCCGGATATCGACGTCATCGCGGTGGAGATCTACCGCCGCGGCCTGGCGCAATTGCTGTGCGCCATCGACGCCGAGCAGGTGAGCAACATCCGGCTGATCCGCGGCAACGGCGTCGACGTGCTCAAGAACCTGATCGCCCCGCAATCGCTGACCGGGGTTCGAGTCTTCTTCCCCGACCCGTGGCCGAAGGCGCGCCATCACAAGCGCCGGCTGCTGCAGTCCGGCACGGTTTCCCTCATCGCCGATCGGCTACTCCCCGGGGGTGTGCTGCATGCCGCAACCGATCATCCCGGCTACGCAGAGCACATCGGGGAGGTCGGCGACGCGGAGTCCCGGCTCGTCCGGGTCGGCAGCGACACCGAGTCACTACCGATTTCCATCAGTCGTCCCACTACCAAGTACGAGACGAAGGCTCAAGAAGCGGGCAGCCACGTCTGCGAGTTCGTATGGAAGCGGATCTGAGCACATGAGCATTACTGAAGAAGTGGAAACGGAGTCCTCCGATTCGCTGGCACCCATGCTGAGCCTGGCCGAGCCGATTGCCAAACCGGTCAAGCGGGTCCTGCTGGTGTGGGACGCCCCGAATCTGGACATGGGCCTGGGCTCGATCCTGGGCCGGCGGCCCACGGGGGTGGAACGGCCCCGGTTCGATGCGCTGGGGCGCTGGCTGCTGGCGCGGACCGCCGAGGTCGCGGCCGGTAGCGGCGCGGCCGAAGACATCCGGGTCGAGCCGGAGGCCACGGTGTTCACCAACATCGCACCGGGCAGCGCCGAAGTGGTGCGGCCCTGGGTAGACGCCCTGCGAAACGTCGGTTTCGCCGTCTTCGCCAAACCCAAGATCGACGAAGACAGCGACGTCGATCGCGACATGCTCGAACACATCGACCAGCGCTTCGCAGAAGGCCTCGCGGGCCTGGTGGTGGCCTCGGCCGACGGTCAGGCGTTCCGCCTGCCGCTGGAGGCGGTGGCCCGTGCCGGAACCCCAGTACAAGTGCTCGGATTTCGTGAACACGCCAGTTGGGCGCTAGCGTCGGATACCTTGGAGTTCGTCGACCTGGAGGACATTGCAGGCGTTTTCCGGGAGCCACTGCCGCGAATCGGCCTCGATTCGCTACCTGAGCAGGGGGCTTGGCTGCAGCCGTTCCGCCCGCTGTCGTCGCTGTTGACCTCGCGTGTGTGACAACCAAACATCAAAACGCGGGTCGTTGAGGATCCAGTAAGGAGCTTACGTGTTCGCCTGGTGGGGTCGAACTGTGTACCGGATCCGGTACATCGTAATCGGGGTCACGGTGGCTCTGTGCCTGGGCGGTGGCATCTTCGGTCTCAGCCTGGGCAAGCACGTGACGCAGAGCGGTTTCTACGACGACGGCAGCCAATCGGTGAAGGCCTCGGTGCTCGGCGACCAGGTGTACGGCCGCGACCGTACCGGCCACGTCGTCGCCATATTCCATGCGCCTAACGGCAAGACCGTCACCGACCCGGCGTGGTCGAAGAAGATCTCCGACGAGCTGAACCAGTTCGTTGCCGACCATCCCAAAGAGGTGTTCGGCTGGGCCGGCTACCTGCGGGCACCCGACAGCACCAGCTCGGTCATCAAGGGCATGGCGACCGACGACAAGAAGTACACGTTCGTGTCGATCCCGCTGAAGGGCGACGACGACGACACGATCCTGACCAACTACAAGACCATCGAGCCGGCACTGCAGAAGCTCGACGGCGGCACCGTCCAACTGGCCGGCCTGCAACCGGTCGCGAGCGCGCTGACCGGCACCATCGCCACCGACCAGCGCCGCATGGAGGTGCTGGCGCTGCCGCTGGTAGCCGTCGTGTTGTTCCTGGTCTTCGGCGGCGCGGTCGCGGCCTGCCTTCCCGTCATGGTCGGCGGTCTGAGCATTGCCGGTTCGCTGGGCATCCTGCGGTTGATCGCGATGTTCGGGCCGGTGCACTTCTTCGCCCAACCGGTGGTCTCGCTGATCGGTCTCGGTATCGCGGTGGACTACGGGTTGTTCGTGGTGAGCCGGTTCCGGGAAGAGATCGCCGAGGGCTACGACACCGAGGCCGCGGTACGGCGCACGGTGATGACGGCGGGCCGGACGGTGGTGTTCTCGGCGGTGCTGATCGCCGCTTCGGGTGCCAGCCTGTTGTTGCTGCCGCAAGGTTTCGTGAAGTCGCTGACCTACGCCCTGATCACGGCGGTCTCGTTGGCCGCGATCCTGTCCATCACGCTGTTGCCCGCCTGCCTGGGCGTGCTCGGCAAGCACGTGGACGCGCTGGGTGTGCGGACCGCCTTCCGGGTTCCCTTCCTGCGCAACTGGAAGGTCTCGCGGGCCTACCTGAACTGGCTGGCCGACCGCTTGCAGAAGACCAAGACCCGCGAAGAGGTCGAGGCCGGGTTCTGGGGCAAGCTGACCAACTTCGTCATGAAGCGCCCGCTGGCGTTTGCGATCCCGATCGTCGTGGGGATGATCCTGCTGATCATCCCGCTGGGCAACATGTCGCTGGGCGGCATGAGCGAGAAGTACCTGCCGCCCAACAACGCGGCGCGCCAATCGCAAGAGCACTTCGACAAGCTTTTCCCCGGCTACCGGACGAATCCGCTGACGATCGTGATCGAGTCGACGAACCATCAGCCCGTCACCGACCAGCAGGTTGCGGACGTCCGCAGCAAAGCGATGCAGATCAGCGGGTTCATCGAGCAGGACAACGACCCGTCGAACATGTGGCAGGAACGCCCGCAGGCGCCGGGCGGGTCCAAGGACCCGTCGGTCCGGGTGCTGCAGAACGGGTTGCAGAACCCGGCTGACTCGTCGAAAAAACTCGAGGAGTTACGCGCGATAACGCCACCCAAGGGCATCGAGATACTCGTCGGCGGGACGCCAGCGCTGGAACAGGACTCGATTCACAGCCTGGTGGACAAGGCGCCGCTGATGGTGCTGGTACTGATCAGCACGACCATGGTCCTGATGTTCCTGGCGTTCGGATCGGTGGTGCTGCCGATCAAGGCGGCGGTGATGAGCGTGCTGACGCTCGGGTCCACGATGGGCATCCTGACGTGGATATTCATCGAAGGCCATGGCGCCGGACTGCTCAACTTCACGCCCACGCCGTTGATGGTGGTGATCATCGCGCTGGTGGTCGCGGTCGGTTACGGCCTGGCGACCGACTATGAAGTGTTCCTGGTGTCCCGCATGGTCGAGGCACGCGAAAACGGCATGTCCACCCAGGAATCGATCCGGATCGGCACGGCCACCACCGGTCGCCTGATCACCGCGGCCGCGCTGGTCCTGGCGGTGGTCGCGGGTTCGTTCGTGTTCTCCGACCTGGTGATGATGAAGTATCTGGCGTTCGGTCTGATGGCGGCGTTGCTGCTGGACGCGACCGTGGTCCGGATGTTCCTGGTTCCGTCGGTGATGAAGCTGCTCGGCGACGACTGCTGGTGGGCACCCCGCTGGATGAGACGCCTGCAGAACCGCATCGGCCTGGGCGAGATCCAGCTGCCCGACGAGCGCAAGCGTCCCGCCAGCAAGACACGGCCGCCGGTGACGGCCGGACTGGTGGCGGCCGGTGCCGGTGCTCCGCGCAAGCCGCACGACCCGACGCACCCGGCCGCGTTGACCCGGGCAGCCCAGCCGGAGCTGGCGCCCGTGCCCGCGTCGCCGTCGCCGTCGCCGTCGCCGCAGGTTCCGGTCCGTGCCACTCCGCAGGCCACCGAGGCTCCCACCACACGGCTCTCGGCGCCCGGGGCTACCCGCAACGGTCCGGCGCCCCGTGCGGCCGGCCGCGGCCCGGCGCCCAAGAACGCCACCCCGCCCTCTGCCGGGGAGACGAACAAGATGCCGGTGGCAGGCAGCCGCCCGGAACCCGCCCCGGAACCGAACACGTCCGACAAGACCGCGGCCCTGCCGGCCCAGCGGCCCGAGGGTGACGATTCCGAGACGGCCACCGAGAAGCTGAACGCCCGCGGCATCCAGGAGGACGGCACGGTGGACACGTCCCGCCGGCGTCGTACCGGTGGCGGTGGGCTGTCCGCGCAGGACCTGCTGCGTCGCGAGGGCCGGCTCTAGAGGGCTCGTTTTCCCGGCGAGCGCCCGCGTTTGTACGGCGACACGCCGCATTCGCCGTACATTTGCGCGCCCTCGCGGCCCGGCTGGATGAGAATCGTTGGCTATGCGCAACTTTCGACCGGTCAGCGGTGCCTTCGTCGCAATCGCTGCAGTGCTCGGCACCGCCCTGCTCGGCGCTGCTCCGGCGAACGCCGACGGCCCGGTACAGGTGAAAAGCCGCATGGGCGACGTCTGCCTGGACGCACCGGACAGCAGCTGGTTGACGGCGTTAGTGGTCAACCCCTGCAACGGGGCCGACTCCCAGCGCTGGAATCAGAACGGCGAGCAGCTGGAGAGCGTGGCGTTTCCCGGGAACTGCCTGACGTCGCCGAACGAGGAGCGGTGGACGGCGCACCTCGGGCCCTGCCTGAACTGGTTCAACCAGCACTGGAGCCCCCAGCCCAACGGCCACATCATGATCAGCCTGGACGGGTGCCTCACCGTCCTGGGCGGCCCGAACCCAGGCACGTGGGTGTCCACCCGGTTCTGCGGCGGCGACGTCGACCAGGGCTGGGATCTGGTGCCCTAAGCGTCCGGTTTGTCCGGCTTGTCCGGTTTAGCCTGCAAAATCGCCGACACCTCTTCGTCGTTGGCCTGCTCTGCCGCCTCGGCCTCCGGATCGCGGGCCAGCAGCACCTGCATCGCGTTGTTCAGGAACGCCACCGTCGGAACGGACAGCAAAGCACCGACGATGCCGGCCAGCACACCGCCGGTGGAGATCGCCAGCACCACCGCCAGCGGGTGAATGGACACCGCACGGCCCATCACCAGCGGCTGCAGTATGTGCGCTTCGAGCTGATTCACCACGATCAGCAGGCCGAGCGTCAGCAGCGCGTAGAGCATGCCCTTGGCCAGCAGCGCCACCACCACGGCCAGCAAACCTGATACCAGGGCACCGATCAGCGGCACAAAGGCACCGAGAAAGACGATGGAGGCCAGCGGCAGCGCCAACGGGACCCCCATGATCGCCAACCCGGCGCCCACCCCGGCCGCGTCGGTCAGCGCGACCAGGAAGGTAGCCCGGATGTAGCCGGTCAGGGCGCCGTACCCGGCGTGACCGGCCGCGTGCACCCGGTCGCGGACGTGGGCCGGGAAGATCTTCTGCACGTACTGCCAGATGTTGCGCCCGCCGTACAGGAAGAAGATCAGGGTGAACAGCACCAGGACGGCCGCGGTGACCAGCTCGGTGATGGTGGCGGCGGTGGACAGCGCACCGCTGGTGAGCTTCGCCTGGTTATTGCGCAGGGCTTCGATCGCCGCGTTGCCCGCGTTGTCGATCTGCTCGCGGCGCAGGTGCGCCGGGCCCTCGATCAGCCATCGGCGGCTGCTGTCGATGCTGTGCTCCACCTGCTTGACCAGATCGGGTACACCCACGATGAACTGGCTGACAACGAACGCCAGGATGCCGCCCAGGATCGCGAACCCGCTCAGCAACACCATCGTCACCGCGGCGCCGCGCGGCAGACCGTGCTCGTCCAGCCAGTCGACCGCCGGCACCAGCAAAGCGCTGAGCATCAACGCCAGCAAAACCGGCACCACTATGATTTCGAGCCGGTCGACGACCCACAGCAACGCGACGGCGGCGGCGACGATCACCAGCAGTCGCCAGGACCACGCCGCGGTCTTGCGAACCAGGGGGCTTACCGCTTCGTCGTCCAACGTTGCCGACATTGGGCCAGCCTATCGGGATCTCCCGCAAACCCGGCCGCCACGATCCGGTTACGACCTCAGAACAACGCCGACACGTCAGCGACGTGCAACGATGCGCCAGGCGCGTGCCCGGCTACCCTGATGCGATGTCGTCTGACGCCGGTGCCCGCAAGTTTGCGGGCCTACGCCTCGCCCGGGGCGAGAAGCCGGCGCGCGGCAAACACTGGTGGCTGCGGTGGGTGGTGCTGTCCGTCGTCGCGATCGTGCTCGGCGTCGAGGTGATTCTGGTGCGCGACCAGCTGGCCAAGGCGTGGACGAGTCTGTTCGAAGCCAACTGGTGGTGGCTGGTCGCCGCCATGGCGGCCGCCGCCGCGTCGATGCACAGCTTCGCCCAGATCCAGCGCACGCTGCTGCGGTCCGCCGGCGTGCACGTCAAGCAGCTGCGCTCGGAAGCGGCCTTCTACGCGGCCAATTCGCTGAGTACCACGCTGCCCGGCGGTCCGGTGATCTCGGCGACGTTCCTGCTGCGCCAGCAGCGCATCTGGGGCGCCTCGACGGTGGTCGCGTCCTGGCAGCTGGTGATGTCGGGCGCGTTGCAGGCGGTCGGTCTGGCCGTGCTCGGGCTGGGCGGCGCATTCTTCCTGGGCGCCCGGAACAACCCGTTCTCGCTGCTGTTCACCCTCGGCGGCTTCATCGCGCTGTTGTTGCTGGCGCAGGCGGTGGCGTCCCGCCCGGAGCTGATCGAGGGTATCGGCAGCAAGGTTCTGTCCTGGGTCAACTCCATCCGCGGCAAACCGGCAGACACCGGCCTGGACAAGTGGCGCGAAATCCTGATGCAGCTGGAGTCGGTGAGCCTGAGCCGGCGCGACCTGGGCGTGGCGTTCAGCTGGTCGCTGTTCAACTGGGTCGCCGACGTCGCGTGCCTGGGGTTCGCGGCCTACGCCGCCGGTGACCACGCCTCGGTCGCCGGCCTGACGGTCGCTTATGCGGCGGCCCGCGCTGTCGGGACGATCCCGCTGATGCCGGGTGGCCTGCTGGTGGTGGAGGCAGTGCTGGTCCCCGGGCTGGTGTCCAGCGGCATGGGGTTGCCGAACGCGATCTCGGCGATGCTGATCTACCGCCTGATCAGCTGGCTGTTCATCGCCGCGATCGGCTGGGTGGTGTTCTTCTTCATGTTCCGCACCGAGAAACTCGCCGCGGACGGCGACGACGACCCGCCCACCGATCCCGAACTACGGGTGCCGGACCTGCACGCCATGGCCGACCCGGCCGACTCGGCGCTGCAGGGACCGTTGCCGCCGCTGGACCCGGCTGGCTAGCTAGCCGCCCGGCTTCGGCGCGGGCTTCGGCGCGCTGGTCGGCGCCGCGACGGCGGGCACGCCCGGCACCGGCGCCGTGCCGGCGGCGGGCGCAGGGCCCGGCAGCGGCGCGGCGGGAGCACCGCCGGCCGGCAGACTCGGCAGTCCGCCCCCGCCCTGGGCCGCCTGCACCATGCTGAGCGCCTGCGGCAGCGAAATCGGCAGCTTGCACTGGGTGCCCAGCTTGTTCAGCGGGTTGGCCAGCCCCTGCATGTCCAGGGCCACCTTGGGATTTGCCTCGAAGTAGGTCTTGATCGTCCCGAGCGACTGCGGGCCGGCCTGGTCCTGCAGGGCGCTGGTCATCACCTGGTTGGTCTCGGGGTGCGAGTCCAGGTAGTCGCCCGTCGACTTGGCCACCGAGCCGATGGTGCGGGCCACCTCGCTGGCCGCGCACGGGTCCGTCGAACCGGTCGCCGCGGGCGCCGAAAGAACGGCGCTGCCGGCGCAGGACAACCCGGTCGCGGCCACAACGGCGAACAGTCCCCGGCGCAGGAAGGGCGTACTTGGCATCAATGACTCCTCACGATTCGCCGCCCGAAGTCCCCCCACCGGCGGCCACAGACATCCTGCCATCCCGCCCGGCGGGGCCGCCAACTCAACCGGACGGCCCACCTCGATCACGACTTAACAACGATCCCGCCAAACCGGTGTCGTCGCAGCTCAGCAACCGATAAGCAGAGCTAGGACTCCGGGCACTCGGGTAGGCTCGCGGGCACGTGCTGCGCAAGAAACACGGGGAGATAGAAAATCCAGCAGTTCATGATGCGGCTGAGCCGCAACCTGCGCAGATTCCGCTGGTTCGTCTTTGCAGGCTGGTTGCTCGCCCTGGTGCCGGCGGTTTATCTGGCTATGACGCAGTCGGGGAATCTCACCGGCGGCGGGTTCGAGGTTGCCGGCTCCCAGTCGCTGGCCGTGCACGACCAACTCGTCGAGCAATATCCCGAGTTGGGAGCATCGCCACTGGCGCTGGTGGCCGCCCCCCGTGCCGACGCGACCTATCAGGACATCAACGACGCGGTCGCAGAGCTCAAACGGATCGCCGGCGAGCTTCCGGGCGTCACCGAGGCACCCAACCCGACCCAGCGGCCGCCCCAACCCGACCGGCCGTACGTGGTGACCCTGCGCCTGGACGCCCGCAACCCCGGCACCAGCGACGTCGCCAAGAAACTGCGGGAACGGGTCGGCGTCAACGGCGACCAGTCCGGGCAGACCGCCAACGGCCGCGTCCGGCTCTACGTCATCGGCCAGGGTGCGCTGAGCGCCGCCGCCGCCGCGAACACCAAGCACGACATCGCCAAGGCCGAGGAATGGAACCTGCCGATCATCCTGGTCGTGCTGCTGGCGGTGTTCGGCTCGCTGGCCGCCGCGGCGATCCCGCTGGCGCTGGGCGTCTGCACGGTCGTGGTGACCATGGGACTGGTCTATGCGCTGTCCATGCACACGCCCATGTCGGTGTTCGTGACCTCGACGGTGTCGATGTTCGGCATCGCGCTGGCCGTCGACTATTCGCTGTTCATCCTGATGCGCTTCCGGGAGGAACTGCGCACCGGCCGTCAGCCGCAAGAGGCCGTGGATGCCGCGATGGGCACCTCGGGTCTGGCGGTCGTGCTGTCCGGGATGACCGTCATCGCCTCTCTGAGCGGCATCTACGTGATCAACACCCCGGCGCTGAGATCGATGGCCACCGGCGCCATCCTCGCCGTCGCGGTCGCGATGCTGACGTCGGCGACGCTGACGCCGGCGTTGCTGGCGACGTTTTCCCGGGCTGCGGCCAAGAGGTCGCCGCTGCTGCACTGGTCGCGCCGTCCGGAGAGCACGGTGTCCCGGTTCTGGACCCGGTGGGTCACCTGGGTGATGCGCCGCCCCTGGATCTCCGCGGTGGCGGCCTCGGCGGTACTGCTGCTGATGGCCGCACCGGCGCTGTCGATGGTGCTGGGCAACAGCCTGTTGCGGCAGTTCGACTCCTCCCACGAAATCCGGGCGGGGGTGGCCTCGGCGTCGCAGGCGCTGGGCCCGGGCGCGCTCGGCCCCGTTCAGGTGCTGGTGAACTTCCCCGACTGGCCGCAGGGACAGGACGCGGTCCCGGTGCGCGCCCAGAAGCTCGCGGCGATCCGCGAGAAGATGACGCAGGCGCCCGACGTCGCCTCGGTGGGGCCGCCGCAATACGCCGCCGACAACAAGAGCGCCGTGCTCAACGCCGTGTTGTCGGTCGATCCCGAAGACCTGCGCGCCCGGCACACCGTCGACTGGATGCGCAGCCAGCTGCCCAGGGTCGGCGGCGACGCCCAGGTTTCCGTCGGCGGCTCGACGGCGCTGATCAAGGACTTCGACGACCAGGTGTCGCAGACCCAGCCCATCGTGCTGGCGTTCGTCGCTCTGATCGCTTTCATCATGCTGTTGCTCTCGGTGCACTCGGTGCTGCTGGCGCTCAAGGGTGTGCTGATGACGCTGCTGTCGGTGGCGGCCGCCTACGGCAGCCTGGTCATGGTCTTCCAGTGGGGCTGGGCCGAATCGCTCGGTTTCCCGCATCTCACGTCGATCGACAGCACCGTGCCGCCGCTGGTCCTGGCGATGACGTTCGGGTTGTCCATGGACTACGAGATCTTCCTGCTCACCCGGATCCGCGAACGCTTCCTGCAGACCGGCCACACCCGCGACGCGGTCGCTTACGGGGTCAGCACCAGCGCCCGCACCATCACCAGCGCCGCGCTGATCATGATCGCGGTGTTCTGTGGATTCGCCTTTGCGGGCATGCCGCTGGTGGCCGAGATCGGTGTGGCGTGCGCCGTCGCAATCGCGGTCGACGCCACGGTGGTGCGGCTGGTCATGGTGCCGGCGCTGATGGCGATGTTCTCCAAGTGGAACTGGTGGCTACCGGGCTGGCTGGGCCGGATCCTGCCGTCCGTCGACTTCGATCGCCCGCTGCCCGACGTCGATCTCGGCGGTGTCGTCGTCATCCCCGAGGACATCACCGCCGCGATCGCGCCCAGCGCCGATCTGCGGGTGGTGATCAAGTCCGCAGCCAAGCTCAAACACCTTGCCCCCGATGCGATTTGCGTAGCGGACCCGCTGGCGTTCTCCGGTTGCGCACGCAAGGAAGAGCCGGAATCGGCGGAGGCCGACACGGTGGCGCTGGCCACCGGCCCGGTCGGCAGAGTCAGTCTCGCGTACCGCAGCGGCATCGCCCGTGCCATGTCGTTGGCCGACCGCCCGATCCATCCGGTGACCCTGTGGCGCGGCCGCCTCTCCGTCGCACTGGACGCGCTGGAAAGCAAGGGCACCAGGAACGGTTTCCGGCGCAGCAGCCCGGTGGAGACCACCAATGTCCAGCTGCCGACCGGCGACCGTTTGCTGATCCCCACCGGGGCCGAAACGCTGCGGTTCAAGGGCTACCTGATCATGAGCCGTAACAGCAGCCGCGATTACGCCGATTTTGCTGACATGGTCGACGCAATGGATCCGGAGACCGTCGCGGTGGTGCTGGCCGGGATGGATAGGTATTACTGTTGTCAGCCTCTCGGCTCGTCTTCGCGATCGCAGTGGATGGCCACCGAGTTGGTTCGCCGGCTCGCGGATCCGGACCCGTCCGACCTCGACGACGATTGGCCCGAGCCCGATGCGAGGGCAGACTGGGAGGAGGTCAGGCAGCGCTGCCTGTCCGTGGCCGTGGCAATGCTGGAGGAGGCGAGGTGACGTTGGCTGCCGACCAGCGAAATCCTGCGCCTGCTACCCAAGGTGTGCGGCGACCGGACCCTGATCAGCCGGTGGAGTTCTGGTCCACCGCCGCGATCCACGCCGCCCTGCAGGGCGGGGACATCGCCACCTGGAAGCGCATCGCCGGCGCCCTCAAGCGCGACCCCTACGGCCGGACCGCACGCCAGGTGGAAGAGATCCTTCGGGGGTCGCGGCCCGTCGGCATCGCCAAGGCACTGTGGGAGGTACTCGAGCGCGCTCGCACCCACCTGGAGGCCAATGAGCGCGCCGAGGTGGCCCGGCACGTCAAGCTGCTGATGGAGCGGTCCGGCCTGGTGCAGCAGGAGTTCGCCTCCCGAATCGGGGTAGCACCGGAGGACCTCGCGACCTACCTCGATGGCAGCGTCAGCCCGTCGGCGTCGCTGATGATCCGGATGCGCAGGCTGTCCGACCGGTTCGTCCGGGTGAAGAACGAGCGCTCGGCCAACTCCAACTAGCGCTCAACCAGGCGCTCAGCGGGAATTGACCGGGACGATGTCCTGCACCAGCCAGTCGTTGCCGCGTTTGGTCAAGGTGACCCGGACCGCCGGGGCGGCCTGACTGGCGGGCTGGCCGGGCGCATTCTGGGTGACCCGCATGATCACCGCGACGCTGGCCGCCGAGGGCCCGATGGCCTCGACACCGGCCGCCAGCGTGGACGCCTGCGCGGTGATCTTGCGCTGCAGCAGGTCCGCGCTGGTCTTGGTGTACTCCTCTTTGAATTTGCCCGCCTTGTCCGGCACCATCATCGACGCGGCGCGCTCGATGGACGCCCCGGGCGCCGTCGGGGAGAACGACGCGACCGCCTCGGCCACGCCAGTGGCGACCTGAACCACCGCGACCGAGTCCCGCTTGAAGTCTTCGTCCTTGGTCGTCCAGTGCGTGTATCCGGTCAGCACGGCCGCGCACAGGGCGACCGCGGCCAGGAACGCAACCGCCAACCGCAGCACCGGCGCGTCGTCGTCCGTACCCACGGTGACCCTGTCGCGGCGCAGCAGCCAGAAGTTGATCGCGACGCCTTCGACGATCAGCAGCGCGAGCGCGGCGGCCACCGCCACCCACCACCGCGGCCAGGCCAGCACCGCGCCTATCCCGAACAACGCGACCAGCGCCGCCACCGGTGCCAGCACGTCGAACGCCGCGAGCCGCCATGCGTTTCTCATCGGATCGACTCCAGCTTGGAGATCATCATCTTGTTGTCGACGTTCGATACGTCCAGGCGCAGATTCCAGTGCACCACCTGCGGTTTCGCACCGGCGTTCTCGCTGACCGAGGTGGCCACCAGCATGACGGAGTCGGTCCGGGTGGCGAATGCCGGCAGCTTCGTCGTCACCACCGGCCGCGGGGAGCCGGGCACGGTGTCCAGGTCGCGGTGCACGCTGTCGATCGCCACCGCCTCGATCTGGCCGGCGCTGCGGGCCTGCAGCTTCTCCACGACCTTCCGGTAGTCCATGATCGCGGCCTCGAAGTCGGTGTTGAGCTGTCCGACCGTGCCGTCGTGCAATCGCTGCAGGCTGGCGTCGATGTTGCCGACGTTCATGTTGATCAGGATTTCCGTCCAGTCGGCCGCGGCCGCCATCACGCGGGACAGGTAGACCCGCTCGGCGGAGTCGTCGCGATGACCGAACCAGATCAGCCCGCCCAGCACCAGCGCCGCGACCGAGATCAGGCCGAGCACGGTCGAAGCGATGCCGTAGGTGGAGAACACCGGGGCTTCAGTCTCGTCGTCGTCGGTGTCTGCGTCGGTCTCTGTAGCGTCTGCTGTGTCGTCGATGTCTTCGGCGTCCTGGTCAGGCATGGTGCGATCGTTGCACCCGAAAAGAGATGGAAGGATGGCGGGGTGACAGTAGAGGCCATCCGCTCGGGCATCGACCTGAGCTACGTCGACCCAGCCGCACGCCCCCAGGACGACCTTTTCGGGCACGTCAACGGCCGCTGGCTGACCGATTACGACATCCCCGCCGACCGCGCGACCGACGGCGCCTTCCGCACTTTGTTCGACCGGGCCGAGGAGCAGGTGCGCGACCTGATCATGCAGGCCGCTCAGAGCCAGGCCGCATCGGGCACCGACGAGCAGCGCATCGGCGACCTCTACGCCAGCTTCCTGGACGAGGACGCCGTCGAGCGCCGCGGACTGCAACCGCTGCTCGACGAACTGACCGTGATCGACGGCGCCGCCGACCGCAGCGCCCTGGCGACCGTCGTCGGCGCCCTGCAGCGCACCGGGGTGGGCGGCGGTGTCGGACTGTACGTCGACACCGATTCCAAGGACTCCAGCCGTTACCTGGTGCACTTCTCGCAGTCGGGCATCGGCCTGCCCGACGAGTCCTATTTCCGCGACGAGCAGCACGCCGCCGTGCTCGCCGCCTACCCGGGGCACATCGCCACCATGTTCGGCCTGGTCTTCGGGGGCACCGCGGACGACCACGCCGACACCGCCGGCCGGATCGTGGCGCTGGAGAGCAAACTGGCCGCCGCCCACTGGGACGTGGTCAAGCGCCGTGACGCCGAGCTCACCTACAACTTGCGCACCTTCACCGAGCTGGAGAACACCTCGGGCTTCGACTGGTCCGGCTGGGTCTCCGGGCTGGGCATCACCCCCGAGTCCGTCGCGGAACTGGTTGTCCGCCAACCGGATTACCTCACCGCCTTCGCCGATCTGTGGGGCAGCGAAGACCTCGAAGACTGGAAGAGCTGGGCGCGCTGGCGGTTGATCCGCGCCCGTTCGCCGTGGCTGACGAGTGCGATGGTCGAGGCGGACTTCGACTTCTACGGCCGACGGCTCACCGGCACCGAGCAGATCCGGGACCGCTGGAAGCGGGCGGTCGCGCTGGTGGAGACCCTGATGGGCGACGCCGTCGGAAAGCTCTACGTGGAGCGGCATTTCCCGCCGGGGGCCAAGGACCGCATCGACACGCTGGTGGCCAACCTGCAGGAGGCGTACCGGATCAGCATCAGCGACCTGGACTGGATGACACCGGAGACCCGGCAGCGCGCGCTGACCAAGCTCGACAAGTTCACCGCCAAGGTCGGCTATCCGGTCACCTGGCGGGACTACTCCGCGCTGGTGATCGATCGCGAGGACCTGTACGGCAACTTCCAGCGCGGCTACGCCGTCAACCACGACCGTGAACTGGCCAAGCTCGGCGGGCCCGTCGACCGCGACGAGTGGTTCATGACACCGCAGACCGTCAACGCCTACTACAACCCGGGGATGAACGAAATCGTCTTTCCCGCAGCCATTCTGCAGCCACCGTTCTTCGACGCCGAAGCCGACGACGCGGCGAATTACGGCGGTATCGGGGCGGTCATCGGCCACGAGATTGGGCACGGCTTCGACGACCAGGGCGCCAAGTACGACGGTGACGGCAACCTGGTGGACTGGTGGACCGACGACGACCGCACCGAGTTCGGCGCCCGCACAAAAGCTTTGATCGAGCAGTACGAGGCGTACACGCCCCGCGGGCTGGACAACGGTCACCACGTGAACGGCGCCTTCACCGTCGGTGAGAACATCGGCGACCTGGGCGGCCTGTCGATCGCCCTGCTGGCCTACCAGCTGTCGCTGAACGGGCAACCCGCGCCGGTGATCGACGGACTTACCGGCGTGCAGCGGGTGTTCTTCGGCTGGGCCCAGGTGTGGCGGACGAAGTCCCGTGACGCCGAAGCGATCCGGCGTCTCGCGGTGGACCCGCACTCGCCCCCGGAGTTCCGCTGCAACGGGGTAATCCGCAACGTGGACGCCTTCTACGAAGCTTTCGACGTCTCGGAGTCCGACGAGCTGTTCCTGGAGCCGCCGCGGCGCGTCCGCATCTGGAACTAGCGTTTCCGGCGCGGGCAGGGCGCACCTTTCCCGCGCGAGCAGACGCGAAATCGCACGAAACCGCGGCTATGCGTGCGACTTTACGTCTGATCGCCGGGGTGCGCCGACCGTTTCGATACGCGCTGGCACGTGCTTGTGCCAGGGCGTGCCGGCATAGGGGTCGCGCCACTTGGTCGACGTCAGCGCGTTCGGAGCCACCCCGGGGACAACGGTCCGACCGTCCTCGCCCACGTAGTCCAGCCCAAAACCGTTGGGCAGTGCGGCATGTCCGGGCAGCATGGTCTCGGTGATCTCGACGGTGGCCTCGGCACTGCCGGCCGCCGTGGTGATGCGCGCCCGGCCGCCGGCGTGCAGGCCGAGGGCCTGGGCGTCTTCGACACTGACCCGCAGCGCCCCGTCGGCGTCGCGTTTACGCCAGGACGGGTCGCGGAAGATGTCGTTGGCGGTGTAGGCGCGCCGCTCCCCCACCGACAGCACGATCGGCAGCTCGTCGCTGGTCAGCCGCTCCGGATCGGCCGCCAAAGCCTTTATCTCGCTGAGCATTTCGGGTATCTGCAGAGCGATCTTGTGGTCGCTGTGGCCGATCAGCGCGAAGTCGTCCTCGTAGTTGTGGACGGTGAACGTCACGCCGGAGGGACTGCCGATGATCGCGTCGAACAGCGCGTTGCCGTCTTCGTGCCCGGCCCGCCGGACGGCGTCGGGGTACGTCATCGCCGTCTTCTGCGCCTGTCCCCACAACGCCGCGGCGCCGGCCAACCCGTCCGGCAGCGTCGGGCCCAGCGTTTCGTACAGTACAAAAGGCAGCACCCGGGCCAGCGTCGGGTTGCCCGCGACGGCACCCAGGAACGCCTCGGCATACGCCTGACGCCCTCGTGCCGCGGCCTCGTGCAGCGGCCGCAAATCCTCATCGGAGACCACGCCCAGCGCACGCACCAGCCGCGCCCAGATCTCCGGTTCCGGCAACGTGCCGGGCAGCGGCGGGAACAGCCGGTGCCGCAACTGCATTGCGTTGTGCGGGAATTCGAGGTTGAAGAAGGTGGCTTCACACTTCTCGAACTGCGACGCCGCGGGCAGCAAGTAGTGCGCCAGTCGGGCGGTCTCGGTCATCGCGACATCGACGACAACCAGCAGCTCCAGCGACCGGAACGCCTCGCGGCACGCGGCCGAGTCGGCCACCGAGTGGGCCGGGTTGCTGCTTTCGACGATCATGGCCCGGAACCGGTCCGGGTGGTCGGTCAGGATCTCCTCGGGGACGACGTTGCACGGCACCAAACCGGAGATGATGGGCGCTCCGGTCACCGGCGTGCGTCCCGAGACGGTGCTGAACAGCGGCGCAAACGACGAATGCAGGTGCTGGCCACCCTTTTTCGCGAAGTTGCCGGTCAGGATCCACAACAGCTTGTTCAGGTAGGAGCACACCGTGCTGTTGGGCGCCTGCTGCACGCCGAGGTCCTCGAACACCGCGACGCTGTCGGCCGTCCCGATCCGACGCGCCGCCGCGCGCAACAACTCCTCGTCCACCCCGCACCGCCCTGCGTACTCGCCGACCGGCACGTCGGCCAGCACCGCCCGCACAGCGTCCGCACCGTGCACGTGCTCGGCGAGAAACGCTTCGTTGCAGAGGTTTTCCTGCACCAGGACCGCGGCCAGCGCGGCCAGGCACCAGGCGTCGGTTCCGGGCCGCACCCGCAGATGGAAGTCGGCCATCTTCGCGGTGTCGGTGACGACCGGGTCGATCACGATCATCGAGCGCCGCGGATCCTTGGCGATCTCGTTGAGGACCACCCGCGCCCGGGGGAAACTCTGCGACATCCACGGGTTCTTGCCGACGAACACCGACACCTCGGCGTGCTCGAACTCGCCGCGGGTATGACCGCCGTAGAGTTGTGCGTCGACCCACGCCTCGCCGGTCTTCTCCTGCGCCAACGCATTTGACCGGTACTTGGAGCCCAGCGCCTTCAGAAACGCGCCACTGTAGGCACCGCCGAGATGGTTGCCCTGCCCACCGCCGCCGTAGTAGAAGATCTTGTCGCCACCGTAGCTGTCGCGAATGTGTTTGAAACCCTCTGCGATCTCGACGATCGCTGTGTCCCAATCGATTTCCTCATAGCTACCGTCGGCACGCCGGCGCAGCGGCGAGGTCAGCCGGCCCCGGCCGTTCTGGTAGTGGTCCAGCCGCAACGCCTTGTTGCAGGTGTAACCCTGCGACGCCGGATGCTCTTTGTCGCCCCGGATACGGGCGAGGGTGCGGCCTTCGGTCTGTACGACGATGCCGCAGTTGCACTCGCACAGGATGCACGCGGTGGGCTGCCAGTCATTCATGGGGCAGATTCCTTTCGATCAACTCGCGCACCTGGCGGTGAGCCAGATCCAGTGGCGCCAGGTCGCGTCGCACCCGCGCCAGCAGCAACGCGCCCTCCAGCGCGGCCGTCGCAAACTCCGCGAGCTCAGCGGCCCGCTCCGCGGCGATGCCGTCGGCGATGAAGCGCTGGGTGATCAGGTCCGACCAACGGTCGAACACCGCCGCCGCCCGCTGCACCACCGGGGCCATCCGGTCGCGGTCGTCCTGGTCGAAGCCCGCTTCCACCGAGACCGCCGCGATCGGGCAACCCGCGCGGAACTCGGTCGCCAGCAGCTGCTCCCGGTACTTCTCGATCAGCATGTCCAGCAGCGCCGGACCGCTGTCCGCTTCGGCGATAAGAGCGGCGATGTGCTCGCCGGCGAAGTCGACCGCCTCGCACAACAGTTGCGTGCGCCCGCCCGGGAAGTGGTGGTAGGCCGACCCGCGGGGCGCCCCGCTGTGCGCCAGCACGTCGGATATCGCGGTGGCGCGAGCACCGCGCTCCCTGATCAGCAGGGCCGCGGACACCACCATCCGTTCTCGGGGACTTCGCATATGTATGATGCTATACATAACTCGCACCCGCGAACAGACGCAAAATCGCCCTTTTCAGGATCGAAAAGGGCGATTTTGCGTCTGCTCAGCGTTACAAGTTACAGCTGCCAGTCCGAGGCGCCGTCGGGCTTGTTGTACGTGCCGACGGAGTTCTTGACCACGATCGGGTCGCCGCTGCCGAAGTTGTCGAAGAACCACTTGGCATTGGCCGGCGCCAGATTGATGCACCCGTGGCTGACATCGCGCTTGCCCTGGTCGGCCACCGACCACGGGGCACTGTGCACGAAGTTGCCGCTGTTGTCGATCCGCACGGCATCCGACACGGTCACCTTGTAACCGTTCGGCGAGTTGACCGGCACCCCGTAGGTCGAGGAGTCCATCACCACCGTCGGCATCTTCTCCAGCACGTAGTAGGTGCCGTTCGGCGTCTGGTGCCCACCGGAGGCCATCCCCATCGACATCGGGAAGGTCTGTTGCACCACACCGTTGCGGGTGATCGTCATCTGGTGCGTGGCGTCATCGGCCGTTGCGATCAGCGAGTCACCGGTGCGGAAGCTGGACTTGGTGCCGGCGGCGTCGATGTTCACCGCCGTGTTGGCGGGCCAGAAGCTCAGCGGCCGCCACCGCAACTGCGACGGCGTCATCCAGTAGAACTTGCCCGGCACCGGCGGGATCGACGAGATGTGCACGGCGCGTTCGGCCATCGCCTGGTCGGCGATCGGCACCTGGAAGTTGATGATGATCGGCTTGGCCACGCCCACC
Source organism: Mycobacterium sp. Z3061 (assembly GCF_031583025.1). Lineage (NCBI taxonomy): Bacteria > Bacillati > Actinomycetota > Actinomycetes > Mycobacteriales > Mycobacteriaceae > Mycobacterium > Mycobacterium pumcae. Next base: position 604,991 of record NZ_CP134062.1, on the reverse strand, counting down.
ATCGCCCCGTTGACCGGGTTGAACGACGGCGGCCGGAACGGCGGTTCACCAACGAACGGCGTCGGGTCCTGGCCGGCCACCGGCCCGGACGCCACCGGAACAGCGGCCGGGTCACCCGGCGGGAGGCCGAACGGATCGGGCAGCGGCGGCAGAGCGATCGGCAACGGCTCGGGCGCGGGCGGGTCCACGGGCGCCACCACCGGTCCCGGGTCGCCGGGCGCCTCGTCCGGGTCCGCCAGGGCCGGTCCGGCGCCCATCATGAGCACCGCAGCGACTCCGAATGCGTTGAGAGCGGCGACGAGGCCAGCCCTCGTGCGGCCCCTCATCGAGCGCGACATACTCTTTCCTTCCGGTCACCTACTTCAAGACCTGAACTGGCCCCCAGTGTGGCACAGCAGAAACCCCGAATTGCCATTCGCTGAACCCGCCGCGACCGTTACCAAGCCCAGTTCAGGCCGTTGACCTGCGCCGTTAGTCGCTCTGTGAAATTGCCGAATCGGGTGTATCGACTATCGGGCGAATCGCGGCCATCGCCAATAACGCGACACCCATCAGTCCTGCCGACGCGGTCAGCATCATCGCCACACTGCGCTCATACAACAGGCCGCCGGCCAGCGATCCCGCCATGATGCCCACCTGGAACGCCGTGACGTACAGGCCCGAGGCGCCGTCCGGGTCGTCGGCGCCGGCGCGCATCGCCGCCGACTGCAGCATCGGAGACACCGCGGTGGCCATGGCGCCCCACAGCACGATCGCCGCCGTCCCGACCACCAGCGCCGTCGTCGCGGAGCGATGCCAGCCGAAGGCCAGCGCACTGAGCAGCGCCAGCGCGGCCGTCAGCCCCGCCATGCAGACAATGATCGCGCCCTTGGGGCGGCGGTCCAGCGGACGCGCCACCAATGCCACCGCAAGCACCCCGGCGATTCCGTAGGCGGCCAGCAACCACGCGACGTTGGGCCCGCGCACGCCGACGACCTGACGGACGATCACCACGATGTACGTGTAGGAGACGAAGTGCCCGGTGACGCCGATCATGGTGATCAGGCTCACCATGATCAGCGCCCGGTTGCGGTGATGCGTCGAGCGTCGGCCCACGTACTGCAACTGGTCGGTGGTCAGCGTCAGCGGGGGCAGCACCACCCGGGCCGCGACCGTCACGATGGCGGCCGCGACGGTGACACACACGGCCGCCAGCCGCCAGCCCCACATCAGACTCAGGGCCGCGGTCAGTGGGCTACCGATGACCAGCGCCAGGCTGGTTCCGACGTAGATCGACATGGTGGCGCGTCCGGCGTGGCTGGGCGGCACCAGGCGGGTGGCGATCGGAGCGATCACCGACCACAGCAGCCCGTGCGTCACCGCGCACAGCACCCGGCCGGCGGCGAGTACCGCGAAGCTGGGCGCCAGCGCCGAAATCAGCTGCGAGACCGTCAGACACACCAGGCTCAGCAGCAGCGTCCGGCGCCGCGGCCAGTGCGCGGTCCAGCGCACCAGCGGAACGGTGGTCAGCGCCGCCACGAAGGCGTACCAGGTCAGCAGTGTGCCGACCAGCACCACGCTGACGTTCAGGTTGCGCGCGATCGCCGACAGCGCCCCCACGGGAAGCAGCTCCGCGGTCACGTAGATGAAGGCCGCCGCGGCGAGCACCGCAAGTTGAACCGCGATCCGTGGCGTCCACGTTCGTGCGGTTGCGGCGATGGTTCCCGATTCGGCAGTCATGGTGTTGGGGTGGCGACACGATTGCGCCGTGATAACCGTACGCAACGTATCCGGGCTTTACCCAAACATTGGGTGTCAACACGCCCGGTCAGGAACGGACAAGGCGTGCAATGGCGGCCGAGGCTTCGGCCAGCTTCTCGTCGGCCTCGGGACCACCGTCGGCCACCGCACGGGTGACGCAATGGTTCAGGTGCTCGTCGAGCAGGTTCAGCGCCACCGACCGCATGGCACTGTTGACGGCGCTGATCTGGGTGAGGACGTCGATGCAGTACTTGTCCTCTTCGATCATGCGCGCGATGCCGCGCACCTGACCCTCGATGCGACGCAGCCGCTTGGCGTAATTGTCCTTCTGCTGCGCGTACCCGTGTGCTGCCGTCATCAAGTCTCCCAAACGCCATGACATACCCCGACGGGGTATTACCTCCCGATCATAAACGATTTTGGCGGGATGCCGCCGCACCGCATACTTGCTGCATGCCTGAACCCGACATCAAGCCCCGCAGCCGCGACGTCACCGACGGCCTGGAGAAGGCCGCCGCCCGCGGAATGCTCCGCGCGGTAGGCATGGGCGACGAGGACTTCGCCAAGGCGCAGATCGGGGTCGCCTCGTCCTGGAACGAGATCACCCCCTGCAACCTGTCGCTGGACCGGCTGGCGAAGGCCGTCAAGGAGGGCGTCTTCGCCGCGGGCGGCTACCCGCTGGAGTTCGGGACGATCTCGGTGTCCGACGGCATCTCCATGGGACACGAGGGGATGCACTTCTCCCTGGTGTCGCGCGAGGTGATCGCCGACAGCGTCGAAACGGTGATGCAGGCCGAGCGGCTGGACGGCTCGGTGCTGCTGGCCGGGTGCGACAAATCGCTGCCCGGCATGCTGATGGCCGCCGCCCGCCTCGACCTGGCCTCGGTGTTCCTCTACGCGGGGTCGATCCTGCCGGGTGTCGCCAAGCTTTCGGACGGCACCGAACGCGAGGTCACCATCATCGACGCGTTCGAGGCGGTGGGCGCGTGCGCCCGCGGCCTGATGCCACGGGAGGACGTCGACGCCATCGAGCGGGCGATCTGCCCCGGCGAGGGTGCCTGCGGCGGCATGTACACGGCCAACACCATGGCCAGCGCCGCCGAGGCCCTGGGCATGTCACTGCCGGGCAGCGCCGCTCCCCCGGCGACCGACCGCCGCCGCGACGGGTTCGCCCGCCGCAGCGGTCAGGCCGTCATCGAACTGTTGCGCAAGGGCATCACCGCCCGCGACATCCTCACCCGGGAGGCGTTCGAGAACGCCATCGCGGTGGTGATGGCGTTCGGCGGCTCGACCAACGCGGTGCTGCACCTGCTGGCGATCGCCCGCGAGGCCGAGGTCGAGTTGTCCCTCGACGACTTCACCCGCATCGGCAAGCGGGTGCCGCATCTGGCCGACGTCAAGCCGTTCGGCCGGCACGTGATGTCGCACGTCGACCACATCGGCGGGGTGCCGGTGGTGATGAAAGCACTGCTGGACGCCGACCTGCTGCACGGTGACTGTCTGACCGTAACCGGCCAGACCGTGGCGCAGAACCTGGCCGACATCGCGCCGCCGGACCCGGACGGCAAGGTGCTGCGCGCCCTGAACAACCCGATCCACCCGACCGGCGGCATCACCATCCTGCGCGGATCACTGGCGCCCGAAGGCGCGGTGGTCAAGTCGGCCGGTTTTGATTCCGACGTGTTCGAAGGCACCGCAAGGGTTTTCGACGGCGAGCGGGCGGCGCTGGACGCGCTCGAGGACGGCACCATCACCCACGGCGACGCGGTGGTGATCCGCTACGAGGGGCCCAAGGGCGGTCCCGGCATGCGCGAGATGCTCGCCATCACCGGCGCCATCAAGGGCGCCGGGCTGGGCAAGGACGTGCTGCTGCTCACCGACGGCCGGTTCTCCGGTGGGACGACCGGGCTGTGCGTGGGGCACGTGGCGCCCGAAGCCGTCGACGCCGGCCCGATCGCCTTCCTGCGCGACGGCGACAAGATCCGTCTCGACGTGGCCAACCACACCCTCGACGTGCTGGTCGACCCCGACGAGTTCGCCTCTCGGCAAAAGGATTTCACTCCCCCGCCGCCGCGCTACAAGACCGGCGTGCTGGCGAAGTACGTCAAGCTGGTCGGCTCGGCCGCATATGGAGCCGTCTGCGGCTGACCGCGCCGGGTGTGCGTCCACCGCATCGGGTGTGCGTCCACCGCGCCGGAACCGCCTTGCGCAGCTGACGCACACTCGAAGCGGCCAGCGCACACTCAGAAGTCGACTCAGCGCACCACGGCCATCGCGAATCCGTCCCAGCCCTTGCCGCCGACCGTCTGCAGCACGGCGGCGTCCAGGCGTGGGTGCTCACCCATCAGCTGCAGGGTGCCCCGCGTCGCGGCGACCCTGACATCGTCGGCCTCGGTCAGCACCTTTCCCCCGCGGATGACGTTGTCCACCACGACCGCCGTACCGGGACGACCCAGCCTGATCGCCCACTCCAGGTAGGCGGCGTTGTTCTCCTTGTCCGCGTCGATGAATACCAGGTCGAACGGGCCGCCGGTCACCGTCGGCAAGGTGTCCAGTGCTGCGCCCACCACCACCTCGACCCGGTCGCCCAGACCCGCCCGTTCCAGGTTGGCCCGAGCGAGCTCGGCACGCCGCGGATCGAACTCCAACGTCACCACCCGCCCCTCCGGCCCTGCACCCCGCGCGAGCCAGATGGTGCTGTAGCCGCCCAGCGTGCCGAGTTCGAGAATGCGGCGCGCCTGCATCGCCGAAGCCAGCAGGCACAGAAACTTGCCCTGCTGCGCCGACACCGCGATCCGCGGCAGGCCGGCCGCGTCACTGGCCGCGACCGCGGCGGACAGTGCCGGGTCCGGGCCGATCAGCGTGCTGTCCAGGAAAGCGTCGACGGCTTGCGGGTTCGCTTCTGCAGGCATAACCAACGCTAACTCCTGGCCCGGCCGACGCGCTGGGTCACCACTCGACTGTTTACCCGTACCCCCAAGGGGTATATGCTGGGTGGCGGAAGCAAGTCCGACTCAGATGAAGGTGGAATCCCATGGCAACTCACGAAGCTGGAACCGAATTGACTTGTGGCCACGAGGGTTGTGGCTGTCGCGTGCGCATCGAGGTCCCGTGCCACTGCTCCGGCGCCACCGAGCCGTACCGCTGCACCTGCGGTGAGGCCCTGGTCCCCGTCCAGTAGGTTCGCCGGCCGGTCGTGCGTCCGGACGCGCCGCTCAGCGCCCGAACGTACGGCCGGCCAGCTCGACCTCGGCCGCCGGCGTCAGCGCGACCGCCGACGCACCGACGGCCACGGTGTACCGCCCGGGGCTGATGTGCCAGCTCCCGTCGGCGTAGCGCGCCAGCAGGCGCGGATCCGCCTCGATGCTCACCCGGCGAGACTGCCCGGGTTCGAGGTCGACCCTCTCGTATCCCAACAGCCTCAACCGGCCTTCCCCCGGTGCGCCGGCCAGATACACCTGCGGGACATCCGCCCCGCGGCGGTCACCGGTGTTGACGACGGTGACGGCGACTCGCACCGTGTCACCGCCGGTCACCTCGAGATCGCGGTGTTCAAAGCTGGTGTAGGACAACCCGTGTCCGAACGCGAACAGCGGGGCCTGGCCCGTGCGGGCGAACCAGCGGTACCCGACTTCGGCGCCCTCTGAATAATCGATCGTCGTCGGCGAGCCCAGCTGCGGACGGGGCGTCTGACCGATGTCCACCGGAAAGGTGATAGGTAGCCGGCCTGACGGATTGACTTGCCCGGTAAGGATTTCCGCGATCGCCCGGCCCCCCTGTTGGCCCGGGTACCAGGCCGCGACGATCGCGCTCACCGAATCACGCCAGCGCATCGCCACCGGGTTGCCGGTCTGAAGCACCACAACGGTGTTCGGGTTGGCCGCGGCGACCGCGGCGATCAGAGCGTCCTGGCCCCACGGCAGCGACAGGTCGGCAGCATCGAACCCCTCGCCCTCGGCCCGGGTCGCGAAGACGATCGCGACGTCGGCCCGGCGCGCCACCGGCACCGCCTCGGCCGGGCTGACACCGGGATCGAATTCGATGTGGGCCTGCGGCAACAGCTTCCTGAGTTCCTCGAGCGGGCTCGACGGCTGCAGGTACAGATTGCGCATGCCCGCTTCCAGACCGGAGCCCCCGATCGGGATCACGTCGGCGTAGCCGCCCGGGGGGACGACCGTGCTCGAGCCGAACCCGGCCGCAACTCCGCGGTGGGAGTAGCCGCCGATGACGGCGATGTGGCCGGCCCGCCCAGCCTCCAGGGGCAGCGCGCCCCGGTTCTGCAGGAGCACGATTCCCTGTCGCGCGATATCCAGGGCTATCTCGTTGTGCGCGCTGATATCCGGTTCCGGTGCCGGTCCCCACTGGTCGATCCCGACCGCGAACATCGACCGCAGGATCCGCCGGACCATGTCCGACAGCCGCTGCCCGGTGAGCCGACCGTCGGCGAAGGCGGCCCGTAGTGGGGCGCCGAACGTCTCGGCCTGCCACAGCAGGGCGTCGATCTGGGCGCCGCATTCCTGGTCGAGGCCGCCCAGCGCACACTCCCAACTCGGCGTGCCGCCCCAGTCGGACATCACCCAGCCGGGGTATCCCCAGGCACCTTTCAGCACGTCGTTGAGCAGGACGCCGTTGGCAGCGGCGTAGTCGCCGTTGACCTTGTTGTAGGCCGCCATCACCGCCCCGGGCCGGCCCCGCTCAATGGCGATCTCGAAGGCCAGCAGGTCGGATTCGCGGTGAGCGTCGGGATCGATGACGGCGTCCAGCCAGTGCCGGTTGGTCTCGTTGCAGTTCAGCGAGAAGTGCTTGGCGGTGCAGATGACGCCGTGCTGCTGGATTCCGATGATCTGCTCGGCGGCCGTGACGGCGCTCAGCAGCGGGTCTTCGGAGAAGTACTCGAAATTGCGGCCGTTGCGGGGATCACGGCACAGGTTCATCGCGCCCGCCAACTGCACGTTGAAGCCGCGACTGCGTGCCTCGACACCGATCACCGAACCCGCGGCGCGGGCCAGCCCGGGATTGAAACTGGCGGCCATCGCCAGCCCCGCTGGCAGCGCCGTTGCGGTATCGCCCGCGCGGAATCCGGGATTGGTCACGCCGAGTCCGGCGTCACTCATCCGCAGCGCCGGTATCCCCAGCCGGGCGATCCCCGGCACATAGCCCGCACTCATCGGGACGTCCGGCGGAATCCGCTCGTCGTGCAGCGGCCACATGTCTCCGGCGCCCATCACACCGACCAGTAGCGAGAAGCGCTCGTCGTCGGTCAGCTGCTCCTCGACCTCACGGGCACGCGCGTCCGGATCATCCGTGGGAGAGCTCATCGCACACCCTCTTTCGCATAGACGACCCGCAGCACATGGCCGAGTTCGGGACCCATCACCAGCTCCGTCAGCGTGCACATGGTCGCCACGAAGTCCGGCCCGTGGGGCGGCGGCACCCGGCACAGGTGATGCGCCACCTCATGCAGTATGACGAGCTCACGCATCGCCCAGTCCGCGGTGTCGCGGTCGGGAACCGCGATAGTGCCTGCGCCGTCCCGGTTCTCGTAGTGGGCAGAGGTGGCTCCGCGCCGCGGCCGCACCCGCAGCCCCGGCACGTCCGGCCACTGCCGGCGCACCCCGGGCAGCGCGAGCACCTCGTTGACGTAGCGCTGCACCGAGGCCATCGAGGCGAATCGCCCCTCCGGCGGCAACGTCAACTGGGTGCCGAAGAAGTCGACGCTGGGCGACCCGTGTTGCGCGGCCCGGTCGAACATGACCCGCACGAATTCCTCAGCCGCATAGACCTTGGCGCGCTGAGAATCGCGGCTCAACGGCCCAGCGCGGTCCGCGCCCCCGGCAATTCGGGACTGCTCCCCAGGCGTGCCCGCCGCCCGGCCCGGTCGCCCGCGCGTCGCGCCGCCGACGAATACCCGGCCGAGGCCCGGTTGGCCTGCCAGGTACCGCGCGCCTTGGAAGCCTCGCGATAGTGGTCGCGGAGCTCCACTTCTTTGTCCCGCAATGCGATAGCGGTTCCAGGGGCACGCCGACGGTCCTTGGTGACTTCCTGCCTGGCCTGCTCGCGGGCCTCCGCCAGCCGCTGGCCGACGCGGGCGCCGAAGGCCAGCTGGAAGTTGAGCCGGGCGGTGATGGTGGGAGTCGGCCGGTGCTCGCCCGTCGCGAGGTAGGCATCCGAGGCCCGGACCATCTGCACCACCAGGCTGGCGTAGAGGGCGTGCGTGGCGTCGATGTCCTCGGCGAACCCGTAGGCATACAGGAACGTCGAGTTCGAGGCGATGTCGCAGCGCACGTCGTTCGCCGCCGCGATCAGTACGAAAAGCTGCACGTACGTGCGGAGTCCGCGGGTGCCCGCGGCGCCGATCGTGATGGTGCGCTGGGTGGGGGCCTGGGCCGCCGAGCGGTTGGCAGAGTGCGAGCGCGCCACCGCGAGATCGATGGAAGAGGCCGTCGCCAGCCGCTGCGCGGCCGTCATGAAGGCCTCGGCCTCATGCGGGTTGTCGGTGCCCTCCGCCTGACGCAGCAGTGCCGCAATACGGGACAGCATCTTGTCGTCGGTCATGCGGCCAAACTAGCGCAGCGACACGACAATCCCGCCCGGCCATTCACAGGCGCAGATTGAGCCAGGACACCACGTCGTCGAGCACCTGATTCTGCTCGGGCTCGTTGAAGACCTCGTGGAACAGGCCCGCGTATTCCTTCAGCTCGACGTCGGCGGAGCCCACACAGTCCACCAGCCGGCGGCTGCCCTCGATCGGCACCAGCGAGTCACCGGTGCCATGCACCACCAGCAGCGGCGTCGTCAACGCCGGGGCCCGCTGCGGCATCGTCTCGCCCACCTGCAGCAGCGCCCGGCCCAGTCCGGCCGGCACCTTGCCGTGGTACACCAGCGGGTCGGTGTTGTAGGCGTGGACCACCTCCGGGTCGCGCGATATCGCGTTGAAGTCCAGCGCCTCGACCGGCAGGCCCGGCGTCAGGACACCCAACACCTTGGCGGCCAGCGCCACCACCCGCGGCACCATGTCCTGCGCCGCGACGGCCGGCGCGGACAACACCATCAGGTCGTAGTTGTCCGGGCGCTCCACCCCGTAGGCGAACACGATCGCCCCGCCCATGCTGTGGCCGAGCACGATCCGGGTCAGGCCGGGGTTCTCCCGGGTGGCGACGCCGACCAGCGTGTCGAAGTCACCGGTGAACTCCGAGACGTCGCGCACCATCACCCGCTTGCCGCCCGAGCGGCCGTGCCCGCGGTGATCGAGTGCATAGGTGATGAGCCCGGCCTGGCCCAGCCGCTGCGTCACGTGGTCGTAGCGACGCGCGTGCTCACCGAAACCGTGGGCGAGAATGACCACCGCACGCGGCGGGACGTCCGGGGTCCACACGTCATAGACGATCGGTACGCCACCGACGCCATCGAAATTCCGTTCAGTGCGCGTGGTAGTCATCACGGGCAGCTTACGTCCTGCACGGCCACTCCTCGCGGCGTGTTGTCGCACTCTCTGCGTAGGCTCGAACGCGTGAGTGTGCTCACCGAAAATTCGCCGCCCAATGCCGGCGGAGACTTCTCCGCCCACGCCGAACCGTACCGGCGTGAACTGCTCGCCCACTGTTACCGGATGACCGGGTCGCTGCACGACGCCGAGGACCTGGTGCAGGAGACCCTGTTGCGGGCCTGGAAGTCCTATGACCGGTTCGAGGGCAAGTCCTCGGTCCGCACCTGGCTGCACCGGATCGCCACCAACACCTGCCTCACCGCCCTGGAAGGCCGCGGGCGCCGGCCGCTGCCGACGGGGTTGGGCCACACCCGCTCGGACCCGACGGCGGAGCTGATCGAGCGCGCTGAAGTGCCCTGGCTGGAACCACTGCCCGACGCCCAGGATCCCGCCGACCCCGCGGTGATCGCCGAGTCGCGGGAATCGGTGCGGCTGGCTTTCATCGCCGCGCTCCAGCACCTGTCGCCGCGACAGCGGGCGGTGCTGCTGCTGCGCGACGTGTTGCAGTGGAAGGCGGCCGAGGTCGCCGAGGCGATCGGCACCACCACCGTCGCGGTCAACAGTCTGCTGCAGCGCGCCCGGACGCAGCTGGACGCCGTCGCACCCAGCGCCGATGACCGGCTGGCCGCGCCGGACTCCGCCGAGACGCAGGACCTGCTGGCCCGCTACATCGACGCGTTCGAGACCTACGACATCGACCGGTTGGTGGATCTTTTCACCGCGGAAGCGATCTGGGAGATGCCGCCCTTCACCGGCTGGTACCAGGGCGCGCCGGACATCATCACCCTCATCCACTCGCAGTGCCCGGCCGAGCATCCCGGCGACATGCGGATGATCCCGATCACGGCCAACGGCCAGCCCGGTGCGGCCATGTACATGCGCGCGGGCGACCGGCACGTGCCTTTCCAGTTGCACGTCCTTGACGTCCGGCCGGGCGGGGTGTCCCATGTGGTCGCGTTCCTCGACGGGTCGCTGTTCGCCAGATTCGGCCTGCCGGACGCGCTGTGACTGCCCCGCTTACCGCTACCCCGGTGCCGGGCCGGCCCTCGATCCTGTTGGGCGCGTTCGACATTGGCGGCGTGGGCTACCGTGCGCAGGAGTTCTTCGTATCCGGCAGCGCCGCGTCCTACACCCCGGAGCAGCCGCCGGGCCCGGACGGCCGGTGGTGCGTAAGCGCCTCGGACACAGCCGATTACACCACCCGGGTGGTAGCCCTCACCCCCGGTGATCCCGCAGATTTCAACGGCACGGTGCTGGTCGAGTGGCTCAATGTCAGTGGGGGCATCGACGCACCGGCGGTGTGGATGATGGCCCACCGGGAGGTGATCCGCGCGGGCTACGCCTATGTGATGGTCTCGGCCCAGAAGGTCGGCGTGGACGGCGGGGTGAGCCTGCTCGGAATGGACATGTCGCTCAAGAGCCAGAACCCCAAACGCTATGCCGACCTCAGCCATCCGGGTGACGTGTTCGCCTACGACATGTTCTCGCACATCGGCGGCCTGGTCCGGGAAACCGGTGGCATCCTCGGCGATCTGAGCCCCGAACATGTTGTCGCCGTCGGCGAATCGCAATCGGCGATGTTCCTCACCAGCTACATCAACGCTGTCGACCCGCTCGCGCGGAGCTACGACGGGTTCCTGGTGCATTCCCGGTTCGGTCCGGCCGCACCACTGCACGACGGATCCATTTTCGACGAATTGCAGTCCAGCAGTTCGCAAGCGGTGAAGTTCCGCCCGGACCTACGGGTGCCGCTCATGACGATCATCACCGAAACCGACCTGTACGGCGCGGGGCGGCAGGGCTATTACGCCGCCCGCCAGCCCGACAACGACCTACTGCGGGTGTGGGAGATCGCCGGCGCGGCGCACGCCGACAATTACACGATCCAGGTAGCACCCATCGACTCAGGCAGCGCGCCCATCGAGGATTTAGCGGCCGCCTACACCCCCACCGACAACCTGATGGGGCAGCAGCTCGACCATTACATCAACTTCGGACCGCAGCACCACTACGTCGTGCAGGCGGCGTTGTCGGCGCTCACCTCCTGGGTCCGCACCGGAACGGCGCCGCCCAGTGGCCCGCCGCTGCAGGTCCGCGAAGCCCCGCATCCGCAGCCGGTGCTGGATGCACACGGCATAGCGGCCGGCGGCGTGCGCACCCCGTGGGTGGATGTGCCGGTCGCCCGCACTTCCGGCATCGCCGCAGAAGAGAGCATCATGTCGTCGATCTTCGGCACCGGCGAGCCTTTCGACGACGCCACCGTGCGGCGCCTCTACCCGGGAGGACAGGACGAGTACCTGCGCAAGTTCACCGCGGCGCTCGACGCCGCGATCGGGTCCGGGTTCATCCTGGCGGCCGACCGCGAGGAGATCCTGCAGCTGGCCGGCGCCACCTACCCGCGGACCTGACGCCATGCCTGCCACCGTGGATATCCGCCGAGCCGCCGATCGCGGCAGCACGACCACTCCGTGGTTGCAGTCCCGGCACTCCTTCTCCTTCGGAGACCATTACGAGCCGGACAACACACATTTCGGCTTGCTGCTGGTGAACAACGACGACATCGTCGCGCCGCGAACGGGTTTCGACACCCACCCGCACCGCGACATGGAGATCGTTACGTGGGTATTGGAAGGTGAACTGGCACATCAGGATTCCACCGGAAACCAGGGAGTGATCTACCCCGGACTGGCCCAGCGCATGTCGGCCGGCAGCGGGATCCTGCATTCGGAGAAGAACGGTTCGCCCACTCGGCCTGTGCATTTCGTGCAGATGTGGGTTGTTCCGGACGAGACCGGCATCACACCGAGCTACCAACAGGACGAAATCGGCAATCAGCTGGACAACGTCGGCTGGGTCACTGTCGCGTCCGGCATTCCGGGACGTGACGGCGCCCTCGCCCTGCACAACCGCGCCGCGGCGCTGCATGTCGCACGGCTGCCCGCGGGCGCCTCCATTTCGCTGCCGCCGGCGCCCTACCTGCACGTATTCGTGGCACGCGGCCACCTCACCATCGAGGAGCGCGGTGAGCTGATCCAGGGAGACGCGGCCCGCTGCACCGACGCGGACGGCCGTCGGCTCACCGCGCGGCAGCCCTCCGAGGTGCTGGTTTGGGAGATGCACGCGAAGCTGGGCGGCTGACCGACACATTAGAGTGGGCTCGACAGACAGGAGCTCCCATGTCTCAGAAGCAGCCCCGCCACGCAGCACCCAAACCGAACCGGAACACCCGGCAACTTCGTAAGGTGCGGTTCTGGCTGGCGCCGATCCTGATCACGCTCGCCCTCATGTCGGCGCTCTCGGCGCTGTACCTGGGCGGCATTCTGAATCCGACCACCAACCTTCGCCAATTCCCGATCGCGGTGGTCAACCAGGACGCCGGACCCTACGGCAAGCAGATCACCGACGGCGTGGTGGCCAGCCTGGACAAGGAGAAGTTCGACGTCCGGGTGGTCTCCGCAGCCGAGGCCAAGCAACTGCTGGACCGGGCGCAACTCTACGGCGAGATGGTGATTCCGCCGGGGTTCTCGTCGAAGCTGCGCGACCTCGGGGAAAGCGCGGTGACCGCCAACCGTGCCGAACGGCCGACGATCACGATCTCCACCAACCCGCGGGCGGGCACTTTGGGCTCCAGCATCGCCGGTCAAACCCTGAACCAGGCCGCCTCGATCGCGAACAGCAAAGTCGGCGAACGACTTTCGGCCGATGTGGCGGCGCAGACCGGTGGTGCACCACTGGCCGGCGCTTCGGTGCTGGCCCTGAACAGTCCGATCGACATCAAGTCGACGGTGTACAACCCGCTGCCCAACGGCACCGGAAATGGGTTGTCGGCCTTCTACTATGCGCTGTTGTTGTTGCTGGCGGGCTTCACCGGCAGCATCGTGGTGAGCACTCTGGTGGACTCGATGCTGGGTTATGTGCCAGCCGAATTCGGCCCGGTCTACCGCTTCGCCGAGCAGGTCAACATCTCGCGATTCCGCACGCTGTTGGTCAAGTGGGGGCTGATGGTGATCCTGGCGCTGGCGACGTCGGGTGTGTACATGGCCATAGCCCACGGGTTGGGGATGCCCATCACACTGGGCTGGCAGCTGTGGGCCTTCGGGGTCTTCGCGATCAGCGCGGTTGGCATCACCTCGAGTTCGCTGATCGCGATCCTCGGCTCGATGGGTCTGCTGTTCAGCATGCTGGTATTCGTGATCCTCGGCTTGCCGTCGGCCGGCGCGACGGTGCCGCTGGAGGCGGTACCGCCGTTCTTCCGTTGGCTGGCCGAGTTCGAGCCCATGCACCAGGTTTTCCTCGGAGTGCGCTCACTGCTCTATCTCAACGGGCATGGGGATGCCGGATTGCGTCAGGCGTTGATCATGACCGGTATCGGCCTGCTGATCGGGTTGTTGCTCGGCGGCATCATCACCCGCATGTACGACCGCAAGGGCTTCCACCGGATTCCCGGCGCGATCGAACATGCCATCGCCGCCGAGCACCAGGCGCACCACCAACGCGAGAAGGCACGCGAAGCCGTCAGCGAGACGGCGGTCGAACCGGAGGCGTCAACCGAGCCGGCACCCCAGGACGAGGAGTCCGAGCCGGCACCCGAGCTGACACCGAAGCCCGAACCCGCTTCTGAAAGTACAAGCGGGCAAACGTAATTCGAATGCGCCCGGACCGTCATCGTGCTGTTACTAAAGTTGACAGTGTGACGCATGTGGCTGATCCTGGGAGAGTTGCTTCCCCGGATATTGGCCGAAAGGGCTTCTCGTGCCGACGCCAGCTGCCGTCCTGCGCAGACTCACGGCAAGCTGTGCCGCGCTGGCGTCATGCGTCGCATTGGCGAGCACCACGGGCCAGCCGCTAGCCCGCGCCGCCGATGCGCGTGAACTGCTGGAGCAGGCGATCGCCAACACCAAGGGCTCGTATCTGGTCTACAACTTCGGCGGTGGACACTCCATGCCGCTCTTGGACGGCGCCGGCCACGCGTACGAAATGAACAACGGTGGCCACCTGATGATCATCAAGCAGGCGTCGAGCCGGCTGCAGCCGCATCTGCTGGTGGACAGCCACCAGGGTGACCAGGCGCGTTGCGAAAACAATGCCGGTGCGCGCACCAGTGAGGGCCTGATGCAGGCGTCCGAGGTCTACGCCCCGCTGCAGGCGTGGCAGCGCATGGGCCAGCCGACCATCGCGATCAACGCCAACTTCTTCGACGTGCGCGGCCAGAAGGCCGGTTCCTGGCGCGACACCGGGTGCAGCTCACCGCTGGGCGCCTTCGTGGACAACACCCGTGGCCAGGGCCGCGCCAACCAGGCCGTCACCGGCACCGTCGCCTACCCCGGCAAGCAGGGCCTGTCCGGCGGCGACGAATCCTGGACGTCGTTGACGACCATGATCCTGCCGGCCGGTGGTGCGCCATATGTGCTGCGGCCCAAGGGTAGAGAGGACTATGACCTGGCCACGCCGGTGATTGCCGACCTGCTGAACAAGAACGCGAAATTCGTGGCGGTGGCCGGCATCGGGCTCCTGTCGCCCGGCAACACCGCGCAGTTGCACGACGGCGGTCCCAGCGCGGCGCGCACCGCCCTGGCCTACTCGAAGCAGAAAGACGAGATGTACATCTTCGAGGGTGGCAGCTACACCCCGGACAACATTCAGGACCTCTTCCGCGGCCTGGGCAGCGACACCGCGATCCTGCTCGACGGCGGCGGCTCGTCGGCGATCGTGTTGCGCCGCGACACCGGGGGCATGTGGGCCGGAGCGGGATCGCCCAAGGGCTCGTGCGACACCCGGCAGGTGCTCTGCGACTCCCACGAGCGCGCGCTGCCCAGCTGGCTCGCCTTCAACTAGTGGGCTTGGGCCCGAACCGGAAGATCAGCAGGCTGACGGTGATCACAGCGGCCGCCAGGCAGAGCACCGGCGCCACCGCCACCCGGGTGATCGTCGCCCCCACCGTCGCCCCGATGCCCATCGTCAAAACCACGCCGTAGCGCAGCTTTTCGCGATCGGCGGTGCCACCGGCCAGGCGGCTGTCGAAACCGAGTCCGACGATCGTCGACGTCAGCACCGTGGTGGTGAGTTCCTGGATGCCGAACTGGCGTGCGCTGGAGTGCTGCAGGCCGAAGACGATGGCCATGCCGCCGATCAGCAGCAGCTTGGTGTTGTCGTTGTACCGGCAGACACCCGTGCCGGCCAGGATCGAGAGAACGGTCAGCAGCACCACCTCGATGCCCAACGACAAGGTGATCCAGGGCCGCACCCGGACCCCGAAGTGGCGCATCAACCGCCCGCCCAGGATCGTGCCGGCGACAAAGGTCGGGAAGGCGACGACGACGGCGGTCAGGTCGACGCTGGACCGCGGCGCGAACCAGAAGCCGAAGAAGATCACGTTGCCCGTCATGTTGGCGACGAAAACGTGCCCGAGTACCAGCACGGCGATGGCGTCGGCCAAGCCGGTCGCGAACGTCAGCAACAGCAAAGCCGTGACGGTCGACCGGTCGGACACCGGAGAGATAACGGCCATGGCGGGTGCGCTACAGCTGGGGCGTCACATCCAGCGAGGTGATGGTGGTCATCCGCGTGACCAGCCAGCGGTCGCCCTCGCGCTTCATCGACATCCGGTAGGACAGGTACTGCAGCGACGGGATGTTCTTCTTCAGCGGGGTGGTCGCGGTGGTGTTTGTGTAGACGATCACGGTCGCGTTCGGGCCTTCGAGTGATTCGACCGCCACGCCGGTGACCTCGGTGGAGTTGGTGATCTTCAGTTGCTTGTTGGGCCCGACGACCTTCTCCTCAACGAACTTGCGGTACTGCGCGCCGAAGTCGCCGGTGAGGTACCTGCCCGCGCGGTCGGCGAGGGTGTCCATGTTCTCCGGGGTGTAGCTCCACAGCGTGGTGATCGCGTTGGCCGCGGCCCGGGCCACCTTGACCTTGACTTCGATGGTGGCCCGCTCGGCCAGGTAGGGCTGCACCATCGCGGCCGCGAATGCCGAGGACCCGACGAACAACGCCGCCACCAGAGCGATGACCACCGCGGCCACCCGGCCGGGCTTGCGCTTCCGCTGTTTCTTCTGCTTCTTCTGCTTGACCGGCTTGACCGGCTTGGCCTGGGTCTCGGCCGGCTCGGCGTCAGTCTCGGCCGGCTCGGCCTCGGAGTCCGTCCCGTCCTCTTCCGGCGAATCACCCTCCGCCGCATCGGTTTCCGTCACCGGCGCGGCGGCCTCGACGGTTTCGGCTTGGGAGTCCGCGGCCTCGGATTCCTCCCGGGCCTCGTCGGTCAGATCACCTGCTGCAGGTTGCTGATCTTCCACTGATTCCCTTCCTGCGTAGCGGTCGCCGACCAACGGTTGGTGTTCTCGAAGACCTGTTTTCCGTCCGGCGACTTGGAAGTGACGTCGGTGGCCACCAACACGGTGACGCTGCCGTCGTCGTTCCAGCGTTCCACGCCGGCTTCCAGCACCGTCCCGGTGGACCGTTCCGCGCGGGCGACCTGGAACAGGATTTCGTTGGCCTTGTCGGTGTACTGCTTGGCGAAGTCACCCGTCGCCTGGGCCATCACCCGTTCGATGTACTCGTTGGCGTGGAACGGGTCGATAGAGGTGAAGCCCGTCATGAACCACTTGACGTAGTTGACGGCCTGGGTTTCCCGCTCCGCAACATGGTCGCGGGATTGATGGTCGACGAGCATGAACGTCGACAACGCGATCGCCGCCACCATCACGACCGATGCGATCGAGGACACCACCGGCAGCGCCCACCGCCGCGGCGGGATGGACTGCGGGACGAGCAGCGGCTCCTCGCCGGGTTCGAACTTGCGCCGGGGACTCATTTGCCTTCACCCGCTGGTTTCGGCTTGGCCAGCACCGTGAGGTTGTCGACCAGCCAGTGGCCGTCGCCGCTCTTCACGAACTTCACCCTGACGCTGGCGGTGATGTAGCGGGTTTCCGGGCCATCGCCGCGGCGGCCCTGCAAGAACAGCAGCATCGTCGCGGTGTTCGGGGTGGCATCCAATACCGAGTTCGTGGAACCCCAGTACTCGTTGATGACGGGCTGGCCCTTCTGCACCGCCTCCTGCTGGGCGGCCAACTCCCGGCGGTATCGGTCGGTGGTCAAGTTCAGGGCACGGGCGAAATCGTCCTTCAGGTTCTTCGGGTCGTACGTCAGCATCTGCGCGACGATTTTGGGGCCCTGCGTCGAGATCTCGGCGCGGGTCCGGTCGGTGGCCTGGGCCCGGGCGTAGACGACCCCGTAGCCCACACCCGCACCGCCCAGACACAGCAGCGCCGCGACAGCCAGCGCCACCGCCGTCCACTGCCGTACCTTCTCGGCCCGCTCGTGAGGTACGACGCGCAGCACCTCGGTGCGCAGCAGCATGTCGGCGAAGGTGCGGCGCTGCGAATCCCACAGCGGCCAGAACCAGCCCACCAACAGCGCGGCGGTGTCGATCAGGTGTGCCAGGTCGCGCAACAGCAGCCACCACGGGCTGATTTCTTTCCCGTCGCGCCGAGCGACGGCGATGCCGAATTGTGCGCGTCCCAGACTCCAGCCGGTCACCGTCGGCAGCAACAGCCGGTTGACCAGCACCGCCAGGACCGCGAGGGCGCACACGACCATGCAAACCCACCACCACGCGCGGTACGGCGGCAGGGTGAACGAAACCAGCGCCATGGTGGTTGCCACGGCCAGTCCGGCCAGCACGTCGACGGCAAATGCCGCAACGCGCACATGCCAAGGCGCCAAGGCCTTCTCGGGTAAGTCCTGGGCGGCGGTCCGGGTCTTTTCGACCACCACCGTCACTTCGTCACCTGGTCGAGCTTGGAGATCTTGTAGGTCCCCTCGGTCGGCGCCATCCGTACCCGCAGGCGGTAACCGGTCTCCTGGTTCTGCTGCTGGTCGTTGGAGACGTTGATGCGCAGGGCGATGAGGACGTCGACCGAGCCGTCGGGATTGTTGCGCTCGACGGCCGCCCGCATGTCGGACACCTTCAGGTGCACATTGGCAGCCTGGTACGCCTGCACCAGCATGCTGCTGTAGAGCAGTGCCTGGGTGCGGTACTGGTCGGTGCCGCAGTCGACGATCTTCTGTTCACTGGCCGCCATGCTGCTGATGTCCGGCGCCTGCGTCGCGGCGACGCAATCCTTGGCGACGCTCAGTGCCGCAGCGTCGTTGCGCTGCAACGCCGCGATGTCCTGGTGGGACCGCAAGGCGTAATAGCCACCGCCCGCGATGGCGCCGGCCATGATCAGCAGGACTGCCGCGATCCCGACCACCCAGGCCCGGCCCACCCGGGATTTACCCCGCTCGACGGCAGGTTCTCCTGCGGTCTCGAGGCTGGAAGGGTCGGCTCCGGCCTCGGATTCCTGGGAATCCTCGTCCGTCACCTCGGCGTCAGTCGGGTCGGCTCCGGCCTCGGATTCCTGCGAATCCTCGGTCAGGACATCCGTGCCCTGCGAATCGTCCTCGTTGATGGGGTTCAGCCGGCTGGTGCCAGCATCTCCTTCCATCCGTCGTCTCCTGTTTTCATCGAGTTTGCGACGGAGTATTTGACCCCGTCGGGCCCTACCAGCTCGCCACTCTGCGGACTGTAGACCGCAGAGGGGGGCCCGCCCGGAGTGTAGACGCAGGGGTTGGGCTGCTGTCCGTTGCACTGCACCGCGCCGGTGCCGGGACGGGTCAGCGGGTCGCTGATCGGGGGTGGAGTGCCGCCCGGCGGGAGCCGGTCGGCCGGGGCCGGGTTCAACCCGTTGTTGACCGACGGCGCGGGTACCACCAGACCCGGCTTGACCGGCTGGTCACACCGCGCGGCGGGCGCCGGGCAGGTCAGCAGCTGGTTCGGGTCGCCGTACCAGGGGTTGGTACCCGCCGGCTCATACGGCTTGGTGCTGCGGCATTCGCGCGGCGTGGCGGCCCGCTTGCCGGGCACGTCGACACAGGGAATGTTGCGCGATCCACGCACGCTGTTGGCCGGGGTGTCCATCGGGATCTTGCAGTACGTCCCGACCGGCAGCGGCTGCATGCTGGTGTCGGCGAACGACCGCCACTGCTCGGCCGGAATGAAGCCGGTCAGGCAGGGGGGAGGCTGGTTGATCGCCAGCGCGAGGTCCAGGGCCGCCATGTTCGGGAACGGCGCGGCCACCGTCTGTGCGATCGAAGCGCCCTGAGGCAGGAACACCAGGACCTGCTCGAGGCCCTTGTGGTACCGCTTCAGCAGGTCGAACACGACCTCGAGGTTGGCCAGCGTCTGCGGCAGCGAGTCACGGACGTCGGTGAACACCTCATTCACCTGGTCCGCCGTCGGAGCGGCCTGGGTCAGCACGCTGCGCAGGTGCTGGTCCTCCTGGGCGCTCTGAGCTGCCAGCGTGTTCAGGTTGCGCGCCCAGCGCTCGATCGCGCTGCCCGAGTCGACCTGGCTCTGCAGGATCGGTCCGGAGTTCTGGATGATGTCGTTGACGTCGTTGATCTGGGTGTGGAAGTCGCCCACGATCGCCTGCGTCGCGTCCACCAGCCGTTGCAGGGCCGGTCCCAGTCCACCGACCGCCAGCGCCGTCTCGTCGAGCAGCTTCGGGATCTTCTCCTTCGGCAACACCGCCAGGCCACGGTTGGCGGTGTCCAACGCCGGCCCGATCTCGCTGGGCACGGTGCCCTTGGTGATGGTCTGGCCGGAGGCGAAGAACTTTCCGGGGTCACCCGTGGAGACCAGGTCCAGATACTGCTCACCGACCGCCGACACCGAGTGCACGTTCGCGGTGGCATCGATCGGGATCTTGTAGCGGCTGTCGATGCTCAGCGTCGCCTTCGCACCCGACGGGGTCGGCTCCACCTCGGTGACCTTGCCGATCGTGATGCCGCGGTAGGTCACGTTGGCGGTCGGGTACAAACCACCCGAGGCGGGCAGGTTCGCGGTCAGCTCGTAGCGCCCGATCCCGACCAGCGTCGGAATCTGCAGGTAGTAGATGCCCAGCACGGACAGCGCGACCACTGTCAGTGTCAGGAACAGCCACAGCTGGCGCTTGATGAAGGGTGTCAGCATTGGCCTCGCTCCGCCCTTTCAACCAACGGCCCGCCCGGTGCGTCGTTCGGGTTCGACGTGTAGCGAACGTCGGGGATCATCGTCTCCGGGTCGCGCCCGAAGGACTGCTCCAGGGCCCGCAGGGCTCCGGAGAACCCGGTACCCGTCAGCACCGCGTTGTCCATGGCGCTGTAGGTCACGTCGAGCGTCGCCGACACGTTCTGGTAGTCGCCGCGGAAGATCTTCGGCACCGCGTCGATGTCGAACGGCTGCGTCAGGATCAGCTTCAGCGCGCCGATCAGGTACGGCGAGCCGCGGCCGAGTTCCCGCAGCGGGCACTGCAGCGACTCGAGGTCGGTGTGCAGGTTGCCGCGGGCTTCCGACAGGTACTGGTCGGCGGCACCGCTCAGCCGGCCCACCGAGTCCACCGCGTTGATCAGCAGGTTCTTGGTGTCCGCGAAATGCTTGATCAGCGGCGGGAAGTCGGTGAGCACCCGCTCCAGCACGTCGTTGCGGTTACCCACGTAGCTCAGCAGGCGGTTCGTCGAGTCGATGGCATGGGTGATGTCATCGCGCTGCTCGTTGAGCTGACGGGTGAACGTGTCCAGCCGGTTCAGGAAGCCGCGAATCTGGTCGCCGCGCCCGTGGAAGATCGCGTAGATCTCGTTCTGCAGCACTTCCAGGTTCGGGATGCCGCCACCGCGCAGGATCAGCGAGACGACCGCCAGCGTCTGCTCGATGTTGGGATAGGCCGACGAGTTCTTCAGCGGGATGGTGTCGCCGTTGCGCAAGAGTTCCTTGGACGGGTTCTCCGGCGACAGCAACTCCACGTGCTGCGACCCCAGCAAGCTGGTCTGGCCGATCTTCAGGATGGTGTTCTTCGGGAGCTTGGTGTCCTTCTTCAGCCCCAGCGTCAGGGTGGCGATCCAGTTCTTCAGCTCGATCTTGCGGATCGAACCCACCTCGACGTCGGCGACCATCACCTTGCTGTTGCCGTTGATCGCCAGCGTGTCCGGCACCTGGGCGTAGACGGTGTAAGCGTCGCTGCCACTTCCGGGTGCGCCCGGGATCGCGACCTGCGAGATGCCTTTCCAGCCACAGGAACTCAGCATCAGGGTGGCCACCAGCAGCACCAGCACCTGCCAGGTGCCGCGGCGGATCCTGCCCAGCATCCCTATCACTGACCCCCTCCTACCTCAGCTGGCAGCGGTGCGCCGACCGCGGCGGCCGGACCCGGGTAACCGGGCACCGGAGCGACCGGTCCCGGGATCACCCCGGGTCCAGGCGGCGGTGGCGGCACCGGTACCTGCGCCTGCAGGCCGACGGGCGGCAGCACCGGGTACTCGTCGTACGCGTTGGGCGGTCCCGGCGGAGTCTGCAGGGTGGACTGAACCGGCTGAATGTCGGGTCCACCCATCAGTTCGGCCAGCGACTCGGGGGTCATCAGACCTGCGGTGATCGGACCGACCTGCTGACCCTGCATGCCCGGCGCCACGATCCAGCCCTGCTGGGTGTTCTTGTGCGACGTCGGGGTGTCCGGCACCCAGATGCCGGGCACGGTCGTGTCCTTGTATCCCGGCGGCGGCTGCAACCGCGGCTCGGAATACGCGACGTGCTTCGGCAGGATCTCTGCGGTGTTGAACGCGTTCAACCCAAACGGGAAGTAGTTGAACTTGATCGCGTCCAGCACCGGCGCCAGGTACTGAGCGCACAGTTCAGCGGATTCCTGGTATCCCAGTCGGCTGCCGGCCTGCACCGAGCTGCAGATGAACTGCATCGGGTTGGCGAAGCTGGTGATCTCCGGAACGGCGACCACCGAACCGTGAGCCGGGTGGTAGATCTGGTTGACGTTGGCGGCCGCCGTCGGCAGCACGTGCAACGCCGTCTCCAGCCCGTTCAACGGCTCTGGCTGCAGCAACGTATTGGTCACCGTCGCCAGGTTGTTGACGTCGTGGGTCAGCACCTCGCGGTTCTTGTCCAGGAACGGCCTCACCGTGGTGAGCAGGCTGTCGAGCTGCCGCAGCGCGCTGGCCAGCGCCTGGTCCGAGCTGGCGAGCCGGCCCGTGACGTCCGCGAGGTTCTGGTTGAGCGCGACGAACTGCTTGTCGTCCTGGTGCAGCGCGTTGACGAACAGCGCCAGGCTCTTGACCACCGCGAAGAAGTCGCCGCGACCTTCGTTGAGCGCCGTCAGCGCCCGCGACAGGCTGTCCAGCGTGGTGTTGAGCTGCTTGCCCTTGCCCTCCAGGCCGTTGGCGAACGAGTTGATCACCTCACCGAACGGCCCGGTCGGCTGCGCTTCGGTAGGACCGAGCTTCGAGATGATGTTGGTGATGCTGTTACGCAGCTCGTCCCACTCGACCGGCACCTGGGTGCGCTCCATCGGGATGACCGCATTGTTGGCCAGCACCGGGCCGCCCTTGTACGGCGGCTCGAGTTGAATGGCCCGGGATGCCACCAGGGTCGGGTTGAGGATCACCGCGGAGGCGTTGGCCGGGACCTTGTACTGGTTCTCGTAGTGGAAGGTGACCTTCATCTTGTCGCCGGCCGGTTCGATCTTGTCGATCAAGCCCACCTTGAGGCCCATGATCTGGACCTTGTCTCCGGCGTAGAGGGCGTTGGCGGCCGAGAAATACGCGGTGACGTAATTGTTCGTCAGCTTCTTGTACAGCTGCCAGCCGACGAACGCGGCGACGAGAGCCAGCACCACGATCAGCGTCCCGATGATGACCGTGGCCCGGGACATCCTCGGCAGCCGGATGTTGCGGATATCAAAGATGGTGCTCAATTCTGGCTACCTCCCGCTGCGCCGCTACCGCCCGAACCACCCGGGTTGATGAACGGTGCCGGTAACTGGTTCCCCGGCCCCGGCGGGGCCGGCGGACCCGGGGGGAGCCCCGGTGCGAATGTCGATGGTGGCGCCACCGGCCCAGCCGGTCCCAGCGGCTCGGTGCGAGCCCCCGGCGGGGCGTTGGGCGGCAACGGAACCGGCGTACCCGGTGCGTTCGGGGCCGGCTCACCCGGCCGTCCGGCGATCGGGATACCCGGCACGTCCTGCACCCCGTTCGGGTTCGGCGGTGACACCTGAACGTCCAGCGGCGCCGGGAAACCCGGACCACCGAAGGGACCGATCGCGGTACCCGCACACGGCAACGGGTTGGCCGGGCTGGGGATGCCGTCGGCGGCCGGGGTGTACGAGCACGGCGAGCCGGGGGGCACGGCCGGACCCGGGTGCTCCGGGGTGCCTTCCAGGACCAGCGGTCCCGGCGGCGGGGCGCCGTTGGGGAACCGGGTGCCGTTGGGGTCCGGGAACCGGTAGGCCGGCAGCCCGGCGCTACGCCAGAAGTCCTCGGGGCTCAGACCGCGCTTCTTGAACGCGGCATCGATGAAAGGCTGGATGATCTGCCCGGGGACCAGGTTGTGGATGACCACCTTGAAGAACGGTCCGGAGGCGATCGACTCGTTGAGCGACGGCAGGAACCCGCCGACCATCAGCAGGCCGTTGGCCAGGTCGTCCTTGCGCTCGACCAGCAGGTCGCTGACGGTACGCAGCTGCTCGAGCACGTGGTTCAGGTTGGGGTTGTCATTGATGAGGCCCTGGACCTGCGTCGAGAAGGCGGCGACGTTGCCCAGCAGTGCGTCGATGGCGCGGCCGCGCTCGTTGAAGGCAGCCAACAGCGTCTTGGCGTTGACCAGCAACCGGTCCACCTGCTGGCTGCGGTCACCCAGCACGCTGGCCACCTGGTTGGCCTGGGCCAGCAGATGCTTGATCTCCTCGTCGCGCTTGCCGATGGTGTCGGAGAACTTCGCCACGCCATCGAGTGCGGGGCTCAGCTGCGGGTAGGTCTGGTCGATCGTCTCCGACAGCACGTGCAGCGACTTCTTGACCGTGTCGATGTCCCAGCCGGTGGCCGCCTTGGTGACGTCGAGGAACGCGTCGTAGATCTGGTACGGCGTGGTGCTCTGGCCCAGCGGCAAGGTGCCGTTCGGCCGCAGCGGCTGGTTTCCGCGGGCCTCGATCTCGAGGACCTTCTTGCCCAGCAGCGTGTCGGTGCGGATATTCAGCCGGCTCTCGGTGCCGATGCTTTCGGTGCCGATGGAGAACTTCATCAGGATGTGGTCGCCGTCGATGCTGATGGCCTCGACCTTGCCGACATCCATGCCCGCGATGCGGACCTTGTCACCCTTGTTGAGGCCACCGGTGTCGGTGAACTGCCCGTAGTAGCTGGGCTTGGCCATCAACATCGGGACACTGGTGAAGCTCTGACCCACCCCGATGACCAGCAGCGTCACCAGGATGCCCATGAGTCCGATCTTGAGGCGGTTGGGCGGTTCCAGCGTTCTCATTGCGGCGCGCACCTCCCGGTCGGCTGGTGGAAGAGGCGGACGGTGCGAACCGGCCCACCAGCCTGCAGACCGTTGATCCGGAGGCTGATGTCGCAGGAGTAGAAGTTCACGAAGTCGCCGTAGGAGCCGATGGCGCGGCCGATCGAGTTCAGCGCGGAGGGCACCTTGTGCAGGAAGTCGCTGAGCTGCTCCCGCTGGTCGATCAACGGCTGCTGGACGGTGTCGAGGTAGTTGATCGCCTTGTGCAGCAGCGCCCGGTCCTCGCTCAGCAGGTCGGCCACCGTGCCGGCGGCGTTACTGATGTTCGCCGTCCCGCCGGCCAGGGAATCGCCGTGGTCCTTCAACCCGGTGATGAGCACCTCCAGGTTGTTGACGGTCTGATCGAAGTCCTTGCGGTGACGGACGGTGGTGTCCAGCACCTTGTTGAGGTTCGTGACCACCTCGCCGATCGCCTGGTCCCGCTCGCCCAACTGCGAGGTGACCTGCGCGGTTTGCTGCAGGATGTCGTTGATCGTGCCCCCTTGGCCCTGGAACACGGTGATCAGCGCCGAGGCGATGGTATTGACCTTGTCCGGGTTCAACGCCCGGAAGATCGGCTTGAAGCCACCGATCAGTGCGTCGAGGTCCAGCGCAGGCGTGGTGCGCGCCATCGGGATGAATCCGCCCGGCTGCATGACCTTGTCCTGACCGTCGCCCTCACCGCGCTTGAGCTCCAGGTAGCGGTTGCCGATCAGGTCGAGGTAGCGGATCGACGCGGTCGTGGACTGGTACAGCGGAATCGAGCGGTCAACGTCGAAGTTGACCCGCACCCGCTTGCCGCCGTCGATCAGTTGCAGGTCCTTGACCTTGCCGATCTCCACTCCGGATGCGCGCACGAACTGGCCGGCGCGCAACCCGCTGACATTGCTGAACTCGGCGGAGTAGGAGTTGGTCCGGTCGAAGCGGATCTGACCGAACACGATGATGATCATGATGCTGAACATCAGCAGCACCACAGCGAAGACGCTGAGCTTGACGAGAGTTCCGGTGATTTTCATGGGTTGATCGTGTTATCCCCTACCTGACGGCCCCAGACGTACTCGTTCACAAAGGGCGACCCGACCTCCAAGTGGTTATAAGGCGCAAGGCTGTTGCCGGTGTCCATCACCAGTTCCGGCGCCGGCCACAGTTGCCGGGTGATCTGCTGCCAGCAACCCGGTGCCCCGCCCGGTCCACCGTGGGCGTTCACCCGCGGCAGGTTCTCCGGGTAGGTGTAGGGGTTCGGCGCGCCACCGATCACTCCGGCAGCCAGCCCGCCGACCTGCGAGAGCAGTAGCGGAACCAGCGATACGGGGTTAAGCATCAGGCCCAGGGCGGACAGGATCTGGGAGTGGCTGTTCAGCGAATAGCCGTTGCCACCCAGGAACTGGTAGGCCTTGGGCTCGATGTCGTGGTAGTTGTGCAGCGTGCAGTACAGCTCCGGGCTGTAGGTGTCGAGCAACTGCGCGGTGGGCACCAGGTCGGCGGCTCCGCGGGCCAGGTACGGCCCGCCGCGCTCGAAGATGTCCGCGCCGGTGTTGCCGAACCCGGCGGCCGCCAGCAGCGCCTGGTCCAGGTCCTTCTGCTGGGCGTTGATACTGCGGGCTGTCGGCACCGAATTGTTCAGGAAGTCGATCAGGTCCGGCGCGGCGTTCGCGTACACGTCGCCGAGGGCGGCCAGCTGCTGGATGTCGCGGCGGGCCTGCGGCATCTGCGGGTTGACGTCGTCGAGGATGGCGTTGCCGTTGACGATCGACTGGCCGAAGCGGTCGCCCAGTCCGGTCAGGGACTGCGCGGCGGCACTCAGTGTCAGGTTCAGCTTGACCGGGTCGACCTTCTCCGAGATCGAGGTCAGAGTCTGGAACAGGGTGTTGATCTCGGTCGTCACGCCGGAGGCGTTGATCACGCTGTTCGGCCGGAGATGACCTCGCGAGATGATGTCGCCTTTGTCATCTTTGGGCGTGGTCAGCGATATGTACTTGCCGCCGAACACCGTCGTCGCTTTGATCTGCGCGTCGACGTTCTCCGGAACCACCCCATTAGCGCCGAGGAATTCCGGATAGATATCCAAGGTGAACTTGGCGGCCGGCTTGCCGTCCCGGTTGATCTCCTGGATCGTGTCGACCCGACCGATCTGAACCCCGTTGTAGGTGACCTTTGAGCCCGGATCCATCACCAGCCCGGCTCGGTCGCTGTACATCGTCAGCTTCGCCTTCTCGGTGAAATCACCGCGAAACTGTATGTAGACGACTGTGAGCACGAGTAGCAGCACAACTACGGCCGAGATGCCGATCAGTTTGTACGGCGGGTTCTTGACCTTGTTGACCTTCCCCGGAGTCGTCATGGCGCTACACCGTCAATGCGAAGTTGGGGTTGACGCCGTAGAGCGCCAACGCGGCGGACAGAACAACCACCTGAACCGAGATCAGGGAAAACCGCATCGATCGGCCGACCGCCTCGCCGACGCCAACCGGTCCGCCGCCGGCATTGAACCCGTAGTAGCAGTGGGTCACCATCACGATTCCCGCGATGATGATCGCCTCCAGAAATGACCAGAACACGTCGTCGGGGCGGAGGAAGGTCCGGAAGTAGTGTTCGTAGGTGCCGCTCGACTGTCCGTACAACAGCGTCGTAACGACCTGTGGGGAGAGAAAAGCCATAATCATCGCCAGCGCGTAGAGCGGGATGATCACCACCAGCCCGGCGACCACACGGGTGGAGGTCAGGTAGGAAATGGACTTGATTCCCATCACTTCCAGCGCGTCGATTTCCTCGCTGATCCGCATTGCACCCAGCTCGGCCGTGGCGCCGGCTCCGACCGTCGCTGCCAGCGAGATTCCAGTGACCACGGGGGCGGCGATTCGCACGTTGATCAGCGCGGAGAAGAACCCCGTGAAGGCCTCGACACCGATGTTGCCCAGCGTGGCAAAGCCCTGGATGGCAATCAGCGAGCTGCCGGACAACGTCACAAAGCCGACGATCGCGGCAGTACCGCCGACGACCGCCATTGCGCCGGTGCCCATCCCGATCTGAGCGATCAGCCGCAGGGTCTCCTTGCGGTAGTAATGAATCGCATGCGGGATCTGCCCCAGGCTGGTCAGGACGAACCAGGCTAGCTGGCCGGTCTCGTCCAGACCCCGGGTCACCGAACCCGCGTACTTGTTGACGTTGGCCGTCGCCCGCGGGAACCGCGACCGGACTACCGCTGCTGTCGACATCGTTAGTGCCCCGTCCCGAATCGAACGCCGATCGTGGTCAATATGACGTTCACCGCATACAAGGCCACCACGCACAGCACCACGGTCTCGTTGACCGCCGTGCCCAGCCCCTTGGAACCACCGCGCACCGTCAACCCGCGGTAGCAACCGACTAACCCGGCGATCAACCCGAACGTCGCCGCCTTGATCATCGCGATGATCACCTCGGGCAGACCGGTGATCGTGGTCAGCGTCGCCAGGTACGCCCCACCGGAAACGTTCTGCAGATACACCCCGAACAGGTAGCCACCAACCAGTCCCACCGTGATCACCAGGGCGTTGAGCAGCGTCGCGACCACGGTCGCCGCGATCACCCGGGGCACCACCAGCCGGTGGATCGGGTCGATGCCGAGCACTTCCATCGCGTCGATCTCTTCACGGACGGTGCGGGCGCCCAGATCGGCGCAGATCGCTGTCGAACCGGCGCCGGCCACCACCAGCACTGTGGTCAAGGGACCGAGCTGGGTGACCGCCGCAATGGCCGCTCCCGCACCCGATAGGTCGGCGGCGCCGAACTGCGAAAGCAGCACGTTGAGTGTGAAAATAAGCAGCACCGTCAGCGGGATCGACACCATGATCGTGGGCAGCAACGCCACCCGCATGATGAACCAGCACTGCAGGACCAACTCGCCCCACTGAAACGGCCGCCGGAACAAGGCCCGGCCGGTCAACACGCACATCCGGAAGAACCCGCCGATCAGAGTCAGTGGCGACTCGAATCGATCGCGCAGGAATCCGACCAGATGCGGTCGAGTGGATGTCGTCACGATTGCCCCTTCACATTGGGGCCGCTCGTGTCGCGGCGCCGCGGCGATTGGTGTCGCACGCCTCCTCCTTGCCCCGACCCTACGTGTGTGACCAACGGCTCCCTACCCGCAGGTAGTAACGGAGACCACAGGAATGTACCCGATGGTCGCCCAGGTGTGTATAGCAACTCGACAATTGACATCACGTCAGCACCTAGCAAACATGTCGGCCTCGTCAGCTTTCCTCTCTGGTGGCAGATTTCGTTGTGACAGAACGATTTCCGGAGTCGTCGCCGACCCCGTAGCGCAAACGCAGCTCAGTCTTGAGCACCTTCCCGGCGGGGTTGCGCGGCAGGGCGTCCACGATCTCGAGCGCCTTGGGGTGCTTGTACCGCGCAAGCCGCTCGGTCAGGTACCCATCTAGCTCTTCGATCCGGAGGTGGCCTTCCGTTACAGCGGCGACGGCGACCGGAACTTCACCCCATCGCTCATCGGCCCGGCCGATCACCGCGACCTCGACGATGCGCTCATGGCCGGCCAGAACGTTCTCGACCTCCGCGCAGTAGATGTTCTCGCCGCCGGAGATGATCATGTCCTTCTTGCGGTCCACGACCCACACGTAGCCATCGGCGTCCATCCGGACCAGGTCGCCGGAGTGGAACCAGCCGCCGGCGAAAGCCTCCGCGGTGGCCTCCGGATTGTTCCAGTAGCCACTCATCAATGTCGGTGCGCGATAGACGATCTCGCCGACCTCTCCGACCGGCACGTCGTTCATGTTGTCGTCGACGACCCGTGCGGCAACCGTCGGGATCACCCGGCCGACCGATCCCCGCTTGCGGATGGCGTCGTCGCCGAGCAGCATGCACGTCACCGGCGACATCTCGGTCTGGCCGAATGCGGCCAGGATCTGGGTGCCCGGAAAGATCTCGGACATCTTTCGCAGCAACACATCTGGCGCCGGCGCGGCACCCCACGACATCACCCGCAACCGCAGGTCGCGCGGCCTTGCCTGCTGCTCCGCGCACACCGCCTGCCACTGCGCGGGAACCAGGAATATGCCGGTGACCCTCTCGGCCTCCAATACGTCGAGCAGCTGGCCGGGCTCGAACGCGCCGAGCGGGTAGATCACGGTCGGGAGGCCGAGCAGCATCCCGGAGAGCACGTTGCCGATCCCGGCGATGTGGAACAACGGGACACCGATGAAGCCGACGTCGTTGTTGAGGTCGACGCCACTGGTGTAGAGCATGGTCATCGTCTGACCGGTGAGGTTGGCGTGGGTGAGCACCGCACCCTTGGGCCGCCCGGTGGTGCCCGATGTGTACATGATCAGGGCCGGGGAGTCGTTCGGGATGTCAACCGGGGCGGGCGCATCGCCCGCTTCATTCATAAGGTCTTCATAGAAGAGGACGTCGTCATCGGCACTGTTGCCTGCCACCACCACCGTGTCCAGCAGTGGAGCGATCTGCCGTACGCCCGTCGCCACCGGGGCGAGGACCGCTTCGGTGACGACCACGCGAGCCCCACTGTCCTCGACCAGGAAGGCGATCTCCGAAGGGGTGAGCCGGAAGTTCAGCGGGACGGCGATCGCTCCCAACATGTTGGCGGCCAGCACCGACTCGACGAACTCGGGGCGGTTGAGCATCAACACCATCACCCGGTCGCCGGGGCCGACGCCACGGCGGCTGAGCGCGCCGGCCAGCGCCGTCACGCGGCCCCGCAGCTCCGCCCACGTCAGCGTGCGGCCCAGGAACCTCAGCGCCGGCGCGTCCGGCTGCATCATCGCGTGCCGTTCGAGCTGGTTCACCCAGTTCTGGCGGCGGGCAAGATACGGCTGCTCGAGCGCTTCGGAATGGGCCTGCGTCCGGTGGCCGGCCAGTTGGGCGGTCAATATGCCTTCCCTTCACTCGCGCACCGCTTGCGTCAGGCTGATATTTGATAAAACATGTGTTGTCTGGGTCACACTAACGGCCGCTGAGGTCGCTAACAAGCCCTTAGCCACGACTTGAGCCAATACCGCAATGTCGCTGAAAGGCCTGGCAGGCCCCGTGAATGCACCGTTATCGGCCTTAGGTTCCGAGCCGCGCAGGCGCCGGCCGCTGCGCCGGGCGCAGCTGTCCGACGAAGTCGCCGGGCACCTGCGGACCGCGATCATGTCGGGGACGCTGCGCCCGGGCACGTTCATCCGGCTGGACGAAACCGCCGCTCAGCTCGGGGTGAGCATCACGCCGGTGCGCGAGGCCCTGTTGAAGCTGCGCGGCGAGGGCATGGTGCAGCTGGAGCCGCACCGTGGTCACGTGGTGCTCCCGCTGACCCGCCAGGACATCGACGACATCTTCTGGCTGCAGTCCACGATCGCCCGCGAGTTGGCCGGCACGGCGACCGAACGCATCACCGAACGCGAGATCGCCGAGTTGGAGCGCATCAACGACCTGTTGGCGTCGGCGGTCGGCGGCGGGGACGTCGAGGCGATCGCCTCGCTGGAGTTCTCGTTCCACCGGGTGTTCAACCAGGCGAGCGGGCGGATCAAACTGGCCTGGTTCCTGCTCAACGCCGCCCGCTACATGCCCGCCCAGCTGTACGCCGCCGACCCGCTGTGGGGCGAATCCACCGTCGACAGCCACCGCCGGCTGATCGCCGCGTTGCGGGACCGCGACGCGGCGGCCGTGGTCGAGCACACGGTCTGGCAGTTCACCGACGCGGCCCAACGGCTTACCGAGACATTGGACCGGACGGGAATCTTCAACTCCTAGCCGAGTTGCTCGGCGCGCTGCTTGACGTTGGCGGCCAGTTGGTCGAGGACGTTGCCCAGCAACATCTTCACCATGGGCGCGGGCACCGGCATGCTGGGCTCGACGTCGATGTCGACGGTGAGCAGGCTGTTCGCTCCGGTGGCCACCACGCTGAAAAGCTGCTCCTGCTTGGCGAACAGGTCTCCCTGCTGCATCACCGTCTGAATCTGGTTCTCACCCGGGTAATACACGGCGTGGATATAGACGCCTTCGAAACCGTTGACATTGGTGTCCAGGCGAACCTGGCTGGGGCGGCCGTCGTCGTAGCGGGCGAGGATCCAGGCGCCTTTG
The DNA here is from genome assembly GCF_031583025.1 of Mycobacterium sp. Z3061. Lineage (NCBI taxonomy): Bacteria > Bacillati > Actinomycetota > Actinomycetes > Mycobacteriales > Mycobacteriaceae > Mycobacterium > Mycobacterium pumcae. The sequence continues at coordinate 573,327 of NZ_CP134062.1, read as the reverse complement.
ACGCCTTCATTCCATTCCGGGTACCGCTCGATGTCGGAGACGATGCCCATGATGGAGCCGGCCTCGGCATCGACCTCGACTGTCTTGCTCATAACTGCCATTGGCGAAGCATACGTGCGCCCGGCCGGGCTCAATTCACGAAGGCGGTCGACAACAACGACCGGATCGCGTCGGGAATCGGGACCGGTCGGCGGGTGTCGCGATCGACGTAGACATGCACCCAGTGGCCCAGTGCGGCAACAGGCCGCGGCTCCTGGTCGATCTCCTTGAAGACGCCCAGTCGATAGGTGACGCTGCTGCGGCCGAGCCGCGTCACGGCCAGGCCCACCGCGAGGCGCTCCGGGAAAGCCAGCTCGGCGAAATAGCGGCAGCCCGACTCCGCGACGATGCCCAGTTCGGGAATGGTGAGCGGATCGACACCGGCCCCGGTGGCGATCCAGGCGTTGATCGCGGTGTCGAACAGTTGGTAGTAGACCGCGTTGTTGAGGTGGCCGAACATGTCGTTGTCGGCCCAGCGAGTGAGCACCGGCCACAGCACCGGGAAATCAGCGCTGGTGAGGCCGTCCGGGGCTGGTGGCATGGAGCTCATGGTTGTATTCCAACATGATTCACATCCGCGGCGCGGTGCTGGAGCGGATCGGTGCGCCACGCCCGTACGCGCGATCGCGGCCGATCAGCATCGCCGCTCTCGAACTGGCGGACCCGGGTCCCGGCGAGGTGCTGGTGCGCGTCGAAGCGGCCGGGGTGTGTCACTCGGATCTGTCGGTGGTCGACGGCAACCGGGTACGTCCGGTGCCGATGCTGCTGGGTCACGAGGCGGCGGGCGTCGTCGAAGCGCTCGGTGACGGCGTCGACGACCTGGCCATCGGACAGCGGGTGGTGCTGGTGTTTCTGCCCCGCTGCGGCCACTGTCCCGCGTGCGCGACGGAGGGCCTGACGCCGTGCGGGCCCGGCAGCGCGGCCAACAACGCGGGGACGCTGCTCGGTGGGGGCATCCGCCTGAGCCGGGACGGCGGAACGGTTTATCACCACCTCGGCGTCTCGGGGTTCGCGACGCACGCGGTGGTCAATCGGGCCAGTGCCGTCGCCGTGCCCGACGATGTACCGCCGGAGGTGGCCGCCCTGCTCGGGTGCGCGGTGCTGACCGGCGGCGGTGCCGTGCTCAACGTCGGCGACCCCCGGCCCGGCCAGTCCGTCGCGGTCGTCGGGCTCGGCGGTGTCGGCATGGCGGCGGTAATCACGGCGTTGACCTATCACGGTGTCCGCGTCATCGGCGTCGATCAACTCCCGGAAAAGCTGTGTGCCGCAGCGGCTCTGGGCGCACACGAGACTTACACGCCGGAGCAGGCCGCGGGAGTCAAGGCGGACGTGGTGATAGAGGCCGTCGGCCATCCCCTCGCCTTGGAGACCTCGATCGGGCTGACCGCCCCGGGCGGGCGCACCGTCACCGTCGGACTGCCGCGGCCGGACGCTCGGATCAGCCTGTCGCCGTTGGGTTTTGTCGCCGAGGGGCGCTCGCTGATCGGAAGCTATCTCGGGTCGGCGGTGCCCAGCCGCGACATCCCCCGCTTCGTCGCGCTGTGGCAGTCCGGCCGGCTGCCGGTGGAATCCCTGGTCTCGTCGACGATCCGGTTGGACGACATCAACGAGGCGATGGACCACTTGGCCGACGGCACCGCGGTGCGCCAATTGATCAGATTCTGAACGCCGCCGCCAGCGCGGCGCCTTGCAGCGCGAACAGCCGTTGCGACTCCGCCCAATCGGGCAGCAGCGAGTCGAATCCGTGGCAGGCGCCAGAGAACACGTGCAGCTCGGTCGGCACCCCGGCGCTTTGCAAGCGCTGCGCGTACTCCACCGCCTCGTCGCGGAAAGGATCGACCTCTGCGCACGTGATCAGCGCGGGGGGCAGTCCCGCCAACACTTCCCGCCGGGCGGGCGCGGCCTCCGGCGTTGGTTGCTGCCCGGCCAGGTAGTGCCGCCACATCAGGTCCGCTGCCTCGCCGTCGAACGCGGGGGTGGCACGAAACTCGTTCCTGGACAAAGTCGGTCGGTCGTCAAGCACCGGCTGGTGCAGCAGCTGGAACACCAGTGGTGGCAGTTCGCCGTCGGCGGCGCCGTGTGCCAGGCCGGCGGCCAGGGCACCGCCGGCGCTGCTGCCCGCCACTGCGACCCGACCGGGATCGATGCTCAGCTCAGATGCTCTGCTGTGCAACCACTTCAGCACCTCTTGCGCGTCGTTCAGCGCCGCCGGGTACGGGTGTTCCGGTGCCAGGCGGTAGTCGACGGACACCACCGTACATCCGGCGCGGCGGGCCAGTTCCAGACACTGCCGGTGGTCGGTGTCCAGATTGCCGAGTGCGAAACCGCCTGCGTGGCAGTAGAGGACCGCCGGTGCCCGCCCCGCGCCGCCGCGATAGATACGCACCGGCACGCCCGCCACGGCCGCCTGGTCGATTGACACCCCGGCCGTGTCCATACGCGCCTCGGAGCGACGCTGGTTCATCGCCTCCCGGATCAGCGGAATGGCTTCGGCGGTGAACACCGTCCGGTTGACGGCAACCTCACGCAGCGCCGGGTCCAGTCGCAGTCGGACGCTCACCGGATCTGCAGGCATTGCCCACCGTCGACGACGAGCTCCGAACCGGTGATGAACGACGCCTCCTCGGAGACCAGAAACGTTACTGCATCGGCGATTTCGGCAGGCCGGCCCAACCGGCCGAACATCGCCACCGCCGCCAGTCGCTGCTGAATGGCGTCGTCAAGCATCGGGGTGGCGACCGGCCCCGGGAACACCGCATTGACGCGGATCCCGGCCGGGGCGAGTTCGGCCGCCGCGGTCTGGGTCAGTCCGCGAAGTGCCCATTTGGCGGAGCCGTAGGCGCAATGCTGCGGAAAAGGGCGGATTGCTCCGGTACTGCAGATGTTGACGATAGCGGCGTTGTCGGCCGCTTGCAGGTGTTGCAGCGCGGCACGCATACCCAGGAACGCGCCCAGACAATTGACCCGCCACGAGTTCTCGAAGTCTTCGATCGTCTCATCGGCAAGCGACGCCCGGTGCAGCACCCCGGCGTTGTTGACCAGGGTGGACAGTCCCCCGAATCGCTCGACGGTTACACAGACGGCGCCTTCCCACTGCCGCGGGTCGGTGACGTCTAACGCGAGACTGAGCAATCCCTCTGTCGCAGAGCCGATTCCGTCAGTTCGCACGTCACAGGCCGCGACCTGAAATCCTCTGGCGAGCAATTTCTGCACTATCGCGCCGCCCTGCCCGCCGGCCGCGCCGGTCACCAACGCGATCTTCGTGTCGCTCACCGGTCGGTCGCCTCGCGCAGGTGTTCGGCGGCGCCCCGGCGCAGCGCATGCGATTCGGATGCCAGCGTGATCATCTGAAAGCCCAACTGGGCCATCCTCTTTCCCGTCGATCCGTCGCTGGCGTGGATTCCGGTGATTAGTCCGGCGGCACTGGCGACGCGGTGGATCCGGCCGATCGCCTGCAGAACGAGGTCGTTGCGTGTCGCACCGACCACGTCGGCGCCCATCGAGATCGCCAGATCGGCCGGACCGACGTAGATGCCGGTCAACCCGCTCACCGCGCAGATGTCTTCGATACCGGAAACCGCCGCGGCCGTCTCGATCATGGCGAAGACCCCGGCCCGCTCCGCCAGCGCGGTGGGATCGTGGCCTAGGCTCGCCCGCAACGGCCCGAAGCTGCGAATGCCCGCGGGAGGATAGCGGGTCGCGGCCACCGCCGCGGCGGCCTGGTCAGCCGATTCGATCATGGCGATGATGACGGCGTCGGCACCGGCGTCGAGCACCCGTCCGATGGGCGCCGGGTCGGCGTTGGGCAACCTAACGGCGGTGGCGATCGGGACGTGTTCGAGGTGGCGCAGCATCGCGGCGATTCCGGCGTCGTCCAGATAGCCGTGCTGGGCGTCGAATCCGACGTAGTCGTAGCCGGCCCGGGCGAATTCATCGGGGCCGATCAGTGTCGGACCGGTGACCCAGCCCCCCCAGCGGGGTCTTTTCAGGTCGCTTCTGAAGACGCTCATCCGGCGATCGCGATCTTCACGCGGTCCGGGTCCGGACGGGAGGCCAACTCGAACGCCGCCTGGACGTCGTCGACCGCGAAGGTGTGTGTCAGATAGGTGCCGAGCAGGTCGGGGTGTTCGGCAGCGAACTTGCCGGCCAGGTCCAGCATCCGCCGCCGGTCGAGTGTGACACCGGATTTCAGCGTCAGGTTCTTGCGCAGCATGGCGCGCATGTCGATGGGATACGAGTCGTCGTCGGCCACGCCGAAGTAGAACACGGTGCCGCCCGGGGCGGCTGCCCCGATCGCATGCCCCAGGGTGGCCACCTGATGACCGACCGCCTCGATGACCACCTCGGGCCGGTCCTCCGGAGCAAGCCGGCTCACCCACCGGTCGCTGGTGGCACGCACGGCATCATCGACACCGAATGCGCACGAGAGCTTTTCGCGGTCGACCGGGTCGATTCCGGTGACTCGTCGTGCTCCGGCGGCATTGGCGACGTAGGAGAACAGCAGGCCGATCGATCCCTGGCCGATGATCGCCACGTGCCGGCCGGCCAGATCGGGCAACTGCTCGCACGCATACAGCACGCAGGCCAACGGCTGCAGGCCTACCGCCTGTGCCGCGCTGAGCGACGGATCGTAGGGCGCCAGACCGTCACCGTCGCTGACCACCCGCTCCATCAGGCCGTCGAACCCGGAGGCCCAGCCCACCACCTGGTCGCCGGGCCGGTGGTCCGGGTGCCTGCTGGCAAGGACCTCGCCGGCCACTTCGTGGATCGGGAAGCCGTCCTTCTCCGCGGCGCTGCGGCCGTCGTCACCCGGCAGCCGTCCCTGCGCGCCGCGGAAACCGGGCAGATCGCTGCCGCACACCCCGGCGGCCTGAAACCGCAGCAGCACTTGGCCGTTCGTGAGGCACTCAGATGTCTTGGCCGGAATCGAGGTGCGCTCGAACGAGTAGGGCGCGACGACCCGATACGACCACACCTCAGACCTCCACCGGAATCTTGTTCCAGCCCCACTGGAAACTGGACGGCAGCCGGGTGGCCTTTTCGCCGTCGATCGCGAATTCGGGCACCCGGCGCAACCATTCTTCCAGCAGCACAGCAACTTCCAGCCGTGCCAGATGATAGCCGAGGCAGAAATGCTGGCCGCGGCCGAATGCCAGCGACCGTTGGATCGGGCGGTCCCAGATGAATTCGTCGGGTTCGGGATACTCTCGTTCGTCACGGTTCGCCGAGGCCAGCAACGTGATCACCCGTTGCCCGGGGCTGATCGTCTGGCCGTGCAGGGTGAAGGGTTTACGCGCCGTTCGGGCGAACCATTGCGCCGGGGCACAGTAGCGGATCATCTCTTCGCGGGCGACCGGGACGTTGGTGGCCGGGTCGGCCCGTACGGCCGCAAGTTGCCCGGGACGCCGGCTGAGCTCCCACAGCCCATGCGCCACGATCTTCGGCACTGTCTCGGTGCCGCCGATGAAGATGCACAGCATCTGGGTGGCGACTTCGACGTCGCTGAGCGCGCTGCCGTCGGGCAGGCGATAGCCGAGCAGTCCGTCGACCACCGGCAGCTTGCCGGCTTCGCCGTCGCGGCGCCGCGCCACCACCGGCACCAGGAACTGCAGATAGTTCGGCCTCGCCTCGGCGGTGTCGACGCCCTCTCCGGGTTCGGCCAGGCTGCCGGCATTGACCGCCGCCAATACCTGAGGAGCGAGCTCCGTTGACAATCCCAGCAATTCACAGACCATCGACGCCGCCACGATGCCGCCGTAGTCCTGGGTGAGGTCGAAGGAGCCCCGCGGCAGGAGCAGGTCGAGCCGTTCGTTGGCCAGCTCGCGGATTCGCGCCTGCAAAGCGGTGACCGACCTGGGCCGCAGCGGCTGGGAGTGGGCGCGGCGGATCTCGCCGTAGAGATCGGTGTCGAACACCGCGTGGAAAGGCAACGGGTGCAGCGGCGGGTCGGCGACCGGGCCGTTATTGTGCCGCGCCAGAACCGAAGCCGCGGGCAGGGTCCCCTCCGAGGCGACGAACGTGCCGTCGTTGACCTCCAGTACCTGCCAGATGTCGTCGAACCTCGAGATAGCGAACGTATCCCACTGCGGCAGATAGTAAACCGGGTACTGATCGCGCAGGATGCGATAGTAGGGAAGCGGATTCGCCATCACGGCCGCGTCGAAGGGATCGTAGGAGAAGTCCTGCGTCACTGCAGTGGCGACGGCGGTAGAGCCTGCAAAATGGAGTCTTCCCAGCCGTCGCGCAGGGCCGGCGCGACGCTCATCCAGGTGACGATCTCAGCGGGCGGGCTGTCCTTCCAGGACGGGTAATGGTTCGCGAAGCACTCCCAGCCGCCTTCGAGAGCCCAGTAGTGAATGACCTCGTTGAAACGGAACGTGGTGGTGAAAGAGCCGAGCCAATGCTTGCCGGTGCTTTCCGACCAGGGGACGTAGAGTCGCTCCAGCTCGCGGATGTAGTCGTCCTGCCGACCCGGCTTGGTCTGCATGATCTCCTGAATCACCAGCGACGCATCGAAATTCACGTCACGCAAAGCGGCCAGGCTCCGGTTGCTGGGACCGGCGTACATGATCCGGCCCTCACCCGAGGCGCCCAAGTCGGTCAGATAGGCCGACCACTTCCCGGCCACCGCCTCGTGACTACCGCCGCGCGCCTGCGCGGCGCCGATCCTGGCGTAGTCCGCGAATGCGTCGATCTCCCAGATGATCGTCACCTGTGGCCAGTGACCGTTGTAGGGCGTGGTCTCCCAGATCGCGTACAGCCGGGCACCGAGTTCTTCCATCATCGGCTGATAGATGTCGACGAACACCTCGGTGAAATCGTCGCTGCGCCCCGAACCCAGGTCGATCGTTTCGTGCAGGTAGAGCAACGTGTGGCGGTGGTACTTCTTCATGCTGTCCGGCTAGCCCGGCCAGGCCGAGTCGGTAATCATAGACTCTGTGGAAGCTATTGCCTCGTAATGCATTCCAGCTGCGCGCAGGGCTTCGGCTTTAAACGCGCGGGCTGCGGCGCTCGGCGTGTACTGGGTCCGGGTGAGGCCGCGGTCCGCACCGAGTGGCCAGCCCTCGCCCCACAGCGCAACCTCGGTCAACCGACTGGCCACGGCCTTGCGCACCAAGGCACGGACGCGGTCGTCGGCGGCGAACGCCTCGGCGCTGACGGCCAGACCCTGACTCATCGGTCCAGAGACGTCCAGATCTCCGGCCTCGTCCAAAACCCGCGCCCCCAATACGCGCAACGGACGGGTGTCGCAGCCCGGCGGTAACAGCACGCTGACCTGCCAGCCGGCCATCACCCGGTCATACAGCCAGCCGCCGACGGTGTGCACCACGTCGCCGGTGCCGACGGCAATGATGTCGAGGCGGTGACGCAGTACCTGGCCGTCGAGGTGAGCCCTGCGTGCCGTGCCCCTGCCGGGATGAAAGTCGAACGTTGGAGTAACCATCGATCCGTTCCTGTTGCCACAGCTCCTCGGACAGCGTGACACTTCCGCTCGATTTTGTAAAGCTCCGCGGAGGTCTCAGCGCTGGCGGCGGGCGTCCAGTTCGGCCAGGACCTCGTCGGTGTGCTGGCCGAGTTGCGGTGCAGCAGAGCGCGGTAACCAGGGCGTTCCGTGAAAATCGGCGGGCGTCGCCACCATCGGCACGATCGCGTCTCCGTCGGGTACGTCGACGATTCCGCCGGCGGCATGGAATTGCTCGTCGGCCACGATGTCCTCGAGTGCGTTGATCGGCGACCAGAAGAAATCCGGCTCGGCGGCGAACAGGTCCGCCCACTCGTCGAGTGGGCGGGTCGCGAAGATCTCGTCGAGTTCGGCGATCAGCGTGGCGGCGTTGGCTGCGCGGCCGCGGGCGTCGGCATAGCGCGGGTCGGTCAGCCAGTCGGTGCGGCCCACCACTCGACAAAGCGCCGGCCAGTGCCGGTTGACTTCCAGTCCGACGATCCAGAACCGGCGTCCGTCGGCGGCGGCGTAGTTGTTCATGCACGGGTTACCCATGGTGGCGCGTTCGCCGATCGCGATCGGCTGACCGGTGAGCAGGTAAGTGTTCAGGTCGAAGCTCACGGTGTATGCGCCCTGGCGGTACAGCGAGGTCGACACCAATTGCCCTGTGCCGGTGCGCTCGCGGGCGAGTAACGCAGCGCAGACGGCGCCGGCCAGGGTCATGCCGGCCGAATGATCGCCCATGCCGCCACGCTGGAATGGGGGTGTGTCGCCGGGCCTGGTGAGTAGGTGGGCGATGCCACCTCTGGACCAGAAAGCCGCGACGTCGTAGGCCGCGCGGTCGGCGTCCGGCCCTGATTCGCCGTAGCCGGTGATCAGCCCGTAAACCAGCCGCGGGTGATCGTTGGCCAGCGTCTCGTAGTCCAGGCCGAGCCGCCGCAACGCACCGGGCCGCACGTTGGTGATGAAAACGTCTGCGTCCGAGAGTAATTCGAGCGCAACCTGTCGGTCGCTCGCAGTGGTGAGGTCCAGCACGACGCTGCGCTTGGACCGGTTGTCCATCTCGAACGGCGGGTTCACACCGAGGTCGCAGCCCAGCATGCGGCCGAACATCCGCCCGGGATCGCCGGCCGGCGACTCGATCTTGATGACATCGGCGCCCCAGTCGGCCAGGATTGCGGCCGCTGCCGGACCGGCCACCCAGACCCCGAGTTCGACGACCTTGATGCCCTCCACCGGTCCTGCCATCGCGGTCAGCCTAGCTTCATCACCAACTGACCGAGGCTCAGGATGCCCGAATTGGCGGTCCCCGTATTGAACAGGCCCGAGTTGAAGCCACTCAGCACGCCGCTCGGGAAGGGGCCCACGGCGCCGGTGACGGCAGTGTTGAAAAAGCCCGAACTCACTCCGGAAGACTGCAGCGCCGCAACGATCGTGTTGAAGAAGCCGGACACCCCGTGGCCGTCGCTGCCGCCGTTGTTGCCGAAGCCGGAGATTCCGGCACCCGTGTTGCCGAACCCCGAGTTGTCGACGGCACCGATGCCGACGTCACCGGCGTCGGTGGCGAAGCCGAAGCCGGTGTTCACATTGCCCGCATTTCCGACGCCGGTGTTGACGTGGCCGGAGTTGCCGAAGCCGGTGTTGGTCTCGCCGGAGTTCCACAGGCCCGTGTTGAGGTTGTTCCCATTCCAGCCGCCGGTATTGATCGAGCCGGCGTTTCCCCAGCCGGTGTTGAGCAGGCCGGAGTTCCAGAAGCCGACGTTGCCGGCGCCCGAGTTGCCGAACCCGAGACTGCCGGTGCCCGAGTTCCCGAAACCAAAGCTGTTGATGTGGCCCGGGAAAACAGTATTGACGCCTGAGCTGAAGATGCCGACGTTGCCGCTGCCGGAGTTGAAGAAGCCGACGTTGTGGTCACCCGAGTTGAACAGACCGATGTTGCCGTTGCCGAAGTTGAACACCCCGGCGAGGTCGACGCCGACCCGCCCGTTGCCGACAAGCCCGATTCCGATGTTCCCGTTGCCGCTGTTCCCGAAGCCGAAGTTGCCGATGCCGGTGTTCCCGGCTCCGATGTTTGCGGTGCCGGTGTTCCCGCCGCCGATGTTTCCGTCGCCTAGGTTGCCGAGGCCGACGTTATTGCTACCGGTGTTACCCATGCCCACGTTGTTGTTGCCGGCGGTCGTTTGGAAGGTATAGAGGTTCGGATTGGACAAATCGGTCGGACCGCCGTTTCCGAAGCCGATGTTCCCATTGCCGAAATTGCCGAACCCGACGTTGCTGTTGCCGTTGTTTCCGGCACCTACGTTGCCGTTGCCGTTGTTCCCGCCGCCGATGTTGTAGTTGCCCGACTGCGGAGGCACCAGTTCGCTGTTGTCGGTGCCGCTGTTGCCGATGCCGATGTTGCCGGTGCCGGTGTTGCCGTGCCCGATGTTCGCGTTGCCCCGGTTACCGATACCCAGGCTGGGCAGGTTCTGCAGGAGTCGTTGCAGATCACTGGGCAGCTGCGCGGCCGCGGCCGACGCTCCGGCGTAGTAGCCCGTCATCGCTTCGACGTCCGCGGCCCACATCTGCTCGTAGTGGCCCTCCGCGGCCATGATTGCGGGGGCGTTGAGCCCTAGCCAATTAGATCGGATCAACTGCACGAAAGCGCTGCGGTTCGCCGCCACCGCCAGCGGATGGACGGTCGCGGCGCGGGCGGCCTCGAATACACCGGCCACTGTGCGCGCCTGTTCGGCCGCCCCGACCGCCCGGGCGCAGGCGGTGCTGAGGAACTCCGCATACGGCGCGGCCGCGGCCGCCATCGCCGCCGACGCCGCTCCCTGCCACCAGCTGCCCGCCAGGTCCGTTGTCACCGACGAAAAGGACGATGCCGCCGTCCCCAAGTCCGATGCCAGACCTTCCCAGGCCGCGGCCGCGTCCAGCATCGGTGCCGACCCCGCACCGCTGAACATCAGCAAAGAATTTATCTCCGGCGGCAGAGTAACGAAGTTTGCCACAATCGACCCCCCGTCAGACGGAACTCTCTGATCCCGGAGAGCACCCTACGCCTACGCAAGCGTCAATTATCTCTTTTTTGAACGAATTGCTAGGCGGCATGGAAGTCGATGATGGTGATGCCCAGGGCGTCTTCCATCTCGCTGATATGGGTGATGGCGTAGATCGGTGGTGCGACGGATCGGTAGCGGGCGTCGGTGGGGGTGATGTATTCGGTGGTGTGCACACCGTTTTCGTCGTGCGCGGTGACGCGCCAGCCGGGTGATTCCTTGACGTAGTTGCAGCGTTCGCACAGGCCTTCGCCGTTGGTGGCGGTGGTGGGTCCGCCGTGTTGGGCGGGGGTGATGTGGTCGCGGTGGCGGATGGGGGCGTCGCAGTAGGGGGTGCGGCAGGTTTGGTCGCGCAGGTTGATGAATTCGGCCAGCCCGCGGGGGAAGGTGCGGGCGCGTGATTCCATGGCGACCAGGGCGCCGGTGGTGGGACTGGCGTAGAGGCGGCGCAGGGTGGCCAGCGACGTGTGGTCGGCCAGCGCGGCGGTGAGCCATCGGCGGGCCACCTCGGCGGGGATGGGTCCGTAGCCCTCGAGCAGGGCGGGATCGGTGTCATCGCCGAGTAGTGCCCGGTCGGACATGACGAGGTTGAGCGCGATCGGGGCCGGTGCGGTGGCGGGGTTGGCGGTGATGCGTTCGAAGGCGGTGTCGGCCATGACTTGACCCCGGGAGCGTCCGTCGACGGTGGTGTCGGCGGCGCGGCGTAGCGCGGCGTAGACCCCGACGCCCTGGGCGACGGGCAGCAGGATGCTGACCCAGGTCATGGTGTCGGGGGCGGGGCGGATGGTGACGGTGCGGTCGGCGGCGGCTTTGGCGGCGCGATCGACGACGGCTTGCGCGTTCAGGCGGTAGGCGATCTTCTGGGCGGCGGCGGTGATCCGCTTGTCGCCGAGGCCCACCAGCTTGTCCATCTCGGCGCACAGTTCGCGGTCCAGTATGCGGCGGTCCTCGACGTCCAGGAAGGCTGATTCCCGCACGATCAGGGTGGCCCGCCATTCGCTGAGCGCGCCGTGTTCCAACGCGGCCAGGGTGTGGGGCATCTCGTGCACCAGGGCGTTGGCGAACCCCAGATGCCGGCCGCCGCGCGCGGGAGAATCCCGGCGGGCCAGGGCGACCTCGCTGGCCACCCCGCGGCCCCGCTTGGCCGCCGGCACTCCGGCGGCCGATTCCGCGGCGCGCCGGGCGGCATCCAGGGCGGCCGCCGCCCGCGCCTGCCCCGCGGCCACCGCGGATTTCACCTGCTCCAACTCGGTGATGCGCGCGACCAGTTCGGCTTCGGTGGCACCCGGATCCACCTGCGAGAACCGCACTATATCGAACACATGTTCGAATATACCACGTTCAACTGACTCAAACTTTTTGGCAGGGTCGCGACTTGTGGACAACTGCGTCCCGCCACCCGCCGTACCCTTGAATGATGAGCCTGGTAGCCGGACGCGGCCCACTCAGCAGCGATCCCGCCGGACGATTCACTCCCCCGATCCCCGAGAGCGTCGTCTACATCGAGCCGCATCCGCGTCGGATTCAGGCCACCCGCAACGGACGCACCGTGATCGACACCGAGCGGGCGCTGCTGGTGCACCAGCAGAACAGGCCGCTCAGCTACGTCTTCCCAGCGGACGTAATCACCGGGCTCCCAACCGAACCCGAACCAGACGCGCCGGGTTTCGTTCGCGTGGCCTGGGACGCGGTGGACGCCTGGTTCGAGGAAGGACGCGAGCTCGTCCACTACCCGCCCAACCCCTACCACCGCGTCGACTGCAGGCCGACCAACAGAAGGCTCCGGGTATCAATCGACGACACCCAGCTTGTCGATACCGAAGAAACCTTGATTCTATTCGAAACCGCGCTTGAGCCAAGGCTTTACGTCCATCCCAGACATGTACGCACCGATCTGCTCCGGCAGACCGAGACCGCAAGTTACTGCAACTACAAGGGATACGCGACGTACTGGTCGGCGGTCTTGGGCGACACCGTCGTCGACGACGTCGCCTGGACCTACCCCGACCCTTATCCCGAAAGTCGGCCCATAGCAGGGTTTTTCAGCTTTGACCCCACGCGCATCGACGTAGTGGCAGAATTACCTGTCAGCGGATGACGTCATCGCCTCGGCGCGTTCCTCCTGCAACCGGTCTTTACTGCGCAGCAACCGCAACAGTGTTACCAGCGCCAGCCCACCAATCACATTGCCCGCCAGGGTATATCCAAACCAGGCCAACCAGTCGCAATAACCGAACGGCGCCCGTCCGGTGATGAGTGCGCCGAAGATGAGCAGCGAGTCCAGGATCGAGTGAAACAGCTGCAACCCTGCGAGCAGGAAAGCCCCCGCGACCGCGGCCGCGATCTTGCCCGGTACCGAGTCCGTGCCATGCTGCATCCGGGTCATCAGCGTAATCACCATGCCGCCCAGCACCGCCAGAGCGAAAGTCTGCGTCGACAGCGGCGCCGTGGCGAAGTGGGTGGCCGATTCGATCGCTTGTGTCCGCAATTGCGGAAAGCCCGCAATGATCAGCCACATGATCACCCAACCGCCGATCAGATTGGCCAGCATCGTGCCGCCCCAGAGTTTGAGCAGCTGCGCCGGTCCCGCACGCCGTGCGGCCACCGTCACGACCGGCACCAGGAAGCCCTCGGTGAACAGTTCACTGCGTCCCAGCAGCAGCGCCAGGAAGCCGATCGAGAAGGCCAGCCCCGCGACAAGTGGGCGCTGGGTGGCACTCAGAACCGCCAGGTAGGCAAGGACACCCATGGCCACCTCGGTACCACCGAAGAACCCGGTCACGAAGACTTCGCGCCAGGTGCGGTGCAGACGCTGCGCACCCTCGCTCACCATTCTGGTGAAGGCGTCCTCCAGCGCGTCCTCAATCGGGCTGTCTGACGCTCCCAGCTGACGCTGCGCAGTTCTGGTCATTCCCTGGCAGGTACCCGTAAATCGCCACGCTTCGTTGTGAGACGCCCCACGGTGTCAGCTGCCGTAACTGGGCCGACCCAACCGCAACTCGTGCTGGGCGATCATGTTCCGGAACACCTCGAGGCTGCCGCCGTAGATCCCCATCGGCAGGGCCAACCGGAAGAGATGCTCCGCCGAGCCGTCGTCGGCGGACCCCTCGGCGTCTGTCGGCAGGGCCGCAGCCGGCCCCAGCATGTCCATCAGGTCCCCGGAAATGTCGCGCATGGTCTGCCCGATCGCGACGCGGCCGAACATTCCGGGGCTGGACAACGCCGCCTCCATCCGCGCGAAACAGCGCCCCAGCCGATACTGCACGGACGAGTCTTCAACATCTGCCAACGCGGCCACCCGGTCGACCGCCTCGGCCATCACCAGGCCGTGGCCGGCCATAGCGGCGACGTCCTGCAACCCCTCGGCATCCCGTTCGGTCAACCCGTGCTCGGAGTCCAGTGCGGCCCGCATCACCGTCCAGCCGGCGTTGACCTCACCGATCCGGTACAGGTCGTCGACCCGGACGTTGCTGTAGAACACGATGTTGGTGCGGTCGCCGTCCAGGGTGCGGATGCCCCGGATCTCGATACCCGGTGAATCCAGCGGCACCAGAAACATGGTCAGGTTTCGGTGTTTCGGCCCCTGCGGGTCGGTGTTGGTCAGCAGGAAGACGTACTTCGCGTTCTGCGCGTTTGACGTGAACATCTTGGAGCCACTGATAACCCAGCTAGATCCATCCGCCTCCCGAACCGCACGCGTCTTGCAGGTCGCGACGTCGGAGCCGCCTTCGGGTTCGGTGTAGCCCAGACACAACCGCACCTCCCCCGACAACACACCCGGCAACACCATCTGCACGAGCTCGGGTGCCGCGAACTGCTCCACGAGCTGGGCGACGACGGAGGTGGTGCCCCAGTGGTACCACGGCGTGTGAGCCCGGGCGATCTCCAGGTTGAAAATCCGCCGACGGACGGCGCTGAACCCTCCCTCGGATTCCGGTTTCCAATCCGAGGCCAGATAACCGGCCTCACCCAACGCCAAATGGACTCGCTCATCGAAGTTCTCGCCGAACTCACGGTTCCGCCGACGCACGTCATCCGTCACGTGTTCGGTGATGAACGCGCGTGTCTGGTGGTGGAACGCCCGATCCTCGTCGGACAGCGGCACCAGCGAGAAGTCCACTCAGATCACTTCGATCACCAGAGCACGGAACCGGTCCATCACCTCGAGCGCGTGCGTCAGGCTGTCGCCGGGCAGGTGCGCCGAAACCCATGTAACACCAAGTGCGGCAAGCTTTTCCAGCCCGTCCAGGTATGCGTCGGCATTGAAGTCGTCGCTGGCCGGGTTCCCGCCCTCGAAGTTGCTGAAGGTGATATCGACCGCAGACCAGTCCTTGCCCGCCGCGTCGCACCGCCGCCGCAGATCGTCGATCGCGGTGGCCAGCGACTCGATCGAATCGATGACGGCGGTTCCCGCAGTGCGCGCCAGTCCTGCCGGAGCGGGGAACGGGCACCACCCATCCCCGTATTGCGCGACCCGTTGGCGAGCCATACCGGTGTTGCCGCCGATCCAGATGGGCGGATGCGGCCGGCTCACCGGCAACGGGTGCGCGGTGATCCCCCGCGCGGTGAAGTGCTGCCCCTCGAAGGAGATGTCGTCGCACGTCCAGATGGCCCGGATCGCCTGCAGGGCTTCCTCGAACAGTTCGGCACGCTTGTCGTAGTCCACGCCCAGGGCGGCGAACTCCCGCCGCAGATAGCCCACCCCCACGGCAAGCGTGAACCGGCCGCCGGACAACAGATCTAGGGTGGCGCCGGATTTGGCCACCACGAACGGGTTTCGGTAGGGCAGCACCACGATGTTCGGAATCAGCCGAAGCTCAGACGTCTGCGCCGCCGCAAAGCCCAGGGCCACAAAAGGATCCAGCGCGTCGTGACCACCCGCTTCCAGCCAGCGCTGCGACGGAGCCGGATGATCGGTGAACCCGAACCCGTGGAATCCGGCCTTCTCGGCCGCGGCCGCCACCGTCGCGATGCCGTCGCCGCTCACCAGTTCCGGGTTGTAGGGATGACTGTGCATCGGATGAGTGATGGTGAAGCGCACGGGAATCAGAATCTGGCCGCAGCGCTGATCGACGTGTCACTGGTGCGCAGCGGGCGGATCAGCGCCTCCTGCGCGAAGGAACACAGCAGATCGCCGTCCTCGGTGTGCACGGTGCCGCGCACGTAGGACATTCCCGCACCGACCTGCGTGCTCTCGTGGCTGTACAGCAGCCAGTCGTCCCAACGCACCGGTTCGTGGAATGACACGAAGATCGACATCGGCGCGGTCGACACCGTCAAGTGCGCCTGGGCGGTGCCGATGCCCGGATGCGCCCGCATTGTCGTCGAAATACCAAGGTGTCCAGTGAAATACGCGATCAGCGCCTTGGCCAGATCGTCCCGCTCGGGAATGGGGTCGTAATGCAGCCACGCATACAACTCCGGCGGGCCGACCTCATCGGGGCTGTTCACATCGACCACGTCGACCAGGCGGAGTTCCCGGCCGGCCATCGGCATCTCGACAGCGTTGGCGTCTGAGGGCGCCGCGACATCGGGCCGGGTCAGGTGGTGGCGGATGACGTCGCCGGTCGGAACGTCGGTGAGCACCGTGACACTCAGGCACCGCTTGCCGTTCTGCAGCACCGAGATGATCGCCGTCGCGGTGGAGCGGCCCTCGTTCAGCACATCGAGCACGAGTTCGATCGGTGGCCCCACCATGACAGCGCGGGCGAAGACAGCGTGCGCCGAACGCACGGACTTGCCCTCGAACCGGTTCGCCGCGGCCACAATCGCCTGAGCGACAACCTGGGTGCCTTCCACCACCTGCCGGCCGTCCTGACCCGCCAGTCCGGTCTCGGCGATGAACCGGTCGGGGCCGTCGGGCCGCACTTCGAAGAGATCCAGCAGGCTCTCCACCGACCACTGGACCTGTTCAGACTCTGTCGTCAACGCGCTCACCCCTTGTTCCGGCAGCCCACGGCCCAGCGTGACATTTTGAGCAATAATTGTAAAGCTTGCCGGCCGGCGGGAACGCGTTGACAGCAATGCCCACGGTGCATGACACTTTGGCAGTGATTTGTAAAGGCACGCCGGCGCCGACACCGCTCGCCGACGGCTTTTGCTTCGGAGAGGGTCCGCGCTGGTTCGAGGGCTTGCTCTGGTTCTCCGACATGCTCGGCGCTGCCGTTCACACCTGCGACTGGCGCGGCTCGCTCACCACCTTGCCGCTTCCGGGCCACTCCCCTTCCGGACTGGGTTTCCGGCCGGACGGGTCACTGCTCATCGTCTCCACCGAGGACAGGCAGGTTCTCCGGTACGACGGCGAGACGGTGGCTCCCGTCGCCGACTTGTCGTACCTCGTGCCGGCCAGCCTCGGCGACATGGTCATCGACGACCTCGGGCGGGCCTACATCGGCTCCCAGGCGTTCGAGGGCGGCATCATCGTCCGGCTCGACACCGACGACAGCGCGACCGTCGTGGCTACAGATCTCGACTTCCCCAACGGGATGGTCATCACCGAAGACCGAGGCACCCTCATCGTCGCCGAATCGATGGGCCGCCGGTTGACGGCATACTCGATCACCGAAGACGGCGGGCTCACCGATCGCCGGCCCTTCGCCGAAAACCTCGACGGCCCACCGGACGGCATCGCACTGGACGCCCAAGGTGGCCTGTGGGTGGCGATGACGCTGGCTCATCAGTTCGAGCGGATCACCGAAGGCGGCGAGGTGACCGACCGGATCGACCTCGGAGACCGGGTCGCCATCGCATGCGCGCTCGGCGGACCGGAGCGGCGCACGCTGTTCTTGCTGACGAGCACCGATGCTTATCCCAGGCGATTGGTGGGCACCCGGCTGGCCAGGCTGGACGCCGTGCAGGTGGACATTCCGGGCGCCGGCCTGCCCTGACTTGAGGGGGATGATGACCGACTCGTACTACGAGCTGATCGACAGCGCCGACGCGCAGGGTGAGAAGTTCCGGGCCACCGATCTGGCCCGCGGCACCTGGTCGTCCTCGATACAGCACGGCGCGCCGGTATCGGCGCTGCTGACGCGGGCGCTGGAACGATGCGAGCGGCGCGACGACACCAGGCTGAGCCGGGTGGTGATCGACCTGCTCGGTGCGGTCCCGGTCGAAGGGGATCTGTGGGTCCGTTCCAGGCTGGAACGCGGTGGTAAGCAGATCGAGTTGGTCACCGCCGAGATGCTGGCTCCCGGCCCCGACGGCGCGCCGCGGCCGGTGGCCCGGGCCAGCGGTTGGCGGTTGCAGCAGGTCGACACCGCGGCCGTGGCGCATGCCCCAATGCCGCTGCCCCGCCCGGTGTCCGAGGCGCGCGACCGCAACCTGGCCGCGAAAAACTGGGACCGCAACTACGTGCACAGTTTGGAATGGCTGTGGCTGACCGTGCCGATGAAGCCGGGCCCGGGTGAGTCCTGGATCAGGCCGATCGCGGACCTCGTCGCCGGTGAGACCATGACGCCGCTGGAGCGGTTGTTCGCGGTGGCCGACTGCGCCAACGGCATCGGCAGCAAGCTGGACATCACCAAGTTCACCTTCGTGAACACCGATTTGGCCGTACACGTGTTCCGGGTCCCCGAGGGGGAATGGACCGGCATCCGCGCGGAAACCAGCTACGGGCCGGACGGCATCGGAACGACGATCGGGACGCTGTTCGACGAACACGGCGCGGTCGGCGCAATCCAGCAATCGGTGCTGGTACGCCCCAGGCCGCCAAAGCCAAACCCAAAGTCAAACCCAAAACAATTGGGAGAGAACAAGTCATGAGCCAGCCATCGCCGGTGAGCGAAAGCGTCGAGAACGACACTTCGACCCGTCAGCGGATCCTCGCGGCCACCGCGGAGGTGCTGGCCCGCAGCGGCAAGACCAAACTCAGCCTGTCCGAGGTCTCGACACAGGCCGGGGTGTCGCGCCCCACGCTCTACCGCTGGTTCGCATCCAAAGAGGAGTTGATGTCCGCCTTCTCCCGCTACGAGCGGGACAACTTCGAGAAGGGACTGGCGAAGGCGACCGCGGGACTCAAAGGCGTCGAAAGGCTGGACGCCGCATTGCGATTCATCGTCGACTATCAGTACTCGTACTCCGGGGTGCGGATGGTCGACATCGAACCCGAGCACGTCATCCCGATGATGTCCGGTGTCATCCCGGAGATGCGGGAGGGCTTACAACGGCTCCTGCCGGGGCCCAACGCCGCGGTCAAGGCGGCGACGGCGATCCGAATCGCGATCTCGCACTACGTCGTTCGCAGTGACGACGCCGATCAGTTCCTGGCTCAGTTGCGTCACGCCGTCGGCATCAAGGGGCCTACCGACTGAACAGCACCGCCGCGTTGAGGTAGCCGGTCGGGTCCAGCGCCGCCTTGACGACACGCATCGCGGCGATGTCGGCGGGCTCCCGTGACATGCCCAGGTACGACCTCTTCAAAGTGCCGACGCCGTGTTCGGAACTGACATTCCCACCACACCCGGCGATCAGCTCCATCATCGCCGCATACAGGGCCGGCTCCTGCTCGGAAGGCACGCGCAACACGTTCAGGTGCAGGTTGCCCTCCCCGACGTGGCCGAACAACACCGGCAGCGCTTCCGGCACCCGGTTTCCGATTAACGCGACCGCGTCGCGGGCGAAACCACCGATAGCCGACAACGGCAATGACACATCGAATTTCAACGGCGGACCGTAAACGCCCAACACCTCGGTCAGCGACTCGCGCACCCGCCACAAACGTTGTTGCGCAACCGCATCCACGCCCACCGCCGGCTCGCCGCACCGTCCCACCCGGTCCAACAGGCCGGCCAGCTGCTCGGTCTGGTCATGATCGGCCGCCAGCTCCACGAGCAGCAACCAGTCGCCGTCGACCGGCGCCCCGACCCCCAGCTGGTCGCGAGTCAACGCCACTCCCCGGCCGTCGATCAGCTCCAGCGCCGCGATCCCGTCCACCTCCGCGAACACCCGGCCCGCCTCGACCAGCGCCGCCAGGTCGCCGAACCCGCACAGGGCGGTCACCCGGTGCGGGGGAACCGGGTGCAATCGCAGGTCGAGAGCGGTGATGACGCCCAGGGTGCCTTCCGCGCCAACGAACAGCGACGGCAGGTCGTAGCCGGTGTTGTCGCTGCGTACCCGGCTGTGCCGGCGCAGCACCAAGCCGTCGGGCAGCGCCACGTCCAGACCGACGACCTGCTCGCCCATGTTGCCGTAGCGGACCGTGCGCAGGCCGCCGGCGTTTGTAGAGGCCATGCCGCCCACGGTCGCGGAGTCGCGCGCGGCCAGGTCGACGCCGAATATCAGGCCCGCCGCCGCGGCCACCGCCTGGACGGCCGCGAGGGTGGCTCCCGCGCCCGCCACCACCCGCCGCTCAACCACGTCGACATCGCCTACAGCAGAAAGCCTTTCGGTGGACAGCAGCACGTCTTCGTGCTCGGGAACGGTGCCCGCGACCAGGGAGGTGCGACCGCCCTGCACGGTGACGTGGGCGCCGGCGTCGCGGCACACCCGCAACACCCCGGCCACCTCGTCAGCCGAGCCCGGCCGTACCAGCGCGCTGGCCTTGCCGCGATACCGGCCGGTGTGGTCGATGCTGCGGCCGGCCAGTATGTCGGGGTCGGTGACGACGTGGTTCGAGCCCACCACCTCGGTCAGAAGGGTGGCCAGGCTCGACAGCATGCTCAGAACTGCTTGTGCGGCACGTCGGTCACCAGCCCGCCGTCCATGATGAACTCGCTGCCGGTGGCGTAGGAGGCTTCGTCGCTGGCGAGGAACACCACGAATGTTGCGACTTCGCGCGCCTCGGCCGGCCGGCCCAACGGGATGGTGACCATGTCCTCGGGCAGGTGCGCGGTCATCGGGGTGCGGATGAAGCCGGGGTGCACCGAGTTCACCCGGATGTTCACCGGTGCGAGTTCCAGCGCCGCCGATTTGGTGATGCCGCGCACGGCCCACTTGGAAGCGACGTAGGGATGCACCATCGGCGCTCCGCGGATCCCTTCGATCGAGGAGATATTGATGATGGAACCGCCGCCGGCCTCGGTCATCGGGTCGACCACCGAGCGCATACCCAGGAAGGTGCCGGTCAGGTTGACGTCGAGCACCTGCTGCCACTTGTCCATCCGGAACTCGCGCAGCGGCCCCGCAGCGACGATGCCGGCGTTGTTGACCAGCACGTCGAGCTTGCCGAATTCGCCGGTGGCCGTCGCGACCGCGGCCTCCCACTGGTCGAGTTGGGTGACGTCGAGATGGACATAGCGTGCCGCCTCACCAAGTTCAGCGGCCAGCGCCTGTCCCTCCTCGTCGCGGATGTCGCCGATCACCACCTTCGCGCCTTCTTCGACCAGCAGCCGCGCGTCCTCGGCGCCCATTCCGCGGGCGCCGCCGCTGATCAACGCGACCTTGCCCTCGACCCGTCCCGGTCGTTCCATCGCTGCAAGTCCTTTCGTTTAGGTGACCACCAGATCGGTGGGCGTGAACAGACCTTTTCCGGTGACCAGCGGCAGGTCCAGCGTGCTCCTGATGCCCGGCGGCGCCGCGACCACGTCCGGAATCGAATTGACGATCCGGCCCGCGGCCCCGGCGATCGCCGCATGGTTGTGGTCGCCCTTGCGGCTGCTCGGCACGATGTCCACCGCGTAGGACGGCTCCCCGGTGATCTCTACGCGATACGAGCCGGTGCCCGCCGCGGGCTGGGCCAAGTCGGGGCGCAGGTCGGGACGCAATCGGGTGATGTGCTCGATGACGATCACCGGACGGCCCTTGACCATGCCGCGGATCTCGAACTGCAGCACCGCCAGGGTGCCCTTGGCCACCCGGCCGACCGCGATGTCGAAATCCTCCGGAGCCGGCTCACGCTGGTAGGACTCGGTGATCTCGTCGACCTCGATGCCCAGGCCGGCCGCCAGCTGCCGGATCGCCGTTCCCCAGGCGATGCTGAGGACTCCCGGTTGCAACAGCATCGGGATCTCGTCCAATGGCCGCGCGAAGCCCATGTAATGCATGACCTCGGCGCCGTTGTAACTCGCGTAGTCGTGAATCTCCATGCACCGCACCGCTTCGACGCGCTGGCAGGTGCCGGCGAGTGCGAACGGGATCAGGTCGTTGATGAACCCGGGGTCGACGCCCGTGATGAAGATGCTCGAATTGCCTTGCTGCGCAGTCTTTTCCACCCGGTCGATATACTTGTCCGGCATCACGCCCCACGGATACTGCAGCAGTCCCGGCGAGGACCCGACGACATTGACACCGGCGGCCAGGATCCGCATCACGTCGGCCATCGCGTCCGGCAACCGGGTATCGCCCATCGCACAGTAGACGACGCACTCGGGTTGCGTGGCCAGCAGCGCATCGAGGTCGCTGACCGCGGTGACTCCGGTCGTCACGCCCGAATCCAGGCCCACGCCGCACAATTCGCCGGCGTCGCGTCCAACTTTCTCCGGGCTGGACACGCATACGCCGGTGAGTTCGTACGCCGGGTTGGTGATGAGCTGGGCAAGGGCCAGCCCGCCGACATTTCCGGTGCCCACGTGGGCGACGCGAATCGCCATGAGTGTCCTTCCGTCCCCACAACGCTGTAGCTTTTCTAGACAGTAGTCCATAATTTTTCGGGGCTCTCGGCGGCACTATTGTTGCGCTATGCCGCAGCGCGAAGACGTCTCGTTCATTTCCGGTCGCGACCGGATCAGCGCGTGGCTGTACCGGCCCGAGGCGGACGGCCCGGCACCGGTGGTGGTGATGGCACACGGGCTGGGCGCGGTGCGCGCGATGCGACTCGATGCCTACGCCGAGCGGTTCCGTGCGGCGGGTTACGCCTGCCTGGTGTTCGACTACCGCAACTTCGGCGACAGCGAGGGGCAGCCGCGTCAGCTGCTCGACATCGACATGCAACTCGCCGACTGGGCGGCGGCCGTTGCCTACGCGCGCACCCTACCCGGCCTCGACGCCAGCCGAATCGCGTTGTGGGGCACCTCTTTCGGTGGCGGCCACGTGATCGAGTCGGCGGCCCGCCTGCCGGGCATCGCCGCGGCGGTGGCACAGTGCCCGTTCACCGACGGCCTGGCGTCCATCGGGGCGATCAACCCGGTGACCGCCACCCGCGTCACCGCGCTGGCGGTGCGCGACCTGTTGGGTGCCCGCCGCGGCAAGCCGCCGGTGATGATCCCGACCGCGGGCATGCCCGGCGAGGTCGCACTGATGACGGCATCCGACGCCTATCCCGGCTATCTCAAACTGGTGCCCGAGGGTGTGGAGCTGCGCAACGAAGTCGCGGCGCGGATCGGACTGAAAGTGCTTCTCTACCGGCCGGGTCGCAGCGCTGCAAAAATCTCCTGCCCGATTCTGTTCTGTGTGTGCCAAACCGATTCGGTGGCACCGGCGGGTCCCACATTGCGTTATGCGGCCAAGGCGCCGCGGGGCGAAATCAAGACCTACCCCGAGGGCCATTTCGCCATTTACGTCGACGACGCTTTCGAGCGCGTTGTCGCCGACCAGATCGCCTTTCTCGACAAACACCTGCAGACCGCCGGCGATTAACCGCCGAAACGCCGGAATTCCCGGGCGCACAGTTCTAGTCTCTGGTTGATACCTAATACCCGCGGTTGCGGGTAGTGCGTGCCGGACCGGGATGGGGGCCGGTCGACGGGAAGGACGGGGAGATGTCGTACCTGCTCACTGCCCCCGAGGCGCTTGCCGCGGCGGCGACCGATGTCAACGGGATCGCCGCCACAATTCATGCCGCCAACGCCGCCGCCGCAGGCCGGACGTCCGGCCTGCTGGCCGCCGCCGGTGACGAAGTCTCGGCCGCGGTGGCGAACCTGTTCAATGCCTACGGCGACGAATACCAGGCCGTCGTCAGGCAGGCTTCGCTGTTCCAGAACGACTTCACCCGGGCCCTGTCGAATGCCGCGAGCGCCTACACCCAGGCGGAGGCGCTGAACGGCGCGCTGCTCAACGGAGCCCAGTCACTGCTCGCACAGCCCCCGACGGCCGCTTCCGCCGCGGCGACCCTGGCGAACCCGATCACCGCGCTGATCATGGGCGGCACCAACGACCCGATACCGAACGCGAAGTACCTCACCAACGTCTTCAACCGGTACATCAAGCCGCTCTACCCGGGGGCCATTCCCAGCGTGCTGCCCACGCCGGAGCAGTTCTGGCCGGTCACCCCGGCTCTGGGCGACATGACATACACCCAATCGGTCGCCAAGGGTGTGTCCATCCTCAGCAACGCGGTCAACGCTCAGCTCGCCCTGGGCAACGATGTGATGACGTTCGGCTACTCACAGAGCGCCTCGATCGTCAACAACTACATCGTCCAACTCATGGCGAACGGCTCGCCGCATGTCGGCGACCTGTCCTTCATCCTGGCCGCCGCGGGCAACAACCCCAACGGCGGTCTGCTGTCCCGCTTCCCCGGTTTCTACCTGCCGATACTGGACGTGCCCTTCAACGGTGCGCTGCCGGCCGGCAATCCCTACGAGACCTACGTCTACACCGCGCAGTACGACGGCATCGCTCACGTTCCGCAGTACCCGCTGAACGTGCTCGCCGACATCAACGCGCTGATGGGCTATTTCTACGTACACGGGAGCTACCCGTTGATTTCGGGCACCGATTTCTCCCACGCGGTGCAATTGCCGACGTCGCCGGGATACGCCGGAAACACGCAGTACTACATGTTCCTCACGCAGGACCTGCCGCTGGTGCAGCCCATCCGCGACATCCCCTACGCCGGACCGGTGCTTGCCGACCTCATCCAGCCGCCGCTGCGGGTGATGGTCGACCTCGGCTACAACTACGGCTACGCCGATCTACCCACCCCGGCCGGGCTGATCAACATTCCCAACCCGTTCACCGTCGCCTACTACCTCGGTCAGGGACTGCTGCAGGCGCCCTACGGCGCCGCGGTGGAAATAGGCGTCCAGGCCGGACTCTGGGGACCGGAGTACTTCCCGGACGCGTACCCGTGGGTTCCCTCGACCAATCCCGGACTGAATTTCTACTTCGGCCCGCAATTCAGCCAGCCGCCGGTGACCGCGCTGTCCGTGCTCAGCGGCGTCCTGGGCGATGTGCTGCACATCATCCCGCCGATCTTCAACTGACCCGTCAGGGACCCAGCGGAGCGGTGGTGCGGATCGCCTCATCGCGAATCAGCCCACGCAGCAGCGCGGTGCTGAACTCGGCCGCGATCTCCTTGGCCGAGCGCCGACCACTGGGCCGTAGCCACCGGTAGCTGCCCAGCGTCATTCCGATGTAGCCCAGCGCCAGCACGTGCGAGTCGCACTCGTAGAACTCGCCGCTGGCGATCCCGCGGTCGATCAGGCCGTGCACGTGCTCGTAGACCTGAGCTTCCTTCTCCCGAACTTCGGCCACCTGTTCGGAGGTGAACCACTCGGTGATGTAAGGCTGCTCCTGGAAGTACACGGCGGCGCGTTCGGGATTGCCGGCGATGCCGGTCAGCAGGCGGACGGTGTACTGGTACAGCGCCTCGCGCGCCGTCCAGGACGGGTCGTCGTGGACGGCGGCCAGCGTTCCCTCGGCGGCCTGGCGGTAGATGTCGAACAGGATCAGCGCTTTGCTCGCGTAATAGTGGTAGACCGTGGCCTTGTTCAGCCCGATCACGTCGGCGACGTCGTCCATCCGGGTGCCGTGATAGCCGCGGGCGGCGAACAGCTTGGTGGCGACGGCCAGCAACTCCTCACGGCGGGTCAGGCCACTTCCGGATGCCATCTCTACTCACCCTCGTCACTGCCGGTAGGGGCGCGGACGACCCCCCACCTGACTGATTATCAATCAACTAGTTGGACAGTTTAGGCAGGACCGCGCCTGTCGCACCGACGCGGATAGGACTAGACTCGCGAAACAGACGCAATGGGGGAGTCGATCGGCAGTCGAGAGGTGGAGTGATGGACCCGAGTCCTGACTACGACGGAAGCGACGAGATCGAGTTTTTCTTCAGCTATCTCACCTGGGGCCTGCGCGGCGTGGAGTCCGGAAACGGATATCCGCCGCCCAGCTACCCGCCGGTCTGAGAACGGATCACCACAGCGGGAAGTCCGCGCCGTGCTCCGACGCGGGGCGGGGCCCGAACAGCCTGCGGTCGGATTCATTGATCGCGACATCGTTGATGCTGGCTTCACGGCGCGCCATCAGCCCGTCCGCGCTGAATTCCCACAGTTCGTTGCCGTAGCTGCGGTACCACTGGCCGCTCGGGTCGTGGCACTCGTACTGGAAGCGCACCGCAATCCGGTTGTCGGTGAAGCTCCACAGACCTTTGCGTAGCGAGTAGTCGAGTTCGCGTTGCCACTTGCGGGTCAGGAAGGCAACGATCTCGGCCCGGCCGACGATGTGCTCGCCGCGGTTCCGCCACTGCGAGTCGACCGTGTAGGCCAGGCTCACCCGCTCGGGATCACAGGTGTTCCAGGCGTCTTCGGCGGCCTGAACTTTCTGCAGCGCTGTCTCGAGGCTGAACGGCGGAAGCGGGGGGCGCATCACATCATTTAACCCGCCGGCCATCCAACCCGCGAGCAGACACAAAATCGCACAAATCCGTGCTCTTGCATGCGATTCTGCGTCTGCTCGCGGGGGGTGGTGACAGGTGTCCTATCGTGGCGGTCATGGACTTCGCAATGTCGGCCAAAGCCAGCGATTACCACAAACGACTGTCCGACTTCATGACCGAACACGTCTTTCCGGCAGAGGCCGACTACGACAAGTACCGCCACGAAGCCGGGCCCGGCGACTTCACGGTCCCGCCGGTCATCGAAGACCTGAAGGTCAAGGCCAGGGAACGCGGCCTGTGGAACCTGTTCCTGCCGGCCGAGTCCGGTCTGACCAACCTGGAGTATGCGCCGCTGGCGGAACTGACCGGCTGGAGTCTCGAGATCGCTCCGGAGGCGCTCAACTGCGCGGCCCCGGACACCGGGAACATGGAGACCCTGCACCTGTTCGCCACCGAACCCCAGCGCAAGCAGTGGCTCGAGCCGCTGCTGAACGGGGAGATCCGCAGCGCGTTCTCGATGACCGAGCCCGCGGTCGCCAGCAGCGACGCGCGCAACATCGAAACCTCGATCGTGCGCGACGGCGCCGACTACGTGATCAACGGCCGCAAGTGGTGGACGTCAGGCGCGGCGGATCCACGCTGCAAGATCCTCATCGTCATGGGCCGCACAAATCCCGAGGCGGCCAGCCACCAGCAGCAGTCCATGATCCTGGTGCCGATGGACACCCCGGGAGTGACGGTCGTGCGCTCCACGCCGGTGTTCGGCTGGCAGGACCAGCACGGCCACTGCGAGATCGTCTACGACAACGTGCGGGTGCCGGCCACCAACCTGCTCGGCGAGGAGGGCGCCGGCTTCGCCATCGCTCAGGCACGACTCGGGCCGGGCCGCATCCACCACTGCATGCGCGCGCTCGGCGGAGCCGAACGCGCGCTCGCGCTGATGGTCGCCCGGGCCAACAACCGCATCGCGTTCGGCCGCCCGCTCGCCGACCAGGGACTGGTGCAACACGCGGTTGCCAAGTCCCGCAACGAGATCGACCAGGCCAGGCTGCTGTGCGAAAAGGCGGCGTGGACCATCGACAAGCACGGCAACAAGGCCGCGCATCTGCTGGTCTCGCAGATCAAGGCGGTAGCACCGCAGGTGGCGTGTGACGTCATCGACCGCGCGATCCAGGTACACGGCGCCGCCGGCGTCAGCGACGACACGGTGTTGGCCCGGCTCTACGGCTGGCACCGCGCGATGCGTATCTTCGACGGCCCCGACGAGGTGCACCTGCGGACCATCGCGCGCACCGAGCTGGGCCGCGAGCAGTCAGCCCTGGCCGCGGCGGTCACCAGTCATGGCTGAGACATCCCGGGAACTGCCCGGGGCGTGGAACTTTCGCGATGTCGCCGATCAGACGGCGGCACTTCGGCCCGGACGGCTGTACCGGTCCAGTGAGCTGAGCGGACTGGACGACGACGGACGGGAGGTGTTGCGCCGGTTGGGCATCACCGACGTCGCCGACCTGCGCTCGACCCGCGAGGTCAGCCGGCGCGGCCCGGGTCGGGTGCCCGACGGCGTCGACATCCATCTGTTGCCATTCCCGGACCTCGCCGACGACCAGCCCGCTGCCGATGACTCCGACAACAATGAAGCCCCGCACGAAAGTGCGTTCAGGCGATTGATGACCGAAGGCGATGCCGACGAGTCCGACGAAGCTATCGAAGCCAACGCGATCCGCTACATGACCGAGGAGTACCGCGAATTCCCCACTCGCAACGGGGCCCAACGCGCGGTACGCCGGGTCTTCACGTTGCTGGCCGCCGGTCGCCCGGTGCTCACCCACTGTTTTGCCGGCAAGGACCGTACCGGTTTCGTGGTCGCGACAGTCCTGGAAGCCGCCGGGCTGGACCGCGACCTCATCGTCGCCGACTACCTGCGCAGCAACGAAGCCGTACCGCAGCTGCGCCAACAGATCGCCGAGATGATCGCGCAGCGCTCCGACGTCGAGCTGACCCCCGAGGTGGTCACCTTCACCAAGGCGCGGCTGTCCGACGGAGTTCTCGGTGTCCGCGCCGAATACCTCTGGGCGGCATGGCAAACGATCGACGAGTCGTTCGGATCGCTGGACGCCTACCTGCGCGACGCCGGCATCACCGGGACGGATGTGACCCGGTTGCGAGAGGCTCTCTTGGGCTGATCCGGGCAAAGCTCTATGAGTCGGGCCAAAGGCCAGACATCGTGGCGCCACCGCTCTACCCTCACCAGGGTGTCTTACGTATTCGCGCAGCCGCCGGCATTGGCAGCCGCCGCGACGGAGTTGTCCGGGCTCGGCACGGCGATCGGTGAGGCTGCCGCGGCCGCGGCAGCTCCCACGACCACGCTGATGACCGCGGCGGCCGACGAGGTGTCGACGGCGATCGCCGACTTCTTCGGTGGGTTCGGCCGGGAATTCCAATCGGTGAGCGCCAAGCTCGGGCCCCTGTACCAGGGTCTGATTCAGAACCTGAGCTCCACGATCGACTACTACGTCAACGCCGAGGCGATCAACACCGCCCAGCTTCGGCAGAGCGTGACGGGCGGGCTCTTCCAGCCGACCGCGCCGCCCGTCCTGCCGCCGGTGTTCAACGACAATATCGCAATTGCCATGGGCGGCACCGGAACTCCGATTCCCGGGCCGACCTACCTCGATGCTGTCAACAAACTCTTCATCCAGCCCAATGCGATGGGCGCGACTCTGACATCGCTGGTCACTCCCGAGCAGCTGTATCCGATCACCGGCGTGCGCTCGTTGATCTTCGCCTCTTCGGTGCAACAGGGCCTACAGATCCTCGACACCGCGGTCTGGGATCAGATCCACGCCGGCAACCACGTCACCGTTTTCGGCTACTCGCAGAGTGCGGTCATCTCGTCGCTGCTGATGGGGCATTACGCTTCGCTGGGACCCAACGCCCCACTCCCCAGTCAGCTCAGTTTCATCCTCACCGGCAACGAGATGAACCCCAACGGGGGCATACTGGCCCGCATCCCCGGCCTGGACATCTCGACCGTGGGTCTGCCGTTCTACGGCGCGATGCCCAATACCCCTTATCCCACAACGACTTACACGCTCCAGTACGACGGCTTCGCCGACTTCCCCCGGTACCCGCTCAATATCGTGTCGGACATCAATGCCGTCTTCGGCATCATCACGGTCCACACGACTTACGCCGACCTCACGCCCGCGCAAGTCCAGTCGGCCACTCCGTTGCCGACCACCGGCGCGACGAGCAACAGGTGGTTCATCATCGATCACCCGAATCTTCCGCTGCTGGACCCGGTGCGCGCCATCCCCGTCATCGGCGAACCTCTTGCGGCGCTGGTACAGCCGAACCTGAAGGTGATCGTGAACCTCGGCTACGGCGACCCCAACTACGGATACTCGACGGGCTACGCCGACGTGCCTACGCCGTTCGGGCTGTTCCCGGAAGTCCCGCCGGGCGTCGTCGCGGACGCTCTGGTCCGGGGGACCCAGCAGGGCATCAACGACTTCCTCGCCATTGCACCGCACGCGCTGACCACGGCCCCGGTAATTCAACCGCCCGGGTTCCCGCCACTCATTCAGGCTTACGCACCACCGACGCCGCCGGTCCTACCGCCGACGCCGGTCAACATCGCCAACACGTTCGCATCGGTGGTCTCCACCGGCTACTCGGTGCTGCTCCCGACGGCAGACCTGCTCACCGCGTTTGCCACCACCATGCCCGCGTACGACTTCACGCTGTTCGTGAGCCAGCTCGCCCAGGGCAACCTCAGGGCCGCAATCGAACTTCCGCTCGCCGCCACCGCCGGGCTGGCCGCGCTGGGCGGCATGATCGAGTTCATCGCGGTGGTGGAGGCCGCCGCGGACATCGCTCAGGACCTGCAGAGCATCGGCTTGTAGCCGGACTCGGCCTTCGACGTGTTGGTCGATCTATTCCCTTGCACCAGTTCCGAAGTCGCACACACCGCACCGGTCGGTGCGGCCCCGATCGAGGGACCCGCCGTCGGCCCGGTCGCTATTGGACGCAGAACCTTTGGCTTCCCAGCGGAATTCCCGCACGGTGGGTTAGGACGTCGCACGAGCTTCGCGGGAAGCGTTAGTCGTCGAATTCCAATGATTCTCAAATGTATTGCGGCATGCGCTATTAGGCGATTGTCAAAGAACGGGAACTCCTGACAGGCATAGCGTCGGCGTCATACCCTGACTTCGGGAACTGACCGTTTTTGCGGTCACAGGGGGATGGGGTGGGCAAATGACGTCTATGTTGGTACAGCCGGAGATCATCACATCGGTCGCCACGGACATCGAGAGCATCGGTTCAACGGTGCGGGCGGCAGGCGCGGCCGCGGCCGCACCGACCTCGGGCCTCCTGGCCGCCGCCGCGGACGAGGTATCCGCGGCCGTCGCGAATTTCTTCGGCACGCACGGCCAGGAATTTCAGGCGGTGATCGGCCAGGTGGAGGCGTATCACGAGCAGTTCCAGCAGAGCCTCGCAGCGGCGGCGAATGCCTATGCCCACACCGAGACCGCGGCCGCCGCCGCCCTGCAAGGGGCCCTGGGTCTGCCCGCCGCCGCGGCGTTCACACCCCCACCGCCGGCGTTCCCGGTCACCAATCCGCCCTTCAGCACATTTCCGACCGCGGTGTTCATCGGCCCCACCGGGGTGCCGATACCGCCGCCGGAATACGCCACTCTGGCGAATCTCCTTTACGTGCATGCGAACAACCCGAACCAGGCCCTGCCGATCCTCTACACGCCCGAAGAGCTGTACCCGATCACCGGCGTCAAAAGCCTGACGCTGAACCAATCAGTTTCCGAGGGTCTGACGATCCTGGGCAACTACATCCAGAATCAGATAACAAACGGCCCGGTGACCGTTTTCGGCTACTCGCAGAGCGCAATCATCTCCTCGCTGTACATGCAACAGCTTGCGGCGCAGGGTTTCCCGATCTCGCCGGCGGACCTCAACTTCGTCCTGGTCGGCAACGAGATGAACCCCAACGGCGGCATGCTGGCCCGCTTCCCGAACCTGACCCTGCCGACGCTGGGTCTCGACTTCTACGGAGCGACACCGTCGAACACGCCCTACGACGTGGCCATCTACACCCAGGAGTACGACGGCTTCGCCGACTTCCCGCGGTATCCGCTCAACTTCATCTCCGACCTCAACGCGGTGGTGGGCATCGCCACGGTGCACACGAAGTACCTGAGTCTGACTGCCGCTCAAGTCAACAGCGCCGTTCAACTACCCACTTCGCCCGGCTATTACGAGAACGGCGGCAAGACCTACTACTACATGATTCCCACCGAGGAACTACCGCTGCTCATGCCGCTACGCGCGATACCGGTGATCGGGAACCCGCTCGCCGCCCTGATCGAACCGAACCTGGAAGTGATCGTCAATCTGGGTTACGGCGACCCCAACTACGGTTATTCGACCAGCTACGCCGACGTGCAGACCCCGTTCGGGCTCTTCCCGGACGTCAGTCCCAGCACCCTGATCGACGCTTTCGCCAACGGAACCCGCCAGGGGATCCAGGACTTCCACACCGAACTGCAGGCCCTGGCCGCGCAGCCGATCGAGTTCCCGACATTCACGCCCCCGCAGCCCGCCGACCTCATTGCCACGTTGTCGAACCTGCCGTCACCGGAGAAGGTCGTGAACACCGCCGCCACGGTCATCTCGACCGACTACGCCGTGCTGCTCCCGGCCGCCGATACGGCGCTGGCCTTTGCGACCTCGCTGCCCCTGTACGACTCCCAGCTCTTCCTGGAGCAACTGGTGCAGGGCAACATCGTCAACGCGATCGGATATCCCATCGCGGCCGATGTCGGTCTGGTGACGATTGCCGGCATCGTCCAGTTCCTGGTCATCTCGAAGGCGATCTCACAGAACATCAGCGACATCCGGGCACTGATCCCGTAAGTCTCGGCGCTCCCCGATAGCGCCAAAACCCGGACAGATTCGGCGGCCTCGTCATACGCTGGCGGCCAATCTGACCGAGACCACGGTCTTCGACGGGGGAAGAGACGCCCATGACGAATCTGCTTGTCGCGCCGGAGGTCATCACGACAGCAGTCACGGACATCGGAAACATCGGTTCGACGGTCAGCGCCGCGAGCGCGGCCGCGGCAGCGCCGACCACCGGCCTGCTGGCCGCGGCCGCCGACGAGGTCTCGGCAGCCATCGCGAATCTGTTCGGCAGTCACGGGCAGGAGTTCCAGGCACTCGTCGGGCAGGTCGAGGCATTCCAGACCAGCTTCCAGCAGACCCTGGCCGCGGCGGCGAACGCCTATGTGCAGACCGAGGCCGCCAGCGCCGCCGCGATTCCGCCCTTCGCCGCCAACCTGACCTCGTTGTTCGTCGGACCCACCGGTGTGCCCATTCCGTCAGCGGCGTACGTCGAGAAGGCGAACGAACTCTATGTCCGCACACTCACCGCCCGCCTACCGCTGTACACCCCGGAGAACCTGTATCCGATCACCGGCGTGAAGAGCATGACGCTGAACCAGTCGGTCGTCGAGGGCCTGACGATCATGGACAACGCGATTCAAGCGCAGTTGGCCATTCCCGGAAACAGCCTCACCATCTTCGGCTACTCCCAGAGCGCGATCATCGCCTCGCTGGAAATGCAGAAGCTGGCCGCCATGGGTTCGCCCTACCAGGGGAAGCTCAACTTCGTCCTCGTCGGCAATGAGATGAATCCCAACGGCGGCATGCTGGCGCGTTTTCCCGGTCTGACGCTGCCGACCCTCGGTCTGTCGTTCTATGGCGGGACACCGTCGGACACGCTCTACCCGACTGCCATCTACACCCAGGTGTACGACGGCTTCGCCGACTTCCCGCGGTATCCGCTCAACTTCATCTCCGACCTCAATGCGGTGATGGGGATCGCGACCGTGCACGTCAAGTATCTGGATCTCACGGTGCCGCAGGTCGACGGCGCCATCAAGCTGACGACCTCACCTGGCTACACCGGCGTGACCGACTACTACATGATCCCGACCGAGAACCTGCCGCTGCTGGCACCGCTGCGCCTGACCTCCGTCATCGGCAACCCGCTGGCCGCCCTGATCGAACCCGACCTGAAGGTGATCGTCAACCTGGGCTACGGCGACCCGTACCACGGCTACTCGACCAGTCCCGCGGACATCCGCACCCCGTTCGGTTTGTTCCCGGACGTCAGCCCGGGCACTGTCATCGAAGCCCTCACCGCCGGAACACAACAAGGCATCCACGACTTCACCGCCGAGGTGCAGAAGCTGATGGCACAACCGATCACCATCCCGTCCTTCACTCCGCCGCAACCCGCAGACCTGATGGCGACACTCGCCGCGCTGCCGTCGCCGGAGAAGATCGTGAACACCGCCGCCACGGTCATCTCGACCGACTACGCCGTCCTGCTCCCCACCGCCGACACCGCGCTCGCCTTCGCCACCACCATGCCGCTGTACGACTCGCAGCTTTTCCTGAGCGAGCTGCTGCAGGGCAACCTGATCAACGCCATCGGATATCCGCTCGCCGCCGACGTCGGACTGGCCACCATCGCCGGCATCGTCGAATTCCTCGTCATCGCCAAGGCGATCTCCGAGAACATCAAGGACATCAGCGCCCTCATCCCCTGACTTTCGGGCCGAATGGCGTAAACGCCAGACAGTTTCGGAAGGTCCCCTTTACGCTTGCGCAAAGCTTGCGGGGGGTCGAGGGGAAGGGACTGCACGTATGTCGTTTTTGCTGGCGGAGCCACAGGCGATGGTGGCGGCTGCCACCGACATCGAAGGGATCGGCGCGGCACTGAGCGCGGCCAGCGCGGCCGCGGCCACACCGACGTCGAGCCTGCTGGCGGCGGCAGGCGACGAGGTGTCCGCGGCGATCGCCCAGCTGTTCGGCACGTTCGGGCGCGAATACCAGGACGTGGTAAGGCAATTCGAGGCGTTCCACGGTGAATTCCAGCGGACGCTGGCGGCGGCGGGTTCGGTCTACGCGCAAGCCGAGACGGCCGCCGCCGCAGCACTGGGCGGAGCGTTCGCGCCGACCACGCAGGCGGCGACCGCGGCAGCGATCCCCTGGGTGCCCAACGACATCTCGCTGGTTCTCAGCGGCACCGGCGTTCCGATCGTCACGGCGGAGTTCCTGCAGAAGGCGAACAACTACATCGGCACTACCGTTGCACAACTGCAAGGGCTGAACACACCCGAAGAGCTTTACCCGCTGACCGGCGTCCGCAGTCTGTACTTCAACAAATCGGTCCAGATCGGTCTCACCACCATGGACAACGCCGTCTACCACCAGATTCACGATCTGAACCAGTCGGTCACCGTCTTCGGCGTCTCACAAAGCGCCGTCATCTCGTCGCTGTACATGCGCAACCTCGCGGCGGGTCTGTCGAGTTTCGGCGCCACCCCTCCCCCGGCGAACATGCTGAACTTCGTCCTGACCGGCAACGAGATGAACCCGAACGGCGGTCTCCTGTCCCGGTTCCCGGGTCTGGTCATGTCGAGCCTGGGTCTGGAGTTCTACGGCGCCACACCATCGGACACCATCTACCCGGTCCGCAATTACACGCTCGAGTACGACGGCTTCGCCGATTTCCCGAAGTACCCGCTCAATCTCATCTCCGACCTGAACGCGGTCGCCGGCATCGTCTTTGTTCACCCGCAATACCTCAACCTGACCCAGGCGCAGATCAACGCCGCCATACCGCTGCAGACGTCGCCGGGCTACACCGGCAACACCAGCTACTACATCCTGCCGACCGAGCACCTGCCGCTGCTGCAACCGCTGCGCGCCATACCCGGTATCGGCAACCCGCTGGCCAACCTGATCGAGCCGAACATGAGGGTGCTGGTCAATCTCGGCTACGGCGACCCGAACTACGGCTACTCCACGAGTCCGGCCGACCTCCCGACGCCGTTCGGACTGTTCCCCGATGTCGCCCCGGGTACCGTGTTCAACGCCCTCGCCAACGGAACCCAGCAGGGCATCAACCACTTCAGCGCCGACCTGCAGGCCATGGCCAGCCAGCCGGTGACTGCTCCGACATTCGCGCTGCCGTCGCCGACCGAGATCGGGGCCAAGGTGGCCGCACTGCCGACACCGCAGCAGATCGCCAACACGGTGGGATCGATCGCCGCGACCAACTACGCCGTCCTGTTGCCCACTGCCGATATCGCCACGTCCGTGGTGACCTCGCTGCCCGCCTACAACGCGGCGCTGTTCACCCAGCAATTGGCGCAGGGCAACCTGATCAACGCGATCGGGCTGCCCATCGCAGCCGACGTTGGTCTGGCCACAGTGGCCGGCGCGGTGGAGTTCCTGGTGCTCACCGAAGCGGTCGTGAACACCCTCCAGGACATTCAGTCCCTGATCCCCTGAAGACTGACCGTCCCAAAAATATTTAGCTTCTAAAAGCACAATGCGGTCGGCCGGACCGTTCTAGTCTGACACCTGAAATTGCCCTGGCCGTGAAGGGGATTAGCAGATGTCGTATTTGACGACGCAACCACAACTGATCAGCGCCGCCGCCGAGAACCTGGCCGGAATCCGCACCGCCCTCACCGAGGCCAGCGCGGCCGCCGCGGGCCCGACCACCGGCCTGGCCGCCGCCGCGGCCGACGAGATCTCGGCGGCCGCCGCGCAACTCTTCGGAGCGTTCGGTCAGGAATACCAGCAGGTCATCGGACAGGCGGCAGCGTTCCACGCGGAGTTCAACCGCGCCCTGGCCGCGGCCAGTCTCACCTACGCCGAGGCGGAGATCGCGAACGCGGCCCAGGTTCTGGGCGGTGCAGGCGGGTTCGGCGCGGCCGCCTCCCCGATCGAGGCTCTGCTCGCTCCCCTGCAGCCATTGCTCGCCCCGGTCCAGTCGCTGTTCGGTGCACCGGTCCCGGGTGGGCCAGGCACCAAGATCACAACCGTTCCGGTGTCGCCCTACGGGCCCTACGACGCGGCGCTGATCATGGCCGGCAGCGGAACGCCCATCCCGCCGCCGTCCTACCTGACCTCCATAAAGCCCTGGATCACCGCTGGCTACAACCTTCTCGCTGGCGCGCCGTCGCTGCCGCTGAACACTCCGGAAGGCCTGTATCCGCTGACAGCGATCAAGGACCTGACCCTCAACGTGTCGGCGCAGCGTGGCGTGGAGATCCTCGACAACGCGTTGTTCGGGCCCAACGGATTGATCAGCACCGGCGGACAATCGGTGTCCGTTCTCGGCTACTCCCAGAGCGCCATCCTCTCCTCCCTCGAGTTGCGCAACCTGATCGCCGCGGGCACGTTGCCCGGTCCGAACGAGCTCAGCTTCACCCTGCTGGGCAACCCGATGAACCCGAACGGCGGGCTGTTGGCACGCTTCCCGGGGCTGTCGCTGCCGGCCCTCGGCCTGGACTTCTTCGGCCCCACCCCGACCAACACGGGCATCCCGACCACCACGTACACGCTGCAGTACGACGGCTACGCCGACTTCCCCAGGTACCCGATCAACTTCCTGGCGGACCTCAACGCGTTCCTCGGTATCCAGACGGTGCATGGCGACTACCCCGACCTGAACCCGAACGCGCTGCCACCGGGCTACAGCCTCATCGAGCAGCCCGTATCACCGGGCAACACGTGGGACCACTACTACATGATCACGCAACCGGGTCTGCCGCTGCTGTCGCCGATCAAGGCCATCCCGGTGA
Organism: Mycobacterium sp. Z3061; assembly: GCF_031583025.1. NCBI lineage: Bacteria > Bacillati > Actinomycetota > Actinomycetes > Mycobacteriales > Mycobacteriaceae > Mycobacterium > Mycobacterium pumcae. The sequence continues at coordinate 536,643 of NZ_CP134062.1, read as the reverse complement.
TCGGAACACCGTTGGCGGCGTTGCTCGAGCCCAACCTGACCTACCTGGTCAACTGGGGTTACGGCGACCCGCACTACGGCTACACCACCGGCTACGCCGACGTACACGTTCCGTTCGAAGCGCTGCCGCCGATCCCGACGAACTTCGTCGGCGACCAGATCGCTCTCGCGGGACAAGGTGTCCAGAACTTCACGAAGGCTATCGGCGCCCCGGCGCTGCCGTCGGCGGCCAGCCTGGCAGCCCTGGTGCCCTCGGGTGGCGGCGGCCTGTCGCTGCCGTTCGCATTGCCCGGTGCGACCGCCTCCCCGGTGAACAGCTTCTTCGACGCGCTGAAGTCCGCAAACACCAATATCACCACCGCCATCACCAGCGCGGCCGCCGACACCTACGCGGTCGCGCTGCCGACCGCGGACATCGTGAACTCGCTGCTGACCACGGCTCCGTCCTACAACGTCAACCTGTTCCTGGACGGGATTCAGCAGGCCGTCAACGGTGATCCGGTGGGCGGCTTGGTCAATGCGTTCGCCAAGCCGATCGCCGCTGACGTCGCGATCGGAACACTCGCCGCCGGCTTCGAGTTCGTGGTCATCACCGACGCGTTCGGCAACGTGCTCGGCGACCTCACCGGCGCTTAGGCCCCTGCAATGCCGTTGCGGCAGTGGTAGTTTCCCTCGCCGAACTGCGACATTGACGCGGACGTCAATGTAGGCTCACCGGCATCGGCCGCGCCGGGCGGGAATTCGGGCTTCAAGTTGGCGCCGTCGACATCGCGTATTTCGTCGATGCGAAGGATTGGTCGATGTCGTATTTGACCGTGCAGCCGGATCTCATCTCAGCGGCCGTGGCGGACCTGGCGGACGTTCACGGTGCGATCGGCGCCGCCAACGCGAGTGCAGCCGCCGGGACTATCGGCCTGGCGACCGCGGCCGCTGACGAAGTATCAGCGGCCATCGCGAATCTCTTTGACACCTACGGCCGCGAGGGTCAGGCAGTGCTGGGACAGGCGGCGGAATTCCACGCGCAGTTCGCTCGTGCGCTGACCAGCGGTGGCCTTGCCTACCTGGAGACCGAAATCGCCAACGCCGTTGCCGGCGCTCTGGACTCAGCTATTTCGCCGATCCGGTCGCTGTTGACCAACGTGGCCGCCGCCCCGGCAGCTGCCGTCACCCTGGTCATGGGCGCCAGTGGCTACCCGATCCCGATCCCGGACTACATCCAGGGCATCCCGCCGATGTATATCGACCCCTTCTTCCCCGGCGGCCCCAACATCGGTATCAACACGCCCGAGGGTCTCTATCCGCTGACGGGCGTCCAGGACCTGACTTTCGACGTGTCAGCGGCGCGTGGTCTGACGATCCTGAACAACGCCATCACCCAAGCCTTCTCCTCCTTGCCGCCCGGCGGCAACGTGAACGTGTTCGGTTACTCCCAGAGCGCGGTCATCGCTTCGATGGAGATGAAGGCACTGAACCCGAGCAACGTATTCGGTGCCGGACCGAATCTGAACTTCACCCTCGTCGGCAACCCGTCGAACCCCAACGGCGGACTGCTGACCCGATTCCCGGGGCTGAGCCTGCCGAGTCTGGGGCTGACCCTGTTCGGCACGGCGACTCCCGACAACTCCTTCGCCACCAACATCTTCACCAGGGAGTACGACGGCTTCGGCGACTTCCCGCAGTACCCCCTCAACATCGTGTCCAATGTCAACGCGTTCCTGGGCCTGCTCGAGTTGCACGGCGGCTACCCGTTCCTGTCCGCCGAGCAACTGACCGTGCCGCCGGGGGGCACCGCCGTGGAGTTGACGAACACGGTCGGGCCCGTCTCGACGCACTACTACATGATTCCCACCGAAAACCTGCCGATCCTGTCTCCACTGCGGGCCATCCCGGTCATCGGTCATCCACTGGCCTCTCTGATCGAGCCCGACATGCGTGTCATCGTCAATCTGGGCTACGGCAGCACCACTCACGGCTGGTCGCCGGATCCCCCGAATGTCCCCACCGGTTTCGGGGTGCTCCCGCCGGTCAGCGCCGTCGAGATCGCCCAGGCGCTGAACGCCGGAACACAACAGGGGATCAGCGATTTCGCGGCTGACATCAGGGCCATGATGGCCTCGCCGCCCGCGCTGCCGACGCTCGACGTTCCGACGGTCCTGCAGTCGGTCAGCACCGGCGGCACCACCCTGGCCAACGGGTTGTCGTCCACACTGTCCTCGCCGCAGAACTTCATCGCATCCGCGCAGGCGGCGAACACCTATGTCGCCAACGGGATTTCGACATCCGCCTCGGCGGCTTACGCGACGTTGTTACCGACGGCTGATGTCGCCAACGCGCTGCTGACCTCCGTCCCGTCCTACAACGTCAACATCATGCTGACCGGCGCCGAGATGATCGCCGACGGCGATCCGGTGGGCGGCAGCATCTATGCGCTCGGTGGGCCACTGGCCGCCAACGCCGGCCTGTTGACCCTGTTCGCCGGGTTCGAGGTCCGCGTCTTTCAGCACGCGCTCTCTCAGATCGTCAGCGCATGGACGGGCGCGCCCCCGTCGACGACACCGGTCGGCGCCTTCGGAACCGCGTTCTGAGCGGTCACGCGAACCGACCGAGCCAGGTGGTCAACGCGTACAGGCCTGCGTAGGTACCGACGGCAATGGCGAGCACACCGAGCAACCGCCAACGGGCCTGCCGCACTCCGGCGATGCTGCACTGGTTGCGGCGGCGCAACTGCCACCACACCAGCGTCACGAGCACCGTCGCCCCGCCCAGGCGAAACCACCATGCGTAGTTGTCGTACAGGTTGTTCGCCCACGCAAATGCCGTTGCCGCACTGATGATTCCGATCATCGCCAGGACAGTCGGACCGAGGCAGCACAGGATGCCGATCGTCCCGCCGGCGATGCCGATCCGCCACATCGGCACATCGGCGGAGCCTCGGCGCACGTCAGACCGTTCTATCCGCTTCGTCCTCTATCGCGACCCCGTGCCAGAACGCGACATGATTCTTGATCTTGCGCGCCAGCGGGCTGGGCTTCGGGTAGTACCAGCCGGCGTCGGAATTGACCTGCCCGTCGACCGTCACGTCGTAGTAGTGCGCCACGCCCTTCCACGGACACAAAGTCTGTGTCTTGCTCTCGGTGAAGAACTCGCGTCGCAACGAATCCGGCGGAAAGTAGTGATTGCCCTCCAGCCGGACGGTGCGCGGCGCCTCGGCGAGCACCGCTCCATTCCACGTGGCCCGAATCATGTTGGTAGCGACCGGATCACACGTTGCGCGCTTGCAGCTTCGGAGACTCGGGATCGAGACCCCAGGCCAGTACCCGCGTCGGGTGGATGCGGATCATCGCGCCGCCGTCGGTGGACAACGCCTCGCCCCGGCCGCGAATCTCGAGTCCGCGAGGGCGCCACGGATCGACGCTGGCCAGGTCATCGAGAACCAGAGACACCTTTGGGTTGGTTTCCACATTGCGTAGTTTGCGACTGCCCGCCATCGCCTTCCCGCCGATGTCGATGGTGCCCAGTTCGGTGTTGTAGGTGAACCGGACCGGCCGGACTTGCGGGGATCCTTTGGGGGTCACCGTCCCAAGTCTGCCGAGCCGCTGACTGGACATGTACTCGAGTTCGACGTCGGTGAATGCCGCCATTTGCCTTGCTCCTTTTGGCTAAAGAACGAAGCGGAGTGGCGACAGTGTAGGAGCGAACAACATTGTCCGTCAATGATGCTCAGCCCAGGTACTGCTCGTCGCTCACCTGCTCCAGCCAGTCGACGAACCGCCCGTCGACTTCGTCCTGAATGGCGATGTGAGTCATCGCCGAACTTGCGGTGGCTCCGTGCCAGTGCTTGATCCCGGCGGGGGTCCAGATCACGTCCCCGGGGTTGATCTGCCGGCGGTCGCCACCCCACTGCTGTACCCAGCCGCTGCCTTCGGTGACGATCAGCCGCTGTCCCGCGGGATGCGTATGCCAGACACTGCGGGCGCCTGCGGCGAAAGTGAGTTGTCCGCCATGGGCTTTCGACGAACCTGCCGGTCCGAAGAGCTGCTTCATGGTCACGTCGCCGGTGAAGAACTGCACCGGGCCATGCATGGCCGGGCGATCCCCTTCGTGCGTGATCTGCATTTCCGGCTCGTGTTCTGGCATGACACGTCCTCCTCCGGTGAGGGATACCCGGTATAGAGGATAGGGAGGCTTGGCCTAAGGTTCCAGCACTACTTTGCCGAGTACCCCGCCGTCGTCCAGGCACTGCAGCGCGGCGCGGGCTTCAGACAACGGATAGCGCTGCGGCGGAGGCGGTTTGAGCCCCAGCGAAACCAGCTGATTGAGACCCGAGGAGAACAGCACCGCCGAACCGGGGACCTTGTTCAGGTATTCGCCCCACGCGACGCCCAGCACGCCGATGTTGCGCAGCAACAACCGGTTGACCGTCAGGGTCGGGACGCTGCCGGCGGCGAAGCCGATCACCAGCAGCTTGCCGTCGATGGCCAGCGCCCGGATCGCGTCGTCGAAGGTGCGACCGCCAATGGGGTCCACCACGATGTCGACCCCTTGACCGTTGGTGAACTCGTGGACGCGCTCAACCCAGCCCTCGGCCAGATGCAGCACCCGGTCCGCGCCGAGCGCGGCGACGTAGTCCATCGCGGTTTCACGGTGCACCACGCCTATCACCTGGCTGGCGCCCATCGCCTTGGCGATCTGGACCGCGGCGGTGCCCACCCCGCCGGCTGCGCCGAGGACCAGCACCGTCTGGCCCGGCCGCATCACCGCGCGGCGGGACAGGGCGAAAAACATGGTGTTGTAGTTGACCAGCAGCGACACCGCTTCGGCGTCGTCGAGTTCGGTGGGACTGCGGATCACGTGGGAGACCGGAACGGCCACCTGCTCGGCATAGCAGCCGAGTACACCGAACGCCGAAACCCGTTCCCCCACCCGGAAACCCGAATCGGCGGGTGCCGAACGAACGACCCCGGCACATTCCATGCCGGGGACGAACGGCGGCGGCAACTTCAGTTGGTACTTGCCCTTGGTCAACAGCAGGTCCGGGAAACACACGCCGGCGGCGCGTACCTCGATGACGATGTTGCCACCGCCATCGGATACGTCGGCGATATCGGTATAGACTATGCCGGCTGGCCCGGAAAGCTCTTGAACAACAGCGGCTTTCATCAAATTTTAGAGCTTGAATCCAGCTTTGGTGGCGGCCGACAAATCGGTGATCTCGCCCCAGTGGTCGGCCACATCCTGCACCGTCGGCGGCTTGTCGAAGTTGGCGCCCTCGTTACCGAACAGCGCGACCCGCTGTACCTTGCCGCCGCCGACGACGAATACCGATCCGTTGTCCGCGTTCTCCTCGGTGCACAGGTAGGCCACCACCGGAGCGACGAACTCCGGCGTCAGCTTCTCCAGCACCTCCTTGGGCATGATGTCCTCGGTCATCCGGGTGGCCGCGATCGGGGCGACGGCGTTGGAGTGGATGTTGTACTTGGCCCCTTCCAGCGCCAGCGTGTTGATCAACCCCACCAGGCCGAGTTTGGCTGCGCCGTAGTTGGTTTGGCCGAAGTTGCCGAACAGCCCACTCGTCGAGGTGGCGACCACGACCCGGCCGTAGCTCTGCTCGCGGAAGTGCGGCCAGGCGGCGCGGATGACGTTGTACCCGCCGTAAAGGTGAACCTTGAGGACGGCGTCCCAGTTCTCGGACGTCATCTTGTGGAAAGTGCCGTCGCGCAGAATCCCGGCATTGCTCACCACACCGTGTACGGCGCCGAACTCGTCGAGCGCCGTCTTGATGATGTTGGCGGCACCATCGGCCTCGGCGACGCTGTCGTAGTTGGCGACCGCGCGCCCACCGCCGTCCCGGATCTCGGCCACTACCTGGTCGGCCATCGCCGATCCGCCACCCGTACCGTCACGGGCACCGCCGAGGTCGTTGACGACTACGCTGGCGCCTTCCCGGGCGAGGGTGAGGGCGTACTCGCGGCCCAGCCCCCCGCCGGCTCCGGTCACTACGACGACGCGATCCTGCACTCCGGGCATCAGGTTCCTCTCTGCTGGCTATCAGGGTTGAGCGCCAGCACCAGGGACCTGGTGCCGGCGCAGGGAAAAGTCGGGGCTAGAACAGCTTGCGCGCCAACTTGAAGGCCCGCTCGGTGTAGGGCGGGTAGATCATGGCGGAGAAGTCGGGGCGGGTCGGCTTGGTCAGCACCGACTTGCGGTGGCTGAACTCGTCGAAGCCCCACTTGCCGTGGTAGGCGCCCATGCCGGAGGACCCGACACCGCCGAAGGGCAGCTTGGCCGTCGACACCTGGAAGGCGAGGTGGTTGATCAGCATGCCGCCCGCGGGTACCTCCCTGATGAACCGCTCCCGGGTCGCCTTCGACTTGGTGAACAGGTACGCCGACAGCGGCTTGGGCCGGGCGTTGATGAAGGCGATCGCCTCGTCCAGGTTCTTGACGGTGAGCACCGGCAGGATCGGTCCGAAGATCTCGTTCTGCATCAGGGACCCGTCCTGAGCCGGGTCGACCACCACGGTCGGCTGGATCCGCAGGCTGGACGAGTCACACTTGCCGCCGACGGCCACCTTCGACGTCCCGTCGGCCTCCGCCTCCGAGATGTAGCCGCTCAACCGGTTGAACTGGCGCTCATTGACGATGCGCATGCCCTCCTGGTTGTCCTGGGAACGGAACTTGGTGATGGCGGCGCCGATCTTGTCGACGAGTTCGTCGCGGATCGATGCGTCGGCGAGCACGTAGTCGGGCGCCACGCAGGTCTGACCGGCGTTGAGGATCTTCAGCCAGGCGATCCGCTTGGCCGCGACATCGATGTCCCCGTCGGCCGCCACCACCACCGGGCTCTTGCCGCCGAGTTCCAGCGTCACCGGGGTCAGGTGCTTCGCCGCGCCTTCGTAGACCTTGCGCCCGATCTCGGTGCCACCGGTGAACATCACGCGGTCCAAGCCCTGCTTGATCAGCTCCTGGCTGACCATGCCATCGCCCTCGACCACCGCGACCGCGTCCTGGTCCAGGTACTTGGGCACCAGTTCGGCCATCAGGTGCGACGACGCCGGCGCCAGTTCCGAAGGCTTGAGAATGACGGCGTTGCCCGCGGCCAGAGCGCCGACGGCGGGACCCAGCGTCAGGTAGAACGGGTAGTTCCAGGCGCCGATGATCAGTACGGTGCCGAACGGCTCGTACTCCACCCAGCCCCGGCCCGGCAGTTGCGGGGCCTCGAGCAGCAGGTACTTGCGGCGCATCCACTTCTTGAGCTTCTTGGCCGCGTACTTGGCCTCGCCCGCGGTGGTGGCGATGTCGGCGATGAACGCCTCGACGTGGTTGCGGTCGAGGTCCTCGGCCAGCGCCGCGGCGATGGCGGGCTCGTTCTCCTCCACCAGCTTGGTCAACTGCTCCAGTTGACGCTTGCGCCACTCGTAACTGCGGGTGCGACCGGTGGCGAAGGTCTTACGCAGCCGGGCCACGGTATCGGCGACGCTCGGTTGAGCGGCCGCGTGCCCGTTGGCGGGCGTCGATGCAGCCTTCGGCAGGGAATCGGTGGTCATCGTTGTCCTTCCTTCCCCGAGGTGCCCGCAGCCTGTCGCGCGGTCGCTCATCGGTGATAACCGCGATCCTAGTCATCCGGCCCGGACAGCAATAGGACGGCGACCGGAAAGATCCGGTCAGGACTTGCCGGCGACGACGAATCCGTTCTGGAAGGGCCCGGCATCGGCATGTGGCGGCCGGCCCAGGCGGGTCGCTTCCTCGCGGGCACTGACCGACTCGGCGGCCCACCCGTGCGCGGTGAACCAGTCACCCGGATCGGGCCGGCCCTCGTCGTCGAACCACAGGTCGAACGGGTCGAAGGACGTGTCTTCCCCGCGGGATGCACGCCTGGCCCGCAACTGCGCCCACCGCTCCTGCGCCTCCGCACGGCGCTGAGCGTCAACACCGAAAATCTCGACCGCGACCCGGCTGCCCGGCCCGCTCAGCTCGTCTATCAAGGCGAACATCGACTCCTGCGCCTGGGCCGGCAGGAACGGCAGCAGCCCCTCGGCCAGCCACGCCGTGGGGCGGCCGGCCTCGAACCCGGCGTCGCGCAGCGCCTGCGGCCAGTCATGACGCAGATCGACGGGCACCGCGCGCCGGTCGGCGCGCGGGGTGGCGCCGTGGGAGGCCAACGTCGCGGACTTGTAGTCCAGCACCTTCGGTAGATCGATCTCGTACACCGTGGTGCCCGCCGGCCAGTCCAGCCGGTAGGCGCGTGAATCCAGGCCGGCGGCCAGGATCACCACCTGGCGGACACCGGATGCGGCGGCCTCGGCGAAGTAGGCGTCGAAGAAGTGGGTGCGGACGGCCTGGTAGTTGATCATCTGCTGGGAGTCGACCGAGTATTCCTCGTCGTCATCCGGCGCGGCGGTCCACCATTCGGCGACCTGCTCCCGCACAGCTGCCAGCTCCGGAGTGGAGACCAGCGGCTCGGCGAACTCATCCCGGATCAACGGGGCGTCGCTCGCGGTTTCCGCGGCCCGGGCCAGGGCGACCATCACCGCGGTGGCGCCGACGCTGGTTGCGATGTCCCAGGAGTCGTCCGCGGCGCGTGGCATTACCGCCGCTCCGCCGTCACGAACTCGGAGAACGCGTCTTTGTCGTCGGCCATCGGCACTTCGGCGACCCAGCGGCCCAGCCGGTGCATCTCGTCGCCGGAGCTGACGGCGACGGCCCGCCAACCGTGGTTGTTGAGCCAGTCCGCGACGGGCGCGCGGTGCTCGTCTCGGTACATCAGCTCACCGACGTCGATGGTCTCTTCCAGACCGATCTGCTCGGCGATCTTCTTGAACCTCGCCCGCATCTGCTCGCGCCGCTCGTCGGCGTGCGACGCCGCGGTTTCGGCGGCGATCCGGCTGCCCGCCGGGCTCAATTCCCCGATCAGGGTGAACAGCCTGTCCTGCGCCTCCGCGGGTAGGTACATCAGCAGGCCCTCGGCCAGCCATGCGGTGCGGGCGTTCGGGTCGAAGCCCGCTTCGCGCAGTGCGGCGGGCCAGTCCTGCCGAAGGTCGATCGCCACCGCGCGACGGTCCGCCGACGGTGTCACACCGTTATCGGCCAGCGTCGTGGACTTGTATTCGAGTACCTGCGGCTGGTCGATCTCGTAGACGGTGGTCCCGGCCGGCCAGTCCAGTCGGTAGGCACGCGAGTCCAGGCCCGAGGCCAGGATCACCACCTGCCGGATGCCGGCAGCCACGGCGTCCGCGAAGAAGGTGTCGAAGAAGTTGGTTCGCACCGCTTGGTAGCCGCGCATGTGCCGGACCATCGCGGCGGCCTCGGCGTCCAGCGCTTCCACCTTCGCCGCGACGGCCGGGTCGAGCATGGCCTCCCACAGCACGCCGGCATTGGCGTTGGTGACCAGGAGCTTGGCATAGGGGTCGCGGATCAGCGCGTCGGGTTGTTCGGTCTCGACGGCGCGGGCGGCTGCGACCATCACCGCGGTGGTGCCGACGCTGGTGCGGATGTCCCAGGTGTCGTCGTGGCTGCGCAGCGTGCTCATTCGCGTACTCCTCGCATCAATCTGCTGGTGATGGCCTCGTCGATGAGATCCGCGGGAACCGGCCGGCCCCGCCGGGCCATCTCCTGGTGGTTGTCGGAGCTCTGCACCTGCCAGCCGTGGTCGGTCAGCCACTGCGCGGGATCGGAGCGGTCGGGCTCCTGGTAGGTGAGCTCCTCGACGTTGACGTCGAGGCCCAGCCGGTCGCGCATCCGGTTCCAGCGCTGCTTGTTCCCGGTCAGCTTCAAGTTGAACGCCTCGACGGCGAGTTGGCTGCCGGGCGCGCTCAGGGCGGTGCACATCTCGAAGAGCCGGTCTTGGGCGTCACTGGGCAGGTACGCCAGCAGGCCTTCGGCCAGCCACGCGGTGGGCAGGGCTGAGTCGAAGCCGGCCCGGCTCAGGGCGGCGGGCCAGTCCTCGCGCAGGTCGACCGCGACCGCGTGCCGGGTGGCCGCGGGACGCGCGCCGTGCGCGCCCAGGATCTCGGCCTTGTAGTCCAGCACCTTGGGTTGATCGATCTCGTAGACCGCGGTGCCGGAAGGCCATTGCAGTCGGTAGGCCCGCGAGTCCAGCCCCGCCGCGAGGATCACCACCTGCCGGATACCGGCGTCGGTGGCGGAGCCGAAGTATTCGTCGAAGTACTGGGTGCGGACCGCCTGGTAATCGCACCCGACGCGGTGCAGACGCCGGCCATGCTCGTCGCCGTCGAGCCAGGCCATCTCGGCGTCGGCCAACCGGGCCCACGCCGGCCCGGCCGAGGACACCAGCACGGCGGCGAATTCGTCGCGGATCAGCGGGTCGGGTCCGGCGGTCTCCACCGCACGGGAGGCGGCGACCGCCAGCGCGGTGGCGCCGACACTTTCGGTGATGTGCCAGCTGTCGCCGGCGGTCCGTAGCGAGGGCGAATCGAGATCAGTCATATCCCGGTCAGCTTACCTAATAAGTTAGGCAAGCTATATGTGTGTCAGGTCACCGCTGCTGGACCTGGGCCCGCCACAGACTGCCCGCGATCAACTGCTGCAGCGTCCCCAGGATGTTCTCCACCTCGGAGTAACTGCCCACAAAACCGGCGTAGAACCCGATGCCGCACAACATCATCACCAACGCCTCGGCCAGCACCGCGGCATCGGTGTCGGCGGCGATTTCGCCGCTGGCAATGGCGTCGTCGACTGCCGAGACCAGGAACTCCCGGGTGGTCGATATAGCGTCATTGTCGTCCCGCTTCAACTCGGGGTGACGTTGCGACTCCAGCACAGCGGTACTCAAAAATGCTGCAGTGCAGGGATTTTGAGCATCCGCTTCCAGCGCTACGGCAATGAACGCGCCGAGCCGGCCGGCCAGGGTCGACTCGCAGCGCGCCCGTTCGATACCCGCGGTGACGACGAGTTCGTTGGTTCGGTCGGCCACTTCGGTATAGAGCACCCGCTTGCTGGGGAAGTAGTGGTTGATCGCCGGGCGGGTCAGGTCGGCCCGCACGGCGATCGCCTGGAACGTCGCACCGTCATACCCACGTTCGCTGAAAACTTGACGTGCGGCCCGAACGATGCGCTTACGGGTGTCGTCGGCTTTTGCGGCGGGGGGACGCCCGGGTCCCCGACTTGCCAGTTGAGGCATTACTAGAGTGTGCCACCGCCATGGTGCGGCATCAGAGCGTTCGGCGGGATGCTACGGAACTTGCCAGCTTGATAGTCCTCGAGCGCCTCGATGACCTCGGCGCGGGTGTTCATCACGAACGGTCCGTAATGGAAGACGGGCTCGCGGATCGGCCGCCCGCCCAGTAGCAGCACGTCCAGCGGCTGTGCGCGACCGGGCTGCGCGTCCACCGTTATGCGGTCGCCCGGCCCGAGAACGGCCAGCTGACCTTGCCGGACGGGGTGGCCGGCCGGGCCCACGGACCCCTGCCCGGACAACACGTAGATCAGCGCGTTGAAGTCGCGGCTCCACGGAACATTAAGCCGCGCAGCGCTTTCGATCGTCGCGTGCGCCATCGTGATCGGTGTGTGGGTGACTCCCGGCCCACCGTGGCCGTCGATGTCGCCGGCGATCAGACGGATCAGCGCCCCGCCGTCGTCAGAGGACAACAGCTTCGCGTCTGTGCCCTCGATGGCCTGGTACCGGGGTGCAGCGAACTTGTCGCGCTTCGGCAGATTCACCCACAACTGGATGCCGTGGAAGAGGCCGCCGCTGGTGACCATCTCCGCGGGCGGGGTCTCGATGTGCAGGATGCCCGATCCGGCCGTCATCCACTGCGTCGCACCGTCGCCGATGAGGCCACCGCCGCCGTGTGAGTCCTGATGGGCGAATTTCCCGTCGATCATGTAAGTGACGGTTTCGAAACCGCGGTGCGGATGCCAGTCGGTTCCGCGCGGTTCGCCCGGTTCGTACTCCACCTCGCCCATCTGGTCCATGTGGATGAACGGGTCCAGCGCGGCGGTGCTGACCCCGGCGAAGGCGCGGACCACCGGGAATCCCAGTCCCTCGTAGCCTCGCGGGCCGGTAGTGACAGACCGGACCGGCCGCTCGGTGTCTGCGGGTCCGGCCGGGCTCACGCGAGGCAGGGTGAGCGTGTCTGCGGTGATGGCGGGCATGTGGGCCTCCTCTGTTTGAGTTATCCCTATTAACCGGACTGCAGTCCGTTTATTCCGTCACGCGGAGCTGCTAACCTCCGGAACATGCCGGAGGAGCCGAACGAGGCGCCCCCTGAGTCCGCCGGCGGCCGGTTCGGAGCCTCCATCAGGAAGGCGGGTTACCTGCAGAAGTGGTTTCTGCTCGGCACCACCATCGGCGTGATCTCCGGTCTCGGCGCCGTCGTCTTCTACCTCGCGCTGAAGTACACCGGGGAATTCCTGCTGGGCTACCTCGCGGGTTACCACGTTCCCACCCCGCTGGGCGAAGGGGGCGGCCGCGGGTCCGCCGGATTCATCCGGCCCTGGGCCATTCCGCTGGTGACGACGGGCGGCGCGCTGCTCTCGGCCGTCGTCGTGACCAAGTTCGCCCCGGAGGCCACCGGCCACGGCACCGACGAGGCGATCGAGGCCGTGCACACCGATCCCCGCGCGATCCGGGCCCGCGTCGTCCTGGTGAAGTTGGTGGCCAGCGCGCTGACCATCGGCTCCGGTGGCTCGGCCGGGCGGGAGGGCCCGACGGCGCAGATCTCCGCGGGCTTCTCCTCGTTGCTCACCCGGCGCCTCGGGCTGTCCGACGAGGACGGCAGGGTCGCCGTGGCACTCGGCATCGGCGCCGGCATCGGGGCCATCTTCGCGGCGCCGCTGGGCGGGGCGGTGCTGGCCGCGTCGATCACCTATCGCGACGACTTCGACTACCGCAGCCTGCTGCCCGGATTCATCACCTCGGGCACGGCCTATGCGGTGCTGGGGTCGTTTCTGGGCTTCGACCCGCTATTCGGCTACATCGACGCCGAGTACCGCTTCGAGCGCGCCTGGCCGCTGTTGTGGTTCGTGGTGATCGGCCTGGTGGCAGCCGCAGTGGGCTACCTGTACGCACGCTTTTTCCATTCGACGGTGGCGCTGGTGCGCCGGTTGCCCGGCGGCCCGATCCTTAAGCCCGCGGCGGGCGGGCTGCTGGTGGGGCTACTGGGCCTGGCGATCCCGCAGATCCTGAGCAGTGGCTACGGCTGGGCGCAGCTGGCCGCCGCCCGCGATTCTCTGATGTCCATCCCGCTGTGGATCATCCTGCTGCTGCCGCTCGCCAAGATCGTCGCGACCTGCCTGTCGATCGGATCCGGCGGATCCGGCGGCCTGTTCGGGCCGGGAATCGTGATCGGCGCGTTTGTCGGAGCCGCGATCTGGCGGCTGGGCGATCTGGCCGGGCTGCCCGGCGTGCCCGAGCAACCGGGCGTCTTCGTCGTCGTGGGCATGATGACCTGTTTCGGCAGCGTCGCCCGCGCGCCGCTGGCGATCATGATCATGGTCGCGGAGATGACGGGATCGTTCTCGGTGGTGCCGGGCGCAATCCTGGCCGTCGGCATCGCGTCGCTGCTGATGTCACGGACCAACGTGACGATCTACGAGGCGCAACGGCTCAATCGGGAGGCCGCCGAGGCCGAGCGCGCCCGGGGTGATTCGCCGAACGTGAACTGACGGAGCGGTTTTCGCGATTTTTGCGCCGTGAGTTCACGCTCGGCGCATGCAATCAGCCCCGCGCTGCGTCCGCCGCACTCTTCTCGCTGCTGGCACCCTCGTGGGCGAGTTTCCCGCCCGCGCTCTCCAGGTGCGCCCGGACGAACCACTGGAACTTCTCCAGCTGCCCGGCCTGGCCGATCAGCAGGTCTTGGGTGACCTGGTCGAGTTCGTCGGTCTCGTCGATGGCCTTGCGGATGTCCTCGATCACACCGGTGTAGACCAGGTCCAGCGCGGCCAGGTGGGCCTGAACCGTGTCGCGGCCCACCGAGTAGTCGTCCCAGTCCCGGTCGTTGATGATGGCGTTCGGCGTGCCCTTCGGCGACGCGCCCAGCGCCGCAATGCGTTCGGCGACGTCATCCGCGTAGCCGCGCACCGCCTCGACCTGCGGGTCGATCATCTCGTGCACACCAATAAAGTTGGGGCCCACCACATTCCAGTGAATGTGCTTCAACGTCAAGTGCAGGTCGTTGTACGTGCTCAGCTGCCGCTGCAGGATCTCGGCAAGCCGGGCACCCTGCTTGTCGGTGAGTCCCGGAATTGTGAACTGCGTCATCGATTTCCCCTCAAAAAATTCGCTTGATGTCCTGCCGAACGTGTACCCGATGAGGCAGGCACTAACCCTTAGAGCGGGTGGATCTGCTGCACCGGAAGGCGGGGGCCGCGCCGCGGCTCGTAGGCCAGTCCGCTGGCTTCGAGCACCCGGACCACCCGGTGCCGGTGCGGACGCATGGGTTCCAGCAGTTCGAGCATGCCGGCGTCGTCGACCGGACGGCCGATCAACGTCCAGCCGATCATCTTCGACACGTGGTAATCACCCACCGACAGGGCGTCGGCGTCACCGAACGCGCGCTGCGCGGTCTCGGCGGCGGTCCATACCCCCACTCCGGGCAGCGACATCAGCGCCTCCCGCGCCTGAGCCGGCGGCAGCGATACCAGCCGTTCCAGCGACGACGCCCGCCGGGCACACACCACCACCGTCTGCGCGCGTCCGGGGTCGACGTTGGCGCGGTGAAACTCCCACGACGGGATGTACCGCCACGCGTCCGCCGACGGCAGCACCCGCATGCCCTCCGGCGCTGGACCGGGCGCCGGTGTGCCGTACTTTCTCACCAGCACCCGCCACGATCGAAATGCGTCGGCGCCCGGCACCCGCTGCTCGATCACCGCCGGGATCAGCGCTTCCAGCACCTGCCCGGTGCGACCCAGCCGTAGGTGCGGCACCTTGCGGTGCGCCGCGGCCACGGTGGGCTCCTGCGGCTGGAAACCCGACGCATCGTCATCGGCTCCGATCATCGCCGGAAACAACTCCGCGAACTCCGCCGCCCCGGCTCCCCAGGCCTGGCAGCGGGCGGTGTCGCGACCGACGCGACTGATCCGCGCGGTGACCGGCCCGCTGGGCAACAGGCTGGTCCGCCAGATGGTGCCGTCGCCACCCGCCCGGAAGCAGGGGTCGCCGCGGCCCCGCCGTAACGGCGCCAGCGTATGCCCGAAGCCCCCGGCTCCGGCAAACGTGACGTCTCGGACGGTCTCCACCTCGATGATTCTTCCTACCGCAGCACACCGACCGACGGCCGTGTCAATTGACCGTCAACTGTCGCGCGAGACAGGATGGCCTTGTGATGACGCTGTGATGACGCCTTTCGACGACCCGCAGGCCGAACTGGCGTGGATGTTCCTGCAGAGCATGTGCGAGGGCGGGGACCTCGACGAAGGCTTCCAGCTGCTCAGCGACGACTTCACCTACTGGACCATCATCACGCGCGAAGAGTGGAACAAGGAGACCATGCGCCGCGTGGTCGAACGGCGCAAGCAGGTCTTCGAGATCAACATCGACCTGCGCCGGTGTGTCAACGAGGGCGAAACCGTGGTGGTCGAGGGCCAGGTCTACGGCGCCACCGCCGACGGCACCGAGTACGACAGCCCGTTCGTCTGCATCTTCGACACCCGGGACGGCATGATCGTGTCGCTTCGCGAGTACACCGACACCCAGGCGCTGGCCCGGGTGTTTCCCTGAACGGCGATCGCAAGCGCGGCGGAGCCGGGCGCAGCGGGTCGCCGTCATCCAAATGCGCCTCTTAACCGACCGTGATCTCGGCTTTGTTCGGATAGAACGCGACGTGCCCGGCGATCGCGGCGACCGCGGGGTAGGGCTGCTCGTAGGTCCAGATGACGTCTTTGACGGTGTCACCGGCCGAGGTCGTCACGCTGTAGTAGCTGGCCTCGCCCTTGAACGGGCAGTAGCTACTGGTGTCGGTCCGCGTGAGCCGCTCTTGCACCACGTCGGTCAGTGGAATGTACTGCACCAGAGGCAAACTGGCCTCCTGCAGACCCAGGGCCGCGGTGCTGTCCGCGACCAGCTCGCCGTTGACATGGACCTGGACCCGCCCCTGCGTCGGCTCGATCGTGATCGGGTGACCCGCGTTGGGTTCCTTGATTTCCGGATGGCTCATGAGACGTTCAACGCATTCGGGCCGCCCACATTCCCGTTTTCAGAAGGCGTAGCGGTGGTACTGCGCCATGTTCCGCAGCGCCGGCACCCGCGCCATCACCCGGCCCATCCACCGCACGACGGGGGGTACGAGTGCGAACGTCTCGCTGTCGAACACCGATTCCCAGGCCACCAGCCGCGTGCCAGGCACCTCGTCGAGGATGTCGGACGGCCGGTCGATCCCCCAGTACAAGGTCGATCCCGAGCGGCGAACGACGGAGTTGATCACCTGGGTGCGGATGCCGAATGTATTGAAGGCGTCGAATTGCAGTTCACCGGAGGGGAATCGGTCGACCACCCAGCGCAGCAACGCCAGACCGGCGTCCTTGGTCAGGTACATCGTCAGCCCCTCGCCGAGGAACAGGGTGGGACGGTCGGCCGGTAGGTCGGCCAGCCACTGCGGGTCGGTCACCGAAGCCGCGACGGTGCGGCAGTTCTCGCGCGCGGGGTACACCCGCTCGCGTAGCGAGATCACCTCCGGGTAGTCGATGTCATACCAGCGCACCCCGGGCCCAGGGTCGAGCCGGAACACCCGGGCGTCCAGGCCACACCCGACATGCAACACGGTCGCCTCGGGGTGTGCGGCCAGGAACTCCCGGGCCCAGTTGTCGAAATGCGCACTGCGGACCGCCACCGACGGTGCCCGCCGCTTGGTGATAGTCGTTGCGGCCCAGTCGTAATCGATGTGCTGCACCGCGGCCTTGGCGTACTCGTCGCGCAGGATCGACTTGGGCGCGTCAGCGTCGAGTGCCTTGGCGTACAGCGTCGCGAGCATGGTCTGAGGTGGCCCGTTGAGGTCAACGTGAACACGTTCCATTGTCGCCAGCCTATTCGGGTGCGACAGCCTTCTTCGCAGCCTTTCGCATGCCGGCCCAGAAGCGGGCCGCCTCGCGGATCGACTCCTCCACCGGCCGCGGTTTCCAGCCCAGCTCGCGGACCGCCTTGCTGTGGTCGACCGGGGCTTCGGCGCGCATCATCCGCACCGAGTCCAGGCTGAGTTCGGCGTCCTTGCCGGTGAGCCGGGCCCGCAGGCTGCCCAGGGCGCCCAGCGCATAGAGCACGGGCACCGGGATCGACCGCCGTGGCGGTGCGACCCCGGCCTCGTCGGCCGCGATCCGCACCACGTCGGTCAACGGGATCATGCGCTCGGAGATCAGGTACCTCTCCCCGTTACGGCCGCGCTCGGCGGCCAGGATCATGGCACGGGCGGCATCGTCGACGCCCACCACCTCCAGCTGGATACCGCTCATCAGGAACGGCAACTTGCCGAAGACTGCGCCGGCGATGAACGCGCCGTGCGGGGTGCGGCCCCAGTCACCGCTGCCATAGGTGGTGGAGACGCACATCGCGACCGCCGGCAAACCGAAGTCGGCGACGTAGCGCATCACCAGGTCCTCGGCCTGCACCCGGGACTGGACGTAGGGGGTGACCTTACGGTCGCCGATCCGGTCGGCTTCGGTGGCGACGTGCCCGTGCCGGCGATCCACCGATGCGTAGGTGCTCGTGAACACGAAGCGGTGCAACTCAAGGTCTTTCGCTACGTCAAGGACGTTGCGCAAGCCCTCGACGTTGGTGCGGAACAGGGGCGCCGGGTCACGCAGCCAGGCGCGGGTGTCCACGACGCAGTAATAAACGTCGTCGCAACCATCCATCGCTTCGCGCACGGTGGCGGTGTCGAAGATATCGCCGTGAAAGCGGGTGACCGGCAGGTCGTCGATGGCGCGGGTGTTCGCGGTGGGCCGCACCATCGCGCGGACGTCGTGACCGTCCTCGACCAGCAGCCGGGTGACGTGCGAACCGAGGAACCCGTTGGCGCCGATCACCAGTTTCGGCCGCCCGCTCACTGCGCACCCCCGTATTGCTTGAGGAAGGCCGCGGCGTCGTCGTCCAGGTTGCCGAACTCCTGGGCCTTGCGGCACCACTTCAACGCGGCCTGCACGAAGCGCAGCGGGTTGTAGATATCCTCCTGGCGGCGCCACAGGCCGTCGCCGGCATAGGTGATGATCGAGATGTTCGTCGCGGTGATGACGCTGCCGTCGCCTGGATCGCGCATCGGGTTGTCGAGCTCCATGATGATGCGCCCGGTGGGCTCGTCGATGACCGACCACAGCGACGGGAACTCCACCATGTGGCTGCCCGGGAAGGTGGTCATCGTGCGCTTGATCCAGGTGCGCACCTCGTCACGACCGTGCATGGTGCCCGCCGCGTGCTCGATGTATTCGACGTCGGGCGTGTAGTGCTGCACCCAGGCGTCCCAATCGTGCGTCTCGGCCGCTCTGGCCACGGTCTGTTCGAACTGCGCGAAGGCCGCCGCCAGTTCACTTTTGGGGAATTCCGGGCCGCTCACGAGCCGTTACACCTCACTGGCGGAGTGTAGCCTGGGTGCCTGAGCTTGAGCTGCCGGCCCGGGCCGGTTAGGAGGACAGCAATGACGAGCACACAGAAAGCCATCCTCGCCGGTGGCTGCTTCTGGGGAATGCAGGACCTGATCCGGCGGCAGCCGGGAGTGATCAGCACGCGGGTCGGTTACAGCGGCGGTGACGTACCCAACGCCACCTACCGCAACCACGGCACACATGCCGAGGCCGTCGAGATCGTGTTCGACCCGTCGGCCACCGACTTCCGCACCCTGCTGGAGTTCTTCTTCCAGATCCACGACCCGACCACGAAGAACCGCCAAGGCAACGACCGCGGCATGAGTTATCGCTCGGCCATCTTCTACGTCGACGACGAGCAGAAGCGGGTGGCGCTGGACACCATCGCCGACGTCGAGGCGTCCGGCCTGTGGCCCGGCAAGGTGGTTACCGAGGTCAGCCCGGCGGGCGATTTCTGGGAGGCCGAGCCCGAGCACCAGGACTACCTGCTGCGCTACCCGAACGGGTACACCTGCCACTACGTGCGGCCGGGCTGGAAGCTGCCGCGACGGGCCTCCGCTACTCAGTAGGCCCTTGAGTTGTGCGGCGCCGCACCACAATCCGGCCGCCGTCTTTGGGAACGAACGCCACGCCCCGGCCGTGCCACCGCTCGTCCGGGGCAGTGGTGGGCTCAACGACGAACTGACGCAACACCGTTCGCAGCACCACGTCCATCTCCATGTTGGCGAACGCGGCTCCCACGCAACGGCGGGTGCCGCCGCCGAACGGTATCCACGCGAAGGCCGACGGCTTGCCGCCGATATAGCGCTGCGGGTCGAAGCGCTCGGGATGCGGGAACACGTCCGGGTTGTCGTGTATCCGGCCGATGTTGACGATGATCGAATACCCGCGGGGTATCACCCACTCGCCGAGTCGGTAGGTCTGCGGGTATACGTGCCGTCCGGCGAGGTCGATGACGGTACGGGCGCGCTGAACTTCCAGAATCGTCGCCTGCCGAAGCTCGCTGCCGCCGTTATCGGCCTCTTCGACCAGGTCGGCCAGCAGCGTGGGGTGGCGGGTGATCCGCTCGAAGGCCCAGGCCAGCGTAGAGGCGGTGGTTTCGTGTCCGGCTGCCAGCAGCGCGAGCAGTTCATCGCCAATGTCCTTGCGCGACATGACCGAACCATCGTCGTACGTGCTGCGCAGCATCAACGCGAGGACGTCGTTGCGGTCGGCGAAGTTCGGGTCCGACCGCTCGCGGTCGATCAGCTTGTCGATGACCAGGTCGTACTGGCGCCGGAATTCGGACAGCCTGCCCCACGGGCTCAACCGGCCGTAATCCCGCTTGGGTTTGGGCACCGCCGCCAGACGGGAGCCCAGCGTGACCCACGGCGGAATGATCCGGCGCAGCTCGTCGAGTTCGGCACCCTCGGCGCCGAACACCGCACGCAGGATGGCATTCAGCGTGATGTGCATCATCGACGGCAACGTCGCGAACGACTGCCCCTCGGGCCACCCGGCACTCTCGCGCAGGGTCTCCTCCTCGATGATCGTCTCGTAGTTCTTCATGCTCTTGCCGTGGAACGGCGGCGCCAGCAACCGGCGCCGGCGGCGATGGTCGTCACCTTCCAGCCCGAACACCGACCCGGATCCGAACATCCGGCTCAGATTGGGCTGTATGTTGCCCAGCTCGTCCGGGCTGGTGGTGAACACCTGCTTGGCCAGCTGCGGATCCGACACCATCACCATGTGGCCGTACATGGGGATGTGCATGGTGACCGCGGAGCCGTATCGGGCGGTCAGGCGTCGCATCATTCCCTTGCGGGAGAACGCGAAGATGAGGCCCTGGAACAGCTTTGGGATGTGGGTGGACGGCGGCAGCTTGACTTCGGGCACGGCGGGCGCGTCGATGGCTTGGCTCACGGAGGTGTTACTCCCTACGTTCTGCCCCCTCGATCAGGGGTGGTACTGCGGTGTACCAAAGGCTTTCCCCGTACGGTACTCTGTGGTACCAAACCTGACAAGCGAAGGGCCCGATCGTGACGGCAGTGGCTGATGACGCGGTTGCGGCGCAACCCGATCCGTTCCGGCTGCGACTGCTCGACGGCCTCGCCGCGTCGATCGGCGAGCGCGGCTATCGGGCCACGACGGTCGCCGACATCGTCCGCCACGCCCGCACCTCCAAACGCACGTTCTACGACCACTTCGCCAGCAAGGAACAGTGTTTCCTGGACCTGCTGCGCGCCGAGATCGAGATCATGGCCGAAGACATCCGGGTAGCGGTCGACCCCGAGGCCGACTGGCACCAGCAGATCCGCCAGGCCGTCGAGGGCTACGTCGGCAACATCGAATCCCGGCCGGCCATCACGCTGAGCTGGATCCGCGAGCTGCCCTCGCTGGGCGATTACGCCCGCCCGGTTCAGCGCCAAGGTCTCGAGCTGCTCACCGGCCTGCTGGTCAATCTCAGTGGCAGCCCGGGTTTCCGGCGCGCTGATCTCCCGCCCCTGACCGTCCCGCTGGCGGTGATCCTGGTGGGCGGCCTGCGGGAACTGGTGGCGCTGGCGGTCGAGGACGGCCGGCCGGTGCGAAGCATCGTCGAACCGGCCGTTGACGCGTCCGTTGCCCTGCTCGGGCCGCGACACTAGTTCACCTGTGCACCAGCGGATTTGAGTATGCGCCTACTGCGCTGAAACCGCGTAGATCCCGCGGTAGACACACACCCGAAGCCGTGCCCACACACTCGATCGCGGCACGGGGCTACGCTCCAACGATGCGCCTATCAACCCGCAACCAACTCAAGGGCACTATCACCGAGGTCGACCTCGGCCTGGAGGCCGGTCAGCCCGCGGCGGTGTTCATCAAGTGCACCGAAGTCACGATCGGCGTCCAGTGACGGCCACCATGCTCGCCGAGCGCTTTTACGCCGACACCAGAACGGTTGTGCTGGAAGAAGTTCCGATTCCCGAACCCGGGCCCGGCGAGGTTCTGGTCAAGGTTGCGTTCTGCGGCATCTGCCACTCGGACCTCAGCCTGATCAACGGAACCTTCCCTTCCCAGGCGCCGGTGGTGACCCAGGGCCACGAAGCGTCGGGCACCATCGCCAAGCTCGGTCCCGAAGTGACCGGTTGGGCCGAGGGCGACCGGGTGGTGGTCGCCGCGGGACGCCCCTGCCAGACGTGCCCGAACTGCAGGCGCGGCGACGTGGTCAATTGTCTGCGAATTCAGTTGATGGCGTTCGCCTATGACGGCGCGTGGGCCGAATACACCCTGGCGCAGGCGGCCGGTTTGACCCGGGTGCCCGACAACGTCCCGCTCGAGCAGGCGGCAATCCTGGCCGACGCGGTCTCCACGCCGTTCGGTGCCGTCGTGCGTACCGGGAAGGTCGCCATCGGGGAATCGGTCGGGGTGTGGGGCGTGGGCGGGGTCGGCACGCATATCGTGCAACTCGCCAAGCTGGTCGGCGCGGTACCGGTGATCGCCCTCGACATCAACCCGGCCGTGCTGGAGCGCGCGCTGGAAATCGGCGCCGATTACGCCTTCGACACCCGTGACGACCAGTTACAGGACAAGATCGCGGAGGTCACCGGCGGCCGGAAACTCGACGTCGCGTTCGACGCCGTCGGACTCAAGGTGACGTTCGAGCAGGCGCTGGACTCACTGACCGCGGGCGGCCGGCTGGTCGGCGTGGGCATGAGCGCGGAGTCGCCGACGGTGGGACCCACCGCCATGTTCGGGTTGAGCCGCAAGCAGGCGCTGGGGCATCTCGGCTACCAGAACGTCGACATCGAGACCCTGGCCAAGCTGGTTTCCTATGGCCGCCTTGATCTTTCGCGGTCCATCAGCCAGATCGTCCCGTTACGGGACATCCACGCGGGCATCGAGATGCTGGAGCGCCAGGAGGGCAACCCGATCCGGATCGTCGTCAAACCCTGAGAAACGCGCGCAGTCTGTCCAGCACCAGATCGGGACGCTGACTGACGATCCAGTGCCCCACCCCGTCGACTAGCTCGACCTCGAAATCCGTTATGTGGTCCGCATATCCGTCGATCAGGTCGGGCGTGATCACCGGGTCTTCGACCCCGGACAGCCAGCGCACCGGCACCTCCACCCGCGCATCGTCGAATTCCCCCCGCATCCAGCGCAGCATCTCCCCGGTCTGGAATGACCGGTACCACCGCGAACCGGCCTCGGCGTGCCCGGGCTGACGCATGCAGTCGATATAGAGGCGGATGTCTTCGTCGGGGATGTTGAACCCTCCGCCCACCCACTTTCCCAGGGCACGGGCGAAGCGGGCCTTGGGGTCGCTGAGCAACCGCGGCCCGATGCCCGGCAGCGAGATCGGAATCTGGTACCAGAGTCGCCAGATATTGCGGACCGAAGACAGATCGCGCTTCACCCAGGGCGCGACGGTGTTCATCCCGAAGAAGCCGGTCACCCGGTCCGGGTGGCGCAGCATCAGAATGAAGGCGACCGGGCCGCCCCAGTCGTGCGCGGCAAGCTTGACCGTGGCGATGCCCAGCTTGTCCAGCACCGTCGCCAGGTCACCGGCCATCTCGTCCTTCGTGTAGGTCGATCGCGGCGCCGAGCTCCAGCCCGCCCCGCGCAGATCCGGGCACAGCACCCGATAGCCGTCAGCGGCCAGCGGCCCGATCAACTCGTGCCACTCCCACCAATTCTCCGGGAAACCGTGCACGAGCATGATCGCCGGTCCGTCGGCCGGCCCGGCATCGGCGACGTGAATCGTCACTCCCCCGCCCACATCGATGAACCGGTGTTCGACGCCGTCCAGGTTGGGAATGGAGATGGTCATGGTCAAAGAACCTACTTCAGGAAGCGTTCGACATAGGGCGTGAACCGGGCCCGCAAGTCGTCCCCGGCGAGTCCGAACATCTCAAAAGACGTGGCCACAGTGCCCAGCCGGCCGCGCTGATGGCCGGCCAGGTAGCCGGAGATCGCCGCACGCGCCGCGTCCGTGAAAGGTTCGTCGGCCAGGGCGTAGAGCCGCTCCGCCACGCCGAGCTCATCGGCCATGAAGTCGTCGAACCGGACGTCGACGGATCGGTCCGGGCCGATCACGTCGCGATCGCGGACCAGGGCGTTGAGCATCTGTTCGAGGCGGTCGATCCAGTACCCGGCGATCTCCTCGACCGGAACCGGAGAGCGGTGCATGCGCGCGGAATAGGTGATCATCGCGACCATCGACAGCGCCACCGGCACCGGGTCGCGGTGGGTGAAAACCACGATGCTGTCCGGGAAGACCCTGTTCAGCACCGGCACCTGTTCGAGATGCTGCGGCGACTTGAGCAGCCAGCGCCGGCCACCGCGCAGGAACTGCATCGCCCTGAGCTGGGTGGCCAGGTAGCGGTAGTGCGGGGTCTGATCGTGAGCCTGGTAGTAGTCACGCCAGCCGGGCACGTGCGCGAGCGTCTCGAACAGCATCGTCGAAAAGTCGTTGGCCAGCAGTTGGATCTCTTCGTGGACATGATCGGTCGTCATCTCGTGCATCAGCGCGAAATGCGGCATCACCAGGTTGATCACGCTGACCGCGACATCCATGCGCGCGCGCCGCGGGTCCGGCGCAATGCCGACTTCAGCGGGCAGCGGGAATGGCTCGTTGCTCTCCCAGTAGGGCATGGTGCGGAAGGTGGGCGCTGAGGCCAGCAGATTGTGCAGATGGGTGGTGCCGGTTCGGGGCAGCCCGGCGATCACCACCGGCGAGCGCAGTTCGATGTCGTTGATCTCCGGATGGCGGCGCAGCAGGTCGGCCAACAGCAGCCGGTTCTTCAGCAACTGCAGCAGCTGGCCGTAGAAGTTGACCACCCCGGCCGGGTGCAGTCCGTCGATGTCGCGGAGCGCCGACAGGTAGACATCGAGTCGTTCCCGGTAGTCCGCCGGGCCGAAGTCATCCAGGCCGGTGTCGGCACTTGCCTTGGCGCACAGAGCATCAGCATCCAGCGGGCAGTCCGGCGCCAGCCCCGCCATCATGTCCAGGATCGGCTGCGCCTCGGCGCTGAAGCGGGGTCTGGCCAGATCGTCCAGCACTACGGTTTCGGTCACGGCGACTTATGTTACTCTGAGTTTCGTAATGGTAGAAGAGCTCGGCCGGCCCCGTGACCCGCGCATCGACGCGGCGGTGCTGGACGCCACGGTCGAACTGCTGGCCGAAACCGGTTATCCGGGTCTACTGGTATCCGCCATTGCCCGGCGCGCCGGTACCAGCAAGCCCGCGATCTACCGGCGCTGGCCGAGCAAGGCGCACCTCGTGCACGAGGCGGTGTTCCCCATCGGTGCCGCAACCGAAATACCGGACACCGGCTCGCTGCGCCAGGATCTGCGCGAAATGGTTTGCCGCACAATGGAAGTTCTGAGCACCCCGGCAGCCAGGGCGGCACTGCCGGGCCTGATCGGCGAGATGGCGACCGACCCCACCCTGCATGCGGCGCTGTTGGAGCGCTTCAGCGGCCTCATCGGCGGTGGACTCAGCGACCTGCTCGCGAAGGCAGCGGCGCGAGGCGAGGTCCGGCCCGACGTGACCGCTCCCGAACTCGCCGAGGCCCTGGCGGGCGTGACACTGCTGGGCCTGCTCACCCGTGCCGCGGCACTCGATGACGCCTGGATCGACCGCACGACGACTTTGCTCCTGAGAGGAATCAGCACATGACGACGCACGAATCGACGGTGGCCTGGCGTGAATTGCTCAGCGCCCTCGGTGAACTCGACCGTTCCTTCCTCGAGGGCGACCGTGCGGTCACCGACGACCGGCACGTCGCCGACGGCTACCGCATGCTCGGCGCCACCCTGGGGGTGGCCCTCGACAGTTACCTGTTCCCCGAGCCCGGTCGTCCCCAGTTCGTCGCGGTGAACACCCCGTTCCGGCGCGATCGCCGGTGGGGTGGGGACAACACCGACGCCTACTACTACATGTGCCCCGTCGATCCGGACCGCCGCTATCGCATCAGCGGCAATAAGGGTGACAGCGTTTATTTTTCGGTGACGGCGTACAACGAGCCCTCACCCGGCGCCTGGTCGGACCGCGTGGTCGCGATCATCCGTGACTCCGACGTCGAGATCGACGCCGACGGCAACTTCTCCTTCGAGTTCCCCCCGACGTCGGACGCGGCCGCGCTGATGACGCGCGACTACCAGGCCGACCCGCTGACCGGCCGGCCCGTCGTCTGGAACATCGAGGCGCTCGATGAGCCCGAGCCGATCCGGCACGGCGATTCCGAAACCGCGGCCAGGCTGCGCGCGGCGGCCACCTGGTTGCGCACCATGTTCGCCATCGTTCCCCTGCCGGTCGGGACGCGTGCCGACGACGCCCATGCGCTCGGGCACGAAGTCGCGCATGCCGCAAACGAATTCGCGGAACCGTATCAGGTCCCGGACGCCAACTTCGGCTGGTCTGCGCGGGACGCCTGCTACGCCTACGGCAGCTTTGTGCTCGAGGAGGACGAAGCGCTGGTCATCACGCACCGACCGCCGTCATGCCGTTTCTGGAACATGGTGGTGTGGAACCAGTTCATGGCCACCTACGGGGCCGGCGACGCGCGTGGTTCGGTCAACGGGCACAGCGCGGTTGCCAACAGTGACGGCTCGGTGACGATCGTGTTGTCCGCCAACGTCACCGCGCACCCGAATTCGCTGACGACACTGGGCTATCCGCGCGGGAATCTCGCGTTCCGGTGGTTCCTCACCGACGCGGTACCGGCGCGTCCCGAGGTCCAGCTGGTCAAGATCTCCGACGCGCCGGTCGCGCCATCCTAGCCCCTCGCGAGCGTGCAATGGCGGCGGAAAAATCGCGGAAAAGCCGCCCTCCGTTCACGTTCGGCGCTATGTGGCGCGCACCAACTCGATCGCCCGGCCCAGCGTGGTGAGCTTGTCGTCCAGCGTCTCGCCGGCAGGGTAGAGCCGCACGGTGTTCACACCCGCGTCGCGCCACACCCCGAGCCGGGCGCGCACCATCTCCTCGGTGCCGATCAGCGTGGTGGCCAACACCATCTCGTCGGTGATCAGCGCGGCGGCCCCCGGCCGGTCGCCGGCCTGCCAGCGTTCCCGCACCGCGGCGGCCACCTCGCTCCAGCCCTGCCGGGAATAGGCCTGGTTGTAGAAATTGGTGCTGGCCGAACCCATGCCGCCGAGGCTGAATGCGAGTTCCGCCTTGCGTCCGGCCACCATCTCGCGCAACGCGTCTTCATCGGCCGCGAAGGCGACCTCGGCACCCTGGCAGATGTCCAGGTCGGCGCGGGTGCGACCGGAGGCGGCCAAGCCCTCGTCCAGATGGGCGAAGTAGGCCTGATCGGCACCCTCGGGCACGAAGCTGGTGCCCAGCCAGCCGTCGGCGAGCCGGCCGGTGAGTCGCAGCATGGCCGGCGACAAGGTAGCCAGGTAGATCGGGATCGGATGCTCGGGGCGGGTCGACAACCGCATCGGCTTGGCCTCTCCGCCCGGCCGTGGAATTTGAAACTCCTTGCCGGAATGGGAGATTCTGCCGCCTTCGAAGACGTGCCGGACGATCTCGACGGTTTCGCGGATGCGGGACAGCGGCCTGTCGAACGCGACGCCGTGCAGGCCCTCGATGACCTGGGGCCCCGACGCACCCAAACCGAGCAGGAAGCGACCTCCCGAGAGGTTGGACAACGTGATCGCGGTCTGGGCCACGAGCACCGGTGACCGGGTGCCGACCTGAATGACGCCTGATCCGAGCAGCATCGCGTCGGTGCGTGCCGCAAGATAGCCCAGCGCCGACGGGGCGTCGGCTCCCCAGGCCTCGGCGACCCAGCACATGTCGAGTCCCAGGCGCTCGGCCTCGACCACGAACTCGACTGTTTCGGCCGCATGCGCGGTTTGGGAAGCGGACAGTTCGACCGTCGTCGCGGTGCGCATCACCGCACCCCGTGCTCGGCCAGCCTCTTGATCGCGGCCAGGGTCTTGTCGATCGCGGCCTCGAACTCCCGCATCCGGACGAACACGATCTTCTGTTCCTTGTCCGGCATCGCATCGATGGCATTGGACAATCCCGAGCGACCCGGACCCATCTGCGTCCAGAACGAGAGCACGGTGCCGCCGTCGCGCGGTGTCAGCCGGAATCGCCAGGTGGCCGCGGGATATTCGGGTTCGCCGACAGCCCAGGCGAATTCGCGGGGCCGATCGAACGACACGATCTGCGACGTCGTGCTCCAGCGTCCGAACGCATCGTGTTCGTTGTGCCCGACGAACCTGGCGCCGACGCGCGGCTCGCTGACCCCGTCCAGCCAGGCCACGGATTGCAGCTCGTTGCTCAGGGTCGGCATCAACTCGATATCGGAGACCAGACTCCAGACTCGCTGCGGCTCGGCGTCGACCCAAGTCCAGGATTCCACCGTCGGTTTGTCCGAGTATCGCGCGCCGGTCCACTCCATCTGGCCCATTCTCCACCCGAAAGCCCGGAGCATCGATTTCTCGAGCCCCGGGCTTCGGTTGGGCGGGTCAGGCTATGCGGCGATCAGCTCCTTTTCCGCAGCCTTCGGCTCGGCCTTTGCCTTGCGGTGCCACGAGTCCGGAACGCTCAACCGGACGATCTTGCGGACCACCGTGCCGAACTGCTTGAGCAGCGGTCCCTTGTTGTAGGGAATGCCGTAGCGCTCGCAGATCTCCTGCACCTCAGGCGCGATCTCGGCATACCGGCGGGCCGGGATGTCCGGGAACAGGTGGTGCTCGATCTGGTGGGACAAGTTGCCCGACATGACGTGGAAGAACTTGCCGCCGGTCAGGTTCGCCGATCCGAGCACCTGCCGGAAGTACCACTGACCGCGGGATTCACCCTCGGTCTCCTCGATGGTGAACTCCTGGGTGCCCTCCGGGAAGTGGCCGCAGAAGATGATCGTGTAAGCCCACACGTTGCGCATCAGGTTCGCCGTGAGGTTGCCGGCGAAGACGAACGGCGCGAACGGTCCGGCCAGCAGCGGGAATGCGACGTAGTCCTTGAGGGTCTGGCGGCGGACCTTCTGCCAGATCTCCCGCAGGGTGTCGCGCTTGTCCCGTATCGAGATCTCTCCGGCGCGGATCCGCTCGGTTTCCAGCTCGTGCAGCGCCACACCGTACTGGAACAGCACCATCAGCAAGAACGCGTAGACCGGGTTGCCCAGGAAGTACGGCTGCCAGCGCTGGTCCTCGCTCATCCGCAGGATGCCGTAGCCGATGTCGCGGTCCATCCCGACGATGTTCGTGTGGGTGTGGTGCATGTAGTTGTGCGAGTGCCGCCATTGGTCCGACGGGCACGCGCTGTCCCACTCGAAGTCGCGACCGGAGATCGTCGGGTCACGCATCCAGTCGTACTGGCCGTGCATGATGTTGTGCCCGACCTCCATGTTGTCCAGGATTTTCGCGAAGCCCAGCATCGCGGTGCCGAACAACCAGGTCGGGGGCAGGAACAGCAGCGCGCGGCCGCCGACTTCCAGGGCGCGCTGGGCCTTGATGACCTTGCGGATGTACTCGGCGTCCTCTTCGCCGAGGTCGGCCAGCACCCGTTCCCTGATGGCGTCGAGCTCGCGGCCGAAGGCGTCAGCCTGCTCCTTGGTCAGCGTGATCTTGTTCTGTGACATGGCTTTTCCTCCTTGAGGTGGGTGTTGACTAGAGGGCGATATCGACGTCGCCGACCGGAACGCTGACGCAGATCTGCACGTCCTCGTCGGGGGCGGTGGAGACGGCGCCGGTGACCAGATTGCGCACGGTGCCGGAGGTCTTGCGGCGCGTGCAGGTGTGGCAGATACCCATCCGGCAGCCGTTCTGCGGCGTCAGGCCGGCCGCTTCGGCCTGTTCCAGCAGCGAGCGACCGTCGTCGGTGACGTCGACCTTGCTGTCCGCGAAACTGACCCGGCCACACGTCGGGTCGGCCGGCGGCGCGAACACCGGCGGGACGAAACTTTCGGTGAACACATTTTCACAGAGGCCTTTGACGGCGTCGACCAAAGCGTCGGGCCCACAGACGAACACCGCGTCGGGCGCCTCCATCGCGGCGGCCAGATGCCCGGCGCCGAAGCGGCCCTTCAGATCACCCGAACCCGAACGGGTGAACCCGTGCAATACCCGAACCCCGCGCATCGCCGCCAGTTCTTCCCGGTAGCACGCTTCCTCGGGGGTGCGGGCGTAGTGCACGAACGCAATCTCTCCCCCTTCATCGGCCAGGTGACCCCGTGCCACCAGCGTGCGAAGCATCGCCATCACGGGAGTGATGCCGCTGCCACCGGAAATGAACAGGATGCGCCGTGGCATTTTCTCCGGCAGGACGAAGTCCCCGCCGACCCCGTCCAGGCCGACCACCATGCCGCGGCGAGCCCGCTCATACAGGTAGCTCGACACCAGGCCACCGTCATGGACACCGATGGTCAGCTCGATCTCGGCACTGCCTTCGACGTTTGCCGGGGAGTAGCACCGCGAGTGCATGCGGCCGTCGATCTCGATGGTCACGTTGACGAACTGGCCGGCGCGGGCACGGTAGCGCGCGGTGAACGCGGCATTGGGAGCCAGCGTCAGGGTGACGCTGCGCGGCGTGCTTCGCCGCACGTCGACCACCTTCGCGCGGGCCTGTCCCGAGGTCCAGGTCGGCGTGACAAGCTCGGTGTACCGGTCGACGCCGTGCGGCCCGGTGAGCAGATCAACGAGGTCGGAACTCAGGACTCGCTTGGCGATCGTCCGAGTGAAAGTTTGAGTGAACATGTGTACACCGTGTCATCGATCGACGCAGGTGGTCAAGGGTTTTCACCCGTTCTGTGTTACGGTTCACATAGTGAACAGTCGTACTCCTAGCTCACACCCGCGGCGGTCGAGCCGGGAACGGGGCCGCGAAAGCACCCGTGACACGCCCTCGCGTGAGGAACGCAAGGAAGCGACCCGGCGGGCGATCATCGCCGCGGCGCTCAAGGCGCTGAACGACCGCAGTTTCAGTGGGCTGAGCCTGCGCGAGGTGACCCGCGAAGCCGGGATCGTCCCCGCGGCCTTCTACCGCCACTTCGAGTCGATGGAGGCCCTCGGCCTGGTCCTGATCGACGAATCGTTCCGCAGCCTGCGCGACACGCTGCGCGGCGCCCGTGCCGGCAAGCTGGACCCCAGCCGGGTCATCGAGTCATCGGTGGAGATCCTGATCGGCAGCGTCGCGGACCAGCGCGAGCACTGGCGCTTCATCTCCCGCGAGCGCTCCACTGGCGTGTCCGTACTGCGGTACGCGATCCGCACCGAGATCCGGCTGATCGTCTCGGAGCTGGCCACCGACCTGGCGCGCTTCCCGCGGCTCAACGAATGGAGCACCGAGGATCTCAACGTCCTGGCGAGTCTGTTCGTCAACGCGATGATCGTCACCGCCGAGGCGATCGAAGACGCCCAAAGCACGGAAGCCCTCGAGGAGATTCACCGGATCGCGGTCAAACAGCTCCGCATGATCACCATCGGCGTTGCGTCGTGGAAGAGCGAACCCTGATCAGTCGTCGACGACTTCGAACAGCGAGTCGCCGTCTTCCGGTGTGCCGTCGATCTGGCCACGGTGCGCGCGGCCAGGGGTCACGTCGGGTGGCTCGACATCCGGGATGACGTCCGGCTCCTCCTCGGCGAGGCGCTGGTCCAGCGACTCCCCCTCCCGCTCTTCTCGCGCGGTCATGCCGAATTTGTCGGCCTCACTCCAGCCCTCGGGCGGATCGACAACGGTGTCGCCGTCGTCGTTGCGCACCTCGTCGGAGTCGGTGGACTCGCTCGGGTCCAGAGTGTCGCCGGGGCCGGTATCCATAGCCGGGTAATTTCCCAGCGGCCTGCGAGTTAAACCCCGGTCACACCGACAGCGGGTAACCGCCGCTGAGTTTGAGGGTTTCGCCGGTGACGAATGACGCCGCGTCCGAACACAGGTAGAGCATCGCGGCCACCACGTCGTCCATCGTGCAGATCCGGTGCACCAACTGCAGACCATGCACGTAATCCTCGACCAGCGAACGCGGCACATCGGCAAGCGCGCTCTCGGTGTTGGTCAGCCCGGGCGCAATCGCGTTGACGCGGATCAGATCCGGCGAGAGTTCGGAGGCAAAGGCGACCGTCAAACCGCGCACCGCGAGCTTGGAGACCCCATACGGCGTGCTGCTGGCGTAGCCGGCCGTCGACGACATGTTCAGCACCACCCCGCCCCCGCGGTCGCGCATCGAATCACGGCACGCCAGAGTGCAATTGATCACGCCCATCACGTTCACGTCGAACATCCCGCGCACGTCGTCGCGGGACAGGGCGCCGAACGGTTGGTTGTACTTCATCAGATGCCGGCCGGCGTTGTTGATGAGAATGTCTATGCCGCCGTATGTTTCGACCGATGCCGCCACTGCGGCCTCGACCTGGTGCTCGTCGGCGACGTCGCAGGGCACCGCGATCGCGCTAGCGCCTTGTGATGTCAGTTCGGCGGCCGTCTGGCCGGCACTCGCGGTATCGATGTCGGCGATCACGGCGTTGGCTCCACGGGCGGTCAGCGCCCGGGCGAAAGCACGCCCCAGTCCGGCTGCTGCGCCGGTGATGAACGCGGTCTTGTCGGCAAACTGCGCGGTCACTGCGGATCGCGCCACATCGGCCACAGCGTAGGACCACCGTCGGGAAGCTTGATCTCCCCGGTCACCCGGAAGCCGAAACGCTCGTAATAGGGCACATTTTCGGACTTGGACGACTCCAGGTAGGCGGGGCAGTACTCGGCGTCGCAACGCTGCAGCCGGGACCGCATCAGCACCTGTCCGAAGCCCCGGCCGCGAACGTCCGGGTCGCTGCCGATGACGGCCAGGTACCAGTGCGGTTCTTCCGGATGCTCGCGTTTCATGATTTCCTGCAACAGGCGCCCCCGGTTGGATCGCGCGCCGAACGCCCACAGGAAGGTGGGCAGCTGAGCCAGTTCCGCCCAGCGCGACTCCTTCCATTGATTCGGCGGATCCCACAGCGCCGCCGCACCGATGCCGGGTCCATCGCAGGCCACCTCCACGCCGCCGCGGGGCAGATGGTGGTGGCGGGTCATGGTGGCGAACACCCGGCCCATGTGCTTCCGCCGCGCGTCGTCGTCGGGCAGGATCCACATCGTGACCGGATCGTCGAAGAATGCGCGGCCCAGTGTTCGGCCCAACTCGCGGACATCAGCTCTTTGCGCCGGACGCGCCTGTGGAGTCACGTCACTCACGGTAGGTGCGTCGCGCGGGGCGCGCCAGCCTCTTGCATGAAGGTGTGACGACGAGGGGCAAGGGTATTCGGATGCGATGACCGGTATCTCGAGACGGGGCGTGGCGCAGCTGGCCGCCGGGGTCGGCATCGCCGCAGCCACCGGTCTGTCGGGTTGTCAGTCCCGCGGCGGCAACGCCCCGGCAGGTCCGGCGCAGCCGCGGGGTGTCGGATTCGTGTTGTCGCATGAGCAGTTCCGCACCGATCAGCTGGTCGCGCAGGCGCAGGCGGCCGAACGGGCCGGTTTCCAATATGTCTGGGCCAGCGATCATCTCCAGCCCTGGCAGGACAACCAGGGCCACTCCATGTTCCCGTGGCTGACGCTGGCACTGGTGGGAAACAGCACAAGCGCGATCTCCTTCGGCACCGGGGTGACCTGCCCGACCTATCGCTACCATCCGGCAACGGTGGCACAGGCGTTCGCGTCGCTGGCCATCCTGAGTCCGGGGCGGGTGTTTCTGGGCGTGGGCACCGGCGAGCGACTCAACGAGCAGGCCGCCACCAACACCTACGGCAACTACGTCGAACGCCACGACCGGTTGGTGGAGGCGATCGACCTGATCCGCCAGCTGTGGAGCGGTGAGCGAATCTCGTTCGCGGGAAAGTACTTTCAGACCAATTCGCTGAAGTTGTACGACGCGCCGCCGGCGCCACCGCCGATCTTCGTCGCCGCCGGCGGACCCAGGAGCGCCACCCTGGCCGGCCGACACGGCGACGGGTGGATCGCTCAGGCTCCTGACATCAAGAACGCCGAGCTACTGGCCGCTTTCAACGCGGGCGCACAGCAGGCCGGCCGCAACCCGGCCACCCTGGGCAAGCGTGCCGAGTTGTTCGCCGTCGTCGGGGACGGTGCGACGGCGGCGCGCGCCGCGGCCCTGTGGCGATTCACCGCCGGCGCCGTCGATCAGCCCAACCCCGTCGAGATCCAGCGCGCCGCCGACTCGAACCCCACGGACAAGGTGCTGGCCAACTGGGCGGTGGGCACCGACCCCGCCACCCACATCAAGGCTGTGCAATCGGTTCTCGACGCGGGCGCGGTGCCGTTTCTGCACTTCCCGCAGGAAGATCCCGCGGCCGCGATCGAGTTCTACCGCACCAGCGTGCTGCCAAAACTGCGCTGATCCTACGATGATGTGACTCAAACGATGCCGGCGCGACGCTGCGCCGGGGAACGGTGGCCAACCGTGTGGGATTTCGAAACGGACCCGGAATACCAGGCAAAGCTGGACTGGGTCGAGAAATTCATGGTCGAGGAACTCGAACCGCTCGATCTCGTTGCGCTGGACCCGTACGACAAGCAGAACGCCGAGATGATGGCGGTCCTGCGGCCGTTGCAGCAGCGGGTCAAGGAGCAGGGACTGTGGGCCGCCCACCTGCGTCCCGAACTCGGCGGGCAGGGCTTCGGTCAGGTCAAACTGGCGCTGCTCAACGAGATTCTCGGGCGTTCCCGCTGGGCGCCGTCGGTATTCGGTTGTCAGGCACCGGATTCGGGCAACGCCGAGATCCTGGCCCTGTTCGGCACCGAGCAGCAGAAGGCGCGTTACCTGCAGCCGTTGCTGGACGGTGAAATCACCTCCTGCTATTCGATGACCGAACCGCAGGGTGGTTCGGACCCGGGGCTGTTCGTCACCTCGGCCACCCGTGACGGAGACGACTGGATCATCAACGGCGAGAAGTGGTTCTCCACCAACGCCAAACATGCGTCGTTCTTCATCGTCATGGCCGTCACGAACCCGGAGGGCCGCACGTACGAGAAGATGTCGTTGTTCATCGTGCCGGCCGAGACGCCCGGCATCGAGATCATCCGTAACGTAGGCGTGGGAGCCGAATCATCCAAGCGCGCCACCCACGGCTACGTTCGCTATCGCGACGTGCGGGTGCCCGCCGATCATGTCCTCGGCGGCGAGGGGCAGGCGTTCATGATCGCGCAGACCCGCCTCGGTGGCGGCCGCATCCATCACGCGATGCGCACAATCGCGCTGGCGCGCCGGGCCTTTGACATGATGTGTGAGCGCGCCGTGTCCCGTCAGACCCGGCACGGGCGGCTGTCCGACTTCCAGATGACCCAGGAGAAGATCGCCGACAGCTGGATCCAGATCGAGCAGTTCCGGCTGCTGGTGCTGCGCACCGCGTGGCTGATCGACAAACACCACGACTACCAGAAGGTGCGTCGCGACATCGCGGCAGTGAAGGTCGCGATGCCTCAGGTGCTGCACGATGTCGCGCAGCGCGCCCTGCACCTGCACGGCGCGCTCGGGGTGTCCGACGAGATGCCGTTCGTCAAGATGCTGGTGGCCGCCGAGTCGCTGGGCATCGCCGACGGCGCGACCGAGTTGCACAAGATGACCGTGGCCCGTCGCACCCTACGCGAATATCAGCCCGTGACAACACCTTTCCCGTCCCAGCACATCCCGACGCGCAAAGCGGAAGCGGAGGCCCGGCTGGCCGCCCGGCTGGAGCACTCCATCGCCGAGTTCTAGGGGTCGCCGTTCCCCGCGAGCAGACGCGAAGTCGCACTATTTCGGGCTTCCGCGTGCGAGTTTGTGTCTGCTCGCGCAAGGGAGGTGGCCGTCTGCTCGCGAGGGTCAGGTGATGTAGCGGACGATGCTTTCGGCCACGCACGCCGGCTTGGGTGAGCCGTCGATCTCGACGGTCGTCGAAACAATCGCCTGCACGGCCCCGTTACCGACGTCGTCGACGCTGACCAGCGAACTTGTCGCACGTACCCGCGACCCCACCGGCACCGGCGCCGGGAAGCGAACTTTGTTGAGGCCGTAGTTGATTGCCAGTTTGATGCCCTTGACGGTGTACATGTCGTGCTGCAGCCGCGGGAGCAGCGACAGGGTCATGAACCCATGGGCGATGGTGGTCCCGAACGGCCCCTTGGCGGCCCTCTCCGGGTCGACGTGGATCCACTGGTGGTCACCGGTCGCGTCGGCGAACAGGTTGACCTCTTCCTGGCTGATCGTCACCCAGTCGCTCTGGCCGATGGTTTCCCCCGCTGCGGCGGCGAGGTCGGCGACTGACTCGAAGGTGCGCATGGTCTCTCCTCTGATCCTGATGGCGCCCGGGTATGCATAGAACTTATGCGGCTCCTTCTGATCACCGACACCCACGTCCCAAAACGCGCCAAAGACCTGCCCGCGCAGGTCTGGGACGAGGTCGCCACGGCTGACGTCGTCATCCACGCCGGTGACTGGGTGACGCCGGACCTGTTGGACAGGCTCGAGGCGCGGTCCAACCGGTTGATCGCGTGCTGGGGCAACAACGACGGTGACGAGTTGCGCGCGCGGCTGCCCGAACGCGCGGACGCGGACCTGGCCGGGCTGCGCTTCACGGTGGTGCACGAGACAGGCGGCGCAGCGGGCCGCGACGCGCGGATGTCGCGGCTGTATCCCGACACCGACGTGCTGGTGTTCGGCCACAGCCACATCCCGTGGGACACCACGACAACGACCGGACTGCGGCTGCTCAATCCGGGTTCGCCGACGGATCGCCGCAGGCAGCCGCACTGTACCTACATGACCGCAACGATTGAGCACGCGGCCGTGGACGTGACGTTGCGCCGGCTGTAGTTCAGGCTTGATGCCCGATCAGCATCCCGGCTGCGTTCACCGGACGAACCTCGGGTGCCGTCGCCCGCTCGCCGAAATACAACAGTTCCCACAGCGCCGTGCCGCTCGCGGTGTCCACGACGCCATCGTGACTGTGCTCGACCGTCACCTCACCCCGGAAGCGGAGATACGCACCCGCGGGACCGAAGTCGAGTGTGGACACCTCCTGCCGCTGGCGGAACGTCACCCGGAAGGCGTGGGCGCCGGCCGCCACCGAGTACTCGAGCCGATGGGCGACGGGAATACCGGTCCCGGCATGGGTCATGACATCGGCTGCGGTGAAGCCGATCGCGTCTGCGCCGACCGCCGAGGCGATGATCTCGTCACCCCGCGCCACCATCATCGCCGGGAGCGGCGCATTGTCGTAATAACGGTGGCTGACGAACATCAGTGACACCACCGTGTATTCACCGAGCCGGGCCCGTCCCCAATACCAGTGATCGAGGACTTTGCGCGGAGCCACGTTGCCCCAGTTGTGATCGTGGTACCCGGTGCCGGTGAGTTCGCGCAGTTGCCCGGCCACGCTGATCGCCGCCCGCACGTCGCCCCGGGCCGCCATCGGCAACCAGGCGATGTAGTGCTGCTCCCGGGCGCCGAAAAAGACGTGACCGCTGGCCGGCCGCCACGGCGGCACTTCCGGACGCAGCGTGAAATCGGCTCGTATGTCCTCTATTTCGATATGGATCTGGTAGCCGTCGGCGTTGCGGCGGAAGGTGTTCGCGCCAATCCGGACATCGCAGTCGGCCACCGACGCCGCGAACGAATCGGCGTCGGCGGTCATGGCGCGGTCCGTCCGTTCCCCGTCGGCCGTTGTGATGGTCAACAGAACGAACGGCGTCAGCGGGGCCTTGGGAGAGACGAAGGGCGGCTTGGTGTGCATCTCCACCGTCACCGTCGACCCGTCATCCAGGTGGGCGTCGAAGTACCACCATTCGAAGGTGCCATGGGTGCCGACCGTGGCGCCGGTCCGCCAACCGTCCTCCCATGATTCAATCTCGTTGTGGCTCAATCCGAGTCGCTCATAGTGGCGTGAGTCGCGGCCGATCACCGCGTGGTTTTCCGGAAAAGTCATGCGCCCGACGCTAAGCGCCACGGCAGTCGCGATTGCGACATTTCGCATAGCATTTGCGACATGTTCATCGGAGTGATGGCGTTGCCCGGCTGCTGGGCCAGTGGGCTGGTCACCATCACCGATGTCATCCGCGGCGCCAACACCGCGCGGCAACAGGTGGACACCGAGATCGCCGAGATCAGAATCGCCACCGTCGGAATCGATCGCGCGCCAGTGTCTACCGCAGGCGGTCTCATGGTTCCGGTGGACCTCACCATCGACGATGACGCGATGAGCGGGCTGGATCTGCTGGTGGTGCCTGCGCTCACGATGAATACGCCGGCGGGCGTCGTCGATGCCCTGATGCGCAACGAAGTCCGGGCAGCGCGTGCGGCGGTCCGCGACTGGGCACGGTCCGGCCGTCCGGTCGCCGCGGCGTGTACGGGGACGTTCGTGCTCGCCGACGCCGGTGTCCTCGACGAGCGCCACGCGACGACGAGTTGGTGGCTCGCCGACGAGTTTGCGCGCCGCTTCCCCCGGGTCAGGCTGGACATGTCACGCATGGTGGTCGCCGACGGTTCAGTGACGACGGCGGGCGCCGCATTCGCGCACATCGATCTCGCGATGCACATCGTTGCGGGCATCAGCCCCCAGCTGGCCGATGCGACGGCCGCCATTCTGCTTTTCGACCGTCGCCCGGCGTCCAGTGCCGGAGCCGCACAAACGTATCTGGCCACCACCGACCGACTTGTCGTCGACTTCGAGGCATGGGTCCGCAACAACCTCGCCGGCAACGTCGACATCGCCTCGGCCGCCCTCGAACTGGGCACCACCCGGCGCACGCTGGAGCGACGGGTTCGCCAGAACCTGGGCGTCACCCCGTACGCGTTGCTGCAACGCATCCGGCTCGAACAGGCCCGCCACCTGCGCCGGACGACCTCCCTGAGCCTCGAGCAGGTCGCCGGGATGGTCGGCTACAACTCGGCATCGGCCTTGCGTCAAGTAATGCGCAGGAATAAATAGCTCGCCTACAGAGCTATTATGGGCTGAAGTGACTACGAACACCGCGAAGACCGATCTGTCCGCCGACGTGCCGCGGATCCTGGGCAGGTTCCGCCGTCAGCTGCGGCGAGCAGCCGGCACCGGCTACCCGGCCGGCCAGCTCTCCGAATCGCAGGCCGAGCTGTTGCGCCTGGTCTCGCGGCGCCCAGGAGTGTCGGTGAGCGTCGCAGCCGCCGAGTTGGGCCTGGTGCCCAACACCGCCTCCACCCTGGTGTCGAAGCTGTCCTGCGCGGGACTGCTGGAAAGGACCGCGGACCCGGCGGACCGGCGGGTGAGCCGGTTGCGGCTGACCGATTCGGCGCAGCAGGTGATGGACGCGACCGCGGCCACACGCCGGGCGGTCCTCCACGACCTGCTCGACGAGCTTGACGACCACCAGATCGGGGTATTGGCCAAGGGGCTGGAGGTGCTCGAGGAGATGACCAGGAAGCTGCAGGAGCGATGCACATGACCGAGGCGATTGACTGCCGGCACCTGACCTATCGTTACGGCCAGCACACGGCCGTCGACGATGTGACTTTCACGGTGCACCCCGGCGAGACGATGGGCCTGTTGGGCCCCAATGGCGCCGGCAAGACCACAGTGGTGCGGGTGCTGACCACGCTGGCACCGGTCCAGCACGGCGAACTGCGCGTCTTCGGGCTGGACGCGCGGAGCCAGACGATCGACATCCGCAGCAACATCGGTTATGTGCCGCAACAACTTTCGATCGAGACAGCGTTGACCGGCCGGCAGAACGTGACGTGGTTCGCCCGGCTGTACGGCGTCCCGCGCGCGGAGCGCACCCAGCGCGTTGAGCAGGCATTGGCGGCAATGGATCTGCTCGATGTCGCCGACAAGCTGGCATCGAGCTACTCCGGGGGTATGGTGCGTCGGCTCGAGGTGGCCCAGGCCCTGGTCAACCGGCCCTCGCTGCTGGTGCTGGACGAACCGACCGTCGGCCTGGATCCGATCGCACGCGA
This sequence comes from Mycobacterium sp. Z3061, assembly GCF_031583025.1. Lineage (NCBI taxonomy): Bacteria > Bacillati > Actinomycetota > Actinomycetes > Mycobacteriales > Mycobacteriaceae > Mycobacterium > Mycobacterium pumcae. The sequence goes on along the minus strand of NZ_CP134062.1, from coordinate 497,244 downwards.
CGGTGTGTGGACGCAGGTCCGCAAGATGCAGGAGCAGTTCGGCATGACCGTCCTGCTGACCACCCATTACATGGAAGAGGCGGACGCGCTGTGCGACCGGGTCGCGCTGATGCATCACGGTGCGCTGCAGGCGGTGGGAACCCCCGAGGAGTTGAAGGCGACCGTGTCGCCGGAGGCCACCCTCGAAGATGTCTTCCGCCATTACTCGGCAACCGGCCTCACCGACGACGCCGCCGACATCCGTCAAATCCGTTCCGCCAGAAGGGTTGCTCGCCGTGTCGGTTGATCACACCCACCCGCATACCGTCGATCTGGTCCGCGCTCCGCACGGATTGGACAGAGCCAGAGCAACATTGAGCCGCGTCGGCGCGTTCGCGATCGTGGAATTGCAGAAGTTGCGGCACGACCGGACCGAGCTGGTAATGCGGATGGTGCAGCCCGCGCTATGGCTGCTGATCTTCGGCACCACGTTCAGCCACCTGCGTGTCATCGACACCGGCAACGTGTCCTATCAGGCGTTTCTGGCGCCGGGGATCATCGCCCAGTCGGCGCTGTTCATCTCGATTTTCTATGGCATCCAGATCATCTGGGACCGCGACTCAGGTGTCCTGGCGAAGCTGATGGTCACACCCGCGCCGGCGTCGGCCCTGATCACCGGCAAGTCGTTCGCGGCCGGTGTGCGGTCGGTGGCGCAGGTCGTCGGCGTGCTGGCACTGGCCTACGCGATGGGCATCGGACTGACCGTCAATCCGCTGCGGATTCTGGGCGCGATGGCCGCCGTCATGCTCGGTGCCGCGTTCTTCGCCTGCCTGTCAATGACTTTGGCCGGCCTGGTGCGCAACCGCGATCGATTGATGGGCATCGGCCAGGCCATCACCATGCCCTTGTTCTTCGCGTCCAACGCGCTGTATCCCGTTGATGTGATGCCCGGCTGGTTGCACGCACTGAGTAAGGTCAACCCGCTCAGTTACGAGGTCGACGTGCTGCGCGCGCTGCTGATCGGCACCCCGTTCCACCTCGCGGACGTCATCGTGCTGGTGCTGGCGCCGATTGTCGGGATCATCACGGCGTCAACGTTTTTGCGTCGGCTGGTCGCCTAGCGCATTCGTTGCCGGACGGGAAGACAGCGATGCCTTTCCGGTGGCCTTTCGTTACCCGATAGTGACCACGACGACGGGTCTCGGGGCCGAATCCCAATCGTTAGCAGACCGCGACAAAGTTCTACGGCCGCGACGGGCTTTAAGGCTCCGCCGACTGTGTTTCACTCGCCCAAGAACAGATTCCACCGCACGAGCGGCAGATGAAAGTGGGATGGGTAAAACGATGAAGTTCGTTGAAAAGCTGTGTGGCGCAGCGATAACCATGCCTCGCAGGTTGGCGTTCGCGGTTATGGGCGCCGCGCTGCTGACCGGTCTCGTCAGCGCGGTCGGCGGGTCGGCCACCGCGGGCGCGTTCTCCCGGCCAGGCCTGCCGGTCGAGTACCTGCAGATCCCGTCGCAGGCGATGGGCCGGAACATCCGGGTCCAATTCCAGGGTGGCGGAGCGCATTCGGTCTACCTGCTGGACGGCCTGCGCGCCCAGGACGACTACAGCGGCTGGGACATCAACACGCCCGCGTTCGAGGAGTTCTACAACTCCGGCCTTTCGGTGATCATGCCGGTCGGCGGTCAGTCAAGCTTCTACAGCGACTGGTACCAGCCGTCGCAGGGCAACGGCCAGAACTACACCTACAAGTGGGAGACGTTCCTGACCCGGGAGATGCCCGCCTGGCTGCAGGCCAACAAGGGCACCTCGCCGGTCGGCAACTCCGTTGTGGGACTTTCGATGTCGGGTGGCTCTGCCCTGGTGATGGCCGCGTACTACCCGCAGATGTTCCCCTACGCCGCGTCGCTGTCGGGCTTCCTCAACCCGTCGGAGGGTTGGTGGCCGACGCTCATCGGGCTGGCGATGAACGACGCGGGCGGCTACAACGCCAACAGCATGTGGGGCCCGTCCAGCGACCCGGCGTGGAAGCGCAACGACCCGATGATGCAGATCCCGCGGTTGGTCGCCAACAACACCCGGATCTGGGTCTACTGCGGCAACGGCACCCCCAGCGACCTCGGCGGCGACAACATGCCGGCGAAGTTTCTCGAGGGCCTGACGCTGCGCACCAACCAGCAGTTCCAGCAGACCTACGCGGCCAACGGCGGGCGCAACGGGGTGTTCCAGTTCCCGGGTAACGGCACCCACTCCTGGAACTACTGGAACCAGCAGTTGATGGCGATGAAGCCCGACATGCTGCAAGTGATCAACGCGGTCAACGCCGCGCCGGCGCCCGCTCCGGCACCGGCACCGGCCACCCCTCCGGTCGCGGGAACCTGACCACCGAAGCCCCCTAGACCACATCGGCAGCAGCGCAACGGCCAGCGCTGCTGCCGATGTTCCTTTTCGGAAGGTAGCAGCGCACCCGGCCAGCGCTGCTGCCGATGTTCCTTTTACAGCCGGCTAATCCAGCAACCCGCGCCGATCGGCGTGCAGGTAGGTGTAACAGGTCGTCACCGCACACACGAACGCGGCGACACCGAGCATCTGGGTGCCGCTGACCACCAAGCTGATCGCGCCCCCGATCGCGGCGCCCAGCATGAACGTCGCGAGCATCATGAAATAGCCGAACCAGTCCTCGATTTTCCCGCCGGCCATGTGGCGCTCGATGCCCTGGCCCATCTTGACCAGCGTGCCGGTCACATAACTCAGCGGCACCGACACTTCACCGTCTTTCACGAAGGAAGTGTTCAGCGCACCGATGCCGAAGACCACGAACATGATCGGCACGAAATCCAGCAGGGTTTGCTCCCAGCCGCCCAACACGATGTCCAGGCCGGTGGCGAACACCAGACAGAACGTGGTCAGGACGGTGGGGCCGTGCGGGTGTTCCGCCCAGAACCGGCGGCGGCACACCGAGGAGACGATCACGCCGGCCACGAAACACAGCAGCAGCGTGCCCGCACTCAACGACAACGTCACGTCGTCACGGAAGACGCCCAGCACGGCACGCTGTGCGTTGCCGGTCATGAACGTGACGAAATACCCCTCGGAGTGGGTGAAGGCGGTGGCCCCGAGCACCCCGGCCAACGCGGCCAGCACCCAGGCAAGTCTGGCTTCGCTGTCGTACATCTCTTTCTGCACACGAGCATGCTCCCAGAGACCGGTGCCGACGGCGCGGCCGAGCTTGAGTCAGGCCGTTGTCAGCCGGGCGATCGACCGCAGCGGTATCGGCAACCACGTGGGCCGGTGCCGCGCCTCGTAGCCCGTTTCGTACACCGCCTTGTCGAGCTCATAAGCCGCCAGCAGCAGTGCCGAATCACGCGGATCGATTCCGGACGCGGCCGCGTACCCGTCGCAGAACGCGGTGCGATTGCGCTCGACCCACTCCCGGGCCCGCGCCGCCTTCTGCTTGTCGGCGGCGTTCTCCACCAACGGCCCGTACGCCGCGTACTCGAAGGACCGCAACACCCCCGCCACGTCGCGCAGCGGTGAGTCGGGCGCCCGCCGTTCGGCCAGCGGCTGGCCCGGCTCGCCTTCGAAATCGATCAGCACCCAGCTCTCCGGCGTCCGCAGCACCTGTCCCAGGTGCAGGTCGCCGTGCACGCGTTGCACGGTGATCTGCTCGTCGGCGAGCTTGGCGAACCGCTCTTGGATCGTCGCCGCATACTGCTCGAGTTCGGGCACCGCGGCAACGGCCGCGCTGAGCCGCGACAGCACATGGTCCAGCGGGAACGTGGTTTGCGATGTCCCCAGCGTCTCGGCCAGCGTGGCGTGCACGGAAGCCACCGCCTCGCCGAGCCGGTAGGACTCGCCGGCGAAGTCTCCACCGACCTCATGGGCGTAGAGGTCGCCCTCGGCGAACAGGTCGCGCACGCTCGCGGTGGCCATTGCCCAGCCTTCGGCGGCGTTGGCCGCGAACGCGGTGACCATGCCCAGCGGCGACGACGCGTCCGGATCGCCGGACGAACCCAGCTCGTAGGCACCGAACAACTTGGCCACGTGGGCATTCCCCGCCCGGCCCAGCACCCGGTTGAGCTCGATGTCGGGATTGATGCCGGGGCTGACGCGGCGGAACACCTTGAAGATGGCGCACGGCGCCCGGTCGAAGATCACGCTGGTGTTGCTCTGCTCGGCGTCGGACACCCGGGGGTAGGCGTCCAGCGGCAGTTTCACGTCGGGCTCTTTGGCGAACCTGACCTGGTTGCCGGATTCGCCCCGTACCGCCGCGGAGTCGATCAGCGAGAGCAGGAACTGGGCGGCCGACGGGTCGTACAACGCGTCGAATGCGGTGTGGTCTTCGACCGAACCGATGGTCGCCAGGGTGCTGTATTCGGTGACCGGCTCGGTGTCCCAGCCCACGATCACCTGGTAGCGCTCGGTGAAGCCGTCGGCATAACCGACGTCGACCAGCACCAGGTCCAGGTTCTCCCGTAACGGCACCACCACTGACACATCGGCGGTGGACAGCTGCCTGTTGCGGCCGGCATACCAGCGTTGCTGCGGAAGCCAGTCCGCCCAGGGCAGGTTTGCGGGCATCGTCGGGCGGGTCATCGGTCCTCCTCGGAAGCGGACAGCTGGAACCAGTAGAAACCGTGTCCCGGGAGCGTGAGCAGATAAGGCAGGTGCCCGATCCGCGGGAATTCCACCTGTCCGGTGAGTTCGATTGGGGTGTAGCTGTTCCACTGCTGAAGGTTCAGTTCGATCGGCTGAGGGAACCGAGACAGATTGTTGACGCACAACACAACGTCGTTTTCGGCGTCCTCACGCGGCACTTCCCGCACATAGGCCAGGACCGACGGATTGGACCCGCCGAGTTCGTGAAATGACCCGATGGCGAAGGCGTCGTGCCGGCGCCGCACCGCGAGCATCGTGCGGGTCCAGTTGAGCAGCGACGTCGATGTGTCCCGTTGCGCCTCCACGTTGACCGCCTGGTAGCCGTACACCGAGTCCTGGTTGGTCGGCAGGAACAGCCGGCCTGGGTTCGCGGTGGAGAACCCGGCGTTGCGGTCCGGCGTCCACTGCATCGGAGTCCGCACACCGTCGCGGTCGCCGAGCCAGATCACGTCGCCCATTCCGATCTCGTCGCCGTAGTACAGCACCGGCGAGCCGGGTAGGGACAACAACAGCGCCGTGAACAGCTGCATCTGGTTGCGGTCGTTGTCCAGCAACGGCGCCAGCCGGCGCCGGATACCCACGTTGGCCTTCATTCGCGGATCCTTGGCGTACTCCGCGTACATGTAGTCGCGTTCCTCGTCGCTGACCATCTCCAGCGTCAGCTCGTCGTGGTTGCGCAGGAAGATGCCCCACTGAGCCAGGTCGGGGATGTCGGGCGTCTGGGCCAGGATTTCCGAGATCGGAAACCGGGACTCCCGGCGCACCGCCATGAAGATGCGCGGCATCAACGGGAAGTGGAACGCCATGTGGCATTCGTCGCCGCCGGTGGTGGGGTCGCCGAAGTACTCCACGACGTCGGCCGGCCACTGATTGGCCTCGGCCAGCAGAACCCGACCGGGATACTCGTCATCGACGACCTTGCGCACCCGCTTGAGGAAGGCGTGCGTCTCGGGCAGGTTCTCGCAGTTGGTCCCCTCGCGCTCGAACAGGTACGGCACCGCGTCCAGCCGGAACCCGTCGATGCCCAGCCCGAGCCAGAACCGCAGCACGTCGATCATCGCTTCCTGCACGGCCGGGTTGTCGTAGTTCAGGTCCGGTTGGTGCGAGAAGAACCGGTGCCAGTAGAACTGCTTGCGCACCGGGTCGAAGGTCCAGTTCGACTCCTCGGTGTCGATGAAGATGATCCGGGCGTCGGTGTACTTCTCGCTGGTGTCACTCCAGACATAGAAGTCGCCGTACGGGCCATCGGGGTCGTGCCGCGACTCCTGAAACCAGGGATGCGAGTCCGAAGTGTGATTCATCACAAGGTCGGTGATCACGCGGATGCCGCGGGCGTGAGCCTCGTCGATCAGGGCGACGAAGTCCTCGACGGTGCCGAAGTCGGGCAGCACCTTGTAGAAGTCGCGGATGTCATAACCGCCGTCGCGCAGCGGCGAATCGTAGAACGGCGGCAGCCACAGGCAGTCCACCCCCAGCCACTGCAGATAATCCAGCCGTTCGATGAGTCCACGCAGGTCACCGGAGCCGTCGGCGTTCGAGTCGAAGAACGCCCGGACCAGCACCTCGTAGAACACGGCGTGCTTGAACCACGTCGGATCCGCGGGCAGGGCAGCCGCGTTGTCGAAGTCCTCGGCGGTCGGGTGCTCGACCACACCCCCTTCGACGTGGCTGCCCTCCGCTGGATGGTGTGCGGGATCTTGCCTTGAGGCGCTTATCGCGTCATTCATCAAATCCACGATGCCACGGGTACCCGACGCACCTGGTTAAGAATCACCCGAAGCCACCTGACTCCGAACCTCACCGTGAATCACGGCCAGCGCCAAATGAATTGACTCGATCAGGCCGGGGGGCCCTCCGCCAGCGTGACGTTCTCGGTGCGCGCGACACCGGTTTTCGAAGTGAAGCTGATGGAGACCATGTCGCCCGGGTGGTGCCCGTTGAGCGCATCGGACATCGCGGTAGCCGAGTTGATCGGCGTCCCGTCGAGTGCGGTGATGATGTCGCCGTTGGAGATCCCGGCGGCCGCAGCGGGAGCGTTGGCGACGACGCGCTGGACGCGCGCACCGCTGCCGTTGTTGTCGACGACGCCGAGTCCGAGGAAGGCTGTCGGGCCGACGTGCACGGTGGGCGAACCGCCACCGGACCGGATGTTGTTGGCGATGCTGATCGCCGTTCCGATCGGAATCGCGAAGCCCTGACCGCCCTGTGACATCTGGAAGTTCTCGGTGGCCGCGGTGTTCATGCCGACCACCTGACCCGCGCCGTTGACCACCGGTCCGCCGGAATCGCCGGGCTGGATCGCGCCGTCGAACTGGATCAGTCCGTTCAGCGTCTCGGCAGCCCCGGTCAGGGAGTCCGATGCCTGGACGGTCTGGTTGACGGCCAGCACCTTGCCGGCCACCGCGCGCGGGGTGCCACCCTGGCCGCCGGTGTTGCCCATCGCCACAACCGGCTCACCGACGCTGACGCCGCCGCCGATGGACGCGGTGGGCAGACCGCCCGCTCCGCGCAGCTGCAGCACCGCGACGTCCTGGGTGCGGTCGTAACCGACCACGTCGACGCCGTAGGTGCGGCCGTCGCCGACGCTGAAGGCGCTGATGTCGGTGGCTCCCGAGATGACGTGGTTGTTGGTCAGCACGACGCCGTTGGGGTCGATGACGATGCCGGTGCCGGCGCCCACCGCGTTGTTGTAGCCCAGCTTGGTGTTGATGTTGACCACCTGGGGGCCCACCTGACCGACAAGCGCCGACGGGTCCAGCGGAACCGACGGGTACTGCTTGTACGGCGCCGCGTGCGCGGTCACCGGCGGAGTTGCCAGACCCACTCCGGAGACCATTCCCACGACGGCCATGACGGCAACCAGCCATGACCACCTGAATGAACGGTGGCGCGATTTGCTCATCCGGTATACCTCCTGCGTCGGGTGAATAGTCAATTATCCCAGCCGTAAGGTCCGGGCGGCGGCTCCGTTGTCGGTACCACCGTAATCCAGATACCCATTTAAACGGTGGTCAGGCACCAATTCGGCGAAATGCCGGATCGGGTCCGGGTCAAATGGGCATCGAGTCAAATGCAGCCTAAGCCGACGGACCCGCCGACGGCCTAATCCAAAAGGCCGGTGGTGACTCACATCACCGGCCTTTGCGGCGGTTCTAGGCTGGTTGCGTGGACACCCGGGCCTGGTTCACTGGATCGCCGGTAGCGCGGCTGGCCACCGTGCGGCCCGACGGCACGCCGCACCTGGTGCCGGTGGTCTTCGCCGTCGACGGAGACGTCATCTATACCGCGGTCGATGCCAAACCCAAGAAGACCAAGCAACTGCGCAGGCTGGCCAACATCGAGCAAAACCCGGCGGTGAGCCTGCTGGTCGACCACTACGCGCCGGATTGGACGCAATTGTGGTGGATTCGGGTGGACGGCATTGCCACCGTCGCGGCCGACGGCGACGCGCTGCGCGCCGGTTACCGGTTGCTGAGCGCGAAATACCCGCAGTACCAAACCGTTTCGCTGGACGGCCCGGTGATCGTCGTAACCGCAACGCGCTGGTCGGGCTGGCACGCCTGACCTGGCAGTGACACGGGGGCACGGCCGACCCTTGTGCTGGGCCGCCGTTGAGAGAAAAGTTGCCCTTGCGTCCTGTGGGCTGGATCACGCCGCGTACGGGAGTCGGCGGCACCCCGGGAGAACTGGAGGATTGTCATGGCCGACAGAGTGAGCGGATCCCCGGGCGCAGGTACGGCCCCCACGGCAACCGGTCCGGACAGTATCCGCAACGTCGTGCTGGTCGGGCCCTCCGGCGGCGGCAAGACCACCCTCATCGAAGCCCTGCTGGTTGCGGGCGGCGTGTTGTCACGGCCCGGGTCGGTCACCGACGGCAGCACGGTCTGCGACTTCGACGACGCCGAGATCCGCCAGCAACGGTCGGTCGGCGTCGCGGTGGCGTCGCTGTCGCACGCCGGCGTCAAGGTGAACCTCGTCGACACACCCGGATACGCCGACTTCGTCGGTGAGCTGCGCGCCGGTCTGCGCGCCGCCGACTGCGCCCTGTTCGTCATCGCGGCCAACGAAGGTGTCGACGAACCCACCAAATCGCTGTGGCAGGAGTGCAGCCAGGTCGGGATGCCGCGTGCGGTGGTCGTCACCAAGCTCGACCATGCCCGCGCCAACTATGCCGAGGCGCTCGATGCCGCGCAGAACGCGTTCGGCGACAAGGTCTTACCGTTATACCTGCCGGCCGGTGACGGCTTGATCGGGCTGCTGTCGCAGACCCAGTACAACTATGCCGACGGTAAGCGCACCGAGTCGGCGCCCGACACCTCCGAAGCCGACCGCATCGAAGAGGCCCGGGGCAGCCTGATCGAGGGCATCATCGAGGAGTCCGAGGACGAGTCGCTCATGGAGCGTTACCTCGGCGGCGAGGTGATCGACGAATCGGTCCTGATCCAGGATCTGGAGAAGGCGGTGGCCCGCGGGTCGTTCTTTCCGGTGATCCCGGTGTGCAGCAGCACCGGGGTGGGCACCCACGAACTACTGGAGGTCGCCACCCGGGGTTTCCCGTCGCCGCGCGAACACCCGCTTCCGGACGTGTTCACGCCGCAGGGCGCCACCCACGAGGAATTGGCCTGCGACGTCGACGCGCCACTGCTCGCCGAGGTGGTCAAGACCACGTCGGACCCGTACGTCGGGCGGGTCAGCCTGGTCCGGGTGTTCTCCGGCACCATCAAGCCGGACGCGACCGTCCATGTGTCAGGCCACTTCTCGTCGTTCTTCGGCGCCTCTAACGGGCATGGCGCCAACCACCCCGACCATGACGAAGACGAGCGCATCGGGGTGCTGTCGTTCCCGCTCGGAAAACAGCAACGGCCCGCATCCGCCGTGGTGGCCGGCGACATCTGCGCGATCGGCAAGCTGAGCCGGGCAGAAACCGGGGACACGCTGTCGGACAAGTCCGAACCGCTGGTGCTCAAGCCGTGGGCGATGCCCGAACCGCTGTTGCCGGTCGCCATCCAGGCGCACGCCAAGACCGACGAGGACAAGCTCTCGGTCGGGTTGGGGAGACTGGCAGCCGAGGATCCGACCCTGCGCATCGAACAGAACCCGGAGACACACCAGGTGGTGCTCTGGTGCATGGGCGAGGCGCACGTCGGCGTCGTTCTCGAAGCCCTGGCCGGCCGCTATGGGGTCACCGTGGACACCGTCGAGTTGCGGGTGCCGCTGCGAGAGACTCTGGGCGGCAAGGCGAAAGGACACGGGCGGCACGTCAAGCAGTCCGGCGGCCACGGCCAGTATGCGGTGTGCGACATCGAGGTGGAACCGCTGCCGGAGGGCACCGGCTTCGAGTTCGTGGACAAGGTGGTCGGCGGCGCGGTGCCGCGCCAGTTCATCCCCAGCGTGGAGAAGGGCGTCCGAGCGCAGATGGAAAGGGGTGTGCACGCCGGTTATCCGATGGTCGACATCCGGGTGACCCTGCTCGACGGCAAGGCACACAGCGTCGACTCCTCGGACTTCGCATTCCAGATGGCCGGCTCCCTGGCGCTGCGCGAGGCCGCGGCGGCGACGAAAGTGATCCTGCTCGAGCCGATCGACGAAATTTCCGTGCTGGTTCCCGATGACTACGTCGGCGCGGTGATGGGTGACCTGTCCGGCCGCCGGGGCCGCGTGCTGGGGACCGACACCGCCGGCCATGAGCGCACGCTGGTGAAGGCCGAAGTGCCGCAGGTCGAATTGACCCGCTACGCCATCGACCTGCGCTCGCTGGCGCACGGGGCCGCGTCGTTCACCCGGTCGTTCGCCCGCTACGAACCGATGCCCGAATCCGCCGCGGCCCGGGTGAAGACGACGGTGTGATCGTCGGCGACGTCACTCCGGCCGGCCGAACCGGGCCGACACCGCACGCCGGTCCAGGGAGCCTTTTGCGGTGTGCGGCAATTCATCGGCCAGCTGGAAGGTCGCGGGAATCTCGAACGGCGCCAACCGATCCCGGCAGAACTCGGTAAGCTCCTCGGCCCCCGGGGCTGAACCCCGCGGCACCAGGACGGCCGCGACGGCTTCGCCGTACATCGGATGCGGCACCCCGAACACGGCCACCTCCAACACATTCGGATGGGTGGCCAGAACTCCTTCGACGCGCTCCGGCGAAATCTTCTCCCCGCCACGGTTGATGAGTTCCTTGATCCGCCCGCGGATGCTGAGGTCGCCGTCCTCCGAGAGCGTCCCCAGGTCGCCGGTCCGCAACCAGCCGTCGGTGAAGTTCGCCTCGGTGATCTTCGGGTCCCCGAGGTAACCCCGCACCACGGTGGCGCCACGCAGCCACACTTCGCCGACGGCACCCGGCTGCAGGGGCGCCCCGTCGTTCCCGGCAATGCGGATCTGCGGCCCGGTGGAGCGGCCCACCAGACCGGTGGAGACGGCGGGGTTGACCTCCTGATCGATACCGGTGCTGGCCACCTGGTGGGTGGCCTCGGTCATACCGAAGGCGCACAGCACGGGCGCGGAGAACTCCCGCTGCAGCGCCCGGGCCACCTCGGGCGTCATCGGTGCGCTGCAACTGCGGATGAAACGCAATGTCGCTCTGGGGCTTTCGGCCGGCGCGGCGGCAGCCCTTTCCAGCAGGATCTGATGAATGGTCGGCACGGCCGTGTACCAGGTCGCTCCCGCCGCGTCGATGTCGTCCCAGAAGGTGTGCGCCGAGAACCTGCCCCGGGCGGGCAGCAACACCGTGCCGCCGGATGCCAGAGTGGACATCAAGGCGGCGATCAGCCCGTGGCCATGGTAGAGCGGCATGACCGCGACCGTGGCGTCCCGCGGACCCAGTTGATAGCCGGCGATGATGGCCCGCACCGAGCCGGCGATGTTGTCGTGCGTCCAGGGCACCATCTTGGGCAGTCCGGTGGTGCCACCGGTGAACATGATCATCGCGTCGTCGTCGTGCAGTCCCGCCGGGGAGTCCGTCACCGGTCCCGGTTCAGTCGAGGCTTTCAGTTGGGCCGTCCACTCGCCGTCCACGGACGTCACCGCAACCGGCCACCACTCGGAACCCTCGCCGTCGACCAGCACCGCCCGGGCACCGGCCGCTTCGCTACGCGCGCGTTGATCCGCAACCGGCAGGGCCGGGTCCAGCGGGACCACGATCAGGCCGGCCCGTAACGCTGCCAGCAGCGCGACGACGAACTCGGCGTTACTGCCCGCCCGTAAGGCGACCCGGTCCCCCGGCGCCAGGCCCGCACCACCGAGTTGCGCTGCCAGATCGTCGGCCAGACGCAGCAGGTCGCGGTAGGTGATCGGGACGCGGTCGGCGGTGACGACCAGCGCACGCGCATCCGGCGCCTCGGTGGCGGCGGCCTCGATCAGATCGGTGACGCGTGAATTCTGCACGGAAGTCATCAGACGCTCCTTTGTCCGGGCTTACCGAGAACCCTGCCGGTGCCGATAACCGCTGTCCAATACTGATCCCCTAACAGTCGATAAACAGCGTGAATCACCGGATAGCGGCCCCGTCTTGGACACGGTCGCCAAAGCGGACGACAGTGAGTGCCGAAGAACAGCCAAGAGAGGGGCGGCCCCATGACCGAACCGCTGACCGATGGCTTCCACCTGGTGGTGGATGCGCTGAAGGCCAACGACGTGGAGACCATCTACGGCGTCGTCGGCATCCCCATCACCGATCTGGCACGCACCGCACAGGACGCGGGGATCAGGTATCTCGGTTTCCGTCACGAAGGCTCCGCCGGCAATGCGGCGGCCGCAGCCGGATTTTTGACCCGGCGCCCCGGTGTGTGCCTGACGACCTCGGGTCCGGGTTTCCTCAACGGCCTTCCCGCACTGGCGAATGCCACCACGAACTGCTTTCCGATGATCCAGATCTCCGGATCCAGCGGGCGGGCGGTGGTCGACCTGCAACGCGGTGACTACCAGGACATCGACCAGCTCAACGCCGCGCGCCCATTCGTCAAGGCGGCCTACCGGATCGCACGCGTCGAGGACATCGGACGCGGTGTCGCCAGGGCGATCCGCACGGCGTTATCCGGTCGGCCGGGAGGTGTCTATCTGGACATCCCGGGCGAGGTGCTCGGACAGGCCATGGACGTGGCTGCCGGCGCCGCTTCGGTGTGGCGCGTGGTGGACCCCGCCCCCCGCCAGCTGCCGGCGCCCGACGCGGTCGAGCGGGCACTCGACCTGCTCGCGGCCGCGCAACGACCGCTGATCGTGTTGGGCAAGGGCGCCGCTTACGCGCAGGCCGACAAGGTGATTCGGGACTTCGTGGAGAGCACCGGGTTGCCCTATCTGCCGATGTCGATGGCCAAGGGCCTGCTGCCGGACTCGCACCCACAGTCGGCCGCGGCCGCCCGGTCGCTGGCGATCGCCCGCGCCGATGTGGTGCTGCTGGTCGGCGCCCGACTCAATTGGCTACTTGGACACGGTGATTCGCCGCAGTGGGCGCCGGACAGCAAGTTCATTCAGATCGACATCGCGGCCGCGGAGTTCGACAGCAACCAGCCGATCGAGGCACCGCTCGCGGGTGACATCGAATCGGTGATGGCGGCGCTGCGGGACGGTTTGACCACCCACCCGATCAGCGCGTCACAGTCGTGGACCGCCGAACTCGCCGAGCGGAAGGCCCGCAACGACGCCAAGATGGCCGAGCGGCTGGCCGAGGACCCGCAGCCCATGCGGTTCTACAATGCGCTCGGCGCCATTCGCACTGTGCTGCAACGTAACCCGGACGTCTACGTGGTCAACGAGGGAGCCAACGCGCTGGACCTGGCCCGCAATGTCATCGACATGGAGTTGCCCCGCCACCGCCTGGACACCGGAACCTGGGGCGTGATGGGTATCGGCATGGGCTACGCCATCGCCGCGGCGGTCGAGACCGGCCGGCCCGTGGTCGCCATCGAGGGCGACAGCGCATTCGGCTTCAGCGGCATGGAGATCGAAACGATCTGCCGGTACCGGCTGCCGGTCACCGTCGTCATTCTCAACAACGGCGGCGTCTACCGCGGCGACGAATCGGTGCCCGGCGCGGATCCGGCGCCCACGGTGCTCAACTCGGCGGCCCGTCACGAGCTGCTCGCGGAAGCGTTCGGCGGCAAGGGATATCACGTCACGACGCCGGCTGAGCTACAGACGGCCCTGTCCGAGGCACTGGCGTCCGGCGCACCCGCCCTGATCGACTGTCAACTCGACCCCGCCGCCGGGGTGGAGAGCGGACATCTGGCCAGCCTCAACCCCAAGAGCGCCGCACGATCCTAGTGGGTGAGACTGCGCAGCTGCGCGGCGAAGAATTCGTCGAGGCCGAGGTGCTGCGCCGAGGCGACCAGCGCGCGGGCGACCGGCGATCCCGGACCGGATGCGTTGGTGGCCAACCCGATCAGTGCTCTGGGTGCCGGGTCGACGAGTTCGACGGCCCGGATCTCGCCCCGCGTCGGCGTCATCCACAGCCAGGTGTGCGGCACTATGGTCGCCCAGTTGCCGTTCGCCACCTGCGCGAACAGTGAAGCGACGGAATCCGTTTCGACCTGCGGGTGGACGGTGATGTCATGGTCGGCGAAGGCCGCGTCGATGACCTGCCGGTCGCGCATGTCCGGCGTAAGCAGTGCCAGCGGCAGTTGCGCCGCGTCCGGCCAGCGCAGGGTGGCCGCGCCGGGCGGCAGCATGTCCGACCGGGACAGCAGCACGTACTGCTCCTCGTACAGCGGCACGAGTGCCACATCCTGGCTGTCCTTTGCGTCCGCCGGGTGCGCGATGACGGCGTCGAGCTCGAATTCGTGCAACCGCCGGTACAGCTCCGTGGCAGCCAGCCGGGAACTGATCTGCACCTTTGCCAAGGGGTGGGCCGAGCAAAAGGCCGACAGCACCAGCGACGCCGTCGTCGAGGCGGTCGGCACGGTGCCGAGCCGCAGCGTCCCGGTGATGCCGGACTGCACCGCATGCACTTCCGCCTTGAACGCGTCGTGCTCGGCCAGAATTCGCTTGGCCCATACCACCAACCGCTCCCCCTCGGGCGTCAGGCCTTCGAAGCTGTGCCCGCGGTTGATCAACGTGACGTTGAGTTCTCTTTCGAGCTTGGCAATGGCTGCCGACAGCGCAGGTTGCGAGACGTAACACTTTTCGGCGGCACGGGCGAAATGACGCTCCTGGGCGACCGCGACGAAGTACTCGAGCTGACGGAAGAGCACCCGCACCTCCTGGGGCCGTGGGCCGCGACCCGCTGAGGCTAACGCGTCCACACCGGGCAGACCAGTCCGAGGTGTTCACCGCGCATCGGCTATGCCGGAATCGGCCGGAATTGTTTGCTATGGCCCCCGCCCGCCGGATAACCACTAGAATGAGGAGTCTTGTTTATCGCACCGTCCCGAAGGGTGAAGGCCATGCGTCGAGCGGTTCGTTATCTGTTTGTCCTGGCGGCGAGCGCGACGATGGCCGCGGCCGGGTCGGGCAGTCCCGCCACCGGCGCTGTCCCGGTACCCCACCCGGTGCCAGGGGTGGCCTCGATCTTTCCGTCGAACGGTGCGGTGGTCGGGGTGGGAGCTCCGGTGGAGGTGACGTTCACAGCGCCGGTGCTCGACCACCGGGCCGCGGAGCGGTCCATCCACATCGGCTCACCGGGCAACCTCACCGGCCACTACCAGTGGCTGGACGGCAACATCGTGCAGTGGGTGCCAGACCGGTACTGGCCGGCGCACAGCCACATCTCGGTCGGGGTGCAGGAGCTGACGGAGGGCTTCGAGACCGGCGACGAATTGCTCGGTGTGGCAAGCATCTCCGCACACACCTTCACCGTCAGCCGCAACGGCGAGGTGCTGCGCACCATGCCGGCCTCGATGGGTAAGCCGAGCCGCCCCACGCCGATCGGCAACTTCAATGCCATGTCCAAGGAGCGCTCCGTCGTGATGGACTCCCGGACCATCGGCATCCCGCTGAACTCCTCGGACGGTTACCTGATCACCGCTCAGTACGCGGTGCGCGTGACATCGAGTGGCGTGTACGTACATTCGGCGCCGTGGTCGGTGAATTCGCAGGGCTACGCCAACGTCAGCCATGGCTGCATCAACCTGAGCCCGGACAACGCCGCCTGGTACTTCAACCAGGTGAACATCGGCGATCCCATCGACGTGGTCGCCTGATCTCCGGCGCGGGTGTGGTGACGGTCACACTCGCGGAGCGGAAGATGGTCAGCTGCCCGCCGGTTGCCTTTTGGGAGTCTCCGGAACGAAAGGCTGACCATGAGCAGTCCGCACGAGGAACGCCTCGCCCAGCTATTCACTGAGGACGAACAGTTCCGGCAGGCCCGGCCCGATGCCGGCGTCCGGGCCGCCGCGCGGCAACCCGAACTGCGTTTACCGCAAGTGATCGAGACGCTGGTGCGGGGTTACGCCGACCGCCCCGCGATGGGCTGGCGTGCGCGCGGACTGACGAGCGATCCCGTAACCGGCCGCACCGTCGGCACCTTGCTGCCGCGGTTCGACACCATCACCTACGGCGAACTGTGGTCTGACGTTGCGGCTGTCGCCGCCGCCTGGCGAGGCGACCCCGCCGACCCGGTAGCACCGGGCGACTTCGTGGCCACCGTCGGTTTCGCGAGCGTGGACTACCTGACCGTCGACCTGGTCAGTGGGTACCTCGGACTGGTCGCGGTGCCGCTGCAACACAACACCACGGCCGCGCGGTTACAGCCCATCCTCGCCGAGGTGCAGCCGCAGATCCTGGCCGCCGGCGCGGACTATCTCGACCTGGCGGTCGACGCCGCCATAGGCAGCACATCGGTGCGCCGTCTCGTGGTTTTCGACTACCGGGACGAAATCGACGACCAGCGCGAGAGCCTCGCCCGGGCGCGACACAAGCTGACCGCCGCCGGCATGACGGTGCACATCGAGACACTGGCCGAGGTCATCGCCCGCGGTCGTACCCTGCCGCCCCAACCGATGTACACCGGCGGCGACGACCAGCGGTTGGCCATGATCATGTACACCTCCGGCAGCACCGGATTGCCCAAGGGCGCAATGTATTCCGAGCGCATGGTGGCCAAGATCTGGACCAACGAATTGATGCCGGACCGCGAGGACGTGCCGGTGTTCAACGTGAACTTCATGCCGCTGAACCACCTCGGCGGCCGGATACCGCTGTCCACGGCGTTCCAGGCCGGGGGCACCAGTTATTTTGTGCCGGAGAGTGATCTGTCCACCCTGTTCGAGGACTGGAATCTGGTGCGGCCCACCGAGATGGGTCTGGTGCCGCGGGTGGCGGAGATGCTCTACCAGCGCTACCAGAGCGCGGTCGACCGGCGCGTGTTCGACGGGGTGTCCGTTGCCGAGGCCGAGGCACAGGCTTACGTCGAGTTGCGCGAGCAGGTTCTCGGCGGGCGTGTCCTCACCAGCTTCACCGGCACCGCGCCGCTGGCCGCCGAGATGAAGACGTTCATCGAAACCTGTTTGGGCGTACATCTTCTGGACGGCTACGGCCTGACCGAGGTCGGCATGGTCACCAAGGACGGTGTGGTGACGAAACCGCCGGTGATCGACTACAAGCTCGTCGACGTTCCCGAACTCGGTTACTTCCGCACCGACAAACCCTATCCGCGCGGCGAGTTGCTGGTGAAGTCGGCGACCGCCATGTCCGGCTACTACCAGCGTCCCGACGTCACGGCCGCCGCGTTCGACTCCGAGGGCTACTACCGCACCGGTGACGTGATGGCACAAATCGGTCCCGACCGGCTCACCTACGTCGACCGGCGCAACAACGTGCTGAAACTGGCACAGGGGGAGTTCGTCGCGGTCGCCCGCCTGGAAGCGATATTCGCCACCGCACCCCTGGTACGGCAGATCTTCCTGTACGGCAACAGCGAACGTCCCTATCTGCTCGCCGTCGTCGTCCCGACCGACGAAGCGCTCGGCCGGTTCCCGGACGACGACGCCGCCATCCGCGCGGCGTTGAGCGAATCCCTGCGCCAGACAGCCAAACTCGCCGAGTTGCAGTCTTATGAGGTGCCCGCGGAGTTCCTGATCGAGCGCGAGCCGTTCAGCACCGGCAACGGGCTGCTGTCCGGGGTGGGCAAGCTGCTGCGCCCGAAACTCAAGGAGCGCTATGGAGAACAGCTGGAACAGCTGTACGCAGAGCTCGCCGACACGCGTGACGCGCAGCTGCGCTCATTGCGGCACGGCGCGCCGGACCGGCCGGTCCTCGACACGGTGGCGCGTGCCGCCGAGGCACTGCTGGGTCTGGTCGGCGGCGCTCCGGAACCGGACGAGCACTTCATGGATCTCGGCGGAGATTCACTGTCGGCATTGACCTTCTCCAATCTGTTGCAGGACATCTTCGGCGTCGAGGTGCCCGTCGCACTGATCATCGGGCCCACCAGCTCGCTGCGGCACATCGCGGATCACATCGCGATACACCGCGAATCCGGCTCCAAGCGGCCGTCATTCGCGGCCGTGCACGGCCGCGGGGCCACCGAGGTGCGGGCGGCAGACCTGACCCTGGACAAGTTCATCGACGCCGCCACCTTGTCCGTCGCCGGTTCTCTACCGAGGGTGACGGGGACACCGCAGACTGTGTTGCTCACCGGCGCCAACGGCTACCTCGGCCGCTTCCTGGCGCTGGAATGGCTGGAGCGGCTCAACGAGACCGGCGGACGTCTGCTGTGCCTGGTGCGGGGCACCGACCCGCAGGCGGCCTTCCGGCGCCTCGAAGACGTTTTCCGCTCCGGTGATCCGCAGCTACTGCAACGATTCCAGACATTGGCCGCCGACCACCTCGAGGTGATTGCCGGCGACATCGGTGAGCCGAACCTCGGCCTGAGTGAGGATGTTTGGCGACAGCTGGCCGATCGCGTCGATCTGATCGTGCACCCCGCGGCGCTGGTCAACCACGTCCTGCCCTACGACCAGTTGTTCGGGCCGAACGTGGTGGGCACCGCGGAGCTGATCCGGCTCGCGATCAGCGGGCGCATCAAGCCGATCACTTATCTGTCGACGGTCGCGGTCGCCATGTCCGTCGATGCCTTCGCCGAAGACGGTGACATCCGTACCGTCAGTCCTGTCCGGCCCGTCGATGACAGCTACGCCAACGGGTACGCGAACAGCAAGTGGGCGGGTGAGGTGTTGCTGCGCTACGCGCACGACCTGTGTGGCCTGCCGGTCGCCGTTTTCCGCTCGGACATGATCCTTGCCCACAGCCACTTCGCCGGCCAGCTCAATGTTCCAGATGCGTTCACGCGGTTGATCTTCAGCCTGCTGGTCGCCGGCATCGCGCCCGGCAGCTTCTACCGGGCGGACGGCAGCCGCCCCCGGGCCCACTACGACGGGCTGCCGGCCGATTTCGTCGCCGAAGCCGTCGCCACACTGGGTGAGCTGACGGCCGCCGAAGCGACGCCGGGATTCCGCTCGTTCGATGTGATGAACCCGCACGATGACGGCATCTCCCTGGACGTGTTCGTGGACTGGCTGATCGACGACGGCCACGACATTCAGCGGGTCGCCGACTATGACGAGTGGCTGGACCGTTTCGCGACCGCTCTTCGGGCACTGCCGGACCGGCAACGTCAGTTCTCGCTGCTGCCGTTGCTCGATGCCTACCGCCACCCGCAGGATGCGCTGCATGGTGCGCCGGCGCCCACCGACGTGTTCCGCGCGGCGGTGCGTAACGCGAAAATCGGTGTCGACAACGACATTCCGCATCTGTCGGCGACGCTGATCGACAAGTACGTCGCCGACCTGCAGCTGCTGGGCATCATCTGACCGACCGGCGGGTCAGGCCAAGCCTGCCTGGACGACTTTGACGACGACCAGAGCCACCGCCAGCACCAGGTAGCCGCGCAGGGTGAACAGGCCCGCGCGACGGGCCGGCGACATCACCGGGCGCGCCAGGCTGGCGAGTTCGGGGGTGCGCCAGTTCGCGCGATCCTGCCGGCGGACCGCGCGGCGCTCGGCGCGCGTCAGCACCGCGGCGTCGTCGAGTTCGTCGACATCCTCCGGATTCAGGGCACCACCCAAAGACTGGACCACGGCCCTCGCGGCGCGTAGGTCGTTCTGCCGGCGGCCGGCGATGATCACCGCGGCGCCGACCACCAGCCCCGCCACTGCTCCGGCCGCCAGGCCGATCTCGATGGTCGCCGTCGACAGGTTGGGAAAGAACGTCGCCACCGTCAGCGCCAGCGACAGCAACACCAGAGACCAGACGATGGTCCACGCAACGATGTTCTGCCGCACGGTATTCGTCCATGGGCCCAGGACAGCCCGGTCGTTGCACAGCAACACCAGAAAAACCGTCGCCGACGGCAGCAGGACACCGGCGAGCGCCTGGACGCCCTGGGTCACCAGGCCGAGCACATGGTCCGGGCTGAACGCAACCGCGGCCGAAACCGCAAGCAGGGCAGCGTAACCCCCGTAGAACAAGGGCGCCTCGGTGACCTTCCAGTGCAGTGAGTGCCGCTTTCCCAGCGCGTCTCCCACGGCGTAGGTGGTGGCCAGCCCGATGGCGTTCGCCCCGATCAACGATGCGTCCAGCAGGAGGACCGCGAACAGGACACCGACGGCGCCGCCGGCGTGATTCGCCAGGCCGGTAGCCACCGCGCCCGCGTCGGTGAAGTTGCCGACAGCGCCGCTTCCGGCCAGTCCGAACGCGGTCACCGCCATCAATGCCGTCGCTCCCACCATCACCACCACGATGCCGAGCACCAGATCGGCTCGCGCATAGGCGATCCAGCGGGTGGTGATCCGCTTGTCCACGACGTTGGACTGCTGGAAGAACAACTGCCACGGCGCGACCGTGGTCCCCACAATCGCCACGATCAACAGCAGCAGCGTGGAGTCGAGCCCGCCCGGGAACTGTGGCATCAACCCGCCGACGGTCCCCTTCCAGCTGGGATGCACCAGCAGCGTCATCGGGATGATCACCACGTTGACCGCGATCAGCAGGAACATCATCGATTCCCAGCGCCGGAAAGACCCGCCGGCCACCACGGCGAACAACAGCGCGGCCGCTGCCGGGATCGCGATGATCTTCGGGCAGCCCAGGAATCCGAGTGCCAGTGCCACGCCGATGAATTCGGTGACGATCGTCAAGGCATTGAGGACCAGCAGGTCGCCGACGCTGAAGGCGCCCCAGAATTTGCCGAAGCGCTCGAAGATCAAGCGCGCGTGGCCGACCCGGGTGACCGCGCCCAACCGCAACACCATTTCCTGGTTCACGTACAGCACGGGAATCAGCAGGGTCAGCGTCCACAGCAGCGCCATGCCGTAGTTCTGGCCGGCCTGCGCGTATGTGGCCACACCGCCGGCGTCATTGTCGCCCACCATCACGATCAGTCCTGGACCGCTGATGACCATCAGGGTGCGCAATCGGTGCCAACGCCCGCGTGTGGTGGCGCCCTCGCCGTCGTGCCGGTCGTGCCCGATACGGCCGAAAGCGCCGACGATGTCGCCGGTGTGCGCCGAGTCCAGCACAGCGGGCTCGGCCGCGGACCGGCTGCCGCGGCCACGGGTGGTGATCGATGCCATCGAATCTCTCGCTATCTGAACAGAGTCGGGCCCCGCGGCGGGCACCGAGGTGTGCCCACCGCGCGCCCTGGGTGGGACGGAAGCTAGCTGCCGAGCACGGCGATCGGCATTCCTGCCACGTACCGGTCCGCCCGCTGCTGCGGGGTCATGTCGATCAGCGCGGTCAGCCTGGCCACCGCCCGGCGGCCGGCACGCAGCACAGCTTGCCGATGACCGGTGCGGTTATCGGCCCGTGGCACAACGAGGTTCATGGTCAGCATGGTCATTGTTCGCTCCTGACTTCGGAGCCCGACCTGCTCGCGTCATTCGCAGCGTGGCATCAGCCGACGGATATGCCGGAGCCGGATCGGGACAGGATGGATTTCAGATACGGACTATCGCCTGGACTGGTACTCATCACGCCCTCACCTCCTCACAGCCGGGACACACGGGGGTGCCACCACATCCACACAGCGAGAAGCGAATGCCCGATTCTCGGGCGCACCCCTCTCGTCGGAGCTTTGGCACTGCACGGCGTATCCGGCTGGAGACCGGAAGCCACTTGGGCTCAACCCTTAAGCCGGGAAGAGCTGTCCTGACCCGGGGCGTCTTTCGACGTTCGGGGTCAGTGGCCTGTATCCGTGCAGACGCCTCACCTACCGAGGTGCTTGCAGCTTCCCATGGTGGCACTGCGATCGCAGCACGTCAAACGCGGTGGTCGGCAGAGCGCCTACTGTCAGCGGTATGCCGAACACATTGCAGGAGCCCGAAGTCGCCTCGACGCTCGCGCGGATGTACACCGCCGCGCGCGAACAGATGTCGCAGTTGCAGGAACGGCGAGCCGATTTCGAACGTCCGATGACGCCGGCCGAGCGCACCGAGGCGATGAGCGAGTTCTACATCCCGGTGACACCGGAAGCCGGCCAACTGCTCTATGCCCTGGTGCGGGCGACCCGTCCGCAAACGGTGGTGGAATTCGGGATGTCCTTCGGTATCTCCGCGATCCACCTGGCGGCGGCCGTGCGGGACAACGGCACCGGGCGCGTGGTGACCACAGAGCTCAGCGAGACCAAAATCGCCGCGGCCGAACAAACCTTCGCCGAGGTAGGGCTGGACGACGTCATCACCATCCTGCCGGGAGACGCGCTGTCCACCCTGGCCGAAGTGGACGGTCCGGTGAACTTCGTCCTGCTCGACGGCTGGAAAGACCTGTACCAGCCCGTGATCGAACTCCTTCAACCGTCATTGTCGCCGGGCGCGGTGGTGGTCGCCGACAACACGGAGTCACCGGATCTCAGGCCGTATCTGGACTACGTGCGAGACCCCGGCAACGGCTACGTGAGCTTCAATTTCCCGGTACGGGATACCGACAGCATGGAACTGAGCTGCTGGACCGGCTAGCGAACCGACTCTTCCAACCACGGCAACAGCCACTTGACCCCTTCCGGAGTCAGGTGCACGCCGTCGCTGCGCACCTTGATGCCGTCGACCTTGGCGGTGTAAACGCCGTCCGGGCAGAGCTTTTTGTTGAGGTCGACGATGCCGACGTTAGGGCGCTGGCCAATCGCGTTGCGCATCATGGTGTTCCACTGGTTGACCCGATCGGGTTGGTCCTCGGGGTACAACCGTCCGTCCGGCTTCTCACCGCCGCGACTGTAGGGCACGGTGGCGACCAGCACCCGCACCCCGGTCGATCCCACGATGTCCAGCGCACGGTTCAATTCGAAGTTCAGGTACGCGTCGAACGTCGGGTCGCCGATATGAGTCCACTTGCCCTCGTTCACCCGGTCGACCGTCTCCCAGCGGCCGATGACCAATAGCGCGACATCCGGCCGGTCCGCGGCGATCTGGTTGGCCCAGCGTCCGGGCCAGGTGTCGCATTCCGGTCGCTGCTCCAGCGTTTGGCCGATGTAGCGGTAGGGCGTGCCGCGCACCAGGCTGCATCCGATGACGGTGTGATCGAGGAACCGGAATCCGGGCGTCGGCGGCAGATAGTGCATCATCGTCCATCCGATCGAATCGCCGAATACCGAAACGGTGTACGGCGCGTTGGGATCTCGCGGCCCCGGCGCGGGGTGGCCCGCCGCGGGGGGCGACGGGGAAACCGCCGCCACCGCAGACACGCCGGGCGGTAAGCCCACCTCGTGCAGCCCGGTCCCGACGGGCACCACCAAGATCGTTGCCGCGGCGGCGCTGGCGACGGTTGCCGCGGCCAGCGGCAACAAGGGGACGCGCTGCGGCCGCCACCGCCGGATGGGTTGTTCGATCGCCCAGTAGGAGATCCCGGCCACCGCCAAGGTGACGCCACAGCGCGCCGCGAACAGCCCGAGCCCCGACCATCCGGTGCGTTCACCGTTGAGCACCAGGAAGATCGGCCAGTGCCAGAGGTAGACGCCGTAGGAGATTGCGCCGAGCCAGACCAGGGGGCGCCACGCCAGCGCGCGCGCCAGTATCCCGCGCTGCTCGAGTGCCACCGGCGCGACCACGAGAACCGCGGCAATGGCCACCGCGATCAGCAGGCCGTGCCGGAACTCGCCGGCACTACCGGTCGCGTAATGGGTCAGGGCCGCCAGCGCGGCCAGGCCGGCAATCGGTAGCGCCCGCGCGATCCGGCGTCCCCACCGGGTCCGGATCAGACACCAGCCCCGGTTCAGCGCCGACCAGTCCCTGACCAGGAGAGCCGATGCCGCGGCACCGACCAGCAAAGCCTGCGCGCGGGTGTCGGTGCCGAAATAGATCCGGTCGCGGGTGGTGTCGGAGGTGAAGACGATGGCGGCAGCGGCCGACGCCACCGCACCGAGCGTGGCGATCACGAAGGCGGCCAGCCGAACATGGCCGACGGTGATCTTGGCGAAGTAGCGCCGCGCCCGCGCGGCCAACAACAGCGTGACCGCGATCAGCACCACCGGCCAGACGATGTAGTACTGCTCCTCGACGCCGAGGGACCAGGTGTGCTGCAGCGGCGACGGCGCGCCCTGGGTGAAGTAGTCGGTCTTCTGGGCCACGAACCGCCAGTTGGCCACCCACGCGAAAGCCGCGATCGCGTCTCCGCGCAAGCCGTCCAGCGACTGGTAGGGCAGGAATTCGCGGGCCACGCCGACGGTGAGGACCATCAGGACCAGCGCAGGCAGCAACCGGCGGGCGCGCCGGATCCAGAAGCCGGTCAGGTCGATGCGACCGCCGCGGCCCAGTTCGTCGAGCAACAGCGAGGTGATCAGGAATCCGCTGAGGACGAAGAAGATATCGACGCCGATGAACCCGCCGCTGACACCGGGAACGCCACCGTGCCCGACCAGAACCAGGCCTACGGCAACGGCACGCAGTCCATCGAGAGCGGGGATACCGCTAGGCCGGTCCCCCCGGTCCCACGCCGCCAACCGCCCGGTCCGCCGCAACGGTGCAACCCAGCGGGACTTGGGTGCAGAACGTGCCGGTGCGGGATTCTTTCCGCCCGGCTCGGTGTTCGCTGTCAGCGCGCCCTGACCACGTCCTCGTCCGGCGCCGAATTTGATGCCGATACGTCGCTGCCCCTCCTCTTGATCCGAGAAAGTTTAGGGGCCGACGCGGTCAGAATCGCGGCGCGACACGCGGAAATACCGAAGACCCGCAACGGATTTCCGCGCGTCCCGCTCAGCTGCCGGTGAAGGCGGCAGGCCGGCGCTGGTGGAAGGCCGAGGCGCCTTCGATGAAGTCGTCCGACTGCATCAGAATCGCCTGGCCGTGCAGCTCACGTTCGAACGCAAACTCGATCCCGTCCAGACTCGCCGCGTTGATCGCCGCCTTGGTGGCCGCGAAAGCGGCCGAGGGACCGGCCAACAGCGTCCGGATGACCTTGGCCGCCTCCCGATCGAGCAGCTCTGCCGGGTGAACGGCGCTGATCAGACCGCAGGCCAGCGCCTCGGCCGCGGACAGCCGCTCGTTGAGCAGCGCTATGCGCATCGCCCTGCCGCGGCCTACCGTCGCCGCCAGTGAGGCCGAAGCGCCGGCGTCGGGCATCAGCCCCATTCGGGTCACCCCCAGCGTGAAATAGGCCGTCTCGGACGCCAGCACCAGGTCGCACGCCAGGATCAACGAGATGCCGTTACCAGCGGCCGCGCCTTGCACGACGGCGACGACAGGCTGTGGCATCCCGGTAATGGCGCGCACCACGCGATTACCCTCCTCGCCGAAGTTGATCGCCGAGCCGGCGCCGTGCCAGTCGTCGACGTTCATGCTGGCCCCGGCGCAGAATGCGCGCCCCGCACCACCCAGTCGCACCACCTTGACACCAGGATCGGTGGCCGCGGCCTCCAGGAGGTCGGCGAGACCCGACAACACCGGCACGGTGAGCGCGTTGAGGCTCTCCGGCCGGTCGAAGGCCACAGACAGCACACCGTCGACACGACTGACCGACAGTCCCTGCACCGTGGTCGTCAATTCCGCTCCGTAGTTACGCATGCCCGTCTTCCCTTCGTCTGCCCCGCCAAAAGGCCACTGCCCGAAAGATACATCAATGCATACGATCCATCAATGTAGCGGATGTCACGGTCCTACGCCGGCCCGGCGGCTGCGCTGTCGACGCCGGCATCGATGCAGGTCAATCCCAATTCGGCGAGCACCTCGGAGGTGTGCGCGCCCAGGTCCGGAGCCGGCCCCGCGACTCCGCCGGGGGTGCGGGAAAACCACGCCGGAACACCCGGGAAACGCACCGGACCGTGGGGGCTGTCCACCGTCTCGAAGAAGCCGACGGCCTCCAGCTGCGGATCGTCGAACAACGCCGCCGGGGACGACAGTGCCGACGCCGGTATCTCCAGCTCGCGGAGCAGGTCCAGCCATTCCCGGGTCGTGCGCTGGGCGAATGTCCCGGCGAGCAGCGCATATACGGTGTCGATCTGGCTTGCCCGTCCCTCGAGCGTGGCGTAGCACTCGTCGTTCCAGTCCGGTCGCACGGCATCGGTGAAGGCGGCCCAGTGCTTGTCGTTGTAGATCAGGGCCGAGACGTAGCCGTCGCTGGTGCGGTACGGCCGCCGGTTGGGCGCCACCGTGCGCGGATAGACGGCGGGGCCGAGGGGCGGATCGAATATCGCACCGTTGGCGTGCTCCACCAGCATGAACGAGGCCATCGCCTCGAACATGCCGATCTCCACTTCCTGCCCTTCACCGGTGCGTTCCCGGTGGAACAGCGCCATCATGGTGGCGTAGAGCGCCGTCAGACCGGCGACCTTGTCGGCCACGATCGTCCCCACGTAGTTGGCTTCGCCGGTCAGTTGCTGCTGCACAGACGGCAATCCGCAGGCGGCCTGGATGGTGTCGTCGTAGGCCGGCAGGTCCCGATTGGGCCCGCGGCGGCTGTAGCCGTAGCAGTTGGTGTACACGACCGTGGGGTTGATGGCCGCGACTTCGGCGTAGCTGAGCCCGAGCCGGCCGATCGCCGCCGCGCGCATCGAGTGGATGAAGACGTCGGCGCCTTTGATCAGAGCATGCAGGGCGGTTCGGCCGGCATCGGACTTCAGATCCAGGATGACTCCGCGCTTGCCGCGATTGACGTTGACGAAGACGCCGCTCATGCCAGGTGCCGGGCCGACCGAGACGTACCGGGTGTCGTCACCCTGCGGGGGCTCGATCTTGATGACGTCGGCGCCCATGTCGGCCATGATCTGGGTGCAGTAGGGACCCATCACCATGGCGGTGAGGTCGACGACGCGTACGCCCGCCAGGGGACCCGAACCCGAACCAGACCCCGAATTAGACATGGTGGGCATTCTCCTTGATCGCCCACGCCGCTGACTCGAAGCTGTACCGGATGTGCTCGGCATGCCCGTCCGGCACCACCGGGAAGACCAGCGGTGCGCTGAGGTCCCGCACCGCATACAGCTGTTCGGCGACGTCCTCGATAGTCCACGACAACCGCTGCACGCCGGGACTCTCGGCGACCACCGCGCGGGCCACCCGGCCCGCGATGGCGATCAGCATTTCACCGCTGACCCCACAGGATTCGTGCGCGAGAAAGCCGACCACAGGCGCCACCAGCTCGGGCTCCATCGGCGGGTAGGCCGAAACATCCAGCCCCTCGGCCATTCTCGTGACCGCGGACGGCACGATGACGTTGCACAGCACTCCCTCTGGCTCACCCTCGAGCGCAACGACGTTGGACAGACCGATGAGACCGGCCTTGGCGGCGGCGTAATTGGCGACGCCATGGTTGCCGTAAATGCCGCCGATGGAGGAGGTCAGCACGATCCGGCCGTAACCGGCGGCGCACATCAACGGAAAGGCGGGGCGCACCACGTGGAAGGCGCCGCGCAGGTGCACGTCGAGGACGGCGTCGAAATCCTCGTAACTCAGCTCTTTGAGCGACCCGCGCCGCACCGTGCCGGCGTTGTGGATCAGGATGTCGATTCGCCCGAAATGATCGAGCGCCGTCTGAATGATCGCCTGCCCACCCGCGGCGGTGGTGACCGACTCGCAACTGGCCACCGCTTCGCCGCCGGCGGCGCCGATCTCGGCCGCAACCTGCTGCGCCGGAGCGGTATTCGCGCCATCACCGGCCAGCGTGCCGCCGGTGTCGTTCACCACGACCCTGGCCCCCCGGGCCGCCAGCATCAGGGCATACGCACGACCCAGTCCCCGGCCGGCGCCGGTGATCACCGCGACGCGGTTGTCGTATCGGAGTTCGGTCATCTCAGCTCGAGGCCGTCCAGGTTGCCGGTGGCCCGCCACTGCTCGAGCAGGTCACCGAAGGCGTAGAAGCCCGGCCCGTATGGTTCGCCCAGGTGCGACCGGATTCCCTCGGTGCCGCCGCCCTCGTTGTTGTAATAGCCTGGCGTGCATTCCAAGTCGAACTGGCTGTTGTCGATCGCGGTCTCGCGGATGGTCTGACACCACGCGTCCTGTGCTTCCTGCGTGGGTTCCACCGTCGTCGCGCCGCGCTTGAGAGCCTCGGCGACGATGTAGGCGATGTGCTCGCCCTGCAGTTCATAGTTCGCCGCGATGTTGGCGGAGATCCCGACCTGGGTGAAGCCGGTGAAGAACTGATTGGGGAAACCGCGGCTGGTCATCCCGTGCAATGTCCGGTACCCGTCGTGCCAGTGGTCGAAGAGCGAAAACCCGTCGCGACCCTCGATCGCCTCCATGGAGTAGCGGCGGCGCAGTTCGGTGGTGATCTCGAACCCGCTGGCGTAGATGATGCAGTCGACCTCGTATTCGATCCCGTTTGCCACCAACCCCTTTGCCGTCGCCCGCTCCACCCCTTTGCTGCCGGAAACGTCGATCAGCGTCACGTTCGGCCGGTTGAACGTCGGAAGGTAGTCGTCGTTGGTGCACGGCCGCTTGCACAGAAACCGGTAGTAGGGCTTGAGGGCCTCCGCGGTCTCGGGGTCGGCGACGGTGTCCTCGATGCGGCGCCGCAGCCGTTCCATGAGTTTGTAGTCTTCCTCCTCGCGGATGGCCATGAACTGCTCGGGGGTCATCGCCGCGGGATCCGGCAGCGCCAGGACCCGGGTGGCCGTGTTGCGGCCCAGTTCAGTCCAGAAGTCGCAGACCAGATCCGGCTGGCCCGGTGCCATTCCCTCGAAAGTCCAGCTGTGGAAATTGCGCTGGCGTTCCTTCTGCCAGCCCGGCTGCAGGGATTTCGCCCACTCGGGGTCGGTCGGCGTGTTGTTCCGCACCCCGACCGACGACGGAGTGCGCTGAAACACATACAGGTGCTTGGCATAACGGCCCAGGAAAGGCACGATCTGCACCGCGGTGGCGCCGGTGCCCACGACGGCGACCCGTTTGTCGCTCAGGCCGTCCAGCCCGCCCGTGGCGTCCCCGCCGGTGTAGCCGTAGTCCCAGCGCGAGGAGTGAAAGCTGTGTCCGCCGAAGTCCTTGATGCCGGGGATGCCGGGCAGTTTCGGCCGGTGAAACGGGCCGGAAGCGATCACCACGAACCGCGCCCGGATGTCGTCGTCACGATTGGTGCTGACCCGCCAACGTTGGATGTCGTCGTCCCAGTGCAGGGCCCGCACCTGGGTGGAGAACAGGGCGGAATCGTAGAGACCGTAATGCTTTCCGATACGCCGGCAGTGTTCGTAGATCTCGGCGCCGTCGGCGAACTTCTTGCTGGGAATGAAGTCGAGCTCCTCCAACAGCGGTATGTAGCAGTAGGATTCGTTGTCGCACTGCAGGCCGGGGTACCGGTTCCAGTACCACACACCACCGAAGTCGCCGCCCAGTTCGATGATGCGGACGTCCTGAACTCCGGCCTTCTTCAGGTGCGCGGCGCACAGCAGACCCCCGAAGCCGCCGCCGAGGACCGCGACATCGATGTCGGCGGAGATGGGGTCACGTACCAGGTCCGGCGAGTACGGATCGATCTCGTAGAACCCGGCGAACTCGTCTACCAGTTCGATGTACTGCCGAGAACCTTCCGGCCGCAATCGTTTCGCACGTTCCTGCCGGTACTTCTCGCGCAGCGCGGGCAGGTCGATGTCGTCCGGCGTCGCAGTGGGCGGGCAGTCCTCGGTCATGCCAGCGCGTTCTCCGGCAACGCAGCGGGATGCAGTGGCGCGGCCATCTCGTGCACGGCGGGCAGCACCTCCTCGGCGAACAGGCGCGTGCTGTCCATCGCCTCGTCGTAGGGCATGGTGCCGAACTGCGGGACGATCGTCAGCTCGGAGAACGAGCACGCTTCCTGCGCCGCGACGATCCGGTGGTAGATCTCGTCCGGAGTGCCGATCAGCAGGTTGGAGGCGTGATACCCGGGAGTCTTCGGGGCGCCCTTGGCATCGGCAGTCACCGAGGAGGCCAGGACGGCGGTGGCAGTGGCCTCGCGTGCCGCATACGCCTCGTATCCCTTGACGCCCTTGAAGTTCGCCGCATCGGCGAAGCCGTAGTGGACGGTGACATCGCGGTTGGCAGTCCAGATCCACTCCTCCGATCTGGCGGCTTCTTGAGCGTCCGGCGTGCAGTACATGAACATCACATTCTTGGGCTGACACGGCGGCAAACCCTCCTCCTTCCGGAAGATGTTCACCTGCTGCACCTCCCGGCCGGCATCCTCGATCGGCTTGTTTCCCACGAACAGCGGCACCATGCCGCGCCGGGACAGGATTTCGAGCGACTCCGCGGTCGAGGACGAGCTGTAGATGCGGGAGAACAGGTCGCCACTTCGCGGTTCGGGCCGAAGCGACATCTCCGGTACCGTGAAAATCTCGCCCTCGTAGGCGAATCGCTCACCCGAGAGTGCGAGTTGCAGGATGTCCAACGTTTCGTTGAACCGCTGACGGCTCTCCTCCCGGGGCACGCCGACGGCGTCGAACTCGCCCTTGGACACTCCGCGCCCGATCCCGATGGTGTTGTACCGCCCGGCGGAGATGATGTCGAGATAGGCGATCTGATGGGCCAGACGGACCGGATGCCACCAGGGTGCCACGACGACGAAGGTGCCCAGGCTGATGCGTTCGGTGCGCCCCGCGAAATAGCTCAGCGCCTGGATCGGGTTGGGCGTCATGCCATAAGGTGTTCCGCAGTGCTCCGGCATCCAGATGCCGTCGAATCCCAGTGGCTCAGCCAGATCCGCGATGGCCAGCGTCCCCTGCACACACTCCCAGTCCGGAGTGGCCGGTGGCCGACCGAAGTCGCCGGCGAGCACGCGCTCCCAGTCCTGCGAATTGTGCGCTCCGAAGCCGAGATTGACCTTCATCGTTGCATCTCCGTCTCTGTTGCCAATTGTTGCGGGGCGCCGGTCCCCAGATACTTCGCGAGGTTGCGGTGCAGGTTTGCGGTGCTGCGTTCCATATACGGGTTGGGCTTGGGCCCGCGGAATCCCAGCGACTTCATGCCCTGCTGCACCGCGGCCATGTTGGAGAAGTCCTGCGGCAGGACGCTGCGCCAATTCGGGTCATCCGGTGGTGCGTACACCCATTCGGTCTGCGGCTCTTCGCCTTCCGGGTAGAGCTCGTAGCAGGAAGCCTCGAATATGCATTGATCGGGGTCATCGCCGTGCGGCCGCGCGCTGTAGCACAGGGCGGTGGTCATGCCCTGGCCGATCTGGAAGTTCGGGAAGATCTGCCAGGCGGTGCCGCTGTTGGCCAGGTGTTCGGGATCGATGGTCGGCCAGGTGACACCGCGCGCTTCGTCGTCTTTGCGCGCCGAAGCCAGCCAGTGACTGAGCACCTGGTCGGCCGGCGCGTCCTGCGGCAGTTCGTCGACCAACCGAAGCGCCGCCTCGACCAGCGTCCTGGTGGTGGTCGCGTTGGTCTCCTCGAGGGTGTAGAGCTGCATCTCGGCGGTCGAAGCCCGTGGGTCCGCGCCGGTGCCGAGCCGGATCTTGGACTTGGTCTCGGCCAGATCCTTCGGCGCGTCGTAGCCGATGTTGCTGTGCTTGCCATGGGCTGCCGCCCAGCCCCGGAAGTTGCCGAACTTGTTGAACTGCGGATGCGTGGTCGCGACGTGGTAGGTCTCGTTGAAGGCCTCCATCGCGACTTTCCAATTGCACTGGAAATGCAGCCACTTCCGCCATTTGCAGCGCATGTCCTGCAGATTGAACGGATCCAGCATGGTCGCGGCCGGTTCGAGGTAGTCGCGCAGCGGCTCGGCGGCGGGATCCATGTTGACCCAGATCCAGCCGCCCCAGGTGTCCACGTTGACCATGCTCAGGTGGGTGTTCTCCGGGGTCAGCGCACCCTGCCAGTCGGCCCGCTCGGGGATGTGAGTGCAGGTGCCGTCCTGGTCGTAGGTCCAGCCGTGAAAGCCGCAGACGAACGACTTCTTCTGCCCGCAGGCATTTTTGGCGCCGGCAGGCGTGTCGACCAGGCGGCGGCCGCGGTGGACGCACACATTGTGATGAGCCTTGAGGGTGTCAGGACCGGTGCGCACCACCAGGATCGAATCGTCGAGGATGTCGTAGGTCAGGTAGCTGCCGACCCTGGGTAGCTCCTCCACCCGGCCCACCTGCTGCCACACCTTGCGCCACAGCTTGTCCCGCTCGGCGCGGGCGTAGTCCCGCGAGAGGTAGGCCTCCACGCCGATGGTGACCGGAGCGCTCAGGTCGTCGTCCATTGCACCTCCTGCTAGTCCCACTGCTTGATCGCCGTGCGGAAGGATTCGTCTTTCAGGAACAGCGAGGTGTTGTCGGCACCCAGATGCCCCCACTTGAGATTCAGGCCGCCGTCGACGAGCAACGTCTGCCCGGTGACGTAGGTCGAAAGGTCCGAAAGCAGGAACAACACGGCGCCGGCCACCTCGTCGGGGCGGCCGCGCCGGCCCACGGCGATGGCCTGACGGTCGCGGACCGGATCGTCGTCGGTATAGGTCTGGGACGCAGGGGTGGCGGTCACGCCGGGTGCCACCGCGTTGACCCGGATGGCCTGCCCACCCTCGTCGTACGCCAATTCGGCTGCCATGGTGCGGGTCACCGCGACGATGGCGGCCTTGGCGGTGCCGTAAGCGATGTGGAACGGTGCGGTATTCATTCCGCTGATCGATGAGATCGACACGATCGAGCCGGGAAGCCTGCGGCGCTTGAGTTCGGCGGCCACCGCCTGGCTCATGAAGAACATCGCCTCGAGGTTCTGCGTGAACAGATTTCGCCAGTCGCTCCGGGTCA
The DNA here is from genome assembly GCF_031583025.1 of Mycobacterium sp. Z3061. Classification (NCBI taxonomy): domain Bacteria; kingdom Bacillati; phylum Actinomycetota; class Actinomycetes; order Mycobacteriales; family Mycobacteriaceae; genus Mycobacterium; species Mycobacterium pumcae. Next base: position 464,562 of record NZ_CP134062.1, on the reverse strand, counting down.
CCCGGGTGGATGGCATCCAGGTCGACGGATCCGCGCCGCCGGCGACATTGACCAGGCCGTAGAGCTCACCCTCGGCGCGGGTGGCGGCCTCCATTACGGAGGCCACGCCGTCATCGGTGGACACGTCGGCGGTCACCGGGACCACCGGCAGGCCCTCGTCGATCAGCGGACCCACGTGCTGGTCGAGGTTTGCGCGACCACGGCTGACCGCGACCACGGTCGCACCGGCCTCCGCGACGACGCGCGTCACCGTGGTGCCGATCCCGCCGCCGGCGGCGCCGGCCACCACAATGACCCGCCCGGCCAGGCCCAACTGGGTCGCACTCATCCAATTGTCCGGACATGATAATGACGTGCACTCATTAGAGAGCATGATTCTCTCGTCGCAGCCCGCACGTCAAGGGCGCCGGTGTACTTGCCGGGCACTATTGTCTGGACCAGCACGGCATTGCTATCGTCCGAGCGGTGAAGGCTGCTCGCTACAGCGCCGCACGGCCACCGCAGGTTGCGGACGGCTGGACCTTGACGCGAGTGACCGGGCCCAGCCGCCTGTTCGGGGCAAACGGTCTGCGCACCGGCCCCGACGGCCGCGTCTACATCGCGCAGGTGACCGGCAGTCAGATCAGCGCACTCGACCTGCAGACCGGTCAGCTCGACACGGTGAGCGCCAAGGGCGGTGACATCATCGCGCCCGACGACGTGGCGTTCGATGCCGAGGGCAACCTGTATGCGACCGAGGTGATGGACGGGAGGGTGAGCCTGCGCGACACCGCCGGGCACATCCGGGTGCTCCGCGACGACCTGCCGTCCGCCAACGGCATCACCGTTCACCAGGGCCGGTTGTTCGTCGGCGAATGCCGCGCGGGGGGACGTCTGCTGGAGCTCGACCGCGCCGGCGGCGCGCCGAGAGTGCTGCTTGAGAACGTCCCGTCACCGAACGCGATGGAAGTCGGTCCGGACGGGTTGCTCTACTTCCCGGTGATGGGCGCCAACGAGATCTGGCGAATCGACCCCGACGGCGGCGACCCGCAAGTCGTGGCGGGCGATCTGGGCGTGCCGGATGCGGTGAAGTTCGATGCCGGGGGCTATCTCGTTTCGACCCAGGTCCATAGCGGCCAGGTGCTGCGCATCGACCCGCGCACCGGGCAGCGTGATGTCCTGGCGCAGTTGAATCCCGGCCTGGACAACCTGACGTTTGTGGGCAACCGGTTGCTCGTCTCGAATTTCACCGGCGAGATCACCGAGATTCTGGCCGACGGCCAGACCCGGACGGTGCTCGGTGGCGGGTTGAACTGGCCGCTGGACCTGGCGGTAGGCCCCGACGGCAACCTCTACATCGCCGACGGGACTTACTTCTATGAGCTTGCCGGTGGAGTGCTGCGTACCGCCGGCATGTTGTTCACTCCCGGCTATCCCGGATTCCTGCGCGGCCTGGTACCGGCGGGGCCCGGCGAGTTCATCGTCACCACCTCCAACGGAGAGGTTGCCCGCTACCGGCCTGCGACCGGCGAAAGCGAAGTGCTGGCACAAGGTTTCGATCAGCTCTACGGTGTCGCGATTGCGCCCGGCGGCGCCGTGGTGGTGGCCGAGTTGGGCGCCGGCCGGGTGCTGAGCGTCCGGGCGGGTGAAGTAGAGGTGTTGGCATCGGGCCTGCACGAGCCCGTCGGTGTGGCTACGGCCGCCGACGGGACCTGCCTGGTCTCCGAGGCCGGGGCGGGACGGGTGCTCAGGCTGGGTGACGCGCGACCGTTGGTCGAGGGCCTGCAGCAACCGCAAGGTCTGCTGGTGGCGGACCGGCAGGTCTACGTAGTCGATTCCGGCGCAAAGGAACTCCTGAGCATCGATCTGGACACCGGGACCCGGGTCACCGTTGCGGCGGACCTGCCGGTCGGCGCGCCGGCCGGCGTCATCCCCAAGCCGCTGCGCGGCATGCCCCCGTTTTCCGGACCGCAGGGGCCCTTCGCGGGGATCGCCGCCGGGCCCGACGGCACACTCTATATTTCCGCCGACGCCGAGGGCAGTGTGCTGGCGCTGCGCCGGAATGACGAAGGGCCACAACGATGACCGAAGCCAAAGTGGCCGACCACCGCTACCTTCAGGTGGCCCGCACGCTACGCAAGGAGATCGTGGACGGGGTGTATCCGGTGGGCTCCCAGCTGCCGACCGAGCACGAGCTGTGCGAGCGGTTCGCGGTCAGTCGTTACACCGTCAGGGAGGCGCTGCGCAGGTTGCGTGACGACAACCTGGTTTCGTCGCGGCCGCGTACCGGAACGCTGGTGGTGCCACGCCCTTCGGCGGATTCCTATGTGCAGCATGTGATGTCGATCAATGATCTGTTGGACTTCGCGTCCGGCACCCGGTTCGTGATCGAGTCGGTGGCGATGGTCAGCGTCGACGAGGACCTGTCCGGGCGAACAGGTCTGGCCGTGGGTGAGCAGTGGTTGTCGGTTCGTGGCGCGCGCCAGGCCGTCGAGCCCGAGTCCGGGTCGGCGCTGTGCCGCACGGAGTACTACATCAACCGCGAGTTCGCGGCGGTAGGTCGCCTGCTGCAACGCCACGAAGGCCCCATCTTCCCGTTGATCGAAGACCTGTTCGGCCTCAGTATCGTTGAGGTGCAACAGGAGATCATCGCGGTGCTACTGTCGGCCGAGCTCGCCGCGACCCTCGATGTCGAACCCGGAGCCCCGGCGTTACAGGTGCAGCGCACCTACCGCGCGTCGGACGATCGGGTGGCACAGATGACCATCAACACGCACCCCGCATCGCGATTCCGGCACTCGATGACAATGCGGCGAGTACGTGGCTAGGAAACTGGTCGGCGGGCGATGGCTTCGCTGGGATGACGAGCGGGCCGCAGCCACCTACGCACAGGGATGGTGGGTCAACGGCACTTTGGCGGATGCGTTGCGCGAGGCCGCCGAGCGAACACCCGAGCGGGTTGCCCTGGTCGACGGCGATCACCGCCTGACGTGCCTGGACCTGCACCGGCAGGCGACAGCACTGGCCCGGGCATTGCTGGCACGCATCCCGCCGGGCAGCGTGGTGTCGTTCATGCTGCCCAATTGGCATGAGGCCGCGGTGATCTACCTGGCCGCCACGATGTCCGGCATGGTCGTCAACCCGATTCTGCCGTCGCTGCGGGACCGGGAACTCCGGTTCATCCTCGAAGACGCCGACAGCCGGATGGTGTTCATTCCGTCGGTGTTCGGCCGTCACGACTTCGCGGCGATGCTGCGCAGTGTCACAGCGCAGCTGGAGTCCCCGCCGGATGTCGTGGTGCTGCGCGGGGAGTGTGGAGCCGGCCAGATCCCGTTCGATTCGCTGGCGGCTGCCGCCGGGCCGCTCCCTGCACTGGACGCCGATGCCGTGCGCATGATCCTGTACACCTCGGGCACCACCGGCCGCCCTAAAGGTGTTCTGCACAGCCATAATTCGATCCATGCGCTGCTGCGCCAGATCGGCGGGCACTGGCTGGTCGAGCCGGGCGATGTGTTCCTGGTGGCGTCTCCGATCGCGCATATCGGCGGGTCGATCTACGCCTTCGAAGCCCCGTTACTGCTGGGCGTCACCGCGGTGCTGATCGAACGCTGGGATGCCGACACCGCCGTGCGGCTGATGGCGGCCGAACACTGTACGCACATGGCCGGTGCCACACCGTTTCTGGACCAACTGCTCGCCGCGGCCCAGCGCGCGGACACCCGCCTGCCGAAGCTGAAGGTGTTCATCTGTGGTGGCGCATCGGTCGCCCCGGCGTTGATCAGAAAGGCGGCAGCATATTTCGCGTCCACCGTTGTCACCCGGGTATACGGTTCGACCGAAGTTCCGGTGACGACGGTCGGTTCGCCCGACGATCGCGATCACGCGGCCGATACCGATGGGCGACCGGGTTTTGCCGACGTGAAACTGGTGGACGGTGAAGTCCGCGTCCGGGGGCCGCAGATGCTCGTCGGCTACCTTCATCCGGAAGACGACGACGTATCCTTCGACTCCGACGGGTACTTCCGCACCGGTGATCTGGCGCGCTGGGTCGACGACGATTACCTCGTGGTCACCGGACGAGCCAAGGACATCATCATAAGAAACGGCGAGAACATCTCGCCCAAGGAAGTCGAGGACGTTCTCGCCAACCATCCCGGCATCGCCGAGGTCGCCATCGTCGGGCTGCCGGACGAGCGCACCGGCGAACGGGCCTGCGCCGTCGTCGTCCCGACCGGCACGGCGGAACCCGATGTGGCGAGCCTGCTGGACTTTCTGGGAGCATCAGGCGTCGCGCGGTTCAAAGCTCCTGAGCAGGTGGTCATCTGGGGCGACCTGCCGAAGAACGACGCGGGAAAGGTGCTCAAGCACCAGATCAAGGCGGCGCTGATGAAGACGGAACACTGACATGCAGGTGGCGATCGTGACGGGCGCAACCGGCGGCATTGGGTTCGGTTGCGCGGCAAGGCTTGCCGACGCCGGGATGGCGATATTGGCGACCGGACGGGACGAGGGCAGGCTGGCCCGGTTGGCGGACGCCATCGGTGATCCCGAGCGGGTCGCGACCGTGGCCGTCGACCTCGTCGATGACGACGCGCCGCGCCGGATCGTGGACGCCGCGCTGTCCCGTTGGGGCCAAGTCGATTTCCTGGTCAACGCCGCCGGCATCGGCAGCCCCCTTCCGCTGCACGAGACAGATGACGAATCCCTGGACCTTTTCCTGGGCTTGATGTTGCGCGCCCCGTTCCGGTTGGTGCGTGAGGTGCTGCCGCACCTGCGGCCCGGCTCGGGGATCGTCAACATCACCTCGACGTTCGCGGTGGTGGGCGGCATGCGCGGTGGTGCCTACTCGGCGGCCAAGGGCGGGCTCACCGCGATGACCACGCATATCGCCTGCCAGTACGGTTCTCAGGGAATACGTTGCAACGCAGTGGCTCCCGGCGTCATCCAGACCGCGATGACCGAGCACCGGCTGGCCGATGAGCGATTCCGGCGGATCAACGTCGAGATGACGCCGCACCAGCGGCTGGGCACCGTCGACGACGTCGCCGCCACGGTTGCCTTCCTCTGCTCACCCGGCGGCGCCTTCATCAACGGCCAGACCATCGTCGTCGACGGCGGGTGGAGCGCCACCAGGTATCTTTCCGAGCGCGCGCTGAACTCCGAATGGCAGACCTGAACCCCGTCAACGCAATTCGAAATGACGCCGGATGCCGTACAGCATCTTGGCGTGCGCCTTCACGGCCTCGCGCACGGTGAACCCGGCCAGCGGCCGGGGCGCGGCGAACCTTATGTGCTCGGTGACGCGGGTGCCGCCTTCGATCGGCTCGAAGCTCACCGTTGCGCGCAGCCGCACCCCTGGTGACTGGTCGGCTTCGGTGTGCACGTCGCCGTCCACCGGGACGTGCAGACGGGCCCGGTAGGTGACCTTCATCGCGACCGGACCCAACGGAATCCGATCCACCACTTGATAACTGACCCGGTAGCCGTCGGCAGTCTCGGTGCGGGACAGCAGCTCAACCGACACGATCAGCGGGTGCACGAGTCGGATGTTGTCCAGGTCGACGTAGTAGTCGCGAACCTCGTTCGGCGGCGCGGGCACCTCTTCGGTCAACGTCCGCTCGGCGTGAGCGACCCACCAGGTCATAGCGATCAACCTACTGCGCGGACACCTCACCTCCTACCGCGAGCAGACACAAAATCGCCCTGGAGCGGGCGCTCCAAGGGCGATTTTGTGTCTGCTCGCCAGGAAACCGGTCAGCCGAATTGGGCGAGCAGCGAAGCCGTGCGCCACCAGATCAACACAGCGAACAGAACCAGCAGGGCGACCGTCGCCGATGCTTGAATGAGATCCCGTCGCTGCCGCGGCGCGTACACGTACGCCGCGGAGAGCAACCCACCGGCGACCAGTCCGCCCACGTGTCCTTGCCAGCTGATCTGCTGCGAGCTGACCAGGGGCACCACGAAGGTGAAGACCAGGTTGAACACGATCACCGCGATCACCCAGCGAACGTCGAGGGTGAGCCGCTTGGCTACTACGAACGTCGCGGCGAACAGGCCGAACACCGCCCCCGACGCACCGGCGGTCGCCGTATTGAGCGGGGACAACAGGTAGACCAGCACCGAACCACCCAGGCCACTCACCGCATACAACGCACCGAATCGCAAACGGCCCAGCCACATTTCGAGCGGCGGGCCCACGACATACAGCGCCCACATGTTCAACAGCAGATGTGTCGGGCCGTAGTGCAGGAACGCCGAGGTCACCAGCCGGTAGTACTCGTCGTAGAAGGCGACGGCGGGCGGCCATAGCGCAAAATCCCGCTGCGCATTCGCGACTGCCATCTCGGCGACGAACGCCAGCACGTTGACGGCGATCAGCGCAAAGGTGATGACCGGTGCTCCAGCGCGCTCCCGACCGCCGAAGCGCGTCCGCTCGGGCCTGATGGTGCGGGCGCCGGCCTGCACGCACTCCACGCACTGGTGACCGACGGCGGCGCTGCGCATGCAGTCGCCACAGATCGGCCGCTCGCACCTGGTGCAGTGAACGTACGTCTGGCGGTCGGGATGCCGATAACACGTCGGCGGGTCGGCCGGCAGCTGCGCTGGGCTGGGGCTGGTCACGCACCCATTGTTGCGGTCGCCCGCCGAATCGGCGTGAACTGGGAGCTATGACACAGCCAAGCATCGGGGTGATCGAGCGTTATCTCACATGTCTGGCCGCCCACGACTGGGACGGCGTGGCTGCCACCCTTGCCGATGACGGCCTGGTCCGGGAGGGACCGTGGTGCGACGTCATCGAAGGCAGAGACGAGTACGTCGCCTATTTGCGCGACATCACCACCAACCGCCTGAAAGGTCACCGCTTGCGGATCCGCCGCGTGTCGCACGTCGGCAACCGGTCCTTCGTCGAGCTGACCGAGTCCTTCGAATTCGACGGCGTCGATGTCGAGTGGCCGGAGTGCCTACTCTTCGAACGACAGGACGACGGGGCGCTGGACGGGTTGATCTCGCGCGTCAGCGTGTATTTCAAGCAGCCCGGGTCCGCGCCCCCGGGTGCCACGAATTGACGATCGCCGAACATTGCGACCCGCTGGGCAGACTATTTCCTCGCCTGGCGAGTTGACCTACTGTGACAAACGTGGAGTCACACGGAACCCCCGAATTGGTGCCCGTCGAGAATTTGCATTCAGGTGACCCGATCACCGACGGTGGCCAGCGGTACATCGTTCTCGAATCCAAGGCCGTCGGCGACGGCTGCGTAGTCCTTGAGCTGGAGTCCAGGGTGGACCACCACCTCCAGGTCATCGAGAAGTCATTCCCGGCCGGGTACCACGTCGGCAGGGCAAACCACCGATATTTGTAGGGCGGTCTTCAACCAGACCCCTTTCCACGCGTGGCCATTCAGGGGTCACCGCGCAATTCCGGTATTCCACAAATCAACTACGGGGCGGCCGTTGATCATTCGGGTCATCGGGATCCGGGTCGCCGAACCAGCGTGACGGGACATGCGCGGCGTAAGAGTCATGCCAGGACCACCACTCGTAGGGCTTGGTCTGCGGGTAGCCCTCCGGAGAGTCCTCCCAGTCCTCCTGACGACCGAGCGCCGTCATGTCGAGAATGCTCCAGGTGTTGCCCAGCACCTCGTCGCCGCGGTTGTTGACGAAATACGTGCGGTACACCCGAGACCCGTCGTGGATGAAGGCGTTGGTGCCGTGCCATTCGTGGACGTCGAAATCTTCGTCGAACCCGTCGGTCAGCGTGTACCACGGCATCCGCCACTCCATTCGCTGCCGCAACCGCTGAATGTCGGCCTGCGGTGCCCGCGAGGCGAACGCCAGGGTGGTGTCGCGAGCGTTGACGTGCGCGAGGTGACCGACGTGGTCGGCGATCATCGAACAGCCCGGGCATCCGTGATCGGGCCAGCCGTGCACGCCGGGTTCGAAGAACGCGCGGTACAGCACCAGTTGGCGCCGTCCCTCAAAGAGATCCAGCAGGCTCATCGGTCCGTCGGGTCCCTCGAACACGTAGTCCTTTTCCACGGCCAGCCACGGCATCCGGCGCCGCTCGGCAGCCAGCGCGTCCCGGGCACGGGTCAACTCCTTCTCCCTGGCCAGCAGTCGCTGGTGCGCGTCGGCCCACTCTGCCGCGGACACGATCGGAGGTGTCTTCATGGAGGTCTCCTCGCTCTTTCATGCGACCGGGGACAACCCGGCCGAAGTCAGTAGATAGGGCCCGCCGTCCCGCCGTTCCACGATGCCCCGCACCGCGATCCCGACCTGCTCGGGGGTAAGCACCGGCCCGGCGGCCGCCACGAACGCATCGACCGCGACACCCTGCCGGGCGGCGTAGGCGGCGACGGCCTTGGCGCCCAGGTCGGTCGCGGGAGTCAGGCGCGGCAACACCGACGCGAAGCTGATGCCCAGCCCTGCCCGCTTCGATTCCTCGGCCGCGTAGCCGGCGATGAACCGGACGGCGGCTTTGGCGCCCGCGTAACCACCGCTGAGGGGAGACCCGTTGACCGCAGCGCCGCTCGAGAAGGCGATCACCGCGCTGCCCGGCGCCAGCGGCCGTCGCAGCGCGTACCGGACCCAGTGAAACGCCTGCGCGGCGTCGACGTTCCAGTTCTCGCTGAAGGTTTCCCAGGTCTGCTCCGTCAACGGCATCATCCGGGGCGCCAGTCCGGCGGCCAGCACGACGGTGGCCGGGCGGTATTCGTCGATCAGCGCGGCAGCCGTCTGCGCGTCTGCGGCGTCGGCGGCGACGCCGGTGAAGTTGTCGCCCAGTTCGTCGCGCACCAGCTGCAGATGGGCCTGGGTCCGCGCGACGCCGACGACACGCGCACCGGCCGAGGTCAGGGCGGCGGCGACGGCCCGGCCGAAGCCGCGGCTGGCGCCGGTGACGATCGCCGTCGTACCGGCAATTGATTGATTCACGGTGAAGCTCCCTTTCGTGTGACACAACGTCACCAATGCAGATACGCCGCACCGCCGCGATTCATCGCTGCCCAGGTCGGCGATGATTATTCCGGCGCGGAAGTATCTAAAGAGACATGACGGAGCAGTCGGAGTTCATCGAGCGGGCGGCGCCATTTCGCGCCGAGTTGATTGCGCACTGCTACCGGATGCTCGGTTCGGTACACGACGCCGAGGATCTGGTTCAGGAGACCTACCTGCGTGGCTGGCGCGGTTATCCGGCGTTCGAGGAGCGCGCGGCGCTGCGTACCTGGCTGTACCGGATCGCGACGACGGCCTGCCTGCGGGCATTGGAGAACCGCGCGCGCCGGGCGCTGCCGGCCGACGATCCGATCGGCGACAGCGAGTGGCTGGAACCGATCCCGGACAGCTACCTCTTCCAGACTCCGGAAGACGCGCTGGCCGTGCGGCAGAGTGTCCGGCTGGCGGTGATGACCGCCCTGCAGGAGCTGCCGGCCCGGCAACGAGCGGTGCTGATCCTGCGCGACGTCGTGCAGTTCAGCGCCGCCGAAGTCGCCGAACTACTGGAAACCACGCCCGCGGCGGTCAACAGTTCTTTGCAACGTGCCCGCGGCCGGCTCGCCGAGATCACACCCGACGAGGACGAGATCGCTGAGCCGGACGACACTGCGCGCCGCGATCTGGTCGACCGCTACTGCGCCGCGTTCGAGAACGCCGACATGGCTGCACTCACCGAGTTGCTGCAGGAGGACATCAAGCTCGAGATGCCGCCACTGCCGGAATGGTTCTTCGGCCGCGACGAGGTGCTCGGCTTCCTGGCCGACCGCGCTTTCGCGCCCGCGGGCGACGTAATGATGGTGCCGACCTCAGCAAACGCACAGCCTGCGGTCGCCGAATATCGGCGCAACGCGGATAACATCATGGAAGCTCATTCCATTCAGGTGCTGACCTGCCGTTCCCGGGCCGGGACACCCGGGATCGCGGTGATGACCGTCTTCCTCGATCCGACGCTTTTCGCCGCGTTCGGGTTGCCGCCCACACGGTGACCCGGCCGCGTTCGCGCGGGCCGTGTGGACAGGTCACCGAGGCGCCGGGAGGATTGGCGCGGTAGACGTGATCGAAGGGTGATGGATGAAGATCCCGGGTGTGGCCGACCTTGTCGGCACTCTCACCGGTGGAGCGGTTCAGGCGATACAGGCAGGGGTCAACGGAGCGGCGGGTGCCGTCGGAGCGGTCCAGACACTGACCAGCCCGATGACGGAACTGGTCGGCCCCGTCATGCAGTCCGTGGCGCACACCACCGGCCGGGCCATCGGCCTGGGGAGCTCGCTCGACGGAGCGCCGGAAACCGTCACGCCGCCGGTGCGCTGGCACAGCGGCCGGCGGTACCACCTGGACCTCGATCCGCTGCTGCCCTTCCCCCGCTGGCATGAGTACGCCCCGGCGATCGAGGAGCCGGTCCGCCGGATCGCCGGAGTCGACAAAGCACACGTCGAGGGCGCGCTGGGCCGGTTGGTCATCGAGATCACCGCGGATGCCGACGCCGACGACGTCCTCGACGAGGTGCGCGACACGGCAGCGGCGGTGGCCGCCGACCTCGCGGCCGCCGAAACCGGCCCCACACCGCATTCCGCGCCGTTCGCCGACCCGGGCAACCCGTTGGCGATTCTGGTGCCGCTCACCGCCGCGGCGATGGACGCCGTGGCGGTCGGCGCCGCTGTCACGGGCTGGTTCACCCGGCTGCCGGTAGCGCCGCGCAGCGCGCGGGCCGCCGCGGCGCTGATGAACTACCAGCCGCGGGTGGTCGCCGTGCTGGAGTCCAGGCTCGGCCGCGTCGGAACCGACATCGCGCTCAGCGGTTCGACGGCGCTGGCGTACGGGCTGAGCCAGTCGGTCGGTACGCCGCTGTTGAATCTCACGCAACGTGGGTTGCAGTTGTCCGAGGCCGCGGCGCACCGGCAGCGGTGGCGGGAGCGGGAACCCGAACTCGCCTCGCCCACCCGGCCACAGGCACCGGTGGTGCCGATCCTCTCCTCGGCTGCGGACGAGCACACGCCCCGGCACAACTGGGCCGCGGCCGCCGCGGGCGAAGCCTCGCACGTCGTGGTGGACGGTGCCATCGACGCCGCGATCGACACCGGCAAGGGCTCCATGAAAGGCCCGATCGAGCACTACGTGGACCAGGCCGCGAGCGGCTCGGTGGTTGCCGCGGCCGGCGCGTTGTTCGCAGGTGGCGGCTCGGCCGAGGCCGCCGAAGCGATCCTTGCCGGAGTGCCCAAGGCCGCGCACGTGGGTCGTGAGGCGTTCGCCACGACCCTCGGTCGCGGTCTGGCCAACGCCGGATTGCTGCTGCTCGACCCGGGTGCGTTGCGCCGCCTGGACCGGGTGCAGGTGGTCGTCATCGACGGCGCCGCCCTGCGCGGTGACCACCGCGCAGTTTTGCGCGCGCAGGGCGACGAGCCCGGCTGGGACGACGACCGTGTCTACGAGGTTGCCGACGCCCTGTTGCACGGCGAGGAGGCACCCGAGCCCGACCCCGACGAGCTGCCGGCCATCGGCGCGCGGCTGAAATGGATTCGATCGCAGGGACCGTCGGCGACACCGGCGCAGGGCCTCGAACACGCGGAGCTGATCAACGACGGCGACCGGGTGGGCAGTGTGGACGTCGGGTGGGAAGTCGACCCCTTCGCGATCCCGTTGATGCAGACCGCGCACCGCACCGGAGCCCGGGTGGTGCTGCGTCACGTGGCCGGCACCGAAGACCTGTCGGCCAGCGTCGGTTCCACTCATCCCCCGGGCACGCCGCTGCTGAAGCTGGTCCGGGAACTGCGCGCGGACCGGGGACCGGTCCTGCTGATCACCGCCCTGCACCGTGACTTCGCATCGACCGACACGCTGGCCGCGCTGGCCATCGCGGACGTCGGCGTCGCCCTGGACGATCCACGTGCGGCCACGCCGTGGACCGCCGACATCATCACCGGGACCGACCTGGCCGCTGCGGTGCGAATTCTGTCCGCGCTCCCGGTGGCGCGCGCCGCCAGCGAATCCGCCGTGCACCTGGCCCAGGGCGGGACCACACTGGCCGGACTGCTGCTCGTCACCGGGGAAGACGGCCGCACCAGCAATCCGGCTTCCTTCCGTCGCTGGCTCAATCCGGTCAACGCCGCCGCGCTGACCGCCCTGCTGGGCGGGTCCCTCTCGGCCGCGCGGGTGCTCCGCCAGCCCGACCCCACGCCGCAGCCGCTGACCGCCTGGCACGCGCTGGACCCCGAGATCGTCTACTCGCGCCTCGCCGGCGGATCGCGTCCGCTGGCGGTCGAATCCGACACCCCGACCTGGCGGCGGCGGCTCGACGACCTGTCCTACGAGCCGGTCGTGGCCCCGCTGCGCGGTCCGGCCCACACGCTGGGACGGTTGGCGGCCGCCACCCGCGTCGAGTTGCGCGATCCGCTCACTCCGATCCTGGCGGTGGGTGCGGCGGCGTCGGCGATCGTGGGCAGCAATGTCGACGCACTCCTGGTCGCGGGGGTGATGGCGGTCAACGCGGTCACCGGTGGCGTACAGCGACTGCGGGCCGAGGCAGCCGCCGCAGAACTGTTCGCTGAGCAGGATCAGCTGGTGCGTCGCGTGGTGGTGCCGGCGGTCGCGACCACGCGGCGCCGGTTGGAAGCCGCCCAGCACGCCACCCGCACCGCCACCGTGTCGGCCAAGAAGCTGCGGCCCGGGGACGTCATCGACCTGGCCGCCCCCGAAGTGGTGCCCGCCGACGCCCGGATCCTGGTTGCCGATGACCTCGAGGTCGACGAGTCCTTCCTCACCGGCGAGTCGCTGCCGGTCGACAAGCAGGTTGATCCCGTCGCCGTCAACGACCCGGAGCGGGCCAGCATGCTGTTCGAGGGCAGCACGATCGTCGCGGGCCGTGCGCGGGCGATCGTCGTCGCCACCGGAGTCGGCACCGCCGCACAGCGGGCGATCTCTGCGGTGGCCAATGTCGAGACCTCGGCCGGCGTACAGGCGCGGCTGCGGGAGCTGACCAGCAAGGTGCTGCCGCTCACCCTGGCCGGCGGCGCGACGGTGACCGGCCTGTCGCTGCTGCGCCGCACCTCTTTGCGGCAGGCGGTGGCCGACGGCGTCGCCATCGCGGTCGCGGCGGTTCCGGAAGGTCTGCCGCTGGTGGCGACGCTGTCCCAGCTGGCCGCCGCGCAGCGCCTGACGACCCGCGGGGTGCTGGTGCGCTCACCGCGCGCCATCGAGGCCCTGGGCCGAGTCGACACCGTCTGCTTCGACAAGACCGGCACCCTCACCGAGAACAAGCTGCGCGTGGTGCGTGCGGTGCCGAAGGGCATCGGCCCCGACGGGCCGTTCCCCGAGTCCGGCGCCCCGGAGGCGATCGCGGTGTTGCGGGCCGCCGCCCGCGCCTCGACGCAGCCGCATGATGGCGAGGGACACGCGCACGCGACCGATGAGGCGATCATCATTGCCGCCAATTCGCTTGACGGCGAAGGTGATTCACCGTGGACGGTGCTGGCCGAGGTGCCCTTCGAATCCAGCCGCGGCTACGCCGCGTCCATCGGTGCGGAACTCGACGGTGCGACGCCGGTGCTGATGCTCAAGGGCGCGCCGGAGACGATCCTGCCGCGCTGCCGATCGGTCGACGCCGAGGCCGAGGCGCTGGTGGACAGCCTTGCGGCACAAGGGTTGCGGGTGCTCGCCGTCGCGCAGCGCCCCTGGGAGCTCGCCACATCCGACGGCGACACCGATTCCGACTCCGTCGACGCCGCGGCGCACGACCTGGACCTGATCGGTTATGTCGGACTGGCCGACACCGCCCGGGCGTCCGCGCGGCCGCTCATCGAGGCGCTGGTGGAAGCCGAGCGCAACGTGGTGCTGATCACCGGTGACCACCCCATCACCGCCCGCGCGATCGCACGGCAACTGGGCCTGCCAGAGGATGTTCGCGTGGTGACCGGAGCCGAGTTCGCCAGCATCGACGCCGAGGGGCACACCAAGCTGGCGGCCGATGTCCAGGTGTTCGCGCGGGTCAGCCCGGAACAGAAGGTGCAGATCGTCGCGGCACTGCAGCGCGCCGGCCGAGTGACCGCCATGGTCGGCGACGGCGCCAACGACGCCGCCGCCATCCGGATGGCCGACGTGGGGATCGGGGTCAGCGGGCGCGGTTCCTCAGCCGCCCGGGGCGCGGCCGACATCGTGCTCACCGACGACGACTTGGGCGTGCTGATCGACGCGCTGGTCGAGGGCCGCAACATGTGGGCCGGCGTGCGCGACGCGGTCACCATCCTGGTCGGGGGAAACGTCGGCGAAGTGCTGTTCACCATTCTGGGGACGGCGTTCGGGCAGGGACGGGCGCCGGTGGGCACCCGGCAACTGCTGCTGGTGAACCTGCTCACCGACATGTTCCCCGCGCTCGCGGTCGCCGTCACCTCCCAGTACGACGACCCCGAGGACGACGAGGAACTGACCGCCGAGCAGATCGAGGAGGCCCGCCGGACCCTGCAGCGCGACCTGCTGATCCAGCCCGCCCCCTCCCTCGACGAGCCGCTGATGCGTCAGATCGTCAATCGCGGCATCATCACCGCGGCCGGCGCAACCACCGCCTGGACCATCGGCCGGTGGACCCCGGGCACCGAAAGGCGCACGGCGACAATGGGTCTGACCGCTCTGGTGACGACGCAGCTGGCTCAGACTCTAATGACCCGCAGCCACAGCCCACTGGTGGTGGCAACGGCGCTGGGCAGCGCGGGAGTCCTGGTCGGGATTATCCAAACACCGGTATTGAGCCAGTTTTTCGGCTGCACACCGTTGGGACCGGTGGCCTGGTCGGGTGTTATCGGCGCCACGGCGGGAACGACCGCGATCTCGTGGCTGGCTCCTCATTGGCTGAATAAGGCGGTCGGTGCGGTCCAGCCGGCGCCGAACGGGGACTCCCAGTAGCGCGCGAAATCCGGCTTGTCGGTGCCCCGCAATAGAATTGGGGTGTGAGTTGCAGCACGCGTGAGGACTGGGCCGAGGCGCTGGGCGCGCTTTGCGGGTCGGTGTCGCGGCTGTTGGAGCTCACCGCGGAGACGTTGAGTTGCCCCGAGTTGCTGACGACGCTCGGTGAGCTGGAAGTGCAGTGCCGGCGCCTGCCGGTGGCCGGGAACGTGTTGATCAATCAGCTTGCCAGCCAAGCGACTCCGGCAGATCTGGGCGGCACACTCGGCCATGCGCTGGCCGATCGGCTGCGGGTGGTCAAGGACGAGGCCGACCGCCGCATCGCGGACGCCGCCGACCTGGGACCGCGCCGCGCACTGACCGGAGAACCGTTGGCACCGCTGCTGCCGGCCACCGCTGCCGCACAACGTCAAGGCCTGGTCGGGGCCGGGCACATCAAGGTGATCCGCAGATTCTTCAAGAAACTGCCCAACACCATCGCCGCGGCCGACCGCGACTTCGCCGAGGCTGACCTGGCCGGCAATGTCGCCGCCGGATGTCGGCCCGATGAAGTGGCCGACTACGCCAAGCTGCTACAGAACTACCTGATGCCCGATGGTGACGGCCCCGACGAACCCGAGCGGGCCCGCAGACGCGGCATCACCCTGGGCGAACAACAGGCCGACGGGATGTCGGAGATCCGTGGGCTGATCACCCCCGAATTCCGGGCCACCCTGGAACCGGTGGTCGCCAAACTCGGCGCCCCGGGCATGTGCAACCCCGACGACGAGCACCCCGTCACCGCGGGCAAGGCACCCGAGGACGCGGTCGACCGTGACGCCCGCAACCACGCCCAGCGCAGCCACGACGCCATCGCGGCCGGACTGCGGATGCTGCTGGGCTCCAAAGAGTTAGGCCGCCACCACGGACTGCCGACTACCATCGTGGTCACCACCACCCTGGCCGAACTCGAAGCCGGGGCCGGGCGAGCCCTGACCGCCGGGGGCACCCTGCTGCCCATGTCGGAGGTTATCCGACTGGCCTCGCCGGCCCATCACTATTTGGCGATCTTCGACAAGGACAAAACACTGGCGCTCTACCACAGCAAGCGCCTGGCCTCGCCCGAGCAACGCCTGGCCCTGCTGGCCAGAGACGGCGGCTGCACCCGCCCGGGCTGCAGGGTGCCGGGCTACTGGACCCAGGTGCATCACCTTGAGGGATGGATGGCCAAGCGTCGCACCCACATCGACGAACTCGCCCTGGCCTGTGCACCAGACAACAGACTGGTCGAACTCCACAAATACACCACCCGCCGAAATGCCCGCGGCCACACCGAATGGATAGCACCCAAACACCTGGACTTCGGGCGGCCCCGCACCAACTGCATGCATCACCCGGTACGACCACCGAAAACCGATGACGTTGACAGCGAACCAGATTGACGCCAGGTCAGTTCGCTAGCCGGACAATTCCCGGCGCACCACCTTGCCCGCCGGATTGCGCGGGATGCTTTCGACGATATTGATATCCCTGGGCTGCTCGAAGCGGGAAACCTTGCCCCGCAAGTATTCTCGCAGCGCGAGCTCATCGGCGGCGCTGTCCTCCCGCAATACGACGAACGCGGCCAAGCGCTTGCCGAACTGCTCATCGGCCACCCCGACGACCGCATTCTCGGCCACTTCCGGGTGCCCGGCCAGCGCGTTCTCCAGCGCGCGCGGGTAGACGTTCTCACCGCCGGAGACGATCATGTCGTCCTCGCGGCCAACGATATACAGGCGGCCGTCCTCGTCGAGGTAACCCATGTCCCCGGTGCTCGTCATGCCGTCGATCACCGCTTTGCCGCCACCACCGGTGTACCCGTCGGAGGCCAGTCCGCCGCCGACGAAGATGCGACCGGTGACCCGTGGCCCGACGGGCCGCCCGTTGCGGTTGTAGATACGCACCGGGCAACCGGCGACGGGCCTGCCCACCGTCTCGGGGTAGCGGCGCAGTTCCTGCGGTGTGGCGAGGGATCCGATGCCAACCTCGGTGGAGCCGTAGAGGTTGTAGAGGACGTCACCGTAGGCGTCCATGAATCGGCGGGCCAGGCCCGGGTCCAGGCGGTCGCCGCTGGATATGACAACACGCAAGCAGGACAAGGGGTTTCGCGCTCGCACCCGTTGCGGCAGATCCAACATGCGGGCCAACATGATGGGCACCGCGCTCATCGCCTCGGCCCGGTGCAGGGAAGCCTGGGCCAGGGCGGCTTCGGCATCGAAGCGGCGGCGGGTCAGCACCGTGCCGCCCAGTGCGATCGCCATCATCAGGATGCCGAAACCGAGACCGTGAAACATCGGCGCCGCCAGAGAGATTCGCGTGCCGACGCGTAATCCGGTACGCGCCAGTATGGTCATGCTGACGCCCACCCCCGAACTGAGGTGGGGCGTGCGTGGCACCCCTTTCGGGATTCCGGTGGTACCGGAGGTCAGCAAGACCATCCGCCCCGACGGGGCGACCTTGGGCCGCGGAACATCCAGTCGCGGTTCGACGCCGGCCGGATCGATGATCCGGATGGGCTCCTCGGTCGCGACGATCTGAGAGGTGAACTCTTCGTCGCAGAACATCGTCCGGATCTGGTGTGCCGCAAGGGCGCCCGCGAGGGCGTCGGAGCGAAACTCGGTGTTCACCAACACCACATCGGCGCCGATCAGCGCCGTGGCGAAAACCGCGGTGACGAAGTTGCGCCCGTTGCGGCACATCACGCCGACCGGCTGCCCGGCGCGCACACCGGCATCGAGCAGCTCCACGGCCATTGACTCGGTCATCGACAGCAACTCGTGGTAACTGAGTGCACCGTCTTCGTCGACGATCGCGGTCCGCTGCGGCCAGCGTGCCGCCGACACCGCCAGCAGGGTGAAAAGATTGGTCCCACCCCGGCATATTTCGCGGGCGAGACGCAACGCCCCGGCGGGACCGGGCGGGCCGAGCAGTCCCGATGACAGCACCGCGCGCGCTGTCGTGCCCACCACGCTGTCCGTCACGACCGGGCTTCCTTTGTGACCGGCGGCAAGCCGGATTCGGCGAAGAACCGGCTGTACCACAGCCGGGCGGCGCGTTCAGCGGGCCCGGCCAGCAGCACCGAAGCGATTTCGGCCGGCCATACCCAGGGCGGCTCGTTGGTGCGGGGCCGCTCGATGATGACCTTCGCGACGGCGTCGGCGGCTTCGTCGGGCGTCAGGCCCGGCAGCCGGCCGAGTATCGGCGTGGGCTCGATCATCCGGGTGCGGACCAGCGCGAAGTAGATCGTCGAAACGTCGATGCCGTCGGCGTGCAGCTCCGGCGCGACACTGCGCAGCCAGCGGTCGAAGGCGCCCTTGGACGCCTGGTAGGCACCCCACTGTGGCCCCGGGACCACCCTCACGCCGACGCTCGACACGTTGACCAGGTGCCCGCGGCCGTTCTCGCGCATCGCCGGAAGCAACCCGAGCAACAGCCAGATCGGTCCCAGATAGTTGACGTCGATCGTGCGCTGGAAGTCGTGCGGGCGGTCGTACTGCTCGTGCAGCGACCGGCGCAACGACTTGCCGGCGTTGCTCACGATGATGTCCAGCGGGCCGTGATTCTCGGTGATCTGCTTGGTCAGCTCGCTGACGGCGGCCTCGTCGCTGAGATCGGTCGGATAGACGACGGCCTGTCCCCCACCGGTATTGATGGAGGCTGCGACATCTTCCAGGCGATCGGCCGAACGGGCCACGATCAACACCTTCGCTCCGGCCGCGGCCAGCTTGCGGGCGGTCGCCTCGCCGATCCCGTAGGACGCGCCGGTGACCAGCACCGTCTTGCCCGTGACGACATCGCGCAACTTGTCCGGGTCGGATTCCCGCGCCGGATTTGCCAACCTGCTGGCAGCCGAATCAATCGCCTGCAAGACAAGATTCATCGGCTGTGTCCCTCGATCGCTGTCGACCCGTCTTCACCTATCGAAACACAGGTGTGACCCACGGTCACAACGCCACCTGAAGCCCTGGCGCGTCGGGGTACCGCCGCTATCGAGTTCGGGGGCCGTATCTGCGGTGGAAGAGGTCCACCCTGCCGGCGGCGTCGAGGGTGCGCTGCGTCCCAGTCCAGAACGGGTGCGAATCCGCCGACACCTCGACGACGACCAGCGGGTACGTCTGCCGCCCAGCCGGGGTTTCCCACTCGATGGTGCGGGAGCTGTACATCGTCGATCGCGTGAGGAACATCGTGCCGGTGTTGGCGTCCTGGAAAACGACCGGGCGATAGTCGGGATGAATGCCGGGCTTCATCCGCGCTGACCATCGTTGCGGCGCGCCGAGAACTCGCCCGCCGCGTCCGGTGTCTCGTGACACGGATCCTGATGCCAGTCGCCGAAGGGGTCGCGATACCCGGTCCAGGAATCCGGATCGGCCATCTCCAAATCGGTGAGCAGCGCCGCGTTCAGGGCGTTCGTGATGTCGACCGGGTCGGCGCCGCAGACCAGCACAGTCATCGCGGTGTGCCGGTCGCCGTGGTGGAACTCCCACATCAGTTCGGCGAACAACCGGCGCTCCGGGTCGACATAGGCGACCTCCGAGGGGGACATGGCCGCCAGCCACTTCCCTGCCGAGGCGACCCGCAGGCCCCCGCCGGCCGATTCCAGCCACATCACCTGTTCGGGCCGGTTGGCCAGCCACAACCGCCCGCGGGTGCGCACCACTCCGTCGAGTAGCAGGTCCACGGCGTCGTGCAGGCGTTCGGGGTGAAACGGGCGGCGCGCGTTGAATTCGAGGATGACGACGCCGCATTCGGCCTCCAGCGGGGGTAGGCCCGTCAGCAGCGGCGCGTGCGGGTGGTCGGTTCGGCCGCGCCGCGACCGCTCGTCGAGGTTCGCCAACGCCAGCTCGACGCGATCGCAGCCGACCGTGATCCGCGC
The DNA here is from genome assembly GCF_031583025.1 of Mycobacterium sp. Z3061. NCBI lineage: Bacteria > Bacillati > Actinomycetota > Actinomycetes > Mycobacteriales > Mycobacteriaceae > Mycobacterium > Mycobacterium pumcae. Next base: position 444,807 of record NZ_CP134062.1, on the reverse strand, counting down.
CCGCGGCGCCAGGCGTCGCAGGACGGCCAGCGTCACCGGCTCCGGCTGGGTCAGCACCAGCAGGTCGCCGAACTCGGCTTGCCCGACGGCCGCCTGGGCCACCGTGCGCCCGTCGGGCAGCAGGTCCTCCCCGAGCGCCTGCGACAGCCAATTGACGGAGTCCACGCAGGTCACCACGGCGGCTATCTGCACGTCGAGGGCGGCCGGTCCGTCCGGATAGCCGGGACCGACCCGCACCCGGACGTGATTGATCGCCCAGCAGATCGGTTCGGGTTCCAGCCACGACGCCACATGCACGACGACGCGGGCCACATTGGAGCGTCGATGGAGCTTCCGCAGCAACACCAGCAGGTCGTTCCGGATGGTGCAGGAAAGGCAACCGTGCGCCAGCTCCAGCGCCTCCTCGGTCGTGTGCAACTCGCCCCGATCCAGGGTGATGACCGTGCGGCGGACCACGTGACCGTCGAACCGGTGCTCGACCACGGCAGTACCCGGCTGCCGCAGGAGCGTTCCCGTCACCTCGTCGGTGGCTCCCTGACCGACGACCAGCACTACCGGAGTTCGCATACCCGCTCCTTATTGAAAATCATTTTCATTAAGGTTACAGTCCAGTGCGTCGCTTGTCTAAGCACGAGGGGAGGCCGATATGTCAGCGCGATGCCAAGTCACCGGTCGCACAGTGGGTTTCGGCAATGCGGTGTCACACTCGCACCGCCGCACCCAGCGCCGCTGGTCACCGAATTTGCAGCGCAAGACCTACTACCTGCCGTCCGAGGACCGCCGCATCACGTTGCGGGTCAGCGCCAAGGGCATCAAGGTCATCGACCGGGACGGCATCGAGGCGGTCGTGGCCCGGTTGCGCCGCATGGGGGAGCATTTCTGATGGCGCGCAACGAGATTCGCCCGATCGTCAAGCTCCGCTCGACGGCCGGCACCGGTTACACCTACGTCACCCGCAAGAACCGACGCAACGATCCCGACCGGATGACGCTGCGGAAGTACGACCCGGTGATCAGACGGCACGTGGACTTCCGGGAGGAACGCTGAATGGCCGCTGCCCGCTAATTGTTGATCCGGCGCGGGTCGACACCCACGCGCTGCCACGCGTCGGCCGCCCAGGAGGCGTAGACGAACCGTAGGGGCAACCGGTTGATCAACGGATTCAGCGTCCGCATGGTGGCGGCAAAGCGCTGAAATCGCTTCTCCTTCTTGCTATCCCAGGCGAGGTCGCAAACCGCGCGCATCTGCGGCGGGCAGGTCCCCGCGATCACCAGCCGGGCGTAGGCGTTCACGGGCGCGGACAGGATCCGCCAGATCGGGCGGGGAACTCGGCGCGGGCCGGGGAGCCCTTTGCGGATGTAGCCCGTCCCGTACAGAACGGTCTTGTGCGGCACGAACCGGTCAAGCATGGCGTCCCAGTATTCGACGAACTCGTCGTAGGTCTGCGGCTGGCCGCGGTCGCTGACGCCGTACAGGGAGTACCAGACCTTGCTCTCGGCGAAGATCTGTTCCTTCTCCGCGTGTGACAGGCGCCGGATGAACGTGTCGGCGTTGTAGAGAACCTGGTCGACGAACGTGGCGTGCGCCCAGTAGAACAACTCCGGGTTCAGGGCGTGATAGCGCGACCCGTCGCTGACGGTCCCTTTGATCGGCTTGTGGAAGTCCCGCACGGTACGGCCCCACTTGTGCGGGTCTTCGGAATAGACGGTCTTCATCAGCGGCGGCGCTGTCCGCTTCGCCCGGCCCAGCGTGTCGCTGAACACCACCGAATGGTCGAGTACGCCCTGGGCAAGCTGTTCTATGCAGTTCTCGGTGCCGGCGACGCGCTGGAATCCGAACAACTGGGTCCGGTAATCGCCGTAGAACTTCCAGATCAACGAGTCCGGGCCCAGCACGGGCGCCGCCTCGTCGATCTCGTCGTCCACGACCGGCGTCGCTTCCCGGACGCCGACGTCGAAACTCGTACTCATCACAACCCCCTCCGGCACCCCCCAGCGCCGTTGAAGCAGAGACACAAAACCGTACTTTTGTTTCACGATACCATTCGAATCGGGAAATCCCCGGCATCACTGCCGGGCGGGGAAAGTAGTTGAGCATGGCGACGAGGGCTACGGGTGCCAACATCGCGTCCGTCGAGGACACCATCCTGGACACCGCACGCTCGGTCTTTGAGACCTATGGCGTGCGGCGCGCGAACATCGAAGATGTCGCTGTCCGGGCCGGGGTGAGCCGCAGCACCATCTATCGGCGCTTCCCTACTAAAGACGAGCTGTTCGAAGCCGTGGTGCGGCGCGAGGCGGCGTTGTTCTTCACCACGCTGGACCAGGCCACCACTGGCTGCAGCCCGCAGGAAGCGGTCATCGAGGCGTTCACCCTCGGGGTCCGCCTGATCGAAGACTCACCGTTGTACTCGCGCATTGCCGAGAGTGAGCCCGAACTGTTCGGAATGTTCTCACGTTCGGACGTCTTTCCGATCGGCCAGTTCGCCGACGGCATCGCCCACACCCTTCGGCGCTGCGGCGTCGGCATCCCGGATGCGGATCTCGCCAACGTCGCGGACATCCTGCTACGGGTCGCCGTGGGCATCATCGTATTTCCCACCGACCGGCTCGACACCTCCGATCAGGCAGCGGTCCGCGCCTACGCCGCGCGCTACCTGGTTCCGATCATCAGCGCGTAAGTCCGCGGCCGGAGTGGGTCATACCCGAGTCGACGGACGTTTCGGGCAGGCCTGAGCGGGCGAGAAGACAGACCGAACCTGAGGCCCCTCGTCTCGCGTCCGCCCGGGGACCTCAGGTGAAAGTGTCGGCCCGGATTACTAACCTGTATTTGTGGCGCAGGCTCCCCGGACTCGCTATGCGACCTGCGGCGAGGTGGACATCGCCTATCAGGTGTTCGGCGATGGCCCCCTCGACCTGTTGGTGCTGCCCGGCCCGTCCATCCCGATCGACACCGTCGACGCCGAGCCGTCGATGTACCGGTTCCACCGGCGCCTGGCGTCGTTCGCCCGGGTGATCCGCTATGACCAGCGCGGCATCGGGCTGTCATCGCGGGTGTCGTCGCCGGACATGATCGGGCCGAAGCACTGGGCCAAGGACGCCATCGCGGTGATGAACGCCGTCGGCTGCGAGCGCGCGACGATCCTGGCTCCCGGCTTCACCACGATGACCGGCCTGGTCCTCGCGGCCGACTATCCCGAACGGGTCAGCAGCCTGGTGTGCATCAACGGCGCGGCCCGGACGCTGCGCGCGCCCGACTACCCGATAGGCCATGAGATCGATGCCACGGACCCCTTCACCACAGTCGCCATCGAACCCGACGCCGTCGAGCAGGGCTTCGACATTTTGAGCATCATCGCCCCATCGGTGGCCGCCGACAACGCGTTCCGCTCATGGTGGGACATGGCCGGCAACCGGGCCGCTTCGCCGAGCATGGCCCGGGCGATCATCACCGCCGTCCGGCACTCCGACGTCCGCGACACCCTGCCCCGCGTCACCGCGCCGACGCTGGTGTTGCACCGTGACAACCGTGGCTTCAGCCCGATCGAGCATGGCCGGTACCTCGCCGATCAGATCGCCGGAGCGCGCCTGATCGAGCTGCCCGGCGAGGACACCCTGTACTGGGTGGGCGACGCCGCCGCCATGCTCGACGAGATCGAGGAATTCGTCACCGGCGTGCGCGGTGGCGGGGATGCCGAACGCGTGCTGACCACCATCGTGTTCACCGACATCGTCGGCTCGACGCAGCGGGCCGCGGCGCTCGGCGATTACCGGTGGCGCGACCTGCTCGACAACCACGACACCATCGTCCGCCACGAGATCCAGCGGTTCGGCGGCCGGGAGGTCAATACCGCCGGGGATGGTTTTGTCGCCACGTTCACCAGCCCCAGTGCCGCCCTGGCCTGCGGCGACGCCGTGATCGAGGCGGTGCGCGTATTGGGCATAGAGATCCGGGTGGGCATCCACGCCGGCGAGGTCGAAGTGCGCGGCGCTGACGTCGCCGGGATGGCCGTGCACATCGCCGCACGCGTGGGCGCCCTGGCCGGGCCCAGCGAGGTGCTGGTTTCCTCGACCGTGCGCGACATCGTCACCGGGTCGCGGCACCGGTTCGTCGGCCGCGGTGAGCGCGAGCTCAAGGGCGTGCCGGGACAGTGGCAGGTGTGCGCGCTCATCCGCGAGCACGCGACCGTCAGCTCCTGATACCGCTTGTACGCTGGGCTTACCTGATTGCACCGAGCACCGAGCACCGAGGAGAACCGTGGCGACGCCGCTTGTGGAGAAACCCGAGCGGCAGCGTGTCCGGCTCGATGTTTCCGGGATGTCCTGCGCGGCGTGCGCCAGCCGGGTCGAGACGAAGCTGAACAAGGTCCCCGGGGTGCGCGCGTCGGTCAACTTCGCTACCCGGGTGGCGACCATCGACACCGTCGACGCCAACGTCGACGAACTGTGCGAGGTGGTCAACCAGGCCGGTTACCAGGCGGTTCCACACACCGAGACCTCCGCGCCGGCCGAAGGGGATGATCCCGACGCCCGGCATGCCCGCAGCCTGCTGCGCCGGCTGCTGATCGCCGCGGTGTTGTTCGTGCCGCTGGCCGACCTGTCGAGCATGCTGGCGATAGTGCCCAGCGCCCGGTTCCCCGGGTGGAGCTATGTGCTGGCCGCGCTGGCGGCCCCGATCGTGACCTGGGCGGCGTGGCCTTTCCACTCCGTCGCGCTGCGCAATGCGCGGCACCGGACGGCGTCGATGGAGACGCTGATCTCGGTGGGCATCGTGGCCGCCACCGTCTGGTCGCTGGCGACCGTCTTCGTCCCCAGGCAGCCCCGCGAGACGCACGGCGTCTGGCAGGCGATCCTGCACAGTGACGCGATCTACCTCGAAGTCGCGGCCGGCGTCACCGTCTTCGTGCTGGCGGGTCGTTACTTCGAGGCGCGCGCCAAGTCGAAGGCCGGCGGCGCGCTGCGCGCCCTGGCCGCCCTCGGCGCCAGGAACGTCACCGTACTGCTCGACGACGGCTCGGAGTTGGTCATCCCGGCCGGCGAACTCAAGAAGCGTCAGCGTTTCGTGACGCGGCCGGGCGAGACAATCGCGGCGGACGGGGTTGTCCTGGAAGGCTCCGCTGCGATCGACACCAGTGCCATGACCGGCGAATCCCGACCGGTGCGGGTGTCACCGGACGCCGCGGTGGTGGGGGGCACCGTGGTGCTGGACGGCCGGCTCATCATCCAGGCCACCGCCGTCGGCGCCGACACCCAGTTCGCCGCCATGGTCCGCCTGGTCGAAGAGGCCCAGGCGCAGAAGGCACGCGCCCAGCGCCTCGCCGACCGCATCTCGGCGGTGTTCGTCCCGGCGGTCTTCGCCATCGCGCTGTTGGCCGGTTCGGCGTGGCTGATCAGCGGTGCGGGCGTCGAGCGCGCCTTCTCGGTGACGCTGGGCGTGCTGGTGATCGCCTGCCCGTGTGCGCTCGGGCTGGCGACGCCGACCGCCATGATGGTCGCCTCCGGCCGGGGTGCCCAGCTGGGAATCTTCATCAAGGGCTACCGCGCCCTGGAGACCGTGCACGGTATCGACACCGTCGTCTTCGACAAGACCGGCACGCTGACCGTCGGTCAACTGAGCGTGAGCACGGTGACGACCACCGGCGGGCACAACGACGAGCAGGTGTTGCGCCTCGCGTCGGCGGTGGAAGCGGCCTCCGAGCACGCGGTGGCGATGGCGATCGTGTCGTCATCACCAGATCCGTTGCCGGTCAAGGACTTTGTCGCGATTGCCGGCTGCGGTGTCGCGGGAGTCGTCGACGGCCGGCGCGTCGAGGTCGGCAAGCCGTCCTGGATCACCCGGGATGCGCCGGGCGACGAGGTTCTCGAATCGGCCCGGAAGGATGGCGAATCCCGGGGCGAGACCGTGGTTTTCATCGCGGTCGATGGACTGCCGTGCGCGGCGGTCACGATCGCTGACACGGTGAAGGACTCGGCGCCGGACGCGGTCGCCGCGCTGCACCGGCGCGGCCTGCGGACGATCCTGCTCACCGGCGACAACAAAGCCGCCGCCGGCGCCGTCGCGAACCGGGTCGGCATCGAGACGGTGATCGCCGAGGTCCTGCCGCAAGGCAAGGTGGAGACGATCGAGCGGTTGCGCGCCGAAGGCCGGACCGTGGCGATGGTCGGCGACGGTATCAACGACGGACCCGCACTGGCTTGTGCCGATCTGGGATTGGCGATCGGCCGTGGCACCGACGTCGCGATCGGGGCGGCCGACATCATCCTGGTGCGCGACGACCTGAACATCGTCCCGCAGTCGCTGGACCTGGCGCGCGCGACCATGCGGACGATCCGGATGAACATGGTGTGGGCCTTCGGCTACAACGTGGCTGCGATTCCGATCGCCGCTGCCGGCCTGCTCAATCCGCTGATCGCCGGCGCCGCGATGGCCTTCTCATCGTTCTTCGTGGTGTCAAACAGCCTGCGGCTACGCAACTTTGGCACCCAGACCTCTTCGCCGAGGGTGAATCACCCGACACGACACACAGATTGACCGTCGCCGAAATCACAGTCGGCGGGCCATGCGACCGCCGGTAGGATGGCCCGCATGGCCGAACAGACATTCTCCGTCACCGGGTTGCACTGCGAAGGGTGCGTGGCGACCATCACCACCGCGCTGACCGCACTGCAGCCGGTGACGGCGGTCAGTATCGACCTGAACACCGAAGGCACGTCCGCAGTGCGGGTTTCGGCCAACACCGAGCTGACCGCGGAACAGGTTCAGGCCGCACTCAAGGGTGAGGGCAACTTCACCGTCGTCGGCTAGCGCCGCATCCGGGACAACTCCCGCAACATCGCGTTGTATGCCTCCAGGTCGTCGTCGGCGTAGTCGCTGTCGGCGTGCCGATCGCCGCGTGATGCGTCCTTGCGGTCCTGCCGTGCCCACTGGGTGACCAACGCCACGATGACGATGATGACCGGCACTTCGGTCAGACTCCACGCGATTCCGCCGCCGAGATGCTGGTCGGCAATGATGCTGGGCAGCCACGGCAGGTTCACCGAACGGTAGAAGGTGTTCCCGACCGGCTCGGCCATCGTCATGAGCGCGACGCCGAAGAAGGCATGGAACGGCATCACCGCGAACAGCAGACCAATACGGCCCGGGTAGGGCAGCCGGCGCGGGCCCGGGTCGATGCCGATGATCGCCCAGTAGAAGAGATACCCGACGAGCAGGAAGTGGACCGCCATGAACTCGTGGCCCCAGTGGTAGCGGACCAGCGTGTTGAACAGCGGCGTGAAGTAGACGACGTACGGCGACCCGACGAACAGGACGAAGGCGACGATCGGGTTGGACAGGAAGGTAGTCACCCGCGAATGCAGGAGCCAGGTCAGCCATTCGCGCGGCCCGGGCGGCTGCCCCTTGCCGGCCGCCGGCAGTACCCGCAGCGCCAGGGTTACCGGACCACCCATCACCAGCAGCACCGGGATGAACATGTTCAGGATCATGTGTTCGGTCATGTGCATGCTGAACACGGCTGATCCGTACGCGCGCACACCCGAACTGGTGGTGAACACCAGCGACAGACATCCGGCCAGCCAGGCCACCAATCTGCCAACGGGCCAAGCGTTTCCGTTGCGCCGCAACCGGACGTAGCCCGCCACATAAGCGGCGGCCAGCACCAGCCCGGCCGTCCCCAGGAAGCTGTCGAAACGCCACAGGGTCAGCACGCTGGCAATGGTCGGCGGGTGCGGCAACTGATAGCCGAGAAACACATCCCAACCGGTGAACTGGTGCGCAAGGAACCGGGGCGCGATCTGAGCGGCCATCGCCGAGATCGCCGCCAACGCGGCGGCCATGGCCAGCGCGCCGGCCGTGCCGGCGAACCGGGGCAGCGCGCCACGCAACGCCCAGCAGTCCGATGCCCACACCATGGTCACCAGCGCACCCGCGAGAAGCCCCAGGCGTGCGAAATCGGACCCGAACGTCAGGGCCGGAATCAGCAGGTACAGCAGTACGGCGCCGTAGGTCACCGCCAGGGCGCCGAAGCCCACCTGCAGTACCTGTACGGCGCGGTTGGGGCTGGTCCCGGTCAGCGCGGCGACCACCTTGAGCCCGGTCAGCCCGGCCATGGCGACCGCGAAGACGATCGCAGCGCTGGTCGCGTAATCGTGGTCGGGACCCTGACCCGCATTGCCGGTCACCGCGGTGGCCACGACGCCGATCACGGTGGGCACCAGCAGCACCGCGTGGCCGAGCCAGCGGGTGTTCAACCGCAACGTCACCGCGACCGGAAGGGCGAAAACTGCCACCACGATCCAGGCCCGGGCAACCTCGGAGACGCCGATGGCGTCGAATATCGCGCCGTTGCTCACCAGCGCCCCCGGCCGCACACCCGTGTCATGCGACGCCTGGATCACCACCATCGCTGCGGCGGCCAGCACCCAGGCGAGCGACACACGCTCTGCCAACAGGTGAATCCGGAATGCCGCCGCATCGATCAGCCCGTCGGATTCCGGCTGCGCCGTCACTACGACCAGGAGCAATGCGCCAAGGCACAGTGCGCCCAGCAAGGACGCGACGAAGTACCCGACGGGTTCGGCGGCGCCGGCGAAGGCGCCCGGATAAGGGTTGCCGGCCTCGGCGTAGCGGCGCGGCCCGGAGAGCAGGCCGTAGGCACCCAGCGCGACGGCCACCGCCACAAACCCGCCGGCCAGTACCGCCGTCCTCGCCGAGGAGGTGCGGGCAACGTCGCTATCCACTCTTGCAGCTTACGACCGTGCGTCGTAGCACCGGCCGCCCGCAGCGCATAAGGTTCGGTCACTGTGGGGCTTATCGCCGAGGAACACCGGGCATGATCGACGATCTGCCGCTGCGGTGGGTGGTCACGGGCCTGTTCCTGTTCAGCGCCGTGGGCTTCGCCCTCGCCACCGACCGGAGATCCTGGACCTCGGTGATCAGCCACGCACTGCACGTCGCGATGGCGATCGCCATGGCGGCGATGGCCTGGCCGGAGGCACTCGGGCTGCCGCCGACACCCGCGGAGGCGTTCTTCCTGGCCGCGGCGTTGTGGTTCCTGATCGTCGCCGTCCTCGCCGCCCGGATGATCGGCGCACGCCTGGCGCTCGGCTACCACGCGCTGAAGATGGTGGCGATGGCATGGATGTACGCCGCGATGGGTGGACATCTGACACCCGAACGCCCTTCGATGTCGAGCATGCCCGCGATGCCGGAAATGCAGGCAGCGTCGACGGACACTTCGCACGGTTGGATCACCACGGTCAACTGGATCTGGGCCGCCGTGTTCGTGCTGGCCGCCTTTGTGTGGAGCTACCTCTTCATGACGCTGCGCCGCCGCCGCGAGGGCCCGGTGTGGCGTGCGAGACTGGGCGCCCTGGTTCAGGCGACCACGGCCGCGGGCATGGCAATCATGTTCTGCATCATGGTTTTTCAGGCCTGACCCGATCAGACACCCTGGAATTCTCGCGCCAGCAGGGTGTGGACCGACGGTGGTGGTGCGGCGAGTTCGGTAACGGATTCGAGGTCGAGGGCGATGGTCGGGTACTCCGCGAGGTACTCGGCGTACGAGCGCCCCCTCAGGCGCATGCCCAGGCTCACCCACGCATCCACCACCGACCACCGGCGCGGGTTCGCCGTCGCCCACTCGCTGTCATCGAGCCGCTGCTTCCACTGGGCCACGTCGAGTTCGTCGAGCGCAAACCCGCCGAGCAAGTCTGCATAGTCCACGGCCTCGCCACGCGCCACGGTGATGCCCCGTCCCAGCTCCCGCACACCCGAAACCTCCGGTAGGAGGCTCAGGATCGCGGTCGCGGCAGCACGTCCGGTGGTGACCTCCTCGACCAGCGTCAGCGCAGGGTATGCACCCAGCGCGGCGCAGGCATCCACGACCGATACCAGGATGTCCGCGGAGTCCCGCAGCTGACTGTCCTCGCCCAGTACCCGGGGCAACCGCACGATGGTGAAGTCGAGTCCATTTGGCGCGCCGGCCACCGCCAGTTCCGCGAGCGACTTGGACGCCGCGTAGGGGTAAGGCGCAGTCCGCGGATCGGTGACGCGGGCAGCGGTGACCTCGGCGTCGACGACGAACGTCGACAAGTGCACCAACCTGACACTCCGGTCCGCGCACACGCCGACGATCGAGGAAACCAGATCCACGTTCGCCGTCCGAAGTTCGCGGTAGGGAATGAGCACGTTGGTATTGCCGATGCAGTTGATGACGGTTCCGGCGCCGGTATCGCGGATCAGCGCGTCCAGTTCCGCCGGCCCGAAATCGGGTGAAAGCCGGCTGATCCGAACGCCTTCGACATCTTGAAGGTCCGACCACGGGCCGTGCTCCGGTTGGGATCGGCTCGCCAGGACCACATCGGGACACCGGACTCCGGACCGCTTGAGGTCGAGGATCGCACCGGCGAATCCGGTGCCCAGGATGCCTGACGCGCCCAGCACCAGGATCGCGCCGCCGGCGTGGGGCGAGGCGCAACAGCCGGCGCGGGGTGTCCGCAGGTCCTCGAGGTCGCGTTGTATCTCGATGGCGGTCGCCGGGTCCATCCACCCGGTCGTCACGGCACCGGCCAGGTCGGTGACGAGGTTGGCGGCGGTGTCGGCACTGATCAGGTCCAGGATCGAAACCTGTTGCCGGAGAGCTCGTCTGGTGTCAGGAAGGATTCTGATGAGGTCCAGCGAACCGATGCCGGCGGCGAGCAGCGACGTGTCGGGCTCAATGACTGTCCCCAGGTGCCGGCTCCACAGCCGCGCCAGACCGACTGCGATCTCGGCGGTTTCGGTGTCGTCGGGCAACCTATCCACGAACTCGGGCATCGTTCGGAGGTTGGCGCTGTCCACCTTTCCGCCGGGCTTGCGCGGGATGGTCGAGGTCACCACCACGAAGAACGCGGATACCCCGTTGCTCACCAGTATGTTTCGGATCCGCCCGGCCGGGTCGCCGTCGGCTTCGCGGGTCTGCAGGGTTTGAAACCACACGCCGAGGCGGCCGTCGTGCAATTCGACCGCGACATCGGCTATCGCGGGGTCCGCGGATATGCGCCTGGCGATGTCCGCGATGTCGACGCGCTTTCCGGCCACCTTGACGACATCGTCTTTGCGGCCGGCGAAGAGCGGGAATCCCTCGGCGTCCAGGATCATCCGGTCGGCGGTGGCGAATGCGCGGTGTTGCGTACCGTCAGCGGCGGTGACGGTACCGAAGCTGCGGTCGTCCGTCCCGAGGTATCCGGCGGAGACCAGGCCCCCGACGATCACAACCTCACCGAAGGCGATACACACCGTGCCCGGCACTATCGGTCGCCCAAGCCGTCGCCGTGCCTCGACCGCGCCGTCCGAACCGATCGGCAAATAGGTTGCAACGACGGTGGTCTCGGTGGGTCCATAGCTCGACACCAGCTCGACTCGTTGTCCCGCAACCGAGCTCAGCCATCTGTCGACAACGGCCGGGCGAAGCGCTTCGCCGCCGACCACGATCTGCCGAAGACGCGAACGCCGGATCGCGTCCACCGCCTCGGTATCTTCACACAGCAGATGCCACACGGCGGTGGGCAGGTCGACGAGCGTCGCGCCGCCGGCAACCAGATCCTTGGCGAGTCGGTCGAAATCGCCCGCTTTCATCGCCGTGGTTCGCACCAACTCCGCTCCGCTGACGGCGGCACCGAAGATCTCCTCGACGCTGATGTCGGAAGTCAGCGGCGCGCACTGCAATAAGGTGTCCTGCGGGCCCCAACCGTAGGCGCTGACCGCGGCGGCACAGAACAGCGCCAGCGATTCATGGGTGACTCTGACCAGCTTGGGCTGGCCGGTGGAACCCGAGGTCGGCATGATGTAGGCCGTCTTGGTTCCGAGTGACATGTCCTGTGCCACTTGGGTAAGGCGTTCGGCGAGGCGCGCGCCGGCGTCCTCATCCAAGGCCACCGGCAGGTCCACGCCGCGTACGTCGAGCACCTGCGCCGTCGCGCCCTCCAGGTGCTCGGAGATGGCCTGTGCGCGCGCCGAAAGCTGTTCGGGCGCATCGCAGATGCTGTATCCGCAGCCGGCCAGATGGGTCGCGATCAGGCAGTCAATGGTGTTGCCGGTGTCGTCGTCGGTGAGCACCACGACGTCACCGGGCGCGATGCCGCTGCGCACCAGATAGGCGATCCATTGGTGGACTGCGGGCCGGTCCGCGAGGGCCGCGCGGACCGCTACGGCCCCGTCCACAAACCAGGCACGCTGCCGGGGCGTGTCGATATCCGTGGTGCCTGAGCCGATGGACCCGTCCGGGCCGAGTTCGAACCATTCGTCAACGGCCTTCGCGATCGGTTGATCCCACAGACTCACCATCGATCCGAGTGCCGCGGCGATCCGGTTGGCAACCGGGATCCGGGATTCCGGCTGGTCCGACCGGTCCCAGATGGCCACGTTGAGGACGCGCTGATCTTCGTCAAGCACGCTGGCTACGGTCCTGCCCTCGATCGGGCCGATATCCGTCGCGACCGGCGCCTGGATCAGGTACGGGCGAAGGCTGGGCGCGCATGTCTCGCGGATGAAGTTCAGTGTCAGCGCGTCGACACGGGAGGTCCGGTTGGTCGCCAGATACATTCGCCGGTACTGCTCCTCACGCAGCCAGCGTCGTCGCACCGCCCTGACGTATCCCCGGTCGACCGCCCGCACGACGTCGCGGATCGACGCGAAGGGAGCGAACCTCACCGGGTGCGCCACCGAATTCACCAGGCACGTAGCGACATTGAGGTCCGGATCACCGAATCTGTTGTCGACGGCGTGGACGAGAAGGCCCCCGGTGTCGTGCCGCAGGCCTGCGTCCACCGCCAGTGCCGCCGTGGCCACCAGGACGTTGAGCGGGACCTGCTCGGTCTCCGACAGCCGCAGGAGCGCGTCGAAGGCCTCCCCGGCTATCGTCACGGATTCCTGCAGGATCCCCTTGGCGGCGGATCCGGCGGCGTGCGGGCTCTGAGCGGGCCCGGCGAGGCGCGCATCCTCGGCGAGCTCGCGCTGCACGGCGGCACCGACGCGGTGCAGCGTCTCATCGGTCTTCGCCAGTTCACGACGATGCGCCTGCGCCAGCTTCGTCAAACCCTTGGCCAGAGAGGGCAGTTCCGCGGCGCCGCCGGCCGCGAGGTGGCGGGCCAGGTCGGCTTCGATGATCGCGGTGGCGCCACCGTCGACCACGATGTGGTGCGCATGCACGTCGAGGCCGGACACATCGCCGTCCGGGTTGGTCCACACGGTGTACCGCACCAGCGCGGTATCGAGGATCCCGGAAGACCAGGTGCGCTGGAGTTCGAATTCATCACCAGCACTCTGCATTTCGCCCGACCGCACCCGCACGATGTCGCCGAACCGCAGCCGGGGTACCAGGCGGGGATAGTCGCTGTCCGACGCCGGTGTCTCCAAGACGCAGAGCTGAATCGGATTCTCGCAGACCATGGCCTCCAGGGCGGCCAGGAATCTCGGCAGCTGCAGCGGGTGGAATCGGTACGTCTTGCCGATCAGGTACAGCGACGGATCGCCGTCCTGCAGCACTCCGTTGTAGAGGTTCTGTTGCGACCTGCTCAGCGTGAGGCGGTCCACCCAGACTTCAGGCGCGCTCACAGAGATTCTCCAGCTCCCGAACCCACCCGGCAATCGAGAGATCCTCCGCCAGGCGGGCCGGCACGTCGGATTCCCGGTCCACGTCAAGCCTTTTCATCAGCAGGACGAAGCGAACGGAATCCAGTCCGAGGTCTCGAAGGTCAGTGCCGTCGCCATCGTGCAGATCCTGTTCGTCGATGTACAACACATCGCAGACGGCGGCGAGCACCTTGTCCCGGATCGTCTCAGCCATGACCGGCCACCCCGGCTTTGCCGAGCGACGCGGCCAGCGATGCCCGCATGACCTTACCGGACTGTGTTCGTGGGATTTCGGGGACGATCTCGATCGTCGAGGGCCGTGCCATCGATTCCGACTGCTCCCGGAAGCGGGCAGCGATCACCTGCTTGAGCTTGCGGGCCGCCGACTCGTCCAGCTCCGCCGAAGGAATCACGGCCAGGCCTACCAGGGCCCCGAACTCCGGGTCCGGGATCTCGTAGCACGCGGCTTCGCGGACGCCGTCTGCGCCTTCAGCGATGCGGTCGACCTCGTCGGGCGCGATATTCACACCACCGGAGATGAACATCTCCGACGATCTTCCCTTGATGTAGAAGAAACCATCCTCGTGGCGCTCGAGCAGATCTCCGGTGTTGACCCATCCGTCCACCAGCACCTCTTGCGTTCGCGCGGCATTGTTCCAGTACCCCAGCATGTTTGCCGGAGACTTGATCCAGAGCGTGCCGAAGGAGGCGGAGGGCCCAGCACCCGGCGCCGCGGGCCCGGCGCCGTCAGGACCGGCCAGGTACACCTGGACTCCGGGATAGGGCCGCCCCACCGCACCGGCCTCGATCTTGGCAATCGAGTCTTCGTCGGTCGGCAGACATAAAGCGGTGCAACCTGTTTCGCTCAATCCGTAGACCTGTGCGGTGCGCACGCCCAGCGCTTCGATGAACCGGACGTCGGCCGCGATCGCCCGAGATCCGCCGTAGCCGAGCAGTCGTAGCGACGGGATCTTTTCATCGGTCGCCTTCAATTCGGCGATCAGTTTCGAAAGCAAGGTCGGGACGACGCATGTCGTCGCGACCTCGTTCCTGCTGAGAATCTCCAGCAGGGACGTGGTGTTCTCACCACCGGTGATGCACAGTCCGCCGCGCATCAAACAGGTGAGTATCCACCACAATCCGCCGATATGCGTCGCCGGCAACGGCGAGTAGGTGGTTTCGCCGTCCACCCAGCTGACCCAGTTCAGCCCGGTTTCGCGCAGAATGTCCTGGACGGCGTAGAAGGTGCGGTTGGCCAGCAGTACGGCCTTCGGCTCGCCGGTCGTCCCGCTGGTGAAGATCATCGCCAGTGGATCGTCGGCACCGCGATCCGGACAGCGGTAATCGTCATCTGTGACAACGGAATTCCCGGCGTGACCGTTGAGCTGGACCTTCACCACCGGTATGGAGTGCAGGCTCTGGGACAGGGTGGACAGGTCGGTTCTGCTCCCAGGCGCGATGAGAATCGCGCTCGGAGCAGTGATTTCGGCGAAACGATCGATGGTGGCCGGCGGCAGGTTTCCGTCGGCCAGCACCGCGATCGCCCCGAGTTTCGCGCAGGCCAGCACCGAGAGGTATGTCTCGGGCCCGTTGTCCGACAGGACGAGTATCCGGGAGCCCGGGGATACCGACCGCGTCCGAAGCGTCGCGGCGAGCGCGCTCACTTCGGCCACCAGTTCGGAGTACCGCAGCGAGCTCTTGCCGTCGCACCGGCGCAGGGCGGTCGCCTGGGGCCGCAGCCGCGCCTGTTCGAAGACCCGTTCCAAGACGGTTGATGCTAAGTGAGACATGACGTTCAGGTGCTTTCTGTGGTGCTCTACGGGATGTTGAGGGCCGCCAGCTCGACCTCGCCGGACGCGGCCCCGCCGTACTCGTCCCAGAACTCGATGGCGCACTTGATCGACAGGTAACGCAGATTGCGATCGATCACCTCGAAGTCCTGGCAGAGCAGCCGTGCGGAGAACTTCTGGGCGTGAATCATCCTCTTGAAGCGGGAGGCAGTGTTCTTGATCAACATGCTGGGCAGTTGGAGGTCGAAGTAGTCCGAGATCGACCAACCCCGCAGCACCGGAATCTCCTCGTTGAGGATCGCCGGCGCGAACGCGCTGTACGCGAGCTGGTTGAAGCACAGAATCAATTCCGCCGCGTTGAAATGCCCGGTGCTGCGGATGTAGGCCGGCTCGCTGATACTGAAATTCCCGTAGGCGAGTACCGAATCCGCCGTGGCCCTGTAACTCGCGTCGATGAGGTAGCGGCACCCTTTGTATTCGTACGGGTCGAGCACCTTGACCAGCAAATGCTCTTCTATCGAAGCGGTGTCGCTGATGTCCGCGAATTCGGTCCGCGTCCGTGTGGAAGGGGACAAAGTGATGGTACTCATACTGCATATCCTGGTGTTTTGAGTCCGTCCAACATCGTCAGACGGTGGGTGGTTAAATGACCTGCGGCGGTGCCGTGTTTCGCGCGGTGCATGAGAGCACGGTTGTCCCACAGAATGATGTCGCCGACTTCATAGTGCTGGGTGTGGATGAATGGCGATTTGTACTCGGTGTCGAGTTGGCCCGTCGCCTCCATCAGTTCTTGCAGAATGGCCGGGTCGAGCAGGTTCCCGTCCTTGTCTTCGATCTTCGTGGTGCCGGTCGCGCAGATGTAGAGGATCTCCTGGCCGGTGTGCGGGTGGCGGATCACCGTCGGCCACTTGATCGGGGGCGTCGTTCGGTTGATCTCGTCCCAGACTTCGCCGATCGGCCGATACACGTCACGCGGGCGAATCTTGATGTGCCGCCGCGGATCGTGGGTGCTGAAGGTGCCCCGGACCGGGTCCTGCGCGGCGGCCGGCAGCGACTCCCAGACCCTGGCGAGGTCGATGAAATAGGTGCCGCGGTCAGCTCCCGGCACGGTCAGCGGCAGCACCATGGAGAACGCGAACGGCTCCGGCATGAACATGTAGTCGATGTGCCAGAACGCGCCGGTCTTCGGAACGCCCTGCCCTTCCTCGGTGGAGGAGACGAAGATTTCCGGATGCTCGTGGTGATGGTAGACCGGCTCGTAATAGGGAACGATCTGACCGATTATCCGGCCGAGTTTGATGAATTGTTCCGGAGTCGGATGGACGTCTTTGAGGACGACGAGTTTGTTGCTGTACACGATCTCGCGGATTTCTTCGGTAGCGAGATCGTCCAGGTTTGCGGGGTCCAGCCCGGTGACCTGAGCACCGAGTCCCTCGCCTTTCACGTTAAGTGTCATTGAGTGTCTTTCCTGTCTGATAGAAAATGAGTCAGGGCTGCGCGTGCAGGTAAGGTGCCGTGATGGTCCAACCCCCTTAAGTGAATTCTTCCGATGATGTCGCCGTATCGCACTGGCGGCGCGGCTTGAGATGAACCGAGGGTGTCAGCAGTCGCTTGCCCGTTTCTTGCGTAATCCTTGAAGGCGTCTCAATGAGAGTTCGCATCATCGGCGTCCCGAGGTCGCGTCGGTCGGCCACGTGGCAGGCAGCATCGGGACGGTGCCACCGGAGCCGTCGTCGGTCAATCGGGCGATTCCGGCCGGCGCTTCGGCGCGGGCTGCGGCGGTGCCGGTGAAACCGAGTCCGCCGGCTCCCCGGGTGCCGGCGGAGGCGGGTTCGGGCTCGGTGCCGGCCTCGGGCGCGTCGTCCATTTCAGCTGTGGCATCAAGGAATTCGTCACGATGGCCGCGTATCCCGGCGGTGGCGCGGCGCCGGCGCCGGCTCTGGGCTCTCGCGGCGGCGACCTGGGCCGGGGCCGCGGCGTCGACGCTGTCGGCCACGCTGTCCGGCGCCTTCGCACCCACTCTGGGGCCGGCGCCGACTCCAGGCGGCGCCAGGCCGGGCACTGCGTAGCTGATGGTGGAGGCCGGCGCCGGGCTGGTCGCCGGCGCCGGCGCGGTCGCGCTGGGCGCGGGATTGCCCACCGGTGAGCTTGGCGCGGGTGCAACCGATACTGGCGGCGCGACAACGATATTCGTGAGGACGTCCGCACGGGTAGCAGGGCCCGGTTCGGCGGCCACCGGCAGCGGCCCGGCCGGCAGCTCGCCGAACAGGAACGGAAGCAGCAGCCTCAGCGCGCTCAGCGCGCTCAGCGCAGGGGTGAAGAACGGCAGCAGCAGCAGGGAATACGAGGCGTAGTACGGGTACCAGAGCAGGTCGTACAGGAACAGCGCGATAACCGCCAGGACAACGGTGGTGGCGGGACTGAACCCGAGTTGCTGGAAGAAGTTCAGAAAATACTGGTACGGGTTGGCGATGAGGTTTTCCAGATCCGCGATGAGTTGGGCGATCGAATCCGCCGGGGCGGCCGGAGCAGCTTGAGCTTCCGCACTGGCCGCCCTGATGGGGGGTGCCGGCGGAGTCGTCGGCGTTGTCGCCAATGCCCCCATGGCGGTGGCCTGATAGACGGTCATGGTCTCGGCGGCCTGAATCCACATCCGGACGTAGTCGGCCTCATTGAGGGCGATGGGGAGGGTGTTCACGCCGAAGAAGTTGGTGGCGACCAGTACGCCGTGCAGCGCGTGGTTAGCGGCAAGTTCCGCCAGGGTGGGCATGGCCGCAACGGCGGCGCTGTATGCGATGGCGGCCGTTTCGTGCTGCGCGGCCGTATTGGCGCTGTCGGCGGCGGCCTGTTCGAGCCACGCCAGGTAGGGGCCGTGGGCAGCGACATACTTGCTCGCGCTGTCGCCCTGCCAGCTACCGGCCTGCACGCCGGCGAGCACCCGGCTCAGCTCGGCGGCCGCTTCACTGTAATGGTTGCTGAGTCCTTGCCACTCCTGCGCGGCAGCCAGCAATGATCCTGGACCCAGCCCGGCATTCAGCAGAGCTGAATGCTCCTCCGGAGGCAGGGCCATCCATATCGGGCCGGTCAGGCTGCCACCTCCTCGCTTAGATCGATTGCGCGAGGCGGAAACCGACCTTGCGTTGCCCCGTGGTGTGTTAGTCGGCGCCGGTACTTCAGAAGTTCCCGCAACTTCCGGGGGTCAGTACTGTCTGACCCATGCCAGCGTTCGACGCCCGTCACCTCGACGGGGTATCCGAGACCGCACTGCTGACGCTGCATCAGCGAGCCACCGAGGCCGCCCGGCCGGACGGCATCATCGACGATCCGATGGCCATCGCGTTGCGCGACCGCATCGACTACGACTACCAGCATTTCGGCCGGACCCACCAAGCGACGGCGCTGCGGGCACTGGCTTTCGACAATGCCGCACGCGAATTCCTGACCACCCACCCGCGGGCGACGGTGGTCGCGCTCGCCGAAGGGCTGCAAACCAGCTTCTGGCGCCTCGACAACGGCGAACTGAACTGGCTGTCGGTGGATCTGGAGCCGATCGTGCACATACGCCGGCAACTGCTGCCCGCCTCCGACCGGTTGCGGTACTGCGCCCAGTCCGCACTCGATTACTCGTGGATGGATCGGGTGGACGCCGGCAACGGCGTGCTGATCACCGCGGAGGGTCTGTTCCAATACTTTGAGCGGGCAACCGTATTCGACCTGATCGAGGCCTGCGCCAGGCGCTTTCCCGGCGGTCAGTTGGTCTTTGACAGCATTCCGTGGCTGCTGAGCGTGTATTCGCGGCGGCGCGGTTTCAAACTCAGCGAGTTCTACACGGCGCCGCCGATGCCGTTCTGGTTCACCGCGAACCAGTACGCCGAATTGTGTGCCGTCCCCGGCGTCCGCGCCGTTCGCGAGCTGCCGGCACCACCGGCGCGCGGCCGGTTCCTCCCCAAGGTGGTCGCGCTGACCTACCGGCTTTCTGCCCTCGACCGGTTACGGGCGCCCAACACCCTCGTCGAATTCGGATAGCCGAGTCTGTAACGGGCCGGGAACAAATCGCCCGTCATGCGCGACTATTAGGGCATGGATTGCGAGGTGGCGCGCGAAGCGCTGTCGGCCCGGCTCGACGGCGAGCGGGAGCCCGTGCCGTCGGCGCGGGTCGATCAACACCTGGACGAGTGCGCCGCCTGTCGCGAATGGTTCGAGCAGGTGGGTCTTCAGGCTCGCCAACTGCGCCGCCTGGTGGAGTCCCGGCCGGTCATCGCGCCGGTGGGCCCGATCGGGATTCAGCAGCCGACGCCGCGACGGCGCCGGTCACTCAGCTGGCAACGCTGGGCGTTGATGTGCGTCGGCGTCGCACAGATTGCCCTGGCAGTCGTGCAGGGCTTGGGCCTGGATGTAGGCCTGCACCACGGGATGGACGGCACCGATCATCTCCTCCACGAATCCACGTCGTGGTGCGTCGCGCTCGGCGTATCCATGGTGGTCGCCGCGCTGTGGCCGGCTGCGTCGGCAGGGCTGGCGGGGGTACTCATGGTGTTCGTCGCGGTACTGGCCGTCTACATCGCCTTGGACGCGGCCTCGGGTTCCGTCACCCTCGGACGGATGCTCACCCACCTGCCGGTGGTGCTGGGGGCGGTCCTGGCGGCCATCGTGTGGCGAACCTCCCCGGCACCCGGGCCCGCGCCGCAGGCCGCCGAAACCGATATCGTGTTGCCGGACAACGCGTCCCGGGGCCGTCGCCGGGGTCACCTGTGGCCCACCGACGGCTCAGCCGCCTGATTTCAGCGGCTCTCGCCAAAGCTGCGCAGGCGCAGGCTGTTCGACACGACGAAGAACGACGAGAAGGCCATCGCCGCGCCGGCCACCAGCGGGTTGAGCAATCCCGCGGCGGCGATCGGGATGGCCGCGATGTTGTAGCCGAAGGCCCAGATCATGTTGACCTTGATGGTGCGCATCGTCGCCGCGGCCAGGCCCAGGGCCAGGGGTACGACCTCGAGGTTGTCCCGGACGAGGATGACGTCGGCGGCGCCGATCGCGACGTCGGTCCCGCGCCCGATGGCCATGCCCAGATCGGCGCGTGCCAGGGCCGGACCGTCATTGATGCCGTCACCGACCATCGCGACCACGTGCCCACGTTCACGGAGTTGCTCGATCACGTCGACCTTGCCTTCGGGCAGCACGTCCGCGATCACTTCGTCGATGCCGACCCGGGCTGCCACGGCCGCCGCCGATGCCGGGTTGTCGCCGGTCAACAGCACGGTTCGCAGGCCGCGGTCGTGCAACTGGGCCACGGCGGGCACCGCGGAATCCCTGACCGCGTCGGCGACCGCGATGACCGCGCAGACCGCACCGTCGACCTCGACGAATACCGCTGTCTCACCACGTGACTCGGCGTCACGTCGCGCGTCGGTCAACACCCCGGCGCCAACCGGCGCGGCAATCCAGGAGGGTTTTCCGACCCGCACCGCGCGCCCTCGCACGGTGCCGCTGACGCCGCGGCCGGGCACCGCGCGGAAGTCGGCAACGGAATCCCGCTGCGGCACGGCCGCCGCGATCGTGAGGCCCACGGCGTGCTCGGAAGCCGCCTCCACCACCGCTGCCAGTTCCAGCACCTCATCGGCATCCCAGCCCGGTGCGGCCGTCACCGCGCTGACCGCCAGCTGGCCGGTGGTCAGGGTGCCCGTCTTGTCGAACACAACGGTGTCGACGGCGCGGGTGGCCTCCAGGGCGTGCAGGCCCTTGAGAAATATGCCGAGTTGAGCGCCGCGCCCGGAGGCGACCAGCATGGCGGTCGGCGTCGCCAGGCCGAGGGCACACGGGCAGGCGATGACGAGAACCGCGAGCGCGGCCGAGAAGGCCCGCTCGGGGCCGGCCCCGGCCAGCAGCCAGCCGGCTGCGGTCAGGCCGGCAATGACGAAGACGCACGGAACGAACACCGACGCGATGCGGTCGGCCAACCGCTGCGCATCGGCCTTCTGCACCTGCGCCTCCTCGACCAGGCGCACCATTCCGGCGAACTGGGTGTCGGCCCCGACGGCGGCAGCCTCCACGATCAGCCTGCTGTCCAGCACGACGGTGCCACCGATCACCTGGGCGCCCGGGTGGACTTTCACCGGTTTGGCCTCGCCGGTCATCGCGCTGACGTCGACCGCCGCGCGGCCCTCGACCACCAGGCCGTCCGCGGCGATCGTCTGCCCGGGACGCACCACGAAGCGCTGCTGCTCCTTGAGCTGGTCTGCCGGGATGACCACTTCCGACCCGTCGGCCTGCAGCACCGCGACGTCCTTGGCACTCAGGGCCGCCAGCGCCCGCAGCGCGCCGCCGGCCCGCGACTTGGCCCGTGCCTCGAAGTACCGGCCGGCCAGCACGAAGACCGTGACGCCGGCGGCGACCTCGAAGTAGATGGCGTCACTGCCGAGCAGCGCCTGCCACACACCGCGGCGTTCGGCGGTTTGATGGGTGCCGAACGCCGTGTGCAGCGACCACACCGTGGCCGCGGTGATCCCGACCGAGATCAGCGTCTCCATCGACGCGGTCCCGTGCATCGCGTTGCGCAGCGCGACCCGGTGGAACGGCCAGGCTGCCCAGACCACGACCGGTAGCGCCAGCAGGGTGAGCACCCATCCCCAGCCGGTGAACCGGGAGCTGGGCACCACCGCGAACATCACTGACAGGTGCGCCAGCGGCACGAAGAACACTGCCGCCACCGCCAACCGGACCAGGAGGTACCGGGCATGATCGGCGTCGGGGTCGCCGAGGTTGTCACCGCCGCCAGTATGCGGCTCGGCCTGGTAGCCGGCCTTCTCGACGGCCGCGCAGAGCTCGTCGGTGGCAATGTCCTCGCTGAGCTCGAGCGTCGCCACCCGGGTGGAGAAATTGACCGAAGCCCGTACGCCGGGCAGCTTGTTGAGGGTCGATTTGACCTTGAGCGCGCAGGCCATGCAGGACATCCCGGTGATGTCCAGTTGTATCCGCTGCACCTCTGGGTGCGCGTCAGTCGTTGCCGTCGTCACGTAGTGTCTCGCCTCCTGCGAACTCGTCCCTAGACAAGTCGTCGGCGCCGGTTCAAGAGTTCCCTGCGTTCGTCATGTTCGCATGGCCTAGGCTCAAAGCCCGTGGCCCCGGGCAGTGACGGACGAACTCACGACGACCAAATTACCGATCTCGCCAGATCCGCGGGGCGCGGTGACCGGGCAGCGTTGTCCGAATTCATCCGGTGCACCCAGCGTGACGTCTGGCGGATGGTGGCCTACCTCGCCGATCCCGGCAGTGCGGACGACCTGACGCAGGAGACTTTCCTGCGGGCGATGGGTTCGCTGCCGAGTTTCACCGGGCGGTCGACCGCGCGGACCTGGCTGTTTTCGATCGCCCGTCGTGTCGTTGCCGACCACTTCCGGTCCAAGATGCGCAGGCCCCGCTCCGCTCAGGTGGCCGACCTCGACGAGGCGCTCGGTCAGGGCCGTCGCGGCAGCCGGATCGAGAACATGGTGGAGATCCGCATCCTGCTGGACGGATTGGACCCCAAGCGCCGGGAGGCATTGATCGTCACCCAGGTGCTCGGCCTGTCCTACGCCGAAGCGGCCGAGGTCTGCGGGTGTCCCGTCGGCACCATCCGCTCCCGGGTGGCCCGGGCCCGCGACGATCTGCTGCGCGCGACCGCCGAGGGCGACTGCGCGGGCTAGCCGGGGACGTTCAGTTGCCCTTCATGGCGGGGTGGTTGCGGGTCAGCAGCGGCAGCATCCACTCCGGTGGCGCGACGCGGAAGAGTCCCGCGGAGATCCGGTTGGCCAGTCCGGGGACCACGACGGCCTTTCCGGCCGCCAGGGCGTCGATCCCAGCCTGCGCCACTTGATCGGCGGGTATCCACATGACCCGCGGCAGCGCGGCGTCGGCTTCCTCTTTGGAGAACCCCGCTGCCTCGCCGAATCCGGTGTCCACCGGTCCCGGGCACAGGGCGGTCACCGAGACGCCCTTTCCCTTCAACTCGCCCCGCAGACTGTGGGTGTAGGACAACACGAATGCCTTGGCCGCCCCATAGGCCGCCTGTCCGGGCAGCGGGCCGAACGCGGCGACCGAAGCGACGTTCAGGATCGCGCCGCGACGGCGTTCCACCATGCCGGGCAGGAACCTGCTGCACAGATCCACGACGGCCGCCACGTCGACTTCGACCAGATTGAGTTCCTTCTCCGGGTCGGACTTCGCCACCACTCCCAGCGTCGACAGGCCGGCGTTGTTGATCAGGATGTCGGGGGTCAGCCCGAGTTCGCCGACCCGGTCCAGCAGCGTCGCGCGGTCGCTGCGTTGGGCGAGGTCGGCAGGCAGCGGATGCGCCTTGGACCCGAGCTTCCTGGCGAGCGCCTCGAGCCGGTCGGCGCTGCGGGCGACCAGGACGATGTGGTACCCGCGTTTCGCCAGAATGGTGGCGATCTCCTCGCCGATGCCCGACGATGCCCCGGTCACGACGGCCGCGCTGGTACTTCCTGCAGGTGGGAGAGCCATACCGAGACCGTACCCGGGCTCAGGGCTGGACGACTAAGCCTCCGCGCTCTCGGCAATCACCGCGAGCCGGTCGATCGACGCCCGCAACCGTTCAGCGGTGGTGGCCTGCGCGCGAGCCAGGCGCTCGGGGTCGTTCAACTCGGTCCAGTCGTAGGTGTGGGTGACCGTGGTCCGCGTCTCCGACACCGGGGTGAGTTCCCAACGCCAGAGATGACCGGGCGGTGGTTTGCCGGGTTCTGAAGGGCGCCAGGCGATTCGACGTCCCTCGTCGAATTCGACGACGTGGTTGTGCCGGACTGTGCCGAGCGTCAGCGTCATCGCGAACACATCGCCGACCCCGCGGACGCGCTGCCCGGGCTCGGCGGCGGCGAGGTTGTCGTTGCCGTCCCAACCCGGCTGGCGGGACGGATCGGCGATCAGTTCGAAGATCCGCGGCGCGCCGGCCGCGATGTCACGGCTGGAGCTGACCACCCGCGCTGACTCGGCCATGCAAGCGATCCAATCACGCCCCGACGTTATCCCGCACGCAGCGCTTCGACCGGTCCGGACAACGCGGCTTTGACGTACCGGGTGAGGTCGTCTGCCAGCACCTCGGCGTCCCCGCGCTCGACGGCGTCCACGATGCTGCGCGCCACGTCACGCGGGTCGTTCTTGGCGGCGTCGACGTCCGCGACCATGTCGGTGTCGGTGTAGCCGAGGTGCACGCCGGTCACCGCGGTGCCTTGCCCTTCTAGCTCTACGCGCAATGAGTTGGTCGCCGACCACAGCGCGGCCTTCGAGGCGCCGTAGGCACCGAAACCGCCCATCCAGGACAGCACCGAGTGGATGTCCACCAGCGCTCCACCCCCGTTGGCGGCGAGTATCGGCGCGAAGGCCTTAGCGACCCGGAGCGCGCCGAAGTAGTTGGTTTCAAAGACTTCCCGAATCTCCCCGAGGTCGCTGCCGAGCAGGCTGTGTCCGCCGGCGATGCCCGCGTTGTTGACGACGATCTGCGCGTCTGCTGCGATTTCAGCCAGTGCGGCAACGGATTCCGCGTCGGTAACGTCAAGCGCGACGCTGACCGCGCGAGGGTCGGCACTGGGCCGTGGCGCCCGCGCGGTCGCGTATACCTTGGCGGCGCCTCGCCGCAACAACTCGTCCGCGATGGCCTTGCCCAAGCCCCGCTGCCCGCCGGTGACCACCGCGATCGCCCCTTGAATGCTGACCATGATCGGCTCTCCTCTGCCACTGTTCGAGCTATTTGACATAGCCAACTAGACTTTAGCTATGTCAATTCCGTGGTCTGCGTCACAGCGGTACCGCCTGGCGCCCGCACCCGGCGGCCTCGCCCTGGTGCAGGATTTCCTCAATACGGTAAGCATCGGCGACTACGGTCCAGATCTGTTGGGCGGGACGGAGTCGGCCTGCACGTGGGCCGCGGCCGCCGCCCCGGCCTGGTTGGCCGAGCGCGGCATCGACGCGACGCCACCGCAACTGAGCGACGCAGACGTGGCTGAGCTGCGCGGTTTGCGCGACGCGATCGCGCGGCTGGTCAACGGTGATTCAGCACGATGGGATGTCGGGCCTGTCTCGGCGACCTTCGCGGTGTCCGAACGCGGCGAGGTGCATCTGGAACCGGTTGGCACCGGTTGGCGTTGGTACGCTTCGGCGCTCTGGACGGAGATCCTGCTCAGTCAGCTGGCCGGCAGCTGGCGGCGGATCAAGCAGTGCCGCAACCCCCACTGCACGTCTACGTTCTACGACCGCTCGAAAAACAACAGCGGCGTGTGGCATGACGTGAAAACGTGCGGAAACGCGGCAAATCTCCGGGCGTCCCGAGCACGGCGCAAGCAGGCGCAGGCGGGCTGATGTGCCTCAGCAGCGCTCGTCGCCGCGCCGCATCAGGTTGGGGCCGGTAACCGCCGGTCGTGGCCGTCCTCGCCGCATGGCATACAGCGCGCGGCAGGCCCGCGCCTTCACGGGCGCGGCGATCCCAGCGCCACCGGGGCTCTGGTTGATCCAGTTCTGCAGTGCTGTCACGGTCTCGGTCCTTCATCGGTGCGACGTCGTCAGGTCGCTTGGTGCCATATCAGCGGCTTCCCTTTAAGCGTGCACCGCGGCACGGTGAACAACGGGGAAAGCGGGGCGCGTGTGGGCTGTGCGATCCGGCACACTGGGCGCCGGGGCATCGCCGGCGTCACAGTGTTTCCGGTCGGCGCTTCTTTTTCCGAATCATCACGTCGGAGAACGAAACTTCGTGCCCGGCGGTGCATCGAACCTGCGGCACCACGGATTCGCCGCAGCCCTCGTGGATCAATTCCGTGCCCGGCTCTACCTGCAGCAGCCGGCCGAATTCGATCAGGCTGATCAGCACCGGGAACAGCTCGCGGCCCCGATCGGTGAGCACATACTCGTAACGCGTGCGCTGGCCGGCTTCCTGGTAAGGCTGCTTGTCCAGCAAACCCGCCTCGACCAGCTGGCGCAAACGCTTCGCCGCAATCTGTTCGGTGACTCCGGCCCGACGCGCCAGGTCGTCGAAACGTCGCCCACCCCAGAAGGCTTCGCGCAGCAGCACCATGGCCGAATGAGTGCCGATCAGCCGCAGCGCGTATTCCATGGGGCACCAGTCGGCGGCCGTCCACCCTTCCCGATCGGCAAGGCGTCCCGACAACTTCATGACGTCTCGCTGTCAGGCATTCAGGATCAGGCAGTTACTGGTGGCGGTGGCCAGCAATTTGCCGGTGCCGCTGGTCAGCTTCGCCTCGGCCAGCGCGGTACGCCGGCCCAGATGCGTCACCGTGCCGGTACACCGGACCGGCCCGGTCTCGACACTCATCGCACCGATGAACCGCACCGACAGATCCAGGCTGGTGTAGCCCACCCCGGCGGGCAGCATGCTGTGCACGGCACACGCGGCCGCCGAGTCCAGCAGCGTGCAGTACATTCCACCGTGCACCGACCCGATCGGGTTGTAGTGGAACTCGGCCGGGGTCAGGGTGAAGACCGCCATGCCCGCCGAAACGGACTCCAGCCGGCCACCGATGGTGCTCATGACGGGCGGCGGCGGTATCTCTCCGTCCACCATGGCCTGCAGAAACTCCAGGCCGCTGCGGCTGCGTGCCGCCTGCGCCGCGCGCAGGGGATCCGACCACTCGATTGTCCGGTTTCGCTCGCCTTGCTCGCGCTCGGCAGCGCACGCGGTTTCGCTCATACTTGGCATCATCCGATGCTGACTAAACTCAAGTCAAGTCAGCCGCATAATTGCCCAGGTCACACTGCTGCCGGTCCTTTCCGGAACCGGTAGAGATAGCTGAGCAGTCGTCGGGCGGGCACGGGCCTGGGCCAGTCGTCGGCACGGAAATAGGCGTCCGAGCCGCCGTCGACGAACACCACGCTGCCGCAGAGGAAGTCGGCGGAATCCGACACCATGAAGCAGATCCAGTCGGCGATGTGCGCGACGTCTCCGAAGCCCCCGATCGGAACCGGGAACGACCTGACCCTTTTGGCCTCCGCCGGGGTCGAAAGTTGCTGTTGCAGTAGCGGCGTCATGATGGCCCCGGGAGCCAGCGCGTTCAGGCGCACGCCAGATCCTGCCCACTCGCGCCGCACGGCATGCCGCCTAACCCACCGGCTGACAGCGATTTTCGAGGCGGCGTACATCATCACCGGCGCCACCTTCCCGAACGGCTGCACCGCACGCACCGCCTTCTCGGCATCATGGGCAAGCAGGGCGCGCACAGCCCGCCGCGGGACCAGCGGGACCGTGGTGGTGGAGTTACTGGCCACCACCACAACTTTCGCGCGTTCGGCGGCGGCCAGGGCGGGTCGCCAGGCTTGCAGCAGGTCTACGACGCCGAGGAAATTGACTTCTGCGATCAGGCGGGGCCGGTCCCGCCCGGGATTCGGCCCCAACCCCGCTGCCATGACGGCGCCGTCGAGTGTTCCGCCGGATGCTTCCAGCACACCCTGAGCAGCCTGTTTGCGACCCTGCGCCGTCGAGAGATCCGCACTGACCTCAGCGTCCTTGAGGTCCACACCGATGACCCGGTGACCCTGGCCGCGGAGTCGCGCGGCCGTTGCCTGCCCCATGCCGGACGCGGATCCGGTGATCGCGTAGGTGCCCACTCATTCCGCCGTCATCGCCGCGCGTTCCAGATCGAGCAGTTGTTCGCCCTGCCGCTCCTCTTCGTAGGCTTTGCGGCCGCCCCGTAACCCGAACAGCCGCTTGGAGATCAGCAGATAGAGCACCGCGGCGATGTTGATCGTCAGAGTCGCCACCCGCGTCGTGGTGATGCCCTTGAGCAGGTCATGAATCTCCAGCGGCAGAAACACCGAGGTCGCCACCACCGCGAAGTACTCACCCCAGCGTTTCATCAGCCATAGGCCGACGCCTTCGACGATCTGCAGCACGGCGTAGGCGGCGAGCAGGCAGGTGATCAGGGTGAGGGTGGACGGTTTGGCCGCCAGCGCCTTCTCCAGTTCATGGATCGCCGACATCTGGTCGACTTTGAAACCGGCGGCGCGAAAGACCGGCAGGTCGCGATCGAGGGTGGCCTGAATGGCGCCCCGCGCACCGCGGAAGGTCCACACCGCCCACGCGGCCAGACCCAGCACGACTGCCCGCCCGAGCCGCTCCACGGCCAGCGCGCGGATGATAATGGCCTGACGTAAAGCCTTGCCCCGCATGATCATCGGTGCATCTTCGGGATGGCCGCGGCCGTGCGGTTCGCCCAGCGCGAAGTCGCCGCAGCGCAGACAACGCCACACCTCACCGAGCTCGGTCTTGGCGTGCAGACGCGCGGCCAGCTGCTCGTCGTCCGGAGCATACGTGGCGTGGCCCGTCACCGCGCAGGTGACCAATTCCCACCGGTTGACGGCGCGATTCCTGCTTTTCCCCACGTGCGCTCCTTCGGCGAGTTTGACGCCGATCATTCAACGCCAGCGGCAAAACGCGCAAGGCGGCGCCGGTGTCGGCGTTCGTCACGACCGCCGGGCGCTGCGCGTCCGGCTGGCCGTCGGGCTGACGGCACCTAGCAGCGCGGTGAGATCGCGAACGGCAATCTCGTCGATCCGCCGGACCGCATCGATGATCTCGCCGCACAGCCCTGCACCGCAGAACGGCTCGGCCAGCCAGTGAAACTTCTCGACGACGCGGTCCCACGACATCGGGTGGGTGGGCGAGCCCTCGTAATCGGATTGCTCGCGGCTCAAGCTTCGCCCGTCCTGCGTCACGACCCGTACCCGGGCGGCCGTGCGATCGGGGTAGGCCGCGGTGAGGTCCGCGGCCGGTTCGACGACGACCCGGGTCAACAGATCCTGTACGTCGGAGCGCCGAACCCGGTCATTCTCAAGCTGTTCCGGGCCGACATCACCGTCGAGCAGCGCGACCGCGGTCAGATACCTGAGGTTGTAGTCCGCTTGCTCTTTCGTCGACGGATGGTCCTTGTTTCCGTATGCACCGCCACCGGCGAAGTCGAACGCGCCCTGGAAAACTTCCAGCGTCACCGAGGCGACGTCCCGGCCGCGTAGTCCGTGCGCATCGCGCAGCCCCAGAACGGCGTCGATGATCACCTGCCCATGGATCAGCGCACAGTACCGCTTGAGGTAGGTGTGTTCGGCCGCGGTGAGTTCTGTTGTGCCGATGTCGAAATCGATGGGCTGATCGAAGAGCTGGGCCAGTCCGTGCGGGCCCTCGAACAGCGTCCGGGGCCCGGTGATACCGCGGCTCGCCAGCATGGTGGCGTAGACCGCGCGCATACCGGTGACGGCCGGCGAGATTCCTTTCCAGTTGGAGACCGGTTCGGCGTGCACCGCGGCGAGCGAGACGTTATCGGCCGTGGCGGCCGAGATGGCGGCGGCGGTCCGGCCGGCGTCCAGGCCCATGAGCTTCGCCGAGCCTGCCGCAACCGACATCGCCAGTTGCAGCGCATGGTTGAGGCCATGCGCCATCACCGGCACTGCCGCGCTGAACCGGCACTGCACTTCGTAGGCAACCGCAAGGGCGAGAAGGAAATTCGCACCCGAGGCCTCGAGATGCTCAGCGACGGCGAGGATGGCTCCGAAGTTGTCGGCCGGGTGGCACAGACCGCCCTGGGTCAGATACGTGTCGAGCAGATCCGGGTAACGGACGAGGACGGCGTTGAAGAACGCCGCCTGATCCACCGAGGCAGTGCCACCGCCGACGAGTGTCGCGCTACGGCGTCCACTGAATTCGTCGGCCTGGGCGCGAACGGCGGGGACGAGTTCGCCGTCCAGAGCCCCGACCGCACAGGCGATGCTGTCCAGCACGTTGCGCTTGAGCGTCGCCCTGGCCGCGCCTGCCAGATCCGGGTGTTGCGCGCGGACCACGAAGCCCGCGAGATCGTCCAGAAAGTAGTTCGGCGCCATCGGCTTTCGCCTTTCTCTCGTCGATACCCCGACTCAAGCGCGTCCGCCACGGTGCGTCCAGGACTCTTTGGCTACCTGTCTTCGGCCAAACTTCCTATCGCTGTTCAGCGGCGTCCGCGAGCACCCTTCGATGCGGATCGTCGGACGGCGTCCACCACCGCCCGACGGGAGGCGTGCGCCACCCGTGGCGGCCGGCGACGCCCAGCAGTGCGTCCACCAGCGCGTGCACGGCGGCGCGTTCCTCGTCGTTTCGGTGGACCAGCGACCACGTCCACACCGGAACAGGATTCGCCACGAGTCGTTGCCCCAGGCTCGGCGGCGGCACCGCAGTGTGGCGCTTGGGCGAGGCCAGCACAGCGGCACCGAGTCGGCGGACATGCGCATAGAACGCGGGGCCGGTGATGCCGCCGTCGTCGATGTCGACGACGCGCGCACCGGTGTCCGCGGCGAGTTCCCGCGCGAACCGATTCCATGACTGCCAGGCCGATTCGTCGGTGTCGACGAGGATCCGAAGTTGCTTTGCCGCAACGGGTTCGGTGGAGTCTACGCCGGGAAGCACCGCTCCCAGCTGCTCCGCGCGCAGCAGGTGCGAGGTCAGCCCGCGCTCGGTGGCCTGCCGCGCAGTGACCCAGGTCAGCGCGACGTCGAGGCTGCCCTCGGCCACCCGGTCGGCTTGCACATGCGAGGGCAGCACCCATTCATCGATGCGCACGGCCACGTCGCCGACCAGGCTGGTCACATCGTCGGGCAGCCAACTCACGTATCCGAGTCGGACGGGCGCGGAGATCTCCGCCGCCTGCCGCACCCGGCTTTTCGCGTCGTCGGCCAGCGCCAGCATGCGACGCGCATCCGGCAGCAGCGTCCGGCCGCTCTGACTCAACCGGACAGAGCGACGGTCGCGGACGAACAGCTCCGCACCCAGGTCTCGTTCCAGCGCCACGATCTGTTGCGACAAAGCCGGCCCCGAGATATGCAGGCGCTGCGCGGCGCGGCCGAAGTGCAGTTCCTCGGCAACCGCCACGAAGTACCGCAGCTGCCGCAGTTCCATAGATCGAGGTTAGGTTCCGGATGCGCCGTCGGCGAATTCCGAGAACGCGTCGTAGGCGCGGGCGCCGTAGATGGTGGCCGGTCCGCCGTGCATCATGATGCTGACACCCACCGCTTCCGCCGCCTCCTCCTTGGAGGCTCCGGCGCGGACCGCCGCTTTAGCGTGGGAGGCGATGCAGCCGTCACAGCCGTGCACGACACCGATCGCGAGCGCGATCAGTTCTTTGTACTTCGCGTCCAGGGCGCCGGAAGACATGGCCGCTTTGCTCATCTCGCCGAATCCGGCGTACACGCCTGGGATCATCTGGCGCAGGGCACGATGTTGCGGGTTGAGGTCATTGAGGACGTCTTGGTGACGATGCTGTTGATCCATACCCGCACTATACTGATACCGGTGGGGGTATTGGTATAGTATGGAACAGGGATGAGACAGGAAGGCATTCGATGAACGCAGACGAAGACACGATGGGCGCGGTGCTCAATCGGTTGCGTCGCGCCCAGGGGCAACTCGGTGGCGTGATCGCGATGATCGAGCAGGGCCGCAACTGTAAAGACGTCGTGACTCAACTCGCGGCGGTCTCGAAGGCGCTCGACCGCGCCGGGTTCAAGATCGTCGCCTGCGGACTGCGTGACTGCATCAACGGCACCCAGCACGGCGACTCGCCGCCGCTGAGCGAAGCCGAGCTGGAGAAACTCTTCCTGGCTCTGGCCTGAGAAGGAGAAAGGGATCAGTCATGACACTAGGAACCGCGGGATTGACCGCCACCTTGCACACCTCGTTCGGTGATGCCGTCGAACAGACGACGCAGGCCCTCGCCGAACAGGGGTTCGGCGTCCTGACCAAAATCGATGTCAAGGCGACGCTGAAGCAGAAACTCGGCGAGGACATGGAGGACTATCTCATCCTCGGCGCCTGCAACCCACAGCTCGCGCACCGCGCCCTGGACGTGGACCGCCACGTCGGACAGCTGCTGCCCTGCAACGTGGTGCTGCGCGCCGCCGAGGACGGCGGTGTCCTGGTCGAGGCGATGGACCCCCAGTTGATGGTCCGCGTCGTGGACCAGCCGGGCTTGCAGGAGGTCGCCGATGAAGCCGCAGCCAAGCTGCAGGCCGCCATCGGCAAACTCAGTCAGGCATGACGGACCGCGACGATATCTCCGACCTGCTGGTGAGATATGCCACCGGGATCGACCGGCGTGACTGGTCGCTGTTCCGCACGGTGTTCACCGAAGACTGTCAACTGGACTACGGCGAGATCGGCGCATGGAGCGGGGTCGACGCCGTCACCGACTTCATGGAGAAGGTGCATGCGATGGCCGGGCACACGCTGCACCGGCTGACCAATCAGGCCATTGACGTCGACGGCGACAACGCGGTGGCCCGTACGTATGTCGACGCCCTGATCATGGCCGCTGACAACACGTCGGGCGTCAACGGCATCGGTTTCTACGACGACGAGATGGTGCGCACGCGGCAAGGATGGCGGATCGCCCGTAGGCGGTTCACCACGGTGCGAGTCAGCGCGGTCGGCTAGGGGTTACGGGTGACATTCGCGGCCAAGTACGGCCCCTGGGCACTGGTGGCAGGTGCGTCCGACGGCGTGGGCGCCGCGTTCGCCCGGGGGCTTGCCGAGCGAGGCGTCAACGTCGTCCTGCTGGCCCGCCGCCGGGCGGTGCTCGATGACGTTGCCGCCCAAATTGTTTCGGCCACGTCGGCACAGGCCCGGACTTTGGCGGTCGAC
This sequence comes from Mycobacterium sp. Z3061, assembly GCF_031583025.1. Classification (NCBI taxonomy): domain Bacteria; kingdom Bacillati; phylum Actinomycetota; class Actinomycetes; order Mycobacteriales; family Mycobacteriaceae; genus Mycobacterium; species Mycobacterium pumcae. Next base: position 411,753 of record NZ_CP134062.1, on the reverse strand, counting down.
CTCGCGGCGCCCGGGGCGGCGGTCGCCATCGCTGAGGCCACCGCCGACCTGGAGATCGGGTTTCTTGTCTATTGCGCCGGGGCGGACCCGAATTTCAAGCCTTATCTGTCCAGTCCGGTGCAGGCCGCCGAGTCGATGGTGCAACGCAACTGCATGGTCCCGGCGCAGTTGTGTCACCACTTCGCGCCGACGATGGTCGAGCGCGGCCGCGGCGGCATCGTCATCTTCGGCTCCGGCGCCGGGTTCGCCGGCGGGCCCAACATGGTGGCCTACGCGGCTTCCAAGGCTTTCGACATGGTCTTCGCCGAGGCGTTGTGGGCCGAGTTGCACGACAAAGGCGTCGACGTCCTGGGTCTGATCCTCGGCAAGACAGACACCCCTGCGCTGCGCGAACTGGAGTACCGCCGCGGACAGATCGCGTCGCCCGACGATGCGCCGCCCGGCGCCGTCGCCGTGGATGACGTCATCGCGGAGGCTTTCGACAACCTGACCGGCGGGCCGACCTGGATCGTGGGCGAGGAGTTGCGGGCAGGTATGCAGCTGCTGGGCTCACTGCCCCGCAATGAGGCCGTCAAACTCATCAGCGCGGCCAGCGCCGCTGCCATGGGATCGGATTAGGTTGCGCGCCAAGTGATCAGCACGCGTCCGTAGAGCAGTCGCCGGACCCGCACCCCGGGAAGCACTTCCCGAGCGTGTGCGCGCAGCTGGGCGAAGTTGTCCGGTGGTGGCCATTTGATCGGTGCGGTGTGCTCCCATTTACCTCGGATCTGATTGACGACGGCGCAGGCGACCGCCGCGCCGAGATGCCACAACCCCTCCCGCACCGAGGGTTTGACGAAAGTCACCACCGTCAGCGTGCCTCCCGGCCGCACCAGCTGCGCAAGCCGCGCCAATGCGGCCCGGGAGTCGTCGATATGGTGCAGGGCGGCGTTGGACACCACCGCATCGAAGCCGGGCAAGTCCGCGGTCATCACGTCGCCGTGCCGCCACTGCACCGGCGCATCGGGAAACCTGGCGGCCGCGCGCTGCAATACGGGCTCGTCGATGTCGAGCGCGACGACCCGCGGTACCCGCTCGGCCAGCAGTGCGGCCAGGAAGCCGTCACCACAGCCCACATCGAGGACCTGCTGGGCACCGGTAGGGACCTGTGCATCCACCAGCGCGTTGTAGTGGATATTGATATTCCACGGTTGTTGCGTCGGCACCTCGTCCAACGTAGCGGCCGGACCACCATTTTTCGATCGACGCGGACAGAGGAGATGGCGTGACGGTGCATCGAGAAGTGCTGGTAATCATCGGTGTCGGGGGGATGGGGCAGGCGATTGCCCGGCGCCTTGGTTCGTCGAAGACGGTGTTGCTGGCTGACAACAACGAGCAGGCACTGGCCTCGGTCGCCGACTCCCTTTCCGCGGATGGTTACGACGTCGAGAGTCAGACCGTCGATGTCTCCTCCGCGGAGTCGGTGCACGCGCTTGCCGGGTTCGCAGCCTCCCTCGGTCCCATCGTTCAACTGGCCCACACCGCCGGCCTCTCACCGGCGCAGGCCGCGGCCGAGGCGATCCTGGCCGTGGACCTACTCGGCGTCGCGCTGGTGCTGCGGGAGTTCGGCGAGGTCATCGCGCCCGGCGGCGCGGGCGTCGTCATCGCCAGCATGGCGGGCCACATGTTCCCGCCGCTGTCCGCCGAGCAGGAAAGGGCGTTGGCGCACAATCCGCCAGAGGAACTGCTCACGCTGGATCTCGTCAGGAAGATCACGGAGCCGAACTTCGCCTACCCGATCGCCAAGCAAGCCAACCTGATTCGCGTCCGTGGCGCCAGTGCGCAATGGGGCCGCCGTGGCGCCCGCATCAACTCGATCAGCCCAGGCATCATCTCCACGCCGATGGGTCAGCAGGAACTCGCCTCGCCCGTCGGCGACGGGATGCGGGCCATGATCGCCATGTCCGGGACCGGCCGCATCGGCACCCCCGACGACATCGCCGCGGCGGCCGCGTTTCTGCTCGGCAGCGATGCCTCGTTCATCACCGGCACCGACCTGCTGGTGGACGGTGGTGTCATCGCAGCGGTGAAGGCGGGGACGCCGTGAATTCTCAGACCAGGTAGTAAAGGTCAGGTTCCGCCCCGGGCCGGTCTGCCGCTTTGGCGTGGGCATAGCGCACGGCCTTCAGGGTCGCCGAGAACTCCCGGTCCTCCTCGGGAAAGACGTGCTCGGCGGGGAACCAGCTTTGGAAACCGACGTTTTTCAGAATCTCGGCGGTGTCGGGGCGCACGCCGGCGAGCAGCACGGTGACGTCGCGGTCCGTGAGTTCGCGCAGGAAGTGCTCGATTCGCTCGATGCACACCACGTCGGGGTGTCGAACGCGTTTGAGTCGCAGGATCACGATCTTGCCCTGATCCTCCGCCTCGATCCGGTGCGTCAAATCCGCGAGGTGGCGGTCCAATTCCGGCGCGGCTCCGAAGAACAGCTCACCTTCCAGGTCGTAGATGACGGTGCTGGCGTCCGGCTCGTCGCCCCGAACACGCTCGCGGACGACGCGTTCGGGCGTGACGATGAGTTCGGTTGCCTTGAGTTTGGCCGCTCGGGGCACGAACAGCAGGATCGACAGAATCACCCCGAGCAGCACGGCCTTGTCGAGGTCTATGGCGATTCCCGTCAGGGCCGTCACGACCACCAGCCCGGCGTCGTACCGAGACGCCTTCAACGTGTAGATGAGGCGCTTGAAGTCGACGAGCCGAGCCGCGGTCACCAGCAGCAGTCCGGCCAGCGCGGGCTGCGGTACATAGCGCAACAAGGGCGCGAACAACAGTAGCGCCACGGCAACCGTTGCGGCCGAGACGATCCCGGAGAATCGGGTCGCGGCACCGGATTGATAGTTGATCGCCGAGCGCGACAACGACCCCGAGCCGGGCAGACTCTGGAAGAACCCGCCACCGAGGTTGGCCAGTCCTTCGGCCATGATCTGACGGTTGTAGTCCAGCTTCTGCTGGGTCTGGTGCGCAATGGCTTTCGCGATCGACAGGGCTTCGATGATGCCGACGAACGCGATGGCCAGCGCTCCGGTCGACAGTTCCGGCAACCACGCCGTGTTGACGTCGGGGATGTGCGGGGTGGGCAGGCTACGCGGCACCTTGGCCGCCACCGACACCGCGGTGCGGCCACCTGTGCCCGGAACGGACCAACCGGCCACATAGGCGATCACGGCCGTGATGACCAGTACCGCGAGCATGTCGATCTGCGGCAACCCGAAGCGCTGCACGACCTTTCGCAGCACCACAGCCAGCACTACTGCGGAGGCGCTGATGATCACCGCGCGGTAATTGATCGCGTCCCCGTGGAAGAGCGTGAGCCATACGCGCCGCAGCACCTGCATATGGCCGTTGCCTTTGTCCTTGACGCCCAACGCATTACCCAGTTGTCCGATGGCGAGCAGAAAGGCGGCCGCCGCCATGAAACCGATGATCACGGATTCGGAGATATAGCGGGTGAGATTGCCCAGCCGGAACACCGCGATGATGATCTGGAACGCCCCCACCAACACCCCGAGCAGGAACAGCGCCTGGTAGAGCTGTCCGGTGTTCTCCGAGTCGATGAATGCCAGCGCGGTGAAGACCAGCAGCGAAATCGCACTCGTCGGGCCGTTGATCAGGTGTGAGGAGGACCCGAAGATCGACGCGATCGTCGTCACCACGATGGCCGAGTAGACGCCGAACTTCGGGTCCACCCCGGCGATCAGCGCGTACGCGATCGCTTGCGGAAACGAGATGGCCGCGACAGTCAGACCGGCGATGAGATCCGCCCGCCCTTTGATCCAGCCGTACTGAAATGGATGGCCCACGTGCCTGCCTCTACGTCGCCGGCGCCGCGAGGACCGGGGGCGCCGTCAGGGTGTCCAGAATTCCGTTGTCGCCGAAGAACTTCTCCCGAGCGTCGGTCCAATCCCGAGCGACGGCGGTGACGGGGAACAACGTCAGAGCCGGGAGCCGGTCGGCATGCCGCGCGAGAACATCCGGGCGGAACGGCCGGTAGCCGTACTGAGCGATCACTTCCTGTGCGGCATCGGTGAACAGGTAACGCAGGTAGTCCTTCGCATACGTCGCCGCCCTGGGATCGGTGAGGTTCGCGTCCACCCATGCCACCGCGGGCTCGGCCAAAATGCTCACCGGCGGGTAGACGATCTCGAGTTCGTCCTTATTGGCGGCGACTTCGCGCAGCGCCTCGTTCTCCCAGGTCAATTGCACATCACCGATCCGCTGGACGGCGAAGCTGACCCCGGCCCCACGGGCCCCGGCATCGGCCACCGCGACATGTTGAAGCAGTGCCCGCACATAGCTGCCGGCCTGTTCAGGGCTGCCGCCGCGCGTGATGACCGAACCCCAGGCGGCCAGCACGCTGAGCTGACCATTACCCGACGTGCGCGGGTTCGGCGACACGATGGCGACATCACGGTTCACCAGGTCGGGCCAGTCGCGAATGCCCTTGGGGTTGCCCTTGCGGACCAGGAACACGATCGTCGAGGTGTACGGGACGGAGTTGTTGGGCAGCCGTTGCCGCCAGTCGGACGGCAGCAGTCCGCGCCTGGCCAAGATGTCGATGTCACTGATCAGCGCCAGCGACACCACGTCGGCCCGCTGGGACCCGTCCACCACGCTGCGCGCCTGCCGGCCCGAACCGCCGTGAGACTGCTTGATAACCAACTTGTTTCCGTACTGGGCGGTGAAGGCGTGGTCGATCGCCGCGTACAACTCACGTGTCGGGTCATATGAGACGTTGAGGATCTGGTTCGACCGGTCCTCGGGCAGGTTCTTCACCACGATCGCGGTTGCCGCGAATACGATTGCCGTAACGCCGAGGACGTTGAGCCAGGGCACCCGACCAAGCCAACGCAGACGGCCACTCACAACGATCCCCACTCGTACGGTCGACGGGCAATTCGTCGATGCTAACGATCCGGCCGGTTCGCGGCAGCGGTGAGAATCAGGCAGAAGATAAAGCCGCGCAGGCCAGACCGCCGCTGATCACGGCTTTCATCAGCGAACGGTGTACTCGTGCAACGTCTGACCGGTTCCCTCGCTGACAGTCACGTAGCCCTGGCCGTCGGGGTGGAAGGCGATCGCTTCGCCCTGGGTTTCGCTGACCACCGGCCCGTCGACCGGTTGCTGGCTGAACGGCGACCAGGCGCTGGTTCCCGGGGCGCGATCCCACAGCAGCACATCGCGATACGTCCGCACCGCCAGTTGCGAGCCGTCCGGCGAGAAGTCGGCGCCGGTGACGAGTTTCGACCCGGAGTGCGACATGTCAAGGGTGGCAACCTGATTCCACTGCGCCGGGGTGGCGCTGCTGCCGGCGCTGGTCCACCCGCTGTCCGGGGTGGAGAACACCCGGGAGACGCTGCCGCTGGTCTTCTCGATGACCACGAGGTTGTGCGTGTTCGGGTCGACCGCCAGCGCCTCGGAGTTGATTTTCTCGCCGCCCGGATACTGCAGCCGAAGCTGTTCGACTCCGGACAGGGAGCCGTTCGTGGGATTGGCGGCGGTGCCGGTGACGATCGGCTCGGGGACCCGGTAGACCGTGACGTTGCTGCGCGACAGGCCGTTGTCACCGATGTCCCCGACGTAGATGTACGACTTCCCGTCAGCGCCCCTGGCAACCTCGATGTCCTCCCAGTCGCTGGCCGTTGCGCCACTGAGCTTGTAGGTGGCCAGGGTCTGACCGGTCTTGGCATCCACGGCGAAGATCCGGGCGCTGTCTCCGGAATCGTTGTGCACCCAGTAGACATCGGGATTGTTGATGCCGGCGTCGATGCCGGAGATCTCCTTGAGGTTGCCGTCGGTGATGGTCCCGCCGTTGGAGGAGCTGATCTTGCCGTCGCGGGCCGCGTCCACGGCGTTCTGGCCAGATGGGTTGGACGGATTACCCGGGTCCGTCGGATTACCCGGGTCCGTCGGATTACCCGGATCGGTCGGGTTGCCCGGGTTGCTCGGGTCGCCTGGGTTGCTCGGGTCGCTCGGAGCGCTCAACTTCGTCCCCGCTGCGCCCTGGGAGCCGTCGTGGCCGGCGAGTTGCCCGCCGGAGCCACCGGCGCCGCCCGCGCCCGGTGTCTGGCCGGATCCACCGGTGCCCCCGGTGCCGCCGTCGCCCACCAGTCCGGCGTGCCCGCCGGCACCCCCGGCGCCACCGATCACCCCGGCGCCGCCCACTCCGCCGGCACCACCGTTGCCGGCCAGCAACCCGCCGTTGCCGCCGAGGCCGCCCGCAGGCGCCGCCCTGGTGGCATCGACCCCGGCACCACCCTGACCCCCCGCGCCGCCGTTACCGATCAGTCCGGCGCTGCCGCCGTTACCGCCGGCGCGGCCGGCAGCTCCCGATCCACCTTTGCCGCCATTGCCGTACAGCAGTCCTCCGGCGCCACCGTCCTGACCCGTGCCGGCCAGTCCGTCCGCGCCGTTGCCGATCAGCGGGCGGCCGGTCAGCGTCCTGGACGGCGCGTTGATCAGCTCGAGCGCCTGCTCGAGCGGGTTGGCGTTGGCCACCTCGGCGGCGGCGTACGAGGCCGCGCCGGACGTCAACATCCGCACAAACTGCTGGTGAAACGCCTCGACCTGGCCGTTGACGGCCTGATACTCGCGGGCGTGACCGGCGAACAACGCGGCGATGGCCGCCGACACCTCGTCTTGCCCCGCGGCCAGGAGCGAGCTTGTCGGCAGCGCCGCCGCGGCATTGGCGGCAATAAGCGTCGAGCCGAGGCCCGCCAACTCCGTCGCCGCCGAGGACAACAACTCAGGGATTGCCAGCACGTACGACATCCTCGACCTTCCAGCCAGCTATATAATCAATCAATTGATCGTATGCACGCCGTCCCGGATGGCGGAGCATTTTCAGCGAATAATCAATCAGTTGATAGTTTAGGGTCGATTCGGCAGTCGCCCTGCGGCAATTTTCGGCGAAGCGGCTTGGGCGTGCACCCAGTCGCCGGGCCGGACCCGCCAGGTACGGCGTGCGTATTCCAACTCGGTGTACGGCCACTGGGTCACGACGCGACCGCTGGGTGAGCGGAAGTAGCTGTCGCACTGCGTCCAGATGGAGCGTTCCAAGTCCGCCGAGAGTCGGTCGTTGTAGCGCTGCTCCGCCTCGGGACGCACCTGGAGGAATCCTCCGCGACGGGCGATCCGGGACACCGCGCTAGCCACCAGTCGCGCTCCCGCCTCGAGGATGTAGACGATCGAATTGCCGCCCTGGTTGGTGTTGGGCCCGTAGAGCATGAAGAAATTCGGGAACCCCGGCACCGCCACGCCCAGATAGGCGGTCGGGTCGGCACCCCACCGTTGGTGCAGGTTCTGTCCCCCTGCACCCACCACATCGATGCCTGACAGGTAGTGCGACGTTTCGAATCCGGTGGCGAGCACGACGGCGTCCACATCGACCGTGGCCCCCGACGCCGTGACCACCGAGGTCTTCGTCAACCGCTCGACGGGATCGGTGACCAGAGTGACGTTGTCCCGTTGCAGCGCCCGGTAGAAATCGTCGCCCAGCAACACGCGTTTGCAGCGGAACGGATAGTCCGGCGTCAGATCGCGGCGCAACTGCTCATCGGGCACGGTGCGTTCCAGAAACGATGTCGCGAATTGCGATCGCGCGGCGACGATCGGGTCGTCGGCCATGGTCGCGGTGTTGTCGTGCTGGAATTTCCAGATCTCCCAACGCTTCCGGCGCGCGGCCAGCGGGTTCCGCCGAAACTGCGCCAATTCCGTTGCGCTGTATGGCCGGTCCTCTTTGGGCACCATCCAGGGCGGTGTCCGCTGGAAAACCGTGAGGTGCCCGGCGATCCTCGCCAGCTCGGGGATGACCTGCACGCCGCTGGCGCCGGTTCCGATCACCGCCACCCGCTCGCCTGTCAGGTCGACGTCGTGATCCCACTGCGCGGTGTGCATGAGGGCGCCACCGAATTCGGTCAGGCCGGCAATGTCTGGAAATCGCACGGATCCGAAAAGACCGGCGGCACAGACGACGACGTCGACGGCGAGATCCTGATCGCTGCCTTGACGGTCCAGCTGCAAGTTCCACCGTCCGGCTCCGTCGTCCCAGCGGGCAGACCGCAGCGCGGTGTTGAGCATGAGGTGGCGCCGGAGGTCGAAGTCGTCGACCACCGACTCGAGATAGGCCAGTATCTCGGGCTGCCGGGCGTAGGTTCGGCTCCAGGATTTGTTGGGCGCGAACGAAAATGAATAGAGGTGGCTCTGGATGTCACAGGCTGCGCCCGGGTAGGTGTTGCGCCGCCAGGTCCCGCCGACGCCGTCGGCGGCTTCGATGATCACCAGGTCATCGATACCGGCACGACGCAGCGCAATCGCGGCGCCCAGGCCGCCGAACCCCGCCCCGATGATCGCCACCTTCGGGGAAGGCCGGCGGCGCCCGGCCGCCCTGATCCGACCGAGGACATACCTCACGGAAAGTCCCGGGTAGGGCGAATGTCGAAGCCCGCCAGGTCCCCATCGGCCCGCCATGCGGCCAGCAGGTCGGCGTATTCGGTAGGGCCACCGAAGAAGAAACTGCCTTGACGGGTCTTCGCGTCCGCCTTGCCTTCCCGGTTGTAGTAACCGGGTGTGCAGGTCCTCGCCCGCTCCGCGGTGGCCGCCGCCCGCTGCACCACCGTCTCGACCCAGGAGGCTTCCGCCGCGGCCGACGCCTCGACTTCACTCACCCCGTGCTGCAGAGCCCAGGCGATGATCCAGGCGGCGTGGGTGGCCTGGACGTCCAGCAGATAGGGGAAATTGACGGTCAATCCGGCCTGGGCGATGCTTTCGATGAAGCAGTTGGGAAAACCGTTGGCGCACAGGCCCTGGAAGGTGCGAACCCCGTCGCTCCACCGCTGCGTCAACGTCACGCCGTCACGGCCGATCAGCTCGAAGCCGGTACGCCGGGAGTAATCGGTGCCCACTTCGAAACCCGTTGCGAAGATCAGACAGTCAAGCTCATAGGTCACCCCGTCGACCACTGCACCGGCCTCGGTGATCTGCTCGACGCCCCGTCCACGGGTGTCCACCAGCGTCACATTCTCGCGGTTGAAGGTTTGCAGGTAGTCGTCATGGAAACATGGCCGCTTACAGAAGTAGCCATACCACGGCTTGAGAGCCTCGGCTGTCGCGGGATCGAGCACGATCTCATCGACCCGTGCCCGGATCTCCTCCATCTTCGCGAAGTCCGCAACCTCGATATCCCGGGTGCGTTGCTCGGGACTGACGGTCGCATCGGTGTCGTGGCGCATCACCGGCAGCTTGCGGGTGATGCTCGTCCAGGCATCGGCGACCAGATCCTGGTCCGCTTGACCCCCGGAGGTGAGTATCTGGAAATTCTCGATCCGTTCCCGCTGCCATCCCGGCTGTAAGGTGTTGGCCCACAGCGGATCCGTTGGACCGTTGGCGCGCACGTCCACCGACGACGGGGTGCGCTGGAACACGTACAGCCGCTGTGCCGCGGCCCCGAGGTGAGGCACACACTGCACGGCGGTGGCCCCGGTTCCGATGATGCCGACCCGCTTGTCCGAGAGATTCTCCAGTTGATCACCGGTGTACGCGTAGTCCCATCGGCTGGTGTGAAACATGTGGCCGCGGAAGTCGTTGATGCCCGGGATGCCGGGCAACTTGGGCTTGGCTTGATACCCGTTGGCCATCGAGACGAACTTGGCGCGCATCTCGTCGCCGTGGTTCGTCCTGATTATCCAGCGGGAAGTGTCGGCATCCCATCGGATTTCATGTACGTCGGTCTGCAGGCAGGCATCCCGGTAGAGATCGTAGTGTTCGGCGATTCGCCGGCAGTGCCCGAAGATCTCCGACCCCTTCGCATACTTCTGCTCCGGGACGTAACCCAGCTCTTCCAGTAGTGGGATATAGACGTAGGACTCGACGTCGCACGCGATTCCCGGATAGCGGTTCCAGTACCAGGTGCCGCCGACGTCAGCCGCGCGATCGATGAGCCGGATGCTCTCGACCCCGAGTTGGCGTAGCCGCACACCGGTCAGCAACCCGCCGAACCCGGCCCCGACAATCGCCACGTCCACCTCGTCGGCGACCGGCTCACGGGTGAAGTCGTCGTCCGCCCACGGGTCGGCCGCAAACCGGGCGAACTCCCCCGCGATCTCCACATACTGAGCGATCCCGTCAGGACGCAGTCGCCGGTTACGCTCCTGCGCGTACTTCTGGCGCAGCGCTTCCACGTCGAATGTGCGCCCGACAGTTCCGGTCAAACCCTCGACCCCACTCTCAGCGAGCCAGTACCGATAATCGATCGCTTGATCGCATCAAGAAGATGCTAGCTTCCCGGAGCGAAGAGTTCGCCTCTGACCATGACTTTGGCAGCGTCCAGCGCAGCGTGGTACTCGTCGGGCGGCAGCGCCGCGGCCAGCTCGGTCAAGCCGTAGATGAGCGCGTAGATCGCTTCCCCGGTGGCGTGCAAATCAGGATGGTCACCGAGCTCGCCGTTTCGGTGGGCCCGGTCCACCAAGCCTTCGATGATCCCGCGGAAAGCCTCGAACCGGGCTTCCCCTCCGACCCTGACGAGGTGTTCGGCCCGGATCGCCCACTCGAACGCCGCCAGGTCGGGATACTCGCGCATCAGAGCCCCGCATTCGTCGAGCACGGCCTCGATTCGATCGACGGCGTGCCCCGGACCGTCGGCCGCCCTGCGCAACCTCGGCAGGGCGGTCTCGGCCCTGTCCGCGATCGTCGCCTTGAGCAGTTCCGCTTTGTTGGGGAAGTAGTTGTAGAGGCTGGCGCTCGTGACGTCGGCCATGCGGGCGATCTCGCGGATGGTGGCGCGTTGGCAGCCGACCTGCGCCACGCAGCGCATCGTCGCGCCGATGATCCGCCGGCGAGTCTCCTCGCCGCTTGCCCCGACGGGGCGGCCCAGCTGCGATCGGGCCATGGCCAGCGGTGTCCTTACTCGTGGGCTGTCCACCTGGTGAGGCGGGGCCGGTGTCGACGTGGTCGAATATATTCGACCGATCAATTAGTTCTCGCGACCGGGCGTTTTCAGCGTCTTCTCCATGGGGGCAAAGCGGCGTGACTGTCAGTTCTTCCCTGTCCGATTCGTCCCCACCCGGAACTCAGCTGGGCCGCCCGGTAGGCGCTGACGGCGAGCAGACCCGGCGCCGCATCATCACCGCGGCCATGCGGTGTGTGGCAGAGGTCGGCTATTCGCAGACGACGATCCGCGAGATCGCCCGGGCCGCTGACATGACCAGCGGCAGCCTCTATCACTACTTTCCGAACAAGTCCGAACTGCTGCGTGCGACCGGTCAGGAGATCGAGAACATCGTCGCGCCCCGGCTGCGTGGCGCCGTACAGCGCTCCGAGGACGTCGCCGATCAACTCGATGCGGTGCTGGACGAGTCGAAGCGACTGGTGCGCGACTTCCCGCACCTGGCCGCCTTTCTGCGCGCCGTGCGCTCGGGCGGCACCACACAGTCGAGGCTGGGGGCGCCCCCATATCCCGGCTCCAAGGCGCTGCGCGACGTCGTGACGGAGATCGTCGAAAACGCAGACCGCCAGGGTGCGTTGTCTCCTGCCACCAACACCGCGGCAGCGATCGACGCCATCTGCGCGCTGACGCGCGGCCTGACGGAGCCGGCGGCCCTCGACACACCGGAGGCGTACGACGCCACCCTCGGTGTTGCCAAACGAATGATCAGAGGAACGTTGTTCGCGCGGCCGAAAAACGGGCAGTGATGGCGGAACTGCTCACCGCGCTGCGGCTGAACATGACCAACATCGCCGATCCGGCGGCGCGTCACGGCGACCGCTATCGGGCTGCGCTGGAGATGGCGGAGTTCGCCGACAAGAACGGGTTCACGGCCGTCAGCGGCGAGGAGCACCACCTGGCCGCCACGGGTTGGCTGCCGTCGCCGTTGCTGCTGGCCGCCGCACTGGCGGGACGCACCCGCCGCGTCCGGATCAGCATCAATGCGCTGATCGTTCCGCTCTACGATCCGATCAGGCTCGCCGAGGACATCGCCGTGCTGGACAATCTGGCTCAGGGCCGGTTCAGCTTCGTGGCCGGAATGGGTTACCGCCCAGAGGAATACCACGCCGTCGGCAAGGACTGGTCACAGCGCGGCGCCCTGATGGACCACTGCCTCTCGGTGCTGCTGCAGGCATGGGGCGACGAATCCTTCGAGTACGGCGGCACGGTCATCAATGTCACGCCCAAGCCGCACACCCGTCCACACCCCTTCTTCTTCGTCGGCGGGATGACCGCCGCGGCGGCCCGCCGCGCGGCACGTTTCGGGTTGCCGTTCTCGCCGCCGATGGCGATGCCGGACCTGGTGGCCGTGTACCACGACGAGTTACGCAAGCACGGCAAAACCGGCTTCGCCTACTACCCGGAGAAGGGCAGCACGGTCACCCTGCTGCATCCCGACCCGGACGAGGCCTGGTCGCGCTACGGCGGATTCATCATGAACGAGGCAGCCGAGTACTCGGGCTGGAAACGGGACGGGGTCCCCCGGCCGAACGAGAGGCCCGCGGCGTCGGTCGAAGACCTGCGGCATCTCGACAACGTCGAGATACTGACTCCGGACCAGTTGCTCGCGCAGATTCGCTGCGGCCGTAAAGACATCGTGATCAACCCGTTGATCGGCGGTCTTCCGATCGATGACGGCTGGGCCGGCTTGCACCGGTTGGTCGATGAGGTTCTCCCGTACGTGTGAAGGCGGTTTCGCGGTACACCACGGAAAACTCGCGTGAACCCTGCCTGTGAAAATTCACAGTGATAATACGTTCGCAGTGGTTTGGATAACGCATCGGCGGGCAAAATAAGCGGCATGATCACGCGTATCCTCGGTTCCGCCGCAGCCGTGGCTGCGGGTTTCAGTGCCTCGATCCTGGCTTCCCCCGCCCCCTCCGCATCGGCCGAGCCATGCCCCGACGTCGAGGTGGTGTACGCCAGGGGTACCGGCGAAGAGGGCCTCGGCGCCACGGGTCAGGCTTTCGTCGACGCACTGCGGCCGCGCATCGGCGCGCAGTCGATGGGCGTGTATTCGGTCAACTACCCCGCCAGCGAGGAGTGGGCCACCGGAGTCGACGGCATCAGGGACGCCGGCGCTCACGTGAACTCGATGGCCGCCGCCTGCCCCAAGACCAAGATGGTGCTCTCCGGCTTCTCGCAGGGGGCCGCGGTCATGGGCTTCGTCACCTCCGCCAGGGTTCCGGACGGCGTCGACCCCGCGACCGTGCCCAAACCGCTCGATCCTGCTGTGGCCGACCATGTCTCCTCGGTGGTGCTGTTCGGGACGCCTAACGTGCGCGCGATGGAGTTCCTGGGTCAGCCGCAGGTGGCGATCGGTCCGCTGTATCAGGCGAAGACGCTGAAGATCTGCGCCCCCGAAGACCCGGTGTGCTCGCAGGGTTTGAACTTCGCCGCGCACAACTCTTACGCCGACGACGGGGCGTCGATCGAGCAGGGCGCGGCCTTCGCCGCGGCTCGCCTCGGCGGCGGCGCTCCGGCGCCGGTTCCGTCCGGCTTCGGCAACTGACAAATCAGGCGAGGCGCGCCAACCCGTCGACGATGAGTCGCAGCCCGAAGTCGAACTCATCGGCCAACGGCACCGGCAGGTGCCCGGCGACCGCCACGGTCGCCGGGTAACTGTCGGCGTCGAGGCGGCCGAACATCACCGTCGCCGACTCGTCATTGTGTTCCGTGACCTCCGACGCCGAAACCTGCATGGCGAAGCCCAGAATGAAGCGCGACAGGGTGGCGTAGGTGCGTGCGGCCGCTTCCGCGGCGAACCCACCGTTCAGTAGGACGCTCAGCACGAACTCGCGCTGCGCCATCGCGTTCGGCCCCATCGGAATATGACCGGCCAGCAACTTGGCGGCGTTGCTATGTCGCCCGAGCGCTTCGAACATGTTGTGCGCGAACAAGATACACGCCTCGTCCCATGGCAGTGCCGGCTCGCTCGCAATCGCTACCTCGCCGAGCATCCGGTCGACCACCATGGCCACCAATTCCGCGCGATTCGCAAAGTGACGGTAGAGCGTTGCGGTGCCCGAGCCCAGACGCTGCGCGAGCGATCTCATGGACAGCGCCTCCGCACCTTCTTCGTCGACGAGTTCCAGGGCGGTGCCCACGATCCGGTCCAGCGGAAGCGCCGGACGCCCGCGCGGCCGGCCCACGGCCCTGTTGACATCGTCGATATTTATGGAGACACTGTATCCATAAATAAGCCGCGGGTCAACGCCCCTGCCATGAAGGACGTTTCAGCATGCTTCTCCCCCTTGCCGCGGAGCCGTTCACGGCTCCCACCGACCGCGACATGCTTCCCTCCGAGCGCCGCGAATTCGTCCGCACCCACCGCACCGCGATATTCGGCTACCGCCGCCGCAACGACGGCCCGGCGATGTCGGTCGTCTACTACATCCCCACCGACGACGGCGAGTTGCTGGTTTCCACGATGGCCGGCCGCGGCAAGGCCCGGATCATCGAGCGGGACAACAAGATCAGTCTGTGCGTGCTGGACGAGCGCTGGCCCTTCACCTACCTGCAGGTCTACACGGACGCAACGCTGGACGAGGACCGCGACCTGGCGGTGGACGTGATGATGGCAGTGGCCGGACGGATGTCGGGCCAGCCGCTCGGAGCAGAGGCGCGCCCGTCGATCGAGGCGATGTGTGACCGGGAGAACCGCGTGGTGATCCGTTGCCGCCCTTACTCGACGTTCGCCACGCCGCCCCGGCATCTGCACCGCAACGACGAGGTCGAACAGCTGTCGCACTGGGTTTCCGGCGTGGTGCCGTGGGACGCCGCCGACCCCGCGGCGTGAGCGGCCCTCAAGCCGTCGGGTAGCGGTCGCGCAGCTTGGCCAGCGTCGCCTCGATACCGCGGGCATTCGCTTTCGCGAAACCCATGCGCTCGTAGTACTTCAGTTTCTTCTTGAGCGTCCCGGCGTCGTGGTAGTCGAAGGTCTCGGTGACGCGGGTGACGGTCGGTGAGACCGCTTCGAATTCCCACCGCCACCGGTGACCGAGCGGATGCCGCCACTCGATCAGTTCATCGGGCTTGAAGGCGGTCACCGTGCTGGTGATGCGGTAGGGCAAACCGAACATCTTCATGTTCGTCGAGAACTTCGCACCCTCGGACAGCTGGGCCGGGGCCTTCACGTTGGCCTGCACCGTGCCCGACCCGTCCAATTCACTGTGCCGCCGCGGATCGGCGGCCATTGCGAACAATTCAGCCACTGGCGCGGCGACCTCGACCCTGCGACTGACCCTGCGGGGTCCCCTGTCGACGACGATGACAGTCATTCTGTCAGCCTATCGTCGGGGACAGGACAGTTCCACGACGCGAGGAGAGCTATGGATAGTCCGTTGAAGGGACGCGTCGCGGTGATCACCGGCGCGGCGCGCGGACAGGGCCGGGCGCACGCGGTGCGGCTCAGCGCCGATGGCGCCGACATCATCGCGCTCGACCTCGCCGGGCCTCTGCCCAGCAGCGTCCCCTACGACTCACCGACACCCGATGACCTCGCCGAGACCTCCCGGCTGGTGCAGGCCAACGGCCGGCGAGCCGTGACGGCCGCGGTCGACGTGCGCGACCTGGACACCCTCAAGATCGCCGTCGACCGCGGGGTCGCCGAATTCGGCCGGCTCGACGTGATCGTCGCCAACGCGGGTATCTGCAATCCCGCGGCCTGGGATCAGATCACCGCCCAGGCATTCCGCGACACCATCGACACGAATGTGATCGGGACGTGGAACACCGTGATGGCCGGCGCCCATCACATCATCGATGGTGGCCGCGGCGGGTCCATCATCCTGATCGGGTCGGCCGCCGGCATCCGGATGCAGTCGTTCATGATCCACTACACCGCCAGCAAGCACGCCGTCGTGGGCATGGCCCGCGGGTTCGCAGCCGAGCTCGGCCGGCACAACATTCGCGTCAACAGCCTGAATCCGGGAGCGGTCGCGACACCGATGGGGACCGGCCGGATGCGGGAGGCCATGCAGTCGGCCGCCGACACCAACCCGCAGCTGCGTGACATGCACAAGCCGTTGCTGCCCGAAGGCATCGCCCAGCCCGAGGACATCGCGGATGCGGTCGCGTGGCTGGCTTCGGATCAGTCCAGGTTCGTGACCGGCACCCAGCTCTCGGTCGACATCGGGATCGGCTACTGCTGATTTGTGATCGGCGCAACAGTTAGAGGCTGCTGCGGCGCTGCGCAGGTTATATCCGCGCTGGTCATGGTACGGTTCGCTGCTGTGGTGTCGTTGCTGGTGAACCTGTTGTGCAGCCCGGACGGGGGCGTGCACCGGTCCCGGCGCACCCGGAGATCGATTGCAGAATGTCAGAGCTGAGCCGCCGCCGTTTCCTTGGTTCCCTCGCCGTCTCCACCGTTGCAGGCGTGGGCCTGGCCCGCTGCATGGTCGACCCCCAGCCGCGCACATTCGCCCAGACGCCCGCTGTCGCCGCTGCGGACGCTCCACCCGCCGGTCCGACCGTCGCGGGCCTGTTGCCGCCGCCACCCCCGAGCGCACGCGTGAGGCTGCCCGGCGGCGGTGTACTGAGCCAGCTGCCCGGTAGTGGTGACCTGCTGGCGCTCACCGTCGACGACGGGACCAACAGCGAGGTGGTGCGCGCCTACACGCAGTTCGCGAAGGACACCGGTATCCGATTGACGTACTTCGTCAACGGAACCTACGACTCGTGGACCGACAACCTGGCGCTGCTCCGGCCGTTGGTCGAATCCGGGCAGATCGAGCTCGGCAACCACACCTGGTCGCATCCCGACCTGACCACCCTGTCCAAGGGTGATATCGCCAAGCAGCTCACGCGCAACGACGAGTTCCTGAAAAAGACGTACGGCGTTGGCGCCAAGCCCTACTGGCGCCCACCGTATGCAAAGCACAACGCGGCTGTCGACGCGGTGGCCGCCGACCTCGGATACAGCGTGCCGGTCCTGTGGTCGGGATCGCTGTCGGATTCGACGTTGATCACCGAGGAATACATCGTGAAGATGGCCGACCAGTACTTCACGCCGCAGTCCATCGTGATCGGGCACCTGAACCATTTGCCCGTCACCCACGTCTACCCGCAGCTGGTCGATATCATCCGCGCCCGCAACCTTCGCACGGTCACCTTCAACGACGTCTTCCTCAAGACTCCGTAGCGGCCGCCGCGTGCAGGCGCTCGTCAAGGACGGCGTGGAAATGGCCCGCCGCACTCTCGTGCCGGCCGAACTCGACGAAATCGTTTGCGCCAGAGCTTAACCCGCGCTGAACACCTTCGGACATCTCGTTGTCCTCCACCGAGCCGCGGGCGACCAGCGTGCCGGCGGCCGCCGGGTTGTACTGTCCGTCAGCATTATTCGCGCGCTCGGCCAGCTCGGGCCGCGCCATCGAGTAGATGGTGACCGTGCTGTGGCCGATATCCACCGGGTCGACCACGATCATCAGCATCAACCCCGGGAACGTCGCCAGCATCACGTTGGGGAAGAGCTGATACAGGTAAGTCACCCGCGCTTCCGTCGTCCAGATGCTCTCCGGACGGTCGCGCAGCCGCTCGATGTTGCGGTACGGGAACGTCAGACGGCAATTCGGGCCGAACATCTCGACCACGTTGAGGTCGTCGTACTGCAGCGGAAAGAAGGTGTCCTTGTGGGTCGAGCGGAGGTGATAGCCCTCCAGGAACTGTTCGACGAGGACCTTCCAGTTCATCGGCCGCACCGTGCTGTCGACGTACACCAGTCGTCGGGCCGGCAGCAACTTGTCGCGCCAGGGAGTTCCGTCGGTCAACCACGCCAAGGCGTCGTCATGCGGTTTCACAGCGGGATCCAGCGCCTCGATGACGATGAGGCCGTCCACCTCATGGCTGCCGACCTCAACCAACCCCCGGGCCGGCATATCGATATCGGGGAATGCCTCCTGGTGCGGTACGTGAGCGAGCGACCCGTCCAGCCGGTACGTCCAGCCGTGGTAGCGGCACACCAGCGCGTGGGCACAACCGGGGCCTTCGACCAGAGCGAACCCTCGATGCCGGCACGCATTGCGGAACACCCGCACGCGCCGATCGCGTCCGCGCACCGCGAACAGGGGCACCCCGAACGCCGTTCGATCCACGTGGTCACCCGGGCTGGGCAGCGCTGCCGACGGCACGAAAACGCTCGGCATGGTCCGCAGCAGCCGCATCTCGCGCCCGAATCGGGCTGGGTCCAAATAGTTTTCGACCGGCTCGCGCCAGGAGGGACCTTCGTCGGTGGTGCCGGCGTCGATATGGGCGAGCACCCGCCGAACGATCTCGATGTCGTCGGCGACCAACGGCTTCGTCGGGGAGGCCACGCCCGCTAGTATCACAATTTTATTGTCACACGTCAATGAAACAGTGATACTGGACCGGATCGGGGAAGATGGACGAATGCCCGCCGCGTCCGGATCTCGTGTGCGCGAACTTATCGGCGACCGACCGCTCAGCGCACGTTCGGTGCTCGCATCGGCCTTGTTGGGCTCCGACGAGGCCCGGCTTCCGGTGTCGAATCTTGTCGCGTTCGCGTCCCTCTTCGGCATCAGCGACGGCGCCGCCCGCACCTGCCTGTGGCGGATGGTCTCCAACGGCGAACTCAGCGGGGACGACGGCAGCTACGCCCTGGCGGGGCGGTTGGCCGACCGCCGCCAGCGGGTCGATGAGGCCTATCGCATCGACGATGTCACGGCATGGGACGGCACCTGGGAACTTGCCATCGTCTCGGTGGAGCGCCGCACCGCGGCGGACCGCCTGGAACTGCGCAAGGCGGCGACGGCACTGCACCTGGCGGACTTCCGCGAAGGCGTCTGGATCCGGCCGGACAACCTGGATCCGCAACGGCTTTCCGCGTCACGCGCCGTGCTGGACCGCCAGTGCACGCACTTTCACGGCGCGGCCACCGACATCACGGCCGACCGGATGCGATCACTGTTCGCCCTCGACGGCTGGGCCGACGATGCCCGGGCACTCATCGACGCGATGGAGACCGCCCTTGAGCGCAACAGCCACGACAGTTCGCCCGAGAACCTCACCTACGAGTTCGCGTTGTCGATCGCAGTGGTCCGCCACCTTCAACTGGACCCCCTGCTGCCCGCCGAACTGGTGGAAGAACACTGGCCGGGCAACGCGCTGCGCGGCACCTACCGTCTGTTCGACGATTCCTTCAAGAAGCGGATGAACAGGGTGTTCGAGGGATGAGCGCGTTTCGGGACCGCCTGCTGGCGCCGGCTCTGGTGGCCGTCCTGCCCCTGTTGGCCGCGTGCGCCGGCGGTTCACGCGACGCCGGTGGACACGCGTCCTCGTCGGCCGCAACCACCCCGAAACAGGCCACCCACGGTCCGTTCTTCCCCGAGTGTGGCGGCGTCAGCGACCAGACCCTGGCACAGCTGACCGGCGTGGCGGGGCTGGTGGTTACGGCCCGCAACGCCGTCGGATGCCAGTGGCTGGTGAACGGCAGCATCTCCGGGCCATGGTTCTCGTTCAGCTGGTTCCGCGGCAGCCCCATCGGCCGTGAACGAAAGAACGAGGACCTGAGCCGGACCAAGGTGGACGACATCACCATCGACGGCCACGGCGGTTACATTGCCGTCGCGACCGACCGGCTCGGGACCCGGCTCTGCGACGTCTCGATCCAGTACCAGGACGACTTCTTCGAATGGTCAATACAATTCGTCAGGAAACCCTTTCCCAATCCGTGCGACATCGCCACCGAACTGGCGCGCCAGACCATCGCCAGGGTGAAGTGACCGGCCGATCTCGCCCGGACTGTTACCCCTCGAGCATCCCGTCGATGAGCCGGTGCAGCACCTGGCGGATCTCATCGCGGGTCCCCTGCTGGTCGTCGGCGGTCGCGATCGCCATGGCCGCCTCGTCGAGGGCACCGATCAGCACCGTCGCCAGCGGGCGCACCGGCAGTCTGGCCAGTTGACCCGCGTTGATCGCCTCGGTGATCAACTGCTCGGTCATACCTAGGCTGTAGCGCTGCGCGACGTCCCGAAAGGCGGCCCAGCCCAGCACGGCCGGCGCATCCAGCAGGATCAACTGCCGCACCTCCGGATCGCCGGACACCTCGAGCCAGGCATCCACCGAGGCCCGGATCATGTCAGCCGGGGTGGTGGCTCCCGACGAACCCACCAGGGTGGCCATCCGGGTCATCACGTCCAGTTCGACGGCTTCCACCACATCGCGGAATAGCGTTGCCTTGTCCGAGAATTGGTGATACATCGCGCCGCGGGTGACGCCGGCCTCGGTGGCTATCTCCGGAGTACCGACGTCGGCATAGCCACGCAGGCCCCAAAGCTTCCGCGCAGCCGAGATCAGCGCCTCGCGGGTTGCCGCGGAGCGCTCCTCCTGGGTGCGTCTCTTGATTTCCATACAACCTGTTGGTAACTTACGAACAGACAGACTGTTTGTAAATCCCACTCTCTGCTAGGAGCCGTCCATGCCGACGATCGACATTAGCGCCGGAACCATCCATTACGAAGCAACCGGACCCGAGACCGGCAGGCCCGTGGTGTTCGTGCACGGATACATGATGGGCGGCCAGTTGTGGCGCCGAGTCAGCGAACGGCTCGCCGAGCGTGGCCTGCGGTGTATCGCGCCCACCTTTCCGCTCGGCGCCCATCCCGAGCCGCTGCGCCCGGGGGCCGACCGGAGCATCACCGGCGTAGCCGGCATCGTCGCCGATTTCCATGGCGCGCTTGATCTCACAGATGTCGTGCTGGTCGGCAACGACACCGGCGGAGTGGTGACCCAACTCGTCGCGGTGCACCGCCCGGAGCGACTCGGCGCATTGGTGCTGACCAGTTGCGATGCCTTCGAGCACTTCCCGCCGCCGATCCTCAAGCCGGTCATCCTCGCGGCCAAGTCGAAGAAGGTGTTCCGGGCCGCAATGCAGGCCATGCGGGCGCCGGTCGCGCGCAAGCGGGCGTATGAAGGTCTGGCGCACAGTGACATTGACGCGCTGACCCAGATCTGGGTGCAGCCGGCATTGTCCGATCCGGCGGTCGCGGAGGATCTGCGCCAGTTCTCGCTGTCGCTGCGCACCGAGGTCACCACCGGGGTGGCTGCCCGCCTCCCCGAAATCGACCTGCCGACGCTCATCGCATGGTCGGGTGACGACGTCTTCTTCGAACTCGAAGACGGTCGCCGGCTCGCGGCCACCATTCCGAACGCCCGGTTCGAGGTCATCGAGGGCGCGCGCACCTTCTCGATGGTGGACCAACCCGGCCACCTTGCCGATCTGTTGTCATCGGTCGCGGTGCGCGCCTAGGTTCGCCCGAGATATCAAGCGGCCCAGGCGCGCTGCGCGACACGTAGGAAGTTTCCACCGAGGACGGCGGCGATGTCCGCGGTGCCCCAGCCACGCTCGTCGAGATGCTCAGCGAGTGTCAACAGTGTCCCCGGCGGCATCCACTGGATCGTCCCCCACCGGGTGTAGTTGTCGTCGAACAGGTGCGGGTTGCGGGCGACCTCCGCGACGAAATCGTCGTAGTCGAACGAGAAATCGCTGCTGATACCCACATGGTCGATGCCGACCAGGTCGACCGCGTACTCGAGATGTCGTGTCATCGCTTCCAGAGTGGGGGTGTTGGGGCCCAGGAAGATACCGACGCCGGTGATGCCGATGACTCCTCCGGTGGCCGCGCAGGCCAGCGCCTGTCGGTCGCTGATATTGCGTGGATGATCCCAGACCGCCCGCATGCACGAGTGGCTGTAAATCACCGGGCCCGTGGATATCTCACACATGTCCAACCCGGTGCGCGGGCTGCAGTGCGACCCGTCCGGGACGATACCTACCCGGTTCATCTCGGCGACGATCGAACGCCCCCAGCCGGTGAGGCCGCCGTCGACCGCATCCAGACATCCGCTGCCGGCGCGGTTGGCATGGTTGTAGGTGGGCAACAGGGTTCGCACCCCGAGCGCGGCCAGCACGGCCAGGTTGTCCAGATCGTCGTCGAGGGGACGCGAGTCTTCCAGGTCGAAGACCACGGCGATGCGGCCTTCGCCCGCAATGCTGCTCACCTCGTCGGCCGTGCCTGCCAGCTCCAGGTCCGGGTGAGCGGCCACCGCACTCCGGAAGTGACGCAACAGCGCCGTGGTGTCAGCGAAGCTGTGCGGTGAGTATCCCGCGTTGACCGAGACGAAGGCGCCACCGCGGCGCCGGTACCGGGTCAGCGGGCCGACTTCCGCGTCGGCCTGCAACGGCAGGCAGGTGTGCTGGTCCCACAGGATCATGGATACCGATACTGCCGCACCCGTGTGCAGCCCGGCCATCTCGACAGCTAGCGTTTCACCATGTCGGACACAGCCCTGCAGGGCAGACGCATTCTCGTGACGGGTGCCGCAACGGGTATCGGTGCCGCGGCGGTCGCCGCGCTGAGCGCGGCCGGCGCTCGGATCGCCGCCACCTACCACCGGACGCCGCCTCCCGACGACCTCACCGCGACCTGGCTGCAGTGCGATGTGCGCGACGCGGACGCCGTGTCGTCCGTGGTTGGCAGGGCGGCCGAGGTGCTCGGTGGGCTCGACGTCCTGGTCAACGCGGCGGGGCTTTGGCAACCCGGGATCCCGGGTTACATCGGCGCCGAGGAGATCTCGTTCCTGTTGGACACCAACGTGAAAGCGACGATCCTGACCAACCAGGCCGCCTATGCGGTCATGAAGGACCAGCAACCCAAGGGCGGCCGGATCATCAACTTCGGGTCGTCGGAAGCCGTGATGGGCAGCCCGGTCTCGGCCGTCTACGCCGCGACCAAGGGCGCCGTGCAGGCCTGGACGCGGTCGGCGGCGCAAGCCTGGGCCCATGACAAGATCACCGTCAACGCACTGGCGCCGGCAGTGCAGACACCGGGATCCAACCGGTTCCGGGAGTTTCTCGGGCCGGACGCCGCGCCGTTGATCGACGAGCAGCTCAAGACGAGGATTCCGCTCGGCGGCGCACTCGGTGATCCGGCGCGCGACCTCGGACCGGTGCTGGTGTTCCTGGCCGGACCCGGCTCCGGCTTCATCACCGGACAACTGCTCGCGGTGGACGGCGGCCTGATCATGGTCGGTGGCTGATTTCCCTGCGCGAGCAGACGTAAAATCGCCCATTTCGGAACGAAATTGGGCGATTTTACGTCTGCTCGGCCCACGTGGTGCGGCGGCGGATCTGCCCCTTGGGCCGTCGCACCCGCTCGGCGGGGTCTCGCGTTGTGCCCGCGGCGATCTCGTCTCGCAGCTGTTCGATGTTGGAGATCTCCGCATAGAGGCCGCGGATGGCGTAGTCCAGGACCGCGAAAGAGTAACGCTGTTCGGGATCGTCGAGGATGCCGACCTCGCGGGATCGCCGTCGCGACCACAATGCCTCGTCCAGTCGACGCCGAGTTGCCTCGAGGTGCCGCTCCAAGGTGTCGAGCACCCGCTCCGGGTCCTCGCCGCGGGCCAGCCAGGTCCGCAGAATCACGGGGTGTTTGATGACGACCTGATCCTCGCCGGGAAAGCGCTGCACCCAGGCGCGCAACGCCTCGAGCCCGGAGTCGGTGGTCTCGTACAGCGTGACGGTCCGCTTACCGGACCGCGCGTCGATCTCGTTGACCATCCCGCGGCCCAGCAGCCGGCCCAGCTCGCGCCGCACGTGACTGACCGACGGCGACCAGTAGAAGTGTCCGACAGAAAGCTCTGCGCGCGTTTTGATTTCGCCTGCGGTGAGTTGTTCGTCGGTGACCGCCAGCACGCCCAGCACCAGGTATGCCGTCACCGGAAGCCCGTCAACGGTGCGCCGCGGGCTCATGCTGACCCGGTGAAATACGGAAGCGTCAAATCTGGCCCGACGGAATGAAACTCGACCCGTACCCGCATGCCGATCACCAGAGCCTCAGCTGCGATGCCGACGATGTTGGTCAGCATCTGGTAACCCTCGTCCAGTGTCACGATCGCCGGTGCGTAAGGCGGGTCGAAATCGGCGGTCACTGGACGGTGCACCACGGTCCAGCTGTAAATTTCGCCCGTTCCGTTGCTCCGCGTCCACTCCAGCGACGGTGAAAGGCATTGACGGCAGTGCTCTGTCGGCGGGAAATTGACGGCGCTGCACTCGGTGCAGTGCTGGTAGCGCAGTTCCTGCGAACGGCAGCCCTCCCAGAACGGCGCGCTGACCGGACTGCTGGCGTGCGGAACTGATCCGCTCTGAGGTCGCAACAGGCTCATCGGGGCTCGTCCCCCAGCAGCAGCACGGTGGTGAACAGTGCGCCCGCTCCGCCGTTGCTGCACAGCGCGATTCGCGCACCGGGCACTTGCAGGGTCCCGGCGTCACCGCGCAACTGTTGCACCGCGCGAACGGCGCGCTGCATCATCTGCGGGTTGGCTCCGGCATGGCTGAAAGACATTGTCCCTCCGTCGGTGGTGATCGGATGGCTACCGCCGATGGCGATGTGACCGTCGGCGACAAACGGTCCGCCCTCACCGTCGCCGCAGAACCGGAACGCCTCCAACTGGCGGATGATCTCGAATGAGAACGGATCGTAGAGTTCGAGCACGTCCACGTCCTCGCGCCGGATTCCGGCGTGTGCGAATGCCCGGTCAGCAGCGTTTCGGCCCACCACGCCGTTGACGTGATCGCCCCGACGCCCCGCGAGATCCCAGGCAGGCGGGTGTTGGTACGACGGGCCGTGAAAGTCGGCGCCGCTGCCCAGAATGTAGATCGGCCGACCGGACGTCTCGACCGCGTTCAGGTTCGCGACCACCAACGCGCAGCCGCCCTCGGATGTGGTCGCGCAGTCAAGCAGATGAAACGGGTCGGCTATCAGTCGAGATGCCGTGATGTCACTCGGGGTGAATGGACCGCGCTGGTAGTAAACGGCTTCCGGATTGTTCGACCCGTTGTTGCGGATGGTCGCGGCCACCGTCGACAGCTGTTCACGCGTGGTGCCGTAGACGTGCATGTGCCGTCGGGCGATGAGGGCGAACTCCGCGGTGGTGAACATCCCCCAGGGCGCTACGAATTCGTTCTCCGGCCGCGTCCACGGCGCGGTGGCTTCATGGTCGCGGTACTCGCCTGCCTGGGCGGCGACGAGCACCACCACGTCGGCCATCCCGTGCTCGATTGCGGTGGCGGCCTCGGTGATCATGCCGACACCGAAACCCATTCCCTGCCAGGCCGGCCCGACGCGCAGGTCGTAGATCAGTGCGGTCGACAGTGGGCCCGCGCTGACGCCGTCCACGTCCTGCAGACGCAGGCCCGCATCGTCGAGTGCGCCGTTGACGGCCTTGACGGCCAGGCCGCGCGAGGTTTCGCCGTCCAGTCGCCGTCCCTGGACGGTGTTGTACACCCCGACGATCGCCGCGGTGCGCTGCTGCCTCACATCAACTCCATTCTTTGCGGCGCCAGTCAGTTTTCGTCTGCCACCACACCCAGATAGGTTCCCATCACGTCATATTCGTGCCCATCCCGCACGATCCGCCCGATCAACCGGGACCGGGTGTCCGGCGGCGCGGCACCCTCCATGACGTCGATCCGCACATCGACCGGCCGCGCGGTCTGCGGATCGGTGATCTCGACGACCATGGCGACCGCGTGTTCTTGCTCGTCCCACTCCACACCGGTGATGCGGTGCCGCGCTGTCAGTTCCATGACCACCGAATCCTGGCGCAGCAGGAAACGGACCGGTTGGCACAACTCGCCGGGTCGCGGGGGCACACACAGTGTCACTGCCATGTCACAGGCCCGCCGGCCGTGCCGCGGTGATCTTCGAATCGGTCAGCTCGGCGAGTTCTGCTCGGCTGTAACCCAACTCGGACAACACGTCGCTGGTGTGCTCGCCGTACCGTGGGGCACCGCGCTGGATCCAGTGCCGTGGTCTGCCGAGGAACGTGAACGGCATGCCGGTACACAGAAACGAGCCCACCACCGGATGATCGACACGTTCCCAGAAACCACGGTCGAGCAGGTGCGGATCGGTCAGCAGGCCGGCCGGTGCCCGGACCGGCGCCGCGGCGACGCCGACCGAACGCAGGAATCGGACGGCGTCGGGCACCGTGCGTTGTGCCGCCCAGGTGGTGATCTGTTTGTCGATCTCGTCGGCCCGATCCCGCCAGCTGATCTCGTCGGAATCCAGTTCCGGCCGATCAAGGAGATCCGCCAGTGCCACCCGGCCGGCATCGTCGATCGCAGCCAGCGCCACCCACTCGTCGTCGCCCTGGCAGCGGTACACGCCCTGCGGGCTGGCACCCGGGCCGCGATTGCCCTGCCGGCGCAGGTCGATTCCGTTGCGCGAGTGTTCGACGAGCATCTCGGCGGCCACATTCAGCGCCGCCTCCACCATGGTGGATTCCACGTGCACGCCGACCCCGTCGCGGTCACGGACCACCAGCGCCGCCACGGCGGCGAAGGCGGCATGCAGACCCGCGATCGGGTCACACACACCGCGCGGAATCACCGGCGGCCCATCGGCGTGGCCGGTGATCCACGCCATGCCCGTCGCCTGCTCCATGGTCTGAGCGAAGCCCACCCGGTCGCGCCAGGGTCCGTCCAGCCCGAATGCCGGCATCCGCACCATGACGGCGCGGGGGTTCACGGTGCTGACGGCATCCCACTGCAGGTCGAAGTTCTCCATCACCCGAGGGGAGAAGTTCTCGATGACGAGATCGCTCGCGGCGATGAGTTTCAGCGCCACCGCGCGCCCGGTTCCGGTTCCGAGTTCGATGCTGACGTCGCGCTTGTTGTTGTTGCTGCACAGGAAAACCGGGCCCCATTCCCACCACTGGTCCCAACTGGGTGGCCGGCCCGCGGAGAACCGCATGCCGTCGGGCCGGCGTACACCCTCCACTTTGACTACGTCGGCCCCCAGCGCGCCGAGAAACTGGGTGGCGAATGGTCCGGCCCAGAAAGCCGTGAAGTCGGCAACCCGGATGTCGGACAACGGAAGTGTTGCGGGATCGGCCCGGCCGGCGATTTCGGGACGGGGCGGCCAGTCGATGCTGCCGCTGTGTTCGCCGAGTTCCGGTGGCCGGCCCGCAGACCTGGTGCTGAATGCGTCAGCACGGTACGGCACGCGTGGTTGCAGCACGCCGAGTTCAGACTCGACGAAGACTCCCCGTTGGACGAAATGATCGACGGCCGCCAGCGCCGCCGGGGTGCCGATCGGCGCCACCGGGATGCGGAATCCCGTTGCGAGGTCGACGATCTCCTGGGTGGTGCGACCCTCGGTCCACTGGGTGACCATCCCCAGGAACTCGTCACGGCGCGCGATGCGCCCCTCGATGGAAGCCAGTTCGGCGTCGTCCAGGAGGTCGGCACGCTCGATGAGTACCAGGAAGTCCTGAAACTGTTGCGCGGTGATGGTGCAGAAGCCGACCATGCCGTCGGCTGTCGGCACGATCGACGGCAGTTCCAGGCTGCGGGAATTCATTTGGGAGTCGACACCCATGACGCTGGCCGACATGGCGGGCAGGCCGCCCATTGCGATTGCCATCGCCTCGTAGGTCGAGACGTCGATGATCTCGCCGCGTCCGCAGCGGGCGGCGTGGCGCGCGGCGGCCGCGGCCACCGCCGCCGCGAAGGTGCCGGCCAGCCACTCGCCCAGCCGCCCACCGGCCTGCACGGGCTCGTCCCCCGGCCAACCGCGGCTGGCTGTCGAGCCGGACAGTGCCTGCAGGATGAACTCGTTGGCGAGCACTTGATCGTCGACGTAGGGTCCGGTCGTTCCGAACGGCGTGACGGTGACGACCACCGTCGACGGATCCTTCTGCGCGGCAATGTTATCCAGGGTATGTCCGTCGGTCAGATCAGTGAGAACCACGTCGGCGGACGGCAACAACGCATGCAGATCGTCACCCCGAACCGATTTCTTGCCCGCGGCCAGGTACCCGAACAGTGCCCCCGGCGGTCCACCACCGGCCGACCACGATCGCAGTGAATCCCCCTGTTCAGACTCAATTTTGACGACATCGGCACCGGCATCGGCGAACATCTTGCCGGCGTAGGAGGCCGCGATGCCGTTGGACAACTCCAGTACGCGCCACCCGGTGAAGGGGGGTTGCTGCGCCACGCTCAGTTACCCAGTGTCGTGGCTCGCCCGGCGATACCAGTCGCTTCCGCGGTCACCGGTGTCGCGCCCTGGGCCTGCAAAGCGAAGGTCGTCATCCGAGTCCACGCATCGCGGTCACGCTGGCTGGCCTGATGGCCCACGTGCGTCACCACGTCGACGTCAGTGGCCTGGCCGCGCAGCTGTCCGGCGCGGGCGTGCTCTTTCGGGATGTGCCGGAACGGATCGAATGAATAGGCGGCCATCGCGTTTTCGTGCGTGATCTTGTTGATGACCGGGTCGCCGAGGTGGCCCATCGTCTCGATGACATCCTCTGGCGCGAACGGCCAGTTGCTGTCCGAGTGCGGGAAGTCCGACTCCCAGCACACCATGTCCGCGTTGAACCAGTCCATGTTGCGCACGCCGACCTTGTCGCTGATGAAGCAGGTGTAGAAGTGGCGCTGGAACACATCGAGCGGGCCATCGTAGCCCGGCGGGAAGGTGGCCAGCGTCCAGCCCGAATGCCGTTGGTAGACATGCTCGGCGCGCCACAGGAAATACGGCATCCAACCGATGTCGCCTTCGGTGAGTGAGAACTTCAGCTCCGGGAAGTCGGCCCAGAATTGAGCCCAGATGAGTTCGGTGAAGGTGAACATGCTCATCATCGACGACGCGGTCATCATCACACTGGCCGGCGCATCCATCGACACCATCGGTGAGCGGGAAGCGGAACCCACGTGGGTGCACAGCACCGTTCTGTTCTCACAGACGGCTTCGAACAGCGGGTACCAGTAACTGGTGTGAATGCTGGGCATCTGCAGCGCTTCTGGATTCTCCGAGAACGTCACCGCGTGACAGCCTTTGTCCGCCAATCGCTTTACTTCTTTAGCCGCTTCGGCCACGTCGTAGAGCGGGAGAATGCCGCACGGGATGAACCGGCCCGGGTATGCCGCGCACCACTCATCGACGTGCCAGTCGTTGTAGGCGTTGATCATCACCAGGTTGACGTCGCGGTCCGGGCCCTGGTTGAGCACCTGGCCGGAGAACCCGGTGAAGTTCGGGAAATTCAGACCGGCCAACTGGCCACCGGCGTTCATGTCGCGTACCCGCTCGTCGACGTTGAAGCAGCCGGGCCGCATCTCGTCGTAGCGGGAAGCGTCGACGTTGTACATCTCGCGGGGTTTGCCGGCCACGGCGTTGAGCCCCATGTTCCGGCCGCGAATGTCGCCGTAGTACCACTGCTGAACGCCGTCGGGTTCGGTCACCACCCTTGGCGCGAGGTGCTTGTATCTGGCCGGGACATGGGCGTCGAACATGTCGGCAGGTTCGGCGATGTGGTCGTCAACGCTGATCAGGATCAGGTCGTCTTTGTTCATATCGCGCTCCCCGATGAGTGACTACTAGGCCATGATGTCAGACCTAGGGCGCCAGCCGCTATAGCATCTAACACCCCGGTAAGGTCCGCTCGACCGTGCGCTGACAACGGACTATTAGTCCACCAAGAAGTACTCCGCTAAAGAGTTGACACGCGTGCCACCATGAGGCATGCCGGTCGGTGACGAGTTGAGCACGGTCAGGGGTGCCCGACCCACCACCGCCGATGTCGCCCGCCTGGCGGACGTGTCCACCGCGACGGTCAGCTACGTGCTGAACAACGCCGAGGGGCGCAGGATCTCGCCGCAGACCCGGGACGCGGTCAACCGCGCCGCGAAATTGCTCGGCTACCGCCCCAACATTGCGGCCCGCAATCTCGCCCGCGGCAAGGGCGGCGTCGTCCTCTATGTCGTCCCGCACGTGGCCGTGGGCGACATGCCGATGCAGGCCGGTAGCCGTATGACGACCGAACTGGCGCGACTCGGGTTGCTCCAGGTTCAGATCTTCGAGACCGAAGACGACAATCACGTCGTCGACGCCATCGAGAATCTCGACCCGGTCGCGGTAGCCAGCCTGTTCCCGCTCAGCGAGGCGGCGGCAGCCGCGGTCAAGGCGGCGGGTATCCCGCACATCGACATCGGCAGCCTGCCCGCCCTGGGCGATCCCCATCTGGCGGTCGGCGACATGCGGGTGGCCCACCTCGTCTCGCGGGGCCACCGGCAGATTGCCTATGCCTACGGTGGAACACCCAAATGGCGCGCCCTGGGTGACTACTGGCTCGACGGCGTCAGCCGCGCGGCGCAATCGCGTGGCCTGCCGCCGGTGCGCGTCGCCACCGTCACCATCGACAACGCTGCCGATGTCGTGGCCGGCTGGGTCCGCGACGGCGTCACCGCGGTGTGCGCGCAGAGCGACGACATCGCGTGCCTGATTCTGTACGGCATCCACCAGGCGGGATTGCAGTGTCCCGGCGACCTCGCGGTGATCGGTGTCGACGCGAGCCCGATGGGCGAGGTGAGCACGCCGCCCCTGACCTCGGTCCAGTTCGATCCACGCGCGGTCGCCGATGCCGCGATCGCGGCCATCTACGAACGGTTGGGCTACCCGGCCCCGCCGTCTCCGGACATCACCGATATCGCCCGCGTCGTGGTGCGGGCATCGACCTAGCCGCGGGATAGCCGATCGACTATCCAAGGTCTGGACATCTCTTGGTTAAGCGCATAACCTCGCCTTGACGAGTCAGATACTCAAGGAGGAGTACCGATGACGGTCCAGGCTGTTTTGGACGAGATCCGGGAGCGCCCCGGCACCGGCGAACTGATCACGGTTGTCGATCCCGCCACCGAGGAGCAGGTCACCGAGTTCAAGGACTGCGGCCCCGAGGCTGTCGACGACGCTGTCGCGCGGGCGAAGGCATCCTTCGAAGCCGGAGTCTGGCGGGACAAGCCGCCCAGCGAGCGGGCGAAGATCCTGTGGCGGGTCGGCGAGTTGATTGACCAGAACGCCGACCTGCTGGCCGAACTGGAATCGTTGAACGCCGGCATGACGCCGATGCAGGCGCAGGGCACCGTGACCGTGGGATCGGAGTTCTTCCGCTACTACGCGGGCTGGTGCACCAAGATCGAGGGCATCGCGGCCGACGTGCACACCGGCGGTCTCACCGGCATCGACTCACACCAGCACGCCTACACCCTGAAAGAGCCTTACGGCGTAGTGGGCCTGATCTTCCCGTGGAACGGGCCGGTCTTCAATTTCTGTTGCAAGCTCGCTCCGGCCCTGGCGGCCGGGTGCAGCAGCGTCGTCAAACCCGCTGAGGAGACGCCTCTTTCGGCGCTGGTGCTGGACAACATCCTGCACGAGGCCGGCGTACCCGAGGGTGTGGCGAACCTGGTGCTGGGTAACGGCCACACCGCCGGCGCGGCCATCACCGCGCACCCCGATGTCGAGAAGGTCGCCTTCACCGGCTCCACCGAGGTCGGCCGGGCCATCGTGCACGCGGCCGGCGAAAGCAACTTGAAAAAGGTCACTTTGGAACTGGGTGGCAAGTCGCCGGTGGTGGTGTTCGACGACGCCGACCTGTCCAAAGCCGTACCGATGGCCGCGTTCGGCACCTTCATCCACTCCGGGCAGGCCTGTGTGTGCGGATCGCGAATCTTCGTGCAGCGCGGCATCTTCGACCAGTTCGTGGACGGCCTGGCCAAGGTTGCGGACGGCCTGCCGCAGGGCGGCCCGAAGGACGAGGGCAGTCTCATCGGCCCGCTGATCAGCCAGAAGCAACTCACCCGCGTGCTGGGCTACCTCGACCAGGGCCGCTCCGACGGCGTCGAGGTCGTCACCGGCGGCAATCGCGTAGACCGCAAGGGCTATTTCGTGCGCCCCACCGTGCTGACCAACGTCGCCACCACCAGTCGCCTGTTCCAGGAGGAGATCTTCGGACCGGTGGTCGCGGTCATCCCGTTCGACGACGAGGACG
The DNA here is from genome assembly GCF_031583025.1 of Mycobacterium sp. Z3061. NCBI lineage: Bacteria > Bacillati > Actinomycetota > Actinomycetes > Mycobacteriales > Mycobacteriaceae > Mycobacterium > Mycobacterium pumcae. The sequence continues at coordinate 379,898 of NZ_CP134062.1, read as the reverse complement.
AAGCGGTGGCTCTGGCCAACGACACCACCTACGGCCTGGCCGCCACCGCGTGGACCCGCGACCTGGGCCGCGCGCACCGAATCGCCAAGCGGCTCAAGGCCGGAACGGTGGGCCTAAACTGCCAGATGCAGTTCGACCACTCGATGCCGTTCGGCGGTTACAAGCAGTCCGGGTGGGGTTATGAGTCCGGCAAGGCCGGCCTGGAGACCTACCTGCAGACCAAAATCGTCTGGGCGCAGATGTAGCTACCCTGCGCGAGCAGTCGCAAAATCGCATAAATCGGGCCGGATAAACGCGATTTTGCGTCTGCTCGGCCACTCAGGCGGGTTCGTAGCGCAGCATCGTGACATCGTGCTCGGGGTAGTCGCAGAACACCGGCCGCACCCGCATGCCGACCCGGAGTGCCTCCGGCTCCACATTCACCATCTCGGTGGAAAACCTTGGGCCTTCGTCCCATTCGACGATGGCCAGCAGTTGCGGGACCGCGTCGGCGAAATGCGGACTGACCGGCCGTCGCGCGACGGTATAGGAATACAGCGTTCCCATGCCCGAGATCTCGCGCCACTCCAAGTCGTCGGCCAGGGTGCGGGGTGCCCGCACCCGCGGATAGAACACGTAACTCTGCGACGACGGGGAGTACTGGATGACGATGCGGTGTTGGGCCAGCGCGTCCCAGAACGGCGCCGTCGTCGGTGTTTTGACGGGCATCGGGCGGTCGAAGTTCATGTCAGTCTCCCTGCAGCACGAGCGCAGTCTGCTCGGACAAGATCCCGCCGTTGCCGGACACGAAGGCACGGTTGCAGTCGGCGACCTGCGCCGCGCCGGCGCGGCCCATGATCTGGCGAGTGGCATCGCAGACGTGGTGCATGCCGCCCGCCAGGCCGGCCTGCCCGAATCCGAGTTGGCCGCCGGCGGTGTTGAGCGGGAAGTCACCGCGGAACGTCAGGTCGTGCTCGGCGATGAACTTCAAACCCGTTCCCTTCTCGCAGAAGCCCGCGTCTTCGAGCGAGAGCATGACGGTGATGGTGTAGCAGTCGTAGATCGACACCATGTCCATCTGCTCGCGACTCAGATCGGTCATGGCGAATGCGGTCTCGGCCGCGGCGGCCATCGGCGTGTTCAACAGGTCTTCGGCGTAGGTCGGCGTCTTGAAAGGCACGTTCTCGCCGAATCCCTTGATCCACACCGGTCGATTTCTGGCGCGCCGGGCCAGGTCGGCATTGGCGACCACCACCGCCGCGCCGCCGACACACGGCATCACGATCTCCAGCATGTGCAGCGGGTCCGCGATCACCGGGCTGGCCAACACGTCATCGACGGTCAGCGGCTTGTCTTTCCAGATAGCGCCCTCGGTGTTGTTGGCGTTGAACCGCTGGTCGACGACGATCTTGGCCATCGCGCGCTCGTCGTATCCGTACACGGCAGCGTAGCGCTGAGCGACCTGACCATAGGGCCCGTTCTGACCCAGGTTGCCGTAGGGAATCTCGAATTCGGCTTGCGGAGAGCCGTACTGGTTGCTCGACGAACCGAAGAACATCGCGTCCACCATCGGACGCGGCTTCTTCCTGGACGACGGGGTGATGTAGCGCGCCGGCAGCGCGCACAGCACAACATCGCAGATTCCGAGTTCGATCGCCGCGGCTGCCCGCCACACCATCGCGGCGGCGCTGGCCCCGCCGAGGTCCACCAACTCGGCGAATCGCGCTGGTATGCCCAGGTATTCGGCGATCGTGGAGGGAACGAAAATCTGCGACTCCGCCAGGTGCGAGGTGGCGATGCCGTTGACGACATCACCCGGCAGGCCCGCATCGTCGAGTGCGGCGGCGGCGAGTTCGGCCCACTGTTCGAGCACGAACGGGGCAGGCGACGCCTTGTTGAGCCGTTCGGGCGGTAGCTCGACATAACCGACGATGGCGGCTTCTCCACGTAATCCCATGCCGTGTCCTTATTTTCGCGGTAAGCCGAGAATCATCTGGGCGATGATGTTCAGCTGAATCTCGCGGGTTCCCCCACCGATCAATTCAGCAGGAAGGTGCAGATACGGCTCGACGATGGCGGGATCGGAGTCGGCAACCATCGCCAGGCGGCCCGTCAGCTGCAACGTCGCCTCAAAGGTGCGTCTTAGCAACACATTCATCGCAACCTTGGCGATGCTGGAAGCCGGTCCGGACGGCTGACCGTCGAGGAGCCGGATGGTTTCGCGCACACCCAGCGCCTTGATCGCGTTGGTGTACGCGTCGAGCTCTCCGAGTGCGCGCAGGGCGTCATCACGGTCGGGCCCGGGTTCGGATGCCAGCCGGCGCAGCGCGGCGGCGCGGTCGAACTTGACGTATCCGCTGATCGCCGAACGCTCTTCGGCCATCGTGGCGATCGCCAGGTTCCAGCCGCCGACCGGGTCTCCGAGCAGCATGTGGTCCGGTATGAAGACGTCGTCGAGAAAGACCTCGTTGAAGTGAGCCTCGCCCGTCGCGGTCTTGATCGGCTGGATCTCGATCCCCGGCGATCGCATATCCAGGATGAAGTAGCCGATGCCACGGTGCTTGCTGGCCGCCGGGTCGGTGCGGGCCAGCAGCGCGCCGTAGTCTGCGCGGTGCGCGACCGACGTCCAAATCTTGTGCCCGTTGATCTTCCAGCCACCGTCCACTTTGGTGGCGCGGGTGGCCAGCGCCGCGAGATCAGAGCCGGCGCCGGGCTCGCTGAACAGCTGGCACCACGCGATCTCACCCCGCTGGGTCGGTGGTATCAGCTTCTGCCGCAGGTCTTCCGGCGCCGCCTTCAGCACCGAGGGCAGGATCCACTCAGCGATACCCAGGGACGGCCGCACCAGCTCGGGCCGCCTGGCGAACTCGTCGTCGATGATGAGTTGGCGCAGCGGCCCGGCGTCGAGCCCCCACGGCTTCGGCCAGTGCGGTGCGATCAAACCCGCCTCGGCGATCAGCGTGCGTTGCGGACCGGTCTTGAAGTCCTCGTAATCGCCTTGCCGCCCGGGCTGGTCGTTGCTCAATTTCATTGCGGCGTCCAAGGTGTGAGCCACCTGTGACCGAAATTCCGCGTCGGCGTCGCCCAGGTTGACCGACATGTCGCGTTGCTGAGCGCAGGTGAGCCGCCCCAGCCGGCGGGCCCACCGGTTGGCCGGTCCGATCGAGGCGGCCAGGCTGATGGCGCGGCGCCAGTACAGGTGGACGTCGTGCTCCCAGGTGAAGCCGATGGCACCGAACATCGTCAGCGCGTCCAGCACCAGATCCGGGGCCGGCGAGATCGCGATCACCGCGGCCCCGGCGGCGGCGATTCGGTGCTGCTCGAGCGATTCGCCGTTGGCCCGCACCGCGTCCCAGGCCGCCGCCGTCGCAAGTTCGCTGTTGATCAACAACATCGCCGCGCTGTGCTGCAGAGCCTGGAAGGTGCCGATCACCTTGCCGAACTGTTCGCGAATGCGCAGATGTGCGGTGACCGCCTCCACGCACCACTGGGTCAGGCCGGCCGTCGTGCTGGCCACCAGCGCCGCCGCCACGCACTCCGCCCGGTCCGGGTCGATGCCGGTGAGAACCCCGGCGGCGCCGTATTCGGTCAGGCGTAACCGTCCGACGTCGGTGACGATGTCGGTGCCGTTCTCGGGTTCGGTCGCAGCCGAACGATTTTCAGAATCGGTGACGACCCACACGACGTCGTTGTCCGGGGTACTAGCCGCCACCAGAACGACCTGGGCCGAGCACACACCGGCGGTGACATCGGATGCGCCGGAGACCACCCAGCCCTCACCATCCGGGCGCGCCCGGAAATCCCCATTGCCGGGCAGGATGACCGCGGCCGGCGCCCCCGCGGCAAGGCGGCGCACCAGTGACTCGGCTGCCGGTGTCCGGTCGGCCAGCGAGGCCACGGCACCAGCGGTCACGGTCGGCAGCAGCGGGCCGGGCAACAGCGCCTTGGCCGCAGCTTCCAGTACGCAGGCGCAGTCGATCAATCGCCCGCCCTGGCCGCCCAGCTGCTCCGGCAGGTGAACCGCATGAAAACCGTTGTCGACGAAGGCTTCCCACCACTGCGGCAGCTTGCCTGCGGCGAGCGCCTCGAAGTTGTCCCGGGTCGCGGCGATCGGGGCATGGCGTGCCGCGAACTGCCCAACGGCATCGCTGAGCTGCAGCTGCTCCGCGGTCAGCCCGAGGGTCACGACGCCGACCCGGTCGGCCGGTCGGTGGTGCTCGGAGTGCAAGGGCTCGGCTTCGGCCGCACAGACTGCTATCCTCTCCCCTTACAAGACGAACCGTCTCGTCTTGTCGAAGATTACGTTGCCGGGTCCTGTTCTGTAAAGGCGAGCGATGCCCACCGATCTCACGCCTCGGCGCCGCAGCGAGAAGTCGCGCACGGCGATCGTGGCCGCCACGCGTGAGCTGCTGCTCGAGCGCGGCTTCGACGGCCTGAGCATCGAAGCGGTCGCCGCCCGGGCCGGAGTGGGCAAACAGACCATCTACCGCTGGTGGCGCAGCCGTCCCGCCCTCGTCGCCGACGTCATGCTCGAAGACGCCGACCGCATCCTCGCGTCGATGAATCACACCGACGACCTGGCCGCCGATCTCGTGGAGTGGGTGGGCAAGCTCGCCACCACGCTGACCACCGACCGCGGTGCGGCGATGTTGCGGATCCTGACCGCTGCGGGGATGGAGCACGAGGACACCGCCGTCAAACTTCGCGCCGGGTTCAGCACGCCGCTGCACGACAGCGTCCGGACCCGCCTGCTGGCCGACGACATCGACGAGGCCACCGCCGAGTCGGCCGCGGACGCGATCGTCGGGGGCGTCGTGTATCCGATTCTCTCTGACGCACAACGTTATTCGCCGCGACGTGCCGAACACACGACCCGCCTCATCGTCGCGTCACTCATCCGATCGTGATCGCCCCCAGGCCCTGACGCACCCGGTCGGGCAGTGACCCCCCGTGCAACAGCCAGTCGTCGAGGGCGTGCCGGACGGTGGCCATTGCCAGCGCACCGATCAGACGGGGCCGGGGATCCTGTGGAACCAACTCCGGCAGCCGCGGCGCGATCAGGTCGGCGATCACCGCCTCGTACCGCACATAGATATGCAGGGTCCAGGCGTCCAACGTCTCCGAAGAGCGGGTGAGCATGGCCAATTCGCGCACCTGGTTCTCGATCTCGGGAAAACCGTCGGCGAGGTCTCCGAACGCGCCGACGACAGCCTCGATGGCGGACAGCTCGCCCGGCTGACCGGCCAGTGCGGTGGTGATCCGCTGCAGCCAGTCGAGGTTCACGCCTTCCGCGACGGCGTCTTCCTTGGAATTGAAGTAGCGGAAGAAGGTGGCACGCCCGATGTCAGCCGCGTCCGCGATGCGCTCCGCCGTGGCCCCCGCGAGCCCCACCTCGGCCACCAACTGTGCCGCGGCTGTCGCGATGCGCTGACGCGTCGCGGCGCGCCGCCGTGCCGACAGGGATTCGCGCGAAGTACTGGCCAACTCCTGAGTCATCGTCTAATTATGAGACTATGACTCAAGTCGAGGCGCCGGAGGCGCTCGCCGCGTGGCAGTTCTTCCAGCAGATACTCGTCAACGCGACCAACGTCGTGACCGAGGACGCCGAATCCGAGCGTGAACTGCTGGAGGGGTTGCGGGTGATCGCGCGGGTGTCTTCGCTGTGCTCGCAGCTGTCCGTCGAGGCGGACACCGCGCAGCCGTCGTTCTTCGACATGTCCACGCCCAACCGGATGATCGGTGGCCCCAACCCCGACGGCAACTACTACCTCGCGATGATCCGTGGCGATCGGCGCTACCGGATCACCGGCACTCGGGGCACCAGCGCCTATCTCGGTTTCCAGATACTCGCCGGCACCGGGCTGACGCCCAGGCGCATGGCGGCGTACCTGAGCGATACCGGGCTGGGGTCAGACGAATTCGAGATCATCCTGTCCGCCGACCAGCCTGCCGCCAGGGCAGGCGCGCACTGGCTGCAGATCCCCGCGGACGCGTCGTCCCTCGTCGTCCGGGAGTACATCGGCGACCGCGCCGCCGAACGGCTGGCCACCCTGCACATCGAGGCCCTGGACGCGGACCCGGTGGCGCCGCTGACGCGGAGCGAGCTGGCCGATCAGTTCACCGCGATGGCCTGGACCCTGATGAAGCTGGTGACACTGCATCGCACGATCAAGCCGGAGCTCCTCGATCAGCCCAATACGCTGGTGACCGCTGAGGCGGCCGACCTGGGAGCGGCCGACACCACCCCGGACAACCTCTACATGATCGGCACGTTCCGTCTCGACCCGGACCAGGCCCTCATACTCGACATCTCCCCGCCCGACACCCGGTACTGGAACGTCACGCTGGAGAGCATCTGGCACGAATGCCTCGAGCCGCGCCGGCGGCACAGCTCAGTGACGAACCGCGGTGTGCAACCCGACGCCGACGGGCGGGTGCGCATCGCAATCTCGGCTCAGGACTTGGGTTTCGGCCACTGGCTGGACACCGGCGGCCGTCATCGCGGCTTCATCGTCCTGCGCTGGCTGGACAATCCGTCGCCACCGGACGTCTCGGTGTCGGTGCGCAATCGAGGAGAGCAACCGTGAGCCTGCACGAGCGGTTCGCGCCGGACCGGCTCATCGCGACCGCGTGCGAGGAAACGGGTCATGACGACTTCGGCGCTGACGGCTGGCAGCACGGACTCGAACTGGTCGCCGACGGGCTAGTCAACGAGGCACGGCTGTCGCTCATCGGCGTGGAGGTCGCCTACCTCGACCTGATGCGTGCCCTGAAGAATCGCCTCGAAGTGATCGACTGGCGCAAGCAACATCCGGAGGTCGCGACCAAAGGGATCGATGCGCCGATCGTCATCGTCGGCCAGCCCCGCACCGGGACCACCATTCTCTACGACCTGCTCGCCCAGGACCCCGACCTGCGGGCGCCGCTGACCTGGGAGGTCGACGCTCCCTGCCCGGCGCCCCAGCCCGAGACCTACCACGACGACCCGCGGATCGCGGCCGCCCAGGCCGCCATTGAGATGTCCGAGCAGATCATCCCGGGTTTCATGGCGTTCCATCCGATGGGCGCACTGGTGGGCCAGGAGTGTGTTCGCATCACCGCCTGCGAGTTCACCAGCATGATCTTCTCGGTCCAGTACCGGCTGCCGAGCTACTACCGGTGGTTGCTCTATGAGGCAGACCACGCCGGCGCCTACCGCTTCCACCGAATCTTCCTGCAGCACCTGCAATCCGGAGTGCCCGGCCAGTGGCTACTGAAGTCGCCGGCACACCTGTGGCAGCTCGACACCTTGTTCACCGAGTACCCGGACGCGTTGATCGTGCAGACGCATCGGGATCCGCTCAATGTCATCTCGTCGATCGCCGCGCTGACCCACCACCTGCGCCGGATGGCCAGCGACGAACCCGACATCACCGAGTGCGCGGCCCAGTCCTATGAAGAGATCGCCGTCGGTCTCGACCGCGAGATGGCACTACGCGACAGCGGCAAGCTCCCCACGGACCAGGTGATCGACATCCATTACGCGGACTTCATCAGCGACCCCTGGACCACGATCCGCGGCATCTATCGGAAGCTGGGCCGCGAACTGACCCCGAGCGCCGAGCAACGTATGCGCGATTTTCTGGCAGCCCATCCCGGCGATGGCGGGCGCGGTCGCTACACCTGGTCGGACACCGGCCTGATCGCCGGCGAGGTTCGGGAGCGGGTGAGCGCGTACCAGGAGCGCTACGCGGTGCCGACCGAGGAGTTGCGGTGAGCGGCGCCCGCCAAAATCAATCGAAGAAATGAATTCGTTATGTCCCGCAGAATGTGATCTAGGACATAGACTTCCCGCTTGTGACGACCCCGTCCAACCCTTGGGGCGACGAACGACGGACACTCTCGCACCAGCTACAGATGCGAGGTCAGTATCTCGGCCGCAGGCAGGCGCGACGGCTCAGCCGAAGCTTCGCGCAAGTCGGCGTGCACGTCCCGCCGAAGCGCCTGCAACAGTTGGTGACCGGAACACCAGTGGCGGACCGGGAGTTGACCGACGTCAACTTCGCCCTGATCGCTACTCAGTACCTGCGGGAGAAGAAGGCCGCCAGAACGACGCACCTACAGCGCCGTTGCCGGCACGCGGTCATCTGCGCCGGCCTGATACTCGTGGCCCTGAACTTCCTGTTCTGCATCGCCTATATCTTCTTCACCCTGACTCTGCACGCCGCGCCGATGTGAGGCCGGGGGCCGCGAATTGTCTTATCTGACGGCAGTGCCGGAGTTGCTGGCCGCCGCGGCAACGAATATGGCCCGCATCGGCACGGCGCTGGACGCCGCGAACGCCGCAGGACCGGCGGCTCACGTGCTGGCAGCCGGTGCCGACGAGGTGTCGGCCGCGGTGGCGGCGGCGTTCAGCCGCAACGCCCAGGCGTACCGATTGGCCAGCGCCCAGCTGTCCGTCGTTCACGAACAGTTCGTGCAGACACTCAATGCCGCAGGAGGCAGTTACGCCGCCGCGGAGTCGACGAACATCGCCGCGTTGCTGCAGGGCGCGCCACAAGCCCTGCTCGACGCCGTCAATGCGCCCGCCCAAGCGGCCACCGGCCGTCCACTGATCGGGAACGGAGCCGACGGCGCCGCGGGAACCGGTCAGGCCGGTGGGGCGGGCGGGCTGTTGTTCGGCAATGGCGGCAACGGCGGCTCCGGCGGACCCGGCCAGTTCGGCGGCCGCGGTGGTTCCGCGGGATTTATCGGCAATGGCGGTAACGGCGGTCAGGGCGGTGCCAGCACCGCAATCAACAAGATCGCGCCTCCAGGCGGCAACGGCGGATCCGGCGGATGGCTGTTCGGTAACGGCGGGGCCGGCGGACAAGGCGGACTGGGCGGTGCCAACATGACCGGCGGCTGGGGCGGCCAGGGCGGCAGCGCCGGGTGGTTCGGCAACGGCGGAGCCGGCGGCGCCGGCGCCTTCGGCCCCGCGGGCGGTGGTGACGGCGGCAACGGCGGCAACGGCGGCCAGTTCTTCGGCAGCGGTGGAGCCGGCGGCGACGGGTACGGATCCAGCACGTCATTGCGCGGCGGGGTCGGCGGTGACGGCGGTGATGGCGGGCAGTTCGGCAACGGTGGCCGGGGTGGCCAGGGCGGGGAAGCCTCCGTCGTCAACGGGTCGGGCGGAGCCGGCGGCAGCGGCGGCAGCGCGCAGTTCGTCGGCGACGGTGGCGACGGCGGCGCCGGCGGCGCCGGTTTCGACCCCGCGCACGGTGGCGCGAGCGGCAGTGGCGGCGAATATCTCGGCCGCGCCGGAGCGCAGGGCGCGGACGGACTCGGCCCGTAGAGCTACCCGCCGAGACGGGTAGAACTACGCAGGCGCCGCCCCGCGCCGAGCGGCGAAGCTGCTTGAATGACCACTTTGATGGGCTTTCCCAGCCCCACCGAACTGGACGCGCGCACCCCCTCCGACCGTGATCGCGCTATCGACGTCATCCGCATCACCGCCCTGATCGGCGTGGTGACCGGCCACACCGTGATGGCCGTCAGCACCATCCGAGGAGGTGTGCTGATCTGGGACAACCTGCTCACCACGTCGGTGGTGTTCCAGGCGCTGACCTGGATCTTCCAGATCATGCCGCTGTTCTTCTTCGCCGGCACTGCCGCATGCGTGACGTCCTGGCAGCCCGGTAGTAGCTGGGGCGCCTGGTTGATGAAGCGCTGCACGAGGCTGTTCCGGCCGGTGTTCTACTACTTGGCATTCTGGGCAGTCACCCTGATAGCGCTCTATCCCGTTCTGCCCCAACATGTTTACGAGCCGGTCGCTGGGATCAGCATCCAATTGCTCTGGTTCCTGGGGGTTTACGTGCTGGTGTTGGCCGCGATGCCGGTGTTGTCGCGGATCACCACACCGGCCCGGCTGGTGGCCGGGGTCATCGGGGTCTACACCCTGGCCGCGGTCATTGACGCCGCCCGATTGCACTGGGCGGTGGCGCCACTCGGCTACCTCAACATGGCGGTCTGGCTGATTCCCGGCATGTTCGGTGTGGCCTACCGTCGGGGGCTGCTCACCGGACGTGCGGCACTGGCCACGGCCGCGGCGATGCTGGCGGTCAATATCGCGCTGCTCACGCGGGGACCCTACGAGCTGAGCCTGGTCGGCATCGAGGGCATGCGCCTGCCCAACATGAGCCCCCCGTCACTGTTGCTCGCCGGGCACGCGATTGTGTTGAGCGCGTTGGCCATCGCCGCGGCACCGGCGATCAACCGGTGGGCGCGGCGGCCGCGGGTGTGGTGGTTCACGGCGATCGGCAACTCCGGCGCGATGACCCTGTACCTGTGGCACATGCCGGCACTGCTGGCCGTGCACGTGCTCTTCGACAGCTTCGGGCACCCGCGCTACCCGGGCCGGCCCGACTTTCTCACCGTCACGTTCGAGCAGCTCTTCATCATGATCGGTGTGGTGGCAGTGCTGTTCGTGGCGCTTCGCCCACTGGAGAACAACCCGCTGCCCGGTTGGGACGGCGCCCCCGCGGCCCCGTCGGTTCAGCGCAGCAGTGCGGGCGGTGCACTGCTGTGTGTGGCAGGCGCGGCGCTGCTGGCCGCGGTGAAGTGGGGACTCAAGGATGACGGCCTGGTCTGCGTCGCGGTGATGCTCGCCGCGTTGCTGGCCGCCCGGCTGCTGACCGCCCGGCTGCCGGTGGTCGGCATCACCGGTCGCCTTCGGAAGCTGGGGCGTCCAGCAGCAGCTGCAGCGTCGCGCGCAGTTCCCCGAGCCGGCGCTGCCCGAGTTTCTGCTCCCAGCTCGCCTCTAATTCCGATGCGGTAGAACGCATCACGCGCAGCGTCTGACGACCGCGCGGAGTGAGCTCGATGATTCTGGTGCGCGCGTCCTGGGGGTTTGGTCCGCGGGTCACGTAGCCGTGGCGCTCCAGTGCCGTGACGGCCTGGGCGACCGCCTGGCGACTCACCCCCAGCCGCTCGGCCAGATCCGAGGCGTGCAGTCCGCCGGTCGCCAACGGCACCAGCGCGACTGCCTGCGCCGGCCGAATCCCGTCGAGCCCGGCGACCGCGAAGGCGTGCTTGAGCCGTGGGCCGCCGGCAGCCGCCAACCGTTGCACCAGGGCGGGCACCGTGGGTTCCCACTGGGCGTCCTGACGTGGCATGACTGCAGAGTCTGCCATCAGATTCAATTTTGACAAGTTACTTGTCAATCTCGATTCAGGCTGTCACCATGGGCTGATGGCATCTCGATCCGCCCGGGCCGGCATCGTTGTCCTCATCGCGACCCTGGCCGTCCTGCTGGGTGGTTGTTTCGGCGGCGGCCACGCCGTCGGATCGCCCGAGCACCCGGCCATCCCGGTGGGCAAGTCCTCGCAGAGCATCGAGTGGGCCGGCGCCACCCGAACGTTCAACGTGTACCGGCCGCAAGGGTTGACGGGTGCCGCGCCGTTGGTGGTGATGCTGCACGGTGGTTTCGGTAACGGCGCCCAGGCCGAAGGTTCGTACCACTGGGACGCCGAGGCCGACAAAGGTCATTTCCTGGTGGCCTACCCGGACGGCCAGGGCCGCGCCTGGAACGCCGGTTCGTGCTGCGGCAATCCGTCCGAAACGAATCTCGACGACGTCGGATTCATCAGCGCTGTGGTCACTACTATCGAGCGCCAGACGTCCGTGGACGCGGCGCGTGTCTACGCCACCGGAATGTCTAACGGCGCCATGATGGCACTGCGGATGGCGTGCCAGACCGACCTGTTCGCGGCGATCGCACCGGTGGCAGGCACCCTGGTCACCGATTGCTCGCGGGCGCACCCCACCTCGGTACTACAGATCCACGGCACCGCCGACGCGAGTGTCCCCTATCAAGGCGGTCCCGGAAAGGCATTGAAAGCCAACGGGACTCCGCGGGTCGACGGACCACCGGTGCCGACTGTGACGGCCGCCTGGCGCACGATCGACAGCTGCGCGGCACCGACCTCGACCACCACCGGCGCGGTCACCACCGAGACGGCCGCGTGCCCCGAGGGACGCACCGTCGAGTTGATCTCGGTGGCTGACGCCGGCCACCAGTGGCCCGGTGGAGTCCGCGGGCCCATCTTGGAACGGTTGGGTCTCCCGCAACCGTCCACCGCGCTGGACGCCACCGACACCATCTGGCAGTTCTTCAGTCAGCACCACCGCTGAGCGGTTCGCGACGTTTGGCCGGCCACAGCGCCATTCGGTCGATGATCCGGTCGCGCAAGACAAAGGTGTGGAAGAGAACCGCGCTGACATGTGCGGTGAAGGCCAAAAAGAGCAGCAGGGCGAAGACTCCGTGCGCCTGGCGCAGCACCGCGTAGACGTCGATGTCGTGTGGCGCGATGCCGGGCAGGTGAAACGGGCCCAGCGACACGATCGGGTTGCGTGCCGCCGACAGCATCGCCCACCCGGTCAGCGGCTGAACGAACAGCAACCCGTACAACAGATACTCCGAATACGAGGCGATGCGGCGTTCGGCGGGGCCCATGGTGGCCAGGAACGGCGGCAGGGTGTGGGTCCACCGGTTGATCAGGCGGATCACCGCGAAGATCAGGATCAGCACACCCAGCGGGCGGTGGATGGCCAGCAGCAGCGGGTAAAGGCTCAGCGACGCGACCATCGTCACGCCGATGAGCAGTTGGGCGATCACCATCGGCGCCATCAGCCAGTGCAAAATCCGTGACGGGAGCGCGAAACGTGGTGCAGCGGCTTTCTTCTCGGCCATCAGACGCGAACTTCGCTGGGCGACTTCGGTTCTCCGGCACGCCGGGTGAAGGAGCGCGCGTACACGCCGGCCCGGGCCTTGGGAATCGGATCATCCGACAGAGCCATGCCGTCCGGAAGTACGGTCGGGTCGAAGTTGATATCCCTGGCGTTGCCGGGCGCTTCGGTCTGTACCGCGGTGATGGTGATGGTGCCGGCATCGATGGTGCGGCGCGTCGCAGGCCAGGGCCTGGTCGCATCGTCGGTGGGATCGCCGGGCTCACCGACGGTCAGGACCAGGCGCCAGCGCACCGGTCGCTGCGCCACCGTGCGGATGAGTTCGTCGAACAGGTAGTCCTTGTCGGTCGGCGGGGGCGTGGCGGCCGGGCCGCCGTTGTCGAGCGGAATCACGGACCACCGCACCGCAACGGTTGCACCGGACTCGCTGGTGAAGCGAAAAGCATTGAGCCCGTTGAACGTACTGTCGGCGAAACCTGCGCTGGGCGGTGACTGCCTGATAATCTTCATCGCCGCCGCGGTCTCCGGATGGCGCTGCAGAAACGCGGCCATGAGCTGCGGGTCCGGTTTGCCGGTGTCGGGTTGCGGTTTGCCGGCCAGCAGTCGCTCGTAGAACCCCTGCGGCGTGCTGTCGGTGAAGACGGGGAGGTTGATCATGGCGGTGCGCCACTGCTGGCCGTCCGATGTCTGCAACAACAGGCCCAGACCACGGACGGTGTCGGCTTTGTCGGGCTGATCGGGTAGCCCGCCGCCCAGCGAGAACCGGCCGATCACCGGTACCGTCCCGCGCCTGAACACCGTCGCCCGGCAGATGCTCACACCCGATCCGTTGCTCTCGAAAGTGCCGGTGGCACTGAGCCCTTTGGCGTGGTTACGGCGAAAGCCGTTGTGGCGGCCGTAAATATCCTCGAAACGATCGGTGAACCGTCCCGGGGTCAGCGTGTCGGGCCGCAGCCAGCCACCGGCGTAGGCAAACGCGCCGACGTCCACCGCGGCGAAGCCGGCCACCGCGCCCATCCCCAGCAGCGCCCCTCGCCGGCTCAGCGCGGAGCGCCCTCGGGACTCGTCGTCGTCGCGCGGTTCCATTCCGCCGTCCTCTCTGAGCTGTCCCGACACAGTCTCAGGGATCGGTGCTCACACCGCACCACGAAGCGCCGCCGCGATCCGTTCAACCGGTGATTCAGTCACTGCCCAGCGCGCGGTGTTCGATCAGGTCCCGCAGCCCGCCGGTGCCCAGCCGCTCCCGAAACGCCGGCGCCGTGTAGCCGACGACGGTCGCCGCGGTGCGCGCACGCGCGGTGGCCGAGCGCGGCAGGTGGAACAGCACCCCGATCTCACCGAAGTAGTCTCCGGGGCCGACCACCTTGAACAGTTCCTCTCCGCCGTCGGCCATTTCGTGCACGATCTCGATCTCGCCCTCACTCACCACGTAGATCAGCTCGCCCATCGTGCTCTGCTCGAACAACACCTCGCCGGCCGCCAGCTCTACCGTTTCCGGTTCCCGGTCCGTCTCGGCGAAGTCGGGCGTCAGCTCGACGACGCGGTCGGCCAGTGGGAGCATCCGGCTGTCGTGGGTTGCCACCACCACTACCCGGTCACCGTCGGCAAGTTCGCGGATCAGCCGCAACACCTCCTCGACCTGAATGAAATCGAGGTGGGCGGTGGGTTCGTCCGCCAGGATCAACGGGGGATCCAGGGCGATCGCGCGGGCGACGGCGACGCGTTGCTGCTGCCCGCCACTGAGGTCACCGGGGCGGTGCTTCATCCGGTCACCGAGGTTGACGCGCTCCAGCAACTCCACGGCACGCTTGCGCGAAGCGGCCCGGGACATCCCGGCCGCGCGCATCGGCACCATCACGTTCTCCAGTGCGGTAAGGCTCGGTACCAGGTTGAACGCCTGAAAGACGATGCCGACCTTGTCCCGCCGGTACTTCGCCAGCGCCGCGCCGTCGAGGGTCGTGATGTCCAGATCGTCGAACTTGATCGCCCCGGACTTCGGCCGCAGAATGCCGCCCAGGCACGACAGCAGTGTCGTCTTCCCGCACCCGCTCGGTCCGAGCAGGATCACCAGCGACCCGGACGCCACATCGAGGTTCAACCCGTTGATCGGTCGCAGGGCATAGCCGCCGCTGTAGTACTCGACGACCAGGTTCTGAATGCTCAGATCACCCACCGGTCAGGGACCTCCGAACGCGAGAGCGGGATCAATGGCCACCACCCGTCTCAGCCCGGCGAGGCTGGCCAGCAGGCCGATGACGATCGCGACCACCGGAAGTAGCACATAGGCGAGTGACGGCACTGCGACGACCATCGGGAACAACGGCGCCAACAGCTTGGAAAGGATAACGCCTACCACCGCGGCCAGCAGCGAGACGATCAGCGCCTGCAACGCCAGCCCGGCCAGGATCGACCGCGTCGGTGTGCCGATCGCCTTGAACACCGCGAAGTCGCGCACCCGCTCGAGCGCGGACAGGTACACCACCGATCCGACGATCAGCACCGCCACGATCCACAGCAGGATCGCCACGATCGTGATCGAGTTCACCGCCACCTTCAACGGGCGGATCAGGTCCTTGACGGCGCCGTCGCGGTCGAAGGTGCGGTAGCCGTCCGGGAGTGCCCGCGGGGTGCCGTCGATGCCGATCGAGGTGACCATGGGCTGTCCGTTGTAGGCGACCTGCTGCAGGCCCTCGGTGGTCAGGAAGATATTGGGGATCTTCGCCAGCGCCGTCGAGTTGGGCACGATGCCGACGATCTTCAAGGTGTGCGCACCCACCTGAATGGTGTCGCCGAGGTGGCGGCCCAAGACGCTGGAGGCGGCGACCTCGTCGGGCCGGGACGGCGCCCGGCCTTCCGAAACCTGTGGCATACCGGGTCCGTGCTCGGGCGCCCCGAAGGCCGTGACGTTCCGGGTCGACGAGCCCTCTCTCATGATCGTCCCGACGCAACCCAGCGGCGCCGCCGCCGAAACTCCGGCCTCGCCTCTCACCCTGGCCAGATCGACGTCGGGGAACGGGGTCGACCCCAGGAAAGGTCCGGCCGAGCCGTCCTTCACCACGAAAGCGTCGACCCCCAGCGAATCGACGGTGTTACGGGCCTCCACCGTGAAACCATTCGCCAGCCCGCTCATCACGAGCGTCATCCCGAAGATCAGTCCGGTGCTGACAATGGCGATAACGAGGCGTCGCTTCCGCCATTGCATATCGCGCAGGGCAGCAAAGAGCATCCCCAGACGCTACCAACGTGCACAAGCCCCGGGAGCGGGGTTCGTCAGACAAAGGATGAGTGGCGCCACGGACCGGCCCACCAGTGCCGATGTGCGTCCGGACGCGGGCGGCCCGCGGCGCGATTCGGGCGTTTTTGCCGCGTGACCTAGAATTGACAGCGGTTAACTGCCGTCGCGCCGCTTTTGCCGGCGCAGGATCCGGCGGTGTTCGGCGGGTTGAAGCAACAGCCCCGGTTTTGCGTGGTTGTCTGAAAAGTAGCGTTTTCCCGCAAGGATGGATTTGAGATACAGCATGGTCGATCAACCCGGCGATTCAGTGAATCGAGCCCCATTCGAAGTCGAACAGTACGAGACGGACGGGGCCGTGGTGCTCGCCGTCTCGGGCGAAGTGGACATGCTCAGCGCTCCTGCGCTGGCCGAGGCGATACACACGGCACTGGCTCCCAGCCCGGCGGCATTGATCGTCGACCTCACCAAGGTCGAGTTCCTGGCCTCTGCGGGGCTGAGCGTCCTGGTCAACGGGCAGGCCGAGGTGGCGCCGCCGACGCGCTTCGCGGTGGTGGCCGACGGCCCGGCCACCAGTCGTCCGATCAAACTGATGGGCATCGACAGCCTGCTGTCGTTGCACCGCACATTGGATAACGCGCTGAGCTGGATCGCCGGTGCCTGAACCTGCCTGTACCCGGGAGGGCAGGACACGCTGACCGTCGGCCCTCTCATGACGCCTCTCGACGACCGATCCCGCTTTGTCCGTATGCGGGTGGCTGCGGATGCGCTCAACGCTCACCGGATCCGTGTCGAGTTCCGCAACTGGCTCGACCGGCACTTCACGCTGGGCTCCGAGCGGTTCAGCGACCTGGTACTGGCGGTCAGCGAGGCCCTGGCAAACGCCGCCGAATTCGCGTATCGGGACACCCCGGATGCCGGGACGATGGACGTCAGCGCGGCTTATGACGCCAAATCGGACACTCTGGCGGTCACGGTCCAGGATCGGGGCCGGTGGCGCCAACGCGGGGCGACCAGGGACCTGACCCGGGGCCGCGGCATCCCGCTGATGCGCGTCCTGGCCGACGAAGCGGACATTCAGGGCACGCCGCACGGCACCCAGGTCACGCTGAAGTGGAAGCGCCTGACCGCGCCCGCTCGCTGACTCTCCAGAGTTGGTCCGGATTCATTGACTGAGGCGGGTACGACGCCTAACGTCGCTATATACGCTACGCGTCGTAGCGTAATGAGCAGTGTCTGGTTCCCGCCTCGGAGGCCCCCATGTTCGATCTGAAAATCACCGGTGGCACCGTCGTGGACGGCACCGGCGCGCAGCGCTATCGCGCCGACGTCGGCATCAAGGACGGCAAGATCGTCGAAGTCGCGCGCCGCGACGCCGACGGTCCCGGGCTCGCCGGTGCGGCCGCGGAAACCATCGATGCGACGGGGCACGTGGTCGCGCCCGGCTTCGTCGACATCCACACCCACTACGACGGCCAGGTCAGCTGGGACAGCCTGTTGGAGCCGTCGAGCGGGCACGGTGTCACGACGGTGGTCACCGGCAACTGCGGGGTCGGCTTCGCCCCCGTCCGGCCCGGTACCGAGGACTGGCTGATCCGGCTGATGGAGGGTGTCGAAGACATCCCCGGCACCGCGCTCACCGAGGGCATCACCTGGGGCTGGGAGACCTACCCCGAGTACCTCGAGACGATCGGCAAGCAGCGGTTCGCCGTCGACGTCGGCAGCCAGGTCGCCCACGGCGCCGTCCGCGCCTATGCGATGGGCGAGCGGGGCGCCCGCAACGAGCCGGCCACCCCGGAAGACATCGAGGCGATGGGCAGGCTGGTCCGGGAGGCGGTGGAGGCCGGCGCGCTCGGGTTCTCGACGTCGCGCACCCTCGCGCATGTGGCGATGGACGGCGAACCCGTGCCGGGCACCTTCGCCGCCGAAGAGGAGCTGTTCGGACTGGGCCGCGCGATGGCCGCCGGAGGCCAGGCGGTGTTCGAGCTGGCGCCGCAAGGGGCGGCGGGTGAAGACATCGTCGGACCCAAGAAGGAACTGGACTGGATGCGCCGGCTGAGCCGGGAGATCGACCGGCCGGTGTCCTTCGCTTTGATCCAGGTCGACGCCGACCCCAACCTCTGGCGCGAGCAGTTGGACGTCTCGGCGGCCGCGGCGGCCGAGGGCAGTCGGTTGCACCCACAGATCGCCGCGCGACCGTTCGGCATGATGATCGGATTCCAGGGTCACCACGGCTTCACCCACCGGCCCACCTACCGGCGACTCAAAGCCGAGTGCAGCCGCGAAGAGCTTGCCCAGCGCCTGGCCGATCCCGCGGTGAAGGCCGCGATCCTGTCCGAGGACGACCTGCCCCTGGACCCGGGCGTGCTGTTCGACGGCATGTTCGCGATGGTGCAGCACTCGCTCGGACGGCTGTATGCGCTCGGCAACCCGCCGGACTACGAGCCCACCCCCGACCGCACCGTCGCCGCGATCGCTTCCGCGCGCGGTGAGGACCCGCTGTCCACGCTGTACGACCTGATGCTCGAGGGCGATGCGACGGCGATGCTGATGTTGCCGCTGTTCAACTACGCCGACGGCAATCACGACGCGATCCGCGAGATGATGCTGCATCCCGCCGGAGTGCTGGGTCTTTCCGACGGGGGTGCCCACTGCGGGATGATCTGCGACGCTTCATATCCCACCTTCCTGTTGACGCACTGGGCCCGGGACCGCAGCCGCGGCGAGAAGCTCTCGCTGGAGTACGTGATCCGCAAGCAGTCGCGTGACACCGCCCATCTGTTCGGTCTCACCGATCGCGGCACCATCGAGCCGGGCAAGAAGGCCGACCTCAACGTCATCGACCTGGACGCCCTGACCCTGCACCCCGCGGCCATGGCCTATGACCTGCCGGCCGGTGGGCGCCGAATCTTGCAGGGCGCCAGCGGATATGCGGCCACGATCGTCAGTGGCACGGTCACCCGGCGCAAGGACGTCGACACCGGCGCCCGTCCGGGCCGCCTGGTACGCGGGGCGCGTTAAGCTGCCTTCGTGAAGACACGCCTTGTCCACGCCGGCGCGAAGGCCCCCGTCCGCGCCGGAGAGGACGCGATCGGCACCCCGCCGCCCTCGCCCACCCGGGTGCCGGCCGAGCGGTACTACTCGCCCGCGTTCGCCTCGCTGGAGGTCGAGCGGATGTGGCCGAAGGTGTGGCAGGTGGCCTGCATGGTCGACCATGTGGCCGAACCGGGCGACTACTTCGAATACCGTTGCGGCCCATACGGTGTGTTGATCGTCCGCGACGACGACGGCGAGCTTCGCGCGTTTCAGAACGCCTGCCGCCATCGCGGCAACTCGCTGTGCGTGGGTTCGGGTTCGGGGCTGCGCGAACTCAAGTGCGGCTACCACGGCTGGACCTGGGACCTGGCCGGCACGCTCAAGCGGGTGCCCGGCCGCAAAGGTTTCGGCTCGCTGCGGATGTCTGATTTCCCGCTGGTCCCGGCCCGGGTAGCTGCCTTTGAGGGCATGGTCTTCGTCAACCTGGATCTGGACGCGATGCCGCTCTCCGAATACCTGGATGAGATTCCTCAGGACATCGCGTGGTGTCGTATCGACGATTTCCGTTGCTACGCAACGCTGACCGTCGCGGTCGAGGCGAACTGGAAGACGATCGCGGACGGTTACAGCGAGACGTACCACATCCAGACGCTGCACCCGGAGTTGTTGCGATGTGTCGATGACATTCATGCGCCACAACAGATCTGGCGACATGCGGGTAAGTCCGACCAGCCGTACGGGGTGCAGAGCCCGCGCTTCGAGGGCGCGCTCAGCGACGAAGAGGTATGGGAGGCTTACGTTTACACCCAGGGCGCACTGATGGGCGCGGTTGAGGGCACACCGTTTCCCGCCGACGAACGCGAGCCGGGACAGACCGTCGCCGATCTGATCGCGGCGCGCACCCGGGCATTTGCCGCCGGTCGCGGGGTCGATCTGGGCTGGGCCGACACCGACCGGGTGACCCGCCTGCGCCAGTACAACGTGTTCCCCAACATGACGTTCCTGGTCAACGCCGACCACCTGACCATCATGACGTCGCGTCCCGGGGCCGATCCCGACCACGGTGAGCTGACCATGTTCCTGATGACGCGGATGCCGCCGGGCGCCGGCCGCAGCAAGCCGACCGACGTCCGGATATCGGCCGCCGACGCTGAGCCCGGCATTGTGCTCACCCAGGACATCCGGGTGCTTCCGGGCCTGCAGCGTGGCCTGCATCAGCCCGGCTTCACCCACCTGGTGCTGTCCAACGAAGAGCGCCGGGTGATCAACATGCACCGCAACCTGGAGCGCTATCTCGACCTGCCCGAATCCGAGCGGATGACCGGCGGCGACACCGGCCGTCCGCGATGACGGCGGCCCGGGTGCGTAAATTCGCCGGCCTGTCCGACATCGGCCGGATCCGCGCAACCAACCAGGACAGCTGGGGCGCCTATCCGGAGCGGTCACTGTTCATCGTTGCCGACGGGGTGGCGTGCAGCACCGACGGCGCCCTGGCGGCCGCGTTGGTGGTGGAATTGCTGCCGACGTATGTGAGCCGACATCTCAAACCCGATGACCTCGACGGTGGGGCCGCCGCCGACCTGTTGGGCCGCGCCATCGTCGAATACTGCGATGATTTCCGGGCTTTCGCGGCTACCGACGACCGCGCCGCCGGCGCGAACACCACAGTGGTGGCCGTCCTGGTAGCGGGCAGGCGGGCGCTGGTCGGCCATCTGGGCGACAGCCGGGCCTATCTGTTCCGCGAACAGAACCTGCAGCAGATCACGCGCGACCACAGTGTGATTCAGGACATGATCGACGCCGGCGAGGTCTCGGTCGAGGAAGCCGAGCGCCACCCCGCGCGGGCAATACTGACCCGGCATGTGGCGATGTTCCCGCAAGCCCTGCCGGACGCGGCGGCGGTGGATCTGCTGCCCGGTGACCGGATCCTGCTGTCCAGCGACGGACTGCACGGCGTCATCGACGACGCTTTGCTGGCGCAGATCCTGGACTCCCATCCGGAGCCTGCCGACGCGTGCCAGGCGCTGATCGAGGCGGCCCTGCAGGCGGGCGGGCCGGACAACGTCACCGCGGTCGTCGTCGATATCGACGAAGAGGCGCCCGCCGATGCCTGAGCGCTTCGACGAATCAGCCGACGTGCTGGTGGTGGGTTTCGGCGCCGCGGGTACCTGCGCGGCCATCGCCGCCCGCGAGAACGGGGCCGACGTGCTGGCGCTGGATCGCGCCAACGGTGGCGGGTCGACCGCCGTATCCGGCGGCATCATCTACGCCGGTGGCGGCACCTGGGTGCAGGAGCAGGCGGGTGTGAGCGACAGCTACGAGCAGATGCTGACGTATCTCCGCCTCGAAGTCGGCGACGCCGTAAGCCCGCAAACCCTGGAGTCATTCGTGGCGGGTAGCCCCGAAATGATCCGTTGGCTCAGCGATTACGGCGTGCCGTTCGATTCCACGGTGTGCCCGTACAAGACGTCCTACCCGAACAATCACTACTACCTGTACCACTCTGGCAGTGAGAACGCCGGTGCGTTCCGCGCCGTTACGCCACCCGTGCAACGCGGACACCGGGTGAAAGGCAAGGGCACCTCGGGCAAGAAGATGTATGAACCGCTGGCCAAATCAGCTCTGGCCCTGGGGGTTCGGTTCCAGCCGCATACGCAGGTCAGCCGTCTGATCCAGGACTCCGCCGGCCGGGTGATCGGGGTGCAGGCCACGACGATGCGCCACGCGCCGCCGCGCATCCAGAAGCGCTATTCGAGACTGGCCGGACTGTCGACCAAGCCGGGCATCTACTACCCGCCGTTGCGCGCGCAGATGGAACGGCAGTTGCGCAATCTCGAGCGGCGCTACGCCCGACCGGTGCGGATTCAGGCGCGGCGCGGGGTGATCATCTGCGCCGGCGGTTACATGGCCAACACAGAGTGGGTCAAACGCTTTGCGCCCCAATACTTAGGCGGACTTCAGCTCGGCACCAGCGGTGACGATGGCAGCGGTATCGCGATGGCGCAGAGCGCCGGCGCTGTCACCGAGCGGATGGACAACGTGTCGGCATGGCGATTCATCACGCCCCCAAGTGCTTTCATCAGTGCAATAATCGTCGACGAGCAGGGTCAGCGCGTGATCGACGAGAGTCGCTACGGCGCGGCAGTCGGCTACCAGTTGGTGCGGCACCACCAAGGCAAGGGCTGGCTCGTTGCCGACGCGTCGCTGATGAAAGAGGCGCGTCAGCAAATGATCAAGCAGCCGTTGTGGTTTCAGCGCGCCCAGTCGGCGGCGCTGATGTTCTTCGACTCGGTCAAGGGCGCCTCCCTGCGGGAGGTCGCACAGCGGGCCGGCATTGACGCCGACGGTCTGGTCGCCACCGTGCAGGCGCACAACAGTGCCATCGACAGCGGTACCGCGGACCCAGTCGGCAAGCCGGCGGACTTCGTCCGCCGGATCAGCAAGCCGCCCTTCACGCTGCTGAACATCTCGATCCGGCCGAACCTGCTCAACCCGACACCGATGCTGACCCTGGGCGGCATCCGCGTCGACGAAGGCACCGGCGCGGTTCTCGACAAGGCCGGTTCGCCGATTCCCGGCCTGTACAGCGCGGGCCGGACCGCGACCGGAATCTGCTCCAACTCCTACGTCAGCGGGCTCTCGCTGGCCGACTGCGTGTACGCCGGTCGGCGTGCCGGCAAACACGCCGCCGCAGATCTCGGGAATCAGTAGCCGGCCCTGCCGAGCACTCACCGCTGCGGTAATGCGTGTCTGGCAGGAGTGATGCGCCCGGCGACCGAATAGCGTCGGCCATTCAGCGGGCTCGGCCATCAATATCCGTGGGCAACATTTCGGCGCATACGCAGACGAAATTGTTCGGGGAACTACAATCGGGTCCTGGTTGAACCATTTCGGTCTACCGTGAAATACAATAATCCGCGGTGAGACGAACCTGTCGTGTGCGATCCGGCAATTGCTCACCCGGGCCACGGCGCCTTGGCCAATTTTGGTCATATGTCCAGCTCATCGTGTTGCTGAGGGAGCAGAGCCGTGCCGTTGGGCAGTCCGGAAAAATAGCTCAATTCACATAAAGTCGCGAATTACACGAATGTACTTCGGTCAATAGACAACGGTTCTATAACCATCTCAATCGGTGGTCTAGGAATTGTTCGCACCGCCACATACGGTTCGGACCAATCACCAATCGGCGAAATCACCGTCGCCCAAGCGAGGGAGAAATTTCAGTGAAAGTAGTCCAACTATTTCAGATATCGGTGCTTACCGGCGGGGTCTGGTGCGGGAGCGCGCTGGCGTCTAGTCCAGGGGCCGCCGCCGTCCCATTCATCGCGGGCGGCCCGGCTTGCGTCGAGCAGCCAGCGCCTGAGGCAGCGCCGGTCGCGATGGCCCTACCCGGGCCCGTGATCGCCGGCGCCGTGCCTGTTCCGATCGTCGGCGCAGTTCCTTTGGCGTTGCCCATCGCCGGTGCAGCAGGTGCCGGCGCGGCGGCTGCAGCCGGCGGTGGGGGTGTCGTCGCCGGGGGTGCGACTGGTGCGGGTGGCGCGGCGGCCGCAGGGGCGGCTGCGGGTGTACCCGATGGCGGGGGTGCGGCGGGTGCGGAAGCCACGATTGTGCAGGCCGGCACTGCCGATCCAGTGCCCGGCACCGTCCCGGTTGCGGCCGGTAAGGGCGGGCCGGTGCTCATGGGTGCTGGGGTCGCCGACCCGGTAGTCCTGCCCGGCCCAGTACCGGTGGTGGTGCCGCTGGCTGCGCCGGTTGCGGTACCGCTCGCGGTTCCCCTGCCAGTTATGGCGGGAGCAGGTGGGGCCGCGGCCTCGGCATGCGGCATTGTCGGAGTCGCTGCCGCAGCCGGAGGTGCTGCCGCAGGTGGAGGCGCTGCCGCAGCGGGTGCGGCCGGAGGGCCTGACACGGCGGGTGGCGCCGCTGCTGGTGGCCGCGGTCCTCGTGGCGACTGATCGGGCGAAATATGTCCCTCGCAATCAAGGCAGGCCCACACGTGACCGCTAGCGCCGCTCCCAAATTTGCACGCGCACGCAACGGCTATGAACAGACCGCGGTGGATGAGTACATCTGGCTGGAAGCCCACGCGAAGCAGTCCCTGCTCAATGAAAACCAGCTGCTGCACTCCCGATTGTCCGAAGCGCTCAAGGAGATCGCCGCACTCAAGACGGAGATCGCCACCTTGTATGACGTGTCAACGTCTCCGCAGTCGGTGGCCCACCGTATCTCGAAACTACTGCGCACCACGGTCGACGAAGTCGCCCAGATGCAAAGCGATGCGCGCGGCGAGGCGGCGGACATTCTCGCGGTGGCACGCACCGAGGCCGACAGGCTGATCGCCGAAGCCAAAGACTGTGCTTCGCAACTTCTGGCCGAAGCCGAGCGCGCGGCCGCACAGGTGACGAGTCAACAAATATCAACTCTCCAGCAACTCGCAGCCGTGCACCGCAACCTCGCGAACGTTCCGGCAGTCCTGGAGTCGGCCTACCGGCGGCGAAGCGATGCCCAGACAGCACCTGTCAGCGGCAGTGTCGCAGCGGTGAGCGCGGTCACCGATCAACTCCCCGATCGCTGAATCACCAAACCGACACTGGCGGCGACCAAATCAGGTTGGTGAACCTGGATGAAGTGGTCGCTGCCGGTCGCCGAGATCCGCGGGGTCTGCGGGCGCAGCGCGACCAGGTCGGTGGTGGCGTCGCGCCAGGCCTGCTCCAATTTCTCGCCCTTCTCGGCGGGTAGGTCGGGCGGAATGATGAAGGGCTCCGTCCTGGTCAGCACGGCAGCCGGAACGGGTGGCAGCGCCGGTGCCGCCAGGACCTCCGTGACACTGCGATCGATGTCGACGATTTCGAAGGACGGCGAATCAGTGAACTGCGGCAACGGTCCGTCCAGCGCTCGCCGGTAGGCCGGCCAATCGGATCCCAGCAAGTCCGGGATCTCGGCCGCGAACGCGTCGACGAAGACCAGTCCCCGCACCTGCGCGGGGTAGGTCTGCGCATACAGCCGAATGAACAGCCCGCCCAGCGAGTGACCGACCAGCACGTACGGGCCCGGCAGGTGCGCGGCCTCCAGCAGCGTATGCAGATCGCTGACCACGTCGCTCGCCGTGCGCGGCATCGGTACCGATGAGCTGCGATCGGAGAGGGTGGGCGGGTCGGAGTTGCGCAAAGTCCCGGGCCGGTCGTAGGCGCAAACCCGGTGCGAGCCGGCCAGCGCGGGCAACACCGCGGGTCCCCTGGCAGGCTCGGTGGCGTCGGACTGACTCCACGGGTCCGACGAATTGTGGTAGCCGGATTCCAGAATGACGGTCGGTGCGCCGCGGCCACGGCATTGCAGGTACAGATGCCGGCCATTGCCGATGTCCACGGGCCCGGCGAAGTCGCCGCTGGAGCCTGCCCCCGGCGCGGGCCGGCCGCCGGGCGCCACCGTGCCGCAGCCGACCAGCGCCGTCGCGGCAATGGACGTCAACAGGATGATGTTCCGCAGCGCCTGCATCGACCCATTCTGTCGGGTCTAGACGTCGTAGCTGACCCCGGTGAGCTCCTCGGACACCGCCCACAGCCGGCGCTGCAGTTCCACGTCGTGCGACTGTGCGCTGGAGGCAACGAGTTTCGGGAACCCGCGGACTTCCTGGAACCCGTCGGGTCCGTAGTACTGGCCCCCCTGGACGGCAGGGTCGGTGGCGGCTCGCAGCGTCGGCAGCGCGCCGAGTTCGGCGGGCTGGAACAACGGCTTGCCCAGCCGTGCGATCAACGTGGGCAGGTGCCGGGTCAGCTCGGTGTCGGAGACGCCCGGATGCGCCGCCGCTGCGATGGTGGTGCCGTGCGGGGCCAGGCGACGCTGCAGTTCGTAAGTGAAGAGCAGGTTCGCGAGCTTGGACTGGCCGTATGCGCCGACCCGGCTGTAGCTGCGCTCCCACTGCAGGTCGTCGAAATGGATCGCGGCGCGGATGCGGTGACCGACGCTGCTGACCGTCACAACCCGCGACCCCGGGACTGGCAGCAGCCGGTCCAGCAGCAGCCCGGTCAACGCGAAGTGGCCCAGATGATTTGTGCCGAACTGCATTTCGAAACCATCGGCGGTGGTCGACTTGGGCGGGTACATGACGCCGGCGTTGTTGATCAACAGGTCGATACGGTCGTGGGTGGCACGCAGTTGCGCCGCGGCCTCGCGTACCGACGCCAGTGAGCCGAGGTCGAGCTCTTGCAGCTGTACGTCGGCCCCCGGCGTCGCGGCCGTGATCCGGTCGGCGGCCTGCTTGCCTTTCTCCAGGTTGCGGACGGCAAGCACCACGCGTGCGCCGTGGGCGGCGAGCGCGGCAGCCGTCTCGAGGCCGAGGCCGGTGTTGGCCCCAGTGACGACGGCCGTGCGGCCGGTTTGATCGGGGATGTCGTTGGCGGTCCATTTCGCCATGAAGAACTCCTCTTGTAGCGGTTGACTCGGCGGTGAGGGCGGCAAAGTGCGGGTCGCCGCCACCCTCTGCGCAGGATCATCGCGTAAAGTTGTCGTTAAACGGGGCGAGCGCTCCGCTTTCGCATACTATACGGAACGTACGCCCCGTTTTGTCAACCGTCTGAATCAGGGAGGCACCAGATGGCGAGCACCGCGCGGCCGGTACGGGCCGACGCCGCCCGCAACCGGGCGCGGGTGCTGGATATCGCCTACCAAACCTTCGCGGCCGAGGGCCTGTCGGTGCCTATCGACGAAATCGCGCGGCGCGCGGGCGTGGGCGCCGGCACCGTTTATCGCCATTTCCCAACCAAAGACGCACTGTTTCAGGCGGTGATCGCCGATCGGATGCACCATCTGATCGACGAGGGCCGCGCCCTGCTTGAGTCCGGAGACCCCGGCCAGGCGTTGTTCACGTTCCTGAGGTCGATGGTGTTGCAGTGGGGTGCCGCCGACCGGGGCCTGGTGGAAGCCCTGGCCGGCATCGGGATAGACGTCAACAAGGCGGTCCCCCGGGCCGAGGAGGAATTCCTGGGCATGCTGGCCGAGTTGCTGCACGCCGCCCAACAAGCCGGTACCGCCCGGCCGGATGTCGGTGTGCCAGAAGTGAAAACACTGCTCGTGGGATGTCAGGCGATGCAGGGATACAACGCCGACCTCGCCGAGCGGGTGACCGACGTCGCCCTGGACGGTCTGAGACGGAGCTGATCAACATGTTGTCGCAACTCGGAATCACCCTGCCCGTGCTGGCCGCGCCGATGGCCGGTGGCCCCACCTCCCCCGCGATGGTCATCGCGGCCGGCCGCGCCGGCAGTCTGGGCATGGTCGCGGCCGGCTACAAGACGGCACAAGCCGTCGAGGAACAGATCCGGCAGGTCCGTGCCGAATCAATCCCGTTCGGCGTCAACATTTTTGCTCCGAACCCGCTGCCGGTAGACCCCGAGCTGTATCGCTGGTACGCCGCTGAGATCCAGCGCGACGCCGTGCGGTTCGGCCTCAGCCTGCCCGCCGAACCCATCGAAGACACCGACAGCTTCGACGACAAAATCCAGTTGCTCATGGACGACCCCGTCCCACTGGTCAGCTTCACGTTCGGCATCCCGCCGCAGCGGGTGGTCCAGGCGCTCAAGGCGGCCGGCACCATCGTCGTGCAGACCGTCACCAACCGGGTCGAGGCGACTGCCGCGCGCGACGCCGGTGCCGACGCGTTGGCGGTCCAGGCGCACACCGCCGGCGGCCATTCCGGCACATTCACCCCGACCGAGCCGCTGGTCCCGACTCCGATCACCACGCTCGTCGCGGACATCACCCGGGCGGTCGACCTCCCGGTCATCGCCGGCGGCGGACTGGCCACCCCGCAGGCGGTGGCCGAAGTGATCCACGCCGGCGCCGCGGCGGCCGTCGTCGGCACCGTGCTGCTGCGCGCGGCGGAAAGCGGCGCATCGGCGACCCACCGGGCGGCCCTGGTGGACCCGGCCCGAACCGAGACCGTCATCACCCGCGCCTTCACCGGACGGCCCGCCCGCGGCCTGCGCAACGCCTTCATCGACGCGCACGAGGCGGACGCGCCATGGGGCTATCCCGCCATCCACTACCTCACCAGCCCGCTGCGCAAGGCCGCGGCCGCGGCGGGTCAACCGGACTTCGTCCATCTCTGGGCAGGCACGGGCTACCGGCACGCGACCGACGAACCCACCGCGGAGATCTTGGGAAGACTCGCAGGCAGCTTGTGAGCTCAGCGCCGATTCCATTCCTCGGCGAGCAATTCATAGGACCGCACCCGGTCACGGTGATCGTGAGTGATCGTCGTGATGATCAACTCATCGGCCGAGGTGGCGTCGCGCAGGCGTTCCAGCCGATCGGCGACCTGCGGGGCGGTTCCCACGAACTGGGTGTCGACGCGGTCGGCCACCAGCCGACGCTCGGCCTCCGTCCAGACGTGCCCGCGCGCTTCGTCGGCCGTCGGGTACGGAATGGCTCCCTCGGCCGTGCGGATACTGCGTACCCAGAGCCCATATCCCGCTGCCAGCTCCCGGGCGGTCGCCTCATCCTCGGCGACGACGACGTCAGCGGATACGGCGACGTAGGACCGGTTCACCTCGGCCGACGGCCGGAAAGCGGCTCGATAGGCGTCGACCGCCTCGAGAACAGCGGACGGTGTGACGTGGTAGTTGGCGGCAAACCGCAAACCCTTGCTTCCGGCCACCGCGGCGCTTTCCCCACCGCTGCTGCCGAGAATCCAGATCTGCAGGTCGGCACCGCCTCCGGGGACGACGTGCGCCTCCTCACCGTTCTCGGCGCGGTACGTGTCGGCGATCAGGCTGAGGATGTCATCCACCTGCTCGGTGTAGTTCTGCGATTGCGCACCCGGCAACTGCAGCAGCGCTTTGTGCAATGCCAGGCGGGGCGACTGTAACAACGACGTCGGGTCGAAGGCGGGCGGAATCGTGAGGCCGTCAGGTGGGCGTCGTTCGACCACCGCATCAGCGGGGCGTGGCCCGGTCGGTTTGCCTCCGGAACGCCCCAGCCCCAGATCGAACCTGCCGGGAAACCGGGCGTCGAGCAGCCCGAACTCCTCCACGGTCGCCAACGCAGTGCGGTGACCCATCTGCACCGCACCCGAGCCGAGCCGGATCGTCGACGTCTCCGACGCGGTCAAAGCCAGCAGGATGGCCGGTGAAGTTCCGGCCACGCCGGGATTGAGATGGTGCTCGGCGAACCAGTAACGGGCGTAGCCCAGTGACTCGGCACGCCGCGCCAGGTCGATGCTGTTGTCCAGGGCGCGCGCTGCCGTCGATCCCGATGAAATCGGGACCAGGTCGAGGACTGTCAATGGCGTCGGCACGATGCCCCTCAGGATGCCGCGGAACCGGCTGCGTCGGCGCCGGCCCGGCGCCGCAGCGGGGGTAAGCCCAGATGGTCACGCAGCGTGGTTCCGCTGTAGTCGGACCGGAAGACGCCTCGGTCCTGCAGCAGCGGCACGACCTGGTCGACGAATGGATCCAGCCCACCCGGTGTGATGTGGGGGACCAGGATGAAGCCGTCGCTGGCATCGAGCTGCACGAGTTCGTCGATGGACGCGGCGACCGTCTGCGCTGATCCGACGAACGACTGTCGCCCGGTCACCTCGACGATCAGCTCGCGAGTGGTCAGGTTCTCCGCGGCGGCTCTATCCCGCCAATCGTTCGCTATGGCAACCGGATCCCGGTACATGCGGACGCTGGCCCTGCCGCGTGAGATGGTGTTCTCCCCGACGATCGGATCGACGGTGGGCAGCGGGCCGTCCGGGTCGTGGTCGCTGAGGTCGCGGTTCCACAGCTGTTCGAGGAACTTGATCGCCGTCTGCGGGGAAACCTGGGCCAGTCGCACCTCGCGCCCGATCTCCTCGGCCTCGGCGTCGGTCTCCCCGATCACGAAGGTGGCGGCAGGCAGGATCAGCAACTCGTCGCGGTGCCGTCCGTAGCGGGCCAGACGCCCCTTGACATCGCTGTAGAACGCTTGCCCCGCTGCCAGGGTGCTGTGCCGGGAGAAGATCGCGTCGGCGGCCGCCGCCGCGAACTCGCGACCCGCATCGGAGTCGCCCGCCTGAAAAATGACCGGACGGCCCTGCGGACTGCGGGGAACGTTGAACCGACCGTGAATGTCGAAGTGCGCGTCCTGATGTGCGAACGAGCCGGCGCCGGCGTCGGCCAGGAAGACTCCGGAGTCCTTGTCCGCCAATATCTCGTCGCCCCGCCAAGAATCGAACAGTTCGTTCGCCGTCTGCAGGAACGTCTTCGCCCGCTCGTAACGCTGGTCCTCGGCCAGAAACCCCCCGCGCCGAAAGTTCTCACCGGTGAACGCATCCCAAGACGTCACCACGTTCCAGGCCGCCCGGCCGGCGGACAGGTGATCCAGCGAGGCGAACTGCCGCGCCACCTCATAGGGCTCGTTGAACGTCGAGTTGATGGTGCCGGTCAATCCCAGTCTGTCGGTGACCGCCGCCAACGCCGCAAGCACCGTGAAGGTGTCGGGCCGGCCGACAACGTCGAGATCGTAGATCTGGTTGTTCTGTTCGCGCAGCCGCAATCCTTCGGCAAGGAACAGGAAGTCGAACTTGCCCCGCTCGGCCGTCCGGGCAAACTGGGCGAACGAGCTGAATTCGATGTGACTGCCCGCTGCCGGATCGCTCCACACGGTGGTGTTGTTGACACCTGGAAAGTGGGCTGCGAGGTGAATTTGCTTGACAGGCTTAGCCATTGGGACGTTCCTTGAGAGTCAGGCGGTGGCGTACCGGCTGGTGGGCCGTGCCAATCCCAGCGTCCCGCGCAGCGTTTCGGCGGTACGGGAGGCCCGGAACAGTTTTCGGCGGCGCAACTCGGGCACCAGCCCGTCGGTGATCTGCAACAGGTCGTGCGGCAGCGTCGCCGGACGCAGCCGGAACCCCGCCAGGCTATCCGATCGCCACTCCTGCAGCAGATCGGCCAACTGGGCGGGTGTCCCGACGAAAAGCGCCGCATCACTGCGATATTCGCTTCCGGCCAGCTCGTCAAGCCGACGCCGGCGGGCAGCGGCGGCTACCGGGGTGTCATCGAGGAAAACGGTGAGATCAGCCAGCAGGTGCAGCGGGCCCCGCGGTCTTGCCACAGCGCGTCGCGCGATGTCGGCAACGATGGCTTCGGCCTGCCCGGCGTCCTGCGGGGTCACGAATCCGACATCCGCACTGTCGGCGATGAACTGGTAGGTGGCAGCGCCGTGACCCAGGGCGGCCACGATCGGTTGGCCTTGCGGCGGCCGGGGGGTTATCGAGGGCCCCTTGACGGAGAACCAGCGCCCTTCAAAGTCGATGTAGTGCAGCTTGGTTCGATCGATGAACCGTCCCGTGGCGACATCGCGTATCTCGGCGTCGTCCTCCCAGCTGTCCCACAACCGACGCAGCACCTCCACGTAGTCGGTTGCCTCGAGGAGAAGTTCGTCGAACCGTGGGCGCTGGGACGGGTCGGTGAGCGCATCGTCAGAGAAGCGGGGCAGCACACGGCGGCCGAAGTGCGCCGCCTCATCGTTGCGGCTGGACACGCGGATACGAACCCCGGCCCGGCCCGCGCTCACGTAGTCGAGCGTGGCGATCGACTTCGACACATGAAACGGCTCGGTATGGGACGCGACCACCGTCGGCACCAGCCCGATCCGCTTGGTAAGCGGCGCGATCCGTGCGGCGATGAGCACTGCGTCCAGTCGGCCGCGCACCCGGTCGCAACGGTTGTCGGGATCGAACTGTTCGTCGGACTGCACCGCCAAGCCATCTTCGATGGTGACGAAGTCCAACGATCCGCGCTCGGCCTCGACGACGAGATCGGCCCAGTAGCCTGCGGTGAAGAGTTCGCTGGGCCGGGCGTCGGGCTCCCGCCACGCCGCCGGGTGCCATCCGGCGCCATCGAGGGCCACGGCCAGGAAAAATCCATCCGGCGAAACGCTCACTGCGCCAACGCTTCCCTCGATCGAACTGCCCCCTGAGCGGTCAGCAATGGCAGCACACCCTCAGCGAACCAGTACGCCTCCTCCAGATGCGGATAGCCGGAAAGGATGAACTCGTCGAAGCCGAGCGAATGGTATTCGGTGATGAGGTTTGCCACTTCTTGATGACTGCCTACCAGGGCCGTGCCGGCACCACCGCGGATCAGGCCGACGCCGGCCCACAGGTTCGGGTAGATCTCCAGCTTGTCCGTACGCCCACCGTGCAGTGCCGTCATCCGCCGTTGGCCTTCCGATTCGGATTTTGCGTGCAGTTCCGTGGCTGCCGCGATCTGTCCCTCGGTCAGTTCGGCGAGCAGCGACTCGGCGACCGCCCAGGCCGCGGCGGAGGTGTCCCGGCTGATGGTGTGCAACCGGATACCGAATCGGATGTCCCGGCCGCGTGCGACGGCTTGTGCGCGAACACGTGCGATCTTGGCGGCCGCGACAGGCGGCGGCTCGCCCCAGGTGAGGTAGACGTCGGCGAACTCGGCGGCGATTGGGAGGGCCGCCGCTGATGAGCCACCGAAGTAGATACCCGGCACCGGATCCGGTGGCACGGGCACCCGTGCGTCGGCGACCCGGTAGTACCGACCGGTGTAATCCACCGAATCCCTCGTCCACAACGCGGTGAGGATCTGCAGGAATTCTGCGGTGCGCGCATACCGCTCGTCGTGACCGAGCCAGTCGCCGAATCGCCGTTGCTCGCTGTCGTCGCCACCGCTGACGATGTTGAGTAACACCCGGCCATCGGAGAATCGCTGCAGGGTCGCCGCTTGTTGAGCGGCCAGGGTCGGCGGCGTCAGGCCCGGACGGAAAGCGACCAGAAACTTCAGCCTCTCGGTCTCGGCCACCAACGCCGAGGCAGTCAGCCAGGCGTCTTCACACCAGGTCCCGGTGGGCGTCAGCACGCCCTCATAGCCGAGCCGGTCGGCGGCGCGGGCCACCTCGGCCAGGTAACGACGGGTCGGCCCGCGATAGCCGGCGGGCAGACCCAAGTGGGACGACGCGTGCGACGCACCGACGATCGACCTGCTGTCGCCGCTCGTCGGCAGGAACCAGAAGAAGCTTGGTGGCATCACAAAAGACGCTATGCGCCTCGCCCGTCAGGGAAACGGGTTTGGCTCCCACTGAGGGAAACGACAAGCGAGAAAATACGCCCTG
Source organism: Mycobacterium sp. Z3061 (assembly GCF_031583025.1). Lineage (NCBI taxonomy): Bacteria > Bacillati > Actinomycetota > Actinomycetes > Mycobacteriales > Mycobacteriaceae > Mycobacterium > Mycobacterium pumcae. Next base: position 346,846 of record NZ_CP134062.1, on the reverse strand, counting down.
AGCAGGGCTTCTATCGACCGGGAGTGACGGTCGTTACGTTGCGGCGGCCCGTCCAGGGGTGTGATCTCGCCGCCTGAACGGTAGCGGCTGGGTGACGGGGTATCCGCTGAGATAGTGGAGCGGCGATACTGGTAGCCGTTACCAACGCGGAGCCATCATTAGCCGACCGACACTGACGCCGGGAGAACACGCATGAGCGATGATCAGCCGACCATCATCTACACGCTGACCGACGAGGCGCCACTGCTGGCGACCTACGCATTTCTGCCGATAGTCCGGGCCTTCGCCGAGCCGGCGGGCATCAAGATCAAGACCAGTGACATCTCGGTGGCGGCCAGGATTCTGGCCCAGTTCCCCGACCAGCTGAACGAAGACCAGCGCGTCCCGGACAACCTCGGCGAGCTGGGGAAGCTGACTCAGGACCCAGACACCAACATCATCAAGCTGCCCAACATCAGCGCCTCGGTGCCGCAGCTGGTCTCCGCCATCAAGGAACTGCAGGGCAAGGGCTATAAGATTCCGGACTTCCCGGAGAATCCCAAGACGGACGAGGAAAAGGAGCTCCGGAAGCGCTACGGCAATTGCCTGGGTAGCGCGGTGAACCCCGTTCTGCGCGAAGGAAACTCCGACCGGCGAGCACCCAAGGCGGTCAAAGAATACGCACGCAAGCACCCGCACAGCATGAGCCCGTGGTCGATGGCCTCGCGCACCCACGTCGCGACCATGAAGCACGGCGACTTCTACCACGGCGAGAAATCGATGACGGTGGACGGCGCCCGCAACGTGCGGATGGAGCTGGTCACCCAGAGCGGCGAGGCCATCGTGCTCAAGCCCAAGGTGTCGCTGCTGGATGGCGACATCATCGACAGCATGTTCATGAGCAAGAAGGCCCTCTGCGACTTCTACGAAGAGCAGATGGAAGACGCACACAAGACGGGCGTGATGTTCTCACTGCACGTCAAGGCGACCATGATGAAGGTCAGCCACCCGATCGTGTTCGGGCATGCGGTGCGCATCTTCTACAAGGACGCCTTCGAGAAGCACCAGGATTTGTTCGACGAGCTGGGCGTCAACGTCAACAACGGGTTGGTCGATCTGTACAACAAGATCGAGTCGCTGCCCGCGTCACAACACGACGAGATCATCCGCGACTTGCACGCCTGCCATGAGCACCGCCCCGAACTGGCGATGGTCGACTCGGCCAAGGGCATCTCCAACTTCCACTCGCCCAGCGACGTGATCGTCGACGCGTCCATGCCGGCGATGATCCGGGCCGGCGGCAAGATGTGGGGCGCCGACGGGCGGCCGAAAGACACCAAGGCCGTCAACCCGGAGTCCACCTTCTCCCGCATCTACCAGGAGATCATCAACTTCTGTAAGACCAACGGCCAGTTCGACCCGACGACGATGGGCACCGTCCCCAATGTCGGCCTGATGGCGCAGCAGGCCGAAGAGTACGGCTCCCACGACAAGACGTTCGAGATACCCGAGGCCGGGGTCGCCAACATCGTGGACGCCGAAACCGGTGAGGTGCTGCTCAGCCAGAACGTGGAAGAAGGCGACATCTGGCGTATGCCGATCGTGCGGGACGAGCCGATCCGCGACTGGGTCAAGCTGGCCGTCAACCGGGCACGCAACTCCGGGATGCCGGTGCTGTTCTGGCTCGACCCCTACCGGCCGCACGAGAACGAACTGATCACGAAGGTCAAGACATACCTGCAGGAACACGACACCGAGGGACTCGATATTCAGATCATGTCCCAGGTGCGTTCCATGCGGTACACGCTCGAGCGCCTGGTCCGCGGGCTGGACACCATCGCCGCGACCGGCAATATCCTGCGCGACTACCTGACCGACCTGTTCCCGATCCTGGAATTGGGTACCAGCGCCAAGATGCTCTCGATCGTGCCGCTGATGGCCGGCGGTGGGATGTACGAAACCGGTGCGGGTGGTTCGGCGCCCAAGCATGTGCACCAGTTGGTCGAGGAGAACCACCTACGCTGGGACTCCCTCGGCGAATTCCTGGCACTGGGTGCGTGTTTCGAGGACATCGGCATCAAGACCGGCAACGAGCGCGCCAAGATCCTGGGCAAGACCCTGGACGCCGCGATCGGCAAACTGCTGGAGAACGACAAGAGCCCGTCCCGTAAGACCGGCGAGCTCGACAACCGGGGCAGCCAGTTCTATCTCGCCCTGTACTGGGCGCAGGAGCTCGCCGCGCAGGACGACGACGAGGAGCTGAAGAAGCACTTCGCCGCGCTCGCCGAAGCTTTGGCCAAGAACGAAGACACCATCGTGCGCGAGCTGAACGCGGTGCAGGGCGAAGAGGCCGACATCGGCGGCTATTACTACCCGGACCCGGAAAAGACCGCGGCGGTGATGCGGCCGAGCAAGACGTTCAACGACGCGCTGGAGGCAGCCCGCGACTGAGCTTTACCCGGTTGCGCCCGCCAGTGCGGGCACGGTGTCTTCGCGGTGCCACAACGACTGTGCTCCGACCTTGAACTGGTTGAGTTTGTCGATGATGCTCTGACCTTCCGGAGTGTGACCCCAGATGCTGATGCCCTGATGCGTCGTTGGTTCCCAAGTGGATTCGTCGACGACGATCGGGTTCCAGCCGACCTCCCATTCGAAACCGGACGGCGTCACGGCGTAGAAGGAGAGTTCACGGTCGTTGGTGTGCTGGCCGACGCCGAGCGCCATCTCGAAGCCGAGTTCTTTGACCCGCTGATAGGCCGTCGTCATGTCGTCCAGCGAGGCCACCTGAATGTTGCAGTGCTGCACCCGGGTACGAATCGGGTTGAGCGGCAACCGGTTGACCGCAGCGACCGCCACCGAATGATGACGCTCGTTCACCCGCAGGAAGCGGATCTTGAACTTCAGCCCGTTGATGGTTTCGTCGATGAAATCGGTCAGCCGGGCGTCGAACACGGTCTGGTAGTAACCGCGGACCTGCTCGGGTTTCTTGCTGGTGAGCGCGACGTGACCCAATCCCGAAGCGCCGGTGACGAATCCACCCCGGACGGCGAGCGGGACACTGCTCGTCCTGGCGCGGGTGAAGATCTCCTGGGTCAGGCCGTTGGGTCCGGGGAACCGCACCAGCCGCTCGACACCGCGCAACGCGGCCTCCTCGTCGGTGCCGCCGGTGACGGGGACGCCGTGGCCGGTGACGCGGGAGACGATGTCGTCGAAGGCAGCGTGATCGTCGACCTCCCAGCCCAGCGCGGCGACGTCCTCGGCGGGCCCGCGCTGCAACAGGAAGCGGCATTCGTGGTCGTCCAGCCGAAATCGCTGGACGTCGGGCATGGCATCGTCGAGGTGCATGCCGAGAGCGTCGCGTCCGAATCTGCGCCACTCGGTGAACTTGTTCGTCTCGATGACGAGGTAGCCGAGGTGCACCCGGCCGAATACATCACGCATGAGCCAACCTCGAATCCGGTTGCAGGAACTCATATACCAATTCGTTGAACAGCTCGGCCCGTTCCCACTGGAACCAGTGGCCGGTGTGGGAGGTCATGACCAGTTCGGCGTTCGGCATCATGTTGAGCAGCATCGGTCCACCCGCCGGCCGGTTGACCTTGTCGTCACGGCCCCACAGCACCAATGTCGGCGTCTGCAAATGCTTCAAGCGCGCATCTCGGGTCAGGTCCATCCGCCACAGCGTGCGCAGTCCCGACGGACGGCGCAGCGGCGGATTGGCCACCACTTCGGGGTCGATCGACGCCTCGTAGCGCACGTCGATCAGCGCGTCCGGCACTGAATCTCTCTCGTACACAAGATATGTGCGGATGAAGCTCGCCAGCTTCTCTCGACTCGGGCCATCCCCGCCGTAGTAGGACAGCAGGCTCTTGAGGCCTGCGGTGGGCAGCGCCCGGGTGGTACCGATTCCGCCGGGACCCATCAGGACCAGCTTGTCGACCCGGTCGGGGGTGTCCAGGGCGAGGCGCAACGCGGCGGCGCCACCATAGGAGTTGCCCACCAGATGCGCTGCCCCAACACCGAGTTGGTCGAGCAGCCCCCGGACCGAATCCGCGAGGAAGCCGAACGGGTCGGACTGGTCCAGCGTTTTGGTAGAACGGCCGTACCCCGGCATGTCGGGAACTATCACCCGGAAACGCCGCGCCAGCGCGTCGATGTTGCGGGAGTAGTTCGTCACGCCCGATGCACCGGGCCCGCCTCCGTGCAGCAGCACCACCGGCGCCCCGCTTCCGGTTTCGGCGTAAAAGATCGGCTGACCGTTGACAACGACCGTCCGTTCGGCCAAGTCGATGCTGGTCATGCGAGAACCCCGCTCGCGATCGCCGCCGGGGTGCTGACGGCGCAGTCCAGACCGGGCGGCGGTGGCGGCAACGGCCCAGCGAAACCGGCTGCTGCGTATACGAATCCGTCCGGGCGTACGACCACGGCGGTGGCCTTGTGCTTCGTGAGCCAGGCCGTCAGCATGGTGTCGCGTACCGGAAGCACCATCACCCCGCGCTGTGACCATGCCTGCGCGCCGGGGGGCGGAGCACCTGTGTGCAGCAGCGTCCAACGGCCCTGCAGGACGTCGTCGAGGCGCACCTTGGCACCGGTGTCGTCACTGATGCGGGGCTGGATGATCTGCCGGCCCTCTGCTCTGTGCCCGGCCCCGGCGAAGAATCCGTCGGGATAGTGGGCCTCGGGGACCCAATAGAGCTTCTGCCCTTGCCGAGTTATCGTGGGCACCTTGGTGATCAGCCGCAGCAGGTGGTTGCGGACGGCCGCGAGCACCTCGTTGTGCTCGGTGATGACGCGGCCCATCAGCACCGCCCGCCTGGTCACCTCGGTGACATGCGGTTTGCGTTCTTTCTCATACGAATCCAGCAGTGCCTCGGATGCCTGCCCCCGCAGCACAGCGGCGATCTTCCAGCACAGATTGGCGACGTCGCGGACACCCGCGGCCATGCCCTGCCCAATCCACGGTGGCATGGCGTGTGCGGCGTCACCGGCCAGGAACACGCGGCCGACCCGCCACCGGTCGGCGGTGCGGACGTGGTGACGGTAGATCACCGCGCGCAGTACCTCGACGTGCTCGTCGGTGATGCCCTGCTCGTTGAGCACCTTCCACACGGCTTGGTCGCTGACGAGATATTCGTCGGTGTCGCCGGCCCGGGCCGGATACTCCCACCGGTGGTGACCCAGCGGCGTCGGGCAGTCGACGGTGGGACGAGCGGGGTTGCAATGAAACCGCAAGCGGTCGTGGGCGTCCCATTCCTTGACGACCTTGGTGTCGATGACCACCCACCGTTCGGAGTAGGTCTTGCCTGAATAGCCGACACCCAGCTGTCCGCGCGTCGGTGACGAGCCGCCGTCGGCTGCGATCACATAGGCGGCGCGGACCCGTTTGAAGAGGTCTGAGCGGAGGTCAGCCAGCATCAGCTCGACGTGGTCGCCTTTGTTTATCACCCGCAGGCATTCGTGCTCGAGCATCAACCCGACGTTGCCGAAACGGGCCACCCCCTCGCGCAGTACCTGATCGACGGCCGGCTGATAGATGAACTGCTGCGGCGGATGGCCGCATCCGTGCCCGGAGATGGTCGTTTCGTAGAAGGGAGCACCATCGGCGTCGACGAAGGCCACCGGACGGTCGGGCAGCATGTCCTGCTGCAAGCGGTCGGCCAGGCCCACCGACTGCCAGACGCGCATCACCTCCTCGTCGGTCGAGATCGCTCGCGCCCGGTTGTAGATGTCGGGATCACGTTCGATGACAACGACTTTCAGCCCCTGCCTGCCCAGCAGGTTGGCAGCCGTGGCACCGACCGGCCCGTAGCCGACGATGGCGACGTCGTAGGTCGGTGTTGAACAGACCGGTGATCCCGAATCGCTCACTTCTGACTCTCATTCTTCGGGTGTCGTCATCGACACTTGTACCGTAGTGGTCGCTACGGTAATGTAATGATCACTACGGAGTCAATACCTCAGGAGTTCTTGTGCTCACCGCTACCGCCGACGCCCTCTGGAACGCCGCACGCGATCGCGCACCGATCCGGCCCCCGACCGAGTCCATGCCCGGGCTGCGAGTCGCGGACGCCTACGCGATTCAGCAGATCAATCTGCGGCGCAGGCTGGCTGCCGGTGCGGTACTGGTGGGCCGCAAGATCGGCCTGACGTCGCGGCCCATGCAGGCGCTGCTCGGTGTCGACGAACCGGATTTCGGTTTCATCCTCGACGACATGGTGATCGCGGGCGGAAGTGTCGACGCGTCGCGGTTCTGCAGCCCGCGCGTGGAGCCAGAGATCGCTTTTCTGTTGCGGGATCCGTTGCGCGGCCCCGGCGTGACCACGGCGGATGTCTATGCCGCAACGCAATCCGTGGCCGCGGCGCTGGAAATCGTCGACAGCCGTATCGCGGACTGGCAGCTCACCCTGGCCGACACCGTCGCCGACAATGCGAGTTCGGGCGCGGTGGTGATCGGCGAGTGGTTGCCCTGTACCGGCGACCTCTGCCTGCCGCAGGTCGTCGCGTCGCTGGTCCTCAACGGCACCGAAGTCGGCCGTGGCACCGGTGATGCCGTGATGGGCGACCCCGCTGCAGCGGTCGCCTGGCTGGCCAACGCGCTGGCCGAGTTCGACACCGAACTCTCCGCGGGCCAGTTCGTGATGTCCGGGTCCTTCACCGCCGCTGCATTCGTGACAGGCGGTGACGTCGCCACCGCGACCATCGACACCCTCGGCACCCTATCTCTCACCTTCACGTAGAGGAAACTGCAGTGGCGCAACATGACTGGCCGGTGGCGATCATCGGCTCGGGCAACATCGGCACCGACCTGATGACCAAGATCCTGCGTAGCGACGGCGCGCTTCGAGTGGTCGCCATGGCCGGCATAGACCCCGATTCAGATGGTTTGGCACGCGCCCGCGCCGCTGGCGTTCCCACCACGGCCGGCGGCGTCGCGGGCTTGCTGTCCATGCCACACTTCGGCGACATCAGGCTGGTATTCGACGCGACATCTGCCACCGTCCACCGGGCCAACTGGGCGAGGCTGCAACCGACCGGGGTACGGGTGCTCGACCTCACCCCGGCTGCCGTCGGCCCATACTGCGTCCCGGTGGTCAACCTCGATGACCACCTCGACCGGGGCAACCTGAACATGGTGACCTGCGGCGGCCAGTCGACGGTGCCGATCGTGGCCGCGATTGCCGAGCACGGCGTCGTCTCCTACGCCGAAGTCGTCTCCTGCATCTCGTCGAAGTCCGCGGGCCCCGGAACCCGCGCCGGAATCGACGAATTCATCGAAACCACCTCGGCAGCACTGATATCCGTGGGAGGAGCCCAACGCGGCAAAACCGTCATGATTATCAATCCGGCCGACCCACCGGTACTCATGCGCAACACCGTCTACTGTCTGGTCGACGGGGACGCCGATCACGGCGCGATCCGGGCATCGATCGCCGACATGGTGGCACGCGTCAACGCCTACGTGCCCGGCTACCGGCTCACCCAAGGTGTGCAGTTCGAAACCTTCACCCCCGAAAAACCTTTATACATCCCCGAAACCGGCAAGTTCGCCGGCACCCGGGTCACCGCGATGCTGGAGGTCGCCGGGGCCGGGGACTACCTGCCTGCCTACGCCGGCAATCTCGACATCATGACCTCCGCGGCGCAGGCCACCGCCGAGTGCATCGCCCGCCAATCGGCCGGGGCCACCTCATGACTGGCCTCTTCATCAGCGACGTCACCCTGCGTGACGGGATGCACGCCGTGCGGCACCAGTACACGCTGCACTCAGCAGTCGCGATCGCCGCGGCACTCGACGCCGCAGGCGTCGACTCCATCGAAGTCGCGCACGGGGACGGATTGGCCGGATCCAGTTGCGTTTACGGCTTCGGGGCACACACCGACCTGGAATGGATCGAGGCCGTCGCGGCCAACGTGCGGCACGCTCGGGTCGCAACGCTGGTGCTGCCCGGCATCGGCACCGTTCGCAACCTGAAAGACGCGCACCGCGCCGGTGCCACCGTGGTCCGCGTCGCCACGCACTGCACCGAGGCCGACATTTCCGCCCGGCACATCGCGGCGGCCCGCGAACTCGGCATGGACACCGCCGGGTTCCTGATGATGAGCCACCTGACCACGCCCACCGCACTGGCCGAACAGGCCAGACTGATGGAGAGCTACGGCGCCGGTTGCGTGTACGTGGTCGATTCCGGTGGTGCCATGACCATGCGCGACGTCGCCGAACGCGTCGACGCCGTGCGCCAAATACTGCTGGCGACAACGGAAGTCGGGATCCACGCGCACCACAATCTGTCGCTGGGGGTGGCCAACTCAATCACGGCCGTAGAGCACGGGGCCGCCCGCGTCGATGCCTCCCTGACCGGGATGGGTGCCGGCGCCGGCAACGCACCGCTGGAAGTCTTCGTCGCCGCCGCCGACAAGCTCGGTTGGCAGCACGGTTGCGACCTGCACGCACTCCAGGACGCCGCCGACGACTTGGTCCGTCCCCTGCAGGACCGGCCCGTTCGGGTGGATCGCGAGACGTTGACGCTCGGGTACGCCGGTGTCTATTCGAGCTTCCTGCGGCACGCCGAAGAGGCTTCGGCTCGCTACGGCATCGACGCCAGGACGCTGCTGGAAGAGGCGGGCCGTCGCGGCATGATCGGCGGGCAGGAGGACATGCTGGTCGATATCGCGCTGGACCTCACCGCCCCCGGGGCTCAGTGAACGATGACGCCTCGAATGTTCTTGCCCTCCCGCAGGTCCTGATAACCCTGATTGACGTCCTCGAGGCGGTACTTCGTCGTCACGAGTTCGTCGAGCTTGAGTTGTCCCGCGTCGTAGAGGCGTAGCAGCCGGACGATGTCGTACTGCGGGTTGGCCGAGCCGAACAGTGAGCCCCTGATCGTCTTTTCGGTCAGCACGAGCATGCCCCCCGAGACGTGGACAGTCGCCTTCGCGGGATCGGCGAGGCCCACGACGACGACGGTGCCCCCCTTGCCGACGGCGTCGAACGCCGCCGAGATCACGTCTTCGTCCACCGTGCCGACGGTGACGATGGCCTGGTCCGCGCCCTGGCCCCAGGACAGTTCACTGATCTTCTCGGCGGCCGCCGCGGCGTTTTCGAAGGCGTGGGTCGCACCGAACTTGAGCGCGGCGTCGCGTTTGAACGCGATCGGGTCGACCACCACGATGTATTTGGCGCCGGCATGCACCGCGCCCTGGACGGCGTTGATACCGATTCCGCCGATGCCGTAGATCACGGTGATGTCGCCGGGGCGGACATTGCCCGCGTAGGTGGCGCTGCCCCATCCCGTCGGCACGCCGCAGCCGACCAGCACCGCGACGTCCAACGGTAGCCAGTCGTCGACCTTGACCACCGAATGCTGCGAGATGGTGGCCTTCTTGGCGAAGGTCCCGAGCATACACATCGCGCCGAAATCCGTTCCGCCACCGTGAAATCGGAAGGATCCGTCCGGCATGCACCCTTCGAGGATCGTCGCCCCCAGGTCGCAGAGACTCTGCCGGCCGGTGGAACAGTACCGGCAGTGTCCGCAGCTGGGGATGAAGCTACAGACGACGTGATCGCCGGGTTTCACCTTGGTCACGCCCGGGCCGACATCCTCGATGACCCCGGCTCCTTCGTGGCCGCCGACGATCGGGAAGCGAGGCGGCAGGTCACCGTCGGTGAGGTGCAGGTCGGAATGGCACAACCCGGCCGCGGTGTAATTGATCAGGACTTCGCCCTCTCTCGGCCCGTCCAGGTCGAGTTCCATCAGTTCGAATGGCCGGCCCGCTTCGACGAGGACCGCGGCTGTTGTCTTCATCCGTCGACGGTAACGCGCGAACCGCCTGGTTGGCGATGCCGCGAAGGGGCCTATCGCGCGGGTGGTGTAGACCACTGGTATGGCCCTGTTTGATATCTCCGAGCGCGCCCTGCAGTACCAGTCGGACCTGCTCGAGTTCATGGATTCGCACGTGTACCCGTCGGAGGTCGTCTACGACGAGCAGATGCGGGAAGCCGGTGACCCGCACTACCACCCGCCGATCCTGGAGGACCTCAAGGCCGAGGCACGAAAGCGGGGCCTGTGGAACCTGTTTCACCCACATCCCGAGTGGGGGCCGGGACTGACGAACCTCGAGTACGCACCGCTGGCCGAGATCATGGGCCGCAGCCACCTCGCCTCGGAGGCGTGCAACTGCAGCGCCCCGGACACAGGCAACATGGAGGTGTTGACGCTGTTCGGCACCGACGAGCACAAGGAGCGCTACCTCAAGCCTCTGCTGGACGGCAAGATCCGGTCGGCGTTCGCGATGACCGAGCCTGGCGTCGCGAGCTCCGATGCCACCAACGTGGAGATGTCGATGGTCCGCGACGGTGACGACTACGTCCTGAATGGCCGTAAATGGTTCGCCTCCAACGGAATGCACCGCAATTGCAAGGTGCTGATCGTGATGGGCAAGACCGATCCGGACGCCGCACCGCACCGTCAGCAGTCGATGATGGTGGTACCGATCGATGCCGCGGGCATCACGGTCCGGCGCAATCTGTCGGTCTTCGGCTACCAGGACCGCGAGGGCCACGCGGAGATCGACTTCGAGGACGTGCGGGTGCCGTCGAAGGACGTGCTCAAGGGCGAGGGCGAGGGTTTCGCCATCAGCCAGGCGCGACTGGGCCCGGGTCGTATCCACCACTGCATGCGGGCGATCGGCATGGCCGAGCGGGCGCTGGAACTGCTGTGCCGGCGTGCGGAGTCGCGGGTCACCTTCGGCAAACCGATCAGTGCCAACGCCAATATCCGGGACTGGATCGCCGAGTCCCGTATCGACATCGAGATGATCCGGCTGCTCACCATGAAGGCCGCGTATCTGATGGACACGGTCGGCAACAAGGAAGCCAGGACCGAGATCGCGGCCATCAAGGTGGCGGCCCCGAACATCGCCCTGAAGATCGTCGATCGCGCCATTCAGGTGCACGGCGGCGGCGGTGTGACCGACGACTTCCCGCTCGCCATGGCGTGGGCGCATCTGCGCACCTTGCGGTTGGCCGACGGCCCGGACGAGGTGCACAAGCGGTCCATCGCCAGTCAGGAGCTGCGCAAGTACCGGGCGCCTAAGTGACGGTCATCGGCCTCGACCCTGACGCGGTGGCACGCTGGCTCACCACGCTCGGGATCGAGTTCGAAGCACCGTTGCAGTTTCAGCGGATCGGCCTCGGCCAGTCCAATCTCACGTACCGGGTCAGCGATGCGGGGAGCCGCGCCTGGGTGTTGCGCCGGCCGCCCCTGGGCCATCTGCTGGCCTCGGCGCACGACGTACTGCGGGAAGCGCGCATCATCGCGGCCCTGGCGGACACCCCGGTGCCGGTACCGCAAATCATCGCAACGACAACGGATTCCGATTTCAGCGACGTGCCGCTGGTGCTGATGGAGTTCGTGGACGGGCTGGTGGTCGACACCATGGGGGTGGCCGAAGCGCTGACGCCGCGGCAACGGCATCAGATCGCCGTCGACCTACCGCGCACCCTGGCCAAGATTCACGCGGTCGACCTCGACGAGGTGGGCCTGGCCGACCTCGCCAGCCACAAGCCGTACGCCCAGCGTCAGCTCAAACGCTGGGCAGGCCAGTGGGAGCTCTCCAAGACGCGAGAACTACCGGACCTGGACGACCTCACCCGCCGGCTGGCTGCCGCCGCGCCCGAGCAGCGCGAGGTCAGCTTGGTGCACGGCGACTTTCACCTGCGCAACCTGATCACCTCACCGGAGACCGGTGCGATCGTGGCGACGCTGGACTGGGAACTGTCCACACTGGGCGATCCGCTGGCCGACATGGGCAGTCTGCTCACCTACTGGGCCGAGCCGGGTGAAGCGCTCAGCGGTGACTACGCGCCGTCGACACTGGAAGGTTTTCCGGACCGGGCGGAGATGACCCGGTTGTACCTGGACGAGACGGGCCGCGACGCCGCCGCGTTGCAGTACTGGCATGCCCTGGGGCTGTGGAAGCTGGCCATCATCGCAGAGGGGGTGATGCGCCGGGCGATGGACGAGCCGCAGAACAAGGCCTCAGCCGGAACTCCCGTGCTCGCGTGGATCGACGCCCGGGTGCAGAAGGCACGCGAAATCGCGGACGCAGCGGGGATTTAACGCCAGGGAGCTCTGCCGACGAGATACCAGGTGTGCATCACGCCCTTGCCTTTGACGTCGATGTCGCCGCGTTCCTCGAACACGAACCGGTCCTTGAGCCGGTCATACACGTCCTGGGGCACCTGGATGCGGCCCTCGACGTCGGTGGTCTCCATCCGCGCCGCGACGTTGACGGCGTCGCCCCATACGTCGTAGAAGAACTTGCGCGCTCCGACCACACCGGCGACCACGGGACCGACCGCCAACCCGATCCGTAACGGAACAGCCCGGCCCCGTGGATCTTTCAGACCGGCAACGGCCTGCGCCATGTCCAGTGCGAGCTGAGCCAGCGCTTCTAGGTGGTCCGGACGCGGATCCGGTACCCCGCTGACGACCATGTACGAATCGCCACTGGTCTTGATCTTCTCCAGCCCGTGCCGGTCGACCAGGCCATCCAGCTTGGTGTAGAGCTGATCCAGGAACCGGACCAGGTCAGTGGGCGGGGTATCACTGGCTCTACTGGTGAAACCGGCGATATCGGCGAACAACACCGAGGCATCGTCATACCTGTCGGCGATGACGGGCCGCGACGGATCCTTCAACCGCTCAGCGATTTTCGCCGGCAGAATGTTGGCCAGCAACGACTCCGACCGGAGGTATTCCGCTTCGATCACCCGTTCGGCACGGGTGATTTCGCGCAACGCCGACCAGACGATCGCCATGACCATGAGCCAGGATGTCGCCACCGACACGATGTAGCCGAAGGCGTAGGCCCAATGAGGTTGCACGCCGGTCGTTTCGGGTACCGTCATCTGCAGGAGGACGGTCAGCACCGCTCCCACCGCCGCCATCACCGTCGCCAGCACGATGTGGTCGATGCCCAGCACCAGGACCACAATTGATGCGCCCACCAGGTAGTAGAACTGAATTCCGGTTCCGGTGCCGACGTTCAAGCACAGTGATGTGATCAGCACGTAGGCGGCGACGATGAAAACCATTGGCGCGACGAGTTCCCCGAAGCGGTACAGCAGCGGAATCCCCAGGTAGACCACTGTGCTGACGGCGCTGAGCACGGCGATGGGGGTCCCGTCATGACCGACGAAGATGGCGAGGAGAGTGTAGAAAGCGCTGACGACGGCGCCGATCCTGGTGGCCCTGACCAGAACACGCCTCTGGCGGGTAACGCTTTTGGGATAGGTGGCGTTGCGCGGCGGCAGGCGGCGGCGTCGACTCGTGACCGGCACCGCCGCCGCTGGATGCGCTTCGGGCGCCATGCGTGCAGAATAGCCTGGCGGTAGGCGGATCAGCGCACCACTTCTCGGTGACCGGCATCCAGTCGACGGGTCCATCCGCGGGCGTCGAGGTGTTCGAGGAGCGGAATCGCGACCCGCCTGGTGGTGTTAAGTGCCTGGCGTGCTTGGCTTGTGGTGAAGGGCTGATCGAGCGTGGCCAGGGTGCGCATGGCCAGCGCGGGTGCGTTCGGCAACAGCACCACGCCGTCGCGCAATCGCAACACGCGTCCGGCGCGCTCGGCGGCGGCCAGTTCGCGGGTGCCCAGTTTCAGCGCCTGTAGTTCGTAGGCTTCCGGTGCCCCGAACGGGTCAGCTCGTAACTTCTTCTCCAGCTCACTGATCGGTGCTTCGGCGTCACCGAGTTCGTCGCGGGTGCCGGGTAGCCGGATGGTGCCGCCGTCCTGCTCGAGCCCGGCGGCGCGGGCAACCCCGTCCAGCAGTGCTTCGTCGGGCAGCGCCAGCAGGTCGCGGGCCGCGCCCCGAGACAGACCGTCGGCCAACGGATCTCGTGCGCGTAGGCCGTCGACCGCGGCCCGCAGCCGGTGCTGCCATGCCTCGTGCGTCGGTCGGTGCACCCACCAACCGTCGACGACCAGGACCTGGGCGGGAACGGTGTGCGGTAACAACCCCAGCCGGCGCAGATGCGTTTCCGGAACGGCTCCCCGGCGCGCGACCTCGGCTTCGACGTCACCGCCGGGTTCCGCGCGCGCCAAAATCGCTGCGCGGCGCCCGCTGTCGCCGCGTCGGCGCAGCCCCGGAGGTTCGGCGTCGAGCACCTCGGCACCGCCGACAATCCGGACGCTGCCCGGGTCGCGCAGCACCAGCCGGTCGCCGAACACCAATGGCAGGCTCCGGTCCAGGGTGAGCCGGGCATGGTCGTCATCGAAGGGGCGCAACCGCACCGGCACGGCCGCCGTGCCGACATGGGCGACCAGATGAGTCGGGGCCTCACTCCACACACCGCCGGAGGTGCGCCGCACGTCGAGTAGCCGGGTGTCCGGCCATGCGTCCGGGGTGATCAGCGCGTCGCCGCGGCGCACGGCTTCGCGGGGCACACCGCGAAGGTTCAGCGCCACCCGCGAAACGGGTCCCAGGAAGGGGAACGGCTGCCCACAACTCTGTACTCCGCGAATCGTCGCCGACCGGATGCGCGACGCACCGAACAGGTCCAGCCGGTCGCCGACGGTGAGTGTCCCGGCGGGCAACGTGCCGGTCACCACCGTGCCGGCGCCGGTGATGGTGAAGGAACGGTCCACCCACAGCCGCACCCGGGCGCCGGTCTCGGGTGCCGGCACCTGCGCCAGTACGCCGTCCAAAGCCGCACGCAACTCGGCGAGCCCGCTGCCCTCGACGGCCGACACGATGATGCCCGGGGCGCCGCGCAGGCCGGTTTCGGCCAACTCGGCGCGGGCCTGGGCGAGCACCTCGGCGCCGCGCTCCGGGGCCCGGTCGGCGCGGGTGATCACGATGAGACCGTGCTGAATGCCCAGTGCCGCAACGGCGTCGCGGTGGTCGTCGGATTGTGCGCGCCAGCCCTCGTCGGCGGCGACGACGAAGCACACCACCGGCGCGGGACCGAGGCCGGCCAGCGTGTTGCCCAGGAAGCGCTGGTGGCCCGGCACGTCGACGAACGCGACCTTGCGGCCGGACGGCAGCGTGGTCCACGCGAAGCCGAGGTCGATGGTCAGGCCGCGGCGACGCTCCTCCTCCCAGCGGTCGGGCTCCATGCCGGTGAGCGCGTGAATGAGTGTGCTCTTGCCGTGGTCGACGTGGCCCGCGGTGGCCACGACATGAGTGCTCAGGGCTGTCCGTCCAGCGCCGCGCGCACCGCAGCCAGCAGGCGATTGTCGTCGGCCTCGGCAATGCAGCGCAGATCCAGCAGGCAGGCGCCGTCGTGCACGCGGGGCAGTACCGCGGGCTCGCCGGCACGCAGCGGTGCGGCAGCCGACTCCGGCAGGCGGACCGCCCACCCGGGTAGCGGCACGCCGGGCGCACCGCCGCCACCGACGCGGCCGTCATGCGCGACGACGGTCGCGCCGACCGCGTCGGCCAATCGCTGCGCGCGGATACGCAACCGGTCACTCTCGGCATGCAGAGCCGCGGTCACCGGGGAGCCGCCGGCGCGGACCGTCGCCTCGAGCGCGGCCAGGGTCAGCTTGTCGGCGCGGACCGCCCGGGCCAGTGGATGCCGCGCCAGCCTGGTGATCACCTCGGCGCGGCCCAGGATGATCCCCGCCTGTGGTCCGCCGAGCAGTTTGTCGCCGCTCGCGATGACGAGGTCGGCGCCCTCGGCCAGCGCGGTGGCGGCATCGGGCTCGTCGGGCAGCACCGGGTCCGGCCGGAGGAGCCCGCTGCCCAGGTCGGCGATCAGTGGAATGCGCCGCGCCGCGCTCAGTGTGTGCAGGTCGGCCAGCGATGCGGCGGCCGTGAAGCCTTCCACCCGAAAGTTGCTCTGGTGCACCTTGAGCACGCAGCCCGTTTCCGGCCCCAGCGCCGCCTCGTAGTCCCTGAGATGGGTGCGATTGGTGGTGCCGACTTCGCGAAGTCGCGCGCCGGTGGAGGCGATCAGGTCGGGCAGCCGGAAGCCTGCTCCGATCTCGATGAGTTCACCGCGACTGATGATCACTTCCTTGTCGCCGGCCAGGGCGGTGGTCGCCAGCACCAGGGCGGCGGCACCGTTGTTGACGACGAGGGCGTCCTCGGCCGCCGGGCAGGCGCCGAGCAGCGCTTCCCGGAGTGCGACGCCGCGTTTGGAGCGGGTACCGGTGGTGAGGTCGAGTTCGACGTCGACGTAGCCGCTGGCGGCGATCAACGCGTCGACCGCGCCGGCGGCCAGCGGAGCACGGCCGAGATTGGTGTGCACGACGACGCCGGTGGCGTTCAGCACCGGCCGCAGCGAGGTGGTGGCCTGGGCGGCCAGGGCCGCCTCGACCGCTGCCGGCACCTGGTCCGGTGGCAGGTCACCGCGGCGCGCGCGCTCCTGCGTTTCGCGCACCGTGGCACGGACGGCTTTGTCGCCCAGCCTGTTTCGCTGCCGCTGCACAGCCGGTAGGGCCAGCAACTGATCCGTGCGCGGAATCAGTCGCCGCGGGTCGACCTGTGTCACGTGACCTCTCCTGATGGGCTTTCACTTTTGAAGCAAAAGCGGAGGCGGACGGGAATCGAACCCGCCAGACCGAGATGCTCGATCTCACCGGTTTTGAAGACCGGGGGGACCACCAGGAACCCAAACGCCTCCAGGGGTAAACGTACCTCTGCCGCGCTTGCCAGCGGCCTCCGAGCGTGCGGCTGGCCGCACATTCGGCTACCGGCGTGCGGCTGGCCGCACACTCGCCGAGCTCCGTAGGCTCGAACCATGACGCGGCTCACCGGCTACGCACACGGCGGCGGCTGTGCCTGCAAGATCCCGCCCGGCGAGCTGGAAGAGGCGGTGCGCGGGCTCACCGGCCAGGCCGGCCCCGACGTGCTGGTGGGACTCGACGACGGTGACGACGCCGCCGCTGTCCGGGTCGGCGACCTGGCGGTGCTGTCCACCGCGGATTTCTTCACCCCGGTGGTCGACGACGCCTACGACTGGGGACGCATCGCCGCCGCCAACGCGCTGTCCGACATCTATGCGATGGGCGGGCGCCCGGTCGTCGCCATCAATCTCGTCGGCTGGCCGCGTGACGTGTTGCCGCTGGAGTTGATGACCGAAGTGCTGCGCGGCGGGCTCGCGGTGGCGTCCGAGGCGGCCTGCCCGGTGATCGGCGGGCATTCGATCGACGACCCCGAACCCAAGTACGGGATGGCCGTCACCGGCGTGGCCGACCCCGCGCGATTGCTGCGCAATGACTCCGCCCGCCCGGGGCTGCCGCTGACGCTGACCAAACCGCTCGGCGTCGGCGTGCTCAACAACCGGCACAAGCAGACCGGTGAGGTGTGCCAGGAAGCGATCGACCTCATGACGCGGCTCAACCGTGACGCGTCCGAGGCGGCACTCGAGGCGGGTGTCCAAGCGGCCACCGACGTGACCGGGTTCGGGCTGCTCGGTCACCTGCACAAACTGTGCCGGGCCTCCGGCATCGGCGCCGTCGTAGAGCGCGCCGCGGTGCCGGTGCTCGACGCCGCGCTGGTGGCGCTCAAAGACGGGTTCGTCTCCGGCGGCAGCCGCCGCAATCTCGACTGGGTACGGCCCCACCTCGAAATCACAAACGGGGTAACCGAAGACGACTTGCTGTTGCTGGCCGATGCCCAAACCTCGGGCGGACTGCTGGTGGTCGGTGAGCTGCCCGGCCATCCCGTTATCGGCCACACCACGGCGGGCAGCGGCATCGAAATTCGTTAGCCTGCTTCAACCAGCACTGGTGATCGAGTCGTCGGTGATCCCCGCCGCCCGGCGCGCGGCCAGCCTGCGCTTCTGCGGCTCGATCGTGTAGCGGGGATCGCGCGCCGATTCCTTACCCGCCTCGAAGAAGCCGAACCGCAGCATCGCCGACGCCGTCAGAAGCGTCAGGCCGGACAGAACAGCGACATCGCGGCGACCCCCGCCCAGCAGAGCACCCAAACCTCCTGCGGCAGCCAGTATTTCACTCGCCTGCAGCAACCGGCCGGGCGTCCCGTGGTGTAGCGGCTCCCTGGTCACCGGGTCCATCCGGTATTCGGTGATCCTGGCGGAGATCAGATCACTCACGGCGCCGATGACCGCCAGCCTGCGGGCGGGCACGGCTTCGGCGACCGGCGTGGTGATCATCGCCAATCCCGATGCGGCCAGGCTCGCCGAGCTGACGAAGACGAACGGCAGGTCTTTGTACGCCGCGTTCCACGTCGGGGTTGCGGTGTCGGACAACAACACTGCGGTGTACACCGCCAGCGGCGGAGAGAGCAGCGCGGCCTCCAAGCCGGCCGGGCCCTCCATCGCGCGCAGCACCGGCCGTAGCGGACCGAGCGGCAGCCGCTCACCGGTCAGCCGGTCGACCTCGGACGCCGCGGCCACCCCAATCCCTGCGCTGAAGAAGCTCAGGATCCACGAGCCGACGCTCATCGGCGAGGTCAGCTTGAAGGTGCGCAGCATGTTGACGAAGCGCTCAGGTCGCCCCAGGTCCTTGACCAGTGCCACCGCCCCCAGCATCACGGCGCCCAGAGCGGCAAGCCTGGTGTTGCGGCGCAACACCTTTCGACCCGTAAGCTGGGCGCCCGCTGCCAGCAAGCCTGACCCACCGGCCACTCCACCGAGGAACAGATAGGCGCCGACCTCGTGACCCCACGGCGCCGGCTTGACCACCGGACGTCCGTAATAGGAGGAGAATTCGGCGTCCGGCACCATCAACGACTCATCGCGGCGGCGCTTCCCGTCGCCACGACGACGACGTTTCCCACCCGACGGCGGCCGCAGGCTGTCGTACTCCGACGTGCTCATCGCGCCCGCAGAAAGGCCAGCGCACCCGCGGCGAACATACCGGCGGCGGCCACCCCGGCCCGCTTGAACATGGTCATCAGATCCGCCGTGCAGACCCGCGGATCCGGTGGCAGCCCGTACACCTCGGGCTCGTCCAGGAGCAGGAAGACCGACCCGGTGCCGCCGACACCGTCGTGCTCATTGGCGCCGTACAGGCGCGCCTCGGTCATGCCGCGCGCATGCAACGCGGAAACCCGTTCGCGCGCGGCCGCGACGAGATCGTCGTGGTCGCCGAACTTGATCGACGTCGTCGGGCAGGTCTGGGCGCAGGCCGGCGTCTGGTCTTTTAGAAGCCGGTCGTAGCAGAGCGTGCATTTCTGGGCCACGCCGGTTACGAACCCGTGTTCCGGGCGCTCCGAGCGTTTGGCCGGCGTGGCGTAGGTGCCGTCGCTGCGCCGCTCGACGACGCCGAACGGGCACCCGGCAACGCAGGTGCCGCACCCGTTGCACACGTCATCCTGCACGACGACGGTGCCGAATTCGGTGCGGAACAACGCACCCGTCGGGCAGACGTCGAGGCAGCCGGCGTGGGTGCAGTGCTTGCACACGTCCGAGGCCATCAGCCAACGGAACTCCGGAGTGTCCGGCGGAGTGGTGTCGGGCGGGGCCGGCACGGACGGCATGCCCAGGCTCACCAGGGCGCGCCCGGATTCGCGGGCCTCCTCGATGCGGTCACGGCCCTGCTCGATGAACGCGACGTGCCGCCAGGTGCTGGCACCCAGACTGCCGGTGTTGTCGTAGGACGAACCGAGGATTTCCAGGTCACCGTCGCGTGGGTTGCGGTTCCACTCCTTGCAGGCCACCTCGCACGCCTTGCAGCCGATGCAGATGGAGGTGTCGGTGAAAAACCCCTTACGCGGCTTGGGATCCGGCCAACCCGCGTCGTCAGTGGGGTCGGTCGATTCGACCAGCTGCGCCATCAAGCCTCCCGCTGCGGATGAGTCACCCGGATATTGTCCGTCTCCACGGTTACCCCCGCACGCGACTGGTACTCCTCGATGAGCCGCAGCAGCGCCTCACCTTGCGGCCGCCGGCCCGGGCGGATGTCACACGAGCCGGCTTTGGACTCCTGGATCTGCACATTCGGGTCCAGCGCCACCCCCAGCAGGTCGTTGGCCGCGTCTCCGCTCACCACGGCGTCACTGCCCACCCCCCAGTGGTAGGGCAGCCCGATCTGGTGGATGGTGTGGCCGCCGATGACCAGGGGCCTCATCCGCTCGGTGACGAGCACCTTGGCCTCGATGGCCGCCCGCGGGGAGACGATCGTCGCCCAGCCGTACGGCTCGAGACCGCGTTCGGCGGCCAGCTCCGGGGAGACCTCGCAGAACATCTCCGGCTGCAGCTCGGCGAGGTACGGCAGCCAGCGGCTCATGCCGCCCGCGGTGTGATGCTCGGTGAGCCGATAAGTGGTGAACACATACGGGTAGACGTCGCTGCCCGGGTCTCCGGCACTGGGGGCCCACAGATTGTCCTTGCGCGGGAACATGATTCGCGACGGGTTCTGCTGCTGCGGGTACAACGCATTGGCCACCGGCGACTCCTGCGGCTCGTAGTGGGTGGGCAGCGGCCCGTCCACCAGGCCCTTGGGCGCGAACAGCCAGGCCTTGCCGTCGGCCTGCATGATGAACGGGTCGTCACCGGCCAGCCCGTCCGGCCCGCCGACGTCGGGATCGGGACGGATGTCCGGGGCGCGGTCGACCGGGAAGTCGGGTACGTCGTCTCCGACCCAGCGTTGCTGCGCGGGGTCCCACCAGATGTAGCGCTTGCGCTCGCTCCACGGTTTGCCGTCCGGGTCGGCCGAGGCGCGGTTGTAGAGGATGCGCCGGTCGGCGGGCCAGGCCCAACCCCATTCCGACTGGCTCGGGGTGGGGCCGCCGAGCGGTGCCCGGCGGGCGGCCTGGTTGACGCCGTCGGCGTACACCCCCGAGTAGATCCAGCAGCCGCACGCCGTCGATCCGTCGGCGGCCAGTTCGGTGTAACCCGGTACCGGCTGGCCCGCCTTCGGCCCGGTCAGATAGCGCCCGCTGATCTCGGCCAGCACCGCGGTGGGGTCCGGTTCGCCGTGTTCGTCGGTGGGATAGTCCCAGGTCAGGTCAAGCAGCGGGCGGTCACGATCATCGGTGGACCCCGCCAGGCGTTGCCTGATCCGCTTGCCCAGCTCGATGAAGAACTGCAGTTCGCTCTGGCAGTCACCGGGCGGCTGGACCGCCTGATGCCGCCACTGCACGAGGCGTTGGGTCTGCGTGAAGGAGCCGGCCTTCTCGACGTGGGTGGCCGCCGGGAAGAAGAACACCTCGGTCTGG
The DNA here is from genome assembly GCF_031583025.1 of Mycobacterium sp. Z3061. Lineage (NCBI taxonomy): Bacteria > Bacillati > Actinomycetota > Actinomycetes > Mycobacteriales > Mycobacteriaceae > Mycobacterium > Mycobacterium pumcae. Next base: position 325,737 of record NZ_CP134062.1, on the reverse strand, counting down.
ATGTCTTCCGTCTTCAGCTCGCCGGAGGCGATCTCGGGCCCGTCCTTCCAGAACGTGGCCGACTCGATCAGGTTGAGGTCACGCACCACCAGCCACTTCAGGTGGGACATGCCCATCCGCTGCATCCGGCCGTGCGCCGATCCGACCGCCGGGTTCTGGCCGAGCAGGAAGTACCCGTCGACCTCATCCTCGAGCATCGACATGACGGTCTGATAGGTGCCGTGCGGGCCGGACAACCGCGGCAGGTAGTCGTAGGCCCAATCGTTGTCCTCCCGGGCGGCGTCGCCCCACCAGGCCTTGAGCAGGCTGACCATATAGGTGTCGGCGTTGGCCCAGAAGCCCTTCTGGTTCTTGGGGCCTACCGCCTCGATGTACTGCCGATAGGTGTCGTGGACGCCGGCCTTCGGCATCGACAGATATCCGGGCAGCAGGTTGAACAGCGTCGGAATGTCGGTGGAGCCCTGGATGGTGGCGTGGCCGCGCAGCGCCATGATGCCGCTGCCGGGGCGGCCGACGTTGCCCAGCAACAACTGCAGAATCGTTGCGGTGCGGATGAATTGGGCTCCGAGCGTGTGCTGGGTCCAGCCCACCGCGTAGGCGAAACAGGTGGTGCGCTCGCGGCCGGAGTTCTCGGTGACGGCGCGGGCGAGGTAGTCGAAGTCCTCGATGCTGATGCCGCAGACGTCGCGCACCATCTCCGGCGTGTAGCGCGCGTAGTGCCGCTTGAGGATCTGGAACACCGACCGCGGGTGCTGCAGTGTCTCGTCGCGCTGGACGCGGGCATGCGGCAGGGGCGGACCGCCGCTGCCGTGCGCGTCGCCGGCGGCGCGGGCGGCGGCACTCGCCCCGTGTTCGGGGTCGGGCTCGTCCTCCTGTCCCGCGTAGGTCCAGGTGGAGGTGTCGTACTGGCCGGTCTCGGGGTCGAAGCCGGAGAACAGCCCGCCGAGATCCTCGCTGTCGCGGTAGTTTTCGTTGATCAGAGTGGCCGCGTTCGTGTAGGCCAGCACGTACTCCCTGAACCAGAGGTCGCGGGCGATCACGTAATTGATCAGCGCGCCCAGCAGTACGACATCGGAGCCGGCCCGGATCGGGATGTGCTTATCGGACACGGCCGAGGTCCGGGTGAATCGCGGGTCGACGTGAATCAGCTTGGCGCCGCGGGCTTTAGCCTCTTCCACCCACTGGAACCCGACGGGATGGCACTCGGCCATGTTCGAGCCTTGAATGACGATGCAGTCCGCGTTGGCCATGTCTTGCAGTGATTGGGTGGCGCCGCCGCGCCCGAAGGAGGTTCCCAGACCGGGAACCGTGGCGGAGTGTCAAATACGGGCTTGGTTCTCGATCTGGATGGCGCCGGCGGCGGTGAAGAGTTTCTTGATGATGTAGTTCTCTTCGTTGTCCAGCGTGGCGCCGCCCAGTGCGGCGATCTTCATGGTGCGCCGCAGTGGGTGGCCGTGTTTGTCGATGTCCTGCCAGGCGTGCCGGCGGGCTTCGACGAACCGGTCGGCGACCATGTCGATCGCCCGGTCGAGCTCCAGCGGTTCCCATTCGGTGGCGCCGGGCGCGCGGTAGAGGACTTTCATCTGCCGGCCCGGGGAGTTGACGAGTTGTTCGCTGGCCGATCCTTTCGGGCAGAGCCGGCCGCGGGATATCGGCGAATCGGGGTCACCCTCGATCTGGACGACTTTTTCGTCCTTGACGTAGACCTTCTGCCCGCAGCCCACCGCGCAGTACGGGCAGATGCTCTGCACCACCCGGTCAGCGGTCGTGGTGCGCGGGGTGATGGCGCGGGTGTGCTTGGAGGTCACCGCCGGACCGCGGCCAAGTCCGTCTCCGGACCGCAATTGCCGGACGACGGGCCATTCCAGGAAGAGTCGGGTGAGTCCCATACTCGAAGACTAGTGCGTCAACTCGGGGCCTGCGAGACTGCCAGATGAGCCCGGCTGCGGTGGCCGCGTTCAGTGAGGGGCAGCGGTGATAGAAGGACGCCTGGCGGGCAAGGTGGCGATCATCACCGGTGCCAGTGCCGGTCTCGGCCGAACCATGGGCGCCATCTTCACCCGGGAAGGAGCCAAGGTCGTACTTGCGGCCCGGCGCGAGGAACTGGTGCGCGAGGCTGCTGAGGAAGCCGGTCCGAACGCCATCGCCGTCCGCGCCGACGTCACCAGTGAAGACGACGTGATAGCACTGGTGTCCCGCACGGTGGAGGCATTCGGACACGTTGACATCCTGTGCAACAACGCCGCGGCGCCGGGACAGGACAAGTGGGTGTGGGAACAGACGCTTGAAAACTGGAACTCGACCATCGCCATCGACGTCACGGCCGCGATGCTGTGCACGAAACACGTGCTGCTGCAGTCGATGCTGCAGCGCCGGTCCGGCGTCATCCTCAATTTCTCCTCCACGGCGTCCTATGCGGGTATGGCCCGCAAGACTCACTACGTCACCGCCAAGGCGTCGTTGCGCGCCTTCACCAAGGCGGTGGCACTCGAGGTGGGGCCGCACGGCATCCGGTGCAATTGCATCGTGCCCGGCAGCATCGACACCGATCTGTACCGCAACTGGGTGGCACGGATTGCACGCGAGGAAGGGGTGGATAGCGCCGTGATCCGCGAGCGATCTCTGAGAAGCGTTGCATTGAAGACTATTTCGTCCACTGACGACGTCGCCAACCTGGCCTTGTTCCTGGCCGGCGACGAGAGCCGGACCATCACCGGCCAGTCCATCCCGGTTGACGCCGGGGGTTACATGCAAGGTTGACGGTCCAGGCCGGTCGCTCTGCTCAGGCCCGCCGCAGCAACATCGCGGTCGTACCGCTGTTAGCTGCCCCCACACCGACGGCGGCCAGCCCGGCTCCGTCGACCTGGCGCGCACCGGCCTCCCCACGGATCTGCAGACACGCTTCATGGAGATGCCCGAAACCGTGCAGACGGCCGCCGGACAGCTGCCCTCCCGCGGTGTTGATCGGCAGTTCACCGCCCAGGGAGATCCGCGCCGGATCGGCTATCCACGAACCCGATTCGCCAACCGGGCAAAAACCGAAGTCCTCCAGCCAGCACAGGACGAACACGCTGAACCCGTCGTAGAGCGAAGCCACATCGACGTCCGCCGCGGTGAAATCGGTGCGCTCCCAAATGGTGGACCACCGTGAGCTGATCCGGGTGATGTCGTCGCCGCCCTCCCAGGTGAAGCGATCGTGATGCGCGCAGTCGAGAGCCTCGACGGTCACCGCCGGATGGTCCACCTGGCTGGCATGTTCGGCGCGCGATACGACGAACGCGGTGGCCCCGTCGCAGGCGATATCGCAGTCGAACATGCACAACGGATCGGACACCATTCGCGCGTCGAGATATGTCTCCAGATCCAGCGGTTCGGAATAGATGGCCGCGGAGTTGAAAGCCGCGTGCGCACGTTGGGCGATGGCTACGGACGCCAATTGCTCACGGGTCAGCCCGTAACGCAACATCCGCGCACGGATCTGAAGTCCGGCAAGGTTCGCCGCGGTTGCGCCAAAAGGCAACTGCCAGCCCAGCAGGCCGCTCGGCCGGCCCATCCCCGAGCCATAGCCCTTGCGCCGCCCGGACCCCTGTGCGGTGCCTTCCCAGATGCTGCGCCAACACAGCACATGATCGGCCAACCCACCGGCCACCGCCAACATGGCGTCCACCACCGCCCCGAGCTGGCCCGGCGACTCCACGCCACCCGCGACCCAGTTCGGCTTGATACCCAGAGCGTCATGAATGTCCCGCAGGGACGCGCCGGAGAATCCGACACCGGGCTGGGACGCACCCGGATAGGTTGTCAAACCGTCGATTTCGGCAAGCGTGAGGCCGGCATCGGCTACTGCCGCCAGGCACGCTTCGACAGTGAGGTCCAACCCGTCGCGGCCGAGCCTTCGGCCGATCGCGGATTGCCCGATGCCGCTGATAATGACCCGGTCAGTCAACGGACCACTCATCAGCGGTCCGGCTCGAAAAGCGGGACGAAGACCTCTTCGGCGCCGTCGTCCGCGGTTCGCCGCTCGAAGACGACGCGCACCGGCAATCCGGCTGCGACATCCTCGGCAGCGATGTTCACCAGATTGGTGAGCAGGCGGGCGCTTTCGTCCTCGACCGGGTTGACAAAAGCGATCAGATACGGCGGCGTGAAGCCGGGAAAGAATTGGTGGCGGTTGACGGTCCACGATTCCACTCGTGCCCGGCCACTGAGCGTTACATACTCCAGGAACCCGTGGTCCCGGGGACAGCGCAATCCAGGTGGGTGACAAAGCCTTTGACAGTGGCGACAGCGCTGCATGCGCAGGACACCCTGCGCACCGGAGGTCCAGAATGGCCGGCTGAGCTCGGTCAGCGCCGGAACGGGCAACCGGTTCAACCGAAGACCCCCGGCGATTGCGAATAGTCGACGGTTGACAACTCGGTCATGCCGCCGTCGATATGCAGCACTGTGCCAGTGATGAATGCCGCATCATCGCCCGCCAAAAAAGCTACCGCGGGCGCGATTTCGGTCTCGGGGTCGGCACCGCGTTTCATCGGCGAGGCCGTCGCCGTCCGGGTGTAGTTGTCCCATTCCGTGCCGATCATCTTGCGCTGAACGTCGGTCAACGCGAACGGGCACACCGCGTTGACGCGAATGCCGTGCCGCGCCCACTCATTGGCTGCGACTTTCGTGAGAGCGGCGATCGCTCCCTTCGCCGCCGAATAGGGGGCTGTGTAAGCGATGCCGGCCAGCGCGGATCCCGACACAAAGTTGATGACCGAGGCCCGTCCCGCGGCCTTCAGAAAGGGAAAGCCGACCTGCATGAAGCGGAAGGTCGCCTTCGGCCCGGTGGCCTCCGACAGCTCCCAATCCTTGTCCGTGACGAGTTCCAGTGCCTTCGGCATCGCAAAGAACTGCGCGGCATTGACCAAGACGTCGATGCGCCCGCCGGCCGTCTGCGCGACCTGCTGCACGGCGGCCTCAATGGCCGCTCGGTCAGCCACATTAACCTTGACAAACGCGGCCTGCCCACCTGCGCCGCTGATCTGCTCGGCGCGGGTTCGGCCTTTTTCCTCATTCAGGTCGACGATCGTGACGTGGGCGCCCAGGTTGGCCAGCGACTGCGCGATCGCGCCGCCCAGTCCCTGCGCACCACCGGTGACCAATGCGTATCTGCCGTCTAAGCGGGACACCACTACTCCCCCACGCGTTGCCGATGACCTAGTTGGTGTAACAGTATGACATATCACGTACTACTGTTTAATTGGTGACAGCTATCTCGGTCTTGAACAAACTGGCGACGGCGACCCTGCCGCCGGCCCGGCTCTTCGTCAACGGTTCCTGGATCGAAGGGTCCGCCGAACCGATTCCGCACATCCACCCGGCGACCGGCGAACGCGTGTTCAACACCCCCGTCGCCGACGTATCGACGGTCGACGAAGCCGTGACCGCCGCTCGCGCTGCGTTCGATGACGGACCGTGGCCACGTATGGTGGGCCGGGAACGGGCACGCGTCGTGCGCCGCATCGCCGAACTCATCCGCCATGACGCCGACAATCTCAATACGCTCTTGTCGCTGGATAATTCGACACCGAGCTCGTTCGTCGGCTTCTATCAAATGGGTGCCGAGTATCCGGCTGACGTCTTCGATTCATACGCCGGCTGGATCGACAAGGTCACCGGTGAGACCTATCCGCAGTGGGACCCGAGCCAGCCAGTCACCTACAGCACGTACGAACCCGTGGGCGTGGCCGCGGTGATTACGCCGTGGAACGCGCCGATGAGCCTTTTCGCCCAGAAGGTAGCGCCCGCCTTGGCGGCGGGCTGCACGGTGGTGGCCAAGCCTTCCGAGCTGTCCCCGCTGGTCAGCCTGCGGCTTGCGGAGTTGATCGCCGAGGCGGACATACCCCCCGGGACGTTCAATCTCGTGACCGGGCCCGGTGACCCGGTGGGTACCGCGCTGGTCGGGGACGCGCGGGTAGACAAGGTGTCGTTCACCGGCAGCAGGACCGTGGGCGCCGGAATCGCGTCGGCCGTCGGTGCCCGAATCGGCCGGGTGTCACTCGAGTTGGGCGGCAAGAGCCCGGCACTGATCTTCCCGGACGCCGATGTCGGGATGGCCGTCGGAATAGCCGCCGGGAACGCGTTTCTGGGTTTGTCCGGTCAGGTATGTGTATGCCAATCCCGCATCCTCGCGCACCGGGACGTCTACGAGGAGGTCGTGAACGCCATAACCGGCTTCGCCGCCGCCGCGACGTTCGGCGACCCGTTCGACCCGGGCGTGACGGCCGCCCCGATGATCAGCCCGCAGCACAGGGATCGGGTGCTGGACCGCATCGAAGCCGCGCTCCGCGATGGAGCGCGGCTTGCCGTTGGCGGCGGCCGGCCCGAAGGGGGACCCGCGACGGGCAATTTCGTCGCGCCAACGGTTCTGGTCGACGTCGACAATTCGACGACGGTGGCGCGCGAAGAGATTTTCGGACCTGTGTTATGCGTCATACCTTTCGACGACGAGGACGAAGCGGTTCGACTGGCCAACGACAACCCATACGGCCTGGCAGCGGCCGTCTACACCAAAGACATGGGGCGGGCGATTCGGCTCAGCCGGGCCCTTCGGGCCGGCAACGTGGGGGTCAACTGCTGGACATTGCAACCGCATATTCCGTTCGGCGGGGTGAAGCAGTCCGGAATCGGCCGTGAGAACGGCCGGCCGGGGATCTTGGAGTATCTGGACATGAAGACAACGTTCCTCGGCTGAGTCGTTGCAACAGCGCGACAGAAACTGTCACGTAGCATAATTAGCCGGGACTATCGCGCGGAGGAGTGGAATGTCGACTGAGCGGGTCGCTGGCGAGGTGGAGAGCGCCGACGAATTCGACCGGCGTGAACAAATTCTCGACGCCGCCAACGAGTGCTTCACACAATTGGGCATTCAGCGCACCAGCGTCCAGGACGTAGCCCGGATGGCCAAGGTGTCACGGGGCACGGTGTATCGGTACTTCGTCGATCGCGATGTGCTCATCGAGGCCGCGATCGAGCATGGGGCGCAACGGTTCTATCGGGCGGTCGCCGCCGCGATGGCCGGCAAGCCCACCCTGGCCGAACAACTCGGTGCGATGGCCGAAACGCACGCGAACATCCTGCTCGACCACCGCACCCGCAACCGGCTGATGGCTGACGACGCTGAACTGATGCGCCACATGATCTCTGACGGCGACACCGCGGTCCGGCGGTCCACGAAGTTCCTCGAGCCCTATGTGCGCGACGCGCAGAAGCGTGGTGAGGTAGGCGCCGGGGTCGACGTGACGGCGGCCAGCGAATGGCTGGCCCGCATCGTGTACTCGTTCTCGACCGTCAACCAGGGCCTCAGTTTTGACATGACCAAACCCGAGACCGTCCGCAAGTACGTGGAGAAGTTCGCCGTCAACGGGCTGCGTTGAGCCTTACATAGCTGTCCGGCTGTCATGACCCATGGCCGCCGGTTCCGCAGCGAACTCCCGCACCATCGCCTGGATTGTGTAGGACGCCGCGAGCCGGCCATCGCGGCTGAAGACGCGGCCGTCGCCTTGCACCTGGCCCCGTCCTGACCAGATGGCGCGATTCGTGTACAGCAACCACTCGGTGACATCGACGTCGTCGTGGAAGGCGATGGTGGCCTGCATGATTCCCGTCGACAACGTCACGTGAGCGCGGGCCTCGCCCAGGCCTGGGTGCGGCAGCATGCCCGCGGCGATAGTCCAATGCGTGGTCGACTGGGCCAGGAGCGCCGCCGCCAACCGGTTATCTCCGGGAGTATCCCTGAAGCGCACCCACACATCGATCTCCGGCGGTCCCACCCGATCGGGGTCCGGATCGTAGGCGCCGTCAACCACTCTGATCTCGCGGCCGGTCATACCGAAGCCTGAGAAAGGGACCGCTTCATCGGGTCCGGGTACGTCCGGCATGCGCTGCACGTCTCGCATCACATCGTCGGCCCCCGAGTCCGCCAGCACTACTCCCGCACTGCGCAACACGCCATGCTGGCTGACGCGCACCTGCGCGGAGGAGAAAGTTCTGCCCCGCCGCAGGACTTCGACGGCCAGATCAACCGGTGCGTCGAACGACGCGGCCTTTGCGAAGATCATGGAGGCCGATGTGATTCGTTGGCCGGGAAAGGTTTTGGCTGCCGCCATGATTGCCTCGCCCAGCAGTTGGCCACCTTCGACGACGTTACGTCGGGTCGGTCCGTGGGCCGGCCCGACAAATCGCCCCGCGTCCACCTGTTCGACATCCATGAGTCGGCAGAGCTCGGCCGCGTCTCCCCACAGTGGAAAAGAGGTCGCGACGGCTGACCCGTCGGGCCAGTCCTCGAGAACTACCACTCGCAGTACCTCGTGGTAGAAGCTGACATGCCCGCCGATCGCGGCTACTTCGGGCAGCGGGCTGCGGTAGGTCCATACAGCGTCCCGAATGACGGGGTCGGCCAGCGACCAGTAGCTCGCCTCCCCTTTGAACGGACATACGGTGGTGTGCTCCGATTGCGTGAAGAGCTGCCACCGCACGTCAGATTCGGGAAAGTAGAGCCGGTCTTCATGGTCGGTCTCGGTGACCACCAGACAACGGTCACTCTCGGCAAGAAGCACTTCCCCGAGCCACACCTGTGCACGAAATGGGCAGGGCGTGGCCGCAATCCGGTAGTCGGGATGGTCAGGCCATGCGGACCGGACTTGCATCGGCTCAGACACCCAACGCACGCATCGATGACGGCGGTCGAACGACCAGCTGTTCGAGCCCCACCTGAGGGAAGTTGGATGCGCTGGCGAAAATTCCCGCCAGGACATCAGCCACATCGTCGGGTGACATCAGCGTCTCCTGCAGCAGGCCGCGTGCGATCCAATCCTGCACGACGACTCCGAGCAGATCCGGATCGAACGCCGCGGTGAACTCGGTCGGCACCGTACCGCCGACGGTGACACAACAGAAACGGAAGTCGGGATGCTCAGTGCGCCAGGCGTTGAGACTCTCCGACAGCGCGGCCTTGCTGGACGAGTAAGCACCCAGGGCGGTCCGCGGCTGTCCCACGGTTTCAGAGGACAGCGCGCTGACGATCGCGCCCGGCGCCAGCACAGGAAGGAAGGACTTGATCACCTGATGCACACTCACCACATTGGTCTGCATCACGTCGAACCAGTCGTCGGCAGAGGTGTCGGCGAACATCCGTAACGGCGCGTAGCCGACCGAGATGAACAGCAGGTCGACGGCACCCAGTCGGTCACGGGCCGCGTCGGCAATGTTGGCGCAATCCTGTGGGTTGCGCACATCGCCCCGTACCGCGGTGCCACAGCCCGCCTCGGCGACAACCTCTTCCAGCCGATCCTGTCGACGCGCCGTGGCGAGCAGGTCCGCGCCTTCCTTGCCGGCCCGCACCGCGAAAGCCCGGCCGATGCCCGCCGAAGCGCCGACCACGGCGACGCGCTTACCCGCCAACGTTCGCTCACCCATCGACGCCTCGTCCTTCAGACAGATCCCGGTATGCGACAGTAATACATATATTGTCTGATTGACTCTACCTGGTTTGATTCACCTGAGGGGCAGTGACGTGGACCTGGGCATAGCGGGGCGGAACTTCGTTCTCGTGGGCGGGAGCACCGGAATGGGTTTCGCCGCCGCCGAACAACTGGCCGCGAGCGGCGCCAATGTCGCACTCTTGGCCCGGGACGGCGTCCGCGCCGGCGACCGGGCCACACAACTGACCTCCGCTCACGGGGTACACGCGATCGGAATCGCGGTTGACGCCGCCGCACCCGGCGACGGCATGGACCGCGCCATCGACCGGGCCGCCGCGGAACTGGGACCGCTGCGTGGTCTGGCCGTCACCGCGGGACCGATGAACCAGCAGGGACCGTTCCTCGAACACGGCGACGACTCCTGGGACTGGTATTACCAATTGATCTTGATGGGGACCGTCCGTTCCTGCCGCGCAATCATTCCGCATCTGCAGCGAAATGGCGGAGGCACGATCGTCACGACGGCCGCGTACTCGGTCCGCGCACCAAAAGTTCTCATTCCGCCGTACAACGCGCTGAAAGCCTCCGTGTTGACCTTGTCCAAGATCTTGGCGAAAACACATGGCTCAGAGGGGATCCGGGTCAACACTGTGTGCCCGGGCCTGTTCGATACCGAGGTGAACGACTTCATCCGAGCCCGACGCGCAGCCGAATACGATGTGCCACTGCACGATGCGATCTATACGCACCTTGCCAGAAATCCGGACTGGAACATGCGGGTGGCGTTGGGCCGGGGCGGACAACCGATCGAAGCCGGCGAGTTGATCGCATTTCTGCTCGGCGACCGGGCGGGCTTCATGACGGGTGCGGCCATCAACATCGACGGGGGCACCGACTTCTGAGCCTCATATACCGATCCAGTCCGCGAGCCGTGAACGGTGAAAGGCGGCGTCGCCCAACAGGTGCCCCGAGGATTTGGCACGCTTGTAATAGAGATGGGCCGGATGTTCCCAGGTGAAACCGATGCCCCCGTGGATCTGGATGTTGGCCGCGGCCGCGCGCGCATACGCATCCGAGCTGCAGGCCTTGGCCAGCGAGGCGATCGCCGGCAATTCGTCGGAGAGCTCGGCCGCCGCGCGAATGGCGTAATACGATGCGCCGCGTGCACATTCGACATCCAACATGACGTCAGCACACTTGTGCCGGATCGCCTGAAACGATCCGATCGGCCTGCCGAACTGCCGGCGAACCTTCGCATAGTCGACTGCCAACTCCAGGCAACGCTGTGCGCCGCCAACCTGTTCCACTGCCAGCGCGGCACAGCCGAGCGCCAACACCCGCGTCAGCACCGGCCATGCCCGGCCCTCCTCGCCGATCAATGTCGCCGGCGTGGCCTCGAATGCAACGCGTGCTGATCTGCGCGTCGGATCCAGACTGGACAAGTTCCGACGAGAAATTCCCTCGAGCTGGTCAACAGCGAACAACGAAAGTCCGGCGCCGGTGCGAGCCGCGACGAATACGACGTCAGCAGCGCAGCCATCCAGCACGTATGTCTTTACTCCGTCCAGTACCCATCCGCCGCCGACTTTGCGCGCGGTTGCGTGGATGGCGTCATCCGACCAGCGACCGGATTCTTCGGTGATCGCCACGGTAGCGACGCTTCCGCCGGACACGATGCCCGGAAGGTACTTCTCCCGGGCGACCTCGTCGCCGGAATGCAGGACAAGGTTCGCAGCCAGTACCGCGGATGCGAAAAATGGCGCCGGGCAAAGCGTCCTGCCCATCTCCTCGACGACGATACCGAGCTCGACAAAGGAATAGCCCTGACCACCATAGTCTTCGGGAATGGCCAGCGCCGCCAGCCCGAGCTGACCCGACAGCTGACGCCACACCGCCGGGTCGTAACCCGATTCGGAATCCAGCTGCTGGCGCACGGCGTCCTCACCGGCCTTGCTTTCCAGAAAGGAACGCACAGTGCGGCGCAGCTCATCCTGTTCCTCGGTGAAAGTCAAACCTGTTGTATCGCTGGACATATCAAGCCTCCGATGCGGCACGCCCGGTTGGGTTCACCCGTGGCGCGGTGCTACCCCGGCGTAGCGTGCTCAGCCATGTCCCGACGGCGGCAGGAGGGGGTACCGGCGCATCGAAGCGACCGGGCTCGGCGTCCCAAAAATCCTGCCATGATGGGAAGGCATCGTGGAAAGCGCCTTCTTGCCAGGGGGATTCCGGCCAGCGCAACTTCTGGGGACCCAGCGGCGGGTCGGTGATGTCGCTCTGATACCAGAACAAGGGTGTACGTCGCGCGAAGTACCAGCGCCCCTCTCTCCGCTCATAGCTGTCGAGATAGGCCAACAGCTCAATGACCCACGTCGACTCGGTCTCCAGGTCGTTGCGAGAGTAGACGAGTCCGGTAGCCCGGTTCGCATCATGCACGTCGATGATGTGGCCGAGAATGCCGTGCGCACTGCCCAGCAGCACCTGCCTGATCTGCGTGTCGTACCACTCGCGCATCGCTGCCCGGCCGTGCTTTCCGCCGGGAACACCGACATCGTCGATGAACAGATTCACCAGAGCGTCGAAGTCGCGCATGTCCAGTGCGACGGCGTATTTCGCCGCCAGTTGCCTGATTTCGTCGAGCGCCTCCAGTCGCGCGATCCGCGCTGCCAGGTCCACTGGATCGCTCCTCATGCCAGCGACCCAGACTCCAGCAGCTTCACTAACAGCTTCTTGTCGATCTTGTTGGTAGTTGTGTAGGGCAACCGTTCGGCATCAGGCAGAATCACCCATCGCTTCGGCACTTTGTAGGCGGCCAGTTCTTTTCGGCACGCGCCGACCAAATCCCGTGACGTCACCTGCTGGCCCTCGTTGCATACGACTATCCCACAGACGAGTGCGCCTCTGTCTGGGTCGGGAACGCCCACGACGTAGCCGATCCGCACCGCGTCGACCCGGCTGATCACTGCCTCCACCTCGACCGGCGCAACGTTCGCGCCCGCCGTCTTGATCATGTCGTCGGTGCGCCCGGTGAAGTACAGATGTCCGTCCTCGTCGCGGTATCCGGCATCTCTGGTGTGGTACCAACCATCGGAATCGAAGAGTTCAGTACTTTGGCGACCGACCATCCCGCGCATCATGGCCACGCCACGCACGCAGATCTCGCCCACGGTGCCATCCGGCACCTCGGCCCCGGAGTCGTCCACGACCTTGTGCTGATATCCCGGCGCGGACACGCCGAGCGAACCGCGCTTCCCGGGGGGCACGGGCTCATGCGGTGGCCACCAGGTGTGCGAACTGCATGTTTCGGTCATGCCCAACTGGGTCACCCGTAGCGATGGGTCGTCGGCCCGCAACTCGGGCGGCAACAGCACCTGGTGGTAGCCCCCGCGCAGGGTGGACAGGTCGGTGGTCGCGAAGTCCGGGTGGTTCGCCAAAGCCGGCCCGATGTGGGGAAAACCCGTTGCGTACGTAGCCTTTTCGGACTCAAGCAGTCGCAGCACGTCGCCGGCGTCGAACTTGTGCTCGGTCAGGATCGCGACACCGGTCTGCATCGGCCCGAGCAAGCCGAAGATCAGACCACCGACCCAGAAGAACGCCATCGGAATGTAAACCCGGTCCCACGGCTGCCATTCATGCTGCGTCGCAATGAATCGGGAGTGGGTGATCGCGGTGGCGTGTGTATGGATGATCCCTTTGGGGTCCGACGTGCTACCCGAGGTGTAGATGATGACCAGGTCATCGGAGGGGCGCACGGTCGACTCAGCTGCGCGCAGCAGCCCTTCGACGACCGGCTCAGGCCACCGGCTCGGCCAGCTCCTCGCACTGTGGGTGAGCGGAAAGGCATTGCGCAGGTGCGGCAGTCGTTCGTTAGGGAGCACTGCACCGCCGGCTGCCTCGACGAATCGGGCGAGCATGTCCTTGCCGAGGATTGTGTCCACTACCAGCAGGGTGTGGACGTCGGCATCGCGCAGCACCCAGCCGAGCTCCGGGGGCTGAAAGAAGGTGTTGATCGGCACCGCAACGGCGCCGATCCGAGTGACGGCGAGAAGCGCGACCGCGAAGTCGGGCCCGTTGGGCGCGAGTATGCCCACCCGGACACCCTTGGTGACTCCAGCTGCGAGCAGCCGGCGTGCCATCTCGGCCGATCGGGTTTCCGCCTGCGCGTAGGTAATCCGAGCGGTGCGACCGCCGCCGACCGCGGTGACAATGAAATCGTTGTCGCCGTAAGCGGTGGTCATGTGGGCCAGCATCGCCGGAACAACTGGTGGGTACGGCAACGCATCGTAGCTGAAAACCCGGGCAGATTCCGTCATTTCGGCGCTACTCCACCACCCAGCGAGGTTCGCGCTTCTCGGCGAACGCGACCATTCCCTCCCGGTAGTCGGGGTGGGTCAACTGGTGTTGCAGCACGTACCGGTACGCGACGTCATTGGCCGCGTGCAGGCCGACGTCGAGACTGGTCCACATCGCCTTGATGGAAGCCTGGACGGTGGCCGGTGAGAGCTTGGTGATCTCCAGCGCGATCTCTCGTGCGCGCCGTTGCAGCTGATCTGCCGGTACGACCTCGTTGATCAAACCGATCTCGAAGGCCCGCTGCGCGCTGATGCGACCCTGTTTGGTCATCAGCGCGAGCTGCATCACCATCGACAGCGGCATCCTGCGCAGCAGTACCGCCGGCTCGAGGGCGAAGACGTTGCCGACCCGCAGGTGGGTGTCGATCAGCTCGGCATGTTCGGCCGCGATGATCAGGTCCGCGTCCGCCACCTGATGCAGGCCGCCACCGACCACCATGCCATTCAAGGCACATATGACCGGCTTCCACACATTGTGGTGCAAACGGGAGCCCGGCACTTTGTTCCGGATGCCGTTCGCGGCGGTGGCTTGGATGTCTTGGCCGGCCGAGAATGCGCGGTCACCGGCACCGGTGATGATGGCTACCCGGATGTTCGGATCGTCGCGAACCTGCGCCCAAGCCATACCCAGCTCGGTACGGGTGAGATCGTCGGTGGCGTTGAGCCGGTCCGGACGGTTGATCGTGATAGTCGCGATCTGCTCACTGACCTCGAACAGTATTCTCTTCAACTCCACGACATCTCCCGGCACTGAACTGCGACAGCTAAACAGCATATCAATCTCTGTCTCATTGTCCTATCGATCGCTTCACGGTATCCACTGGCCACCCGAGACCGAAATAAGCTGACCGGTGACGTGTTTGGCCTGCGGTGAGCACAGGAACGCGACCGTGGCCGCAACGTCTGAGGGTTCGCCGAGCCGGCCGGTCAGGGTCGTCGCGCGCATCCGGTCAAGTTCCGCCTCACTCTTGCGCGACAGCAGCCACGGAGTCGCGGTCGTACCGACCACCACCGTGTTGACCCGGACACCGTGCTCGCCCAGTTGCACGGCCATCAGCCTGCTCAGCCCCTCGACTCCCGACTTGGCGGCGGCGTATGCGGGCGGTCCGGTACGCACCCCGTGCGCCGATACCGAACTCACGTTGACGATCGAACCGCCACCTGCGGTCACCATCGAACGGGCCACGACTTGCGACACCACGAACGTGCCCTTGAGATTGACCTCCACGATCTGATCCCAGTCATCGTCGGTCTGATCCAAAAATGTTGCGGGCAAGGTCATCCCGGCATTGTTGACCAGCGCACAGATGGGCCCGTGACGGTCGGTCAGGTCGCGCACCGCCGTCTCCACCGCTGCACGCTCGGTGATCGACAGCTGCACGGGGATGAGTTGTCCCGATCGCGCGTACTCCGAAGCGCGAATCCGCTCGAGGGCTTTTGCATTGATGTCGACAGCGGCCACCCGGTGTCCGGCGGCCACCAACGTGTCGACGATGGCCTCACCGATCCCCCGCGCCCCTCCGGTGACGATCGCCAGTGGACGTGATTCAGCCGGCACGTTGACTCTCCGCGGCGGCGGTGCCGGCCTGCTCGATTGCGCAGATCGCCGGCCGCACCAACTGAACCGATTCGGCAATCAGGCCGGGCAGGTCGCCGTGACCGCCGCCGCCGACCCACACATCGATGGCGGCGCGGTTGGCCCCGTTGAGCAATGTCGCGGCAAGGCGCGGCCGGAGGTCATTCCCGCCCTCGCACCCCAACCAGCGTGCGACCTCCGCGGTGAGTTGGTCGATCCAGTCCTCATTGATCCGGAGCATCGTCGCCCGTAGCGCCGGCACCCTCTGGTACAGCCGCGCGCGCGCCACGAACAGTTCCGGCTGTTCGGTGATCGCCTGCGCCACCGCCGATGACGCCTCGGCGAGAGCTTCGGCCAGTGAATCGGGGTGGGCCGCCCGGAACCGCCTGGTGGCCTCTGCGAGCCGGTCGGCGTATCCGTCGAACAGGATGTCGTCCTTGGTGGCGAAGTGGTGAAAGAACGTCCGCGGCGCCACTCCGGCCGCGGCCGAGATCTGTTCGATAGTCGTCGCTTCGTAACCACGATCGCTGAACAGGTCGATCGCCGCGTGGATGAGAGCTTGCCTGTTGCGCTGTCCCCGGGCCCGTCTTTGATCCATGTTCAGCCTCCCGACACCGATGCGGAACCCGAACTCAACGCCAGCACATCGCCTTGCAGCATCCGGAATCGCACTGATTCTCCCGATCGCCACATCTCGGTGCGCACCGCGGCGTCGAGGCGCACCGGCTTGGCGAACCGACAGCTCAATGACGTCAACGCGGCTGGGTTTCCGTGCCCGAACTCATTGATCAAAGCTCGTGCTGCGAATCCGAGCGTGCACAGTCCGTGGAGGAAGACGTCGTCGAAGCCGTACTTGCGGGCAGCCGCCGGATCGATGTGCAGTTGGTTGCGGTCACCGGACAACCGGTAGATCGCGGCCTGCTCCGGCCGGACGACGTCGTCACGCTGCGCGTCCGGTTCACCCTCGGGATCGGGGTCTGCCACCGGAGCGCGGCCCCCGCCGAAACCTCCGGCGCCGAGCACCATGGTCTGTGACCGAGCGACGAAGACCGGCCCGTCGTCGTCGGTGCCCCGACTGGTGAGTTCCACTGCGGCATGCTTGCCCTTGTCCCAGACCGCCGAGACCTCGGCGCGCACGGAAAGCTCGCCGCGGGTCGCGATCGGCCGGTGCAGGTCAAGGGACTGCGCGGCATGCACAATCGGAAACGTACCCAGGTCGAGCGCGCTGCGCAGGTCCTTGACCGCCCACCAGTTCGCGACGAGCGCGAAGGTCGGCAGCACCTGCGGCCCGCACGCTTCATTGAGCAACGGGAGCTCGGTGGGGGGCCGGGCACCGACACCCAGCGCGTAGAGGATGACGTCCGTTTCATCCCACCGAAAGGTCGCCGGAGTCATCGGGGTACCGACGACCGCGTCGGACAGACTCACGCACGACCTCCTGCGATGAACGGTTTGACGCTTCGTGTTCAATCGTGCAATATATTGGCAGTAACTGCAACTAGTTTTCAGCAGGGGGCAGCCCAATGAGATTCGGTGTGTTCATCCTCGGCGACAAGCCCAATCACCTCAGCGATCAGGAGGTGCTGGCCAACGTGCTGCAGGAGGCGCGCTGGGCGGAGGAACTCGGCTTCGACGAAGTCTGGTTGGCAGAGCACCACTTTTCTCCGTACGGCATGCTCGCTGACCTACCCCAGGTAGCGGCGGCTATCGCGGCCCAGACCGAGCGAATTCGTATTGGAACGGCATGCATGGTCGCGCCGTTTCACGACCCGATTCAGCTGGCCGAACGCATTGCACTTGTCGACGTGTTGTCGGGGGGACGTTTCGACGCCGGGTTCGGCCGTGGATATCAGGCGCACGAATTCAAAGGTTTCGGTATCTCGATGGACGAGGCCACCGGCCGGTACCAGGAGTGCGTGGAGATCGTGCACCGGCTGCTCAGCGAGGAAAACGTCAGTTACCAAGGCAGATACTTCCAGCTCGAGGACGTGACGATCTATCCGCGGCCACTGCAGCGACCGATTCCCGTGTGGGGCACGGTGATGAAGACACCGTCCAGCTTTGAGTGGCTGGCCGACAAGGGATTTGGTGCGATTATCGGGAACCCTTATCAGGTGGACCCGGACCTGCAGGGAGCGTTGGACATCTACCTCAAGGTCCAGTCCGAGAAAGGCCTCGCAGCAGCAACCGGAAATGTCTGGGCGCTTCTCAACGCGTTCTGCCACCAAGACGACGCTTTTGCCCGCACCTATCCCCGCGACAGCGTCGAACTGTCGATCCAGACCCATCGCCAATACTCGAACCCGTTCGAGCGAGACGGGCAGATACCTGCCGACTACAAGGCCTACTCGGACTGGTTCGAAAAGCACGACAAGCAGAGTTACGAACAGGTACTCAACTCTCACCTGACGTTGATGGGCGACCCGGACCGCATCATCGACAAGATGCGGACCGTCGTGGATATGGGTTGGCGCAACATCATGTTGCGCATGTCACGCGGCGGTGCGATGGACCGCACCAAGGTGTACGAGTCGATGAAGTTGTTCGCTCAAGAGGTGATCCCGGCCGCCACCGAGCTCGCGGCCGCCGCAGTTTGACCGGGGGACTGGTTGACCGCATCCGCACGGTTCTGACCCTCGATCCCTCAGCACCGGCGATCGAATATCGAGGGACGTGGACCGACTGGCGGACACTGGCCGCCATCGCCAAATCGGTGGAAAACCGGGTGATGACAGCGAATTTGGGTGACGGCACCGCCGTGGGGCTGATACTGCGCAACGACCCGGCGATGATCGGTGCCATGCTGGGAGTGCTGCTGGCCGGTGGTTGCATCGTCACGATCAACCCTGCACACGGTGACAACGCGCTCGCCGAAGAAATCCGCAGTCTGAGACTGCCGGTGTTGGTGGCCGTGCCAACCGACTGGCGACGTACCGGCGTCGTCGACGCCGCTAGCGACGCCATCGGATTGCAAGTCGTGGCCGAACCGGCCGCCTGCCAGCCCGTACCGGAACTCGAAAGTCTCGGTACAGGCCCGTTCAAGGCCGGCGCGGCCGGGATCGCGGTTGAGATGCTGACCAGTGGTACGACGGGTCCACCGAAGCGTATACCACTGTCCTACCGCGACTTTGAGCATACGGTCGCGGCAGCTGGCGTGCACTACGGTTCATCTGACGCTCCGGCTCCCAGGTTGCGATCGGGGGTGGCCATTGTCTCGTCTCCCTTGGTGCACATGTCCGGTTTGTTCCGCACTCTGCTGAACATCTGCGAAGGCAGGAAGATCGCGCTACTGGAGCGATTCAGCGTGACGGACTTCGTAGATCTCCTCTCGCGGCATCGACCGCGCGCGGTGAGTTTGGTGCCATCGGCGATGGCGATGGTGCTGGACGCCGCCGTAGCACCAGAGGCCTTCGCCAGCGTCGACGTTGTTACCTCGGGAACCGCACACCTGCCGGTCGACGTTCAGGCTCAATTCGAGCGACGATACGGAGTCGCGGTGCTGCCGTCCTACGGGGCAACCGAATTCGCGGGTGGAGTGGCCGGCTGGAACCTCGCCCTGCACCGCAAATGGGCAGCAACAAAACGTGGCAGCGTAGGTCGGCCGCACGAAGGTCGGGAGATCCGGGTCGTATCCGCGGACGACGGTCGAGAGGTACCGGCCGGAACGCCCGGTCGCATTGAGGTACGGACTCGGGGCGGGGATTGGGTGTCGACGACCGACCTCGGTCGAATTGACTCAGACGGCTTCGTTTACATCGACGGACGCACCGACGACGTGATCATCCGCGGTGGCTTCAAGATCACACCCACCGACATCGTCAACGTGTTGCGCACCCACCCCGCGGTGCGCGACGCCGGCGTGACCGGTGTACCTGACAAGCGCCTCGGCCAAGTGCCTGTCGCGGCAGTCGAGTTGGCTGAAGGTGCGCAGGTCGAGCCGCAGGTGCTTGTGGACTACGTTCGAGCGCGGGTAAGTCGATATCAGGTTCCGGCGCAGCTCGTCGTGGTTGACGAGCTGCCCCGCACGCCATCACTGAAGGTCAGTCAACCAGGCCTGCGTGCCCTGTTCGAAGGGGTGTACCGGTGACGACGATTCGAGGAGCGGCCGCCATCGTCGGTGTTGCCGAGGAGGTTTCGCCCACCGGCGTGATCGACGTTCCGCTGCGGGAGCTGGAGGCGCGTGTCGTCAGTGCGGCCCTGGCTGACGCGGGTATGTCGCTGCGTGATGTGGACGGGTTATGCTGTTGTACCGGCGGAACCCTGATGCACGCCGTGGAACTTGCCGAGTATCTGGGAATCGCACCGCGGTTCACCGACTCTACTCAGACCGGCGGGGCGAGCTACGGGCTGTATGTCGAGCATGCCGCTGCTGCCATCGCCGCCGGTGCGGCCGAAACGGTCGTGATCGTGTACGCCTCGACGCCACGAGCGGCCCGCCGGCGTGGCGAGAAAGGACTGGGCGTCTTCGCCACTCCCGAGCGACTGGAATGGGAGACTCCGTACGGGGTGATGTTGCCGATCAGCGCGTACGCGCTGGCCGCCAGCCGACATATGGCCGAGTACGGAACCACCGCAGCGCAATTGGCTCAAATCGCGGTAGACACCAGACGATGGGCCGCCTTGAATCCGCGTGCGCATCTGCGCGAAGCGATCACGGTGGATGACGTGTTGAGCTCGGGCTTCATTGCCGAGCCGCTGCACAAATTGGAGTGTTGCCTGGTCACCGACGGAGCCGCGGCGATCGTGATCACCAGCACCGGACGGGCACGCGCGTTGGCCACCCAGCCTGTGATGGTCCTGGGCGCCGCGTCGGCGGCCTCGCACGCGATGATCTCCCAGATGCCTGATCTGACAGTCACACCCGGATCTGTCTCCGGGCCCGCGGCATTCAAAACCGCTCAGCTGTCTCCCCGCGACATCGACGTCGTGCAGCTCTACGACTCGTTCACCATCACCGTGCTGCTCGCGCTCGAAGACCTCGGGTTCTGCCCCAAGGGTGAAGGCGGCCCTTTTGTCGCCGAAGGAGTGCTCGGACCCGGCGGAGCGCTGCCCGGACAGACGAGCGGAGGTGGCCTGGCCTACACACACCCCGGTGCGTTCGGCGCCTTCCTGCTTGTCGAGGCCGCCCGCCAGTTGCGGGGCGAATGCGGTGACCGCCAGGTCGACGGCGCCGCGACCGCGGTAGCACACGGTACCGGCGGGGTGTTGTCGGCGACCTCGACCGTGATCCTGGGAACGGAGGCCACGTTGTGACCGAGTCGCTGCCTGTCCCATCGCCCAGTACTGTCTCCGCGCCGTTCTGGGACGCCACGCGGCGTTGCGAGCTCACCATGCAGCGTTGCGAGTCCTGCTCTCGTCTGGTCTGGTATCCGCGATTTGCGTGCCCATACTGCGGTGATTCCCGGTTGCGTTGGGAAACACTCAGCGGTGCGGGTGTTGTCTACGCGGTCAGTGTGCATCACCGGCCGGCGCTACCCGCGTTGGCGGACAAGGTGCCGTATTCGGTTGTGCTGGTAGACCTTGCGGAGGGAGTACGCATGATGTCCAACGTCTTCGGGCCACCACCCGCGGTGGGCGACAGAGTCGGGGTGACCTGGCTGGCCTTGGACGATGGTCGCAATCTGGCGGTGTTCGAGCCGCGATGATTACCGAACTACAGAGGCACCGGGAGGAACTCGTGCTGCGACATGTCGCCGCCGAGAACGCCCGCGATCTCGATGCGGTGATGGCTACCTTCACTCACCCTCGTTACGAAATCATACCTACCGGAGCAGTTTTCGACGGAGATGCCGCGGTGCGCGCGATGCTGGTACAGCAGTGGACGGACCTGCCGCTGCTGCGGTATTCGGCTGCGTCGCTCTACCACGGCGACAACGGTCTAATCGTCGAAACGCGCACCACCGCGCCGGACACGCCGATGGATATGTTGAGTATCAATCTGTTCGGCTTCCGCGGGCCGGATCTGATTCTGGAACGCTGCTATTTCGACCGGACGCTGCTGGCAGCACAGCTGGCGTTACTCACTTGAGCCGGTGCCGGTAACCGGCTAACACCTCCC
The DNA here is from genome assembly GCF_031583025.1 of Mycobacterium sp. Z3061. Taxonomy (NCBI): domain Bacteria; kingdom Bacillati; phylum Actinomycetota; class Actinomycetes; order Mycobacteriales; family Mycobacteriaceae; genus Mycobacterium; species Mycobacterium pumcae. The sequence continues at coordinate 304,290 of NZ_CP134062.1, read as the reverse complement.
GGCGCTAACGAACAGCAACAGAACGATTGGACACATTCCGTTCTATTGTAGACTTTGGCAAGGCGCGCACCGCGAAGGAGTAGCAATGACCACGCAGTCAGACGCCGGTGTCGGGACGCTGAGCCGCGAACGTGCCCTCGACCTTTACCGCTTGATGAGCCGGGTGAGCCACGCCGATCAGCGCGTACGCAAGGGGTTGTCGTCCGGCGAGATCGCGATGAGCTACTGGCCTGTGACGGGACAGGAGGCGATGTCGGCCGGAGCGGCTCTGGCGTTGTCGCAATCGGACCAGCTGGTCACCACCTACCGCGGGCTCGGGGATGTAGTCGCCAAGGGAATCGACCTACCCCTGTATTTCGCCGAGATCCTTGGCCGCGGCACCGGATTGTCCAAGGGCAAGGCCGGAGCGATGGGAATCTTCGACCCCGAGCACGGCATCGCCTGGACCACCGGCATCGTCGGGGCGGGGCCGTTGATCGCCAACGGCATTGCGCTGGCCGCCGAGATCAGGGCCACCGGGCAGGTTGTGTTGGTGAGCTTCGGCGACGGCGCGACGAGCATCGGGTACGTCCACGAAGCCATGAACATGGCGGCGCTGTGGTCACTTCCGGTGGTCTTCTTCTGCCAGAACAACGCCTGGGCAGAATCGACACCCGTAGCCGGCTACACCCGCTCGAGTCCGTTGTCCGATCGCGCCGCCGCTTACTCGATCCCCGGGGTCACCGTCGACGGTGACGATCCGGTGGTGGTGTACCAGGTGGTGGCCGAGGCCGTGGAGCGCGCACGCTCGGGTCAGGGCCCGTCGTTCGTCGAGGCGGTCGGATACCGACTGCAAGGCCATTACTTCGGCGACCAGATGTCGTACGCCGACGCTGCCGAACTCGCGGCCAAGCGCGCCGACCCCCCCTTTGCCAGATTCCGGCAACGGCTTATCGACGACGGCGCGGCCTCGGCAGACGAACTCGCCCGTGTCGACGCAGATCTGGCCGCCGAAATCGACGCAGCATTCGTAGCCGCTCGCGACGCCGAGCCACCGCAGATCGACGAACTCAATCGCGACGTCTTTGCCGCGGGTGGCACCGAAATAGCCGCACCGGTAACCCATTACGCCCCGGTACCGGACGGCGAGAGCGAGAATCTCGGGCTCGTCCAGGCCATCAACCGCACGCTCGATCGTGCCATGGCGAAAGACGATTCGATCATCCTGCTGGGCGAGGACATCGCCGACGAGGCGGGCGGCGGGATGTTCAGGATTACGGCCGGGCTGTCCACCAAGTACGGCACCAGCCGTGTGCGCGATACCCCGATTGCCGAGTCGTCGATCGTCGGTGCTGCGCTCGGGGCCGCGCTGGGTGGCCTCCGGCCGGTGGCGGAGCTGATGTTCATGGACTTCCTGGGTGTCGCCATGGACCAGATCGCGAACCACGTGGCGAAGATCCGGTATTTGTCGGGTGGCCGGCAAGGTGCTCCGGTGGTTATCCGCGCCATGGTCGGCATGGGCGCCGGTCCGCAACATTCGCAAGCGTTCGAAGCGTGGGCGATGCACACACCAGGTCTCAAGGTGGTATGGCCCAGTACCGCTGCCGACGCAGTCGGCCTGCTCAATAGTTGTCTGGCTGACGACGATCCGTGCCTGTTCATCGAGTCGATGAAGCTGTTCTACGGTGGCGGTAAAGGCCCGGTGCCAACTGCAGACTACTCGATCCCCCTCGGCCGGGCCGACGTCAAGCAGTCCGGCACCGATGTCACGATCTGCACCTACGGTACCGTCGTACACGCAGCACTGGAGGCCGCGAAACAGCTTGCCACTGAGGGTATTTCGGTTGAGGTCGTCGACCTGCGGACGTTGGTGCCCCTGGACCTCGAGACCGTGCTGCAGTCCGTGCGAAAGACGACGCGACTTATTGTGGCGCATGAGTCCGTTCAATTCTGCGGTCCCGGAGCCGAGATCGCGGCCGCCGTCGGAACCGCATTGTTCGGTGTGCTGACCAGCCCTATTCAGCGTGTCGCCGGCAGCTATACGCCGGTGCCCCGCGCGGCCAACCTCGAAGCGGCCTGTCGCCCGGATGCCGGCCGACTCGTCGAGGCGATCAGGGGGATGATGTGATCGAAATCCGGATGCCCAAACCGGGCGACGCGATCACCGAGGCGGAACTCACCGAGTTGTACGTCGAAGACGGCGCTCCGATATCAGCGGGCGAGCGTCTCTATCAAATCGCCACCGACAAGGTCGAGATGGACATTGAGGCCCCGGCCAGTGGGGTGGTCAGCTGGAAGGTAGCAGCCGGAAACACCTACGACGTAGGCGAACTGCTTGCTGTGATCGGAGAGCAGTGACGCCGCTGCCATACTCGGCCATCGTGGACCTGGGTGCGCCGGAGCTGATGGGACGCATCACAGGTGACACCCTCACGGTCACCATCAACCGGCCCGAGAAGAAGAACGCCGTCAGCGCCGACGGCTATCACGGCATCAAGCGGGCCGCAATGATCGTCGCCGACGAACCCGCTCTGAGTTTTCTGGTCATCACCGGTGTCGGCGAGACGTTCTGCGCCGGCGGGGACATGAATGCGGTGGGTAACCCCGATCGGCAATGGGACGCGTTCACCGAATCCTATGACGGCACGCCGTTCGAAACCCTCGGCAAGATACCCAAACTGGTGGTTTGCGCGGTCAACGGCATCGCCCTCGGCGGAGGCCTGGTGATGACGCTGTTCGCAGACCTGGTCATCGCATCCGACCGGGCCCGCTTCAGGGTTCCAGATCTCACCCGCGGGGTGTATGAAGCGTTCGTGGCGGCGCGGCTGCCGCAGCGACTCGGCACCCTGAGGGCCAATCATCTGATTTACGGCAATGATTGGATCGACGCGGTGGAGGCCGAGCGACTGGGCCTGGTCGGCAGGGTGGTTCCACACGACTCACTTGAGGCCGAAGTGGACACGCTGCTGGAACGAGTTCGCAAAACCGGGCCGGCGGCGCGCGCAGCAGTCAAGCGCGAAATGGCTCGCGCCTTGCCTCCGGTCGACGTCACCGGCTACTGGTCCTCGATCGGCACCACCGAGCAGATCGAGGCATTCACCGCATTCCTGCAGAAGCGGCCGCCCGAGTGGCCGGTGGGCCACGATCGCGACGCATTCGTCGAGACCCGCCGGCCGGCGTGGTTGGTGCCGTCCGACGGTTTGAGTCAGGCCGACTGACCGCTCCTATCGGACCAGCAGGCCCCGGCAGAAGCTGCTCAGGTACTTCTCCAGCACCCCCATGCGGACCGCCGCGTCGTCACGGTTGGTGATCAGCAGCCCGTACAGGCCGATCAGGAAGAAGACCCCGCTGTACTCGGCCTCGACGTCGCCGTAAACCTCGCCCCGGTCGCGCGCGAGCTCGATCTGTTCGATCACGATGTGGACGAGCGGGTGGGTTCCGGAGTCACTGAGTTGGGGTTGGCTCGGCGAGAAGTAGAGGCTGAGGACGTCGCGAAACAGGATGTGGCCGAGCCGTTCCTCTTCGGCTGCTACGAGCCGGATGACCTTCAATAACGCGGTGGCGAGGTCTTCGACCGACGACAACGCTACGGACAGCTCGCTTCCGATTCCGGCTTCCGCGCGCCGCGCAAATTCTGCCAGGGCGTGTTCCTTGGTCGGGAAATGAAAGTAGAAGGTGCCGCGGGACACACCCGCAGCCGAGACGATCGTGCTGATGTCGGCATCTGCCACACCCGAGCGTTCGAACTCATCCACGGCCGCCTGGTAAACGCGCTCGCGGGTCGCAAGGCGCTGTAATTCGCGACCCGTAGCAGCTTCGTTCGCCTGCGTCATCGCCGACCACCGTAACGCCTTCGGAGGGATAGCCGGTACGAGCCCTCCGACTACAACCATCGTATGACACTTGCACACATTGTGTTCTATTATCTACATCGATGACGGAGCTACCGCAGGGCACATCGACGCTGACCGGCTGCGAGGAGATTCTCGTGGCTGAAGACGGCCCCGTGCGAATCGTGACCTTGAACAACCCGGACAACGCAAACGCGGTCAACAATCGGATGCACACCGCATTCACTCGATTGTGGACAGCTCTTGCCGAGGACGCCGATGCTCGTGCGGTGCTGATCACCGGCACCGGTGACCACTTCTCCGCAGGCGGAAATCTGGTGGAGTGGTTGGAAACACACGTCAACAACCCGGTGACGCGCCGTGCCGGCATGCGGGACGCGCGCCGGATCGTGCGCGACATGATCGACTTTCCGTTGCCGGTCGTCGCAGCCGTCAACGGGCCGGCGGTCGGATTCGGCTGCAGCATAGCGGTGTTGTGCGACATCGTCCTGATGTCAGACCGCAGCTTTTTCGCCGACACGCACGTTGCCAGTGGGCTGGTGGCCGGCGACGGCGGCTCAGTGCTATGGCCGCTGCTGATGAGCCTGCTCAAGGCCAAGGAATACCTCATGCTGGGTGAACGCATCAAGGCCGACAAAGCGGTCGAGCTTGGTCTGGCCAACCGCGTGGTGGCGCACGCGGATATCAAGCAGGAGGGTCTGGCGATCGCGCACCGGCTTGCAGCGCTGCCCGCACGCGCCGTGCAGGACACCAAGCGCACGCTCAACTTGCACGCCCAGCGAGCGATAACCGGAATACTCGAGTATGGAATCTCAGCTGAGACCGAATGTTTCACGACACCCGAGCATCGCGCCGCGATCGACAAGTTTATCAACCGGTGAACGCACCGCTGATTCTGCGCGAGGACCGCGGCGACGTTGCGGTGATCATGCTCAATCGTCCGCAACAACGCAATGCTATGACCTACGCAACCTGGACGGAGTTGGCGGCAGCGCTCGATGAGCTGACCGGGGTATCCGGTGTCGTGCTGGCCGGGTCGGCTGGATTCTTCTGCGCAGGAGGCGATTTGAAATCCGGGCCGGCGCACGGTGATGGTGCGATGGGGCCGGCCGGCAGGGTCGAACTCGCGCAGCGGGTCATGGAGAAACTCAGAGGGCTTCCCATGCCGACGATATCCGCGGTCGAAGGTGCCGCCGTCGGACTCGGGTGGAGTCTGGCCCTGTGCTGCGACCTAGTCGTTTGTGCTTCCGACGCCTTCTTCGCCGCTCCCTTCGTGGCACGTGCGGTAGTGCCCGACGGGGGATTGGCGTGGCGTTTCACCCAGCAGTTGGGGAGGCACCGCGCGGCCTCGTTGTTGTTGCGTGGCAACCGGATCCCTGCCGCCGAGGCCGAGCGACTCGGCCTCGTCACCGAGGTCGTCACGCCGGGATCGGCGATCGACGCGGCCGTGCAACTGGCGGCCGAATTGGCCGGAGCCGACGCCGGGGCGGTGGAAATGACCAAGCGGCTGATCAATTCGGCCGAGAACGCGCAGCTCGCCGCATTCCATCCCCTTGAACTCGCGATGGCGACCGTCGCGCAACAACGCTCGGCCGCTGCGACAGGACGGCAAGCATTCGGACAGGACCCTCAGCGCGATTCAGCGGGGCAGGCCTAGACCAGTTGTGGATATGAGGTCACGCTGGATCTCGCTGGTCCCCCCTCCGATGGAGTGGAGCAGCGAAAGCAGCAAGCCTTCGGAGAAATGCCCGTGCAACACGGCATCGGGATCATCTGGCATGAGTTCGCCCGCGGGACCCAGGATTTGCGCACCCAGCGCGCGCAATTCTGCCGTCAGCTCCGAATGGTAGAGCTTCGACAACGAGGGCAGGGCAGGATCCAAGGCACCGGCTGACTGCAGATGCGCCACCCGATAGGACAGGGCGCGACCCACCTCGACCCGTTCGACAGCGTGCGCGAGCGCGATGCGGTTGGTGGGCTCGGCCAAGGGGTCATGCTCGGAACCTTGTTGCGCGCGGCACCAGTCGATCAATTCGTCGAGATAGCGCTGCGCTTGGGCGGCCCGCGTGACGTTGGATCGTTCGACGTCCAGCAGTGCCTTGCCGACCTTCCAGCCGTCACCTTCAGCGCCGACGAGATTGGCGGCAGGCACCCGCACCTCGTCGAAGAATTCCTCGGCGAAAGTGGGATAACCCGTCATCGACCGGATAGGCTGACGCGTGATGCCGGGGGAATCCAGATCGACAAGAAAGAAGGAAATTCCCGCTTGGCGCTTCTCCTTGACCGGTGCTGTCCTTGCCAATACAAAGATCCAGTCGGCAAGTACACCGTTACTAGTCCATGTCTTCTGGCCGTCAAGTACGTAGCAGTCTCCGTCGCGCCGCGCCGTCATGCGTAACGCGGCCAGGTCGGACCCGGCTTCCGGCTCGGAATAGCCCTGGGCCCACATGCGTTCGGAACGGGCGATCGCGGGTAGATGATGCGCCTTCTGTTCGGCTGTCCCGAACTTGAACAGCACCGGAGCCAACATGTTGACACCATTCGTGTTCACCAGAGGCGCGCCGGCGTAGGCGAGTTCCTCGCGGATGACGACCTGTTCGACGATGCCCCGGCCGCCTCCTTCGTACTGCGCGGGCCAGTGTGGCACGAACCAGCCCTGGGCGTGCAAATCCCGGCAGAACGACACCGCCCGCTCGTGGGCATCGCGCGGCAGGTAATCGGGATTGGCTGCGGTGTGCCGGAATTCGTCGGGCAGATGGTCCGCCAGCCACTCTCGCACCGAGGCCCGGAGCGCCTCGGTGTCCTCATCGCCGCCGAACCTGATGATGGGCCGCACGGTTCAGGTGCGTTCGGCGGGCTTGGAGCTCTTCTTCATCAGCTCGATCATGAAGTCCTGGAACTCCTTACTGCCGGTCACCATCGCCTGAAGATCGTTCGTCGCCTGCTGGTGCGTGCGGAACCCCATGGTCTCCCACGCTCGGATGATCCCGGACTTGGTGGCCTGCAGAGTGATCAAGGGGGCCTTGGCAATCTTGGCCGCCAGCTCCTCCACGGTGGCCTCGAGCTGCTCGGCCGGCACCACCCGATTGACCAACCCGAAATCGAGCGCCTCGGCAGCAGTCAGCCGCTGCGCTGTGTACAGATACTCCGCGGCCCGTTTGTAGTTCATGAACACCCACGGCTCGAACATCGTCTCGGCGCCGGGCAATCCGAAACCAGGTACCAGAGGCATCTGGAACCAGGCGTCCTCCGAGCAGACCGTGATTTCGGGAATGAGTGCCCAGGTCGTGCCGCCGCCGATGGCATAGCCGTGCACCTGGGCGATCACCGGTTTGGGGAATTCCCACAGTTTCAGGACGGGCCACAGGAACAGCTGCGCCGCTGACCGCCACACCTTCCCTGAAGCATCGAGTTCGGCCTTGAACTCCGGATAGGCACCGGTCGGGATATGACCGGAACAGAACCCTCTGCCGTTTGCCTTGATGATGACGACCTTGATGTTGTAGTCGTACTGCGCGTCCTCGAGGGCAGCATCGAAGCTGTGCACCATCTCCGAAGTCTGCGCATTAGCGGCATCCGGATTATTGAGAATGATGCGTGCGATTGAGCCATCCTTTTCATAGATGACGTGCTCGAGCTCCCGGGTTTCCACGTCTCGTCCTCCTGTCAGCGGTCAGCAGTGCAACTATACAGATAATGTATTACTGTTCTCCAAGAAAGGACGGTGCCGATGACAGCGACAACGGACTTGCGTTGGGACCCCTTCGATCGAGCGCTGCACGCGGATCCGTACGCGGTGTGGAAGCGGATGCGCGACGAAGCACCGGTCTACCACAACGAACAGCACGGCTTCTACGCCCTGAGCAGATTCGACGATGTGCTGAGTGCCTCGCTGGACACCGAGACGTTCTCGTCGGAGCACGGAATCACTCTCGATGCGATCACCGATGAACCCTGGGCACCGCCCAGGGCGATGATCATGATGGATCCCCCCGATCACACGTGTATGCGAAAGATGGTCAACCGCACGTTTTTCCGTACCAAGGTCGCGGAGTTGGAAGAACGCGTCCGGACGCTGTGCCGGGATTACCTGGACCACTTCGTCGGGGGTGGCGGCTTTGACTACGTCCGCGACTTCTCCATGAAGCTGCCGGTCATGGTCATCAGCTCGCTACTCGGTTTTCCCGAGCGTGACCACGACAACCTGCGCGAGTGGTCCGATGCGCAGCTGCACCGCGACGAAGGCACTACCCAGCTGAGCGAAGAAGGGCAGGAGGCCAACGTCAAATTGCTGGGTTACTACGCGGACCAGATACAACGACGACGGTCGGCTCCGACCGACGACATCGTCGGCAATCTGATGACCTCCGACCTGGCCCAGGCCGGTCGCGAAACCCGTCGCCTCGATGACGGAGAGTTATTGATGTTCGTCGCAATGATCAACGTGGCGGGAAACGAGACGGTGGCGCGGTTGCTGGGCTGGGCGGCGCTGACGCTGGCGCGCAATCCCGGGGAGCGGGCCAAACTCGTCGCCCGGCCTGAATTGATCGCCAACGGGGTTGAGGAACTGCTGCGTTACGACGCCCCATCCCCCGTGCAGGGTCGATTCTCCAAGCGCGACACGGTTTATCACGGGACCACAATCCCGGCCGGCTCGCGGGTCGCGCTGTTGACCGGGTCCGCGGGTCGCGACGAACGCCAGTACCCGAACGCGGATGCCTTCGACGTCGAGCGCTCCGGAATCCGCCACGTCAGCTTCGGGCACGGCTCGCACTTCTGCCTGGGTGCGGCTCTGGCGCGCTTGGAAGCTCGCGTAGCGCTGGAAGAGACGCTGGCACGGTTCCCCACCTGGCACGTGGACGAGGAAGCGGTCACCTACGTCCATACCAACACGGTTCGCGGCCCCGCCAGCGTGCCGATCCTGCTGTGACCCCGGATCTCGCCACCCATACCGAGGGCCCGGTGCGCTGGCTGGTTCTGGACCGGCCGGACGTCGGTAACTCGGTGACCCGGGCCATGCAGCGCAGTCTCATCGAGGAGTTGACGCGTGCCTCCGACGATCCGGAGATACGCGCGGTCGTTCTCACCGGTCGCGGAGACAAGCACTTCTGCACCGGCCCGAATCTCCGCGACCCTGGCATGCAGCCCAAGAAGGACCGGGTGGCGGGTGACGCGGCGCGCATCCTGCGTACTGGATCGCAAGCCGTGGTGTCCGCATTGCTCGACTGCGAGAAGCCGGTGCTGTGCGCGCTCAACGGAGTCGCGGCCGGCGTGGGAGCCAGCATGGTGCTCGCGTGCGATCTCATCGTGGCCGCCGAAAGCGCCCGACTGATAGAGCTTTTCGTACGTCGCGGACTTGCCCCTGACGGGGGCGCCGCGTACCTGCTGGCCCGCAAGGTCCCTTTCAACATCGCCAAACAAGTTCTCTTCTTCGGCGAGGAGCTGTCCGCACCCGAAGCTCACCGCATCGGCCTGTTCAACAAGGTTGTGCCGGACGTCGATCTCAATGACGCGGCGACCGTTTGGGCCCGGCGGCTCGCGGAGGGACCGACCCGCGCCTTGGCGGCGGCCAAGGCCATGCTCAATCAAGCACTCGACGTCGACCGTGACGCGGCTTTCCGAACGGAAGCCCTGCTGGTGGAGCAGGTCGCCGGAACCGATGATGTCGCCGAGGGGATGGCCGCCTTCGGCGAACGGCGCGACCCTCAATTCCGGGGCCGCTGACTACAGGCCGAGTTTCAGCCCGGCACCGGCATCGATGAAGAATTGTTGCCCAGTCACGTAACGTGATTCGTCGGAGGCCAGGTACACCACCATATGGGAGACGTCCTCCGGTTCGATCCACGGTACCGGCATCGCCTGCAGTATGGGGAACACCAGTTCCGCGTCCTCGCGGCTGGGTTCGGCAAGGTCTGGACGAAAAGTTCGATACATCGGAAGGTTGTGCAGCATGCCGGTGTTGACGTTGGTCGGGTGCACGGTGTTGATGCGGATCTGTTCGGGCGCCAGCGTCAATGCCAGGCCCTTGGTGTATTCGCACAGCATCTTCTTGGCGAGGCCGTAGCCGGCGCCGCCCGGACCTTGCGGTCCCCCACCGGTGGCCAGGTCTTTCTGCGGTACCAAGCCGGCTATCGAACCCGTGACGATCACCGACGCGCCGGGCCCCAAGTGCTCAAAGCTGGCGTGTACGGCGTTCACCACGCCGATGAAGTCGACGTCGAACGCGTCGATGAACCCGCGTGAGGGAACCTGATTGCCGAGCGGACAGATCCCGGCGTTGGCCACGACGACATGCAGGCCGCCTAGTTCGGTTACTGCCTGGTCGATGGCCTTCTTCAGTGAAATGCGTTCTCGAACATCGACAACCGCCGTTATCACTCGCCGACCGGACTTCTCGACCAGCTTGGCCGTCTCGTCCAGATCGGCCCTGGTGGCCAGGGGATAGCCATTGGTGGCGATGTCGTCGCAGATGTCCAAAGCGATGATGTCGGCGCCCTCGTCGGCGAGGTGGACGGCATGGCTTCTTCCTTGGCCGCGCGCCGCCCCCGTAATGACGGCAACCTTGCCTCCCAGACGCTGCATGTGTCCTCCTCGCCGGCCGTCTGAGTTAACAGTAATACATCTTGTGTACTCTTGTAGAGGCCCACCCGCCTACGTGCCCGGAGGGAAGACCGGTGGACGACGACGCGCTCGACGTTGCGGTCCGGAACATGTTGGCGCGTGACGAGATACGGCAGCTGCCTTACCGGTATGCCGCCGCGCTGGAAAGCTCCGACGTCGAGGCGATGGTTGAGCTATTCGTCCCCCACGCTCGGTTCGGCGACCACGGCACCGGACCCGACGGCATCCGACGACTGATGGCGCAAAGCCTGGAGAACACCGTGTTCGTGGTGATCCTGGTGGCAAACCACTTGATAGAGATCGACGATGCTCAGCACGCCACGGGCCAGGTCTGGGCTCAGTGTTTCGCCCAGATGACCACGGGATTCGTCGAACAACTCATCAGGTACGATGACCGCTACGAAAAGCACTCGGGCGTCTGGCGATTCAGGCGGCGACGGCATCGGCTGTACTACGGTGTGCTCCGGCAGCCGTCACCGCTGACGCAACCGGCCGCCCAGTGGCCGCACCGCCAGATCGGTGTGGGTGACCTGCCCCTGGCAGAGCCGGGGTTCCTCGATTGGTGGGAAGACGCTCGGCCATGAACGGCGTCCGTTGCCTCGCCGAAGGACTCGCCTTTCCGGAGAGTCCGCTGCCGATGAACGACGGCTCAGTTCTGGTATCTGAGATCGCGGGTGGGCGGGTCACCCGGGTTGACCCGGATGGGATCTGCCGGCCGTTCGCCCTTACCGGAGGCGGACCCAACGGCATCGCGGCGCTTCCCGACGGACGGCTGGTCGTCTGCCAGAATGGCGGCTCGCGCTTCGGGCTGGCGCCGTGGCCCTACGACTTCGAGGGCTGTGTAAGGCTTTTCCGGCCGGTCGGGCCGCCAGAGCACCCCGTCACCCCCGGGCTACAGATTGTCGACGCCACCGGGGTCGTGACCACCCTTGCCACCGAGTTCACCTCACGTTCCGGCAATACCCACGCGCTGGTAAGGCCCAGCGACATCTGCGTCGACGCCCATGGCGGCTTCTACCTGACCGATGGTGGGACGACCCGTGGTCGCAGCCGCACGGTGACCGGACTGCTCTACGGAACCGTGGACGGTGGCTTGCGAGAGATCGTCTACCCGTTGGAGATGCCCAACGGTGTCGCACTGTCACCCGACGGTGGTTCGCTGTATGTGGCCGAGACGCGCACCCGTCGCATATGGCACTTCGAGCTCGAAGCTCCCGGCGTGGTGGGCCGCTCACGAGGGCTGGCCACGGTGCCCGCCGGCGGACCGCTCAACGTCGGTGGCGCTGACGGAGTGTGCGTCGATGACGCGGGCCGGATTCTGGTCGCCACGCTCGGTACGGGCGGTGTCACGGTTTTCTCTCCCACGGGTGCGATGTTGGGGGCGATACCCGCCGACGACCCGATGACCACCAACGTGGCCTTAAGTGCCGATGGGCGAACGCTATTCATGACGCTCGCCTCGACAGGCCGGCTGATCGCGGTCGCGGACTGGCACAGCCGGCTACACCCGGTCACTTGATTTACGTGGCCTTCTGCGCCTTCTGTTCTTCAATGTTGTTCAAGAAGGCCGCCAAACCGACACCACCGTGACCCGCCATCACCTCGTCGTAGTCGTAGGCGGGCGGATCGCCGTCATTAGGCCGCCATCCGCCGTCGGCCGTACAGCTCTTGAATCCCTCTTCCGGAAAGGCGTACCAGCGACGGGCATTTAGTTCGACGATCTTCGCCGCTTCCGCATCGGGGACATCGGCGAGCATCTCCTCGGCGCGTGCCCGGCTTTTCGGCCAGAACGAGTCAGAGTGCGGATAGTCGCACTCCCAGGTGATGTTGTCGATTCCGATGGCATGACGCATCGACATCCCCACCTCGTCTTCGATGAAACAGCCGGAGATGTTGCGCCGGAACAGTTCCGACGGCGCGACGGTCGGATGGATGTTCTGGTAGTACTTGTGCTTGCGCCACACGTAATCGGCGCGCTCCACCAGGTAGGGCATCCATCCCACACCGCCTTCGGAGAACGCCACCTTGAGATTCGGGTGCTTATGGAACACGGGCGAGAAGATGAGTTCTGTGGCGGCCGCCATCGAAGTGGTACCCATCAACGTGATCATCACCGCGAACGGCGCCTCGGGCGCCGTCTGCGGCGGGAATCCGCCGCTGCCGAAGTGCATGACCGCGGTCAGGTTTGTCTCCTCCAGCGCCGACCAGACCGGCTCCCAGTAAGCGGTGTGATAACTGGGCAGCTGCAGGTTGGTCGGGTTGTCCGGCAAACCGATCGCTCGTGCGCCCTTGGCTGCAACCCGCTCTATCTCGGCCACGATGAGCGCCGGATCCCACAGCGGGGTAATCGCCATAGGGATGAATCGGGCGGGGTCGGTGGCACACCACTCGTCGAGTGAAAAATCGTTCCACGCCTTCACACTCAACAGGGCAAGTTCTTTGTCCTGCCCCTCGAGAAACACCGTGCCGCAGAAGCGCGGGAACGACGGGAAGCACAGCATCGCATGCACACCGTCGATGTCCATGTCGGCCAGTCGCGCCTTCGGGTCGTAACAACCGGGGATCATGTCGGCGTAGCGGATCGGGTCCACCCCGAACTCCTCCGGAGACTTGCCGGCGACGGCGTTGAGGCCGATGTTCGGATAAGTCCGGCCCTCATAAACCCACTGCTGCATGGGCGGCGCGCCACTTCGCGGGAAGTCCGCGATCCGCGGCCCCTGTTCGAGGTACTTTTTCGGTAATCGATCCGCCCAGACATGCGGCGGCTCGATGAGATGGTCGTCCACGGACAGCAGCTTCATCGACGGTTGCAACGGCATCGGCCGGTCCTCACATCTATGGGCATTAGGGTACGGTACAACTATACACTTTATGACCATTTGAACATCTCGAGGAGGGTTGGTGGAATCCCACGAGCGTATTCCGCACGACGACTGGGCCGACCAGGACCTACTCACTAAAAGCGAGGCAGCCGAACGCCTTTCGATAGAGATCGCCGAGGTCACCGCGAAACTCAGCGCGGGCGGCGTGCGTTCTGCCGCAGAACGCGAGTTGATGGAACGGCGACTGAACGGACTCAGGGAGGCCCACCGGCGTTATACCGAGAGCGGTTAACCGCGGGGCAGCCCCAGCACCCGCTGCGCCACGATATTGCGCTGAATCTGCGCGGTGCCGCCGTAGATTCCCGCTGCCCGCGACCATACATAGATGTCCCATTCCAGCCCTTCGGCGAGAACGGGGCCGCTCGCGCGTAGGTCCATCATCGTGTGTCCGAAGACTTGATCGGCGCGTGTCATCAGCAGCTTGTCGACCGATCCCTCAGGGCCGGGAAGTCTTCCGCGTTGCCGGTCGGTGAGCGACCGCTGGACCTTGATCTGCAGTGCACGGAGCTCGACATAAGCACGGCCCAGCGACGCCCGGGCCGTCGGCGAGTCTTCGAGCCAGCCGGTACGGACGTCGTCTTCCAGGCGCCGGAACTGTGTCCAGAGTCGGCTGATCCAGTTGATGTCGCTGGGGCCACGCTCGTAGGCAAGCAACTGGTTTGCGATGGACCAGCCCTGTCCCCGCTCGCCGAGCAGATTGGCCACCGGCACGTCGACGTCGTCGAAGGTGATCTCGGTGAACTCGCGGTTGCGTGCCGCGTTGACAATGGGTCGCACGTCGATGCCCGGGCTCGACATCGGTACCAGCAGCACCGAGATTCCGGCATGCTTAGATACGTCGAACTCGGTGCGGCACAGGAGAAAACACCAGTCGGCGACCGCGCCGAAACTGGTCCAGATCTTGCGGCCGTTGACCCGGAAGACCTGGCCGCCCGGCCCGTGGACCGGCTCGGCGCGGGTCTTCAGGGAGGCCAGGTCCGATCCCGCCTCCGGCTCGGAAAATCCCTGGCACCAACGCACCTGACCGGACAACAGGCCAGGCAACAATTCCTCCCGCTGCTGGGCACTGCCGAAGAGACGAAGCGCATTGCTGAGGTGACCGACACCCTCGATTGGCGGGGCGCCGGCCCGCCCGAGCTCGTCGTTGAGGATGGCCTCGTAGATCGGTGCCTTACCGTGGCCACCATCCTCGACCGGGAAGGACAGGCCGATATAGCCGGCTTCGTAAAGAGTTCGGTGCCAGGCATTCTGCGCATCGGCGCGGGCGGCCGGATCGTCTGGAACTGCGGCATCGGTCGCATGGTCGGCAAGCCACTGCCGCAACTGCGCGCGGAACTGCGCTTCGTTCGCACTGTCATTGAAGTCCACTGCTACGCCATCTCCCGGTTCGACAACCGCAGGGCCGCGATGGCTTCGTAGTGCTCGGTTTCATCACCGAAGAGCCGGCGGTCCAGCAGCATTCGACGCATCCTCAGATGAGAGACGTGCTCCCAGGTGATTGCGATGCCGCCGAATACCTGCGCGCCGGCTTCGACGACCTCCCGGCCGGCCGCTGAAGCGTACGCCTTGGCGGCCATTGCAGCCAGGCGTGCCTCGGCGACTGGCAGGTGGTCGATCGCCCAGGCCGCGTGCCATAAACAGCTGCGGGCACCTTCCACCTGTACCAAGGCATCGGCGAGCAGATGCTGGACGGCTTGGAAGGAACCGATCTTCACGCCGAACTGGGTGCGTTCGCCGGCGTAGCGCACGGCTTCGTCCAACGCGCCCTGCATGACGCCGAGGAGATCAGCCGCGACAGCGGTCATCCCCAATGCCTCAACGCGACTCCACCGCTCGTCACCGATCGGGCCCCCGATGAGGCGGCCGGGATCGGCCGGATCCACCCGCACTTTCCGGATTGCGCGGGTGAGGTCGAGACCTTCGGTGATCTCGCGCTTGTCAGTGTCAAGTGGGACGCAGACAAGCCGGCGCTGCCCGTCAGTGCGTGACATACCCAGCGCGTGCGTCGCGCCGGCCGCGTCGAACACCACACCGGGTTCGTCCGTCGAGGAGAATCGCGTCAAATCTGTGGCCAGCGCGGGCGCCACCCGAAGGGCGCCTGCTGCCACGAGGGCCAGCTCCTTCCCAGCACCGGCCGCGTCCAGCAGTTCGGTGGCCAGTACTGCTTGGCCGACCACCGGAACAGCGCTGAGGACCCTGGCCAGTTGTTCGATGACGATCGCCGTCTCGACGCCACTGGCTTCCAATCCGCTCAATGACGGAGCACGCAGGGCCGGAACACCAAGTTCCACGATGCGATGCCACTGCGTGTCCAGCGCCGCACCAGAGGGAATCGCCCCGGGGCCGGCGACCGCGAGGGTGGCTGCCAGTCTTGCGACCGTGTCCTGCAGCAATTGCTGCTCGTCGGTGAAAGCGATGTCCATGATCAGCGCAGGGTCATCTCCACGCTGGTGTAGCCACGCACAGTGGCGGTGAGCACCCGTTCGCGTGCTCCGACGGTGTAGTTCGGAAATTTTTGCGCGACATAGTCGAAAACCAGCTGCGCTTCCCGCCGGGCCAGCCATTGGCCCAGACAGATATGAATACCCCAGCCGAAATAGACGTCGGTGCCCCGCGGCCTGTCGATGATGAAGCGGTCGGGGTCGCTGTAGCGGCGCTCGTCGCGGTTGGCGCTACCTAACAGCAGCAACACCCAGTCACCCGCGTCCATGGTGATCCCGTGGCGCTCGACAGGCCGCGTCAGCGTGCGGGCCACCCAGTGGCTTGGTGTGTCATAGCGCAGGGCCTCGTTCACCGCGGCCGGAATGGTGCTGCGATCCATGACGATTCGCCGCCATTGGTCGGGATGCTCAGCCAGCGCGACAAGACCGTTGGAGATCAGCTTCTGGGTCGTCTCCGACCCCGCTGCGGATAACAGATTGCAGAACATCAGCACTTCGTGGGGGGTCAGCGAGCGGTGCGCACCGGCCTCGGGGTCATGGAAGGTGGCCTGCAGCACGATGCTGATCAGATCGTCGCCCGGATCGGTCCTCCGCCGTTCGATCAGCTCGCCGATGTAGTGACTGATCATGCGGCTGGCCTCGATTGCGCTGGACGGCATGGCGACTTCGCCTTCCACGCGGGTGAGGAAGGCTTCCCACCAGACGCGCAGCTGCTCACGGTCGGCGTGCGGCACGCCGAGCAGGTCACCGATCACGTCCGTGGGTACCGAGAAGGCAAATGCCTCCATGGCGTCCACGGTCGTGCCTGGCCGTAACCGACCCAGGTGCGTGTTCACGACCCGCTGCAAGGCAGATTCCAGCGCGGCCACCGCTCTGGGGGTGAAGAAACCCTTGAGCACGCCGCGAATCCGGTCGTGGCGCGGCGGATCCATCGAGATCACCGAGTACTTGCGGCCGTCGTTGTCCGGATTCTCGGGCGCCGGACCAGATTTGGACGAGAACGTCTCCCAGTCGCGCAGTGCCGGTGCCACGTCATCGAACCTCGACAGCACCCACCAGCGGTCCTCCGGGTCGCGATATACCGGCGCCTCGTCACGCAAGCGCCGGTAGACCGGATAGGGGTCGTCGAAGATCTCCTTCGAGAACGGCGAGTACACCAACTCGCTGGTAGCGGGCACACGGAAACTCTATCATTCCAATAGAACAATCGGACGTTTGATGCCTAGTTGACTAGCCGGTCTCGATCAGTTCGATCCACGTGCCATCCGGGTCGGTTGCCATCAAGCCACGGTTGCCACGGTCGAATTTCACCGTCCGCTCCGGCCAAACGTGCCCGCCGCAGCGCTCGATCCTCGCGATCAATTCGTCGGCGTCAGCAACGCGAAACGAAAGATGGCTCAGGCCCAGCGCATTCAGCCGCCGGGGGCTCCCCTCGCCGTCGACCCCGGGGTCGGTGTAACTCAACAATTCCAGGCGGAAGCCATCGCGCTGTAGGTAGACCAGATCAAGGATCAGCCCTGGCACGTCCAGCAACTGCGCAGTCTGCTCGCCGGCCACGTGCATCCGGCCGATCTCCTGGAAATCGAGTGCGGTGCAGTAGAACTCGACGGACTGTTGCAGGTCCGAGACGCACAGTCCGATGTGAGTGAGGCGGCTCAACCGAAGCTCCCCTCGATAGGTGCCTGCACGATGTCTCCGATCAGCTTCGGTCGGGAAGTTGATCGAGTAACTCGTTGTGTTCGCCGAGTAGCGGTGGCCTCGACGGGGGTACGGCCGGACTGGCAGTGAAAATATATGGCACACCGGGATAGTCGACCGTCGCGTCCAGTTCCGGATGGCTCACCGGAACCCTGAATCCCCGGGCCGCGGTATGTTCGTCGTCAAAGGCCTCCTCGGGTGACAACACTGCGCCGGCGGGAAACCCACGCCGTTGACTCTCAAGGAAGTATTGCTTCGCCGGCATCCGGCTGGCGATCAACGTGATCGCATCCCGGGCTGCGGTCAAGATCGCGGTGGTCTCGTCGTCGGCGCCGATCATCGCGATATCCACCGGCACGTCACGAGAGGCGGCCATCTCGAGAAAGACGGCCTCGGGGATCTCGTCGCGCAGCTCGAGATCGTCGAGCCAGGCGAGCAGATTGGCATACTCCAGGGGTTTGCGCGGCAGCACGCCGGTACTGGCGTAAGCGCCGTCTGCACACAACACCTGCGTCGGCTGGCTGGGCGTGAAGTAGGCGTGCCGGCCGGTTTGCCGAACGCACGTCTCGTTGTTGACCAGCCAGTGGTAGGTCGTCTGCTCCGAACTGACATTGCACGCAGCATTGACGTTCACTTCGACGAGCTGCCCCGTACCCGTCTGATCCCGGTGCGCCAACGCAACCAGGGCTCCGATCGCGCAGTTCAGGCCGGCGAGATTGGCCGATTGCTCACCCGCTCCGCGAATCGGCGGCAGCGAATGGTCGTCGTATCCGCAGTTCCACACCGGACCTCCACCGGCCAGCATGGTGAGGTCGGTGACGGGTTGGCCTGCCCGGACGCTGTCCAATCCGAACGGAGTAACCGCAACCCAGATCAGGCCTGGGTGGTCGAGTGCGCACTTGTCGTAGCTGAGCGGTCCCACACTGACCGTGCCTGCTCCCGAGATGACGATGTCGGCCGTACTGATCAGTCGTCGCAGTCTGACCGGCCCGTCGATGTCGACGTCGACAGTCACCGACCGCTTGCCGGCGTTACCGCTCCACCACCGCAGGCTGAAATCCGGGTCCGCTTCGCCACCCACAAAAGGAGGTCGCCGTCGATGCGCCGAACCTTCCGGTGGCTCAACGACTATCACGTCAGCACCAAGCTCGGCCAGCAGGCGAGCACCGATGGCGGTGAACTGGTCGCTGAACTCGACGACGCGAATTCCGGCTAACGCGTTCAGATCACACCCTGCTTCGTCAGCTCGGCCAACTCGACATCACTGTGCCCGAGCAGACCACCCAATACCTTCCGGTTGTGTTCGCTCAGGCACGGCGCGGCACGCGAGATGTTCCACGTTGTGGCGGACAGCCGTATCGGTAATCCCTCGACGCGAACCGTCCCGATCTCCGGGTGCACGACGGTGGGAAACAGGCCCCACGCGGCGAGGTCGGGATCCTCGTCGATCCGTTCTCGTGGAGATTTCACGACGCTGGCCGGCACGCCGGCGGCAGCGAGTTCGCCTGCCAGAACCGCGGCTTCCCTGGTCCGCGTGCGTGCGCTGATCAGCCCCGCTAGTTCGTCTGCGCCGATTAGCCGTTCCTGGAGTGTGGCGAATCGGTCGGCGGTGAGTTCCGGCTCGTCCAATACCTTCGCCAGCAGCGTGACGTCGCGGTCGTCGCGGCACGCGATGGCGATCCATCGGTCGTCCCCGAGGCAGGGAAAGATATCGTGCGGCGCCATCTCACCGAAGTCGGCGCGATTGCCGGCGGGATTGCCCGGCCGGCGGGCGGGTCGGTGGTTCACAGTCCAGTCGAGTACCTCAGTCGGCAGCATGGCGACACCGGCCGGGACCGTGGCCAGGTCGACATGCTGGCCTTTGCCGGTCTCTTCCCGGTAGTGGACCGCGGCCAGGATGGCGATTGTCATGTAGTAAGCGGCGACATGGTCCATATAGGAGAACCCCCATCCAGCAGGTTCGGTGTCGGGCAGCCCGACCGAGAAGGTCAGGCCGCTGAGTGCCTGGACGATAGGGCCCCAGGTCTTGAAGTCACGGTAGGGTCCCGTGTGGCCGAACCCGCAGTTCGAGACGTAGACGATGTCGGGTTTGATCCGACGCAGCTCGTCGTAGCCGAAGCCCATTCTCGCCATGACTCCGGCGGCGAAGTTCTCACAGACGATGTCTGACACCTCAATCAGCTCGCGTAACAACTCCTTTCCGGCATCGGCGCGAAGATTGATCGTGACCCCGAGCTTTCCGACGTTGTGGTTGTTGAAGCCTGCGCCGAGGTTGACGCCTCGGCGATCGTCGACGAACGGCCCTACGCCACGTAGCGCGTCCCACATCCCGCGGGTCGCCGGGTCCTCCACGCGGATCACCTCGGCGCCGAACGCCGCCAGGATCTTCGTGGCGCCCGCACCGGCCAGTTGCCCACCCAGGTCGCACACCCGGAGGTGAGACAGGGCACCAGTCATTATGCAACAATAAAACAGATTTTGTTCTGCTGCTACTCCTCTTGCGGCGGCTGCAGCGGGTCGGTAGTTCGCAGATCGACACTCGATGTTCTATTGTTTACCTCTATGGTGACGATCGCGGCCGCCCGTTTCGACGACCCGGACTTCTATCTCGGCGAACCCAATGCGACCTTTGCGGAGTTGCGTGCCACCGATCCGGTCCACTGGTATGACGAGGGGAAATTCTGGGTCATCACCAAATACGAAGATATCAAGGGGATCTCGGCACGCCCGGAAAGGTTCAAGTCCGAACGGATCGGCATCATGATGGACCTGATCGCGCACCGGGAAGGAAGAGATCCACAGGGCTACCAGACCCGGGGCATCATGTTCATGGATCCGCCCGAGCATCGCGCGCACCGCAAGGCGATCGGCGTCCGGTTCACGCCGGCGGCCGTCGCAAAGATGGAGGCGCGGGTGCGCCAAGTCGTCAATGAGGCCCTGGACGACCTGCCGAACGGCGAATTCGACTGGATAGAGCGCATTGCCGAGCCCATTCCGGTATTCGTATTCGCCTACCTGCTGGGGGTCCCCGAAGAGGATTGGCCCAAGGTCGCAGGTTGGGCGACCACCATCGCCAACGTGGGCAGCGGGTTGGCCACGGACGACGACATGACGTTGATTTTCGACCAGATCGGTCCATATCTCCTGAGCCTGGCGGCTGAGCGCAAGAGCAACCCTCAGGACGACCTGCTCACGATGCTTTCGCAAGTGACGGTCGGCGGCGAGCCCTTCAACGATGCGCAGGTCATGATCTACGCGCTGACACTGCTGGCGGCGGGCAGCGAGACGACCCAGAGCCTGATCGCCGGCATCGCCGATTGCCTTGATGCGCAGCCTGAACAGGCCGACAGGTTGTTCGCCGATCCGGG
Source organism: Mycobacterium sp. Z3061 (assembly GCF_031583025.1). Lineage (NCBI taxonomy): Bacteria > Bacillati > Actinomycetota > Actinomycetes > Mycobacteriales > Mycobacteriaceae > Mycobacterium > Mycobacterium pumcae. The sequence continues at coordinate 283,450 of NZ_CP134062.1, read as the reverse complement.
TCTCGCCGGCAACGCGGTCGAAGAAGTCCTGCGGTACTGGACACCGGTGATGAGCATGGCTCGGCAGGCCGCCCACGACGTCGAGATGCGCGGCGCCACCATCAAGGCAGGTGACGGACTGCTCCTTGCCTACGCATCCGCGAACCGCGACCCCGATCACTGGGGTGACAGCGCCGAACAGTTCGACATCACTCGCCAGGATGCCGCGGGTCACCTGGGATTCGGCGTCGGAGAGCACTTCTGCATGGGAGCCGCGCTCGCTCGGCGCGAGGCGCGGCTATTGCTGGAAGAGATCGTCAAGCGCGCCAGCGGTCTTCACGTGACCGGCGAGCGCGTGCCACGCGCATCCGCATTGGTGCATACACACGACCACCTCCCGGTCGTGCTGAACTACCGCTGAGGGGCCATGCCGATATGAGTGGACCAATGGACGGTGTGCGCGTTCTGGAGGTTGCCCAGTGGACGTTCGTCCCGGCGGCAGGAGCGGTACTGGCAGACTGGGGTGCCGATGTAGTGAAGGTCGAGCACCCGCGCAGCGGGGACTCCCAGCGCGGTTTGCGTCAACTCGGCAACATCACCGTCGAAGGTGCGCGCAATCCGGTGATGGAACACGCTAATCGTGGCAAAAGATCAATCGCACTGGATATTTCGACACCGGACGGGCACACGCTGCTGATGGACCTGGTGCGCACCAGCGACGTGTTCTTGACCAATTTCCTGCCCGATGCGCGCACCAGGCTCAAGATTGACGTCGACGACGTGCGAGCCGCCAATCCCCGCATCATTTATGCGCGCGGCAGTGCCTACGGTCCGCTGGGTGACGAAGGCGGCAAGGGCGGCTACGACATGACCGGGTTCTGGAGTCGCGCCGCCGGCGCCGCTAGCACCACTCCGAGCGACCTCGATGGCGTTGTCGCCCAACCGGGCCCGGCGTATGGGGATTCGATCGGTGGTATGACCATCGCCGGTGGCATCGCTGCTGCGTTGTTCGAGCGCGAACGGACAGGTCTGGCCCGAACCGTGGACATCTCCCTGCTCGGAGTCGGCGTCTGGGCGATGGGAGTGGCCGTCAATGCCGCCCTGATGAGTGGGCAGCCGTGGGTGGCCAGTCCGGCCGGCGCGAATGTGACTCCACACAATCCGCTCACCGGCTTCTACCGCACCAGCGACGGCCGGTTCCTGGGATTGTCGACGCTGCAGGCATTTCGCTACTTCGCCGACTTCTGCGCACGCGTCGGACTTCCCGAGCTCGCCGCTGACGACCGGTTCGCCAGTCACGAGTCGCTGGCGACGAATGCCGTGCAAGCGACCGAGCGGTTCCGCGCCGCGATTGCCGCGCAGCCGTTGGAGTACTGGCGAAAGGCATTGGCGGACTTCGACGGTCAGTGGGCACCGGTGCTCAACACAGCGGAGGTGGCTGCCGACCCCCAGGTGCGTGCTAACGGAGGAATCGTGGCGATCGAACGCGATGGCGAGTCATTCGATCTGGTCGCCAGCCCGGTGATGTTCGATGAGACACCTCTGCAGCTGCAACCGGCACCGGAGTTCGCCGAACACACCGAACAACTGGTGCTTGAACTCGGTGGAGACTGGGACCGGATCCTCGCGCTCAAGGACAGTGGAGCAATCGGCTGACCGGCTCAGCGACTGTTGCCGGCCGCCGGCAAAGCCGTTAAGTCAGCAGGTATTCAGCTGGAGACGGTCCAGCCGTCTGACCAGAATGCTGGGCAGCCACTCGCCGACATCAGTCGCTTCGATCCAACTGGTCCGCTCCAAAAGCATCCGGAACACGATCTGCGCCTCCAATCGCGCCAGTGCCGCACCGACGCAGAAGTGCACACCCTTGCCAAAGGTCACATGACCTCGCGCTCCGGCCCGATCGAGACGGAACTGATCGGGTGTTTCGAAATGCGCGGGATCACGATTGGCCGCTCCCCACATCAACAACAGATGGCCGTTGGCAGGCACCTCAACACCTCCCAGCGTGGTGTCGCGCCAGACGTGCCGGTAGTGTCCGCGAAACGGCGGCTCGTAGCGCAGTGCCTCTTCGAGAAATGCGTTCAACAGATCAGGGTTCGCGCGCAACTGCTGCTGGATCTCGGGACGATCGGCAAGGATCCACGCTGCACTACCCAACAGTGATGCGGTGGACTCCCCCGCGGCACTGAACAGTGTCAGCATGATTCCCATGGCCACGGTCTGGTCTACTTCACCGGAGGCGTATCGCGCGGCCAGGTCCGGGATCAGCCCGTGTTCGTCAGCACCGCTGGACTTTTCGAAATGTTCCATGACGTAGGCGGACAATTCGAAGGCGGCAACCCCCGCCGCCTCCAGTTGAGCCTGCGAAACCACCCCGTCGAGCAACGTTGTCGTGGCAAAGCCCAGACGGATCAGATCGTCGACATCGGCATCGGGCAGACCCAGGAGTTCGGCAACCACCATCATGGGCAGCCGATTCGCCAGGGCGCTCATCCACTCGATCTGCCCGTCGGCCAAGTTCTCCTCCCACAGACGATTCGCGACACTGCGCGCATATTCCTCAATGATGTGAACCCTTTTCGCGGACAAGTGCGGCAACAAGATCTTGCGATGTACCGCGTGCGCTGGGTCGTCAGCGGTAGCCAACGCGTGCGATGGACTTCCCGCCTCCATCATCGGCAGAGCGCTGACGCGACCGTCCGCGTGATAAACCATGGTCGCGGTGAGGTTGGACGAGAAGTCGTCCACTCGGTTGACCGCGTCGACTATCGCATCCCAGCCGCAGACGGCGTAGAACTCCGAGTCACCGATCCGGTGCACCGGCGCCTGCGCACGCATCCGGTCGTACAGTGGATACGGATCCTGCAGCGACTCAGCCCCGAAGAAACTGGTCGGATCAGCTAGAACGGTCATTGACTCAGGCTGACCTCGCCCAAGCGAGTCGTCAACGCGCGGCCACAATGTTGATAATCGATCTGTTTCACCGGCCGGGCCGCCACCCCGGCTCGCACCCGAACACCAGCGGATTAGACTGATAAATGTCACCAGAAATTCTCACGGTGCGAGATAAATTCTCTGCTCTGCACGTTCGATAGGCGGTGCTTCCATGCCACATGACGACTGGTTGCTAGGCGGGGACCGGAACAATGAAGCGGCCAAACGCATTTACAGCGCGGCCGCTGAACTCATCACCGAAGCCGGCTACGAGGCGTTCAGCATCGAGGACCTGGCGGCCAAAGTTCATTGCTCACCGGCAACGATCTACCGGCGGGCCGGGGGCAAGGCGGCTATCCGCGACGCCGTCGTCACCCAGCAAGCTACCCGCATTCTGGAGGCGGTGCGCGATGCGATCCGGGATCTCACCGGGACGGACCGCGTCGTCACCGCCACAATCGTTGCCCTGCAACGTATGCGAGCAGATCCCTTGGTCCAGCTCATGCGCTCGGTACGGTTGGCGCCCGGCAATGAATGGCTGACATCGACACCCTCCATAGCTGTCTTCGCCGCTGAGATGCTCGGACTAAACCAGCGTGACCCCCTCGCCGAACAGTGGCTTATTCACGTCTTTCTGTCGCTCTGGTGCTGGCCACTCAAAGACCCGGTGGCTGAACGAAAAATGGTGGAGCGCTTTGTGAGTTCGTCATTCAGCAACGCTTGACCAATTCAGATCACCGGCCCAGCACGGCGACAACACATGAGCCACCGCCACCCATCGCCTGTGCCAAGCCCATACGCGGATCCGCGACCTGCCGCGAATCCGCCTCGCCGCGAAGCTGACTGACGACCTCTGCCACCTGGGCCAGGCCGGTCGCCCCAAAGGCATGACCGCGGGCCAGGCACCCGCCGTCCGTGTTCGTCGGCAACCGGCCCCCACTGGCCAGCTCCCCGGTGCCGGCCAGCTCCGCGACCCCGCGGACGTCAGCGAGGCCGAGTGCGATCAGAGCGGTGATTTCTTCGCTGGCGCACATGTCGTGCAGCGATACGATGCCCACGTCGGCGGGTGCGACTCCGGCATGTTGGTACGCCCGGTTGGCGGTCAGGGTGATCTGCGAGGGCGGGCCCACGCACGGTCCGGCTAGCGGCCAGGACGGGTCACTCGGCCAGCTGGTCTGCTCGATTGCGGCAACGGGCACAGATCGCGAATGGGGTTGCCGGGTAACGACGATTGCAGCGCCGCCATCCACCGAGGCGTGGCACATCATCTTCGTCAGCGGCTCGGCTACCGTTCGGGAGGACATGACCTGCTCGATGGTGACCTCGTTCTCGTTGCGCCGCGCGGCCATCGGATTCAGCCGCGCCTGGTTGTAGGACTTGGCCGCGACGGCGCCGATCACCTCAGCTTTGCTGTCGGAGTCGTGCAGCCACCGGGCTGCCTCGATGGCGTAGTGCACCTGTGGCGGAAAGCGGTCCCAGAAATCGACAGCCACCGGCACTACTCCGCCCGGTTCCAGCGCGGTGGTCTTTTCGTAGCCGATGGCCAACGCGGTGCTGCACCGGCCGGAGCTGACAGCCCAGACGGCGTGTCGTAACGCGACCATCCCGCCGGCTGAGGCGCTTTCGATCGCGGTAACCGCAATTCCGGTGCGGCCGAGCTGGTGTGCAACTCTCAAGCCGGTCTGGGGCGGCGCCATCGACGACGAGGTGAAGACCTCGCCGACGGCGTCATAGTCGAGAGCTGCGTCGGTGAGCGCCTTTCTGGCCGCCAGAACGCCGAGGTCGGCCAGCGGGTGATCGGAGTGCCGACCGAAAGGAGTGAGGCCGATACCCGCGATGTATGTGCCGGTCACGTCGGATCCGCCTCGAAAAAACGGGTTTTCGTTTCATTCAGCTCGCGTTCGATCAGCCTGCCGACAGTCCCGGGTGTTGGACGCGGCCCGGATACGAGCACTTGCAGGCGGCCGTCGCTGGTGTCGACCCAGGCGACGCTGTAACCGTCCATGCCGTATCCGGGGATCGGCGACTTCGAAGGGACGAATGTCGCGGCCCACACCGTCGCCGGGTGCGAGTCAGGTTGCACTGGTGATCCTTTCGTGACGAGTGTTCGCGCTGCCCAGCGCCGGTGGCGGCGCCAACCTAACCGGACCACGCCCCGCGAATCGCCATGGCAAACCGACGAGACGCGCCGTTCCGATCGAGGGATCGGGATGGGCGATTTCGGGAAAGAAGCCGCGCGCAGCCAGATGCGGGTCAGCCACCAGGTCCTCCGCGCGCTGTACCACGGCGGCGCGCAGCCCAGCGGCCGTGAAGTGGGCCGCCACGTCGTGGGCCGGCGCTGCGGCGACCAAATCGGGCAGCTGCCGAGCGTCGGAAGTTATTGCAGCCAGGCGCACCCAGTCTTCCGGATCAATGAGTTCGACTGCCACCCAACGACCGTCAGAGGCCTGGTACACGCCGCGGTGCGGCGGTGTCGGGTTGTCACCGATCGCATCGGGCGCCGAAGCTGCGGCCACGTACTCGGCCACAGTGAAAGCGACCACCTCGGCCATGGAGAGATCGATCAGGGCGCCGCTGTCGCGCTGCGGCCCGACGGCCCAGGCTGCAATCACTGCGGCGGCCACGATCGACGACAACGGGTCGGCAAGAACCGTACCCAGCCGTGCCGGGGAGCCGTCGGGCCCGATCGTCAGCCCGGCCAAGCCGCCGTAGGACTGAACGTTGTTGGCATACACCCGATATCCGGCCATCGGACCCGTCGCACCGAAGCCTGAAACCCGCACCGCGAGCCGGCCGGAACCCGCGATCGCGTCGGGGTTGACACCCAGGCGCTTCAAACGCGACCCACCGACATTCTCGATGAGGACGTCGGAATCCATCAACACGGCAGCCACTTCGGCAGTGGCGCTCGCGGGCTCGATGAGCAGGCTCTGTTTGGAGTGGTTGGACACCGCAAAGTAGGCGCCCCGCTCGACGCCCGGCTCGCCGTTGGCGAAAGGGCCGGTGCGCCGGTAGATGTCGAGGCGTTCCGCATCCTCGACCCTCAGCACCTGAGCCCCCATGCCACCGAGCAGCGCACCGATGATCGGACCCGCAAGCACATGGGTCAGCTCGACGATCCGCAGATCCCTGAGGCGCCCGGTCCGATGCCGGCCGATCCGCCCTGCAGTTGTCACCAGCCATGGCGGCGCGAGCACCGATAACACAGTCCCCGCCAGGTCTGCCTCCGACACCGCTCGGCGCGAAATGAACTGGGGCGAAGTCAGAATCTCCCGTGGGGTGTTCACTGGCGTGGAAGGCACGCCGTGCGCCTGCAACAGTGCTGCGCATCCCTCTTTGTCGCGAGTTTCGGCCCACCTGGTCACGTGCTGGTTTATCAGGTCCGAGTGCTCGATGCGGGCGTCTCGCTCATCGAGCCCCTCGGCCCATCCCGGATGACCCAGCGCGGCAATCAAACCGCGCCACTGGTGGTTCTCCACCGCGGTGATGCGCACCAGGCCGTCAGAGCTCCGGAATAGTCCGGACGGCGCGAGATAGCGGCCGCTGCCGGCCCTGCCGGGGCAGGAGTAGAGCACATGGGCGCACTCCGGCAGGGCGGCGGCGAAAGTAACCGCCTCCTGCACCGACACGTCGACCAGGACCGGAGCTTGCGTGTTGTTGCGTTCGTCCAGGCCGTGCAGCGCCGCGAGGGCGGCGACCGCTCCGGCCGCCTTGAGTGCCACATAGCCCGGTGCCGGCACCGGTGTTCCATCGGCATCTTCGATCGTCGCGAGCATTCCCCCCGCGGCCTGGGCGACAAGCTCGCCGCCCGGTTGCCCAGACCGCGGTCCGTGCAACCCGAATGGGGTGATGCACACCACCACGGCGTGTTCGGCTGCCGGCGGTTCGACCACCCGGTCGTGGTCCACGACCACGATGTCGAAACCCGTTATCAATGGCAAAGACTCGTCAGCCGGCACAATGATCCGCTTGCCCCGATCAAGGATCAGATCGACGGCGGCGATGGGACCGGCCTTTCCGCGGATGATCGGACCGGCACGGCCAGGCACTTCACCACGAGGGACCCGGCTGACCCGAGCGCCGAGGCTGGCCAGCAGTGCCGACGCAGCCGCTCCTGCAATGCCGTCGCCAAGCTGCAAGACGGTCACACCGGATAGGAAGTGCGTCATGCGCCGGCAGTCCCCTCACGGGTGAGACGGTTACCCGCCCCTAGCCAGCGCGTCACCGCTTGGCGGTGATAGGCGCGGGAACCGAGCAAGGCAGCGGAGGTGGCTGCCCGGCGAAGGTGCACATGCGCGTCGTGCTCCCACGTGAAGGCGATGCCGCCGAAGACTTGCGTGGCGCCTTCGGCCACTGGACGCAGCGCATCGATCCCCCAGAACGCTGCTAGCGACGTCAGCGCGGCGGCATCGGGATGGTCGTCCTGGCACGCATCAGCGGCCCTACTGACCAGCGCCCGACCGATCTCGATCGCACACCTCTGGTCAACCAAACGATGCTTGATCGCCTGGTACGCGCCGATCGGCCGGCCGAAGGCTCGACGTATCTTCGCGTATTCGGTTGCAGCGTCGTTGGCGGCCGCCGCAATGCCGACCAGTTCGGACACTTGGGCGATCTGTGCACGCAGCACTGCCCCACGGTGGCGTGACTCGGCGTGCCGGCCTTCGGCTAGGACGTCGATTGGTGCTTCCTGCAATGAGATTCGCGCGGCGGGGTTGTGATCCAGCGGTGTCAGCGGCTCGATCTTGACCCCCACCCCATTGATGTCGACCAACCCCAGCACGGCCTGGTCACCCGCACCCGCGCACACCAGCAAGGCGCCGGCCACCACCGCGTAGGGCACCACCGGCCACACTCCCGAGACACCGACGCCGGTGCGCTCGCCAAGTGTTGGCAGTAGTAGAACAACGCCGTCGACGCAGCGGTCCGCGCACCAGGCAGCGGCAGCCACCCCCGCCAGCGGAATTGGGGCTGCCGCGGCGCCGGCCGCCTCGGCCAGCACACACAACTCGCGCAGGACTCCGCCTCCCCCTCCGCGGTTCTCGGTCACCAGCACGTCCGGCCAACCCAGCTCGGCGACCGTCCGCCATAACCCCGGCTCGAATACCGAGCCTTCAAGCATGTCCCGGAAAGCGACGAGCGACCACGATCGGCGCAGCACCTCATCAGCCGAATCCCGCAGAGCTGCAAGTTCTTCGGCCGTGTCGGCGATGTTGTCCAACCCACGGGCTGAGTCAAGGGTCACGTGGCAACCCCAGTAGTTTCTCCGCGATCACGTTGCGTTGCACTTCTGAGGTGCCCGCGCCGAACGTCGCTGCCCGCATCAGCAGGTAGCTCTGAGCGACGTTGCCACTCTTCGCAGTGCCGATCGAGTTGCCATCCAGGATTCCAGATGGCCCCGCGAGGTCCAGCCCGAAGTTAGCCATCTCCTGGTCGACTTCGGAGGTCAACAGTTTGGCCACCGAGGCCTCGGGTCCGGGACTCACACCGCGGACACCGGCGGCGGTGGCCTGCGCCGAGATCTGGCGCAGCGCCTCAACCCGCGCGGCGAAACCAGCGATGCGATCGGCGACATAGCTGTCGTCCAACCCATCCCGGGTCAGCGCGTTGTCGTCCTGGGCCATCTTGACCAGAATTGCCAGTCGTCGCTCGATGCGGTGAGTGCGGCTCTGGCCGACGCGTTCGTAGCCGAGAGTCGACTTGGCCACCCGCCATCCGCCATGCAACGGGCCGACCACGTTCGCTCGCGGCACCCGTACCGAATCGAAGAACACCTCGTTGAACTCCGCCTGCCCGGTGATCTGCCGGATGGGACGGATCTCGATTCCCGGCGAACTCAAAGGCACCAGAACGCAACTGATACCCGCGTGCTTCTCCGCCGCTGGGTCGGTACGAGCCAAAATGTAGATCCAGTCCGCATACTCAGCTTTGGAAGTCCAGGTCTTCTGCCCGGTGACCACCAACTCGTCACCGTCGATCTCGGCCTTCGTCCTCAATGCGGCCAGGTCGCTACCCGCCTCAGGTTCACTGAAACCCTGGCACCAGACATCTGCGCCAGACAGAATCCTCGGCAGGTAATTGGCGCGCTGCTCCTCGGAGCCCCACTGAATGATGGTCGGCCCCAGCTGGTTGATCGCGCTGCGGTTGATGGGTTCGGGGGCGTGTGCGGCAGCCATCTCGGCGTTGAAAATCAGCTGCTGAACCGGACCGGCGCCGCGGCCGCCAAACTGTTTCGGCCACGAGATGGCAGCCAGGCCGGCCTCATGAAGTCGCTCCTGCCACAGCCGCATTCGAACCAGATGGTCGGTCTTGTCATGGCCGCGCCCCCGCAGGTCGGAGGTCAGCGCCGCGGCAAGGAACTCGCGCACCTCGTCGCGGAATGCGCGGTCGGCATCGCTGAGGACGACCCCGTAGTCCGGCTCGGTCACGCCCCACCACGAAGGATCGATGCCATCCGCAGTTTCATCTCGCCGTAGGTGATTGCGGTGGCGCCGGCCTTGGGTGCTCGGCCGGCATCTACCTTGGGTGCGGACAGATCCAGGTCGACGATTCTCTGTCGCAGTGCCCCAACCGTGCAGTTCGACCGGCCGAGCCGGTCGACACCGGTGTAGCCGAACGCCCGCGCAGCGTTCTGCCACGTGATCGCCTCGACCTCTGCCGCAGTGCAGCCGTCCAGCTGGGCAGCCAGTTGCTCCGGCGCGTCGGGCCAGCTGCTGTCGGAGTGCGGGTAATCCATTTCCCAACAAATGGTCTCGACACCGATTCGGTCCCGCATTTCGATGCCCACCCGATCCCGGATGAAACAGGACATGAAGTTGCGGCGATATACCTGGGTGGGGGTCAGACCGCCACCGAGATCGTCACCCGTCCAGGCCCGCTGACGCGCGTAGATGTCCTCGAACCTCTCGAGCAGGAACGGAATCCAGCCGATGCCCCCTTCGGAGAGTGAAAACTTGATGGTGGGAAATTTGATCAGGATCGGCGAGAACAACAGGTCCGCCGTGAACCGTTGCGTATCGATTGGCAGCATCGAGTTGTAAGCAAGGTAGGTGGTCTGATCGGACGGCACGGGCACGCCGCCGCCCGTGCCGATGTGAATATTCACCACGGTGTTCTCTTCGCACAGCGCCTCCCACAGCGGATCCCAGTGTGGGTCCTGCCACGGCGGCTGTCCGTAGCTACCGATGTGCTGCGGAGCGGTCACCGCCCGACAACCCAGTCCCGCAAGACGATGCACCTCCGCGGCGGCCAGCGTCGGGTCCCAGAGCGGCAGGATGCCCATCGGGATGAAGCGGTCCGGATGGCGGCCGCACCAGTCCTCAATGTGCCAGTCGTTGTATGCGCGAACCATCACCTCCGACACCTCACGGTCGCCCTGGTAGGTGAACAACGCACCCGAGATGGTCGGAAACGACGGGAAACATACCGACGCCAGGACGCCGGAGGCGTCCATGTCGTTCACCCGGGCGTCGATGTCGTAGCACCCCGCTCTCATGTCGTCGAAGCGGGACGGCTCGAAACCCCACTCGTCGTTAGGCCGGCCGGCAACCGCGTTCAGCCCGATGTTGGGCAGCCGCAGACCGTCGTATTCCCAGTAGCACACGCCATCGGTGTCCTCGACGATGCGCGGCGCGAGGTCGGCGAAGCGACTCGGCACGCGTCCGGCGAACATGTCGGGTGGCTCGATGGTGTGGTCGTCGACACTGATCAGTACCAGATCGAGAGGATCAATCACACCTGAATTTTAAACTACTAAACAGATTGTGTCTAAGTGTTCTATTGGTCGGCGGCGCGCACGTAGTCTTCGATCCAGCCCGCCATCAGGCCGTACACCGCTTCGATGGCACCCCGCGCGGCATCCTCATCGCCATCCGGTTCGAAGTCGACTTCCCAGGCCACGGTGGACCCCCCGGAATCGGTCCCGCCGTCCGAAACCGTCGCGACGGCCACAAAACGCCCGACCGGCAATGGATTGTCGGTGATCTCGTAGCACAGCTTCCGCGTCGCGTGTTCGATCCACAGCAGCTTCTCCACGATGGGAGTTGGCCCGCCGCCGGCGAGAACCCGCTGCATGCCCGGTCCGTCACCCTCGACAACGACGTCACCTGCCCCCGGGATCCACTCGACATTGCCGAAGTCGGCGAGCGTCGCCCACACTGCTCCCGCAGACACGCCCAGTTGCTTTCGGATCGCGATGGTCGGCATCGGCCGACGGTACCACTGCTGTGTAACAACTAATCGTCTAGTGTACTTATGTATCGCATGGCCACCGCACCCAGTGAAGGAGGCCGGGATGGACACCGACGCGACCGCCGGCGGCGACTTCGACCCCGCTGAAGTGACAGAAGACTGGGTCCGCTACCAGGTGGTCGAACCGCACATCGCGCAGATCACCATTAACCGCCCGGACCGCCGCAACGCCATCCTGTCGCCGGACATGCACAACATGTTCAAGGAACGTCTGACCCGCGCCGAAGACGACGACGATGTCAAAGTCGTGGTTGTGGTTGCCGAGGGCAAGGATTTCAGCAGCGGTGACGACGTGCGGCGACTCCCCGTGGAGGAAGCGGGTTTACGCACAGGCAAGCGAATGCCGCAGACCGCGCGCATGGGCAATGCCCGGAGACTGCACCGGCACCTGACGAATTGGCTGGAGTTCCCCAAGACCGTCATCGTCGCGTGCCAGGGTGCGACACTTGGCGCCGGAATGAATCTTGCGCTTGCCGCTGACATCCTGATTGCTTCCGAAGACATGTACCTGGCCCGACCGCAGGCTCGCATCGGGTTCGCCGGCTTCTCCACCGCGATGCCGCTCGCCCTGCTCAAGCTCGGGCCTAATCGTGGGTACGAGGCGATGATCACCGGCCGGAGAGTCTCGGCGGCGGAGCTTCACGACTGGGGCGTCGCTGCATCAGTGGTAGCCGCGGACGCACTCCGTGATGAGGCGATGCGCTACGCGCGCGCCATCGCCCACCACTCCGCGGACGGCTTGATGGTGGGCAAACACGCGCTGATCACGTTCTGGCACGCGGTTGGCATGGCCCAGTTCGGCGACTGGGTTCCGATGGCGCACAGCGTCTTCAGCAACCTCTCCTGGCGCGAGGACGAGTACAACTTCATGAAGGAACGAAGCAAACGCGGGGGACGTGCGGCGATGGCCGAGCTGGAACGCCGCTACCAAGAGTGGGGCTTCGAATAGCACAGTCGACACATATACATATGTTGTATGACTGTTCTGTATGCTGAGCCCCATGGGTGTACTCGAGGGACGGACTGCACTGGTAACGGGTGCCGGGCGGGGTATCGGAGCGGCGGTCGCCGAGGGACTCGCAGCCGAGGGCGCAACGGTATTCGTCTCCGACGCCGGTGTCAGCGTCGACGGCACCGGTCACGACGCTGGTCCTGCCGAGGCCGTTACCGCCACGATCACCAGCCGGGGCGGTAAGGCATTCGCCGACACGACCGATATCACCGACTTCAGCGCATGTGCCGACCTCGTGGGTCGCGCAGCCGAAACGTTGGGCGGCCTGGATATCGTCGTGAACGCCGCCGGGATCCTGCGTGACGGCATGGTGTTCAAGATGAGCGAGCAGGATTGGGACACGGTCATTTCTGTGCATCTCAAAGGCACGTTCAACATCACGCGTCATGCGGCAGCATGGTGGCGGGCCAACCGGGGCGGGCAGTACCGGCTGATCACCTTCACCTCGATGTCCGGACTCCAGGGTGCGCCGAGCCAGCCCAACTATGCGGCGGCCAAGATGGGGATCGTCGGGCTGACGTTCTCGTGCGCCAATGCCTTGCGCAATTACGGGGTACGAGCCAATGCCATCGCACCCATCGCCGGCACCCGCATGACCCAGGGCATCAAAGGCGGCGGGAGCATGGACTACTCCGACTCCAACGTCCGACTATCGCCACAGAACTGCGTACCTCCGGTCGTGTATCTGGCTAGCCTGCAGTCGGATTGGCTCAACCGGCGGGTCATCTTCGCCGGCAACGGCCGCATAAGCCTGATGTCGAATCCGGTCGTGGAGCGAGAGATTGTCTCGGCCTCCGGAACTTGGGACATCCCGACCGCCTTCTCGGAGATCGAAACGTCGTTCAAGGAAGCGGTGCTGTACCCGAACATCTTCGACAGGCCGTCCGCCGACTGAAGGACCTGTGATGACCGAGACCCTCACCGGCCGCGTGCCCGAGAAGTATTCCTGCGGCGATACCTTCGTTCCGAAGAGCCGATACACCGACCCTGCGTTCTTGCAGCTCGAGTTGGACCGGTTATTTGCTCAGGTCTGGCAACCTGCCTGTCGCGAAGAGGAGATACCCGATTCGGGCTGCTTTTACGAATACACGATCGGACGGCAATCCATCGTCGTGGTACGCCAGAAGGACGGCGGAATCAAAGGGTTCCACAACACCTGTTCACACCGCGGAATGAAGATCGCCCGAGAGAACGGATGCCTGCAGGACAACGAGTTCCGATGTGAATTCCACGGTTGGCGATATGCGTTGGACGGCCGTTCTTCGTTCGTTCCGTGCCGTGAGGAATTCGCCTCGCGACCGCGTGAACAGTGGGGGCTGCGTCCGGTGGCGGTCGGCACCTGGGGTGGATGGGTGTTCGTCTCCACGGCGCAAGAGCCACCGGATCTGCTGGACTGGCTGGATCCGCTGCCCACTGCGCTGGCTCCATTCCGGCTGCAGGACATGCGTTATCGCTGGCGGAAGCGCACGTATCTACCGGCCAATTGGAAGACCGTGATCGACGCGTTCATCGAGGGCTACCACACCCCAGGCACCCACCCGCAGACCATGCGGTCAGCGCAGGGTCCGCGGCCGTCGGCCGAGCCCGCCCCACCACAGGAATACGCCTACGCCCCTTACACGCCGACCATCACCTACAAGAACCACTCCCGCTTCGTCTACACCCAGCGACCAGAGCACTCCGACCGCGACAGCGGCCGTCAGGAACTGGCGGCCAGACCTGAGGTGTTCGCGAATTCTATGCAGTACCAATACCTCGAGGTGGGATCTCTGGTCACCGAACGCGACTTTCGCGCCGCCCAGCAACTAGCGACCCTGGAGCCTGGCGACGTGCCACCTTTTGTGCTCTATCACCAGATGTGCGAAGAACTTGCCCGCGCCGAGGGCGTCGACTTCCCGCAGATGTCGATGGAGCAGTATTTCGCGGGAAACGGTGATTGGCACGTTTTTCCGAGCATGGTGATCCTGGTCGAGAAGTCCTGCCTGCTGGGGTATCGCATGTTGCCCGACGCCGAGGACCCGAACAGGAGCCTGTTCGAGATGTTTTCGCTCGAGCACTTCGCACCGGGCCAGGTACCCGACACTCAATGGCAGGTCTTCGAGCGGTGGCAGGACCACGATGGTTGGGGCGAGTTACCTTCGCAAGACTTGAGAAACATCGCCGCGATTCACGCCGGCATGCATTCTGCCGGCTTCGACGGGTTGTGGCTCAACACGGCGCAAGAGATGTCAATTCGCAACGAGCACGCAATCGCCGACAGATTTCTCTTCCCGGCTGACGCCGCGCACCCGAGGGAATTCCGCTAGCGTCGCGGCGGCGGGTACACAGCCGCCGCAGTCTGGGTGGACTCCGCCCGTCCGGCCCACAATACAGTTATTTTCCAGTGTGTGGTCAAGGCGTGGCCCAACCGCCGCCTCACCGTAGACGTGGGACTGCACCGGGCCCGTGCGCACGATTTCTTGCGGTCGCCTGATGCTCGGTCACGGCCGCAGTTCGTAGTCCTGCGGATTCACGCGGCTTGTCCATCTCCAATAGTCGAAGATGCGGAATCCGTACAGCGTCGGCAACTCTCCCGCGGCGTTCTTGTAGTAGCTGCTGCTGACCGCCGGGTGGCTGTACACCATGGTCTTCAGCCGTTCCTGGTTGCGGCGGTTGTAGTCGCCGCACACTTCTGCGCGCGGCATCGCCGAGCGACAACCGCTTGCCAGCACCATGTCGATACATCCCATGATGTAGCGCATCTGGCACTCCGAGTTGTAGATGATGCTGGCACCGTTGACGCCGTTGGTACCCGGCCCGTACATGCAGAAGAAATTCGGAAATCCCGGAACCGTGATGCCGAGGTAGGCGAAGGCGGAGTCGCCCCAGACGGTGTTGAGGTCGCGTCCGTTGAGTCCGCGGATGTCGATCGGTCCGAGTTGGTGGTTGACGTCGAAACCGGTGGCCCACACCAGCACGTCCGCCGGCCGATGGATACCGTCGACGGTGGTGATCCCGTCTTCGGAGATCTCGGCGATGCCGTCGGCGACCAGCTCGACGTCATCGCGTTGCAGCGTTGTCAACCAGGTTCCGTTGTCCTGCAATGTCCGCTTGCCCATCGGCGGGTATTTCGGGGTGACTTTGTCCAGGAGTTCCCTGTCTTGGCAGAAGGCCCGCATCCATGCGATGAACATCTCCCGGATGGCGTGGTTGGACGCGTTGCACGAGAGCCCACCGTTGTCCCAGTCCGGATCGATGCGCACCTGCTCGTCGAGCGCGTCGGCCAGCGGCCACCACGATACGAACCGCAGCCATCGGCCGTAGTAGGGCAGGTGACGGATCGCCCATCTCGCGCCGTCGGGCACGGCGTCGTGGTACATCGGGTTGGGCGCCATCCACTGCGGCGTGCGCTGATAGACGTCGACGTGTCGCGTGGTGTCGGCGATGGCGGGCACGAGCTGGAATCCGCTGGCACCGGCACCGATCACCGCCAACCGCTTGCCGGTCAGGTCGACGTCGTCGCACCAGTCCGCCGTGTGGAACGAGGGTCCACGAAACTTGTTGGCGCCCATGATCTCTGGGATCACCGGGTTGCTGAATTGGCCGACCGCGCAGATCAGTGCTCGCGCGGTGAGCGTCTCGGCCCGCCCATCGGCTTCGCGAACGCGCACCTGCCACGTCGCCGAGACCTCGTCCCACGTCGCCCCGGTCACCTCGGTGTTGAATCGCGCGTGGGGTTCGATGTCGTGCCGGGCCGCCACGTCGGTGAGGTATTGCAGAATCTCGGGCTGCTCGGAGTAGTAATGGGTCCAGTGGTCCGTCGGTTCGAACGAGTAGGCGTAGTACTGATTGGCAATGTCCACCCGGCAGCCCGGGTAGCGGTTGACCAACCACGTTCCGCCCGCCCCCGCTTGCTTTTCGATGATGGTGAAGGGGATGCCGGCCGCTTTCAGTTTGATCCCGGCCAACAGTCCGGCCTCGCCGCACCCGATGACGACGACCGGGAAGTCAGCGCGCTGCTCCGGTGATGACCTGAGGACCGGACCGTTCTGGTCGGCGTCGGTGAACCGTAGGTCAGCGGCGACATAGTCCACGTATTCCTCGGTCACCGTCCCCGCCGAAATCACGTCGAGCATTGCCCGCATCTGCTCGGGACCCGGCACATAGGGCGGCGGGCAGCCGCGGTCACGGTAGTCGCGGATCACGTCGAAGGCACGCTCACGCACCGCGTCCTTGTCGGGCTCGCTCATCGCGCCCTGCAGGTCCATCGCGATCAGCGCAAACGGCCGCGGTAGTTCGGCGAGAAGGCCTGTGTCGCCGGTCATGTGGACCATCGACATCAGCAGCGCGGGAACACTGGCCTGAGCCACGGCGTCCCGGATGACGTGGTCGGGATCGTCGAACGGCAGGCCGAGCAAAGTGGCGCCCACGGGCGAGTAACCCATCGCACCACCATACATTTCGTACAGAGCGTATTGCCAAGGTATCCGCGCGCCCACTAGCGTTGTCAGCGAGTCACTCCGGGGGGCCGAACGAAAAGGCGGGCGCGTGACGACAGATATTCAAGTGCGGCGAGTCCGCTTCGACTTCGCGGGCTCCGACATACCGTTCAACTGGCAACCCGAGCGCCCGGCTTTTGCCATGCAGTGCAACGTCATCACGTTTTTCGCGCCAGGTTTCGAGAAGTTCATCGTCGAAGCGACGCGCGAAGCCATGCCGCTGATACGCGATCCGGAGATTGCCGAAGAAGCCAACGCCTATCTGCGCCAGGAGGCACAACATTCGGCCGCGCACCTGAGCCACTATCGCGCACTGGCCCGCCGCTGGCCCGGACTACAGGAGACGATGGACCAAGTGGTGGCCTCCTTCGATCGCCTGACCGCAACCAAACCATTGGCCTGGCGACTCGGGTACGTGGCAGCTGTGGAGGCGACGTTCACTCCCTACTTCAAGGTGTTTCTCGACCACGAAGACAAGCTGTTCGCACCTGGCGACGAACGCGTTGCGTCACTGTTCCTTTGGCACTTCGTGGAGGAGATCGAGCACCGCAGTTCGGCGCTGAAGGTGTATGACGCCGTCCATGACAGCTACCCCTACCGACTCAAGACCATCGCCGGTGTGGCCCGTCACATCGACGAAATACTGCGGATCATCGCGCAGGGATTTCGTAAACACGTGCCGGCAGCAGACGGTGGGTCATACGGCCGTCTGATACCTGAAGGCCTGTCTCCCAAGGCTTTCTACGCTTCGGTGCGCGCAGCCCGTGAGCTGACGCGCCCCGGCCAGGGCACGTATGCCGGTGTCGCGAAACGCGAACTGGCGGCGATGCTGGCCGGCTTGATCCGTTCCCAAGGTCCCGGCCACGACCCCGCCT
The DNA here is from genome assembly GCF_031583025.1 of Mycobacterium sp. Z3061. Lineage (NCBI taxonomy): Bacteria > Bacillati > Actinomycetota > Actinomycetes > Mycobacteriales > Mycobacteriaceae > Mycobacterium > Mycobacterium pumcae. The sequence continues at coordinate 265,922 of NZ_CP134062.1, read as the reverse complement.
ACGAGAAGATCCCCCCGTTCGCCGGACTCTGGTTCGACCGATATGCGGAAGAACCGAAGAGCGCCGCACACTGGTACTCGACTGGTGCCGCACACCTCTGACGCGGCCGCACAACGCGCTGCGCCCGTTATGATCGCGGCATGTCAGCGGCACGGGCGAGCCGGTAGTGGCGCGTAGTCACGGTTGGGCGGGCAATCCGCCCGCTTCCGACGAAGACGCGATCACCCGCATCCTGGACGCGGCCGACGCGATCGTGGCCGAACGCGGGTCCGCTATGCGCATCGCCGACGTCGCACGGGATCTCGGTGTGACGCGCCAGACCGTCTACCGCTACTTCCCGGGCACCGAGGCGCTGTTGCTGGCCACCGCCATGCGATCCGGCGACGGATTCCTCGGGCAGTTGGCCGAACACGTCCGCGGTCAGACCCATCCGGTCGGGGCGATGGTGGAGGGCCTGGCGTTCGCGATCGAGAACCTGGCCGCCGACGATCGCATCCGGCTCATCCTCACCAAGCGGCAGCAGGGTGGTGCGGTTCCCTCGATCTCGTCCGAAACGGCGGTGACGTTCAGCCGCGCCATGCTCCACCGCTACGACGTCGACTGGGACGCAAACGGTTTCGACGACGCCGCGCTGGACGAGCTCTCCGAGTTCTGTCTGCGGATACTGCATTCGTTTGTCGTCGACCGCGGACAACCCCCACGCCGGGGCACCGACCTGCGCCGCTTTCTGGCGCGGTGGATCGGGCCCGCCATCATCTACCCGCGTTTCGCCGAAGCGATGACGTCGATGACCGGAGTCGCGGCCACTCCGACTTCCTCCCGACGCCGTTCGGCGTCTTGAGCGGGGCTCAGTCGACCAGCCCGCGCAGCTCCTCGATCAGCTTGACCCGCTCCGCGGCCGTCCCCGCGATGGGTACGACATTCAGCGTCGTCACCCCCGCCGCGCGAAACGCGGCCACGCGTTCCTTGACGAATTCCCTGGTGCCGATCAGGTTGACGTCGCGCACCAGTTCGTCGGGTACCGCCTTGGCGGCGCCTTCCTTGTCACCGGAGAGATACAGCTCCTGGATGCGGTCGGCCTGCGGCCCGTATCCGTACCTGGTGGCCAGGGTGTGATAGAAGTTCTTGCCCTTGGCTCCCATGCCGCCGATGTAGAGCGCCAGGTGGGGCTTGACGAATTCCCTTAGCGGTTCCACGTTTTCGCCGATCGCCAGGGTCGGTCCGGCATACACCTCAAGGTCGCCCAGGGCCGGATCACGCTTGGACTTCCCGGCCGCCAGGGCGTCGCCCCACACGTCCTGCGCCTTCTCCGGCAGATAGAAGATCGGCTGCCAGCCTTCGGCCAGTTCGGCGGCCAATTCGACGTTCTTCGGGCCCAGCGCGGCGATGAGGATCGGGATGCGTTCCCGCACCGGGTGATTGATGAGCTTCAGCGGCTTGCCCAGGCCGGTGCCCTGCTCGGGCGGCAGTGGCACCGTGTAGTACTTCCCCTGGTATTTCAGCGTCTCGCGGCGCCACACCTGACGGCAGATCTCGATGACTTCGCGGGTGCGCCCGATCGGCGCGTCGTAGGGCACTCCGTGGAAACCCTCGATCACCTGCGGTCCCGACGCGCCCAGCCCGAGCGTGAAGCGGCCGTCGGAGACATAGTCGAGGCCGGCGGCGGTCATCGCCGTCAGGGTGGGGGTTCGGGTGTAGAGCTGCAAGATGCCCGAGGCCAACTCCACCCGGTCGGTGCAGGCCGCCAGATAACCCAACGCGCTCACCGCGTCGAACGAATACGCCTCGGGCACAAAGACAATGTCCAACCCGGCGCGTTCCAGGTCGGCCACTTCCGCGGCGACTTCCCTGAAACCGCCGGCATAGTTGATCGCCAATCCGATCCGCATGGTCAGCCCGCCTGCACTCGGCTCGGTTCGGAGGCGAACTCGAGTGCCTCTTCGGTGATCCGGTCGAACTGTGCGCCCATCGACTGCTGCAGGGCCATGGCGGCGGACAGCGGCCGCACCATCACCATGAAGTCGTCGATCAGGCCGTCCTCGTTGAAGTGCAGGAAGTCGCATCCGGTGACCTGCTTGCCGCCCGCCATCGCCTCGAACACGAACGCGTGGTCGCGGCCGTTCTCGTCGTGGATCTCCCGGACGTACCGGAAGTCCTCGAACACCCGCAACACCCCGCGCAGCAGCGCCCTGGTCATCGGCTTGCCGACGTACGGCTTGAACACGATGGGGCTCGTGAACACCACGTCATCGGCCAGCATTGCCTCGACGGCTTCCACGTCGTGCGCCTCGACGGCTTTACGGAAGGGGTGCATGAGAAACCTCGCAGTAGTCAATTTGTTGAGTAGATGCACTCGACGCTAAGGGCTGGCCGGCTGTATGTCTATAGGCAAATAATCACTTTGTTGAATAGGTGCATCGTTGTACTATCGGCGGATGTCGCTGCGTGATGCCGTGCTGACCGCACTCCTCGAGCGCGAGTACTCGGGATACGACCTGGCCAAGGAGTTCGACGCCTCGGTCGCCAACTTCTGGATGGCCACACCCCAGCAGCTCTACCGCGAACTCGACCGGCTGGCCGAGCAGGGCCTGATTCAGGCGCGGGTTGTTCACCAGGAGCGTCGTCCCAATAAGCGCATGTTCTCGCTGACCGACGCGGGACGCGAAGCGATTCAACAACTCACCGCCCGGGCGCCCAAGCCGTCGATGATGCGCGACGACCTGATGATCAAGGTTGCCGCCGCCGACGCCGGCGACACCCGAGCCGTTCGCGACTCGATCGCCGAACGCTTGCAGTGGGCCCAGGCCAAACTCGAACGCTACGAGCGGCTGCGGACCCGCCTGCTCGCCGGCCGCAGCGAGGAGGAGTTCGTGACCGACGCCGAACGGGTCGGTCCTTACCTGACCTTGCTGCGTGGCATATCTTTCGAGCAGGAAAACATCCGCTGGGCCGAGCGTGCGCTGAAGATCATCGAACGCAGGTTGCCGGCACGGGCGTAACCAGCCCGGCACACGAGGAGACCCGTGACGAAGAAAGCCCCCAAAACGGCTTTGGTCATCGGTTGCGGCGGCACGATCGGCGGCGCGTGGATCGTCGCCGTTCTGCATGCACTGGCCGAGCAGACCGGAAGTGAACCCGCGAAAGCGGACATCCTGCAGGGGACCTCGGCGGGCGCCGAGATCGTCACCATGCTCGGCGGTGGCGCCACCATCGCCGACCTGGTCGCGATGCACCGCGGGCAGGCATCCGACGAAAGGCTGCGCCGCCACCTTCACGACACGCCACCGGGCCTACCGCCGCTGCCGCGCCCACGGCTGCTCAACCCGGCTTTGCTACGGTCGCAATCCGGCCTGGCCGCGCTGACCGGGATCGCGCCGACCGGCCGCGGTGACGCCGGCTGGCTACAGCGGTTGGCCGACGGATTCGAATCGGCGGGCCGACTGTCGCATCCGGACACCCGGATGGTCGCCTACGACGTCCGCGCCGGCCGGCGGGTCGCCTTCGGCGCACCCGGGTCTCCGAAAGCTACCGTCGGAGAAGCGCTTCGAGCGTCCTGGGCCATCCCAGGCTGGATGCCGCCGGTGTCGATCGGGGGCCGCACCTACGTCGACGGCGGGGCGGGCTCGACGGCGTCAGTGGATCTCGTCAGGCCCGAGGACGCCAACGTCATCTACGTGATCGCGCCGATGGCCTCGGTACCCGGCGTGCGCGTCCCGGGATTCGGCGGCGTGCTCGAGGACCGACTGTTGCGCCGCCCGATGTCGTCCGGGTTGTGGTCCGAAATCACCACCGCGCGGGCGCGGGGTCAACGCGTGGTCCCCATCGTGCCGACGGTCGCCGACCTTGCCGGCCTCGGCGCCAACTTCATGAACCGTGCCCGCCGCCGGGAGGCGTTCGAGGCGGCGATGACCACCGCACCTGCCACTGTGCGTCAGGCCCTGACGGACAGCGAGATTCACGCATGAACCCGCGCGTCGTGATCGTCGGCGCGGGACTTGCGGGCATCACCGCACTGCACGTCTTCACCCAACGAGGTTTCACGGATGTCACTGTGCTGGAAAAGGCATCCGACGTCGGCGGGGTGTGGCACTGGAACCGTTATCCGGGTCTTCGCTGCGACGTCCCGTCGCAGCTCTACCAGTTCGGCTGGGCACCGAAACCCGACTGGTCACACATCTGGGCCGAGGGAAGCGACATCCAGCAATATCACCGCGGCGTGGTGGACTCATTCGGACTCGGCAACCGGATCCGGCTGGACACTGAAGTCGTTGCCGCACAATGGATTGAGAGTAGCTGCAGCTGGGCGCTGGCCACCGCCGACGGTCAGGAGATCGACGCGGACGTGCTGGTGTGCGCCACCGGGGTCCTGCACCATCCCGCGGTGCCCGACATCCCGGGTCTCGACGAATTTCGCGGCCCGGTGGTGCACACCGCGCGCTGGGACGACTCCGTTGACACTCGTGGCAAGCACATCGCGGTGATCGGGACGGGTTCTACCGGCGTGCAGGTCATCTCCGCCCTGCAACCGGGTGCCGCCTCGATCGCCCACTACGTCCGGTCGCCGCAGTGGGTGCTGTGGGCACCGATGTCGCTGCGGCAGAGCGCGTTTCTCGGCGCGGCACTGAAGCGTTTTCCGGGCGGGCACGATCGGATGTATCGAACGCTGTTGTGGGCGTCGGGAATTCTCGCCGACGTCACCACTCGTCCATCGTGGCGGCGCCGCATGGTGCAGAGCTATGCCCGGCTGTGCCTGCGGCTACAGGTGCGCGACGAGGCGTTGCGGGAGAAGCTGACACCGGACTACCAGCCGCTGTGCAAGCGGCAGGTGGTATCCGGAAGCTACTACCGCGCAATCCAATCCGGCAATGCGGAGCTGGTGACCGACCGGATCGCCGAAGTGACCCCGACCGGAATCCGCACCGCGGATGGCCGGCACCGCCTCGCCGATGTCATCGTGCTGGCCACCGGATTCCAGGCACACAACTACATGCGGCCCATGGAGATCACCGGACGCGACGGCCTCACCATCGACAAGGCCTGGGCCGGCGGCCCGCGGGCCTATCGAATGACCGCAATTCCGGGCTTTCCCAACCTGTTCACGGTGCTGGGTCCCAACTCTCCGACTGGATCCATCTCGCTGCAGTACTCGGCCGAGCGGACAGCTCACTACATCGCACGGTTCCTGGAGATGCTGCGTGACGGCGCCGCGTCATCGGTCGAGGTGACCGAGGAAGCCACCGACGAGTTCAATGCCGCTGTGGCAGAGGCTATGACGCCAACCGTCTGGAACACCGGCTGTAACTCCTGGTACCTCACCGACAGCAACACGATCGACCTGTGGCCGTGGGACCGCGCGACCTTGACGTCGATGCTGGCCGCGCCGGAAGCGGCGCACTTCGATATCAGGCCGGCCACCGGAAGGGTTGGGGCAGAGTGATCGTCCGCTCCGCGGGCGGATACCAGCCTTGGGCGGCGTGCTGGTCGGTGTGCAGATAGCACTGCACGCGGACTTCGTTGCTGCCGGGGGTGAAGGTCAGCAGCCTGCTGAGCGGTAGGGTGGTGATCGGCATGTGGTGCCGGCTCAGCGAAGCGACGTTGAGAAACCAGGTCCCCCAACGGTTTTCGACATGTGTCTTCGCCCCGTGGTCATCATCGGGATGGGTGTGGGTGTGGCCGGCGAGCCACATCGCCACCCGTCCGGGCCGCTCGGCGAGAAACGACTCGAACTGCCCCGAGTCGGGCCGGCTGTCCACCCAGTAGAGAAACGATGCGCCCTGCGGCGTGCCTTCCGGGAAAGGGCGGTGGTAGTGCTCGTGCCACTGCCCGTCGGCACCCTTGCGGACACCTTCCCATTCCCCCGAGGCAACGGTGGTGTCCTTCAGGACATAGTGGTGCACCGAGACGACGTTGAGGTCGGGGTGCGCCGCGACCATGTCCTTCCACCACCGGAAAGTCTCACCACTGACCACGCCGCCCGGGTTGCCGCCCAAAGTGCCGCGGCCCACCTGCTGGGTCGGCTCGTTGCGGTCACTCATCATCAGGAACAGCAGGTTGCCCACCTGAAACGAGTAACGCTCCCAGCTTCCGGTGATCGGGTAGCGACGCGACCGCGCGTCCACTCCCGAGCTTTCGGGGTGCTCACCGAGCGGATCTATCCACTTGCGCCACCACCAGGCTTCGGCCTCGTCGAGTCCGCTGCGGTCGTGATTGCCGCACACGCTGTACACGTCCTCGCGCCGGTGCCGGCGCAGCGCGCCGAATTGCCTTCGCACTTCCTGCCCTTCGGCGTCGTCGGGCAGGCTGTGATGAGCACCCGACATGTCACCGACGTCGATGGCGAGATCCCACTCGAACGGCGGGCCGCCGTCGCGTCCGCCACATTCGGTGTGGATGATGGCTTCCGCCAGACTGTCTCGGCCGTGTTGCCGGTCGGTGCCCACGTGCGCATCGCCGAAGGCCCACAACCGAAACGGCCGGTCGTCAGGCATCGCGGTCGTCCAGCAGTCCCCACCGCCGGCAGACCTGCCGGTCCAGCCAGCTGAACAGGGCGTCGACGAAGATCCCCAGCGCCAGGATGACGATCATCACGGCGATCGCAGAAGGCATGTCGCTGAGGTTCTGCGCGTTCTCCAGCAGCACTCCGATGGAGGAGGTGTTGGCGACCAACACGACGAGTTCACCGGCCATCAGGCTGCGCCAGGCGAAGGCCCACCCCTGCTTGATACCCGCGACGAACATCGGTAGCGCGGCAGGCAGGATCACATGCCGGTAGAGCGCGATCGACCGCAATTGCAATGTCGCTGCGGCGCGCAGCAACACCGGGGAGATGTGGTCCACGCCGGAGATGACCCCGAGCGCCACGGCCGGAACGGCGCCGATCACGATGACGAACAGGATCGCCGAGGTATCGAGACCGAAGAAGATGATGGCGAACGGAAACCACGCGATCGCCGGCATGGTCTGCAGGCCGGTGATCAACGGGCCGAACGCCGCCCGTAGCAGCGGGTTACGCGCTATCAGCGCGCCGATCACCGTCCCGATTACCGCGGCCAGGGCGAAACCGGTTACCGCGCGTCCCATCGTGGTTACCACGGCATCCCACAGCAGCGCTCCCTGCATCTGGTGCCAGAGATTCTCGGCCACGGCCGCGGGGCCCGGCAGTACGTACGACGGCTTCCAGCCGCTCAGTGCGACCAGCTGCCAGATGGCGACAATCGTGCTGACACCCAGGAGTTTTGGCCACAGAGAGCCGGCGATGCGGTGTGTCGCGCCTACGCGGGGCGGATCAACTTTCGTCGACATGCGCGCTCCGATTGAGTTGCTCGGTGATGTGCGCGGCCAGTTCCGCGACTTCCGCGGTGTTGATGTCGCGTGGCCGGGGCAGCGCGACGGTGAACTCCTCGACCACACGCGCGGGCCGGGCGCTCAACAACACCACGCGGTCCGCCAGGCGCACCGCCTCGCGCACGTTGTGGGTGACGAAGACCACGGTGAGGTTGCGCGAGGCGACGATTCGTTCCAGCTCGCCCTGTAGTCGGTCGCGCGTCAACGCATCCAGGGCGGCGAACGGTTCGTCCATCAGGAGCACGTCCGCGTCCTGGGCGAGGGCACGGGCGAGAGCCACCCGCTGTTGCATGCCACCGGACAACTGGTGCGGCCGCCGGTCGGCGAAGTCTGACAGCCCCACGGTGCCCAGCAGCTCGAGGGCCCTGGCGCGCCGTTGGCGGCGGGGAGTGGCCCGGGCCCGCAGCGCCAGTTCCACATTGCCGAGGGCGCTCAACCAGGGGAACAGGGCCGGCTCCTGGAACATCATTGCGATGCGGTGCTCGCCGGTCTCCACCTGGCCTGAGGTCGGTTTGTCCAGCCCCGCGACAAGCGAGAGCAACGTGCTCTTGCCGCAGCCGGAAACTCCTACCACACAGACGAACTCGCCGACGCCGACGGTCAAGGACAGGGGGCCCAGTGCCGCGGTGCGGGCCCGGCCTTTGCCGAAGCGCTTGGCTACCTCGTCGAGCCTGATCGCCGGGGCGGCGTCGGGTAGGTCCGGCAACACGACCCCGTGCCAGGCGGCGGTCGTCACGCCGCCACCGGCGGCTGGCCCACCGCCGCGAGTTCACGGTTGAGCAGGCTGAGGTCGAAAATGCCGTCCAGGTTCAGGGGCTGGAGCAGGCCCACCGAAACCGCCTTGCGTACCTGATCGTTGAGTGACTGCACCCCAGGGTCGTTGGTGAAGATCGTCTCCTGGAACGAGGCGGTGAGCACGTCGGGCGCGAGCCCGGAACCTAACGCCTTGGTCAGCGTGGCGTTGGCCGAACGCGCTGCGGCGTCGGGGTCGGTGTGGATGACCTCGTTGGACTGGATCTGGCCGCGTACCAGGCCTGCAACCACATCTGGATGGGCCGCCAGAAATTCCTGACGTACCACCAGGATGGTGATCGTGTTCGGGTCCGACCACAGCCTGGTACCGCCGGCGTTCACCAACTGCACATCGTAGGGGGCGGAGACGATCGCGCCGGCGATCTGGTTGCTGGTGAACTGTTGCACGATAGCCGATTCGGGGGTGGTCGGTTTGATGGAGACGTCGCCACCGCCCTGCGCGTTGGTCTTCAACCCGTTCTTCAGCAGCCAGTCCCGGACGCTGACGTCCTGGGCGCCGCCGAGCGCCGGGTCCGCGACCGTCTTGCCGCGCAGGTCCTCCGCGGAATTGATGCCGGGCTTGACCACCATCGAGGTGCCGCCGGTCGCCGAACCCGAAATGATCTTGATCGCAGTGCCATTCGACCGCTGCCAGGCGTTGAACGCAGGGTTGGGGCCCACGAACGCCGCATCGAGTTGGCCGGACAACAACGCGGTGGTCTCGGCGGTGCCCTGACTGAACGGCTGCGGTTCGAACTTGACCTGCGGCCCGAGATTCCTGGCGAACGCGCCGTTGTCGATGCCGATCAGGGCTGAGGCGTGCGTGATCCGCGTCAGATAGCCCAGCCGCAGCGTGACACCGGAGGACTTCGACGTCGGGTTGTTCCCGGCACATCCGGCGAGTGCGGCGGTCAGGGTGAGGACGGAAATGGTTGCCGCATAGGCAAACCTGGAGATGGACATGGGTTCTCCCGATGGGGTCACGAGACAGGGGGCCGCGGGGACGGCGCGATACGTCAGCCGTCGTGTGGAGGCGGACACGCCGCGCGGGTGACCCGACCGAAGTCGACGTGGCGCCGCCGGGTCAGCGCGGTGTGGCCTGTCATCGCGGCTCCGCCTGCGGCCGGGCGAAGAACAGCGGGCTGGTCCAGACCTGATGTCCGTCAGACTGCCTGGCCCGCAGATACACCGCACTGTGTTCGCCCGGCAGACCCAAGTTCACGCTGCCTCCGACGGTGCTGGGCAACGCCGACGGTTCGGCCACGCGTTCGGCGCGGATGCGCAGATTCAACCCTCCGCAGGGTTCCTCGCGAAACGAGTGCGCGATCAGTTCCGGGCCGGTCACGGTCATGGTGGCGCGATGGTCGTCCTCGAGAACCGTTGCCCCGATATCGAACCGCGCTCGCGAGAGATCGCCGAGCTTGACCAGGAAGCCGATGTCCGAGCCGTAGGTCGTGGTGCGCCAGTTGATCACCGCGCCGTCGCTCTCGATGACCTGCTCGGGATGACTTGCCGCCCAGGGTGTTACCGAAGCTACAGTGCTGCCGGTGACACGCAACTGGCCGGCCCAGGTCGCCCACCGGTAGCGGTCCCGGTGCCGCGCGCCACCCCAGCGAATCCGCACCAGCGATTCCGAGAGGCCGACCTCCGCATTCAGGTCGCGCCCCCACAGCGGCCCCCGCGCGTCATGGAGAACCAGTTCTTCCCAGCCGGTGGTGCCGTACAACCCGTACTCGGCCCGGAATTCGTCCGCCGCGGTGAGGATTTCGTCGCCCATCCAGTTGCTGCCACTGCGCAACAGCGCAACCGACCTGGTGCCGGTGGTCGCCCAGGTGCGGCGGGCGCGCAGTGCCTGGCCGACGTGTTCGGAGTTCAGGTTGTCGGCGAGCACGCCGGTCAGGCCGCCGAACCCGCCGAAGATGTTAGCTCCGGGCGCACCGCCGCCCGGGCGGCCGCGGTGTTCGTCGCTGGCCGCGCTGGCGCCGACCTTGAGGCCGCGGGCCAGTGCGTCCTCCAGGAACCAGGGGCTGCTGCCCCAGGTGGAGTGCACCTCGATGAGCCGCTCGAGTTCGGGATGGTGCCAGTCCAGGATGGCGCGCCGGCCTCCGACATGGGGGATCAAAAGGTAAGACTCAGGCTCTTTCTCGTACGCCGCATACAGCTCGGTGATCGGCCAGGTCTGCGGGGTCGGCGCGGTGGCGGTCATGCCCTGCCGCCACTCCAGGGACCGCGCGATGGTGGTGTCCTCGCCGAGGAACACCACATTGTGGTCGCCGCCCACGCCCGCGGTGCCACACCACTCGACGCCGGGAAAACACACGAACCCGCCGTCTTCGTTGGCGGCGCGACAAGCGGCCACCACGTCGGCCCAGGCGCCGTCGGTGATCTGAAAGTCGTTGGCGGTGTATCCGAGAATGTCCAGGCCGCCGATGTCCCGGCCGTAGCGCAGGTTCCAGTCGGTGCTCTGCGTTCCGACGGTGTCGTTGGAATGGACGTGCAGGTCAGCGAAATAACCCTGTCGCGCAGGGAGATCCGCGACCACGTCGACCAGTGCGACGGTGGGTCCGAAGCGGGTGGCACCGGCTTGTGCGCTGACCTCGATGGCGCCCGCACGGGCCGGCACTTCCAAACTGGCGTGCGCCCACCCGTTGGTCGGCGTCGTTGTGCTGGTGAGGTTTTCGCCGTCTGCGTCGGCCCGAACCGTCGCGGCGACATCGCGGCAGACATTCCCCCAGCGGTCCTGCAGGTGGGCGCGCAGCCGCGTCACCGTGGTGCCGGGGGCTACCACGCGCGGTCCGTGCACCACCAGATTCGTTGGCGGTCCGGGGACGACCGCCATCGTGACGACACCCGCGTGGGCCATCCGCGAAGTCCCGAGAGGATCCACGAACAGATGCACCTCGAAGTCGTCTTCGACGAAGGTCTGCACGCGGGTGCCCGGCCCACCGAAACGCCGATCCCCGAACCTGATCTCGATGACGTCGCCGGGCCGCAGGAAGCCGTCCACCACATGCACCAGCAGGGACTTCTGGAACGGCCGCTCACCGCCCTTGACGTCATAGCGGATCGCGAGCAGCCGAACGGTTCCCTGTTCGGAGGCGCCGCCCAGCAGCGACCGGCTGACCACGGACGCCGAGGCGTAGTCGCGCCCACCGGGCTCGGAAGTCTGTAGATCCCAGTCGGAGTAATAGCGGAAGCACAGCTTGAGCCAGCCGCTGTCCGCGATGCCGGCTTGCCCGACGGTGTAGGTGAAGACGAGTTCTTCGACGGACCCGGCCACCACCCGCTGTGTCCCGCAGGTCAGGGTGCCGAGAAAAGGCAGCGTCGCGAACTCGGCGTTGATCCGGTCCCGGACCTCGACCGATGAGCAGTCGTTGGCCCTGAACTCACCGGTGGGGCGCACGACGACAGACATGCCGACAATTCTCGGTGACCAGCACTTAGCCGTCCAGCGCATAGATATGATCTGATCAATCATGGAAAGTGATTGATCATGAATTTGCAGCAGCTGCGTTACGTCCTTGCCGTGGCGGAGACCCGGAGCTTCACCCGCGCGGCGGACGGACTGTTCGTGGTGCAGTCCGCGCTGAGTCAACAGGTGCGCAAACTCGAAGACGAGCTCGGCGTGCCGATCTTCAACCGCACCACCCGGTCGGTCTCGCTGACGCCGGCCGGCGAGGCCCTGACGCCGTTGATGCGCCAGGTCATCGCCGGGGTGGACCAACTCGCCGTCGATGCCCAAGCGCTGCGCGGCACCGTGACCGGACGGCTCACGGTCGGGATGATGGAAATTCCGTCGGAGAGCCTGGACGTCGCCGCGCTGATGGCGACTTTTCATGCCCGGTACCCCGATGTCACCGTGACCCTGCGCAGCGGCGGCAGCGACCTGCTGGTCCAAGCCACCCGGGAACGCAAGCTCGACGTCGCGATCGTCGGCTCCAACACCGCACGATCGACCGACCTGGCTTGCGAGCACCTGTTCTCCGAATCGCTGGTCGCCGTCCTGCCGGTGACGCATGCACTGGCCGGGAAGTCCTCGGTCACGCTCGACGAGCTGGCGGCGCTTCCGTTCATCGACTTCCCGCCTGGTTACGGGCTGCGGCGCGAGACCGATCGGGGGTTCGCCGCGGTCAAACGCCGGGTGGCGTTCGAGGTCACCCGCGTGGACGAGGTGATCCACTTCGTCTGCGAGGACCTCGGCGTGGCATTGCTGCCCGAATCGGTGGCACGCAGCCGGGCGCAGACGAATCCGACGCTGGTGTTACTGCCCGTGCAGAACGCGGACCTGCGGCGCGAGGTTCACCTGGTAGCGCCGCAGGTCCAGCTCCAATCCGCGGCTACCCGGGCATTCATCCAGTGCGTGCACGAACACATCAGGCACCGCCGCTGACCGAGCCGGTCAGGTAGTGCGCGAGCACGGGTCGCAGCCATTCGATGAGCTGCGCGTCGTCCATCTCGGCCAGCGCCGGTATGCACAGGATGTAGCGCGCCGTCGCCAGCCCCAACACCTGCGCGCCCACCAGCGCGGCCCGCTCGGCGGGGCGGTCCGGGACGGCGGCGGCCAGGGCCGGGGCGACCCGGTCGACGAACACCTCCAGCAGCGCCGCCGCCGCGGCCTTGTTGGTGGCGGCGGCGCGCAGCAGTGGCAGGAAGGGACCCTGCGGACCCCAGACCGAGACGAACAGCGGCAGCAGGATCTCGGCGATCCGGTCCGGCGCCACATCGGCGAGGTCCGGAAACGTCACGTCGAATCGTGAAGCGGCAGCGAACAATTCGGCCTTGCTACCGAAGTAGTGCATGACCAGTGCCGGGTCCACACCGGCCGCCGAGGCGACCGAACGAATGGTGGTGCGCTCAAAGCCATGGTCGCCGAACTGCGCACGCGCGATCGCCAGGATCGCGGCTCGGGTGGTCTCGCCGTCACGCACTTTAGGGGACATCCGGGCATTGTATTCAACGACTGTTGACATCACTACGGCGCGGGGTCTAGCGTTGATTTCAACAGTTGTTGAACCCACGACGGGAGGTCACAGCCATGGCCGTCACAGCCATCCAGATCGGACTCGACCCCGAGGTGATCGACTACTCCTCACCGGATTTCGCGCAGTTCTTCGGACTGACCAAAGAGACGCTGCGAACCGCCAACGATGACAACCTCGCCGCGCTCCGGGCGGCCGGTTACCAGGTCGACAACTGCCTGATCGACTTCGGCGCGCCGGGAGCCGACAAGGCCCGTCGCTGGCTGGAAGCCAACCACTACGACGCGGTCCTCATCGGCGCCGGCGTCCGCCTGGTCGCCGGCAACACGTTGCTGTTCGAGTCGATTGTCAACGCGGCCCACGTGACCCAACCGGGATGCCGGTTCGTCTTCAACCGCGGCGCTCAGTCCACCCCCGACGACATCCGTCGCTGGTACCCGGAGGCGGTGGCGCGATGACCGTTCACGACGTTGACGTCGTCGTTGTCGGTGCCGGTCCGACCGGACTGACGGCCGCGGGCGACCTGGCCCGGGCCGGACGTTCGGTGACGGCGCTGGAACGCCGCCCGTCGGTGAGCCAGGCCAGTCGGGCGTTCGCCACCCTGGCGCGCACCCTCGAGGTGCTGGACGCTCGTGGACTGGCCGAAGGCCTGCTCGCCGATGCCTACCGGGCGCCGGGCGTCACCATCTTCGGCGGCGCGCGGATCGACCTCACCCACCTTGCTTCGCCGTACCCGTTCGTGATGGTCACACCGCAGACCAAAGTCGATGCGGCGCTGCGTAGTTACGCCGTTGCGCAGGGCGCCGACATCCGGCGCGGTGTCGAGGTCACCGGGCTCTCCCGGGATGACTGCGGGGTGACCGTGATGACTGGCGATGATGACCGTTGGCGGGCCCGGTATGTCGTCGGCGCGGACGGCGCGCACAGCACCGTCCGCAGGCTGATCGGTGTCGACTTCCCGGGCAAGACGATCCTGTCGTCGATCGTGCTGGCCGATGTCAAGCTCGCGCATGCGCCGGCCGGCGAGGGGTTGAAGGTGGGCAGCACGCGAGACACGTTCGCGTTCCTGGCTCCCTACAGTCGCCGCGACGCCGACGGCTCGTGGTACCGCGCAATGGTGTGGGACCGCAACCATCAGGTGCCCGACACCGAGTCGGTGACCAACGACGAGATCGTGAGCATTCTTGCTCACGCGATGGGAGTAGATCTCGGCGTGCTCGAGGTGACCTGGAAATCGCGGTTCCATTGCGACGAAAGGCAAGTCAGACGCTACCGGCACGGCCGGGTATTCCTCGCCGGTGACGCCGCGCACGTGCACTCGCCGATGGGTGGGCAAGGGATGAACACCGGCATTCAGGACGCCGTGAACCTGGCCTGGAAGATCGACGCCGTGCTGGGCGGTGCCGACGACGCCGTCCTGGACACCTACCACGACGAGCGCCATCCGATCGCCAAACGCGTGCTGTTCCAGTCCGGTCTGCTGGCACGGGGCGTGACGCTGCATCCCCGCCCGGCGCGCGCGCTGCGAAACTTTCTGGCGCCCAGACTGCTTCGGGTCCCGCTGGTTCGAGATGCGGTGGCCGGGAGCTTCGCGGGAACGACGTTGCGGTATGGGCACCGCCGTGGGGAAAGCCCGCTCGTGGGCACGCGCGCCACGCAGATTCCGCTGACGCAGGGCCGCGTCACCGAGTTGCAGCGTTCCCCGGGCTTTCTGCTGGTTCGCGAGCGCGGAGCTGTGCTGCTGGACACCGAGCTGGCTCAGGCGCAGCGGTCCGATCATGGGCCCGCGGTACTGGTGCGGCCCGACGGCTACATCGGCTGGGCCGGCGCTTCGTCCGACCGGACGGGTTGGTCCGCTGCGCTTACGACGTGGACCGGTTCACTCTGCGCTGCGGGCGGAGAAGTTCGAGTGGGGACCGCCACAGCCGCAGACTCGAACCACCGAGGCGGCATGATGGCTTAATGGGCTCTGACATCCGCGTGCTCGAGCGCGACGAGGATCTTCTTGCCGCGCTGAACGTGTTTCGCACCGCGATGGTCGGATTCCCCCGACTGGACCTGACACCCGAGCAGATCACCGCACTGGTCGAACCCGGCCGCACTATCGGCGCATTCGTCGAGGATCAACTCGTCGGCACGGCGGACGCGGTCACCAGTCGGCTGACCCTGCCGGGCGGGGCCATCGTCAGCCACGCCGCGGTTACCCACATCGGCGTGCTGCCGTCCTTCACCCGCCGCGGCCTGGCCAACGACCTGGTCCGCCACCAATTGCGCGACTTCGCCGCGCGCGGTGAGGTGGTCGCCACGCTGCGCGCTTCAGAAGCGACGATCTACGGTCGCTACGGCTACGGCGTGGCGAGTTCGACCCAGAGCGTGGAAGTCCAGACCGCGCGGGCGGCGTTGCGGCCGGACGTCGCGACCGGCGGCCCGGTGCGACTGCTCGACGAAGCCTGGGAAACCCTGTCCCGCATCTACTCTGAACATCGACCGGCACGTCCGGGCACCATCGACCGGCCCCCGGTGTGGTGGCACGCACGCCGGCTGCGCAGCGAATCGTCGCCCGGGCCCGAGTATGTGGCCGTACACGGGATGCCCGGTTCAGAATCCGGGTTTGCCCGATACCGTCCGGTCGACATCGACAAGTGGTTCATCAGCGACCAGCGCACCATCGTGGTCGAAGACTTCTTCGCACCTACCGTCGATGCCTATCTCGGTTTGCTCCGCTTCCTGTTCGGGCTCGATCTCATTGACCGGGTGATCTTCTGGATGCTCCCGGTTGACGATCCGCTGCCCCTGATCCTCCTGGATCCGCGCGCGGCGAAAGTCACCGCCGTACACGACGAGACCTGGTTGCGTGTCATCGACGTGCATCGGGCTCTAGCGGCACGCACCTACGCTGCCGAGGAGACCATCGTCGTTTCGGTCACCGACCCACTGCTGCAAGATAATTCGGCAACGTTTGCCATCACCGGCGCCGGCGCAGCGCCGACCGACCGGCGTCCCCAATTACAGGTCGGCATCGAAGGACTTGGCACCGTGCTGCTCGGCGGCGCGACCTGGCGAGGCCTCGCCGTCGCGGGCCTGGCCCGGGCTGAGGATCCTGCCGTGCTCGCCGCCGCCGACCGGCTGTTCGCGGTGCCTCAAGCGCCGTACGCCGGCTTCTACTTCTGACCATGATCCTGATCGTCGGCGCCGGCATCTCCGGACTTGCGACAGCCTACGAACTGGCCCGGCGCGGTGTGCCTTCCGTCGTCATCGAGCGCGGCGAACCGTTTGCCGAACAGTCCGCGGGACTGGCACGGATCTTCCGCATCGCGCATCGGCGACCACAGCTGTGCCGGCTGGCTCAGCGCGCCCGATCCGGTTGGCTGCGTTGGGAATCCGAATTCGGACTCACCCTGCTGGGTACGGAGGGATTCATCGCCGCCGGTGCCGTCGACGCCGTCACATCGGCCATGGCCGAAGCCGATGCCGCTTTCTCCCGGCTCGACCGAGGCCAGATCACGGCGCGTATCCCCTTCCTGCAAACTCCCTGGGAAACCGGGCTTTTCGATCCCGAGGGCGGCAGCCTGCGCATCCGCCGCGCGCTGGGTGCCCTGTCTGCCCGCGTGGAACTCCGGCGCGATGAGGTTCTGGCCGTTGCCGACGACGGCTCGACCACGCTGGCGGACGGGACCGTGCTGCGCGCCGACCGGGTGCTCATCTGCGCGGGGACACACACCCAGGACCTGTTCGGTCCGCTCGGTATCGAGTTCTCCCCCCACACCCGCTTCACCTACGAGGGCGGATCCGCTTCGGGTTCGGCGTGTCTTTCGGCGCCCGAGGGCTATGGACTGCCGATCGGCAGTACCGGCCGCTGGGCGTTCGGCCAGGACGACCCCGATCCCGCCGTCGTGCGGAAGCTGTTCCCGTCGTTGACGCCGGTGGGCCGGGTAAATTGCGTGACGGCCCGCGCGGCGTGGCTTGACGACGGCGGCGACGGCTGGACCGTGGCACAACGCGGCCGCGTCCTGGCCTTCGTGGGCGCCAACCTGATGAAGTTCGGGCCGCTGCTCGGCGAACTGCTGTCGCAGGCCGTCCTCGACGAGGAAATGCCGGCCGAGCTCGCCGTCTGACTTCACCTGCAGATTTGTCGCCTCAGGTGGTGAGTGAGTACTCTCTCACCATGGTCACGGAACCCAGTCGCGGACGTGACCGGCTGCTGGCCGAGGCGCTGAAGCTGTTCGCCGCCAAGGGCTACGCGGCGACATCGGTGGCCGACATCCAGCGCGCCGCCGGCCTGGCCCCCGGGTCGGGCGCGCTGTACAAACACTTCGGCTCCAAGCGTGAACTCCTCGAAGCGGCGGTGACGCACCGGATCGACCGCATCGTCGCCGCGCGCGAGCAGTACGACGCGGAAGAGCCGACCAGCGTCGAGGACGCGGTGCGCACGGCCGGTCAGCTCATCTGGGGCAATTTCAAGCAGAGCGAGGACCTGCTCAAGGTGATGCTGCGCGAGCCCGACGAGCTCGGCGATCTCGACGAGAAAACCTGGCAGGTCATCACCGACAACGCATACCAACGGTTCGCCGACGAACTGACCGCGTCGAATCGGTCCGGCCGCACCCAGATTCCCGATCCGGATGCGATGGCGGCCAACGCCATCGGCTCGTTGTCCTACGCCGCCACACTGCAGGCACTCACCGGGCGCCTGCCCGGAAACATCGACGAAGAACGTTATTTCGAGGCCTGGGTCAACCAGACCGTCAGCGTCCTTACGCATTACCGCACACCCCGAAACCCAGGAGTCAAGCCATGACCTTTTCCATGCAACTGAGCGACGACGTGATCGAGGTGCGCGATTGGGTGCACAAGTTCGCCGCCGATGTCATTCGCCCGGCCGCGGCCGAATGGGACGAGCGCGAGGAGACGCCTTGGCCGGTGATCCAGGAGGCCGCCAAGGTCGGCCTCTACTCCCCTGACTTCATGGCGCAGCAGGCCGCGGAGGAAACCGGTCTGGGCATGCTCACCACATTCGAGGAGATGTTCTGGGGCGACGCGGGCATCGCGCTGTCCATCATGGGCACCGGCCTGGCGGCAGCGGCGCTGGCGGGCAACGGAACTCCGGAACAGCTGGGTCAATGGTTGCCGGAGATGTTCGGCACCGCCGACGAGCCCAAACTGGCGGCGTTCTGCTCCTCCGAGCCCGACGCGGGATCCGATGTCGGGGGCATCCGCACCCGGGCCCGCTATGACGAGGCGGCCGGCGAGTGGGTGCTCAACGGCACCAAGACGTGGGCCACCAACGGCGGAATCGCCAACGTGCACATCGTTGTCGCGTCGGTCTACCCGGAACTCGGAACCCGCGGTCAGGCCAGCTTCGTCATCGGCCCTGACACCAAAGGCCTGGCGCAGGGCCAGAAGTTCAAGAAGCACGGGATCCGCGCCTCGCACACCGCCGAGGTGGTGCTCGACAATGTCCGGCTACCCGAGGACGCGATTCTCGGTGGGCGGGAGAAATTCGAAGCGCGGATCGCCCGGGTGAAGTCGGGTGCGTCGGCCGGTGGCCAGGCCGCCATGAAGACGTTCGAGCGCACCCGGCCCACCGTCGGGGCGATGGCGGTCGGGGTAGCCCGCGCGGCCTATGAGTACGCACTCGAATACGCCAGCCAGCGTGAGCAATTCGGCCGCAAGATCGGAGAGTTCCAGGCCGTCGCGTTCAAACTGGCCGACATGAAGAGTCGCATCGACGCGGCGCGCCTGCTGGTGTGGCGGGCCGGGTGGATGGCCCGCAACAACCAGAACTTCGAGGCGGCGGAAGGCTCGATGGCCAAGCTGGTGGCGAGTGAGACCGCGGTCTACGTCACCGACGAGGCGATCCAGATCCTCGGCGGCAACGGCTACACCCGCGACTACCCCGTCGAGCGCATGCACCGCGACGCCAAGATCTTCACCATCTTCGAGGGGACGAGTGAGATTCAGCGCCTGGTGATTTCGCGGGCGCTGACGGGCCTGGCTATCCGCTAGCCGTCACCATCTCTTCCGGAACAGGCCCGGGCGTGATCCGGCCGCCTCGTGCCCGTCGCACCACTGGTCGGCGGGCACGGTGCGCTGGACTTCCTTCACATGCGCACCGCATCCCGCCCAGGTGATTTTTCCGCAGACTCGGCACCGCACCGCATGACACATCCGAAACCCCCTGAGACTTAGCCGCCGCGTGGTCGTTGCAGTTGGGCGAACTGCGGGATGGCGGCCAGCGCAGCCACCGCCTCAAACATTGTCTCAACAACCTGCGGATCAGGCGTAGCGGTCAGCACCGGACCGAAGAACGCGTGGCCGTCGATACGCAGGATCGGGCTGCCGCCGGTTTCGCCGAGAGCGTCCTGCCCAGCCTGATGGCTGCGCCGGACGAGTTCGTCCCACGACGAGTCCGACAGGACATCCACGGTGACATCCCAGGATTTGACGGCATCCAGCACCTGCTGGATGAGTCCGTCGTCAACCGGTTCGGACCGATCAAAGTAACGCTCGGCGAACGCGAAATACGCTGTCGCCAAGCCCGCATTGCCGTATTGATCACGGATGGCGGCCATCAGCCGGCCGACTCGCCGGGAGTCATGCATCCGGGACTGCTGTTTGGGCGGCATTTCCCGGCCCTCATTCAGCACTGCCAGGCTCATCAGCCGCCATTCAACGCTCATGCCGGTCTTGTCGGCAACGGCCTTCAGCCAGCGGGCGGTGTTCCACGAGAACGGACACACCGGGTCGAACCAGATCGTCACAGCCGGACTGGAAGGGTTCTCAGACATTTCGGTCAGCTCCTTTCGCCCTTCCTGTATACCATACCCCCTACGGTATACGGTCGAGCCTGCTAGGCGGCCGTTCCGTTCCGCTGCAGGGCCTTGGCCACCGATGCGGGGACGTTGCCGACCACCGAGAGGCCGGCCAGCCGCCGCCAGGACCGGATCGCGTGACGCGTCGTCTCCACGATCCGGGCCGGGCCCTGATCCAAGTTCGCCAGCCGATGGGCACGCAGAGCGTTGCCGGTCACGGCATCTAGTGTGTCCCATGCCTCGGCGTCGGAGAGGGCGGTCGATTGATACGCGGCCCGGACGGCGTACCTCTCGGCACCCGGAGCCATCGTGGCGCTGATCTCCCGGGCGGCCCGGGCAGCCGTGTCCCAGCTCGCGATGTCGGGCATCGCACCGGGGGCAAGCGTGCGATGCAGCTCGGCGATCACCGAGATCGCCTCGGCCGCGGCGCCATCGGCGTACCGCACCACACCCCAGGGCGGACTGATCAACAACTTGGACACCCACGGCCTGATGACGGTCTCGTCGACCTCCGCGGTACCGACTGTCAGCCAGCCGAGATCGAGCGCAACCAGGGCGTCCTCCGGAGACAGATACCCGTCGGTCCCCGCCAGTTGGTCGTTGCACAGCTGGACGAACGCGGCCAGTGGCCGCGCCGAGGTGGCCGGAAAGTCGGTGATCCGTTCGTCGCCGTTGATGTACGAAATGACGTTCATCGCACAGCCTTTGGCGGAACCCGGCTGGTGGGATCCCCGCGCCAGCCGCAATGGGTGGGTGATGCGCTCGAGGTCCACGTGGCTCCTCCCGAATTGCCGGGTCAAGCGAATTCTATGACCGGCTTCCAGACCGCGCCGGACGACACGACGGCCGGTCGCCACCCGACCGAGGCCTTCAGCTTCGACCGCACGCCTGACATGATGAGGCGCATGCTTGCCTTGACTTCGCCGGTAACCATCGAGCCTGACAATGAGTCCGTCGTGGGCTCGGTCGCCGTCCTCGACAGTGTCGCGGTCGCCGGATCGGCGGCAGTCGCCGGCAGCGTAGCGGTGGCCGGATCCGTGACGACCGCGGGCAGCGTCGCGGTGGCGGGGTCGGTCTCTACTGCCGGCAGCGTCGCGGTCGCGGGATCGGCGGCCACCGCCGGCAGCGTCGGAGTGATCGCCTGCCTGCTCACGGTGGTGTGTGTCGCGGTCCGGGAATGCGTGGCATGCCTGGCGTGCATCGCCTGCACCAGGTGCGTGGCCTGCGTCGCGTGCGTGCGCTGCACCGACTGCGTCGGGTGCGTCGGCTGCGTGAACTGCTCGGGTCTGCGAAATGTCAAGGGCTTGAGGAACGTTCACGTGCAGCCCGGCGAGTGACCCGGCGCATCGCGGGACCCATCCTCTGGGTTGTGGGTGTCGCCGGTTATCTGATCCTGGAAGCGCTCGCTGCCGCCGCCTATCTGCCGGCCTACAGCTATGCGCGCAACTACATCAGTGATCTCGGCAGGGAGGGCCCCCGCGCCTCGTTGATGCATGCGGCGTTCTGCCTACAGGGCGCCATGTTCCTGCTCGGAACGCTGTTGATCGTCGGTGTGCCCGTCGCGCGGCAGTGCCGACTGTTCGTGGCGCTGGTCTCCGCGAATGCCGTCGGCAACATTCTGGTCGGCACGGTGCCCAGCGGACCGATACATCTCACCGGCGCGGCGCTGGCACTTGTCGGCGGCAACGCCGCCATTCTGGCCGGATCGGTACTGTTAGCGGCGCCGCCGCGCTGGTATCGCACGGTGTCGACAGTGATTGCGGCCGTAGGTTTTCTGTGCCTGGCACTGCTGGTGGCCGGCGCTACAGCACTGCCCGTCGGTGTCTGGGAACGTGGCAGCGCCTACTCGATTTTCCTCTGGCAGTTACTCACTGCGGCCATGCTGCTGAGGCGTCGAGACGACGCCACCCTCACGTGCCGGTGAAGTTCGGGGGCCGCTTCTCCAGGAACGCACGCGGCCCCTCCTTCGCGTCGGCAGACCCCATCACGGCCATACCGAGTTCTAGTTCCCGCGGAAAAGCTTCGGCCTCAGTCTTTTCCAGATTCTCGACGACGGATGCCTTGATGTTCCGGACCGCCAGCGGACCGTTCGCCGCCACTTGCTGCGCTATCTCACGAGCCCGGCCCAGCGCACCTCCTGCGGGGGTGACGTTTCCGACCAGGCCCACCTCGTAGGCGCGTCGCCCGGAGATCGGAGTGCCGGCGATCAGCATCTCCATGGCGACGGTGTACGGGATCTGGCGCGGCAACCTGATCGTCGACGCGCTCATCGGGAACAGCCCGCGCTGCACTTCGCTGATCGCCAACTGTGCGTTCTCGGCGGCCACCCGGATATCGAAGGCCTGCAGGATCTCCATCCCGCCCGCGTAGCAGTAGCCCTCGACCGCGGCGATGATCGGCTTCTTGACGTAGTGGTCTTTCAGAAAACCCTTGTAAATCAACGAGAAATCGGACCTGACCCGCTCCTCGTACTCATTCTGCGGAGGATCGCCGGCGATCAGGGCGCCGACCAGCCGGTCCAGATCCGCACCGGCGGAGAAGTTGCCGGCCGCCCCGGTCAGGATCGCGACCCGCAGGTCCGGGTCGTCGTCCAGAAGATCCCAGGCATCGGCGAGCCGGCACAGCACTTCCGGATTGAAGGCGTTGCGTTTCTCGGGGCGGTTGAGGGTGATGGTGAGGATGTGCTGGTCCCGCTCGAGGAGCACTGCCGGTTCTGCCACGTACTGGTGTCTAGCACGAAACCGCCGCGGCGAGAAGTGACATGGGTCTCGATCAGGAATATCGCGGAGGGAGCCGTCGTCGTTGCACCGGTGGCCAGTTGAGGAGGGGATGTCCGTGATGAGGCCTAACGGGGCGACCACCCTGGCAGACCTGCCAGCCGGGGAACCGACACACGGTCAAGCGGATCGGTCGAGTGTGCTGTTCGCCGGCGTATTGGCCGTCCTGCTGGCTATGGGGTGGGCGGCCAATCACTTTGCCGCGCTCATACCGGCCATCAGCGACCACCAACACCTGACGGTGGCCGCCCTTGACACCATGTTCGGAATCTACGCGCTGGGGCTGCTGCCGGGCCTGCTGCTCGGTGGGCGTGCGTCGGACGCGTTCGGCCGTCCGTCGGTGGCGTTGGCGGGCGCGGGTGCGGCGCTGGCCGGAACGGTCACCATGTTCCTGTCGCAGCAGCCCGAGGCCTTGCTGGTGGGCCGTCTGATCGTCGGTTTCGGGGTAGGCCTGGCCGTCAGCTCCGGTACGGCATGGGCATCCGACCTCAAGGGACCCGCGGGTGCGGCCCTGGCCGGCACGGTGCTGATCGCCGGCTTCGCCGTGGGGCCGTTCGCTTCGGGATTGATCTCGGCACGCGGGCATTCCGGCATCCCGGCGTCATTCGGCATTGCCGCCGTACTCATCGCGGTGGCGATGATCGCTGCAGGCATCGGCCTGCGTGGGGATACCTCCACGGCGCCGGCGCTGGTGCCGACGGCAGCTGGCGGGGGCCATGGCACGCGGCGGGCGTTGAGCTGGGCGATGCCGTTGGCGCCCTGGGTGTTCATCTCGGCCACACTGGCTTTCGTCACGATTCCCACCCGGGTTCACACCGGGCTGGCCGCTCCGTTGGCCGCCGGGACGGCGGCTCTGATCACCAACGGGGCCAGCGGGATCAGCCAGGTCGTCGCCCGCGTGCGCCACTGGGGCCCGCAGACCGGCACGATCGGCGCGTTGTTGGCCGCGCTCGGTTACGTCGTGATCGCGGCCGCTCCCACCGACATTCCGCTCGGTGTCGGGATGGCGGTCGTGGTGCTGCTCGGCTGCGCTTCGGGCCTGTGCCTGCGCGAGGGTCTGATCGATTTGGAAGCCGCTGCGCCGCAACGTATCCGCGGAACACTCACCGGGGTGTTCTACTCGGTCACCTACCTGGGTTTCGCCCTGCCGCTGCTGCTGGCCATGCTCGGGCCGGGCCGGGAAACGACGACGATTTTCGTGGCACTGGCAGGTTTGGCGGCCGCCGTCGCGATCAGCCGGGCAATGCGGCTGCGCCGGGATGCGCACCGCCAGAACGGGTGATCAGGCGTTACTCGGCCGCAACGGTTTTCGGCGGAGCCAGGAACCCGGTCTGGGCGATGGCGACCGATACGCAGTTGCCGATCGGACCGCCGGCGTCGACCAGCACCGCTGAACCCGTCGCCACTCCGCCGTCACTGTAGTGGGTCAGCGACGCCAGGCCGAGGTACGGGCCGTCGGGCAGCCTGCTGAG
This sequence comes from Mycobacterium sp. Z3061, assembly GCF_031583025.1. Classification (NCBI taxonomy): domain Bacteria; kingdom Bacillati; phylum Actinomycetota; class Actinomycetes; order Mycobacteriales; family Mycobacteriaceae; genus Mycobacterium; species Mycobacterium pumcae. The sequence goes on along the minus strand of NZ_CP134062.1, from coordinate 241,746 downwards.
CGTGAGGGTGTAATCGACGTTGATGAATTGCGGTCCCCGATCGCCCCAGTTGGCGATGGAGGCCGTGATGTCACCGGCCATGGCCGCGCGGGTGAAGGCGGTCATCGGTTCGGCATCGACCAACGGGCGAGTTTCCCGCAGCCAGGTGTACTTCTGCCCGGGTGTGCGCGCCCAATCGGGCTCAGGGTTCTGGATATCCGCACCCCAGCCGTAGGTCCGGATGAAGAGCGACTCGACGTTGCCCTGCTCAGCCGGAAGTGGCGGCATCTGTACGGGTTGTGACCACACCTGCCCGTCGGGCTGCGGCCCGCGCCGCAGAAAGAGCGCGCTGGCCTGCGCAACCGGATTGCGGTCCTGCAACAGCACCATTTCCACCAGGCGCAGGCGCCGACGGTCCTGCCGCACCCGGGTGCGCACCTCGACCGGTTCCAGGGCGGCCGGGCGCGGCAGATCGATGGTCAGGCGCGCCGGTTGAAACTGCGGGTCGTCCACGAGCTGTTCGGCCGCCCAACCGAGCAGGCCGCCGACGACGTGGCCGCTCAGCGACGGCCCCCAGCCTCCCCGAGCGATTTCATTTGGTATATAACGCTTTTCGTCGCGGACAAAGTACGGTCGCTGCGATGCGGAGGCAGCGTCGCCGGAATTGCCTTGCACACCGTGTTTCTACAGCACGCGGGCGCCGGACCGGTTGCGGGCCACCGCGGATCGGATCTCGGCGACGCGATCGGCGCTCACACCCCAGGGCCGATCGACACCCACCCGCTCGTCGAGATCCCACAACACGCACTGCTCGCCAGGCTCGGCAACCAGCTCCCAGGCGATGATCGTCCTGCGGAGCTGTTCGGCCGCCGAGTCGCCGCAGGCGTCGGCCGGCGCGCCGCCTTCGGGGTGGTGGTGCAGAAACCTCCCGTACGCCCGGTCGCAGAACGCCGCATACCGCGCGGTGCACAGGATCAGCCCGTGCCAGGCCTCATCGATAGCGCGCGACGGCATGCCGATCACCTGATCATCCGGAAGCGCGGCCGCGCAGCAGCGCAGCCACTGCCGCAACCCGGTCTCCACCAGTGCCCGCGGCTGCCACGGGCAGGTCTTGAACACGGCCGGGGGCAGTTCGAGCTCGGTCACCGCGACGCGCGCCCGACCATAGCGATTCGGTCGTCGGCCCCACACGCCCTCACTGTAAAGGGCGCTGTGAATTGCCGCGGATTACCCGCGGAATCCTCGCGTAGCCTTTGCGCATGAGCGGCGGAGTCATGTTGCTGATCGCGTTGGGTTTCGGCGCGGTGTGTCTTGTCGTCTCGCTCATCCGCTTCTCGCGTTCGGGGCGGGGAGGAGGCTCGAATAGCGCCATCTGGGGATCCGGCGCCGGATCCGGTGGCGGCTCGAGCGGCTGCGGCGGCGGCAGCAGCTGCAGCTCGGGCGGCTGCAGTTCCAGTGGCTGCAGTGGTGGGTCCAGCGGCTGCGGGGGCGGGTCCAGCGGCTGCGGCGGCGGCAGCGGGTGCGGCGGCGGAGGCTGCGGCGGCAGCAACTGACGCTAGCTCCAAGCAAATGTCGGTTGCTCGAGTTCGTCGACCCGGTCGTGGCGGCCTTCCAATCCCAGCCACCGCAATTGCAACAGCACCGCACCCGTCGGCGCGTGGATCAGGTCGTTGCCCAACGGGATCTGCACGACCGGACGCGGGCTTTCCTCGATGCTGATGTAGCGCGGCGAATCGGGGCGCTGCAACTGGTGCAAACCGACCCGATAGACAGCCAGCACTTCGTCGGGAGCCGGCCGTAGCTCCAGCCGGCCACCGCCCCAGATGACGACCGGCGTGATGACGTATCCCGACCTGGTCGGGTAGTCGTCGAGCAGACCCAGCACCGCCGAGTCCGGCAGCAGCACACCGACCTCTTCGTCCAATTCCCGCAGCGCGGCCTCGATCACCGTTTCACCCGGATCCAGGCGGCCACCGGGCAGCGCCCATTGGGCGGCATGAGTCCGCAGCCGAGAAGCCCTGCGACACAACAGAAATGCGGCCCCACCGGCGACGTCGATCATGTGACCGTCGAGCAGTTCGTCCGGCAGTGGACGGCCGTCCAGCCATTCGTCCAGCGGGGCAGGGTCCACCCGGTCTTCACCGATCTCAGAGTCGACAAGCACCACCGCCACGGCGGCGTGCCGCTTCGTCGGGTCGGTGACGGCGCGGCGTTCGTGAACCGCCAAGCGAGCCCGGATCTGTTCCCGCAAGGCGTCGTCATAGGCGATGGTCACCGATCGACCATATGCCCGGCGGAACGTCGCGCGGGTGACGGTTTCGTCAGAAAGTGTTGACGCGGCAGGCCGAAGTATGTGACGATTTCGTCAGAATCCGTCCGCCTGAGTTTCCCGAGGAGGTTTACTCATGGGTCCAGCCCCGGACGGCGTGGCTGTCGACGGCGGGAATATCTACAGCACCGAAGCCCTGCTCAACCCCTATCCGCACTACCAGCGACTGCGCCGGGTGGGATCCGTGGTGTGGCTGCGCCGGCACCGGGTGTACGCGCTGCCGCGTTACGCGGAGTGCAAGGCCACACTGCGCAACGACGAGCTGTTCATCTCCGGCAACGGTGTCGCGCTCAACCCGCTCAGCAATCGACTGTCCCGTGGCACCACGCTCAACAGCGACGGCGCCGAACACGATCAACGTCGCAAGTTGCTCGCGCACCGCCTCCTTCCCAGGGCGCTGCGCTCGGTCGGGGAAGCGATAGACGAACGGGCCGATGCCGTCGTCGAAGCCGCGGCGCACCGGGGCAGCGTCGACGCGGTCGCCGATCTCGCCACCGCACTCCCGCTGGCGATCGTTCCCGATCTCGTCGGTTGGCCGCGCGACGAGCGCGAGCACCTGATCGCGTGGGGCGGGGCCACCTTCGACATCCTGGGTCCGCTCAATTGGCAAGCCGTCAAAGCGATTCCACGCAGCCTGCAGATGCTGATGTTCGCGCGTCGGGTAGTGCGAAACCGCTCGGTACTCGAGGGGAGCATGGCGCACGAACTGCTCCGCGCCGCCGATGAAGGCAAGCTCACCCACGCGGAATGCCCGAAGCTCATGGTCGACTACATCGCCCCCTCGCTCGACACCACGATCAGCGCCATCTCCAACGCCGTCTACCTGCTTGCGACCCACCCCGAGCAATGGCGGCTGCTCAAGGACGACCCCACCCTGCTCCAGAATGCGATCAACGAGGTCATCCGCTACGAATCACCGCTGCGGGCATTCGCCCGGCAGGTCCGCGTCGACACCGAAATCGACGGCACGCCGATTCGCCGGGGTTCTCGGCTGCTGATCCTGTACGCATCGGCCAACCGGGACGAGGCCGAGTGGGACAGCCCGGACACCTTCGATATCCGCAGGGACGCCGGGCGCCAGATCGGATTCGGCAACGGCACCCACGCGTGCGCCGGCCAGGGTCTCGCCCGGATGGAGACCGCCGCCATATTGCGGGCCCTGCTGGAACGCGTCGAACGGATCGAGGTGACCGGGCAACCGGTCTGGGCAGTCAACAACATCATCCACCGGCACCATCACCTGCCGATCAAACTCTTCGCCGCCTGACACAGCCCGCCGGAGCCGAGTGTGAATGTTACGACGGGACAAGCCGATTGGCGTCGCAGAATTTCCTCTCGGGCGTGACCGGACGCACATAGTTAGGCCCCTAACTAATAGGGTACAATTGATACGGTCGGAGCCAATGACGGCTTCGCGTCACATGCTCTAGGAGCGAACATGTCCAACGCTCGCCCGAACCTCTGGCAATACATCGGCTATTCCTATGGACGACGCTTGCCCGACTCGATGCGCGACTGGGTCTCCCGCGACCTCGCCGGTCCCGGAGCCATCCGCCGGCACCTGATCAGGATGGCGATACCCGCAATCCTGGTGTTGGCCCCGCTCTGGTTGCTGCCGGCATCGCTGTACGTCCACTCGGAGATGACGGCACCGATCTTCATCTGGGTCCTGTTGATGGCCCTGGCGCTGAACAAGGTGTGGCGTCGTCACCGACTGGCTCAGCACGGGCTGGACCCGGGCCTGGTCGACGTCATCAAGCGCCAGAAGCAGGCCCACATCCATGACGACTACGCCCGCCGCTACGGCCCGCGACCCGAAGAGGCGAAGTGGCAGGACAACAGCAGCCCGTTCTGACCCTGACCCCGAAGGAGCGGCAACGCCATGCGCACTGAAGCCGGCGCGGAACTGGACCCGCTGTCGCTGGAGCGCCAGGTCTGCTTCGCGCTCGCCGTCACCAACCGGGCGGTGCTCGCTGTGTACCGGCCGTTGCTGGAGCCGCTGGGCCTGACTCATCCTCAGTACTTGGTGATGCTGGCGCTGTGGGACAACGCGAAAGGCAAACCGGGCGGTAATCCGTTGTCGGTCAAAGAGATCGCCACGCTGTTGCAGATCGATTCGGCCACCTTGTCGCCGATGCTCAAGCGCCTGGAGTCACAAGGCCTGATCACCCGGACCCGCAGCACCGCCGACGAGCGGACCACGCACATCGCGCTGACCCAGCAGGGCCGCAATCTCCGCCGTCAGGCGCTCAAAGTCCCCCCGGCGGTGGTCGAGCGACTGGGCGTCGATCTCGCCGAACTGGAGCATCTGCGTGAGGTGCTGACCAAGATCAACGCCGCCGCGGTAGCGGCCGGCGCGCTCGACGTGTAGTCAGAAAACGGGGCAGCACACCGCCTTTGGTGTGAGAAGCACTGACCCGGGTATACCCCGCGCTGTGCCCAATCCCTCACCAGCCTCCGACAGCTTGCGCCAGTTGGCCGCGGCACACGGCGTGGCGACCTCCTACCGCAACGAACGCCGGGAGCCGGTCGACGTCGACGCCGACGTGGTGATCCGCGTCCTCGGTCTGCTCGATGTCGAGGCCCGTACCGAAGCCGACCGCCGCCGTGAGTTGGCGAAGCTCACCGAGGCCGACCGCGCCGGCGTCCTGCCACCTACCGTCGCCGTGCGTGTCGACGGGCGTCCCCGGCCGCTACCGGGTGCCGTCGCGCTGGAAGCCGAGGACGGTGCGCGTATCGACGTGCGCGATGAGCTGCTGCCGGGCGACCTGCCGCTCGGGTGGTACCAGGTGGAAACCCGTAATGGCCAGCGGGCCACTCTGGTGGCAGCGCCCCCACAGGTGCCCTCGACACCCGAGACCTGGGGCTGGATGCTGCAGCTTTACGCGTTGCGCTCGGCACGGTCCTGGGGCATCGGCGACCTCGGAGACCTGCGCGAGTTCATCGACTGGACCGCCTCCCAGCACGACGCCGGTGCCGTGCTGCTGAACCCGTTGCACGCGCCGGGACCCACCCACCCGGTGCAGCCCTCGCCCTACACGCCGTCGAGTCGCCGGTTCGCTAACCCCCTCGCGCTGCGCATCGAGGATCTCGACGCCTACCTTCGCGCCGACCCGGACACTCGCGGCGAGGTGGACGCGCTGCGCGTCTCGCCGATCACCGATCGAATCGACCACGATCTGGTGTGGGCGGCCAAGCGGTCGGCGCTCGAACTGCTGTGGCGGGCGGAGGGCCGGCCATCGCCGCTGGACGAATCGCCCGAATCCACCGGGCTGCGCGACTGGGCCACCTACTGCGCGTTGGCCGAGCGGCACGGGGGCCGCTGGAGCAGATGGCCCGCACCTTTGCGAGATGTCAACGGCCCGGCCGTCGTCGAGGCCCGCCGCGAGCTGGCCTCACGGTTGGCGTTCCACGCCTGGGTGCAGCAGCGTTGCGCCGAGCAGCTGATCGCGGTGCGGACCACCGCCCGGAAGGCCGGCATGGCACTGGGGGTGCTGCATGACCTGGCGGTGGGTGTCGATGCGGACGGCGCCGACGCCTGGGCGCTGGCCGACGTGCTGGCCGCCGGAGTCAGCATCGGCGCACCCCCGGACAACTTCACCCCGCGCGGCCAGGATTGGGGATTACCGCCCTGGCGACCGGACCGGTTGGCCGCGACCGGGTACGCCGCGCTACGAGACATGTTGCGCGCGGTGCTCGTTCACGCCGACGGATTGCGGATTGACCACGTCGCCGGGCTGTGGCGGTTGTGGTGGATCCCGCCGGGCGACGGGCCTGACCGCGGCACCTACGTGCACTACGACGCCGAGGTGATGCTGGCAGTGCTGGCACTGGAAGCCCACCGCGCGAAGGCCACCGTCGTCGGCGAAGACCTCGGCACAGTCGAGCCGGAGGTCACCGAGGCGCTGGCCGACAACGGGATGCTGGGTTGCGCGGTGTCGTGGTTCACCCGCGATCAGTCGGTGGCCGAGGAGCCGCTGCTGGCCCCGGCGAAATGGCCCACCCGGGCCGCTGCCAGTTTGTCGACGCACGACCTGCCGACGGCCGCGGGATTCCTGCGCGCCGAACACGTGCGGGCGCGTGCTGACCTCGGTCTTCTCAACGATGTTCCGGCCGAAAAGGCCTCGGCGGCAAAGGAACGCGCCGAGTGGCTGGCCCTGCTGCGGTCCGAACGGCTGCTGCCCATCGGGGAAGACGAGCCGGATGAGGCGACGATCATCACCGCGATGCACCGGCTGTTGGCGGCGACACCGAGCCGGCTGAAGTTGATCTCCCCCTACGATGTGCTGGCCGAGATCCGCCAGCCCAATCTGCCCGGGACGATCGACGAGTACCCGAACTGGCGGCTGCCGCTGCCCGAGACTTTCGAAGAGCTGCGGGCGGATCCGAGGGTTGCGGAGATCACCGCTGTCTTCCGGGAGGTGGGGCGGGACAGCTGAAGGTGGACGATGCGCGCCCTGCTGGCTAGCGTTTACCCGCAATCGCTCCGCGCTGGACATGACCGCTTCAGCCGACCAGACCTGGATCCGACGTGCCCGATCAGCAAAGCAGTGGGCCGAGTGGCCGGTGGCCCGTGTGGTCGTCCGGCGCTTCGCCCATCGACCCTGCAGCACCCGCGTTTCACGCGTCTCCTGACCGCTTCGAGGTGTGGCGGGCGGCGCGCCTCGCGCATCCGGTTGCGTGGACCGAATCCAAAGAATTCGGTGGTTTCTGGTCAGTTACCACCCATGGTCTTGCGCGCCAAGTTCTGCAGAACCCGCTCGTGTTCGGATCGACGGCAGGCATGAGGCTCGGCAGTAACCCGCGCTCGGTGGCAATGGCATCGGGACGGCTGCTGGTGGTCACGGACGGCACCGCTCATCGACGGCTGCGCGCCGCTCACTCGGCGTGGCTGTCGAGCTCGACGATCGACCGGATAAGTTCTGAGATCTGGCGCGATATCGAACTTGTGGTCACCGGCCTGATGGACAGAGGCGGCTCGTTCGATGGACGCGGCGAATTGGGAACGGTCATCGCCCACCAGGTTCTCGGGAGGGTACTCGGACTACCGCGGCAGGACTGGACGGAACTCGGCCGGTTGACTGACGCCGCCTATGCCACCAACACGGTGCAGGAATCGACGCAGGCTCATGGCGATCTGCTCATGTACCTCTATGGCCTGCTGGAGCAGCGCCGAGCCCAACCGCGCGACGACTTCGTGACCGCGCTGGCGCAGTCGAGCGTGGACGGCCGCCCCCTCACCGATGATGAGGTGCTGCTCAATTGCGACGGCATGCTCAGTGGCGGCCTTGAGACGACGCCGCTCGCGGTATGCGGCGCCCTGGTGGTCTTTGCCCAGGATCCGGATTGCTGGCAGCGACTGCGCGCCCAGCCAGAGCGCATCGATGCCGCTATCGAAGAGACCTTGCGTTGGACGTCTCCGGCTGCTCATGTGATGCGCACTGCCCTGACCGATACCACCCTCGGCGAAGCCAGCATTCGTGCGGGCGACCGGGTCGTCGTGTGGATTGCGGCCGCCAATCGTGATGAAGCCGTCTTTTCCGACGCCGAGCGGTTCGTGCTGGACCGCGACCAGAATCCTCATCTGGCCCTGGGAAGCGGACCCCACTCCTGTGTCGGCGCGGTGCTGGCGCGACTCGAGCTGCGCGCTCTGTTGACCGTGCTGACGCGAGTCGCTTCCTCGATCACGCTTACGGGCCGGCAGGAGTACCGGCATTCGAATTTCCTACACGGTCACGAGATCGCCGAATTGACGTTGGCGCCCTGACGGGGCTTCCTCGTCTTAAATTCTCTCGCGCAGAAACGCGCCCAGCCGGCGAATCCCCTCCCTGATCTGGTCGTTCGGTACGTGGCTGCACGACAGCCTCAACATCGTGTCACCGGCACTACCGGCGTAGAAGTCGCGCATCGGGGTCCACAGCACGCGATGGCGCGCGGCGCAGATTTCCAGGGCCGCGTGGTCCAGGTCCCGTCGGGTCTGCATCACGACGAAGAACCCACCCGTCGGCCGGTTCCAGGCGAGCCCGAGTTCGCCTGCATCGGGGAACTCGTCGTCCAATGCGCTCAAAAACAGATTCCGCTTCTCGCGGTAGGACTCTCGCAACATCCGCTGGCGCTCGGCGAGGGCGGCCGGGTCCGACAGCACCAGGCCCGCAACCATGGCCTGGTTGAGCGGAGAGGTGTTGACCGTGGTGGTGTTCTTCAGGGTGGCCAGCCAGGTGGCCAGGGTGGACCCGCGCCAGGGCTGATCGGCGACCACATAGCCGACGCGGACGCCGGGCAAGCACACCTTGGAGAAGGTGCCGACCTGGATAACCACCCCGTCCTCGTCCAGAGCCTTCAGGCACGGCGGAACGTCCGGATCGGTGAACCCGTAGGTCGTGTCTTCAATCAACAGCACCTGCCACTCGCGAGCGGCACGCAGCAGTTCCAGCCGGGCCTGCCGGGGAATCACGGTCCCTGACGGGTTGGCGAAATCAGGTGCGACGTATAAGGCTCGCAGCGGCTCGCCAAGGGTGTCGGCTCGCGTGCACGCCGCCTCGAGGTCCGCGGCGGTAACGCCCTCGGGGCCCTCGATGACATCCACGGTCCGGGCACCCATGAAGGTCGCCGCGCCGCGGATCCCGGCGAAGGCGGGGGCAACGATGCCGAGGGTCCCGCGGCGATGGAGTTCCAGTGCGCGAAGGACGAGGATGAACCCCTCCTGGGCGCCGACGGTGATGGTGATATCGGATGCGGCGACGTTGAGGGCACCGCTAGCGGAAAGCGCGCGGGCTAGGTCGGCGTTGACGATCCCCTGGCTGGGGCCGTACTGGAACAGGGCGTCCCAACCCGGTGCTCCTGAGTGACCTGCCACCTCGTCGACCGCCGCGATGAGGCGCTCGCGAGTGACGCCTTCCAGCAACGGTGCTCCCGGAGCGAACGAGATGGCTTGCGGGTAGCGGGCCATCACCTCGTTGAGGAATCCGATCGCACCCAGAATCTGGGCTTCGGACTCTGGCGTGCCGGTCATAGCCGGCTCGACAGCCTGCGACGCACGTCGGGGGCGTGCATTCGATCCGCTTGCACGACGGCGAAGTCGGCCAGGTACGTCGCGAACTCGTTTTCGGACTCGATGCCATGGGCGAGCATCAGCTTGTTGGGCAGCACCGCGGGCTCCGACAGCGCCGCGGCGACCGATGCCACGGTTGCATCTACATCTGCGCCGCAGACCACGGCGTCGACCAGGCCGGCCTGCTTCGCCTCGGTCCCGCTCAGACGGCGCCCGCGCAGGATCAGCTCGCGGGCGAGTGACACCCCGACCCGTCGGGGCAGGCGCAGGTTCGCCACGCCGGGGACGATGCCCTCGCTGGCGGCTGGCAGGCTCACCCAAGCGTCGTCGACGGCGATGACATGGTCGGCCACCAGGGTGAGCTGCATGCCGCCGCCGATGGCGAAGGAATCGATCACGCAGATCCACAACCGGGCGACGTCGCGTGCCGTCTCGGGATCGTGCACGCCGCGAGCCAGCTTCGACAGCAGCCCGGCCTCGCGGCCGATGAAGAAGTCCAGGTAGGAGATGCTGCCGGCAGCGAGGTGCTTGAGGTTGATCCCCGCGCAGAAGGCTCGTTTGCCGGCGTACGACGCGTATTCCATTGGGGCGCCACGGATTACGCCGACCGAGGTGGCGGGGTCCAGCGTCACCACGTCGACGGCCACCTCTACGTCGCGCATGAACTGATTCGTCTCCGCGTTCAGCGTCATGGTGTTGGCCAAGGTCAGCTCGGCGACGTTGCCCGCGCGGCGCACTGTGACCGTCTGCAGCACGAGGTCGCCGGTGGCCCGGAACCGCTCGGCGTGTGCGGCGGACTCCGGCAGCGGGGCCCGCATGTCGGTCAGCGCCGGGACGGCGGTGGCCGGGTTGCGCAGCAGAGCTCGCAGGAACCGGCCCTGGTCGCGTTCCACCTGTAGCCGTTCGCTCGGGGCCAGCTCGTCGTCACGCTGTCGGGTGGCCCGATCCGGCAGCAGGTCGGGCAGCTGGTCGCCGGCGGCGCGCACCAGGTCGCCCAGCCTGAGTGCCCTGCGGTGACTTCCGGAAGGCGCCGTCAATGTCCGGTAGACGTCGTCGACGTGCTCGTCGAACCAAGCCGCGGCGAACCGTAGCTCCTCCTCCGTCGAGGGCCGGTCCCACGGACTGGGCCGCGTAGTACGGTCGATCATCTACTCAACCCCGCGGCGCCGCAGATAGCGCTCACACGCCGCGAGGTGGGCCCCCAGGGCGTCGTCGTAACTACTGTGCGCGGCCTCGGCGAGCAGCTGGCGGACCACTCGGAGGTCATCGAGCTTGGACACCGCCGTCCGCAGGGTCTCCACCTCGGCCTCGGGGTTGTCGGTGACTACGTCCACCAAGCCGCAGACGAGCGCCGCGCCGGCGGGCACCGGTTCGCCGAGCAGTGTCAGCCGGGTGGTCTGAGCGGGGCCGATCAGCTGAACCAGGCGGAACAGCGCGGTGCTCGGCCACACCGCACCGTCGTTGCGCCAGATCACCTGGGAGCCTTGGCCGGCGATGCGGAAATCGCAGGCCAGCCCGATCTCCAGCGCGGATCCGCCGACCTGGTTTCCGAACAGGGCCACCGTGGCCGCCGACGAACGCTCGATCAGGCGCAGCGCACGCTCCCAGCCGCTGACTTCGCCGATGCCGTCACCCGGCGACAGGTGCTCTAGCCCGGCCTCACGCAGATCGATGACGGCCAAACCGCTGTCCAGGGACCGGATGAAGTCGCTCAACGCCCGCGAGCGACCGGCGAGGTCAACCGCCGGCAGAGTGAAGGAATCGGCGCGCTGCCCAGGCGGCTCGATCATTGAGTCCTCTCAGGTCCACTGGATCAGGGCCATCTCGATGGTCGAGCCGGGGCCCATCGTCGTGATCACCCCGTATTCGCCTGGCTGGATGATGTTTTCGCGATTCAGCCGCTCAAGGGTGAACAGGAATGACCCACTGGAAAGATTGCCGTAGTCGCGAAGCACGCTCATGGAGTGGCGGACGTCGTGGCGGCTCAACCCCAGGTTCACGCGTAGCGCATCGAGGACCTTCTTACCTCCGGAGTGCACCACCCAGTGGTCGATGTCGGTGATGTCCAGCCCGGTGTCAGATAACAGGCGGCTCAGTGCGGTTTCGGCGTTGGCGCCGATCACGTACGGGATCTCGGGGTCCAGGTGAAAGCTGAACAAGGCCCGGTTGTCGTCCCAGTCGTAGCGCATCGCGTCCAGTGCATCCAGGATGATGTGGCTGCTGGTCCTGAGGACGAGCGGGTGCGGCGACTGAGCCAGGTGCGGGTCGGTGCTGATAGCAAGCGCCGCGGCCCCGTCGCCGAACAGCGAATTGACCACGGCGGTCTTCATTGTGCCGTCGAAAACGTATGCAGCCGAGCATGTTTCGACGCAGATCAGCATGGCCAGCTGGCCGGGGTGCGTTTCGGCCCAGGCCGACGCCGACGCAAGCCCGTTGAGTCCCCCGTTGCATCCCATGCCGACTACGTCGAGTCGCGCACAGTCCGGCCGCATGTCGAGGTGTTTCATCAGCCGCGCAGACAACCCGGGGGTGAGGTAACCGGTGGTGGTGACACAGCACAGGTAGTCGACGTCCGCGGGGGTGCGCCCGGTATTTGCCAAGCACTTGTCCATGGCCTCGGCGGCCATCTTGATGCCCCACTCGCGGTGCTTATCAAGCAGTTGCCCTTGGCTTTCTGGCACCAGTTTCCCGTTGGCGTCGCGCGGCGGCAGGACCAGGTGCCGCGACGCGATCGAGCTGTTCTTGAACAGCGAGCGGATTTTGTCGTCCTCGATATTGAACCGATTTATGAGTTCGTCTTGGGTGTACCGGAACGGTGGGACGCTGGTACCGACCGCGCACAGACGCGCCTGCATCAGGCTTCCCTGCCTAATCTGGTGCCATGTCCGCCGCGTTGGATCAGTTGGAGTTCGTCGGATACGAGAAGCGCGATCGGGTAGCCACGATCACCTTGCGGCGCCCCGAGGTCCTCAACGCGATGAACGTGCGCATGCATGAGGAGCTCGGGCTGGTCTGGGAGGACTTCGAGTCGGATCCGGACGTCTGGGTCGGCGTCCTGACCGGTGCGGGTGATCGCGCGTTCAGCGTGGGGCAGGACCTCAAAGAACTCGCGGATCGCGATGCGACTGGGGTCGCGGGGCTGTCGTCGTTCGGCAGTAGGGGTAAGCCGGGTGCACCGCGGTTCACCGACCGTTTCGACATCACCAAACCCCTGGTCGCCAAGGTGCGCGGCTTCGCACTGGGTGGCGGCTTCGAACTTGCGCTCGCGTGCGACCTGATCGTCGCCTCCAGCGACGCGGAGTTCGGATTGCCGGAGGTCCGATTGGGACTGGTTGCCGGCGCCGGAGGAGTGTTTCGGCTGGGCCGGCAGCTGCCGGCGCGGGTGGCCGCCGGCTACCTGCTCACCGGCCGCCGCATGACGGCGCACGACGCGCTGCGCTACGGCTTGGTCAACGAGGTGGTCGCGCCCGAGCGCCTCGACGTCGCGACGCAGACCTGGGTCGAGGACATGCTGCGGGGCGCACCGCTGGCGGTGCGCGCGACCAAGCAGGCGCTGTGGCGCTCGCTGGACCTGCCTCTGCCGGACGCCTTCGACGCGGTCTATCCGTGTGAAGAACGGCGCAAGCGCAGTAACGACGCCAGGGAGGGCCCGCGGGCCTTCGCCGAGGGCCGGCCACCGTCGTGGACCGGAACCTGAACGCCCATGCGAGCGTGGATCGGTACCAGCCACCGCCGAGCGGGTTGCGGTGGTGGTTTGCGGTCGAAAGGTAGCCGCTACCATATGATCTCGAATCCCACGTCCTACGTTCTAGAGCGACGGTTGGGCGTTACAGACTACCCTCGTCCGGCCCGTCTCATCTGGCAAACTAGCGGACAGCCGTGCCCCACCCTGGTCTTTTGCGTATCGCCCCGATCCTTTCTTGTTGGTCGGGGCTCGGCCTAGGGCCGTTTGTCCCCAATCCGCGCGTCATCGATCGTTCCTGGGCTGCTAGGTGAGCACCTGTTCGGCATCCGCCGAGTTCTGCAGTCGCCGAACGTGATCGGTGCCGACCGGCTCTGGCTTTAAGCCCCGGCGGCGAGCCCGCATCGACACCGAATCGTCGATCGGGAAGCTTGAGTGCGCTAGCGAGGAGCGAGTTCGTGCTCGATGAGTTCGCGGTAGGCGGGCATGCCCAAGAGTTCAGCGTGGGTGCCGGTGGCATGGATCCGGCCCTGCCGAAGAATCAGGATCTGATCGGCGTTGGTGACCGTGGAGAGTCTGTGGGCAACGACGAGGAGACTGCGCTGGCCGCGCGCTTGCAGCAGGTTCGTCATGACGTCGTATTCGTTGGCGCGGTCGAGATGGGCAGTCGGCTCGTCCATGAGGATGAGTTGCGATCGGGACAGAAGCGCACGGGCCAGGGCCAGCCGCTGGCGCTGGCCACCGGAAAGGCTGCGTCCGCGTTCGAGTACGGCGGTGTCGAGCCGTTCCGGAAGGCGGGAGATCTCCTCGGCTATGTTCGCCTCTTCGAGGACGTCCCATAGGTCGGCGTCGTCTGCGTCCGGATCGGCGATCAGCAGGTTGTCGCGGATGGTGCCATGGAGCACGGGTGCGTCTTGTTCCAAAAGCCCGAGCCGGCCGCGGAGTTCTTTGAGGCGGATGCTCCGCAGGTCGCGGCCTTCCCAGCGCACGGTCCCGGCGCTCGGGTCGTGGAAACGGCACAGCAATGCCAAGATGGTTGACTTCCCGGCGCCAGAAGGCCCGATCAGCGCCGTGGTCTGATCTCGGAGAAGCGTGAAGGAGACATCGTCCAACACGGGGTCGTCGCCATAGGAGAATGAGACGTGGTCGAATTCGACCAGCGGCACGCCGCTCTGATCTCCCCCCGACAACCCCGATGCGCTCGGCGTGTTGACATCGTCCGAAGCGGTGGATGACGGCGGGTCGCCCTCCGGCAATTCCCGCAGGGTAGCGATGAGGTGCTGATACGCGCCTGCCGCGATACGCAAATTGGAGAATGCGACAAAGGCGGCGGTGACGGGAAAAATCGCGTACACGGCGAAGGCGAACAGGCTGACGAACTGGCCAATAGGCAAGCCACCGTCGGCGACGCGGTGCCCGTCAATGATCATGATTGCCACGAATGAGCCGGTGACACCCAATCGGAAAACAAGAATACTGACGGCGGTATATGACGCAATGCGGACGCCAGCCTCGTAGGCGGCGTGTGCACTAGCGCCGATGGACTTCGCTTCGCGCTCTTCGGCGCCATACAGTTTTATGGTCCGCGCGGCACCTAGGGCTCGCTCCAATCCGGCTGTGTAATCACCCAGCGCGGCCTGGCAATTCAGTGAGGCGCGTTGGATCCGTGAGAGAAACGGATTGCCGGCAGCGAACGCCACCCCCATGGCCACCACCACGATACCGACGGTGAGCGGATCGATTGTGAGCATGAAAATGCCGGCACCGAGCAAGGTCAACGCCCCGAAGACGACGTCGCTGACTGCGCGCGGCATTTCACGCAATAAACTTGCGTCGCTTGTCGCCCGCGCCAGCAGGGTTCCGGTGCGAGTCGTGTCCAATAGTCCGATGGGCAGCCGGACAACGTGACCAGTGAAGACGGCCCGCAACCGCAACACGATCTTCGCGCCGATCCGGCCCAGCTGATAGTGCCCTAGCGCCTCCGCCACTAGCTGCCCGACAAGCATGATCATCAGCAAGATGGCCAACTTGAAAATCGGCGAGCCGGCCGCGGCGCGGTCGACGAGCCGGCCAACCACCAGCGGCTGCACTAACGTGAGCGCGGTCGCAACGCCGAGCAGAACCACGCTCGCCATCATCGGAACCCAATGGACGCGAAGCAGAGTGAGCATGCGACGTTCGGTGACTACAAAGCTTTTGGCTGGCGCCATCACATTTTCCTTTCCGGCGCGCTGCTCAGCACTAACCGAGCGTTTCCCGAGTCTCGAAACTTCGGTAACGGTCCACGGCGGAGTTTAGACGATCCCAGACTCGGTGAGTAGCTAGATCACTTAAGCTTCCAAGTCACTTAAGGCAGACGCCAGCAGGTCCCGGTAAGGGTATCCGATGAAATAGCGTGGCCAATGATTGTCGTTCACTGACGCGGGCTCAAATTAATATTAATGCAAACGCGGCTCGATGAATTCCAGTCTCGAATAACTCGGCGCGCTGATACATCGCCACTGTGCCGACGACACCCAGACGCCGGAGGCACCTCCGGCGACCGCAGCTCGGCAGATCTTGTGGGCGTCACAGGGCGGGTTTCCTGACCGCCACTGGGCAACTCCCTTATCTCCTTGACAATATCGACGGGGCACTGGCTAGTCTGCCGCTATGGGCGAGTGGCGACGTATTCCCGCGAGGCGCGCCGCAGGATTTTCGTTCTTCTGTAGGGCGACAGCGCAGGTCGATCAACTCCGGGCGGCTACACGCGCCAGCAGCTCATGGGAACCTTTTTTCGAACGGCGACCTGTTGATAGTGCCCGTCCTACCTGCCGGCGGACCTTCTGATGGTGTTACACCGCGCTCCTGCGCCACACGCGGCATCGAGCTCGGACTTGCGCTCGTGATCCCCGCCGCGCAGCGGGGAGAAGCCGTCCCTCCGGTGGTTCTGTTCGTGCTGGGCTCGGGCCGGTCGGGAACTTCGGCGCTCACCCGGGTTCTCTCGCTGTGCGGAGGCACCCTCCCGCCTGGGCTGTTGGGCGCGAACCCGGGCAATCCGGGTGGCTATTGGGAGCCTCGCAAAGCCATCGTCATCAACGAAGCAATCCTGCGGCGCCTCGGCAGCGCGTGGGAAGACCCGACGCTGCGCCTGCAGGAGGAGGGTGCGTTTGACGCCAAAGAGAAGGCCGCTTGCATCGCCAAAATCAAGGCCTATCTCACCACGCTGCCGGCCACGCCGCTCCTGGTCATCAAGGAACCGAAAATTACGGTGCTGTCCGGCGTGTGGTTCGAGGCGGCGCGTCAAGCGGGTTTTCACGTCATGGCCGTGATTGCGATGCGCCACCCGCAGGAGGTAATCGCGTCGTTCGGGATGATGGGTCTCTCGTCGGAGCTTGCGAGTGCCTTGTGGCTGAAGGCCAATCTGCTGGCGGAGAGACACACACGCGAGACGCCGCGCGTGTTCGTCGAGTACGCCAACCTCCTGGATGACTGGCGCCGGGAAGTAGCGCGGATCGCCGCGGCGCTCGCAATCGATCTCAAGCCCCGGGATGAGGGCGCGATCGAGGGGTTCCTCAGCCACGATCTTCGCCGTCAGCGACACGGCGGCCCGGTGCCAGACCCCTTCGGCACAGACTGGATTGCCACCGTTTACGAAGCGCTGGGCGCGGCCGCGCGAGACGAGACCTGGGATGTGGCTGAGCTGGACCGCGTTTTCGGTGAGTATCGGGCGAGCGAACATGGCTTCCGAACGGCGCTCGAGGATTTCCACCGGGTGCGCCGGCTGAGTCTGGGGATGCGGCCGTCCATCCTGAGCCTGATCTACGAGGTCAAGGCGATGGCGCACCGGCGCAGCGGAACTTGGGCCTAGGGTTTAGTTAAGCGCCACGGCGAGCTGTTCTCCGAATGATTTCAGCACCTCCGCCTGCAGCATTTCGTGGTGTTCGCAGTCGACCGGGTATTCGACGATGTCGCCCGAGATGTATGGCCGCCAACTTTGTACAAGTGGCGAACCGCTTTCAGGCTGCCGCGCCGAGAAGATAACCACGTCACCGTCGAAAGTTTCCGGCGCATGCTGCAACAGGAGCCGCATACCAGTGTTCATGTTCTTGACGATGGTTTCGATGAGCTGTCTGGATGGGAGAATTACGTCGGGTGCCCCATGCTGGTGTATTAATGCGTTGGCTTCTTCATAAGTGATTGGTCGCGACCCCTCCCCGTAATCGAGGTCCTCAATCTCGATGCCGGCCGCCGTTAAAATCATCTTCAAAGCATCGCTTTCCGAGGCGAGCTCCGGCAATTCTTGCACGTCACTTGGGTCGTCGAGATTGGCATCAAAAATTATCAGACGGCCGACTTCGCATCCCCGACGGCGCAGTTCAACGGCAAGCTGATGTGCAATGACGCCGCCGAGGGAGTATCCGAGAATGTTGTACGGGCCATCCGGTTGAACGGCCCGGAGCGTATCTGCATATTTCTCGGCCATATCGCGTATGGACGTGGGCTCGGATTCGCCGTTTTGCGTGGCCTGTTGTATGCCGATGATCGGGCAGTCCAGATACGGGCCCAGGTTCCGGTACGGCCAGGCGAGGCCCCCCATAGGATGGATACAAAACAGCGGAACGCCGGCGTCATCCTTGAATACCTCGAAAGGAACGACCTCGACCGAACTGTCCGGTGAGTTCAGCCGTCGGCTCAGACTTTCAACCGTGGGCGTTTCAAACAGGGTGCGCACGGCCAGTTCGGCGCCCAGGGTGGTGTTGATCGTCGCGATCAACCGCATCGCAAGCAGTGAATCCCCGCCGAGTTCGAAGAAGGAGTCGTCGACGCCGACTCGTTCGAGTCCGAGTATCTGGGCGTAGATGCCGGCCAGGATCTCCTCGGTCTGGGTGACCGGGGCGCGGTAGTGGTCGCTGTCTGTGTAGTCGGGGGCGGGCAGGGCGCGGGTGTCGAGTTTGCCGTTGGGGGTCAGCGGCCACGCGTCGAGCACTATTACCGCCGCGGGAACCATATAGCCGGGCAGCCGCTCGGCCAGTGCGGCCCGTAGCTCGGTTGGTTTGGCGTCTCCGGTGACGTAGCCGATGAGGCGCTGATCGCCGGGGCGGTCCTCGCGGGCGATGACCGCGGCCTGCTCCACCCCATCCACACCCGCCAGCGCCGCGCGGACCTCGCCCAGTTCGATGCGGTAGCCGCGGATCTTGACCTGCTCATCAGCGCGCCCCAGGTAATCGAGCTGCCCATCAGCACGCCAGCGCACCAGATCCCCGCTGCGATACATCCGCGTTCCGGCGCCGGCGAACGGGCATGGCACAAACCGTGAGGCGGTCAACCCGGCCCGGCCCAGGTAGCCCACGCCCACCCCAGTGCCGGCGATATACAACTCCCCGACCACCCCGACCGGCACCGGGCGCAGCCACTCGTCGAGTACGAACACCGCCGCCCCCGGCACCGGGGCTCCGATCGGGGGGGCGCCCGACCCCGGTGCCAGTGGCGCGCTCATCGACGCGTACACGGTGGTCTCGGTCGGGCCGTAGGCGTTGACCATCACCCGCCCCGGCGACCAGCGGTCGACCACGTCGGCCGGACAGGGTTCAGCGGCGACAACCAACGCCGTCGACTCCAGATCCTGAGGGGAGAGCATGCCCACCGCCGAGGGGGTCTGGCTGAGCACGCTGACCCGTTCGGCGACCAATATCTCGTGCATCTGCTGCGGGGAGGAGGCCACTTCTTCGGAGATCACCACCAGCCGACCGCCGTGCAGCAGCGCGGCCCAGATCTCCCACACCGAGTAGTCGAAGGCCAGGGAATGGCAGTGCGTCCACACTTGTCCTGGTGCCAGCGGTAGGCCGAGGTCCAGTGAGTCGAACAGCCGGGTGATGTTGTGGTGGGTGATGGCTACGGCTTTGGGGTTGCCGGTGGTGCCTGAGGTGTAGATCAGGTAGGCGATGTCTGACGGTGCCGGTGCTGGCAGGCCCGTGGCGGGGCAGTCCCTGATGCGAGAGTCCTCGACATCGACCACGGCCAGGTCTGATCCGGTCAGCCGTGACCGCAGGGCCGCCGAGGTGAGCGCGGCGATTGGGGTGGTGTCGGTGAGCATGAACCGGATCCGGGCCGCGGGCAGGGTGGGGTCGATGGGTAGGTAGGCCGCCCCGGTTTTCAGGACGGCCAGGATCGCCACGATCGCTTGCGCTGAGCGCGGAAGCAGCAGCGCCACGTACTGTCCGGGGCGTGCGCCGTGGTCGGCCAGCAGGTGGGCCAACCGGTTAGCGGCCTGGTCGAGGTCGCGGTAGGTCATGGTGTGGCCTTGGCAGCTGATCGCCACCGCTTGCGGGGCGCGTTCGGCTTGCGCGGCGAACAGCGCCGGGATCGATGTCGGTGGGGGTGCGGGTGCGGTCAGCACGCCGCGGTGGCCGAGTAGATCGAGGCGGGTGTGTTCGGCCTCATCGAGCAGATCGATGCAGGACAGCCGCGCGGTGGGGTCGGTGGTCATCGCCACCAACACCTTCTGTAGCCGCTGGATCAGGGTTTGGATGCTTTCGGTGTCATAGACGTCGGTGCGGAACTCCACCGTGCCGCCGATCCCCGCGGGCTGTCCGTCCTCGCCCCAGTGTTCGGCTAGTGAGAACACCAGGTCCATGCGGGCGGTGTGGGTGTCGACCGGCAGCGCGGTGACCTGCAGATCCCCCAACGCCAGTCCGGGAGCGAGGTGCTGGGTGGGGTCGGCGAGGTTCTGCCAGGCCAGCATCACCTGAACCAGCGGGTGATGGGCCAGCGACCGGGCCGGGTGCAGCCGCTCCACCAGCAACTCAAACGGCACATCCTGGTGGTCGTAGGCGGCCAGGCTCTGCGTTTGCACCCGGGCCAGCAACTCCGCCACGCTGGGATCACCGGCCACATCGACCCGCAGGACCAGGGTGTTGACGAAAAACCCGACCACCTCATCCAGAGCCGGGTCGCGGCGCCCGGCGATCGGGAACCCCACCGCCACATCAGTGCTGCCACTCAAGGTGGCCAGCAACACCGCCAACCCGGCCTGGATCACCATGAAACTGGTCGCATGATGCTCGCGGGCCAGGTCACGAACCTGCACTTGCAGCTCGGGCGGCCAATGGACCTTTAGGCTGGCGCCGCGATAGTCGGCGACCGGCGGATAGGGCCGGTCGGTGGGCAGCGCCAGCCGCTCAGGCAGCCCGGCCAGGGTCTGCTGCCAGTAGCCCAGCTGGGTCGCGATACGGCTGCCGGGGTCCTCCAGATCCCCGAACTGCGCCCGCTGCCACAGCGTGTAATCGGCGTACTGCACCGCCAGCGGCGCCCACCCCGGGGCGTGTCCGGCACAGCGGGCGCTATAGGCGATGCTCAGATCGCGCAGCAGCGGAGGGATCGACAACCCGTCGGCGGCGATGTGATGGGCCACCGCCACCAACACGTACTCCTCCTCGCCCAGGCGCAACAACTGTGCCCGCAGCGGGATCTCGGCCGCCAGGTCGAACCCGTGAGCGGCCACCGCGGCGATCGCCTCACCCAACCGCCCGGCCGGCCAGCCGGTCGCGTCGATGACCTGCCAGCCGACATCGGCCGCCTCGACAGGCACCACCTGCTGCTGAGGTATGCCCTGCGGTGCGGGGAACAGGGTGCGCAAACTCTCGTGCCGGGCCACCACATCAGCCAGCGCGACACCCAGCGCCCCGGTATCCACCCGGCCGTTCAGCCGCACCGCCACCGGCAGGTTGTAAACCGCCGACGGGCCCTGCAACTGCCCCAGGAACCACAACCGAGACTGAGCAAACGACAACGGCACCACCGCCGGCCGCTGCACCGCCACCAACGGCGCCAACCCACCCCCACCCACACCAATCCGGGCCGCCAACCCCGCGACCGTGGGCGTTTCGAACACCGCACGCACCCCAAGGTCAGCGTTGCAGGCCTTGTTGACCGCCACGATCAAGCGCATCGCCGACAACGAATCCCCACCCAGCACGGTGAAGGAGTCATCAACCCCGACCCGCTCCACACCCAGAACACGGGCATAAATACCGGCCAGGATCTCCTCGACCTGGGTGGCCGGGGCGCGATACCGCTCACCGTCTCGGTACTCAGGGGCCGGCAGCGCACCGGTGTCGAGTTTGCCGGTCGGGGTCAGCGGCAACGCGTCGAGCACCACCACCGCCACCGGCACCATATAGTCGGGCAGCCGCTCAGCCAGCGCCGCCCGCAACGCCGCCGGCTCCACCGCCCCGGTGGCCGTCGCGGTGACGTAACCGACCAGGCGCTGATCGCCGGGGCGGTCCTCGCGGGCAATCACCACCGCGGCATCCACCCCGGCCAGCCCGGCCAGGGCGGCGCGGACTTCGCCGCATTCGATGCGGTAGCCGCGGATCTTGACCTGCTCATCAGCGCGCCCCAGGTAATCGAGCTGCCCATCAGCACGCCAGCGCACCAGATCCCCGCTGCGATACATCCGCGTTCCGGCGCCGGCGAACGGGCACGCCACAAACCGCGACCCGCTCAACCCCGCCCGCCGCCAATACCCCAGACCCACCCCAGCGCCGGCGATATACAACTCCCCGACCACCCCCACCGGCACCGGACGCAACCACCGATCCAGCACAAACACCGCCGCTGGTGAAATCGGCGACCCGATCGGCGGGACCCCCGACCCCGGTTCCAGCGCCGCGCTGCGCGTCGCACACACGGTGGTCTCGGTCGGGCCGTAGGCGTTGACCATCACCCGCCCCGGCGCCCACCGCTCCACCAGCTCGGGCGGGCAGGGCTCACCAGCCACCAGCACCGCCACCGACCCCAACCCCGAAGCAGACAACACACCCAAAGCCGACGGGGTCTGACTCAACACATCGACCCGCTCATCCACTAACAGGGCATGCAAATCCTGCGGGGAGCGGGCCACCTCCTCAGCCACCACCACCAACCGACCACCCCCGAGCAGCGCGCCCCAGATCTCCTCCACCGAGGCGTCAAAGCTCAACGAATGCCCCTGCGCCCACACCTGCCCCGGTCCCGGGCCGAAATCTGCATCCTTGAGGGAGCCGATGAACTCGACAACGTTGCGGTGGGTGATCGCCACCCCCTTGGGCACCCCAGTACTGCCCGAGGTGTAGATCAGATACGCCACATCCTCAGCAGCCGGGCCCGGCAAAGCGGCGCTGGACTGGGCATCGATGCGGGGATCGGCGACATCGATCACCGCCCCCTCGAACCCGTCGAGTCGATCAGCCAACCCAATGGTGGTGGCCGCGGCGACCGGGGCGGCGTCGGCGAGCATGAACCCGATCCGCGCGTCGGGCAGCCCCGGATCGATCGGCAGGTAGGCCGCCCCGGTCTTAAGGACCGCCAGCATCGCCACGACCGCCTCGGTCGACCGCGAAAACAGCAGCGCCACATACTGTCCGGGGCGTGCGCCGTGGTCGGCCAGCAGGTGCGCCAACCGGTTAGCGGCCTGGTCGAGGTCGCGGTAGGTCATGGTGTGGCCTTGGCAGCTGATCGCCACCGCCTGCGGGGCGCGCGCGGCCTGCGCGGCGAACAGCGCCGGGACCGATGTCGGTGGGGATACGGGTGCGGTCAGCACGCCGCGGTGGCCGAGCCGATCCAGGCGGCCGTGTTCGGCCTCATCGAGCAGATCGATGCAGGACAGCCGCGCGGTGGGATCGGCGGCCATCGCCACCAACACCCGCCGCAACCGCTCCACCAGCACTTCGATGCTGGCCGCGTCGAACACATCGGTGCGAAACTCCACCACCCCACCGATCCCCGCGGGCGCACCGGCCTCATCCCAGCGCTCATCGAGGAAGAAATCCAGATCCGTGCGGGCGGTACCGGCCTCGACCGGCACCGGCGTCAGCTCCACCTCCCCCAACTCCACCGGGTCGGTCTGACCGGGCAGGTTGTGCCAGGACAACACCACCTGAACCAGCGGATGATGCGCCAACGAACGCGCCGGATTGAGCCGCTCCACCAGCAACTCGAAAGGCACATCCTGGTTGTCAAAAGCAGCCACACTGCGCTGACGCACCTGGCCCAGCAACTCCGCCACGCTGGGATCACCAGCCAGATCCACCCGCAACACCAAGGTGTTGACGAAAAACCCGACCAACTCCTCCAAAGCCGGATCGCGGCGCCCAGCGATCGGGAACCCCACCGCCACATCAGTGCTGCCACTCAAGGTGGCCAGCAACACCGCCAACCCCGCCTGCATCACCATAAAACTGGTCACATGATGCTCACGGGCCAGATCACGAACCTGCCGCTGCAGCTCCGGCGGCCAGTCGATCCCCACCCGCGCACCACGGTAATCAGCCACCGCCGGATACGGCCGATCCGTAGGCAGCGCCACCCGCTCAGGCAACCCCGCCAACACCTGCTCCCAATACCCCAACTGAGCCGCGATACGGCTGCCGGGGTCGCCCACCTCACCGAGCTGCGCCCGCTGCCACACCGTGTAATCGGCATACTGCACCGCCAACGGCGCCCACCCCGGCGCGTGTCCGGCACACCGGGCGCTATAGGCGGTGCTCAGATCGCGCAGCAGCGGGGCAATCGACCAGCCATCAGCGGCGATGTGATGGACCACCACCACCAACACCAGCTCATCCTCGGCAAGCCGGAACAGCTGCGCCCGCAACGGAACCTCAGCCGCCAGATCAAACCCATGACCGGCCACCGCGGCGATCGCCCCACCCAACCGCTCCGCCGACCAACCGACAGCATCAACAACCTGCCAACCAAAATCAGCCGCTTCCGGCGCCACCAGCAACTGCTGGGGTATTCCCTCGGGGGAAGGGAACACAGTGCGCAGACTCTCCTGCCGGGCCACCACATCAGCCAGCGCCGCACCCAGCGCGCCGGCATCCACCCGCCCGCTCAGCCGCACCGCCGCCGGGATGTTGTAAACCGGCGACGGCCCCTGCAACTGCTCCAAGAACCACAACCGGGACTGGGCAAACGACAACGGCACCACCGCCGGCCGCCGCACCGCCACCAACGGCGCCAACCCACCCCCACCCACACCAATACGGGCCGCCAACCCCGCCACCGTGGGCGCCTCAAACACCGCACGCACCGACACACCGCCATCCACGGCCGTGTTGACCGCCGCAATCAGGCGCATCGCCGCAATGCTGTCCCCACCCAAATCGAAAAACGAATCATCAACCCCCACCCGCTCCAGCCCCAACACCTGGGCATAGATACCAGCCAGGATCTCCTCGGCCTGGGTGACCGGGGCGCGGTAGTGGTCGCTGTCTGTGTAGTCGGGGGCCGGCAGCGCACGGGTGTCGAGTTTGCCGTTGACCGTCAACGGCAACGCGTCGAGCACCACCACCGCCGCGGGAACCATATAGCCCGGCAACCGCTCGGCCAGGGTGGTGCGCAACACCGCCGGCTCCACCGTCCCGGTGACATAGCCCACCAGGCGCTGATCGCCGGGGCGGTCCTCGCGGGCGATGACCGCGGCCTGCTCCACCCCGGCCAGCCCGGCCAGGGCGGACCGGACCTCGCCGCACTCGATGCGGTAGCCGCGGATCTTGACCTGCTCATCAGCGCGCCCCAGGTAATCGAGCTGCCCATCAGCACGCCAGCGCACCAGATCCCCGCTGCGATACATCCGCGTTCCGGCGCCGGCGAACGGGCACGCCACAAACCGCGACCCGCTCAACCCCGCCCGCCGCCAATACCCCAGACCCACCCCAGCGCCGGCGATATACAACTCCCCGACCACCCCCACCGGCACCGGACGCAACCGGCCGTCGAGTACGAACAACGCCGCCCCCGGCACCGGGGCTCCGATCGGGGGGGCGCCCGACCCCGGTGCCAGTGGCGCGCTCATCGACGCGTACACGGTGGTCTCGGTCGGGCCGTAGGCGTTGACCATCACCCGCCCCGGCGACCAGCGGTCGACCACGTCGGCCGGACAGGGTTCAGCGGCGACAACCAACGCCGTCGACTCCAGATCCTGAGGGGAGAGCATGCCCACCGCCGAGGGGGTCTGGCTGAGCACGCTGACCCGTTCGGCGACCAATATCTCGTGCATCTGCTGCGGGGAGGAGGCCACTTCTTCGGAGATCACCACCAGCCGACCGCCGTGCAGCAGCGCGGCCCAGATCTCCCACACCGAGTAGTCGAAGGCCAGGGAATGGCAGTGCGTCCACACTTGTCCTGGTGCCAGCGGTAGGCCGAGGTCCAGTGAGTCGAACAGCCGGGTGATGTTGTGGTGGGTGATGGCTACGGCTTTGGGGTTGCCGGTGGTGCCTGAGGTGTAGATCAGGTAGGCGATGTCTGACGGTGCCGGTGCTGGCAGGCCCGTGGCGGGGCAGTCCCTGATGCGAGAGTCCTCGACATCGACCACGGCCAGGTCTGATCCGGTCAGCCGTGACCGCAGGGCCGCCGAGGTGAGCGCGGCGATTGGGGTGGTGTCGGTGAGCATGAACCGGATCCGGGCCGCGGGCAGGGTGGGGTCGATGGGTAGGTAGGCCGCCCCGGTTTTCAGGACGGCCAGGATCGCCACGATCGCTTGCGCTGAGCGCGGAAGCAGCAGCGCCACGTACTGTCCGGGGCGTGCGCCGTGGTCGGCCAGCAGGTGGGCCAACCGGTTAGCGGCCTGGTCGAGGTCGCGGTAGGTCATGGTGTGGCCTTGGCAGCTGATCGCCACCGCTTGCGGGGCGCGCGCGGCTTGCGCGGCGAACAGCGCCGGGATCGATGTCGGTGGGGGTGCGGGTGCGGTCAGCACGCCGCGGTGGCCGAGTAGATCGAGGCGGATGTGTTCGGCCTCATCGAGCAGATCGATGCACGACAGCCGCGCGGTGGGGTCGGTGGTCATCGCCACCAACACCTTCTGTAGCCGCTGGATCAGGGTTTGGATGCTTTCGGTGTCATAGACGTCGGTGCGGAACTCCACCGCCCCGCCGATCCCGGCGGGTTCACCGGTGGGGCTGAAGTGTTCGGCTAGTGAGAACACCAGGTCCATGCGGGCGGTGTGGGTGTCGACCGGCAGCGCGGTGACCTGCAGATCCCCCAACGCCAGTCCGGGAGCGAGGTGCTGGGTGGGGTCGGCGAGGTTCTGCCAGGCCAGCATCACCTGAACCAGCGGGTGATGGGCCAGCGACCGGGCCGGGTGCAGCCGCTCCACCAGCAACTCAAACGGCACATCCTGGTGGTCGTAGGCGGCCAGGCTCTGCGTTTGCACCCGGGCCAGCAACTCCGCCACGCTGGGATCACCGGCCACATCGACCCGCAGGACCAGGGTGTTGACGAAAAACCCGACCACCTCATCCAGAGCCGGGTCGCGGCGCCCGGCGATCGGGAACCCCACCGCCACATCAGTGCTGCCACTCAAGGTGGCCAGCAACACCGCCAACCCGGCCTGGATCACCATGAAACTGGTCGCATGATGCTCGCGGGCCAGGTCACGAACCTGCACTTGCAGCTCGGGCGGCCAATGGACCTTTAGGCTGGCGCCGCGATAGTCGGCGACCGGCGGATAGGGCCGGTCGGTGGGCAGCGCCAGCCGCTCAGGCAGCCCGGCCAGGGTCTGCTGCCAGTAGCCCAGCTGGGTCGCGATACGGCTGCCGGGGTCCTCCAGATCCCCGAACTGCGCCCGCTGCCACAGCGTGTAATCGGCGTACTGCACCGCCAGCGGCGCCCACCCCGGGGCGTGTCCGGCACAGCGGGCGCTATAGGCGATGCTCAGATCGCGCAGCAGCGGAGGGATCGACAACCCGTCGGCGGCGATGTGATGGGCCACCGCCACCAACACGTACTCCTCCTCGCCCAGGCGCAACAACTGTGCCCGCAGCGGGATCTCGGCCGCCAGGTCGAACCCGTGAGCGGCCACCGCGGCGATCGCCTCACCCAACCGCCCGGCCGGCCAGCCGGTCGCGTCGATGACCTGCCAGCCGACATCGGCCGCCTCGACAGGCACCACCTGCTGCTGAGGTATGCCCTGCGGTGCGGGGAACAGGGTGCGCAAACTCTCGTGCCGGGCCACCACATCAGCCAGCGCGACACCCAGCGCCCCGGTATCCACCCGGCCGTTCAGCCGCACCGCCACCGGCAGGTTGTAAACCGCCGACGGGCCCTGCAACTGCCCCAGGAACCACAACCGAGACTGAGCAAACGACAACGGCACCACCGCCGGCCGCTGCACCGCCACCAACGGCGCCAACCCACCCCCACCCACACCAATCCGGGCCGCCAACCCCGCGACCGTGGGCGTTTCGAACACCGCACGCACCCCAAGGTCAGCGTTGCAGGCCTTGTTGACCGCCACGATCAAGCGCATCGCCGACAACGAATCCCCACCCAGCACGGTGAAGGAGTCATCAACCCCGACCCGCTCCACACCCAGAACACGGGCATAAATACCGGCCAGGATCTCCTCGACCTGGGTGGCCGGGGCGCGATACCGCTCACCGTCTCGGTACTCAGGGGCCGGCAGCGCACCGGTGTCGAGTTTGCCGGTCGGGGTCAGCGGCAACGCGTCGAGCACCACCACCGCCACCGGCACCATATAGTCGGGCAGCCGCTCAGCCAGCGCCGCCCGCAACGCCGCCGGCTCCACCGCCCCGGTGGCCGTCGCGGTGACGTAACCGACCAGGCGCTGATCGCCGGGGCGGTCCTCGCGGGCAATCACCACCGCGGCATCCACCCCGGCCAGCCCGGCCAGGGCGGCGCGGACTTCGCCGCATTCGATGCGGTAGCCGCGGATCTTGACCTGCTCATCAGCGCGCCCCAGGTAATCGAGCTGCCCATCAGCACGCCAGCGCACCAGATCCCCGCTGCGATACATCCGCGTTCCGGCGCCGGCGAACGGGCACGCCACAAACCGCGACCCGCTCAACCCCGCCCGCCGCCAATACCCCAGACCCACCCCAGCGCCGGCGATATACAACTCCCCGACCACCCCCACCGGCACCGGACGCAACCACCGATCCAGCACAAACACCGCCGCTGGTGAAATCGGCGACCCGATCGGCGGGACCCCCGACCCCGCCGCCAGCGCCGCGCTGCGCGTCGCACACACCGTGGTCTCGGTCGGGCCGTAGGCGTTGACCATCACCCGCCCCGGCGCCCACCGATCCACCAGCTCGGGCGGGCAGGGCTCACCAGCCACCAGCACCGCCACCGACCCCAACCCCGAAGCAGACAACACACCCAAAGCCGACGGGGTCTGACTCAACACATCGACCCGCTCATCCACTAACAGGGCATGCAAATCCTGCGGGGAGCGGGCCACCTCCTCAGCCACCACCACCAACCGACCACCCCCGAGCAGCGCGCCCCAGATCTCCTCCACCGAGGCGTCAAAGCTCAACGAATGCCCCTGCGCCCACACCTGCCCCGGTCCCGGGCCGAAATCTGCATCCTTGAGGGAGCCGATGAACTCGACAACGTTGCGGTGGGTGATCGCCACCCCCTTGGGCACCCCAGTACTGCCCGAGGTGTAGATCAGATACGCCACATCCTCAGCAGCCGGGCCCGGCAAAGCGGCGCTGGACTGGGCATCGACGCGGGGATCGGCGACATCGATCACCGCCCCCTCGAACCCGTCGAGT
Source organism: Mycobacterium sp. Z3061 (assembly GCF_031583025.1). Taxonomy (NCBI): domain Bacteria; kingdom Bacillati; phylum Actinomycetota; class Actinomycetes; order Mycobacteriales; family Mycobacteriaceae; genus Mycobacterium; species Mycobacterium pumcae. The sequence goes on along the minus strand of NZ_CP134062.1, from coordinate 213,163 downwards.
CGATCAGCCAACCCAATGGTGGTGGCCGCGGCCACCGGGGCGGCATCGGCGAGCATGAACCCGACCCGCGCGTCGGGCAGCCCCGGATCGATCGGCAGGTAGGCCGCCCCGGTCTTAAGGACCGCCAGCATCGCCACGACCGCCTCGGTCGACCGCGAAAACAGCAGCGCCACATACTGTCCGGGGCGTGCGCCGTGGTCGGCCAGCAGGTGCGCCAACCGGTTAGCGGCCTGGTCGAGGTCGCGGTAGGTCATGGTGTGGCCTTGGCAGCTGATCGCCACCGCCTGCGGGGCGCGCGCGGCCTGCGCGGCGAACAGCGCCGGGACCGATGTCGGTGGGGATACGGGTGCGGTCAGCACGCCGCGGTGGCCGAGCCGATCCAGGCGGCCGTGTTCGGCCTCATCGAGCAGATCGATGCAGGACAGCCGCGCGGTGGGATCGGCGGCCATCGCCACCAACACCCGCCGCAACCGCTCCACCAGCACTTCGATGCTGGCCGCGTCGAACACATCGGTGCGAAACTCCACCACCCCACCGATCCCCGCGGGCGCACCGGCCTCATCCCAGCGCTCATCGAGGAAGAAATCCAGATCCGTGCGGGCGGTACCGGCCTCGACCGGCACCGGCGTCAGCTCCACCTCCCCCAACTCCACCGGGTCGGTCTGACCGGGCAGGTTGTGCCAGGACAACACCACCTGAACCAGCGGATGATGCGCCAACGAACGCGCCGGATTGAGCCGCTCCACCAGCAACTCGAAAGGCACATCCTGGTTGTCAAAAGCAGCCACACTGCGCTGACGCACCTGGCCCAGCAACTCCGCCACGCTGGGATCACCAGCCAGATCCACCCGCAACACCAAGGTGTTGACGAAAAACCCGACCAACTCCTCCAAAGCCGGATCGCGGCGCCCAGCGATCGGGAACCCCACCGCCACATCAGTGCTGCCACTCAAGGTGGCCAGCAACACCGCCAACCCCGCCTGCATCACCATAAAACTGGTCACATGATGCTCACGGGCCAGATCACGAACCTGCCGCTGCAGCTCCGGCGGCCAGTCGATCCCCACCCGCGCACCACGGTAATCAGCCACCGCCGGATACGGCCGATCCGTAGGCAGCGCCACCCGCTCAGGCAACCCCGCCAACACCTGCTCCCAATACCCCAACTGAGCCGCGATACGGCTGCCGGGGTCGCCCACCTCACCGAGCTGCGCCCGCTGCCACACCGTGTAATCGGCATACTGCACCGCCAACGGCGCCCACCCCGGCGCGTGTCCGGCACACCTGCTGGCATAGGCCACTCCCAGATCGCGTACCAGCGGGGAGACCGACCACCCGTCGGCGGCGACGTGGTGGGCAACAGCAATGAGCACATGCTCGTCATCGGCCAGGCGAAGCAGCTGCGCCCGCAAGGGGATCTCGGTCGCCAGGTCGAAGCTATGACGCATCGCAGCGTCGATGGCCTCCGTCACCCGGTCTCCCGGGCAATCGCTGACATCAACGATCTGCCAGCCGAAATCAACTCGCTCGACCGGGACAATTACCTGTCGAGGTGTTCCCTCGACCGCTTCGAACAGCGTGCGCAGACTCTCGTGTCGGGCCACCACATCGGCCAGCGCGACGCCCAGCGCCTCGGTATCCAACCGCCCGCTCAGCCGCAGCGCCACCGGGATGTTGTAAACCGGCGACGGCCCCTGCAACTGGTCCAAGAACCACAACCGGGACTGGGCAAACGACAACGGCACCACCGCGGGCCGCTGCACCGCCACCAACGGCGCCAACCCACCCCCACCCACACCAATGCGGGCCGCCAACCCCGCCACCGTGGGCGCCTCAAACACCGCACGCACCGACACACCGCCATCCACGGCCGTGTTGACCGCCGCAATCAGGCGCATCGCCGACAGTGAATCCCCGCCGAGTTCGAAGAAGGAGTCGTCGACGCCGACTCGTTCGAGTCCGAGTATCTGGGCGTAGATGCCGGCCAGGATCTCCTCGGTCTGGGTGACCGGGGCGCGGTAGTGGTCGCTGTCTGTGTAGTCGGGGGCGGGCAGCGCGCGGATGTCGAGTTTGCCGTTGGGGGTCAGCGGCCACGCGTCGAGCACTATTACCGCCGCGGGAACCATATAGCCGGGCAGCCGCTCGGCCAGTGCGGCCCGTAGCTCGGTTGGTTTGGCGTCTCCGGTGACGTAGCCGATGAGGCGCTGATCGCCGGGGCGGTCCTCGCGGGCGATGACCGCGGCCTGCTCCACCCCGTCCACACCCGCCAGCGCCGCGCGGACCTCGCCCAGTTCGATGCGGTAGCCGCGGATCTTGACCTGCTCATCAGCGCGCCCCAGGTAATCGAGCTGCCCATCAGCACGCCAGCGCACCAGATCCCCGCTGCGATACATCCGCGCTCCGGCGCCGGCGAACGGGCATGGCACAAACCGCGAGGCGGTCAACCCGGCCCGGCCCAGGTAGCCCACGCCCACCCCGGCGCCGGCGATATACAACTCCCCGACCACCCCCACGGGCACCGGACGCAACCACCGATCCAGCACAAACAACGCCGCCCCCGGCACCGGTGACCCGATCGGGGGAGCGCCCATTCCCGCCACCAGCGGCGCGCTTCTGGACGCACGCACCGTGGTCTCGGTCGGGCCGTATTCGTTGACCATCACCCGCCCCGGCGACCACCGGTCCATCAGCTCGACCGGGCAGGTCTCACCAGCCACTAGCAAAGCCACCGACTCCAACCCCTGTAACGGCAACGCCCCCACCGCCGACGGGGTCTGACTGAGCACGCTGACCTGCTCAGCCATCAGCAAAGCGTGGAAGTCTGCTGGTGAGCCGGCCACCTCCTCGGGTATCACCACCAGCCGCCCACCCTGCAACAACGCAGCCCAGATCTCTTCAACTGAGGCGTCAAACGCATACGAACGACATTGCGCCCACGCCCGCGCTCCTAAATGGGGATCCAGTGAGTCGAACAGTCGGGTGATGTTGTGGTGGGTGATGGCTACGGCTTTGGGGTTGCCGGTGGTGCCTGAGGTGTAGATCAGGTAGGCGATGTCTGACGGTGCCGGTGCTGGCAGGCCCGTGGCGGGGCAGTCCCTGATGCGAGAGTCCTCGACATCGACCACGGCCAGGTCTGATCCGGTCAGCCGTGACCGCAGGGCCGCCGAGGTGAGCGCGGCGATTGGGGTGGTGTCGGTGAGCATGAACCGGATCCGGGCCGCGGGCAGGGTGGGGTCGATGGGTAGGTAGGCCGCCCCGGTTTTCAGGACGGCCAGGATCGCCACGATCGCTTGCGCTGAGCGCGGAAGCAGCAGCGCCACATACTGTCCGGGGCGTGCGCCGTGGTCGGCCAGCAGGTGGGCCAACCGGTTAGCGGCCTGGTCGAGGTCGCGGTAGGTCATGGTGTGGCCTTGGCAGCTGATCGCCACCGCTTGCGGGGCGCGTTCGGCTTGCGCGGCGAACAGCGCCGGGATCGATGTCGGTGGGGGTGCGGGTGCGGTCAGCACGCTGCGGTGGCCGAGTAGATCGAGGCGGGTGTGTTCGGCCTCATCGAGCAGATCGATGCAGGACAGCCGCGCGGTGGGGTCGGTGGTCATCGCCACCAGCACTCGGTGCAGGCGCTGGATCAGGGTTTGGATGCTTTCGGTGTCATAGACGTCGGTGCGGAACTCCACCGTGCCGCCGATCCCCGCGGGCTGTCCGTCCTCGCCCCAGTGTTCGGCTAGTGAGAACACCAGGTCCATGCGGGCGGTGTGGGTGTCGACCGGCAGCGCGGTGACCTGCAGATCCCCCAACGCCAGTCCGGGAGCGAGGTGCTGGGTGGGGTCGGCGAGGTTCTGCCAGGCCAGCATCACCTGAACCAGCGGGTGATGGGCCAGCGACCGGGCCGGGTGCAGCCGCTCCACCAGCAACTCAAACGGCACATCCTGGTGGTCGTAGGCGGCCAGGCTCTGCGTTTGCACCCGGGCCAGCAACTCCGCCACGCTGGGATCACCGGCCACATCGACCCGCAGGACCAGGGTGTTGACGAAAAACCCGACCACCTCATCCAGAGCCGGGTCGCGGCGCCCGGCGATCGGGAACCCCACCGCCACATCAGTGCTGCCACTCAAGGTGGCCAGCAACACCGCCAACCCGGCCTGGATCACCATGAAACTGGTCGCATGATGCTCGCGGGCCAGGTCACGAACCTGCACTTGCAGCTCGGGCGGCCAATGGACCTTTAGGCTGGCGCCGCGATAGTCGGCGACCGGCGGATAGGGCCGGTCGGTGGGCAGCGCCAGCCGCTCAGGCAGCCCGGCCAGGGTCTGCTGCCAGTAGCCCAGCTGGGTCGCGATACGGCTGCCGGGGTCCTCCAGATCCCCGAACTGCGCCCGCTGCCACAGCGTGTAATCGGCGTACTGCACCGCCAGCGGCGCCCACCCCGGGGCGTGTCCGGCACAGCGGGCGCTATAGGCGATGCTCAGATCGCGCAGCAGCGGAGGGATCGACAACCCGTCGGCGGCGATGTGATGGGCCACCGCCACCAACACGTACTCCTCCTCGCCCAGGCGCAACAACTGTGCCCGCAGCGGGATCTCGGCCGCCAGGTCGAACCCGTGAGCGGCCACCGCGGCGATCGCCTCACCCAACCGCCCGGCCGGCCAGCCGGTCGCGTCGATGACCTGCCAGCCGACATCGGCCGCCTCGACAGGCACCACCTGCTGCTGAGGTATGCCCTGCGGTGCGGGGAACAGGGTGCGCAAACTCTCGTGCCGGGCCACCACATCAGCCAGCGCGACACCCAGCGCCCCGGTATCCACCCGGCCGTTCAGCCGCACCGCCACCGGCAGGTTGTAAACCGCCGACGGGCCCTGCAACTGCCCCAGGAACCACAACCGAGACTGAGCAAACGACAACGGCACCACCGCCGGCCGCTGCACCGCCACCAACGGCGCCAACCCACCCCCACCCACACCAATCCGGGCCGCCAACCCCGCGACCGTGGGCGTTTCGAACACCGCACGCACCCCAAGGTCAGCGTTGCAGGCCTTGTTGACCGCCACGATCAAGCGCATCGCCGACAACGAATCCCCACCCAGCACGGTGAAGGAGTCATCAACCCCGACCCGCTCCACACCCAGAACACGGGCATAAATACCGGCCAGGATCTCCTCGACCTGGGTGGCCGGGGCGCGATACCGCTCACCGTCTCGGTACTCAGGGGCCGGCAGCGCACCGGTGTCGAGTTTGCCGGTCGGGGTCAGCGGCAACGCGTCGAGCACCACCACCGCCACCGGCACCATATAGTCGGGCAGCCGCTCAGCCAGCGCCGCCCGCAACGCCGCCGGCTCCACCGCCCCGGTGGCCGTCGCGGTGACGTAACCGACCAGGCGCTGATCGCCGGGGCGGTCCTCGCGGGCAATCACCACCGCGGCATCCACCCCGGCCAGCCCGGCCAGGGCGGCGCGGACTTCGCCGCATTCGATGCGGTAGCCGCGGATCTTGACCTGCTCATCAGCGCGCCCCAGGTAATCGAGCTGCCCATCAGCACGCCAGCGCACCAGATCCCCGCTGCGATACATCCGCGTTCCGGCGCCGGCGAACGGGCACGCCACAAACCGCGACCCGCTCAACCCCGCCCGCCGCCAATACCCCAGACCCACCCCAGCGCCGGCGATATACAACTCCCCGACCACCCCCACCGGCACCGGACGCAACCACCGATCCAGCACAAACACCGCCGCTGGTGAAATCGGCGACCCGATCGGCGGGACCCCCGACCCCGCCGCCAGCGCCGCGCTGCGCGTCGCACACACCGTGGTCTCGGTCGGGCCGTAGGCGTTGACCATCACCCGCCCCGGCGCCCACCGATCCACCAGCTCGGGCGGGCAGGGCTCACCAGCCACCAGCACCGCCACCGACCCCAACCCCGAAGCAGACAACACACCCAAAGCCGACGGGGTCTGACTCAACACATCGACCCGCTCATCCACTAACAGGGCATGCAAATCCTGCGGGGAGCGGGCCACCTCCTCAGCCACCACCACCAACCGACCACCCCCGAGCAGCGCGCCCCAGATCTCCTCCACCGAGGCGTCAAAGCTCAACGAATGCCCCTGCGCCCACACCTGCCCCGGTCCCGGGCCGAAATCTGCATCCTTGAGGGAGCCGATGAACTCGACAACGTTGCGGTGGGTGATCGCCACCCCCTTGGGCACCCCAGTACTGCCCGAGGTGTAGATCAGATACGCCACATCCTCAGCAGCCGGGCCCGGCAAAGCGGCGCTGGACTGGGCATCGATGCGGGGATCGGCGACATCGATCACCGCCCCCTCGAACCCGTCGAGTCGATCAGCCAACCCAATGGTGGTGGCCGCGGCGACCGGGGCGGCGTCGGCGAGCATGAACCCGATCCGCGCGTCGGGCAGCCCCGGATCGATCGGCAGGTAGGCCGCCCCGGTCTTAAGGACCGCCAGCATCGCCACGACCGCCTCGGTCGACCGCGAAAACAGCAGCGCCACATACTGTCCGGGGCGTGCGCCGTGGTCGGCCAGCAGGTGCGCCAACCGGTTAGCGGCCTGGTCGAGGTCGCGGTAGGTCATGGTGTGGCCTTGGCAGCTGATCGCCACCGCCTGCGGGGCGCGCGCGGCCTGCGCGGCGAACAGCGCCGGGACCGATGTCGGTGGGGATACGGGTGCGGTCAGCACGCCGCGGTGGCCGAGCCGATCCAGGCGGCCGTGTTCGGCCTCATCGAGCAGATCGATGCAGGACAGCCGCGCGGTGGGATCGGCGGCCATCGCCACCAACACCCGCCGCAACCGCTCCACCAGCACTTCGATGCTGGCCGCGTCGAACACATCGGTGCGAAACTCCACCACCCCACCGATCCCCGCGGGCGCACCGGCCTCATCCCAGCGCTCATCGAGGAAGAAATCCAGATCCGTGCGGGCGGTACCGGCCTCGACCGGCACCGGCGTCAGCTCCACCTCCCCCAACTCCACCGGGTCGGTCTGACCGGGCAGGTTGTGCCAGGACAACACCACCTGAACCAGCGGATGATGCGCCAACGAACGCGCCGGATTGAGCCGCTCCACCAGCAACTCGAAAGGCACATCCTGGTTGTCAAAAGCAGCCACACTGCGCTGACGCACCTGGCCCAGCAACTCCGCCACGCTGGGATCACCAGCCAGATCCACCCGCAACACCAAGGTGTTGACGAAAAACCCGACCAACTCCTCCAAAGCCGGATCGCGGCGCCCAGCGATCGGGAACCCCACCGCCACATCAGTGCTGCCACTCAAGGTGGCCAGCAACACCGCCAACCCCGCCTGCATCACCATAAAACTGGTCACATGATGCTCACGGGCCAGATCACGAACCTGCCGCTGCAGCTCCGGCGGCCAGTCGATCCCCACCCGCGCACCACGGTAATCAGCCACCGCCGGATACGGCCGATCCGTAGGCAGCGCCACCCGCTCAGGCAACCCCGCCAACACCTGCTCCCAATACCCCAACTGAGCCGCGATACGGCTGCCGGGGTCGCCCACCTCACCGAGCTGCGCCCGCTGCCACACCGTGTAATCGGCATACTGCACCGCCAACGGCGCCCACCCCGGCGCGTGTCCGGCACACCGGGCGCTATAGGCGGTGCTCAGATCGCGCAGCAGCGGGGCAATCGACCAGCCATCAGCGGCGATGTGATGGACCACCACCACCAACACCAGCTCATCCTCGGCAAGCCGGAACAGCTGCGCCCGCAACGGAACCTCAGCCGCCAGATCAAACCCATGACCGGCCACCGCGGCGATCGCCCCACCCAACCGCTCCGCCGACCAACCGACAGCATCAACAACCTGCCAACCAAAATCAGCCGCTTCCGGCGCCACCAGCAACTGCTGGGGTATTCCCTCGGGGGAAGGGAACACAGTGCGCAGACTCTCCTGCCGGGCCACCACATCAGCCAGCGCCGCACCCAGCGCGCCGGCATCCACCCGCCCGCTCAGCCGCACCGCCGCCGGGATGTTGTAAACCGGCGACGGCCCCTGCAACTGCTCCAAGAACCACAACCGGGACTGGGCAAACGACAACGGCACCACCGCCGGCCGCCGCACCGCCACCAACGGCGCCAACCCACCCCCACCCACACCAATACGGGCCGCCAACCCCGCCACCGTGGGCGCCTCAAACACCGCACGCACCGACACACCGCCATCCACGGCCGTGTTGACCGCCGCAATCAGGCGCATCGCCGCAATGCTGTCCCCACCCAAATCGAAAAACGAATCATCAACCCCCACCCGCTCCAGCCCCAACACCTGGGCATAGATACCAGCCAGGATCTCCTCGGCCTGGGTGACCGGGGCGCGGTAGTGGTCGCTGTCTGTGTAGTCGGGGGCCGGCAGCGCACGGGTGTCGAGTTTGCCGTTGACCGTCAACGGCAACGCGTCGAGCACCACCACCGCCGCGGGAACCATATAGCCCGGCAACCGCTCGGCCAGGGTGGTGCGCAACACCGCCGGCTCCACCGTCCCGGTGACATAGCCCACCAGGCGCTGATCGCCGGGGCGGTCCTCGCGGGCGATGACCGCGGCCTGCTCCACCCCGGCCAGCCCGGCCAGGGCGGACCGGACCTCGCCGCACTCGATGCGGTAGCCGCGGATCTTGACCTGCTCATCAGCGCGCCCCAGGTAATCGAGCTGCCCATCAGCACGCCAGCGCACCAGATCCCCGCTGCGATACATCCGCGTTCCGGCGCCGGCGAACGGGCACGCCACAAACCGCGACCCGCTCAACCCCGCCCGCCGCCAATACCCCAGACCCACCCCAGCGCCGGCGATATACAACTCCCCGACCACCCCCACCGGCACCGGACGCAACCGGCCGTCGAGTACGAACAACGCCGCCCCCGGCACCGGGGCTCCGATCGGGGGGGCGCCCGACCCCGGTGCCAGTGGCGCGCTCATCGACGCGTACACGGTGGTCTCGGTCGGGCCGTAGGCGTTGACCATCACCCGCCCCGGCGACCAGCGGTCGACCACGTCGGCCGGACAGGGTTCAGCGGCGACAACCAACGCCGTCGACTCCAGATCCTGAGGGGAGAGCATGCCCACCGCCGAGGGGGTCTGGCTGAGCACGCTGACCCGTTCGGCGACCAATATCTCGTGCATCTGCTGCGGGGAGGAGGCCACTTCTTCGGAGATCACCACCAGCCGACCGCCGTGCAGCAGCGCGGCCCAGATCTCCCACACCGAGTAGTCGAAGGCCAGGGAATGGCAGTGCGTCCACACTTGTCCTGGTGCCAGCGGTAGGCCGAGGTCCAGTGAGTCGAACAGCCGGGTGATGTTGTGGTGGGTGATGGCTACGGCTTTGGGGTTGCCGGTGGTGCCTGAGGTGTAGATCAGGTAGGCGATGTCTGACGGTGCCGGTGCTGGCAGGCCCGTGGCGGGGCAGTCCCTGATGCGAGAGTCCTCGACATCGACCACGGCCAGGTCTGATCCGGTCAGCCGTGACCGCAGGGCCGCCGAGGTGAGCGCGGCGATTGGGGTGGTGTCGGTGAGCATGAACCGGATCCGGGCCGCGGGCAGGGTGGGGTCGATGGGTAGGTAGGCCGCCCCGGTTTTCAGGACGGCCAGGATCGCCACGATCGCTTGCGCTGAGCGCGGAAGCAGCAGCGCCACGTACTGTCCGGGGCGTGCGCCGTGGTCGGCCAGCAGGTGGGCCAACCGGTTAGCGGCCTGGTCAAGGTCGCGGTAGGTCATGGTGTGGCCTTGGCAGCTGATCGCCACCGCTTGCGGGGCGCGTTCGGCTTGCGCGGCGAACAGCGCCGGGATCGATGTCGGTGGGGGTGCGGGTGCGGTCAGCACGCCGCGGTGGCCGAGTAGATCGAGGCGGGTGTGTTCGGCCTCATCGAGCAGATCGATGCAGGACAGCCGCGCGGTGGGGTCGGTGGTCATCGCCACCAGCACTCGGTGCAGGCGCTGGATCAGGGTTTGGATGCTTTCGGTGTCATAGACGTCGGTGCGGAATTCCACCGCCCCGCCGATCCCGGCGGGTTCACCGGTGGGGCTGAAGTGTTCGGCTAGTGAGAACACCAGGTCCATGCGGGCGGTGTGGGTGTCGACCGGCAGCGCGGTGAGCTGCAGGTCCCCCAACGCCAGTCCGGGAGCGAGGTGGTGGGTGGGGTCGGCGAGGTTCTGCCAGGCCAGCATCACCTGGATCAGCGGGTGATGAGCCAGCGACCGGGCCGGGTGCAGCCGCTCCACCAGCAACTCAAACGGCACATCCTGGTGGTCGTAGGCGGCCAGGCTCTGCGTTTGCACCCGGGCCAACAACTCACCAACACTGGGATCACCGGCCACATCGACCCGCAGGACCAGGGTGTTGACGAAAAACCCGACCACCTCATCCAGAGCCGGGTCGCGGCGCCCGGCGATCGGGAACCCCACCGCCACATCAGTGCTGCCACTCAAGGTGGCCAGCAACACCGCCAACCCGGCCTGGATCACCATGAAACTGGTCGCATGATGCTCGCGGGCCAGGTCACGAACCTGCACTTGCAGCTCGGGCGGCCAATGGACCTTTAGGCTGGCGCCGCGATAGTCGGCGACCGGCGGATAGGGCCGGTCGGTGGGCAGCGCCAGCCGCTCAGGCAGCCCGGCCAGGGTCTGCTGCCAGTAGCCCAGCTGGGTCGCGATACGGCTGCCGGGGTCCTCCAGATCCCCGAACTGCGCCCGCTGCCACAGCGTGTAATCGGCGTACTGCACCGCCAGCGGCGCCCACCCCGGGGCGTGTCCGGCACAGCGGGCGCTATAGGCGATGCTCAGATCGCGCAGCAGCGGAGGGATCGACAACCCGTCGGCGGCGATGTGATGGGCCACCGCCACCAACACGTACTCCTCCTCGCCCAGGCGCAACAACTGTGCCCGCAGCGGGATCTCGGCCGCCAGGTCGAACCCGTGAGCGGCCACCGCGGCGATCGCCTCACCCAACCGCCCGGCCGGCCAGCCGGTCGCGTCGATGACCTGCCAGCCGACATCGGCCGCCTCGACAGGCACCACCTGCTGCTGAGGTATGCCCTGCGGTGCGGGGAACAGGGTGCGCAAACTCTCGTGCCGGGCCACCACATCAGCCAGCGCGACACCCAGCGCCCCGGTATCCACCCGGCCGTTCAGCCGCACCGCCACCGGCAGGTTGTAAACCGCCGACGGGCCCTGCAACTGCCCCAGGAACCACAACCGAGACTGAGCAAACGACAACGGCACCACCGCCGGCCGCTGCACCGCCACCAACGGCGCCAACCCACCCCCACCCACACCAATCCGGGCCGCCAACCCCGCGACCGTGGGCGTTTCGAACACCGCACGCACCCCAAGGTCAGCGTTGCAGGCCTTGTTGACCGCCACGATCAAGCGCATCGCCGACAACGAATCCCCACCCAGCACGGTGAAGGAGTCATCAACCCCGACCCGCTCCACACCCAGAACACGGGCATAAATACCGGCCAGGATCTCCTCGACCTGGGTGGCCGGGGCGCGATACCGCTCACCGTCTCGGTACTCAGGGGCCGGCAGCGCACCGGTGTCGAGTTTGCCGGTCGGGGTCAGCGGCAACGCGTCGAGCACCACCACCGCCACCGGCACCATATAGTCGGGCAGCCGCTCAGCCAGCGCCGCCCGCAACGCCGCCGGCTCCACCGCCCCGGTGGCCGTCGCGGTGACGTAACCGACCAGGCGCTGATCGCCGGGGCGGTCCTCGCGGGCAATCACCACCGCGGCATCCACCCCGGCCAGCCCGGCCAGGGCGGCGCGGACTTCGCCGCATTCGATGCGGTAGCCGCGGATCTTGACCTGCTCATCAGCGCGCCCCAGGTAATCGAGCTGCCCATCAGCACGCCAGCGCACCAGATCCCCGCTGCGATACATCCGCGTTCCGGCGCCGGCGAACGGGCACGCCACAAACCGCGACCCGCTCAACCCCGCCCGCCGCCAATACCCCAGACCCACCCCAGCGCCGGCGATATACAACTCCCCGACCACCCCCACCGGCACCGGACGCAACCACCGATCCAGCACAAACACCGCCGCTGGTGAAATCGGCGACCCGATCGGCGGGACCCCCGACCCCGCCGCCAGCGCCGCGCTGCGCGTCGCACACACCGTGGTCTCGGTCGGGCCGTAGGCGTTGACCATCACCCGCCCCGGCGCCCACCGATCCACCAGCTCGGGCGGGCAGGGCTCACCAGCCACCAGCACCGCCACCGACCCCAACCCCGAAGCAGACAACACACCCAAAGCCGACGGGGTCTGACTCAACACATCGACCCGCTCATCCACTAACAGGGCATGCAAATCCTGCGGGGAGCGGGCCACCTCCTCAGCCACCACCACCAACCGACCACCCCCGAGCAGCGCGCCCCAGATCTCCTCCACCGAGGCGTCAAAGCTCAACGAATGCCCCTGCGCCCACACCTGCCCCGGTCCCGGGCCGAAATCTGCATCCTTGAGGGAGCCGATGAACTCGACAACGTTGCGGTGGGTGATCGCCACCCCCTTGGGCACCCCAGTACTGCCCGAGGTGTAGATCAGATACGCCACATCCTCAGCAGCCGGGCCCGGCAAAGCGGCGCTGGACTGGGCATCGACGCGGGGATCGGCGACATCGATCACCGCCCCCTCGAACCCGTCGAGTCGATCAGCCAACCCAATGGTGGTGGCCGCGGCCACCGGGGCGGCATCGGCGAGCATGAACCCGACCCGCGCGTCGGGCAGCCCCGGATCGATCGGCAGGTAGGCCGCCCCGGTCTTAAGGACCGCCAGCATCGCCACGACCGCCTCGGCCGACCGCGAAAACAGCAGCGCCACATACTGTCCGGGGCGTGCGCCGTGGTCGGCCAGCAGGTGCGCCAACCGGTTAGCGGCCTGGTCGAGGTCGCGGTAGGTCATGGTGTGGCCTTGGCAGCTGATCGCCACCGCCTGCGGGGCGCGCGCGGCCTGCGCGGCGAACACCGCCGGGACCGATGTCGGTGGGGATACGGGTGCGGTCAGCACGCCGCGGTGGCCGAGCCGATCCAGGCGGCCGTGTTCAGCCTCATCGAGCACATCAATGCAGGACAGCCGCGCGGTGGGATCGGCGGCCATCGCCACCAACACCCGCCGCAACCGCTCCACCAGCACTTCGATGCTGGCCGCGTCGAACACATCGGTGCGAAACTCCACCACCCCACCGATCCCCGCGGGCGCACCGGCCTCATCCCAACGCTCATCGAGGAAGAAATCCAGATCCGTGCGGGCGGTACCGGCCTCGACCGGCACCGGCGTCAGCTCCACCTCCCCCAACTCCACCGGGTCGGTCTGACCGGGCAGGTTGTGCCAGGACAACACCACCTGAACCAGCGGATGATGCGCCAACGAACGCGCCGGATTGAGCCGCTCCACCAGCAACTCGAAAGGCACATCCTGGTTGTCAAAAGCAGCCACACTGCGCTGACGCACCTGGCCCAGCAACTCCGCCACGCTGGGATCACCAGCCAGATCCACCCGCAACACCAAGGTGTTGACGAAAAACCCGACCAACTCCTCCAAAGCCGGATCGCGGCGCCCAGCGATCGGGAACCCCACCGCCACATCAGTGCTGCCACTCAAGGTGGCCAGCAACACCGCCAACCCCGCCTGCATCACCATAAAACTGGTCACATGATGCTCACGGGCCAGATCACGAACCTGCCGCTGCAGCTCCGGCGGCCAGTCGATCCCCACCCGCGCACCACGGTAATCAGCCACCGCCGGATACGGCCGATCCGTAGGCAGCGCCACCCGCTCAGGCAACCCCGCCAACACCTGCTCCCAATACCCCAACTGAGCCGCGATACGGCTGCCGGGGTCGCCCACCTCACCGAGCTGCGCCCGCTGCCACACCGTGTAATCGGCATACTGCACCGCCAACGGCGCCCACCCCGGCGCGTGTCCGGCACACCTGCTGGCATAGGCCACTCCCAGATCGCGTACCAGCGGGGAGACCGACCACCCGTCGGCGGCGACGTGGTGGGCAACAGCAATGAGCACATGCTCGTCATCGGCCAGGCGAAGCAGCTGCGCCCGCAAGGGGATCTCGGTCGCCAGGTCGAAGCTATGACGCATCGCAGCGTCGATGGCCTCCGTCACCCGGTCTCCCGGGCAATCGCTGACATCAACGATCTGCCAGCCGAAATCAACTCGCTCGACCGGGACAATTACCTGTCGAGGTGTTCCCTCGACCGCTTCGAACAGCGTGCGCAGACTCTCGTGTCGGGCCACCACATCGGCCAGCGCGACGCCCAGCGCCTCGGTATCCAACCGCCCGCTCAGCCGCAGCGCCACCGGGATGTTGTAAACCGGCGACGGCCCCTGCAACTGGTCCAAGAACCACAACCGGGACTGGGCAAACGACAACGGCACCACCGCGGGCCGCTGCACCGCCACCAACGGCGCCAACCCACCCCCACCCACACCAATGCGGGCCGCCAACCCCGCCACCGTGGGCGCCTCAAACACCGCACGCACCGACACACCGCCATCCACGGCCGTGTTGACCGCCGCAATCAGGCGCATCGCCGACAGTGAATCCCCGCCGAGTTCGAAGAAGGAGTCGTCGACGCCGACTCGTTCGAGTCCGAGTATCTGGGCGTAGATGCCGGCCAGGATCTCCTCGGTCTGGGTGACCGGGGCGCGGTAGTGGTCGCTGTCTGTGTAGTCGGGGGCGGGCAGCGCGCGGATGTCGAGTTTGCCGTTGGGGGTCAGCGGCAACGCGTCGAGCACTATTACCGCGGCCGGAACCATATAGCCCGGCAACCGCTCGGCCAGGGTGGTGCGCAACACCGCCGGCTCCACCGTCCCGGTGACATAGCCCACCAGGCGCTGATCCCCGGGGCGGTCCTCGCGGGCGATGACTGCGGCCTGCTCCACCCCGGCCAGCCCGGCCAGGGCGGCGCGGACCTCGCCCAGTTCGATGCGGTAGCCGCGGATCTTGACCTGCTCATCAGCGCGCCCCAGGTAATCGAGCTGCCCATCAGCACGCCAGCGCACCAGATCCCCGCTGCGATACATCCGCGCTCCGGCGCCGGCGAACGGGCATGGCACAAACCGCGAGGCGGTCAACCCGGCCCGGCCCAGGTAGCCCACGCCCACCCCGGCGCCGGCGATATACAACTCCCCGACCACCCCCACGGGCACCGGACGCAACCACCGATCCAGCACAAACAACGCCGCCCCCGGCACCGGTGACCCGATCGGGGGAGCGCCCATTCCCGCCACCAGCGGCGCGCTTCTGGACGCACGCACCGTGGTCTCGGTCGGGCCGTATTCGTTGACCATCACCCGCCCCGGCGACCACCGGTCCATCAGCTCGACCGGGCAGGTCTCACCAGCCACTAGCAAAGCCACCGACTCCAACCCCTGTAACGGCAACGCCCCCACCGCCGACGGGGTCTGACTGAGCACGCTGACCTGCTCAGCCATCAGCAAAGCGTGGAAGTCTGCTGGTGAGCCGGCCACCTCCTCGGGTATCACCACCAGCCGCCCACCCTGCAACAACGCAGCCCAGATCTCTTCAACTGAGGCGTCAAACGCATACGAACGACATTGCGCCCACGCCCGCGCTCCTAAATGGGGATCCAGTGAGTCGAACAGTCGGGTGATGTTGTGGTGGGTGATGGCTACGGCTTTGGGGTTGCCGGTGGTGCCTGAGGTGTAGATCAGGTAGGCGATGTCTGACGGTGCCGGTGCTGGCAGGCCCGTGGCGGGGCAGTCCCTGATGCGAGAGTCCTCGACATCGACCACGGCCAGGTCTGATCCGGTCAGCCGTGACCGCAGGGCCGCCGAGGTGAGCGCGGCGATTGGGGTGGTGTCGGTGAGCATGAACCGGATCCGGGCCGCGGGCAGGGTGGGGTCGATGGGTAGGTAGGCCGCCCCGGTTTTCAGGACGGCCAGGATCGCCACGATCGCTTGCGCTGAGCGCGGAAGCAGCAGCGCCACATACTGTCCGGGGCGTGCGCCGTGGTCGGCCAGCAGGTGGGCCAACCGGTTAGCGGCCTGGTCGAGGTCGCGGTAGGTCATGGTGTGGCCTTGGCAGCTGATCGCCACCGCTTGCGGGGCGCGCGCGGCTTGCGCGGCGAACAGCGCCGGGATCGATGTCGGTGGGGGTGTGGGTGCGGTCAGCACGCCGCGGTGGCCGAGTAGATCGAGGCGGATGTGTTCGGCCTGGTCGAGCAGATCGATGCACGACAGCCGCGCGGTGGGGTCGGTGGTCATCGCCACCAACACCTTCTGTAGCCGCTGGATCAGGGTTTGGATGCTTTCGGTGTCATAGACGTCGGTGCGGAACTCCACCGTGCCGCCGATCCCCGCGGGCTGTCCGTCCTCGCCCCAGTGTTCGGCTAGTGAGAACACCAGGTCCATGCGGGCGGTGTGGGTGTCGACCGGCAGCGCGGTGACCTGCAGATCCCCCAACGCCAGTCCGGGAGCGAGGTGCTGGGTGGGGTCGGCGAGGTTCTGCCAGGCCAGCATCACCTGAACCAGCGGGTGATGGGCCAGCGACCGGGCCGGGTGCAGCCGCTCCACCAGCAACTCAAACGGCACATCCTGGTGGTCGTAGGCGGCCAGGCTCTGCGTTTGCACCCGGGCCAGCAACTCCGCCACGCTGGGATCACCGGCCACATCGACCCGCAGGACCAGGGTGTTGACGAAAAACCCGACCACCTCATCCAGAGCCGGGTCGCGGCGCCCGGCGATCGGGAACCCCACCGCCACATCAGTGCTGCCACTCAAGGTGGCCAGCAACACCGCCAACCCGGCCTGGATCACCATGAAACTGGTCGCATGATGCTCGCGGGCCAGGTCACGAACCTGCACTTGCAGCTCGGGCGGCCAATGGACCTTTAGGCTGGCGCCGCGATAGTCGGCGACCGGCGGATAGGGCCGGTCGGTGGGCAGCGCCAGCCGCTCAGGCAGCCCGGCCAGGGTCTGCTGCCAGTAGCCCAGCTGGGTCGCGATACGGCTGCCGGGGTCCTCCAGATCCCCGAACTGCGCCCGCTGCCACAGCGTGTAATCGGCGTACTGCACCGCCAGCGGCGCCCACCCCGGGGCGTGTCCGGCACAGCGGGCGCTATAGGCGATGCTCAGATCGCGCAGCAGCGGAGGGATCGACAACCCGTCGGCGGCGATGTGATGGGCCACCGCCACCAACACGTACTCCTCCTCGCCCAGGCGCAACAACTGTGCCCGCAGCGGGATCTCGGCCGCCAGGTCGAACCCGTGAGCGGCCACCGCGGCGATCGCCTCACCCAACCGCCCGGCCGGCCAGCCGGTCGCGTCGATGACCTGCCAGCCGACATCGGCCGCCTCGACAGGCACCACCTGCTGCTGAGGTATGCCCTGCGGTGCGGGGAACAGGGTGCGCAAACTCTCGTGCCGGGCCACCACATCAGCCAGCGCGACACCCAGCGCCCCGGTATCCACCCGGCCGTTCAGCCGCACCGCCACCGGCAGGTTGTAAACCGCCGACGGGCCCTGCAACTGCCCCAGGAACCACAACCGAGACTGAGCAAACGACAACGGCACCACCGCCGGCCGCTGCACCGCCACCAACGGCGCCAACCCACCCCCACCCACACCAATCCGGGCCGCCAACCCCGCGACCGTGGGCGTTTCGAACACCGCACGCACCCCAAGGTCAGCGTTGCAGGCCTTGTTGACCGCCACGATCAAGCGCATCGCCGACAACGAATCCCCACCCAGCACGGTGAAGGAGTCATCAACCCCGACCCGCTCCACACCCAGAACACGGGCATAAATACCGGCCAGGATCTCCTCGACCTGGGTGGCCGGGGCGCGATACCGCTCACCGTCTCGGTACTCAGGGGCCGGCAGCGCACCGGTGTCGAGTTTGCCGGTCGGGGTCAGCGGCAACGCGTCGAGCACCACCACCGCCACCGGCACCATATAGTCGGGCAGCCGCTCAGCCAGCGCCGCCCGCAACGCCGCCGGCTCCACCGCCCCGGTGGCCGTCGCGGTGACGTAACCGACCAGGCGCTGATCGCCGGGGCGGTCCTCGCGGGCAATCACCACCGCGGCATCCACCCCGGCCAGCCCGGCCAGGGCGGCGCGGACTTCGCCGCATTCGATGCGGTAGCCGCGGATCTTGACCTGCTCATCAGCGCGCCCCAGGTAATCGAGCTGCCCATCAGCACGCCAGCGCACCAGATCCCCGCTGCGATACATCCGCGTTCCGGCGCCGGCGAACGGGCACGCCACAAACCGCGACCCGCTCAACCCCGCCCGCCGCCAATACCCCAGACCCACCCCAGCGCCGGCGATATACAACTCCCCGACCACCCCCACCGGCACCGGACGCAACCACCGATCCAGCACAAACACCGCCGCTGGTGAAATCGGCGACCCGATCGGCGGGACCCCCGACCCCGCCGCCAGCGCCGCGCTGCGCGTCGCACACACCGTGGTCTCGGTCGGGCCGTAGGCGTTGACCATCACCCGCCCCGGCGCCCACCGATCCACCAGCTCGGGCGGGCAGGGCTCACCAGCCACCAGCACCGCCACCGACCCCAACCCCGAAGCAGACAACACACCCAAAGCCGACGGGGTCTGACTCAACACATCGACCCGCTCATCCACTAACAGGGCATGCAAATCCGCCGGGGAGCGGGCCACCTCCTCAGCCACCACCACCAACCGACCACCCCCGAGCAGCGCGCCCCAGATCTCCTCCACCGAGGCGTCAAAGCTCAACGAATGCCCCTGCGCCCACACCTGCCCCGGTCCCGAGCCGAAATCTGCATCCTTGAGGGAGCCGATGAACTCGACAACGTTGCGGTGGGTGATCGCCACCCCCTTCGGCACCCCAGTACTGCCCGAGGTGTAGATCAGATACGCCACATCCTCAGCAGCCGGGCCCGGCAAAGCGGCGCTGGACTGGGCATCGATGCGGGGATCGGCGACATCGATCACCGCCACGTCCAACCCGGCCAACCGGTCGGCCAGCGCGGCGGTGGTGAGCGCGGCCACCGGGGCGGCGTCGGCGAGCATGAACCCGATCCGCGCGTCGGGCAGCCCCGGATCGATCGGCAGGTAGGCCGCCCCGGTCTTGAGCACCGCCAGCATCGCCACGACCGCCCCCGCTGAGCGCGGAAGCAGCAGCGCCACATACTGTCCGGGGCGTGCGCCGTGGTCGGCCAGCAGGTGCGCCAACCGGTTAGCGGCCTGGTCGAGGTCGCGGTAGGTCATGGTGTGGCCTTGGCAGCTGATCGCCACCGCCTGCGGGGCGCGTTCGACCTGCGCGGCGAACAGCGCCGGGACCGATGTCGGTGGGGATACGGGTGCGGTCAGCACGCGGCGGTGGCCGAGCCGATCCAGGCGGGTGTGCTCGGCCTCATCGAGCACATCGATGCAGGACAGCCGCGCGGTGGGATCGGCGGCCATCGCCACCAACACCCGCCGCAACCGCTCCACCAGCACTTCGATGCTGGCCGCGTCGAACACATCGGTGCGAAACTCCACCACCCCACCGATCCCCGCGGGCGCACCGGCCTCATCCCAGCGCTCATCAAGGAAGAAATCCAGATCCGTGCGGGCGGTACCGGCCTCGACCGGCACCGGCGTCAGCTCCACCTCCCCCAACTCCACCGGGTCGGTCTGACCGGGCAGGTTGTGCCAGGACAACACCACCTGAACCAGCGGATGATGCGCCAACGAACGCGCCGGATTGAGCCGCTCCACCAGCAACTCGAAAGGCACATCCTGGTTGTCAAAAGCAGCCACACTGCGCTGACGCACCTGGCCCAGCAACTCCGCCACGCTGGGATCACCAGCCAGATCCACCCGCAACACCAAGGTGTTGACGAAAAACCCGACCAACTCCTCCAAAGCCGGATCGCGGCGCCCAGCGATCGGGAACCCCACCGCCACATCAGTGCTGCCACTCAAGGTGGCCAGCAACACCGCCAACCCCGCCTGCATCACCATAAAACTGGTCACATGATGCTCACGGGCCAGATCACGAACCTGCCGCTGCAGCTCCGGCGGCCAGTCGATCCCCACCCGCGCACCACGGTAATCAGCCACCGCCGGATACGGCCGATCCGTAGGCAGCGCCACCCGCTCAGGCAACCCCGCCAACACCTGCTCCCAATACCCCAACTGAGCCGCGATACGGCTGCCGGGGTCGCCCACCTCACCGAGCTGCGCCCGCTGCCACACCGTGTAATCGGCATACTGCACCGCCAACGGCGCCCACCCCGGCGCGTGTCCGGCACACCGGGCGCTATAGGCGGTGCTCAGATCGCGCAGCAGCGGGGCAATCGACCAGCCATCAGCGGCGATGTGATGGACCACCACCACCAACACCAGCTCATCCTCGGCAAGCCGGAACAGCTGCGCCCGCAACGGAACCTCAGCCGCCAGATCAAACCCATGACCGGCCACCGCGGCGATCGCCCCACCCAACCGCTCCGCCGACCAACCGACAGCATCAACAACCTGCCAACCAAAATCAGCCGCTTCCGGCGCCACCAGCAACTGCTGGGGTATTCCCTCGGGGGAAGGGAACACAGTGCGCAGACTCTCCTGCCGGGCCACCACATCAGCCAGCGCCGCACCCAGCGCGCCGGCATCCACCCGCCCGCTCAGCCGCACCGCCGCCGGGATGTTGTAAACCGGCGACGGCCCCTGCAACTGCTCCAAGAACCACAACCGGGACTGGGCAAACGACAACGGCACCACCGCCGGCCGCCGCACCGCCACCAACGGCGCCAACCCACCCCCACCCACACCAATACGGGCCGCCAACCCCGCCACCGTGGGCGCCTCAAACACCGCACGCACCGACACACCGCCATCCACGGCCGTGTTGACCGCCGCAATCAGGCGCATCGCCGCAATGCTGTCCCCACCCAAATCGAAAAACGAATCATCAACCCCCACCCGCTCCAGCCCCAACACCTGGGCATAGATACCAGCCAGGATCTCCTCGGCCTGGGTGACCGGGGCGCGGTAGTGGTCGCTGTCTGTGTAGTCGGGGGCCGGCAGCGCACGGGTGTCGAGTTTGCCGTTGACCGTCAACGGCAACGCGTCGAGCACCACCACCGCCGCGGGAACCATATAGCCCGGCAACCGCTCGGCCAGGGTGGTGCGCAACACCGCCGGCTCCACCGTCCCGGTGACATAGCCCACCAGGCGCTGATCGCCGGGGCGGTCCTCGCGGGCGATGACCGCGGCCTGCTCCACCCCGGCCAGCCCGGCCAGGGCGGACCGGACCTCGCCGCACTCGATGCGGTAGCCGCGGATCTTGACCTGCTCATCAGCGCGCCCCAGGTAATCGAGCTGCCCATCAGCACGCCAGCGCACCAGATCCCCGCTGCGATACATCCGCGTTCCGGCGCCGGCGAACGGGCACGCCACAAACCGCGACCCGCTCAACCCCGCCCGCCGCCAATACCCCAGACCCACCCCAGCGCCGGCGATATACAACTCCCCGACCACCCCCACCGGCACCGGACGCAACCACCGATCCAGCACAAACACCGCCGCTGGTGAAATCGGCGACCCGATCGGCGGGACCCCCGACCCCGCCGCCAGCGCCGCGCTGCGCGTCGCACACACCGTGGTCTCGGTCGGGCCGTAGGCGTTGACCATCACCCGCCCCGGCGCCCACCGATCCACCAGCTCGGGCGGGCAGGGCTCACCAGCCACCAGCACCGCCACCGACCCCAACCCCGAAGCAGACAACACACCCAAAGCCGACGGGGTCTGACTCAACACATCGACCCGCTCATCCACTAACAGGGCATGCAAATCCTGCGGGGAGCGGGCCACCTCCTCAGCCACCACCACCAACCGACCACCCCCGAGCAGCGCGCCCCAGATCTCCTCCACCGAGGCGTCAAAGCTCAACGAATGCCCCTGCGCCCACACCTGCCCCGGTCCCGGGCCGAAATCTGCATCCTTGAGGGAGCCGATGAACTCGACAACGTTGCGGTGGGTGATCGCCACCCCCTTGGGCACCCCAGTACTGCCCGAGGTGTAGATCAGATACGCCACATCCTCAGCAGCCGGGCCCGGCAAAGCGGCGCTGGACTGGGCATCGACGCGGGGATCGGCGACATCGATCACCGCCCCCTCGAACCCGTCGAGTCGATCAGCCAACCCAATGGTGGTGGCCGCGGCCACCGGGGCGGCATCGGCGAGCATGAACCCGATCCGCGCGTCGGGCAGCCCCGGATCGATCGGCAGGTAGGCCGCCCCGGTCTTAAGCACCGCCAGGATCGCCACGACCGCCCGCGCTGAGCGCTCCAACAGCAGCGCCACCACATCCCCCGGCCCCACACCCTGGCCAGCCAGCAAGTGCGCCAACCGGTTAGCGGCCTGGTCGAGGTCGCGGTAGGTCATGGTGTGGCCTTGGCAGCTGATCGCCACCGCCTGCGGGGCGCGCGCGGCTTGTGCGGCGAACAGCGCCGGGATCGATGTCGGTGGGGGTGTGGGCGCGGTCAGCACGCCGCGGTGGCCGAGTAGATCGAGGCGGGTGTGTTCGGCCTCATCGAGCAGATCGATGCAGGACAGCCGCGCGGTGGGGTCGGTGGTCATCGCCACCAGCACTCGGTGCAGGCGCTGGATCAGGGTTTGGATGCTTTCGGTGTCATAGACGTCGGTGCGGAATTCCACCGTGCCGCCGATCCCGGCGGGTTCACCGGTGGGGCTGAAGTGTTCGGCTAGTGAGAACACCAGGTCCATGCGGGCGGTGTGGGTGTCGACCGGCAGCGCGGTGAGCTGCAGGTCCCCCAACGCCAGTCCGGGAGCGAGGTGGTGGGTGGGGTCGGCGAGGTTCTGCCAGGCCAGCATCACCTGGATCAGCGGGTGATGAGCCAGCGACCGGGCCGGGTGCAGCCGCTCCACCAGCAACTCAAACGGCACATCCTGGTGGTCGTAGGCGGCCAGGCTGCGCGTTTGCACCCGGGCCAGCAACTCCGCCACGCTGGGATCACCGGCCACATCCACCCGCAGGACCAGGGTGTTGACGAAAAACCCGACCACCTCATCCAGAGCCGGGTCGCGGCGCCCGGCGATCGGGAACCCCACCGCCACATCAGTGCTGCCACTCAAGGTGGCCAGCAACACCGCCAACCCGGCCTGGATCACCATGAAACTGGTCGCATGATGCTCGCGGGCCAGGTCACGAACCTGCACTTGCAGCTCGGGCGGCCAATGGACCTTTAGGCTGGCGCCGCGATAGTCGGCGACCGGCGGATAGGGCCGGTCGGTGGGCAGCGCCAGCCGCTCAGGCAGCCCGGCCAGGGTCTGCTGCCAGTAGCCCAGCTGGGTCGCGATACGGCTGCCGGGGTCCTCCAGATCCCCGAACTGCGCCCGCTGCCACAGCGTGTAATCGGCGTACTGCACCGCCAGCGGCGCCCACCCCGGGGCGTGTCCGGCACAGCGGGCGCTATAGGCGATGCTCAGATCGCGCAGCAGCGGAGGGATCGACAACCCGTCGGCGGCGATGTGATGGGCCACCGCCACCAACACGTACTCCTCCTCGCCCAGGCGCAACAACTGTGCCCGCAGCGGGATCTCGGCCGCCAGGTCGAACCCGTGAGCGGCCACCGCGGCGATCGCCTCACCCAACCGCCCGGCCGGCCAGCCGGTCGCGTCGATGACCTGCCAGCCGACATCGGCCGCCTCGACAGGCACCACCTGCTGCTGGGGTATGCCCTGCGGTGCGGGGAACAGGGTGCGCAAACTCTCGTGCCGGGCCACCACATCAGCCAGCGCGACACCCAGCGCCCCGGTATCCACCCGGCCGCTCAGCCGCACCGCCGCCGGGAGGTTGTAAACCGCCGACGGGCCCTGCAACTGCCCCAGGAACCACAACCGGGACTGGGCAAACGACAACGGCACCACCGCCGGCCGCTGCACCGCCACCAACGGCGCCAGCCCACCCCCACCCACACCAATGCGGGTCGCCAGCCCGGCGACCGTGGGCGTTTCGAACACCGCACGCACCGAAAGAGCGCTATCCAAACTGGTGTTGACCGCGGCGATCAGGCGCATCGCCGACAGCGAATCCCCACCCAATTCGAAAAACGAATCATCCGCCCCGACCGGCTCAAATCCCAGCACCCGGGCGTAGATGCCGGCCAGGATCTCCTCGGTCGGCGTGGCCGGGGCGCGGTAGTGGTCGCTGTCTGTGTAGTCGGGGGCGGGCAGCGCACGCGTGTCGAGTTTGCCGTTGACCGTCAACGGCAACGCGTCGAGCACCACCACCGCCACCGGCACCATATAGCCGGGCAGCCGCTCAGCCAGCGCCGCGCGCATCTCGGCTGGTTTGGCGTCTCCGGTGACGTAGCCGATGAGGCGCTTATCCCCGGGGCGGTCCTCGCGGGCGACCACCACCGCGGTCTCCACCCCATCCACACCCGCCAGCGCCGCGCGGACCTCACCCAGTTCGATGCGATAGCCGCGGATCTTGACCTGCTCATCAGCACGGCCCACATGGCGCAGCTGCCCGTCGGCACCCCAGCACACCAGATCCCCGCTGCGATACATCCGTTGTCCCGGCGCCCCGAACGGGCACGCCACAAACCGCGACCCGGTCAACCCCGCACGTCTTACATAACCGACACCCACCCCCGCACCGGCCACATACAACTCCCCGACCACCCCCACCGGCACCGGGCGCAACCACCGATCCAGCACAAACAACGCCGCCCCCGCCACCGGAGACCCGATCGGGGGGACCCCCGACCCCGGTTCCAGCGGCGCGCTGCGCGCCGCCCACACCGTGATCTCGGTCGGGCCGCAGGCGTTGACCATCACCCGCCCCGGCGCCCACCGGTCCACCAGCTCGGGCGGGCAGGCCTCACCGCCCACCAGCAACGCCACCGACCCCAAACCCGAAGGAGACAACATGCCCAAGGCAGACGGGGTCTGGCTCAACACGTCGACCCGCTCATCAACCAGCACAGTGTGGAAGTCCCGCGGTGAACGCGCCACCTCCTCAGGCACCACCACCAGCCGCCCACCACCGAGCAGCGCACCCCAGATCTCCTGAACCGACACGTCAAAGACCAGCGAGTGCCACTGCGTCCACACCCCCGCACGCTCGACATCGGCATGCAGCGACGCGAGCAGCTGGGTCACGTTGTGATGGGTGATCGCCACCCCCTTGGGCACACCAGTGGTGCCCGAGGTGTAGATCAGATACGCCACATCCTCAGCGGCCGGGCCCGGCAAGGCGGTGCCCGGTTGGTTGCTCACGGCGGGGTCATCGATATCGATCACGGCCAGGTCTGACCCGTCCAGCCGCGACCGCAGGGCCGCCGAGGTGAGCGCGGCCACCGGGGCGGCGTCGGCGAGCATGAACCCGATCCGCGCGTCGGGCAGCCCCGGGTCGATCGGCAGGTAGGCCGCCCCGGTCTTGAGGACCGCCAGGATCGCCACGACCGCCCGCGCTGAGCGCTCCAACAGCAGCGCCACCACATCCCCCGGCCCCACACCCTGACCAACCAGCAAGTGCGCCAACCGGTTAGCCGACTCCTCCACCTCGCGGTAGGTCATGCAGCTGCCCTGGCAACTGATCGCCACCGCCTGCGGGGCGCGCGCCACCTGCGCGGCGAACAACGCCGGAATCGACACCGCCACGGGCAGATGGGTCAGCACCGCCCGGTTACCGAACTGATCGAGGCGCCCGTGTTCGGCCTCGTCGAGCAGATCAATGCAGGACAGCCGCCGAGTGGGATCGGCGGTCATAGCTTCCAACACCCGCCGCAACCGCCGAATCAGCGTTTCGATGCTTTCGGTGTCATAGACGTCGGTGCGGAATTCCACCGTTCCGCCGATCCCGGCGGGTTCACCGGTGGGGCTGAAGTGTTCGGCTAGTGCGAACACCAGGTCCATGCGGGCGGTGTGGGTGTCGACCGGCAGCGCGGTGACCTCTAGATCGGCCATGGCCAGCGCGGCCGGGTCGTGGGTGGGGTCGGCGAGGTTCTGCCAGGCCAGCATCACCTGGATCAGCGGGTGATGGGCCAGCGACCGGGCCGGGTGCAGCCGCTCCACCAGCAACTCAAACGGCACGTCCTGGTGGTCGTAGGCGGCCAGGCTCTGCGTTTGCACCCGGGCCAGCAACTCCGCCACGCTGGGATCCCCGGCCACATCCACCCGCAGGACCAGGGTGTTGACGAAAAACCCGACCACCTCATCCAGAGCCGGGTCGCGGCGCCCGGCGATCGGGAACCCCACCGCCACATCAGTGCTGCCACTCAAGGTGGCCAGCAACACCGCCAACCCCGCCTGCATCACCATGAAACTGGTCGCATGATGTTCCCGGGCCACCCGGGCCATCTGTTGCTGCAACTCGGCCGGCCAGTCGATCGGCACGCTCGCGCCGCGGTAATCGGCCACCGACGGATACGGACGGTCGGTGGGCAGCATCAGCCGTTCAGGCAACCCGGCAAGGGCCCGCTCCCAATAGGCCACCTGCGCAGCAATCAGGCTGTGCGGATCGGCCAGATCACCGAACTGCGCCCGCTGCCACAGCGTGTAATCGACATACTGCACCGCCAGCGGCGCCCACCCCGGGACGTGCCCAGCGCACCGGGCCGCATAGGCCACCCCCAAATCGCGTATGAGCACAGGAATTGACAAGCCGTCGGCGGCGATATGGTGCGCAACGGCCACCAGCACGTGTTCGTCCTCGGCGAGGCGGAAAAGCTCTGCCCGCAGCGGGATCTCGGTCGCCAGGTCGAACTGGTGACCCGCCGCCGCGGCGATCGCCTCACCCAACCGGTCTGCCGGCCAGCCGGTGGCGTCGACGACCTCCCACCCGAAATCGGCCTGCTCGGCGGGGATGACCAGTTGGCGCGCAATCCCGTCGGCTGCGGGGAACACTGTGCGCAGACTTTCCTGACGACCCACCACATCAGCCAGAGCCGCGCCCAGCGCGCCGGCATCCACCCGCCCGCTCAGCCGCACCGCCGCCGGGATGTTGTAAACCGGCGACGGCCCCTGCAACTGCTCCAAGAACCACAACCGGGACTGGGCAAACGACAACGGCACCACCGCCGGCCGCTGCACCGCCACCAACGGCGCCAGCCCACCCCCACCCACACCAATGCGGGTCGCCAGCCCGGCGACCGTGGGCGTTTCGAACACCGCACGCACCGAAAGAGCGCTATCCAAACTGGTGTTGACCGCGGCGATCAGGCGCATCGCCGACAGCGAATCCCCACCCAATTCGAAAAACGAATCATCCGCCCCGACCGGCTCAAATCCCAGCACCCGGGCGTAGATGCCGGCCAGGATCTCCTCGGTCGGCGTGGCCGGGGCGCGGTAGTGGTCGCTGTCTGTGTAGTCGGGGGCGGGCAGCGCACGCGTGTCGAGTTTGCCGTTGACCGTCAACGGCAACGCGTCGAGCACCACCACCGCCACCGGCACCATATAGCCGGGCAGCCGCTCAGCCAGCGCCGCGCGCATCTCGGCTGGTTTGGCGTCTCCGGTGACGTAGCCGATGAGGCGCTTATCCCCGGGGCGGTCCTCGCGGGCGACCACCACCGCGGTCTCCACCCCATCCACACCCGCCAGCGCCGCGCGGACCTCACCCAGTTCGATGCGATAGCCGCGGATCTTGACCTGCTCATCAGCACGGCCCACATGGCGCAGCTGCCCGTCGGCACCCCAGCACACCAGATCCCCGCTGCGATACATCCGTTGTCCCGGCGCCCCGAACGGGCACGCCACAAACCGCGACCCGGTCAACCCCGCACGTCTTACATAACCGACACCCACCCCCGCACCGGCCACATACAACTCCCCGACCACCCCCACCGGCACCGGGCGCAACCACCGATCCAGCACAAACAACGCCGCCCCCGCCACCGGAGACCCGATCGGGGGGACCCCCGACCCCGGTTCCAGCGGCGCGCTGCGCGCCGCCCACACCGTGATCTCGGTCGGGCCGCAGGCGTTGACCATCACCCGCCCCGGCGCCCACCGGTCCACCAGCTCGGGCGGGCAGGCCTCACCGCCCACCAGCAACGCCACCGACCCCAAACCCGAAGGAGACAACATGCCCAAGGCAGACGGGGTCTGGCTCAACACGTCGACCCGCTCATCAACCAGCACAGTGTGGAAGTCCCGCGGTGAACGCGCCACCTCCTCAGGCACCACCACCAGCCGCCCACCACCGAGCAGCGCACCCCAGATCTCCTGAACCGACACGTCAAAGACCAGCGAGTGCCACTGCGTCCACACCCCCGCACGCTCGACATCGGCATGCAGCGACGCGAGCAGCTGGGTCACGTTGTGATGGGTGATCGCCACCCCCTTGGGCACACCAGTGGTGCCCGAGGTGTAGATCAGATACGCCACATCCTCAGCGGCCGGGCCCGGCAAGGCGGTGCCCGGTTGGTTGCTCACGGCGGGGTCATCGATATCGATCACGGCCAGGTCTGACCCGTCCAGCCGCGACCGCAGGGCCGCCGAGGTGAGCGCGGCCACCGGGGCGGCGTCGGCGAGCATGAACCCGATCCGCGCGTCGGGCAGCCCCGGGTCGATCGGCAGGTAGGCCGCCCCGGTCTTGAGGACCGCCAGGATCGCCACGACCGCCCGCGCTGAGCGCTCCAACAGCAGCGCCACCACATCCCCCGGCCCCACACCCTGACCAACCAGCAAGTGCGCCAACCGGTTAGCCGACTCCTCCACCTCGCGGTAGGTCATGCAGCTGCCCTGGCAACTGATCGCCACCGCCTGCGGGGCGCGCGCCACCTGCGCGGCGAACAACGCCGGAATCGACACCGCCACGGGCAGATGGGTCAGCACCGCCCGGTTACCGAACTGATCGAGGCGCCCGTGTTCGGCCTCGTCGAGCAGATCAATGCAGGACAGCCGCCGAGTGGGATCGGCGGTCATAGCTTCCAACACCCGCCGCAACCGCCGAATCAGCGTTTCGATGCTCTCGGCGTCGAACACATCGGTGCGAAACTCCGCCACCCCGCCGATCCCCGCGGGCTCGCCCGCCTCACTCCATCGTTCGGTCAGTGAGACCGTGAGGTCCATGCGCGCGGTGTGAATGTCGACCGGCACCCTGGTGACCGCCAGATCGCCCAGGGCCATCCCGGCGGCAGGGTCAATGTTTTGCCCCGCGAAGTTCTGCCAGGCCAGCATCACCTGAACCAGCGGGTGATGGGCCAGCGACCGGGCCGGGTGCAGCCGCTCCACCAGCAACTCAAACGGCACATCCTGGTTCTCGTAGGCGGCCAGGCTGCGCGCTCGCACCTGGCCCAGCAACTCCGCCACGCTGGGATCCCCGGCCACATCCACCCGCAGGACCAGGGTGTTGACGAAAAACCCGACCACCTCATCGAGGGCCGGGTCGCGGCGCCCGGCGATCGGGAACCCCACCGCCACATCCGAACTGCCACTCAAGGTGGCCAGCAACACCGCCAACCCCGCCTGCATCACCATGAAACTGGTCGCATGATGCTCACGGGCCAAGTCACTAACCTGCACTTGCAGCTCGGGCGGCCAATCCACCGCGACGCTGGCCCCGCGATAATCGGCCACCGGCGGATACGGACGGTCGGTGGGCAGCACCAGCCGCTCAGGCAGCCCGGCCAGGGCCCGCTCCCAATAGGCCACCTGCGCAGCAATCAGGCTGTGCGGATCGGCCAGATCACCGAACTGCGCCCGCTGCCACAGCGTGTAATCGACATACTGCACCGCCAACGGCGCCCAACCCGGGACCTGCCCAGCACACCGGATGCCATACGCGCTGCTGAGGTCGAGCAGCAGGGGGGTCAGCGACCAGCCGTCGGCGGCAATGTGGTGGGTCACGGCCACCAGCACGTGTTCGTCCTCCGCAATCCGGAAAAGCTCTGCCCGCAGCGGGATCTCGGTCGCCAGGTCGAACTGGTGACCCGCCGCCGCGGCGATCGCCTCACCCAACCGGTCTGCCGGCCAGCCGGTGGCGTCGACGACCTCCCACCCGAAATCGGCCTGCTCGGCGGGGATGACCAGTTGGCGCGCAATCCCGTCGGCTGCGGGGAACACCGTGCGCAGACTTTCCTGCCGACCCACCACATCGGCCAGAGCCGCGCCCAGCGCGTCGGCATCCAAGCGGCCGTTCAGCCGTAGCGCCGCCGCCATGTTGTAAACCGGTGAAGGTCCGTGCAACTGATCCAAGAACCACAACCGGCTCTGAGCAAACGACAACGGCACCACCGCCGGCCGCTCCATCGGCACCAACGGCGCCAGCCCACCCCCACCGTCGCCAATCCGGGCCGCCAGCCCGGCGACCGTGGGCGCCTCGAACACCGCACGCACCGAAAGAGCGCTACCCAAACTTGTGTTCATCGCGGCGATCAGGCGCATCGCCGACAGCGAATCCCCACCGAGATCGAAAAACGAATCGTCGACTCCGACGCGCTCCAAGCCCAGCACACGGGCGTAGATGCCGGCGAGAATCTCCTCGGTCGGCGTGGCCGGGGCGCGGTAACGATCGGCATCGCCGTAGTCGGGCGCCGGCAAAGCGCGGGTGTCGAGTTTGCCGTTGACCGTCAACGGCAACGCGTCGAGCACCACCACCGCCGCGGGCACCATATAGCGCGGCAGCCGCTCGGCAAGCGCCGCGCGGACTGCGGGAGGTTCCGCCGTCCCAGTGACGTAACCGACCAGATGCTTATCTCCGGCGCGGTCCTCGCGGGCGATCACCGCGGCCCGATCCACCCCATCCACACCCGCCAGCGCCGCGCGGACCTCACCCAATTCGATGCGATAGCCGCGGATCTTGACCTGCTCGTCAGCGCGCCCGACGTAGCGCAGCTGCCCGTCAGCACCCCAGCACACCAGATCCCCGCTGCGATACATACGTTGTCCCGGCACCCCGAACGGGCACGCCACAAACCGCGACGCCGTCAAAGCAGACCGGCGCCAATATCCCACCCCCAACCCGGTACCGGCGATGTACAACTCCCCCACCACGCCCGCCGGCACCGGGCGCAACCACCCGTCCAGCACAAAAAACGCCGCCCCGGAGATCGGCGAACCGATCGGCGGAACCCCCGACCCGGCCACCAATGGCGGAGTGACCGCCGCCCACATCGTCGTCTCGGTCGGGCCGTAGGTGTTGACCGTGACCCGACCCGGCGCCCACCGATCCACCACCTCGGCCGGGCAGAACTCAGAGCCCAGGACCAGCGCCGCCGACCCCAGCCCCTCCGGCGACAACGTCCCCACCGCTGACGGGGTCTGGCTCAAGACACTGACCTGCTCGGCGACCAAAAGGGCGTGGAAATCCTCCGCCGACCGGGTCGCCTCGTCGGGCACCACCACCAGCCGTCCGCCACCCAGCAGCGCACCGAAGATCTCCCACACCGAGGCGTCAAACGAATAGGAATGCCACTGCGACCACACCCCCGCCCGCTCGAGATCGACGGGCAACGATGCCAGTAGCTGGGTCACGTTGTGGTGGGTGGTGGCCACACCTTTCGGGACACCGGTGGTGCCCGAGGTGTAGATCAGGTACGCGACATCATCGGCGGCCGGGGCCCGTAAGCCAGTGCCCGGGTAGGTGTCGACGCGAGGATCGTCGACATCGATCACCGCCCCCTCGAACCCGGCCAGCCGGTCGGCCAACCCAGCGGTGGTGATCGCGGCGACCGGGGCGGCATCGGCGAGCAGGAACCCGACCCGCGCGCGCGGCAATCCCGGATCGATCGGCAGATACGCCGCCCCCGATTTCAGCACCGCCACCATCGCCACGACCGCCTGAGCCGAACGCTCCGACAGCAGCGCCACCACATCTCCCGGCCCCACACCATGATCAACCAGCAAGTGCGCCAACCGGTTAGCGGCCGCATCAAGCTCCCGATAGCTCATCGAGCGGCCCGCAAAGCTCACCGCCACCGCGTCGGGGGTGCGCGATACCTGCGCGGCCAACACGGCCGGGATCGACACCGCCGCTACTGCGGGCTCGGCCAGCACCGCCCGGTTGCCCCACCCATCCAGGCGGGTGTGCTCAGCCTCGTCGAGCAGATCGATCGACGACAGCCGGGCGGTGGCTTCGGCGGTCATCGCTACCAACACCCGTTCGAACCGCTCGATCAAAGCCTCGACGCTGGTCGCATCGAACACATCGGTGCGAAATTCCACCGCTCCGACGATCCCGGCCGGTTCACCGGTTTCGCTGAAACGTTCGGCCAGAGAAAACGCGAGATCCATACGGGCGGCGCGGGTATCCACGGGCAATAGGGTGACGTCCACATCACCCAACTTCAGCCCGGCGGCGGGATCAAATTGTTGCCCAGCGAAGTTCTGCCAGGCCAGCATCACCTGAATCAGCGGGTGATGGGTCAGGCTCCGAGTCGGGTTGATCCGCTCCACCAATACTTCGAAGGGCACGTCCTGGTGTTCATAGGCGGCCAGGCTGCGCTGGCGGACCTGGGCCAGCAGGTCGGTGACTGTGAGATCCCCGCCCAGGTCGACCCGCAACACCAACGTGTTGACGAAGAACCCCACCACCCCGTCGAGCGCCGGGTCAACGCGGCCGGCGATCGGGAACCCCACGGCTACGTCGGTGCTGCCACTGAGCGTGGCCAGCAGCACCGCCAACCCGGCTTGCACGACCATGAAACTGGTCGCGTTGTGGTCCCGGGCCACCCGAGCCACCTGTTGCTGCAGGTCTGCCGGCCAGCTGAAGGTCACGCTGGCGCCGCGGTGGTCGGCGACCGCCGGGTAGGGTCGGTCGGTCGGAAGCTGCATGCGTTCGGGCAGCCCGGCCAGAGCCTGTTGCCAGTAGGCCAGTTGGGTGGCGATGCGGCTGTCGCCGTCGTCAAGATCACCGAGTTGTGCGCGCTGCCACAGCGTGTAATCCACGTACTGCACCGGCAACGGCGCCCAGCCCGGGACCCGGCCCACACACCGGCTGGCATACGCCACGCCCAGATCACCCACCAGCGGAGTCAGCGACCAGCCATCCGCGGCGATATGGTGCACCACCACCACCAACACATGCTCATCGCCGCAACCTCGAAAAAGCGTTGCCCGCAAAGGGATCTCGGCGGCGAGGTCGAACGCGTAGCGCGTCGCGGTCGCGATGGCCGCACCCAGCCGACCCTCCGACCAACCGGCGGCCTCGACGACATCCCAACCGAAATCAGCCGCCTCAGGTGACACCACCAACTGCTGGGGCACACCCTCGGGCGCGGGGTAGAGCGTGCGCAGACTCTCGTGACGGCCCACCACATCGGCAAGTGCCGCACCCAATACCTCGACGTCAACATGCCCCCGCAGCCGCAATGCCGCCGCCATGTTGTACACCGGCGAGGGCCCCTGCAACTGTTCAAGGAACCACAACCGCTGCTGGGCGAACGACAACGGCACCACCTCCGGGCGCTCCGCAGCCACCAACCGCTCACGCAGACCCGAACCCGCACCGACATGTCGCGCCAACTGGCCAATCGCCGGTGCATCGAACACGTCGCGCACCGAAAGGCCGGCATCAAGGGCGGTGTTGATCGCGGCGATCAGACGCATCGCCGACAGCGAATCACCACCCAAATCGAAGAACGAGTCGTCGACTCCTACCTGCCGGGGCGGCTGCACACCGAGCACCTGGGCGTAGATGCCGGCGAGAATCTCCTCCGTCGGCGTGGCCGGGGCGCGGTAGCGGTCGATGTACTGGTATTCCGGAGCCGGCAGGGCTCGGGTGTCGAGTTTGCCGTTGGGTGTCAGCGGCAGTGAGTCGAGGACCACCACCGCCGCCGGCACCATGTAGTCCGGCAGCCGGTCGGCCAGCGCCGCGCGGACTGCGGCCGGCTGCGCCGACCCGGTGACATAGCCGACCAGGCGTTTATCCCCGGGGCGGTCCTCGCGGGCGATCACCGCGGCCCGATCCACCCCGTCCACACCGGCCAGCGCCGCGCGGACCTCACCCAATTCGATGCGATAGCCGCGGATCTTGACCTGCTCGTCAGCGCGCCCGACGTAGCGCAGCTGCCCGTCGGCACCCCAGCACACCAGATCCCCGCTGCGATACATCCGTTGTCCCGGCACCCCGAACGGGCACGCCACAAACCGCGACGCCGTCAAAGCAGACCGGCGCCAATATCCCACCCCCACCCCGGTACCGGCGATGTACAACTCCCCCACCACGCCCGCCGGCACCGGGCGCAACCACCCGTCCAGCACAAAAAACGCCGCCCCGGAGATCGGCGAACCGATCGGCGGAACCCCCGACCCGGCCACCAATGGCGGAGTGACCGCCGCCCACATCGTCGTCTCGGTCGGGCCGTAGGTGTTGACCGTGACCCGACCCGGCGCCCACCGATCCACCACCTCGGCCGGGCAGAACTCAGAGCCCAGGACCAGCGCCGCCGACCCCAGCCCCTCCGGCGACAACGTCCCCACCGCTGACGGGGTCTGGCTCAAGACACTGACCTGCTCGGCGACCAAAAGGGCGTGGAAATCCTCCGCCGACCGGGTCGCCTCGTCGGGCACCACCACCAGCCGTCCGCCACCCAGCAGCGCACCGAAGATCTCCCACACCGAGGCGTCAAACGAATAGGAATGCCACTGCGACCACACCCCCGCCCGCTCGAGATCGACGGGCAACGATGCCAGTAGCTGGGTCACGTTGTGGTGGGTGGTGGCCACACCTTTCGGGACACCGGTGGTGCCCGAGGTGTAGATCAGGTACGCGACATCATCGGCGGCCGGGGCCCGTAAGCCAGTGCCCGGGTAGGTGTCGACGCGAGGATCGTCGACATCGATCACCGCCCCCTCGAACCCGGCCAGCCGGTCGGCCAACCCAGCGGTGGTGATCGCGGCGACCGGGGCGGCATCGGCGAGCAGGAACCCGACCCGCGCGCGCGGCAATCCCGGATCGATCGGCAGATACGCCGCCCCCGATTTCAGCACCGCCACCATCGCCACGACCGCCTGAGCCGAACGCTCCGACAGCAGCGCCACCACATCTCCCGGCCCCACACCATGATCAACCAGCAAGTGCGCCAACCGGTTAGCGGCCGCATCAAGCTCCCGATAGCTCATCGAGCGGCCCGCAAAGCTCACCGCCACCGCGTCGGGGGTGCGCGATACCTGCGCGGCCAACACGGCCGGGATCGACACCGCCGCTACTGCGGGCTCGGCCAGCACCGCCCGGTTGCCCCACCCATCCAGGCGGGTGTGCTCAGCCTCGTCGAGCAGATCGATCGACGACAGCCGGGCGGTGGCTTCGGCGGTCATCGCTACCAACACCCGTTCGAACCGCTCGATCAGCACCTCGATGCTGGCCGCGTCGAAAACATCGGCGTCGAATTCGGCGCGAAGACCCAACTCTTGGCCCGGCGCGGCCAGCACCGTCAGCGGGTAGTGGTTGTTTTCGCGGATGGTGAACTCGGCGATGGCCAACCCGTCGGCGCCCTCCAGCGCGCTGGTGTCGATCGGGAAGTTTTCATAGACGAAAAGAGTGTCGAACAGTTGCTCGTGACCGGTGACGCGATGGATATCGCTCAACGCCAGGTGCTGGTGCTCCAGTGTCTGCGTGTGGGCGCGTTGCAGCTGATCGAGTAGGTCTGCGGTGCTGGTTGCCGCGGTGATGCGCCCCCGTACCGGCACGGTGTTGATCAACAACCCCACAATCGAGTCCGCGCCAGGCACCTCGTTCGGTCGCCCTGAGACAGCGGTGCCGAAGGCGACATCGTGCTGGCCGGTGAGCTGGCACAGCAGTTGTACGAAGGCGCCCTGCAGCACGATGTTGACGGTGGTGTGGTGGGAGCGCGCCAACTCGGTGACAGCCCGCGTGGTTTGCTCAGTCACCCGATGCGACGCCACGCCGCGCCGCCCCAGCCCCAACCGGTGTGGCTGACCCACCAAGGTGGGCGCCTCGAAGCCGGCGAACACCTCACGCCAGGCCGCGCGAGCGCCCTCGAGGTCCCGATCGGCCAGCCAGGTCACGAAGCCGCGATACGACCCCGCCGCCGGCAGCCACTGCCCGGAATAGCTGGCGAATATTTCTCGCAACAGGATCGGCATCGACCAGCCGTCCATCACGATGTGGTGATTCGTGAGCACGAACCGGTGCCGATCTGGTGCGGTGCGGATCAACGCCACCCGCAGGGCCGGCTGGTCGGCCAGATCGCAGACCGCGGCGCGTTCGGCGGCGCACACCCGCTGGACCTGCTCGTCGACATCGACGTCGGGGTCTCCGGCGTCCAGTTCGATGTAGCGCCATGGCGCCACGGGATCGGCCGGAATGATCTGCACCGGCTTGTCGAACTGTGCGCTGAACCGCGCCGCAAGGTGCGGATGCCGGTTCACCACCGTGCGCACCGCCTCGTGCAGTCGGTGGGGGTCGAGGGGACCGTCCACGACGACGTCCAGCTGCACCGCATAAACATCCTCGCCGGCCCGCGCGGTGCTGGCATGAAACAGCAGCCCGTGCTGCAGCGGAGTCAACGGCAGAACGTCAGCTATCCGCATATTGCCGCTCAAGTTCGTCGATCTGCTGCTGGCTCAGCCGGGTGAGCGCGACGTCCGACGGCGTCAACCCACCCCCACCTCCACGCACATGCGCGCAGATACCGGCCAGAGCCTGGAGCCACAGCCGGCTCAACTGGCTGACCTTGCTGTCATCGAACGCCGATGGCGCCCACGTCCAGTTGGCATGCAGCTGCGGGCCCGCGTCGGTGTCCACGGTTGCGGCGTTGAGCTCCACGGTGTGCGCCAGCGGCATCGGTATGGCCGCGGCCGCGCCGATCGAGGACAGGCCCTCCCAGCTGATCCGCCACAAATCGTCGGAGAGGCCGGCTGCCGCCGCGCCCAGCCGCCCGAGATAGTTGAACCCGATCGCCGGATCGGGCCCCGCCAGCTCCACCTCGGCGTTCAGGTAGCGCAATACCCCGTAGCTCAGGGGATCGGGTAGAGCGCGCAGCTGCTCTTTGGCGTCCTTGACTACCGCCCCGAGCGCCGCCTGCCCAGCGGTCACCTGCGCCCAGCGCAGCCCACCGACGGTCAGCGACACCGGGTATTTGGTGGTGAACCATCCCACCGTGTGTGACAGGTCCACATCGGGGGCCAATTCTTCGTAACGTCCGTGACCCTCGACGTCGATGCCGATCGGGGCACCACCGGTACCCAGAAACTCCGCCACGGCCAACCCGAACGCGATCAGCAAAATGTCCTGCACCCCGGCATGAAACGCTGCGGGCACCTCACCGAGCAGCATCCGGGTGGTCTCGGCATCCAGCGACATCGACAAATGCCCGGCCGCGGCAAACGTGTCCACCGCCGGTTGAACCGCCGGCAGTAGGGCTGGGGTCGCCGCGACCTGCCGCCACGCCCCGACCTGTGCCACCACCTCCGCGGTGTGTGCGGATTCCCCCAGCAGGGACGCCCACCGGGCAAACGACGTTCCGACTGTCGGCAGGACTATCGGCTGGCCGCTGCGGTGTTGGGCCCAGGCGATGTTGAGATCCTCGAGCAAGATGCGCCATGACACCGCGTCGACGGCCAGGTGGTGAATGATCAGCGCCAGCTGACCACTGTCGGCCACCCAGAGCGCGCTGAGCATCACCCCGGCGGCCGGATCCAACCGGGACTGAGCCGTCACCAGCGCCGCTTCGGACAACGCGTCCACCGCGTCGACACACCGCTGCGCTTGCACCGAGCCGGGCTCGGGCACGGTCAACGACCACGTCCTAGCGCCGTGATCGTCGACACGCAGCCGCAACATGGCATGCCGATCCAGCAAGGCCTGCAATACCGCCACCACGTCGGCCTCACTGACCCCGTCGGGGGCCTGCACCAGCATCGTCTGGTTGAACAGCTCCACCGGGCCCTGCATACCGCGCAGCCAACACATGATGGGGGTCGCCACCACCGGCCCGACACCCTCATCCACCGGGCCCCCACCATCGACCACCCCCGCTATCCGGGCCAGCCCCGCCACGGTCTGCTCGGTGAAAACATCACGCGGCCTCAAGAACAGGCCGGCCGCCCGAGCCTCCGCCACCACCTGCATCGAGACGATGCTGTCCCCGCCCAACTCGAAAAATGAGTCATCAATTCCGACCCGTTCAAGGCCCAGCACCCGGGCGTAGATGCCGGCCAGGACCTCCTCGACCGTGCTGGTCGGGGCGCGATACTCATCACCTTGGCATTCGGGCGCGGGCAGGGCGCGGGCGTCGAGTTTGCCGTTTACCGTCAACGGCAGCGCCGCCAACACCACCACGGCCGGCACCATATAGCCCGGCAGCCGCTCGCGCAGCGCACTTCGTATCGCCGCCGGGTCGGCCGTCCCGGTGACATAACCGACCAGGCGCTTATCCCCGGGGCGGTCCTCGCGGACGATCACCGCCGAGCTCTCCACCCCATCCAAACCCGCCAGGGCTGCCTGGACTTCACCCAATTCGACGCGGTATCCGCGGATCTTGACCTGCTCGTCGGCGCGCCCGAGATACTCCAACTGCCCATCGGCGTCCCAGCGCACCAGATCCCCGCTGCGATACATCCGGGTGCCCGGCGCCCCGAACGGGCACGCCACAAACCGCGACGCGGTCAGCCCCGCCCGTCGCCAATACCCGACACCCACCCCGGCGCCGGCCACATACAACTCACCGACCACCCCTGGCGGGACTGGGTGCAACCAGCCATCCAGTACGAACACCGCTGCCCCCGGAATCGGGGCACCGATCGGCGGCGCCGCCGACCCGGGGGTCAGCGGCGCGCTGCGCGTCGCGCACACCGTGGTCTCCGTCGGGCCGTACGCGTTGATCATCACCCGCCCGGGCGCCCACCGGTCCACCAGCTGGGCCGGGCACGGCTCGCCCGCGACCAGCAGCGCCACCGAATCCAACCCCTCCGGGGAAAGCATTGCCAGCGCAGACGGGGTCTGGCTCAACACGCTGACCCGCTCAGCGACCAGCAAAGCGTGGAATTCATCCGGTGAGCCGGCAACCTCGTCGGGGATCACCACTAGCCGGCCGCCGCCGAGCAGCGCGCCCCAGATCTCTTCCACCGAGGCATCGAAGCTCGCCGAATGCCACTGCGCCCACACCTGCCCCAGCCCGAGACCGCGATCCTCGAGGGAGCCGACGAGTGCCACCACATTGCGGTGGGTGATGGCCACCCCTTTGGGCACCCCTGTGCTGCCCGAGGTGTAGATGAGATACGCGACGTCGTCAGCGGCCGGCCCCGGCAGACCGGTGGGCGGGTAAGTGTCGATGCGGGGATCGGCGATATCGATGACCGCCAGGTCGAACCCGTCCAGCCGCGAGCGCAGGCCCGCAGTCGTGACGGCGGCGATCGGGGCGGCATCAGTGAGCATGAAACCGATCCGGGCATCGGGCAGACTCGGGTCGATGGGCAGGTAGGCCGCTCCGGTTTTCAGCACCGCCACCATCGCCACGACCGCCCGGGCCGAGCGCTCCATCAGCAGCGCCACCAGATCTCCGGGGCCCACACCCTGGCCGGCCAACAGGCACGCCAGCCGGTTGGCCGCATCCTCTACCTCGCGGTAGGTCATCGAGCTGCCCGCAAAGGTCACCGCCACCGAATCCGGGGTGCACGCCACCCGAGCGGCAAACAAGGCTGGAATCGACGTCGAAGGCGGCGCAGCCCGCCCCGTCAGCACCGCCCGGTTACCCCACCCGTCCAGGCGGGCGTGCTCGGGCGCGTTGAGTACGTCGAACGACGACAGCTGCCGAGTCGGGTCGGCGATCATCGCCAACACCAGGCTTTCCAACCGTCTCGCTAACTCACCGACTCCGAAAACAGACAAAGGGCCGCGGCCTTCGGTGCTCAAAAATAGCCGGCCGCCCGCTCGGGCAAAGACAAAGTTGAATCGTCCCGAAACGGCGCGGCTACTATACGCGGTTGAGACCGTGGCATTGTGAAACAGAGCGGGAATCGTGACCGGAATAAAATTGATCCACGCCCGGTTATGTGCCTGCGCGGTAGCGCGAACTCCGGCCCTGCCCTCCAAGGAGTGCACCGGAAACCTCTGATGGAGTATCGCTTCGCGCACCCGCTGATCGACATGCTCCCAAAAACCGGCAACGCTGGATTCCGGCGATGCCCGCAGGACCAGCGGTACCCAGCCGGCAACCATTCCGGCGAACGTGTGCGACTCCGGACTTACCCGTCTGCTGACCGGAAAGTCGATCACGATCTCCGGGCCGGTCGCATACCAGCTGTGAATCAGCAGGGCGCACGCAGCGGTGATGAGCGACTGCTGGTTGATGCCCAGCCTGCCGGACACTTCGCGGATCCGCCCCACGACGACCGGATCCATTTGCACCGGCAAAGCAGCCGTCCACACCTGCCGGGATGAAGTCGGTGGCAACAGCGAGGACGAAGTGGTCTCCTGGGGCAGGTTGTCAGTCCAGTAAGCCCGATCCTGCACGTAGTCCTCGGATGCCTCATAGGCTTGTTCGCAGTCGATCATGTCCTGCAACGACCCAAAAGGCGCGGGCGGAATCGCAGCGCCGCGAACGACAGCGGAATAGACGGTTCCGATCCAATTTATAAGCAGCCCCATGCTGTATCCGTCCATCACGATGTGATGGCCGCATAAAAATAGATAGAATTCATCGACCCGCGTCCGCATCAGCGCGAATTTGAATAACGGGTCCGTCAACAGCATCGGCGTCTCTTGCATTTCCGCCGCCAACCGATGGGCTTCCTGCACCGGATGCTGTTCGTGGCGAAGATCGTAAAATTCCGCCTCGACCGCGGAGTAATCGATTACCTGCTGAACAACTTGGCCCGCTTCCTCGAAAACAGCGGCCCGCATCGGTTCGGCATCGTGCATGGCGCGCCGGATCGCTACGTTGAGCGCAACGGCATCGACCATGCCCTCGATGACGACGAACAGGCCGGGCTGCCACTCCGCATCCATGGTGCTCGTTTCGTGAGCAAACCAGACATCGCACTGCGGCCGGGTCAGCGGCAAACGTCGACCCGTGACCCCGGTGGTTTCGACCGGTGGGTAGGTGGGTCGTGCCGGTGCGGTCGTGAGCAGCACGTTGAGGTGTGCTGCCAGCGCGGCCGGAGTGCTCTGGTCCAAGACCGAGGTGGCCAGCAGGGCCAGCCCGGTCTGCGCCGACAGGCTGTTGCGCAGCTCCAGGGCGGTCAGCGAATCGATACCGAGGTCCTTGAACGGCCGGTCGGGATCGAGGGCACCCGGGTCGGGGTGGGCCAACACCGTGGCAGTGGTGGTGGTGACCAGGGCAGTCAACGTGGCGTGCCGTTGCTCGGGCGTCAGCCCGGCCAGCCGGGCGGTCAACGTGTCGGGGCCGGTCTGGGCGGCCTGGCGAAGGGTGGTGGTCAGCCCGGACAGGATTGCGGGCAACGCATTGGCGCGTGCCAGTCGGGCCAACGCCGGAGCGCTGGTCGGGGCAGCGATCAGGGCGGGCTGCCGGCAGGTCAGCGCGGCATCGAAGAGGATCAGGCCATCACTGGTGCTGATCGGGGTCATACCGGTACGGGCGAAGCGGGCCCGCTCGATCGAGCCCACCTCCGCCGTCATCGCCGAGGCGGTCTGCCAATAGCCCCACGCCAAGCTGGTGGCCGGGAGCTGATTGTGTTGACGCAGCTGTGCCAGCGCGTCCAGGAAAGCGTTAGCGGCGGCGTAGTTGGCCTGGCCGGGCCCACCCAGAACTCCCGCGGCCGAGGAGAACACGATGAACGCATCGAGGTCCAGCTCGGCGGTGAGGCGGTGCAGATGCCAGGCGCTGTCGGCTTTGGCGGCCAACACCGCATCCAGTTGCGCAACGGTCATGTCGCTGACCAGGGCGTCGTCCAGCACGGCGGCGGTATGGATGACCGCACACAGCCGATGTCCGGCCGGGATAGCCGCCAGCAGCGCGCTGACCTCGACAGGATCGGCCACATCACACGCGGCGATCGTGACTCGGGCCCCCAGTTGGGTCAGCCGCTGCTGCAGTTCGTTCGCACCCGGCGCCTCCGGCCCGCGCCGTGAGACCAACAGCAGATGACCCACCCCGTAGCGGGTGATCAGATGCTCGGCGAAAACCGCGCCCAACATCCCGGTGCCCCCGGTGATCAGCACCGTGCCGTCGGGGTCGAACACCGTCGGCGGAGCCGCCGGCGCCGAGGTTTGGACCACCCGGGGAACATGGGCCACGCCGCCGCGCACGGCCAGCTGGGGCTCGGCGTCGGGGCGTTGCGACAACACCGCCGACAAGACCTCGCCGGAGGCGGCGCTGTCGTCGATGTCCACCAGCGTGATGCGGCCCGGATGCTCATTCTGGGCGCTATGGACCAACGCCCACAACGCGGCGTGAACCAGATTCGGGGCTTGGTCATCAACGCTGTCGTCGACGCTGACCTGAACCGCCTGGCGAGTCAGGATCACCAACGGGGTATTGACGGTGTCCGCACGCGCCAGCCAAACCTGCAACCCGGCCAGGGCGCTGCGGGTCAGCGTGTGCAACCCGACCGGCACGTCACCGGGCGGATCGGACAACGCGAGCACCCAGACCACCCCGTCGGCCTGACCGAGATCGGGGTGGGCCACGTCGGCGTAGCCCCGGTGGTGGCGCAACGCGGCCGGCAGTTGATCGCACCCATCGCCGAGCACCACCCACCCCGGCGCGGCCGCCCCCGGTGTGAAGGTGTTCGCCGGCAACGCCGGCCACGACAACTTCGACAAGCCTTCGGAAGGGCCGTCCGCCGCGGCGCGCTCCCCGACCGTGTCGGGCGAATCACCAACGCTGAGCGAATCGATGCTGATCACCGCCGCCCCCGCCGGATCCACCGCCCGCAGCCGGTAACGATCCGCGCCGGTGCGCTCGAGTTGCACAGACAACCGGGTGGCCGCCGTCGCAAACAACCTCACCCCGGCAAACGCGAACGGAACCCGCAACCCTGCAGGCTCGGCATCCGCGCCGGTGCGGTCGAACACGGCTAACGGCTGCAACGCGGCATCCAGCAACGCAGGGTGAATCCCGTAGCCGTCGACGTCGGTGCCGGCGGGCAGTTCCACCTCGGCGCACACCACATCCGGGCGGGCAGCGTCATGACCGACACCGCGGACCGATCGGAACAGCCCGCCGCAGTCCAAGCCGTCAGCGGCCAATTGCTCATAGAAAACGTCGGGGTCAACCGCCTCTACAGCCGCCAGTGGCGGCGCGGCCGGCGCCACCGCCGGCTGCGCGCTCAACACGCCGCCGGCGCACAATGTCCAACCCGACGGACCCCGCTGTCCACCCGCTCGGGAGTGCACGTCGAAAGCCCGCCGTCCATCGGGATCAGCGGGCTGGACCAGGATCTGCACATCGGTAGATGCATGCTCAGAAAGCCGCAGCGCGGTGTGCACCACCAATTCCTCGATGACCGCACACCCCACCAATCCGCCGGCGGCCAACACCACATCGATCAACCCGGCCACCGGGAACTCGACACCGCCATTGACCCGGTGGCCGGCGAGCCAGCCGTGCGCGCTGCACGACAAACTTCCACTGATCAGAACTTGGCCTTTACCGGCCAGCTCGGTGACCGCGCCCAACAACGGATGTTCGACGGCACCCAGCCCCGCAGCGCTGACGTCGACGGCCGGGGCTGCAGCCAGCCAATAACGACGACGCTCGAACGGATAGGTTGGCAGCCCGACAGCGTTGGCGTGTGGGTAGAGACGCCGCCAGGACGGGCTGTGACCGTGAATGTGCAACGCGGCCAATGCGGCGTTGAGGCTGTCCACGTCAGGCCGGTCACGATGCAACGTGGTGATTACCGAGTTCGCCGGCCCGGCCACACCAGCCAGGGTGTCGCTGATCGCGGCAGCCAACACCGGATGCGCCGACAGCTCGACAAATGTGTGCTCACCGTGCCCGAGCAGCGCTGCCACGGTGTCATGGAACCGGACAGGCTCACGCAGGTTGGCATACCAGTAGTCGGCGTTCATGGTGGTGGTGTTCAGAGGCTCACCTGATGGGACGCCCTGCACCGTGGAATACAGCGGTATGCGTGCGGGCTGCGGGTCAAG
Source organism: Mycobacterium sp. Z3061 (assembly GCF_031583025.1). NCBI lineage: Bacteria > Bacillati > Actinomycetota > Actinomycetes > Mycobacteriales > Mycobacteriaceae > Mycobacterium > Mycobacterium pumcae. The sequence continues at coordinate 169,147 of NZ_CP134062.1, read as the reverse complement.
GTCGGCCAGCTCGTGCAGGAGCTGGTCACGCAGCGCTTCGACGTGAGGGGAGTGGGAAGCGTAATCCACCGCCAGAGAGCGGACCTGAATTCCGTCACCGCTACACGCCTCGATGAAGCGCGCCACCGCGCCGACTTCACCGCTCACCACGGTGTGGGCGGGGCCGTTGACCGCGGCAATGCTCACCGCGCCGCCCCAACCGCGCAACCGCGTTCGCAACTGCTCCGCGGGTAGCAGCACCGACGCCATCGCCCCTGCACCGGCCAAGTGCGTCAGCGCGCGACTGCGCAGCGCTACCACCCGGGCGGCGCGTTCCAGCGAAAGCGCCCCGGCCACATACGCGGCAGCGATCTCTCCCTGGGAATGCCCGACGACCGCGTCGGGCACGATCCCGTAGCCCCCCAGCACTTCGGCGAGCGCAATCATCACCGCAAACAGCACCGGCTGGACCACGTCCACCCGCTCCAACGGGGCGGCTCCGGGGCGCCCACAGATGACATCGGCCACTGACCAGCCGGTCCACGGTTGCAGCGCCTGATCACAGGCATCCACAGCACGGGCAAACACGGGGTGCTCCTGGTAGAGCCCGGCGGCCATCGCCGGGTATTGAGCGCCCTGGCCCGGGAAGACGAACACGATTTTGCCGGCAAGCGACACCAGATGATGACGGGTCAGACCGGGATGAGTTCGCTGGGCCCACAGCGCGGCCAAAGCCTCCAGCAGATCGGCGCGCGGGTCAACGCCGGCCACGGTAATCACGCCCCGCTGCGGATGATGAGTGCGAGTGGTGGCCAAACTGAAGGCCAGGTCGGTCAGATCCACCTCCGGGTGCGCGCTCAAATGCCGATGAAGCCGATCAGCCTGCGCGCACAACGCGGCGTTACTACGGGCCGACAGCGGCCAGAACCGCAGCACCGAGTCCTCTGTCGGACCACCCGCGGCCACTGGCGCCGGCAGCGTGGGCGCCTCCTGCAAGATCAGATGCGCGTTGGTGCCCGAAATTCCGAAACTGGACACCCCCGCACGACGCACGTGCGCCCGATCGTGTGGCCAGGGCTGGGACTGCTGCAACAGAGAAAGCCGGCCGGCGTCCCAATCGATGTGTTCGTTTGGCATCCGTGCGTGCAGAGTTTGCGGCAGACGCTCGTGTTGCAGAGCCAGCACCATTTTGATCACGCCCAAGACCCCGGCGGCAGCCTGAGTGTGACCGATGTTGGATTTCGACGAACCCAGCCACAACGGATGCTCAGCGTCGCGGGTCCGCCCGAATACCTGCCCGAGCGCGCCGGCCTCGATCGGATCACCCAAGGCGGTACCGGTGCCGTGCGCCTCGACGGCGTCGATATCGTCGGGCGTCAACCCGCTGGCCTGCAAGGCTGCGCGGATGACGCGCTGCTGGCTCGATCCGTTAGGTGCGGTCAACCCCAGACTGCGTCCGTCCTGGTTGACCGCCGATCCACGGATCAACGCCAACACCCGATCCCCGTCACGCTGGGCATCGCGGAGCCGTTTGAGTACGACCACGCCGGCGCCTTCTGACCAACCCGCGCCGTCAGCAGCGGCCGAAAACGCTTTACACCGCCCGTCGGGGGCTACCGCGCGCAACCGGCTGAACTCCACAAACATTGCCGGGGTGCACATCACCTGCACACCCCCGGCCAACGCCAGATCACACTCACCCTGACGCAGCGCCGACGCCGCCAGGTGCACGGCCACCAACGACGACGAACAAGCCGTATCGACGGTCATGGCCGGACCCTGCAGACCCAGCGCGTACGAGACCCGCCCCGAGACCGCACTGATGGTCCGACCGGTGAGGCGGTAGCCATCCAGATCCTGCAAAGATGACCCGTCCAGGCCGTAATCGCTGGACTGTGTGCCCAGATACACCCCGGTGGCGGATCCCTCCAACCCATCCGGGGGCAGGCCGGCACGTTCCAACGCCTCCCAGGCCAGCTCCAACACCAGCCGCTGCTGGGGGTCCATCGCGGTAGCCTCACGCGCCGAGATGCCGAAAAACTGCGCATCAAAAAGCTCCAGATCGGACAAGAACCCGCCCTCGCGGGCGTAGGTCTTGCCCACCGCGTCGGGATCAGGATCGAAGAGACCCCCGCTGTCCCAACGCTGGGGAAACCCGCCGATGGCATCACGGCCCTGATCGAGCAGCCCCCAGAAACCCTCCGGATCTGTTATCCCGCCGGGTGTGCGACACGCCATCGCGACGACCGCGATCGGCTCCTCGACATCCGAGGTGTCGGTGCGGCGCGGGCCATCCCGCCCACCACCACCGGCAGCGAACATCCTGGCCAACCCCGCGACCGTGGGATGGTCGTAAACCTCCACCGCAAGCACTTCACGGCCCACCACCCGAGTCAGCCGTGCTGCCAATTCGCTGACGCCGACCGAGCTGAGACCCTGGTCCCCCAACGGCTGGTCAACCTCGACCAGGCCGACACGGACCCCTAGGACCGCGGCCACCTGTTCACGCACCGGCACGAGCAACTCCTCGGCCCGGCGCGCCTCGCCACCTCCCACCGACACGTGTACCGGCGTCGCGCTACCGAGTTCTGCACCCTCGCAACGGTCCACCAACAACGCCTGGGCTTCCAGAGTGCCGTCAAGTAATCGGGCGCGGCATCGCGAACGCTGCACCTTGCCGCTGGTGGTCTTGCTCACGCTGCCCGGCGGACCTAAAACTACTACCGCACAACGCAACTGGTGGTCCTTGAGCACCACCGCCCGCACCGTCTCGACCACGTCCGACAACACCTGCGACGAAGCATCTGGGCGCACCTCCGCGAGGATCGCTACCGCTTCGCCGCCGCCGTCCTCGATAGCGAAGGCGGCGATCCCACCCGGCCTGATCGCGCGATGGCAATCACGCACGCTGTCTTCGAGATCTTGCGGGTAAACGTTGCGACCAGCGACGATCAGCAGATCCTTGATGCGACCGCACACATACAGCTCATCGTCATGCAGGAATCCCAGATCCCCGGTCCGCAGATAGCCGCGGCCGTTGTGCATACCCGCCAATCGGGCCTGGAAGGTAGCTTCGCTGGCCTCCGGGGCCCCCCAATAGCCGACGGCCTTACTCGGCGAGTCCACCCAGATCTCCCCGACGTGCCCATCACCCAATTCCGCACCGGACTCGGGGTCCACAATGCGCACATCGATGTCATCGGCCGGCTTGCCGCAACCCATCAGCAGCTGCGAATCGGCACCCTCCCCGGCAACAGCGATCCGTTGGGTTTCGAGTCGGTTCCGGTCCACCCGCATACTCGAGCGGCCGAACACGGTCACCCCCACGGTGTGTTCGGCGAGGCCGTAAGCCGGGCAGAAGGCCTCCCGACGTAATCCGCACACCGCAAAGGCATCGAGGAAACGGTCGGTGGTGTCCGCGCTAACCGGTTCGGCAGCACTCATCACCACCCGCAGTGAACTCAAATCCCAGTTGGCGCGCTGCTCAGGGGTGGTTTTGCGCACCGCCAACTCATAACCGAAGTTGGGCGCAGCGGTATGGGTCGCGCGCACCCGATCCATCACCTCGAACCACAGCGCGGGCCGCTGCAGGAAGCTCAACGGTGACATCAACGTCAACTCCGCATTGCCTGCCGACGCGCTCAAGATCGCGCTGATAAGCCCGAAGTCGTGATATGGCGGCACCCAGAACACAGCCCGGGCGTCAAGGCCCAACCCCAGCAACCTGCGGTTGAAATCGACCTGGTGAGCGACGTTGCCGTGGGTGATCACCACACCTTTGGGGTTTGCGGTCGAGCCCGATGTGTACTGCAGCAACGCCGGCGTATCCGGGCTGGGGGCCCAATCCGGCGCCGGTTCGGAAGGGTAGCGTGAACGCCGGCCCAGCCGCGAAGTCACGTGCCAGGAAAGATCGGCGGGCCAGTCAACCGGGTTCGCGGTCACCAACGATTTGGCCGCGCCCATCCTGCGCGCACGGGCATAGCCGCGACTCGTCAGCACCGCCTTGGCGCCGCAGTCCGCCGCCACCCGCCGAAACCCGTCGATGGACTTACGCGGGTTGAACGGATCCGGCGGATACACCGGCACCGCAATCACTCCCGCGGCCATGCACCCCAACAAGCTGCGCACGAAGTCCAAACCAGGCGGATACACCAGCAACGCTCGATCACCAGGCGCCAGACCGCAACGCTGCCACAAGAACTCGGTCATCTCATCCATCGCGGTCACCACGCCCGCGCGACTCACCGACTCAGTAACGCGACCTCGACCATCCACATAGGAGATGGCCAGAGCATCGGGGACGTGCGCCGCCAGTTGCCGTACCCGCTCCACTAGCAATGACATGGCCACCTCCGACGATGAGGTGACTTAATCGCAGCCAAGCCGCACGAAATCACCCGACGCACGGCGTCTCCTCGATGGAGGTCGGTGCTGGTTCGGCGATGACGGTCGAGCCGGCGTAACCGAGCGCGGTCGAGGTTGCTGCGGCGGGCCCCGCCGACGGCTTTGCCACGGCCTTGGTGCTGGTTGTCCGGGTTGCCGTCCGAGGGTTGTGCGATGTGGTAATCGATATGCGGTAGCGGCGAATATTGTTGTGTGGCCGCGAATCCGGTACCACGCGCCTTCATGCGACAGGTGCTCCACGGGGCGCCACTCTGCGGAGCTTCCCGGAACTGCTCCGAGACAGCCTCTGGCGCAACGGATTGCGCCAGGCATTGTGGTCAATGATGGTCATCACGTTTCGCGTTCTGATGTTGCCGCCCCAGCCCGATAGGAATTGGGCCATTGCAGCACATCCCAGATAACGGCAACAAGAGACGAAAGTCCCAACATATTCATGCCGCCCGGGCGTCCGCGATCGGCGGCGCTGTTGGCACGCAACGGCGGCGATCCTGGTAACGGCGGCGCGGACATCAAATCCGCCACGTGCGCTGCGTGATTGCCGGGCAAACTCATCGTTTCCGACGCCCGAGCGCGGGACCTGCCGCGTCGACCTACCGCTGCGGCCCCGGAAACGCGGGAAAGGAGCAGCCGAGCACCGGCTCCGGCCCGCTGAGAAAGCTACTAAGAAGGACTCCGGCGCTTACCGGGAGTGGTGTTCGATCCAGTCGGAATCACGGACTCGGACACGGCGTAACTGTCTTCAGTTATCGCCCGCCCGTTGCTGGGAAAGCCGGTCACGCAAACTCTTGGGTCGGATATCGGGCCAGTTTTGTTCGATGTAGTCCAGGCAGTCGGCTCGCGCCGCCTCGCCGTAGACCACCCTCCAGCCGTCGGGGACATCGGCAAAGGTTGGCCATAGGCTGTGCTGCTCTTCGTCGTTGATCAGGACGAAGAAGCTGCCATTGTCGTCGTCAAACGGATTGACGCTCACGGGTCAACTCCTGATCGATTTGGCTGAGGTTGCGAGCACCGCTGCAATTCCGCCCGCGTTACTCAGCGACTATTCGGGGTGTCTTCTCGATCAGATTATGTCGGACAGGCCGCCAGGGTCGGCGCTTTGGGTGAAGACCCGGTCCGCGCGGGTAGCAGTCCAGCGCCGGCTCGAATCGGTGGTGCGGGTGGCTCCGACAGTGATGGCACAGGGCAGGGTCCCCGCCGCGGGGCGGATGCTGCGCGCCGGGCTCACGCGTGACGCAGTACCAGCAACTCGCCCGTCAGAGTCCCGTCTTCCAGCAGCCGTCCGATCCGGGAGCTCTGCCGCTCGGCCAGCTGCCAGGCGTCGGTATGCCCGTGCCGCCGGGTCAGCTCGTCCGTAACGGCATCCATCCGCTGGTTCCATTCCTCCGGAATCGCCGGCAGCTCAGCGGTTCTCAGCCAGTGCTCGACATGCAGCGCCGACTCGTCCACCAATTGCCGTAACCGCTCCGGGGCCGGGAAGTGGTTGCCCTCCAGTTCGTCGCTCGGCAGTTCGCCTCGAGCCACGAACGCCAGCAACCCGATTCGGCCACCGCGCCGCACGGTGCGGTGCAGCTCCGTGAGCAATGCGAGCTGCTCCGGAGTGGTGCACAGCACTCCGAGCGACCACGCGGCATCGCAACTCGCCTCCGCCAGCGGCAGTTTCGATCCCAACGCTTGCACCACCGGATAGCCGAACAGCCGCTGGGCGGCGCGACACGCGCCGGCCTCCGGCTCGACGAGTACGGGCCGCAGCTCTCGCTGTTGCGCCGCGTACGCGGCCGGCCCGCCGACGCCCGCGCCGCAGTCCAAAAACGTTGCGCCGGAAGCAAGTTCCATGCGCTCGGCAAGCCAGTCCAGTGCGGCCGGGCTGCCGCTGCCCCGGCAGCCTGCCGGCACGTGATACTCCGGTCCCATGTCGGCGGCGACCTGTGCCGTCCACTCCGCGACCGTGTCGAACTCCGCCTGCATCGCTTCGGTCACGAAACCCCCTCCCGGATGAGCCGGCCTACCTCCGCTTTGATCTCGGCGCCGACCCGGGCGCCCGACGCCGATGCCAGCCCGGAGACGTTGACGCCTTCGACGCCGTCGATCGAGAGCAGCGACCGCGCCTCACTGACCGCGGCCGAAATGCCGGCGGCGATCGGATCCGCCGAGCTGAGGACGCTTTCCGTCACGGCGGGGTCGAGTTCGAGACCGGGCAGACCCTGCAGAACCGCGGCTGACACGCTGTCGGTGAACACCGCGACCGCGGCGATCACCGGGATCGACAAGCCCTGCGCCCGAGCCGTTTTCATGAACTCGGCGATCATGTCCGGGAACGGCACATGGTTGAGCACCGCGAGGCCCGCGCCCGCCCGCTCTTTCTCGACCAGCCGGGCGGGTCTGGCAGCGATGGGCGGCGCCGTGGGCGTCTCCGGTACCGCCGGGAGCACCCCGAGCGATGCGGCCAGCGACACCAACCGCAGCCCGTCGAGATCGAACGTCTGAGTGACGTCCGGCCGAACGTCATAGCCGCGCCCGTCACCGGTCACACAGAGCACGGTGTCCACCCCGATGGTGCGCAGGCCCCGCAGTTCCTGTTCCAGGACGATCCGGTTGCGATCTCGGCACGACAACGTGATCCACGGGGTCACACCGGCGTCCAGCAGCAACGATCCCATCAGCGTGGGCGGAAAATCCGGCTTGTTCTGATGTTCGCCCACCAGTACCGCGTCGCACGAGGGCGCCAGCACCGCCGCGGTCGCCGCGACATCGTCGCGATCGAAGGGCGCGCAGCTGAAATCGGTCAGCACCAAGGGCGCCGGCCCGGTCTCCCGGCCGGCCACCGGCGCCGGGCCTGACCACCTCACGATGTCAGTGAATACACAGTCCCCCGAACGCATCTCACATTGACCGTCTGGACGCACACCACCGCAAGGCCCGAATTCCATCCGTTTCGGGCAACCCGGCTCGGTCGCCACCGCAGTTTCGCCCACCGCGGTACTCAGTTGCTGTCCAGCGCGCCGCTAACAGGTTGGCCTGCAACGTAATCCATCGGCGGACCGCCCCCGTGCCCGAGGTCGCGGTGGGCCACCGCGGTGGCCAGTGCGGTTCCGTTCTGGATGGTTCCGATGATGTCCACTTCGTCGTTCACCGCGAACTGGCTCCCGGCCCTGGTGATGACCGCGGTCTGTGGAGTGACCAGATAAGTTCGGGTGATCCCGTCACGGCTGCGCGCGGTGACCGAGCCCGCCGACACCGCGATCAACGTGCCTTCCTGGCTGACGTGCTGGTCGGCAGCATCCGGCGGTATGTGCCCGGATCCGACCGCGTTCACCACGAACGCGGCCAACGCCGCCGCCACAATCAGCGAACCGAAAGCGATACCGCATGCCCGCAACAGGGCACCGGAAATCCTGTTTCTTTCTGGTCGCGCATATTTGCCAGGCAGCAACGGCCGCGGCGGTCGCGGCTCGCTCAGGCGGTGCTTGGCATTCATCATTGGTCCCTCTTGCGGCGGTTTCAGACCACCGCACACTGACGCACATCGTTTCAGAACGTTGCCCACGGAATTACCCGATGCTTTGCCGCGGTAAACCGCTAGCCCGCCGACGCCGCGGAAATGCCGCCGTTGCCTTCCTGTCGCTGACGCAACTCGGCGAACGCGGCGACGAACGCGTCGGTCACCTCGTGGGTGTCTTTCAGAGTCGCGTCGTCGGACAGTACCGAGACACTCAGCTGGTCGACATAACTCCAGACAGTGATGTTCAGGGCCGAGCCGGCGGCAAGCGGTCCGACGGAATAGAAGTCGGTCACCACGGCCCCGGCGATGTGGCCGCGTTCACGCGGGCCGGGCACGTTGGAGACGATCAGGTTGAACAGCTGATTGGGTGCCTCGCGTCGTGACATCCACCCGAATGTGGCGCGGGTGAGGGTGGGCGGGATGAACTCCAGCCAACGGCCAACCAGGGTGGGTCCGAGCAGTTGATGATCTTCCTTGGCGATGCGCGTGGAGGTGCGGATCAGGTCCAGGCGTTCCTTCGGGTCGCTGACGTGCACGGGCAGCGAGACCAGCATCGTGGCCAGGGCATTACCCGCGATCCGGTCCGGCGAGGTGTCGGTGGCGGTGGGTATCGAAGCGATCAGCGGCCGGTCGGTGGGTTCGCCGTAGTTCAGCAACAGACGGCGCAGGGCTCCTGCCGTGACGGTGAGCACCAGATCGTTGATGGTCACTTCCAGCCTCTTGCTGACCGCTTTGACCTCCGCGAGCGGCAGCACACCGCTGGCGAAGGTCCGTCCCGGCGAGAGCTTGTGGTTGAGGAACGTCGGTGGTGGATCGAACCGGGCCGCCAGATCAGGGTGCGTCAACCGCTGCCGTGCGCGGCGCTGCAGCCGGTAGGCGCCGACGACTCCGTCGCGCACCGCTGACGGCAGGGTCCGGACGCGGGCGAGGTGGTCGTGGGCGGCGAATCGCACCACGTCCCGGGTCCGCGGCGGGGCGAAGGCCGTTCCGGTCTGATCAGGCGTCACATCGGACCACTGCAAGGTGCGCGCCATCAGGTTCGCCGAGGCGACGCCGTCGGCCAGCACGTGATGGATCTTGCCGATCACCGCGATGCGCTGATCAGAGAGCCCCTCGGCGAAATAGAACTGCCACAGCGGGCGGCTGCGGTCCAGCGGCGTGCTGGCCACGCGGCCGATGACGGCGTCGAGTTCGCGTCGTCCGCCGGGTGCGGGCACCTCGACCCGCTGCAGGTGGTAGTCGAGGTCGAGGTCGGCGTCCTCATGCCAGACCGGGCGGTGCAGATGGAAGGGCGTCGTCACCAGCTGGTAGTGCATCGGCTCCAGCACCGGCAGCCGGGCCCGGAACACCTCGCGGAACGCGTCAAAGGTCGGCACGCCCTCGAAGCCGCTGGTGTCGACCACCGCCACCTTCAGGGTGTGCTGATGCACGTTGGGCGTCTCGCTGGCCAGCATCAGCACATCCCAACCGCTGAGTCGCTTCACCGGCCCGCCTTCCCTATCTGGCCGCCCGCGTGGCGCACTCGGGTGCGGGGAGCCGGTGGTGGACCGATTCGATCGCCTTCGCGAGCCCCGGGACGAAGGCGGCCGGCTGCAGTGTGCACCCGGCGTGGCCGGCGTCCACCGGGACCATCTCAGCGTCCCGAATGCGCTCAGCCAACCACTTCTGCCGCTGTACGCCGAAGGCACGGTCTTTCATCGTCACCACGACCGCCGTCGGAACGTCGATGTCGCCGACCCAGGAGGTCGAGTCGAAGCGCACCACCTCGGCGATCGCGCGAGTAATGCCACCCGGTGACGTGGCACGAGCCTGGCCCAGCACCCACTGATAGTCGGCGAACAGCCCGGTGGGCACGGCGGCCGCCGGTCCGCCGCGGCGGGGTGCGGGGGTGAGAGTCTCGATCAGGGCCGCGAACAGCCCGGTGGCCACGCGCTCGTAGCGGGCGCGGCTCACGGCCGCGGTCGCGGCGCACAGCACCAACCCGTCGACCCTCTCGCGGTGGCGCCGCCACACCAGCTGAGCGATCAGTGACCCCATCGAGTAGCCGACCGGCACGAAGCTGGGGATATCGAGTACGTCGGCCAGTGCCACCACATCGTCAGCGCAGTCTTCGAACAGCATCCGGGGCGGCGAGATGCCCTGGCCATGGCATCGCTGGTCGAAGATCACCACCCGGCCGAATTCGCGCACCACGTCCAGCGCGGGATACCACGTCATCAGGCCGGTACAGGCCAGGGAGTGCAGCAGGATGTAGGTCGGTCCCTCGCTGGGACCGGAGTCGAGAACGTAGGTGCTGCCCCGACCGGGCAGGTCGACGACGAACCCTTCCGGCAGCTGCGCAACGGGTGCCAGCGCGGGCACCTTCGGCAGCCGCGGCAGTGGGATCCCTCGTGGACGGACGCTAACGATGGGGGTTATTAGAACAGGTGCCGCCGTCCCAGCCAACCGGAATATCCGCGCTGGTTCGCGTTGTTACTCATCGCGACGGTGCCGGATACTTCCCCCGGGTACCACACCAGAATCGTCGCTTCGAGCGACCACTTGCCGAGAGGCGCGAAACCGGCACCGTCACTCCAGCACGACACCGTCGAGATTGAAACTGCGCACAGCCCCCACGGCGTGTTGTGTGCCTGATGTCAGTGTCACGCAAACGGCGCACCGGCCGTGCGCCTATCACTCCAGCACGAAGACCGGGATCTGCCTGGTCGTCTTCGTCTGGTACTCGGCGTAGGGCGGGTAGGCCTCGACAGCGCGCCGCCACCACTCCTCACGCTCGGAGCCGTCGAGTTCGCGTGCGGTGAGACTGTGCACGTTCTCCCCGTCCTGCACGGTCAGCGCGGGATTGGCCTTGACGTTGTGGTACCAGGCCGGATGTTCGGGCGCGCCGCCCTTGGACGCGACGATCGCGTAGCGGCCGTCGTGTTCGACGCGCATCAGGGGCACGTAGCGCTTCTTACCGGACTTCGCGCCGGTCATGGTAAGCAGGACGACGGGTTTGTCGAAGATTTCGACCCCGTCGGTGGTGCCCTGCCGCAGAATCCGCTCGGTCTGCTCGCGTACCCAATCCGTGGGGCTCAGCTCAACGTTTTCAGCCATAACCAAGTTGAACACGTCCGCTCGACCCGTCCATTCCCGGCTCGGCATTGCGCGCGCCGAACCAGGTGGTGAGGGCGGCCGCCAGGCCGTCGTACGGCGCGTCCGCGGCCCACGCGACGTGTCCGTCCGGCCTGATCAGTACGGCGCCGGGAACGGCGACGGCACCCAGCGCCGGAAGCTCGCAGTTGCCATCATGTTTCGCATCCACCAGCAGGACCCGGTCGGCCCAGCCGGCGATGTCGATGCGGCCGGGTTCGCCGAGGTTCAGCAGCACCGGCTTGGCCTGGTGCAGCAGTTCGAAGACTCGCCGGCCGGTACCGACCAGGTCGAGGTCGGGCATCCGCCGACCCAGCAACGGATGTCCGTCACCGAGCTCGTAGCGGATGTCCAGACCAGACATCATGGCGGCGAATCGTTTCCGGGGCTCCTCCATGCCGAGGAGTTCGGCGGTAGTCTCGCGCAGTGCCGTGGTGCGGTCATCCGTGCGCAGCAGCGCCATCTGGGCCATCGCGTTGCGCAGCACACGCGCGGCGACCGGGTGCCGTTCGTCGTGGTAGCTGTCCAGCAGATTGTCGGGCGACGTCCCACTGACCACTGCCGCGAGTTTCCATCCCAGATTCACCGCGTCCTGCATCCCCGTGTTGAGCCCCTGCCCGCCGATAGGGTGATGTACGTGGGCCGCGTCGCCGGCCAGCAGCACCCTCCCCCTCCGGTACACGGAGGCCTGGCGGGCCGCGTCGGTGAATCGGGAAATCCAAGCGGGACTGTGGATTCCGTAGTCCGTTCGGTAAACGTCGATCATTGCCCGGCTCAGGTCGCCCAACGTGGGTTCGCCCGTTGCCCCGAGGTGGCGCTCGGTCACCATGACCCTGACCGGCCCACCCTCACCGGTCCTGCTGATCGCATGGACACCGAGCTCGTCGTGCCGAATGCCCCATTCCGGTTCCTGCGTTGCGCCAGAGCCGATTTCGGCCTCGGCGAGTAAGTAGCTCGCGGTGGGCTCCCAGCCCTCGAAGGGGATGCCGGCCGCCTTGCGCACCGCACTGCGTCCGCCGTCGCACCCCACCAGGAACTCGGCCCGTAGCACTCCCCCGTCGGTAAGCCGCACCTGGACACCGGCCTCGCCTTGGGAGATGCTCCCGACCTCGTGACCGCGATAGACGCGGACCGCGAGCTCGTCCACCCACTCAGCCAGGAGCCGCTCGATATGGCTCTGCCACAACGCAAGTCCGTAGGGGTGCCGAGTGGGAAAGTCGCTGATGTCCAGGCGGATCTGCGAGAACCCGGCCAACTGGGCCACTTCGCCCTGCTCGATGAACCGGTCGGCCACGCCGCGCTGGTCGAGGATCTCGATGGTGCGTGAATGCAGACCGCCCGCGCGGGCGCCGACCAGGGCCTGATCCGTGCGTCGTTCGACGATGGCGACATCGATTCCGGCCAGCGCCAATTCGGCTGCCAGCATCAGGCCGGTCGGTCCGGCGCCCACGACGACGACCGCATGCTCGCTTCTCACACTTCCCCCGTTTCGCTGAGTTTTGGCTTAGCTCAGCGATTTTGCGGCATGCCCCGGGTCTTGCCGCAAGCCCCCCGGTCAGGTATAGGTTGAAGGTGAGGGGAGTTAGTCCGCGACTGAAACAGCCAGCGGTGCATCAAATTGGTAGGCGCACGCCATCTGCTCGCGGACGATTGTCTCCAGCGTGTCGCGCTCATCGGGCGCCACCTCGAACACGAGCCGGTCATCGATCTGGGCCACCATCCGCGAGGACAGCCCGGCGGCCGTGACGGCCTGGTCGACCGTGATCATCGCGGTTTTGACGACGTCGGCCGCCCCGCCCTGCAGAACCGTGGCACACACCGCCCGTTCAGCGGCGTCACGCAGCACCGGGTCGGGACTGTCCAGGTCGGGCAGGTAGCGACGGCGGCCCGAGAGCGTGGCCGCGTATCCCCGGTCGCGGGCGTCGTCCACGGCGCCGGCCAGCAGGTCGCGCAGAGAGCCGGAAAGATACTGCGAAACAGCTTCTTTCGCGTCACCGACGGAGACCTTCAGCGCGGCCGCCACCTCGTGGGCGCTCCATCCGCAGGCCAGCGCGCGAGACAGCGTCCGCTCCCGGTCGCCGACGATGGGCCCGGTGCCGCCCGACAGGTGGTCCAGTAACCGCAACTCCAGCGCGTGGTAGCGCGCGGTCAGCAGTCCCGCGTAGCCGGCACCGGCCACGAAGCGTGCGTGGACGCCACGCAGGTTCGGTTGCGACGACGACAGAGCGCCGGTGGCTGACACGGTGTGGCGATACGTGGCATGGACCCGCCCGTCCGGCGCGTCGGACAGCGGATGCGCGGGGTCCACGGCGACGCCAACGGACTCCAGGTCAGCCAGCACCCGCTGCACCGGCAGCTCCACCCGCCCCATCAGGGACGACGAATCGATGCGGGCCAACTCCTCGTCGAGCACATCGGCAAGATCGAGCACCGCGCAGGCCCGCAGGATCAGCGCGCGCACGGCACGCTCGTCCGGGCGCGCCGAAAACAGTTCCAGCTCAAGCGGTTCCTCGGGCAATGCGCAACGCATGTGGTGAACCAACAGATCGTTGAGCTCGGTGTTTCGCCGTCCGGGTCGCAGCAGGTGCGCCGCCAGTGCGGTATCGGAGGTGACCCCACGCAGGGTCCAGCCGCTGTTCCGCAGCGCGTGCATGGTCCACTTGCCCAGGTGTACCGCCTTGGGAGGGCCCGGGTCGGCGAGCCACGATGACAGGGCAGCCTCGTCGTCGCCGGTCAACGCGGCGACGTCCAGATAGCGGCCATCCCCGTCGGCGGCGACGATTGCCAGCGCGACCGCCCTGGACCGCCGGCCCTCGTTGCCGGCGGCGACCGCCAGCCCGAACCGGTTGCCCAGGCTGTTCTCCGCCAGCCAGGGCGCGAGCTCACCGTCCCGCGGCAGGCGTCCGCGCACGTCGAAGCTCACGCCATTCATCTTTGGCCATGATTCGCCGACCGGCATCGCGGGGTACCAGTAGGTAATCTCGCCACTGCACCGACAACGAAAGATTCATGACTATGCAGGCAACGGTCACCCCCGAGGCCGAAAACGCCATCACCGACATCGCGCAGCGCCACGGGCTTTCCCGGGATGCTGTTCTGGCCATGCTGTTCGCCATCCACGCCGGCGGCGGCACGATGGCGCAGTTCACGATTCCCGAGCTCGGTGGCGCCGGGCAGTGGATGCGCGGCGGCATGACGATGGTCGGCAACATGTTCGACAACGCACTGAAGGCCCGCGTCGACGCGCTGTGCGGCGAGTTGGCGCAGCTGCTCGCCTCGACCACGGTGTTTCGCGCCACTGCCACATCGTCGGCTGCCACGCAGTCCCAGGGAGGTTTCACCTCATCCAACTGGTGGCCGGCGGACCTGGGCGTGCCCACCTCGTCCGGCGGTCAGAACGATGTGCGCTACGCCATCTTCCCGGCCACCCGGCGGCTGGCGATCCAGGTCAACGGTGTCACGAGGGTGTTCGATACCGACGAGCACCAGATCACCGGCGTGCAACAGCAGCAGGGCGGCGGCGGGTACGGCTCGGTGAGCTTCACCAGCCAGCTGGGCACCTTCGACGTGTCCGGCCTGACCGAGCTCGGCGCCCAGCAGGTGGCTGAGACGCCGACGTCCGCGCCGGCGCCGCAGCACCAGGCCGGCGACCCGGGGTCCGTCGTCGCAGCCATCGAGTCGCTGGCCGGGCTGCACCAGCGCGGCATCCTCTCCGACGAGGAGTTCGCCACGAAGAAGGCCGAACTGCTCAACCGGCTCTGAGCCGCTCGGGCGTCAGGACGGCGGCCGCGGGGGGAACTCAGCGCGGTTGGTGATGGCGTCGCGGTAGGCGTACACCCGATTCGGTATGGTCCCCAGCACCGCGATGGTGTGGCCGTCGCGTCCGTAGGCCGTGACGAACTCCCAGCGGTTCGGGTCGCCTTCGACCAGCTGGACTGCGTCGTAATCCGTTGGTACACCGAGCATTTGAACCTTGACGTGGTACTGATCCGACCAGAAGTAGGGCACCTCGTCGTGCGGCCGTGCGGCCTCGGGGCCGGCGAGCAGCGTGCGAGCGGCGGCGGCGCCCTGCTGCCCGGCGTCCTCCCAGTGCTCCGTGCGCAGATGCCGCTCGTAGAGCGGATGCCACCAGCGCGCGACATCTCCGGCAGCCACCACATCGGTACCGCCATCGGCGCGGCCGGTGGCGTCGCAGACCACCCCGTCATCCACGCGCAATCCCGAACCCTGCAGCCAGTCGGTCGCCGGAGTCACGCCCAGTCCGACGATGACGAGGTCGGCCGACACTTGCGAACCGTCGGTGAGCCGAACCGCCTCCACGTGTCCGTTGCCGACGATCTCCTCGACGCCCACGCCCACCCGCAGGTCGACGCCGTGCTCGCGGTGCAGGGCGGCCCAGCACGGTGCCAATTCCGGCCCCAGGGCCGCCACCAGCGGGTTGACGGACTTCTCGATCAGCGCCACCTCCAGTCCCAGCGACCGGCAGGTCGCCGCGACCTCGGCACCGATAAAGCCGCCCCCGACCACCACGACCCGGCGACTAGCGCCGAGCCGTTCCCGGATCGCCAGACAATCCTCGACCGTGCGGAGCAGCATCACCCCGTCGGGGACGGGACCGCCCGGCCATTGACGCGGGACCGCTCCGCTGGCGATGACGAGTCCGTCGAACCGCAGCGAACGGTCTCGGCCGTCGTCGCGCAGCCGAACGGTCCTAGTCGAGAGGTCGAGCCCCACGGCCGACGCGCCGCGCAGCACGCGGGCGTCCACCTCGAACTGCGGAGCGATGTCGATACCCGCGCGATGCACCTTGCCGGTGAGGAACTTCTTCGACAGGGGCGGCCGATGGTAGGGAGCGTGGCGTTCGTCGCCCACGATGGTGAGCTCACCCTTGTAGCCGTCTCGTCGCAGCGTTTCCGCTGCCCGCGTCCCGGCTATGCCCGCGCCGACCACGACCACCTGCTCGAGCATCAACTCAGTCCTTCACGAGGATCGCCTGGGTGGGGCACGAGACCTCGGCCCCCTTCAACTGCTGACGCAACTGCGCGGGCGGCTCATCCTGCAGCACGTGCAGTCCGTCTTCCCGCACGTCGAACACCTCATGGCAGATGCTCATGCACACGCCGTTTCCGTCGCAGGTGTCCAGATCGACCTGAACCTTCATCGAACCTCGACCCTTTCCGCCTGGGCTCGGGCCCGCTCCCGGGCGGCCTTGGCCACCGGCGAGTACTCCAGATATTCGATCGCCATCTCGGTGGACGCCTCGTCGTTCGGGTGGTGGCTGGGCCGCAGGTACCTGGCAGGCGCCGTCACGAACAGCTGCCACGGACCCGGCAGCCGGTATTCCCGCGCCGCCCGCAACCAGTCCCGCAAGCGCCATTTGGTCTCGACCGTCGGGTCGTGGGCCATCAGGTAGCGGGCACCGGCGATCCACCAGCCGATGAACAGCGGGGCCGTCATCAACATGGAGAACGCCCGGATGGCGTAGCTGCCGCAGACATGCTGATAGACGTCGTACACGAGGGAGCGGTGTTCGACCTCCTCGGCGCCGTGCCAGCGCAGCAGGTCCAACATCATCGGGTCGGCTTTCGCGTAGTCCAGCCCGCGGTTGCTCAAGACCCACTGGCCCATAATCGCGGTGAAGTGTTCCAGCGCGGCGACATCGGCCAGGCGCCGGTAGAGCCACCAGCGCCGCAGCGCCGGCGGGAAGAACTTCGGCGGATCGCCCAGGGAGATCGACAGCGTCTTGCCCAGCCGATCGGTGTACGGCTTGGTGTTGATGCCCTGCTCGGCCAGATGGTCGAGCACCACCTGGTGCGCCCAGGCATGCCAGGACTCCTGCTGGATGAAAGGCTTTATCGCGGCTTCCAATTCAGGGTCATCGACCAGCGACGACGCCTCCAGGACGGCTTTGATGAAGTGCCTTTCGCCCTCGGGCAGCAGCAGGTGCAGGACGTTGATCATGTGCGTCGAGAACGGGTCGTCAGGTACCCAGTGCAGCGGTGTGTCCGACCAGTCGAAGCGGACCATCCGGCGATACGTCGGGTGCCCTTCGTGATGTAGTGCGACCTCCGGCATCAGAAGCTCCTCCCGCCGACCGACCGCATCAAGCGGCGGTCCCTTCTTCTGTCCACCTGGCCGCGTACCCAATCGGACTGTTGTCTATGCGTACCGTTGCCGTCGAGTTCGTACCGTTCGTTCGGTGGCCTACGAAGCCCTCCGCCGGGGAACATCCGCAGGCGTGCGGGGTAGTGCGTACAGCGCCATCCGGCGGTTCGTCATGTCGTGCTCGCCGAGGAACACGCAGCCCGCGCTCTCACAGAACCGGCGCGCGGTCGTGTTCCGGTGGTCGGGATCGAACATCACCCGACGACATTCCGGCTCGTCCGTGAGCACGCTGGCCACCAGGTGTGGCAACACAAATTGCGCAATGCCCTTGTTGGTGACTGCCGGATCGGCGATGGCGGCGTGTATGCCCAGATCGTGCGGATCGTACTGATACCGGGTGGCGATCGAATCCTTGGCGGCCCAGTACAGTTCGACGTAGGCATGGTCGCGGCCATCGATGCTGGCGACGAACGGGCGGGAGTAGCTGCCGTCCAGTTGCGCCAGCAGATAGCGGCGCCATCGTGACACCGGCCAGACGTACTCCCAGGCGGCGGCCAGATGCGGCCGGCGCATCCACTCGGAGATCATCTCGGCATCGGCGTATGGGTCAGCGAGCCGAAATGCGTAGGGAGCTGGCACTTCCGGCCGCGACGGCGGAGGTGGGATCCGCCTGACCTCGTCGGGTAGCTCGGTCCGTTCCCGCGGCAGCATGACGTCCGTGTCGGTCACGGCGTTGCCTGTGAGTTCATGGCCGCGCGAAG
Organism: Mycobacterium sp. Z3061; assembly: GCF_031583025.1. Lineage (NCBI taxonomy): Bacteria > Bacillati > Actinomycetota > Actinomycetes > Mycobacteriales > Mycobacteriaceae > Mycobacterium > Mycobacterium pumcae. The sequence continues at coordinate 151,267 of NZ_CP134062.1, read as the reverse complement.
GCTCTTCGGACGCATGTCGGTCCAGTGTTCGTCGACGAATTGCAGGCACTCCGCCCGGCTCGCCGCACCGAAGACCCGTCGCCAGCCCGCCGGGATGTCGGCGAAGGTGGGCCACAAACTGTGCTGCTCTTCGTCGTTGACGACCACGACGAACGTCGCGGTCTCGTCATCGAAGGGATTGGTGCTCATAGTTCCTCCTCATTGCGGGGTCGGTGCTGCCGGTCAGGTCTGCTCCCAGTACCCGGTCGGAGAGCATCCCCAGGCAGCTGAGGTTCGGAAACCCCGGCCCCTGGTTCAGTCCGGCGAGATTGGGCAAGAACAACTTTGGTGCGACGTCGGTGACGGCGAGGTCATGCCCGATCGATTCACGCAGCAGCTCGCCGGTCATCGGCCCGCCCAGCCCGAGTTCGAGCAGATCGAGCGCGTCCTGACCGAACAGCGAGGTGAACCACAACGCGTCGAGGCCGGAGCCGTCGATGACGAGATCGAAACCGTGCACGGTCTCGAAGTTTTCGCTGCCACGATTGGTGTTGAGCGTGAGCCGGATCTGGTCATCGCGACCGACGGCATGCGCGACGCGCCCCCGCAGGTGCCGGATCCGGTCGTCGGCCATCAGCGCGTCCTGCACGTTGGAAGAGAAGACTCCGCGGTCGGTGCGGGCGATCGCGTCACGGCGCTCGGCCAAAGTCAGCGCCGTCCAGTCGGACGGGTCGGAGAACAGCGAGTTCTCGAAGTAGCCTTCGCCGCGGGTGAACAGCGTCACCTGCGGGGAGATCACGGTGATCGTCGAAATCGAGTGCCGGAACAACTCATTGAGCATCGCAGCCGCGGTCTCGCCGCCGCCGATCATCGCGACCCGTTCGGCGCTGATCCGCTCGTGCGCGGCGGCCCGGTGCCAGAACTGCGCAATCGACAGCACCCGCGGATTGCCCGGCAACAAGGTGCGTTCGGGCTGACCCGGCCCGGTGATCATCAGCGCGTCAACGCGCACGGTGCCTTCCGGGGTGTGCAGCGCCCACTGCTTTCCGTCGACGGCGATGCGGTCGACCTCGCCGTAGATGACGGTCATGTCGACGCGTTGGGCGACCCAGCGCAGATACTGGCCCCACCGGCGGTGGGTTGGGGCGGGCCGGCCCCGGTCGATCCATTGTGCGAACTGCCCGGTGGCGATGAGGTACGACTGCCAGCTGTGGCAGGTCATCCGCTCGTCGAGTTCGGCGTTGCGACGCGGCACCAGCGACGAGTGGTAGGGGAAACCGACATCCTTTTCCGGGCTGGTACCCAGGTGTTGGGCACCGTCGGTCCAGCCGCCGCTGGCCTGCCAATTGGCGGCCACTCCGGTTCGCTCGACGGCCACCACCTCGGGTGTGTCGACACCCATGGCACGCAACACCGAAGCCTTGGCCGCCACGGCGACCGCCTTGGCGCCGGCTCCGATCACTCCGAGTGTGGTCATGACACCAGCTCCTTGAGTTCCTGATTCCAGATCGTCTGCAGCGCGGCCACATCGGCCTCGCAAAGAATGTCCGGCAACACCCGCCACTGGGTGAGCAGCACGTGTTCGTCACCGGAGCCGAGCAGGGTGGCCAGGATGACCACCTCGTGACGTACCGCGATGTCCGGCTCCGGCAACTGCGGCAGCCCGCCGAGCAGCTCACGGTCGAGCCGTAGGTCGGTACCGGCGCCGCCCAGGTCGGCGTGACCCAGGTAGTTGAGCAGAAGTTGCGGCCCGGGCCTTTTCTTGAGCTGGTCCGCGGTGTCGCTGCGCAGATAGCGCAGCAGCCCGTAGTCGATGTCGCCGCCGGGGACCGAGGCCAGCTGCTCGCCCACCCGATGCGGGTCGGTGGTGTGCAGCCGCAACGGGTAAATGGTGCTCAGCAGTCCGACGGTGTCGGACGTATCGACCATGTCGCCGGCCAAAGCGTCTGCCCGGCCGTGAGTTTCGAGCGCCAACAGCGGCGGCGGGGTCGGCTGGCCACGGCTTCGCCGCCACCGGTTGACCGTCCGGGTCGCGGCGGCGACCAGTACCTCGAACATCGGAACACCCACATCCAAGAGCCGTCCGGTGGTCTCGGCGTCGGTCACCGACGCGCTTATCACCAGGTCCCGGGCGCGGTCTCGATCGGGATCGACCCGGCGGGACCCGAGGTCGGGATCGTCGCCGTCCAGCTGGGTCAGCCAAAACGGTGTGCTCTCAAGTGTTTCCGCTCGCCGCGTGAGGGCGGACGCCCACTGCCGGTAGGTGGTGTGCTCGGTGACAGGTGCGGGTGAACGACCCGCTGCCAGCGCATGCAGGGCGGTGTCGAGTTCACCCAGCACCACCCGCCACGAGGCCGGATCCATGGCCAGGACGTGCGCGGCGATCAGCAGCACGCTCTGCCCAGTCGGCGGGCGCAGCCAGGCGACCGACAGCAGTGCGCCCCGTTCCGGATCGAGACCGGCCACGGCACGCTCGGCGTGCTTCCGAACCGCCGCGGGCAGGTCACCCGCCACCGCGACCTCATCGAGGAGATCCTGGGCCGGCGCGGGTGCCAAAGTCATGCTGGCGCGGTCCAGGCGGGTGCGTAGCACCTCGTGACCGTCCACGACACTGGTGAGCGCCGTTCTGAGTCGGTCGCCGTCGATGCCGTCGGGCAGCCTGAGGGCCTCGACCTGCGCCAGCCGCCGCGGCTCGCCGTGCTCGTAGAGCCAATGGGCGTTGGGCAGCAACGGAATCGGTTGTCCACGCTCTTCGTCGCTTCGATCCGGCACAGCGTCCTGGGCGTCGATTGCGGCGGCGAGCTCACGAACGTCGGCGCACTCGAGGATCAGTCGTGCGCGCAGCGGAATCCCGCGTCGCCGCGCCGCCTGCACCACTGACAAAGCGAGAATGCTGTCCAGTCCGAGTTGCAGGAAGTCTGCGGTCACCTCCACTTCGGGTTGACCCAGCAGCTCCGAAATGATCTCGGCCAGTTGCGTTTCGGTGGCCGTGGTGGGCGCCGGCGCCGTCATGGTGACGGCACCGATGTCGTCCAGCGCCGCTTCGTCCAGTTTGCCATTGGTGGTCAACGGGATCTGGTCGACGACGATGATGTGCTGCGGCACCATGTATCGGGGCAACCGCCGGCCGATTGCGGCGCGCAACTCGGCCGACGTGGGTCGGGTTCCGTTGACGCCGGCGGCGTATGCCGTCAGAACGGGCCTGCGCTGTCGTTCGCGCACCACTACGTGCGCGTGCCGCACCGCGGGATGCGTCTCCAGCGCCGCGGCGATCTCGCCGGGTTCGACGCGGTAGCCGCGGATCTTCACCTGCGCATCGGCGCGCCCGAGGTATCGCAGTGAATCGTCGGACTGGCGTCGCACCACGTCGCCGGTGCGGTACATCCGCCCGCCGCAGACGAACGGGTCTGCGACGAAACGGCCGGCCGTCTCGGCTGCCCGGCCCACATACCCGCGGGCGAGTTGGCCTCCCGCCAAATACAATTCGCCCGGCACCCCGTATGGCACCGGACGTAGCGCGGCATCCAGCACGTACCCGTGGGTGTACTGGGTGGGCCGACCGATCGTCGGGGCGCGGTGCTCGGTGATGTCGGCGACCACCGCCTCCACCGTGGTTTCGGTGGGGCCGTAGCAGTTGTACGCAGACGTCGCAGTCCGGGCGCACTCATCGCGGATCGCCTGCCACATCGCCGGGCCGATGGCTTCGCCGCCCAGGGCCAGCACGGACAAGGGTGCGCTGGCGAGCAACCCGAAGGCCCGCAGTTGCGTGAACATCGACGGAGTCGTGTCGATCATGTCGATCCGGTGCTCGACGATGGCCTCGACCAGTGCCTCCGCGTCGCGCTGCGTCCGATCGGCGACAACGTGCACGGCGTGACCGTCGAGCAACGCGACCAGCGGCTGCCACGCCGCGTCGAAGGCGAACGACCACGAGTGCGCTATGCGCAACGGACGCCCCAACCGGGCGGCGGCGGGTTTCAGCACCCGTTCGATGTGATCGTCGGCGTAGGCGCCCAGGGCCGCATGAGTTCCGATGACGCCCTTGGGTTCTCCGGTGGTACCCGAGGTGAATACCAGGTAGGCGGCCTGCTGGGGATGTATCGCGGCCAGACGGTATTCCCCGCATCGCGCTTGGGCAGCCGACACCAGGTCCTCATCGATGACGATGGCCGCGCCGGTCTGGCGCATGATCGACGCCATCCGGTCCGGCGGGGTGGCGGGTTCCACCGGAACGCTCACGCCGCCGGCTTTGAGAACTCCGAGCAACGCAACGACATACATGTGACCGCGGGCCAGGCGGATCGCCACCGGTGTTTCGGCTGCGACACCGCGCTGTGTCAGCAGTGTGGCCATCCGGTTGGCTGCGGCGTCCAGTTCGGCGTAGGTCATGGCACCGCCATCCCAGCTCAGCGCCGTGGCCTGGGGGCTCGCTCCGGCAGCAGCGGTGAACCGGGTGTGAAAACCCTCGGTGGGCGGCACCTGCGGCGCGTGGCGGGCCCGCAGCGGCCCGGCCTCGTCGTCATGTAGCACGCTGAGCTCACGCAGTGGCCGCTGCCACCCTGACAGCAGCCGCTCAGCGGTCAGCAGCACTCTGCGCCCGAGTGATTCGCCGGTTGTCTCCCCGAGCGCGCCATCGAGCACCTCGATCAGCAGCACCAATTCGTCACCGGCCATGTGCGCGGCCAGCGTTACCGGGAAGTGTGTCACACTCTCCAGCCCACTCGGCTTGAATGTCACTCCACCTGAGCACAATTGGCGATCCCCGCCGAGCCCTGCGGTGGGAAAGTTCTCGTACACCAGCAGGGTGTCGAACATCTCTCCGACACCGCCCAGCGCCCGCAGCGTGGCGTGGCTGAGGTAGGAGTGATCGCGCAACATCGCCGCATCACGCTGCACGGCAAGGCATTGCGCGCCGGCGCTGGTATCCGGATCCAGCTGGACCCGCAGCGGCACGGTATTGATGAACAGCCCGATCATGCTTTCGACGCCGGACAACTCAGCCGGTCGACCCGAGACCGTGACACCGAACACGACGTCGTCGCGATCCGTCGACCGCGACAGCACCAACGCCCAAGCCATCTGCATCAGGGTGTTGACTGTGATGCCCCGGGAGCGGGCACCATCGGCCAACTCAGCCGTCACCTCGCGGCCCGCCCGCAGTTCGGTGCGCCGGGGTAGGCCGGCGCGGGGCGCTTCGCCGGCCATAGCGGCCGAAAGCATTGTCGGTGCGCTCAATCCGGCCAGGTAGTCCCGCCATGCCTGTTCGCTGGCCGAGCGGTCGTGTCCGGACAGCCAGCCGATGTAGTCCCGGTAGGGCCGCGGCTTGTCCGGCAGCGCAGCGGCGTCACCGCCCGCTCCGTACAGCGCGATCAACTCCGCCGCGAACACCGGCAGCGACCACCCGTCGATGACGATATGGTGCGCGGTGATGATCAGGTGCCATTGGTCGCCGGGCAGTTCGACGAGCAGGAAGCGGATCGCCGGGGTCCGTTCGAAGTCGAACGGCCGCGCGCGTTCTGCCGCTCCCAGGCCCTCGATCTCCGCTCGGGTCGCACGGACCTGACGCCAGGGCAGCTCGACGCCGGTCGGCACGATCTGCACCGGACGCGGGATGTTCCGACTCACGAAGCTGGCCCGCAGATTCGGATGGCGCACCAACATCTCTGCCGCACATTGTTTAAGCAAGTCCACGTCCAGCGCACCCGAGATGTCCGCCGTCATCCCGATCAGATACGGGTCCTCCGAGGAGAACTCCGCCAGCGTGGTCAGCGAGTACAGCCCTTCCTGCAGGGGGCTGAGCGCCATGACATCCTCGATGCCCGGTGGCATGCCGGTCCGGGTAGCGGTCACGGGTTGCCACCCCCCGTGGCCCAGGCCGCCGTCACCGCGGCGAGATCCTGTTCCGACAGGCCCGACGTGCTCATCGGCTCGTGGCGGACATCATCGTCGGCACGAGTCCCGTCCGCACCCGAATCCAGCGCCGCCGCCAGCTGTTGGACGGTCGGGTGCTCGAAGACCATTCGCGGGCTTACCGCAAGACCGGCGTCGCGGGCGCGAGCGGCCAGCTGCACCGACAGGATGCTGTCCCCGCCGAGGACGAAAAAGTCATCGCGGACACCGATCTCGTCGATCGGCAACAATCCGACGAAGACTTCGGCCAGGGCGCGCTCGGTGTCGGTGCGGGGCGGCTCGCTGCGTCCCCGGGTGCTCACCGCCGGTTTCGGCAGTCCGGGCCTATTCAGCTTGCCCGACTCCGTCTTGGGCATCACATCCAGTACGGTGATCGACGACGGCATCATGTATCCCGGCAGCACCGACGCGGCCTGGTCCCGCACCAGGGCGGCGAAATCGGCCTTGTCGGCCTCCTCGGTGACCGGCTCGTGTGGTGCGACGTAGCCGGCCAGGGTTGTACTGCCGTCGACGTCCCAGGTGCGCACGGCGGCGACGGCCACCCCGTCCACACCCTTGAGTGCGGCCTCCACCTCTCCCAACTCGACACGGAAGCCGCGGACTTTCACCTGATGGTCGGCGCGGCCGACGAACTCCAGGCAACCGTCTTCGGTCCACCGCGCCCGGTCACCGCTGCGGTAGAAACGTGCCCCCGGCTCGCTGGAGTACGGGTTGGGCACGAACCGTGACGCCGTGAGACCGGGCCGCTTCCAATAGCCACGCACCAATTGCGCACCGGCGTAATACAATTCGCCGACGACTCCGACAGGCACCGGCTTCAGCGCATCATCGAGCAGATACACCTGCGAGCCGGGCATCGGGACGCCCAGCAGCGGCACCGGCGTCGCGAGCGGCCCGCGGACCAGGGCGCCGGACGTTTCGGTGGCGCCGAAGTTGTTCAACAACTCCGGACCGTCGCCGTAGTTGGCCAGCAAACGCCGGTGCAACGCGGCGGTCATCGGTTCGGCGCCGCACACCAACCGGTGCAGTGAGCTCAGGGATTCCGGCCAGGCATCCACGATGGTCGACACCAGGCTCGGCACGGCGGTCACCTGTGCCACGGAGTGCCTGCGTACCAACGCAGCCAGCGCCTCGGGGTCACGATGCTCGGCGTCGTCGGCCAGGATGGTGGTCGCGCCGGCGGCCAGGCCGCCCAGCGTCTCCATGCAGCCCTCCAGGAACGTCCAGGAGGCCTGCGCCAACCGAATGTCGTTGCCTGGCACCGGATAATTCCACAGCTGCCAGTTCAGGCGGCTGGTCATCGCGCGATGGGTGCCCAGCACGCCCTTCGGTTTGCCCGTTGATCCGGATGTGAACACCAGGTACATCGGGTCGTCGGGATGCGCCGCGGGCAGACCGCTGTCCGGTTGCGCGGGCAGATCGAGTGCCCGTTGCAGTCCGGGATCATCGAGTACCAGCAGCGTTGCCCCGGGGCATTCCGGCATCGACTGCGCAGCCGCGGCGGTGGCTACCACGACGCGCGGCGAGACGTCGTCGAGCATCAATTGCTTGCGTGCCGCCGGGTAGCCGGGATCCAGTGGGAAGAAGCCGGCGCCGGCCTTCATGATGCCGACCAGCGCAACGACCATGTCGATGCCGCGCCGCGTTGACAGTCCCACCAGTGATCCTGGCCCCACGCCGAGATCGCCGAGCAGGCAGGCGAAGTTGTCTGAGCGGCGGTGCAGCGCAGGGTAATCCAGCTGGTCGTCACCGCACCGGAGCGCGATGCGGTCGATGTCCCACCGTCGGCTCGGTTCGAGCAGCGCGGCGATGGTGAGCGGGCGGTCGACCCTCGGCTCGGGGCCACGGCTCCAATCGGTGAGGATGCGGCGGCGCTCACGGTCGTCGAGCAGCGGGACATCGCGCAACCGCCGATCGACGTCGTCGGCGAAGGTGTTGACGACTTGCAACAGCCAACCGACCAGGCGCTCGATGGTGCTGCGGTGATAGAGCTCGCTGCGGTAGACGATGTTGCCCTGATAACCCGCGTCGGCGGCGAAGAAGTTGACGCTCAGGTCCGCCGGGGCGATATCGAACGGCGGTTCCATCGCGGTGAATACCGTGTCGCCGCCCGCACCGGTCTCGATGACCTGTTGCGCGGGCAGGTGGTCGCGCACATGGACGACGACCTGAAAGAGCGGGTTCCGCGACAGCGACCTGATCGGGCTGACCGCGTCGACCACCCGCTCGAACGGCAGATCCTGGTGAGCGTAGGCGCCCAGCGCGGTGTCGCGAACCCGGCTGAGCACCTCCCGCAGCGACGGGTCGCCGCCCAGGTCGTTGCGCAGAACCAGGATGTTGATGAAAAAGCCCACCAATTGGTCGAGTTCGGGTTCGGTGCGGGATGCGATGGGAGTTCCCAGCGGAATGTCCGTCCCGCCTCCGACCTTGTGCAGCACCACCGCGACCGCGGCCTGCAACACCATGAATTCGGTGACGCCCACCTCCCGGCAGAGCCCGGCGAGCTTTGCCCTGGTGTGCGAATCGATGCTGAACTCCACGGAGTCGCCGGCACCGCTGGGCACCGGCGGCCGCGGCAGGTCCGGCCGCAGTCCGGTGTCCTCGGGTATACCTTCCAGCTGCCGCTCCCAGTATTGCCTTTGCGCGCAGGCAATTCCGGATCCGTCCTCCGGCTCGGTGAGCAGTTCGGCCTGCCAGGCGGCGAAGTCGGCGTACTGGACCGGTAATGGCGCCCATGCCGGTTCCTGGCCGGCCTTTCGGGCGCGGTACGCGGTGAGCAGGTCGGCGAACAGGACACCGCCGGACCAGTGGTCGATCGCGATATGGTGCACGACCAGCGACACCACGTGCTCCCGATGGCCGGGGCCGGTGTGCAGCACCGCGGCGCGGATCGGCCAGTCGTGTTCCAGCTCAAAGCAATAGCGACGCTCAGAGTCGAGTTGCTCCTGCAGCCAGGCCGCACCGTCACCACTGGCCTGGCGGACCGGCACCTCGGCCGGGGCGTTGATCACCTGATGCGGCACGCCCGCGACTTCGCCATAGGTGGTGCGCAGGATTTCGTGGCGCCCGACCAGGTCGCTGAAGGCGGTCGCGAGGGCGTCGAGATCGCACGGCCCCGTCAGTCGCGCGACGAACGGGATGTTGTTGACCGCGCTGGGACCCTCGATCTGGTAGGCGAACCAGCTTCGCAGCTGCGCGGCCGACAGTGGCAGCCGGCCTCGGTGTGACGTCCTCACCAACGCCGGACGCACTCCGGTGGCAGTAGCCGGTTCCGACCGATCGATCAGTTGCGCCAGTCGGCCCACGGTTTCCGACTCGAAAACGTCCCGGATACCGATGTCGACTCCGCATCGGGCGCGGATCGCCGCGACCAGTTTGGTGGCGGCCAGCGAATGTCCGCCCAGGTCGAAGAACGAGTCGTCCAGGCCTGCCCGGGCGGCACCCAGCAACTCAGTGAACAGAGCCGCAACCGTTCGCTCGGTGTCCGTGGTGGGTTCCCGGAATTCGGCTTCGGACGTGATCTCCGGTTGCGGCAGCGCATTCCGGTCGATCTTGCCGTGCGCGGTGATCGGGATCTCGTCGATGACGACATACGCGGCCGGATTCATATAGTCCGGGAGGGCGGCCGCCACCCGGGTCCGGATGCGTTCCACGTCGACCGATCCCGGGTCGCCGCCCGCCGGCGTCAGATAACTGACCAGGCTCTTGCCCAGGTGCGGCAGATCCGCGGCGATGACGACCGTCTGGCCCACACTCGGGTCAACTGAGATCGCCGCGGCGATCTCGCCGAGCTCGATCCGGAACCCGCGGATCTTAACCTGCTCGTCGGCGCGACCGACGAATTCGACTGCACCGTCGGCGTTGCGGCGGGCGAGGTCGCCGGAGCGGTACATCCGGGCACCGGCGGTGAACGGGTCCGCGACGAAGCGTTCCGCGGTCAGCGCCGACCGGCGGTGGTAACCGTGCGCGATATGTGTTCCGCCGATGTAGATTTCACCGATGACGCCGACGGGCACCGGCTGCAGTGCGTCATCGAGCAGATACACCTGCGTGTTGAGTTTGGGTCGCCCGATCGGCACGATCCGGGTGCCCTGATTGCCCTCCACCTGGTAACTGGTGGTGTTGACGACCGTTTCGGTCGGTCCGTAGAAGTTGTAGAGCAACGCGTCGAAGGTGGCATGGAACTTGTCGGCGATCTCTCCGGGCAACGGCTCGCCGCCGATCGGCACGCGGCGCAGCGTCCGCCATTGGTTGACTCCTGGCAGCGACAGGAACAGGCCGAGCAGCGAAGGCACGAAATGCATCGACGTGATGCCCTCGCGGTACAGCAGTTCGGTCAGATAGTTGATGTCGCGCAGCCCATCCGGGCGGGGAATCACCAGTCGCGCTCCGCAGACCAGGGGGCAGAAGATCTCGGCGATGGACACGTCGAATCCTGGCGAGGCCACCTGCAACAGCCGATCCGTGTCGTCGACCTGGTATTTGTCGCCGAACCAGACGAAGTACTCGGCGATCGGCCGGTGCGGCACCGGGACTCCCTTGGGCAGCCCGGTCGATCCCGAGGTGTAGATGAGGTAGGCGGTGTTCTCCGGCCGCAGCGGGCGAACCAGCTGATCGGGCCGAGGGTCCTCCGCCGGGTACCGCGACAGACCGGTAACCGGCTCGCGCAGCGCAAGTTTGGCTTGGGCGTCGTCGAGGATGTACGAGAGGCGCTCGGGCGGGTAGGTCGGGTCGACCGGGAGATAGACCGCACCGCATTTGAGGACGGCGAGGGCGGTGACGACGAGCTCGGGGGACTTGTCCAACAGCACGGCGACGCGGTCTTCGGTCCCGATGCCCTGCTCAATCAGCCAGTGCGCCAGCCGGTTCGCCTCCGCGTTGATCTCGCGGTAGCTGTACTGGCGGCCCTCGTACACCACGGCGACGTTGTCGGGCGAGGCCGCGGCCCGCTCGGCGACCAGTGCCGCGATCGTCGTGGCCGGAATCGAGACCTGCTCGCCGGTGGCGACTTCGCGCATCCACTCGGCCTCGGCGTCACTGAACAGGGTCAGCCGACGCAGTTCGCGGCCGGGGTCCCGCAGGGCACTGTCCAACAGCACGGCGTAGTGCTCGAGCAGCTGGGCGGCCAACGACGGGTCCAGGATTTCGGGTAGATACTCGGCCTCGACCCGGCCATCGGTCGGCTCCACCTTGACGTTCAACGGCAGTCGGCTGGACTGCCCGTGCAACTCCCCGGGACTGCATTGAACACCGGGTGGGCAGAACCCGCCTCCATCGGATTCGAGGAGCCCGAAACCCACCCGCGTCAGAGATTCCTGAGAAGAGCCCAACTCATCGAGCAACTGGGTCAGGTCGACATTCCGATGGGCGAACGCACCGGTCGCCGTGTCGGCCGTCTGGGTCAGCAGCTCGCGAAAGGTCTGCCGCGGCTGCGGATTGGCCCGAATCGGCACCGTGCCGGCGAAGCTTCCGATCGAGTTGACGGTGTCACGACTGCTCACCGGTGCCGCGATCACCAGATCGGTGGTGTGGGTGTAGCGGTGCAGCAGCGCCGCGTATGCCGCGAGCATTACGGCGTACGGCGTGGTGCCGGTCTCCCGGGCCAGCGACCTCACGCGCCCGATGGTGTCGGTGGAGAGCAGCCGCGTCACGCGCTGTGCGCGCCGGTGACCCGGCATCGCGGAGCCGTTGGGCCCCGGGAGTTCCAGCGGTTCAGGCAGTTCCCTCAGGAGCGGGCGCCAGTAGTTCAGGTCGTCCTCGGATCGATCGCAGGGCTGTTCCGCCGTCGGCGCCGCGGCGCTGCCATCGCCCTCGGGCCGGGTGTAGGCCCGAGTCAGGTCGGCGAAGAACGGCGACCAGGAGCCGTCATCCCAGGCCCGTTGGTGCGCGGTGATCAGCAGCGCCATGTCGTCGGGGCCCAGACGCACCGCCGTCATTCGCAGTGGCGACTCGGATTCCAAATCAAAGGGGCGGCGAAAGTCACGTTGCGCCAGCACTTCCAGCCTGAGCCGCTGGGCCTGGCCGGCGAGGCCCGACAGATCGTGCTCGGCCCAGTCAGGCCGTTGCTCCTCGTGCAGCACCGGGTGGCGGGACGCCACGGCATCGAGCGCCTGATGCAACCGCTCGGTGTCGACGAAGCCCCTGAGATGATAGGACGCACAGATGTTCAGCACAGTTTCTCGTTCGGTGGTCTCGGTCACGCAGGAATCCACCCTCTCTAGTTTTTCGGGGTCAGGGCATGGATCAGGTCGCTACCGGTCATGCCGCCCAACAGTTTTGCCGCAGCGATTGATTCGCCGGTCGAGCGCCGTAGCCGGTCGCGCAGGTCAAGCGCCAGCATCGAGTCGGCGCCGAGGTCGACCAGCGCCGCGTTCAGGTCCACCGACGCCGGATCGTCGATACTCAGCACGGCCGCGATCTCGGCCCGGACGATGTCGGCGACGGGAGCGTCCGGTTCGACCCCGGCGTCTTCGGCGGGGCCGCTGTGATGGCCGGTGAACGGCATCGCCAGGCCTTGGCTTTCAAAGAAGACCCGGAGCCGCCCGAGGTCGGCGGCGGCGATCAGCGGGTCGTTGCGCCGCCGGCCGAGGCTGGCCGAGATCGCCGCGTCGGGATCCATCGCAATCAGGCCCGAGCGCTCGATGCGGGTGATCTCCTGCGCGTCGGCGATCTTGGTGTCCTGCCACAACCCCCATCGCACCGCGCTGCAGTCCAGGCCGTCCGCCCGCAGGGCGGCGGCCATGCTGTCCAGCATTCGGTTGGAGGCCGCATAGGCGCCGTGGCCGTAGCCGCCCCAGACTCCGGACACCGAGGAGCACAACAGAATTCGGGTGTCCGCGCGAAGCGGCCAGCTGGTGACCATCCGCTTCAGCCCGGCCACCTTGGCGGACAACACTCCGGCGATGTCGTCGGCGGCCAATTGGTCGTGCCGGGCGAAGGTAGCGGTACCGGCCGCATGGATCAGCAGGGAGGGGCCGTCGCCGGCGTACTCGTTCGCCACTGCCGCCACGGCCTCGGGGTCGGTGATATCGCACGCAGGCGCATGAACCTCGGCCGCCGAGCCCTCGGTCAATCGCGCCAGCTCTGAGGTGTCAACACCGCCGCGGCTCAACAGAATCACTCGGCCGGCGCCGGCCCTGATGCAGTGCCGCGCGTAGCGCATGCCGATGGTGCCGTTGCCGCCCGTGATCACCACGTTGTCCAGCGACGTCGCCGCTGCGGTCCCGACCGGTGTCACGTCCTCCCGAAGCGTCCGGACGAACAGCTGCATCCCAGTCTGGTCAGAGCCGTTGCGCCGCAGCGCAATCTCAGTATCCCGGCCGAGCAACTGATCGAGGCCGCAGCGGGCGGCCGGCAAGTCCGCACCGGTGCCGGGCAGGTCCAGGTGAGCGAACGTGACATCGGGATATTCGAAGCCGACGCTGCGGTGCATCGCCGCCAACGCCGCCTGCCCCGGCAGCCCCGGCGCGGCGTCTGGGTGCACTTGTTCACCGCCCGTGGTGATCAACCAGACACGCCGGCACTTCGGCCCGATCAGACCGTTGTAGTCGATGCGCTGCAGGCGGTCTGCCGCGGCAAGCACATCCGGCTCGACAATTGACGGTGCCACAATGACGGTGACCTCGGCGTCGTCGGGCTCCGTCAGCTCATATCCGTACCGCGACGCGGCGCTCTCTGACAGTGTCTGTGCCACGACACTATTCGCATCTCCGGGCCCCACTATCGCGACGGTGCGGGAGGCCCGGTCCGCCGCATCGGAGACAAGCGGACGTGCCTGCCACTCCTCGTAGAACACCTTCGGGCCGGGGGCCGGTGGCGGTGTCAGCGGCTCCGGCGCTGCCCACAGGTGAATCGCCCGCATCGGTGCGGCGGGGAAGCCCCAGAGGAGCGGCGAGTCAGTCGACCACTCGACTTTTGGATTGTGCACAGCGACGGAGGCGATGTTGGCGGAAAGCCGGTCCACCAGCGACTCGTCGCGCAGCCCCGAGCCGACGATGAGCGCCTCCTCGGCGAGTTCGCCAAGTGCATACAGCAGCGAGGGATGTGCCGACATCTCGATGTAGGTTCCGGTGCCACGTCGCGCCGCGCACGTAACCGCTGCGTCGAAACGGACCGTGTTGCGCAGGTTTTCAAACCAGTAACCGGTGAAGTCGGTCTCGGCGGCGACCAGGTCCCCCCGGGCCGAACTGATGAAATCTATACCTGCATCGAGGAATTCCGCCTCAGGCAGGAGGTCGCAGAACATCGAGCGCAGTGACTCCAGGCGGCTGGTGTGCGCCGGAAAATCGACCGTCAACTCGCGCGCGAAGATACCCCGTTGTTCTGCCCTCCGAACGCACGCGGCGACGGCGGCTCGTTCCCCGGATACGACGCTCGACGACGCGGAGTTCAACACCGAGATCTCCAGCCAGCCCGGTGTTTCGGCGATGAGTTCGTCGGCTTCGCCAGCACCGACTCCCAGAGCGGCCATACCGTAGCTGCCCGGTAGCCGGTCTACGACGGCGGCACGCGCGGCGACCAGGCCAACCGCTGCCGGTAACGAGATGGCGCCTGCCACATAGGCGGCGGCGACCTCGCCCAGGCTGTGGCCCACCGTGACGTCGGGTACCGCTCCGCACGCCCGCCACACCCGGGCCAGGCTGACGGCATGCGTGAAATGTGCAGCCTGGATTTCGGTTTGGGTATAGCGACGGCCTTCACCGCCCTGCAGGTAGTGCATCGGCGAGGACAGTCCCGCCGCGGCGAATGCGTGCTCGCAGCGCTGTGCTTCATCCTGGTAGGACGGAATGCGTTGGAGGGCTTCGGTTCCCATGCCTGGCCATTCCCTACCCTGACCCGGAAAGACGAACGCGACTCCGGATGCGTCGTGTTGCGATGACCGCGTCACCAAGGGGTGGTCGTCGCCTTCGGCCAGGGCGCGCAGCCCGTCTTCCAGTTCGGTGCGATCGGCGGCGCGGATGAGCGCGCGGTGCCGTCGCACCCGCCGGGTGCGGAGCAGCGTAGTGGACACTGCCGTCGGGACATCGTCACTCTCACTGAGTTGCTTCAGAAACCGCAGGATGGCGACGGCATCGTCACAGATCAACTCGTCCTCGTGGGCGCTGAGCAGGACCGGGACACGGCCATCTGGAAGCCGGGCGGACACCATCAGGCCGCCTCCGGCACGGAGACGATCAGGTGAGCGTTGGTACCGCTTATTCCGAATGCCGAGACGGCGCCGGTGCGGCATCCGGATGCGGCCGGCCACGGAGTCATCTCTCGCGCCAAACGCAAACCTTGATTTTCCCAGTCGACTTCGGGATTGGCTTCCTCGACATGCAACGTAGGTGGAATTGCCCGGTGCTCTGCCGAGACCAGGATCTTGGCGAGTCCCAGCGCGCCGGCCGCCGCCTGGGCATGGCCGAAGTTGGACTTCACCGATCCCAGCATCGGGCCGCGACCGGGCGGCGAATCGCCGTAAACGTCTGCCAGCGAGCGTAATTCGGTCTGATCGCCCAGCCTGGTACCAGTGCCGTGTCCTTCAACCATGCCCACTTGCTCGGGCCGCAGCCCGGCCTGGCCCAGGGCGCGCCTGAACAGCCGACTCTGCGCCGGCGCCGACGGCGCCGACAGGCCGGCACTCCGGCCGTCCTGATTGAGCGCACTTGCCCGAATTTCGGCGAGGATTCGATTTCCGGCGCGCAGGGCGGCCGACTTGTGTTGCAGCACATACATCGCCGCGCCCTCAGCCCACACCGTGCCGCTGGCCTGCGCGCTGTAAGGCCGGCAGCGGCCGTCGTCGGAAAGCGCGTGCTGCTTCGAGAACTCGACGAAGAATCCGGGCGAACCCATAACGCAGACTCCCCCGGCGAGTGCCATGTCGCAGTCACCGGCGCGCAATGCCTGCACCGCGACGTGCATCGCTGTCAGTGCCGAAGAACACGAAGTGTCGACGGTGATGGCCGGTCCTGCCAGTCCCATCAGGTAGGCGATCCGCCCGGAGATCACACCGCAAGCCGATCCGGTGATCAGGTGACCGCTGTGGCGAGAGTACTTCGCCATGTCCGGGCCGTATCCGGTGGTGTAAGCGCCGACGTAACAACCCACATCGTGACCGGCCAGATCGTCGGGGTTGATGCCGCTGCTCTCCAGGGCACGCCACGAGACTCTCAGTGCGACCCGTTGCTGGGGGTCCATGGTCGTTGCCTCACGCACCGTGATGCCGAAGAATCCGGGGTCGAAAGTACCGGCGCCCGAGAGGAATCCGCCGGCGTTCTGAATCTTCTTGAAACCCTCACGGCCGCTGAGCAAGTCGCTGACCGGCCAGCCCCGGTCAACCGGGAGTTGAGACAGGCCTTCACGCTGTTGCGACAGCAACGCCCAGTATCCCTCGGTGCTGTCCACCCCGCCCGGCGCTTCGAGCGCCATCCCGATGATGACGACCGGGTCGGCTACGTAGCCGTCGGCCAGGCTGTCAGACATCGGCAGGGGACCCGTGCTCGGCGCGATCGTCGATGTCGACATACTGCGTCGCCAAAGGATTCTCCCTCCAAAGATCAGCTGAACGAACATCTTTCCGGTGATCAGCTGCAGCTATTCAGGTTTGGCCGGTACCCTCACCGGCCAGGCCAGCAGGTCACGACGGCGGACCTCAGTGGCCGCCGTCCGGCCCGGCAGGACCATGGCGCGATCCGCGCTTAGTGAACGGTCCCGTTACTGATTCCCCAACCTACCCGCCGTAAACGCCTATGGCCGAATTCATAGGATTCGTATCGACTTGGGCGCTGTGCATACTCGTCGCCACGTGGTTCCGGCGCGGTCTCGGGGCGGGCCATATCCTTCATTCATGCTGCGGCACAATGCTTTTCGACATTAGTTCCGCACGTGCGCAATTGCCGAACCGTTGCACTTCGCGCGAACGCGTATTCTGGAATGGGTGTGCTCATCCCGTGGTCGTTTCCAGACCACAGGCATATTCCCCCGACTTGCGCGCCTGGTGGTGCGTTGGCCGTGGGCATGCGTGGTCTTCTGGGTGGCGCTGGCGGCTGTCCTGTCGGTCACGCTGTCGCCGCTGACTCAGGTGATCCGGGAGCGCACTGAAGAGATCCTGCCGCGCGATGCCCCCGTGATGGTCGCGAGCAGTCAGATGACGGCCGCGTTCCGCGAACCGGATTCGCAGAACATGGCTTTGGTGGTTCTCACCGATGAGCAGGGCCTCACGCCGGCCGACGAGGGCGTCTACCGCAGATTGGTGGACAGGCTGCGAACCGACGCGCGCGACGTGGCGAGCGTGCACGATTTCATCGCGACGCCGGCACTGCGCGACGTGATGACCAGCAAAGACCACAAAGCCTGGTTCATTCCGGTAGGTGTGGCGGGACAGTTGGGATCGCCGCGATCGAATGAAGCGTATTCGCGGATCGCCGAGACCGCCCGGGAAACGGTCAGCGGGTCGACGCTCACCGCGAACATGACCGGAATCGCGGCCACTGTGTCCGAGCTCGCCGATATCGGGGAGCGCGACATGCGGGTGATCGAGATCACCACCATCGCCATGGTGTTGTTGATCCTGTTCGTGGTGTACCGCAACGTCGTCACGATGCTGCTGCCATTGCTGACCATCGGGGTGTCGCTCGTGTCGGCTCAGCAGGTGGTGTCGGGATTAGCCGGCGTCGGCCTGGGTATCTCCCAACAGACCGTCGTCTTCATGACGGCGATGATGGTCGGTGCCGGCGTGGATTACGCGGTCTTTCTCATCAGTCGCTATCACGAGAATCTACGGCGCGGTATGGCCCCGGATGCCGCCGTGGCGGCGGCGATCACCAGCATCGGAAAGGTGGTCGCGGCGTCGGCGGCCACGGTCGCGGTCACCTTCCTCGCCATGACATTCACCCGGCTGCAGGTTTTTTCGACGGTGGGTCCCGCGCTGGCGATTTCGATCTCCATTGCGTTTCTGGCTGCGATGACGCTCCTGCCGGCACTACTGGTGCTTGCCGGGCGCCGCGGCTGGGCGGCCCCGAGGCGCGACCACACCAGCCGTTTGTGGCGGCGCTCCGGCATACACATCGTTCGGCGCCCGGTGGCCCATCTGGTCGGCAGCCTGCTTGTCCTGGCCGCTTTGGCGGCCTGCGTACCCCTGCTGCGTTCGAATTATGACGCGCGCACCACCCTGCCGCCGTCAGCGCAGAGCAACATCGGCTACGCCGCCATGGACCGGCACTTTCCGCCGAGTTCCATCACACCGCAGTACATCTTCGTCCGGTCCCCGCACGATCTGCGCGACACGAAGGCTCTGGCTGACCTGGAGCAGATGGCTCAGCGGGTCAGTCAGCTGCCAGACATCGAGATGGTCCGCGGCGTCACCCGCCCGACCGGTGAACCGCTCGAACAGGCCAAATTGAGTTGGCAGGCCGGAGAGATCGGCCGGCGGCTGTCGGACGCATCCAGCCGCATCGCCGGCGCCGGCGGCGACCTCGACGCACTGACCTCGGGCGCGCGTCAGCTGGCCGACCAACTCACCGCCGTGCACAACCAGGTGAGTCAGGCGATCGGTCGCATCTCCGGCCTGCTCGGTGAACTCACCCGGATGCAGGAGCAGCTCAGCGGTTCGCGGCCGCCCACCGATGTCAACGCCATTCTGGCGCGCGCTGATTCAGTCCTCGCCGGTCTCGAGGCGAGTCCCGCATGTCATGCGGACCAGGTCTGCAACAACGCGCGTGAGCAGCTGCAGCGGCTGGTTGCCAGCCGCGACAACAATTTTGGTCGAGGGGTGTCGACACAGCAACTGCGGACCCTGCTCGGCAGTGCCGTGCAGACCCTGCGGGCTCTCAACCCGACTCAACTGCAGCAGCAGCTCGCCGGCCTCGAGCAGGGCGCCAACGCCCTGGCGAACGGCAGCCAGCGAATCGCCGCCGGTGTGCGCGCCCTGACCGACCAGACCAAGCAACTCGGCGGCAGTCTGGCCGAGGCATCCGAGCTGTTACTTTCCATGAAAAACAATGCTTCACAACCCGGCATGTCCGGTTTCTATGTTCCGCAGCAGGCCATGAACAGCTCCGATTTCCAGGCAATGGCATCGGCGTTCGTCTCCCCTGACGGGCATTCCGTGCGCTATCTGGTGCAGTCGAAGCTGGAGCCGTTCGACAGCAAGGCGATGGATCAGACCACAGCGATCGCCGATACGGCGCGAAGCGCGCAGTCCAATACCTCGCTCTCAGACGCATCGATCGCCATGACGGGCATGACGCCGATCTACACCGAAATGCGCGACTACTACAACCACGACCTGTGGTTCATCGTCGTCATGACCATCGCCATCGTCTTCCTCATCCTGGCAGTGCTGCTGCGGGCGATCGTCGCACCGCTGTATCTTATTGCCACCGTGGTGATTTCGTATCTGTCCGCGCTGGGTATCGGCGTCGTCGCCTTCCAGTTGATCGGCGGTCAGGACCTGGCCTGGAGCGTCCCGGGCATGGCGTTCATCGTGCTCGTCGCCGTCGGCGCGGACTACAACCTACTGTTGATCTCCCGGATTCGCGACGAATCGCCGCGGGGACTGCGATCCGGCGTGATACGCACCGTCGGTACCACTGGTGGCGTGATCACCTCGGCAGGACTGATATTCGCCGCATCGATGTTCGGCATGCTGTTCGGCAGCATCAGCACCATGGTCCAAGCGGGCTTCGTCATCGGGGCCGGCCTCCTGTTGGACACCTTCCTGGTTCGCACCGTCACCGTGCCGGCCCTGGCGGTGCTGATGGGCAGAGGCAATTGGTGGCCCTCCAGGCCACCGCCGCCGGAGACGTCAATTTCGACGGCCAACGCACTTCGAGCAGAAACGCAACGCACGTAGGAGGATACGAATGGTCAATCACAACCGATTCGGCCGGGCGGCCGATCCGACGCCGCGCAGCAGCGGGAGCTTCATCCAACGTCCGCGTCCCGCAGGTGATTTCGCCCCCTGGATCAAACGCCAGTCCGGTCCGGCCGGACGGAGCCAACACGGCGCCATCGTGGTCTTCCCACACGCCGGGGCGGCCGCTTCCAGTTACCGGACCTTGGCGAAGGCCCTCGCGGCTGGTGGCGACACCTTCGTCGTGCAGTACCCACGGCGGGCAGAGCGGCTCAATCATCCTGCGCCCGAGACGATTCACGACCTGGCGAGTGAACTGTTCCAAGCCGGGCCGTGGCACCGTGCGGCGCCGCTGCGATTATTCGGGCACAGCATGGGCGCGCTCGTCGCCTTCGAGTTCGCCCGGATCGCCGAGCAGCACCGGATCCCCGTGCACAAGCTCTGGGTGTCTGCCGGTCCGGTGCCCTCGTCGGTGGCCGCGCTGCCCGAACTACCGACCAGCACAAGCG
This sequence comes from Mycobacterium sp. Z3061, assembly GCF_031583025.1. Taxonomy (NCBI): domain Bacteria; kingdom Bacillati; phylum Actinomycetota; class Actinomycetes; order Mycobacteriales; family Mycobacteriaceae; genus Mycobacterium; species Mycobacterium pumcae. The sequence goes on along the minus strand of NZ_CP134062.1, from coordinate 131,038 downwards.
AACTCCTTGCCGACCTGGCCCGCTTGGGCGGTACCGACCCGCGCCTGTTGGCTGACGAGGAGTTTGCGCAGTTGATGGCCGAAGCCGCTCGTTGCGACTACCAGGCGCTCAATCGGTACGAGTGCAGCGACCGGGTGCGTATCCGCGCGGACATCCACGCCTTCGGCGGCCGCAGTGACAATCGCGTCGACGCCGGGTCGTTGCGGCGCTGGGCGCACCACACCAACGGTTCCTTCGGGATGTCCCTCTTCGACGGCGGCCACTTCTTCATCAACGAACACACCAATACCGCCGCTAACCGCGTCATCACCGACGTGTGAGCACAGAGACCGATCGGAGACCTCACCAGTGCGACTTCAGACAGCTCCAGACCGAGCCGACAGCTCACCGAACACCGCAGTGCCGCAGGACAATCAGCTCTCACCGGCGGACCAGGCCATGTTCTGCACCCTGCGCGCCATGGACCGCGATGCCGTCGTCCAATGCGTGTGGCTGTACGAACACCCCATCGACCTGGAGGCTCTGGCGCGCTTTCACCACAACCTCGGCTATGGGCTACTGGGCCGCCGCATCGAGCGGTCGCCGATACCCTTCGCGCGCGACCGATGGGTGCGGGACAGATGGCCGACCGCCCTCGATATCGACGAATGCGCCCGCCCGCGAGCGGAACTCGGGGACTGGATCGACAATCGCGCCCGGCTGCCAGTTGATCCGGAGCGAGGCCCGGGTTGGCATCTCGGCGTCGTCCCGCTGACGGACGGGACGACCGTGGTGAGCCTGGTCGCCTCACACTGCCTGATCGACGGTCTCGGAGTGGTTCGCGCGATCGCGGACGCCGCCGCGGGCAACCGGCGCGAGCTCGGTTATCCGCCCCCGTGCTCGCGGCCCCGGCTCCGAGCAGTCGGGCAGGACGCCCGCCAGACGATCCAGGACGTCCCGGGGGCCGCACGTGCCCTCCGTGCCGCGGTCCGATTGTCACGTCAACGGAGACGCGGTGCCGCACCAGATCCAATCCCCGAGCGGCACAACGCTGGCGGCTTTGACCCCAACGAGCGCGTAGCGGTGCCGGCGGTCGTCATCCATATCGATGTCAAGGATTGGGATGCTCGCGCGGAGGCGCTCGGCGGCACCAGTCACCATCTGGCCGCCGGCCTGGCGGCGAAACTCGGGGAGCGACTGGGTCGCCGGCGGAGCGGTGACGGTGCCGTCGCCCTGCAGGTGCCGCTCAGCGACCGCACCGAACAGGACACCCGGGCCAATACGCTGTCGTTCGTCAGCGTCGGTATCGACCCGTCCCTGGTGACGGTCGACCTGGCGCAAACCCGCGCGGCCATCAGGAAGACGTTCGAGACGCTTCGGGAGAATCCCGAACAGGCCTCGCCCACCCTCCCGCTCGCCCCGCTGGTGCCGTTCATCCCCAGGCGGGTGCTCAAGCAGGCGGCCGAGGCCGAGTTCGCCTTCGGTGATCTGCCCGTGGCTTCCTCGAGTCTCGGTGAGCTGGCCGCCATGGCCGGCTGCCCCGACGGCACACCGGCCGAATTCGCCTTCGGGCGCGGCGTGATCCAGCGGGTGCTGCGGGGAGACCTCGAGCGCGCCCACGGCGAACTGTCGCTGTGGTTCCTGCGACTGGGCGGCAAGATGTGCATCACCGTCGGCGCGTACCAGGCCGGGGTGAGCAATTCGAAGCCGATATTGCGCGACCTGGTGTCTCGTACCCTCGGCGAGTTCGGCCTCGATGGGGTGGTCGAATGACGAACGTTGTCAACGCCGTTCCGGCGGCCGGACTGCCGCCGGGTCCGCCCCGGATCGTTCCCAGGGCGCTACAGGGCCTCGCATTCTTCACCGCCCGGCGGCAGACCACGCAGTGGCTCACTCGCCGCTACGGTGGCGCATTCACGCTGCACCTGCCGGTGTTCGGACGTTTGGTGGTGGTGGCCGAACCGAGCTTGGCAAAGCAGGTTTTCATGAGCCGGGGCGACAACCTCGGCGCTATCGAGCCCAACCTGAGCCGCCTGCTGGGTTCGGGTTCCGTCTTCGGCCTGGAGGGTACCGAGCACCGGCGCCGTCGTAAGCTGCTGGCGCAACCCTTCCATGCCGCCAACATGAAGAACTTCGAGCGGATCGTCGAGCAGGAGACGCTGCGCGAGATTCAGAACTGGCCACAGGGAACGGAATTCGCCACCCTGGCGGCGATGAAGGCGATCACGCTCAACGTCATCCTGCGAGCGGTGTTCGGGGCCGAAGGCGACGACTTCGAGGAACTGCGGCGGGTGATCGTGCCGTGGGCGAAACTCGGATCGCGCCTTTCGACACTGCCGATGCCGCGGCGGACTTACGGACGCTTCACACCGTGGGGCCGTTTGGCAACGTGGCGACGCAGGTACGACACTGTGATCGATCGCCTGATCGACAAGGCGCGGCAGCGGCCGGAATCGGCGGAACACACCGACATCCTGTCGCTGATGCTCGCCAGCTCATACGACGACGGTTCGGTCATGTCCCGCAAGGACATTCGTGATGACCTACTCACTCTGCTCGTCGCCGGACACGAGACCACCGCCACCACCCTGGCTTGGGCGTTCGAGCGGCTCAGTCGCCAGCCTGAGGTCCTTTCGGCGCTGGTCGCCGAGGCCGAAACCGCTGACAGCACCCTGCGTCACGCGACGATATACGAAGTGCAGCGCACCCGCTCGGTCATCGATTTCTCCGGCCGCCGCGTCCGTGGCTCTGCGTTCGAACTGGGACCGAACACCGTCCCGCCCGGGTACTCCGTCGTCGTCAGCATCTCCGCATGCCACAACGACTCCGAGGCGTTTCCGGAACCCGAGCGGTTTGATCCGCAGCGCTACATCCAGGGCAAGCCGTCGCCTTTCGCCTGGATTCCATTCGGCGGCGGAACGCGGCGCTGCGCGGGAGCGGCATTCGCCAAGATGGAGATGGACGTCGTGTTGCGAACGGTGCTGCGCCACATGGAGATCCATCCTGCCGCCACGCCCGAAGAGACGATGCGGACCGGTGGCCTGGGATTTCTGCCGAGCGGCGGAGGGCGTGTCATCGTGCGCCGTCGCGCGGCTGCCTAGTGTCAGAACCAGCTGTCCCGCATCTCCAGTGTGGTGCGGTCCAGGCTCTGGAGAAGATCCAGTTGCGGTCCGGTCCGGGGTAATTCGTAGTTGAAGAAGTAGCGGGCCGCGGATCGCTTGCCGTCGTAGAAGTCGCCGGAACGGCCGTGCGCGGCGACGGCCTGCTCCAGCCAGGCCCACGCGATGACCAGGTGGCCGAATGCCTCGAGATACACCGCGCTGTTGGCCAGCGCGGCATCGACGTCGCCCGCCGCGAACATCGAGGCCGTGACACTGACCAGACGCTGCCACGCCTCGTCAAGTTGTTTCGCCATCGCAGCGACCTCGCCGGCAATCGCGCCGGCGCGTGACACGGTCGCGGCAACGGTTTTGGTCAACTCCACCAGACTGGCGCCGCCGCGTTGAGTTACCTTGCGGCCCAACAGGTCCAGGCTCTGAATACCATGCGTTCCTTCATGGATCGGGTTGAGCCGATTGTCGCGGTAGTGTTGCTCCACGTCGTATTCGCGCGTGTACCCGTAGCCGCCGTGCACCTGGATCGCCAGGCTGTTGGCTTCCAGACACCACTGCGACGGCCAGCTCTTCGCGACCGGCGTCAGGATGTCCAGCAGCAGCCCAGCGAACTCCGCTTCGGCGGCCGACTCCGGGCTGCTCTGGATATCGACGAGACGAGCGCAGTAAAGGGCCAGCGCCAGCGCGCCCTCGACGTAAGACTTCTGCGCCAACAGCATTCGCTTGACGTCGGGATGCTCGATGATCGGCACCTGAGGCGTGGAGGGGTCCTTGCCGGTCACCGGCCGCCCCTGCGGGCGCTCCCGCGCATATTGCAGGGCCTTCAGATAGCCGGTGTAGCCCAGCGCGATCGCGCCCAGCCCGACACCCAGCCGCGCCTCATTCATCATGTGGAACATGTAGGAGAGGCCGCGGTGCGGTTCGCCGACCAGGTAACCTACCGCGCCGGGCCGGCCGCCGGGCTGGTGTCTGCCTTCACCGAAATTCAGCGCGGTATTGGTTATTCCGCGGTATCCCATCTTGTGGTTGAGGCCCGCCAGCACGACATCGTTGCGTTCGCCGACCGCTCCGTCGTCCTGCACCAGGAACTTCGGGACGATGAACAACGAGATTCCGCGGGTACCCGCCGGCGCGCCGGCGATCTTGGCCAGCACCAGATGCACGATGTTCTCCGACAATTCGTGATCGCCGCCGGAGATCCACATCTTGGAACCGAACAGGCGATAGCTGCCGTCGTCCTCTGGTTCGGCCCGGGTGGTGATGTCGGCCAGCGACGAACCCGCTTGCGGCTCGGACAGACACATCGTGCCGGTGAAGCGGCCGGCCAGGGTCGGCTTGACGAATCGCTCGATCTGCTCGGGCGTGCCGTAGTGCGCCAGCAGGTTGGCATTCGCCAGACTCAACAGGACGTAGCCGGCCGTGGCCACGTTGGCGGCGTGGAACCACACGAGTCCGGCGCCGGCCACGACGGTGGGCAACTGCCATCCGCCCAGCGTGTCGTCCATGCTCATCGCCAGCAGGTCGGCCTTGGCGAATGCGTCCAACGCCTCCTTCACTTCGGGGATCACGGTGACCTTCTCGCCGTCGAACGTCGGCTCCTGCGCGTCGTTCTTCTTGTTGTGCGGCGCGAAGTAACGGGTGGCGAGGTCTTCGCACAGATCCAGCAGCGCTGAGAACGTCTCCCGGGAATGCTCGGCGAAGCGATCCCGCTTGGGCAGGTCTTCCACCCCCAGCCACTCGAAAAGCAGGAAATCGAGATCGCGCCGGGACAGCAGATTGGACGCCATGGTCGTTTGTCCTTCCGTGTTGCTCACCTGTGAGCGTACGGTGGATCGAAAAACTTATATGAGCTAACTAAGCGGCGCTGTCCGCGGGGAGGAGCTGGGCGGTGGCCCGAAGCGACAATGACACGTGGAACCTGGCTTCGAGTGTGGGCGCGACTGCCACGGCGGTCGCCGCGTCGGCGTCCTTCGGCGACGCATCGGGATACCTCACGGCGCGCTATGCCCGCTGAGTGTGAATCTCACGGCGCGACAAGCTGATTCACCGTCGCCTAATTCGCACTCGGCGGCGCGGCTCGCAGCGCGATAGCGCCCAGCGCCACAAACAGCCCGGCACCGGCGGTTGCGCCGAGCAGCGTTGTCTTCGGTGCTCCGGCTCGCAGGGCGATCAGCGATGCGGCGACGTCGGCCGCGTCGCAGACAAGCCCGGCCTGCAGCGCCGCCTTGTGTACGGCTGGTTCCGGGTAATGCAGGGCAGCACCCAAAACCAGGTCCCGCACACCAAAGAGCCGCGTGACAAGTCCGACGCTGGCGCCCTCGGGCAATTTGCCGAGCCCAAACACACGCGAGCTCAGTGCTGGTGAGGCCCAGGAGATTCCGCCGGCGAACATCCGCATGGCGGACATCGCGGTGGCGGCGCGGTGCTGACTGCTTGTCATGATTGTGGTCATCGGGGCCCGACCTTCCGTTTGTAGTGGTTACTACAAACAGATCTAACCTGTAGTTGCGACTACAATCAAGGCCAAATGGGGCACAAGTACACGCGCGAACAGATCCTCGACGGCGCCGTCGCCTTGGCGATGAGACAAGGGCTCAGCTCGCTGACCTTCGGCGGCTTGGCCAAACACCTTGATACCAGCGACCGCATGATCGTCTACTACTTTCCCAGCAAGGCCACCCTGGTCACCGACGTCCTCTTGGATATCGGCAACAGGCTTCAGCAGACCCTGGCTCAGGCACTCGTCGAGCCCGCCGACGGCCACCGCCAGCTGGCCCGAACCGCCTTCCGGGTATTGGCCCAAGACGAGTTCGATCCGCTCTTCGCGGTCTACTTCGAAGTTTGCGGTCTGGCCGCCGCCGGCGTGGCGCCGTACCACGATCTCGCCGCTCCGCTGACCGAAGGCTGGATCACCTGGCTGGCCGAGTTCTTCACCGGTACCACGAAGCGCCGGCGCGCCGAAGCCGAGGCCAGCCTCGCACTCATCGACGGGATGCTGCTTCTGCGGCAACTCGCCGGGCCGGCGGCAGCCGACCGCGCCGCCAAAGTGCTGGGCGCCCGCTGATTCAGCTCAGCGTGTACCGAATCGGCAGGTGCTTGGGACCGCCGACGAAGGTAGTGGCGATCAATTGCGGATCATCAGCCATCTCAATGGATTTGATGCGCGGTATCAGTTCGGAGAAGAAGCTGTTCATCTCCAGGCGAGCCAGCGCGGCTCCCAGGCAGAAATGCACGCCGTGTCCGAACGACAGATGCTTATTGGGGTCGCGTCCGACATCGAACCGGAACGGGTCGGTGAACACCTCTTCGTCCCGGTTGGCCGAAACGTAAGACAGCAGCACGGATTCGCCCTTCGCGATCGGCACACCGCGCACTTCGGTGTCGGCCTGCGCGGTGCGCATGAACTCCTTGACCGGCACCACCCAGCGGATCATCTCCTCGACCGCGGTGCCCATCAGCCCAGTGTCCTGCTGCAGTCGCCGGAGCTCACCGGGGTTCTCCAACAGGGCCAACAGTCCGCCCGAGATCGCGGCGCTGGTGGTGTCGTGGCCGGCGCTGGCCACGATCACGTAGTAGGAGATGGTGTCCATGTCGGACAGCGGCTCGCCGTTGATCGTGGCGTTGGCGATCGCTGATGCCAGGTCCTCGGTCGGATGCTCCCGGCGTGATGCGGTCAACGCGGAGAAGTAGTTGAAGAAGTCCAGCAGTGTCGCAAGGACGTCGGTGTTGACCTCGCCGCGGCGCAGTTCGGTGTCGTCGCCGCCGAACATCTCCTGAGTCAGCTTGAGCATCCGAGGGAAGTCCGACTCCGGCAGACCGAGCAGCGAAAGAATCACGTACAGCGGGTAATTCACCGCGATCTCTTGCACGAAATCCAGCTCCGGACCGCGCTCGAGCATCTTGTCGACGTAGATCCTGGCCAGTTCGTCGCAGCGGGTTTTCAAGGCTCGCATCGCCTTTGGGCGAAACCAGTCGACCCCGATCTTGCGCATGTCGCGGTGATGAGGGTCGTCCATGTGGATCAGGGTGCGCAGGCCGATTCCCGCCTCCTGGTCTGCGAGCAGCTTCTCTTCCAAGTCGGTGACCATCAGCAGCGGGCGGGGATGGTTGGTGAAGAGGTCGTTCTGGCGCTCGATCGCCATCACGTCGGCGTGCTTGGTGATCGCCCAGAACGGCCGGTACCCCGCCACATCGACCCAGGACACCGGAGCGTGTGCCCGCAGGTGAGTCAGCGCCTCGTGCAATCGCTTCTCGTCGCTGTAGGCCGATGGGTCGGCCAGAACCCGTGCGGCCTTGTCCATGATCGGGGTGCTCATTGTGTCTCCTCAGGGTGCAGGTAACAGGGATGTCAGCGTCTGCAGGTGGACGACGATCGGGGCGGGTCAACAGCCACGGCAGCACCTCGTACTATGTGGAACGCTACCGTTCTAGATTATGCCTGCGCCCGCGAATGGGTCAAGATGTCGTTATGACCGGCCGTACCTATGGCGGACTGAGCCCTGAGCAGCGTTCACAGGGCCGCCGCGCACGCCTGGTGGAGGCAGCCCGTGCGCTGATCGCCGAGTCCGGCGTGGCGCCCCTGACCGTCGACGTTGTCGCGCAGCGGGCGAATCTCAGCAAGCGGTACTTCTACACCGAGTTCGCCACCAAAGACGACCTGCTCGACGCGTGCGCCGAAGAACTGTTCGGGCGGTTGTACGCGCAGATGGAGGAGGTGCTGGCCACTGCCCCGCTCGCCGAGCGCGTCGCCCGCACGGTGCGGGTGGTCGTGCACACCCTGGCCTCCGATCCCGCCGATGCACGGTTGTACATGGAATGCCCGGCGTACCCGCGGCTTCGCGAACGCCAGCAGCGCGCGGTGCGTGACTTCAGTGAGTACATGGCCCTTCATGCGATCGCCTTCAGCGGGGACCCCAGACCCGGCGTCGACCGGGTGCTGGCCACCAGGGCGCTGGTCGCCGGGACGACCGAGCTCATCATCGGCTGGCTGCACGGGGACATCGACACCGACGAGGACAGCATCGTCGCGACGCTGACCGCCACCTCACTCGGAGCGGCGGCGACGCTGTGAACAACCCGGTTTAGCGTCATGTCGGCCCGCGAACTGATCGTGCTGGGCACCGCCAGCCAAGCGCCCACCCGGTACCGCAACCAGAACGGATACCTGTTGCGCTGGGACGGCGAAGGACTGATGTTCGACCCCGGGGAGGGCACTCAGCGCCAAATGCTGCTGGCCGGCGTTGCGATGAGCAGCGTGACGCGGTTGTGCGTCACCCATTTTCACGGTGATCATTGCCTCGGCGTCCCGGGGATCATCCAGCGCCTGTCCCTGGACGAGGCCCAGCACCGGGTGCACGCCTATTTCCCCGCATCGGGCCAGCAGTACTTCGCCCGCCTGCATCACGCCTGCGTCTTTCATGACCGTGCCGACATCTACGCACAGCCCGTCGCCGTCGACGGTCCGGTGGCGGCGGGCGATTTCGGGGTGCTAGAAGCGCGGCGGCTCGAGCATTCCACCGATGCTATCGGCTATCGGCTCATCGAGCCCGACGGTCGTAGATTCGTCCCCGAACTGTTGGAGCGCTTCGGGCTCGACGGTCCGGCGGTCGGCCAACTGCATGCGGCCGGTTCCATCGACTGGGGCGGGCGGACGGTGGATCTGTCGGAAGTCAGCGAGGCACGGCCGGGCCAACGGTTCGCCTTCGTGATGGACACCCGGCTGTGCGATGCGGTCTATGCCCTGGCCGATGGCGTGGACCTGCTGGTGATCGAGGCGACGTTTCTGAGTCGGGACTCGGACCTGGCCGCTCGCTACGGGCACCTCACGGCGCGGCAGGCCGCGCGGGTCGCGGCCGAATGTGGCGTGCGACGGCTGGTGCTCACCCATTTCTCTCAGCGCTACACCAGCACCCGGGAACACCATGACGAGGCGGCGGAGGTGTTCGACGGCGACCTCGTCATCGCCGAGGACCTGGCGCGGATACGGGTCCCCGAGCGGCTCTGATCACCGCCGCTTACCGCACAGTTCGTGGTGGTAGAACCCGTTGCCGCCCAGCCTCTTTGCTTGGTACATCGCGGCGTCGGAAGCGGTGATGAGGTCGATCAGCAGTGCCTGATGTTCACCGGCTGTCGTCTCGTCGAGGCGGGCGCAGGCGGTGCCGACACTGGCCGTGACTCCCACCGTCGAGCCCGCGATCGCATTGCATATCTGCTTGGCCAACTGCTCGGCGTTACAGTTCGCGGCAGTGCCGGCCAGCAGAAATTCCTCGCCCCCACTGCGGGCCACCACCGCCTGTTCCTCAGCGGCGGCCAGCAGCGCCTGTCCGACCTGAACGAGCGCATAGTCGCCGGCGGCATGACCGCGGTTGTCATTGAGACCCTTGAAGTTGTCCAGATCGACCACCAACACAACCAGGTGGGCATCGATACCCCGGCGCGCCAGCATCATCCCCAATGCGTTGTGTGCGAACGCACGCCGGTTCAGCAGGCCGGTCAGCGGGTCTCGGTCGGCGCGAAGGAGGTCTCCGGCCAGGGCGCGGACCAGGACCCCGATGGCCAGCGGCAATGCGATGTTGACCTCGACCACCAGCCACAAATCGACCACCGCCAGGGATGGGTGCCCCGCCTTGGCCAACCGACCGGCCTCGAAGAGGCCGACAGCGGCGGCCACCGCGAAGTTGTACAGCACGAATCCGGTCGTGTGGAAGAAGGCCATATACGCACCGAAGGTGGCGAACGCGATGCATCCGATCAACGCCGGCAGCGGCTTCGGGTGCGCAAGACACGCCAGCGCGACGGCGATGTTGCACGTCAGGCCGTAGGCCACAGACTGTGCCCGGGTCGGCCACCGCCAGACCCACAGCAACGCCCCTGCGGTCCCGCCGGCGACGGCAGCCCAGGTCATGGCGACCGGCACCGCACCCCGCGGGCCGTCCGAGCCGAACAGCAGCACCAGCAGACACAACACCAGCGACGTCGAGATGAAGGCCATCAGGGCCCGGGTGGCGCCACTGATGCCGCGCGCAGCCAGGTAGCCAGAGAGCCAGTCGAACTGGTCCGCCCGCTGCCACCGGCTGAAGATCCCGAGTCGACGCTTAATTGCCACCACCGATATCAGAGTCAAGGTGCCGGCCCACCATGTCCCCTAGCCCCGAGGCCGACCCGCAGATTATTGCTGATAGCGGTCGCGTTGGCGACTACCCCAATCCGGGAGCCACCCGTTCGGACCACGGCACAGCCTGTTCGAGTTGCGCCGCCAGGCTGATCAACAGGGACTCACCACCCAGCGGTGCCACGAACTGGACGCCCAGCGGCAGACCGTCGGCAGTCCAGTGCAGCGGCAGTGAGATCGCGGGGCGGCCGGTCAGGTTGGCCAGTTGGGTGTACGGCACCCAACCCAGGTTCTTCTCCACCAGGTCGTCGACGATTTTTGTATGACGCAGCAGACCGGCGGTGCGTGTTTTGATCAGCGCGTCAGATGCCCGCTGCAATACGGCCGGTAGATCGAATTCGCCGATCTTCGGCGGCGGCGTGGCCAGGGTTGGGGTCAGCAGCAGGTCATACGACTCGAAGAATCGGGTCAACCGGAGGGTGTGCTCGTGACGCCTCTCCACGGCGTCCACGTAGGCGATGCTGCTCGTTGCGCGACCCACTGCAGCCATGATCAGCGTGTCGCGCTCGAACGCGTCGTTGCCCGCACCGGTCAGACGTTTGGCCGCGTCGACGTCCCAGGCTAGATGGACGAACCAGGTGAGCAGGAAGTCCCGGGCCAGGGCGGCGTCGTCGTACGGCGCCTGCGGCAGTTCCTCGACGTGGTGTCCGAGCTCGGTCAAGGCACGCACCGTCGCCTCGACGGCGGCAAACGCTTCCTGGTGGGGCTCCGGAGTGATCGCCGACGGCACCCGCACCCCGATCCGGAGTTTTCCAGGGTCCTGGCCCACCGCAGACGCGAATGGGGCGGCGGGCAGCGCAGGCACGTAGGGACCGGACGGCTCGCCGCCGCAGATGACGTCCAGCATTGCCGCGGTGTCCCGCACGGTCCGTGACACGACACCCTGCACTGCCGCGCCGTGCATGGACTCGCTGGTGGTCGGTCCCATCGGGGTGAGCCCACGACCTGGTTTGAGACCGACCAGGCCGCAGCAGGCCGCCGGGATACGAATCGACCCACCACCGTCGTTGGCGCCCGCACACGGCACGATGCCGGCGGCGACGGCCGCTGCCGACCCTCCCGAAGATCCGCCCGGTGTTCGCTGCAGGTCCCACGGATTGCGCGCCGGACCCCACGCCTCCGATTCAGTGATTCCCTTCGCCCCGAACTCCGGAAGGTTGGTCTTGCCGAAGATGACCAGACCGGCGTCGATCCAGCGCTGCACGACGGTCGAGTGCTCGGCGACGGGCGTCGTCATCAGGGCGCGGGATCCCTGCGAGCTGGGCAGGCCCGCGTAGTCCTGGGCGAGGTCCTTGATCAGGAAAGGAACACCGGCGAACGGGCCTTGCAGCTGGTCACCAGGCGCGGCCGGAACATCGCGCACGATTGCGTTGATCCGCGCGTTGACGGCCGCGGCCTGCTCCCGGGCGAGCGTGAGCAGCTCGGCCGGGGACACCTCCTTGTCGGCGACCAGTTTCGCCAGCCCGGTGGCGTCATAGGTCCGGTACTCCTCAAAGTTCATGGCTCGACCGTATGCGCCGGAGTCGCCTTTGGGTAAGCCGCGCGGGTTTCGGAACCCGTCAATGCGGCGATCCTGACTGGATGAATCCCGACCAGCAAGACGACAGCTCTGCCGCGCCGGTGCCGGAGGACGCGCGCGAGACGACGCCCGAGCAGCGCGTGGAGGAAGACCGACTGGAACACCAGGACGGTGATCCCGACGCGCCTGCTGCTCAGCAATCGGGCAACGACGTCGCCGACGAGACCACGCGTTAGCCGCTACAGGTAGAGCCCGGCCGGCACGACGGCCCGGTAGCGGCCGTTGCCGATCTCCGCCAAAAGTGTTGCGGCATCGATGGTTTCGCCGTCACCAGCCAGCACTGCCCGGCGAACGACTTCGCGGATGTCGCTACCGCTGGTCCGGTCGGGCAACGCGGCGACGACCGCGGACGTGTCGACGTCGCGGCCGCCGGGGATGCCGCGGATCAGCGCCTCCAGAATCCTCGCCGCGTCGGTGCGACTGGGATAGCCGACCTCGACGACAGAATCGAAGCGCCCGGTACGGATGGCGGCCTTGTCCAACGTCGCCGCGTCGTTGGTGGAGGCCAGCGTCAGGATGCGGGCGTCGGCCTCGATGTCCATGGCCTGCAACAATTCCGACAGTCCAGCGTCACCGGACCCGCGGCTGCGGCACCACAGGTCGACGTCCTCGAGCACGATCAGCACCGGACCGCCCAGCCGCTGGGCCTCCTCCACCACCGCGGTCAGCAAATCCTCACCCGCTTTGGCCTCCACGTAGATCACCGTGAATTCGCCGACGACTTCACGAGCCACCACCGCGCTCACGGCCGATTTACCGGTGCCGGGTGGTCCGCACAGGAGCACTCCGCGCCGTGCTCCCAAGCCGTGCGCACGGAGCGCTTCGTGCCGGTCGCGCACGGCGGTGACTCCGAGGTCGACCTCGGTCCACACCTGTTCGGGAACGATGACGGTCGCACGGGTCACCGTGGCGGGCAGCTCGATGACCGTGAAGCTGAGTCCCTGGTTGTTGGTGGCGCGCACCGCGCGGCCACGGTACGGGTTCAACTCGTTGGCGCGCTGAGCCAGACGATCCAGCACCGCGCGGGCGTGGGCCTGGTTGTCCGGCGTGACGAAGGCGCTCACTTCGGGCGAATGCATGATGCCGTCGCGTGCCTCGATGTGCAGTACGCATCCGGCGCCTTTCAACAGGGAGCCGGCCGGGAAGTGCACACGCAGACACAGCGGGTGCCGGTAGCGCTGGTCGCCGATCTCTGTCTGCGTCCACTTCGGCGGGTAGGCGCACTCACCCGGACCGACCTCGCACACGGCCAAGTGCTCCTCGATCCACTCAGCCAATGCCAGAGCGGTGGTCAGCCGGGATACCGGATTGAGTCCGCGTTCCTCATCGAGGAGGTAACCACAATCCGGCACGCCCAGGCAGCGCGCGGTGAATCGTTCGGCGTTCTCGGCGCTTTCGCGCTCGGCGACGCCGACGAGCAACTCACCGAGCGCACGCAGGGCGGGACGCACCCCGTAGTCGAGGCCGTCCAGCCAGACACCGACGTCATCGATCGTTCGACGGTGCGCGGCACCGCCGCCGGTCATCCCGGCGGTCAGGTCGGTCAGTTGGTCATTGGTGAGAGTCATCGCCTTGTGGTGGTTGTCGGTTGGTGAGCAGCGGTCCACCATCGCACCCGGCGCAGCAGGGGTCAACTGTTTTTCCGGGCCGGCCGTGCGAGGATTCAAGGTGGCCGACGACGCGACGGAGGTTCGGATGCCCGGGCAGATCCCCTTGGTCGACTATCTAGTGCTCGATGACGGAGGCCCGCACCTCGTAGCCCGGGAGTGCACCCATTGTGGCGCCCGATTCTTCGATCGCCGCAACGCCTGCGCCGGCTGCTTCGCGACCGACTTCACCAGCGTTCCCGTCTCGACCGAAGGCACCGTGCGGACATTCACCATCGTCACCTTCGCCGCGCCGGGAATCCCCACCCCATTCGTCGCGTCGGTCGTCGACTGCGACGGCACTCAGGTCCGGGCCAACCTCGTCAATGTCGAGCCCGACCCCGAACACGTGCGGGACGGGATGAAAGTGCGACTGGCCACCTTCCCGATCGGTACCGACTCCGAAGGTACCGAGGCGATCGGCTTCGGCTTCGAGCCCGCCGAGTGATCGACCGATTCGTAGAGGAGCAGCAGCGATGAGCGCCAGCGACGACATCTGGATCCTCGGCATCCGAATGACCAAGTTCGGCAAGCACTCCGACCTCGACACCGTCGACCTGGCCGCCGAGGCCGCGATGGGCGCGCTGTCCGATGCCGGTGTGACGATGGCTGACATCGGCGTCCTCGCGGCCGGCAACCTGATGGCCGCCAATGCCGGTATCGGACAACAGCTGCAAAAGCAGATCGGCCAGACCGGCATCCCGGTCTACAACGTGGCGAACGCCTGCGCCACCGGTGCCACCGCGCTGCGCACCGCGATCATGGCCGTCAAAGCCGGCGAGGTCGCGTACGGGATGGCTGTCGGCGTCGAAAAGTTGTCGGGTGCAGGGCTACTCGGCGGGGGCGGCAAAAAGAAATCCGACGCCGACGTGTGGGAGCCGAAGGGTCGCTACGGGGCGGTCGCACCGGTCGACGGGCGGATCGGCACCGAGGCCATGCCGGGGGTTTTCGCTCAGATCGGTACCGAATACGGGCACAAGTACGGCGGCACCAGCTTTGAGTTGTTCGCCCGTATCAGCGAGAAGAACCATGCACATTCGACGCTCAATCCGCTTGCGGCATATCAGAAGAGGTTCACTCTCGAGCAGATCATGAATGACGTGATGATCGCTTACCCGAACACCCGCCCGATGTGCTCGGCCAACTGCGACGGTGCCGCGGCTGCGGTTGTGTGCAACGGTGAGACGTTGAAATCGCTTTCGCTGCAACAACGTCGGCGGGCGGTGAAGGTGTCGGCGTCAGTGCTGACCACCGACCCTTATGAAGAGGGCTGCCAGGTCTTGCCGAACGTCAACACCCTGACCCGCAACGCCGCCGGGACCGCCTACGAGCAGGCCGGCATCGGCCCCCGCGATCTGGACCTGGTCGAGCTGCACGACTGTTTCGCCACCGCCGAACTGGTGCACTATGACAACTTGATGTTGTGCGACGAGGGCGGCGCCGCAGACTTTTTCAACTCGGGCGCCACCTGGCGCGACGGCGCGACGCCGGTCAATGTGTCCGGCGGGCTGCAGTCCAAGGGCCATCCCATCGCGGCCACCGGCATCGCCAACATCTGGGAGATCTGCCACCACCTGCGCGGCGAGGCCGGTGACCGTCAGATCGAGGGCGCCAAGGTCGGCCTGGCTCATGTGATCGGCCTGGGTTCGGCGTGCGGCGTTCATGTGCTGGAGAAGGCCGCGGTCTAGGCCACCTTACGACGCGCTAGGCGATCTGCGACGCGAGCAGTTGGGACGCGTTGTTCAAGCCGGTGACCAGGCCGCTGAGCGGCGTCCCCGCCACGGGAACGGTGAGTGATCCGACGATCGGCAGCCCGCTCAACGACGCGGTGTACCCGGTGTTGGGCACCAGAATTCCGTTCAACGGCAGGTTGATGACGGTGGGATAGCCACTTATATCGAAACCGATTGGGAGCGTGGTCTGGCCGTTGAGAAAGCCGTCGGCGATGACGGCGGGCGCGTCGATGACCGCGGCCGCCGCCCCGGCCCAGTCGCCGGTGCGCACCGCGTCACCGAACGTCGTGAAGCTGGAGTCGATCGCGATCAACGCGTTGACCGGTGCACCCAACGCGTCGACAAGAAGTGTCACCGGAAGGCCGAATGTCGCTGCGAGAGAAACGTTCACAGACGGCGGAAGGAGCCGGATCGAGATCAATGCGTCCGCGGTGATCGACGTGTCCGTCATCGTGTTGACGACGTTGGTGAAGTTCTGGGAGATCTGCGCCGGGATGGAGCCGGCCGGCAGCAGGTTGGTGAAGTTCTGAGCCATCATTCCCGGAATGGCGAGGATGGGTAACAGGGCCCCTACCGAACCCGCCGGGGTGACGGTGGCGGTGAGACCGGGCGGACTCAGGGGATCGCCGGTGCTGGTGACGTCGACGCCGGTGATGAATAGGTTTCCGAAGCCCGTCGCGATATCGCTGACGGCACCACCGATGTCGCCCGCCATAAGTGCCTGGCCCGCCGACTGGAAGGCTGCCGGTAGCCCCTGCAGGCCGGCGACGAAGTCGGTGGCTGCGTGTTGCAGAGACGTGCCGATGATCTGGGCGTACGCGACCTGGTTGGCGACGAACTGCTGTAGGTAGGGCGCCGGATTGAAGGTCACCAACGCCTGGATGGCCGCCCGGATATTCGCCGGCAGATCGGCCAGCACGGTCGGCAGGTTCTGGAACACATTTTGGATGTCCGCGGTGATCGTCTCCGCGTACGCCATCTGGTTGGTGATCAACTGTCGCAGGAACGGCGCCGGGTTGGCGGACCACACCGCGTTGAGAGTCTGCAAGTTTGCGGCGGTGTTCTCGTAGAGCGTTTGATACGCGCCACCTACATTGCCGAGGCCGCTGGCAATTCCGGTCAGACCGGTCCCGGTCGGGCCGTAAAGCAACGGGGAAGCGCTCTCGGCGTTGGCGATCTCGGTGCTGAGATAGGCTTCCGCGGCTGCGTTCAACATACTGACGAACTCCGCGTGGAACGCGTGCACTCGAACGTTGACGGCTTGGAATTCCGCACCGAAATCGGCGAATACCGTTGCGATCGCGGCCGATACCTCATCCGCGGCTGCGGGCACCACCGCACTTGTGTGCGCCGCGACCGCGGACGTCGCCTCGGCCAGCACCGAACGGATTCCCGCCAGATCCAGGGCTGCCGCCGCTACCTGCTGCGGCGCCGCCACGACGAACGACATGATCACCACCCCCACCGACTGCCGTCCAGGCAATTCGACTGTAGTGGGACGGCACCCTCTCGCGTGGGAGAACTCCGGACAGGCCTAGGTGACGGACGCCGCGTAGATCTGCTCGATGTTCGAACCGAGCTTGGCGTCGAACTCGGCTTCGGTCTGGTCGACCATCAAGCCCTCGGTCAGGGCGCGCGAGAAGCTTGCGATGAGGCCGTGGTTGCGCGCCAGGATCTCGCAACTCTCCACCAGGCTGTAGCCGCCGGACAGGGCCACCACCCGCAACACCCGTGGATGCTCGATCAACGGCGTGTAGAGGTTGTCTTCGGTGGGCAATGTCAGCTTGAGCATCACCTGCGTATCCCCGGGCACCTCATCGAGTTTCGCGCTCAGCGCGGCCAGCAGCAGGCTGTCGGCCTTCGGTTTGTCGGGGCTTTTGATGCTCACCTCGGGCTCGATGATCGGCATCAGTCCACGCTCTAAAATCCGGTATGCGTAGTCGAACTGCTGATCGACGATCGCCTTGATCCCCTGGTCATTCGGCTCCTGGATGAACGAGCGCATCTTCGTGCCGAAGATCCCGTTTTCAACGGCCCGATCCAATAAGGGGTCGAGCTTGGTCATGGGCTTCATGAGCTGTACGCCGTTTTCGGCATCGGCGAGACCCTGGTCGACCTTCACGAATGGCACGACGCGCTTCTGCTCCCACAGAAATGCCGCCGTGTCCTGACCCTCGATGGTCCGGTCCATGGTCTGTTCGAAGAGGATGGTGGCCAGGACCCGCTCGCCGGTAAAGCTCGGACTCGACATGATGCGTTCCCGCATCTGGTGGATCAGGTCGAACATCTTCTCGTCGCTGTCGTACGCGTCTTCCGAAATTCCATACAGCTTCAGCGCTTTCGGGCTGCTTCCGCCACTTTGATCCAGCGCGGCGATAAAGCCGGGCCGCGACGCCATCGCGTCGCGTTGCTCTTGGTTCACTGCGCTCCCTCCTGGTGATTTTCCGTCTGGCCTGGGTGACGGCCCGGGCGTTGCGGAAGGACCACTATCAAAACGACCATAATCGCCCCGATCACGGCCGAGGCCAGCGGGCGGCTGAGCGCGAGTCCGCCCTCGGCGACGGGCTTGTCGAGATAGTCTCCGACGGTTGCTCCCAGCGGCCGGGTGAGAATGAATGCGACCCAGAACAGGACGATGTGCGAGATTCCGGTCCAGTAATAGAGCCCGACTACGACCAGAAGAGCTGCCCCGAAGACCATTGCGCCACGTTCGTAGCCGAAGTCACGGGTGTCGGCGAGCCAGTCGCCCAACGCCGTGCCCAGCGTCTGCGAGAACGTGATCGTCGCCCAGTAGAAGGCCTCGACTTTGGGCGTCGACACCGTGCTGACGGAGACGGTGCCCGACGACCAGCGCCACAGCCCCAAAGTGGCCAGCAGGCAACCCAATAGCACCAGGGATCCACCCGTGTAGCCGATGCCCAACGATCGATCAGCGAAGTCAGCCAATGTGGTGCCGAACGTCGTCGAAGCGACGATCGTCGCCCAGTACAAACTCGCGTGAAACTGCTTGGCGAGGATCTGCGCGGCGACCAGCACCACCAGGGTGACGCCGAACAGCGCCACCCCGGCGACATAGCCCCAGTTGAGTGTCATCGTGACGGTGTCGCCACCGGTTTCACCCAGCGTTGTCGCCAGGATCTTGATGACCCAGAAGCCGATCGTGACCGCCGGAACCTTGGTGAAATCCGGCGATCTGTCGTCGCGCGATTCAGGCCGCAAGACTCGCCTTCATGGTCGCCAAGGCGTCGGTGCTCAAGCGCGCGAGTTCGTCAGCCTCTCCGTGGTCGAGGGCGGCCGCGAAGATGTCCGCCATGCGGCGGTTGGTCGTGTCCTCGACCTCGGCGTAGCGGTCTTTTTTCTCGGAGCCGTCGTCGTACGGCTCCGGCCAGGCGAACATCTTCGTGTACTCCCGGCCCTTGTTGAGCATGTGCGCTTCCACGGGGGTGATCCCTGAGTCGGTGAGGACGTCGAAATGAACCGCCGCCCGCAACTCACGCAGGACGAACATCACCTGCAACGCCCGCGCCGGAGCGTCATCGGCCAGTGGCATCGCGCGCCAGCCCGCATACAGTGGCAGTCCCGTACCCGGCGTCGCGGCGATGATCTTCTCTCCCAATGCCGCCAGGCGCTGCAGCCCCGCGGCCCCGGCCAGATACTTGCGGCCGAAGTCAGCGGTCTGTTGCCAGTACAACTCGGCCGCGCCGGCGGCTCCGCGCACCGCCACACCTTCCTCCCACAGTGCGCCGAGCGATTTCGGCTCGAACACGACGAATGCGGAGCTGACCGTCTCGCCGCTGACGTCGCCCAGTACCCCGCCGCGGCCGGCGACGTAGCCGGCCAGCGGGTTCCGGTAACCGGCAGCGATGCTCTCCGCGAACGTCTCCGGGTGCAGCATGAAAACTGCCACGGCCTGCTGGATCGGGTCCCCCGCCGCGCGGGCGGCTTCGGCTATGCCGGTGTCGGTCATCGCGATTCTCCTTCGCTGTGGCGCCGATTCTCAGCCTGAAACAATCTCCTTGTGGGCGTCAAGGAAAACGGCGAGGAGCGTTGCCCGTGCGGTTCCGGCGGAAGCTACGCCGACTGCTGTCGGCCGCTGCACGCCGGTGACCGAGTTGCCGACACTGCGCTGGCGCTGATGCGGTCCCGCTTCAGCGCCTTCGCCGTGGGCGACGCCGAGTACCTCCGGGCTAGCTGGCATCCCCGGACGCGGCCCAAGCGAGTGCGGGTGGACGACGACGTCGAGTGGCGTCGGCTGCAGATCGTCGACACCGAAGGCGGTGGGCACGACGACCCCACCGGGGTGGTCGAGTTCCGCGCCCAGTATGTGCGTGAGGGCAAGCGCCATATCTTGCACGAGCGCAGCCGATTCACTCGCGAGAAGGGCCGCTGGATGTACCTGGACGGCGAGGTGGCGGACTGACGTCCGGCCATCACCTGCCCTGGAAAGAGGGCGACCGCTTCTGAAAGCGGGCAACCTGCGCTTCCACGGCGTCCTGGCTTTTCCACGCCGCCTCGAACATGTCTTGGTGGACAGGTCTCTCGGTCTCCCAGGCACCGTCGTCATTGAGCACCCTCTTGGCGTGTCGCAGCGACAGCGGAGCCAGACCCGCGATCTCCTGTGCCCACTGCTGGGCGTCCTCGAGGGTGCCTAACCGGTTCGCCATGCCGCACAGCAACGCTTCGTCGGCGGGGAGTTTCTGGGCCGCCATCAGCATGCCGCGGGCTCGTCCGTAACCCACCAGCGAGGTGAGTCGCCGGACCGTCCAGGTGTCGGCGGCCAGCCCGTACTTGGCTACTGGCAGTTGGAAATACGCGTTGGCGTCCACCACGCGGAGGTCGCAGATGATGGCCAGTTGGACGCCGGCCCCGATGACGGGTCCGTTGATGGCGGCGACAACCGGCACTGGCGTGTGGTCGATTGCCGCGTTGAGCGCGATGGCTTTGTCCAGCATTTCATCGATGAGGTTCTCCGCCGAGGCGGCCTCCGCCCCCGACAGGTCCATGCCGGAGCAGAAGACGCTGCCCTCGCCGGTCAGGACGATGGCCTTCACCCCGTCGGAGGCAGCACCTTCGAATGTCGTCCGGAGTTCGTCGATCACAGCGGCATTGAGGGCATTCCGCCGTTCGGGGCGCTGAATCCGAATCGTCAGTACATCGCCGTCCCGCGCGAGTCCGATCATCTCGCTGCCTTCGGGCCGCGGTCACCACATGTGTCAAACCGTCTATCCGACAACGCTTCTCCTCTATCGATTTTTGACCTACGGACGGTGGCTACAAGTTCAAGCCGGAGAACATGACCCGGCCCGGGTCATACTTCTGACGCACGGAGCTCAGCCGGGCCAGATTCTGCCCGAAGTACCGTCCCGCCGGCTGACCGGCCTCCAGGTAATTCACATAACCGCCGACCGAATACTGTTGCACCGCTTGGTGTGCGGTGCTCAGCCAGCTGGTCGCGGCCGACGGGGAGCCGGCGGTTTCGACGTACCACTGCACCAGGGCGGACTGCCGTCGCCACGGAAAGGCGGTGGCGTTCGGAGCGACCGTCGCCATCGCGCCGTCCAGAGCGTGCATGATCGCCAACATACGGCCGGCATTGCGGGGGAATGCGTCGACCGCGGTGGCGATCCCCTGGGCGACCGCCGGTGTGACCGTCGTGAAAACGTCTGAGCCACCGACATATCCGAGCGGAGCCGGGTTGAGATTGTTGACGGCCAGGTATCGCACCAGGTCAAGGTAGTTGAAGGTGTGGTTCTCCGTGCCGGTCGGTTGTACGCCGACCGCCGAGATGATGGCCGCCGCAACGCTGTTTCCCGAACCCGCCGGGCAGGTGGCGAGAATCCGGCAATGTGTGCCCGTCGCGTCGGTGGTGCTGTCGGCCAGCGCCCAACTGTTTCGGTCTGCGCTACGCAGCCAGTTCTGCCAGCCGACAAGGACCTGCGGGAAAGATTGGGGCGCGAAATTCAGGTTCACCGCATCGACGTCTTGGGTGGGGAAGGTGGCGAAGGTCAGGGAGGTGGCCACGCCGAAGTTCCCCCCACCCCCGCCGCGCAGTGCCCAGAACAGGTCGGGGTTGCTCGAGGCAGAAGCCGTGACGCTCTGGCCACCGGGCAACACCACCGACGCCGAGGTCAACTGGTCGGACAGCAAACCCGCGTGGCGGGACTGGGCGCCCAGTCCACCGCCCAGCGCATGGCCCCCGGCACCGACCGTCGGGCACGTACCGGTCGGGATGCCCCGGCCGACGGCCGCCAACGCCTGGTGCACCTCGTACAAACCGGTGGCCGGCGTCACGGTCACCAGCCCGCTGGCGGCGTCGAAGTTGACGTCACCCGGGAGTTGGCGCAGGTCGAGCACCATGGTCCCGTTGGCCGTAGAGGCGCCGGTGTACGAGTGCCCGCCACTGCGGGGGGCCACCTTGAGTTTGTTGGCAGCAGCGAACGCCATCGCCTTCTGCACGTCCGCGGCCGATTTCGGGACGACGACCGCCGCCGGCGTCGAGTCGGCGTAGTTGGTGTTGAACACCTGCTTGGCCGCCCCGAACTGGGCGCTGCCGGGTTGCATGACCTGGCCACCCAGGGCGGTCGACAGACCGTCCCAGCCGGACGCGACCGGATCGGCACCGGCTCTGCCCGTGCCGAACACCACGCCGGCGGCCAGGGCACCGGCGGCACCTCGCAGAAACGTCTGCCGCGAGATCTGTGCCCGGCGCTGCGTCATATCGGGCATGGTTGCGCACGGGATTGAGTGAACCGGGTTGCCCCGGCAGACGGCGGCTGAACTGTGCCCTAACCGTGACGCCCGGGCGGGGTCGCCATCACGGTTTCCGGGGTGCGACGAAAGGCACCAGCACCTCGTCGACGAGCCGGACGATCAGCTTGTCATCGATCGGATCGCCGGTGACCAGCAGGCGGTGCCACAAAACGCTCTGCCCCAACTCCCGGGCGATCTCCACTGGCACGTCAGCGCGCACGTCGCCGCGGGCGATTCCCCTGGCCAGCAGGTCGGCCATCTCCTTCTTGCGCCAGCCGATCACGTCGGCTCGGAACGTCTCGGCGAATTCGGAATCGCTCGCGGCCGCTGCGACGGCGGCCTGGACGACGGCGGCCCGGGGACCGGTGAACAGCTCGGCCCAGCCACGAAGGATGGCAAGCATGTCCTGGCGGTAACTACCCGTGTCGCGGTGCGGTATCGCGTCGATCGCGGTGCGAAGCAAGGTGTCCCGCAGCAGGGCCCGGCCGTCCGGCCAGCGCCGGTAGAGCACCGCTTTGCTGGTGCCGGCGGCGGTGGCGACGGCTTCCATGGATACCCCGGCGGGGCCGTGCTCGCAGACGAGCCCCAGCACGGCCTCCCTGATCGCCTCGTCCAGTTCCGCTCCGTGGCGTCGGCGCATCCAAATTCCTTCCAAGAAACGATTGCGTTTCTTAGCATACTGGCCTATCTTGACTGCAAGAAACGGAACCGTATCTTGGAGGTCTCTATGCAGGCTCGACCCGTCCTGTATCCGCTGCGCCCGTTGGGTACCGCCACGGTGCGGGTCACCAACGGCCCCCACCACCGCCGTCGCGTCACCATCGACCACCGTCCCCTGGCCGGTGTCACCCCGACCATGGTGCTCGACTGGTTCACCCACCTGGACGGAACCATGTCGTATGGAGGCGAGATCGTCGATCGCTACCTCGCGTGGCACCCGATCGATCACATTCGCTGGGAGCTGGCCCGTCCGGCGGCGGGCGGGGGTGCGGCCGAGGGTGCGCGGTTTCGCATCGTGGAGGCCTTCGGCGCCAGGCCCGAGTTCAAGGTCGACGTCGTCGACCGCGTCGAGAAGCTGGACGAGACGGGTATCCGCCTGGTGACGCGGGTGGCCGGCGTCATGACCATCCAACTGGAACACACCTGGTCGGCGGGTTCCGACGGCACGCACTACGTCACCGTGCTCGACCTCGGGGCCCGAACCCCGCTGTTCGCACCGATCAACCGTGTTCTGTGCAGACGCTTTCCCGACGAGATGGTACGGGCATGGATCAGGCACAACATCGAAGAGGTCGGGCAGCTGGAACACCTTCTGCCGCAACTGGGAACGCGCAGCGGGCCAGATCCAAGAAAGGTTCAAGGATCCGTCAAGTAGACACAGCGACGCTCATCGTGTCAGTTCTTCTGGAGGAGAAACGATGTCGCATCGCAGGAAAGTGTTCGCCATGAAATTCGCCGCGGCGGCGGCCGCGGTCACCGCCATGCTCGCCGCATCCACCGGCGTTGCCCACGCCGAAGCTATTGCGCCGGTGGGTTTTTGGACCACGGGCACGGGCTCAGAACAACTGCTGGTCAGCCAGAGCGGGTGCTCACTGGCCAATGCGGCAGGAGTGCCGACGACGTCGGGACCCTGTGCCTGGAACCCGACGTCGCGCGGCGGCATCCTGACGATCATGAGCAGCCAGACATACCGGCCCGCACCGGTTTACTTCAACGTCGTCTGGGTCAACCAGTCGACCATCACCGTCGAAGGCGACGTCTTCTATCGGCGATAGCTTCAAGTTTGCGCGGAATATCCGGTTTCCCGCCGATTAGGCTGCATCCGGACGGGCGGTTGTGGGCAGGCACCCAGCGCTCGTCAACTCGGGCTGAAGGAGTTGATGGATGACAGGCGACACCAAATATCCGCCAGGCGACCATTGGAATGCGCCGCCCGGCGGCTACGCGCCGCCGGGTCCGCAGTATGCACCACCGCCACCGCCTCCTGCGCCGGCGCCGGCGCCGAAGAAGAGCGCGGTCGGCAAGCGGATCGGTGCCGCGCTTGGGGCCGTGGTGCTGGTGATCGCCGCGAAAGTCGGGCTGAATTTGTTGCTGCACCGTCACGTTGACCGCCCGGCCAGCAGCAATGGCTTCGACTATCCGATCGGCACCTGCCTGAACCTCGCGAAAGCGGGAATCATGGTCAAGCCGAGCGATGTTCAGGTGGAACCCTGCTCGTCGCCGACAGCACTGTCGAAAGTCGCCAAGAAGTACAAGGGTTCCAAGAACTGTCCCAACGACAACTACGGAACTCTGGAAGGTGGCGGCAGCGGCTTATGTCTCGAAGACAATCTGACTGTCGGCAGCTGCTATCACCAGGCGCTGATTTCGCATATGTTCGCCTCCATCGCCTGCAAGCCCGGTGCGTTGTCCAGCGACCCGACCTTCCGGGTCGCTGCTCGGCACGACGGGGTCGATGATCCCGGCTCCTGCGAGAGCGATCAGCAGGCGGTTAACTTCCCGGAGCCACCGCTGACCTACTGCATGGACGTTCTCGAGCGCAGCGGATAGCGAATCAGCCGGCGCCCTTGCCGTTGTCGACCCGGTACACCGCACCGTGGACGGCGGCGGCATCCTCGCTGGCGAGGAACGCGATGACGTTCGCGACGTCGAGCGGCCGCATCATGCCGCGCGGTGCGGCCGAACGCAGGATCAAGTCGTAATTCGGGTTCTCCGGGGCGGTGAATTGCTCGATCTGCGGGGTCAACATGCCGCCGGGGCAAACCGCGTTGACGCGCAGCCGATCTGCGGTGTACTCGACCGCGAGCGCGCGGGTCAATCCGATCAGTCCATGTTTGGCCGAGCAGTAACCGGCCGAGTAGGCCTGGCCCTCGACGCCGGCGATGGAGGCGACGTTGACGATGTTGCCGCCACGGTCCAGCAGGTGTGGTATCGCGGCCCGGCACAGATAGAAGGGACCGTTGAGATTGACCGCCAGGTCCTGCGCCCATTCGTCGTCGGTCATCGACTCGGTGCGGCGCATCTGGTGGCGCCCAGCGATATTGATCAACACGTCGATACCGCCGAATTGTGCGACGCACTGCGCTACGGCACTGCGGCAAGCGTTCGGGTCGGTCACGTCCAAGGGCACCCCGGTTCCCACGGGAATGTCCTTGAATACACCGGCAAGCTTTTCGGCGTCCCTGGCGATCCCGAAAACCGTTGCACCCCTGCGGGAAAGAAGACGGGCGGTCTCTGCACCGAGACCCGACGAAGCGCCTGTCACGACGGCGACTTTGCCCTCAAACGTTGTCATCGAACACCTTTCGACTGACGGTCACAAAGCATTCTGCCGTAGTGCTGCGAGGTGGTGCCCCATGCCCGCCCTCATCGCCGCGAACCTGCACGTGGTGGTGTGCCGTGTACTGTGCTCCGTCACCTGTGCGCAGTGCTGGGCTGCGTTGTGAGGAGGGGGTTGAACCCTCGGCACTGCCCATCGTGCGCCAAGACCGGCTATTGCCGGTGGGTGTTGTGCACGCTTTCGCGTCGACTACCTACGCCACCTCGACCCGTCAGTCCACCAGGTCTGCCTCCCAGTTGGCCTGTTGGATGCGCACGTCCAGTTCGCGCAGTTCTCGGGCAAGATTGTCGGCTTCGGTGCGCAACTGCGCAACGGGCAAGGCGGACAACATCTTCAGCTCTGAGCGCAGCTGGCGGGCGTAACCGGGTTGATTCTTGCCCGCTGCCGCATCCGCTGCCGCGGTCACCACGGAATGGCGCAGTCGCAGTGTGTCTCTGTGAGCCAGCGCGTCGGTCAGTGTGCCGCCAGAACCGATCGTGGTGGCGGCATTGGTGTGGTTGATCCGCCGCACCAACGCCTCGAACTCATCAAGTACCTGTCCCGCTTCAGCGAGCAGTGCAGCGGCATCCTCGGCCGGCTCCTCACCTTCCTGGAAGCGGGCGCTGCCCACGATTCGGGCGCGCAACTGCTCGACGCGGCGCGCCGAGTCTGCACGCAGCGAGAGTGCTTCCGCCAACTTCATGATGTTCTCCTCGCTCTGCTGCGTTGGCTCACAATCGATTCAGGTACGAGTCTATGGATGACTCACCCCAATAAACCGCACCAAAGGATCATCGTCTGGACCGATGGGATATAAAATTTTCATCTGGATCTTAGATAGGACCGATGGCATGGAGTTGCGCCAGATCGAGTACTTCGTCGCGGTGGCCGGCGAGATGAGTTTCACCCGAGCCGCCGAGCGCGTCCACGTCGTGCAGTCGGCCCTGTCGACGTCGATCGCCAAGCTGGAGCGCGAACTGCAGGTCCAGCTTTTCGACCGTACCCGTCAACAGATCCAGCTCACCGCCGCCGGCGAACGTTTCCGCGTATATGCCAACGACGTGCTGCGCGTCGCGCGCACGGCGGCCGACTCCGTCAGCGAGTTCCGCGGGTCGCTCTCCGGCACAGTCGAGTTCGGCTCCCTGATCTCCTTCGGTCCGATGGACGTGGCTCGCGCGCTGGGCGACTTCCACAGCGCCAACCCGTTCGTACGACTTCGACTGCGGCTCAGCCAGTCTGGCGCCTCGGCCTATCTCTCGGCGTTGCTGGACGGCTCGCTCGACTTGGCGCTGGTATCGGTACCCAACCGATTTCCGCCTCAACTCGACATGCGGTTGCTGTTCGAGGAGCCAATGGTTTTCGTGTGCCGAGACGACCATGCGATGGCCGGGCGCAGACGGTTGCAGCTGGGCGATCTCGCGAGTGAAGAGCTGGTCAGTTACCCACCGGAGTTCGGGTTGCGGCGATTGATCGACGACGCGTTCCACGCCGCCGGTGTATCGCCGCAGACGTTCTACGAGGTGCCGGCCGGTTTCGCCGATATCGCGGACCTGGTCGTCAACGGCCTGGGCACCACCTTCATGCCCGAGTCGGAGGCCCGGCGCTTTCCCGCATTGCGATCGATCAAGCTGACCGATGCGGTGATCTGGCAGGTCTTTCTCGCTTCGCCCCCCGCCGATCAGCTGACACCCGCCGCAGCAAGACTGGCCGGCATCTTGCTGGATGCGGCACCGCATAAGGGCGGTGCGCGCTGACGGCAACTGCCATCGGGCGGGAATGAATTCGCCGGCGGCGGACTTGCCTACCAGGTAGCGAGGCAATTGGTAACGAGCAGGGAGGTCCATGGACATGAGCGCGGCGACGCTGGCTGGAAAGCGGGCACTTGTCACCGGAGGTTCGCGCGGCATCGGCGCCGAGATCGTGCGGCGACTGACCGCGGACGGTGCCGCGGTGGCGTTCACCTACGCGTCGTCGGCGAGCGATGCTGACAAACTCGTCGCCGAAGTGGCGGGGAACGGCGGCAAAGCGGTTGCGATACAGGCCGACGCCGCCGACCGGAACCAGATCGCCGCCGCCGTCGAGCAGGCCGTGACCGAACTGGGCGGCCTGGATGTGCTCGTCAACAACGCCGGCACCGCGTATCTGGCACCGATCGACGAGTTCCCTGCCGAGGAGTTCGACCGCGTCGTCGGCGTCAACATCGGCGGCGTGTACTGGGCCGTCCGGAGCGCTGTCGCGCACCTCGGAACGGGTGCTCGGATCATCAACATCGGCAGCATCAACGCCGACCGGGTGCCGGGGCCAGGTCTGTCCGTGTACGCACTGACCAAGGGCGCGGTGTCGTCTTTCACTCGTGGACTGGCTCGTGAACTCGGACCCCGCGGGATCACCGTCAACAACGTGCAGCCCGGCCCGATCGACACCGACATGAACCCCGCCGAAGGCGACTTCGCCGAAAGCCTCAAAGTGGTGTCCGCGCTGGGACGCTACGGTCACACCAGCGACGTCGCCGCCATGGTGAGTTTCCTGGCCGGGCCCGAGGCCGGGTACATCACCGGTGCCAACGTCAACGTCGACGGCGGTTTCACGGTCTGACGACGCACACGATCTGCGGTCACCCGGCAGATCACTCGTACGGGGGTTGGTGGCCCGCCGTGCGCTGAGTACCTCTTCGAAGTAGCTCAACCGAGGAGGTCATCATGTGCAGCACCAAAGATCCCACCGACCATTTCCGCACCACCTGCCCGCACACCGGCGAGTACTTCATCGACCGGTACTGCTGGCCGGGCGTCTCGTCGATCGCACTCGGTGTCATGTCACTGTCCGCCGGTACGGCGGCCGCAGCCTACAAGCACTACGAGTGGTTGCTGGCGTGCGGCCTGGTCGCCGTGCTGGCGATCGCCGGAGGGCTGGCCTGGCTCGTGGTGGAGCACCGTCGTGTGATGCGCATCGAACGCGATTGGCATGCGGCGCATGCACACACCCCTCGGGTGAGAGAGTTGCGACCGGCCGCTTAACCCCTCCCGTCCGCTGTCAGGCGCGTGCCTGTCATCCTGACGGGCGATGGATGAGACCCAGGAAGTACGCCAGGTGTGGCAAGGGCTCGGCCTGCCCGGCCTCGTCGACGTGCACACCCACTTCATGCCGAAGCCCGTGATGGACAAGGTCTGGAGATACTTTGACGAAGCCGGGCCGCTGGTGGGACGCACCTGGCCGATCGCCTACCGCACCGATGAGCAAGATCGATTGGAGAAGTTGCGCGGCTTCGGGGTGCGCGCCTTCCCGTCCCTGATTTACGCCCACAAGCCCCAGATGGCGGCCTGGCTCAATGAGTGGGCCGCGACGTTCGCCGACGAGACCCCGGACTGCCTGCGCACAGCCACCCTCTACCCGGAGCCCGGCGTCGAGGCCTACGTCCGACGAGCAGTCGACGAGGGTGCACGGGTGTTCAAGGTGCATATTCAGGTGGGCCGCTATGCCCCCACTGACCCGCTCCTCGACACCTCGTGGGGTGTGCTCGAAGACGCCGCCATCCCCGTGGTCATCCACTGCGGATCCGGTCCCGCCCCTGGCGAACACACCGGCCCCGGCCCGGTCACGGCGCTGCTCAGACGCCATCCCCGACTGCGTTTGATCGTGGCCCACATGGGCATGCCCGAGTACACCGAGTTCCTCGACCTGGCCGACCGGTATCCGGACGTGCGACTCGACACCACGATGGCCTTCACTCCGTTCGTAGAGGAGACCATGCCGTTTCCGGCATCCGAATATGGGCGGCTCCGCGATTACGCCGACCGCATCCTCTTCGGCAGCGACTTTCCCAACATTCCCTACGGCTTCCTCGACGCACTGCGCGTCCTGACCGGGCTACCCGGCGTCGACGACGCTTGGCTGCGGAAAGTACTGCACGACAACGCCGCTCACCTTTTCCAGCTCGACACGTAATAACGCGTCAGCTGCGGTGTGCGCGCAGTTGATACAACCCGTGCGTCCTGGCGACCACGGTGCCGTTCTCGTCGGTCACGACCGCGTCCAACGTGTAGTCCGATTTGCCCTGAGCGGCGGCCTCGGCTTCGACGCGAGCGATCGTCTCGTCGTCCATCTCCGCCTCGGCACGCAGGGGTGTGGTGGCCATCGCCAGGAACGAGATGTCGACGTTCTTCACCAGCGGGAAGTACTTACTCGCGTCGAAGGTGGACAGTGCGATGACGCCGCCAAGAACTTCTGCGACGGTGAACTGCACGCCGGCGTAGATGACACCGAAGTGGTTGCCATTGCCCTCGACCGGAACACTGGCGGCGGCAAAGCCGCGTCGCGCCTCGACCACGCGCACGCCCATGTGTTCAGCGATCGGGATGGTCGACGACAGAGCGGAATTCATCATCTCGACGATGGGGTCAGTCACGTCGTCGATGGTTGCACACCGGTCCGCACGCGCTGACGCTCGGGCGTCCGGCACGGGCCTACAGGTTTGGCGTTCCGATCCGCGGAATCTACAGGTCATCCGGAAGGATTGCGTTCCGGCCAGGCCGACGATGATCACCAGGCTCGCGACCACGGTCGCGGCCATCAGACGCGGCACCCCGGGCCGGTGGATGGGATCGATGCCCAGCGCGCTGTAGGATCGCCGATCGGACGTCGATGCAGAACCGGCGCGCCGCCTGAGGTAACCACCGGCCGGGGGCCGCCGCGATGTAAAACTTGTCAACATGGCGTCCGGCTCCTACCACCACGGCAATCTGCGACAGGCGCTGCTCGATCACGCGGTGACGCTGGCCCGGGCCGGCGGGCCGGACGCGGTGGTGTTGCGCGACGTGCAGCGCGCGGCGGGTGTGAGCAACGCCGCGGCCTATCGCCACTACGCGGACCGACACGCGCTGTTGGGCGCGGTTCAGGTGTACGCGATGACACTGTTGGGTGAGTCGATGGTGGAGTCGATTGCCGCGGTTCCCAACCGCGGCCCGCGCAAGCATCGTGCCCTGGCTCGGTTACGGGCCACCGGTCAGGCTTACGTCGACTTCGCCCTCGCTGAACCTGGGTTATTTCGAACGGCTTTCGCGCCCGGCGGGCCGCAACAGACCGATCCGGTTGTGGCGCTGGACCGTCATCCGTTCCATATTCTCAGCCGCTGTATCGATGACCTCGTCGCCACCGAAGTGCTCACTCCGAGTCGGCGAGACGGCCTCGACGAGGCGGCGTGGGCCGCCGTGCATGGCCTGTCGTCTCTTTTTCTCGACGGACCACTGGCCGCGGCGGACGCCGACCGCAAGCAGTTGATCACCGACCGCCTCCTCGACGTCGTCGAAGAAGGCATCCGCTAGCCGTCGATGTTGACAGCGATAACTTCTGCTGCCATGCTTCCGATGTTACTGCTGTCAACATAAGGCGGACCCCGATGACCATCGATGCCCCAGACCGTTCCCGTCTCGAGTCACCACCGGCGCGGGTCCGTCCCGCTGCCGTGCTGGCTGTCGTCCTGATCGCCTCACTGGCGATCAATGTGGAGACCACCATCGTCAATGTGGCTCTGCCGACGCTGAATTCGGCGCTCGGCGCCTCGACGCGCGGCCTGCAGTGGATCGTTGACGCCTACAATCTCGCCTTCGCCGCGCTGGTACTGGCCGGTGGCACCATCGGGGACAAGTTCGGCCGGCGCGGGACACTGATCGCCGGGCTCATCCTCTTCGCGCTGAGTAGCGCCGGCGCGGCACTGTGCACCACGACCGGCTCCCTGATCGCGCTGCGGGTGGTGATGGGCGTCGCCGCGGCGCTGATCTATCCGACCACGCTGGCCATCATCACCGACACGTTCCGGGAGGCCCGGCAGCGGGCAATCGCGATCGGTCTGTGGGGCGCGGTCACCGGGCTGGGCGTCGCGATCGGCCCGATACTCGGCGGCGCACTGCTCGAAGTGTTCTGGTGGGGCAGCCTTTTCCTGGCGCTGGCGCCCATCGCCCTGGCGGCAGCCCTCGCGGCGCCCGTCGTCATCCCAGCCTCGACGCCGGACCCGGGGTCACGCCTTGACCGGGGCGGGCTGGTGCTCTCCATCGTGATGCTCGGCACGCTGGTCTACACGATTATCGAAGCGCCAGAACAGGGTTGGGGCTCTGCACGTACGTTGGGCGGATTCGCGCTGGCACTGGCGGCGGGCGTCGGCTTCGCGCTGTGGGAGCGGCGGCAGCGCGACCCACTCATCGACGTCACGTTGTTCACCAACCTGCGGTTCAGCGCGGCAAGTGGCGCCGTAACGGTGGCGTTCTTCGCCTTGTTCGGGTTCATCTTTCTGATCACCCAGTTCATGCAGCAGCTGCAGGGATTCGGGCCGCTGGGCACCGGCGTGCGGATCTTGCCGGTGGCGTTGTCGATCGCGGTGGGATCGGTACTGGGCACCAGGCTGGCCGTCAGCAGGGTAGGAACCAAAGCCGTTGTCTTCGTTGGGCTGTTGATGATGGCGGCGTCCTTCGCCTGGATCAGCACCTGCGATCTCAGCGTCACCTACCTGGAAATGGCCGCGCAGATGGTGCTGCTGGGCGGCGGCCTGGGACTGACCACCGCGCCCGCCACCGACTCCATCATGGGTGTCGTACGGCCGGAGCAGGCCGGTGCCGGATCGGCCGTCAACGACGCCACCCGCCAGGTGGGCGGCACCCTCGGCGTAGCGGTCATCGGCAGCGTCTTCTCCACGCTCTACATCCGCCACCTCACCGAAAGTCAAGCACTGCAGGTGCTTCCGCAGCCGGCCCGATCGGTCGCCCAGGAAGGCCTCGCCCAGGGCCTGGCCGTGGCCGGACAGTCTCCTGCCTCGATAGCGAACGCCGTGCGGTCCACCGTCAGCGATGCATTCCTGTCCGGTATGAGCGCGGGCTGCCTGACCGCCGCGGCGGTCTGCCTGGCCGGAGCGTTCTTCGTGCTCGCCGTACTGCCGGCACACCCGGTCGGAACCCGGGCATGAACAAGCGCGAGCAGTACGGACCGTGGGCGGTGGTCACCGGCGCCAGCGACGGGATAGGGCGCGCCGTCGCCAAATATGTTGCGGCGCAGGGCCTTGACGTGGTGCTCGCGGCACGCAGCGAGACCACGCTGCAGGAGCTCGCCCTGGAACTCGAGCAGTCGTATGGGGTGAAGGCCCAGGTGGTCGTGGTGGATCTCAGTCGAACCGCTGGCGTGGCAACGCTGCTGAGCGCGACCGACGGCTTGGAGGTGGGTCTGGCGGTCTTGGCGGCCGGGTTCGGGACCACCGGGCCGTTCACCGATACCGCCCCCGCCGACGAGCTGGAGATGATCGCGCTCAACATCAGTGCCGTCGCACAGTTGGCCCAGACATTCGCCGCCCGGATGACCGCACAGCGGCACGGCGGAATCGTATTGTTCGGCTCCATCCTCGGCTGGCAGGGAGTGCCCGGCCACGCGAACTACGCGGCGACCAAAGCGTATGTTCAGAGCCTTGCCGAGGGCCTGCACCGCGAACTCAGACCGCGCGGAGTCGACGTGCTGTCGGTTGCCCCCGGACCGGTGCACACCGGCTTCGCAGCGCGTGCCGGCTTGACGATGAAGTCGGCTGCCGCACCCGAAACGGTGGCCGAGGCGATGTGGTCGGCGCTCGGGCGCCGGGTGACCGTCGTGCCCGGAGGGCAGGCGAAGTTCCTGACGGCGTCTCTGAAGATGCTTCCCCGCCGGGTCAGGACAATCATCATGGGCCGCGTGATGGCCTCGATGCGGCCCCGGTGAAAAATTGCCGCGGAATTTAGCGGTCGCGCGGCCATACGATTTTCTGACATGCGGTGACCCTCGGGCGGTGACCGCTCCGGTTCGGAGGTCGAAATGTCCTTTGTCACTGCGGTTCCGGAGTTCCTGACGGCGGCGGCCTCCAACCTGGGCGACATCGCCTCCTCGATCGGCGCCGCCAACGGGGCGGCGGCCGGCCCGACCTCCGCGTTGTTGGCCGCCGGCAGCGACGAGATCTCGGCGGCCGTCGCCGCGGTGTTCAACGAACATGCCCAGGCCTACCAAGCGATCAGCGCCGGGGCTGCGGAATTCCACCAGCAGTTCGTGCAGCTGCTCACCGCGGGTGCGGGCACCTACGCCAGTGCCGAGGCAGCCAACGCCAACCCGCTGCAGAATCTGATCAACCAGGTGAATGGGGTCACCGAAACATTACTGGGGCGCCCGCTGATCGGCGACGGCCGCAACGGTGTCGACGGAACCGGTTCGCGTGGCCAGAACGGCGGATTGCTGTGGGGCAACGGCGGGGACGGCGGGTCGGGGGCGGCCGGCCAGAACGGCGGCCGCGGCGGGGACGGCGGCTTCTTGTTCGGCAACGGTGGCCGGGGCGGAGCCGGGGGTGCCGTCCCGAACGGTTTTGCGGGTTTCGGTGGCAATGGCGGGAATGCGGTGGGCCTGTTCGGTAGCGGCGGCGCGGGTGGCGTCGGCGGAGCCGGCGGTACCGGAGTCGCCGGTGACGGCGGCAACGGCGGTAGCGGCGGTTTCCTGTTCGGCAACGGCGGTGTCGGCGGGGCTGGCGGACGAGGCTTCGTCGCAGGCTGGGGCGGCTACGGCGGCGACGGCCTCGGCCTGCTCTACGGCGCCGGCGGCACCGGCGGCGCGGGCGGCGCCACCCCCTTCAACGGCGGTGTCCCCGGTATCGGTGGTACCGGCGGCAGCGGCAACATTCTGTTCAACGTGATCAGCACCGGGGCCGACGGCGGCGCCGGCGGCGACGCTGCCGGCGTCACCACCGGCGGGCAGGGTGGTCAGGGCGGTAGCGGAGCCGGGCAGTGGCTGGGCTTCGGGGGCGCGGGCGGGGTAGGCGGTGCTTCGCTCGGCGGGCACGGCGGTCCGGGTGGATACGGAGGCGACGGCGGCGCGTTCTTCGGCGTAGGCGGTGCCGGAGGTGGCGGCGGTGCCGCGGGCGCCGGCGGCGTCGGCGGGGTTGGCGGACTAGGTGGCCTCGGCGGCATTATCTTCGGACTCGGCGGCGCCGGCGGCAACGGCTTCGGCGACGCCACCCTGGCGGTCGGCGGCAACGGCGGCCAGGGCGGTTACGGCGGCTTGCTCTTCGGCATCGGCGGTCACGGCGGCAACGGCGGCATCGGCGCCACCCCAGGGATTGGCGCGCCCGGGGGCTTTGGCGCTTACTTCCTGGTCGGGCCTAATGGGGCGCCGGGGGTGACGCCGGCGTGAGTTTGTTGGGCGGGGGCCGACTTACTGGCCGGCGTTCTGCGCCAGGTCGATGGCGTACTGGCTGACGAAGTGTCCCGCGGAGGCGCCTCCGTTGCATGACCCGTCGGACTCACCGGGACGCTTGATCCACAGGTAGGCGTCGGCGTGCCCGCCCGCGGTGGCCGTGGTGGGCGGGGTGCCCAGGGCGCGTCCGGAGGGGTTGCACCAACTCAGCGCGGAGTCCGGTGCCGGTCCGGCGCCGTTGCGCGACGTGTCGATCACGTAGTGCGCGCCGCCCGTCATCCCGGAAATCGCCTCGCCGTAGCCGGTCTCCTCGTCAGTGCTGAAGAAGTTCGAGACGTTGAGGCTGAACCCCCGGGCGTGGCCGACACCGACCTGGTTGAGCCGGTTGGCGATCTCCTCGGCGCTCAACCAGCGCGAGTGTCCACCGTCGACGTAGACCGCGGCCGCCGGGTCGCGGGTCAGCGTGTCCACCGCGTAGCGGATCAGGTCGAAGCGCTCCTGGCGCTGGTCAGCCGACAGGCAGTCGGCCATGTCCAGGGCGTCGGGTTCGACGATGATCGCCGCGGGCGAACCGCCGAGACCGGACGAGATGCTGTCGATCCACGCGCGGTAGTCCGCGCCTGACGCGAACCCGCCGGAGGCGTAGCTACCGCAGTCGCGATGCGGGATTCCGTAGAGCGCGAAGATCGGCATGCTGCCCGCGGCCTGCGCCGCGCCGGCGTAAGACGCGACCCGCCCGCCGACCGAACCGGCCGGGAACGCCTGGTCGAGCCAGTAGGCCTGCGGTGTGTTGGCGATCGCCGTCAGCTGCGCACTGCCCGGATTGGCGTTGTGCGCCCCCATGGCCGCCGACGCCGGGTCGACGTAGAAAGACTGTCCGGCCAACGGGTTTGACGAATCGACCAGACGCATCGCCGGGGCGGGCGTGGTCTGCGTCGAGCCCGCCAGGCCCATCGCAGCGACGGCCGCAACCGTCAGGAAAGGAGCGATCCACCGGGAAACTGCACCTGCAGCTGTTGACGTCACGCCAGTAAAATAATGCCGAATTGTGATAATCGCCAATCGTCGGCAACAGCTGTCACTCAGTGCCCAGTGAACTCATCCATCGAGTTGTAGACGCCGACGCGCCGGAGGTAGAAGTCGCGCAGCCGGATCGGCAACACCGCGCTGAGCACCTTGTTCATCTTCGACGTCCACGGTATGACGACGAACGGGCTGCCCTGCAGCATCGCCTTCCAAGTCTCGGCGACGACGTCTTCCTGCTCGAGCATCGGGGTGAACAGGATGCCCTTGGCACCGTCGAACATGCCGGTGTTGATGTAGGTAGGGCACACGGTGGTGACCTTGACCCGGTCGTGACCGGCCTGTTCGAGCTCGAGTCGCACGGAGTCGGAGAACCCGATCGCCGCCCACTTGGACGCGGCGTAGGCGGCCATCCGGGGAATGGCATTCAGCCCGGCCGACGATGCGATGTTGACCAGGCGGCAGTCGGTGCCGGCCTCGATCATCGCCGGCAGAAACTCCCGGGCCACCAGCATGGGGCCGATGGAATTGACTTCCACGGTGAGCATGAAGTCGCGCGGTTCGTTCTCCCAGAAGTAACCATTGCCGCGAACGATGCCGGCGTTGTTGAACAGCACGTGGATCGTGCCTACAGCCCTGCGGACCTGCGCTGCGGCCTCGGCGACCCGCTCCTGCGCCGTGACATCGACGGTGTCGTAGTGAATGGTGACCCCGGCCGCCTCCAGCTCGGTCGCGGTCTCCTTCAACACGGTCTCATTCGCGTCCCAGAGGGTCACCGAAGCAGCGCCCTCCTTGACTGCCCGCGTGGCGAACAGCTTGCCCAGGCCCATGGCGGCGCCGGTGACGAGAACGTTCTTCCCCTTGACGGATTCCATGACTGAGCTCCTCTGGGCATCTTCGGTGAAGCGATCGGGTAGCTCTTACCGTTCTATCTCATCGGCCGCGAGGGCTGCACCGCAGCGATGAGTTTGACGCCGCCGACCGGTCTGACGTTCTGAGGGCAATAACCGCGCCGAATATGGAGAAGTCATGGGCCACATCGATATTGAGTTGTTCGCCACCCTTGACCTGGTGGGCCAGGCACCCGGTGGACCCGACGAGGACCCGGTCGGGTTCCCCTTCGGCGGGTGGCAGGCGCCCCTGGTGAATGACGTCAGCGGGGCGCAGGTCGCCGCCGCGTACGAGGGCACGGACGCGCTGCTGCTCGGCCGGCGCACGTACGACATCTTCGCCGGCTACTGGCCGCACCAACACGACGGAGCGATCGCGGCACTCTTCAACGGCGTCCCGAAGTACGTGGCCTCGCGCGGGCGGCCCGATCTGTCGTGGGACGGATCCACCCACCTCGGTCCGGACCTGGCCACGGCGGTGCGCGAACTCCGGGATCGACACGAGCGCGTCAAAGTGGTGGGGAGCTTGAACCTGGTGCAGACCCTGCTGCGCGAAAGGCTCTTCGACCGCCTCGACCTCTGGGTACACCCCATCACCCTCGGCGTCGGGAAGAAGGTGTTCGACGGCGGCACGGTCCCGACCAACCTGACACTGCTCGAACCACCGGCAGCCGGCCCCACCGGCACGGTGTACCTGCGTTACGGGCTGGCAGCCGGCACGCCCACGACGGGAGACATGAGCGCTTCCGACCGCGGTCGTCAAGCCGGCCGATAGCCCGCGAGGAACACTCGCACGCCGGCCTGCACGTGGTGGTCGACGTCGATGGCGGACTCCACTGCCGGGCCGCCGCAGAACAGCGCCCGATCGATGCATCGGCCGACCACAAGGAACGCGAAATGCTCTGCGGCAGTGGCTGGTTCGGGAACATCCAACAGACCGCGCTGATTCAGCCGGGCAAAGCAGTCGGCGAAAGCCGAGAGCATCCTGTCCGGAGCCCGCTCGTAGTACAACGCGGCAAGCTCGGGTAGTCGGTTGGCCTCCCCGACCACCAACCGGCGCAACTGCACCACGTGTTCCTGCAGCACGGCGTGTAGGTAGTCGGCGGCGAACGCGGTCAGATCCCGCTCCAGGTCGGTGGTTTCGGCGAGGATCGATGCGCGCTCCACGAAGGTTGCGACCGTCTTGTCCAGGGCGTCGTTCACGATGGCCATCAGCAACTCGTGCTTGTCACCGAAATGCTTGTAAACCGTCTGCTTGGAGACGGCGGCAGACGCGGCGATCGCGTCGACGCTCGTTCCCTGATAGCCGTTGCCCAGGAAGAGGTCGCGGCCCGCGGACAGGATGGTCATGCGCTTTCGCGCCGAACGGCCGACTGGGTCGGGCATCGCCTCCCTCTCTACCGGTACTGGACAGTCTAGTTCTTTGGTACTGTACGGTCTAGTTCTACTATCTCACGGAGGGCCGCCATGACCGCCACCGATTGCCCGCCCCTTCCCGAACGGATCACCAAATCGCTGCTCGGATACGGCGTCATCACGGGTCCCGTCTACGTGCTGTCGGTCGGGATTCAGGCAGCGGCCCGCGAGGGATTCGACCCGACCCGGCATGCCGCCAGTCAGCTCGCCAACGGCGACCTCGGATGGATACAGATCGCGACGTTCCTGGTCACGGGTGCGATGACGGTTGCGGCTGCCGTCGGAGTCGGCCGGGCGCTCGGGCGTGGCCGCCGCTGCGCGTGGGCGGCCGGCCTGCTCGGCGGTTACGGGCTCGCGTTGATGGTCGCCGGTTGCTTCCGCGCCGACCCATCGGACGGGTTCCCGCCGGGTACGCCGCCCGGCGTCGGTCAGCCGAGTTGGCACGGGATGGCACACTTCGCCGTCGCGGGCATCGGCTTCATCTGCCTGGTCGCCGCGTGTTTCGTGCTTGGCGGGTGGTTCGCCCGGTTGCCTGACGGCTCCGGGTGGGCGTGGTTCTCGCGCATCACCGGACTGGTGTTCGCGGGCAGCTTCCTCGCGCTGGCCTCCGGATCCGGCGGCACCGCGGCGATTCTGGCCTTCACCGCAGCGGTCGTCATGGCCTGGGCCTGGTTGTCGGCGGTGTCGGCCAAGCTGTACCGCAGCGTCGGCCACCCGTAGCGGCGCCGTTTGCCGACAACCGGCGCGATAGTGTGCTGGGGTCGGCCTCGACCAACAAGCCGATAGAACAGTTGGGCGAACATTCATGACCGCAGCGGCAGAGGCATCGACGCTCGAATCTCGGGTCGGCCATTACTACCAGATGGATTACACCTACGAGGTGGGCCGCGAGAAGGTGCGCGAGTATGCCCGCGCGGTGCAGGACTATCACCCCGCTCACTGGGACGTCGACGCCGCGGCGGAACTGGGTTATTCGGGGCTGGTCGCCCCGCTGACGTTCACGTCGGTTCCGGGCATGACGTGCAATCGCCGCATGTTCGAGTCGGTGGTGGTCGGCTATGACACCTACCTGCAGACCGAAGAGGTCTTCGAGCAGCACCGTCCGATCGTGGCCGGCGATGAGCTGAGCATCGACGTCGAACTGACGGCGGTGCGCAGGATCGCCGGACGGGACATGATCACCGTGACCAACACCTACACCGACACGGCCGGCGAACGGGTGCACACCCTGCACACGACGGTCGTCGGCATCACCGCCGAGGATTTCGATCCGGCGGTCAAGGCCGCGGTGCAGAAGGCGATGATGCACGACGTCAACATCCTCGACACCGATCAATCCGACGCCGACTACGTGAAGACGGTGCGTCCCGAGGGTGACGTCCGGATCGCCGACGACCTGGCACGCAAGCCCGGTACCCCGTCGTTCGACGACCTCAAGGTCGGCGACGAGCTACCGGTGCGCCACACCAGACTGTCCCGCGGCGACCTGGTCAACTACGCCGGCGTGGCCGGTGACGCCAACCCGATTCACTGGGACGAGACCCTCGCCAAGGCGGCCGGGCTGCCCGATGTGATCGCCCACGGCATGCTCACCATGGGCCTGGGCGCCGGATTCGCCTCCGCATGGACGGGCGACCCCGGTGCGGTCACCCGCTTCGCGGTGCGCCTGTCTCAGCCCGCCATCGTCTCGGCCATCGACGGAGCGGACATCGAATTCAGCGGCCGGATAAAGTCTTTGGACCCAGACACCCGCACCGGCGTCATCATCGTCGGCGCGAAATCCGCCGGCCGGAAGATCTTCGGCCTGGCGACGTTGAACGTGCGGTTCAGCTAGGGGCGCGGCCTCACCCCCTCAGCGGGGTGCGGACGCCCAGGACCGGTTGCCGGCGTCTGCCGTGGCTCCACCCGCGGTCCCATGGCCAATGGCGGCGGTCGTCGGTCCAGACCAGTTGAAACGCGCGAATAGGCGCATCGCGTAACCGAACCGCGAATGTCAGGTGCACGTCCGGGTGATCGACCTCGACGACTTCGAGCAGTAACTCGCCCTGGAGGTCGATGTGCTCCGCCGGCTGTACCACCATGCCGTCGTCGGCAATGTAGTGCGCGACCGAGTTCAGCACGTGTGCCGACTTGCGCGGCTGCAGACCGGTGATCAGCAGTTCGGGCAGACCGCGCAGGGACAGGCCGACCGTGTAGGCAAATGGTCGTGATTCGTCTTCGACGAACTGCACCGCCCATCCGTGATCCGCGATGATCGTGCGTAGCACGTCCAGGTAGTCATCGATGGTGGCGTGGGGGTTGTCGCACTGCCAGCACATATCCGCACCTTTCTCCGGTAGTTGCCACCAGCATTCACGCACCCACTGACATGTCCGGAAACCTCTCGCGGCCAATGCAACTCGATGATTTCGGTGGTCCGCCTACCGCTGGCCCGGCGATGGCCGCTAGGTCCTCGACGCCCATCGCGCTAGGGTCCGATCAGCAGCATCTTCACTGCGTCCCGCGAGAGAGGAACAACCCTCCATGAGCCGATCCTCGACCACGATCGACCCTGCCGCGCCGGTGCTGGTCACGGGGGCCAGCGGTTACATCGGCAGTTGGATCGTGCGTGCGGTGCTCGAAGCCGGCCACACCGTCCACGGCACGGTGCGCAACCCAGACAAGAAATCCGGCCTCGAGCATCTGCACAAGCTGTCAGCCGACCATCCCGGCCGGTTGAAGCTCTTCAAAGCCGACCTGCTTGAAACAGGCAGCTTCGACGAGGCGATGAAGGGGTGCGAGCTCGTCATGCACACCGCGTCGCCGTTCCTCATCTCCGGTTTCACGGATGCCGAAGAGGCGCTGGTCCGCCCGGCACTCGAGGGCACGCGGAACGTGCTGGACTCCGTCAACCGCACCGAGAGCGTCAAGCGGGTGGTGCTGACCAGCAGTGTGGTCGCGATCTACGGTGACGCCCGCGAGTCCCAGGATGTGCCCCACGGCGTTTTCACCGAAGAGCACTGGAACACCACCAGCAGCGCCGACCATCAGCCCTACCCCTATTCCAAGACGGTGGCAGAGCGGGAGGCCTGGCGTTACCAACAGGAGCAGGACCGCTGGGACATGGTGACGATTCATCCCGGTTTGGTGCTGGGTCCCTCGTTGACCAGTGCCAGCGACTCGGCCAGCTTGAGCACGATGAAGCAGTTCTTCGACGGCACCATGCTCGCCGGGGCACCGGACATGGCCACCGGCGTGGTCGACGTCCGCGATGTTGCGGATGCCCACCTGCGCGCCGGCTTCACCCCCGAGGCACACGGACGCTACATCGCCAACGCCGACACGCTGACCTTCCTGGAGATCGGCAAGATCCTGCGCCGGCGGTTCGGCCCGTTCTACGCGTTCCCGAGGACGACGGCGCCCAAGGTGGTCTTCAAGGTCATAGCCCCGGTTGTCGGACTAACCAGAAAATTCGTCGACCGCAACGTCGGTTACCCTCTGGCATTTGACAACACCCGCAGCAAAAAGGAACTGGGTCTGACGTACCGGCCGGTCGAACAGACCATCACTGATCACTTTCAGCAGATGCTGGACGATGGCCTGGTGCAACGGATTCCCGGACTCTCCAAGCTCTAGTCGGCCTGCGCCACCGCTTCCTGGATGAGTTGGAAGCGCGACGTGATACCGAGTTTGGTGTAGACGTGCGAGAGGTGGGCCTGCACCGTACGCGGTGACACGAAGAGGCGGGCAGCTATGTCTTTGTTGCCCAGGCCCTCCGTAACCAGTCGGACGACGTCCAGCTCGGCCGGGGTCAAGGACTCCCAGCCGCTCGACGCGCGTTTACGTTCGCCGCGGCCGCGCTGGGCGTAGGCGATCGCCTCTTTGGTGGTGAGCGCGGTGCCTTCTGCCCATGCGGCGTCGAAGTCATTTTCCCCCAGCGCATCTCGCAATTCAGCGACCGTGGACTCGTAACCAGACTGGTGAATCTTGAATCGCACCAGGGCCATACGCTGGCGGCAGCCATGCGCGGCGCCCAACAGCCTTGCGGCTCGCAGACTGTCCGACCGGCTCAGCTCAGCGGAGAATTCGAGAATGTCAGGCAGATGGAGGTAAACTCCGTTCTCTGTTGAACGGGACAGTGCGTCATGAGCGTCACGCTCGGCCTGTTCGGGAAACCCCTGTGCCGCAGCTACTCTGGCCCGCGATAGATATGCGATCACGGAATACCAGCCCTTTGCGACAGCTACCGCGTCGTCCGCCCAGGCGCGCGCCAGATCGAGTTCGCCTCGCAGTCTGGCTGCCTCGACCGCGTTGAAGGCACGTTGCGCCACGGCATTCTCCGGTTGAGCAAGGTTGAGATATCGCCAGGCCGCATCGCTGGCGGCGTGTGCGGTTGCGACATCGCCGCCGGCCAGTGCTGCGGCGGCCAAGGTCACGCTACCCATCCCCAGGAAGTATTCGCCGACATCCGGGGCGACCTGAAGCGCCGCTTCGGCAGTGCGACGCGCCGCGCTCACGTCGCCGGCGTACGCCTGAGCGACGCCCAGGCCCATGAGCGCCAGCGGCTTGTGAAATTCGTCGTGCGCCGCTTCACAGTCCGCCACCGTGGCGCTCAGTTGTGGTACGGCGGCTGGCAGATCGCCCTCCATCAGTTGTGCCATCGCGAGACTCAGGCGGCACTGACGTGCATCGAACTGGTTTCCCATCGCTTCAGCGAGAAGATGCCCCTCCTCGGCGGCGGCCCTGGCCTCGATCGGGTCACCAACTACGACAGCGGTATTCGATCGCCGCGCGAGGATATGACTCAGCCTCCAGTTGTCACCGCTGGCACGGGCAAGGACGGTCGCCTCTCCGAAGTAGGCCCGGGCTGCCTCACCATCGAAATCGGCACCGCCCGCGCCGACGCCGCAGGCCGTCAGGACCCGCGCCAGCAGGGCTGGATCGTCGAGCTCGCGCGCGATCTCCAGCGCCCGCTGCGCCGGACTCACGCTGTAGCCGACGAACGTGATCAGCGTGGCTTTGTCGGCGAGGGCGCGGGCCAGGGTCGCGGGCTCGACCGCCGGGGTATCAACATCGTCGGCGAGCGCTGCATCGAACCAGGCGCACCCTTCCAGGATGCGTCCCCGGCTGTGCCACAGGGGTTGCAGCGACGACGCGAGATTCAACGCGTGCTCGCTGTCCGCGTTCTCCAGGCACCAGCCGAAAGCGCCTCGCAGGTTGTCCATTTCGGTTTCGGCCTGCTGCATTCGCCGCTCATA
The DNA here is from genome assembly GCF_031583025.1 of Mycobacterium sp. Z3061. Taxonomy (NCBI): domain Bacteria; kingdom Bacillati; phylum Actinomycetota; class Actinomycetes; order Mycobacteriales; family Mycobacteriaceae; genus Mycobacterium; species Mycobacterium pumcae. The sequence continues at coordinate 87,999 of NZ_CP134062.1, read as the reverse complement.
ATCGGTGCGTCCCGGAGCGTCGAGTAACCCAGCTATTGTGGTGTAGTGATCGCGGTGACGATCGCGGGTGTGGTCGGCCTCGCCGGAGTCGCTCAGTTTCTCGAGTGCGTATTGACGCACCGTTTCCAATAGCCGGTACCGGGTCCGGCCTCCCAAGGTCTCGGCTACGACGAGGGACTTCTCGACAAGCAGGGTCAGTTGATCCATGACTTGGTGGCGCTCGATGTCGTCGCCGCTGGCAACACCCTGTGCGGCATCGAGGTCGAATCCCCCGAGAAACACTGCCAGCCGGCGAAATAGGACGCGTTCGGTCTCGGTCAGCAGCGCGTGCGACCAATCCACCGACGCGCGCAGCGTCTGTTGACGGCGCACAGCGATTCGCGAACCACCGGTCAGCAATCGGAAACGGTCATGGAGCCCGTCGACGATCTCCGTCAGCGACAGCGTCCGCACCCGCGCCGCCGCGAGTTCGATCGCCAGTGGCATGCCGTCGAGGCGGGCGCAGATTTCAGCTACCACGATGGCGTGGTCGTCGGTCATGGTGAATCCGGTGCGCGCTAACCGCGCGCGGTCGGCGAACAATGAGATCGCGTCGTCGGCCAGCGCCAGGGACGGCACCTGCCAGGTCGCTTCCCCGGTCACCCCGAGCGCTTCACGACTGGTGGCCAGCACCGTCAATCCTGTTGCCGATGATAGCAATTCGGCGACCAAGCGAGCACTCGCGTCGAGCAGGTGCTCGCAGTTGTCGAGCACGATCAGCAGCTGGCGGTCGCGGATGAACCGCAGCATCGTGTCCATTGCAGAACGGCCGGGCTGGTCCGGTAGACCAAGCGCGCGTGCGGCCGTCACCGTCACCACATCGGGATGGGTGATCGGCGCGAGGTCGACGTAGAAGATGCCGTCGCGGAAGTCGTTGGCCATCTCCGATGCGACCTGCACGGCCAGCCGCGTCTTGCCTACTCCGCCCGCCCCCGTCAAAGTGACCAGCCGGTGGGCCATCAATGCTTCTCGCAGGTCGGCGATTTCCGCCTGGCGGCCAACGAAGTTCGTGAGCTGGGCCGGTAGGTTGTGGGTTCGGATGGCCGCCGGTGTGCGCAGCGGCGGGAAGTCGTTGCGCAGGTCCGGATGCGACAGTTGCACCACGCGCTCGGGTCGGGGCAGATCGCGCAACGGATGGCTGCCGAGATCCGTCAACCACGCGTCCCGGGGCAGCTGGTCGACGACCAAGTCGCTTGTCGTGGCCGACAACACGGTCTGTCCTCCGTGGGCGAGGTCGCGCAACCGCGCCGTGCGGTTGATGGCCGGCCCGACGTAGTTGTTCTCGTCGCGGAGTCGAACCTCGCCCGTATGCACACCGATCCGCAGCGTGATCGGAGCCAGGGGCGCGCGCTGCAGGTCGAGAGCACAGGCCACCGCATCCGACGCCATGGCGAAAGCGATGACGAAGCTGTCGCCCTCGCCCTGCTCAACCGGCCGGACCCCGTCGTGTGCGGCGACCCCCTCCGCCAGCGCCTGATCCAAACGCGCGATGGCCGCTGCCATCGCGTCAGGCTGGTTTTCCCACAGTTGCGTCGAGCTCTCGACATCGGCCAGCAGTAGCGTCACCGTTCCGGTTGGCAGCTCGCTCATGGCCACGTCGCTCCAATCGATTTCGCTCATGGTAGCCAGGATCCTGCGGTGGTTGGCGCGAAACATCAGCCAATTGGCTAATACGGTCGGCGCCCCGGCGTGGACTTGTACGCGTCCGCGTGCGGTATAGGTTTCGGCATCTCGGCCGATGCCGACTGACGGGCGCGCTCGGATAGTCGACGCCATGACCATCGACACGCAGATTCCGGCGATTTCCTATGAAGACGCACCGGATCCCGAGACAGCTCACCGCATCCTGCGGGAGGCGCGACAGCGGTCACCGATCGCGATGAGCCCCTACGGCCCCGAGGTTCTCAGCTATGACCTGGTGCGGACCGTCCTGCGCGATTCCCGCTTCGCCATGCCGCAGGGCGCCGGCCTGGTGGTGCAGGGCATCACGTCCGGCCCGGTCTGGGACCGGGTGACGAAACTTCTGATCAGCCTCGACGGCCCCGCGCACCACCGGCTGCGCCGGCTGGTGTCGCGGGCGTTCACTCCGCGCGCCGCGCAACGGATGCGCGGGGCATGCGTCGAGGTGATCACCGAACTGGTCGATGCCTGTTCGGCCGGCCGCTGCGATGTCGTCGCGGACATCGCCCGGCCCTATCCGGTGCCCATCATCTGTGCGTTGCTCGGTGCACCCCGGGACGACTGGCATCTGTTCTCGTGCTGGTCTGACGACGTCAGCAAGGCCTTCGGGGTCAACGTCGCCGAGGATGCGCAGGCGATTCTGCGCTCCTGGGAACAACTCGAGTCATACGTCGAGGGCTTGATCGCCACACGGCGACAGTGCCTGACCGATGACCTGATCTCCCAACTGATCCGCGTCGAAGACGACGGCGATCGACTGTCCCACGACGAGTTGGTCAACCTCGCCGTGATCCTGCTCAACGCCGGAACGGACACCACCCGCAACCAGTTGGCGGCCGCCGTCCAAGTGCTGGCCGACCACCCCGACCAATGGGCGCTACTCGCCGACAACCCGGACCTGGCGCCGCAGGCCGTAGAGGAACTGATCCGGCACACCCCGATCGCCTTCGCCACCGTGCGCGTCGCGACCCAAGACGTCGACCTCGACGGCTTTCTCATCCCGGCGGGCACGTGCCTCATGGCGAACACCGCCGCGGCCAATCGGGACCCGGCGGTCTACGACGATCCGGACCGCCTCGATATCACCCGGACGGCGCCACCGGCCATACAGACGTTCGGCGGCGGCGTCCACTACTGTCTCGGTGCGCACCTGGCACGAGTCGAACTCATCGAAGCGCTGCGGGTGATCACCAGCCGTATCCGGGCACCGCGCCGGATCGGTGCCGTGCCGTGGAAGCCGATGGTTGGAATATCAGGTCCGACGCGGCTTTTGGTCGAGTTTGAGCGTTAAGACCTACCGGGCGCGAGTGACCACAAAATGCCGGCGGCAAAGTGTCGCCGGCAACACGCGCACGCTCGCGCGACGCGCGCGCCGGGGCCTACTTCGGTGGCATCCGGATGCCGCCGTCGACGCGGACGACCTCGGCGTTCATGTACGAGTTGGTGATCAATTCGATGACCATGGAAGCCAATTCGTCGGGCTTGCCCAGCCGGTGCGGAAAGAGCACGGACTCGCCCAGTTTCGCCTTGAAGGCCTCGGAGGCTTCACCCTCGCCGTAGATCGGGGTGTCGATGAGGCCGGGCGCCACGGTGTTGACGCGGATGCCGACCGCCGACAGGTCACGCGCCACCGGCAGGGTCAAACCGACGACTCCGCCCTTGGAGGACGAGTAGGCCGCCTGCCCGATCTGGCCGTCGAAGGCAGCGACGCTCGTCATGTTGACGATGGCGCCGCGCTCGCCGCTCTCGCCCGGTTCGTTGCGGCTCATCGCCGTGGCGGCCAGTCGGATGCAGTCGAACGTGCCGACCAGGTTGATCGCGAGCACCTTCTTGTAGGCGTCCAGATTGTGCGCAGAAGCGAATTCGCCGTCCTTGCCGATGGTGCGCTGCGCCCATCCCACACCGGCCGAATTCACCAGCGCCCGCAGCGGACCGAGGTCGACAGCGGTGTTGACCGCGTCCTCGATCTGCTCGGTGTTCGTCACGTCGACGCTGACGAACACGCCGCCGATCTCGTGCGCCAGTTCCTGTCCACGCTCTGCCTGTAGGTCGGCGACGACGACCCGGGCTCCCTTGGCGGCGAGCTGGCGGGCCGAAGCGGCTCCGATACCCGACGCACCACCGGTGACAATTGCGCTAGCTCCGTTGATATCCACGCGGAGAACATTACGTGTTGCCGCGTTGGTGCCTCCCGGGCCGTCACAAACCTTGTCCGAAGAATGCCGTTGGGCTTAGTGTCGCGGGCAAATGACAACCGCATCTTCAGTTCCCACTACCCGGCAGGTTCGCGTCCATTCGCCAGGGACTGTAGCCGTCGATCGCGTAGACCTGGCGTCCTGCGGTCCGCGCGACGCGCTCATCGAGGTGCATGCGTGCGGTATCTGCGGCAGCGACCTCACTTACATCCGGCTCGGCGGCCTGGCCGGACCCAACGGGGAGCCGATGCCACTCGGGCACGAGTTCGCCGGGGTGGTGCGGCAGGTCGGAGCCGAAGTCACCGAAGTGACTCCGGGCCAGCGGGTCGTGGTGCATCCCGGCAATGACACTGCGGGCCGCATCGGCGGCGGCAGCGCCGCCGGTGGTCTCGCTGATGTGGTGCTGGTCAGGGATGCGGCCGCCGGGGGCCGGCTCATCGCGGTTCCCGACGACATGCCCCTGGACGTCGCCGCGCTCGCCGAACCGCTCGCGGTCGGGATGCACGCCGCCGAGCAGGCGGATGTCGGTCCAGGCGACACGGTCGCCGTGTTCGGTTGTGGTCCAATAGGTTTGGCCGCAATCAGCGCGCTGGCCGATCGCGGATTCACGGAGATCGTCGGAGTGGATCCCTCGGCGGAGCGGCGACGGCTTGCCGAGGAGCTGGGAGCGTCGGCGTCGATCGACCCGACCCAGACGAAGGTGTGGCGCGAACTGGCACGTCTACACGGAACCCGCGCATTGGCCTACGGGCACGCACCGGCCACGGACGCATACATCGAAGCGTCCGGGTCGGACGCGGTGCTCACCGACATCATCGACCGGTCTGGACCTCGGGCACGGATCAGCGTGGTGGCGTTGCACTACCAGGCGGTCCCGGTCAACTTCCTGAACGTCCTGATGAAGGAGCTCACCATCCGCGGCTCGATGGAGTACCCGGCCCGGTTCGGGGACGCCGTCGACCTGCTGAGCCGCCGGGACCTTTCGGCGCTGATCACTCACCGGTTCCCGCTCGACCGGGTCGACGCGGCGTTTGAACTGCTCGGCGAAAGCCGCGAGTGCGGCAAAGTCATGGTCACCGTTTCCTGACGAGGTGGCCGCAAGCTGACGTCACTTGAACGTCAAGCGCAAGAATTCCCGCCGTCGCGCGAGCACGCTGGGCAGCCACGGACCGACCTCGGCAGCGTCGAACCATTCGGTGCGGTCCAGCAGCATCCGCAACACCGTCAAGGCCTCCAGCCGCGCCAGCGGTGCCCCCAGGCAGAAGTGGATGCCCTTACCGAAGCTCGTGTGCGCCTTGCCGTTTGGGCGGTCTAACCGGAACTCGTCCGGAGCCTCGAAATGGTCGGGATCGCGATTGACCGCGCCCCACAGCAGCAGGACCTTCGAGTCCTTCGGCAGCGCGGTACCCGCCAGCTCGGTGTCTTCCAGAACGTGACGGTAGTGCGCCCGAAACGGCGGCTCCAGCCGCAGCGTCTCTTCGATGAACGCCCCCAGCAGATCCGGCTGGTCGCGCAGTTTGCGCTGCAGCGGTGCGTCGGTGGCCAGGATGTTGACCGCCGTGCCAAGCAGCGATGCGGTCGACTCTCCGCCCGCGCTGAACAGCGAGATCAGGATCAATTGTGCGGTGAAGGCGTCAAGATCACCGGCCGTACGCGCTTTCGCCAGCGCGCCGATCAGGTCGTCACCCGGATTGGCGGCGGCCTGTTCCATGCGCGTGGTGATGTAGCCGCTCAGCTCGCCGATGGCGGCCATCGACGCGGCCAATTCCTCGCCCGACATCAGTCCGTCGAGCAGTTGCGTGCTTGCGTAACCCCATCGCGCCAGCTGGTCGGCGTCTGCTTCGGGGACACCGATCAGCTCGGCGACGATCATCATCGGCAGCCGGTTGGCGACGCCGTCCATCCACTCGATGGTGCCGTCGTCTGCCGCCGTGGCCCACAGGCTTTCGAATGTTCGAACTATCAGGTCCTGGAAGGCCTGCACCCGTTTGGCGGTGAACTGGCCGATCATCAACTTGCGGTGCGCGGCGTGCACCGGGTCGTCGGCGGTGACCAGGATGTGGGTGCGGCCGCCCACGCCGTCCATCGGGAATGGCGTCACCCCTTTGTCTGGGCTGAACGTCATCGTCGCGGTGAGATTGGACGAGAAGACCTCGGGCCGGTTGACCACACCGGTGATCGCCGGCCAGCTGCTGGCGAGGTAGAAATCCGAATCCCCGACGCGGTGGACGCCGCCGTCGGTGCGCAGCCTGGCGTACAGGGGGTAGGGATCCTGAATGGCCGCGTCGCTGAAGAACTCGGCCGGGTCTATCGAGGCGGTCATGGCGTGGACGGTAGCAACTTCCGGTCCGGTCGGGACACGATCGTCGACATCCACAGAACTGTTCGCAGAGCTCCCCCTTGGCACGCGCGTCAGCCCCGCCGGGCCAGGCCGCGTTTTCTGCCTGCTTTAAATGAGGTTCGGCAGAACCGCCGGCGGTCCTTGGACCAGGGCCAGTTCCTTCAGCAGATCTTGCGCCGACTCGCCACGACGCAGCCGCTGCAGGTACGTTCCGGGATCAAGTTGTACTCCAATGGGATTGGCGGCAAAGCGCTCCGACCGCAGATACTCGTTGCCTTCCTCGTTTGAGGCGAAGTTGTCGACCTGCAATTCGATCCAGTTGCCGTCCGGGTCGCTGTAATAAAGCGATGAGGTCGTTCCATGGTTCACGCACCAGATGGGGAGGATGTCCTGCGATCGCAACTCATCGTAGGTGTCGAGCAGGTCGCCCAGCGTGTCGTAGGTGAATGCGACGTGCTGCAACCCAGTCGACATGGGCGGAGGCTTCTGAGCGCCGGGCATCTCCCCGATGGCGATCCGGTGGTGTTCATCGTCGTAGGTGAGGAAGCACAGGAATTCGTTCTCGAATTGCACTCGGGCACTGAGCACTTTGCAGTACCAGTCGCGCATCACGTTGCGCTGGCCGGACGCCAGGACGATATGGGCCAGCTTCTGGGGCGCGGGCATGATGCCTCCTGAGATTCATGACGAACGGCCGCGTCGTTGCGGGTCGTCACCGCGCCGGCAGCCGCTCCCCGGTTCGCAGGACAGTCTGCCAAGAGTTTGACTGAGAGTCAATAATTGATCGCGCCGGTTCAGCGCCCCGCCAGGGGTCGTCCCAGCGCTGTCTCGACGGTTGAGATCCCCACTGCGCTGGCGGCCGCGGCTGTCACGACGTCGAAGACGAGGTCGACCACGCGATCAATGGACAGGTCCTGATCGTGCGTCAGCCAGTGGACGGTGAGGGCGTTCACAAAACCCATGCAACCGCGCAGAGCGGCCTCGAGCGCTGCGGGCTGGTCGTTCTCCGGCAGGTTCAGCATCCGTACGAGTGCCTGGGCACCGGAGGTCTGATTCGCTTCGGCGATCTGACTGGTCTGCGGGTCGACAGGGCCGGAATGCAACATTCCGATCATCAGGTGGGGGTGGGCGCGAAAATATTCAAAGTGTCGCCGCGACATCCCCTTGATCTGCGCTGTTACGTCCCCGTCGGACGGCAACGGCTGGGTGAGCGAATCCAGATCCCGCTGGACCATCGCAAGCGCGGCGAGGTACACCCCTCGCTTGCCGCCGAAGTAGTAGGACACCAGGCCGTGCGCCGCCCCGGCCTCGCTCGCGATGTCGTCGACCGAAACGTCGTCGTACGGGTGTTGCGAAAACAGTCGGAGCGCCGCGATCGTCAGCTGTTGTCGTCGGTCGGCCTTGGACGCAGCCTTGGTGCCGGCGGTGGTGGATGTACGGCCAACAGGTCGCTTGCTGTCGTCGCTGCGGCGCGTCGTCTTCGCCGGCGATTGTCGAGGCACAGGCGAAACCGTACACCGGGGGCCGGCCACCCAGCACGTCTCCGCTGCCGACCCGCGACGATATTGACTTTCAGTCAAGTTTGGTTAGGCTGTCGGAGAGCACCAGGCACTGTTGATAGGAGCCGCGCCCGTGCAGAATCAAACGTCCCCAGCCAACTCTCTGCTGGAGCAACTGCACGCGCAGACGGCGTGCCAGGACCTGATCTATCGGTTCGCATTCCACATCGATTCGGGCGAGGCGACCAAGAACGTCGACTTGTTCACCGAAAGCGCTCAAATGTGCCTGGCGGAAAGCTTTTTGAGCGGCCGCGGCCAGATTCGGATGGCGATGGCCGCGCGGGAGGCCGATGTCGCACGCAAGACACGCCACCAGGTCACCAACATCGTTTTTGAACGAACCGATGCAGACTGCGCGCGGGCGCGGTCCCTGCTCTTCTTGTATGTACTGGGTGGCGACGAGGAACTCAGCGCGCACGCCATCACCGCATTCGACGACGAGTTCAGGCGTGGGGCAGACGGACAGTGGCTATTCTCCCGTCGGAACGCCACCATTCTGGCGGGTTCTCGCTGAAATGCTGCAGCTGTTTCGTACGACTCAGGGAATTGCGCGCGCTGACGGCGAAGAGCTTGCGGTCCTGGATATTTCGGGGCGGCCGAGCATCGCGCAGTTGCTCGCGGACACCCTTGCTGACGTGTCAGGAATACCGGTTCGTGCTCGCCTCGCGATGACTGACGCCGTTCTGCGCGCACCGGTAGATTCGGCTGGCCGGATGTTTCTGCTCGGGCTCAACTACCGAAGCCATATCAAGGAGGTCGGTTTGCAGGCTCCCCCGCGCCCGATCGGCCTTCCCATTCCGTCGACGGCACTTTCAGGTCCGTTCGCTCCTATTGTTCTGCCTCCGGAAGCCCCCAATCACGTCGACTATGAGGGCGAGATCGCCATCGTCGTGGGTCGGCCGTGTCATGCGCTCTCCCAGGGGTCCGGGTGGGATCACATCGCCGGAATGTGCGTCGCAAATGACGTCTCCGCGCGTGATATTCAGCATCAGGGCACCCGTGATGGACAGCTCGTCGACATCGCAGCGATCGTACGGGCCAAGTCGTTTTCGTCGTTCAAACCGCTGGGCCCCTGCATCGTCACGGCGGACGGTGTCAGGGATCAAGGCGCGCTCACTGTTGTGACTCGCGTCAACGGCGATCAGCGTCAACGCGGTTCGACTGATGACATGGTCTTCGGTTTCGGCGAGATTGTCGAGGCGCTGTCCCATCAGACCGAATTGCATTGTGGTGACGTCATTCTGACCGGCACGCCGGCGGGGGTTGGAGAGACCGGAGGGCGCTTCTTGAGCGCCGGCGACGTGGTCGAAGTCGACGTCGCTGGTATCGGCACCATTCGCAACCAGGTGACTGCCGCGCGTCCTTAGCCGAGAGGGCCGAACCGAGTGATGGTTCTGAACGCGCGTTGTCCGAGCTCAACCCCTCCCTGGCCGCTGATGGGCACGACCGGTGGTTACCGTGGTCGCATGGTCGATGCCGCCAACCGTCGGGGAGTCACGAACTTCGTCGCACTGGGCTTGTCATTGCTGGCGGTCATGCTCACCGCCGGTGTGGGTGGTCTCGCCGCCAACAGCGCCCAGCAGTACGGCCGACTGCGGCAACCGTCGTGGGCTCCACCTTCGTGGCTGTTCGGACCGGTGTGGACCACCCTCTACGTGCTGATGGCAGTGGCGGCCTGGTTGGTGTGGCGCAGCGGACCCTTTGGCGTGACCCGGACTGCGCTGGCCGCCTACGCCGCGCAGTTGGCCCTCAATGCGGCCTGGACGCCGCTGTTCTTCGGACTCCGCTGGCGTGGAATCGCGTTGATCGACATTTCGATTCTGTGGGTAGTCCTGGTCACCACTGTCGTGTTGTTCTTTCGCCGTAGCGCCGCGGCCGGATGGCTGCTGGTGCCCTACCTGCTCTGGACCACGTTCGCGCTCTGCCTGAACGTGTCCGTGTGGCAACTCAACCGGTGAGACGTCCGGTCCTCATCTCACCGGTCACTGCCTGACAGGGCGCGGCGCGGCCGACCCGTAGGACCTTGCGGTCGGCGCGACGAAAGTCGAGTACCCCGATACTCAATCAGAGTTGAGGACCCTGCCGAAGACTCGGGTTTCACAGTCAGCAGTGATGGGGGTTCCACCATGACCAGCTTTATGACGGCTCCGCCGGAAACGATTTCTGCCCTGCTGTTGTCCGGTCCCGGATCGGCACCGATGGCGGCGGCCAGTGGGGCCTACGCCTCCCTCGCCGAGTCGTTGGAGGAGTTGGCGGGGTCCTTCTCGTCGGTGATCACCGGCGTGGCGGGTGAGGCGTGGGCGGGCCCCGCCGCTGCGGCGATGGTGAATGCCGCCGCTCCGTATACGGCGTACTTGACTGAGGCCGCAAGCCACGCCGCGGTTGCCTCCCGAGCGGCGGAGATGGTGGGTAGCGCGTTCGATTCCGCGCGGGCGGCGGTGGTGCATCCATTAGCGATCTTGGCCAACCGCAATGCATTTGGACAGCTGGTCCGATCGAATTGGTTCGGGCTGCTAACGCCGACGATCATGGCCGCCGAGGCGCAGTACGAAGCGATGTGGGCCACCGACGTCGAGGCGATGGTCGGCTATCACGCCGGAGCGGTGGCTGCGGCGCAGCAACTGCCGAGCACGCTGGCGCAGTTCGTCCAGAACCTGCCCAACTTGGGGTTCGGCAACAAGGGCAACGGCAATATCGGCAGCGGCAACACCGGGTCGGGGAACATCGGGATGGGTAACAGCGGCGACGGCAACAGCTCGCTCACGTCCGCGCAATCGGGCTACCACAACGTCGGTGGTGGCAACCAGGGCAACAGCAACATCGGCGCCGGGAACGTCGGTAACGGCAATTTCGGCTTCGGTAACAACGGGAACGGGAACATCGGTTTCGGTAATGGCGGCCCGGCCGACTTGAACAATCCGGACTTGTACACCTTTCACGCGGGCCGGGGCAACAACAACATCGGTATGGGTAATACGGGCAACGGCAATGTCGGCCTGGGCAACAGCGGCGACGGGAACATGGGTGGGGGCAACACCGGCAGCGGGAATATCGGGGCCGGGAACTTCGGCCACGGGAACTTCGGGTTCGGCAACACCGGTAACAACAACATCGGTATCGGGCTCACCGGCGACAACCAGGTGGGCATCAATCTGGCCGGGCTGCTCAACTCCGGTAGCGGCAATATCGGCTTCGGCAATTCCGGCCACAACAACGTCGGTTTCTTCAACTCCGGCGACGGCAACATCGGCATGTTCAGTTCCGGCACGAACACCGTTTTCCCGGGGCAGCTCAACAGCTTGGGGGTCGGGAACTCCGGCACCGGGAACCTCGGCGTGGGCAACGCGGGCGCCGGCAATGCTGGCTTCTGGAACTCGGGCCTGCTGAACACCGGCTTCGGTAACGGCGGGTCGATCAACACCGGCGCCTGGAACGGGAACAACGTCAACACCGGCTTCCTCAATTCGGGCGAGACCAACACCGGCTGGGGCAACTCGGGTCACTCCAATACCGGCGCCTGGAACGCCGGCACCCTGAACACCGGTTTCGGCAGTGCCGTCGATCAGGGTTCGGTTGCGGTCGGTGCGACGGGTAACTCGGGATTCTTCAACGACGCTCGCGGCGGGGCCTCAGGTTTCGGAAACAGCGCCGACCCGCAGGCCTGGTTCGAGAGCGGGAGCATGTCGGGTTTCTTCAACACGGCCCGCGGCGGTGCGATCATCAACGGGGTCAGCTCCGGCTTCTTCAACACCGGCCTCACCGGCGCCATCGGCGGCTTCCCGGCCGGCTGGTTCAGCGGCTTCAATTCGGGCCTGTTCAACTCCGGCATCGCCAATTCGTTCATGTTCAGCCTCAGCCAGCTGGCGATCCGACCGAACTGAGCGTGAACGGACGCAACGGGCCCGAACTGACCCGGCAGCAGTGGGATAAGGCATACCGCCAGGTGAAGTAGCCGTAACCTCCATCACCGTCAGAGGAGAGTTCCTCCAGACAGCCAGGAACCTTTTCTCATCGAGGCTTCTCATTTGGCCGTGGATGAGCCCCGCGACGGTGCCAAAATGTAACTCGGCTACCAGTGGCGGCAGGTGCTCTGTCCGGGGGCGGGGACGTCGATCGCGACCGCGCTGCGGTGGGAAGGCTTCGCCGGCTAGACGTCAACCTGCTTCTCGGCGACGACCCGCCGCGGTAAACCTCTCTGCGACCTCAGCGCCGCTTCGCTTGCCTAGGTCTCTCGCGAACGGCGTCGCTTAGTTGGCGGCCGGGGAATTTTGCAAGGTCTACCGTAGGCGGAATGGGTTTGTTCAGTCATGAGGAGTTCCGGGACCCGGTCGACGGCGCTGGTGGCTGCGCTAGTGGTGGAGTTGTTGAGCGAGCTCGGCGTGCTGAGGTGGACGAGTACGGGGTGGATGAACCTGTGGTGGTGGGTCCGGGGTTGCCGCCTGAGGATGGTTCGTGCGGTCAGTTCGCTGTGCAGTTTCACGTGTCTACGTCGATGCTGGTCGGGCTGAAACGCATTGCCGATATGCGTGGCGTGAGCGTGCCGGAGGTGTGCCGGCAGGTGATCGGTGTGTTTGTTGCCCAGCAGGAGGGTGAGCTGGGTGCATTGCTTGCTGCCGAGGCCGAGGCGGCTGATTACCGGCCGAGTTTGGGTCAGGCGTAGTCGCGCCCGCCGTAGGGGCGCTGCCTGGAACTGCTCGTTGCTCCGATGACGGGTACCTCCGAATAGCCTTGGCGCTCAAGGGCTCCAAATCAGGTGGCCAGATCGTGGGTCGCGCTTCAGAGCCGATCGCGATCGTCGAGGGCGCGAGGTGCTGCAGCAACGCCCCGGGGTCAAGCGCACTCTCGGGTCTGCCAGCTCGGGCAGTCCTCATTTCGTCGCAACGTTTGAAAAAGGCCCAGCGATTTCGATTGACGCCTACTTTGACAGGGCTTTCGATGTCAAACCATCATGTACAGCGGAAACGTCTCTGAACGCAATCAGAGCCGAAACGTTGTCTAACAACGAAGTGCTATTTGTCAATCTTCATAGCATCTCGACAGGAGTGGCGGTCACCTCGCCATGTTAGCGAAGCGCGACAAGTGCAGCTGGTGCGCGACCGTCACCGTCTTTGTCGGGCCGTTACGGTGTTTGGCGAGAATGAAATCCGCCTCTCCCCCGCGTGGATCGTCGCGTTCGAATGCGTCGGGGCGGTTCAGCAGGATGACCATGTCAGCATCTTGTTCGAGCGAGTTGTGCAGGTTGATCCCATTCGCCACGAAGTTGTGCGTGCCGTCAACCGTCCCGTCATAGACGTCATGTTCGCCGATGCTGGTGATTTCGACGATGGTGTCCCAATAGACATCACTGGTCGCCAGAACGTGAATATCGTTGTCTTCCAATAACGCTGCGGCCCGATGCAACCGTGACCGGCTCGGCGAATGCTTCCACATCGTCGAACCGCAGAACTGTGTGCCCATCGCCGCGGCAAACTGCCGATGCGTCATCTGCTTGGCAGACAGCGCATTCCGAACCCGGTCCCACACCGCGAGCGGCACAGTGTCCTGGTTCGGGTTGCATACCAAACCTTCCAAGTGGGACAGCACCTCTTGCGCGGCGACGGACTTCCCGCCGTGCACGCCGACATGGCGAAGGAAGCGGACCTGGTTCTCGGCACCGCAAATGTAGAGGTGCCACGAGTCCCGGTAGCCGACCTTCTTGACGAACTTAATGCGCGCGAAAACACCCATCCGCAATAGCAATTGAGCAACATCGTCGATGAGACGCCGGCTCGTCGATGCGTAGTAGATGCGTCCCTGCCGCGCATTCCCGTCCCACCGCACCGACCCGTCCGTCGCCCACAGGTGCCGCAGGAACAACGCCACCTGGTCGTTGGGAGCACGAAATACTGCCTCCGGCACGAACTTCTCGTAGCTGCGCTTCCCGAACAAACCCAACCCATCCAGCCAGGCGGCAATCGGATTGCGTCGACCGTGCGTCAGGCGCTCCGGCGCCGGCAACCGCAAGGTGCTCACTCGTGCCGCCGGGTAGTCGTCGCGGACCGCTCGGACGCCGAAGTATGCGGCCGACACCGTCACCGCGGCGAGGTTAGCCTCGTCGATCGAGGCATAACGGATGGGCTGACGCTTCACACATGATCCGTCGCCGATCATGTGGGCGAGCAGCATGACTTCGCAGTCGTCCATCCGCTGCGTGTCTACGGGCTCGGGCACCCGTCGCGGCGCCGCGATGCGATCGCCAATCTCCAACTGCTCCAACGGTGTCCAGCCTTCGAGCTTCATGAAGGGGTGGTTGCCGGTGGCCTCGATCTCCCGCCCGGAGGCCAGCCGCAGCCGGAACACCTCCTTGTGTCCGCTGGGGAACACATTCGTCATCGGCCGGGCGACCATGCGCAACCGCTCATCCAATGACCACACCAAGGGGCGCTCTCCGGTACGCATCAGCTCACCGAAGGTGACTTCGGCGCCGGTGTCAGCCCGCAGGATCCGGGTGGCCGCAGTCAGGCATCCCGACTCGCGAAGATCGGACAGCATCGGCTTCTTGTCGGTACGTTGCTCGGGACCACGGTTCAGCTGGCTGATCGCAACCACCGGAACCTCGAGCTCTTTCGCCAGAAGCTTGAGGTGCCGGGAGAATTCGGACACTTCGATCTGTCGCGACTCAACCTTCTTGCCGGACGTCATCAGCTGGAGGTAGTCGACGACAACGAGCTTCAGGTTGGCCTTCTGCCGCAGCCGGCGCGCCTTGGCGCGAATCTCCATCATGGTCAGGTTCGGCGAATCGTCGATATAGAGGGGCGCCTCGCTGATCTCGCTCATCCGCCGCGCCAGGCGCGTCCAGTCGTCGTCGGTCATCCGGCCCGAACGCATGTCGGCCAGTTTGATTTTCGCTTCCGCCGACAACAGGCGCATCACGATCTCGGTCTTGCTCATCTCCAGCGAGAAAATGACGCTGGCCATGCGGTGCTTGATCGAGCATGAGCGCATGAAGTCCAGCCCCAGTGTGGAGTTGTGGGTCGGCACCATGCCGCGCCCCGCCAGGTAGAGGTGCGCGGGGTTGTCCACCTCCACGCACCGCACGGCGACGCTGGGCACCCGGCGGACCGCCACGATCTGCAATACCGGCGCCATGACGGCCACCTGGCGACCAGCGAATCCGGCCGGTGCAATGGTGTCCAAGCCGCTGCGCAACTGGGCCGAGGTGCGGATGCCGTATACGGTCGGCCAGAGGTGCTGCGCGTCGGCGACGATCGTCGTGCCGTCAGAAAACTCGATCTCGTAGCAGGGCCGGCCCAACAGGATCTCGGTCGCGGCCATAACCCGGGTCGGCGCTCCGTCGGCGTCGAGCAGTTCGTCGCCGACCGAGACGTCACCCATCGTCGTCCACCCGACCGGTGTGGGCAGCGGCGTGTTCAGCGCCAGCGCCTTCCCCACACCGGGCCGCGCGGCCACGATGATCATCTGCCCGGGATGCAGCCCGTTGGTCACCTCGTCGAGCTCGGTGAACCCGGTCGGCACACCGCGCGAGATGCCGCCGTTGGAGGCGATGGCGTCGATCTCGTCCATCGTCGGCTGCAGCAGGTCCTCAAGGGGCACGAAGTCTTCGGAGGTGCGCCGCTCAGCGACCTCGTAGATCTCAGCCTGAGCCCGGTCGACGATCTCGGCCACATCGGCGCCGTCGGCGCCCGCGTAGCCGTACTGCACCACCCGCGTGCCCGCTTCGACCAGACGGCGCAGCAGTGCCTTCTCGGCGACGATGCCCGCGTAGTAACCGGCATTGGCAGCCGTGGGAACCGTGGAGATCAGCGTGTGTAGATACGGCGCACCACCGATGCGGCGCAGCAGCCCGCGGCGGTCCAATTCCGCGGCCACGGTCACGGCGTCCGCCGGCTCGCCGCGGCCGTAGAGGTCCAGGATGGCGTCGTAGACGTTCTGATGGGCCGGACGGTAGAAGTCGCTGGGCCGCACCCGCTCCAGGACGTCGGCGATGGCGTCCTTGCTCAGCAGCATCCCGCCCAGCACCGACTGCTCCGCGGCGAGATCCTGGGGAGGCTGGCGACCGTAGTCCTCGCTCGGCGGCGGGGTATCCATCCCCGGGTGAGGCATGTCATCGACGACCGCCACAGACCACCTCCCTTCGACTCACCCACCGAACATACATTCGATCACTGACATTCCGAGAGCAAGTCATGGCACCGACCCCCAGCCCCTAGCTTCGCGCCGGATGAAACGTAAACGTTGCTGGACAGGACTCCAACAGCGCCTGTTCATGAAGCTGTGGATCGAGTGTGCATATCGTTGAACACCAGTGTTGAACGGGTTGTGGAGTACCTGTGGATCATTCTCGCGTTTTTGTACATCACTGCTGCTGACCGCCATACAACGCCGCCGAAATCGTGTGGACAAGAATCTCTACGGCGTGTCGGCGCAGGTTATCGCCTCGGGCGTGTTGGTTTTCAGCCACATTTTCGCCGAGTTAATGCAGGGTTACACCGACCCGGTGCGTACCCCTTCGGAATTGTTCGCCAGAATGCCGCTGCGCGAATCCGATTCCGCGCAGCCGAAAACCCGGTGCGGCCGTCAAGGCCACACCGGGTGAGGGCAGATCCAGTTAGCTCTCGCCGACGACCTCGAGGGCGACCTCGACGTCGATCTCGGGGTGCAGGTGCACGACCACCGGGTGCGTCCCGACGGCCTTGATGTGGGCCTTGGGCAGCCGGACGATCCGCTTGTCGAGGTTCGGGCCGCCGGCCTTCTTGATGGCGGCCACCACGTCACCGGCGGTGACCGAACCGAACAGCTTGCCGCTGTCGGCCGCGGTCTTCACCGGCAGCGAGACCGATCCGAGCGCCTGGATGGCGGTCTTGATCTCGTTGGCGTGCTCGCGGTCGCGGACCGTCTTGGTCTCGCGGGCGCGGCGGATGTCGTCAGCCTGCCGCTGGGCGCCGCGTGAAGCGACGATCGCCAGACCGCGGGGCAGCAGGAAGTTGCGGCCGTAACCGTCCTTGACTTCCACCGTGTCGCCGACGGAACCGAGGTGGTCGACGTCAGCCGTGAGTATCAGCTTCATCGTTCAAATACTTTCGTTGGGCGCGCGTGATCAGCGCGTCGCGGAGGTGAAGGGCAGCAGCGCGACCTCACGGGCGTTCTTGACCGCGACCGCGATGTCCCGCTGGTGCTGCACGCAGTTGCCGGTGACCCGGCGAGCGCGGATCTTGCCGCGCTCGCTGATGTAGGTCCGCAGCAAGTTGGTGTCCTTGTAGTCGATGTTCTGGCCCTTTTTGGCGCAGAAGACGCATTTGCGCGCCTTGATCGGCTTTTCCGGAGCCGGGCGCCGCTTGGTGGACTTGGCCATGGTGTCAATCTTTCCGTTCTCGTGCTGTGAAAGTTAGGTAGGTCAGAAGGGCGGTTCGTCGTCGCCGCCGCCGAAGGAACCCGACGCCGGGGCGCTGCCCCACGGGTCCTCACCGGATCCGCCGGACTGGGCGGGCGCGGACTGCCGCGAACCGCCACCGCCGCCGCCGCTGAAGCCGCCACCGCCACCGCCGCCGCCGCTGCGGCTGGCCTTGTTGACCTTGGCGGTCGCATACCGGAGCGAGGGGCCGATCTCGTCGACCTCGACCTCGACCACGGTGCGCTTTTCGCCCTCGCGGGTTTCGAAGGACCGCTGCTTGAGGCGCCCGGTGACGATCACCCGGGCGCCGCGCGTCAGGCTCTCAGCGACGTTCTCGGCCGCCTCGCGCCAGATGTTGCAGCGCAGGAACAGCGCTTCGCCGTCCTTCCACTCACCACTCTGGCGGTCGTAGATCCGCGGGGTGGATGCCACCGTGAAGTTCGCCACGGCCGCACCCGACGGCGTGAACCGCAACTCGGGATCAGCGGTCAGGTTTCCTACGACAGTGATTGTCGTGTCACCAGCCATGAATGCCTCCTGGGTCCGCCTGGTGGGTGTTTTTACGAGCTTTGGGCAAGCCTAGGCAACCGCTCCGACAGGGCGGTCAGTGCTTGTCGGTGCGCATCACCTTGGTGCGCAACACCGACTCGTTCAGGCTCAGCTGGCGGTCGAGCTCGGAGACCGTCGCGGGGGCGGCCTTCAGGTCGATGACCACGTAGATGCCTTCAGCGTGCTTGGCGATTTCGTACGCCAGCCGCCGCCGGCCCCAAATGTCGACCTTCTCGACCGATCCACCGTCTTTACGGACGACGTTCAAAAACGTCTCCAGGGACGGGGCAACGGTGCGTTCGTCGAGCGTGGGGTCAAGGATGACCATGATTTCGTATGGACGCATAGGGACCTCATCACCTCCTCTGGTCTGGGCGGCCACGGAACCTCCGTGGCAGGAGGGTCGCCTGCGTCGGCAACCGCCCCAGGCTACCGGATGGCCGGGCTGACCCGAAATTCACTTCCGGGACTGGATGAATTCGAGCGCCCTGGCCCGTGTCGCTTCGTCCGCCTTGGCCAGCGCGCCGGAGTCGAACGGCGGTTGCGGGTCGTACTCGATGAGCAGCTGAGCGGCCTGGGCGGCGACCCGGTCGAACAGCAACTCGACCAGCCGCAAGGCCATGTCGACGCCGCTGGACACCCCCGCCGCAGTGATGATGCGCTCGGGCAGATGCTCCACGACACGTTCGGGCACATATCGCGCGCCCAGGCGGTTCAGCTCGTCGGCCGCGCGCCAATGCGTCGTGGCGGTCAACCCGTCGAGCAGACCGGCGCCGGCCAGCAACAGGGCACCGGTGCAGACCGACGTGGTGAATCGGGTAGTCGGATGCACGGCCCGCAGCCAGCCGCGGATGGTTTCGTCGTCGACCAGCACCCGGGTCCCGATACCGCCGGGGAATACCACCACATCCGGCGCGGTGACCTCGTCGAACGTGGCGTCGCAGATGACGCCCAGCATGCCGTTCTCGGTGCGCACCTCACCACGCCGATGCCCGACGAACACCACGTCGATCGACGGAATGCGTTGCAGCACTTCATAAGGCCCGATGGCATCGAGTGCGGTGAACCGGGGAAACACCGGAATCGCAACCTGCATCACGTCTGTCCGACCAACTCGGGTTCGGCGACCCGCGGGCGACGGGCCGGGCGCAACCACACCGGCAGCCACCCGGGCGGGCTGTCCGGGGCGAGATCGAAGTTGCCTCCGGCAGGATCGTCGACGCGCCCCTGCCAGCGCACCAGATCTTCCTCCGTGCGATAGATCTGCCGAATCACCAACACGCACAGGGCCATCACCGCGATATCGCGCAGCAGCACCGTCGCCGTGAACCATTGCTGGGGCAACGAACGGTTCGGGTTGCCGTACAGGTAATACATCCTGGGCACCCACACCAGAGCGTCGATTGTCATCCACGCCAACAGAACCCGGCGGTGCGGCACGGCCAGCACGGCCAGCGGCACCAGCCACAACGAGAACTGCGGACTCCACACCTTGTTGGTCAGCAGGAAGGCCGCGATCACCAGGAAAGCCAGCTGCGCGAGCCGGGGCCGCTGCGGTGCGGTCAGCGCGATGTAGGCGATTGCCGCGCAGGACAATACGAGGAGCACGGCGACAACGCTGTTCAGCACTGTCGGCGGTTGCCAGAACCCCAGTACGGGATCAAACCCCCGCCAGCCGGTGAACGATTTCACCACGTTGAACAACGAGTCCATGTCGTCGCCGCGACGGGTGTTGAGCCGGAAGAACTCCGACCATCCACGCGGAAAGAGCACCATGATCGGCAGATTCACCGCCAACCAGGTCGCCGCGGTGATCAGCGTGGTCCGCAGAACATCGCGCAGCCGTCCCGTCCGGATCCCCAGTACCAGCAACGGGCCTAAGAACAACAAGGGATACAGCTTGGCCGCGGCGCCCAGGCCGATCAGCACACCGGCCAACACCGGCCTGCGGCGCGCCCAGGCCAGCAGGCCGCCCATCGCGAAAGCCGTTGCCAGCGCGTCGAAATTGGTGAATATCTGGAAGATCAGCAGCGGCGAAGCGCTCACCAGCGCGGCATCCCAGATGCGGCGACCGGCGAGTCCCGCAGTGGCCCAGACGGTGAGCAGCCAGGCCAGCGCCAGCCCAAAGGCAGCGAAATTGAAGAACATCACCACTTCGGCGATCACCGGAACAGGCAGGATCTTGCTCACTGCTGTGTAGGCCTTGGCGAGCCGCATGGAGACATACTGGTAAACCCCGGTCAGCACCGGGTATTCCATGTAGCGCACCGCGATCTGGCCGTCGTAGCGCATCTGGGGTGTGCCGTTGCCGTCCGTCTCGACCCAGCTCGATTTATAAGGAAACTTGCCCTGGCTCAACAACTCCGCCCCGTACAGCGGCACCGTGTCGGAGTAACACAATTCGTAATAGGCGCGCTGGTTGTCCCAGTTGGCAACCCGCTGATCACCCGTTCCGGTGCCGGTGCTCTGCAGGCAAGCCGCCTTCGTCGACCAGCCCAGGGCCAGAAACACCAGGGCGATCAGGAACATCACCCGCACCGGTGTCATGAAGCGGGTGCGGCCGATCAGCGCGTGCCGGCCCACGGGCCCACCGATCACGCCGGCCAGTGCGGCACCCAGAACATCGTTGCGGCTGGGGCAGTCTCGGCTGTCGGCGCTGCGGCGGTCGGCAGCAAGCGGCCGCGGGGAAATGGTGGCGCGCTCGCTCACGGGGGAGGTTGGGGGACGTCAGACGGCGGGGGCAGTGGGACCGGCCCGCCGGGCGGCGGCGCCGTGATCGTGGTCGGCGGGCCCACCGGCACAGTGATTCCCGGCGCGATCTCGACCGTCGGTTGAATCACCGTCTCCGACGGCGGTGGTGGCGGCGGCGGAGGTGCCGCCGGCACACCCGCATATCCCCCGATCTCCGTCGGCTTGGGGAACGTCTCGTTCGGCTGCCCCTTCAGGGCGCCGTCCATCGTGGACTTCCAGATGTCGGAGGGCAGTCCGGAGCCGTATATCGCTCCGCCGGAGGCGCTCACCAGAGGTTGGTCGCCCTTGACCGTTCCTACCCAGACGGCGGTGGACAGTTGAGGCGTGTACCCGACCATCCAGGCGTCCTTGTTGGACGTGGTGTCGCCGAACTGCGTCGTGCCGGTCTTGGCCGCGGACTGCCGTCCGCCGGCCAGGTTGTGGCCGCGCGAATACCCGGCGATCGGCTGCATCGCGGCGGTGACGTTGTCGGCCACCGCCTTCGGGATGCGCTGGTCTCCGCTGTTGTCGGCGGTGCCGGCATCGAAGAGGACCTGACCTTCGGCGTTGACCACCTTCTGCACGAAGTGCGGGCGGTGGTAGAGGCCCGAGGCGGCGAGCGTCGCATAGGCCGTGGCCATGTCGATCACCCGGGTCTGGTACTGCCCCAACACGATTCCGTTGTTGGGCGGGCCGCCCTTGCCGTCTTCGGACAGCGTGTGCGGGACACCGGGAAAGCTTTCGGCGACGCCGGCCTGGTGTGCGGCGTCGGCGACGGCCTGCGGCCCGCCCTTGAGCTTGAGCATCAGCCGGTAGTAGGAGGTGTTGAGCGACATCTTCAGCGCCTCGGCCAGGTTGCAGGTGCCGCAACTCTCGCCCTCGACGTTGGTGATCTTGATGCCGTCGACGGTCAGCGGCGAACTGTCCACCTGGTAACCCAGGCCGATGCCCTGCTCGAGTGCCGCGACCAAGGCGAAGACCTTGAACGACGAACCGGTCTGCAGGCCGGCCTGAGCGAAATCGAAGCCCAGGGCATTCGATCCGCCGTAGTAAGCCTTCACCGCCCCGGTGCGCGGATCGATGGACACCGCCGCGGACCGCATGTCGGGGTCCTGGCCGTCCAGGTACTTCGACACCGCCTTCTCGGCAGCCTGCTGGGCCTGCGGATCGATCGTGGTGGTGACCTGCAACCCCTGGGTGTTCAGGGTCTGCTCGTCGATGTTGAACAGTTCGAGCAGTTCCTTGGTGACCTGCCGCTCGATGAGTCCGTTGGGGCCGGTGGTCTGATTCTCGGCCCGCGCCTGGTCCGGCGACACCGTCTTGGGGAACACCTGCCCTGCCCGGTCTTTGGCCGCCAGTGCTTTGGTCTCCACCATGCCGTCGAGGACCCAGTTCCAGCGCGCGAGCGCGCCTTCGGGGTCGACGGCGGGGTCCAGCGTGGACGGCCGCCGGATCAGCGCCGCCAGCAGCGCACCCTCGGCCACGGTGAGCTGTTCGACGGGTTTGTCGAAGTAGGCCTTCGATGCCGCCGAGATCCCGTAGGCGCCGCGACCGAAATAGATGATGTTCAGGTAGGCCTGCAGCACATCGTCTTTGGACCACTCCCCCGACATTTTGGTGGCGATGACGAGTTCCTTGGCCTTGCGCATCATGCCGCTCCACCCGTGCTGCGCAGAGCCCACCAGGGCGTTCTTCACGTACTGCTGGGTGATCGTGGAACCGCCCTGCAGATCACCACCGAAAAGGTTGTTGCCGACGGCGCGGGCGAACCCGGTGAAGGAGAAGCCCGGGTTGGAGTAGAAGCCGCGGTCCTCGGCGGCGATCACGGCCTGCCGCACATGGACCGGGACCTGGTTGAGGTTGACGTCTACCCGATTGCCTTCGGGGGGCACGATTTTGGCGATCTCCGAGCCGTCACTGGCCAGGATCGTGGACACCTGGTTGGTTCGGATGTCCCCCGGCCGCGGCACGTCGACGATGAAGTACGCCATGGTGAAGGTGACGATCGGCAGCAGGATCAGAACCGCCAGGCTCAGGTACAGCGAGCGCCGGACCCATCTCCAGTTGATCTGCTGAGACCACGTCGGCTTGCGACGGGTCCCGCGGGTCGCGCCGACCGGTCCCGACGGTGGCGGGCCGCCCGGCGGACGGTGCTGGCCGCTGAGCCGCTCATGCCCCGGTCGCGGCGACCGGGAATCCAGTGCGGCCTTCACCTGACCGACGGGGTCGGCGGGCGGCGGTGGTGACGACGGGCTGTCGAGAGCGGCCTTGACCTGGTCGATCGGGTCGGCGTGCCGGCTTGGGCGATCGTCGGGCACCGCGGGAATGACCGTGGTCAGCCGGTCATCGGGAGGCACCGCACGGCGTGGCGGCGGCGGCGCACCCTGCTGCTCACCGCCGGAATGTCTGCCGCCATCCGTTGTCGTCGACTCATCCGGTTTGTCGCTGGACGACTGGTGGTGGCGCCCTCCGCTATTCACTGGCGGTGCGGGCGCCATTGCGCGCCGTCCGCTTGCCGCCCGAACCCCGCGGCGGGTGGGCGGGCACTGCCGCGCCCAGGACGTATGACTTCACCAGGTGATTCCAGCTGCACGTCCGGCAGACCTCCACCACGTGGACAGCAAACTCGGAAAACCGCGTCGCCAGCAGTACCAACTCTTCCGCGGTACGCGCCGAGCCCGAAACCGCACCAAGATGCTCGCCGAAAACCCAGGACACCAGCGTCAGTTGCTCTTTGCGGCAGATCGGGCACATCACCTGGCTTTGTTTCCCGTGAAACTTCGCCGCGCGCAGCAAATAGGGGTTAGCGTCACAAACCTCGGACACACCGGTGCGTCCCGAGTACACCTCGGAAAGCAGTGAGCGCCGCCGAAGCGCGTAGTCCACCACCTGTCGCTGCAGTCGCACGCAGACCAGAGTACGTCGCCGCCCCTGGCACCGACACGCAACTGCGGCTGTTGTCGCGGGGGTGAGCAGGTATCCGGTGATCACAGGCTGTGCCGGTCGGGGGCCCGACTTCTACGATCGTCCCGTGGCGAAATCTCGGAGCGGTACCACGCGGGCCAAGGACAGCGACCGCCAAGATGCGTGCAACATTCTCGACAAGGCGCTCAACGACGGCGAGTTGTCGATGGAGGAGCACCGCGAGCGGGTCAGCATGGCCACCAATGCCGTGACCCTCGACGATTTGCAGCTCCTGGTCGACGATCTGCAATCCGCCCAGAGCGCGCAGACGCAGAAGCCGGTGCAGGCGCCGATCATCCGCGCGAGGCGCAACGGGCTGGGGCTCGCCGCCGCGGCGTTCGGCGTCACGGTACTGCTGGGCATCGGCATCGGGTGGGGTCTCTACGGCAACACCACGTCGCCGCTGGACTTCACCTCCGATCCGGGAGCCAAGTCCGACGGCATCGCGCCGGTGGTGCTCACTCCCCCCAAGCAATTGCAGTCGCTGGGCGGCCTGACCGGGCTGCTGGAGCAGACCCGCAAGCGCTTCGGAGACACCATGGGCTACCGGCTGCTGGTCTACCCGGAGTACGCGTCGATCGACCGCAAGGATCCCACCGACGACAGACGGGTCCTCGACTACACCTACCGCGGCGGCTGGGGCGACCCGTCCAGCTCCGCCCGCAACAGCAGCACCGACAGCGACCTCGTCGACCTGGGCAAGTTCGACGTCAAGACCGTGGTGGGCATCCTGCGCGGCGCACCCGAGACCGTCGGGATCAAACAACAGGACGTCAAATCGATCTATCTGATCGTGGAGCCGGCCAAGGATCCGACCGCGCCGGGGTCGCTGTCGCTGACGATCTACGTGTCCAGCGATTACGGCAGCGGATACATCGAGTTGGCCGGCGACGGGACCGTCAAGCAGGTCCATTACGTGAGCTGAAGCCCGCCACCCGAGTGTGACTAACAGCGCATTAACGGGCGGTGCTGTTGTCGCTAATATATCGGAGCGATACTATGACGCGAGACGTCGTATCGTCGTAACAAGCCATGCAAAAGGAGGTGAATCGATGCTGGAACTGGCCATTTTGGGGCTGCTCATCGAGTCACCCATGCACGGCTACGAGTTGCGCAAACGGCTGACCGGCCTGCTCGGCGCCTTTCGCGCATTCTCCTACGGGTCCTTGTACCCGGCACTGCGCCGGATGCAGGCCGACGGGCTGATCGCCGAGAACGCGGCGCCCGCGGGGACCCCGGTACGACGAGCTCGCCGGGTCTATCAGCTGACCGACGAGGGTCGCCGACGTTTCACCGAACTTGTCGCCGACACCGGTCCGCACAACTACACCGATGACGGCTTCGGAGTGCACCTGGCGTTTTTCAACCGCACTCCGGCGGAGGCGCGCATGCGCATCCTGGAAGGCCGGCGCCGTCAGGTCGAGGAGCGCCGGGAAGGCCTGCGTGAAGCAGTCGCGCGGGCCAGCAGCTCGTTTGACCGCTACACCCGTCAGCTGCATCAACTCGGGCTGGAGTCCAGCGAGCGTGAGGTCAAGTGGCTCAACGAGCTGATCGCCGCGGAACGGGCAGCACCCAACCCCGTGGAACAGACGTAGCCACCGCACACAAAACGTAAGACAAAACCCAAGTTACGAAGTTAGGAGAACGCCCAATGAGTGGGAACACACAGGCGTCGACCGAGGTACGAGTCGCCATCGTCGGCGTCGGCAACTGCGCGTCCTCGCTGGTTCAGGGCGTCGAGTACTACTACAACGCCGACGACACCTCCTCGGTCCCCGGTCTGATGCACGTCCGGTTCGGCCCGTACCACGTCCGCGACGTCAAGTTCGTGGCCGCGTTCGACGTCGACGCCAAAAAGGTCGGCTTCGACCTGTCTGACGCGATCTACGCCTCGGAGAACAACACCATCAAGATCGCCGACGTGCCGCCGACCAACGTGGTGGTGCAGCGCGGCCCGACCCTCGACGGCATCGGCAAGTACTACGCCGACACCATCGAGTTGTCCGACGACGAGCCGGTCGACGTGGTGAAGGTCCTCAAGGACAACAAGGTCGACGTGCTGGTGTCCTACCTGCCGGTGGGCTCCGAGGAGGCCGACAAGTTCTACGCCCAGTGCGCCATCGACGCCGGAGTGGCATTCGTCAACGCGCTGCCGGTGTTCATCGCCTCGGACCCGGTGTGGGCCAAGAAGTTCAAGGACGCGGGTGTGCCGATCATCGGCGACGACATCAAGAG
Organism: Mycobacterium sp. Z3061; assembly: GCF_031583025.1. Classification (NCBI taxonomy): domain Bacteria; kingdom Bacillati; phylum Actinomycetota; class Actinomycetes; order Mycobacteriales; family Mycobacteriaceae; genus Mycobacterium; species Mycobacterium pumcae. The sequence continues at coordinate 62,316 of NZ_CP134062.1, read as the reverse complement.
CCAGGTCGGCGCGACGATCACCCACCGCGTGATGGCCAAGCTGTTCGAAGACCGCGGCGTGACGCTGGACCGCACCTACCAGCTCAACGTCGGCGGGAACATGGACTTCAAGAACATGCTCGAGCGCGAACGTCTGGAGTCCAAGAAGGTTTCCAAGACTCAGGCCGTGACGTCCAACCTGACCGGCTCGCTGGCCGGCAAGGTCGAGGACAAGAACGTCCACATCGGCCCGTCCGACCACGTCGCCTGGCTCGACGACCGCAAGTGGGCCTACGTGCGCCTGGAGGGCCGCGCCTTCGGTGACGTGCCGCTGAACCTGGAGTACAAGCTCGAGGTGTGGGACTCCCCGAACTCGGCCGGCATCATCATCGACGCCGTGCGCGCCGCCAAGATCGCCAAGGACCGCGGCATCGGCGGACCGGTGCTGCCGGCGTCGGCGTACCTGATGAAGAGCCCGCCGGAGCAGCTGGCCGACGACATCGCACGTACGCAGCTCGAAGAGTTCATCAACGAGGGCTGAACCGCCGCTAGTGTCGGTGACGTGACCGACGCCTCGCATGATGACCTGACCGGGCTCTCGGAGTTCGACCTGCTGGCCGAGAACGCCGAACAGGCCGGCATCAGCGGTCCATTGCCGACCGTCGAGCGGGTGGACGCCGGTGCCATCAGCGCATTGCGCTGGGGCGGACCCGAGCCGCGGGTGGTCTTCCTGCACGGCGGCGGTCAGAACGCGCACACCTGGGACACGGTGATCGTCGGCCTGGGCGAACCCGCGCTCGCCGTGGACCTGCCCGGGCACGGCCACTCCTCCTGGCGGGAGGACGGCGACTACTCACCGCAGCACAATGCGGACGCGCTGGCGCCTGTCCTGCGTGATCTCGCCCCCAACGCCGAGCTGGTGGTCGGGATGTCGCTGGGCGGCCTGACCGGTATCCGGCTCGGCGCATTGGCACCGGAGCTGCTCAATGAACTCGTGCTCATCGATGTCACCCCGTCGGCTCTGCAGCGTCACTCGGAGATGACCAAGGAGCAGCAGGGCACGGTCGCGCTGATGCACGGCGAGCGGGAGTTCCCGAGCTTCCAGGCGATGCTGGACCTCACGGTCGCCGCGGCACCGCACCGCGAGGTGAAGGCCTTGCGCCGTGGCGTCTTTCACAACTCGCGCCGGTTGGACAACGGCAACTGGACGTGGCGCTACGACGCGATCCGGGTCTTTCCGGATTTCAGCACCCTGTGGGACGACGTCGACGCGCTGGCCGCGCCGGTGACACTGATCCGCGGCGGCTCGTCGGGCTTCGTCAACGACGACGACGTTGCCGAACTTGGCAGGCGCGCAACGCATTTCAAGGGCGCCCATGTCGTGGAGAATTCTGGCCATTCGGTGCAGAGCGACCAGCCGCGCGCCCTGATCGATCTCGTGCGCACGGTGATCGACGGGGCCTGAGGCCTACGGTGGTGGGTATGAACTCCCCCGTGCTCCCCGACTATCCCATCCGCATCGGCGTGCAACTGCAGCCCCAGCACGCCCCGCAGTACGACCAGATCCGGGATGCCGTCCGCCGCTGCGAGGACATCGGCGTGGACGTCGCGTTCAACTGGGACCACTTCTTTCCGCTCTACGGCGACCCCGACGGCGCCCACTTCGAGTGCTGGACCATGCTCGGGGCCTGGGCCGAGCAGACCTCAAGAATCCAGATCGGCGCTTTGGTCACGTGCAACTCGTACCGCAACCCGGAACTGTTGGCTGACATGGCCCGTACCGTCGACCACATTTCCGGTGGGCGGCTCATCCTGGGTATCGGCTCGGGATGGAAGCAAAAGGACTATGACGAGTACGGCTACGAGTTCGGCACCGCCGGCAGCCGGCTCGACGATCTGGCAGGCGCACTCCCCCGGATCACCGCGCGCCTGAGCAAGCTGAACCCCGCGCCGACCAGGGACATTCCGGTGCTGATCGGCGGCGGCGGTGAGCGTAAGACCCTGCGCTTGGTCGCCGAGCACGCCGACATCTGGCACAGCTTCGCCTCCGCTGACGAGTTTCCCGCCAAGGCGGCGGTGCTGGCCCGGCACTGCGAGGCCGTCGGCCGGGACCCGGCCACCGTCGAGCGCTCCGCGTCGGCCGGCAACGGGTCAGCGGTGATCAGCAACGCCGAAGCGCTGGTCGGCCTCGGGGTCACGATGCTGACCGTGGGCTGCGACGGACCCGATTACGACCTTTCGGACGCAGAAGCGCTCTGCCGGTGGCGCGACAGTTCGGCTTGAGCCGCGCTTCATCGGCCAAACATCTCAACGGACCCGCCCAGACGTGAGAAACTTGCCGCGCACGGCGGCCGTCGGGGGCTGAAAGAGATGTAAGAACTGATGCCAAAGAAGTACGGGATCAAAGAAAAAGACCAGGTGGTCACGCACCTGCTCAACCTGGTGCTGACCGGGAAACTGCGCAGCGGCGACCGGGTCGACCGCAACGAGATAGCGCAGGACCTGGGCATCAGCCGGGTCCCCATCCAAGAGGCGTTGGTTCAGCTGGAACACGACGGCATCGTGTCCACGCGGTATCACCGCGGCGCGTTCGTCGAACGCTTCGACGAGTCGACCGTCCTGGAACACCACGAACTCGACGGCCTGCTCAACGGCATCGCCTCGGCACGAGCGGCGGCCAACCCGACGCCGCGGATCCTGAGCGAACTCGATGCCTTGATGCGTTCGTTGCGCGCCGCCAAGGAGTCGCGGAACTTCGCCGAGATCGCCTGGGAGTACCGGCGGGTGGTCAACGACGAGTACGCCGGGCCACGGCTGCATGCGACCATTCGGGCGTCGCAGAACCTCATCCCGCGCGTCTTCTTCATGACCTACCAGCACAGCCGCGACGACATGCTGCCGTCCTACGAAGAAGAGAACGCTGCCATGCACCGGCGCGACCCCGACGCCGCCCGGGCCGCCTGCATCAGGCGCTCCGAGCTGATGGCAAGAACAATGGTCGCCGAGTTGTGCCGCCGCGGTGTCTTCACCCCGCGCGAGGAGCCTTCGGACGCCAACGTCGCGGTCCTTCCGGTGCACCCTGATCCGGACCAAACTGCCGAGCGCTCGTCGATAGTGTCCTGAGCAGTACCCGCCGCCGCGCGCTCGATACGGTGTGCGGTGATGGGGGCAAAACTGTTCGGGCTGTTCGCGACCATCGCGATCATCGCCGGGTTGGCCTGCGCGGCGCCCGCGTTCGCGGATGGCAATCAATGCGCACCGCCCGGGGTGGAGAGCGCCACCGTCCTGCCCGAAGACCTCACGTCTTCCCGCACGACCGGTGACTCGGGCACCGCGGACGACACCGACACGACCGCGTCGGTGATGGCTTTGAGCTCGGTCGACACCGCGGCGCTGGGCCTCGGGACACCCGGCATTCTGCTGGCCGGCACGCTGTCCGACGCCCCGCCCAGCACCTGCATCAACGCCACCGGCCGCTTCACCGGTTTCGACAACGAGCTGCTGCGCGCGATCGCCAAGAAGCTGGGCCTGCAGGTGCGTTTCGTCGGGACCGACTTCTCCGGCCTGTTGGCCCAAGTGGCGTCGCGCCGCTTCGACGTGGGCTCGTCTTCGGTGAAGGCGACCGATGCGCGGCGGCACACCGTGGCCTTCACCAACGGCTATGACTTCGGCTTCTACTCCCTGGTCGTGCCCCCGGGGTCGAGCATCAAGAAGTTCACCGACCTGGCGCCGGGTCAGCGGATCGGCGTCGTGCAAGGCACGGTCGAGGAGACCTACGTCGTGGACACCCTGCACCTGCAGCCGGTGAAGTACCCCGACTTCGCCACGGTGTACGCCAGCTTGAAAACCCATCAGATCGACGCGTGGGTGGCACCGGCCAACCAGGCATCGAGCGCGGTGCGACCGAGTGATCCCGCGGTGGTCGTCGCCCACACCTTCGGCACCGACGACTTCGTCGCCTACGCGGTCGCCAGGGACAACCAACCGCTGGTCGATGCCCTGAATTCCGGGTTGGACGCCGTCATCGCGGACGGCACCTGGGCCGAGCTCTACAGCAAGTGGGTGCCACGCACCCTGCCGCCAGGCTGGAAGCCGGGATCGAAGGCGGCCGCGTCTCCCAAACTGCCCGATTTCGCCGCGATCGCCGCCGAGCACCACCGCAAGCCGGCGCAGCCGTCCGCGCCCAGGTCGACGCTCGGGCAGCTGCGCGACTCATTCCTCGACTGGGACATGTACCGCCAGGCCATCCCGACGCTGCTGACCACCGGGCTGCCCAACACGTTGATTCTGACCGGCAGCGCCGGGATCATCGGCCTGGCCGTCGGCCTGGCGTTGGCCGTCGCCGGAATCTCGCATAAGCGCTGGTTGCGATGGCCGGCCCGGGTATATACCGACGTCTTCCGCGGGCTGCCTGAGGTGGTGATCATTCTGATCATCGGGCTCGGCGTGGGTCCGGTGGTGGGCGGGCTGACCGACAACAACCCTTATCCGCTGGGCATCGCTGCCCTGGGCTTGATGGCCGGCGCCTACGTCGGCGAGATTCTGCGCTCCGGGATCCAGAGCGTCGACCCCGGCCAGCTGGAAGCCGCCCGGGCGCTGGGCTTCAGCTACTCGGCCGCGATGCGGCTGGTCGTAGTGCCGCAGGGGGTACGACGGGTGCTGCCCGCGTTGGTCAACCAGTTCATCGCGCTGCTGAAGGCCTCGGCGTTGGTGTACTTCCTGGGGTTGATCGCCAGCCAGCGTGAGCTGTTCCAGGTCGGGCGCGACCTCAACGCGCAAACCGGCAACTTGTCGCCGCTGGTGGCGGCCGGCATCTGCTACCTGATTCTGACCGTGCCGCTCACCCACCTGGTCAATTACATCGACGGCCGGCTGCGCCGGGGGCGCACCAAACTCGAGCCCGACGATCCCCCGGAAGTCGTCACCTCGACCATCGGCACGGAGATGACGTGACGCTCCCCCGTGATCCGGTTTCGCTGGCGGCCAAGGATATTCATCAGGTCCTCGGCGGAACCGCGGTGCTGCGCGGGGTGAGCCTCGAGGTGCCGGCCGGCACCACCACCTCGGTGATCGGCCCGTCGGGCTCCGGCAAGTCGACGCTGCTGCGCGTATTGAACCGGCTGCGCGAGCCCGACAGCGGCGACATCCTGCTGGACGGCCGATCGGTGCTTCGTGACGACCCCGATGAGCTGCGTCAGCGCATCGGGATGGTGTTCCAGCAGTTCAACCTCTTCCCGCACCGCAGCGTGCTGGACAACGTCGCGCTCGCACCGCGCAAACTGCGCCGCCTGCCCGCCGACGCCGCCCGGGAACTGGCGCTGCACCACTTGGACCGGGTAGGCCTGAAGGGCAAAGCCGGCGCCCGCCCCGGCACCCTGTCGGGTGGTCAACAACAGCGGGTGGCGATCGCCCGCGCGCTGGCCATGGCGCCACAGGTGATGTTCTTCGACGAGGCCACCTCCGCGCTGGATCCCGAGATGGTCAAGGGCGTCCTGGAGCTCATCGCCGATCTCGGCGCCGACGGGATGACGATGTTGGTGGTCACCCATGAGATGGGCTTCGCGCGATCAGCCTCCGATGCCGTCGTCTTCATGGATCATGGCAAAGTCGTCGAGTTCGGGCCGCCGGAGCGGATATTCGACGCCGCCGAGACCGAGCGGCTCCAGCGGTTCCTCGCCCAGGTGCTGTGACCCGGCATTATTCGACCCGGGCGCGCCCGCGTACCGCATTGTCTCCGCCCACGGGCGTGGCGGGTTAGACTGCCGATTTATGGCGGACAGCGAACCTACAGCGCCCGAGGTGGCGGAGCTGGCGGAGGGGTTGCACCGCTCGCTGTCCAAGCTGTCCACCATCCTGCGCCGCGGCGATCCGACCAATACCGCGGTGGCCGGCGAGTTGACGCTGGCTCAGCTTTCGATCCTGATCACCCTGCTCGACCGGGGCCCGATCAGGATGACGGACCTGGCCGCACACGAGCGGGTCCGCACCCCCACCACCACGGTGGCGATCCGCCGGCTCGAGAAGATCGGGCTGGTGAAGCGCTCGCGCGACCCGTCGGACCTGCGTGCGGTGCTGGTCGACATCACGCCGCAGGGCCGGGCGGTGCACAACGAGTCGCTGGCCAACCGCCACGCCGCGCTGGCGGCGATGCTCAGCCAGCTGTCCAAGTCCGACCTCGACATCCTGATGGAGGCGCTGGCTCCCCTGGCCCGACTCGCCAGCGGTGAGCCGGCCGCGCCCGCGGCGGACACCGACGAGGCGTGAAAGTGTTTGTTGCCAAGAAGATTGGTAACTACTGACTGATGCCCACCGCACTCATCACCGGCGCCAGTGGCGGTATCGGCGCCGCCATCGCGACGGCGCTGGCACCCACGCACACTTTGCTGTTGGCCGGTCGGCCGTCGGCGCGGTTGGATGCTGTGGCGGAGCGGCTGGGCGCCACCACGTTTCCGCTGGACCTGACCGACCCCGATTCCATCGACGCCAGTTGCGAAGTCGTCGACGAGCTCGACGTGCTCGTGCACAACGCCGGAGTGTCGATCCCCGGCCGGGTCGACGAGTCGCACGTGGACGAGTGGCGCGCCACCTTCAGCGTGAATGTCTTTGGCGCCGTTGCCCTTACGTTGGCGCTGTTGCCGGCGCTGCGGCAGGCCCAGGGCCGCGTGGTGTTCATCAACTCCGGTTCCGGCCGCAATGTGTCGCCGGGCATGGCCTCCTATTCGGCCAGCAAGTTCGCCCTGCGCGCCTTCGCCGATTCGTTGCGCGCGGATGAGCCCGCGTTGCTGGTGACGTCGGTGCACCCCGGCCGGGTGGACACCGACATGCAGCGTGAACTGGTCGCCTACGAGGGCGGCGAGTACGACCCGTCGAAGTTCCTGCGTCCCGAGACCGTCGCCCAGGTGGTCGTCAACGTGGTGGCCACCCCCCGGGACGGCCACATCCATGAAGTGGTGATCCGCCCGCGCTGATCGGCAGGTCAGACGACGAGGTTCACCATCCGGCCGGGTACCACGATCACCTTGCGTGGTGTGGCACCATCGAGGAACGCCTGCACCTTCTCGTCAGCAAGTGCGGCGGCCTGCACCGCGTCGGTGGCCGCATCGGAGGCCACCACCACCCGGCCGCGCACCTTACCGTTCACCTGCACCGGGTACTCGACGGTGTCGTCGACCAGGTAGGCGGGATCGGCCACCGGGAAGGGGCCGTGCGCCAGCGACGTGGTGTGGCCCAGCCGCAGCCACAGTTCTTCGGCCATGTGCGGGGCCAGCGGTGCCAGCATCAAGACCAGCGGTTCCACCGCGGCACGCGGTACCTCGCCGCGGTACTGCTTGGTGAGATGATTCGTGTACTCGATCAATTTGGCGGCAGCGGTGTTATTCCGCAGTGCCGCATAGTCTTCCGAGACGCCGGCGATCGTGCGGTGCAGCACTCGCTGCGTCTCGGCGGCGGGGTCTGCGTCGGCCACCCGGGTTTCGCCGGTGTCCTCGTCGATCACCAGACGCCACACCCGTTGCAGGAAGCGGTGCGCGCCAACGACATCCTTGGTGGCCCACGGTCGGGATGCCTCCAGCGGACCCATCGACATCTCGTATACCCGCAGCGTGTCGGCGCCGTAAGCGTCGCACATCTCATCCGGTGAGATCGAATTCTTCAGGCTCTTACCGATTTTGCCGAACTCCTGGAAGACCTGGATCTCGCCGTCGGGGCCCGGGTAGACAAATCCGCCGTCGCGCTCGATCACTTCTTCGGCGGGTACGTACGATCCGCGCGCGTCGGTGTAGGCGAAGGCCTGGATATAGCCCTGGTTGACCAGCTTGCGGTACGGCTCCCGGGAGCTGACGTGTCCCAGGTCGTAGAGAACCTTGTGCCAGAAGCGGCAATACAGCAGGTGCAGTACCGCGTGTTCGGCACCACCGACGTACAGGTCAACACCGCCCGGGTCCCCCGGACCGTGCTCGGCCGGTCGCGGGCCCATCCAGTAGGCCTCGTTTTCCTTGGCGCAGAAGCGTTCTGAGTTGTGCGGATCGGTGTAGCGCAGCTCGTACCACGAACTGCCGGCCCATTGCGGCATCACGTTGGTGTCGCGGGTGTAGGGCTTCAGGCCGTCGCCGAGATCGAGTTCGACGTGCACCCAGTCGGTTGCTTTCGCCAGCGGCGGTGACGGCTCGCTGTCGGCGTCGTCGGGATCGAACGACACCGGTGAGTAGTCGGGCACGTCGGGCAGTTCCACCGGCAATGCGGCTTCGTCGATCCCGTGGGCGCGCCCGTCGGCGTCATAGACGATCGGGAACGGCTCGCCCCAGTACCGCTGCCGCGCGAAAAGCCAGTCGCGCAGCTTGAATTGGATGCGGGCCCGGCCCCGCCCCTCAGACTCCAGCCGTTGCGTCATGGCTTGTTTGGCATCGGCGACGCTCTTGCCGTCCAGGAAGCCGGAGTTGACCAGGACACCGTCACCGGAATGGGCCGCCTGCGAAACATCGCCACCGGCAATGACTTCGACGATCGGCAACCCGAACTGCCGGGCGAAGTCCCAGTCCCGCTGGTCGTGGCCCGGCACGGCCATGATCGCCCCGGTGCCGTAGCCGGCCAGCACATAGTCGGCGATGAAGATCGGTACCGACTCACCGTTGGCCGGGTTGGTGGCATAGCTGCCCAGGAAGACACCGGTCTTCTCCCGGCTTTCCTGACGCTCGAGGTCCGACTTGGCCGCGATAGCACGGCGGTAGGCGGCCACCGCGTCGGCCGGGGTGGCACCGCCGTAGGTCCAGGCTTCCGGTACGCCTTCGGGCCAACTGGCGGCGACCACTTCGTCGACCAGTTCGTGCTCGGGCGCCAGCACCAGATAGGTGGCGCCGAACAGCGTGTCGGGCCGGGTAGTGAAGACCTCGATATCGGCGGCTGAGCCGTCCGGCCTGGTCGCGGCAAACAGTGCCGTAGCACCGGTCGAGCGTCCGATCCAATTGCGCTGCATGGTCTTGACCTGATCCGGCCAGTCCAGGCTCTCGAGGTCGTTGAGCAACCGGTCGGAGTACGCGGTGATTCGCATCATCCATTGCCGCAACCGCTTGCGGAACACCGGAAAGTTGCCGCGGTCGCTGCGGCCGTCGGCGGTGACCTCTTCGTTGGCCAGCACCGTGCCCAGACCCGGGCACCAGTTGACCATCGAGTCGGCGCGATATACCAGCCGATACCCGTCGACCACGTCGGCCCGCTCCCCCGCCGACAACTGCGCCCACTGCCTACCGTCGTCGAGAACCCTTGCACCGGAATCGAACTCGGCGATCAGCTCGCTGATCGGGCGGGCTTTGTCTGCGGCGGGGTCGAACCAGGCGTTGTAGATCTGCAGAAAGATCCACTGCGTCCACTTGTAGAACTCCACATCGGTGGTGGAGAAGCTGCGCCGGCTGTCATGGCCCAGACCCAACCGGCCCAGCTGACGCTGGAAGTTGACGACGTTGGCCTCGGTCCTGGTGCGCGGGTGGGTGCCCGTTTGCACCGCGTACTGCTCGGCGGGCAGACCGAATGCATCGAAACCTAACGCATGCAACACATTACGGCCGAGCATCCGGTAGTAGCGGGCGTAGACGTCGGTGGCGATGTAACCCAGTGGGTGGCCGACGTGCAGCCCCTCCCCCGACGGGTAGGGAAACATGTCCTGCACGAACAGCTTGTCGGCGGGAACGGTTGAGCCATCCGCGGGAGCCAACGAGCCGACCGGGTTGGGCACGTTGAACGTACCCAGCTGAGCCCAGTTGTCCTGCCAGGTGCGTTCCAGCCCGGCCGCGAGCTCGGCGGTGTAGCGGTACCGCGGTGCATCCGCATCGGGTCCGGCGGTCGGCGATTCTGTCACGCCCAACAGGGTATAAGGGCCGGTCTGGAAGCGGCCGCGCCGAGGCCGCCGGGCACGGGTTGGTATCGGTTCCGTTGCGCACCGGTCAGAGGTTCATCCCAGCTCGATTTCGGGCATGGTCGACGCCGCTGAGCAGGGGTTACATTCGGCCTCGATGGTGGGCAGTGACGCCCCGGCTATTCCGGAGGGACCGATCGAGATGAAGCGGATCGCGCGCAGCTGGCGAACACTCGTGGGTGGTATGGCCGCCGGCGTCGTCGGCGTCGTGATGGTTGCAGGCGGGACTGCTTCGGCAGAACCTCTGGTCCCCCAGCCGTCGCTGCCCGGCCCGGTCCCGATGCAGCCCGGCACCCCGCCAGCGCAGAGCAACGGGGTGTTCCCCGGGGGTGTCAACCGCTTCGCCCCCGCACCCGCGCAGGCGCCGGCTCAGCTGCCCCTGCCGATGCAGGTGCCCGCTCCGGCGGCCGCGCCGGTGCCGGCGGTAGATCGGAAGAGCGTCGTGTCCCGCCGCCGGGCCGGCTCCCGCCGTGGCCGCGCCACAGCCGCCGGCGGTGACTCCGGCGACCACGGGCACGCTGCGTGAATACCTGGAAGGCAAAGGCGTCAAGCTCGAGGCGCAACGCCCGCTGGGGTTCAAGGCGCTCGACATCACCGTGCCGATGCCGCCCCGCTGGACCCAGGTGCCCGACCCGAACGTGCCCGACGCGTTCGTGGTGATCGCCGATCGGGTCGGCGGCACCAGCGTGTACACGTCGAACGCGCAGGTGGTGGTCTACAAGCTGGTGGGTGACTTCGACGCCACGGAGGCGATCAGCCACGGCTTCGTCGACAGCCAGCGACTGCTCGCCTGGCAGACCACGAACGCGTCCCTGACCAGCCTCGGCAGCTTCCCCTCCTCGGTCATCGAGGGCACCTACCGCGAGAACGACATGACGCTGAACACCTCGCGGCGCCACGTCCTGGCCAGTTCCGGATCCGACAAGTACCTGGTATCGCTGTCGGTGACCACGGCCGCGACGCAGGCGGTCAGCGACGCGCCCGCCACCGACGCCATCGTCAGCGGCTTCCGGGTGACCACACCCGGCGCGGCCGGACAGGCTCCGGCGCAGGCCGGAGCGCCCGCGGCGCCGGCCGCACCCGCAGCACCCGCAGCACCCGCTCCGCAGGCGCCCGCCCGATCGACCGTGCCGGCTGTCCCCCAGGCGTCCGCCCCGCCGGCCGCAGTGTCGCCGCGGGCCGTGCCTGCTCCCGGCCCGGTGTCCGCTGAGCCGCCCCTGGTCACCTTGACGCCGGCCCCTGCGCACTAGCCGGGCGGTGGAGCCCGGCGCGCGGATCGATCGCCGGGCTCGTATGGTTAGCGCATGCTTATTGCGGGCGTGGTGTGCGTATGTGCGGCCATAGCGTCAGCCGCATTCGGCGTCTGGTCGCTGTCCCACACGCCCACCACTGACGCCACCCAGCTGGCACTGCGCTCGATGGCACCTACGCAGTTCGCCGCCGCGATCATGCTCGCCGCCGGGGGAGTGGTGGCGCTGGCCGCGTCGCCGCAGACCGCGGTGGTGGTGGTGATCGTCTGCATCCTGGGCGCCCTGGGCACGCTGGCCACCGGGTCGGTGCAGAGCGCGAAGTATGCGCTGCGCCGTCAAGTCGCCCCGGCCGAGTCCGCCGGCTGTACCGGCAGCTGCGCGGGCTGCACTCTGTCCTGCCACTAAGTCCTGCCACCAAGTCCTGCCACTCGCTTGAGCGCGCATGCCGCGTCAAGTTGGGTATAAATACCCACAGCTCAGAGCGGGTTTTCGCGGCGGCTGCGCCGCATACTGTTAGCCGTGAGTGCAAGTCCGGAATCATCCGCTGTGTCGCGAGTACGGGTCGCGTTGGGCCGACACTACCGAGTCGCCGTGTTGCTGGTGATCACTGCTGCGGTCGTCGTCGTCGTGACGGTGATGTCGCTGTACCGACTTCCTTTCCTGGACGGAATGGTCGGGGCAGGCGGTGGGGGGCCGTGTTTCGGTCCAACGATCGACTGCGGGCCGGGCCGAACCGTCGGCCCCGCGGCCACGACCACCCAGCCGCCCGCTACGCCGGCGCCCAGCAGCGACCCCCGATGAGTTCGCCTGCTGTTGTTGGCCACCCCTCGTCGTCGGCGCCGTGAGCCCGGCGGCCGGAGCCGCCGGCCCGTTGCTCAGTCGAGCGACCGCGGCGGGTACGCCTGAGCGGTGGACCACCTCGACATCTGCACATGCCCGGCCAACCGTCCAGGTCGCTCGGGTGATGAGGTCGGGGCTCCTCGCGCTGCACGGCGTCGAGCTGATCGCGCTGGTCGGTGCGGCCTTGGCTTGCGGTGGCCGGTGGCATCCCGGCGGCGATGTGACCCGGCTCCCGGCCGTTGCCTTGGCGGTGGCGATGGTGATGGTGGGTTGGCAGACCTGCCGGCTGCTTCGCGGGTGCAGTTCGCTATCCGCTCCCGGGCTCGCGCTCCAGTCGGGAATCTTGATGACGGCCATCGCGGTGGCCACCCAGAATGGTTGCGCCGGGGCCGCTGGGATCGCGCTCGCAACCGGCATTCTGGCCGGATGGGGTCGGTTGGCGCAGACCGGACCCGACGCCGCGGGCTCGGCCCGACTGTCCGTGCGGCCGACTGCCGGCGGCGACCAGTTGGCGCCGGATTCCGATCAGCACGGCGTCGCCGGCGGGCCGCCGGCCGCTGCCGGTGCAGCCCTGCTGGGGGTGCTGACCATCGCGCTGGTCCTCGCCGCACTCAGGGTGCGCAGCGACATCGTGTTCGGCCTGGCGACTCTCGCGGTCATCTTCGTCCCGCTGGAACGGCTCTTCCCGCTGCACGCGCATCGCGTGCTGCGGCGAGGATGGCGGACCGACGTGGTGCACTACCTGGTCAACGGAACCGCGTTGAAGTTCGGACTGGTCGCGACGGCGGTCGGCGCCGGCGGATTCCTGCGTGCGTTGGTGCCCGAACCCCTACGGGTCGCCGTTGCCGCGAGTCCGGCCTGGGTGCAGATCGTGGCGGGATTGGCGATCTCGGCTGTCGGCAACTACGCGGGACATCGCGCCGCGCACGAGATACCTCTGCTGTGGCGTTTCCACCGGGTCCATCACAGCGTCCGCGAAATGGATTGGCTCGCGGCCAACCACCTGCATCCCGTGGACGAGACCTTCATCCGGTCCGCCGCGGTGTTACCGCTCTATGCGCTCGGCTTCGGCCGGGTAGGCCTGGGCGCGTTCGCGATCGTGATGACGCTGCAAGCGGTCTTCATTCACGCGAACTTGAAAGCAGGGTTCGGCCCCCTGCGATGGCTGATCGCCACCCCGCAATTCCACCACTGGCATCACGCCCGCGAACCGCGGGCCCATAACAGCAACTTCGCGGGGGAGTTCCCGGTCCTCGACGCGATCTTCGGGACTCTGTACCTGCCGGTCCACCGCTGGCCGGCACAGTATGGTCTCGATGACGTGGAACCGGCCGGCTACCTGCGTCAACTCGCCTGGCCGCTGACAAGCCGGCGCAAGACAATCAAGACTGGGCGCCGCTTCGGCTAGTTCCGGCTCAGGTCGATCGGGTGCGTGGCAAGCATCGCCAACGGCAACGGCTGCCGGCGCAAAACCTGCCCCCACAGGTCTGACCGGGGCGGGGCCAGAACGTCAGACGGCAACGCCGACAACACAATCCAGTCGTCGCGCTCGATTTCGCCTTCGAGCTGTCCGATGGTCCAACCGGAGTATCCGGCGAAGATCCGCACGCCTTCCACCACCGGCGCGATCAGATCCGGCTCGGCGTCGAGATCCACCATCACCATGCGGCCCGCGACATGCCGCAGTCCCGGTACCCCGTCCGGATCGGCCCCGACGCGCAGCACCGCCAGGCACAGCGCCGCGTCCCGCTTCACCGGGCCGCCGATGAACATCGTCTTGGGCTTGGACGCGAGCTTGGCCCACTGCGGCAGCACGTTGTAGACGGCCGTCTCGCTGGACCGGTTCAGCACCACCCCCAGCGTGCCACCCTCGTTGTGCTCGACGATGTAGATGACGCTGCGCCGAAACGTCGGCTCCAGCAGATCGGTGTTGGCCAGCAACAAGGTACCCGCCCGCACCCGCTGGGCGGCGGGTGCGAAGTTGTCCTCAGGATCTTCGTGCTGCGCCACTATCACATCATCGCACCCGATGCCCGATCGCCGGTGCAAACAACCGCGCTCGATGAAGATTTGTACTGTGATTGGGACGGCGCAGGGCCGACCCGCCCTTGCCTGTGCCGATCGTGGAAGTGGGTTCAGTGATTCGCACCCGGATGCAGGCAAGCGCACCCGTCGAATTGTGGCGGTCGGTGCGCGCCCTGCCCGACTTCTGGCGACTTATGCAGGTGCGCATGGCAAGTCAGTTCGGCGACGGTCTGTTCCAGGCCGGCCTGGCGGGGGCATTGCTGTTCAACCCGGACCGGGCCGCCGATCCGCTGGCGATCGCGCGCGCGTTCGCGGTGTTGTTTCTTCCTTATTCGCTGCTCGGGCCGTTCGCCGGCGCGCTGATGGACCGGTGGGACCGGCGCCTGGTGCTGGTCGGTGCGAACAGCGCGCGGCTGTGCTTCATCGTCGCGATCGGCACGATTCTCGCGGTCGGGGCCGGCGATTGGGTGCTGCTGGGCGCCGCGCTGCTCGCCAACGGTCTGGCCCGGTTCGTGGCGTCCGGTCTGTCGGCATCGTTGCCGCACGTGGTGCCGCGCCAGCAGGTCGTCACGATGAACTCGGTGGCTACCGCGGCCGGCGCGGTCTCCGCCTTTCTGGGTGCCAATTTCATGCTGCTGCCGCGCTGGCTCGGCGGCGCCGGCGATCACGGCGCGGCGGCGGTCATCTTCACTGCGCTGGTTCCGGTGGCATTGGCGCTGCTGCTGTCGCTGCGGTTCGCGCCCCGGGTTCTCGGTCCGGACGACACAAAACGGGCGATTCACGGCTCCGCGGTGTACGCCGTGGTCACGGGGTGGCTGCACGGCGTGCGGACGGTGGTTCAACTCCCGTCGGTAGCCGCCGCCCTGTCGGGGCTGGCCGCACACCGGATGGTTGTCGGGATCAACTCGCTGCTGATTTTGCTGCTGGTGCATCACCTGAAGAATGTCGACGGCGACGGGCTGGGTACCGCTCTGGTGTTCTTCGCCGCGACCGGTCTGGGGGCTTTTCTGGCCAACATGCTGACCCCGGTGCTGGTGCGGCGCTGGGGCCGGTACGCCACGGCGAACGGTGCTCTGGTCGCCGCGGCTGTCATCCAGACGGCGGGCGCCGGGCTGTTGCTGCCGGTCATGGTGGTGTGCGGTTTCCTGCTCGGCATTGCCGGCCAGGTGGTCAAGTTGTGCGCCGACTCGGCGATGCAGATCGATGTCGACGACGCGTTGCGCGGGCACGTGTTCGCGGTTCAGGACGCCCTGTTCTGGGTGTCGTTCATCGTCGCGGTGACCGTGGCCGCCGCGTTCATCCCCGACGACGGACGCGCACCCGCGTTTGCGCTGTTCGGTTCGGTGATTTATCTGATCGGGCTGCTGGTGCACAGCCTGGTCGGCCGTCGAGGACGTGCTAGGGAGGTTCTGGGATGACTGGTTCAGCTGCGTTCGTCGCCGATCTGCAGGCCGAGAGTGACGGGCTCGACGCGCTGGTCGCACCGCTGCCCGCGGAAAAGTGGGCGACGATGACGCCCGCCCCGGGGTGGACCATCGCCCACCAGATCGGCCACCTGCTGTGGACCGACCGGGTGTCGCTGCTGTCGGTCACCGATGAGGCCGCCTTCGGTGAGGCGCTGGCCGCTGCCGCCGCAGACCCGGCCGGGTTCGTCGATGCCGGCGCAGAGGAACTGGCGGCGCTGCCGCCCGCCGAGCTGCTGGCCGACTGGCGCGACACCCGTCGGCGTTTGCACGAGGCCCTGCTCGGCGTCGCCGACGGACGCAAGTTGCCGTGGTTCGGACCGCCGATGAGCGCCTCGTCGATGGCCACCGCCCGGCTGATGGAGACCTGGGCGCACGGGCTGGACGTGGCCGACGCCCTGGGTGTCACCCGACCGCCGACGGACCGGCTGCGCTCGATCGCGCACATCGGGGTGCGGGCCCGCGACTACGCGTACATGGTCAACGGTTTGACGCCGCCGAGCGAAGCGTTCTATGTCGAGTTGCGCGGGCCGGGCGGAGACACCTGGTCCTGGGGGCCGCCGGAGGCGGCCCAGCGCGTGACGGGTTCGGCGGAGGATTTCTGCTTCCTGGTCACCCAGCGGCGGCCGCTGAGTGCGTTGGACGTGACGGCGGTGGGGGAGGACGCGCAGCAGTGGCTGGGGATCGCGCAGGCGTTCGCGGGCCCGCCCGGACCCGGGCGATCGTAGGGGCTTTGGCTTCGCCGACCGTGAGGCTGGCCGCACAGTCGGCGCCGAGTGTGAAGCCAGCTTCACAGTCGGCAACGGGTTCTAGCGAGGATCGACGACGACGCGTGCCCGCGTCACATCCTTATCGGCTTCTTTGCCCGCCTCACCACGCGCCAGCATGCCTGCCGGGGTCATCGGCAGCGGCGTGCCACCGGTCGAGACCGTCGGACCCCGCACTTCGGCGGCGTTGAGCACGCCGGCCCGCAGGCCGGCCGGCTTCCCGCCCGCCTCCGGCTCAAAGCTGCTGGTGGGCCGGGTATAGCTGGTAAGCCCAGCACCGGGGAATCCGCCTGCTGCACCAATGCCGCCGCCCGCGGCGCTCCCGCCGGCCGCCACCGCGGGTTCGGCGACGGCCGCCGCACTTGGGGTCCCCGCGGCGGGAAACATTCCACCGAAGGCCTGCATCATCCCCTGGGGCAGGCTGGTGACGCCCTGCATGGCCTGCATCGGCGCCTGCAGCATCTCTTTGAGCGGTTCGGTGGCCCCCGACACCATCTGCATCGGTGCCTGCATGAATGAACTCAATTGGCCGGTCGCCTCGGCGGGAGAGGCCACGCTCTGGCCCACCGTCTGCCCCGCTTGGCTCGACGCCTGCATGCCGGTCTGCGCCGCGGCCTGGGCCACCGCTTCCGCCGCGGCGGCCGGCGCGGCCGGTGAGGCGCCCATCGGCGCGATCGGCGGAGGCACCGCCAAGGCTGCGATCAATGCACTCAGGGCACCGGAGTACGCCCAGCCCACTCCGGAGTTGTGCGGCCAGTGCTCGCCGAAGTACTCGCCGTCCCGCTCGACGATTCCGGGCGTGTTCTGGCCGAACCAGTTGGTGGCGTTCAGGACGGCCCACTCGTCGCGGTTGGTCTGGGAGACCATCGACGGGATGACCGAAGACCGCGCGAGCATGAACGCCTCGACCGCGGCCTGCGTGACATTGATCTTCTCGGCGGTCCAACCCATCAGGGTCTGCAACCCGGCGTTCAGCCCTGCCGCGGCGACCGTCGAAGCCGTGGAGCCCACGCCCTGCCACTGCGCCTGAGTGGCCAGCGTGTTGAGGGTGGAGAGTCCCGCCGACACTTCGTTGTTGGCGGTCTCGGTGACCCAGACCGCACCATTGGCGATCACCGAAGCCGGCGACCCGGCCTCGAATATCGCCGCGACGACTTCGGGTGGGCCGGTCCAGCGGGGATCTGGCATGGGCGCCCTACAGTCCGACGGCGCCCGCGTTAGCGGCCTCGGCCGCGACGGCGGCGGCCGACGACAAACCCTGGGCACCGGAGAACGCGACGCGCTGCCCGACGTGCTCCGCGGCCGTTCCCAGGTATGCCGCTCCGGCGGCGTTCAGGGCCGCCGCGAACTCGATCGAGTCGGCATCGGCGGCCATCGGCAGCACCCCGGTGAGTGCGGCCGCACCTGCCGCCGTCGTCGCGGCCATCCCTTCGCTGATCCCCGCCTCGGCGGCCGCCGACATGTCGACAGCGCCCGGCACCACTCCGAAGAATCCGCCCATTGCTACCTCTCAATTCGATCCCGCCGGACATTGCCGGCGACAAGTTGCGCTGAGTCTAGGTTCAGGCCCGGCGCCTGTCGATTCACGTCAATGGCTCTGCTACCAGCACTCCTTCGATCCCACCGTCGCTGGTGACCAACAGACCGCGGCCGGGGGGTAGTTGCTGAGCGCTGGTCCTGCCGAATACCTTCACCGCCGCCGGGTCGTTGTCCATGAACAAGGTCGGCGCCCGGGAGCCCGTCATCTTCTGCAGGAACGGGTTGGTGACCGAGACGCCCGCCCAGTTGCCGGGCAAACGCGACGCGACTACATGCAAGCCGATTTCGCGGCTGCGCTCGATCAACCCCCACAGCGGCGCCGTCGCCGCATTCTTGCCCAGCACACCGTGCGGTCGCAGTTCCTGCTCGTCGTCGATCAGGACGAAGTGGTGAGGACCGTCCCAGCTCCTGCGGTTGAGGAGTTCTTCCTGGCTCAGTCCGGACGGCGGCAGGCGGTCGCGCAGCAGCTGCGTCAACTCGGCGATCACCGCGTCGATGTCGTCCGCGGTGTATGCGTACGCCCGTACCTGCTCACCCTGGATCCTTCCGATCAAAGACGTCTTCGGGTCGATGATGGTGATCTGCGCCTCTTCGGGCGAGCAACGAGCCACGATCATCTGGCCCATCGCGGCTAAAGTCGTTGTCTTCCCACATGACTGGCGTCCCACCACCAGCATGTTGGGCACCAACCGGGAGGGCAGCGCCGCCGGCCGCAGCGCGGTCTCGCCGATCCCGAACGGAATGGTCAACGGGTCTGCGTCCCCGGCACTACCGGCGAACGCGTCCGCCACCTCGCTGAGCGGAATGCGTTCGGGCAGCCTGGCGAGGCTCTCGACCCGCCCGGCCCCGGTCATCTCCGATATGAGGGCACCGATGTCGCGGGTTGGCACCCGTTCTCCGGCGGGCCCGACCACCTCGGGCACTCCGACCAGCAACTCGAAACCCTCCCGGGTGAGCCCGAACCCCGGACGGTCCAAGGTGTTGCGGGCAGCTTTCTTCCGCTCGAATCCCTCACCCATCTGCGTTTCGTCGGGATTACTCAGCCGCAGCTGAATTCGTGCGTTCGAGACATTGACCAGCTGCTGCTTCTGCCCGATGAGCCACGCCGTCGCGGTGGTCATGATGTGCACGCCGTATGAAAGGCCTTGGCGGGCAATGGCGATAGCCCGGTCGCCCATGGCCGCGTCTTTGTCATAGAGATCGCTGAAGTTGTCGATGACGAGGAAGACGTCGCCGAATTTGTCGCCGGGGTCGGTGGTGCCGGTGCCCGTACCGGCGCCGTCGAGTCCGAAGCGCCTGTCCCGGAACTCGGAGATGTCGATCTGATACCTCTTGAACGCTGCCTCGCGCGCCGAGATCAGGCCTTCGATCGAGGCGATGGTACGAGAGACTCCCTCACGGTCGGTCGGGCTCACCACCGATGCCACATGGGGTAGTTCTTCGACCGGGTAGAGCGACGCCCCGATGCAGAAGAAGGTCACCCGCTCTGGCCGGTACATCAGAGCCGCGGAAGTCATCAGCGTCATCAAGGTGGTGGACTTACCTCGCTGGGCGGTCGCAACCACCATGACGTTGTCCATTTCTGCGTTGATCGCGTGCACGCGCTGGTCGTGTTCCTCGGGGATGTCGACGATTCCGAGCGGAAACACCAGACCTGGGTTCTGTCCGTAGGCGACGTGCCAGGGCCGCCCACGCCACCGGGCCACCAGCGCGTCTATCGGCTCACTGACTTCCAAAGGCGGAAGCCATATCTGATGTGGCGGACGGGCGGGGTTCGAGACGAGCGACTCGCGGACTACGTCAACGAGTTTCTTCTTGCGGAAACCGTCTGCGTGGAAGAGGAATTCGTCAGGCTCTTCGGGCGCATCCGCGACGGCCAACGCCGCGCTGTCGGACTCACTGAGCGGTTGGTAGTCCGAGGTGTACGAGCGAGGTTGCGAGAAGCTCATGGCCACTGTCTTGTTCACGTTCACCGCCGGCTTGGGTACCACGAACGGGGCCGAAACGTAGAAGCACCGGAACTGCTCGAGGTCGCGCGGGCCAACTTTGAGTAGCGCGTACCCGTTCTCCTGCGATGGCAGGTGCAGCGCGGCATCACTTCCGATCACGTCGCGGGAGTCCTCGGCGGTCTCGGCGCGCAGGGCGACCCGAAAAGCAATGTTGCTCTTGGCCTTACTCAGCGACGACAGGTCCAGCCGTTGGCCGCCGAGGGTGAAGAAGACGTTGCAGCCGCGGCCCTCCTGCCCGATGTGGATCACCAGGTCGATCCACTCCGGGTGATGGATGAACAGCTCGAGGTACTCGTCGATGATCACCAGCAGAATCGGGATGGGCTCCAGATCCCTTCCGGCGAGCCGCATCTCCTCGTACTCGTTGGCATCACGGGCGCCGGCATCCTTCAAAAGGCGGTAGCGGCGGGCGATCTCACCGTTGATCGCCTTGCGCATCCGCTCGGCCAGATGGCGGTCGTCCTTGCCCAAGTTCGACAGCGACCCGGCGACGTGCGGAAACCCCTGTAGATCCTGGGCAGCCGACTCGAACTTCATGTCGACGAAGATCACGATGAATGTCTCCGGCGAGTGCGTCAGCGCGATTCCGCTGCACAGTGACAAGAAGTACTCCGACTTGCCGGAACCAGACGTGCCGATCACCACCGAGTGGAAGCCGTAGCCGCCGAAGTCCTTGGCGCGCAGGATCACATGCTGCAGGTCGCCACCCGGTCGAACACCGACGGGCACCATCGCCCACTTCGGATCGCCCCGTCCCCGGCTTTCCGCCCACAGCCGCTCGACGTCCAGGTTCCGCGGGTCGGTGATGCCCAGGGCGCGCAGCAATTCGCCGGCCTGGCTGTCGGTTTCGGACAGCTCGCCGGCGCTCATCGGTGACCAGCGGGCCAGCGCACGCGCATATCGGTTGGCGGTGCTGTCCGCCAGCGTGTCGGCGACTGCGTAGAAGGTGTCGCGGTGGATCAGCCTGCCGCCGCGCAGCGCGAACCGCTGGCTCTCGTCGGCGAATCCGACGCCGACGCCAACGCGGGTCGCCAGCCGCAGCACAGTGATTCCGGCCATGCCTTTCTGCCCGGTCACACCTTCCCACTGCTCGGGGGTGCCCACGTTGTCGTCCACGATCACCCAGTGCGGACCCAACGCCGGAGTCGTCACCGCTTCCATGGCTGACGGCATCGACGTCGGGCTCGCCGTCACGGGCGGCGACCAGGGCCCACGGCCCTTGCGGTGCAACTCGGCGTCAAGTGCCTCTTCCAGCTCCGTCGGCGATGCGAATACCAGGCGACGCAGCCCGCATGCGTCGAACATCTCGTCGTGCTGGTTGTGCGGCAACCAGACCAGCCACTGCCAATGCTCCGGATGACGGGTGACCACCATCAGCTTCAAGTCTTCGGGACTGTGATAGACGGCGAGCGAGCACAGCAACGCGCGCACCAGATTGTGCAGGTCGCTCGGATCTTCGGCGGTGAAGCTGAACCCGGGCTTGGACCGCAGGCTCAGCACCTTCCCAATTCCGCGGATCTTGCTCTGTTCGAGGATGAAATCCCTTAGTGCGCCGCCGGTTACCGGTTCCAGCTCCTCACCGATGGGAACGTCCGGCCATTGCAGCGAGACGGCGGAGTCACCCGCCTGCTGAACACCGATGCCCAGCCGGACATCGAGGAAATCCGGATCGGTGGGGCGCCGTTCCCACATCCGCGGGCCACCGATCACCGTGTCGAGTCGCCGCGGATCGGCATGCACGAACAGCTGGCTCTGGCGTTGTTCCCGCGCGGCACGCTGGACTTCTTCGCGATCGTCATCGAGCTGGCGCAGATAGCTGCGGCGCTGCTTTTCCAGTTCACCCCAACTGATTCGGCGTCCGCGCCCGAACCGCCCCCCGAACATCAGGGCGCCGAAACCGACCAGGCCGACCATCGGGAAGAAGCCCGACTGTAACGACCTGACCCCGGATGCATACATCACGACCAGCGTGCCGACGATACCGACCAGCAGTGCGGGCACCGCGATCATCAGCAGGATGTTGCGTGGCTCGCGTTCGGGCAGCGCCAACGGCGCCCCGACCGCCACCCGCACCGGCGGGACATTCGGTACCGGTGTGCGTTTCGGTCGCACGAATCCGCTTTTGGACACTGCTAGCTCCCGGCGTCGCTGTTGTCGGGAATGGGTGCCAGGGCACCGCCGGCCGATACGGCGTCGCGGGCAACCAGGGCCGCGTCGCGACTTATCGCCGGGCCGGGCGCGAAGGTGCGCACCAGTGGCCATGGCGCCTGCAGGGCGAGGCGCGCATCCAGTCCGAGCGCTTGCAGTGTTCGCGCATCCGATTGAATGCCGTATCGAACTCCTTGCGGTGCAACCCAATAGAGGCTTTCCCGGCTGTCCGCCGTGGACACACCGCTGGTAGTGGCCACGAAGTTGGCCGCTTCCGGCAGGATCAATGTCTGGTCGGCCTCGCTGGATTCCGGGTACCGATCATCGCGCACCAGATGCACCAGACGGGAGTCCATGCCGCTCGGAACCGGTAATCCCCGACCCGAGATCATGGTGACCCTGGCCTGGGGATCGCCGGCCTGCTTCTCCCATCCCACGCACGTCACGGGATTGGCCTTCGTGTCAATGAATTCCAGCTTTCCGGGCGGGTAGTAGTCGACGTTGAGTACGTCGACGACCGGGATATGGACGAGGCGGTCCGGGGCTACCAGGAGAGGAGCAGTCGAGCCTTGAGAGTCCTTGGTGCGCAGTAGATCTGCGACGAAGCTGCTGATTTTCTGGACCCCGCCGCCCAGCAGTACGTAGAATCCGTTGACGGTGCCACCGGCGTCGCGCGATTGCAGCACACTGCCGACCTTGAGTTCGGGCAGCCACCGCGACGGGTTGCCGGACTCCGGAATCGTCGGCGACACAAGCGGTTCCGTAGCGGGCATGGCGTCAAAGAGCGCATTGGACAGTTCGATCGGATACGTCACACCGGGATCCAAGCCGAGATTGAACGTCACCGACCGGTCGGTCGGGTCGATCCGCGACCGTTGCCCACCCCAGATCACGTAGCTGGCACCGTTGTGGGTTGTCAGGAGTGCTTGTTTCGGCCCCAGCACAGCCGCCCGGTCCAGCGGGGACAGTCGTCCCGCGATCGCAGTGACGAGAGGCGGCGTGGCGCTGCCCCGGGTCGCGGTACGTGCGGTGTCGCACACTGCCCACGCCGACACCGCGCTAGACACGACCGGCAAGCTGTCCGGCACACCGGGAATTCCGATCATCGGCCCGGTGGGATATTTGGCGATTTCACTTGCCGTGACCCAGGTGACCGCGGCGGCGCTCCCGACCACCAGCCGTGCGGAGGTGAGGTTCAGCGCCGGGTAAAGGCGTCCGTTGACCTTGGCATAAATGGCTCCGGTGTCCCGGTTGCCGATAACGGCCGAGCTTGCTATCAACCCGGCGGGCTTCATGATGTGCAGCAAGGCCATCCAGCCGACACCGATGAGGACCAGGACGACAGAGAGGGCCACTGCCGCTTGCTGTTTGCGGTCGTCGTGCTTCATCCGGACGGAGAACCGGGTGATCGCGGCGCGCAGCCGTCGGTTGTAGAACAAATGCCCCGAATTCTGGTCCCGGTTGGACAGATTGAGTGGCACAGTCTTCTCCTTCCGGTGACCGGTACGGACCCGATTCCGTACCCGTCACCACTGCAGACGTCCGCCGTACCGTGCCTGGTTCTCGGCTTCTGCCTCCTCCCGCAGCGCTGCGATCGCGAGGTTCAATCTGTCGGCCAGCTCGCCGGGTGCGTAGCCGGTCATCACGTCCGGGTGCAACGTCAACTCGAGCAGGCGGCCGTCCGCATTCACCGCCGCGTGCACGTCGCCGAGGTCCACGCTGTAGGTGACGGTCTCAGCCTGAGCGACGAGTGCTTCCCACTTGTCCGCTGCCTCGCTCAGTTCACGAAGAACCGCTTCGACGAGGTCTGCATCGCTTCCGGCGCTTCGGTCGCTGAGCTCGCTGGAAGGACCCGACCCCGACACCATGACAGTATGTCGACGCCCCCGACCAGCGTCAATTCATGTTTCAGGCGGTATCGGCAGCCAGATTCGCGAACCAGGCGAAGTGGTAGTTCGCCGACACCGGGTCCCCGGAAACGCGGCTGTCGACAGCGGCGAGCAACATGCAGTTGAGCAGTTGCGCCGGGTCGACGTCGGGGTACTGCGCCAGCACCTGGTACCGGACGGTATCCAGTTGAACCCGCAGCAGATCGGCTTCTTGCTCGACGATGTCGGCGCCGGCCGCGACGGCGCTGACCATCGTGTTCACCAGGCGGGGTATGCCCTCACGCCAGTGGGTCGCCACCCTCAGCTCCCAGTCCAGGTCTTCGGCCGGCGGCAGCTCCAACGGCTGCTCCGATGTCTGGGGGTCGGGGGCATCGCTGGACCAGCGGGCCGGGTCACCGGGTGTGTAGGTCAGCACCCGGGTCGTGGCACCCAGCATGTCGGCCGCGCGGCCGCTGCGGCGCCGCGGTTCCAGTAGCCGCACGCCTTCGGGCAAGGCGATGCCGGGCGGAATCCAGCCGTGAGCGAGGTCGGTGACCAGTACCGTCGTACCGTCTGGCCGCTCACCGACGGCCCAGCTCAGACGTGGTTCCTGGCGCGCCACGAATGCCAGCAGCCGCGGCAGCCGGTCGTCGTCGGTCGATGCCGGGCTCCCCGTACTCCCGACGGGTCGTTGCCCGTCCTCGCTCTGTGCCGGTGCGGGCACCGGCACTTCGTCGCGGACAGCGGGGATGACCTGTGTTTTGTCCATGTCTGTGCCCAGTTCTGCGTCTTGTCGCAGCCTCCGCAGTTGGCGCATCGTCGACTCGACTCGGCGCACCGCCAGGTCGCGGGCCTCGTCGATCACTCTGGCTTCGGCGTCGCGCCGGGCCGTGTACTCCATTCCGGATCGGCCGATGATGCGCAACTCATCGTTGGCGGCGCCGGCGATCCGCTGCAGGTCAGCCTTCAGATATCCAGCGAGAGTTGCGGTTTCGGAGTTACCGGCCGACAACTCCGGAGGCCACAGGCCGCCGATCACCCAGGGTGTGCAATCGAGGGGCGCGCTGAAAGTGGGTACCGACAGCGATTCCTGGGTGGCTCTGCGCAGCCGCTGACGCGCCGTGATACGGCCGAAGATCCCCACCGGCTAAGAGTAGCGGTACTCGTCAGGCAGTCCCGGCGGTTCTGGGAACGGTGAATTGTGTGGCCGACGTGGCGTGGGTAGCGTGTGACCATGGCTGACTCCGCGCTGCAGCAGCAACTCGACGAGGTGCGCTCTCTGCTCAGCCGCGCACGAGAGTTGTTCGGCGACAACCCGATCGAGCCGCCAACCGAGATCGCACCCGACCCGGAGACCGGCCGGACCTGGCTGCTTTAGAAGGTCAGGGTGCGCGGCGACGCAGCCGGTGCTCGAGCAGCTTTTCAATAGCGGCATCGAGATCGGCGTCCGTCGGCACCTCCGCGGACGGCGTGTGTCCGGCCGCGACAATCTCGTCGCGCACTTCCAAGAGCGCCTTCAGACACGACACGTCGGCGGTCAGCAGGATGCCCTCGGCCAGAGTTTGGGCGTCCGTCTCCATTGCCGCCTCACTGAGCGCGACGCTGTGCAGATATCCGCCCCGACATGAGCGCACCAGGATGTGGCCGCTGGGATGCACCGTGTCGAAGGCCGGGTTGGCGTCGGTCATGAATGTCTAGTGACGGTCATCGATCGAGGATGCCGCCGAGCTTGTCGGCTGCCTCTTGTTCGTGCTGCTCCCACAGCGCCGCCGAGGTGTGGAGATGCTGGGCGATGTCGGCATGGTCGTCTGCCTGTTGCTCGTAGCACTGCCGCCTGAGTTCGAGCAGTTCCCGTCCGGCCTCGCGCAGTTCGCTGTAGATCGGCCCAAGAGAATCCAGGCTCTCCTGAATCGCCGCATGCGACGCGGGCAGGGCCCGAAGTTGCTCGGAGGCCTGCTGGTGATGGGCGGCGGCTTCCCGCAAATCCGCCGGCACCACATGAATTCGGTCTGCCATCCGCTCTCTCCTCCTCTGCGGCTAGGCCGTGGCTGACGGCCGGGTCGGTGACGGTGTCTCGGTAGCTGGTGCTGTCGCCTGACTCGCCGGCGCCGGCGGGTGCTCCCAGCCTAGGAAGCTCGGCCCGGTCACGGTCGAAATGTGTTGAATCTGGCCGTCGAGCAGCGCCTTGCTGCGTCCGAGGGCCAGCGCGTGCCGATCGCTGAACATGCCGATGTCGCCCGGCTCGACACGCGACGGGTCCAGGGGAGCGCTGACTGCGGTGCCCGGAGGGGGAATTGTGATGCCCTGCTGCTGGAATGCCTCGGCGATCGGGGTGCCGCCGGCCGCGGCCTGGATCGCCGCGGCCAGTTGCGGGCTGGCAGCGGTCACCGTCTCGCCGGTCGGCAACGTCACCGTCGTCGGACCTGCCGGCGGCGCCTCATGCTGCCCCGAGGGATCGTGCGGCTCCGCGTTCCGATGGTCGTCGTCGTGATGGTCGTGTTCGTCCTCATCCGCGGATTCTCGATCAATCCGGTCGTCATCCCAGAGCCCGTCGTTGAGCGATCGCCCGTCGCGACCGCTGCCGGCCGGCAGATTCGGCAGCGTTAACCCAGTTGGTAGGCCCAGCGCCGGGGGCGACGAGCCCGCCGGGGATGCTCCACCGCCCGCACTGGGTGGAGTCGTCGGGGGTGATACCGCCGTAGGCGAGGGACCGGGCGCGGCGGCCGGCGCCGACCCGGGGTCATCGAGCAGCAACGAGTCCAGCAACGGGTCCGCCGCGGCGGCCGGCACCGGCTGTCGGTCCCCGGCGTGCCCGATCGGCGATGTCGGTTCCGGCACCGGCCGCCGTCCGGCGGATGTCTCCGCCGCGTTCTCGGACGCGTTGTACAGCGACGTCCACGCCGCCATCAAGGCCGACTTGGACGTGTCGTCCAGGCTCGCGGTCGCGACCACCTCGCGGATATCCCTGAGTTTGCCGATCAGCCACCGCTGGAAATCCCTTGCGCCGGCCGGGGTGTCGAGATCTGAGCGCGTTGCGACGGCGGTCTCGATCTCGTGCTGCAGTTTGGTGAGTGCGTCGCGGCCCTCCACCGTGGTCAGGTGGGCGTTCAGGATTGCCGAAACCACCTGAAGGTCCAGCTGAGATGTCATGGAATTTTGGTGCGCCAGAGCGGCTTCCGCATCCGCGATGGCCTTGGCAGCATCGCCGTCGGCGCGATCCGGCGGCGCCGGCGAATTCGTCGGGGGGAACAGGTCCGGGTGTTGCCGACGGATCTTGACCAGGATCTCGGCCAGCTGTGTCCCGCTCGTCGGAGGCGATACCGCGGCGATCCGCTCGTCGGGCGTCAACCCGGCCATCCATGCCAACGGGTCGCCGGTGCGCTCCTGAATGAGTCGCATCGTGTCCACGAGGTCCTGATACGTCGTCACGACCCCTCCATGCCGCGGGACAGTACCCAGGCACCGTCACCTCGACAATTCACCGTGTGGACGGCTGCCCGTACTGCGAGCGCAGCCCTTGCAGCACAGCGCCTTTGGCACGGCTCAGCTCGCGGGCATCGGTGACGACAGAGGTGATTTCGCGCTGTTTGGACAACAGGAATCGCTGAAACTCGCGCGCGCCCAACGGCGCATCGAGCGCAAGCCCGCGCGCACGCTCGATCTCCGCGGCGATCGCATCGAGCCGGCGCAGGCTCTCCCGCAGCGCTTCGTGCGCGCCGACGAGTGTGTCGGTCAGGACCCGGTCGGCCTCGGAGGCAGCGCGGTGCCTGGTCGCCAGTTCAGCTTGGCGGGCGGCAATGGCGCTGATCGATGATCCCGCTTGGTCCGACATGACCTGAACCTTCCTCTACCAGGGCCGGCGGATCGCCACATTTATGCCCAGTCGGCTGATCCGGACGGAGGCACCCGAATAGGGAGCTTCGACCACGAGGTTGTTGCCGATCGCCATCTGCACGTGACCGGCATGCGGAAAGACGAGGTCACCTGGCTGCACCTGGGCGCGCGGCACCGGAAATCCGTCGTTGATCTGTTGATAGGTGGTTCGATCGAGGTGAACTCCCGCCTTCGCATACGCCCACTGGACCAGGCCGGAGCAGTCGAACTGATCGGGACCGGTAGCGCCCCACACGTAGGGCCGCCCCAGCCGGGAAAGCGCAGCCCGCACCGCTGCGCCCGCGCGACCGTGCGCAGATGGCAGCCGGGCGCGACGGTGCGTGACGCGATACTGCAGCGCACGCAGCGCTTCGCCGTGCCGCCGCGCGCGGCCTTGCGCGGAGAGAACGTGAGACCGTTGCGCTCGCAACCGCGCCACCCGGCGGCGTATCGCCTCGCGTTGAGCCAGCGGCGTCGCCGGGGCGACCGCGGCATCAGCGCGAGCCTCATCGACGACACCGGCGGTGAGCTCCCGCGCAGCGGCCCGGTCCCGCCGCGCCCCGGCCATGACCGTCGCGAGGACTGAATCCGTGTGTGCGGCCGATGTCAGGACGACGTGGCTGCGGTTGGCGGCACGCTGATAACCACTCTGTGGCGCAACGTCTTTCGCATCAAAGGCCGGAACCGGCTCCAGCGTCACCGGGGGCGTGTTGCCCGCGAACAGTCGGTGGGCACGCTCGAGTGCCTCGACTTCCTGTTCACTCACCTGCGGTCCCGTCGTCGATGGCTTCATGACCCTGCACCGCGTCCGTGAATGCACGCACGCGGGGGATGGCCCCGGATGGGATGACACCCCGGTTGCGGATGTCCCACACATCGTCAGTGCCGACGCCGATCAGCGCCGCGATGACGGCGTCCGGGAATTCCGACCTCGCGCAGGCCCGGTCGAATCGGGCGCTGAGACTTGTCGGCAGCCGCTCCAGCAACCCGCTACGAGTGGCTTCGAGCGCCTTCAGGTGCTCCATCAGGCGGCCGCTCGAATCGGCGCCGGCGTTCACCGCCACCCGCCATGAACTGGCCGCCAGCATCTCCGCCTTCACGCACTGTGCGATCACATTCAGAATATACGTCTCATATTCGTTTGATGTCTTCGTCGGCATCCGATCGATGAGTGATCGCAGCGTTTCGAGTTGCGCCTCGGCATACTCTTCGAGCACATCGGTGTCGTCACTGTGACGCTCGACAGTGACCGCTCCCTGGCTCCGGGCGGAGGCGGGTGCCGGCGGTCGCGCGGCGAGCAGGCGGGCAAGTTCTGCTTCGGGGTCCGCCGCGACCACCAGCCGTGCGTAGGTGCCCGGGGGCAGACCGAGGCCCTCCTCAACCTTCTGAACAGTACCTTTGTGTGGTTTGCGGACACCGCGTTCGAGGTAGCTCAACCCCATGATGCTCACGTCGGTGGCTGCCGCGAGGTCGGCTAGTGACCAGTCCCGTGATTCGCGGAGCGCACGAATGGCCGCGCCTGCCGACTCGCGGCTCACGGCGGGCTCCAAGCCATACGCGAATATTACACAGCCACCTCAGCCCACCTGCGACTATATGTTTTGTTATCCGTTTCTCTTGTCGGTCCGCCCTGTTTGCATATACGCTTCTGCCTACGTTTCAGATGGACGAGGAGGCTTCGACATGGCAAACCCCTGCACCTCAAACCCGGAACTGTGGTTCGGCTACCCCGACGACGACGGTGGCGACGGTGCCGCCAAGGCACGCGTCTACGAGCGGTCGGCAATCGAGGCGAGGGTGCAGTGCTTGCGGCGGTGCCCCCTGGCGCAGCAGCGACTCTGCGCCGAGTGGGCGATCAAGCACCACGAGGAATACGGGGTCTGGGCGGGGGTCAAGCTGCCCGGCGGGCAGTATCGCAAGCGCGAGCAACTCGCGCACGCCCACGAGGTGTTGCGACGGATCGCCGCCGGAGAGATCAACGCCCGGGAACTGCCCGAGAACGCAGCCCTGCTGGCGAGCCGGGAACGCGAGCTGGAGACCAACCAGCTTCCGCTGAGCTCGGTGATCCTGCATCTCCCGGCCGCCAAGGTGGGTCCGCGTTCGGCGGCCTGAGCAGCGTTCATGGGAAGTCGCGCGATAGCGCGCCGAAACCGGGGGTATACCGCGCTTGACAGTGGCCCCGTCCGGGCCGAGGCAACTGAAGCAGAGGCGCTGCCATGACCTTCGACGTGACCCCTACTGCAGCACAACACGATCTGGCCCGGCGAACTCACGAGGTTCGCCGAGGAGGTGATCCGGCCGGTGGCGCTGGAATACGACCAGCGGCAGGAGTTTCCGTGGCCGGTGCTGGAGGAGGCCGCCCAGCGCGGTTTCTACAGCCCGTTGTTCTACCGGGATCTGATCGGCGACCCGACCGGCATCTCGCTACCGATGTTCATGGAAGAGCTGTTCTGGGGTTGTGCGGGGATCGGCCTGGCCATCGTGATGCCGGCGCTGGCGCTCTCGGCGATCGGACAAGCCGCCTCGCCCGAGCAGATGTTGCAGTGGGCCCCGGAATGCTTCGGCACGCCGGGGGACCTCAAGCTGGCCGCACTGGCCATCTCCGAACCCGAGGGCGGCAGCGACGTCCGCAACCTGCGCACCGTTGCCCGCCGCGACGGGGACGACTGGATCATCGACGGACACAAGATGTGGATCGGCAACGGCGGCATCGCCAATGTGCACGTGGTGAACGCGGTGGTCGACGAGGAACTCGGCCACCGCGGCCAGGCCCTGTTCGTCGTACCTGGCGGCACCCCCGGACTGGAACTGGTCCGCAAGCTGGACAAGTTGGGCTGCCGGGCATCACATACCGCTGAGTTGCGGTTCAACGGCGTCCGGGTGCCGGGCGGCAATCTGCTCGGTGGGCAGGACAAACTCGAACACAAGCTGGCCAAGGCCCGCGAAGTGGTGGCCGGCGCGAAGAAGTCGGGATCCGCCACCCTGGGCACCTTCGAGCAGACCCGGCCCATGGTGGCGGCGCAGGCGATCGGAATCGCGCGCGCCGCACTGGAATACGCCACCGCCTACGCCACCGAGCGGGAGGCGTTCGGCGGACCCATCATCAACAACCAGGGCATCGCATTTCCGTTGGCCGACTTGGCAACTCAGATCGACGCGGCACGGCTGCTGACGTGGCGCGCCTCCTGGATGGCGGCCAACAACGTCCCCTTCGAGCGGGGGGAGGGCTCGATGTCCAAGCTGGCCGCCAGTGAAGTCGCGGTCAAGGCCACCGAGCGGGCGATTCAGACGATGGGTGGCTGGGGTTACATCACCGATCACCCGGTCGAGAAGTGGTATCGAGATGCGAAGTTGTACACAATCTTTGAGGGCACCAGCGAGATTCAGCGGATGGTGATCTCCAATGCCCTGGGTTCGTCCGTCGACGTCCCGCCGCTGCACGTAACCGTCGAACCGACCGGGGGTCCTTTCAATCGGATGTTCGGCAGAGGCACTCCGCTGCGTTCTCGCGCCGCCGACCGGGCGCTGGCGCTCAAGGACCGGATACCTGAGCCGGTGATGCGGGTCGCGATGAAGGCGCTGCAACCGCCGGGCCGGTGAGTCGGCGAGTAGGGTCGCGAGGGTGAGCAACCTGGAGATCGCGCCGGCCGAAGTTGCTTGTGGCGCTGCGCAGGTCGCCGCGGACACCCCGGCCGTGGAGATCCTGCGTCCACGGGAGGTGCCCCTCGGCGGGCCGCGGGCCATGCCGGTGCATCGCACCCTGCCACAGCGGCAGCGCTCACTGATCGGCGCCTGGTGCTTCGTCGATCACTACGGGCCGGTGACCGGAGACGCCGCGCGGATGGACGTTCCGCCACATCCCCACACCGGCTTACAAACGGTGAGCTGGCTGTTCAGCGGGGAGGTGGAGCACCGCGACAGCGCGGGCGTGCACGCCATGGTGCGGCCGGGCGAACTCAACCTGATGACGGCCGGCGCGGGTATCTGTCACTCCGAAGTGGCTGTGGGCGGCAGTGTGCTGCACGGCGCGCAGTTGTGGGTGGCCCTGCCGGATTCAGCGCGCAACACGGCTCGCGACTTCGCGCACTACCGTCCCGAACCGGTGTCGATTCCGGGGGCTCGAGCCTCGGTCTTCCTGGGTGAGCTGGCCGGGAGCCGTTCGCCGGTAACGACTTTCACCCCGCTGCTCGGAGCTCAACTTGACCTGGAGCCGCGGGCCGAGCTCGAACTCGGGATCGACCCGGCCTTCGAGCACGGGGTGCTGTGCGACGACGGAGACGTCGCCCTCGATGGAGTTCGGCTGTCGGTGGCAGATCTGGGTTTCCTGGGCACCGGACACTCCGTGCTGCGGCTGAGCAACGCCGGCGGGCGCCCCGCCCGGGTCCTGGTGCTGGGCGGCGCGCCGTTCTGCGAAGAGTTGGTGATGTGGTGGAACTTCGTCGGACGTAGTCACGACGAGATCGTCGGCTACCGACGGCAATGGCAGGACCCCCATAACGATTCTGACGACCGCTTCGGTGCCGTCCGGGGCTATCAGGGTTCGGTCGCCCGGCTGCCCGCCCCGCCGATGCCAACCACCCGGCTGGTTCCCAGACCACTTCCACATCAGAAGGAGCGCACATGACAACCGACAAAACCGGTGCAGAGGTCGACATCCGAGCCGAGGACCGGCGCTACACGATCGCCGTCGGCGGCCAGGACGTCGGCTTCGCCGATTTCGCCGACCGGGGCGATCAGCGGGTCTTCCACCACACCGAAATCGACCCGGCATTCGGCGGGCGC
The DNA here is from genome assembly GCF_031583025.1 of Mycobacterium sp. Z3061. Classification (NCBI taxonomy): domain Bacteria; kingdom Bacillati; phylum Actinomycetota; class Actinomycetes; order Mycobacteriales; family Mycobacteriaceae; genus Mycobacterium; species Mycobacterium pumcae. The sequence continues at coordinate 29,866 of NZ_CP134062.1, read as the reverse complement.
GGCTTGGCCACACTGCTGCTCGAAGACGCGCTGCAGGCGACGCGCGCGGACGGCAAACGGATCGTGCCCGTGTGTTCGATGGTGGTCACGGTGCTCAAGAAGCATCCCGAATACAACGACATCACCGACCCGGTGACCGCCGAGGTGGTCGGCTGGGTCCACACACAGCCGAGCAACTGAGGCTAACGCTGTTCGGACTCCCACGTGTTGGGCAGCATCGGAACGGTTGGGCCACTGCCGAATTCGTCGGCTGGCAAGGTCACGAGTCCGGCGGCGTCGGCGTCGCCCCTGGCCGCGGTACCCCCGAAGCCCATCGCGCCCGCACGGCTCCCTGAGGCCGTCACCGCCGGCTCGTCGGGCGGCACCGGGTCGGGCTCCGGGTCGTAATCCAGCACCTCGTCGGCGTACTGGTGCTCCGGCATGGTGGCCGCGCGCCGTCGTCGGGACCGGCGTTTGTCCCGGACCGCGACACCGGCGGCGGCCGCCGGAATACCTTGCGCCGGCGCCTTTACGCTGGATCCCTCGCGAAATGTCGGCGTGAACCCTTCACCGGGATCGAGCCCGATGACGGCATACGGCACCGCCGACGCTGCCGGCGCCGGCGCGGCCGAGGCCGGTGCCGACCCGGCACTTGCGGTGGCCGAAGCCGCCGGAGCGCCGGCCGGGCCGGTGATCGTCGGCGCCAGGGTCGCCAGCGGCCAGTTCGACGAGTGACTCGGTGCGTTGACCACCGCCGCCGGTGCTTCCGCACCTTCGGCCACCGGGCCGGGAAGCTGCTGGAGGTACTCGTAACCCACCCCGATCACCACCCCCAGGGTTATCGACAGCAGCGGGTCCAGCAGGAGCTGGGGGTAGGTGAGACTCGCCGCTATCCACGTCACGATCTGGTAGATGACGGCGAACAGGAACGGTCCCCAGGTGCTCAGCGCCTGCGCCGGGTTCGTCATGAAGTCGGTGATCAGCTGGAAGGTGTTGCCCACCGGGTTCTGCAGGAAGTTGGTGATCGGCTCGTACAGCTGCTGGACGTACTGGACGTACTGCTGCAGCAACTGGGCGATGATGTCGGCGAGATTGAGCTGGTTTCCGGAATCGGCGGCGGGAGCCGCGGCGGCGAGTTGGCTGGGTTCGGCGGCTGCGTCTGATTTGACCACCGTCGGCGCCGGCGAGGTGGGCGGGACGGCTGCCAGCGCCGCTGCCGACGCCGCTTCATAGCCACCCATCGCGGCCGCGGCCTGCAGCCACATGCGGACGTAATCGGCTTCGTTGAGGGCAATCGGAATGGTGTTGATACCAAAAAAATTGGTCGCCACCAGCACCCCGTGGACGACGTGGTTGGCGGCCAACTCGGGCAGTGTCGGCATCAGCGCCAGGGCCGTGGTGTATTCCGCGGCCGCCGCCTCGTGCTGGGCCGCGGCGGCTTGGCTGGTCGCCTGTGCCTGGGTCAGCCAGCCCAGGTATGGCGCGTGGGCGGCGACGTACTGAGCGGCACTCGGGCCTTGCCAGGAACTCTGGGCGGCACCCAGCACGCTCAACAGATCCGCGCTCGCCTCGGCGTATTCGGCACCCAGTGCCTGCCAGGCACCCGCTGCGGCCAACAGAACGCCCGGCCCGGGCCCGGCGGACAGCAGTGCCGAGTGCACTTCGGGAGGTGAGGCGATCCAGATCGGCGCCGTCACTGCGCACTCTCCGCCGGCCAACCCCTCGGCATCGCACCCATCAACAACCGGTCCTCCCATGCTGCGTAGCCCGGCTCGCGCTCGGCGTGCCCGGATTCGGCATCTTCGCTGGAGTCAGGGCTGTGACTCAGCGGGGCGTTGACCTGATCCAGCGGGAGGGGTAACCGCCAGATTAGGTTCGCCTAACCAAACACTAGACGTTTCGGGGCGGGTCCAGCAACGGGCCTACCGCTATCGGCCGTTGCGCTCGCGATGCTTGCACCCCGGCCAGCAGCAGGGCCGGCGCTTGCCCTCCTCGAGCTCTTCCTGGGTCCGCCTGATGCGGCGTTCGCGGGTGGCCGCCTGCTTGGCGTCCTCGACCCAGCAGATGAACTCGTTGCGGGCCAGGGGAGTGATGTCCTTCCACAACTCCAGGGCGGTCGAGTTCGCGACCAACGCCTGACGCAGGTCAGCCGGCATCTCGTGCACGACGCCCCCCGGCACATGCTTGCTGCTCACGTGGCCAGGTTATCGGCAGCGCAATTGGGAAGTCAGACCGCAATCACGTCGACCAGGTCCCCGAGGCCGGCGAAGTCGTCCGGATTCCGGATGTAGTACATGTGCTACGACAGGTCGTCGTCGTCGATCGACCGCGGGCGGGAGTCGTCGCGTTCGCCGATGGACGGACGGCGCGGCGCCTGGTGGCCGTAAACGCCTTCGGGATAAGCGGTTTCGGCGTGCTCGGCCAGGTCGATCCCGCTTTTCTCGTCGGCGGCACTGAGCCGGAATCCCATGAACCGGTCGATCAGCTTGCCCAGCAGGAAGCTCACGGCGAAGGCGTAGAGGGCGACCACCACCATCGCCAAAGACTGTTTGCCCAATTGACCCAGTCCGCCGCCGTAGAAGAGGCCCTTCGGGCCGCCGGTCATCACCGCGGTGGCGAGCAGCCCGATCAGGAACACACCGACAACGCCGCCGACGAAGTGCACCCCGACGACGTCAAGGGAGTCGTCGTAGTTCAGCTTGAACTTGACCAGGATCGCGAAGGAGCACACCACTCCGGCCACCAGGCCGACCACCGCCGCGCCCAGGGTGTTCACCGTGCCGCACGACGGGGTGATCGCCACCAGACCGGCCACCACACCCGAGGCGGCACCGAACGTGGTGGGCTTGCCGTCGCGGAACTGTTCGACCGTCAGCCAGCCCAGCATGCCCAGGCAGCCGGCCACCAGGGTGTTGAGGAAGATCGCGGACGCCAGTCCGTTGGCGGCCAGCGCCGATCCGGCGTTGAACCCGAACCAGCCGAACCACAGCAGCCCCACGCCGAGCAGGACGAACGGCAGGTTGTGCGGGCGCATCGCCTCCACTTTGAAGCCGATGCGCGGGCCGAGCACCAGGGCGAGGGCCAAAGCCGAAGAGCCAGAGACGATTTCGACGACCAATCCACCCGCGTAGTCCAGGACTCCCATTTTGGCCAGCCAGCCGGTGGGCGCCCACACCCAGTGCGCGATCACCGCGTAGACCGCCACCGACCACACCAGGACGAACACCATCCAGGCCCCGAACTTGGCGCGGTCGGCGATGGCGCCGCTGACCAGAGCGGCGGTGATGATGGCGAAAGTCAGCTGGAAAGTGGCGTACAGCAGCTCGGGTACCTGTCCGTGCAGGGTCTCCGGGCCGATTCCGCTCATGCCGGCGTGAGCCAGCCCGCCTACGAAACCGCCGGCGCCGCCGTCGGAGAATGCCAGGCTGTAGCCCACCAGCAGCCACGCCACCGTGACCAGCGGGATGGAGATGAAGCTCATCATGATCATGTTGAGCACGCCGGTGGTGCGCATCATGCCGCCGTAGAAGATCGCCAGGCCGGGGGTCATGAGCAGGACGAGCGCGGTGCTGGCGAGCAACCACGCGGTGGCCGCGGGATCGATGTTCACGCTGCGACTCCTTCGATAGCTGTCGAACAGAATGTAGACGGCAGCGGAATTTGGGCCGCATGGCGTCGTTGTGGCGCAGCGACCGTGCACGGAATGTCAGCGTTGTCGGCGTGTCGATGTACGACCCTGCACGCTCGCGACGACGACCCGGGCCAACAAAAAACCCCGGCCTATGGCCGGGGAAATCTGTGGGCGAAGGGGGACTTGAACCCCCACGTCCCGAAGGACACTGGCACCTGAAGCCAGCGCGTCTGCCATTCCGCCACTCGCCCGAAACAACCGGAGGACCATATCACTGTAGTGGCTGCGCACCCCAACCGTGCGCTCGGGGGCACCCCCACACAGTCGGCGAAAGGTCTCCGAACAGTATCGATGTGATTCTCAGGATTCTGACGGTGCCGCCGCGTCGCGCTGTCCCGATACGATTGTCAGTTAACAAGTCACGTGGCCGAGTTCATCGCCTTCGGCCGACGACTCCCGTGCACAGTAGTGAGGCGAGCGCGAAAATGGGTAGCCAACGAGGGCTGGTTCAGCGCATCGAGCGCAAACTCGAGTCGACGGTTGGTGATGCGTTTGCCCGGGTGTTCGGGGGATCGATCGTGCCGCAAGAGGTGGAAGCCCTGTTGCGCCGCGAGGCTGCCGACGGCGTCCGCTCCCTACAGGGAAATCGCCTTTTGGCACCCAACGAATACATCATTACCCTCAGTGTGCACGACTTCGAGAAGTTGGGCGGCGACCCGGAGCTCACGTCGAGCGCTTTTGCTCGGTACTTGGCGGACTATATCCAGGAACAGGGGTGGCAAACGTATGGTGAAGTGGTCGTCCGGTTCGAGCAGGCCTCGAACCTGCACACCGGCCAGTTCCGCGCCCGCGGGACTGTCAACCCCGACGTCGAGCCCCGCCCGACGGCTACCGATTCCGCCCAGCCACAATCAAATCATGCGTTTGGCGCAGAACCAGGAGTACGACCGATGACTGACAATCCAGGCTACCGCGGCGGTCAGGGGCAGGGGCGGCCCGACGAGTACTACGACGACCGCTACCAGCGGCCGCAGGAGGGTGGCCAGCCTCCGTACCCGGCAGAGGGCGGCGGATACCCGCCACAGCAGGGCTACCCGCCTCCTCAACAGGGTGGCTACGGCCAGGAACACGGTGGCTACGGTCAGGGCGGCTACCAGGATCAGGGCGGCTACGGTCAGGGCCAGGGTGGATACGGCCAGCCGCAGGGCCAACCCCAGGGTCAGCCGCAGGGCGGCTACGGCGACCAGCGCGGTTACGGCGAGCAGGGCGGCTACGACCAGCGCGGCTACGGCGACCAGCGTGGCTACGGCGACCAGGGTCAGAGCAACTACGCGCCCACCTACGAGGCACCTCCGCCCGCCGCGCCTGCGGGTCCGCCCGCCGGCGGATACGGAAGCCAGGGCGGGTACGGCCAGGACCAGGGCTACCAGCAGGGTGGTTACGGTCAGCCGCAGGGTGGTCAGCAGGGTTATGGCGGCGGCTACGGCGATTACGGCCGCGAGCCCGCCCGCCAGGACGAGGGGTACGGCGCACCGAGCGCGCCGCCCGCTCCCCCCGAGCCGCAGCGGCCGTCCTACGAACAGGGTGGCGGCTACGGGCAGGACCAGGGCTACCAGCAGGGCGGCGGCTACGGTCGCCAGGACTACGGCAGCGGCGACTACACCCAGTACGCCGAGGCGTCGGCACCCGGTGGGTACGCGCCGCAGGGCGGGTACGGGGAGCCACAGGGCTACGGAGAGTCGCAGGGTTACGGCGACTACGGCCAGCAGTCGGCTCCTGAGTATGGTCAGCCGCCGACGCAGGACTACGGCCAGGCGGGCGGCTACGGCGGTTACGGCCAGGGCGGCTACGGGTCGGCCGGGGCTCAGGTCACCCTGCAGCTCGACGACGGCAGTGGCCGGACCTACCAGCTGCGCGACGGCTCCAACATCGTCGGGCGCGGCCAGGACGCCCAGTTCCGGCTGCCGGACACCGGCGTGTCACGCCGGCATCTGGAGATCCGCTGGGACGGTCAGGTCGCGTTGCTCTCGGACCTGAACTCCACCAACGGCACCACCGTGAACAACGCCCCGGTACAGGAGTGGCAGCTCGCGGACGGCGACGTGATCCGGCTGGGTCATTCCGAGATCATCGTCCGTATTCACTGAGCCGACCGACTCGAAGCCGCCGCGCATCTCCCCGCATCGGTCACTGTCGAAGTATCGTGACTTTGCTGGAGCGCACGGCATCAGGTGCGCGGGGTGGGCAGTGCCGGGACGGAAAGGACCGCCGGATGCAGGGGTTGGTACTGCAACTGACGCGTGCCGGGTTTTTGATGCTGTTATGGCTGTTCATCTGGTCGGTGCTGCGGATTCTGCGCACCGACATCTATGCACCGACCGGCGCGGTGATGGTTCGTCGTGGTCTGACGCTGCGCGGCAACCTGCTGCCCTCGCGGCAGCGCCGCGACACGGCACGGTATCTGGTTGTGACTGAAGGGGCTCTGCAGGGCGCCCGGATCACGCTGAGCGGCCAGCCGGTGCTCATCGGCCGCGCGGACGACTCAACCTTGGTATTGACTGACGATTACGCCTCTACTCGGCATGCCAGGCTGTCTCAGCGAGGCTCCGAATGGTATGTGGAAGATCTAGGATCGACCAACGGCACTTACCTCGACAGGGCCAAAGTGACAACTGCTGTGCGAGTTCCCATAGGTACGCCGGTTCGGATCGGCAAGACCGCAATAGAGTTGCGCCCGTGACCCTGGTCCTGCGATATGCCGCCCGCAGCGATCGCGGCCTGGTACGCGCCAATAACGAAGACTCCGTCTACGCCGGCGCACGCTTGTTGGCGCTGGCCGACGGCATGGGTGGTCACGCCGCCGGAGAGGTCGCCTCCCAGCTGGTGATCGCCGCCTTGGCGCACCTCGACGACGACGAGCCCGGCGGCGACCTGCTGGCCAAGCTCGACACCGCGGTGCGCGCCGGCAACGCCGCGATCGCAGCGCAGGTCGAAATGGAGCCTGATCTGGAGGGCATGGGCACCACGCTCACCGCCATCCTGTTCGCGGGCAACCGGCTCGGGCTGGTGCATATCGGCGACTCGCGCGGCTACCTGTTCCGCGACGGCGAGCTCACCCAGATCACCAAGGACGACACCTTCGTCCAGACGCTGGTCGACGAGGGCCGCATCACCGCCGAGGAGGCGCACAGCCACCCGCAGCGCTCGTTGATCATGCGGGCGTTGACCGGACACGAGGTCGAGCCCACCCTGACGATGCGCGAGGCGCGCGCCGGTGACCGGTACCTGCTGTGCTCCGATGGCCTGTCCGATCCGGTCAGCAACGACACCATCGCCGAGGCCCTGCAAATCCCCGACGTCGCCGAGAGCGCCTACCGCCTGATCGAACTGGCGCTGCGCGGCGGCGGCCCGGACAACGTCACGGTCGTGGTTGCCGACGTCGTCGACGACGAGTTCGGCCAGACCCAGCCGATCCTGGCCGGGGCAGTCTCCGGCGACGACGGCGACGACCAGCTGACCCTGCCGAACACCGCGGCCGGGCGCGCTTCAGCGATCGGCCCCCGCAAGGGCGAGGTCACCAAACGAGTCGCGCCGCCCGTCGAACCGCCGCCCAAGCGACGCTGGTCACGGCGCCGGATCGGGTTGGTGGTCGGGCTGCTGACCCTGGTGCTGATCGCCGGGTTGCTCATCAGCCGCGCGGTCATCCGGAACAACTACTACGTCGCCGACTACAACGGCACCGTTGCCATCATGCGCGGCATCCAGGGCTCGCTGCTGGGTCTGTCACTGAACGAGGTCTATTCGCTGGGTTGCCTCAACTCCAACGACGAGATCTCCGACATCGGTCCCAGCGAACCCCCCGACCGCAACAACTGCCGGCTGATGAAAGTCGAGTATCTGAACAGTGCGGCCAAGGCCTCGGTTCAGGCCGGGCAACTGCCGTCGGACACGCTCGACGGGGCCCGCAAGCAACTGCACGAACTGGCCAAGTCACTGCGGCCGAAATGCCATCAGGGTGCGACCTCGGCACCAGAGCCGTCCGCCCCGTCGACCAACAGCAGCGGCACCCCGGAGCCGAGCTTCAACCCGTCCGCCCCGGCCTCTGCCACGCAGTCGGCCACGCCGTCTTCGACACCGAACTCGACAGCCACCACCACACCATCGACCCGCCCCAGCACCACCCCGGCAGCGCCTGCGGCGCCGTCGTCGACCACGCCCAGCAGCGCTGCGCCGACGACGAGCGAGAACCCGCCACAGCAGGCCGATTGCCGACCCGCGGCATGACCACAACGGAACTGCCCGCACCGGTTGCGGTGACACCTCCGTTGCCCACGCGGCGCAACGCCGAGTTGCTGCTGTTGTGTTTCGCGGCGGTCATCACCATCGCCGCGCTCTTCATCGTCGAGGCCAACCTGGAGCGGGGCCTGCACTGGGACCTCACCACCTACGGACTGGGTTTTCTCACCCTGTTCGGCATCGCGCACCTGGCGATCCGGCGCTTCGCGCCCTACACCGATCCGCTACTGCTGCCGGTGGTGGCGCTGCTCAACGGGCTGGGTCTGGTGATGATCCACCGTCTGGACCTGGTGGACAAGCAGGTGGGCCGGCACGGGCATCCCAGCGCCTACCAGCAGATGTTGTGGACGCTGGTCGGAGTCACCGCGTTTGCCCTGGTGGTGACGTTCCTCAAGGATCACCGCCAACTCGCGCGCTACGGCTATATCTGTGGCCTGGCCGGGCTGATTTTTCTGGTGATTCCCGCGCTGCTGCCGGCGTCGTTGTCCGAACAGAACGGTGCCAAAATCTGGATTCGGTTGCCGGGCTTCTCGATTCAGCCCGCCGAGTTCTCCAAGATCCTGCTGCTGATCTTCTTCTCGGCGGTGCTGGTGGCCAAGCGCAACCTGTTCACCAGCGCGGGCAAGCACGTGCTGGGGCTGACCCTGCCGCGACCGCGGGACCTTGCTCCGCTGCTGGCTGCCTGGGTGATCTCGGTGGGGGTGATGGTCTTCGAAAAGGACCTCGGCACCTCCCTGTTGCTGTACGCGTCCTTTCTCGTGGTGGTCTACCTGGCCACACAGCGGTTCAGCTGGGTGATGCTCGGCCTGGTGCTGTTCGCCGGCGGAAGCCTGGTGGCTTATCACCTGTTCGCGCACGTGCGCGTACGCGTGCAGACGTGGCTGGATCCGTTCGCCGACCCCGACGGCACCGGCTATCAGATGGTGCAGGCCCTGTTCAGCTTCGCCACCGGCGGCATCTTCGGCACCGGGCTGGGCAACGGGCAGCCGGACACCGTTCCCGCCGCCTCGACGGACTTCATCATCGCCGCGTTCGGTGAAGAGCTGGGCCTGGTGGGCCTGGCCAGCATCCTGATGCTCTACACGATCATCATCATCCGCGGCATGCGCACGGCGATCGCCACCCGCGACAGCTTCGGCAAGCTCCTGGCCGCGGGTCTGGCCTCGACGCTGGCGATTCAGCTGTTCATCGTCGTCGGCGGCGTCACCAAGCTGATACCACTGACCGGGTTGACCACGCCGTGGATGTCCTACGGCGGTTCCTCGCTGCTGGCCAACTACGTGCTGCTGGGCATCCTGGCCCGGATCTCCGACGGCGCCCGCCGGCCGCTGCGCACCCGCCCGCGCAAGAAGTCGCCGATCGCGGCCGCCAGTACCGAGGTGATCGAGCGCGTATGAACACCTCACTTCGCCGAATCTCGATGACCGTGATGGCGTTGATCGTGTTGCTACTGCTCAATGCCACGATGACGCAGGTCTTCACGGCCGACGGGCTGCGAGCCGACCCGCGAAACCAGCGGGTGCTGCTCGACGAGTACTCGCGCCAGCGCGGACAGATCATCGCCGGCGGTCAGCTGCTCGCGTATTCGGTGGCCACCGACAGCCGTTTCCGTTTTCTGCGGGTGTATCCCGATCCGGCGGCATACGCGCCGGTCACCGGTTTCTACTCGTTGCGCTACTCCAGCGCAGGCCTGGAACGCGCCGAGGATTCGCTGCTCAACGGCTCCGACGAGCGGCTCTTCGGTCGGCGCCTGGCGGACTTCTTCACCGGCCGCGATCCGCGCGGCGGCAACATCGACACGACGATCCGGCCGCGCATCCAGCAGGCCGGGTGGGACGCGATGCAGCAGGGGTGCGCGGGCTCGCCCTGCAAGGGCGCCGTCGTCGCTTTGGAGCCGTCCACCGGCAAAATCCTGGCATTGGTGTCGTCGCCGTCGTACGACCCCAATCTGCTGGCGTCGCACAACCCCGACGTCCAGGCCCAGGCCTGGCAGAGTCTCCGCGACAACCCCGACAACCCACTGCTGAACCGGGCCATCTCCGAGACGTATCCGCCGGGGTCGACGTTCAAGGTGATCACCACCGCGGCGGCGCTGCAGGCCGGGTCCACCGAGACGCAGCAGCTGACCGCCGCGGCCAGGATTCCGCTGCCCAACAGCACGGCGACCCTGGAGAACTACGGCGGCACCCCGTGCGGTCCCGGCGACACGGTGCCGCTGAGCGAGGCGTTCGCCAAGTCCTGTAACACCGCGTTCGTGCAGCTCGGCCTGCTCACCGGAACCGACGCACTGCGCAGCATGGCGCACGCGTTCGGCCTGGATAGCGCGCCCGATCCGATTCCGCTGCAGGTAGCCGAATCCACCGTCGGGGCGATTCCGGACGGCGCGGCGCTGGGTATGACCAGCATCGGGCAGAAAGACGTCGCGCTGACCCCGCTGGAGAATGCGGAGGTGGCTGCGACCATCGCCAACGGTGGCGTCCTGATGCAGCCGTACCTGGTAGAAAGCCTCAAGGGGCCGGATCTGGCCAATATCAGCACCACGGCCCCGTACCAGCAGCGCCGCGCGGTGTCGCCGCAGGTCGCCGCTAAGCTAACAGAGCTGATGGTCGGCGCCGAGAAAGTCGCACAGCAGAAAGGGGCTATCCCCGGCGTGCAGATCGCATCCAAGACGGGTACCGCCGAGCATGGCACCGACCCGCGGCATACTCCACCGCACGCGTGGTACATCGCCTTCGCACCTGCGCAGGCCCCGAAGATTGCCGTGGCGGTGCTGGTGGAAAACGGCGGCGATCGCTTGTCCGCGACCGGGGGAGCGCTCGCCGCGCCTATCGGGAGGGCAGTAATCGAGGCTGCTTTGCAAGGGGGACCATGAGTCGCCACTGGCGAGTGAGGATCGCAGCGCGGAACGCGCGAGGACCGGAGCGAGGCAAAACATGAGTCCCCGTGTTGGGGTGACGCTGTCCGGCCGGTACCGGCTGCAGCGGCTCATCGCCACCGGTGGCATGGGCCAGGTGTGGGAGGCGGTGGACAGCCGCCTGGGCCGGCGCGTCGCGGTCAAGGTGCTCAAGCAGGAGTTCTCGCAGGACCCGGAGTTCATCGAGCGGTTCCGGGCTGAAGCACGCACCACCGCGATGCTCAACCATCCCGGTATCGCGCAGGTCCATGACTATGGCGAAAGTGCGATGGACGGGGAGGGCCGCACGGCCTACCTGGTGATGGAGCTGGTCAACGGCGAGCCGTTGAACTCGGTGCTCAAGCGCACGGGCCGCCTGTCGCTGCGGCACGCGCTGGACATGCTCGAACAGACCGGTCGCGCACTGCAGATCGCACACGCCGCCGGCCTGGTGCACCGCGACGTCAAGCCGGGCAACATCCTGATCACCCCGACCGGACAGGTGAAGATCACCGACTTCGGCATCGCCAAGGCCGTCGACGCGGCACCGGTGACCCAGACCGGCATGGTGATGGGCACCGCACAGTACATCGCCCCCGAGCAGGCCCTCGGCCACGACGCCACTCCCGCCAGCGACGTGTACGCGCTGGGAGTTGTTGGGTACGAGGTGGTTTCGGGCAAGCGGCCGTTCACCGGCGACGGCGCGCTGACCGTGGCGATGAAGCACATCAAGGAGCCGCCGCCGCCGCTGCCCGCCGACCTGCCGCCCAATGTCCGGGAACTGATCGAGATCACGCTGGTGAAGAATCCCAGCCAGCGCTACCGCAGCGGGGGGCCGTTCGCCGACGCCGTGGCCGCGGTTCGGGCCGGGCGCCGCCCGCCGCGACCCAGCCAGTCACCGCCGCCGGGGCGGGCAGCCCCAGCGGCCATCCCGTCGGCCACCCCCGCCCGGATCGCGCCCGCACCCGCCACCCGCACCACGGCGCCACGCCGCGCCGCCGGTGGGCACCGGCCCCCGGCGCGGCGCACGTTCTCGTCGGGTCAGCGCGCGCTGCTGTGGGCAGCGGGTGTGCTCGGAGCGCTGGCGATCATCATCGCGGTGCTGATCGTCATCAACTCCAAGGGGGACAATCAACCGTCTCCGCCGCCGACGGTGACCAACACCGGCAGTGCAGAGATCGGGCCGGCACCGAACTCCGGTTTCAACTGGACGGAAAGTCCATTAACGGGTAATCCTGTACTGCACGCGTCGCTGGCCCGATATGAGACACCTCGATGACCACCCCTCGGCATCTGTCCGACCGCTACGAACTGGGCGACATCCTCGGCTTCGGAGGCATGTCCGAAGTTCACCTCGCCCGTGACTTGCGGCTACACCGCGACGTCGCGGTCAAGGTGCTGCGCGCTGACCTGGCCCGCGACCCCAGCTTCTATCTGCGCTTCCGGCGCGAGGCCCAGAACGCCGCGGCGCTGAACCACCCGGCGATCGTCGCGGTGTACGACACCGGCGAGGCGGAGACGCCCGCAGGCCCGTTGCCCTACATCGTCATGGAGTACGTCGACGGCGTCACACTGCGCGACATCGTGCACACCGAGGGCCCGATGACACCCAAGCGGGCCATCGAGGTGATCGCCGACGCCTGCCAGGCGCTGAACTTCAGCCACCAGAACGGCATCATCCACCGCGATGTGAAGCCCGCCAACATCATGATCAGCTCCACCAACGCGGTGAAGGTCATGGACTTCGGCATCGCCCGCGCGATCGCCGACGGCGGCAACAGCGTCACCCAGACCGCCGCGGTGATCGGCACCGCGCAGTATCTCTCGCCCGAGCAGGCCCGCGGCGATTCCGTCGACGCCCGCTCCGACGTCTACTCGCTGGGCTGCGTTCTCTACGAAATGCTCACCGGGGAGCCACCTTTCACCGGCGACTCGCCGGTGTCCGTCGCCTACCAGCATGTGCGGGAAGACCCGATTCCGCCGTCGGAGCGCCACGAAGGGATCTCCGCGGACCTCGACGCGGTGGTGCTCAAGGCGCTGGCCAAGAACCCCGAGAACCGGTACCAGACCGCAGCGGAGATGCGTGCCGACCTGGTTCGGGTGCACAACGGCGAAACCCCCGAAGCGCCCAAGGTGCTCACCGGCGCGGAGCGTAAGGCATTCATGTCGTCCTCGGGCGTCGGCCACGGCGGTCCGCGCACCGACCCGCTGCCCCGGCAGAACTTCGACAACTCCGACCGCGACCGCGGCGCCGGTTCGGTGGGCCGGTGGGTGGCCGTGGTCGCCGTGCTGGCGGTGTTGACGATCGTCGTGACCATCGCGATCAACACGTTCGGCGGGAACACCCGCAGCGTCCAGGTTCCCGACGTGCGGGGCCAGACGTCCGCCGATGCGATCGTGGCGCTGCAGAACAAGGGCTTCAAGACCCGCACCCAGCAGAAGCCCGACTCCCAGATCCTGCCGGATCACGTCATCGGCACCGATCCGGCCGCGAACTCCTCAGTGGGAGCCGGCGACGAGATCACCATCAACGTCTCCACCGGGCCGGAGCAGCGCGAAGTGCCCGACGTGTCCTCCCTGACCTACTCCGAGGCGGTCAAGAAGCTCACCGCGGCCGGTTTCAACAAGTTCAAGCAGGCCAACTCGCCGTCGACCCCGGAGTTGCAGGGCAAGGTCGTCGCGACCAACCCACCGGCGAATCAGACCTCGGCGATCACCAACGTGATCACGATCATCGTGGGCTCAGGTCCGGAGACCAAGCAGATCCCCGACGTCACGGGACAGACCGTCGACGTCGCCCAGAAGAACCTGAGCGTCTACGGCTTCACCAAGATCACCCAGACCCAGGTGGACAGCCCGCGCCCGGCCGGCGAAGTGATCGGCACCAACCCGGCCAAGGGTGAGACGCAACCGATCGACACGGTCATCGAACTGCAGGTCTCCAAGGGCAACCAGTTCATCATGCCGGATGTGTCGGGCATGTTCTGGACCGATGCCGAACCGCGGCTTCGGGCGCTGGGCTGGACCGGGGTGCTGGACAAGGGCCCCGACGTCGACGCCGGCGGCAACCTGCACAACAAGGTGGTCTATCAGAGCCCGTCGGCCGGCAGCGGTGTGAACCGGGACGGCGTCATCACGCTGAAGTTCGGTCAGTAGCGCCTGCATCGGTCGGGATGTGCGGCCGGATCGCGGTGAGCACCTCGTTCTCCAGCCGGCGCACCAGGGTGTCGTCGCGTGCCCAGCCGCAGTAGCTGAGCCAGTTGGCCAGCATCCGGTGCCCGCCCTCGGTGAGGATCGACTCGGGATGGAACTGAACGCCGTGGATCGGTAACGAAATGTGCCGCACGGCCATGATCACCCCGCTCTGGGTGTGCGCGATGGCCTCCAGCTCAGCCGGCAGCGACTCGGGCAGGATGGTCAGCGAGTGGTACCTGGTGGCCGTGAACGGGTCCGGAAGGCCTTGCAGCACACCGGCATTAGCGTGGAACACGCTGCTCGTCTTGCCGTGCAGCAACTCCGGCGCGCGGTCGACGGTGGCGCCGAACGCGACCCCGATGGCCTGGTGTCCCAGGCAGACGCCGAGCAGCGGCGTGTTCGCTGCGGCGCACGCGCGCACCAGAGCGATCGAAGCGCCCGCACGCTCCGGAGTGCCGGGGCCGGGGCTGAGCAGTACGCCGTCGAATTCGCCGGCCACCGCGTCGGCGTCTGCGAGCCTGGCGTCGTCGTTGCGCCACACCTCGGCCTCGACGCCCAGCTGGCCCAGGTACTGCACCAGGTTGAACACGAAGCTGTCGTAGTTGTCGACGACCAGGATCCGCATCGTGACAGGTTACCGCCCGCTGTGGACGGCTGCGGTCAGTAGCCGATCGGGCCGATCGGCTGCGCGAAGTGCAGGCGCACCGGTTCGGCGTGACCGACCACAGCGACGTCGGGCTTGACGTCCTCCCGGTAGCCCAGGCCGAAGCGGACCACGTACTGCTTGTACAGCGCCACCAGGGGAGCGGCGGCCAGGGCCGCCTGCATGGCCGTGGCGTTGCCGATCGCGGTGATGGAATACGGCGGGCTGTAAGTCCGCCCGTTCAGCAGCAGTGTATTGCCGACGCACCGGACCACCGAGCTGGCGATGATCCGCTGGTCCTGCATCTGGATCGCCTCGGCGCCGGCACTCCACATCGCGTTGAGCACCCCGTCGATGTCCTGCTGGTGCACGACCAGGTCGTCAGGTGTGGCGTCACGCGGGAACCGGCCGTTGGCGTCGCGCTGGGCATCGTTGAGAACGACCACCAGGCCGGGGCCGTGCACCGGGTTCATGTCCGCGTCGGCGGCCAGCTCCGCGGCCCGCTTCAGCATCGCCTTCAGTGCGACGTCCGAGGACCGGCCGTGCGCGGCGTCGATCTTCCTGGTCAGGGCCTCCCGCTCGGAATCGAGGTGGCTGACCGAGGTGCGCGTTTCGCGGACCAGGTCGACCAGGCGGGGCGCATCGCTGCGGCGGATCTCCGCGCCGCCGGAGACACCGTGGGTGGCGGCCAGCAGCAGTCCGGCCAGCAGACAGACCAAAGGCACACCGAAGCGCCACGGCGAACGGCGCCGATCGATCATGGTGTCTCCTGTGGGCTAGTCTCGTATCCGAGCTCTACCTGCATGCAACCGTAATCGTTGCACCCGTCCCGCACTTTGTTGAGGTATCAGAGGTACACATGCCCAAGTCGAAGGTCCGCAAGAAGAACGACTTCACCGTCTCCGCGGTCAGCCGGACTCCGGTGAAAGTCAAGGTCGGACCGTCGAGCGTGTGGTTCGTCGCCTTGTTCATCGGGCTGATGCTGATCGGCCTGGTCTGGTTGATGGTGTTCCAGCTGGCCGCCTACGGTCCGCAGGCCCCCGCGGCGCTGCACTGGATGGCGGAACTGGGTCCGTGGAACTACGCGATCGCCTTCGCTTTCATGATCACCGGGTTGTTGCTCACGATGCGCTGGCACTGAGCGGCCGGGACAGGGATTGACGCGGGCGTAATGCATTCATTTTGTGATTATTCCGTCGGCGCGCCAGCAACCTTCCGGTCACCCAATCACACGCGTGTGATTCATCCCCACTGTTGATAGCGTCTGTGGATAACCGGATCTGCCGTGGTGAGGGGGGCTCAGTCGGGTATGCAGCAAACTGAGTGGGCGCCGCAGACGGCGGGAATTGCTGGTTGCGCGATCGGCGGCGTCTTGCTGGCTACCGCGACTGTGACGCTGGTCACAGACCCGCCGGGCCGGGTAATCGCCGGGATTGCCGCTGCGGGTCTGCTCCTGTTTGCTGCGGCATCGTGGCACGCGCGGCCCAAGCTGGCAATCACGCCCGAGGGTCTGGCGGTGCGCGGCTGGTTCCGCACGCAGGTGTTCAGCCGAGACGTCCTCAAGATCATTCGCATCTCGGAGTTCCGCCGGCACGGACGCCGGGTGCGCCTGCTCGAGTTCGAGACCGTCGACGGCGGGCTGCTGATCCTGTCCCGCTGGGACCTGGGCACCGACCCGCTGGAAGTGCTGGACGCGCTCACCGACGCGGGTTACGCGGGCTGACGTTCAGTTCGGCGAGCGCGCGTCGCAGGCGCGCTCGCCGTGGGCCGGTCAGGAAATGGTGATCGACTCGATGACGACCGGGTTGGTGGGACGGTCGTTGCCGTCGGTCTGCGTGGTGGCGATCGCGTCGACGACGCCCTGCGAGTCGGGGTCGATGACCTCACCGAAGATCGTGTGGCGCCGGTTCAGGTGCGGGGTGGGGCCGACGGTGATGAAGAACTGGGAGCCGTTGGTGCCCGGGCCGGCGTTGGCCATCGCGAGCAGGTACGGACGGTCGAACTGCAGCTCGGGGTGGAACTCGTCAGCGAACTTGTAGCCGGGGCCGCCGCGGCCGGTGCCGGTCGGGTCGCCGCCCTGGATCATGAAGCCCCGGATCACCCGGTGGAAGACCGCGCCGTCATAGAACGGGCCTGACGGACCACCCGACGCGTTCTGGGTCGAGTACTCCTTGGTGCCCTGCGCCAGGCCGACGAAGTTGGCGACGGTCTTGGGCGCGTGGTTCCCGAACAGGGCGACCTTGATGTCTCCGCGATTGGTGTGCAGCGTGGCGGTAGCGGTCTGAATGGGGCTGTTAGTCACGGCATCACAGTCTGCCACTACCGGTGGCCCGTCCCGCAGCCGGTGCCGTCGGCGGCACGCCCGGCGGCACCCTCTAGCTCTAGGGCCTCGCCACCTGATAGGACTGCGTAGGACTTGAGCAGTACATCGAAAGGCGGCAGATGAGCCAGAAGGCGGAAGCCTCGTTGACACCACGCGAGCGACTGACCCGGGGCCTGACCTATTCGGCGGTGGGACCGGTGGACGTCACCCGCGGCGTGGTCGGCCTCGGTGTGCAATCGGCGCACTCCACCGCGGCGGAAGTTCGCCGCCGCTACCGGGAAGGCCGGTTGGCGCGGGAGATCGCGGCCGCCCAGGAGACGATCGGCCAGGAACTCGCGGCCGCTCAGGAAGTGGCTGCCAGCCTGCCCCAGTTGCTGCAGGAGGCGCGCCGCAATCAGCGCCGCAGCAAGAAGCCGTGGCTGATCGCGGGTGCAGCGACCGTCGTGGTCCTGGCTGGCGGCGCGGTCGCCTTCAGCGTGGTGCGGCGCTCGTCGAAGCCGGAGCCTTCACCTCGCCCGCCCAGCGTGGACGTGCAGCCGCGGCCGTAGTCGGTCGCTGTCAAGGCCGCGCTGACGGGACTTGAAACTTGTGGAGCCTAGGGGAATCGAACCCCTGACACCCGCCTTGCAAAGGCGGTGCTCTACCAACTGAGCTAAGGCCCCTCTGGGTTGTCCGGCCGGTCGCCAGGGGTCTGATCGGGCGCCACATGCCAGACCTCGACGTCGCGCCGCGAACGAACCACCGCCGCCGCACCCACTGCGGCGGCCGCTGCCAGCGGCAGCGCGAATTTCACACGACGTCTTGACGGGCACATGATCGTGGGCCTAGGAGGACTCGAACCTCCGACCTCTTCGTTATCAGCGAAGCGCTCTAACCGCCTGAGCTATAGGCCCGTACTGCCAGTACGGCCGAGCGACGAGATTACCGCACCGGCCGCCTGACTCCCAAAACGCATCCCGTCTAGTCCCGATCTGCCAGTGTCACTTCGATCCCACCGATCAGGTCGGTCGTCAGGTTGTAGACGAATGCGGCGATGGTGGCCATCGCGGTCATCAGCACGATATTGACCAGACCGATCAGCACGGCGCCGCCGAAAATGGTTCCGCTCGAGACGAGTTCGCCGCTGCTACCGCTGGTGTTGTTCAGCAGGTCGCCGACATTGCTGTTCAGTTTCGACCACACGCCCATGCCACCGAGCACCAGGTAGAGGAACGCCACCGCGATCATCCAGACGAAGAACAACGCCACCGACAGCAGCAGCGACACCTTCAGGGTGCTCCAGGGGTCGATGCGCCGGATCTGCATGCTGGCCCGCACCGGCCCGCGGCCGCGCCGGGACCCCACCGCAACCCCGCGCGCCTCCCGCGCTTCCCCGGCGGCCGGGCGACTCGTCGACGACGCGGGTGTGTCGGCGGGACGTTCAGGCTTGCGTTGGGTAGCCCGCGGGATCGGGCCGGAGAGGTCCGGCAGTTCGCTGGCATACGCCTCGGCGGGTGGGTTTTCACTACGCACGGCTGGGACCTCCGCCTGTGGGCCGGGCGTCGGTGCCGACGTCCCGGAGATGAAACGGTTCAGCCGAGCTTCCGAACTGGTCGGCGTCCGGACGTCGGTGGGTGGGTCAGCCGCCGGCCGAGACCCGGTTTGAGACCCCGCGCGGGTGGCACCCCGCTGCCACGGCGGCGCGTCTGCGCCCTCCGGAAGGCGGCCGGGACCCGTGGTCGCGCGGTGCGCACCGGCGCGCTCGCCCCATCCGTCCCCGTTCGGGTTGTCGCCCTGACTGGGGCCGCCCGGCTCGTTCGGTGAACTCACCCCGACTCCTAACATGTCTGCTCAGGTAGCTGAGTCTATGCCGGGTTCGCGCCGTGCCGACCCCCCGCCCGGTCAGCTGTCCGCCTCGTCGCCCTCCACCTCGGCGTCAGCGCTCTCCTCGGCATTGCGGGCGATGGCCAACAGGGTGTCGCCCTCGCCCAGGTTCATCAGCCGCACACCCTTGGTCTGCCGACCTGCCTTGCGCACCTGCTTGGCGGTGGTCCGGATGACTCCGCCGACCGAGGTGATGGCGTAGAGCTCGCTCTCGTCGTCCACGATCAACGCTCCGACCAGGCGGCCGCGCCGGCGGTCGTACATGATCGTCAGCACGCCCTTGCCGCCGCGCCCCTGCACCGGGTACTCCTCTATTCCAGTGCGCTTGGCGTAGCCGCCGGCAGTGGCGACCAGCAGGTACGTGCCCTCCCGGACCACATTCAGCGAGAGCAGCCGGTCGTCGGTGTTGAACCGCATGCCCTGTACGCCGGAGGTCGCGCGGCCCATCGGCCGTAGGGCCTCGTCGGTCGCCGAGAACCGGATGGACTGCCCGTTGGCCGACACCAGCAGCAGGTCCTCGTCGGCCGAGCACAGCACCGCGCCGACCAGCTCGTCGCCGTCGCGCAGGTTGACCGCCACGATTCCGCCCGACCGGTTGGAGTCGAAGTCGGTGAGTTTCGACTTCTTGACCAACCCGTTCCGGGTGGCCAACACCAGGTACGGCGCATCCTCGTAACTCTTGATCTGGATGACCTGGGCGATGCGTTCTTCGGGCTGGAAGGCCAGCAGGTTGGCCACGTGCTGGCCGCGGGCGGTGCGCAAGGCCTCCGGAAGCTCGTAGGCCTTGGCCCGGTACACCCGGCCCTGGGTGGTGAAGAACAGGATCCAGTCGTGGGTGGAGCAGACGAAGAAGTGCCGCACGATGTCGTCCTGCTTGAGCCCGGCGCCCTGCACACCCTTACCGCCGCGCTTCTGGCTGCGGTACAGATCAGTCTTGGTCCGCTTGGCGTAGCCGGTCTCGGTGATCGTGACGACGACGTCCTCGCGTGCGATCAGATCCTCGTCGCTGACATCCCCGTCGGCGGCGATGATCCGGGTACGACGGTCGTCGCCGTGCTTCTCCACGATCTCACCGAGCTCGTCGCGCACGATGCCGCGCTGACGCTCCGGTTTGGCGAGAATGTCTTCCAGGTCCGCGATTTCGGCTTCGATCTTGGCCAGGTCGTCGACGATGCGCTGACGCTCCAGGGCGGCCAGGCGCCGCAGCTGCATGTCCAGAATGGCCTGGGCCTGGATTTCGTCGATGTCGAGCAACTCAATCAGGCCCTGGCGGGCGATTTCGACCGTTTGAGAAGCCCGGATCAACGCGATTACTTCGTCCAGCGCATCGAGCGCCTTGACCAGACCACGCAGAATGTGGGCCCGCTCATTGGCTTTTCGCAACCGGTAGGTGGTGCGCCGCACGATCACGTCGAGTTGGTGCTCGACGTAGTAGCGAATCATCTGGTCCAGGCGCAGGGTCCGCGGTACGCCGTCGACGATGGACAGCATGTTCGCGCCGA
Source organism: Mycobacterium sp. Z3061 (assembly GCF_031583025.1). Classification (NCBI taxonomy): domain Bacteria; kingdom Bacillati; phylum Actinomycetota; class Actinomycetes; order Mycobacteriales; family Mycobacteriaceae; genus Mycobacterium; species Mycobacterium pumcae. Next base: position 9,541 of record NZ_CP134062.1, on the reverse strand, counting down.
AGCTGGTCTGCAGCTGGGTGTGCTTGTAGAGGTTGTTGAGCACCACCTTGGCCACGGCGTCGCGCTTGATCTCCACGACGATGCGCAGCCCGACGCGGTCGCTGGACTGGTCTTCGATGTTGGAGATGCCGGCCAGCCGGCCGTCGCGGACCTGTTCGGCGATCGAGGTGATGAAGTTGTCGTGGTTGACCTGGTACGGCAGCTCGGTGATCACCAGCGACGTGCGCCCGCGCGAATCTTCTTCTACCTCAACGACTCCGCGCATCCGGATGGACCCGCGGCCGGTCTTGTAGGCATCGGAGATGCCCTGTGACCCGACGATCAGACCGGAGGTCGGGAAGTCGGGACCCTTTACCCGCTCCATGACGGCGGCCAGCGTCGCCTCTTCGTCGGCGTCGTAGTTCTCCAGGCACCAGAACACCGCCTCGGCCAGCTCGCGCAGGTTGTGCGGCGGGATGTTGGTGGCCATACCGACGGCGATGCCGCCCGAACCGTTGGCCAGCAGGTTGGGGAACCGGCTGGGCAGTACTGTCGGCTCTTGCACCCGGCCGTCGTAATTCGGAATGAAATCGACTGTCTCCTCGTCGATTTCACGCAGCATCTCCATCGCCAACGGGGTCAGCCGGGCCTCGGTGTTATGGCTGACGAATCCGTTGGTCAAAAAAGCATGGTCGTCGGTGTCGACGCGGAGGCTGTACACGGTCTGCACGCCCGCCTCGGTGACGGAGGCCACGCGAGCGTAGTAGAAGCGGCCGTCTGTGAGATCGCCGGCGATCGCGCGCACCTCAGGGTCGGCTATCCGCGAAAGGATCTCCGGGCTGTCGCGACGCCACCGCGAAGTCCGATCGATGTTGTGCTTTCGCAGCCACTCCTTATCGACCCATCGGCTACCGCAATGTCTACGGATGAACTCCGCCAAGCCCGGAACATGATCGTTGTCTCGACCGGCGCAGGGCGGCATCGACGACAGAATGCTGGTGAGCTTATTCTGCTTAGCGCCACCGAAACCGATTTGGCCCGCGAAATTTTCGGCTTCCGCTCGGTTGGTGATGACTACCTTGTACTCGCCCACTGTGTGTCGGTAGCGCTTTGACACCACGCCGAACTCCAGCAGCATCTGTTGTACGTCGATAGCGAGCTTCCTACTGCGCGTGGAATACGAGATTTGGATTGTGTTGCGTGGCAACGCAGAGCACGATCCGTCACCCTCGAACAGCGCCTGCAGAAATGCCCTTTTCACTGCGGCATGAGAGTTCCAAAGCCACTCTGGCACGGAATTGTCTGCGGAGCGCTGCCCGCAGAGTTCACCGAGGCGCGTGTTCTTGAGAGCCGAAAGGTTCTGAATATCAATCTCGTTGAGCAGAGAGCCCGACGCGATCGTGCGTTGGGATACATACCGCTTGCCGCCCACGACCGCGTCGTAGGCGGACACCACCGTGTTGAAGTAGTCACGGTCGAGATTGTTGAATCCAGCTCGAGACTCGGAGACAAAGCCTTCGCTGATGAAGGCCGCGAGTAACAGCGCCTCCATGGCGTCGTGCCAGTCCGCAGGGCCGAATTCCACAGGTGGAGTGCGTTGCAAGACGACGTAATCGTCGGGCCGGATTTCTTCGATCAACTTCCACAGCAATGTCGGCACGCCGCCAACGTCGACCAGGCAGAGGAGGGGGTGGTTCGCGGTGCCGGTGACTTCATAGCCTTCGGCGGTGCGCACGGTATACGTCTGGTGATCGCCCGAGTGGAAGAGGCAATCAGCCACAACAGGGTTGCCGTGGCGATCCAGCACTTTCAGGTCGACTGGGTTGTCCGAGTTCGGCGTTGCGCCTGGGGTGATATCGCCGATGCGTACTGACTGACCGAAAGGCAAACGAACCAACGCATCACCAGTGACGCAGTACCTCATCGCGGCCGGTGGGTCATTCCCCGGGGAACCGAAGTTCCCCTGCCCATCGACCAGCGGGTAGCGCAGCGACCACGGCTGCGCCATGCGCACCAGGGTGTCGTAGATCGACGCGTCGCCGTGCGGGTGGTAATTACCCATCGTCTCGGCGACCGAGCGGGCCGACTTCGCGTGGCTGCGGTCCGGCCGGAAACCGCTGTCGTACATGGCATACAGCACTCGGCGGTGCACCGGCTTGAGACCGTCGCGGACTTCCGGCAAGGCGCGGCCGACGATCACGCTCATGGCGTAATCGATGTAGCTGCGCTGCATCTCCTGCTGAATGTCGACCGGTTCGATGCGGTCTACCGGTCCGTCACCAGGAGGCAGCGTTGTGTCAGTCATTTATTCCTCATTGCTCTCATCAGAAAAGGGAACGCGGACTGGGGTCAGACATCCAGGAAGCGAACGTCTTTGGCATTACGGGTGATAAAGCTGCGGCGCGCCTCGACGTCCTCGCCCATCAGGATGGAGAACAGTTCATCGGCCGCGGCGGCGTCGTCGAGGGTCACCTGACGCAGCACCCGCACGGACGGGTCCATCGTGGTTTCCCACAGCTCCTTAGCATCCATCTCGCCCAGACCCTTGTAGCGCTGGATGCCGTCTTCCTTGTTGATCTTCTTGCCGGACTTCAGCCCCGCCTCCAACAGGCCGTCGCGTTCCCGGTCGGAGTAGGCAAATTCTGGTTCGGTGCGCTGCCATTTCAGCTTGTACAGCGGCGGTTGGGCCAGGAACACGTGGCCGTGCTCGAGCAGTGGGCGCATGAAACGGAACAACAGGGTCAGCAGCAGCGTCGAAATGTGTTGTCCGTCAACGTCAGCGTCGGCCATCAGAACAATCTTGTGATACCGGAGTTTGGTGATGTCGAACTCGTCGTGGATGCCGGTGCCCAGCGCGGTGATGATGGCCTGGACTTCGGTGTTCTTCAGCACGCGGTCGATGCGGGCCTTCTCCACGTTGATGATCTTGCCGCGCAGCGGCAGGATGGCCTGGAACATCGAGTCCCGGCCACTCTTGGCCGAGCCCCCGGCCGAGTCGCCCTCCACCACATACAGTTCGGACTTGCGGGGATCCGTCGAACGGCAGTCGGCGAGCTTGCCGGGTAGACCACCCAGATCGGTTGCGCTCTTGCGACGCACCAACTCTCGCGCCTTACGCGCGGCGATACGCGCTTGCGCGGACGACACCGCCTTGTTCACAACGGTTTTGGCTTCCGAGGGGTTGGCTTCGAACCAGTGGGTGAGTTGTTCGTTGCACACTTTCTGCACGAACGACTTGACCTCGGTGTTGCCCAGCTTTGTCTTGGTCTGACCCTCGAACTGCGGCTCGGCGACTTTCACCGAGATCACCGCGGCCAAACCCTCCCGGATGTCGTCGCCGGTGAGGTTCGGGTCCTTCTCCTTGAGCAGCTTCTTGTCTTTGGCGTACTTGTTGACCACCGACGTCAGCGCACTGCGGAAACCCTCTTCGTGGGTGCCGCCCTCGTGGGTGTTGATCGTGTTGGCGAACGTGTGCACCGATTCGGAGTAGCCGCCGTTCCACTGCATCGCGATCTCGACTTCGTGGCCGGTGCCCTTGCCCTCGAAATCGATGACACTCTGCTGGATCGGGCTCTTGGTGCGGTTGATGTGCTTGACGAAGTCGACCAGCCCGCCGGGGTAGTGGAAGGTGCGGTGCTTGACCTTGTGCGGCGCTTTGGATTCGGCCGCCTTCTCTTCGGCGGATTTCGGCGCTTCGGCGGTGTCGCTGACAACCTCGTCGACGACCTCGTCCTGCTCGACGCGCTCGTCGGTGAGGTTGATGGTCAGGCCCTTGTTCAGGAACGCCATCTCCTGCAGTCGGCGCGCCACCGTCTCGAAGTCGTATTCGGTGGTTTCGAAGATCTCCGGGTCTGCCCAGAACCTGATCGTGGTGCCGGTCTTCCTGGTGGCCTCGCCCTGTTTCAGGGTGCCGGGCACGGCACGTTCGTAATACTGCGACCACTCGTGCCCGTCGCGTTTGATGTCGACCTCCAGGCGGGTGGACAGCGCATTGACGACGGACACACCCACGCCGTGCAAGCCACCGCTGACGGTGTAACCACTGTTCTCACCGCCGAATTTGCCGCCGGCGTGCAGTTGTGTCATGACCACGTCAACGGTGGGGGCGCCGGTGGCGTGCATCGCCACCGGAATCCCGCGGCCGTCGTCGGCGACCTCGACGCTGCCGTCATCGAGCAAGCGCACGTCCACCTTGGTGGCGTAGCCGGCCATCGCCTCGTCGACCGAGTTGTCGACCACCTCCCAGATGAGGTGGTGTAAACCACGCTCCCCGGTGGAGCCGATATACATGCCCGGGCGTTTGCGGACCGCCTCCAATCCTTCGAGGACGGTGATGGCAGAAGCGCCGTATTCGTTTTGTGCCTTCTTCTTCGGGGCAGCCACGGTCGGAATGCTCTCCTTGGGGTTGCATGCGAGCGGTTGAAGCACCGCAGCGGTCGCAAGTGCCTACTCTACCGTGAAGCACCGTCAGCACCGATTTTGTGGCCGCGTTTCCGCCTATCTGATTGCGCCGTGCGCTCAATTTCTTCGCTGTAGCCGCGTCCCGACGTTCCAGATATGGGTTCGTCAATTTCTGGCGGCTCTGAGACGGCTGTGGTTCGCGTCCCGTTCACTCAGTGGATCGAGCCTAACCGTAGGTGTCGCGGGGGCCCCGGCCGGCGATGTGACGAGGCCCCTTGCGCCACGACGGCGCGGCCGGGCCGGTGATTTTCAACGATGTCACCACACCGTTGCCGACGGCAGCGGCGATCTTGGCGAGCAGCTGTGCCTGCATGAGTCGCAACTGCGTCGCCCAGGCGGTGGATTCGGCGGTGACGCTGAGCACCCCTTCGTTGAGGGCGGACGGCGTCGCATGCTCGGCGATCTGCGCGCCGACCACCGATGTCCAATGACCGAAGACCGTGCCTTCGGCGACGTGAGTGGTCCACCCCTGCTGCTTGGCCAGGTCTCGGGTGAGCCGTCCCAGCGGCTGCGGATCACGCGCATCCGGCCCCGGTCCCGACCAGCTACGCCGGCCGCCGGCGCCGCGCCGGCGGGGAGCGGGCGGCGCGGCCGCGGCCGGTCGTCCTGCCCGCGCTCGCGGGCGGCGGCGCGAGCCTCTTCCAGCGTTCGTCGCACCAGATCGAGGCCGCGCTGATTCACCTGGTCCTGGTTTTCCTCGGTCATTGCCGCACCTCCGACACCGCGCCCAGATCGCTGTCGTTGAGTTCCACCTGTACCCGCCTGGCTTCCCACCCCTCGGGAATGTCTTCGGACACCGCCGCGGTAACCAGCACCTGCTCAGCGGATTCGGCGACGGCGGCCAATGCGCGGCGCCGTTTGGTGTCCAGCTCGGCAAAGACGTCGTCGAGCAACAACACCGGGTCGCTGCCCTCGGCACGCAACAGTTCGTAGGCCGCCAGCCGCAACGCCACCGCAAACGACCACGATTCGCCGTGACTGGCAAACCCTTTGGCCGGTTGGTCGCCCAGCCGCAGTTCCAGATCGTCGCGGTGCGGGCCCACCAGGCACACGCCGCGTTCCAGTTCAGCGCTCCGTCGCGCGGCCAACGCACCCAGCAGTGTCTCTTCCAGGGACTGCTGGTCAGCAGCCGCGGCCGGCACCACCGAATCGGTACTGGCCCGGTAACCGATTGCCGCCGAACGTGATTCGGGTGCCAGAAGTTGGTAGGCCTTCTCCACCTCGGGTGCCAGCTGGTTCACCAGATCCATCCGCGCGGCCATCAAGGCCGCGCCGTGCTCGGCCAGCCTGCTGTCCCACACATCGAGGGTGTCCAGTGCACCCTGATCACCGCGGAACCGCGCCCCCGATAACGATTTCAGCAGGGCGGTGCGCTGGCGCAGCACCTTGTCGTAATCGGCACGCACCCCGGCCAGCACCGGTCGGCGCACCGTCGCCAAGTCGTCGAGATACCGGCGGCGATCCGAAGGATCGCCGCGCACCAGCGACAGATCCTCCGGAGCGAACAACACCGCCCGCAGCACCCCGACCACCTCGCGCGTGCTGCGTACCGGCGACCGGTTCAACCGCGCCTTGTTCGCCCTACCCGCGGCGATCTCGAGGTCGACGGCACATTCGCGACCCTCATTGACCACGATGGTCGAGACGACCGCGCGATCGGCGCCGGCCCGGATCAACGGTGCGTCGGTGCCTACCCGATGCGAACCCAGGGTGCTCGAATACCAGAGGGCCTCAAGGAGATTGGTTTTCCCAAAGCCGTTGCGGCCGACGAACACCGTGCGCCCGGGATCCAGGTCGAGGTCCGCATGGGCCCACGACCGGAAGTCCCGCAACGCCAAATGTCGGACGTACACGCCCCGGCCGATCAGCCCGGCAGCCGCACCGGCATCAGCAGATACACGTAATCCGTCGGCACCGCCGCGAACGGACCGCTGCCACTCGGCACCGGGTCATCTGCCGACGCGGGCCGCAGCAACGCCGGCTTGCCCGGCGTCGTGAACCCGAACGACACCCGCTCGGAGTGCAGCGAGCCCAGGCCGTCGGTGAGGTAGGTCGGGTTGAACGCGATCGTCAACGGTTCGCCCGCATAGTCCACCGCGAGGTCTTCCTCGGCCCGGCCGACATCGTCGGCACCGGCCGACAACCGCAGCATCCCGTCGGCGAATTCCATCCGGATCTGGGCGCCCCGGTCGGCGACCAGTGCCACCAGCTTGATCGCCTCGGTCAGCTCGGCCACGTTGATCGTCGCCACCGCGGTGTGCTCCGCCGGCAGCAACTGGCGGAATTTCGGGAATTCCGCGTCGAGCAACCGGGTGGTGCTGCGCTTGCCGTTGCCGGTGATGCCCAGCAGTCCGTCCTTGCCCACTCCGGATCCGGCGCCCAGCGACAACCGGACCTCGGAGCCGTCGGCTCCGGCCTTGGCCGCCTCGGCCAGGGTCTTGGCCGGTACCAGCACCGCAGCCTCGATGTCAGGCGACAGCGCCGACCAGGTCAGCTCGCGCACCGCCAGCCGGAACCTGTCGGTCGCCGCCAAAACCACCGTCTCCCCGGAGATCTCGACGCGAATACCGGTCAGCATGGGCAGCGTGTCGTCACGGCCGGCCGCGATGGCGACCTGCCCGATCGCCTCGGCGAACAACTCGGCGGGCAGCGTACCGGTCTCGTCCGGCAGGGTCGGCAGAGTCGGGTAATCCTCAACGGCCATCGTCGGCAGCGAGAATCGGGCGCTTCCGCAGGTCAGCGCGACGCGGTTGCCGTCGACGTAGAAATCCACCGGCTTGTTGGGCAGCGCCCTGGTGATGTCGGACAACAACCGCCCGGACACCAAAACGCTTCCCGGCGAAGCGATTTCAGCGGCGACCTGCACCTCGGAAGAAACTTCGTAGTCGAACCCGGAGATGGTCAGCCCGTCGTCGGTGCCGGTGAGCAACACTCCGGAGAGCACCGGCACGGTCGGCCGGGACGGCAGATTCTTGGCTACCCACGACACCGCTTCGGCGAAGGACTCCCGCACCAAACGAAATTTCAAGTCGGTGACAGCCCGTGTTGTAGCCGCGTCCATTGCGTCCCTTCACCTAACGTGACGTCCAAATCCGTGCCCAGCTCCCCCGCCGGCGTTGGGGACCCTCCGTGACGAACGCCGTCGGCGAAGTGATTCGCCACGACGGCCGCAACGGCAGTCGAACAACAACCGTAGAGCTTCTGAGGCCAACTTGAAAGCTAATCGGTCACGGTGACAAAGCGAGCGCAGGGCGGCTGCGCGCAGCGTCGGCGACGAGTTTCCCCAGCCGTGTTCTTCAAACAACAAATGACGAAGAGATTTCAATATCAGTATTAAGGGCTGTGCAATCTGGGGACAGCCGGCTCTTGGCGCAGCGTGCGTACCAGATCAGGTTGTGGATGACTGCGGGGGAAGCTGTGTGGTGCGCGGTGCACGGCTGGGGACGAAGCGGGGATGTGCACCGCGCTACGGGTGCTGCACTCCAGTTTGGGTGGGTTGTACACAGCCCTGCCCACACCGCAGCGCTGGTGCTCATGTGACATGAGGGAGAGAAGTTTTTTGCAAAAATCTGCCGCGGAGGGGCGCTGAAACGGCTTTTCAGCGCTTGGAGCGCTGCCGGATCCGGGTGGTGAGTTCCTTGACGTTGTCGAAGATCTCACGGCGCTCGGCCATCTCGTTGCGGATCTTGCGTTCGGCGTACATCACTGTGGTGTGATCGCGGCCGAAGGCCTGCCCGATTTTGGGCAGCGAGAGGTCGGTGAGCTCGCGGCATAGATACATCGCGATCTGGCGAGACTGCGCGAGCGGGCGGGCCTTGCCCGGGCCGCGCAGTTCTTCGACGGTGGTGTCGAAGTACTCCGCGGTGGCCGCCATGATGGTGGCCGCGCTGATCTGCATGCCGCTGGCGTCGGCGATCAGGTCGCGCAACACGATCTCGGCCAGTGACTTGTCGATCGCAGTCTTGTTCAGCGATGCGAAGGCGGTGACCCGGATCAGCGCACCCTCGAGTTCGCGGATGTTGCGTTCGATGCTGCTGGCGATGAGTTCCAGGACATCGTCGGGCACCGCGAGTCGTTCGACTTGTGCTTTCTTGCGCAGGATCGCGATGCGGGTTTCGAGATCGGGTGGCTGGACGTCGGTGATCAGTCCCCATTCGAAGCGGGTGCGCAGCCGGTCCTCGAGGGTCGCGAGCTGTTTGGGCGGCCGATCGGAGGAGATGACGATCTGCTTGTTGGCGTTGTGCAGGGTGTTGAAGGTATGGAAGAACTCTTCCTGAATACCGTCCTTGCCCTCGATGAACTGAATGTCGTCGACGAGCAACACGTCGACGTCGCGGTAGCTGCGCTTGAACGACACCTTGCGGTCATCGCGCAGCGAGTTGATGAAGTCGTTGGTGAATTCCTCGGTGGAGACGTATTTGACGCGCATCCCGGGAAACAGGCGTTGGGCGTAATTGCCGGCGGCGTGCAGCAGATGAGTTTTCCCCAAACCAGACTCGCCCCAGATGAACAGTGGGTTGTAGGCGCGGGCGGGGGCCTCGGCGATCGCCAGGGTCGCCGCGTGCGCGAACCGGTTGGAGGAACCGATGACAAACGTGTCGAAGGTATAGCGCCGGTTGAGGCTGGTGCCCGAGGCGGCCGCGGTGTCGGTGGCAGTCGGGCGTTCAGCGAAGTAACTCGGCCAGTTCTGCCCGGGACCCACGACGGTGTCGCCTTGGTCGTCGTCGGCAACGGGAGTCTCGGCCGGCGCAGAATCCTCGATCGGGGCCGGGGAGTCGGGCGCGGCGAACACGCCGTCGTCGTCGGCCGGCGGGGGAGCGATGCGGACACCGAGTTGGATCTGCTGTCCCAGGCGACGGCTCAGTGCGTCGGTGATCGGGGTGCGTAGGTGGCGTTCGATCTCGTTCTGGACGAAAACACTCGGAACGGACAGCAGAGCAAACCCCTCGACGATGGTGAGAGGTTGCACGAGTTTGAGCCAGGCCCTTTGCTGGGCGGTCAGCGGAGTGGTGAGGGCGGATCCGTTGCCGGCCTCACCGTTGAGCTCGGAGACGACCGCGTTCCATACCGGGGCGAATCCGGAACCAGGGTCATCGGTCAA